>NZ_CP140152.1:0-4800000 GCF_034479515.1 Duganella zoogloeoides
ATAATTCGCCCCCTCGCAGAACAACACATGCAAATGTCGAGTGAAGCGAGAATAGAGAAGAAAAAGAAGTGCTTGACGAAATATTCGAAACGCTTCATAATCTTGCCTCTTCGCTGATGAACAAAACGCTTCTTCGGCAACGCAGTACCGCAACACCAGATACAGTTCTTTAAAAATTAACAGTCGATAAGTGTGGACGTTTGATGACAGTGCACACGGAGCTAGTCTCCGTGATACTTAACATATCAAATGTTCACAAGAAGTAATGAAATAGGCGCTATGAAAATAGTGGCCTGTCAGTATTTTGAGTGAGCGACCCCTTAGCAATAAGGGTGACACGAAAGTGTCAAATAAACAGAGATTAAACTGAAGAGTTTGATCCTGGCTCAGATTGAACGCTGGCGGCATGCCTTACACATGCAAGTCGAACGGCAGCGCGGGGCAACCTGGCGGCGAGTGGCGAACGGGTGAGTAATATATCGGAACGTACCCTGGAGTGGGGGATAACGTAGCGAAAGTTACGCTAATACCGCATACGATCTAAGGATGAAAGTGGGGGATCGCAAGACCTCATGCTCCTGGAGCGGCCGATATCTGATTAGCTAGTTGGTAGGGTAAAAGCCTACCAAGGCATCGATCAGTAGCTGGTCTGAGAGGACGACCAGCCACACTGGAACTGAGACACGGTCCAGACTCCTACGGGAGGCAGCAGTGGGGAATTTTGGACAATGGGCGCAAGCCTGATCCAGCAATGCCGCGTGAGTGAAGAAGGCCTTCGGGTTGTAAAGCTCTTTTGTCAGGGAAGAAACGGGTTTTTCTAATACAGAGATCTAATGACGGTACCTGAAGAATAAGCACCGGCTAACTACGTGCCAGCAGCCGCGGTAATACGTAGGGTGCAAGCGTTAATCGGAATTACTGGGCGTAAAGCGTGCGCAGGCGGTTTTGTAAGACTGTCGTGAAATCCCCGGGCTCAACCTGGGAATGGCGATGGTGACTGCAAGGCTAGAGTTTGGCAGAGGGGGGTAGAATTCCACGTGTAGCAGTGAAATGCGTAGATATGTGGAGGAACACCGATGGCGAAGGCAGCCCCCTGGGTCAAAACTGACGCTCATGCACGAAAGCGTGGGGAGCAAACAGGATTAGATACCCTGGTAGTCCACGCCCTAAACGATGTCTACTAGTTGTCGGGTTTTAATTAACTTGGTAACGCAGCTAACGCGTGAAGTAGACCGCCTGGGGAGTACGGTCGCAAGATTAAAACTCAAAGGAATTGACGGGGACCCGCACAAGCGGTGGATGATGTGGATTAATTCGATGCAACGCGAAAAACCTTACCTACCCTTGACATGGCAGAAACCTCCGAGAGATTGGAGGGTGCTCGAAAGAGAATCTGCACACAGGTGCTGCATGGCTGTCGTCAGCTCGTGTCGTGAGATGTTGGGTTAAGTCCCGCAACGAGCGCAACCCTTGTCATTAGTTGCTACGAAAGAGCACTCTAATGAGACTGCCGGTGACAAACCGGAGGAAGGTGGGGATGACGTCAAGTCCTCATGGCCCTTATGGGTAGGGCTTCACACGTCATACAATGGTACATACAGAGGGCCGCCAACCCGCGAGGGGGAGCTAATCCCAGAAAGTGTATCGTAGTCCGGATTGTAGTCTGCAACTCGACTGCATGAAGTTGGAATCGCTAGTAATCGCGGATCAGCATGTCGCGGTGAATACGTTCCCGGGTCTTGTACACACCGCCCGTCACACCATGGGAGCGGGTTTTACCAGAAGTAGGTAGCTTAACCGTAAGGAGGGCGCTTACCACGGTAGGATTCGTGACTGGGGTGAAGTCGTAACAAGGTAGCCGTATCGGAAGGTGCGGCTGGATCACCTCCTTTCTAGAGTAGCACTCATCATCAAGCGTTCACACTTATCGACTGTCAATCAAGAAGAACAGCATTTGGGGCTGTAGCTCAGCTGGTTAGAGCACCGTGTTGATAACGCGGGGGTCGTTGGTTCGAGTCCAACCAGCCCTACCAGCTTTTACTAGCTAGTAATACCGTTGTATATCTCAGGGGGATTAGCTCAGCTGGGAGAGCACCTGCTTTGCAAGCAGGGGGTCGTCGGTTCGATCCCGTCATCCTCCACCAAGAGTTCAAATGTAAGCGACGCAGACTGCGTATGTTTAGATTTGGTCTTTTAGAGACCAAGTGCTGTATGTTCTTTAACAATCTGGAAGAAGTAAGTAGATTTTTATGTGTCGTGTTACGGTAAAACGTAATGCGATGGGTAATGATTGTATGTATCAACAAACGCAACAACGTAGTACTTCTTATTCCTATAAACGCTCCTTGTTTAGTCGCAGGGGCTAACGTTATAGGGACAAGTGAATAAGTGCACATGGTGGATGCCTTGGCGATTACAGGCGATGAAGGACGTAGTAGCTTGCGATAAGCTGCGGGGAGCTAGCAAACAAGCTTTGATCCGCAGATTTCCGAATGGGGAAACCCACCCTTTTAGGGTATTGCATACTGAATACATAGGTATGCAAGGCGAACGCGGCGAACTGAAACATCTAAGTAGCTGCAGGAAAATAAATCAACCGAGATTCCCAAAGTAGTGGCGAGCGAAATGGGAAGAGCCTGTACGTGATAGTCGATTGAATAGTGGAACGCTCTGGAAATGGCGGCCATAGCGGGTGATAGCCCCGTACACGAAATTCAAACGGTGGTACTAAGCGTACGACAAGTAGGGCGGGACACGAGAAATCCTGTCTGAATATGGGGGGACCATCCTCCAAGGCTAAATACTCGTAATCGACCGATAGTGAACCAGTACCGTGAGGGAAAGGCGAAAAGAACCCCGGGAGGGGAGTGAAATAGATCCTGAAACCGTGTGCATACAAACAGTAGGAGCGGACTTGTTCTGTGACTGCGTACCTTTTGTATAATGGGTCAGCGACTTACATTCAGTGGCAAGGTTAACCATATAGGGAAGCCGTAGAGAAATCGAGTCCGAACAGGGCGATAGTCGCTGGGTGTAGACCCGAAACCAAGTGATCTACTCATGGCCAGGATGAAGGTGCGGTAACACGCACTGGAGGTCCGAACCCACTAATGTTGAAAAATTAGGGGATGAGCTGTGGGTAGGGGTGAAAGGCTAAACAAACTTGGAAATAGCTGGTTCTCTCCGAAAACTATTTAGGTAGTGCCTCAAGTATCACCATCGGGGGTAGAGCACTGTTATGGCTAGGGGGTCATCGCGACTTACCAAACCATTGCAAACTCCGAATACCGATGAGTGCGAGCTTGGGAGACAGACGTCGGGTGCTAACGTCCGGCGTCAAGAGGGAAACAACCCAGACCGCCAGCTAAGGTCCCAAAGATTGGCTAAGTGGAAAACGAAGTGGGAAGGCTAAAACAGTCAGGATGTTGGCTTAGAAGCAGCCATCATTTAAAGAAAGCGTAATAGCTCACTGATCGAGTCGTCCTGCGCGGAAGATGTAACGGGGCTAAGCCAGTCACCGAAGCTGCGGATATGCGTAAGCATATGGTAGGAGAGCGTTCTGTAAGCCTGCGAAGGTGTCTTGTAAAGGATGCTGGAGGTATCAGAAGTGCGAATGCTGACATGAGTAGCGATAATGGGGGTGAAAAGCCCCCACGCCGTAAGCCCAAGGTTTCCTGTTCAACGTTCATCGGAGCAGGGTGAGTCGGCCCCTAAGGCGAGGCAGAGATGCGTAGCTGATGGGAAGCAGGTTAATATTCCTGCACCGTCGTATGATGCGATGGGGGGACGGATCGCGGAAGGTTGTCTGCCTGTTGGAATAGGCAGTTTCTGGTTCATAGAAGGCGCTTAGGCAAATCCGGGCGCGTAATTCAAGGGACTGGGACGAAGAACTTCGGTTCTGTAGCAATCGGAAGTGGTTCCAAGAAAAGCCTCTAAGCTTCAGTCATACGAGACCGTACCGCAAACCGACACAGGTGGGCGAGATGAGTATTCTAAGGCGCTTGAGAGAACTCGGGAGAAGGAACTCGGCAAATTGGTACCGTAACTTCGGGAAAAGGTACGCCCCGGTAGCTTGGTCACTTTACTGTGATAGGGCGAAAGGGTTGCAATAAACTGGTGGCTGCGACTGTTTAATAAAAACACAGCACTCTGCAAACACGAAAGTGGACGTATAGGGTGTGACGCCTGCCCGGTGCTGGAAGATTAAATGATGGGGTGCAAGCTCTTGATTGAAGTCCCAGTAAACGGCGGCCGTAACTATAACGGTCCTAAGGTAGCGAAATTCCTTGTCGGGTAAGTTCCGACCTGCACGAATGGCGTAACGATGGCCACACTGTCTCCTCCCGAGACTCAGCGAAGTTGAAGTGTTTGTGATGATGCAATCTACCCGCGGCTAGACGGAAAGACCCCATGAACCTTTACTGTAGCTTTGCATTGGACTTTGAATCAATCTGTGTAGGATAGGTGGGAGGCTTTGAAGCGGGAACGCCAGTTTTCGTGGAGCCAACCTTGAAATACCACCCTGGTTCATTTGAGGTTCTAACCTTGGCCCGTTATCCGGGTCGGGGACAGTGCATGGTAGGCAGTTTGACTGGGGCGGTCTCCTCCTAAAGTGTAACGGAGGAGTTCGAAGGTACGCTAGTTACGGTCGGACATCGTGACGATAGTGCAATGGCATAAGCGTGCTTAACTGCGAGACTGACAAGTCGAGCAGGTACGAAAGTAGGACATAGTGATCCGGTGGTTCTGTATGGAAGGGCCATCGCTCAACGGATAAAAGGTACTCTGGGGATAACAGGCTGATTCCTCCCAAGAGTTCATATCGACGGGGGAGTTTGGCACCTCGATGTCGGCTCATCACATCCTGGGGCTGTAGCCGGTCCCAAGGGTATGGCTGTTCGCCATTTAAAGTGGTACGTGAGCTGGGTTTAAAACGTCGTGAGACAGTTTGGTCCCTATCTGCCGTGGGCGTTGGAAATTTGAAGGGGGCTGCTCCTAGTACGAGAGGACCGGAGTGGACGAACCTCTGGTGTACCGGTTGTCACGCCAGTGGCATTGCCGGGTAGCTAAGTTCGGAAGAGATAACCGCTGAAAGCATCTAAGCGGGAAACTTGCCTTGAGATGAGATTTCCCAGAGCCTTGAGCTCTTTGAAGGGTCGTTCGAGACCAGGACGTTGATAGGCTGGGTGTGGAAGTGCAGTAATGCATTAAGCTAACCAGTACTAATTGCCCGTACGGCTTGTCCCTATAACCTTAGCAGGTTGTAGTGAATAAGAAGTGCGTTGGAACGTTCGTTGATACAGAACTTCATTACCCAGGTGAGCATGACTCACCAACTACTTACCAATTCCAGATTCTGGGCAACGTCACCGACGCGGCCCGTACAGTTCAATGCCTGATGACCATAGCAAATCGGTCCCACCCCTTCCCATCCCGAACAGGACCGTGAAACGATTTTGCGCCGATGATAGTGCTGCAACCAGTGTGAAAGTAGGTTATCGTCAGGCTAGTTATAGAGAAAAACCCCCTTCCGGTGATCCGGTTGGGGGTTTTTTGCATTTCAGAGCTCATCCCAATGCAGGTCAAACCTGGCTAGGTATTTCTTCAGGCGATCGGCATCGTTAGGCTTGGCCTTGGCATCGCGTGATACCGCGTATAACTTGCGGCCGGCATCCGACAGCGATTTCGATTGCCGGCAGACGGCGATCACCGCTTCCAGCTGCATGCTGTCGAACAAATCCAGTCCGGTCAACAACTCTGGCTGCACGCTGTGTCGCCATAGCCGTTTCAGGCGCGCGATTTCATCCATCACTTGTGCGTCGGTGATACGGCCGGCATCTGACAGCGTGGCCAGCCTAGTGACCGAAGCTGCCAGGTCGCGGAAGTTACCATTCCATACTGCCTCGCCGGACATGGCAAACCGCATGTAGCGGGTGCGCGCTTCCTTGTTGAAGCTGACTTTCTCGCCGCTTTCCATGGCAAACAGCGCCAACTGGAAATCAACATTGGGTTCGATATCCTCGGGCCGCTCGGCCAACTGTGGCAGCGAATAGGTCCACAAGTTGATACGCGCATATAAATCTTCGCGGAAGCGGCCGGCCAGCACCTCGGCGCCCAGGTCGCGGTTGGTGCCGGCGATCAACTGGAAGTCGCTGGCCACTTCCTCGTCACTGCCCACCGGCAGAAAGCGCTTCTCTTCCAGAGCCTTGAGCAGCATGGCTTGCTCGTTCAGGCCCAGCTCTCCTATTTCATCGAGGAACAGCAAGCCCTGGTGAGCGCTGCGCAGCAACCCCGGCCGATTGCTGGCGGCTCCCGTAAAAGCCCCCTTGATATGGCCGAACAAGGTAGACGCCGCGCCGTCGCCGTGCACGGTGGCGCAGTTCAGCTCGACAAACTTGCCGTCAAGCTGATGGCGATTCTTTTTCAGTTCGAATACGCGCCGCGCCAGAAACGATTTGCCGGCGCCGGTCGGGCCCATCAACAGCATCGGGGCGCGCGACTTCACTGCCACTTTTTCGATTTCCTCGATCATGGTGTTGAAGCGGGCATTACGGGTAGGAATGCCGGATTTCAAGAACGCCACGCCTTCGGCCTGTTCGCTGGAAAAGCGCTGGGCGATCTGGTCGTAGCGCGAGAGATCGAGATCGATCAGCTGGTAACCGGCCTGGTCGCCGCCGCGCCGAGGCGGCGATGTCTGCAGCAGCCGGCCGGGCAGGTAGCGCGCCTCCGTCAGCAGGAACAAGCAGATTTGCACCACGTGGGTACCGGTGGTGATATGGATCCAGTAGTCCTCGTGCTCGGTGTCGAACGGATAGTTCTTGGCGAAATCGAACAGCGCCCCATACACATCCTCGAAATCCCAAGCGTCGCGCATCGGTATCTCGTGGATGGCGACCAAGGTTTCGGGCGATACGGTGGCGATGTCGCGTGTTACGCGTTCGCTCAAGTCCCTGAATTTGCCATTGTAGAGCAATTCGAAACGATCGATCACCAGGTCGTCGTGCTGGGTGAGCGAGACGCTGGGCCGCCATTTTTCCCAGCGCTCGGTGCGTTGGCCGCCATCTAACTGGCTGCCGACAAAGCCGATCACTACTTTGCGTTTGATTTTCATGGATAAAATCTTATAAATCAGGATAAATAATTATGCCTGATGATTTCGGCAAAACGGCAGTAAAAGACGTCGAAAAGAAAAATTATCGTATTGATTCAATGGTTTATAAAAATATTTCCGCATCTTCAAGAAGCTGGCATGGCGTTTGCAATAAAAGGCTTACCCAAGATAAAAATGAAAGAGAAGAAAATGGAAAAGCTCAATTACGATACCCTCGACACCAGCAACGGTAGCCCGATCAAGATGTGGACCCAGGGCGTACCAGTGGAAGAATCGGCCAAGCAGCAGCTGGCCAACACCGCCCGCATGCCGTTCATCTACAAGCACATCGCGGTGATGCCGGACGTCCACCTGGGCAAAGGTTCGACCATCGGCAGCGTAATTCCGACGTTGGGCGCCATCATTCCGGCGGCGGTCGGCGTCGATATCGGTTGCGGCATGATGGCAGCGAAGACCACGCTCAACGCCAACGATCTGCCGGACAACCTGGGACCGCTGCGCAGCGCCATCGAGCGCGCCATTCCCCACGGTATGTCGCCCAAGACCCGCAGCCATCGCGGCCGCGACGAGGGCAGCTGGAACACGCCGCCGGCGCCGGTCGATGCGGCCTGGACGCAACTCAAGGACGAGTTCGATGTGATTTGCCAGAAAACGCCCAAGCTGAGCAAGACCAACAACTACCGGCACCTGGGCACGCTCGGCGGCGGCAACCACTTCATCGAAGTGTGCCTCGATGAAACCGGCGCCGTGTGGTTCATGCTGCACTCGGGCTCGCGCGGCGTGGGTAATGCCATCGGCAGCCACTTCATCGAGCTTGCCAAGAAAGATATGCGCACCCACTTCATCAACCTGCCCGACGACGACCTGGCGTACCTGGAAGAAGGCACCACTCACTACCAGGATTATGTCGAGGCGGTGGGCTGGGCCCAGCGCTTCGCCCGCACCAACCGCGAGGTGATGATGCACAACCTGATTGCGGCGGTGCGCACCATCATCACCAAGCCATTCGAGACCCACGTGGAGGCGGTCAACTGCCACCACAATTATGTGCAGCGCGAGCGGCACTTCGGCAAGGATGTGCTGATCACCCGCAAGGGCGCGGTGTCGGCGCGGCCGGGCGAACTGGGCATCATTCCGGGCTCGATGGGCGCCAAGAGTTTTATCGTGCGCGGTAAAGGCAACGAAGAAAGTTTTAACAGCTGCAGCCACGGCGCCGGCCGCACCATGAGCCGCAACGAGGCCAAGCGCCGCTTCAATGCTGACGACCACGCGCGCGCAACGTCCGGCGTGGAATGTCGCAAGGATGCCAGCGTGGTGGACGAGATTCCGATGGCCTACAAAGATATCGATGCGGTCATGCACGCGCAGCGCGACCTGGTGGAAGTGGTGCACACCCTCAAGCAGGTCGTGTGCGTGAAAGGATAAAGATGAGCATGAATATGGGCATGATAGAACTGGACGGAGCGGCAGGCGAGGGCGGCGGCCAGATATTGCGCACGGCGCTGAGCCTGTCGATGATTACCGGCCAGCCGTTTCGGATCATCAATATCCGTGCGGGGCGGTCGCGGCCTGGATTGCTGCGCCAGCACCTGGTGGCGGTGCTGGCAGCGGCGCGCATATGCGGCGCCGACGTGGGCGACGTGGCGGTCGGCGCGCAAACACTGGCGTTCGTGCCGGGCGCCATCCGCGCCGGCGATTACGCGTTTGCGATCGGCACCGCCGGCAGTTCCACGCTGGTGATGCAGACCGTTTTGCCTGCGTTGTTGTTTGCCGGTCAGCTGTCGCGGGTAACGGTTACTGGCGGCACCCATAATTCAATGGCGCCGCCGTCGCACTTTCTCGAGCGCGCCTATGGCCGGGTGCTGGCGTCGATGGGCGCCGAGGTGGATTTCGCTTTGCGGCGCTTCGGCTTTTACCCGGCCGGTGGCGGCGAACTGGTTGCGACCGTGCAGCCATGCGCCGGCTTGCGGGCGCTGGATTTGACCGAGCGGGGAACGCGCCTGCACGGCTATGCGGAAAGTTTTGTGGCGGGCGTGCCCGAGTCGGTGGCCAGGCGCGAACTGGAATGCATCGGCCAAGGCATGGGCTGGAGCGAAGCGCAATTGCTGTGCCATCGCCTGCCGCTGGAAGTGGGGCCAGGCAACGTGCTGTTGCTGACGCTTGAACACGAGCATGTGACGGAAGTGTTTGCCGGCTTCGGCGAAAAAATGGTGCGCGCCGAAACCGTGGCGAAACAGACGCTGGAGCGTGCCCGCCGCTACATCGCCTCGGGCGCGGCAGTGAGCGAGTGCCTGGCGGACCAGCTCATGTTGCCCATGGCGCTGGCCGGTGCCGGTAGCTTCACTACCGACGCGCTGTCATTGCACGCACTGACCAATGCCCAGGTGATCGCCCGCTTCCTGCCGGTGCGCTTCGAATTCGAAGCGATGGGCGAGCGGCGCCGGGTGCGGGTGGTGCCTTGCAATCAGAGCGCCTGACAGAACCTTCAGGGCGAGGTGCTGCAACGAAGCGATGGCGGTTTTGTCTGCGCTGCTAAAACTGGAAGCGGCCGCCGAACGAATACATCTTGATCTCGGTCTTGGTCAGGTAACTGCCTTCGAGGTTGATCGACCATTGACGGTTGAAGTGGTAGCTTATGCCGACGCCCACCAGGCCGTCAGTCTCTTCCTTGTCCTTCATCCCCGAGCGATTGCCTTTCAAGCTGGTGCGACCGATGCCGGCGCGGCCAAACAGGCTGAAGCTTTCGTTGAGTGGCATGGTGCCTTGCGCGGCGATGCCAACAGTCTGATCGGGATAGAGGCCGCGTTCGCTAAAGACACCTGAATTGGAAATAAAGCTCAGGCTGCGGGCATAGACATCGAAGCCGAAATTGCGCGTGTACTGATAACCGACCTTGCCGCCGAATGAAAGGTCATCGCCGTTCGCCGCATATTTCGATGACGTCGATGCGCCGCCGGTGTCCAGCGCCAGGAAGACGCCCGGTTCGAATGAGGCGGCAATAGTGATGGCGGGCGCGGCTGCCAGCGCGGCCAGGATGAGAATAAAACGTCGCATGCTGTTCCTCTATAGTTGCCAGGGGTGGCATTGCGTAATTTGCAATGCTGCCAAGCAACCATACTAATCTCGTATTACTTTTAAAGCAATTGCGCCGGTTCAATCACCGGTGGTGCGAGGTAGCGGCGCAACACATCAGCCTCCTCGCCGGGACTGCGGCCGAAAAAGCGCTTGAACTCGCGGCTGAACTGGGACGGGCTTTCGTAACCGACCTGGGCGCAGGCTGCCTGCGCGGTCATGTCGTTGCGCGCCATCAGTAGCCGTGCCTGGTGTAGCCGCGCCGATTTCACATACTGGATCGGCGAGCAGTGCGTGACCGATTTGAAATGCACGTGGAAGGCGGGCACGCTCATATTGGCTTCGGCCGCCAGCATGCCAACGTCGATGCTGGCGGCGTAGTCGGCGTGGATGCGGCGCAGCGCCTTGGCGATGCGGCCGAACTGGCCCTGGCTGGTGAGCGCCGCGCGCATTGCCGCGCCTTGCTCGCCCATCAGCACGCGGAAACAGATCTCGCGCACGATGGCCGGTCCCAGCACGCGCGCTTCCAGCGGCGAGTTGAGCGTTTCAAGCAGGCGCAGCACGGTATCGCGCAGGCGCGCATCCATGCGCGTGGTCATCATGCCCTTGGGCGCGGCCGGCACTTCGTTATCGGTCTGATCGATGGCGAACATCAGGTCGGCCAGGGTGGTGCGGTCCACCTGTATCGTCAGGCCCAGGAAGGGTTCCTCCGGCGTGGCTTCCGTCGCGCTGGAAAAAGGCATCGGAATGGCCACCACCAGGTACTGGTTGGCGTCGAACTGCAGCACATCGGTGCCGAAGAAGGCGCGCTTGCGGCCCTGCAGCGCAATGGCGATACACGGCTCCGACATCACCGGCGTCTTGGCCACGCTCTGGGTGGCGCGCGTCAGGCGTACGGCGGCCACGTCGGTGTCGGTATAGCCATCGTGCCGGGCCAGCTGGCGATGCAGTTCGATCAGGCGGTCCACGTCATTTCCTTTAATGCTCTCATGAATAGGAATGATCCATCAAAAGACGCAGGGCCGCCATGGGCTGGCGATTGAAGTATAGGATTAGGCAAGAATCGCATAGTCATGTGCATTTGCAGCATCGATACGCAGCCGTAAGATGCATGCTCGTGTCATTGCCCGGGAAAGGACCGCATCATGAACCCATCGTTACAGCGTAAAGTCATCCTGATCGCCGGCGCCAGCCGGGGCAGCGGACCAGCCACGGCGCGCCAGCTGGCGCAGCAGGGCCACCACGTGGTGCTGGGCGCGCGCCGCTCGAACCGCTTGCAGGGTCTGGTCAATGAGATCCGCAAGGCGGGTGGCTCGGCCGAATGGTATGCGCTCGATGTCAATCAGCCGACCGAAATGGCAGCGTTCCTGGCGTTTGCCGAAGACGTGCACAAGCGCGTCGATGCCGTCATTCATAACGCCTGAGGTTAATCAGCTTTAAAGAGTAGTTGTATCAGGCTGTCGGCCGTGGCCTGGAGTTGTTCAGGGCCGTGGTAGATGCGCTCCATCACCACATTTCCCCGAGTAAAAGTGACCAGCAGGCGGGCAGCGTCTTGCGGCGACAGGCGCAGCCGCGCCACCGCATCGGGCGCGGCCAGCCGTTCTTCCAGCACCAGGCCCAATCCTTCCAGCATGCCACGCAAGGCATTGCGCACCGGCTCGTCCATGGCGGTTTCGTCGGTGGCGATCTTGGTGGTCAGGCAGCCGCGCGTGCGTGGCGCCGCGTCTTCGCCGCGTCCTGGCGCCAGTTCCGACATCGACTTGATCACGTAGGCAAAGTAGGCGCGCAGTGCCGCCACCGGATCGGACAGTTGCATGTGCTCGCGCACCGTCTCCAGATAGCGGCGTTGGTAGCGCGCAAACGCCAGCAGGAAGATAGCCTGCTTGTCGCCATAGGCGTTATAGAGCGAGCCGCGCAGCACGCCGGTGGCCTGCGCCAGCTCCTGCATCGACGTCGCGCCATAGCCGCGCTGCCAGAACACGTGCATCGCACGCTCCAGCGCGTCCTCTTCATTGAATTGTTTTATGCCAGCCATGGGCCGATTATCGGCATTCTTGACACTGCTGTCAAGTTTGACTATGCTGTCAAACATCATGAGGAGCTGTGAATGGATATCGTTGAAGACCGGGCCGCCACCGCGCGTGCCATATTTGCCGGCCTGTGCGCCAGCCTGGTAGGCATCGGGCTGGCGCGCTTTGCGTACACGCCATTGATCCCGCCGATGATCGAGGCGCATTGGTTTGTTGCCAGCGACGTGGTGTACCTGGGGGCGGCCAACCTGGTCGGATACCTGGTGGGTGCATTGCTGGGACGGCCGCTGTCGCGCCGCTATGGCGCCAGGTCCGCCTTGCGGGCGATGATGGTGCTGACGTCGCTGGCATTCTTTGCCTGCGCATTTCCATTGTCGGTGGGATGGTTCTTCGTCTGGCGCCTGCTGTCGGGCGTGTCGGGCGGTGTGATCATGGTGCTGGCCGCATCGAGCGTGTTACCGCATGTGCCGGCCGCGCGCAAGGGCATGGCCAGCGGCGCCATCTTCCTCGGCATCGGCGTGGGGATTGCCATGTCGGGCACGCTGGTGCCGTTGTTGCTTGATGTCGGCATGCGCGCTACCTGGCTCGGGCTCGGCGTGTTGTCGCTGCTGCTGACCATTGCAAGTTGGGCGTGCTGGCCGCATGCGGTACACACCCATCCGCCGGCAGGGCAGGCCGCCGTCACCATGGCAGCGGGCGCACGGTCCGAACTCATGCTGCTGTATGTGCAATACGCGCTGATGGCCGTGGGCCTGGTGCCGTTGATGATGTTCCTGGTCGATTATGTGGCGCGTGGTCTTGGGTGGGGTTCGCACGAGGCGGCGTTGTTCTGGATCGTCTATGGCGTGGGCGCCATGATCGGCCCGATGGCCTATGGCTGGATGTCCGATCGCCTGGGCGCCTCGGCCACCAGCCACCTGATGACCTGGCTGCAAATCGGCGCGGTAGTGCTGATGATGTTTTCGACACACCACCTGGTGCTGATGCTGGCGACGCTGGTGATCGGTTCCTATCCGCCCGGCGTGCCGCCGATTACCCTGGCGCGGCTGCACCGCATTTTGTCGGGCGACGCCCATGGACAAAACATCGTCTGGAGCAAGGCTACCACGGTGTTCGCGCTGACGCAGGCATTGGCCGGTTACGGTTACTCGTATTTGTTCGCACAAAGCGGCGGCGATCACCGGATATTGATGGGCGTGGGCGCGGCTGCGCTGGCCATGATTATTCTGTCGGACGGCGCCAGAAAAGTGCTTGCCAAGCCCCTGCGAGCCAGCCTATAATTCGCCCCCTCGCAGAACACAGCATGCAAATGCTGAACGAAGCGAAGGTAAGAAAGTACGGAAAAGAAGGTTGACGAAACAAGCTAAACGCTTCATACTCTTTCTTCTTCGCGGCAGACAAAACGATCGCAGCGAAACGCAATACCGCAACACCAAATACAGTTCTTTAAAAATTAACAGTCGATAAGTGTGGACGTTTGATGACAGTGCACACGGAGCTAGTCTCCGTGATACTTAACATATCAAATGTTCACAAGAAGTAATGAAATAGGCGCTATGAAAATAGTGGCCTGTCAGTATTTTGAGTGAGCGACCCGTCGAAAGACGGTGCCGAGAAATCGGCAAATAAACAGAGATTAAACTGAAGAGTTTGATCCTGGCTCAGATTGAACGCTGGCGGCATGCCTTACACATGCAAGTCGAACGGCAGCGCGGGGCAACCTGGCGGCGAGTGGCGAACGGGTGAGTAATATATCGGAACGTACCCTGGAGTGGGGGATAACGTAGCGAAAGTTACGCTAATACCGCATACGATCTAAGGATGAAAGTGGGGGATCGCAAGACCTCATGCTCCTGGAGCGGCCGATATCTGATTAGCTAGTTGGTAGGGTAAAAGCCTACCAAGGCATCGATCAGTAGCTGGTCTGAGAGGACGACCAGCCACACTGGAACTGAGACACGGTCCAGACTCCTACGGGAGGCAGCAGTGGGGAATTTTGGACAATGGGCGCAAGCCTGATCCAGCAATGCCGCGTGAGTGAAGAAGGCCTTCGGGTTGTAAAGCTCTTTTGTCAGGGAAGAAACGGACTTTTCTAATACAGAGGTCTAATGACGGTACCTGAAGAATAAGCACCGGCTAACTACGTGCCAGCAGCCGCGGTAATACGTAGGGTGCAAGCGTTAATCGGAATTACTGGGCGTAAAGCGTGCGCAGGCGGTTTTGTAAGACTGTCGTGAAATCCCCGGGCTCAACCTGGGAATGGCGATGGTGACTGCAAGGCTAGAGTTTGGCAGAGGGGGGTAGAATTCCACGTGTAGCAGTGAAATGCGTAGATATGTGGAGGAACACCGATGGCGAAGGCAGCCCCCTGGGTCAAAACTGACGCTCATGCACGAAAGCGTGGGGAGCAAACAGGATTAGATACCCTGGTAGTCCACGCCCTAAACGATGTCTACTAGTTGTCGGGTTTTAATTAACTTGGTAACGCAGCTAACGCGTGAAGTAGACCGCCTGGGGAGTACGGTCGCAAGATTAAAACTCAAAGGAATTGACGGGGACCCGCACAAGCGGTGGATGATGTGGATTAATTCGATGCAACGCGAAAAACCTTACCTACCCTTGACATGGCAGAAACCTCCGAGAGATTGGAGGGTGCTCGAAAGAGAATCTGCACACAGGTGCTGCATGGCTGTCGTCAGCTCGTGTCGTGAGATGTTGGGTTAAGTCCCGCAACGAGCGCAACCCTTGTCATTAGTTGCTACGAAAGAGCACTCTAATGAGACTGCCGGTGACAAACCGGAGGAAGGTGGGGATGACGTCAAGTCCTCATGGCCCTTATGGGTAGGGCTTCACACGTCATACAATGGTACATACAGAGGGCCGCCAACCCGCGAGGGGGAGCTAATCCCAGAAAGTGTATCGTAGTCCGGATTGTAGTCTGCAACTCGACTGCATGAAGTTGGAATCGCTAGTAATCGCGGATCAGCATGTCGCGGTGAATACGTTCCCGGGTCTTGTACACACCGCCCGTCACACCATGGGAGCGGGTTTTACCAGAAGTAGGTAGCTTAACCGTAAGGAGGGCGCTTACCACGGTAGGATTCGTGACTGGGGTGAAGTCGTAACAAGGTAGCCGTATCGGAAGGTGCGGCTGGATCACCTCCTTTCTAGAGTAGCACTCATCATCAAGCGTTCACACTTATCGACTGTCAATTAGAAGAACAGCATTTGGGGCTGTAGCTCAGCTGGTTAGAGCACCGTGTTGATAACGCGGGGGTCGTTGGTTCGAGTCCAACCAGCCCTACCAGTCTTACCCATGGGGGATTAGCTCAGCTGGGAGAGCACCTGCTTTGCAAGCAGGGGGTCGTCGGTTCGATCCCGTCATCCTCCACCAAGAGTTCAAATGTAAGCCGCTAGGTTTAGATTTGGTCTTTTAGAGACCAAGTGCTGTATGTTCTTTAACAATCTGGAAGAAGTAAGTAGATTTTTATGTGTCGTGTTACGGTAAAACGTGATGCGATGGGTAATGATTGTATGTATCAACAAACGCAACAACGTAGTACTTCTTATTCCTATAAACGCTCCTTGTTTAGTCGCAGGGGCTAACGTTATAGGGACAAGTGAATAAGTGCACATGGTGGATGCCTTGGCGATTACAGGCGATGAAGGACGTAGTAGCTTGCGATAAGCTGCGGGGAGCTAGCAAACAAGCTTTGATCCGCAGATTTCCGAATGGGGAAACCCACCCTTTTAGGGTATTGCAACCTGAATACATAGGGTTGCAAAGCGAACGCGGCGAACTGAAACATCTAAGTAGCTGCAGGAAAATAAATCAACCGAGATTCCCAAAGTAGTGGCGAGCGAAATGGGAAGAGCCTGTACGTGATAGTCGATTGAATAGTGGAATGCTCTGGAAATGGCAGCCATAGCGGGTGATAGCCCCGTACACGAAATTCAAACGGTGGTACTAAGCGTACGACAAGTAGGGCGGGACACGAGAAATCCTGTCTGAATATGGGGGGACCATCCTCCAAGGCTAAATACTCGTAATCGACCGATAGTGAACCAGTACCGTGAGGGAAAGGCGAAAAGAACCCCGGGAGGGGAGTGAAATAGATCCTGAAACCGTGTGCATACAAACAGTAGGAGCGGACTTGTTCCGTGACTGCGTACCTTTTGTATAATGGGTCAGCGACTTACATTCAGTGGCAAGGTTAACCATATAGGGAAGCCGTAGAGAAATCGAGTCCGAACAGGGCGATAGTCGCTGGGTGTAGACCCGAAACCAAGTGATCTACTCATGGCCAGGATGAAGGTGCGGTAACACGCACTGGAGGTCCGAACCCACTAATGTTGAAAAATTAGGGGATGAGCTGTGGGTAGGGGTGAAAGGCTAAACAAACTTGGAAATAGCTGGTTCTCTCCGAAAACTATTTAGGTAGTGCCTCAAGTATCACCATCGGGGGTAGAGCACTGTTATGGCTAGGGGGTCATCGCGACTTACCAAACCATTGCAAACTCCGAATACCGATGAGTGCGAGCTTGGGAGACAGACGTCGGGTGCTAACGTCCGGCGTCAAGAGGGAAACAACCCAGACCGCCAGCTAAGGTCCCAAAGATTGGCTAAGTGGAAAACGAAGTGGGAAGGCTAAAACAGTCAGGATGTTGGCTTAGAAGCAGCCATCATTTAAAGAAAGCGTAATAGCTCACTGATCGAGTCGTCCTGCGCGGAAGATGTAACGGGGCTAAGCCAGTCACCGAAGCTGCGGATATCCGCAAGGATATGGTAGGAGAGCGTTCTGTAAGCCTGCGAAGGTGTCTTGTAAAGGATGCTGGAGGTATCAGAAGTGCGAATGCTGACATGAGTAGCGATAATGGGGGTGAAAAGCCCCCACGCCGTAAGCCCAAGGTTTCCTGTTCAACGTTCATCGGAGCAGGGTGAGTCGGCCCCTAAGGCGAGGCAGAGATGCGTAGCTGATGGGAAGCAGGTTAATATTCCTGCACCGTCGTATGATGCGATGGGGGGACGGATCGCGGAAGGTTGTCTGCCTGTTGGAATAGGCAGTTTCTGGTTCATAGAAGGCGCTTAGGCAAATCCGGGCGCGGAATTCAAGGGACTGGGACGAAGAGCTTCGGCTCTGTAGCAATCGGAAGTGGTTCCAAGAAAAGCCTCTAAGCTTCAGTCATACGAGACCGTACCGCAAACCGACACAGGTGGGCGAGATGAGTATTCTAAGGCGCTTGAGAGAACTCGGGAGAAGGAACTCGGCAAATTGGTACCGTAACTTCGGGAAAAGGTACGCCCCGGTAGCTTGGTCACTTTACTGTGATAGGGCGAAAGGGTTGCAATAAACTGGTGGCTGCGACTGTTTAATAAAAACACAGCACTCTGCAAACACGAAAGTGGACGTATAGGGTGTGACGCCTGCCCGGTGCTGGAAGATTAAATGATGGGGTGCAAGCTCTTGATTGAAGTCCCAGTAAACGGCGGCCGTAACTATAACGGTCCTAAGGTAGCGAAATTCCTTGTCGGGTAAGTTCCGACCTGCACGAATGGCGTAACGATGGCCACACTGTCTCCTCCCGAGACTCAGCGAAGTTGAAGTGTTTGTGATGATGCAATCTACCCGCGGCTAGACGGAAAGACCCCATGAACCTTTACTGTAGCTTTGCATTGGACTTTGAATCAATCTGTGTAGGATAGGTGGGAGGCTTTGAAGCGGGAACGCCAGTTTTCGTGGAGCCAACCTTGAAATACCACCCTGGTTCATTTGAGGTTCTAACCTTGGCCCGTTATCCGGGTCGGGGACAGTGCATGGTAGGCAGTTTGACTGGGGCGGTCTCCTCCTAAAGTGTAACGGAGGAGTTCGAAGGTACGCTAGTTACGGTCGGACATCGTGACGATAGTGCAATGGCATAAGCGTGCTTAACTGCGAGACTGACAAGTCGAGCAGGTACGAAAGTAGGACATAGTGATCCGGTGGTTCTGTATGGAAGGGCCATCGCTCAACGGATAAAAGGTACTCTGGGGATAACAGGCTGATTCCTCCCAAGAGTTCATATCGACGGGGGAGTTTGGCACCTCGATGTCGGCTCATCACATCCTGGGGCTGTAGCCGGTCCCAAGGGTATGGCTGTTCGCCATTTAAAGTGGTACGTGAGCTGGGTTTAAAACGTCGTGAGACAGTTTGGTCCCTATCTGCCGTGGGCGTTGGAAATTTGAAGGGGGCTGCTCCTAGTACGAGAGGACCGGAGTGGACGAACCTCTGGTGTACCGGTTGTCACGCCAGTGGCATTGCCGGGTAGCTAAGTTCGGAAGAGATAACCGCTGAAAGCATCTAAGCGGGAAACTTGCCTTGAGATGAGATTTCCCAGAGCCTTGAGCTCTTTGAAGGGTCGTTCGAGACCAGGACGTTGATAGGCTGGGTGTGGAAGTGCAGTAATGCATTAAGCTAACCAGTACTAATTGCCCGTACGGCTTGTCCCTATAACCTTAGCAGGTTGTAGCGAATAAGAAGTGCGTTGGAACGTTCGTTGATACACAACTTCATTACCCAGGTGAGCATGACTCACCAACTACTTACCAATTCCAGATTCTGAGTAACGTTCACAAAAACGCGACTCGTACAGTTCAATGCCTGATGACCATAGCAAATCGGTCCCACCCCTTCCCATCCCGAACAGGACCGTGAAACGATTTTGCGCCGATGATAGTGCTGCAACCAGTGTGAAAGTAGGTTATCGTCAGGCTAGTTATACAGAAAAACCCCCTTCCGGTGATCCGGTTGGGGGTTTTTTGCATTTGGGCGTCTATAAAACAGGTATAAAAAAGCGCTTCCGGAGAAGCGCTGATGTGGAAACCGGTGGCGAACCTGCTTAGAAGTGATACGCCGCTTTCAGTTCCAGGAAGTTCGCGCCGCCATTCGGGCGCTTGATGCTGGCGTTGGAGAAGTGCTGCAGTTTGAGCGCGACTTCCCAGTTATTCTGCATCACGTAGCCGATACCGATGTGGTCACCGAACTGGAAGGCAGTCGACAATTCCCGGCTGTCGTTTTTGTACAGGCTGGACAAGAGGTGAACGCCGATACCGGCTTCGTAGTAAATCCCCTTCTTGTTGTCATTCTGGAAGCGGAATACCGGGGTGAAACCGACGTCCCACAGGCCTTTTTCCCAGCCTGGGACGTTGCGGTACTGGTTCTGGCGCCAGTAACCGACGCTGCCTTCCCAGTAGCCGCTCAGGTGCGTACCGTTCGACTGGAACCACCGCTTTTCCCAGTCATTGGCCGCGCTCAGGCGCACCATGCGCTGCTTCGGCCCGGCGCCGTAATCGACCGACACCGAGTCGATCAGTTTGTCTTGGGCCATTGCAACCTGGCTCACCATCAGGGCGGCCACTGCCGCCATCATTGTCTTCGCGAACATAGTATCCTTGAGTTTATTTCCGACTTTTCAGTGCTGTATGCGTGTTTGATACGGCTGGCAAGATTGTACCGGTGTTCCGGATTTTCTTCCGGCGCACCGGTGTTTTGATTACCCTCAGAGCAGGATTGTCTATGCGCATCACTTTTCTCGGTATTGGCTTGATGGGAGATCCCATGGTCCGGCGCCTGCTTGCGGCCGGCCACGCGGTCACGGTCTGGAATCGCACCTTCGCCAAGGCACAGGCGCTGGCCGACGCGGGCGCACTGCCGGTGGCGAAGCTTGATGACGCGTTGCGCGATGCCAGCATCGTCATCTCGATGCTGGAGAACGGCCCGATCGTGGCCCAAGTCATGCAGGATGCCTTGCCGTCATTGGCGCCGCAGGCATTATGGGTGGACATGAGCTCGACGCAGCAAGCGGAGGCGCAGGCGTTTCACGCGTTGCTGCGAGGGCAGGGACACCGCTTTGTCGACGCGCCGGTGTCCGGCGGCGTGGGCGGCGCGGCGGCTGGCACGCTGGCGATCATGGCGGGTGGCAGCGTGGACGATTTCGAGCAACTGCTTCCCATCTTCTCGGCCATGGGGCGGCCCACATTAGTGGGACCGGCCGGCAGCGGCCAGGTGGCCAAGCTGTGCAACCAACTGATTGTCGGCGCGACCATCAACATCGTGGCCGAAGCCATGTTGCTGGCCCAGGCGGCCGGGGCCGATCCTGCCGCGATGCGGACAGCGATACGCGGCGGCTTCGCCGAGAGCAAAATCCTCGATGTTCATGGTCAGCGCATGTTGGAGCGTAACTTTGTCGCTGGCGGCAAGGTGGCTACGCAGGTCAAGGACCAGCGCAACATTCTCGCTGCGGCAGCCGCTGCCGGGGTGGTGTTGCCGGTCACCGCGCTGGTGACGGAGCGGTTCGAGGCGCTGGCTGAGCAGTTGCCGCAGGCGGATCATTCTGCCGCGCTGCTAGGGCTGGAGGGGTTGAATCCGGGACTGCGAGTTGGCAGTGGGGCGGATAGGATTTGAGGTTGTTCTGCCCGACCGTTCTATGGACCGCATCGGCGGACCGTCCCGCCTGCGCGGGAATGACGACTCAAAAGCGGGCGGTTGACGGTCCATCCGTCATTGCGCATGGGCGGACCGCTGCGCAGGTGGGCGGTCGGCCAATGCCGTCAATCTAACCCGCCAGCGGCAAACTCTTCTCCACCATCCGCACCCAGAAACTTGATCCAATCGGCAACAGGTTGTCGTTGAAGTCATAGCTGCCGTTATGCAGCACGCATGGACCGAGGCCGTGGCCGCCATCGCGGTGGTCGCCTTCGCCGTTGCCGATGAACATATAGCAGCCGGGCTTGGCCTGCAGGAAGTACGCGAAGTCTTCCGCGCCCATGGTTGGCTCCACCTGGTCGTCCACCCGGTCGGTGCCCAGTACTTCCTTCATCACCTCCACCGCGAAACGGGTTTCGGCCGGGTGGTTGACCAGCGGCGGGTAGTTGCGGCGGAAGCGGAATTCCGCCTCGGCGCCGAAAGCCGCCGCCGTGTGGCGGGCGATTTCTTCCATGCGCTGTTCGATCAGGTCGAGCACCGGCCAGGTGAAGGTGCGCACCGTGCCGACCATCTTGGCGTCGTCGGGAATCACGTTGGTGGCGCTGCCGGCATGGATTTGCGTGATCGACAGCACGGCCGTGTCGAGCGGGCTTTTCTGGCGGCTGATGATGGTCTGCCAGCTTTGCGCGATCTGTACCGCCACCATCACCGGGTCGATGCCCTTGTGCGGTTGCGCCGCGTGTGCGCCCTTGCCCTTGATGGTCAGATAGAACTCGTTACTGGACGCCATCATCGGGCCCTCGGCCACGCTCATGTGGCCGGCCGGAATGCCGGGCCAGTTGTGCATGCCGTAGATCGCATCCATCGGGCATTGCTCGAACAGGCCGTCCTCGATCATGCGCTTGGCGCCAGCGCCGCCTTCTTCGGCTGGCTGGAAAACGAGATATACCGTGCCATCGAAGTTGCGGTGCTCGGCCAGGTGTTTGGCGGCGCCCAGCAGCATGGCGGTGTGGCCATCGTGGCCGCAGGCGTGCATTTTCCCCGGGTGGCGCGAGGCGTGGTCAAAAGTGTTGATTTCTTGCATGGGCAGCGCGTCCATGTCGGCGCGCAGGCCGATCGAGCGCTCGGACGTGCCATTCTTGATGATGCCGACCACGCCGGTCACGCCCAGGCCACGGATGACGGGAATGCCCCACTGCGTGAGCTTGTCGGCAACCACGTCGGACGTGCGCTGCTCTTCGTAGCAGAGTTCTGGATGGGCATGCAGATCGCGGCGGATCTGCTGTATTTCGGATTGAAACGCAATGATGGGATCAACTAGTTTCATCTGCTTCTCCATATGGGATTTCGCTTGCCTTGTGAGTAGCGAGAAGGACCATTGTAGCCCGTGTGCGTCAACTTTATCCAGAGCGGACTCAAGCCGGCATGAGCAAGACCCTAATCGTTTACCATATTGTTTTTACGCCTCCCGCTATTTTGGATCCAGACATGACAAGCACACAAGTTCGCGCGGCCTGCCCGCTCGACTGCCCCGACACCTGCGCCCTGCTGGTGACCGTGGAAGACGGCGTGGCCACCGCCGTCAAGGGCGACCCCGACCACCCGACCACGGCCGGCGTGCTATGCACCAAGGTGTCGCGCTATACCGAGCGTACCTACCACGACGAGCGCCTGCTGCATCCGCTGCGCCGCGTGGGCGCCAAGGGCGAGGGCAAGTTCGAGCGTATCAGCTGGGACGAGGCGCTGCGCACCATTGCCGACCGACTGGCGCCGATCGCCGCGCGCGATCCGGAAGCGATCCTGCCGTACAGCTACTGCGGCACCATGGGCCTGGTCCAGGGCGAGTCGATGTCCTCGCGCTTTTTCAACCAGCTGGGCGCCTCGCTGCTGGACCGCACCGTGTGCGCCACGGCTGGCGCCACCGGCTACCGGTACACCATCGGCGCCTCTATGGGTACCGACATGGAGCAGTTTCAAAATGCCAAGCTGATCATCATCTGGGGCGGCAACCCGATTGCGTCCAACCTGCATTTCTGGACCCGCGCCCAGGAAGCCAAGCGCCATGGCGCCAAGCTGATCGCCATCGACCCGTACCGCTCGCTCACGGCCGAGAAATGCCACCAGCATATCGCCCTGCTGCCCGGCACCGACGCCGCGCTGGCGCTGGGCCTGATGCACGTGCTGATCGCCGAAGACCTGCTCGACCACGACTACATCGCCGACTACACGCTGGGCTTTGACCAGCTCAAGGCACGCGCGGCGGAATGGACACCCGAGCGCACCGCTGCCACTTGCGGCATCACCGCCGCCGAAGTGGTGGACCTGGCGCGCCTGTACGGCCAGACCGCCAAGGCCGGCTTGCCGGTGGCGATCCGCACCAACTACGGTGTACAGCGCGTGCGTGGCGGCGGCATGGCAGTGCGCAATATCGCCTGCCTGCCGGCACTGGTCGGCGCCTGGCGCCACGCGGCCGGTGGCGTGCAACTGTCGTCGAGCGGCTCGTTCCCGACCAACAAGCCGGCGCTGCAACGGCCGGACTTGCTGAAAAAAATGCCGCGCACCATCAACATGACCACTATCGGCGACGATTTATTGCGCCCAAGTTCGCCCGCGTTCGGCCCGCAGGTGGAGGCCGTCATCGTGTACAACTCCAACCCGGTGGCGATCGCGCCCGACTCGTCGAAAGTGGCGGCCGGCTTCGCCCGCGAAGACTTGTTTACGGTCGTGATCGAGCAGTTCCAGACCGATACGGCCGACTACGCCGACATCGTGCTGCCCGCTACCACCCAGCTCGAACACATCGACGCCCACACGTCGTACGGCCACCTGTACATGATGGCCAACAACGCCGCCATTGCGCCGCTGGGCGAGTCCAAGCCCAACACGGAAATCTTCCGGCTGCTGGCGCGCGCGATGGGCTTTACCGATCCGTGCTTTGCCGAGACCGACGACCAGCTGGCCGCGCAAGCGTTCAAGACCAGCGATGCCCGCGCCATGCACTTCGACTGGGAATCGCTGAAACAAAAGGGCTGGCAAAAGCTCAACATGCCCGAGGCGCCGTTTGCCCACGGTGGCTTTCCCACGCCATCGGGCAAGTGCGAGTTTTACTCGGCGCAGATGGCGGCGGATGGCCTCGACCCGTTGCCGACTTACCTCGAACCGTATGAATCTGTTGCAAGCAACCCTCAACTTGCACAGCGCTACCCACTGGCGATGATTTCTCCGCCGGCGCGCAATTTCCTCAATTCGACGTTCGTCAACGTCAAGAGCTTACGTGCTGCCGAAGGCGAGCCGCACCTCGACATCCACCCGCTTGACGCCGCTGAGCGCGGCGTCGCCCATGGGGAAATGGTGAGGATTTTCAATGATCGCGGCACCTTCGTGGCCAAGGCGCGCGTGACCGATAAAGCCAGGCAGGGCCTGGTGGTCGGATTGTCAGTGTGGTGGAAAAAGCTTGCCAGCGACGGCAAGAATGCCAACGAAGTCACCAGCCAACGCCTCACCGACATGGGCCGCGCACCGACGTTTTACGATACACTCGTACAGGTTGAAAGAGTTAGTGCTTGAAGGTAATGTATGCGCCAATTTGCCCGCCGCGTTCTTCGTACCAAGTATTGGCTGGTAGCGGCGTGCACGCTGGCGCTGCTGGCCGGTTGCGCGCAGGTCAAGTACTACATGCAGGCGGCGCAAGGACAATATTCGCTGTGGTCGGACGCCCGTCCGATCGATGACTGGCTCGGCGACCCCGCCACCGATCCGCAACTGAAAGCCCGGCTCGAAAAAGCGCTGCTGATCCGCCGCTTTGCGGTGCAGGAGCTGGGTCTGCCCGATAACGCTTCCTATAAAAACTACGCCGCGCTGTCGCGCCCGTTTGTGCTGTGGAACGTGGTGGCCACACCCGAGCTGTCGCTGCGGCCGATCCAGTGGTGCTTCCCGATTGCCGGCTGCGTCAGTTATCGTGGCTACTACAGCAAGGACGACGCCATGACCTACGCCGATGAACTGCGCGGCGAAGGCAACGACGTGCAAGTGGGCGGCGTGCCGGCGTACTCCACGCTCGGCTGGTTCAGCGATCCGCTGCTGTCCACCTTCATCAATTACTCGGATGCCGAACTGGCGCGCATGGTGTTCCACGAACTGGCGCACCAGGTGGTGTACGTACCTGGCGATACCCAGTTCAACGAAAGCTTTGCCACGGCGGTGGAAGAGGCCGGCGTGCAGCGCTGGCTGGAGCTGTACGGCAACGACGACATGCGCCTGGCCTACACGCGCTACAACGGCCGCCGCGCCGAATTTCTGGAGCTGCTGGTGCGCCACCGGCAAATGCTGGCCGATAACTACGCCAGCAAAACCAGCGTGCGCCACCGCCGCGCCGAGAAGGCGCGCATCTTTGCCCACCTTCAATCGGATTACCTGAAGCTCAAGGAAGGCTGGGGCGGCTATGCCGGTTACGACCGCTGGTTTGCCGAGCCGCTGACCAATGCGCACCTGAGCGCGGTCGGTACCTATCACGATTACCTGCCGGCATTCAGAAGCCTGCTCAAGCAAGAAAGAACGTTCGTGCGATTTTATGGTGCGGTGCAAAAAATGGCTGCGCTTGATTTTGCTCAACGCCAGCAGCGCCTGGATCAACTCGCGCGCACTGCAACAGCGGACAGCGTCCCCGCAGAGGACGGACAAAAAGCCGCGCCGGGCATGTTGTGATACGGCTCCCCTGCTGCTATGCAGCATGATTTGCTCGTCTTAACGCGTTAGAAGGCGCGTTCTAATTATGTTTAAATGCGCTTGCGTCCGCGTCAACTGACCGATAGCATCGCGTTATCAGCAGGCTCGGACAGTGCGCACAGACGACACGCCACCCCTGACCCGGCACCATGCGCCGGCCCACAACGATAACGAGACAAGAGGCACAGGCATGGAAAAAATCTGGTTGAAGTCCTATCCTCCCGGCATGCCGGCAGAGATAGATACTGCACAGTACGGTTCCCTGGTGCAGATGCTGGAAGAGTCCTTCCGCAAGTACGCGGACCGCCATGCCTATGTCTGCATGGACAAGTATCTGACCTATGCCGAGCTCGATAATTATTCGAAGCGCCTGGGCGCCTGGCTGCAAAGCCGGGGCATGAAGCAGGGCGCGCGCGTGGGCATCATGATGCCCAACGTGCTGCAATACCCGATCGCGATTGCCGCCATCCTGCGCGCCGGCTATACCGTGGTCAACATCAACCCGCTGTACACGCCGCGCGAGCTCGAGCACCAGCTCAACGACGCCGGCTGCAGCGCCATCGTGATCCTGGAAAATTTCGCCCACACGCTCGAGCAGGTGCTGCCGCGCACCCAGGTCAAGCATGTGGTGGTGGCCACCATGGGCGAAATGCTGGGCTTTGCCAAGGGGCTGCTGGTCAACTTCGTGGTGCGTAACGTCAAGCACCTGGTGCCGGCGTACTCGCTGCCCAACGCGGTGCGCTTCAAGGCTGCGCTGTCGCACGGCGCCGGCATGAAACTCACGCCGGTCGATATCAAGCCTGCCGATCCCGCCTTCCTGCAATACACGGGCGGCACCACCGGCGTGGCCAAGGGCGCCGTGCTCACGCACCAGAACATTATCGCCAACATGCTGCAGATGGAGACATGGGCGGCGCCGGCCGTGGGCATGGTCGATGCCCAGCCGGTGATGGTGGCGGCGCTGCCGCTGTACCACATCTTCGCACTGACCGTGTGCGCCATGTGGGGCATGCGCAGCGGCATGCTCAACCTCTTGATCCCGAACCCGCGCGATATCGGCGGTTTCATCAAGGAGCTGGGCAAGTACCGCTTCAATATGCTGCCGGCGGTGAATACCTTGTTTAACGGCTTGCTCAACCATCCCGACTTCGGCCACCTCGATTTCTCCAGCCTCAAGCTCAGCTTTGGTGGCGGCATGGCGGTGCAGCAGGTGGTGGCCGAGCGCTGGTTCAAGGCCACCGGCTCGCCGATCATCGAGGGTTACGGCCTGTCCGAAACCGCGCCGGTCGCTACCTGCAACCGCGGCGATGCTGTGGCGTTCAGCGGCACCATCGGCCTGCCAATTCCATCGACCGACATTGCCATCCTTGACGATGATGGCCACGAGGTGCCGCTGGGCCAACGTGGCGAAATCGCCATCCGTGGCCCGCAAGTGATGGCCGGCTACTGGAACCGTCCGGACGAGACCGCCAAGGTGATGACCGCCGACGGCTACTTCAAATCGGGCGACATCGGCATCATGAACGAAGGCGGCTACGTGAAAATCGTCGACCGCAAGAAAGACATGATCCTGGTGTCCGGCTTCAATGTGTATCCGAACGAACTAGAAGAAGTGGTTGCCGCCCACCCGGGCGTGCTCGAGTGCGCCTGCGTGGGCGTGCCGGACGAGCATTCGGGGGAAGCCGTCAAAATGTTCGTGGTGCGCAAGGACCCGAACCTCACCGCCGAGACCCTGATGGCGTACTGCAAGCAAAACCTGACCGGCTACAAGAAGCCGAAATATATCGAATTCCGGGACGAATTGCCTAAAACCAATGTGGGCAAGATCTTGCGGCGTATGCTGCGGGACGAAGATACCCAACAACAGAAAAAAACGAACGAGAAGGCTGCATAACGATGGAAAAAATCTGGCTCAAGTCCTACCCCGAGGGCGTCCCGGCGGAAATCGACAGCACGCAATTCCGCTCGATCACGCACTTGCTGGAAGAAGCATTCCGCAAGTACGCCGACCGCAATGCCTATGTGTGCATGGACAAGTTCCTCACCTACCGCGAGCTGGACCAGCTGTCGCAGCAGATGGGCGCCTGGCTGCAAAGCCTGGGCCTGTCGCCGGGCGCGCGGGTGGCGATCATGATGCCGAACGTGTTGCAGTACCCGGTGGCGATGGCGGCGATCCTGCGCGCCGGCTACACGGTGGTCAACGTCAATCCGCTGTACACGCCGCGCGAGTTGCAGCACCAGCTGATCGACTCCGGTTCCGAAGCCATCATCGTGCTGGAAAACTTTGCCACCACCTTGCAGCAGGTGGTCGCCAATACCAAGGTCAAGCACGTGGTGGTGGCCACCATGGGCGACATGCTGGGTTTAGTAAAAGGCACGATCGTCAACCTGGTGGTGCGCAAGGTGAAAAAGCTGGTGCCGGCGTTCTCGCTGCCCGGCTCGATCTCGTACAAGAAAATGATGGCGGCTGCCGCCGGCATGACCTTAAAGCCGGTCAAGCAGGGCCACGACGACATCGCCTTCCTGCAATACACGGGCGGTACCACGGGCGTGTCCAAAGGCGCGGTGCTGCTGCACCGTAACATCATCGCCAACGTGCTGCAAAACGAGGCGTGGCTGCAATTCAAGCACAGCAACGAGCAACTGGTGTTCGTGGCGGCACTGCCGCTGTACCACATCTATTCGCTGACGGTGAGTGCCTTCATGGGTATGCGCATGGGCGGACTGACGTTGCTCATTCCTAATCCGCGCGATATCCCTGGCTTCGTGAAGGAACTGGCCAAGTACCGCGTGGCAGTGCTGCCAGCGGTGAACACCCTGTACAACGCGCTGCTCAATAACCCGGAGTTTTCCAAGCTCGATTTCTCCAGCTATTCGGTGTGCAACGGCGGCGGCATGGCGGTGCAGAAGGCCGTGGCCGACAAGTGGCTCAAGGTAACCGGCACGCCGATCATCGAAGGCTACGGCTTGTCCGAGACGTCACCGGTGGCCACCGCCAACCGCGTCGATATCAAGGAATTCACCGGCACCATCGGCCTGCCGATTCCATCAACCGAAGTGTTGATCATCGACGACGACGGCCGCGCAGTACCGCTGGGCCAGACCGGCGAGATCGCCATCCGTGGCCCGCAGGTAATGGCCGGCTACTGGAACCGCGCCGATGAAACCGCCAAGACCATGACCGCCGACGGCTTCTTCAAGACCGGCGACATCGGCATCATGGACGAGCGCGGCTACACCCGTATCGTTGATCGCAAGAAGGACATGATCATCGTCTCGGGCTTCAATGTGTACCCGAACGAAGTGGAGGGCGTGGTGGCCGGCCACCCGGGCGTGCTGGAAGTGGCGTGCATCGGTGTGCCGGACAAGAATTCGGGCGAAGCCGTCAAACTGTTCGTGGTGCGCAAGGATCCGAACCTGACGGCCGGGCAGTTGCTGGACTTCTGCAAGCACGAACTGACGGCGTATAAAAAGCCGAAGTTCATCGAGTTCCGCGATGAGCTGCCGAAGACGAATGTGGGCAAGATCTTGCGGCGCCAGCTGCGCGACGAGAAAACCCCGGCATAAGCCACCCGGATCCCCGCCCAGGCGGGGATTTTACCGTCAAGCCTTTACCACCCCGGCGCGGCCATTGCGCACTACAAAACTGGCCGCCGTCGCGATTGCGCTCCCCGCATCCTGCACGTCGGCCAGCGCCTGGAAGTGCGCCGTGGTGGTTTCCGGCGTGACGTCCAGCAGCATGAAGCCGCGCTGGTCGCTCTTGCCATACTTGATTCCCGGATTGATCGCCACGTATTCCTCGGTGCGCTTTTGCGGCCGTGATGGGGACGTGATCGACGTGCCGCAAAATTCGCTGGCCAGCACCTGGTTGTTCCTGGTCGCGGCGCGGGTGGGATAGCGGCTGATCTCGGCCGCAAAAAAACTGTGCACGTCGCCCGACAGCACCACCGGGTTGCTGGCGCCGCTGGTCGCGAGCGACTCGAGCAGGCGCTGGCGCGCCAGCGGGTAACCGTCCCAGCCATCGGTCCAGATTCGCACGTCGGCATCCTGTCTGAACGGCAGCTGGCTGTTCTGCGCCATCAGCGTCTGCTGGGCCAGGATGTTCCAGCGCGCTGGCGACGACGTCAGGCCATCATCGAGCCAGCGCTGCTGGACGTCGCCCAGCATGGTGCGCCTGGGATCGTTCAACGCCGCGCAGTCGCGCCGGATCACCGAGGTGGAACCGCCGCGCCCCTTGGGCGGGCACGCATGCCAGGCGCGGTACTGGCGGTCGTCGAGCACATGGAAGCGCGCCAGCCGCCCCCAGTCGTAGCGCTGGTAGATGCGCATGTTGGCAAAGTCGCCCGGTCTCGGTACCGACAGGCGCAGCGGCATATGCTCGTAGAACGCCTGGTACGCAGCCGCCCGGCGCAGCACGAATTCGGGGTTGAGCCGCTCGTCGCGGTCGGCCGCGTAGTCGTTGGCCACTTCGTGGTCGTCCCAGGTGACGATCCATGGCGCCACCTGGTGCGCGGCCTGCAGGTGGGCGTCGCTCTTGTACTGGGCGTAGCGGTTGCGGTAGTCGGCCAGCGTGAACGATTCCGAGACGCGCACCGCGCGCTTGGGGTGCTGGAGCTGGTACGGTCCCCACTCGTAGATGTAATCGCCGAGGAAGGCCACCAGGTCGGGCGCGGCGGCGGCGATATGGCGGTGGGCGGCGTAGGTGCCGAACTCCCAATGCTGGCACGAGGCCACGGCCAGTTTCAGGCGCTCGGGCATGCTGGCCGCTGCCGGCGCGGTGCGGGTGCGGCCCACGGGGCTCACTGCATCGCCGAGGATGAAGCGGTAGAAATACCAGCGGCCCGGCGCCAGGTTTTTAACGTCCACGTGCACGCTGTGCGCGAGGGCCGGCGTGGCGGTGGCGCTGCCCTTCGCCACGATGCGCCCGAAATGCTCGTCGTCGGCCACCTCCCAGCGCACCGGCAGGGCCACGGCCGGCATCGCGGCGGCGTTCAGGGGATCGTAGAGGATGCGGGTCCAGATGACCACCGCGTCGGGCAGCGGCGAGCCGGACGCCACGCCCAGGCTGAATGGATAGGCGCCCTGGCCGGCGCTGGCGGGCATGGCCAGGCGCGCGCCTGCGCCGCTTTCGCTGGCATTGCCACTGCGCGTGTCGTGGCACGCCGCCAGCGTGGCCAGCGCGGCCAGGTGGCTGGCGGTGGCTAAAAAGATACGGCGCTGGTTATCCATGGTGTTGAGACTCCACGACAATGCCAGGGCGAGTGATTGAACTGCTACCCAGGCGGACCATCCAGCGGCCACTATGGCGGTACCCGAGGCACGTCATCCGGCTGCTACCCATGGCGGCGCGCCAGGCGGGTATCCGGCCGCCCCCAATCATGCGGGCTGCGCGTGGATCAGTGTTTCAATGGGCGGCACCTTGCGCGGCTTGCGGTCGGAGTCGGTCGCCACGTAGGTCAGCACGGCCTCGGTGACCTTGACGGTGTCCGCCTGCAGGCGGTTGCGCTCCGCGTACACCTCGACGTTGACGGTGATGGACGTATTGCCAACCTTGACGATATCGGCATAGAACGACAGCAGGTCGCCGACGAACACGGGGTTCTTGAACACGAAGGAGTTGACCGCGATGGTCGCCACGCGGCCATTGGCGCGGCGCGTGGCCGGCAGCGAACCGGCGATATCGACCTGCGCCATGATCCAGCCGCCGAACACGTCGCCGTAGACATTGGCGTCGGACGGCGAGGGCATCATGCGCAGTTCCGGCATTTTCCCAGCGGGCAGGCCCCGGTTGATGGTGGTGATGGCAAGCGGGGTTTTTTCTGGGGTGGTCATCGTGAAATCTCGGCAAAGGCTACAATGACCAAGATTGAACCATAAAAAGCCCCCCGCTGCCCACCCCGCCCAATCTTGCCCCTATGCGCCGTTATCCGAATTCGCCAGCCGACGCCAGCGTCCAGCCAGCTCCCCGTTCCCGCACCGACCTCGCCACCCTGAAAACCCTGCTGCCCTACCTGTGGGTGTACAAGTGGCGCGTGCTGCTGGCACTGGGCTGCCTGGTGGGCGCCAAGCTTGCCAACGTGGGCGTGCCGATCGTGATGAAGCGCCTGATCGACTCGCTCACCATCACGCCGCAGCATCCGCAGGCACTCTTGGTACTGCCGGTGGCGGCGCTGGTGGTGTATGGCTTGCTGCGCTTGTCCACCACGGTATTTACCGAGTTGCGCGAGTTCCTGTTCGCGCGGGTGACCCAGCGCGCCGTGCGTACCATTGCGCTGCAAGTGTTCCGTCACCTGCACGCGCTGTCGCTGCGCTTCCACCTGAATCGCCAGACCGGCGGCATGACGCGCGATATCGAACGCGGCACGCGCGCGGTCGGTTCGCTCATTTCCTACACGCTGTTCAACATCCTGCCCACGCTGGTCGAGATCACGCTGGTGCTGGGCTACCTGGTGCTGCACTACGATATCTGGTTCAGTGTGATTACGTTTGTTGCGCTGGTGTCGTACATCGTGTTTACCGTGACGGTGACCAACTGGCGCACGCACTTCCGCCGCACCATGAACGAACTCGATTCCAAGGCCAATACCAAGGCCATTGATTCGCTGATCAACTACGAGACCGTCAAGTACTTCGGCAACGAAGACTACGAAGCGAAACGCTACGACGACGGCTTGCAGCATTACGAGTCGGCGGCGGTCAAGTCGCAAACCTCGCTGTCGGTCCTGAACACCGGGCAGTCCCTGATCATCGCGGTGGCGGTCACGCTGATCCTCTGGCGCGCCACCGAGGGCGTAATCGCCGGCACCATGACCCTGGGCGACCTGGTGCTGGTGAACTCGTTCATGATCCAGCTGTACATCCCGCTCAACTTCCTCGGCGTGATCTACCGCGAGATCAAGCAAAGCCTGGCCGACATGGAAAAGCTGTTTTCGCTGCTGGACCAGAATCGCGAAATCGCCGATGCCAAGGACGCGCAGCCACTGGCGACCACCGGTGCGGAAGTACGCTTCAACCACGTCGATTTCAGCTACGAGGCCAAGCGCCAGATCCTGTTCGATGTCGATTTCACGATCGCCCCCGGTACCACCACGGCCGTGGTGGGCCATAGCGGCTCGGGCAAATCGACCTTGTCGCGCCTGCTGTTCCGCTTCTACGAAGTCAATACGGGCAGCATCTCGATCGACGGCCAGGATCTGCGGTCGCTCACGCAGGATTCGGTGCGCCACGCGATCGGCATCGTGCCGCAGGATACGGTGCTGTTCAACGACACCATCGAGTACAACATCGCCTACGGCAAGCCGGGCGCCACGCGCGAAGACATCGTGGCGGCCGCACGCGCAGCGTCGATCCATGATTTTGTCGAAAGCCTGCCGGACGGCTATGCCACCATGGTCGGTGAGCGCGGACTGAAACTGTCGGGCGGGGAAAAGCAGCGCGTGGCGATTGCCCGCACCCTGCTCAAGAACCCGGCCATCCTGATCTTCGACGAAGCCACGTCGGCGCTCGATTCGAAAGCCGAGCAGGCGATCCAGGCGCAGTTGAAAGAGATCGCCAAGAGCCGCACCACGCTGGTCATCGCGCACCGCCTGTCCACGGTGGCCGATGCGCAGCAGATCCTGGTGCTCGATCATGGCCGCATCGTCGAGCGCGGCACCCACCAGGCGCTGCTGGCTGCCGATGGCCTGTACGCGCAGATGTGGCAGCGCCAGCAGGCCAGGCAGGACGAAGACGTCGCAGCACAATAAAAAAAAGCCCGTTCAGTCGCCTGAACGGGCTTTTCTACTTCAGGGCGCCATCAATCAGGCAGCATCCTTGATCATCTCTTCGTCGCCGGGATGGGCCAATTCTCCCTCCCACTTGGCGACCACCGCAGCGGCCACACCGTTACCGACCACGTTGGTGGCCGACCGCGCCATGTCGAGGAAGTGGTCGATACCGAGCAGCAGCAGCAGGCCCGCTTCCGGGATATTGAACTGGCTCAGGGTGGCGGCGATCACTACCAGCGATGCGCGCGGCACACCGGCGATCCCCTTCGAGGTTACCATCAGCACGGCCATCATGGTGATCTGCTCGGCCAGGGTCATCTCGATGCCGTAGGCCTGGGCGATGAACACGGTGGCGAAGGTGCAGTACATCATCGAGCCGTCGAGGTTGAACGAGTAGCCGATCGGCAGCACGAACGAGGCGATGCGGTTGCGCACGCCGAAACGCTCGAGGCCTTCCAGCGTCTTCGGATACGCCGCTTCGCTCGACGCGGTGGAGAAGGCCAGCAGCGCTGGGCCGCGCAGCTCGCCCATCAGGGCAAATACACGTTTTTTCAGGAACAGGAAGCCGGCAAACATCAGCAAGCCCCACAGGATCATGATGCCCAGGTAGAACTCGGCCATGAACACGCCGTACGTGGACAGCACGCCGAGGCCGCTCTTGGCGATGGTGCCGGCAACGGCGGCAAACACCGCGACCGGCGCGAACGCCATCACGTAGCCGGTGACCTTGAGCATGATGTGGGCCAGGCCGTCGAGCGCGTCGATCAGGATGCGGGCTTTTTCGCCGATGGCAGCCGCGGCGATACCGAAGAACAGCGAGAACACGACGATCTGCAGGATCTCGTTCTTGGCCATGCCATCGACGATGGACGCCGGCACCAGGTGGGTGACGAAGTCTTTCAGCGACAGCGACGACGCCACGATGCCGGTGTTGGAAGCGGCAGTGGACATATGGCCGAGCAGCGCGTCACCAGGGCGGAAGATGTTGACCAGCACCAGGCCCAGGCTCAGCGACATGACCGAGGCCAGGAAGAACCAGCCCATGGTTTTCAGGCCGATACGGCCCACTTCGCTTGCATCACCCATGCGGGCGATGCCGACCACAAGGGTGGCGAATACCAGCGGGGCGATGATCATCTTGATCAGGCGCAGGAACACGGTGGTCAACAAGGACATCGAATCAACGAAACCGGTGGGCGTAGCCACGTTGGCGTTGACGAAATAGCCGGTAATAATGCCTAGCACCAGGGCAAGCAGGATGTAGGTGGTCAATCGGCTTTTTTTCTGCATGTTCTAGCTTCCCTGTGATAGTGTCTCTTTGGACGTTGCTTGCCGCAGAGAGGTTCTGCGCCAGCGCAATCTGGTTCAAAATAAAGTCATTTCCTCGGTGTGCGGAGGTATGATCCCGTCAAGTTCAACCTTGTGAGTTGATGAAACATTGAGCAATGTATTGAGCAAGTGACGCAGTATCCTTGGGGCCAAGGTCACTGTCAAGCTTGCGTGGACACCGTTCCACATCGATTCTTTCCGCGCTCCCGGGGCGACAAAAATATGATAGCGATCAGCAATCTCAGCAAATGGTATGGCCAGTTCCAGGTCCTCACCGATTGCACCACCAACGTCGCCAAGGGCGATGTCATGGTGATCTGCGGCCCGTCCGGCTCGGGTAAATCAACCTTGATCAAGACCGTCAACGGCCTCGAGCCATTTCAAGAAGGCAACATCACGGTCGATGGCATTGCGGTGGGCGACCCGCGCACCGATCTGCCCAAACTGCGCGCGCGGATCGGCATGGTGTTCCAGAATTTCGAATTGTTCCCGCACCTGTCGGTGCGGCAGAACCTGAACCTGGGCCAGGTCAAGGTACTGGGCCGCAGCGAGGAAGAGGCTACCGCGCGCGGCTTGCTGTACCTGGACCGGGTAGGGCTGTTGTCGCAGCAGGACAAGTTTCCCAACCAGCTGTCGGGCGGCCAGCAGCAACGCGTGGCAATTGCCCGCGCCTTGTCGATGGATCCGATCGCCATGCTGTTCGATGAGCCCACCTCGGCGCTCGATCCCGAGATGATCAACGAGGTGCTCGACGTGATGGTGGGACTGGCGCAGGAAGGCATGACCATGATGGTCGTCACCCACGAGATGGGCTTTGCGCGCAAGGTGGCCAACCGCGTGGTGTTCATGGACCAGGGCAAGATCCTCGAGGATTGCGGCAAAGACGAGTTTTTTGGCGCGCCGCGTTCCGAGCGCGCCCGCGAATTTTTAGCGCGTATTATTCACTAGAAGGGCGGCAGCGCCGCCGGCATTGTTTTCACCCCAGGGAGGAATCATGTCTTATCTTCGCATCGTCGCCATTGTCACCACCTTGGCCGCCTTGGCGGTCTCTGCCACTGCCAGCGCCCAAGACCTGGGCGGCACGCTGGCCAAGATCAAGCGCACCAACACCATCACGCTGGGCGTGCGCGACGGCTCGATTCCGTTTTCCTTCCTCGACGACCGCCAGCGCTACCAGGGTTATTCGATCGACCTGTGCATGAAGATCGTGGCGGCCGTGCAGAAACACCTGAATATGAGCGGCCTGAAAGTCGTCACCAACCCGGTCACCGCCGCCAATCGCATTCCGCTCATGGCCAACGGCACCATCGACCTCGAGTGCGGCTCCACCACCAACAACGCCGAGCGGCAAAAGCAGGTGGCGTTCGCGCCCACCATGTTCGTGATCGCCAACCGGCTGCTGACCAAAAAATCGTCCAATATCAATTCGCTGGCCGACATGAAGGGGAAAACGCTGGTGGCCACGGCCGGCACCACCACCCACAAGCAGATGACCATGCTCAACGCCGAACGCAAGCTCGGCATGAAGATCCTGGTCGGCAAGGATCATCCCGAATCGTTCCTGATGCTCGAAACCGGCCGTGCCGTGGCCGAGGCCAACGACGACATCCTGCTGGCCGGCCAGTTGGCCACCGCGCGCAACCCGGACCAGTACGTGATCGGCGCCGAGGCGCTGTCGGTCGAACCGTACGGCATCATGCTCAGAAGGGGCGATCCCAAGTTCAAGGCCGTGGTCGATGGCGCGCTGACCGACCTGTACCGCTCCGACGAATTCCCGGAAATTTACGCCAGGTGGTTCACCAGCGCGATCCCGCCGCGCGGCATCAACCTCAATTTCCCGATGTCGGCGCAACTGAAAGCGGCCATCGCCAAGCCGACCGACTCGCCCGATCCGGCCGCTTACGCGGTGAAGTAACCGCCACCCCCGGCGCCGCCATGGACTACCACTGGCACTGGGCCATCTTTGGCGAACTCTCGCCGGACGGCGTGCGCCCGTACTGGCAAACCCTGGCGGACGGCCTGGGCTGGACCCTGGCCACGGCGCTGGCCGGCTGGGTGATGGCGCTAGCGCTCGGCTTTGCCATCGGCGCGCTGCGCACGCTGCCGTCGCCGTGGTGGCGCCGGCTCGGCACCGCGTACGTGGAGCTGTTTCGCAACATCCCGCTGCTGGTGCAGATGTTTTTATGGTACTTCGTCGTGCCCGAGGTGTTGCCGGTTGCGCTAGGTGAGCGCGTGAAGGCCATGCCCAATGCGCCGTTCGTCACCGCGGTCGTGTGCCTGGGCTTTTTCACGTCGGCGCGGGTGGCGGTGCAGGTCACGGCCGGTATCGAGGCGCTGGCCGGCGGCCAGCGCCTGGCCGCGCTGGCGCTAGGCCTCGACCTGCGGCAAACCTACCGCCACGTGCTGCTGCCGCTGGCGCTGCGCATCATCATGCCGCCGCTGACCAGCGAATTCCTCAACATCATCAAGAACAGCTCGGTGGCGCTCACCATCGGCCTCGTCGAGCTGACCGCCAGCGCGCGCGCCTTGCAGGAGTTTTCGTTCCAGGTGTTCGAAGCGTTTGCCGCCGCCACCGTGATCTACGTACTGCTCAATCTGCTGGTGACGGCTGCCATGCACCGGCTCGAGCACCGGCTGGCGCTACCTGGCACGCTGGGAGGCCGCTGATGTTTGCCGATTTCGACATCGATGTGATCGCCCGGTCGTGGCTGTACCTGTTCCAGGTGGGCATGGCGTTCACCTTGCAGTTGACGGTGCTGGCCATGCTGGGTGGCGTCGTGCTGGGCACATTGCTGGCGCTGGCGCGCCTGTCGGGGTTTGCGCCGCTGGCGCTGGCGGCCGGCGCGTACGTCAACCTGGTGCGCGCGGTGCCGCTGGTGCTGGTGATTTTCTGGTTTTATTTCCTGGTGCCGTACGTGGCGGCCTGGCTGATCGGAGCGCAGGAGCCGGTCAAGGTGGGCACGTTCTGGTCGGCATTGATCACGTTCACGCTGTTCCAGGCAGCGTATTACTGCGAGATCATGCGCGGCGGCATCCGGGCGATCCCGCGCGGCCAGGTGCTGGCAGCGCAAGCGCTGGGCCTGCGCTACTGGCAGGTGATGGGCCGCGTGGTGCTGCCGCAAGCGCTGCGCAACATGCTGCCGGTGCTGCTCACGCAAACCATCGTGCTGTTCCAGGATGTATCGCTGGTATATGTCCTGTCGGTGCCCGACTTCGTGGGCGCCGCCAGCAAGATCGCCCAGCGCGACGGCCGGCTGGTGGAAATGTACACATTCGTCGCAGCCGTCTACTTCATCCTATGCTGCACCCTGTCATGGCTTTCGCGCCACCTGCTTCGGGGTCAGTGCTTCGGGGTCAGTGCCGACATTCGGACACGGGCTCAAGCATATAGTGATGAGTTCGTGTCCAAATGTCGGCACTGACCCTGAAGTGCTAGTATCCGCGGTTTGTTGACATTGACGGAAACATCCATGCCTACCTTGACCAAACTTGCCAGCGCCATGCTGGCCCTCGGGATGCTCGCCAGCACCCATGCCGCCGACAAGATCGCCGCCGACCTGGTGCTTACGCAAGCGACCCTGATCGACGTTGCCGGCGGCCAGACCGTGCGTGGCAAATCGGTAGTGCTCAAGGGGGATCGCATTATCGCCGTCGTCGATGACCGCGACCTGCCCAACTATGCCGCACGCCGCACCATGCGCTTGCCGGGCAAGTACCTGATGCCGGGCCTGTGGGATACCCACGTGCACTTCGGCGGCGGGCCGGCGCTGATCGACGAGAACAAGAACCTGCTGCCCGTGTACCTGGCTTACGGCATCACCACCGTGCGCGATTGCTCTGGCGACCTGCCCGATACCGTGCTGTCGTGGCGCGACCAGATCAACCATGGCAAGCTCGAAGGCCCCACCATTTTCACGTCGGGCGCCAAGCTCGAAGGCTACAAGCCGCTATGGAAGGGCACCATCGAAGTGGGCACGCCGGAAGAAGTAGGCAAGGCGCTCGACCGCCTGCAGGCGCAGAAAGTCGATTTCGTGAAGATCACCGAGAACACGCTCAAGCCCGAGCTGTACATCGAAGCGCTGCGCCAGGCCAAAGAGCGCGGCATGCGCACCTCGGGTCACATCCCGGTGCAAAAGACGCTGGCGCAAATGTTCGATGCCGGCCTGGGCACGGTGGAGCACCAGTCGTACCTGCTGCGCGCGGCCACCCCGCGCGAAGCCGAGCTGACCGCGCAAGTAGCCGCCGGCGCCTTGACCGGCAAGGAGGCGATGAAACTGAGCCTGGCCAGCTACGACGAGCCGACCGCGCGCGCATCGTTCCGCTACATGGCGTCGAAGGGGACGGCGGTGGTGCCGACATTGTCAGTATCGCGCGTGGTGGCCTACCTCGACATGGAAGACCACAGCCATGACGAGGCGCTGCAATACATCGGTCCCGGCCTGCGCGCTACCTACGACTGGCGCGTGCAGCGCGCGGCGCAGGACAATCCCGAGCAGATCGCGCTGCGCAAGGCCACGTTCGAAAAGTCGGCCGCGCTGCTGCCGATCCTGGCGCAGGAAGGCGTGAGCATCATCGCCGGCACCGATGCCGGCTTCTTGAACTCCTACGACTATCCAGGCCAGGCGCTGCACGACGAGATCGGCCTGTACGTCAAATACGGGCTGACGCCGGTGCAGGCACTGCAATCGGCAGTCATCGCCGGCCCGCGCTTCCTGGGCAAGCTGGACCGTTACGGCAGCCTGGAAGCAGGCAAGACCGCCGACCTGCTGGTGCTGGACGCCAACCCGCTGCAGGACATCAACGCCACGCGCCAGATCCGCACCGTGGTCAGCCGCGGCAAAGTCTATGAACGCACCACGCTGGACCGGTTGCTGGCTCAGGCAAAAGCCAACGCCAAGGTCGGCGCCGCGCATTAATTCAGAGGCAGTTCCGACATTTGAACACGGCCCAGCGCTATTTTGCCGAGATCGTGTCCGAATGTCGGCACTGACCCCGAAGGCTGGGGTTGTCGGGGTAAAATATCGCCATTCCGCCGTTTTAGCCATCTGGTAGCCCGAAAACCGCCTGAAAGCCCGCCATGTCCGACTTCGAAACCCTCCCCGACAGCATCACCATCACCCGTCCCGACGACTGGCACCTGCACCTGCGCGATGGCGCCACGCTGGCCAGCGTGCTGCCGCACAGCGCGCGCCAGTTCGGCCGCGCCATCGTGATGCCGAACCTGAAGCCGCCGGTGACCACCGCTGCCGCTGCCGTCGCCTACCGCGACCGCATCCTGGCCGCGCTGCCGGCGGGGATGGCATTCGATCCGCTGATGACGCTGTATCTGACCAACAACACGCCACCCGATGAAATCGTGCGTGCCCAGGAGAGCGGCGTGGTCCACGCAGTCAAGCTGTACCCGGCCGGCGCCACCACCAATTCCGACGCCGGCGTGACCGATATCGCCAACTGCTACAAGACGCTGGAAAAAATGCAGGAAGTGGGCATGCCGTTCCTGGTGCACGGCGAAGTGACCGATCACGACATCGACCTGTTCGACCGCGAAGCCGTCTTCATCGAGCGCGTGATGCGCCCGCTGCGCCGCGATTTCCCGGCCTTGAAAATCGTCTTCGAACACATCACCACCAAGGACGCGGCGCAGTACGTGGCCGAGGCGGAGGGCCCGATTGCGGCCACCATCACCGCCCACCACCTGCTCTACAACCGCAACGAGATTTTCAAGGGCGGCATCCGTCCCCATTATTACTGCCTGCCGGTGCTCAAGCGCGAAGAGCACCGCCTGGCGCTGGTCACGGCCGCCACCAGCGGCGACGAACGCTTCTTCCTCGGCACCGATTCGGCGCCGCACGCGCAAGGCGCCAAGGAAGCCGCTTGCGGCTGCGCCGGCTGCTACACCGCGCTGCACGCTATGGAGCTCTACACCGAAGCCTTCGCCCGCGCCGGCGCCCTCGACAAGCTGGAAGCCTTCTCCAGCTTCAACGGCCCGGACTTCTACGACCTGCCGCGCAACACCGGCACCATCACCCTGAAGCGCGAGCAGTGGACGCTGCCCGACCTGCTGCCGATGGCCGACGCGCAAGTGGTGCCGCTCAACGCCGGTGAAACCATCAACTGGAAAATGGTGTAAAGAGTGCTGTCGGTGATCGACTGGTCGCGGCCCTGGTACGACGCGATTCGTGACGCAGTGGGCCGGCTGGACAGCGTTCACCACTTCCGCGACAGCTTTACCGCGCAGGCAGCGGCACTGGGCCTGCGCAACCATGCCGGCCTGCCGCTGTCGTTCGTGCCGCAGGAGGCGCTGCCCGATGGCACCGCGTACGAGGAATTCATCGGCGCCACCGGCGGCGTGCCCACGCGCGATAACCTGCACGATTTTTTCAACGGCCTGGTGTGGCTGAGCTTCCCGCGCATCAAGGTACAGTTGAACGCCTTGCAGGCGGCGCAGATCGCCCGCGACGGCGTCGGTAAATCGCGCGGCCCCGCGCGCGATGGCGCCACCATTTTTGATGAAAACGCGGCACTGCTGGTGGTGCGCGATAGCGCTGCCGGCCATGCGTTGACGGCCGCGCTGCGCGAGCACCGCTGGCGCGAAGCGTTCCTCGAGCGGCGCGCCAGCTTCGGTCACGACGCCCAGGTCTGGCTGTTCGGCCACGCGCTGATGGAAAAGCTGGTTGCCCCGCGCAAGGCAATCACCGCCCACACGCGCGTGGTGGTGGCCGGCGACGAATTTTTTACGCTGGACCACGCCGCTCGACGTGCCTGGATCGATGCCAACGTGGCCCGGCAACTGGCGGCGGAAACCATCACCACCGCAGGCTTCACACCGATGCAGGCGCTGGGCGTGCCGGGCTGGTGGCCCGACCAGGACGAGGCGTTCTACGCCGACCAGGCGGTGTTCCGGCCCAAGCGCCAGGCCTGACGCTTTGTCGCACCGGCCACCGCCGTCAGCGCCAGGCGCAACTGTCAGTGCTCGCCAGCGACGAGCGTCCAGCGTGACCCCGCATGCGCGCTCCGCAGTACAATGTCATTCCGATATCGACCACCATCGCCGCCAACGCGGCAGAAAGAGCACGCCATGACGCAGGACATCCGCTGGGGCATACTGGGCACCGGAAAAATCGCCAAGGCCTTCGCCACCGCTTTGCAGGACACGCCCGGCGCATATCTCGCCGCCGTTGCTTCGCGCAGTGTAGATAGCGCTACCAAATTCGGCGCCGAGTATGGCGCACAGCGCTGCCACGGCAGCTACCAGGCCCTGGCCGACGATTCCGACGTCGACGTGGTGTACATCGCCACGCCGCACCCGATGCACCACGAGAACGCGCTGATGTGCCTGAACGCGGGCAAGGGCGTGCTGGTGGAAAAATCGTTCACCATGAACCGCCCTCAGGCCGAGGACATCATCAACCTGGCCCGCGCCAAAAACCTGTTCGTGATGGAAGCGATGTGGACCCGTTTCATGCCGGCCGTGATCGAGGCCAAGCGCATCGTCGACAGCGGCGAGATTGGCACCCCGGCCAATATCACTGCCGATTTCGGCTTCACGTCCGACGCCGGTCCCGAGCACCGGCTGTTCAACCCCGAGCTGGGTGGCGGCGCGCTGCTCGACCTGGGCATTTATCCGCTGTCGATCGCCTCGTTCTTCCTCGGTGGCGTCACCAGCGTCAAGGCGCAGGCACAGATGACCGATACCGGCGTGGACATGCAGACGGCGTTCACCCTGATGCATGACGGCGGCGGCCTGTCGTCGTGCGTGTGCAGCCTGCGTTCGCGCACGCCGACCGAGCTGACGATTTCCGGCACCAAGGGTTTCGTACGCCTGTCGGACCGCTTCCACAATACCGAGGCGTTCAACGTGACCCTGGTCGATGGCGCCAGCCGCACCGAGCGCACCGTCAACGTGCCGCGTAGCGGCAACGGCTACACCCACGAGGCGCAGGAAGTAGGCCGCTGCCTGCGCGCCGGCCTGATCGAAAGCCCGGTGATGCCGCACGCTGAAACCCTCAACCTCATGGGTACGCTCGACGCCATCCGTGAACAGATCGGCCTGCGCTACCCCGCCGACCGATAACCTCCCAAGCGCGGGCGGCGCATAGCCGTTACAATCGCCTGATGTCGTTTTGATCACCAGGATGCCCCATGTTCCTCGCCACCCGCGCGCCTTCCCTGAAAACCGTGCTGCTTGCCACCGGCGTCGTGCTGACGCTGGCCATGGGCGTGCGCCACGGTTTCGGCTTCTGGATGCAGCCGATCTCGCAAGCCAACGGCTGGACCCGCGAAACCTATTCGCTGGCGATGGCGCTGCAAAACCTGTTGTGGGGCGTGTTCGGCCCGTTCGCCGGCATGGCGGCCGACCGCTTCGGCGCCATGCGCGTGGTGCTGGTGGGCGCGCTGGCCTACATGGCCGGCCTGGTGTGGATGGCGCTGGTCACCGATCCCACTTTATTCGTGATCGGCTCGGGCGTGTTCATCGGCCTGGGGCTGGCGTGCACCGCGTTCGGTGCGGTCAGCGGCATCATCGGCCGCACCGCGCCGGTCGATAAACGCTCGTGGGCGTTTGGCATCTCCGGTGCGGCCAGCTCGTTCGGCCAGTTCGTGCTGATGCCGGTCGAACAGCAGCTCATTTCCGCAGTAGGCTGGCAGCACGCATTCTTCGTGCTGGCGGCGGTGGTCGTGGCGCTGATGGTGCCGATGGCGTTCTTCCTGCGCGAGCCAGCCACAGTCCACGACGACGGTCCGCGCCAGAGCATCGGCGAGGCATTCGGCGAGGCCACGCGCAACCGCTCGTTCCTGCTGCTGGTGGCCGGCTATTTCGTGTGCGGCTTCCAGCTGGTGTTCATCGGCGTCCATCTGCCGGCGTACCTGAAGGACCAGGGCGTGATCGATCCGAGCGTGGCGGTGATGGCGCTGGCGCTGATCGGCCTGTTCAACATCGTCGGTTCCTACCACGCGGGCAAGCTCGGTGGGCGGCTGCCCAAGCGCTACCTGCTCTCCGGGATCTATTTTTTGCGGGCGCTCGTGATCACCGCGTTCGTGCTGCTGCCCTTGTCGCCGCTGACCGTGTACCTGTTTGCGGCCGCCATGGGCGTGCTGTGGCTGTCCACGGTGCCGCTCACCAACGGCATCATCGCCGGCATCTTCGGCGTCAAGCACATGTCGATGCTGGCGGGGATGGTGTTCTTCTCGCACCAGGTGGGCAGCTTCCTCGGCGTCTGGCTCGGCGGCTACCTCTATACGCTGCTGGGCAGCTACGACCTGGTGTGGGGGATTTCGATCGTGCTCGGCGTGGTGGCCGGCCTGGTCAACCTGCCGATCAACGAACGCCCGCTGGTGCGCGGCGGCTTGGCGGCGGCGTGACATGAACATCTGGCTGTGGCGCGGCGTGATTGCGGCGGTGCTGGCGCTGGTGTTCGTGGCGTATTTGCAGCCGGGGTTCGTGGTGGATCTGGCGAATCGAGTCTACATGTGCTTCTAGCACCCTGGATCTTCGATCCGTCATCCTCGCGCACGCGGGGATCCATGGAACGCTTGCTTCGCGCCACCGCTTTTATAGTCAACACGGCTCGACGGGGTTATGGATTCCCGCCTGCGCGGGAATGACGGAGCGGCGGCGAGCGATGCCAGTTAAACCTTGAGGAACTCTTCGCGCCCACCGAGCCAGCGCGACAAATGCGCCTCCACCGTCGCCGCCTTTTCCGGCGTACCGGCATGCAGCAGATCGTGCGCCACGTCGCGGGCCTGGTCCACCAGCCAGCCGTCCGTTTCCAGGTCGGCAAAGCGCAGCATGGCCTGGCCCGACTGGCGTGCGCCCAGAAATTCGCCCGGTCCCCGTATCTCCAGGTCGCGCCGGGCGATCTCGAAGCCGTCGGTGGTTTCGCGCATCGTCATCAGGCGCTGCTTGGCGATGCCGCCCAGCGGGCTCTGGTAGAGCAGCAGGCACACGCTGGCGGCCGAGCCCCGTCCCACGCGGCCGCGCAGCTGGTGCAGCTGCGACAGGCCGAACCGCTCGGCGTGTTCGATCACCATCAGCGACGCATTGGGCACGTCCACGCCTACCTCGATCACGGTGGTGGCCACCAGCACCTGCATCTCGTTGGCAGTGAACGCATCCATGATGGCCTGCTTTTCCGCCGGCTTCAAACGGCCGTGCACCAGTCCCACGTTGAGGTCGGGCAGGGCTTCGGCCAGCAGCGCGTGGGTGTCGGTGGCCGTTTGCAGTTGCAGCGCTTCCGATTCCTCGATCAGCGGACACACCCAGTACACCTGCCGGCCTTCGAGCGCTGCCGCGTGCACGCGCTCAATTACTTCGTCGCGGCGGTTCTGGTCGATGGTGCGGGTGACGATCGGTGTGCGTCCGGGCGGCAGCTCGTCGATGACCGATACTTCGAGGTCGGCGTAATACGTCATGGCCAGCGTGCGCGGGATCGGTGTGGCCGACATCATCAGCTGGTGCGGAATCGCGCCCTCGTTGCCCTTGTTGCGCAAGGTAAGGCGCTGGCCCACGCCGAAGCGGTGCTGTTCATCGACGATCACCAGGCCCAGGTTGGCAAACACCACGGCTTCCTGGATCAGCGCATGCGTGCCCACCACCAGGCGCGCCTCGCCCGATTCGATCATGTCGTAGGCGGCCTGCTTGTCCTTTTTCTTCAGGCTGCCGGTCAGCCACGCGACTTTGACGCCCAGCGGCTCCATCCACGCGGCGATCTTGCGGAAGTGCTGCTCTGCCAGGATTTCGGTGGGGGCCATCAACGCCGCCTGGAAGCCGCTGTCGATGGCCTGGGCGGCGGCCAGCGCCGACACCACGGTCTTGCCGCTGCCCACGTCCCCTTGCAGCAGGCGCTGCATCGGATACGGCTGGCGCAGGTCGGCGCGGATTTCGGCCAGCACGCGCTGCTGCGCACCGGTCAGCTGGAACGGCAGCGCGGCCTGGAACTGGGCCGATAACTGGCCGGCCACCTTCAACACCGCCGCGCCTTTCGAGCGGCGTGCGTGCTGCGCGCGTTTGAGGGACAGCTGCTGCGCCAGCAGCTCGTCGAATTTCACGCGCGTCCACGCCGGGTGCGAACGGTCGGCCAGCGCGTGTTCATCGACCTGCTGCGGCGGATAGTGCAGCAGTTTCACGGCCGGTTCGAAATCTGAGAGCTGCATCGCCGCGCGCAGGTCGGCGGGCAGGGTGTCGGTCCAGTCCACGCGCTTCATGGCGTCGCCGATGGCCCGGCGCAGGATATTCTGCGACAGCCCTTCGCCGGACGGGTACACGGGCGTGAGCGATGTAGGCAGCGGCGCGCCCTGGTTGACGATCTTGTAGGCCGGGTGGACCATCTCGGCGCCGAAGAAGCCGTGCTTGAGTTCTCCGCGCGCGCGCACCCGCGTGCCCTCGGCCAGCTGCTTGACCTGGCTGCCGTAAAAATTCATGAATCGCAGTTGCAGCTCGCCGGTGCCGTCCGCGATATGCACCAGCAGCTGGCGGCGCGGCTTGAATGTGATCTCGTTCTTGACCACCACGCCCTCGACCTGCGACGTGTCGCCGCCATGCAGGCGCGCCTCCTCGATGGTGATGACTTGCGTCTCGTCCTCGTAGCGCATGGGCAGGTGCAGCACCAGGTCCATGTCGGTATGCAGGCCGAGCTTGGCCAGCTTCACCTGCGGGCTGACGGTCTTCTTGACGGGTTTAGATGGGGCGACGGGCATATTGGAGCATTTTTCGAACACTAGCGTAAAATAGAGGGTTGGCCGTAACAAACCCGAAGCAGCAACGCCGGTATTGTAAGGCTAGCCATCCGTAGAAGCACACCCGATTCTTCAACCGTTTTCACAAGTTCGCCATGTATTCGCTTTCCGATTTCGATTTTAACTTGCCCCAGGAGCGCATCGCGCAATTTCCGCTGCCCGACCGCAGCGCTTCGCGCCTGCTGCACCTGGACGGCGCGCAGATCATCGACCGCCAGTTCGCCGACATCGTGGGCCTCTTGCAGGCCGGCGACCTGCTGGTGATGAACGACACGCGCGTGCTCAAGGCGCGCTTTTTCGGCACCAAGGAAAGCGGCGGCAAGGTCGAAGCGCTGGTCGAGCGCGTGCTCGACAACCGCACCGTGCTGGCGCAGGTACGCGCTTCGCGCTCGCCGTTGGCGGGCACCAAGATGCGCCTGGCCGACGCCTTCGATGTGACCGTGGGCGAGCGCGCCGGCGAATTTTTCACGCTGCATTTCGACGCCGACGTCTTCGACCTGATCGAAGCGCACGGCCGCCTGCCGCTGCCGCCGTACATCGAGCACGATGCCGATTCGTTCGACGAAACCCGTTACCAGACCGTGTTCAACAAGGTGCCGGGCGCGGTGGCTGCGCCCACGGCCGGCCTGCACTTCGACCAGGCGCTGCTCGATACCTTGAAGGCGAAAGGCGTGAACTTCGCCTTCGTCACGCTACACGTGGGCGCCGGCACCTTCCAGCCGGTGCGCAATGAAGTCCTGTCCGAACACCAGATGCACACCGAGTGGTACACCATGCCGCAAGAGACGGTGGACGCAGTGCGCGCCACGCGCGCAGCCGGCCGCGACGTGGTGGCAGTGGGGACGACCAGCCTGCGCGCGCTGGAATCGGCCTCGCAAAGCGGCCAGCTGGAAGCGGGCAGCGCCGACACCGCGCTGTTCATCACGCCCGGCTACCAGTTCAAGACCGTCACGCGCCTGATCACCAATTTTCACCTGCCCAAGTCCACCCTGCTGATGCTGGTGTCGGCCTTTGCAGGTTTTGAAGAGATCCGCACCGCCTACGCGCATGCGATCGCCAACGAATACCGCTTCTTCAGCTATGGCGACGCCATGTTGCTGACGACGCAAGCACGAGCATAATTAAGGAATACGCAATGTTGGAATTCAAGCTACACAAAACCGATACCACCGGTCTCACCCACGCCCGTCGCGGTGAAGTCAAACTCAACCACGGCGTGGTGCAGACCCCGATCTTCATGCCGGTCGGTACTTACGGCTCGGTGAAAGCCATGTCGCCGCTGGAGCTGAAGGAAATCAACGCCCAGATCATCCTCGGCAACACCTTCCACCTGTGGCTGCGTCCCGGCAACGACGTGATGGCCAAGTTTGGCGGCCTGCACGACTTCATGGGCTGGGACAAGCCGATCCTGACCGACTCGGGCGGCTTCCAGGTGTTTTCGCTCGGTGCCATGCGCAAGATCACGGAAGAGGGCGTGCACTTCAATTCGCCGATCAACGGCGACAAGCTGTTCCTCTCGCCCGAAGTGTCGATGCAGATCCAGCGCGTGCTGAACTCCGACATCGTCATGCAGTTCGACGAATGCACGCCGTATGAGATCGACAAGCGCCCGGCCACCATCGAGGAAGCGGCCAAGTCGATGCGCATGTCGCTGCGCTGGGCCCAGCGCTCGCACGACGAATTCCACCGGGGCGAAAACCCGAACGCGCTGTTCGGCATCGTCCAGGGCGGCATGTTCGAGAACCTGCGCGATGAATCGCTCGCTGGCCTCGAAGCCATCGACTTCCCGGGCCTGGCCATCGGCGGCCTGTCGGTGGGCGAGCCGAAGGAAGACATGATGCGCATCCTGCAGCACGTCGGCCCGAAACTGCCGGCCAACAAGCCGCACTACCTGATGGGCGTGGGTACGCCGGAAGACCTGGTGGCCGGCGTGTCGCACGGCGTCGACATGTTCGACTGCGTAATGCCTACCCGTAATGCCCGCAACGGCTGGATCTTCACCCGCTATGGCGACATCAAGATCAAGAACGCGCGTTACAAGGAAGACAAGGAGCCGTTCGACAGCACCTGCTCCTGCTATGCCTGCAAGAATTTCTCGCGCGCCTATCACCACCACCTGAACCGTACCCAGGAAATCCTCGGTGCGCGCCTCAATACCATCCACAACCTGCATTATTACCTCGACATCATGCAGCAAATGCGCGATGCCCTCGATGCCGACCGTTTCCCGGCGTGGGTGCAGCAATTCCACGCCGACCGCGCGCGCGGGGTATAAATTTTTAGCTGACAGGCTTGTAAGTCTTGTAAAAGAAATTAAGCCACCAACATGACCGGAAGTCCTAGCGCCTTCCGGCCAGTGCTAGAATACAGCGCTGTTTTTTCAAACTATTATCGGAGTCACTGTGTTTATATCCAACGCTTACGCCCAATCCAACCCTCTCGAGTCGCTCGGCGGCGCCGGCGGCTTCCTGGGCCAATACGGCTTCCTGATTCTGATGTTCGTGGCAATGTACTTCCTGATGATCCGTCCCCAGATGAAGCGCGCCAAGGAACAAAAGACCATGATGGAAGCGCTGGCCAAGGGCGATGAAGTCGTGACCGCTGGTGGCGTTCTGGGCCGTATCTCGAAGATTTCGGACCTGTACCTGACCATCGAAATCTCGAACGGCGTGGAAATGACCGTGCAAAAAAGCTCGGTGACCATGGTCCTGCCGAAAGGCACGCTCAAGGCGCTGTAACCGGCCCCGGCCCCGGCCCGCTTTGTCGCACGACAGGCGGGCCGTATTGCATCCGACGCCTAACCCTGAACGTTGAACAATATGAATCGCTATCCCGTCTGGAAATACATACTCATTGCCGTCACCATCCTGCTGGGTGCGCTTTACTCCGCGCCCAACTACTTCGGCGAATCGCCGGCAGTGCAGGTGACGAGCGGTAAATCGACGCTCAAGCTGACGTCCGACATGGTCGCCAAGGTCGATGACGTGCTGACCCGCGAAAAAATCCCGCACAGCGAACTCTCCTTCGATGGCACCGGCACCTACGCTTCCGTGCGCGTGCGCTTCCCCGATCCCGACACCCAGTTCCGCGCCAAGGCCGTGCTGGAAAAAGGCCTGAACGCCGATCCCGAAGATCCGTCGTACCTGGTGGCGCTGAACCTGCAACCGGACACCCCTAAATGGATGCAAACCCTGCACGCGGCGCCGATGTACCTCGGCCTCGACCTGCGCGGCGGCGTCCACTTCCTGATGCAAGTCGATACCAAGGCCGTGCTGGCCAAGCGTTTGCAGGGGATGCAGGCTTCCGCCCGCAGCCAGTTGCGCGACAAGAATGTGCGCCACGCCGGTATCGAGCGCTCGGGCGACACCATCGTCATCAACTTCCGCGATAATGAAACCCGCCAGAAGGCCAAGGCCGTGCTGGGCGAGCAGATGCCGGACGTGACGTTTGCCGACGCCGGCAGCGACACCGACCTGAAAACCGTGATCAGCCTGAAAGCTGCCGCACTCAAGCAGACCACTGACGAGGCCGTCAAGCAGAACATCTCGACCCTGTCCAAGCGCGTCAATGAGCTGGGCGTGGCCGAACCGATCATCCAGCAGCAAGGTCCCGACCGCATCATCGTGCAACTGCCAGGCGTGCAGGACGTGGCGCGCGCGCGTTCCGTCATCGGCCGCACCGCCACCCTGGAAATCCGCATGGTCGACGAATCGATCACCCCGGGTACCGAGCTGACGTCGGCGGTTCCGCTGAACTCGGAACTGTTTACCGTCGGTAAAGGCGTACCGGTCGTGCTGACCAAGGACGTGGTGCTGACCGGTGACTACATCTCCAGTGCTACCGCCAGCTTCGACCAGAACCAGCAACCGGCCGTCGGCATCGACCTGAACGGCGATGGCGGCCGCCGCATGCGCGATGCCACCAGCACCCGCGTGGGCAAGAAAATGGCCATCGTGCTGTTCGAAAAGGGCAAGCCGGAAGTGTTGTCGGTCGCCACCATCCAGAGTGAACTGGGCAGCCGCTTCCAGATCACCGGCATGGGCAATGCCGAAAATTCGGCCGAACTGGCGCTGCTGCTGCGCTCGGGTGCGCTGGCCGCACCGATGGAAGTGATCGAAGAACGCACGATCGGACCGCAACTGGGCGCCGAGAACGTCACCAAGGGCATGCACTCGACCATGTACGGCTTCGCCGCCGTGGCCATCTTCATGATTGCCTACTACATGATGTTCGGCCTGTTCAGCGTGTTTGCGCTGGCGTGCAACCTGCTGTTGCTGGTGGCCTTGCTGTCGCTGATGGGCATTACCTTGACCCTGCCGGGTATGGCTGCTATCGCGCTGGCGCTCGGCATGGCGATCGACTCGAACGTGCTGATCAATGAACGGGTGCGCGAGGAATTGCGGGCCGGGGCATCGCCGCAGTCCGCAATCACGGCCGGTTTCGACCGCGCCTGGGCCACGATCATCGACTCCAACGTCACCACCCTGATCGTGGGCCTGGCGCTGCTGGTATTCGGTTCCGGCCCGATCCGCGGCTTTGCCGTGGTGCACACGCTGGGCATCCTGACGTCGATGTTCTCCGCGGTGTTCATCATGCGCGGTGTGGTCAACCTGTGGTACGGCCGCAAGAAGAAGCTGCAATCGATCGCCATCGGCACCATCTGGCGTCCGGACACCAAATAATTCGAGGCATAGCAAATGGAATTTTTCCGCATCAAGAAAGACATACCGTTCATGCGGCATGCCCTGGTGTTCAACGTCATCTCGGCGTTGACCTTCGTGGCAGCCGTGTTCTTCCTGTTCCATCGCGGCTTGCACCTGTCGGTGGAATTCACCGGCGGCACCGTGATGGAGCTGAAGTACCAGCAGCCGGCCAACCTCGAGGGGATACGCGAGTCGCTGCGCGGCATCGGCTACGAGCACCCGGAAGCGGCCGGCTTCGGCACTGCGCACGACGTGCTGCTGCGCCTGCCTGTGGTGAAGAACATCAGCGCCAAGGATGCTTCGCAACTGGTCTACGAGACCCTGTGCAAGGCTGAAAAAGGCGCGCTGACCCAGATCGACAACGTCAATGCCAAGGGCGAACACGTGGTCAAGCAGGCCTGCATGAGCGCCTCCGGCGCCGAGGCGGTCGAACTGCGCAAGGTGGAGTTCGTCGGCCCGCAGGTGGGCGAAGAACTGACCCAGAACGGCCTGAACGCGCTGGTGATGGTGGTGGTGGGCGTGATGATTTACCTGGCCATCCGCTTCGAGTGGAAATACGCCGTATCCGCAATCATCGCCAACCTGCACGACGTGGTCATCATTCTCGGCTTCTTCGCCTTCTTCCAGTGGGAGTTTTCGCTGACGGTGCTGGCCGGTATCCTGGCCGTGCTCGGTTACTCAGTCAACGAATCGGTCGTGATTTTCGACCGGATCCGCGAAAACTTCCGCAAGTCGCGCAAGGCCACCGTGCATGAAGTGATCGACAACGCGATCACGTCCACCATCTCGCGCACCATCATCACCCACGGCAGCACCCAGATGATGGTCCTGGCGATGCTGTTCTTCGGCGGCCCGACCTTGCACTACTTTGCCATGGCGCTGACCATCGGCATCTGCTTCGGTATTTATTCGTCGGTGTTCGTGGCGGCAGCAATTGCCATGTGGCTTGGCGTCAAGCGTGAAGACCTGATCAAGCCGGTCAAGGAAAAAGACGAGACCGACGGCGCGGTGGTGTAAGCGCTTAGCTGGATCTCCTGAAAAGCCGCGTTCTTCGGAGCGCGGCTTTTTTTTTGCCTATACCTGTCGTCAGTAGCAACGCGTAGTAAAAACCATATCGTGCGCAGGCCGGGCAAATGTAAGCGTAGGATGCCAATTCGCTATTTAGTTTATTTGTGTAATTTTGGTACTACAAGTCGAATAAAAGGGTTCTCATGAAAACCATCGGTATCTCCCCGCACCGCCGCAGCTTCCTGCGCAAGGCGGTCACCGCTGCGCCGGCCGTGGCGCTGGTCGCGGCGGCCGGCGTTGGCGTGGCGGCAAGCAGCAACACCCAGCCCGCCTACCGCCCCGCCTATTTCACCGCAGCCGAGTGGGCCACGCTGCAAGCGCTGGTCGATCGCCTGATCCCGGCCAACAGCGACGGCCCCGGCGCGCTCGAAGCGGGCGTGCACGAATTCATCGACCTGCAGATGAACACGCCGTATGCATACGGCAAGCTGTGGTTCATGCAGGCGCCGTTCGTGCCCGAGTCGCCGCCCGAGTTCGGCTACCAGTTCCACATGGCGCCGCGCGACCTGTACCGCAGCGCCCTCGCAGGCCTCGAGCACGCGGTCCAGGCCAAGCTGGGCAAGGCCTTCACCGCGCTCGACGCGGCGCAGAAAGACGCCGTGATCGGCGAACTGGAACAGGGTACGCTGGCCATCGGCGCCGTGCCGCCGAAGACCTTCTTCGGCCAGCTGCTGCAAAACACGCGCGAGGGCTATTTCAGCGACCCTGTCCACGGCGGCAACAAGGACATGGCGGCCTGGAAAATGATCAACTTCCCCGGCGCCCGCGCCGACTACATGGACTGGGTCGAGCAATACGGCAAGCACTATCCGCTGCCACCCGCCTCGATCGCTTAAGGAATCACCATGGCAGATATCACACTCAAAAAAGTCGAGGTCGTCATTGTCGGCTTCGGCTGGACCGGCGCCATCATGGCCAAGGAACTGACGGAAGCGGGCATGGAAGTGCTGGCGCTCGAACGCGGCGCGTTCCAGGACACGTACCCGGACGGCGCGTACCCGAAAACACTGGACGAACTGACCTACATCCAGCGCTCCAAGCTGTTCCAGGATTTGTCGAAAGGCTCGTTTACGTTCCGCCACGACATCGGAGGCACCGCCGTGCCATACCGCCAGATCGGTGCCTTCAAGCCGGGCACCGGCGTCGGTGGCGCCGGTTTGCACTGGTCGGGCCAGCACTGGCGCGTGCTGCCGGAAGAATTGAAGCTGCGTACGCATTACAACGAGCGCTACGGCAAAAAATTCATTCCCGAAGGCATGACCACCCAGGACTTCGGCGTGACGTTCGAGGAGCTCGAACCGCACTTCGATTTCGTCGAAAAAGTCTTCGGCACGTCGGGCGTGGCCTACCGTGTCGATGGCAAGGTGGTGGGAGAAGGCAACTTCTTCGAGCCGAGCCGCTCCGACCACTACGCGCTGCCCCCGCAAAAAGTACCCTATACCGCGCACCTGTTCCACAAGGCCGCTGCCGAGGTGGGCCTGCACCCGTTCGTGGCGCCGTCGTCGAATGCGTCGCAGCCGTATGTGAACCCGTATGGCTGCCAGATGGGACCGTGCAACTTCTGCGGCTTCTGTTCCGGCTTTGCCTGCTACAACTATTCCAAGGCGTCGCCGCAAGTAAACATCATGCCGGCGCTGCGCAAGGCCGCCAATTTCGAACTGCGCCCGCACTGCAATGTGCTGCGCATCAACCTCGACAGCAGCAAGAAAAAGGCCACCGGCGTCACGTACGTGAACAAGGATGGCAAGACCGTCGAGCAGCCGGCCGACCTGGTGATTGCCAGCACCTTTGCCTACAACAATGCCCACCTGTTCCTGGTGTCGGGTGTCGGTCAACCGTACGACCCGGTGAAAAATGAAGGCGTAGTGGGGCGCAATATCGCCTATCAAACCATGTCCACCGTGCAGATGTTTTTCGATCCGAACAAAAACACCAATCCGTTTATCGGCTCCGGCGGCAACGGCGTGGCGGTCGATGATTACAACGGCGACCATTTCGACCACGGTCCGCTCGGCTTCGTCGGCGGCTCGCCCGCCTGGTGCAACCCGGCCGGCGTCAAACCGATCGCCGGCATCCCGGTGCCGGATGGCACGCCGGCCTGGGGAGCGGGCTGGAAGCGCGCGGTCAAGGACAACTACACCAACACCGTGTCGTTCGACGTACACGGCGCCAACATGGTGTACCGCGACTGCTATGTCGATCTCGACCCGACTTACACCGACCAGTTCGGCCAGAAGCTGCTGCGCTTCACGTTCGACTGGCACGACAACGACATCAAGATGAGCCGCTACGTCACCGACAAGATGCTCGCTGTGGCCAAGGCCATGAATCCGAAATCGATCCACGTCTCGGTGAAAAACTTCGGCGACCACCTCGACCTGCGCAACTACCAGACCACGCACTGGGCCGGCGGCACGGCGATGGGCACCGATCCCAAGATCAGCGTGCTCAATCGCTACCTGCAAAGCTGGGACGTCTACAACGTGTTCGCGGTCGGCTCGAGCGTGTTCCCGATCGGGATCGGCTACAACCCGACCGGCCTGGCTGCCGCCCTGACGTACTGGTCGGCCAAGGCGATCCGTGAGCAGTACCTCAAAGATCCCCGTCCCCTTGTTGCTGTATGAGACCTTTCATGACCCATTACCTCACCAAATCACTGGCCCTGCTGGGCCTGGCGCTGGCGATGTCGGCTAGTTGGGCCGTCCCCGACGCCAAGCTGATCAAGCAGGGCGAATACCTGGCCCGTGCCGGCGACTGCTTCGCCTGCCACAGCGTGACCGGCGGCAAGCCGTTTGCCGGCGGCCTCGGCATGGAAACGCCGATCGGCAAGATCTATTCGTCCAACATCACGCCCGACAAAAAGGCCGGTATCGGCACCTGGAGTTTCGCGGACTTCGACAAGCTCATGCGCACCGGCGTGACCAAGGCCGGCTACACCGTCTATCCGGCCATGCCATACCCGTCGTACTCGCGCCTGAGCCAGGCCGACATGCAGGCGCTGTACGCGTACTTCATGCACGGCGTCAAAGCCGACCCGACCCCGAGCCGCGATTCCGACATCGTGTGGCCGCTGTCGATGCGCTTTCCGTTGACGATCTGGCGCTGGGTGTTCGCACCGAAACCGGAACCGTACCAGCCGCCAGCGACCAACACGGCCAACGCGCAGATCCTGCGCGGCGCCTACCTGGTCGAAGGCCTGGGCCACTGCGGCGCCTGCCATACGGCACGCGCGGTGACGATGCAGGAAAAAGCCTATACCAGCAACGGCAATACCGACTTCCTGGCCGGCGGCCAGGTGATCGATGGCTGGAACGTGCCGTCGCTGCGCAACGAGCACGGCGGTGGCCTGGCGCGCTGGAGCACGGCTGATATCGTCGATTTCCTCAAGACCGGACGCAACGGTCACACGGCATCGTTCGGCGCCATGAACGACGTGGTCGCGCACTCGACCCAGTATTTGAGCAACGACGATCTCACCAGCATGGCCGTGTATCTGAAATCGCTGCCGGCCAACAACCAGGCCAAGCCGTTCGTGGCCGACGCCAAGGTGGCCACGCAACTGTTCAACGGCCAGCCTGCCACGGCCGGCGCGCTGCTCTACCTGAACAAGTGCGCCGGCTGCCACCGCTCGGATGGCAAGGGCTACGGCACGGCGTTCCCTGCGCTGGCCGGCAACGCGGTATTGCAGGGCAAGGATGCGACGTCGGCGATCAACATCATCCTGTCGGGCGGCGCAGTGCCATCGACCCACACGGCGCCGTCGGCACTGACCATGGCGCCGTATGCCAAGGAGCTCAACGACCAGCAAGTGGCCGACGTGGTCAATTTCATCCAGACCAGCTGGGGCAACCAGGGCGGTACGGTGGTGGCCAAGGACGTGGCCAAGGTGCGCAAGATCGCCATTCCCGTCAAGCCGTTGACGGCAGCGGCGTTTGCGGCGGGACGCGAGGGCACGGTGCCGCAGCCGGTATCGCGGCCGAGCAGCGTTGACAAGCTGGACAACAAGTAAGGGGCAAATAAGCGGCAAGTAAATGTCCGCATAGAGGCAACGCTGCGTCACCGTTAGCGCGCAGCTTGCGCCGCGCTGGTGCGTTTTCCGCGAGGACTACGTCCGGCGCGACATGTCTGCCCCGGCACTGTCTGGCACGCCGCTTGCATCGCTTTCTGCTCTCTCACGGAGGCCACGATGACAAGTAAGCACACGGGCAGCGCGCCAGGGCTCAAGCAAACGCTCAGTACCTTCCAGCTCTGGGGCATCGCGGTCGGCCTGGTGATTTCCGGCGAGTATTTCGGCTGGAGTTATGGCTGGGCCTCGGCCGGCACGCTGGGCTTTACCGTGACCGCGTTGTTCATTGCGGCCATGTACACCACTTTCATTTTCAGCTTTACCGAGCTGACTACGTCGATCCCGCACGCGGGCGGCCCGTTCGCTTACAGCAAGCGCGCCTTCGGCCCCACCGGCGGCTACCTGGCAGGCGCCGCCACCCTGATCGAGTTCGTATTCGCGCCACCGGCCATCGCGCTGGCGATCGGCGCCTATCTCAATGTGCAATTCCCCCAGATCAATCCCAAGCTGGCAGCGGTCGGCGCCTACGTAGTGTTCATGTCGCTCAACATTGTCGGCGTACAGGTGGCTGCCACCTTCGAGCTGCTGATGGCCTTGCTGGCGGTGTTCGAGTTGCTGGTGTTCATGGGCGTGATGGCGCCGGGCTTTTCCATCACCAACTTCACCAAAGGTGGATGGTCGGGCCAGGACGTGTTCACCACCGCCGCGATACCGGGCATGTTTGCCGCGATTCCGTTCGCGATCTGGTTTTTCCTCGCCATCGAAGGCGTGGCCATGGCTGCCGAAGAAGCGAAAGACCCCAGGCGCTCGATTCCGATTGCCTACATCACCGGCATCATCACGCTGGTGCTGCTGGCGATCGGCGTGATGGCGTTTGCCGGCGGCGCCGGCGACTGGACCAAGTTGTCCAACATTAACGACCCGCTACCGCAAGCCATGAAAATGATCGTCGGTGAAAACAGCGGCTGGCTGCACATGTTGGTGTGGCTCGGGCTGTTCGGCCTGATCGCTTCGTTCCACGGCATCATCCTCGGCTATTCGCGCCAGATTTATGCACTGGCCCGAGAAGCGTATCTGCCGCCGGCGCTGGCCAAGATCCACCCGCGCTTCAAGACCCCGCACCGCGCTATCCTGGCCGGCGGCGCGGTCGGTATCGCGGCCATCTTCAGCGACGAGTTGATCAGGATCGGCGGCCAGACCCTGACCGCGAACATCGTCACCATGTCGGTGTTCGGCGCCATCACCATGTACATCCTCAGCATGCTGAGCCTGTTCAAATTGCGCCGCGACGAACCGGCCATGGTGCGGCCTTTCCGGGCGCCGTTCTATCCGGTGTTCCCGGCGATTGCGCTCACCGGCGCCGTGGTCTGCCTGGTGACGATGATTTACTACAACCCGCTGATCTTTGGCCTGTTCGTCGCCTTCCTGGCGGTGGGCTATGGCTTTTTCCTCGCTACCGCCGCCAGCCGGGTAAGTCACGCTCATCACGCGCGCTTCGACCTGCCGTGATCTGGAGTACCATCGGCACCACGACGACTTTCGGGAGACGGGCGCAATGAGCAGCTTTTCGCACACCGTGGGCAACCGGACGTACCAGTTCCGCGACCTGAAAGATTTAATGGCCAAGGCTACGCCGATGCGCTCCGGCGACGCGCTGGCGGGGCTGGCCGCCGCCAGTGCCGAAGAGCGGGTGGCGGCGCAAATGGCGCTGGCCGACCTGCCGCTGCGGCTGTTCCTGAACGAGCTGGTGGTGCCGTACGAGGACGACGAGGTCACGCGCCTGATCATCGACGACCACGATGCCGCCGCGTTCGCCCCCATCGCCCATCTCACCGTGGGCGACCTGCGCAACTGGCTGCTCGGCGACGCCGCCGACAGTGCCACCCTGGCCGCCGTCGCTCCGGGCATTACGCCCGAGATGGCGGCAGCGGTGTCCAAGATCATGCGCATCCAGGACCTGGTGCTGGTGGCCCGCAAGTGCCGCGTGGTCACGCGCTTTCGCAATACCATCGGGCTCGAAGGCCGCATGGCCACCCGGCTGCAACCGAACCACCCGACCGACGACGCCACCGGCATCGCCGCCAGCCTGCTCGACGGCCTGCTGTACGGCAGCGGCGACGCCGTGATCGGCATCAACCCCGCCACCGACAACGTCCCGCAAGTCATAAAAATCGTCACCATGCTCGATGAAATTATCGATCGCTACGCCATCCCCACCCAGTCGTGCGTGCTCACCCACGTTACCAATACGATTGCCGCCATCGAGCGCGGCGCGCCGATCGACCTGGTGTTCCAGTCGATTGCCGGCACCGAGGCCGCCAACACCAGCTTCGGCCTCAACCTGGCGCTGCTGGGCGAGGCGCGCGAGGCCGCGCTGTCGCTGGGGCGCGGCACCGTGGGCGACAACGTCATGTATTTCGAAACGGGGCAGGGCAGTGCGCTGTCGGCCAATGCCCACCACGGCGTCGATCAGCAAACGTGCGAAGCGCGCGCGTATGCGGTGGCGCGCAAGTTCAAGCCGCTGCTGGTCAATTCGGTGGTGGGCTTCATCGGCCCCGAGTACCTGTACGACGGCAAGCAGATCGTGCGCGCCGGGCTGGAAGACCATTTTTGTGCCAAGTTGCTGGGCCTGCCGATGGGCTGCGACGTCTGCTACACCAACCATGCCGAGGCCGACCAGGACGACATGGACATCCTGCTCACCATGCTGGGCGCGGCTGGCTGCACGTTTGTGATGGGCATTCCGGGCTCGGACGACATCATGCTCAACTACCAGACCACGTCGTTCCACGACGCGCTGTACGCGCGCCGCGCGCTGGGCCTTAAACCCGCACCGGAGTTTGAAATATGGCTGAAGCAGATGGAAATTTTTACCGGCGACGAGCGCGCCACGCTGGGCCGCACCATGCCGCCCTCGTTCCAGCGCGCGCTGGCGCAACTGACGTGAGGGCGCCATGAGCGAACTCGAATGCCGGCAGACTGACGCCAACGCCAACTCCAACGCCAACGCCAACGCCAACGCCGACACCGAAACCGCCGCAGCCAACGCGAACGTTGAAGACGCGCTGGTAGTGGCCAATCCATGGGCCGCGCTGCGCCGTTTCACCGCCGCGCGCATCGCGCTGGGACGTGTCGGCGTGAGCCAGCCGACCGCGCCGCAACTGGCGTTCCAGCTGGCCCATGCGCGCGCGCGTGACGCCGTGCACCAGGCGCTCGACGTGGCGCCGCTGCTCGAAGGCTTGCAGGAACTGAGCGGTCAACCCGCGCTGGCGCTGCACAGCGGCGCCGCCAGCCGCGACATCTACCTGCAACGGCCCGACCTGGGGCGCCGGCTCGATGATGCCTCGCGCCAGTTGTTGCAACAATACGCGCAGCCGCAGCCGCAGCCGCAGCCGTCAGCGGCACCGTCACAACCGCAAACGCAGCCACGGTCGCCAGCGGCACAGTCGCAACCACAACCGTCAGCGGCACAGCCGCCACCGCTACCCGCAGCCGCCGGCTACGACCTGGCGTTCGTGATCGCCGACGGCCTGTCGGCGCTGGCCATCGAGCAAAACGTGCTGCCATTCCTGCGCTGCCTGGCGGCGCGCCTCGCCCTCGAGGAATGGACGATTGCCCCGCCGGCCGTCGTGCTGCAGGGGCGCGTCGCCGTGGGCGACGAGGTGGGCGAATTGCTCGGTGCGCGCGCGGTGCTGGTGCTGGTGGGCGAACGTCCTGGCCTGAGCTCGCCGGACAGCATGGGCTTGTACCTGACCTGGGCGCCGCGCGTGGGCCTCACCGACGCCAGCCGCAACTGCATCTCGAATGTGCGGCCGGCGGGGTTGACCTGGGAGGCGGCAGCGTTCAAGCTGCACTACTTGCTGTCCGAAGCGCGCCGCCGCCAGTTATCGGGTGTGGCGCTCAAGGATGAAACCTCGGACGACGATCCGGCGCTGGCGTCTTCGCGGCGTAATTTCCTGCTCGACTAACATCCACAACATGAGCCGCACCACCCGACTTTTCCAGCTGATGGATGCCTTGCGCGGCTACCGCCGTCCCGTCACCGCCGCCCGCCTGGCCGAACAGCTGGGCGTCTCCGAGCGCACCATTTACCGCGACATCCAGACCCTGTGCAGCCTCGGCGCGCCGCTCGAAGGCGCGGCCGGTGTCGGTTACCGCCTGAAGACCGGCTTCTTTTTGCCGCCGCTGATGTTCAACATGGACGAGCTCGAAGCGCTGGTGCTCGGTGCGCGCTGGGTGCGCGGCCAGGGCGACGCCGCGCTCGCCGCTGCCGCCCAGACCGCGCTGGCCCGCATCGCCGCCGCCACGCCGAAAGATTTACGTGACGACATGGCCGAAACCAGTTTATGGGTGCCGCTCGGCATGGAACGGCAGCCGGTCGAAGAACAGCACGTGGGCCCGGTGCGCGAGGCGATCCGCTACCAGCACCGGCTGCGCATTGGCTACTGCGACGAGCACGGTCAGCCGTCGGAGCGCATGGTGTGGCCGTTCGCGCTGGCGTTTTTCGAGGGCAAGCGCCTGCTGGCCGCGTGGTGCGAGCTGCGCGCCGGTTTCCGCCATTTCCGCATCGACCGCATCGCCACCGTCGAGACCACGCGCGAGCGCTACCCGACCCGCCGCCACGAGCTGCTGGCCAGCTGGCGCCGCGAACACAATATCCGCCCCGACTCCTGACAGAAACTGGCGCGCCGCACCGCTACCATCGTGGCTCTTCTACACACCACACGGAGCACCGCATGCGCTTGTACCACCACCCGATCTCGTCCAACTCCCGCCGCGTGATGATGGCCGCCATCCACCTGGACGTGCGGCTCGATCTGACCGAAATCAGCCTGATGGACGCGGGCGACCGCCGCCGCCTGGCCGAGCTCAATCCGAACGGCATGCTGCCGGTGCTGCAGGATGGCCAATTCATCCTGTGGGAATCGTGCGCCATCATGCAGTACCTGGCCGACACCACGGCGGGCGGCGCGGCGCTGTACCCGCGCGACCCGGCGCAGCGCGCCGATGTCAACCGCTGGATGCTGTGGGCGTGCCAGCACTTCGCGCCGGCCATCAGCGTGCTCACCTGGGAAAATATCTGGAAGGGCATGACCGGTGGCGGCGCCCGCGATCCGCTCGAAGTGGCGCGCGGCACCTACGACCTCACGCGGCATGCGGCCGTGCTGGACCGGCACCTGCGCGCCCATGCCTGGGTCGCGGGCGACGCCTTGAGCCTGGCCGACTTCGCGCTGGCCGCGCCGCTGATGTACACGCGGCAGGCCCGCCTGCCGCTGGACGGCTACATCCACCTGGCGGCATGGCACGCGCGCATCCGCCAGCTGCCGGCATGGCGCCAGACCGAAAAAGATTTGGATTTGGAAACGAATGGTGCGCTTGTGTGAAGTGGCGCACGGAGCGAGTCACGCAGAGCTGATATTGTTCAGTCATCTCCTCTGGAGGAGATCCCTAGTTTTGGACTTCGCCCGCTACCCAGCGGGCTTTTTTTTGCCTACATCATCAGCACGGAGTACAGCGACCGCACTTCTTCGGCCGATTCGAGCATGATCCCATGCAGCGAGCCGTCGCCGATCAGGAAGTCGATGGTGCGAGCACCCTGTTCGCTGATGTTGGCGCGCGGCTGGTACAGCGGCGACGGCACGGGCGACAGGTCGTTGGCCAGCAGCAGGGTATCGCCCAGTGTCTCCGGCGGAATCGCGCGCAGGCCGGCCCACATCGCCTCGATGGCCTGGAACACGCCGTCGGGTACGCCCAGCCGGGTCAACACGCCACGGCCGATCTCGATCTCGCCATGGTCCACCCAGTCTTCCGGTTCGCCGTCGATGATCTCCGGGTAGTCGCCGGCGCACGACAGCATGTAAAAGCCCGCCACCTCGTGCATGATGCCGGCGAACAGCGCGGTTTCCGGATCGACCCGGGTGACGCGGCGCGCGATCACCTGCGCGAGCGCGGCCACGTGCGCCGTGTGCTCCCACAACTGGTTGATTTGCTGCTTGAGGGCGGGATTGGTGACTTCGCTGCCGATCTGGCGCACGATCAGGGCCGCCACCAGCGATTGCAGGGTGCGCACGCCGAGCCGTTGCACGGCGGTTTTGACGCTGGTGATCTCGATGCCGGAGCGGTTGTAGGCCGCCGAGTTGGCAATCGCCACGCTGCGCGCGGCCAGCAACGGGTTTGCCTGGATGAGTTTGGCTGCCGCTTCCACGTGGCAGTCGGGATCGTTCAATGCCTGCTGCAAGCGCAGCGAAGCGTTGACGTTGGCGGGGAAGGTCAATTCCCCGCGGCCAGCCTGTTGAGCGATGGCCTTGAATGCGTCGAGTCTGTCCATCCGAAAAATTATACGCGGAATATTGCTCCGTAGAACTTTTTGGTAGAACTTTTATGTAAAGACTTTTTAAACTGTCTTACTCTTCGCTGAAGATGGCGTCGTAGCCGTCGGTATTGTCCATGCCCTTGAGCTCGTCCACCAGGCCCAGGTCTTCCAGCTCTTCCACCGCGTTCATATAGCTGTTCGGTTTGGTTGCGCCGATCAGGCGGAAGATTTCGCCTTCTTCATTGCGCACGCCGATCAACAGCTTTTCCAGGCGCACTTCGTCCTCGTGGGCGACGTTGAGCAGCAGGTTGCCGATGATGTGTTTGTCGAATTTTGCCGGCTTGACGCCGTCGATCAGAGCAGTTTTCAAATGATTTCCTTGGTTGGGTCGGTGATGGGCGCACAGTGATTGGCGCCAGCCATGACGGCATTCTTAAGCCTGGCGAGATTTTTTTCAAGGGCCGCGTAGTCTTCGTCGCTGTAATCGGCAAACATTTGCCGGCCCATCGCCACCATTGCCGGAAACGCCGTGTGGAACGTGGCCTCGCCGGCGGCCGTGAGCCGGACAAAAAACGAACGCTTGTCGCAGTCGCTGCGCTCGCGCTCGACCAGGCCTTTCTGCTCCAGCCGTTCGATCACGCCGGTCATGGTGCCCTTGGTGATCAGGGTTTTCTCGCCCAGCTCCTTGTACGACATGCCCGGTGTATTGCCCAGCGTGGCGATGATGTCGAACTGCGCATGGGTCAGACCGCAGGCGCGCGCGTGTTCCGCCGAGCTGCGCTCAAAGCTTTGCATGCACTCGGCCAGCAGCCGGACACTTTTCAAATATCGTTCGCCCATGGGGCGTGATTATAGCTGGTTCGCAATTTGCAGCCGGGGCGGGTACTATAGTGAACTTCCATTCATGCCCCAGCGTATCGATGTCCTTTGCTAACCTGTCCGGCCTGGCCCGCCAACGGCCGCTGCGCGTGCTGCTGGTCAATGCGGGCGAGGCCGACGCGCTCACCTGGGCCGGCCTGGTGCAACCGCTGCGCATGGCCGCCGCCATGCTGGGACGCGACGCCTTCCAGCTTGAAACCATGACTCCTGCGCAAGTGGTGCTGGCCCAGCCCGGCTGGCAGATTGCACTGCTGGTGGCCGACGACGCCGACCGCACCATGGCGCCGGAGCTGGCGCGCGCCGTGATCGAGCGCATCCGCAGCGCCGAATACTGGGGCGGCGTGGGCGCCGGCGTGCTCTGGCTGGCGCTGGCGGGCGTGATGGCCGGCGTGCGCGTGGCGCTGCCGTGGGCGCTGTACGGCGACACCGAGAGCATCACCGACCGCGCCATCCTGAGCCAGCACTTGTTCGAACTCGACGGCCGTCACCTCAGTTGCTGCGGCGGCGCCGCCAGCATCGACTTCGCGCTGACCCTGGTCGAGCACCTGTGCGGCGCCACGGTGCAGGCGGCGATCAAGGAAAACCTGTGCATCGAGCGCGTGCGCAGCCACGACGAGCGCCAGCGCATCGCCCTGCAGGCCCGCTTCGGCGCCTTGCAGCCACGCCTGTCGGAAGCGGTGACCCTGATGGAAACCAATATCGAGGAACCGCTGTCCACCGACGACATCGCCAACCTGGTGGGCCTGTCGCGCCGCCAGCTCGAACGCCTGTTCAAGCAGTACCTCGACAGCCTGCCGTCGCGCTACTACCTGGAGTTGCGCCTGCAACGTGCGCGCCAGTTGCTGCTCGAAACCAACCACTCGATCGTGCAGGTGGGACTGATGTGCGGCTTTTCATCGGGCTCGCATTTTTCCACGGCGTTCGGTGCTTTATTCGGCAATACCCCCCGCGAAGAGCGTCAGCGTAAACTCGCCAATTAGGCAAGCTTTCCTGACGGCCAAAAGTGAAAAACCTTGTCGCCATTAGAAAAGAGTTTTAGCATGCGGCTTTTTATAATGGGTCTCGCGGCACGTTGCCGCGCGCAACCCAAGTACTCTCCAACATGAATAAGGGAATGCCATGAACGCCAAAGATACGACCGCTACCACCCGTCCTGTGACGCGTCAGACGTATGACGAAGTCCTGGTGCCTACTTACGCACCGGCAGCGATGGTTCCGGTCCGAGGCTCTGGCCTGGACCTGTGGGACCAGAATGGCAAGCACTACCTGGACTTCACGTCCGGCATCGCCGTCAACTCGCTCGGCCACTGCAACCCGGTCGTGGTCGAGGCACTGACGCGCCAGGCCAACACCCTGTGGCACCTCGGTAACGGCTACACCAACGAGCCGGTGCTGCGCCTGGGCCTGGCACTGACCGAAGCTACGTTTGCCGATCGCGCCTTCTTCTGCAACTCGGGCGCCGAAGCCAACGAAGCCGCACTGAAGCTGGCCCGTAAATACGCGCACGCCAAGTTCGGCCCGCACAAGTCGCGCATCGTCTCGTGCCTGCAATCGTTCCACGGCCGCACGCTGTTTACCGTTTCGGTAGGTGGCCAGTCGAAGTACACCGAAGGCTTCGAGCCGCTTCCACCGTCGATCGACCACATCGTCTACAACGATATCGAAGCGGCACGCGCGGCGATTACCGATGACGTGTGCGCCGTGATCGTCGAGCCGCTGCAAGGCGAGGGCGGCGTGGTGCCGGGCGACCAAGCCTACCTGCAAGCGCTGCGCGACCTGTGCGACCAGACCGGCGCCGTGCTGATCTTCGACGAAGTGCAATGCGGCATGGGCCGTACCGGCGACCTGTTCCACTACATGACCTACGGCATCACCCCGGACGTGCTGACGTCCGCCAAGGCGCTGGGCAACGGCTACCCGGTCGCTGCCATGCTGACCACCAATGAGTTGGCGGCCACCCTGGGCGTGGGCAGCCACGGCACCACCTACGGCGGCAACCCGCTGGCCGCTACGGTGGCGCTGACCGTGCTGGAAACCATCAACCAGCCCGAGTTCCTGGCGCGCGTGAAACAGGCCGGCGACAAGCTGCGCGGCACCATGGAGCAATTGATCGCCGATTACCCGCAAGTGTTTGCGCTGGTACGCGGCGCCGGCCTGCTGCTGGGCATGGTGGTCACCGACGCCTGGAAAGGCCGCTCGAAAGACATCCAGAAAGCCGCTGAAGCGAACGGCCTGATGGTGCTGATCGCCGGCATGGACGTGCTGCGCCTGGCGCCGGCGCTGATCGTCACCGACGAGCAGATTGCCGAAGCCGACCGCATCCTGCGCCTGTCGATCGATGGTTTGCTGAAGGCGTAAATTTCGCCGCCGACGTTTCCGGGTGGGCGCCTTGCCTGTACCCTAACGGGGGCCTCGAAAACCGTAGCGAGCGGCGCGATATTGTCTCGAGTAGCGCAAGCGTACGGACGTACGCTGAGCAACGCAGAGGCAATAGCGCCCCGCGCAGTAGGTTTTCGAGCCCCCTACCGAAGGAGTTCCCATGTATGTAGTCCGTCCGGTCGAACTAGCGGATATCGGCGCCCTCGAGGCGCTGGCCGCAGTACCCATGCCGGGAGTGCATACCCTGCCCAAGACACGCGAGAAAATCCTCGCCATGATCGAGGGTTCGATCGCTTCCTTTGCCGCGCAGGTCGATATCGCCAGCGAGGAATCGTACCTGCTGGTGCTGGAAAACCTGGCCGATGGCGCCATTGCCGGCACCGCCGCCATCTTTGCCGCTGCCGGGTCCAACGGCACCTATTTTTCGTTCCGCAACGACGTCATCCAGCAAGTCTCGCGCGACCTCAATATCAGCCACAGCGTGCATGCGCTCACCTTGTGCTCGGAGCTCACCGGCTACTCGCAGCTGTCGAGCTTTTACGTGGGCGAGCGCGAACAGGGCACGGCTGAAGCGGCGCTGCTGTCGCGCGCTCGGCTGATGTTTGCCGTGCTGGCGCCGCACCGCTTTTCCGACCGCTTCTTCGTGCCGCTGGCCGGCGTTACCGATGCCAATGGCGGTTCGCCGTTCTGGGATGCGCTGGGCCGCAAGTTCTTCCAGATGGATTTTCTCGATGCCGAACGCGTGATCGGTGGCGCCCGCAACCGCACCCTGATCGTGGAACTGATGCCGCACTATCCGGTATACGTGCCGCTGCTGCCGGGCGACGCCCAGGCCGCCATGGGCCAGATCCATCCGTCGGGCGAACTGGCGTTCAATCTGCTCACGGCCGAAGGTTTCGAGGCCGACGACTATATCGACATTTTCGATGGCGGTCCGATCTTGCAGGCCCATAAAAATTCGCTGCGCACCTTCACCGGCGCGCTGCAACGGCGCGCCGCCGTGGCGCCGGAATTGCGCGATCGCGGCCGCGAACCGCAGGTGCGCTACGCCATTTCGTCCGGCTTTGAGCACAACTTCCGCGCCGTCATCGCCGACTGCGCCGCGCTCGAAGCGCAGGTAACCGTGGCCTTGCCGGCAGAGGTGCTGGACACGCTGAACATCGCGGACGGCGACACCGTCATCTGCGTCCGAATCTGAGACTGGACCACCTATGCTAGTAGTACGCGCCATCCAAGCCGACGACCTCGACGCCCTGTACGTGATGGCCACGCAGGTCGGCAGCGGCATGACCACCTTGAAGCCCGACATGAAGATGATGGGCGACCGATTGGCGATCGCGGTCGCCTCGTTTGCCGAAACCATCGCGCCCGAAAAGCGCGACTACATGTTCGTGATGGAAGATACCGACACGGGCCGCCTGGCCGGCGTGTGCGCCATCAAGGGTGCGGTGGGCCTGAACGAGCCGTTTTATAACTACCGCATCGGCACCCTGGTGCACTCGAGCCGCGAGATCGACGTGTTCACGCGCATGGAAACGCTGTACCTGTCGAACGATCTCACCGGCAGCACCGAACTGTGCTCGCTGTTCCTGCACCCCGACTACCGCACCGGCAACAACGGCAAGCTGCTGTCGAAAAGCCGCTTCCTGTTCATCGCCCAGTTCCCGCACCTGTTTACCGAAAAGCTGATCGCCGAAATGCGCGGTTACCAGGAAGAAAACGGCCGCTCGCCGTTCTACGAAGGGCTGGGTCGCCACTTCTTCAAGATGGACTTCGACCATGTCGATGCGCTCACCGCAGTCGGCAAAAAATCGTTCATCGCCGAGCTGATGCCGCGCCAGCCTTTGTATGTGGCCTACCTGCCGGACGATGCGCAAGAGGTGATCGGCAAGGTCCACACGTCCACCGCGCCGGCGCGCCGGCTGCTGGAACAGGAGGGCCTGTATTTCGAAGGCTACGTCGATATTTTCGACGCCGGCCCGGTGCTGCAGGCGCGCGTGTCCGAATTGCGCGCCATGCGCGACAGCGTGCTGGCGCATGTCGGTACCACGGTGGCGCCCGATGCCGCGTGCGCCACCGTGGCCGACCCGGAGCCGCTGCTGGTATCGAACACCACGCTCCACGATTTCCGCATGATCCTGTCGCAGACCGCGCCAGTGAACGGCGCCGTGGCGCTGTCGGCAGCGGAGCAGGACGCCCTGCGCTGCGCCGACGGCGACGCCGTGCGCACCCTGTCGCTCAATCCGAGGAAGAATCCCCATGTTTAATACCGTGAACAACCCCCTGAGCAATGTCCTGAGCAACTTCGTCAACGGCCAGTGGTCGGTGGGCGGCGGCGCCGAACTGGTCACCGTCGATCCATCGAACGGCCAGCAAACCTGGGCCAGCCGCGAATCGACGCCCCAGGATGTCAATGCGGCCTGCACCGCTGCGCAAGCCGCATTCGAAGCATGGGCGTTGACACCGCTGGAAGAACGCATCGCGGTATGCCTGCGCTTCCGCGACCTGTTGAAACAGGATGCGGAAGAACTGGCGCTCTTGATCGCCGAGGAAGTGGGCAAACCGTTGTGGGAAGCGCGCACCGAGGTGACCACCATGGCCAACAAGATCGACGTCTCGGTGCAGGCCTATAACGCCCGCACCGGCCTCACGCAGAACAAGGTGGCCGATGGCGAGGCGGTGCTGCGGCACCGCCCGCACGGCGTGTTCGGCGTGTTCGGACCGTACAACTTCCCCGGCCACCTGCCCAACGGCCATATCGTGCCGGCGCTCATCGCCGGCAATACCGTGGTCTTCAAGCCGAGCGAATACGCGCCGCGCACGGCGATCAAGACCGTGCAGCTGTGGGAGCAGGCCGGCTTGCCGGCCGGCGTGATCAACCTGGTCAACGGCGGCCGCGAGACCGGCATCGCGCTGGGCCAGAATCCGCAGCTCGACGGCGTGCTGTTTACCGGCAGCTGCCCCACCGGCACCGCGCTGCACAAGCAGTTCGGCGGCCAGCCGGGCAAGATGCTGGCGCTGGAAATGGGCGGCAACAATCCGCTGGTGATCTGGGATGCGAACGATATCGATGCTGCCGTGTTCATGGCCGTGTCGTCGGCGTTCATCTCGGCCGGCCAGCGCTGCACCTGCGCGCGCCGCCTGATCGTCCAGCAGGGGCCTGCCGGCGACGCACTGATTGCCCGCCTGGTGGACGTGGCCAGCCGCCTGACGGTGGGCGCCTCGAACGCGGAACCGGCGCCGTTCATGGGCCCCGTCGTCTCCTCTGCGATTGCCAAACGGCTGGTGCAGGCGCAGGAAGACATGGTCGCCAAGGGCGGCGTGAGCCTGCTCGCCATGCGCCACCTCGACGAGAACACCGGCTTCGTCACGGCCGGCATCGTCGATGTGACCGATGCCGAGGACATCCCCGACGAAGAGTGGTTCGGCCCCCTGCTGCAGGTGATCCGCGTGGCCGATTTCGACGCGGCCATCCGCACCGCCAACGCCACCGAATTCGGCCTGGCCTCGGCGCTGATCTCGAACGACGAAAACCTGTGGAAGATTTTTCAGGTGCGCGCGCGCGCCGGCATCGTCAACTGGAACCGTCCGACCACGGGCGCCGCCAGCACCGCGCCGTTCGGAGGCGTGGGCAAGTCCGGCAACCATCGCCCGAGCGCCTATTACGCTTCCGACTACTGCGCGTACCCGGTTGCCTCGATCGAAAACCCCGCACTGGAACTGCCGGCCAAGCTGTCGCCCGGCATGCACTTCTAAGGAAGCTCCACCATGCCCGCACGCGAATTCAACTTCGACGGCCTGGTCGGCCCGTCGCACAACTACGCCGGCCTGTCGTTCGGTAACGTCGCCTCGTTCAACAACGTCAAGAGCGCGAGCAATCCCAAGCTGGCCGCCTTGCAGGGACTGGCCAAGATGCGCGCGCTGGCCGCGCGCGGCTTCGGCCAGGCCGTGATGCCGCCGCAGGTGCGCCCCAACTTCCGCCTGCTGCGCAGCGTGGGTTTTACCGGCACCGACGCCGAGGTGCTGGCCAAGGCTGCGAAAGACGCGCCGGTAATCCTGGCCAGCGCGTATTCGGCGTCACCGATGTGGACCGCGAATGCGGCGACCGTCAGTCCGTCGGCCGACAGCGCGGACGGGCGCGCGCATTTCACCGCCGCCAACCTGAACAACAAGCTGCACCGCGCCTTCGAGCACACGCAGTCGGCGCGCAGCCTGCGCGCCATCTTCGCCGATCGAAAACACTTTGCCGTGCACGATGCGCTGCCCGGTACCCCGGCGTTCGGCGACGAGGGCGCGGCCAACCACACGCGCTTTGCCCAGGACCATGGCAGTGCCGGCGTGGAGCTGTTCGTCTATGGCCGCACCGAGTTCGATGCGGCGGCGCTGGCGCCCAAGCGCTTCCCGGCGCGGCAAACGCTGGAAGCCTCGCAAGCCGTGGCGCGCCTGCATGGCTTGTCGCACGAGCGCACCGTGTACGTGCAGCAGAACCCCGACGTGATCGACCAGGGCGTGTTCCACAATGACGTGATCGCGGTCGGCAACGGCAATGTGCTGTTCTACCACGAGCAGGCGTTTGCCAATGAGGCGGACGCCATCGAGCGGCTGCGCCGCGCGGTGGGCGAGGTGGGAGCGCAGTTCAATCCGATTCGCGTGGCGACATCGCAGGTGGCGGTGGCCGACACCGTGGCCAGCTACCTGTTCAACAGCCAGCTGCTGACCAAGGATGGCGGCAAGATGGCGCTGGTGGTGCCGCAGGAATGCCAGGAAAACGCCGCCGTGGCGCGTTACCTGGAAGGCCTGCTGGCCGAGCAGGGCGCGATCGATGAACTGATCACGTTCGATCTGCGCCAGTCGATGCGCAACGGCGGCGGCCCGGCATGCCTGCGCCTGCGCGTGGCGCTGACCGAGGCGGAAAGCCTGGCCATGCACCAGGGCGTGGTGATGACCGAAGCGCTGTACCACACGCTGGTGGCGTGGGTGGAAAAGCACTACCGCGAGAGCCTGTCGCCGGATGACCTGGCCGACCCGCAACTGGCGATCGAGGTGTGCACGGCGCTGGAAGATTTGAGCCGGATCCTGGATTTGCCCGACCTGTACGATTTGAGTTGACCTGCAATCCTTCTGGTATGGGCGCGAAGTTTTAAAAGCTGGTCTAATACCGCATCACCACACCTTGACGCCACAAGCAACAAGGCGTGGGCATTTGAAAAATACCTATAACGTATCGGAGAAGCAACGATGAAACAAACACCACAAGACCTGCGCGCCGAGACGCTCGCATCGATCAACGCCAGCCAGCCTGCCAGCAGCAACGCCCAGGTCCCGGCCCTGATCGGCGCCTGGCTCGCAGCCCTTGACGACGAAGACCTGGCCGGCACCGTGCCCGCCAGCCTGGCGCCGGTCTTGATGGAAGGCTTCAGCAAAGCGGCCACCCGCACCGGCGCCGGTGCGCAAGTGGTGACCCTCCCTTACGACGACGGCCGCGGCGGCAAAGCCACCGCGCTGCTCATCCTCAACGACGACATGCCGTACCTGGTGGACTCCATCGTCATGGCCATGCGCAAGCTGCACATTACCGCCAACGGCGTGATGAATGCCGTGCTGCCGGTGGCGCGCAACGCCGATGGCGTGGTCACCGGCGTGGGCCAGGCCGGCGACAAGCTCGAATCTTACGTACTGTGCCTGCTGGCCGAGGACTTGCCCGCCGCCGAACTGGGCGCGCTGGTGGACCGCATCCAGATGGTCTCGCGCGACGCTGCCGTGGTGCGCCGCGACAAGGCAGCCATGCTGGCGCACCTGGGCCGCATCGGCGCCGAAGCTGCCGCCATCGGCGAAGAAGGCCAGGAAGTCGCCGCCTTCCTGGAATGGGCGCGCACCGAAGGCTTCGAGCCATTCGGCTACGCCTACTACCAGGTAAAGCCGGGCGTGCGCGAACTCGAACGCGACATCCCGAGCCGCATCGGCGTGCTGCAAGATACGTCGCACCCGGTCTATGGCACCTGCCTGGCCAACATTCCCGGCGACTTCGACACGCTGTCCAAGCGCGCCCACACGCTGTCCATCGTCAAGGCCGACGTGGAAGGCACTTTGCACCGCGACCAGCAGCTCGACTTCATCGGCATCCGCCACACCGACGCGCAAGGCGCGATCCTCGGCGAATACTGCTTCGTCGGTTTGTTCACCCGCGCCGCCACGTCCACCCCGCTGAACCGCCTGCCGTTCGCGCGTGGCCGCGTGGCCAAGGTGCTGTCGATCGCCGGCGTGCGCCAGGAAGGCTTCCGCGCCGAGAAATTCATCGAGATCCTCGAATCGCTGCCGCGCACCGAAGCGCTGGAAGCTGATCCGCAATGGCTGGCCGACGTGTGCGGCGCCGTGGTGTCGCTGTACAAGCAGCCGCGTACCAAGGTGTTCGCGCGCCGCGACGTGTATGCGCGCCACCTGAATGTGCTGGTGTACCTGCCGCGCGAGCGTTACAGCAACAGCGTCGCCTCCTCGCTGGCGCGCACGCTGCAAAGCACGTCGGGCGCCAACCACGTCAGCCTGCAAACGCTGGTGGCCGATGGCCCGCTGGCCCGGGTGTACCTGATCGCCCATGGCGCGCGCTATCCGCTCGACCTGGAAACCGATATCCAGCAACCGCTCACCGCAGTGCTCGACGGCTGGCACGACAGTTTCTCGCAACTGGCCGACACCGTGCCCAACGAGCCGGTACGCGCCCACCTGCGCAAGATGTGCGCCACCCTGCCGGTCGATTACGTGGCGTCCACCACGCCGGTCGCCGCTTTCCAGGACCTGCAAACCATCCTGCACAACACCGATCCGTCGCGCGTCGATGTGCGGGTGGAGAATTCCAACGGTGGCACCTCGATCCGCCTGTACTCGGTGGACCAGGTGCCGTCGCTGTCGATCATCCTGCCGGCGCTGCATAACGCCGGCGTGACCATCGACCGCGAACAATCGCACTCGCTGCGCCTCGACGGCCAGCGCCGCTACGTCACCAGCCTGTCGGTGGACCCGGCCAGCGCGGCCAGCCTGTCCAAGCCTGGCGTGGTGATGGTGGCCGAAGAATTGTTCTCGGCGCTGTTCAACAACGAAGCCGAAGACGGCCGCCTCAATGGCCTGGTCATCGAAGGCGGCTTGAGCGTGCGCGAAGTGCAGCTGGTGCGCGCGTACATGAGCTACTGGCGCCAGACCGGCACCCAGTTCTCGGTGCGCTACATCGCCGAAACGCTGCGCAAGCAGCCGGCATTGGTCAAAGAGCTGGTGGACGTGTTCCTGCGCCGGTTCGACCCGTCGCTGGCCGAGGCCACCCGGGCCGAGGCGCTGGACAAGCTGGCTGACATCAAGGCGCGCCTGCCCGGCATCAACCACGCCGACAGCGAGGAAGTACTGGGCGCGCTGGCCAACCTGATCGCCGCCACCCTGCGCACCAACTACTTCCAGAACGACCAGAAGGGCGACAAGATCATCTTGAAGTTCGACACAAGCAACCTGTCGCTGGTGCCGGAACCGAAACCGTACCGTGAAATCTACGTGTTCTCGCGCCGCTTCGAGGGCCTGCACCTGCGCGGCGGCCCGGTCGCGCGCGGCGGCCTGCGCTGGTCCGACCGCATGGAAGACTACCGTACCGAAGTCCTCGGCCTGGTCAAGGCCCAGATGGTGAAGAACGCCGTGATCGTGCCGGCCGGCGCCAAGGGCGGTTTCGTGTGCAAGCAGATGCCGAAAGACGCCGTGCGCGAAACCATTGCGGCCGAAGGCGAAGCAGTGTATCGCCTGTTCATTTCCAGCCTGCTGGAAGTGACCGACAACCGCGTGCTCGGCAACATCGTGCCGCCAGCGGACACCGTCTGCTACGACAGCGCCGACCCGTACCTGGTGGTGGCCGCCGACAAGGGCACCGCGACCTTCTCCGACATCGCCAACAGCATCGCCGTGCAGCGCGGCTTCTGGCTCGGGGACGCGTTTGCCTCGGGCGGCTCCAATGGTTACGACCATAAAAAGATGGGCATCACCGCCAAGGGCGCGTTCGAAGCCGTGCAGCGCCACTTCTACGAAATGGACCACGACATCCACGCAACGCCAACCACCATGGTCGGGGTGGGCGACATGTCGGGCGACGTGTTCGGCAATGGTGCGCTGTTGTCGCGCAAGCTGAAAATCGTCGCCGCCTTCGACCATCGTCATATCTTCCTCGATCCGAACCCGGACCTGGAGCAGTCGTTCGTCGAGCGCGAGCGCATGTTCGCACTGCCGCGTTCTTCATGGGACGACTACAACAAGGAACTGATTTCGGCCGGCGGCGGCGTCTATCCACGCACCGCGCGCACCATCGCGCTCTCGCCGCAAATCCGCGAAGTGCTCGACATCGAAGAGACCGCACTGCCGCCGGAAGAACTGATGCACCGCATCCTGAAAGCGCCGGTGGACCTGTTCTACAACGGCGGTATCGGCACCTACATCAAGGCATCGACCGAAACCCACGCGCAAGTCAAGGACCGCGCCAACGACAATATCCGTGTCGATGGCAACCAGCTGCGCTGCAAGGTCGTGACCGAAGGCGGCAACCTGGGCGCCACGCAGGCGGGCCGGATCGAATTCGCCCTGGCCGGTGGCCGCATCTTCACCGACGCCATCGACAATTCGGCCGGCGTCGATTGCTCCGACCACGAAGTAAACGTCAAGATGTGGCTGGACGTGGAAATGAACGCCGGCCAGCTGAGCGAATCGGACCGCAACCACACGCTCAACCTGATGACGGCCGACATCGAACGCCTGGTCCTGCGCGACAACACGCTGCAAACCCACTTGCTGGTGCGCGAAGCGCAGGCGCAGGTGGAGCCGGCGGTGCAGGACGGCTACGCCGACCTGATCGCGTTCCTGGAAGAAGAGGGCGCGCTGTCGCGCGACCTGGAGCAGCTGCCGACGGTGGCCGAACTGGCGCGCCGTAAATCCGACGGCCGTGGTTTGACCACGCCGGAACTGGCGGTCGTCATCGCCAACGTGAAAAACCGCTACAAGCGCATCCTGTCGGCGCTGCCGCTGACGGCACACAGCTGGGCCGAGTCGATGCTCAAGCCGTACTTCCCCGAGCTGATGGTCGCCACCCGTCCGGCGCTGGCGCACCCGCTGGCCAACGCCATCCTGGCCACCGTGCTGGCCAACGAAGCGGTCAACCGCTGCGGTCCGTTGATGCTGCGCCAGCTGGCCGGCGAACATGGCGTCGATGAAACCGACGTGATCCAGGCCTGGGGCCAGGCCTGGTCGGCACTGAACCTGGCGCCGGTATTCGCCACGCTCGACGCGGACGCGCTCAAGATCCCGCGCGCCGTCTCGATCAAGGTCGATGCCCGCACCCGCGTGCTGCAACGCGCAGTGATCGAAGGCGCGTTGACCGTGCCAGCCGACCAGTTGCGCGGCGGCGTGGAAGAACTCACGCGCCTGTTCGACCAGCCGGAACTGCTGTCGCAACTGACGCCAGCCGACGGCCAGTCCGATGCCGAGCTGACTACCGGATTGCGCCCTGAATTCGTGCAGGCGTGGAACGCGGTCGATGCCATCGAGGCGGTGGCGGCGTTCGTGTTTGCCGCCCTGTCGGTGCAGCGTCCGGCGGGCATGGACTTGCCGGCCTTCCTGCAAATCGGCCTGGCGCTGCGCACGCAAGTGGGCATCGACGTGCTCGAACGCGGCCTGAAACTGCCGGCAGCCAACCGCTCGCAGGAGCAGTTGCGCAACTACGCGCAAAACGCGCTGCGTCGCACCCAGCAACGCCTGCTGTCCAAGGTCCTGCAACACGCGACCGGCGGCCATTCGGCAACGGAAGCGGTGGAACTGGTGGCCAACACGCTGGGCCTGTCGGGCTACGCGCAGCCGGCCGACCTGGAACAGGCAATGCTTGATGTGTGGGCCTTGTCCGAGGCGGTCAACGCGGGCACCACGGCAGGGACCACCCTGCTGGCGGCGTAAGCGCATGGCTGGCGATCACACGCCAGTACCGTTGCCAGAGCCGGTGCGCGCGCTGGCGCAGGCCGACTTCGGCGCGGTCGCGCAGCGCTTCGGCGCCGCCGGCTTCGCGGTGGCGCAGCCGGCCGACGGCATCCTGACCATCAAGGCGGAGGGTCACCCCGGGGAGCGGCCTGCGCTGCTGATTTCGGTCGGCGTGCACGGCGACGAGACAGGACCGATCGAAATGGTCGCGCACCTGCTCGACGCCCTGTCGCGCGAGGCGGACAAGCTGGCGGTGAACCTGATGCTTTGCGTCGGTAATATCGGCGCCATCCGCGCCGGCAAGCGCTTCATCGACGCCGACCTCAATCGCATGTTCCGCGCCGAGCGCGGCACGCTGGCCGGTACCGCCGAAGCGGCGCGCGCCGACCAGCTGATCGCCGCTACCGCCGATTTCTTTGGTGACGCGGGACCCGTGCGCTGGCACCTCGACCTGCACACGGCGATCCGGCCATCGGTCTATCCGACCTTTGCCATCGTCCCCGAGATCATCGCCGAGCAACCGCGCCGCGCGCTGCTCGACTGGCTGGGGGCAGCGGGAATCGGCGCGGTGATCATGAATCCGGCGTCGGTGGGCACGTACAGCTACTACTCGGCCGAGCACCACGGCGCGGCCGGCACCACCGTGGAACTGGGGCGTATCGGCACGCTGGGCCAGAACGACCTGGCGCAATTTATCGACGCCTCGCAGGCACTGGACGACCTGCTGCGCGGCGTGCCCACGTCGGGCGCCGGCCGCCAGCCACACATCTTCAACACCGCGCGCCAGATCATCAAGCTCAGCGACAACTTCCGCATGGCCTTCGGCAAGGAGACCCACAACTTTACGGCCATGCAGCAGGGCGAAGAAATCGCCCGTGACGGCGACACGGTCTATACCGTGCAGCACCCGGAGGAGCTGGTGGTGTTTCCCAATCCCGATGTTCGGGTAGGGTTGCGTGCTGGGTTGATGGTGGTACGGGTAGGGTAAAGCGGGCGCACGATTAGCGCACCGGTGCCCATCGTGCCAATCCGGTGTAAGCTAATCGAGCCTACCCTGAGGGCCTCGCTCAGGGAATCTTGCTTACCGAGGAGTTTCCATGTCGAACCTTCCATTTGATTCGTTGGCGTATTCCGAGCGGCTGAAAGAGGCTGGCGTGCCAGCGTCGCAAGCCGCTGTTCATGCCAAGACCCTGGGCGAAGTTCTGGCCAGGGCAGTCGTATTTCCTGAAGATATGACGAGACTCGACACCTCGCTCTCGCAGAAGTTCGACATCGCACAGCTTAAGATGGCAGCCGAGTTCGAGAAGCTGCGCAGCGATATGAACGTGCTCAAGACCATGTTGGGTATCCTGATCAGCCTGACGCTGCCCATCCTTTTCAAACTGTACTTTGCCTGATCACCATAGTACAGCTGCATACAGCCCCAGCGCCGCCGCAGCCGACCAGCACCATACCCTCCAAGCGCTGCAGGTGGCAAACACCCACAGCACATACAGCGTGTAAAACGTAAAACTGAGCAGGCTGGCGATCAATACGCCTTCTGCGCGCGACACGCCCGCTATCCACGGCAGCGCCAAGGCCAGTACCGTCGACAGCAGCGCCGTCAGCCCGTAGCCTCCCACCCCCGCCAGCACGAACCTGCCCGCCACTTCCCAGCGATAGCGTGCGCTCACGCCAGTCGTTTTCTCGCTCACGGCTTCCCCTTTTGAACCTGCCGTGCGCGCCGCGCCATCACCGCCAGCATCACGCCAAATGCCAGCGCCACCAACTCCACGCCGGCGCGCTGCCAGTCGCCAGCCGCTGCATATGCCAACAGGTGCTGACCCGTGGTCAGGGCATTTAATAACGGCAGCGCAAAGCACAGCACCGCGCCGGCCGCCAGTTGCTCGACCCAGGCGCGCATGAAGGGGCGCACCAGCGCATGCAGCAAGGTCGCCAGCCACAGCCACAGGAAGGCGCGGATTTCCCATAGCGCGCGGTCGCTCCACTCGACCGGCAGCAGCCGGTTGGCATAGAAGTAGCCGATACAGGCCACCGCGATACCGGCAATCGCCGCCACGTTGAACGCTTCGATCACGCGATACACACCGGCGGTGGCGCGGCCGAATTCCTGTTCGCTCTTCTTGCGGCGCTTGACGCAAAACAGGATGGTGCCGGTCGCCATCATTGCCGTGCCGAGCAGGCCGCTGATGAAGTACAACCACTTCATGCTCCAGCCGCCAAAGCGCACCAGGTGCAGTGCCTTTAAAACTTCGTGGACGTCGGCGCTGGTGGTCGGCTGGTCTACCTTCGGCGCCTTCACTTCGATCACGGCGCCGGTCACGCCGTCGAACGCCACGCTCGACAAGGTATTGGCGATGGTTTCGGCGCGATGGTCGTCGGCGGGGCCGAATACGCGCACCACCATGCCCGCGCGGCCCGGCTGCTCCACCAGTACGCGCCGCGCGTGCCTGGCCATCAGGCTTTCCGCCTGCGGTACCAGCAGCGCCAGGTCCTGCATTGCCGCCGGCACGCCGCCGCGTGGCCGGCGTGCGGCTGGCTCCTTGCCATCAAGATCGGATTGGTAGCGCTGGTAACCGTCAGTCCCGTACACCGCTTGAAGCGGCCAGGGCATGTAGCTGGTGTAGAAAAACGTCAGCCCGGTATAGACGATCATGAATAGGAATGGCAGCGCCAGCACCGCCGTGGCGTTGTGGGCGTCGAGCCAGGAGCGCTGGCCTTTGCCGGGCCGGAACGTGAAGAAGTCCTTGAAGATGCGCTTGTGGACGACCACGCCGGTCACCAGCGCCACCAGCATGCACATCGAGGCCCAGCCCACCAGCCAGTAGCCGGGCGTATCGGCCTGCAGCATGTAGTGGAACGACATGAAGTGGCGTCCGCCCTCGGTCTTGCGGCTCGATGTCTGGTCGCCCGTGAGCGGCGCGCCGGTGGCCGGGTTCAGCGCGACCGGGCCGCCGCCTTGCCACACCAGCAGGACCGGGCCGCCGTTCTCTCCCGGCAGCTCGATGCGCCAGAAGCGCACCTTGCCGGCATTTGCCTCCAGGTGCGCGGTGGCCGCGCGCAGCACGGCCGCGCGGTCGCCGGGCGCAGCATCCTGCACCACCGGCCGTGCTTCCATCCACTGCGTGATCGGCTGGCGGAAGACCGCCAGCGTCCCGGTGAGGAAAATCGCGCACAGCACCCAGCCCGCCGTCAGGCCGCACCAGGTGTGCAGCCATGACATCTGTTGACGGAAACCGTTTTTCATCACGCACTGAACTCCGCGACGATCAGAAGCTGCCGCGCAGGGTCAGCATCACGTTGCGCGGATCGCCGTAGTAGCTGGCGTTCACAAAGCTCGACAGGGTGCTGTAGTAGCGCTTGTCGAACATATTGTTGAAGTTGACGGTGGCCGACCAGCGCGGGTTGATCTGGTACTTGATCATCGAGTTCCACACCGCGCGGCCGCTGACCACCGCCGACTGCGCGCCGATGGTGCGGTAGCTCATGCTCTGGGTATTGACGCCGCCGCCCACGGTGACGTCGCGCAGCGCACCGTCGGGCTGGTACGTGGTCCACAGGCGCAGCATGTGCTTGGGTGTGAAGCTGTTGAAGGCCAGGCCGCCGCTGTTGACGTCTTCCAGGTACTTGGTGCGGTTGAAGGTGTAGCCGGCGAAGATGTTCCAGTTTTTCAGCAGTTCGCCGCTCGCTTCCGCATCGAGGCCCTGGCTGCGGACCTTGCCGGTGTCGGTGTAGCAGTAGTAGTCGCTGCGGCAGGTGGGGCTGGTGCTGAAGTCTTCCTGCGCGCGGTTTTTCTGCACCACGCGGAACAGCGCCAGCGACGTGTTCAAGCGGCCGCCCAGCAGCTCGCCCTTTACGCCTGCCTCATAGTTGGCGCCTACCAGCGGTTTCAGGGCTTCGCCCGATTCCTTTTGCTCGTATTGCGGCGAGAAGATGTCGGCGTAGCTGGCGTAGGCGTTCCAGGTCGGGCTGATGGCATAGATCAGGCCAGCGTACGGCGCCAGCTTGGCGTGTTCACCCTGGTTGGTGGTTGATACCGACGGCGCGCGGCCGGTGGTAACGGTGTCCCACACGGTGCGCGACCAGCCTACCCGGCCGCCGATGACCAGCTTGAGCGGGTCGGCCAGTTGCAGGCGCACGGCGGTGTACGCGCCGATTTCGCGCGACTTGCCTACCCGCGCCTCGCGCGTGGTCTGGTAAATGAAATCGTCGGACGGTTCCGGGAAATCGGGATTGAAGTTGTTGATGTCGTAGGTGTAGTAGTTGCTGCTCACGCCGTAGATGGTGCGCGCTTCGGCGTACGAGTAGGTCACGCCGGCCACCACTTCGTGGCGGCGGCCCAGCGCGTCGAACTTGCCGGTGATGTTGGCATCCATGCCCGAGAGCTTGTTCTTGGCGATGGTGTTCGAGGCGCGCAGCGCGCCGCGATTGGTGGTCGGGTTGATCGCCACGCCGGAGCCGGCGTACTTCATGTCGTTCTTTTCCTCGACGTAGGCGGTGCTGACTTTCAGCGTCCAGTCGTCGTTGAAATAGTGGGTCAGGTCGGCGAACGCGCCGCGGTTGCTGTTGTTCTGGCGGTTCCAGGTGGCGCCCAGAAAAGTGGAGCGTGGCAGCTCGAGGTCGCGGCCATTGTTGTAGCGTGGCAGACCGTTGAGGAACGGGCGGCCTTTCACTTCCTCGGAGCTGAGCGCGAGGTTCACCGTGGTTTGCGGCGACAGATCGGCTTCGAGCGTGGCAAACAGGGTGGGGCTGCGGCGGTCGGCGTAGTCGATGAACGATTGTTTGTCTTCGTAGTCGGCCACCACGCGCGCGCGCACCTTGCCATCGTCACTGAGCACGCGGCTGGCGTCAAGCTGCACGCCATAGTTGTCCCACGAGCCGGCCTTGGCCACCACACTGGTGGCGTCGGTGGCCAGGGGGCGCTTGCGTACCAGGTTTACCGCGCCACCGGGATTACCGGCGCCTTGCAGCAGGCCGGCCGCGCCGCGCAGCACTTCCACCCGGTCATAGACGGCGGTGCCGGCATTGAGATTGCTGGCGCGCCCGTACATGCCGCGATTGAGCGGCACGCCGTCGTACTGCACGGTGGTCAAATCGAAGCCGCGCGAATAGATGTATTTGCCGCCTTGCGGGCTTTGCTGGATGGTGACGCCGGTGGTGCTGGCCAGGGTGTCGTACACGGTGGTCAGCGCCTGCTCGTCGAGCAGCTGGCGCGTGACCACGCTGATCGATTGTGGAATGTCCTTCAGCGCCTGCTCGCCCTTGCCGATGCTGACCGCGCGCGTGGTGTACGAGCCGGTGCCCTCGGTGGTGGGGCTGGCCTGCGCGGTGACCGACACCGCTCCCAGCGTTTGCACGGCCGCGTCATCGCGGCGCTGGGGACGAATCGTGACCACGGTGCCATCGATATCGGCCGCCAGGCCGCTGCCGGTGAGCAGGATGTGCAATGCGTCGCGCGCGGTCATACGGCCGTTGACGGCCGGCGCGGTTTTACCGGCCACCAGTGCCGGCTGCACCATCAGTTCGAGCCGGGTCTGGCGCGCCAGGGCGTCGAGCGCGGGCGCCAGCGGCTGGGCGCCGATACGGATCTCGACCGCGACTGCCGCTGCTGGCGACGGCGCAGATTGGGCCGATTGGGCGTAAGCGCCGGTGGTGGCACATGCGAGGGCGGCGGCTAACGCCAGCGGCGCAGGTTGAAAGCTGAAACGGGACATGCGATCTCCAGAGGTTGAATAAGAATCCTTCTCATGTAGACGCACGGTGTAACGGAACCCCAACCCCCGCTGCAAAATATTTTTCAGTTATTTTTGATTTATTTTTCGCTGGCGACGATTTCGGTCACCGCGCCGTCGCGCCGCAGCGCCACCGGCAGCACGCGCGGCAGCACGCGGCGGAAGTTTTCCAGCCGCTGAGGATCGAACGTGCCGGTCACGCGCAAGGCGGCGACTTCGGCATCGCGCACCTGCAGACCGGTGCTGCCGTAACGGCCGAATTCCGCCAGCACCTGCGCCAGCGGCGTGTTATCGAACGTGATGCGCCCGTCCCGCCACGGTGCGATGCCCGCTTCCGCCACCCGGCCGATCAATCCCAGCTGGCCATCGGCATCGGCAGCGATGCGCTGGCCGGCGCCCAGCTCCATCACCGGCGAGCCGGCGCCGCCGGTCACGCGCACGCGGCCTTCCTCGACCTGCACCCGGATCTCGTCGGCGCCGGGGATGTCCGGCGTGTGGCGCACCGAGAACCGCGTGCCCACCACGGTCACGCGCACGGCGCCGGCCAGCACCTCGAACGGGCGTGCCCGGTCGCCCTGGACGTGGAACACGGCCTGGCCGCCCAGCAGGCGCACCTCGCGCCGCTCGCGGTACAGGGCGACGGCAATGCGGGTGTCGGTATCGAGCCGCAGCACGCTGCCGTCGGGCAGGGTCACGTCCTGCTGCTGGCCGCGCTGGGTGCGGAAGTTGCCTGCGTAAAGCGGTTGATGCTGCCAGCGGTTCCAGGCCAGGAAGCCGCCACCGGCTGCCGACAGGGCAACCGTCGCCAGCGCGGCGCGCGGCGCCATCGCCGCCAGGCCGGCTAGCCAGTCGCGCCGGCCCCGGGATGCTGGGGCGCTGCTGCGCTGCTCGGCCGCCAGGTCCGCCGCCAGCTGCCGCCGCAGCTGGGCGACGCCATCTGCCGGCAACTCGTCGAGCTGGCGCCAGTCGTCGTGCCAGCGGGCCAGCGCCGCGCGGTGAGCCGGGTTGGCTTGCAGCCAGGCGTGGAACGCGGCTTCCTCGGCGGCCGTGAACGCGCGCTGGCGGCGGGCGAACCAGTCCAGCGCCTGTTGATCGACGTCGCTTGAGTGAGCGGGGGATGACGGGCTTGGGTTCATGGCGATGTCATGGGGATATGGATGTAGACGCGCGAGTCGGCGCCAGCCCAACCCCGGGCGGCGAACAATTTATTCATGCGGTGGACTTTCCGCGCAGCGACGGCACGCCTGCATGGCGTGCTTGATGTGGCGCTCGACCATCGTCACCGAAATCCCCATCTGCTGCGCCACGGCCGCCTGCGACAGGCCGTCGAATTTGTGCAGGATGAAGGCTTCGCGGCAGCGCAGCGGCAGCTCGCCGATCACGGCCAGCATCGCCTGCACACCCTGGGCGGACATGGCGGCGGTTTCGGGTTCGAGGGCGGCGGGGGCGGCCAGCGTATCGAGCACCTCGAAGTCGTCGGCATGGTGGTCGGGTTCAGCGGAAACACCGCGAACGGTATCGCGCCGGTGCTGGTCGATCATGAGGTTGCGCGCGGTGCGGTAGAGCAGGGCGCGCGGTTCGGCGATGGTCACACCGTCCTGCTGCATGGCGAGCACGCGCGCATAGCTTTCCTGCGCCAGGTCGGCGGCAGCCTCGCGGTTGTTCACCGCGCGCGACAGGAAATTGAGCAGTTCTCGGTAGTAGCGTGTTACCACATAGGTCCAAAGCCAAGGGGACGACGGCTCCCGTCACAGGCTGGCTTGGACTGCTTTGGCTGACCCTGGGTGTCCGGGATACCCCTTCTTATCCCGACCGGCCCAATTTTACAGGCTGGCTCCCGGCTGGTCAGCAGTAACTTGTTAGTTGCTTCCCTGGCCGCGCACGATGAGGACGGCGGCGAGCGTGGCGACAAAGCCCAGCAGAGCGGCGGCAACGCCCACGGCAGGGTGGACACGGCGCGAGACAGTGGGAATGTGGGAATGGATTTTTTTAACCGGCATAACACGAATCTCCTGGATGTCTTATATAAGTATCAAACTTGTACCAAGAGTAGCGCGCGTATCGATCTCGATCTACATCCTGGCTGTATCAAAAGTAAGTAACTGTAACGACGATAGCATTGTTAACACTTTATTTAAGTTGTATAGATCACACACAAGAACTTTCTTTAGGGAAGGCGTAAAGGCCTATAATCGCTTAGTTTTTTTGCCCGAACATATCTCCCACAAGGAATCACTGTGAATCAAACGCTGGTCCAGAAGCTGACCCGTACCAAGCCGGTCGCTCCACCTGTCGAGCATGTCAGCGCCGATCAAGCGCCTGCCGGCAACCGCCTTCATCGCTCGATGGGATTGTTTCCGCTGACCATGATCGGCGTTGGCGCCACCATCGGCACCGGCATTTTCTTCACGATGGTCGAGGCCGTACCCAAGGCCGGCCCGTCGGTGGTGTTGTCGTTCCTGATCGCGGCCATTACCGCCGGCCTGACGGCGCTGTGCTATGCCGAATTGTCGTTCCGCATACCCGCGTCGGGTTCGTCGTATTCGTTCGCTTACGCCACGGTGGGAGAGTTTTTGGCCTTTATCATGGCCGCCTGCCTGCTGCTCGAGTATGGATTGGCGGCCAGCGCCACGGCAATCGGCTGGTCCGACTACCTGAACAACTTCCTCAATAATGCCTTCGGTTGGCATATCCCGGAAATGCTGCGCTCACCCATGATCGTGGCCACGGCCAGCCACGGCATCGAGTTGCGTCCCGGCCATATCAACCTGCCGCCGATCCTGCTGGTGATCCTTTGTTGCGGGCTGCTGATCCGTGGCACCAAGGAATCGGCCACCACCAATGCCATCATGGTGCTGATCAAGCTGGCGATTCTGGTGTTCTTTATCGTGATCGCGTTCTCGGGTTTCGATATCAATAACTTCCACCCGTTCTTCAGCCCGGACAACGGCGTCCACTACACCGGCATGGCCGGGGTGACTGCCGCTGCCGCCACCGTGTTCTTCTCGTTTATCGGCCTCGACACCGTGGCCACCGCCGGCGAAGAAGTGCGCAATCCTACCCGCAACGTGCCGATCGGCATCTTGTCGGCGTTGGCGATCGTTACCGTGTTTTATATGCTGGTGGCGTTCGCGGCCATGGGCGCGCAGCCGGCGTCGATGTTTGCCGGCCAGGAAGCGGGCCTGGCGGTGATTTTGCAGAACGTCACCGGCCAGAAGTGGCCGGCGCTGGTGCTGGCGGCCGGCGCGGTGATTTCAGTCTTCAGCGTGACCCTGGTAACGATTTACGGCCAGACCCGCATCCTGTACGCGATTTCCAAGGATGGCCTGATTTCCAGGACGTTCCAGAAAGTGAATCCGCGCACGGCGTCGCCGGTGCAAAACACCCTGATCGTCAGCCTGGTGGTGGGACTGGTGGCCGGCTTTGTCGATGCGACCTTTCTGTGGGACATGGTCAGCATGGGCACCTTGACAGCGTTCATCGTGGTGTCGCTGGCGGTGCCGGTACTGCGCTACAAGCAGCGCGCCAACCCGACCGCCGGTTTCCGCGTGCCGTTCGGCCCTTACCTGGTGCCGGGGCTCAGCATCAGTGCCTGCTTGTACCTGATGTTCGGCCTGTCGCTGACCACGTACACGATCTTTGCGATCTGGATGTCGGCCGCTGTTATTACGTATTTCCTGTACGGCATGCGCAATTCAAAATTGAACAAGGCATAGACAGCCAGCCCAGGCCCGGACGTTAAAAAGCCCCGGTCCGCTTATGCGGCCGGGGCTTTTGCCATTTTGTTCGGGACGCCGGAGCGCTTAACATAACCTTCAGGGCAAGGCGCAGCGACGAAGACAGTACGAATGTACGGCGAGGAGCTGCAACGAAGCCATGGAGGTTTTGTTATGCGCTCTTATTTTGCGTCGCTTGGCTTGGAGCCGAGGTAAAGACGCAGGGCAACGGCGGTCAGGGCAACGGCAACTGGCAGGTTTTCGATGATGGTCAGCATGTTATTTCTCCTAGATTCAGTGATTCAAACAGGGATCACGACAACTTAAGCGCGGGCCGCGGCGTAACGCAGTTCCGACGCCAGGCTCGGCGAGTGTGCGGCCACTTCGTTGGCGGTGCTGCTCAGCCACCAGATGGTTTCTTCGGTGCTTTGTTCAGCAGCGATTTGCTCGGCAACGGCAACTGGCTTCTTGACGAACACCGCGACGAACAACTTGCGCACTGCGTTGGTAACGTCGCTGGCGAAGTCGGTAACGTTGGTGTGGTAGTTGAAAACGGTGGTAGTCATGTGCTGCTCCTTGAAAATGTCTGTTTGATGCAGTGCAGTATGCGCCTCTCCAAGAAATAAATATACTTTCATTTTGTGATGCATGCGATACGCAAAACGTATAACACCATCGTGTTGCCGCACGGTATGGTATTCAGAAAACTGATAAGCCCTGGCGTTGACACTGCAACTTTATTAGTCAGGCAATATTGCGCAGGACCGTCTGGCTGTAGCCGATAATTTTCACCGCGTCGGCCTGTAGCAGGCGGATGCGGCGCTGTACCAGCGGCCAGCCCGACCACGGCACGGCGTCCGCCGAGGGGGCCGCTTCCAGTGCTGGTTGCGCCTGGATATAAGCAGCTTGCGGATCGAGCGCCTGGCTCAGGGTGCGTACCACCTGCTCGTGGCTGATGCCGAGCATGGCGTTGACTGGCTCGGTCGGCAACTCGACCACGTGGCGGCGCAGGATGGCGCGCAGGGCAGCCACGTGCGCCACCAGCAGGTAATTCTGCACGATGAACAAATTGATATCTTCGACCGCGCGGCGCTTGCTGGCCGGCTCGTCCAACATGCGCACCAGCGCCGAGCTGAGCGCCGCCAGGCTGTCCATCAGGCGCTTGCGCTCGATGCGGTAGGCAAAATCGTCCTTGCCTTTGCCCTGTAGCAGGTCGAAGCTGGCCTGCATATAGCGCAGGTTGACTTCCAGCACGCCGCGCACCAGCCGGGGCACGCTCTGGTATTCCCAGTTGGCCAGCACGAAGCTGAAAGCGGTGGCCACGGCCGCGCCGATGAAGGTATCGACCAGCCGCTCCATGATCAGGTCGTTATTCCCGGGTGCAATCAAATGCATTTGCAGCAGGATCATGATCGACACCGCCACTGCCGCATACCGGTAACGCAGGTAAATAAACGTGGGGGTGGCCACCGTGGCCAGTACCAGCATGGCCAGGATCACCGCCATGCTGTTAATCAGGTGCAGCACCACTGCCGTGATCACGCAGCCGATGATGGTGCCGATGATGCGATCGGTTCTGCGCTGCTTGGTCATGCTGAAGCTCGGTTTCAGGATGATGACGATGGTCAGCACGATCCAGTAACTGTGCGCCGCGTATGGCAGCAGCGCTGCCACAGCCAGGCCCACCGAGATCGCCATGGCCACCCGCAGCGAGAAGCGGAAGATCGGCGAATCGAGCCGCAGGTGCGACAGGATCATGCGCAGTTCGTATTTCTGCTGCGACAGGAACGGCCCCATGTCGGCGTCAACCCAGAACGGTGTGGTCGCGTAGGCCTTCTGGCTGGCCTGGTGCAGTTCGCCGATCATCTTGATGATGGCGCGAATCTTGTTGCGCTGCGCGCGCAGCACCGCCAGCGCCTCCTGCTCCGGTTTGCCGGTGGCGATGCGCGCTTGCAGGGCCGCCAGCTCCGCTTCGATGGCGTCGAGTTCCGGGCCGTAGGTAATTTCCGGGTACGAGGCTTTCTTGCGGGTGACGTCGTAGGCCACCGATTCGATATCGCGTGCGCACTTCCAGGCCAGGTCGTGCAGGGTTTTCATGACCGGCGAGTCGGCCAGGTGCAGGCGCAGCTGGGCGTAGTCAGTGTGGGTGGACAGCACCAGTTCGTACAGGTCGAGCATGCACACGTGGGTTTGCACCACGATGGCGTCCTTGGCGTTCAGGTGGGCGCGCAGGATCAGGTCGCGCGAGGCCTGCTGGCGGTCGGCCAGCACGCTTTGCTGGCGCACCAGCTTGTTGAACTGCTCGTTCAGGTTGAAGCGGGTGTCATAGAAATCGGCCTTGATGTCGATGTAATGGGCCAGCTCGAACAGCGCCTCGGCCAGCACCTGTTGCTTGATACGGTGGCGCAAGATCCACGAAATCCCCATCGCATACGCCAGGTAAGCCACCGCGCCCGAGGTAAACCAGGCGGTGTGGATGAAGGACTGGGTGGCCGTCATCGAGTGTTCCATCGACATGGTCATGATGAACAGCGTGGCCAGTTGCAGCGGCATCGACTTTTTGCCGTACACCACCATCATGCAGGCGAAAAAGCTGATCAGGACCAGCATGGTCATCAATAGCCAGTGCAACGGCGCGCACAGGCTGATCAACAACGTCACGAAGCTGCACAGCAGCACGGACGCGCTCATCTCGTTGAACTTGTGGCGCAGCGGGCTGGGCATGTCCATCAGCGCCGTGCACAGGGCGCCGATACACACCGTCATTGCCGTGTGCAGGTCGGTAAATTGCAGCGAGATCAGGGTGACGCCGACCAGGCCGGCGGCAAAACGCAGCCCCAGGTAAAAATAGTGGCTGTAGAAAAACGTGCGCAGGTTGAGTGCGTAGTGCATGCGGTGACCTTGTGGGCAGCGGAACAAGCGACAAGATGCACGCGGCGGGATCGCCGCTGCGTGCATCCGAAGAACTCAGATTGTCTAAAACCTTAGAAGACCGATAACACCGGGTAACGGCGCCATTCCGGCTCGGCGTGGCGCTGGCCGTGTTCGAAGATAAAGCCCAGTACCGCATCCTGTTGCGACAGCAGCGCCGGGTTGGCCGCTTTCCACGCATCGAACTTCGCCTTCAGTTCAGGCTCGGCACCCAGCATCTCCAGCGCCAGGTCTTCGAACACATAGTCCGAGTATGCCTCTTTCTTCTCCAGCACGCTGTTGAAAAAGCCCCAGCGGAAGAAGGAATCGTGGCCCAGGGGTTCGAGCGTTTCCACCGCGTAGCGGGCATTGTGCTGCTTGAGCGGAATGAACCAGTCGCCGGCTTGCACCGTGAAGCTGCCCGTGCGCGCTTCGAGCTCGACCGCGTCGTGGTACATATGGCCTTCGTAGGCGTTCGGGCGCGAGGTGACCGAGACGATGTGATAGTACTGCGCCTCGATGGTGGCGGCCTCGTCGAACGGCGCCATCTCCACGCCGTTCCACTTCAGGCGCTCGATCGCTTCGCGCCACGCTTGCGGCACGATGTAGCCCTTGGGCGCGCGCACGGTGGCTGCCGGCACAAAGCTGTTGTAGTAGGCGATGTCCTTTTCCCAGGGCTGGGTGCGGTCGTACGACAGGCGCTGGTAGTCGCCCAGCAGGCTGGGGCTGCGCTTGGCGGCGTAGCCCTGGAAGCGGAAGGTCGATGGATTGGACTCGTCCATCTTCCAGTTCACGGTAAATTCAGTGGCGTTGGCGGCCTGTTCGCGGGCGTCGGCGCGCAGGTCGATGATCTGCTTGCCGTGGGTGGTCGTAAACGCCATGGTCACGTCGAGCAGCGCGCGCATCGATTCGTAGCGGTCCTTGAACGGCTTGAGCATGTGCGTTTCCGGCATAAAGCCGATCACGTGGTGCAGGGCCGCGAAGCCGGTGGAAAAGCGCGGCACTTCGAGAAATTCGGCGATGCCGTCGTCGGGCGTGTCCTGCACCGGGTTCACGTATGGGCAGGTGGGCCAGCCCTTCGCGGCCATCTGCTCGTAGATGTGCGGCAGCATGGTCTGGCGCAGGAACGGACCCAGCCCGTAGCCGAGCTTGTCGGCCTGGGTGTGGATCAGCGTCATCGTGTACGGGTAGTCGGCGCCGTTGGACGTGTGCGTATCGACCATCACGTCCGGGTCCCAGGTGCTGACCAGCTGGTTGAACAGCTGGGCGTTGAGGGTGTCGCACTTGATGAAGTCGCGGTTCAGGTCCAGGTGGCGGCTGTTGCCACGGAAACCGAACTGCTCCGGGCCGTCCTGGTTCACGCGCGATGTGTTGGCGCGGTTCAGCGCGCCATCGACGTTGTACAGCGGCACGAACAGCAGCACGGTGGTACCCAGTGCCTCCAGCTTGTCGGCATCGAAACACAGGTCGCGCACGATGGCCATGCAGGCATCGACACCTTCGGGTTCGCCGGGGTGGATGCCGTTGTTGTTGAAGAAGACCGGGCGGCCTTGCGCCTTGATCAGGTGGCGGTCAAACACGCCATCGGCGCTGACCACGCCGGCGTGGATCGGGATGCCGCCATCGGACGTGCCGATCTGTTCAAAACGCAGCACTTGCGGAAAGCGCTGCGCCAGCTGCTCGTAGAAGGCGATGCATTCGCTGTGCAAGGTGGTCTGGTTTTGATTGCCCTGTTCGTAGGGTGTCGGCATTTCTGGGTGCATGGCGGTCTGGTTCTCAGGGTGCATGGTGGAGGTGCGTGCGGTGTGCCTCGTGAGCTTGCCGGCACGTTTCAAGGGCAGCAATTGTATCATTGCTGCCCGTTTTTTGAGCGGTTGCGGCGCTGTAGTTGCGTTGCTTCAAGGAAAATATCGGCTGTCGATGATGTACTGGCGCCATGCTCATCGAGGCGGGAGACGGCCATGCGGAACAGACCTGGAGTGACGATGCTGGTCATCGTGGTGTTGCTGGCGCTGGCATGCCGGGCGGTGCTGGCGCAGATCGGACCGCGCTACTCGGTACAGCTCAAAGCGGGCATGTACACGCCGGCGCAGCAGGGCCGGGTGGAGCTGGCCGGCAGCGGGCTGGCGCTGATCCGGTACCAGGGGCTGGCGATCCTGGCGGTGGGCGCCGATGCCGACGCCTACAGCGCCGAGGCGGTGCGGCACTGGCCGGTCGCCGATTTGCTGGTGCTGACGCCGGCCAACCACGGGCGCTACGGCGGCCTGGCGCCGCTGGCGTCATTGCACGGACTGGGCGTGGTGTTGCCGGAGTTGGGCGGCCACCTGGCAGTGCCGCCGCCAGACGGGCAGGGGCCGCGCTGGTATCCGCTGCACACCTGGGATGCGCTGCACCTGCGCAAGGGCAAAACCTCGCTGCGCGTCACTGCCATGCCCGGTCAGCCGGGAACGGCGCACGTGGCCGGTTTCATGCTGGAGCTCGGCCATGGCAGGGCATCGTACCGCGTGTACCTCGGTTGCACGCCGCTGGCGGACGAAGAATTACGCGCCTTGCCCGACCGCCTGCCGGGTGCCGACCTGGCGCTGTTGCCGGCGCAGCAGGGGCTGCAATTGCTGCCGTTGCGCCGCCGGCAGGCGCCAGAGCCCTTGGCCGCTGAAGGTTACGCCTTCACTGCCGTGCGGCGCTAGCCGCCAGTCCACAGCGTCAACGGGGACCTGCGTCCCCATGGCCCCTACAGGAACCCGCCCCAGGCTTTCCAGGGCGCTTGGCGCTGCCAGTGCAGAGCGGATTTACTTCTTGGCGTTGGTCTCGACCCACGCCGCATAGGTATCGATGAACTTCTTCAGGAATTTCTTGGTCTCTTCGTTGCTGACCTTGCCGTCGTCGCCCAGCAGCTTGGTGGCATTGCCGATGTACATCTCCGGCTGTTGCAGCACTGGCATGTCGAGGAACACCAGAGACTGGCGTACGCTGTGGTTGGCGCCGAAGCCGCCGGGCGCGCCGGGGGTGACGCTGACCACGCCGGCCGGCTTGCCGCTCCAGACGCTGCTGCCGTAAGGCCGCGAGCCGACGTCGAGCGCATTCTTCAGCGCGGCGGTGGTCGATCGGTTGTATTCCGGGGTGAAGAACAGCACGCCATCGTATTCCTTGACGCGGTCGCGGAACTGGGTCCAGGCCTGCGGCGCCACTGCACCGTTTTCTTCGAGGTCCTGGTTATAGATGGCCAGCTCGCCGATCTCGACGATCTCCAGGCTCAGCGACTCGGGCGCCAGCGCGATGACCTCGTGGGCGAACTTGCGGTTGATCGACTCTTTACGCAGACTGCCGATGATGACAGCGATTTTCTTGGCGGGCATGGAATCTCCTGTGGGGTTGGACAATAGGGGGTAGTAAACGACCTCTTACTGTAACCGATCCCCACTGCCACAGGGCGCGCGCCAGCCTTTTGGGAGGGACCGCTGGCGTGCCCGCAGGTGGCGTTCGGAACCATCTCAGGCATACCGCAATTGCAGCCCCGATGAAAGCCGTGGTACGGTCTGACGAGCCGCTGCAGGCGCCTGCTTCACGTTGTCGAGTTGAAACACGCTGACCACCGTGTCCAGCCCTTGCGCCTGTTCATGCAGGGAGTCGGCAGCGGCGCTTGCTTCTTCGACCAGGGCCATGTTCTGCTGGGTAAGACCGTCCATTTGCACGATGGCAGCGCGGATCTGGTCGAGGCCGATGGCCTGCTCCTGGCTGGCGTCGGTGATCTCGCCCATGATGCCGGTGACGCGTTGCACGCTGCCCACGATTTCCTGCATGGTCGCGCCGGTCTGGTCCACCAGCCTGGCGCCGCTGCCCACTTTTTGCACTGAGTCCTCGATCAGCGCCTTGATTTCTTGCGCTGCGGCTGCCGAGCGTTGTGCCAGGTTGCGCACTTCGGACGCCACCACCGCAAAGCCCCGGCCCTGTTCGCCGGCGCGGGCCGCTTCCACTGCCGCATTGAGCGCCAGGATATTGGTCTGGAACGCGATGCCGTTGATGACGCTGATAATGTCGGCAATCTTGTTCGACGATGCGCTGATCGATCCCATGGTTTCGACTACCTGCGCCACCAGCACGCCGCCCTTGACGGCGACTTCGGAGGCCGAGAGCGCCAACGTATTGGCTTGGCGCGCACTGTCGGCATTCTGTTTGACGGTGGCTGTCATTTCTTCCATCGACGAGGAGGTTTCTTCCAGCGACGCCGCCTGTTCGGCCGAGCGCTGCGACAGGTCCTGGTTGCCGGCCGCAATCTGCGCGGACGCGCTGGCCATGTGGGTGGTGCTGCCGCGTACTTCGGCGACGATGCCGGCCAGGTTGCCTTTCATCGTGTCGAGCGCGGTCAGCAAGGTGCCGATTTCGTTAGTGCTATGTGCAGTGGCGCTGCCACGCAGGTCGCCGGCCGCGACCCGCCCGGCAATCGCCATCGCCTGTTGCAGGGGCTGGGCGATGGAATTGATCAGCAAGTAGCCGACAGCCAGCGCCAGCGCAGCACCCATGACCAGTGCAGCAATCGTGCTGTAGCGCATGGTGGCCAGGCTGTCCTGGACGAGAGCGTGATTGGCGTCGGCGTGCGCCCCGCTGAACTTCTCCAGCGCGGCCAATGCCACGTCGCCGATGCGGTAAGTGGGATTGATCTTCTTGATGAGTACCAGCTCGGCATCGTCCCAGTCGCCATTCCGGATGGCGGCGACGGCAGCGGCAATGTGGGCCACGCCCAAGCCGTCGCTGGCGCGGTACCACTCCTGCGCCAGGCGTTTCTGTTCGACGTTGTCGATGCTGCCGATATAACGCTGCCAGCGGTCACTGATGCGCTGGCTGGCCGCGTCGATCACGCCCCAATGCACGCCCAGCTCGTGGTCGTGCAGCTTGGCCCATTCGAATTCGGTGTTGTGTTGCAGCGCCTGCAGGATCTGGCTGCGGTTGGTTTCCATGTCGAGCCGAATGGCATTGCGTTCGCCGGACCGGGCCTGATCGGCCAGCGTGACATCGTTGATCAGGGCGACCGAGCGGCCGGCGGCATAAATGCCGTAGCTGCCGATGAGCACGATGACGGCCATGAGTGTTGCCAGTGCGGCGATGACCAGGTGTTTGATTTTGATATTTGACAGCATCGATTGCCTCGAGAATGCATGGTACTAGGTTAAGTAGAGTTGCACTATAGCACCATAATTTGAATTCATCATATTTTTCTATTGAATTTAGCATTTCAGCGAAAGTCTGGTCCTTGTTCAGCCACATCGATTGCGTTACAGTCCGGCATGGTCAACAGACTTCCTTCTTCAGAAACAGCGGCCGATAGCGATCCGCAATCCATCCTGACCAGCAAGGGCGTCGCTGCCCTGTTGGGCATTTCAATCTCGACAGCACAGTTGTGGATGGAAAACGGCAATCTGCCGTCGTGGAAAACGCCGGGCGGGCATCGCCGCGTGCACCTGTCGTCGGTGCAGCGCTTGCAACAGCGCCTCGCGCATGACGCGGGCCTGGCCGACGTCGCACCCCTGAGCGGCGATGTGCTGAGCCCCGCCGAAGTGCAGCGGCTGGCGGCGGTGGAGCGCTCGGGATTACGAGAATGCGAGACCGGACCGATATTCGACCCGTTGACCTGGCTGGCGGCCACCGTCACCACGGCGCCAATTGCCTTGCTGACGTTGCTGACGCAATCGCAGCAACTGTTTTTATCGCGCCAGGGCGTGACGATGAAAGACACCCCGCGTGACTGGGCCTTCTGCAACTACACGATTGCCCAGGACGACATGTTCTTTGTCACCGATACGCTCGACGACGCGCGGTTTCGCGACAACCCGCTGGTGACCGGCGCTCCGCATATTCGCTTTTATGCTGGTGTGCCGCTGATTGACGCCGACGGTTTCAAGCTCGGTTCGCTGTGCGTAATCGATACCGAGCCGCGTCGTCTGACCGGTCAGCAAGCGCGCGCCTTGCGCGAGCTTGGCGACATCGCGCGCCGTGAGCTCGGCGTCCGCCAGCAGCGTTAAGGCCAACTAAGCCCACATAAGCCCACATAAAAAAACCAGCCGCGTTGCCGGGGCGTGGTTTTGATGTGCCGGGATAAACGCTTATTCGGCGTTCATTTCCTTGAGCAGGTTGTCGGCGTGGTCCACGTGTTTCATGTTCCACAGGATGTAGCGCAGGTCGACCTGGATCGAGCGCGTCATGGCCTTGTTGAAGTCCCAGTCCGAGATGATCGAATCGAGCGTGCCGTCAAAGGCCAGGCCGATCCATTCACCTTTGCTGTTGAGCGCGGCCGAGCCGGAGTTGCCGCCCGTGATGTCCAGCGTGGCCAGGTAGGCAACCGGTACCGATTTCAGCGTCGGGTCGACATATTTGCCGAAGTCCTTGGCCTTGATCGCGGCCAGCTGCGCTTTCGGCGCGTTGAACTCGCCGGTGCCGGTGGCTTTGGCGGCCACGCCAGCGACGGTGGTGAACGCTTTCCAGTCGCTGCCATCGGAACCCGGCTGGCGGCCGGCGATCTGGCCGAAGGTCACGCGCAGGGTGCTGTTGGCGTCAGGATAAACGGCCTGGCCTTTGCTGTTCATGTAAGCAATTTTTGCTTTCATGTAGTTGGCATAGGCTTCCTGCAGCTTGCCGCCCAGTGCTTCCTCTTTCTCTTCGTCTTTCAGATCCGGGCCGTACAGCGCCACGGCGGCCTGGATGAAGCTGTCGTCGCTGGCCTTGAAGTCCGCCGGTTTTTTATCGATCCACGCAGTGCGCACGGCGGCGTCGCCCAGCTTGCTGCCAGCATACAATTTGTCCAGTGCCGCTTGCAGGTCGGCCTTGCTCATACCGTCCTTGATGCCCAGTACCTTGTCGAAGGCGGCGTTGCGCTGCTTGGCTGGCTCGGCGGCGTACTTGACCAGGCTGTTCAGGATCAGCGCCTTGTCCACTTTCTCGTCATAGTTGCGCACCAGTGCTGCGACGCTCGACTTGATGCGCGGTACGTCGCGGACCTGGTAGCCCGACTTGCGCTCGGTGTCCGGCTTGGTGTTTTCGTTGGCCAGGCGGTACAACATGCGTGCCGTGTTCAGCAGGCGTGGCTTGGACGACGACAGGAAATAGTCGCGCTTGGTCTCCGCGTCACGCTCGGCGATCAGCTTTTCCACGGCTGCGATGTCGGCGCCGAATTCCTTTTTACGGGCGGCATCGGCATTGATCCACTGTTTCAGCGCTTCATGCTCGGCGGTCTTGCGGGCCAGCATGTCGCTGCCGGCGTACGAGTCCAGCATGCCCTGGCGGTTCTTGTAGTAGTTGTTGATGCTGGCCACTTGCGACGCGTACTTGAGCGCGGTGTCCTTGTTGTCCTTGGTGGTCTCGGCAATGATCGCCAGGCTCTCGCCCGACGATTTCACGAAGGCCGGGTAGCTCCAGTCGAACGTGTAGGCCACTTCCGATGGCAGGCGGTGGCGGTTGGTGCGGCCAGGGTAGCCCAGGACCATGACGAAGTCGCCTTCCTTGACGCCTTCCTTGGCCAGCTTCAGATAGTGCTGAGGCACGTACGGCACATTGTCCTCGCTGAAGTCGGCAGCCTTGCCGTCGCGGCTCACGTAGGCGCGGTAGAAACCGTAGTCGCCGGTGTGGCGCGGCCACATCCAGTTGTCGGTGTCGCCACCGAATTTACCCACGCCTTCAGGCGGTGCGTGCACCAGGCGCACGTCGCGGATTTCCAGTTGCTTGATCAGGTAGAACTCGAGGCCGCCGTAGAACGACGACACGGTGCAGCGGTGGCCGGCGTCCTTTTCGCACTCGGCCTGGATGCTCTTGGTGTTTTTCTCGATCGCGTCGAGGCGGGCCTTGCCGTCGAGCTTGGCGACGGCCGCAGTGATCACCTGCTTGCTGACGTCGGTCACGGCCTTGGTGACGAAAATGCGGCTGCCTGGGGCGGCCGGCAGCTCTTCGCTCAGGGTCTTGGCCAGGAAGCCGTTGGCCAGCAGGTCACGCTCGGGCGTGGAATTGTGGGCCACGCTGCCATACACGCAGTGGTGGTTGGTGGCGACCAGGCCTTGCGGCGAGACGAACGAGGCCGAGCAGCCGCCCAGGCTGACGATGGCGCCCATCGGGAACTCGGTGAGCTTGGTCAGCGAGGCAGGGTCGAGCGCCAGGCCGGCGGCTTTCAGTTGATTCGCTACTTGTGGCAGCTGTTGCGGCATCCACATGCCTTCGTCGGCGTGGGCGGCAGCGGTGGTGCTCAGGATGGCGAGCGCGATCAGTGTCTTATACATTTGTTATATATCGTTTTCCAAAGTGGTGATTGGGAACAGCGGGAGGAGTATATCAACAAAAAAAAGCCCTGCGCATCCACGGCTGTGGATGGCAGGGCTTTGTTGCAATGCCGGGGAATCAGTCGGCTTTGATGGCTTCGATCTGGATTGCCAGCTTGACTTCCGGCGAGAATGCGGGCAGACCGATATTGAGGCCGAAGTCGCTGCGCTTGAACTCGGCGGTGGCGTCGGCGCCGCACGCTTCCTTCTTGTAGCGCGGATGCATGATGCATTTGAACTTGTCGATCTTCAGCGACACCGGCTTGGTCACGCCCATCATGGTCAGCTCGCCATCCACGCCCACCAGCTTGTCCCCCTCGAACTTGAAGGTTTTGCCGACGTAGGTCATGGTCGGATACTTGGCCACGTTGAACATGGTGTCGTCCTTGGCGTGCTTGTTCATCGCATCGAGGCCGAAGTCGATCGAGTCGGCCTCGATCTTGACGTTCAGCGCGCCGGTCTTGGCTGCCGGATCGAGCGTTACCGTGCCGCTGCTCTTGTTGAACTTGCCGCGCCAGACCGACAGGCCCATGTGGTCGGCCTCGAAGCTCGGGAACGTGTGGGTCGGGTCGAGATTGTAGGTCGTGCTCGCCGCCATCGACGAGGCGGTGGCGGCGGTCAACAGCGTGGCGATCAGTAACTTCAGCTTCATGCGAGGTATCTCCCTGGTGGTGGTGGTGGTGGTGATTGATTAGCCGGCGACGACGTGGAACTTCAGGACCACTTCATCGGCAACCATGCTGGTGTCTTTCCATTCACCTTCGCCGATATTGTAGGCCAGGCGCTTGATCGGCAGGGCGCCGTCGAATACCTGCTTGCCGCCTTCGGTTTTCACGGTCAGCGGGAAGGTGACGTCGGTGGTCTTGCCCTTGACGGTCAGCTTGCCGGTGACGGTCAATTTACCGGCGCCGGCTGCCTTGATCGAGCTCGAGACGAACGTCGCTTTCGGGAACTGGGCGGCGTTGAACCATTCTTTCTTTGCCACTTCCTTGTTGTAGTCGGGGTCGCCCATGTCGAGGCTGGCCGTTTCCACTTCCACGGTCGCTTTCGATGCGTCCGGCTTGGCCGCGTCGTAGTCGATGGTGGCGGTGAATTTCTTGAATTTCGACTCGATCGGCACGTTCATCTGCTTGAAGGTGGCGCTGACCGTGGATTTGGCCGGATCGGCCTTGAGTGCTGCGGCGCCGGCGATCAGGCTCACGCCCAGCAGGGAGACGAAGGCAAGTTTGTTCAGGGTTTTCATGTGGGGCTCCGGGTAAGTAAAGTCGCGGGATTAGAACGGCAGCATGCGTTTGAGCGTGGTGTCGCGGTCGAAAAAGTGATGCTTGAGGGCGGCCAGGGCATGGGCCACGACTGCGCCCGCCATGGTCATGACCAGGACGTAGTGCACCGTCTTCAACAGCGCCTTGAGTTCGGGGTCGGGGGCGATGATCATCGGCAGTTGCACCAGCTTCAGGTACACCACCGGCACGCCGGCCGCGCTGCCGTACAGGTAGCCGGAAATCGGCGCGGCAAACATCAGGAAGTACAGCAGGTAATGCATGCCTTCGGCCAGCTTGTGCTGGAGCGGAGGAATGCTGGCCAGTGCCGCAGGCGGCTTGTGCGACAGGCGCCACAGCAGGCGTATCGCCACCAGGGCCAGTACCGTCACACCGATCCATTTATGCCAGGAAAAGTATTTGAGCTTGGTGGGCGAGAAGCCGGGAATGGCAACCATGGTCAGCCCGAGGAAAAAGGCTGCGATGATCATCACGGCGATCAGCCAGTGCAGGAGCATGGCTGTCTTGGTATAGCGTTGCATAGGTGCTCCAGAAATTAGTACGTGTTAGGACTAAATCGGACTATAGCAAACAAATAATTCTTTTGCTTAACTTTGCATTAAACCAGAATAAAAAAGCCCCCGGAACTTTTCAGTTGCGGGGGCTAGTGTAAGCGAGATTTCTTTAATTTATCAGATGGCTTTGGCCAGAGCCGCTGCAATGCCGATGTAGTTCGCCGGCGTCATCGCCAGCAGGCCGTCCTTGGCTTCCTGCGGAATGGCCAGGCCGGTGATGAAGTCGCGCAGCGCGTCTTTCGAGATGCCCTTGCCGCGCGTGAGTTCCTTCAACTGCTCGTACGGGTTCTCGATGCCGTAGCGGCGCATCACGGTTTGCACCGGCTCGGCCAGCACTTCCCAGTTGGCGTCGAGGTCGGCTGCCAGGCGGGCCGGGTTGACTTCCAGCTTGTTCAGGCCGCGCAGGCAGCTGTCATAGGCCAGCAGCGTGTAGCCGAAGCCCACGCCGATATTGCGCAGCACGGTCGAGTCGGTCAGGTCGCGTTGCAGGCGCGAGACCGGCAGTTTTTCCGACAGGTGTTTCAGCACGGCGTTGGCCAGGCCGAGGTTGCCTTCGGAGTTTTCGAAGTCGATCGGGTTGACCTTGTGCGGCATGGTGGACGAACCGATTTCGCCAGCCTTCAGCTTTTGCTTGAAGTAACCGAGCGACACATAGCTCCAGATGTCGCGGTTCAGGTCCAGCAAGATGGTGTTGGCGCGGGCAAAGGCGTCGAACAGTTCGGCCATGTAGTCGTGCGGCTCGATCTGGATCGTGTACGGATTGAACTGTAAGCCCAGGCGCGTTTCGATCACGTCTTTCGAGAACGCTGCCCAGTCGAACGATGGGTACGCCGACAGGTGGGCGTTGTAGTTGCCCACGGCGCCGTTCATCTTGCCGAGGATTTCCACCTGCTCGATACGCTTGATCGCGCGCTGCAGGCGGGCCACGACGTTGGCCATTTCCTTGCCCAGGGTGGTCGGGCTGGCGGTCTGGCCGTGGGTGCGCGAGAGCATCGGCAGGTCGGCGTTGGCGTGGGCGATTTCGGTCAGCTTGGCGATCACGTTGCGCAGCGACGGCAGCATCACGGTGTCGCGCGCGGCCTTGAGCATCATGCCGTGCGAGGTGTTGTTGATGTCTTCCGAGGTGCAGGCGAAGTGGATGAATTCGGAGGCGGCAACCAGTTCCGGCACATCCTTCACTTGTTCCTTGAGCCAGTACTCCACGGCCTTGACGTCGTGGTTGGTGACGGCTTCGATTTCCTTGATGCGGGCGGCGTCCTGTTCGGTGAAGCCGGCGGCGATCTTGTCGAGCAGGGCCGAGCCTTCGGCCGAGAACGGCTTGATCTCGTCGAAGCCGGCCAGCGACAGCGCTTGCAGCCACGAGATTTCCACCTTGACGCGGTGGTGCATAAAGCCGGACTCGGACAGGATGGGACGCAGCAGATCGGTTTTACCGGCGTAGCGGCCGTCCAGCGGGGACAGCGCCGACAGCGTGGAGTAAGGAGTAGTGGTCATGATGGCAGGAGTGGGTGAAAAATGCGCAAAGGCAGATTTTACCATTGGCAGGGCAGGTGCCTGCCGATGTTATACTCACCACCGATCTTCAACCCCGGCCTGTGCTTCGGTCATCTACGTTAGCGTGCTATGAAACTCATCGGTTCCCTCGGCAGTCCTTATGTGCGCAAAGTGCGCGTTGTGCTGGCCGAGAAAAAACTCGACTACCAGTTCGAACTGGAAAATGTCTGGGCGCCCGATACCGCCATCAGCAAGCTCAACCCGCTGGGCAAGGTGCCCAGCCTGGTCATGGACGACGGCTCGGTGATGATCGATTCGCGCGTGATGGTCGAGTACCTCGATACGCTCACGCCCGTGTGCAAGCTGCTGCCGGCCAACAGCCGCGACCGCGCCGACGTCAAGTGCTGGGAAGCGCTGGCCGACGGCATCATCGACGCGGCGGTCATCGTGCGCCTCGAGCGCCTGCGGCCGATCGAGCTGCAAAGCGAGGACTGGGTGGCGCGCCAGCAGGGCAAGGTCAAGCTGGGCCTGGCCGCGCTGTCCGACAAGCTCGGCGACCTGCCTTACTGCATGGGCAAGAATTACTCGCTGGCCGACGTCGCGGTCGGCTGCACGCTGGGCTGGCTGGCATTCCGTTTCCCGCACATCGGCTGGCGCGACGACCACGCCAACCTGGCGCGCCTGTTCGACAAGCTGTCCGAGCGCCAGTCGTTCAAGGACACTTTCCCGTCCGCCTGAGTGATGGCCGACTCCAAGCCGTCCGCCGACGACAGCAACCCGTCCGCCGCCCAGCAGCGGCGCCTGCAAATGGCCGACATTGCGCGCCTGGCCGGCGTGTCCACGTCCACCGTCTCGCGCGCGCTCGCCGGCAGCAAACTGGTCAGTGAAGAGACGCGGGTGCGCATCATGGAACTGGCGCGCTCGCTCAAGTACACGATCAATATCGGCGCGCAAAACCTGCGCATGAAGCAGAACCGCACCATCGGCGTGGTGATCCCGTACGACCACAACACGCGCCAGCACCTGTCCGACCCGTTCTTCCTCGGCATGCTCGGCAGCCTGGCCGATGCGCTCACCGAACTCGGCTTCGACATGCTGGTCTCGCGCGTGGACGCCGACGAACTCGACGCTGCCGCCGCGCCGTTCGACACCGGCCGCGTGATCGGCATCGTGCTGATCGGCCAGTGGCGCCACCACGACCAGTTGAACCAGCTGGCCGCGCGCCACGTGCCGATCGTGGTGTGGGGCGCGCAGCTGCCGCAGCAGCTGTACTGCACCGTGGGCGGCGACAACGTCACCGGCGGCGAGCTGGCGGTGGACCATCTGCTGGCAGAAGGCCGGCGCCGCATCGCCTTCTTCGGCGACATCAACCTGCCCGAGGTCGGGCTGCGCTATGCCGGCTACTGCCGCGCCTTGCAGCGCGCCGGCGTGGGCATCGATCCGGAACTGCTGGTGCCGGTATCGTTCCTGCCCTCGGGCGGACAGCAGGCGGTCGAGGAGCTGCTGCGCCGGGGCGTGGCGTTCGACGCCATCTTCGCCGGCTCCGACCTGCTGGCCATGATGTCGATTAACGCCATGCGCGAACACGGCCTCTACGTGCCGGGGCAGGTGGCGGTGGTCGGCTACGACGATATCGAATTGTCGAGCTATTTCCACCCGCCGCTGACCACGATCCGCCAGCCGATCCGCGAAGCGGGTCGGGCGCTGGTGACGTCGCTGCTGGAACTGATCGAGGGCCGCGAAGCGCCGTCGCAACAACTGCCGACCACCTTGGTCGTGCGCAGCAGTAGCCGCACAGTCTGAGGATTGTGGGGTTTATGCAACCGATTGCATAACTATTTATACCGCAGCGCAGCAATCCAAATCTCTTTGTTCCCAGCTAGATTCCAGATGATCATTCTGCATGGATGGCTTTGTGCAACACGGTATGCAATCGATTGCATTAATTTTCATTCCGGTGAATAATGGCATATCTGCTCAATAATGCAGCAGAGCAAAACGACAACAACACCGGAGATCACCATGATACAAAGCACCCCCAAACTGGGCGGCATCGCCGCCGCTGTCGCGATCGCCATGCTGCACCTGGGCGCCCACGCACAAGACACCACCGCTGCCGCACCGGCAGCCCAGCCAGACGGCCTGAACATGGAGCGCGTGATCGTCACCGGCACCACGCTCGGCTCGTCGAAGATGAAGTCGAGCGTGTCGATCAGTACCATTGAAGGCGATGCCATCCAGAACGCCGCGCCGCTCAGCGCCGCTGAAGTGCTGCGCTCGGTGCCGGGCGTGCGCGCCGAATCGTCGGGTGGCGAAGGCAACGCCAACATCACCGTGCGCGGTGTGCCGGTTTCGGCCGGCGGCGCGCGCTACGTGCAGATCCAGGAAGACGGCCTGCCGGTACTGCAATTCGGCGACTTCAACTTCACCACGCCCGACAGCTTCGTCAAGATCGACAGCACGCTCGACCACCTGGAAGTGGTGCGCGGCGGCTCGGCCTCCACGCTGGCCACCAACGCCCCGGGCGGCATCATCAACTTCATCACCAAGACCGGCGAAGAGCAGGGCGGCAAGATTGCGATCAGCCGCGGCCTCGGCTACGACGAAACCCGCTATGACTTCAGCTACGGCGCGCCGATCTCGGACAAGACCCGCTTCTTCATCGGCGGCAACTACCGCACCGGCGAAGGCGTGCGCGACACCGGCATGAGCACCGCCAGCGGCGGCCAGGTGCGCGGCAATATCACGCACGAACTCGACAACGGCTTCATCCGCCTGTCGTTCAAGCACCTCGACGACAAGACCCCGACCGCGCTGCCGGTGCCGGTGAGCGTGAATAACCAGCACATCAGCGAAATCCCCGGCATTGACCCGCGCACGGTCAGCTTCTACTCGCCGTACTGGACCCGCGACGTGGTCCTGAGCAAGAACAACACGCCGGTCTCCACCGACGTCAACGACGGCCTGCACGTCAAGAGCAACACCTTCGGCCTCGAAGGCTCGTTCAAGCTCGGCGACGGCTGGACACTGTCGAACAACTTCCGCACCGCCGACAACAGTGGCCGTTTCACCGGCATCTTCGCCGGCAACAACGGCACGGTCGGCAACTACACCATCGCCACCGGCCCGAACCGCGGCCAGGCCTACAACGGCCGCGCGTTTTCGGCCGTGGTGTTCAACACCTCGATCGACGACGCCGGCAACACCCTCAACGACACCAAGCTGTCGAAGACCTTCCAGCTCGGCGGCGGCGCCAGGCTGACCACCACGGCGGGCCTGTACCTGTCGAACCAGAAGCTGGCGCTGACCTGGAACTTCAACGAATACCTGATGCAGGCCACCGGCGACAAGCCGGCCCTGTTGCGCACTGCCAGCGCCACCCCGGGCCTGGTCGGCCCGGCCTTCGGCGGCTGCTGCTCGCGCGCCGTGGACATGGAATACAAGACCACGTCGCCGTACCTGAACGTCGGTTACGAAGTCGGTCCGGTCAACCTGGACGCCAGCGTGCGCCGCGATAACCAGAAAGCCACCGGCACCGCCAACCTGGCCTCGGCCAGCACTTCGGCCAATGCCGTCAACGGCTTGCTGTACAACCCGGCCACCGAACAGATGGTCAACTACAAGGTGGACCATACTTCGTATTCGGTCGGTGGTAACTACCGCATCACCAGCAACCTGGCGGCGTTCGCGCGCGTGAGCGATGGCGTGGCCTTCAATGCCGACCGCATCCTGTTCGGCACCCCGCTCGACGGCAGCGCGCCGATCAACATCAACACCGTCAAGCAGTACGAGGGCGGCGTGAAATGGCGCAGCGGCGGCGTGAGCACGTTCGTCACCCTGTTCCAGGCCAAGACCGACGAGAGCAACTACGAAGCGACCACCCAGCGCAGCACCTCGAATCGCTACGACGCCAAGGGCGTGGAGCTGGAAGGCGCGTACAGCATCGGCGACTTCCGCATCACCGGCGGCGCCACCTACACCCACGCCAAGATCGTCGGGACCGCTGCGGCGGATGTCGCCAACATCGGCAACACCCCGCGCCGCCAGGCCAAGTGGATTTACCAGGTGGCGCCGAGCTACACCTTCGGCCAGGCGACCGTGGGCGCCAGCGTGGTCGGCACCGGCAAGTCGTGGGGCGACGATGCGCACACCATCATCATGCCGTCGTACGCGATCGTCAACGCCTTCGTCAACTACCGCGTGACCGAAAAGGCGACGGTTGCCCTCAGCGCCAACAACCTGTTCAACAAGATCGGCTACACCGAGATCGAAGGCGACGGCCATGCCGCGCGCTCGGTCACCGGCCGCGCCGTCAAGGCGACTGTCTCCTACGCGTTCTAATCAATCAAGCAACCGACCATGGCTTCTGATGTTTTTGCCGACCGCCTGCTGGCGGTCCTTCCCGACCAACTGCGCGCGCCGGCGGCGCAGCGCCTGGCCGCCAGCGGCCCGGTGCTGCACCGGTTGCTGGCCGGCCTGTACGGCGACCACTGCGGCCATGCCGGTTTCGATGCCTGGTTCGGCGACCTGATGGCAGCGCTGGGCCAGCTGCACGCCCAGCGTTCGCCCGAGTTGCACGCGCAGGACGCGCAGCGCGCAGCCGACCCCAACTGGTTCCTCGACCAGCGCATGCTCGGCTACTGCACCTACGTGCAAAAGTTCGGCGGCGACCTGAATGGCGTGGCACGGCGCATCCCGTACCTGCAAGAGCTGGGGGTGACGTATTTGCACCTGCTGCCGTTCCTGCGTCCACGTGCCGGCGAAAACGATGGCGGCTTTGCCGTCACCAGTTTCGACGAAGTTGATCCTGCGCTCGGCAGCAATGCCGACCTCGAATCGCTGACGGAACAGCTGCGCGGCGCCGGCGTGAGCCTGTGCTCGGACCTGATCCTCAACCACGTGGCCGACGACCACGCGTGGGCGCTGGCCGCCAAGGCCGGCGATGCCCAGGCCCGCGCCCGGTTCCACGTGTTCCCGGACCGCGACCTGCCGGACCGCCACGAACGCACGCTGGGCCAGGTGTTTCCGCAGGTAGCGCCCGGTAATTTCACGTACGTGGAAGCGGCCGGCGGCTGGGTATGGACCACGTTCTACCCTTACCAGTGGGACCTGAACTGGTCGAACCCGGACGTGTTTGCCGAGATGGCAGCCGTGATGCTGCGCCTGGCCAATCGCGGCATCGAAGCGTTCCGCCTCGATTCCACCGCCTTCCTGTGGAAGCGCGAAGGCACCAACAGCATGAACCAGCCCGAGGCGCACCAGCTGCTGCAGGCGCTGCGCGCCATTGTCGATATCGTCGCGCCGGGCGTGCTGCTCAAGGCCGAAGCGATCGTGCCCACGCGCGAGCTGCCCGCCTACCTGGGCAGCGCCGAAGCACCGGAATGCCATATCGCTTACCACAGCAGCCTGATGGCCGCTGGCTGGGTGGCGCTGGCCGAGCAGGATACCGAAGTACTGCGCGCGGTAGTGCACAACACGCCGGACCTGCCGCGCGCGGCGACCTGGCTCAGTTATGTGCGCTGCCACGACGACATCGGCTGGAACGTGCTGCGCGCCGAAGCGGGCGAGAACAGCGCCGCACGGCTGGCCGCCGCCTCGCGCTTCTTTGCCGGCGCCACGCCGGGCAGCTATGCGCGCGGCGCCATCTTCCAGAGCACCGATCCCAACGCGGCGCATGGCAGCAACGGCATGGCCGCGTCGCTGACCGGTTTGCAGACTGCCGCCACCGAAGAAGAGCGCGCGCTGGCGCTGCGCCGCATGTTGCTGCTGCATGGCCTGGCGCTGAGCTTTGGCGCGCTGCCGGTGCTGTACATGGGCGACGAGCTGGCGATGCTGAACGACGAGAGCTACCTGGCCCGCCCCGAGCACGCGATGGACAGCCGCTGGCTGCACCGCCCCGTGTTCGACCAGCAGCGCTGGGAACACCGCCACGATGCCGATACCACCGAAGGCGCGATGTACGAAGGGCTGGCGCAGTTGCTGCGCGCCCGCCGTGGCCACGACGCCCTGGCTGCCGGTGCCCCGCGCACCTTGCTGGCCGACGCGCCGGCCGGCGTGCTGGCGCTCGCCCACGGCGAACGCCTCCTCACGCTGTTCAACTTCTCGGCAGCGCCGCAGCAGTACGCGCTGGTTGGCGCGTGGCGCGACGTGGTGACGCCGGGTCTCCTGACCGGGACGTTGACGCTGGCGACGTACGCGATGTACTGGCTGGCACGCGAATAATTCCAAACCGGCCCCCAGGGCTGGGATACACTCGTCCGCAAGGGCGCGGAGACAAGCATGAACCAACAAACCATCGCCGTATTCGGCGAATCGCTGGTGGACGACTTCATCACCGAACAGGTGGTGGGCGGCGCACCGTTCAACGTGGCGCGCAACCTGGCCGCTTTCGGCGTGGCGACCCTGATGGTCACCCGCATCGGTGAAGATAAAAACGGCGCGCTGGTGCGGCGCGAGTTCGAGCGTTTCGGCATGACCGAGGCGGGCCTGCAAATCGACGCCCTGGAAGCGACCGGCCGCGTGGTGGTCGAGCGCAACGAAGCCGGCCATCGCTTCATCATCCTGCCCGACCAGGCCTACGACTACGTCGCCGCCGCCCCGGCCCTGGCCGCGCTGGCGGCCTCAAAGCCGTCGGTGCTGTACTTCGGCACCATGGCCCAGCGCCACGAGACCTCGCGCGCCACCGTGCGCGCCATGCTCGATGCCTCGAAGGCCCAGCGCTACCTGGACCTGAACGTGCGCGACGGCCAGGTGACCGAGCGCTGCGCGTTCGAGTCGCTGCACCTGGCCGACATCGTCAAGGTCAACGAGGAGGAACTGAAGGACCTGTTCAAGTGGTACACCCACACCCAGCCCGGCACCAAATCGGTCGATAGCCGCGAGATGGTCGACGCCTGCCAGGCGCTGATGCGCACCTTTAACCTGCAAACCCTGATCGTCACGCTCGGCGAGCGCGGCGCGATCGTCTTCGAGGCCGACGGCACCGTCACCATCAACCAGCAGTGCCATGCGCCAGCGCATATCGTCGACACCGTCGGCGCCGGCGACGCGTTTTCGGCCGTGTTCCTGTACGGCCAGGCGCAGGGCTGGCCGCTGCCTTTGACCCTGGCGCGCGCCAACGCGTTTGCCGGCGCCATCTGCGGCGTGGCCGGCGCGGTGCCGAACGATATCGGTTTCTATGCGCCGTGGCTGGCCGCCTGGCACGCGGGGCAGGTGCTCCCACCGGCAGCGGACCTGGGAGTGGCCGCATGAAGCCGCACCTGTCGTTCTGGCAGATCGTCAACATGAACATCGGGTTCTTCGGGATCCAGTTCAGCTTTGGCCTGCAGCAGAGCAGCATGAGTCCCATCTACAAGTACCTGGGCGCCGACGAAGCGAGCCTGCCGTACCTGTGGCTGGCCGGCCCGATGACGGGCCTGCTGGTGCAGCCGCTGATCGGCGCCATGAGCGACCGCACCGTCACGCGCTGGGGCCGGCGCACGCCGTACTTCCTGATCGGCGCCATCCTGTGCAGCCTGGGCCTCTTGGCCATGCCGTTCAGTCCCACCTTGTGGATGGCTGCCAGCCTGCTGTGGATCCTGGACGCTGCCAACAACGTCACCATGGAGCCGTACCGCGCGTTCGTCTCCGACAAGCTCGCGCCGAAACAGCATTCGCTCGGCTTCCTCACCCAAAGCGCGTTTACCGGGCTGGGACAGACGCTCGCTTACCTGACGCCGTCGCTCCTGGTGTGGATGGGCATGAACAAGGACGCCGTCAACGGCAGCCATATTCCGCACATCGTGATTGCCGCCTTCATGATCGGCGCCGTGTTCTCGATCACGTCGGTGCTGTGGACCCTCAAAACCACGCCCGAGCATCCATTGACGCCGGTGGAGCTGGCCGAGATCCGTTCGCGCCCGGTGGGCTGGCGCCACACGCTGGGCGACATCGTCACCGCCGTGCGCGAGATGCCGGAGACCATGCGCCAGCTGGCCTGGGTAAAACTGTTCCAGTGGTATGCGATGTTCTGCTATTGGCAGTACATCATGCTGTCGCTGTCCACCACCTTGTACGGCACCACCGACCAGGCCTCGCAGGGCTTCCGCGATGCCGGTTTGCTGGCCGGGCAGGTGGGGGCGTTCTATAACTTCATCGCGTTTGTCGGTGCACTGGCCCTGGTGCCATTCACGCGCCGCTACGGTCCAAAGATCACCCACAGCGTGTGCCTGACCCTGGCCGGTTTTGCCATGATGAGCATTCCGTCAATCCACTCCGAGGCGCTGCTGTTCGTGCCGATGATCGGCATCGGCCTGGCGTGGGCCAGCATCATGGGTAATCCGTACGTGATGCTGGCGGGCTGCATACCGCCCGAGCGCACCGGCGTGTACATGGGCATCTTCAATATGTTCATCGTGCTACCGATGATCATCCAGATCTTCACGCTGCCGCTGTACTACCGCAGCCTGTTGGGCGGCAACCCGGAAAACGTGATACGCCTGGCCGGCGTGCTGATGCTGTGCGGCGCGGTGGCGGTGCTGTTCGTGAAAATTAAAAAGCCGCAGGCGGAAATGATTCCGGCTGCGGCCTGATGAAACTGCCCGATGGGTCGTGCAGTTTCTTACTCGCTGTGCATCTGGCTTTGCAGGTAGTTCTGGATGCCGACCTTGGCGATCAGGTCTTGCTGGGTTTCCAGCCACTCGATGTGCTCTTCGGTGTCTTCCAGGATCATCAGCAGCAGGTCGCGCGAGACATAGTCGCCGACTTTCTCGGCGGTGGCGATGCCTTCCTTGACCGTGATGTGGGCGGCTTTTTCCAGCTTCAGGTCGCAGCCGATCATTTCTTCGGTGTTCTCGCCGATCATGATCTTGTGCATGGCTTGCAGATTCGGCAGGCCGTCGAGCATCAGGATGCGGTCGATCAGTTTGTCGGCGTGCTTCATTTCGCCGATCGATTCTTCGTATTCCTTCTTCGCGATTTTTTCCAGGCCCCAGTGGCGGTACATGCGCGCGTGCAGGAAGTACTGGTTGATAGCAGTCAGTTCATTGGTCAGCTGTGCGTTCAGCAAGCGGATAACGTCGGCGTCGCCCTTCATATGCGGCTTTCTCAAATGGTTACAATGACCGCATTCTGCCACGAACTTCGCTGCGATGTGAAGTTAATTTCGCTTAAATGCAGGAAATACGTATTTAATTGCGCGTAACGAGACCAGTGAGAATAATGAGAACAATTAGCATGCGCATCTGACGTCGTTTGCGCGGGTTTGGCTGTGTGTGAAGCAGCCAACCTAGTGCGCACGCGCTCAAGGCTAGTATGGGTGTTCGAACTTTTCACCCAACAGGAGCGCCCCATGGATTCGATCAACGCCAACCAGCCGGAACACAACCACGAAGATTTGATGGGCCAGGACGCCATCAAGAAGATTCGCGACCTGGTCGACAGCACCCCGGAATGCTTCTTCTGCACCAGCGATGCCGGCGGCCCCGGCGACACCCGCCCGATGCATACGATGCAGGTGGATGACCTGGGCAACCTCTGGTTCTTCAGCGCCAGCGACAGCTTGAAAAACCGCGAACTGGCCGCCGACCCGTCGGCCACGCTGTACTTCCAGGGCGCATCGCACGAGTTCCTGCACCTCGAAGGCATCGCCACCGTGCTGCGCGATCCGGTCAAGCAAAAGGAATTGTGGAACTTTACGCTGAAGACGTGGTTCACCGAAGGCGAGGACGATCCGCGCATCACGCTGATCAAGTTCGCGCCGACCTACGGCTACTATTGGGATACCAAGCACGGACGTGCTGTGGCAGGGGTGAAGATGCTGGTGGGGGCGGTGACGGGGAAGACCCTCGATGATTCCATCGAGGGCCGTTTGGATATTTAACCGAGCTGGAAATTGATCGGCACCAGCGCATAAACGGGGATGGCCTTGCCATCCTCGATATACGGCTTGTACAACGCGCGCAGCACGGCCTGGCGGCCGGCTTCGTCGAGGTTGGTCGAGCCTGACGATTTTTGAATCAGCACTTGCTCGGCCTCGCCCTTTACGTTGATCAGCACGCGCAGCAGCACGGTGCCGCTTTCGCCCATGCGGCGGGCAATGTTGGGATAGACCGGTTGCGGCGCGCGGATATAGTCGGCGCCGTGGATGGTCTTCGGTGCAGCTGGTGCAGGCGCCGGCGGTGTCGGCGTGGGCGTGGTGACAGCCACCGGTGTAGCGGGCGGGGTCGGCTCGGCGTTACGCGGCGAGGGCGGTGCGACCGTGATGGTCGGCTGCGTTTGCGGCGTGGGCAGGACCGGCATCGGCGGAATAAACTTCGGCACTTGCACAACCATCGGCACGATCTTCGGTTCCGGCGGCGGCTTGAGCGGCTCTGGCGACGCCACGAAGCTGACCGTGACCACCTTGGGCATGACGGCTTGCGCCACCTTGTTGAGCATGCCAGTGCTCATCATCCAGAACAGCACTCCATGTACTGCGACAATCGCGGCCAGTGGGGCTGCCTTGCGTCCGCGCACGCGCCACAACCGCCGGGCGCGCCACATCAGGCCGGAGCCATCCACGGACATCGCGCTCGCGGTCCGTTCATAGAGCATTGTATTCATAATTAGTTGGTAAACACTGGGCGCTTGAGCACAGTTTCTTCGATGGCGGCAGCCTGCGCGGTGGCCAGGTGCTCGTTCAAAATGTCTTCGGCGCAGCTGAAGCATTGGCCGCAGCAGGTGGCAACGCCGAGATCGCGGCGCAGTTCTTCCATCGACGTGATGCCAAACTCCATGGCTTGACGGATTTCACGATCAGATATGTTGTTGCAGACACATACAATCATTGATGCACCTTCTGGCTAGGCTCGCTATTGCGGGTTGGGTGACTGCGAAAGTTGGTTTTTAATAAGATTGCTACCAACTTAATGCGAATCATTATCATTAGCCGTATACTGCCTCAGTTCCGTTGCGGATGCAAGCCTAAATAGTAGTCATTCGCATTAACGAATATAATGCTAGTATCCTGTTCTTTGCCGCACTAAAAGTTTGTTGCGCGCAGCCGACAAGTGCCGACTCACCAGCCTGGATTTAGCATATGACGCAAGCTGTTCCCTTCCTTACTCTCGATGCGCTCGCTGTCGGCGCCTCGGCCATCGTCACCCAGGTCGCCGCCGGCGATGTCGCCGAAGACGGCGTGTCGCTGTCGCGCCGCCTGATGGAACTCGGTTTCGTGCCCGGCGAAAAGGTCCGCCTGCTCAAGCGCGGCATGCCCGGCGGCGAACCGCTCGCCATCAAGGTGGGCAACTCCACCTTTGCCTTGCGCCGCTTCGAAGCTGCGCTGATTTCGATCCAACCGGAATAATTACTAATGGCTGTCGTAGAAAAAACGGTGCCTGGTGTTCATAACGCACCGGCCAATGCCCTGCCACCTGTCGTGGCCCTGCTGGGTAATCCCAACTGCGGCAAGACCGCGCTGTTCAACCGCCTGACCGGCGCACGCCAGAAAGTGGCCAACTACGCCGGCGTGACCATCGAACGCAAGGAAGGTGCCTTCAATTCGCAGGCCGGCCACACGTACCGCGTGCTCGACCTGCCGGGCGCCTACAGCCTCACCGCCCACACCCCGGACGAAGCGATCACGCGCGACGTGGTGGCCGGCCTGCGCCGGGGCGACGCCGCGCCGGACGTGCTGGTGTGCGTGGTCAACGCCACCAACCTGCGCCTGAACCTGCGCCTGGTGCTCGAGGTGCAGCGCCTGGGCCTGCCCATGCTGCTGGCGCTGAACATGGTCGACGTGGCCAAAAAACGCGGCGTCGTCATCGACACCGCGCGCCTGTCGCAGGAGCTGGGCATGCCGGTGGTGGAAACCGTGGCTGTGCAGCCGGGCGGCGAAAAGGCGCTGGTCGCCGCGCTCGATACCATGCTGCCGCTGCCGCAGGTCGTCACCAAGCCGCTGTCGGCCATCGACGCGGTGTCGGTGGAAGAGACCCAGCGCGAAGTGCGCCGCATCATCGCCGCCGCTGTCAGCGGCGACGACGAAGCATCGTCCACGTCCGAAAAAATCGACAGCGTGGTGCTGCACCCGGTGGTCGGCCCGATCATCCTGGCCGTACTGATGTTCTTCGTGTTCCAGGCCGTGTTCAGCTGGGCCGCCACGCCGATGGACATGATCACCGGCGCCTTCGAGCACCTGGGTGCGGTATTGGGCGAGTATGTGCCGGAAGGCCACCTGCGCAGCCTGCTGGTCGATGGCATCATCGGCGGCGTGGGCGGCGTGTTGGTATTCCTGCCGCAGATCCTGATCCTGTTCTTCTTCATCCTCATGCTCGAGGACTGCGGCTACCTGCCGCGCGCCGCCTTCCTGCTCGACCGCCTGATGGGCGGCGTGGGCCTGTCGGGCCGCGCCTTCATCCCGCTGCTGTCGAGCTTTGCCTGCGCGATTCCCGGCGTGATGGCCGCGCGCACGATTCAAAACCGGCGCGACCGTTTTGTCACCATCATGATCGCGCCGTTGATGACGTGTTCCGCGCGCCTGCCCGTGTATGCGCTGGTAATCGCCGCCTTCATCCCGAGCCGCGAAGTGCTTGGCATCATGAACCTGCAAGGCCTGGTGCTGTTCATCCTGTACGTGGCCGGCATCGTCTCGGCCATGCTGGTGGCGTACGTGATGAAGCGCACCATGGGCGGCAAGGGCAAGCACCCGTTGATGATGGAACTGCCGGCCTACCACTGGCCGCACCTGCGCAACCTGGCGCTGGGCCTGTGGGAGCGCGCCAAGATTTTCGTCACCCGCGTCGGTACCATTATCCTCAGTCTCACCATCATCCTGTGGGCACTGAGTTCGTTCCCGGACGCGCCGGAAGGCGCCACCCAGCCGGCCATCTACTACAGCGTGGCGGGCATCATCGGTCGCGGCCTCGAATACATCTTCGCGCCAATTGGCTTCAACTGGCAAATCTGCATCGCGCTGGTGCCCGGCATGGCCGCGCGCGAAGTGGCAGTGGGCGCCCTGGGCACCGTGTATGCGATGTCGCAGACCGGCGACGAGCTGGCCAATTCGCTGGCGCCGGTGCTGGCCGCCAGCTGGGGCTTGCCAACGGCGCTGTCGCTGCTGGCGTGGTTCGTGTTTGCGCCGCAGTGCCTGGCCACCCTGAGTACGGTCCGCCGTGAAACCAACAGCGTCAAAGCTGCGTGGTTCATGGCCGGTTATCTGTTTGCGCTGGCGTACGTGGCGGCATTCCTCACGTTCCGCATCTCGACGGCAATCATCGGAGGCTGATATGTGGCAGAACCTTATCGTGGCGGTGATCGTGGCGGCAGCCTTGCTGCACTTCAGTACCAGGTATCTCCCGGCCGCCTGGCGCCGGCAGATCGTGTACTTCCTGGCGCGCCGTGGCGTCAACCAGGACCAGGCCGCCAAATTCTTCAAGACCACGCCCGACTGCGGCAGCGGCTGCGGCTCGTGCGGCTCGTGCGGCACCGATGACAAGGCTGCACCGGTGGCCGGTTCCGCCGGCGATACGTCGCAGCCGCTCAAGCGCGTGATTCCGCTGCACGTGCAGCGCTGATCTGCGCTCGCTCAGAGCCGATCAGTCTTCAAGCTTCGTACCGTCTGCCACGTGGGGCCAAAGGCGCCCCACGCCACCGACAGGCCGGCCACCTGTTCCAGTTGTTCGATAAACTGCGCCGCGCTGGCGATGGGCTGCGCCGCCAGCCTTGGCGCAGCCTGCTGCAAGAGCGCCGTCAGATCTGCCTGGTGTTCCAGGTCGCCCCTGGCGCCCTGATGCAGGCCGATGACTGCATCCTGAGCATTGCGCTGGCATAGCTGCGCTTTGTCCGCCCCATGCGCCACCTCGTATCCCTCGCACCAGCGCAGTTGCGGCGCCCGGTCGAACGCATCGAGATGGCTGACCAGCAAGCCATCGAGCCGGCCGATCGCTGCCAGCGCATAGCGCAGCAGCACCAGGTCGGGATGGCCGCGCCGAAAAATTCCCTGCCAGCCGCCCGCCGCATTGTGCGGCTCCGGCAGCAGGTCCAGGCGCGGGTCGTGGCTGGGAAACGGGCCGTTGCCGTGGCGCGTCAGGTAACTGCGCATCGCGCCCAGGTGGGTAATGCGGCCGTGCTGGCCGGCGTCAACGGCCACCGCTTCGACTGCCGACGTATGGATGGTGCTCCAGGTGGTGTACGGGTGGAAGCCGCGCCACTCGTCGAGCAGAACGCCTTGCGCACCTTCGAACAGCACGGTGCCGGGCAGGTGCAGCCGGGCCGCCACGTCTGCATGCGGCGCGGGCGGCGCATGCCGCGCTAGTCGCTGCACCTGCTCCAGCCAGCGGCGCGCCAGCGCGCCATCGCGCAGCACTGCCTGCTCCTCGTGCCAGCCGGTGCGCACGTCGTCCGGGGCGCCGTCGTGGGACACTGCTGCAAGCAGGGTGGTGCGGAGCGCTTCCAGTTTGTCGAGCGCGCGGACGGGCGTGAGCAGATCAGCATAGCGCAGCGTGAGTTCGGGATGCGCCAGGTCGTGGCGGACGGTTTCGCCCACGCCCACGCCGCAACTGCCATGAGCGGCGGCGCCGCGCGCCAGCTCGCGCATGCGCCCGGCCGCCTGGTGAAACGGCGTGGTGAGGCGGCAGCGGGCATCGATGACCAGCCGTTGCAGGGCATCGGTGACGCCGGCGCGCTGCAGGTAGCTGCTCTCGACCAGCAGCGCGGTGGGGTGGACGATGACCGGAAAGGCCAGCAGCGTGTGCACGCCCGGATGGAAGCTGCCTGCGCCGAACTGGGAAAACGTGTGGTGGCGGCCATCGGGCAGCACCACGTTGTGCGCCGCCTGGGCGCCGCCATTGAAGCGCACCACGGTGTGGGCCTGCATGGCGCGGCACAGCGCATCGATGAACAGGCCCTTGCCGCAGTCGCCAAAACCCAGTCCCTGGACCGACACCAGCCGGGTTGCCATCGCGCTCAACCGAACAGGCGGCGCCACCAGCTGCTGCCGCCGACTGCCGCGCCGCCCATGCCGTGGGCAGCGGCGTCCGGATCACCGAGTGCGGCGTAAGGGCGGACTGCGCGGATGATGGCGGAAATCCGGTCGCCGGCAATGCCGTTGGCGGCCAGCGTGGGCGCCAGGGCATCGATGCCGGCGACCGATTTTTCGGTGAGCGCCACCAGCGAGGCGGCCACCGCGCAGGCATCTTCCGGCGCCTCCGTGCAGATCACGCGGTCCCCTAGCAGATCGCGCCAGCGCCGTTCGCAGTTCTTGCGGCGCTGGAGGTCCGGCACCAGGAAAAAGATGTGGAAGGTTTCGGCCGCTGCCGCGATCACTTCCGCGATCGGAATATCTTCATCGAGCTTGTCGCCGATGAGCGTATCGATCTGGTGGCGAGACACGGCCGGGTACGGATGCTCGTCGCCGGTCAGGAACAGATAGCCCTTCTTGCGGCGCCTGGTCCAGCAATCCATTTCCATGTGCTGCGCCGCCACGTAGAACGCCAGCTCGTAGCTTTCTTCGCCGGTGCCACCGCCGCCGCCTTCGAGATAGCTCCAGGTCAGCCATTGGTCCATCAGCTGCGCGGTCGATTCGAACTGGCCCACTTGCAGCGCGGCGTCGTCGGACGTGGCGTCGCCAATTGCCATGAACAGCAGTTGCGGGTCGCGTACGCCGCACGCGGTAAGCAAGGCCATGAAGGTGGGCAGCTCGCGGGTGGCCAGGCTGTTGGGAATCGCACCCATCGACCCGGTGACGTCCAGCGCGAACACAATGCCGAGCGAGTGCGGGTGGTCGGCGCTGTCGCGCGCCTCGCGCACGCCCATGCCGTGCGGATTCATCAGCGGGTGGCACTGGCGCTGGGTAAATACTTCGCGGTGCGCGTCGTTGGCGCGGTCGGCGATGATGGCGGCGTGGGCCGCCTGCGAATAATTTCCGTGTCCCATGGAAGCTCCTTGTCAGCGAGGGGTGGGGGTAAAGTGGAGAAACCGCGGCGGGCCAAACGCGGCCACGGCGGCGGTCTTGAGCGCCTGGTCGATGCCGGCGGCGCCGTGCCGCGCGCACCAGTGGGCGTCTTCGCTGGCGCGGCGCAGCAGCGTGGCCAGCGGCGCCGGTACGGCGGCGGCAATCGGCGGCTCATTGCCATCGTCGCCGCTACCGTCAAGCAGGCTGCGGATCGACCACGCAGCCTGCATCAGGTCGCGCGCTGCCGTGGCTTTGACGCTTAGCCGCTGTGCGCCTGCCCAGCCGATGATCAGGATGCCGTGATCGGCGGGATGGACCAGCAGGTGTTCCGGGGCCAGGCGGCCATGCGCCCAGCCAGCGGCGTGCACATAGCCCAGCACTTCGAGCATGCGGCGCCACATCCACACGGCGTGGCGCGGGTCGATGCCGCCCGGGTAATGGCGCCGCACGTCGGCCAGGCTGCCCCAGTATCCGACCGGGTGGCGCAGCACCAGCGCCTGCGCGCCCGCTGCCACGTTGCCGGTGGCTGCGCCTTGCGCGACCAGTTGCGGCAGGCGCTGTGAAAAATACGCGGCGCCGGGAATGGCCGCAGCTTGCAGCTGGTGCAGGATCGCTGCTTCGTGTTGCAAGGCGTGCGGTGACTGCGACAGTTTGATCACGACCCGCTCCGGGCCGGCGCCGATACGCTGTGCCAGCAGCACGCTGGCGCTGGACGTCAGGGGAGTGATGATGCGGTAGCGCTGGCCGGCGCAGACGATGTGGCTGGCAGCGTTGTCGTCCGCCAGCGAACGCTCGTACGCGGCGCGGAAATCGGCCGCCAGGATGGTGCGGACCTGGGGCGAGACGATGGCCGAACAGTACAGGCATTGCACGGTGCGCCAGCGCGCCGAGGACGGCAACGAGGCGCCGCACTGCGGGCAATTGAGGGAGACAAAGATCATGCGACAACCCGGTACTGGATCACTGGTCGATCATACCTTGTTTTATCGGAAAGGGTTGCTCGTTTGCCAATCATCGGCCCGGAGCGCTGCATATTCTCCCGATCGGCCAGCAGTGCAATCGTGCCAGAAATGCTAAGCTAGGCATATCGCGGCACGGCCGTTCTTTTTTGGAATCCACATGATCGTCGTTCACCACCTCAATAATTCGCGCTCGCAGCGCGTGCTCTGGCTGCTGGAAGAACTGGGACTGGACTACGAGATCGTGCGCTACCAGCGCGACGCCAAGACCATGCTGGCACCGCCCGAACTGCGGGCCATCCACCCGCTGGGCAAGTCGCCGGTGATTGTCGACAACGGCGTGGTGGTGGCCGAATCGGGCGCCATCGTCGAGTACCTGGTCGATACCTACGGCAACGGCCGCCTGGTGCCGCCTGCCGGCACCGAGGATCGCCGCCGCTGGACCTATTTCCTCCACTACGCCGAAGGCTCGGCCATGGCGCCGCTGTTGATGAAGCTGGTGTTTGATCGCGTGGAAACCAGCCCGGCGCCGTTTTTTGTGAAGCCGATCACGCGCGGCATCGCCCGCAAGGTCAAGGGCACGTATATCGAACCGCAAATCGCTTCTCACCTCGACTACCTCGAAGCCGAACTGGCCAGGTCGCCATGGTTTGCCGGCGCCGAATTCACCGCCGCCGACATCCAGATGAGCTTCCCGCTGGAAGCAGCCGCCGCCCGCGCCGGCCTCGACAGCAGTCGCCCCCGGTTGATGAGCTTTCTCGAGCGCATTCATGCGCGTCCTGCCTATAAGCGGGCGATTGAGCGTGGTGGAGAGTATGCGTTGCTGAAGTAACTCGGGGTGTTATTACCAGATGGTGCGCACGTGAGGGTAGGCGCGGATTTTCTGATCGATTGTGACCAGTGGAATATTCATCGTCAGCGCGGTGGCGACGATGATGCGGTCGGCGGGATCTTTGTGAAACTGGCCTGGCAGTTCAACTGAGGCCACGGCGATGTGGTTGTCCACGGGAATGAAACGAACCCGTCGAAGCTTTTGGATCGCCTTAATCCAGTTGTGCAATTCGGTCGATAAATGGATTCTTCCGTGCGCGTTCAGTAGCGCAATTTCCCAGCACGATAGCGACGAAATCGTGACCCGGCTGAGCCGCTGGGCATTTTCAATCGCCGCTTTGGCGGCGAGAGAAAGCTTGGGGCTGCCTTCAAACCACCAAATCAACGCGTGAGTATCGAGCAGTATCATCGGAAGGGCGCATAGCCGTCAGCTTCAATCGGCGACACGATGTTGCCTTCGGCCAATACGCTGCCGCGCATTTTTTCGTTTGGCACCGAGCGGAAGGGACGGATATCGAGTATCGGCTTGCCGTTTTCGGTAATGAAATAGATGTCGCTGGACGCCGCGATTTTTTTAAGCGCCTTCTGCGGGTCTGCCAGAAACTCTTCCAAAGCAATGGTGGGCCACATGATCGCCTCCGTAGGATAGGTTGATGTTACGCTATCTGTCACCGATTTCAAGCAAGCGCTACCGCACCCCGCTCGGTTAAAATGGCGGCTTCACCAAGTAGCCCGGACCACGTTTAACATGGGTAGACTCCTTGCCATCGACGGCCTCAATATCGTGCGCCGTGTCTATGAAGCCAGCCCCGAACCTGACAGCCCCGAGAAGGCCGAGATCGCGCTGCGCCACGCGTTTTCTTCGCTGCGCAACCTGATCAACGACCACCAGCCCACCCACGTGCTGCCCGCGTTCGACTTCGGCGGACGCACCTGGCGCCACGACCTGTTTGCCGGCTACCGCGCGGGCCGGGCGCCGATGCCCGAGCCGCTGCGCGCGGCGCTGCCGGCGTTTTACGACAAGCTGCGCGGCATCGGCATGCACGTGGTGTGCGTACCCGAGGTGGAGGCCGACGACGTGATCGGCACCGTGGTGCTGCGCTGGCTGGCCGACAGCCGCGGCGACGCCACCGTCGCCAGCACCGACAAGGACCTGCACGGCCTGATCGCACACGGCGCCCGCGTGTGGGACCATTTCAAGGGCGAGTGGCACGACCACGCCTGGGTCGAGCGCAAGTGGGGCGTGCCGCCCGAGCAATTGCCCGATCTGCTGGCGCTGATGGGCGATGTCACCGATTCGATTCCCGGCGTGTCGAAGGTGGGCGTGAAAACCGCTGCCCGCCTGTTGCGTACTTACGGCACCCTGGACGCCATCATGGCCGGCGCCGGCATCCTTAAAGATTCTCTGGGTGAAACTTTACGAAAAGAACGTGAAATGCTGTATCTTTCTCGACAGTTGGTGGCGCTGAAAACCGACGTAACGGTCGGCGTCACCTGGAATATGCTGGCCTGGGAGCAGTTTTAAGATGTTAAAAGCGATAATTATCGATTCGAGCGCGGTCGCGCGCGGCCTGCTCAATACGGTGTTGCAGGATGGCGGTTACGACGTGGCGGGGCAGGCCCACACGTGCGCGGCCGGCGTGGCCTTGATGATCAAGCACAATCCGCACATCGTGTGCATCGCGCTGGAACAGGTGGAAAACGATCTCGACGGCATGCGCGAGATCAAGGCCAAGTGGCCCAAGGCGCTGGTATTCATGGTCTCGAGCCAGCTCGACGCGGCCACCATCCAGTCCGCCCACGCGATGGGCGTCAACGGCTTCATCGTCAAGCCGTTCAAGGCCGACACGGTCCTCAATACCATACGCAACGTGGTGATCGCGATGGTCAAGCGCCAGCGCGCCGCGATGGCAGCCCTGGCGCCCAAGCCGGAAGAAGACAGCGCCGCTACCGAATAACCAGAGGACGCTTTAAGTGGTGGAGCTGTCGATGATGCCGCCCCCGAGGCAAACATCGCCGTCATACAGCACGGCCGACTGCCCCGGCGTGACCGCCCACTGGGCTTCCATGAACCGCAACGCAAAGTCCGAGTCGCCCTCGGGCGCGACTTCGCACGCCACGTCGGCCTGGCGATAGCGGGTCTTGGCAGACAGCGCGCGCGGGGAGGGCACCTCGCCGGCAATCCAGCTGGCCTGGTCGGCGCGCAGCGTGGACGACAGCAGCCACGGATGGTCGTGGCCCTGCACGATGTACAGCGTGTTCTCGGCCACGTCCTTGCGCGCCACGTACCAGGCGTCGCTGCTGCCGTCGGGATTCTTGTACGCCTTCATGCCGCCCACGCCGATGCCCTTGCGCTGGCCCAGCGTGTAGAACGACAGGCCCACGTGTTCGCCCACCACCTTGCCGTCCGGGGTTTTCATCGGGCCCGGTTTGTACGACAGGTAGCGGTTCAGAAATTCGCGGAACGGGCGCTCGCCGATAAAACAGATACCGGTCGAATCCTTCTTGGCGGCGTTGGGCAGGGCCAGCTTTTCGGCGATCTGGCGCACTTCGGTTTTCGGGATTTCGCCAAGCGGGAACAGGGTGCGCGACAGCTGCGACTGGTTCAGACGATGCAGGAAGTAGCTCTGGTCCTTGGTGTGATCGACGGCTTTCAATAACTCGAACTTCTCGCCGTTCTGGCGCACGCGCGCATAGTGGCCGGTGGCGATCAGGTCCGCGCCGAGGTGCATGGCGTGATCGAGAAAAGCCTTGAACTTGATTTCGGCGTTGCACAGCACATCGGGATTCGGCGTGCGGCCGGCCTGGTATTCGCGCAGGAAGTCGGCGAACACGCGGTCCTTGTATTCGGCGGCGAAGTTGACCGCTTCGATGTCCACGCCGATCACGTCGGCCACGCTGGCCGCGTCGATCCAGTCCTGGCGCGTGGAGCAGTATTCGGAATCGTCGTCGTCTTCCCAGTTCTTCATGAACAGGCCCACCACGTCGTAGCCCTGCTCCTTGAGCATCCACGCCGCGACCGAGGAATCGACCCCGCCCGACATACCGATCACGACTTTTTTCTTGCTCATTACATCAATCCTTGTCTATCCAATAGCGGTACTCACGGCTTCTTTGTACACGGAAGCGTGGGTCTGTATCAATTCAAGCGGTGCGCGGATGCCGGCCAGGTATTCGTCCACGCATTGCAGTACCGTGGGGCTGCGGTGACGGTCGGCGCAGGCGGCCAGTTCGTCGCGCGTGAGCCACATGGTGCGCAGAATGCCTTCGTCGAGCGGGCGGTCGTGCTGCGCGCCCGGCACGCCGCAGAAGGTAAAGCGCAGGTACGTTACTTCCTCGCCGGTGCGGTTGGAGGTGTAGCGCGACATATACATGCCCACCAGCGCGGTGGGTGTGAAGTCGTACGCGGTTTCCTCCAGCGTCTCGCGGATCACGGCCTGTTCCAGCGATTCGTAGGGGTCGAGATGGCCGGCAGGCTGGTTGATGCGGATGCCGTCGCTGGTCTCTTCTTCGATCAGCAGGAACTTGCCGTCTTTTTCGACGATGGCGGCAACAGTAACAGAGGGTTTCCAGATACGCGGCATGAGTCATCCTTGAAAAGAGCCGACATTTTAGCCTGTTCCGCCGATTTGGTTTGAAACCACTGTCGTTAAAAACAGCATTTGCTTTGAACTTACGCAACGTTTCATGTGATAAACAACGCCAGATAACGACTTTTGCGCAAAAAACCGTGTTAGATTGGCTAGTCAGTTTATTAATCATTGGGGGCACCATGAGAATAGGCATACCGGCCGAGACCAGGCCGGGGGAGACCCGGGTGGCAGCAACCCCTGAAACCATCAAGAAGTTATCTGCGAAACATCAACTGATCGTGCAGGCGGGTGCCGGTCTGGCCGCCTCCATCACCGACGACGCCTACGCGGCGGCTGGCGCGCAAATCGCTGGCGCGGCCGAGGCCTTCGGCGCCGACGTGGTGCTCAAGGTACGCGCGCCCAGCGAGGAAGAGCGCGCGCTGATCAAGCCCGGCACGGTCGTCATCGGCATGCTCAACCCTTTTGACGCGGCCAACAATGCCGCCATGGCGTCCGCCGGCCTGCGCGCGCTGGCACTGGAAGCCGTGCCGCGCATCACGCGCGCGCAGTCGATGGACGTGCTGTCGTCGCAGGCGAACATCGCCGGCTACAAGGCGGTGATGATCGCGGCCAATACATACCAGCGCTTCATGCCCATGCTGATGACGGCCGCCGGCACGGTCAAGGCGGCGCGCGTGTTGATCATGGGCGTGGGCGTGGCCGGCCTGCAGGCGATTGCCACGGCCAAGCGCCTGGGCGCCGTGATCGAGGCGTCCGATGTGCGTCCGCCGGTGAAAGAGCAGGTGGAGTCGCTCGGCGCCAAGTTCATCGACGTGCCCTTTCTCACCGACGAGGAGCGCGAAATCGCCAAGGGCGTGGGCGGCTACGCGCGGTCAATGCCGCCCGACTGGATGGCGCGCCAGTCCGCATTGGTGCATGAACGCGCCAAGCTGGCCGACATCATCATCACCACCGCGCTGATCCCCGGTCGCCCGGCGCCGGTACTCATTTCCGAAGACACGGTCAAGGCGATGAAGCCCGGTTCCGTGATCGTCGATCTGGCGGTATCCCAGGGCGGCAACTGCCCGCTGTCGGAGCTGAACAAAACCGTGATCAAACACGGCGTGCACATCGTCGGCGAACCCGACCTGGCCACGCTGGTGGCGGCCGATGCCTCGGCGCTGTACGCGCGCAATGTGCTCGACTTCCTCAAGCTGATCATCGACAAGGACGATCAACTGGTCATCGACCGCGAGGACGAGATCATCAAGGCCACGCTGCTGTGCGCGGACGGCCAGCTGCTCAGAACATAACAAAGGGGACACGCCATGGAAGTGAGCCACACCATCATCAACCTGATTATCTTCGTGCTGGCCATCTATGTCGGCTACCACGTGGTCTGGACCGTGACCCCGGCGCTGCATACGCCGCTCATGGCGGTGACCAACGCCGTCTCGGCGATCATCATCGTCGGCGCCATGCTGGCCGCGGCGCTCACCGAAGGCATCGTGGGCCAGGTGGCCGGCACGGTGGCGGTGGCGCTGGCCGCTGTCAATGTGTTCGGCGGCTTCCTGGTCACGCAGCGCATGCTCGAGATGTTCCGCAAAAAAGAGCCGAAGGTGAAGAAGGGAGACCAGCCATGAGCTTCATCACCATGAACCTGGTGACGATGCTGTACCTGGTCGCCTCGGTGTGCTTCATCCAGGCGCTGAAAGGGCTGTCGTCGCCGGCCACGGCGCGTTCCGGTAATGCCTTCGGCATGGCCGGCATGGCCATCGCCTTTATTACCACCATCGCCCTGATACTCAAGCTGCGCGAGGAAGCCATGCAAGCCGGCCTCAATGGCGGCATGGGGCTGGCGCTGGTGGCCGTTGGCGTGGTGGTGGGCGGCGCGATTGGCGCCATCCTGGCGAAAAAAGTCGAGATGACCAAGATGCCGGAACTGGTGGCGGCAATGCACTCGCTGATCGGTCTCGCTGCCGTGTGCATCGCGGTTGCTGCCGTGTCGGAGCCGCACGCGTTCGGGATCGCCGCCGTGGGCGAGGCGCTGCCATTCGGTAACCGCATCGAACTGTTCATCGGCACCTTCGTGGGCGCCATCACGTTCTCGGGATCGGTGATCGCGTTCGGCAAGCTGTCGGGCAAATACAAATTCCGGCTGTTCCAGGGCGCGCCGGTCAGCTTCGCCGGCCAGCATGTGCTCAACCTGGTGCTGGCGCTGATCATGGTGGGCCTGGGCCTGGCATTCTGCTTGGCCGACGGCGTGGCGCCCGCGTGGACGCCGTTCCTGGTCATGACCGCGATCGCTTTCGTACTCGGCGTGTTGATCATCATCCCGATCGGCGGCGCCGACATGCCGGTGGTGGTGTCGATGCTGAACTCGTACTCCGGCTGGGCGGCGGCCGGTATCGGCTTCTCGCTCAACAATGCCATGCTGATCATCGCCGGCTCGCTGGTGGGTTCCTCGGGCGCGATCCTGTCGTACATCATGTGCAAGGCGATGAACCGCTCGTTCTTCAACGTCATCCTGGGCGGCTTTGGCGGTGCGCCAGCGGACGCCGGCGCCGGCGGCGCCAAGGAGCAGCGGCCTGTCAAATCCGGCTCGGCCGACGACGCGGCCTTCATCATGGCCAATGCCGAGAGCGTGATCATCGTGCCGGGCTACGGCCTGGCCGTCGCGCGCGCCCAGCACTCGTTGAAGGAACTGGTGGAAAAACTGACGCACAAGGGCGTGACCGTGAAGTATGCGATCCACCCGGTGGCCGGACGCATGCCGGGCCACATGAACGTGCTGCTGGCCGAAGCCGAGGTGCCGTACGACCAGGTATTCGAGATGGAGGACATCAACGGCGAATTCGGCCAGGCCGACGTCGCGCTGATCCTGGGCGCCAACGACGTGGTCAATCCGGCGGCCAAGGACCCGGGTTCGCCGATTGCCGGCATGCCGATCCTGGAAGCCTATAAAGCCAAGAGCATCATCGTCAACAAGCGGTCGATGGCGTCGGGGTACGCGGGGCTCGACAACGAGTTGTTTTACCAGCCTAATACCATGATGGTGTTTGGCGACGCCAAGAAGGTCATCGAGGATATGGTGAAGGCGGTCGAGTAAAGCCTAGCGCCGGCCGTACATCATCAATTCCGCCAGAACGCTGCGCGCCGGTCCCACCACGTCGATTGCCGCCAGCGACAGCCCCAGCAGTGCCTGCGCCGGCGAGTTGTTGGCAAATACGCGCGCCATGGTGTCGGTCAGGCGCACGGTGGTGCTGCGGTCTTGCTGGCGTGCGGCGGTGAACTGCGCCAGCATCTGCGGCGTGGCGCCTTGCGCCAGCAGGCGCGCCAGCACCGTCACGTCGCGCAGGCCCAGGTTCAGGCCCTGGCCCGCCACCGGGTGCAGCGTCTGCGCGGCATTGCCGATGGCGACCGTGCGGGCCGTGGTCCTTGCATCGGCATTCAGGCCGAGCGGGAAACCGAGGCGCGGCGAGGCGTACGTAAAACGTCCCACGCGGTCGCCGAATGCTTCGCCCAGTTGCGCCAGAAACGCCTGGTCGTCCAGTGCCAGCAATTGTTCGGCGCGGGCCGGCCGCACGCACCATACCAGCGAATACTCCCCCAGCCGGGCACCCGAATGCGCACCCACCTGCGCACTCAAATGAGCACCCAACTGCGGCTCGCCCTGCGGCAGCAGCGCCAGCGGGCCTTCGTCGGTGAAGCGTTCGTAGGCGCGGTGCGCGGTGGCGCGGCTGCTGCGCACCTGGGCGATGATCGCGGTCTGGCCGTAGTCGCGGCGCTGGGCGCGGTCCTGCTGTTCGTTGAACAGGCCGCCCTCGGCCTGCACCACCACGCCCGCGTGAAGCGAGCGCGCCGCGCCCGTCGCCAGGTCGGTAATGGTGAGCACCACCTCGTTATCGAGTTCGTCGAGCGCATCGACCCGCGCCGGGCGCTGGGTGGCGATGCCGGCCGCATCCACCACGGCGCCCAGCGCCTTGACGATGTCGCCGTAGCGGGTGACATAGCCGAGCGCCGGCACGCCTTGCTCGGTGCTGGTGATCATGCTGCGGCCGAACTGGCCGCGCCGCGAGACGTGGATTTCGTTGATTGCCGTGCCGGCGACGGGCCAGGCGCCTATGTCTTCCAGAATCTGGCGGCTGCCCCACGACAGCGCCAGCGAGCGCGGATCGGCGCTGGCCTGGGCCAGGGTCTTGGCGTCGATCAGGGCGATGCGGTGGGCAGGGATGCCGCGCTTGGCCAGCAGGGCGGCCAGCGCCATGCCGGCCGGGCCGGCGCCGCAAATGGCCACATCGCAGGACAGGGTAACGGGCGGGGTATCGTGGTCGGTCATGGCATCAGCTTTTCGATGTCGGCCACCGATTTGGGCGCGGCTGCGCTCAATACCGTGTGGCCGGTGGCGGTGACCAGCACATCGTCTTCGATGCGGATCCCCGTGTTCCAGAATTGTTCGGGCACACCGGCAGCAGGGCGCACGTAGATGCCCGGTTCCACCGTCAGCACCATGCCCGCCTGAAGCGCGCGCGAAGGTTGGTCGGCGGCGCCCAGGTCGCGGTAGGCCCCCACGTCGTGCACGTCCAGGCCCAGCCAGTGGCCGGTGCCGTGCATGTAGAACTGCAGGTGGCGCTTGTCGGCAATCACGTCGGCGGCGCTGCCGCAGGTGTTTTTATCGAGCAGGCCCAGGTCCAGCATGCCCTGCGCCAGCACATTCAATGCTGCCGCATGGATGCCGGCGTACGGGCGGCCCGGCGCCACGGCGTCCAGGGCGGCGCTTTGCGCGGCCAGCACCAGTTCGTACAGCTGGCGCTGGGACGCGGCAAAGCGGCCATTGACGGGCCAGGTACGGGTAATGTCCGAGGCATAGCCATCGAGCTCGCAGCCGGCGTCGATCAGTACCAGGTCGCCGTCGCGGGCCAGGGCGTTGTTGGCGCTGTAGTGCAGCACGCAGGCGTTGGCGCCGGCGGCCACGATCGGCGGATACGCCTGGCCCTGGGCGCCATGGCGGCGGAACTCGTACAGCAGTTCCGCTTCGATTTCATACTCGTGCATGCCCGCGCGCGCGTGTTGCATGGCCCGCACGTGGGCCAGCGCCGAGATGGTGGCGGCGCGCTGCATGATGGCTTGTTCGCTGTCGTCTTTCAGCAGGCGCATGTCGGCCAGCAGCGGCAGCAAGTCAACCGGCGCGGCCGCCGCACCAGCGCGCAGCTGTGCCAGTACGCCGTCGAGGTCCTCGATCGGGTATGCCTCGGCGAAACCGAAGGCGGCACGCGCGGCTTCCGGTCCATAACGAAAGCCATCCCAGATCTCGCGGTCAGGATTTTTTGCGCGGCAGAACAGCAGACTTCGGGCTGGCGCATCGCCGTGCGCGGCGACGAGCACCAGCGCGCTTTCCGGCTCCGTAAAACCGGTCAGGTAATAGAAATGGCTGTCGTGGCGGTAAGGGTAGTGGCTGTCGCCGTTGCGTACCACCTCGGGCGCCGTGTGCAGCACCGCCACCGCGCCCGGTGGCAGTTGCGCCAGCAGGCGCGTGCGCCTACTGGCGCAAGCTGCACGGACTTGATCGCCTGCGCCAGTGGAGGATGCAATCTGCCGACCGGCGCAAGCTGCGCGGACTTGATCGCCTGCGCCAGTGGAGGATGCAATCTGCCGATCGGCGCAAGCTGCGCCGACTTGAGCGCCCGCGCCGTCATCAGCGCCGCAGTCCGTGCGACGAGCAGCTGCCCCCCTGGTCACTGCGCAGCCCTGGGCCCCGGCGCCAGCGCGGCGCGCGGTGCGTTGAGCAACTCGAGCTGCTGCACCGTGCCCACGTTGTGCCACTCGCCCTCGTACACTTCGCCACCGACGAGTTTTTTGTCGATGAAGGCGCGCAGCAGCGGGCCCAGCTTGGCGTGGTCGCCCGGCGTGATGGCGTCGAACATTTCGGGCCGGTACACACCGATATTGCCGAACGTGAATTTCGGCGTACCGTCGTTGTTCAGCGTGTACATCGACAAGCCGAAGTCGCCTTCCGGGTGGAAGTCGGGATTCGGCACCAGGTACAGCCAGCAGATGTCGCGCTGGTCGGCCGGGTACGGGTTGCCCCACATGTCTTCGTCGTGCAGCACGTCCTTGACCTGCTCGAAGTCGAAATGCGGGCAGTAGATGTCGCCCGAGATCGCCACGAACGGCTCGTCGCCGAGCAGGTGGCGGGCGTTGGCGATGCCGCCGGCCGTCTCCAGCGCGGTGTCTTCGCGCGAGTACAGCAGTTTGGCGCCGTACTTGCTGCCGTCGCCGAGCGTCGCTTCGATCTGGTCGCCCAGGTGGGCATGGTTGATCACGATCTCGGTGATGCCGGCGCGCACCAGGCCGAGAATGTGCCAGACGATCAGCGGGCGGCCGCGCACCTTCAGTAGCGGCTTGGGGCAGGTGTCCGTTAACGGACGCATGCGCTCGCCGCGTCCGGCGGCAAAGATCATCGCCTTCATGGTCCCGGCCTCAGAACGTGTAGCCGACTTGCGGCTGCACGTCTTCAAGCAGGTCGAGCAGGCGCACCAGCGGTTTCAGGTCGCGGTAGCGGCCGGCCGTCTTGCGCACGTAGTCCATCACCGTGGGCAGGTCGGCCAGGTACTGGTCCTTGCCGTCGCGGTAGTGCAGGCGGCAGAAGATGCCGAGGATTTTCAGGTGGCGCTGCAAGCCCATGTACTCGAAGTCCTGGTAGAAACTGTCGATGTCCTTGTTGACCGGCAGGCCCAGCGACTTGGCGTGCTGCCAGTAGCGGATGGCCCAGTCCAGCACCAGTTCTTCGTCCCATTGCACGTAGGCGTCGCGCAGCAGCGAGACGACGTCGTAGGTGATCGGGCCGTACAGTGCATCCTGGAAGTCCAGCACGCCGGGGTTGCCGGCATCGATCTGCATCAGGTTGCGCGAATGGAAGTCGCGGTGCACATACACCTGCTGCTGGGCCGTGACGTTGGCCAGTATGGCGTCGAACACGGCTTTCAGCTCGGCCTGTTGTTTGTCGTTGAGCGTGGCCTTCAGGTGGCGGCCCAGGTACCACTCGGTGAAGATGCCCAGCTCGCGTTCCATGAAGGCGCGGTCGTACTCGGGCAGCACGTCCGGTTCGCTGGTGAGCTGGAACTTGACCAGCGCTTCCAGTGCGTCGGCGTACATGGCCGAGGCGTTGTCGTGGTCGAGCACCTGCAAATACGTGGTGTTGCCGAGGTCGGACATCAGCATGAAGCCGCGTTCGTAATCGGTGGCCACGATGCGCGGCACGGAAACGCCGGCATGAATGAGCATTTCGTCAACTTTGACGAAGCCCAGCACGTTTTCGCGCTCGGGCGGGGCGTCCATCACGATCAGGGTGGCGCCCAGGCTGGCCTGGTGTTCCGGCAAAACGTTGACACGGAAATAACGGCGGAAGCTGGCGTCGCTCGACGCGGGGCGTGCCGAGGCGGTATCGACGACGTTAAGAGTGGCCAGCCAGGCGGTCAGCGCCTCCAGGCGAACATCTGGCGTTAAATTCTGTAATAAAGACATGAAGCGAGCGGTTGAAACCGGCGTTGAGGATAGATTCCCATATAATAAGGGATTATTTTCAAATCGCCCGGTGTTTCCACCCTTCTTTTCATGAGTTGCATGCGCTGGCTTCTGCCCCCCACACCCTCGCACCGCTGGGCCACTGCCCTGACTGCCATCGTCACTGCTTCGGCAGTGCCCAGTTACGCCCAGACCCAGGTCCTGGTACCAGCCCAGGCTCCCGTGCCGGGCAAGCAGCGCGCACCCCGGATGGAGGACGTCAACGCGCCCACCGTCGTCAAGGCCGAGGAAATCAATGGCCGCCCCGAGCGTGAACTGAACCTGGTGCGCGACGCCGAGATCGTCAAGGACCAGACCAGGGTGCAATCGGACTCGGCCTGCTTCCGCCAGGTGGAGAATGAAGTCGAAGCCGATGGCAACGTCAAAATCTGGCGCTTCGGCGACTATTTCACCGGCGACCAGCTCAAGCTGAACATGGACAGCGGCAAGGGCTATATGCTCAACCCGACCTACAAGATGGAAGCAAACAATGCGCAGGGCAAGGCCGAGCGCATCAACTTCATCAACGCGGACGAGGCCCAGGTCATCAACGGCACGTACAGCACCTGCCAGGGTTCCGACCCCGACTGGTACTTGCGCTCGAACACGCTCAACCTCGATTCCGGCCGCGACGTGGGCACCGCCGGCCAGACCGTCATCTATTTCAAGGATGTGCCGATCCTGGGCACGCCGGCGCTGTCGTTCTCGCTGTCGGGCGCGCGCCGCTCGGGCTGGCTGTCGCCCACGCCGGGCTTCGGCTCCAAGGGTGAGGCCGAGCTGCTGGTGCCGTACTACGTCAACATTGCGCCGAACCGCGACCTGACCCTGTATCCGAAAGTGATCCTGCGCCGTGGCCTGCAAATGGGCGCCAAGGGCCGCTACATGGGCGAGACCGATGGTGGCCTGTACGCTGGTGAAACCTATCTGGAATACCTGCCGCACGACAAGAAATACGTGCCGGCGTCGCCAGGCGATTCGACTGACCGCTGGACCGTCAAGTCGGTGCACAAGCAGGCGCTGTCGGAAGACTGGTCGTATGGCTGGAATGTGCGCGCCTCGTCGGATAACAACTATCCCAACGATTTCTCCAAGACGGTGTCGAGCTCGACCGAGCGGCAACTGCTGCGCGAACTGCGCACCGACTACCACGGCGAATTCTGGACATTGACCGCGCGCGTGCAAAAATACCAGGTGCTGCAAGACCCGGAGGCGGCCACCGACAGCTCGCTGTTCGTCTCGCGGCCGTACGATCGCCTGCCGGCGATCAATTTCCACGCCGCGCAGTACGATGTGCTGGGTGGCTTCGACTGGGCGTTCGACAGCGAGCTCACGCGTTTCCACCATCCGACCCTGCTCAACGGCACCCGCCTGGTGGGCATTCCGCAACTGAGCTATCCGATCATCGGACCGAGTTACTTCATCACCCCCAAGGTGATGCTGAACGCGGCCAGCTACCAGCTCGACGGCCAGAGCGGCGGCGGTTCGAAAAACCTGTCGCGCGCGATTCCCACGGTGTCGATCGATTCGGGCCTGGTGTTCGAGCGCGACGCCAACTACCTTGGCAAGGAAATGACCCAGACGCTGGAGCCGCGCCTGTTCTACGTGCGCACGCCGTACCGCGACCAGACCCAGTTCCCCACCTTCGATACCGACGCGGCCACGTTCAACTTCAGCCAGATCTTCAGCGAAAACCGCTTCGTCGGCTCCGACCGTATCGGCGACGCCAACCAGCTGACCGCCGCACTGGTGTCGCGCTTCCTCGACAGTTCGGGCGCCGAGCAGTTGCGCCTGTCGTTCGGCCAGCGCTTCTACTTCGACGACCAGCGCGTGCAGCTCGATTCCTCCACGCCGGTGGTTGATGCCCACTCCGATATCTTGCTGGCCGCCAGCGGCCGCATTTCCGAGCACTGGACCTTCGACAGCGCGGTGCAATACAATCCGAGCGAAAGCCAGGTGTCGTCGCAAAGCTATACGTTCCAGTGGACGCCGGCGCAAAAGAAAGTGCTCAACCTCGGTTACCGCTACCTGCGCAACAGCTTCAAGAATATCGAGCTGTCGAGCCAGTGGCCGCTGTTCAAGCGCTGGTACGGCGTGGGCCGCGTCAGCTACTCGGCCCAGGACAAGAAGATCCTCGAAAGCCTGATCGGCCTCGAGTACAGCCATGATTGCTGGGTGTTCCGGATGGGCGCGCAGCGCTTCGTGACTACCTCGACCAAGGCATCCACGCCGATCTTCTTCCAGCTCGAACTCAACGGCCTGTCGCACCTGGGCGTGGGTAGTCCGCTCGATGCAATGAAGAACAGTATTCCCGGCTACCAACGCCTGAACGAAGGCCGTTAAGCGGCATTAAGCAGATGTAACAAAGCGCCCGCTACCTGGCGCTTTGCGATATTTTCCAGCAAGGCACACGGTGCGCGTTGTTCATGCCGTGTGATTTTTACTACCTGACTCATGAGCGTTCCACCATGCGTAATGCGTACCAAATGAAAGTCCTCGCCGTCTTGCTGTGCAGCGTAGCCCTGAGCGGTTGCAGCCTGTTCTCGAAAAAGCCTGAACCCGCAGCGCCAGCCGCACCGGCAGCCGCCGCCGCGCCCGTCGCCAAGCCGGCCGCCAAACCGGTGGCCAAGGCCGACGGTTCCGGCTTCGTGCCGCCTGGTTCGTCGAGCAATGTGGCGATCGATTCGATCGTGGTGGTGGTCAACGACGACGTCATCACCCGCCGTGAGCTGAACAACCGCATCAAGACCGTGACTGCCCGCATGAAGCAGCAGAACGTGCAGATGCCTCCGGCAGTCGACCTCGAGCGCCAGCTGCTCGAGCGCATGATCGTCGAACGCGCGCAAATGCAACTGGCCAAGGAAATGGGCGTGCGCGTCGATGACAACCAGCTCGACCGCGCCATCGCCCGCATCGCCGAGGCGCAAAAAGCCACGGTGCAGGACTTGCGCAACCAGATGGAAAAGGACGGCACGCCGTTCGCCGCATTCCGCGAAGAGATCCGCGAAGAAATCATCATGCAGCGCTTGCGCGAGCACGAGGTCGATGCCAAGATCCAGATTTCGGACGCCGAAGTGGACAGCTACCTGGCCGCCCAGAAGGCTGCCGCTGCCGAGCAGTACGAGATTAACATCTCGCAAATCATGATCCGCATCCCGGACAACGCCACCGCCGAAATCATCGCCCAGCGCCGCGCGCGTGCCGAAGACGTCATGCGCCAGCTGCGCACCGGCGCCGATTTCGCCAAGACCGCCGCCACGTATTCCGATGCCAGCGACGCGCTGCAAGGCGGCGCGGTCGGCTGGCGCCAGCCCGAGCGCCTGCCGCCGGTGTTTGCCGAAGCGCTGTCCAAGCTCAGCGCTGGCCAGGTCACGCCGATCATCAAGAGCGTGGGCGCGTTCCACATCCTGAAGGCCGTCGATCGCCGCAGCGTGGCCGAAGCGCAGGCCGCCGCCGTCGTCCAGCAAACCCATGCACGCCACATCCTGATCAAGGTCACGCCCACCATGAGCGCGGCCGACGCCAAGCGCAAGCTGGCCGAACTCAAGGAGCGCCTGGTCAACAAGGGCGCCACCTTTGAGGAACTGGCGCGCCTGTTCTCCAACGACAGCTCGGCGTCCAAGGGCGGCGACATCGGCTGGCTCTACCCGGGCGACCTGACGCCGGAATTCGAATCTGCCATGAACGGCCTGAAAATCGGCGAGATCAGCGACCCGGTGGAAACCAGTTTCGGTGTCCACCTGATCGAAGTGCTCGAGCGTAAGTCGGACGACGCTTCCAAGGAACGCGAACGCAATATGGCCCGCCAGGCCCTGCGCGACCAGAAGCTGGAAGAAGCGACCGAAAGCTGGCAGCGCGAAGTGCGCGACCGCGCCTTCGTCGAGTTCCGCAACGAAGACGGCACCGTCGCCACCCCGCCGAAGTAAACTACTGACCTGGAGCATCCGTGAGCGCACATGCGAACACCGCGCATACTGCGCACACCGGCCTGCCGTCCACTACCCAGCCACGGCGCAGCCGTCCGGCGATTGCCGTGACGGTGGGCGAACCCGCCGGCATCGGTCCCGAAATCTCGCTGCGCGCCGCCTGGGCGCGCCGGCACGAAGTCAATTGCGTGCTGCTGGGCGATGCCGCTTTCCTGTCCATGACGGCCGCCGCCATCGATCCCGCCATCCGCGTCTCGGCGCTGTCCCTGATGGCGGTGCGTAATGGCGGCCTGCCGCATTTCGGTCCCGAGCGTATCAGCGTGATCGATGTGCCGCTCGGCGCCCACGTAGTGCCGGGCACGCTGGACAAGGACAATGGGCGCGCCGTGCTGGCCACGCTCGACGCCGCCATCGAAGGCGTCCAGGCCGGCTGGTTCGAAGCCGTCGTGACCGCGCCACTGCAAAAAAGCACCATCAACGATGCCGGCGTGGCGTTTTCAGGCCATACCGAATATTTTGCCGAGCACACCGGGACCGACCAGGTGGTGATGATGCTGGCCGGACCGATGCCGGCCGCGTTCAACGCCGCCGATGAACCGGCCCGGCAGTTCCGGGTAGCGCTGGCCACCACCCACCTGGCCTTGAAAGATGTGCCGGCCGCAGTGAGCCAGGAAGGTCTTGCCCGCATCCTCGACATCATCGACCATGATTTAAAGACCAAGTTCGGCATCGCCGCGCCGCGCATCCTGGTGTGCGGCCTGAACCCGCACGCGGGCGAGGGCGGCTACCTGGGCCGCGAGGAAATCGACACCATCACCCCGGCGCTGGACGCGGCGCGCGCGCGCGGCATCGACGCCCTCGGTCCGTACCCGGCCGATACCCTGTTCCAGCCCAAATACCTGCGCGGTGCCGACTGCGTGCTGGCCATGTACCACGACCAGGGCCTGCCGGTGCTCAAGTTCGCCACCTTTGGCCACGGCATCAACATCACCCTGGGCCTGCCGCTGATCCGCACCTCGGTCGATCACGGCACCGCGCTCGACCTGGCCGCACGCGGCCTCGGCCACGCCGACTGCGGCAGCATGGACGCGGCCATTACGGCCGCACTCGGCATGGCCGACGCGGTCCGCAATGCCCGCCCCCACACTTCGACTTAAAGATAGAAAAATATGAAACACGTAGCCCGCAAACGCTTTGGCCAGAATTTCCTGCACGATAAATATGTACTGGAAGACATCACCTCGGCGATCGGTCCCGCACCGGACGATACAATGGTCGAGATCGGCCCCGGCCTGGCCGCCATGACCCGTGGACTGCTGCGCACGCTCAAGCACATGCACGTGGTGGAGCTGGACCGCGACCTGGTCGCCCGCCTGGAGAAGGATTTTCCGCGCGAACAACTGACGATCCACGCTGGCGACGCGCTGAAATTCGATTTCGGCGCAATCCCGGTGCCGGCCGGCAAAAAACTGCGCATCGTCGGCAACTTGCCGTACAACATTTCCAGCCCCTTGCTGTTCCACCTGGCGACGTTTGCCAGCCAGGTCGAGGACCAGCACTTCATGCTGCAAAAAGAGGTGGTGGAGCGCATGGTGGCCGAACCGGGCAGCAAGACCTTCGGCCGCCTGTCGGTGATGCTGCAATGGCGCTACGACATGAAGCTGCTGTTCGTGGTGCCGCCGGAAGCGTTCGACCCACCGCCGAAAGTGGAATCGGCCATCGTGCGCATGGTGCCGGTCGCTAACCAGCTGCCGTGCGACGGCGAGACCCTGGAAGCGGTCGTGCAAAAAGCGTTTTCGCAACGCCGCAAGGTGATCCGCAACTGCCTGGCCGGCATGTTCACGGAAGAACAGATCGTCGCCGCCGGCATCGATCCTACCCACCGCCCGGAAGTGGTGGGCCTGGCGCAGTACGTGGCGCTGGCGAATATCCTCAAGCCAGTCTAGACAGGCAAAAAAAAGCCCGCTCAGGGAGCGGGCTAAATCCAATTCCTTTGCAAGAAGTGGAGGAGACAAGTGCAGTATGCTGCGTCGCGGCATATCACGCCACTTTATTTTTCACATATCCAACATCATCAATGTGAATGTCGCCTCTCCACTGCCGACCAGTTCAGGTCGAAGGTACGCAAGTGAGGGTCAGGTTGGTCACCGAATTGGGGGCGCGTATCACGCCGTTCGGGTTCGTCAGGGAACAGGTCAGTTTATTCGGCTGCTTCAGGATGCTGATACTGTAAACTTCGCCGTTGGTCAGGCTTGCTGCGGTGAACGTGCCGCTGGTGGCAGTAGCACTGCTGAGCTCGACCTGGCTGCCGCTGCCGTTGATCAGAGTCACTTTGTTCGCGACGTCAGTTTCTGCAGTTGCGCCCGGCAGCAGTTCCTTTGCCACCGACACCAGGCCCGAATACGTGCCACCCACGGTATAGGAGTTAGGCGTGCAGCTGACCGCAGCGCCGATGCTGACCGTGTAGCCGGCCGAACCCGTGCCACCGGACACGCCACAGGTGAAGTAATCCGGATTTCGGGTAATCGTGATGTCGTACTCGGTGCCGTAGTCGATCTGCTGGGGGAAAGCAAACGACGAGGCGCCCTTGGGCACATCGATCGTATTGCCACCATTGCTAAGTTGCAAGCCATCCACGGTCAGGCCCGACACCGAACCTTGCACCGTGTATTGGGCTTTGCCGCCGCATGCCGACAGCAGACTGGCCAGGGTCAGCGCGACCAGCGCGCCTGCGTACGAAAATTTCATGTATTTCTCCGGAGTTTATCGAGGACGTGTTGAGCGTATTGATCAGGTGGCTGGAACGTCAGCGCAGGTGAGGGTGACGGCCGGGCTGGTGGTGGCGCCAACGATCAAGTCCTGGTTGCCAATCGTGCCCACGGCGTTGCCGGTAACGGTACAGCGCTGCGTCTTGGGTTGCTCGAGTATATTGATGCCATAGGCCGAACCATCGCCGATCGTGTGCGGGAACACGAACGAGGCCGCGCCTGCGGGGACGCTCACGGTATCGGCGCCATTGGCCATGACCAGGCCGTCCGATTTGAGGTTCACTACCGCGCCGCCAAGCTTGCGCGGATCGTTGGTGCAGACAACCTGCACGTTATAGGCGTTATAGACATTGGCCTTGCCCGAGCCACCGCTGACCGCGCAGGTGGCGCCGACCGGTCCGGGCGACTTGACGGTGACGTTGAAGTTGTCATCGACCGACACCGGTTTGGTGAAAACAAAAGTGCTCTGTCCGGCGGCGATCTCGAGGGTGTCACCGTTGCCTTCGTTGACCAGCACCAGCCCGGCCTTGGTCAATCCGGTAATGTTGCCAGCAATTTGCAGGCTGCCGTCGCTGCCGCCGCAGGCGCTCAGGATGGCGCCGCACAGCAGGGCCACGCTTGAGCGCAGAGTCATATTTTTCATCAGAACTTTCTCCAAAACGAATAGGGGCCGGCAGCATGCACAGGGCTAGCGCGGGTGCAGCATCTTACACGGGTTTGAGCGGTATTTTAGTGCATTTGGTAACAGCGGTCGCCGCCACGGATGTAACAGCGTGTTAGTGCCGCATGCGGCGCCAGAGGCAGGCCGGCCGCGATCGGTGCGACAATGGTGGCTTCTGCCGACTCATAACGATGCCACCATGACCACTCGTACCCCGCAAGCCTTGCTGTTCGACCTCGACGACACCCTGTGGCCGATCGGCCCCGTGATCGCGGCGGCCGAACTGGGCTGGCACGCCTGGCTGGCCGAACGCGCGCCGCTGGTGACCGACAAGTATACAGTGGAGCAATTGCGCGCGCTGCGCATGGCGCTGCTCGAGCGCCAGCCGGAGATGGTGGCCGACCTGTACCAGTTGCGCCGCGCCGCACTGGAAGCCGTGTTTCTCGAAACCGGCGCCGATGTTGCCCATATCGACGGCGCCATGGCCCATTTCCACACCCTGCGCAACGCCGTCACCGTGTTCGACGACGTGCTGCCCGCACTGGAAGAGCTGCGCACCATGTTGCGCCTCGGCGTGATCACCAACGGCAACGCCGACCTTGAAGTCATCGGTCTGCACCACCACTTTGAAGTGGCGCTGGCCTCGCACAGTTTCGGCCGCGCCAAGCCCGCGCCGGAAATTTTCCTGGCCGCCTGTACGGCGATGGGCGTGGCGCCCGAGCACGCCATCTACGTGGGCGACGACTTGCGGCTCGACGTGCAGGGCGCGCAGGCGGTCGGCATGCGCGCGGTGTGGATCAACCGCAGCGGCAGCACCGCCCATCTCGACGCCGGCATCGTGCCTGACGCCATCTGCGCCAGTTTCGACGAACTGCTGGTGTGGGTGAAGGACCAGATGCGGCATAATAAGCAGGACCAACCCCAGGGACACTGAAGATAATCACCATGCAACTCGACACACGCGCCCAAACCCTGCTCAAAGCCCTGGTAGAACGCTATATTGCGGACGGCCAGCCGGTGGGCTCGCGCGCCTTGTCCAAGATCTCCGGTCTCGACCTGTCGCCGGCCACCATCCGCAACATCATGGCCGACCTGGAAGACCTCGGCTACGTGGCCAGTCCGCACACGTCGGCCGGGCGCGTGCCCACGCCGCGCGGCTACCGGATTTTTGTCGATACCCTGCTCACGGTGCAGCCGTTCGACGAGCAGTCGGTGGAGTCGCGCATGCGCCTGCAGGCGCCGCAGCCGCAAAAAATGATTTCCAATGCCGCGCAGATGCTGTCGTCGCTGTCGCAGTTTGCCGGCGTGGTACTGAGCCCGCGCCGCGAATCGGTGTTCCAGCAGATCGAATTCCTGCGCCTGGGCGAAAAACGCATTTTGCTGGTCATTGTCGGCCCTACCGGCGACGTCCAGAACCGCATGCTGCTCACCGATGTCGATTACAGCCCGTCGCAGCTGGTGCAGTCGGCCAATTACATCAACCAGAACTACGGTGGCCTGTCGCTCGACGACGTGCACCGCCGCCTGGCAGGCGAAGTGCGCCAGTTGCGCGACGATATGAGCAGGTTGATGCAGGTGGCGGTAGAGGCGGGCAGCGAGGCGATGGCCGACGACAAGGACGACATGGTGATCTCGGGCGAGCGCAACCTGCTGTCGGTCAGCGACTTGTCGAGCAATATGTCGTCGCTGCGGCAAATGTTCGACATGTTCGAGCAAAAGACCGGCTTGCTGCAACTGCTCGACATGTCGAGCAAGGCCAGTGGCGTGCAGATCTATATCGGCGGCGAATCGAGCCTGGTGCCGATGGACGAGATGAGCGTGGTGACGGCGCCGTACACGGCCAACGGCAAGATCGTCGGCACGCTGGGAGTGATCGGCCCCACCCGCATGGCGTACGAGCGGGTGATACCGATTGTGGATATTACGGCCAAGCTGCTATCGAACGCGCTCAGCCATAATTGATCAGGCAGGTTTGTGGGGGCAGGCGACCTTGGTGCAGTTGCCGTAGATGGCCAGGGCGTGCTCTGCAATGCTGAAACCGCGCTCCTTGGCAATCGCGTTCTGGCGCTCTTCGATGGCTTCGTCGTAAAACTCTTCCACGCGGCCGCAGTCGAGGCACACCAGGTGGTCGTGGTGCGAACCGGCGTTCAGCTCGAAGATCGCCTTGCCGGTTTCGAAATGATTGCGGTTGAGCAAGCCGGCTTGCTCGAACTGGGTCAGCACGCGGTAGACGGTGGCCAGGCCCACGTCCATATTGTCGGCCAGCAGGATTTTATAAACATCCTCGGCGGTCAGGTGGCGGACGTCGCTGGTCTGGAAGATGTCCAGGATTTTAAGGCGAGGCAGCGTGGCTTTCAGGCCGCTGGCCTTCAGATCGGTTGGATTATTTCCCATGGTGGACACTCTTATTCTGGTTGGCGATTAGCTAGCCCACAGTTTAACGCACTCCGCGCCGCGCCGCACACAATCTACCGCCGTCTTGCACCGTTGGCGGTTTTTTGGCATTTGCAAACTTTTACACTTGCGCCTTGCAAAACAAGGACATATCAGGGATTGTGCTTTATGATATGGCGTTTTTTGGCATTCCGCTTGACCAGATTGAGGACATTTATGCGCGTCACCCAGGCTTTATCGCAGTCGTTGTTGCACGGTTCTACTTCCAAGGTGGTCGCATGTGTAGTGCTGGCCGCAGCGCTGGGTGGCTGCGCTTCCAAAACCACGCTGGGCGAGAGATCGAACCAGGTCAAGGACGCCGAGCCGACGCTGGACGCCAGCAAGGGCGCACAGACCACCACCATCACCAAGCTGCAACGCTTCATGTGGTTCTTCTCGCCGTACCGTCCCGACATCCAGCAAGGTAACTTCGTCTCGGAAGAAATGCTGAACCAGCTCAAGGTGGGCATGACGCGCGACCAGGTCCGCTTCATCTTCGGCACCGCGCTGCTGGCCGACCCGTTCCACGCCAACCGCTGGGACTACGCGTTTCGCATGGCCAAGGGCAGCGGCGAAATCACCACCAGCCGCGTGATCGTGTTCTTCGACAAGGACGGCAAGGTCGAGCGCTGGGAAGGTGGCAACCTGCCGACCGAAAAGGAATACATTGCCCGCATCGCCGGTCCGGCGCCGAAGATCAAGAAGAACCAGGACGCGCCCGAAAACAAGCCGGCCCCGTCCACCGCGCCACTGCCAGCGGGCAGCGACAAGGCCAATGCTGCGCCGGTTGGCGTGGGCGTGAGTACTGAAACGAAATAAGCAAGGAAACAGCATGACCGAGATGAATATCGCCATTGCCGGCGCCGGTGGCCGCATGGGCCGCATCCTGATCGAATCCGTCCAGCAGGCCGACGATGCCCGCCTGGCCGGCGCCCTCAACCACGCCGGTGCACCCGGGGTGGGCGAAGATGCCGCCGCCTTCCTCGGCCAGCCGGCCGGCGTGATCGTGGAATCGGACCTGGCCCGTGGCCTGGCCGATGCCCAATACCTGATCGACTTTACCCGTCCCGAAGGCACGCTCGAACACCTGGCCTACTGCGCCGAACACGGCATCAAGCTGGTGATCGGCACCACCGGTTTCGATGAAGCCGGCAAGGCCGCGATTGCCGAGGCGGCCAAGAAAACCGCGATCGTGTTCTCGCCCAACTTCAGCGTGGGCGTCAACGTCACCATGAAGCTGCTCGAGCAGGCCGCCAAGGCGCTGTCCACTGGCTACGACATCGAAGTGGTCGAAGCCCACCACCGTTTTAAAGTGGACGCACCTTCTGGCACCGCGCTGAAAATGGGCGAAGTGATTGCCGATGCACTGGGCCGCGACCTGAAAGAATGCGGCGTGTTCGCGCGCGAAGGCGTGACCGGCGAGCGCGACCCGTCGTCGATCGGCTTTGCCACCATCCGTGGCGGCGATATCGTCGGTGACCACACCGTGCTGTTTGCCGGCATCGGCGAGCGCATCGAGATCAGCCATAAATCGAGCAGCCGCGTCACCTACGCCCACGGCGCGTTGCGTGCCTGCCGCTTCCTGGCGGACAAGCCGACCGGCCTGTTCGACATGTACGACGTGCTGTCCCTTAACGGTTAAGCGGGTAAGTCTCCGTGGCCGGCAACTTCTCGCTCTCGCATTTCTGGGCGCAAGCCGATGCGGTCAGCCACGCGGTCGCGTTGGTGCTGCTGGCGATGTCGCTGGTGAGCTGGTTCTTCATCCTGGCCAAGCTGTATGGCGCGGTGCGCATCCGCCGCAGCGCGCCGGCCGTGCAGGCGTTCTGGGACGCGCCCACCATGGCCGACGGCGTCGCGACGCTGGCGCTGGCCGACCCCGAAAACATCTTCGTGCCGCTGGCCCGGCAGGGTGCGGCGCAGCTGGTCGTGCCCGACCATCCCACCCTAGGTGGCGAAATGGACCGTTCGGCGCAGATCACGCGCGTGCTGCGCGCGGCGATCCAGCACTCCACCAACCGCCTCGAAGGCGGCCTGACCCTGCTGGCGTCGATCGGCGCGACCGCGCCGTTTGTCGGCCTGCTGGGGACGGTGTGGGGGATTTACCATGCGCTGGCCAATATCTCGACCAGCGGCGCCATGCAGCTCGACAAGGTGGCCGGTCCGGTGGGCGAAGCGCTGGTGATGACGGCCGTGGGCCTGACGGTGGCCATTCCTGCCGTGCTGGCGTATAACGCCTTCAACCGCGTCAACCGCCTGACCCTGGCCGAGCTTGACGCGTTCGCCCACGACCTGCACGCGTACCTGGTCAAAAAATGAGCTTCGGCGCCTTCAACCACCACCGCCAGCCCGGCCCCATGGCCGACATCAACGTCACGCCGATGGTGGACGTGATGCTGGTGCTGCTGGTGATTTTCATCCTCGGTGCGCCGGTGTGGACCAGTTCGGTTCAACTGGAGCTGCCCAAGGCGCAGGCGCCAGCCGCCCCGCCCGCGCCGGCCACGACCGTGACGGTAGCGATCGACGCCAAGGGGCAGGTGTACTGGAACAACGAGGCGGTGGCACCCAAGGTGCTCGAGCAGCGCCTGGTGGAGGCCGCCAAGCTGGACGTACAGCCCGAGCTGCAACTGCGCGCCGACAAGGACACCCGTTACGAGGTGGTGGCGCAGGTGATGGCTGCCGCGCAAACGCACGGATTAACCAAATTGGGTTTCGTTACCGATCCCGGAAAAACAGAGAGTAAATAATGGCAACCGCACAACTGAACGGCGCAGCAATCCTTGATGCCGCAAGCTTCCATGCGGCCTGCAAAGCAGCACTGGGTTTTCCCGACAGCTACGGCAACACCATGGATGCCTGGATCGATTGCCTGAGCTACCTGCGTGACGACGACAACATGAGCAAATTCAAGCTCAAGCCCAACGAAGTGCTGGACATCGTCATCACCGACTCGGCCGCCCTGACGGCCGCCGCGCCCGATCTGCTGGAAGAAGTCAGCTACTGCGTGGCCGGCATCAACGACCGGTATGACGACTACGGCGAGAAGCCGGCCTTGAAGCTGACCTTGAAATAAACTAGCCCGACCGTACCGGCGGCTGCCTTATGGGACCTCGAAAAACCGTAGCGAGCCGCTATCGTCTTGAGTAGCGCAAGCGTACGCAGGTACGCTGAGCAACGGAGAGGCAATAGCGGGTCGCGCAGCAGGTTTTTCGAGGTCCCCTCAACCGACGATCGGAATGTCGGCTTTGGCGCCAGTCTCGCCCGGCGCCAGCGTCAGCACCTCGAAGCCGGTCTCGGTCACCGTCACCATGTGTTCCCACTGCGCCGACAGCGACTGGTCGCGCGTTTCCACGGTCCAGCCGTCATCGAGCTCCTTGGTGGCGGCGCGGCCGGCATTGATCATCGGCTCGATGGTAAACAGCATGCCCGGTTTCAGGATCAGTCCCTGGCCGGGACGGCCGTAATGCGTCACTTGCGGATCTTCGTGGTAGGTCATGCCGATGCCGTGGCCGCAATAATCGAGCACCACGCTGAAGCCCGCTTTTTCTGCCACGGTCTGGATCGCAAAGCCGACGTCGCCGAGCGTTGCCCGTGGTTTGACGGCGCGGATGCCGGCCCACATTGCTGCGTACGTCGTTTCCACCAGCTTGCGCGCAGCCTTGGACGGTTCGCCCACGTAGTACATGCGGCTGGTGTCGCCGTGCCAGCCATCCTTGATGACGGCCACGTCGATGTTGATGATGTCGCCATCTTTCAAAATTTCGGTCGCGGACGGAATGCCGTGGCACACCACCTGGTTGACCGAACTGCACACGGTGGCCGGAAAACCGCCGTAGCCGACATTGGCCGGCGTAACTTTCTGCACATTGACGATGTAATCGTTGCACAGCTGGTCGAGGTAGGCCGTGGTCACGCCGGGTTTGATGTGTGGCCCGATCATCGTCAGCACGTCGGCCGCCAGTTGGGCGGCGACGCGCGCCAGGACGATTTGTTCGGGCGACTTGATCAGATTGGCGTTGCGGCGGGACATGACTACCTCTTTCTTAGGGCAAAGGGGCGTAGTTTGCCACAAACAGAGGTCATCAGTCTCAGCGAACGGCAGCCAGGTCGAAGTGCGGGTTATAAATCAGGCACAGCAAATTGCCGAACGGGTCGGCCAGTTCCACCGTCTTGATGCCTTCTCCCACTTCCTCGATGGCGCCGTGCACGGTGGCGCCGAGCGCCACCAGGCGGTCGGTTTCAGCCTCGATATCGTCCACGCCCCAATAGACCATGCTGCCCGCGTGGGCGGCGGTGAATTTCTCGGCCGGAATAAGGCCCAGTTCAAAACCGCCAATGGCAAAACCCACGTAAAACGGCTGGTCGAAATACGCTGCCGTCTCGAATGCCTGGGCGTACCAGTCGCGGGCGGCGGCCAGGTCGGCCACCGGGTACACCACCGTGCGCAGTCCCTTGATCATGTTTGTCTCCTCGTCGATGTTAAAAACACCATCTTGACATGAAAAAGAGACCGCTGATTGGAAAAATGGAAGGTCGTTTTAGTGGCTGTTGAGCGCAGCCAGCGTCTGCGCGTAACGATCTTCCTTTTCCGCGTTGCGCAAGAACAGCACGCGCTGCACCAGCACTTCGGCCGGCGTGGGGCTGGCTGTGAGCAGGGTGATCACCTCATCGATATAGTCGGCCAGCGGCAGGTAGCCCTCGCGCGTGGCCTGGCCCGGGGTCAGGTCGGTTTGCACGGCCGGCGGCGCCAGTTCGATCACTTCCACCGAGTCTTTCAGGATTTCGCGCAGCGCCACCGTGTACGAGTGCAGCGCCGCCTTGGTGGCGTTGTAGGTGGGCGTGGCCAGCAGCGGCACGAACGCCAGGCCCGACGTGGTGTTGATGATGGCGGCATCGGCCTGCTGGCGCAGGTGATCGGTCAGCGCGTTGATCAGGCGGATCGGCCCCAGCAGGTTGGTGGTAATCGTCGCCTCGGCATCGGCCAGGTCGCGCCGCTTGCTGGCATCCTCGAAGCGCATGATGCCGGCGTTGTTGATCAGGACATTGAGGGCAGGGTGGTCGGCCACGACCTGGCGGGCGAAAGCATCGATGGCATCGGCGTTGTCGGCGTCGAATTGCACCGGCACGATGTTGGCGCGGCCGGCGGCCGCTTGTTGCAGCACATCGAGCCGGCGGCCGGCGATGATGACGGTATTGCCCAGGTCGTGCAAGCGATGGGCCAGCGCCTCGCCGATGCCGCTGCCGCCGCCGGTGATCAAGATGGTGTTTCCAGTCGATTTCATGGTCAGTCCTCCTGTGAATGTGGGACCAGTGTACAAAGGACAGGCGCGATGATAAAGTAGGCACCCAAAAGATTTATACATACCCAAAAGAGAGTGTAGATGCCCATGCGTAAAGCCGAACCCGATGCACTGATTGAAATGCGCCGGCACGAGCCGGTTCCCGTCAGTCTCGACCCCGTGATCGAAGCGCTGGTGCAGGACATCATCGGCCAGGTGGCCGACCGCTGGACCATGCTGATCCTCGAAGCGCTCGAAGCGGGCGGCACCCTGCGCTACACCCAGTTGCGCAAGGCCGTGCCCGGCATCAGCCAGAAAATGCTCACGCAAACCGTGCGCCAGATGGAGCGCGACGGCCTGGTGCGCCGCACCGTGCACCCGGTAATTCCGCCCCACGTCGACTACGTGCTCACACCGCTGGGCCACAGCCTGGGCGCAGCGTTTTGCGGCGTCTGGGTATGGGCCGAAACCCACCATGCGGAAATCATGCGCGCCCGGGCGGCGTTTGCGCAGCGTTCTTCGTAAAGAGGCAGGGTCAGTGCCGACATTCGGACACAAGCTCATCCGATAATGGCTCAGTTCGTGTCCAAATGTCGGCACTGACCCCGAAGTGGGGGGGAGGTGGCGTGCGTTTGGGGCGTTTCAAACGGTATAATGTCCGGTTCATAGTCAACTCTGGCCGCACACCATCATGCAAGATAAATATAGTCACGCCGACGTAGAAACCGCAGCGCAATCCCACTGGAAAGCCATCGACGCCTACAAGGCGGTCGAGCACGACCCGCGTTTCCCCAAGGGTAAGTATTACGCCTGTTCGATGCTGCCTTACCCTTCGGGCAAGCTGCACATGGGGCACGTGCGCAACTATACGATCAACGACGTGATGTACCGCTACCTGCGCATGAACGGCTACAACGTGCTGATGCCGATGGGCTGGGATGCGTTCGGCATGCCGGCGGAAAATGCGGCCATGGCCAACAACGTGCCGCCGGCGCAGTGGACCTACTCGAACATCGCCCACATGCGCTCGCAGATGGAGCTGATGGGCCTGGCCATCGACTGGTCGCGTGAAATGACCGCGTGCAAGCCCGAGTACTACAAGTGGAACCAGTGGATGTTCCTCAAGATGCTGGAAAAAGGCATCATCTACAAGAAGACCGGTACCGTGAACTGGGACCCGATCGACCAGACCGTGCTGGCCAACGAGCAAGTCATCGACGGCAAGGGCTGGCGCTCGGGCGCGCCGATTGAAAAACGCGAAATCCCGATGTACTACGCGCGCATCACCGAATACGCCGACGAACTGCTCGGCTACGTCGACGACAAGCTGCCGGGCTGGCCCGAGCGCGTGCGCATCATGCAAGCGAACTGGATCGGCAAATCGACCGGCGTGCGCTTTGCCTTCCCGCACCAGATCAAGGACGCCGACGGCGCCCTGATCGGCGACGGCAAGCTGTACGTGTTCACCACCCGCCCCGACACCGTGATGGGCGTGACCTTCTGCGCCGTCGCTGCCGAGCACCCGCTGGCCGTGCATGCCGCACAGGACAACCCGGAGCTGGCCGCGTTCAATGCCGAGTGCAAACTGGGTTCCGTGATCGAAGCCGACATGGCCACGATGGAAAAGAAGGGCATGCCGACCGGCTTGTTCGTCACCCATCCGCTGACCGGCGAGCAAGTCGAAGTGTGGGTCGGTAACTACGTCCTGATGACCTACGGCGACGGCGCCGTGATGGGCGTGCCCGCGCACGACGAGCGCGATTTCGCGTTTGCCAAAAAATACAACCTGGCCATCAAGCAGGTGATCCGCGCCGAAGGCCAGGAATTCTCCGACGCTGCCTGGCAGGAGTGGTACGGCGACAAGACGATTTCCATCGTCACCAACTCGGGCAAGTACGACGGCCTGAACTACGCCGACGCCGTGGAAGCGGTCGCTGCCGACATGACCGCAAAGGGCCTGGGCGAGAAGAAAATCACGTTCCGCCTGCGCGACTGGGGTATTTCGCGCCAGCGCTACTGGGGCACGCCGATCCCGATGATCAACTGCCCGGACTGCGGTTCGGTGCCGGTGCCGGAAAAAGATCTGCCGGTGGTGCTGCCGGAAGACTGCGTACCGGACGGCAGCGGCAACCCGCTCAACAAGTACGAAGCATTCCTGCAATGCGACTGCCCGCAGTGCGGCAAGCCAGCGCGCCGCGAAACCGACACCATGGACACCTTCGTCGATTCGTCGTGGTACTACATGCGCTATACCTCGCCAGGCGCCAACGCCATGGTCGATGAACGCAACGACTACTGGATGCCGATGGACCAGTACATCGGCGGCATCGAACACGCTGTGCTGCACCTGCTGTACGCGCGCTTCTGGACCAAGGTCATGCGCGACTTCGGCCTGGTGAAGTTCGACGAGCCGTTTACGAACCTGCTCACGCAAGGCATGGTGCTGAACGAAACCTATTACCGCGAAGACGCGGCCGGCAAAAAGACCTGGTTCAACCCGGCCGACGTCGATCTGACGGTCGATGACAAGGGCCGCCCGCAAGCGGCGATCCTGCGCGACGACCAGCAGCCGGTGCACATCGGCGGCACGGAAAAAATGTCGAAGTCGAAAAACAACGGCATCGACCCGCAAGCGCAGATCGAACAATACGGCGCCGACACCGCGCGCCTGTTCACCATGTTCGCCTCGCCGCCGGAGCAGACCTTGGAATGGTCGGGCAGCGGCGTGGAAGGCGCCAACCGCTTCCTGCGCCGCGTGTGGGCATTCGGCTATGCGCAGCAAGCTGCCATCGTCGCCGCCGGTTCGCCATTGACGGCAACGGCCACCACCGACGCCGGCAAAACCCTGCGCCGCGAGCTGCACAAGCTGCTGCAACAGGCCGACTACGACATCAAGCGCATCCAGTACAACACCGTGGTATCGGCTTGCATGAAGATGCTCAACACGATCGAAGCGGCCAAGGACGTGGAAGCTGGCGTGCTGGCCGAAGGCTACGCGATCTTCCTGCGCTTGCTGAACCCGGTCGCGCCGCACATCACCCACGTGCTGTGGGCCGAACTCGGGTATGCCGGCGACATCCTCAACGCGCCATGGCCGCAAGTGGATCCGGCCGCGCTCGAGCAGTCCGAGATCGAAATGATGATCCAGGTGAACGGCAAGCTGCGCGGCAGCGTGGTCGTGGCCAAGGGCGCCGACAAGGCCAGCATCGAAGCGCTGGCGCTGGCCAACGAAGCGGTGCAAAAGTTCATCGAAGGCACGCCGAAGAAGATCATCGTCGTCCCGGGCAAACTGATCAACATCGTGGTGTAAAGGTATCCAATGACGACTACTTCCGGATTGTTCCGACGCACCCGCGCGGCCGGCATGGCGCTGCTGCTCACTGCCACGCTGTCCGCCTGCGGCTTCCACCTGCGCGGCGACGGCGGCCATTACACGCTGCCGTTCCCGACCATGTACATCGGACTGCCGGAGTCGTCGCCATTGGCGATCGACTTGAAGCGCAATATCCGCGTCAATGGCAACACCACGGTGGTCAATAGCCCCAAAGATGCCGATGGCGTGGTCGAAGTGCTGTCCAACCCGGAAACCACCAAGACCAAGACCATCCTGTCGCTGAACAGCAATGGCCGCGTGCGCCAGTACCTGCTGCAATACACCATCGTGTTCCGCGTGCTCGACCGTCAAGGTAACGAGCTGCTGGGGCCGACGACGATTTCGCTGAGCCGCCCGATCGACTTCAACGAAACCCAGTTGCTGGCCAAGGAGCAGGAAGAGGCGCTGCTGTACAAGGACATGCAAACCGACCTGGTGCAGCAGATGATGCGCCGCATGGCGGCCGTGAAAACCACGCGCATGTCGGTGCCCGGTCCGGGACCGGCACCGCAGGATCCGTCCGCCGCGCCGGCCGTGCCGATCCTGTAAGGCGACACCATGCAATTGCGCCTGGACGCGCTCGACGGCCACCTGAACAAGTCGCTGTCGCAGCTGTATGTGATCACCAGCGACGAGCATTTGCTGGCGCTGGAGGCGGCCGACAAAATCCGCCGCACCGCGCGCGCGCAAGGCTATTCCGAACGCGACGTGCTGACGGTGGAGCGCAGCTTCAAGTGGGGCGAACTGCTGGCCGCCAACCAGGCGCTGTCGCTGTTCGGCGATAAAAAGCTCATCGAATTGCGCATCCCCACCGGCAAGCCGGGCAAGGACGGCGGCGCCGCGCTGCAAGCGTACGTGAAAGACCTGAGCCCCGACAATCTGACATTGATTACCCTGCCCAAGCTCGACTGGCAAACCCAGAAGGCGGCGTGGGTGGGGGCGTTGCAACAGGCGGCGGTGTACATCGACATCCCGCAAATCGAACGGGCGCAATTGCCCAACTGGATAGGCCAGCGCCTTGCCGCACAAGGGCAAAGCGCGGACCGGCAAAGTATCGACTTCATCGCCGATCGCGTGGAAGGCAATCTGCTGGCGGCGCACCAGGAAATACAAAAACTCGCCCTGCTGCACGAACCTGGCAAGCTCACCTACGAGCAAGTGCACGACGCCGTACTCAATGTGGCCCGCTACGACGTCTTCAAACTCAGCGAAGCGATGCTGATGGGCGACCCGGCGCGGCTGGTGCGCATGCTCGAGGGGCTGAAAGGCGAGGGCGAAGCGCTGCCGCTGGTGCTGTGGGCCGTGTCGGAAGAAATCCGCACGCTGCTCAAGCTCAAGGCGGGCATGGCGCAGGGCCGGCCGCTCGGTGCGCTGCTCAAGGAATACCGCATCTGGGGGCCGAAAGAGCGCATGATGGACCCGGCGCTGCGGCGTATTTCACTGGCCACCCTGGAAGCGGCCATGAAAGACGCCGCGCAAGTGGACAAGATGATCAAGGGCCTGCGCGCCAAAGCCTACAGCGGCGATGCATGGGATGCCATGCTGCAGCTGGGGCTTAAAGTGGCGCGCGGGTAAGCAGCCCTGTAAAGAATCGAGACGATAATGGACACGAAGTTGGATATCAAGCAGTACATGGAACAACTGGGCCAGCAGGCGCGCAAGGCGTCGCGCGCCATGGCCCGTGCCGACAGCGCCACCCGCAACCGCGCGCTCACGCTGATCGCCGACGGCATCGAGCGCGAGGCCGACGCCCTGCGCGCCGCCAACCGGCTTGACATGGATGCCGCAGCCGCCAACGGCCTGGCGCCGGCCATGCTGGACCGCCTGGCGCTGTCCGACAAGGCGATTGCCACCATGGTCGAAGGCCTGCGCCAGATCGTCGCGCTGCCTGATCCCATCGGTGAAATCTCGGGCCTGAAATTCCGCCCGAGCGGCATCCAGGTGGGCCAGATGCGCGTGCCGCTCGGCGTGATCGGCATCATCTACGAGTCGCGCCCCAACGTCACCGTTGACGCGGCGGGCCTGTGCATCAAGAGCGGCAACGCCACCATCCTGCGCGGCGGGTCGGAAGCGATCCACTGCAACCGCGCGCTGGCGCAACTGGTCAAGGAAGGCCTGCTGGGCGCCGGCCTGCCGGAAAACGCCGTGCAGGTGGTCGATACCACCGACCGCGCCGCCGTCGGCGCCCTGATCACCATGCCGCAATACGTGGACGTGATCGTGCCGCGCGGCGGCAAGGGCCTGATCGCGCGCCTGATGGAAGAAGCCACGGTACCGATGATCAAGCACCTCGACGGCATCTGCCACGTGTACATCGACGACATGGCCGACCTGCAAAAGGCGGTCGCTATCGGCTTCAATGCCAAGTGCCACCGCTACGGCACCTGCAACACCATGGAAACCTTGCTGCTCGCGCGCCCGATCGCGGCCAAGGTGCTGCCGGAACTGGCCAAACTGTACGCGACCAAAGAGGTGGAACTGCGCGCCGACGCCGAAGCTGCTGCGATTTTGGCCGGCTACCCGCACCTCGCTGCTGCCACCGAAGAAGACTGGTCCACCGAATACCTGGCCGCGATCCTGGCCGTGAAAATTGTCGATGGCATCGACGAAGCGATGGACCATATCAACCAGTACTCGTCCAAGCACACGGAATCTATCATCACCGAAGACTACAGCGCCGGCATGCGCTTCCTGCGCGAAGTCGATTCGGCGTCGGTGATGATCAACGCGTCCACCCGCTTTGCGGACGGCTTCGAGTACGGCCTCGGTGCCGAGATCGGCATCTCCAACGACAAGCTGCACGCGCGCGGCCCGGTGGGCCTCGAAGGCCTCACCTCACTCAAGTACGTCGTGTTCGGTCACGGCGAAATTCGCCAGTAATTCCACTAAAGGATCGCCATGCTCTGGATTAAATCGCTGCACATCTTCTTCGTCATCGCCTGGATGGCGGGCGTGTTTTACCTGCCGCGTATTTTCGTCAACCTGGCCATGGAGACCAACACCGCCGTCACCGAACGCCTGCTGATCATGGCGCGCAAGCTGTATCGTTTTTCGCTGTGGATTTCGGTGCTGGCGATCGTGTTCGGCGCGATCCTCGTGTACATGCTGTATGGTCCGCGCATGCCGGGCTTCATGCATGCCAAGCTGCTGTTCGTGGTGCTGATCGTCGGCTACCACCATGCGTGCGGCAGCATCCTGAAAAAATTCGAGAAGGGCGTCAATACGCGCAGCCATAAATGGTTCCGCGTGTTTAACGAAGTGCCGGTGTTCCTGCTGCTGGCAATTATCGTACTCGTGGTGGTCAAACCCTTCTGACCAAGCACCCCGTACTTAACTAACGGATAAAAGGTTCTCCTGTGGCTTCATATTTTTGCCCATGCCCGCGCGGCATGGAAGCGGCGCTGGCCGAAGAGCTGGGCGAAATCGCCCAGCAAAGCACCACCATGAAAGTGCACAACCAGGTTCCTGGCGGCGTGCACTGCTCGGGTGAGCTGATTGATTCGTACCGCATCAACCTGCACTCGCGCATCGCCTCGCGCGTGCTGATGCGCATGGCCGTTACCGGCTACAAGACCGAGAACGACATCTACGACCTGGTGCTGGCGCAATCGTGGGAAGACTGGTTCACGTACGACCACACCATCCGCGTGGACGTAACCGCCGTCAAGTCGCCATTGAAAAGCCTGGAATTCACCACGCTGAAAATCAAGGATGCGATCTGCGACCGCTTCCGCGACATGTACAGCAAGCGCCCGTCGGTCGATACCCGCGAGCCCGACATGCGCATCGTCGGTTTCCTCGACGCCCACCAGTTCATCATCTACCTCGACACGTCCGGCGAAGCGCTGTTCAAGCGCGGCTGGCGCGAAGAAACCGGCGACGCGCCGCTGCGCGAAAACCTGGCCGCCGGCTTGCTGCGCGTGGCCGGCTGGAAGCCGGGCATGCCGCTGTTCGACCCGATGTGCGGTTCCGGCACCATCCTGTGCGAAGCGGCGCAGATGGTGCAGGGCGTGCCGCCGGGCGCCCGTCGCCGTTTCGCTTTCGAAGCCTTCAACGACTTCGATCCTGCCCCGTGGCAGGAAATGAAAAACGCCATCAAGCCGAACCCGCTGCCGAGCGAACCGACCATCTTCGGTTCCGACATCTCGGGCGACATGGTGGCCATGACGCGCCACAACCTGCGCGCGGCCGGCATCATGTTCGACGTGCCGCTCAAGCAGATCGAAGCGCAGGAAGTCAAGGCGCCGACCGAACAGCCGGGCATCATGCTGACCAACCCGCCGTACGGCGAGCGGATCGGCGTGCGCGGCGACAGCTCGCTGGGCGAGGACGAACTGGCCAAGAGTTTTTACTCGGACTTCAGCGGCACCCTCAAGCAGCGCTTCGCCGGCTGGACCGTGTACCTGTTCACGGCCGACCTGGGCCTGCCCAAGATGCTGCGCCTGAAAGAATCGCGCAAGACGCCGTTCTTCAACGGCGCGCTCGAATGCCGCCTGTTCCGCTTCGACATGGTGGCCGGTTTCAACCGCCGCGAAGCTGCCAAGCCCAAAGAAGCTTAACCACCTGCTGCGCCGCCGGACCCCGCAGCACCGGGCGGGGACGGACCCCAGTCAAGGAACATATGTACCCGACCCCGCCCGACAACGTTCTCCCCGATCCCGTCAAGGACGTACCCCCACCGCCGCCATCGACCCCCAAGGTGCTCAGCGCCACCGCGCTGGCGGTGATCCTGGCCCTGCTGTCGATGCTCGGGCCGTTCTCGATCGACGCCTATTTGCCGGCGTTCCCCAACATCCAGGCCACGCTGGGCGCCACCCCGCTCGAAGTACAGCAAAGCCTCACCTTCTACATGCTGGCCTTTGCCGGCATGGTGCTGTGGCACGGCGCGCTGTCCGATGCGTTCGGCCGGCGCAACGTCATCCTGGTCTCGCTGGTGATGTTCGCGATCGGTACCCTCGGCTGCGCGTCGGTGCACTCGGTGCCGTACCTGTGGGCGTTCCGCGTGATGCAGGGCATCTCGGCCGGCGCCGGCGTGGTGGTGGGGCGCGCCATCATCCGCGACCTGTATTCCGATGCGGCGGCCGCGCGCCTGCTGTCGCTGGTGACCATGATCTTTTCGATCGCCCCGGCGATTGCGCCTATCCTCGGCGGCTGGATCGTCACGCTGTTCGACTGGCGCGCGATTTTCCTGTCGCTGCTGGCTTACAGCGTGCTGCTGTTCATCTATTGCTACCGCAACCTGCCCGAGACCCTGCCGGTCCACAAGCGCCAGCCGTTCAACCCGCGCCACCTGGCGCGCAACTACGGCGAGATCATGCGCTCCAAGCTGTTCCACCTGAAGTCGGGCGTGGTGGCGCTCAATTTCGGCGGCCTGTTCCTGTTCATCGCGGCGGCGCCCGAATTCCTGCCCAATTCGCTGGGGCTGGGCGCGAGCCAGTTCGGCTGGCTGTTCATTCCGTCGGTGAGCGGAATTTTCCTCGGTGCGCTGGTGGCCAACCGCATCGCCGGCAAGATCTCGTTCTCGCGCCAGATCGGCATCGGCTTCTGCTTCCTGATCGCCGCCGCCGTGTGCAATACGCTGTACCACGTGTTCCTGCCGCCGGCGCTGCCGTGGACCGTGCTGCCGATGCTGTTCTACACCTTCGGCATGTCGATCGTGGCGCCGGGCGCCACGCTGCTCGCGCTCGACCTGTTCCCGCACATCCGCGGCACGGTAGCGTCGTGCCAGTCGTTCGCCACCACCATGATGGGCGCCATCGTGGCCGGCGTGCTGGCGCCGGCGCTGTCGCACTCGGTGTTGTCTTTAGCCCTCGGACAACTGGTACTTACAGGCTCCGCGCTGGTTTTATGGTTGACCGCGCGCCATTACCGGCGCATTCTATTACCCCATCCGGGACAATAAATCTTTACATCAGGAAATGCGCGCGACCCCTGCACGATTGGCTTGCACGTGCTAAGTTGCTATCATACTTTATGCTAATATAAGTTCTTTCTCGGCATTATTCGTTTCCGGTCTGACTTGATTATTGGTATATGACGATGCTGCAACCTGACCTTGATATCCGCCACCGGCTGCTGATCGCGCGCCTGCCCGCCATGCCGCAGATCCTGATCAAACTGATCGAGCATCTGCAGGCCGACGACGCCGGCATGCCGGAACTGGCCGCGCTGATCGCCAAGGATCCGGCCATGGCCAGCAAGATTTTCTCGGTCGCCAGCAGCTCGGCTTTTCACCGCAATAGCGGCGCGCGTGCCGTGGGACTGGAGCAGTCGCTGGTTGCACTCGGCACCGACATGATCAAGACCCTGGTCATCAGCGAATCGGTATTCCAGACCTTCAGCAGCTTCCCCCATTCCGCCAGCACCGACCTGCGCGCTTTCTGGAAAAGTTCGCTCACCACGGCGGTCATCGCGCGCGAGCTGGCCCGCAAGATGGACTACCCGCATGTCGAGGAAGCCTACCTGGCGGGCCTGCTGCACAACGTCGGCCGCCTGGCCCTGCTGGCCACCGCGCCGCGCGAATACGCCATCAACTTCATGGCGCGCGACGACGAAGACCTGTGCGCGGTAGAGCAGCGCACCCTGCAAATCACCCATGCCGAGGCGGGCGCCTGGCTGATCGAACGCTGGCAGCTCGACTCCTTCCTGGCCGACAGCGTGCTGTATCACCACGAGCCGGTCGCGCGCCTGGCCTCCGCCCATCCCCTGATCCGCATGGTGCGCCTGGCGCACCTGCTGTGCGGCCACGGCGACGAGCCTGACGCCATCGAAGACGCGGCCCAACTGTGTGGCCTCGACGGCGCGGCGCTCGAACCTATCCTCGCCAACGCCGCTCGCCAGGTGGAAAAATCGGCCGGGTACCTGGGCATCGACCTGGCTGGCGCCGACGATATCGTGGCGCCATCGGCGTACGTGCCGCCACCGCCGGTCGATCCGGTGCAGCAGCGCCTGTCGGAAGAAGTGCGCAACATGATGCTGGTGTCGGAGATGGCGCAGACGTTTGCGCGCCAGGATGGCGAAACGGGCCTGCTCGACGCCATGACGCGCTCCGCGCGCATCCTGTTCGATTTCGAAAACCTGCTGGTGATGCTGGAAAATCCCACCGGCCAGGCGCTGCTGGGCACCGCCACCGGCAACCAGCCCGGGCGCCTGGCTGAATTCATGCTGTCTCTGGACCCGGAGCAGGGCGGCCAGGTGGCGCTGTCGGCGCGCACGCGCAAACCCGTGTATGCCAGCCGCGCCGGCATGAACGCGCAGGCCGGCGCGCCGCTGTCGGTGGCCGAAGAGCAGCTGTTCCGCATCCTCGGCAGCGAAGCGCTGGTATGCCTGCCGCTGGTGGCGAATCAACGTTGCCTGGGTGTGCTGATTGGCGGCGTCCCTGCCTGGCAACTGGCCGGTTGCCAGCAGCGCGAGCGCTTCCTGCAATCGTTCGCCACCCAGGCGGCGGGCGCGCTGGAGACCGCGCTCAGTGAGCGCGGTCACGCCCGGCGCCAGCTGGCGCAGGTGGCGGAGGAATACCGCGACGCGTCGCGCCGCGTGGTTCACGAGGTGAACAACCCGCTGTCGATCATCAAGAACTACCTGTCCATCCTCGACAGCAAGCTGGCGCGGCGCGAGCCGGTGGTGGGCGAACTGTCGATCCTCAACGAAGAAATCGACCGCGTGGGCCAGTTGCTCAACGGCCTGGCCGACCTGCAGCCGGGCGAACCGTCGCGCATGGGCAAGGCCACCGAGGTGGCCCGCGTGGTGGACGACGTGCTGCGCCTGTTCCGCGCTACCGGTTTCGTGCCGGCCTCGGTGCAGACGGTGGTGCGCATGCAGGAAGGTCCGGGCGCTATCGAGGGCGACGCCGACCTGCTCAAGCAGGTGCTGGTCAACCTGGTCAAGAACGCGGTGGAAGCCATGCCGGAGGGCGGGCGCATCGAGATCGCCAACCGTGGCCTGGTCAACCGTGAGCGCAAGCTGTACCTGGAGCTGGTGGTGGCCGACACCGGCCCGGGCCTGTCGGCCGAGCTGCTGGCCAACCTGTTCGCACCGGTGAAAAGTACCAAGGAAGGCCCCCATCACGGCATGGGACTGTCGATCGTCCACAGCCTGGTGAGCAAGATGGGCGGTCTGATCGCCTGCCGTTCCGGCAAAACCGGCACCACGTTCGAAATCCTGCTGCCGGCCGCCGGCAGCAACACTCAAGCAAGCCCCCCCGCAAGTTCCAGCGCCGGCCAAACCCCCCGGTTGATGGATTCCGTTTAAGGCCATGATGAACCTGAACTACCAGGACGACCCTACCCCCGTCGTCCATCTCCATGATTCGCGGCCGCGCCTGCTGCTGGTGGACGACGAGCCGCGCCTGCTGTCGTCGCTGTACGAACTACTGCGCAGTCACGACGGTCACGACTACCTGCTGTGCACCGCCGCCACCGGCGCCGAGGCGCTGGCGCACCTGGCGCAGCAACCGTTCGACCTGGTGCTGCTCGACCTGCGCCTGCCCGACATGAGCGGCCACGACATCATGGACTTCATGAACGCGCGCGGTATCGACGGCGACGTGGTGGTGATGAGCGGCGAGGTGGGCATCGACGCCGCCATCGGCGCCTTGAAGCGCGGCGCCTACGACTACCTGCGCAAGCCGTACGGCCGCGAAGAGTTGCTCAAGACGGTGGGCAACGTGCTGCAAAAGCGCCGTCTGGCGATCGACAACGAGCGCATCGCCGCGCAGCTGGAAACGTCGGAAAAAATGTACCGCTACCTGGTGGACAGCTCGCCCGACATCATCTACACGCTGGCCCACGATGGCCGCATCACGTTTGTCAACGACCGCGTGCAGCACCTGCTCGGATTCGACCGCGACGAGGTGGTGGGGCGCCACTACTCGGTGCTGGTGCACGACGAGGACCAGGACCGCGCCCGTTACGCCTTCGGCGAACGCCAGGGACAGGGCCAGGGCAGGACGCGGGTAAGCGATGCCGGCGGTCGCACCGCCGAGCTGCGGCTCAAGTGCAAGAGCGGCATCGAGCGCACCTTCAGCATCACGCTCACCTCGATGGCGCCCAACGCCATCGGCCCGCACGACTTTTACGGTACCTACGGCGTGGCGCGCGACATCACCGACCGCAAGCGCGCCGAGGAGATGATTTCGTACCAGGCCTACCACGACATCCTCACCGACCTGCCCAACCGCATGCTGTTCAAGGACCGCCTGGGCCTGGCCGTGATCCAGGCCCGGCGCAAGCAGGCCGAATTGGCGGTGATGTTCATCGACCTCGATCGCTTCAAGCTGGTGAACGACACGCTGGGCCACGTCAAGGGCGACGAGCTGCTGCAACAGGTGGCACGTCGCCTCAAGGACTGCCTGCGCCGCGGCGATACGCTGGCGCGCCAGGGCGGCGACGAATTCACCATCGTGCTGCCGGAATTGCAGGACCGCCAGGAAGCCCGGGGCGTGGCCGAGAAATTCATCGAGAGCCTGGCAGCGCCGTTCGACCTCGATGGCCACCAGGTGCACATCTCTGCCTCGATCGGCATCGCCATCTACCCGCACGATGGCGACGGCATCGACGAACTGCTGCGCCACGCGGACATCGCCATGTACCAGGTGAAGGCGCTGGGCAAGAACGGCCACACCTTCTATCACCCGTCGATGCAGGAAGTGTCGCACCAGAAGATCGTGCTCGAGCGCAGCCTGCGCCAGGCGCTGGAACTGAACCAGCTGGAAATGTACTACCAGCCGCAGATCGACATCGTCACCGGCCGCATCGTCGGCGCCGAGGGGCTGATGCGCTGGAACCATCCGCAGCGCGGCGTGCTGTCGGCCGGCGAATTCCTGCCGTTCGCCGAAGACAACGGCCTGATGCTGCCGATCTCCGACTGGATGCTGGGCGCCCTGTGCCGCGACCTGGTGCGCTGGAATGCCGTCGGCGGCGAGCCGGTACGGCTGTCGCTCAATCTGTCGCCGCAGTATCTCGATCGTGGCGACTTCTTCGACAAGATGCGCGGTGCGCTCACCCGGTACGGCATCGCGCCCGCGCAGATCGAGGTGGAGATCACCGAGAACATCTGCATCCGCAACCCGCAGGACGCGATCGAACAGCTCAACAAACTGTGCGAACTCGGGGTGTCGGTGGCGATCGACGATTTCGGCACCGGCTACTCGTCGCTGTCGTACCTGCACCGCTTCCCGATCCACACCATCAAGATCGACCAGTCGTTCGTCAAGGAGATCCACGACGAAAACGGCCACTACCCGGTGATCCTGGCGATCATCTCCATCGCGCGCGGCCTGGGGCTGCACCTGGTGGCCGAGGGCGTGGAAACTGCCGTGCAGGCCCGCTACCTGCAAGCGAACGGCTGCACCACCATGCAGGGCTACCTGTACCACCGGCCGATTCCGCTGTCGCAGTTTATGGCCGTGCTGGAAAACCAGGTTGGCCCGGCACCGCTGCCCGGCGTGCCGCCCATGCTGCATGCGCAGCCGTTTCTGATGGCGGTGCAGGCGTGAAAAGCGACCGATGCGCATGACCACTCCTACCAAGCCACCCGCTGCCGCGCAGCAGGCGCCGACGGCCGAATTCCTGCGCGCCAAGGCCCAGGCCGAACGCGGCGTGGCCGGCGCCCAGCACAGCCTGGGTTTCATGTATTTCAACGGCCAGGGCGTGGCGCCCAGCTACGAGCTGGCCGTGGTGTGGTACCGCCAGGCCGCGTTACAAGGCATGCCGCAGGCGCAGTACAACCTGGGCGTGATGTTCCAGAAGGGGCAGGGCGTGGCGCAGGACTTCCAGGAAGCCGCCGCCTGGTACCAGCTGGCGGCAAGCCAGGGCTATGCCGCCGCCCAGTACAACCTCGGCTGGCTGTACGCCAGGGGGCAGGGCGTGGCCGCCGACACGCGCCAGGCCATGCACTGGTTCAGCAAGGCCGCCAGCCAGGGCGACGCCGGCGCCCAGAACAACCTGGCCATGATGTACGACACCGGCAAGGGCGTGCCGCAAGACCCGGTGCAGGCGCTGCACTGGTACCGCAAGGCCGCCGAGCAGGGGTATGCGCGCGCGCAGTACCAGCTGGGGCTGCGCTACGAAAACAGCCAGGGCCTGACCCCGGAGATGGCCGACGTGGGGCAGGCCATGTCGTGGTACCGCAAGGCGGCCGAGCAGGGCTACGCGCCGGCGCAGTTCAACCTTGCGCTGCGCTTCGACAAGGGCGACGGCGTGGCGCAGGACAGCCAGAAGGCTATCCTCTGGTATCGCCGCGCGGCCGAGCAGGACCACGCCAGTTCGCAGTTCAACCTGGGCCTGATCTACGATAACGGCCAGGGCGTACCGCGCGACGAACAGAAGGCGCTCGACTGGTATCGCAAGGCCGCCGCCAAGGGCCACGCGGGCGCGCAGAACAACCTCGGGCTGCGCTACTACCATGGCCAGGGCGTGGCGCAGGACTACGTGGAAGCGCACGCCTGGTACGGCAAGGCAGCCGCGCAGAACTTCCCTGGCGCCCAGTACCACCTGGGCCAGTTGCACGACGCCGGCCATGGCGTGCCGGCCGATGCGCAAGCGGCGACCGACTGGTACCGCAAGGCTGCCGAGCAGGGCCACCTGCGCGCCCAGTTCGACCTGGGCCTGCGCTACGAGACGGCACGCGGCGCGCCGCACGACTTGCGCCAGGCGCAGGCTTGGTACCGCCGCGCCGCCGAGCAGGATTACGCGGCCGCCCAGTACCACCTCGGCCTGCTGTACGACCGCGCCGACGGTCCGCAACCTGGCCCGCTTTCCGGCCTGCAGCCAGACCCGCAACAGGCCGGCCACTGGTATGCCCGCGCGGCGCGCCAGGGCCACACGCTGGCGCAGTTCGCGCTCGGTCTGCGCTACGACAACGGCCAGGGCGTGGCGCAGGATTACGCCCAGGCGCTGCACTGGTATGCGCTGGCCGCCGCGCAGGGCCACGCGCGCGCGCAGTTCAACCTGGGGCTGATGTACCTGGCCGGTCAGGGTGCCCGCGCCGACGCCGCCCAGGCCTGGACCTGGCTGGCGCTGGCCCACCGCGGCGGCCACGCGGCCGCCGCCCGCTACCTGGCCAGCGCCGCCGCCCGGCTCGATGCCGCGCAGTTGGCGCAGGCGCACGCCCGGCTCGACAACCTGCCCGCGATCGCCAGCGCCTGAGCCGGAAAACGCTACGCGCGGTAGCGGCGGGCAATACTTTACGTCCTCTATCGCCTGGTTGCCATATTGAAATATACAATCAGCAACATCATCGTTCCTGAAAGGACAATATGTTGCGCTTGTCATCGTGGCCCCGCCTGATCCTCATGGTTTCCCTGTCGCTGGCGGGGCTGCCGGCCCGGGCGCAGACCGAAGCACCGCCGGCGCCGGCGGCCAATGTTATCCCCGAGGTTGCCGCCGACACCTACGCCGGCCAGGCGCCATTGCTCGACACCATCCTGGTCACCGGCCAGCGCCCGGGCCCCGGCCTGTGGAAAGTGAGCAAGGGCGACCACGTGCTGTGGGTGTTCGGCACCTATGGTCCGCTGCCCAAGAACATGGAATGGCGCTCGCAGCAGGTGGAATCGATCCTGGCGCAGTCGCAGGAATACCTGCAACCGCCGGGCGCGCACGCGGAAGTGGGCTGGCTTAAGCAAGCGGCGATGCTGCCGTTCGCCATCGGCTTCAAGAAAAGCCCCGACGGCGCCCGGTTGAAAGACCTGGTGCCGGAGCCGGTGTATGCGCGCTGGCTGGTGCTCAAGGCGAAGTACCTCGGCGACGACGATGGCGTCGAGCGCGAACGGCCGATCTTTGCCGCGGCAACGCTGTACGACAAGGCGATCAAGCAGGCCGGCCTGTACGAAGGAGAGCTGAGCAGGTCACTGGGCAAGTTGATCAAGCAAAGCGGCATCAAGCAAACCAGCACCCAGGTCCAGCTCGAGGTGGACGATCCGGTCACCATGCTGCGCGAGTTCAAGAAGACGCCGCTGGAAGACGCCACCTGTTTTTCCAACACGCTGGCGCGGCTCGAGGAGGACATCGACGCCATGCGCGTGCGCGCCAATGCCTGGGCCAGGGGCGACCTGGCCGCCATCGAAAAGCTCAGCTATGCAGACCGTCGCGGCGCCTGCAATGCGGCCGTCCTCAACAGCGCGGTGATGCAAAGCCGCGCCGGCATGCGCTCGATCGAGGCGCGCATGCAGGAGCGCTGGCTGGCCGCCGCCGAAAAATCGCTGGCGGCCAATACCTCGACCTTCGCCACGCTGTCGCTGAACGACCTGCTCGACCCAAAAGGCTATATGGCGGCCTTGCAGGCCAGGGGCTACGTGGTGGAAAAGCCGGAATAACCTTACTGCTTGATGCGCACGCCGGCCAGCTGCGCCACGCCTGACAGCGTGGTCTGGGCGGCGTTCAGTCCCAGCATGAAGTCCTTGTCCGAGAAGTTTTTATACAGGTCGCTCGGCTGGTGCCAGTGCGGATTCCAGCCGGCGCCGATCTGTTGTCCGCGTTCGTTCTCGCGCAGTGAAATCGATGGCACCAGGTCCATGAACGGCGTCGAATCGGTGTTGGTCATGTGGAAGCCGACCGCTGCCGGGTAGTGCGTGGCGTACTTGTCGTTGGCGCTGCGGAAGTGCCAGGCCAGCTTGGCCGAGCCTTCGGCCTGCTTCGACTGCGACTGGTATTCGATGTTGACATCGGCTTCCAGGCGCTGCTCCGGCGGCGCCACGAACACCGGCGCGCCGTGTTCATCGACCACCGGCTTGCCGTAGCCGTCGATCTTCTGGAACGGCATGCCATGGTCGAACAACATCATGTCGTGTTGGATCATGCCCAGCCATTTCGGCTCCGGGTACTTGCCCGAGCCTTGCGGCGACTCCTTCCCCTGCAACCCTTTGCGCTGCTCGACGTAAGCGGCGGCGCCGTTCAAGCCGGTTTCCTCGTTGTTCCACAGGATGAAGCGGATCGAGCGGTCGGTTTCCACGCCCGGTGCGCTGAAGATGCGCGCCAGTTCCATCACCAGCGCCGTGCCCGAGCCATCGTCGTTGGCGGCCTCGCCGAAGCCGATGCCGTCCATGTGCGCGCTGACGATATACATTTCCTCGGGATGCTTGCTGCCCACCTTGGTGCAATAGACGTTCTCGCGCAGCGAGGTGCCCACCGGCGTTTGCTCGGCGTTCAGCGCCCGCAGTTTTTCATCGGGCTGCTGCATCGGATCGTTATTCACGCCGGTCTTGATGCGGTTGCCGAACAGCGTGCTGCCGCCCTGGCCCGGCGGACCGCCGGCGCCGCCGCTGGCAATGCCCGGCGCGCGCTTGGGACGCGGCGCGTCCTTGGCCAGTTCCGTGTACTGGTATTGCAGCCGTTCAGTGTTGGTGCAGCCGTAGGATTTCAGTTGCGCCTCGATCCAGTCGAGTGCGTCGCGGTTGCGCTGGGTGCCCTGGCGGCGGTCGCCGAACAGGGTCAGGCTCTTGATGGTGGCCTTGTATTTTTCCAGTTCCAGCTGGCCGACCAGGGTGGCGATCGGGTCAACGGGCGCAGCAGTTTGAACCGGAGCCTGGGAGGTGGGGGCCTGGGCCAGTGCCAGCGGTGCGGCAAATGCCAGCGCAACACTGAGCGAAACAACTGATTTCATGGAAAGTCCTCTGGTCGATGGTGGAAGCTTTGCCATTTTGCATCAGTGTGGCACGCTTGAACAGTTCAAGCGTGCGCGGCCTATGAGCCGGCCACCGGTCCCAGCGAACTGGCCGGCGCGCCATCGGCAAACGACCAGTCCTCGGGCTGGGCGGGCAGGATGGTGACCATCACATCCTGCGGCCGCACGCCCGGCGACTGTGCCAGCTTTTCCACCAGCTTGCGGTAGAACGCCTGCTTGACGGCTGCCGTGCGGGGCTTGCCGATGGTAATTGCAAACACCAGCCAGTCGGCCGAACGCTGCCCACCATCGGCCACCTCGTAATGGGGATCGCAACTCATCTCGTGCGCCTCGTGCTGGTGGAACAGCTGGAAGCGGTCGGTGGGCGGCACGTTGAATGCTTCCACCAGTGCGGCGTGCAAGCTGTCGCCGACGGCGCGCAGGTAGGCGGGGGATTGACCTTTTAAAAGCGAAATACGGGCGAGGGGCATGATGGATTCTCCGTTGGTTGACAGGCCCACGATAGCGCACTAACTTGATACCGAAAATCGGGAAGTTTGAAACCGACGATTCGATAAATCGGGATGGTCATGCGGAAAATCACACTGGAACTCGATGTGCTGCGCACCTTTGTGGCTGGCGTGGAACTGGGCAGTTTTGCCCGTGCGGCAGATCGCCTCGGGCGTTCGACCTCGGCTGTCAGCGCGCAACTGAAGAAGATCGAGCAGCAGCTCGAAACGCCGGTGCTGCGCAAGGCCGGGCGCGGCATGGCGCTCACGCCCGCCGGCGAAACCTTGCTGGCCTACGCGCGCCGCTTGCTGGCGCTCAACGACGAGGCGGTGACGGCGCTGCGCGGCGCCACGCTGGCGGGCAGCGTGCGGCTCGGCATGCAGCAAGACTTCGGCGAACACCTGCTCAGCGACGTGCTGGGGCGCTTCGCCCGCGCCCATCCCCAGGTGTGCATCGACGCCCGGGTTGCGCGCAACGTCCAGTTGCTGGAACAGATCACGGCCGGCCAGCTCGACCTGGCGCTGGCCTGGGATAACGGCGGGGTGACATGGCCGCACGCGGCCGCGCTGGGCCGGTTGCCGCTGCGTTGGCTGGCGGCCGCCAGCGAGCCTTTGCTGCTGCCCCAAACGCAAACACAGCCGGGCCCGGCGCCATTGCCATTGGTGGTGCTCGAGGTGCCGTGCCTGATGCGGGCGGCCGCCATCGACGCGCTGGACCGGGCCGGCATCGCCTGGCGCATCGCGTTCACCAGCACCAGCTTGTCCGGGGTGTGGGCAGCGGTGGCCGCCGGCCTTGGCGTGACGGTGCGCACGGCGGTGGGCGTGCCGGCCACCGTGCGCTTGCTGCCGCCATCCGCCTTGCCGCCGTTGCCGACCATCGGCATCACGCTGTTGCAAGCGGAAGCGCAGCCGGCGCCGGTGACGCAGCGCCTGCGAGACATCGTGCTGGAGGCGGTGGCGCCCACGCTGGCGGCGGCGGGCAGCATACCGCCGGCCTGGACGACTCAGGGATACTGAAAGCGCGGCAGTTTGTCGAGCGTGATCACATGCGGATGCCGGTACACCTCGCGCTTGTGGGCACTGGTGTTGTACTGCTCGCCGGTCCAGAAGTTGTTCGCATTGGTCACGCCTGCCGGCCCGCCGCCATCGTTCCACACCATGAACCACAACCACCACGCGCCATCTTTCGCCATCGCGTCCGGATCGGGTATGTAGCTCGTTTCAGTCAGCGCCACCGGCTTGGGCTCGCCCGTCATGGCGGCGGTCTTGCGGTAGGTGTCGATCTGCGAGCGGTAGGTGCGGTTGTCGGTAGTGTCATAGACGTCGTAGCCGACGATATCGACCACGTCGTCACCGGGATACCACGCTGCGTGTTGCCCGTTCCATACCCAGATCAGGTTGTGCAAGCCGTGCACGCGCACCAGCCGGTCGTACATATGGCGCCATAGCGCGATATGGGCCGTGGCGGCGGACTGGCCATCGGTGCGCACGCGGCCCCACCAGAACCAGCCCTCTCCATGGCTGCCGGCCGCTTCGTGCAGCGGGCGCCACAGCACGGTGACGCCGGCATCCTGCAGGCGCTTGAGCTGGACGGCCACCAGGTCGATACCGTCGTTGAGCTGCCCGAACGCCGGGCTGCTCCGATCGAGCTTGCCATCGGCCATGGGAATGGTGAAGTTGGTGCGCCGCGCCGGATCATCGCCGCCGGCATAGAAATTCGCCTGGTTCACCTGCGCCGTCCCGAGCAGCGCCGGATCGCGCCAGTGCCAGTGAAAACTCACCAGGCCGCCCCTGGCGGCAAAGGCGATTGCCTCCTCCACCTGGTGCTGGCCCGATTGGCCGGGACCGGTCTTGCCATAGTCCATGAAGTCGTAGCCCATCAGGGCCGGGTATTTGCCCGTGTCCGCATGCACGCGCTCGGCCATGTCGATGCTGTCGTCCCAGCTCAGGTCGGACTGGCCGGCGATGACGGCACGGCCCCAGGTGTTGCGCAAGTACGTGTAGATGGCGCGGGTTTTCGGTGTGGCGGCCGGATCGGCCGGTGCGGTGCGCAGCGGGGCGGCGGCAGCGCAAATAGTGAATAGTGCCGAGAGGGTGAACATGCCGGCGGCCAGCTGGGTGGTGAAGCGCATAGGGGGGATCCGCTTGAGGTGAATTGCGCACAATGTAGCGGGTGGGGGCGGGGTGTTCAAGCGATCGGTTCGCCTGGCGCCCATGTTTAGCGGTGATGCTGGTGTTGTTTACCGCCAGCGCGTAAAATGCGGGCACGCGGGTGTAGTTCAATGGTAGAACGGCAGCTTCCCAAGCTTCATACGAGGGTTCGATTCCCTTCACCCGCTCCAACGTTCATGTGTCCATATAAGCTGCATTAGGCAGTCTGCCAGATGATTCCAAATGAGAGACAATCGTCTCCCATTGTGATACATTTTCGCATGCTTGCAAATTTCCTCCTCGGCCCTTTCCGTACCCGCGTCTTGTCTGCGCTGCTGTTGCATCCCGATTCCGCCTGGCATTCCAGGGAGCTGGCCCGTCGCATTGGTGCCTTGCCAGGTAGTGCCAACCGGGAACTGGTCAAGCTGGCTGATGCAGGTATCTTGTTGCGTGAGCATATCGGCAATCAAATTCACTATCGGGCCAATCGTGACTGTCCAGTCTTCGAGGAATTGGCCGGTATGCTGAGAAAGACTTCCGGGCTAGCTACCGTGCTGACCGATGCACTTCTGCCACTGGCTGATGACATCGAATGCGCACTGATCTTTGGTTCGGTAGCGCGCGGGCAAGAGACAGTCTATTCGGACATCGATATACTGGTTTTAGGGAGCGTCGGTTTTGCGGACGTGATCGAGGCGCTGCATCCTGCGCAAGGTGAACTCCACCGCGAAATTAATCCTGTCGTCTATCGCGTGGACGACTTCCGCTCCAAGCTGGCGTCTGACAATGGCTGGGCGCGAGAAGTTGTAGAGAAGCCCAAGCTCTTATTGGTGGGTGACGAGGATGACTTTAGAAAACTTGTTGAAGATCCAAAGTCTGGTAGCGTTCCAAACAAAGCGTGACGACGTCCAGCGCCTGCTCGCTGCAGCAGAGCGCAATTTGAATGATGCAGCCATCACTGCCATCAGCGATGAAAATCGCTGCGATGCGGCCTACAAATGCGTGATGCAGTGTGCAATGGCGAGCTTGCTCGCTCACGGGTACCGCACGTCGAAAAGCAAACCTGGACATCACCAAACCGCCATTCAGGCTTTGCCTTTAACTGTGGGCCTCGCCCCCCCAAGACCATGGTGGTGCTTGACGGTCTGCGCAAGCAACGCAACATCGCCGACTATGACGGCGATCCCATCAGCCCTACAGCGTTGGCTGAATGCCTCGCCCAAGCCGAGAGACTCCTTTGCCATGTACGAGCATGGCTTGCTGAGCATCATCCAGCGTTCTGTCAACCGCACAACGCCCCCGCAGTCCAAAGAACCACGAGGGCGCCGCTTGCATTCCTGAGTTACGTCGTCAGCAAAAAATCAATGCACGAACAACGCAATCAGAATCACGATGGGCAGTGGAATGCCGATCAGCAGTAACAATATCGAGCGCATGGTGTTCTCCTTCGATTAAATGGTGGTGCGTACGTACACGCGGGCGTGATCGCGGTGGCGGCCGCCGATGGTGGCCAGCAGGCTGGCAACGAAGGCGCCCAGCAGCAGGGCCACGAACATCCACAGGGCCGAGTGGGCGGCGGCTTTGCGCGCTTCTTCAGCCGCAGCCTTGGCTTTGGCCTTGACGTCGGCAGCAGCCTGCTTGGCCTGGGCGTAGATCAGGTCCACGCGCTGTTCGGCTTCGGCCTGGGTCAGACCGGTGCGCTTGGCGATGGTTTGCGCCAGGTAGTTGCGGTCGTCGGCGTTGATTTTGCCGTTGGCCAGGTCGGCCAGCAGGATGCGGTTGATCTCGGCGCGTTCGGCGTCGGTCGCTGGCGTGCCGTTTGGCGAGCGCAGCACCATGTCGGAGAAGTAGTTGGTACCGTCGTCGTTGGCACCGGCAGCTGCAACACCGGCCGTCACGGCTGGTGCGGCGGCGCCGGCGGTGTCGATGGCGCCGCCGATGGCAGCGCGCATGCCGCCAGCGAGTACGGCAACGGTCACCAGCGTGGCCACGGCCCAGGCCAGCAGGCCGTGGGCGGTGTCGCGGAAGTGCACTTCATCGCTTTGCACGCCGGCCCACTTGGCGCGCAGGCGGCCGGCCATGTAGCCGCCGATGCCGGCAGCGGCAAGTTGGGTGAAGGCGATCCAGACGATGGCGGCAGTGCCGAGTGCGCCGCCGTTGTTGTATTCGTACGGCGACACCGACGACAGGCCGAGGCCCATGCCGAGTATCAGCAGGATGAACGACAGGGCCGCGGCCGCTGCGGCGCCGGCCAGGATGGCCCCCCACGAGACGCCCGAAGATAAATTGTCACTGGATTCACGGCTGACCACCGTGGTCCCTGGTCCTGCGGGTTGTGCTTGCATGATTGCTCCTTATGATTGTGTTATCAGGCAGGACCGATCATGGGGCAAGGATGACCCATCGTATGTTCGCGCACCAACTTTGGGCGAAGTTAGTTTGACAACACAACATCAACCGCAATCGCGCCGGGTGCATGGGTTGTTGACGTCCGTACGCCATTGCTTGACCAGCTGGCGCCGGTGGCCCGGGTAGCACTCGTCGAGAAACTCGAGCGTGGCGATGCGGTCCACGCGCAGCACGCGGAATGCGCCGCTGGTTTCGCACCACGCCGCCACCGACCAGCGCGCTTCCACGAAACCCAGCATCACCGGCCAGAGCACGGTGGCGGTGCGCGGCGCGGCATCGTCGAGCGAACTGATGAGTACCTTGCGCTGTTCGCGCACCGCGCGCCGCAGGCGGCCCAGGTCCACGCTGGCATGGTCCTGGTGGCGGCTGATGTAGAGCGCGTTGTCGTCGAGGGTGCGGCGCAGCTCGGGCGTGAGCACGGCGTCGATCTTGGCCAGCGCGTTGTGCACCGCGCGCGCCAGGCCCTCGTCGGTGTGGCGGCTTACCCATTGCGCGCCCGCTACCAGCGCCTGCAGTTCTTCTTCGGTAAAGGTGAGCGGCGGCAGGGTGTAGCCGGGTTTTAGCAGGTAGCCCACGCCCGCTTCGCCGGCGATATCGGCGCCCATGGTTTGCAGGGTGGCGATGTCGCGCCGCAGCGTGCGCAGCGACACGCCGGTCTCGCGCGCCAGCACCGCGCCCGCCACCGTGCCGCGATGGCGTCGCATCACCTGCATCAGGTCCTGCAAGCGGTGGCTGCGCGTCATGGTCGATCCATCCTGATGACGGCCTTGCCGCCCAGCCGTTGCCCCTGTTCCAGTGCCGTGATCATGGCGATGGCGTCATCGAGCGGTGCGACCTTGCCGATTGTCAGGCGCAGCGCGCCGTCGCCGGCCTTGCGCGCCAGCTGGTCGAGCAATTCGGCGCGCGGCGTGCACAGCACCAGTTTCAATCTGCGGTTGAACACGGCGCGCAGGAACTTGCCCGGCGTGGGATGCAGGTCCAGCAGCACGCCGCCCGGCTTGAGCAGGCCGAAGCCGACCGCACCGGTCAGATTGGCGGCGGTGTCGAACACGGCGTCGTAGCGGGTGGCAATGCCGGTCAAATCGGTGCGGCGGTAATCGTACACCTGCTCGACACCGAGCGCGCGCGCCCGTTCCATGTCGGCCTCGCTGCACGTGCCCGCGACGCGCACGCCGGCGCTGCGCGCCAGTTGCACCGCCGCTTCACCCACCGCACCCATGCAGCCGTTGATGAACACCTGCTGGCCGGCGGTCAGGCCGGCCTTGTCGAACAGCGCATTCCAGGCCGTGATGCCGGGGGAACCGAGGCAGGCGGCCTGGTCGAAGTCGAGGCCGGCGGGCTTGCGCGCCAGCGCGTTTTGGTTGGCGATGACGGCCGTGCCCAGCGCGCCGCATTCCTTGAAGCGCGACTGGCCGAACACTGCGTCGCCAACCTGGAAGCGGGTCACGCCCGGCCCCACCGCCAGCACCGTGCCGGCCAGGTCCATGCCCATGGCGCGCGGGAAGCGCTTGCCGGTGACGATTTTCATGTCGCCCTGGCGCATTTTCCAGTCGATCGGGTTGATGGCGGCAGAGGTGATGCGCACCGCCACCTGGCCCTTGCCGGGGACATCCAGGGTGAATGGGGCCACGCGCATCACTTGCGGGCCGCCGTATTGCTGGTACTCGAGTCGTTTCATCATGGTCATGCTCACTGTTGGGCTGGTAAGGCTTCAATGTAGCGCACGCTGGTGCCAGTTCCTGTCACCAGCGCGCGTCCATTTGCCTCACGCCCCGTTCATGCGCGCAAACAGCGCCTCGCCCATCTTGCGCGAACCGGCCGACAGGCCCACCAGCACCTCGTCCTGGCCGGTGGCCAGTTGCGCCAGCGCGTCGGCAGCGAAGTCGCCGGCCGACATCATCGGCGCGCTGGCCGTGCCGCTGCTGCGCGCGCCGCCGCCCAGTCCGGTATCGACGATGGGCGGGGCCATTTCCACCACCCGCACGCTGGTGCGACGCAACTGGTGGCGCAGGCTCAGCGTGTACGAGTGCAGCGCAGCCTTGGTCGCGCAATATACGGGCACGTCGGCCATTGGCGCAAACGCCAGGCCCGAACTGACATTGATGATCACCGACGGGTGGCGTTGCAGCGTTGGCAGCAGGGCGCCGATCAGGAGCACCGGCGCGGTGAAGTTGGTGGCCACTTCCAGCTCCAGGCCATCGAGCGCATCGGGCTCGACCAGCTGGCGCCGGTATTGCACGCCGGCGTTGTTGACCAGCACATTGAGGTCGGGGTGGGCGGCGCGCAGCCACCCGACCAGCGCGTCCCGGCTGGCGCTGTCGTTGAGGTCGCATATGCGCGTGACCAGTTCCGGTACCTGCGCCTGGGCCGAGTCCAGCGCCGCCTGGTTGCGGCCGCAGATGATCACGCGGTTGCCGCGCAGTGCCAGGGCGCGGGCCAGCGCAAAGCCAATACCGGCAGCGCCGCCGGTGATGAGAATGGTGTTATTGGTCAGATTCATGTCGCTGTCTTTCTCAAAGTTTAAGAAAGGCGTGCCTACACAAGGACGGATGCCGCAGGCACACCTGGACTACCGGCAAAAGCCGGATCAGGTGTCGCGGATACCCTGTAGGGAAAAGCTGCCACCCCGGGGCGGGGCGGTGACCGGGCTACCATCTGGTCTGCGCTCTTTCGACAGCGCAGTTATAGCAGGTTCCTTGCCACGTTGCACGCCCCAAGCGATGTTGCCGTATACTTCATGGTTCACCTCGCTCACCTCCCGGAATCCCCATGCACGTCGGTCCCCAGCAACGCCTGTCCACCCGCCTCGCCTTTCTCGCGTCCGGCCTTGCCATGGCGGCGTGGGCGCCGCTGGTGCCGTTCGCCAAGGCGCGGCTGGGACTCGGTGAGGCGGACCTCGGCCTGTTGCTGCTGTGCCTGGGCGCGGGGTCGCTGATGGCGATGCCGGCCATCGGCCTGATGACGTCGCGCTACGGCTGCCGCATCGTGATGCTGGTGGCGGGCTTGTGCGTGTGCCTGATCCTGCCCGCGCTGGCGTTCGCGCCCACGCCGCTGGCGCTCGGTTGCGCGCTGTTCGGCTTTGGCGCCTCGCTCGGTGCGCTGGACGTGGCCATGAATGTGCAGGCCGTGATCGTCGAACGCGAGAGCGGCGGACGGTTGATGTCGGGCTTCCACGGCCTGTTCAGCGTCGGTGGTTTTGTCGGCGCCGGCCTGATGGCGGCGATGCTATGGCTGGGCTTGAGCCCGGTGCTGGCCACGGTGATCGTGGCGGCGCTGGTGGCGCTGTCGCTGCTGTTCGGTGCGCCGCATTTCCTGCGCGAGCCGGAAGCCGCCGACCGCGAGGCGCCGGTGTTCGTGGTGCCGCACGGCGCGGTGATTTTCATCGGCGTGCTGTGTTTCTTGTGCTTCCTGGCCGAAGGCGCCATCCTCGACTGGAGCGCGCTGCTGCTCACCGCCGAGCAGGGCATGGATGCGGCACGCGCCGGCCTCGGTTATGCCGCGTTCGCGGTGGCCATGACCATCGGCCGCCTGACCGGCGACCGCGTGGTGGCACGGCTCGGCGGCAAGCGGGTGCTGCTGTTGGGCGGCCTGTGCGGCGCGCTTGGCTTCTTCACGGCCGTGATGGCCAGTTCGGTGCCGCTGGCGCTGCTGGGCTTTTTGCTGGTGGGCCTGGGCGCCTCGAACGTGGTGCCGATCCTGTTTACCGCCGCCGGCAACCAGCGGGCCATGCCGGCCGGACTGGCGATTGGCGCCATTACCACGCTCGGCTACGCCGGCATCCTGGCCGGACCGGCAGTGATCGGTTTCGTGGCCCACGCGTCGAGCCTGAACCTGGCGTTTGCGGGCCTCGGCTGCGCGATGCTGGTGATTGCCGCCAGCGCGCGCCTGGGCGCAACGGCAAAAAGCTGACCACCAAACAACATTGTCACCAAACTGACGTTGACAGCCTTAACCGATACTCGGTAGTATGAAAACGATTTCATGGCTTATGCATGTCATGTGATCCAGTGTTGTCTGTGGTCTTCAGCCCTTGCGGTTTGCCGTGGGGGCTTTTTTTTATTTCAGCGTGACCGGCACCACCACCTTGTCGTCACCGATCTCGATGGCCGCATCGGTAAAGTCGGGAGGACCGAACTTGCCGCGCGCATCGCGGCTGAACGCATAATTTTCCTTCGGCACGCCAATGAAATTGCGGTCGAGCTTGTTGTTCTGGTTTTCATCCTGGTACACCAGCACGGCCCACGTACCCTTGGGCACGTTGTCGATGGTGACGGTGGTCTGGCCCGCTTGCGCCGGCGCCGAGCCGGAGTACGTGCAATCCTTGAGGAAGTGTTCCTTGTCGCAGACGGCGGCATTGATCTTGCCCTTGCCGCCGGCCACGCCGCTCACTTTCACTTCGACGCTGGCGGCCGAGGCCGACCCCGCACACAGGGCGCAGGCCAGCCACAGCATGGCGCGAAAGAAGGAGGGCTTGTGGTAGGCTGTACGCATATGGTTTTCCTTGTGTAATAAGTGTGTTGAGTGTGTTGGAGTGGCGATGTTATTGAATACAGCTATCGTATTGCTGACCGTGGTGTTCATGGAACTGTTTTCCATCGTCGCGCACAAATACATCATGCACGGCTTCGGCTGGGGCTGGCATAAGTCGCACCACGAGCCGCGCACCGGCTGGTTCGAGAAAAACGACCTGTTTGCCGTGGTGTTTGCCGGTGTGGCCATCGCCCTGATTTATTTCGGCACCGAAGGCCACGCGCCGCTGCAATGGATCGGCGCCGGCATGACCGCCTACGGCGCCTTGTACTTCATCGCCCACGACGGCCTGGTGCATCGGCGCTGGCCGTTTTCGTACACGCCGCGCAGCGGCTACCTCAAGCGCCTGTACCAGGCCCACCGCATGCACCACGCGGTGCCGGGCAAGCACGGCGCGGTGTCGTTCGGCTTCCTGTACGCGCCGCCCGTGGCCGAGCTCAAGCGCCAGCTGCAGGCGCTGCATGGCGGGGCGCTCGAAGGCCGTCTTCAGCGCGACGCCGTTCCGGCGGAGGGCGCTGCCACAGGCCCGCAGGACGCTGCTGCATCTTCCGCAACCTCGAAGTAAGGGCACTCACGCCCCCCTTGGCCAGCAACCACAGCTTGGCCGCTTTCGACGTACCGACCCGCACGTCCCACGCGTGCGCGCCACGCGCCTTGACCTCGATGCCGATCTGCCGATAGACATTGCGCGCAGTGGCGATCGCCCACGCCGAGCGCAGGGGTAGCGCGACGATGCCTTCATTGGCCGAGTCGTAATACGGTTCCGCATAATCGACCAGCCGGGCCGCCACCGTGGACAGCGCCGCCCGGTGTTCGGGCAGCGCCAGTTCGGACGGCGGGATGCCCGCCTCGCGCAGCCAGGCGGCCGGCAGGTAGCAGCGGCCGATGTCCGCGTCGGCGACGATGTCGCGCGCGATGTTGGTGAGCTGGAAGGCCAGGCCCAGGTCGCATGCGCGGTCCAGCACATCCGCATCCTTGGCGCCCATGATGGTGGACATCATCAGGCCCACCACGCCCGCCACGTGGTAGCAGTAGCGCAGCGTGTCGTCGATGGTTTCGTACTGCGCGTCGTGCACGTCCATGGCAAAACCGGCCAGGTGGTCGTACGCGTATTGCGGCGCAATCGCGTGGCCCAGCGCCACTTCCTGGAAGGCCGCAAACGCCGGCTCGGTCATCGGCTCGCCCGCATAGGCACGCCGCGTTTGTTCTTCCAGCGTGGCCAGTTCGGCATACGCGTCGTGGGCGGGGGCTGCGGCAGCGGGCGCGAAGCCGAGTTCCTGGCCATCGACCACGTCGTCGCAATGGCGGCACCACGCGTACAGCATCAGCACGCTGCGCCGCACGTCGGCCGGGAACAACGTGGCGGCGGCCGCAAAGCTTTTCGAGCCCACCTTGATGGTCTCGGTGGCATGGTCCATCAACGCTTCGTTCATCGCGCCGTCCCCGCCAGTTCCGCGATCATCAGGCCGGCGGTGGCCTTGGCCGAACCGACCACGCCGGGCACACCGGCGCCCGGGTGGGTGCCGGCGCCCACCAGGTACAGGTTGGCCAGGTCGGCATCGCGGTTGTGCGGGCGGAACCAGGCGCTTTGGGTGAGGATCGGCTCCAGCGAGAACGCCGAACCGACGTGGGCGTTCAACTGGTCGCGGAAATCGAACGGCGTGAAGAAGCGGCTGGTCACCAGCTGGCTGCGCAAGCCCGGCATGTAGCGCTCTTCCAGGTAGGCGAGAATGCGGTCGCGGTAGCGCGGGCCTTCCACGTCCCAGTCGATGTCGGCATTGCCCAGGTGCGGCACGGGCGCCAGCACGTAATGGCTGCCGCAACCGGGGGGCGCCAGCGTCGGATCGGTCACGCACGGCGCGTGCAGGTACAGGGAAAAATCTTCGGCCAGCGTTTTGCCGTTGAAGATTTCCGTGATCAGCGGCTGGTAGCGCGGGCCGAAGCACACGGTGTGGTGTTGCAGCTGGCTGTGGTGGTGGTTCAGGCCGAAGTACAGCACGAACAGCGAATTGGAATGGCGCTTGCCGGCCAGGTTTTTCGCTTGCGCCGGGCCGCGCGGGTGCTGGCCCAGCAGCTTGCCGTACGTGTGCACCACGTCGGCGTTCGACGCCACCGCCTGCGCGGCAAAGGCACGGCCGTCTTCCAGGCGCACGCCGGTCACGCGGTTGCCGGCCGTGTCGATCGCCGCCACCTTGGCGTTGAGTTCGATCTTGCCGCCGATGTCCTCGAACAGCTTGACCATGCCGTTGATCAGGGCGCCGGTGCCGCCGCGCGGGAACCACACGCCCCATTTGCGCTCGAGCGCGTGGATCAGCGTGTAGATCGACGAGGTGGCAAACGGATTGCCGCCGACCAGCAGCGAGTGGAACGAGAACGCCATGCGCAGCTGCTCGTCCTTGATGAAGCGCGACACCATGCCGTACACGCTCTTCCACGCTTCGAGCTTGGCCAGTTGCGGGCCGGCGGCCACCATGTCGCGGATCGACAGGAACGGCACCGCGCCCAGTTTCAGATAGCCTTCGTCGAACACGGCTTTCGAGTAGGCGAGAAAACGCTGGTAGCCGGCCACGTCGTCGGGGTTGCGGGCGTGGATTTGGCGGTCCAGTGCTTCCTGGTCGTTGGCGTAATCGAAGTGGCTGCCGTCTTCCCAGCACAGGCGGTAGAACGGCGTCACCGGCAGCATTTCGACATAGTCGGACAGGCGCTTGCCGGCGGCCGTAAACAGTTCTTCGAGGGCGGACGGATCGGTGATCACGGTGGGGCCGGCGTCAAACGTAAAACCCTGGTCGTGGTACACGTAGGCGCGGCCGCCCGGTTTGTCGCGTTGTTCGAGCAGCGTGGTCTGGATGCCGGCGGCCTGCAGGCGGATGGCGAGCGCGAGGCCGCCGAAGCCGGCGCCAATCACCACGGCCTGTTTTGCTTGGTTCATGCGGAAGTCCTGATCTGTTGAGGTTGGGTTTTGAGTGCGGCTGCCACAGCCTGCCCCACGGGCACCGGCGGCTTGCCGGAGACCACGCGCAACTGGTCGCCCAGCGTCGGGCGGCCGGCATAGAAGCGGGCAATCAGGGGCGCGGACAGCGTATAAAAGCGCTGCATCACGCGCCAGCGGTGGTCGGCTTCGCCGGCCAAAAACAGCATGCGGTTGAGCAGGCGGAAAAAGCGCTGGCGGCGCCACTCGCCGGTGGCGTGCGCGCGGATGGCGGCAAACAGCGCCGCCGCACGCAGGTCTGGTTGCTGTGCGATGCGTTCAGCCAGTCGCACCGCGTGCGGCAGCGAGTAACCGGTGGTCGGATGGAACAGGCCGGCGCGCAGGCCGCTGCTCGGCTGGCCGTGCAGGTCGTCCCAGTAGCCGTCGTGGTCGCACGCCAGCGTGATCGGCAGTGCGCCGCGCTCTTCGCGCAGCACTTCCACGATGCGCCAGCCGCGCGCGGCGGCGTAGGCGGCGATGTTGGCGCGCAGCCGTTCGGGATCGCGCTCGGGCGCATCGACGTAATGGGTGTCTTCGATCAGCAGCCGGTCCGGCCCGAACGGCAGCACGTACACGAAGCGGTAGCCGCCTTGCTGGGCCACGCTGGCGTCCATCAGAATCGGCGCCGTCAAGCCGTGCGGTGCGGCCAGGCGTACTTCCTGGCCGAGGAAAGTCTGGAAGCCGAGCGCCAGCCGGTCGCTATGGACCGGGCCGCGACCGTCGATCACGGCGCCCGCGTGCAGCACGGTGCCATCGACCAGCGTGACCGAGGTGGGGGTGAGCGCGGCAATGGTGGTGTTGGTGCGCAGCGTGTCGCCCAGTATCGGTGCGAGCACTCGGGCGAAATCGTCGGATGCGATACTGGCGTAGCCGCCGGCCAGCGTGCGTTGCAGTTCCGGGAAGACCACCTCGTAGTGCGGCCACCGGGCCGCGACCAACGGCGCGAGCCAGGCGCGCTGGGCGTCATCGAGATCGCTGTCATGGAACGACCAGGTGTGATTGCCGCCGATCTGCGCATCCTGTTCGAGCAGCAGGATGCGCAAGTCAGGGCGCGCCGTGCGCAGGCGCCAGGCGATCAACCCATTGGCCAGTCCGCCGCCGGCCAGGATCAGGTCGTACGGCTTTGCGTTCAGCGTGGCGTTGGTGCCGGCCGGCCTCATGTTGCTGCTCCGGCAGATACGCCGGCCAGGGCCTGCTCCACGATATCTGCCGCGCGCGTGGCGCCGCCAGCATGGGCCAGTTCGCTGGATAATGGCGCCAGGCGGCGCTGGTACGACGGATCGTCCAGCAGAGCGCGCAGGTGCGCCGCCAGTGCGGCCGCGCCGGTGATGCGCGCCGATGCCCGCCGGCCGATGCCCACATGGCACACGCGTGCGGCCACGCCCGGTTGGTCGAAGGCGATCGGCAGCGCCAGCATCGGCGTGCCGGTGGCGATCGCATCCATCACGGTATTGAGGCCGGCGTGGGTGACCACGGCGTCGGCCCGGGCGAGGGCTGCCTGTTGTGGCGCATAGGCGCAGACGGTGGTGGCGCCCGGTGTGCCGGCCTGTTCGATTGCTTTGGACTGGCGGGCATCGAGACCGCCGCAGTGGGCCGCCAGCAGTTGCACGTCCAGCGCGCGGCAGGCCTTGGCGATGCGCTCGAAGGCGCCGAAGCGCTGGCCCTGCAAGGTGCCGAGCGAGGCGAATACCAGCGGTCGGTCCGGATCGAAAGCGGGCAGTGGCGTGGTGGCGGCCTGGACTCCGGCACTGCCACGTAGTGGGCCGACGTGGTGAAAATGGTCGGGCAGGTGCCGGCGCGGGAAATCGAAACCGGCGATCGTCTGGCTGATCTGTGCCAGCGGCGACAGGCACTCGTGCATGGCGTCGCGCGGGGAGATCCCCAGGTTGCGCGCCTGGCGTTCGATGGCGCGCCGGTGCGGTGTCATGATCCAGTCGTACACGCTGGTACTGCCCGCCACCATTTGCAGGCCGCGCGCGCTGGCGTCGTAACCGAACGGCATCACCGGCAGCGGCACGGCTGCTTCGCGGTTGACGGGCAGGGCGCACGCGACCGAGACGAACGGCAGCTGCAGCGCCTCGGCCACCAGGCCCGCTGCCGCTTCCATCTGGTCGCCGAGCAGGGCATCGATGCGCAGCGCTTCGATGGTGCCGGGCAGCTCCTCGCACAGCATGCCGGTGGCGTCGGCCATGTCGAGGATGACCTTGCGCAGGCCCAGCGGGCTGCCGGGATTGGCGGCACGGCGCAGCGCTGCTGCCAGCGAGCCGGGCGGAAAGCGCCGGGCGCCCAGCGCGTAAAAAGCGATGCCGGGAACAAGGGGGGCGGCGGCGCTTGGGGAGCGATTATCTCCCAGGTAGCCAGCGCCAGCGCTCGCCGCGTGGCCGGCGTGACCGTTCAAGGTGCCGGCCATGCTTGCGCCAAGGTAGGCGGCCGCATCAGGCCGGTGCAGGAACGTCACGCGGTGGCCGCGCCGTACCAGTTCGCCAGCCAGCGCGGCCAGCGCGCTGAAGTGACTGGGAAATGCCGGCGCCACCACGCCGAAATGCTGCGGGTGGATGGAGGCCGCCACGCCTGGCGGGCGCGCCGATGCGGACATAACCAGGCTTGCCGCGGCGACCTGCCCGCCGGTCACGACGCGCGCGCAGCGGCCAGCGGGCCGGCGTTGCGGAACAGCGTGCCTACCAGGCCGCGCGTGCCTTGCTTGCCGCCGATGGCGTCGCTCAGGTAGGTGTCGGCCTCGCGCAGGTGGTCGGCCAGGCGCCCGGCCGTGCGTTCGCGTCCCAGCGTGGCGTTGAAGGTGGCCTTGCCGGCGTCCTGGCCGGCATCCTTGCCGGTGATGGCGGCGTCGGCGTCATCGAGCAAGTCGTCCTTGATCTGGAACGCCTGGCCGGCCGACAGCGCGAACGCGCGCAGCGCCTGCAGCACGCGTTCGTCGGCCTCGGCGATGATGGCGGCCATTTCCACCGACAAGCCCAGCAGCACGCCGGTTTTCAACTCGTTGGTGCGGGCGATGTCGTCGAGCGAGCGCTGCGGGTTGCCGTGCAGGTCGAGGAACTGGCCGCGCACCAGGCCCTGGGCGCCGACCGTGTCGGCCAGCGCGCCGACCAGCCGGGTGCGCACATGGGCCGGAATGTCGGGCGCCTGCGACAGCAGCTGAAATGCCCGGCTGAGCAGGGCGACTGACGCCAGGATGGCGACATGTTCGCCGAACTGGCGGTGCACGGTGGGCAGGCCACGGCGCAGCTTGGCGTCGTCCATGCAGGGCAGGTCGTCGAGGATCAGCGAGGCGGCGTGCACCAGTTCCACCGCGCAGGCGGCGTCGAGCAGTGCTGGCGAGGTGCAGCCGAGGTCGCGCGCGACCAGCATCAGCAGCAGCGGACGCATGCGCTTGCCGGTGCCGAGCGTGGCGGCGCGCATGGCGGCCGTGAGCGGATCGGACCGGCCCTGGTCGGGCAGCGCCTGGCTGAGACGCTCTTCGATCTGCCGGCGGATCTCTTCCATGTCCGATGCTGATGGATCATGGCCAGGCTCGCTACCGAAGTTGCTGGTCCGTAAAATCTTGGTAGCCATGGCGCATTTCCTTGTGCTGTAATGTGATGCGGCGGGATGTTTGACGTTGCCGAAAATTATGTAAAAGTTGCTTTAGACCTCATAGAATCATCATACTCAAGCTTTGCCTATCCTACCCTGCCGATCCAATCGTGCGCCAGTTAAAAATAGCGGGTCATCAGCGGGTCATCAGCGGGGCGGCAGCCCTCGGCATGGCCCCGAATGCTGTGCTACCATGCAATGGTTTCTTATAGGAAAGACAAAGGGATGCGGGTAACGAACTGGTTTCTTGCCGTACTGCTCAGCGCTGGCGTGTGGACGCCCGCCGTCGCCATCGAGCGAGTGGCGGTCGGGGCCAGCTTTCACCTCGTGTACGAGCAGGATGCTGCGGGCCGGCCCACCGGTCTGGCTGTGGATGTGCTGCGTGCGCTGGCCGCGCGCGCCGGCGACACCGTGCGCTTCCAGTTCTATCCCTGGCCGCGCGCGCAGGCGATGGTGGAGCGCGGCCAGGCCGACATCCTCGTCGGCCCCTACCGCTCGGCCGAGCGGCTCAAGCGCTTCGACTTCCTCGACCAGCCGTTTTACCGCGATCGCCTGGTATTTTATGCGCGCAGCCAGGGCGGCGCCACCTGGCAGGGCGACTTCCGTAGCCTGGCGGGCAAGCGCGTGGCGGCAGTGCGCGGCTGGCACTACGGCGACAGTTTCGACGTGGCGCGGCCGCTGTTCGACCTGGGCGAGGTATCGCAGGTGGATAACGGCTTGCGCATGCTGGCGCTGGGGCGCGTGGACCTGTTTGCCAGCAACCAGCGCAATACCGACGCGCTGGTCAAGGAGTTGCGCCTGGACGGCGCGCTCACCGTGCTGTGCCCCGACATCGGCCGCATCGACGGCTACCTGGCGTTTCCGCGCACGCCGAAGTTTGCGGCCGCGCGCCAGCAGTACAACCTGTTGTTCAACCAGATGGTGCGCTCGGGCGAGTTGCAAAAGCTGGGCGTGAAGAACCGCGTGCAGGTACCAACCGGCGAGCCGGTTGCAACGTCCAATGCGGCATGCAAGTAAGCGCGCACGCCTGACGCAGGCGTGCACGACGGCGGCGCTTGCGCTAAGCTGGCGCTTCGTCTAACAGGAGAGCACCATGACCCCCGAGCTCGACAGGCGGCAGCGACGGCCGGAAACGTCGCAGACCTCAGATACGGCAGGCTGGCACTCCTTCGATTTCATCGTGCGCCAGGCCTTGCAGGTACAGCGCGACATCGGCACCCCCGGTGCGGTGGAAATGCTGCAAAACATCGGGCTCAACCCGCAGGTGATCGCCCGCGTGCTGAGCCCCGAGCGCCAGGTCCGCGCCGAGGACCTCAGGGCGGTCGCTCAGTCCTTGTGATGGAACGGCGCGAACCACGTCACCAGGAATGACGGGATGGTTGCCGCCATCACCAGCCAGAAGTAGTGCACATAGCCGAGCGCCTGTTGCAGGTGGCCGCTCACCACCCCGGTCACCATCATGCACAAGCCCATCAGGCCGGTGCCGAACGCGTAGTGGGTGGTGCTGTACTTGCCCGGCGCCAGTTGCTGCATCAGGTAAATCATGAAGCCCACCGAGCCGAAACCGTAGAAGAATTTCTCGATCGCCACGCCGGCGCTGATCACCCACAGGCTTTCCGGCTGGTACATGGCCATCAGCAGGAAGGTCACGTTCGGAATGTTCACTGCGCAGCACAGGATGAACAGGGTGGACGGCAGGCCCCGGCGCGAGACGAAAATACCGCCCAGCAGCGAACCCACCAGCACGGCGATCAGGCCGTACGTGCCATAGACCAGCCCCAGCAATTCATTCGACAGGCCGAGGCCGCCCTTGGCGACAGGATCGACCATGAAGAACGGGCCGATCTTTTCCAGCAGGCCGATGCTGAGGCGGAACAGGAAGGCAAAGCCCACCATCAGCCACACGTCGCGCTTCTGGAAGAACGTCACGAACGAGTCCCACAGGATGAAACCGGCTTCGCCGACCGACCTGGGGGCGTTCTCGGCCTTGGCGCCGTCCGGCATCACGCGCGCGTGCCAGATGGCCGAGACGATGATGATGGCGGCAACGATGAAGAAAATCACGCGCCACGATTCGATCCACTGCGGACCGAACTCACCGGCCGGGTGGCCGAAGTAATGGGTGTGCAGCCAGCCGCTCAGGTACACCATGCCGCCCGAGGCAACGATGGGGCCGACGTTCCAGCTCAGGCTCTGGATGCCGCAGAACAGCGATTGCGCGCGCGAGTCGAGCGAGGTGACGTACACGCCGTCGGACGCGATGTCCTGCGTCGCGCCCACCAGCGACAGCAGGCCGAACAGGAACACCATCACCACCATGTAATTGGGCAGCGACATGGCCAGCGCCACGCCGGCAAAGCCGATACCGACGATCACCTGCGTGCATAGCACGAAGAATTTCTTGGTCCGGTACATTTCCACGAACGGCGCAAACAGCGGCTTGATGGTGTAGGCCAGGATCAGGTAGCTCGCGTATTCGGCCGCCTTGCCGTTGTCCATGCCCAGGTTCTTGAACATGATCGACGTCACGCTGGTGAGCATCATGTAGGTGAGCGCCATGGCGAAATAGCTGCTCGGCACCCATAACATCGGCGTGCCGGGGCGGAACATGGCGGCCAGCAGCGACGGGTGCTCGGCGCCGGGCGGCAGGCGCTGCGGCTTGGCTGCCGATGGTGCCTGCGGCTGCGTGGATTCTTGGTGCATGTGTCGTCCTCGTTGTTCTCTATGGAGTATAGCTGCGCAGGCAGGCTCTGCGGCCACTCTGCGGGTCCTCCGGCGCGTACGCCGGAGGGGTACTACGGTTGCGTTGCTCTTTGATTTACGCGGCCTGTTCCAGCTTGGCGTTGCCGCGCTGCTGCACCACGTAGTCGCGGTACCACAGGGCGCTGTGCTTGAGCGTGCGCTTCTGGGTAGCGTAATCGACGTGGACGATGCCGAAGCGCTTGGCGTAGCCCGAGTTCCATTCGAAGTTGTCGAGCAGGCTCCAAAGGAAGTAGCCCTGCACGTCCACGCCTTGCAGGCGGGCGTCATTGATGGCCTTCAGGTGGCGCAGCACGAAGTCGATGCGGGCCTCGTCCGGCACTTCGCCATCGACGATGGTGTCGGCATTGGCCATGCCGTTTTCGGTGATGTAGATCGGCGGCAGGTCGTAGTCGGCGTGCAGCTTGAGCAGCAGTTCGGTCAGGCCGTCCGGGTAAATTTCCCAGCCCATGTCGATGGTGCCCAGCTTGTTTTCGGGCTGGCGCGGCGGCACTTCTGCGCTGCAGAACGAGCGGAAGTAATAGTTCAGGCCCATGAAGTCGAGCTTGCCCTGGATGATGTCCAGGTCGCCTTCCTGCACGTCCGGCGCGTTGTCGCCGTGGACCTTGAGCGCCAGCGCCGGGTAGTGGCCCTTGAAGATTGGATCCATGAACCATTCCACCGAGCGCGAGTATTCAAACTCCGCCATGGCGATATCGGCCGCGCTGTCGGTGGCCGGGTGCGCAGGCCACTGGTTCAGCACGATGCCGAGCTGGGCCGAGCTGGCGACGTCGCGCATGGCGCGCATGGCCAGGCCGTGCGACAGCAGCAGGTGGTGCGACACTTGCACCGACTGCTTGATGTCGGCCACGCCCGGTGCAAACTGGGCATTGCCGTAGCCGAGGTTGGCCGTGCACCATGGCTCGTTATGAGTTGCAATCGTTTTCACCCGGTTGCCGAAGCGGCGCGTGACCTCGGCCGCGTAGGCGGCGAAGTGGTAAGCGGTATCGCGATTGAGCCAGCCGCCTTCGTCCTGCAGGGCCTGCGGCAGGTCCCAGTGGAACAGCGTGACGTGGGCGCTGATGCCTTTGCTTTCCAGTTCGGCCAACAGCTTGTCGTAAAAGGCAAAGCCGGCTTCGTTCCAGGCGCCTTTGCCCTGCGGCTGCACGCGCGCCCATGCGATCGAGAAGCGGTAGGCGTCCACGCCGAGGCTGGCCATGATCGCCACGTCTTCGGGGTAGCGGTTGTAGTGGTCGCACGCGACATCGCCATTGGTGCCGTCGATGATCTTGCCAGGGGTGTGGCTGAAGGTGTCCCAGATCGACGCGCCCTTGCCATCGGCGGTGGCGGCGCCCTCGATCTGGAAGGCGCTGGTCGCAATGCCCCAGGTAAACGATGGCGGAAATTGGGTGAACTCGTGGCGGATGTCGGTCATGGGTCGGCTATAGGTCGGCAAGATGCGGGTGAAGGAGGCTTGAAAACGATTTCAAACGGATGCAGAGATTAAACCCGAACTCGAATCCAGTGTCAATCAATTGATAACACGATGGCATTGTTCAGCGGCGCCGGCACGCAACAGCGGCCTGCGCATGGCATGGCCGGCGGGTTTGTCACGGACCCGCACTGATATAATGCCGCCTCATTCTTTCACTGCACCGCCACCATGTCTTCCGATACTCCCAAAGAACCCCCAGCGCGGGGCATGCTCTACGATCCGACCGAACACCGCATCCGCAGCTTCGTCACCCGCGCCGGCCGCTTGTCCACCGCCCAGGCGCGCGCGCTGGAAGAGCAGCAGCAGTTCCTGATCACGTACGAGAAGGCGCCGCTCGATTACGCCCAGGCATTCGGCCGCCAGGCGCCAACGGTGCTGGAAATCGGCTTCGGCATGGGCGGCACCACGGCCCACATCGCCGCCGCCATGCCTGACAAAGATTTTATTGGCGTGGAAGTGCACACCCCGGGCGTGGGCAGCCTGCTCAAGCTGATCGGCGAGCAAAACCTCACCAACCTCAAGGCGATCCAGCACGACGCGGTCGAGGTGCTCAACCACATGATTGCCGATGGCTCGCTGCATGGCGTGCACATCTTCTTCCCCGACCCGTGGCACAAGGCGCGCCACAACAAGCGCCGCCTGATCCAGGCGCCGTTCGTCAAGCTGCTGGTGCAAAAGCTGGCGCCGGGCGGCTACATCCACTGCGCCACCGACTGGGAAGACTACGCGGTGCAGATGCTGGAAGTGCTTAGCGCGGAAGAGGGCCTGCAAAACACTGCCGACGGCTACGCGCCGCAGCCGGCCTACCGCCCGCTGACCAAGTTCGAAAACCGTGGCATCAAGCTGGGCCACGGTGTGTGGGACCTGGTGTTCTCGAAAAAATAATGGCAGCTTCGGCCTAGCGCTTTTCGAGCGGCTCCAGGTCGAGCACCACGTTGTACGACAGGCGCGCGGTCTGCCACAGGCCGCCGCCGCGCACCTGCGCGTCGCAGCTGGTCAGCTGGCCGGCAAAGCCGTCGCGCTTGAGGCGGGCGCGGAAGATCACCGCCGCCTTCGCTTCCAGGTATCCCACCATCTGCCCTTGCAGGAACACGGCCACCGCCGCATCTTCATACGCATTGCGGTCGTCGCAGAACAGCATCGCCGTGTGCGGGGCGCGCGCGGCAGCATCGCCATGCGCCCCGGCCAGCGCTTTCAATACGGGCTGGTAGCGCGATTCGTTGACCACCTCGACCAGGAAGCGGCCGCCGTCGGACCAGTAGTGGGCCACCGGCGTGTCGGGCAGCACCGGCGTGTAGGGTGCGGCTGGCAGCGGCGGCAGCGCCACTTTTTGCGCCGGGTTCGATTTGACGATCCGGTACACCACCAGCGCGGTGACGGCAATGATCAGGATGGAGATAAGCAGTTGCATGAGGTAACAGGGGCGGACAATCAGGCCGCCATCTTAACCGATCAGGGTGCGACCGACCGCATGGCATCCGCCTGGTACACCACCTTGCCGCCCACCACCGTTTGCAGCACCTTGATGTTGGCGATGTCCTCGGCGGGTATGGTGAAGAAATTGCGGTCGAGGACGATCAGGTCGGCCAGCTTGCCGGTTTCGAGCGAGCCGGTCAGCTTTTCCTGGCGCAAGGTGTATGCCGCGTTGAGCGTGATCGCGCGCAGGGCCGCCGCGCGCGGCATGCCCGGCATGTCGCCCAGGCGGCCCGCGTACTCGGCGCCCGCATCGGGCGCCGCAGTGCGGGTCACGCCCACTTTCAGGGCGAACCATTCGTCGAGCGGATCGACCGGCCAGTCGCTGCCGTAGGCGATGCGCGCGCCGGCGTCCAGCAGCACCGACTGCGGTTGCACCAGCGGGTAGCGCTGCGGCCCCATGTAGGGTTGCAGTGCGCCGAGCGTGTCGGGCGCCGGCTTGGCCCATTGGAACGACAGCACCGGCGTCACGTCGAGTTTGGCGAAACGGGCGTAGTCGCTTGGGGCCACGATTTCGTCGTGGGCCAGCGCCGGGCGCGCTTTCTTGCCGGCTGGCGTGCCGCGCAGCCAGGCGATCGCATCGAGCGTCTCGCGCACGGCGCGGTCGCCATCGACGTGGATGTGCGGATCGATGCCGGCGCGCGCCAGCACATCGAGCGTGGAGCGCAGCGCCGCTTGCGAGAAATACGTGGGCGGGCCGTTGCTGGTGCCCGGCTGCCAGTTCGGCTGCTGTTCTGTGCCCTGGTTGACCAGGTACGGTTCGAGCATGGCGCCGGTAAAGGCCGGCGCCGAGATCACGCCGTCCATGAACAGCTTGGCGTGGCGTACCTGCAGCGACGGCGCCACCGTGGTCGGGCCCTGGTCGAACTGTTTTTTCTGTTTCAGCAGGTCGGCCACGGCGCGCTGCGGTGTACTTCCCTTGTCGAGGTCGATCAGCACGGCAAAGTGGGCGCGTGCGGTGAGCTTGCCTTGCCGTTGCAGGTCGGTAAACGCCGTCATGGTTTCGGGATCGGTATAAGCGTCGAGGAAAGACGTGATGCCTTGCCGGCGCATCGCTTCGAGCGCCTTGGTCGATGCCGCCAGGTTCTCGGCCACCGTGAGCGGCGGCAGTAAATTCATGGCCATGTCTTGCGCCGCGTCTTCGAGCAGGCCGGTGGCCTGGCCGCTGGCGTCGCGCGCGATCTTGCCGCCGGCCGGGTCCGATGTGGCGGCCGTGATGCCGGCCACCGCGATGCCCTTGCTGTTGAGTAGCAGCGAGTGGCCGAACGACGAGCGTACCAATATTGGCCGGTCGGTCTTGAGGGCGTCCAGTGTGGCGGCGGAGGTCGTCACGCCGTCGGGCAGCATGCCCTGCTGGAACCAGTTGACCACCACCAGCCAGCGCTTGGGATCGGCCTTGCCCAGCCGGACATCTTGGTCGATGCAGGCCTGGATGCGCTGCTGGAATTGCGGCACTGTCAGCGGTGCGTAGTCGAGGCTGCAATTGAGCAGGCGGCTGCCACCCGACTGCGGGTGCATATGGCCGTCGATCAGGCCCGGCATCAGCATCTTGCCGCCCAGGTCGATCACCGTGGTGTTCTGGCCTTGCAGTTTGGCGGCGCCTGCGTCATTGCCCACGTAGACGATGCGCCCGCCGCGCACGGCCAGCGCCTGCTGCACGCTGTCTTTGGCATCGACCGTGTAGATGTAGCCGTTGCGGTAGACGGTGTCGGCCGGCAGCGTGGCGGCGGCGGCCGTGGCAGAGGCGAGCGCGCAGGTCAGCGCAAACGGCAGCGCAAACGGCAGCGCAACGGGACACTTCAAGCGGGCAAACCAACCGGGTCGGGTCATGCAGTCTCCAGGAGCTAGAAGGCTGCCTTGAAGCGGGCGCGCAGCGACGGCGGCAAAAAGGCCAGCACGTTCCCCGCGAGCACCAGCGCCAGCCCGCACAGCGCGGCCGGCGTCCATTGGTAGCCTTCGTAAATGGTTGAAATCGTCAACGCGACGATGGGGAATAATACCGTGGAATAGGCGGCGCGGTCGGGGCCGATGCGGCCGACCAGCAGCAGGTAGGCCGTAAAGCCGATCACCGAGCCGGGAATGGCCAGGTACAGCAGCGCCCACAGGTAGCGTGGCGACGGGTCGAGCGCGAACGGCATGCCCAGCGCCAGTGCGGCGGCACCGAGCGTGGTGGCGCCGATCAGCATGGCCCAGGTGTTGGTGAGCCAGGGCGTCAGGCCCAGCGCCTGCATGCGCGAGGACAGCAGGTTGCCGCAGGCGAAGCACCAGGTGCCGCCCAGCGACAAGGCCAGGCCCAGCAGCACGCCGCTGTCGTTCCAGTGGCCCTGCATCTGCGGCGCGAACAGCAGCACGATGCCGGCCAGGCCGAACAGCGCGCCGAGCATCACCTGGCCGCGGATCGGGCGGCCGAGGAACAGCCGCCCGGCCAGCGCGATCCACAGCGGCGCGGTGGAAAACACCACGGCTTCCTGGCCGCTGGTGATGTACAGCGCGGCATAATAAAAGCACAGGAAGTTCAGGCAGAACAGCGCGATGCCCTGCGCGAACAGGTAGGGCCAGGCCTGGCGCGGCGGCCACCAGCGCTGGCGCGTGACCAGCAGCGCCGCCAGCAGCAGCGCGGCGGCAATCCAGAAGCGGTAGGCGATCGAGACCGGCGCGGGCACCACGCCCAGTTGAAAGGTGATGGCAATCCAGGTGGTACCCCAGATCAGGACGGTAAGCAGGTAGAGGACAATATTCATGGCGCCAGCATGGGGGCAGGGCGGCGCCGGCGCTTGTCTGAAATTGCGCATATCGCCACGATGGCGATTTTTGCCGTGCTGGCGCGTGCTAGACTTTATCCATGTCACGCCACCCCGATCTGTCCACCGCCCTGCTGTCCGCCCCCGTTTTGCCGGAAGGCCGGCTGTCGCACTCGGTGTTCAAGACCATGTCCGAGACCGACGCCGTGCTCGAGCGCTTTACCTGGCTCGGCGACGAACTGGCGCTGGCGATCTGGCGGCGCGACACGCCGTGCGCCGAAACATCGTATTGCCAGCCGGGCCACCACACGCTGTCGTACTACATGGGCGGCGGCTACCGCACCGAGCGCGGCGAACTGCCCGGCCTGTACGGCGCGCCGCAGCGCCTGTGCACCTTGCCGGACTGGCACGAATCGAGCTGGACGGTGCGCGGCCCGCTGCGCTTCCTGCACGTGTATTTCCTGCCCGAGCACTTCACCCGCCGCGCGGTGGTCGAGCTGGACCGCGAACCGCGCGAACTGACCCTGGCCGACCGCACGTACTTCGAGCACGCGCGTATCGGCCAGCTGTGCGCGGCACTGGCAGGCATGGACTGGATGGGCGCCGACGCCCAGCTGCGCGCCAATGAAATGACCCACGAAACGCTGTCGCACCTGCTGCACGCGCAGTCGCTGCCGCGCCACCAGGGCCGCGTGCGCGGCGGCCTGGCGCCAGCCGTGCGGCGGCTGCTGGCCGACTATATCGAAGCGCACCTGGCGCACCCGCTGACCTTGCAAACCCTGGCGCACCTGGCCTGCCTGTCGGAATACCACCTGCTGCGCATGTTCAAGGTATCGTTCGGCATGACGCCGTCGGCATGGATCGCCGCGCGCCGCATCGAGCACGCGCGCCGGCTGTTGCAGTGCACAGGCCAGCCGCTGCAGCAGATTGCCGATGCCTGCGGCTATGCCGACCTGAGCCACTTCAGCCACCGCTTCCGCGCGGCCGTGGGCGCCGCGCCGGGGCGCTATCGCAGCGTGGTGGCTGGCTGAGAGTCTTTCCGGGCAGGGAATGCGTTGCTGCTTGCGCGTTTCCCTGCCGAGATGGGGGCGCGCTACTCGAACTCGCGGATCAGTTCCACGATCTGGTCGCCATACGATGCCAGCTTTTTCTCGCCCACGCCGGAAATGCCGCGCAAGTCGTCGAGCGCGGTGGGACGGGCCTTGGCGATTTCGCGCAGGGTGGCGTCGTTGAAGATGATGTACGCGGCGACGTTGTGCTCGCGCGCCGTGCCCATGCGCCAGCTGCGCAGGCGGTCGAAGATTTTTTCTTCGGCGGCCGACAAATCGCTTTCCACGTAGCCTTTCGAGGCGCGCGGGGTCTTCTGCTTGACCGGCTTTTGATATTGGCGCAGCTGTACTTTCTGGCCGCCCTTGAGCACGGGACGGGCAGCGTCGGTCAGTTTCAGCGAGCTGTATTGTTCGTGGTCCACCGTGAGCAGGCCGAGCGCGATCATCTGGCGCAGGATGGCGCGCCACTCGTGCTCGCTGCGGTCGGCGCCGATGCCGAACACCGACAGGCTGTCGTGGTGCCAGGTCTTGATGCGGTCGGTTTCCACGCCGCGCAGCACTTCGATCACGTGGCCGGCGGCAAAGCGCTGGTCCACGCGATAGACGGCCGAGAGCAGCTTTTGCACCGGCACCGTGCCGTCGAACGACACCGGTGGAATCAGGCACGTATCGCAGTTGCCGCACGGTCCCGATTGCTCACCGAAATAATCAAGCAGGCGCACGCGGCGGCAACTCAGGGTTTCGCACAGGCCCAGCATGGCGTCGAGCTTGGTGCCGAGCACGCGCTTGAAGGTTTCGTCCGCTTCGGACTCGTCGATCATCCGGCGTTGCAGCACCACGTCCTGCAAACCATAGGCCATCCAGGCGCTGGCGGGACCGCCATCGCGGCCGGCCCGGCCAGTCTCCTGGTAATAGCCCTCGATGCTTTTCGGCAGGTCGAGGTGGCAGACGAAACGCACGTCCGGCTTGTCGATACCCATGCCGAAGGCGATGGTGGCGCACATGACGATGTTTTCTTCGCGCAGGAAGCGGGCCTGGTTGGCGGCGCGCTTGGCGTGGTCCATGCCGGCGTGGTAGGCCAGTGCGCGGATGCCGTTTTCGTTGAGGAATTCGGCGGTCTCCTCGACCTTTTTGCGCGACAGGCAATACACGATGCCGCAGTCACCCGTGTGCTCGGTGGTGATGAAGTCGAGCAGCTGCTTGCGGCCGTTGGCCTTTTCGACGATCTGGTAGCGGATATTGGGGCGGTCGAACGACGAGACGAACTGCGCCGCGTCGCCCAGTTGCAGGCGGTGCACGATCTCGGCGCGGGTTTGCGGGTCGGCCGTGGCAGTAAGGGCAATCCGGGGCACGTCGGGGAACTGCTCGTGCAGCACCGACAGGCGGATGTATTCGGGACGGAAATCATGGCCCCATTGCGACACGCAGTGCGCCTCGTCGATCGCAAACAGGGCGATCTTCGAGTCCTGGAATAAATTCAGGCAGCGCTCGGTCATCAGGCGCTCGGGCGCCACGTACACCAGGTCGATCTGGCCGGTGCGCACCAGCCGCTCGATGCGGTTGGCTTCTTCGTAGGTCTGGGTGGAATTGAGGAAGGCGGCGCGCACGCCCACTTCTTCCAGCGCATCGACCTGGTCCTGCATCAGCGCGATCAAGGGGGAAACCACCACGCCCACGCCGTCGCGCAGCAGGGCGGGAATCTGGTAACACAGCGACTTGCCGCCGCCGGTGGGCATCAGGACCAGGGCGTCGCCGCCGTTGCTGACATGATCGACGATCTCGGCCTGGTGACCGCGAAAGGCCGGGTAGCCGAACACGGTTTCCAGCAAATGGAGAGCGCGCTCCTGGTTTTCCTGATTCATTTACTGCTCGTTCCTACAACAAAGTGATGTCTTGAGTGACCGTCATTAATCGGCCCAGACGATCACGCCATAATAACCGGTTATGAGGACAATCAGGCCGAACACAATCCGGTACCAGGCAAAAATCACGAACGTATGGGTCATGATGTAGCGCAGCAGCCAGCGGATGCACAGGAACGCCGAAATGAAGGCCGAGACGGTGCCGATGGTAAAGAACGAGACATCATCCATCGACAGCAGCGCGCGGTCCTTGTACAGCGAATAGACGGTCGCACCGACCAGGGTCGGAATGGCCAGGAAGAACGAGAACTCGGTGGCGACCTTGCGCGAAAAGCCGAAGATCATGCTGCCCATGATGGTGGCGCCCGAACGGCTGGTGCCGGGGATCAGCGCAAAGGCCTGGGCGATGCCGATTTTCAAGGCATCGACCGGGGTGATCTGGTCGAGCGACGTGATGCGTTCCACGGCCGGATTGTCCTTGGCGCGCTTTTCCACCCACAGGATGATGAAGCCGCCGATGATGAAGGCGGCCGCGACCGGGATCGGTGCAAACAGGTGCGCCTTGATCGACGAGGCGAAGATCAGGCCCAGGATGGCGGCCGGCAAGAACGCGATCAGCACGTTGAGAGCAAAGCGCTGCTGCACCGGATCGCTGAAGATGCCCGACAATACCAGGCCGATACGGGCACGAAACTCCCAGATCACCGCCATCATGGCGCCGGCCTGGATCACGATTTCAAACACTTTCATTTTGTCTTCCATGCCTGCAAACCCCAGCAGGTGTTCGGTCAGGATCAGGTGACCGGTGGAAGAGATCGGCAGAAATTCCGTAAGACCTTCAACCACGCCCATGATGATGGCTTTAATGACGAGAACAATATCCATGAAGTTAAGTATATAAAGGGTTGGAAGTGAGGGGAATGGCTGCAAATGCCGAGGCACCGGGGGCGAAGCTTACCATGTTCGGCGTGCACTATTTGCAATCTGACTAAGCGGTAATGTTGAATGGTGCGCTGCGGAAATATCGAACGGTTCCAAGCGCGTGACGCCGGGAGAGCGGAACCGCCGCATTGCAGCATCCGCACATCAAGAGATACGTCAGCGCAGCCGCAGCAAACGTGTCAGTTCACCGCTTTTTTCGATGGCGTCGATGGCTGCGTTGACCTGGCCCACGCGCAAGTTTCCTTTTCGGGAAATCGCGCAGCCGGTCTTTTCCTCGCTGATGACCAGTTGGCTGAACCCGGCATCGAGCTCACCGCTGGCAAACTGGCGCTCGACCGTGACGCCGGTGGCGAGGAAGTAATCGAAGCGACCGCCTTGCCATTTGCGCAAGGTCAGTTCGAGCGAGGGCGCGTCGTCGCGCACGAAACCGTCGCCGAGGCGGCCCTGCACTTGCGGATAGTTAAAGCCCAGCACGGTGCCGACGGTCTTGCCACGGATGTCTTCGAGCGAGACTGGCGGCGGCACATGACGCGAGGCGATCAACACTTCGGACGTGGGAATGAAGGGGCGGGTCCAATCGACCTTGCCCTGGAACCAGGCCGGCGAATAGCCGCACACGATATCGCCCTCGGCCGCTTCGAGCGCGCCCATCATGCGCTTGCGCGGCAGCGGCATGAAGCGCACCGGCCGCTTGAGCTGGCGCGCCAGCGCCGCCCCCATCGCCTCCTGGAACCCCGAGCGGCGCGACACCGAGGTCTCGCCGGGGGCGTCTTCCACCTTGTGGATGTAGCGGATCGTGGCTTCTGCCTTGCGAGACGGCGCCACCGGAGAGGCTGCCAGCGCAGCAGCCACCCAGGCAGTGCCCAGCAATATCAGTGCCGACACGGGTATCAGTTTGGTCATGTGGTGCCTCGGTCGGGAAGGTGGTGTCACGCTAGCGGATTAGTGGAACGCCGTCAATGTAACCACATGCTAAGATTGTCGTTATGGCCACGAATGATCGTTTTTGGCCAATTCCCTCCGCCGTCCTGCGCTGGTTTTTTATGTTCAGGCTGCGCGTGCATGGTCTGACAAGTTTCGATAATGTGAACGTTGCACATCAGGAGAAATCACTTGAAGAAAATTAGTATTGTGCTGGTCGTCGCGGCCCCGCTGTTAATGCTGGCAGCTTGCAAAAGCGAGAAACCGCCTGAAGTGGTTCAAACCGTGGAATGGTACAAGGCCAACAAGACTGAACGCGCTGAGGTTTTGGCCAAGTGCAAATCCAATCCCGGTGAGCTCGCTGCTACGCCAAACTGTGTCAACGCCACGCGCGCCGACACGTCCACCACCTGGAGCGCAAGAGGTGGCGGTATTGCCCCAGTTAAACCACTGACGGCAGACGACATCAACAAAAAATAGCGTTAATCAAGGAATGGCGAGAAAGCATGCCACTGACGCTTTCTCGCCAGTACTCGAGACAGCGTTGAGCAGACGTCGGCCCGGCTTCCGGCACGTCTTCAAAGCGGGCGAGTTTATCGCCTGTCCGGCGTGGTTGCGCGGTCCAGTTCATTGAGCCACGAGATTGCCTGTTCCCGGTTCGACCCGCACATTTCTTCCGATGGCTGCAGCCCACCGCAGAACCCCGGCCGCTCGGGGCGGCCGAAGATCAGGCAGCGCTGGTCGTCGCCCAGCTGCACGCAGCGCACTCCAGCCGGCTTGCCATTTGGCATGCCGGGAATCGGGCTGGTAATGGAGGGCGCGGTGCAGCAGGCGCCGCAGTGCGGGCGGCAGGCGAATGCCGGGCGCGCGTTGGCCGGGAGGATCAGGGTGCTCATAGGGCCGGTATTTTACCGCGCTTCTGCGGCGATGTCCCCGGCGGCTACCCACGCGGCCACCCGCTGCGCCACCCATTCGCCATCGTCGAGCGGGAGGTCGTGGCCGGCGTTGGGATGGATGCGGTGCTCGGCCCGCCACGCTTGCGCCAGGTGCTGCGAGCAGCGCGGATCGACCAACTGGTCGCCGGTCGAGGACAGCACCAGCAGCGGCAGGGCGGGGCGTGCGGCCGGTGCACGGAAGCGCGCTGCCGCCACCAGCTGGCGCAGCGCGTTGCGGCGGCTGACCGGGAATTCGTGCTGGTAGCCGAGCCAGCGCCGCAGCAGGCCCTCGCGTTCGGCATTGTCGCCATGGCGGCTGGTCAGGCGCAGGATCAGCCGTTCCTGGGCCTCCACGCTGCCGTCCGCCAGCATGTGCACGATGGCGCCATAGTTGCGCCAGCGCAGGCGCTGGTGGAAGCAGCTGAACGGCCGCATGCTGGTGTTGATCAGCACCGCGCGGTCGATCTCGTGCGGATAGCGGCTGGCCCATTCCACCGCCACCATGCCCCCCAGCGACAACGCCAGCAGCGAGTAGGGTGCCCGTACCCCGCGTGCGCGCAGCTCGGCGCGGCACGCTTCCACCATCGCCGCCACCGAAGTCGGGCTGATGGCGGCGTGATGGACGCCGTTGCCGGGCAAATCCGGGGTGATGATGGTGGCGCCCGGCAGCGCCCGCGCCAGTTGGCCGGGGAAGCGGCCCCAGTGGCGCTGTTCGCGTATCAGGCCGCGCAGCAGGATCCAGGTGAGCATCGGATTACGCTCCGTACCAGTGCGTCAGCGAACGCCGCCGCTGCTGCTTGCGCGCCATCCCTTCCGGCACCCAGCGGCCGTGGCTGTTGACGGCCCGCATCAGGAAATCGAACCAGATCAGGTGGCGGCGCAGCACCCGTTGCAGCCGGTGCGCGGCGGTGGGATTGAACATGGCCACGCGGTCGAACAGCTGGCGCGGGTTCTTCTTGACCCACAGCCACGACCCCATCTCCAGCGTGAGCGGTAAAAAAGTGCGCTCGGTGTAGCTGGTGCCGTTCAGGTACAGGTAATCCCACAGGTCGCCGTGGGTGCGGTACTGGCGGCTCTGCGGCTCGAACACGTAGTTGTGGTTGGGATAACTCTCGCTGAACAGTTCTTCGAGCGCGCCAATGTCGGCCAGGTGGGCGATTGGCGCGGCCGTGTGCGCATGGGGAAACCAGATGCGGTCGCGCAGGCCGAAGCCCGAGTGGCAATCGAGCGCCATGCTGAACTGGCGGGTGAGCAGTTCGCGCTCGACCACGTCGCACACGGCCAGGCTTTCCGGTTCCATCGGCGCGCCGGCAGGGCCGCGGTACCAGGGCAGGTGGTGGCTGTAGCGCTGGCCGCCCAGCATGAACGGCACCCGGTCTACGGCCGACAGTGGCGCATTGCGCATCAGATCGACGCCCTGCGGATTGCAGCGCGTGGCCTGCCACATGCCGCCGGGGTTCACCAGCGGCATGAAGACCAGGCGCATCGATTCGAGCTGCTGGTGCAGTGTGCTGTCCCAGCGCAGCCGCGCCAGGATGCTTTCCATGAACGACAGGATGACCTGGGTGCCGATGCGCTCGAGGCCGTGGATGCCGCCGAAGAATCCGAGTGCCGGCACATCCAGGCTGGGATTGCCCAGCGCGATCGAATACACGGGAAAGTCGCGCCCGTCCATGGAGACGGTGCAATGGGTGTCCACCTGCATATGCTTGCCGCCCGCGTCGATCAGGCGTTTCAGGGTGATCAGTTCTGGCAGATTCTTCTCGGGCATGTGCAGGGACACTGGAAGCGGGGACCAACAAGTGTAGCTGAAATTGATTTCGCGCCAGCGCTGCGCACGCTTGGCTTGAGGCAGATACAGGAGAGTGCAGTTCGCCCCTACTACGCTGGACCTTCTTTGCGATTTGGAAATTTACCTAGGAGATACCATGAAACCGAGCATCTTTTTCAGGATGGCCGTGATACTTGGCCTGTTAGCGGCATCGCACGGGGCAAGCGCGTCGTCGCTGCTGCGCGATTTGTCCGGCAATCTCTCTATCGGTACGCTGTCGATCGTGGCGTCTCCGGTTGTCTCGGCGGTAGGCTCCGCGCAAGGTGGCGCCGCGCTCTCGGCCGGACCGGTGATCTTGGTCAGTGGCGCTTCGTTGGTCGTCAGCGGCTTGGTGCACAACGAAAATATGTCCGAGATATTTTTGACGGCGGTCGGATCGGCTGGCCAGTATTCGGTCACTCTCGGCGCTCAGGCCGTCAATGCAGTGGGCCTGGCCGTCGGCGCCATGGTCGAGGTGGTAAGCGAAAGCAGCGGCACTATTTTAGTAACATCCGGAAAAGTACTGGCCTTCATCCCGAATGCCTTGGGTGAAGCGTTGTTGTCACAACAACGGCTGGCAGCTCCATGAGCGCGCGACGCCATGCGGCTTTGCTGGCGATGGTGCTGTGGGCGGTCTGCGCCATGCCGGCCCATGCCGGCCGCGCGTGTGAAGAACAAGCGATGAGTTTCGAAGCTTTGCGCGACGGGCTGGCAACGGGGGCGCGCTTGCAGGCCGCATTGAATGCCACCGGCAGCGACGTGGCGCTGATCGCGCGCCAGGGACAAGACCTGTCCGCCTACGGGCTGAAATACTCGCATGCGGGCCTGGCGTATCGTGCCGGACCCGGGCAGCCATGGCGGGTGTATGAATTGCTCAACGAATGCGGCACCGCAGCGTCTGGCCTGTGGGTCGATGGGTTGGCCAATTTCTTTCTCGAGGGGCCCTTTAGCTACGACGCGTTGATCCTGGTCCCCCCGGCCGCAGCTGCCGAGCGCCTGACACTGGCCTTGCGCGATACGGTGCAACTGCAACGCTTGCACCAGCCGCATTACAGCATGGTGGCTTACCCGTTTGCCACCACCTACCAGAACTCCAACCAGTGGATACTGGAAGTGCTGGCGCATGCTGCGGCCGACCAGGGGCGGGTCGCAACCCGGCAGGAAGCGCAGCAGTGGTTGCAGGCAGCTGGTTACCGCCCCAGCGAAATGCGTATCGGTGCCCTCAAGCGGCTAGGCGGGCGCATGTTCAAGGCCAATGTTGCGTTCGATGACCATCCGAATAACTTGCGCTATGCTGGCCGCATCAATACCGTGACCGTCGATTCGATCAGCGAGTTTCTACGCAGGCAACAAGGCTGGACCATGCAGGAAGTGAAAAAGTAACTTGACGAAATCGTTTACCTTCCATAGCCTTCCTGGTGGAGACTTCAATTCACAATTAAAAAAGGGTAAACGATGACACACGTTTCAAGCCGCCTGGCGATGCTGCTGACCGCCATCCTGGCCTCCGGGGCCGTCCATGCCGCCACGGCGCTCGACATCCAGCCTGGCGGATCTTTCCGCAACACGGACAACAAGAACCTCAAGGATACGAGCGAAGGCACGTACCCGGTTCCCTACAAAAAGCCTACCGCCGCCGAGATCACCGGCGCACTCGACCGCGTGCGCGGCTACGTGGACAGCATCACCCCCACCCGCATCATCGACAAGGCCACCGGCAAGCCGGTCACCGACCTGAAAAAACCTGTCGCTGGCGCCGTGTTCGAGCCGTCGTCCAACGATTTCGGCCTGATGGTCTACGAGATGGGCGTGATTCACTCGGGCCTGATCAAGGCTGCCGAAGTGACCGGCGACAAGCGCTACACCGACATGACGCGCCGCCACTTCCAGTTCTTCAAGGACAGCAAGCCGTACTTCCGCGCCCAGGAAGACCAGTTCAAGCTGGGCCGTGCCAACAGCTTCACCCGTTTCCTGCAGCCGATGTCGCTCGACGACAGCGGCTCGATGTGCGCGGCGCTGGTGCGCGCGCGCTTCGCCAAGGTCGGTCCCGACCTCAAGGACATGATCGACACCTGCAGCGGCTACGTGCAAAAGCAGCAGTACCGCCTGGCCGACGGCACGTTCGCGCGCAAGCGTCCGCAAGCGTCGTCGCTGTGGGCCGATGACATGTACATGGGCATTCCGGCGCTGGCCGAGATGGGCCACCTGACCGGCGACAAAGCCTGGTTCGACGATGCCGCCTCGAACGTGCTGACCATGGCCGAGCACCTGTACAACAAGCAGAACAACCTGTTTACCCACGGCTGGAACGCCAACAACCCGGACGCGCCGCGCTTCTACTGGGCGCGCGCCAACGGCTGGGCAGTGCTGGCCATGAGCGACCTGCTCGACGTGCTGCCGAAAGACCATCCGTCATACAACAAGGTGCTGGCGCAACTGCGCGCCAGCCTGCACGGCATCGCCGAAACCCAGTCCGGCACCGGTCTGTGGCACCAGATGCTCGACCGTAACGACTCGTACCTGGAAACTTCGGCCACCGCCATCTTTGTGTACGTGTTTGCCCATGCGATCAACGAAGGCTGGATCAGCCCGACCACCTACGGCTCCATTGCCCAGGCTGGCTGGGTAGGCCTGAGCACGCGCATCAACGCCAAGGGTCAAGTCGAGGGCACTTGCGTAGGCACCACGTTCGCCAGCGACCACATCTACTACTACAACCGTCCGACCAGCGTCGATGCCATGCACGGCTACGGTCCGGTGTTGCTGGCGGGTGCAGAAATGCTGCGCATGCTGAAAAATCCCGAGATCGACATCCAGCACAAGCTGCGCACGTACCACTACGTGCCACGCGAGCACGGCAAGGCCATCAGCGATCACTGATAGCCTCGATGTCTGATAAGGCGCCGCTGCGAGCGGCGCCTTTTTTTAACCGCGGTACAGCGGGTGGGACGCCACGTGCACCGTGACCTTGTGGTTGATCATGCCGCTTGGCGCGATCTTGGACAGGTCGAAGCGGGCTTCATCGCGCAGCGTCTGGAAGTGCCAGGTGAAGCTTTGGCCGTTGACGCGAAACTCCACGGTCTCGCCGTTGTTCACGTTGACCGCCCGGGTTTTTTCCGTGATCACCACGTGGCGCTCGGCGGCGGTGGCTGGCGCCATGGTGCCGTACGGGGCAGCCTTGGTACCGGCGGCGTGGGCGCCGCCAGCCAGCAGTGCTGCGGCCAGGCCCGTTGCCAGGGTGGTTGCGAGAGCGGCTTTGCGGAAGGTCTTGAACATGATGAAATCCTTTGAGTGGTAGAGCAGGGGTTCCTGCGGTCGTTGCCGGCATACGTTCGATTTGCTGCCGACAGAACACAGTATGGATGCGCCGTCCACGCCTAAAATCTGCCGCTCGGGGTGTACGGCATATGCCGGTCGGCATATTTCGCTGGTGGCATCCGAGGCGTGCCTCTAGCAGAGCGCAAGGCGCTTCGCTATAGTGGCTGCCAAGCCCATCCTTACCGAAGGAATTACCGATGCATCCCGAAAAAATGACCGGCCTGGAATTGCTGCAGGCAGCGATAGACGGCAAGTTTCCCCGCCCACCGATGTCCGACACCATGCCGATGGAAATCACCGAGGCCAAGGCCGGCTACATTCTCGGCACCGCGCGCGCCGACGAGCGCCACATCAACGTGATGGGCGGCATCCACGGCGGCTTTGCCGCCACCATCCTCGACTCGGCCACCGGCTGCGCCGTGCACTCGATGCTGGAAGCGGGCGTGGGCTACGGCACCACCGACCTCAGCGTCAAAATGTTCCGCCCGGTACCCAAGGGCGAAACCTTGATCGTCGAAGGCAAGATCATCAACCTCTCGCGCAGCCTCGGCGTGTCCGAAGGCACGCTCAAGACTGCCGACGGCAAGCTGCTGGCCCACGCCACCGCCACCTGTTTTATTTTGCGCCGCGACTGACCATGTTGAACCTGACCCGGCAATTCTTCCGCGCCGCCGGCCTGGCCGCGCTGGTCGCTTCCAGCAGTGCCTGGGCCGCCGTGGCCGTCGGCGCCGATGACGCCAACTTGCAATACACGGGCCGCATCGACTTCGCCGACAAGGCGGCGCCGGTGATCTCGTGGCCCGGCACCAGCATCGAAGGCAACTTCACCGGCAGCAGCCTGGCGGTCACGCTCGATGACCAATACGGCAAGAACTGGTTCAACGTTTTTATTGACGGCAAGCTCGATAAACCGGTGATCATCAGCGCCGCCAAGGGCGGCAAGACTTACCCGGTGGCGACCGGCTTGCCGGCCGGTCCGCACCGCTTCCTGATTACCAAGCGTACCGAGGGTGAGGAGGGCGCGACCGTGTTCCGTGGCCTGGAACTGGCCGACGGCGCCAGGTTGCTGGCGCCGCCCCCGCGCAAGGCGCGCCGCATCGCCTTTTTTGGCGACTCGATCACCAGCGGCATGGGCAACGAGGCGCCCGACGACGGCCCCGATCACGAACTCAAGGACAAGAACAACTTCATGGCGTACGACGCCATCACCGCGCGCGCGCTCGACGCGGAAATGCACGTGGTGTCGCAAAGCGGCATCGGCGTGATGATCAGCTGGTTCCCGTTCATCATGCCGCAGTTTTACGACCAGTTGAGCGCGGTGGGCAACAACGACAGCCGCTGGGATTTCAGCCAGTGGACGCCGGACGTGGTGGTGATCAACCTGTTCCAGAACGACAAATGGCTGATCGACCGCGAGCAGCGGCTCAAGCCAATCCCGACCGACGCGCAGCGCATCGCCGCCTACAAGGATTTGGTGAAAAAGATCCGCGCCGAGTATCCGCGCGCCTACATCATCTGCGCACTGGGCAGCATGGACGCGGTGAGCCCGGGCAGCAAGTGGCCCGGCTACGTGAGCAGCGCGGTGGCGCAACTACGCGCCGAGCAGGATGAACGCATCGACACGCTGTTTTTCGACTACACGGGCTACGACAAACACCCGCGCGTGAAACACCACCAGGCCAATGCCGCCAAGCTGACGGCGTTTGTCCGCCAAAAAATGGGTTGGTAACTTCGGGGTCAGTGCCGACATTCGGACACGAACTGAGCCCTATAGCGGTTGGGCCCGTGTCCAAATGTCGGCACTGACCCTAATGCCGTTACTAATGCCGTTAAGTTAAGCTCCGCATAGCCGTCGTACCCGCGCAGGCGGGTACCCAAGTTCTGCAAAATCCCCGGAAACGCCTGCCAAATTGGGTCCCCGCCTGCGCAGGGACGACATTTTTAAGCAAACAAAATTAAGACTTTTCGCTTAACTTAACGGCATTAGGCACTGACCCTGAACTTTAAAATTCTTCCCAGTCGCCGTCGCTGCTGGCGGCGGGTTTGGTGCGGGCGGGTTTGTCGGCCAGTTTTAATGCTGGCGATTTGGCCGCTGGCCTGGCTGCCGGTTTGGTAATCGCAGGGCGGGTGGCTGGGGCTGCTGCTTTGGCTGCTGCCGGACGCGATGCTGTTGACGCGCGAGCCGGGCTGCCAGCCACCTGGAACACACTCACCATCTCGGCCAGTTTGACTGCCTGCTCCTGCATCGCTTGCGAAGCGGCGGCGGCTTGTTCCACCAGTGCGGCATTTTGCTGGGTGACCGTGTCCATCTCGGCCACGGCGGTGTTGATCTGCTCGATGCCCAGTTCCTGCTCGCGGCCGGCCGAGCTGATCTCGCCCATGATCTGCGTGACGCGGCGCACGCTGCTGACGATTTCCGTCATGGTGGTGCCCGCTTCGTTCACCAGCGCGCTGCCGGTGCCCACTTTTTCCACCGAATCGGTAATGAGCTGCTTGATGTCCTTGGCGGCGCTGGCCGAGCGGTGCGCCAGGTTGCGCACTTCGGTGGCCACTACCGCGAAGCCACGGCCCTGCTCGCCGGCGCGGGCCGCTTCCACGGCCGCGTTCAGCGCCAGGATGTTGGTCTGGAAGGCGATGCCGTCGATCACGCCGATGATGTCGGCGATCTTGTCCGACGATTCGGTGATTGAGGCCATGGTATCGACCACGCGCGCGACCAGCTCGCCCCCCTTGACGGCGATGTCCGAGGCGGAACCGACCAGCTGGTTGGCCTGGCGGGCGTTGTCCGAATTTTGTTTGACGGTCGAGGTCAGTTCCTCCAGCGATGACGCGGTTTCCTCCAGGCTTGCGGCCTGCTGTTCGGTGCGGCGCGACAGGTCCATATTGCCGGCGGCGATTTCATTGCTGGCAGTGGCGATGGCGTCGCTGCCGTCGCGCACGCTGCGCACGGTGTCGGCCAGGCGGTCCTGCATCTGGTGCAGGCCGGTCATCAGCGCGCCCATTTCATCCTGGCGGCCGAGGTCGATGGTATTGGCCAGGTTGCCGTCGGCAATGGCGTTGAAGTGCTTCAATGCTTCGCCCAGCGGGTTCATCACGGCGCGCAGCAGCATGAGCGACGACACCAGCGCCACGACCAGGCCCAGCACGATGGCAACGATGGCGAAGGTCATGTTGCGGTTGTAGGCGGCCTGGCTGGCCTCGTATTGCCTGGCAGTCGATTCGAGCTGGTACACGGACAGCTTTTCGGCGCTGTCGGTGTACAGGCGGAACAGGCGGGTCACTTCGCTGAGCATCAGGCGGTCAATTTCCGGCTGGTTCTTCTCGCGCAGCGCCTTGAATGCCTGCTGGATGCCGTCCTTGATCAGCGCGGTGCGCGCGGCGCCGGTCTGGTCGGCCAGCGCTTTTTCACCGTCGCCGAAAGGCAGTGCGGTATAGCGCGCCCAGGCTTTGTCGCTGGCGTCGAGGAAGCCTTGCGAGCGGGCCAGCGTTTCTTCAGCATTGGCCGCGTCCGGCTTGAGCGCCACGCGGTCGATCGACAGGCGCGCGCGGTCGATCTGGATCTGGGTGTCGGCAATGGCCTTCATCGACACCATGGAATTTTCGTAGACGTCCTTGAGTACGCCGTTGGTGGTGTGCAGCGCCGAGATGCCGCGCACGCCAATAAAGATCATCAAGGCGCCGAGCAGCAGCATGGTCCCGATCAGGCGGGTGCGGATAGTGAGGTTTGAAAACATGGTGTGTTCCATTCGAGAAGTGTCGCAAGGCCAAAATACGGTCAACGTAAGCAGGATTGCAATGTCAACAGCGGCAACGGACCAGGGGACGTGGCGGCCGGTTGCGGAAAATCGGTCTCTACGCTGTGCGCCGGGATGGCGGTGGGCAGCGATGCGGCAGGGGAATGGGCCACATGGAGGGTTCGGTCACTGCGGCGGGGATAAGGCCGTAGACTTGCATGCGCGTAGTCTGAAAGACCGGCAGTGTGACAGCGAACGCCGCCAGTCTAGCTGATTAATTTCTGGTGGGCAAATGAAACAAATTGAATTGCAGATGATTTTGCGACACTTCAGCGCGGCCGCGCCGGATTGCCGACCACGGTCACGCCGGGTGCAACGTCGCGCGTGACCACGCTGCCGGCGCCGATCAGGGCATCGTCGCCGATGGTCACGCCCGGCATGATCAGCGCGCCGGCACCGATCCAGACATTCTTGCCGATCTTGATCGGCCGCCCGAACTCCAGCCCTTGGGCGCGCAGCGCCGGTTCGCGCGGATGGTCGGCGGTGAGGATTTGCACGCCGGGCCCGATCTGCGTGCCGTCGCCGATTTCCACCTGTACCACGTCGAGAATGACGCAGTTGAAATTCATGAACACGCCGTCGCCGAGCGTGATGTTGTAGCCGTAGTCGAGGTGGAACGGCGGACGCACCACGCAGTGCTTGCCGACGGCGCCCAAGCCTTCGTGCAGCAGTTCAGCATGTTGTTGCGGTGTCAGGCCGATGCTGCGGTTGTAGCGCTCCATCCAGTGGCGGGCGGCAGCCTGGTCGGCCTGCAGTTCGTCATCGACGGCAGTGTAAAACTCGCCGGCCAGCATTTTCTGTTTTTCGGTTTTGGTATTGGGCATCGTCAGCATTTCCTTTGGCAAGAGTGTGGATTTTGCCATAGTTGTCAGCAGGGCCAGGCACCGCACCTTGACGTCCCCCGGCCTTGCGCTTATATTAATGACTTACAAGTAAGTAACAGTCAGGCAAGAGTCGATCCCCCATGCAAGCCCCTCAAGACAACAAGCCCCGCTGGGAGCGGCGCAAGGATGCGCGCCCGCAGGAATTGCTGGCCGCTGCCCTCGACCAGTTCGTCGAACGTGGTTATGCCGCCACCCGGCTGGAAGACGTGGCCAAGCGCGCCGGCGTGTCCAAGGGCACGCTTTACCTGTATTTCACCAACAAGGAAGAGCTGTTCAAGGCCGTGGTGCGTGGCACCATTGTCGAAGTTATCGGCGAGGCCGAGCAGGATGCCGCCGGTTTCGAAGGCCACAGCGCCGCGCTGATGCGCGAGCTGCTGATGCGCTGGTGGAACCAGTGCTGCTCCAGCCAACTGGCCGGGATCACCAAGCTGATGTTCGCCGAAGGTAACAACTTTCCGGAACTGGCGCATTTTTACAACGAAGAAGTGGTGGCGCGCGGTACCGGACTGATCCGCAGCGTGCTGGTGCGCGGCATTGATCGCGGCGAGTTTCGCGCCGTCGATCCCGACGTCATGACGCCGGTGCTGGTGGCGCCGGTGATGATGCTCATGATGTGGACCCAGTCCTTCATGCCCGCCTGCGAGATGCCACCGATCGATCCGCACGCCTATATGGACCTGTTTATCACCACCAACCTGGCCGGCCTGGCCGCCCCCGCGCAGTGAGCCGGCGCCGCAGCGTTACGCCCCTGCGCGGCCAGCTTGCCGTTTCCGCCGGTTCAACCCCCTCAAATTGCAGCCTGTCGCAATTTCCCGCGATCCGACCGTCATATCGTTAATATGTCCCCCGATGTCAGTTCAACGATAAAATGACGGATTATTTAATCCCGACCGAGTCTTAAGATGAATATTGAACAAGTCCGCTTCAACATGATCGAACAGCAAATCCGCCCTTGGGACGTCCTCGACACCGAAGTGCTGGACCTGCTGCACGTGGTCAAGCGCGAGAATTTCGTGCCTGTCGCCCACAAGGCGCTGGCCTTTGCCGATACCGAAATTCCACTGCCAGGCGGCGAGAACATGTTGTTCCCGAAGATCGAAGCGCGCCTGCTGCAAGACGTCATGGTCAAGAAACATGAGTCGGTGCTGGAAATCGGTACCGGCTCCGGCTACATGGCTGCGCTGCTGGCATACCGCGCGCGCCACGTGACCACCGTGGAAATCTCGCCGGAACTCAAAGCCCTGGCCGAGCAGAACCTGGCCGCCAACGGCGTGGCCAATGTCACGGTCGAACTGGGCGATGGCGCGCAGGGCTGGACCAACGGCGCACCGTTCGATGTGATCGTGGTGTCGGGTTCGCTGCCGGAACTGCCGGAAGCGCTGCTCAAGCAGCTCAAGGTCGGCGGCCGCCTGGCGGTCATCATCGGCCAGGCGCCGGCGATGAAGGCGCAGCTGATCACCCGTACCGGCGAAGCCGGCTACGACACGCGCACGCTGTTCGAGACCTCGGTCAAGCCTTTGCTGCTGGCTTCCAGGCCGTCGGCGTTCAAGTTCTGAGCGGGGCCGGCATGCAGATGATCACCGCGCCGGAACTGGCGGCCTGGCTGGCCGACGATACGCGCGCCAAGCCGGTGCTGCTCGATGTACGCGAGCCGTGGGAATTCGACGAGTGCCGTATCGACGGCTCGGTGCTGATTCCGATGAACACCATCCCGGGACGCATCGACGACCTCGATGAAGATGCCGAGATCGTCTGCATCTGCCACCACGGCGCACGCAGCATGAACGTGGCAGCGTTCCTCGAGCGTCACGGCTTCGGCAAGATGGTCAACCTGACGGGCGGCATCCATGCCTGGGCCCTGCAAGTTGATCCGGCAATGAAAAAGTATTAAAGGTATTAAAGGTAGAGAACGCAAGCGCCGGCCATCACCGGCGCTGCGGGAGCAGTGTTTGATTCGATCAACTTAAAAAGACTCCAACGGAGAAAGCAATGCAGAAATCCCTTATCGCCGTGCTGCTGTCCAGCGCTTTGATGACCTTGGCTTTACCTGGCGCACAGGCCGCCGATCTTATCCAAGTCTATCAGCAAGCACTGGCGAACGACGCCACGTACGCCAGCGCCCGCTCGTCACTGGATGCGGGGCGCGAGCGCACCACCCAGGGACGCGCCGGCCTGCTGCCGTCGGTCTCGGCGCAGGGGAGCAATACTCGTAACAATGGCGATTTCCGCCCGTTCAACGAGGGACAACTGATTACCGACGGTAGCGGCATCGGCTTTGTCACCCGGCGCGATACGGACAACCACGTCAACAGCTATTCCGTCACGCTGAGCCAGCCGCTGTTCAACTGGGCCGCCTGGCAAACCTATCAGCAGAGCAAGCTGGTCCAGGCCATCTCCGAAGCCACGTTCGCCCAGGCCCGCCAGGACCTGATCACCCGCGTGGCGCAAGCGTATTTCGACGTGCTCACGGCGCAGGACAACCTCACCGCCACCCAGGCGCAAAAAACCGCGACCACCGAGCAGCTGGCTTCGGCCAAGCGCAATTTCGAAGTGGGCACCCAGACCATCACCGATACCCACGAGGCGCAAGCCGCGTACGACCTGGTGGTGGCGCAGGAGTTTGCCGCGATTACCGACCTCGATAACAAGCGCACCGCGCTGCAAGTCATTACCGGCAAGCCGACCGGCGAACTGGCGCCGCTGCGCGCCGGCGTGACCATCTCGGCGCCGGAGCCGGCCGCCATCGATCCGTGGGTGTCGTCGGCCGAAGGCCAGAACTTCTCGGTGATCGCTTCGCAGCTGCAGCTGGAAATTTCCAAGCGCGACATCTCGCGCAACCGTGCCGGCCACATGCCGACCCTGAACCTGGCCGCATCGACCAGCCACCAAAGCACCACCGCGTCAGGCACGCAAAAGAACAACGCCATCGGCGTCACCTGGAGCGTGCCGATCTTCAGCGGCTTTGCCGTCACCAGCCAGGTGCGCGAAGCGATCGCGCTGGAAGACAAGGCCCGCAACGACCTGGAAGCTACCAAGCGGCTGGCCGCACAAAATGCCCGGGTGGCATTCCTCGGCATGAACAGCGGCCTGGCGCAAGTCAAAGCGCTGGAAGCGGCGGAAGTGTCGAGCAAGTCCTCGCTCGATTCCAACAAGCTCGGCTACCAGGTGGGCGTGCGCATCAATATCGACGTGCTGAACGCCCAGCGCCAGCTGTACGCGACCCAGAAAGACCTGTCCAAGGCGCGCTACGACACCGTCATGAACGGCCTGCGCCTGCGTTCCGCCGCTGGCACGCTGCGCGAGGATGACCTGGCGCCGATCAACGCCTTGCTGCAACATTAAGACGGAATTCACGCAACAAAAGTTGCCTTTCGTTATCGTATTAAGTTAGTATCCATTCCTGTTGTTTTACAAATAATTAAGCTTTCGTACTAATTATTCGACTAGGGGAATGGAATGGTTTTAGCGTGGATTTTGATCGTCGTCGGTGCAGTCCTGTTTTTCAGCATGGGCTTGCTGGGTGCGCTGTTGGCGGCGCCGGTCTGGTATTTTGCTTACCGTCAATGGCAAAAGGCCAGCGGCCCGCAGGCGCTGGTGACCAAGGGCTTCGATGAGGAATTCCTCAAGTCGGCCGATTTTTCGCACACGTTTAAAAAATTCGCGATCGCGGTGGACGTGAAAAACCAGCGCGTGTACCTGGCGCAGAACGGCAAGTCGAAAATCTACAGCTATGCCGACATCCGTGGCTGGCGTTACAACCTCTCGACGGGCGGCGCCGTGTATGGCGGCGGCATGAACGCGGCCATGGTCAATATTGCCAACAGCAACCAGAACGTCAACAGCAGCGGCTTTTTCGTGCGCGTCAAGGATGTCGATCATCCTGAATGGCAAATCCAGTTCAAGTACAACAAGCAGTATGAGCATGAACTGAAGCGCTGGATGGAAATTTTCGAACAAAAAGTGAACAACAACTAAGCAAGTTCGCTGTCATCTGAAATGCAGTAAAAAATTATTTTGTTTTTACTGCATCCAAATCGGCTGGTCGTTTGTAGTGCTGGGGTAAGCCCAACAACCACTACAGGAGCCAAGACCATGCCTACCCTGCCATACGCCAAACTGTTGCTCGTTTCCGCTGTCTCGTTGTCGCTCGTCGCTTGCGGCGGCAGCGATGACGATATCGGCACCAATACGCCCGTTCCGCCCACCACCCCGCCTGTGGTGACCGTGGCGGGCGACGTGTTCGTGCTGACCGCGAGCAACAAGCTGCTGTCGTTCGACCGCGCCACTCCCGGCACCATTCGCACCACGGCCACCGTGACCGGCCTGCAAGCGGGCGAAAACCTGCTGGGCATCGATTACCGCCCGGCCGATGGCATGCTGTACGGCGTGGGCAGCACCGGCCGCATCTATACCCTCGATGGCACGACCGGCGCGGCCACCCTCAAGTCCACCCTGGCCGCTGATACGACCGACACCACCTTGCCGTTCACGGCGCTGGCCGGTACCGAGTTCGGCGTCGATTTCAACCCGGTGGCCGACCGCCTGCGGCTGGTGAGCAACACCGGCCAAAGCCTGCGCATCAATGTCGATACCGGCGCCACCACCACCGACGGCGCCATCAATGGCGGCGCGGTCAACACCGCCATCACGGCCGCTGCCTACACCAACAGCTTTGCCGGCACCGGCAGCACCACCTTGTTCGTGATCGATGCCGCCAACGGCACGCTGTACACCCAGAACCCGCCCAACAACGGCACCCTGGCCCTCCCGCTGCCACTCGGCCTGACCGCCACTGCCGTGGCCGGCTTCGATATCGATGCCCGCACCAACACCGGCTACGCCGTGATGACGGTGGGCGGCGTGCGCGGCTTCTACACGCTGAACCTGGCCGCACCCGTTGCGCCCGCTACGCAGGCTACCCTGGTGGCCGCGATCAATGTGACCGAAGAGTTGCGTGGCGTTGCCCTCAAGGCGCCGGCCGCACCCATCGCTTACGGCCTGACCGACGACGCCCGCCTGGTCACTTTTAAAACGGCTACCCCGAATACGCTGGACGCCAATGTCGCCATTTCCGGCCTGGCATCGGGCGAGCGCCTGCTGGGCATCGACATCCGGCCGAAGGATGGCCTGCTTTACGGCATGTCCTCGACCGGCCGCATCGTCACCGTCGACCCTGCTACCGGCGCTGCGACCGCCCGTGCCACGCTGGCAGCGGACCCGACGGACACCACCGCGCCCTACACGGCCATTACCGGCACCGCGTTTGCCGTGGACTTCAACCCGGTGGCCGACCGCCTGCGCGTGATCGGTAATACCGGCCAGAGCCTGCGTATCAATGTCGATACCGGCGCTACCACCACTGACGGCGCCCTCAACCGCGCCGGTCTGGCGCCGGTAGTGACCGCTGCTGCTTACACCAACAGCTATGCCGGCACCACGGCCACCCAGCTGTTCGACATCGACACGGCCAGCGCCAGCCTGGCGCTGCAAAATCCGCCGAATGACGGCACGCTGGTCAATGTGGGTCTGTTGAACGTGGCGGTGGCGGGGGACGCCGGTTTCGATATCGCCGGCGGCGCCAACGGCCTGGCGCTGGCAGCGTTGCGCACCACGGCCAGCGGTCCGAGCGCGCTGTACCGGATCGACCTGGCCACCGGCGCAGCAGTGCTGGTCAATGGCGCGGCTACCCCGGCGACGTCGGCGATCGGCGCCGGTGCGGTGGGGCTGACCGACCTGGCGATCGCCATCAAGTAAGCGCCGGACGTAAAAATGGCGGGCTGTGCAGCCCGCCATTTTTTTGCGCCCGGTATTGCGCGCTCCGAGCCAACACCGCCTTGCCCTGGCATCGAACCCCGTACGGGTGCCGATGCCAGGGCGGCCATGCGGGTTAAGGGTTAAAAGTTACAGCCCGGCGCCGGCGCCGTCGAAGCGGCGTTCGATCAGCTCGATCTTGTAGCCATCGGGATCGGTAACAAACGCGATCACGGTGTTGCCGCCCTTGACCGGACCTGGCTCGCGGGTGACGGCGCCGCCATTGGCGCGCACCGATTCGGCGGCGGCGTAGATGTCGTCGGCCGAGATGGCGATATGGCCGTAGGCGGTGCCCAGGTCATAGCTGGTGGTGCCGTAGTTGTACGTCAGTTCCAGTTCCGCGTGCTCGGGGTTGGACCCGTAACCGAGGAATGCCAGCGTGTACTGGTATTCCGGGTTGTCGCTGGTGCGCAGCAGTTTCATGCCCAGCACCTTGGTGTAGAAATCAATGGAGCGCTGAAGATCGCCGACTCGCAGCATCGTATGCAGAATTCGCATGGTGGTCTTTCGTGATGAACAAGCGGCGATTTTATGCGATTTAAGCGGACTCCGTTGCGCGCCTTAGCAGTTGACCAACCCTTCAGAGCAAGGCGCAGGGACGAAGACAGTACATATGTACGGCACGGCCCTGCAACGCCGCTATGAAGGGTTGGTCAACCGCTTATGCTTGCAGTTTTGCGTCGAGGGTGATTTCTGCGTTGAGCAGCTTCGAGACCGGGCAATTGACCTTGGCCTTGTTGGCGGCTTCCTCGAACTTGGCCTGATCGGCGCCGGGGATGGTGGCCAGCAAGGTCAGGTGCACCTTGGTGATGGCAAAGCCGCCATCGACCTTGTCGAGCGTGACCGCTGCGGTGGTTTCCAGCTTTTGCGCAGTCATGCCTGCTTCAGCCAGTACGCCCGACAATGCCATCGTGTAGCAGCCGGCGTGGGCGGCGCCAATCAGCTCTTCCGGGTTGGTGCCGGGGCCGTCTTCGAAACGGGCCTTGAAGCCGTAAGGGGCTTCTTTGAGCACCCCGGTCTGGGTGGAAATGCTGCCGATGCCGTCTTTCAGGCCACCGCTCCAGACTGCTGAACCGCTGTGTTGACTGCTCATATATTTCTCCTTGGGTTGAATGGTTATTTGCTGGCGGTGGCAGCTGCCGGAGCCACCCGCCAGATGATGTTGCCCACGTCGTCGGCCACCAGCACGGCGCCCGGTTTGTCGATGGCGACGCCCACCGGACGGCCTTGCGCCTTGCCCTTGGCGTCGAGGAAGCCGGTGAGGAAGTCCTGCGGCGGCCCCGACGGCTTGCCGTTGGCGAACGGCACATACACCACCTTGTAGCCGCTGTGCGGCTTGCGGTTCCACGAGCCATGCTGGCCGATGAAGGCGCCGCCCTGGTAGGCCTGCGGCAGCAGCTTGCCTTCGTAGAACACCAGCCCCAGCGAGGCCGTGTGGCCGCCCAGTGCATAGTCGGGCGCGATGGCCTTGGCCACCAGGTCCGGTTTGGCGGGCTTGATGCGCACATCGACGTTCTGGCCGAAATAGCTGTACGGCCAGCCGTAAAAGCCGCCGTCGCGCACCGAGGTCATGTAATCAGGCACCAGGTCGTTGCCCAGTTCGTCGCGCTCGTTGACGACCGTCCACAGCGCCTTGGTGTGCGGCTCGAAGCCCATGCCGTTGGGGTTGCGCAGGCCGGTGGCAAACAGGCGGCCCTTGCCGCTGGCAATGTCGAACTGCCAGATCGCCGCGCGGCCTTCTTCCTCTTCCATGCCGTTTTCGCCGACATTGCTGTTGGAGCCGACCGTGACGTACAACGACTTGCCGTCGGGGCTGGCGATGACGTTCTTGGTCCAGTGGTGGTTGCGGGTGCCGGCCGGCAAGTCCATGACCTTGGTGCCGGCAGCGGCGATGGTGGTGTCGCCTTCCTTGTACGGGAAGCGCACCAGTGCATCGCTGTTGGCGATGTACAGGTTGTTGCCGACCAGCGCCATGCCGAACGGCGAATTCAAGCCTTGCAGGAACACGGTGCGGCTTTGCGCCACGCCCTTGGCATCGACGCCGCGCAGCAGGGTGATGCGATTGGCGGACGGCGTGACCGCGCCGGCTTTTTTCATCTGGTGCTGCATGATCTTGCCCTTGATGCCCTTGCTGTCGTCGGGCTTGGGCGGAGCGTTGGTTTCGGCCACCAGCACGTCGCCGTTGGGCAGCGTGTAGATCCAGCGCGGGTGGTCGAGGTCGCGTGCGTACGCCGTGACGGTGAAGCCGGCGGGCGGGCGCGGGGTCTCCTGCGCGGTCCAGCGATCGACCGCTGCCACGTTGACGGTGGGGATCAGCGACTTGTCGGGCTTGGGCAGCACCGGATTGGGGCCGAAGCCGACCGGGTAGGCGGCGGCGCCGGCCGGTGCCGCGGGGGCTGCTGGCGCGGTCTGCGCCAGCGCGACAGCGGAAGCGAGCGCAGTAAGAGTGAAGACGACGGTGCGTGCGGTGGCGTGGTTCATGTAGTGGCAGGTCCTGTTGGTATTGTTAGTCTTGTTTGGTGTCGGGCAGCGGCTTGGCAGTAGCCTCGCGCGGGGCCGGGGTGTGCACCTGTTGCACGCCGGGCTTGTTGCGCAGGTCGGTATCGACCATGCCGCTGTCGATATCGGCAGCGGCTTGTTTCATGATAGTGCGTTCCTTGGGTTTCTGGCCCTCGGGCGATTCGTCACGCTCGTGTGGCAGGCGCTTGCCGCCGTCGTTTTCAATCTTTTCGTCGGTATTGACTTTTTCTTGGGTAGACATCGTGCCCTCCGGGTTTTATTGTGCGATCGATATTAGCGAGTTGTCATGGCCTTGGTCGCCACCTTGAATCTTGACAACTTCCAACCGCCACGTCGGTGCGCGCTTGCACTCCGGGCAAGTGCACACTATACTGCGCAAAATACTGTTCATATGTACAGCAAACCAGTGCGGGCCGTGGGTTGGCCGGTGATGGCAGAACCCGACGTAATCGGTTACTCTGCTGCGTGTCGCCGCCGCCAACTTTTGCCGAGATTTTTATGACTACCAAGCACGCCGTCTTTCACACCATCGCACTGGCCGTGCGCAAGAACACCGACGGCATCGCCGACTCGGTGGGCAGCGTGGTCGATTTTTTGCAGGCTGGCGGCTACACGGTGGTGTTCGAGGAGCAAACCGCGCTGGACCTGGCGCCGCATTTTTCCGGCCTCCGGTCCATGACCGCCGCCGAGATCGGCGCCGAAGCGGACCTGGCCATCGTCATGGGCGGCGACGGCACCATGCTGGGCATCGCCCGCCAGTTGGCGCCCTACAATGTGCCGCTGATCGGCATCAACCAGGGCCGCCTCGGGTTTATCACCGACATCCCGCTCGAGGGCATGTTCGAGGTGCTCACCCGCATGCTGGCCGGCAGCTTCAAGGCCGAACGCCGCACCCTGCTGGAAGGCAGCGTGCTGCGCGAAGGCAAGAGCATCCACCTGGGGCTGGCCGTCAACGACGTGGTGGTGGCGCGCGGCGCCGGCGCCGGCATGGTCGAGCTGCGCGTGGACGTGGACAACCAGTTCATGTACAACCAGCGCTCGGACGGTCTCATCATTTCCACCGCCACCGGCTCCACCGCGTATGCGCTGTCGGCCGGCGGCCCGCTGCTGCACCCGGCCCTGGGCGGCATCGTGATGGTGCCGATTGCGCCGCACGCGCTGTCCAACCGGCCCATCGTGTTGCCCGAGTCGAGCGAGATCATGGTGGAAATCGTGCGTGGGCGCGATATCAGCGTCAACTTCGACATGCAAACCTTTGCCAGCCTGATGCCGCAAGACCAGATCGTGATCCGGCGCTCGCCGCACACGATCAACTTCCTGCATCCGGAAAACTGGAGCTATTACAACACCCTGCGCGAAAAACTCCATTGGAACGAGTATCCGTCGGGTGAAGGCAAACTCAGTTAACCCCCTACTTTCAGGCATCCATGCTCCGCACCCTGTCCATCCGTGATTTCGTTATCGTCGATTCGATCGAACTGGAATTTTCCGCAGGCTTTACCGTCTTCACCGGCGAAACCGGGGCCGGCAAGTCGATCCTGATCGATGCGCTGACGCTGGCCCTGGGCGGCCGGGGCGATGCCAGCGTGGTGCGCGAAGGCGCGGCCAAGGCCGACATCACCGCCGATTTTGCGCCCTCGGCCCAGGCCGCCGAGTGGTTGCAGACGCACGAGTTCGCAGTGGAAGAGGGGGGCGCACTGCTGCGCCGGGTGATCGACAACGCCGGCCGCAGCAAGGCGTACATCAACGGCGTGGCCGCCACTGCCGCCCAGCTGCGCGAACTGGGCGACCTGCTGGTGGACATCCACGGCCAGCACGCCCACCAGTCGCTGATGAAGGCCGACGCCCAGCGCGCGCTGCTCGACGGCCAAGCCGGCGCCGACACGCGTGCCGTCGCGGCTGCCTATAAAACCTGGCGTGCGGTTGCGAAGCAGCTGGAAGAATTCGAAACCAACGCCGCCAACGTGTTATACGAGCGCGAGCGGCTGGAGTGGCAGGTCAACGAACTGGAGAAGCTGGCCGTCAAACCGGGCGAGTGGGCCGAGGTGACCAACGAGCAAAGCCGGCTGTCGCACGCGGCCAGCCTGCTCGAAGGCGCGCAGGAGGCTTTGACCGTGCTGTCCGAGGCGGAAGAGCATCCGATCATCTCGCAACTGTCGTCACTGAACCAAAAACTGGGCAAGCTGGCGGCGGTCGATTCCGGCATGCAGGTCGTCGTCGATCTGATCGAACCGGCGCGCATCCAGTTGCAGGAAGCGGTGTACGCGATCAACGATTACCTCGACCGCGTCGATCTCGACCCCGAGCGGCTGCGGTCGGTGGAATCGCGCATGGAGGCGATCCACTCGGCCGCGCGCAAGTTCCGCGTGACCGAGGAAGAGTTACCGGACGAGCACGCCAGGCAGGCCGAGCGCCTGGCACAACTGGCCGATGCCAGCGACATCGAAGGCTTGCGCAAGCAGGAGCAAAAGCTCAAGAACGCCTACCTCGACGTGGCGAAAAAACTCAGCACCGTGCGCGCCCGCACCGGCCGCCAGCTGGCCGATGCCGTCACCCGCGCAATGCAGGAACTGAGCATGACGGGCGGACGTTTCGATATCGCCCTGAACCCGTGCGAGCCGGGTGTGCACGGCGTGGAGCAGGTGGAATTCCTGGTGGCCGGCCATGCCGGCGTGGCGGCGCGGCCGCTGGCCAAGGTGGCTTCCGGTGGCGAACTGGCGCGGATTTCGCTGGCGATTTCCGTGATCACGTCCAAGGCCGCCACCACGCCCACGCTGATTTTCGACGAGGTCGACAGCGGCATCGGCGGCGCCGTGGCCGAGGTGGTGGGGCGCCTGCTGCGCCGGCTGGGCCAGGAGCGGCAAGTGCTGTGCGTGACCCACTTGCCGCAGGTGGCCAGCCAGGGCGGCCAGCACTTCCAGGTGGCCAAGCGCACGCTGGCCAATGGCAAGACGGCCTCGCGCATCGACGTGCTCGATTCGGGCGCGCGGGTGGAAGAGGTGGCGCGCATGTTGGGCGGCCTCGAGATTACCGCCACCACGCGTCAGCATGCGCGCGAGTTGTTGGCGTCCTGAGCAGGTGTGGGGTCCGGTGGTTGCGCGCGTTCTTATCTATAATGGCGCGTTAATCCAATTTCATTGCCGGCCCGCCACATGACATTCAAAAAAGAACCTCCCTATAAACACGGCGCCGTTGGCCGCACCGCGGTGGTGCTGGTCAACCTCGGCACGCCCGACGCGCCCACCACCTCGGCGGTGCGGCGCTATTTGCGCGAGTTCCTGTCCGACCGCCGCGTGGTGGAAATTCCGCGCGCCGTATGGTGGTTCATCCTCAACCTGATCATCCTGCCATTCCGATCAAGCCAGTCGGCCAAGAAGTACGCCACCATCTGGACCGCCGAAGGCTCGCCGCTGAAGGTCAATACCGACGCCCAGGCTGGCAAGCTGATCGGTGCGCTGGAAGACCGCGGTCACCAGGACCTGACCGTGGCGATGGCCATGCGTTACGGCTCGCCGGCGCTGCCTGACGTGCTCGACAAATTGAAGGCCGATGGCCACGACCGCATCCTGGTGCTGCCTGCCTATCCGCAGTACTCGGGCACGACGACCGGTTCGATTTACGACGCCGTGTTCAAGCACTACGGCTCGGTGCGCAATATTCCCGAGCTGCGTTTCGTGCGCAACTACCACGACGACGAAGGCTATATCCACGCGCTGCGCGATTCGGTGCTGGCGCACTGGGACCAGCATGGCAGGCCGGAAAAACTGGTGCTCAGCTTCCATGGCGTGCCGAAGCGTACGCTGATGCTGGGTGACCCGTACCACTGCGAATGCTTGAAGACCGCACGGTTGCTCGCTGCCGCGCTGCGCCTGAAACCGGAACAATATATCGTGACCTTCCAGTCGCGGTTCGGCAAGGCCGAGTGGCTGCAACCGTACACCGCACCGACCGTGGCGCAACTGGCGCGCGACGGCGTCAAGCGCATCGACGTGCTGTGTCCCGGTTTTACCAGCGATTGCCTCGAAACGCTGGAAGAAATCTCGATGGAAGTGCGCCACGACTTCGAGCAGAACGGCGGCCGCGAGTTCCATTACATTCCGTGCCTGAACGCGTCGCGCAAGTGGATCTCGGCGCTGGCGGAAATTGCCGAGCACCATATGATCGGCTGGCCGACGCAGGCCGGTCCGTCCGAGCACGATGCGCGCCGCAAGGACGCCGAAGTGGGGCGCGCCGCTGCCCTGGCACGCGGCGCTGCCGACTGACCGACCATCCGGCGCCCGCTGCCCTGCAGCGGCGCGCCAACCAAGCCTGATATCGGCCAAAAAGCCACATCCCCGCGTGCACCACCCCCGCTTTCGATAATCAGCACTTGCGGGTGGTGAGTGCCAGCCTGTTAAAATACCCAGCTTGTTACATCGTCACTGTTGAACCGTACCCCCTTGAAATACGGGGATACCGCTCCATTTACGGCCAGTGCAGTGATATTCGCTATGACAAACAAAATCGTCATGTCAAACAAATACGATCGTAGGAGTCTTTAGATGCAAGATCAGGAAAATCAAGCAGTGCCTAATCCAGAAAACGCCGCCGAAACGGCTGCGCCATCGACTCCGGACCAGCAGTCTTCCCTGGAAGAGCAACTGGCCAGTACCGAAGCGCGCCTGGCGGAAACCCACGACGCGTTCATGCGCGCCAAGGCCGATTGCGAAAACATGCGCCGTCGCGCCCAGGAAGACGTGGCCAAGGCCCACAAGTTTGCGGTGGAAAGCTTTGCCGAAGCCATGGTGCCGGTCAAGGACAGCCTGGAAATGGCCCTGAAAGTCGAGGCGCCAACGCTCGAATCGCTGAAAGAGGGGGTTGAAATGACCCTCAAGCAACTCAACGCGGCCTTCGAGAAAAACCGCCTGCTGGAAATCCTGCCGGCGCAAGGCGAGAAACTGGACCCGAACAAGCACCAGGCCGTTGCCGTGGTGCCGGCGGACCAGGAAGCCAATACCGTAGTTGCTGTCTTGCAAAAAGGTTACATGATCGCCGACCGCCTGTTGCGTCCGGCCATCGTGACCGCAGCGCAAGCAAAGTAAGCACTTGAAAAGACAAAGTAATTCCACATATTAGTACCATCTAGAACATAGCAAAGAGGAAGAAAATCATGGGTAGAATTATCGGTATCGATCTGGGAACCACGAATTCCTGCGTTTCCGTCATGGAAAATGGTCAGCCAAAGGTAATCGAAAACGCCGAAGGCGCGCGTACGACGCCGTCGATCATTGCTTATCAAGAAGATGGTGAAATTCTCGTCGGCTCGCCGGCCAAGCGTCAGGCCGTGACCAACCCGAAGAACACCCTGTTCGCGGTCAAGCGCCTGATCGGTCGTAAATTCGACGAAAAAGAAGTGCAAAAAGACATCGGCCTGATGCCTTACACGATCACCAAGGCCGACAACGGCGATGCGTGGATCGGCGTGCGCGACAAAAAACTGGCGCCACAGCAAATCTCGGCCGAAGTGCTGCGCAAGATGAAGAAAACCGCTGAAGACTACCTGGGCGAAGAAGTGACCGAAGCGGTCATTACCGTGCCAGCGTACTTCAACGACTCGCAGCGTCAGGCCACCAAGGATGCCGGCCGTATCGCTGGCCTGGACGTCAAGCGCATCATCAACGAGCCGACCGCTGCTGCTCTGGCATTCGGCCTGGACAAGAACGAAAAGGGCGACCGCAAGATCGCCGTGTATGACCTGGGCGGCGGCACGTTCGACGTTTCGATCATCGAAATCGCCGACGTTGACGGTGAAAAGCAGTTCGAAGTGCTGGCCACCAACGGCGACACCTTCCTGGGCGGCGAAGACTTCGACCAGCGCATCATCGATTACATCATCGACGAATTCAAGAAGATCAACGGCCTGGACCTGAAAAAAGATCCGATCGCCCTGCAGCGCATCAAGGCTTCGGCCGAGCGCGCAAAGATCGAACTGTCGTCGTCGCAGCAGACCGAAATCAACGAGCCGTACATCGCCATGGCGAACGGCGCGCCGGTCCACCTGACCCTGAAAATGACCCGCGCCAAGCTGGAATCGCTGGTGGAAGAGCTGATCATCGCCACCATCGAGCCATGCCGCATCGCCATCAAGGATGCCGGCGTCAAGGTCTCGGACATCGACGACATCATCCTGGTCGGCGGTATGACCCGTATGCCGAAGGTGCAGGAAAAGGTCAAAGAATTCTTCGGCAAGGATCCACGTAAAGACGTGAACCCGGACGAAGCCGTGGCTGTTGGCGCCGCGATTCAAGGTTCGGTCCTGTCGGGCGAGCGCAAGGACTTGCTGCTGCTGGACGTGACCCCGCTGTCGCTGGGTATTGAAACCCTGGGTGGCGTGATGACCAAGATGATTCACAAGAACACCACGATTCCGACCAAGTTCTCGCAAGTGTTTTCGACCGCCGATGACAACCAGCCTGCCGTGACCATCAAGGTCTACCAGGGTGAGCGCGAAATCGCGGCCGGTAACAAGGGCCTGGGCGAATTCAATCTGGAAGGTATCCCGCCAGCATCGCGCGGTACGCCACAGATCGAAGTGACCTTCGACATCGACGCCAACGGCATTCTGCACGTGGGCGCCAAGGACAAGGCCACCGGCAAGGAAAACAAGATCACGATCAAGGCCAACTCCGGTCTGACCGAAGCGGAAATCCAGAAAATGGTCAAAGACGCCGAGCTCAACGCCGAAGAAGACAAGAAAGTGAAAGAACTGGCCGAATCGCGCAACCAGGCTGACGCTTTGGTCCACTCGACCCGCAAATCGCTGACCGAATACGGCGACAAGCTGGAAGCGTCGGAGAAGGAAGCGATCGAAGCATCGATCACCGACCTCGAAGGTTCGATCAAATCGGGCGACAAGGCCGACATCGACGCCAAGGTGGCCGCATTGACCACCGCTTCGCAAAAGCTGGGCGAGAAGATGTACGCCGACATGCAGGCGCAGCAGGCAGCTGGCGGTGACGCCGGTGCAGCAGGCGCGCAAGGTGCCCCAGGCGCCGAGCAAGCCAAGCCACAAGACGACGTGGTGGACGCTGACTTCAAGGAAGTCAAAGACAACAAGTAATTGTTGTTGATCGTTGTGGCGGGGCCTTTCACGGCCCCGCTGCCAGTATTCCGCCGAGCCGAGCGGGCGTTCCCCACGCTGCCGGCTCGGCTTTTTCGCATCATCACTACCGAATATTTAATACAGCAAGGTCCCGACCAATATGGCAAAGCGTGATTTCTACGAGACACTCGGTGTCGCAAAAAACGCGTCGGAAGACGAAATCAAGAAGGCCTACCGCAAGCTGGCCATGAAGTACCATCCCGACCGCAATCCGGACGACAACGAGGCTGAAGGCAAGTTCAAGGAAGTCAAGGAAGCCTACGAGATGCTGACCAATCCGGAAAAGCGCGAGGCGTATGACCGTTACGGTCACGCCGGCGTCGATCCGAACAATGGTGGTGGCGGCTTCGGCGGCGCCGGCGGTTTCGGCGATGCCTTTGGCGATATCTTCGGCGACATCTTCGGTGGCGGCGCAGGACGCGGCCGCAGCGCCGGCCCGCAGGTCTATCGCGGCGCCGACTTGCGCTACAACCTCGAGATCACGCTGGAGCAGGCTGCCCACGGCTTCGACACCACGATCCGTGTACCGTCCTGGGACAAGTGCGACACCTGCCACGGCAGCGGCGCCAAGCCGGGCACGTCGCCGGTCACCTGCACCACCTGCGCCGGCCACGGCCAGGTACGCATGCAGCAGGGTTTCTTCAGCATCCAGCAGACTTGCCCCAAGTGCCACGGCACCGGCAAGATCATCCCGGAACCATGCCCGGCCTGCTCGGGCCAGGGCCGCATCAAGCGCAACAAGACCCTGGAAGTCAAAATCCCGGTCGGTATCGACAACGGCATGCGCATCCGCTCGTCGGGCAACGGCGAGCCGGGCACCAATGGCGGGCCATCGGGCGACCTGTACGTGGAAATTCACATCAAGCCGCACGCGGTCTTCCAGCGCGAAGGCGACGACCTGCATTGCGAAATGCCGATCTCGTTTACCAAGGCAGCGTTGGGCGGCGAAATCGAAGTGCCGACCTTGTCTGGTAAAGTGTCGTTTACGATTCCCGAAGGTACCCAGTCGGGCAAGACCTTCCGCCTGAAAGGCAAGGGCATCAAGGGCGTGCGTTCCGGTTTCGCGGGCGACCTGTTCTGCCACGTGGCGGTCGAAACGCCGGTCAAGCTGACCGAAAAGCAAAAGGACTTGCTGCGCGAGTTTGAAAAATCGACCACCGAAGGCGGCAACAAGCACAGCCCGCAGACCAAGACCTGGCGCGACAAGGTGAAAGATTTCTTCGAGTAACCGCTTGTAAACATTGCGTCATGCAGCACCGGTAATATCTGACCGCCGCGCCGCCCATTCCGGGTGGACCGGCGGTCTCTTTATGTACGAGAGGACACCATGAAAGACCTGGAACAAAGCACTTCCCCCCTGCGCGGCCTGCTGGAAAACAACCGCCGCTGGGCCGCTTCGGAAGTTGAGCGCGATCCCGATTTCTTCAACCGCCTGGCCAACCAGGCCGCGCCCGAGTACCTGTGGATCGGTTGCTCGGACAGCCGGGTGCCTGCGAATGAACTGCTGGGCCTGGCGCCGGGCGATGTGTTCGTTCACCGCAATATCGCCAACGTGGTCGTGCACTCCGACCTGAACTGCCTGTCGGTGCTGCAGTTCGCCATCGACATCCTCAAGGTCAAGCACGTGATCGTCGTCGGCCACTTCGGCTGCAAGGGCGTGCACGCGGCCATGACCGGCACCCGCGTGGGCCTGGTCGATAACTGGCTGCGCCACGTGCACGACGTGCACCAGAAGCACGAACGCTACATGGGCACCGTGGTCAACGAACAACGCCGCTCGGAGCGCCTGGTGGAATTGAACGTGATCGAGCAAGTCTCCAACGTCTGCCGCACGACCATCGTGCAGGACGCCTGGGATCGTGGCCAGGAACTGACGGTGCACGGCTGGGTGTACGGCATCCAGGACGGCAAGCTGCAGGAGCTGGGCATGAGCGTGTCCTCGCTGGCTGAACTGGCGCCGCGCGTGGAGCAGTCGCTGGCGCGGTACGAGACGGTTGCCGTATAAAGCTTTCTTATATCGTTAGCCGATAAGCTTCGTTTTACAAATAAGGAACGCGGTCTAGACTGGTGGCACACTGATTTCGGAGCTGTGCCATGTCTGCCGTTCTCCAAGCTATGTTCGAGGTCGAAGTGTTCGATGCGCCTTTGGGTGCGGAGATCCTCGGCCTCGATTTGCATCATCCGCTGCCTGCGCGCGATTTCCAGCGCATCCACCAGGCGCACCTCGATCACCACTTGCTGGTGTTCCGCGACCAGCGCATCACGCCGCAGCAGCAGGTCGATTTCAGCCGCCGTTTCGGGCCGCTGCAAATCCATGTGCTGCGCAACTTCCAGCTGCCGTCCAACCCGGAAGTGCTGGTCATTTCCAACATCATCGAGAACGGCCAGCCGATCGGCCTCGGTGATGCCGGCCATTTCTGGCATTCCGACCTGTCGTACAAGGACAAGCCCAGCCTGGGCTCGATGCTGCACGCGCAGGAGCTGCCGGCCGAGGGGGGCGACACCTTGTTCGCCAATATGCACCTGGCGTGGGATACGCTGCCGGCCGCCTTGCGCCACGCCGTGCGCGGGGCGCGCGCCGAGCATAGCTACCTGGTGCAATACGAGGAACTGCGCCGCCGCAACCCGTGGCGCCCGGCGCTCACGCCAGCGCAGATCGACGAAGTGCAGCCGGTGGTCCACCCGGTGGTGCGCACGCACCCGGAGACGGGGCGCCAGGCGCTGTTTGTGAGCGAGCATTTCACCACGCGCATCGTCGGCATACCGGACGACGAGAGCCGCGCGCTGCTGGCAGAACTGTTCGCCCACAGCGTGCGCCCGGAGCACGTGTATCGCCACCGCTGGGCGCCGCACGACATGGTGTTCTGGGACAACCGCTCGCTGATGCACCTGGCGGCCGGCACGCCCGACCACCTGCGCCGCAAACTGTATCGCACCACCATCGAAGGCGATGTGCCTTTTTGAGACTTTTTGACCACGGGACCACCATGACCACTCTGTTCAAACGTACCATCGCCGCCAGCCTGCTGCTGGGCTTTGCCGCCGCCGCCCCCGCCCATGCCGAAGGGACCATCAGCATCGCGCGCCAGTTCGGCGTGGTGTATGCGCTGCTCAACGTCGCCGAGGACCAGAAGCTGATCGAAAAACACGGCAAGAAAAACGGCCTCGAGATCAAGGTGGAGTGGAAACAGCTGTCCGGCGGCGCAGCCGTCAACGATGCCTTGTTGTCGGGCGCCGTCGATATCGCCGGTGCCGGCGTGGGGCCGCTCTTGACCATCTGGGACCGCACGGCGGGACGCCAGAACGTAAAAGGCGTGGCGTCGCTCGGCAGTTTTCCGTACTACCTGGTGAGCACCAATCCCAAGGTCAAAACCATCGCCGACTTTACCGAGAAGGACCGCATCGCGCTGCCTGCGGTTACCGTGTCGGTGCAGTCGCGCATCCTGCAATACGCGGCGGCCAAGCAATGGGGCGAGAAGGAATTCGCGCGGCTCGACAAGTTTACCCAAACCCTGCCGCACCCGGATGCCGCCGCCGCGTTGATCGCGGGCGGCACCGAGATCAACGCCCACTTCGGCAACCCGCCGTTCCAGGAGCAGGAACTGGCCGGCAATCCGAATGCCCACATCGTGCTCAATTCCTACGACGTGCTGGGCGGCCCCAGCTCGGCCACCGTGTTGTACGCCACCGAAAAATTCCGCAACGAGAATCCGAAAACCTACCGGGCCTTTACCGCCGCGCTGGCCGAAGCCGCGCAGTACGCGAGCACCAATCCGGAAGGCGCGACCGATGCGTTCCTGCGCGTGACCAAGAGCAAGATCGACCGCGCGCTGGTGCTGAAAGTGTTTAAGAATCCGGAAGTGAAATTCAGCGTGGAGCCGCAAAACACCCTGGGCCTGGCGCAGTTCCTGTACCGCGTGGGCGCGATCAAGAAGCAGCCGGCCAGCTGGCGCGACTACTTCTTCGAAGACCCCGTGATTACCAAGGGTGGCTGACATGGCGTTCCAGATCGTTCGCGCCGCACCACCGCCGGCGCCACTGCTGCGGGCGGAAAATGTCAGCCTCGAATACGGCGCCGTGTGCGCCACCCACGAGGTGAGCTTCGATGTGTATCGCGGCGACCGCTTCGTGCTGCTGGGGCCTTCGGGCTGCGGCAAGTCGTCGCTGTTGAAGGCGGCGGCCGGCTTCATCAAGCCAGCCGGCGGCGCCATCAGCATCGACGGCCGTGAAGTGACCGGGCCGGGACCGGACCGCATGGTGGTGTTCCAGGAATTCGACCAGCTGCCGCCGTGGAAAACAGTGCGCGAAAACGTGATGTTCCCGCTGTTGATGACAAAACGTCTGAACCGCCACCAGGCCGAAGAACGCGCGCGGCACTGGATCGCCAAGGTGGGCCTGGCCGGTTTCGAGAACGCCCATCCGCACACGCTGTCGGGCGGCATGAAGCAGCGGGTGGCCATCGCCCGCGCGCTGGCGATGCAGCCCGATATCCTGCTGATGGACGAACCGTTTGCCGCGCTCGACGCGCTCACGCGGCGCAATATGCAGGAAGAGCTGGGGCGGCTGTGGGAAGAGCTGCGCTTTACGCTGCTGTTTGTCACGCACTCGATCGAGGAGGCGCTGGTGGTCGGTAACCGCATCCTGCTGCTGTCGCCGCACCCGGGGCAGGTAAGAGCGGAGTTGAACAGCCACCAGTTCGGGCTGGCCAGCGCGGGCAGCGTGGAGTTCCAGGCGGCGACGCAGCGTATTCACGGTTTATTGTTTGGCGGGGTGGAGGATGCATCAGGCGCGCCCGAAGCCGCCACCATCAATACCAGCCCCGTCATTTCCAACGTCATCCTCGCGCACGCGGGGATCCATGCTGAGTATCCCATCACGCGGTCTATGGATCCCCGCCTTCGCGAGGATGACGGGGCGGGGGCGCGGGCCGATGGGAACGTATCCCGGATTGCGGAGAAAGCCTGATGAGCCTTAGTCTCGAACCCCCGATCCGCCAGGAGTACGAATATACCCCCGCCGCCGCCACACTGCGCATCGCCCCCGGCCCTGCGCCATTGGTGCGCCGCCTGCGCCAGCAAACCTGGCTGCGCAAGACGTTGATCCTCGCCGCACTGGCCGTGCTGTGGGAGGCCATCGCGCGCTGGCAGCACAATGACCTGCTGCTGCCGAGCTTCCTGCAAACGGCCAGCGCCTTTTTTGACGGCATCGCCAGCGGTGAACTGCTCGACCGTATCCGCACGTCGCTGGCCGTGCTGGTCCAGGGTTACGCCGCCGGCGTACTGGCCGCCTTCGTACTGACCGCGCTGGCCGCGTCCACCCGCGTGGGCCGCGACCTGCTCGAAACGCTGACGTCGATGTTCAACCCGCTGCCGGCGATTGCCTTGCTGCCGCTGGCGCTGCTGTGGTTCGGCCTGGGCAAGGGCAGCCTGATCTTCGTGATCGTGCACGCGGTACTGTGGCCGCTGGCGCTGGGCGCATACGCCGGCTTCCAGAGCGTGCCCGAAACGCTGCGCATGGCCGGCCGCAATTACGGCTTGAGCGGGCTGCGGCTGGTACTGCACATCCTGGTGCCGGCAGCGCTGCCATCGATACTGTCGGGCCTGAAGATCGGCTGGGCGTTTGCCTGGCGCACCCTGATCGCGGCCGAACTGGTCTTCGGCACCACGTCGGGGCAGGGCGGCCTGGGCTGGTACATCTTCCAGAACCGCAACGAGCTGTATACCGACAAGGTGTTTGCCGGCCTGGCTGCCGTGATCCTGATCGGGCTGCTGATCGAAAACGCCGTGTTCCGGCCGCTCGAACGCATCACGGTGCTGCGCTGGGGAATGCAGCGCTAGGGTGGGAATGAGGTACCCGGTGGCATTAAATCGACAGAAGCCCCGATAAACTGGCAAAAATTTGGTGTTGTGCCTTAGAATCTGCGCATGCACATCAAAACGACTGGTTTGGTTCTTGCTTGCCTTACAGCCCAGGACCAACCCGCTGCCACCTCCCATGACCACGCGTAACCTGCGCATTGTTGTCGTCAACGCCCTCATCCATCCCGGGAGCGAGGACGACGAGGCCATGCACGCCCAGGTCGAACGGGCGCGGATACTGCGGCTTGGGCTGCTCGAGGCCGGTTACGACATCGTTGCCTCGCTGCCGCCGGACATGTATTTGCCCGACCGCATAGCCCAGTTACAGCCGGACATGATCATCGTCGATGCCGAGTCCGATGCGCGCGACGTGCTCGAGCACATCGTCATCGCCACCCGCGACGAGCGCCGCCCCATCGTGATGTTTACCGAAAGTGAAGACACGGCCAGCATGGAAGCGGCCGTCGCGGCCGGCGTGTCGGCGTACATCGTGGCCGGACTGCAGAGCGACCGCATCAAGCCGGTGCTCAACGTGGCGTTGGCGCGGTTCAAGCGCGAGCAGAAACTGCTCGACGAACTGTCCGACACCAAGAGCAAGCTGGCCGAGCGCAAGATCATCGAGCGCGCCAAGGGGCTCTTGATGGAGCGCCAACATTTCAGCGAAGAGCAGGCGTACCAGAAGCTGCGCAGCATGGCCATGAGCAAGAACCTCAAGCTCTCGGAAGTCGCGCAGCGTATTCTGGATGTCGAAGACCTGCTCGGATAATCTTTATTTTGTTTTTCGCGTCCAAAATGAGGCGCGTGCTCACCAACGGTGCGCGGGTGCGGTGCATTGTCGTCAATTCCCTTACCTTCCCCCTGTGACAGCCCGCTGGCACAGACATTGCATAGTCTTAAACCAAGCGCAACGCTGCGCTGCTGAACCTCGCCAACGGCGGTGAGGGTCACAAGACAACGACGTCTACCATCACGCGAATGCGTTCGCGGGGGTAGGCGTTTTTTTTGGTCCAACGGTTTTGCTGACTACTAAGGGAACGCCATGAAAGAAACACCAAATATCGCCGACAACGCCTTGCCACCGACCCCGGCCGACGTTAATGTCACGCGCAGGAAAATCATTCATGGCGCAAGTCTGGTCGCAGGAGGAAGCATGTTGGGTTTGGCAACTGGTGGTGTGTGGGCGGCAGGTTCCGATAAACCGGAGAAGGAAGAAGTCAAGATCGGCTTTATTCCACTGACCGACTGCGCGTCGGTGGTGATGGCGTCGGTGCTGGGGTTCGACAAGAAGTATGGCGTCAAGTTCGTGCTGAGCAAGGAGGCCTCGTGGGCCGGCGTGCGCGACAAGCTGTCCAATGGCGACCTCGATGCCGCCCACGTGCTGTACGGCCTGCTGTACGGCGTACAGATGGGCATTGGTGGACAGAAGAAGGACATGGCGGTGCTGATGGGCCTGAACAACAATGGCCAGGCCATCACGCTGTCGAAAAAGCTGGCCGACAAGGGCGCCGTCGATGGCGCCAGCTTGGCCAAGCTGATGCGCACTGACAAGCGCGAGTACACGTTCGCCCAGACCTTCCCGACCGGCACCCACGCCATGTGGCTGTACTACTGGATGGCCGCCAACGGCATCAACCCGATGAAGGACGCCAAAGTGATCACGGTGCCGCCGCCGCAGATGGTGGCCAATATGCGCGTCGGTAATATGGACGGCTTCTGCGTGGGCGAACCGTGGAACCACCGCGCCATCATGGACGGCATCGGCATCACCGCCACCACCACCCAGGACATCTGGAAGGACCACCCGGAAAAAGTGCTGGGCTCCACCCTGGAATTCGCCAAAAAATATCCGAACACCTGCCGCGCCATGATGGCCGCCATCCTGGATGCGGGTAAATGGATCGACGCATCGCTGGCCAACAAGAACAAGATGGCCGAAGTGATCGCCGACAAGTCGTATGTCAACACCAGCAAGGACGCGATCGACCAGCGCATCCTGGGCCGCTACCAGAATGGCCTGGGCAAGACCTGGGACGACGCCAATCACATGAAGTTCTACAACGACGGCCTGGTGAACTTCCCTTACCTGTCGGACGGCATGTGGTTCATGACCCAGCACCGCCGCTGGGGCCTGCTCAAGGACGACCCGGACTACCTGGCCGTGGCCAAGTCGGTCAACCAGATCGACCTGTACAAGGATGCGGCGGCGATGACCAAGACACCGGTGCCGAAAAGCCCGCTGCGCACGTCCAAGCTGGTGGATGGCGCAGTGTGGGATGGCTCGAACCCGAAGGCGTTTGCCGCCTCGTTCAAGATCCGCGCTTAAGTTGCAGTAGTCCGATTCATCGTCCTTTGAAGGAAAGCCATGAACGCCATGCTCCAACCCGACAGCGCCAAGCCGCTCGATACCGAAGTCCTCGAAGCTGGAAAGCCGGCGCGCCGCCCGCGCCGCGCGCTGGCCGCCAATTCCAGCGCGCGCGTGCGCCAGCAGCTTTCGGCCACCGCCATGAAAATCGTCGCGCCATTGGTGGGCGCCGCCTTGCTGGTGCTGATCTGGCAGCTGATCACCATCAAGAACGCCACCTTCCCGACGCCGCTGGTGACATTCCACGAAGCGGTCAAAATGTTCTCCGATCCGTTCTATCGCAACAGCCCGAATGACCAGGGCATAGGCTGGAACCTGCTGGCGTCCTTGCAGCGGGTGGCGGTGGGCTTCGGCCTGGCTGCGCTGGTCGGCATCCCGCTCGGCTTCGTGATCGGCCGCGTGAAGTTTGTCAGCGCCATGTTCAGCCCCATTATCAGCTTGCTGAAACCGGTGTCGCCGCTGGCCTGGCTGCCGATTGGTCTGCTGGTGTTCCAGTCGGCCAACCCCGCTGCGATCTGGTCGATCTTCATCTGCTCGATCTGGCCGATGATCATCAACACCGCCGTCGGCGTGCAGCGCGTGCCGCAGGACTATATGAACGTGGCGCGCGTACTGAACCTGTCGGAGTGGAAGATCCTGACCAAGATCTTGCTGCCATCGGCGTTGCCGTATGTGCTGACCGGCGTGCGCCTGTCGATCGGCACCGCGTGGCTGGTGATCGTCGCGGCCGAAATGCTGACCGGCGGCGTGGGCATCGGCTTCTGGGTATGGGACGAGTGGAACAATTTGAATGTCCCGCACATCATCATCGCCATCGTGGCCATCGGCTTCGTGGGCCTGCTGCTGGAACAAGCCCTGATGGCGCTGGCCCGAGCTTTCACCTACGAACAAGTGTCGAACTAAGGAGCATGGCCATGGACGAATCGAAATTCATCGACATCGAGGGCGTGGAGATGGTCTTCCACACCAGGAAGGGTGTATTCCACGCGCTGCGCGAGATCGACCTCACCGTCGCCAAGGGCGAGTTCATCACCCTGATCGGCCACTCGGGCTGCGGCAAATCGACGCTGCTCAACCTGATCGCCGGGTTGACCCGCCCCACCGACGGCGTGCTGCTGTGCGCCAACCGCGAGATCGCCGGGCCGTCGCCCGAGCGCTCGGTGGTGTTTCAGAACCACTCGCTGCTGCCGTGGCTTACCTGTTACGAGAACATCCACCTGGGCGTGGAACGCGTGTTCGGCAAGACCGATTCGAAAGCGCAGCTGCGCGAGCGCACCATGGCGGCGCTGGCGCTGGTCGGTTTGACAGCCGCCGAAACCAAGCGCCCCAACGAAATCTCGGGCGGCATGAAGCAGCGCGTGGGCATCGCCCGGGCGCTGGCGATGGAACCGAAAGTACTGCTGATGGACGAACCGTTCGGCGCGCTCGACGCGTTGACCCGGGCCCACCTGCAGGACGAGCTGCTCAAGATCGTCGCGGCCACCAAGTCCACCGTGGTGATGGTGACCCACGACGTCGATGAGGCGGTGCTGCTGTCGGACCGCATCGTCATGCTGACCAACGGCCCGGCCGCCACCATCGGCGAGATCGTCGAGGTGCAGCTGGACCGTCCGCGCGACCGCGTGGCGCTGGCGCAGGATGCGCGCTACATGGCATATCGCACCGCCGTGCTGGAGTTCCTGTACCGCAAACAGGCGCATCCGGCCAAGGACGCGGCCTGATGGACATGAACACCCGCCACCTGGAAAGCGAGGCCAAGGCGCTGTCGGGCGAAGTGTTCGGGGCCATGATCAACCTGTCGGGCCGGCGCCGCTTCACGTCGCAGCGCATCGTGCTGTACGCGGTGCTGGCGTCGCAGGGGCAGGAGGGAGCCGAGACCATCGCCCGCGAGGCGCTGGCCCTGTTCCGGGGCGCCCACAAGGCGCTGCTGGCGGACGCCGACGGCTTGCCAGGCGTGTTCTGCGCCGAACTGCGCGAAGCGTACTTCGGCAAGCTGGCCGGCGACCGCGAGATCGTCGCCTTTGCCGAGCAGGCCGACCGCACGCTGGCGGCCATCGCCAGCCCGCACGGCAAGGGCGCGGCCGACGGGCTGCTGGCCGAACTGGTGCGCCTGACCACGCCCACGCTGGCGATCCTCAACCAGATCACCAGCGTCTATGAGGAACAGGCGAAATTGCACGCGCGGCTGATGAAAAAGCAGCTGCGCGGCGTGATCACCGATATCGAGAAGATCAACAAGCAGGCGCGCATGGTGGCTTTCAATGCGCGCGTGGTGGCGGCGCGCGCGGGCCAGGCCGGGCGCGAGTTTGCGGTGGTGGCGGGCGTGCTGTCCGGGATCACCGATGAAATCGACCAGATGGTCAATACCGCGCTGGCCGCGGCAGCTTGAAGGGACTACCGATGAATACCCAAGGCAGTGTCACCCTGGTGGGCGCCGGACCCGGCGACCCGGAACTGTTGACCATCAAGGCCGTGCGCGCCATCGAGCGCGCCGACGTGCTGCTGATCGACGACCTGGTCAACCCGCAGGTGCTCGACTACGCACCGGCGAGTGCCCGGGTGGTCCACGTTGGCAAACGCGGCGGCTGCGCATCGACGCCGCAGGAATTCATCGAACGGCTGATGGTCGCCGAAGCGCGCGCCGGCCACCACGTGGTGCGCCTCAAAGGCGGCGACCCGTACATGTTCGGGCGCGGCGGCGAGGAACGCGCCACCTTGCGCGCGCAAGGCATCGCAGTGGACGTCATCCCCGGCATCAGCAGCGGCCTGGCCGCACCGACCAGCATCGGCGTGCCGGTCACGCACCGGTCGTGGAGCCAGGGGGCCACGTTCGTCACCGGCCATGGCAAGGATGCCGCGTCGGAGCCGAACTGGCAGGCGCTGGCGCAAAGCCGGCTGACGCTGGTGATCTACATGGGCGTGGCGCGCGTCGAGTCCATCGTGGCCGGCCTGCTGGCCGGCGGCGCAGCGCACGACACGCCGGTGGCGGTGGTGCAGGCGGCCACGCGCGACAACCAGCGCAAGCTGCTCACCACCCTGGGCGAGCTGCCGGAGGCGCTGCGCGCCAGCGGCCTCGGTAGCCCAAGCATCATCGTGGTGGGCGACGTGGTGCGCTGCGCCGACGACTGGCAGGACCTGGCGGTGGCTGCACCGCTGCAGGCCAGCGCCTGACGGCTGGCTGCACCGCCATGGCGCACTGATACCGTGCGCCATGCACCGCCAGCTTGCACCAGCCAGTCTTTTCATCTCCGCACCAATTCCCCGCAAAGCCGCATTCCCCCTCTGTAGCGCCCTCAAACACCCATCTGGCACGCCTCTTGCAATACCCAAGGCAAGAGGTCAACGGCGATCTCCCTGCAGCACACGAATACATAGCCGGTCCAAAGACGGACTGGCAGGACAACGGCGTCCGCCCAACCCGGTCTTTATGGCCCGGTTGCGCGGGCGCCTTTTTGTTTTCTGAACGGGATAAAAAATGGCCACCAAAGCTAACAGCATCAAGCTCCTCTCGATCTCAACGCCGCAGATGCGGGCGTTCCACCTGACCTGGATGGCGTTCTTCGTCTGCTTCTTCGCGTGGTTCGCCTGCGCGCCGCTGATGCCCGTCATCAAGGGAGAATTCAACCTCTCCGGCGCGCAGATCGCCAACATCAATATCGCCGCAGTGGCCATTACCATCCTGGTGCGCCTGATCGTCGGCCCGCTGTGCGACCACTTCGGCCCGCGCAAGACCTACACCGGCCTGCTGCTGCTCGGCGCCATCCCTGTCATCGGCGTCGCTTTCGCCCAGAGCTACGAGAGCTTTTTGTTCTTCCGTCTCGGGATCGGCGCCGCTGGCGCGAGCTTCGTCATCACCCAGTACCACACCTCCGTCATGTTCGGCCCGAAAGTGGTGGGCACCGCCAACGCGGCAGCTGCCGGCTGGGGCAATGCGGGCGGCGGCGTGGCGCAAGCCGTGATGCCGCTGTTGATGACCGCGATGATCATGCTGGGCGTGTCCGAAACCTTTGGCTGGCGCGCTGCGCTGATCGTGCCGGGCGTGCTGATGATCGTCATGGCCTTTGTTTACTACCGCTACACGCAGGACTGCCCGCAGGGTAATTTCAGCGAGCTGCGCGCCGCCGGCATCGCTATCGACGGTGGTAAAAAGGGGGGCTGGGAGAGCTTCAAGCTCGCTGCCGCCAACTACCGCGTGTGGCTGCTGTTCATCACCTACGGCGCCTGCTTCGGCATCGAGATCTTCATCCACAACATCGCTGCCATCTATTACGTCGATCACTTCAACCTGACGCTGGGCCAGGCCGGCATGGCTGCCGGCAGCTTCGGTTTGCTGGCGCTGTTTGCCCGCGCCCTGGGCGGCTGGGCGTCGGACAAGTTTGCCGCACGCGGCAACCTCAATCATCGCGTCACGCTGCTGTTCGTGCTGATGCTCGGTGAGGGGGCGGGCCTCTTGATGTTCGCCCACGCCAGCACTGCCGTCCTGGCGATTGGCGCCATGCTGATCTTTGGCCTGTTCACCCACATGGCCTGCGGCGCGACCTACGCCGTGGTGCCGTTCGTCGATAAACGTGCGCTCGGCGGCGTGGCCGGCATCATCGGCGCCGGCGGCAACGTCGGCGCGGTGGCCGCAGGGTTCCTGATGAAGGGCATGGGCGACGTCCAGCAGACGCTCTCCATCCTCGGCATCGTGGTGGCAGCCACCGCCCTGTGCGCACTGGCGGCGCGCTTCTCCAGCAGCACCATCGAAGAAAACGTCATCGCCTCCAAGCTGGCAGCGTAGTTACAACATCAAGGAAAAAATATGAAAATCATCGTCATCGGCCACGGCATGGTCGGCCACAAATTCCTCGAGTCGCTGGCCACCGGCGGCGCGCCGAACCTGCAAGTGACCGTGCTGTGCGAAGAGGTGCGTCCCGCCTACGACCGCGTGCACCTGTCCGAATTCTTTGCCGGTAAAACGGCCGAGGACCTGTCGCTGGTCAAACCTGGCTTCTTCGAACGGGACGACATGGTGCTGCGCCTGAACACCCGTGCCACCGCCATCGACCGGACCAATAAAACCGTCACCACCGGCGACGGCGATGTGCTCCCGTACGACAAGCTGGTGATCGCCACCGGTTCGTTCCCGTTCGTGCCGCCGCTGCCGGGCAAGGAACGCAAGGACTGCTTCGTGTACCGCACCATCGAAGACCTGGAAGCGATGCTCGAATGCGGCGCGCGCTCGAAGACCGGCGTGGTGATCGGCGGTGGCCTGCTGGGCCTCGAATGCGCCAAGGCGCTGCGCGACCTGAAACTTGAGACGCACGTGGTGGAATTCTCGCCACGCTTGATGGCGGTGCAGGTCGACGAAGGCGGCGCGCGCGTGCTGCGCCGGAAAATCGAAGAATTGGGCGTGACGGTCCATACCGGCAAGAACACCACGGCGATTGTCGATGGCGTCGATGGTATCGATGGCAAGGAAGGTGGACGACAGCGGCTGGAATTCGCCGACGGCGGCCACCTCGATGCCGACATGATCGTGTTCTCGGCCGGTATCCGCCCGCGCGACATGCTGGCGCGCGAGTGCGGCCTGACGGTGGGCCCGCGCGGCGGCATCGAGATCAACAACAACTGCGTCACGTCCGACCCCGACGTGTATGCGATCGGCGAATGCGCGCTGTGGGGCGGCATGATCTTCGGCCTGGTGGCGCCGGGCTACGAGATGGCGCGCGTGGCGGCCAGGCACATGCTGGGCGAAGCGGGCGAGTTCGCCGGCGCCGACATGAGCACCAAATTAAAGCTGATGGGCGTGGACGTGGCCAGCATCGGCGACCCGCACGGCAACGTGGCAGGCAGCCGCTCGTACCAGTTCACCGACGAGCGCAAGCAGATCTACAAGAAGATCGTCGTCTCCGACTGCGGCAAGTACCTGCTCGGCGGCGTGATGGTGGGCGACGCGGCCGAATACGGCACGCTGCTGCAAATGATGCTCAACAAGATCGAGCTGCCCGAGTCGCCGGAGTTCCTGATCCTGCCGCAGTCGGACGGTGCGGCCAAGCCGGGCCTCGGCGTCGATGCGCTGCCGGAAGGCGCGCAGATCTGCTCGTGCAATGATGTCTCGAAAGGTGCGATCTGCGCGGCGGTGGCCGGCGGCGCCACCACCATCGGCGACGTCAAAAGATGCACCAATGCCGGCACGTCGTGCGGCGGCTGCGTGCCGCTGGTGACGCAGGTGATGAAGGCCGAGATGAAAAAGCTCGGCATGGCGGTCAACAACCACGTGTGCGAACACTTCGCGTACTCGCGCCAGGAGCTGTTCCACCTGATCAAGGTCGGTCAGATCAAATCTTTCGGCGACCTGCTGGCCAAGCATGGCAAGGGCCTCGGTTGCGACGTGTGCAAACCGCTGGCCGCCAGCATTCTGGCGTCGGTGTGGAACGACTTCGTGCTGAAAAAGGAGCACGCCAGCCTGCAGGACACCAACGACTACTTCCTCGGCAATATCCAGAAAGACGGCACCTACTCGGTCGTGCCGCGCATGCCGGGTGGCGAAGTGACGGCCGACGGCTTGATCGCGGTCGGCATGGTGGCCAAGAAGTACGGGCTATACACCAAGATCACGGGCGGCGCCCGCGTCGATCTGTTCGGCGCGCGCGTGGACCAGTTGCCGCTGATCTGGGAAGAGCTGATCGCGGCCGGCTTCGAATCGGGCCACGCCTACGGCAAGTCGCTGCGCACCGTCAAATCGTGCGTGGGTTCCACCTGGTGCCGCTATGGCGTCGATGATTCGATAGGCCTGGCCATCGAACTGGAAAACCGCTACAAGGGCTTGCGCACGCCGCACAAGATCAAGTTCGGCGTCTCGGGCTGCACCCGCGAGTGCGCGGAAGCGCAGGGCAAGGACGTGGGCATCATCGCGACCGAAAAGGGCTGGAACCTGTACGTGGCCGGCAACGGCGGCATGAAGCCGCGCCACGCCGAGCTGCTGGCCACCGACCTCGATAAAGCCACGCTGGTGCAGTACATCGACCGCTTCCTGATGTTCTACACCCGCACCGGCGACCGCCTGCAACGCACCAGCACCTGGCGCGAAAACCTCGAAGGCGGCCTCGATTACCTCAAGCAGGTCGTGGTGCACGACAAGCTGGGGATCGCGGCCGACCTGGAAGCGGACATGCAGCACGTGGTGAACACCTACGCGTGCGAGTGGAAGGAAGCCGTGGAAAACCCGGAGACGCGCAAGCGCTTCCGCCATTTCGTCAACAGCGACAAGGGTGACGAGAACGTGCTGTTCATGGAAGAGCGCGGCCAGATCCGGCCAGCCACCGTGGAAGAACGCAAGCGCGTGATTCCGATTGCCGTTACCGCCTGAGGAGAATGCCATGCATCGAGATATTCAAACCGACCACTGGATCGCCGTCTGCCAACTGGACGACATCGTCCCCAATACGGGCGTGTGCGCCCTGCTGAACGGCGCCCAGGTGGCCGTGTTCCACGTCGATGACGGAGACTCACGTGTATTCGCCATCGAAAACTACGACCCGAACTCCGAAGCGTCGGTGCTGTCGCGCGGCCTGGTGGGGAGCGTGGGCGAACGCATCGTGGTCGCGTCGCCGATCTACAAGCAGCACTTCGACTTGCAGACCGGCGAATGCCTGGAATCGCCGGCGCACTCGGTGGGCACGTACCCGGCACGCATCGCCGACGGCACAGTGTGGGTAGGCCTGTGAATACGTCCGAGGCCCCCCCCGCCAGGCAGGCGCTGGTCGTCATCGGCAACGGCATGGCCGGCATGCGCACGGTCGAGGAGCTGCACAAGCTGGCGCCGGACCTGTACGACATCACCGTGTTCGGCGCCGAGCCGCATGGCAATTACAACCGCATCCTGCTCTCGCCGGTGCTGGCCGGCGAAAAGAGCATGGACGACATCATGCTCAACACGCGCGAATGGTATGTCCAGCATGGCATCACGCTGCACGCGGGCGACCCGGTCGAACACATCGACCGTAAAAAACGTATCGTGCGTGCGCGCTCTGGCCTGGAGGTGCGCTACGACCGCCTGCTGATCGCCACCGGCTCCAAGCCGTTCATCATCCCGGTACCGGGGCACCAGCTGCGCGGCGTGCTGGCCTTCCGCGACATCCAGGACGTGGAAACCATGCTGGCCATGGCCCGCAACCACCGCCACGCGGTCGTGATCGGCGGCGGCTTGCTGGGACTGGAAGCGGCCAACGGCCTGCAACGCCAGGGCATGTCGGTCACGGTGGTGCACGTGGGCGACGCGCTGATGAACCAGCAGCTCGACAAACCGGCTGCGCTGCTGCTGCAAAAGGCGCTGGAAGCCAAGGGTTTGCAATTTCTGATGAACGCTCATACCGCCGAAATCACCGGCACCGACCGCGTGACCGGCGTGCGCTTCAAGGACGGCACCGAGATCCCGGCCGACCTGGTGGTGATGACCGCCGGGGTGCGTCCCAATATCGAGCTGGCCAAGGCGGCCGGCCTGCATTGCGACCGCGCCATCGTGGTGGATGACACCTTGCAAACCTATGATCCGCGCATTTATGCCGTGGGCGAATGCGTGCAGCATCGCAGCGCCACATTCGGGCTGGTGGCGCCGATCTGGGACCAGGCGCGCGTGTGCGGCGCCCACCTGGCCGGCGCCGGCGTGCGCCGCTATGTGCAGCAAACCTCGCCCACGCGCCTGAAAGTGACCGGCGTCGATTTGTACTCGGTCGGTGACTTCATCGGCGGCGAGGGCAGCGAAGACCTGGTGCTGCGCGATGCGCGCCGGGGCGTGTACAAGCGGCTGGTATTGAAGGACAATCGCGTGACCGGCGCCGTGCTGTATGGCGATGTGAAAGACGGTCCGTGGTATTTCGGCCTGATCCAGAACCGCACCGACATCAGCGCCATCCGCCAAAACCTGTTGTTCGGCGAGGCGCTCAGCGCCAGGGCCGCGTAGCGAAACTTTTTCCAGATAGCGAGCCAACCTTGAACCTGTCCCAAGACCATCTTGCCATCCGCCCGATGCCCCCGGTGGGCACCGTCCGCACCACCTGCGCCTATTGCGGCGTGGGCTGCGGCGTGAGCGCCACGCCGCAGGCCGACGGCACGGTCGCCATCGCTGGCGACAAGCTCCATCCCGCCAACCTGGGACGCCTGTGTGTCAAGGGCTCGGCCCTGGGCGAGACAGTGAGCCTCGACGGCCGCCTGCTGTATCCGCAGGTGCGCGAGGCCGATGGCCTGCGCCGTGTGTCGTGGGACGTGGCGCTGGACCAGATGGCCGCCAAGTGGCGCGCCGTCATCGACGAGCATGGACCGGATGCGGTGGCGCTGTACGTTTCGGGCCAGCTGCTCACCGAAGACTACTACGTCGCCAACAAGTTGATGAAGGGGTACGTGGGCAGCGCCAATATCGACACCAACTCGCGCCTGTGCATGTCGTCGGCGGTGGCCGGCTACAAGCGCGCGTTTGGCGAAGACCTGGTGCCGCTGTGCTACGACGACCTGGAACTGGCCGACATGGTGGTGCTGGTGGGTTCCAACACCGCGTGGTGCCATCCGATCCTGTTCCAGCGTATTTTGAAAGCCAAGGAAGCGCGCCCGAACATGAAGCTGGTCGTGATCGACCCGCGCCGCACCGCTACCTGCGAGCTGGCGGACCTGCACCTGCCGATCAAGTCCGGCACCGACGTCTGGCTGTTCAACGGCTTGTTGAGCTACCTGTCGCGCATCGGCGCGGTCGCTCCCGATTTCGTCCTTGAGCACACCAACGGCTTCGATGCCGCGCTGGCCGCCGCCAGCATCGACTGCGCCGATCCGGCCGCCGTGGCCAAGGTATGCCGCATCGATCCGGCTTTGCTACTCGAATTCTACGAAGCCTTTGCGGCGACCGCCAAGACCATCACCGCGTACTCGATGGGTGTGAACCAGTCGTCCGCCGGTACCGACAAGGTCAACGCCATCATCAACTGCCATTTGATCGGTGGCCGGATCGGCCAGCCGGGCATGGGGCCGTTCTCGATCACAGGCCAGCCGAACGCCATGGGCGGGCGCGAAGTCGGTGGCCTGGCCAATATGCTGGCCGCGCACATGGACCTCGAGCGCGCCGACCACCGCGACGTGGTGCAGACCTTCTGGGACTCGCCGGCCATGGCCGACAAGGGCGGCCTGAAAGCCGTCGATTTGTTCCAGGCCATCGAAGACGGCAAGGTCAAGGCGGTGTGGGTGATGGCGACCAATCCGATCGTCAGTCTGCCCGACGCCGACCAGGCCCGCCGCGCCCTGGCCAAGTGCGAGCTGGTGGTGGCGTCCGACATCATGCAGAACACCGACACCAACGCCTACGCCCACGTGCTGCTGCCGGCGCTGGGCTGGGGCGAGAAGGACGGCACGGTCACCAACTCCGAGCGCCGCATCTCGCGCCAGCGTGCCTTTTTGCCGGCGCCGGGCGAGGCGCTGGGCGACTGGAAGATCATCTCGCTGTTCGCGCAGCGCATGGGTTACGCCGGTTTCGACTTTCCTGACGCCGCTGCCGTCTTTGATGAACATGCGCGCCTGAGCGGTTTCCGCAACCACGCCGAAGATATCCCGCGCGCGTTCGACATGTCCGGTCTTGCCGGCCTGTCGGGCGACGCGTACCAGGAACTGGAACCGGTGCAGTGGCCGGCGCGGCGCGATGCCGCCGGCGTGATCCACAGCGAAGCGCGGCTGTTTGCCGACCGCCGCTTCGCCCACGGCGACGGCAAGGCGCGCTTCATTGCCACCGCCACCCGGGCGCCGGCCAACGCCGTGTGCGAAGACTATCCGCTCACGCTCAACACCGGCCGCGTACGCGACCAGTGGCACACCATGACGCGCACCGGCAAGTCGCACACGCTGGCCGACCACATCTCGGAATCGTTTGTCGATATCCACCCGCAGGACGCGCTGCTGCACGGCGTGCGCGAGGGCGAACTGGCGCGCATCAGCTCCGCCTGGGGCGCCATGGTGGCGCGCGTGCAGCACGGCGGCGGCATCGCCCGTGGCAGCGTGTTCATCCCGATCCACTGGAACGGCCAGACGTCGTCGGACGCGCGCGTGGGCGCCCTGGTCAACCCGGTGGTCGATCCGGTATCGGGCGAGCCGGAATTCAAGCATACGCCGGTGCGCATCGACCAGTTCCGCGTCAACTGGCACAGTTTTATTCTGAGCCGCACCGAAGTGAACCTCGACAGCGTGGCGCACTGGACCCGCATCCAGGGCAAGGCGTTTGCGCGCTACGAGCTGGCGGGCCGCAACAACATCGGCGACTTCGGCGCCTGGGCGCGCGCGCTGCTGGGCGTGGCGGACCTCGACGCCGACTGGCTCGAATACGAAGACAAGACCGCCGGCGTCTATCGCGCCGTGCACGTGGTGGACGATCGCATCGAACAATGCATCTTCCTTTCGCCGCGCCAGGACATGCCATCGCGCGCATGGCTGGCCAGCCTGTTCGCCAAGGATCAACTGAGCGAGATCGACCGCGTGGGCCTGCTGGTGGGCATGCCGGTGGAGAAGGGCGCCGACACCGGCCCCACCGTGTGCTCGTGCTTTGGCGTGGGTCGCAATACCATCTGCAACGCCATTGTCGAGCAGAACCTGGAGACAGTGGCGCAGGTGACGGCGTGCCTGAAGGCGGGCGGCAACTGCGGTTCGTGCGTCCCCGAGATCAAGAAGATCCTCGTGCACACGCGGGCGGAGCTGGCTGCTGGTTGACCAGGCGGGGTTTAACTATTTACCAAATATGGTAAATTAGATCACCGATCGCTTGATCACCACCAGAGAGCGAACATGTCAATCCGTGAAAACTTTTCCGACGCCGATATGGACGCGTGGCTCAACGAGAACCGCGTCACTGAAATCGAATGCCTGGTACCTGATTTGACTGGTGTGGCGCGTGGCAAAATTCTGCCGCGCGCGAAATTTACACAAGACCGCGGCATGCGCATACCGGAAGCGGTACTGGGCATGACCGTCACCGGCAACTACCCTACCGCCAACGCCGCCTACGACCGCGCCATCTCCGCCACCGACCGCGACATGATCCTGCGCGCGGACCCCGGCAGCATCACCACCGTGCCGTGGGCGCAGGACCCTACCGCGCAGGTGATCCACGACTGCTATTTTTCCGACGGCACCCTCGTCGATTACGCGCCGCGCTCGGTGCTGCGCCGCGTGCTCAAGCTGTACGCGGACCGCGGCTGGCAAGCGGTGGTGGGACCGGAGCTCGAGTTTTACCTCACCGAGAAAAATATCGACCCCGACCTGCCGCTGCGCGCGCCGGTGGGCCGCAGCGGCCGCGCCGAAACCAGCCGCCAGGTCTATAGCATCGACGCCGTCAACGAATTCGACCCGCTGTTCGAGGATATCTACGACTACTGCGCGCTGATGAACCTCGATGTCGATACGCTGATTCACGAGACCGGCGCCGGCCAGATGGGCATCAACTTCCAGCACGGCGACGCACTGGCCCTGGCCGACAACCTGTTCTACTTCAAGCGCACCCTGCGCGAGGCGGCGCTCAAGCACGCCATGTACGCCACCTTCATGGCCAAGCCGATGGCCGGCGAGCCGGGATCGGCCATGCATGTGCACCAGAGCGTGAACGACCTGGCCACCGGCCGCAACATCTTCACCGATGCCGACGGCGCGTCGTCGCAGCACTTCCGTCACTACATCGGCGGCCTGCAGCGCTATACGCCGGCGGCGATGGCGATCCTGGCGCCGTATGTCAACTCGTACCGGCGCATGGTGCGCCACACGGCCGCGCCCATCAATGTCCAGTGGGGCATCGACAACCGCACCGTGGGCTTCCGCATTCCGATCTCCGGCACCGGCCAGCGGCGCGTGGAAAACCGCATCATCGGCGCCGACGCCAACCCGTACCTGGCCATGGCCGTCACGCTGGCCTGCGGCTACCTGGGCATGGTGGACCAGATCGACCCGTCGCCGATGGTCACCGGCAGCGCCTACGACCACGACCACGAGCTGCCGCAAGGCCTGCCGCAGGCGCTCGAAGGGCTGCGCCGCGAAGACCGGCTGCGCGACATCCTGGGCGAACGCTTCATCGACGTGTACACGGCGATCAAGGAACTCGAACACCAGGAGTTCATGACCGTGATCAGCCCGTGGGAGCGGGAACACTTGTTGCTACATGTTTGAAGCGCTGCATTTATAATCATGGGTTCGAAAAATCGGATGCGGACGACATGTCGCTGCCCGATGAGTCGTCGTTCCGCATCGGCGGACCGCCGCGCAAGCGGGAATCCATACTGAGTATCCGATTACGCGGTCTATGGATCCCCGCATGCGCGAGGATGACGGCTTGTCCGACAGTGGTTACATTTCTGTTCTCTAATTGGCACCATTAATTTTTACACAATATGACCCCAGAGCGAGCTGCTGAACCTTTTCCCCTGATCCGCAACCTGGTCAAGGACTTCGATGGCGTGCGCGCCGTCAATGATGTCTCCGTGGCGATCAACAAGGGCGAGATCTTCGCGCTGCTCGGCAGCTCCGGCTGCGGCAAATCGACGCTGCTGCGCATGCTGGCCGGCTTCGAAACGCCCACCGCCGGCGAGATCATCCTGGCCGGCCAGGACATCGTCGGCGTGCCGCCGTACCAGCGGCCCATCAACATGATGTTCCAGTCCTACGCGCTGTTCCCGCACCTGTCGGTGTGGGACAACATCGCCTTCGGCCTGCGCCGCGACGGTTTGCCAAAAGACGAAATCGCCGCCCGTGTCGAGAAAATGCTGGCGCTGGTGCAGCTGTCCGAGTATGGCAAACGCAAGCCGCACCAGCTGTCCGGCGGCCAGCAGCAGCGCGTGGCGCTGGCGCGCAGCCTGGCCAAGCGGCCGCAGTTGCTGCTGCTCGACGAGCCGCTCGGCGCGCTCGATAAAAAACTGCGCGAACGCACCCAGATGGAGCTCGTCTCCATCATCGAGGAAGTGGGCGTGACCTGCGTGATGGTCACCCACGACCAGGACGAAGCCATGAGCATGGCCACCCGCATCGCGGTCATGAGCGCCGGCCGCATCCTGCAGGTGGGCGCGCCCGACGAGATCTACGAGACGCCCAACTGCCGTTTTGTCGCGGACTTCATCGGCAGCGTCAACCTGTTAAATGGCAGCGTGACCGAGGACGAACCTGACCACGTGATCATCGATTCGCCGGAAGGGCGGCACTACATCACCCACGGCATCACCGGCACGCTGGGCATGCCGGTGGCGGTGGCCGTGCGCCCCGAAAAAATCGCGGTGCAGGCAGAGGCACCGACCCTCGAGCAGCGCGCCAACGCCAGCGAGCATGGCTACAACTGCGTGCAGGGCACGATTACCGCGCTGGCCTACTTCGGCAACGAGACGCTGTACCACGTGCAGCTCGACACCGGCATGAGCATCAAGGTCTCGCGCACCAACGCCGCCCGCCACGACGCCGCCGCGCTCAAGCGCGACCAGCGCGTGTATGCATGGTGGGACGGCGCCGATGTCGTGGTGCTTACCAGCTAGGGCGCGGCCATGAACTTCCTCAAGAACTTTTTCACGGGACGCCGCTTCGTCATTGCCGTGCCGTCGCTGTGGCTCGCGTTCGCCTTCCTGGTGCCGTTCCTGATCGTGCTGCGCATCAGCTTTGCGGAAGCCGACGTCGGCGATCCGTTCGGCACCCTGGTCACGGTGGCCGATGGTGTGATGACGTTCAAGGTCAAGATCTCGAACTACCTGTTCATCCTGCAGGACGACCTGTACGTGCTGACGTATCTCAGCTCGCTCAAGTTCGCAGCGATTACCACCGCGCTGTGCCTGATCATCGGCTATCCGTTCGCCTACTTCATGGCCCGGTCCAGGCCAGCGATTCGCCCGGTGCTGCTGATGCTGGTGATGATGCCGTTCTGGACCTCGTTCCTGCTGCGTATCTATGCCTGGAAGGGGATCCTGGCCAACAACGGCATCCTGAATAACTTCCTGCTCGGGATTGGCGCCATTACCGAGCCGCTGCAGCTGATGAACACCCAGTTCTCGCTGATCATCGGCATGACGTACGCGTATCTGCCGTTCATGATCCTGCCGCTGTACGCCAACTTGGTCAAAATGGACGTGCGCTTCCTGGAAGCGGCCGCCGACCTGGGCGCCACGCCGTTCCAGGCCTTCTGGCGCGTAACGGTGCCGCTGTCGAAGTCCGGCATCATCGCCGGCTCGATGCTGGTGTTCATTCCGTCGGTGGGCGAGTACGTGATACCCGAGCTGCTGGGCGGCCCCGATACCTTGATGATCGGCCGCCAGCTGTGGGACGAATTCTTCACCAATAACGACTGGCCGCTGGCATCCGCCGTGACGGTGGTGGTGATCATGCTGATCCTCGTGCCCATGGCAATCTTCAACAAGTACAAGGCCGAGCAGGAGGACAACCGATGAAAACCAATACGAGTTTCATGCAGCGCTGGTTCGGGCGCGGCTGGCTGTCGCTGGGATACCTGTTCCTGTACCTGCCCATCGTGGTGCTGGTGGTGTTCTCGTTTAACAGCTCGCGCCAGGACATGGTGTGGAGCGGTTTTTCGCTGCAATGGTACGCGGCGCTGATGCAGGACACGGAAATCATCAACGGCCTGGGACTGTCCTTGCGCATCGCCGTGATGACGGCGTTTGCCTCGGTGGTGCTGGGTACCTTTGCCGCCTTCGTGCTTGATCGCTACCGGCGCTTTACCGGCCGCACGATCTTTGCTGGCATGGTCAGCGCGCCGCTGGTGATGCCAGAGGTGATCATCGGCCTGTCTCTGCTGCTGATGCTGGTGTCGGTGCAAAAGGCGTTCGGTTTTCCCGAGCGCGGCCTGACCACGATCTGGATCGGCCACACCTTGCTGGGCATGGCCTACGCGGCGGTGGTGGTGCAATCGCGCCTGCAGGAGATGAGCAAGTCGCTGGAAGAAGCGGCGATGGACCTCGGCTGCCGGCCGTACCAGGTGTTCTTCCTGGTCACGCTGCCCAACATCAAGCAGGCGCTGGGTTCGGCGTGGCTGCTGACGTTCACGTTGTCGCTCGACGACGTGGTGCTGTCGGCCTTCCTGTCCGGTCCCGGCTCATCGACCATGCCGATCGTGATCTTCTCGCGCGCACGTCTGGGGCTCGATCCCCGCGTCAATGCGGTGGCCGCGCTCACCATCCTGGTCGTGACCATCGGCGTGATCGCGTCGAGCCTGTACATTGCTCGTGCCGAACGTTTAAGGCAGAAACAGATCTCCTCCGCCGGCAAGGATTAGCAGCAATTGCCTCGGCAGGCGCTCTTAGCGAATTAAGGGCGCCGGCGATATTCCCACCAGGCGCAGGCGACAAACGCCGCCGCGCCGCACCACATCACCACCGGCAGCGCGTTGATCCCGACCGAGTGCATCAGCACTCCGGTCAATAGCGGCCCGCCGCTGCTGGTGATGCCCCAGCTGGCGTTGAGGATGGCGCTGGCCGCCACCAGCCGCGCGCCCGCGAATCGCTGGCCGCAGGCCACGATCGACAGCATGTAGATCGCCCCCGCTGCCGCACCGAGCATCAATAACAAGGTCCACCACAACCACGGCGTGCCGGCCGCGAACGGCAGCACCGGCAGCAGCACGCACACGGCGATGCCGCAGCCGGTGTGCACGCGGCGGCGTCCGAACCGGTCGGCCAACCAGCCGAACGGGAACTGCAGCACCGTGTCGCCGACCAGCACCACCGTGGCCGACAGCAGCGCCAGTTCCGTGGCAATACCCTGGCGGATCGCGTAGAGCGGCAACAGGCTCAAAGCCAGCGTATCGAACAGCGCGAAGAACGCCGCGCCCATGGCGATCATCGGCATCTGCGGCAGCACCACGCGCCACGGCGCCTGTGCTTCATCATCGGAATGTTGGGCACCGCCGCGTATCAGCGCCATGCCGGGCAGCGCGAGCAAGAACAGCGCACCGGCAGCGGCAAACGCCCAGCTGATCTGATCTTCCACCGCCGCCACCAGCGCGGGGCCGACCAGCTGGAACAGCGTAAACGCCGTGGTGTACATGGCCACCACGCGCCCACGCGCGTTTCCCGGCGCCAGGTGGTTGACCCAGGCCTCGCCCACGGTGAACAGCACGCCCATGCAGGCGCCGAAGATAAGGCGCAGCAGGCCCCAAGCCAGCAGATTGTCAGTGGCCTCCATCAGCGCGGTGGACAGGCCGCCGATGACGATTGCCGCGATCATGCAGGCGCGCGCGCCATACCGCGCCACCCAGCGCGAGACGAACGGCGTGACGGCCAGGATGCCCAGCGCGCTCACTGCCGTGATCATGCCGATGATGTCGGTGCCGATGCCGCGCTGGTCGAGCCGCAGGGCGGTCAGCGGGATGGTTGCGCCAAGTCCTAGCCCGACCACGCCGATGCTGGCAACGAGCGCGATGAAGTCGCGCCACGGCAGGTTTTTCATGGGGTGAAGAAGGTCATGCGCAGCAGGTTTTAACCTGGGTCAAGTAGCAGTAATGGCAATCATACCAAATTAGGCTTATGATCAAATCTGCTTCATATTTCACAGACCAATATGCGCAGCCCCATCGTTCTCGTTCCCGCCTGCGTCAATCCGGTTGGCGCCCACGCCGCCCACACCGCGCAGTTCAAGTACGTGGCCGCCGTTGCCGACGGCGCCCGCTGCGCGCCGCTGATCATGCCGGCGCTTGGCGCTGCCACCGATTTCGACGCGCTGCTCGAGCTAGCCGACGGCATCCTGCTCACCGGCTCTCCATCGAATGTGCACGCTGGCCTGTACGGCCAGGCGGTGCTCGACCCGGCGCTGCCGCTCGACGCCGCGCGCGACGCCACCACCTTGCCGCTGATCCGCGCCGCCATCGTGCGCGGCATCCCGCTGCTGGCGATTTGCCGCGGCTTCCAGGAAGTGAACGTGGCGCTGGGCGGTACGCTGCACCAGTCGGTGCACAGCGTGGCAGGCATGAGCGATCATCGCGAACACAAGGGGCATACGTTGGAAGAGCAGTACGCGCCGATCCACCGCGTGCTGGTGGAACCGGGCGGCGTGCTGGCGCGCACACTGGGTGGCGTGGAGCAGATCATGGTCAATTCGCTGCACGGTCAAGGTCTCGATCGGCTGGCGCCTGGGCTGGCGATCGAGGCCCGCGCCGACGACGGTTTGGTCGAGGCCTACCGCGTGCGGGACGCCACCGGATTCACGCTCGCGGTACAGTGGCATCCAGAATGGAAGCTGATGGACAACCCTGATTCCCTGAGACTGCTGCAGGCGTTCGGTGACGCCTGCCGCCACTATAAAAACACCAGAACCACAAGGTTAAATAACTAGATCACCGGAGAGATTTGATGGCGATACGCGAAAACTTCACCTACACCGACATGGATGTGTGGCTCAACGAAAAGCACGTCACCGAAATTGAATGCCTGGTGCCCGATCTGACCGGCGTGGCGCGCGGCAAGATTCTCCCGCGCGGCAAATTCACCCAGGAGCGCGGCATGCGCATCCCGGAAGCGGTACTGGGCATGACCGTCACCGGCAATTACCCGGTCGATGATGCAGCTTACGACCGCGCCATTTCCAGCACCGACCGCGACATGATCCTCAAGGCCGATCCCACCACCATCACCATGGTGCCGTGGGCCAGCGACCCCACCGCGCAGGTGATCCACGACTGCTATTTTGCCGATGGCCGCCTGGTGGACTTCGCCCCGCGCTCGGTGCTGCGCCGGGTGCTCAAGCTGTACGCCGACCGGGGCTGGAAGCCGGTGGTGGCGCCCGAGCTGGAGTTCTACCTCACCGCCAAGAATACCGATCCCGATCTGCCATTGCGCCCGCCGATCGGCCGCAGCGGCCGTGCCGAAACCAGCCGCCAGGTGTACAGCATCGACGCCGTCAACGAGTTCGATCCGCTGTTCGAGGACATCTACGACTACTGCGAAACGATGAACCTCGACGTCGATACGCTGATCCACGAAATCGGCGCAGGGCAAATGGAAATCAACTTCCTGCACGGCGACCCATTGGGCCTGGCCGACAAGGTGTTCTTCTTCAAGCGCACCTTGCGCGAGGCGGCCCTCAAGCACGACATGTACGCCACCTTCATGGCCAAACCGATGGCCGGCGAACCGGGATCGGCCATGCACGTGCACCAGAGCGTGGTCGATATCAAGACCGGCAAGAACATCTTCAGCGCCGACGACGGTTCGGCCGCGCCGATTTTCAAACACTACATCGGCGGCCTGCAGCGCTACATGCCGTCGGCGATGGCGATCGTCGCGCCGTACGTCAATTCGTACCGCCGCATCGTGCGCCACACGGCCGCGCCGATCAACATCCAGTGGGGCATGGACAACCGCACCGTCGGTTTCCGCGTGCCGGAATCGGGCGTCAACGACCGCCGCGTGGAAAACCGCATCATCGGCGCCGACGCCAACCCGTATTTGGCGCTGGCCGTCACGCTGGCCTGCGGCTACCTGGGCATGATCGACCAGATCGAGCCCACGCCGATGACCACCGACAGCGCCTACGACCTTGACGTGGAACTGCCGCAGGGACTGCCCGAGGCCCTGCAACTGCTGCGCCGCGAAGACCGGCTGCGCACCGTGCTCGGTGAGCGCTTTATCGACGTCTATGCCGCCATCAAGGATCTCGAACACCAGGAATTCATGACCGTCATCAGCCCATGGGAGCGCGAGCACCTGCTGCTGCACGTCTGACCCAGTAACAGATACACGGAGACCAGAACATGACCATCCAGCTCAAAGAACTGTACGACACCGCCGCCATCCAGAAGCTCGACACGGCGCACTATATGCACCCGTTCACCGACCACAAGGCGCTTGGCGCAAAAGGCGCGCGCGTGATGGTGCGCGGCGAGGGCATCTACCTGTGGGACTCGGAAGGCAACAAGATCCTCGACGGCATGTCGGGGCTGTGGTGCGTGAATGTCGGCTACGGGCGCAAGAGCATCTCGGACGCCGTGTACCGCCAGATGGAGACGCTGCCGTTCTATAACAGCTTCTTCAACACCACCAATGTGCCGGCGGTACTGCTGGCCAATAAACTGTCGGCGATTTCACCGCCGCAGTTCAACCACGTGTACTTCACCGGTTCCGGGTCCGAAGCCAACGACACCAACCTGCGCATGGTGCGCCGCTACTGGGATGTACTCGGTTACAAGGAGCGCCACACCATCATCAGCCGCCACAATTCCTACCACGGCAGCACGGTGGCCGGCGCCTCGCTTGGCGGCATGACCGACATGCACGCCCAGGGCGGCCTGCCGATTCCGGGCATCGTCCACATCGGCCAGCCGAATTACCTGGAGTCGGGGCGCGGCATGACCGAGGACGCATTCGGCATCGAGGCGGCATCGTGGCTGGAACAGAAAATCCTGGAAGTGGGGGCGGACAAAGTCGCTGCCTTCATCGGCGAGCCGGTGCAGGGCGCAGGTGGCGTGATCATTCCGCCGGCCACGTACTGGCCCGAGATCCAGCGCATCTGCGACAAGTACGGCATCCTGCTCATCGCCGATGAAGTCATTTGCGGCTTCGGCCGGCTGGGGCGCTGGTTCTCGTCCGAGCTGTTCGGCATCCGGCCCGACCTGATCACGTTCGCCAAGGGCGTCACGTCCGGCTACATTCCGCTCGGCGGCGTGCTGGTGGGCGACCGCGTGGCCGAAGTCTTGATCGGGCAGGGCGGGGAGTTCAATCACGGCTTCACCTATTCCGGCCACCCGGTCGCCTGTGCGGCGGCGCTGGAAAACATCCGCATCCTTGAGGAGGAAAAGCTCATCGAGCGCGTGGCCGACGATACCGGCCCGTACCTCAAGCAGCGCTTTGCCGAACTGGCCGATCACCCGCTGGTCGGCTACGCCGACAGCTGCGGCTTTGTCGCGGGCCTGAACCTGGTGCGCACCAAGGCCGACAAGCCGCACGACAACGTGCCGTTCGACAGCGAGCTTGGCGTGGGCATGGTGTGTCGCGGCCATATGTTCGGCAACGGCATGATCATGCGCGCCGTGGGCGACCGCATGATCATCGCGCCGCCGCTGGTGATGACCCGCGAACAGATCGACGAGATGATCGCCCTGATCCGCCATTGCCTCGACCTGACGTACAACGACGTGAAACAGCGCGGCTGGCTGCAGGGAGATTGAGATGACCGCATCCTCGTGGCATGACCGCGCCGCTGCCGTCACCCCGGACGGTCGCGCCCTGATCGGCGGCCAGCGCATGTGGGCGCTGGGCGGCCAGCAGTTCGACAACCGCTCGCCCATCGACGGCCGCTCGCTGGGCATGGTGGCGCGCTGCGACGGCCAGGACATCGACGCGGCCGTGGCCAGCGCACGCGCCGCGTTCGAGGCGCGCGCGTGGGCCGGCAAGGCGCCGGCGCAGCGCAAGCGCGTCTTGATCAAGTTCGCCGAGCTGATCCAGCAGTACGGCGCGGAACTGGCGCTGCTCGAAACGCTCGACATGGGCAAACCCATCAAGTACAGCCAGAGCGTCGATGTCGGTGGCGCCGCCAACTGCATTCGCTGGTACGGCGAGGCGATCGACAAGATCTACGACGAAATCGCGCCCACGGCCGACAGCAGCCTGGCCCTGATCACGCGCGAACCTGTGGGCGTGGTCGGCGCCATCGTGCCGTGGAATTACCCGATGCTGATGGCCGCGTGGAAGATCGCGCCGGCGCTTGCCGCCGGCAACAGCGTGATATTGAAACCGTCCGAAAAGTCGCCATTGACCGCGCTGCGCCTGGGCGACCTGGCGCTGCAGGCGGGCATTCCTGCCGGCGTGTTCAACGTGGTGCCCGGTTATGGCAACGAAGCCGGTGCTGCACTCGCGCTGCACATGGATGTCGATTGCATCGCGTTCACCGGCTCCACCCGCGTGGGCAGGCAGATCATGCAGATGGCGGGGCAATCGAACCTCAAGCGCGCCTGGATGGAATTGGGCGGCAAGTCGGCCAACATCGTCTGCGCCGATTGCCCCGATCTCGATGCGGCGGTGGCCGCTGCCATCGGCTCGATCTATTTCAACCAGGGCCAGAGCTGCAACGCGCCATCGCGGCTGTTCGTGGAAGCATCGATCAAGGATCGTTTTATCGAGAAAGCGCTGGCCATGATGCCGTCGTTCGCGCCGGGCGATCCGCTCGACGAGAACACGGTGATGGGCGCCATCGTCGATGCCACCCAGCTCAATACCGTGATGGGGTATATCGAAGCCGGCAAGGCCGGTGGTGCGCGCCTGCTCGCTGGCGGCGCCCGCGTGCGCGACGATACCGGCGGCTACTTTGTCGAACCCACCCTGTTCGACCAGGTGGAGAGCAGCATGACCATCGCTCGCGAAGAGATTTTCGGACCGGTGCTGTCGGTACTGAGCTTTACCAACTTGAACGACGCGATCGAGCAGGCCAACGGCACCGTGTATGGTCTGCACGCGGCGGTGTGGACGTCGGATTTGACGAAAGCGGTGCAGACCTCGCGCGCGCTGCGCGCCGGCACCGTGCACGTGAACCAGTACGACAACGACGACATCACCGTGCCGTTCGGCGGTTATAAACAGTCGGGCAATGGCCGCGACAAGTCGCTGCACGCGTTCGACAAGTACACCGAGCTGAAAACCACCTGGATCCAGATCGGCTAAACCACCGGGAGAGCGGCGATGACGCAGGCAATGAGGGATTTTCTGCGCGAGCGTAACATCCACGAAGTCGAATGCGTGATCGCCGACATGACCGGCATCGCGCGCGGCAAAATCCTGCCCAAGGACCTGTTCCTGGGCGAGGGCGAAATGCGTCTGCCCAAGAGCGTGTTACTCAATACCGTCAACGGCGAGCAGCCCAACAACCGGCCGTACGTGGGCGTGACCGACCCGGACATGATCTGCGTGCCCGATCCGGCCACCCTGCGGCAAGTGCCGTGGGCGGCGGAAAACGTCGCGCTGGTGATCCACGACTGCCAGAACTTCGACGGCACGCCGGTGGGCCTGTCGCCGCGCGCGGTGCTGCGCCAGGTGCTCAGGCTGTACTTTGACCGGGGCTGGCAGCCGGTGGTGGCGCCGGAACTGGAGTTCTACCTGGTGGCGCGCAGCAGCAATCCGCACGAGCCGCTCACGCCGCCGCTGGGCCGCAGCGGCAAAGTGGAATCGGGCCGGCAATCGTATTCGATCGACGCCGTCAACGATTTCGACCCGTTCTTCCTCGAGCTGTCCACCTTCTGCAAGCAGCACCAACTGGGCGTGGAAACGCTGATCCACGAAGCGGGCGCCGGCCAGATGGAAATCAATTTTACCCATGGCGAGGCGCTGGAACTGGCCGACCGCGTATTCCTGTTCAAGCGCGCCGTGCGCGAGACGGCGCTGCGCCACGGCATCTTCGCCACCTTCATGGCCAAGCCGATGGAAGCGGAGCCGGGAAGCGCCATGCACATTCACCAGAGCGTGCTCGCTGCTGCCACCGGCGTCAATATCTTCAGCAACGCTGACGGCAGCGCCAGCGCGCTGTTTTTCAGCTATATCGCCGGTCTCGAACAATTCGCGCCGGCGGCCACCCTGCTGTTCGCGCCGCACGTCAATTCGTACCGGCGCCTGTCGCGCTTCATGTCGGCGCCGACCAATGTGCACTGGGGGTATGACAACCGCACCTGCGGGCTGCGCATTCCCAACTCCACGCCGGTCAACCGGCGCGTGGAAAACCGCGTGCCGGGCGTGGACGTCAACCCTTACCTGGCCATGGCCGCCACGCTGGCCTGCGGCTACCTGGGCATGACGCAGGGGCTGACCGCCTCGCCGCCGATGGCCGGCAGCGCCGAGCAGGTGCACGACCACCTGCCGCGCAACCTGGAGGACGCCATCAACCGCCTGCGCGAATGCGCGCCGCTGCGCGAGATTCTCGGCGACCTGTTTGTCGAAGCGTTCTGCGAAGTAAAGGAACTCGAATTTTCCACCTACAGCCGGGTGATCAGCTCCTGGGAGCGCGAACACCTGATGCTGCTGGTGTAGGAGGGCGCATGGGCACCCGCGACGGAGTGAACTGGCCCCGCGTGCAGGCGCTGGCTGTGCGCGAACGGGCCGACTACATCGCCCGCCATCCGGCGTCGCAAGCGCTGGCCATGCAGGCGGCGCCGCACCTGCTGTTCGGCGTGCCGATGCACTGGATGAACGACTGGTCCACGCCGTTCCCGTTGACGGTGGCCGCAGCCTCGGGCGCACACTTTATCGACGCCGACGGCATGCAATATGCCGACTTCTGCCTCGGCGACACCGGCGCCATGTTTGGCCACGCACCAGCGCCAGTGGCCGCCGCCATCGCGCGCCAGGCCACGGGCGGCTACACGGCGATGCTGCCGTCAAGCGATGCCGCGCCAGTGGCAACGGAACTGGCGCGCCGCTTCGCCCTGCCGTACTGGCAGTTCGCGTTATCCGCGTCCGACGCCAACCGCTTCATGCTGCGCTGGCTGCGCGCGGCCACCGGTCGCAGCAAGATCCTGGTGTTCAACGGCTGCTACCACGGCACCGTGGACGATGTGTTCGTGGACCTGGAGAATGGCGCACCGGTGCAGCGCGCCAGCCTGCTGGGCCAGGTGCACGACCTGACCGCACACACGGTGGTCGTGGAGTTCAACGACCTGGCCGCGCTCGACGCCGCACTGAGCGCACGCGACGTCGCCTGCGTGCTGGCCGAACCGGTGATGACCAACGTCGGCATGGTGCTGCCGCAGCCCGGCTACTGGGATGCCGCGCAGGACATCATCGCGCGCCACGGCACGCTGCTGGTCATCGACGAAACCCACACCATCAGCAGCGGCCCCGGTGGCTACGCGCAGGCGCACGGCATGCGGCCCGACGCCGTGGTGATCGGCAAACCGCTGGCCGGCGGCCTGCCGTGCGCGGCGTACGGCATGACGCAGGAACTGGCCCGCCGCGTGGAACACGCCAAGCGCAGCGCGCCGGCCGGCCACTCGGGCATCGGCACCACCTTGAGTGCCAACATGTTCGCCATGGCCGCCATGCGCGCCAACCTGGAGCAGGTGATGACGGCGGCGGCCTACACACAGATGTTCGCCATGGCGCAGCAACTGGCCGACGGCCTGCGCGCCAGCATCGCCAGGCACCAGTTGCCATGGTGCGTGACGCAAGTGGGCGCTCGCACCGAATTCCAGTTCGGCCCCGTGCCACCGCACAACGGCAGCGAAGCGCAGAGGCTGATGGACGAGGAACTGGAACAGGCCATCCACCTGTACCTGCTCAATCGCGGCGTGCTGATCACGCCATTCCACAATATGCTGCTGGTGTGCCCTTCCACCAGTGATGGCGATCTGCAGCATTTGCTCGCCGCATTCGACGGCTGCCTGGCAGCGCTGGTTTGACATAGCTTCGGGGTCAGTGCCGACATTTGGACACAGACTCGACCATTAAAAGCAGAGCTCGTGTCCGAATGTCGGCACTGACCCCGAAGTTCAGAAGCAGTGTTCGAGCGCCGGGAAGCTGCCGTCCTTCACCGCGCTGACGTACGCGGTGATGGCGCCGTCGATGCTGGTCTGGCCGTCCATGAAGTTTTTCACGAAGCGCGCCTTGCGGCCGGGGAAGACGCCGAGCAGGTCGTGCATCACCAGCACCTGGCCCGAGCAGTCGGGACCCGCGCCGATGCCGATGGTGGGCACGGTCAGCAGGTCGGTCACTTCCTTGCCCAGCGCGGCGGGGATGGCTTCGAGCAGCACCACGGCGGCGCCTGCCGCTTGCAGGGCCATGGCGTCGCGCTTCAACAGTTCGGCGCTGTCGGCGGTTTTGCCTTGCACCTTGTAGCCGCCCAGCTGGTGCACCGATTGCGGGGTCAGGCCCAGGTGGGCGCAGATCGGCACACCGCGCTCGGTCAGGAAGCGCACGGTGTCGGCCAGCCACGCGCCGCCTTCGATCTTGATCATGTGGGCGCCTGCCTGCATCAGCTGCACGGCGTTGTGGTACGCGGTTTCGGGCGTGCCGTACGAACCGAACGACAGGTCGGCCATGACCATTGCCGACTTGCTGCCGCGCGCGACAGCGGCGGTGTGGTAAGCCAGTTCGGCCACCGTGACCGGCAGCGTTGACGGGTGGCCATTGCAGACCATGCCCAGCGAGTCGCCGATCAGTAGTATCTCGACGCCGCAGCGGTCCATCAGCGAGGCGAAGCTGGCATCGTAGCAGGTGAGCATGGCGATTTTCTCGCCGCGTGCGCGCAGCTCGGCCAGCGTGTGGATGGTCACTGCCTTGGTGGCGGCCGACTTGGCCGGTGCAGGTGCGGGCACGTTGGCGGCGGGCTTTTGGCTCGCGGCCAGTTCGTTTCCTTGCAAATAACCAGACATGGTAATCCTTTAAAAATGGGGGCAGACGGCGCTAGTGTAGCGGTAAGCGCTGGCCGCTGCCCGGGAAGCTAAAGAGGGGAAATAGCCTGGTCGGCCACGGCGGCAAGATAATCGTGCGCCGCGCCGCGACCGGGAATATGGATGGCCGGGGCCAGTTCGAGCAGCGGCACCAGCACGAAGGCGCGCTCGGTGATGCGCGGATGCGGCACGCTCAAGGCCGGGGTGTCGATCACGGCGTCGCCATACAGCAGCAGGTCCAGGTCCAGCGTGCGCGGGGCGTTGCGGTAGGGACGCTCGCGCCCGTGCGCCTGTTCGATGGCGTGCAGGCCGCGCAGCAGCGCTGCGGCATCGAGCGTGGTGGCGATGCGCGCCACTGCGTTGATGTAGTCGTCGCCGCTGGAGTCGATGGGGGCCGTGCGGTACAGGCTGGAGGTGGCCATCAGCGTGCAGCCCGCGAGCTTTTGCAGGCGCTCGAAGGCGTCGGCCACGTTGGCGCGGGCGTCGCCAAGGTTGGCGCCGATGCCGATGTAGGCGATGGTGAAGGCGAAGCCGCCTTCATCCGGTTTGGCGATGATGCTCATGACTGCACTCAGTCGTGATCGGAACCCGCGCCGCCGGCGCCGCCATTGCCGCCGTTGCCACCATTGCCGGCACCGGGCGTGCCGCTTTCGGCAGCGGCCGCATGACCACGGGCGCGGCTGCGGCGTGGCGCACGCTTGCGCTTGGGCGCTTCGCCGGTGCGGGCCGGCGCATCGGCGTAATCATCGTCTCCGGTTGCGCCAGCGGCATCCGGGGCACCGGCAGCACTGAAACCGCCGGCACGCGAACCACCTGCACGCGAACCACCGGCAGCACCGGCGCCACCAGCACCAGCACCAGCAGCACGCGGTGGACGCGGCGCCCGGCTGGCGCTGGCGATCAGCGCCTCGCGGCCGGCTTCATCGGATTCGTAGAACGCGGTCCACCATTCACCGAGTTCGGCATCGATTTCGCCCGACGCGCAGCGCAGCAGCAGGAAGTCGTAGCCGGCGCGGAAGCGCAGGTGTTCGAGCAGCTTGTGCGGGGCCTTGCCGGTGCGGCGCTCGAAGCGTGGTTGCATCGACCAGATGTCGCGCATGTCGGTGCCGATCTTGCGTTGCAGCGCCAGCTTTTCGGTTTGCGAATCGAGCACGTCGTCGGCGGCCAGGTGCAGCGCGGGAATGGTCTGCTCGCCGGCGGCGCGGTACGCCGTCCATTTTTCCAGCACCTGATGCCACAGCAGGGACGCAAACAGGAAGCCCGGCGAAACGGTCTTGCCAGCGGCGATGCGCGCGTCGGTCGAGTCCAGCGCCAGCGTGACGAACTTGAAGCCCATCGGCTGTTCCAGCACCACGTCGAGCAGCGGCAGCAGGCCGTGGTGCAAGCCTTCCTTGCGCAGCTGCTGCAGGCAGGCCAGCGCGTGGCCGCTCATCAGCAGCTTGAGCATTTCGTCGAACACGCGCGCGGCCGGCACGTTGTCGATCAGCGGCGCCATCAGCGCGATCGGCGCAGCGGTGGTCGGTTCGATCGTGAATTTCAGTTTGGCCGCAAAGCGGACCACGCGCAGCATGCGCACCGGGTCTTCGCGGTAGCGCGCTTCGGGCTGGCCGATGATGCGCAGGGTTTTCGCGCGGATGTCTTCGATGCCGCCGTGGTAGTCGAGTACCTGCTGGTTCGCCGGGTTGTAGTACATGGCGTTGATGGTGAAGTCGCGCCGCACAGCGTCCTCCGCCTGCGAGCCGAAGGTGTTGTCGCGCAGGACGCGGCCATGTTCATCCTTGGGCGCGTTGTCCGACGTGGTGCCACGGAAGGTGGTCACCTCCAGCAAGTCCTGGCCGAACATCACGTGCACGATCTGGAACCGCTTGCCGATGATGAACGCGCGGCGGAACAGTTTTCGGACCTGCTCCGGCGTGGCGTTGGTGGCGATGTCGAAGTCCTTGGGTTTGACGCCCAGCAGCAGGTCGCGCACCGCGCCGCCCACCACGAACGCTTCGAAGCCCGCTTCCTGCAAGGTGCTGGTGACGCGTACCGCGTTGTTCGACAGCAGTTTCGGATCGATGCCATGCGCGTCCGGACCCAGTACCACGGGGGTATTGGTGTCGCGCACCTTGGTCTTGGTGCCCAGGATTTTGCGGATCAGTTTCTTAATCATTGAACAGTTCAATCAGTTGCCAGCCTTGGGCGGTGGCGTGCGTTTTCAGGGTGGCGTTGGCATTGGTGGCCACCGGGTGGCTCACCAGCGACATCAGGGGCAGGTCGTTGTGCGAGTCGCTGTAGAAGTGGACCGTGTCGAAATCGGCGAAAGTCTTGCCCATCTTGGCCAGCCACGCCTCGGTATGGGTGATCTTGCCCTTGCCTTGGGTGGGCGTGCCCAGCAGGCGGCCGGTGACGTTGCCGTCCGCGTCCAACTCGGGCATGGCGGCGATCAGGTGCTCCACGCCCAGCGCACGGGCGATCGGCTCGGTGACGAAATGGTTGGTGGCCGTGACGATGGCGACCAGATCGCCGGCATCCTGGTGCTGTTTGAGCAGCGCCAGCGCGGCCGGGCGGATGTTGGGCACGACCACCTCGGTCATGAATTGTGCGCGCATCTCGTCCAGTTTGGCGCGTGGGAACTGCGCCAGCGTGCCCAGCGCGAACTCCAGGTACTCGACCGGGTCGATGGTGCCGGCCTGGTACTGGGCGTAGAAGGCATCGTTGCGGCGGGCGAATTCGACGGCATCGACAGCGCCGAGGCGGACCAGGAACTCGCCCCACTCGTGGTCGGAATCGATGGGCAGCAGGGTGTGGTCGAGGTCAAATAAGGCGAGTTTTTTCATTCTTTTGCTTCCGCCTGCAACCACTCGCGCAACAGCGGCAGCGTGATCGGGCGTTGGGTTTCCAGTGAATATTGATCCAGCGAATCGAGCATGGTCGACAGGGAACTCATGTCTCGCTGGAAATGAGATAAGAGGTAGGGTATCACGCCCGGCGACAGCGTCAAGCCGCGCGCGGTGGCCGCTGCGCCCAGCGCGGCGACCTTTTCATCGTCGGTCAAGCCATGCACCTGGTAGATCAGGCCCCAGCCCATGCGGGTGCGCAAATCCTCGCGCACCGGCAACACTGCCGGGGCCACCGCACCGCTGCAGACCATGAAGGCGTTGTTGGCGCGGATTTCGTTAAACAGGGCAAAGGCGTCGATCTGGGCGACCGGCGACAGCTTTTCGCAGTCGTCGAGCAGGTACAGGTCAACGTCGGGGGAATAGACGAATTCGGTTTCGATCGAGAACGGCGAAATGTAGCGCGCGCGCAGCTGCTCGGCTTCGCCGCCCGCCGAGGCCAGCGCTTTCAACAGGTGGGTCTTGCCCACGCCGGCATTGCCCCAGAGATAGGCGAAGTGCTCGCGCGCCGTGCGCGAGGCGAACTGGGCCAGCAGCGCCATCGCCTCGGCATTTTGGCCAACCTCGAACGCGTCGAGACTGTGCGGCTGGTCCGCGCCCAAGTCGAGCACCAGCTGCTTCATGGTGGTCCCATCATCTGCATAACGTCGTACTTGTCATTTTTTCTTGTTAACGTCATGCATTATAGAATGTGCCGCCCCCACAACTGGCCGAAACGCTGTTTGTTTTCGCTTCCACGAGCAGAAAAATGGCGGCAAATGGCATAAAAAGGGATTTTGACGGGGCAGTTTGATAAAATAGCGGATTGACCGGGCCATAAAAACGGTCTCCGCCTTCTATTTTACCGCCTCCGCTGCGAAATACACCATGAGCCAACCTTCAAATGTTTCCCTGTCCTACCGTGACGCCGGCGTCGATATCGATGCAGGTGACGCCTTAGTCGAAGCGATCAAGCCATTTGCCAAGCGCACCCTGCGCGAAGGCGTGTTGGGCGGCCTCGGTGGTTTCGGCGCCATGTTTGAGATCAGCAAGAAGTTCAAGGAGCCGGTCCTGGTCTCGGGCACCGACGGCGTGGGCACCAAGCTCAAGCTGGCATTCGAGCTGAACCGTCACGACACGGTCGGCATCGACCTGGTGGCCATGAGCGTCAACGACATCCTGGTGCAGGGCGCCGAGCCGCTGTTTTTCCTCGACTATTTCGCCTGCGGCAAGCTCGACGTGGCCATCGCCACCGACGTCATCAAGGGCATCGCCCAGGGTTGCGAACAAGCCGGTTGCGCGCTGATCGGCGGCGAAACCGCTGAAATGCCAAGCATGTACCCGGCCGGCGAATACGACCTGGCCGGTTTCGCGGTGGGCGCGGTGGAAAAATCGCAGATCATCGACGGCACCAAGATCGCCCCGGGCGACGTGATCCTGGGCCTGGCGTCGTCGGGCGTGCACTCCAACGGTTACTCGCTGGTGCGCAAAATCATCGAAGTAGCGAAACCTGACCTGGAAGGCGACTTCCACGGCCGTAAACTCGCCGACGTGCTGATGCAGCCTACCCGCATCTACGTCAAGCCGCTGCTGGCGCTGATGGCGTCGCTGGAAGTCAAAGGCATGGTCCACATCACCGGTGGCGGCCTGGTCGAAAACATCCCACGCGTGCTGCAGCCTGGCCTGGTCGCCGAGCTGGACGGCAAATCGTGGACCATGCCACCACTGTTCACCTGGCTGCAACAGCACGGCGGCGTGGCCGACGCTGAAATGCACCGCGTGTTCAATTGCGGCATCGGCATGACCGTGATCGTCTCGCAAGAGAACGCCGCAGCAGCGATTGCCCAGCTGGAAGCGGCTGGCGAAACCGTGTACACCATCGGCAAGATCCGCGCGCGCGTGGGTGACGAGCACCAGACTATCGTGGTGTAAGTTTTATTTGTCGAAAAAATTAAAGCACGCTGCGGCGTGCTTTTTTTTAGCTCCTACCCATCAGCAAGGCCCTGTTGGCCTGGACGCGCAGCGCGATGACCGTGACCATGTCGGGCGGCAGCAGATCCCGAATGAGATCGAAAGTGTCCGTAATCCGCTTGATCAGGATGTCCATGAAACGCTGTGCCTCCTCGCTATCGTGAAAGCCGAAGCGCCGGTAATCGGCCAGCACCGATGCCCTCGAAATCTCCCGGCTCCCCCTGCTCAATTGAAGTTGCAGCGATGTCGGCGTGTCGTCCGTGCTGGGGACAAGGTCGAACGCTGGCGACAGGCGCCATGCGCCGTCACGCTCCCTGTAGTACACGGCGTGGTTGCGGCAATGATCGTCGTCGTTTCTCACCATCGCATTAAATACCATGCGGCCGAACAGTTCTTTCCAGTCTTCCATTGGAGCACCGATGCGGCGCAGTTCTTCTGCCAGCCTGGGGTAGCTTGCTGCTTTTATCTTGCGACCACGACCCACTGCCCGTTATCGGGGCGCTGCAAGTACACGTACAGCAGCCGGGAGCTTCGATCAGAAGTACTCATCATCATGTTTGTTTGAAGCGCGCGCACGCGGTGCTTCGGTGTTCATGCGCCAGAGGGTGGGATCAGGTTGCGGCGCCGTCATTTCCATGATCCCCAGCACATGCAGTGCCGACAAGTAATGGACGGCGCCGATGGTTGGTTCACCAAGTTCAAGTCGGCGCAGTGTCGGATGCGAGATGCCCAATCTGCTGCACAAGTCCACTGCCAGTATGCCCTGGGCCACCCGCTGCTTTCTGATACTCAAACCCCACTCCTTGAGCCGTTCGCAGACCAGCGTAGGGAAGTCTGCCTGCTCGATCCGCGTGCGTCCCATGGCTATCCCGTAAATGTAAATACTTTTTATATCAAGCCAGATAATCGAAAAAGTATATTCATATACGGCTCTAGGGCTTGAGTATCTTCTTCACCGGCGCCGGCCTTAGCCGGAACGCATCGGGCATCCCCGAGCCCAAGAGCGGGCGCAGGTACATCCTGAACGCATCGGTCACATCCGTGCCGCAGGCACTGATGAACTCGTCCTCCATCACCCGAGTCTTGCCGGCCACGTCCTGCAAGGCCTGCAATTCGTAATCGACCGAATAGAAGCCGGTGCGCTTGATGGCGACCGAGCCGTCGCGGTCGCCCCACATGGCGAACTGCACCGCTTTTTCTCCCACTTCGCGCGCCTCGCGCTGATCGACGTCCGAGACGCAGCCAATGAACGAGCGCTGCAAATAGCCGAAGGTATCGCCGCGCACGCGCTTGATGCCAAGCTTGGCCTTGATCTCGTCGCACAGCAAATCGGCCAGCGCACCGGTGCCCGACAGTTGCACATTGCCATGGGCGTCGCGCTCGACTTCCTGCGACAGCAAGGTGGCGATCGCCGCGCCCGAGGCGTCGTGGATGCCCTCCGATACCGCCACCACGCAGCGCCCGTAACGCGCATACACGTCTTTGACGTCGCGCAGGAACTGGTCGAGCGAAAACACCCGTTCGGGCAGGTAGATCAGGTGCGGGCCGTCGTCCGGGAATTTTTTGCCTAGCGCGGCAGCGGCGGTGAGGAAACCGGCGTGGCGGCCCATCACCACGCCCACGTACACACCGGGCAGGGCGGCATTGTCGAGGTTGGCGCCGGCAAACGCTTGCGCGACGAAGCGCGCGGCGGACGGAAATCCCGGCGTGTGGTCATTGCCCACCAGGTCGTTGTCGATGGTCTTGGGGATGTGGATGCAGCGCAGCGCGTAGTTGGCCTGTTGCGCCTGCTCGCTGACGATGCGCACGGTGTCGGACGAATCGTTGCCGCCGATATAGTAAAACTGTTCGATCTCGTGGGCGCGCAGCACCTTGAAGATTTCGGCGCAATAGGCCATATCGGGCTTGTCGCGGGTGGAGCCGAGCGCCGACGACGGCGTGGCGGCCACCATCTCCAGGTTCTGACTGGTTTCGCGCGTTAAATCCACCAGGTTCTCGTCGATGATGCCGCGCACGCCGTGCATGGCGCCATAGACGCGGGTGCAGTCGCGAAAGCGCCGTGCTTCGAGCACCACGCCGGCCAGAGACTGGTTGATCACGGCGGTGGGTCCGCCCCCTTGCGCTACCAGGATTTTGCCTGACGTCATGCTGTCTCCTCCGTATGAAGAAACCTGACTATACGCCTCTTAGCGCCTGCTAGCCGCCCGCGCCGATCTGCTTGTCGAGGAATTTTTCCACCCGGCCCCAGAAGTCGATGCGGTTCTTCGGCAGCGCCCAGCCGTGGCCTTCCTCTTCGTACTCGACCCATTCGACGTTCGGATTGGTCTTCTTGACGGCGTCGTAAAACTTGATGCCGTGGTTCAGTGGCACGCGCACGTCGGCGCCGCCGTAGGCCAGCAGCAGCGGCTGGCGGATCTCGGCCGCGCGCCGCAGCGGCGACGTGGCCTGGATCTGCGCCGCATCCTTGACCTGGTCGGCCACCAGCTCGGGCATGCCGTATTGCTTCCAGCCGGCCGACATGTCCGAGCTGTAGCGCCAGCCGCTGTCGTACATCAGGTCGATATCGGTAACGCCGATCCAGTTGATGCCGCACTTGTAGAGGTCGGGATCGTTGATCAGGCCCATCAGGGTCGAATAGCCGCCATAGCTGGCGCCGGCAATGCAGATGCGTTTGGCGTCGGCCGTGCCCTGGGCAATCGCCCAGCGCGTGCCGTCGGCAATGTCGTCCTGCATTTTCAGGCCCCATTGCTTCCAGCCGGCCATGAAGTGGGCGTTGCCGTGGCCGGTGCTGCCGCGAAACTCCGGTTCCAGCACCGCGTAGCCGCGCGAGGCCAGGAACTGGGCGTTGGCGTTCCAGTTCCAGTTATCGCCGCGCATGAACGGGCCGCCGTGGACCAGCACCACCATCGGCAAATTCTTGTCCTTGCTACCCGGCGGCAAGGTCAGCCAGGCGGGAATGGTCAGGCCGTCGCGCGCGGTGTACTGCACCAGGTCGCGCGTGCCCATGGCGGACGCCTTGATCGCGGGCGCCACATTGCCCACTTCGCTCATCTTGCCGGTCTCGGTGTTGAACACCAGGAAGCGGCGCGGCTGCCGGTCCGAGTACGATTCCACCAGCACCCACGGCGTTTCCGGCCGCTTGGGCGGGGTCACCAGGTTGACCAGGCCCGGCAGCCTGGCGTCGATTTTCTGTTGCAGCGCCTGCATGCCGGGATCGAACCACACCGAGCCCTCGGCGTCGCCATCGCCACGCACGCCCAGCAGCTTGTCGTTGCTGATCACCAGGTGGCCCTGAAAGTCGAAACCATCGAGTGTGACCAGGCGCTGGCCCAGCTTGTTGTTCTTGAGGTCGTATTGGTACAGCGCGCTCAGGTCCTGGCCGCCGTTGGCCACCACGTACAGGCTGCCGTCCGGCCCGAACGCCAGCGGCGAAAAGCTGTTCCTGTTGGCGGTGTAGGCGTTGAAACTGGCCAGCACGCGCCAGGCGCCGGTGACCGGGTCGAGGTACTGGATTTTCTGGATGTTCTGGTCCAGCGTTTCCACCAGGCGCGGTTCGCCCTGGTGGTCGAGCAGCCAGTCCTGCGCCGTGCCGGGATGATCAACCGGGCGCGACAGGCCGTTGCGGGTGTTGACGCGCACCAGGTCTTGCGAAACCAGGATGCCGGGCGCGATGATGCCGGCGTCGGTCACATAGACGTCGTCGCCGGTTTGCGGACCGTCCTGGTCCAGCATGAATGTATGCCACGGCAGCATGTCGTCGCGGTCGCCGCCGGCGCGGATGAACTGTTCGTTGCGCTTGGCCAGCTGGCGGAACTGCTTGCCGTCGCGGTTGACCGCAAACACGCCGGGCGCAAAGCGCACGTCGCGCCGGCCCTGGGTGCGGTCCACGGTGGAAAACAGCAGCCGCTCGTTGTTGACCCAGCGCGCCTGGCCGATATCGGTATCGCGGAACTGCGCCACCATGGCCGCTTCCATCGTGGTCAGGTCCACCACCGCCAGGCCGTCGCGCCGGTCCCTGGCGCCGGTGAAGGCGGCCAGGTAGCGGCCGTTCGGCGAGAGCATGGCGCCGTTGAAGGCGGGGTTGCTGAAGAAGCTGGCAATCGGCGGCGGCGCGGCTGGCGCCGGGCTGGAGACAGCCTCTGCCATCGGGACTGCCAGCAACAGTAGCGCTGTCAACCCCGTCAACGCTGTATTGAGCGCCCTCATTGCGCGGCTCCAGGTGCGTTCCCGGTCCCGGTCACGGCTGCTGCGGCACCAGCCTGGCCGATATGCTTGTCGAGGAATTTCTCCACCCGGCCCCAGAAGTCGATGCGGTTCTTCGGCAGCGCCCAGCCGTGGCCTTCTTCTTCGTATTCGACCCATTCCACGTTCGGATTGGTCTGCCTGACAGCCTTGTAGAACTTGGTGCCATGCGGCAGCGGCACGCGGCGGTCGGCGCCGCCGTAGGCCAGCAGCAGCGGCTGCTTGATCTCGGCTGCGCGCAGCAGCGGCGACGTGGCCTTGAACTGGTCGGCATCCTTGACCTGGTCGCCGACCAGTTGCGGCATACCGTACTGCTTCCAGGTCTCGGAGAGGTCGGACGCGAAGTTCCAGTGGCCGTCGTACATCATGTTGATGTCGGTCACGCCCACCCAGTTGATGCCGCACTGGTACAAGTCCTTGTCGTTGATCAGGCCCATCAAGGTGGAATAGCCGCCATAGCTGGCGCCGGCAATGCAGATGCGTTTGGGATCTGCCGTGCCCTGGGCAATCACCCAGCGTGCGCCGTCGGCGATATCGTCCTGCATTTTCAGGCCCCATTGCTTCCAGCCGGCGCGGAAGTGGCTGACGCCGAAGCCGGTGCTGCCGCGATATTCGGGTTCCAGCACCGCGTAGCCGCGCGAGGCCAGGAACTGGCTGTCCGCGTTCCAGCCCCAGGTATTGCCGCGCACATGCGGGCCGCCGTGCACCAGCACCACCAGCGGCAGGTTCTTGCCGCCGCCCTTGGGCAAGGTGAGCCACGCCGGAATGGTCAGGCCGTCGCGGGCCTTGTAGTGCACCAGGGTCTGGCGCGCCATCTGTTCGGGCTTGATCTTCGGATGGCTGCCGCCCACCGTGGTCAAACTGCCGGTCTCGCTGTTGTAGAGCAGGGTGCGCGACGGGAACTGGTCGGCATAGGCAATCACCAGCACCCACGGCGTTTCGGACCGGGTGGGCACGCTCAGCAGGTTGACGGTGTTGGGGAGCATGGCGTCGATCTTTTCCTGCATCGCCTGCATGCCGGCGTCGAACCAGGTGGTGCCGCTGGCATCGGCCAGGTAGCGCACGCCGAGCAGCTTGCCGTTGGCAGTGACCAGGCCGCCGCTAAAGTCGTAGCCGTCGATCTGTACCAGCGGCTGCGGCGCCACCTGGTTGGTGGCCAGGTCGTATTTATGCAGCGACGTGGTGTCCTTGCCGGCGTGGGTGACCACGTACAGCGTGCCGTCCGGGCCGAAGGCGCGTGGCGAGAATCCGTCCTTGCCGCCGGTATAGGTGTTGTACGTGGCCAGTTCGCGCCAGGTGCTGGTGGCGGGATCGCGGTACTGGATCGTGCTGATGCCTTTTTTGGACGTGGTGACGATGCGCGGCTCGCCCTTGTCGTCGAGCAGCCACCGCTTGCTGTCATCGGGGGCGCCGGTCACCGGCGTGGCCCGCCCGGTCAGGGTGTTGAGGCGAAGCAGGCCCGTCTCGTGCACCTGGCTGGCCCCCGACATCTCGGGACGCACCACGTACACGAACTCGCTGTCCTGCGCGGCCTTCTGGCCCAGCAGATAGGTATTGGCCGGCAACATGTCGCGGTTGCGTATCATGCTGCCGCCGGTAAACAGCGACTTGCCGCTGCGGCTGGCCAGCTGGATGAACTTGCTGGCATCGCGGTTGATCGCGTACAGGCCCGGACCATAGCGCGCGTCGCCCTGGCCCACGGTGCGGTCGGTGGCGGTAAACACCAGTCGCTCGTCATTGACCCACTGGAAGCTGCCAATGTCGGCATCGCCAAAGGTGGCCACCACCTTGACGCTGGTGTCGGCCAGCGTAACCACCGCCAGGCGGTCGCGCTGGTCCTTGCTGCCGATGCGCACCGCCAGGTATTTGCCGGTGGGCGAGAGCAGGGCGCCGCTGAACTCGGGGTTTTCAAAGAAGTCGGCGATCGGCGGCCGTTGGGCGACCGTGGCTGGCGCCGACTCGGCGGCGCGCGCCAGCGTGGCAAGCGCGGCGTTGGCCACAACAGCGGCCAGTACTGTGTAGCGGGCGCAGCGTGCGAAAACTCGGGTGGAGCACATGGTGATCGAGAGAAATTGTTAAGCTCTCAACAATACCATCCAGATATCATAAAAGCCATGAAATTATTTCTCAGGCGCACGAATATAGTCCACTAGCGCACTCGTCTGTGAGTCTTGTGGCGGCGTCAGCAGGCTCACCACCACCATTACCAGGAGCCCCGCCGGCACGCCGAAAATCCCCGCCGACGTGGGTGCGATATGGAACCACTGGCCGGTAACGCTGCCGCCCAGCACCGGGTTGGCGTGCAACATGTAGTACAGGCACACGGCAAAGCCGGCGATCATGCCGGCCACGGCGCCCTGGTGGTTGGCGCGCTTCCAGAACACGCCCAGCACCAGCGCCGGGAACAGGGTCGAGCCGGCCAGCGAGAACGCCGCACCGACCAGCGAGATGATGTCGCCGGGCCGCTGCGAGGCCGCGTAGGCGGCAATAAAGGCCACGCCGAGCAGCAGCAGCTTGGAAATCGTCACCCGTTTCTGGGTGGACGCGTGGCGGTCGACGATCTTGTAATAGATGTCGTGCGACAGCGCATTGGAAATCGCCAGCAGCAGGCCGTCGGCGGTTGACAGCGCCGCAGCCAGGCCGCCAGCGGCCACCAGGCCCGAGACCACGTACGGCAACCCGGCGATTTCGGGCGCGGCGAGCACCAGCACGTCGGCGTCGATGGTGATTTCGGCCAGTTGCACCACGCCGTCGCGGTTGACGTCGGTGATGCTGAACAGCGGCGTCAGTTTATCGACATTGGCCCAGTACGACACCCAGCCGGGCAGGTGGTTGAAGTCGCTGCCGACCAGCGCCGTATAAATATCGTATTTCACCAGGACCGCCATCGCCGGAATGGTCAGGTAGATGAGCAGGATGAAGAACAGTGCATACACCATCGACTGCCGCGTCTCGTGCACCGACGGCGTGGTGTAGGCGCGCATCAGGATGTGGGGCAGCGCGACGGTCCCCAGCATCAGGCAGAAGACCAGTGCGACGAAGTTGTTGCGCTTGATGGCGGAGGTTTCCGCGTCGCCCGCATACGGTTCTGCGTGCGGGTTGATCGGACGGGCCCGGGCCAGGTTGTAGGCATGGGCTTCGGTCCATTCGCTGGCAGCGATTTCCGGGTTCTTCGGGTAGGCGATCAGCGCCCGTTCGGCGCTGCGGATGTCGAGCAGCGAGGCGTTGCGGGTTTTCACCTGGTCGAGCCGGCGCTGGGCGTCGCGCCGGCCCGCTTCCCACGAGGCGGGCAAGTTGTCGAGCCGCTGCTGGTAATCGTCGGCGCGCTGCTGGAAGATGGTGCGCACCTCGGCTTCTTTCGGATCGGCCTGCAATACCGCCTCGCGCGCGCTGAGCTTGGGCAGCAGCTTGCCGTAGGCTACTTGCGGGATCGGATTGTCGCTGAGCTTGACCGACATCCAGATCGCCGGCAACAAAAAGGCGACCAGGATGATGATGTACTGCGCCACCTGGGTCCAGGTAATCGCCCGCATGCCGCCCAGGAACGAACAGACCAGGATCGACGCCAGTCCCAGGAAAATCCCCACGGAAAAATCGACGCCCGTAAAGCGCGAGGTGATCAGCCCCACCGCGTAAATCTGCGCCACCACGTACGTAAACGAGACGATGATGGTAGCCATGACCGCCATGATGCGCACCACGCGCCCGGCCGGGTTGTCTTCGCCATTCGCTCCCCCAACGCCGCCGAAGCGCATGGCGAGGAAATCGGGAATCGTGTACTGGCAAAACTTGCGCAGGTACGGCGCGATCAGCAAGGCGACCAGCACGTAGCCGCCGGTCCAGCCCATGATGTAGGCGAGGCCATCAAAGCCGTGCAGGTACAGGCCGCCCGCCAGGCTGATGAAGCTCGCTGCCGAAATCCAGTCGGCAGCAGTGGCCATGCCGTTGAACATGGCCGGCACTTTGCGCCCCGCCACGTAGTATTCAAGCACGTTGGACGTGCGGCTCAGCACCCCCAAGATCGCGTACAGCACGATGGTGGCAAACATGAACAGGTAGCCGATCCAGATGCGCGGCATGCCTTCCTGTTCCAGCAGCGTGAGGGAAAGCAAAAAACCGCCGAAGCCGGCGGTAAACAGCAGGTAGTAGCGCCGTAGTTTGCTGGCGAAGCTGCGCTCTGTCATGGTTTGATCCTGGCTGCGGCACGGGCCTGGCGGTCGAGCCGGCGCATGCGCCAGGCATAGAAGCCGATGATGGCCAGGTACACCAGCGAGGCGCCTTGCGCGGCGAGATAAAACGACAGCGGCCAGCCGAAGATCGACAGGTTGTTCAGTTCGCGCGCAAAAAACGCCGCGCAAAACGTGGTGATCAGCCACAGCAGCAATAACCAGCCGGTCATGCGGCGGGTTTGCTGCCAGTGGTGGCGGCGGATGGTTTTATCCATGCTTTATCCCTGGTTAACCAAAGTGGGGCGCCTCATCGGGCGCATCTGGCGGATCGGCTGGCAGCGGGAAGGTCAGGCGGAACAGGCTGCCCGGCAGCTTGGCCAGTTGTGCGCGCGGATTGTTGAATACATCCACTTCGGCGCCGTGCTGCTGGGCGATTTCGCGCACGATGGCCAGGCCCAGGCCGCTGCCTTCGGCAGTGTTGCCGAGGATGCGGTAAAACCGCTCGAACACGCGGGTGCGCTCGGCCGGCGGAATGCCGGGGCCCGTGTCTTCCACTTCCAGCAGCGCATGGTCGTCGATATCGACGCGCACCCGCACGGTAACGCTGCCGCCGGCCGGCGTGTAGCGCAGCGCGTTGTCGATCAGGTTGGACAGCAGCTCGCGCAGCATGGTCGGATCGCCGGCGATGTGCACCGGTGCCGGCGGCTCTTCGTAGCCGAGGTCGATCTGCTGGACGAACGACGCTTGCACCCAGTCGTGCACGGTGCTGCGCGCCAGCGCCGACAGCTCCAGTTGCACCATGCTGGAGCCAGCCTGCGGCTGGTTTTCCGCGCGGGCCAGGGCCAGCAGCTGGTTGACCAGCCGCGTGGCCGATTCCGAACTCTTGGCCAGTTGCTCGAGCGAGCGGTGGATTTCGTCGCTGTCGGTCTGGCGCAGCGCCAGCTCGGACTGCATGCGCATGCCGGCCAGCGGCGTGCGCATCTGGTGCGCGGCGTCGGCAATAAAGCGTTTTTGCATCTCGATGGTGTGGCCTAGCCGTTCGAGCATTTCGTTGAGCGAACCGACCAGCGGCGAAATTTCCTCCGGCACCAGGTTAGCCGCGATGGGGCTGAGGTCGTCCGACCCGCGTGCGCGTATGCGTTCCTGCAACTGCGCCAACGGAGAGAGCCCGCGCGACAGCGCAAACCACACCAGGGCCAGCACGATGGGCAGGATGATGAACTGCGGCAGGATCACGCCCTTGATGATCTCGTTGGCGAGCTGGGCGCGCTTTTCCAGTGTTTCGGCCACTTGTACCAGCGCCAGCGGCGGATGGGGCGAGGGGGCGCTGTCGCTGGGTTCGACGCGGATGTGGATGTAGGCGACGCGCACCGGCGTGCCGTGCATGGTGTCGTTGCGGAAGCGCACGCTGCCGGCGCGGGCCTGGTCTTCGTCGGGATCGCTGCCGGGGTGGGGCAGGTCGCGGTCGCCGTCGATGGCGTCGCCGCGCGGCCCGAGGATCTGGAAATAGATGTTATCGACATCGTCGGCGCGCAGGATGTCGCGCGCGGCGCCGGACAAACCACGGATCAGCTTGCCATCGACCGAGCGCACCTGCTGCGCCAGCACGGTCACGCTGTCTTCCAGCGCATGGTCGAACGGTTGGTTGGCGATCGACTTGGCCACCAGGTACGTAATCGCGATGCTCATCGGCCACAGCAGCAGCAGCGGCGCCAGCATCCAGTCGAGGATCTCGCCGAACAGCGAGCGTTGCATGCTCTCGTCGGGCTCGACGACAGGCGGCTGGTACTCGGGGGCGTCGTCTCCCGCGTCGGCCGCCCGGTCGCTCACTTGACCGCGTCTCCGGCGTCGACGGCGACAGCCTTCGCTTCAGAATATTTTTCCAGGCAATAGCCGAGGCCGCGCACGGTGACGATGCGCACGCCGCCCACCTCGATCTTCTTGCGCAGCCGGTGCACATACACCTCGATGGCGTTGTTGCTCACCTCTTCTCCCCATTCGCACAGGTGATCGACCAGTTGCTCCTTGGAAACCAGGCGGCCGGTGCGGGCCAGCAGAATTTCCAGCAAGCCCAGCTCGCGCGCCGACAGGTCCAGCATCTGCTCGTTGATATAGGCGCTGCGGCCCACCTGGTCGTACGACAGCGGACCGTGCTTGATCACGGTGGCGCCACCGCCCGCGCCACGGCGGGTGAGGGCGCGCACCCGCGCTTCGAGTTCCGACAGCGCAAACGGCTTGGCCATGTAGTCGTCGGCGCCCAGGTCGAGGCCGTTGACACGCTGCTCGATCGAATCGGCGGCGGTCAGGATCAGCACCGGCAGCAGCGAACCGCGCGAGCGCAAGCGGCGCAGCACTTCCAGACCCGACAGCTTGGGCAGGCCCAGGTCGAGGATCAACAGATCGAATTCCTGGGTGGAGAGGGCGGTATCGGCCTCCTGGCCGTTGCGCACGCAATCGATGGCGTAGCCGGACTGGCGCAGCGAGCGGGTGAGCCCGTCGGCGAGAACGCCGTCATCTTCGGCAAGTAATATACGCATGTGGATACTCCGGGTGCACTGGGGCAAAGACTCAAGCCGGTATTGTGTTGGATTTTTTGCTTGCTGGCGAATTTTTGCACGGCGCCCGGGCGCCGCCAAAATTAATCGACATTTCAATCAAATCGCGCTTGCGCTTATCACTGTTTTTTTATACAGTACTACCTGTACCGACAAATTGTCACCACCAACTGGTTGAAAGCACATTATGGACGATAAAAAAGCTGTAGTACCCGCATCCGAGAAAGCCAAGGCGCTGGCCGCCGCGCTGGCTCAGATTGAGAAGCAGTTCGGCAAAGGTTCCGTCATGCGCATGGATGCCAGTGCGCCGATCGAAGAAGTACAGGTGGTCTCCACCGGTTCGCTGGGCCTGGACGTGGCGCTGGGCGTCGGCGGCCTGCCGCGCGGTCGCGTGGTGGAAATCTACGGCCCTGAATCCTCGGGCAAAACCACGCTCACCTTGCAAACCATCGCGGAAATGCAAAAACTGGGCGGCACCTGCGCGTTTATCGACGCCGAGCACGCACTGGACGTCACGTACGCGCAAAAGCTGGGCGTCAACCTGAGCGATCTGCTGATCTCGCAACCGGACACCGGCGAACAAGCGCTGGAAATCTGCGACGCCCTGGTGCGTTCCGGTTCGGTGGACATGGTCGTGATCGACTCGGTCGCCGCGCTGACCCCGCGCGCCGAGATCGAAGGCGACATGGGCGATTCGCTGCCAGGTTTGCAGGCACGTTTGATGTCGCAAGCACTGCGCAAGCTTACCGGTTCGATCAACCGCACCAACACCCTGGTCATCTTCATCAACCAGATCCGCATGAAAATCGGCGTCATGTTCGGCAGCCCGGAAACCACCACCGGCGGTAACGCGCTGAAGTTCTACGCCTCCGTGCGCCTGGACATCCGCCGTACCGGTTCGATCAAGTCCGGCGACGAAGTCATCGGTAACGAAACCAAGGTCAAGGTCGTCAAGAACAAGATCGCGCCACCGTTCAAGGAAGCGCACTTCGACATCCTGTACGGCGCCGGCACCTCGCGCGAAGGCGAAATCCTGGACCTGGGCGTGGAAGCGAAGATCGTCGAGAAATCGGGTTCGTGGTACAGCTACAACGGCGAACGCGTCGGCCAAGGCAAGGACAACGCCCGCATCTTCCTGCAAGAGCGCCCGCAACTGGCGTGGGAAATCGAAAACCGCGTGCGCGAATCGCTGGGCGTACGCTCGCTGCCGCCACTGGCGCCAGTGGCCGCTGAAAAGCCTGATACTGTCGTCAAGCTCAAGCCTTCCAAGGGCGAAGCTGACGCGGCGTAAGTCTTAACAGTTAGCAGTCGAGCCGTCACCCCCCCGCTTTCGCGAGGGTGACGGTTCTCACCTCAAAGTTCAGAGGTTCCCCATGCCCCGTCCCCCCCTCAGCCTCAAAGGTCGCGCCCTGCGCTACCTGTCCCAGCGCGAGCACAGCCGTCTCGAACTGTCACGCAAGCTCGCACGCTATGCCGAAGACACCGACGACATCGACGCCTTGCTCGACCTGCTCGAAAAAAACAACTGGCTGTCGCAAGAACGTTTTTCCGAATCGCTGATCCACCGCCGTTCTGCCCGCTTTGGCAACGCCCGCATCATGGCCGAGCTGCAAAGCCACGGCGTACAGGGCGAAGCGCTGCAAGGCCTCAAGGAAAGCCTGGCCGACACCGAGACCGCGCGCTGCTGCGAGATCTGGGAACGCAAGTTCGGCGAAGTGGCCACCGACCCCGAAGGACGCAACAAGCAAATGCGCTTCCTGCTGCAACGCGGCTTCTCCCAGCGCGCCATTCGCACCGCCATGAAGGGTACGGCCGATTTCGACCAGTGATTGCCGATATTTCCAGTGTGAATGCCTGTAAATACCCCTGCCAGCGCCAACGGTTTATCGCCAGATGTCATATGACACGTATCAACTCGGTCTGGGGTGTGCTACACTTTTACGGTTTTTGCAGCACCGTGGGTGCGGTGGTTGTCCGTAGAAGCTACGACAACGTATATTTTTTATAAGAGAAATGTACAGGGCTGCTAACTAATCATGCCGCGCGAGCGGTATTCATCTTATGTCATTGTCGATTCCTGTTCCTCGTCGTGCGTCCCGCACGCGCGCGATCGCCGCCAGAGCGTGTACACGCCATGGCGGACCGCATGGTATCGATGCCGGTTACACCCTCCTCATGCACCCCCCGATTTGCCTTGCCGCCAGTACGATCAGCGACCGGGCCATAGTTTTACCCGAGCATCACACTATTCCGCAGTCTTAATCGATTTTTACACATCAGCATCAGAAGGGAAGCCAGCATGAAGATCCATGAGTATCAAGGCAAAGAAATCCTCCGGAAATACGGAGTGACGGTACCACGCGGTATTCCGTGCCTGTCCGTCGACGAGGCAGTAAAAGCTGCTGAAACCTTGGGCGGCCCGGTCTGGGTTGTAAAAGCACAAATCCACGCCGGTGGCCGTGGTAAAGGCGGCGGCGTGAAAGTCGCAAAATCGCTGGAACAAGTTAAAGAATTCTCCGAGCAAATCCTGGGCATGCAACTGGTCACGCACCAGACCGGTCCAGAAGGCCAAAAAGTACGTCGCCTGCTGATCGAAGAAGGCGCAGACATCAACAAGGAACTGTACGTATCGCTGGTCACCGACCGCGTATCGCAGCGCGTTGTTCTGATGGCCTCGTCGGAAGGCGGCATGGACATCGAAGAAGTGGCTGAATCGCACCCGGAACTGCTGCACTCGATCGCCATCGATCCAAAAGTCGGCCTGACCGACGCCGAAGCTGCCGGCATCGCCGCCAAGATCGGCGTACCAGAAGCCTCGATCCCTGACGCCGTCACCAACCTGCAAGGCCTGTACAAAGCCTACTGGGAAACCGACTCGTCGCTGGCCGAAATCAACCCGCTGATCCTGACCGGTTCGGGCAAGGTTATCGCCCTGGACGCCAAGTTCAACTTCGATGCCAACGCACTGTTCCGTCAACCGGAAATCGTCGCTTACCGCGATCTGGACGAAGAAGATCCAGCTGAAGTCGAAGCGTCGAAATTCGACCTCGCTTACATCTCGCTCGACGGCAACATCGGCTGCCTGGTGAACGGCGCCGGCCTGGCCATGGCCACCATGGACACCATCAAGCTGTTCGGCGGCGAGCCGGCCAACTTCCTCGACGTCGGCGGTGGCGCCACGGCTGAGAAAGTGACCGAAGCCTTCAAGATCATGCTGAAAAACCCAGGCCTGAAAGCCATCCTGGTGAACATCTTCGGTGGCATCATGCGTTGCGACGTGATCGCCGAAGGCGTGATCACCGCAGTGAAAGCCGTGTCGCTGAACGTGCCGCTGGTCGTGCGCATGAAGGGCACCAACGAAGATCTGGGCAAGAAGATGCTGGCCGATTCCGGTCTGCCGATCATCGCAGCCGACACCATGGAAGAAGCAGCGAAGAGCGTTGTTGCAGCTGCTGCCGGTCAAGCTTAATTAAGGAATCACTATGTCCATTCTGATCAATAAAGATACCAAAGTCGTCACCCAAGGTATTACCGGTAAAACCGGCCAATTCCACACCCGCGGTTGCCGCGACTACGCGAACGGCAAAAATGCCTTCGTGGCAGGCGTGAACCCAAAGAAAGCCGGCGAAGACTTCGAAGGCATTCCAATTTTCGCTAACGTTGCAGAAGCGAAAAAAGAAACCGGCGCCAACGTGTCGGTCATCTACGTCCCACCAGCAGGCGCAGCCGCCGCAATCTGGGAAGCCGTAGAAGCCGAGCTGGACCTGGCAATTTGCATTACCGAAGGCATTCCAGTGCGCGACATGATGGCACTGAAAGACCGCATGGCCAAAGCCGGTTCGAAAACCCTGCTGCTGGGCCCTAACTGCCCAGGCCTGATCACCCCTGACGAAATCAAGATCGGCATCATGCCAGGTCACATCCATAAAAAGGGTCGTATCGGCGTCGTGTCGCGTTCGGGTACCCTGACCTATGAAGCAGTGGGTCAGCTGACCGCACTGGGCCTGGGCCAATCGTCGGCAGTTGGTATCGGCGGCGACCCGATCAACGGTCTGAAGCACATCGACGTCATGAAGATGTTCAACGACGATCCTGATACCGACGCGGTCATCATGATCGGCGAAATCGGTGGTCCGGACGAAGCCAACGCGGCTTATTGGATCAAAGACAACATGAAAAAACCAGTGGTCGGCTTCATCGCCGGTGTGACCGCTCCTCCGGGCAAGCGCATGGGCCACGCCGGCGCGCTGATCTCCGGCGGCGCTGACACCGCACAAGCCAAACTGGAAATCATGGAAGCTTGCGGCATCACCGTTACCAAGAACCCGTCGGAAATGGCGCGTCTGCTGAAAGCCATGCTGTAATCACAGGCTTTACTGCAACATAACAAAAGGGAGCCCTGTGCTCCCTTTTGTCATTTTTGATTGACGAAAATTGTCAGCGCTGACAAATCGCGCCAGCGCGACTGACAAAAAACGGCAGTTTTGGTGCTGCCGCCGCATGGTTTGCCCCGGCGTAAAGCTGGCACGGCGATTGCGATATCTCAGGTGTGACACTGACCCATCTCAACCCCGGAGACGCAACCATGAAATCCCTCAAACACATGAAGTCCATGAAATCCCAGGCCCAGGCCGGCTTTACCCTGATCGAACTGATGATCGTGGTGGCCATTATCGGCATCCTGGCGGCTGTCGCGATTCCTGCTTACAGCAATTACACGGTCAAGGCCAAAGTCGCCAACATCCTTGCAGCAGCGGACGCGACCAAAACCGCCGTGGCGCTGTGCGCCCAGGAAGCTGGCGGCGCAGTCACCAATTGCACGTCCGGCTCGAATGGGGTTCCGACTGTGACGGCCACCAAGGAAGTGGCCTCCGGCTCCGTTACCGGAGGCACCATCACCCTGGTGCTGGCCGAGGGCGTCGCTACTGACTCCAAGGACAAGACTGTTACTTTTACGCCGGTCATCGATGCTGGCGCTACCAGCGTGAGCTGGACCGTCGATACCACCTTGGCTAACGCAGCAGCAGTCGAAGCGTTGAAGAAAAACAATAAAACAGCCGTCACCACCCCAGCAGGTAGCTAACACGGCAAGAGGAATCGGCCATGCGCCGATTCCTCTCGTGGGCTATTGATCGTAACTGTGGAAAAACGGTTGTAATACTTCCCCCGCCGCACCCGGCGCACCCACCCAGCCTTGCAAGGTGTCGGGCCAGGCGCCCGCCAGCGGCAGCAGCATGAACCGGCCGGAGATTTCTTCCACCTTGTCCAGCGCGACAATGGTTTCCGGCTGGGTTCCCTTATTCCCCAAGCCCCCGATGACCGCGTTGTGACTGAGCAGCGTGCGCGCGCCGTGGCGCTCGACCGCCACATCGGCGGCCGACAGCGCCAGCGCAAAACCAGCACCGGCAGCGTCCGACAAGACCGCCAATTCAGTCTGGCGCCGGTTGCCCTGAAAGCGCAGATCGGCGCGATTCTGGTGGTACACGCCGAATTCGTTCAATTGATCCTTGCCCGGGTAGCCGGCATACGGTCCCTGGCCGATCCAGTGGAACTCACCGATGCCCGCCGGCGCCACCAGCGACAAGCCCGCTTCCGAGACGATGGCGCCCGGCGCCAGCGGGCGATACGCATAGCTGACGGCAATCGCTCCCTTGCCATCGATCTCGAGCGTGTAACCACCGCTCAAACCTTGCTCCTTGCTGATTGCGGCAATGGCGTCGCCGGTGGGCAGCAGGTCGTCGGGTAATGCATTTTTTTGCGTTGCCATTGTCGTTGCAGCAGTCGCCGCCGCCGCCGCAGTCGCCGTCGCTGCAGTCGTCGCAGCCGTTGTCGTCGCAGTCGCCGCCGCAGTCGCCGACGCCGTGGCCGCATGTGCAGCCATGGGCAGGCGTAAGGCATCCGCCACCGCCGCAGCAACCTTGGGCAAGCGATACGTCGCCTGCACCGACAGCCGTACGCGGTCGCCAAGCTGCTCGGCCCGGATCACCGGCTGCTCGGCCTGTTCCAGTATCGACGCCGGCCAGGCGCCGGACTTGGCCGCACCCAGCGCCTCGGCCATGGTGAACTTGCGGCCGCCATGCGGGTAGAGGCCATCGACCAGCACCCGGCCAGCGCGGTCGCGGATCGTCAGCGCACCGGTCGCGCGTTGCACGCTCAACACCCATTGTGACGTGGTAATGGACACCACGCCGGCCTCGTCTGCCAGCACCGGCGCCGGGGCCGGCGCTTTAGCGGCGGTCCAGTCGAATTGAGACGGTGCCGCGCGCAGCAGGCGCAAGCTGCGTTCATTGATTTGCAGGCCGTGTTCATCCACCGCGCGCAGCTGCACGACCAGCACATCGGTGAGCGACGCGGCCGGCGCCGGAATGTCCACCGCGATCGTGGTGGCCTGGCTGGAACGCGCCGGTGCCGACAGTGCTTGCTGGCCTTGCTGGCGCGTCACACCGTTCTGTTGCAAAGCCCAGTGCAGGGTGATGCCCTGCAAGCTGCGAAAGTCGTGGCGGTTTTCCAGCGTGACAGCGACGCGTTGCGGACCGGCTGCTACCCGCGCCGTGCGTTCGACGAACTGGACCGGCGCATACACCTTGCGCATCTGCCAGAAATCCACCTGCGGCGTGCGGTCGGCATAGACCAGGCCGTCGGCGCCGTCGAGACCGTGGGTGTCGTAGAACTGGTGGGCGTCGCGCCAGGCGTACTGGGTCGATTGGCCGGGATCGGCCGGCGTGCTGCTCCGGCGCAGCAAGCCCTGGTCGTGGAAATGCCAGATCGAGCCGCCCGCGAATACCGGGTTCGCTTGCAGGATCGCCCACTGGTCCTGGATGCGGTCGCTGGCCAGGCCCAGCCCGTGCGCGTACTCGGTCAGGATGGTCGGGCGCATGAGTTTGGACGCGTAGCCGGTCAGTGTGGCGTTGCTCGGGTAGTGCGGCGAGTACAGGTCCACGAACGGCGGGATCTGCTCGTAGTTTTTGGCGAAATAGCTGCCGATCTTGGGCAGCGTGATCGGCCGGGTGGGATCGAGCTGTTTGACCAGCCGGCCGGCGTCGAGCTCGAAGTCGTTGTGCGGATTCTCGTTGCCGATGCTCCAGATAATTACCGACGCATGGTTCTTGTCGCGCATGACGGTTGCGCGGGCGCGGGCCAGGATATTGTCGCGGTAGGCGGGATTGTCGAGGTTTTTTTCGCCGTGTCCGATGGCTACCTCGTCCATCACATAAAAGCCGAGTTCGTCGCAGAGTTCGAGCAGGCGCGGGTGGGGCGGGTAGTGCGACGTGCGCACGTAGTTGACGTTCGCCTGCTTCATCAGCGCCAGGTCTTGCCGCATCTGCGCCTCGGTCACGGCGCGGCCGGTGACGGGATCGAGATCATGGTGATTGACGCCGCGCAGCTTGACCGGCTTGCCGTTGACCAGCAACTGCTTGCCGACGACCTTGACTTCACGCAGACCGACGCGTTGCTCGACGGTCTGTATGGTTTTGCCTTGCTGCTTCACGCTCAGCACCAGGCGGTACAGTGTTGGCGTTTCGGCGGTCCAAAGTTGCGGCTGGGTGATGCGTAGCGTTGCGCCCAGGCTGAGGCGGTCGTGGTCTGCGGTAATACGCGTAGCGACACCCCTGAGCACCTGCTGCGCAATGCGTTTGCCCTTCGCATCAAACAGTTCGGCATGTACCATCGCACCAGGGGCGTTCAGTTGCACATCGACCGTAAGTCGGGCAGCGCCATCTTGCAGCGACGTCGTGGTGGTCAGGTCACGCATGTGCACGTCCGGCAGCGACATCAAGGTTACATCGCGATAAATCCCCGACAGCGACCAGTCGTCGTTGAGGTCGAATTCGTAGCCGAGCGGTTTGGTGGTCACGCGCACGGCTACCATGTTCCGGTCTTGCAGCAAATCGGTGACATCGAAGGTATGGCGATTGAACGCGCTGGCCGACGACGCGCCGGCCAGCTTGCCGTTGACCCATACCTGGTAGCCGAAGGCCACGCCGTCGAAGCGCAGGAAGGTGCGCCGCCCCTGCCAGTTTTTCGGCACCGTGAACGTGCGGCGATACAGGCCAAGGCCATCCTTGAGATTGTCGCCATACGACGGCTCGGCATGGCCGTGCAGTTCCCAGTTGGCCGGCACCGGAATGGTCTGCCAGCGCGCGACGTCGAAGCCGGGCGCGGTGAACTGCGCATCGGCGCCAGCGTCCAGGCCGGGCAGGTATTTGAATGACCAGTTGCCGTTGAGCGACTGCGACCAGGCCGGATCTCTGGTCGGGACAATCTCAGCGGCGTTGGCCTGGCCGAACAGGCCCAGGATGAACAGCCAACATGCTGGCCACAGCGTCAACCACTTCGTGCTTGTCATTTGTTGCATGCGATAGTTTCCTTGGAGAGAAAGGAAAAATATCACCTTCAGGCACGATGCGGATGACCAGGAAGTCAATTCTCAAGCCAGTGATTGCACCACGCGGGACCAGTCCTCACTCACAAACGACGCGCACTTCCTGATGATTGGCGCTGCGGTTATCAGTAACGGTAATCGCACACTGATCAATGGGGGCGGGCAGTCGATACACTTGCTCGATATCGCCACCCTGACCATAGGAGCAGACGAGCCATTTCTGCTCCTGCTCACGCAGCCCGGAAAACCGTGTCTGCGTCCTGCGGGCGTCGATGCGTCGCTCCCCGCCACGCAATTCCGCCCGCGCCACATCGTTGACAGGCCCGATGACAATGCCCGCGCGATCAAGCAGCAAGCGACGCGATGCCAAACCGCGCCAGCCGGTCTGCACAGCTTGGACCCGAATCAGGTCACCACTAATTTCGGCGGGGCATTGTGGGACTTGAGCGACCGCATTGTGTAGCGCGAACGTTGCGATGGCCAGGGCCGCAAAGATTTTCATGGAGCTCACCGAATGATGTAAAAGGCTTCAGCATTGTCGCTATCCGCGATCCCCTTGGCTTTTGCTTGATCCGGGCTGTAGCGTTTGATTGTGCGGGCCTTGATATTGCGGCTTTTCCATTGGTCCAGGACCACAATGTACGCCGGCTTGCCGTCCTGGTCTGCTGGCCCGGCAGACATGAATAGCGCAGCGTGATTACCGTGGGCATTCTTGTAGCGGGCGGTTGGCCCCGCAAATGTAGCGATCGCAGTCCCTGCCGGGATGTTGGCGGTGTCCAGCACACGTGCTCCCGGCTTCCACAAGCTCGTTGCCGGAGCATTGGCGAAATGCTGGACCAATCTCACACATTCCTCGTCTCCGACTGGTTTGGTGTTTTCCAGTGCGCCCAGGCTTCCCAGATATTTGTACCCCATCATGGCTCCGGATAAGTTTACCGAGTGGCCATTTTTGTCGTACAGCTACCTAGATGATTTGAATTTACTCAGCAAATAGTGATTTTTGGAAATTGGTCTGTGAAGGCATCAACTCGTCACACTCCAGTCGCCCGACTTGCCACCGTGCTTTTCCATCACCCGGATCTCGCCCATCACCATGCCGCGGTCCACGGCCTTGCACATGTCGTACACGGTCAGCAGGCCGACCTGCACGGCGGTCAGCGCTTCCATTTCCACGCCGGTCTTGCCGAAGGTTTCCACCTGCGCCTTGCAGTGCACGCTGGCGTTGGCTGCGTCGGTCTCGAAATCGACGGTCACGCGGGTCAGGGCCAGCGGATGGCACAGGGGGATCAGGTCGCTGGTGCGCTTGGCGGCCATGATGGCGGCGATGCGGGCGATGCCCAGTACGTCGCCTTTTTTTGCCGTGCCGCCCATGATGATGGCCAGCGTTTCCGGCTTCATGCGGATCGTGCCGGAAGCGATGGCTATGCGGTGGGTCTGCGCCTTGGCGCCGACGTCGACCATGTGGGCCTGGCCGGTGGCGTCGAAGTGGGTCAGGTGGTCGGCTGGGGGGAGGATATCGGTCATGGGCGTGGTGCGGATGGTGGCAAGGGTCAATAAATTGAGCGAGGGACGGGCGCCGTGCGCTGTCGTCCTAGTTGCGGGTATCATAGCACCGTGAATTCAAAACACCGCCCCCCTACCAGTGAGTCCCGCCGCCCCCTGCGTCTGCGCATGGTGGCTGCGGCTTTGTTGATCGCGATGCCGATGGCGATGGCGCAAAACGCGCTTGCGCCTGCGAAAATTCCCAATTTGCCAGCGCTTGGCGACGCCGAACGCCAGGACTTGTCGCCCATTACGGAGCGCAAGATTGGCGAGGAAATCATGCGCGATATCCGCCGCGACCGCGATTTCCTCGACGATGGCCCCATCCTCGAATACCTGAACAACTTCGGCAATGCGCTGGTGGCGGCGCGTCCCGGCGCGCGCGGCGAGGCCAATTACGATTACTACTTTTTTGCGGTGCGCGATCCCCAGCTGAACGCGTTCGCGCTGCCCGGCGGTTTCATTGCCGTGCACTCGGGCTTGCTGCTGGCGGCGCAGAGCGAGTCGGAACTGGCGTCCGTGCTCGGCCACGAGATCGGCCACGTGGCACAGCGCCACATCGCCCGGTCGATCGGCCAGCAAAAGCAGGATGCACTGATACCGCTGGCGGCGATGATCCTGGCGGCGCTCGCGTCGCGCGCCGGTGGCGACGCGGCCATCGGCGTGTTCATGGGTGGGCAGGGACTGGCCATCCAGCGCCAGCTCAATTTCGGCCGCGAAGCCGAGCGCGAGGCCGACCGCATCGGCTTCCAGATCATGGGCGAGGCCGGTTACGACACTACCGGCATGGTGGCCTTTTTCCAGCGCATGCAGTCGGCCACCCGCAATTACAGCGACCTGGTGCCGGCCTACCTGCAAACCCACCCGCTCACCACCGAGCGCATTGCCGACATCCAGGCCCGCATCCGCGACCAGCCCTATAAACAGCGCGCCGACAGCCTCGACTTTTACCTGGTGCGTTCGCGCGCGCGCGTGTTACAGGCGCAGGGCGCGCAGGCGATGGCCGAGGCAAAACAATTCTTCGAAGAGCAGATGAAGCAGGAAAACCGCCTGCAACTGACGGCCGGCCAGTACGGCATGGCGTTCTGGTCGCTCAAGAATGGCGAGCCGGCCAATGCCCAGGCATGGCTGGACAAGGCGCGCGGCACCTTCAACAAGGCGCCGCCGCCCGGCACGTTCAGCGCCGCGCCCAAGCCGGCGTCGGACGCGATTTTCGTCACCACCTCGATCGAGATCAAGCTGGGCAAATCAGACGATCACGAATCGATCGCCAAGGGCCTGGAAGAAGCGAAAGCGGCGCAGCTGAAATTCCCGCTATCGCGCACCGTCTCCCACCTGTATGCCGAGGCCATGATCGCCGCCGGCAAGTACGACGAGGCGGCCGCCTACCTGCGCGACCAGGCCCAGCTCTATCGCGAAGAGCCGGAAGTGTTCGATTACCTGGCGCAGGTGTACTCCAAGCAGGGCAAAATCGCCCTGCAGCACATCGCGCTGGCCGAATCGTACATGCTGCAAGGCGGCACCCTGTCGGCGCTGGAACAGCTCGGTTTTGCGCGCAAGGCCTCCGATGCGTCGTTCTACGACCAGGCGCTGATCGATGCGCGCGAGCGCGACTGGCAGGCGCGCCAGCGCGAGGCGATGGGAGACAAGGCCAAGAAAGACCTGGCGTTGCAGCCGGCCTTCAAGGCCGAGCTGCGCGGCGGCAGCAGTGCCAGTGGCAGCAATGGCACTGGTAGCACCAGTAGCGCCAGCGGCTTGGGCAATAGCGCCGACAGGGAGTGGACCGACCCGTCCGGCCGCTTGCGCCAGAGTACCGATCCGTTCGAGCGGCTGCGGCAAAAATCCGATTTCGATAGCCTGACGCGATAGCCGCCGGGCTGCCGGCAGCGCGCCCAGGCTGCGCTGGCGGCGTTGCCAGTACGCCTGGCCAGCGCATCGTTGCAGGCTACCCGCCCCATTAGGCGCGAGCAGCTGACAGCGGGGTCTGCGCGGAAGGCTCCACACCGGCCCAACCGGACCGAGCCCTCGTATCTGCCATCTGCTCGCCGTATCCGCAGCTAACCTTGAGCGCGCGGTATGCTGACAAAGCCGAAGCGCCGGGCTAACTGGTCTGCAGCGACGCGTTCGATCGCCATGTGGCGCTCGCCATCGGCCAGGGTCAAGGGGGCGGAAGGATCGTCCAGCCACGCCAGCAAGGCCTCGTCGCCGACCGGTGCGCCATGCAAATGCAGGCGCGGCAGTACCTGGGCGAAATCGCGGTCGTCCAGCTGCGCCACCACCCTATTCCCCGCCAGTATCAGGGCGCCCGCATCGGTGAGCGCCACCGTCTCGATGGCAGGCATGGCCGCGCCCGTATGCAGCAGCCAGCCGTCGGCCGGATCGGTGCGCACGATGAATGGCGTTGCTGCCAGTTGCACGTACACGCGCTGCGGGCCGTTCTGGAAATACCAGCAGCCGCGCTCGTCGGCGGCATAGTTGCGGTTGATAAAACCTACCAGCGCGGCATTGGTGAGCTTGTCGCCGGGCAGGTCCAAGTGCTGGGCGCGTTCGTCGCGCATGCGCCAGTGGCCGCGCGCGTCGAGCGCCAGCCAGCCGTAGCAGTTGGGAACGTCGGGCCACTTGGCCAGCGCCTGCTTGACGATGTCATCCATATTGTAAGTTTCCAGTGTCGTTGGCGCCATCGAGGAAGTGCAGCAGGCGCCGGGGCAGCCAGTCCAGCTTGCCGGGCAGGCTGCCCACGGCAAAGCCCACATGGCCGCCGTGATCAGGATACTCGAGCACCACGTTCGACGCCGCACGTTGCGGCAGGTGGCGCCCCGGCAGGAACGGATCGTTTTTGGCGTTGAGCACCAGGGTGGGCACGGTGATGTCGGTCAGGACGTGCTTGGCGCTGGCGCGGTCCCAGTAGTCGTTGGTATCGCGGTAGCCGTGCAGCGGGGCGGTGACGACGTTGTCGAACGCATACAGGTCGCGTGCCGCGTGCAGCGCATCGAGGTCGAACAGGCCGGGGAAGTTTTCGAGCTTGGCGATGCACTTGGGCTTGAGCGTTTGCAGGAACATGCGCGTGTACACCATGTTGAAACCGCGCGACAGCGAAGCGCCGCCCTGCGCCAGGTCCAGCGGCGCCGACACCGCGCAGGCGGCATCGACGAAATCGGCCTGGTGCTGCGATTCGCCGAGCCAGCGCAACAGGGCGTTGCCGCCCAGCGAGACCCCGACCGCGTAAAACTTGCCGGTGTGGCGGGCGTGCAGCCTGCGCACGATCCAGTCCACCTCGGCGGCGTCGCCCGAGTGATAAAAACGCGGGGCGCGGTTGGCTTCGCCCGAACAGCCGCGAAAATGCGGCACGGCGCCCGACCAGCCGCGCGCGGCCACGGCGGCCATCAGCGAACGGGCATAGTGGCTGTCGGACGAGCCTTCCAGGCCATGGAACAGCACCACCAGCGGTTGCCCCGGCTGGCCATCGACGAAATCGACATCGACGAAATCGCCGTCCGGTGCATCCCAGCGTTCGCGCCGGTAGCGCACCGCCGGCTTGGCGATGCACTTGGCGGGGTAGATGGTTTGCAGGTGGCCGCTGGGCAGCCAGAACGGCGCAGGGTATTTCACATCAGTGCAGGATTTGCGCCTGCGGATCGACCGGCGCCGCGCCGGGCGCGATCGAGACGTGGTGCAGCACGATGCGCCAGCCGCGCGGGGTTTTGCTGTAGACGTTGGTGGCCAGCAGGTGGGCCGGCTCGCCGCTGGCGGCGGTGGTGCCTTCGACCACCGTATGCACCGAGCTCATCAAGGTATGGGTTTCGTGCAGCTGCGACGGCAAAATGTGCAGGCCGCCCTGGGCCAGGATCGCTTCCCACGAAGTGCGGATGGCGGCGTGGCCGATCAGGCGCTGGCCGCCCGGGTGGATACAGACGATCTCGTCGTCATCGGCCCACAGGGCCATCAGCGCATCGACGTCGGCCCGGTTGAGGGCGTCGTAGAACGCGGTCTCGGTTTCGGCAGCGCTGCCGTTGAGCTGTTTGACACGTTTGGTTGGCATGCGGCTGCGTCCGGGGCTTAGTGGTGACCGACGACGGTGCCGGGCTTGAGGCGGTAGGCAGTGCCGCAGTACGGGCACTTGGCGGTGCCGTGGTGGTCGAATTCAAGGAACACGCGCGGGTGCGACGACCACAGCGGCATAGCCGGGTTGGGGCAGTGCGCCGGCAAGTCCTTGCCGTCGAGTTCAACTGCGGCGGCTGCGTTGGTGGTGTTGGCGGTCATGTTATGCGGGCTCCGAAGGCTAGGGAAAACCACGATTTTAACGGATTCGCGCATTGAGCAAAAATCATCGGTAAAATAGCGCCTCTTCATTCGCGGCGCGCCCTGCCATGTGGCAGGAATGCCACACCTCCCTCATGACCAACCCTGCCTTGAACACCCTGGACCGGCACCACCCGCAAGCCTGGCGCGAAGCCGTGCGCGCCGGCATGCCCACGCTGTTCGGCATCGCTGCCTGGGGCCTGGTGGTGGGCGTGGCCATGGTCAAATCGGGCCTGTCGGTGCCGCAGGCGCTGGCCATGACCTTGCTGGTGTTTGCCGGCTCGGCGCAACTGGCGGCGCTGCCGCTGATCGCCACCGGCGCGCCAATCTCGGTGATTTTTCTGACAGCCGTGGTGGTCAACCTGCGGTTCGTGATCTTTGCCGCCTTGCTGGCGCCGCACTTTGCCCACCTGCCATGGCGCCAGCGCCTGATGCTCGGCTATGTGTCGGGCGACCTGGCCGTCGCCTTGTTCCTGCAAAAATACCCGGACGCCGCGCCGCAGGCGGGCAAGCTGTCCTATCTAAAAGGCCTGATCTATCCGAACTGGTCGGCATGGCAGGTCGGTTCCATCATCGGCATCTTCGTCGGCAGCACCGTGCCGCCCGAGTGGGGCCTCGGTTTTGCCGGCACCCTGGCCATCGTGTGCGTGATGATCCCGCTGGTGGCGGGCGTGCCGGCGCTGTGCGGCGTGCTGGTCGCCGGCGCGGTGGCGGTGGCCGGGTTCGGGTTGCCGTACAAGCTAGGTTTGCTGGTGGCAGTGGTGGTGGGCATGCTGGCCGCCATGCTTGTGGAAAGTTGTGTGACGCAGCTGCGGGGCCGCCATGTCTGACCTGGAGATCTGGATCGTGATCGGCGCGCTGGTGCTGGCCACCGCCACCGCGCGCAGTTCCTTGTGGCTGATCGGCCACCATATCAACATCCCGAAACGGGTGCAGGACCTCTTGCGGTACGCGCCCGCCTGCGCGCTGGCGGCGATTATCGGCCCGGACCTGGTCTTGTCGCCCGCCGGACAGGTTGTGTTGGACTTGAGCAATATCAAATTATTGTCAGGAATCGCGGCAACGCTCTATTATTTGCTGCGTCGCAATATGCTGGAAACCATCATATTCGGTATGGCTTGCTTCACGGCACTACGTGTTTGGATAGGCTGATTCGTGTATTTCAATAACAATTAAATCACGCTGGCCTTGCGGTAGAATAGCGCCTTCTTATCACTCAACCAATGGGTCGCCATGTCCGCTGTCTTGAACTTCATCCGTCTGCAAGATCTTATCGACCAAAATGCCCTGCAGGGCAAGCGTGTGTTCATCCGCGCCGACTTGAACGTGCCGCAGGATGATGCGGGCAATATCACCGAAGATACGCGTATCCGCGCTTCCGTACCAGCCATTCGCGCTGCCGCTGCCGCTGGCGCCAAGGTCATGGTCACGTCCCACCTCGGCCGTCCGACCGAAGGCGAGTTCAAGCCTGAAGACAGCCTGGCGCCGGTTGCCGCGCGCCTGTCCGAATTGCTGGGCCAGCCAGTCGAACTGAAGCAGAACTGGGTGGACGGCGCCGGCCTGGAAGGCCTGCAAGCGGGCCAGGTAGTGCTGCTGGAAAACGTTCGCGTGAACAAGGGCGAAAAGAAAAACGCCGATGAACTGGCCCAAAAAATGGCCAGCCTGTGCGACATCTACGTGAACGACGCGTTCGGCACTGCCCACCGCGCCGAAGCGTCCACCCATGGCATCGCCAAGTTCGCGCCGGTGGCTGCCGCCGGCCCGTTGCTGGCTGCCGAACTCGACGCACTGGGCAAGGCGCTGGGCGCCCCGGCCCGTCCGCTGCTGGCGATTGTCGCCGGTTCGAAAGTATCGTCCAAGCTGTCGATCCTGAAAGCCCTGGCCGACAAGGTGGACAACCTGATCGTGGGCGGCGGTATCGCCAACACCTTCATGAAGGCTACTGGCCTCAACATCGGCAAGTCGCTGGTGGAAAACGAGCTGGTGGAAGAAGCCAAGGCCATCATCGAGATCATGGCCAAGCGCGGCGCCACCGTGCCGATTCCGGTGGACGTGGTCTGCGCCAAGGAATTCTCGCCAACGGCAGCGGCCACCGTCAAGGACGTTGCCAACGTTGCCGACGACGACATGATCCTCGACATCGGCCCGAAAACCTCGGCGCTGCTGGCCGAGCAAATCGCCGCCGCCGGCACCATCGTCTGGAACGGCCCGGTGGGCGTGTTCGAGTTCGACCAGTTTGGCGAAGGCACCAAGACGCTGGCGCTGGCCATCGCTGCCTCGAAAGCGTTTTCGATCGCTGGCGGTGGCGACACCCTGGCTGCAATCGCGAAATACGACATCACCGACAAGATCGGTTACATCTCCACCGGTGGTGGCGCGTTCCTGGAATTCCTGGAAGGGAAGACCCTGCCTGCGGTGGAAATCCTGACCCAGCGCGCTGCAGCGCAATAATGTTTTTGGTTCAAGATTAGTAAATAGCACGGTCGTGCGGTGTAGTGAATTGCCAGTAAAATTGCTGTAATGCCCGTCCAAGTCAACTGTTTTTGTAAGATTGCTACAAACTTTTGTAGTTTGGCTACATTGATGGTGACTTTGACATCCGGTACGGCAGCACTTTCCCTGGTTTCCGCCTGGCGCGGAAGCTGTCCGCATGACCTTACGCTCAAGGAATACTATGTCCCGTAGCACCAAAATTGTCGCCACGATCGGCCCAGCTTCTACTGATTTCAACGTCCTGGTCAAAATGATCCGTGCCGGCGTCGATGTCGTGCGCCTGAACTTCTCGCACGGCAAGGCGCAGGATCACATCGACCGCGCGCGCCTGGTCCGCGAAGCTGCTGCCGAGTGCGGCCGCGAAGTGGCGATCATGGCGGACATGCAGGGACCGAAGATTCGTGTCGGCAAATTTGAGAACAGCAAGATCGAACTGGTCAACGGCGACAAGTTCATCCTGGACGCCAAGTGGGGCGAGAACGGCGAGCTGGGCAACCAGGACCGCGTGGGTCTCGATTACAAGGCGCTGCCGCAGGACGTGCGTCCCGACGACAAGCTGCTGCTAAACGACGGCCTGATCGTGCTGGTGGTCGATAAAGTGGTCGGCAGCGAGATCTACACCACCGTCAAGATCGGTGGCGAGCTGTCCAACAACAAGGGCATCAACCGCCAGGGTGGCGGTCTGACCGCACCGGCGCTGACCGCCAAGGACATGGAAGACATCAAGACGGCGATGAGCTTCCAGTGCGACTACCTGGCGATCTCGTTCCCGAAAAGCGCGACCGACATGGAAATGGCGCGCCAGCTGGCCAATATCGCCGGCGAGCCGTACGGCCACAAGCCGATGATGATCGCCAAGATCGAGCGCGCGGAAGCGATTCCGGTGCTGCAAGAAATTCTCGACGCGTCCGACGGCATCATGGTCGCCCGCGGCGACCTGGCGGTGGAAGTCGGTAACGCGGCGGTGCCGGCGCTGCAAAAGCGCATGATCCGCATGGCACGCGAATCGAACAAGCTGGCCATTACCGCCACGCAGATGATGGAATCGATGATTTTCAACGCCGTGCCTACCCGTGCCGAAGTATCGGACGTGGCCAACGCGGTGCTGGACGGCACTGATGCGGTGATGACCTCGGCGGAAACGGCCTCGGGCCGCTACCCGATCGAAACCGTGGAAATGATGGCGGCCATTTGCGTGGAAGCCGAGCAGTCCGAGTACAACAAGCTCGACGCCGACTTCCTCAACGCCACGTTTACCCGCATCGACCAGTCGATCGCGTACGCGGCGCTGTTTACCTCGCACCACCTGGAAGTGAAAGCGATCGTGGCGCTGACCGAGTCCGGCTCCACCGCGCTGTGGATGAGCCGTCATAACATCGACACGCCGATCTACGCGCTGACGCCAAGCGTGGTCACCGAGCGCAAGGCTTCGCTGTACCGCAACGTCAAGGCGTTCAACCTGGCGCAAGCCGGCGACAGCGCCACCGTGATGCGCCAGGCCGAGGAGTTGCTGGTGGCGCGCGGCATCGTCAAGAAAGACGACATCATCGTGGTTACCTGGGGTTCCCGCATGGGTTACGCCGGTGGCACCAATGCGCTGCGCATCGTCAAGGTCGGTCAGGTCGTTAATAAGTAAGCCCGGAGACCATGCCCGCGAGAGCGGGCGTGGTGCTGCTCCGGCAAGGTTTTTTTTTTAATTGTTTGGAGTACATACCATGTCCCTCGTATCGATGCGTCAACTGCTGGACCATGCTGCTGAAAATGGTTACGGCATTCCTGCTTTTAACGTTAACAATCTGGAACAAGTGCAAGCCATCATGGCTGCCGCCGATGCGCTCGACAGCCCGGTGATCATGCAAGCGTCGGCTGGCGCCCGTAAATATGCCGGCGAAGCGTTCCTGCGTCACCTGATCGACGCCGCCATCGAAGCCTACCCGCACATCCCGGTCGTGATGCACCAGGATCACGGCCAGTCGCCGGCGGTCTGCATGGCCGCGATCCGCTCCGGCTTCTCGTCGGTGATGATGGACGGTTCGCTCGAAGCCGACGGCAAGTCGGTGGCGTCGTATGAATACAACGTCGCTGTCTCGCGCGAAGTGGTGAAATTCTCGCACTCGATCGGCGTGACCGTCGAGGCCGAACTCGGTGTTCTGGGTTCGCTGGAAACCATGAAGGGCGACAAGGAAGACGGCCACGGCGCCGACGGCACCATGACCCGCGAACAGCTGCTGACCGACGTCGACCAGGCTGCCGACTTCGTCAAGCAAACCCAGTGCGACGCGCTGGCCATTGCCATCGGCACCTCGCACGGCGCCTACAAGTTCACCCGCAAGCCTACCGGCGACATCCTGGCGATCGACCGCATCAAGGAAATCCACGCGCGCATCCCCAACACCCACCTGGTGATGCACGGTTCGTCGTCGGTGCCGCAAGAGCTGCTGGCCGTGATCCGCGAATTCGGCGGCGACATGAAAGAGACCTACGGCGTGCCGGTCGAAGAGATCCAGGAAGGCATCCGTCACGGCGTGCGCAAGATCAACATCGATACCGACATCCGCCTGGCCATGACCGCCGCGATCCGCCAGTTCATGTTCCAGAACCCCTCGAAGTTCGATCCACGCGATTACCTCAAGCCTGCCCGCCTGGCTGCCGAGCAAGTCGTGCGCGCCCGTTTCGAAGCGTTCGGCTGCGCCGGACAAGCATCGAAAATCAAGCAAGTGACGCTGGAAAAAATGGCCGAGCGTTACAAGGCCGGCGAGCTGTCGCAAATTGTGAAGTAAAATCCTGTCTGCAACGGGGCCACTGACCCGTGAGTTCTCGACCGGCGGAGAGCGTTGCTTTCCGCCGGTTTCGCTTTTAATAACACTAAGTGCTAGCTATGAACGCCCTCTACCAGTCCTCCATCTCCTCCCTGCCACTGCTCGGTCACGGCAAAGTCCGCGACAACTACGCTGTCGGCGACGACAAGATCCTGATCGTCACCACCGACCGCCTGTCGGCCTTCGACGTTGTCATGAATGAACCGATTCCCGGCAAGGGCATGGTACTGAACCAGATGAGCGATTTCTGGTTCGAGAAGCTGGGCCACATCGTGCCGAACCACCTGACCGGCGTTGCGCCCGAGTCCGTGGTATCAAGCGATGAAGTGGTGCAGGTGAAGGGCCGCGCAGTTGTCGCCAAACGCCTGAAACCGATCATGGTCGAAGCCGTGGTGCGTGGCTACATCATCGGTTCGGGCTGGAAAGATTACCAGGCGACTGGCGCGATCTGCGGCATCACGTTGCCGGAAGGCCTGCAACAGGCCGAGAAACTGCCGGAGCCGTTGTTCACCCCGGCGGCCAAGGCCGACCTGGGCGAGCACGACGAAAACATCAGCTTTGCCGACATGGAAAGCCGCATCGGCGCGGAACTGGCTGCCAAGATGCGCGATGTCAGCATCCAGCTGTACACGGCAGCAGCCGAGTACGCCGCCACGCGCGGCATCATCATTGCCGACACCAAGTTCGAATTCGGCCTCGACGACGACGGCGTCATGCACCTGATGGACGAAGTGCTGACGGCCGATTCGTCGCGCTTCTGGCCGGCCGACTCGTACGCCGTGGGCATCTCGCCACCGTCGTTCGACAAGCAGTTCGTGCGCGACTACCTGGAAACCCTGACCGACTGGGGCAAGACCGCGCCGGCACCGGCGCTGCCGGCCGACGTCATCGAGAAAACCCAGGCCAAGTACTTCGAAGCCATCGAGCGCCTGACCGGCGACAAGCTGAAGGCATAAGATGACCGATCAAGCTAAGCCATTGGTTGGCGTCATCATGGGCTCGTCTTCGGACTGGGACGTGATGCAAAACGCGGTTGCCATTCTTAAACAGTTTGGCGTGCCGTTCGAGGCGCAAGTCATTTCCGCCCACCGCATGCCCGACGAGATGTATGCGTACGCGAAAAGTGCCCGCGCCCGTGGCCTGCGCGCCATCATCGCCGGCGCCGGCGGTGCGGCCCACCTGCCGGGCATGGTCGCTGCCATGACCATCGTGCCGGTGCTGGGCGTGCCGGTGCCGTCGAAGTATTTGCGCGGCGAGGATTCGCTGCTGTCGATCGTGCAGATGCCGAAGGGCGTGCCGGTGTCCACCTTTGCCATCGGCGAAGCGGGCGCTGCCAATGCAGCGCTGACGGCGGTGGCCATGATCGCCGCCACCGACGACGCGCTGGCCGACCAGCTCGAAGCGTTCCGCGTCACGCAAACCGATGCCGCCAAGGCCATGACTCTGCCGCTGTAGGACATAATGAGTAATTCAAAAGTAATCCCCCTGCTGCCCGCCGCCAATCCGCCAGCCTGGCTGGGGGTGATGGGCGGCGGCCAGCTCGGCCGCATGTTCGCCCACGCCGCCCAGAGCATGGGCTACCAGGTGGCCGTGCTGGAACCGTCCGACACCTGCCCGGCAGGGCAGGTGGCCCAGCGCCTGGTCAACGCCGGCTACAGCGATGCCGCCGGCCTCGATGCGCTGGCCGCGCAATGCCTGGCCGTCACCACCGAATTCGAGAACGTGCCGGCCGATAGCCTGTCGCGCCTGGCGCAGTCGGTGTTTGTTGCGCCCAACGCCCACGGTGTATCGGTGGCGCAGGACCGCATTGCCGAAAAACGTTTCTTTGTCGATTGCGCGGAAAAATCGGGCGTGCTGCCAGCGCCGCACAAGGTGATCGCCAGCGAGCAAGACATTGCCGCGATTGCCGACGACCTGTTGCCCGGCATCCTGAAAACCGTGCGCATGGGGTACGACGGCAAGGGGCAAGTGCGCGTGACATCGCGCGACGACGTGCGCGCCGCGTTTGCCGAGATGGGGCAGGTGACCTGCCTGCTGGAAAAAATGCTGCCGCTGGCGTACGAGGTGTCGGTGCTGACCGCGCGCGGTCACGACGGTGAATCGGTCGTGTATCCGATCGCCGAGAACGTCCACCGCGACGGCATCCTGTTTACCACCACCGTGCCGGGCCCGAACGTCTCCGCGGAGAGCGCTGTCAAGGCGCAGCAGGCGGCGCAAGCGATCGTGGCCGAACTCGGTTACGTCGGTGTGCTGTGCATCGAGTTTTTCGTGCTCACCGATGGTACGCTGGTGGTCAACGAAATGGCGCCGCGTCCGCACAACAGCGGCCACTACACGATGGATGCCTGCATTACCAGCCAGTTCGCGCAGCAGGTACGCGCCATGGCCCGTTTGCCGCTGGGCGACGTGCGCCAGCATTCGCCGGCCGTCATGCTCAACATCCTCGGCGATGTCTGGTTTGAAGGTGACAGCGCGGTGGAAGGTGAGACGCCGCGCGAGCCGGCCTGGGACCAGGTGCTGGCGCTGCCCGGCGCCTGCCTGCACCTGTACGGCAAGGACGACCCGCGCCGCGCGCGCAAGATGGGCCATTTGACCTTCGTGGCCGCCACCCTGGAGCAGGCGCAACAGCAGTTGCTGGCGGCCTGCGACGTCCTCGGTATCGCGCCGTGAGTGTGGTCAATACCGTTGCTGACGCAGCCGCCATCGCGGCCGGCGCACGCGTGCTCGAAGCAGGCGGCCTGGTGGCATTTCCCACCGAGACCGTTTATGGCCTGGGCGCCGATGCCGAAAACCCGGCAGCGGTGGCCCGCATCTATGAAGCCAAGGGCCGTCCCAACGACCACCCGGTGATCGTGCACGTGGCGCCCGGCGCCGACCTCGATTACTGGGTCACCGATATTCCCGATGTCGCACGCCAGCTGGTCGCTGCTTTCTGGCCCGGTCCATTGACACTGATCCTCAAGCGCGCCAGCCACATCCCGGACGCCGTTTCCGGTGGCCAGGATACGGTGGGCATCCGCTGCCCGTCGCACCCGGTAGCGATTGCGCTGCTGACCGCGTTCAAGGGCGGCCGTGGCGGAGTGGCGGCGCCGTCGGCCAACAAGTTCGGCAATGTCAGTCCCACCACCGCGCAGCATGTGCGCGACGAATTCCATCTCGATGATGTGGAAGAGGGCTCGATCACCGGCGAGCCGGCGTGTTCGGCCGGCTTGCATGTGACTGTTCTGGAAGGCGGCGCCAGCCAGGTCGGCATCGAATCGACCATTGTCGATTTGTCGCGCCTGGCCACGCATGGCGCGGTGCTGCTGCGCCCCGGCCATATCACGGCGCAGCAGATCGCCGACGTGATCGGCCAGTTGCCGGCCGCGCCCGACCAGGCCGCCCCGCGCGCTTCCGGCACCCTGGAATCGCACTACGCGCCGCGCACGCCGGTCACCATGGTGGCGCACGCTGCCCTGGCCGACACGGTTGCGCAACTGCAGGCCAGGGGCGCCCGCGTGGCGGTGATCGGCCATGCCTGCGGCGAACTCGGCGACAACATGCGCCTGCTGCCGGCCGAACCGGTTGGCTACGCGTACGGCATCTATGCCGCGCTGCGCGAGATGGACCTGGTGCAAGCCGATGTGATCCTGGTGGAAACCCCGCCGCAGGACGACGCCTGGCTTGGCGTCAACGACCGCCTGCGCCGTTCTGTCTTCGGTTCGACCGGCATCCTGGCTCGCTTCCTGAGTCAATAACCTGCTGTTTTTGTGTATTCCAGCGACCAACTTTTTTGATTAAAAGCAACGCTGGAATTCCTATCCGAGCAACTGTTCTTTTTTGAACACAACGCCTGAGAAATTGAGTGTGCGCTGCTATACATTCCAGCCCAACGCTGGCAGACTAGTTGTGCATGAATAGCACGCCCGTTCTTATTGGGCCACAATATCCTCAGGAGACAATATGCGTCACACCAAACTTGCCATCGCCGCAATGGCTCTCGCCATCCTTGCCGGTTGCGGTGGCTCCAGCCCGGAAGCGGGCGATCAAACCCTTCGTGTCAAATTCAACTCGCAAGTGTCGTTCGGTGACAGCCTGTCGGATGTGGGCTCGTATAACGTTGGCACCATTGCCGCCCTCAAGGGCGGCAAGTTCACCATCAATGGCGATAACACGGCCATCAATGCCACGCTGACCGGCCGTAACTGGACCGAACTGGTGGCCGCACAACTGGGTTTGCCGGCGCCATGCGCCGCATTGACCGGCCTCGACGGCACCGCTCCAGGTTTCAACGTTCCCCGCAAAGCCAACGCAGGCTGCTACGGCTACGCCCAGGGCGGCGCGCGTGTGACCAATCCTGTCGGTCCCGGCAATATTGCCACCGGCGCTGCCACCGGCTTCATGACGGTACCGGTCGTTACCCAGGTCGCCAACCACTTGGCCGCTGTCGGCGGCAAGTTCAAGGGCGATGAGCTGGTGCTGGTGATGGCTGGTGGTAACGATGTGCTGTTCCTGCTGTCCAAGCTGAGCGCCGATGCCACCGCTGCCGGCAACGCCGCTGGCGCCGCAGCGTACTTCCCCAGCCTGATCTCGCAACTGGCCGCCGGGGCGACCAACCCAGCAACGGCAGCGACTGCCATCACGTTTGCCGTGGGCACCGCCAGGGCAGTGCCGGGCGCCACCCAGGCCAGCATCACCCAGGCCGCCGTCGGCGCAGCAGCGGTGCAGCCGGGTAACACGAACGTGGTCGCCAACGCTGCAGCCATCATCGCCAAGGCCACGGCTGACGCCACTGCCGCCGGCGCCAAGGCCGGCGCAGACTTCGCCACGGCCAACGGCCCGAGCCTGGTCGCTGAGATGACCAAAGCCGGTACCGAATTGGCCACCCTGGTGAAAAACCAGATCATCGCCAACGGCGCCAACTACGTCACCGTCAACAACCTGCCCGATGTCGCCACCACGCCAAGCGGCCGCTCCCGTTCGGCCGAGATCCGCACGCTGATCGACACCATGGTCAAGGCCTTCAATACGTCGCTGACCACTGGCCTGTCCACCGAGCAGAAAGTCGTGATCGTCGACGTGTACGCAGTGAGCCACGACCAGGCCACCAACCCGGGACCGTATGGCCTGACCAACGTCGCCGAACCTGCATGCGACCTGAGCGCGGCGAAGAACCCGATCGGCTCCGCGATCGCCTGCAACGGCAGCAACCTGGTGGCCGGCGATGTCAGCCACTACTCGTTCGCCGACGAGGTGCATCCGACGCCATTCAACAACCTGCTGCTGGCGCGTTACGTGTCGCGCAGCCTGGTGACCAAGGGCTGGATGTAAGGCGGGGATAGCCGGCGGTGGCCGCGCATAGGCGGCCGCGGGTCGGCACCGAACAAACCGAACAAGAATCTGGAGACAAAATGAATAAAACCTCGCTCAAACTGCTGGTGCTGGCAGCCGCCATGTCGGTGGCCACGGTCGCCTCGGCGCAACAAACGGCCGGCACCTGGCTGGGCACCCTGGGCATGAACAAGATTACCCCGAAGGTTGATTCGGGCGACGTGTCGGCGCCGGCACTGCCGGGCACCAAGGCCGATGTCGAGCCTGACACCAAGCCCCGCTTCGCGATTGCCTACATGCTCACCGATAACTGGTCGGCCGAGCTGGACCTGGGCCTGCCGTACAAGCACGACCTGATCGGTGACGGCTCGATCAAGGGCACCGGCAAGCTCGGCGACTCGAAAGTATTGCCGCCGACCGCATTCATCCAGTACCGCTTCATGCCGGCCAACGCCACCTTCCGTCCGTACGTGGGCCTGGGCCTGACGTATGCGATGTTCATCAAGGAACGCGGTTCGGGACAGCTGACCGCGATCCTGAACACCGGCGGTCCCGGCGCCACCTACAAGCTCGATGACAAAGCCGGCGTGAGCGCCCAGATCGGCGCCACCTGGCGCATCGACGACAACTGGTTCCTCGACGCCACCGTGATCAAGACCAAGCTGAAAACCAAGGTCCACTTCTCGACCGGCCAGACCCAGAACGTGCGCCTGGACCCGGTCGCAGCCAGTATCAGCATCGGCTACAACTTCAAGGGGTTGAGTTTCTAAAACGAAAAAAGCCGCGCAGACTGCGCGGCTTTTTTTTTGCCTGCCCAAATAATTACTGGAACGCCTGTATCCCCGTCTGCGCCCGGCCCAGGATCAGCGCATGGATATCATGCGTACCTTCGTAGGTGTTGACCACCTCGAGATTGACCATGTGGCGGATGATGCCGAATTCGTCCGAGATGCCGTTACCGCCGAGCATATCGCGGGCTACGCGGGCGATGTCGAGCGACTTGCCGCAGGAGTTGCGCTTCATCATCGAGGTGATTTCCACCGCCGCCGTGCCGGCATCCTTCATGCGGCCCAGTTGCAAACAGCCTTGCAGGCCCAGCGTGATTTCGGTCTGCATGTCGGCCAGCTTCTTTTGCACCAACTGGTTGGCAGCCAGCGGACGGCCGAATTGCTGGCGGTCCAGCACGTACTGGCGCGCCGTATGCCAGCAGGCTTCGGCCGCGCCCAGCGCGCCCCAGGCGATGCCGTAGCGGGCCGAATTGAGGCAGGTGAAGGGGCCTTTCAGGCCGCGCACGTCCGGGAAGGCGTTCTCTTCCGGGCAGAACACATTGTCCATCACGATCTCGCCGGTGACCGAGGCGCGCAGGCCGAACTTGCCGTGGATGGCCGGCGCACTCAGGCCCGCCATGCCCTTGTCGAGGATGAAGCCGCGGATTGCGCCTTCGTCGTCCTTGGCCCACACCACGAACACGTCGGCGACTGGCGAGTTGGTGATCCACATCTTGGCGCCCGACAGCGCGTAGCCGCCCGGCACTTTCTTGGCGCGGGTGATCATCGAACCGGGGTCGGAGCCGTGGTTGGGTTCGGTGAGTCCGAAGCAGCCGATCCATTCGCCGGTGGCCAGCTTGGGCAGGTATTTCTGGCGCTGCGCCTCGGTACCGAATTCATAGATCGGCACCATCACCAGCGACGACTGCACGCTCATCATCGAGCGGTAGCCGGAGTCGATGCGTTCGACTTCGCGCGCGATCAGGCCGTAAGCCACGTAATTGAGTTCGGGGCCGCCGTATTGTTCGGGAATGGTGGGGCCGAGCAGGCCCAGTTCGCCCATTTCGCGGAAGATGGACGTGTCCATCTTCTCGTGGCGAAAGGCGTCGAGGATGCGCGGGGCCAGCTTGTCGCCGCAATAGGCGGCAGCGGCGTCGCGCACCATGCGCTCTTCGTCGGTCAACTGCTGTTCCAGCAGCAGGGGATCATCCCAGTGGAACTGGGCGCGGGCTTGGCTCATGGTGGTCTCTCATTATGGTGAATGCTGCTGCATTCTAAGCCGCCGCCCGTGGCACGGCTTTTCTAATGGCGACACCAATTTCAGTTTTTCGAACCTGTATCAGCCGAGGCTGCCGAACTGGCCGCCGTGGAAGATCAATGGCGGACTCGGCGAGAATTCGCACAGCTCCACTTCGCCGACGAAGATCACGTGGTCGCCCTCGGGATAGCGGCTGCGGTTGTGGCACTCGAACCAGGCCGACGCGCCTTTTAAAATCGGGTGGCCGGTGCGCGACAGCTCGTACTCGGCCGTGGCCCATGGATCGGCGCCGCGGGTGGCAAACAGCTTGGCCAGGTGGGCCTGGCTGGCGCTGAGCACGTTGATCACGTAGTGCGAGTTGCCGGTAAAGATGGGCATGCTGTTGGCGTTGTTGGACAAACTCCACAGCACCAGCGGCGGATCGAGCGAGACCGAGTTGAAGGAACTGGCGGTCAGGCCGCGAAACGTGCCGTCGGCCAGGCGCGTGGTGATCACGGTGACGCCGGTGGCGAACTGGCCCAGGGCCTGGCGGAAGTGGGCGGTGTCGAAGGGTCGTTCTGCGGCGCGGGGGGAAATGGTATGCATGGTCAGCCTGAGTCTTTTAGCCATTATGCCAAAGATTGGCTGGCAACTGCGCAATAGCCCTACAGCATGAAAATGAAAAGCCTCCAGCTCAACCGCTGAGCGCCTACAGGAAGTGCGCCAGCCCCAGCACCATCAGGGGCAGTGCGGCGCCGGCCAGCAGGGTCTGGCTGGCGATAATGCCCGCCATGAGCGGGGCGTCGCCGCCCAGCTGGCGCGCCATGATGTAAGACGACGATGCGGTCGGCAGCGCCTGAAACATCAGCGTGGCCAAGGCGGCGGTCCCCTGCAGGCCGAAGGCTCGGCAGGCGATCAGCGCTGCCACCGGCATGAGCGCGAACTTGGCGAAGGAGGCCAGCGTAATCGGGTGCACCCATTGCCGCGCCTGCGAAAAGTCGAGGGCTGCCCCCACGCACAGCAAGCCCAGCGGCAGCGACGCCTGGCCCAGCGCCTTGAACATCGGCTCGATGCCTGCCGGCAGTCCCCAGCCTGTCCATTGCAGCACGATGCCGATGGCGCACGCCACGATCAACGGATTGAACGCCAGCCCCCGCAGCAGTGCCGGCGCGGAAAACCTGCTGCCCCGGCCGTAATGCGCAAACACGAGCACGCACAACACGTTGACGGTGGGAACGATGGCGGCATTGGCCACGGCTGCCAGTGCCACTCCCGTCACGCCGAACAGGCCGGTGGCCATCGATACCCCCACGTAGTTGTTGAACCGCACGCCACCCTGGAAGATCGACGTGAACGCGGCATCGTCCACCGCCATGGCCCGCCGTGACAGCACCAGCAAGGCGGCCACTGCCACGGTCGAAACGACCAGTGCCGATGCCATTTCTAGCACCGGCAAGCCGTCCAGTTTGGCCGTGGCCAGGCTGTGCAGGAACAGCGATGGCAGCAACACGTAATAGCCGATGCGCTCGGCCTGCGGCCAGAACGCCGGTTCGACGAACACGCGCCGCCGCAAGGCCGCGCCCAGCGCGATGAGCAGGGCGATCGGTACCAGCGATGACATCAGGGTCCAGATCATGCGGGAGTTTCCTTCAACAGTGTGCCGGCGATTCTAGTGCATCGCGCGGCGCGTTTCTGCGTTCTTGGGCATTATTGCTGAATTCAAATACGGCAGGAGGCTTTCATGGAAACAGCCATACTGGGTGGCGGGTGCTTCTGGTGCACGGAGGCGGTTTTTCTGGACGTCAAAGGTGTCGAGAAAGTCGTGTCCGGCTATGCCGGCGGGGCGGCGCCCGATCCGACTTACGAGCAGGTGTGCGCCGGTGCGACCGGCCATGCCGAAGTGGTCAGGATCGACTTCGATCCGGCCGTGATCGATTACCACGACCTGCTCGAAATCTTTTTCACCATGCACGATCCCACCACGCTCAACCGCCAGGGCAATGACGTCGGCACGCAGTACCGTTCGGTCGTGTACTACCTGTCCCCGCAGCAGGAGGCGGTGGCGCGCAAGGTGGTGGCCGAGATGGCCAATGTGTGGGATGCGCCGATCGTCACCGAGCTGGCGCCGGCGCCGGTGTTTTACCCGGCCGAGGCCTACCACCAGGATTATTTCAGCCACCACCCGCTGCAAAGCTACTGCGCTTTCGTGGTGGCGCCCAAGGTGGCCAAGTTGCGCGCGATTTACGCGCACCGGGTGAAGTAAGCAAGCCCGGCCAGGCTGGCGGGGCGCTCCTGCACGAACAGGCGCTACGGCTGCAGGCGTTCCTTGGCCCAGCTGCCGTCAGCCTGTTTCACATAGACGATGCGGTCGTGGAAGCGCGAGCGGCGGCCTTGCCAGAATTCGATGCGCACCGGGTCGAGGCGGTAGCCGCCCCAGTGCTCGGGGCGCACCGCGTGCTCGCCGCTGGCCGCTGCCACCGCGTCGTAGTTGACTTCCATCTGTTCGCGGTTGGCAATCGGCGCGCTTTGTTGCGAGGCGATCGCACTGATCTGGCTTTTCAGCGGGCGGCTGTAGAAATACTTGTCGCTTTCCTCGGCCGAGGTTTTCACCACCGTGCCTTCGATGCGCACCTGGCGCTCCAGTTCGCTCCAGAAGAACAGCAGCGCCGCGTGCGGGTTGGCGCCCAGTTGCTGGCCCTTCTGGCTGTCGTAGTTGGTGTACCAGGTAAAGCCGCGCGCATCGAACTGCTTGATCAGCACGATGCGCGAGCTGGGCCGTCCCTCGGTGTCGACGGTGGCCACGCTCATCGCGTTCGGCTCGTTCACTTTCGCGTGCATGGCTTCGTCGAACCATTTGCCGAATTGGGCGATCGGGTCATCGAGCACGTCGTTTTCCGTCAGGCTGGCGCGGCCGTAATCGAGGCGCAGGTCGGCCAGCACCACGCCGTCGGCCACCGTGTTGTGGACCGGTACTTGTTGCTGCTCGGGCACCTGGCTGGCGGGCAGGGCAGGGGGGATGCCGCGCCGCACCTGCATGGCGCTGCCCAGTTGCGCCATCTGCTCCGGGCTGAACAGGCGCTTGGCCATCGGTGCGATATTGGCTTCTTCCTTGGCCATGTGGGCGGTGTAGGCGTCGCAGAAGCGGCTCACGTTCTCCACCGACAGCGCGGTGCCGGTGCTGGCCGCGATCGCTTCGAGTTCCGCTTGCAGCAGTACCCAGTCCTGGTCCATGGCCGCGTGGTCGGCCAGGATGCCGGGCACCAGTTGTTCGAGCAGCACCAGGTCGGCGTCGCGCGCGGTCGCTTGCAGCATCGGCATCAGGTTCTGTTCTTCGTCGTCGTGGTGCAGGTGGGCGGCGTTGTTGAAATACTTGAGGACGGCCTGGGCCGCCTTTTGCGCTTCGAGGTCGGCGCCGTGTGCGGCCAGGTGGGCCGGCAGCTTGGCGAGCGTGGCCAGTTGCTTGCGGATACGGTCGTGGCAATGCTTGAGCACGGCGATCGGCTGGTTGAAATCGGGGGCGGTGTCGAACAGTGTGTTGCTCATGGAATCAAGACTCTGGCTGGGTGGGAAAATCATTCTAGAATAATTTTTCTTGCAGTGTCCGCTAAAATGGCGGGATGGATACCAATTCAACCTTTAATCTGGACGAAGTCGACTTCGAGCGACGATTCGGCGGCATAGCGCGCCTGTATGGCGCCCCCGCCCTCGAGCGCTTTCGCGGCGCCCACGTGTGCGTGGTCGGCGTGGGCGGTGTCGGCTCGTGGATCGTCGAGGCGCTGGCGCGCAGCGCCATCGGCCAGTTGACCCTGATCGACCTCGACAACGTGGCCGAATCGAACATCAACCGCCAGATCCAGGCCTTGACCGGTACCGTCGGCCAGGCCAAGATCCACGCGCTGGCCGAGCGCATCGCCCAGATCAACCCGTTTTGCGTGGTGCACCAGGTCGAGGATTTCGTCACCCCCGATAATCTCGACACCATGCTGGGCACCGACAAGTTCGACTACGTGGTGGACGCCATCGACAGCGTCAAGGCCAAGGCGGCCATGATCGCCCATTGCCGCCGCCACGCGATTCCGCTGGTGATTATCGGCAGCGCCGGCGGCCAGACCGATCCCACCCAGATCGCTGTGCGCGACCTGGCCCGCACCGAGCAGGAGCCGCTGCTCAAGAAGGTGCGGCGCCTGCTGCGCAGCGAGTACGGCTTTCCGCGCGGCGAGAAAACCAAGTTTCATGTCGATGCGGTGTTTTCGATGGAGCCGCTTAAATACCCGGAACCGGCCGACGCGTGCGCAGTGGATGCCGGCGGCGGCATCACCGGCCTCAATTGCGCCGGTTTCGGCTCGGCCATGGTGGTTACCGCCACCTTCGGCATGGTGGCGGCCGGCCACGTGTTGCGCCAGTTGGCGGCGCCTGCCGCGCCAGCGGCCGTTGAGCCGGTTGCTGCGCCGGCTGCGGAGGTGGCGGCAGACGGTACCCTCGGGAATTAAGCCGATACGCGGGAGAGGTTTGCTATCATGGCGGGCGCCGGTACGTGCGCGTGCCGTCCCCAGTCACCCAGAGAGAGAATCAATCTATGAAGCGTAGTTCCGTTTTTGCAGCAACGCTGCTGGCGCTGGCGGCCTTCTCGGCCCAGGCGCAAACTCCTGCCGAACCAGCTGCTGCTGCTGCACCTGCTGCACCTGCAGCCCCGGCTGCTGCCGCTACGCCAGCCGCGCCAGTGGTGGTCGGTTCCGCCACGCCGGGCCCGGCCGCCGAATCGCTGATCGTCAACGACACCAAGGTGGGTACCGGGCGCGAAGCGACCAGCGGTGCGACCGTGTACATGCATTACACGGGCTGGCTGTATCGCCCGCTGGCAAAGAATATGCGTGGCCGCCAGTTCGACTCGTCGATTCCACGCGGTGAGCCGCTGGACTTCGTGCTCGGCACCGGCCGCGTGATCAAGGGTTGGGATCAGGGCATCGTTGGCATGAAAGTGGGCGGCAAGCGCACCCTGATCATTCCATCGGAACTGGCCTATGGCTCGCGCGCCGCACCGGGGGGCGGCATCCCACCGAACTCGGCGCTGATCTTCGACGTCGAACTCATCGACGTCAAGTAAGCCGGAATAATCCCGAGCGCCTGACAACCGTCCAGAGCAAGGCGCAGCGACGAAGACAGTACGCAAGTACGCGAATATTGCCAGACGCTGCAACGCCGCTATGGCGGGCTTGTCAGGCGCTCTCTGCGGTCGGCACTTGCAGGCAGCATTCTTGCGGCATGGCGCCAAGCCGCACTTGCAGGGTGCTGTGATGAATCGCGTACTTGTCCTTGAGCGTCTGGCTGATGGCATCCACCGTCACGTCGCCCGGATAGCCGGCCGGCGTCACCAGCTGTGCGGTCAGCGCGTTCTCGGTGGTGCTCATGGCCCAGATGTGCAGGTCGTGCACGGCACTCACGCCGGCCTGGTCGCGCAGGAATTGCTCGATGCCGGCGCGGTCCACGTTATCGGGCACCGCCGCCAGCACCATGCGCAGCGACTGCGTGAGCAAGCCCCAGGTACTCCAGACGATGATGGCCACGATCACCATGCTGATCACCGGGTCGATCCAGTTCCAGCCGCTGTAGCGCACCGCCAACCCTGCCAGCAATACCCCCAGTGAAATCGCCGCGTCGGCCGCCAGGTGCAGGTAGGCGCCACGGATATTGATGTCGTCCTTGCTGCCCGACATGAACAACCACGCCGAGAAACCGTTGATCAGGATGCCGATGCCGGCCACGATGGAGACCGTCAGGCCGGCTACCGGGTCGGGCGTCAGCAGTTTTTGCACCGCCTCGAAAGCGATCACGCCGCAAGCGGCCATCAGCAGCATGCCGTTGAACAGCGCCGCCAGCATCGACGTACCGCGCAGGCCGTAGGTATAGCGCGCGCTGGGCTGGCGCCTGGCCAGAATCACCGCGCCCCACGCCAGCATCAGCCCCATCACGTCCGACAGGTTATGGCCGGCATCGGCCATCAGTGCGGTGGAGTTGGCCAGGTAACCATAGAAAAACTCCACCACCACGAAGCCAAGGTTGAGCACGATGGCAATCGCAAACGCGCGGCCCATGGTGTTGGGGTCGCCGTGATGGTGGTGGCCGCCGCCGTGGGTGTGGCTGTGATCGTGTCCATGGCTGTGGCCTGCGGTGGGTTTCCCGTGATCGTGATCGTGTCCACCACTGTGGCCTGTGGCTGGTTTGCCCTGGTCTGCCCGATCATGACTGTGATCGTGACCTTGCGCGTGACTGTGATCATGCTCGCGGCCGTTGTGGCTATCGTGACTAGCGTGGCCGGTGTGGCTGCCGTGGTCATGGTGCTTGCTCATGCGTCGCTCCCGTTGGAAGGTTCGGCGATATGCTCGAGCATATCGTTGAGGACGTCGCTGATATGGGCGTCGGCGGCGGAATAGAACACCTGCTTGCCCTGGCGCTCGGACTTGACGATACGCGCGGCGCGCAGCAGGCGCAAATGGTGACTGACGAGCGAGCTGCTCAGGTCAAGCGAGGTAGCGATATCGCTGACAGCGATCGGCGCCGCCACGCAGGCCAGCACGATGCGCAGGCGGGTCGGGTCGCCCAGCAAGTGGAACAGGTCGGCAAGTTGGGCGATGGCGGGATCGCAGCCGGAGTAGTCGTGTTGGCAGCTCATAAGTCGTCATATGAATAGATGTTCATATGTTAGCACGGAAGATGGACTTCGTGGACTTCGGGGTCAGTGCCGACATTTAGACACGAGCAGAGCCGTAGCGGACGCTAAAGCAGAGTTCGTGTCCGAATGTCGGCACTGACCCCGAAGTGTTATTTCGGCAGCTGGGCCTCGATGGCGGTGCGCAGTTTCGGGTCGAGCTGGTTGATGGCGGTTTTCAGGCGTTCGGCTTCTTGCAGGGACCGGGTTTGGGCTGGTGTCAGGCCGGGCTTGGTGAAGGCGGCCTGCCCGCCCAGTACCAGCAGCGCCGACAGTACGGCCACGCCGGCGGCGGCGGCCAGCAGGCGCCATTCGTGGCGGGTGATTCCATTGGCCGCTGCCTGCGTGGGGATGGGTGCAGGCGCAGGAGCGGCGGCGGCGCGGGAGGCGGTGGAGGTACTGGTTGCCAGCTCCAGCTCGTTGGAAGCGTCGTGCTCGACGCTGCGTTCCGGCGGCAGGCCACCGGCGTCGCGGGCGCGGCGGACCAGTTCGCGGGTGGCGCTGTCGATGGCGGCGACGTGGCGCTCCACCGCGTCTTCCAGCACCGCTTCGTTCAGCGCCACCAGGGCGAACACCGGGTCGTCGATATCGATCTTGACGCCGGTTTTTTCAAATACCAGGGTGCGCAGCTTGTGCTGATCCATGGCCATGGGCGCTTACCACTCCACCTTGTCGAGTTGCTCGAACAGGTCGCGGAACACGACCTTGATGCGCTGCTTTTCCATCAGGTTGAACTTGTCGCTCTCGCGCACTTCGGCCGCCGTCAGGCGCGCCGTGTTCATTTTCTTGATGTCGGCGCCAAAGGTGTCGACATTGCGCGCCGAGAGCACCACGCGGCCACGCACGCGCGACGAATTGTCGGCGTAGGTTTGCGATTCGGTGAACTGCTTGCCGGCCGCCGATTGCAGCAGGCCGAAATGTTCGTTTTCCCACAGCACCAGCGGTACGCGGGTAGCCTTGGCGGTGGAAACGAAGCCCATCGCGGTGTCGTGCAAGGTATCGCCGCCGCCGACGATGGTGTGGATATACACCTTGCGGCCCGATTCCTCGAGCAGCGCAAAGCAGTCGTTTTCGATCAGGTAGCCCATCAGCGGCGAGAAGGTGTTGGCGCCGTTGTCGATCACGCAGTTGCCTTCCTGCTCGAGGATGTCGATCATCAGGGCGTCGAAGCGCTTGGGGTCGATGTTGCGGCTGTCGGTCATCACCGGCACATGCTTGACGGCCATCGCCTTGTAGCGGCTGAAGGTGGCATTCTCCTGGTCGGTGTCGTAGCAGCGCAGCGGCTGCGCGCCCTCGGCCACGTCCTTGCTGGCGATCCACTGCGCAAGGATGGTGGACACCAGCGTCTTGCCGATGCCACCTTTGCCCTGGAGAATAAAATGTACCGTGTTTTGCATCTGAATCACTCCTGAATCGTCGGGAAAATCGCCGCCCCGACGAGAGTAATTGTTTTATGGCTGGAAGGCAATATTTCCTTGCCTTCGCACGGGTTTAGTTGATAAAGCGGAGCAAACCCTGCAACACGTGAATCACGCTCTGCTCGCGCACTGCCTTGCGGTCGCCGGCAAACACCAGGCGTTCGGTATGCACGCTGTCGCTGTTGGCCCAGCCGAAGCACACGGTGCCCACAGGCTTGCCCGGCACGGCGCCGGTGGGGCCGGCGATCCCGGTGGTGGACAGCGCAATGTGGGCGTTGCTCGCGCCCAGCGCGCCGGTGGCCATGGCGGCAGCCACTTCCTCGGAAACGCTGCCCATCTGCGCCATCAGCGCGGCGGAGACATCGAGCATCTCGGTCTTGGACGCGTTGGAATAGGTGACGAAGCCGCAGTCGAACCAGTCGCTGGAGCCGGCGATTTCAGTGATGGCCTGGGCCACGCCGCCGCCCGTACACGACTCGGCGGTGGTGAGTATCAAACCCTTTTCTTGCAATGCTTTGCCGACTTGCGCGGCCAGTGCGAGGATGGTGTCGCTGCTCATGGAACTCTCCTTTGGTGTGGCGGTCAAGGGTGGCCCCACTGTACCATGCAGTTCGCAATCGTTGCCAGCGGTGCACTACGAATTTCTCCGCGCGCCAATATTCTTTGAATTCATTAGACCCCCATGTCGAACATGCGTACACTCAGACGGACTATGCCGACCAACGCAGCCGGTCTTACAGGCCAACCAGGAGGCCAACCAGGAGGCCAACCAGGAGGCGCCTTATGATCAGCGAGACCGACATCTTCCATGCCCGCATACTGATTGTCGACGACCAGCCGGTCAACGTGGAACTACTTGAATACCTGCTCACCTCGACCGGCTATCAAGCTGTCAGTTCCACCACCGATCCGTATGCCGTGGCGGCGCTGCATGCCGAGCACCACTACGACCTGATCATCCTCGACATGCAGATGCCGGGCCTGAACGGCTTCGAAGTGATGGAGCAATTGCGTCCGCTCGAGAAAGGCGCGTGGCTGCCGGTGCTGGTGGTCACGGCGCAGCCCGACCACAAGGTGCAGGCGCTCGAAGCCGGGGCGCGCGATTTCCTCAGCAAGCCGATCGACCCGGTGGAGGTGCTCACGCGCATCCGCAACATGCTTGAAGTGCGGCTGCTGCACCGCGAGGCGCGCGACTACAACGCCCGCCTGGAACACACGGTGCGTGCACGGACCGCCGAACTGCAGCGCTTCCGCAGCGCCATGGACGCCACCGCCGACGCCATCTTCCTGCTCGACGCGGCCACCGCCGAACTGCTCGACGTGAACGACGGCGCCTGCCGCATGCTGGCCTACACGCGTGAAGACATCCTCGGCCAGACCGCCAGCCGACTGGGACTGGGTACGCTGGCGTCGCTGCGCGCGCAAGCGTTGCGGCTCGAGGACTACGCCGCCGCCGTCGGCCAGCCGCGTGCGCCCGAACTGGCCGAGGGCGAATTGATGCGCCACGACCTGATCTCGGTGCCGGTGGAAATCTACTGGCAGCTGCTCAAGCGTCCGGGCGAAGCCGCCGTGCTGCTGGGCGTGGCGCGCGACGTGAGCGAACGGCGCCAGTCGGAAGAGCTGCTGCAGCACATGGCGCACTACGACAGCCTCACCGGCCTGCCCAACCGCACGCTGTTCTTCCAGACCCTGGCCGATACGCTGGCGTCGGCGGAAAAGAAAAAATGCCGGGTGGTGGTGCTGATGATCGCGCTCGACCGCTTCAAGGGCATCAACGACATGCTCGGATCGAGCGCGGGCGACGAGCTGCTGCGCCAGTTTTCAAATCGCCTGATGCAGACGGCGCGTCTACGCGACACCGTGGGCCGCATCGGCGGCGACGAGTTCGCGCTGATCATGACCATGCCGCGCGACCAGCAGGAAGCCGTGCACATGGCCAACGAAGTGCGCGAAACCCTGCGCACGCCATTCGATCTCGATGGCCACCAGGCCGTGCTCAGCGCCAGCATCGGCATCGCCATGTACCCGGACGATGCGGGCGACCCCGAAACCCTGATCAAATACGCCGACACCGCCATGGACCGCGCCAAGCAGGCTGGCCGCGACGGCTACCGCTTTTTCACGCCCGGCATGAACGTGCAGGTGCTGGCGCGGCTCGACCTGGAACTGGCGCTGCGCCGCGCCATCGAAAACGACGAACTGCTGCTGTATTACCAGCCCAAGGTGAATTTGCACACCGGGGCGATTGCCGGCGCCGAGGCGCTGCTGCGCTGGCAGCGGCCCGGCTACGGCCTGGTGCACCCGGCCGATTTCGTCGCGGTGATGGAAGACACCGGGCTGATCGTGCAGGTCGGTGACTGGATCATCGACGCCGCCTGCCGCCAGATCGGCGCCTGGCTGCGCGGCTCGGTGGGGGCGGTGCGGGTGGCGGTCAATGTCGCCAGCCGGCAGTTCTCAGAGGGCGACCTGGAGCAGGTGGTACGCGGCGCGCTGGCGCGCCACGACGTGCCGCCCGAACTGCTGGAACTGGAACTGACGGAAACCGCGCTGATGTCCAACACCGAGCGCACCATCGACGTCCTCACGCGCTTGAAAGCCTTGGGCATCAAGGTGGCGATCGACGACTTCGGCACCGGCTACTCGTCGCTGGCGTATTTGCAGCGCTTCCCGATCGATAAGCTCAAGATCGATATCGCGTTCGTGCGCGACATCACCACCAATCCGAATGACGCGGCAATTGCCACGGCCATCATCAGCATGGCGCACAGCCTGAAGCTGCGGGTGATCGCCGAGGGCGTGGAAACGCGCGGCCAGCTCGAATACCTGCGCCGTGGCCGCTGCGACGAAATCCAGGGTTATTTTTTCAGCCGCCCGGTGGCGCCGCGCGACATGGGCGTGCTGGTGGAATCGGGCCGCTGCCTGCCGGTGGACCCGGACACGCCGCTGCAACCGGCGCAAACCCTGCTGATCGTGGACGACAACCCGGACGTGCTGTGGGCGCTGGGCCAGTTGTTCGAGCCGGATCGCTACAACGTGCTGATGGCCGGCACCGCGGAAGAAGCGTTCGAGCAGCTCGCGCTGCACGACGTGCAGGTGATCCTGTGCGACCAGCGCCTGCCCGGCATGAGCGGCACCGAGTTCCTCAGCCAGGTCAAGGACCTGTATCCACAGACGATACGGATCATCCTGTCCGGCTACCTGGGCGTGGATGCCGTGCTCGAGTCGATCAACCGTGGCGCCATCTACCGCTTCTACACCAAGCCGTGGGACGACGTGCAGCTGCGCGACAACATCCGCCTGGCGTTCCACCATTACTGGCTGATGCAGGGCAGCGGCCGCAAGGTGGGCCTGCCCGAAGAAGACGAGACGGCGGTCGATGTGAAAGACGTCGCCGCCGCAGTGGTTCAGGACTTGAAGTGATCGAAGCCCGCTAACCCCAGGTCGAGCGCCGCGCCTTGCGCATCGATCAACCGCAGGCCTGCTTCGGCATCGATGCTGCCCACGCGCGTGACCGGCGTGGCGGTGCTGCCGGCGATGGCCAGGATCGCTGCGCGGGCGCTGGTTGGCGCCGTGAAGCACAGTTCGTAATCGTCGCCGCCGGCAGCGCAGTACGCGCGCCGCAAGGCGGCATGTTGCGTGGCCAGCACCTGGCCCGGCGGCAGCGCATCGACGTCGAGCGTGGCGCCCACGCCCGAGCGTTTCAATATGTGTCCGAGGTCGCCCACCAGGCCGTCCGAGATATCGATGGCCGCGTGGGCCATGCCGGACTCCGCCAGCGCCACGCCCAGCGCCACGCGCGGGATGGGGGTATGCATGCGCACCGCTGCCAATGCATGTTCGGCATCGGTGAGCGGCGTGGCCAGTTCGCCGCGATAGGCAGCCAGCGCCAGGCGGGCGTCGCCCAGCGTGCCGGAGATCCAGAGATCGTCGCCGGGCAGGGCGGCGCTGCGGCGCAGCGCGCGGCCCGGCGCCAGCTCGCCGAACACGGTGATGCAGATGGTGAGCGGGCCGCGGGTGGTGTCGCCGCCGATCAGTTCGATGTTATGGGCGTCGGCCAGCGCGAACAGGCCTTGCGAGAAACCGGCCAGCCAGTCGCGCTCGGCACTGGGCAAGGCCAGCGCCAACGTGAAACCGACCGGGCGCGCGCCCATGGCGGCCAGGTCGGACAGGTTTACGGCCAGGCTTTTATGGCCGAGGCGCAGCGCATTTTCGCCGGCAAAGAAATGGCGGCCCTCGACCAGCATGTCGGACGAGATGGCCGTCTGCATGCCGGGCGCAGGGGTGAGCAGCGCGCAGTCGTCGCCGATGCCCAAGGTCGCGCGCGAGGCGTGATGAGGGCGCTGGAAATATTCTTGTATGAGGTCGAATTCGGAGAGCATCCGCCATTGTAAACGGCGCCCGCTGCGCCGATCACAACGCCTTGATTGCTATTTTCAATGGATCTCGGCATTTTGATAGGCAAATCCCATAATTGCCAAAAAAGGATTATATGAAAGCATCTATGCGGCTAAAGTGCCTAAAAGCGGCAAAAATTCGGCCATTTTGTCGTTTTCATCATAAGAAATGCTGATATCCATTATCACTCTGCGTGAAAATACCTACTTCTGCTCAAAGTTGGGTCTGATAAAATCGTAAACTTTCCGACCGCACAAACAGGAAGGCAGTAAAGCATGGATTCGTCAGCAGAGAAGAAAGAAGAAATTCGTCAACAACTCCGCCTCGCGGCACTCGAATACCACGAGTTCCCGACTCCCGGCAAAATCAGTGTTACGCCGACCAAGCAACTGACCAACCAGCGCGATCTGGCGCTGGCCTACTCCCCGGGCGTGGCTGCGCCTTGCGAAGAAATCGTCATCGACCCGGCCGCTGCCTATAAATACACGGCGCGTGGCAACCTGGTGGCCGTGATCACCAACGGCACCGCCGTGCTGGGCCTCGGTAACATCGGTCCGCTGGCCGCCAAGCCTGTCATGGAAGGCAAGGGCGTACTGTTCAAGAAATTCGCCGGCATCGACGTCTTCGACATCGAAATCAACGAGCTCGACCCGGACAAGCTGGTGGACATCATCGCTGCGCTGGAACCGACCTTCGGCGGCGTCAACCTGGAAGACATCAAGGCGCCCGAGTGCTTCTACATCGAGCGCCAGCTGCGCGAGCGCATGAAGATCCCGGTCTTCCACGACGACCAGCACGGCACCGCCATCATCGTGGGCGCCGCCATCCTGAACGGCATCCAGCTGGTCGGCAAAGACATCAAGAACTGCAAACTGGTCGTCTCCGGCGCCGGCGCTGCCGCACTGGCCTGCCTGGACCTGATCGTCGACCTGGGCTTCCCGCTCGAGAACATCTTCGTGACCGACCTGGCTGGCGTGGTCTATAAAGGCCGCACCGAGCTGATGGACCCGGACAAGGAACGCTTCGCCCGCGAGACCGACGCCCGTACCCTGGCCGAAGTGATCCCTGGCGCCGACATTTTCCTGGGCCTGTCCGCTGGCGGCGTGCTGAAGCAGGACATGGTGAAATCCATGGCGCCCAATCCGCTGATCCTGGCGCTGGCCAATCCGAACCCGGAAATCCTGCCCGACGACGTCAAGGCCGTGCGCGACGACGCCATCATCTGCACCGGCCGTTCGGACTATCCGAACCAGGTCAACAACGTGCTGTGCTTCCCGTACATCTTCCGTGGCGCGCTCGATTGCGGCGCCACCACCATCACGCGCGAAATGGAAATCGCGGTGGTGCACGCGATCGCCGAACTGGCCCACGCCGAGCAGTCGGACATCGTGGCCACCACCTACGGCTTTACCAACCTGTCGTTCGGCCCGGAATACCTGATCCCGATGCCGTTCGATCCGCGCCTCTTGATCAAGATCGCGCCGGCCGTGGCCAAGGCGGCCGAAGATTCGGGCGTGGCAACGCGTCCGATCCAGGATCTGCAAGCGTATGCCGACAGCCTGCAGCAGTTCGTGTACCGCAGCGGCACCTTCATGAAGCCGCTGTTCCAGGTGGCCAAGAAGACCGCCAAGGAACTCAAACGCATCGTCTACGCCGAAGGCGAAGAAGAGCGCGTGCTGCGCGCGGTGCAGGTGATCGTCGATGAAAAACTGGCCAGCCCGATCCTGGTCGGCCGTCCGGCCGTGCTGGAGGCGCGCATCGCCAAGTTCGGCCTGCGCCTGAAACACGGCGTGGACTTCGACGTCATCAACCCGGACCAGGACGACCGCTACCGCGACTACTGGCAGTCGTACTACGCGCTGACCTCGCGCGCCGGTGTGACCCAGGAGTACGCCAAGCTGGAAATGCGCCGCCGCCACACCCTGATCGGCGCCATGATGATCAAGAAGGGCGATGCCGACGGCATGATCTGCGGCACCTTCGGCACCACCGAGCTGCACCTGAAATACATCGACCAGGTGCTGGGCAAGCGTGATGGCGCCTGCGTGTACGCAGGCATGAATGTGCTGATCATGCCGGAGCGCCAGCTGGTGATGGTCGATACGCACGTCAACGAAAACCCGAACGCCAAGGAACTGGCTGCGATCACGGTGATGGCTGCCGAAGAGATGCGCCGTTTCGGCCTGTCGCCGCGTGCAGCACTGCTGTCGCACTCGAACTTCGGCTCGTCCAACAGCGAATCGGCGCAAAAAATGCGCGCCACTTTGGCGCTGGTGAAGCAGCTCGACCCGACCCTGGAAATCGACGGCGAAATGCACGGCGACACCGCGCTCGATTCGAAACTGCGCCACGCCATCATGCCCGATTCGACCCTGACCGGCGACGCCAACCTGCTGGTCGCGCCGAACATCGACGCTGCCAACATCGCCTACAACCTGGTGAAAACGGCGGCCGGCAACGGTATCGCGGTCGGTCCGATCCTGCTGGGCTGCTCGCAGGCCGTGCACATCCTGACGCCATCGGCCACCGTGCGCCGTATCGTCAACATGACCGCGCTGTGCGTGGTCGATGCGGTGGCCGGCAAGTCGTAACGCACTCCTTTGTGGGCAAAAAACCGCTTCTCCGGAAGCGGTTTTTTTTCGTCAGTATCAACCTGACTGTAACCGGATGTAACGAGTGTAAGCGTGTGAGCTACCGCGCGGGGCAGGGGCGGTCACTCGGTTACAATCAACGATCTTATTGTTGCCACGCTCACACCATGACGAACTCGAAGAAAGCCCTTATTACCGGCATCACTGGCCAGGACGGCGCCTACCTGGCGCAGCTGCTGCTCGACAAGGGCTACCAGGTCACCGGTACTTATCGCCGTACCAGCTCGGTCAACTTCTGGCGTATCGAGGAGCTGGGCATCGCGTCGCATCCGCAGCTGGAACTGGTGGAATTCGACCTCACCGACCTGTCTTCCATGACCCGCCTGATCCAGCGCGTGCAGCCGGACGAAATCTACAACCTGGCGGCGCAAAGCTTCGTGGGCGTGTCGTTCGACCAGCCGCTTACCACCGGCGAAATCACCGGCCTGGGCGCGGTCAACCTGCTCGAGGCGATCCGCATCGTCAACCCGAAAATCCGCTTCTACCAGGCGTCCACGTCGGAGATGTTCGGCAAGGTGCAGGCCGTGCCGCAAAAAGAGGATACGCCGTTTTATCCGCGCAGCCCGTATGGCGTGGCCAAGCTGTATGCGCACTGGATGACGGTCAACTACCGCGAGTCGTACGGCATCTTCGGCGCCTCGGGCATCCTGTTCAACCACGAGTCGCCGCTGCGCGGGCGCGAGTTCGTCACCCGCAAGATCACCGACACGGTAGCCAAGATCCACCTCGGCCTGCAGGACGTGCTCGAACTGGGCAATATGGACGCCAAGCGCGACTGGGGTTACGCGAAAGAGTACGTGGAAGGCATGTGGCGCATCCTGCAGGCCGACACGCCCGACACCTATGTGCTGGCCACCAACCGCACCGAGACCGTGCGCGACTTCGTCACCATGGCATTTAAAGCGGTCGATATCGACCTGGCCTGGAGCGGCGCCGCCGAGCACGAAACCGGCACGTGCCGCAAAACCGGCCGCGTGCTGGTGCGCGTCAACCCCAAATTCTACCGCCCGGCCGAAGTGGAACTCCTGATCGGCGACGCCGGCAAGGCCTTGAGCGAATTGGGCTGGCAGCCGCAGACCACGCTGGAACAGCTGTGCCAGATGATGGTCGAGGCCGACCTGCGCCGCAACCGCGCCGGCTTGTCGTTCTAGGGAGCGGCCGGTGACTCCCCACGCCACCCTGGAAGGCGCCGGCAAGCGGGCGCTGATCACCGGCAGCGCCGGGTTTACAGGCCGCTACGTGGCGCAGGAACTGCGCGCGGCCGGCTACCAGGTGCACGGCATCGTTGCCCCCGGCAGTGCGGCCGGCATGGACGAGTTCAGCGTCGATCTGAACGACCGCGCCGGGCTGGCGGCCGTGGTGCAGCAAGTGCAGCCCCACGTGGTGGTGCACCTGGCGGCCATTGCCTTTGTCGCTCATGGCGACGCCGAGCAGATCTACCGCGTCAACGTGGCCGGTACCCGCAACCTGCTCGAAGCGCTGGCCGGCCTGGCACAGCGGCCGGCGGCGGTGCTGCTGGCGTCGAGCGCCAACATTTACGGCAATACCGATGTCGGTGTGATCGGTGAAGACGTGCCGGCCGCACCGGCCAACGACTACGCGGTCAGCAAGCTGGCCATGGAATACATGGCGCGCCTGTGGGGCGACCGCCTGCCGCTGATCATCACGCGGCCGTTCAACTATACCGGCGTGGGCCAGGACGAGAACTTCCTGCTGCCCAAAATCGTCGCCCACTTCCGCCGTCGCGAGGCCCGCATCGAGCTGGGCAACCTGCACGTGTGGCGCGATTTTTCCGACGTGCGCATGGTGGCGAGCAGCTATCGCCGCCTACTGGCGGCGCCTGCCGCCGCTACCGCCGGCCGCGCTTTCAACATCTGCTCGGGCAATGCGCACTCGCTGGGCGAGGTGCTGGACCTGATGGCCGACATCGCCGGCTACCGCATCGACGTCCACGTCAATCCGGCGTTTGTGCGCGCCAACGAAGTGGTGCGCCTGGTGGGCGATAATCGCCGCCTGGCCAGCGTGATCGGCCCCGTCGATCCGGTGCCGCTGGCCGACACCCTGCGGTGGATGGTCCAGGCGTGACCGGCGCTGTAACGCCACTGCGGGTAGGCCTGTCCACCACCACGATCGAACCGGCGCTGACCGGCGGCCGGTTCGACGGCATCGGCGTCTTCACCCGCGCCTTGCTCGACCATTTGCCGGGCGCCGGCGTGGACGTGGTGCCGTTCAGCTTTGCGCCGCCCGGCGGCTTGCAGAAGCTGAGCGCGGGCCGCGCGCTGCCGCTATCGTTCCCGGTCGCCACGCTGGGCGACATGCTGCTGCCGTCCGGCGCCTATCTCGACGTGAGCCGCACCCTGACCAGTGATGGTGCCGCTCCGCTGGACCTGTTCCACGCCACCGACTACCGCATCGTGCGCATGGACTGCCCGGTGGTGGCAACCCTGCACGACGCGCTGCCGATCTCGCACCCGCAGTGGTGCAATCCCAAGTGGCGGCGTTTGAAAAACTGGCTGCAGATCCGCGCCGCGCGCAAGGCGCAGCACGTGATCGCGTCGTCGCACTATTCGGTGCGCGAACTGGTGGAATTCTTCGGCATCGACGAGCGCAAGATCAGCGTGCTCTATCACGGCGTGCGCGCCGAATGGTTCGATGCGCCGGCGCCGGAGGCGCGCGACGCCACCCTGGCGCAGTATGGTCTGCAGGCCGGCTACTACCTGTTTGTGGGCACCCTGCAGCCGCGCAAGAACGTCGAGCGCCTGCTGGACGCCTACCTATCGCTGCCGCCGGTGCTGCGCGCGGCGCGCCAGCTGGTGATCGTCGGTGCGCCGGGCTGGCGCAGCGCCGAACTGATACAGCGATTGAAGGCGGCGCGCGAACGCGGCGAAAACGTCGTCTGGCTCGGCAGCCTGACCGACAACCACCAGCTGCGCCACCTGTACGCGGGCGCCGGTGCGTTCGTATTCCCGTCGCTGCACGAGGGCTTCGGCCTGCCGCTACTCGAAGCGTTTGCCAGCGGCGTGCCGGTGGCCTGCGCGCACGCCACGTCGCTGCCCGAGGTGGCGCAGGGTGCGGCGCTGGAATTCGATCCGTTGTCGGTGGGCGAGATTGCCGCCGCCATGACCACGCTGGCGCGTGATGACAGTACGCGGGCGCGGCTGATCGCTGCCGGCCGTATCCGCGCGCTGGAGATGACGTGGGACGAGGCGGCGCGCCGCACCGCCGACGTCTATCGGCAAGTGCTGGCAGCGTGAGGAGGCCGGCCATGCGCGTCCTGCACTTCTACAAAACCTATTATCCCGACTCGTGGGGCGGGGTGGAGCAGGCCATCCGCCAGATGTGCGTGGGTACTGGCCGCCTCGGCGTGGACAACACCGTGCTCACGCTTGGCCGCCACCCGGGACCGGCACGCATGGACTTCGAAGGCCACGTGGTGCACCGCGCGCGGCAAAACTTCGAGATCGCGTCCACCGGCTTTTCGGTCGGCGCCATCGGCCAGCTGGCGCAGCTGGCGCGCCAGGCCGACGTCGTGCATTACCACTTTCCGTGGCCGTTCATGGACCTGGCGCACTTCATGGCGCGGGTGGACAAGCCCAGCGTGGTCACGTACCACTCCGACATCGTGCGCCAGAAAAATCTGCTGCGCCTGTACGCGCCGCTCAAGCGCCGCTTCCTGCGCAGCGTCGATGCGATCGTCGCGACTTCTCCCAATTACCTGGCCTCGTCGCCGGTGCTGCAACAGTTCGCCGACAAGACCCGCGTGATCACTTTTGGCCTCGACAAGGCCGGCTACCGCCAGCCGCCGGCGGCAGTGACCGACAAGTGGCGCGCGCGCTTCGGCGAACGCTTTTTCCTGTTCGTGGGCGTGCTGCGCTACTACAAGGGCTTGCACATCCTGCTCGACGCGCTGGCCCATCCTGAAAATTCTCGCTATCCGGTGGTGATCGTCGGCGCCGGACCGATCGAGCAGGAACTCAGGCAGCACGCCGCGCGCCTCGGACTTCAGCACGTGCATTTCGTCGGTGCGGTGGACGAGGACGACAAGATCGCGCTGCTGCAGGCGTGCTACGCGATGGTGTTCCCGTCGCACCTGCGCTCGGAGGCGTTCGGCATCTCGCTGCTGGAAGGCGCCATGTTCGGCAAGCCGATGATCTCGAGCGAGATCGGCACCGGCACCACCTACATCAATATCGACCACGAGACCGGGCTGGTTGTGCCGCCCGACGATGCGCCAGCCCTGGGCGCGGCCATGCGCGCACTGTGGGACGACCCGGCCCTCGCCGCCGACATGGGCCGGCGCGCCGAGGCGCGCTACCGCGAGCTGTTCACGGCCGAACGCATGGCGCTGAACTACCACGCGCTTTACAAAGAGCTGGCCACCATTTGATCTGGCGCAAATCTTTTTATAGGGCAACGCCCTATCATTGCATCCGAACTCTGCGCCCTGACGACGGTCCTCACCATTGACGCCACCAAGATGGCGCCACCTGCTGTGCGACGCAACGACGGCGTCCCGGCGGGGGTTCACCCCCCCAGCGTTTGCGGTTAATTTGGTTAACGCGGTTAAAATACGCCATCACCCCCTGATGGAGAAACGCGTGCGCTGCCTGGTCATCGAAGATGAAGCCGAAACCTCGAACTACATCTGCAAGGGCTTGCGCGAAGCGGGCTACCTGGTCACGGCCTGCGCCACCGGCCCGGACGGACTCGATTACGCCATCGCCGAGGAATGGGACATCATCATCCTCGACCGCATGCTGCCGGGCCGTATCGACGGCCTGTCCATCGTCGACAAGCTGCGCGCGCTGGGCAAGCACACGCCGGTCATCATCGTCAGCGCCCTGTCCACCATCGACGCCCGCGTGACGGGCCTGCGCGGCGGCGCCGACGATTATTTACCGAAACCGTTCGCATTTTCCGAACTGCTGGCGCGGGTGGAAGCGCTGCTGCGGCGCAGTGCGCCCGGCGCCGACAGCACCCAGCTGCAAGTGGCAGACCTCAAGCTCGACCTGCGCACCATGCGCGTCACGCGTGGCGCCAAGGTGATCACGCTGCAACCGCGCGAGTACCGGCTGCTCGAGTACCTGATGCGCAACGAGAACCAGGTGGTTACCCGCACCATGCTGCTCGAATCGGTGTGGGACTACCACTTCGACCCGCAGACCAATGTCATCGACGTCCAGATCAGCCGCTTGCGCGCCAAGGTGGACAAGGATTTCCCGGTGATGCTGATCCACACCCTGCGCGGCGTGGGCTACCGCATGGGCGCCACCGCGCCCGGCGACAGCGACGGCGGGGAGCGCGCGCTTGGCTGACTGGCTGCGCCAGCCCAATCGGTTATGGGGCGCGTCGATCGCCGCCAAGCTGGTGCTGGGCTACGGCCTGCTGGGCACCATCTCGATCGCGGTGGTGTCGGTGGTGTTTTATACCGGCACCATCGGCGTGCTCGATCAGAACCTCGATGGAAAAATCGTCGCCCAGGCGCAGCGCCTGCTGCACCGCGCTAACGCCGATGGCCATGCGCACCTGATCGAAGAAGTGCGGCGCCTGCTGGCCGATGGTATCGACAGCGACCGCGAGATCTTCCAGCTGCTCGACAGCGAGGGCAATACCCTGGCCGGCAATCTCGGTTCGTGGCCGCAGGCCGAGGGCGAAACCGAGGCCAGCACCCTCCCGCAAATGCTCAGCGCCGACGTCGTGCGCGAGGGCCACCTGAAGCCGGCGCGCCTGTACCTGCGCCCGCTCGATGGCGGCGGCATGCTGATCGTCGGCCGCGACCTGAGCGAGCAGGAAGCCGTGCGCGAGTTGATCTGGGATGCGCTGCTGGCCGGCGCTGGCGTGTCGCTGCTGCTGACGGTGGCCGGCGCCTGGCTGTTTCGCCGCACCATCGAGAACAAGCTGGGCGAGATACGCGGCACTGCCGCCCGCATCGAGGCCGGCGATTTGAGCCACCGTATCGCGATCAGCGGCGACGACGAATTCGCGCGCCTGAACCGCGACATCAACCGCATGCTCGACCGCATCGAGCTGCTGATGGAAGGCATCCGGCACGTCTCCAACGCCATCGCCCACGACCTGCGCACGCCGCTCTCGCGCATTCGCGGCCGGCTCGACGACGCGCTGCGCCGCGAGGCCAGCGTGGAGCGGCTGGCAGGCGCCTCGCACGACGCCATCGACGATATCGACGACCTGATACGCCTGTTCGAGCGCCTGCTGCAAATTGCCGAGGTGGAGTCGGGCATGCGCACCAGCATGTTCGAGCGGCTGGACCTGGGCCGCGTGGTGGCCGACATCGGCGAGATGTACGAGGCCAGCGCGGAAGACGACAACATTACCCTGAGCGTGGACGCGCCGGAGTCGCTGTACGTGGACGGCGACCGCAATCTGCTTGCCAGCGCGATTGCCAGCCTGCTGGAAAACGCCATCAAGTACGCTGGGCCGGGATCGGCGGTGCGCATCCGCGCCGGCCTGCACCACGGCATGGCGGCAATCGCGGTCAGCGACAATGGTCCCGGCATCCCGGCGCAGGAGCTGGACAAGGTGACGCAGCGCTTCTACCGGCTCGACAAGAGCCGCCACTTGCCTGGCAACGGCCTGGGACTGTCGATCGTCGCTGCCACCGCCACCGCGCACGGCGGCCGGCTGGCGCTGGAAGACAATGCGCCGGGACTGGTGGCGCGGCTGGTGCTGCCGCTGGCCGGTTCCCAGCTATCCTGATTGTAATGTGACCGCAAGCTTGCGGAGAGTCGCCCGGTTCTATGATGGTTTCACGCTCACTGAAACCCTCCGACCATGCATGATCTGACCGATATCGCCCACTGGCTGCAGCACCATCCGGTGCACCACGACTCCGCCGTCCACACCACGCTGCCCGATCCCACGTTTATCAGCGGCGGGCAGGAAGTGGTGTCCTTCAGCACCAACAACTACCTGGCGCTGGCCAACCACCCGCGGCTGGTGGCGGCGGCCAAGCGGGGCCTCGATCGCTACGGCGTGGGCAACTGCGAGTCGCGCCTGCTGGGCGGCGACCTGGAGGTGTACCGCGAGCTCGAAGCACGCCTGGGCGCCCTCAAGCACAAGAGCGACGCGGTGCTGTTCGTCACCGGCTACATGACCAATATCGGCGTGCTGTCGTCGATCGTCAAGGCGGCCACGCTGGCGCGCCTGCACGGCTTCCGCGCCAAGAAGCGCCACAAGTACGCGTACTACTCGGACGAGTACAACCACATCAGCATCCGCGAAGGGATCCAGATGTCGGGCGCGCTGCGTTACAACTACCGCCACTGCGACATGAACCATCTCGAATCGCTGCTGCAGGCGGGCGCGCAGGAAGGCACCACGCCGATCATCGTCAGCGACGGCGTGTTCAGCATGGAAGGCACGATTGCGCCGCTGCCCGACCTGGTGGCGCTGGCCGAACGCTTCGGCGCGCTGCTGTACATCGACGACGCCCACGCCACCGGCATCCTCGGCGCCAACGGCGGCGGCACCTCGGAGCACTTCGGCTGCTACAGCCAGAACATCATGCAGATGGGGACCCTGAGCAAGGCGCTCGGTTCGATCGGCGGCTTCGTGGCGGTGGAGCGTGACGTGGCCGACGTGATCCGCCTGACCAGCTCCGCCTACGGCTTCACCTGCCCGCCACCGCCGGACCAGGCGGCGGCGCTGCTGGCCGCACTCGATCTGCTGGAAGAGGAACCGGAGCGGCGCCAGCGCCTGTGGGACAACCAGCGCTACTTCATCGAGCAGATGGCGCCGCTGGGCTACACCATCATCTCGACCGCCACGCCGATCCTGCCGGTGCTGATCGGCGACGCCGAAACCTGCCAGCGCTACGCCATCGAGTTGCGGCGCGAAGGCATCCACGTCGATGCGATCCAGTTCCCGGCCGCGCCGGTGGGACAGGCGCGGTTGCGGTTCATGATGAACGCCGGCCACACCTTCCGCCAGATCGACCACGTCGTTGCCGTGATGGCGCGCCTGGCCGGGCGCCAGGTGCGGCTCGTGGCCTAAGAATGCTCTGCCCAGCGCTGCTTGATCTCAAGCAGCGCGGGCATCTGTTCAATAAAGAGATCGACCAGCCTTGGCTCGAAGTGCTTGCCGCGCTGCTGCTGCAGATATTCCACCGCCTGTTCCACGGGCCACGCCTGCTTGTAGGGCCGCGCCGACGTCAGCGCGTCGAACACGTCGGCGATTGCCACGATCCTTCCCACCAGCGCAATTTCCTCCCCCTTCAAACCATTTGGATAACCGCTGCCGTCCCATTTTTCGTGGTGCGTGACCGCCAGCAGGTGCGCCATGGCCAGCATGCCGCTCTCGTGGCGGCCGATGATGTCGCCGCCGATCGAGGCGTGCGACTGCATCACCTTCCATTCTTCGGCGTCGAGCGGCCCCGGTTTTTGCAGGATGCTGTCGGGGATGCCGATCTTGCCCACGTCGTGCATGGGCGCTGCGTGCAGCAGGTCGTCCGCTTCTTCTTCGCTCATGCCAAGGGCCAGGCCCAGGGTGCGCGCGTAGTGGCTCATGCGGATCACGTGCAGGCCGGTCTCGTTGTCCTTGTACTCGGCGGCCAGGCCCAGGCGCTGGACGATTTCCAGGCGCGTGCGTTTGAGTTCGTCCGCACGCACCAGCGACAGGTGGGTGCGGACGCGGGCGCGCACGATGGGCGGGCTGACCGGCTTGGTGATGTAATCCACGGCGCCGGTTTCGAAGCCCACCACTTCGTCGGTGGCGTCACCGAGGGCGGTGACGAAAATCACCGGGATGTCGTGGGTGGCCGGATCACGCTTGAGCAGGCGGCAGGTCTCGTAGCCGGTCATCCCCGGCATCATCACGTCAAGCAAAATCAGTTGCGGCGACTCCTGCACCGCCAGTTCCAGCGCGCGCTGGCCGTCCTTGGCAAACAGCAGCCGGTACTGGTCTTGCAGGATGTGGCGCAGCAATTGCAGGTTGCTCGCTTCATCGTCCACCGCCAGAATCAGCGGCAATTTTTTTTCACTCAAAGGCATCAGCTCTCCTTGGACAGGCTGTCCAGTATTGCTTCCAGCGTGGATGCCGCCAGCGGGAAGTCGAAATCGTCAAGGGCGCCATGCAGCGCCGCCAGGTGTTTGAGCACGGCGGCGGGGGCGCCGGCCAGGCTGGCGACCAGCGCCGCCAGTGCGGCGTCGTCCAGCGCGCCGCGCCGCAGCGGCGGTAGCAGCGCTTCGGCGCGGACGCGCGCGGCGGCCGGGTCGAAGGCGTGCGCCGGGGTGGCGGCGGCAGCGGCAGGCATGTCCGCACCCTGCCCGGCATCGTCGTCGTCGCGGGTACGGGCGTTGGCGGCGTCGCGGCGGGTGGTGATCGCCTGCATGGCGTGGATGGCGCCCAGCGCCGCTTCGAGCTGGCTGGCCAGTTGCCGCTGCTGCTGCGCCAGTTCGGCGTCGAGCGGCACGTCGGCGTCGCGCGGCGGCGCGCCGCACAGTTTTTCGATGTGGGCCAGCGTGGCCGCCAGTTGCTCCAGTCCCAGGTTGGCGGCCACGCCGCGCACGCGGTGGCACCAGGCTTGCGCGTCCGCCAGGCGCGAGGCGGTGGGCGCAGCCAGCAGCGTGGCCAGGGTGGCCGCGCCGTCGTTGTAGTCGGCGGCAAAGCGGCCCAGCGCGTGCTGGTACACGGCTTCCTTGCCGGCCCAGCGCTGCAGGCCGGCCTTGTGGTTGAGTACGCGCTGGCGCGCCGGCGTGTCCGCTTGCGTGCCGTGTTCCATCGGCGGCAGGCGCAGCACCTGCGCGATCTCGTGCGACAGCGCGAACCAGTCCACCGGCTTGGACGCGAAACCGTCCATGCCGGCATCGGTGGTGGCTTGCCGGTGCGCGGCCAGCACGCTGGCGGTCATGGCCACGATCGGTACCCTGGTCAGGGGCTGGCCCGACAGGCGCGCGCGTTCGCGCTCGCGGGTGCGGATGGCGCGGGTGGCGGCCAGGCCGTCCATCAGCGGCATCTGCACGTCCATCAGCACGATGTCGTACGTGTGGTCGCCGGTGAGTTGCACGGCGATGGCGCCGTCGCTGGCCGTTTGCAGGGTGTGGCCGCGCCGGGCCAGCATCAGCGACAGCAGTTCCAGGTTCTGCGGCACGTCGTCCACCGCCAGGAAGCGCAGCGGCGGCAGCGGATAGTCGCTGCGTTCCGCGCTCTGGCCGGGGCCGTCGTGGGCGCGTGCAGGTTCCAGCGGCAGCAGCACGGTGAAGGTGGCGCCTTCGCCGGGCACACTGGTGACGCTGATGGTGCCGCCCATGAGGGCGACCAGCTGGCGGCTGATGGTGGTGCCAAGGCCGGTGCCGCCGAAGCGCCGCGTCATCGACGCGTCGGCCTGGGTGAACGGATCGAAGATGGCGGCCTGGCGCTCGGGCGCGATGCCGATGCCGGTGTCCTGCACCGCGATCTGCAACTGGCCATGGCGCGCGCCGGCGCGCAGCGTGATCTTGCCGGCGCTGGTGAACTTGATCGCGTTGTCCAGCAGGTTGCCGAGGATTTGCCGCATGCGCAGCTCGTCGCCGTGCAGCCAGGTGGGCAGCGACGGGTCGTATTCGATGTCGATGGTCAGCCCCTTGGCGCGCGCGTTGCCCCCAAAAGTGGAGGCCAGTTCGTCGATCAGTCCGAGCAGGCTGTAATCGTCCGGTTCCAGTTCCACCGCGCCTTTATCGAGCTTGGCGGTGTCGAGCACTTCGTTGAGCAGCCGTAGCAGCGAGCGGCCTTCCTTGCGCACGGTGCCCAGGTGGCGGCGCTGGGCCGGATCGAGTTCGGTATCGAGCAGCACGTCCGTGAAGCCGAGGATGGCGTTCATCGGCGTGCGGATTTCGTGGCTCATATTGGCCAGGAAGCTGGCGCGCGCGGCGGCCGCCTGTTCGGCGGTCTCCTTGGCCTGGCGCAGTTCTTCTTCCATCTGGCGCCGCTCGGTGATGTCGAGGATCACGCCGTCGATCCAGACGATGGCCGGGTTGCTCTCGTCGCGGGTGACGGCGCCGTGCTCCCACATCGAGCGGATGCTGCCGTCGGCGTGGCGGATGCGGTACTCGACCTGGTAGGCGGACAGCCGTTCGACGCTGCGGCTGATCTCCGCTTCGACATACTCGCGGTCCTCGGGCAGCACCAGCGTGCCGAGGGTGCGGGTGCGCTGCGGGCCGACGAAATCGCCGGCGGGAAAACCGGCCAGGCGCTCCATGCCGTCGCTGACGAATACCGGCGGCGCGTCGTAGCCCATGCTGCTGCGGAACGAGATGCCGGGAATGTTGCGGATCAGGGAGCGGAACTGCTGCTCGTTGGCGCGCAGCGCCTGCATGATCGCGCGCCGCTCGCTGATGTCGGTAATGAACAGCACGAACAGGTCGCGGTGTTCCACCCGCGCGTGGCCGATGGCGCGCCGGATCGGCACCACACCGCCGTCCTTGCGCAGCGCGATCACTTCGTTGACCGTGTTGGCACCGGCGTTCGCGCCGGCATCGTCGCCCTGGCGCAGGAACTTGAGCAGGCCTTCGTGTTCGGACCGGTCGCCGTCGGTCATCAACAGGCGGATATTGCGGCCGATTATTTCGTCGCGGCGCCAGCCGAAGATGCGCTCGGCCGAGGCGTTGAATTCGTGGACCACGCCGTCGCGGTCCACCGTCACCACGCCGTCGATGGTGGTGGTGAGCAGGGCGCGCATCCAGCGCTCGCTCTCGCTCAACTGGCGGTACAGGTCGCGGTAGCGCAGCACGCCGTTGGCGGCCAGGACAAACACCGTGATGGCCACCGTGATGACCGTGATCGACAGCGCCAGGAAACCGGTGTTCCGGCCCACGCCATCGACAGCGATCGGCACGCCGGTAAAGCGCGCCGCTGCCATCCCGGTGTAGTGCATGCCGGCGATGGCGCAGCCCATCACGAATGCCGCGAGCACGCCGAGGAAACTGGGGCGCACATGCTGGCGCAGGCTGCGCACGCCGAAGCGGATCCAGATCGCCAGCGTGGCTAGGCCCACGGCCACCACGATCGATAGCGCGAACATGGCCGGATCGTATTGCAGGTACAGGTTGGTGCGCATGGCTGCCATGCCGGTGTAATGCATGGCGCCGATGCCGGCTCCGGTCAGCACGCCGCCGGTAAGCAGGGCGCCGGTGGTCAGCTCGCGCCGGCCGATGATGTTGAGCGCAACCCACGAGGCGCCCAGGCTGGGCAGCACCGACAGCATGGTCACGCCGGGATCGTACTCGACGATCGTGCACAGGTCGAAGGCGAGCATGCCGATGAAGTGCATGGCCCACACGCCGCAGCCCAGCGCCAGGCTGCCGGTGGCCAGCATGGTGGCGCGCAGGCCGCGCGTGGTGGCCGACTTGGCCTGGTCGACGACTTGCAATCCCATCCATGATGAGAAAATGGCAACCAGGATCGATAGCACAACCAGCGTGGGGGTATAAATGCCGTATTGGAGCAGCGAAGGATCGCTCGGCGGAGAGAACAATTGAAGCAGAGTGGCGGTAGTCATATGATAGTAGGTTGTGCGCCGATCTGGAGCAGAAACCTTATCACAAAAGGGCCGCTGCAAGACCTCCCGAGTGTTGCGCGGCGGCTCTGAATCTGGTGCTGAGACTACGCAATTGCTACTCGATGAGTAGCCAGTCAGTAGTCGAATTTCTTGCTTTTGGCGCCCCGTTTGGCAGCCAGTTCCAGCGCCCGCGCCTTTTCCTGCTCGGCCCGCCGCTGGCGTGCTTCGGCTGCCGCCTGCTGGCGGCGCGCATTGTGCTGGGCGATGCGCTGCTGGGTATGCATGCCGCGCTTGCTGTTTTCCAGCAGCGCCATTTTCTGGCGCATGGCCAGCGCCCAGATCATGAAGATGAGTATTAGCGCCAGCAGGTAGCACAGCTGCCACACGCCATAGTTCTGGCTGATAATGGGGAACAGCGGTGCGGCGCGTTCCAGCCACCCTTGTCCGAGTATGCCCAGCACCCCGGCAAACACGCCCAGCAACACGGTCTTGGTGATCATCCAGCGGGTTGCCTTGACGCGCTGTTCCCAGAATTGCAGGGGATCGGCATGCAGGGCGGGGTCGAAACTGTCGGTGCTCATGGGGTTGGGAAAGTGGGCGGCGTGGTCGGATACGCAGGTTGGATATTATGGCATATTTCCCGTGCAGAAATAAGAGTATCAGAGGAGACATGTTGCATGTATGGTATTGATTTGATTGATAAATATCTGCTGGCGGGCATATTGGCGGCCAGTGTTGTCACCGTTGCCACAGCGGCGCCCGTGGAGACGCTGGTCGGCCCGGGCTGGGCCAATAATTCCGTCAACGCCGTGGTGTTTCGCAAGAATTCGCTGGTGTCCGACCGCGACTACCAGTACGTCGGCTACTATGATGCTGAACGCTACCTGGTGCTGGGCAAGCGCAAGCTCGGTGACGCGCACTGGACCGTGCATCGCACCCAATACCAGGGCAACGCCGCCGACGCCCACAACGCCATCAGCCTGATGCTCGATGGCGCCGGTACCCTGCACGTAGCGTGGGACCACCACAACAACGCGCTGCGCTACGCGCGCGGCGTGCAGCCGGGGTCGCTTGAGCTAGGCCCCAGGCAGTCAATGGTGGGCCAGGACGAAGACACCGTTTCGTATCCCGAGTTTTACCGCCTGCCGGACGGCCGGCTGCTGTTCTTCTACCGCTTGGGCGGCTCGGGCCGGGGCGACCTGGTGATCAACCGTTACGACCCGGCCAGCGCCACCTGGACCCGGCTGCATACGAACCTGATCACGGGCGAGGGCAAGCGCAACGCCTATTGGCAGGCGTTTCTCGACCACCAGGGCACCTTGCATGTGTCGTGGGTATGGCGCGAATCGCCGGACGTGGCCAGCAACCACGACCTGGCCTATGCACGTTCGCGCGACGGCGGCGTCACGTGGGAGACGTCCACCGGCAAGTCGTATGCGCTGCCGATCAGCGCGGCCAGCGCCGAATACGCGCTGCGCATCCTGCAAAACAGCGAGTTGATCAACCAGACCTCGATGGCAGCCGATGCGGGCGGCCGGCCCTACATTGCCAGCTACTGGCGCGATGCCGGTTCGACGGTGCCGCAGTACCGCGTGGTGTACCGCGACGCCAAAGGCTGGCAGATGCGCAATCTTGGTTTCCGCCGGACGGCGTTCTCCCTGAGCGGGCAGGGCACCAAGCGCATACCGATCGCGCGGCCGCAAATCATGGTCAGCCTGGACGACAAGCGGCCTGGTGCGGTACTGGTGTTTCGCGACGAGGAGCGCGGCAGCAAGGTGTCGGTGGCGCGCACCACGGATATCGCGGACGGCAAATGGCAGATCAGCGACCTGACGGCAGCGTCGGTGGGTTCATGGGAACCGAGTTTCGACACGGAGTGGTGGCGCCGGAGCGGCGTGCTGAGCCTGTTTGTGCAGGACGTACAGCAAGTCGACGGAGAAGGCCAGGCCGCCGTAGCGGCCCAACCGGTGCGGGTGCTCGACTGGCACCCGCAGTAGCTTACGCTTGCTGTGACGCCGGGACAGCGCGCGACTTGCGTTTGCGCATCCAGCCAATCAGGCCCAGGCCGGCAGCCATCATCAGGTAGGTTTCCATTTCCGGCACCGCTGCCAGAGGGGTAGAGGTGATGTCGAGGCTGTCGATACCGATGTAGTTGCCGTTGTTGGCATCAATGCCAGCGTCGGACAGCACGTAACGCAGGGCGAACGCGCCGGTGGTGTCACCGGTCAGGCCACTCAGCGACACACTGTACTGGGTCCAGAATTCCGGGTACCCGCCTACGTTTTGCGCCGGGTTGATGGTCAGCAGCAAGGTGTCAAAGGTGCCCACGCTGGTTGCAGTGTTGCCGACATCGACACCGCCGACCGTGCTGAAACGAACTTCCAGGTTGTCCGGGAATGACGAGTTCACATCGGTGCGGGTGAAGAACGACAGCGTATCGCCGTTGCGGTACGTGGACGTCGGCAGGATCAGCCAGTCGCTGATGGTACCCGAGCCGAGAACCGCGTTGTAGTTGGACGAAACGTAAGAATCGGCCGAACCATCGTAGGCGCCGAATACGTCGGTGTTACCCGTAGTCCAGCTGGTGAAGCCGGTCGGAGCGCTGTTGTTGACAGTGGTCCAGCCCAGCGGAATGCCGTTGTCGAAGTTTTCGGTGAGCGCATCGGCCGAGGCGGCGCCAACTGCGCTGAACGACAGGGCTACGGCCATTGCCAACGGCATCAATGCGGATTTAAACGAAACAGCCATCTGAGACCTCCAATGTAAGTTGTGATTCGACTAATGCCGATGGTCAAAGTTTGTATACTGCTTGAAATCCAATGAGACTTAAAGCAACTTTTGTATCATTTTTATTGTATTTCAGACATTTTACACTTGGCGCACCTTACGCTGGAGCTCGGTTGAACAGCCTAACGGGCAGCGCTTAACGCTGCTGCGCCATAGAGCCGAGCGCGACTTTCAGGGTGTCGCTGTCGAGTCCGTTAAAGATGTTCGGATGCTGTGCAAACAACGTTGCTATCCGTTCCACAATGCCAGGGTTGTGTTGCTGCGCCACAACGGCGATTTCAGCAACCTGCGGCGGCGTGATGTCGGCGATTTGCTCTGTGGAAAGATGTGGATGGCCATTGTCGGTAAACAGCGTGCCAACGCTGCCGGCCAGCGCGGACAACATAGTCGGGCTGACATTGTCCAGCAGCAAGTTCAGCAATTCGGCGCGCAGGCCGCTGTCACTGCGGAAGAACAATTGGCTGACCATTTGCGCAAACGGCGGCGTGTCGTCGGACAGGAAGGCCCGGGCAATGCCCTGGGCGACCGACGATTGCGATTGCTCGCCGACGATATGCTTGAAAGCCTGCGCCACGCCGTCGGGATCGGCGGCGGTGACGTGGCCGGCATGTTGTTGCAATAAACTTCCCAGATCGAATCCCATGGCAGCTCCCGGAGGTAAAAAGTGCAGCATAGTTCGGGGTGGTGGGGCGGTCTGTTCGCAGTCGCACCATGCACTATGGATGGTCGGGGCCGCTGCCTTGCTGTTAGTCGGTCATGACGACGTCGCGCAGTTCCTTGCCGTCGAAATAGAGGATCCGGCACGACGCTTCGCCGAAGCACAGGCCGACCGCCTGCTGGGCGATATGCACTGTCTCGCACGAATTGCCGGGATGGCAGGCCGGCGGGTAGTCGCCTGGCTCGATCATCGACAGGCGCGGCGGGTTGGTGTCGCTGTCGTCATAGCGGAAGGTTTTCAGGATGCCGGCGTAGCCGCCGCCAGGCGTAAAAGAGACCATCACCGCGCCGGCCAGCTTCTGCTCGTCGCTGTACATCAGCTGGACCACATCGTCGGTGTCCGCTGCCTGGATATGCCCTCTGATACTGGGCAAAGGCATTGCCATCCAGCCGGCCGGCGTCGGCACGCCATGCTCGTTGGCGCAGGCTGCCAGCCGGTCCGCATCGGCCTGCGATTGCGGGGGCGTCTTCAGGTGAGCGGTGTCGCTGGTGGTGTCGGCGGCAAACGCGCTGTTTGCTGCCGGGACGGCAAACGTCAGCAGGCAAGCAGCAGCGATTTGCACCAGCCGGTGCGAGAGGTGGGAGGGGCGCATGGAAAGGTCCGGTTGTATGCGGGCGGGTTGCCGCAATTGCAACCCATGCTAGGCAGTCGGACGGGTGGCGTCAACAGATGGCTCATTACAGATTGGCAATGTTATTGCGACAGGATATCGATGTAGCGCTGGTAGCTGAACACCCGTTGCTTGCGTTGCGAGTTTTTGCCGGTTGGATTCGATAGTGAAGCGCGGTGTGGTGGGCAGCATTTCGAGCAGCCGGTAGGCTACCGATCGGGCCAAGGGTTCAACCAGCAAACGCCGCCGATCGCTCGTCACCAACGTGGCCAGCGCGATGATGCTGCCCTCAGCCTCGGTTGCTGCGCCGGTCAACGCATCAAGGAAAAAACCGACCCACGCTTCCCAGTCGCCTTGCGTACGCACTGCTGAGAGTAACCGGTAGTGCTCGCCCTGGTGTCGCTTGCGGTGTTAGCGTCTACCCAGCACCGTCTGGACTGTCTGACCACCACCATTGATGATCGAATTTTGGCACAGCAATTGTGCCCACAGATTCTGATCATGGACACAAATTTTCAACCGATCACTTTCCATGACCTGCACGCAGCGCGCGCAACGCCGCTGACCACCGAGGCGCTGCGCCGGATCGCCGAGCTCTATGTGGTCGAGAGCGAGATCCGGGGCAAACCACCCGACGAACGAAGGCAAGTTCGATAAACCCGCTCGCGCCCACTGCTCGACGATCTGGAGCGCTGGCTGCGCAGCACGCTCGATACTTTATCGCGCAAGTCCGACACGGTGGCAGCAACCCGCACGCGCTCAAGCGGTGGCCGGCGCTGCTGCGCTATTGCGACGACGGCGCCATCGAGATCGATAACTCCGCGGCCGAACGCGCCTTGCGTGGCGTGGCCATCGGCCGCCGCAATTATTTGTTCGCCGGCGCCGACAGCGGCGGCGAGCGCGCCGCCGCGATCTACTCGCTGCTCGGCACCGCCAAGCTGAACGGTGTCGACCCCGAAGCCTGGTTGCGTCACGTGCTGGCGCATATCGCCGATCATCCCGCCAACCGGGTTGATGATTTCTTGCCCTGGAACTGCAACCTGCCAGCAGCCCTTTGAGATCATCCCGCTTCCCGGCGGTGTGACGCCATCGTCCATCAAAACGCCCCTGCACAATACCGCGCTGGGCGGACGCTTACGTTGGAGTTGTGGCTCGTATGTTCTTGACAGTTTACAACTATACATGGCGAGATACCTTGCATTACAAGGTAATCTCATCATGCAAATTTCAGAATCGCAAATCACTGAGGCCCAGGAGAAATGGCAAATCCAGCTGCGCAAGGGTGCGCTGGAGCTGGTGATTCTGGCAGCCTTGCGCGAAAAACCGGTTTACGGTCTGGCTCTGCTACGGCACCTCCAGTGCTTCCCCACCACGGCAATCACAGAAGGCACCCTATATCCCTTGCTTGATCGCCTGAGGCGCGAGGAACTGGTGAGTGCCGAATGGATCCACGAAGAAGAGAACCGTCCCCGCAAGTACTACCAACTCACTAGTAAGGGCAGGCAGAAGCTGGCCGCTCTCACGCTGGCCTGGCGGCAATCGGTCGCCGATATCGACGCCCTGCTGGTCAAGTCACCCGACGACATGCATTCGAATCCAAGCCGCTGACATGAGTCCAACCATGCCCAACTGTACTTTCTTTGCCTCCACTCTGCGCTGCTGCGTGACATTTCTGTTCGTCTGCGGGGGGGGCTTCCACGCGCAGGCGCATTCGTCCGACGTGACGGCCTCACTCCGCAACTACTTCTCGCAATGCCATGCCGCGCGAGTTTGCAATGGCAGCGTTTTGGTCGCCCGCGCTGGCAAGGTGGTCTATGAGGACGCATTTGGGGATGTCGGCATCGATGGTCAAGGCACACTGAGCACCGCGCACGCCTTTGACATCGGTTCGGTCAGCAAGCAATTTACAGCCGCCGCCGTCCTGCGCCTGGTTGACCATGGAAAACTACGCCTAGACGACACCGTGGACCGCCACCTACCTGGTTTCCCTTATCCGCGCATGACGCTACGGCAGCTGTTGAACCACAGCGCAGGCGTACCGGATGCGATGGCCCACTACACTCAGCTGCTTCGCAGCGGCAAGGCAAACGCGCCGATGCTGGGCGAGGATGTGGTACAGGTGCTGGCGGCAACGGCGGCGGTCCCGAAGTCCGCGCCGGGCGAACGCTTCGAGTACAGCAACACCGGCTACCTGCTCTTAGCCCGGGTGGTTTCGCACGTCACCGGACTGTCGTTCGCTGACTTTCTGCAACGCGAGTTCTTTGGTCCGCTGCGCATGTCGAACACAGGCCTGCGAATGCCGGGCAACGAGGCGGGCATCGCAGCACGCGCCTACGGCTTCCGGGGCGCGGCCGATGGTCAGCGACGCCCCTATGACCAGATTCCAGGCTTCTACATGCAGGGCGCGGGCGGCATCTACTCCACGGTAGGCGACCTGCTGATCTGGTCGAGGGCGCTGCGCAGCGGGGTGGCAATGTCGGCAAACGCCTGGAGAGAAGCTACCACGCCCACCCGGCTACAGGACGGCAGCCTGGTTCCATATGGTTTCGGATTCGGCCTGCGCCCCTCGGCGCTGCAACAACCGCGCATCTCGCATGGCGGTCATTGGCGTGCCTTCAAGGCCGAGCTGAGCCATCTGCCAGCACAGGACATCGACATCGTTATTCTCAGTAACAATGGCGAGGACAAGGGTGTTGACGCCGCAAGCAGGGCGGTCGAAGCCATCCTCGCCAGCCAAGCCTATGAACCTGTGCAAAAGCCCGGAAGCAAAGCTTTATCCGGAAACAAGTAAGCAGCCTGCTGCCGGTATCCACAAAAAAGACACGGAGAACTTCGCCATGAACACACAACAACGACTTGAGCACTACGGCCAACAGTTGGCTGGCTATCTCACCGCCTTGGACCCAGCAGATGCAGCTGAGGTGATCCGCGAGATCCAGAGCCATGTACTCGATGTGCTTGAGCAAGCCGAGCAGATTGGCCAGCACACTGACTTGGAGGGCATTCTGGCCGGCTTTGGCGAGCAAGGCTTATCTCGTCCCGAGGGACGAGATTCTTCATGGGCCGCTTGTGTCCGGGATTGCAGGCGCTCAAGCTCGCGTGTGCTTCCCGTCGCGCGAAGGCCAGATTTTCTTGCTTCCGCACGCACGAAGGGCCTCAGCAATTCAAACTCGGTGATACCGTCTCCTTTACCGACAAGCATTTGCGCGAACGCGTCGGCACCATCGTGCGGATGAACACCAGAACCTACTCGCTGCTCTGCGAGGATGAACAATGGCGCATGCCGCCGGCACTCGTGCGGAAAATCATCGATTTATAACGTGCTGCTCGTTCGCTGCCGCGCGAATGGCAGGCGGAGGAAATGTCAGAGTGGTACAGGCGTCACGCTTACCTTCGCGGCGGATGGTGCTGTACAGCAGCCAGTCCACGAAGGGAACCAAGCCGGTCGCAACCGAGAGTCGGGTCAGTGCCCGGCAGCGCGAATATACATGAGCAGTCGAACCTAAAAGCCAAAGACGGAGTGCACCTGTAATAGTGCCGTCTTGGTCGCGGCGCCCGGCGATGAGCGCCAGGCGCTCTGCAACCTTATAGCGCCTTGGAGCACAGGCGGAAATCGGGATCCTCCTCGTACGGCCGGATCTGGAATCCCAAACTGGCCATCAATTTCAGCATGCCGCTGTTCTTGACCAGTACCAGGCCGTTAAGCTCTTTCAATCCCTTATCGCGCGCTACGTCCATGATTGCCAGCATCAGTCGCGTGCCCAGGCCCTGGCCGCTGAAACGGTCGTCCACCACCAGCGAGAATTCGCCGCTGCTGTCGTCCGGGTTGGCGATGTAGCGCGATACGCCCAGTATCCGTTCGGCTTCGACGAAACCGCCATCGGCGCCCGGCGTGCGCAGGGTTTGCACGGCGACCAGCGCCATTTCGCGGTCGTAGTCGATCAGCGTGTACTTGGCCAGCATCGGCACCGACAGCTCGCGCAGCGACGAGGCGAAGCGGTAGTAGCGCGACTTTTCCGACAGGCCGCGCACGAACTCCTGCAGCATGAAGGCGTCGTCCGGCTGCACCGGCCGCAGCGTGTACAAGCCGCTGCCGCGCAGCGGCCATTGCTGGGTGTAGGCGGCCGGGTAGGGCAGGATGGCCAGGTGGTCGTACTTGTGGGCCGACGGCGGCGCGGCGTCGATGACGATGCGCGCATCGACCGCCAGCGCGCCGTATTCGTCGACGATGAGCGGGTTGATGTCCACTTCGCGCAGCTGCGGCAGCTCGCACACCATTTCCGATACGCGCAGCAGGATATGTTCGATTGCCTCGCGCTGGGCCGGCGGCGCGCCGCGCCATTCGCCCAGCGTGTCGGCAGCGCGCACGCGGCCGATCAGGCGCTGCGCCAGGAACTGGTTCAGGGGCGGCAGCTCGGTGGCGCGGTCGGCGATCAGTTCGATCATGGTGCCGCCGGCGCCAAAGCTGATCGCGGGTCCGAACAGGCGGTCGGTGGAGACGCCGATGAACAGTTCGCGGCCATAGCGCTTGCCGGCCATTTTCTGCAAGGTCACGCCGTTGATGGTGGCGTCGGGCCGCAGGCGGCGCACGGTGGCCAGCATGTCGTCGTAGGTGTCGCGCACGCCGGCGGCGGTCAGCACGTTGAGCGCCACGCCCTGCACGTCGGACTTGTGGCTGATGTCGGGCGAGTCGATCTTCATCGCCACCGGGTAGCCGAGCTGGCTGGCGATCAGCACCGCTTCGGTGGCGCTGCGCGCCAGCATGGTGGCCGTGATCGGGATGTGGAATGCGGCCAGCAAGGCTTTCGATTCCATTTCGGTCAGCACCTTGCGCCGTTCGGCCAGCACGCTTTCGATGAGCAGGCGCGCACCGTCCAGGTCCGGGTCCGCCAGTTGCGACAGCGGTGGCGGGGTTTGATGCAGCAGTTGCTGGTTCTGGTAGAACGACGCGATGTTGGAAAAACCATCGACCGCCGCCTCGGGCGTGCGGAACGTGGCCAGGCCGGCCGTGTTGATCACCTGGCGCGCTTCGATCACCTGGCTGTCGCCCATCCAGCACGTAAGCAGCGGCTTGCCAAGACCGGCGTTGAGGGCGCTGACGGCGCGCGCCACGCCGGCCGGATCGCCACCGAGCTTGGGCGAATAAATGACCAGGATGCCGTCCACCTGGCTGTCGCGCGCGCAGGCCAGCACTGCTTCGCGGTAGGCGTCGGCGCTGGCGTCTTCGCCCAGGTCGAGCAGGTTCGACAGCGTGGCGTGCTCCGGCACCAGCGGCCGCAGCGCATCGACGCTGGTGGTGGACAGGTGCGCCAGTTGCAGGCCCAGTTCGTGGATCCAGTCGGCCGCCAGCACGCCGGGGCCGCCGCCGTTGGTGACCACGGCCAGCCGTGGCCCCACCGGGCGGTAACGCGACGCCAGGCACTTGGCGGCCGAGAACAGCTGGACGAACGATTTCACCCGTACCGCGCCGGTGCGGCGCAGCGCCGCATCGAACACCACGTCGCTGAGCACCATCGCACCGGAGTGGGTCAATGCCGCCTGCGAAGCGGCGGTGGCGTTACCGGCCTTGAGCACAATCACCGGCTTGGTATTGGCCGCGCCACGCAGCGCCGACAGGAAGCGGCGCGCGTTGGTCAGCCCCTCCATGCAGATCACGATGCTGTGGGTGGCCGGATCGGTGGCGAGAAAATCGAGCGTTTGCGCCAGGTCCACCGCCGTATTGGGACCGAGCGATACGACCGCAGACAACCCCACGGCGTTCTTGTCGGCCCAGTCGAGAATGGCGGTGGTGAGCGCGCCCGATTGCGAGATCAGCGCCAGGCTGCCGGGGCGGGCCAAGGGGCCGGCCACGCTGGCGTTCAGGTGCAGGCGCGGGCGCTGGTAGCCGAGGCAGTTGGGACCGAGCAGGTGGATCTCGTGGCGCTTGGCGATGGCAACGAGCGCCGTAGCCAGCGCCGGATCGACGCTCGACGACAGGATCAGCGCCGCGCGGCACTGGATGCGGCCGGCCACCTCGAGCGCAAACGCCAGCTGGTCGTGCGGCAGCGCGATCACGGCCAGGTCGGCGCGCGACTGCGCCAGGTCGGCCAGGGTGCCCGTCATGCCGATGTCGAGATAGCTGACCGGGCCGGTGAAGCCGCCTTGTTCCAGCTGCGCGCGGATGCTGCGGCCGTACGTGGTCTGGCTGTCCGGCTGGTCATCGCGGCCGGCAAAGACGACGATGGACCTGGGGGCGAACAGCGGGGTGAGGTAGTGGTTATCCATGCGGCGATGATAGCGCAAAAGCCCATAAAAAACGCCACCCTGTGGGGTGGCGAAATCGCTGCGGAGAGGAACTCGCCGGGTACCCCGGCACTACCAGGGAATTATTTTGGCATCAACACGGTGTCGATCACGTGGATCACGCCGTTGTCGGCCGCGATGTCGGTCTTGGTTACGTGGGCCTTGTCGACCATCACCTTGTCGCCCTTGACGGCCACCTTGACCGAGGCGCCTTCGACGGTCTTGACGTCGCCGGACTTCACATCGGCTGCCATCACCTTGCCCGGCACCACGTGGTAGGTCAGCACCTTGGTCAGGGCAGCCTTGTCTTTCAGCAGTGCGTCCAGTTTCGCTTTAGGGATCTTGGCGAATGCCGCGTCGGTTGGCGCGAACACGGTGAACGGGCCCGGACCTTTCAGGGTGCTTTCCAGTCCTGCCGCCTGCACCGCCGTGACCAGGGTGTTGAAGGAACCGGCCGCTTTTGCGGTATCGACGATGTCTGCTGCCTGGGCGGCGCCGAATGCCATGGTGAACGCTGCTGCCATCAAATATTTCTTCATTTTCCTGCTCCTTGGAGTGGTGGTTGAACCGGTCTTTGAACCGGCATGTGTGTCAATTTATCCATCAAACTGCGTCATGTATACCGTGTTCTGGTCGATAGCATGTATATATCGGTTCAAAGTCGGTTCGACAACTGTTGCAAACTCATCCTATTGCCAATGGGAAAAATGGGTCTTTTCGTTTATATTGGCCGTCTCACCTTATTCGGAGCAAGTCATGGCAAGTGCAGGCATCACCTTCGACGCGGTCGCGGCAGCGGCCGCCGGTTTGCAGGGCAACGGTCAGCCGGTCACCATCGAGACCGTCAGCGCCGCGCTGGGCGAGCCGGCGTCGATCGGCCTGCACAAGCACCTGGCGGCATGGCGCAGTGCGCAAGCGCAATCGGCGCCGGTGCCGGCGCCGGAAATGCCGGCCGAGCTGGTGGCCGCGCTGGCCGGTTGGGCCAGGCAATACGCGGACGAGGCGGGCGCCGCCAACCGCGCCGGGCTGGAACAGACCGGCGGCGACCTCGACGCCTTGCTCGACGCCAGCGCCCAGCTCGAAGCCGAGCGCGACACCGTCACCGCCGCCCGCGACGAGGCGCTGGAAATCCTGGCCGAGCGTGACGAACAGATCGAACGCCTGCAGGCCGAACTGCGCAACGCGCGCCAGATCGCCACCGACGCCCTGGTAGGTAAAGCCAAGGACCACCTGGCCATCGAAGGCAAGGACAGCCAGCTGGCCGACCTGCGCGCGCAGCTCGAGCGCAACGTGGCCGCTGCCGCCGCCGATTCCGACCGCCGTCTGGTAGCCGAAATGGAACTGGTGGGCGCGATCACCGCGCGCGACAACTTTGCTGCCGAGATCCAGGAATTGCGCGCACGCCTCGATGCCCGCCAGGTGCGCGGCATAGGTTAAGACTCCCTTCATCTTCGATCCTCACACTCGCTTCCATGCGCATCCTGTTAGTCGAAGACGACATCTCCCTTGGCGAAACCATCCTGGCCTGGCTGCGGCTCGACCAGCACGCGGTCGACTGGGTGCGCCGGGGCGACTCGGCGCAGACTGCGCTCATGACGCACCGCTACGATTGCGTGCTGCTCGACCGCGGCCTGCCCGGCATGACCGGCGACGCCCTGCTGGCGGAGCTGCGCGGAGCCGGCAACCGCGTGCCGGTGATCCTGATCACCGCCTTCAACGCCCTGGCCGACCGCGTCGAGGGACTGGACCTGGGCGCCGACGACTACCTGGTCAAACCGTTCGAACTCGAGGAAATGTCGGCCCGCATCCGGGCCGCCGTGCGGCGCGGCGCCGACCAGGTCAGCAACGCGCTGGTGCACGACGACCTCACCCTGAACCTGGACACCAGGCAAGCCAGCCTGGCCGGCCAGCCGGTGGCGCTCACCGCGCGCGAATACAACGTGCTGTACGCGCTGATGCTGCGCAAAAACAGCATCGTCTCGCGCGCCCAGATCGAGGAAACCCTGTACGGCTGGGGCGACGAGGTGGAGAGCAACGCCATCGAGGTCTATATCCACAACCTGCGCAAAAAGCTCGGCGGCGAGCGCATCGTCACCGTGCGCGGCCTCGGCTACCGGCTCAAGCACGATGGCGACTGAACCGCCGGCCGGCGCTCCGGCGCCAGCACCAATGCCACCGCAGCCACCGCAGCGTCCTTGGTCGCTGCGCCGGCGCCTGCTGGCCGCCATCGTCGCTGCCAGCACCGTGCTGTGGCTGGCCAGCCTGGGCATCGTCACGTATATCGCCTGGCACGAAACCAACGACGTGTTCGACGATGCGCTCGAGGAATCGGGCTATATGCTGATGGCCGCCACCACCGACTGGAACGAGCGCGGCCTGCTGTCGCGCGCGCGTGCAGGCGGCACCAGCGAGCGCAAGGTCGATATGCAATACCAGATCGTGGTCGATGGCCGCGTCCTGCAACGCACCAGCGGCGCGCCGGCCACGCCGTTCGTGGCCGGCTTCGACGACGACCACGGCTTTGCCGACCCGCGCGTGGGCAAGCAGCGCTGGCGCGTATTCGTGGTGCGCGACGAAGAGCGCCACTTCGAGGTACAGGTGGGACAATTGCACAAGAAACGGCTCGACATCCTGGAAGAACTGGCCGAACACCTGTGGCTGCCCGTCGCCGGCTTTTTGGCCGTGCTGGCGCTGGTGTGCTGGCTGCTGATCCACCGCGTGCTCAAACCGTTGCGCCAGACCGCTTCCGCTATTGCCGCCAAGACGCCGCACGACCTGGCGCTGGTGGCAACCGCTGGCCAGCCGCGCGAACTGCTACCCATCGTGCAGGCGCTCAACGGCGTGCTGGGCCGGCTCGATGCCGCCTTGCAGGCCGAGCGCCGCTTTACCGCTGACGCCGCGCACGAACTGCGCACGCCGCTGGCCGGCCTGCACATGCACGTGCAGCTGTTGCAGCGCCAGCACCCGGATGCCGCGCTGGCGGCGCCGTTCAAAAAGCTGCGCGACGACATTTCCCGAGTGACGGCGCTGGTAGACAGCCTGCTGGCGCTGGCGCGGCTCGACCCGGTCACGCACGAACTACTGGCGACCGAGGCAGTCCCGCTGGCGCCGCTGTGCGAACAACTGCGCGCCACGCTGGCCGATTCCGCCGCCCGGCGTGGCCTCTCGCTGGTGCTGCGCTGCGCCGACGCGGTGGCGCAGGCCAATCCGGCCATGCTGCAAATCGCCGTGCGCAATGTGCTCGATAACGCGGTGCGCTATTGCCCCGACGGCGCCCGCATCGAGCTCGATGCCGTACAGGCGGCCGGGCGTATCGTCATCACGGTGCGCGATAACGGTCCCGGCGTGGATGCGGCGAGCCGCCAGCGCCTGTCCGAGCGGTTCTTCCGCGTGCTCGGACACGCAGCAGGGCAGGGCGGCAGCGGGCTCGGACTGTCGATCGTGCAGCGCATCGTCGAGCTGCATGGCGGCACGCTGGGCTTCGGAGCCGGCCTGGATGGACGTGGCCTCGGGGTGACGTTCGATGTGCCGGCGCATTAAAGGAACCCCGAAAAACCTACTGCGCGGTCCGCTATCGCCGTTCCGTTGCTCAGCGTACCTCCGTACGCTTCCGCTACTCGCGACGATAACGAACCGCTCGCTACGGTTTTTCGAGGTTTCGTTAAGATACGGTTAATGTCCAGTCGGTGTAATACGTCCAAGCCCACCACGAAAGGACCACACCATGAAACGCTTGATTCAAGTTACCTGCCTGACCGCACTGCTCGCCGGTTCGACCTTCGCCATCGCCCAGTCCGGCGGTTATACCGGCCCGACGTCCAAGCCTGCCGCTACCGGCTACACCGGTCCATCCAGCGTAGCGATGACCACCGCCAAGGAATTGCTGGCCAACGGCAAGGACGACCAGTACGCCAAGCTCAAGGGCAAACTGACCAGCCACAAGGGCGGCGAAGACTACGAGTTCACCGACGCCAGCGGCAAGATCACGGTGGAAATCGACGCCAAACATTTCCCGCAAGGCGTCAATATCGATCAGAATACGATCATTGAATTGACTGGTGAATTTGACAAGGAAACCTTTGGCGAATCGACCTTCGACGTCAAGCAGGTCAAAGTTGCCCAGTAATCGCAAGGAATTCTGACGAAATTTGTCTCATTTTGACATCAAAAACCGGGGCGCCCGTGCGTTCCGGTTTTTTTTCGCACCCCGCAAAGGCCCGGCTTTGCACGAAAACAGTGCGAAAGACCCTATTGACATAGTAGTTTCGGTATCGGAACGCGCAAAAAATTGATTGGTTGAGAAAATGCGCGCTCTCTAAGATGGCACCGGTTGCATTGGGTCATCGGTCCAGTGCACCAACAAAAAAATAGAACACTGGAGAGAGATATCATGAGCGCACACCCAACCGGGCGGCACGCAGCGTCCCCACGCATGCAAATCAAACTGACCGTCGCCATCCTGGCCGGCGCCGGCATCCTGAGCAGCGCATCGGTCTGGGCGCAGAACGCCCAGGCCGTCGCCGAGCAAGAAGCTGCCGCACCGGTGAGCGCGGTGACCTCGGTCACCGTCACCGGCGTGCGCCGCGCGGCCCAGAGTGCCCAGAACATCAAGAAAAACGCCGACGACGTGATCGACTCCATCGTCGCCGAAGAAGCCGGTAAATTCCCCGACAAAAACGTCGCCGAAATTCTTGGCCGCGTCACCGGTGTGCAAATCCGCCGCGAAGGCGGCGAGGCCAGCTCCGTGATCATCCGCGGCTTGCCCGGCCTGACCACCCTGCTCAACGGCCGCGAAGTCTATACGTCCGGCGGCCGCAACCTGTACCTGGCCGACATTCCCACCACCATGCTCTCACGCATCGACGTCTACAAGACGCAAAGCGCCGAGATGGTGGAGGGCGGCACCGCCGGCGTGGTCGATGTACGCACTGCGCGCCCGTTCGACTTCGCCGGCTTCTCGGGCAACCTGGCCACGCGCGTGGAAGACCGCGACAAATCGAACACCCGCGACCCGCAAGTGTCGGGCATGGTCTCGAACCGCTGGAAAACCGCGTACGGCGACTTCGGCGCGCTGTTCGGCCTGTCGTACCAGCTGGGGCGCTATCACGACGAAGCGACCTGGAGTTCTCCACCGTCGAATACCGTCACCAGCGACCCGACTATCACCGCGCCGTTCGACATGGGCCACACCAATAGCCGTGGCGAGCGTACCCGCTATGCCGGCAACTGGGCCTTCCAGTGGCGGCCGTCGAATACCGTCGAGCTGTATGCTGAAGGATGGTCCACCCGCATCGACCACGACATGGAACGCCAGTTCATGATCAGCGGCTTGGGCTGGAATGCCAACAGCAAGTACACGCTGTTCCCCGGCACCAGGCAGGTCGATACCGTGACCTCGACCGGCAACCTGAACGCGCTGAGCTCGAACCAGACGCCGCAGGACGATTCGGAAACCCACCAGGCCGCCATTGGCGGACGCTGGAACGTGTCGCCGTCGCTGAAAGTGACCAGTGAGTTCGTCCGCACTTACAGCAAGTGGCAACAGGAAATGCCGATCATGGAAATGTCGGCCCATCCGACCACCGTCACGGCCAGTACCTATAAAAACGGCGGCGCCTACTACGACTACCCCGGCTACAACATGATGGACCCGAGCAACTACACGCTCGGCGCCTTTATCGACAACTGGTCGAGCACGCGCGGCAGCTCGAACGACTGGCGCGGCGACGTCACCTGGAATGCCGGCGAAGAACACTTCTTCCGCGAATTCTCGGGCGGCGTGCGCCTGGCCAAGCGCAAGGCGTCTTACCAGCACGAGAGCGCCAACTTCCTGGGCGTACCGGAAACAGGCTTGCCGGCCGTCACATCCCTGCCGGGCCTGACCTGCCCGTCAATGCCGCTTGCCAACGATTACGGCATGAACCGCTGGCTGGTGATCTGCGAGCAGTACCAGCACGCCAATCTCGACGCCTGGCGCAAGATGTACGGCCGCGACGGCAAGACCGCGCCTGATCCGTACTCGCTCTACAATAACAGCGAAGACACCACCGCCTTCTACGGCAAGACCCGCTTCGGCTTCGACGCGGGCAAGGTGCCGATCGAAGGCACGCTCGGTGTGCGCGTGGTGAAGACCGAGCTGGACGTGAAGGGCTTCAGCAGAAACCTCCGCGACGAGCCGGTGCCTGTGCACCGTAACGTGTCGGACACCGATGTTCTGCCCAACCTGACCCTCAAAGCCAGCCTGACCGACAAGCTGATCGCTCGCTTCAACGCTGGCAAGGCGATCCAGCGTCCGGCCTTTGGCGACTTCAACCCCGGTGTGTCGCTCGGCGCGACGCCTGACGGACTGGGCATCTACGGTGGTAGCGGCGGCAATCCGGACCTCAAACCGGTAACCGGCAAGAACGCCGACCTCGCACTGGAATGGTACTTCGCGCCAACCGGCAGCCTGACCGCCACCGTGTTCAAGCACAAGTTCGAGAACTACATCATCCGTTCGCTGGCGCTGGAAACCATCGACGGCAAGCAGTACCGCATGGACCGCCCGCGCAACGTCAACAAGGGTCAACTGGAAGGCGTGGAATTCGGCTACCGCCAGTTCTTCGATTTTCTGCCGGGCTGGCTGGGCGGCTTCGGCATGGAAGCGAACTACACGTACCTGAAAGGCCACCTGGTCGATGGCGGCAAGGAAGTGCCGTTCGCCGGCCTGTCGAAAAACTCGTACAACATCGTCGGCCTGTATGAGCGCGGACCGTTGTCGGCGCGCCTGGCTTATAACTGGCGCAGCAAGTTTGTCGATACGTTCAACTACCGCACTCTGGCCGCGCCGGTTGGTCCGCTGGACCTGGTGGTCGATCCGATCAAGACCGCCGACGCATCGATCTCGTACCGAGTCACCGACAACCTGGGCTTCACCCTGGACGTGGAAAACCTGCTTGATCGTACCTACCACGACTACCACGGCATCGCCAGCAACCCGCGCGACATCCGCCGCTATGACCGCGTCGTAGGTCTGACGATGCGCCTGAAGTTCTAAACAGGCATCAGCTTCAAACCAGCGCACTGTGCGGCCTCCAGCCCACAGTGCGTTTTAATTTGCTTGCCACTCATCCACTTTTAAATGATAATAGTTCTCATTTAATTCTGGATGGCAGGGCCGATAGTGGATGTCAGTGTAGAAAGTCTGTATCGCGAGCACCGGCCGTGGCTGACTGGCTGGCTGCGTGCGCGCCTTGGACACTGCTCCGACCGCGCTGCCGACTTTGCGCAGGATACTTTCGTGCGCATCCTGCAATCGGGCGCCTGCGTGGCCGACGTGACGCAGCCGCGTTCGTACCTGGCTACCATCGCGCGTGGCCTGATGATCGATCATTTCCGCCGCCACGACATCGAGCAGGCCTACCTGGCCGAGCTGGCGCTGGTACCGTCCGCGCTGCAACCATCGCTCGAGGAGCGCGCCATCCTGCTTGAAACCCTGCTCACCATCGACCGCCTGCTGGCCGACCTGGGCCCCAAGGTGCGCCAGGCCTTCCTGCTGGCGCAGGTGGAGGGACTGGACCAGGCCACGATTGCCGCGCAACTCGGGGTGTCGGTGAGCAGCGTCAAAAAATATATGCAGCAGGCGGTGGTGCAATGCCTGAAGTGCCTGTGATGACGTCAGCGCCGTCCACCGCCGCCGCCGACTTGCCGCTGGAAGCGGCGGCCGACTGGTTCCTGCTGCTGGCCGAGGATGACTCGTCCGAGAACCGCCGGCGCTGGCAGCGCTGGCACGACGCCGATCCGTCCAATCGCTGGGCGTGGGAAAAAGTGGAAAAGCTGCAAAGCCTGCTGGCGGCGGCGCCGCGCCAGGCGCCGCACGTATTCCACCAGACCGACCGCAAGCAGGCCGAACGCCAGAGCCACGGCACCCGGCGCCAGGTCCTCGCCATGCTGGGCGTGATCGCCACCGGCGCCATCGGCTACCGGCTGGCGTCCAGCTGGCAAAGCGCGCCGGATGTGCCGCACATCGAATGGATCGTCGCCGCCAAAGGCGAGCGGCGTGAAGTGGCCTTGCCTGACGGCGGCCGCTTGTGGCTCGCGTCCGGCACCCGGGTGGGAATCGCCTACGATGCCAATCACCGCGACCTGTACCTGACCGCCGGCGTGCTGCAACTGACCAGCGGGCGCGATCCGCAGGGCCGCACGCTGCGCATCCTGGCGCGCGACGGCGTGATCCGGCCGCTGGGCACGCGCCTGACCGTGAGCCTGTTCGACACCCACACCGTGCTGGCAGTACAGCAAAGCGCGGCCGACGCGCAACCGCTGTCCGGCTCGCGGGTGCGGGTGGAAGCGGGGCAGCGCGTGCTGTTTTCCAAAACCGCCAGCGCCCGCCCGGAAACCGCGCTGTTCCCGGAAGACGCCTGGACCCGGGGCCTGCTCACCGCGCTCAATATGCCGCTGACCGAATTTGCCGAGCGCTTCGCGCTGTACTCGGGCCAGCGCATCGAAGTGGCGCCGGCGCTGGCGGTGCGACGCGTCTCCGGTACCTTCCGCATCGACGCCGCCGAGCGCTCGCTGCACACCCTGGCCGACGGCCTCGGGCTGCGCCTGGACCAGGCCGGCGACGGCTGGCGCCTGCGGCCGAGATGAGCTCACCGTACCGTCGCAAAAATATTTTGCAAAAACACGGTACTTTTTGACTGGTGATCCGGCCTACAGGGAAGTCGATCACTTTTCCATCAAAAATGAACCTTGTCCTCCAGAGTGCCGTCACAGGCCGAGCGCGCAATCGTCAACTGCGTATCCGCCCCTTGCTGGCCGCCTTGCTCAGCGCCGGCATCCTGCTGCCGGCCACCGTGGCGATGGCTGCCGATGGCGATGCGGGGCGCAGCCAGCCCGCCAAAACCTACGCCATCGCTTCCGCGCCGCTGGCCGATGTGCTCAACCGCTACGCCGCCGAAGCGGGCGTGGTGCTGGTGTTCGACGCCGGCCAGCTCGGTGGCGCCCAGTCGAAAGGCTTGCAGGGCAAGTACGATGTGCAGGGCGGCTTTCAGGCGCTGTTGGCCGGTACCAAATACGATGCGGTGATGAACAAGTCGGGCGGCTTCGTGCTGCGCGAACGCCCGGCCGCTGCCGCTGCGCGCGGCGACAAGACGGCAGGCGCCGAACCCGAATCGACGCTGCAGCCGATCCACGTGCAGGCGTCCTCGCTGGGGACGGTGGAACGGCTCGACCGCGAAATGATCAGCAATGCCGCCGCCGTCAACGGCGACATGACCAGCATGTTGCGCATTAATCCGAATGTGCAGTTCGACGACGCGCTGCTGTCATCGGCGACCGGCGGCGAGATTGCGCCGGCCGAGATCAGCATCCACGGCGCCAAGGCCTACCAGAACGAAATCCTGCTCGATGGCGTATCGATTTCCAATGATATCGACCCGGGCAACAAGATCACTACCACCAGTCCCGACCTGATACCGGGTTCGGCGCAATCGCTGGCAGTCGATGCCAGCATCCTGTGCGATATCGAGGTGCTCGATTCGAACGTCTCGGCCGAATATGGCCGCTTCGTCGGCGGTGTGATCAAGTCGCGCGTGTGTGCGGCACGCAAACAATTCGGCGGCAAGGTCGCCATCGGCTATACCTCGTCGAGCTGGAGCAAGCTGCTGATCGATCCGGCGCGCGAACAGGAATTCGAAGAGTCGTCGAACGCCGACCTGCAACCGCGTTTCAAAAAATGGACCTATAAAACCACGGCGGAAGCCCGGTTCGGCGATGCCTGGGGGGTGTTGGTGAGCGGTGTGCGCCGCACTTCCGAAATTCCGCTCAACCGCTTCACCACCAGCAACGAAGGCACCACCGTCAGCCGCGAAGTGACGCAAAAGCGCGAGCAGGATACGCTGGTGGTCAAGGCCGACTACACGCCCGCGACCGGTATTCACAAGGGTGAAATGACGCTCGCTTATGCGCCGTCGAACAACAGCTATTTCATCGAAAACTACCGCGACAGCGACTACACCATCAAATCGGGCGGCCTCAATCTGAGCGGACGGATCGAATCGCGCTACGACCTGGCGACTGTGACCAACCAGCTGTCCTGGTCGCGTAACAAGCAATCGCGCCGGGGCGAAGCGGACACCTATATGAACTGGCGCTGGTCGGCCGACAAGAACTGGGGCGATCCGACCCTCGGCGTCAACCCGATGAGCGGCGAGGGCGCACAAGGCGATGTGGACCAGGAAATCAAGACCGCCGAATACAAGCTGCGCGCCGCCTTCACGCCTTTCAACACCGGACCGGTCAGGCACCGCGTGGCCAGCGGCCTGGAGCTGCGCAACCAGGAAGGCACGTATGCGCGCCTGAAAACCCAGTATAACTATTCCACCGTCTCGAGCCTGCCGGCCACCGGCATCATGGCGCGCTGCCTGGGCACCGATGGCATCACGGATACCGTGGCGTGCTCCGCCGCGCCCAGCCGGCAAGGCGTGGGACAGTACTTCCGCACCGAGATTGTCTATAACGTCGGCGCCATCGACGTCAAAGCCCATTCGTCTTCCGCCTATCTCGAAGACGAAGCCACGTGGGGCGATTTTTCGCTGCGGGCCGGCATGCGCGGCGACCGTGATTCGCTGATCGGCAAGACCAATATTGCACCGCGCGTCAAACTGGGCTGGCAGGCCAGCGACGTGCTGGCGCTGGACCTGGGCGCCAACCGTTATTATGGCCGTAACCTGTTTGCTTTTGCCATGCAGGAAAAGGTTAATGCGCTCAAGACCCAGCGCACCCGCAGTTCCTCGTCGCTGGTCTGGGGCGCTCCGACCACCACCAAACCGTCGAACCGCCTCGAGGACATGGACTCGCCCTACGACGATGAACTGACCGCCGGCCTGACCTACGAGTCGGACCTGCTGGCCGGGCCGCTGAGCGTGCGCTATACCCACCGCGACGGCAACGACCAGATCGTGCGGGTGTCGAGAACCAACCAGTCCGACTGCGCCAACAACAGCTGCTTCATCTTCACCAACAACGGCCAGAGCACCACCAGGGATATCACGGTCAGCTGGTCGAACGCGCGCGCATTCAAGATACTCAAGAGCGCCAACCGGTTCTGGGTAGCGGTCAACAAGAGCGATACCAAGGCCAACTACTCAACCTATGCGGCCAGCTACAGCACCGCCATGCTCAACGACGCACTGGTGATGTATGACGGCACCGTGATGCGCTATTCGGATATTCCCGCGGCCAACTACAACCGCCCGTGGACCGCCCGCCTGGGCGCCATGACCACCTTGCCGGCGCAGCACCTGACCATCAACAATATGCTGCGCGTGCGCGGCGGTTTCGAGCAGATCCTGCAACGCGGTTCGGCGGTGGTCGATGGCGTGAGCCTGGTCAATTTCGAGCGCACCAATATGCCGCGCTCGGTGGCGCTGGATACCGTGATCCGCTGGACGCCGCGCATCTACAAGCGGCAGGAACTCGAAGTGAAACTGACCATCGAAAATATTACCAACCACAAGAACATGATCGCGGTAAACGATACCTATGCGAGCTACGAACGCGGCCGCACCATCGCACTGGAGATCGGCTATGACTTCTAAATTCAAACTGATTGCCGTCGTCGGCCTGTGGTTCACCATGTCGGCTGCTACGGCGGCCGAAGCCTTCCGCTGGGACGAGCGCGTGCAGCGCGGCCAGCTCGATAATGGTTTTACCTATTACATCGTCGATGGCAAAACCATGGGCAGCACGGTTTCGCTGCAACTGGTGGTACGCGCCGGTTCGCTCGACGAGCGCGACGACCAGTCCGGCGTGGCGCACATGGTCGAGCACATGGTGTTCAAGGCGTCTGCCGCCCACCCCGAGGGCGTGGGCAACTACATGGAAAGCCAGGGCTGGCGCATCGGCAAGCACTACAACGCGCAAACCAATTTCGAGCGCACCTTGTACCAGCTGATGGCCGATAAAAAGCCTGACACGATCGCAGCCGGCGTGGGTGCGCTTGCGCAAATCGCCGGCGGCGCGCAAATCCCGGCCGATGCGCTCGAGCGCGAACGCCAGGTAATCCTGGAAGAGTGGCGTGGCAAGCTCGGTGTGCGCGAGCGCATGGACCGTCAGCGCCGCGCCATGCTGCGCGAAGGTTCGCTGTATCCGCAGCGGCCCACCATCGGTACCGAAGCGAGCATCCGCACGCAGCCGGCCGAATCGCTGCGCAAGTTTTACCAGGACTGGTACCGGCCCGGCAATATGGCGCTGGTGGTCGTGGGCGACGTCGATGCCAAGACCCTGCGTGCGCAAATTGCAGCCGCCTTCAATGGCTTGAAGCCGGCCGCGCTGCCCGCACGCAATGCCGCCGATCCGGTGTTGCGCGACCAGCTGCAAATCCTGCGCCTGCAGGATTCGGAAAGCGGCACCAGCCAGGTGGGCTTCGTCAACCGCTTTGCCGTGGACAAGCGCCAGGACGACGAAGGCTTGCGTGCTCGGCTGGTGGACCGCGTGGCCGAACGCAGCCTGCGCGCGCTGGTGCGCCAGGCCGCCGACAGCCTGCCGGCGGGCGTGTCGTCGCTTACCAGCAGCAAGGGCGAGCTGGGCGAAGCCACGGCGTCGCTGGGCTTTGCGTCCAGCGTTGCCGTTGGCAGCCACCAGGCGGGACTGCGCCAGATCCTCGTGATGCGCGAGCGCGTGCGCCGCGATGGCCTGCGCGAAGATGATATTCGCAGCGAGATCGCCGAGATCCGCCGCCTCAACGCCAAGGGTCCGCAGCAGCAGGCCGCGCGCGATTTCCAGGGCTGGCAGCAAATGCTGGTCGGCGCGGTGCAGGCCGAGCGCGTGCTGCAAGACCCGCAGCAAAAGCAGGCGCAGATCGGCCGCATCGCCGACGCCATCACGCCGGCGGAAGTAAACGCGCGCGTGCGCCAGTGGATCCATGCCCCCGACCGCGCCGTGTTCATGCTGGCGCCGGGTCTGAGTTCGCTCACCTTGCCGACCGCCGCAGAAGTACTGGCGATGCAGAAGGCGCTGGCTGCGGAACCGTTGCCGGCGCTGGTGAAGGTGAACAAGGAGGCGCCGGCCGCCTTGCCGGCAGTGGTGCTGCCCGAGATCGAATCGTCGGGCGCCGTGGTGCGCCAGGACGACCTGGGCGAGGGCGTGCAGCGCTGGACCCTGGACAATGGCGACTCGGTGGTGTGGCGTTACACGCCGAACGACACGGTGATGCGCTTTGCTGCCCAGTCGGGCGCCGGCTATCGCTTGCCGGGTGCGCCCGGCTGGCAATGGCAGCTGGCTGCGCAACTGGGCAACGCCGCCGACCTCGAAGGCCAGGAGCGTGGCGAGATGGCGCGCTGGAGCGCGGGCAACAAGGTGAGGCTGTCGCAACAGCAGACCGAAACCCAGCTGGCCTACACGGCGCAAGTGCCGGCGGCGCAGCTGGACGACTTGTTCCTGCTGTACGCGGCCGGCCAGGCACAGTCCGAGATATCGCAGGCCGCCCTGAGCGACGCCAGCGAACAACTGGCGCGCGTGAGCGCACGCCGCCCCGACAGCGCCGGCGACCGTGCCAGCCGCGAGATGAGCCGCCTGCGCTATGGCGAACGGCTGCCGGCCGACGCCATGCCGGACGTGGCGGCCGTGCAGGAACTCGACAGCCAGGCAGGGTTGCAGCTGGTGCGCCGCCAGTGGCGGCAACTGACGGCGCTGCCGGTCACGTATTTCGTCAGCGGTCCGGCCGATGCCGCCACCGTGAGGGCAGCGGTGGAGCGCCACCTGGCCGGCATTGCGCGCCAGGCGCCTGGCGCCGCTGCTGTCGCGCCCACGGCATCCAGCGCAGTCGGCGTCACCGGCGCCGGCACCGGTACTGCCGATGGCACCGCAACGCCTGCGTTTGCAGCCAGCGCGCTGCAGCAGGCAGCTGGCTACCGCGAAAGCCGGCTGGCGATCGGCATCGAGCCGCAGGGCAGCGTGCGCGCCCACGGCAGCCAGCCGTTGGCGTGGTCGCCGGAGCGGGCCATGCGCACGGCCATTGTTTCGCGCATCGTATATCGCCAGCTGCGCACCGAGCTGCGCGAAAAAGAGGCGGGCATCTATCGCCTGAACTACAAGCTGAGCCTGGAGCCGCAGGGCCGCCTCACCAGCGAACTGTCGTTCACCGCCGCGCCGGAACGGCTCGATGCGCTGTGGGCGTCCGCCCGGGCCGTGCTGGAAAACCTGCCGACACGGATCGACACCGCCATGCTGGACGAAGAAATCCAGCAAATGCGCAGCGACGAAGGCAAGCGCAAGACCGACGCCACGGCCCAGTTCAACCGCCTGCAACTGAGCTATGCGCGCTACGGCGACGCGCGGTACTTGAAGGAGAGCGGGCAACTGGCGGCGGGCCTCACACCCGGCAGCGTGCGCGCGCTGGCGCAGGAGTTCAGGCTGGCGGGCGACCTGGTGGTGGTGACGGTGCTGCCGAAGGACGCTGCGCCGCAATAGCGGTCATGTGTGCGGCAGGGCGCGTCCGGTTGCATGTGCGGGACGCGCCCTGCCGCCGAATCATGGTCAAATTCTCGCATTGCATCGATACGGGAGCGGCCATGAAACATACATTAAAAGTCGGCGACAAGGTGACGTGGGAATCGTCGCAGGGCACGGTGCACGGCACCATCAAGAAGAAGTTGACGGCGCCGACCGACCTCAAGGGCCACCACGTGGCCGCGTCGGCCGAGTATCCCGAGTATCTGGTCGTCAGCGACAAGACCGGCGCTGAGGCGGCGCACAAGGCCGAGGCCTTGAAAAAGGCTTGAAGATGGCGTTACGGTTGCCGGGCGCTGTTGGCGTCCAGGATGCCGATGATCATCTGCTGGAATTTCTCTGCTTCTTCCTGGTGTATTTGATGGCCGGAATTCTCGAACAGGAATAGCTGCTTGCGTGGAGCGTGGAGTTTTTCAAAATATTCGATAGCCACGCCGGTGGAAGTCTGGATATCGTTCTTGCCGACGAAGAAATAAACCGGGCACTGAACCGTTGCTAAGCTCTTGCGCAGGTCGATGCGCATCACGTCGGTCCATACCGAGGACCAGGTCTTCGACCACTCGCCGAAAAAGGCCTTGAATTCAGGATCGAACACGAATGTTTTACCCTCCTTGTAGAACAGCCATTTGCGGAGGTAGAACATATCCTGTGCAGTGTTGAAAGGAGGATTCACCTTGGCCAGTTCGTCGCTGGCGTCGGCATTGTCCTTGAGTTGGGCCTTCAGCGTTTGCAGCAGTTCATTTTCGCTGTCCATCTGGCTGACCACGGGATTGACGGCAAAGTAGGCGTGCAGCCAGTCGGGATGGTTTTTCACCATGTCGAAGCCAAGCACGTTGCCCCACGAACTGCCCAACAAGTATATTTTCTCCTGGCGCAGGGTCTTCCTGACAAACTCGACGACCTGGCGCGTGTCATCGGTCATCTGGGCCAGGGTTGGCGGATTCGGCGACGGGTTCAGTTTCAAGGTTTTTCCGGCGTCGCGCTGGTCCCACTGGACGATGGTAAACCTGGTTTTTAACACGGTGGTGTACCGGGCGGCATTATTCATCATGGAGCTGCCGGGGCCGCCAGACAAAAATAGCAACACCGGCTTGCTGGCATCGTCCGTTTTGATTTCGATCGCCTGCTTGATGCCGCCAATGTCGGGCATGAGCAGCACGTCCATTGCCGTTTCTTGCGCCAAACATACGGCGCTGGTCAGCGCCAGTAAAAACATCAACAGAGATTTTTTGAGCACGGGTAGGGCCTTGTATCGTGGGATGGACATTGATAAGCCCGCCAGGCGGGAAGATTGTCAATATACCAGCACTCGAGGCTGCGGCCTTACTGCGACTTTGGCTTAGCCATGGCCAACACCTGCGGCAGGTGCACCCGCCCGCCGACACCGCTCCGAACAATACTTCACCTGCTCCCAATCACGCTCCCACTTCTTGCGCCACGTAAAAGGCAACTGGCAATGCGCACACAGCTTGGTCGGCAGCTCGGATTTTTTGCGCATTTTCGCCATGCGATGTTCTCCTCAGTTGCTCTTGCCGAGCTCCTTCTCCAGGAAGGTTTCCAGGCCTTCCAGCGACTTTCCCTTGGTTTCCGGCAGACAGGTCGTGACAAAAATTAGCGATAGCACATTGATGCCGGCAAACACGAAGAATGTGGCACTGCCGAAGTGCGCCATGGCAATCGGGAACAGCAGCGCAACCAGGCCGTTGAATACCCACTGGCACGCCACGGCGGTGCCGGTCAGCACGCCGCGCACGTGCATCGGGAACAGCTCCGACATCAGCAGCCAGTACACGGGCGAAATGAGCATCTGCATGAACAGCAGGAAGCACAGGATGCAGGCCAGGGCGGCGTAGCTTTTGAGCAGTCCCTCGGGCATCAACAGCAGCACCGCACCGAGCGCGGCCTGGGTGGCAATCACGAAGCCCAGGCCCGTCATCAGCATCGGCCGGCGTCCGTGCTTGCCGATCAGCCAGATGCCGATGAAGGTGGCGATCAGTGCGACCACGCCGTTGCCGATGGTGGCGGTCAGCGCCGCGTTGGTGCCGAGACCAGTTGACTTCAAGATGATCGGCGTGAAGTACATGAAAGCGTTAACGCCGGTGAACTGGGCCACGAAGCCGAGGCCGATACCTATCCACAGCAGTTTGCGGATCCACGGCGTGCCCAGCACGGCCGACCAGCCGGCCTGGTCGCGGTCGATTTCGTTGAGCTTGACCATCTCGTCGAGTTCGCGCTCGATCTGCTTGTCGCTCGAGCGTATCTGTTCCAACACGGCGCGGGCGTCGTCCATGCGGTTCTTGCTGGCCAGCCAGCGCGGCGAGGCTGGCACCATCAACATGCCCAGCCCCAGCAGGACGGCCGGCACTGCCGCAATCGCCAGCATGTAGCGCCAGACGTCGGGCGAGCCGTAAAAATGCGCCAGCGCCGCGTTGAGGATGTATGCGATCAATTGCCCGCTGACGATCATCAGTTCGTTTTGGCTGACCAGCCGGGCGCGCCGGCTGGGTCCCGCCATCTCGGCAATAAACACCGGAACCGTGGACGACGCGCCGCCGACGGCCAGGCCCAGCACGAAGCGCATGGCCACCATGATCGCGACCGAAGGGGCAAACGTGGTGCCCAGCACGCCGATCAGGAACACCAGAGACAAGCCCATCAGGGTGGTACGGCGGCCATATTTATCCGACAGCGTACCGGCCATCAGCGAACCGATGGCGGCGCCAAACACCAGGGCAGACGTGACGATGCCGTCAGTGACCGGGGTGAGGCCCAGGCCGCCCTGTTCGAGCGGCGCGCTCATGAAGGGCAACGCGCCCGAGATCACGCCGGTGTCGTAACCGAACGCCAGCGCGCCCATGGTAGCGGCGATGGCTACCTTGAAGACAAAGCGGCTTTCCTTGGTGTCGGGCGGGGCCGCCTTGGCGGGCGGTTCTGAGTGGGAGGGCATGACTGAATCCTTCGCAATTTCTTAGCATCAATCTTGTGCAGATTAAATGAAATTGCTCGGGATGTAAGTTCGGTGGGAGACATATGGCACCTGCCAGCGGTCGCTCAGGAATCTGTCAGTTCGCCGTACAGCGCCAGGTATTCCTGGCTCAGCTTGTGATTGCGGTCAAGGTGGATCATCGGCAGGTTGCGCTCGTGCGATTCGCGGATGCGGACCGAACTCGACAGCTTGTTCTCGAATACCGGCAAGCCTTCTTCCGTGAGCTGCTCGACCATGCGGCGCGGCAGGCTGGCGCGCGGCTGGAACTGGTTGACGACGATGCCTTCGATGGCCAGGTCGGCGTTGTGGTCGGCCTTGATCTCCTTGATGTTGTTAATCAGGGTGTAGAGGGCCTGGCGTGAAAAATCGTCGCAATCGAACGGAATCAGGCAACTGTCCGCACCAATCAGGGCGGCCTGGCTGAAGAAATTATAGGCGGGCGGGGTGTCGATAAAAATGTCATCGTATTCCTTGCCCAGCTCGCGCAGCAAGTCGCGCAGCTTGTAGATCTTGTTGCGCGATTCGAGCTTCGACTGCAGGTCGCCCAGCTCCGGGTGCGCGACGATGATGGACAGGTTCTCGAACGGTGTCGGATGGACATAGTGGCCGGCCGGCTGGGCAAACTGGCTGAAGCTGAGCACCTGCTCGAAATAATCTTTCAAAGTCGGCGTGGCCGCGTGCGCCGCCGCGCCCAGCACGTAGCGGCTGGAATTGCATTGCGGGTCGATGTCGATCAGAAGAGTGCGCTTGCCCTGGCTGGCAGCGATCGCTGCCAGGTTTACCGCGATGGTGGATTTACCGACGCCACCTTTTTGATTGAAGATCACCCGTTTCATCGCACGCCCATGTAGTAATGGAAATGCAACCATTCTAGATGAACTGGCGTGGGTGGGCGATATAAAGATGGCCGGGTCACCCATCCCCTGGCACTACCAAGGCAATTGGTCTCCGTTGTACGACCGGAACGACCCGCTATCGGCCGGGGTGAGCGCATCGAGTACGCGCAGCATGTCGCTGGCGGCGTCGTGCGCCGGGCGGCCGATGGCGTCACCGCGAAATGGCTGCGACAGGTGCGAGTTGACCGTGCCCGGATGCAGCGCGACCAGCACGCAGTTCTTCTGGTTGCGCGCCAGTTCAATGGCAGCCGTCTTGACCATCATGTTGAGGGCCGCCTTCGAGGCGCGGTAGCTGTACCAGCCGCCGAGCCGGTTGTCGCCGATGCTGCCGACCTTGGCCGACAGCATGGCCATGACGGCCCGCTCGCTGTCCAGCAAAGGCACGAAGTGGCGCAGCAGCAGCGCCGGGCCGAACACGTTGGCCGTGAACGTGGCCTGCATTTGCGCGGTATTGAGGTCGGCGAGGCGCTTCTCCGGCATGAACGCTGGCGTGTGCAGCATGCCGGCGGCGTTGATGATCAGGTGCAAGCGCGGCCCGGCCGCGCACTGCCGCGCGGCCTCGGCGACGCTGTCCTCATAGGCAAAGTCGAGCGGCGGTAGTGAGTGGCGATGCAGTTCGCGCACCGATGCGCAGCGCGGCGAGGCGCGCAGCAGCGCGACAAAGGCGGCGCCGATGGTGCCGGAGGCGCCGATTACCAGCGCGTGAAACTGGTCGGGAAGGCTGTCCAGCATTGTGTGGTCCTTGTGCATGTCGATCGCAGAAGAATAATACGGCACGCATGCAAAAACGCCCACTGGCGAGAGCGGGCGTTCTGTTTGACACTGTTCTTGGTGGCCCGGGGCGGAATCGAACCACCGACACAAGGATTTTCAATCCTCTGCTCTACCAACTGAGCTACCAGGCCAAGGACCAGAATTATAGCAGGGTCCCGAAAAAGCGCAAGCGCCAATTTCTATTCCGCACAAACGCTATAATGGTTGGATGAATAAATCCACGTCCCCGTCCACCTCCGCCGCCACCACCGCCTCCACGGTCAGCGCCGAGATTTGTATCGTCGGCAATGGTGCGATTGCCAAGACCACGGCACTAGGGCTGGCGAATGCCGGCCTCAAGGTCATTCTGCTGGGGCCGCCAGCGCCCCCGGTGACGGCGCCCACTGAAGGCTGGGACGCCCGGGTTTATGCTCTCAACCATACTGCGCACCGCCTGCTGTCGTCGCTCAAGGTATGGGGCGCGCTCGATGCCGAGCGCGTCACCCCGGTCGATGCGATGATCGTTCATGGCGACGGTCCCCATCCCGGTGGCCTGGCGTTCGATGCCTACGGCGCCCACACTGACACCTTGGCGTGGATACTGGAAGAGCGCAATCTGAACCAGGCGCTCGACGCTGCGCTGCGCTTTGCCCAGAACGTCACCATTGTCGGTGGCCGCGCGGCGGCGCTGCTGCGTGGCGACGACCATGCCACCGTCACATTGGGCGATGGCAGCAGCGTCGAGGCGCAACTGGTGGTCGGTGCCGACGGCGCCGAGTCGTGGGTGCGCGGCCAGTGCGATATCGGCCTCGATTACCGCAGCTACGGCCAGCGCGGCGTGGTCACCAACTTCGCTTGCGAAAAACCGCACCACGGCGCGGCGCACCAGTGGTTCACCGGAGAGCAGGGCATCGTGGCGCTGCTGCCGCTGGCGGGCAACCAGGTCTCGCTGGTGTGGTCGGCGCCCGATGCGCTGGCCGATACCCTGCGCGCCGAGTCGGCGCAGCAGATCGCCGACCGCCTGGCCGTGTATGCCGCCGACAAACTCGGTGCACTGACGCCGTTGCAACCGGAACTGGTGCGCGATTTCCCGCTGCGCCTGATCCGCCCCCACACCATGACGTCGCCGCGCGTGGCGCTGGTGGGCGACGCCGCCCACGTGGTCCACCCGATGGCCGGCCATGGCATGAACCTGGGTTTTGGCGATGTCGCGCAACTGATCGAAACACTGGCCGCGCGCGAGCCGCAACGCGGCGTGGGCGACGCCCGCGTGCTGGCGCGCTACGAGCGCGCGCGCAAGGAAGACGTGCTGCTGATGCAGGTCACCACCGACGGCCTGGCGCGCCTGTTCGGCGCCGATGCCGAACCGCTGCGCGCGGTGCGCAACCTGGGCTTGAACCTGCTCGATAAAATTCCGCTGCTCAAGCGCCGGTTGATCTCGCACGCCATGGGCAAATAAGCTTAAATGAAGTTATTGGAGAAGTTATGAGAAAGAGTAAGTTGGCATTGGTGCTGATGTCGGTGTTGTTGGCGTCGTGCGGCAATGCGCAAGATGCGCAAAAAGCGCCGTCGGAAGCGCCGTCGGAAGAAGCGCTGCGCAAGATCGTCGAGCCGCGCCTGGGCGAGGGCGTCAAGGTCGATTCGATCAAGGCTACGCCGTATAGCGGCCTGTATGAAATCCGCATGGGCAGCGACATCCTGTACACGGACAAAACCGGTACCTATGTGTTCAATGGCCATATCTTCAACCTCACCACCGGCAAGGACCTCACGCGCGAGCGCATCGACGAGATGACCCGCGTGAAGTTCTCCGATCTGCCGCTGGACAAGGCGCTCAAGACCGTCAAGGGCGACGGTTCGCGCGTGATCGCGGTGTTCGAAGATCCGAACTGCGGCTATTGCAAGCAGTTCCGCAAGACCACGCTCACCGAAATCGACAACGTCACCGTCTATACCTTCCTCTATAACATCCTGCGCGAAGACTCGTTCACCAAGTCGGCCGGCGTGTGGTGCGCGCCCGACCGCAACAAGGCCTGGGATGACTGGATGTTGAACGGCAAGCAGCCACCGGCGGCGCCGGCATCGTGCGCCACCCCCAACCAGGAAATCGTCGCGCTGGGCCGCAAGATCGGCGTGACCGGCACCCCGACCATCATCTTCACCGATGGTTCGCGTCTGCCAGGTGCGGTAGACACCAAGACGCTCGAAGCGAAATTCGCGCAATTAAAAAAATAGCAGTCCGTCAGTCCAAACCAGCAGTACGTCCTCCAGGAGATTTTTTACATGATCACTTTGAATATCAACGGCAAGGACGTACAAGTCGATGCCGATCCGTCCACGCCCATCCTGTGGGCGCTGCGTGATAACCTGAATATGACCGGCACCAAGTTCGGTTGCGGCGCGGCGCTGTGCGGCGCCTGCACCGTGCACCTGGCCGGCGAGCCGGTGCGCTCGTGCGTGATGCCGATTTCGGCCGCCGTGGGCCAGAAAATCACCACGATCGAAGCGATGGAGTCCGACGCCATCGGTAAAGCGGTGCAGGAAGCGTGGGTCAAGCTCGACGTGCCGCAATGCGGCTACTGTCAGAGCGGGCAAATCATGAGCGCCACCGCGCTGCTGCGCACCAATAAAAAGCCGAGCGACGCCGATATCGACAACGCCATGAGCGGCAATATCTGCCGCTGCGGCACTTACCAACGCATCCGCGCCGCCATCAAAGACGCCGCCAGCACCATCGCTTAAGGGGGACGTATGCGTATCGAATGGATCAATAAAGACAACGTCGACGTCGCGCTGGCATCGCAGACTGCAGCCCCTGCCGGCGTGTCGCGCCGCGGCTTCATGAAGACCGGCGCTGTCGCCGGCGGTGGACTGGTGCTCGGCTTCTTCATGCCCGGCGCCGGCCGTTTCGCCAACGCCCAGCAGCCACCGGCCAAGGTGTACGAGCCGAATGCGTTCCTGCACATCGCGCCCGACAACACCGTGACGGTGCAGGTGAACCGCCTGGAATTCGGCCAGGGTGTGCAGACGTCGATGCCGATGCTGATCGCCGAGGAACTGGACGCCGACTGGTCGAAGGTCAACGGCGCGCTGGCGCCGGCGGGCGACCAATACAAGGATCCGGCGTTCGGCATCCAGATCACCGGCGGCTCGGGCAGTATCGCCCATTCGTACATCCAGTACCGCGAAATCGGCGCCAAGGCGCGCGCGATGCTGGTCGCGGCGGCCGCCGAACAATGGCAAGTGGCGCCCGCTCAAGTAAAAGCCGCCAACGGCGTGCTGACCGGCCCTGGCGGCCAGAGCGCCACCTTCGGCGCCATGGCCGATGCGGCCATGAAGCAGCCGGTGCCTGCCACCGTGGTGCTCAAGGACCCGAAAGACTTCAAGATCATCGGCAAGCCGGTCAAGCGGCTGGACGCCAAGCTCAAAGCCACCGGCAAGCAGCAGTTCGGCATGGACTTCAAGGCGCCCGACAGCAAGGTGGCGCTAGTCGCCCGTCCACCCGTGTTCGGCGCCAAGGTGGGCAAGCTGGACGCCAGCAAAGCCAAGGCGATCAAGGGCGTGCTCGCCGTGCTGGAAGTGAAAACCGACCGTGGCGGCAGCGGCGTGGTGGTGGTGGCCGACGGCTACTGGCCGGCCAAGATGGGCCGCGACGCATTGGTGATCGACTGGGACACCAGTGCGGTGCAAAAGGTCAGCAGCGAACAGCAGCTGAAAGAGTTCAAGGCGCTGGCGCAAAAGCCGGGCGCCGCCGCCCGCAAGGCGGACACCTCGAAGCTGGCCGGCGCGCCGAAGAAAATCAACGCGGTCTACGAGTTTCCGTACCTGGCGCACGCGCCGATGGAGCCGCTCAACTGCGTGGTCGATCTGCGCGCGGACGGCTGCACCGTGTGGGCCGGCACCCAGTTCCAGACCGTGGACCAGGGCGCGATTGCCGCCACCGCCGGCCTGAAGCCGGAGCAGGTGGTACTGCACACCATGATGGCCGGCGGCGGGTTCGGGCGCCGTGGCGTGCCCACGTCCGACTACCTGGTCGAAGCAGTCAACGTCGCCAAGGTGTGGCGCGCGGCCGGCAAGACCGACCCGGTCAAGGTGGTGTGGAGCCGCGAAGACGACATCAAGGGCGGTTACTACCGGCCGTCGCACGTGCACCGCGCCGACATCGGCCTCGATGCCAAGGGCAATATCGTCGCGTGGGATCACGTGATCGTGGGCCAGTCGATCGCCGCCGGCACCATGTTCGAGCCGATGATGATCAAGGACGGCGTCGATTCCACCATGGTCGAAGGCATGGGCGAGCCGTACGACGTGCCGCTGAACCTGAGCGCCCGCATCGCCAAGGCCAATGTGCCGGTGCTGTGGTGGCGCTCCGTGGGTTCCACCCATACCGCCTACGTGATGGAAACGCTGATCGACGAAGCCGCGCACGCGGCCAAGATGGACCCGGTGGCGTACCGCAAAAAAATCATGGGTGAGAAAGGCAAGCGCCACGTCGCCGCGCTGGACCTGGCCGTGGCCAAGTCGGGCTACGGCAAAAAAGCGCTGCCGAAAGGGCAGGCGTGGGGCGTGGCCGTGCACGAATCGTTCAGCACCGTGGTGGCCTACGTGGTGGTGGCGTCGGTCAAGGATGGCATGCCGAAGCTGCATAAAGTGACGGCCGGCGTGCATTGCAACACCGCCGTCAACCCGCTCACCATCGAAGCGCAGGTGCAGGGCGCGGCGCTGATGGGCCTGGGCATGACGATACCCGGCGCGGCCATCACGCTCAAGGACGGCGTGGTCGAGCAGCAGAACTTCAGCGACTACTCGGTGGCGCGCATGACCGACATGCCGGCCATCGACGTCCACATCGTGCCATCGAACGACGCGCCGACCGGCATGGGCGAACCAGGCCTGCCGCCACTGGCGCCCGCGTTTGCCAATGCGCTGTTCAAGATCACCGGCAAGCGCTTGCGCAAGCTGCCGTTCGATCTGGCATCGGCGTAAAAAGCTGTATGGCGTTGACCGGTATTTTGCTGGCGGCCGGACGGGGCAAGCGGTTCGACCCGTCCGGTGTGCAAAACAAGCTGCTGCAACTGGTCGATGGCGAACCGGTGGTGGCGCGCAGCGCGCGCCATATGCTGGCCGCGCTGCCGCGCGTGCTGGCCGTGGTGCGTCCCGGCGACGACCGCGTGGCGGCGCTGCTGGGCCGTTTGGGCTGTGAAGTACGCGTGGCCGACAACGCCGACCTGGGCATGGGCGAATCGCTGGCCACCGCCATCGAGTACACGCGTGGCGCCGAAGGCTGGCTGATCGCGCTGGGCGACATGCCGTGGGTGCAGCCTGCCACCATGCGGTCGCTGGCCGCCGCCATCGAAAGTGGCGCCAACATCGCCGCGCCGGTCCATCAAGGCCGGCGCGGCAATCCGGTCGCGTTCAGCGGTTATCATTTACCCTTGCTGCTGGCGCTGGACGGCGACCAGGGCGCGCGTGCCATCGTCAACAGCCATCCCGTGCACGAGGTGGTGGTGGACGACAGCGGCGTGGTGCGCGATATCGATATGCCTGCCGATTTGACATAGTAAACACCAGGATCAAGATGAAGAAAACGACTAAAACCCCGGCCATCGTCTATACCATCGTGGGTCACGACCTGGCGGCCCACCTGTTCCACGTGACCTTGACCGTGGCGGCGCCGTCCGAAGCAGGGCAGGTGTTCGCACTGCCGGCCTGGATCCCGGGCAGCTACATGATCCGCGAGTTTTCGCGCAATATCGTGCGCATCCGCGCCGAGTCGGACGGCCAGCCGGTCGAGCTGACCAAGCTCGATAAACACAGCTGGCAGGCCGCGCCGCTGAAAAGCCAGGCGGCGCCGCTCACGCTGCACTACGAAGTCTATGCATGGGACCTGTCGGTGCGCGCCGCCCACCTGGACCAGAACCACGCCTTTTTCAACGGCACCAGCGTGTTCCTGCGCGTGCTGGGCCAGGAAGAAACGCCGCACGTGGTCGATCTCCAGCGCCCGGACGACGATGCGGCCAAGACCTGGCGCGTGGCCACTGCGCTGCCGGAATTGAAAGCGAAGCGCTATGGCTACGGCACCTATATCGCCGCCAACTACGACGAATTGATCGACCACCCGGTGGAGCAGGGCGATTTCGCGCTGGCCACCTTCAAGGCGCACGGCATTCCGCACGACGTGGTGGTCACCGGCCGCGTGCCGAACCTGGACCTCGCGCGCCTGTGCAGCGACCTCAAACGTATTTGCGAGACGCAAATCACCTTCTTCGAACCAAAATCGAAAAAAGCGCCGATGGACCGCTACGTGTTCATGACCATGGCGGTGGGCGACGGCTACGGCGGCCTCGAACACCGGGCCTCGACCGCGCTGATCTGCAATCGTGGCGATTTGCCCACCACGGCAGCGGTAAACAAGGACATCGGCGACGGCTACCTGCAATACCTGGGCCTGTGCAGCCACGAGTACTTCCACACCTGGAACGTCAAGCGCATCAAGCCGGCCGCGTTTGCGCCGTACAACCTGCAAGTGGAGAACTATTCGCCGCTGCTGTGGCTGTTCGAGGGCTTTACCAGTTACTACGACGATTTGATGCTGGTACGTTCGGGCCTGATCGCCGAACCCAGTTATTTCAAATTGCTGGGCAAAACTATCGGCAGCGTGCTGCGCGGCAGCGGCCGCACCAAGCAAAGCGTGGCCGACTCGAGTTTCGACGCCTGGGGCAAGTACTACCGCCAGGACGAAAATGCGCCCAACGCCATCATCAGCTATTACACCAAGGGCTCGCTGATCGCGCTGGCGCTCGACCTCACCATCCGCGCCAAGACCGGCGGCAAGAAGTCGCTCGACGATGTGATGCGCGCCTTGTGGGAGCGTTTCGGCCGCGACTTTTACCAGGGCGGTGGCCGCGGTGTGACACCGGCCGAAGTGGAAGCGCTGTTCGACGAAATCGGCGGCGCGCGCTTCAAACCGTTCTTCGACAAGTACATCCGCGGCACCGAGGACGTGCCGCTGGCCAAGCTGCTGGCGCCTTTCGGCGTCAAGTATGCCGACGACCGCAAGTCGTCCAAGCCTAGTCTCGATGCCAACCTGGGCCGCGACGGCAGTGACTGCAAGTTAGCGGCCGTGCACGAAAAGGGCGCCGCGCACCTGGCCGGTTTGTCGGCCGGCGACCTGCTGGTGGCGATCGATGGCTTGCGCGTGACCGCCACCAACCTGGACAATCTGCTGGCGCGCTACGCGGTGGGCAGCTCGGTCGAAATCCATGCATTCCGCCGCGACGAGTTGATGGTGTTCAGTGCCGTATTGCAGGGCGAGCGGGTGCCCGGCATCACGCTCACGCTCGATCCGGTTGCGAAGAAATCGGCCGGGCCGTTGCGGCCGAGCGCTGCGCGGTAAAGCGCTGGCCGCATCCGGGCCGCCCCATTCATCGATGGCCGCACCCACCGTGCGGCCATTTTTTTACATTGGATGTGCCAGATTCCGGCATAAACACGCCATCATCCGGCACAAAATCCTGTAATCGGCCCCAACCACTGTCTCTTTTGGCATAAAGATGGTCACCGAGCCCCCGGTAATGCTGCTATCATGCGAATAATTCTCATTCGCTAAATTGCGCTTATCATGGCCACTGCATCGATTTCCCGCTCCGACATCGTCTGGCGGACGCTGGCTGCCGTCTTCGGCGGCTATGCCTTTACCTGGGGGCTGATCGCCTTCGGCATGGCTGCAATGGTTGCCGCCGACATGGAATTCCATGACGCTGAGCACCTGACCGCCATCATCGGTTTCCTGGTGTTTTTGACCATCTTCCTGACCGCATTCGCTGCGCGCAATATCGTACGCGTGTGGCTGGTGCTGGTCGGTGGCGCCGTGGTCATGGCCTCGGCTGCCGAACTTATCAAGAACCTGATCACGTAACCAACGCTGACATTACGGAGTTTTTCCAATGCTGCAGAATTTCAGACAGTCGATGGCCTGGGTGCATACCTGGTTCGGACTGGCCCTCGGATTTGTACTGGTGGTTGTATTTTTCTTCGGTTCGCTGTCGGTGTTCGACCGCGAGATCGACCGCTGGGCCATCCCCGCTTCGCGCTTCGAACCGCAGCCGATGCCGTCGTTCGACAAGTTGATGCGCCCCATTTTCGAAGACATGCAGCCGTTGCCGCAGGCGCGTGCTTTTACCGAACCGCTGGTCAATGGTCCGCTGCCTGATCATTTCGACAAGGTGAAAAGCTGGGGCGCGTACACCACCCACCGCGATCCGGTGCTGACCATGTTTGCCGGTTACGAGGTACCGAACGCCAAGGATCCGGAAACCATGATCTTCGCCCAGCGCACGGTCGATCCGCGCACCGGCGCCGCCTTGCCCGACGACCGCCTCAAGGTCGGCAGCGGTTTCTTCTACCCGCTGCACTACAGCCTCACCTTTTACTGGAAAAACGTCGGCTACTGGATCGTCGGTTTTGCCGCCCTGATGATGCTGGTCGCGCTGGTGACGGGCGTAGTCATGCACCGCAAGATCTTCCGCGAACTGTTCACGTTCCGGCCGAAAAAGACCACCCAGCGCAGCATGCTCGATCTGCATAATCTCACCGGCGTGGTTGCGCTGCCGTTCCACTTCTTCTTCGCCTTTACCGGCCTGGTGATTTTCGCCGGGATTTATTTCCCGATCGGCCACACCCAGCTGCAAGCCTTGCACGACCAGCACGAGATACACGAAGCGCTGGAAACCGGCCTGCCGCACGACCCGGCCGGCGTCCCGGCAAAAATGGCGTCGGTCGATGCCATGGTCAAGGAAGCGCAGCGCCGCTGGGCCGAGAAGGGCATGGCTGGCGACGTCGGTTTCCTGCAAGTGCAACACGTGGGCGACGCCAACGGCTATGTCAGCATTTACCGCGCCGGTACCGACCGTATCGCGCTCACCGGCGAGGGCATCCACTTCAAGGCGTCCACCGGCGTCGTGATGCGCGAAGACCCGCCGCCCACCGCCGTCGGCCGCATTAACGAATTCCTCACCGGCCTGCACTTGCAGCACTTCCGCCACTGGCTGTTGCGCTGGCTGTATGTGCTCGGTGGCCTGCTCGGTTGCGCGTGTATCGCCACCGGCTTTCTGTTCTTCGTTGAAAAGCGCAAGCGCCAGCATGCCAAGCAAGGCAGCAGCGGCGCCCGGGTTGTCGATGCCTTGGGCGTGACCACGCTCACCGGCATGATCATTGCCGCGCTGGGCATGCTGATCGCCAACCGCCTGCTGCCGGACGTCATGCCCGACGGCTGGCCACTGCGCGGCGACATGGAAAAATACTGCTTCTGGGGTACCTGGGTGGTGGCGATGGCGCATGCGTTCTGGCGCACCGCGCCAGTGGCCGAAGGGCGCATCGCCCCGGCCTGGCGCGAGCAATGCCTGGCCATTGCCGTGCTGGGCGTGACCGCGCCGGTACTGAACTGGGTCACCACCGGCGACCACCTGCTGCGCACGATCGGCAACGGCTACTGGCCGGTGGCTGGCGCCGACCTGTTCATGCTGACCGGCGCTGCGCTGGCGCTGGTTGCCGCGCGCAAGCTGCAATTGCGCGCCGAGAGCAAGGTCACAGCGAACACCCCCGTGATGGAGGCCGGTCATGCCTGATGCATTGATGTTGTTGGTGGCGCTGGTCGTCACCGTGATGGGCATGGGCTGGCTGGCCCTGTCGATGGAAAACCACTGGGAGCAGGTACGCGGCAAGGCTGCCTGTCCGCCGGCCACGGTCAAGTCGCTGCGGGTGCTTGGGGCGGTGGCGTTGTTGACGTCGCTGGTGCTGTGCCTGATGGTCGACTCGGCGTCGATGGCGTCGCTGGTGTGGGTGATGAGTGTGGCCGGCGCGGCGGTGATCGTGGCATTTACACTCACCTGGAAAGCAGCAGCACTGGCTCCCCTGGTATTCTGGACCAAGAGCGCCTGAAAATCCCTCCATAGCACGCTTGGAAGGGATTTTCAGGCGCACTACTGTTTAGTTAAACAGGCGGGCCAGCTCGGCGCCCGGATCGTCGGCGCGCATAAAGGCTTCGCCTACCAGGAACGCGTGCACGTTTGCTGCACGCATGCGCTCCACGTCGGCCGGCACCATGATGCCCGACTCGGTGATCACCAGCTTGTCGTCGGGGATGCGGTCCAGCAGCCCCAGAGTATTGTCCAGCGAGACCTCGAACGTGCGCAGGTTGCGGTTGTTAATCCCCAGCAGCCGCGTTTTCAAACGCAGCGCAGCGGTCAGTTCGTCGCCATCATGGGTTTCTACCAGCACGCCCATGCCCAGTTCGTGGGCCACCGCTTCCATCTCCGCCATCAAGCCGTGATCGAGCGCCGAGACGATCAACAGGATCGCATCGGCCCCCATCGCGCGCGCTTCGTAGATCTGGTAGATGTCGATCATGAAGTCCTTGCGCAGCACCGGCAGCGCACACGCGGCGCGGGCCTGTTCCAGGTATGCCACCGAACCCTGGAAGAACTGCTCGTCGGTCAGCACCGACAGGCACGCGGAGCCATTGGCTTCATAGGTTTTGGCGATGTCGGCCGGACGGAAGTCAGCGCGGATCACGCCTTTCGACGGCGACGCCTTCTTGATTTCGGTGATGACGCCCGGTTTGCCGGCGTCGATTTTTGCGCGCAGGCTCGCTTCAAAGCCGCGCAGCTGGGCGCGCAGTTCGATGTGCGATTCGACGTCGCCGCGCAAGCTGGCGAAGCTGCGGTGTTTTTTGGCGGCAGCCACTTCGTCGGCTTTGACGGCGAGGATTTTGTTGAGGATATCGGACATGGTCGGCGATTCGTTTATTCGGGTGTTCTATGGATCCCCGCATTCGCGGGGATGACGGAATTGCGTGTGGCGGTCGCGTTGGCGGGGCTTGCTTCTGGACGACGCTCTTCTGTTCGCCGTCAGCTGGCCTTAGTTGGCCTTATTTGGCCTCAGTTGGCAGCGCCCAAGGTTTGCGTCACGCTCACAAACTGCTCGACCTTTTTCAGCGCGTCGCCCGAGGTGATGGCGGTGCGGGCGCGTTGCAGGCCGTCTTCGATCGAACTGGCCACGCCGGCCGCGTACAGCGCGGTGCCGGCATTGAGCGCCACGATATCGAAGGCCGGACCCGGTTCCCCGCGCAGCGCTTCCATCATCTTGGCTTTCGATTCGGCGGCGTCCGCTACCTTCAGGTTGCGGCTGGCGATCATCGGCAGGCCGAAGTCTTCCGGGTGGATTTCGTATTCGCGGATTTCGCCGTTGACCAGTTCACCGATCATGGTGCCCGCGCCCAGCGACACTTCGTCCATATTGTCGCGGCCATAGACCACGATCGCGTGCTGTGCGCCGAGGCGTTGCAGCACCCGCACCTGGATGCCGACCAGGTCGGCGTGGAACACGCCCATCAGGATATTCGGGGCGCCGGCCGGGTTGGTCAGGGGGCCGAGGATATTGAAGATCGAGCGCACGCCGAGTTCGCGGCGCACCGGCGCCACGTGGCGCATGGCTGCGTGGTGGTTGGGCGCAAACATGAAGCCGATGCCGGTTTGCGCGATCGATTGCGCGATCTGCTCGGGCTTCAGATTGATGTTGGCGCCCAGTGCTTCGATGACATCGGCGCTGCCCGACGACGACGACACGCTGCGTCCGCCATGCTTGGCCACGCGCGCGCCGGCCGCTGCCGCCACGAACATGGCGGTGGTGGAAATATTAAACGTGTGGGCGCCGTCGCCGCCGGTGCCGACGATGTCGAGCAGACCGGTAGTGTCGGCCATCGGCACCTTGGTGGAAAACTCGCGCATCACTTGCGCGGCGGCGGCGATCTCGCCGATGGTCTCTTTTTTCACGCGCAGGCCCATGGTCAGGGCCGCGATCATGGTGGGCGACATTTCGCCGGACATGATCTGGCGGAACAGGTGCAGCATCTCGTCGTGGAAAATCTCGCGGTGTTCGATACAGCGCAGCAGTGCTTCTTGATGGGTAATCGCCATGACTAATCCTTCTCTCAAATTTTACGCAAACGTGCTTTGCTTAGCGAACCAGGAAGTTCTTCAGCAAGGCGTGGCCGTGTTCGGAAAGGATCGACTCGGGGTGGAACTGCACACCCTCGATGTCGTAATCCTTGTGCCGCACGCCCATGATTTCGCCATCGTCCGTCCATGCCGTCACTTCGAGGCAGGCTGGCAGCGAGCTGCGCTCGATCGCCAGGGAGTGATAGCGGATCACCGTAAACGGCGAGGGCAAGTCCTTGAAGACGCCCACGCCCGTATGCGCAATAAGAGAGGTTTTACCATGCATGACCTGCTTGGCGCGGATCACCTTGCCGCCGAACGCTTCGCCGATGGCCTGGTGACCGAGGCATACGCCGAGGATCGGCTTTTTGCCGGCGAAGTGTTTGAGCACGGCGATCGAAATGCCGGCCTGCGCCGGGTCTTTCGGCCCGGGCGAGATGCAGATGCGGTCGGGGTTCAGCGCTTCGATTTCCTCGATCGTGATTTCGTCGTTGCGGTACACGCGCACGTCTTCACCGAGTTCGCCGAAGTACTGGACGATGTTGTAGGTGAAGGAGTCGTAGTTGTCGATCATCAGCAGCATGTCAGAACTCCCCATCCAGGCCATCTTGTACTTGTTCGGCAGCGCGCAGCACGGCGCGCGCCTTGTTTTCGGTTTCCTGCCATTCCATCTCGGCGATCGAGTCGGCCACGATGCCGGCGGCGGCCTGCACGTACAACATGCCGTCCTTGATCACGCCGGTGCGGATCGCAATTGCCACGTCCATCTCGCCGCCAAACGACAGGTAGCCGCAGGCGCCGCCGTAGATGCCGCGCTTGGAAATTTCAAGCTCGTCGATTACTTCCATGGCCCGCACTTTCGGCGCGCCGGTAAGCGTCCCGGCCGGGAAGGTGGCGCGCAGCACGTCCAGGTTCGACAAGCCGGATTTCAATTTGCCTTCGACGTTGGACACGATGTGCTGGACGTGCGAGTATTTTTCGATGACCAGGCGGTCGGTCACCTTGACGGTGCCGGTGTCGGAGATGCGGCCCAGGTCATTGCGCGCCAGGTCGATCAGCATCACGTGTTCGGCGATTTCTTTCGGATCGGCCAGCAGCTCGGTGGCCAGTTCGGCGTCGCGCTCGGGCGTGGCGCCGCGCGGGCGGGTGCCGGCGATCGGGCGCAGCGTGACCTTTTTTTCGCCATCGGGCAGGGTTTCGTTGCGCACCAAGATTTCGGGCGACGCGCCGACGATCTGCATGTCGCCGAAATTGTAGAAGTACATATACGGCGACGGGTTCAGCGAACGCAGCGCGCGGTACAGCGACAGCGGCGAATCGACGTACGGTTTGCGCAGGCGCTGGCCGATCTGCACCTGCATCAGGTCGCCAGCCATCACGTATTCGTGGGCGCGGGCCACCGCTTTCAGATAGTCTTCCTTGGCGAAGTCGCGCGTGATCTCGGTGCGTACCGAGGCGCTGGTGACCGGCGCTTCCACGCCCCGGCGCAGCATCATGCGCAAGTCTTTCAGGCGCTGGCGCGCCTTGGAAAACGACTCGGGCTGCGTCGTGTCGGCATACACGATCAGGTACAGTTTGCCGGACAGGTTGTCGATCACCGCCAGTTCCTCGGTCACCATCAGCTGGATGTCGGGCAGGCCCAGGTCATCTTTTGGCTGGTTGGGCGAGTGGGCCAAAGTCTTTTCGATGTGGCGCACGGTGTCGTAGCCGAAGTAGCCGGCCAGGCCACCGCAGAAGCGCGGCATGCCGGGGCGTACCGCTACTTTAAAGCGCTGTTGATACGTCTCGATGAAGTCGAGCGGATTGCCGTCATGGGTTTCGATGACGGCGCCGTTTTTGACGATCTCGGTACGGGTGCCGAACGTGCGCAAGATGGTGTTGGCCGGCAGGCCGATGAACGAGAAGCGGCCGAAACGCTCGCCACCGACGACCGATTCGAGCAGGAACGTGTTCTTCCCCGTGTTCTGGGATTGGGCCAGTTTCAGGTACAGCGTGAGCGGGGTTTCCAGATCGGCAAAAGCTTCGGCGATCAGCGGGATGCGGTTGTAGCCTTCGTTGGCCAACGATTTGAATTCGAGTTCGGTCATGTGTGCTCTCCATGGCGCCGCGCGATCACGCTAGGGTGAGGGGAGAGGGCGGCGCTGTTCAAAAAACCTGCCGTGCACGCGCGGTGCGGGCGGCAGCAATACGGCTCGGGCGATTAGCCCTGCCAGGATTGCCAGCGTCGCCAAAGCCAGGCCTCAATCGAGCCTGGTTGGTTGACGGTGTGTTTTTTGGTGAGAGACATTTCGGTCAGTTGTTCACTAAGTGGGTGTATTTTGCGAACGAATCAGGCTAGCCGCTTCTAGCAGCGAGGTAACTATACCATCCGAATCAATGTCCTGTACAGATTCACCGTGGTTGTAACCATACGGTACCGTCAACACCGGGCAACCCGCAGCCCGGGCCGCTTGTGCGTCGTTGGACGAGTCACCGATCGCCACCACTTGCGCCGGTTGCAGGCCAAAGTCGGCGCACACGGTCAGCAAAGGCAGCGGGTCCGGCTTTTTGCGCGCCAGCGAGTCGCCGCCGTACACCACCTCGAAAAATCCATCGAGGCCCTTGAGCTTCAACAGCGGGGTGGTGAAGGCGATCGGCTTGTTGGTCACGCAGGCCAGGCGCAGGCCGCCGGCCTTCATGGCGGTCAAACCTTCGATCACGTCCGGGTACAGCGCGCTGTGCTGGCCGTTGATGGCCAGGTAGTGGCGCTGGTACGCCTCCATCGCAAAGTTGAAGCGCGCTTCCACCGGCGGCGAATGCGGCGCTTCGTTCAGTTGCAGTGCCAGCACGGCGCGGATCAGGTTTTCCGATCCCTTGCCCACCATGACCGCGATCTGCTCTTGCGCCACCGGCGGCAGGTCCAGTTCCGCCAGCATGCCGGTAATCGCCACGTGGAAGTCGGGAATGGTGTCGAGCATGGTGCCATCGAGGTCGATGATGGCTGCGCGCACGCCTGCCAGCACGGTAGCCTGCATGTTGGCCATTACGCGCCGACCTTGGCCAGGTTGGCGCGCATGGCGTCGATCACGGCCTTGTAGTCGGGCTTGCCGAAGATGGCGGAGCCGGCGACAAAGGTGTCGGCGCCAGCAGCAGCGGCAGCGGCGATGTTCTCGATCTTGATGCCGCCATCGACTTCGAGCATGATGTCGCGGCCCGATTCATCGATCAGGCGACGGGCGTCGGCGATCTTTTTCAGCGCATGCGGAATGAACGACTGGCCGCCGAAGCCCGGGTTGACCGACATGATCAGGATGATGTCGATCTTGTCCATCACGTGCTCGAGGTAGCTGAGCGGCGTGGCCGGGTTGAACACCAGGCCGGCCTTGCAGCCGTGGTCGCGGATCAGCTGCAGCGAGCGGTCGACGTGATCGGACGCTTCCGGATGGAAGGTGATGATGTTGGCGCCGGCCTTGGCGAAGTCCGGGATGATGCGATCCACCGGCTTGACCATCAGGTGGACGTCGATCGGTACCTGCACGTGCGGGCGGATTGCTTCGCAGACCAGCGGGCCGATGGTCAGATTGGGAACATAATGGTTGTCCATCACGTCAAAGTGGATGATGTCGGCGCCGGCGGCGACGACATTGCGCACTTCCTCGCCCAGGCGGGCGAAATCGGCGGACAGGATGCTGGGTGCGATGCGGTATTGGGTCATGGCAGGGGCCGCAATGGGCCTGGCGTAAAAAAGATGCGTCATTTTACGCTGGTCGCGGCCGCTCTGCCTAATTAGAGAGCAGATCGCCCCGATTTCTCCCAAGTCGTCCTTGCGCAGGTTGCCGATTTGCGGTGCAATGAAGGACTTGCATTCAAAGACATTGTATCTATTAAGGAAAGTTGATGGCCACTTACGAATTCACTGTATCAGTCAGAACCCAGTACCTGCCTGAGCAGTCGGACCCGGAGCGCACGAGTTTTGTGTTCACCTATTCCATCACCATTAAGAACACCGGCACGGTGGCGGCGCAGCTCATTTCGCGCCACTGGGTGATTACCGATGCCAACAACCATGTCGAGGAAGTGCGCGGCCTGGGCGTGGTGGGCCACCAGCCGCTGCTGCAACCGGGCGAGCAGTTCGAGTACACCAGCGGTTCGGCGCTGCAAACGCCGCAGGGCTCGATGGTGGGCGAGTACTTCTGCGTGGCGGAAGACGGCCACCAGTTCGAGGCGAAGATTCCCGAATTCGTGCTGTCGCTGCCGCGCACCTTGCACTGATCAGTGTTTGCCCCGGTTCCGGTGCCTGTTCTTGCGCCGGGTCCGGCCGTGGAACATCGTCCACCACACCAGGAACACCAGCAGGCCCAGCGCCACGCACACTTCCAACAACAATATCCACATAGCGATTCCCCATGAACTTTTCCCGCCGTAGTCTACTCGTTCCGGCGAGTGTTGCCATGCTCGCGCTGGCCGCTTGTACCACCACCCCGATTCCACCCGACCAGTCCGCAACGCCGGCACCGGCCGCAAAACCCGCGCAGCCGGCCAAGCCAGCGACGCCCGCCACGCCGCCAGCAACACCGACCACCGCGCCGGCAAAGCTGCAACTGGTGCCCACCACCTTCTCGGCGCTGCCCGGCTGGGACCGCGACGACGTGCGCGCCGCCTGGCCCGCCTTCATGGCCTCGTGCACGTCGCTGGCCAAGCAGGCAACCTGGAAAGAATCGTGCAGCATCGCCCGCACCGTCAACGGCAACGACGACAAGGCCATCCGCACCTTCTTCGAGGCATTCATGGTGCCGAACCAGGTGGTTGCGCCCGATGGCGCCACCGACGGCCTGGTCACCGGCTACTACGAGCCGCTGCTGCGCGGCGCCCGCAAGAGGGGCGGTCCTTACCAGACGCCGCTGTACAAGGTGCCGGACGACATGATCACCGTGGACCTGGCCAGCGTCTATCCCGATTTGAAAGGCATGCGCCTGCGCGGCAAGCTGGTGGGCAAGAAGCTGGTGCCGTATTCCAGCCGCGCCGAGATCGATACGGGCGAACTGAAGGGCAAGGAGTTGTTGTGGGTCGATGATCCGGTGGAAGCGTTCTTCCTGGAAGTGCAGGGTTCGGGCCGGGTGCAGCTGACCGATACCCAGGAGACCGTGCGCGTGGCGTACGCCGACCAGAACGGCCATCCGTATAAATCGATCGGCAAATACCTGGTAGAGAAGGGGGAGCTGCGGCTGGACCAGGCGTCGGCGCAGGGCATCAAGGCGTGGATCGGCGGCCATCCTACCCGCATGCAGGAGCTGTTCAACGCCAACCCGAGTTATGTATTCTTCAAGGAAGAGCGGCTGCCCGATCCGAAGATCGGCCCGAAAGGCGCGATGGGCTTGCCGCTGACGCCGCAGCGCTCGGTAGCGATCGACCCTACCCAGCTGCCGCTGGGCGCGCCGATTTTTCTCAACACCACCCAGGCCAACAGCGATATCCCGATGCAGCGCCTGGTGATGGCGCAGGACACGGGTGGCGCCATTCGTGGCGCGATCCGCGTCGATTACTTCTTCGGCTTCGGCACCGAGGCGGCAGAAAATGCCGGCCGCATGAAGCAGCGCGGCAACGTCTGGGTGCTGCTGCCTAAATAATCAGCGCAAAAATTAGCGCAACACCAGTACCGGCAGGGTGGTGTTAGACAACACCTTGTCGGTCTGGCTGCCCAGCAGGAATTTGTCCAGCCCCGTGTGGCCGTGGGTGGCCATGATGATCAGGTCGCAATTGAAGCGTTTCGACGCTTCGATGATTTCCTCGAACGGCACGGTGGACGTGGAAATGATGCCTTCGAACGGCACGCCGGCGATATTGGCGGCAGCGGCCAGCTTGTCGATGTGTTCGCGTGCAGCCTCCTGCATCTGCACCGCGAAGTCGCCCACGTCCACGACCACGCCCACGTCGCTGATCGGCGTCATCGGAATCGGCTGAACGACCGTGATGCCGACGATGCGGGCCTGGTGCAACATGGCGAACTGCACCGCAGTTGCGGTGGCTTTTTCCGACAGCTCGGAGCCATCGGTGGGGAAGAGAATCGATTTGAACATGGCGCACTCCAGTTGGCGGTTGATTGCAGTAAGACTAATGTTTTGTTGCGATTCTTGTCGCACGCTATCACACGCTGCTGCCCGCCGATTCCTCGATGGCTATCATACCGCGCACCGGGATAGCGGCTACAATCGACGCCATATCTATGCCACCGTGGAGGAACATCATGCAACAAGCACAGTACGCAGACCTGATCGTCGAAGTGCACGGCAAGACCGCGCTGATCCGCCTCAACCGTCCCAAGGCGCTCAACGCGCTCAATGACAACATGATGAACGAACTTGGCGACGCCTTGCGCATGTTCGATGCCGATCCGGCCATCGGCTGCATCGTCCTCACGGGCAGCGAAAAAGCCTTTGCCGCCGGCGCCGACATTGCCGCCATGGTCGATTACACGTATGCCGACACCTACCGCGACAACTACATCAGCCGCAACTGGGAGCACATCCTCAAGGTGCGCAAGCCGGTCATCGGCGCCGTGGCCGGCTTTGCCCTCGGTGGCGGCTGCGAACTGGCCATGATGTGCGACTTCGTCGTCGCCGCTGATACCGCCAAGTTCGGCCAGCCCGAAATCAAGATCGGCGTGCCGCCCGGCGCCGGCGCCACCCAGCGCCTGCCGCGCGCCATTGGCAAGGCCAAGGCCATGGACATGCTGCTCACCGCGCGCACCATCGATGCCGTCGAAGCCGAACGCATCGGCCTGGTCTCGCGCGTGGTGTCGGCCGAAAAGCTGATCGAGGAAGTGCTGGTGATAGCCGGGCAAATTGCCGCCATGCCCACGTCGGTGGCAATGATGGTCAAGGACGCCGTCAACCGCGCCTTCGAGACCCCGCTGACCGACGGCGTGGCCTATGAGCGCCGCCTGTTCCAGGCCGCTTTCGGCACGCCGGCGCAAAAAGAAGGCATGCAGGCATTCCTGGCCAAGCGCCCGGCCAACTTCGACGGACTGTGATGTCTCTTCCATGCGGATCCTGATCATCGAAGACAACCCGGACATCCTGGCCAACCTGTACGCCTTCCTGGAGCCGAAAGGCCATGTGCTCGACTCGGCCGCCAACGGCTATGCCGGGCTGGCGCTGGCGGCCCAGCACGAGTACGACGTGATGGTGCTCGACGTCATGCTGCCCGGGATGACGGGACTGGAACTGTGTCACAAGGTTCGCACCGAGCTGCGCCAGACGACGCCGGTACTGATGCTCACCGCGCGCGACACGGTGCAGGACAAGGTGGCCGGCTTCGACAGCGGCGCCGACGATTACCTGGTCAAACCGTTCTCGCTGGTCGAGCTGGAAGTACGGCTCAACGCGCTGGTGCGCCGCGCGCGCGGGCAAACCGCCGGTGCGGCCGTGCTGGCGGTGGGCGATTTGCGTTTCGATACCGAGAAATTCGAGGTACACCGCGCCGGCACGCCGCTGGTACTGACCAAGACCGGCTACGTGATCCTCAAGTGCCTGATGACCCAGGCGCCCAAGCTGGTCACGCGCGACATGCTGGAGCAGCAAGTATGGGGCGAGGACCGCCCCGACAGCGACGCCTTGCGCACGCACATCCATGCGCTGCGCCAGGTGCTCGACAAACCTTTCGACTTCGCCATGCTGCGCACCGTGTCCGGCATTGGCTACAAATTGCTTGCTACCGATGCCCCAGTTTAAATCCCTGCGCCGCCGCATCGTCGTCGCCTACCTGCTGTTTGCCGCCGTCGCCAGCCTGTTCTTTGCCATCATCGCTGCCGTGGCGGTCGAGGGCATCGAGGTCAAGCTGGTCGATGAGCGCCTCGAGGAAGTGGCGGCCTGGGCCTCGCCGCGCCAGGCAGGCGGCTTGCCGGTGGAAATGCCGGCTGGTCTCAGTTTCTTCCATGATGCCGAGATTCCCCAGTCGCTGCGCGGCTTGCCGCAGGGCGCCAATGAAATCACGGTCGATGGCGTCGACCTGCACGTGCTGGCCGGGCGCGATCCGTCCGGCGACTACGTGGTGGTGGACCACGCCAGTGCGTATGAAAAAATCGAGCTGGTCGTGTACAGCATGTTTGCCGTCGGCTTTGCCGGTTTCCTGGTCTCGTCGCTGATGTTCGGGGCGTTTATCGGCAACAGCGTGGTGCGTCCCATCATGGACCTGGCCACGGCCGTGCAGGCGCGCCGCACCGACCTGCCGCAGCAGGACAGTCCCGACGAACTGGGCATCCTGGCCCGCGCCTTTGCCGCGCGCACCACCGAGCTGACCGAGGTGCTCGACCGCGAGCGCTTCTTTACCGGCGACGTCAGCCACGAATTGCGCACGCCACTCACCGTCATCAGCGGCGCGGCCGAGGTGATCATGGCGCAGGCGCCGGGCAACCCGGCGATCCAGGCCGCCTCCGAGCGCATTTACCGCGCCGCGCGCGACGCGTCCGATTCGGTCACGGTGCTGCTGCGCCTGGCCCGTTCGCCCGAGCAGCTGGAAACAACACCGGTGTCGATGGCCGCGCTCGCTGCCGAGGAGTGCGCGCGCAGCCAGCCGCTGGTGGGTGCCAAACCATTGAGCTTGCGGTATGCGGGTGGCGCCGATTTCACGGTGACCGCACCGCGCGAACTGATGATCGCCGCCGTCGGCAACCTGGTGCGCAACGCCTGCCTGTATACATTGGAGGGCGAAGTGCTGGTGGTACTGCAGGATCGCTCGCTGTTCGTCGAAGACACTGGCCCCGGCCTGCCGCCGGCTGCCCGCGCCCGCGTGCAACACGAGGCGGCGCCGGTTGGCGCCAGCGGCTCGTCCGGCACCGGCCTCGGCTTGGGGCTGGTACAGCGCATCTGCGCCTACCTGGGCGCCAGCCTGCATTACAGCGAGAGGGCAGGGGGCGGCAGCGTGTTCGAGATTCGTTTTCCACGCATATAAAATTGGTTTAACGCAATCTTAACGCCGCCATGACGGCGAATTGACCCCCGGGTTTGTAAGGTAGAGGCTAGACTTTTGGAGCCTCGCGTGAACGTTCACAACCTGACCTTGCAGTTGCCGCTGGCACTGCGCACCTCCATCCTGCCGCGGCTGCGCAAGCTGACCTTGCATCCGATGCAACTAACGCTGGCCGCTTCGGTGTTCCTGGTACTGGCTTACAACTTCAGCTTCTGGAAAACTTTCGTGGTTGCCACCGGGGGCTTGCACGCTTCCAATATTCCGCTGTACCTGGGCGCATTCGCCATGCTGGCGCTGGTGTTCAACGCGTTTTTGAGCCTGGTCGGTTTCCGCTACCTGCTCAAACCGGTGCTGATCGTGCTGTTTTTCGTCACAGCCGGCGCCAGCTATTTCATGAACCGCTACGGCATCGCCATCGATGCCGCCATGGTCCAGAACGTGATGGAGACCGACCCGCACGAAGCCGAGGAGCTGCTGAGCTGGGATTTGTTGTTCACCTTGAGCCTGCTGGGCGTGTTGCCGTCGCTGTTCGTGTACCACGTCAAGCTGCGTTATCCGTCGTTGACCCGGAGCGTGGTGACCAATGCCATCGTGGTCCTGCTGTCCGTGTGTGCAGCCGGCATTTTGATGATGACCTTTTTCAAGACCCTGGCGCCGGCCGTGCGCGAGTACCGCGAAATGCGCTTCCTGCTCACGCCCACCAATGTCATCCAGGCAACCAACAGCTATTTTAAGCATCACTATGCCAAGCCGCTGGTGGTCGAACCGATGGGCCGCGACGCCATGAAGGGCAAGCTGTGGTCGCAGCCCCCCGATCATCCGATGGCGGGCGTGCAGGCGCCGCGCCGCACGGTGACCATCATGGTGGTGGGAGAGACTGCGCGCGCCATGAATTTCTCGCTCAACGGTTACAGCCGCGACACCAACCCGCTGCTGTCGCACCAGGCCGGCCTGATCAATTTCAAGAATGTGTATTCGTGCGGTACGGCCACGGCGATTTCCGTGCCTTGCTTGTTCTCGGGCATGACGCGGGAAAAATATTCGGAAGACAAGGCCAAGTCCCAGGAGGGGCTGCTGGACGTGATCAGCCACGCCGGTATCGACGTGTTGTGGCGCGATAACAATTCCGGCTGCAAGGGTGCGTGCGACCGCGTCACCTACGAAGACATGTCGGAGGTCAAGGCCGGCGATCCGTTCTGCGGCAAGGACGAGTGCTACGACGAGCGCATGCTGCAAGGCTTGCCCGACATTATCCGCAATACCAGGCGCGACCTGGTGATCGTGCTGCACCAGAAGGGTAGCCACGGCCCGGCCTACTGGAAGCGCTATCCGCCGGCGTTCCAGCGCTTTGGCCCCGTGTGCAGCAGCAATGAGCTGGAAAAATGCTCGCGCGAGTCGATCGTCGCGGCGTACGACAACACCATCCTGTACACCGACTATTTCCTCAGCAAGACCATCGACATGCTGCGCGCTGCCGGCGCCGAGAGCAACGTCGATACCGCGATGATGTATTTCTCCGACCATGGCGAATCGCTGGGCGAGAAAAATATGTACCTGCACGGCGCGCCGTACATCATTTCGCCCGAGGAGCAGCGCCATGTCCCGTTCATGCTGTGGCTGGACCAGAATTTCCGCGACCGCTTCAATATCGACCAGCGCTGCATGGAAGCGCGGCGCGACCAGGATTTCTCGCACGATAATGTGTTTCATTCGTTCCTGGGCATGTTGAACATCAACACCGCCGTGTATAACCCGCAACTGGATATGTTCCATGCCTGTACCCTTGCCAACCAGCCTTGACAGGCCTTTGACATCTCGCCGCATCGCCCTGCTGCGGCCGGTGGAGTGGGCGCTGCTGGTCGCTGCCCTGCTGATACTATGGATCGGCAATAACACCGATATCGACCTGGCCCTGGCCGACGCCATGTTCGACCGCGCCCGCAACGTGTTTCCATGGCAGCACGCGTGGCTGGCCGAGCGCTTCAACCACGAAATTTTGAAAACCGTGCTGCAAGTGCTGGGTTTTACGGTGGTGGGTGTGGCCAGCTGGGATTGCTTCAAGCCGTTCCGCAGCTGGACCGTGGCGCGCCGCACCGGCATGCGCGTGCTGGCGCTGTCGGCGCTGCTGGTGCCGGCAGCGATCAGCCTGCTCAAGCGTTTCAGCGATTCGCACTGCCCCTGGGATTTGCAGCGCTATGGCGGCAGCGAGCCGTATGTGCGCTTGCTGGAAATGATGCCGGCCGGGATACCTTCCGGTCACTGCCTGCCGGCTGGCCACGCGTCGAGCGCGCTGTGGCTGCTGGCGGTGGCCGTGTTCTGGCTGCCTGCGCGCCCGCGCATGGCCGCGGCTGTCGGTGCGGCCATGCTGGTGTTCGGCTTTGCCGTGGGGTGGATGCAGCAGTTGCGCGGCGCCCATTTCCTCACTCACACTCTGTGGTCGATCTGGATCGCGGTTGCCATCGTCTATTTTTTGTATGAGATACTCGGCTCACGTAAAGGGCGTGCAGCGTTGGCTTGATTTCATAAAGTACGCCACAATCCCGGTTGTCAGGTTGTTTAACTTATAACGGGGATTCCATGAACGAGCTAATCGCGAGAGATGTGGTGATGGTCCGCGCCATCGAGACCACCGATCAAAAGAAAGAAATTCTCAGCGAGGACGATCGCCTGTACGCCAGCCGCAGCGCGCGTGAACTGGCGCAATGGCAGGCTTCCGGCAAGCATGCCGAGGTGACCGGCGACGATTTCCTGCAGCAGCGTTCCGAATTGCTGCTCGAGCGCCTGGCCGAGCGCAACCCTGCCTTTGCCAGTTTCTCCAAGCGCCGCTACGGTCTGCAAGGGCTGACCTGGGCGCTGCCGCTGCTGGCCCTGGTAATGGGCGTGGCGCTCGACCGCATTACCGATCCGCACCGTGTCGATCTGCTTTCCGCCCCCTTGCTGCTGATCCTGGCCTGGAACTTCGTGGTCTACATAGGATTGCTGATCAGCCTGGTGGTTCCATCGCGCGCGCCGGGCTGGCCCAAGGACGGCATGGTGCGCCGCCTGAGCGTGGGCAAGCTGGCGCTGCCGCGCAAGATGCCGCCGGTACTCTCGACCGCCTTGCTCAGTTTTATGGGCGAATGGGCGCAACTGAGCGCCAGGCTGACGGCGGCCCGTCTCAACCGCACCGTGCACCTGAGCGCGGCGCTGTTTTCCATCGGCGCCGTCGCTTCGCTCTATGCGCGCGGCTTGCTGGCCCAATACGGCGCCGGCTGGGAAAGTACCTTCCTCAATGCATCGCAAGTGCATGGCCTGCTGTCTTTCCTGTTTGCGCCGGCGATGTTTGTATTTAACCTGCAAGGTTTTACCTTGGCCGAGATCGAAGCGCTGCGCTTCCCGCAAACCACGGCAGCCGAGGGCGGCGCGCGCTGGGTGCATTTATATGCGGCGACCATCTTCCTGTTCGTGGTGCTGCCGCGCCTGTTGCTGGCGCTGGCCTACAACCTGCGCGCGGCGCATTTCGCCAAACGCTTCCCGCTCGACCTCGACCATCCTTATTTCCGTCGCCTCAATGACACCATCGGCGTCTCCACCGGTGGCCTGCTGCGCGTGCTGCCTTACAGCTTTACGGTGGACGAGGTGCGCCACCAGGGCCTGGTGCAGGTCGCGGTGATGGCGTTCGGCGAGCAGGGCCGCATGATGTTGCGGCCATCGAGCGCCTATGGCGAAGACGCGCGCGAGCTGCTGCGTGAAGTCGATCTGACCGACCCCAACGTCAATATCACCGCCGTGCTGTTCAACATCACCGCCACGCCGGAGAAGGAAAACCACGGCGCCTTCCTCGACTACCTGGTCAAGTCCTCGCCGCGCGGCATCGCCGTGCTGCTCGATCAATCGAGCTACGTCGAGCGCATGGGCGACCATCCCGACGACCGCGCCCGCCTGGCCGAGCGTGTGGCGCTGTGGCAGCAGTTCTGCCACTTCCATCACACCAGGGCCACGGTGGTCAACTTGCTCAACCCCGGCGCCCATCCGCTCGAAGCCGGGCTGCCACTCTCGACACCACAATGACCGTTTCCACGCAAAAAGACGGTGTGCAGATTCAGTTTGCCCTGATTTCGCATACCAATAATGGCAAGACCACGCTGGCCCGCACCCTGGTCGGCGTCGATATCGGCGAAGTACGCGACGCCGCCCATGTCACCATCTTTGCCGAATCGCACACTTTATTAACCACGCCGCACGGAGACTCGCTGCAACTGTGGGATACGCCGGGCTTTGGCGACTCGGTGCGCCTGCTCAAGCGGCTGGGCCAATCGGGTAATCCGGTCGGCTGGTTCCTGCGCGAAGTGATCGACCGCTACCGCGACCGGCCGTTCTGGCTCAGCCAGCAAGCGATGCGCACGGCGCGCGATTCGGCCGACCTCGTGCTCTACCTGGTCAATTCATCGGAAGATCCACGCGACACCGGTTACCTGCCGGCGGAAATGAAAATCCTCGAATGGCTGGACAAGCCGGTAGTGGTGCTGCTCAACCAGGTAGGCCGGCCGCGCCCGGTGGGCGAGGAACACGCCGAGCAGGAGCGTTGGCGCCAGCACCTGCGCCAGTATCCGGCCGTGCGTGAGGTGCTGGCGCTGGACGCCTTTGCCCGCTGCTGGGTGCACGAGCGCGTGTTCTACGACACGGTGGGCAAGTTGCTCGACGTGTCGTTGCAGGCGGGTTACGCCCGGTTGTTTGCCACCTGGCAGGCGCGCAACACCGAGCGCTACGACCGCGCCGTTCACCTGCTGGCTGCGCAACTGTCCACAGCTGCACGCGACAGCGAGCAGGTCGTGGAAGAGGGCAAGAGCATGCTCAAGTCAGCGCTCAAGGTGGTGGGCATCGGCAAGAACGAAGAACAGCAGCGCCAGGACCGGGCGATGGCCACCTTGGTCGCGCGCTTGAACCAGCGGTCGATTGACAGCACGCGCGAACTGCTGATCCTGCACCAGCTCGATCCCACCGACGCCGGCAAGATCAACGAGCGCGTGCGCGAAAGCTTTGCTGTGCGCGCACCGATCGACAAGGCCCAAGCGGGATTGCTGGGCGCCATGCTCTCGGGCGCGGCCACTGGCTTGTCGGCCGACGTCATGGCTGGCGGACTGACATTAGGAGGCGGCGCCATCATCGGCGGCGTGGTGGGCGCACTGACCTTTGCGGGCGCCGCCTGGGGTTTCAACGCCAGCACCGATCGCAACGTCGCTGCCGTGCAGTTTACCGACGCCTTCATGCGCAACCTGGTCATCGTCGGCGTGCTGCGCTATCTGGCCGTGGCGCACTTCGGCCGGGGCCGTGGCAATTTTGTTGAAAACGAAGCGCCGGCATTCTGGCAGGAAGAAGTGGAGCAGGTCGTCAGCCAGCACGACGCCGGCCTGGTCGAACTGTGGAAAGACGTGCGCCGTGAAAAGGTCGCCATCACCGGCGACCGCGCAGCATTACTGATCAAGCAAATCATTTCCGCGACCCTGGTACGACTGTATCCAGACGTTGCCGGCACCGTGTAAAAAAGCCTCTTGCCAAGCCCCTGCTGGCTTGGCTATAATTCGCCCCCTCGCAGAACACGGCATGCAAATGCTGAACGAAGCGAGAAAAAAGAAGGTTGACGAAACAAGCTAAACGCTTCATACTCTTTCTTCTTCGCGGCAGACAAAACGATCGCAGCGAAACGCAGTACCGCAACACCAAATACAGTTCTTTAAAAATTAACAGTCGATAAGTGTGGACGTTTGATGACAGTGCACACGCTGCTTGCAGCGTGATACTTAAATTATCAAATGTTCACAAGAAGTAATGAAATAGGCGCTATGAAAATAGTGGCCTGTCAGTATTTTGAGTGAGCGACCCATCAGCGATGATGGTGCCGAGAAATCGGCAAATAAACAGAGATTAAACTGAAGAGTTTGATCCTGGCTCAGATTGAACGCTGGCGGCATGCCTTACACATGCAAGTCGAACGGCAGCGCGGGGCAACCTGGCGGCGAGTGGCGAACGGGTGAGTAATATATCGGAACGTACCCTGGAGTGGGGGATAACGTAGCGAAAGTTACGCTAATACCGCATACGATCTAAGGATGAAAGTGGGGGATCGCAAGACCTCATGCTCCTGGAGCGGCCGATATCTGATTAGCTAGTTGGTAGGGTAAAAGCCTACCAAGGCATCGATCAGTAGCTGGTCTGAGAGGACGACCAGCCACACTGGAACTGAGACACGGTCCAGACTCCTACGGGAGGCAGCAGTGGGGAATTTTGGACAATGGGCGCAAGCCTGATCCAGCAATGCCGCGTGAGTGAAGAAGGCCTTCGGGTTGTAAAGCTCTTTTGTCAGGGAAGAAACGGGTTTTTCTAATACAGAGATCTAATGACGGTACCTGAAGAATAAGCACCGGCTAACTACGTGCCAGCAGCCGCGGTAATACGTAGGGTGCAAGCGTTAATCGGAATTACTGGGCGTAAAGCGTGCGCAGGCGGTTTTGTAAGACTGTCGTGAAATCCCCGGGCTCAACCTGGGAATGGCGATGGTGACTGCAAGGCTAGAGTTTGGCAGAGGGGGGTAGAATTCCACGTGTAGCAGTGAAATGCGTAGATATGTGGAGGAACACCGATGGCGAAGGCAGCCCCCTGGGTCAAAACTGACGCTCATGCACGAAAGCGTGGGGAGCAAACAGGATTAGATACCCTGGTAGTCCACGCCCTAAACGATGTCTACTAGTTGTCGGGTTTTAATTAACTTGGTAACGCAGCTAACGCGTGAAGTAGACCGCCTGGGGAGTACGGTCGCAAGATTAAAACTCAAAGGAATTGACGGGGACCCGCACAAGCGGTGGATGATGTGGATTAATTCGATGCAACGCGAAAAACCTTACCTACCCTTGACATGGCAGAAATCCTCGAGAGATTGAGGAGTGCTCGAAAGAGAATCTGCACACAGGTGCTGCATGGCTGTCGTCAGCTCGTGTCGTGAGATGTTGGGTTAAGTCCCGCAACGAGCGCAACCCTTGTCATTAGTTGCTACGAAAGAGCACTCTAATGAGACTGCCGGTGACAAACCGGAGGAAGGTGGGGATGACGTCAAGTCCTCATGGCCCTTATGGGTAGGGCTTCACACGTCATACAATGGTACATACAGAGGGCCGCCAACCCGCGAGGGGGAGCTAATCCCAGAAAGTGTATCGTAGTCCGGATTGTAGTCTGCAACTCGACTGCATGAAGTTGGAATCGCTAGTAATCGCGGATCAGCATGTCGCGGTGAATACGTTCCCGGGTCTTGTACACACCGCCCGTCACACCATGGGAGCGGGTTTTACCAGAAGTAGGTAGCTTAACCGCAAGGAGGGCGCTTACCACGGTAGGATTCGTGACTGGGGTGAAGTCGTAACAAGGTAGCCGTATCGGAAGGTGCGGCTGGATCACCTCCTTTCTAGAGTAGCACTGGGTTAGCAATAACCTTCATCAAGCGTTCACACTTATCGACTGTCAATTAGAAGAACAGCATTTGGGGCTGTAGCTCAGCTGGTTAGAGCACCGTGTTGATAACGCGGGGGTCGTTGGTTCGAGTCCAACCAGCCCTACCAGTTAAGCGCAAAACCTTGTAGTAAATCTCAGGGGGATTAGCTCAGCTGGGAGAGCACCTGCTTTGCAAGCAGGGGGTCGTCGGTTCGATCCCGTCATCCTCCACCAAGAGTTCAAATGTAAGCCGCTAGGTTTAGATTTGGTCTTTTAGAGACCAAGTGCTGTATGTTCTTTAACAATCTGGAAGAAGTAAGTAGATTTTTATGTGTCGTGTTACGGTAAGACGTAATGCGATGGGTAATGATTGTATGTATCAACAAACGCAACAACGTAGTACTTCTTATTCCTATAAACGCTCCTTGTTTAGTCGCAGGGGCTAACGTTATAGGGACAAGTGAATAAGTGCACATGGTGGATGCCTTGGCGATTACAGGCGATGAAGGACGTAGTAGCTTGCGATAAGCTGCGGGGAGCTAGCAAACAAGCTTTGATCCGCAGATTTCCGAATGGGGAAACCCGGCCTTTTAGGTCATTGCAACCTGAATACATAGGGTTGCAAAGCGAACGCGGCGAACTGAAACATCTAAGTAGCTGCAGGAAAATAAATCAACCGAGATTCCCAAAGTAGTGGCGAGCGAAATGGGAAGAGCCTGTACGTGATAGTCGATTGAATAGTGGAATGCTCTGGAAATGGCAGCCATAGCGGGTGATAGCCCCGTACACGAAATTCAAACGGTGGTACTAAGCGTACGACAAGTAGGGCGGGACACGAGAAATCCTGTCTGAATATGGGGGGACCATCCTCCAAGGCTAAATACTCGTAATCGACCGATAGTGAACCAGTACCGTGAGGGAAAGGCGAAAAGAACCCCGGGAGGGGAGTGAAATAGATCCTGAAACCGTGTGCATACAAACAGTAGGAGCGGACTTGTTCCGTGACTGCGTACCTTTTGTATAATGGGTCAGCGACTTACATTCAGTGGCAAGGTTAACCATATAGGGAAGCCGTAGAGAAATCGAGTCCGAACAGGGCGATAGTCGCTGGGTGTAGACCCGAAACCAAGTGATCTACTCATGGCCAGGATGAAGGTGCGGTAACACGCACTGGAGGTCCGAACCCACTAATGTTGAAAAATTAGGGGATGAGCTGTGGGTAGGGGTGAAAGGCTAAACAAACTTGGAAATAGCTGGTTCTCTCCGAAAACTATTTAGGTAGTGCCTCAAGTATCACCATCGGGGGTAGAGCACTGTTATGGCTAGGGGGTCATCGCGACTTACCAAACCATTGCAAACTCCGAATACCGATGAGTGCGAGCTTGGGAGACAGACGTCGGGTGCTAACGTCCGGCGTCAAGAGGGAAACAACCCAGACCGCCAGCTAAGGTCCCAAAGATTGGCTAAGTGGAAAACGAAGTGGGAAGGCTAAAACAGTCAGGATGTTGGCTTAGAAGCAGCCATCATTTAAAGAAAGCGTAATAGCTCACTGATCGAGTCGTCCTGCGCGGAAGATGTAACGGGGCTAAGCCAGTCACCGAAGCTGCGGATATGCGTAAGCATATGGTAGGAGAGCGTTCTGTAAGCCTGCGAAGGTGTCTTGTAAAGGATGCTGGAGGTATCAGAAGTGCGAATGCTGACATGAGTAGCGATAATGGGGGTGAAAAGCCCCCACGCCGTAAGCCCAAGGTTTCCTGTTCAACGTTCATCGGAGCAGGGTGAGTCGGCCCCTAAGGCGAGGCAGAGATGCGTAGCTGATGGGAAGCAGGTTAATATTCCTGCACCGTCGTATGATGCGATGGGGGGACGGATCGCGGAAGGTTGTCTGCCTGTTGGAATAGGCAGTTTCTGGTTCATAGAAGGCACTTAGGCAAATCCGGGTGCGTAATTCAAGGGACTGGGACGAAGAACTTCGGTTCTGTAGCAATCGGAAGTGGTTCCAAGAAAAGCCTCTAAGCTTCAGTCATACGAGACCGTACCGCAAACCGACACAGGTGGGCGAGATGAGTATTCTAAGGCGCTTGAGAGAACTCGGGAGAAGGAACTCGGCAAATTGGTACCGTAACTTCGGGAAAAGGTACGCCCCGGTAGCTTGGTCACTTTACTGTGATAGGGCGAAAGGGTTGCAATAAACTGGTGGCTGCGACTGTTTAATAAAAACACAGCACTCTGCAAACACGAAAGTGGACGTATAGGGTGTGACGCCTGCCCGGTGCTGGAAGATTAAATGATGGGGTGCAAGCTCTTGATTGAAGTCCCAGTAAACGGCGGCCGTAACTATAACGGTCCTAAGGTAGCGAAATTCCTTGTCGGGTAAGTTCCGACCTGCACGAATGGCGTAACGATGGCCACACTGTCTCCTCCCGAGACTCAGCGAAGTTGAAGTGTTTGTGATGATGCAATCTACCCGCGGCTAGACGGAAAGACCCCATGAACCTTTACTGTAGCTTTGCATTGGACTTTGAATCAATCTGTGTAGGATAGGTGGGAGGCTTTGAAGCGGGAACGCCAGTTCTCGTGGAGCCAACCTTGAAATACCACCCTGGTTCATTTGAGGTTCTAACCTTGGCCCGTTATCCGGGTCGGGGACAGTGCATGGTAGGCAGTTTGACTGGGGCGGTCTCCTCCTAAAGTGTAACGGAGGAGTTCGAAGGTACGCTAGTTACGGTCGGACATCGTGACGATAGTGCAATGGCATAAGCGTGCTTAACTGCGAGACTGACAAGTCGAGCAGGTACGAAAGTAGGACATAGTGATCCGGTGGTTCTGTATGGAAGGGCCATCGCTCAACGGATAAAAGGTACTCTGGGGATAACAGGCTGATTCCTCCCAAGAGTTCATATCGACGGGGGAGTTTGGCACCTCGATGTCGGCTCATCACATCCTGGGGCTGTAGCCGGTCCCAAGGGTATGGCTGTTCGCCATTTAAAGTGGTACGTGAGCTGGGTTTAAAACGTCGTGAGACAGTTTGGTCCCTATCTGCCGTGGGCGTTGGAAATTTGAAGGGGGCTGCTCCTAGTACGAGAGGACCGGAGTGGACGAACCTCTGGTGTACCGGTTGTCACGCCAGTGGCATTGCCGGGTAGCTAAGTTCGGAAGAGATAACCGCTGAAAGCATCTAAGCGGGAAACTTGCCTTGAGATGAGATTTCCCAGAGCCTTGAGCTCTTTGAAGGGTCGTTCGAGACCAGGACGTTGATAGGCTGGGTGTGGAAGTGCAGTAATGCATTAAGCTAACCAGTACTAATTGCCCGTACGGCTTGTCCCTATAACCTTAGCAGGTTGTAGCGAATAAGAAGTGCGTTGGAACGTTCGTTGATACAACTTCATTACCCAGGTGTGTATGCACACCGACTACTTACTTCTCCCAGATTCTGGGCAACGTCAAACGACGCGGCCCGTACAGTTCAATGCCTGATGACCATAGCAAATCGGTCCCACCCCTTCCCATCCCGAACAGGACCGTGAAACGATTTTGCGCCGATGATAGTGCTGCAACCAGTGTGAAAGTAGGTTATCGTCAGGCTAGTTATATAGAGAAAGCCCCAATCAGTGATCTGGTTGGGGCTTTTTTGCTTTTGTAGGTCATATTCCTGTCACTTATGGACGCTAAACTTGTCTCTTTCCTAATAAGAGGTGGTTCAGCATGATGCGTCTTTCCCTGGTGTCGCTCGCGGTAATCTCCGTTTTGGCAGGCTGTGGTGGCAGCGACCACGATGCGGCGGCGCCCATCAATCCGGCCATGACCGGTGTGTTCCTCGATGGCGTGGTCGAAAACCTCGATTATGTCGCCGGCGCCGCACCGAAGGCGGTCACCAACGCCAAAGGCGAGTTCACCTGCTATGCTGGCGACACCGTCAGCTTCAGCATTGGCGGCATCGCCTTGGGCAGCACCTTGTGTGCGTCCACGGTCACTCCGCTGGAACTGGCCCGCGTGGTCGATATCAAGGACGCCAAAGTGATCAACCGACTGCTGGCCCTGCAATTGCTCGACGATGACAACGATCCGTCGAACGGCATCAAGCTGACCGCCGAGGCCAAGACCGCGCTGGCCGCTCAGACCGTCGATTTCAACGCCGCCGCCTCCGCTTTCAATACCAATCTGGGCGCCACCCTGGCCAAGGCCGGCGCCAAATATGCCGTGCGCAGCGTCGATGACAGCCGCCGCGCGCTGGTGCGCGAGCATTTCGAAGACACGCTCGCGTCCAGGCGCGGTACGCCGGTGAACGAAACTTTTACCCAAAAAAATAACTTGGGCGACGTGGCCGTCACCGTCACCCGCTACCAGGTCCAGGCCGACAGCAAGTTCTATATCCCCTACGAAGGCAGCAACGCCAGGGTCAAGGAAGAATTCCCGTTCGGCTTCCTGCCGTCGTATGGCTCGGCGCTGGCCTTCAAGGGCACCAATGCCAATGGCGACCTCGAGTTCTATGGCCTGACCGATCGCGGCCCCAACGGCGACGGCCCCAATCTGCCGGCATTGAGCGGTACCGGCGTGACGGGCAGCAAAATTTTCCCGTCGCCGAGTTTTGCGCCCTCGTTTGGGGTGATCACGGTGGGCAAGTCGGGTGCTGTGCTGACATCGTCCACGCCGATCAAGGTCTCGGCGACCGTCCCCACCTCGGGCCTGCCGGTGGCGCCGGGCACCGTGGGCTACACGTCCGAGCTGCCGGTGATGGACGTGATGAAATATGACGCCGCCAGCAAGGCCACCTTCAACGCGGGCGGGCTCGACTCCGAAGCGATCGTGTTCGACAAGAAGCGCAACGCGCTGTGGGTATCCGATGAATATGGTCCGTTCATCGAAAAGATCGATCCGGCCACCGGCCTCATCCTCAGCAAGTACGCACCGGGTACCGGCTTGCCGGCCATTTTCGCCAAACGCCGCGCCAATCGCGGCATGGAAGGCATGGCGCTCGATACCAGCACCGACAAACTGCACGGTTTCCTGCAAAGCCCGCTTACCGACGGCAATACCCTCTACACGGTGACCGGCAAAAGCGAAGCGATCGAACGCTTTGCGCGCTTCACGCGCTGGACCGAATTCGATCCGACGACGGGCACCTCGGGCAAGATGTACGCGTATCCGTTGGATGCTGCCGACTACCAGGATGGCCGCACCGGCAATGCCAAGCTCGGCGACGTGGTCGCGCTGGGTAACGGCAAGTTCATCGTGATCGAGCAGGGCGCCGCGCCTGGCGGCAACGTATTCAACAAGCTGATGCTGGTGGAAATTGGCGCTGCTACCGATATTTCGGCTACGCCTTACAACGCCACCACGTCCGACCTGGAAAAAAGCAGCATGGGTGGCGCGGCCGTCAACGGCGCCGACTGGAAATCGGTGGTCACCATGAAGAAAACCGTGTTGTTGGACTTGAACGCGATCGGCTGGCTGGCCGAAAAGGCCGAAGGTTTGACGATTGTTGACGGCAACACCCTGGCCCTGGTCAACGACAACGACTTCGGCATGAAAACCAAGGTGTTCAATGCCGCTGGCGCAGTAATCGAAGATGCCGACGTTACCAAGTGCAATATCGATGCCAACGGCGCCATCATCGCCAGCAGCGCTGCCGGTTGCGCGCCCGGCAACACCATCCGCGTTGCGCGCGGTACTGACCTTGAGCGCCCAAGCCGCCTGTGGCTGATCAAGTTCACCAAGGCGCTGACGTCGTTCTAGGCGTCTGCACCGGCAAGAGACAAGGGGCGCTTTATCTTCTTGTGGGCCCGATTCTTAGCTCACATCAAGGCAGCGGCGCAGCGGATTGCTACCTTCTCAGGGATAACCCTGGAAGGATTTCTTCATGGAATATGCACAGCTGACGCCCGGTCGCCGCTTTGCCCCGTTACACAGCCTGCTGTATTACAGCCAGCGCCTGGTCACGCGACCGGCATTGCGCCGGTTGGTGGTGCGCATCCTGACCTGTGCGCTGCGCCTGCGTCATGGCAGCGGGCGTGAACTGCACGCCGCCAGCGCCGTGGAGGGTGCCGCGCTTGCCAACCTCAGCCAGAGCGGCTACGCGCCGCTTGGCAATCTGCTCAGCAGCGTGCAGTGCGATGCCATCCGCACCTACCTGCAAGACAAAATGCTGACCGATCGCGACCGTGAGCGCGCGTTGTTCGCGCTGGCGCAGGTGCCGCAGGGCGTGCGCGTGGCCGATTACCACCTGCGCGACGTGATCGCTTGCCCGTACATCCTGGCCCTGGCCAACAGCGCACCGCTGCTGGGCCTGGCCGCGCGCTACATGCGCTGCAAACCCACCATCTCGGCGCTGGGCTTGCGCTGGTCGTTCCCGGTGGCGGGCAACGCCAGCGATTTGCAGGCGTTTCATCGCGACTCGGAGGATTGGCGCTATGTGAAGGTGCTGGTGTATCTGACCGATGTCGATCACGACGCCGGACCGCACGTGTATTTGTACGGCAGCCACCTGACGCAGGCGCCGGTGCGGTTGCGCTTTTACAGCGATGACGAGATCTCCGCCAACTACGGCGCCGAGCAGCTGCTCACGGCCACTGGCACGCGCGGCTTTTGCTTTGCGGTCGATACGGCCGGCATTCACAAGGGCACGGCGCCGCACCGCTTGCCACGGCTGATGCTGCAGATCCAGTACTCGCTGCTACCCAGCTATGCCTACCAGTATGCGCCGGAACCGTACGACGGCCCGCTGCTGCTGGACCCCTACGTGAACCGCCTGATCGTGCGGCCACTGCGCTGATGCCGGCGCCGCAGTACACGTGCACGCGGTGCGGGTCGGACTGGACCCGGCGCATTCCGCGCGCCTGGTGGATGCGGCTGCTGGCGGGCAGCGTGCGCGTACGCTGCCTGGCCTGTCACCATGAATTCCTGCTCAGAAAACGTTAAGCCTCTTTCACGCTGCCCTTGCTGATACTCTCGCCGTCGCTCTTGCGCAGCGACCAGAAGGTGATCGACGACAGAACGGTCATGACGGCCAGCGTGAGGAAGGCGTAATGCAGCGCCGCGGTGAGCGCGATGCGGTTCGATTGCGGCACGTCGCCGAGATACCAGCCCGTGATCAGCGAACCGGCCGCCAGGCCGAAACTCACCGACAACTGCTGCATCGAGCTGGCGATGGTGCTGGCCATGCTGCTGTCGTTACCCTCCACGTCGGCGTAGGCGATGGTGTTCATGCTCGAAAACTGCAGCGAATTGAAAAAGCCCAGGCACAGGCTGATCATCACGATCACGTAGATCGGCGTGCCTTGCTGGACGAACGAGAACAGGCTGATGGTAATCCCGATCAGCACCGTGTTCACGGTAAGCACCTGGCGGTAGCCGAAGCGCGCCAGCACCCGCGCCGAGATGAACTTCATGAACATGGCCGCCGCCGCCGACGGCATCATCAACAGGCCCGATTGCCAGGCCGGCAGGCCCAGTCCCAGCTGGTACAGCAACGGCAGCAGGAACGGCAACCCGCCGACACCGATGCGGGTGATAAAACCACCCATGACCGAGACGCGGAAGGTGCGCACCTTGAACAGGGCGATGCGCAGCAGCGGATACGCGGCCTCGCGCGCATGCCACACATAGGCGGCCAGCAGCGAGCAGGCGATAAACAGCAGTACCGACATCGACGTCACATCGAGCCGATGTTCGCCGAACACCTCGAGCAGCCATGACAACAGCGCCACACCGGTACCGAACAACACCAGGCCGATGAAGTCGAGCGGCCGCGCATCCTCGTTGCGGTAGTCGGGCATGTGCTTGTTGGCCAGGTACAGCGCAGCGATACCCACCGGGACGTTGACGAAGAAAATCTCGCGCCACGTCATCCAGTGCACGATCAACCCCCCCACCGTGGGACCGAGCAGGGGCCCGATGAGCGCCGGGATGATCACGAAGTTCATCGCCGCCAGCAGTTCGGACTTGGGGAAGGTGCGCACGATGGCCAGGCGCCCGACCGGCATCATCATCGCCGCGCCAAAACCTTGCAGCAGCCGTGACGCCACCAGCATCGGCGAGTTGACCGACAGGCCGCACAGGATCGAGGCAATCGTAAAAATGGTGATGGCGCTCATGAACACGCGCCGGGTGCCGAAGCGGTCGGCCATCCAGCCGCTGACGGGAATCGCCACCGCGAGGCTGAGCACATAGCTGGTGACCACCGCCTTGAGGCTGAGCGGCGTCACCTGCAGGCTTTCCGCCATGCTGGGGATCGCGGTGTTGACGATGGTGGAGTCCAGCTGCTCCATGAACAGGGCGGTGGCCACCACCCAGGGCAGGTAGCGCTTGGCGGCTACTTCGGCGGCGGATGGCCCGGGAGGTGGTGCGGAGTTTTGAGCGGTAGTATCCATCTGTCGATTTTCCCATAAATGTGCAAAGCAGGTCACCGGGCATGCGGGAGAGTTGCAGTGCCGTCATCATGCGGTCATGCCGGGGCGCTATGGTGCGTGCAACCATATCGAGGAGGCCAGATGCACGACCAACCGCCAATTCCGGGACGGCGCGGTTTTATGCGCCAGGTGGCAGGCACCGCGCTGCTGGGCACTGCGCTCGCTGCCTGCACCAGTACTGCCAGCCATGGTGACAACGCCGACAACGTCGGCCCGCTGCGCTTCGCTCACGGCGTGGCCAGCGGCGATCCCTTGAGCGACCGCGTGATCGTGTGGACGCGCGTAACGCCGGGCCAGGACAATGGCGGCGGCGACATCGCCGTGCGCTGGCAACTGGCCACCGACGCGGCCATGCGCTCGGTGGTCGCCTCGGGCAGTGTGACCACGTCCGCGCACCAGGACTACACCGTCAAAGTGGACGCTGCCGGCCTGTTGCCGGGCCATGTGTACCATTACCAGTTCGAGTCTGGCGCCGCGAAATCCACGGTGGGGCGCACCAGGACGCTGCCGCGCGCCGATGTACGGCAGGTAAAGCTGGCGGTGTTCTCGTGCTCGAACTACCCGTTCGGCTTTTTCAACGTGTATGCCGATGCCGCGCTGCAGGGCGATATCGACGCCGCGCTGCACCTGGGCGACTATATCTACGAGTACGAAAGCAGCGGTTACGGCGCCGAGCAGGGCAAGCAGCTCGACCGCGTGTCCGAGCCGCGCGACGTGCTGCTGCGCCTCGAAGACTACCGCCGCCGCTATGCCCAGTACCGCAGCGATGCCGATTTGCAGGCAGTGCACGCTGCCATGCCGTTCATCGCCGTGTGGGACGACCACGAAATCGCCGACGACACCTGGCGCGACGGCTCGCTCGACCACAAGACCAGCGCCTACGGTCCGTTCAAGCTGCGCAAGCTGGCGGCGGCCACCGCCTACCACGAGTGGATGCCGATCCGCACCCCCGATCCCTCGGCGCTTGACAAGATATACCGCTCGTTCGACTTCGGCGGCATCGTCTCGTTGCACATGCTCGATACCCGCGTGATCGGCCGCGACCAGCAACTGATGATGTCCTCGTATTTCGACGCCAGCAAGCGGTTCGACGAGGGCAGGTACCGCAGCGACCTGTATTCGCCGCGCCGGCAGATGATGGGCGCCGAGCAGATGGCATGGCTCGACCGGCAGGTGGAACAATCGACTGCGCGCTGGCAGATGCTGGGGCAGCAGGTGCTGATGGCGCGCATGGAGCATCCGCAGGCGGTGGTGCTGGGTGAATGTTCGAGCACCGATTACGTGGCGGCGAAGCGCCGCGCGGCGCTCGACCCCGCGGGCGTGACCGACCGCGAGCGGCGCTGGCTCGCATCGCCGTCGCTGCCGTGCTACCTCGATTCGTGGGACGGCTACCAGAGCGAGCGCGAACGGCTGTTCGCCATCATGGCGCGGCACCGCAAGAACGTGGTGGTGCTGGCCGGCGACACCCATAACGCATGGGCCAGCGACCTGTTGGACGCCAACGGCCGCCAGGTGGGCGTGGAATTCGCCACCCCTGGCGTGACGTCGCCTGGTATGGAAGGCGGCCACCGGGGCCGCAACCCGGACGACGTGGCGGCCATGATGACCGACATGATCGCGCCGCTGTACTACGCCGAAACCAGCAAGCGCGGTTACCTGGTGGTCACCGCCACGCACGAGCAGGTGCGCTGCGATTTCCGCTTCGTCGATACCGTGCAAAAGCACGAGTACACGGCAGCGGTGGAGCGCAGTCTGCGCACCCTGGCCGGTCCGGGCAACCGCAAGCTCGAGGAATGCCCGGCGGTGTGATTCAGTGCACCGCCTTGAGCGTGGTGAGGGCCTTCAGCGCATCGTACAGCGGCTGGGTGGCGTCGGCGATGCGTTCCAGGCTGGCCTCGCGCAGGGCGGCCGTATCGACCGTGTTCTGTGTATCGAGTCCGGCCCAGCGCAGCAGCGCGCTGCATGCCTGTGGCGTGTCGAACAGGCCGTGCAAATAGGTGCCAAGAATCTGGCCGTCGGCGGACACCGCGCCCTCGGGCCGGCCGTCGATCCTGAACGCCGGCCGTGCCAGCGCGTCGCCGGTCGAAGTGCCCATGTGGATTTCGTAGCCCGTCACTGGCGCGCCGTCGTCGTTGAAAGCGCAACGGCCATGCACCTGCACCAGCCGCTTGTGCGGCGTCATTTCGGTGGACATGTCGAGCAGGCCCAGGGCCGGTGAAGCGCCGGCATGGCCCTCCATGCCGAGGGGATCAAGCACGCTGGTACCCAGCATCTGGAAACCGCCGCACACGCCGATCACCTTGCCGCCGTAGCGCAGGTGGCGCGCGATGGCGGCGGGCCAGCCTTGCGTGTGCAGCCACGCCAGGTCGCCGCGCGTGTTCTTGCTGCCCGGGAGGATGATCAGGTCCGCCGGCGGTATCGGCTCGCCCTGGCGCACGAAGCGCAGGTCCACGTCCGGGTGCGCGCGCAGCGCGTCGAAGTCGGTGTGGTTGCTCATGCGCGGCAGGCTCGGGACCACCACGCGAAACGCGCCGGTCGAGGCCTGCACCGCCTGCACCGCATCCTCCGCATCGAGGAACAAGCCATGCAAATACGGCAGCACGGCCAGCACCGGTTTGCCGGTTTGCTGTTCCAGCCATTCCAGGCCCGGTTCGAGCAGCTTGATGTCGCCCCTGAAACGGTTGATCACGAAACCGATGGTGCGCGCCCGCTCGCTCTCCGACAGGCACGACAAGGTGCCCACCAGGTGAGCGAACACGCCACCGCGGTCGATGTCGGCCACCAGGATCACCGGGCAATCGACCTTCTCGGCAAAACCCATGTTGGCGATGTCGCGCGAGCGCAGGTTGATTTCAGCCGGGCTGCCGGCGCCTTCGACCATCACGCAATCGTATTGCGCCAGCAGGCGCTGGTGCGATTCCAGTACGGCTTCCATCGCCACCGTTTTGTAGCGGTGGTAGTCGCGCGCATTCATCTCGGCGCGTACCTGGCCGTGGATGATCACTTGCGCGCCGATATCGCTCGAAGGTTTTAATAGCACCGGGTTCATGTCGGTGTGCGGCGCCACGCCGGCGGCAATCGCCTGCAGCGCCTGGGCGCGGCCGATCTCGCCGCCGTCGGCTGTCACCGCGCTGTTGAGCGCCATGTTTTGCGGCTTGAACGGCGCCACGCGCACGCCGTCGCGCTTGAGCAGCCGGCACAGCGCCGCCACCACGGTGCTTTTGCCGGCGTCGGACGTGGTGCCTTGCACCATCAGGGTCGTGTAAGGAAACGCCATCAGTTCTTCCGCCGCTGGCGGGCCTGCTCCAGCATCTCGCACATGGCGCGGGTGCCGTCCACCATGCGAGGGCCGGCGCGGTTGAGCAGTTCGCCGTCGAGCGTAAACAGGTTGCCGTTGCGGACCGCTTTCATGGTGGTGTACTGCTTCCACAGCGTGACGCCGCCGTAGTCCTTTTCGGCGGTGCCGAAGATCGCTTCGGGATCGGCTAGCAGCACGCCTTCGATGCTGACCACCGGCGCCGTCACCTTCAGGTCGGCAAAGATGTTGACGCCGCCGCACACGCGCATGGCGTCGGTGACGATCGAGCCGCCGCTCAGGGTATACAGCGGCTTGTCCCACACCTGGTAAAACATGCGTACCGGCGGCCGGCTGGCATACTGTTTCGTCAGCGCGGCAAACTGCGCGCGGATTTGCGCGGCGGCCGGTTGCGCCACGTTTTCCGTGCCCAGCAACTGGCCCAGGCGCTGCACGTTGTCGGCGATGCCGTCGAGTTTCAAGGGTTCGCTGTGGAAGATCGGGATGCCCAGCTGGCGCAAGGTATCGATCTGGCGCTCGGAGCTGCCGTGCATCCAGGCCACGATCAGGTCCGGCTTCATGGCGATCACGCGCTCCATGTCGATTTGCCGGTTGGTGCCAATGCGCGGAATCTTCCTGGCCGCTTCCGGGTAGTCGCTATAGGTGACGGCGCCGACGATGCGCTCGCCACCGCCGGCCGCGAACAGCAGCTCGGTCACGTGCGGCGACATGGCGACGATGCGCTGCGCCGGCTTGGCCAGGGTGATGATGTTGCCATCGTCGTCGCGCACGGTGATGGCAGCGTTGGCGTTCATCGAGATGGCGGCCAGCGACAGCAGCGCCAGGAGTGTGATGCGTTTCATTTGTCGGTCCATTCTTTCAATGCGGATTCCAGGCGCCGCCAGCCTGCTTCTTCGGGAGGGAGGCCCAGGCGGATGCCGCGCGCGGCCTCGCGGAACAGCCGCACCCACACACCGCGTTCGGCCATGTGCTGCCATAACGCTTCCGGTTGCGGTTCGGCCCACCACTGGAACAGCGGCGTGCCGGTTGAGGCGATGCCGTGGCTGGCGAGCAGCGCGGCCAGGCGTGCGCCCTCCGCGTGCAGGTAGGCGTGGGTGTCGGCTTGCCAGGCCCGGTCGTGCAAAGCGGCGAGCGCGATGTGCTGTGCGGGACCGCTGATGGTCCAGGGGCCTAGCAGGTCGGCCAGGTCGCGCAGCAGGTCGGCGTGGGCGGCCACGAAGCCAAGCCGGATGCCGGCCAGTCCGAAGAATTTTCCAACAGAGCGCAGCACGATCAATCCCGGCTGCCCGCTGTGCGCGGCCACGCTGTTGTGCTGCGCGGTGTCGCCGAACGCTTCATCGACCACCAGCCAGCCGCCGCGTGCGGCCAGCTGCTGCCCCCACGCCAGCAACTGCGCAGCGGGCACGGTGGCGCCGGTGGGATTGTTCGGATTGCAGACCACCACCACGTCGCTGCGCGCGATGGCCGCATCGAGTTCCGCATACGGCGTTTGCGTGAGCGTGTGGCCGTGGCCATGCCAGTGGTGCGCATGTTCGGCATACGAGGGAGCGGCCACTGTCACGCGCGAAGGTCCGCGCATCCGGGGCAGGGCCTGGATCGCGGCTTGCGTGCCGGCCACCGGCAGCATCAGCGGCGCGCCGTAGCATGCTTGCGCTGCTGCGGCCAGTTCCGGCGATGCTTCGGGCAGGCGGTGCCACGCGTTGCCAGGCAGCGCGGGCGCCGGGTACCAGCGTGGATTGAGGCCGGTGGACAGGTCGAGCCAGTCGGAGCGGCCGAAGCGCAGCGTGGCGTCGCGCAGATTGCCGCCGTGTTCAAGCATGGAGCACCTCCAGCAGTTCCAGCAAAAGCGCCAGCGCCAGGCCGGCAATCAGCCACAGCGCGGTGGTGTGCGTAACCAGCTTCCACGCGCGGCTGATATCGACCCCGGTGGCGGGCACGCCGGCGCCGAGCACCGGGCGTTCTTCAAGCTGGCCGTGATAAATGGCTGCGCCGCCCAGTTGTACGCCGAGTGAGCCCGCGCCGCTGGCCATGACCGGGCCGGCGTTGGGGCTGTCCCACAGCGGGGCTTGCGCGCGCCAGCACTGCCAGGCGCGCCGTTTGGCGGCCAGCCCGGGCGCCAGCACCACGTACGACAGTGCGGTCAGCCGCGCGGGCAGGTAATTGAAGGCATCGTCCAGGCGTGCGGCGGCGCAGCCGAAGCGCAGCAGGCGCTCGGTGCGGTAGCCCCACATGGCGTCGAGCGTGTTCGCCATGCGGAACATGACCGCACCCGGACCGCCGCCGACGATGAACCAGAACAGGGTGGCGAATACCGCGTCGTTGCCGTTTTCCAGCAGCGATTCGGCGCTGGCGCGCGTGAGTTCGACTTCGCTGGCGCTGCTGGTATCGCGGCTGACGATGCGCGAGGTGAGATAGCGCGCCTGCGGCAAATCGTTTTGCGCCAGTGCGTGGGCGATGGGGAGGTTGTGCTCGCGCAGGCTGCGCAAGCCGAGGCATACGTACAGCATGGCCGCGTGCACCGCGGCCGCCAGCCAGAAACTCACTGTGGCAGCTGCCCAAACCAGCAGCGCGGCCAGCGCGGTGGCAGGCAGCACGGCCAGCATCCAGGCCAGCACGCCGCGCCGGAAGCGCGCCTTGCCGGTGCCGCGATTGAGCCGGCGTTCCAGCCCGATCGCCAGGTTGCCGAAGCCCACCAGCGGATGCCAGCGGCGTGCTTCGCCCAGCAGCAGGTCCAGCAGCACACCGGCGACCATCAGCACCGCGATGGCGGCAAAGGTCAACCCGGCAATCATCCCTTCAGAACCAGCGGCAGGCCGGCGGCGACGAACACCGCGCGGTCGCAAATGGCGGCCACCGATTGATTGAGGCGGCCCTGCTCGTCGAGGAAGCAGCGCGAGATGGCGCCGAACGGCATGATGCCCAGGCCTACCTCGTTCGATACCAGCACGATGTCGCTGCTGCACTTGGTCAGCGCGCTGGCCAGCATGTCGTGCTGTTCGTGGAACAATGCGGGCAGCGTGATTTCGCCCACGTCCGGGTATTCCTGGCCGCTCGAGAACAGCAGGTTGCTCAGCCAGAGCGTGAGGCAATCGACCAGGATCAGGCGTTCGGGCGACGACCAGCGCAGCAGCTGGTTGCCCAGTGCCAGCGGTTCTTCCACCGTGGTCCACTCGCCGGGGCGGCTGCCCTTGTGATGGGCGATGCGCGCTGCCATTTCGGCGTCGCCGGCCGTGGCGGTGGCGATATAAACGACTTCCTTGCCGGACTCGATGGCCAGGCGTTCGGCGTAGGCGCTCTTGCCCGAGCGCGCGCCTCCCAGAACCAGTGTACGTGTCATCCGTGTCTCCTCATGAACAAGGCGGCTGCCGCCGCCGGGTTGGATGGGTAATATGCGTGAAAATACGAAGCGGTCAATGAGCCAACGCGATACCAGGCTTCACCCTGGATTGCGGAGGGGTGCTTGATTGTATGCGCGGCTGGCGCCACTGTGGTTGTCAGTTTTGAATAATGAAAGGTGTGCCCGCGCAGAATGCCGTCGTCGGTGAGCAGTGCCTGCGGTCCCAGGCCGGCCAGGCGTGGCTGCATCGCCACAGCACCCGGCAGCAGGCCGGCCATCGGCCATGCTTGCCCCTGCTGGTCGGCGAGGGTATCGGCCAGCGCCATCATGCCGCCGCATTCCGCTACGATGGGCGTGCCGACGGCGTGCGCTGCGCGGATCGAGGCGCGCCAGGTGGCAGCTGCACTCAACGCCGGTGCGTGCAGTTCGGGATAGCCGCCGGGCAGGTACACCGCGTGCGCCTCGGTTGGCACCGGTTCGTCGGCCAGCGGCGAGAAGAAAGTCAGCTCGGCGCCCAGCGCGCGCAGCAGGTCCAGGTTGGCGGGATACAGGAACATGAAGGCAGCGTCGCGGGCAATCGCAATCGTCGTGCCGTGCAGTGGCGTCGCTTCGAGGGGCGCTGCTGGCGCTGCAGGCATCTCGATGCGTACCGGCGCCAGGGCTTCCCACGCCGCTTCGTCGAACATCAGCTGGTCGGCCAGTTGGTCGAGCAGGGCATCGAGGTTATGGATTTCGCCGGGGACCACCAGGCCCAGGTGGCGCTCCGGCAGCGATACCTGCTGGCGCGGCATGGTGGCAAACAGCGGGATGTCGCGCAGCGATGCGGCCACCATCTTGCCGTGGTTTTCGCTGGCGATGCGGTTGGCGATCACGCCAGCCATCTGCACCGGGCCGTAGTCGCGCAGGCCCATCACGATGGCGCCGGCTGTCTGCGCCATGGCGGAAGCATCGATCACGGCCAGTACCGGCACGCCGAAGGTGCGCGCGACATCGGCCGACGATGGCGTGCCGTCATATAAGCCCATCACGCCTTCGATCAGGATCACGTCCGCTTCTTGCGCGGCCTGCGCCAGCTGGCTGCGGCAATGTCCGAGCCCCACCATCCACAGGTCGAGCGTGCGCACCGGCGCACCGGTGGCGCGTTCGAGCAGCATCGGATCGATGAAGTCGGGACCGCACTTGAACACGCGCACGCGGCGGCCCAGCTTGACCAGCTTGCGCGCCAGCGCGGCGGTGCAGGTGGTCTTGCCCTGGCCGGACGATACCGCCGCCACCATCACCACTTTCACATCGAGGTAATTCACCACTCGGTACCCAGCTGCGCGGCGATGCCCGCCTTGAACGCGTGCTTTATGACCGTCATATCGGTGACCGTGTCGGCAATCGCGATCAGCTCCTGTGGCGCGCCGCGGCCGGTGATCACCACGTGCTGCATTTGCGGCCGCGCCAGCAGGTCGTTGATGACCATTTCCACGTCGAGGTAGCGGTACTTGAGGGCGATGTTGAGTTCGTCGAGCACCACCAGGCCATACGCGGGGTCGTCGAGGAAGCGCTTGGCCTGTTCCCATGCCAGCGTGGCTTTTTCGATGTCGCGTTCGCGGTTCTGGGTCTCCCAGGTGTAGCCTTCGCCCATGGTGTGGAAGCTTACTTCGTCGGGGAAGCGGCGCAGGAACTGTTCTTCGCCGGTGGCCATCGCACCCTTGATGAACTGCACCACGCCGACCTTCATGTTGTGGCCCAGCGCGCGCGCCACCATGCCGAACGCGCTCGAGCTCTTGCCCTTGCCGTTGCCGGTGTTGACGATGATGATGCCGATCTGCTTGTTGGCGGACGCAATCTGGGCATCGATGATGGCTTTCTTGCGCTCCATGCGCACGCGATGGCGCTCGTTCAGGGCGGCGTCGCCGGTATCAAGAGTGTTGGTCTGTTCGGTCATGGTGTCTCCTCGGAAGGGATGAAGATGCTGCGGTGGCCGTGGCGGATGATTTCTATCGGGTGGCCCAGGTAGTCGCCCAGGATATCGGCGCGCATCACGTCCTCCCTGTCGCCGGCCAGCCAGCGGCCATCGCCGCGCAGCAGCAGCGCGTGGGTGGAGACGCTGTGCGCCAGGGTCAGGTCGTGGCCGATCATGACGACGGTCTTGCCCTGCTCGCGGCACAGGCGCGCCAGCTGCGTCATCACGCTCACCTGGTGCGCCAGGTCGAGCGCATTGGCCGGTTCGTCGAGCAGCAGCAGCGGCGTGTCCTGCGCCAGCATGGCGGCAATCGCCACCCGCTGGCGCTCGCCGCCCGATAGGGTACGCACGTCGCGGCGGGCCAGGTCGGCCACTTCCATCGACGCCAGGGAGGCCAGTGCGATGGCGTGATCGTCGCTGCCTTCCCAGTAGCGGTGGTCGTGGTACGGGTGGCGCGCCGAGAGCACGGTTTCGATCACGGTGTAGGCAAAAGCGTCGCTGCGGCTTTGCGCCAGAAAGGCGCGCTGGCGCGCCAGTTCGGCCAGCGGCCAGTCGTTTAACGCGCGCTCGCGGATCGATACGGTCCCGGCGTCGGGTGGGCGCAAACCGGCCAGGGTGCGCAGCAGGGTGCTTTTGCCGGCGCCGTTGCGGCCGATCACGCTCCAGCATTCGCCAGCGCGCACCTGCCAGTCGAGGTTGGCGATCAGCTGGCGCTGGCCGATGTTCAGGGATAGTCGATGGGTGCTGATCATCATGGGAATCACTTGCGCAGCCGGTGCAACTGGTAGAGGAACACTGGCGCGCCCACCAGCGCAGTGATCACGCCAACGGGCAGCTGTTCCGGCGCGATGATGGTGCGCGCCAGCGTATCGGCCAGCATCAGGTAGGTACCGCCGGCCAGCGTGGCTGCAGGAATCAGCAGGCGGTGGTCGGGACCGACCGCGAAGCGGCATGCGTGCGGTACGATCAGCCCCACGAAGCCGATGCTGCCGGCGGTAGTGACCGCGCTGGCGGTGAGCAGGCCCGAAACGAAAAACAGACCCTTGCGCAGCGCGCCCACGCGGATGCCCAGCGTGGCGGCGGCTTCCGCGTGCAGCGCCATCACGTTCATGGCGCGCGCATTTTTGACTGCGAACAGCAGCGCGGCCACCAGCACCACGCACGGCATCCAGCGCAGCGGCGCGCCGGCCATGTCGCCGATCATCCAGAACACCATGCTGCGCAGGCGGCTGTCGGGTGCGATCGACAGCATCAATGTCACCAGCGCCATGCAGGCCGAGGACAAAATCACGCCGGTGAGCAGCAGCAGGGCGGTGCCGCCATCGGCTGCGGACCCGCCGCGCAAATCGCGCCGTGCCAGCAGGTACAGCAGCATGGAGACGGCCACCGCGCCGCCGAAGGCCGCCGCATCGACCATCCACGCCGCGCACATGAACATCAATGCCGCCAGCGCGCCGACCGAAGCGCCGGCAGAAATACCCAGCACATAAGGATCGGCCAGCGGGTTGCGCAGCAAGGCCTGCATCATCACGCCCGCCAGCGACAACGCCGCGCCGGTAATGAAAGCGGTGAGCGCACGATGCACGCGCAGGTCGAGCAGGGTGGCGGCCAGCGTCGACTTCTCGCCATGGAGCAGATTGGCTATCGCCGCCGGCATATCGGCAAGCGGCACCTCAACCGACCCGGTCATCCCCGAAAACACCAGTCCCGCCAGCGCGAACAGCGCCAGGCCGCCCAACACCACGGCGGCGCGCTGCTGCAACTTGCGAGAAAAATCAGCCATTTACTCTTTCCTAAAATTCGGGGTCAGTGCCGACATTTAGACACAGGCTCTGCAATGATAAAGCAGAGGTCGTGTCCGAATGTCGGCACTGACCCCGAAGTGGGGATTACTTGTAGCCGTAGCGGATGCCGGCAAAGACTTTGGCGCCCGGGGTATTGTAGTAGCGGGCCAGGTCGTATTGTTTGTCGCCGATGTTATTCCAGCGTACCAGAGCGGACCAGTCACGGGTGAAGGCATACATGGCGTACAGGTTTACCAGGCCGTAGCCGCCCAGGCGGACGGTGTTGGCGGCGTTTTCGAAGCGGGCGCTCGACAGCTCCACTTCCACGCCCGCTTTCAGGGCGCCGGTGCCGTAATCGGCGGTGATGTTGGCGTGGCGCTTGGCGCGGCGGATCAGGCGTTTGCCGGTGGTGTCGTCCTGCGGCTCTCGCAGGTCGGCGTTGGCGCCCAGGTTGACGCCCATCACGCGCGTCGCGGCCGACAGGGTGATGCCTTCCAGCGTGGCGCGGTTGACGTTGTAGGCGCAGCCGCTGGTGTAGCCGCCACCGAACGGGCACGGATTGGTGTTAACCAGCATGTCGGTCAGCCGATTGCGGTAGTAGCCGGCGCTCATCGCGTTGACACCGTCGTCGTAGCGCAGGCCCACTTCGGCGTTGCGGCCTTTTTCCGGCCGGTTGGCGGCGTTGCCATAGTTCGGGAAGTACAACTCGTTGTAGGTCGGCGCGCGGAAGCTGCTGCCATAGCTGGCGGTGACGCGCAGCGCCCGGGTGAACTGGTAGCCATAGCCGATGGCGCCGGTGTTCTTGTTACCGTAAACCGAATTGTCGCGCCGTGCGCTGGCGCTGAGCAGGTGCGCGCCACGGCGGGCGTTGTACGACGCCGCGAACGAATTGGTGTTGCGGTCGCGGTTCATGGCGGCCGCGCCGTTGGTGTCCACTTCTTCCTTGCGGTGCTCGTACAGCAGTTGCAGCGTGTCGCCGCCGATCGTCACGTCGTTTTGCCAGGTGATGAAGCTTTGTTCGGTATCGATACGGGTGTAGCCGGCAGCGGTGGCGTTAATGTAGTTGGCGCCCTTGTCGCGGGTTTCGGAATACTGCAGCAGGCTGCGCCACGATGGCAGCAGCTGCGCCCTGGCGAATACGCTGGCGGTGTCGATGGTGTTCTCGCTACGCGTGTCGTAGCTGGACAAGCCCGAATCGTATTGCGCATCGAGGCGGCTATGCAGGAACAGCGCGCCTGCTTCCACGCCCTTGGCCAGTTGCAAGCCGAATTGGCCGGAGACGTTTTCCTTGTCGTAGCCGTCGTCGTCCGGATTGTACGAGGACAGGCCGGGACGGGTGGTGGAGAAGCCATCCGACTTTTCCTTGCCGGCGCTGATGGCGTAGCTGAAGCTGTGCTCACCGCCGGTGCTGCCGGACACCGTGGCATCGGCTTCGCGCGTGTTATCGCTGCCGTAGCCGGCGAAACCGGTGACGGCCGGCGTGCCCTGGCCCTTTTTGGTAAAGATCTGGATCACGCCGCCGATGGCGTCCGCGCCGTACAGGGAACTCAAGGGGCCATAGACGATTTCGATGCGGTCGATGGCGGTGAGCGGAATCGCGCTCCAGTTGGCGGCGCCCGTCGTCGATGATCCGATGCGCACGCCATCGACCAGCACGATGCTCTGGTTGCTGTTGGCGCCGCGTATATAGACGTTCGACGAGCTGCCTGCGCCGCCGTTGCGCGTGACCTCGATGCCGCGCTGGCGCTTGAGCAGATCGATGATGGAGCCCGCGCCCGTCCGGGCGATCTGTTCGGCGTCGATGATGGTGCTGTCGCTGATGACGTCGGCCAGCGCTTGCGGCGTGCGGGTGGCCGTAACCAGTACCGTGGATGCAGGTTCTGCGTGAGCGTGGCAGGTGGCCAGGACGAAAGCGAAGGCGGGCAAGGGCAGCGCCGGGGTAAAGCGAAGGATCATGATTGCTGTTTCTGTAAAGGGCAACCGGCCAGCATCCCGCAGGCCAGATTGAACAGAAGCGCATGGCGGCGCGTGCGCCGGCTCGTGTGCTTCCACCAGGTTTGGCCGGTATCCGGGCTGACAAGCGGCCAATCCACCTTCCCATGCAGCGCACAGTGGTTGTCAGGACTGGGTTGTCGCCATAGGCGACGCTTGTTGACCGTTGCGGGGGCAGCACACGCAGGCCCGGTCGAGGGGGCTTCGTGTTTCCCGTTTAACTGCGCATCCGGACGGACGCGCGGGCACCAAAACCCGGGCATTATACGGCTTTGTGCCGTGTAGTCCCTCGCGCGCCCGATAAAGCCCTTGGCGCAAGGCGTGGCGACCAGGATAGGGGGGATGGTCGGCAAGAGTGGCTCCCCAGCCATCGAGCCATGACCGCGCGCTTACCTGGCAGAGCGGTGCGGCAGGATCAGCGCTTCGCCATATGGCAGACGGTGCGGCGCGCCGGCCGCTTGCAGCGCCATTGCCAGCGGCGCCAGGCCGGCGTGACAGGCGGCCAGCAACCGCATGGTGCCGGCGTGGCAGACCACGATCGCTGCGCCGTCTGTGCTGTCATCGAGATGGCGCGGCAGGTCGGCATAGAAGGCGGCAACGCGTTCAGCCATCTGCAGCACGCTCTCGCCATTGCCGGGGCGGTAGTTGGCCAGGTCGGCGGTCCATGCATCGACGCCTGCGCGGGGAATGCTGTCCCACGGCTGCATCTCCCAGTCGCCAAAATCCATTTCCATCAGCCGCGCATCGAACACGGGGGCAGGCGTCAGGCGCATCGCCAGCGCCGCGCAGCGTTGCAGAGGACTGGAAAACAGCGGCAGTCCGGCCGGCACCTGGGGCAGCAATGCGGCGACGGCCTGCTCCAGGTGTCCGGGCGCCACTGCCAGGTCGGTGCGGCCGTAGCACATGCCCGGCGCGACGTCTGGCTGCGGGTGGCGGATCAGGACCAGCCGCATGGTGCTAAAAGAACTGGCCGCTGGTATGCAGGCCGGCCAGCACGCACAGGTAGAACATCACTTCCGTCACCTGCTGCACGGCGCCCAGGCAGTCGCCCGTGTAGCCGCCGATGCGGCGCACGAATTTGCGGGCCAGCCAGATGGTGGCCACCAGCGCGCAAGCCACGCCGGACAGCAGCATGGTCCACGACAGCCAGTTCAGCCAGATCAGCAGCAGTGCCGGCGCCAGCGCGGTTACGGCGGCAATGGCAAATTCCGGCGTCGCCATTTTCTGCGCCAGCGGCTTGGCCTTGCCCTCGGCGCGCGCGTAGTCGAGGCGCCAGATCAGCGCCGTGGCCATCAGGCGCGACATCGGGTGCGCGAACAGCAGAGCGGCAATTGCGCCATACGGCGGCAGCATGGTCAGGGTCGCGCACTTGAGCAGCAGCAGGCAGAAGATACCGATCGCGCCGTAGGCGCCGATGCGCGAATCCTTCATGATCTCGAGCACGCGTTCACCGGTCATGCCGCCACCGAAACCGTCGCAGGTATCGGCAAAGCCGTCTTCATGAAACGCGCCGGTGACATAGATGCCGGCTGCCGTGGATAAAATGGCGGCAATCGCCGGCGGGAAAAGCTTAAAGGCGATCGTGTAGACGACACCTGTGATCAGGGCCACCACCACGCCGACGAGCGGAAAGTAGCGCGAAGCCTGGTTCAGCCACGCCGGATCGAATCCCACCCAGCGCGGGATCGGCAGCCGGGTAAAGAACTGCAAGGCGGTGAAGAACAGGCGGAGCTGGTGCATGGGTTAATCCGCCTTGGCGCTGACTTGCGCCGATTCGAACGTGGCCATGCGATTGAGGAAATTGACGGCTGCATGCAGCAGCGGCAGCGCCAGCGCGCAGCCGGTGCCTTCGCCCAGGCGCAGGCCCAGCGACAACAGCGGCTTGGCATCGAGCGCCGCCAGCATTTGGCGGTGGCCTTGTTCGTCGGAGCAGTGGGCGAACACGCAGTAGTCGAGGATGGCCGGTTGCAGCCGTGCGGCCACCAGCAGCGCACTGGTGACGATGAAGCCGTCGATCAGCAGCACCTTGCGCAGTGCTGCCGCCTTGAGCATGGCGCCAGCCATCATGGCGATTTCCAGGCCGCCGAACGTGGCCAGCACGTCGAGCGGCTCATTGACCGAGGCATGGCGGGCCACTGCCGCCTCGATCACGCGCTGCTTGTGCAGTACTCCTGTGGGCGACAGGCCGGTGCCGGCGCCCACGCATTGAGCAACCGGGATGCCGGTGAGTTTGTGCATCAGGGCCGCCGCTGCCGTGGTATTACCGATACCCATTTCACCGAAGCCGACCACATTGCCTTCCAGTTCAGCGGCCAGCGCCATGCCGGCGGCCAGCGCGGCGTGGCAGGTGGCGCGGCTCATGGCCGGCTCCTGGGCAAAATTGTGGGTGCCATTGGCCAGCTTGCGGTCGACCAAACCGTCACGCGGACCGAAGGCGTGGTTGACGCCGGCGTCGATCACTTGCAACGGGCAGTTGTTTTGTTCGGCGAACACATTGATGGCCGCGCCGCCGGCCAGGAAGTTCTCCACCATTTGCCACGTCACGTCCTGCGGATAGGCGGAAATGCCCTCCGTCACCACGCCATGGTCCGCTGCGAACACCAGGATGGCGGGTGAGCGCACGGCGATGTCGCGCGTGTTCTGGATCAGTCCCAGCTGTTTCGCCAGCGATTCCAGCACGCCCAGGCTTCCCAACGGCTTGGTCTTGTTATTAATGGCCTGATCGAGCAGGTCCGACAGGGCATCATCGGCGGTAGGGGAAATAGCAGGAATGAACATATTCTTGTTTATATAAGGAAGAGAGGACCGTTGCTACGATATCACAGAGAATAACGGCCACCCCCTTGCCAGCCCGGATACTCTGCGATATAGTTCTGTCCCTCGCAGAACACTGTGTCAAACACAGAGTGAAACGAGAAAAAAGAAAGTTGACGAGATAAAAGAAACACTTCATAATCTCGCTTCTTCGCTGACAGACAAAACGCTTTGTTGGCAAGCAGTACCGAATAAGTTCTTTAAAAATTAACAGTCGATAAGTGTGGACGTTTGATGACAGTGCACACGCTGCTTGCAGCGTGATACTTAAATTATCAAATGTTCACAAGAAGTAATGAAATAGGCGCTATGAAAATAGTGGCCTGTCAGTATTTTGAGTGAGCGACCCCTTAGCAATAAGGGTGACACGAAAGTGTCAAATAAACAGAGATTAAACTGAAGAGTTTGATCCTGGCTCAGATTGAACGCTGGCGGCATGCCTTACACATGCAAGTCGAACGGCAGCGCGGGGCAACCTGGCGGCGAGTGGCGAACGGGTGAGTAATATATCGGAACGTACCCTGGAGTGGGGGATAACGTAGCGAAAGTTACGCTAATACCGCATACGATCTAAGGATGAAAGTGGGGGATCGCAAGACCTCATGCTCCTGGAGCGGCCGATATCTGATTAGCTAGTTGGTAGGGTAAAAGCCTACCAAGGCATCGATCAGTAGCTGGTCTGAGAGGACGACCAGCCACACTGGAACTGAGACACGGTCCAGACTCCTACGGGAGGCAGCAGTGGGGAATTTTGGACAATGGGCGCAAGCCTGATCCAGCAATGCCGCGTGAGTGAAGAAGGCCTTCGGGTTGTAAAGCTCTTTTGTCAGGGAAGAAACGGGTTTTTCTAATACAGAGATCTAATGACGGTACCTGAAGAATAAGCACCGGCTAACTACGTGCCAGCAGCCGCGGTAATACGTAGGGTGCAAGCGTTAATCGGAATTACTGGGCGTAAAGCGTGCGCAGGCGGTTTTGTAAGACTGTCGTGAAATCCCCGGGCTCAACCTGGGAATGGCGATGGTGACTGCAAGGCTAGAGTTTGGCAGAGGGGGGTAGAATTCCACGTGTAGCAGTGAAATGCGTAGATATGTGGAGGAACACCGATGGCGAAGGCAGCCCCCTGGGTCAAAACTGACGCTCATGCACGAAAGCGTGGGGAGCAAACAGGATTAGATACCCTGGTAGTCCACGCCCTAAACGATGTCTACTAGTTGTCGGGTTTTAATTAACTTGGTAACGCAGCTAACGCGTGAAGTAGACCGCCTGGGGAGTACGGTCGCAAGATTAAAACTCAAAGGAATTGACGGGGACCCGCACAAGCGGTGGATGATGTGGATTAATTCGATGCAACGCGAAAAACCTTACCTACCCTTGACATGGCAGAAATCCTCGAGAGATTGAGGAGTGCTCGAAAGAGAATCTGCACACAGGTGCTGCATGGCTGTCGTCAGCTCGTGTCGTGAGATGTTGGGTTAAGTCCCGCAACGAGCGCAACCCTTGTCATTAGTTGCTACGAAAGAGCACTCTAATGAGACTGCCGGTGACAAACCGGAGGAAGGTGGGGATGACGTCAAGTCCTCATGGCCCTTATGGGTAGGGCTTCACACGTCATACAATGGTACATACAGAGGGCCGCCAACCCGCGAGGGGGAGCTAATCCCAGAAAGTGTATCGTAGTCCGGATTGTAGTCTGCAACTCGACTGCATGAAGTTGGAATCGCTAGTAATCGCGGATCAGCATGTCGCGGTGAATACGTTCCCGGGTCTTGTACACACCGCCCGTCACACCATGGGAGCGGGTTTTACCAGAAGTAGGTAGCTTAACCGCAAGGAGGGCGCTTACCACGGTAGGATTCGTGACTGGGGTGAAGTCGTAACAAGGTAGCCGTATCGGAAGGTGCGGCTGGATCACCTCCTTTCTAGAGTAGCACTGGTCAGTAATGACTCCTCATCAAGCGTTCACACTTATCGACTGTCAATTAGAAGAACAGCATTTGGGGCTGTAGCTCAGCTGGTTAGAGCACCGTGTTGATAACGCGGGGGTCGTTGGTTCGAGTCCAACCAGCCCTACCAGTCTTACCCATGGGGGATTAGCTCAGCTGGGAGAGCACCTGCTTTGCAAGCAGGGGGTCGTCGGTTCGATCCCGTCATCCTCCACCAAGAGTTCAAACGTAAATCAAAGCGATTTAGGTTTGGTCTTTTAGAGACCAAGTGCTGTATGTTCTTTAACAATCTGGAAGAAGTAAGTAGATTTTTATGTGTCGTGTTACGCTAAAACGTAATGCGATGGGTAATGATTGTATGTATCAACAAACGCAACAACGTAGTACTTCTTATTCCTATAAACGCTCCTTGTTTAGTCGCAGGGGCTAACGTTATAGGGACAAGTGAATAAGTGCACATGGTGGATGCCTTGGCGATTACAGGCGATGAAGGACGTAGTAGCTTGCGATAAGCTGCGGGGAGCTAGCAAACAAGCTTTGATCCGCAGATTTCCGAATGGGGAAACCCACCCTTTACAGGGTATTGCATACTGAATACATAGGTATGCAAGGCGAACGCGGCGAACTGAAACATCTAAGTAGCTGCAGGAAAATAAATCAACCGAGATTCCCAAAGTAGTGGCGAGCGAAATGGGAAGAGCCTGTACGTGATAGTCGATTGAATAGTGGAATGCTCTGGAAATGGCAGCCATAGCGGGTGATAGCCCCGTACACGAAATTCAAACGGTGGTACTAAGCGTACGACAAGTAGGGCGGGACACGAGAAATCCTGTCTGAATATGGGGGGACCATCCTCCAAGGCTAAATACTCGTAATCGACCGATAGTGAACCAGTACCGTGAGGGAAAGGCGAAAAGAACCCCGGGAGGGGAGTGAAATAGATCCTGAAACCGTGTGCATACAAACAGTAGGAGCGGACTTGTTCCGTGACTGCGTACCTTTTGTATAATGGGTCAGCGACTTACATTCAGTGGCAAGGTTAACCATATAGGGAAGCCGTAGAGAAATCGAGTCCGAACAGGGCGATAGTCGCTGGGTGTAGACCCGAAACCAAGTGATCTACTCATGGCCAGGATGAAGGTGCGGTAACACGCACTGGAGGTCCGAACCCACTAATGTTGAAAAATTAGGGGATGAGCTGTGGGTAGGGGTGAAAGGCTAAACAAACTTGGAAATAGCTGGTTCTCTCCGAAAACTATTTAGGTAGTGCCTCAAGTATCACCATCGGGGGTAGAGCACTGTTATGGCTAGGGGGTCATCGCGACTTACCAAACCATTGCAAACTCCGAATACCGATGAGTGCGAGCTTGGGAGACAGACGTCGGGTGCTAACGTCCGGCGTCAAGAGGGAAACAACCCAGACCGCCAGCTAAGGTCCCAAAGATTGGCTAAGTGGAAAACGAAGTGGGAAGGCTAAAACAGTCAGGATGTTGGCTTAGAAGCAGCCATCATTTAAAGAAAGCGTAATAGCTCACTGATCGAGTCGTCCTGCGCGGAAGATGTAACGGGGCTAAGCCAGTCACCGAAGCTGCGGATATCCGCAAGGATATGGTAGGAGAGCGTTCTGTAAGCCTGCGAAGGTGTCTTGTAAAGGATGCTGGAGGTATCAGAAGTGCGAATGCTGACATGAGTAGCGATAATGGGGGTGAAAAGCCCCCACGCCGTAAGCCCAAGGTTTCCTGTTCAACGTTCATCGGAGCAGGGTGAGTCGGCCCCTAAGGCGAGGCAGAGATGCGTAGCTGATGGGAAGCAGGTTAATATTCCTGCACCGTCGTATGATGCGATGGGGGGACGGATCGCGGAAGGTTGTCTGCCTGTTGGAATAGGCAGTTTCTGGTTCATAGAAGGCACTTAGGCAAATCCGGGTGCGTAATTCAAGGGACTGGGACGAAGAGCTTCGGCTCTGTAGCAATCGGAAGTGGTTCCAAGAAAAGCCTCTAAGCTTCAGTCATACGAGACCGTACCGCAAACCGACACAGGTGGGCGAGATGAGTATTCTAAGGCGCTTGAGAGAACTCGGGAGAAGGAACTCGGCAAATTGGTACCGTAACTTCGGGAAAAGGTACGCCCCGGTAGCTTGGTCACTTTACTGTGATAGGGCGAAAGGGTTGCAATAAACTGGTGGCTGCGACTGTTTAATAAAAACACAGCACTCTGCAAACACGAAAGTGGACGTATAGGGTGTGACGCCTGCCCGGTGCTGGAAGATTAAATGATGGGGTGCAAGCTCTTGATTGAAGTCCCAGTAAACGGCGGCCGTAACTATAACGGTCCTAAGGTAGCGAAATTCCTTGTCGGGTAAGTTCCGACCTGCACGAATGGCGTAACGATGGCCACACTGTCTCCTCCCGAGACTCAGCGAAGTTGAAGTGTTTGTGATGATGCAATCTACCCGCGGCTAGACGGAAAGACCCCATGAACCTTTACTGTAGCTTTGCATTGGACTTTGAATCAATCTGTGTAGGATAGGTGGGAGGCTTTGAAGCGGGAACGCCAGTTCTCGTGGAGCCAACCTTGAAATACCACCCTGGTTCATTTGAGGTTCTAACCTTGGCCCGTTATCCGGGTCGGGGACAGTGCATGGTAGGCAGTTTGACTGGGGCGGTCTCCTCCTAAAGTGTAACGGAGGAGTTCGAAGGTACGCTAGTTACGGTCGGACATCGTGACGATAGTGCAATGGCATAAGCGTGCTTAACTGCGAGACTGACAAGTCGAGCAGGTACGAAAGTAGGACATAGTGATCCGGTGGTTCTGTATGGAAGGGCCATCGCTCAACGGATAAAAGGTACTCTGGGGATAACAGGCTGATTCCTCCCAAGAGTTCATATCGACGGGGGAGTTTGGCACCTCGATGTCGGCTCATCACATCCTGGGGCTGTAGCCGGTCCCAAGGGTATGGCTGTTCGCCATTTAAAGTGGTACGTGAGCTGGGTTTAAAACGTCGTGAGACAGTTTGGTCCCTATCTGCCGTGGGCGTTGGAAATTTGAAGGGGGCTGCTCCTAGTACGAGAGGACCGGAGTGGACGAACCTCTGGTGTACCGGTTGTCACGCCAGTGGCATTGCCGGGTAGCTAAGTTCGGAAGAGATAACCGCTGAAAGCATCTAAGCGGGAAACTTGCCTTGAGATGAGATTTCCCAGAGCCTTGAGCTCTTTGAAGGGTCGTTCGAGACCAGGACGTTGATAGGCTGGGTGTGGAAGTGCAGTAATGCATTAAGCTAACCAGTACTAATTGCCCGTACGGCTTGTCCCTATAACCTTAGCAGGTTGTAGCGAATAAGAAGTGCGTTGGAACGTTCGTTGATACACAACTTCATTACCCAGGTGAGCATGACTCACCAACTACTTACCAATTCCAGATTCTGAGTAACGTTCACAAGAACGCGACTCGTACAGTTCAATGCCTGATGACCATAGCAAATCGGTCCCACCCCTTCCCATCCCGAACAGGACCGTGAAACGATTTTGCGCCGATGATAGTGCTGCAACCAGTGTGAAAGTAGGTTATCTTCAGGCTAGTTATATAGAAACAGCCCCGCTGTGGTGATCCCAAGGTGATCCAGGCGGGGCTTTTTCACCCCCAATTTATTAAAGCGGCGCGGAAAAAGACGCGACGCCCGTAGTACCGGTCAATGCTTGATGACCATAGCAAGTCGGTCCCACCCCTTCCCATCCCGAACAGGACCGTGAAACGACTTTGCGCCGATGATAGTGCTGCAACCAGTGTGAAAGTAGGTTATCGTCAAGCTAGTTATACTTAAAAGCCCCACCGAGCGCGCAACGCTGGTGGGGCTTTTTTCATTCCAGTATCATAAATTTTCCAGGTTCGGACCCCGCAGGTTGACCAGCAATGCGCGGCCTTGGCCATCGATGCGGAACTCGCCGTACCTGGCTGCGCTCCAGCGCTGCGCTTCCCCTTCCTTGAAGTACCAGGCATTACTCGCTGGCCGCAATCCGCTGCGGGTCTGTACCAGCTCGATCATGATTTCGTCTGCGGCCAATGGCTGGTCCGTCGCCAGTCGCTGTATCACCGCCACACCTCGATGATCGATGGCGGCAACGACCTTGGCACGGCGCGCGGTGCGCAGCGTTTCCAGTGGCGGCAGCTGGAAATTCAGTGTCATGTAATCCCCTTGCATCAATGAGCGCGGATCAGCGGGCGCCAGCGCGATAAACACCGGGCGGCCGCTGCTGATCAGCGTCTCTTTTTGCCAGATCGAAAAATTAGCGACGACCAGCGTGAGCGCCAGTGACGTGACGATGCCTGCCCGCTGCGCCCGCGTGGTCGTCAATACCGATGGCTGCGTCGACGGCAGAACAGCTGCTTGGCCATTGACGTCTCGGCTCAGCCAGGCAATCACGCCGAACGCGGCGCCCATGGCAACCATGATCGCGGCCTTGGTGGCGAGCGTGACCTCGAGCTGGTAATAAAATGTGCCGATGATCCAGGCGGCAGCGACCGCACTGGCCACCGCCAGCCGCCAGCGGCCGCTGCCCACGCAGGCGGCCAGTGCCAGCAGGGCGGCCCCCAGCCCCGGCACCAGCCACGACAGGATGGCAAGTATCGCGGCGGCAGCCGCATAACGTGGCGCCCGTAACACCGGCCAGCGTTGGGCCAGCCACCCGGCACCGGCAACTGCCATCACGGCCGACACTACCTGGATCAGCGAATAGGAAGAATCTGCCACATCCGCGAGGTGTGCAGTGCCGCTACGCATATTCCCCAGTGCCGCAGGCGATAAAAACGTGGCGCCGGCATCGTAGGCCAGCGCTGCCAACGTCAGCAGGATCCAGCCGTTGGACATGGTCTCCAGCACGATCATCCGGTGCGCATTCGCGCGCGATGGTGCCTGGCTGTCGGCAAAGAATGCGGCGATCAGCCACACCAGCAACGCCAGCTGATTGCCGGCCCACAAATTCAGATGCCCGGAGCCGTGCAGATCGGTATTCATCAGGATAAAGGTAAGGCTTGCAAGTGCACCGAGCAGCACCCGCAACCAGTGTTGCGGCACCAGCCACGCAGTCCCGATAGCCAGCCCCAGCAGCAGCGCCTCGGCGGCGATATACGGGATGTCGCGAAACAGCCCAAACACCAGCAACGCACCGCCGACCAGCAACACCGGCAAGCCCAGCTGCTCGACAAACGGTGACACGGTGTTCGACCGCAGCACGCGCACAGCGCCATACAGCAAGACTGCGCCCAGCGCATAGGTCAGCACCCCTTGCTCGAGCGCGCTGCCGAAGAGCATGAACAATACGCCCAACAACGGCACCGCGGCCAGCCATGCGCCCAGCCCCGTCATCAGCACCACCGGCCAGGGCCGCGGGGCCGAGCGGGGCGCGGTGTCGTGCGTCAAAATGCCTTCGGTCGTTGCGGCCTGAATCAAATCTTGCATACGCTGTCTCATACGATGTGCTCCCCGCCGTGCACGCGCGCCACATGCACGATCCATTTGACGGTGCCGGCCAGCAGCGCGGCCGATACCAGGCCGATCAACAACAGGGCACCGATTTCATTGCCGCGCACGCCGAGCAGCAGTTGCGCCATGCCGCACACCAGCACGCCATTTGCCGCCAGTCCCAGCGCGCTGAGGATAAAGATGTCGAATAGGGCACGGCGGCTGAAGGCAAACGCCAGTGTCGCCACGATCAGTAGTGCAAGTGGATAGAAACCGCTGTCGCTGGCGGAGAACAGGCTGATCAAGGCCATGGTTGCCAGGCCGACGATCGCGTAGATCATGCTCAGACGCACCGGCCAGGCGCCGGCGCCAGTCCAGGCGCGCGGCGCGAACTTGAAGACCAATGCCAGCGCCAAGGCCGGTACCCATGAGCCGAGGCTGTCGATCAGCGAGATATCGTTTTTCCACCACCAGTTATTGGTCTGCGCCTGCGCCAGCAACTGGGTGGCGGTGAGGGCAACAATGGTCCATGCCACCCATAACACGTCGTGACGCACGGCCAGGCACAGCGGCAAAGTGAGCGCGGCCCATAGCGCGAACAGCTGCCAGGGGTCGGCGCCGGTCTGGTAAGTCTGGCCGAAATAAGCGAACAGGCCGCCGCAGGCAATAAAGCCCAGCAGTGCAAGCGGAATGCGGGCGGCGAGCAAGCGCCATGCGCCGAGCAGGGTAGCGGCTACCACCGCCTGCAGCAGCACAAAGCGGGCGCTACGCGGCAACGCTTCCCAGTTGGCGGCCACCCAGAACACCAGGCCGAGTCCAGCCAGCACCGCCGCCAGCACCGCGATACCGAACGGCAGGTAGCGCAGCAGCGACGGCGGCGGCGCATCGAGCGCCGCCAGTTGCCGCAACCGGCGACCAGCAGCGGGTGCCAGGTTGTGGCGCTCGGCCAGGACGAGTATCGCAACGCGGAGATTCATGGGCATTCCACAAGTTATGGTATGCCAAGATTACTCTTTTTTTAACTACTCCGGTGCTGCCTTAGAACTGGTACGCCGCACTCACACCCAACAACCAGTTACGTTGCGGCGCCGCCTCGTAGTAGCGCTTGTTGGTATCGCCCACGATCACCGAGCCGACATAGTTCTTGTCGAGCAGGTTGTTCAAGCGCGCGAACTGCTTGAAGCGCCAGCCGTTCCATTGCTGGTTGGCGCTCACGCGCGCGTTGACGATGCCATAGCCGGGCGCCGCCTGGTCGGCGTTGGCGTCGTCCGCGTAGATTTTGCCGGTGGCGATGCCTTCCAGGGCGGCGCCGAAGCGGTCGGCGCTGTCTTTCCACGCCAGCTCGGCATACGCATTGGCTTTCGGCACGCCGGGCAGGCGGCTGCCCTCCGGGACGGCGCCAAACGCCTGATCGTATGTTGCACGTAGGGCGGTCAGTGCTACGCGCGTGCTCAGGCCGTACTGCCACGAGGAGTCGAGCGATACTTCGAGTCCGCGGCGCAGCGTCTTGCTGGCGTTGCGGTAGCTGGTACGGCCGCCGCCGCTGCTATCGACCACCACTTCGTCGGTGGTGCGGGCCTGGAAGATGGCGGTGTTCAGGCTGGTACGGTCGTCAAGTTTGGTTTTGACGCCGGTTTCCAGGTGCGTGCTGCGCGCCGGTTTCAATCCGAAATTGAAGCCGCCCGTGCTTGAATAAAACAGTTCATTCAGGGTGGGCGTTTCGAAGCCGCGTGCGGCGCTGGCGTACACGTTGACCATCGGCGTTACGCGGTACAGTACGCCCAGCACCGGCGTGGTGTGGCTGTACTCGAGGTTGCCGCTGTCGTTGCCGTTGCTCAGGTAGCGGTCATCGACCGCCACCTTGACGTTGCTGCGGCGTACGCCCGCGCTGAGCATCCATGCACCGGTCTGCCATTCGGCCTGCAGGTATGGATCGAGGTTCGACACTACGTCCTGCTCGTCGCGGCGCAGCGCGCCTTTTACGCCGAACTGGGTACCGATGTAATTTTCGTAGCCTTTGCGATCATCGTTCGAGCGGCCGTATTCGACGCCGAACGTGGTGCTCAGCTTGCCGCCGGCCAGTGCGCTGACGTGTGTCCAGCTCACATCGGCGCCATAGAAATCGCGGTCGAAGTCGATCACGCCGCCCGAGTGCGTGGCCGGCGCCTGGAATGCACGCGAGAACGACTGGTACTGGATCACCTGGCGGTTGCCCCCGTACGTCATCACGCGCAGGCGGTCGTCGCCGAACTGCTGTTCCCAGTTGGCGCCGATTTGCTGGTGGTCGATGCTTTTGCGGGTGTCGTAGCGGTCGGCCAGCGTGCGCTTCGGCGTTTGCGTGTCGGATGCATCGGTTTCGCCGGCGCGCGGGTCGCGCTGGTACGTCGCCCACGACACGCCCAGCGGATCTTGCGTGTCCTTCTGGCGCAGGCCGTTGGCGACGATGGTCAGCTTGGCGTTGTCAACGGGCGCCAGCGTCAGCTTGGCGAATGCCTGGTCGCGGGTGGCGGCGCTGTGGGCGCGGTAGCCGTCGGTCTCGAAGCGCGACGCGTCGAGCACATAGCCCACCGCGCCTTGCTTGCCCTGGGCATTCACGTCGGCCTTGCGGCTGCCGTAGCTGCCGGCGCTGAAGCTGGTCTCGACCGTGGGCGCGCCGTCGCCGTCACGGGTAAACATCTGGATCACGCCGCCCGAGTGGTTGCCGTAAATGGCCGAGAACGGGCCGCGCAGCACTTCGATGCGTTCGGCCATGTCGAGGTTGAAGGTGGCGGCCTGGCCCTGGCCGTCGGGCATGCTAGCCGGGATGCCGTCGGCAATCAGGCGCACGCCGCGCACGCCAAACGTGGACCGGGCGCCGAAACCGCGCGACGAGATCTGCAAATCCTGCGCATAGTTCTGGCGATTTTGCGCCACCAGCCCCGGAACGGCGGCCAGTGCTTCGCTGGCGTTGACGCGCGGCTGGCTTTGCTGGATGCGGCTGGCGTCGATGACGTCGATCGAAGCCGGCATGTCGAAGACCGTGTGGCCTACGCGGGTGGCGCTCACCACCACCACGTCGGCCATCGGCAAGGCCGCCGGTTCCTCGGCAAACGCGGTGGTGGAACCTGCCATCGCGACCAGCGCGGCAAGGACATTCCTGCAAACAGGATTTTGCTGCATAAAGACTCCGTATAGTGTGGGCTAGTGCTTGTCGTGTTCGGCGTCGAAGCTGGTCTTGAGGCGCGACGCCGCCAGCGGGCGGGTTTCGATAAAGCTGCGCACGGCCCAGATTTCCTGCGTCGTCAGCACGTCGCGCCACGGTGGCATGTAGATGATGCCGGCGCGAACCTTGCCCGAATTCACCGCCATCATAAAGTAGCCGTCCACATCCTGCAGGCAGCGTGCCTGCAGTGCGGTGGCCTTCAATTGCTGGCAAAAACTGTTCAGGCGGCGCAGGTCGGGTGCCTCGGCCGATGGCTGCGTGGCCTGCTCGCCGTGGCAGCGCGCGCAGTTGGCCTGGTAGACCTGGCCGCCGAGAGCGATGGCGCTGGCATCGCCGCGCGATGGGTTGCCGTCGGCGTGCGCGGACAGCGCCGCCAGCAGCAGCGGAAGTATCAATAAACGGTGCATGGCGTGCTCCGGTGTTACCAGTCGGTGGGGCAGCCTTTGCAGCCCTCCAGGTTGGCGTCGGGGAAAATGGTAAAGCGCAGGATGGCTCGCTCCAGGTTGGCGTTTTTGAGGTTGCTGCCCCAAAACTTGGCTTCCTGCAGGTCGGCATCGATCAGCACCGCGCCGTCGAGATTGGCCAGGTTCAGGCGCGCCGCTTCCAGGCTGGCGCCGCGCAGGTCGGCGCCTTCCATGTCGGCGCGCATCAGCCGGCTGGTTTCGAGGTTGATGCCGGCCAGCACAGCCTGGCGGAACGATGCGCCCGGTGCATTGAGCGAGTACGCCATGGCGCCGGTGAGGTCGGCGCCATCGAGCAGGGCGCCGGCCAGGTTGGCGCTGCGCAGGTTGGCGCGCATCAGGCGGGCGCCGCGCAAGTCGGCGCCGTGCAAGTCCTTGCCCACCAGGTTGGCGCCGCGCAGGTCGGCATTTGCACACTGTGCATACGGCCACAGGTGACAACTGTTGATGACGACAACCTCGGGCGCCGCTTCACCGTTGACGACCTGCGCTGCGGCCGGCAACGCCAGGCACAGCGTTGCCAGCATGGTCGTCCATAGCGCCGCCGTCAGGCGCGGGCCCATGCCCGCACCCACGCCCGGCATGGCCGGCCAACGCGCCAGCGCCATGCGCGATACTGGCTGGCGCCGCACCGGCGCGCTGCTGTGCGTATCGGCGGTGCAGCTGTTGATGCCGTTATCGGCCTCGCGATGGGCATGGCCATGGGAGGCATTCGGCGCGACTGCCACCCGGTGCGGCAGCGTCGTCATTACTTGCTCGAGACTTTGGCCGACGGCGCTTTCGGCAGCTTGAACACCCAGTAACTGCCGCCCTGCGTGACCTGCTTGGTCAGCTCCGCCATGTCGCCGCCCCACAGTGGCACCGCGCCGCCGTAGCCGCTGGACAGGCCGATGTATTGCTCGCCATCGATTTCCCAGGTGATCGGCACCGACACCACGCCGGAACCGGTCTGGTATTTCCACAGTTCCTTGCCGGTCTTGGCGTCGAACGCTTTGACGTAGCCGTCCGAGGTGCCGGTGATCAGCAAGCCGCCAGCCGTGGTCAGCGTGCCGCCCCACAGCGGGAATTTTTCCTTGTTTTCCCAGACGATCTTGCCGGTCTTCGGATCGATCGCGCGCAGGGTGCCGATGTGGTCGTCATACAGGCGCTTGATACGGAAGCCCTGGCCCAGGTAGGCGGAGCCGGCCTTGTAGTGGATTTGCTCGGTCCAGTAATCCATGCCCCAGTGGTTGGCGGGGATGTAGAACAGGCCGGTATCGGGCGAGTACGACATCGGCATCCAGTTGGTGCCGCCCAGGAATGGCGGCGACACGAACACGGCCTTGCCTTTGTCGGCGCCCGCTTCCGGTAGCGGCGGCCGCTTGCCGTTTTCCACCGGACGGCCGGTTTTCAGGTCGATGCTCTTGGCCCAGTTGATGCCGTCCACAAACGGCCAAGCGTTGATCAGCGACGTCGGTTTGTTCGGATAGCCGGCGCCGGTGGCCAGCTTGGTCCGGTCGGTGACGTAGAAGAAGCCGTTGCGGTCGGCGTGCGCGCTGGCCTTGATCAGCTTGCCCGTCTTGGCGTCCTTGTAGTCGAACAGCACCACCGAGTTATTGCCCGAGAAGTCCCAGGCATCGTTGGGCGTGTGCTGGTAAAAGCCTTTCAGCTCACCGGTGCTGGCATCGACATACGCCTGGCCCGACGTAAACAGGCTGTCCCAGTTGCGCGGGTCGTCGCGTTCCTTGGTGCGCTCCCAGGTGTTCCATGGCGCCGGGTTGCCGGCGCCAATGATGATGGTGTTGGTGTCGGGATCGAACGACGCCGTTTGCCATGGTGCGCCGCCGCCGTGCTCCCACGCTTCGCGCAGCTTGCCGTCCTTGTCGCGCGGCCAGCTGGGAGCGTTGGCGTCGCCGGTGGGCGTGCTCGGTTTGCCGTCGGTGCGGCCCACGTGACCTTCCACCAGCGGACGGGCCCATACCTCGGCGCCGGTATCCGGGTCGCGCGCGAACAGCCAGCCCTGGGCGCCGAATTCATCGCCCGAGTTGCCGTGGATGAGCAGTACACGGCCGCCTTTTTCGCGGATGATGAACGGTGCACCGGTCATCGTGTAGCCCAGTTTCTGGTCGCCGAATTTTTCGTTCCACATCACCTTGCCGGTGTTCTTGTTGAGCGCGACGATGCGGGCGTCGAGCGTGCCGAAGTACACCTTGTCACCGTAGATCGCGGGGCCGCGATTGACCACGTCGCAGCAGGGGCGGATATCGTCGGGCAGCCGGTGTTCGTACGCCCACAGCTGGCGGCCGGTCTTGGCATCGAGCGCATAGATGCGCGAGTACGACGCCGTCACGTAGATGATGCCGTCGTGTACCAGCGCCTGCGCTTCCTGGCCGCGCTGCTTTTCACCGCCGAACGAAAACGTCCAGGCCGGCACGATCTGGTCGACGTTCTTGGTGTTGATGCGCTTGGCCAGGCTGTGGCGCTGCGCCTTCAGGCCCAGGCCATAGCTGAGCACTTGCTTGGTGCCCTGGTCGGCATTGGCGATATCGTCCCAGGTGACCTTGGTATCGGCGGCGTGGGAAGCTCCGGCAATCAGGACAAGGATGGCGGCGGCGATTGGACGTGGAAATACTGGCTGCATGCTGGTCTCCGTTATAAGTTTTGTACTGAGAAGTTTTTGATGAAGCAGTGCGACGGGTTGCTGCGGTCATTTCAGCAACATGCGTGCCAGCGTGGCTGGCGGGGCGCGGCGGTCATCGCACCGGGCCGCGCTGCGCTGTCCTGCCACAGCCGCCGCACGGGGCTGTGACATTTTTGAACAACGGTACAGCGATAGCGCCGCTCGCCATGGAGGGCGGTGCCGCTGGCAACAGGAGAAGTGCCGCTGGCACAGCGGTTGCTGAACAGGGCTCCAGGAGGCCGCCGTGCGCCTTCATACCAATCACAAGGAGACCACCATGCAATCACCGCCACGCCGCCATTTCATTTGCCAACTGCTTGCCGTCGGCGGCATGGGCGCCACCGCGCTGGCCGGCGCACAAACCTCGGCGCCGAAGGTGGACGAGGACAGCGACCAGGCCAAGGCGCTCGGCTACCGCCATGACACGACCAAGGTCGATGGCAAAAAATATCCGCAACACGTGCCGGCCCAGCGCTGCGACAACTGTTCCTTCTTCCAGGGCAAAAAGGGCGACCCGTGGGCCGGCTGCGCGATGTTCGGCCGCAAGCAGATCGCGGCGCCCGGCTGGTGCGTGGCGTGGGCCAAGGCGCCGGCGTAGCCAATAAAAAAAGGCGCTGCCGCGGCAGCGCCCTTGCTTCTGCAATCACGACAATTACAGTTTTTGTTCGCGCTGCGACTCCAGATAAGCCTTCACCGCCCAGATAGCCTCTTGCGTGAACACGCCCTCGAACGGCGGCATGTACACCGCGCCATTGCGCGAACGGCCATGGCGCACCGTCTCCAGCACGTACTGGTCGATCTCCTGCGCACAGGCATCCTTTTTCCTGGCATCGGCCAGCACCGCGCAGTCGTTGTCGAGCTTGCGCAAGTCCGGCGCCATGCCGCCCGACACCGCCTCCAGCCCATGGCAACGCGCACAGTTTTGCGTGTAAGCAGCACTGCCGATGCGGATCGCCTCGGCGTTGTTCCGATACGGGTTTTCCGTGCGCCACTCGGCGCCCAGTTGTGGCAGGGTGGATGTATCGACTGCTTGCGGCGTCATATTGCCGTGCGCGTACACGGCTGCGGCCAGCATGCAAGTTGCCATGCCGCCCAGGCCGCCGAGGATGCGCCAGATACGGGTGTGGGTAGTTGTCATCGTAGTCTCCATGTTGTTGATCGATTCGGTTGATCGCATAGTGCGTGGCAGACAGCGATAGCAATCGGTATGCCATCGACGGCTGACCGCTGCGTTCACACCGCAGTGTTCAGGAATGGAACAGTTGTGCAATACCACCCGCCATCAGCTGATCCCATTTGACGCAGCGGCGGCGCTGGCAGCGGCTGTAGCGGCTGGCACGGCATTTGCGAAATGAAAGCAGGGCGGGAGATTCCGCATTTATAGATGTAATCCAACGAGAAAGAGGACGACATGAATCTGGCAGACATCAGCAAACTGGGCGTAGCCAATCCTTTCAAACAACGCTACGACAACTACATCGGCGGCAAGTTCGTGGCGCCGGTCAAGGGTGAGTACTTCGGCAATATCACGCCCATCACCGGCCAGGTGTTTTGCGAAGTGGCGCGCTCCACCGCCGAAGACGTGGAACTGGCGCTGGACGCCGCCCATGCCGCCAAGGTTGCCTGGGGAAAAACCTCGCAAACCGAGCGCGCCAATATCCTCAATAAAATCGCCGACCGCATGGAAGCGAACCTGGCGCTGATCGCCACTGCCGAGACCATCGACAACGGCAAGCCGATCCGCGAAACCACGGCGGCCGACATTCCGCTGGCCATCGACCACTTCCGCTACTTCGCCGGTTGCATCCGCGCCCAGGAAGGCTCGGTTGCGCAAATCGACTCGGAAACCTATGCGTACCATTTCCATGAACCGCTGGGCGTGGTCGGCCAGATCATCCCGTGGAATTTCCCGATCCTGATGGCCGTGTGGAAGCTGGCGCCGGCGCTCGCTGCCGGCAATTGCGTGGTACTCAAACCCGCCGAGCAAACCCCGGCGTCGATCATGGTGTTGATCGAACTGATCGGCGACCTGCTGCCGCCCGGCGTGCTCAACATCGTCAATGGGTTCGGGCTGGAAGCGGGCAAGCCGCTGGCATCGAACAAGCGCATCGCCAAGATCGCGTTTACCGGCGAAACCGGCACCGGCCGCCTGATCATGCAATACGCGGCGCAAAACCTGATTCCCGTCACGCTGGAACTGGGCGGCAAATCGCCCAACATCTTCTTTGCCGACGTGATGGATGCCGACGACGCATTCTTCGACAAGTGCCTGGAAGGCTTTGCCATGTTCGCGCTGAACCAGGGCGAGGTGTGCACATGCCCGTCGCGCGTGTTGATCCAGGAATCGATTTACGAAAAATTCATCGAGCGTGCACTGGCCCGCGTGGCCGCCATCAAGCAGGGCAACCCGCTCGACGCCGGCACCATGCTCGGCGCTCAGGCCTCGCAGGAGCAGCTGGAAAAAATCCTGTCGTACATCGACATCGGCAAGCAGGAAGGCGCGCAAGTGCTGGCCGGCGGCGAGCGCAATGTGCAGGGCGGCGACCTGGAAAGCGGCTATTACGTTCGGCCCACCGTGTTCAAGGGCGACAACAGCATGCGCATCTTCCAGGAAGAGATTTTCGGACCGGTGGTGTCGGTCACCACGTTCAAGGACGAGGAAGACGCGCTGCGCATCGCCAACGATACCCTGTACGGTCTTGGCGCCGGCCTTTGGACCCGCGATGGTTCGCGCGCATTCCGCGTGGGCCGCGCCATCCAGGCTGGCCGGGTGTGGACCAATTGCTACCACCTGTATCCGGCCCATGCCGCGTTCGGCGGCTACAAGCAGTCGGGCATCGGCCGCGAAAACCACAAGATGATGCTTGACCATTACCAGCAAACCAAAAATTTGCTGGTGTCGTACAGCCCCAACGCGCTCGGATTTTTTTAAAAAATGAATGCCACCGAAAGGGTAAAGGCCACCGCGGCCGCCATCGACATGCTGGCCACGCTGCGCGCACGGCATGGCCCATTGATGTTCTTCCAGTCGGGCGGCTGCTGCGACGGCAGCGCGCCGATGTGCTACGCGGCCGGCGAGTTCGCGGTGTCCGACAGCGACGTCTACCTCGGCAACCTCGATGGCACGCCGTTCTACATGGGAATCGAGCAGTTCGCGTACTGGGAGCATACGCAGTTGATCATCGACGTCGTCGATGGCAATGGCGGCATGTTCTCGCTCGATAACGGCACCGGGCGCCGCTTCCTCACCAGGTCGCGGCTGTTCACCGACGACGAGCTGGCGCAGTTGCAGCATCCCTCTGCGCCGGTGCGGTAGTGGCGTAACTGTTTTTTAGCGTCTCCTGGTTCCGATCACGCTGGCCACGTCTCCGCGTCAGCCCGGACAGGACTTCAAGCTGACGGCTGTTGCCGTCGGCTTTTTTTTGCGCGTTCGCTTTGTCGCGCGGCGATCCAATTCTGAACAGCCGGCGCAGCGGCGCTGATGCGATACGGCGCACCGCTCACACCTCCTTCCTCTGACATGAGCCGGGCATGCAAATTGCCATGATCGGATGGACATCACGCGCGATGTTCTACCCGATAAAAAAACAAGCTATGGAGATGAACGATGAAAAAGGCAATCATGGTGGGCGCGCTGGCCGCAGCCGCAATCCCTGCCGCGCAAGCGGTCGATTTCAAGGCCGGCGACTGGACGACGTCAAGGCACTGATCGGCATGTACAACGCCACCGCCACCGACAGCGCCATCTCCGCCAACAGCGGTGTCGATGTGCGCCAGGTGTATTTCTCGTTCGGTAACGACCGCATGGGCACCATCAAGCTCGGTCGCGACAACGGCATCTTCGGCGCCGGCGCCATCTTCGGCGACATGACCCTGATCGGCGCCGGCGCACCGGTGCAGGCCACCCAGCGCGGCCGCGTCACGCTCGGCCACATTGGCGCCGGCTATAGCTACGTCGGTTACTACGGCCAGATCGCGTACAGCGCACCGAAGTCGGCGTCCGGCATCGGCTTCGACGTGGCGCTGGTGAGCCCCGTGGCCGATACGCCGATCGTCGCCGCACCTGTGTACTCGTCCAAATCGAGCCCGCAGGTGCAGGCACAGGTCAGCTACGCGGCGGCCGGCTTCAAGACCTGGCTCGGCGCCAAGTCGCAACAATTCGAAGCGATTGTCGCTGGCGCCGAAGACTTCACCATGACCGGCGTGGAACTGGGCGCCTCGTACCAGCAGGGCGCCGTGGGCGTGATCGCCAACGTCCAGGGCGGCAAGGGACTGGGCATCCTGTCCGATGCCGACCAGGGCGACGTGCGCACCCGCGCCGCTTTTGTGCAGAGCACCTTCAAACCGAACCAGAAGCTGAAGCTGGGACTCGGCTACGGCATCAGCCGCAATCGCGACAACACCGCCGGCACCGGCGGCCTGAAGTCGAATGCCAACCTCACGCTGGTCGCGTACTACACGCTGACCCACGCCATTACGCTGGTGGGCGAAGCGGGGCAAACCCGCTTCAAGTGTTTCAATGGCGCAGAGGTGAAGCTCAATGGCGGCTCGGCCGGCGGCATCATCTTCTTCTGATGCCGATGAACGCGCATCTGCCGACGCTGCACACGCGCTGCCTGCGCATGCTGTCCATGGCGCTTTACCAGGGCGTCGGCGCGGCGCCGCCTTGCAAGTGGCGCGCAAGAAGCTGGGCTTTGGCGCCGGCAGCGACGCCAGCCGCATCGCCCGCGTGCGGCCGGACCTGCGGGAAGCCATGACCCTCCGCCAGTTGATCGATAGTGGCCTGGTGCGCCACCTGCGCGTGACCAACGGCGACATCGAAAAGCGGTATGCCCACAGCGACGGCGCCCGCCTGGACCAGGATGCGCTGGACCGGCCCCAGGATGCATTCATCGACCTGTACCTGGCGCTGGTGTCGGTGCCGTCGGTGGCGCACAGCCTGCTGACGGAGGAGAGCAGGCGCAAGCTGCAACCGTGGATCGCGGCCGGAGAATCGGCCGTGCTGGTGATGTCGGCCGGACGCCATCGCGTGCCGGGTGCGGAGTTTGTCCGTGGCGGCATCCCGGACCGGCTGCGGCTGCGCCAGCACCAGCTGCCGATCGACATGCGCGACCTCGATCTCGATCTGACGCTGCAACCCGGATCGGCGCTGCCACCTGGTGCCGATGTGACGGTGTTTCGCATCAACAGCGAAGCGGGCCTCGACCCCGGCGCTGCGCTGTACTTCACGCTGCCGGTCGTGCGCAGCAAGGGCCAGTTCTACCCGGAGCGCATTACGCGCGAGCTGGCGCTGGACTACCGCGTGCCGCCGCGCTTTCTCATCACGGTACCGGTCAAGCCGGCCGCGTGGTACGCGGCCTGGCGCGAGCGCCGCATCGACCTGCTGGTGCTGACAGCGGGCCTGGCTGTGCTGGCGGTCGCGCTGTCGCTGCCGCGCCGGCTCAGCGCCAACGGCCGGCGCTTTGCCTGGTTTCGCCGCGTGTACCTGCTGTTCACGGCGGGATTTATTGGTTATTACGCGCAGGCGCAACTGTCCATCGTCAATCTCACCGGCGCGGCGCAGGCGCTGGTGGCGGGGCGCAGCCTGGGATTCCTGCTGTTCGATCCGATGACGGTGGCGCTGTGGGCTTTCGTGCTGGTATCGCTGCTGGTGTGGGGACGCGGCACGTTTTGCGGCTGGCTGTGTCCTTTCGGCGCGCTGCAGGAAATGACCGGCAAGCTGGCGCACCTGGCGCGACTTCCCCAGGTGCGGTCCAGCGCAACAGTTGACGCGCGCCTCAAGCGCCTCAAGTACCTGTTGCTGGCGCTGGTCATCGGCACGGCGGTATCGGACGGGTTCCTGATCGCCCATGTCGAGACGTGCCGGGTAGCGGCATGTTGTTGCGATAGTGTGCCGGGATTGAGCAGCGCTGGCTGGACGGCGCAGCAAGTCGCCGCTGCGATTGACGCCGTGGTGGAACTGGAACCGTTCAAGACCGCCATCACGCTCAATTTCGTGCGCCACTGGCCGTATGTGCTGTATGCGGCGGTGCTGCTGGTGGTGAGCGCGTTCGTCAACAAATTCTTTTGCCGCTACCTGTGCCCCCTGGGCGCCACGCTGGCGGCGCTGGGGCGCTTCCGGCTGTGGAACTGGCTGCCGCGCCGCGCCGAATGCGGCACGCCGTGCCAGACCTGCCGCCACCGCTGCGATTACCAGGCCATCAAGCCCGATGGCGCAGTGGTGTACGCGGAGTGCTTCCAGTGCATGGATTGCGTGGTAATCCACGAGAGCGACGACAAATGCGCACCGCGCCTGCTGGCGCGCAAGCGCGCACGCAGCATCCCCATTCATCCTCGGCGCCATCGGCTCCAGCGTTGCCTGCGCCTGGTCGGCGGGCGGCCGCCTGCATACCGGCACGGCGCTGGCGTTTGGCACCATCATTAATATCGCCGTGGTCCATGCCGACGAAAAGCTGGCACGGCGCGCGATCAATGCGGCACTGGACGCGGCGCAGCAGGTCGATCGCCTGATGAGCATTTATCACGCCGACAGCCAGGTATTCCGGCTGAACCGCGATGGCGTGCTGCAGCCGGATCCGCAACTGCTGGCGGTGCTGGAACAGGCGCGCGGCTTGTCGCTGCTGACCGATGGCGCGTTCGACATCAGCGTCCAACCGTTGTGGCATGCATACAGTGTGGCAGCCGCACGCGGCACGTTGCCCGATGCGCAGCAACAGGACCGGGCGCTGGCGCTGGTGGACTGGCGCGGAGTCAAGTCCAGCAAGAGCCGCATCGAGCTGGCGCGACCCGGCATGGCGGTCACCCTCAACGGTCTCGCGCAGGGCTATGCGGCCGATGTGGCGTTGGCGGCTGTGCACGCACATGGTATCGAGCACGCGTTGCTCGATACGGGAGAATTCGCCGCCCGTGGCCGCAAGCACGGCCAGCCCTGGACCCTGGGCGTGCGCGCGCCGCGCGACCCGCAGGCGCTGGCAGCCACCTTGCACCTCGATGGCCGCGCGATGGCCACGTCGGGCGACTACGAAATGGCGTTTACGCCGGATTACCTGCACCACCACATCTTCGACCCGAAGGCGGGCTGCTCGCCGCCGCAGCTGGCCAGCGTGACGGTGCTGGCCCACAGCGCGATGCTGGCCGATGGGCTCTCCACCGCGTGCATGGTGCTGGGCGCGGATAAAGCGATGGCGCTGGCCGCGCGTCTGCCAGGCCTGGATCTGCTGGCAATCGACAAGGCCGGCCGCGCCTGGCGTTCGGCCGGCTTTCCGCCGGAAACGGCATGACCTGCCACGCCGAGGGTTCAATGCTTGAGGTGCGGCAGCTTGCGATAAATGGTATTGCGCGAGACGCCCAGCGCGCGCGCGGTGGCCGAGACATTGCCGCCATGCGCTTCGAGCGACTTGAGGATCACCGACTGCTCCATTTCCTCCAGGTTGGCGCCGTGCGCCAGCAGGCGTTCGGTGTTTGCTTCCTGCTGCTGCGGCTGATCGTGGGTGATATCGTCGAGGAAGTCGTCGGGCATGTGGCGCAGGCCGATGTCGGTTTCGTCGCCAGCCATCACGATGGCGGTGCGCAGCAGGTTGGTCAGCTGGCGGAAATTGCCGGGCCAGCGGTGCTGGCGGAACAACGTGAGAATTTCGGCCGACACCTGGTAGCGGCCGCCGTCCGATTCCGTGGCCAGGATTTTCTTCACCACGGTTTCGAGGTCGGTGCGCTCGCGCAGCGGCGGCAGTTTCACCACCAGGCCATTGAGGCGGTAATACAGGTCTTCGCGGAACTGGCCCCGGGCCATGCGTTCGCGCAGGTTGTGATTGGTGGCGCAGATCAGCTCCACGTTGACGGGGATCGACTTGTCGCTGCCCAGCGGCGTGACCATCCGTTCCTGCAGCACGCGCAGCAGGCGCGCCTGCAGGCTGAATGGCATGTCGCCGATCTCGTCGAGGAACAGGGTGCCGCCATTCGCTTGCAGGATTTTTCCGACCGCACCTTTCTTGCGCGCGCCGGTGAAGGCGCCGTCTTCGTAGCCGAACAGCTCCGATTCGATCAGCGTTTCCGGGATCGAGGCGCAGTTCACCGCCACGAAAGGACTCATGGCGCGCGGAGAATCGTTGTGGATCGCTTGCGCCAGCAGTTCCTTGCCGGTGCCGGTTTCGCCCATGATCATGATCGGAATGTCGCGCCCCAGTACGCGCGTGACCTTGTCGAGCACCAGTTCCAGCTGCGGATCGCCGGTACGCAGGTAGCGCAGGCCGGACAGGCGGCGGTTGTGCGCTGCCGCCTGGCTGGAGATAGCGGCCGGTTGCGGCGTATTGGCGACGGATGGGTGTTCGTCGGTCAGCGACTGCCGCAGCGCGCCGTTGGCCAGCCGTAGCTGCGCGCGTCCGTACACGCGCACGCCGTTGTGCATGCACAGGTTAAGCAGGCCGGGGGCGGCGGTGCGGTAATGGTCGTACAGCGCCGATACGGGCAATCCGAACAGGGAGCTGAAGGTGTGCGATTGCAGCGCGGTGAACGGCAACCCGAGCTGGAACAGGCCGTTGCGATTCGCGGCCAGAAAGCGTCCGCCGGGGCTGAACGAAGCGATACCTTCCATCAGCGTGCCGATAAATTCCGGCCGGGTGTGGAAGTGCAGCGTGATCGCATCCTCGAAGGTGGCCGCGAACAGCTGGTTCTCGATCATCAGTGCCGACATGCGCACCAGCGCCATGGTGTGCTTGTGGAAGCTGCGCTGGTCGCCCGATACGTCGAGCACACCGACCACATTGCCCAGGTGGTCGGTAATCGGTGCGGCCGAGCAGGTGAGGAAGTGGTTGGCGGACAGGTAATGTTGGTCGGCATGCACCAGCGTTGGCGATTTCTCGGCAATCGCGGTGCCGATCGCATTGGTGCCCTTGCTGGCCTCGGACCAGGCCACGCCTGGCTGCAGCGCCACACGGTTGGCTTTTTCCAGGAAGTCGTCGTCGCCCAGGGTATGGACGATGACGCCGGTGGAATCGGTCAGGATCACCATATTGTGCGTGTTGACGATTTGCTGGTACAGCGTTTCCATGGCCGGTACCGCATGGGCGTGCAGCAGGCGATTGCGTTCTATCAGGAGCGACAGTTCGCTGCGGGCGAGGGGGCCGTAGTCGGCGGGGGACTCGGGCCGCAATCCATAGCGCTGCGAGCGCTGGTGCGACGTCTCGATAATCAGCGGCATATTGTCGGCCCAGGCGGAAGCGACCGTAGAACTGTTCAGATCTGTAGCAGATGGCATGGCGTTCTCTTTGTCTCGTTTGGCCGCTACTCTATGGCGCGGCTCTCTGTAAGGAGCCTCGAAAAACCTACTGCGCGGTGCGCTATCGCCGCTCCGTTGCTCAGCGTACCTCCGTACGCTTCCGCTACTCACGCCGATAACAAACCGCTCGCTACGGTTTTTCGAGGCCCCTTGTACCTGAACAGGGTGTTCAATAATGTAGCACCTGTGCAGAATGGGAGCAAAAGCAGGGCTGCAAGCTGTTGCTGGGAGGGGAATATGCAAGGCCAATGCCAGCCCCTAAAAAGCCCTTGCCAGCCCCGCGCGGGCTGGCCTATAATTCGCTCCCTCGCAGAACACCGCATGCAAATGCAGAGTGAAGCGAGAAAAAAGAAGGTTGACGAAATGCTGCAAACGCTTCATACTCTTCCTTCTCGCTGACAAACAAAACGATTTGTCAAGAGCGAAAGTAGCAACCGAATAAGTTCTTTAAAAATTAACAGTCGATAAGTGTGGATGTTTGATGACAGTGCACACGGAGCCAGTCTCCGTGATACTTAACATATCAAATGTTCACAAGAAGTAATGAAATAGGCGCTATGAAAATAGTGGCCTGTCAGTATTTTGAGTGAGCGACCCATCAGCGATGATGGTGCCGAGAAATCGGCAAATAAACAGAGATTAAACTGAAGAGTTTGATCCTGGCTCAGATTGAACGCTGGCGGCATGCCTTACACATGCAAGTCGAACGGCAGCGCGGGGCAACCTGGCGGCGAGTGGCGAACGGGTGAGTAATATATCGGAACGTACCCTGGAGTGGGGGATAACGTAGCGAAAGTTACGCTAATACCGCATACGATCTAAGGATGAAAGTGGGGGATCGCAAGACCTCATGCTCCTGGAGCGGCCGATATCTGATTAGCTAGTTGGTAGGGTAAAAGCCTACCAAGGCATCGATCAGTAGCTGGTCTGAGAGGACGACCAGCCACACTGGAACTGAGACACGGTCCAGACTCCTACGGGAGGCAGCAGTGGGGAATTTTGGACAATGGGCGCAAGCCTGATCCAGCAATGCCGCGTGAGTGAAGAAGGCCTTCGGGTTGTAAAGCTCTTTTGTCAGGGAAGAAACGGGTTTTTCTAATACAGAGATCTAATGACGGTACCTGAAGAATAAGCACCGGCTAACTACGTGCCAGCAGCCGCGGTAATACGTAGGGTGCAAGCGTTAATCGGAATTACTGGGCGTAAAGCGTGCGCAGGCGGTTTTGTAAGACTGTCGTGAAATCCCCGGGCTCAACCTGGGAATGGCGATGGTGACTGCAAGGCTAGAGTTTGGCAGAGGGGGGTAGAATTCCACGTGTAGCAGTGAAATGCGTAGATATGTGGAGGAACACCGATGGCGAAGGCAGCCCCCTGGGTCAAAACTGACGCTCATGCACGAAAGCGTGGGGAGCAAACAGGATTAGATACCCTGGTAGTCCACGCCCTAAACGATGTCTACTAGTTGTCGGGTTTTAATTAACTTGGTAACGCAGCTAACGCGTGAAGTAGACCGCCTGGGGAGTACGGTCGCAAGATTAAAACTCAAAGGAATTGACGGGGACCCGCACAAGCGGTGGATGATGTGGATTAATTCGATGCAACGCGAAAAACCTTACCTACCCTTGACATGGCAGAAATCCTCGAGAGATTGAGGAGTGCTCGAAAGAGAATCTGCACACAGGTGCTGCATGGCTGTCGTCAGCTCGTGTCGTGAGATGTTGGGTTAAGTCCCGCAACGAGCGCAACCCTTGTCATTAGTTGCTACGAAAGAGCACTCTAATGAGACTGCCGGTGACAAACCGGAGGAAGGTGGGGATGACGTCAAGTCCTCATGGCCCTTATGGGTAGGGCTTCACACGTCATACAATGGTACATACAGAGGGCCGCCAACCCGCGAGGGGGAGCTAATCCCAGAAAGTGTATCGTAGTCCGGATTGTAGTCTGCAACTCGACTGCATGAAGTTGGAATCGCTAGTAATCGCGGATCAGCATGTCGCGGTGAATACGTTCCCGGGTCTTGTACACACCGCCCGTCACACCATGGGAGCGGGTTTTACCAGAAGTAGGTAGCTTAACCGCAAGGAGGGCGCTTACCACGGTAGGATTCGTGACTGGGGTGAAGTCGTAACAAGGTAGCCGTATCGGAAGGTGCGGCTGGATCACCTCCTTTCTAGAGTAGCACTGGGTTAGCAATAACCTTCATCAAGCGTTCACACTTATCGACTGTCAATTAGAAGAACAGCATTTGGGGCTGTAGCTCAGCTGGTTAGAGCACCGTGTTGATAACGCGGGGGTCGTTGGTTCGAGTCCAACCAGCCCTACCAGTTAAGCGCAAAACCTTGTAGTAAATCTCAGGGGGATTAGCTCAGCTGGGAGAGCACCTGCTTTGCAAGCAGGGGGTCGTCGGTTCGATCCCGTCATCCTCCACCAAGAGTTCAAACGTAAATCAAAGCGATTTAGGTTTGGTCTTTTAGAGACCAAGTGCTGTATGTTCTTTAACAATCTGGAAGAAGTAAGTAGATTTTTATGTGTCGTGTTACGCTAAAACGTAATGCGATGGGTAATGATTGTATGTATCAACAAACGCAACAACGTAGTACTTCTTATTCCTATAAACGCTCCTTGTTTAGTCGCAGGGGCTAACGTTATAGGGACAAGTGAATAAGTGCACATGGTGGATGCCTTGGCGATTACAGGCGATGAAGGACGTAGTAGCTTGCGATAAGCTGCGGGGAGCTAGCAAACAAGCTTTGATCCGCAGATTTCCGAATGGGGAAACCCGGCCTTTTAGGTCATTGCAACCTGAATACATAGGGTTGCAAAGCGAACGCGGCGAACTGAAACATCTAAGTAGCTGCAGGAAAATAAATCAACCGAGATTCCCAAAGTAGTGGCGAGCGAAATGGGAAGAGCCTGTACGTGATAGTCGATTGAATAGTGGAATGCTCTGGAAATGGCAGCCATAGCGGGTGATAGCCCCGTACACGAAATTCAAACGGTGGTACTAAGCGTACGACAAGTAGGGCGGGACACGAGAAATCCTGTCTGAATATGGGGGGACCATCCTCCAAGGCTAAATACTCGTAATCGACCGATAGTGAACCAGTACCGTGAGGGAAAGGCGAAAAGAACCCCGGGAGGGGAGTGAAATAGATCCTGAAACCGTGTGCATACAAACAGTAGGAGCGGACTTGTTCCGTGACTGCGTACCTTTTGTATAATGGGTCAGCGACTTACATTCAGTGGCAAGGTTAACCATATAGGGAAGCCGTAGAGAAATCGAGTCCGAACAGGGCGATAGTCGCTGGGTGTAGACCCGAAACCAAGTGATCTACTCATGGCCAGGATGAAGGTGCGGTAACACGCACTGGAGGTCCGAACCCACTAATGTTGAAAAATTAGGGGATGAGCTGTGGGTAGGGGTGAAAGGCTAAACAAACTTGGAAATAGCTGGTTCTCTCCGAAAACTATTTAGGTAGTGCCTCAAGTATCACCATCGGGGGTAGAGCACTGTTATGGCTAGGGGGTCATCGCGACTTACCAAACCATTGCAAACTCCGAATACCGATGAGTGCGAGCTTGGGAGACAGACGTCGGGTGCTAACGTCCGGCGTCAAGAGGGAAACAACCCAGACCGCCAGCTAAGGTCCCAAAGATTGGCTAAGTGGAAAACGAAGTGGGAAGGCTAAAACAGTCAGGATGTTGGCTTAGAAGCAGCCATCATTTAAAGAAAGCGTAATAGCTCACTGATCGAGTCGTCCTGCGCGGAAGATGTAACGGGGCTAAGCCAGTCACCGAAGCTGCGGATATGCGTAAGCATATGGTAGGAGAGCGTTCTGTAAGCCTGCGAAGGTGTCTTGTAAAGGATGCTGGAGGTATCAGAAGTGCGAATGCTGACATGAGTAGCGATAATGGGGGTGAAAAGCCCCCACGCCGTAAGCCCAAGGTTTCCTGTTCAACGTTCATCGGAGCAGGGTGAGTCGGCCCCTAAGGCGAGGCAGAGATGCGTAGCTGATGGGAAGCAGGTTAATATTCCTGCACCGTCGTATGATGCGATGGGGGGACGGATCGCGGAAGGTTGTCTGCCTGTTGGAATAGGCAGTTTCTGGTTCATAGAAGGCACTTAGGCAAATCCGGGTGCGTAATTCAAGGGACTGGGACGAAGAACTTCGGTTCTGTAGCAATCGGAAGTGGTTCCAAGAAAAGCCTCTAAGCTTCAGTCATACGAGACCGTACCGCAAACCGACACAGGTGGGCGAGATGAGTATTCTAAGGCGCTTGAGAGAACTCGGGAGAAGGAACTCGGCAAATTGGTACCGTAACTTCGGGAAAAGGTACGCCCCGGTAGCTTGGTCACTTTACTGTGATAGGGCGAAAGGGTTGCAATAAACTGGTGGCTGCGACTGTTTAATAAAAACACAGCACTCTGCAAACACGAAAGTGGACGTATAGGGTGTGACGCCTGCCCGGTGCTGGAAGATTAAATGATGGGGTGCAAGCTCTTGATTGAAGTCCCAGTAAACGGCGGCCGTAACTATAACGGTCCTAAGGTAGCGAAATTCCTTGTCGGGTAAGTTCCGACCTGCACGAATGGCGTAACGATGGCCACACTGTCTCCTCCCGAGACTCAGCGAAGTTGAAGTGTTTGTGATGATGCAATCTACCCGCGGCTAGACGGAAAGACCCCATGAACCTTTACTGTAGCTTTGCATTGGACTTTGAATCAATCTGTGTAGGATAGGTGGGAGGCTTTGAAGCGGGAACGCCAGTTTTCGTGGAGCCAACCTTGAAATACCACCCTGGTTCATTTGAGGTTCTAACCTTGGCCCGTTATCCGGGTCGGGGACAGTGCATGGTAGGCAGTTTGACTGGGGCGGTCTCCTCCTAAAGTGTAACGGAGGAGTTCGAAGGTACGCTAGTTACGGTCGGACATCGTGACGATAGTGCAATGGCATAAGCGTGCTTAACTGCGAGACTGACAAGTCGAGCAGGTACGAAAGTAGGACATAGTGATCCGGTGGTTCTGTATGGAAGGGCCATCGCTCAACGGATAAAAGGTACTCTGGGGATAACAGGCTGATTCCTCCCAAGAGTTCATATCGACGGGGGAGTTTGGCACCTCGATGTCGGCTCATCACATCCTGGGGCTGTAGCCGGTCCCAAGGGTATGGCTGTTCGCCATTTAAAGTGGTACGTGAGCTGGGTTTAAAACGTCGTGAGACAGTTTGGTCCCTATCTGCCGTGGGCGTTGGAAATTTGAAGGGGGCTGCTCCTAGTACGAGAGGACCGGAGTGGACGAACCTCTGGTGTACCGGTTGTCACGCCAGTGGCATTGCCGGGTAGCTAAGTTCGGAAGAGATAACCGCTGAAAGCATCTAAGCGGGAAACTTGCCTTGAGATGAGATTTCCCAGAGCCTTGAGCTCTTTGAAGGGTCGTTCGAGACCAGGACGTTGATAGGCTGGGTGTGGAAGTGCAGTAATGCATTAAGCTAACCAGTACTAATTGCCCGTACGGCTTGTCCCTATAACCTTAGCAGGTTGTAGCGAATAAGAAGTGCGTTGGAACGTTCGTTGATACAACTTCATTACCCAGGTGTGTATGCACACCGACTACTTACTTCTCCCAGATTCTGGGCAACGTCAAACGACGCGGCCCGTACAGTTCAATGCCTGATGACCATAGCAAATCGGTCCCACCCCTTCCCATCCCGAACAGGACCGTGAAACGATTTTGCGCCGATGATAGTGCTGCAACCAGTGTGAAAGTAGGTTATCGTCAGGCTAGTTATTCCTAAAAAGCCCCACCAGCAAACAACGCTGGTGGGGCTTTTTTCATTTGCTCCGATATTTCTGAATTACAATAAGTTCAACTCGGGGTTAAAAAAGATGTTAAATCGTGCAACGCGTCTGGCCGTTTTGTTTGCCTGGCTTTGGCTGGCAGCATGCGCCGTGGCCGCGCCGCTCAGTTTGCGCTTCGATCACCTCGGCGTGGAAGACGGACTGTCGCAAGAGACGGCGACCCGGATTTTGCAGGACCGCCACGGCTACCTGTGGATCGGTACCCAGGCTGGCTTGAACCGCTATGACGGTTACCGCGTCACTACCTTCAAGAACAATCCTTCCGATCCCGGCAGCCTGGGCGATAATTACATCCAGGCGCTGTTTGAAGACGCCCACGGACAGTTGTGGGTCGGTACCAAGGGTGGTCTCGATCGCTTCGACCGGGCGACCCGGGATTTCATTCACCACTCCACCGCGTCGGCCAACCTTTCGATCACCGGCATCATTGGCGATGGCAAGGATGGCCTGTGGTTGACGACCAGTGCCGGCTTGCAGCACTTCGATATCGCTACCGGAACGATGCGCGCGCTGCGCCACGTGCCCGGCGATGCCGGGTCGCTTCCCGATGATCGCGTGAACGCGGTGGTACGCGATTCTCGCGGCAACCTGTGGGTGGGTACCGCTAGCGGACTGGCGCTGCTGCCGGCCGGCGCCAGCAAGTTTCGCCACCTGACGCCGCAGGCGGTGGCAGCGCCATCGAACAATATTACCGTGCTGGACCTGGGCCCCGATGGCCGGATATGGGCGGCCGGCCTCACTGGTTTGCAAACCTGGCGCCTGGACGGCGATACCGCGATACAACTGCCGCTGGATGGGGCCGAGATCTTCGCCACGCGCCGGGTGTCTGCCATGCTGCACGATGACCAGGGACACCAGTGGGTGGGTTTGCGCGATGGCGGCCTGCTGCGCCGCGACCCCGAACCGGGTGAGCAAGGTAAACAGGGTGGCGGCGTGAAGTACCATCATTACCGCGCCAGTAGCCTCGACAGGAACGGTATTTCCGACAACGAGATCAGCGCGCTGTACCAGGACCGCACCGGCACGCTATGGGTCGGCAACTGGTACAGTGGCCTGAACCGGGTAGACCTGCTCAGCGGTGGATTCGAACGCTACACCGAGAACGCTGGCGTGTTGACTGCCATTAGCAACAACCAGGTGCGCGCGATTGCCAATGCCGGCGGCGACAAGCTGTGGCTGGCCACTGGCAACGGCCTGACCCGCCTCGATCCGGCCCGGGGCACCAGCGAAATCTGGCACACCGATACCGTGAATCCATCGAGCGTGCCCAGCAACCAGTTGCTTACCGTGGCCACCGACCACCAGGACCGCCTGTGGGTGGGCAGCGAGGCCGGGGTGGCGTGGCGCGATCCGGGCAGCGGGCGCTATACACGGCTGACGCTGGACGGCGACCCGACGTCACGCTCGGTGCAACGGATACTGGTCGACCGCGCTGGCCAGATCTGGATCGGTACCCGCGCGGGCCTGCACAGCGTCGATCCCCACACGCTGGCGGTGACCACTTACCGCTACGCTGCCGGCAATCCGGACAGCATCGATGGCCGCGTCAGGGCACTGCTGGAGGACCATACCGGGGTGTTGTGGATCGGAACCGAGAATGGCCTGGAGCGCTTTGATCGCCAGACCGGAAAATTCCGCCATTATCGCCACCAGCCCAGGCAGCGCGGCAGCTTGTGCCACCAGCGTGTGCAGTCTTTGTATGAAGACGCTGCGGGTGGCTTGTGGGTGGGTACCGGCGCCGGCCTGTGCAAGGCCGAAGCGGGGCCGGATGGCCAGTTGAGGTTCCGTTACTATCCGGTGCGCGAAGGCCGTTCGTCCGATCCGGTTGGCGCCATCCTGGGCGACGCCAAGGGCCGGCTGTGGATCAGCAGCACGAGCGGCATCGACATGTTCGATCCGGCGACGGGCGTGTTCAAGCAGTACATTGCCAAGGATGGCCTGCTCGACGGTTCTTATTTTGCCGGCTCCGGCTACCAGGCGCCGGACGGCACCATGTACTTCGGCGGCATCACCGGCATGACCGCGTTCCATCCGCTGCGCATCCACGACAACCCGATGCCGCCGCAAGTGGCGATCACCGATTTCTCGATTTTCAACCAGTCGATCCTGACGGCCATCATGCGCGAGGACGTGCTGCCGAAGGGACCGCTCGATGCCGCCAAGTCGGTCACGCTGGGGCCGCGCGACGCCATGTTCTCGATCGAATTCGCCGCCATGCATTTCGCCGACCCGCAGCGCAATGGCTATGCCTATCAGCTCGAGGGCTTCGATCCGCAATGGGTGTATACCGACAGCAGCCGGCGCCTTGCCACCTACACCAACCTCGATCCCGGCCGCTATGTATTCCGGGTGCGCGCGGCCAACAAGAATGGCGTCTGGACCAGCGAACCGGTGGCGCTGGAAGTGGTGATTACGCCGCCGTTCTGGAAGCAGTGGTGGTTCCGCCTGCTGGTCCTGGTACTGGCAGTGGGACTCGGTTACCTGTTGTTCCGCCTGCGCATCCGGCGACTGGTGCGGCAAAAGCAGACGCTTGAAAACGAAGTGATTGGCCGCACGCGCGAGCTGGTGCAGCAGAAGGAATCGGTCGAGCACGAAAAGCGCGAAGTGGAGCGGCAAAAGGACAGCGTGGAACTGGCGCACCGCAATATCTCGCTGCTGTCCGATATCGGCCGCCGCCTGACCGCCAACCTCGATAGCGAGGCGATCATGTCGATGTTGTACCAGCAGGTGCATGCGCTGATGGACGCCAGCGTGTTCGGCATCGGCATCTATCGCCCGGAGCAGGAATTGATCGAATACCCGTTCGCCATGGAAAAGGGCAAACGCTATACGCCCTACACCCGCAGCATGCTGGAGCCGAACCAGCTGGCCGTATGGTGCATCAACCATGCGCAGGAAGTGTTCATCAACGACCTGGAACAGGACTACCCGCGCTATATCGCCAACCTGGCGCTGGTGTCGGACGCGGAGCACATGGGCACCCTGGAAGACGGCTCGCTGCCATCCGAGCCGCGCTCGCTGATCTATGTGCCGATCTCGGTGTCGGGGCAGGTACGCGGCGTAATCACGGTGCACAGCTACCGCGCCAACGCCTACCAGCGCATCGATCTCGACATGCTGACCACGCTGGCCTCGTACGTGGCGGTGGCGTTTGCCAACGCCGATTCGTACCGCCAGTTGCAGGACGCGCAGCAGCAACTGGTGGAGCGCGAAAAGCTGGCGGCCCTGGGATCGCTGGTGGCCGGCGTCGCCCACGAACTCAATACGCCGATCGGTAACAGCCTGGTGATCGCCAGCACGCTGGAAGCGAAGACCACCGATATCGAAGCGCGCCACGCCGACAACGCGCTGCGCCGCTCGGACCTCAAGCACTACATCGAGGCGTCGCGCGAAGCGTCCACGCTGCTGATGCGCAGCTTGCATAACGCGGCGGAACTGGTGAACAGTTTTAAACAGGTGGCGGTGGACCAGGCCAGCGCCAAGCGGCGACGCTTCAATCTGCACCAGGCCAGCGCCGAAATCGTCACCACCATGAAGAACCAGATCCGCAAGGCCGGCCACCGGATGGTGCTGGAAATGCCGGACGATATCGAGATGGACAGCTTCCCCGGTCCCTATGGCCAGGTGATCATCAACCTGATCAACAACGCGCTGCTGCATGCGTTCGACGGTCGCGAAGATGGCTTGATCCGGTTGTGGGCGGTACGGGTGGGGACGGAAAACGTGCGCATCGTGTTCGAGGATGACGGCTGCGGCATCACGCTGGAACACCAGGCCCGGATCTTCGATCCGTTCTTCACCACCAAGCTGGGGCAGGGCGGCAATGGCCTGGGCTTGAGCATCACCTACAACATCGTCAGCTCGCTGCTCGATGGCGCGATCCGCGTCGACAGCGCCGTGGGCGTGGGGACGCGGTTTACCATCGACCTGCCGTTACAGGCCAGCCTGAACGGCGATTGATGATTTAGACGCCCCAGACGATAGGCTGGTTTTCCTGCTTGGCCAGGCGCAGCATCTCCACCAGCGGATAGGCGCGGGCCGCGAAGCCCACGCGCTGGGCCAGCGCATGTTCGACCGTCTCGCCTTCCTCGCGCTCGTGGGCGTGGATGTCGTATTCGATATCGGTTTCGGGATGCAGTTTGCTTTCGGCCACCTGGTCTTCCAGCACCGACAGCGCCTCGGCCGCTTCGGTGGCCGTGATCACGCCGCGCGTGGGATTCTTGTGCAGCAGGTCGAGGATGCGTTGGGCATGTTCCTGGTACATCAACACTTCAGGGCTGTAGCGGGTTTTGAACGTGATTAACATGATGCGCCTCTTGATTTTGTTGGATGGTGCGGTGCGCCGGCTCTCGTTGGCGGGCACGCCGTAAGACCACTTTAATTCATTTCTGAATGTTTGGAAGAGGCAAACCTAACAGTTAAGCCAACTCTAAGTGAGCAAATTGTTTCAAACTATTTCTGTTCATTGCAGCTTGAACGAGTCGAGGAAGGTCGCCACCTGCTCGCGCGCGATATGGCGCTCGGCGCCCATCACCACCACCTGGTACACGCGGCGGTCGCGCGCGATAAAGCGGCCGATCAGCAGCGTGGGCTCGCCATTGCGCACGCCTTTCGCTTCGGTGCTGACGGTCGTTTGCGCACCGTCGGCAACGGTGGCTTGGCTGGTGCTTTGGCTCGTAATGGTGGCGCCGATATTGCGCGCCAGCGCAGTCTGCATGGCCAGCAGCGCGGCCGGCGCCTGCGCCGCGTCGGTCAACTCGGCGCTGCCCACGGCGAATACCACGTCGTCCACTTCGGCCGCCGTCATCGTCATCCGCACCGGCAGCTCGCCCAGCCGCACATCGCGCGCGTGCGTTGCCGGTTTGCCGGGCAAAAGCACGTTGTACGGCGCGTCCTTGCTGCGGTAGTCGCGCCAGTTGTAGTGCGGGTCGCAGGCGCTGAGCACGAGCGCCAGCAGCGGGACCGCCAGCAGGCGCGTGTTCATTTGGCCGCCTTGCTCTTCTTGCGCGCCGCTTCGTCGGCTTGCCACGCCTCGATGTGCGCAGCGCGGCGCAGCACGCGCGAATACGGATCGATGGTCACCAGCGCGCGCGGCGGCAGCGTCAGCACGCCCTGGCCGTCCGTCATGGGCAGCTTCTCGATGCGGTCGTTGACGCGTACTTCGAGCGGCATCGGGAAGGCGCCGCCGTCCTTGAGCTGCCAGCGCAGCGTGAGCTGGTCGCCGGTTCGCGTCTCGACCAGTTCGGGCAGCGCGGCGTGGTACAGGTAGGCGTCGAAGAACCAGCCCAGGTCGCGGCCGGCCGCTTCGTTGGCGATGCCGATGAATTCCTTGGTGCTGCTCCAGCGCGGCTGGAACTGGCCCGGCACCGGCGTGTCGGTGCCATAGACCATGCGCCGCGTGGCGCGGAAGAAGGCGTCGTCGCCGACCAGGTTGCGCAGCGTGTGCAGGATCAGCGAACCCTTGACGTAGATGTCGTTGCCAGGACCGCCTTTATCGGCATCGTACACATCCTGGATGCGCTGGGTTTTGCCGCTGACGATGGGCGCCTTGTTCTTGATGGCCTGGCGCTGCTTGAACAACTCGGCCTGGAACGCCATCTCGCCGCGCAGCGACTGCAGGTACAGCGGCTGCATATAGCTGCCGAAGCCTTCGTGCAGCCACATGTCGTCCCAGTCGGCGTTGGTCATCTGGTTGCCGAACCACTCGTGCGATAGCTCGTGGTGCAGCAGCCAGTCGTAACCGTACGGCGACTTCAGGTACTTGTTGCCGTAGGCGTTGATGGTCTGGTGTTCCATGCCCAGGTGCGGGGTTTCGACCACGCCCATTTTCTCGTCGCCGAACGGGTAAGGACCGATGCGGCTCTCGAAGAAGTCGAGCATGGGCGTGAATTCATCGAACAGTCCCTGCGCTTTCTTGCGGTTTTCCGCATCCCCTTGCAGGTACCAGTAGCGCAGTGGGATGGTATTGCCGTAGCGGCTCACGTAGTCGCCCGCGAGCACCTCGTACGGCCCGATGTTGAGCGACACGCCGTAGGTGCTGGGGTTCCTGGCGCGCCAGTCATAGGTGCGCCACCCGTCTTTTTCCGTCATGCCGGTCGCCACGCCGTTGCCGGCGACGACCAGGGGAGACGGCACCGTGATGTGCAGGTCGATCAGTTTCGGTTTGCCCATCGGGTGATCGATACAGGGCCAGAACAGATCGCACCCTTCGCCCTCCACCGTGGTGGCAACCCACGGCTGGCCGTCGGCGGTCCGGGCCCACACGAAGGCGCCGTCCCACGGCGCCCGCTTGGCCACGTGCGGCACGCCGTGGTAGCGGATGCGCACAGTGGTGCGCTCGCCCGCCAGCAACGGCTTGGGCAAGGTGAGGTACAGGCGGCCGTCGGGATTGCTGATGGCCGCTGCCGGCAAGGCCACACCGTCCACGCTGGCGCCGTCGATCGGCAGGTTGCGGTCGAGTTCCACCGCGATGCGGGTGAGCGGCGCAGTGGCGGTGAAGGTGAGCGCGGTGTCGCCGCGGATGCTTTGCGTGGCAGGATCGACGCGCAGCGCCACATCGGCATGCTCGAACGTGACCGCCAGTTGCTCGGGCGCGCGCGGGCTGCCGGAGTTGGCGGTGAAGTCGGTCATCGGTACTGGAGCGGTGGCGCAGCCGGCCAGCACGGCGCTGGCGGCAAGCAGAAGGGGCAGGCGTGTCATGCGGATTCCGGCAAGTTGGAGGCAACGCTGAATATAGCAGCAAGGGTGGCGAACAAGTGATGTTATGCGCGCACTTCGACAGAATTTAGCGTGGACGATCTTCTCAAAAATAGTTCTCAAAAAAGCATCTTGCTGCGGTAAACTGCTGCGCACAAAACAGGGGCGATAGTGGACTCAATTTTCAGGGTATTTCGCATGGCAGGCTTTGCTGCCATGTTTGCCGCCGGCGATGTGGCGGCCGTGGAGCAGGACGAACGCCACCAGCGCGTTCCGCCATTGCCAGCCATGCTGGCCGACCGCACCGCCAGCTTGCGCATCGATGGCGCGCTCGATGACGACGCGTGGCGCGCCGCACCCGTATTCGACGCCTTCCACCAGTTTCTCCCCGCCGACGGCAAGCCGGCGCCGGCCAACCTGCGCACCACGGTACAACTGCTGATCGACGACGGCGCGCTGGTGTTCGGCATCCGCGCCTGGGACGACGCGCCCGAGCGCATGCGCGGCACCCTCACGCGGCGCGACAAGGTGAGCCTGGACCAGGACTTCATCGGTGTGTGGCTCGACCCCACGGGACATGGCCGCGCGGCGCAATTCGTGCGCGTGAATATCGCCGGCGTGTTCAGCGACGGCATCTATCGCGCGGATCTCGACGAGTCGGACCTGGGACCGGACTTTCCCATCGACGCAGCAGTCAAGCGCCTGGCCGACGGCTATACCATGGAGATCCGCTGGCCGCTGTCGAACCTGCGCTTTCCCTACGCCGACGGCAAGACCTGGCGCGTGATGATCGAGCGCAGCGTGCCGCACGCGGATGGCCTGCTGCTCACCAGCACCCCGCTCAAAAACGGCTCGCTGAGCCACATCGCGCTGTTGCAGGACGTGGGCGGCATGGGCGACACGGTGGCGGCGGTGCGCGACCGCAGCTTCGTGGAACTTAAGCCGGAACTGACCATGCGTTCCAACCGCGACCGCGATGAAACGGGGCGCCAGCGCGGCGACCGCGCCAGCGTGGGCCTGGAGATCAATGCCCGCCCGCGCGCCGACTGGGTGTTCAACGCCACCGTCAATCCCGATTTCTCGCAGGTGGAAATCGACGAACCCACGTCGTCGGGCGCCAGCCGCATCGCCCTGAGTCTGCCGGAGAAGCGCGGCTTTTTCCTCGAAAGCTCGGACGTGCTGGGCTTGCCGCTGTCGGCATTTTATTCGCGCACTGTGGCCGACCCGGAATGGGGCTTGCGCGCCACCTGGCGCGACGCCGGCGCCGACGCCACCGTCATGAGCTTGCGCGACCAGGAGGGTGGCGTGGTGCTGCGCGGCGGCGCCTACGAGACGGCCGAATACGCGCAAACCCGGCGCACGCTGGCCAGCATGGTGCGCACGCGCTGGCATGGTGAGCACACGGTGATGGGCGCGTTCGTCTCGCAGCGCGGTTATGGCGACGCCGGCAGCAACGAGGTGGCGGGTTTCGACGGCCAGTGGCGCGGCGAAGGCCAGCAGGCCTTGTGGCTGCTGATGCACTCGCAAACCAGCGCCGGTTTCGTGGAAGAGCCGGTGGCGCGCAGTGCCCGCGTGGCCACGCGCCACGGCGGCTACGCACTCGGCAAATTCACCAGCATCAGCGACGCCTGGTGGAACGAGTTTCAGCTGGAGGCGATCACGCCGGGTTTTGTGAACGACAACGGCTTTGTGCCGCAGGCGGGCGTGCTCAAGACCGACATCAATCTCAACCGCCGGCTGGGCGGACGTACGCTGGCACTTGGCGGCGCCGAGCTGGAACTGTACGAATTCGAAGCGCACCTGGGGGTACACGAGATCCGCACCCTGTCGGATAATCGGCTGGACCAGCAGGCCAACCAGGTTGTCGAGCGCAAGCTGCAGCCGGGAATCTGGTTCCGCGCCGGACGGCAGACCAACCTGTGGGCCAACCTCGGCTTCGACCAGCAGCGCGGCCGCCGACTGGGGCCTCTGCACGATGTGCCAGCAGTGCACTTCGGTTTCGAATCGTCGCCGCTGTCGTGGATGACCAAGTTCAATGCCGAAGTCACGCTGGGCCGCCAGCTCGACGTCGATGCCGATCGCGTGGGCAGCGGCGGCAACGCCGTCGTGGACCTGGGCTTGCGCCTGCCGTTGCCTGGCGCCCGTGGCTGGTCGATCGAGACCGATTTCCGGCTCAACCGCGCGTGGGTGCAGGGCACCCTGGGCCGGCCGGCATTCGTGGACAACGGCTGGCGCGCGCTGGGTATGCTGCACTTCACGGCTGCCGACTCATTGCGGCTGCTGGCGCAAACCACGTCGGCCGCGCGCCGTGACGACGGCGTCTCGGGGCTGGACCCGTGGGCCGAGCGGCAGATGCACCGCTCGCTGTTGTACCGTCACCTGTGGCGGCACGGCCGCTCGATGTCGGTGGGCTTTTCGCGCGACCGCACGCGCGACCCGGACACCACCAACAAGTCCCTGACGGTGAAGGTCCAGTGGGAGATGTGAGTTGAAGCCGTAAGCTATTCGCCCGGCGTGGCAGGAGTGGACGGCTCGGCAGGTTTGGCCTGCTCGGCCGGTTTAGGCGGCTTGGCCAGTTGCGCCTGCAACGCGGCAAACGAGGACATGCCCATTTCCAGCCGTCGCTGGTCGATATTGGCGATGTCCTCGATCCGATAGAACTGGATCGCACCATCCTCGCGGGTGCTGTACTGGGTACCGTAGATCTGCGGCCGTTTCTCGAATATGCGCACGCGGTCCAGCGTGGTGGCCAGGTTGACCAGCCTGATTTCATGCCTGGCGGCCGCCGCGCGCATGAAGACCGCCCAGTGCTTGAGCTGCGCCGGTGGCGCGTGCTGCGCGACCAGCCACGCCTCGTTGGCAGCTTGCGCGCCCACCATTGAAATCGTGGGCCAGCCCTTGGTAGTGACGATCTGGCGCAGGCGCCGCTGGCGTTTGCGATCGTCCGCCGCAAACTTCTTTTCTGACGCGGCATCGCGCTTGCCGGCAGCCCAGGCCTGGCGCACCGCGCGGTCCTGCGTCCCCATCTCGATCAGTTCGCGTGCGATGTCCGGCTGCGGTACCGGCAGCGGGTAGAGCAGCATGGTTTGCGGAATGGCGGTGGCGGCATCGGACACCAGTTGGGTATCGGCTTCCCAGTCCGTGTCACCGAGCATCACGGTGCACGTGACGGCGGGCGGCAGGTCGATGCGGTAGGTATCGGCTTCGATCTGGCCATGGATGCGCTCACTGCCATCCTGGCAGTCGGCAAAGATCGCGGCTTTCGGCGGCAGGGTGCCGGTGGCGCTGACGATTTTGCCGGAGTAGGGGATGGGGTGGGTGGCCGGAGTTGGGGCCGGCGTGTCTTCGGCGCGGGCGGTACCGGTGAGCGCTGCGAACAGGAGCGCGGCGACGGCGATTGGTTGTCTGCGGGTTGAATTCATGGTGTGATTCTCTCACAGCCCGAGCGCTCACCGATCCTTCAACGCCCGCCGATACTGCACCGCCTCCCCGATATGCTGTTCGCCGATGCCTTGGGCCCCGGCCAGGTCGGCGATGGTGCGCGCCACGCGCAGGATGCGGTGGTAGGCGCGGGCTGACCACTGGAAGTGTTCCATGCTGCGTTTGAGCTTGGCCTTGCCTGCCTTGTCGGGCTTGCACAGGCGGTCGATTTCGCGGGTGGTAAGGAACTGGTTGCGCTTGCCCTGGCGCGCCAGCTGGATCTCGGCGGCGCGTTGCACGCGGACGGCAATCGCGGTGGAAGGTTCGCCGTCGGCGTCGGCGGCCAGGGTGTCGGGTTCCACGGCGGAGACTTCGATCTGCATGTCGATGCGGTCGAGCAGGGGGCCCGAGACGCGGCCTTGGTAACGGGCGATCTGCTCGGTCGTGCAGTTGCATACGCCGCTGGGATGGCCGTGGTAGCCGCACGGGCACGGGTTCATCGCGGCGATCAGCTGGAAGTGGGCGGGGAACTCGGCCTGCTGCGCCGCGCGCGAGATGGTGACGCGGCCCGACTCCATCGGCTGGCGCAGCACGTCCAGTACGCGCCGGTCGAACTCGGGCAGCTCGTCGAGGAACAGCACACCGCGATGGGCCAGCGAGATTTCTCCCGGACGCGGATAGCCGCCGCCACCCACCAATGCCACGCCGGATGCCGTATGGTGTGGCGCACGAAACGGCCTGCGCTTCCAGTCCTCGATCCGGAAGCCGCCGGTGAGCGACTGCACGGCCGCCGCTTCCAGCGCTTCGTCGTCGGTCATCGGCGGCAGCAGGCCGGGAAAGCGCGCCGCCAGCATGGTCTTGCCGGCGCCGGGCGGGCCCACCATCAAGATGCTGTGGTTGCCGGCCGCCGCCACCTCCAGCGCGCGCTTGACCATGAACTGGCCCTTGACGTCGGCCAGGTCGGCCACCTCGGTCATGGCCACCGCCAGCGCAGATGTGTGCCGGGTCAGCATCGCCTCGTGTGAGCTGGCCGCCAGGTGGGCGCACACTTGCAGCAGCGAGCTGGCCGGGTAGATGGCGGCGCCGTTCACCAGCGCCGCTTCGTCGGCATTGGCTTGCGGCAAGATGAAGCCACGCCGGTCAGCTTTACCGGGCGGAGTACGCTGCTTGACAGGCTCTTTACCGTGCTCGCCATTGTGTCCGCAATCACGCCCGGCATCGCGCGTCATCGCCAGCGACATCGCCAGCGCCCCCCGGATCGGTCGCAGCTCGCCCGACAGCGACAGCTCGCCGGCAAACTCGTACTGGTCCAGGATATCGGCGGGAATCTGGCGCGAGGCGGCCAGGATGCCCAGTGCGATCGGTAAATCAAAACGGCCCGATTCCTTGGGCAGGTCGGCCGGCGCGAGATTGACGGTAATGCGCTGGGCGGGAAACTCGAAGCCGCCGTTCTGGATCGCGGCGCGCACGCGGTCCTTGGCCTCCTTCACTTCGGTATCTGCGAGGCCGACGATGGTGAAGGCCGGCAGGCCGTTGGCCAGGTGTACCTCGACATTGACTTGCTGCGCTTCCATGCCCGCGAGGGCGCGGCTCTTGAGTACGGCCAGGCTCATGTGTTTCCCCTACGTGATCACGGGCTGCCGCGAGTGTAGCGGGTTGGCCAGGCCAGGCCTTGATCTGCGGCAGGAGCGGTGCTACCTTGCGCAAGGAAACATTGATAGATGGTAAAGTTGTTGATCGTCGATTTTGTGGAGCCCGATATGCGCATTGCCACTGTGATTCAACGAACGGGTTTGCGAACCATCCAGGCCGGCTTGCTGGCGCTGGCGGCGGGCGGCGCGATGGCGCAAGCGCCGGACCAGGATGCGGCGGCGGCCGCACCGCCGCCGCCACGCCCGCTGTTGCTGCTGCTGCAGCCAGCACCGTTCAACCATCCCGACAAGGCTGGCGCCGGCATCGGCGTAGTCGATGTCACGCTCAAGGTGCCCGACGTGCAGGTGGGCGCCGATACTGCGCTGTTGCAGCTGCCGCTCGTGCTCGAGCAAGGGGAAACGGTGGCCGTCACGCTCAAGGAACTGACCGTGCGCGACAGCCACGGCAACGTGCCGCTGGCCACGCGCGACGTCAAGGGACCGGACGGCAAACTGCGCGAATGGACGTCGCCGCGCGAGGTGCAGGGCGACCTGGTGGTGCACTACCAGGCGCCGGTGGAACCGCCACCGCCCAAGCGCCGCGCCGCCGCGCCGGCCGACGCGACCCCAGGTCCAACGCTGCCACCGCCCGCCACCAGCGCGCTGCGCGCCGAGCGTGGTGGCCTGGCCGTCGCAGGCAATGCACTGGTGCTGCTGCCGCCGGACGGCAGGCAGTATCCGGTGTCGGTGCGCTGGGATTTGTCGAAGCTGGGCGACGACGCCATCGCCAGTTCCAGTGCGGGTGACGGCGATGTGCTGCTGCCCATGGGCGCGCCCTCGCGGCTGTGGTCCGCCACCTTCACTATCACACTGCCTAAACGCGCAAGCAATTGACCGGAGGGCATGACCTCCGGCGTCGTGCATCGCCTATACTCGGCGTTGGCATCTTTGTCATCGTTTTCATGAAAAGGTAGAACAGCCCATGGCCAAAAAAACCGCTTCTGTCCACGCATGCCTGCTGGCGCTGGCGTCCCTCTCGGTCGGTGTGCACGCCGGCCCCGCACCAACGACGCTCACCGAGTGGCAGCAACCGGAAGTGGTGGCCGTGAACCGCGAACCGATGAAGGCGACGTTCTTCAATTTCGAAAGCCGCGACAAGGCGATGGCCGGCGACATGGCCGCCTCGCAATACTACCTGTCGCTCGACGGCACCTGGCAGTTCGCCCATTCCAATACGCCCGGCGAACGCCCGAAAGATTTCTACCGGAACGATTTCGACACCAGCCGCTGGGGCACCATCCAGGTACCGGGCATGATCCAGGCGCAGGGATACGGCAAGCCGATTTTCACCAACGTCGATTACCCGTTCCCGCTCGACGAACCGCATGTGCCGGACGCCTTCAACGACGTCGGTTCGTACCGGCGCGACTTCGTGGTGCCCGCTGGCTGGGAAGGGCGCGAAGTGTTCCTGCACGTGGGCGCGGCCGGTTCCGCTTATTACATATGGGTCAACGGCGAGAAGGTGGGCTACTCGGAGGACTCCAAGCTGCCCGCCGAATTCAAGCTCAATCGCTACCTCAAACCGGGCAAGAACAATATCGCGCTCGAAGTCTATCGTTGGGCCGACGCCTCGTACCTGGAGGACCAGGACTTCTGGCGCCTGTCCGGTATCGAGCGCAGCGTGTACCTGTATGCCGAACCGAAAGCCTGGCTGCGCGACTACACCGTCACTGCACTGCTCGACAAACACTACACCGATGGCGTGTTCAAGCTCAAAGCGGAATTGGCCGGCGCATCGGCGGCAGGCGAAATAGCGGTCACGCTGTTCGACGGCGAGCGCGAAGTATTTTCCCGCAAGGCGAAGATCGACGGCAGTGCCGCCACCATCGATAGCGTGCTGCCCAAGGTGCGTGCCTGGTCGGCCGAGACGCCCAACCTGTACCGCATGCTGATCGAATACCTGGATGCCGACGGCAAGCTCGTATCGGCCACGTCGCGCCGCATCGGCTTCCGCACGGTGGAGATGAAAGATGGCGAAGTACGCGTCAACGGCAAGCGCATCATGATCAAGGGCGCCAACCGCCACGAGCACGATCCGGTCACGTATCGCTTGATGTCGCTGGACCTGATGCGCAAGGACGTGGAGATGATGAAGCAGGCGAACGTGAACGCCGTGCGCACCTCGCATTATCCGAACGATCCGCGCTGGTACGACCTGGCCGACGAATACGGCCTGTACGTGATGGACGAAGCCAATATCGAATCGCACGCCTACATGCATTTGGGTGACCACTCGAAGGTGCCCGGCTACCGCGAACAGGTGCAGCTCGGGTACAAGCCGCAGTGGCGCGCGGCTCATCTCGACCGCGTCTCGCGCATGGTCCAACGCGACAAGAACGCGCCGTCGATCATCTTCTGGTCGCTGGGGAACGAGGCCGGCACCGGGCCCAATTTCGAACACGCGGCGCAGTGGATCCGCGCCAACGATCCCACCCGCCTGGTCAGCTACCTGGGCTACGGCACCATCGGCGAAACCCACAAGCCCAACGCCTACGTGGACATCTATGCGCCGATGTACGACGACATCGAAAAGATGGTCGACTATGCGGTCGATCCGCGCTTCACCCAGCCGATGATCCAGTGCGAATACGTGCACGCGATGGGTAATTCGCTCGGTAACATGGAAGACTACTGGCAGGTCATCCGCGCCCATAAAAAACTGCAGGGCGGCTTTATCTGGGACTGGGTGGACCAGACCGTGTTTGCCACCGACGACAAGGGCCGCCGCTACTGGGCGTCCGGCTTCGACGTCAATCCCAAGGTAGGCGACAACAGCGTGGTGGGAGACGGCGTGGTGCGCTCGGACCGTACGCCCGATCCCGAATACTACGAAGTGCAAAAAGTGTATTCGCCGCTGGTGTTCGAGGGCGATCCGAGGTCCGGCAAGGTCACGGTGGTCAACCGCTACGACTTCCGCGATACGTCCGACCTCGATTTCGACTGGGTGCTCACCAACGACGGCAACGAGGTCACGCGCGGTGCGCTGACCGTGCCGGCCGTCGCTGCAGGCGCGAGCCGCCAGGTGGAAGTCAGGCTGCCCAAGCTGCGTTCGACCGGCGGCGAACAACTGGTGACCTTGCGCGCCAAAGCACGCACCGGTTCGGTCAAGGGCGTGGCGGCCGGCACGGTGGTGGGCTGGTCGCAGTTCGTCACGGTGCCAGCTTCCACTCCGGCGGCGACGGCCAAAGCGGTGCAGCCAACGCGCGCGGGCGACGACATCCGCCTCGCTGGCGGCCCGGCCGTCTTGCGGCTCGATGCGAAGACCGGCCTGGTGGACTACGCGGTAAACGGCAAGACCGTGCTCAAGGGCGGCGCACCGAACTTCTGGCGCGGGCTGATCGACAACGACGAAGGCGCGGGCGTGGACAAGACGCACCAGGTCTGGAAGACGTTCTCGGAACAGCGCCACGTGCGCTCGGTCACACTGGACGGCAACCGGGTAAAAGTCTTGTATAGCTTTGGCGCCGGCGCCGCCCATTGGCAAACGACGTATACCCTTGATGCCGATGGCGCGCTCGGTGTGGCGGCGACGTTTACGCCGCTGCGCGACGACTTGCCCGATCCGCTGCGCCTGGGCCTGCGCTTCGACAACGACAACACGCTCGACACCATCGCATGGTACGGCCGCGGACCGCAGGAATCGTATGCCGACCGTGCCACCGGCTACGCCATCGGCCGCTACACCGGCAAGGTGGCGGACCAGTACCATGGCTATAGCCGTCCGCAGGAAAGCGGCAACAAGACCGGCGTGCGCTGGCTGTCTCTGTTCAACTCCCAGGGCAGCGGCATCACCGTCAAGGGTACCGCGCCGTTGTCGGTCAACGCGCTGGCGTTTCCGTACGAAGACCTGTACCTGCGCCCGCGCGGTGCCTGGAAAAGCTCGGAGATCGCGCCGCACGGCGCCGGCTCGCTGCTGATCGACCTGGCCCAGAGCGGCGTGGGCGGCGACACCGGCTGGAACCTCACCGGCCGCGCCCACGTCAAGTACCGCATCAAGCTTGAACCGGCCAGCTACAGCTTTACCATCGCGCCGCTTGCTGCCAAACCGCAGGAAACAAAATGAAAATAATGAAAACCGCCGTCGCGCTGGCGCTGGTGTGCAGCGCGCCGTGGACGACTGCTCAAACTCCCGCACAACCGGGCGGCCCGTGGGTAGCCGACCTCGGCAACGGACGCTACCAGAACCCGATCCTGTACGCCGACTATTCCGATCCCGACGCCATCCGCGTCGGCACCACGTTCTACATGACCGCGTCGAGCTTCAGCAACGCGCCGGGACTGCCGCTGCTGCAATCGACCGACATGGTCAACTGGGAACTGGTGGGCCATGCGCTGCCCAAGCTGGTGCCGGCGCAGGCATTCGCCACGCCGCAGCCGGGCAAGGGCGTGTGGGCGCCGTCGCTGCGCCATCACGCCGGCAAATTCTGGATCTTTTATCCCGATCCCGATTTCGGCGTGTACGTGATCACCGCCACCAGCTTTGCCGGACCGTGGAGCGAGCCACACCTGCTGTTGGCCGGCAAAGGCATCATCGATCCGTCGCCGCTGTGGGACGACGACGGCAAGGCGTACCTGGTGCACGCGTGGGCCAAGAGCCGTGCCGGTTTCAACAACATCCTGACCTTGCGCGAGATGGATCCCGAGGCGCGTACGCTGCTCGACCAGCGCGGTAAAGACATCATCGACGGCAACAAGCTCGGTGGCTACACCACGCTCGAAGGCCCGAAGTTTTACAAGAAAGACGGCTACTACTATATCTTCGCGCCGGCCGGTGGCGTGGAACACGGCTGGCAGTCGGTATTCCGCTCGCGTACCATCGCCGGGCCGTACCAGGACCGCATCGTGATGGCGCAGGGCGGCTCCACCACCAACGGCCCGCACCAGGGCGCGTGGGTCGATGATCTGAAAGGGCGCGCCTGGTTCTATCACTTCCAGGACAAGCGCGCGTATGGCCGCATCGTCCATTTGCAGCCGATGCGCTGGCACGACGGCTGGCCGGTGATCGGCGAGGACAAGGCCGGCAAGGGCACGGGAGAGCCGGTACTGATGCACGACAAGCCGGCCGGCAAGGACAGCGGCATCAAGGCGCCACCGGCGGGCGACGAATTCAATGCCGCCAAATTGGGGCAGCAATGGCAGTGGAACGCCAACGAGGCGCCGGGCTGGTATGAACTCAACGCCAAGCAGGGCAGTTTGCGATTGCACGCGCAGGCGGCGCCGGTGGGTGGCAGCGTGCGCGACGTGCCTTCGGTGCTGACGCAAAAATTCCCGGCGCCGGCCTTCACGGTCGATACCCGTATCGCCGTGCAGGGCGACCTGAGCCGCGCGGGCCTGGTGGTGCTGGGGATTCAATACGCGTGGATCGGCGTGCAGCAGGGCAAAAATGGCAGGGAGCTGGTGCTGGCCACCTGCGCAGAACCTGCTGCCGCCTGCAAGGAGCAGGTGCAAGTGCTAAGGCCGCTGGACCAGGGCGCGGACAAACATGCGGATAAACAAGCGCTCTACCTGCGGGCGCAAGTGAGCGACGGCGCGGTGGTGCGCTTCTCTTACAGTATGGACGGCAAGCAGTACACGCTGGCGGGGCAGCCGTTCACGGCCAGTGTGGGACGCTGGGTGGGGGCGCAAGTGGGCTTGCTGGCAACGCAGGCGCCGGGAGCCAGCGGCGCCCCGGCGTATCTCGATGCCGACTACTTCCGCGTCGGCAAATAATCTCAACAATGCGCCGGCAGATTACCCGCCGGCAGCTTGCTTACAGCACCTCGCCTTTGGCGATCTCCACTTTCGGTTCAGGTGCCACCGCAGCCGGCTGCACCGGTGCGGCTTTCGCCTCGAGCGCCGCCAGGCGCGTTTCCAGGGCTTCCAGCTTGGCGCGGGTTTTGGCCAGCACCTGGGTCTGAATATCGAACTCTTCGCGGGTAACCAGGTCGAGCTTGGAGAAGCCCTGGGTCATCATGGACTTGACGTTCTTCTCGATGTCCTTGGCGGGCGAATTTTCGACGGCCTTGGAGATCTTGTTCTGCAAGTCGTTAAAAAAAGTATTCATATCCATAATATTCCTTGATCTGGTGGCTGGACGGATGCACCATTGAAGTGCGTCCGTGTATCGGTGTGGTGCAAATTCAAACAGCGCGGCCAACTTTCCTTCCAAATTATCACTTTTGTCAGAGCCGGCGCCCTGTCGCCCATGACAAAGCAGGCAACTACTGCTATCTACCAGGCAACGTTAGCTGGCACGCATTCTGCTATAGAAGCCAGGGAATGCTTAACGCTTCGCTTCACAAGGATTTTACCCGCATCGCACCTAGTATCTGTATTCAGTTTCGATAACTACAAGGACAAAATGATGAAGAGCCAAAACAAAAGCCTGACCCGAACCCTGACAGCAGCAGCGTTGACTTTGGCATTCGCCACCATGAGCGCTCAAGCGCAGGCCCAGGAAGCGCAACCCGCTGCCGAGGCCGTACCAGACAACCAGATTACCTATAACGTCGCCGTTGTCAGCGATTACCGTTACCGCGGCATTTCGCAAACCCGTCTGCAACCAGCCGTGCAGGGCGGTGTTGACTATGTCAACAACCCCACCGGTGTATATGTAGGGGCCTGGGCCACCAATATCAAGTGGATCAAGGACGGCGGCGGCGATGCATCGTATGAATTCGACGTCTATGCCGGCAAACGCGGCCAGATCACTGATACCTTTGCCTACGACGTCGGCGCGCTGTACTACGCCTACCCTTCGAACAAGCTGAGCACCAACGCCAACACTTTCGAATTGTACGCCCAGGTGAGCGCCGGTCCGTTCTCGCTCAAATACTCGCACTCGACCAGCAACCTGTTCGGTACCGCCGACAGCAAAAACAGCGGCTACCTCGACGGCCAGTTCAACTACGACGTCTATGACGGCTATGTGCTCAATCTCCATGCCGGCCACCAGAACGTCAAGAACAACGGCCCGGTCAGCTATAGCGACTACAAGGTCGGCGTGACCAAGGACTTCGGCGTGTTCTCGGTGTCGGTTGCCGGCATCAAGACCAATACCGATGCATACGTCGGCCGCAACGGCAAAAACCTCGGTAAATCGGGCGCGGTTGTGACTATTTCCAAAACTTTCTAAGCGAGGCTCTCATGAAAATGATTACCGCCATTATCAAGCCGTTCAAGCTCGATGAAGTCCGCGAAGCCCTGTCGGCGATCAATGTGCAGGGCATCACGGTGACCGAGGTGAAGGGTTTCGGCCGCCAAAAAGGGCACACCGAGCTCTATCGCGGCGCCGAATACGTCGTGGACTTCCTGCCGAAGACCAAGATCGAAGCGGCCGTCGATGACAGCATCGTCGAACAGGCGATCGAAGCGATCGAAGGCGCAGCCCGCACCGGCAAAATCGGTGATGGCAAGATCTTTGTGTACAACCTGGAACAGGTGATCCGCATTCGTACCGGCGAAACCGGCAACGAAGCTCTTTAAGGGGATTTAGATGAAGAAAACTATAACAACGTTGCTAGCTGGGGTATCTCTGCTGTTCGCTCTTGCCGCACCTGTCCATGCGCAAGATGCCAAGCCGGCTGATGCGCCGGTGGCCGCCGCCACCGCCGCTGCACCGGAAGCTGCCGCTGCACCCGCCGCTGCGCCTGCGGCGGCCACCGCCGCCGTGGCTGAAACCGCTCCTGCCGCCGCGCCCACCCCGCAAAAGGGCGACAACGCCTGGATGATGGTGGCCACGCTGCTGGTGATCATGATGACGATTCCTGGCCTGGCCCTGTTCTACGGCGGCCTGGTCCGTTCCAAGAATATGCTGTCGATCCTGATGCAGGTCTTCATGATCTTTGCCGTGATCGTCGTGCTGTGGTGTATCTACGGTTACTCGCTGGCGTTTACCGAAGGCAATGCATTCTTCGGCAACCTGCATGACCGCACCTTCCTCAACAATATCTACGATCCGGTCAAGGGCACCTTCGCCTACGCTGCCACCTTCAGCAAAGGCGTGGTGATTCCGGAGTTCATGTTCGTTGCCTTCCAGGCCACGTTCGCAGCGATTACCTGCGCACTGATCGTCGGTGCATTTGCCGAACGCGCCAAGTTCACCGCCGTCCTGCTGGTCGTGGTGATCTGGTTCACCTTCTCGTACCTGCCTATCGCCCACATGGTCTGGTTCTGGACCGGTCCTGACGCGATCAAGGATGCCGCTACCCTGGCGACCGAAACCGCCAAAGCCGGCTACCTGTTCCAGCACGGCGCGCTCGACACCGCTGGCGGTACCGTGGTGCACATCAACGCCGCTGTGGCCGGCCTGGTCGGTGCTTACGTGATCGGCAAACGCGTCGGCTACGGCCGCGAATCGATGGCGCCGCACTCGGTGACCATGACCATGATCGGCGCTTCGCTGCTGTGGGTCGGCTGGTTCGGTTTCAACGCCGGTTCGCCGCTGGAAGCTGGCGACATCTCGGCCCTGGCCTTCATCAACACCTTGCTGGCCACTGCAGCTGCGACCGTGTCGTGGGTCTTCGCTGAATGGATCTTCAAAGGTAAACCATCGATGTTAGGTGGCGCTTCGGGTGCGGTAGCGGGCCTGGTCGCGATTACCCCGGCTTGCGGCTTCGTCGGTCCAATGGGCGCGCTGATCATGGGTCTGCTCGCTGGCGTGATCTGCCTGTGGGGCGTGAATGGCCTGAAACGCCTGCTGGGCGCCGACGACTCGCTGGACGTGTTCGGCGTGCACGGCGTGGGCGGCATCCTGGGCGCCATCCTGACCGGCGTGTTCGCTGCGCCATCGCTCGGTGGCCAGGGCATCTTCGACTACGTGGCCAACAAGCCATCGGCCGACTACTCGATCAGCGGCCAAGTGCTGATCCAGGCAACCGGCGTGGGCGTGACCATCGTCTGGTCGGCAGTGGTTGCCTTCATCGCCTTCAAGCTGGTTGACATGGTGATCGGTCTGCGCGTGCCGGAAGAAGAGGAACGCGAAGGTCTGGACATCACCACCCACGGCGAGTCCGCCTACCACATGTAATCCGGCATGTAATAACGTTGCAACGTTGTTGAAAAAGCCTCCGCACTTGTGCGGGGGCTTTTTTTTATTTCCGCCTTTAAAATAGGGTTATCGCCCCGATGTAGGTTGTCCACAAGGTAATATTCGGTGTTTCAGCGTGCCTGGAGGGTCGTCCTCCCGCATCATTTAAGGAAGTAAACATGGTTCCCCATCTCGCCACGGCCCTGACCGGCCCGCTCCACGACCTCGAAGAAAAGATCCTGGCCGCCACTCCCGCCATCGAGCGCTGGTTCCGCCTCGAGTGGCAAGAGCACACGCCGCCATTCTATTGCTCGGTCGATATGCGCAACGCCGGCTACAAGCTGGCGCCGGTGGACACCAACCTGTTTCCCGGCGGTTTCAACCACCTGGCGACCGAGATGCTGCCGTTGTCGGTGCAGGCCGCCATGGCCGCGATCGACAAGTATTGTCCCGACGCGCGCAACCTGCTGATGATCCCGGAAATCACCCAGCGCCACCCCACGTACTGGCAAAACGTCGCCCGCCTGATGCAGATTTTCCGCCAGACCGGCTTGCACGTGCGCCTCGGTTCGCTGTCGCCCGAGGTGACGCAGCCCACGCCGATCGCACTGCCGGACGGCAATATGCTGGTGGTGGAACCGCTGGTCCGCTCGGCCAACGGCCGCCGCGTGGGGCTGAAAGACTTCGATCCGTGCACGGTGCTGCTCAATAACGACCTGTCGGCGGGCATCCCCGACATCCTGCAGAATATTCACGAACAAAGCCTGCTGCCGCCGCTGCACGCGGGCTGGGCACTGCGCCGCAAGAGCAACCACCTGAACGCCTACGACGAAGTGGCGAAGAAATTCGGCAAGCTGATCGGTGTGGATCCGTGGATGTTCAACCCGCTGCACGCCAAGTGCGATGCAGTGAATTTCCGCACCGGCGAGGGCTACGAATGCCTGGCCGCCAATGTCGATACGCTGCTCTCGAAGATCAAGAAGAAATACAAAGAGTACGGCATGAAGGAACAAAAGCCGTTCGTGATCATCAAGCCCGACGCCGGCACCTATGGCACCAGCATCCTGACCATCAAGGATTCCAGTGAAATCAAGGACTTGACGCAGGCCCAGCGCGACAAGATGATCGTCATCAAGGATGGCAAGGAAGTGACCGACTTCATCATCCAGGAAGGCGTGCCCACCTTCGAGAGCATCAAGGACGATGTGGCCGAGCCGGTCGTGTACATGATCGACCGCTACGTAGTCGGTGGTTTTTACCGCGTCCATGCCGAAAAAGGCGTCGACCAGAACCTCAATGCGCCCGGCTCGCAGTACGTGCCGCTGGCGTTCGCGCAGCAGCACGCGGTGCCCGATTTGAAGGCCAAACCGGGCACGGCAGCGCCCAACCGGTTCTATGTGTACGGCGTGGTGGCACGGCTGGCGCTGCTGGCGGCGTCGCTGGAGATGGAGCGCACCGACCCCAATCCGGAAGTGTATTGAGAATCTCGGCTAAAATCAGATCTTCACCAAACCGGAAGCATCCATGAAAATCGCTTTTCTCGCAGATCCGTTAGCCACGTTCAAGACTTACAAGGACTCCACCTACGCCATGATGGTCGAGGCCAACCGGCGCGGCCACACCGTGTATGCCTTCGAGCAAAAGGATATGGCAGTGCTGGGCGGTATCGCCACGGCCAAGGCGTCGCAGATCAGCTTTACCGGCGACGCTACCGACTGGTACCGCGCCGCGCCGGCGGTGGAAACCAACCTGGGCGAGTTCGACGCCATCGTCCAGCGCAAGGACCCGCCGTTCGACATGGAATACATCTACGGCACTTACATGCTTGAGCTGGCCGAAGCCCAGGGCGCCAAAGTATTCAACAAGCCGTCGGCCATTCGTGACCACAGCGAAAAGCTGGCGATTGCCCAGTTCCCGCAATACACGTCGCCCACCCTGGTGACGGCCGACGAGGCCCGCATCCGCGCCTTCCAGGCCGAGCATGGCGATATCATCCTGAAGCCGCTCGATGGCATGGGCGGCACCGGCATCTTCCGCGTCAAGCCCGATGCCATGAATCTGGGCGCGATTATCGAGACACTGACCCAAAATGGTGCAACCACCATCATGGCGCAGCGCTTCATCCCGGACATCGCCAAGGGCGACAAGCGCATCCTGGTCATCGCCGGCAAACCGGTGCCGTTTTCGCTGGCGCGCATTCCGCAAAACGGCGAAGTGCGCGGCAACCTGGCGGCCGGCGGCCTCGGTGTGGCCCAGCCATTGACCGAGCGCGATTTCGAGATCGCCAACGCCATCGGCCCGACCCTGGCTGCCCGCGGTTTGCTGCTGGTGGGCCTGGACGTGATCGGCGACTGCCTGACGGAAGTCAACGTCACCAGTCCAACCTGCTTCCAGGAAATTACCCAGCAAGCGGGCTTCCCGGTGGCAGCCACCTTCATCGACGCGGTGGAAGCGGCCGTGTCGGCAGGTTAAAAAAGATGCAAATTCAAAATAATTTTGCCGGACGGTCGCAATTTAGTCCGCGCTCACTGGCGGATTAAGAATATGGTTGGCATACTGCTTATGACGCACGCGCCGCTGGGACAGGCATTTATTGCCGCCTGCGCCCACGTGTTTCGTGGTCCCACCGAGCTACTGGAAGCGATCGACGTGATTGCCGACCAGGATCTCGGCCAGGTCCAGCAACTGGCGGCGGCGGCGATCAAACGGCTCGACGACGGCGATGGCGTGCTGGTCATGACGGACGTGAAGGGCGGTACGCCGTCCAATTGCTGCGACCGGTTGGCGGACGCGGGCAGGGTGGAAGTGATCGCCGGCATCAGCTTGCCGATGTTGTTGCGGGCCATCACCTACCGCCGCGATACGTTGGACGTGGTCGTCGAGATGGCCCTGGCCGGTGCGCAAAGTGGGGCGGTGCGTGTCGATAACCGGATTCGCGTCGGATAAATTCGACTGGCGCGGGATTTTTAGAGTGCGGCTTTCTCGCAGTTTTTCGAAGAGACAATATAAAAATGATTCAGCAAGAACTTGAGATTATCAACAAGCTCGGCCTGCACGCACGCGCGTCCGCCAAATTCACCCAGCTGGCCGCCAAGTTCCAGAGCGATGTCTGGCTGAGCCGCAATTCCCGCCGCATCAACGCCAAGTCCATCATGGGGGTGATGATGCTGGCTGCCGGCAAGGGCGCCAAGGTCCTGCTCGAAGCGGACGGCGCCGACGAGAAGGAATGCATCGCCGCCCTCACTGCACTGGTCAACGACAAGTTTGGCGAAGGCGAGTAATGCCTTCGGATCGCGGCCGTTCCCGTCCTTATTCCGGCGCCCCCATGGCTTCGTTTACCCTGCACGGCATCCCGGTGTCGCGCGGGATAGCGATTGGCCGCGCCCACAAGCTGGCGCCTGCCGCGCTCGACGTCAAGCACTACCTGGTGGCCGAGGAGCATCTTGAAGCCGAAGTGCTGCGCCTGCAGCAGGCGCTGGCCCAGGTGCACAAGGAACTGCAAACCCTGTGGAACGAGCTGCCCAAGGATGCCCCGACGGAACTGGGCGCGTTCATCGACGTCCACGCGCTGATCCTGTCCGACCCCATGATTTCCGAGGCGCCGCTCGACATCATCCGCGCGCGCCACTACAACGCCGAATGGGCGCTGCTCACCCAGATCGATGAACTGTCGGCGCAGTTCGACGAGATCGAAGACCCGTACCTGCGCGAGCGCAAGGCCGACATCCAGCAGGTGGCCGAGCGGGTGTTAAAAGTACTGATGGGCACCGAGCAGATATTGCCGCCGCCGGTCAAGCTGGGCGACGACGAATTCCAGCCGCAGATGATCATCGTCGCGCACGACATCTCGCCGGCCGACATGCTGCAGTTCCGCGACCGCTCGTTCATCGGTTTTGTCACCGATGTCGGCGGCCAGAACTCGCACACGGCCATCGTCGCCCGCAGCCTCGACATCCCGGCCGCCGTGGGCATGTCGGGCGCCTCGACCCTGATCGAGCAGGACGACTGGCTGATCATCGACGGCGACGCCGGCGTGGTCATCGCCAACCCCAGCGTGGTGGTGCTCGAGCAGTACCGCGACCGCCAGAACGCAGCGATCCGCGCCCGCAAGAAGCTGGGCAAGCTCAAGAAAACCCCGGCCATCACGAAAGACGGCACCGAGATCACGCTGCTGGCCAATATCGAGCTGCCCGACGACTGCCCGGCCGCGATGGAGGCGGGCGCCAATGGCGTCGGCCTGTTCCGCTCCGAGTTCCTGTTCATGGGCCGCAAGGGCAAGATGCCGTCCGAGGACGAGCAGTTCGAGCAGTACAAGAAGGCCGTGGTGGCCATGAAAGGCCGCCCGGTGACGATCCGCACGCTCGACATCGGCGCCGACAAGCCGCTCGACCAGGCCGAGCACACGGCATTGAACCCGGCGCTGGGCCTGCGCGCGATCCGCTACTGCCTGGCCGAGCCGCAGATTTTTCTGATCCAGCTGCGCGCCATCTTGCGCGCGTCGGCGTTCGGCAAGGTGCGCATCCTGATCCCGATGCTGGCGCACGCGTTCGAGATCGACCAGTCGCTGGCAATGATCGCGCAAGCGAAGGCCGAGCTGCGCGAAGAACACGTCAAGTTCGACGAGAACGTCGACGTGGGCGCGATGATCGAAATCCCGGCCGCCGCGCTGGCGCTGCCGATGTTCGTCAAGCGTATGAACTTCCTGTCGATCGGCACCAATGACCTGATCCAGTACACGCTGGCGATCGACCGGGTTGATTATGAGGTCGCACACCTTTACAATCCGCTGCATCCGGCTGTGCTGCAATTGATCGCCATGACGATTGCGGCCGGGCATAAAGCCGGGATCGACGTCGCCGTGTGCGGCGAAATGGCGGGCGACGTCAAGCTCACCCGCCTGTTGCTGGGCCTGGGACTGCGCGAGTTCTCCATGCATCCGGCGCAACTGCTCTCGGTCAAGCAGGAAATCCTGAACAGCGACCTTGCGCGCATCATGCCGCAAACCCGCAAGATCATGCGCTCGATGGAACCTGGTGTAATTGCAGACGCGGTCGAACAATTACAGCTCTTGTAAGTCGGTGGGACCCATCCTCGCGGTCCCACCTTGATAGATGGCCCGTGGGGCCGCCCCAATAAAAAAATCGAAACCATCATGTCATCCCTGGGATACGTCACCCCGCAAACCATGCACTTCGCCGAACCGTTGCCGCTGCAAAGCGGCGCGCAGCTGCGCGACTACATGCTGATGTACGAAACCTACGGCACCCTGAACGCCGACAAATCGAACGCGGTGCTGGTCTGCCACGCCCTGAACGCCTCGCACCACGTGGCCGGCGAATACGAAGGCAAACCGAAAAGCACCGGCTGGTGGGACAATATGGTCGGCCCGGGCAAGTCGCTCGATACCGACAAGTTCTTCGTCATCGGCATCAACAACCTCGGCTCGTGCTTCGGCTCCACCGGCCCGATGCACACCAATCCCGCCACCGGCAAGCCGTACGGCGCCACCTTCCCGGTCGTCACCGTGGAAGACTGGGTCAGCGCCCAGGCGCGCCTGGCCGACCGGCTGGGCATTACCCAGTTTGCCGCCGTGATGGGCGGCTCGCTGGGCGGCATGCAGGCGCTGGCCTGGAGCATCATGTACCCGGACCGCCTGCGCCACTGCGTGGTGATCGCGTCCACCGCCAAGCTGTCCGCGCAAAACATCGCCTTCAACGACGTCGCCCGCCAGGCTATCCTGTCCGACCCCGACTATCGCGGCGGCGACTTTTACGAGTACGGCGTGGTGCCGAAAAACGGCTTGCGGGTCGCGCGCATGGTCGGTCACATCACCTACCTGTCGGACGACGACATGGCCGAAAAATTCGGCCGCAAATTGCGCGCCGTGGCCGACGACATTGCTGCCACCGGCACCTATAAATTCGACTTCGGCGTGGACTTCGAGATCGAATCGTACCTGCGCTACCAGGGCGACAAGTTCAGCGAATACTTCGACGCCAACACGTACCTGTTGATCACCAAGGCGCTCGACTACTTCGATCCGGCGCGCCACCACGGCGGCGACCTGTCGAAGACGCTGGCCGCCACGCGCGCCAATTTCTTCCTGGCGTCGTTCACCACCGACTGGCGCTTCTCGCCCGAGCGTAGCCAGGAGATCGTCAAGGCCCTGATCGACAACCGCCGGCAAGTGACTTACGCCGAAATCGACGCCCCCCATGGCCACGACGCCTTCCTGCTGGAAGACCCGCGCTACCTGAACCTGGTGCGTGCGTACTACGACCGGGTCTGGAATGACATCAACGCAGTCAAGGAGGCCGCATGAATTTCGACGACTTGAGCGCGGCCCGTCCCGATCTCGCCTTTATCGCCCACTGGGTGCCGGCCAACGCGCACGTGCTGGACGTCGGCTGCGGCGACGGCGTGATGATGGACTACCTGCAAAGCGACAAGCGCTGCAGCGGCTACGGCATCGAGATCGCCGACGACAAGGTGCTGGCCAGCACCCGCCGCGGCGTGCAGGTGGTGCAGCAGGATATGGAAAAAGGCCTGGCGCTGTTTGGCGATAACAGTTTTGACACCGTGCTGTGCCTGTCGTCGCTGCAGATGATGAAGCACGTGGAAGCGCTGCTGCGCGACATCGTCCGGGTGGGCAAGGAGGTGATCGTCTCGTTTCCCAACTTCGCCTACTGGCCGCACCGCGTGGCGCTGCTGCGCGGACGCATGCCGGTGTCGAAATCGCTGCCGTACGAATGGCACGACACGCCCAACCTGCGCTGCGCCACCATCAACGATTTCCGCGACCTCGCGCACGACTGCGGCGTCGAAGTGATCGACTGCGTGGCGCTGGCCGAAGGCAAGCGCGTCGATTTCCTGCCCAACCTGCGCGGCGATTTGGCGGTATTCCGCCTTCGCAAGAAAGCCCATTGATGAACGCCCCGGAACAGAAGAAAAGCTGGATCAGTTACCTGAACGGCCGCACCATTTCCATCCTGTTCCTGGGCTTTAGCTCCGGCCTGCCGCTGTACACGCTGATCTACCTGATGCAGGCGTGGCTGGCCACGGCCGGACTCGATGTGAAGGCGCTCGGCCTGTTCGGCCTGATGACGTTCCCGTACACTTTCAAATTCCTGTGGGCGCCGCTGATGGACCGCTACAGCATCGGGCGCCTGGGCCGGCGCCGGGGCTGGATGGCGGTCACGCAGATCGGCCTGTTCCTGGTGATCGGCGGCGTGGGCATGTTCGATCCGAAGCAGGAGCTGTCCCTGATCGTGCTGGCGGTGGCGGCGATCGCCTTCCTGTCGGCCAGCCAGGACGTGGTGGTGGACGCCTATCGCCGCGAAATCCTGGCCGAGGAAGAGCAGGGCCTGGGCGCGGCCATTATCGTCAATGCCTACAAGGCGGCCAGCCTGATTCCCAGCGCGCTGGGACTGGTACTGGCGGACAGCATGTCGTGGCAGGCCGTGTTCTGGATCGTGGCCGCGTTCATGCTGCCCGGTTTCATCTGCACCTTGCTGGCCAGGGAGCCGGCCGTGTATGGCGCACCACCAAAAAACCTGGAGGAAGCGATCGTCCTGCCGTTCAAGGAATTCATCCAGCGCGACGGCTTGAAACAGGCGATCATTATCATCATGTTCGTGCTGCTGTATAAAATCGGCGACACCATGGCCACCGCCTTATCGACCAAGTTCTTCCTCGATATCGGTTTTACCACCAAGCAGATCGGCCTGGCCGCCAACGCCACCGGCTGGTGGGCCAGCCTGGCCGGCGGCGCGGTGGGCGGCATCTGGATGATCAAGCTTGGCATCAACCGCGCGCTGTGGGTATTCGGCGTGTTGCAGGCGATCGCGATTCTTGGTTTTGCCTGGCTGGCCAAGGTGGGGCCCGACCCGTTCCTGCTGAGCGCCGTGTTCGGCTTCGAGGCGTTCGCCAGCCTGGGGCTCGGTTCGGCGGCACTGGTGGCGTTCATGTCGCGCGCCACCGACCCGCGCTACACGGCTACCCAGTACGCGTTGTTTTCCAGCCTGGCAGCGGTGCCGCGCACATTCATCAATGCGTCGGTAGGGTATATTGTCGCGGAAACCGGCTGGTTCTGGTTCTTTATGGTCTGCTTCATGCTGGCCTTTCCAGCCATGCTGATGCTCCCGAAAATCGCTCCATGGAATAAACGAGATGAAAAAGCTTAAATTCAAGAGCGCCGCGCTGGCGCTGGCCTGCGCGATCAGCGTGCTGCCGGCGCTGCCGGCCCTGGCCCAAAACGACGGCATCCCGGTCGAGAGAATGTCGCGCATGCGCAGCATCGGTGGCGACGCCGACCAGGTCAACCAGCAGTCCAAACTGCAATATGACCAGATGCTCAAGCAGGCCCACGAAAAAGACGCTGTGGCCACCGACAGCAATCCACAATTGATACGGCTGCGCGCGATTGCCAACCGCCTGATCCCGTTTACCAAGCGCTGGAATCCGGATTCCGCCAACTGGAAGTGGGAAGTGAACCTGCTCAATTCGCCCACCGTCAATGCATTCTGCATGCCGGGTGGACGCATCGCCTTTTACAACGGTATCCTGACCAAGCTCAATCTCACCGACGACGAAGTTGCCGCCGTGATGGGCCACGAAATCGCCCACGCGCTGCGCGAGCATGCGCGCGCGCAGGCCGGCAAGAACGCCGTCACCAGCACCGTTGCACGCGTGGGCGGCTCGCTGCTGGCCGGCTACTTCGGCCTCGACCCGCGCCTCGGTGACGCTGGCGGCAGCGCCGTGGCGCAGGTCTCGGCATTAAAATTCTCGCGCAATGACGAATCCGAAGCCGACCTGGTAGGCCTGGACCTGGCCGCCCGTGCCGGCTACGATCCGCGCGCCGGCGTGGCGCTGTGGCAGAAGATGGCGGCCGTGAACAAGAGCCAGCCGATCGGCTTCCTGTCCACCCACCCGACCGGCAGCGACCGCATCAAGAACATGAACGACCACATGAACCTGGTGCTGCCCGTGTACGCGCGCGCCAAGGGGCTCGACGTCAACAAGCTGCCGCCATACCGTTCGCTGGCGCTGCCGAAATCCTGATGTCGGCGCCGTCCCCGGCGCATCGTCAGCAGCATCCGCTGCCGATGCGCGACGGTGTCGCGCCCAGCTATTTATGGCTGCCTGAAGGCCAGTGGCCCGACATGATCACCTTCCTGGCCGCGCATTTTGCCGACGTACCGGAATCCACCTGGCGCGAACGCATGGCGCGCGGCCACGTGGTCGATGGCGACGGCAAACCACTGGCGCCGCACAGTGCCTACCGGCGCGGCATGCGCATCTTTTACTACCGCGAGTTGGACGAAGTCGAAACGCCAATCCCGTTCCAGGAAGAGATCCTGTTCATGGACGACCACCTGGTGGTGGTGGACAAGCCGCATTTTCTGCCGATGACGCCGACCGGGCGCTTTCTGCACGAGACGCTGCTGGTGCGGCTGAAAAAGACGCTGGGAGAACCGGCGTTGACGCCGATCCACCGTCTCGACCGGGAGACTGCCGGCGTGGTGATCTTCTCGCGCCGCCAGGAGAGCCGGGGCGCGTACCAGTCGCTGTTCCAGCAGCGCGTGATCGAGAAAGAATACGAAGCGCTGGCGCCGCGCCTGGACGGCGTGCAGTTCCCGTTCACGTATCGCAGCCGCATGGTCGATGGCGACAAGTTCTTCATCATGAAGCAGGAGGAGGGCGCACCGAATTCGGAGACCATCATCGACGTCATCGAACACCGGATGGAGCACACGCGTTACCGCCTGTTCCCCCACACGGGCCGCAAGCACCAGCTGCGCCTGCACCTGTCCTCGCTGGGCATCCCGATCCTGAACGACGCCTTTTATCCAGTGGCATTGCCAAGCGGGCCTGACGACTACGCCAAGCCGCTCAAACTGCTGGCCCGCCGCATCTGCTTCCTCGACCCGCTCAGCGGCGACTGGCGCGAATTTTCCAGCCAGCGCAGTTTGTAGGGTATTAAAACGGGACGGCCTGGAACTTGGCTACCGGGGAGTGCTTAAACGGTACGCGATAGGCGCCGCCAGCGACCAGTTCTGAATAGGCCACTACCTGTGGCCACCATTTGACCAGACGTTCCGACTGCGCCCAGAACCTTTGAGTGGACCACTGTGCATCGAGAATGAACACGGTGTGCCCCGCGCGCCGGATGGCCTCACGTTCAGCGCCGTGCTGTTTCTTGAAACGATCGATGGAAATAATGTACCACTGTCCATCCTGGGCCAGCTCGCCAATCCAGGTCAGATCTTTCGCGTCCCGCGCGAAGCGGTCGGTCAAGTGGATGACGTTTTCTACTTGAGGAGCAACCTTCGATAATTCCCTGATGCCGTGGGCAAGATAGGGCGATAAATATCGAAGAATAATTCAAGCTGCGAGTCTTTCTTCGAAGTCGATGGCTTCGGTTACCATCCTCGGCGTGATATCGAAGACTCTGGACACCATGTCCTTGTCCCGGCCTTCCGCGAGAAACGAGGCGTAAATGGTGTCGGTGGGAATGCCGGCGCTGGCGATGATCGGGGTGCCGAATTGCAGCGCGGGATCGAGCACGATGGTCTTGCGTTTGCCCAGTGGGAACCAGCGCACGGCACTCTCCTCATCGTACTCGATGCCGACGTACAGGGACGAACTGACGATGTCCGCGAAAACAAATTGCCTGTGCACGACATCGACGATCTTTTCATCGCCGGTGGCCGCTTCCACCGCTTGCAGAAAGATGCGCTTGCCATCGGTGCGGAACTGGCGGTTGGTCAGCGGATAATCGTTGCCGAAGTATTCAGTAGCGGCTTCAATCGTGGCGCGGATGACATTAAGGTCCACACCGTGCTCGACAAACGCCGCCACCATGCGCAGCTCCAGCAAGTCGCGAAAACCAATGACCTCGCCTGGCAAGTCCTGGCCGGTGAACTGCGTGGTCCATAAGGGCTCCGACCGCACATGCTCGCCTTTGTATTTGCGCGTGTAACCTTGCAGCCAGCGTCGCAGTGAGCGCGAATCCGTCCCGACCAGGCGTGCAGCCTGGTGCAGCGGGTAGATGCCGGTGCCGATGAGGTCCATGAGGTCGATGAAAGAGCAATATGCGTGTGGTTGACGTTATCAGAACCCCCGCGCTTGATCAATCTTTACGCGCAGCGGTGCGCAAAAATCACTCGTGCGCGTAGTCGATAATCAGCGGCGCATGATCGGAAAATTTCTCTTCCTTGTACACGGCCACAGTGGTGGCGCGGGCGGCGATGCCGGGGGTGGCGACGTGGTAGTCGATGCGCCAGCCGACGTTCTTGGCGTAGGCCTGGCCGCGGTTGCTCCACCAGGTGTACTGCTCTTCGCGCGGGTCGAGGCCGCGGTGCACATCGACATAGCCCACTTCGTCGAAGATGCGGGTCATCCATTCGCGCTCTTCGGGCAGGAAGCCGGAGTTTTTCTTGTTGCCTTTCCAGTTCTTGAGGTCGATCTCTTTATGGGCGATGTTCCAGTCGCCGCAGATCACCACTTCGCGGCCTTCCGCGTGCAGCAGTTGCAGGTGCGGCAGGAACAGGTCCATGAAGCGGAACTTGGCTTCCTGGCGCTCGGGGCCGGACGAGCCGGACGGGCAGTACACGGAAATCACGGTCAGGTTGCCGAAGTCGCAGCGCACGTAGCGGCCTTCGCGGTCGAACTCGGGAGCGCCGAAGCCGATCACCACGCGGTCCGGCTCGATGCGGCTGTAGATGCCGGTGCCTGAGTAGCCTTTTTTCTCGGCGTAGTGGAAGTGGCCGTGGTAGCCGCCCGGGTTGAGGAATTCCGGCGTCATGTCCGGCGCTTGCGCCTTGAGCTCCTGGACGCAGACGAAATCGGCATCCTGCTTGGCCAGCCAGGTGAAAAAGCCCTTGGACGAGGCGGAGCGGATGCCGTTCAGATTGGCGGAGATGATTTTTGGCATGGGAACAAGTGCTTGAAAAAGCGTCGAAATTTTGGAATGCGTTAGTGTAGCGGTAAAATACCGGCACCTTCCAGAATTGAATAGAAATGAGGCAGCATGAGCAATTTACGTCAGGATTTCATCGCGTTTTCGGTCAAGACCGGGGTGTTGCGCTTTGGCGAGTTCACCACCAAGGCCGGGCGCCAGTCGCCGTACTTCTTCAACGCCGGCCTGTTCCATGACGGCGCCACGCTGGCCCAGCTGTCGCAGTTTTACGCGCAAACCCTGCTCGACTCGGGCGTGGAATTCGACATGCTGTTCGGACCCGCCTACAAGGGCATCACGCTGGCCTCGGCCACCGCGATGGCGCTGGCCGGCAAGGGGCGCAACACGTCGTTTGCCTACAACCGCAAGGAAGCCAAGGACCACGGCGAAGGCGGCACCCTGGTCGGCGCCAAGCTGGCCGGCAAGGTGGTCATCATCGACGACGTGATCTCGGCCGGTACCTCGGTGCGCGAGTCGGTGGACATGATCCGCGCTGCCGGCGCCGAGCCGTGCGCCGTGCTGATCGCGCTCGACCGTATGGAGCGTGCGGGCAAGGACGGCCAACTGTCACCGAACTCGGCGGTGCAGGAAGTGGCATTGCAATACAACATCCCGGTCATTTCCATCGGCAACCTCGACGACCTGTTCGGCTACCTGAACGGCGCCGGCGCCGATCCGCAGCTGCTGCAACACAAGGAAGCGGTGGCCACCTATCGCGAGCGCTACGGAATTGCATAAAGTGCTACATTGGTAGACATCCATATTTCTATGGTGTAACCTTTTAGCGCGGCGTGCAGACCGTGGACAATTGAGGCGCACATGAATATTGCAACATTGAAAGTACACGGCGGCGATGACGGCCTGGCCGACATCCGCGACGGCTTGCCGATCGAGCCCGATGGCGACTGGCGCAAAGGTGACGTCAAGCCGGACGGCCGGGTACGCATCGATTCCGGCTTCTACGTGCGCCTCGCAACCGATGACAATCCTGACGAGCTGCTCAAGGCGATCCGTACCTTCCTGGCCGAATCGTCCGCGCGCGGCATCCACTTCGAGCGCGCCGACGTGGCGGCCGAGCTGCGCATCTCGTTCAGCTCCGAACGCGGCGCGGACACGCCCACGCTCGACTTCTCGCTGGCGGACCTGACCCTGCTGGTGGAAATGGGCATCAACCTCAGCATTACGGCCTGACCTCAGAGTCCCAGCCACAGCCGGTACAGCGGCAACCCCAGTAGCACATTGACCGGGAACGTGATGCCCAGCGCAGCGAGCATCGCCAGTCCGATGTCGGCTTGCGGGATGGCGGCGCGGATCGCTGCCGGCGCCGCGATGTAGGACGCGCTGGCCGTGAGCGCCGCCAGCACCAGCGTGGTGCCCGGTGGCAGTCCCAGCAAGGTGGCGACGGCGATGCCGGCCCAGGCCAGCACGAACGGCGCCACCGCTGCGAACACCATCAGCCGCCAGTGCTGCAACGGCAGTGGCCGGCACACGCGCGCCGTGCACAGGCCCATTTCCAGCAAGAAGATCGCCAGCATCGCCTTGAACCCGCCCAGCATGACCGGCGCGATCGGCGCCATGCCGTGCGGCCCGTACAAAGCGCCGATCAGCACGCCGCCGCCAAGCAGCACCACGCCGCGGCTGGTGAGCGCTTCGCGCCAGATGGCCATGCCGCCGTGGGCCGACGTTGCGCCACCCTGGCGCCGGTGGTGCAACCACAGCATCACCACGATGGCCGGCAGTTCCAGCATCACCAGGTACAAGGTGGTTTGCGGACTGACGGCCAGGCCCTCGTGTTCGGCCAGGGCCAGGGCCACGGCAAAGGTGCCGGCGCTGACCGAACCGTAGTGGGCTGCAATGCTGAGCGCGTTGGGACGGTCGAGCCGCACCAGGCGGCGCAGTACCGGGTAGCACAGCAGCGGCAGCGCCACGCCGAGCGCGGCCACCACCAGCAGTTCGACCACGATGGCGCCGGTGACATGGCCGTGCAGCGCCATGCCGCCTTTTAAGCCGAGCACCAGCATCAGCAGGATGGCCAGCGTGTCGTACGTGGGAGAGGGCAGTTTCAGGTCTGATTTGACGAGGCCTGCGCACAGGCCGAGGGCAAAGAAAGCGATAACGATGTCGGGCATGAAGAGAAGTTTCTAATTGGAATGCTCGTCATTGTGCCCAGCGCAGCGTATATTGAATAATAAAACCTTCTGCAATAGGGCATAGAGCATCATCTATGCATCGACCACCATGAACATCCGCCACCTGAGTTTTCGCCTGCTGCAAATCTACGTTCAAGTGGTGCGCAGCGGCAGCATTTCCGCCGCTGCCCGCGCCATGCACCTGACCCAGCCCACGGTCTCGCTGCAAATGAAACGGCTGGCGGAGGCGGTCGGCGCGCCGCTGTTCGAGCAGCGCGAAGGGCGCTTCGAGCGCACTGCCGTGGGCGAAGAACTGTTTTGCGCCGCCTGCGACGTGCTGGGCCGCTTCGACGATTTCAACGGCTACCTGGAGCGCGCGCGCGGCGGCGCGTCCGGCCACATTAACGTGGCCGTGGTCACCACGGCGAAATACGTTTTGCCGCGCATCATGGGCGCCTTTTACCGGCAGTTTCCCGAGATCGGCATCACGCTCAGCGTGGGCAACCGGGCCCAGATTGTCAGCCGCTTCGAGCGCCAGGAGGATGAACTCTATGTGTTCAGCCATCCGCCGAGCGGCCCGCAGGTGCAGGCCGCGCGCATCCTGCGCAATCCCTTGCAGATGATTGCGCCGCTCGATCACTGGGCCGCTGGCGGGCCGCCGGTGACGATGGCGCAGTTGCGCGGCGAGCGTTTCCTCGTGCGTGAGCCGGGGTCGGCCACGCGGATGATGTTCGAGTCGTGGCTCAGCGCCCAGGGCATGGATCTCGGCAACACCATGCAGGTCGAGAGCAACGAGGCGATTCGCCTGAGCGTGGCGTCGGGGTTGGGGGTGTCGGTGATTTCCGAGCACACCTTGCAGGAGGGCCGCGAACGGCTGGCGGTGCTGCCGGTGGCCGGCTTTCCGCTCGAGAGCAACTGGTACCTGGTGGCGCGCAAGGACCGCCGCCTGTCGGCGCCGGCGCACAGCCTGATCCGGTTTATCGCCGGCCACCTGCACGAGTGCGTGGAACCCGACTGGGTGGCGCCCGGCATTGCCGGGCTGGACGCGCAGTTCATGCCGGCTGCGCGTGCCTGAACCGTTACTCCAGCTTCCAGACGTACATCTCTTGAGCCACGATTCGACCGGCTTCGAACGCTGCCAGGCGTTGCAAATTGTAGCAAGAGCGTAACCACCGTTTGCGCGCGGCGCGGCATTGCCCTCAGCGCGCGCGGTGCCGCCGGAACCAGCGCGACAGCGCCCACCACGCCAGGGCGGGAACGATCCAGATCAGCGGCACCGCGTAGTACGGCAGGTGCAAGGTGTTGTTGCCGGCCAAAACCAGCGTGAGCATCAGGCTGGCAGCGAGTCCCAGTCCCATGCACAGTTGATGCGCCCACGGCGCGCGCGAACGGAACAGGCTGATCACGTACGCGAACAGCAACAGCAGGGTGGGGATCATGCCAAACAAGACGATGGTGGCGGTGCCAGGCGGGGGATGGGCGCTGGCGTCGGTGGCCGCGATGGCCAGCAGCAGTGCCGCACAACCGCGCCTGCACAGCAGGTTCGCAGATTGTTGCGCCCTGCCTGGTGCGGGGTATGCGTGGTGCATGGTGGCCCGGTGGTAGGGGACGGCGCTCGGCAGGATGCCGGCGCCGGTCCGTGGTTTAACCGGCCAGCTTGGCCTTCAGCAGCTCGGTCAGCTGGGCCGGGTTGGCTTTGCCGCGCGAGGCTTTCATGGCCTGGCCGATCAGGGCGTTGATCGCTGCTTCCTTGCCGGCGCGGTACTGCTCGACCGACTTGGCGTTGGCAGCGAGCACTTCGTCAACGATCGCTTCGAGCGCGCCCGTGTCCGAAATCTGTTTTAGGCCTTTCGACTCGATCAGCGCATCGACCAGGTTGTCGTCGTCGGACTTGGCCGCCCACATGTCGCCAAACAGTTCCTTGGCGGTCTTGTTGTTGATGGTGCCGTCGGCGATGCGCTTGAGCATCAGCGCCAGTTGCGCCGGTTTGACTGGTGCGTCGCCGATATCGACACCTTCGCGGTTGACGGTGGACGAGACGTCGCCCATCAGCCAGTTGGCGGCGGCCTTGGCGTTGTCCTTGCCGGCCGCATCGACCACGGCCACGAAATAGGTGGCCATCGCTTTCGAGGCGGTCAGCACCAGCGCGTCGTACTCGGGCAGCGCGTAGTCGGAAATGAAGCGCGCGCGCATGGCGTCCGGCAGTTCCGGCATCGCAGCTTTCACCTGTTCGATCCAGGTGTTGGAGATGACCAGCGGCGGCAAGTCCGGGTCGGGGAAGTAGCGGTAGTCCTGCGCGTCTTCCTTGCTGCGCATTTCGCGCGTTTCCTTGCGGTCCGGGTCGTACAGGCGCGTCGCTTGCACGACCTTGCCGCCGTCTTCGATCAGCTCGATCTGGCGGCGCACTTCGACGTGCACGGCTTCCTCGATGAAGCGGAACGAGTTCAGGTTCTTGATTTCGCAGCGGGTGCCGAATTCAAGCTGTCCTTTCGGGCGGACGGACACGTTGATGTCGCAGCGGAACGAGCCTTCCTGCATATTGCCGTCGCATACACCGAGCCACATCACCAGCGAGTGCAGGGCCTTGCAGTAGGCCACCGCTTCGGCGGCGCTGCGGATTTCCGGTTCCGAGACGATTTCCAGCAGCGGCGTGCCGGCGCGGTTCAGGTCGATGCCGGACATGCCGGCGTAATCTTCGTGCAGCGATTTGCCGGCGTCTTCTTCGAGGTGGGCGCGCGTGAGGTTGACGGTCCTGGTGACGAACTGGCCGTCCTTTTCGTAGCCGAACGTGACCGCGCCGCCGATGACCACCGGGTCTTCGAACTGGCTGATCTGGTAGCCCTTGGGCAAGTCCGGATAAAAATAGTTTTTGCGAGCGAAGATCGAGGCCGGCGCGATTTTCGCGCCCACGGCCAGGCCGAAGCGGATGGCGCGATCGACGGCCTGCTTGTTCATGACCGGCAGCACGCCCGGCAGCGCCAGGTCCACGGGGCTGGCCTGGGTGTTGGGGGCCGCGCCGAACGTGGTCGGCGAGCCGCTGAAGATTTTTGATGCGGTGGTGAGCTGCACGTGGTTCTCAACACCGATGACGACTTCCCATTCCATATTGTTCTCGCTTATGTTCTTTAGATACCGCTCGGTGCGCGGGTGTGCCAGTCGGTCGCCTGCTGGTAGGCGTGGGCGACGTTGAGCAGCTTGGCTTCGCCGAAATGCTGGCCGATGATTTGCAGGCCCACCGGGCGGTTGGCGTTCTTCTCGCCCTGGCCGAAACCGACCGGGATCGACATGCCGGGCAAACCGGCCAAGCTGGTGGACAAGGTAAAGATGTCGGCCAGGTAGGCGGCGACCGGGTCGTCGGACTTGTCGCCCAGGTCCCAGGCCACGGTCGGGGCCACCGGTCCCATGATGACGTCGCACACGGCGTCGGGGCCGTTCAGTACCGCTTCGAAGTCCTGCGCGATCAGGCGCCGGATCTTTTGCGCCTTGAGGTAGTAGGCGTCGTAGTAGCCGTGGCACAGCACGTAGGTGCCGACCATGATGCGGCGTTTGACTTCGGCGCCGAAACCTTCGGCGCGGGTTTTGCGGTACATGTCGCCCAGGTCCTTGTAGCCATCGGCGCGGTGGCCGAAGCGCACGCCGTCAAAACGCGACAGGTTCGATGACGCTTCGGCCGGGGCGATCATGTAGTAGGCCGGAATCGACAGCGCCGTGTTGGGCAGCGAAATATCGACCAGGGTGGCGCCCAGTTCCACGTACTTGGCCAGCGCGGCGCGCACAGCGTCTTCCACGTCCTTGGCCAGACCTGCGCCGAAGTACTCTTTCGGCACGCCGATGCGCAGGCCGGTCAACGGCTGGCCCAGCTCGCGCGTGAAGTCTTCGTCGATGCCGCCCAGTTCGGGCGTCAGGCTGGTGGAATCGCGTTCGTCGAAACCGGCCATGGCGTTGAGCAGCAGGGCGCAGTCTTCAGCGGTTTGCGCCATCGGGCCGCCCTGGTCCAGCGACGAGGCAAACGCGATCATGCCAAAGCGCGACACGCGGCCATAGGTCGGCTTGATGCCGGTGATGCCGCAGAACGCGGCCGGCTGGCGGATCGAGCCGCCGGTGTCGGTGCCGGTCACGCCTGGCGCCAGGCGCGCGGCCACGGCAGCGGCCGAACCGCCGGACGAGCCGCCCGGTACCGCGGTCTTGTCCCAAGGATTCTTGACGGCGCCAAAGGCCGAGTTTTCATTGGCCGAGCCCATGGCGAATTCGTCGCAATTGAGTTTGCCCAGCGTGACCATGCCGGCGGCGCGGAACTTTTCCACGACGGTGGCGTCGAACGGGCTCACATAGTTGGCCAGCATCTTCGAGCCGGCGGTGGAGCGCCAGTCGCGGGTGACGAAAATATCCTTGTGGGCGATCGGTACGCCGGTGAGCGGCGTGGCGGTGCCATTGGCGATACGTTCGTCGGCCTCGGCGGCCTGGGCCAGGGTGAGGGCGCGGTCCACGTGCAGGAAGGCATTCAGGTCGCTTTGCTCGATACGGTCGAGGAAATGCGTGGCCAGCTCGGTGGCGGTGATGGCTTTGCTTTGCAGCAACGCGGACAGCTCTTTGATAGTTTTGGTGTGCATGGCGTTCAATTCAGAATTCGTGGTGCCTTGGTTGTCAGTCGTACAGGTACCGATGACCGTTTTGTTACCCGCCGCTCCGTCATTCCCGCGCACGCGGGAATCCATGGAACGCTGGCATGGCAAACTCGGTATGGATTCCCGCTTTTGCGGCGGTCCGCCGAAGCGGAATGATGGCTTATCGGTCGCGGGCGGCGGACGCGTTACTCAATCACCTTCGGCACCAGGTACAACCCATCCTGGGTCTTCGGCGCCACGGCCTGGTAGTCGTCACGGCGGTTGGCTTCGGTAGCGACGTCTTCACGCAGGCGCAGGGCGATATTATTCATGTGGGCGGCCAGCGGGTGGCTCAGCGGGGCCACACCGTCGGTATCGACTGCCTGCATCTGCCCGGCCAGCGCGAAAATGCCGTTCAGTTGGTCGAGAGCGGTGGCGCTCTGCGCGTCGCTCATCTCCAGTTGTGCCAGCTTGGCAATACGTGTTACGTCGGATAGGGTCAGGGACATGGCGTAGGGCGCGGGGGAAGCCGCGCAAATGTTTAAATTGTTACAATGATAAAAACTTGAAATTCCGCTAAATCGCCGGTAAAAGCCGACGATTGCCGCTTATCTTGCGGACTCGACTGATACACTTTCGGGCCGATTTTCGGTAAATCGCATTCAAATTATAAGGTAGAATGGCGGGTTGATGCGTTGCCGGCGCTGAATCATTGCTGCTGCAGCATTTAAGAATCTCGAAAAAACTGTTGCGCAGGTTTTTCAAGCTTCCCTTCACGGATTTCCTTATAACGGTTACGCGCACGTCAGTGGCGCCACAGGACACACATGTTTGGTTTTTTACGCAGGTATATTTCCACCGATCTGGCCATCGACTTGGGCACGGCCAACACTCTGATCTACGTACGCGGCCAGGGCATCGTCCTGGATGAACCGTCGGTCGTTGCGATCCGCCAAGAGGGCGGCCCGAACGGCAAGAAGACGATCCAGGCAGTCGGCAAGGAAGCAAAGCAGATGCTGGGCAAGGTTCCCGGCAATATCGAGGCGATCCGCCCGATGAAAGACGGCGTGATCGCCGACTTCACCGTCACCGAGCAAATGCTCAAGCAGTTCATCCGCATGGTGCACGACTCCAAGTTCTTCCGTCCGTCGCCACGCATCATCATTTGCGTGCCGTGCGGTTCCACCCAGGTGGAACGCCGCGCGATCCGCGAATCGGCGCTGGGCGCGGGCGCTTCGCAAGTGTACCTGATCGAGGAACCGATGGCAGCGGCCATCGGCGCCGGCCTGCCAGTGTCGGATGCCACCGGTTCGATGGTGGTCGATATCGGCGGCGGCACCACCGAGGTGGGCATCATCTCGCTGGGCGGCATGGTCTATAAAGGCTCCGTGCGCGTCGGTGGCGACAAGTTCGATGAAGCGATCGTCAACTACATCCGCCGCAACTACGGCATGCTGATCGGCGAGCAGACCGCCGAGGCGATCAAGAAGGCCATCGGTTCGGCCTTCCCGGGTTCGGAAGTGAAGGAAATGGAAGTCAAGGGCCGCAACCTGTCCGAAGGCATTCCACGTTCGTTCACCATTTCGTCGAACGAAATCCTCGAAGCGCTGACCGACCCGCTCAACAACATCGTCTCGGCCGTGAAAAACGCGCTGGAACAGACCCCGCCCGAACTGGGCGCCGACATCGCCGAAAAAGGCATGATGCTGACCGGCGGCGCGCTGCTGCGCGACCTCGACCGCCTGCTGATGGAAGAAACCGGCCTGCCGGTGCTGGTGGCCGAAGATCCGCTCACCTGCGTGGTGCGCGGCTCGGGCATGGCGCTCGAGCGCATGGACCAGCTGGGATCGATCTTCTCCTACGAGTGATCCGATAGATAAAACCGGGGCCGCTAAGCGGCCCCGGTTCATTGGGTGAGTTGACAGTCTGGTTGGCGCGGGAGCGCCGGATTATTGAAAGTCATGGAATACAGTCCTCCGCCACTTTTCAAGCAAGGCGCTTCGGCGCGGGTCAAGATGACGGTGTTCGCCTGCATATCGATCGTGCTGCTGCTGGTCGATTCGCAGATGCGCACCCTGGGCACGGTGCGCCAGGTCGTCGGCACCGTGCTGCACCCGCTGCAAATGGTGGCACTGCTGCCGCGCGACGCCATCTATGGCGCCGGCGATTATTTCTCCTCGCTCGCGGAGATGAAAAAACAGGTCGATGAACTCAAGCGCCAGCAGATCGCCGATGCCCAGGCGCTGCAGCAGGCGCAGTTGCGCACGGCCGAAAACAACCAGTTGCGCCGCCTGATGGGCGCGCGCGAGCAGGTACCCACCAAGTCGATGCTGGCCGAAGTGCTGTACGACGCGCGCGACGCCAGCAGCCGCAAGATCATCCTCAACCGGGGCAGCAACAGCGATGTCTCGCTGGGACTGCCCGTGATTGACAACCAGGGCGTGGTGGGGCAGGTCACGCGCGTGTTCCCGTTCACGTCGGAAGTCACGCTGCTCACCGACAAGGACCAGGCCATTCCCGTGCAACTGCTGCGCAACGGCTTGCGCAGCGTGGCCTATGGCCGCGGCAAGATCGGCTCACTGGAACTGCGCTTCACTGCGCCCAACGCCGATATCAAGGTCGGCGACATCGTCGTCACGTCCGGCCTCGATGGCATATACCCGGCCGGCCTGGCCGTGGCCCGCGTGACGCAGGTGGACAGCAATGCCAACGGCGCTTTTGGCGGCGTGATCTGCCAGCCGCTGGCCGGCATCCAGAACAACCGCCAGTTGCTGATCCTGATGTCGCCACCCGAAATCGCGCCACGTCCGCCCGACGAAGAACCACGCGTGCCGCGCAAGGGGAATAACCGCATGGCGCCGATCAAGGATCCGGTCAAGGAAGAGGCGCCGGCGGCTGGTGCTGCGCCTGCCGCCGGTACGGCTGCTGCCACGGGTTCCGACCTGATACCGAAGGCGCCGGCTGCGACGCCGCCAGCCGCAGCGCCGGCAACTGGTGCGCCAACTGCCGCCACGCCAGTTGCTACGCCGGCTGGCGGCACGCCTACTGCTGCTACCCCAGCCACCAGAGTGCCCGCCATCGGCACGCCAACTGCTGCTACCCCGACCACCAGAGCGCCCGCCACCGGAGCACCCGCCGCCGGTACGCCGGCTGTCACCCCGCCAGCGGCAAGGACGCCAGCCACCGTCCCCGCCAACAGGGCACCTGCCACCGGAGCGCCGGCCGCCGGAGCGCCGGCCGCCACCCCCACCAAGGAACCGGCCCGATGAACCGTCCTCACTACATTCTTCTGCCGGTCAGCCCGCTGTTCATCGCTTTCAGCCTGCTGTGCGCCTTTTTACTGAACCTGCTGCCGTGGGGCCACCTGATCGGCGTGCCCGATTTCGTCGCGCTGGCGCTGGTGTTCTGGGGCGTGCACCAGCCGCGCCGCGTCGGCATCGGCACGGCCTTTTTCCTCGGCCTGCTGATGGACGTGCATGACTCCACCCTGCTGGGCGAGAACGCGCTGTCGTACACCTTGCTGTCGTACTTCGCCATCATGCTGCACCGGCGCGTGACCTGGTTCCCGCTGGCGACCCAGGCCACGCACGTATTCCCGCTGCTGGTCATGGCGCAGTCGGTGCAGCTGCTGGTGCGCTTCTTCGCGTCCGGCCAGTCGCCGGCGTGGTATTTCTTCCTGGAGAGCGTGGTGGCCGTATGCCTGTGGCCTGTGGCGTCTTGGCTGCTGCTGGCGCCGCAGCGGCGCGCGGTGGACCGCGATCACACGCGGCCGATCTGACGGTTGGTAGTGCATGACTGAGCTCAAGGACAACCAGCTGGAACTGCACAAGTTCCGTCTGCGCCTGACGGTGGTGGGCGGCGTGGTGCTCACCTGCTTTGTCCTGCTGCTGGCGCGCCTGGTGTGGCTGCAGGTGATCAAGCACGAGGACTACGCCGTCAAGGCCGAGGACAACCGCATCTCGCTCGTGCCGATCCAGCCCAACCGGGGCCTGATTGTCGATCGCAACGGCGTGGTCCTGGCCCGCAACTACTCGGCGTACACGCTCGAGATCACGCCATCGAAACTCACCGCCTCGCTGGACGAGACCATCGACGCGCTGTCGAAATTGGTGGCGATCGACATCAAGGACCGCAAGCGCTTTCGCCACCTGCTCGAAGAATCGAAACGCTTCGAGAGCGTGCCGCTGCGCACCCGCCTGACCGACGAGGAGGTGGCGCGTTTCACGGCCCAGCATTTCCGCTTTCCCGGCGTGGAAATCCAGGCGCGCCTGTTTCGCCAGTATCCGCTGGGCGAAACCGCTTCGCACGTGATCGGCTTCATCGGCCGCGTCAACCAGGCCGAGGCCCGTGCCCTGGCCGACAGCGACCAGGGCGCCAACTACAACGGCGCCGACCATATCGGCAAGGAAGGCATCGAGAAAAGCTACGAGCGCCAGTTGCACGGCACCACCGGCTTTGAGGAGGTGGAAGTATCGGCTGGCGGGCGCGCCGTGCGCACGCTGTCGCGCCGCAACGCCACGCCCGGCAGCAACCTGATCCTGTCGATCGACATCGAACTGCAAAAGGTGATCGAGGAAGCGTTCGGCGAATGGCGCGGCGCGCTGGTCGCCATCGAGCCGGAGACGGGAGACATCCTGGCCTACGTCTCGCGCCCGGGGTTCGACCCCAACCTGTTCGTCGATGGCATCGACACCCAGAGCTGGAACGAACTCAATACCTCGCTCGACCGGCCGATGGTGAACCGTCCGCTGTCGGGCACCTACCCGCCTGGATCGACCTTCAAGCCGTTCATGGCGCTCGCTGCCCTGGAGCGCGGCTACCGCACGCCGGGCCAGAGCATCCACGACGCCGGCTTCTTCACGCTGGGCGGCCACCGCTTCCGCGACGACAAGCCGGGCGGCCACGGCACGGTGGACATGTTCAAGTCCATTTCGGAGTCGTGCGACACCTATTACTACATCCTCGGCAACGAGATGGGCATCGACACCATCAGCGAATTCATGAAGCCGTTCGGCTTCGGCCAGCTGACCGGCATCGACCTCGAACACGAAAAGCAGGGCGTGCTGCCGTCGAAAGAGTGGAAACGCAACCGCTTTAAAAAGAACGCGGCCGCGCAGCGCTGGCAGCTCGGCGACACCATTTCGATCAGCATCGGCAACGGCTATAACAACTACACGCCGCTGCAGATGGCGCACGCAGTGGCCAACCTGGCCAACAACGGTGTGGTGATGAAGCCGCACCTGGTGAAAATCCTCGAGGACGGCGGCACCCATGCGCGCCAGCTGACAGTGGCGCGCGAGAGCTACCGCATCCCGCTCAAGCAGCAGAACGTCGATTTCATCAAGAGCGCCATGGTGGGCGTGACCACCGGCGGCACCGCCAGCAAGGTATTCGCCAACGCCGGCTATGTCTCGGGCGGCAAGACCGGCACCGCGCAACTGTTCGCCATAAAGAAGAACGAGAAGTACAACGCCAAGCTGGTGGCCGCGCACCTGCGCGACAATGCGCTGTATACGGCCTTTGCGCCAGCCGACAAGCCGCGCATCGCGATTGCGGTGGTGGTGGAGAACGGCGGCTTTGGCGCCGCCGTGGCCGCGCCGATCGTGCGCAAGGCGCTCGACTTCTACCTGCTGGGCAAGCGCCCGAACCAGAAAGACACCACGCCGGTGCCGAAGGAAGACGCCGTGCTGCGCTCGGTGGAGGACATCGAGGCCGAACATGGCGTGGTCGAACCTAAACCGGGTGTGGACACCCCGGGCAATACCGAATAAGGAACCCGCAATGCGCATCCACGAAAGGCGCTCCCTGGGGCGCCGCCTTCGCCCATACTTCACGGTGTTCGATGGCCCGCTCACGCTGATCATCGTCGCCCTGCTGACGGTGAGCATGATCACGCTGTACTCGGCCAGCATCGGCATTCCCGGCAAGATGGAAGACCAGGTGCGCAACATCGTGCTGTCGTTCCTGGTGATGTGGCTGGCCGCTAATATCTCGCCGCAGACCATGATGCGCATCGCCGTGCCGGCGTACGCGGCCGGCATGATACTGCTGGTCGGCGTCGCTTTGTTCGGCATCATCAAGCTCGGTGCGCGGCGCTGGCTGCACCTCGGCATCGACATCCAGCCGTCGGAGTTCATGAAGATTGTCACGCCGATGATGCTGGCCTGGTTCTTCCAGCAGCGCGCCGGCCAGTTGCGCTGGCATTCGTACCTGCTCGCCGCCGTGCTGCTGATGGCGCCGGTGCTGTTCATCGTGCGCCAGCCCGACCTGGGTACGGCGCTGCTGGTGGTGGCCGCCGGCTTTACCGTGATCTTCCTGGCTGGCCTGGCGTGGAAGGCCATCGGCGTGCTGCTGGTGCTGTTCGGCGCCAGCCTGCCGGTGATCTGGACCCTGCTGCACGATTACCAGCGCGAACGCGTGATGACGCTGATCGACCCCACCTCCGACCCGCTGGGCAAGGGCTTCCACATCATCCAGTCCACCATCGCGGTGGGCTCGGGCGGCATGACCGGCAAGGGCTGGACCCACGGCACCCAGGCCCACCTCGAATTCGTCCCCGAGCGCACCACCGACTTCATCTTCGCCGTGTATTCCGAGGAGTTCGGCCTGATCGGCAACCTGGTGCTGCTGCTGCTGTACCTGCTGCTGGTAGGGCGCGGCCTGATGATCGCCGGGAATGCCGCCAATTTGTTCAGCCGCCTGCTGGCCGGCGCCATGACGATGATCTATTTCGCCTACGCGTTCGTCAACATGGGCATGGTCAGCGGCATCCTGCCGGTGGTGGGCGTGCCGCTGCCGTACATGAGCTACGGCGGCACCGCGCTGCTCACGCTCGGCCTGGCCGGCGGCATCCTGATGAGCATCCAGCGCCACCGCAAGCTGGTGCAGACCTGATGGCGGCCTTTAACTCGGAGCGCTCCCTGTTCCAGCGCGTGCGCCCGTACGTGGCGGTGTTCGATCTGCCGCTGGCGCTGATCATTTTGCTGCTGCTGTCGGTGGGGTTGGTGACGCTGTATTCGGCCGGCCTGGCCATTCCCGGCAAGGTCACCGACCAGCTACGTAATATCGGCGCGGCGTTCGTCGTCATGTGGCTGGCCGCGAACACGCCACCACAAACCCTGATGCGGCTGGCCGCGCCCGTGTATGCGCTGGCGGTGCTGCTGCTGGTGGCGGTGGCGCTGTTCGGCACCATCAAGGGCGGCTCGCGCCGCTGGATCACCGTCGGCGTGCAGATCCAGCCGTCGGAATTCATGAAGATCGCCATGCCGCTGATGCTGGCCTGGTACTTCCAGCTGCAGGCCGGGCGCCTGCGCTGGCATACCTACGCGGCGGCGGCGGCATTGCTGGCGGTGCCGGTGTTCCTGATCGCGCGCCAGCCCGACCTGGGCACTGCCTTGCTGGTGGTGGCCGCCGGCGGCGCCGTGATCTACCTGGCCGGCCTGGCCTGGAAGGTGCTGGCCGCGCTGGTGGTGATGGGCTGCGCCGCAATGCCGGTGCTGTGGACCATGTTGCACGACTATCAGCGCGAGCGTGTGCTCACACTCATCGATCCGTACCACGATCCGCTGGGGCAGGGCTTCCACATCATCCAGTCGATGATCGCCATCGGCTCCGGCGGCGCGGGCGGCAAGGGCTGGACCCATGGCACCCAGGCCCACCTGGAATTCATCCCCGAGCGCACCACCGATTTCATTTTTGCCGTGTTCTCCGAGGAGTTCGGCCTGGCGGGCAACCTGGTGCTGGTGACGCTGTACCTGCTGCTGATCTGGCGCGCCACGTCGATTGCGCTCAATGCGCCCACCTTTTTCACGCGCCTGCTCGCCGGCGCCATCACCATGATTTACTTTACCTATGCCTTCGTGAACATGGCCATGGTCAGCGGCATCGTGCCGGTGGTCGGCGTGCCGCTGCCGTTCATGAGCTACGGGGGCACCGCGCTGTTTACCCTCGGGATCGGCGCCGGCATCCTGATGAGCATTTCGCACTTCACTCGCACCGTGCGCCATGGCGCCGGCAGTCATGCGCCGGCCTGGGGAGTGACGGCATGATCGAAATCAAGGATACCGAGCGCGAACTGCGCGAGTTCCGCACCCGTATCGCGGTGCTGGTCGGCGTGGTATTCGTCTGCTTTTCGCTGTTGCTGGCGCGCCTGATCTGGCTGCAGGTGATCAAGCACGACGACTTCGCCGTCAAGGCGGAAGAGAACCGCATTGCCATCGTGCCGATCGCACCCAACCGGGGCTTGATCTACGACCGCAACGGCGTGGTCCTGGCCAATAACTATTCGGCCTACACGCTCGAGATCACGCCATCGAAACTCACGGCGTCGCTCGACGACACCATCGAGCAGCTATCGACGCTGGTCAATATCGAGGTCAAGGACCGGCGCCGCTTCAAGAAGCTGATGGAAGAGTCGAAACGCTTCGAGAGCGTGCCGCTGCGCACCCGCCTCTCCGACGAGGAAGTGGCGCGCTTTTCCGCGCAGCGCTTCCGTTTTCCCGGCGTGGAAGTGCAGGCGCGCCTGTTCCGCCAGTACCCGCTGGGCGAGACGGCGTCGCACGTGATCGGCTACATCGGCCGCATCAACCGTGCCGATGCCGCTGCCATCGACGAGCGCGAGGACACCGCCAACTACCGCGGCACCGACCATATCGGCAAGGAAGGGCTGGAAAAAAGCTACGAGCAGCAGCTGCATGGCCGCACCGGCTACGAAGAAGTAGAAGTGTCGGCCGGCGGCCGGGCCATCCGCACGCTGTCGCGCAAGCCCGCCACGCCCGGCGACAACCTGATCCTGTCGATCGACATTGAGCTGCAAAAAGTGGTGGAAGACGCCTTTGGCGAGCGCCGCGGCGCGCTTGTCGCCATCGAGCCGGAGACGGGCGACATCCTGGCCTACGTCTCGCGCCCGGGGTTCGACCCCAACCTGTTCGTGGACGGCATCGACACCCAGAGCTGGAACGAACTCAATACCTCGCTCGACCGGCCGATGGTGAACCGGCCGCTGTCCGGCACCTACGCCCCCGGTTCGACCTTCAAGCCGTTCATGGCGCTGGCCGCGCTGGAACTGGGCAAGCGCACCACCACCTATGCCACCTACGACCCCGGTTTCTACATGCTGGGCGGGCACCGCTTCAACGATGACGTGGTGGGCGGTCACGGTTCGGTGGCCATGCACCGATCGATCGTGGTCTCGTGTAACACGTATTATTACGAGCTCGGTCACGACATGGGCATCGACATGATCCACGATTTCATGAAACCGTTCGGCTTCGGCCAGAAGACCGGCATTGACCTGATCGGCGAGAAAACCGGCGTGCTGCCGTCGCAGGACTGGAAGCGCAAGCGCTTCAAGGGTTCGGCCGGGCGCTGGGTGGGCGGCGACACGATCTCGGTCAGCAACGGCTCGGGCTACAACGCCTATACGCCGCTGCAGATCGCCCACGCCATGGCCAACCTGGCCAACAACGGCGTGGTGATGAAGCCGCACCTGGTGAAAATCCTGGAAAATGGCGGCACACGGGCGCGCACGCTTACGGTCTCCAAGGAGAGTTACCGGATACCGCTCAAGCAGGAAAACATCGACTTCATCAAGAACGCCATGGTGGGCGTGACCACCGAAGCCGGCGGCACCGGCGTGCGCGCCTTTACCGGCGCCGAATATCGCGTGGGCGGCAAGACCGGCACCGCGCAGGTGATCACGATCCGGAAAGGCGAGAAGTACAATGCGTCCCGGCTGGCCGAACGCCTGCGCGACAACGCGCTGTTCGTCGCCTTTGCGCCGGCCGAAAAGCCGCGCATCGCACTGGCGCTGGTGGTGGAAAACGCCGGCATGGGTGGCCTCGAAGCGGCGCCGATCGCGCGCAAGGCCATCGATTATTATTTGCTGGGCAAGCGCCCGGCCGGCAAGGATACCACCAAGGTCGAGAAGGAAGACGCCGAAGAGATCCTGCCGGTGGAAGGCCAGACGCTCGAAGAGCAGGCCGCCGCCGCCCGCCTCGAAGCGCAGGGCAACCAGGCGCCGGGACTGATGCCGACGGCGCAGCCGCCAGGCACGCCGGCACCGGCTCCGGCTCAAACACCAACGCCGGCACCGGCGCCCGCGCCGGCTCCAGTGCCAGCTCCGGCGGCGCCCACGCCCGCCACGCAGCCCGCGCCAGCGGTCCGCAAGAACTGAAAAGGATGACGACATGAGGCCAGGCTTCAACACCACGCCCGCCCGCTCGTGCGGCCACCACGCGGAACATGAATGGGCCGACAACGCGCTGGGCCATGCAGCAGTCCACACGCCAAACCGGGCGTCACGCCAAACGCCACACCGCATGGTGCCAGCAACGGCAAAGGCTCCGCTGCTGGTCCCAGTGTTATTGGCCGCCTTGCTGGCCGGCTGCGCCAGCGCGCCTGACGAACGGCTTCCCCGCACCTCGCGCGTGGGCGGTCCCGTGATCAAGGCGCCGCCCACCGGCAAGGCGCAACCGGGCCTGCCGGTGCTGCCGCCGGCCAATTCCGGGCGCGGCGGTTACTACCAGGACGACGGCCCTGGCGACAATCCGCCCGAGAACCTGGCCGCCGTGCCGGACGCCGAGGTGCGTAACGATCCGCTGCTGCCGCGTTCCAACCGCCCGTACGTGGTGCTCGGTAAAACCTACACGCCGATTACCGACGACGAGCCGTTTACCCAGGTGGGAATGGGTACGTGGTACGGGAAAAAATTCCACGGCCAGCGCACGTCGTCCGGCGAACTGTATGACATGTACAAGATGACGGCCGCCCATCCCACGCTGCCGATTCCATCGTATGCGCGGGTGTCGAACATGCTCACCGGCGCCACGGTGGTGGTGCGCATCAATGACCGCGGGCCGTTCCACTCCAAGCGCGTGATCGATGTGTCGTACACGGCGGCGCTCAAGCTTGGCCTGCTCAACAAGGGCAGTCACGAATTGAAAGTGGAGCGCATCCTGCCGGCCGAGATCGACCGCATGCTGGCCACGCGCGGCGGCGTCTCGACCACCAGCGGGCCGCGACTGGCATCGCAATCGCCGCAGGCATCGCCGGACAAGCGCCTGTCGTCGTTCAGGGGCGATGACGAAAAGCCGGCGCTGGTGCTGGCGCCGCGCGCGGTACCGGCCTCCGAGATCGAAGCACTGATGCTGGGCGACGGCGCAAAGGCCGCGCCTGCAGCAGCCGCCGCGCCGGCCGCGCCGCCGGCAGTGCCGGCAACTCCAGCGACCCAGGACGAGGCGCTCGCTGGCGGCTACTACCTGCAACTGGGCGCCTACTCGCGCCCGGACGGCGCGCGTCAGTTGCAAGGCCAACTGGCCGGCGCCGCGCTGGCGGCGTTGCACGTGGTGCAGAGCGGTCCCGTGTTCCGCCTGTTCAGCGGCCCGTTCGCCAGCCGCCAGGCGGCGCAAGACGCCATCGCCAACCTGCCGTCGGCGCTCAAGCTCAAGCCACTCGTCATCCAGCGCTGACAATTCGGGGTCAGTGCCGACATTCGGACATTTTTGAACTTAATCGCGCGATATTGGTCACCGTAGCGATGAGCTCGTGTCCAAATGTCGGCACTGACCCCGAAGTGGGGGTTAGCGGCAGGTGCGAACGTCGGTGTTGGGGAAGTCGGCGCGGATCTTGTCGAGGTCGGCCTTCAGTGCCGGCGCGACGTCGCGGAACTGGAATGCCAGCAGGCGGCTGCCGCTCATGCGCGGCGTGACGCGCGCCGTGCGCACGCCCTGCTTGACCAGCATTGCCAGCTGGTTTTGCGCTGCACCCTCGGTCTTGAATACGCCGAGCGATATGCCGTAGCGCAGCGGCGAATTATCCGAAATGACGTAGTAGTTGGTCACGCCCAGGCCGCGCAGTTCGGCCGCCTTGCGGTCGGCCGCTTCCTTGCTGCCTTGCGGCGGGATGTGCACGATGTAGCTCGACACCTCGGTGCCGGGCAGGTTGCGGCGCGACTGGCGGTCGCCCAGTTGCAGCGGTGCCAGGCGCGCCTCGAAACGGCGCGCCTCGGCCAGCACGAAGCTGCCGATTTCCACGCAGGCCAGCGGCGGCGCCGGCTTGGCAGCAGGCGTGGTGCCGGCGGCAGTGGCACTAGCTGCGTCAGTGTCGGTGGCGGCATTGGCGGCAACCGCAGGAGCGCTCGCCTCGGTGCGGTGCGCGCGCTCGGACGAGACCAGTGTCAGGTCTTTGGGGTTGAGCTGGCGCTGCAGGCGCTGCGGTTCGCGCTCGTTGCCGCTGAAATGCCCGAGGTAGCCCTGGCCGTACGCGAACAGCGCGGCATTGACGGCCAACAGCGAACAAAAGATAAATTTCAGCACGGGCGTCCCTGGTTAAAACGGTTCAGTGTCGGCGACCGAGGCGTGCAGGCCGATCAGCACGACATTGTCGATCAGGCGGTAAGACACCGTCAGCAGCGGCGCGATATGCGGCGCGGCGCCGCCCGACAGGATGCACATGGCCGCGCCATGCTGGGCGAACGCGTGTTCGATGGCGCCGCTCTGGGCCACCATGCAGCCGCTCAGGATGGCATCGTCGGTGTTGTCGGCGAAGCCGTCGGGCAGTTTGGCATCGTGCGCAATGCGGGGGAGCTGCGCCGTGTTGCGCGCCAGCGCGCCGGCCATCAGTCCCAGTCCCGGCAGGATCATCCCGCCCAGGAAAAAGCCGTCGGCGGTGATGGCGTCGATGGTGGTGGCGGTGCCGCAATTGGCGACGATGATGGACTGCCCCGGCGCCAGCGCATGGCCGCCGATGGCGGCAGCAAAGCGGTCGCACCCGAGTTGGGCCGGATTGCGGTAGCCGTTGGTCACGCCTGCCAATGCCGGCACGGATGCGAACCAGGTAATCGCCTGGTCCAGGTCTAGTGCCGGAAACGCCCGCTGCAACACGTATTCGAGCTGCACCCGCAGCGCGTTGCCGGCCACGTTGGCGATCACGATGCGGCCCACGCCGTGGCGCGCCACGGCTTCGCTCCAGGCCAGCTCCAGCTGCGGCAGGTCGGCATGGGTGACGGCGCCGTGTTCGAGCCAGTCGCCCGGGGTGGCATCATTGGCGGCGAGCGCCCATTTCACGCGGGTGTTGCCGGCATCGATCAGGAGCATGGGGTGTTTCCGGTTGATTGTTCGGGAGAGAGCCGCAGCGAGACATCGCCGGACAGCACTTCGACCCGGCCGCCTGCTGTATCGAGCAGCAGGCGGCCGATGGCGTCCACACCGACGGCGCGGCCCTGTTGCAGCACCTGGCCGTCGTCCAGCAGCACCACCTCGCGGCCGTGCCAGGCGTGCAGCGCGTTCCAGCGTTCGGCAAACGGCGCAAAGCCGGTGTCGTCGAATTCGGCCAGTACCGCTGCCAGCCGGCTCAATAGCGCGGCCACCAGCGCGTTGCGGTCCATTTGCGCCAGCCACGGGGCGGCGGCCACGCTGCGGCCTATCTGCTGTTCCAGCGCATCGGGCATCAGGAGGTTGATGCCTGTGCCTATCACGGCCCAGATGGCGCCATCGGTTTTATCGACGCAGGTTTCGACCAGGATGCCGGCCAGCTTGTCGCCACCCTTCAGCAGGTCGTTGGGCCACTTGATCTGCACCGGCACGCCCAGGCCGGCAAGGGTTTCGGCCAGCGCCACGCCGACGGCCATCGGCAGGCCGGTCATGCGGTGCAGCGGACCCTGGAAGCGCCACGCCAGCGAGAACATCAATGCCGCACCGGGCGCTGACAGCCAGCTGCGACCGGCGCGGCCGCGCCCCGCGCTTTGCTGGTCGGCAATGCGCAGCAGCGGGCCGCTCAAGGTGCCCAGGTCGTTCAGGCGCGCCAGCAGGTCGGCGTTGGTGGAACCGGTCTCAAACACCGCTTCGATCGCCACGTGGCTGGCGCTGGCGGCACACAGCGCGGTGATCGCGGCTGGAGAGACGAGCGTGGCGGGATTGTTCATGAAGTTTGTTTGCGCATTTTGCGCGGTTTGTGCGGCGCCTTGCCGAAGGCGAAGTCGTACACCGGGTTGGGCAGCAGGCGCAGCACCTTGGCCACCACGCCCATCTGCCACGGAATGACGGCATAGCTGCTGCCGGCGTCGATGACACGCGCGGCGCGCGCGGCGAATCGATCGGGCGCCATCAGGAACGGCATCGGGTACGGATTGACGCGGGTCATCGGGGTATCGATATAGCCGGGGCACAGCGTGACTACCTTGATGCCATAAGGCTTAAGCTCCAGGCGCAGCGATTCGCAGTAGCTGATCACGGCGGCCTTGGACGCGCTGTACGCCTCGGCGCCGGGCAGGCCACGGATGCCGGCCACGCTGCCGATGCCCACCAGTCGCGCCGGCGCGCGCTGCGCCTTCATGGTGGCGATGAACGGCGCGAACGTGGCGGCGGTGGCGGTGAGGTTGGTGGCGACGATGTCGGCAAACACCGGCAAATCTTCGGCGTATTCGGTGAGGGTGCCCACCGAGATGCCGGCGTTGGCGATCACCACGTCGATGCCGCCGGTACAGGTGATGAAGTCTTGCGCGGCAGCGGCAATGGCCGCGTGGTCGCGCACATCGACCGCGTAGGCGCGGTGGCGTTCAGGGTGGGGCAGGGTAGCGATCAGCTGGTCGAGCGCAGCGCCGCGCCGGGCCAGCAAGCCCAGTGTGGCGCCCAGTGCCGCGTAATGCGCGGCCAGCGCGGCGCCGATACCGCTCGAGGCGCCGGTGATGAACACGCGCTGGTGGCTCCACTCAGGCTGCATGGTGGCGCTCCACGGGCGCGTCCGGGCGGGACATGCTTACTTCTTTTCCGCTTTCGCCTTGGCGACCAGCACGTCCATCACCTGGAAGCCCTGCGCGTGCAGCTGCGCTTCGGTGGTGGCGGCCTTGGTGGCTTCGTCGGACATGGCCGGCGACGTCACGTACTTGCCGTCGATGGCGAACATCGGCCACGAATCGACACCGTAGGTATCCATCAGCGACGAGGCGCGGCGCACCTGGCCCTGCACGCCGAAGCCGCGGTAGGTATCGATGAACTTCTGGCGATCGACGCCCTGCTTGGCGATGAAGTCGAACACCAGCTCGTCGCGGTTCATGCGATTGCGGTTGACGTGCATCTCGGTGAAGATCTTGGTGTTCATGGCGTCGTTCATCAGGCCCATCGATTCGAGCGTGTAGAACATTTTTTGCTGCGGTAGGTCCGTCCCGGTACGCGAGATGTGCACGCGCTTGAAGATGATGGCGCCGCCTTGCTTCTTGATCCAGGCTTGCAGCGACGGGTCGAGCGCGTAGCAGTGCGGGCAGGCGTAGTCGAAGAATTCGATCACTTCCACCTTTTTCGCGTCGGCCTGTTGTGGCGTGGGCAGGGTGCGGTATTCGACGCCGTTTTTCGGGTCGGTAGGCGAGGCCGAGGCCGACAGGACCACGGCGCTCATCAGCATGGCGCTTACTGCGTATTTCAGGACTCGCATCTTCACTCCTTGGATTTACTTTTGATTGCGTACGACAGCCACATCGATGCCGTTTTCCGACAGCTTGCTGCGCACCTTGTTCATCGCCTCGACCTGCTGGAACGGGCCGATGCGCACGCGGTGCAGCACGCCGGTATCGGTGGTGCGGTCCGACAGCGTGGCTTCGAAGCCCAGCAGCGCCAGCTTGCCGCGCGCGCTTTCGGCGTCGGCCACTTCGCGGAACGCGCCAGCTTGCAGGTAATAGATGTATTTCTCGTCGCCGGCGGCCGCTGGCGTGGCGGCCGCAGTGGTTGGCGCCTTGCCGGTCGGTACCGGCGTGACGTTGGAAGCGCGCGGCTTTTCGGCCGGCGTGCCCTGGATGCGATCGACCACGGCCTGCAACTGGTCGGCAGCCTTGGCCGGTGCCGGCTCAGGCGGCGGCGGGGTGGCCGGCGCCGGTGGTGGCGGTTCGCGGCCCAGGTCCTTGGCGGCGGCGCGCGCCGCTTCCTTGTTGCCGTACATCGGCTTGTTCGGATCGGCCGCCTGGCCTGCCGTGGTTTCGGCCGACTTGCTGTTACGCGCCTTGTCGGTAAACGGCGAGGCGCCCTTGTTGATCACCAGCGCCACGACCACCGCCACGGCCAGGCCGATGACCAGGCCGATAACGATGCCGACGAAGGTATTGCCCTGTTGGCGCGGGGTACGGAGCTGCGGAGTGCGGAAAGTCATGGTGCTGGAGATCCTGGTCATTACATTTTATTGGGAGCCGAAACGCCGATCAGCGCCAGGCCGTTGCGCAGCACCTGGCGCGTGGCGACCATCAGCGCGATACGCGCAGCCTTGAGGGCCTCGTCGTCCACCAGCACGCGCTCGGCAAAATAGAAGCTGTGCAGGTTGGCGGCCAGGTCGCGCAGGTAGAACGCGATCTGGTGCGGGCCCAGCTCCGCTTGCGCGCGCGCCAGCGTGTCCGGGTACGCGGCCAAAGTAGCCAGCAAGGTCGCCTCGGTAGGCGCGGTGAGCGGCGCCAGGTCCACGTCGGCCAGCGCGGCTTCGTCGCCGGTCCATTGTTCCAGCATGCGGCAAATGCGCGCGTGGGCGTACTGCACGTAATAGACCGGGTTCTCGTCCGAGGTTTTCAGCGCCACATCGACGTCGAACACGAATTCGGTATCGGCCTTGCGCGAGATGAGGAAGAAGCGCACGGCATCGCGGCCCTTGGTGATGTCGCCGCCGCCCGACCATTCGATCAGGTCGCGCACGGTGACGTACGAACCGGCGCGCTTGGAGATTTTGACTTCTTCGCCGCCCTTCATGACGGTGACCATTTTATGCAGCACGTAGTCGGGGAAGCCTTGCGGTATGCCCAGGCCCACGGCCTGCAGGCCGGCGCGCACGCGGGCGATGGTGCCGTGGTGGTCGGAACCTTGCACGTTGATGGCCTGGTTGTAACCGCGCTGGAACTTGACGATGTGGTACGCAACGTCGGGCACGAAATACGTGTAGGTGCCGTCGGTCTTGCGCATCACGCGGTTCTTGTCGTCGCCGTAGTCTTCGGTGCGCAGCCACAGCGCGCCTTCTTCCTCGTAGGTCTTGCCCGACTTGTTGAGCATGTCCACGGCCGCGTCGACCTTGCCGTCCTGGTACAGCGACGATTCGAGATAGTAATTGTCGAACTTGACGCCGAACGCCTGCAGGTCGATATCCTGCTCGTTGCGCAGGTACGTCACGGCAAACGCGCGGATCGATTCGATGTCATCGATATCACCCGAGGCGGTGGCAGGCGCACCGTCGGAAGCCGACACCGTCTTTTGGGCCAGGAAGTCGGCCGCGATGTCGGCGATATAGTCGCCGTTGTAGGCCGATTCGGGCCAGGCGGCGTCGCCGGGCTTGTGGCCGCGCAGGCGCGCCTGCACCGAGTTGGCCAGGGTTTGAATCTGCACGCCGGCGTCGTTGTAATAGAACTCGCGCGTGACGTCGTAGCCCTGGCTGCCGAACAGCGACGACAGCGCATCGCCCAGCGCGGCCTGGCGGCCGTGGCCCACGTGCAGCGGACCGGTGGGGTTGGCGGAGACGAATTCGATGATCACTTTCTGGCCGGTGCCGGTGGCGCTGCGACCGTAAGCTTCACCTTGGGCCAGCACGGCCTTGACCACGGCCTGCTTGGCCGCTGCGGTCACGCGCAGGTTGATGAAGCCGGGGCCGGCGATATCCACGGACTCCACCAGGCCGGCGGCGGCAGGATCGGCGCGCAGCGCATCGACCAGGCGCGTGGCCAGTTCGCGCGGGTTCATCTTGAGCTGCTTGGCCAGTTGCATGGCGATGTTGCAGGCGACGTCGCCGTGCGACGGATCGCGCGGGCGCTCGAGCACGACGTTGGCGGAGACTTCGGTGCCAGCGAGGATCGGAGCGAGGGCGGCCTGGAACAGGGCGGTGATATCTTGTTTTTGTTGGGCGAGCATGAGCAGGGTGGCGGCGGGGCCGCGCTAAATAATCATCAAAATGCGAAGTGTTACGCTTCGGGCAGGCGCGGAAGCACGAGCCAAACTGCAAATATTATACTGGTTTGCCCGACCCCGGTCACCGCGCGTCGGTATCTGAAACGAGATTTACATCTGCGGCCCGCGCAACTCATCGCCATATGAAAGGTGCTGCTGTATACTGCGCGATCACGGCTGCCGGCCGCCATCTGGAATTAGCATATGAACAAGCAGCGACCGACACTCTCCCTGAAGTCCCCCGCCAAGCCCGCCGCGCCCAAGCTGCGCGCCAGCCACGCGCGCGACCTCAAGCCGGCGCTGCAAACAGGTTTTCATACCGGCCTCAAACCCGATTCCCTCGCATTTTCCCTGATCGGCGCGGCGCAAGCCGTGGCGCTGGTGCGCACCGGCACCAATCTGCCGCAGGCGCTGGTGCAGGTGTGGGCCCGCCTTGGTGGCGACGCCACGCCGCAGGCGCGCGGCGCCATGCAGGACATCAGCTACCGCTGCATGCGCCAGTTGGGCCAGAGCGAAACCCTGGTAGGCCTGATGGCGCCCAAGGCGCCCGAGCCGCTGGTGGCGGCCCTGCTGGCCTGCGCGCTGGCGCTGATCAACGCCCCGGACGAGACCGCGCCGTACGAAGAATTCACCGTGGTCGATCAGACCGTGACCGCCGCCGAAGCGCACCCGGACACCGCCCGTGCCAAGGGCATGGTCAACGCCGTGCTGCGCCGCTTCCTGCGCGAGCGCCAGAACCTGCTCGATACCGCCTCGCTGCAGCCGCTGGCGCGCTGGAACTACCCGCAATGGTGGATCGACGCCGTGCGCGCGGCCTGGCCGCAGGACTGGCAGGGCGTGCTCACCACCGGCAACACCGCGCCGCCGCTGACCTTGCGCGTCAACGTGCGCAAAAGCTCGGTGGAAGACTACCTGGCCGTGCTGGAGCAGGCCGGCATGGCCGCCACCCGCATCGGCCCGTCGGCCGTGCGCCTGGTCAAACCGGTGGCCGTCAGCCTGATCCCCGGCTTTCACGACGGCGTGGTGTCGGTGCAGGACGCCGGCGCCCAGCTGGCCGCGCCGCTGCTCGATGTGGCCGACGGCATGCGCGTGCTCGACGCCTGCGCCGCCCCGGGCGGCAAGACCTGCCACATCCTGGAACTGGCCAACGTGCGCGTGACCGCGCTCGACGCCGATGCCAAGCGCCTGGCGCGGGTGGGCGAAAACCTCGAACGGCTGCAACTGGACGCCGAACTCAAGGCCGCCCCGGCCGAGACCTCGGACTGGTGGGACGGCCAGCTGTTCGACCGCATCCTGGCCGACGTGCCGTGCACGGCGTCGGGCATCGTGCGCCGCCACCCCGATATCCGCTGGTTGCGCCGCAAGGGCGACACGCTCCAACTTGCAACACTTTCGGCCAAAATCCTCGACAACCTTTGGCAGATGCTTGCCCCCGGTGGTAAATTGCTGTTCGTGACATGTTCCTTGTGGCCCCAGGAATCCGAGGCGCAGGCGGCCGCGTTTGCCGTGCGCCACGGTGCCGCGCGCCTCGACGCGCCGGGCCAATTGCTTCCCGCCGGTGGCGACGGGCAGGATCACGATGGTTTGTTCTACGCGCTGTTCCAGAAAAATGCGTAACCGTTTTGCCCGCGATTTTGCCCAAGCTTTAGCCACCCCGCACCTGTTGAGCACCGTGACCCTTCGATTTCTGCGCCTGTTGATCGGCCCCTTGCTGCTATTGATTGCCTGCGCCATGCCGCAGGCGGCACGCGCTGCGGACGGCGTCGAGATCAAGCGCGCCTTTGTCGAAGCGACCGAAGAGGGCTACCGCCTGTCGGCCACATACGGCTTCGACCTCAATCACGGCCTCGAAGACGCGCTGCAATACGGCGTGCCGCTGTACTTCACCACCACCATCGAATTCTCGCGCCCGCGCTGGTACTGGTTCGACGAAAAAGCCATCGTCGCGCGCCAGACCGCCAAGATCTGGTTCAACGTGCTCACCCGCCAGTACACGGTGGGCATTACCGGCAGCGTGGCGCAAAGCTATTCGTCGCTCGACGATGCGCTGTTCCAGGTACGCCGCCCCAACCGCTGGATCGTGGCGCCGCGCGGCGCGCTCAAGGTGGGCGAGACCTACACTGTCAAGCTGTCGATGGGGCTCGACCCCAACTACCTGCCCAAGCCGATCCAGATCAACGCCCTCAACAACAATGAATGGCGCCTGGCGTCGGACAAGAAATCCTTCCTCTACAGGGCCGAATAAGTGACCAGGATGCTGCGGTATTTTGCCGTCATCGGCGGCGCCTTCGTCAGTATCCTGCTGTTCCTGCTGGCGTCGGCCTCCGACAATTCCGGCTTTTTCGACCGCTACTATGCCTGGCTGCTGGGGCTGAACGCGGCGGTGGCCGGTGCGCTGCTGCTGCTCGTCGCCATCTCGCTGTACCGCCTGTATGCGCGCTACAAGGATGGCAAGTTCGGCTCCAGGCTGATGACCCGGCTGGTGCTGCTGTTTGCCGCCATCGGCGTGTTGCCGGGTCTGGTGATCTTCCTGGTGTCGGTGCAGTTCGTCTCGCATTCGATCGATTCCTGGTTCAATGTGCCGGTGGAAGAAGCGCTCGAGGCCGGTATCGACCTCAGCCGCGCCGGGCTCGACGCCGCGCTTGGCGAGCTGACCGTGACCGCCTCCCGCGCCACCGAACGGCTGGCGCAGGAACCGACCGGCACCGAGCGCCAGATGCTTGCCGAACTGGTCAAGAACCATCCCGGCATGCAGAACGCCATCATCGTCGATGCCGAAGGCGGACTGGTGGTGAGCGCCCGCGCCAGCAGCGGCGGCAACCTCAGCGCCGACCTGCCCACCAGGGAGATGATGGCCCGCGCCAAGAGCGAGGTGGCCTACGGTGCACCCGAGGGCGGCAACGAACTGCGCAGCAACCTGGTCGACGTTCCCACCGCGCCCGTCAACCAGCCGGACAGCGCCAGCCAGCTGCGCCTGCGCGTGGTGATGGCCATTCCCGAGGTGGTGCGGCCCAACGGCTTCCGCCTGGCGCCGCGCTACCTGCAACTGATCCAGCTGGCGCCCGCCAAGCTCGCTGCCAACGGCGAGACCATCCGCAGCGCCTATTCCAACTACAAGGAACGCTTTGTCGCGCGCGTGGGTCTGCGCAAGATGTACATCGTCACCCTGACGTTGACCCTGCTGCTGGCCGTGTTCGGCGCGATTGCCAGCGCCTTCCTGATCGCCCGCGACCTGGCCCAGCCGCTGCTGCTGCTGGCCGAGGGCACGCGCGCGGTGGCCGAGGGCGACCTGTCGCCACGCCCGATCGTGGCCACGTCCGACGAGCTGGGCACGCTGACGCAATCGTTCAATACCATGACGCGGCAACTGTCGGACGCCCGCAGCGCGGTCGAGCGCAACCGCACGGCGCTGCAAAACGCCAAAGCCCACCTGGAATCGGTGCTGGCCAATATGTCGGCTGGGGTGATGGTGCTCGATGCCGAATTCCACCTGATCAGCTTTAACGATTCGGTCGAGCGCATCCTGCAATTGCCGGGCATGACCATGATCGGCCGCAAGCTCGACGAGGTAGATGGCATGCAGGAATTCGGCGCCGCCATCGTGGCCGGCTTTGCCGCCCAGAGCGCGCAGTCGGCCGCCGGGCGCACCGCCCAGCGCACCCACTGGCAGCGCCAGATCGAGGTGCCGCGCCGCTCGGCCAGCCTGGACGACCACGACCTGACCCTGCTCACGCGCGGTTCGCGCCTGCCGATCGAAGGCGGCAGCGGCTACCTGGTGGTGTTTGACGATATTTCCGACGTGATTTCGGCGCAGCGCTCGATTGCCTGGGGCGAGGTGGCACGCCGGCTGGCCCACGAAATCAAGAATCCGCTGACGCCGATCCAGCTGTCGGCCGAGCGCCTGCAAATGAAACTGGAAAGCAAGCTGGTCTCGCCTGATACCGAACTGCTGGCCAAGAGCACGACCACCATCGTCAACCAGGTGGCGGCCATGAAGCGCATGGTGGACGACTTCCGCGACTATGCGCGCACGCCGCCGGCGGTGCTCCATCCGCTCGACCTGAACGCGCTGGTGGGCGAAATCCTCGACCTGTACCTGAGCGGCGAGAGCAGTGACATCATCCACCCGCAACTGGCGCAAAACTTGCCGCCAGTCATGGGCGATGCGACCCAGTTGCGCCAGGTCATACACAACCTGCTGCAAAACGCCCAGGATGCCATGGCCGAGCTGCCGGCGGACGCCCCGGCGCCGCGGATTGACGTGGTCACCGAAGCGATTCATTATCGGGGCGCGGACGGTGGCGAACGGATGGCGGTGCGGCTGTCGATCAGCGACAATGGTCCCGGTTTCGCGCCCAAGATCCTGGCGCGCGCATTTGAACCATATGTCACTTCCAAGGCGCGCGGAACCGGCCTGGGCCTGGCGATGGTGAAGAAGATTATCGACGAACACGGCGGCAGGATCGATATCCAGAACCACACTGAAAGAAGTGGCGCGTCCATATTGATTTTGCTGTTAAAGTTAGCGCCGACAATGCAAAATGTTTAATCGAAGTAAGCTACGCATTTGGCAACTCAGTAAGCAAATAAATAAGCAAAACGACGCCGCACGACGGCGACATGTAGAAGGCGAGGGAAGATGGCAAACATACTGGTAGTGGACGATGAGATGGGCATCCGCGAGTTGCTCTCGGAAATCCTCAGCGATGAAGGACACGCAATTCAACTGGCGGAAAATGCCCAGCAGGCGCGCGAGGCGCGTGCCGCCGGCGCACCCGACCTGGTGTTGCTCGATATCTGGATGCCCGATACCGACGGCGTGACCCTGCTCAAGGAATGGCAGCGCGACGGCTTGCTGACGATGCCGGTGATCATGATGTCGGGCCATGCGACCATCGATACGGCGGTCGAGGCCACCCGCATCGGCGCACTGAACTTCCTCGAGAAGCCGATCGCGCTGCAAAAACTGCTCAAGGCGGTGCAGGCGGGTCTCACGCGCGCCCAGGAAACCGTGCGCACGCCGCCGGTGGCGCCGCGCCCTGTACTGGCGGCCCAGCCCGAGGAAGCGCCTGGCGCGGCCTTCAACGCCCCGAACCCGGCAGCGGCGATTGCCGTGCGCGGCGGCGCCACCGTGGCTGGCGCCGACAACCACTCGTTCAGCCTGTCGTTCGACCTGCCGCTGCGCGAGGCGCGCGACGCGTTCGAACGCATGTACTTCGAGCACCACCTGGGACGCGAAGGCGGCAGCATGACGCGCGTGGCCGAGAAAACCGGCCTTGAGCGTACCCACCTGTACCGCAAGCTCAAGCAACTGGGCGTGGAGCCGGGCAAACTGGCAAAAAAGGCCGCCTCGGCCCGTGACTGACGTCAACGCCACGGTGGCCGCCGGCCCCCGGGGGCCGGTGCCCACGTGGCTGGTCACGGGCCCCCGCGCCGGCGCGCGCGAGACCGCCATTGCCGCGCTGCTGCAGCCGGGCGTGCCCAGCGCCATCATCCTCGAAGGCCTGTCCGATGGCGGCTCGGCCCTGGTGTTTGAAGATTCCCCTCCAAAATATGCCGCGAATGTTATCCGGATCGCACCCGGCTGTTTGCATTGCAGCGGTAATCTCGTTTTACGGGTAACATTGAACCGTGTGCTGCGCCGTCCCCCCGCTCAGCTCTACATCAGCCTGGCCTCGGCCGAGCACCTGGCACTGCTGCGCGAGTGGCTGTCCGGGCCGCCGTACGATGCACTGCTGGCATTGCAACCCGATATCGCGGCCTGAACCCAGCCGGCAGATCGGCTCTTTGATCTACAGCAAGCCCTTGAATCGAACGCTTTCAGCCCCATTTCTGAAGCTGAAAGTGAAACCAAGCAGGCCCCCTGGAGAAAGGAAGCAATATGAATCTCATCTATAACAGCGAGCAGTACAGCGTTGTCGAGTTTGGCGCCGACCGTACTCTGGACGCCTTGCGCTTTGGCGGCTACGAAATCGTCGACAAAGGCGGCAAGCGCGAGATCTTCATCAATGGCGTCCTGGCGCAAAACTTCCGTCGCGATGTCAACGAACTGATCGCCAACGAGCCCACCATGGCTGAAATCGATGAATTTTTGGGCAGTTACGATGAGCTCATGAGTCAACCGGTGCTGTTGCATTAAGGTATAAATACTGCGCAGATACTCTTTGTGGCTGCGCATCGGGGGCCGATTCGGTTACGATGCGCACGCCAGCTTCACTTTAAGAGATCATCATGTGCCAACTTCTGGGCATGAACTGCAATGTGCCAACCGACATTGTGTTCAGCTTTACCGGCTTCGCCATGCGCGGCGGCCGCACCGACCACCACCACGACGGCTGGGGTATCGCCTTCTTCGAGGGCGCCGGCGTGCGCCACTTCGTCGATCACCAGGCCGCGATCGCTTCGCCGATTGCCGAGCTGATCAAGAACTACCCGATCAAGTCCACCAACGTCATCGCCCACATCCGCAAGGCCACGCAAGGCCAGGTCGCACTGGAAAATTGCCACCCGTTCGTGCGCGAGCTGTGGGGGCAATACTGGGTATTCGCCCATAACGGCGACCTCAAGGAATTCAAACCGCTGCTTAACGGTGCTTTCCGCCCGGTCGGCACCACCGACAGCGAGCGGGCTTTTTGCTATATTTTGCAGCAGCTGCGCGCGCGCTTCGGCGAGCAGCGGCCCACGCGCGACGATTTGCACGCGGCGCTGCAGCCGCTGGTGGCCGAGATCGCCACTCACGGCACCTTCAACATGCTGCTGTCGTCGGGCGGCGAGCTGTTTGCCCATTGCTCCACCCGCCTGTTTTACCTGGTGCGCCAGCACCCGTTCGACACCGCCATGCTGTCGGACGAGGATGTCACCGTCGATTTCGCCCAGGTCACCACGCCGGACGACCGCGTGGCCGTGATCGTCACCGAACCGTTGACCACCAACGAGCGCTGGATTGCCTTCGCCCCGGGCGAGCTGAAGCTGTTTATTGATGGCGCCCCGCAACAAACCATGCAAAGCGGCGATTAAAGCGGCGAAACGCAATCAGCGATCGCCACATGGGCAGGCATTGCTGTCAAAATGGTAGGCGACCTGCCCAATATCTTTGACTGATGCACATGATCGATCTTTCCGCCAACGACGACGGCGCCCGCAAGCTGCGCGTGCGCGAATTTTACCTGGGCCGCCAGCCCATCCTGGACCGCAACCAGGCGCTGTTCGGCTACGAGTTGCTGTTTCGTAACGAGCCGGTGGGGCCGGCGCTGGTCACCGACGAGCTGTCCGCCACGGCGGCCGTGATCGCCCACGCTTCGCAACTGGGCATGGAGCGCACCATCGGCGAGGCCCGCGGCTTCGTCAATGTCGATGCCGACGTGTTGCTGACCGATATCTTCGCTTTCCTGCCGCCCCAGCGCGTGGTGCTGGAGATCGCCGACACCATGGTGGCCACGCCGGAGTTGCTTGAGCGCATGCACGAATTGGCCAGCCACGGTTTCCAGTTCGCCCTGCATGGCAGCCACGAGGCTGGGCAAACCGCCGCCCTGTTGCCGTTGGTGCAATACGTCAAGATGGACGTGCACCACACGCCGCTGTCCATTCTGATGCAGCTGGCGCCGCAGTTCCACCAGCAGCGCAAGAAGCTGGTGGCGGAAAAGGTCGAGACGCGCGAGGAATTCAAGAACGCGCTCGACCTCGGCTTCGACTATTTCCAGGGCTATTATTTCTCCAAGCCCGTGATCATGAGCGGCAAGAAGCTGTCGCCGTCGCAGCTGGCCGTGATGGAACTGATGACCCTGGTCACGTCCGACGCCGACAACCCTGAAATCGAGCGCGCCATTAAGCGCGACGTTTCGCTGGCGCTGAACCTGCTGCGACTGGTCAACACGCCTGCCGTGGGCGCGCGCCAGCGCATCGATTCGCTGGGCCAGGCCCTGACCCTGCTGGGCCGGCGCCAATTGCAGCGCTGGCTGCAAATCATGCTGTATGCGGAACCGAGCAAGCGTGGCCACAGCATGACGCCGCTGCTGATGCTGGCCACCACGCGCGGCCGCCTGCTCGAACTGCTGGCCAGCCGGCTGCGCCCGCGCGAACCGCACGCGGCCGATGTGGCCTTCACGGTCGGCATCATGTCGCTGATGGACACGCTGTTCGGCATGCCGATGTATGAAATCCTCGGCCAGATCCCCGTGATCGACGAAGTCGCGGCCGCCTTGCTCGACCGTGCCGGTTTCTATGGCGAGCTGCTGACCCTGGCGGAGTCGCTGGAACGGATCGAGGAACTCGACCACCAGGTATTGCCCGCGCTGCGCGAACTGGCGATGAGCCCGGAAGAGCTGGTCGAGCTGGAGCTGGCCGCATTCGAATGGAGTGACAACGTCGTCCGCTACGCTTTGTGATGGGGCGCTCGCAAACCTGCTGCGCGGCTTGCGCCGGTTTTCGAGGCACCCCGAGACGACTGTTGTATGTTGGGGAAAAACCTGAGATTGCTGATTTGTAACTTGCTGCATAGATAGCAAAACGCTATGCTCGTTTGCTATCAAAACGGCAAGGATAATCATGGTTGCAGGATTACCGGTATTACTGCAGGTGGACGGCATCAGCAAATCGTATGGCGAGCGGCGCGCGGTCGATGGCGTGTCGTTCCAGGTGCGGCAGGGCCAGACCGTTGGCCTGATCGGCCCCAACGGCGCCGGCAAATCGACAACGGTCGGCATGATCTGCGGCCTGCTGCTTCCCGACACCGGCACCATCACGCTGGACGGCGCGCCGGTCGGTCAGGGCGCCAGTCCCGCCAAGGCCAATATCGGCTACGTGCCGCAAGACCTGGCGCTGTACGAAGACCTGCCCGCCATCGACAACCTCAAACTGTTTGGCGCCCTGTATGGCTTGAAAGGCGCGCACCTCAAGCAGCGTTGCGACGCGGTGCTGGCGCTGGTCAACCTGGCCGACCGCGCGCGCGACAAGCCCTCGACCTTCTCCGGCGGCATGAAGCGCCGCCTCAATATCGCCGCCGCGCTGCTGCACGACCCGCAATTATTGATCCTTGACGAGCCGACCGTGGGCGTCGATCCGCAAAGCCGCAACGCCATCTTCGACACCTTGGAGACCCTGCAGGCGCAAGGCCGTGCGCTGATCTACACCAGCCATTACATGGAAGAGGTGGAGCGGTTGGCCGACCATATCGTCATCATCGACCACGGCCGCGTGCTGGCCGACGAGACCCCGGCCGCGCTGTACCAGCGCCTGCCCGCGCAGGCGGCGCTGCACGCGGAACTGGCGGTGCCGCCCACGGCCGCGCTGCTGAGTGCCTTGCGCGCGCAACCGGGTGTGACCGCCATCCGCACCGAGGGGGCTGCGCTCGATATCGATCTCGCTGCCAGCGTGCACGCGGCGCCGGTGCTGGCCTGGCTGGCCGCGCAAGACATCCCGGTACTGCATTTCGCCACCGCCCGCACGTCGCTGGAAAACATCTTCCTCAACCTTACCGGCCGCAGCCTGCGCGACTGACGGGAACCACCATGACAGCCATCACTCCCTTCCTCGCACTGGTCCGCAAGGACCTGATCCTGTACGTGAACGACAAGCGCGCGCTGATGCTGCACTTGCTGATGCCGGTGCTGCTGGCGGCGATTTTCGGTTCGCTGTTCGGCGGCGCGTCGAAATCGAATACCGGCAAGATCGACATCGGCCTGGTGGTGCTCGACCAGTCGGCCAGCGGCCGCAAGATCGCCGCCGGCCTGAAAGCCGAAAGCACATTGCGGGTCACCGAGCTGACCGAAGCGCAAGCGCAGGAAAAGGTGCGCGCCGGTAAACTCGCGGTCGCGGTGGTGATCCCCGCCGGCTTCGGCGACGCCGCCGACAGCGCGCTGTTTGCCGGCCCCAAGGGCAAAAAGCCCGAGCTGCCGCTGTACTACGACCCATCGCAATCGACGGTGCTGGCGATGGTCAAGGGCCTGCTCACGCAGCAGGTGATGCAGACCACCAGTTCGGCCGTGATGGGCAGCGCCGGTGCCGCCACCACCGCCAGACAGCTGGCCGAAGTGCGCGCGGCGGCCCGCACCGATCCCGCCGCCGCGCAGCTGGGCGACTTCCTCGACAGCCTGAAAAAATTCCAGGACCAGCGCGCGGTGGCGGACGCGGAAAAGGCGCGCACCGGCGCCAAAGCCGATTCGGCATCCGAGGCGGGCGGCATGTCGATGCCATTCGCTACCCGCGACGAGGCCCTGTCCAGCGGCCCCAAATACAACGGCTACGCTCATTCGTTCGGCGGCATGGGCGTGCAGTTCATCCTGTTCATGGGCATCGAGATGGGCATCGCCATGCTGGCCGCGCGCCGGCTCGGCATCTGGAACCGGCTGCTGGCAGCGCCGATCTCGCTGGCCACCGTGGTGGCGGGGCGCGCGGTGTCGGCGACCGTGATCGCGGTCGGCCTGTTGTGCGCGATCTTCCTGTGTGCGGCGCTGATTTTCGGCGTGCAGGTGGGCAGCCTGGCGGGCTTCCTCGGTGTGGCCGTGGGCTTCGCGCTGGTCACCGCATCGTTCGGCCTGTTGATCGCGGCCTTCGGCAAGACGCCGGAAGCGGCGCGCGGCATCGCCGTGTTTGCGACCCTGATCATGGTGGTGCTGGGCGGCGCGTGGGTGCCGTCGTTCATCTTCCCGCAGTGGATGCAGACGGCCACGCTGGTCATGCCCACGCGCTGGGCCATCGATGGTTTCGACGCCGTCACGTGGCGCGGCCTGGGACTGGCCGGCGCGGCGCCGTCGATCGCGGTGCTGCTGGGTTTTGCGGTACTGTTCGGCGGACTGGCGGTGGCAAAATTTACCCGCGACGGGCGCGGGTAAGTTTTAATCAGCTCAGCTTAGCTCAGCTCAAGTTAGGCGCAAGCCAGCGCTCCACTTCCAGCTTGTCCACGCCACGGCGGGCGGCCATGTCGCTCACCTGGTCGTCGCCGATCTTGCCGACCACGAAGTATTTCGATTCAGGATGGGCAAAATAGAAGCCGGAGACGGCGGCGCCCGGGTACATCGCATACGACTCGGTCAGCACCATGCCGATGTCTTCGGCCTGCATGGTGTTGAACATCTCGCGCTTGACCGTGTGCTCCGGGTTGGCCGGGTAGCCGGGCGCCGGACGGATGCCCAGGTATTTTTCGGCGATCATCTCGTCGTTGGTCAGTGCCTCGTCCGGCGCATAGCCCCACAAGTCCTTGCGCACGCGCTCGTGCAGGTATTCGGCAAACGCTTCGGCCAGGCGGTCGGCCAGCGATTTGAGCATGATCGACGAATAGTCGTCGTGCGCATCCTCGAAGCGCTTTTCGTACTTCTCGATGCCGAGACCGGCCGTCACCGCGAACATGCCGATGTAATCCTTGATGCCGGAGTCTTTCGGCGCGATGAAGTCGGACAGGCACTGGTTCGGGCGCTGCACGCCATCGACCACCGGTTTCACACCCTGCTGGCGCAGGCCATAGTAGGTGAAGTCCACGGTGGTGCGGGTGTCGTCGGTATAGATCTCGATGTCGTCGTCGTTGACAGTGTTGGCCGGCAGCAGCGAGATCACGCCGTTGGCGGTGAGCCAGCGGCCGTCGATCAGTTTTTTCAGCATGGCCTGGCCTTCTTCATAGACCCTGGTGGCCGCTTCGCCCACCACCTCGTCGGTGAGGATGGCGGGGAACGGGCCAGCCAGGTCCCAGGTCTGGAAGAACGGACCCCAGTCGATGTATTTCGCGATCAGGGCCAGGTCGATATTGCGGAACTCGCGGCGGCCGATGAACTTCGGCTTGACCGGTGCGCAGGCGCCGTCGAACGACAGCTTCATGCGGTTGGCGCGCGCATCCTTGATCGACAAAATCGGCAGCGCCTTCTTGTTGGCGTGCTGCTCGCGGATGCGCTGGTAGTCGTCGGTGATCTCCTGGATGTACTGCTCGCGGCTCTCGGGCGTGAGCAGCGACTGCGCCACCGACACCGAACGCGACGCATCGGGCACGTACACTACCGGGCCCTCGTAGTTGTGGGCGATTTTCACGGCCGTGTGGGCGCGGCTGGTGGTGGCGCCTCCGATCAAGAGCGGAATTTTCAGCATGCGGAAGTGATCGTCGCGCTGCATCTCTTTCGCCACGTACGCCATCTCTTCGAGCGACGGCGTGATCAGGCCGGACAGGCCGATGATGTCGGCGTTTTCCAGCTTGGCGCGCGCCAGGATTTCGGAGCAGGGCACCATCACGCCCATGTTCACGACCTCGAAGTTATTACATTGCAGGACCACGGTGACGATGTTCTTGCCGATATCGTGCACGTCGCCCTTGACGGTGGCCATGACGATCTTGCCCTTCGGCTTGGCGACGATGCCGGTGCGCTTTTCCTCGGCCAGCTTTTCTTCCTCGATGTACGGGATCAGGTGGGCCACGGCCTGCTTCATCACGCGCGCCGATTTCACCACCTGCGGCAGGAACATCTTGCCCTGGCCGAACAGGTCGCCGACGATGTTCATGCCGTCCATCAGCGGGCCTTCGATCACGTGGATCGGGCGGCCGTTGGCAGCGAGCACCTGCTGACGCATCTCTTCGGTGTCGTCGGTGATGAACTGGGTGATGCCGTGCACCAGCGCGTGCGCCAGGCGTTTTTCCACTGGCGCGTCGCGCCATTCGAGGTTTTGCGCATCCTGCTTGCCGGCGCCGGCCTTCAAAGTGCCGGCGATGTCGATCATGCGCTCGGTGGCGTCGTCGCGGCGGTTGAGCACCACGTCTTCCACCCGCTCGCGCAGTTCGGCCGGCAGGTCGTCATAGACGCCCACCATGCCGGCGTTGACGATGCCCATGGTCATGCCGGCCTTGATGGCGTGGTACAGGAACACGGTGTGGATCGCTTCGCGCGCCGGGTCGTTGCCGCGGAACGAGAACGACACGTTCGACACGCCGCCCGAGATCTTCGCGTGCGGCAGGTTGTCCTTGATCCAGCGCGTGGCGTTGATGAAGTCCACCGCGTAGTTATTGTGCTCTTCGATGCCGGTGGCAATGGCAAAGATGTTCGGATCAAAGATGATGTCTTCGGGCGGGAAGCCAACGGTGTTGGTCAACAGTTTGTAGGCGCGCTCGCAGATTTCGATCTTGCGCTCGAAGGTGTCGGCCTGGCCCTTCTCGTCGAACGCCATCACGATGACGGCGGCGCCGTAGGCCAGGCACAGCTTGGCCTGGCGGATGAATTCTTCTTCGCCTTCCTTCATCGAGATCGAATTGACGATCGATTTACCCTGCACGCATTTGAGGCCCGCCTCGATCACCGACCACTTCGACGAGTCGATCATGATCGGCACGCGCGAGATGTCGGGTTCGGACGCGATCAGGTTCAAAAAGCGCGTCATGGCGGCGAGCGAATCGAGCATCGCCTCGTCCATGTTGATGTCGATGACCTGGGCGCCGTTTTCCACCTGCTGGCGCGCCACGCTCAGTGCTTCGTCATACTGCTCGTTGAGAATCATGCGCGCAAACGCTTTCGAGCCGGTGACATTGGTGCGCTCGCCCACGTTGACGAACAGCGAGCTCTCGTCGATGGTAAAAGGTTCGAGGCCTGACAGGCGCTGCGCCACCGGCACTTGCGGCACGGTGCGCGGCTCGGTCTTGGCCAGGATCTCGCCGATGGCCTTGATGTGGTCGGGCGTGGTGCCGCAGCAGCCGCCGGCGATATTGACAAAGCCCGCTTCGGCGAATTCGCGCAGCAGCGCCGAGGTGTCGGCCGGCAGCTCGTCGAAGCCAGTGTCGCTCATCGGGTTGGGCAGGCCGGCATTCGGGTAGATGCACACGAAGGTATCGGCAATCTGCGACAGCTCCTGGGCGTAAGGGCGCATCAGCGCCGCGCCCAGCGCGCAATTGAGGCCGATGGTGAGCGGGCGCGCGTGGCGCACCGAGTTCCAGAATGCCGGCACGGTCTGGCCGGACAGGATGCGGCCCGACGCGTCGGTCACGGTCCCGGAGATCATCAGCGGCAGGCGTTCCTGGCCCGGATTCTCGTCGTAGAATTTTTCGATCGCGAACAGCGCGGCCTTGCAGTTGAGGGTATCGAAAATGGTTTCGACCAGCAGCACATCGACGCCGCCTTCGACCAGCGCGCGGGTTTGTTCGTGGTATGCAGCGACCAGCTGGTCGAACGTGACGTTGCGGGCGGCGGGGTCGTTCACGTCCGGCGAGATCGACGCGGTTTTCGGCGTGGGGCCCAAGGCGCCGGCCACGAAGCGCGGCTTGTCGGCGCTGCTGTACTTGTCGCACGCGGCGCGCGCCAGCCTGGCCGCCTGCAGGTTCATCTCGTAGGCCAGGTGGGCCATGTGATAGTCGTCCTGGGCGATCGTGGTGGCGCCGAAGGTATTGGTTTCGATCAGGTCGGCGCCGGCCGCCAGGTAGCGCTCGTGGATTTCCTGGATGATCTGCGGCTGCGTCAGCGTGAGCAGCTCGTTGTTGCCCTTGACGAACAGCTCGCGCGCGCCGCTGTCGGCCGGCGCGGCGAAGTCGATGAAGCGCCCTGCGGGTCCGCCACGGTACGCGGTTTCATCGAGCTTGTACTGCTGAATGATGGTGCCCATCGCGCCGTCGAGGATCATGATGCGGCGCGCGAGGATCTCGCGCAGCTGGGCATCGGCCTTGGACATGACGGGACGGAACACGGAGTTATTCATTTGATACCTTCAGAGGATGGGGCAGGGACATCGCGGGTCTAAAATTATACGGCATTGCTGAATAAGCTTCAGCGGACCGCTGCGTTGGAACAACAATCTGCGGTTTTCCGGAAGTCCGAACCGGCTGGCCCGGCGCAGGTAGTGCTATGAAGTAACACCCGCCTACCTTTATACTGGCAGCTCCCTCGTTTAAGGAATTTTTGATGACTATTTCGTCTTTACTCCGCCTGGCGGTCGCCACCGCCGCGCTTGGCCTGACCCTGCAAGCGCAGGCCGAGAGTTTCGCCTCGTCGGCGTCGAGCGCCGGTTCCGCGTCGAGCGGCAGCGTCTCGGACTCGCTCGGCGATTCGAGCAACAGCTCGAGCGGCGACAAGCGCAAGGTGGCCGACGGTAATTACCGCATCCTCGAGATCGGCATCACCCCAGGCGTAAAAGGCGGCGCCGAGCGCACCCGCCTGACCTTGCAGCGTGAAGGCGAGGGCCAGCAGCGCGTGGTGCTCGATATGCCGCAATCGACGTTCACCCAGCAGAAGCTGGCTGCCGGCGACGCGCTGTATGCGCAGAACCGCGTCTATGGCATCGAGTTCGGCCGCATCGACAACCGCCAGCCGTTCTACCTGGTGCTGGCCGACGAGTGGTATGGCGAGCTGGCCTCGCGTCCGGTCACGCTGTAACGCCTTGCAGCGTTTTGCCACGCTGGCGCTGGTCTGGCTGGCCTGGCTGGCGGCTGCGGGCAGCGCCCACGCCGGCAGCAGTTCGGGCACCTCGCGCTTCTGCGACCGCTCGCAGGAGCTGACGGCCGTCGAACAAAGCCGCCTGCTGCGCTTTGCCGGCGTGCTGCGCGAAGAGTTGGCCCGAACCGACGGCGAGAGCGTGGCGCTGGTCAGCCGCTCCGGCCTCGACCTCTCGCGCTTTGGCATCCGCTATTCGCATGCGGCGCTGGCCTGGCGTTCCGACGCCGGCGTCTGGGCCGCGCGCCAGCTCTATTACGCCTGCGACGAACGCCGTCCGCGCATCTTCGACCAGGGCCTGGCCGGTTTTGTCATCGGTACCGACGACCCCAGGCTCGGTTACATCAGCATCGTGCGCATGCCGCCCGAGGCGGTGCTGGCGCTGCGCCCGGCCTTGCTCGACGGCCCGCGCGTGGGCCATTTGCTGGCCGCGCAATACAGCGCCAACGCCTATGCCTTCAGCACGCGCTACCAGAACTGCAACCAGTGGGTGGTGGAGATGCTGGCCACCGGCTGGGGCGACCTGGCCGACGATGACCAGTTAAGGGAACGGGCCCAGGACTGGCTGCGCACAGCGCGGTACACGCCGGCGCCGGTGCCGGTCGATTCGTGGTGGCTGATGCAGGCCGGCCGTTTCGTGCCGCTGCTGCACCTGGACGACCATCCCGACCACGACCGCGCGGCGCGGCAACTGGTGGTCAGCCTGCCGGCGGCGGTCGAGCGGTTTATCCGTGGCCGTTTTCCCGCCAGCGAACGGGTGGAACTGTGCCACGACGACAAGCAGGTGGTGGTGCGCCACGGCTGGACGCCGATCGCCGACGGCTGTATTCCCGATCCCGAACAGGGCGACCGGGTGATATCGCTAACCGATTAAGAGCACCTGGCTGCGCAGGCGCTCAAGCTTCTTACACTTCGGAGACGACCTGCGCCAGCGGACGGCGCACTTTTTTCAGGCCGGCCAGCCAGTCGCCTTCGGCTTCGCGGTAGCCGAGCGGCAGGATCACCACGCTTTTCAGCTTGCGCTCGCCCAGGTTCAGGATCTCGTCCACGGCTTTCGGGTCGAAGCCTTCCATCGGGGTGCTGTCCACGCCGTCGAAGGCGGCAGCAACCATCGCCACGCCCAGCGCGATATAGACCTGGCGCGCGGCGGCTTCGGCATTCTGCGCGTCGGTACGGCCCGCAACAATGGCTTTCAGTTGCTTGCGATACGCTTCCCAGCCTTCGTTGATGAAGCCGCGCTGCTCGTTGGTCATGTCGAACATCATGTCGATGCGTTCGTCGGTGATGTTGTCCCAGGCCGCGAACACCAGCAGGTGCGACGCTTCGCTCACGCCGGACTGGTTCCACGCCACGGCGCGGATCTTGGCGCGCAGGTCGGGGTTTTTCACGACCAGCACTTCGAATGGCTGCAAGCCGGAGGAGGTGGGCGCCAGGCGGATCGCTTCCAGGATGCGGTCGAGCTTGTCCTGCTCCAGGGCTTTGGCGGGATTGTATTTCTTGGTGGCGTAGCGCCAGTTCAGTTTGTCGATCAGGTCGGACATGTAAGCTCCAGTTGGATATGGTTGTCCAGTTTAAGGCAACTTGCAAATCCGCGTACGCGCCCGCCTGAATTCGACCCTCAAGCGAAGGTCTGTCCTTCGAGCGCGAAGCCCTTGATGAATTCCGCCGCCGGCAGGCGCTTGCCGCCCGGCTTTTGCAGCATGGTCAGGCGCAGCGCACCGCTGCCGCAAGCGACCACGATGCCATGGGCGTCGGCCGCCAGCACCTGGCCCGGATGGCCGGCGCCTTCGGTGACCTCGGCGCCCCACAGCTTGACGACCACGCCGCCCACGGAACCATGCGCGCCGGGGAACGGATTGAAGGCGCGGATCTTGCGATCGAGTTCGATGGCCGGCTGGCTGAAATCGAGCGCCGCTTCTTCCTTGCTGATCTTGGCCGCGTAGTTGACGCCTGCTTCCGGTTGCACCACGGCTTCCAGCTGGCCGTGCTTCATTTGGTTGAGCGCCTCGACGATCATCTTGCCGCCCAGGGCCGCCAGCTTGTCGTGCACCATGCCGGTGGTGTCGTGCGGACCGATGGCGATTTTTTCCGTCAGCAGCATCGGGCCGGTGTCGAGCCCTTCTTCCATTTCCATGATGGTGATGCCGGTTTCAAGATCGCCGGCTTCGATGGCGCGGTGGATCGGCGCGGCGCCGCGCCAGCGCGGCAGCAGCGAGCCGTGGATATTCAGGCAGGGCTTGATGTCGAGCGTACTGACCGGCAGGATCAGGCCATAGGCGGCCACCACCATCACCTCGTACGGCGTATTCAAGAGGCGCTCGTGCGCAGCCAGGGCCTGCTCGGCGCGCACGGGGTCGCGGCTGTCGGTGCGCAGCGACAGCGGCTGCAGCACTTCCATGCCGTGCGCCACCGCGTACTGCTTGACGGCGGACGGCTGCAGCTGCATGCCGCGACCGGCGGGGCGGTCGGGCTGGGTGAGCACCAGCGCGATCTCGAAGCCTGCTTCGTGCAGGGCTTGCAGGGCGACGGCGGCAAACTCCGGGGTGCCGGCAAAGACGATCTTCATCTGCTCTTTCTTGATTAGTAGCGGCGACCCTGGGCGCGCAGCGCCGCTTCGCGTTCCATGCCGCGTTCTTCCTTTTGCAGCTTGGCCTTGATGCGGTTGCGCTTGAGCGGCGACAGGTATTCGACAAAGACCTTGCCCTTCAAATGGTCCATTTCGTGCTGGATGCACACGGCCAGCAGGCCGTCGGCTTCCACTTCGAACGGCTGGCCCTTGACGTCAAAGGCGCGTACCTTGACCTTCGATGGACGCTCGACGCCGTCGTAGATGCCGGGCACCGACAGGCAGCCTTCGTCATACACCTGCTTGTCGTCGCTGGCCCACACGATTTCCGGGTTGATGTAAGCGACCAGTGCGTTTTTCTCTTCGGTGATGTCGATCACGACCACCTGCTCGTGCACGTCCACCTGGGACGCGGCCAGGCCGACGCCGGGGGCGTCGTACATGGTCTCGGCCATGTCGGCCACCAGTTGCTCGAGGCGCGCATCGAAAACCGTGACCGGCTTGGCAACCTTGTGCAGGCGTGGATCGGGGTAACGCAAAATGTTCAGGATGGCCATATATTTAGTCAGTACGGTAAACGCGCAATCACGCCGGAGGCGGGCGCTGTTTTGCTTGCTAGTTCAGGGGTTTGTGGGCAGAATTTGATTCAATACGGGCAACGCTTGCTGCCGCATCGATTGGATCGCGAATGAAAAATTTTATCACAGTCGGCCCATGCTTAGCGGCAGCCCTGCTATTTAGCGCGGTCCCGGCCATGGCAGCCCCGACCAGTTGCCAGTTCCGCACCGATGCCCCCGACCGCCACGTGGTCGTGCGCGGCGATACCTTGTGGGATATCGCCGGCAAGTTTCTCCAGCAGCCGTGGTGCTGGCCCACCGTGTGGGACATGAACCGCGACGAGATTGCCAACCCGCACTGGATTTACCCGGACCAGGTGATCTGGTTCGACCGCGCCGCCGGCCGCCTGCGGCTCGGTGACAACACTGGCGCGCAACATACGCCGGCGGTGCCCACCGAACGCCGCTCGCCGGCCGTGCGCAGCAGTGCCATCGGCGCCGCTGCCATCCCCTCGATTCCGCCCGGCGCGATCGAGCCGTTCCTGTCGCAGCCCCTGATCATCGAAAACGACGAACTGGCCCGCGCGCCGCGCATTGTCGCCACCGAAGACGGCCACGTTTTTATTGGCGAAGGCGACAAGGCTTATGTGCGTGGCGATCTCGGCGGCGCCACCACGTTCCAGGTGTATCGCCCGGGCCGGCCATTGAAAGACCCGGACAGCGGCCAGGTGATCGCCCACGAAGCCTATTATTTAGGCACGGTGACGGTGCAGCCGGCCGCGCCCGGCAGCGACGTGCACACGGCGCGCGTGACCAGCACCAAGGAGGAAATGGGCAAGGGCGACCAGTTGAAACCGCTGGCGCCGGCGCCGGCGCAAAACTACGCACCGCACGTACCCGCCACGCGGATCGATGCGAAGGTGCTGGCCGTGCATGGCGGCGTCACGTATGCCGGGCGGCACCAGGTGGTCAGCATTAATCGCGGCAAGCTTGACGGACTCGACATCGGCTCGGTGCTGCGCCTGTACCATGCGGGAAGAACTGTGCGCGACGCGACCGCCCCCACGGGCTGGTTTGGCCGCGAACAGCAGGTCAGGTTGCCCGACGAACAGGTGGGCAGCCTGTTTATCTTCCGCGTGTTCGGCCGCGTGTCTTACGGCCTGATCATGCAGGCGACAGCGCCCGTGGTCGTGGGCGACGCCGCCACCTCGCCGGAGTGAGAACCTATGTCAGCAGGGAGCAGGCAGCAGATTGCGATGGATCTGCATCGGGGCCAAGGCGCGAGGAAGAAGCATGGTCTTCCATGCGATGACGAGCAACGCCGGCCCCGTTGGCGAGACGCGCAAGCAGCGCCTTGCTCGCTGCTGAGATAGGTTCTCGATCACGCCGTGCAAGCCACGGAATCTTCTCTACTCCCCACGGCGTCCGCGCTGGCGGCCTGGCTGCGCCTGGAGCAAACCGGCGGCGTGGGCCTGATGACGGCGCACGCGCTGCTCGAACGCTTCGGCACGCCGGAAGCGATCTTCCAGGCCGGGTACGATGCGCTGCGCGCCGTCGTCAAGCCCGTCAGGGCCCGCGCCCTGCTGGCACCGCCGTCCGCCAATCTCGATCCGCAAGTGGACGCGGTGCAAGCCTGGCGCGCCCAGCCGGGTAACCTGCTGCTTACCTACGATCATCCCGAATATCCGGCGCTGCTGCGGCAGATTGCCGCCGCGCCGCTCATGCTGTACGTCAAGGGCAACCCCGCGCTGCTGCACCGCCTGTCGGTGGCCATGGTGGGCTCGCGCAATGCCAGCCTGATGGGCATGCAGAACGCCGAGCGCATGGCGCGCGCGCTGTCGGAGGCGAGCGTGACCATCGTCTCCGGGCTGGCGCTGGGCATCGACGCTGCCGCCCACGCGGGCGGACTGGCGGGCGCGGGCGGTACCGTGGCCGTGATTGGCACCGGCGCCGACCGTATCTATCCGGCCAGCAACGAGGCGCTGGCGCGCCGCATCGCCGAGCAGGGCTGCATCGTCAGCGAATATGCGCTGGGCACACCACCCCTGCGCGACAACTTCCCAAGGCGTAATCGCGTGATCAGCGGCCTGGCGCGCGCGGTGCTGGTGGTGGAGGCGGCCGCCAGGTCCGGTTCGCTGATCACGGCGCGGCTGGCCGTCGCCCAGGACCGCGACGTGTATGCCATGCCGGGCTCGGTCCACGCAACCTTGTCGAAAGGCTGCCACCGCCTGATCCGCGATGGCGCCAAGCTGGTGGAGACGGCGGCCGACGTGTTGTCGGAATTGAATATGGGGGTTGATGCGATGGCAACAGGGTCGCATTTTGACGACAGTTTTGTCGATCGCGTGCTGATCGCCATGGGCGACGAACCGATCCGCGCCGAGGCCCTGGCTGTGCACTTGCAGCAATCCGCTGCCGAACTGCAAGGGCAGCTGCTGGCGCTGGAGCTCGCCGGCTTGCTGGAAAGGTTGCCGGGCGGCTGGTTTCAGCGCCTGCGTTCGTAAATAGTGTTGCACACGGTAAATGGGGCGCTACTTGTGCCCGATCTGTTTTAACTGATAGAGTAGAGCCATGTTCGACATCCTAGTTTATCTCTACGAGACGTATTACCGTCCCGATGCCTGCCCGGAACCGGAGGCATTGGCCAAGAAGCTGTCGGCTGTCGGTTTTGACGACGTCGAGATCTCCGAGGCGCTGGTATGGCTTAACGATCTCACGGCCATGGCCGGCGTCGAGCACTCGCTCACCGCCGCTTCCACCGGCATGCGGATTTACGTCGACGAAGAGCGCGATGTGCTGGGCACCGATGCAATCGGTTTCATCCAGTTCCTCGAATCGGCCAAGGTACTCACGCCGCTGCAGCGCGAAATCGTCATCGAGCGCGCGTTGTCGCTGGAAGAAGCGCCGGTATCGCTGGGCCAGCTGAAGGTGATCGTGCTGATGCTGCTGTGGAGCCAGGGCAAGGAACCGGACGCACTGATGTTCGATGACCTTTTTGGCGCCGACGACGACGCTCCTCCCCGTCTTCTCCACTAGGCAAACCCGCGTGTACCGTTAGCCGCCGCGCCGTCATACCCGCGCAGGCGGGTATCCAATTTTCACGCTATCATTCCGACAACACTGTCACGCCACCCCCTTGCCATCGGCGACGCAAAAGTGCAGACTGCGGCGCGATCCATGTATGATGCGCATGCTAAACCACCCCAAGTGTTAAAAAACGAGATACCAAATATGAGCAAAACCCTCATCATCGCCGAGAAGCCATCTGTCGCGAACGACATCGCGAAGACGCTTGGCGGCTTTACCAAGCACGATGAGTACTTTGAATCCGACGAGTACGTGCTGTCCTCCGCCGTCGGTCACCTGCTGGAAATTGCCGTGCCGGAAGAGTACGACGTCAAGCGCGGCAAATGGAGCTTTGCCCACCTGCCGATGATCCCGCCGTACTTCGCGCTCAATCCGATCGCCAAGACCGAATCGCGCCTCAAGGTACTGAACAAGCTGATCAAGCGTAAAGACGTGTCCGCCCTGATCAACGCCTGCGATGCCGGGCGCGAAGGGGAACTGATTTTCCGCCTGATCGCGCAAAACGCCAAGGCCAAGCAGCCTGTGAAACGCCTGTGGCTGCAATCGATGACGCCGGGCGCGATCCGCGACGGCTTTACCCAGTTGCGCAGCGACGAAGAAATGATGCCGCTGGCCGATGCCGCCCGTTGCCGCTCGGAAGCCGACTGGCTGATCGGCATCAACGGCACCCGCGCCATGACCGCGTTCAACTCGAAAGAGGGCGGTTTTTATCTGACCACCGTGGGCCGCGTGCAAACGCCGACCCTGTCGATCGTGGTCGAGCGTGAAGAGAAGATCAAGAAGTTCGTGCCGCGCGATTACTGGGAAGTGCGCGCCGAGTTCGTGTGCGCCGCCGGCGTGTACGAAGGCCGCTGGCTCGATACCAAGTTCAAGAAGGACGACAACGATCCGGAAAAACGCGCCGAGCGCCTGTGGAGCAAGGCTGCCGCCGACAGCATCGCGCTGGCTTGCCGTGGCAAGCAGGGCGTGGTCACCGAAGAAGCCAAGCCCACCACGTCGATGGCGCCGGCATTGTTCGACCTGACCAGCCTGCAGCGCGAAGCGAACTCGCGTTTCGGCTTCTCGGCCAAGAACACCCTGGGCCTGGCCCAGGCGCTGTACGAAAAGCACAAGGTGCTGACTTACCCGCGTACCGACTCGCGCCACCTGCCCGAAGACTACATGGACACGGTCAAGCAGGCGCTGGAAACGGTGAAGGAGAATTCGAACTACCACCAGTTCGCCAAGCAGATCCTCGACAAGGGCTGGGTCAAGCCGAACAAGCGGATTTTCGACAATACCAAGATCTCCGATCACTTCGCGATCATCCCGACCACGATCGCGCCGAAAAACCTGTCCGAGCCGGAACAGAAGCTCTACGACCTGGTCACGCGCCGCTTCATGGCCGTGTTCTTCCCGGCTGCCGAGTTCCAGGTCACCACCCGTTACACCGAAGTGTCGGGCCACCAGTTCAAGACCGAAGGCAAGGTCATGACCAACCCCGGTTGGCTGGCGGTGTACGGCAAGGAAACCTCGGACGACGAAAAAGGTGACAAAGCCAACGGCAACAAGAACATCGTGCCGGTCGCCAAGGGCGAAAAAGTGTTGACCGACAAGGTCGATGCCAACGGCCTGGTCACCAAGCCGCCCGCGCGCTACACCGAGGCGACCTTGCTGTCGGCCATGGAAGGCGCGGGCAAGCTGGTGGAGGACGACGAGTTGCGCGATGCGATGGCCGGCAAGGGTCTTGGTACGCCAGCGACGCGCGCGGCCACCATCGAGGGCTTGATCAGCGAGAAATACCTGCTGCGTGAAGGCCGCGAGCTGATGCCGACCGCCAAGGCGTTCCAGCTGATGACCTTGCTGCGTGGACTCGGCGTGAACGAGCTGACCGCGCCGGAACTGACGGGCGAGTGGGAATACAAGCTGTCGCAAATGGAAAAGGGCAAGATTTCGCGCGATGAATTCATGCGTGAAATCGCCCAGATGACGCAGGTCATCGTCAAGCGCGCCAAGGAATACGACAACGACACCATCCCCGGCGAGTACGCCACGCTGGTCACGCCTTGCCCGAACTGCAGCAGCGTGGTCAAGGAAAACTACCGCCGCTTTGCCTGCACCAAGTGCGATTTCTCGATGAGCAAGACGCCGGGCAGTCGCCAGTTCGAGATCCCGGAAGTGGAACAACTGCTGCGCGACCGCACCATCGGCCCGCTGCAAGGCTTCCGCTCGAAAATGGGCCGGCCGTTTGCCGCCATCCTGCGCATCGTCCGCGACGAAGACATCAAGAATTTCAAGCTCGAGTTCGATTTCGGCCAGAACGACGATTCGGAAGATGCGGAACCGGTCGATTTCACCGGCCAGACCGCGCTCGGACCTTGCCCCAAGTGCAGTGGCGGCGTGTACGAAATGGGCCTGGCCTATGTTTGCGAACAAACCGTGGCGAAACCGAAAGGTTGCGATTTCCGCAGCGGCCGCATCATCCTGCAACAGGAAATCCTGCCCGAGCAAATGGCCAAGCTGCTCAACGACGGCAAGACCGATTTACTGCCGGGCTTTGTCTCGCAGCGCACGCGTCGGCCGTTCAAGGCCTTCCTGGTAAAAGGCAAGGACGGCAAGATCAGCTTCGAGTTCGAAGAGCGCAAAGCCAAGGCCCCGGCCAAGGGCAAGGCCGCAGCGAAAGCTGAGCCGGAAGCCGAAGGCGGCGCCGAAGAAGCGGCAGTCGCCAAGAAAGCCCCGGCCAAGAAGGCTCCTGCCAAAAAGGCTGCGGCTACCAAGGCGACCGCTGTCAAGAAGCCTGCTGTCAAAAAGGCACCTGCCAAGAAAGCGGCCGCCACGGCGGAGTAACCGGCAAAAAAGGGACGCTGCGGCGTCCCTTTTTTCTTGAATGGTGGAAATTCGTGGTCTATATTGGAAAGACCATGACTGTCTCCTTCAACCCTTCTTCGCCCAGCACCAGCAGTTTGTTTGCGTCGGCTGCGCCGGTTGCCGCCTCGCGCAATGCTGCGGCGCTGTCGTCGGAAGCGGTTGACCTGTCGGCGCAAGCGGCCGTGGTGGCCACGCTGGGCGGTAGCGGTAGCGGCGCCCCCGTGTATTCCGCCGCCGGATTGCTTAATACCCTGGCGCAGGCTGGCGTCAGCGAGGAAACCATCGCGGTGCCCAACGCCGGCAGCGACACCGATTCCTCGCAGCTTGCGGAACAGGTGCTGGACCAGGGAATATTGTCTGCTTATGCTGCTGCGGCTGGTGCCTCGGGCATCTATACCGCAGGTGGCAGCAGCGGCCTGTCCGATCAGGTATCGAGCAACTGGGCCGACATCCTCACATCCAATCCTTCCTACGCCAGCGCCGTTGTCGGCAGCTCGTTTGCCTCCGGCATCATAAGCACCCTCAGCGTCTCTGCCTGAGGTTCTGCCAGTTCAAGCTTTGTAGTGAGGATGTCATTACTGATGGTTACAATAATTGCCGTGTTACACTGTCATGCATAGCGGCAACTAATTCACATCGGTTGCATGCGGTTTCCTTCGCTTTATTCCTTTTTGTACTCCCACTCACAATGAAAAATTTGACTATCGGCACCCGCCTGGCGGGCGGCTTCGGCCTGGTTTTAGCCTTGATGACCCTGGTAACCTGGTTCGGCCTGAGCCATATGCACGGCGTGGCCGAAGCCACGCGCGACATGATGCAGCAGCCACTGGCCAAGGAGCGCATGATCAGCGACTGGTATCGCCTGATCTACACCAGCGTGCGCCGCACGTCGGCGATTGCCAAGAGCAGCGATCCATCGCTGGGACAGTTCTTTGCCGAAGAAACCAAGGCGTCGGTGGCGGAAATCGAGGCCTTGCAGAAGAAGATCGTGCCGCTGCTGGACAGCGCCGAGGAAAAGCGCCTGTTCGACGCCATGCAGGTCACCCGCAAAACCTACCTGGCCGAGCGCGACCAGATCATTGCGCTGAAAAAGGACGGCAAGGTGGAAGAAGCGGAACAAGTGCTGGTACAGCGCTTCATCCCGGTGGCCGCTAACTACCAGAACGCGCTGGCGTCGCTGCTGACCATGCAGCGCCACACCATCGACACCACGGCCGAAGCCATCGAAACCAGTTACCAGTCCAGCCGCCGCTTCATGATCCTGTTTGGACTCGGTGTGCTGGCGCTGGGGGCCGGATTCGCATGGCGACTGACGCGCGGCATCACGGTACCGCTGAGCCGGGCCGTGGACATTGCCGTGGCCGTCGCCAACAAGGATCTGACCAGCCGCATCGAGGTCGACAGCAGCGACGAGACCGGCCGCCTGCTGGCGGCATTGCGCACCATGAACGACGGCCTGATGGGCATCGTCAACGAGGTGCGCAACGGTACCGAAAGCATTTCGTCGGCCTCGAGCCAGATTGCCGCCGGCAACCTCGACCTGTCGGCGCGCACCGAAGAGCAGGCGTCGAGCCTGGAGCAGACGGCCGCGTCGATGGAAGAGCTGACCTCGACCGTGCGCCAGAACGCCGACAACGCGCGCCAGGCCAACCAGTTGGCGGTCAACGCGTCGGACGTGGCGCGCCGTGGCGGCGCCGTGGTGTCGGACGTGGTGGCGACGATGGAAGCCATCAACGGCTCGGCCCGCAAGATTGCCGACATCATCTCGGTGATCGATGGCATCGCCTTCCAGACCAACATCCTGGCGCTGAACGCTGCCGTGGAAGCGGCCCGCGCGGGCGAGCAGGGCCGGGGCTTTGCCGTGGTGGCCAGCGAAGTACGCACCCTGGCCCAACGCAGCGCCACTGCCGCCCACGAAATCAAGGCCCTGATCGACGACTCGCTCGCCAAGGTCGATACCGGCAGCGCCCTGGTCACGCAAGCGGGCATGACCATGAGCGACGTGGTGGACAGCATCCAGCGCGTGACCGACATCATGGGAGAGATCAGCTCGGCCACGCTGGAGCAAACCTCGGGCATCGAACAGGTCAACCAGGCCGTGAGCCAGATGGACCAGGTCACCCAGCAGAACGCCGCGCTAGTGGAAGAAGCCGCCGCCGCAGCCTCCGCCCTGCACGACCACGCCGACGCCCTGACCGCCGTCGTCCAGGTCTTCAAACTCCGCTAACACTTCGGGGTCAGTGCCGACATTCGGACATTTTTGAACTTTATCCTCCGGCGTTGGTCGTCACAGTGATGGGTTCGTGTCCAAATGTCGGCACTGACCCCGAACCTTTATATTGGTCGTCACAGTGATGGGTTCGTGTCCAAATGTCGGCACTGACCCCGAACCTTTACTGACCCCGAACCTTTATAGCTCGACGTTGATCATGTTGTCGTCGGGTTTGCGGCATTAGGGTCAGTGCCGACATTCGGACATTTTTGAACTTTATCCTCCGGCGTTGGTCGTCACAGTGATGGGTTCGTGTCCAAATGTCGGCACTGACCCCGAACCTTTATAGCTCGACGTTGATCATGTTGTCGTCGGGTTTGCGGTCGATCAGCTTGTTGTCGGGGTCGATGCCGGCCTTGGCGGGGCGGGCTTTGACGATGACCGTGTAGCGGTTGTCCTTCTGGTCGATCAGCTTGCGCTCGCGCAGCAGCGGCGCGCCGTTGTCGTCGTCCACGCCAATGTCGATGTAGTCTTTCAAGGTCACGTCGCGTTCCACGCCCTGGCCGCTCGAGCGCGACTTGGCGGCGCTCACCACCAGGTTCACCTCGTAGCGGCCGTCCGCCAGCTTGCGCGCGGTGCTGGCGACTGCGCGGTTGTCGTACAGGACGATGTGGTTGAACAGGTCGTCGATCAGGTAGGCCTGGTCGGGCGTGACCACCTTGCGCAGGGCGTCGATCAGCACCGTCACGCCCGGGTACCGGCCGCTGCCGCCTTTCGTGGCGTGTTCGGCCAGCAGCTGCTTGAGCACGGCGTTGATCTTGTCCTCGCCCACCAGGTCCTGCAACTGGTACATGGCCAGGCTGCCCTTGCGATAGTGGATATAGTCCTGGTTTTCATTGTCGGCCAGCGGCATTTCTTTCTTGCGCTCGAGCGCGCGCCCCACCAGGTACTGGTACAGGTCGTAGTACAGGAAGCGCCGCATTTTCGCTTCGCCGTAGGCGTGCTTCATCACCATCAGCGCCGAATATTCGGCCAGGGTTTCCGACAGCACACTGGCGCCGCGCACGTTGCCGCCAACTAGCTGGTGGCCCCACCACTGGTGCGCCACTTCGTGCGCGGTCACGTAAAACGGGTAGTCGATATCCTTCGGATTGCTGTCGTTGACGCGGGCGATGAAGCCCAGCGATTCCGAATACGCGATCGTGTTCGGATACGCCTGCGCATACGTGGCGTAGCGCGGGAACTCGACGATGCGCACCACCTTGTGCTGGTACGGGCCGAAGTTGCGGGTGTAGTAGTCGAGCGACTGCTTGATGCCCCGGTTCATCCGTTCGAGGTTGGCCTCGTGGCCCGGGTGATAGTAAATCTCGATGCCGACATCCTGCCACCAGTCGCGTTTTACAAGGTAGCGCGCCGACTGGAAGGCGTAGAAATTGAGCATCGGCTGCGCCACCCGGTAATGGTAGTAATGGCGCCCCTTGGCGCTCCATTCCTTGACCAGCGTGCCCGGCGCCACCGCTACCTGGCTGTCGCTGGTGCTGACCACGGCATCGAAGGTAATGGCGTCGGCGTCGTTGGCGGCGAAGTTGTTGGCCAGGCCGCCGGCGTCGTCGCGCGGCAGCATGCGTTCGCGCGCCGCCAGGCCGTGCTTGCGGCGGTCGCGGGCGTCGGCCAGTTCGTTCGAGGGCTGGTAGCCGATGTGCGGCAGCACGCCGTTGTTGAAGAAGGTGCCGTTGTTTACCACCGGCGTGTCCTGGCCCATGCCGAGGATGCCACGGGGAATGAACTCCACGTCGAATTCGAGCGCCAAGCGCGCACCGGGCGCCAGCGGCGTGGCCAGCCTGTAGCTGTAGAAGCCCAGATTGGCATCCTGCACGCCGGGACGCACCGCCTGGCTGAAGCGCGCGCGCCAGCCGGTGGCGGTCGGGTCCTGGTGGATGATGATGTCGGCCACCGGCTGCGCAGTCTTGTTCTGCAGGACGTAGCGGCCGTGCACGACCAGGCTGCGTGTTTCGGGCGTGATGGCCACATCGAGCTTGACGTCGGTGATGCGCGGCTGCGGCAGCACCGCGTACTGCTTGTAGCGGCGCTCGTAGTCGGCGCGGGCCACATCTTTTTGCCAGGCCGACTGGTAGCGGTTGAGCACGTGAGTGTTATAGAACAGCACGGCGCCGGCGCCGGCGAACACCAGGGTGCCCGCCGCCATTGCCGTCAGTACCGGCAAGCTCAGGCGGCGGCGCGCCAGTTGCAGGCGCTGGCGCCAGCCGTCGTTGGTGCCGCGCGCCCAGAACAGTACCGCCAGCACCATCAGCACGATCGCCGCGCCAAGCCAGTAGGCTTCGAACCAGCGCTCGCGCGGCAGGTAGTGGCCGTAGCCGTTCATGGCCGAGTACACGAAACGCGGCATTTCGCCATACAGCAGCAGCGGGTCGCCCAGCCCCAGCGAGGAGATGGTCACCGCCGCCACGTAGTACACGATCATGGCGAAGTACGCCAGGTAGCGCTGGTTGATCAGCACTTGCAGCGCGACCGCCAGCACGGCGCCCAGCGCATAGCCGGGAAGTTGCAGCAGGAACAGGTGGTACAGGTACAGCCCTGGTTCGAGCACAAAATATCCCTTGCCGATCTGGATCGCCATGCCGGTCAACATCACCACCAGCATCAAGAGCGCCTGCAGGCCGATCAGCGCGAACAGCTTGGCGAGCAGCGGCAGCCAGCCCGGCACCGGCAGCGCGTCGAGCATCTGCCCCATGTGCGCTTCGCGTTCGCGCCACACCAGTTCGCCCGCGTAGAACGTGGTGATCACCATCATGAACAGCGCGAACGTCTCGGATGCCGATTCGAGCACCAGGTACGTGGCAGGGTAGGTGCTGGTGCCGTACAGCGGTGCGAATTCCAGTCCGCTGGCCACCATCATCAGCACGCCGGCCAGCACCAGCACCAGGAAATAGATGTTCTTGATGGTTTCGCGCAGGTTCAGCCAGCTCATGCGTACCAGCAGCAGGCCCAGGCTGCGCGAAGCGAAGTCGGGTGTTTCTGCGGTATTGGTGGCGGCGGCAGTCAGCACGCGCGGCGCCTCGGCGCCGCCCTGGCGGCCGCTGTCGCTGGTGGCGATGAAGTGGAAGCGCCAGTAGCCGAGCAGCAGGCCGGCCAGCGCGAACGACGACCACAGCGCGCGGTTGACCAGGTACACGCCTTCGGGCCAGAACATGCGCGTGTTGCGCTCGACGATGGGCCAGTATTCGGTGAGGCGGATCACGGCCGTGGTGCCGAACGGATCGATCAGCGCGGCCAGGGTTTTGAAGTCGAGATCGCGCGCCAGGCTGGGCGCGATGATGTAGCCGATCAGCATGACCACGCTGCTGATGTACACGGGCAGCATGCGCCGGGTGAGCGCGGCCAGGATGAAGAACACGGCGCCGAAAATGAAAATGTTCGGCAAAATCACCACCAGGTACGGCACCAGGTAACCGGGCGCGCCGGGCTGGCCCAGCCGTTCCGGATCGATGCCCGGCAGCAGGCTGCCCAGCCAGGTGCCGAGGATGATGCTGGTGAAAATCACCGCCAGGGTCAGGTAGGCGCCGAGGAAGCGGCCGAAGATGTACTGGTGCTTCCTGATCGGCGCGCTGAAGAAGAAGTGCTGCATGTCGTGCTCGAAGTCCTGCTGCACCGAGCGCCCCATCACTGCGGCAATCACGATCACCCCGAGCGAACCGAGCGCGCTGACGGTAAACATCAGCGAGCGCGGCGAGTTGATGGCGGTGGCGCCGAAGGCGATGCTCGAGCCCTTGAAGTAGCCGCCGGCAGCGGCCATCCACAGCAGGGTCAGCGCCAGAAAGCCGGCGAAATACACCCAGGTGGAGAGCAGCCTGAGGCGCTGGCGCGCTTCGAAGAGGGCGATGGCGAACATGATGCAGCCTTAGTCGCAGTTCGCGGCGGCGCGGTGGCGGCCGGCGATGGTGGCGAAGTACACGTCTTCCAGGTCGCCCAGCGCTTCTTCGAAGCCGTCGCCGGGATCGGTTTCGCTGTACACGTGGATCAGGGTGCGGCCAGACAGCAGGCGCGAGGAAATGACCGGATGGCGGATCTGGAACGAGGGCAGGTCGCGCTTGTCGATGAAGCGGGCCCAGATCTTGTCGCTGACATCGTGGATCAGTTCCTGGGTGGGGCCGCACAGCAGCAGGTGGCCCTGGTTGATGATGGCCATGTTGGCGCACAGGTCGGCCACGTCGCTGACGATGTGGGTGGATAAAATCACGGTCTTGTCGTCGCCGATGTCGGACAGCAGGTTGTGGAAGCGTACCCGCTCCTGTGGATCGAGCCCGGCCGTGGGTTCATCGACGATGATCAGCTTGGGGTCGCCCAGCAGCGCCTGGGCGATGCCGAAACGCTGGCGCATGCCGCCCGAAAAGCCGCCGAGACGCTGGTGCCGCACCTCGAACAGGTTGGTTTGCTGCAACAAGCCATCGACCACTTCGCGCCGGCGGTTACGATTCGACAAGCCCTTGAGCGTGGCGAAATGGTCGAGCATCTCGTACGCCGTCACCTTCGGGTACAGGCCGAAATCCTGCGGCAGGTAGCCGAGCACGCGGCGCACCGCGTCTTTTTCGTCGAGCACGTCGATATCGTCGAGGAACACCGAGCCGGCATCGCACTCCTGCAAGGTGGCCAGGGTGCGCATCAGCGTCGATTTGCCGGCGCCGTTCGGGCCGAGCAAGCCGAACATCCCGGCCGGGATGGTGAGCGAAATATTGTCCAGCGCCACCACGCCATTCGCGTAGGTCTTGGACAAGTTGCTGATGCGTAATTCCATGGTAATTCCTCGATTCTGCCTGCGCATGGACCATGTTTCTACAAGGCCATACACTTTTCACATGATGGCATTGTATTGAATTTGTTCCATACATGGGGGGCGCTTGCGACAGGCGGCCGAAACCGCCGGCCAGACTGCGCAAACTGCCCACCAAAACGAGGTTCCCGGGCCTTAATTCCTGAACAGGACCTGCTCGCGGTTGAACCACCACCGGCACATGGCCAGCAGCAGCCCGGCCGTGACCGTGGACGAGAGCATGATGGCGGACAACATGCGGTATTCCATGGTGCCCTTGACCAGCTCCTTCATGGCCAGCGCCACGTTGGTCAGCGGCACCATGGCCCAGCCCCAGTTCATTTCCACGCCGGGCAGCAGCGCCACCATGGTGGGCAGGATGATGACGATGATCAGCGGCGAGATCATGCCGGCCGCCTCCTTGTAGCTCTTGGCGTAAATCGAGATCGCCAGCAGTATGGCGGCAAAGATGGCTGCCGTGGGCACCAGCATTACTGCCAGCAGTGCCAGGTCGAGCATGTTAATCGAACGCACCACCTGGGCCAGGTCGCCGCTGAACAAGTGGCCGCCAAAGGTGAGCACCGCGCCCAGGCTCGCGATCATCAACAGCGCCGAGGTCAGTCCCACCGTAAACAACATCAGGAACTTGGCCAGCACGATGGCCGTGCGCGAGACTGGCGCGAGCAGCAAGGTTTCCAGCGTGCCTCTTTCCTTTTCGCCAGCGCCGGTGTCGATGGCCGGGTACATGGCTGCCAGCAGGCACACCATCAATAGCAAATACGGCACCATGCCGCCCATCATCGCGCCCATTTGTTCGCGCTTGTTGGCAGTAGAGCGGTCGAGCAGGGCGACCGGGTCGAGCACGTAGCGCTGCTGCGGCGCGGAGAGGCCCATGTCGGCCAGCGCCTGCTGGCGCAAGGCATTGTTTTCAACGGCCAGCACCGCCATCACCCGCTTGCGGGTGACGTCGATGGTGGCGGCGCTGTTGTAATGCAGCTCGATTTGCGATTGTTCGCGGCGCGCCAGGGTATTCTGCGCCGCTGCCGGGATCACCAGCGCGAACTTGATCCGTTCGTCGGCAATCGCGGCGCGGATGTCGGCAGGCGCGGCCAGCGCCACCCGCTTGAAGCTCGGTTCGGCGGCGAAGCGCTGCGCCAGCGCGGGCGCGTGCTCCTGGCCGAAGATTGCGTATGCCATCTCCGCTTCGCGCGCCTGCTTGAACATCGACGAGGACAGCATGCCGAAGGCGGCAAAGATCAGCGGCATGGCAAACACCGGGATGACGATGGTGAAAATGAAAGTCTTGCGGTCGCGTATCAGCTCCAGCAATTCTTTCAGGTAGATGGTCCACATGGTCTAGCCTCCGCGATGGATGACGCCCACAAAGGCGTCGTACAGGTCGGCGCTGCCGCCCAGGTGGCGCAGCGCGTCCACGGTGCCGTGGAAAGCGGTCACGCCGTGGTTGACGATGCACACGCGGTCGCACACTTTTTCCACCTCGTGCAGGTGGTGGGTGGAAAAGATCAGCGGCACCCGCAGCGCCTTGTAGCTGGCGATAAAGTCGAGCAGGATCTTGGCCGACATCACGTCCAGGCCGGTGGTGGGTTCGTCGAGGATGACGATTTGCGGCTCGTGCACCACGGTGCGGGCGATCGCGCATTTCTGCTTCATGCCGGTGGAGAGCTGGTCGGCGCGCTTGTTGCCGTACTCGTTCATGTCCAGCAACGTAAACAGTTCGTCGCAGCGGCGTTTCAGGTGATCGGGCCGCATGCCGTGCAGCTTGCCGAAGTACTCGACGTTTTCGCGCGCGGTCAGGCGGCCGTACAGGCCGGTGCTGCCGGACAGGAAGCCGATATACTGGCGCGCCACCAGCGGATCGCGCAACAGGTCGACGCCGTTGGCGTGGATGCTGCCGGCGTCCGGCGTCAGCGCGGTGGAGAGCAGGCGCAGGGTGGTGGTCTTGCCGGCGCCGTTGGGGCCGAGCAAACCCAGCACTTCGCCGGGAGCGCAACTGAAGGACACATCGCGCACCGCGTGGAACCAGCCGTCGTGCTCGCGCACATCGCGCGCGGAGGCCGGCGCGGCGCCACGCTTGGGCAGGCGGAAACGTTTCGCCAGGCCTTTCACCTCGATCATAAAGTTGTCCTTTTTTTAAAATGTGCCCAAGAGTAACATGAGAAAAAACATTCGTCCAAGCCACACTTTGCTACCTGGCGCGCTACAAATCGCCCCCGGTGCTTGCTATAGTGATTACAAAGAAAGGCGCTCATGTTGACTCCCCAAATCAAAGACAAAATGTTGGCGGTCATGCAGGCCGGCGTGGATCGCAGCGAAGCGACGGGATTTTTTCGCACCGCCCTCGGGCTGTTCTACCTGTCTAGCCTGATGACCAAGGAGACCCTGGACTTCAAGCAGATCGACCGCGACTACAACCGCTTCATCTATCACGCAATCGGCAAGGGCCACACCATCACCAGCATCCTGCAATACATGAGCGGGGAAAAAGTGGTGCGGGTGGTGGAATCGAAGCGCTTTCTCAAATCGTTCGGCGAACTGTGTACCGAGGTGCCGGTGGAAAGCATTCCGTTTTTGCTGGGACTGAACCTGGGCGTGGCCAAGGACATCTCGAAAATCGACGTGCGCGGCCCGGTGGCCGACTACATCGAGCGCCAGCGGCAGCTGCGCGAAGAGGCGGATTCGTAACCGGCGTCTTATAATGGCGCTTTCAACAAGCGAGTTGACCATGGCTGCCCATTTCCACAATCCCCTCGACCGTTTTATCTCCGGCGCCGACAAGGCCCTGCGCGTGATCGCTGGCGTTGCCTCGGCTTCGCGACCGACCCCGGGCCAGTTTGCGCCTGATGCCGAGCTCAGCGAAGAAGAACGCCGCCACGCCGCCGGCCTGATGCGGGTGAATCATGTGGGGGAAGTGTGTGCGCAGGCGCTGTACAACTCGCAGGCGCGCTTTGCCCGCACCGAGCAAATCCGCCAGCAGTTCGAGCACTCGAGCCGCGAGGAAGAAGACCACCTGGCCTGGACCGCGCAGCGACTGGGCGAACTCGGTTCGCATACCAGCGTGCTCAATCCCCTGTTCTACGCCGGTTCGTATGCGCTGGGCACGGTAGCAGCCTTGCTGGGCGATCCGAAAAGCCTGGGGTTTGTGGTAGAAACCGAACGCCAGGTGGAAGCCCACCTGCAAAGCCACCTGGAAAAACTGCCGCCGCAGGATATCAAATCGCGCGCGATCGTGGACCAGATGCGGCTCGATGAAATCGAACACGGCGCGGCCGCGCAGGCGCTGGGCGCGGCAGAGATGCCGGCGCCGGTGAAAGCAGTCATGGCAGTCATGGGCAAGGTGATGACCACGACTGCTTACCGCGTCTAAATAATAACTAAGCGACCTCTACTATTTCAAACGAGTGGGTGATCTCGGCGGTCTTGCCGATCATGATCGATGCCGAGCAATACTTGTCGTGCGACAGCGAGATCGCCCGTTCTACCGCTTCCGGTTTCAGGCCCTTGCCGGTCACCGTGAAGTGGAAGTTGATCTTGGTGAACACCTTCGGATCGGTCTCGGCGCGGTCGGCCTTGAGCGTGCATTCGCAGCCGCGAATGTCGGCGCGGCCTTTTTTCAGGATCAGCACCACGTCATAGGCGGTGCAGCCACCGGTACCCAGCAACACCATTTCCATCGGCCGTGGCGCCAGGTTGTTGCCGCCGCCCTCGGGCGCGCCATCCATGTTGACCAGGTGGCCCGAACCGGTCTGGGCCAGGAAACTCATGCCCGACGGGCCATTCCAGCTGACTTTGCATTCCATCGCATTCTCCAAGTTATGTGGCCTTATTGTAATGGCCCGCGCCCAGCCTGTGTTTTCAGGGCCTGCACGCCACAGCGGGCTTGACGCCGCCAGTCGTTGCCGCTTATACTTGTCGGCTTTCCGTTCGCTCAGGAAAGTAAATAAGAAGGCCGAGTCCGCTGAAACCATGGCGGAACCACCATTTGAGCGTGTTTTAATATTTAGGAAGTCAACATGAAAACTTTTTCCGCTAAGGGCCATGAAGTCCAGCGTGATTGGTTCGTGATTGACGCGACGGACAAAGTCCTCGGACGTGTTGCCAGCGAAGTGGCACTCCGACTGCGCGGCAAACACAAGCCAGAATTTACTCCTCACGTCGATACCGGCGATTACATCGTCATCATCAACGCAGGCAAACTGCGCGTGACCGGCACCAAAGCAACCGAGAAGACCTACTACCGTCACTCGGGCTACCCAGGTGGCATCTACGAGACCAACTTCCTGAAAATGCAACAGCGTTTCCCAGGTCGCGCTCTGGAAAAAGCCGTCAAGGGCATGCTGCCAAAAGGCCCACTGGGCTACGCCATGATCAAGAAGCTGAAAGTGTACGCCGAAGGTTCGCACCCGCACGCTGCCCAGCAACCTAAAGCACTCGAAATCTAAGGAACTGACATGATCGGTAACTACAATTACGGCACCGGCCGTCGCAAGAGTGCAGTAGCTCGTGTGTTCATCAAAGTTGGCACTGGCCAAATCATCGTTAACGGCAAGCCAGCTGCTGAGTACTTCTCGCGCGAAACCGGCCTGATGGTTATTCGTCAACCACTGGAACTGACCGGCAACGTCGAGCGTTTTGACATCAAAGTCAACGTGCACGGCGGCGGCGAGTCGGGCCAGGCAGGTGCTGTGCGTCACGGCATCACCCGCGCCCTGATCGACTACGATGCAGCGCTGAAACCGGACCTGGCCAAAGCCGGCTTCGTGACCCGCGATGCACGTGAAGTTGAGCGTAAAAAAGTTGGTCTGCGCAAAGCACGTCGCGCAAAACAATTCTCGAAGCGTTAATTTTTCGCTTCCGGCATGCGGGCTTGCCCCGCGTGCCGTACAAAAAGCCGCCGGCCTTGTGTCGGGCGGCTTTTTTGCTATCTGGCTACTGTCATGCGGCGGTAGTCGTTGCCTGATAAAATGGCATTCGAATATTTCTCCACGCATCACTACTCAAGGATTAGAACATGATCAAAGTTGGCATCGTCGGCGGCACCGGATACACCGGAGTGGAATTGCTGCGACTGTTGGCAGTCCACCCTGACGTGCAGTTGACGGCCATTACGTCGCGCAAGGAAGATGGCTTGCCGGTTGCCGATATGTTCCCTTCGCTGCGCGGCAGCGTGGACATCGCTTTCTCGTCGCCCGACAAGGCCGACCTGACCCAGTGCGACGTGGTGTTCTTCGCCACCCCGCACGGCGTGGCCATGGCCCAGGCGCCGGCGCTGTTGGCGGCCGGCGTCAAGGTCATCGACCTGGCGGCCGACTTCCGCATCAAGGACAAGGCCGTCTTTGAAAAATGGTACAAGATCGAGCACACCTGCCCGGAACTCCTGGAAGAAGCCGCCTATGGCCTGGCCGAACTGAACCGCGCAGCGATCCAGGGCGCGCGCCTGGTCGCCAATCCTGGCTGCTATCCGACCACCATGCAGCTCGGCTACTACCCGCTGCTCAAGGCCGGCCTGATCGACGCCGGCGGCCTGATCGCCGACTGCAAGTCGGGCGTGTCCGGCGCCGGTCGCAAGGCGGAAATCGGCACCCTGTTCTCCGAGTCGAGCGACAACTTCAAGGCCTACGGCGTAGCCGGCCACCGCCACACGCCGGAAACCTCGGCCCAGCTGCAAAAGTTCACCGAAGATAAAGTGGCCCTGGTCTTCACGCCGCACCTGGTACCGATGATCCGTGGCATGCATTCCACGCTGTACGGTCGCCTGACCAAAGATGTCACCAACGAGGAACTGCAGGCATTGTTCGAAGAGCAGTACAAGGACAGCCCGTTCGTCGACGTGATGCCGTTCGGCTCGCATCCTGAAACCCGCTCCACCCGCGGCTCGAACATGCTGCGCCTGGCGCTGCACCGTCCGGACAACGGCAATACCGTGATCGTGCTGGTAGTGCAGGACAACCTGGTCAAGGGTGCATCCGGCCAGGCCGTGCAGTGCATGAACCTGATGTTCGGCCTGGAAGAGACCACCGGACTGAAACAAATCGCGCTGTTGCCTTGATTTGTGGGTTTTCGATGCCAAATCTGAGGGTGTCGGAGCAGGAAACCCGGCAGGGGTCTATAATGGCCGCTAAATGCTTAACTCGTAGGAGTCTCAAATGAATGCTGTTGCTGAAAGTCTGGACGTAATGCCAGCTCCTATCGTGTTTACCGATAGCGCTGCCGAAAAAGTCGCCCAACTGATCGAGGAAGAGGGCAATCCCGACCTGAAATTGCGCGTGTTCGTGCAGGGTGGCGGTTGCTCCGGCTTCCAGTACGGTTTCACGTTTGATGAAATCGTCAACGAAGACGACACCACCATGGTCAAGAACGGCGTCGAGCTGTTGATCGATTCGATGAGCTACCAGTACCTGGTCGGCGCGGAAATCGACTACAAGGACGACCTCGAAGGCGCCCAGTTCGTGATCAAGAACCCGTCGGCCACCTCGACCTGCGGTTGCGGTTCGTCGTTCTCGGTGTAAGTTTCGGACATACACGCGGCGCCCGGCGCCATGTAAAAAGGCGGTACAACCTCGGTTGTGCCGCCTTTTTTATGCGTGGTCCTGAAACAGTCAGCGCGGGTACAGCGCGCCCAGCACCCGTTCGCCGGCAGCGCCGGTAACAGCCGGCAGGTTGCCCGCCAGCCGCTCGGTGAACCGGAAACCGAGCCAGGCAAACGCCAGCGCCTCCACCCGGTTCGGCGCCACGCCCAATGCCTGAGTGGACGCCACCATCACCTGCTTGCCCAGCGCCGCACCGAGTTCGCTCATCAGGACGCTGTTGTAGGCGCCGCCGCCGCACACATACACGGCGTCCGCGCCGCTGCCGTGGGCCTGGATGGCCTGGGCCAGCGACAAGGCCGTCAAGCGGGTGAGCGTGGCTTGCACGTCCGCGGGCGCGGCCTCGCGGTATACGGCCAGGCGCGCGTCGAGCCAGTCGAGGTGGAACAGGTCGCGGCCCGTGCTTTTCGGCGGCGGCAGGGCCAGGTATGGTTCGCGCAGCAGTTCCGCGAGCAACTCCGGCAGCACCGCGCCGCTGGCGGCCCAGGCGCCGTCGGCGTCGTACTCCTTGTCCTGGTGGCGGGCGATCCAGGCGTCCATCAGTACATTGCCCGGACCGGTATCGAAGCCGGTGACCGCGCCATCGCCGCCCAGCACGCTGATATTGGCGATGCCGCCGATATTGGCCACTACCCGGGTGCTGCCGGCCTTGCCGAACAGCGTCTGGTGGAAGGCTGGCACCAGCGGCGCGCCCTGGCCGCCGGCGGCTACGTCGCGACTGCGGAAGTCGGCAATCACGTCGATGCCGCACAACTCGGCCAGCAGGGCGGGGTGGTTGACCTGGCGAGTAAAGCCCAGTTCGGGGCGGTGGCGGATGGTCTGGCCATGCACGGCCACCGCAGTGATCTCTGCGGCGGCGAGACTGGCATCGGCCAGCAGGGCCGCCACGCAGTCGGCATAGTGCCGCGCGAGTTGAATCGCCGCAGCCGCTTCGCGCTCGATCTCGTTGTCGCCGGGCGCCTGCAGCGCCATCAGCTCGGCGCGCAGCGCGGGCGGGAAGGCGATGTAGGCGGCGCCACGCGTGGTGATGTCGGCACCGGAAAAGTCCGCCAGTGCACCATCAACACCGTCGAGGCTGGTGCCCGACATCAAACCGATATACAGAGCCATGTCGCGTCCTTACGTCATTCGTTGGGAAAAATGTATTTTGCCTGAGCTTGCGTGTGCTGTCGCACGGAAGCGGACGCCGTGGCGGCGCATGATGATAAAAAAACAGGCCGATGCGGCGGCCTGTTTTCTAGAGTGAAGATTTACAGCGGGAAAAAATTACTTGGCAGCCATGCGGGTGTTGCCGCCGTTGAAGCCGGACTGGCCCGATTGCAGCAGGGCGATGCGGTGCGTCATGTCCGAAGCATAGACCTTGAAACGCGACATTTCTGCGGCGGTCAGAGGGGCCTGGGCTTGCACGTTCATCTTGTTCGGATCACGGGCTTCGCCGCCAACACGGAATTCATAGTGCAGGTGGGCGCCGGTGGACCAGCCAGTGTTGCCTACGTAACCGATGATGTCGCCCTGGCTCACTTTACCGCCCTTTTTGATGCCCGAACCAAAACGGCTCATGTGGGCGTAGGCGGTGCTGTAGTTGTTCCAGTGCTTGATGGTGACCAGGTTGCCATAGCCATTCTGGGTACCGGCAAATTCGATCGTGCCATCGCCAGCGGCGCGGATCGGCGTGCCGATAGGCGCTGGGAAATCGATGCCCTTGTGGGCTTTCCACTGGCCCGAGACAGGGTGCACGCGCATCGAGAATCCCGACGAAATGCGGGTGAACTCCACCGGCGACTTCAGGAATGCTTTTTTCAGCGACTTGCCGTCGAAGCTGTAGTAGCCGCCACCTTGCTTGCTTTGCGGATCTTCGTACCAGACCGACTGGTACGTCGTACCACGGTTGGTGAATTCGCCAGCCAGGATGCGGCCTGCCTTGACGAATTCGCCATCTTGCCAGAAGGTTTCGTACACCACGTTGAAGCGGTCGCCACGTTTCACATCGCCGCGGAAGTCGATATTGGTGGAGAACATTTCAATGATTTGCTTGACGATGGCGTCAGGCAGCTTGGCGCCATCCTTGTCGGAATCGGTTGCCGCGTACAGGTTGCTCGAAATGGTGCGCGCGTGCATTTCAACGCGGCGTTCCAGCTTCGCAGCTTCTTCCTGTGCAACAAAACTGTCGCCCTTGCGGGTGACCGTGATGTTTTTCACTGGCATGTCCTTGCCATCGACCACCGTCGCCCGCAGCCATTGCAGATTGCCGATTTCATCGGTTTGCGCTTGAACGCGCTTGCCGGTTTTCAGCTGCATGACGCCTTTGGCGATCTTGTCCTTCTTGATGAAGGACTCGGCGTCGTTGTCGTCCACGCCGAGGCGGGTCAACAGCGTTGCCAGCGTATCGCCGGAGCGTACGCGTTCTTCATGGACGAACTGTTCGGTGGAGGATTGCTGCTCGAGTGCGGAGATTTGCTTGCCGAGATCCGGCATGGCAACGGCTTCCTGAATCGATGTCACTGGCAAATCCGACGCGTCGGGAGCGAGTGGCGCCACTGCGGCAGCGCCAAAAGCACATACTGTGAGGGCGAAAGCCGAAGCGGAGATGATGCGCTTCTTCGGCGTGGAACCGACCAGTTTATATAAGCGTGAGCTCGTGAATTTATGTATTTGGTTCATGCAATCAGTTAGAATTTACCGCTTGAACTATTCAGGAACGTTTATTTTCTTCTAATTCTAATCGTTGTTCGTTTTCGTAGAGCAAGATTGATGGGATCACGGATTATAACAAAGTCCTGGCAACTGCTACCTTTTTCTGAAAAAAAACCTCTCAAAAGTTATGACTACCTCTTCCTCGACGCCGGCCCCTTCGAAAGCACTGCCCTTGAGCGACAATGTACAGGAGGCACTCGCGATCACCAAGCGCGGTGTCGACGAGTTGCTCATTGAAAGCGAGTTCGCCCAAAAGCTGGCCCGCTCCGAGCAATCGGGCGTACCGCTGCGCATCAAACTGGGCCTGGACCCGACCGCGCCCGACCTGCACCTGGGCCACACCGTGGTGCTCAACAAGATGCGCCAGCTGCAAGACCTGGGCCACCAAGTGATTTTCCTGATCGGCGACTTCACCTCGATGATCGGCGACCCGTCCGGCCGCAACGCCACCCGTCCGCCGCTGACGAAAGAGCAGGTCGAGCAAAACGCCATGACCTACTTCAAGCAGGCTTCGCTGGTACTTGACGCTGCCAAGACCGAAATCCGCTACAACTCCGAGTGGTGCGACCCGCTCGGTGCGCGCGGGCTGATCCAGCTGGCCTCGCGCTACACGGTGGCGCGCATGATGGAGCGCGACGATTTCACCAAGCGTTTCAAGAGTGGGACACCGATTGCGGTCCACGAGTTCCTTTATCCTTTGATGCAGGGTTACGATTCGGTCGCGCTCAAGGCCGACCTCGAGCTGGGCGGCACCGACCAGAAGTTCAACCTGCTGGTGGGCCGCGAACTGCAAAAAGACTACGCGCAAGAGCCGCAATGCATTTTGACCATGCCGCTGCTCGAAGGTTTGGACGGCGTGGAAAAAATGTCGAAGTCCAAGAACAACTACATCGGCATCACCGAGCCGGGCAACACCATGTTCGCCAAGATCATGAGCGTGTCCGACGAGATGATGTGGAAATACTATGATTTGCTGTCGTTCCGCTCGATTGCCGACATTGCGGCATTGAAGGCGACAGTCGCCGGCGGCGCCAACCCGCGCGACGCCAAGGTGGCAATCGCCCAGGAAATCGTCGCCCGTTTCCACTCGCAGGCCGCTGCCGAGGAAGCGTTGAACGACTTCGTCAACCGCTCCAAGGGCGGCATCCCGGACGACGTGGCCGAAGTCGCGCTTACCGGCGCGCCGCTGGGCCTGCCGCAACTGCTCAAGCAGGCCGGCCTGTGCCCTTCGACCTCGGAAGCGATGCGCATGGTCGATCAAGGCGGCGTACGCCTCGACGGTACCGTGCTCAGCGACAAATCGTTAAAAGTTGAAGCCGGCACCTTCGTGCTGCAAGTGGGCAAGCGCAAGTTCGCCCGCGTTACGCTCACAGTATGATCGCGCTGTTGCAACGGGTGTCCAGCGCCAGCGTGGTGGTCGATGGCGCCACCATCGGCGCCATCGACGCCGGCCTGATGGTGCTGGTTTGCGCCGAGCGCGGCGACACCGAAAAGGAGGCCGACACCTTGCTGGCCAAACTGCTCGGCTACCGCGTGTTCGGCGACGATGCCGGCAAGATGAACCGCAGCGTCGCCGACGTTGGCGGCGGTGTGCTGCTGGTGCCGCAATTTACGCTGGCCGCCGACACCCGTTCGGGCACGCGACCGTCGTTTACGCCCGCCGCCGCGCCGGCCGATGGCTTGCGCCTGTTTTCCCATTTCGTGGACCAGGCCAGGCTCAAGCATCCGGTGGTGCAGACCGGCCAGTTCGGCGCCGACATGAAAGTAACGCTTACCAACGACGGGCCGGTAACGTTCTGGTTACAAGTATCGGCGAAACCGAGTCCCACATAAAGGAAGCAGCAATGAAGCTGGTGAGTGACAGTGTGCGTAATGGCCGCCCCTTGCCGGCCGAATTCGCGTTTGGTGCGTTGGACCGCGGCGGCAAGGTGGTGCTGTCAAGCAACCGTAACCCGCACCTGGCCTGGTCCGACGTGCCAGCCGGCGCCGAGTCGCTGGTGCTGCTGTGCATCGACGGCGATGCGCCGGTCGATGTTATCCACGCCAACCGCGCCGATGCGTCGCTGTCCGCGCTTGAGCCTCGCGGCGATTTTTTCCACTGGAGCCTGGTCGATATTCCCGTGTCGCGCCGCGAAATGCCGGCTGGCGCGTTTTCAAACGGCATCACGCCGCATGGCAAGCCGGGGCCCGAGGTCACCATGGGCGACCTGGCGCTGCGCCAGGGACTCAACGATTACACCGGCTGGTTCGCGCACGACGCCGCCATGGCTGGCGACTACTACGGCTACGATGGCCCGTGCCCGCCGTGGAACGACGAACGCGTGCACCACTACATTTTTCGCCTGTACGCGCTCGACGTGCCGCGCCTGGACCTGGCCGCGCGGTTTACCTGCGCCGACGTATTGAATGCCATCCACGGCCACATCATCGATGAAGCGCAACTGATCGCCACCTACACCCTCAATCCCGCCCTGGCGCCCCACGCTGCCAAGGGCAAACCGAAGACTGCATGAACACTACCAAGATAGTACTGATTCGCCATGGCGAAACGGCGTGGAACGCCGTGCGCCGCCTGCAAGGCCATATCGATATTCCGCTCAACCTCGAAGGCGAACGCCAGGCGCGTGCCCTGGCCGAGGTGCTGGCGGGGGAGGGGCTGGACCTGGTCGTCTCGAGCGACCTGCAACGCGCGCTGCAAACGGCGCAGGCGGTGGCGGTGCACTACGACCACGCCACCGTGCACACTGACGCCGCCTTGCGCGAGCGCGGTTATGGCGCGTTCGAAGGCATGTTGTACACCGAGATCGAGCAGCAATACCCGCAGGATTTCGTGCTGTGGCAGGCGCGCGATATCGACGCGGTGATGCCGGCCGGCGACCGCGTGGCCGAAAGCTTCCGCCAGTTTTATGCGCGCGCGATTGGCGCCATCGGCCGCTGGGCGGAGCAACATCCGGGCAAGACGATTGCCATCGTGGCCCACGGCGGCGTGCTCGAATGCGCGTACCGCGAGGCGGTCGGCATGCAGCTCGACAGCCCGCGCGATTTCCAGGTCAAGAATGCCAGCATCAACCGGTTTCATTATGCCGACGGCAAGCTGGTGCTCGACAGCTGGGGCGAGGTGGCGCACCTGGCCATCGCCCTGGACGACATCATCTGAACAAAGTCAAGCGCACACCCTTGCCGATTTAATAAAAAAATAGTGCTTATTAAATGAGCAGTCCTTGGGTTAAAATAGAAGGTTCCTCCTTTCCCACCAGGTAACGTCTGTGCAAATCGGTCCTCATTTACTGCGTAACAACGTATTTGTCGCTCCCATGGCGGGTGTGACCGATCGGCCGTTCCGCCAGCTGTGCAAGCAGTTGGGGGCTGGCTACGCGGTATCCGAGATGGCGGCGTCCAATCCACGCCTGTGGGCGACCGAAAAAAGCTCGCGCCGCACCGACCACGCGGGCGAAATGGAGCCGAAAGCCGTGCAAATCGCCGGCGCCGATCCGCAAGACCTGGCCGACTGCGCGCGTTTCAATGTCGAGCGTGGCGCCCAGATCATCGATATCAACATGGGTTGCCCGGTTAAAAAAGTGTGCAACAGCTGGTGCGGTTCGGCCCTGCTGCAAAACGTGCCGCTGGTGCGCGAGATACTCGCTGCCGTGGTCGGCGCGGTGGATGTGCCGGTCACACTGAAATTCCGTACCGGCTGGAACCGCGAGAACAAGAACGCGCTGGCGATTGCCCGCATCGCGGAAGACGCCGGCATCGCCATGCTCACCCTGCATGGCCGTACCCGCGCCGACGGCTACACCGGCGACGCCGAGTACGACACCATTGCTGCCGTCAAGCAATCGGTGCTGATCCCGGTGGTCGCCAACGGCGACATCACCACGCCCGAAAAAGCCAAATTCGTACTCGATTACACGGGCGCGGATGCGGTGATGGTGGGACGCGCGGCGCAGGGCCGGCCGTGGATCTTCCGCGAGATCGACCATTTCCTGCAAACCGGCAACCACCTGCCGGCACCGACTATCGCCGAGGTACGTGCGCTGATGGACGAACACCTGCGCGCCCACTACGGTTTCTACGGCGACTATCTGGGCGTGCGCACCGCACGCAAGCACATCGGCTGGTACGTGCGCGACCTGCCTGGCGGCGAGGAATTCCGGCAACGGATGAACCTGCTGGAGTGCACCGAGGCGCAGCTCGAAGCGGTGGACCAGTTCTTCGAATCGCAGCGGCAGTGGGGCGAGCGGTTACAATACCGCCTCTCCGAAGATTTGCAAGCCGCATAGCCTGTCGTGATCAGCGAGCCGCAAGCCAGCCAGCACTAAAAAAGTCATATCAAAAGGGTAAGCGCCCGGGCCACAAGCCTGGTGATGATTTACCAGCGTCAACAGATTATTGAGAACGTACAAAATGAGCAAAGAAAGTATCCAGGAAGTAGTGCAGAAAAGCCTTGAAGACTACTTCAACGACCTGGGCGAGCAGCAGGCGTCGAATATCTACGACATGGTCGTGCTGACCGTCGAGAAGCCGATACTGGAAGTGGTCATGACGCGCGCGGACGGCAACCAGTCGCACGCGGCGCAGATGCTGGGCATCAACCGCAATACTTTGCGCAAGAAATTGCAAGAGCACGGCCTGCTGTAACGGCCTGCGTTTTCCGGCGTGGACGGCTGGGGATCGGCCGTTGTGCCGATTGTTTCTCCTCATTCAAACCACCTAGCTAAACGACTTAGCCTTCAGCCATGATTAAATCAGCTCTCATCTCCGTTTCCGACAAAACCGGTGTGCTGGACTTCGCCCGCGCGTTGTCCGCCATGGGCGTCAAGCTCCTGTCCACCGGCGGCACCGCCAAAATGCTGGCCGACAACGGCCTGGCCGTGACCGAAGTGGCCGACTACACCGGCTTCCCGGAAATGCTCGATGGCCGCGTCAAGACACTGCACCCGAAAGTGCACGGTGGCATCCTGGCCCGCCGCGATTTCCCCGAGCACATGGCCAAACTGGCCGAGCACGACATTCCGACCATCGACATGGTGGTGGTCAACCTGTATCCGTTCCAGGCGACTGTTGCCAAGGAAGACTGCTCGCTCGACGACGCCATCGAAAACATCGACATCGGTGGCCCGGCCATGCTGCGCTCGTCGGCCAAGAACCACAAGGACGTGGTCGTGATCTGCGATCCGGCCGACTACGGCGTGGTGCTGGCGGAAATGAAAACCACCGACAACACCCCCGGGTTCGTCAGCTACGAAACCCGCTTCCGCCTGGCCACCAAGGTGTATGCCCACACGGCCCAGTACGATGGGGCCATCGCCAACTACCTGACCAGCCTGGGCCCGGACCGCGCCCATGCCACCCGTGGCGCGTATCCGAAGAACCTGAACGTGGCGTTTGAAAAAGTGCAGGACATGCGCTACGGCGAGAACCCGCACCAGTCGGCCGCGTTCTACCGCGACGTGATGGCAACGCCGGGCGCGCTGGCCAACTATCGCCAGCTGCAAGGCAAGGAACTGTCGTTCAACAATATCGCGGACGCCGATGCTGCATGGGAATGCGTGAAGAGCATGGGCGGCTTCGACCAGAGCGCCGCGTGCGTGATCGTCAAGCACGCCAATCCGTGCGGCGTGGCCCTGGGCACCGACGCTGCCGACGCTTACAAGCGCGCGCTGCAAACCGATCCGACCTCGGCATTCGGCGGCATCATCGCCTTCAACGTGGAAGTCGATGCGGCTGCTGCCGTGGAACTGGCCAAGCTGTTCGTCGAAGTGCTGATCGCGCCAGTGTTTACCGCTGAAGCGAAACAGATCCTGTCGGCCAAGCAGAACGTGCGCCTGCTGGAAATTCCTTTGGGCGATGGCGTCAACGCCATGGACTTCAAGCGCGTCGGTGGCGGCTTGCTGGTGCAGTCGGCCGATTCGAAAAACGTGCTGGTCGGCGACCTGAAAGTGGTCTCGAAGCTGCAACCGACGCCGCAGCAACTGCAAGACCTGATGTTCGCCTGGCGCGTGGCCAAGTACGTCAAATCGAACGCCATCGTCTTCTGCGGCAACAACATGACGCTGGGCGTGGGCGCCGGCCAGATGAGCCGCATCGACTCGGCCCGCATCGCATCGATCAAGGCGCAAAACGCCGGCCTGTCGCTGACCGGTTCGGTCGTGGCGTCGGACGCGTTCTTCCCGTTCCGTGACGGCCTCGACGTGGTGGTCGATGCGGGGGCGACCTGCGTGATTCATCCTGGTGGTTCGATGCGTGACCAGGAAGTGATCGATGCGGCTGATGAGCGCGGCGTAGTAATGGTTTATACGGGCGTTCGCCATTTCCGTCATTAATCATTAATCATTAATCTTTAGCGACAGTTTGATCCTTCATCCCCGCTTTTGCGGGGATGGTCATTTTTAGCCATAGTACAATCCCGGCATGATTATTCTCGGCATCGACCCCGGCCTGCGCACCACTGGCTTTGGCGTCATCCACAAGCAGGGCGCCAAGTTGCGCTACATTGCTTCCGGCACCATCAAGAGCGGCGAGGGCAATTTGCCTACCCGTCTCAAGGTGATCCTGGACGGCGTGGCTGAAGTCGCGCGCATTTACCAGCCCGAGTGCTCGGCCATCGAGCAGGTGTTCGTCAACGTCAATCCGCAATCGACCTTGCTGCTGGGCCAGGCCCGTGGCGCGGCCATTTGCGCGCTGGTGTCGGCCAACCTGGCGGTGGCCGAATATTCGCCGACCCAGATCAAGCAGGCCGTCGTCGGCACGGGCCGCGCCGTCAAGTCGCAGGTGCAGGACATGGTGGCGCGGTTGTTGTCGCTGCCCGGCCTGCCCGGCACCGACGCAGCGGATGCGCTCGGCATTGCCATCTGCCACGCCCACAGCCGCGACACGCTGACCCTGATCGCCAGCGCCGGCATCAAGACCACTACTGCTGGCGCCACCGCGCTCGGTGGTCCGCTGGCTGGCATGCGCATGAAGCGCGGCCGCCTAGTTGGCTAATTTATCCCCATTCACAAGGTGTACACACGATGATCGGTCGTCTCTCCGGTATTTTGCTTGAAAAAAATCCGCCGCAATTGCTGGTCGATTGCGGCGGCGTCGGCTACGAAGTCGATGTCTCGATGAGCACGTTCTACAACCTGCCCAACGTGGGCGAGAAGGTGGTGCTGTTCACCCACCAGGCCATCCGTGAGGATGCCCATTTGCTGTTCGGCTTTGGCCACGCCGACGAGCGCGCCGTGTTCCGTTTGCTGATCAAGATCAGCGGCGTCGGCGCGCGCACCGCGCTGTCGATCCTGTCCGGCATGTCGATCGCCGACCTGGCGCAGGCGGTGACGCTGCAGGAATCGGGCCGCCTGATCAAGGTACCCGGCATCGGCAAGAAAACCGCCGAACGCCTGCTGCTGGAACTCAAGGGCAAGCTGGGCCCGGACCTGGGCTCGGCCGGTTCGCCCTCGGTACCCGACTCGCAATCGGACATCCTCAACGCGCTGCTGGCGCTGGGCTACTCCGACAAGGAAGCGTTGCTGGCGCTCAAAACCGTTCCGGCCGGCGCCGGCGTGTCGGATGGTATCAAGCAGGCGTTGAAGGCGTTGTCCAAGGGGTGATGTTCTGGCTGGGCGGTTTGCGCAAACTAGCCTACACTGTGCATAGGCAGGCCGGGCATCCGCCTGTTTTGCATGCATTTCGCACCAATTCACCACGACCAAGTAACGCATGAGCATCCAGACCGACAGCTTCACCGAACAGCGCATTATCGACGCAGCGCCTACGTCGCCCAACGAAGAGGCCATCGAACGGGCCTTGCGTCCCAAGCTTCTCGATGAATATGTCGGGCAGTCCAAGATCCGCGACCAGCTCGAGATTTTTATTGCCGCCGCGCGCAATCGCAGCGAGGCGCTCGACCACACTCTGCTGTTCGGCCCGCCCGGTCTCGGTAAAACCACGCTGGCCAACATCATTGCCCGCGAGATGGGCGTCAACCTGCGCCAGACGTCGGGCCCGGTGCTCGAGCGTCCCGGTGACCTGGCCGCGATTCTGACCAACCTCGAAGCGAACGACGTGCTGTTCATCGACGAGATCCACCGCCTGTCGCCGGTGGTCGAGGAAATCCTGTACCCGGCGCTCGAAGACTACCAGATCGATATCATGATCGGCGAAGGGCCGGCTGCGCGCTCGGTCAAGCTCGACCTGCAACCGTTTACCCTGGTCGGCGCCACCACCCGCGCCGGCATGTTGACCAATCCGCTGCGCGACCGCTTCGGCATCGTCGCCCGCCTCGAGTTTTATAATACCGAGGAACTGACCAGGATCGTCACCCGCAGCGCCGCGCTGCTCAAGGCCAATATCCATCCGGACGGCGCGGTGGAAATCGCCCGCCGCGCGCGCGGCACGCCGCGTATTGCCAACCGCCTGCTGCGCCGCGTGCGCGACTACGCGGAAGTGAAAAGCAATGGCGACATTACCAAGGCCACGGCCGATGCCGCGCTGGTCATGCTCGACGTCGATACCGTCGGCTTCGACGTGATGGACCGCAAACTGCTCGAAGCGGTGCTGTTCAAGTTCGGCGGCGGCCCGGTGGGCATCGGCAACCTGGCGGCAGCCATCGGCGAAGCGGCCGACACCATCGAGGACGTGCTCGAACCCTACCTGATCCAGCAAGGCTTTTTGCAGCGCACGCCGCGCGGCCGGGTCGCCACGCCGGCCGCCTACCGCCACTTCGGCGTCACGCCGCCGCGCACCAGCCCCAACGGTGAACTGTGGACGGACCTGTGATGCAGATCTGGGTCGATGCCGATGCCTGTCCGGCGGTGGTAAAAGATATCCTGTACCGGGTAGCCGACCGCATGCAGTTGCAGGTCACGCTGGTAGCCAACCAGTTACTTAGAGTGCCGCCGTCGCGCTTTATCCGTTCGGTGCAAGTGCCGTCCGGCGCCGACGTGGCCGACCAGGAAATCGTGCGCCTGCTGGCGCCGGGCGACCTGGTGGTAACGGGCGACATTCCGCTGGCGTCCGATGTATTGAAGAAGGGCGGCTTTGCGCTCAACCCGCGCGGCGAGTTCTACACCAACGACAACATCGCCCAGATGTTGACCATGCGGGCCTTCATGGACGAACTGCGCGGCAGCGGGGTGGACACCGGCGGCCCGGCAGCCTTCAGCCAGAGCGATCGCCAGAGCTTTGCCAACAGCCTCGACCGGCACTTGCGCAAGCATGCGACGCCGCCAGCTTAGTCCGGCTTTTTCGCCAGCGCCATGGTCGGTACAAAGCGCGTCAGATAGATCGTCACACCCGCGCCGATCACCACCAGCAGCACTTGCAACGTCGGCAAATGCTGCAAGCGCCACATCGAATACCCCATCGAGCACCACATGAAGATCAGCACCCAGACCTTGGCGCGCAGCGGCATGCCGTGGCCGTTTTCGTAGTCGCGCAGGTATTTGCCGAACACGCGGTTGGTTTGCAGCCAGTTGTGCATGCGCGAGGAGCCGCGCGCGAAGCAGGCGGAAGCGAGCAGCAGGAATGGCGTGGTGGGCAGCAGCGGCAGGAAGATGCCCAGCACGCCCAGCGCCACGGCGATCCACCCCACCAGGATCAGGAATATTTTCATCGTCGCAATCGTAGCACCTGTATCACTTACTTGGCGAAAACGTGTATATTGATCAGTCCGATGTTAGCGCTAACTAGATCAAAATCACGGAGACAACCATGCGAAAAATCCTGCTGGCCGTGCTGGCTATCGCCGCCTTGCTGCTGGCCGCGCCCAGCCGCGCCGACACCCAGTACAAGATCCTGGTGTTTGCCATGCCCGGCAAATACCACTACGAATACATTCCGATCGCGCGCGACAGCCTGGAACAGCTGGGCAAGCTGCACGCGTTCGAGGTGGTGTACACGCACCGCCCGGAGATGTTCGACGGCGACCTCAAGCAATACGCCACCATCATGTTCCTCAACACGCCGGGCGAGGAACTGAACGAAGCGCGTCGTAAAAAGTTCGAGGACTACATGCGCGGCGGCGGCAACGCCATGCTGGTGCACCGCTCGCTGATTATTCCGCCCAACACCTGGCCATGGTTCGAAAAGCTGGTGGGCCGCCGGGTGGGCAACCATCCGATGCTGCAAACCGGCGTGGCGTACGTGGTCGATAAAAAATTCCCGGCCACGTTCGGCATTCCCGACCGCTGGATCTGGAGCGACGAATGGTACATCTTCGACAATCCCCACAACGTCGCGATCCACCCGGTGCTGAACGTCGATGAAAGCACCTACGACCCGACCAAAATCTGGCCCGGCCAGACCACGCAAGGCATGGGCCGCGACCACCCGGTGGCGTGGTATCACCAGGTTGAAAAGGGGCGGGTATTCGTCACCTCGCTCGGTCACAACGGCGAAATGTACCGCGACCCGCAATACCTGGCGCACCTGATGGGCGGCATTTACTGGACTGCCACCGGCAAGGGCATACAGCAGTAGGCCGGAGCTGAACGCATCGTTTCCCTCAGTGATATAAAAAAAGCCGGCATCACGCCGGCTTGGTGTCGTTGCAGGCAGTTCAATCAGTCTTGCCGTACCCAGGTCTTCGAACGGCCCAGCATCGGCGTGCCGATGTAGCCGCGTACGCTGAGCTTTTTACCGCCGTCGGTCAGGTGCATCTTGCTCTTGTAGGTTTTGCCCTTGGCCGGGTCGAGGATTTCACCGCCCGTGTATTCGTCGCCGTCTTTCTTCAGGCCGGTGAGGATGACCATGCCGGTGATCGGCTGGTCCTTCCTGGCGCCTTCGCATTTCACGCACAGCGGATTCTGGTCTTCGCCGGCATCTCGGTACAGTTTTTCGATCTGGCCTTGCAGCACACCGTTGCTGTCGGTAATGCGGATCAGCGCCTTGGGCTTGTTGGTCTCGTCGTCGATGTTTTGCCACAGTCCCACCGGCGACGCCAGGTCGGCAGCGTGGGCAAGCGGGGCGGTAAAAGCAAGCAGGGCGGTGGCGGCGGCAGCCGTGGCGGCAAGCAGTTTCATGATCGGTCTCCAATGGTTGTTGTGGGACCATTATACGAACTGTCCCGCGCTGCGGCGCACCGCTACGCCTGGATTAGAGGACGGTGTCAAAAACCGCACACCGGTCCGCCGCCCGGTTAGCGCTTGACGTGACGACCGAGAAAATCGCGCATCAGGGCGCCAATGGCGGCGCTGTCTTCTTCCAGCGCGAAGTGGCCGGTGTCGAGCAGGTGCAGCTCGGCCTTGGGCAAGTCGCGCAGGTAAGGATGGGCGCCGGCCGGCGGGAAGATCTTGTCGTTCTTGCCCCAGGCGATCAGCATCGGCGGCTGGTACTTGCGGAAGTACGCCTGCCAGGCCGGATAGTGCGGCGGATTGGTGCCGTAGCTGTGCAGCAGTTCAAGCTGGATGGCGCCGTTACCGGGACGATCGAGGTAGGCCTGGTCCACGGTCCAGGCGTCGGGGCTGACCCGTTGCGGGTTGCGCGCGCCTTCCAGGTATTGCCACTTGGTCGCTTCCAGCGCTACGAGCGGGCGCAGCTTGGCGGCGTTGGCTTCGCTCTTGTCGGCCCAGTACGCCTTGATCGGTTGCCAGAATTCGTTGTCGAGTCCTTCGTCGTAGGCATTGCCGTTCTGGACCACGATGGCGGTCACGCGCTCGGGATGGGCGGCGGCCAGGCGGTAGCCGACCGGCGCGCCATAATCCTGCACGTACAGCGCGTAGCGGTTCACGCCCACTGCCGTGGTGAACTTGTCGATGGTGGCGGCCAGGTTATCGAAGCTGTAGGTGTAGCTGGACATCGAGGGCATGTCGCTCTGGCCGTAGCCGGGATAGTCGGGCGCGATCACGTGGTACTTGTCGGCCAGCAGCGGGATCAGGTTGCGGAACATTTGCGACGACGTGGGGAAACCGTGCAGCAGCAACAGGGTAGGTGCGTTTTTCGGTCCCGCCTCGCGGTAAAAGATATTCACGCCATCGACCTTGACGGTGCGGTAGCTGACGGCAGCGGTGTTGGCGACATTGGCGGCGTCCTGCGCGACCGGAGCGGCCGCAGGGGCGGCAGAAGCAGCAGGGGCAAACTGGGTCAACAGGGCCAGGCTCAGTGCAGTGGCGCTGCGGGCAAGAAGGCGGGAGGCAGACATGGCGATTTCCTTTCGAATGGTGGCCGCCGGGTAGCGGTGATGCCATTCTAGGCACTCAGGCATGATAGAAAAACAATGCCAGCGTCAATTCATCGTTTCGCCAGCCGCAACGATGCTCGAGTTTACGTACGGATGCGCGCGCAGGTGGGCCACCAGCAGGTCGATGAAGTACCGCACCTTCGATGAGCCGAATTTGCCCTCGCGGTGCACCACGTGCACCGGCCACGGGGGTTCCTCGTGCTCGGCCAGGAGGATGCGCAGGCGCCCGGCAGCGACATCGTCGGCCACCTGGTACGACAGCAGGCGGCAAATGCCGAGCCCGGCGACGGCTGCGGTGATGGCTGCATCATTGCTGGTGACCGTCAGGCGCGCGTGCAGGCGTACCGTGGTCGGGTTGTCCTGCGCGCCGAACTTCCACTCCACGCGCGGCGACATGTGATTGGCGGAGATGATGGTGTGCCGTGACAGGTCGGCCGGGTTGGCGGGCACGCCGTGGCGGTCGAGATAGGCGGGCGCCGCGCACAGCACGCGCCGCACCTGGCCCACGCGCGCCGCTTTCAGGCCGGAGTCGGGCAGGTGGCCGATGCGCACGGCCACGTCGATGCCTTCATCGACCAGGTTGACCACCCGGTCGAGAAACCAGGCGGACACGTCCACCTCGGGATACGTGTCCAGGAATTGCACGATGCCGGGCATGACGAACAATTTTCCGAACAGCACCGGCGCCGTCACCGACAGATTGCCGCGGGGCGCTGCGTTGATGCCGGCCGCAGCCTGGTTGGCTTCCTCGAGGCTGGCCAGGATGGTGCGGCTGTCGTCGAGGTAGCGCTGGCCCGCCTCGGTCAGGCGCACGTGGCGCGTGGTGCGCTGCAAGAGCTTGACGCCCAGCAGTTCCTCGAGCGCGGCAATGGCGCGGGTAACGGCCGCCGGCGACAGGTCCAGGCGCCGCGCCGCCCTGGCAAAGCTGGCTTCCTCGCCCGTGGCAACAAAAACATTCATCAGGTGAAACTGGTCCATTCTTTCTCCAGGCGAAACGGTGATTGTCGCGGCACGGCTATTCTCGCGTGGCCCATTATTTCGCACAATCACAACATCAGCAATCGATCGGGAGACAGACCATGGACGACCATACTTTTCATGCGGGCGAGCTGGCAGTGCAGCAACGCGCTGGGCAGCGCCATATCGCCGAGCAGCGCACCGGGATGGTGTCGGCCACCGTGATGGCGGGCGCGCGGCCGTTCATTGCCGGCCAGTTCATGGTCGTGCTGGCCAGTGCGGACAGCGCCGGACGGATGTGGTCGTCGCTGCTGTTCGGCCAACCGGGCTTTGCTCACGCCGAGGGCGACGCGGTGCTGATCGAGGCGCCGGCTGCCGCGCGCGATGCCGCCGATCCGCTGTGGGCCAACCTGGTGGTGGGCGGGCAACTGGGCATGCTGTTCATCGACCTGGGCAAGCGCCGCCGTTACCGCGTCAACGGCGTGGTCCGCCATCTCAATGGGCGCCATGTCGAGGTTGACGTGCGGGAAGCGTATCCGAACTGCCCGCAGTACATCCAGCGCCGCCAGCTGCGCCAGCGCAGTGACCCACGCCTGCCGGTGCAGGCGGAGCTCGCCGTACGCGGCACCACGCTCGGCGGCACCGTGGCAGAGATCGTGCGCCAGGCCGACACCGTGTTCGTCGCCAGCCACCACGCCGACAGCGGCGCCGATGCCTCGCACCGGGGCGGCAACCGGGGCTTTGTGCAACTGCTGGACGACAGCACCTTGCGCATCCCCGATTACCACGGCAACAGCCTGTTCAACACGCTGGGCAACTTCGCGGTCGATCCCCATGCGGGGCTGATCATTCCCGACTTCGAGCAGGGCCGCCTGCTGCAACTGACCGGCACCGTCACGCTGCAATGGCACGAGCTTGCCCCCGGCCATCTCGACGGCGACACCGGGCGTTCGCTCGATTTCAAGGTGGAGCAATGGCTGCTGCGCGACATGCCACTGGCGCTGGAATGGGAATACCTCGACGCATCGCCATTCAATCCAGGTATTGTACAAAAAGTCTAAAACAAGATAATATGTTTGGATGAAAAAAACTTCCGAACACCAGAACCTGCTGGCCCAGCTCCAGCAGGTGGCCGATGGCCTGGGCAAGACGCTGGCGCCTTTTTGCGAAGTGGTGCTGCACGACCTGACCGAGCCCGAACATGCCATTCTGGCGATCCATAACAACCTGTCCGGGCGCAGCGTGGGCGAGCCCGCCACCGAGCTGGGCCTGGCGCGCGCGGCCGATCCCGACTTCGACCAGGTGATCGCCAACTACCCCAATACCTTCCCGGACGGCCGCCTGGCCAAGAGCACGTCGGTCGGCATCAAGGACAGCGACGGCCGTTACGTGGCTGCGCTGTGCCTGAATGTCGATCTCACCGTGTTCCGCAGCCTCAACACCATGCTGACGCAATTCGGCAGCGTGGACACGGCCGCCGCCGTCAACGATACCTTGCAGCCCACCGGCGCCGACGCCATCCGCCTGCGCATCGACGACTTTGCCGCCCGCCACGGCACCACGCCGCGCGCGCTCAAGGCCGACGAGCGCCGCGCGCTGATGCGCGAGCTCAAAGACAGCGGCCTGTCCGACGTGCGGCGGGCGATGGATATCGTAGCTGCCTATCTCAATGTTTCCCGCGCCACCGTGTACAACGATGCCCGCTGACCAAGCCGGCTACGGAGAGCGAAGAGCTCGTGTCCGAATGTCGGCACTGACCCCGAAGTGTATTGAAAGGAGTGGATCATGAACCAACAGAGTTTGCCAACTTATGCTGACGTGGTGGCGGCGTCGGAGCGGATTGCCGGCGTTGCCCACCGCACGCCGGTAATGACTTCGCGCACCGCCAACAGCGAGCTGGGCGCCGAGGTGTTTTTCAAGTGTGAAAACTTGCAGCGCATGGGTGCGTTCAAGTTCCGCGGCGCGTATAACGCGCTGGCCAAGTTCGATGCCGGGCAGCGCCGTGCCGGTGTCGTGGCTTTCTCGTCCGGCAACCATGCGCAGGGCATCGCGCTGTCGGCGCAGTTGTCCGGCATTCCGGCCACCATCATCATGCCGCACGATGCGCCGCCATCGAAAATCGCCGCCACCCGTGGCTATGGCGCGGACGTGGTGCTGTACGACCGCTACACGCAAGACCGCGAACAGATCGGCCGCGACCTGGCGCAGCAGCGTGGCATGACCCTGATTCCACCGTATGACCACTTCGATGTGATCGCCGGCCAGGGTACGGCCGCCAAGGAGCTGTTCGAGGAAGTCGGCCAGCTCGACGCGCTGTTCGTGTGCCTCGGTGGCGGCGGGTTGCTGAGCGGCTCGGCCCTGTCCACGCGCGCGTTGTCGCCCGCGACCAAACTGTACGGTGTGGAGCCGGAAGCGGGCAATGACGGCCAGCAATCGTTCCGCAGCGGCAGCATCGTTCACATCGATACTCCGAAGACGATCGCCGACGGCGCCCAGACCCAGCACCTGGGCAACCTGACGTTCCCCATCATCCGCCGCGATGTCGACGACATTGTGACCGTGAGCGATGAGCAGTTGCGCGCGGAAATGCGTTTCTTTGCCGCGCGCATGAAGCTCGTGGTGGAACCGACCGGCTGCCTGGGCCTGGCTGCCGCGCGCGCCATGAAGGAGCAATTGCAAGGCCAGCGCGTGGGCGTCATCATCAGCGGCGGCAACGTCGACGTGGCGCGTTACGCCGAGTTGCTGGCGCAATAACTGGGCGATCAGGCGATGACGCGCAGCGCCAGGTATATCGCCAGGAAATCTTTTTCGAAGCGTTCGGCCTGCAGCGTGATTTCGGCAATGCTGTCGGCCGGGTCATCGAGCCGCACGCCGTCCCTGACTATGCGGTGATCCTGCGACGACAGCGTGTTCCACACGAAGTCGGTGAGGGCGGCCACGCCGCGCAAGCCTTGCGCGTGCGCCAGCAGGAACAGCTGCACGATGCGCGGCGCCGACACGCCCGCGCCCAGCACCGGCGACGCGACAAAGGCGATTTCCTCGCTGCTGCGCGCATGCTCGAACAGGGCCAGGTTCAGGCGCTGGGCAGTCGCAGTAGCCGCCTCGATGGCATCCGGTTCCTGCGCCAGCATCAGGTTGCCTTTGCCGATCATCACCAGCATTGCCTCGAACACCTGCGTCAGCGTCAGGCCCTGGTCCGCCAGCGCCGCTTCCAGTTCGCCCACCGTGTGCGGCTGGTAGTCCGCCAGCAGTTGCAGCAGCGGCAGGTAGATCGCTTCGCTCAACTGGCCTTCGATGGCGCGGCCCGTGATTTTCAGCTCGAACAAATGCGGTGGCGCCACCAGCACCACGCGCTGGCGGCGCATGGTTTCGGCCTTTTCCAGCAGCAACAGCGGGCGCGCGCCCTTGACCCAGTAATCGCAGCGGAAATTCTGGTTGACCATGAAGTCGCGCACGCTCTGGAAGAAGACCGGGTCGGTCAGCTCGGCCAGCAGCGCATGCTGGGGCTGGCTCAAGTTCAGTTCGACGATGTGGTCGAGATACTGGGCCGAGCAGGCATAGGTGAGCTTGGCTTCCCCAAGGATGTCCGCCATCTCGGCAAAGCTCGTCGGCTGCCAGTCGCGGCCGAAGTATTCGTGCACCAGGTATTGACGGTTTTGCGCACGCAGCGACTTCAATCGTTCCGCCACGCGCGGATAAGCGGCGAAATAGGCGGGTGTGGTGTCCAGCAGGCGGTCGGTGAAATCGAGCGCGCTGTCGATGCGCTGGGCGCGGCCGGCGCCGGGGGCGGTCATGGTATTGGTGTAGCTGGTGAGCAAGCCGCGCACCGGCGCCATCGGCGCCCAGCCGGGCTGGCAGTTGTAGCTGATGAAGAGCACGCCGCCCACCTTGAGCTTGCGGCGCACGAAGTCGACGATCAGCGCCTGGTTCGCGGGCGACACCCAGCACCAGATGCCGTGCACGCAAATGTAGTCGAAGTCGGGCAGGTCGTCGCGGGCGGCGAATTCGGCAAACGACTGGTCCACCAGTTGCGCGCCATTGCCCGAGACTGCGGCCAGGTCGCGCGCGAACGCCGCCTGTGCCGGATTGAAGTCGGTGCCGTGCCAGCGCGTGATGCCGGCGGCCGCGTGGATATTGGCGGAGACACCCTGGCCGAAGCCGAGTTCGCAGGCTGTCCCGCTCGCCGGCGTTTGCAGACCGGCGCTGGCAAAAGCCATGCCAATCCGCAAGGGGCTGAGTTCCTGGTAGTAGCCGTGGGTGTAGTTGAGATCTGCGACATAGCCGCCGGTCCAGTCGTTCATGGTGCGAATCCTTGGTTTGACTTGATAATATTCAAATGCATCACGCAGTATCGGCAATGCCCAGCAGTTGGTACATGGCCAGGTACGCGCTTTCGAAAATTTCCGCCTTGCGCCGCAGTTCGGCCAGCTGGTCGGCGGCGGTGGCCAGCGGCCCGCCGTCGCGTTGTAGCGGCACATCCTGGCCGGCCACGATGGCCCACGCAAACTCGCTCCAGGCCGCCGCACCGCGCACGCCTTGCGACTGTGCGAGCAGAAACAGTTGCGGAATGCGGGGCATGGCCAGGCCGCCGCCCACGACCGGCGACGCCAGGTAATGGATGTCGTCGCTGCCGCGCGCATGGGCCCACAGCGCCAGGTTCAGCCGGCGGCTGCTCGCCTGCGCGGCAGCCACCGTGGCCGGTGTCTGCGCGGGCGCCAGCACGCCGGTGCCGCACAGGATGAAGATTGCCTCGTACAGCTGGCGCAAGCCACCGCGCATCGGCACCGCGCGCTCGATTTCGGCCACTGTGCGCGGCTGGTGGTCTTGCAGCAGGTCGAGCAGCGGCGTGTAGGCGGCCTGGTTCAGGGCGATATCGAAGGTGCTGGTCCGCACCCGCAGTTCGACGTCGGTGCGCGGCATCACCATCACCACGCGCTGGCCGCGCAGCGCGGCGTCGTGCTCGGCGGGAGCCAGGCGCTGCCGGTCTGCGCTCTTGACCCAGTAGTCGCGGCGGAAGTTCTGGTTCATCATCAAGTCGCGCACGCCCTGGCACAGCACCGGGTCGGGCAATTGCGCCAGCAATGCGCGTTGCGCTGCGCTCAGGTTGAGCAAGCCGATCTGATCGAGGTGGTGGGCGTCACACGCGAATTCGAGGCCTGCCGCGCGCAGCGCGGCCGCCTGCTCGGCAAAACTGACCGGTTGCCAGTCCTGGTTGAAATATTCATGGGCCAGGTAGCGGCGGTCCTGCTGTTGCAGGGCTGCCACGCGTTCGGCCAGTTGCGGATGCGCTTCCAGGTAGGCGGGGCGGGTGGCCAGCAACTTGCCGGCAAACGCCAGCGCGGCGTCGATGCGGCGATCGATGCCGGCGCCCGGCGCCGTCATGCGCGCGGCATAGCCGCTCAGCAGTTCGCGCACCGGCACCATCGGTGCGCCGCCGGGATGGCAGTTGTAACTCAGGTAGAGCACGCCGCCGGGTTTGAGCTTGCGTTGCACGAAGTCGAGCAGCAGCGCCCGGTTCTCTGGCGACACCCAGCTCCAGATGCCGTGCAGCGCGATGAAGTCGAAATCGGGCAGATCAGGGCGTGCGCAATAGTCGGCAAACGACTGGTCCACCAGTTGCGCGCCGCTGTCGGCCGCCTGCGCCAGGTGGGCGGCAAACCGGGCCTGCGACGGATTGAAATCGGTGCCGTACCAGGCGACGCTGCTGGCGGCCGCGTGGATGTTGGTGGACAGGCCCTGGCCGAAACCGAGTTCGCACGCATGGCCGACCGTGGGCATGCGCACGCCGGCATGGGCCAGCGCCATGGCCGCGTGCAACGGACCGAGTTCGCGATAGTAGCCGTGGGTGTAGTCGATCCCTTCCACATAGCCACCGGTCCACTGCGTCATCGCTAGCCTTGTTAAAGGAATATCATATTATTCTAGCAGTGAAGGCTGGGCGCGTGGGCGAAAAAAAAGCCGCCCGCAGGCGGCTTTCGTGCCGGGAGCCGGAATCGCGGTATCAGGCCGCCGGCAGCTTGGCCAGCTGCTCGCGCATCTTGTCCAGCGTGGCCGAGAAGTTGGCGACGCGTTCCTTCTCCTGCGCCACCACTTCCACCGGCGCGCGGGCGACGAAACTCTCGTTCGACAGCTTGCCGTTGGCCTTGGCGATCTCGCCCTCCACGCGCGTGATTTCCTTGGCCAGGCGCTCGCGCTCGGCTTTCACATCGATCTCGACCTTGAGCATCAGCTTGGTCGTGCCGACAATCGCGACTGCTGCCGGCGAATCGGGCAGGGCATCGACGATCTGCACTTCAGCCAGCTTGCCCAGCGCCTGGATGTACGGTGCGCACAAGGCCAGCGCCTCTTTGTCGGCAGCGTTGGCTGGCTCGACGATCAGCGGCACGCGCAGCGACGGCGCCAGCTGCATTTCGCCGCGCAGGTTGCGGGTGGCGTCGATCAGCGATTTCAGTTGCAGCATCCACGTTTCGGCTGCTTCGTCGATGTAGTCGGTGTTGGCGATCGGGTACGGCTGCATCATGATCGACGCATTGGTGTCACCGGCCGATTTGCCGGCCAGGGGCGCCACCGCCTGCCACAGCGCTTCGGTCACGAACGGGATGATCGGATGGGCCAGGCGCAGCACCACTTCGAGCACGTGCAGCAGCGTGTGGCGGGTAGCGCGCTGCTGGCCTTCGGTGCCGTGTTGTACCTGCACCTTGGCTACTTCCAGGTACCAGTCGCAATATTCGTCCCACACGAACTTGTAGATGGTGGAAGCGATATTGTCGAAGCGGTAGTCCTCGAAACCCTTGGCCACGTCCAGCTCGGCCTTTTGCAGCAGCGAGATGATCCATTTATCGGCGTTCGACAGGTCGGCGTCGCTGGCGCTGCAATCCTTCTCTTCCGTGTTCATCAGCACGAAGCGGGTGGCGTTCCACAGCTTGTTGCAGAAGTTGCGGTAGCCTTCGGCGCGGCCGAGGTCGAAGTTGATGTTGCGGCCCAGCGAAGCGTACGACGCCATGGTAAAACGCACGGCGTCGGTACCGTAGGCGGCGATGCCTTCCGGGAATTCCTTGCGCGTGGCCTTTTCGATCTTGACCGCGTCTTTCGGGTTCATCAGGCCGGTGGTGCGTTTGGCCACCAGCGCATCGATGCCGATGCCGTCGATCAGGTCGATCGGGTCGAGCGTATTGCCCTTCGACTTGGACATTTTCTGGCCGGTCGAGTCGCGCACCAGGCCGTGCACGTACACGGTCTCGAACGGCACCTTGCCGGTGAAGTGCAGGGTGAACATCACCATGCGCGCCACCCAGAAGAAGATGATGTCGAAGCCGGTGACCAGCACCGACGACGGCAGGAACGCTTTCAGGTCGGGCGTTTCTTCGGGCCAGCCCAGGGTGGAGAACGGCACCAGCGCCGACGAGAACCAGGTATCGAGCACGTCGGCGTCGCGGCGCAGCGGACCGGTGCTGCCGGCTGCCTGCTGCTTGACCAGCGCTTCGGCTTCGGTCTTGGCGACAAAGATATTGCCGGCTTCGTCGTACCACGCCGGGATTTGATGGCCCCACCACAGCTGGCGCGAGATGCACCAGTCCTGGATGTTGTTGAGCCACTGGTTGTACGTGTTGCTCCAGTTTTCAGGGACGAACTTGATGTCGCCGCTGGCCACTTTTTCCAGTGCGGTTTCAGCGATCGATTTGCCGGGGAAGAACGTGCCTTCCGGCGCCGGCTTGCTCATGGCGACGAACCACTGGTCGGTGAGCATCGGCTCGATGACCACGCCGGTCCGGTCGCCGCGCGGCACCATCAGCTTGTGCTTTTTGACTTCTTCGAGCAGGCCGGCAGCTTCGAGGTCGGCAACGATCTGCTTGCGGGCGACAAAACGGTCCATGCCGCGATATTGCTCGGGCGCTTCGTCGTTGATCTTCGCTTCGAGCGTGAAGATCGACAGCATCGGCAACTGGTGGCGCTGGCCGACCGCGTAGTCGTTCTGGTCGTGCGCCGGGGTGATTTTCACGCAGCCGGTACCGAACGCCTTGTCGACGTATTCATCGGCGATGATCGGGATTTCGCGGCCGACCAGCGGCAGGGTCAGCATCTTGCCGACCAGCGCAGCATAGCGTTCGTCGGTCGGATCGACCGCCACGGCGACGTCGCCCAGCATGGTTTCCGGACGGGTGGTGGCCACCGTGATGGTGCCCGAACCGTCGGCCAGCGGGTACTTGATGTACCACATCGAGCCGTCTTCTTCTTCCGACACCACTTCGAGGTCGGAGACGGCGGTGCCCAGTACCGGGTCCCAGTTGACCAGGCGCTTGCCCCGGTAGATCAGGCCCTGCTCGTGCAGGCGCACGAAGACGTCGGTCACGACCTTCGAGCGGGTGTCGTCCATGGTGAAGTATTCGCGCTGCCAGTCGGGCGAGGCGCCCAGGCGGCGCATCTGGCCGGTGATGGTGGAGCCCGATTTTTCCTTCCACTCCCACACGCGCTTGATGAATTCGTCGCGGCCGAGGTCGTGGCGCGAAATCTTTTGCGCGTCGAGCTGGCGCTCCACCACGATCTGGGTGGCGATGCCGGCGTGGTCGGTGCCCGGGATCCAGGCCGTGTTATGGCCCAGCATGCGGTGGTAGCGCGTCAGGCCATCCATGATGGTCTGGTTGAACGCGTGGCCCATGTGCAGGGTGCCGGTGACGTTCGGCGGCGGCAGCTGGATGCTGAAAGAAGGTTTGCCGGCGTCGAGGGTGGCGGTGTAGTAACCGCGCGATTCCCACTCCGTACGCCAGAATTGTTCAATGTCGGCGGGCTCGAAAGACTTGGCTAATTCCATGATTGGGCAGAGTAATTTGCGAAAACAGCCATTATAGATGACGCGGCGCGGCATGGGCTGGCGACTGGCGCCAGCCCGGCGCTTTCAGAGAGCTTCTTACTGTCCGCAGGCGTTGGTGTTGATATCCCAGGTCCAGTTGTTGTTGATCGCATCATAGACGCGCGGCGCCTGCCAGCGTTCCTTGCGGCCATTCTCGAAAGTGCGCACGCAGCTGCCGTTGGTGCACGAGTTGGAGCAGCGCACCACGTTGCGTTGCGTGCTGGCCACCCGGGTTGCGGCGCGCTTTTCGGCGGCGGCGCGGGCTACGGCAGCGGCCCGTTTCTTGGCCACGGCGGCGATATCGGGCAGCGGCACACCATCTTCGCGGGTTTTGTCGAAGCCGTTGAACGCGCCGGCCTTCGTCCATGGCTGGTCCAGGGTGGCCCGGATGGCCGCGAGCGAGGCGCCGCGCGCGCAAGTGGCTTCGTCATCACCGACATACAGCCCGGCCGAATTGTCCGCAGGCAAGCGCGGCGCGCGATCGGACGGCGGTCGCGCGCTGAGGCCGAACAAGGCGAAACAGACTCTCTCATTGTCCTTCTTCATGGTAAAACTGCTGTTGTACAGCACAGCAGTAACGTGGCGGTAATCAACCGCGGCGCCCAGGTCGTAGCCGTGCAGTGCATCGAAGGCGGCTGCTTTGGTACTGTCGCTGACGTCCTGCGAGGACAGATTGATCATGCCGTTGTCTGCCTTTTGATTGGCGCGCGTGCCGCCGCTGCCAAGCAGCCGGCGCATCGCCTCGACAGACGGCACCGGCGCCCTGGCCAGCGTCGCAATGGCTTCGCGCAGCGCCTCGGCGCGGCAGTCGCCGCTGTCCCAATCCTTGGTCACGTTTTCGTAGCGCATGATGGTGTCGTGCGTGGCCGCTGGCCGGCGCGCCATGCGCCCGTCCGCGCTGGCGATGGTGAGGCCAGCCACGGCCACGCAATAGCCGTTGTTTTGCACGCGAATCGCGCTGGTGATCGCCCACGTGGCCAATCCGCGCTCGGCCATGGTTGCCTTCATCGACGCCGGCAGGTTGGTGTCGAGGTAATCCTGTAAGCCGTTCAGACCGGTCTGGTCGATCACGGCAGGCTTGGCGGCCATGGCCGGGCCAGCCAGGCACAGCGCGGACAGCAGGGCAGCGAAGAACAGTTTGCTGTGATGTTTCATGGTGCGGAACTCCTCGTATTGAAATGATTGTTCTGGAATCAGCGCGGCGCGCTGGAATTGAGCAGGTACACGCCCTGTTGCAAGCCGTCCTGCGACAGGCGCCAGTAGTTGCCGGCGTCGGCCACGGTGGGCTGGCGGCAGTCCCACCTGGTGCCGGCCGGCGCCAGGTGGCACAGCGACAGCGCTTGCGTGCTCGGGAAGCGGCTCTTGGCGATGGTGAACACCACGCTGCCGCTGGCCGGCGTAAAGTTGCTGACGAATTCGAAGCCATCGACGTGGTAGCCTCCGGCCTGCGCCATCGGCAGCGCCGGTTGCCAGTAGCTGGTCCAGGTCAGTTGCGGCAAGTTGTAGCCCGGTGTGGCGCCCGGCAGCCAGGCGGGCGTCGTGTAGCGCAACCGCGCCACCTGCGACACGCAGGCCACCGAGTTGCGGCCCAGCGCCGACGACATCCGCACGCCCATGCCGGTGGCCGCGTCGGCGACGCCGCTGGAGACGACGCTGCCTTCGATGCCACGATAATCCTCGATCGACACATTCATGGCGAATGGACCGGTGCTGGTCTCGGTGTTGCCGCCGGCCGAGACGACGGCATGCGAGTAGTAGGTCGGATTGCCGGTGTGCATGGGGCGTTCCTGGCTCCAGCCGTTGGCGGCGGCATCGGCGGCCGTCGGGGTGCGGGCGCCGCAATACTCGACCAGCGGCAGGAAGCTGGCGCTGTCGCCGGGCGGCAACTGCACCTCGTCGCCGGCTGCGGCGCCGCAGCCGGCCAGCAGGCCGGCCATCATGGTGGTCAGGATCAGGGAGAAGCAAGGCAGGGCAGGTTTCATGGAGCGCTTTCGGACAAGTTGGAAGGTTGGCGACTGGTAACCATTCTCGTCCTTGTACGCGCTCCTGCCACGGGCGCAATCGACACCCGCAGTGTCGAATATTCTACAACACGAAGTTGTTGAAAAGAAATAACATAGTTTATAATCGGCAATATTTTTTGCCGGTATGATCCCGGCCTAGCCGGAGAACTCCATGCCCGCACTCCCCGCCGACCACGTCTCGCCCGCCATGCTGGCGCTGGCCGCCAGCGGCGAGCGGCGCCATTACCCGCGCCGCACCCGCTTCATCAGCGAGGGCGACGAAGGCGACGCCATCTTCGTGATCCTATCCGGCCGGGTCAAGGTGTTTGCCAGCGACGAACAAGGCAAGGAATTCCTGTTCGGCACCTACGATGCCGGCACCATCCTCGGCGAGATGGCGCTCGACGGCCAGCGCCGCAGCGCCTCGGTCGAGGCGCTCACCGACGTGCAGTGCGCCGTGGTGCCGATCACCGTGCTGCGCCAGCGTATCGCCGACGATCCCGTGTTCACGCTGGAACTGATCCGCACGCTGATCCAGCGCAGCCGCAATACCACCACTTTTTCGCGCCGGCTGGCGCTCGACAGCGCCTACCAGCGCCTGGCCGCCATGCTCAACGAACGCGCTGTCATGCGCGACGGCCAGCGCGTGGTGGCCGAGGCGCTGAGCCAGCAGGCCATCGGCGAGCGCATCGGCGCCTCGCGCGACATGGTCTCCAAGCTGTTCAAGGAACTGGTCAAGGGCGAATACCTGCGCCACGACAAGCAGCAGATCGTGTTGCTGCGGCCGTTGCCGGCGCGGTGGTAGCGCGCCGGATACGCGGTGCCATGGGGCGCTGGCGTGACGGTCGTCGCGCTGTGCTGGCGCGCCTGGCAGGTCGGCGCGAGTCAGCGTGGGCGCCGCGGTTGCGGCGACTCGCGCTGGTGCCGGCCGTGGTGCTGGCCTGCCTGGCGCTGGCTGCCACGGCGCCGCTGCAGCGGCTGGCGCTGCCATGCCTGGACCTGGGCTGGCAGCTGTTGCGCGGCCTGCCGCCTGCCAACGATGAGGACAAGGGCCGGCAGGTGCTCATCGTCGGCATCGATGAGGCGTCGATTGCCGCCAGCGGCAAGCCATTTGCCCTGATGCACGGCGAACTGGCGCAATTGCTCGATGGCCTGCGTCTCGGCGGGGCCAGCGCGGTCGGCCTCGATCTCGTGCTGCCGCCCCGCAGCCACGCCGCGCTGCTGCCCGGCGCCAGCCGGCAACTGGCGCTGGCGCTGGCATCGGTGCGCGATCACGGCATGCCGCTGGTGATCGGCGCGCCGCCCACGGCTGCGGCTGCCGCCGATGATGCGGCGCGCCTGTATGCCGCCATCGTTGGCGAAGCGGGGCTGGCATCGTTGCAGGTGCCGCAGGACGCGGACGGCGTGCTGCGCCGGGCGCCGGTGGTGGCGGCGGGCGCGGGCGCCGCCACGCAGGGCGGCTGGCCGGCGCTCAGCGCGCAACTGGCGGCGCAGCTGGGCGCGCCGGTGCGCGCCGGTTACGTCGATTTCCGCCTCGGCGCACCATTCGATTACGTGTCGCTGGCGCATGTACTGGCGTTGGTGCGCCAGGGCGACCATGACCGCCTGCGCGCCCTGTTCGGCGCCCGCGCGGTACTGGTCGGCGCCATCCTGCCCGACCAGGACCGGCAACGCTTGCCCGTGGCGCTGGCCGGGTGGGAACGGGGCACGACAACGGCAGGCGTGGTATTCCAGGCGCAATTGCTGCGCAGCCAGCTGGCGCAGCGCATGGTGCAGCCGCTGTGGCTGGCCGAGGCGGGCGCCGCGCTGGTGGCGGGGCTGCTGCTATGGCGGCTGCGCCACCGGCCGCGTGCCGCCACCGTGGCTGCTGCCAGCGTGGCCGTGCTGGCAGCGATGTTGACGCTGCTGGGCCTGTACTACCGGTGGCTGGCCCTGCCGCTGGCCTGCTGGCTGGTGCTGCTGGCGGGCGTAACCTGGTGCTGGTGGCGCGCCTACCGCGACCAGCGCGCCGGCCAGCGCCGGCTGCGCAGCATCTTTGCCGGCTACGTCAGCCCGGCCATACTCGAGACCATCGTCAGCGGCGACCTGCGCGCCGGCCTGGCCAGCCAGCGCCAGCCGCTCGCCTTCCTGTTCGCCGACCTGCGCGGCTTTACCGCCCTGTGCGCAGTGCTGCCGCCGGAACAGGTGATCGCGCTGCTGAACCGCTACTACGCCGCCATCACGGTGCCGCTGCACCACCACGGCGGCACCATCGACAAGTTCAGCGGCGATGGGGTGATGGTGTTTTTCGGCGCCCCCGCACCCAGCGCCAATCCTTGCCGCGACGCGCTGCTGGCGGCCCACGGCGTGCTCGCTGCCCTGGCGCTGCTCAATGCCGAACTGGCGCGCGAAGGCAGGGCGCCGCTGCGCGCGGGCATTGGCATCGCCTACGGCGACGCCGTGCTCGGCAACGTGGGTACGCCCGAGCGCCACGATTACACAGCCACGGGCGCCGCCACCGCGCTGGCTGCCCACATCCAGCAACACTGCAAGCGCACGCCCCACGCGCTGCTGATGGCGCGCGAAGTGCTGGTGCGCGCTGCGCTGGCGCCCGCAGCTGCCGCCGGCTACGTGCTGCTGGACTGCCATCTCGACAAGCATGGCCAGGTGGCGCTGGCCGCCTACCCCGATGTGAAAGGAAGCTGATGGACAAGCGATGGACTGGATGGCTGCTATTCTCGGCGCTGACCGGCTCGGTGCTGGCGGCACACGCCGCGCCGCTGCAGGTAACGCAAGTGCACGGCACGGTACAGCAAGGTGCGCGCAGCGTGCGCCTGCTCGACATGCTCGACGATGGCGCCAGCCTGACGCTGGCCGAGGCCGCCATACTGGTGGGGTGGGACGCGCAGTCGGACCGGCGCTATGTGTTTGCCGGTCCCTCCCGCGTAACGCTGACCGTCAACGGCCCGGTACTGGCCGGATCCGGCAGCATGCAGGTGCTGGCGCCGCGCCGCCCGCTGCGCGCCGCCCCGAACGAGGCGACGGTCATGGCCGGCGCCATCATGCGCTCGGCCACGCCGTCCGCGCCGGCGCCAGCCCATGCCGCGTTGTCACCGGCATCGACTGGCGCGCCGGCACAGCAGGCGGACCGGGTGCTGCCGCTGGCGCTGGCGACGTTCAACTGGCGCAACCGGCCACACATCGGTGACTGGATTTTCCGGCTCCACGACGGCAGCGGCGCGCTCGTGCACGAGGCCACGGTGGCGGCGCCGCGCTACCGCCTGCCGCCACAGCTGCTGCTGGCGCCTGCGCAGGCTTACCGCTGGTCGGTGGCCTGGCACGATGGCAGCGCCGTGGTGCAGGGCCCTTCCCAGCCGGTGCAGACGATGGCGCGGCAGCCGGTGGTCATGCCGGGTGCGCACGCCAGCGCCGCTGAACGCGCCGGCGCGGCGCTGCTGTTGCGCGACAACGGCCAGCTCGAACAGGCGCGCCAGCTGGCGCCGGCGCTGCTGGATGACACGCCATGAGCGGGCCGGCCTGGCCCGGGTCGCATTCACTGCGCCGGCAGCAGGGCCGCGCTGCGCTGGCGCTGGCCGTGCTGCTGTCGCCAGCCATGGCGCCAGCGTCGGTCGCAGCCGCGCCCGTGTCCGCGCCCGTGTCGGCAGCACCATTGCGGGCGCAGGTCGAAGACCTGGCCGGTTCCGGGCGCTACCGTGCGGCGCTGGCGCAAGCGGAACCGGCGCTGGCGCTGGCCGAGCGCAATTTCGCATCCGGCACGCCGGCGGCGCAGATGGCGCTGCTAGAAGCCCTGTACGCCGTTGGCCACCTGCGCTACCTGGCCGGCGACGCGCAACTGGCACTGCAGCATTACAGTCGTGCGCTGGCCGTCAGCCAAGGCGTTGCGCCGCAGCTGGCGCTGCGCTGGGCACCGATCCTGGTGCCCGCTTTTGACGAGCTGGCGAAACGGCGCGGCGCCCATGCGCTGGCCGTGCAACAGCTCGCACCCGTGCTGGCCTACCCCGGCATGGAGTCCGCCGCCGCCTGGTCGTTGCGCTTCGATGTGCGCAGCCGCCTCGGACGCGCCGCCCTGCGCGCCGGCGACGCGGCAGTGGCGCAGCGCGAGCTGGCGCTGGCCTTCGAGGAGCGCGTGGCGGCGATCGGCATCACGCTGCAAACACCGATCATGGTGGCGCACCAGCGCCAGGTGCGCGGCGACCTGACCACCTTGCGCAACGTCCAGCAGCGCATGCTGGAAACCGTGGGCGCCCTGGGCCAGACCCGCCAGATCAGCCGTGACGATGGCCGGCCTGCACGCGATTATGCGGTGCGCCATGACTGGCTCGAAGCCGATACCCCCGCCGCCAACCTGGTACGGCTGCACGCAGCCGAGCCGGAATGGCTGCTGGCGTTTTATCACGGTGCGTTTGCCGACTACGCGCGCAAGATGCAGCAGGTGCCGCAGGAGGAGGGCTATGTCGAACTGGAAATGGAATACGCCGTATTCGGCGCCTACCTGTCGGCTGCGGGCCGCTGGGCGCCGGCCGCCGAGGCCATCGTCCAGGCATTGCGCCTGAATGCGCTGCGCTTGCCGGCAGAGCAGGCGTACCTGACGCCGGATCACATGGTGGCGGCATTGGCCACGCGCCGCGCGCTCGTGCACCTGGCCGTATCGCACCAGCTGGCAGCCGATGCTGCCGATGCAGCCGGTACTGCAGGCGCCGCCGGCGTGCGCACCGTGGTCGGCGAACTCATGCAGATCAAGGAACTGTCCGGCGCTGTACGCCTGGGCCGCGCCGCCGCCCTGCGGCAGGCACTGGCGGCAGGTTCGGACCCTGTCGAGGTCGTGCTGGCGGCGCTGAACCGGCTCGACCCCAATGCCTCGTTCGAGGCGTATGCGCAGTACAGCAACCTCGACTTGCAACTGCAGACGCTGCTCGTGCCCTATACGGCGCCGTTGACGCTGACGCCCGGCGCCCGCCTGCTGGCCCAGGTGCAGGGCGCACTCGGTGACGAGGTGCTGCTTGCCTACAGCGTCCATCAACCGCTCGACTTTGCCACGATGACGTGGCAGCCGCCGCGCTACCTGGGCCAGCTGGTCAGCGCGCAGCGCGTCACCATGGCGGAGCTGGGGCCGGCCGCAGCCATCAACGCGGAGCTGGCCGACTGGCGCGCGGCCCTGCTGGCGGGCGCCGCCACCGAGCACGCAGGCGGCGCAGCAGCAGCCACTCCCGTTGCCGCCGTTGCTGGCCTTGCCGACGCATTCGGCGTCGAGGCTGTCGCCGCGGGCGGTTCCGACGTGCCGTATCGGCGCCTGTTACAGCCCTTGCTGGGCAAGCGCGCCGCCGCCGCGTCCTACGTGGTGTGGCCCGATGCCGAACTGGCGCAACTGCCGTTCGAGGCGCTGGTCGATGACAGCGGCCAGTACCTGCTGGCGCGCGGTCCGTGGCGTTACCTGGGCGCGGTGCGGCAGTTGCTGGCGGCGCCGTCCGCCAGTCGCAGCGGCGGCGCTGCCGTGGTGCTGGGCGCCCCTGATTTTGACGCCGGACCGGCCCCGGTGGCGCCGGCCGTCGCAGCGGCGGCGCTGCGGCCAGCGTTGCAGCAGCTGCGCTTCAAAGCCTTGCCGGCGGCGGCAGGCGAAGCTGCTGCAGTGGCGGCGGCGTTGCGCGGCGCCGGCCAGCCGGTGCAGTTGTACTCGGGCGCGCAGGCCAGCACGCAGGTGCTGCGCAAGCTGCATGGCCCGCGCTACCTGCACCTGGCCACGCACGGCTTTTTCCTCGGCGAAGCCGGTGGCGGCAGCGAAGAAGTGCTCGGCAAGGATGGCCAGGCTTACCTGCACGACATGCAGGTGCCGCAATTTAACAGTGGCCTGGCGCTGGCCGGCGTCAACCGTGCCCCGGCCGCCATCGGCAATCCCGGTCTGCTGTTCGCTTCCCAGCTGGCGCAGCTCGACCTCGACGGCACGGAACTGGCGGTGCTGTCGGCCTGCGAGAGCGGCGCCGGCATGGTCGTGGCAGGCGAAACCGTGGACAGCCTGCGCCAGTCGCTCGAGGCGGCCGGCGCGCGCAGCGCCGTCACCACGCTGTGGCCGGTATCGGATGCCGCCAGTGCCGACCTGATGGGACATTTTTACCGCGGCCTGGCCGCCGGCTTGGACAAGGGCGAGGCGTTGCGGCAGGCCAAGCTGGCGCTGGCGCCGCGTTGGCACCACCCGTATTTCTGGGCGCCCTACGTGCTCAGTGGCGCGCGCTGATGCAGCGTCAGTCGGCCAGCCACCAGGTATTGCGTCCCGCCGCCTTGGCGCGGTACAGCGCCACGTCGGCCTGCTTGTAGAGCTGTTCGTGGCTGTGGCCGCGCTGGTGCACCGCCGCGCCCACGCTGGCGCTGATCTCGATCGTCGCCCCTGCGGGCAGCAGCAGCGGTTGGGCCAGGTCGTGAAGCATGCGTGCGCACATGGGCGCCAGGGTGGCGCGGTCGGTGGCCTGGCCCAGCAATACGGCGAACTCGTCGCCGCCCAGGCGGAACACCCGGTCCGACTCGCGCACCGCCGCCAGCAGGCGTCCGGCGGCCGCCACCAGCAGGGTGTCCCCGGCGTCGTGGCCATAGGTGTCGTTGACCGGTTTGAAGTGGTCGAGATCGACCAGCAGCAGGGTGAAGCCGGGGCTGCCGCGCTCGGTTTGCGCCACCAGCAGGCGCAGTTCGTCGCTGAACAGGCGCCGGTTGGCCAGGCCGGTGAGGGGATCGCTGTAGGCCAGGGTTTCCAGCTGGGCCTGGGTAGCGCGCAGTTCGGCGGTGCGTGCTTGCACCATCGCCTCCAGTTCGCGCTGGCGCCGGCGCAGGTACCGGGTGCGGAGCTGCATCAGGCCGGCCAGCAGCAACAGCGCCAGCAGCACCGCGCCCAGGCGCGCCCACGGTTGCTGGTGCCAGGCGGTGAGCACCCGCACCGGCACTTCCAGCGGCGCCGACCATTCGCCGTTGCGGTTCGAGCCGCGCAGCAGCAAGATGTAGTCGCCCGGCGGCAGGTTGGTGTAGCTGGCGCGGCGGGTGGTGGCGTCGGTGCCGATCCAGTTGCGATCGAAGCCCTTGAGCTGGTAGGCATAGCGGTTGCGTTCGGGCGCGGAATAGTCGAGCGCGGCGAATTCGAGCGAGAAGCCGCGCTCGCGGCCTTCCGGCGTGACCGTGATCGGCGCGGCCTTGCGGCCGGCGACGTTGTAGATGCCGCTGGGGATTTCCTGGTCGCCCAGCAGGATGCGGGTCACTGCCACTGGCGCCGCGTAGCGCCACGGTACCTGGGCGCGGGTGCGCAGCACGGTCAGGCCGGACAGGCCGCCGAACACCAGTTCGCCGGACGCGGTGCGGGTGCCGGAATTGGTCCAGTACAACGGCAGCTGCACGCCGTCGCCGGCGCCGAACGCCTGCACCGCCAGCGTGCGCGGCGCGATGCGCGCCAGGCCATTGTCGGTGCTGGCCCAGATCGCGCCATCGACATCTTGCAGCACCATGTTGGCGCTGTTGTCGGGCATGCCCTGCAGCTTGCTGAAGCGGCGGAAGCGCCGCTGGCCGTCCGCGTCGGTGCGTTCGAGCAGGATCACGCCGGTGCCGAAGTTCGACAGCCATAACCGTCCCTCGCGGTCGAGCAGCAGCGACGACACGTAGCCGGGCGGCAGGCGGTCGGCCGTAGCGAGTTCTGTGGGCACCAGTTCCACGCCGGCGCTGGCGCCGTCGTGGCGGCCCAGGCGCGCCAGCCCGGTGCGGGTGCCGATCCAGAGATCGTCGCCGGCCACCAGCAGCGCCGTCACGCGCGGATCGCCCAGGCGCTGGATTTCGTGGCGCAGCAGGCGCGCCGTGTCGCGGCTGTCCGCAGCCGGCAGTTGCAACGCCCGCACGCCTTCCAGGTCGCCCAGCCACAGCATGCGGTCGCTTACCGCCAGCGCCCACACTTCCTCTTTGAGCGCGCGGCCCGGCACCGGCACCACGCGCGCGCTGCGGCCGTCGGCGTCCGCGCGGTACAAGCCTTGCTGGGTGCCGAGGTAGATCTCGCCATCGGGCCCGGGCACGATGGCCAGTACCCGGCCCTTGGGCAGCCCGGGCACGGTCGCCGCCTGGCCGCCCAGCGGATCGACGATCTTGACGCCGCCGCTGGCGATGGACAGCCACAGGCGGCCGTCCGGCGCCTGCATCATGGCCGGCACGCTGAGCACGCCGCTGGCGTCGGCACCGAGGTCGCGCACCGTGGCGATCGCGTCCGACACCGGTCCGTGCTGGCTGACGCCGCCCATGGTGGCCACGAAGACGATGCCGCCGCGCTCGCGGAACATGGTCATGATGTTGTTGTCGGGCAGGCTGTCGGGCGTGTCGGCGCGGTGGCGGATGCGGCGCGACTCGCCGCTGCGCACGTCCAGCACCACGATGCCGCCCGCGCTGCCGTCGGTGCCGATCCACAGCTGGTCGGGCGCCGCTTCGATAATCGATACCACGCGCTCCTGCTGCAAGGTCGATGCCGGCCCGCTTTCGCGCACCGCCGTGGCTTGCAGCGTGGCCGCATCGAGCAGGAAGGCGCCGTTGGCGCGGGTGCCGGCCCAGATGCGCCCGGCGCTGTCCTGGAACAGCGCGGTGAACGCCGGCACGGTTCCATCGCCCACGGCCACCGGCCGCACGCGTTGTTGTTTATCCAGCAGGAACAGGCCGCGTTCGGTAGCGATCCACAGCCGGCCATCGGCCGCGCGCAGCAACTGGTTGATGCCGGCGACCGGCAGCGACGCTCCTGCAGCGTAAGCCATGCGGGTGACCACGCCGGCGGCGTCGATGCGGTCGATGCCGGTGCCATGGCCCACCAGCAGGCCGTCCGCGCCGTCGTCGGCCATGGCGGCAACGCCGCCATTGGCCAGGCCGCCGGGACCGGCGCGGTAGCGCACGAAGTTGTCGTGCGCAGCGTCATAGCGCGCCACGCCGCCCGAATTCATGCCGATCCACAGGCGGCCCCGTTGGTCGATGTGCAGGCTCAGGATGTAGTTGTCGGGCAGGGTGTCGGTGCGGGCGGCGTCCGCCCCGTACTTGGTATAGCGGTTGCCATCCCAGCGCAGCAGGCCGGTCTGGGTGCCGATCCAGACAAAGCCCTGCCGGTCCTGGACAAACGCTTCGCCGCCGGACATATCGGCTTGCTGGTAGTGCCTGAACGCGGTGTGGGCCAGGCGGCTCCAGCGCTCGGCGGCGCAGGCATCGGCGGCGCATGCCAGGTGCAGCATGACCAGCATGACGATGGCAAGCAGGCGGCCCCATGCCGCCTGCGCCAACGCTGGCCATGCGCCGCTGGCGCCGCCGCGTGCGGGGCGCGCCGGCATGACATGGCAGCGATATCTATTGCTTATTAGCATGAAGCCACTATACCGTAGCGTCCATGGTGAGCGTTGTGGCATTTTTGCTACGAGCGGGGCGTCTTTCATCGAAGGTCGCGCAATCGCGGCGGGGCGGTTATAATCGTCGCGCTGCCCGGTGGCTTACACCGGGCGGCACACGCTAGGGGTCCTGCGCACGGCATACAGCTGTGGCGCGGGTGAGAAATACCCTCCGAACCTGATCTGGATAATGCCAGCGAAGGGAAGCTCAGGACAACGCCGCCACGGTTTTCGTGGATATCTGGTGTCGTCCTACCTCCTTTGCTGGCTCCTGTAGCCAACCAAGGAGCCACATGAACGCCCACCAGAAATTCCTGTCCGCCACCGCCACGGTGGACCAGGCAGCGATCCACCCGCTGCCCAATTCCAGCAAAGTCTATATACAAGGCAGCCGTCCCGACCTGCGCGTGCCGATGCGCCGCATCACCCAGGCCGACACGCCCGCCTCGTTCGGCTTCGAGACCAATCCACCGGTTTACGTGTACGACACGTCGGGTCCGTACACCGACCCCGAGGCCGTGATCGACATCCGCTCGGGCCTGGCCGCCACGCCGCGCCTGCCTTGGATACTCGAGCGCGACGACACCGAGGAACTGAGCGGTCCCACGTCCGAGTACGGTCAGGCGCGCCTGGCCGATCCGGCGCTCGCCGAGCTGCGTTTTAATTTGCACCGGCTGCCGCGCCGCGCACGGGAAGGGCGCAACGTCACCCAGATGCACTATGCGCGCCAGGGCATCGTCACGCCCGAGATGGAATACGTGGCGATCCGCGAAAACCTGCGTCGCCGCGAGTACCTGGCCGAATTGAAAGACTCCGGCCCGATGGGCCAGCGCCTGGCCGATTTGATGGGCCGCCAGCACCCGGGGCAGTCGTTCGGCGCCAGCATCCCGCTGGAGATCACGCCCGAATTCGTGCGCGACGAAATCGCCCGTGGCCGTGCCATCATCCCCGCCAACATCAACCACCCGGAAGTGGAGCCGATGATCATCGGCCGCAATTTCCTGGTCAAGATCAACGCCAATATCGGCAACTCGGCGGTCACGTCCTCGATCGGCGAGGAAGTGGAAAAGATGACCTGGGCCATCCGCTGGGGCGGCGACAACGTGATGGACCTGTCCACCGGTAAGCATATCCACGAAACGCGCGAATGGATCATCCGTAACAGCCCGGTGCCGATCGGCACGGTGCCGATCTACCAGGCGCTGGAAAAAGTCAACGGCAAGGCCGAAGACCTGACCTGGGAAATCTTCCGCGACACCCTGATCGAGCAGGCGGAACAGGGCGTCGACTACTTCACCATCCACGCCGGCGTGCTGCTGCGCTATGTGCCTCTGACCGCGAAAAGGCTGACCGGCATCGTCTCGCGCGGCGGTTCGATCATGGCCAAGTGGTGCCTGGCGCACCACCAGGAGTCGTTCCTGTACACGCATTTCGAAGAGATCTGCCAGATCATGAAGGCCTATGACGTGTCGTTCTCGCTTGGCGACGGCCTGCGCCCCGGCTCGATCTACGACGCCAACGACGAAGCGCAACTGGGCGAACTGAAAACCCTCGGTGAGCTCACGCAAATCGCCTGGAAGCACGACGTGCAGGTAATGATCGAAGGCCCCGGCCACGTGCCGATGCAGCTGATCAAGGAGAACATGGACCTGCAACTGGAACAGTGCCACGAAGCGCCGTTCTACACGCTGGGGCCCCTGACCACCGATATCGCGCCCGGCTACGACCACATCACGTCCGGCATCGGCGCCGCGCAGATCGGCTGGTATGGCACGGCCATGCTGTGCTACGTGACGCCGAAGGAGCACTTGGGCCTGCCCGACAAGAACGACGTCAAGGACGGCATCATCACGTACAAGATCGCCGCGCACGCGGCCGACCTGGCCAAGGGCCACCCGGGCGCGCAGATCCGCGACAACGCCTTGTCGAAAGCGCGCTTCGAATTCCGCTGGGACGACCAGTTCAACCTGGGACTCGATCCCGACAAGGCGCGCGAATTCCACGACGAGACGCTGCCGAAAGACTCGGCCAAGGTCGCGCATTTCTGTTCGATGTGCGGCCCGCATTTCTGCTCGATGAAGATCACCCAGGAAGTGCGCGAGTACGCGGCTGCCAACGGCATGACCGACGGCGCCGCGCTGGCGCAGGGCATGCAGGTCAAGGCGGTGGAATTCATCAGGAACGGCGCCGAGCTGTATCGCAAGTTGTGAAGGGACGCTATCGATGATCGAAATCGAATTGAATGGCGCGCCGCACGCGGTGCCGGCGCGCCAGACCCTGGACCAGCTGATCGATGGCTTGTCATTGACGGGCCAGGCGCTGGCGCTGGCCGTCAACCGCGCAGTGGTGCCGCGCCAGCAATGGCCGTACCGTGAGCTGCAACCGCAGGACAAGGTGGACATCGTGCGCGCCATCGGCGGCGGCTGAACAACAAGGAAGCTATATGAACCAAGACTTATTGACCATCGCAGGAAAAACCTATCAATCGCGCCTGCTGGTCGGCAGCGGCAAGTACCGCGACCTGCAACAGACCCGCGAGGCCACCGATGCGGCCGGCGCGGAAATCATCACCGTGGCGATTCGCCGCGTCAACATCGGCCAGGATCCGACAGCGCCGAGCCTGCTCGACGTGCTGCCGCCGTCGCAGTACACGATCCTGCCCAACACGGCCGGCTGCTACACGGCCAAGGACGCGATCTATACCTTGCAGATGGCGCGCGAACTGCTCAACGGTCACAAGCTGGTCAAGCTCGAAGTGCTCGGCGACGAAAAAACGCTGTTCCCGCACATGCCGGAAACCCTGATCGCGGCCGAGGCACTCGTCAAAGACGGCTTCGACGTGATGGTGTATTGCAGCGACGATCCGATCCAGGCCAAGATTTTAGAGGACATTGGCTGCGTGGCGGTGATGCCGCTGGCGTCCCTGATCGGCTCCGGCATGGGCATCCTCAACCCGTGGAACCTGTCGCTGATCATCGAGCAGGCCAAGGTGCCGGTGCTGGTCGATGCCGGCGTGGGCACGGCGTCGGACGCGGCGATCGCCATGGAACTGGGCTGTGACGGCGTGCTGATGAACACGGCCATTGCCGGCGCGCGCGACCCGGTACGCATGGCGCGCGCCATGCAGCTCGGTGTGCAGGCCGGGCGCGAAGCATTCCTGGCCGGCCGCATCGCCCGCAAATTCGCCGCATCGCCGTCGTCGCCGATGGCGGGCCGGCTGGCATGAGCGCCCGCGTGATGGCGCCCGCAAAGCCGGCGAAACATTACGGCATAGCGACGGCAGGCGCGCGTGCGGGCATGGCTGGCGGCGTGCCGGCGACGTCGATGGTTGGAACCGTTGGCGGCGCCCCGGCGACGGCGACCGCCGTGCCCGTTGCCGGGGCGACGACGTCCGCGACGCCGGCAACCGTGCGGCGCGCGCGCCCATGAGTGCGGTCACTGCGCCGGTTCAGCGCCCGTGCGTGCTGGTGTTTTCCGGGCTCGATCCGTCCGGCGGCGCCGGCCTGGTGGCCGATGCGCAGGCGGTGGCGGCGCAGGGCGCGCACGCGCTGACCGTGTGCACGGCGCTCACGGTGCAGGACAACGACCGGGTGTTTGCGGTCGAACCGGTGGCCACCGACCTGGTGCTGCGCCAAGCGCGCGCGCTGACCGGCAAGATGGCGATCGGCGCGGTCAAGATCGGCATTCCCGGCAGCGCCGCCAATGCGCTGGCGATTGCCGACGTGATCCGCGCACTGCGGCGCGTGCAGCCGCAGCTGCCGGTCGTGCTGGACCCGGTGCTGGCCAGCGGCCACGGCGACGTGCTCACGCCCGGCGATGCGGTGGCCGCGCTGGCGCCGTTGCTGGCGCTGGCGACAGTGCTCACGCCCAACGGCCCGGAGGCATATCGCCTCACCGGTGTCGAAGCAGGCGCGGCGCAAGCGGCCATGCTGCGCGGGCAGGGCTGCCGCAACGTACTGATCACGGGCGGCCACGACGATGGTCCGCACCTGCTCAACCACTGTTACGGTGATGTGGACCACCAATGGCAGTGGCAGCGCCTGCCGGGCCAGTTTCACGGCAGCGGCTGCACCCTCGCCGCCGCCATCGCCGGCCACCTGGCGCTGCGGCTGCCACTGGTCGCTGCGCTTGAGCGAGCCCAGCATTACTGCTTTGGCGCGCTGCGCGACGCCTACGCGGTGGCCGCCGGGCAGCGCATGCCGCACCGATGAAGTTAGCCACCCCTTACCGACCACCTACCCACCACTTTATCCGCAGGCCGCATCGGCGCAGCGCGACCGCCGGCCTTGCAAGGAGAGCATCATGCAAGGACTTTACCTGGTCACTCCCAACTGGGACGACACCGATCAACTGCTGGCCGTGACCGAGCAGGCGCTGCAAGCCGGCAAGGGCAGCATCGCATTGCTGCAATATCGCCACAAGGACGCCGGCCCGGCCCGGCGCCGCGCGCAGGCCGCGGCGCTGCTGGCGCTGTGCCGGCGCTATGGCGTGCCGTTCATCGTCAACGACTTCGTCGATCTGTGCCAGGAAATCGGTGCGGACGGCGTACACCTGGGCGGCACCGACGCCGGCGTGGCTGCCGTGCGCGCGCAACTGGGCGCCGACAAGATCATCGGCGCCTCGTGCTACGGCGACCTGGCGCTGGCGGTGGCCGCGCAGAACGACGGCGCCAGTTACGTGGCGTTCGGCGGTTTTTATCCGTCGCTGGTCAAGAAATATGATTTCGTCACACGGCCCGAATTGCTCGACCAGGCGCGCGCCGTGATCCGCGTGCCGACCGTGGTGATCGGCGGCATGACCCCGCAAAACGCCGCACCGCTGGTTGCGCGGGGTGCCGATATGGTGGCGGCAATCACCAGCGTTTATCGGACCGAAAATCAGGCCGACAGCGTGGCGCGGGCGGTGCATGCTTTTGCAGCGTTGTTTTCCAGGCCTGTGGCAGGGTAATTCTCCACAGGAAAACCTTGAGTGATGGAAGCTTTTCGGCTTTATAATGGGGTCGTTAGCAATAGCCCAAGGTTGCCGCCACATGCCCAATTCCCTGCCCCAGAAGCGTCCCATCCTGATTGTCGATGACGACCCGTTATTGCTCGATTTCCTGGGCGAAGTGCTCGGCCATGCCGGTTACGACATCCTCAAGGCCTCGTCGGCAGAGCAAGCGCTGCAACTGATCGCCCAGCGCGAACCCGATATGGCGCTGCTGGACATCCACATGCCCGGCATGACCGGCCTGGAACTGGCCAAGCAGTTGCACGCCACCAGTTCGGTGCCGTTCATGTTCCTGTCCGGCCGTGGCGATGCCGATGCCGGCAAGCAGGCCGCCTCGTATGGCGCGGTCGGTTTCCTGGTCAAGCCGGTGGACGAGAAGCAGCTGATGCCGGCGTTTGCCGCCGGCCTGGCGCGCGCCGACGAAATCCGCCAGCTGCGCCGCACCGAGTTGAACCTGAACGCGGCGCTGGCCGCCGGCCGCGAAACCAGCCTGGCCGTGGGCCTGTTGATGTGCAAATTCCAGACCGACCGCAACACCGCGTTCGAAGTGTTGCGCGACCATGCGCGCTCGAACCGGCGCAAGGTCAACGAGGTGGCCGACCAGTTGCTGGCGGCCGAAGAAACCCTCAATGGCTTGCATGCTGCATTCAGCCAGCGTCTGAAAAAATAGACAGCAATGCCGTCGAGCTGCTTGCTCTACGGCATTTTTGTTGTACACTGTGAACTGTCTGCGGTATATCCATGCTGCAGCACGATGCAGCAGGCCGCGTGATCGCGCTCCGCCTGCCACCGTTCGGGCCGCCTTTTCCCTGCGCCCGTCCCCCAGTTCTCGGCCCAACTCCGCCGATCGTTTCCGTCAGTCTTGCTGACGGCTGTGATTTTTTGCGGAGACCGCCATGCCTTTCGATACTTCCAGCAACACCCAACGTTCCGACCAGGACCAGAGCGCCGCCATCGGCTTTTCCATTTACGTCACCGCCCCGCGCGTGCTGCACATCGACAGCGATGCCGACACCGCGCTGGTGCTGACCGCGCTGCTGGTGCCGGAAACCCGCGTCACCCACGTCACGACCATTGCTGCCGCCCAGGACTTGCTGCTGAGCGAACAGTTCGCGCTGGTGGTGATCGATCCCGAACTGCGCGACGGCGACGCCGGCCTGCTGCTCGACAACCTGCACCATTTGCAGCCGGGCGCCCGCGTGCTGGTGTATTCGGCGCGCCACCCCGAAGCCGACATCCGCGGCGGCGCCTTCCTGCCCAAGCCGTGGACGTCGCCGCGCCAGCTGTGGCGCACGGTTTCCGATTTGCTCGATCTCGGCAGCACCATGCCAGTAGAACCGCAGTAAGCGCCTGACAAAATCTCCAGAGCGGCGTTACAGCTCCTCGCCGTACATTCGTACTGTCTTCGTCGCTGTGCCTTGCTCTGGAGGCTTTGTCAGGCGCTTACATAAAAGTGGGGAGCCCACAGATCGTCCCTGGCTTGTTATCATGGAGCATTCCAGATAACAGCCAGAGGACGAACGATGAAAACCAAAGCAGCCGTAGCATGGAGCGCGGGCCAGCCGTTGACGATCGAGGAAGTGGACCTGCAAGGCCCGCGCGCCGGCGAGGTGCTGATCGAACTCAAGGCCACCGGCATCTGCCATACCGACTACTACACGCTGTCCGGCGCCGACCCGGAAGGCATTTTCCCGGCGATTCTCGGCCATGAAGGCGCGGGCATCGTGGTCGATGTCGGCCCCGGCGTGACCACCCTCAAAAAAGACGACCACGTCATCCCGCTGTACACCCCGGAATGCCGCCAGTGCAAATTCTGCCTGTCGCGCAAGACCAACCTGTGCCAGGCGATCCGTTCCACGCAAGGCCGGGGCCTGATGCCCGACGCCACCAGCCGCTTCTCGCTCGACGGCAAGCCGCTGTTCCATTACATGGGTACCTCGACTTTCTCGAACTACATCGTGGTGCCGGAAATCGCACTGGCGAAAATCCGCGAAGACGCGCCGTTCGACAAGGTTTGCTACATCGGTTGCGGCGTGACCACCGGCGTGGGCGCCGTGGTGTTCTCGGCCAAGGTGGAGGCGGGCGCCAACGTGGTGGTGTTCGGCCTGGGCGGCATCGGCCTGAACGTGATCCAGGCGGCCAAGATGGTGGGCGCCGACAAGATCATCGGGGTCGATATCAACCCGAACCGCCAGGAGATGGCGCGCAAGTTCGGCATGACGCACTTCATCAACCCGAAAGACACGCCAAACGTGGTTGACCACATCGTGCAACTGACCGACGGCGGCGCCGACTACAGTTTCGAGTGCGTGGGCAACACGCAACTGATGCGCGAAGCGCTCGAGTGCACCCACAAGGGTTGGGGACAGTCGTTCATCATCGGCGTGGCGGCGGCCGGCCAGGAAATCTCGACCCGGCCGTTCCAGCTGGTGACGGGCCGCGAGTGGAAAGGTTCCGCCTTTGGTGGCGCCCGTGGCCGCACCGACGTGCCGAAGATCGTCGACTGGTACATGGAAGGCAAGCTCAATATCGACGACCTGATCACCCACCGTTTGCCGCTCGAGCGCATCAACGAAGGTTTCGACCTGATGAAGTCGGGAGAGTCGATCCGCTCCGTGGTACTTTATTAATTTTTACTCCCCGGTGGAAGTAGAAAAAAAGTTCTAGACTTAATTATCTAGATAATTTATTCTACATTCCATCACAAGGGGAGTGCGGCATGGACGTATTGCAAACTCTGGTGCCTGCCGTCGGCTGGGCGCTGTTGCATTTTATCTGGCAGGGCCTGCTGATCGGCTGGGCCGTGGCGTTGTCCATGCACCTGCTGCGCCGCGCCCGGCCGCACACCCGTTACGCGGTGGCCTGCGCTGGCTTGCTGCTGTGCGCGGCGCTGCCGGTTGCCAGCGTCCTCAGCCAGCTCCACGCCGCCGATGCCTCTCCTGGCGCCAGCCTCGGCGCCATCACCCTGATTCCTTCGTTTGTATCCGGCGCCAATGCCGCGCCTGTCTCCTTGCTGGACCAGCCCGCGCTGGCCGGCTGGGAAGCCGTGCTGCGCGGCCAGCTGCCGTGGGTCGTCGGCCTGTGGCTGGCCGGTGCGGCGCTGATGTCGCTGCGCCTGGCCATCGGCCTCAAGTGGGTAGCCGAACGCACCCGCAGCGACCGCTACACCGTCAACCACTACTGGCAGCGCCGCCTCTCGTGCCTGGCGCGCCGCGCCGGCCTCGACCTGCACGTGCGCCTCGGCGTGGCCGATGGCCTCGACAGCCCGGTCACGGCCGGCTGCTGGCGTCCGATCGTGCTGGTGCCGGCATCCCTGATCACCGGCATGCCGCCCGAATTGCTCGAAGCGTTGCTGGCGCACGAGCTGGCGCACATCAAGCGCCGTGATTACCTGGTCAACCTGATTCAAAGCGCGGTGGAAATCGTGCTGTTCTATCACCCAAGTGTTTGGGCCTTGTCGCGCCGCATCCGCATAGAGCGAGAACAAATCGCCGATGACCTGGCAGTGTCCATGCTCGGTCAACCGCAGATGCTGGCAAAGGCCTTGTCCGAGCTGGATAAATTCCAGTTCGATACCGTACAACTTGCCCACGCGGCGCATGGAGGAAATCTTATGTCTCGTATTAAACGCTTGCTGCGTCCCGATGTCGAACCGGTCAGCTGGAAAATGGTGGTCCCGCTGCTGGGCCTGTGCGCAGCCAGCGCCGTATTCTATGTGCAGGCCGCGCCCAACCCGCCGGCCGCTGCGCAGCCTGGCGCCGCACTGGCGCCGACAGCGGCTGCCGTGGCCGCTGTGCAGGAGGCATCGAATGCGCTTGATGTGTCGAATGCTACAGATGCGGCCGATGCGCCGAGTTCGCCCGATGCGATGGATGCGGCCGAGGCGTCGGAAGTTGCTGCTTCTGCCGAGCCGTTAGCCGCAGTGGCCCCGGCCGCGCCGGCCATGCCCGCACTGCCGCCAGTCCCTGCCGCGCCGAAAGCTGTTCCGGAACTGGTCGCGCTCGCTGCCCCCGCAGCCCCCGCTGCCCCCGCAGCCCCCGCTGCGCCGGCAGCACCAGCAGCTCCAGCGGCCCCAGCAGCCCCGGCAGCGCCGATGGCTGACCATGCCATGCAATCCCAAGTCAGTATCGAGGGGATGACCATGCTCAGAGGCAAGCGCGACAGCGCGTATGCGCTGGTGCCGCTCGACCGTAGCCGCATGCTGATCGCCGGCAACACCGACGACATGCTCAAGGTGGCTGACCTGCGCAAGACCATCAAGGGCGAATTCATCTGGTTTGCCGAGCGCGACAAGAGCTACGTGATCGAAGACCCGGCGCTGGTGGCGCAAGCGATTGCCGCCTGGGTGCCGGTGCAGAAACTCGACGCGCAAATGAAGGTTCACGGCGACAAGATGCAGGCGCAAGGCAAGGTGATGGAAGCGGCCGCCGAGAAAATGCGCCTGAACCTGGAGGCCAATGGCGGGCTGCGCGAGGTCGAGCAGCGTGGCCACGAGATCGGCCGCGCCGCCGCCCAACAGGCCATCATTGCCCAAAGCCTGGCACAGGTGGCGCTGGAGCGCGCGGCCTTGCCCGCCTCGGACACCGACAAGCGGGCCGCGCTCGACGCCCGGCGCGCGCAGTTGCAGGCGCAGCTGGCGCCACTGGCGCGCGAGATGGACGCCCAGCAACTCCGCCTGGTGGCGCAGTCGGCCAAAGTGGGCCAGGACATGGGCCGCCGCATGGCCGAACTGAGCAAGCCGATGGGCGTGATAGGCCGCGAAATGGGCGCACTGGGGCGCCAGCGTGCGCAAGCCCAGCGCGAGGCCGAACTGGCCATGAAAGCGGTATTCAAACAAGCGCTCGGCAGCGGCAAGGCCGTGGCCACCACGCCGTCGGCCTGATGGTGCGACTGGCACCCCGGGCGTGATGCCCGGCGTGCCACCTTGCCCAACCGGCGCCAGCACCCGCCAGCACGGCGTCACTTTGCCGCCATGCGACTGCCAACCGACTGCCTGCCGGCTGTCAAACGACTGCCAACTGGCTTCCAACTGGGTGCCACTGACTATCCACCGACTGCCAACGCGCGACCAACCTGGCGCCAGCCGGTGTCCGGGCCCGACGCGGTGGCTGGCGGTGCTTGACCAGGCATCCCGGTATAATCACGGGATGCAAAATCTTCTCCATAACCTGAACGACGAACAACTGGCCGCCGTCACCCTGCCGGCCCAGAGCGCCCTGATCCTGGCGGGCGCCGGTTCCGGCAAAACCCGCGTGCTGACCACCCGTATCGCTTGGTTGATCCAGACCGGGCAGGTGTCGCCGTCGGGCATCCTGGCCGTGACCTTTACCAATAAAGCCGCCAAGGAGATGATGACGCGCCTGTCGGCCATGATGCCGATTAACACGCGCGGCATGTGGATCGGCACCTTCCACGGCCTGTGCAACCGGCTGCTGCGTACGCACTACCGCGACGCCGCGCTGCCGCAGACGTTCCAGATTCTCGATTCGCAAGATCAGCTGTCCGCCATCAAGCGCCTGATCAAGGCCAATAATGTCGATGACGAAAAGTTTCCACCGAAAGAGGTGATGTACTTCATCAACGGCGCCAAGGACCAGGGCCTGCGTGCCGACAAGATCGAACCGTACAACGCCGATGAGCGCAAGAAGGTCGAGCTCTACCAGCTGTACGACGATCAATGCCAGCGCGAAGGCGTGGTCGATTTTGCCGAGCTGCTGCTGCGCACGTATGAACTGCTGAGCCGCAACCAGCCGCTGCGCCAGCACTACCAGCAGCGCTTCCAGCACATCCTGGTCGATGAGTTTCAGGATACCAACGATTTGCAGTACAAGTGGCTCAAGCTGCTGGCCGGCCATGGCGAAGGCGGCGGCGGGGCCTTGTTCGCGGTTGGCGACGACGACCAGAGCATTTACGCGTTCCGCGGCGCCAACGTGGGCAACATGATTGCGTTCGAGCGCGAGTTTCACGTCAAGAACCTGATCAAGCTGGAGCAGAACTACCGCTCGCACGGCCATATCCTCGATGCGGCCAACGTGCTCATAGCCAACAACAGCAAGCGCCTGGGCAAGAACCTGCGCACCGACGCCGGCCACGGCGAGCAGGTGCGCGTGTATGAAGCCACGTCCGACCTGGGCGAGGCGCAGTGGATCATCGAGGAAACGAAAAACCTGATCGCCGACGGCGCCGCGCGCAGCGAAATCGCCGTGCTGTACCGGTCCAACGCGCAGTCGCGCGTGATCGAGCACGCGCTGTTCTCGGCCGGCATTCCGTACCACGTGTACGGCGGCCTGCGCTACTTCCAGCGCGCCGAGGTCAAGCACCTGATCTCGTACCTGCAATTGATGGACAACCCGCACAACGACTCGGCCTTCATGCGCGTGGTGAACTTCCCCACGCGCGGCATCGGCGCCCGCACCATCGAGAACTTGCAGGGCGCGTCAGCCCAGTACGGCGTGTCGCTGTACGCGGCCGTGCCTTACATGACCGGCAAGGGCGGCACGTCGCTGGCCGGGTTCGTCAAATTGATCGAAAGCGCGCGCTTCGAGAGCCAGCAGATGGCGTTGCCGGAGCTGGTGCGCCTGGTATTGGAAGCGAGCGGCCTGCTTACCCACTACCAGACCGAGAAGGAAGGCGCCGACCGCATCGAAAACCTGGAGCAAATGGTCAGCGCCGCCACCCAGTTCGTGGCGGAAGAGGGCTACGGTCACGGCGCCCCCGCGCACCTGGGGCCGCAGTCGCAGGCGCAGGCGGGCGCGGCCATTGTCAACGAGGATGGCGTCGAAATTTTAGATGCCGACGCGCCGCTGGCTACCGTGATGTCGCCGCTGTCGGCGTTCCTGTCGCACGCATCGCTCGAAGCGGGCGACAACCAGGCCACGGCCGGCCAGCAGGCGGTGCAGATGATGACCGTGCACTCGGCCAAAGGCCTGGAATTTAACAACGTGTTCATCACCGGGCTGGAAGAGGGCCTGTTCCCGCACGAGAGCAGTTCGCGCGAGGAGGGCGGCGTGGAGGAAGAGCGGCGCCTGATGTACGTGGCGATCACGCGCGCGCGCCAGCGCCTGTACCTGTGCTTCGCGCAAACGCGCATGTTGCACGGCCAAACCCGTTACAACATGAAATCGCGCTTCTTCGACGAGTTGCCGGAAGATGCACTCAAGTGGCTGTCGGCCAAGGCGCAAACCCACTGGTTCGCCAACAAGAAAACCGCGTGGGACGAGGCGCCATTGATCGGCTCGGACAATGCGATCGCCCAGAAAATGCAGCAAAAGTCATCGGGCTGGCGCATCGGCGAATCGGTCGAGCATGCCAAGTTCGGCGAGGGCGTGATCGTCAACATCGAAGGCAGCGGCGCCAATGCCCGCGCGCAGATCAATTTCGGCAGCGCCGGGATGAAGGTGCTCGATTTGAGTATTGCCAAGCTGGAGCGGTTGGGGCGATAACTGATACAAGAAAGGGCGCACTCTGCGCCCTTTTTTTACGCCATCGTATCCGGCCTGTCGTGCTTTTCCAGATCCACCGGCGCCGCTGCCTGCGGGTGGTCGAACATGTCGCGGTACGCCACATACAGGGTGCAGTGCGCCAGCACGATCAACAGCAGCAACAGCGTGAAAATCCCCGCCATCGCCATTTGCGACGCACCGAAGATCATCGCGACGATGTTGGAGCTGACGAAATACAGCAGGTGCAGCGCCGCCGTCGCGATGAACATCGGCTTGAAGGCGCGCACCACCGATACCACGCTGAAGAACAACGCCTTGCCCACCGTGATTTTTTGCCAGAACACCAGCGGCGCGGCAAAGCAGGTCAGGATCCAGGTGATGGTGTACATGGCCGAGGCGATCAGCATCGGCACCACCATGGTTTGCAGCAGGGCGGGATCGACCTTGTCCGGATGCTCGGCGATGCGGGCCAGCACGTCGCCCGACATGCTGTAGACCACGACGGCAGCGAGCAGCAATACCACCAGGTTGAGCGCGCCCAGCGTCAGCAGCGGACCGCGGGCAGGCTTGCGGAAGCCGCTCAGCAACAAATTGGGCAGTGCGCGCTTGCCCTCGTCCGCGTGCCGGCAACCTTCGAGCATGGCCACCGAAAATAGCGGAGTGAGCAGGAATACGGCCAGTTGTCCGACCGGGATGATCATGATGAACATCGACAGGAACATGCAGCAAAAGAACAGCGCCATCAGGCCGCCGGGTTGCTTGCGGAACAGCAGCAGGCCCTGTTTAACCCAGTGCACGCCGGTGCGGGCGGTGTATTTAGTCATCAAAAAAGCTTCGGCGCCAGCGTGGCGATACGTTCGCGCAAGATGCGCTCAAAGTGGGTGGGATCGTGTGGCGTAAGCATTTCTGCCTCCCGCGGCTGGTAGTAATCATACAGCCGCGAGAGCCAGAACCGCAGCGCGCCTGCGCGCAGCATCGGTTGCCAGGCGGTTTGTTCGGCGGCGGTGAACGGCCGCACGCCGTGGTAGGCGTCGAGCAGGGCGCGCACGCGCGCCACGTCGAGCACGCCGGTGTCGAGATCGATACACCAGTCGTTGACGGTGACGGCCACGTCGAACAGCCAGGTGTCGCAGCCGGCAAAGTAAAAGTCGAAGAAGCCGGTCAGGCGCTCGCCGTCGAACATCACGTTGTTGCGGAACAGGTCGGCGTGCACGGGTCCGGTCTGCAACTGCTTATATGTGTCGCAACCGGCAAATGCTTCCTGGAAATGCATCTCGGCCCGCAGCAGGTGCGCATTGCTGTCGGACAGGTGCGGCAAGACCTTGGGCGTGGTGTCGTTCCACCAGTCCAGGCCGCGCAGATTCGGTTGTTGCAGCGGATAGTCGCGGCCGGCCAGGTGCATGCGCGCCAGCATGGCGCCCACTTCGGCGCAGTGCACCGGTTGCGGCGCCATTTGCGAACTGCCTTCGAGCTTGGTGACGATGGCGGCCGGCTTGCCGTGCAGGGCGACAATCAGCTCGCCCCGGTGGTTGGGAATCGGCGCCGGCACCAGTACCTGGCGGTCTGCCAGGTGGCGCATCAGTTGCAGGTAGAATGGTAGCTGCTCAAACGACAGGTTCTCGAAGATAGTGAGTACATACTCACCTTGCTCGGTGTCGAGGAAAAAATTGCTGTTTTCGATGCCGGAAGCGATGCCTTTCAAGGCGGTTGGCTTGCCGAGGGGAAATTGCGTGATCCACTGGTTGACGTCGTCCAGGGTGACCGGAGTAAACACTGCCATGAGAAGCTTGATGGGTTCGGTGAACGGGCGCGCCGCTGCACAGCGTGCGCGCCGAAATCCTGCGCTGCGCCGGAGCGCAGCCGCAGGTGCTTATTTGGTGACGGGCGCGGCGGGCGGCGGTACGTCAGTGGTGCTGTCGTCTTCTACCGGGGTCTTTTTCTTGGGGCCGCCGAATTCCAGCACCTTCCATTGCGGGCCACTCAAGGTAGGGCCCGGACCTTCGCCGACCGGTACCGGGCCGGCCGGGTGGGCCGGACGCACGGTATAAGTGCTGCCACCGGCGGTAACGGTGGTGTTGATCAGGTTGCCGTTATTGTCGCGGTTATCCTTGATCTGGGTACCCTGCTGCGACTGGTTGGATCTGACGTTGACGCCATCTTCGGTGACCTCCTCCAGCTTTTCCAGCTTGGGCGGCTTGTCGCTGGGCGGCGTTTGTGCCATGGCGTGAGCGCCGATGGCGAGGAGCAGGACAGGCAAAAGGGAGGAGGTGCGCTTCATGATGGATCGCCTTGACGTAGTCTGACCGGGTGGGGAATGCGTGATATTTTTAAGTATGGTCCATTGTAACAAACGTGCACGAATCCCTGCTCTAAAAAGCCCATTTCCGCCTCTTCAGTAAGGTTTCCTTAAGAAACCATTTCAGTTTTGGAAATCCCGTGCGGCGGGCGAAGCGCTGCTTAAAACCTGCGATAATGCGCCATTCACTCTGCGAGTCGCCGCTGCTGTTACTGTTGCGGCCACCGCACGCCCCTCACATAGATCAGTTTCTTATGCAAAATACCCTGCTGTTAGTCGACGGTTCCAGTTACCTTTATCGCGCTTTCCACGCGCTGCCCGACCTGCGCAGCCCGGACGGCTACCCCACCGGCGCCATGCACGGCATGGTCAATATGTTGCGCCGCCTGCGCGCCGACTACCCGGCCGCCTACATCGCCTGCGTGTTCGACGCCAAGGGTAAAACCTTCCGCGACGATATGTATCCCGAATACAAGGCCACGCGCGCGCCGATGCCGGACGACCTGCGCCTGCAGATCGAGCCGATCCACGAGGCGGTCAAGGCCATGGGCTGGCCGATCCTGATGGTCGATGGCGTGGAAGCGGACGACGTGATCGGCACCCTGTGCGTGGATGCGGTCAAGGCCGGCATGAAGGTGGTGGTGTCCACCGGCGACAAGGATCTGGCGCAACTGGTCAATCCGAACGTCATGCTGATCAACACCATGAACAACGAGAAGATGGACGAAGCCGGTGTGCTGGCCAAGTTCGGCGTGCCGCCGAACCGCATCATCGACTACCTGACCCTGATCGGCGACACGGTCGATAACGTGCCGGGCGTCTCGAAATGCGGCCCGAAAACCGCGCTCAAATGGCTCACCGCCTACGACTCGCTCGACGGCGTAATGAGCAATGCCGACAAGATTACCGGCGCCGTCGGCGAAAACCTGCGCACCGCGCTGGCCTGGCTGCCGCGCAGCCGCGAGCTGATCACGGTAAAAACCGACTGCGACCTGGCCGATCACATGATGTCGATCAGCGAATCGCTGGTGGCGCGGCCCGAGGATGGTCCCACCCTGGTCACGTTCTTCACCACGTACGGCTTCAAAACCCTGATGCGCGAGCTGAGCGCGGTGACACCCACCGCTGCGGCCACGGCTGCTGCTGCCAAGGCAGTACCGGCCGGCGGCGCGGTCTCGGCCACGCAGGACATGTTTGGCGAGCCGCCCAAGGTCAACGTCAACTACGAGATGGTGCTGACCGACGCCCAGCTCGATAAATGGCTGGCGCTGATCGATGCGGCCGTGTTGACGGCAGTCGATACCGAAACCACGTCGCTCGAACCGATGACCGCGCAACTGGTGGGCATCTCGCTGTCCACCGAGCCGGGCATGGCCTGCTACATCCCGGTCGCGCACGCGTACGCGGGCGTGCCGGAGCAGCTGTCGCGCGAGCACGTGCTGGCAAAACTCAAGCCATGGCTCGAAGACGACAGCAAGCTCAAGGTGGGCCAGAACCTCAAGTACGACAGCCACATCTTCGCCAACCACGGCGTCCAGCTGCGCGGCATCCACCACGACACCCTGCTGCAATCGTACGTGTTCGAATCGCACCGCACCCACGGCATGGACGACCTGGCCCTGCGCCACCTCGATCACACCACGATTCCGTTCGTGGACGTATGCGGCAAGGGCGTCAACATGATCACGTTCGACAAGGTGGAACTGCAACGTGCCACCGACTACGCGGCCGAGGACGCCGACATCACCTTGCGCCTGCACGGCGTGATGGCGGCCCAGGTGGAAAACGACGACAAGCTCAACTACATCTACCGCCAGATCGAGCTGCCGACCGCCGTGGTGCTGCAAAAGATCGAACGCAACGGCGTCCACATCGACGCCGCGCTGCTCGACATCCAGTCCGCCGAACTGGGCGCGCGCATCGTCGAACTCGAAGCACAGGCGCACGAGTTGGCCGGCCAGCCGTTCAACCTCGGTTCGCCCAAGCAGATCGGCGAAATTTTCTTCCAGAAGCTGCAACTGCCGGTGGTGAAAAAGACCCCGAGCGGCGCACCATCGACCGACGAGGAAGTGCTGCAAAAGCTGGCCGAGGACTACCCGCTGCCGAAAGTGCTGCTCGAATACCGCAGTCTGTCCAAGCTCAAGTCCACGTACACCGACAAGCTGCCCAAGATGATCAACCAGGACACCGGCCGCGTGCACACCAACTACGCGCAGGCGGTGGCGGTGACGGGCCGGCTGGCATCGAACGACCCCAACCTGCAAAACATCCCGGTACGCACCAGGGAAGGTCGCCGCATCCGCGAAGCGTTCATTGCGCCGCCGGGCAGTCACCTGGTGTCGGCCGACTATTCGCAGATCGAGCTGCGCATCATGGCCCATATCTCGGGCGACGAAGCAATGCTGCGCGCCTTTGCCGACGGCGAGGACATCCACCGCGCCACCGCCGCCGAGATCTTCGGCGTGCCGCCGGCCGAGGTGACCAGCGAGCAGCGCCGCTACGCCAAGGTGATCAATTTTGGTTTGATCTACGGCATGAGCGCGTTCGGCCTGACCGCCAACCTGAACATCGAGCGCGCCGCCGCGCAAAATTACATCGACCGCTACTTCGCGCGCTTTTCGGGCGTGAAGCAGTACATGGACGACACCCGCCTGCAGGCGAAAGCGCGCGGCTACGTGGAAACCGTGTTCGGCCGCCGCCTGTGGCTGCCTGAAATCAATTCCCCGAACGGCCCGCGCCGCCAGGGCGCCGAGCGCGCGGCAATCAACGCGCCGATGCAAGGCACGGCCGCCGACCTGATCAAGCTGGCCATGGTGGCAGTGCAGAACTGGCTGGAAGCGGACAAATTGCAAACCCGCATGATCATGCAGGTACACGACGAACTGGTGCTGGAAGTGCCCGATGCCGAGCTGGAGCTGGTCAAGCAGAAGCTGCCGGAACTGATGGCAGGCGTGGCGCAATTGAAAGTGCCGCTGCTGGCGGAAGTGGGTGTCGGTAAAAACTGGGAAGAGGCGCACTAATTTAGTTATTTCACTGACGGAGAAAACGCATGGATGACTTGCAACGCGACGCAGAGAGTTTGTTGAAAACCCCGCTATCGGACGGCCTCGACCGCCGTGACTTCATCAAGGTCGCGCTCGGTACGGGCTTTGCCGTGGCCGCCATGCCGGTGGTCGCGCAAAACGTCATCAAGACCGATACTGCCGGCCTCACCGCCGGCACCATCACGCTCGACGTGGCTGGCCAGGCCGTGCCGGTCTATCGCGCCCAGCCGGAAGGCAAGACCAACCTGCCGGTGGTGCTGGTGATTTCCGAAATCTTCGGCGTGCACGAACATATCGCCGACGTGGCCCGCCGCTTCGCCAAGCTCGGCTACCTGGCGCTGGCGCCCGACCTGTTCGTGCGCCAGGGCGACCCGCAAAAGGTCGCCTCGATCGCCGAACTGCAACGCGACATCATCGCCAAGACCCCGGACGCGCAGGTGATGACCGATCTCGACGCGCTGGTGGCATGGGCCAAGGCCAACAACGGCAATCCGGACAAGATCGCCATCACCGGTTTCTGCTGGGGCGGCCGCGTGACCTGGCTGTACGCCGCCCACAATCCGGCCATCAAGGCCGGCGTGGCGTGGTATGGCCGGCTGGTGGGCACTACCAGCGCCAACACGCCCAGGCATCCGGTCGATATCGCGCCATCTCTGACCGTGCCGGTGCTGGGCCTGTACGGTTTGAAAGATACGGGCATTCCGCAGGAATCGGTCGAAGCGATGAAAGCGGCGCTGGCCAAGGGCGCAAACAAGTCGACTTTCGTGGTCTATCCGAACTCGGGCCACGCCTTCCACGCCGACTACCGGCCCAGCTACGTCGAGGCGGACGCCAAGGATGGCTGGGGCCGCATGCTGGCGTGGTTCAAGCAGAACGGCGTGGCGTAAAGCCAGACTAAAGAGGGACCGATGGGCCAGGAAGGCTGTTTTTAGCCAAAAATGAGCAGAAATGCGTGCCGGGCGGTAAAATAACGCCCCGGCCCCCTCTGTGGACGGGCCAGGCACAAGAGGCTATACCATCGATCCCGTACTCATTTCCATCATTCTGGCGACCACGCTCGCCGGCGTCGTCAGCATATCGGCCGCTGCCGTGTTCTCGTTTACGCTGCTGTCGAAGGTGGTCGAGCGCATGGTCAGCCTGTCGGTCGGCCTGATGCTGGCCACTTCGCTGCTGCATGCACTGCCTGAAGCATTCGATTCCACCGCCAGCCCGCGCAGCCTGTTCGCGACCCTGCTGGCGGGCCTGCTGGCGTTCTTCGTGCTGGAAAAGCTGGCCATCATGCGCCACTCGCACCACCACGAACACGACGGCCATCACCACCACCACGGCCACGACAAGTCCGAGGCCGGCAAGGCCGGCTGGATGATCCTGGTCGGCGACGGCATGCACAATTTTACCGACGGCATCCTGATCGCGGCCGCCTTCCTGGCCGACCCGCAACTGGGCCTGGTGACGGGCCTGGCCATCATCGCCCACGAAATCCCGCAGGAAATCGGCGACTTCATCGTGCTGCTCAACGCCGGTTTTTCGCGCACGCGTGCCTACATCTACAACCTGCTGTGCAGCCTGTTGTCGATCGCCGGTGGCCTGCTCGGCTACTACTTCCTCGACCGCGCCAGCAGCCTGATCCCGTACGTGCTGGTGTTTGCGTCGTCGGGCTTCATCTACATCGCCGTGAGCGACCTGATGCCCCAGATGCAGCGGCGCGCCACGCTGCGCGAATCGGTGCAGCAAGTGCTGTTGATCGCCACCGGCGTGGCGATCGTGGTGTTCTTTACCAGTCACCGCTGACCATAAAGCCCAGCTTGCTTGCAGTCTGGAGCGGGAGGGGTAAGATGGCGGGATGGACCTTCCTTCTCAAAAGCAGGCAGCGGCGCTGGCAGCACTATCGGCTGCGGACTCTGCGCGCCTTGAGCGTCTGGCAAGCAAGGCCAACGTCAGCGTGGACAGTATCTGGCCCGAGATTTACCTGTACGGCTTCGACGATATCGAGGATTCGGTGCAAGCCAATCTCAATGCCGATGAGGACATTGCAGCAGGGTGCACTGTCGCTCACGACGATGTGATGGCACAGGCACGACGCATCTTGGACGCCAATGTGCGCGGCAAGCGTAAAGCAGGCTAAGCGGACTGTAAGGTGGTCGGCAGCCGCACAGCGAGCGCTCGACCAGACCATGGCGCACGTCAACGCGCAGGATTATTCCACCGGACTCCTGGTATTGCAGAGGGTCACTAAGGTGATCGACCTTTTGTCTACTCAGCCTGATATCGGCACGCGACGTATTTGCCAGCGCTACGCCGCTATCCGGTTCCCAAAACTGGACACACCATCGAGTATCGTGTGACAGCCAACGACATCGTCATCGTCCGTTGGGTACGCAATGTAAGAATCCGAAAAACTTAATCCTGTCCCGTCGCCACCGGCCGCGCCGGATCGGCGCACCACTGGCTCCACGAACCCGGGTACAGCGCCGCGCCCGGCAAGCCCGCCACTTCCAGCGCCAGCAGGTTGTGGCAGGCGGTTACGCCCGAGCCGCATTGCATGATCGCCTGCGGTGCGCTGGCAAACAGCGGCGCCCACTCGGCCTTCAATTGCGCCGCATCCTTGAAACGGCCGTCAGGCGCCAGGTTATCTTTGAAAAAGCGGTTACGCGCGCCGGGGATATGCCCGCCCACCGGATCGATGGTTTCGTTCTCGCCGCGATAGCGGTCGGCGGCGCGCGCATCGACCACGGTTTTATTTTGCGTGGCCAGGTTGGCCACCACATCGTCCACCGCTACCGTCTGCGTCAGGCTTGGCCGTTCGGCAATAGCACCCCGCGCGCGTGGCGCCACCGGCGTGACCAGCGGCTCACCGGCGGCCTGCCAGGCGGCCAGGCCGCCGTCGAGCACGGCCACGGCCGGGTGGCCGATCCAGCGCAGCAGCCACCACAGGCGCGCGGCAAACATGCCGCCGTGGGCGTCGTAGGCCACCACTTGCGTGTCGTCGTCGATGCCCCAGGCGCGCAGCGTCTCGATCAGGACGGTGCGCTCGGGCAGCGGGTGGCGGCCACGGAATACGCCGTCGAGCCCGGTCTTGGCGCCGGACAGGTCGGTATCGATATTGGCGAACTGGGCGTTCTGGATGTGGCCGGCCGCAAAGGCGTCGCGGCCGGCGTCCGGGTTCATCAGGTCGTGGCGGCAGTCGAGCACGACCCAGCGGCTGTCGAGAACGTGCTGGGCCAGGTCGGCGGCGCTGATCAGGGTGGTATGCATGGCGAACACTCCGTGGACTACACTTCGCTGGAAATCGGGTCGGCCTTGTCGATGGCCTTGCCGCGCTCTGTATTGCGGGTATTGTAGAACGTTGCGGCCACGCCGGAAGCGAGAATGATGGCGATGCCGGTCCAGCTCATCCAGCTGAACACGTCGCCGAACACCAGCACGCCCCAGATGCTGGAAAACACGATGCCCGTGTATTGCAGGTTGGCCACCACCAGGGTCTGGCCCAGGCGGTAGGCGCGCGTCATGGCCACTTGCGCGCTGGTGGCGCAGATGCCGATGCCCAGCAGCAGCAGGCCGCCGTGCCAGCTGTTGATCGGGTGCCAGGTCACCGGCTGGTCGCCGCTGAGCAGCAGGTTGCCGAGCAGGCCGGCCACGATGTTGGTGACGGCAAAATAAAACACCACGCGGCTTTCCGGTTCGCCGGCCAGGCCCAGCTTGCGCACCTGCATATAGGCCATGGCCGTCAACAGGCTGGAGAACAGGGCGACCAGGGCAGGCGTGAGCTGGTTGGCGTGGAAGGCCGGTTGCAACAGCAGGACCACGCCCACAAAGCTCATCATCACGGCCATCATCAGCGGCCACTTGATGTCGCCCTTGGCGTGCCACCAGCCGAGCGCGAACAGCCACACGGCGATCCAGATCGGCGACAGGTAATTGAGGGTCATGGCCGTGGCCAGCGGCAGTTCGGCAATCGAGTAATACCAGAGCCACAGCGACACCACACCAATGATGCAGCGCCACAGGTGGGCCAGCGGCATGGTAGTGCGGAAACTGCCGCCCTGCGACTTGATGATGATGGCCAGCACGATCACGCCGACCACCCCGCGGTACATGACGATTTCGGAGGTGGAGAATTCTTCGGATGCCAGCTTGACGCACACCCCCATGACGGCGAACATAAAGCTAGCGAACAACATCCAAAGCGATTGCATCCAGTTTCCTTTTTATAAATCTATCTTGGATCGGTACCATTCGTGGAAGTGCTGCATGCCATCTTCCATCGGTGACTGATAAGGGCCGGCGTCGGTCTCGCCCCGGGCGCGCAGGGCTTTGCGACCGGCATCCATGCGCAAGGCGATTTCGTCGTCTTCCGACACGGTTTCCATGTACGCGGCGTGCTCGGCCTCGATGAACTCGCGCTCGAACAGCACGATTTCCTCGGGGTAGTAGAACTCGACCACGTTGCGGGTGCGCTGCGGACCATCGGGCCACAGGGTGGATACGACCAGCACGTGCGGATACCACTCGACCATGATGTTCGGGTACAGCGTGAGCCAGATCGCGCCATACGGCGGCGCCTCGCCACCACGGAATTTCAGTACCTGCTCCTGCCAGCGCTTGTAGACTTCGGAGCCGGACTTGAGCAGGCCCTTGTTCACGCCCACGGTTTGCACGCTGTAGTCCTGGCCGAATTCCCAGCGCAGGTCGTCACAGCTGACAAAGCCGCCCAGGCCAGGGTGGAATGGCTCGACGTGGTAGTCCTCCAGGTAGACTTCGATAAAAGTCTTCCAGTTGTAATCGCACGTTTGCACTTCCACGCGGTCGAACATATAGCCGGAGAAATCGAGATCCTTCGTGACCGAGAGGTTCTTGAGCTTTTCCATGACGTTATAGCCGTTCTGCTCGAACTGCAGGCCGTTCCAGCTTTGCAGCTTTGTCTTGGGCAGGTTCAGGCACGGCGTTTCGGCGAAGTGGGGCGCGCCGATCAGTTCACCCTTGAGGTCGTAGGTCCAGCGGTGCAGCGGACAGACGATATTATTGGCGTTGCCGCGGCCATTGAACATCAGCGCCTGCCGGTGGCGGCAGACGTTGGACAGCAATTCGAGCCCATTGGCGTTGCGCACCAGCATGCGGCCTTCGTTTTCGGCCGCGAGCGTGGCAAAGTCGCCGACCTCGGGCACCATCAGTTCGTGGCCGACGTAACGCGGACCACTCTGGAATAACTGCTGCTTTTCGCGCTGTAACAGCGCCTCGTCAAAATAGACGTCAACCGGAAGTTGCGCGTTAGAACGCGCCAGCTTGGCGTGGGTACCCAGATCGGACATCCAAACCCCCCTTAATTAAAATACATCAAACCAAGAAGAGACAGAATCCGCAAATTCCTGAATTCAAGTAAGTTGAAAATAGTATTTCGGACAGAACCGGCAATTATACCGTTTTTTACCGGGCGGGGGCAGAGGGAGCACTGGTCCAACTTGTAGGGAAATGCAAGAAATGCATGCACTTCACGTATACAGTGGCGATTACGATAAAATCCGTCATCCGTCCGGGTGGCGTCCGTATTGTTCCACCGGAGTGGGTGGTTTGTTCTAAAATAACGGGCTACACTGCCTGGCAAGCTTTTTTGCCTTGAAACCTGAGTGACCATGTCTGAAAACGACGAATAACGATGTCTAAGAAATTATCTGCCGAAGCTGCAACGACCGCCGCCGCCGCCAACGTCTCGTTTGAAGAAGCGATGGCAGAGCTGGCCCAACTGGTTGCGCAAATGGAAGCCGGCCAGCTGCCGCTCGAAGCATCGGTGGCCGCCTATGCGCGCGGTTCCGAGCTGGTCAAGCTGTGCGCGGCCCAGCTCGAAAAAGTGGAGTCCCAGGTCAAGGTGCTCGAGGGCGACATGCTCAAGCCATTCGAACAAGCCGCCGAGGCCGAACAATGACCGCCGCCTTCGACGACTGGATGAAAACCGTGCAGGCCGGCTCGGAAAACGATTTATCGGGTTTCCTGCCCGCTGCCACCGCCACGCCCACCAGGCTGCACGCCGCCATGCGCTATGCGCTGCTCGGTGGCGGCAAGCGCGTGCGACCGTTGCTGGCCTACGCGGCCGGCGCGCTGTTCGATGCCGATGCCGCCATCGTGGCGCGCGCGGCAGCGGCCGTGGAAATGATCCACGCCTACTCGCTGGTGCACGACGACATGCCTTGCATGGACGACGACGCGCTGCGCCGTGGCAAGCCCACGGTCCACATCGCCTACGACGAAGCAACCGCGCTGCTGGTCGGCGACGCGCTGCAATCGCAGGCCTTCGTGGTGCTGGCCGAGGCCGACACCAGCCTGATTCCACCGACGCGCCTGGCGGCCATGTTGAAGGTGCTGGCCCATGCATCGGGCTCGGCCGGCATGTGCGGCGGCCAGGCCATCGACCTCGACAGCGTGGGCCTGAGCTTGACCCTGGAACAACTGGAACAGATGCACCAGCTCAAAACCGGCGCCTTGCTGCGCGCAGCCGTGCTGCTGGGCGCGCTGGCCGGCAAGGACCTCGATGCGGCCGCGATGGCGGCGCTGGACCAGTATGCGCGCGCGATCGGCCTGGCGTTCCAGGTCGTCGATGACGTGCTGGATGCCACCGCCGATTCGGCCACGCTGGGCAAGACCGCCGGCAAGGACGCGGCTGACAACAAGCCGACCTACGTGTCGATTTTGGGGCTGGAGCCATCGCGCGCGCTGGCAGAAACATTGCGGCTCGATGCGCACGCAGCGCTCGCGCCGTTCGGAGACAAGGCTCTGCGGTTACGCGAACTCGCGGATTTGATCGTGCAGCGGAAGGCATAAATGAACTTGCTAGAAAAAATAGATTCACCGGCCGACGTACGCGCACTGCCGTACCATCAACTCACGCCGCTGGCGCACGAACTGCGCGCCTACCTGCTCGACTCCGTCTCCAAGACGGGCGGTCACTTGTCGTCCAACCTGGGCACGGTCGAGCTGACGGTAGCGCTGCACTACGTGTTCAACACGCCGGAAGACCGCATCGTGTGGGACGTGGGCCACCAGACCTATTCGCACAAGATCCTCACCGGCCGCCGCAGCCGCATGCACACGCTGCGCCAGCTCGACGGCATCTCGGGCTTTCCCAAGCGCGACGAGAGCGAGTACGACACCTTCGGCACCGCCCACTCGTCGACGTCGATTTCGGCCGCGCTGGGCATGGCGCAGGCGGCCAAGATCAAGGGCGAGCACCGCCACGCGATTGCCGTCATCGGCGACGGCTCGATGACCGCCGGCATGGCCTTCGAGGCGCTGAACAACGCCGGCGTGCAGGACGACATCAACCTGCTGGTCATCCTCAACGATAACGATATGTCGATTTCGCCGCCGGTCGGCGCGCTCAATCGCTACCTGGCGCGCCTGATGTCGGGGCAGTTCTACGCCGCCGCCAAGAACGTCGGCAAGTCGGTCTTGCCCGGCCCCGTGCTGGAACTGGCCAAACGCCTGGAAGAACACGCCAAGGGCATGGTGGTGCCTGCCACCATGTTCGAGGAATTCGGCTTCAATTACATCGGCCCCATCGACGGCCACGACCTCGATTCGCTGATTCCCACGCTGCAAAACATCAAGCAGCTCAAGGGGCCGCAGTTCCTGCACGTGGTGACCAAGAAGGGCCAGGGCTACAAGCTGGCCGAAGCCGAACCGATCCTGTACCACGGCACCGGCAAATTCAACCCGGCCGAAGGCATCAAGCCGGCCACGGCGCCGGCCAAGATGACCTACACCGAGGTTTTCGGCAACTGGCTGTGCGACATGGCCGCTGCCGACAAAAAGCTGGTCGGCATCACGCCTGCCATGCGCGAAGGCTCGGGCATGGTGCGCTTCGAACAGCAATATCCCGACCGATACTTCGACGTCGGCATCGCCGAGCAGCACGCGGTCACCTTCGGCGCCGGCCTGGCCTGCGAAGGCCTGAAACCGGTCGTGGCGATCTACTCGACCTTCCTGCAACGCGGTTACGACCAGCTGGTGCACGACGTGGCGCTGCAAAACCTCGACGTCACGTTTGCGCTCGACCGCGCCGGTTTGGTCGGCGCCGACGGCGCCACCCACGCCGGCAATTACGACCTGGCCTACCTGCGCTGCATCCCGAACATGGTGATCATGGCCGCGTCGGACGAAAACGAATGCCGGCAAATGCTCACCACCGGCTACCGCTATCCGGGCCCGGCCGCCATCCGCTACCCGCGCGGCGCCGGCATCGGTGCAGCGATGGAACAGGAGCTGACCACCATTGCGCTCGGTAAAGGCGAAATCAAGCGCCAGGGCGCCCGCATCGCGATCCTGGCATTCGGCTCGATGGTCGCGCCATCGGTCACCGCCGGCGAGACGCTGGGCGCCACGGTCGCCAATATGCGCTTCGTGAAACCGCTGGACGTGGAGCTGGTCAAACAACTGGCCGCCAGCCACGACTACCTGGTGACGGTGGAAGAGGGCGCCATCATGGGCGGCGCCGGTGCCGCCGTGGCCGAAGCGCTGGCCGCCGAGGGCATCGTCAAGCCGCTGCTGATGATCGGCCTGCCCGACAAGTTCATCGACCATGGCGATCCAGTCAAGCTGCTCTCGAGCGTGGGACTCGATGCGGCCGGCATCACGGCGTCGATCAGGCAGCGCTTCGGCAATGCGGGCAATGCGGGCAACGAGATAAACGCTGGCGGCGACGAGCCACGCCTGGTGGTCAACAACGGCTGATGCCGCGCCGTACCCCAGTGGGGGCGGCGTCAGCCTGCGCCAGCGCCGTCAGCGACGCGCTTGCGCCTTAGTCCAGGAACATGCGCAGCTTCGCCAGCTGCCCTTCCTTGTTCAGCTCGCCGATGACGATCAGCGATTCTTCCGTAAAATTGAAGCGATAGCGATAACTGATCGCTTCTGCCACGCTCGTGCGTGACAGCAGCTCGACGGTTTTCAACTCGCCCAGCCTGGTCAGGCCCGTGCGATATTTGGGCAGCATGTCAGGCCCGAACTGCTCTGCAACGGCTGGCGTCATCCGTGCCGGCGGTTCGCCTGCAGCAAGGCTGGTAATTGCCGCACGTAACTTGACCGTTACTTCCGGACTGCGGTCGGGAATCGCTTTGGCTGGCTCGACTGCCAGCGCTGGCATGAAGTGCCCGGTAATCATGCTGGTAAATTTTCCCGGCTTGGCGCTGGCCGAGTTGGCCAGCACGATCACGGTGAACTTGTCATCGACGTAGCGGTCGATTTGCGATTTGAAGCCCTGCCACGCTCCACTATGGGACACCAGGCGATGACCTTTGAGCTCGCCGATCATCCACCCATAGCCGTAACCGGAATTGTCGCCGTTGGCCAGTTTGGGTGGCGTCCAGCTGGCAGCGCGCATGCGTGTGGTGAGTATGCTGTCACCGTACAACGCCTGGTCCCATTTGGCCAGGTCGCGCGCGGTCAGGTACAGGCTGCCGTCGGCAGTGGTGTTGAGCATGGGCGCTACCCAGCTCTGGTTGCGCAGCACGCCGTTGTTCCATGTATAGCCGGCGGCGCGATGGGGCACGATGTCTTCCTCGGTAATCACCTTCGTCTCCATGCCCAGCGGCGCGAAGATACGCTCACGCAGCTGGTCGCCGTAAAACTTGCCGCCTGCCTTGTTGCAGATAAAGCCGAGCAGGTGATAGCCCATATTGCTGTACGAGTAGCGTTCGCCCGGCGCGAACAGCATCGGAATACCGGCCTCCAGCGCGATCAGTTCCTCATCCGAATAGTCCTTGCGGAAATCGAGCACCTTGTAGGGATCACCGAGACCAGACGTGTGTGTCAACAGGTGGCGGATGGTGATGCCGTTCCACGCCGGCGGCGTGTTCGACAGATGGCGCGCGATCGGGTCATCCAGGCTCAGCTTGCCGTCCTCGGCCAGCAGCATGACCAGTGCGGCGGTGAAGGTCTTGCCTACCGAACCCGACTGGAACACGGTCTTTTCGGTCACTGGAACGCTGTGCTCGAGATTGGCGTAGCCATAGCCTTTCTCCTTGAGGACCTTGCCATCCTGGATGACCAGCACCGACAGACCGGGAACATGGCGCCGCGCCATCTCCTGCATGATCTTATCGTCCAGCACGTCGGCACAGGCGAGGGGCATGACAAGCAACAGCGGCAGCAATACAAAACGCATGAGAATTCCTAGCTAGGTGGTGCGCCGGGATAGCCACAGCGGTCAACATTTCAATCAGTAACCGATAGCGGCTGCGCGGGGGCGATTATAACCGACCGACTTTTAGCCATCGGGCCGGACCAGGCGCGTGTCCCGCATCAGTCGGCCTTGCCCAGCGCTGCCGCCACCGCTGCTGCAATCGCCTCGTAACCTGCATCGCCCGGATGCAGGTGGTCGCCGCTGTCGAAGCGCGCCAGCAGGCGCGCCCGATGCTGTGGATCGCGCAGCGCCGCATCGACGTCGGCCACGGCGTCGAATTCCCCACTCTCCAGTATCCAGCGATTGACCTCGCGCCGCACATCATCCTTGGCCGGCGTGTAATAGCCGTCGAACGGCGTGCCGTGCAGCGCGCCCTCGAACGGCGCCAGCGTGGCGCCGACGATGCGCACCTTGTGCAAGCGCGCCTGCGCGATCAGCTGGCGGTAGGCGGCAATCATGCGCGGCGCCGTCATCGCCGGTTCGTCGGGCGCAAAGGCGCTGCCCGGCCAGCCGATGTCGTTGATCCCCAACAGCACTACCACGGTAGCCACGCCCGGCTGGTCCAGCACGTCGGGGCCGAAGCGCGCGGCAGCGTTCACACCCATGCGGTCGCCCAGCAACCGCGCGCCGGAGATGCCGGCATTGACCACCGCGACGCCCTGTTGCGCCATGGTCGCGGCCAGCACGTCGGGCCAGCGCAGGTCCTGGTCCGGCGTGGAACCGTTGCCGTCGGTGATAGAGTCACCGAATGCGACGACGACGTCACGCCCCGTGTCGGACTGCACCAGGATGCCGGCCAGCAGCGCGCGGCCGTGCAGTACTTGTACCTGTACCTGTGCCTGTGCCTGTGCCTGTGCCTGGTACTGGTGCGGCGGCGCCGCCGTCGTATCGCCGGCTTCGATCGTGCCGGTCTGCTGCGCGCCCCAGTGGAAGGTGGCAAGCGGCGTGGCCTGCGGCAGGTAGACGCTGACCGCCAGTTGTTCGAGCGCCGCCACCGGCAGGTCCACCGGGTCGCTGACCAGCGGGGCGCCCGGCGCGATGATGGCGGCGGTCTGGCCGCCGAAGGTCAGCGGTATGCCGGCCGCTGTCGCCGCTGTCGCCGCCGCCGGAGCCGAAGAAGCCGCCGGAGCCGGAGCCGCCGCAGCCGCAGCCGCAGCCGAAGCCGGAGCCGCCGCAGCCGCAGCCGCAGCCGAAGCCGAAGCCGAAGCCGCAGCCGTGGCGCCGGCTGTCGCGTTGTGTGCAGCGGGGACGGCCCGCGCCACCGTTGTCGCATTGGCCACGCGGGTCACCCGCGCCGCGCCCACGTGCACCGGCTGCGTGCCGTAGCGGTTCGACAGCACGATCCTGACCCGCGTGCCGCCCACGCTCAGGCGCGCAGTCTCGCGCACGGTCTGCCGGGCCAGTACCGGCGGAACACCAGTAGGCAGCGCGAAGTCGGCGCCCCAGGTGGCGTGGGGACTGGCGTACCAGCTCGCGGTCCAGGTGCTGGTTGGTGCCTGCGGGGCCGCCAGGGCCGGGAGGCCAGCGGCCAAGATGCTGGACAGGGCCGCGATGGCCGCCAAAGAGATCGTGCGTGTTGCCATGATGGGCTCCGTGATGAATGTCGCCACCACGGTAGGCTATTCGCAAATCGATTTGAAGACGCGTGATTCGACTATACTTCATTCAAAATTGGAATGAGGGCATTGCATGGACACGATCCGTTCGCTGCGCTGCTTCGTGCGCGCCGTGGAACTGGGCAGCCTGTCGGCCGTGGCGCGCGAGGAGGGCACCACGCAACCGACCGTGAGCAAGCTGATGGCCGCGCTTGAGCGCGAGCTGGGCGTGCGCCTGCTCGAACGCAGCACCACCAGCCTGCGGCCCACGCCGCAAGGCAGCCAGTTTTACCAGCGCGCGCTGGGCGTGCTGGCGCAGTACCACGAAGCCGTGGCCGAGGCGCGCGGCCAGACCGAAACGCCGGCCGGCCTGATCCGCATTAACGCCCCCGCCGCGTTCGGCCAGTTCCGGCTCAATGCCCTGCTGGCAGACTTCATGGCGCGCCATCGGCAGGTGCAGATCGAACTGGTACTGGACGACCGCATGGTGGACCTGGTGCGCGACGGCGTGGACATCGCCGTGCGCCAGGGCACCGACCTGCCCCTTGACGCGGTGGCGCGTGCAGCAGGCGTTTCGCCGCGCCACCTGGTGGCCGCGCCGTCGTACCTGGCGCGCAGCGGCACGCCGCAGCACCCGCAGGACCTGGCCACGCACGATTACATCCGCTTTGCCTGGCTGGCCGATGGCGATGCTCTCACGCTGTATCGGCAAGAGCAGGTGGTGACTGTCGTCACGCATGGGCGGTTCCGCGTCAACCACGCGCTGGCGATCCGCGACAGCCTGGTGGCGGGCGGCGGCATCGGCATGTGCCCCCTGTGGCTGGTGCAGGACCTGCTCGATACCGGCGCGCTGGTGCGCGTGCTGGCGCCCTGGGAAGGCGCGCCGCAACCGCTGCACCTGCTGTCGCCTACGCGCCGGTACCAGCCGCTGCGGGCGCGGTTGCTGCTTGATTTTCTGGCAGAGCGGGTGCAGGCATTGCCTGGCTTCGGCTTGACGGTCGCGACTTATCCGCGCTTGCGCTCATGCTGCCACAACACATCGCTGCCACCGGCGTAGCGGTTGAGCACGCGCGACAGCACGAACAGCAGATCCGACAGCCGGTTCACGTACTGGCGCGGATGCTCGTGGATGGTTTCGGTTTTGCCCAGCGTGACGATGGCGCGCTCGGCGCGGCGGCAGACGGTGCGGCAGACGTGGGCTTGCGACGCGGCGCGCGAGCCGGCAGGCAGGATGAATTCGGTCAGCGCGGGCAGGGTGGCGTTGTATTTTTCCAGCAGTGCGTCGAGCCGCAGCACGTGGGCGTCGGTGATCATCTGGTAGCCGGGGATGCACAATTCGCCGCCGAGGTCGAACAGGTCGTGCTGGATCGTCACCAGCTCGTCGCGCAGGTCGGCGGGCATGTCTTCGCACAGCAGCAGGCCGAGATGCGAATTGAGTTCGTCGACTTCGCCGATGCTGTGGATGCGCACGCTGTCCTTGTCGGTGCGGCTGCCGTCGCCGAGGCCGGTGGTGCCGCCGTCGCCGGTGCGGGTGGCGATTTTGGAGAGTCGGTTGCCCATGGATGTTCCGGTTGATTGTAAGAGTCACAGAAGAATACAGCAGTTCCGCTTTTATGCTTACAATCGAGGCCTGTAGTGCTACCAGGGCCCGTCCATGACTGTTGCGGTTTCCACCCGGCTTGACGATGTTGCAGCCCACGACCAACTGCGCGCGCAGGTGACCGATGCCTTGCTGCGGGTGCTGCCCGCGCGCGCCGTGCTCTCGGCGCCCGAAGACACACGTCCCTACGAATGCGACGGCCTGGCCGCCTACCGCCAGTTGCCGATGATCGTCGCGCTGCCCGACAGCGAGGCGCAGGTGGTGGCCGTGCTGCGCGTGTGCCGCGAGCTCGCGGTGCCGATCGTGCCGCGCGGCGCCGGCACGGGACTGTCCGGCGGCGCCATGCCGATTGTCGATGGCGTGGTGCTGTCCACCGCGCGCCTCAATCGCATCGTGCGCCTCGACGCCTATTCGCGTACGGCGGTCGTGCAGCCCGGCGTGCGCAACGCCGCCATCTCGGAGGCGGCTGCGCCGCATGGCTTGTACTACGCGCCCGATCCGTCATCGCAAATCGCCTGCACCATCGGCGGCAACGTGGCGGAAAACTCGGGCGGCGTGCATTGCCTCAAGTACGGCCTCACCATCCACAACGTGCTGCGCGTGCGCATGGCCACCATCGATGGCGAGATCGTGGAACTGGGCGGCGCTGCGCTCGATTCCCCCGGCCTCGATTTGCTGTCGGTGTTCATCGGCTCCGAGGGCATGCTGGGCATCGTCACCGAGGTAACCGTCAAGCTGATCCCCAGGCCGGCCGTGGCGCGCGTGATCATGGCGTCGTTCGCCCAGGTGGCCGATGGCTGCCACGCGGTGGCCGCGCTGATCGCCGCCGGCATCATCCCCGCCGGGCTGGAGATGATGGACCAGACCTCGTCGCGCATGGTCGAGCCGTTCGTCCACGCCGGCTACGATACCGACGCCGCCGCCATCCTGCTGTGCGAAGCCGATGGCACGGCCGAGGAAGTGGAAGAAGACATCGCCCGCATGTCGGCGGTGCTGGGCGCGGCCGGCGCGGTGGCTATTACCGTCTCGCAGTCGGAGGCCGAGCGGCTGCGCTTCTGGTCCGGGCGCAAGAACGCCTTTCCGGCGGCCGGCCGCATCTCGCCCGACTACTACTGCATGGACGGCACCATTCCGCGCAAGCGCCTGGGCGAGGTGCTGGCCGGTATCGCCCAGATGGAAATCAGGTATGGCCTGCGCTGCGCCAACGTCTTCCACGCCGGCGACGGCAACCTGCATCCGCTGATCCTGTTCAACGCCAACATCCCCGATGAATTTGCCCGGGCCGAAAGCTTCGGCGCCGAGATCCTGGCGCTGTGCGTGGCCGTGGGCGGCACCATCACCGGCGAGCACGGCGTGGGCATCGAGAAGATCGATTCGATGTGCGCGCAGTTCGCGCCGCTGGAACTGGAGGCGTTTTTCGCGGTCAAGCGCGCGTTCGATCCGGCCGGCCTGCTCAATCCCGACAAGGCGATCCCCACCCTCAACCGCTGCGCGGAATTCGGCAAGATGCGCGTGTGCGGGGGGCTGCTGCCGTTCGCCCACCTGCCGCGCTTTTAAGGCGACGACCATGACCCCGACCGACATCGCCAGCGCCTTCAGCGCCCGCACCCGCGCCGCCACGCAAACCGGCCAGCCGCTGCGCCTGCGCGGCGGCGGCACCAAGGACTGGTACGGCGGCGCGCTGGCGGGGGAGGTGCTCGATACGCGCGCCTACACCGGCGTGGTGTCGTACGAGCCGACCGAACTGGTCATCACCGCGCGCTGCGGCACGCCGCTGGCCGAGATCGAGGCGCTGCTCGATCACCACCAGCAGATGCTGGCATTCGAACCGCCGCGCTTCGGGCCAAGCTCCACCATCGGCGGCGTGGTGGCCAGCGCCCTGTCCGGGCCGCGCCGCGCCAGTGCGGGCGCCGTGCGCGACTTCGTGCTGGGGGCGGTGCTGATGGATGGCAGCGGCGAGGCGCTGCGCTTCGGCGGCCAGGTCATGAAAAACGTGGCCGGCTACGACGTCTCGCGCCTGCTGGCCGGTTCGCTTGGCACGCTGGGCCTGATCCTCGAGGTGTCGCTCAAGGTGCTGCCCAAGCCCGTGTGCGAAGCGAGTCTGCGTTTTGAAATGAGCGAGATCGATGCGCTTGCCAGGATGAACGAATGGGCCGGCCAGCCGTTGCCGCTGTCCGCCAGTTGCTGGCATGACGGCGTGCTGACGCTGCGCCTCTCCGGCGCGCAGGCGGCGGTGGACGCGGCGCGGCGCAGACTGGGGGGGCAGGAGCTGGCCAACACTGTGGATAACGGCGCAGGTACTGCCGCCTGGGCCGCCAGCGCTGCATCGGGCGCCGATGCAGCCGCGTTCTGGGCCGCGCTGCGTGACCAGACCCACGGCTTTTTCGACGGCGGCGCCGTGTGGCGGCTGTCGGTGCCAACGGCCGCCAGCGCCATCGTCAATGGCGGCGAGCAGTTGATCGAGTGGGGTGGGGCACAGCGCTGGCTCAAGCTGGCCGATGGTCGCATTGGTGATGCGGACGCCATCCGCCGCACGGCGGCAGCGGCGGGCGGCCATGCCACGCTGTACCGCGCGCAAGACAAGGCTGCCGGCGTGTTTCACCCGCTGGCGCCGGCCGTCGCCGCCATCCACCAGCGCCTGAAGGCCGCCTTCGACCCGGCCGGCATCTTCAACCCTGGACGCTTATATTGAACACCTGAGCCATGCAAACCAATCTCGCCGATTTTATCCAGCACACGCGCGAAGGCGAAGAGGCCGACGCGATCCTGCGCTCCTGCGTGCATTGCGGCTTTTGCACGGCCACGTGCCCCACGTACCAGCTGCTGGGCGACGAACTCGATGGCCCGCGCGGGCGCATCTACCTGATCAAGCAGGTGCTCGAAGGCGCGCCCGTTACCGGTAAAACCCAGTTGCATCTCGACCGGTGCCTGACCTGCCGCAGCTGCGAAACCACCTGTCCGTCCGGCGTACGTTACGGGCGCCTGCTCGATATCGGCCGCCAGGTGGTGGAACAGCGCGTGCGGCGCCCGGCCGCCGAACGTTTCAGGCGCTGGCTGTTGAAGGAAGCCCTGCCGCGCCAGCGCGTGTTCGCGGCGGCGCTGCGCGCGGGCCGGTTGTTCCGGCCCGTGTTGTCGCCAGCCTTGCAGGACAAGATTCCGGCGCGGCAGGCGGCCGGCAAGCTGCCCGCGCGCACCCACGCGCGCAAGATGCTGGCGCTGGCCGGCTGCACCCAGCCGGCCATGGCGCCCAACATCCACCACGCCGCCGCGCGCGTGCTCGATGCGGCGGGTGTGCAGTTGATCGTCGCGCCCGAGGCCGGCTGCTGCGGCGCGCTGCGCCACCACCTGAACGACCAGCAGGCGGCGCTGGACGACATGCGCCGCAATATCGACGCCTGGTGGCCGTACGTGGAGCGGGGCGAGGTGGAAGCGATCGTGATGACGGCCTCCGGTTGCGGCGCCACCGTCAAGGAATACGGCCACTTGCTGGCACACGACGTCGATTATGCGGCCAAGGCGGCGCGCATCGCCGCGCTCACGCGCGACCTGTCCGAGGTGATGCCGGAGTTCGAGGCGGAACTGGCACGGCGCACCGCAGCGATCGCGGAACGTGTGGCGTACCACCCGCCGTGCACGCTGCAGCACGGCCAGCAGATCCGCGGCAAGGTGGAAAGCGTGCTGCGCGCGGTGGGCGTGGACGTGGTGCTGTGCGCCGACAGCCACCTGTGTTGCGGCTCGGCGGGGACGTATTCGCTGCTGCAACCAGACTTGTCGCTGCAACTGCGCGACCGCAAACTGGAGGCGCTGGCCGCTACCGGTGCCACTACCATCGTTTCGGCCAATGTGGGCTGCACGGCGCATTTGCAGTCGGGCACGCAGACGCCGGTAGTGCACTGGATCGAGCTGGTGGACCGGATGCTGGTCCGCTCAGCCTAGCGGGATCAGCGTGGCCGGCGGCGGCTCCAACACCTCCACCACCTCCTTGTGCAAACTCACGATCGGCGCCAGCTGCGCCGCTGCCTGCCACAACGGCGCACGGTGCTCGAACGCCGCCACCCAATCGAGCACCTCGTCCGCCGGCATTGGCCGGGCGATGCCGTAGCCTTGCACCAGGTCGCAGCCCAGTCGCATCAGCATGGCGCCGTGTTCCACCGTCTCCACGCCTTCGGCGATGACCGCACGGCCGAACGACTTCGCCAGGCCGATCACCGCGCTGACCAGGTGCAGGTCGTCGCGGTCTTCCAGCATATTGCGCACGAAGCTCTGGTCGATCTTCAGCACATCGGCTGGCAGGCGTTTCAGGTACGACATCGACGAGTAGCCGGTGCCGAAATCGTCGAGTGCGAAGCCGATGCCCAGTGCCTGGCAATCCTGCATGATGGTGCGCACGTGGTTGATGTCCGACAGCGCCGACGACTCCAGGATTTCCAGCTCCAGCATGTGCGGCGGCACGTCGGGGAACTCGGACAGGATGGCGGTGATGCGCTCGACAAAATCGGCGCGCTGGAAATGGCGCGCGGCGATATTGACGCTGATGACCCAGTCAGGATCGGCATGGCGCCACTGCTGCAACTGGCGCAGCGCCTCGCGCAGCACCCATTCGCCGATGTCGATGATGACGTCGCTGTGTTCGACAATGGGCAGGAACTCCATCGGCGCCACGATGCCGCGTTGCGGATGCTCCCAGCGCAGCAGTGCTTCCATGCCGATGATGCGGCCGCGCCGCATGTTCAGCTTGGGCTGGTAGAACAGCCGCAGCTCACCGGCGCGCAGCGCCGCGCGCACCTCGGTGCGGCGGTTGTGATGGGTGCGCACCTGTTCGTCCAGGTCGGCGTCAAAAAAGTGGTAGCGGTTGCGGCCCATGATCTTGGCCTGGTACAGCGCCTGGTCGGCTTGGCGCAGCAGGCTGTCGGCGCTGGCCTCGTTGCCGGTATAAACCGCGATGCCCACGCTGGCCGACATGGCCACCGGCTTGGCGTCGCAGGTGTAGTCGCGAGATAGCGCTATCAACAGCTTGTCCATCGCTTGCTCCACATCGCCGCGTCCGCGCAGTTCCGGCAGCAGCAGCACGAATTCGTCGCCGCCCAGGCGCGCCACGTAGTGGCGCTGGCCCGCAAAGTCGTGCAAGCGGCTGGCGGCCTGCTTGAGCACCTCGTCGCCGGTGAGCTGGCCGAGCAGGTCGTTTACCTGCTGGAAGTGATCGAGGTCGAACAGGCATACCGCCAGCAGGTAGTTGTGTTCGCGCGCGCGCGTGACTTCGTTTTCGAAGCGGGCCGCCAGCGCGGTGCGGTTGGGCAGACCGGTGAGGATGTCGTGATTGCTCTGCCACGAGATCTGCTGCATCAGCTGGCGCCGTTCCGTCACGTCGCGGAACACCAGCACCGAGCCTTCCACCTTGCCCTGGGCGGTGCGGATGGCGTTGGCCGTGTATTCCACCGTCAGGGCCCGGCCCGAGCGGTGGCGCAGGCTCTGGTTGCCCACCTTGATCACTTCGCCGCCGGCATACAGCGCCGCCATCGACTTGAGCAGCGAATGCTGGCCGAAGTTATTCGCCAGCACGAACACCTGGTGCAGCTCCCGGCCGCGCGCGCGCGACTCGGGCCAGCCGGTGAGCTGCTGCGCCGCCTCGTTGATGGTCTCGATACGGCCCGTCAGGTCGGTGGTGATGACGGCGTCGCCGATCGAGGCGAGCGTCACTTCGATGCGCTCCTTCTGCGCCTGCAGTTGTTCCTGTGCGCGCAGGGTGCGCTCCAGTTGTTCGCTGAGGCTTTTCTGGCTGTCCTGCAGCTTGTCCACCAGCGCCTGCACCCGCTGCGCCATGTTGTTGAAGGTCTCGGCCAGCATGCGGGCCTCCAGCGTGCCGGACACTTTCATGCGGGTGGCGTAGTCGCCGCCATGGAAGCGGATGGTGGCGGCGTTGAGCCGCTTGAGCATGCGCTTGTTGACGAAGATGATGAAGCCGAGCAGGGTGTAGATGATGAGGATGTTGGTGGCCGAGATCACCGCCTGCTGGCGCAGCGTGCGCCATACGTCGGCCAGCGGCAAGGTCGGCTCGAACGCCAGTTGCAGGCTGGCGTCGCCGATGCGCACGCTCTGGCGTAGCGGTTGCAGCGCCTCGATGGCGCCGAACCAGGCGGGATAGGACGGCAGCGGCACTGGCGCGCGGCGGGCTTCGAGGTGGCCGCCGGGGAAGTCGAGCGAGAGTGCGGTCAGGTCGGGGTTGAGCAGCAGGGCGTCGCGCAGGGTGCGTTCGATGGCAACCCGGCCTATCGCGGCCCGGTCGGAGGCTTGCACCGCCGGCCGCAAGGTGTTGTGCAGATAGGTGGCCAGCTCGCTGGCGCCGTGCTGGTAGCGCGCACTGGCGCTCGTGGTCTCCGACTCGAAGATCATCGAATATCGCACGACCAGCACCAGCGTGATGATGACGAAGATGGGCAGGAACAAGCGCGCATACACGCCCATCCGTAACCATGGCGCCAGGAGTTTTCCAAACAGGGACATAGTTAACGTTTCACGTTGGGAAATGACCGAAGACCATTATTACTGAAAAGTTAACCTAAAGCACGGTTTTAACCTATTGTTTTCACGATTTTACTTTCTGTGCTGCACAAATCGTTGCTGCGTGAGCCCATTATTGCTCTGCCAGCAGCTTTTCGATGTCGGCGACGATGCTTTCCGGCTTGGTGGCGGGCGCATAACGGGCAAACACGGTGCCATCCTTGCGGACCAGGAACTTGGTGAAGTTCCACTTGATCCGCTCGGTGCCGAGGATGCCTGGTGCATCGTGTTTCAGCTTGGCGAACAGCGGGTGGGCAGCGTCGCCGTTGACGTCGATCTTGGCGAACAGCGGGAAGGTGACGCCGTAGTTCTTTTCGCAGAAGGCGCCGATCTCGCTGGCGCCGCCCGGCTCCTGGGCGCCGAACTGGTTGCACGGGAAGCCCAGCACCTCCACGCCCTTGTCGCGGAACTGCTGGTACACGGCTTCCAGCCCCTGGTACTGCGGCGTGAAGCCGCACTGGCTGGCGGTGTTGACGATCAGGAGCACCTTGCCCTGGTAACGGCGCAGGTCCACCGGCGCGCCGGCCAGGTCGCTGGCGGTGAAGTCGTAGATGCTGCTCATAATGTGAAACTCATAGGATGCCCAGTTGTCTGGCGCCGGCAGGCGGCGCCTGCTCCGGCGTGGTTTTGCTTTCGAGCTTGATGGCCAGGCGCAGGTCGTTGACCGAATCGGCATTGCGCAGCGCGTCCTCGTACGTGATCAGGCCCGCCTCGTGCAGGTCGAACAGCGACTGGTCGAAGGTTTGCATGCCGAGCTCGCGCGATTTTTTCATCAACTCCTTGATGTCGTGTACCTGGCCCTTGAAGATCAGGTCCGAGATCAGCGGCGTGTTGAGCAGGATTTCGATTGCCACCGCGCGCCCCGGCGCGCCCTTGCGCGGCACCAGTCGCTGCGAAACCAGTCCCTTGAGGTTGAGCGACAAATCCATCAGCAGCTGTTGGCGGCGTTCCTCGGGGAAGAAGTTGATGATGCGGTCGAGCGCCTGGTTGGCGCTGTTGGCGTGCAGCGTGGCCAGGCACAGGTGGCCGGTCTCCGCAAACGCGATCGCGTGGTCCATGGTTTCGCGGTCGCGGATCTCGCCGATCTGGATCACGTCCGGCGCCTGGCGCAGCGTGTTCTTGAGCGCCGTCTCCCAGTCGTCGGTATCGACCCCCACTTCGCGCTGGGTCATGATGCAGTTCTTGTGCGGGTGGACGAATTCCACCGGGTCTTCGATGGTGATGATATGGCCGTAGCTGTTCTCGTTGCGGTACCCGACCATGGCCGCCAGGGTGGTCGATTTGCCGGAACCGGTGGCGCCCACCATGATCACCAGGCCGCGCTTGGCCATCACCACTTCCTTCAGCACTTCCGGCAGGCCCAGGTTGTTCAGGTCGGGGATGGTGCTGGTGATCACCCGCAGCACCATGCCCACCGAGCCCATTTGCACGAACGCCGAGACGCGGAAGCGTCCCAGGTCGGGCGGACTGATGGCGAAGTTGGCTTCCTTGGTCTGCTCGAACCCGGCGGCCTGCTTGTCGTTCATGATGGCGCGCGCCAGGTCCAGCGTGTGCGCGGGCGTGAGCGCCTGCTGCGACATCGGGGTCATCTTGCCGTCGATTTTCATCGCGGGCGGAAAACCGGCGGTGATGAACAGGTCCGACCCTTTTCTCGCAAGCATATTGCGCAGCAGGTCGAACATGAATTTTGAAGCGTTGTCGCGTTCCATGATCAGCCCGGGAAGTTGTCGGGGGTCTTGGCCGCGCTGCGCGCGGTGGCCGACGCGATCACGTTGCGGCGCACCAGGTCCGTCAGGTTCTGGTCCAGCGTCTGCATGCCGAAGTTGCTGCCGGTCTGGATCGCCGAATACATCTGCGCGATCTTCGCCTCGCGGATCAGGTTGCGGATGGCCGGCGTGCCCACCATGATTTCATGCGCAGCCACGCGCCCGCTGCCGTCCTTGGTCTTGAGCAGGGTCTGCGAGATCACCGCCTGCAGGGACTCCGACAGCATGGCCCGCACCATTTCCTTTTCCTCGGCCGGGAATACATCGACGATACGGTCGATGGTCTTGGCGGCCGACGATGTGTGCAGGGTGCCGAACACCAGGTGGCCCGTTTCGGCGGCCGACAGCGCCAGGCGGATGGTTTCCAGGTCGCGCAATTCGCCCACCAGGATGCAGTCCGGGTCTTCGCGCAGCGCCGAGCGCAGCGCGTTACTGAACGAATGCGTGTGCGGTCCCACCTCGCGCTGGTTGATCAGGCATTTTTTCGAGTCGTGCACGAATTCGATCGGGTCTTCGATCGTCAGGATGTGGCCATGCTCGGTCTCGTTGAGATGGTTGACCATGGCCGCCAGCGTGGTCGATTTGCCCGAACCGGTGGGGCCGGTCACCAGCACCAGGCCGCGCGGTTTCAAGGCGAAATCGGCAAAGATCTTGGGCGCGTTCAGCTCTTCGAGCGTGAGGATTTTCGACGGGATGGTGCGGAACACCGCCGAGGCGCCGCGCTCCTGGTTGAAGGCATTGACGCGAAAACGCGACAGGCCGGGAATCTCGAACGAAAAGTCGATCTCCAGGCGTTCTTCATAGACCTTGCGCTGGCCGTCGTTCATGATGTCATAGATCATGCGGTGCACTTCCTTGTGCTCGAGCGCATCGACGTTCAGGCGCCGCACGTCGCCGTGCACGCGCAGCATCGGCGGCAGCCCGGCCGAAAGGTGCAGATCCGAGGCCTTGTTCTTGACGGAGAATGCGAGAAGTTCGGAAATGTCCATTTATAATCCTTGTGCCTGACTTTAATGATTGCCTGAAGAGCCCAACGATTATGTCCCTGATCCCCCAGAACTTGCAAGCTGTCACCGCGTCTATCGTTGCTGCCGCCGCCGAAGCGGGCCGCGCCCCGGACGCCGTGCGGCTGCTGGCCGTGTCCAAGACTTTCGGGCCGCAAGCCGTGCACGAGGCGGTGGCCGCCGGCCAGCGCGCCTTCGGCGAAAATTACCTGCAAGAGGGCGTGGACAAGATCCGCGCGCTCAAGGAACTCGGCGCGCCCGCACTGGAATGGCATTTCATCGGCCCGATCCAGAGCAACAAGACCCGCCCGATTGCGGAAAATTTCGACTGGGTGCACACGGTGGAGCGCGAAAAGATCGCCCAGCGCCTGTCCGAGCAGCGCCCCGAAGGCATGGCGCCGCTGCAAATCTGCCTGCAAGTCAATATCAGCGGGGAGGCCAGCAAGAGCGGCGTTGCCCCGCACGAACTGGCGGCGCTGGCCCACAAGGTCGCAGCGCTGCCCAATCTCGCCCTGCGCGGCCTGATGGCGATCCCCGAGCCGGCCGAGCAATTCGAACAACAACGCGCGGCTTTCGCGCAACTGCGCGCGCTGTACGAGCAACTGCGCGCCGACGGCCTGGCGCTCGATACGCTCTCGATGGGCATGTCGTCCGACCTGCGCGCGGCGGTGGTCGAAGGCGCCACCATCGTGCGCGTGGGCTCCGCCATATTCGGTGCAAGACAATACAAGGAATAAGATGAAAATCGCATTTATCGGCGGCGGCAACATGGCCTCCGCCCTGATCGCCGGCCTGGCCGGCAAACTGACCGCCGGCGCCGACATCCACGTGGTGGACCCGAACGCCGACGCGCTGGAACGCCTGCGCACCCAGTACGGTGTGACCACTGCCACGGCGGCCGACGCCGATGCAGCGGTAGCAGCCGCCGACGTCATCGTGCTGGCGGTCAAGCCGCAAAGCATGCGCGACGTCGCAGCGCAACTGCGGCCGCTGATCGACACCGCGCGCCAGCCCCTGGTCGTCTCGATTGCGGCCGGCATCCGCAGCGCCGACCTGGCGCGCTGGCTCGGTTACGGCGCCATCGTGCGCTGCATGCCCAACACGCCGGCCTTGATCGGCATGGGCATCACCGGCATGACCGCCACCGCCGGCGTCTCTGCGCAGCAGAAGCAGGCCGCCGACGACATCCTGCGCGCGGTGGGCCCCACCGTGTGGCTCGACGATGAAGCGCAGATCGATGCGGTGACAGCCATTTCCGGCAGCGGCCCGGCCTACGTGTTCTACTTCATCGAAGCGATGCAGCAAGCGGCAAAAGAACTGGGCCTGTCCGACGAGCAGGGCACGCAACTGGCGCTGGCCACGTTCGCGGGCGCCGCGCAACTGGCCACGCAATCGAGCGAACCGGTCTCGCTGCTGCGCGAGCGCGTGACGTCCAAGGGCGGCACCACGTACGCGGCATTGACCAGCATGGAGCAGAGCGGCGTCAAGGCGGCCATCGTCAAGGGCGCCAAAGCCGCCGCCGCGCGCGGCAAGGCACTTGGCGACGAACTGGGCGCCGCCGGCTAAGGCGTACGCTGCGCGGAGCGGCACCGCGCGATCAACAGGGCGCTGGCGGGACTGATGGCGCAAGCCAATGAAACAAGCCGGTCCGCCCGTCACTGGCAGCACCACAATGCCGAGAGAGGCAATGCGGTGCGCAGCTTCGAGGGGACCGGCTTTATCGAACGTTAGCCGGGGGGAGCTAGGCGGCGCTTAGCGGCGCGAGACCAGCAGGCCTGCCAGCAGGCCGATGGCCGCGCCGATGCCCACTGCTTTCCACGGGTTGTCGTGCACGTACACGTCGGCCTGGCGGGCGGCGTCGCGGCTGTGGGCCAGGACCGTGTCTTCGAGCTTGCGCAGGTCGATGCGGGCGTTGCGCAGCGAGTCTTCGAAACGCGTGCGCGCTTCCGAGATCGCTTCGCCGGCCTTATCGCTGGCTTCGCTGATGTAGTCTTGCGCGTCGTGGGCGGCGGTTTTCACACCGGCGACTACCTTGTCGCGCGCTGCGCTGCTGGCATCCTTGATCTCGCCCAGGGTACCGTTGCCGTTTTGTGGTTGATTCATATTCACCTCGTCGTTATCGCTGCGGTAGAAAAAAAATACCCAAAAGTGCCCATGCCAAGCGCTTGCGGGATACCGCAAACGCTTAGCGCACGACGTAGTCTAACGCGATACCGCCAAATACCGCCGCACCCAACCAATTGTTGTGGCGGAAGGCATAAAAGCAGGCGTCGCGTTCGCGTCCGCGTATCAAGGTGTAGTGATAGACGGCAATACCGGCCGCCACCACCAGTCCGGCCAGGAACCACACGCCCATTCCCATCTGCAAGCCCACCCACAACAGCAGCAGCAGGTGCACCGCGTAGCACACCATGATGGCAGCGACGTCATAACGACCAAACGTGATCGCCGAGGTCTTGATGCCGATTTTCAGGTCGTCGTCGCGATCCACCATCGCGTACTCGGTGTCGTACGCCACCGCCCAGAACACGTTACCGATCAACAGCACCCAGGCTGCCGCCGGCACCGTATCCTGGATCGCCGCGAACGCCATCGGGATGCCGAAGCCGAACGCAATGCCGAGGTACGCTTGCGGAATCGCGAAGAAGCGCTTGAAGTACGGGTAGGTGCCGGCGATGATCAGCGCCGCCACCGACAGCTGCTTGGTCAGCGCATTGAGCGGCAGGATCAGGCAGAACGAGATCAGCGACAGCAGGCCGGCGATGGCCAGCGCTTCCTTGCCGCTCACGCGGCCGCTGGTGATGGGGCGGTTCACGGTGCGCTTGACGTGGCGATCGAAGTCCTGGTCGGCATAGTCGTTCATGGCGCAGCCGGCCGAGCGCATGAGCAGGGTGCCGAGCGAAAAAATCAGCACCAGCACCAGGTTGGGCCGGCCGTCGGAGGCGAGCCACAGCGCGCACAGGGTGGGCCACAGCAGCAGCAGCGTGCCGATCGGTTTGTCCAGGCGGACCAGGCGGAAATACAGGGCAAGCTTGTTCATCGAGTGGCGTGTCGGCGACGGCGAAATAACAGTAAGGCCGCCATTATCGCAAATATCGTGTCAAGGCTCTTCGCACAGGTTGGTAATGCCGGGCAGGTTGCACGCGGCGACCACGTCGCACACGGCGTCGATGGCCGCCTTGCGGGTAAAACTCTTGCGCCAGACGATGACCACGCGGCGCGACGGCGCCGGCGCGTCGAAGGGGCGGAACTGCAGCATGCCGTCGTTGGCGTTCATGTCCGGCACCGAGGCGCGCGGCAGCACGGTCAGGCCGATGCCGCTCGAGACCATGTGGCGGATGGTTTCCAGCGACGAGCCCTCGAACGTGCGCTGCATGCCGTTGCCGGGCGTGGAGAAGCGCGCCATTTCCGGGCACACTTCCAGCACCTGGTCGCGGAAGCAGTGGCCGTTGCCGAGCAAGAGCATGTTTTCGGATTTGAGGTCGTTGGCGGGAATGGCGCGGCGCTTGGTCCACGGGTGGTGGGCCGGCATGGCCACCACGAACGGTTCGTCGTACAGCGCCTGCATGGTCATGCCGTGGTCGGGCAGCGGCAGCGCCATGATGGCGGCATCGAGCTCGCCCTGGCGCAGCATCTCGAGCAGGCGCACGGTGAAGTTCTCTTGCAGGATCAAGGGCATCTGCGGCACCTTGTCGATCATGCCTTTTACCAGCGGCGGCAGCAGGTACGGGCCGATGGTGTAGATCACGCCCAGGCGCAGCGGGCCGGCCAGCGGATCCTTGTTCTGTTTTGCCAGCTCCTTGATGGCGGCGGTCTGTTCGAGCACCAGTTCAGCCTGGGCGATGATTTGCGCGCCCAGCGGCGTGACCGAGATCTCGGCGCCACCGCGTTCGAACAGCACCACGCCCAGTTCATCCTCGAGCTTCTTGATGGCGACCGACAGCGTAGGCTGTGCAACGTAGCAGGCTTCGGCCGCGTGGCCGAAGTGTTTCGCTCTTGCGACGGCGACAATATATTTCAGTTCGGTCAGTGTCATGTGAGGTATTTGAACACAGGCGATGGGGGGATGCAATAATAGCGTCCCAAGCAGGAACAACCAATACAACCATTTTCAACCACTAACAACCAAGCCATTCTAGCCGAGATGACTGCCATGCCCGACTTCGAACAGAAAATCTGCACCCGCGACCAACTGGCGGCCCGCGTGGCGGCGCTGCCCAAGCCGGTGGTGCTGACCAACGGCGTCTTCGATATCCTCCATCGCGGCCACGTCACATACCTGGCGCAGGCGCGCGCACTGGGCGCCTCGCTGGTGGTGGCGGCCAACACCGACGCCTCGGTCAAGCGCCTGGGCAAGGGCGACGACCGTCCGCTCAACAACTGCGCCGACCGCATGGCGCTGCTGGCCGCACTCGAATCGGTGAGCCTGGTGGTGGACTTCGACGAAGACACGGCGCTCGAAGTGGTGCAGCAGGCGCGCCCCGATATCTACGCCAAGGGCGGCGACTATCAAATGGATGCGATTCCCGAAGGGCAGGCAGTGCTGGCCTACGGCGGCCAGGCCGTGGCGATCGACTTTGAACATGACCGCTCCACCACGCGCCTGTTGACCAAAGTGCGCGCCTTCCATCCCAAATGAGGCTGGTGCTGATCATCCTGGCGACGCTGGTCTTCATCGTCGTCCAGTGGGGACCGGTGCTGTACGTGGCGCGCCGGCAGTGGCTGCGCGGCGACCCGTACTCGTTCCGCCAGCTGCGCTTCATGATGCCGGCGCAGTTGCTGGCCACGGTGTCGCTGGCATTTACTGCCGACTTGCTGGGCATGCGCAATCCGGCGGCGCTGTTTGCCGGCGCCGCCATCGTGGTCAGCGCGGCGGGCGCCGGGGCGCTGGCGCTGTACTACCGGATCAAACGTCGGAAGTAGCAATCAAGGTCGCAATGCGCGCCGGCGCGATCGGCATGCGCACCGCATCCGGCCGCCAGCCATACAGCACCTCGGTCGCGCCGCCGCAAATGCGGCCCTGGCATGGGCCCATGCCGCAACGGGTTTGCAGCTTGGCGCTGCGCCAGCTGGTATGCGCGCGTAATTCTCCGTGCGGTACATCCTCGCAGCGGCAGACGATGGTGTCGTCGGCCGCCAGCGTGGCCAGCTCGGGGCGCAGTGCAAAAGCGCGCGCCAGGCGGGCGGCGAATTTTTTCCAGCGGGCGCGCTCGTCGAGCGCCGCTTGCATGCGCTGGGTCTGGCCGCTGGCGGCCAGGCCGGCGATGCGGCCTTCCACCAGCGCCAGGTCCACACCGCCGATGCCGGTGCCTTCACCGGCGCAGTAAACGCCGGGAACATCGGTTTGCTGCCAGCTGCCGGTCTGCACCACGGTCTGGCCGTGGTGCACGGTGGTGGCGCAGCCGAGCGCCTGCGCCAGCTCCAGGTTGGGCAGCAAGCCGTAGCCGCAGGCCAGGTAGTCGCAGTCGAGTACCTGTTCTGTACCGCTCTTTCCCCGTCGTACCCGCACCGCATCCAGTGCGCCTGCTGCGTTGCTACGTGCCGATACCACGTGGCTGTGGCGCACATAGGCAATGCCGCGCAACTGCGCGAACAGGCGCAGCGCCTGCGCCGCCTTGGCCGGCGTGGCGGCCAGGCTGCCGGCAAAGCGCGCCAGCGCCGGCAAGGGCGCCTGCTCGACGATGGCGACAACGTGGGCGCCGCGTTCCCTCAGCGTGGCCGCCACCGCCAGCAGCAGCGGGCCGGTGCCGGCCACCATCACCCGTTTGCCGGCTACCGGGTAGCCGCCCTTGACCAGCGCCTGCAAGCCGCCGGCGCCGGTCACACCGGGCAGGGTCCAGCCGGGGAAAGGCAGCAACCGTTCGCGCGCGCCGGTGGCGATGATCAGGTGATTGAAGTGCAGCGTAGTCGCTGAACCAGCCGAACCTGCAGCAGCGGCCGTCTGCACCTGCAACTGGCCGGGCGCGGGCGCGTACAGCACCCGCGTGTGCGGCAGGAAGCTGACGTTGGGCGCCGCCTGCAACGCCGCCCACATGGCGCCGGCCCGGATGTCGCTTTGCTGCTGCGGGCCGCCGCGCCAGATCTGGCCGCCGGCAACCGGGTTGTCATCGACAACGGCGATCGAACCGCCACCGGCCGCCGCCGCGTTTGCGGCCGCGAGGCCAGCCGGCCCGGCGCCCACCACCACGATGTCGAAATACTTCATGCCGCGCCTCCCAGGGTTTGCACCTGCATGCCGGGCGCGCACAGCGTCTGGCACGACAACTGGTGGGCGCGGCCGTCGATGGTCACGCGGCATTCGTGGCAAACGCCCATGCCGCACAAGGGCGCGCGCGCGGCGCCGCCGACGGCGCGCCGGGTAAGCGCCGCGCCATCGCACGCCAGCGCAATGGCGGCAGCCACGGTCACGCCGGCCGGCACGTCGATGGTGCGCGCGTCGATCGTCAGGGAAAGCAGGGCTGCTGTCATTGGAAGCGGTGCGGCAAATAGGGGTGGTAGGAAATGCGGGAGCTTTCGCCCTGCATTTGCGCGGCCAGCAGTTGCGCCGTGGCCAGCGCGGTGGTGATGCCCAGTCCTTCGTGGCCGGTGGCCAGCCACAGTCCGCGCCGCGCGCTGGAGGGGCCGATCAGCGGCAGGCCGTCCGGCGTGGCGGCGCGCAGGCCGGTCCAGCAGCGCAGTACATTGAGCTCGGCCAGCGCCGGCGTCAGGGTGGCGGCATGGCGCAGCATGCGCGCCAGCATGGCCGGCTCCACGACCGGATCGACGGTGTCGAACTGGCGCGACGAACCGATCAGGATCTGGCCCGTGGGACGTGGCTGCAGGTTGAAGGCCACCGAGTCGCCGCTGGCCGCATGCGCGCTCTTGATGTAGCCCAGCTCCACCAGCTGGTGCCGCACGAAACCGGGATAGCGGTCGGTGATGGCCAGGTGGCCTTTTTTCGGTTGCACCGGCAATTCCGGCAACAGCGCACGCGAGCCGGTGCCGGCCGCCAGCACGATGTGCTGCGCCTCAACGCGGGCGCCGTCGTCCAGCACTACCGCGTGGTCCTCGATGGCTGTTACGCGTGCGCGGCGGGTGACGGCGCCCCGGCGCATGGCGCGGTCGAGCAGGATGCGGGTGCTTTTCGGCGCATAGACCAGGCCGTCGCCAGCCACCAGCAAGCCGCCGGCCAGGCCGGGACGCAACTGCGGCTCGCGCGCGTACAGCTCGGCCGGCGACAGCAACGTGCAGGCGAGGTTGAAGGTCGACAAGGTGTGCGCCTTGGTGCGCGCAGCGGCGAGTTCCTCTTCGTCGGCGGCCACCCAGATGGTGCCGCAGTTGCTGTATTCGTGGCGTTGCGGGCGTTCGCCCACCAGCTCGCGCCATAGCGCCACCGAGTAGGACGTGAGCGCCAGTTCGGCCAGGTTGTCGTCCATGACCACCAGGTGGCCCATGCCGGCAGCGGTGGCGCCGCCACCGGCCGTGTCATGCTCGATGACCGCCACCCGCAGCCCGCGCTCGCTCAGCGCATCCGCACAGGCGGCGCCCACGATGCCGGCGCCGATGACGATCGCATCGGCAGCATTCAACGGATGCCCCAGGCATAGGGATCGTCCGGGTCCAACACCAGGTGCGCCTGCGACGTGACCCAGGCGCGGCCCCGGATCGACGGCACCAGGTTGCCGTCGCGGTAGCGGTACGACGCTTCGAACACGCTGCCGATCACGCTTTCCTGCTGCCACAGGTCGCCCTCGGCCAGCTTGCCGTCGGCCGCCAGGCAGGCCAGCTTGGCGCTGGTGCCGGTGCCGCACGGCGAGCGGTCGTAGGCCTTGCCGGGGCACAGCACGAAACTCTGGCTGTCGGCGCCGGTGCGCGAGGGGCCGAACAGTTCGATATGGTCGATCACCGCGCCGTGGTCGCCGGTAATGCCGGCCTGGGCCAGGGCTGCGCCCACCGCCACGCTGTAGCTGGTCAAATTTTCGACGTTGGCGAGGCTGATGTCCTGGCCATGGCCATCGACCAGGAAGAACCAGTTGCCTCCGTACGCGACATCGCCGGTGACGGCGCCGTGGCCCGGCACCTCGACTGCGACCGCATGACGGGTGCGGCGCGCTGGCACATTCTCGATGGTGACGCTGCCGTCGTCGTGCAGGACCGCTTCCACCACGCCGGCCGGCGTGTCGATGCGGTGGCGGCCGGCGGCGATGCGGCCCATGAAGGCAAGCGACGCCACCAGGCCGATGGCGCCGTGGCCGCACATGCCCAGGTAGCCGACGTTGTTAAAGAAGATCACGCCGGCCACGCAGTCGGGGGCATGCGGTTCGCACAGCAGTGCGCCCACCAGCACGTCGGAGCCGCGCGGCTCGCACACCACCGCCGTGCGGAACTTGTCGTGGTCCTGCCGGAAGCGCGCCAGGCGTTCGTCCAGGGGGCCGGCGCCCAGCGGCGGACCGCCGGCGGTGATTAAACGGGTCGGCTCGCCGCCGGTGTGGGAATCGATGATGGAGATGAGTTTCATACCGGGATGGTAGGCTTGCCGGCGTACGCTGTCTTGCATCGGCTACGCATGATGGATGACGAAATCTGCACAATCAATAAAATTGTCGCGACGGCGCAATGCGATGCTGGCACAATCGGCACCATGCACAATCACGACATCGAAAATCGGACCCCTGACGCCGCACGCCGCATGGTCGCTGGTGCAATCGCCGATCCGTTCTTTGCCGAGGCGCTGTTCGACGCGCTGCCCGACGTGGTATTTTTCGTCAAGGATGAACGTGGGCGCTACGTGGTGGTCAACCAGACGCTGGTCCAGCGTTGCGGCCAGCGGCACAAGTCGGCGCTGCTGGGACGTTCGGCCGATGAGCTGTTCAGGGCGCCGTTCGGCCAGACCTTTCTGGCGCAGGACCAGGCGGTGCTGGCCGGCGGCAACGACATCGAAGACCAGCTGGAACTGCACCTGTACCCGAGCCGCGATCCCGGCTGGTGCCTCACCCGCAAGACCGCCCTGCGCGATGCGGCGGGCCGCATCGTGGGGCTAACCGGCATCTCGCGCGACCTGGCGATGGCGGACAAGAAAAATCCCGCCTACCGCAAGGTGGCGGCGGCGGTGAACCTGATCCAGGAAGCGTATGGCGAACCGCTGCCGCTGGCGGCGCTGGCGCGCATGGCCCACATGTCGGTGGCGCAGATCGAGCGGTACTTCCTGCGCATCTTCCACATCACGCCGCGCCAGATGATCATCAAGACCCGGGTGGAAGCGGCCTCGCGGCTGCTGGCGGGGGAGGCCAGCGTGGCGGAGATCGCGCAGGCGTGCGGGTATGGCGATCATTCGGCGTTTACGCGCCAGTTCAAAGCCACGACCGGGTTTACGCCGACGCAATTCCGCCAGCTTAATTTGCCGTAGTGGTCATGTCTGCCAGTTCCACCCGGTTGCGCCCCAGCTGCTTGGCGCGGTACAGCGCCGTGTCGGCGGTCTTGAGGAAATCGACGATGGAATTCTGGTCGCCCGGGGTGGTCACCGCCACGCCCAGGCTCACCGTCAGCACCCCGAACGGGGAGTGCGGGTGCGTCAGCTTCAGGCCGGCGATCGCCTGGCATATCTCGTCCGCCATTTCCAGCGCGTGCTCCTCGCCGCCGGCCTGGGCGATGATGGCGAATTCCTCGCCGCCATACCGCGCCACCAGGTCGCCGGCGCGGCGCATGCGCCTGGTCAGTTCGGCCGCCACCTGGCGCAGCACATTGTCGCCGGCCTGGTGGCCGTAATGGTCGTTGTACTGCTTGAAATGGTCCACGTCCAGCATCGCCAGCGTGAGTTGTTGGCCGTTGCGCCGCGCGCGGCTCCACTCGGCGGCCAGGGTCTCGTCGAAGTGGCGGCGGTTGGCGATGCCGGTCAGGCCGTCGGTGGCGTTCATGGCGGTGAGGCGGCGGTTCGACCGTTCCAGTTCGCGCGTGCGTTCGCGCACCCGGCGTTCCAGCTCGCGCTCGCGCGCTTGCAGTTCGCTGATCAGCACCGCGAAGCCGATGCCGATCATCGACAGGGTGAGAATGAATTCCTGCGCCCGCACCACTTCCAGGTGCACCGGCACGTCGCCAAACGGCCGCAAGCCGGTGGTCATCATCATCGCGGCAGACAGCGACACCAGCGCCACGAACAGCGTAGTCAGGCGCACGCCGAAGCGGAAGGCAATCACGGCGGCCGCCGGCAGCAGCAGCGTGGGCGTGACCGATACGCCGTCGATTTCACCACCGTGAGCCGACAACACGGCCCCCGCCAGCAGCAGGGTTCCGGCCAGGATGGCGTCGTCCAAGCGCGTCAAACGCAGCCGCTGGTGCTGGCGGCCGGAGAAGGCCAGCAGCAGCGGCGTGTAGATCAGCAAGCCCAGGCCGTCGCCGAACCACCACAGGCGCGCCAGCGTAAAGTAGGGCGTGGCCGAGCCATACTGCTGCAGCACCAGCGCGGCGGCCAGCCCCGCCAGCATGGCGGCAAACACCGGGCCGGCCACGAAGAACTTGATGAAATCCTGTAACCGCTGCAGGCGCGGCGAGGCGTTGTAGCGCCGCATGAGCCCATACGTGGTGAGGATCTCGAGCTGGTTGACGGCGCTGAGCAGCATTGCCATCTGCCAGCTGAAGGCATTCAGGTTGGCCAGTACGTCGGAAATGTACGTGAGGGTGCACAGCAGCGGCGCGCGGCGGCCGCGAAAGCGCAGCAGCGCCGCCAGCAGCACGGCATTGGGGAGCCACACCACCACCGCGTTTTCCGGCGTGACGGCGCAAAAGAACGTCAGCTTGACGGTGGCGAAGTGGAACAGGGGCAGCAGCAGGCAAACCAGCCACCCCGGCTGCCCACGGCGGAAGGAACGGGCAATCATCATGCGCGATGATTACCCGGCCGGCGCACCGGTGTCAAATTCCGGGCGCCGCCCTGTGGCTAGCGATCCACTACCAACCTGTCGCCCACGTAGGCGCGGTAGCGGCGGATGCGGCCCGTGACTCCCTCCGGACCCTGGCGCGGCGTGTAGCGCATGCCGGCCACGGTATCGGTTTTGCCCAGGTCGATGATGATGCGGTGCGGGTGGCCGGTGGTGCGTGCTTTACCGCTGTACGACGTGTGCCAGTGGTCGGTGTTCTGGCCATTGATGGCGTTCAGCGCACCGCCGTCTTCCTTGCTCACTTCCTCGCTATCGACAAAGGCGATGGTCCAGTTGGACTGGTTGAGGGTTTTGCCGTCGGGGCCCAGCAGCGCCAATTCGGCAATCGCGGCGAACTGCTTGCCGTCGAAGGCATCGAGCGACTCGAGGCAGAACTGGCGGCCGGTGGCCGGCTGCGCAAACTTGACGTCCTGCGTGGCGGCGCCGCGCTGGAACTCGCCCTCGTGCACCGGTTTCACGCCATCGAGCTGGGCGCGCGCGGTGCTCGGTGGCCGTGGCAGGTCGCGGTCCGGTTTCAGCTGGTCGAGCACCGGGGTTTTCAGGCCGGCGCTGCGCGCCACCTGCGGGCCGGTCAAATCCAGCACCACGACTTCGTTGGCGCCGCGCTTGAGCCACGGGCCGGGCAGGTACATGGTTTGCGTGGGGCCGATGCTCCAGTAGCGCCCCAGGCAGCGGCCGTTGACCCACACGATGCCCTGGCCCCAGGTGGACATGTCGAGGAAGGTGTCGCCGGTGCTGGCCACGTCGAAGCTGGCGCGCCAGAAGGCCGGGCCGGCGGTGCGGCCGGTTTTCCAGGCCAGCGGCGGCAGCACGGCGTCGGCATCGAAATCGATGGCGCGGATATCCCAGTTTTCCAATGGCTGGCCGGCCAGCGTGACCGGGCCGTGCATGCCCTTGCGGTCGTGGATTTCCACGCCAAAGTTGACGCGGGCGATGGTGTAGAGCAGGATCTCGAGCGTGACCGGCTTGCTGCGCGCGGGCAGATCGACCTTGAAGCGGCGGTAGCGCGTATCCATGGTGCCGGCCAGCTTGCCGTCCAGGTACACCCATGCCAGGTCGCGCACCTTGGCCGCTTCCAGCGTGCCAGCCGGTCCGGCGGGCAGCGTGATGCGGTACGAGACGATGCCACGGCTGATGTCATACGTTTCGAGCGGCTGCGGCGATACGGCCTTGATCAACTTTGGCGGCAGCGACGTGAAGACCGACGCCGACTGCTTGAACGAAAACGGCGCCACCGCGATCACCGGGTTGTGCCTGGGGGCCGGCGGCAGTGTTTCGCCAGGCAGCAGGTATGGCTTCATGCCCGCGCGGTAGGCCTCGAATTTTTCGCCCATCCAGCCTGCCTCGCTGATCGGCGCGTCGTAGTCGTAGCTGCTGGTGTCGGGCCGGAACGGGCGGTCGCACCCGCCCCACAGGCCGAACGACGTGCCGCCGTGCGCCATGTACAGGCTGAACGAACCGTTCGCCTTGAGCATGGCCTGGATATCGGCCACGGCGCGGTCGGCGGGACCGCGCTTGTGCGGCGAACCCCAGGTGTCGAACCACCCGGAATAGTATTCGCCGCACATGCGCGGCCCCTTTTGTACCTGGTCCAGCGCCTTGAAGCCGGCGGCCGGATCGCTGCCGAAGTTCGCCACCGAGAACAGTTCGGGGATGTGGGTTTTGACCACGGCATTGGTGGGATTGCACTGGAACAGCGGTACATCGAAGCCGCCGTCGAGCAGCACCTGGCGCATGGCGCGCATGTAGTCGAGATCTTCGCCGAAGAAGCCGTATTCGTTTTCGACCTGCACCATCAGGATCGGCCCGCCGTGGGTGATCTGCTGCTGGCCCAGCACGCGGCCCACTTCCTTCATCCAGCGCCGCGCCGGCGCCATGAAACCTTCGTCGCGGGTGCGCAGGAAGGCGTCGCCCGGGTGCTTGAGCAGCCACCATGGCAGTCCGCCCATTTCCCACTCGGCGCACGCGTACGGGCCGGGTCGCAAAATCACCCACAGGCCTTCCTGCTGCGCCAGGCGGCAGAATTCGGCGGCGTCGCGCTGGCCTTCCCAGTCGTATTTGCCTTCGCGCCATTCGTGGTAATTCCAGAACAGGTAAGCGCACACGGTGTTCAGGCCCATGGCCTTGATGGCTTTCAGGCGGTGGCCCCAGTATTCGCGCGGCACGCGCGCGAAGTGCATCTCGCCGCAGCGGATTTGCAGGCGCTGGCCGTCGAGCACGAAGTCGGTGTCGGTGATGGCAAAGCGCGGCGAACCGGCCGCATGCACGGTGGCGGCCATCGGCAGCAGCAGGCCGCCGGCGACGGCGCCAAGTTCTGCGGCCCGGCGCAGTACGCGGCGCCGGGCCGGGGAAGAAAGGGAGGAGGGGATCTTGGTGTAGGTGGTCATCTCAATAGTTTACCGGGTAATCCTTGGGGAAGCGGGCGCCCGCGAACGCCTTTTTCTGCGTCCAGTCCTGCGCGGGGGCGGTCCAGTAGGTGTCGGTGGGCGCCAGGCCTAGTGGCAGCAGGCTGGCCGAGGCGATGTACATGCTGCCATTGTTGGAGTACCAGTCGCCCAGCTCGGGCTGGTGGCCGACGAAGCCGATGGTCAGGTAGCCGTCTTTCGTAAAATTGCCGGGCGCGGTCCATACCGCCTTGTGCACCGCCTGTAATGCGGCGCGTACCTGGCCCTCGGGCAGGCTGACCGGCAGCTGCTTGCGCAGCGCCAGCAGGGCCAGCGGCTGGAATGCCGCAGTGCGGTACGTGAGCGAGCGGCCGATTGGCGGGAAGCTGCCGTCGGTACCGATGAAGCGTTCGAGGTGTTCGCCAAAGCGCTGCATGCGCTTGACCGCCTGCGCGCGCAGCTCTTCGGGCTTGCCGTTCCAGAACGCGCCCTTTTTGTCGTCGAGCACATCGAGGATCTCGACCAGCATCGGATGCATCACGAAGGCGTTGTAGTAGTCGAAGTGGAAGGCGTCGCCGTCCTTGATCCAGCCGTCGCCCACGTACCACTCGTTGATCTTGCGGATCGCCACGTTCATGCGCAGCGGATCGAATTCTTCGCCGATCGACATCAGCCAGGCTTCGTTCATGGCGGCGAACAGCATCCAGTTGATGTACGGCGGCTCGATGCGGCGCAGCGCCTTGATCTCGGCGATGATGCGGGCCTTGGTGGTGGCGTCGAGCGGTTCCCACAGCGCTTTCGGCGCGCGCATCAGGGCATTGGTGAAGTAGGCCGAATCAACCAGGGTCTGGCCCGGACCTTTCCACAGCAGGTAGTCGGGGTTGCTTGGGGCGACCGAGTTGGTATAGCTTTGCAGCGCCATTTGCTGCAGGCGCTTGCGGGTGCGGCCTTCCGGCGTGCCGTCGTCGGGCAGGGCCAGCCACGGCGCAATGCCGGCGATCAGCCGGCCGAAGCATTCGAGGTAAGCGACGCCCTGGTCGCGGCCATCCCAGGTGGGGCTCACTTCGAGCGCGAAGTTTTTTTTCAACGTGCCGGCAGCCATGTTGGACAGCACCGGCTCGCTCATTTTCTGCGCCAGCGCGGCCAGCTCGGCGCGTGATTTGTCCGTCACCGGCTTGGCCGCTGCCGGAACCGGCTTGGTAGCGGCGCCGGCCATTTGTGCCACCCCGAGCATGGCGCCGGCCGAACCGGCAGCCAGCGACTGTATGAAATTACGTCGTTCCATCGTGTCTCCGTGTTATTTTCTGAGCAGGCGGACCATCTCCGACGACGCCAGCAGATAGGCCCCCACGCCGAACGGCGTGGTCGAATTCTGGTCCACCACCTGGCCCGGAATCGCCCGCTCGCCGATCGGCTGCACATAGCCTATCTTGCCATCGGGCTGCAGTGCAACCTTGGAAAGGTAATGCCAGCCTTTACGGACGACCGGCAGGTACTCGTCGCGATCGAGCACGCCGTGGTTGATGCCCCACAGGTAGCCATAGACGAAGAACGCGGTGCCGCTGGTTTCCGGGCCCGGCGCGTGCGCGGCGTCGAGCAGGCTGCGGGTCCAGTAGCCGTCCGGCGTTTGCGCTTTTTTCAGCGCTTCGGCCATGCCCCGGTACTTGGCGACGTAGTCGGCACGGTGCGGGTCGTCCCTGGGCAGGTCTTGCAGCACCTTGGCCAGACCGGCAAATACCCAGCCGTCGCCGCGCGACCAGAAGTCCTTCTTGCCGTTGGCGCTCTTGTGTTTCGGGTACACGTAGCGCGCATCGCGGTAGTACAGCTTTTCGTCGGCATCGTACATGATGGTGTTGGCATACTCGAAGTACGTGTGCAGCTTCTCGAGGTACAAGCGATTGCCGGTGATGTTATACAGCTTGGTCATCACCGGCATCACCATATACAGGCCGTCCGACCACCACCAGTAGTCGTTCTGCGCAGTGCTCATCTGGTACTCCATCACCTCGCGCGCACGGGCGATCTTGCGCGGATCTTTTTGCGCGTCGAGCGCATAGAGGTCGGCGTAGGTCTGGAAGGCGATCTGCCAGTCGCCGAACAGCACGTGTTCGTCGGTCTCGCCGTACTGGTACTTCCACTTGCTCCTGTCGGTGGACTTGGCGCCCTGCCAGGCGTTGTGGACGGCCCAGTCTTCGGAGTACTGGCGGTAGCGCGGATTGCCGGTGATCTGGTACGCCTCCATATTGCCCGTGTGGTAGGCGGCGATATCCCAGAACGCCCACTGCTGCGGCTTCTCGCGCGCCTGCCAGTAGTCGTTGACCTTGGTGATGATGGCGACCACCTCCTGTTCGGAGGTGCCCACGGCCGGCGCGTTGGCATTGCCGGTGGCGCAGCCTGCCAGTGCCAGCGCCACTGGCAGGGCCAATGCGCCGGTCATAAACGAACGTCTGATCACAGTTTCCCCCGGATGCCGAACTTGATGGTGCGGCCATCATACTTTGCATAGTCCATCCGCGTTTTCTTGCCGCTGCCGTACTGGCCGCTGGCGTCCTCGAAGTAATCGTAGGCCAGCGTGTTGGACAGGTTGAGCGCATCGATGCGGAACTCCAGGCTCTCGCTGATCTTGTAGCTGATGTTGGCATCGAGGTAGCCACGGCCGGCGCGCCAGCGTATCAGGTCGTCGCCGTTGTTGCGCGGATTATCGCCGTGCAGCGACTTGCCCTTGTAGTTATAGGACATGCGCGCGGCCAGTGGTCCCTGTTCGAAGTACAGCGTGGTGCTGTACGCGTACTTTGGCACCGAGTTGACTTCGATCTCGCGGCCGCCGTTGGTGATCCACTTGGCGCTGTTGAACGGATCAATGTGGGTGTAGCTGGCCAGCGCGCCCATGCCGTCGAACGGCTTGGGCAGGAAGCTGAAGGCCTGCTGGTACGCCAGCTCGTAGCCCTTGAGCTTTTGCTTGCCGGCGTTGGTGTAGCTGCGCAGCGTCATCGCCAGGTTCGGGTCCACGCGGCCGCTCGCATCCTGGAACAGCGGTCCCAGCGCGGTATCGGGCAGGCCCAGGGAACCGAAGGTGACCACCTGCGTGTTGGCGACGGTGGCGTCGGTCAGGTCCTTCTGGAAGATCGCGGCCGACAGCAGGCTGCCCGGCTTGAAATACCATTCCAGGCCGGTGTCGAGGTTTTTCGACTGCTGTGGGCGCAGGTTCGGATTACCCGACGTGGCCGAGTTGTCGAACTGGTTCGGGATCACGGTTTGCGCGGCGATGATCGACAGCGAAGCGCGGGTGATGGTCTTGCCCCACGAGGCGCGCCACATCAGGGTATCGGTCAGGTCGAAGGCGGCGCTGAGCGACGGCAGCACATTGCTGTACGAACCCTGCTCGTGGTTGGGGCCATAGACCAGGCTGGTGCCTTGCTGCTTGAAGTTGTCGATCTTGGTGTCGGTCTGCGAGTAACGCACGCCGGCATTGAAGCGCAGTTCGCGTTCGCCGATCTTGCCCTTGAAGTCGGACTGGACGAAGCCGGTCTTGACGTTTTCTTCCGCCGCAAAGCTTTGCGACGGCGTGAAGGTGGACGCCGGGTTGTAGGTGTTCGGATCGAAGTTGTTGTAGAAGTAGTTGCTGTCCCAGGTGCTCCAGGATTTCGGCCAGCCGCTGCCCATATCGAGATTGTTGATCGGCAGGTTGCTGGTCATGCCGCTGCGCAGGCCGGCCGCGCCGATGCGGTTCAACTGCGCAGTGGCCAGCGCGGTGCCGTTACGCTTGTTGACGTCCTTGCCGGTGGAGACGTACACCAGGCCCGCCTTCAGGTGACCGGTCCAGTCGCCGGGCAGGTCGTAGTCCCAGTCGGCCACCACGCGCGCCTGCTTGCCCTTGTCGGTTTCCTTGGTCCAGCCGGTGCCGATGGTGAAGCCGCTCCAGTTGTTCGGATCGGTGTAGCTGGTCGGCGACGAGATCGACGGATACACGTGGTCGTCGCCGTAGTCGATGGTCGACTGGGCGCCGTAGATGTAGCCGGCCAACTGGCCGGTGGCGCTGGTGGCGGAGCTGTGATTGAGGCTGGCCTGGCTGGTCAAGGTCAGTTTGTCGCTGACCTTCCAGCTGCCATTCAGGGCGCCGTAGCCGAACTCCGTTTCATCCTTGGTGTAGATGGCGCCGGCGTTGTAGGTGGTGTTGGCGAAGGTGCCGGTGAGCAGGTTGGTGGCCGGATCGATCTTGACGTTCACCGGGATCAGGCCGTTGTTGCCGTTGGCGCCGGCGGGCAGGGCGCGGTTGGTGGTGGCGGTGCTGCGCACCAGGATGCCGAAGATGGTTTCTTCGCGGGTGTTCTTCAGCTTTGAATACATGGTGTCGAAGCTGAGGTTCACGGTTGGCGTCTTGTACTGCAGCGACGACACCAGGCCGTCACGCGTGCGCTCGTTTTCCGAACCGTAGAAGCGGTAGATGCGCGGCAGCAGGGCCTTGTCGATCTGCTCGCGCGTGTAGCCCGACAGGTTGGCGCGCGGATCGTCGTAATCGAGTTTTAATGCGAAGTTGCCCTTGACGGGGCTCTGGCTGCCGTTGAACGAGCTGTTATAGCCGCCGGTCGCTTCAAACCCCGAGCGGGTGTTGACGCTGCCCGAATGCGACACGCCGACCAGGAAGCCCACGTTGTCCCAGGTGTTCGAGTACAGCGCGAAGCCGTTCGGATCGTGGTTCTTGGAGTTGGTGTTGTAGGTGTCGGTCAGGCCGTAGCGGATGGTGCGCTTGGGGTTGTCGAACGGGCGCGGGGTTTGCAGGTCCACCACGCCGCCCAGGCCACCCTCGGTCAGTTCGGCCAGCGGCGACTTGTAGAAGTCCACGCGGCCGAACAGCTCGGACGCGAACACGTCGTAGTTGAAACCGCGCGCGGCGCTGCCGATGGTGGACGTGGACGTGGTGTTGACCGGCGCGCCGTTCAGCGTGGTGACGGAATAGTCGGTGGGCAGGCCGCGGATCGAGATGCGCTGGCCTTCGCCCGAGGACTCGTCGCGGTTGAGGATCACGCCCGGCACGCGCTGCAGCGATTCGGCGACGTTCGCCTCGGGGAATTTGCCGATGTCCTCAGCCACGATCGAGTCGCGCACGCCGATGGCCTGGGCCTTCAGGTTGAGCGCCTTTTGCAGGCTCGAGCGGAAACCGGTGACAACCACGGTTTCCACTTTGCCGTCGGCCGGCGGCGGGGCCGCCTCGTTGGCGGTGCTGGCCGGCGCCGGCACAGCTTCCTGCGCCAGCGCCGCCGGCGCATACATGGCCGCCAGGGCAAGCGGGATCACGGTCTCCAGTATTTTCTTTTTCATTTTTTTATCCTCAGTGTTAGACAGCTGGGTCGCCGGGGCAATGCCCGGCTATAGCTAGACTAAGTCACTTGCCGAACATAGGGCAACAGGGGAGAGGATGTACTGGCGACAATGGGACATTGCGATGATTGATCTGTTGAGCGCGCGGCTAGCCGGGAAAATGCGGCTACTGTGGGAAAAGTGCCTTGCATCCGCGCATGGTGATTGAGCGAATGATCGTTAAACAATCAACAAGGTGATTAATCGATGGGTGAGGTATGACGACTTCGTATAGAGGATCGCAAATTTTCTATAGCGGGTGTGGGGGAAATGTCACGGATGGTCTGGGCCGATGCTTAATTCAACCAGATAGCGATCAAAGCCCAGCAGATTTTCTCCGGCACGTCGCATGCTAAAGTACATCGCGTATTTACCCGGAGCCGTCAATGACACGATACGCATGTGACTGGAGCTGTCGTTGTTCAACTGGTAATGCAGTTGCTTTATACCCCCAGGGGATAGATCAATCCAGCTATTTGAATTTTTGAGTTGCCATCCGCCCTTCTGCAGTTGAGTTTGCACCGACGAAAAAACCGAGACAGCTTCCGAAAAAGATAGAGTTCTAAGAGATGGAGAGGTTCTGATGGTCGATACTTTGCCTTCCGAGTAGGCGATCGCGGCAAATGTGGTTGGAGGAAGTATGAACCCATATCGTGGGGCGTCGAATTTTATAACGACTGATGGTTCCGTTACAAAAGTATAGCCAAAACCACCCTCGTCGTTGCGTGGCGGATTTGAATTTTTCTCGACCGGGTAAGAGGATGTCTTGGTCACTTCTTCAAATTTGCTGCCGATTCGCAGTGAGAGCAAGGTTGGGTCTGGAGCCGGCCAATATACCCAGCCTATACCACATATCAACGCTATCGATAGTGCTTTGGCGAATTTGAAATTCATCGTGCTGCGCCGTTGCTTGCTATATCGTCGATGGAGGCTTCAATGACGGTTTTTCCAGAAGAATTCAATAAGATATTAAACTGATCTGCCGCTTGGTTGACGAATTTCATGCGCTGGTCCTTGTCGTAAAGTTTTGCTCGTTTGTCTTTCGGAAACCATATCCCCTGAGAAGAGGAAAGCGTGCGGCATTCTGAGGAAAGCGTCAGCTGGATTTCGGCCGCCACGCCGGTGGGGAAACCGGTTGCCCAGGAAAATTGGTTGGCACGCAATGCGGCCTGCATGGGGAGATCGTTATAAATCGCCATCTGAAGTATGTTTACTTGTTCATGGAGCGCCATTTTTTTAACGCTGTCGGCAATGCGTCCGACATCAATAAATCTGAATGATTCAAGTATTTCTGTGTGGGCCACTCCGAAGGAAATTTTTTTACTGTCAACAGGCCAGATAATTTGGTCCTTAATCGCTTGCCTGCTTTCCAAACATGTCTCCAGCTGTTTTATTCCACGCAACATGTAAAACCGATGGAGCGGGTAAATGTCGAGGAAAAGCAGGGTGTTACCTAGCGCAAGTTGACGATACATGTACGCTGATCCAGCGCCGATCGTGCTCGGAGTCATACTGACGGCAGCAGCGTCGGTATTACTCATGCTGCCGACGCGTTGCATCGTTTCCTGTACTTCTGCACGTGATTTCTTGATGTTATCGGCCGCATGCAACAACCCGCACCCCACCTGCTTCGATGCAAATGCCGCCAAGCCGGCCCACTGGAACCGCTTATCTTCTTTCCATAGCTGGGCGTAAGCCTGGTTGATCCTGCGGTTGCGCGCCAAGTTGTCTTCGATCAGTTTTCCGCCCGGTGCAATCCAGGCTTCCGCCTCTTTTTGCACCCGCAGCCACACGCCGGTGCAGCCGAGGATTGGTACGTCCAGGGCCTTGCAGGACTGGCCCTTGATGGTCGTGGCATGAATGCCGCATTCGGGTACCGGCACGGTATTGCGGCCCAGTGCCACGGCATCCTGCTGGTGTTTGGTGATGACTTTTTCGGACATGGCCGGCTCCCGATTACTCGATCACCTGCCACGCGACCAGTTGCTTGCGGTCGGCGGCGGCGAATGGCGCGGTGTAGCCGTCACTGTCAGTTTGGCCCTCGACTACCTTGTCGGAGAACTCGAGCCGATAGCGCCTTGCTGCGAGGGGCTGCTGCGAGTAGTCGTCGAGTAGCCGCAATACGATCTGGTCTTCAGGATCTTGCAGCGCATCGCTCTGCATCTGCTGCCGGGCCAGCGAAGCGGCTGCTTCCGGCGAGGTGGCGGAATCACCGTCGAGTATTTGGCATTTCAGGCTCTGGATGGCAATCAGCCTGGGCGGCGATGGACAGCGACATAGACACAGGTCGTCCTGCAACGCGACCTGCTTGCCGTTCCAGCTCTCTGGAATGCGGGTGCCGCACAGTGCGATCTTGCCCGGTGACTTGCAGGCAGGGCAGAGTACCTGGTCGCCCTCAAGCGCCATCTTGACGCCGTTGATCGAGCAGGCGCTGCTGGCGGAAATTACCTTGCCTCCTGCGGAGGTGCTGGCACCCAGGGTGATGTGATAGCGTTTCATGAGCAGTCCGTTGATTGGCGGAAAGCTCAAATGTAGACATTCGAAGCGGTGGTGTTTTGCTCCTGAGCAAATAGGTCGGCAGGCTACTTCAGTTTGTACACCACGTCGACCGACTGGCTGAACCGCAGTGCCGGTGCATTCATGTGCACCCGCAGCGGACCGGTCACCCGGCCCGGGATGTCGGCGCGGCGCTGGTCCGGCGGTCCGAAGCCCATGGCGGTGCTGAGGTTGGCGAGGCTGCCGGCCGAGACGGCGCCCACGCTGTCGATTTTCCGGCCCACGCCAGCGGCGATGCTGTCGGCCTTGACGCGCGCCTTGCGCAGGGCTTGCGCCATCAGGTCGTTTTCGATGCGTACCTGTTCGGTGTTGGAAAAGGTGCTCATCGGCGTATCGAGTTCGCGCATGGTCATCAGGCCGGTGACCAGCGGGCGCCATGCCTCCATGTCGCGCAGCGTGATGGTGACGGTGGCCTTGACTTCCATCAGGGGCGCAGGGGCTTGCGCCGGGTCGTCGGCCGGCGCAGTGGCGGCCTTGTTCGGGCGGGGTTCCTTGCGCAGGTCCTGGATCACGGTAGTGGCGTCCTTGTCGCCCAGGGTATCGACCAGCGCGCGGATCCTGGCGATGCCGGCGTCGACTTCCTGGGTTGCCAGGTCCGCGTCGGCCTGGACCGAGACCACGTCGAGCGAGATCGATACCGTATCGGGCACCACGAAGATGCTGGCGGTGGCGTTCGCATGCACGAACGGGTAGGCCGGCCAGTCGGCAGCCAGCGCCAGGCCGGGTAACAACAGTGCTGCCAGGTACAGCAGTTTGAATCGTTTCATCAATGTCTCCGGAGGGCCCGCACGATCATCATGGCGTTGCCCATTATGTAAATTTCTCGATATTGCAACTAGTCAATCGTATGATTTTTTAATAATTTTCGTCAAGAAACTTTCTAACTTGAAATGAATAATCGATAATTACGGATTTTACAACTCAACAATCCTTCATGAAAACAGCCATCCCGATGCTGGCGGCCGAAATCGTTGCAGTCGCCGCCCTCGGCCTGCATACCGGCGCGCTGGCACAGCAAGCACCTGCCGCCGCCGTGAAGGCCGGGCCGGTTCCACCCACGGCCGCCGACAAGCCTGCGTCCAGGGAAATCGTCCAGGTGGAAATCAACGGCGCCGCCGACTACGATCCGCGCCGCGACGACACCGCCAGCAAGACCATCATCGGCCAGGAAGAGATCCTGAAATATGGCGACACCAATGTCTTCGATGTCTTGAAACGCGCGCCCGGCGTGACCGTGATCGGCGAGAGCATCCGCATGCGCGGCCTCGGTAGCGGCTACACCCAGGTACTGGTCAACGGCGAGCGGCCGCCGCCCGGCTTCAACCTGCAAACGGTGGCGCCCGAGCAGATCGAAAAAATCGAAGTGGTGCGCGCCGCCACCGCCGAGTTTTCCACGCAGGCGATTGCCGGCACCATCAATATCGTGCTGAAAAAAATGGTGAGCAAGCCGCAGCGCGATATGCGCGTGAGCGCTGCCCGTTCGGGCGAGGTCCGGCGTGCAACGGCGCTGGGCACGCTGGCCGACCGCAGCGGCGACCTGTCCTATTACCTCTCGGTGTTCCTGCTGCACAGCGACAGCAGCAACCCCGGCACCTACACCGAACAGCTGGCGTCCAGCGATGGGACGGTGCTGCAACAGCGTGACAGCAGCATCGCCAACAACAGCAAGCTGTCGTTGCTGGGACTGGAGCCGCGCCTGAACTGGAAGCTCGACAACAACGGGCAGTTGAACTGGAGCGCGTCGGTGGGTGCCAACCGCTTCGACAGCGATCAGACTTACCGATACGATAACCAGGTCGGCAGCTTCCCGGCACCGAATTTCCTGTTCCGCGATAACACCAGCGAGAACCGGTCGGTGTACCTCTCCACCAACGTCAACTGGGTCACGCAACTGGCCGGCGGCAAGCTCGATACGACGCTCATCGTCACCCACAGCAATGGGCGCGCGGACAGCGACTGGGCGTCGAGCACGGCCAGCCGCCAGCGCACGCTGCAACGCGACACCGACAGCGACTCGCGCAGCAACTCCGTGCGCAGCAATGGCAAATACACGCGCTCCGTGCTGGGCGAACATGCGCTGGCCACCGGCTGGGAAGTAAGCCGCCAGCGCCAGCGCGAAGACCGCCATCGCGTGGAAGGCTTTGTCGGCAGCGCCCCGGCGATCTTCGACGAACGCTTTGCGCCGCAGGTGGTGCAGGCCGCTGCCTTCGCCCAGGACGAATGGAACGTGACCAGGCAGTGGTCGATGTACCTGGGGGCGCGCTGGGAAACCATCCGCACCGACAGCGCCGTCAGCGGCCGGCCGGACACCAGCTCGCGCAACCACGTGCTCAGCCCCATCGCCCAGACGCTTTACAAGTTCCCCGACAAGAGCGGCCGGCAGCTGCGCCTCGCCCTCACGCGTACCTTCAAGGCGCCGACCGTTGCCCAGTTGACCGCGCGCCGCAACGAGGCCGATCTGAACACGCGCTTTACCGCCGACAGCAGCGGCAACCCCGAGCTCAAGCCCGAACTGGCGACCGGCGTTGATGCAACCTACGAGCATTTCTGGGCGCCGGGCGCCACGTTTTCGGCTACCGCATCCACCCGTCATATCACCGATTACATCCGTACCACCTTGTCGCAGGACAGCGGCGGCCGCTGGCTGTATCAACCGGTCAACGATGGCAAGGCCGACGTGCGCGGCCTGGGCCTGGAGCTGAAATTCCCGTCCAAGCTGGTGTGGCCGACCTGGCCGGCACTCGACCTGCGCGCCGGCGTCAACCGCAACTGGTCGCAGGTGGATTCGGTGCCGGGGCCGGACAACCGGCTCGACCAGCAGGTGCCGCTCACCGCCAATCTCGGCATCGATTACAAGCAGGGGGCTTACACCACGGGCGCCAGCCTGGCATTCCGCTCGGGCGGGCCGGTACGCATCTCGGCCGAACAAAGCACGCGCCTGCAGGCGCGCAACGACCTCGATGCCTACCTGCTGTACAAGGTCAGTCCTGCGGTGCAGCTGCGCTTTACCGGCAAGAACCTGCTGGCGCGCGACAGCGAGACTTACTCGCGCTACGCCGACCGCAATGGCGTGAGTCAGAACTGGGGCCGCAGCGACAATTCGCGCGAGTGGGCGGTAAACCTGGAGCTCAAGCTGTAACCTGCCGCTGCCGCTGCCGCTGCCGCTGCCGCTGCCGCTGCCGCTGCCGCTGCCGCTGCCGCTGCCTACTGCCGCAGCATCCGCAACTGCCGCAGCAGCCGCCACAGCCGCAATGGCCGCAATCGCCGCTGCGACCGCAATCGCAGCAGGTGCACGGTGTGCCTCTCGGCGACCGTGCCGCCGATGAGCACGCGCGTTTCGGCGTGCTCCGGTCCGACCGATATCACCCGCAGCCGCACGCGGCCGCGGTCGATCAGGATCTGCGCGCCGGGACGCACGGTGTCGTACACCTGCTGGCAGAACAGCGGTGCGCGGCGCTCGTCGCCCAGCAGTTCGTGGTCCATGTCGAGGCGGAACGCATCACCCGCCGCCAGCGTCGCGCAGCCGTCGGCAAAGCGGCCCAGGCGCGCCATGCTCAGTGGCGTTGGTGCCGGTGGATGCAGGGGGCGGGCGCCTGGCATTTCAGCGTTCGCCTGCTGCATCGCCGTCGTCGTCGCGCGTCACCAGCAGCGCCCGGAAATCGTTGACGTTGGTGAGCGTGGGACCGGTCACCACGCTGTCGCCCAGCGCCTGGAAAAAGCCGTGGCCGTCGTTGTCGTCCAGCGCGTCGCCCGGGCGCAGGCCTTGTTCCCAGGCGCGCGCCAGCGTATCCGGGGCGATGGCGGCGCCGGCGATTTCCTCCTGACCATCGACGCCGTCGGTGTCGCCGGCCAGGCCGTAGATGCCCGCCCGGCCGCGCAGGGCGAGCGCGCACGCCAGCAGGAACTCCACGTTGCGCCCGCCGCGCCCCTTGCCGCGCACGGTGACGGTGGTCTCGCCGCCGGAGAGCAGCACGCACGGCTTGTCGAACGGCTGGTCGTGATCGACCGCTTGCAGTGCCATGGCCGCCATCACCTTGCCCACCTCGCGCGCCTCACCCTCGATGCTGCCGCCGAGGATGTAGGGCGTCACACCGGCCTGCAGCGCTACCTGCGCAGCGGCCTGCAACGCCATCTGCGGCGTGGCGACCAGGCGCACCTCGGCGCGGGCCAGGCGCGGATCGCCCGGTTTGACCGATTCGCCGCGCCCGCGCCTGAGCACCTCGAGCACGTGATCAGGCAGCTCCAGGCCGTAGCGGCGGATGATGTCGAGTGCATCGGCGCAGGTGCTGGCGTCGGCCACGGTGGGGCCGGAGGCGATGTCGCGCGGGTCGTCGCCGGGCACGTCGGAGATCAACAGCGTGACCACCCGCGCCGGGTGGCAGGCGGCCGCCAGCCTGCCGCCCTTGATGGCGGACAGGTGGCGCCGCACGCAGTTCATCTCGCCGACGCTGGCGCCCGAGCGCAGCAACTGCTGGTTGATCAGCTGCTTGTCCGCCAGCGTGATGCCGTCCAGCGGCAGCGGCAGCAAGGATGAGCCGCCGCCCGAGATCAGGCACAGCACGGTGTCGTCGGCGCTCAGGCCCTGCACGCGGTCGAGCATCCGTCGCGCCGCTTGCAGGCCGGCGGCATCGGGCACCGGGTGCGCCGCTTCGACGATCTCGATCCGCTCGCACGGCACGGCGTAGCCGTAGCGCGTGACCACCAGGCCGGTGAGCGGACCATCCCAGTGGGCTTCCACTGCGCGCGCCATCTCGGCCGAGGCCTTGCCGGCGCCGATCACGATCAGGCGTCCCTCCGGCTTTTCGGGCAGGGCCGGCGGCACGCACAGCGCCGGTTGCGCGGCCGCGATGGCGGCGTCGAACATGCGACGCAGCAGGGCGGCGTCAAGCGATGGGGCGCGCGTCATCATGCCGTGGCCTTGTGCACGACCGCCAGGTCGTTGTGGACCGGTGCCGGCTCGTCGTCGTGATCATGCAGTGCCTGCAGTTCCTCGACGGTCGATGCGCCATCGAGCACGCGGTGCATGCGCTCGCGGTCCAGCGCGCCCACCCAGCCGGCGATCGCCATCGTACCTACCGCGTTGCCGATGGTATTGGTGATGGCCCGCGCTTCGGACATGAAGCGGTCCACGCCCAGCAACAGCACCATGCCGGCCACCGGGATGTTACCGAGCGACGCCAGCGTGGCCGCCAGCGTGATGAAGCCGGAACCGGTCACGCCAGCCGAGCCTTTCGAGGTCAGCATGAGCACGCCGAGCACCACCAGCTGGTCGGTCAGCGTGAGCGGGGTGTTTGTGGCTTGCGCGATGAAGATCGCCGCCATGGTGTAGTAGATGCACTGGCCGTCCGGGTTGAAGGTGACGCCCGACGGGATCACCAGGCCCACCACGGGTTTCGAGACGCCCACGTGTTCGAGCTTGCGCATCAGTTGCGGCACCACCGATTCCGACGAACTGGTACCGAGCACCGTGAACAGTTCTTCCTTGATATAGCGCAGGAACTTCCACAGGCTGAAGCCCGACACCCGCGCCACGAATCCCAGCACCACGGTCACGAACACGAAGCAGGTGATGTACATGGCGCCCATCAGCTGGCCCAGCGAGACCAGCGAACCGAGGCCGTATTTGCCGACCGTGAAGGCGATGGCGCCAAACGCTGCCAGCGGCGCCACGCGCATGATCATGGACACCATCAGGAACATGCTGTTGCAGAAGGCGTCGAGGAAGTCGACCACCGGCTTGGCGCGGCGTCCCATGTGCGAGAGGGCGATGCCAAACATGGTGGCGAACACCAGGATTTGCAGGATGTCATTCTTGGCCAGCGCGTCGATGATGCTGGTCGGGATCATGTGCAGCACGAAGCCCATGAAGCCGTCGCCCTTGCTGGCGGCGGCCGTGTAGCTGGCAATGCTGGCCGTGTCGAGCGTCTTGACATCGATGTTCATGCCCACGCCGGGCTTGGCCACATTGACGACCACGAGGCCGAGCAGCAGCGCAAACGTGGACATCACCTCGAAGTAGATCAGCGCGCGCACGCCCACGCGGCCCAGTTCCTTCATGCTTTCCATCTTGGCGATGCCCAGCACCACCATGGCGAAAATGACGGGCGCGAACACCATCTTGATCAGGCGGATGAAGGCGTCGCCGAGCGGCTTGAGGTCGGCGCCCAGCTGGGGATGGAAATAGCCCAGCAGCCCGCCGGCGACGACGCCGATCAGGACCTGGATATACAGCTTTCCAAAGAAACGCTTATACATGGTTTGTCTCCGTTATAAGAACTGCTCTATGCATTGCGGTCGCACCCTGCCACGCTCTGCGGCGGGTAGGGGCGCGACCTGCGGCCGATGCCGACGCGCGCTTACGCGGCCTGGCGCTGTTCGGCGCCGAGCAGTGCGCACACGGCGTCGGTCACCTGCGCCGTGGTGGCGTTGCCGCCCAGGTCGCGCGTGTGCAGCGCGGTATTGGCGGTGACCGCTTCCACGGCTTCCATCACCTGTTTGGCGGCGGCGTGTTCGCCCAGGTGCTCGAGCAGCATCACCACCGACCAGAAGGTGCCGACCGGGTTGGCCAGTCCTTTACCCATGATGTCGAAGGCGGAGCCGTGGATCGGCTCGAACATCGACGGATAGCGGCGCTCGGGATCGATATTGCCGGTGGGGGCGATGCCGAGACTGCCCGCCAGCGCTGCGGCCAGGTCGCTGAGGATGTCGGCGTGCAGGTTGGTGGCGACGATGGTGTCGAGGGTGGCAGGGCGGTTGACCATGCGCGCGGTGGCGGCATCGACCAGTTCCTTGTCCCATTTCACGTCCGGGAATTCACGCGACACTTCCAGCGCGATCTCGTCCCACATCACCATCGCGTGGCGCTGGGCGTTCGATTTGGTGATCACGGTGAGCAGCTTGCGCGGACGCGATTGCGCCAGCTTGAAGGCGTAGCGCAGGATGCGCTCCACGCCCACGCGGGTCATCATCGAGACATCGGTGGCCGCCTCGATCGGGTGGCCCTGGTGCACGCGGCCACCGACGCCCGAGTATTCCCCTTCCGAGTTTTCGCGCACGATCACCCAGTTCAGGTCTTCTTGCTTGCAGCGCTTGAGCGGGCCGTCGATGCCGGGCAGGATGCGGGTGGGGCGCACGTTGGCGTACTGGTCGAAGCCCTGGCAGATTTTCAGGCGCAGGCCCCACAGGGTGATGTGGTCGGCGATGTCCGGGTCGCCGGCGGAGCCGAACAGGATGGCATCCTTGTTGCGCAGCGCATCGAGGCCGTCGGCGGGCATCATCACGCCGTGCCGGCGGTAGTAGTCGCCGCCCCAGTCGAAGTCCTCGAACTCGAAGCGGAAGCTGTTGCTGGCGGCGGCCAGCGCGGCCAGCACTTGCTGGCCGGCCGGAACGACTTCCTTGCCGATGCCGTCGCCTGGAATGGTTGCGATGTGGTAGGTCTTCATGGTGGTGTCTCCTGGTAGGTTGGTGGAGGCACTCTACAGGCTGGACGTCGGCGCCTGGCAAGGCTAAACTCAAGCCATTGTTAACCTGGAGCTCAACAATGGGTGGTGGATGATGAGTGGTGGATTTCAACCGGCGGAACTGGGTTTTATCGTGGCGCTGGCCAGCGCCGGCAGCTTGAGCGGCGCCGCGCGCGAGCTTGGCATCACCACGTCGGCAGTCAGCAAGCGCCTGGCGCTGATCGAGGCGCGCGTGGGCGTACCGCTGGTCAATCGCACCACGCGCCGCATGAGCATGACGCCGGAAGGCGAGGTGCTGCTCGAACACGCGCGCCGCATCCTCGGCGAGATCGCCGATCTCGACCAGCTGCTCACATCCTCGAAAGGCGTGCCGAAAGGGCAGTTGCGGGTCAATGCCACGCTGGGCTTCGGGCGCCTGCACATTGCGCCGGCCATCTCGCAGTACGTGCTGCGCTACCCGGAGGTGGATGTGCAGCTGCAGCTGTCGGTCGATCCGCCGGCGCTGACCGACGACCAGTTCGACGTGTGCATCCGCTTTGGCGCCCCGAGCGACACGCGCGTGATCGCGCGGCGCCTTGCCTCGAACCGGCGCTTGCTGTGCGCGTCGCCGAAGTACCTGGCCCAGCACGGCGAACCGAAGACCCCTGGCGACCTGCGCAAGCACAACTGCATCTCGATCCGCCAGGGCGACGAGGCGTACGGCCTATGGCGGCTGTACGCGGGCCGCGAAGCCGAGCGCGATGCGCAGGCGGTCAAGGTGCGCGGCAACCTCACTACCAACGACGGCGAAATCGCCGTCAACTGGGCCCTCGACGGCCACGGCATCCTGCTGCGCGCGGGGTGGGACATCGAGCGCTACCTGGACAGCGGACGGCTGGTGGAGGTACTGCCCGGCTACAAGACGCCCGATGCCGATATCTACGCGGTGTATGCGCCGCGGCACCAGCTGTCGGCGCGGATACGGACGTTCGTGGACTTTTTGGGGGAGCGCTTCGGGCCTGATTACGCATGCTAATCACCCATTTATGGGATGTGCCATTCAAGCAATGCCACTAATATATTTATATTAACTAACATAAAAATATACTGGGGTATTTCATGAAAAACGCTTTATTACTGGCATTACTGGCTGGCGTGCTGGGCGCGATGCCGCTGCACGCGATGGCGCAAACGCCGGCACCGGCTTCCGCGCCCGTACCTGCGGTGTCGCCCGCGCCGGCACCGGCCGACAGCGCCGATGAAGAGGAAAAGGAAGAGGGCCAGAATGTGGTCGGCATGAAAAATCCGGCCAATAAGTCGCCGGCGACGACCAGCACGGCTACCAGTGCCACCTCCACTGCGGCCACCACCGCAGCAACGACCACCGTGGGCGCGACCGTGCCGGCGGCGCTCAGCACCACGATGATCATCGGCATCGGTGCTGCCGCTGCCGTCGTCGTTGGCGTGGCCAGTTCCAACGGTTCTTCCACCAGCCACTCGGCGGTTCGCCATTAAGTCCATTAATCTGATTGGTCGCAGGCCCGCCGTGGTAACGCGTGCAACATTGATGGTCTTGTGCTGTGTCGCGCTGCTGGCGGGCTGCGCGGCGCCGAAGCAGGCGGCCGTACCGATGTCGGCCAGCGTGTTGTCGTCCCAGCCGGTGCGCATCGGCGTGGTCATGAGCACCATGCCGAAGGCGGATACGCATTTTCCCGGTGCGGGCTGCCTGCTGTGCATTGCCGCCGTTACCGTCTCCAATACGGCGCTGACGGCGCACGTGCAGACCTTGCCAACCGCTGACCTGCTGACCATCAAGGACGATGTCGCCGAGCGTCTGCGCAAAAAAGGGCACGCGGTGACCGTGATTGCGGCGCCGCTCGATATCGATGCCTTGCCTGACCGCCAGGACCTCAAGCAAAATGGCGCCAGGAAGGATTTTTCGGCATTGGGCCGGCAGTACCAGCTCGACAAGCTGCTGGTCATCCACTTCACCAAGGTGGGCGTCAACCGCAATTACAACAGCTATATTCCAACCGGCGACCCGCAGGGCATGGTGACTGGCGCTGCCTATATCGTCAACCTCGACGATCACGCGTATGACTGGTATCGCGCGGTGCGCCAGCTCCGGAGCGCGACCGGGAACTGGGACGAGCCGCCCGATTATCCGGGCTTGAGCAATGCCTATTTCCAGGCCATCGAAGGCACGCGCGATGTCTTGCGCAAACCCCTGGACTGACATGGCGGTGTTGAAAAAGACCGCGCTTGCGGTAATGGCCTGGTCGCTGTGCGCCGGCGCGCTGGCGCAGCAGCAGGCGTTGCCTGCCACCTGGTCCTTGCGCCTGCCGCCACAGCAGGCGGTGGCATTTCGCGGCCTGGCCAATTTCGACAAGTCTGGCAAGGGCGCATCGGGCACCACCTACATGATGCCCGGCATCGCCGGGTTGGCGGCGGCGGTCGCGGCCCACTCGCTGGTGATCAATCGCGACCTGGAACAGCAGAAAAGCGCGATCGAACTGGCGGCGGACAAGGTGCTCCTGCCTTACCGGCCGGTGCTCGACGCCATGCGGCACGACACCTTGATGGCGCAGGCCCTGGCGCGCGTGGCGCCCGATAGCGCGGCGCTCCTGCTGGCCTTCCAGGACCAGGACCAGCAGGGCTGGCTCGTTGAAAGCACGCCGCTGTTTGCCATGACCCAGGACCAGAGCGCACTGGTGCTCGATAACGCGATTGCCGTGTATGCGCCGGGCGCGCGGCAGCAGGCAGCCTACCGCAACACGGTGCGCGTGGTCTCGCGCGCCAGCACACATGCCGACCTGGAAACGTACTGGAACGCGGCGCAAGGCCGCCAGTTGCAGGACGCCAGCGCCGCCTTGCTGGCGCTGTCGCTGGAAATCGCCTTGCGCCAGGCGCACGGCGGCGCCGCTGCACCTGCCGATCGTGCCGGGTTCAGAACGGTGCGGTACCACGAAGGCCGCAAGGAAGTCGCCGAACGCGCCCAGGTACTGTCCGAACAATGCGGGCGCGCGCTGATCAGCAACCTGCGCGGCTGGCTGATGTCGGTGCCGCTGCCCCAGTCGGGTGCGGATCCGGCCTGTGCCGAAGTGCCGTGAACCGGGCCGGTTTTTACGTCGGCACAGACATCGCCGCTGTTACTGCGCGAGCGGGCGCGTTTTCCTGATTAGTCGTTGCTGTCATAAATCGCCGCTTCAGACAGTTTTCGTGGCCGACGCTGCGCAGCCTTGTACTCGAATTCGATGATGGCGTCGTTGTCCCAATCTTTGCTGGCGATGGGCATGCGGTACATGTGGTCCCTGGGATTCTCGCTCGCTTGCAGCGGCACGCGCCGGCTGCCCTCGACGATCCACGCGCCGCCGGTAGCGGTCCAGGGCCGATGCCAGATGGCCTTGGTGGGACGCTTGCAGCGGTTCCAGCGCCCTGGCGCCCGGCACTGGGTGTCGTACTCCCCCGGGTTGTCAAACATCTCGATGGCGGCGGTGATTTCATAGCGCAGGCGCAGGTCGCCCAGGCGCAGTTTTTCGGGCGGCACGGTACGGGTATGCACGAGCAGGCCGATGCGCAGGGCGCCGCCCTTGAAGTTGCTGACCAGGTCGGCATCTCCGTCAAATTTCGGCAACGGCGGCAGCGTGAACAACTCGCCGTGCTCGAGACGTATCGGCAATTCCTGCCCTTGCTCCGTGCGCACACGCAGCGCGAAATTGGGCGGCAGTGTCATGCCCGCCGGCGGCATCACCGCGAAACGGAATACCGCATCGGGCGCCAGCGATTGGTGTTTTTCGTAGGCCGAGACCGCCGCACGCATGGCGCCATAGCTCTTCCACGGCACTGCCCGCAAGCCGGTGACGCGGACGACGAACATGATGTCGTCGGCCTGGTCGGCGCCTTCTGCAGGCGCCGTGGCGGCAAGATTGAGTTCGTCTGCCACGCGGCGCAGAGTGCGCAACGCCTCGGTGTCCTCAGGATTCCTGGCGAGCGCTGACAAGGCCAGGTTGAGGGTGTCGTCGGTCATGTCGCCATTATCGTCGGCGGTATCTTCCGCCGCTGCGCTGGCCGTCGCGCCAGCCAGGCCGGACGCTGGCGGTGCTGCAAGTTGCGGTACGGCTGCGGCGATGTCTGGATCCCCCGGCCTCGCATCCGCACCACCGACGACACCGGCGAACAGCTTGCCGTCGCGCTGCAGTTGCGTAAGCCGCTCAATCGCCAGCAGGGCGTCGGGGTGGCCCGTCTCTGCGGCCATGCGGAAATAGCGCGCGGCCCGGTCCGGATCGCGCTTCACGCCTTCGCTTCCCTCGGCGTATAAATTGCCCAGGTTGTAAGCGGCCGGGCCGTAGCCTGCTTCGGCGGCTCTGATAAAGTAGCCGATCGCCTCGCTGGTATTCCCGTTCCCGCCGTCGGCAGATAAATGTGCTGCGCCCAGGGCGTTCCATGCCGGGATGAATCCAAACTCGGCAGCCTTGGCATACCATCTTTTGGCCTCGTCCCAGTCTCGTCCGACTTCGTCCCCGAGCTGATAAAGGCTTGCCAGCGTCATGGCAGCGTCGATGCGGGGAGTTGTTTCTTCCGGCTTGCCCGGGTTGAAACGCATCGTGTCCCGGTACGGATTGAATCGCTCCTCGGCAACCGCGCGCAGCCAGCGGATGCCCTGGACCGCGTCCCTGGTCGTGCCGAGCCCCTGGCGATGCATATGTGCCAGCATCAAGGCAGCATCGGGATAGCCCAGTTTCGCATAAGCGCTCTCGAACTGCTTCAGCGCTGACGCATAGTCATGCTGCTCGAAGGCTGCCAGCGCTTCGCTCACGCTCCTGTCCTTGGCCCGAATATGGCTTCTTGCGCACATGATTTTTAAATCGGGATGCGTGATGGGACCACTCAGGCAAGAGCTCAACAATTTCTCCAACCCGCTGGCCTGGCGTTTGACGCTCTTCCTTAAGCGCGCCTCGGCATCCGCCATCGGCTGCCTGACCGGGCGCGGCGCAGTGACCACCACGGTGCTCGATCGCTGCGGCTCCTGTCCCGATGCGGGAGACTGGACCAACGCGCAGCCGGCCAGGCCAGCCGCCAGCCAGAGCAGGGCCACGGCACCGTACCTGTATGCTTTTCTACGCAAAGCGCTCTCCCGCAATCGCAAGTGGGAGTCGAGTATAAAACACGAAAAAAAGCATGACGATCGTCTTGTTGATCATTTCCAAAGATGCAGCATCGAGCCACTTGGCGGCGCGCCCAAACGAAAAAGCCGCCGATTCTTGCGAATCGGCGGCTTTTAAAATTCTTGGTGGTGATAGGTGGACTTGAACCACCGACCCCAGCATTATGAATGCTGTGCTCTAACCAACTGAGCTATATCACCTGCAACGCGAAGCATTATGAGGGTTGCGGCTTTTTCTGTCAACGCCATCGCTACGATTTTCTTCAAAAAAGTGATTTTGGCGGTGAATGCGGAACTTCCATCGTACACCAGTCGTCAAAACGTTGGCATATTGGTATTCTGGGTGCGGGGACATGACGTGGATGTATTTCTAACGGGGGCTGTATGGCGACCAACATCTTTATCAACCTGCCGGTGCGCGACTTGCCGGCATCGATCAAATTTTTTACTCACCTCGGCTACTCGTTCAACCAGCACTACACCGACGACGGCGCCACCTGCATGATCGTGGCCGAGAACATCTTCGTCATGCTGCTCACCGAGCCGCGCTTCAAGACCTTCACGCCCAAGGCCATTGCCGATGCGCGTACGTCCACCGAGGTGCTGGTGTGTTTGCAGGTCGATTCGCGCGATGCCGTCACCGCGCTGGTGAACAAGGCCGTCGAAGGCGGCGGCAGCACCTACAAGGCGCCGCAGGACCACGGCTTCATGTACGGCCACGGCTTCCAGGACCTGGACGGCCATTTATGGGAAATCATTTATATGGAATCGGCGCCGCCCACAAGCTGACAGATGGCGTTAGCCGAGCCGGTCCGCCACGTGCGCCAGGATCTCTGCCGCCGGGTCGGCGCCCAGGCAATCGACGACCACCCGGTCCGGCATCGACCGCAGCCAGGTCAGCTGGCGCTTGGCCAGCTGGCGCGTGGCGATGATGCCGGTCTCGCGCATGGTCTTGTAGTCGATCGTGCCATCGAGGTATTCCCACGCCTGGCGGTAGCCCACGCAGCGCATCGACGGCAGGCCCGGGTGCAGATCGCCGCGCCGGCGCAGCCGTTGCGTTTCCGCGATCAGGTTATCGTCGGCATGCTCGTCGAGCATGATGTCGAAACGGCGTTCGATGCGCTTGTGCAGCACTGCGCGGTCCGATGGTTCGAGCGCCAGCGGCAGCAGCTCGAACGGCAGGTCGGTCTTGTCGCGCAGGGCCAGCAGTTCCGACATCGGCTTGCCGGCCAGGGTGCAGATTTCCAGCGCGCGCTGGATGCGCTGGGCATCGGCGGGCGCCAGGCGGGCGGCGGTTTCTGGGTCGAGCGCGGCCAGCCGGGCGTGCATGGCGGGCCAGCCGATGCGGGCGGCGTCGTCTTCGAGCTGGGCGCGCAGCGCCGGGTCGGCGCCGGGCAGGTCGTCGAGGCCGTCGGCCAGCCCCTTGAAGTACAACATGGTGCCGCCCACCAGCAGCGGCAGCTTGCCGCGCGCGACGATCTCGTCCACCAGCTGCAGGGCCGCCGTGCGGAACTGCGCCACCGAGTATGAATCGAGCGGGTCGATGATGTCGATCAGGTGGTGCGGCACGGCGGCCAGTTCGGCGCGGGTGGGCTTGGCGGTGCCGATGTCCATGCCGCGATACACGAGGGCCGAATCGACCGAGATGATTTCGGACGGGATGCGCGCGGCAATCGCCAGCGCGGACGCGGTCTTGCCCGACGCGGTCGGCCCCATGATGGCGACCGCCAGCGGCTTGCTTGCAATATCACTCATTATTGGCCACGTAAAAACAGCTTGTCGAGCGCGCCGATTTCCACCTGCACCCAGGTGGGACGGCCGTGGTTGCACTGGTCGGCGCGTTCGGTCTTTTCCATCTGGCGCAGCAGCGCGTTCATTTCCTGCACCGCCAGGATGCGGTTGGCGCGCACGGCGGTGTGACAGGCGAGGGTGCCCAACAGCTCGTTCTGGCGCTCGATCAGCACCCGCGAGCCGCCGAATTCGCGCACGTCGCGCAGCACGTCGCGCGCCAGCGTTTGCGCGTCGGCGTTCTTGAGCAGCACCGGCACCGAGCGCACGGCCAGCGTGGTGGGCGACAGCGCGGCGATGTCGAAGCCCAGCGCCTGCAAGGTTTCCTGGTGTTCGTGGGCGGTGCCCACTTCCACCGCGTCGGCATAGAAGGTGACGGGAATCAGCAGCGGCTGCACCTGCATCTCCTCGCCGGCCACGCGGCTCTCGAGCGCGGTTTTCAGCTGTTCGTACAAGATGCGTTCGTGGGCGGCGTGCATGTCCACCAGCACCAGGCCCTTGGCGTTCTGCGCCAGGATGTAGATGCCGTGCAGCTGCGCCAGCGCGAAGCCGAGCGGGAATTCTTCCTGCGCCATGGCGGCGGCCGAGACGGTGAACGGGCTGCCTTGCGGCAGAGCCATGTCGGTTTGGGCGCGGTAGCTGTCCACGCGGCCGCTGCCATTGCCGGCGAAAAGCGCGCCGTACTTGTCCATGCTTTGCGCCACGCCGCCTTCGGGCTGGCCGTAGCGCTGGCCGCCGAAACCGCCTGCGCCCAAGCCACCGGGGGCATCGCCGGCACTGCCAACGCTGCTGTCACCGGCACGACTGCCAGCACCGGGCGGCGCGCCGTACGGCGATGGCGAAAACGTCGGCGTGTAGTCGGGCGCCAGCAGCGAGCCGAACGACGTCTGCTCGCCACGCCAGGTGGCGCTGGTGAGCGTGTCGGCGGCCGGCAGCGGCGACGGCACGCTGCCGTGCGCCGTGGCCGAGGTTTGCGCCAGCGCGCGCTGCACCGCGTGGAACACGAACTGGTGCACCGCGCGGCTGTCGCGGAAGCGCACTTCGATTTTCGACGGGTGGACGTTGACGTCCACCAGCGCCGGGTCGAGTTCGAGCGCCAGCGCATACGACGGAAAGCGGTCGCCGTGCAGCACGTCCTGGTACGCCGCCTTGACCGCGTGCACCAGCACCTTGTCGCGCACGAAGCGCCCGTTCACATAAAAGAACTGGCCGTCGGCGCGCGCCTTGGACGCGGTGGGCAGGCCCGTATAGCCGTGGATGCGCAGCGGGCCGGCCGTCTCGTCAATCGGCAGGCGCGCTTCGGCAAAGCCTTCGCCGAGGATTTGCGCGCTGCGGCGGGCCATGTCGCACACATTCCAGTGGTCGATGGTGCGGCCGTTGTGGGTGAGGCTGAGCGAGACGTCGGGCCGCGCCAGCGCAATGCGGCGCACGACCTCGGCGCAGTGGCCGAACTCGGTCTGCTCCGACTTGAGGAACTTGCGGCGCGCAGGCGTATTGAAATACAGGTCCTGGACATCGATGGTGGTGCCGAGCGCGCCCGACGATGGCGCCACCGTGCCTTCGTGCGAGCCGACCAGCTCCCAGGCGTGTGGCGCGTCGGCCGTGCGCGAGGTGACAGTGACGGCCGCCACCGAGGCGATCGACGCCAGCGCCTCGCCGCGAAAGCCCAGCGTGCCCACGTTTTCCAGGTCGTGCAGCGACGCGATCTTGGACGTGGCATGGCGCGCCAGGGCCAGCGGCATCTGCTCGGGCGGAATGCCACGGCCGTTGTCGGTGATGGCGATGCGTTTGACGCCGCCTTCCTCGAGCCGCACGCTGATCTGCGTGGCGCCGGCGTCGAGCGCGTTTTCCAGCAGTTCCTTGACCACGGCGGACGGCCGCTCGACCACCTCGCCAGCGGCGATCTGGGAGATCAGCTGGTCTGGCAAGGCCTGGATCGGGCGCGGCGTGCGGGCGGCGGCGTGGGGAGCGGTATCGGGGGCGTTCATCCCCGGATTATAACGCCGGACGCACCCGCACCGGGATCGGCGCATTGCACAGCTCTACATAGTTGGCCGCGTACTTGTTCCACGGCCCGCCGCGGTTGCGCTGCGCTTCGATCACCTGCTGGTAGATTGGCGCTTCGCTGCGCATCACTTCCAGCTGGACGCGTTCAGCAGCGGGCACGTCGGCCGCCAGCCGCACGCGGGTGATCGGCATTTTCGCCTCGCTGGCGCCGTAGAAGCCCATCGCCTCGCTGCCGCGCGGCAGCGACGACAGCAGCTCCATGCCCGACACCACGCGGCCCACGGCCGTGATGTTGCGGTCCAGGTGGCGCGGCGCGTGGCCGGTGATGGCGTACAGCTGCGAACCATTGCCGCTGTCGGTATCGGTGTCGCGCGCCACGCCCACGGTGGCATAGCAGTGCGCCACCCAGGTGGTGTTGGTCTTGGGATCGCGTCCGACCGGGAAGCCCTTGGAGTGGCCGATCTCGGGCGCGTAGCCATCGGCATCCTGCTGGCGCACAAAATGTTTATCGAAGCTCGCAGGCACGGTGAACTCGCCCGGCACCTTGGCCTTGGCTGTACCGAGCGGCTTCGGGTTCTTTTCATCGGCGTCGCCCCACTGGGCCACGTAGTTGTCCTGCGAGCGCATCATGGACAGGCCGTCGAAATATTTCTCGCGCACCAGCGTCTTGATGTTGGCGGCGTTCTGCGGCGCGAAGTCCGTTGCCAGTTCGATCACCACGCGGCCGACCGGCAAGTCCAGGTACAGGGTGTTGGCGGGATCGAGCGGGCGCCAGTCGTCCGCCTTCGACTGTTTGACCAGGTCCGCCACCGTGGGCTTGACCGGCAATTCGGCCGCCATGGCCGAGGTCAGCACGCACGCCGTGGCGGAAAATATCACAGCGTTCCTTAACAACGGGTTAAACAGCATTCCGATCTCCTGGATTGAGACAAACCCGCTTGCGGCGGGGATGCCGACGATTGTAAACTGCCATGGGTGGCCGAGGAAACTTAGACCGGCGGCAGCAGCGGTGGTGTATGATTCCGGCGCACACTTTACAGGAAGAATATGGATTTTATGCAATTCTTCGACATGCTGCTCCATGTCGATAAGTCATTGGAAGTGGTGATCCAACAGTACGGCACGCTGGTTTACGTGGTCTTGTTCGCAATTATTTTCTGCGAAACGGGCCTGGTGGTGTTGTTCTTCTTCCCGGGCGATAGCCTGCTGTTCATCGCCGGCGCCTTCTGCGCCACGGGCGACATGAATTTGTTGTTGCTCAATGTGCTACTCGTCACGGCCGCCGTCACCGGCAATACCCTCAATTACAAGATCGGCGGCGCCATCGGGCAACGCGTGTACACGCACGACTATCGCTGGCTGAACAAGGATGCCATGCGCCGTACCCACGACTTCTTTGAAAAGCATGGCGGCAAGACCATCGTGCTGGCGCGCTTTGTCCCGGTGGTGCGCACGTTCGCGCCGCTGGTCGCTGGGGTGTCCGAGATGCCGCATGGACGTTTTCAGTTGTACAACATCAGCGGCGCGCTGCTGTGGGTGGTGTCGCTGACCATGGCCGGCTACTTCTTCGGCAATATCCCGGTCGTGCGCGACCACCTGTCGGAAATCGTGATGGTGGCGATCGGCGTGGTGATGATCCCGATCCTGCTCGGCGGCGCCTGGCGACTAGGAAGACGCGTCATCGGACGCTGAGGGCACCTCGCAAACCTACTGCGCGTCACGCTGTCGCCGAACCAAAGCTCAGCGTACCTCCGTACGCTTCCGCTACTCAAGACGATAGCGAGCCGCTCGCTACGGTTTTCGAGGCACCCTTTGCCGCATTATCACGCGCAGCGTGTCCCCGCAGAAATATATCCCCTTGCCAGACCTCAAGTTTTTCCCAAATGCATCCGTAAACCAGAGGGTAACTGTTACTTCTGGAACCGTATGCGCCTGCTTCTCGCCCTGATCGCCTGCTGTTATTGCGCCGTTGTGTCGGCCAATGACAAACAGGTCGATCCGCTGATTTCGCCCTCGGCCAAGACGCCCTTGTCGGCGCTGGCGGGCGCGCGCGTGTACGGTGGCGCGGTGGGCCTGACCACCACCACGCCGCCGGGCAAGGCGCCCGTCAAGGAAGCGGCCGCCAAAGAGGCGCCCGCCAAGGATGCCAAGGATGCGCCGGCAGCGGGCGCGCGCAAGGGGGCCGAGGCAGCCAGCGACCCGGAAGCGGAACTGTCGGCCAAGATCGCTGCGCGATTGGCGGCCATGCGCGCCACCCAGCAGGCGCGCGCGGCTGCGGCGGCTGCCAATGCCAAAAAAGCGGCGGCTGCCAAGGCCGCAGCGGCAGCGATCCCGCCGCCGCCCAAGGTATACAGCAACGTCTGGTCCTACGAGGGCGAAGCCGGTCCCGCCAGCTGGGCCAGGATCAATCCTGCCTGGGCCAAGTGCGGCGCCGGCAACCGCCAGTCGCCGATCGACATCCGCGACGGCATGCGGGTGGACCTGGAGCAGATCAATTTCGACTACCACCCGTCGTCGTTCAACGTGACCGACAACGGCAAGACCGTGCAGGTGATGGTCGGGCGCGGCAATTTTCTCAGCGTGGGCAACCGGATGTACGAGCTGGTGCAGTTCCATTTCCATCGTCCGTCCGAGGAGCGCATCAACGGCAAGGGTTACGAGATGGTGGTGCACCTGGTGCACAAGGATGGCGAGGGGCGCATCGCCATGCTGGCGCTGCTGCTCGAGCGCGGCCGGCCGCAGCCGGCGATCCAGCAGGTATGGAACAACCTGCCGCTGGAAAAAATGGAAACCATGGCGCCGGCCGAGACGCTCGACCCGATGGACCTGCTGCCGGCGCGGCGCGAGTACTACACCTTCATGGGATCGATGACCACGCCGCCGTGCGAGGAGGGCGTGCTGTGGCTGGTGATGAAGGAGCCGATCCAGGCCTCACCGGCGCAGATGGCGTTCTTCAGCCGCCTGTATCCTTATAATGCACGCCCCGTGCAGCCAAGCTCCGGCCGCATCATCAAAGAATCCAACTAAGAGCGCCTGACCAAGCCTGCATGGCGGCGTTGCAGCGCCTCGCCGTACGTTCATTCTGTCTTCGTCGCTGCGCCTTGCCCTGAAGGCTATGTCAGGCGCTCTGGGTAGTTATACCCCGATGCGGTGGCGACCAATCCACTCGTCTCCGGCGGCCAGCGGCTGCTGGTCCACGCGTGCCGGCTCGATGCAGACGAAGCGCAAATATTCGTCGTCGGCCAGGTCGACCAGCGCGGCGGCGTCAGCATGGCCCGGGTTCCACACCACCCATTCCGTAAAGCCCTGCTGCGACAGGTTGAACGTGGTGCTGGCCGTGTTGAGCATCAGCGTGGGCGTGGACTTGTACAGGCGGTCGTGCTTTTCGTTGAAGTGCAGCGCCGGATAGTCCTGGGTGCGGGTATTGAGTTCGTGGTCGGTGTAGGTCTGGTGTTGCAGGCCGCTGATGGTCGTGGCGTTCAACTGGCCTACGTCGTAATAGGTGTGCAGCGCCACGCCGAACGGGAATGGCGCCGCGCCCGTGTTGCGCACTTTGAAATCGGCTTCGAGCGCGTTGCCGTGCAGGGTGAAACGCAGGGTCAGCGCGAACGCGTGCGGCCACGCCTGCGCGTGTTCCGGCGCCAGGTCGCTCTGGTCCAGCACCAGTTCCACGAACGAGCCGCCGTTGTCGCCGCCGCTGTCGGCCAGGCGCCAGGTGGACACGCGCGCAAAGCCGTGGCGCAGGCCGGGACCGCGCACATTAAACTGCGGGAAGATGACCGGCACGCCGCCGCGGATGGCCTTGCTGCCGTCGAGCGGGGTCTGGCTGCTGACGAACAGCCGTTCCACGCCGTCGCCGGTTTTCCAGGACAGCAGGTGGGCGCCGAACAGCGCGACCGTGGCCTGGGCGCCGTCCGGCGCGGTGAATTGCACTGCGGGCAGCGCGCCAAATTGCGTCATCGTGACAGCCATGTGGTTTCCGTATGAGAGTTCAGGTTAATCTGTTGCGGGCGAGCGGCGGGTTGCGGGCAAAGTAGGTGCGGATGCCCTTGACGATGGCGTCGGCCATCTGGTTCTGGTAATTCTCGTCGCGCAGCTTGGCTTCTTCTTCCGGGTTGGAGATGAAGGCGGTCTCGATCAGGATCGATGGAATGTCGGGCGCCTTCAATACCGCGAAGCCGGCCTGCTCGACCGAGCCCTTGTGCAGGCGGTTGATGCCGCCAATTTCGGCCAGCACCGACTTGCCCAGCTTGAGGCTGTCGTTGATCTGCGCGGTGGTGGACAGGTCGAGCAGCACGCTGGCCAGTTGCCTGTCGTGCGAGCGCACGTTGACGCCACCGATGGTGTCGGCCTCGTTTTCCTTGTCCGCCAGCCAGCGCGCCGCCGACGAGCTGGCGCCTTTTTCCGACAGCGCGAACACCGACGAGCCGCGCGCGGTGGGCTGCACGAAGGCGTCGGCATGGATCGAGACGAACAGGTCGGCCTGCACCTTGCGCGCCTTTTCCACGCGCTTGCCCAGCGGGACAAAATAATCGCCGTCGCGGGTGAGCATCACGCGGATGTTGGGGATGGCTTCGAGCTTGCCCTTGAGGCGCTTGGCGATCGCCAGCACGATGTCCTTCTCGCGGCTGCCGTTGCGCCCGGACGCGCCGGGGTCTTCGCCGCCATGGCCCGGATCGAGCGCGATGGTGATGATGCGTTCGAGCTTGTCGGCCTTGCCGCCCTTGGCTGGCGGGCGGGTTTGTGCTTCGGCAGTCTTGACCTGCTCGCGCAGTTCGGCGCGTGGCTCGGCCTTGATGTCGGGTTTGAGCGCCTGCAACTGGTCCTGCGGCGTGGGCTGGACCGCGATCGGTGGCTGCGCCGGTTGCGCTGCACCGGCGGGCGGGGCGGCCTTCTCGCCGGTGGTCCAGTTGCCTTCCTCGATCATGGCGGCAATCGGGTCCGCTTCCTTGACCGGGTACAAATCGAAAATCAGGCGGTGCTTGTACGCGCCGGCCGGCGCCAGCGTGAACACCTGCGGCTTGATTTCTTCCTTGAGGTCGAACACCAGTCGCACCACGTTGGGCCGGTTCTGGCCCACGCGCACCTGCTTGATGTACGGATCGTTGGACTGGATCTTGGCCACCAGGCCCTTCAGAGTGGGGTTCAGCTCCAGCCCCTCGATATCGACCACCATGCGCTCGGGGTCCTTGACCATGAAGTGGGTGGTCTTGAGTTCGGCGTCGTTTTCCAGCGTGACGCGGGTGTAGTCATCGGCCGGCCACACGCGCACGGCAAGGATTTGCGCGGCAAACGCGGGCAGCGGCGCGATCACCGACAGCAGCAGGGTGGCGCCGGCCTTGAGGACCGTGCGGCGGTTGCGGACCACGGGGGCGAGTGGATCGCTCACAACTGGGCGGCGAATTTGAGGCGTTGAAGGCATGAGGTACCCAGGGCGGTAGACGCCTGCAATTCTACATCACGGCCCACGCCTGCCACGGTCAGATACAGGTCGATATCGGCAGGCGGCAGCACGCCTTCGGCCTTTTCCGGCCATTCGACGATGCAGATGTTGTCACCATTAAAATCTTCGCGGAAGCCGGCGTCGAGGAATTCCTCGGCGCTGCCCATGCGGTACAGGTCGAAATGGATCACGGCCACGGCGCGTCCGTCCAGCTGCACCTGGTACGGTTCCGACAAGGTGTATGTTGGGCTCTTGACCGTGCCCACGTGGCCGGCCGCGTGCAGCAGCGCACGCGTGAGCGCGGTTTTGCCGGCGCCCAGGTCGCCGTGCAGGTAGATCGTCAGGCCAGGCGCCAACGCCCGCGCCAGCGACGCGCCGAGGGCCAGCGTGGCTGCTTCCTCGGCGAGATGGGCTTTGAAATGGGCGTGTTGAGCGTTCATATGGGCTTCAATCTCCGGCATCGAATAAAATGTGATGTTATGGCAGGCAAAATCGCCAGCCATTGTAACCGCCAGCGCTTCTATCTTCCACGCCGATGTCCCTGTCCGAATCCAATTTAGCGCAACTGGCCCTGAGCATCAAGCGCTGGGGTGTGGAGCTGGGCTTTGCCGAGATCCGCATCACCGACATCGACCTGTCCCACGCGGAGGCCGGCCTGCAAGCCTGGCTCGACGCCGGCATGCATGGCGAAATGGACTACATGGCCACCCACGGCATGCTGCGCGCGCGCCCGGCCGAACTGGTGCCGGGCACGGTGCGCGTGATCAGCGCCCGCATGAACTACCTGCCGAGGGACACGGAAAACGACTGGCGCGCGCGCGAGGCGCGCCGCCTGGCGGACCCCGGCGCGGCCGTGATCTCCGTGTATGCGCGCGGCCGCGACTATCACAAGGTGCTGCGCGCGCGGCTGCAGCAGCTGGCCGATAAAGTCAAAGCTGAAATCGGCGACTTCGGCTACCGGGTATTTACCGATTCGGCGCCATTGATGGAATTGCCGCTGGCGGAAAAAGCGGGCCTGGGCTGGCGCGGCAAGCACACGCTGCTGCTCAGCCGCACGGCCGGCTCGATGTTCTTCATGGGCGAATTCCTGGTCGATCTGCCCTTGCCGGTGGACGCGCCCATCAGCGGCCACTGCGGCCAGTGCAGCGCGTGCATCACGACGTGCCCCACCCAGGCGATCCTGGGCCCGGGCCGGCTTGATGCGCGGCGCTGCATCTCGTACCTCACCATCGAACTGAAAAACGCCATACCGCTCGAGCTGCGCCCGCTGATCGGCAACCGCGTGTACGGCTGCGACGACTGCCAGACTGCCTGCCCGTGGAACAAGTTCGCCGAGCGCGCGGTGCTGCCCGACTTCGACCAGCGCCACGGCCTGGGCGATGCGTCGATGATCGAGTTGTTCGGCTGGAGCGCCGAGGAATTCAACCGCAAGATGGAAGGCAGTCCGATCCGCCGCATCGGCCACGAGCGCTGGCTGCGCAACCTGGCCGTGGGCCTCGGTAATGCGGCGGCGGCCGGCGCCAAAGGCGATCCAGCGATTGTCGCGGCGCTGCAGGCGCGCTGCGACGACCCGTCGCCGCTGGTGCGCGAACACGTGCAATGGGCGCTGGCCTGTCACGCCTGACTCGGCTACACTCGTGCGGTTCTTCTTCCGAGTTTTCCTCCACATAAGGGCCGTGCCGATGCAAACTTCCCGTCCACTGTTAGCGCTGTACGTTGCCGCAGCGTTTACCCTCGCCGCTCCCGCAGCCTCCGCCGCCAAATTCGACGACTGGGCCAACCAGGTCGCCAGCGACAAGGTGCGCAAGGACCCCGAGCAAGCCACGCGCATCCAGTACTTCAAGGGCGCCGAGCAGGACAAGCTCGACGGCCTGCTCACACCGAATACTGCCGCCTACCGCGCGGCCGAAGTGGCCAGCGCCAAGGCCACGCTGGCGAAATTGAACGCGATGGACCGGAAGGCGTTGACGCCGCAGGAACGCGCCGGCATGGCCACCATCGCCTGGAATCTGCAAGGCACCATCGACAGCGCGCCGTTCGAGGACCACCGTTTCGTGTTCAACCAGTTTACCGGTCTGCACGTGCAGCTGGTGAACTTCCTCACGCAAGCGCATCCGATCCGCAACCGCCGCGATATCGAGAACTACCTCGCTCGCTTGAAGGCGGTGCCTGGCAAGGTCGATACCGGCATCGGCCGCGCGCGCGACGCGGCCGGCCGCGGCTTCCTGATGCCCACCTTCATCACCAATTCCGCCATCGGCCAGCTCGATCGCTTCCTCGACGGCGGCGCCGACAAGAACGTGTTCGTCACCACCTTTGCCCAGCGCATGGAAAAGGTCAAGGATGTGACGCCCGCGCAGCAGGCCAAATTCGCCGCCGAGGCGCAGGCGATCGTGGCCAAGTCGGTGTTGCCGGCGTTCGAGCGCACCCGCGCGCTGCTGCGCGAGCAGCTGCCGCGCACCACCGACGATGCTGGTCTCTGGCGCCTGCCTGACGGCGACAAGGCCTACGCGGTGGCGCTGCGCCAGATGACGTCCTCGGACTATACGCCACAGCAGGTGCACGACATCGGCCTGCGCGAAGTGGCGCGCATCGAGAAGGAAATGGACGGCCTCCTGGTGTCGATCGGTTACAAGGAGGGCTCGATCAAGGAGCGCATGGCCAGGCTGGAAAAGGACTCGCAGCCCAAGGTCGATCCTCAAGCCGATCCGCGTCCTGCGTTATTGGAACGCTACACGTCGTACATGCGCGACGCCGAAGTGCGCGCCAAAACGCTGTTCGACCACGTACCGAAGGCGCCGGTGGAAGTGCGCCGCGAGCCGCCGTTTACCGAGAAGACTGCGGCCGCCCACTACAGCGGTCCGGCGCGCGACGGCACCTTGCCCGGCATCTTCTGGGCGCCGCTGCCGGGCCCCGACTTCCGCATCGTCGGCATGCGCACGCTGGTCTATCACGAAGCGGTGCCAGGCCACCACTTCCAGATCGCGCTGCAGCAGGAAAATACCAGCTTGCCGCGCTACCGCCAGGACCGCGTGTTCAATACCGGATCGGCCTTCACCGAAGGCTGGGCGCTGTATGCCGAGCAGCTGGCAGCGGAAAACAACTGGTACGAGGGCGATACGGTCGGCCGCCTGGGCCAGCTCGACGCGGAACTGTTCCGCGCCCGCCGGCTGGTGGTCGATACCGGCCTGCACGCGATGAAGTGGACGCGCCAGCAAGGCATCGATTACGGCATTCCGGCGGCGGAAGTGGAGCGCTACGTGGTGATGCCGGGCCAGGCATGCGCGTACAAGATCGGCATGCTGCGCATTCTCGACCTGCGCGCCAAGGCGCAGGCGGCGCTGGGCGACAAGTTCTCGATCAAGGGTTTCCACAACACGGTGCTCGACCTGGGCAACGTGCCGCTGTCGGTGCTGGAGCAGGCGGTGGACGAGTGGGTGGCCAGGCAGAAGGCCGCCTGATACAGCCGGCTATTTCAGCAGGCCCGCCAGCTCCACCGCGGTCTTGACCTGCATCTTGTCGAAGATATGCGCGCGGTGCACTTCCACCGTGCGCATGCTGATGCCCAGTTCATCGGCCACCACCTTGTTCATCTTGCCGGCCAAAATCAGGTCCAGCACCTCGCGCTCGCGCGTCGATAACGTGGCCAGGCGCGCGTGGATCGCCGCCATCTCTCCCGCCTGGCGCGAGCCGGCCAAGCCTTCCTGCACCCGGTCCATCAACTGGTTGTCGTTGAACGGCTTTTCGAAAAAGTCGAAGGCGCCGCGTTTCAGGGTGTCCACCGCCATCGGCACGTCGCCGTGGCCGGTGAGGAAGATCACCGGCATGCGCGCGGTGAGGTGGCGCGCGGCCAGGTGGTCGAACACGGCCACGCCGTTCATGTCGGGCATGCGCACGTCGAGCAGCACGCAGTCGCCGCCGGGGTCGAAATCGCCGCTGTCGACCTGTTGCAGGAATTGCAGGGCGCCCTCGTAGGCGCGCGCGGCGATCCCGCGCGAAGTAGCCAGCCAGGTCAGCGCGTCGCGTACGACCGCTTCGTCATCGACGATATGCAGCATTTGTTCAAGTCTCCTCTGTCGCCACCGCCGGTGCTGCCGGCAATACGAATGTAAATATGGTTCCGCCCTGCGGATTGGCGCTGTAAGTGAGCGAGCCGCCATGGAATTCTATCGCAGTGCGGCAGATGTTGAGCCCCATGCCCATGCCTTCGGACTTGGTGGAGAAAAACGGCGAGAACAAACGCTGCGCCACTTCGTCGGAAATGCCGTGCCCACGGTCGATCACGGCCACGCTCACCTGGTTCGCTGGCGCGTCGTAAGACGCCACCACGCCCAGCAGGCGCTGGTGCGGCGCCACGTTCTGCATGGCGTCGATGGCGTTGCGGGTAAGGTTGAGCAGCACCTGTTCGATCATCACGTGGTCGGCCAGTACCGGCGGCAGGCCCGCTGGCAGTTCGGTCTGGAACGTCACGTAGCGCTGGCGCGCCTGCAGCTCGATCAGGGTGCGGATGCCGTCGAGCAGCGCGGGCAAGGCCACGGCCTGGCGCTGCGGCTCGCGTTTTTTGACGAAACCGTGCACGCTGCGGATGATCTGGCCGGCGCGCTGGGCCTGGGCGCTGGCCTGTTCCAGCGCGGGCTTTAAGAGTCCCCCATCGACCGGCGTGCCCTGGTCGGCGGCGCGTCCCAGTACATTCAGGGCGCCGGTGGTGTAGCTGGAAATGGCGGCCAGCGGCTGATTGAGTTCGTGCGCCAGCATCGAGGCCAGTTCGCCCATGGTGGCCAGGCGCGCGCTCGATTGCAGCTTTTCTTCCTGTTGGCGGTTGAGTTCTTCCACCCGCTTGCGGTCGGAGATATCGAGGATGGAACCCATCCAGCCGGTCTGCTTGCCGAGGTTGTCCACCAGCGGCGCCTCGAATACCAGCACCGGCACGCGCGAACCGTCGGGACGCTGGAAGATGGTCTCGAACTGCGGCGTGGCCTTGCCCGCCAGGACCGATGCGAAGCGGCTCTGGTATTCCTCCATCGCCTCCGGCGCCCAGTAGGGCATCGGCGGCAGCCTGCCCACGATGTCTTCGGGCGGGTAGCCGACGATTTCGCAAAACGCCGGATTGACATACGTGATGCGTCCTTCGAGGTCGCGCGCGCGCAGGCCAGTCACCAAAGAGTTTTCCATCGCGGTGCGAAACGACACCTGCTGGCGCAGCGCGCCTTCGGCCGCCAGCCGTTTCGAGATATGCCCCCATAGCGCCACCAGGCTCCATAACAGGCCGAGCGAGAGCACGATCACCGAGCCGACCAGCAAATTGGGCAGCAGCTTGGGTGCGCTCTTGACGCTGTCGGTCACCAGCCGCACCGAGGCGCCGGGCAGGTCGAGCGCGCGCTTGTGGGTGTACACGCCGTGGCCGGGGCCAGCGGCGGCGCGGCGCGCCAGTACCTTGTCGTCGCGGTCCACCAGCGTGACCTGGTTGTCCTGGGCGAACCACCACGGCACCATTTCGTCGAGCAGGGCGCTGGTGCGGTACGTGGCCACCAGGTCGCCCAGGTACTCGCCGCCGCGATAGAGCGGCACGTGGTAGTCCATCAGCACTTCGGTGGGGTCGGCGGTGGGATCGCCAGGCCGTGCCTCGGGCTGGGTGTACATGGCGCTGCGGGTCTTGCGCGTCAGTTCCATGGTCGCCTGCGAGGCCGGCGACAGTGGCACGGCCGTCGGTTGCGTATCGCTGGTGGCCACCAGGTGGCCGTCGGGCCGCAGCCAGAACACGCGCAGCAGTTCGTTGCCGTTCTTGAGGATGCGCGCCATGCGGTCGTGCAGCTGGTCGTGCTGCAGGCGGCCGTTATTGATTTCTTGCGCCAGCTGGCGCAGGCTTTCCTCGTCGCGCGCCATCTGGAAGCGGATGGTCTGCTCCACCCACAGGGTGTCGGCGATCAGCTGCTCCTGGCGCTCGTTGCTCTCCATCTGGCGCGCCTGCCATGGCAGCCAGATCAGGATCGCCAGGAAGAACAGCACCAGCAGGATCGGCAGCAACCAGCGCAGTGCCGTGCTCCGTTGCGGACGGGGCACGGCAAAAGGGGAAGAAAGCGGCTGGTTCATGCGGTGGGTAGTGATGTCTGTAAAAAAAGCAAATATTGGCTTTGTCCGGGAGAATCGGTCAAACTACCGGCACAGGGGAACCTCGAAAAACCGTAGCGAGCGGTTCGTTATCGTCGGGAGTAGCGCAAGCGTACGGAGGTACGCTGAGCAACGGAGCGGCGATAGCGGACCGCGCAGTAGGTTTATCGAGGTTCCTACAAGTGTATCTTTAAATTCCGGAGACTCCATGAAACTGCGCCTCGCCCTGGCCGCCGCCGTTGTCGCTGTTGCTTTCAGCGCAGCGTTGAGCGGACATGCCTATGCCCAGGCACCGATCGTCATCAAGTTCAGCCACGTCGTCGCGCGCGACACGCCCAAGGGGCAGGCGGCGGAACGCTTCAAATTGCTGGCCGAGCAAGCTACCAAGGGCCGGGTCAAGGTCGAAGTGTATCCGAACAGCCAGCTCTACAAGGATAAAGAAGAACTGGAGGCCTTGCAGCTGGGCGCCGTGCAAATGCTGGCGCCGTCGCTGGCCAAGTTCGGCCCGCTGGGCGTGAAGGAGTTCGAGGCCTTCGATTTGCCGTACATCTTCCCGTCCAAGGCCATGCTCAACAGCGTAACCGAAGGGCCGATCGGCCGCAGCCTGCTGAAAAAGCTCGAATCGAAGGGCATCACCGGGCTGGCGTTCTGGGACAACGGCTTCAAGGTCATGTCGGCCAACAAGCCGCTGCGCAAACCGGCCGACTTCAAGGACTTGCGCATGCGCATACAGTCGTCGAAAGTGCTCGACGCCCAGATGCGCGCGCTGGGCGCCAACCCGCAGGTGCTGGCATTTTCGGACGTGTACCAAGCGCTGCAGAGCGGCGTGGTGGAGGGCACAGAGAACACGCCGTCCAATATGTATACCCAGAAGATGCACGAGATGCAGAAATACGTGACCGTGTCCAACCACGGCTACCTGGGCTACGCGGTGATCGTCAACAAGAAGTTCTGGGATGGCCTGCCCACCGAGATCCGCCGCGCGCTCGACAAGGCCATGCAGGAAGCGACCGCCTACGAGAAAGCCATTGCCCAGCGCGACAACGACGCTGCCCTGGAAGCGATCCGCAAGACCGGCAAGACCCAGGTGATCACGCTCACGCCCCAGGAACAGGCCGAATGGCGCGCGGCCATGGTGCCGGTGCAGCGGGCCATGGAAAGCCGGATCGGCAAGGAGCTGATTGCGTCGATGAACAAGCAGGCGGCGAAGTAGGCGCCAGATTATTGCGCGTAAGTCAAAAAACTTGGACTTTTGCGCTGTATCAAACGCATACCATAAAATTAGTCACTCTTCAGAAAATTTAATTTACTCTTAAAGTATCGCTTCAAGGTTGTCATAAAAAAACTGTATTGCGGAGATAAAGATACGTTATGATTGCTTCGCTCTCAGGGATTAACGCATAAGTAAATGCGAACCTTGAACCAGAGCCCCGAATAGTCAGTGGGGAGTGAAGATAGAATCGGTGATCAAAAACCGGCGATAGATTGAGGAGACACACGTTTTACAGAATGCCGTTGCTTAGCCTCTGCAAGCCGCCACAAGCGTGCGTTAGGGTAGTTACCCGGGCAGATAAACAAGGCGGGTAAATGGCCGGGAACGTGAAGCAGGATTTGAAAGCGCACCCAAGGGTGCGTTTTTTTTTGTGCGTTTTTTTGTCCTGCGCCCCGTACAATGCTGGCTGCCGACGCCGCAAACCGCGCACCGCAGGTCGTCCCCTCTCCCTTTCGTGTAGTAAATGCGCAACATCTTGGTGCATCGGCACAACAGACTGCGACCCTTTTTGGTGCATTTGGATAGAAAAACTGTGACGAAAATACTACAAGTGTATGAAAATTTTTCGGCTGTGCTGGCCCTGCCATTTGGCAAACTGGGCATTCGCACCGTGGCGGGGCAGATTACCGAGCTGTGCTATTTGCCGCCCCATGTCGAGGCAAAGGCGCCCACCGACGCACCCGCCCGCCTGGCCGGCGAGCAATTGCAGCGCTATTGCGCCGACCCGTCCTTTGTCTTCGACCTGCCGCTGCGCCCGGCCGGCACCGACTTCCAGCGCAAGGTGTGGGACGCCATCAGCTCGATTCCGGCCGGCAGCATGCGCACGTACGGCGAGCTGGCCAGGCACGTCGGCTCCGCGCCGCGCGCGGTAGGCCAGGCCTGCGGCGCCAACTGGTTTCCGGTGGTAATCCCGTGCCACCGGGTGACCGCTGCCGGCGGCCTGGGCGGCTTTTCCAATAGCGACGACCCCAACGGCTACCTGCTGGGCATCAAGCGCTGGCTGCTGGCGCACGAAGGATCGAGCGAATACGCATGGCAACAAACAACCCTGATCTGATCGACGAGTTCTGCGACAGCCTGTGGCTCGAGGATGGCTTGTCGAAGAACACGCTCGACGCCTACCGGCGCGACATGCGCCTGTTTGCCACCTGGCTGCAATCGCAGCGGCCCCATCTGGCCGGGGCCAGCCTGCTGGCCGTGGCCGGGCACGATATCGAAGCGTACCTGGCGGCGCGCCATGCCGACAGCGGCAAGGCGACGTCGTCCAACCGCCGGCTGTCGGTGATCAAGCGTTTTTACCAGATGCTGGTGCAGCGGCGCCGGCTGACGGACGATCCCAGCCTCAAGCTCGCGTCTGCCAAACAGCCGCAGCGCTTCGTCCACACCTTGAGCGAAATTCAAGTGGAGGCGCTGCTGGGCGCCCCCGACCTGACCACGCCGCTGGGCCTGCGCGACCGCACCATGCTGGAACTGATGTATGCGAGCGGCTTGCGGGTGTCCGAGCTGGTCGAGCTGAAAATGCTCGAACTGAGCATGAACGACGGCGCGCTGCGCATTACCGGTAAAGGCGCCAAGACGCGGCTGGTGCCGTTCGGCCAGCAGGCGCGGGTGTGGATCGAGCGGTATGTGAAGGACGCGCGTGGCGTCATCCTCAACGGCCAGGTCGATGACGCGCTGTTCGTCACCGGGCGCGGCGGCGCCATGACGCGCCAGATGTTCTGGGTGCTAATCAAAAAACACGCGCTCAAGGCCGGGATTACCGTGCCGCTGTCGCCGCACACCTTGCGCCATGCGTTTGCCACGCACTTGCTCAACCACGGCGCCGACCTGCGCGTGGTGCAGTTGTTGCTCGGCCATTCAGACATTTCCACCACACAGATTTACACCCATGTAGCCCGTGAGCGACTGAAGTTGCTGCATGCGGCGCATCATCCTCGCGGCTGAATTACTTGCGTTTGGCTCAAGTGCGTCATAATGTGGTCAGATGACTCACTAGAAGAGGTAGCAAATGGCAAAGACAAACTATTCGTACGAAAAACGTCAGCGAGAACTGGAAAAGAAGAAGAAGGCTGACGAGAAGGCGCGCCGCAAGGCCGAGCTGAAAAATTCGGGCCAGGAAGAGGGTAGCGAAGGCGCCGAAGGCGCTGACGAAGACGGCGATGCAGACGAAGCGGGCGCCGAGCCTGCCGACCCGGCGCCCAAAGAATAGTTTTAATTCACTCCACCGCCTGCAATGCGGGCGCCGGCGCATCCGCGTGCTGGCGCCGCTTGAAGTACCGCACGCAGCGCTTGCCCAGGTTATCGAGGTAGGTGTACGCCACCGGTACTACCACCAGGGTCAGGATGGTGGACGTGATCACCCCGCCGATCACGGCGCGTCCCATCGGCGCCTGCGTTTCGCCGCCTTCCCCCATGCCGATTGCCATCGGTAACATGCCAAACACCATCGCCAGGGTCGTCATCACGATCGGCCGCAGCCTTACCTGGCCGGCGCGCATGATGGCCTCGAACTGCCCCATGCCTTCCTTTTGCGCCTGGTTGGTAAAGTCCACCAGCAAGATCGCGTTCTTGGTCACCAGGCCCATCAGCATGATGAAACCGATCACCGAGAAGATGTTGAGCGTGCTGCCCGTGACCAGCAGCGCCACCAGCACGCCGATCAGCGAGAGCGGCAGCGACATCATGATCGCCACCGGTTGCAAAAAGCTGCCGAACTGCGACGCCAGCACCAGGTAGATGAAGATCACGGCAATGCCCAGCGCTACCATGGCCGAGGTCATACTTTCCTGCATTTCCTGGGCATTGCCGCCGACGTCGAAGCGCACGCCGTCGGGCAATACGATGCTGTCGATGGCCTGCTTGATATCGCTGTCGATGTCGCCGCCGGGGCGACCCTGGGTGTTGGCGTAAATCGCCACGCGGCGTTGCAGCGCCTGGCGCTTGAGTACCTGCGGGCTGAACGCCGGCACGAAGTCCACCACCTGGCGCAGCGGCACCATCAGCGGCGCGCCGTCCGGCCCCAGCTTGCTTGACGCCAGCGACAGGTCGGCCAGGTCGGCCACGGTCTGCCGGCCCGATTTTGGCAACTGCACATTGACTTCGTAGTTCTGGCCGTCGGCAGCGAGGAAGTGGCTGGTGGTGTCGCCGGCGACGAACGGGCGCAGCGCCATGCCGATCTGCTGCACGGTCAGACCGAGGTCGCTGGCCAGTTCGTTGTTGATCTTGATGTTGGTGGACGGATTGGCGCCTTCCTGGCTGTATTCGAGGTCCACCACGCCACGGATGGCGCGCATCTTGTCCATCAACTGGTGGGCTACCTTGTCGAGCTTGGCCTCGTCGGTGCCGAGGATGGCGATGAAGATCGGCTTCCAGCCCACCGACATGGTGATGCCGGCGATTTTACTTAACCGCTCGCGGATGCGGCGCTCCATCTCCTTTTGCGACGGCCGCTGGTGGTGCGCACGGTCGAGCAGCTTCATGTCGATCTGCGCCGTGTTGCGGCCGTCCTGCGTGCCCACCACGGCGGTCACGCTGGCAATTTCCGGAAACGCCTTCAGGGCCGCTTCCACCTGCTGCACCTTGTTGTCCGTGTATTGCAGGCTGGAGCCAACCGGGGTTTTCATCTGCAGGTTGACCCAGCCGTTGTCCTGCTCCGGCATCATCTCGCCGCCGATCATCGGCACCAGCAGCAGGCTGCCGGCAAACAGCGCCACGGCGGCCGCCAGCGTGAGCTTGCGCCAGCGCAGCGCGACCGCCAGCACCTTGCCATACACCACGTGCAGCTTATCGACGCCACCCTCGAGCCAGTGCATCAGGCGGCCGAGCCACGGCGCATATTTGAAGCGGTCCTTGACCGGGTCGGGCCACACCGACGAGAGCATCGGGTCCAGCGTAAAGCTGACGAACAGCGACACCAGCACGGCCACCGCCACCGTGATGCCGAACTGCAGGAAGAAGCGGCCGATAATGCCCTGCATGAACGCCACCGGGATGAACACGGCTACGATGGCAAACGTGGTGGCCATGACGGCCAGGCCGATCTCGTTGGTGCCGTCCGCCGCTGCCTTGTGGTGGTTCTTGCCCATCCCGAGGTGGCGCACGATGTTCTCGCGCACCACGATGGCGTCGTCGATCAAGAGGCCAATGCACAGCGACAGCGCCATCAGCGTGAGCATATTGAGCGTGAAGCCGAAGAACTTCATGGCGATGAAGCTGGCCAGCACGGAAATGGGCAAGGTCAGCCCGGTGATGATGGTCGAGCGCCACGAGTGCAGGAAGAAGAACACGATCACCATGGTCAGCACCGCGCCTTCGACGATGGTGCGCTTGACGTTGTCGAGCTGGGCCTGCACCTTCACCGATTCGTCGTTGAGGATGGTGAGGGTGATGTCGCTAGGGAGCGTCTGGCGCAACTCAAACGCCACTTTCTGGATGCGCTGGCCCACGTCCACCACGTTGGCGTCCTGCACCTTGGTGATGTCGAGGATGACGGCGCGCTGGCCATTCAGGCGCGAGATCGACATTTCTTCCTGGGCGCCATCGACCACGGTAGCCACCTGCTCCAGGTACACGGGGCCGTTGGCGCGGCGCGCCACGATGATCTTGTTGAATTCGCGCGCCTGCTTCATCTTGCCTTCCACCCGCACCAGGCGCTCGTCGGCGCCCAGGCTGATCGAGCCGGCCGGCAGGTTGGCGTTGGTGGCGGTGATCGCGTTGATCACTTCATCGACGCCGATCGCCTGCGCGGTCATGTCGGCCGGGCGCAGGTTGACCAGGATCTGGCGCGCAGCCATGCCGTTGAGCCGCACCTGGCCCACGCCGGCCACGCCCTGGAAGCGCTTGCCGATGATCTGGTCGGCCATGGTCGATAAATCGCGCAGGCTGTGGGCGCTGGCGGTGAGGCCGATCTGCGCCACCGGCCGGCTGTTTTCACCTGCGAAGCGGACGATGAACGGATCCTTGGCCTCGCGCGGGAAGCGCGGGCGCACCATGGCCACCTTGTCGCGGATGTCCTGCATGGCCTTGTCCATATTGGTGGACAGTTCGAACTCTACGTACACGGCGCCGCGGCCTTCCCACGAGTTGGCGCGCAGGGTCTTGATGCCGCTGACGGTGTTGACCGACTCTTCGATGGGTCGGGTGATGTCGTTCTCGACCGCCTCGGGCGAGGCGCCCGGGTAGTTCACTTCGATCATGGCGCCGGGAATTTCAACGTTGGGCATCGCTTCCATGCCCAGCTCGCGGTACGAGAACAGGCCCAGTACCATCAACGCCACCATGACCATGGTGGCAAACACCGGGTGGCCGATGCTGATTTTGGTGATCCACATGGCTCAGCCTTTCTTCGGCTGGGACGCTGCTGCCGTTGCCGCAGCCGCAGTGGAGGCAGCTTCAGCAGGCAAGCTGACCTGCGCACCCGGTTTCAGGGCAGGCAGTTTTGAAACGATGACCCGCGCGCCATCTTGCAGCCCGGCCACCACCTGCGCCGTACCTTCGTCGTCGTTGCGCAGGCCCAGCGTGACCGGCTGCGCCACCACCTTGCCGTCATCGACGCGGTACACGACCTGGCGGCCGTGATCGTCGCGCAGCGCGGCCAGCGGCACTACCGGCGCCACGTCGGCGCGGTCGGTGACGATGGCGCCCTTGGCGAACATGCCGGCCCGCAAGGCCGCATCAACGTTGCGCACGGCGATATACACGAGCAGCGCGCGCGAGCCGGCCTCGGTGGACGGGTTGATGCGCGCCACCTTGCCGGTGAATTCGCGCTGCTGGTAGCCATCGACGCGGAAGCGCACGTCCTGGCCCACGCGCACGCGCGGAATTTCCGAGGCCGGCACCTGTGCCTCGAGCGTCAGTTCGGCCAGGTTGACGATGCTGAACACCGGCATGTCGGGCGCCAGCTTTTCGCCGGCCTGCACGTGGCGCTTGCTGACCACGCCGGCAATCGGCGCCCGGATCACGCCGTCCTCGAGCGCGATGCGGGCGATCTCGACCATCGCCTGCGCCGATTTGACGGCAGCGCGCGCCAGTTCCACGCTGTTCTGGGTGGAATCGTAGGCGTTTTGCGAGATGTATTTCTGCGCCAGCAGCGCGCCGCTGTTGGCTTCGTTCTTGGTGGCCATCGCCAGCCGGGCCTGGGCCTCGTCGAGTTGTGCATGCTGCTGTTGCAGCCGCGCGCGCAGGTCGGCCTGGTCGATGCGCGCGAGCACCTGGCCGGCAGCCACCGCCATGCCTTCCTGCACCGTGGTCGCTTGCACCACGCCGGAGACCTTGGACTTGATGGTGGCCGATGAAAGGGGCGCCAGCGAGCCGGACAAGGGCAAGCTGAGCGCCAGTGATCGGGCGGAAATGGCGGCCACGTCGGCGCTGCCGAGTTCCAGTACCGGCGGCTTTTCCGCCACCTTGGTGGCCGAAGCCGGCGTGGCAGGCGCCGGCGCACGCTGCAGGGCAAACCAGGCGCCGCCGGCCAGCACGGCCACGACGGCGGCTGCCAGTACCGGCTTGCGCCATGCATGGTCGCGGGCAGGGTGGAGGGGAATCGGGTGCGGGGCGGTCATGGTCATGGCGTTCTTCTGTTTTGTTGTCCGGTGCGCGGGTTTCGCATGCTGGCACTGTAGTCATTTGCAAGGGCGCAAACGACCGCCATGCGACAGGTGGCGCAAAACCATGGCTGAACTGCACAAAACTGCGCCTGAACGCCATCGAACGCGATAAAAAGCATGCGAGCGCGATTGAGGGAGGTCAAACGCGGCCGTTTGATGTAGCGCAAGAATGGCCTAGGCCCGGCAGGGCGCCTTTTGAAAGGTTACCCATGTGGCCCCACCTGGCGGTGTATCAGCACACCAGCGACGCGCTGGCCGTGATCGATGGCGAACGTTTTGTCGATGTCAATCCCGGCGCGCTGCGCATGTTCGGCTGCGCCGCGCCGGCGCTCATGCTCGGCTACCGGCTGGCCGATTTTTCGCCGCTGCAGCAGGTAAGCGGTGTGCTGTCGGCACCGATTCTCACTGCGCTGGGCTGGCGTGCGCGCCAGTCTGGCAACCTGCGTTTCGACTGGCGCTGCGTGGGTCGCGACGGCCGCGAGTTCTGGGTCGATATCATGCTCACCAGCGTGGCCCACGATGGCCGGCAACTGCTGTGCGCAGTCATGCGCGAGACCACCGCGCGCCACCACGAGCAGGCGGCGATCTACCTGGCGCTGATGGCCGGGGTGGCCGTGCGCAGCCGTTTCGACGCTCGCGCCCGCCACCTGGCCGAGCACGATTTTCTGACCGGCCTGCCCAGCCGCGTGCTGCTGCGCGACCGCCTGCGCCAGGCGCTGGCGGCGGCCCGCCGCAATGGCCGCCTGGTGGCGCTGCTGTTCATCGACCTCGACCGCTTCAAGGGCATCAACGACGCGCTGGGCCACCAGGTCGGCGACCTGCTGCTGCGCGAGGCGGCGGCGCGCCTGGTGCGCTGCGTGCGCAGCGTCGATACCGTGAGCCGCCAGGGCGGCGACGAGTTCGTGGTGGTGCTGGCCGACATCGGCGCCATCGACCAGGCCGCGCACGTGGCCGCCACCATACGCCAGGCCATGGCCCGCGAGTTTCGCATCGAGTCGCACCGGCTGCACGTCAGCGCCTCGATCGGCATCGCCATCTTTCCCGCCGACGCCGACGACATCGACACCCTGCTGCAACACGCCGACCTGGCCATGTACCACGCCAAAACCAATGGTCGCGACGGCTTCGAGTTCTTCAGCCCCGACATGAACCGCCAGATCCACCAGCGCGCCGCGCTCGAAGACGAACTGCGCCAGGCCCTGGCGCAGGACCAGTTCATGCTGGCATACGATGCGCAAATCGATTTCGCCAGCGGCGAACCGCTGGCGGCCGAGGCGCTGCTGCGCTGGCGCCACCCGGAGCGCGGCCTGCTGCTGCCCGAAGATTTCCTCGACGTGGCCGAGGGCGCCGGGCTGATGGTGCCGATCGGCGACTGGGTGCTGGCGCGGGCTTGCCGGGACGCGGCGCGCTGGCGCGACGCCGGCCAGCCGCTGGTGGTGGCGGTTAACCTGTCGCGCACGCAATTCATGCAAAAGAACCTGGCCCACAAGGTGGCTGCCACGTTGTCGGCCGCGCAATTGCCGCCGCACTTGCTGGAACTGGAATTGACCGAAGCGGTGCTCATGCACCACGACGGCAACGCCCGCGCCACGCTGGCGGCACTGGCTGCGCTCGGGGTGCGGCTGGCGCTGGATGACTTCGGTACCGGGTACAGCCGGGTAGGGCAGTTGCGCGACTATGCGCTGAGCAAGCTGAAGATCGATTTATCGTTTGTCAGCGGCGGCGTGGATGGCGACGTCGCGCAGGCGGCCGTGGTCACGGCCATCATTGCCATCGCCCACAGCCTGGGACTGACGGTGCTGGCCGAGGGCGTGGAGAGCGCTGCGCAATTCGAATTCTTGCGCCGCCAGGGGTGCGACCAGTACCAGGGGCGGTATGCGCGCGCGAACGGGCAGTTCGACGGCCTCGATGGGTTGCTCGATGGATCAGATTAATGGCGTTCGCTCCGGTCGAACAAGCGCATCCGCACCAGCACCTGCCCATGATCGGACGCTTCCGGCTTGTCCTGCAACAGGTGGTCGTTCAGGTACGTCACATCGAGCACCTCGCCTACCGCGTTCGGTGACGCGGGATTGAATTCTTCCGACACCAGCACGTGGTCGATGGTGGTGTAGTGCCCCTCGTGGATGTGGGTGTAACCGACATGGCGCAGGCGGTCGCGGCCCAGCTGGATCTGGTTGCTGTCGAACAGGCGGCCGCTCAGTTCCTCGCCGGCCACGCCGGCGCAGCCGGAACCCATCACGATGGTGGTGGTGACCGCTTCGATGGTGTCGTTGAAGTCGCCGAGGATGATGCGCGGGCGGCGGCCGTCGCGGTCCATGGCCGACAGCAGCGCGCGCAGGGCGACCGCTTCGGTGCCGCGCCGGATCAGCGAGCGCAGGTTGGCCTGGGCGTACAGCAGCGCGGAGTTGTCCATTCCTTCGCTGCTGTCGCCATGGCGGTAGTCGGGCCGCTTGGATTTTAAATGGATCACCAGCACATCGACGATGCGCTCGTCGGGCAGCACCACCTGGGCGTGCAGCGGCGCACGGGCGAAGCGGTCGAGATCGGGATGGCCGTCGGGCAGGGTGGCGCCATCCGGAAACACCATGTAGGCGGTGGCGGGGCCGGCCAGCGGCAGGCGCGAGATCAGCGCCACCTGGGGCGTCAGGCGTGGTTCGCCGGTGACAGGGTCGGGCGCGGGGTCGAAGCCGCACAGCGTGGCATCGCGGTAGCGGCTGCTGTGGGCGAGCACGTCGCGCAGCGCGGCCATCGAAAAAATCTCCTGCAAGCCGATCACGTCGGCATTGAGCTGGTCGAGCTGCTGCGCCGTCCACAGCACTTTGGCCGCGTATTCGTCCGGCGTGAGGGGCGCCAGATTGTCGTACAATTTCGCCCCGGGCTGGGAAAGATTGCAAACGTTGAAAGTGGCAAAGCGGATTTCCTGCGGCATAATAAGAAACTCCCAGTCGAACTCGTTCACAAACTGACGCAAAAACAGCGTATCACGCATGGCTAAAAAAGAGCACATTTCAGAGACCCCGGCCACCCAGCTGCTGCGCAAGCACAAGGTGGTGTTTTCCGAACATCCTTACGACTACGAGGACCACGGCGGCACCAGCGTATCGTCGCGCGCGCTCGGGGTCGATGAGCACCACGTGGTCAAGACCCTGGTCATGCAGGACGAGGCCGCCAAGCCAATGATCGTGCTCATGCATGGCGACTGCAAGGTATCGACCAAGAACCTGGCGCGCGGCATCGGCTGCAAGTCGGTCGAACCGTGCAAACCGGATGTTGCCACGCGCCACAGCGGCTACCAGATCGGCGGCACCTCGCCGTTCGGCACCCGCAAGGCCATGCCCGTGTATGTCGAGGATAGCATTCTTGCGCTGGAAACAATTTATATCAATGGTGGCAGGAGGGGTTACCTGGTCGGCATCGCGCCGCAGGTGTTGACCCAACTCCTGCAAGCCAAGCCCGTGCACTGCGCACTGGCTGAATAAAACACGCTGGTGTATATTCCGCATCCCCCGAGGGAAGCTTAACTAGAGGAAACAATGAATACAGTTTGGATGACCGTGGCCGCCTACCTGCTCGGCTCGATCTCATTTGCGGTGATCACCAGTAAATTGTTCGGTATCGCCGACCCGCGCACCTATGGGTCGAAAAACCCCGGCGCCACCAATGTGTTGCGTAGTGGTAATAAATCAGCTGCCATCGTTACCCTGATCGGCGACGGCGCCAAGGGCTGGCTGGCCGTGTGGCTGGCAATGCGCTACCAGCAGCAATTGCAGGTGGGCGACACCACCATCGCCCTGGTGGCGATCGCGGTATTCCTCGGCCACCTGTGGCCGGTGTTCTTTCGTTTCGTCGGTGGCAAGGGCGTGGCCACTGCGCTGGGCGTGCTGCTGGGCCTTGATCCCTGGCTGGGCCTGGCCACCCTGGCGACCTGGCTGGTGATCGCGTTCGCGTTCCGTTACTCGTCGCTGGCGGCGCTGGTGGCCGCCCTGTTCGCGCCGTTCTACTATGGCTTGCTGTTTGGCGTCGAGCCGCAACTGCTGGCCGTGTTTGTCATGAGCGGCTTGCTGATCTTCCGTCATAGCAAAAATATCGGCAACCTGATGGCTGGCAAGGAAAGCCGTATCGGCAGCAAGAGCAAGGCTGCAGCAAAGGCAGGAAAATAATCGCTGATTGGCGGTTGATTCCGCCAATGACAGCCCCATCTGTCATAAATCACGTTTTGCAAAGGCCGCGCCATGTCCAGTTCCATCAAGATCGATTTCGTTTCCGACGTCTCCTGCCCATGGTGCGCCATCGGCCTGAAGTCCCTGCAACAGGCAGTCGATAACATCGGCGATGCCGCGCAGATCGACCTGCATTTCCAGCCGTTCGAACTCAATCCCAAGATGGCACCGGAAGGCCAGGACATCGGCGAGCACCTGAGCGAAAAATACGGTTCGTCCCCCGAGCAGCAGGAACAGGCGCGCGCCATGATCCGCTCGCGCGGCGCCGAGGTGGGCTTCGATTTCGCGATGGACAAGCGCAGCCGCATCTACAACACCTTCGACGCCCACCGCCTGCTGCATTGGGCCGGCCTGGAAGGCAAGCAGACCGACCTCAAGCTGGCGCTGCTGGGCGCCTACTTTACCGATGGCGAAGACCCGAGCTCGCACGACGTGCTGGTCCGCGTGGCCGCCGGCGTGGGCCTCGATCGCGAAGGCGCGCTGGCCGTGCTGCAATCCGACCAGTTTGCCGACGAAGTGCGCGAGCGCGAGCAGTTCTTCCAGCGCCACGGCATCAACTCGGTACCGGCCGTGATCATCAACGAGCAATACCTGATTTCGGGCGGCCAGCCTGCTGCCGTGTTCGAACGGGCGCTGCGCGAAATTATCGCCAAGGCTTGACGCCGATACGTAGGGACCCCGGGGCACGGCTTTTGCTTTAAACTTAACGTCTATGCCGTTCCCGAGGATCCCCATGCAGTCCGCAGAACATGTCACGCCGCCTGCCACCGCCCGCCCGGTGGTCGATAATTTCCGTCTGGCTGCGCTGCATCGCTATCACATCCTCGATACCCCCGCCTGCGAGGATTTCAGTTTCCTTACCGAGCTGGCAGCGCGCCTGTGCAACGTCCCGTATGCCTTCGTTTCGCTGGTCGATGCCGACCGCGTGTGGGTGAAAGCCTGCACCGGCATGCAACTGGGGCAATTGCCACGCACCGACAGTTATTGCTCGCTGGCCGTGCTGGGCGCGCCCGACCTTGAAATCCCCGACCTGCTGCTCGATGCGCGCACCGCCCATCTGCCGCTGACCGTCACCGCGCCGTTCATGCGCCGTTACAGCAGCGTGGCGCTGATGTCGTCTGATGGTTTTGCCATCGGCGCGCTGTGCGTGCTCGATACCAGGCCCGGTTGCCTTGACCGCGAACAGCGCGCCATGCTGGGCAAGCTGGCGCGCCAGGTGATGGCGCTGATCGAATTGCGCGCCAGCGAAAAGACGCTGGCCGCCACCGTGCGCGAACTGGAGCAACTGGCCACCACCGACGAGCTGACCGGCCTGCACAACCGCCGCTCGCTGCTGCACCGGCTGCGCTTCGAGACCGCGCGCGCCCGGCGGTTCCGGGCGCCGGTGTCGGCGGTGATGATCGATCTCGACTACTTCAAGCGTATCAATGATGAATTCGGCCACGCGGCCGGCGACCAGGTACTGGCTGCCATCGGCCAGCTGGTGCGTGATCACGTGCGCGTGATCGACATTGCCGGGCGCTACGGCGGCGAGGAGCTGTGCGTGGTGCTGCCCAACACGCCGCTCGACGGCGCGCTGCATTTTGCCGAGTCGCTGCGATTGCGCATTGCCGCACAGACGCACGAAATCGGTCCGCGCATGCTGGCAGTAACGGCCAGCCTGGGCGTGGGCACGTTCGACCACCTCGATGTGACCGACGCCGAAAGCTTGCTGCGCCAGGCTGACGCCGCGCTGTACCGTGCCAAGCGGGGCGGGCGCAACCGCGTCGAAGGCCCCTCCACCGAGCGTCTTTGAATCTAAAGGAATCGCCATGCCCACCGCAACCCTGAACGGCGTCGTCATCGCGCAAGCGGCCGACGACGAAGTCGTGATCGTCGAAAACAACGTCTATTTCCCGCGCCACGCGGTCAATCCCGACTACCTGCAACCGAGCAACCACACCTCGCGCTGCCCGTGGAAGGGCCTGGCCAACTACTACACGGTGTCTGCCGACGGTGAAACCAGCGAGAACGCCGCCTGGTACTACCCGGCGCCGTTCGAGGCGGCAAAAGAGATCCAGGACCGCATCGCCTTCTGGCGTGGCGTGGAAGTACAGCGCTAGATCCATGGCGCTCGCGGCCAAACCGTACTTGCAGCGGATCACGGCGCTGTTTGGCGCCGACGTCGATTGGGACAGCCATCCGTACAGCGTGCCAGCCGTGCGGGCGCTCGAATCCATCGATTTTCATGCCGACGTGACGTTTTTTATTGGCGAGAACGGCGCCGGCAAGTCCACCGTGCTCGAGGCAATTGCGCTGGCGCTGGGCTTTTCGATGGAAGGCGGCACTCGCAGCGTTCGCCTCAATTCGGCCGGCGCCGTTGCGCCGCTGCACCAGGCGCTGCGCCTGGCCAAGAGCTACAAGACGCCGAAGGATGGCTATTTCTTCCGGGCCGAGAGTTTCCATAATATCGCCACCTACATGGACGAAGTGGGGTATCTCGGAAGTTACGGCGGCCGTTCGCTGCACGCGCAATCGCACGGCGAATCGTTCATGGCCGTGCTGCTCAACAAGTTCAAGGGCAAGGGCCTGTACTTGCTCGATGAACCCGAGGCGGCGCTGTCCCCCAACCGCCAACTCGCTGCGCTGCGCGTGATCCACCAGCTGGTGCAGGACCAGTCGCAATTCATCATCGCCACCCATTCGCCGATCCTGCTGGCGTACCCCAATGCCAAGATCCTGTTGTTCGACGGCACCGGGATGAGCGAGGTGGCGTACGAAGACACCGAACACTACGCTATCACGCGTGATTTTCTCAACCACTACCCGCGCCGGCTCGAGCAGCTGTTCGCCCCCGACTGATCCATGGATAACCTTACCCACAGCATCATCGGCTTCGGCGCCGGTGAATTGATACATCGTAGTCTGCCACGAGAGGTCGAGGATCGCGCCCAGCAGGTGCGCCACCGCCTGCTGCTGGTGGCGTGCGCCCTGGCCAGCAATTTCCCCGACCTCGACCTGGTGCTCAACAACCTGTTGCCGCCACCGCTGGGCTACCTGCTGCATCATCGCGGACACACCCACACGGCCTTGCTGGCGATTCCGCAGGCGCTGTTGTTGGCGGCGCTGATCTGGCTGCTGTGGCCGTCGGCGCGAACGTTGCTCAAGGCCAGCACCACCGCACGCTGGGGCCTGGCGGCCAGCATTGCGCTCGGTTTTGCGCTGCACCTGGCGATGGATTTCACCAATTCGTATGGCGTGCACCCGTGGTATCCGTTCGATGGCCGCTGGGTGTATGGCGACATGGTATTCATCATCGAGCCGTTGTTCTGGGTGGCGATCGGGGTGCCGATGGCGCTGATCATGCGCTGGCGCACCGCCCGTTGGCTGGCACTGGCCGGTCTGCTGGCGGCGCTGGTGATGTTTGCTGTTAAAGGTTACCTGGGCTGGATCGCGCTGGCGATCCTGCTCAAGGTGGCGGTGCTGTGCGGTGCCGTGCAGACGCGCTCGGGCCGCGACAGCCGCGCTGGCGTGGCGCTGGGGCTGGCGATCGGCATCGGCTTTATCGCGGTGCAGGGCGTGGCTTCGCACCTGGGCCGGGCGCAGATCGCGGCGGCCTTGCAGCAGGTCGATCCGGCATCGAAGGTGCTGGACGTGGTGATGACGGCGTTTCCGTCGCAGCCGCTGTGCTGGGCATATGTAAGCGTGGAGAGCAACGAGGCGGCCGGCACGTATCGCCTGCGGCGCGGCATTGCCAGCCTGGCGCCGCAGTGGGTCGCCCCATTATCGTGCTCGGCCGGTTTGGTCGAGCATGGCCCGGCGATGGCGCTGGCGCCCGGCGTTGCCCAGTTCGGCATGGAGCAGGACGACCTGGGACGGTTGCGCACGCTCAGCGTCGATAACTGCCGCGTCAATGCCTGGCTGCGCTTCGGCCGCGCACCGGCGCTAGATGGCGAAGGTGACGCCTTGTCCGACTACCGCTTCGCCATGACGCCGCGCGGCAACTTCACCACCATGCCAGTGGCGTCGACGGAACCTTGTCCGACCGGTGTGCCGGGCTGGGGTTATCCACGCGCCGACCTGCTGCACGGTGCTGCCAAATAGGTCGGAGCGCACCACTTTGGACCTTAATGTGTCATAACGTGTGGTATCGGAACCACAATCCTGCTTAGAATGGTGCGGTGGGGGCAGTAACCCCTGATTCTTCTTGGCACAACAATTGCAGTGCCCCTCAGAAAGGAAGATTATCGAACTTAACAGGGAGGACGTTATGAATGTAATCGAAGACAAACCAAAATCGCACGCCGTGCACGAGTCCGCAGCCGATGAACATCGCCTGCGCAGCGAGCGCATTGCCGCCCGTGGCGTGCACCTCGGCAAGGGCAAGGTGCGTTACCTGATCCCGCTGGTCGGTCTGGCGGTACTGGCCTCGATGGCCTTCGCGTCCGGCTCGTAACCGCCGGGCGTTACACGACCTTGATATCGTCCAGCGGCCAGCGCGGACGCACGTTGAAGCTGTAGTCGCGCTGGGCGGCGTCGGGGTTGATCATCAGCCGCATGGCGCCTGCAAAAGCGATCATGGCGCCGTTGTCGGTGCAAAACTCCAGTTCCGGGTAATACACCTTGAACTTCTTCTTGGCGGCTGCCGCGTTCAGCGACGCGCGCAACTGCGCGTTGGCGCCCACGCCGCCGGCAATCACCAGCCGTTTCAAGCCCGTGTGCTTGAGTGCCGAGATGCACTTGGCGGTCAGCACCTCCACGATCGCATCGACAAAGCCACGCGCGATATTGGCCTTGTCCTGCTCGCAAATATTGGCGACTACCTTCTCTTCGTGGTTTTTCACCACCGTCAGCACCGCCGTTTTCAGGCCGGAAAAGCTGAAATTGAAGTCCTTGGTGTGCAGCATCGGACGTGGCAGCTTGTACGCTGCCGGGTCGCCGAACTCGGCCAGGCGCGAGATGGCCGGGCCGCCCGGGTAACCAAGGCCCAGCAGCTTGGCCGACTTGTCGAACGCTTCGCCGGCGGCATCGTCGAGGGTTTCGCCCAGCAGCGTGTACTGGCCCACGCCATCGACGCGCATCAGCTGCGTATGGCCGCCCGACACCAGCAGCGCAATAAACGGAAACTCCGGCGGCTGCGACGCCAGCAACGGCGAGAGCAGGTGGCCTTCCAGGTGATGCACGCCCAGCACCGGGCGATCCAGCGCCAGGCCCAGGCTGCACGCCACCGACGATCCTACCAGCAGCGCACCGGCCAGGCCGGGGCCCTGGGTGTAGGCGATGGCGTCGATATCGGCCAGCGACTTGCCGGCGCCTTCCAGGGTTTGCGTCAGCAGCGGAATGGCGCGGCGGATATGGTCGCGCGACGCCAGCTCGGGCACCACGCCGCCGTATTCCTCGTGCATGGCCACCTGCGAATACAGGGCATGCGACAACAGGCCGTGCTCGGTATCGTAGAGCGCCAGGCCGGTTTCGTCACAGGAGGATTCAACACCGAGAACAATCATGGAAGGGCTGCAAAGGTAAGGAGAAGTCCGCCATTGTAAAGGAAAGTGCGTTGCCCGACCGTGGGCCGTTGCACCACCGGTTGCACCACCCGGGCCCGCGACCGCACTGGCGCAGGGAGAAATTTTGCCATTTGGTCAGGATTGTGCGGCGTTTTGCAGTGTTTGCCTGTGGCACCGGTTTTGCTTAGTAAAAGCACGGATTGACTGCGGGAGGCGAAGATGTCGGGACAATGGAAACAGGTGTGCAAACTCAAGGACGTGCCGCTGGACGGCGCGCGCATCGTGCCGCGCGGCCTGGCGTGGCAGGAGCTGCCGGGCGTGGCGTTGTTCCGCACCGACGAGGAAAGCGTGTTTGCGGTGCTGGAAACGGCCAACGTGGAGCCACGCCAGAGCAACGCCCGCCGCTATTCCGTCAAGATCGAGGATTTCAAGGTCTATCTCGACCTGGCCGAACTGAGCGCGCCAGCCAGCAAGGCGGAAGCGGCGCTGGCCGGCTCCTTTGGCGTCGCCACGCGCGTGATGGCGTTCGGCTGAAAAACAGGCGGCCTGCAACGCATGGCGCGCCGCAGGCCGATGAGCCATCATTGCGCAGCGGTGGCAATCCAATTCGCAGGACGTTAAACCGTCATTGTGCAGCGGCGCCCGGCCGTGCAAGCCGGCCATCCAATGTTTACGGACGCTGCAGCAACTGCTTATGCGCATCGCGCAACATGGTTTCCGTGGTGTCCCAGTCGATGCAGCCATCGGTGACCGAGCAACCATAGGTCAGCTGGCTCAGATCGGCCGGAATCTTCTGGTTGCCGCCCACGATATTCGATTCGATCATCACGCCGACCAGCGACTTGTTGCCTTGCACGATCTGGTGGATGACATCGGCCATCACCAGCGGTTGCAGTTCCGGCTTTTTATAGCTGTTGGCGTGCGAACAATCGACCACCAGGTTGGCTGGCAGCTTGGCCTTGGCCAGCGATTGCTCGGCAATCGCGATCGATACCGAGTCGTAGTTCGGACGGCCGTCGCCGCCACGCAGCACCACGTGGCCGTAGGCGTTGCCGCGCGTGCGCACGATCGCCACATTGCCTTGCGCGTTAATGCCGAGGAACGAGTGCGGGTGCGCCGACGACAGGATGGCGTTGATTGCAATGCTGATGTCGCCATCGGTGCCGTTCTTGAAGCCGACCGGCGTGGACAGGCCCGACGACATCTCGCGGTGGGTTTGCGACTCGGTGGTGCGCGCACCGATGGCGGTCCAGGCGATCAGGTCGCCCAGGTATTGCGGCGAGATCGGGTCCAGCGCTTCGGTGGCGGTGGGCAGGCCCAGTTCGCACACGTCGAGCAGGAACTGGCGCGCTTTTTCCATGCCCTCGTTGACGCGGAACGAATCGTCCATGTCGGGGTCGTTGATATAACCCTTCCAGCCGGTGGTGGTGCGCGGCTTTTCGAAATACACGCGCATGACCAGCAGCATGGTGTCGGCCACTTCCGCTTGCAGCGCTTTCAGGCGGCGCGCGTAGTCGAGGCCGGCGACCGGGTCGTGGATCGAGCAGGGGCCAACCACCACGAACAGGCGTTTGTCTTCGCGGTCGATAATGTTGCGCAGGGCTTCGCGGCCCTTCATCACGGTCTCGGACGCGCTGTCGGTGAGCGGCAGCTTGCTGTGCAAGACTTCTGGCGACGGCATCGGCGCGAACGAGGTAACGTTGATATTTTCGATATCTGGGGAAATCATGGCTTTTTGCGTGAATTTTATTCGGGGGAGGTATAGTGTAGCCGAAGTAAACAATACTGACCTCGTCAGCAGGGTTTTTTCGCCACAGCCAAATTCTTCCAGTAGAAGCTTATGACGACATCCGAACCATTCCTGGCCGCCCGACTCATCAAGGAGATCGGCCGCGGCAAAAACGGCGCCCGCAGCATGTCGCGCGACGACGCCCACGATCTTTATCAGGCCATGCTCGATGGCCGCGTCTCCGACCTCGAGCTCGGCGGCATCCTGCTGTCGATGCGCATCAAGGGCGAATCGATCGAGGAAATCGCCGGCTTTCTCGACGCCGCCGAAGGCTCGTTCGAACCATTGACGGCGCCGCCGGGTCAGTTTGCCCCGATATGCATTCCCAGCTACAACGGCGCGCGCAAGATGGCGAATTTGACGCCGCTGCTGGCCATGCTGCTGGCGCGCGAAGGCGTGCCGGTGCTGGTGCATGGCGTGGCCACCGACCCCGGCCGCGTCACCTCGGCCGAAGTGTTTGCCGCGCTCGACATCACGCCCGCGCGCCACCGGGCCGAGGCGGAAGAAGCGATGGCCCAGGGCCACGTGGCGTTCATTACCATCGATGCGCTGGCGCCCAAGCTGGCGTACCAGCTGTCGCTGCGCCGCCGGCTAGGCGTGCGCAACTCCACCCACACGCTGGTGAAAATCATGCAGCCGTTCGTGGGGCCGGCGTTGCGGCTGGTGTCGTACACCCATCCCGAATACCTGGAAATGCTCGGTGAATATTTCACGACCTCGGCCCTGCACGAGCGCGGCGACGCGTTCCTGATGCGCGGCACCGAGGGCGAGACGGTGGCCAACGCCAACAAGGCGCAGCAGATCGACTGGTTCCACGGCGGCCTGCGCAGCACGCTGGTGCCCAAGCAGACCCAAGTGATCGAACTGCCGCTGCTGCCGGAAGAAAAAGACGCCGCTACCACGGCCGCCTGGATTGAGGCAGTGTTGAAAGGCGACGTGCCGGTACCGGCCTCGATTGCCGAACAGGTGGCGCAATGCCTGCTGGTCTCGCGCACCTTGCAGTCGCGCCAGCGCGTGAGCGAGCCGATCGAGTAGCAAAAGGCGGGCAGGGCGGGGCACTGCTGTACAATCCCGGCCCCCCCCGGCTGAAATGTTGTTGGCCGTTATACCGTCATCCTCGCGTACGCGCGGATCCATGCTGAGCTGGCTACATAAGCGTTCTATGGATCCCCGCTTTCGCGAGGATGACGACTCGGCGGCTGATGGCTTACTGTGGATGGCTAGCGGTCGGCAACCCGCGTCTTTTTTCGCGGGCAACTTATTGGATTGGAACTGGCATGGCAAAGTTTGATGTAGCAGTAATCGGCGCGGGCGCCGCTGGCATGATGTGCGCGGCCACGGCCGCCCAGCGCGGCAAGCGCGTGGTGCTGATCGACCACGCCGGCAAGCTGGCCGAGAAAATCCGTATCTCGGGCGGCGGCCGCTGCAACTTCACCAACATCAATACCACGCCGGCCAACTTCCTGTCCGAGAACCCGCACTTCTGCAAGAGCGCGCTGTCGCGCTACACGCCAGCCGACTTCGTCGCGCTGGTGAAGAAACACCGGATCGGCTACCACGAAAAACATCGCGGCCAGCTGTTCTGTACCGAATCGGCCGAGCTGATCATCGAGATGCTCAAGGACGAGTGCGCCGCCGGCGACGTCCACTGGCGCATGCCGTGCAAGATCGCCAGCGTGGAGCACACCGATGGTGTCTACGTCCTCGAGACCGACACCGGCACCATCGAGGCGGACGCGCTGGTGATCGCCACCGGCGGCCTGTCGATCCCGAAAATCGGCGCGACCGATTTCAGCTACCGCATCGCCAGCCAGTTCGGCCTGCGCATGGTGGAGCCGCGTCCTGCGCTGGTGCCGCTGACGTTCGACCCGCAGGCGTGGGCGCCGTTTGCCGAACTGTCCGGCATTGCGCTCGAGGTGGAGGTGGCAACCGGGTCGTTGAAAGGCCGTAACCCGACCGGCGCGCGCTTCCGCGAAGATTTGCTGTTCACCCACCGCGGCCTGTCCGGTCCGGCCATCCTGCAGATTTCGAGCTACTGGATCCCGGGCACGCCGATTGTGATCGACCTGCTGCCGGGGATCGATGTGGCGGCGACGCTGATCGAAGGCAAGGGCACCATCAAGAAGCAGTTGGGCAATGTGTTGGCGCAGTGGTTGCCCACGCGCCTGGCCGAAGGCCTGCTGCTGGCGCACGGCTTTGCGCTCGACGCCCGCTTGGCCGATATGCAGGATGCCAAACTGCGCGAACTGGGCGCGGCGATCAACCAGTGGACCTTGAGCCCGAACGGTTCCGAAGGCTACCGCAAGGCGGAAGTGACGCGCGGCGGCATCGATACCCGCGACCTGTCGCAGCAGACCATGATGGCGACCAAGGTGCCGGGCCTGTATTTCATTGGCGAGGCGGTGGACGTGACCGGCTGGCTCGGTGGCTACAACTTCCAGTGGGCCTGGGCGTCTGGTGTGGCAGCAGGACAGGCAGTCTGATATACTGACCGTCTTGTTGTAACGGCGCAGGTGCAATGCTATCGCCCGGGAGTATCGGGAGCAGAAAGATTGCCGGAGTTTATGTGGGAGCTGACTCGGCGTCGTCTTGTTGTTTTTGCAGTCAAAGCCGTCTGCGTGGGCCGTTTCGATGGTCCATGGACTTCCATTTTCCTGCAAAAGCTGCTATAGTCTCTGTCTCCCTATAACCTCAAACGGTTTGAATTTTTACATGACCACTATTCGCCTTAAAGAAAACGAGCCGTTCGAAGTCGCAATGCGTCGCTTCAAACGCACCATCGAAAAAACCGGTCTGCTGACCGAACTGCGCGCACGCGAGTTCTACGAAAAGCCAACGGCTGAGCGCAAGCGCAAGCTGGCCGCTGCAGTCAAGCGTCACTACAAACGCATCCGCAGCCAACAGCTGCCGAAAAAACTCTTCTAAGACTGCTCAACCCAATCCGGTCGTGCGGCGTATCTTGCGCCATTGCCCCGGGTCGGATCTTGCTGCATCTAGAGAATGCCCGCTCCGGTTCGCCGCAGCGGGTTTTCGTCTTTGTACGCCGCGTATTTACACTAAACAATTTCATAAGGAGTCCTCATGGGCCTGAGAGAACAAATCACCGAAGATATGAAAAACGCCATGCGCGCCAAGGAAGCCGGCCGCCTGTCGACGATTCGCCTGATCCTTGCTGAAATCAAGCGCAAGGAAGTCGATGAGCGCATCGTGGTCGATGACCAGCAAACGGTTGCCATCGTGGAAAAAATGATCAAGCAGCGCAAGGATTCGATCACCCAGTTCGAAGCCGGCGGTCGCGCCGACCTGGCCGATATCGAAAAAGCCGAACTGGTGGTGCTGGCCGCCTACATGCCGGCCGGCCTGTCGGACGAGGAAATCGCTGCCGAAGTGACCGCCGCCGTGGCTGCCTCGGGCGCCGCCGGTCCGCAGGACATGGGCAAGGTCATGGCCATCGTCAAGCCGAAACTGGCCGGCCGTGCCGACATGACGGTGGTGTCCGCCCTGGTCAAAAAGGCGCTGGCGCCGGCCTGATCTGTTGGTCTGCCGTGCTTGATCGGCGTCAAAGCCGGATCAGTACGGCGGTATAGTCTGAATAATTACCCTGGCACCCCAGTCCTGTGATCCCTCAATCATTCATTGCCGATTTGCTCAACCGCGTCGATATCGTCGACGTCGTCGGACGTTATGTGCAGCTCAAGAAGGGCGGCGCCAATTTCATGGGCCTGTGCCCGTTCCATAACGAAAAATCCCCGAGTTTTACCGTCAGCCCCACCAAGCAGTTCTATCACTGCTTCGGTTGCGGCGCCCATGGCACCTCAATCGGTTTCTTGATGGAATACTCGGGCATGGGCTTTGTCGATGCCGTCAAGGATCTGGCGCAAAACGTCGGCATGGTCGTCCCCGAGCAGGACGACAAGATTCCTCCCGCGCAGCGCGCGCAAATGCAGGCCCAGAGCCTGGCCCTGTCCGACGCCATGACCCAGGCCTGCGACTTTTACCGCGCCCAGCTGCGCACCGCACCGGATGCCATCGCCTACCTGAAAGGACGCGGCCTGACCGGAGAGATCGCCGCGCGCTTCGGCCTCGGCTATGCGCCGCCGGGCTGGGACAATTTAAAGGCGATCTTTCGCGACTACGATGTGGTGGCGCTGGCCGAAGCCGGCCTGGTGATCGACCGCGTGGACGAAGACGGCGGTAACAAGAAGCGCTACGACCGCTTCCGCGAACGGGTGATGTTCCCCATCAAGAACACCAAGGGCCAGGTGATCGCCTTTGGCGGCCGGGTGCTCGATGGCGGTGAACCGAAGTACTTGAATTCTCCCGAAACGCCATTATTTTCTAAGGGCTTCGAGTTGTACGGCTTGTTCGAGGCGCGCCAGGCGATCCGCGATGCGGGCTACGTGCTGGTGACGGAAGGCTATATGGACGTGGTGGCGCTGGCGCAGATGGGTTTCCCGCAAGCAGTAGCAACCCTGGGCACCGCCTGCACCCCGCACCACGTGCAGAAACTGATGCGCCAGACCGACACGGTGATCTTCAGCTTCGACGGCGACAAGGCCGGCCGCCGCGCCGCCCGCCGCGCGCTGGAAGCGTGCTTGCCGCACGTGGCGGACAACAAGACCATCAAGTTCCTGTTCCTGCCCACCGAGCACGACCCGGACAGCTATGTGCGCACCTATGGCAACGAAGCATTCGAGCAAGAGATCCACGAAGCGATGCCGCTGTCGCAATTCCTGATCAAGGAAGTGGTCGGTGAGCATGATTTGCAAAGCCCCGAGGGCAGGGCGCGCGTGCAGTTCGATGCCAAGCCCTTGCTGCAGTCGATGACGCCGACCGCGCTGCGCCTGCAAATCGTGCGCGGCCTGGCGCAATTGACGCAGACCACGCCGCACGAGATCGAATCGCTGTTCGAGCTGGCCAAGCCGGTAGCGCTGTCGCGCAAGGCGCCAAGTCGCAGCGGCCGGCCGGCGCCGGTGGGACTGGAATTGCAGATCGTGCGCCTGATAGTGGCCCATCCGCCGCTGGCGCTCGATATCGACGAAGCGGCGCTGGCGGCGTTCCAGTTCTTCGGCGACGACGCTGCCGAGCGATTGGCGCAACTGGTGGCCGGTGCCCAGGCGCTGGGCCCCAACGGCGGTTTTGCCGCATTTGCCCAGCATTTAAAGTCGCTGGGTGACGAATATGACGAGATCATCAGCGAAATCGCCCAGGGGGCGGAGTCCGATGTCGATGCAGACCGAATGTTCCTGCGCAGCGCCGTGCGCCAGATCAAGGAAGATGCGCTGAAACAGGAGCTGATGCAACTGTCTGCGGCGGGTCTCACACCGGAGAGTATTGCACGCTTTCGCGAGATCACTGCGCAGCAGGCTCAGCTGGAAAGGGAGAAGCAAACGGAGTTTGCAAACCGCTAATATTGTGGCAGTGTGGAGGCGTCTTGACGGCCGTCATCTTTTTGCAGGTTTACAGAGGGGCGGCAAGGGTGCTTCCCTCTGGATATTGAAAAGTGACGTGCTATAATAAAACGCTAAGTGTTGTATGTTTTGGCATCGTTTTTCCGTTCAGAGTGTGTTTGTTTTCAGTGAGTTAGGTTCTTGATCGACAGGCAGGAAATCCAGGTGGGGTACTGGACAAACAAATAATGCAGAGGTGAACCTTGGCTTATGTTTGTTGTCTAACCCAGTCATCGTTTCTTGCCACTACGCATGAGTTTGATGCAGTAGAATTTTGCGGTCAAAGCCCGACCAGGTATAAGTAGTCGTAGTGTTGTCGAACTTGCGAAGTCGGCAAGTTCGAAGACGTGGGTTCCAAGGGAACTGCAAGAAACTTTATCCTAAATAAGCAAGTCGTTGTGTAATCGAAAGCGCCTGTGCCAATCAAGAAACCTGAATCCAATGTGGCTGAAAAGCCGAGCAAAGTGACTGCAAAATCCGCTAAAACAGCGGATAAGGCGGAAACGCGTGTCGCCAGCAACAACCCGCCCGTGGTCAGCCAGACCACGGACGCGGCCACGCTGGCTGCCATCGATACTTCGGGCTACGTACTGCCGTCGGTCAAAGTGCCCGGCCGGCGCGGGCGCAAGCCGAAGGAATTCCAGCCTGAAAACGACGAAGTCGCCGCGCTGAACGCGGTCGAACGCGCCGAACTGAAGGCCGTGGACAAGGCCAAGGCCAAGGACCGCAAGGCCAAGGAAAAAGCGCTGCTCAAGGATGCGTTCTCTTCGGATACCGAAGCGACCGAGGAAGAGCTCGAGCGTCGCCGCCAGAAGCTCAAGACCCTGATCAAGTTCGGCAAGGAACGCGGCTTCCTCACGTATGCCGAGATCAACGACCACCTGCCCGAAAACATCATCGATCCCGAAGCGATCGAAGGCATTATCGGCACCTTCAACGACATGGGCATCGCTGTTTACGAGCATGCGCCGGACGCTGAAACCTTGCTGCTGTCGGACAACGTCGCCACTGTTACCAGCGATGACGAAGCCGAGGCTGCTGCTGAAGCCGCGCTGTCCACGGTCGATTCCGACTTCGGCCGCACCACCGACCCCGTGCGCATGTATATGCGCGAAATGGGTTCGGTCGAGCTGCTCACGCGCGAAGGCGAAATCGAAATCGCCAAGCGCATCGAAGACGGCCTCAAGGACATGATCCAGGCCATTTCCGCTTGCCCGGTCACCATCGCCGAAATCATCGCCGCCTCCGACCGTATCCGCGCCGACGAAATCAAGATCGACGAAATTGTTGACGGTTTAGTGGACGAAAACGACGACGGCGCCGCTGCCGCACCGGCCCCGGCCGCCACCAGCGACGACGACGAGGACGACGACGAAGCCGAGGAAGAGGAAGAAGAGGAAGAGGAAGAAGCGGGCAACTCCGCAGGCGCCGCTGCCGGCTACTCGGCCGAACAGCTCGAAGCGCTGAAAAACACCGCGCTGGAGAAATTCGACACCATCTCGCTGCAATTCGACAAGATGCGCCGTGCCTTCGAAAAAGAGGGCTACAACTCCAAGGCCTACGACAAGGCCCAGGAAGCGATCTCGTCCGAACTGCTGGGCATCCGCTTCACCGCCAAGGTTGTCGAGAAGCTGTGCGATACCCTGCGCGGCCAGGTGGACGAAGTGCGCCACATCGAAAAACAAATTCTCGACGTGGCGGTGAACAAGTGCGGCATGCCACGCGCCCACTTCATCAAGGTTTTCCCGGGCAATGAAACCAACCTCGACTGGGTTGACGGCGAAGTGGCCGCTGGCCACGCGTACAGCGCCATCCTGGGCCGCAACATTCCGACCATCAAGGAATTGCAGCAACGCCTGATCGACCTGCAAGCACGCGTAGTGCTGCCGCTGCCCGACCTGCGCAACATCAACCGCCAGATGGCGGCCGGTGAAATGAAGGCGCGCAAGGCCAAGCGCGAAATGACAGAAGCCAACTTGCGCCTGGTGATTTCGATCGCCAAGAAATACACCAACCGTGGCCTGCAATTCCTCGACCTGATCCAGGAAGGCAATATCGGCCTGATGAAGGCGGTGGACAAGTTCGAATACCGGCGCGGCTACAAGTTCTCCACGTATGCCACCTGGTGGATCCGCCAGGCCATTACACGTTCGATCGCCGACCAGGCGCGCACCATCCGCATCCCGGTGCACATGATCGAAACCATCAACAAGATGAACCGGATTTCCCGCCAGATTCTGCAGGAAACCGGCGCCGAGCCCGATCCGGCGACGCTGGCCATCAAGATGGAAATGCCGGAGGACAAAATCCGCAAGATCATGAAGATCGCCAAGGAACCGATCTCGATGGAGACGCCGATCGGCGACGACGACGACTCGCACCTGGGCGACTTTATCGAGGACAACAACACGCTGGCGCCATCGGACGCAGCGCTGCACGCCTCGATGCGCGGCGTGGTGAAGGATGTGCTGGACTCGTTGACGCCACGCGAAGCGAAGGTGCTGCGCATGCGTTTCGGCATTGAAATGTCAACCGACCACACGCTGGAAGAAGTCGGCAAACAGTTCGACGTCACCCGCGAACGGATCCGCCAGATCGAAGCAAAAGCGCTGCGCAAGCTGCGCCACCCGAGCCGTTCCGACAAGCTGAAAAGCTTCCTGGAAGCCAACTAAGACTTGACGCGCGCTGCTGCTAACCCTTATCCTCGCGCGTTCGTCCAAAAAACGAACGCGCGTCAGCGGGGCCGGCAAGACCTCCAGCGCACAGGTATCACCTCGGGCCTCTAGCTCATGCTTGGTTAGAGCAGCGGACTCATAATCCGTTGGTGCCCAGTTCGACTCTGGGGAGGCCTACCAATTATTCGTTTTATCAATCAAAGGGTTGGCTGCGTGCCAGCCCTTTGTTATGTGCGGCTGGCTCGTCCGTTTGTGACAGATTTGTGGTCGAGACCACCTTCTCCAGCATTGCTCCCACCGTCTCCGCGTGGCGCGACATCTGCGCCGGTCCCAGGTGCGCATACCGCCGCACCATGTCGAGCGACTTCCATGACCCCATTTCCTGCAGGTCGTACACCGGGGTCCCGCTTTGCACCAGCCAGCTGGCCCACGTGTGCCGCAGGTCGTGCCAGCGGAAATTCTGGATGCCCGCCCGCTTGACCGCGTCGCGCCAGCTCTTGGTGTTGAGCTGGCTGACCGGGTAGCAAGCCCGGGTGAACACCCGCTCCGGGTGCTTGCCCAGCTGGCGCTGTAACACATCGACCGCAAACTGGCTCAGCGACACGTGGATGTCCTCGTCGTTCTTCGACTGCTCGGCCGGTATCCACAAGGTCTTGCGCACCAGATCGACCTGGTCCCACGCCAGCCGGTGCACGTTCGACTGCCGCAACCCGGTCGCCAGCGCAAACAAGGTCAAATCGCGCTGGTGGGGCATCAGTTCGGCCAGCAGCGCCTGCACCTCCGCTGGCGTAATCCAGCGCACGCGCCGCCGCACCTCCTTGTACAGCTTGACCTTGGGGACCTTCTCGATCCACTCCCATTCGTCACGGGCGCGGCGCAGGATGGCCCGGATCAGCGCCAGGTAGCGGTTGGCCGTGGCGGCGCTGGCCTCCTTGCGCTTGTGTTCGGCCACGGCGATGAGCTGGTCGCGCGTGATCGTCGCCAGTGGCGTGCCCCGGAAAAACTGGTGCAGCCACGCGATCTTGGCGATGTCGTCCCGGTGCGTGCGTTTATGTTCCGTTTCCATGATCCATTTATAGGCTGCATCGTCCCAGGTGTAGGCCGGTTTCTGTCCGAGAGTGTCGATGCGCCACGTCTCGGCTTTTAATTCGTCGTGGTACCGCTGCGCCGACGCTTTGTCGCTGGTGCGAGCAGAGTGTCTAACGCGCTCTCCTGACGGCGTCGTGAAGCAGACCCACCAGGTGTTTCCGCGCTTGTAGAGTGACATGATTGATACTCCTTTCCAAGGGTCACCCGCATCGCTTGCCGAGGTTCAGGGTAGTGCGCACGGATGTAGGCGACAAGGTCTTCTTCCAAAAAAATCCACGCCCGTCCGATTTTGACGCCGGGGATCAGGCCCTGCTTGGCACGCTTGCGCAGTTCTTCCTTGTGGATGTGCAGGAAGGCGCTGGCCTGGAGAAGGTTCAAGGTGTTCATCTGATGGCCTCGTGAAAGAGGAACGTGGAGGGGGTGGTCCGGTCATTCTCGGAAGCGAGAACCCGCCTACCTTTGAGCGAGCGCAGCAGCAGGCCGACAATTCCGGCGCGCATTTGATCGGACGCAAAGTAGCCCGCGTGCAATCTGGCAGCACGGGTGTGGCGCAGCAATCCTGTGGTGCGGCAACCGCATCACCGTAGCACGCTGCCGTGGCGCCGGCGGTGGGCGAGCGGTGCGATGCTGCCGGCGCTTGATCCCGCGCAGCTGCCATCGGTAGCGTCCGGCTACAGTGGAGCAGTACGCGCCGCCGGTGGGGAGCAAGCCATGTTTTCGCTTCGCTCAAACGTGGCTTGCCCTGCGGGGCCGGGCGCGCTGCGCTTGCCAACACCGGCGAGGTCCACGATGCATGCCGAACTGCCCAAACGTTACGCCAAAGGAGGTCGCCCCCAGGGCGACCCTGCTGACCTGCGCACAGCGACCATCGGCGTGCGGGTGTCCGCTGCCGAATACGCGCTGCTGCGCGAGCGCGCCGCGTCGATGCAGATGAAGCCTGCCCAGTGGCTGCGCACAGCTGCCCTATCGCGTCGCCTGCCGCCACCACCCGTGGCGACAATCAACCGCGAGCAGTACGCCGAACTGGCGCGGCTTGCGGCAAACCTCAACCAGCTTACGCGCCTGGCCAACGAAGGGCAGCATGTAAACATCGCGCCTGCCTTGCTGGCGGAGACGCAGCGCCTGCGACTGCTCCTCCTTGGCGTCAAGGACAACGTCGATGATCGCTAAAGCCATCAAGGGGCGCGGCTTTCGCGGCGCGCTCGAATACGACCTGGCGGCCAGCAAGGGGCATGTCATCGACACCAACATGGGCGGCGACACGCCGCGCGCGCTGGCGAAAGAGTTTGGCGAGGTCCGCAAGCTGCGGCCCAGGCTGGGCAAGGCCGTATTACACGTGTCACTGGCCGCTGCGCCCGGCGAGCAGCTCAATGAAGACCAGTGGAAACAGGTGACCCAGCGCTACCTGCACGGCATGGGTCTCGACAACAACCAGTACCTGGTGACGCGTCACACGGACACCGCGCATCCCCACGTCCACCTGCTAGTCAACCGGGTCCGCCTCGACGGCGGCGTCACCTCGGACAGCCATGATTACCGCCGCCACGAGGTGCTGATGCGCGCCATCGAGCGCGAATTCAAACTCAAGCAGGTACGGCCGTCCATCGAGGCGCAGCGCCATGCTCCGACCAAAGGCGAGATCGAGGAGGGACTGCGCACCGGCATGCCGTCCACGCGCCAGCGCTTGCAGCAGTTGTGCGACGGCGCAGCGCAGCGCTGCCATGGTTTTACGGAATATGCAGAACGGTTGGCGGCGGTGGGCGTGCACCTGGTGCCAGTGACGCAGCTGGACGGCACAAAACTATCGGGCCTGTCCTATGTGCTGGACGGCGTGATGATGAAGGGCAGCGACCTGGGTAAAGGATACAGCCCCCTGGGGCTGGCAAAACGGGGAGTGGACTATGTCAAAGACCGAGACCATGCAGCAGTTGGCCGCAGCCTCGAACGCGGCGCGGGTGCAGGCGTTGAACCAGCAGATCGAGACCTTGCGCCAGGCGAAGCTCACCAGCGTGGAAGAACTGGCAGCCATGCTGGAGCCATTAGCGCAGGCCATGGCGCTGCTGACCGAGAAGACGGCAGCAAGCCTGAGAAAAATCGAGCGAATCGAGCAGCGCAGCCGCGATCAGAGCGCCCAATTCAAAGTCCAGATGGAGGAAGCGCTGGCGTCGTGGAAGCAGGCCGCAACAGCAGCCAAGGCAGCGGCCGACCAGCTGGACAGGGCGGAGGAGAACGCCGCCCTGCGGGGCATGGTGGTGGCGGTGCTGACCGGCTTGACCACAGGACTTCTCGTGAGCGCATTATGGCTTTGGCTCGCGCGGTAGCGAGTATGGGAACGTGGGCTCGAAGCTTGTTATCGGCACCGATCGATACTGCGCGAACAAGTCTCCTGCTGGGTAAAACCCGCTCAGTGAAATTGAAGGAAAACTTTGGCACGTCAAATTTGAAAATACTCAGTCAAGGAATATCAGGGAAAAATAAATTAAATTATGCAGGCCATATATTTAAAAGAGGCACTCGGATAAGGTAATAATGCGAATTAGCGAATTTTATTCAACCACGGAAAACTTACTTCGCGAAATTTTATCCAATTGCGTCAAAAATTCATGCGTGTCCAAAAAATAGTTTGGATATGCCCGTTTTAGAGATTCAATTGAGCCTGCTGAGACTAAAACAACTTGCGCTCCAGATGAGTTTGCAGCTTGCTCAGCTTTACTATATTCTTTGTTTGCCTCTTCAAGTTTATCTCGTGCAAAAGATGTGATCTTTACGTTCGAGTCGTCGCCGGTAAGTTCAAGTTCTACTAAATAATAAGCAGCCCGTTTCTTTCCGGTCGTGGGAATTGCACGGACCGCACTGCTAAATTGTTCAAGTTTTTCGCGAACGCCAAGGCGCTCCGCATCTAATTTAGTCTTTCGATATGTATCTGCCTTTGATAAATTTTCATAGCCTGGGACCAATGGCATGCGCTCGGAATGAGCGAAAGCTGATGAAACCAACGAAAAGAAATTCAGCCATTCATCCGGACCTTCACTTGATTTAAGTGAATGTTGAAGAAAAGTCCCCATCGTTTCCACAGCGGTGGCCCACGCATGCTGCAATCTCGTGCGTAATTGAAGTTCAAGCTGTAGACCATCGTAAGGGGAATCCTGTCTTAGCTTATATTTATAAATTAAATGGATACTTCGATACCCAGATTTCTTAGGTTCGTTCACATAATCATACTCTGAAACTAATGAATGAGTAAAAACTGTATTTTTGTATTCCAGATGAAGCGTTTTTAGTTGTGGCAGTGTAGAAACAACCGCTCTTAGTCCGCCAATGTCTTGCATACGAGCAAGATTCATCCCATTAATGCGTTTTAGCTTATTAATTATTGAAGGAGTTCGCTTGAGCCGCTGGGCAACCAAAGCATCAGGGTCAATTTTTCGAAGCTTACTTCGAAGCGTAGCCTGAAATGTATTGATCGGGTAGCCATGACATGCCCGCCAATTTGTGAGGATAACAAAAGCCGCATACCATCGATCGACATCGATGCCGCCTCCATCTAGTTGATCGGCGGCAACAAGAACGTCCCCGGCACGCTGAACTGCCTTTCGTGAATACTCCGGAATAGGGAAAGACATCTACTCTCCTAAAGATTTAACTTGCAAAAATACAAGTCTACACCTGACTGTCATTCAGAAGCAATAAATCCTTCGCCCATCTACCGTAAAGCTCAAACATCACTTGTTTCCACCCGTATTGTCGTGATAATACTCAGTGAGCACATAAGTGAAAGGAAGAAATTTTTATTGAAGATCCGAATAATTATGTGGGTCTGCCTAATTACAAAGTGATTGCGTTCGAGTCTCTATACAACTCTTCCATTTCTGAATCCCATAGCGATAAGTATTTCATTGAAACTATGAAATCTGCGAAATTGATGTCCCTGTGTAGGACGGACGCCGCTGTTGCTGCGTATGGAGAAGAAGGTTGACATTCATTATCAATGGAAACGTGAATCTTAAGTGCCCTCGAACTGGCTTACTCCACCGAGCACCAAGCGTGGCCCCCAATATCGAATCCCATAGTTGTGCCTGGTTGTTGCATTGGTAAGCCGGTAGTTGGGTTGAAATATATAGGCAAACTGAGAGTAGGGCAGTCAGTTTCTGCATTTACGAAGTCAGACCTTGACATACCCAAAGTGATAAATGCGTGCCAGGGGATGAGCCAGAGCAAACTAGCACACTCGCTCTTTGCGGCGAGGAACGTAATTAATGCTCCACCAAACAATAACGAAATCCAACCTGATTTATGCACTGCTACTCACTTAGAAAGTCTTTGGATTTTCTTATTCACGACGAAGGGGAGATTATCGTTAATTTACCCTAATCGCACGAAGTACTGTAAAATTAAGTCGGGGGTGAGAAAGGCGCATCCTCTCGTGTGTCCATATACTTCTTCCAACTATCACTTGCGGTAACTGCCGCGAAGAAAAACTGTATAAGGTCCAACAGTAAAAATCTGCATTACCCAAACTAGCGTAGTGCATTACCGCAATCTCTACTGCCGTATCACCGGTTAAACGGTGCCAGAAAATGCCAAACTTCGGCTACGTCCTTCTCGACTTTAGTATAGCTCGTTTAATACGCAGTTCTCAACTCTTTTTTCCATAGTACGGCACCGAGGAGGTCCGTCGAGCTCCAGCCGAAAAACCAGTCTCCTTCGTCGACCGCCTCTAGGAACTTTTCGCTCCGAGCGTTTACGTTGTCATCGCTTACAAGCTTTAACACCTTTTTGGCAACTTGAACTTTCACAGCTTTCTCTACATACGGACAGCGCAAAAAGTCGAAGAGCAGCATCGTCATATCTGCCGCGGTGACGAGGGACTTTTGAGTCCTTATTGATTCGAAGAGCCCTATAACATGCTTGTGCAACGCGTCCTTTAACTCATGGAAGCGTGCGGACTCATCGATATAGTGAAGGAGCGAAACTATTTGGAAGTATCTAAAGTCCTTATGGGTAACCAAGCATTTAGTTTTAAAATTTATCGAGATGCCAAAGAAATTGCATAACTCTTCCTGAGTAAGACTATACCTGCTTCCTAGGGAGTGCAGCAGGGTTAGAAGGTTGAGCATTTCAATATTGTCATCTTCTCCTATGCGAGTAAACGTTAATATCGTGGTCCGTAGCTGAGTTGCAAGATTTCCGAGTATTGAATCTTTAACCTCATCTTTCAATGTATCGGAGAATTTCTTGAGCGCGAGACAAATTTGACAAACCTGATAAGTTGCACGGACCCGTGGAGACATCGAAAGTACGAAAAAGACTATTTCTAGTAGGATGCCTATGAAACGGGATAGCCTTTCGTTTTCTTTATCAGAGGCCGACGTTGAGTCGATTCTTTCGAGTAATTCTAGAGTGCGTTTCCTAATAACAGAGAAAAAGTAGTTTGAAACGTAGTCAAAAGAGGTACTGTTCTTTTGGATTACATTTTTTATTCTTCTAATATATGTCGAGGTAAGATTGTTTGGATTTCCGACATATCTAATGGGGAATACCTTCGGGGCGGCTGCTGTGGGCGTCAGTCGCTCACCGCTTTTCTCGTCGGTTTCTACGTGGCCTTCTTCAGTTGTTTCTAAAGCGGCTTCGATTTCCCTTGCTTCTTTTCGTGAATGGATATGTTGAGAGAAAAACTCCTCAACTATTGAAGCAATTTCTAATTTTGCTGAGGTTTGTCCGGTCAGGAATGGTCTCGAGACAGTTGTAGACTTAGCTTCATTCAAATAAAGCTTGTACTTTTCGAGTTCCTCAATGGTAATACGCTCTATTTTGTCGAGAATCGTATCACTGTTTGAAAATACAAAATAATCGTCGACGTATCGTCTGATGCAATAGTCTGCTCCGAACTCTAAGTTATCAATGTCAAGTCGGAGTCTCTCTTGAATTTCAGTGTCAATGCGCTGGAGAATAATTTCCGCAAAAATCCTGGAGGTTTCCGGTCCTACCAAAATTCCATTCGTTTCGTCATGGTTGGATAGGCGCATGAGCTCGTCGAATTGAGCATCGAACGTATTTTTAGCACCCTTATTGTCTTTTGCAAATTCTTTACTCCGTACAGCCCAAGAAATCGAATGCGTATAAATGTGTGGAAAGCACTTTGAAATATCTAATGTACGTAAGAACTTAAAACGCCGTTCTAAGCCGTGAAACTCCGTAGATTCATAAAACTTATGAATTAAGTTGTAATCTTTGTACGTAAAAAACGATGAGGAGGTTTTTTGTTGCGCATGCTCGGCATCATGAGAGATTTCAACGTTTTCATCGTTGATGATGTAGCGAGATGCTTTGTTTTTCTCGTAATAATGACTTGCAACCCGGAACGGACGTCGTAGCGAAAAACTACTCCTGCTGCAAAGACCTATTAGCAAATGCGAATATTGTTTATAAAAAGACGCTGCCTTTTTTTGAATTGCTGGATGCATTACACTCAATGTTCTCGATGAAAATGCATCCTTCTTTATTCGGTACGTATATGCAATCGTAGTGTTTTCTTCGCTGAAGAATTCAATTAGAGACGCGGTCGAAACTCTACCCTCTGTTCCTTCAGATACTCGTTCATAATATCCTTCATTGGAAAATAATAGCGGAACTTCATAGGGAAGTGTATCGGTCAGTATAGCTCGATTAAAGTCAGAGCGACGAAATTTTATCCTTTTTACTTTAGACATATGCCCAGCATTGCTTAATTTCTTTTAGACGATTTGGCGAAAAGTTACACATTATCCGCTCTGTAAACCCAGTTTTGAAACAATATTTTGTCAGCTCTCGTTTTTGCGTAGGCGATAATCTTGCGTTCAGCCGTATGCCAAAGGAGCCTTTTTTTGAATAAACTGCGTTCGCCAGAAAGGTTGAAAGCTGCTTTAAATCATCAACACTGCCGTCATCGATAAGGTGGTAATTGTAATAAATTCCCGATAGAAGTTTTCCATTGTCCCTATCGCTCTTCATTTGGCAATTTCCACTGAGGAACCGCAACCGGTCTTTCAATAGTAAATAATTTCCGTCTGACAAATATCGGAAAATGGACAACATTATTCTGTTCTTTAACTTATCAATCTTATTTGGCGCTATTCTAACCTTAACGCTACTGCTGTTTTTTATTGCAACGCGGTCAAAGTTGAAATTGTAGCCTAGGTAGTTAAATTCGCGGACACCGTGCTTGCTGACGCAATTTCCTTTTTTGTCGAATTCGAACTGTGCTGTTTTATCATGGTTGAAGGCTAATCCAGGAGGTAGTGCTTTAGTGGCAGCACCAATTATATCGTCGGGAGTCTTATAGCAAAATATTATGATATCGTCGACATATCTGGAGTAAAAATATATTCCGGGTAGATTGCGGACTTTAACGTCGAAGCTTTTCATATATAGTTCGGCTAACGTCGCGCTTACTCCTAACCCCCTTGGTAACCCGCGTTGAGTAAAATATTTTCTGGTACCTAGCAGCAGATGTAAATGTTGCCGACTGCGGTACGAAAGACTTATGTCTTCTTTTATTGACGCGATAAGCTCTTGCCGATAAATTGATTCATAAAAACTTTTTATATCGAGTTTGATAACGAAGAACGGAATTATCTCGCGCATCAAGCATATGACTTGCTCTATTATCTCGCTGCGGTTTGCTTGTCGGACATCATATACGCGAGCTAAATTATCGTTCAGCTTACGAAGTGCAAATTCGTCTTTACATGTGCTCGGCGTATAAACTGGCTTTCGGCCTCGGCTTGATTTCGTAAACTGGCTAAATTCAAAATCGTCCTTTATTAGCTCTTCGTTAATTTTCTCGAATGTCGCTAAGTACTCTTTTCGGTTTCGCCCAAGCTTATATTTTTTAGGGTCTAGACGACTGGTAAGACGAAGTAGAGCCTTAGCGTGGTAGGACTGGTCTATCATAATTTGCACATGCGGCTGTCGGCAGCGAGGTCAGTAAGACGGTGGGAACATACTTGTACTCTACATTCTTTGTTGTCATAAAGCCATATTTTCTGCCTCTAGCGTTGTAAATGTTGCTAAGATGCATGGAGCATGGCACGCTTCCACCTAGACGTTCTCGCACGGAGGTCATCGTAATCACCAGTTGTACTGTCGGATTCCGTTAATGCGTCGCTATGTAAAGCCGTTCATTGTTAAATGCGGCTAGTTGATGGTCACTTTGTTTATGGTTCCTAAATGCTTCCTTCGCTAGAAAAACTTCAGAAAGATGCGTGGCGTACCTCTAGCGCTCGCTACAACGCTGCTCGTCGACTTCGTCGCCGAGAATCGTTTGCGACCGTGAGTTTTGCTTTGATGTCTGCTCTTACCTGTGCAATCGCGTTTGCCCAGCGTGTATATGCACAACCATCGTCGCCAGCAGATAACTATTTATCTACCGTGTCGGCTTCGCTAGGAGTTGTCCTGTTGACTTTGAGCCTTGTTGAGTGGGGTGCTAAGCCTGGCTCAATTGCAGAGGCATTACATGAAAACGCGGAGAAGTTGAACGCATACTGGAGAAAAGTTGCACTAAAAGTAGCGTCTGTACAAGGCGGAGTAACCTTGACGTGGTCTGATGTGCAGACACTAGCGGATGAGTATGACATCCTTAAGGCAGCTAGTCGTTACAACCACGAACCAGTTGACGACGCGTACTTTCGTGCTTCTCACCAGTCAGATTTTCCCGGTATGCCCAAGCTGAAACAGCTTCTTACCTGGATGCGATGGCAATTTTCAAGCATTTGGTACATAAGCGCACTTTGGATATTCCTTGTTCTCCTTGGTTGGCCTTTATCTGATAAAGCTATGTGGAAACCCTCGAATGTAGTGACAACAGGTACGTCCAGTGCCGGGGCGCAAGCCGGTAACAAGTAAGCTGCTTGAGTGTGTAGGCGGTGCGGTAACGACCCGCACACGAGCTTCTTGGAAGTGTTTCAAGGGCAACACGGGTTTGAGAACGTTGTAGATTTTCAACGTTCTTTTTATGTGCAGAGTGTTTGCACATGACCTGTGTGTGCACGTGTTATGTGCAATATCTGTTCGGATAACTCTTTGAAAATTAAGGGGTTATTGTTCGTAGAATGCCAAATGGATAACTCATAATCCGTTGGTGCCCAGTTCGACTCTGGGGAGGCCTACCAATAAAATCAAAGGGTTAGCGATGTCGCTAACCCTTTTGCGTTAACTGCTAGTCTGATAGCCTGTTCGGCGACGCTTATCGCCGCAGCATCCAACTCAACTATGACCACCTCACTGATCTTGCCCCCGTATAACCGGACACAGCCTGTCGCTTAATTAACGCCGCTTTCCTGAGCCCGGCGTGCCAGCTCCCTCCTATACATGCGGGGTGATTTCAACTTCAACGACGAGTGCGGATGCACCTCATTGAAATGCATAAATGCGTCTGGCAGTTGGGCCAGCACTACCTCGGCAGTGCTGCGGTCCATCAAGCTGACGTAGTCCCGTTTAAACGTGTTCACAAAGCTCTCGGCCATGCCGTTCGATTGCGGGCTGCACACCGGTGTATGCACCGGCTCGATGCCTAGCGCGCGTGCCAGCGCATGCGTTTCATGAGCTCGATAGGTACCGCCGTTGTCGCTCAAAAATTCCAGTTTGGCCGATCCCACGTTGGCCTGCCCAAATCTGGCCTCCACCGCCTCCACCAACATGTCGCGCACCGGCTCGCCAGGCAGGCCACGTTCGCCCCAGGCCCGCCACGCGATGATCTCACGATCACAGCAGTCTTTCATGAAGACGCCCGTCACCACCTCGCCGTTGTCGCAAGCGATCTCAAAGCCGTCGGAGCACCAGCGTTGGTTCGATTCGGCCACCGACACCACACCGTCGTGCACGCGGCTGCTAACTGGGCGTTTTGGCGCTTTTGCCAGCAGCAGACGGTTCTCTTTCATCACCCGGTAAAAGCGTTTATGGTTGATCGTTTGCAGCCCCATCAAAGCGCTTATGCGGTTGACCAGAGCGCCTGCACGACGATATCCATACGTCGGCAATGCAGTGATCTCGGCGCGCACCGCGTCGACCAGGATCGCGTCAGCAGGTTGATGAAACGTTTGTACGGTGCGGCCATCGACCCAGTCGGTAGGGCGAATCATCATTTGCGAAATATGCGAGCGCGCTACGCCAAGGGCAGAACAAACCGGCTTCACTGGTCGTCCTTGCCCGACAAGGGCGAGCGCGCAATCCACTTTTTTTCGCGAGCGAACTCGACGGCCTCCTTCAGAATTTCCGCCTCCATCGTCTTCTTGCCGAGCATGCGCTGCAGCTGAGCGATCTGAGCGCGTGCGGCGGCCAGTTCGCTCGCCGGCACGACCGACTCACCGGCAGTGACCGCCGTCAACGCACCTTCGCGTTCGAGTTTGCGCCAATTGAACAGCTGGCTCGCACCCACGCCGTGCTTGCGGGCGACCAACGACACATTCATACCTGGCTCGTATGTCTCGCGTACCAGCGCCGCTTTTTCCTCGGCTGACCAGCGCCTGCGGCGCTCTTCGCTCACCGTCACCACTTCGATTGTTTGCTTGTTCCTAGTCATATGCACAGTCCTATTCCTATCCGTAAGAATAACGCATAGGCTGTGTCCGGGGAATCAGGGGGCTATCTCACTCACCACCGCCGAAGGTCCAGGTGAAATGTTTGCTGCCGTGGGTATGAATTTCATCCACCAGGCGCAAAGCGTATTGAAACAGGCCTTCCCAGGTCGTTTCGGTTGCCATTACCAAACGGCCCTGTGTGCGTGTAGTGACTTCGCCATCGCGGTGATATGCTTCATGAGCGTTTTTACTGGCGTGTTGGTTTCCACCGAAACTTCACGGATCGCACTCAATACCAACGGCACCGGCGTTTCATCCAGCAGCGTCATCATGTGTGGCTTGAAGTCTTCCGGGACCACTCCCGACTGCAAAATATGTTTCAACGTTTCTGGGCTGAGGATCTTTGCGTAGCTGGTACTGGCAGTCCGGGCGGCAGTGCTCAGTGCTGGCGATTTTTTGGCTCTATCGCTGGCGTTAAAGCCCATGCCGAGAATTCCCATTACGTGATTGAGCTTGGTATAGCCAAGATCTTCCAGTGCGCCAGTTTCCAGCTGATTCACCGTCGTGCGTGACAGGCCGGCCAGCTTTGCCAGTTGGGACTGACTGATGCCGAATTCCTTGCGCTTTTCATGGATGTGCATCCCGACTTCACGTAGTTGCATAGCGCAACTCCTAAAATGTTCAGTAAACTGAACACATTATGACTCGTGCCGGGGAATTTTCAAGGAGCATTCGCTCTATCAATTCCCCGCCAACACATCCTTCTTGAACCACTCACTGAGCATCTGCTTCTCATAGTTGTACATCTCGTTGCGATAACTGTTGACGTTGAGCTGGTAGTTGCGATCGGCCAGTTCGCGGTCGCCGCTGCGCAGCACTTTGCCGTCCTGCTCGATGCTGTAACGCAGGTGGATGCGGGGGAAGTCGTAGCTGCCCTTGGTGACGCGCACGTCGCGGATCGGTACGCGCGGGAACACGTCGCCGGCCAGGTCGATGTCGAGGATTTCCACTTTCAGATCCTGTCCATCCGGCAGCTTTTTGGCCAGTTCTTCGAAGAATTCGCGGAAGTTGATTTCCATCGATTTGCGGTCGGTCTCGAAGCGCGGCACGTCGGTCATCTTCTCGGTGTTGGCGTAGGTGACGGTGACGGCCGCCGAGGCGGTGCTGGCGGCCAGGGCAAGCATGGCAATGGCTGCTGGACGGATCAGGTGGTGCATGGCGGCTCCCGTAGGTGGGCGTGGTGAAGTCCCCAATATACCCGAAGAATCAGCCGCCGCGCGCTTGCGCGAACTCGTTGAAGGCGGCAATAAAAGCCTCGCCCGAACTGTGCAGGCGCGGCGCGCCCACGTCGAAGGTGCAGCGCTGGACCGACGGTGGTGGCGCCAGGCCGGCTGTGGCCAGTGCGTGCTCTGCGCGCAAGGCGCCGAGCATGCCGTCCATCATCATGCGTGGCATGTCGAGGCCGGCGTTGTCGGTGTGGCCGCCGTCGAGCACGCTGGGGGCGAAGGCCAGCGAGCGGGCGCCCTGGCGGATCGCTTCGCGCATCGCCACGCGGGTGGCGCGGCGCAGGCGGTCGCCATCGAGGGTTTCGGGGTTGCCCAGGCCGATTACCAGCACGGCGCGGGCGGGAATGGTGCCTGGCGGCAGGCTGATCAGGATGGTTTCCATTTCCTGGGCGCGGAAGTCGCCGCTGGCGCGCAGTGCCGTCAACTGGCTGCCCAGCGCGGTGTCGAGGCCGAGCAGGCCGCCGGCCACGGGGGCGCCATCCTGTTCGTGCTCGAACATGCAGGCGACGCTGAAGTCGACATCGGCTTGCGCCGGTCCCCAGGCGGCGACATCGAAATCGACGCCGTCCAGCGTGCCGATGGGCAGGCGTTCGGGTATTGTGTGCGGATCATTCATGGCCAGGCTCCAGGTCAATACGGTTGCTTATCTTAGCGTGTAAAGGCCCGCGCACCCCTGCCGAAATTTATGCGCGCGCCACGGTCGAGATGCTCTGTAGCGCTAACATGTGTACTAAAATTACCGAATCAGAAAGACAAACCAACAAGGGAGATAGACGATGATGGATTTTACGCGGCGTAACCTGGTCATGACCGCTGGTGGCTTGCTGGCGGCAACGGCCGTGGCCGGCCCCGTGTGGGCCAATCCCGACCGCAAGCTCGGCTACGCGATCGTGGGCCTCGGCGGCTACGGGCTCGGCGTCATCATCCCCCAGTTCAAGTATTGCCAGCACAGCAAGCTGGTCGCCCTGGTCAGCGGCGACCCTGTCAAGGCCAAAAAAGTGGCCGGGGAGTATGGCGTGCCGGAATCGAATATCTACGATTACAAGAACTACGACCGCATCAAGGACAATCCCGACATCGACATCGTTTATATCTGCCTGCCGGTATCGATGCACGCCGAATACACGATCCGCGGCGCCAAGGCCGGCAAGAACGTGTTGTGCGAAAAGCCGATGGCGCTGTCGTCGGTCGAATGCGAATCGATGATCGCTGCCTGCAAGCAGGCTGGCAAGAAACTGATGATCGGCTACCGCTGCCACTTCGAGCCATTCAACCTCGAGGCGCGGCGGCTGGCGCGCTCGGGCGCGATCGGCAAGCTGCGCTATTTCCGTTCCGAGCACGGCTACACCACGGGCGGCAACAACTGGCGCACCAAGAAGGCGATGTCGGGCGGCGGCTCGCTGATGGATATCGGCATTTACGCGCTGCAGGCGGCGCGCTACATGACCGGCGAAGAACCGGTGTCGGTGTATGCCAAGGAAACCACCGACCGGTCCGATCCGCGCTTCCGCGACGTGGAAGACATGGTCGAGTTCCAGCTGGAGTTTCCGTCGGGCGTGATCGGTTCGTGCATGTCGATGTATTCGGCCAACCGCAACCAGTTCCTGTTGATGGGCGACAAGGGCCGCATCGAGATGGAACCGGCCACCGGCTACCAAGGCCAGAAACTGTGGGTGGGCGACGGGCGCAAGAATGAAATCACGGCGCCGCCGAATGCGTCGAGCAACCAGTTCGCCGGCCAGCTCGACCATTTGTCGCAGTGCGTGCTGCAAGACCGCACGCCGATCGTGGCAGGCGAGGAGGGGCTGCGTGATATCCGCATTATCGAAGCGGTGTATCGCTCCGCGCGCGAACACAAGCGTATTGCGCTCAAGTAAGCGCTGAAATAAAACTTACAGGCCGGGTTGTTGATGCAGCCCGGCTTCCTCGGCCAGCTTGATGTCGAGCATCGAGATCACCAGGTCGGCATCGGTCAGCACGTCCTTGAGCGGAAAGCCGTCTTCCATCGCCACCACGGTGCCGGGCGGCACGCGTTCGGTGTTGTCAGCGCCCGGCGGCGTGTTGGGCATGAAGGCAAATTGCGGGAAGCGGGTTTTGCCGTGCAGGGCGATGTCGCTCAAGGTGCGCGGCGCCGCGCGCAACAGGCCGTTGCGCACGTGTTGCTGGCGTTCTTCGTGGCGCTGCTTGAGCAGGGCGGTCAGGCGCACGATTTCGCCGGCCAGGCGGTCCGATTCGGCCTGGTGTTCGGCCAGTTCGTCGTCGCTCAGCGCTTCTTCCCATTGCGTCAGTTTCAACAGGCCGCGCTTGTGCAGGGCCTGGCGTTGCAGGTCGATTTCGATCGATGCCGCGCGGGTCTGGTGGGTGTCCAGGTCTTGCGTGATGGCGGCGTCGCCATTGGCGCGCAGCCACTTGTCGCCAAAGCCGAACACCAGGCCGTCGAAATAGAAATACATCGGCAGCACTTGCGGCACCGCGCCGGCCAGCATTTGTTGCGGCGTCATGTGCCAGCGCTCGGCCAGCTCGGGCAGGGTGAGGGTCAATGGTTCGATCAGGGGCATACGGTGTCTCCGGAGTTCAAGCGCTCATTTTCTCACAGACGCGTAAAATAGCGGCTTTGTCACTGTTCGTCACGGAGTATGCCGCATGATGTTTCTTAAAGTTCCGTTTGCGGAAAAAGACGAGGCCAAGGCCCTGGGCGCCCGCTGGAACGGCGAACGCAAGTCCTGGTACGTGCCCGATGGTAAACCGACCGAAGCGTTCTCGCGCTGGCTGCCGCCCGGCGGCGCCGATTTCGTGCCGGCCGTGGCTGCCACTTCACTGAAAAACCGCCCGGTCACCGTCGATTCCTATGCCGGCAAACCGGTGATGGGCAAGCTGTTCATCGATCTCGAGCACGACTGCGATCCGTTCGTGGCCTGCCCGGTGTGCGCGCCGAAGCTGGCCACGTCCGGCTGGACCGCCACCCACGACAGCGTTGCCCAGCTGCTGGTCGGCTTGCGGGGTTAAATCTTGTGTACCAACTACCGGCCCACGTCGCGCGACCTGCTGGCCGATTTGTTTCAGCTCACCCTGTTCGAGGGCGACGACTGGCCGGGTGAGAGCTGGAAAGACTACCCGGCGCCCATCATCCGCTACAACGAGCAAGGCCAGCTGGTGTGCACCACCGCCACGTACGGGCTGGTGCCGCGCCGGCAGATTCCACCCGGGGTCAAGCCGTGGGACACCATGAACGCCCGCAGCGAAACCGTGGCGCAGCTGCGCTCGTACGCGAAATGCTGGCGCGAGGGGCAACTGTGCCTGGTGCCGATGACCGGATTTTTCGAACCGAATTACGAGTCGGGCGCGGCCCAGCGCTGGCAGATCGGCCGCGCCGACGGCGCGCCGTTCGCCGTCGCGGGCGTGTGGCGCGAGTGGCCCGGTGAAAACGGTCCCGAGTACTCGTTCACGCAACTGACCGTCAACGCCGACGACCATCCGCTGATGCGGCGCTTCCACAAGCCCGGTGATGAAAAACGTTCGCTGATCGTGATTGCCGCCGATGAATACGACGACTGGCTGCGCTGCCGCGATCCCGAACGCGCGCGCAGCTATTTCCAGTCGTTTCCGCCCGAACTGATGCGCGCCTGGTTCGATCCGCCGCCGCCGCGCAAGAAGAAAGTGCAGCCGCCGGAGCCGCAGTCAACCCAGATCGACCTGTTTTAGAACCCATTGCGCCAGAAGGCAGCGGATTGCGATGCCTCGTTAGCCAGGAACGCGCGAGGAAAAAGGCATGGCCGCCATGCGATAAACGAGCCTCGCCGGCCCCTCTCGAGGCGCGCAAGCCGCGCCTCATTCCCCGCCGCGACAGGTTCTCATAGCGCTGGCTGCAACAGCCAGCGCCGCGCCGTGGCGATCACCTGCGCCGACAACGCACTGGTAAACGGCGTCTGGATATCCCACATATGCCAGATCAGCGGCACGTCCAGCACCAGGCCCGGCGCCAGGTCCACCAGCGTGCCGGCCGCCAGTTGCGCCGCGCATTGCAGGTGCGGCGCCATGCCGTAGGCAAAACCTGCCTCCAGGAACCGCACGAAACCCTCCGACGATGCATACGAATGATGCGGGTAACGGCCCTGGTAGCCGGTGGCCTGGGCGATAAAGCGTGCCATCAGCGCATCCTTGCGGTTGAAGTCGAGCGCGGGCGCGGTTTGCACGCTGGCTGCCGTCAAGCCATCCGGGAACCAGCGTGCGGCAAACCCCGGGCTGGCCAGGCAGTGGTAGCGCATCAGTCCCAGCGGCGTGGCAGTGGTGCCGGCCACGTGCGCGGTTTCGCTGGTCACACAGCCAAATACCCGGCCTTCGCGCAGCATGGCCAGGGTGTGGTCCTGGTCGTCCATGGTGATGTGCAGCATGCAGTCGCCAGTTTCCATCAGCGGCGTGACCGCCTCCTGCAGCCAGGTCACGGCGCTGTCGGCATTGACAGCGATCGCCAGTTCCGGGCGTCCCGCGCCAGAGCTGTTGGCCCTGTCGAGGGCGGCTTCGAGCAGCCGCACCTGGCGGTAATGGGCGATCAGGCGGTGGCCGGCTGCGGTTGCCTGCGGCGGCTGGCTGCGCAGCAGGAGCAGCTCGCCGGCCTGGTTTTCCAGCATGCGCAAGCGCTGCGATACTGCCGATTGCGTGATCGAAAGAGCAGCGGCGGCCTTGTCGAAACTGCCATGCTCCACCACGGCGTCGAGCGCCGCCAGGCCCCGGTAGTCGATACGGCTCATTAGCGTCCCTAATATTTGATGAGTATTATTAATTATACTTATGTTCGAGGCGCCGCTAAGCTGTGGTTTTTTTGCAGGAGGCAAGCATGGAACTGGGCGCTTTGTTGAAGGGAATCGGGCTGGGTGGCGGCCTGATCATCGCGATCGGCTCGCAAAACGCCTACCTGCTGCGCCAGGCGCTGAAGCGCGAATATGTCTATACCTGTATCGCCATTTGCATCGTGTGCGACGTATTGCTGATTGGCGCCGGCGTGGCAGGAATGGGCGAAGTCATTAATAATATGCCCGGCCTGTTATTCTGGATAAAAATCACCGGTGCAGCATTTTTATTCTGGTATGGGGTACGCGCCGCACGCTCGGCATTCAAATCGTCCAGTTTCGAACTCGATAAACAGGCCCCTGCCGTCAGCCAGCGCCAGGTGATTGCCGCCATGCTCGCATTCAGCCTGTTAAATCCCCATGTTTATCTCGACACCGTGGTGTTGCTGGGCTCTATCGGCGGCCAGCAACCGGGCGTGGGGCCATGGTATTTTGCTCTCGGCGCCATGCTGGCGTCGATTATCTGGTTTCTCAGCCTGGGATTGGGCGCACAGTATTTAATTCCGATTTTTAAAAGGCCGCTGGCCTGGCGTATTCTCGATGGCGCGATAGCGGTGGTGATGTGGCTGCTGGCCATCTCACTCTTCCTGTAAAACGGCCGGCGCGGCTGAACCGGCTGCCAGGGCGCATACTGCCGTGGTAAAAAAGCTAAAAAACGGCACCATCATGCTCATTTCTGGCGCGACTGCATGGCGGGGAGGCACTGCGTTGACGTTCCGGCAGCCGGATACAGCATAAAAATCCGGTTTTATCCAGCGCTGCGCAGCACATCCCTAAATTTCGGCTTGCATATATATATCCCCTGTTACTGGCATACAATAGGTGTTATCAAGAAACTGTTAGCACGCCAACGGCGCCAGGTGATGAGCATACTGCCGGAACAATACGTGAACTTGTCGCTGATGACGTCCGCCTTTGCGGTGGACGCCATACTGGTGGCATTGCTGGTATTTTTATGGCTGATGCACCGCAAGGAAAAGCACGCCTTGCTATGGGGTATCGGCCAGGCGGCCGTGATGGCCGGTGGATTGACCTGGTTTACCGGCGCGGCGGTTTTATCGCCATCCGGGCGTTTATTTGTCTGCGCGCTGATGCTGGTCATCGGCATGGCCGGTTACTACAGTGGCACGCAATATTTTCTCGGCGACTTGCGGCGGCGTCACTGGCGTCCGATCATCGTGGTCATGGTTATTGCCACCGCCGGATTTTATCTGCTCTGGCAACTGCATCCGCACTGGGTGCCGCCCGGCAGCGCCGCGGCGCTGGGATTGGTGATGGTGTGGATGGGCGTGCGCCTGGTCCGCGCCCAGCGCCGTTATCGCTTGCTCGGTTGCACCTTGATGGCGCGCGGCGTGTTCAACCTGGTCAGTGCCGCCACCTTGCCGCCGGAATGGTATTTGCTGTGGTTTGCCGGCACGTCCATCCTGAAAGCCCTGTCGATGCTGGGCCTGATTTACGCGGTGCAGGATGAAATGCAGCAGCGCTACGCGCGTACCATCGACAGCCTCAGCCACGGCTTTTTGATCCGCGACCGCCGCGGCATCATCCACGTCGCCAACGAGCGCGGCGCCCGCTTGCTGGGGTTCGAGCAGGCAGCCGACCTGGTGGGCAAGCACCTGAGCGAAATCTTGCCCAGGCTGACCCCGGCCATGGCCGATGACTATTTCCGCCGCTTCGAGGCGCCCGGCGTGCAATACCCGATGACCGATACCGCCGTGGTGACCCTGCATTCCGGAGCACGCCTGCCGCTGGAAATGGCCGGCTCGCCGTATATCGAGCGCGGCCAGTTGTATTGCCTGGTGCAGTTGCTCGATATTACCGAGCGCCAGAAGAAGGACGACCTGCTCAACCAGGCCGCATGCATCGACCCTGTCACCGGCTGTTTCAACCGCCATGCGCTGTCCGAGGCGCTGGCCAGCGAGGTGGCGCAGTGCCGCGAACAGGGCCGCGAATGCGTGGTGCTCTTCCTCGACCTCGACAAGTTCAAGCGTGTCAACGATTCCTTCGGCCACGCCACCGGCGACGACCTGCTGCGCCAGACCGCGCAGCGCTTGCGCGGCCTGCTGGGGCCGAATGACCTGCTGGCGCGCTTCGGCGGCGACGAGTTCATCGTCGTGCTGCCCGACCTGGCGGCGGGCAGTGCGGAGCCGGCCGCGCGCCGCTGCGCCGAGCACATCCTGAATGCGCTGTCGGCGCGCTTCCAGCTGCTGCACCATGCGATCGGGGTGTCGGCCAGCATCGGCGTGGCCTGCTACCCCGCGCTCGGCAGCGACAGCGACACCCTGATACGCAATGCCGACATTGCCATGTACGAGGCCAAGAAGGCCGGACGCGGCGAACTGCGCTTTTTCCACGATTCGATGAACGCCGCCGCCAAGAGCGCGCTGGAGATCGACGGCGCCCTGCGCGGGGCGATCGACAACAACGAGTTCCGACTGGTGTACCAGGCCATCGTCGATGCCCGCACCGGCACGCTGACCAAGGTGGAGGCGCTGATCCGCTGGCACAACGCGCAACTGGGCCACGTGCCGCCCGACCGTTTCATCGCGGTGGCGGAAGACAGCGGCATGGTGGTGGCGGTGGGCGCCTGGGTGCTCGAACAGGCGTGCAGCCAGATGGCGGCCTGGCGCGATGGCCCGCTGGGCGCGGTCACGGTCAGCATCAATGTCTCGGCATGGCAACTGGCCGATCCATTCTTCGTGGCGCTGGTGCAGCAGACGCTGGCGCGCCACGGCCTGCAGCCGCGCCAGCTCGAACTGGAGTTGACCGAGCGCGTGCTGATCGACGACGGCGGCCATGTCCACAGCGTGATCGACCGCCTGCGCGCGCTGGGCGTGGGCGTGTCGCTGGACGACTTCGGCACCGGTTACTCGTCGCTGAGCTACCTGACGCAATTTCACCTGAACACGCTCAAGATCGACCGCGCGTTCGTGATGGACATCGAGCACAGCGACCGCAGCAACAGCCTGGTGCACGCCATCATCGCCATGGGCCACTCGCTGGGCCTGAAACTGGTGGCCGAGGGCGTGGAGACGGCCGGCCAGGCTGCCATCCTCGAGCGGATGGGATGCCATTATTTGCAGGGCTACCATATCTCGCGGCCAATCGCGCCCGAGGCGCTGCTCGACTTTGCCGTGGGCAGGGCAGCCCTGGCCGCCTAGGCTGTTGCAGTGTCACTCAACTGTCATCGCCACGTCATCGCAACGTCACATGCTGTTCTTACAATCTTGCTGATTGATACCAACTCACCCAGCAAGAAAGAGAACAGCCATGTCCCAGCGCTTCCCCCTGAAACCTTTGTGCCTGCTCGTGCTGCAAGCCCTGGCCATCCACGCTCACGCGGAAGAAGCGGCCGACAGTGCTACCGTGGCCGCCATGGCCGGTCCGGTCCAGACCGTGGAAATCACGGGGCGCGGCCAGTCGCGCCAGGTGCAGAACATCAACAAGGCCGACCTGGCCGAAGCGCTGCCGGGCACCAGCCCCTTGAAAGTGCTCGACAAGCTGCCCGGCGTGAACTTCCAGTCGGCCGATCCGTTCGGCGCCTATGAATGGTCAACGTCGTTCAGCCTGCGCGGCTTCAGCCAGAGCCAGCTGGGCTTCACGCTTGACGGTATCCCGCTCGGCGACATGAGCTACGCCAACAACAACGGCCTGCACATCAGCCGCGCCGTATCGTCGGAAAACATCGGTCGCGTCCAGGTGTCGCAGGGCGCCGGCGCGCTGGCCACCGCGTCCACCAGCAACCTGGGCGGTACGGTGCAGTTCTTCACGCTGGCGCCCAGCGACGAACGCGGCCTGACCGTGTCGCAAACCGTGGGCAGCGATTCGACCTCGCGCACCTTTGCCCGCGTCGATACCGGCCTGATCGGCGGCGCCATGAAGGCATCGCTGAGCGGCACCCGCCAGCGCAGCGACAAGACCAAGGGTGAAGGCGGCCAGGACCAGGACCAGGTCAATGCCCGCTTCGTCTTCAACTTTGGCGAGAGCAACAGCCTGACCGGCTTCTTCAATTACTCGGACCGCAAGGAAGTCGATTACCAGGATATGTCGAAGGAAATGCTGGGCCGCCTCGGCTACGACTGGGACAACTACCAGCCCGACTGGCAGCGCGCCCTGAATGCCGCCCGTGGCCAGTTCAGCGGCAACGTTACCAGCCTCGACGACGCCTATTATTCGGCCGGCGGCCTGCGCAAGGACAATCTGAGCGGCCTGATCCTGGACCTGAACCTGACCCCGTCCTTCAACCTCAAGACCACCGGCTACCACCACGACAACAAGGGCGAAGGCCACTGGTACACGCCGTACGTCGCCACCAGCGCTGCCAACCCGCTGTCGATCCGCACCACCGAATACCGTATCAACCGCAACGGCATCATGGCCGATGCCAGCCTGGAGCTGGGTGCGCACACCGTTACCTTCGGCGCCTGGGGCGAACGTTCGGACCACACTGGCACCCGCGCCTACTACGCGGTCACCGGCCCGGCCGACACCATGTATTACCTGTCGAACCCGTTCCAGATCGACTGGAAGCAGAACTTCATCACCACCACCTCGCAGTTCTACCTGCAGGACAGCGTGGCGCTGATGGATGGCAAGCTGAAAGTGAATGCCGGCTTCAAGAGCATGAGCGTCGATATTTCCGCCCGCAACATCATCGGCAACCGCGCCGCCGGCCAGCTCAACGCCGAGAAGACTTTCCTGCCGCAAGTGGGCGCCAACTATGCCCTGAGCGCCGACGACGAGCTCTTCGCCTCGGCCGCGAAAAACATGCGTGCGCACCAGCCGGGCGTGGGCGGACCGTTCTCGCAAACCCAGACCGCGTACGACGCCGGCGTGGGCAACCTGAAACCGGAAACCTCGACCAATATCGACCTCGGCTACCGCTTCAAGCGCGATGCGGTGCAAGGCTCGCTGGCCGTGTACGGCGCCCGCTTCGACGACCGCCAGCTCTCCGTGGCCACTTGCGCCGGCATCGTCGGTTGCCCGTCCACTTTTGTGAACGTCGGCAAGGTCGATACGCGCGGCGTGGAAGCGATCGCAGTGTGGAAAATCAACCGCCAGCTCAGCTGGTTCAACTCGGCCACGTACAACGACTCCCAGTACAAGTCCGACTACATGGACGGCACCACCCTGGTCCAGGTGAACGGCAAGCAGGTGGCCGGTGCGCCGAAAACCCTGTTCAGCACGGAAGCATCGTATGACAGCGGCGCCTGGTTCGCACGCCTGGGCGGCAAGTACACGGGCAAGCGCTACTACACCTACACCAACGACGCCAGCGTCGACGCGTTCTGGATCGGCAGCCTCTCGGCCGGCTACAAGCTCGAGTCGCTGGGCTTCATGAAAGACCTGTCGCTGCAAGTGAACGTGAGCAACCTGTTCGACAAGCAGTACATCAGCACCGTCGGCACCAACGGCTTCCAGGCCCGCGACCCGAACGGCACGGCACAAACCCTGCTTACCGGCGCGCCACGCCAGGTGTTCCTGACCTTGAGCGGCAAGCTGTAACACAGCGCATTTCTTGTAAAAAAAGCGGCGCCCCGTCACCTCGGGCGCCGCTTTTTATGGGCAATATTTACCCGATATCATGGGCTCTGTTGCTGTCTAGATACAAGCATCGGATGGTGCTGGCTAGTGACCAGTGGTCGCTGCATACTGGGAACCCCGTGTATGTTCCCAGGAGCGCGCCGTGAAATGGTTTTATGACCTGAAGATTGCTACCAAGTTGCTGGTGTCGTTTGGCGTGGTGTTGTTGCTGACCTTGTTCATGGGCGTCAGTTCCATTTTGTCCACGGCGCGCGTCAACCAGGCGTCCAGCGACCTGGCCGAGAACTGGATGCCAAGCGTGCGCATGGCGATGGAGTTGCGCAGCGACGTCAGCGACCTGCGCCGCTGGGAGCTGTCGCACCTGCTCAACGACGAGGCCGGCTTATATGCCGATTACAACCAGCGCATTGCCACCACGCTCGCTGCCATCAAGACGCACCGCGAGGCCTACGAAAAACTGATCAGCAGCGCCGAGGAAAAAGCGCTGGTAGCCACGTTCGACCAGAACTGGACCGCCTACCTGGCCGAGCATACCAAGATGATCGCCCTATCGGCCGCCGGCGACAAGGACGCGGCGCGGGCAATGTCGCGCGGCGCGTCGGCCAAGGTGCTGGGCGCACTGACCGACGTCACGGGCCAGCTGGTCAAACTCAATATCGACGGCGGCGACGCTGCCAGCGATGCCGCGACCGCCACCTACAACACGGCGCGCGTCACGTCGATCGTACTGTTGGCACTGAATATCGGCATCGGCCTTGCATTGGCCGTGGCGGTGGCGCGCATTGTCTCGGCGCCGCTGCGCGAAGCGGTGTCGGCCGCGTCCGCCGTGGCCGAAGGCGACCTCACGCGTGACATCGCCGTCACGTCGTCGTGCGAGACAGGGCAGCTGATGGGGGCGCTGAAAACCATGACGGAAAACCTGCAAGCCCTGGTGGCGCAGGTGCGCAGCGGCACCGACCTGATCGCTACCGCTTCGGCGGAAATTGCCAGCGGCAACCAGGACCTGTCCTCGCGCACCGAAGAGCAGGCCAGTTCGCTGGAAGAAACCGCCTCGTCGATGGAAGAGCTGACCAGCACCGTCAAGCAGAACGCCGACAATGCGCGCCAGGCCAACCAGCTGGCGCAGTCGGCCTCCGGTATCGCCACCCGGGGCGGCGAAGTGGTGGGGCAGGTGGTGGGCACCATGGCTTCGATCAACGAATCGTCGCGCAAGATCGAGGACATCATTTCGGTGATCGACGGCATCGCCTTCCAGACCAACATCCTGGCGCTCAATGCTGCCGTGGAGGCAGCGCGGGCCGGCGAGCAGGGCCGGGGCTTCGCGGTGGTGGCGGGCGAAGTGCGCAACCTGGCGCACCGTTCGGCCGCTGCCGCCAAGGACATCAAGCAACTGATTTCCGACTCGGTGCAAAAAGTGGAGGCCGGCTCGGAGCTGGTCAACCAGGCCGGCACCACGATGAGCGAGATCGTCACCAGCATCACCCGCGTGACCGACATCATGGCCGAGATTTCGTCCGCCAGTAACGAGCAGAGCGACGGCATCGAGCAGGTCAACACGGCGATTACCCAGATGGACCAGGTTACCCAGCAAAATGCCGCGCTGGTGGAAGAGTCCGCGGCTGCGGCCGAATCGCTGCAGAACCAGGCGGCGCAGCTGAGCGACGTGGTCAGCGTGTTCAAGATCCACGCATCGAGCACGCGCGCGGCGGTGGCGCCCACGCCCGCCCGGCGCGCCGTGGCAGCCACGACCTCGGCACCGGCCAAGGTTGCGCCACGCCTCGCCACTGCGTCCAGGCCTGCGCCGAAACAGCCCGCGAAGCAAACAGTGGAAGGCGACGAGTGGGAAACTTTTTAACAGCGTGACCGAGCGGATGTAACAGCTTGTTATCCGTCTTGATAGATTGCAAATGATAATCATTCTCGATTATAGTTCCGCAACTTTCAACACCGAAACGGAGCACCATGTTACGTCCCCTCGATCCCTGGCTGGCCCTCGGCCTGCTGTCCGCCACGCCATTGCTCCACGCGCAAGCTGGCGCCGACGGTGACGCCGCCCTGCCACAAGTAAACGTGGTGGCCGAGCGCAGCGCCGCCTACAACACCGGCACCAGCCGTGGCGCTACCCGCACCGATACGCCGCTGCGCGAAGTGCCGCAATCGGTGCGCGTGGTCAACATCGAGCAGCTCGAGGACCTGGGCGCCATGCGCCTGGCCGATACCGTCGATTTCGTCAGCGGCATTTCGCGCATGAACGACTTTGGCGGCACCTGGGACAACTTCGGCATCCGTGGCTTTTCCAGCACCGACATGGGTTTCCTGGTCAACGGCTTTCCCGGCGCACGCGGCTACAACCCGCCGCGCGACACCGCCACCGTCGAGCGCTTCGAATTCCTCAAGGGCCCGGCTGGCGCCATCTATGGCAGCAGCGAGCCGGGCGGCACTATCAACATCGTCACCAAGAGGCCGAAATTTGCCGCGCGCCACGTGGCCGAGGTGGGCTTCAGCGATCGCGGCCTGCGCCGCGCCACGGTGGACACCACCGGTCCGTTGAGTTCCAGCGTCGCTTACCGCCTGAACCTGATGACGGAGGAGGGCGATCCGCGCTCGGCATTGCTGCACAACAAGCGCATGCTGGTGGCGCCCGCGCTGACCTGGCAGATCGACCCGCGCACCACGCTCAATTACGAAGCGGAAATCCTCAAATCCGACACCCCGCTCGACCGTGGCGTGATCAATGTGCGCGGCCAGCTGGGCCTGCTGCCGCGCGACCGCATCCTCAATGAGCCGACCGACAAAAACATGCGCCTCTCCAGCAAGACCCAGCAACTGACGCTGGACCGGGTGCTGGCCGACGGCTGGCGCGCACGCCTCGGTGCAAGCTACAAGGAAAGCACGTTCGAAGGCGACTACACGGAAGCGACATCGCTGGCGGCGGACAACCGCACCCTGAACCGCCAGGCCACCTGGCGCACGCTGCCGTCGCGCGATACCTCGGTCAACGGCGAGCTCGAAGGCAAGTTCGCCACCGGCGGCCTGGACCATACGCTGCTGGTCGGCGCCGAAGCCTCGCGCCTGTGGATGAACATGGAAATCCTGCGCTCGGCCAACACCCCGATCGATATTTATGCACCGGCGTACGGCCGCGCGGCCGGTCCGTTGACCTCGCTTACCACGAGCTCGGACGAACGCCAGCGCGTGAAAGCCGTGTTTGCGCAGGACCAGGTCAGCCTGTCGGCACAATGGAAACTGCTGGCCGGCCTGCGCTGGGACGAGTACAGCCAGGACCTGGTCAACCGCGTGGCCCGCAGCCAGTTGCAGCGCAAGCAGAGTGCCATGTCGCCGCGCGCGGGCGTCACCTACCTGCCCAACAGCTGGAGTTCGCTGTATGTGTCGGCCGGCAAATCGTTCCGGGGCAATACCGGCATCGACGTCAACGGCAATGCTTTCGACCCGCAAAAATCGCGTTCCTACGAAGCGGGCTGGAAACTGCAAAGCGCCGACCAGCGCCTGGGCGCTACCGTCGCCGTGTACGATATCACCAAGACCAATGTGCTCACGGCCAGCGACGTGCCGGGCTTTTCGGTGGCGGCGGGCGAAGTGAAAAGCAGCGGCGTGGAAACGGACGTGACCGGGCAGCTCGGCCGTCACTGGCGCGTAAGCGGCAACGCCGCCTACGACGACGCCCGTGTCACCCGCGACCGCACCCTGGCAGCCGGCACGCGCCTGATGAACGTGCCGAAATGGAGCGCCGGCCTGCTGGCGATCCGCGAAGACCGCCTGCCTGACGGCAGCCGCTACGGCGTGGGCGCCGGCGTCAACCACGTGGGTGAACGCTCGGGCAACAATGCCGACACCTACTCGCTGCCGTCGTACACGACCGCGCGCCTGCTCGGCTACTGGCAGGTGAACCGGCAGGTCAAGCTGTCGCTCGACGTGCTCAACCTGTTCAACCGCGCATATTACACGTCGTCGTGGGCCGGCCTGTACGTCACGCCCGGCGCCGGGCGCAGCGTGGCGGCCAGGGTCAAAGTGGAACTTTAATGTGCCAGCAAGGCCATGTTGCGCCCGCGCTGCTTGGCCCTGTACAACGCCCGGTCCGCCATTTCCACCAGCATGTCCGGCGAGTTATCGTCGCCCGGCACCAGCACTGCCACCCCGATGCTGATCGTCAGCATGCCGAACGGCGACTGCTCGTGCGGCAACTGGCGCCGTGCCAGCTCGGCGCACATCGACTGCGCCGCCTCGAAGGCGTCGGCCGCACCGGTATCGGCCGCCAGCAGGGCGAATTCCTCGCCACCGTAGCGGGCCGCGATGTCGGTGGCGCGCCGGCCGTGGTGGGTGATCAGGTCGGCCACGGCGCGCAAGGCGGCGTCGCCGGCCTGGTGGCCGTAATGGTCGTTGTATTTTTTGAAGAAATCGACGTCGAGCATCGACAGCGCCACCGGCTGCCCGGTGCGCGCCGCGCGGCGCCATTCGGCCGCCAGCGCCAGGTCGAAGCCGCGCCGGTTGACCACGCCGGTCAGGCCGTCGGTGGTGCTGAGCGCAGCCAGCTTGCGGTTCGACTCTTCCAGTTCGGCCGTGCGCGCCGCCACCACTTTTTCAAGCTGCACCTGGTGGCGCGTCAGGCGGTCGATGCGGATCCGGTACAGCAGCGCCAGCGTAAATACCACCAGCGCCATGCCCAGCATGCGGAACCACCAGCGCTGCCAGAACGGCGGTGTAATGGTCACGCGCAAGGTGGCCGGTTCCTCGTTCCACACGCCCAGGTGGTTGGCGGCCTTGACCCGGAACACGTAGTGGCCCGGGTTGAGGTTGGTATAGCTGGCGCTGCGGTGGGCGGCATCGGTGTGCACCCACTCGCGGTCGAAACCCTGCAACTGGTAAGCGTAGCGGTTCTGGCCGGGGTCGGTGTAGTGGAGTGCGGCAAATTCGATCGAAAACACCGACGCTTCCGACGACAAGGTCAGCGCAGTGGGCGCCGTGACCGGTCCCTCGGCCTTGACGTTGGCGCGCGGCTTGCCGTTTTGCAGCGAATGGTTGAACACCGTGATATCGGTGATGGCCACCTGCGGCGGTACCGAACTGCTGCGCACGTTGGATGGTGTGACCGCCGTCATGCCGTGCACGCCGCCAAAGTACAGCGTGCCATCGGCGCCGCGCGCGGACGAGTTGACGGTGAACCCTTCGGTCAAGCCATCGGCGGCGGTAAACAGGCTGACCTTGCCTGTCTCCGGATCGAGGCGGAACAGGCCGGCCAGCGTGCTGCACCAGATATTGCCATCGAGGTCGTGTTCGATGGCGAGGATTTTTTGCGACCGCATGGCCGCCGCGTACGAGGTGAAGCGCACCTTGCCGCCGGCCTCGAACACGGCCAGGTTCAACCCCTTGCTGGTACCGATCCAGATGCGGCCCCTGGCGTCCTCGTGCAGGCTGACGATGTTGTTGTCGCTGATGCTGGCGGCGTCCGCCTGGTCATGGCGGAAGTGGCGGAAGATGCCGGTGGCGGGATCGAGCCAGTCGAGGCCGCCGCCATTCCATTCCGAGCCCACCCACACCCGGCCGCTGCTGTCCTCCAGCACGGTGGAGGCGCCGTCCACGCTGCGGCTGGTGCGATCCTGCGGGTCGTTGTAATAGATCTTGCGGGCGTCGGTGGCCGGGTCGTAGCGGATCAGGCTGTTGCCGGTGGCCAGCCACAGCGCGCCGCCCGCGCCGGGTGCGATGAGGTTGATGTAGTCGCTGGCGGTGTTGCCGAAGTGGATGGCCCGGAACGTGCCGTCCACGTGGTCGAGCCGGTTGAGGCCGTTCGAGGTGCCCAGCCACAGTGGTCCCTTGCCATCGTCCTGCTGGTACATGCTGTATACGATGGAGTGGCTCAGATTGCCCGGAGTCCGGCCGTCAGCCTGCCAGGTCTTGACGACCGTGCGGGTGCCGGGGTCGTACAAGCTCATGCCCACATTGCCGCCCAGCCAGAGCCGGCCCGCGGGCGCCCGTGACAGGCTCAGCAGCGCATTGCTGGCCGGCGCGGCACGGCGGTCGATGCGAAATGGCACGTGGCGCGTAAAACCTTCGCTGCTGAGATTGGCCAGCGCAATGCCATCGGTAAACGAGGCGATCCACAGCATGCCGCCCCGGTCCTGCATCACGGCGCGCAGGTTGTCGCCGGGCAGGCTGTAAGGATCGTCGGCGGCATGGACAAACTGGTCGAAGGCGCCGCGTTCCCGGTTCCAGCGCAGCAATCCCGCCGACAGGGTGGTCGCCCACAACCGGCCCTGGTTGTCGAGGTTGAAGTCGGTGATGCGGCTGGCGGGCGAGGGCACGGCTGTGCGCGTGCTCCAGTCGCGCTTGCCATCCCAGTGCACCACACCGGCCTCGGTGCCGATCCACAACTCGCCGTTGCGATCGAATTGCAGCGCACGCACGATATTGACGCGGGCATCGGCGCGGACGGCCGGATCCACCTGGTGGTGGCGGAAGCTGGTGGCGCCCGGCGCCAGGTAGTCGAGTCCGCCCGGCCAGGTGGCGGCCCAGACGCCGCCGCCGGCATCGAGCGCCAGCGCATTGAGGTCGTTGCTGGCCAGGCTGCCGGGATCTTTGGCATCGTGGGCATACACGCTGAACTTGCCGGTGTCCGGATGGTAGTGCTGCAAGCCGCCCCAGCTGCCTATCCACATGCCGCCCCGGCCGTCGGCAATGATGCGCTTGATGATGCGGTGGTTGTTGGGGCCCTGGGCTGGCGCCACGACCGTGAAGTCGTTGGTGTCCGGATTGAAGCGCGCCAGGCCGTTCTGGGTGCCGGCCCAGATGCGGCCCTTGGCGTCTTCGTGAATGGCCGAGACACGGTCGTGCGGCAGGCTGTGCGGATCGGCGGGGTTGTGGGCATAGCGTACCGCCTGGTAACCGTTGTAGCGATACAGGCCGTTGGTGTGGGTGCCGACCCAGACATAACCCTGGCGGTCCTGCAGCAGCGCCAGCATCGATGGTTCGTCCCCGCCCAGCGGCCCCAGCTTCTTGAAACGCAGCGACGGCGTGACCGCCTCCGGAGAAACCGGCCAGTCCGCTGCCCGCACCGGAGCGAACGGAACCGACAGCAAGATCAAGCAGGACATCAACAGGCGGCAAAGCAGCGCGAAGGGTGAGCGCAGCGAGGGCAAAGCGGACGAAGGGAGCGCGGGCATGGTGGAGTTTTCGAGGTGCCGGTGAACGCCGTCCGGCAGGAGGAGGGTAGTGGATTATTTATAATTTTATGGTTTGACTGGCATTATACATGCCATTGATGCAATTATTTCTGGATAATAGTCAGTGTTTTCGCGCACTTGCCGCTTTTTAGGGTATAGTTTACGGTGCTGCCTGCCGTGTATAGAGCGCCGCCACCGCACCCGTCCCTTTTCCCCGGTGCGGATTCTGTTGTTTATTGAAGAAAGCTGGTTGTCCCCCAGGGGCCGGCCCACACACTATGTCCGAATCCGAGATCACTACCCCGTCTGTTGACGTCCCGTCTGCCCCCAATGCACCTGCTGCACCAGTCACGCCAGCAGCACCAGCAGTACCCGCAGCACCAGTAGTGCCTGTGGCAACAGCAGCACCTGTGGAACCCGCACCTGCGCAACCAGCACCCGTGGAATCCGCAGCACCAGCACCAGCACCAGCACCAGCACCGGTAACCTCTGCTGCGCCCGCAGCCGAGGCGGTTGCCGTCGCGGCGGTGCCGGTTGCGCCAGTTGTACCAGCCGCTCCGGCTGCGCCAGCCGCAGCGGTAGCGCCGGTCGCCAGCGTGCGCTTTGCCGACTTTGGCCTGTCGCCGCTGATCCAGCGCGCGCTCGACGAAGCCGGTTACGAGCATCCGACGCCGATCCAGGCCGAGGCGATCCCCGTGCTGCTGCAAGGACGCGATGTCATGGGCGCGGCCCAGACCGGCACCGGCAAGACCGCCAGTTTCTCGCTGCCCATCATCCAGATGCTGCTGGCCAATGCCAGCCACAGCACCTCGCCGGCGCGCCACCCGGTGCGCGCGCTGATCCTCACGCCTACCCGCGAACTGGCGGTGCAGGTGGCCGATAACGTCAAGGCCTATGCCAAGCACACGCCGCTGCGCTCCACCGTGGTATTCGGCGGCATGGACATGAAGCCGCAAACGGCGCTGCTCAAGGCCGGCGTGGAAATCGTCATCGCCACTCCGGGCCGACTGCTCGACCATATCGAGCAAAAGAACATCAGCCTGTCGCAAGTGCAAATGCTGGTCATGGACGAAGCCGACCGCATGCTGGACATGGGTTTCCTGCCGGACTTGCAGCGCATCATCAATCTGTTGCCGAAGCAGCGCCAGAACCTGATGTTCTCGGCCACGTTCTCGCCGGAAATCAAAAAGCTGGCCAACACCTTCCTCAGTAACCCGATCACCATCGAAGTCGCGCGCAGCAACCAGACCGCCGACAAGGTCACCCAGGTTGTCTACAAGGTCGCGGAGAACCAGAAGCACGCGGTCACCGCGCACATCCTGCGCCAGCGCGAGCTGAAACAGGTGATCATCTTCTCCAACACCAAGATCGGCTGCTCGCGCCTGGCGCGCGAACTCGAGCGCGAAGGCATGAAGGCGGTTGCCATCCACGGCGACAAGACCCAGCAAGAGCGCATGGCCGCACTGGAAGCGTTCAAGAAGGGCGAGACCGACATCCTGGTCGCCACCGACGTTGCCGCCCGTGGCCTCGACATCACCGACCTGCCATGCGTGATCAACTACGATCTGCCGTACAACGCCGAAGACTACGTCCACCGCATCGGCCGCACCGGCCGCGCCGGCGCCTCCGGCGACGCCATTTCGATCTACTCCGACAAGGACGAGCGCTTGCTGGCCGACATCGAAAAGCTGATCAAGCAAACCATCAAGCGCGGCGAGCTGCAAGGCTTCAATCCTGCGCCTGCCTTCGGCGCCTCCGCCACTGGCGAAGAGCGCGGCAACCGTGGCGAGCGCAGTGAACGTGGCGACCGCCATCCGCGCCGCCCGGAAGACAGCAGCCGTGGCCCGGCCAGCCGTCCGACCGACCGCGCCCCGCGCGGCATGGGCATGGCCCCGCGCCGCGACAAGGTCGATCCATGGTTCCTCAAGCCGTACGAACCGGCCCGCAGCACGTTGCCCCCTGCCAGCGCCTCCGCCAGCAATGCCCCGGCCAAGCCCAAGCAAAAGCTGGCAGTATTGCTCGGCGGCGTGCCGAAGCAATAAAGCCAGGCGCCGCCAGCCCCCCAAGGTTGCACCTTGACCGGCAGTGAGTGAAAATTGCACGACTATATTGCCATTGTGGTTTCGACTACAATGGCTTTTTTTTATGCTTGATCGCTGGAAATTAATCAGCGGTTTGCGTCATGACACCCCACACGTCCTCCCTGCCCGATACCGCGCCTGCATCCTTGCCTGCTTCACCCGTCACCCCGTTTGCCGCGCCGCATCCGGCCTATCGCGCCGATATCGACGGTCTGCGCGCGCTGGCCGTGTTGTCGGTGGTGCTGTACCACGCGTTTCCGGCGCGCTTGCCCGGGGGCTTTGCCGGTGTCGATATTTTCTTTGTCATTTCCGGCTTCCTGATCGGCAGCATCCTGATCGCCGGCATCGAGCAGGGCAGCTTCCGGTTCGCTGATTTCTATGTGCGCCGGGTGCGCCGGATTTTCCCGGCGCTGATCCTGGTGCTGGCTGCCACCATGCTGTTCGGCTGGTTTGCCCTGTTCCCCGATGAGTACAAGATGCTGGGCACCCATGTGCTGGCCGGTGCCGGTTTCTTCTCGAACTTTTTCCTGTGGAGCGAAGTCGGCTACTTCGACACGGCGGCCGACACCAAGCCGCTGCTGCACTTGTGGTCGCTGGGCATCGAAGAACAGTTTTATATCGTCTGGCCGGTGCTGATGTGGCTGGCTTGGCGGCGCGGTGTCAGCGTGCTCACGCTGGCGTTGTCGGTGCTGGTGCTGTCGTTTGCCATCAACCTGGCCGGCGTCCACAAGTTCCCGAGCGCGACCTTCTATTCGCCGGCCAGCCGGGTGTGGGAAATGTTGTTCGGCACCGTGCTGGCCTACCTGTCGGTGCACCGGATCAGGCTGTTCATCGGTGCGCGCCGGGACGGGCACGATCACGCTGGCGCCAGCGAGCACACCACGCTGTTCGAGCTGGGCAGCGCGCAGGTGCGCAACGTGGCGTCGGTGGCTGGGCTGTTGCTGATCGTGGCGGCGCTGGCCCTGCTGCGCGCCGACCGCCACTTTCCCGGCGGCTGGGCGCTGTTGCCGGTGCTGGGCGCCACCTTGCTGATCGCGGCCGGACCGCAAGCGCTGTGCAACCGCCTGCTGCTGTCCAATCGGGTCGCCGTGTGGTTAGGCCTGATCAGCTATCCGCTGTACCTGTGGCACTGGCCGCTGCTGGCGTTTGCGCGCATTGTCGAGTCGGGCCTGCCGTCGGCCAAAGTGCGCGGGTGCGCCGTGCTGGCGGCCGTGGTGCTGGCATGGCTGACGTACCGCCTGGTCGAGCGGCCGCTGCGCGGCGCCCGCAATGGCCGCATCAAGGTGGCCGTGCTGGCGGCCGCCATGCTGGCGCTGGTGGCGGTGGCTGCCGCCATTTACGCCGGCAATGGCTGGCCGCAGCGCGCCAGCGTGGTCGATAACGCCCTGCAGCAGCAGGACCTGGTGATTGTCGAGGACAAGGCCAATGCGGCGGCCTGCAAGCAGCGCTACGGTTTTGCCTCGCTGTACGAATACTGCCTGCTCGACCAGCCGGCCCGGGACCCGACCGTGCTGCTGATCGGCGACAGCCATGGCTACCACCTGGTGGCCGGATTGACCCGCTACTACCGCTCGCAGGGCGAAAACCTCTGGTACCTGGGTACTCGCACCCCATTCCTGGGCATGCCCGATCGCGGCGACGGCTACCAGAAAGCCACCCCGATGATGCTCAAGCTGGCGCTGGAGACCCCCGGCATCAAGACCGTGATCGTGTCCACCAACGTCAAGCTGTACACGTATAACGCCGACGGTGTGGCGCTGGTGGCCGCCATGCGCGAAACCGTGCGCCAGCTGCTGGCGGCCGGTCGCGAAGTGATCCTGGTGTACGATGCGCCAGCCCTCGACTTCGAGCCGCGTGGCTGCCTGCGGCGGGCCGGTGTGGCCAGTTCACGCACCAACATCGATTGCGCCATGCCGCGCGCCGTGTTCGACCAGAACGTGGCGGCGCACAAGCCGGCATGGGACGCGCTGCTCAAGGAATTCCCGCAGGTACAGGTGTTCGACACGGCCGCGCCATTATGCGACGCCAAGCGCTGCCACGCGATGATCGGCACCACGCTGATGTACCGCGACAACCACCATCTCAGCTATCGCGGCGACTTGTACATGGGCGAATTGTTTGCGCGCCAGCAGCTGGCGCGGCAGGGCAAATAATCAGGCGTCCCGGCTTTATGGCGCGTTCAAGGCGCCGACGGTCAGGCTCACCAGGCCGATGCCGAGCGTGCGCGGATCGCCATTGCCGCCATTGGCGGCGCTGGGGGCGGTCGGATGCGGTACGTCGAACACCAGTTCGGTCTGCCGGCCATCGGTATCGATGCGCACGGTGCGCTGGCCGATGGCGCCGGCGAATGCCAGCTCGCGTGTTGCTGTGCCCACGGTCAGCTTGACCGGTGCGCCAGCGTTGGGGCCGAACGCCTGGGCTTCGATGGTCAGCAGCATGTGGCGCGGCAGCGGCTGGGCAAAGCGCACCACGACCTGCTTGCTGTCGGACCAGGTGCCCCACGGTTCGGGCGCCGACAGGCCGGTGACTGTTACCAGGCTGGTGGGCGGCACGCGCTTGAACGATACCGTGGCGACAATCCGGTCCGCCACCGGCGTGGGCGTCAGGCGCGTGAGCGTGTAATCGGGGGTGACCACCTGTGGCGCCAGGTCCGGGGCCAGCGCATGTTTGCCCAGCACCATCAGCGTCTCGACCCCGGCGGGCAGCATGCTGGCGTTGATCGCTGCGCCGGGCGGCAATATCAGCACCTGGCTGGCATGGCTGTCCACCTGGAACTGCGCGCGATACAGCAGGGCGGCGTCGTCGCCGGCCAGCAGCATGCGGTCGCGCTGCGCCGGGGTGAATTGCTGGTACATCGCGTGGCCCGCCCGGTCCGCCGGCAGCGGATGAGTGGCGGCCACCAGCAGCATGATGGTCGAGGTGGCGGCGGAATTGATCGCCACCATGGGCAGCAGCACCCAGATGAAGCCCTGGCGCGCCAGCGCCGGGCGCCAGGCCCACACGATGACCAGCAGCAGCTGCACCGTCATCAGGCTATAGAAGCCGATCTTGAATACGCCAAGGTTCGCCAGCTCTGGCGAATCCACGATCGAATGCGGAAAGTGGCTGAACAGGTTCACCATCGCATACGCGATCAGCGCGGCAAACACCAGCGCCAGCGCGGTACGCAGGCGCTGGCCGAGGTTGGCCGTCAGCAGCGGCGAGGCGGCCAGCATCGGCAGCAACGGCAGCACGAAGCCGTAGTAGCGCAGGTGCAGCCGCGAACCTTCGATGGTGCCGGCCTGGGCAATCGAGGCGGTGAACGCGACCGTCAGGGCCATGGTGGCGCCCAGGGTAAGCACGGTGTACACCAGGGCATTGATGCCGGGCTTGCCGGCGGCAGCGCGGGCGGTCGGACTGGTGACAGCAGCGGCCACGGCGACCAGCGGCAACGCCCACATCAGCACCAGCGCCATCGCGTGGCCGTAAAAATTCCACAGCGCCGGCGGGAGCAGGCGCAGCGGCGAACTGCCGGCGCCGGCATGGCCGCTGTAGAAGCTGCCGATCATGTCGAGCCCGGGCGGTCCGGCCAGCAGCCAGCCCAGTCCCCATTTCACCGCCAGCATGCACGCTGCCATGACCACGGCAGCGAGCAGGCCGACAGCTGCGCGGCCGTCACGCCAGTTGCGCCAGACCGTGTACAGCATGATGGCCGGCAGCAGGAACAGGGCGTGGACTTTTACCAAGCTCATCAATCCAAGCGCCATCCCGGCCCACACGGCGCCGCGCGCCCCGGTGCCGCCAACTTCTCCCAGCATGAGCCAGGTCAGCACCCAGAAGCACAGGAAATACGTGGCTTCGGGCATGAAGAACGACGTGTAGATATTGGTCGCACCGAGCAATACCGTCAGCGTGATCACGATTGCGGCCGGGCGGCCGGCGAGCGGCAGCGCCACCCGGTACATGAACGGCGCGGCCAGCAGGTACAGCACGGTATTGCCGAGGCGCGCGCATTCGAGGAATTCCGGGCCGCACGCATTGGTGGCGCGGAACAGCCACAGGTACAGGTACGACGGCACCATCGCCTCGCCCAGCGGCGCCAGCCGCGCGTAGCGGCTGTAGCTCCACTCGTCGAGGAACACGACCGGGTACAGGCCATGGTTGCGGATCAGCAGGTACAGCAGGATTAACAGCACGCCCAAGGGGAGGGCATGGTGCGACAGGCGCGAGGTGAAGCGGGTAGGAGTGGTCATGGAGGTCAATTTCGATCGGCGCGCCAGGCGGCCAGTTGTTGCTGCATCTGCGGCCAGGTGAAGAAACGGCGCTGCTCATAGTACAGGTCGCCTGCATGCGGGCGCTGCAAGGTCCGCGCGGGCGCCACCGGTTGCAGGGTTTGCTCACCGCGCCGCAGGTAGTGCCACAGCACGAACGGGAACAGGCCGATCCAGGTCACCGCCTGCGATGGATAGGCCAGGCAGTAACGGCAAAACCGCAGGCGGTTTTTCCAGGGTATGGCGGTGCGTTCGACCGCGCCATTGGCGGGCAACGGGCGCAGCACGGTGAAGAACGGCTTCGGGATGCCGGCGCTGTTGTACAGCGCATACTGGCGCACGATGGCCAGCAGGCCGGCCGCCTGCGCGGTATCGACAGCCAGCGCGTGCAGCGCGTCGTGGTCGTGGTGGCCCCCTTCCCACGCCGGCACGCACAGCAGTTGCGGCGTGCCCGCCTCGCGGCACCAGCGCGCCAGCCAGGCCGCTGCCGGCGCCAGGTGATGGGGCAGGCGGGCGTCGAGAATGGCCAGCTCGGCGCCGGGGAACACGATATCGTCCTGGGCCACGCCGATGGCGCCCAGCACGCGGCGCGACTCGGCCGCGCGGCGGGCCGACAGCTCGTCTGTCGGGCTGGTGGTGAAATAGGCGCAGCGCACGCGCAGCCCGCGCGCCAGGCAGTCGAGCATGGTTTGCCAGACGCCGAATTCGTCGTCGGGATGGGCGAACAGGAACAGGGCGGTGTCAGTAGGCATCGAAGTCGAGGAAGGAAAAATCGATCGCTTCCGGCGCCAGCCGGCCCTGGTCGCTGCCGGCCAGCGGCAGCCAGATCAGGTTGAGCGGGGAAGGGCGCAGCCGCTGCGGAATATTCACGTAGCGGCCATAGCCGCCGTCGGCGTCCGGGCGCAGGCCCAGGAACAGGCGCAACGTGGCCGGTGCGGCGGTGCCCGCCTCGGGCAGCGCGATGGCCGGCGGCAGGCTGGCGGCGGCTACCTCGGCATACGCGTGCACCAGCGGCATGGCCGGTGCGTGGAACTGCCACAGGTCGCCGTGGCGGCGCGCACCCAGCGGCTTGCCGGGACAGGCGGCGCGCCAGGCCAGGCTGGCCTGGTCCCAGCGCCGCGCGAACGAACGGGGGCCGGGGCGCGGCGGCGGCAAGGTGCCAAAGCCGATCCGCGCTTCGAGCGGGCGCACCAGCTGGAAGTTGAGCTTGCGCAGGAAGCCGGGCGTGCTGTTGGCGTTGGCCACCCCGTACACGCCGTGGTAGCCGTGGCGGGCGCCGGCCTCGTACGTCAGCGCTGCCAGCTTGGTAAACAGGCCCTTGCCCTGGTGCGCCGGATGGGTGGCGGTATTGAGCGACAGCAGTACCGGCACCGTGGCGCCGTTGATGTCGGCGCGCGCGGCAATGCACACGTAGTGCGCCGCCAGCTGGTCGCCGTCCCAGGCGTCGAAGCCTACCGCCACGCCGTCCGGGTTGTCGCGGTACAGCCATTGCAAATAGGTCCGGGTAAATTTTTCGGTGCCCGGAAAACAGGCCGACAGCAGTTGCGCATACCTGGTCAGCGCATCGTCGTCGGTGCGAATCGGCAATAAAGTGGTCATCGGAAGATCCAGTATTTGCTGAGCAAAAAGCCGTTGCACGCCACGAGCGGCAGCGACACCAGTTTGCCAATCAAGGCGACGCCAGCTGTGGCATCGTTGACGGCACCCGCGCCCATGCCCGCGCGGGCCAGCACCAGTGCGGCGCTCACAAAGGCAATCGTGAGCAGGTAATTGAGCGCCACCACGCACAAAAAGCGCAGGAAGGCGCCGGCGCTGTGCAGGCGGCCGAAGGTCACGCGCGCATGGAACGCGTAATTGAGCAGCAGCCCCGTGGCGAAACCCGCGCTGGTAGCGGCCGCCACGCTGAAACCCATGCCGGCCAGCAGCAGACCCTGCATCACGCCCACGTCGAGCGCGGAGCACAGCAGGCCGCCGCCCACGAACACCAGGAACTGGCGTTGGCGCAGCGCGTGCATCAATTTAATCACGCACCACCACCGCAGCCCGGGCAACCGATTTCTTCTGTACCACGCGGCGCGGCACTGCCGCGATATCGTAGGCCAGGAACGCCAGGATCAGCTGCATGCCCATCAGTACCGGCAGCGCCGATACCATTACCGTGCCAGCCGGCGTGGCCACGCCGTGCGCGGCCGCCTGCACCCAGTGCCAGGCGCCATACACGCTGCCGAACAGCAGCATGGACACGCCCATCGGCAGTTGCAGCGATGCCAGCGACATATTGCGCAGGTAGTAGTTGTAGAACAAACGCTTGCCCAGGTTGCGCGCGTGCTTGACCATGAACTCGGTGACGATTTTCGAAATTTTCAGGTTGCTCACCTCGTCGCCATAGCTGGCATCCATCGGCACGTCCGCCACCACCGCCTGGATGGTATTGAGGCGGAACAGCATGTCGGACTCGAAAAAATACCGGCTGCTGATGCGGTCGAACGGCAGGTGGCGCGCGGCGTCCGCGTGCAGCGCGGTGTAGCCGTTGGTGGGATCGAACAAATCCCAGTAGCCGGACGACAGCTTGGTCATCAGCGACAGCACGGCGTTGCCGAACAGGCGCATGACCGGCATTTGGCGGATTTTCTCGAGGTCGAAGAAGCGGTTGCCCTTGGTATAGTCGGCTTCACCGTTCAGGATCGGCGCGACGAAATGCGGCAGCAGCGCCGGATCCATCTGGCCGTCACCATCGATCTTGACCATGATGCGCATGCCGTCGGCCAGCGCGGCGCGGTAGCCGCTCATGACGGCGCCGCCCACGCCCTGGTTCTCGGTGTGCTGCACCACCACCACGCGCGGATCGCGGCACTCGGCGCGCACCAGCGCGCCGGACTGGTCGGGACAGCAGTCGTCCACCACGTAAATGCGCGCCACTTCCGGGCCGATCGCGGCCAGCACGCCCAGGATGTGGCGCGTTACGCGGTAGCTGGGGATCACCACCGCGATGCGGTCGGCGTCGGGGGAGTACAGGTCGATCGGGTTCATGCAGCACCTAAGGAAGAAAAGGCCGGCGTGCCGGATGGAAGGGAAGTTAGCACGCGATACGGCTGCCGGCCATCGAGTACGGGCGATACTTGCAGCGCTTGCAGCAATTGCGCGGTGCTGGCCTTCCAGGTCAGCCACGGCATGCCGGCGGAGCCGGGTGCGGCGCCAGCCGCGTGCAGGTCCAGCCAGTCGCGCAGCGCCTGCGCCAGGTCGGCCGGAGCGGTGCCGCTGAAGTAGCTGGCATGTGTGCCACCCACTTCGCGGAACACGGGCAGATCGCGCGCGATGATGGGCAGGCCGTGCTGGGCGGCTTCGATCAGCGGCAAGCCGAAGCCTTCGCCGTTCGAGGCCGCCACCAGCGCCGAGCAGGACTGGTACAGCTTGAGCAGCATTTCGTCGGACACGCCGGCCAGCCAGAACAGGCGCCGTCCCCGCTCTGCGTGCTGTTCCAGTTGCCGCGCCAGCGCTTCCATCATCCAGCCGGCCTTGCCCACGATGACCAGGTTGACATCGACGCCTTGCTGCCACAGCAGCTCGACCGCAGCGAGCGCCTGGGCCTGGCCCTTGCGCGGCTCCAGCGTACCCACCAGCAGCAGGCTGGAGCGTGCGGCGATGGCAGCCAGGATGTCGCTGGCGTCGGCCGGCAAGCCGGTGCTGGGCGCGCTGGCATCGATGTCGGCGCCAAGGTGGAAGTAACTGAGCGGCAACGGGTCCGCAGCGGCGCGGCCGCCCGGTGCAAAGGCGGGCCGCTGCGCCAGCCAGTCGTGCAATTCGTCGGCCACGGCGCGCGAGATGCACACCAGGCCGTCGGCCACGGCGGCGATGGTGTCGAGGTAATCGCGGAAATAATCGTCGGTGCCGGCCGGGAACATGGCCGGTTGCAGCACCGGCAGCAGGTCGTACACCACGAAATGCATGCGCACGCCACGGCGCCGCATGTCGAGCAACTGCGAACGGCTTTGAATGGTGACGCCGGCAAACAGGTCGAGTCCGAGGAACAGGTCGCCGGCGCGCAGCTCCAGCGGCGCGTCTTCGAGCGCCACCGGCGGCAAGCCCAGCAATTTAAAGGTATAGGCGCGCGCGTACCGGTAGGGCGCGCCGCCGCTGGTGCCGTACACGGGCTCGATGCGGTAGCCGGGCGGCGGCGCGGCGATCAGGTCGAGCAGGATGCTGCGCACCACGCGCTGGATGCCGGTGCGCAGATCGGTATGCACGAGCGCCGAGACATCGACGAACAGCTGGCGCGGGCCGCGTGGCAAGCGGTTGGCGGCAATCGCGGCGGCGGTCTCCATCAAGGCGCCGGCGGGCGCGGGCGACAAGCGGCGCAGCGCGTCCAGCAGTTCCGCGTAGTGGCGGTGCGGCTGGTGCGCGGCCAGGGTTTCGATCGCCTGGTGAAAGCGCGGCCCCACCTGTTGCGGCGTGTGGTGGGCAGCCATGTAGGCGCGCGCCCGGCCGGCCAGGTCGGCGCGCGCGGCGGCGTCGCGGTGCAGGTCGGTCAAGGCGGCGCCCAGCATGGCGGCGTCGCACACGTCGGGCAGTTGCACCAGCACGTCGGCGGGCAGATCGGTGTTGGAGCCGTGGGCGTTGACCACGGTGGGCAGGCCGTGCAGCAGGCAATCGAGCACCGACGCCGAGGTTTCGCCGCGCGTGCGGCTGCGCAGCTGGACGGCGGCGTCGGCGCCGGCCAGCCAGGTGGCGTACTGCTCGCTGCTGACGAAGCCGGTGATGTGGATGGTGGCCGCCGCTCCAGACTTGGCAATCCGGTGCGCAATGGCGCTGCCGTAACGGTCGGGATCGGCCTTGCCGACGAACACCAGGTGGCAGCGGCGGTCGGCTGCCAGCGGGCTGGCCAGGAACGCTTCCAGCAGCAAATCGTTGAGCTTGGTGACGCCCATCATGCCGAAGCTGCACACCACGAAGCTGTCCTCGGCCAGGCCCAGCGCGGACCGGGCCGCGGCGCGGGCGCGGCCGGCGTCATGGCCGGGCGGCAGGCCCCGGATCAGGGGCAAGGTCTGCCAGTCGGCGCCGGTGTCGGCGCCGTACCATTGCTGTGCCAGGCGCCGCGAAAAATCGGAATGGACGATCACGCCGCTGGCGTGCTCGAGCACCTGCCAGTTGCATGGATAGGCCCAGACGGCGGCGTTGCGGCCATCGCGCGCGGCGGCCTGCAAGGCGCCGTAGCCGTGCGAGGCATACAGCGCCTGCGCCAGCGCCTGCGGCGCGTAGCCGTCGTGCTCCATCGCGTCGAGCAGGTTGCTGAGGAAGAAATCGTGCAGCACCACGATGCCGGGGTGGCGCTGCAATAGCGCGAACATGTGCTGGTGCACCGGGCTGTTGCCGAAATGGTAGAGCACGCGCTGGTACTGGCCGCCGTGCTGCTCGAACCAGGCGCAGTCGCGCACCGTGTAGCGCTGGGCCAGGTGGGCATCGGGCGCGGCGTCGACGATCAGCTCGATGTCGTAGTAATGTTCGAGCTCGGCCAACAGCTCGACGCTGTAGTCGGCAATGCCGGAATGCTGCGGCGGCAGCGGCGACAGGTAGGCCATCCGTGGTTTCGCGCCAGCGATGCTGCCGGCGCCGCCGACGCTGATGTCCGTGTCGGTGCCAGGCACGGCAGCCAGCAGCGCTTGCTGCACGGCTAGCGCGTCGGCGTTGGACATGCCGTGGATGACGGGAATGGCCGCCAGGCTGTCGCCGTCGGTATCCGCCACGGGGGGGGCTGGTCGCCACACCACGTCGGCCTGCACGTCGCGCAGCAAGGTGTCGCGCAACAGTGTGGCCGCCTGCCGGCGCCAGGCATCGGCGCCGCGCGCGGTGTCGAGCACCCGCACTTGCACTTGGGCGGGACGGGCAGCCAGCAGCGGCGCCAGCGCCAGCCGCGCGGCGTCGGACCGCTCGCCGTGCGCATGGTGCAGCAGCGCCACCACGGTGTGGCCGGCAGCGGCCAGCCCGGCTGCGGTGTTCGATACCTGTGCCAGGGTGGCGTCGTCCAGGCTCGGGTGTAAATCAATTGCGATACGCATGCTTCAGTGACGGGAAAAGGAATCGGAACGCTCGAGATCGGCCAGCACGCGGCGGGCCGACTGCGGCAGGTGCGCCAGTGCCGGCGGCACGTCGGCCAGCATCGGCACCACGGCGTCGGGATTGCCGCGCACCCGCGCATACCAGGCCAGGAAGCGCGCTTCCAGTCCCGGGACGCGGCGCAGCACAGCAAACGCGGCGCCGCGCAGCGCCGGCCGCTGCGCCAGCCACATCAGCGCGCGCCGCACTTGCGGCCGCACACGCGCAGGCGTGAACAGGCGCAGCGGCGCGGTCAGGCGCCACGACCAGCTGCCGTGGGCTGCCTGCAACTGCGCTTCAAGCTGGCGCGCCCACGCGGTTTGGCCGTCGTGCACCTGCACCAGTTCTGCATGGCGCGCGCGCGCCTCGGCCAGTTCGGCTGCGACGCCCTGCAGGCGCACCAGTTCTGCCGCGAGGCCGGTCATGCGCCCCAGTTCGGCGTCCAGCGCCTGCACCCGGTGCAGGGCGCGGTCGAGATCGCGCACGATGTAATGGTCGAACACATTGGGCTGGACGGCCAGCGCAGGCAACAGGTGCGCCTGCTCGGCCGCCACGTAATACCGGTTGAGACCATCGAAATAGGCGTACCGGTAATCGCACGATGTCACCAGCGCTTCCCACTGCTCGTGATTGGTGACGGGACTGCCGGGCAGCGTCGCTTCGATCACCAGCACCCACGGCCGCCAGCGCCGCAGGTCCATGCCGCGCAATACTTCCGCTTCGAAGCCCTCGACATCGATCTTGAGGAAATGGATGGCGTCCGGCGCATGCTCGGCGCAGATGCCGGCCAACGTGCGCATGGGCACCTGGTGCTCGATGATGGACACGCCGTCGGCGCGGTGCAGGGCTGCGGTGGCGGCATCGGTCGAGGCCCAGCCGTTGACGGTAGGTGTGTCGTACAGCGTGATGCTGCCGTCGGCAGCGCCGCAGGCCAGCGCCAGGTTGATGTCGCGCGGGCGCTCGCGCAGGAAGACTTCGTGGTACGACGGCATCGGTTCGATGTTGATGCCGCGCCAGCCGGCGTCGTAGAAAATCCGGGTGACCGAATTTTCCTCGGGGTCGTTGGCGCCGACGTCGATATAAAAACCGTTTTGTATGCGGTTCAGTGCGCGCCACAGCAGCACGTCTTCGCCGTTCTGCGCGTACGAGATCAGGGGGATGCGCAGTGTCATGCAGCCTCCGGCGCAAACAGTGCGGCGTGCGCCGGCCCGGCCACCGCAGCCGCCAGCGACGGCTTGTCATAGACCAGCAGCGCAATCGCCGCCTGGGCCAGCAGGTCGCGCCCGGCCAGGCCGGCGGCGCGCCTGAAGAACACGGCGTCGCCCCAGCCAAGGCGGTCGCGGCTGCCCTCGAACGGGCCGTGGTAGGCGTAGCGGCAGCTGTGGGACAGGTCGATGAAGTCGAAGCCGTGGCCGCGCAGCAGTTGCTCAATTTCCGAGAACAGGCCCTGGCCAGCGTAGATCTCTGCAAACGACACTTCGCAGTGGACCACGTTGGTACGGGCCAGCACGGCGCCGGCATGGCGCAGCGCGGGCAATTCGAAGCCCTGGATGTCGAGCTTGAGGAAGTCCACCGTGGCGTCATCGTCCAGCACGTCGTCGAGGGTGCGGGTGGCGACCTGCCCGGTGCGCGCCGTGCGTAGCTGGCTCAGATGCACCAACTGCCCGGTGAGCGCAGTATTGAACGGCAGCAGCGACGACGTCGCGTCGGGCACGTTCAGGTGGAACGTATGGTTGTTGCCGTCGCCGATGAAGTCCGGGTACATGCGCACGGTGGCGCCGTCGGCCTGGCGCCGTTCGGTCAGCTTGTCCGCGATCGGTTCGAAGCCGACGATGTGGCACGGCAGGCCGTGGCCGGCCAGGGCCGCATACACGTGCTGTTCGTCGGCCAGGATTTGCGCGCCCACGTCCACGATGCGCAGCGGTGAACCGGCCAGCGCGGCGGCGGCGGCTGCGGCCACGCGCGTGCGCAGGCCGGCGTGCGCGTGCTGGTGGGCCAGCGTGGCGCGGTATTCATCGCTGGCGGTGAGCGCGGTGGTAAGCGCGGCCAGGTCGAGGCGGCCGTCCACCAGGGTGTCGGTCCAGTAGGCCAGGCCGGCGGCGTCGGCCTCGCGGCCCAGCAGGGCGCGATACAGGGCGCGCACCAGGTGCTGCGCTTCAAGGGAGGAATAGGTCACGATACTCTTTCTGGATTCCATTACAGCGTGGCGCATTCGAGCCGTGGCGCCAGGTTGGTCATGCCGGACCAGCGGATCGCCGCAGCCTCGGGCAGCACCATGAAGGCGCTGACCTCGTGCAGGTAATTGAGCACCTCGCGGAAGTTGCCTTCATCATAACCGCCATTGCCCAAACCAACCGTCAGCGTGTACTCCTCCGGTGCGAGGCGCATGGCAAAGACAAAACTGGCCGACAGCACGCCGCCTGCGCTGACCGGCCCCGGGGTCTGGTGCATGCAATAGGTATTGGTTTCGAACAGCACGATGCCGTGCCGGTTGCGGATCTTGAAGCCCACGTGCGGATCGTCGAGGTCGCGGTGGGCCAGGTAATCGATGCGCAGGCGTACCTGCTGGTCGGCGCCGATATTGGTCAGCGCAACGCCGTCGGCATCGACAAAAGCGGCGCCCACGCAATCGGCGTGCGCGGTGACGATGCTGCCGTCGCTGCCGGAGAGTGCGACGGACGTGCGCAGGCGGTCGGCATCGACCGGTGGCGCAGCCGGGGCCCCGGTCGGGACAGAAAGTGCAACCGGTATCGGCGCGGAGGCCGCCGCATCGGCAGCATCGACCGGCGCATGGCCCAGCAGTTCGGCCTGGTAGCGGTCGGCGGCGGTGCGCGGCGCGCCGTCGAAGGCCAGCCGGCCCTGGCGGATATACAGCGCGCGGTCGCAGATATTCATCACCGTGCCCATGCTGTGCGAGACGAACAGCAAGGTGGTGCCGGCCGCCGTGAAACCACGGATGCGGTCGAAACATTTTTGCTGGAAGAACACGTCGCCGACCGCCAGCGCCTCGTCGACGATCAGGATGTCGGGCCGCTCGCAGGTGGCCACGCTGAACGCCAGGCGCATCTGCATGCCGCTCGAATACACGCGCACCGGCTGGTCGATGTAGTCGCCGATGCCGGCAAACGCCTCGATCTCGGGCATCAGCGCGGTGATGCGGGCGGCGTCCAGGCCCATCAGTTGGCCGGCCATGAGCACGTTCTGGCGGCCGGTAAAGTCCGGGTGGAAACCCAGGCCCAGTTCCAGCAAGGCCGCCACCCGGCCGTGCGTGGCCACGCTGCCCACGGTGGGCAGGGTAGTGCCGGTGATCAGTTTCAACAGCGTGCTCTTGCCCGCGCCGTTGATGCCGATCAGCGCCACCGCCTCGCCGGCGGCGATATGAAAATCGATGTCCTGCAAGATCCAGTGGGCACGGTGGCGCGGGCCGCGCCACGGCAGCAGCCACTCGGCCAGGCGCGCCCAGCGCGTCGGATATTGTTTGTAGGCCTTGCCCAGGCCGGCAACGGTAATGGCTCCCATCACAGCTCGTCCACCATTTCGCCGGCGCGCTTGCGGAACAGCCGCAGGCCCAGCACGCACAGCACCAGCGCGCCCAGCGCTGCCGGCAGCAGGCCGGCCCAGTCGGGCGCGCGGCCGTGCAGCAGCACGTCCTGGAAGCCGCCCGTCACTGCTGCCATGGGATTGAACACCAGCAAGTCGCGCAGCGCGGGCGGCAAGATCGCGGCCGGGTACACCACCGGCGTCAACCAGAACCAGAACTGGATAAAGATCTGGAAAAACTGGCCGACGTCGCGGAAGAACACATTGAGCACGCCCAGCACCAGGCCCAGCCCGATCGCCAGCGCCACTTCCAGCACCAGCAGCGGCAGCAGCAGCGCGTACACGGCACCGGGGAACTGGCCCGATACCAGCAGGAAGACGGTAAACAGGCCAAAAATAATCGCGAAGTTGACCAGCGCGTTGCTGGCCACGATGGCCGGCAGGCAGATGCGCGGGAAGTTGGCCTTTTTAAGCAGGTTGGCGTTGTCGATGAACATGTTCTGCGCGCGCGTGACGATCTCGGCAAACAGGCCCCATGACAGGATGCCGGCGCACAGGTAAATGCTGTAGCCGAAGCGGCTGACCTCGCCTGGCAGCTTGCTCTGCATCACCTGCGAGAAAATCACGGTATAGACCACGATCATCGCCAGCGGATTGAGCACGGTCCAGGCGGCACCGAGCATGGTGTTGCGATAGCGGGACTGGAAATCGCGCTGGACACTACCCCCGATGAAGCCACGGCTGTGCCACAGCGCACGCAGCATGATGCTCATGAAATCATGGCGCCGGCACAAGGCGGCAGCAACAGTGGTGAAGGGGCGACGACCATAAGAGTCCTGCAATAATGATCGAAAGATTATATAGCAGCCAGTTGCCAGCTTAATATGTTGTAACAGCTTGTTACGCGCTGTAACTAAATCTCCGGGAAGGGGCTGATCACGGTCCCAGCCACTGCCAACTCAGTTGCAATTGGGTATCGTCGTACTGGAAGATCGAGATGTTTTCGCGGTTGTGGATGCGCCGCGCTTCGACCACCAGGTTGTGGCTCTTGCCCAGCGGGTAGGTAAAAGCGCCTCGCAACATATGCGCCTGCTGGCGCCGGGTCTCGTCAATCAGGCCCTCCGCATAGGCGCTGGCGCTGCGCCAGGTCTGGCGCGTATAGCCAAGCTCGCCCGTGCCGGCGCCAAGCAGTTGCCGGTATTGCAGCGACAGGCTGTTGCCGTGGCGGTTGCCGCCGGGACGCTGTTCGGCGGCCTTGTCGTCGAGCAGGCCGAAGCTGGCGCTGGCGTACTGGTTGCCGCTGCGCCAGGTCAGCTGGCTGCGCACTTCGCCGGTGGTGCCGCGAAAATTGTCGAGGGTCTGGTAATCGACGTGGGTCACGCCCGTGTGCAGCGACAGTTGCAGGGTCTTGGGCAGCGGCAGCGGCGGCATCAGCTGCGCTTGCAGCTGGAGCTGGCGCTGGTACAACTGGCTGCCCAGCGTCGCGTAACCGACAGTGGCGGTGGTGCGCAGTTTCCAGCGTTTGATGCGCCACGGCGTATCGATGCCGGCGAACAGCGAATAGCTGTCGTAGTCGTGCAGGCGGTCGTGGCGGCGGCCCTGGAATTGCACGAAGCCCTGGGTGCCGTTGGGCGTGAGGTCGCGGATATAGTCGGCCGACAGCGCCGTGTACTGGTCGCGCCGGGGTAAAAAGTCGGGCAGCAGCACCAGGCCGTCGCCGCCGTCCACCGGCTGGTACGTTGCGCTGTTGGCGCCCTGGTTGACATTGCGGCTCAGGCCGCGTCCCACGGAGACGCTGTACAACGGCCGCGGTTGCCAGCCGGCGCAGCCGCCGGCGCGGGCCTGGGCGATCAGTTCGCGGATTTCCGGTGGCGGTGCAAAACGCTGTTCGATGGCCTGGAACAGGCGCTCGGCCTCGGCCATGTTGCCCAGGTCGCAGCGCACCAGCGCCAGGTCGAGCCAGGCGCCCGCGTGCAGCGGCTCCTGGGCGATCACGCGTTCGAGGGCGTCGGTGGCGTCGTCGCGGCGGCCTTCGGCGATCGACCGCAGGGCATCGCGGTACAGGTCCTGCACCAGGTCTGCAGTCTGGGCGCGGGCAGCGCCGCCTGTCACGGCCAACAGGACCAGCGCGCATATCGCCAGCGGGGCGGTTTTCGACAGCGGGTGGTGGAGGAAGCCTGGCAGTGTCATCGATGGGTAAATACTGGCCGCCCCGGAATCGGCGCAATGGTCGGGCAGTATAACGTACCTGCCTGGAATTGCCGAATCGACGGTCACGGCTGGTGACAAGGATTGATACAAAGTGTAACGACTGTCTTGTCAGAAATTAATTTCGGTAAAATACGCGTTATGGCGTACGCCCGAGATCCGGGCATACGCATCATCCACCGGAATTCCATCATGGCGCGTCAACTCACCTTCATTATCGCGGCGCTGCTGGCAGCGCAGGCGCATGCCGCCGAGCCTGGACAAATCGTGTTTGTCGCCGGCCAGGCCGAGGTGGAAGGCGATCCCGCCCGCGTCGGCGCAACGGTCCGGGACGGCGACCGCTTGCGCACCGGCGGCGACGGCTACTTGTATATCCGCACTGCCGATCAGCGCCTGGTGATCGTGCGGCCAGAAACCGAAGCGCGTTTCGCTCGCGAAATAAGCACTACGGCTACCCAAGGAAACCTGGGCACGCCTGCGTTCAATACTGCCAATCTTGCCAACCTCGCCAATGCCGCTGGTCCGGTCGCCGGTCTGGCCGACGCCCGTGTCGAGTCTTCGGCCATGGCCGGCACCATGGTGGCCACCGGTGTCAACCCCGACCTCGACGCCCGCAAGAGCGGCGACCTGCAGGCCAGGTTGCCGCAGTTCGGCGCCACCGGCAATGTGCGCCCGCCCGACCTGGCCGCCCAGCCGCAAGTGGTCAGCTGGGGGCGCTGGGAAAAAGTCATCGACCGCGCGCCCAACGCCACCCTCGAGAATTTGTCCGGGGCCGTCGCGACCAGCGGTACCCGGCGCCTGGCCGCCAACGAGGTTTATGTACTGTTCCGTGGCGAAGACGGTACGCCGTACGTGACGCCGGCGCGCGGCAGCGCCGGCTTCGCCCTGGCCGCCAGCGAAGCCTATGTGCGCGATGCCGGTACCGGCCAGCGCACGGCCGCCAGCCTGTCCGACGGCCGCCTGACGGTCGATTTTGCCAAGGCCACGTTTGCCACCAGCGTCAATGTACGCGACCAGGACGCCAGCTACCGCCTGTCCGCCGCTGGCCAGTTGGCCAAGGATGGCCAGTTCGGCAGCGTCACCCGCACCGCACAGCCGGGCGCAATGCAGGTCAATGGCGCGCTGGGCGGTAATGGCGGTGCGACTTACCTGTTCGAAGGCGCGCTGACCCCGAGCAGGACCGTTTCCGGCGTGGCAACCTGGCGTACCACAACCACCCGCTAAGAGCGCCTGACGTCACCTCCATAGCTGCGTTGCAGCTCCTCGCCGTACATTCGTACAGTCTTCGTCGCTGCGCCTTGCTCTGAAGGTGACGTCAGGCGCTCTTTTAGCGTACCCAAGCACATTTGTGTGCCAATTTCCAACAGATGCTCCAAGTAAATTGAGGCTGGGCGTGTGTATGGCGGCCCGTGTGGGAAATTGTGAATTTTCAGGGAATTTTGTGAGCGATAATGGCCCCGCCGACCCAGTGGAGTTGATTCGTCACAACTTATTCGATAATGAAAAACAAATTCTCTCCGCCCAGTAACGAAATCACCGACGTCCTCTCCACGCTCAAACGCGCCTTTTTCACGGTGGGCGCATTCAGCGCCATCACCAACCTGCTGATGCTGGCGCCGTCGCTTTACATGTTGCAAGTCTATGATCGCGTGCTGACCAGCCGCAACGAGACCACCTTGCTGATGCTGACGGTGATGATCCTGGGCGCCTACCTGATGATCAGCGTGCTTGAACTGGTGCGCAGCTTCATCCTGGTGCGCGTCGGCGCCCGCTTCGACATGGAACTCAACAAGCGGGTGTACACCGCCGCCTTCGAGCAGAATTTGCGGCGCACAGGCGGCAACGCGGGCCAGGCCTTGAGCGATCTGACCAATATCCGCCAGTTCCTCACCGGCAGCGCGCTGTTCGCGTTTTTCGACGCGCCGTGGTTCCCGATCTACCTGGTCGTGATTTTCATTTTCGAGCCGGGCCTGGGCGTGTTCGCGCTGTGCGGCACGGCGATCCTGGTGGCGCTGGCCTTCCTCAACGAGCGCGTGTCGAAAAAGCCGCTGGCCGAAGCCAATACCCTGTCGATCGCCTCGGCCTCGCTGGCGACCAACAACCTGCGCAATGCCGAAGTGATCGAGTCGATGGGCATGCTGCCCAACCTGATGGGCCGCTGGTTCAAGCTGCACGGCAAATTCCTGCACCTGCAGGGCGAGGCCAGCGAAAAGGCCGGGCTGGTGGCGGCCGCCACCAAGTTCGTGCAGATCGCGTTGCAATCGCTGGTGCTTGGCTATGGCGCGTTGCTGGTGCTGGAAAACAAGATCACGCCGGGCATGATGATTGCCGCCTCGATCCTGCTGGGCCGCGCGCTGGCGCCGGTGCAGCAGGTGATCGCGGTATGGAAAACCTATGCCGGCGCCCGCAGCTCGTATGGCCGGCTGCTCGAACTGCTCGACGGTAATCCGGCGCGCAAGGCGGGCATGCCGCTGCCCAAGCCCACCGGCACGCTGACGGTGGAAGGCGTGAGCGCGGTGGCGCCCGGCGGCCAGGTGACCCTGCTGCGCGGTGTGTCGTTTGGCCTGATGCCTGGTGACGTGGTTGGCGTGATCGGCCCCAGCGGCTCGGGCAAGACCACGCTGGCGCGCCTGCTGGTGGGTGTGTGGCCAGCCGCGCTGGGCAAGGTGCGCCTCGATGGCGCCGACATCTATCAATGGAACAAGGCCGAGCTGGGTCCGCACCTCGGTTACCTGCCGCAGGATATCGAACTGTTTGCCGGCACGGTGGGCGAGAACATCGCCCGCTTCGGCGAGGTCGCGGCCGACAAGGTGGTGCTGGCGGCGCAGCGTGCCGGCGTGCACGACATGATCCTGCGCCTGCCGCAAGGCTACGACACGCCGCTCGGTGATGGCGGCGCCGGCCTGTCCGGCGGCCAGAAGCAGCGCCTGGGGCTGGCGCGCGCCATGTATGGCGACCCGGCCGTGCTGGTGCTCGATGAGCCGAACTCCAACCTCGACGACGCCGGCGAGCATGCCTTGCTGGCGGCCGTGAACGACTTGCGCGCACGCGGCAAGACCATCGTGCTGATCACCCACCGCACCAGCGCCATCGGCATCACCAACAAGTTGCTGCTGTTGCGCGACGGCGCGGTCGAGCTGTTCGGCCCGACCAAGCAGGTGCTGCAGGCGCTGCAAGAGAAAAACCAGAAACAGATGCAGGCGCATGCGCAGGCCCAGCAGCCAGCCGCCCCGGCGCAGCCGCAACCTCCCGTACCAGCCGCGCCGGCGCCCGCCCAGGAGCAACCATGAAATTATTGAATTCGGATTCGAAGGCGCTGGCCTCCGACGTGGTCAGCCACGATGTGTCGCCCTTGACCGTGCACACGGACGCCAGCGGTTACGGCAAGCTGGGCTGGCTGGTAGTGTTGCTGGGCGTGGGCGGCTTCTTCCTGTGGGCCACGCTGGCGCCGCTGGAAAAGGGCGTGCCGATGCCGGGCACGGTGGCCAAGGAGGGTAATCGCAAGACCATCCAGCACCAGAACGGCGGCATCGTCAACGAGATCCTGGTGCAGGACGGCGATATCGTCAAGGCCGGCCAATTGCTGGTCCGCATGAGCGACATCGCACCCAAGTCGCAGGTGGAAGTGGCGCGCGTGCAGTACCTGGCCGCGCGCGCGGCCGAGGCGCGCCTGGTGGCCGAGCGCGACGGCAAGGCCATCGCGTTCCCGGCGTCGCTGCAAGCGTACAAGGCGGACCCGCGCACGGCCGAAGTATTCGAAGTCCAGCAGCAGCTGAAAAGCGCACGCGAGTCGGCGCTCAAGAACGAGCTGGCGGCGGTCGATGAAAACATCGCCGGCCTGCGCGCCCAGACCCGGGGCCTGGAAGAGTCGCGCGAATCCAAGGTGCAGCAGCTGGCGTTCCTCAAGGAGCAGGTCGAGAACATGCGCGACCTGGCCAAGGAGGGTTATATCGCCCGTTCGCGCCTGCTGGAAGTGGAGCGCACCTACGCCCAGGTCAACGGCGCCATCTCGGAAGACATCGGCAACATCAGCCGGGGCCAGCGCCAGGTGCTGGAGTTGTCGCTGCGCCGCGTGCAGCGCACCCAGGAATACCAGAAGGAGGTGCGCTCGGCGCTGTACGACGCCCAGAAAGAAGCGGACGCGCTGGCGGGCCGCATGCTCTCGCTCGACTACGACCTGGCCAACGCCGACATCCGCGCGCCGGTGGGCGGCATCGTGGTGGGCCTGAACGTGTTTACGCGGGGCGGCGTGGTGGCCCCCGGCGCGCGCCTGCTCGACATCGTGCCGGCCGACGACGGCCTGGTGGTGGAAGGGCTGCTGCCGGTCAACCTGATCGACCGCGTGCATACCAGGCTGCCGGTGGAGCTGATTTTCTCGGCCTTCAACTCGAACCGCACGCCGCACATCGACGGCGTGGTGGAACACGTGGCAGCCGACCGCGCGGTGGACGAGCGCACCGGCGCGGCCACCTACAAGGTGCGGGTAAAGGTGACGCCGGCCGGCACCCGCATGATCGCCCAGCACCGCATGGACGTGCGGCCCGGCATGCCGGTGGAAATTTTTGTGAAGACCGGCGAGCGCACCATGATGAATTACCTGTTGAAACCGGTGATCGACCGCGCCAAAACCTCGCTGTCGGAGGACTGAGTGAAGCCTGTCGCTCCAACGATTTTCATGTTGACCTTGCTGCACGCGGGCAGCGCCCACGCCATCAGCCTGATGCAGGCATACCAGTCGGCGCTGCACAACGACCCGACCTACCGCGCCGCCACCCACGAATATGCGTCGGGCATCGAAAGCGAAGTGCTGGGCCGCTCGGCCTTGCTGCCCAGCGTGTCGGCCAGCTATTCCAACAGCCGGGTGGAGGCCGACGTGGTGTACATCACCAACGGCATCGAAACGCCGTCGCGCGAACTCGAGTACCGCAGCAAGTCGGCGGTGGTGCAGGTGCGCCAGCCCGTGTTCAGCCTGGAAGCGATCGCGCGCTACCACCAGGGGCTGTGGCAGACCGACTACGCCACGGCGGTGTTTGCGTCGCGCAAGCAGGAGCTGATCCTGCGCCTGGCCGGTTCCTACACCGAGGCGCTGTTCGCCAACACCCAGCTGCGCCTGGCCGAAGTGCAGCGCGACGTGTACCTCGAGCAGCGCGCGGTCAACAACCGCCTGTTCGAAAAAGGCGAGGGCACCAAAACCGACATGCTGGAAACCGAAGCCCGGCTCGACCTGGCCGAAGCGCAGGTGCTCGAAGCGCAGGACAATGTGCAAACCACGCTGGCCGCGCTGTCGGCCATCGTCGGCCAGGAAGTCCACGCGGTCGATGATGTGGCGGCCGACTTCCGCCTGGCACCCGATGCGGCGATCCGCTTCGACGAGTGGCGCGAGATCGCGCTGCGCCAGAATCCCGACATCATCGCCATGCAGTTCGCGGTGGCGTCGTCGCGCGAGGAAATCAACAAGGCCCGCGCCGGCCACACGCCACGGGTGGACCTGGTGGCCAGCTACGCCAAGAACAATTCGGACACGCTCAACACCCTGAACCAGGATTCGAAACAGAAGTCGATCGGCTTCCAGATCAATGTGCCGCTGTATGCAGGCGGCGCGGTGAGCGCGGGCACGCGCCAGGCGGTGGCCGCCACCGAAAAGGCCAAGGCCGACCAGCAGGCGACGACCGACAAGGTCCTGGTGGAATTGCGCAAGCAGCACGCGGTGGTGGTCTCCAGCGTGGCGCGGCTGCGCGCGCTCGACAAGGCAGTGGCGTCGGGCGCCATGCTGGTGACGGCTACCGAACAAAGCATCAAGGGCGGCGTACGCATCAACCTCGACCTGCTCAACGCCCAGCAGCAGCTGTATACCAGCCGGCGCGACCAGGCGCAGGCGCGGTACAGCTATTTGCTGGCAATGCTGAAGTTGCGGGCGGCGGCCGGTGTGCTCGATGCCGACGCCTTGCGCGAGGTGGCGGCGTATTTCCGCTGATGCATCGGATGCACTTAGCGGGGTGAACGGTTACGCCAGCGCGTAACCCTCGTGTTCATGGACGACAGCGGCAGGCGCGCTGCCCTTGCTGCCAGCGATAGGCTGGCGCGAAGCGCGCAGGCTGGCGCTGATGTCGTCGGCCAGGCCCGTCAAGGTTTCGTGGCGCTTGCGCGCTTCCGAGCGCTTGCGCGACGGGATCGCCGCCAGGTCCAATTCTGCCAGTGGCAGGCAGGGCAGGCGGTAGTCGCCGTCGGCGCGCGGGGTGGCGTCCAGTTCCTGCCACAGCGCGTCGTAGTCAGCATGCACCTTGCCCTGGCGTAAAGAGCGGCACACGGTGCGGTTGGCGTTGCCCACCAGACGCAGTTCCACGCAACCGAGCACGATACCGATCTGGCCCAGCAGCTTGATCATCATGTTTTTCGGGCGCAGGCCGTGCAGTTCGCGGGTGGCATCCTTGATCACTTGCAGGCCGTGGTCGCCGCGCGGGCCTTGCATGCAGCCGACGCCGAGCACCATGCCGCGCTCACCCTGGTGGAACGAGAACGCGCAGTTGTAGATCACCTCGTGGCCGTGTACCAGCTGCAGAACCAGTTCGCCTTCGCGTTCCATCGGCTCGACCGCCGCCAGCTGGATATGATAGGGCAGGCCGTTCTTGCTGGTCACGCGCGCCAGCACTACCCGGTCTTTCGACGCCAGCGCCGTCAGCGGGCCCAGGCCCTGGCGCAGGATGAAGCGGTAGTGTTCGCTCAACAGAGTGAGGCGCGCTTGGTAACCCATGGTATTGCTGAAATAGGGGCGGAATACCTTGTAGATCATGCGCGGATGGTCCGCGACCAGGTCGGCAAACAACGGCGCCGAGTTCAGCAAATGCAACCAGCCATCCACCGCTTCGCGGTGCAGCAGCGCGCGCGCGGACAATTTGATGGTCTCGCGCAAGCGGCGCAGCCCGGTCAGGCCTACCGTGCCTGAGTGCAATGTGATCGACATCATGTTTCCTTGTGGTACACGCGGTGTTCATACCGCAAGGAACCGATGGTAGGCCTGCGTCTCGGGGCTGACAATTGGGGCGCCAGCGTAAGGGTCTTCCCGCATGTCGAAGGAGACTGCACGGGGCGGTGTGAAGGGCGGAAACAAGGGTTGCTAAGGGTAACCCTTAGTTGTAAAAAGCGCTGCGCGTTGATGGGTGCCGAGGCATAATGCTACAATACGATACAAATCTTTACACTATGTCCTGGTCGCGGTCCGCGTTTTCCCTTCGCTCTTTGCAGTTTCCAGCCTTTATTGCGCTGTACTTGCTGTTCGACTGGGCCACCTACATCGACCCTTTGTACGGTCTCAACATCACGCCCTGGAATCCCGATCCGTCGCTGGGACTGGTGTTCTGGCTGCGCCATGGCTGGCGCGCGGCGCTGCCGTGGTTTATTGCATTGACGCTCGGCGAAATCCTGGTGCGCGGCATGCCGGCCGGCCTGCTGCTCACGGTGCTGCTGTCGGTGTGGCTGACCGTGGGCTACGGACTGATGGGCGAAGCGCTGCGCCGTACCTTCGGCAGCAACGGCCTGTTCGACAGCCGGGGGCGCCTGTTCCAGTGGGTGGCGATCGTGGCCGTGGGCTCGCTGCTCAACGACCTCGTGTATATCAGCCTGCTGTCCGCCACCGGCCTGATTCCGGCCGGCAACTGGAGCACGGCGGTGCTGCGCTTTGGCATCGGCGACATGGTGGGGGTGGTGGTGTCGATGCCGCTGATCTGGATGCTGGCCAGCGCACCGACCCGTCAGCGCTTGCGTGATACGGTGTGGAACCTGGAAACATTGGGCTACCTGGTGCTGGCGATCGGCGTGCTGACCCTGGTGTTCGGCAGCATCGCGACGTCGGAATTCAAGGATTTCTATTTCCTGTTCCTGCCGGTGGTGTGGGCGGCCTCGCGCCAGGGCCTGTATGGCACGGCACTGATGGTGTTCGTCCTGCAGGCGGGTATCGGTGCGCTGGTCAAGCTCAACCACGCCGGCGATATCGCCGTGCACGAGCTGCAAATGCTCGACGTGGTGCTGGCGCTGGTGGGCTTTTCGATCGGCATCGTGGTCGATGAATTGCGCCAGGTGTCGAGCGACTTGAAGCAGTCGTTGCGGCTGGCGGCGGCCGGCGAAATGGCGGCCGCCCTGGCGCACGAACTGAACCAGCCGCTGACCGCGCTGGGGACTTACGGCAAGGCCTGCGAATTCCTGCTCGAACGGGGCGAGAGCGGCGCCATGCTCAAGAGCGTGGTGCAGCGCATGATCGCCGAGTCGAGCCGGGCTGCCGAAGTGGTGCGGCGCCTGCGCGATTTTTTCCGCACCGGCGCCATGAAGCTCGAGGCGGTCGATGCGCGCCACCTGGTGGCGGGCGTCAGCCAGCAGTTCATGGCGCAGTTGCGCGAGCGCGAAGTGGTGCTCAATATCGAGGCGGTGCCGGCCTTGCAGGTACAGGTGGACCGGCTGCAGGTCGAGCTGGTGCTGCGCAATCTGCTGGCCAATGCACTGGAAGCGGTGCAGGAACAGCCGGCCGGTGCGCGCCGCATCACGGTGTCGGGCTGGCGGGTGGATGCAGCCGGCAAGGGCGGGCGCGGCGCCAGGGGCCGGCAGGCATCGGAGCGGCGTGCCTGCCTGCACTTGATGATCGAGGACAGCGGCAAGGGCGTGTCGCAGGCATTGGCCGCGCGCCTGTTCGAGCCGTTCGTCTCGTCCAAGGCCAGCGGACTGGGACTGGGCCTGGTGCTGAGCCGGGCCATCATGGAGGCCCACGGCGGTGCACTGTGGGCCGAGGTTGGAGACAAGGGAATATTTAAAATGGCGCTGCCGTTGGCACGCGCCGAGGAGCCAGAGCATCATGTCGCTGCATAATCCGGACGCGTTCGAACAAAGCGTCCACAACCTGACCGTCTACATCGTCGATGACGACCCGTCCGTGCGCGACGCACTGGGGTTGTTGTTGGGCGTGCGCGGTTACCGTACCGCCGTGTTTTCCAGCGGCGAAGCATTCCTGCAAACCTGGCAACCCAACTGGCGCGGCTGCCTGCTGCTCGACATCCGCATGTCGGGCATGGACGGGCTGGCCTTGCAGCAGGAACTGGCGCGGCAGGGCTGCCGCATCCCCTTCATCATCATGAGCGGTCACGGCGACGTGGGCACCGCGCGCGCCGCCTTCAAGGCCGATGCTGTCGATTTCCTGGAAAAGCCGTTCGACGACGCCAAGCTGATCGCCGCCATCGACGAAGCGCTGTCGCGCGCGCGCAGCGAACAGCACGAGCAGCAGCGCCGCAGCCGCCACGCCAGCCTGTTGGGCGAACTGACGCCGCGCGAACGCGAAGTGATGGAGCTGGTGGTGTTGGGCCGCCACAACCGCGAAATCGGCCCCGCCCTCGGTATCAGCGTGCGCACGGTGGAAGTCCACAAAGCCCGCCTGATGGCCAAGCTGGGCGTGGACAACGTCGCCGACCTGGTCCGTATCAGCATGCTCGAAAACGAAGCCTGAACTTCGGGGTCAGAAGCCTGAACTTCGGGGTCAGTGCCGACATTTAGACACGAGCCGAACAACCGTATGGTTTAGTTCGTGTCCGAATGTCGGCACTGACCCCGAATTTAGCCTCTGACCCCGAATTTAGCCTTGGTAGCAGGCGGGGCAGGATTTTTCGTAGACGTATTCGGGCGCCAGTTGCTGGCGCGGGGTGACCACGGCGCGGCAGACGAAGCATTGCACGGTTTCGGTCGGTTGCAGTTGCGGGTTGAGCGCGGTGCGGTAGTCGAACACGAAGCAGTCGCCCGTGTAGTGGGCGCCGCCTACTTCCTCGAAGTATTTGAGGATGCCGCCTTCGAGCTGGTACACATTGTCGTAGCCGATATTCTGCATGTGGATCGCGGCCTTTTCGCAGCGGATGCCGCCGGTACAGAAGGTCACCACGGTCTTGCCTTCGAAGTCGTCCTTGTGGGCGGCGATCAGGTCCGGGAACTCGGTGAATTTCTTGATGCGGTAATCGACCGTGTTGTCGAACGTGCCCACGTCCACTTCGAAATCGTTGCGGGTGTCGACCATCACCACCGGCTTGCCCTGGTCGTCGACGCCGTTGTCGAGCCAGCGCTTGAGCGTGTGCGCCTCGACGAACGGCGCGCGGCCTTCTTCCGGCTTGATCAGCGGCATGCGCATGGTGATGATTTCTTTTTTGATCTTGACCAGCATGCGCTTGTGCGACTGCTCGGACGACAAGCTTTCTTTCACTTCCAGGTCGGCAAAGCGGGCATCGCTGCGCACCCACGCCAGAAATTCGTCGATGTTGGCGCGCGGGCCGGACAGGAACATATTGATGCCTTCCGGGGTCAACAGGATGGTGCCCTTGAGGCCCAGGCGCGCGCAGATGTCCTGGTATTGCGGCCGCATCGCTTCGGTATCGTCGAACGTGATGAATTTGTAGGCAGCGATATTGACGTGGGGAGCGGTAGCGGCAGCGGCGACAGGAGCGCCAGCATGCGCTTCAGCTTGTAAAGCAGTATTAGCGGACATGGTGGTAATCGATCGGTTCAGGATCAAAAAAGAGGGAAGGCGACATTATACGCAAAATGCCGGACGACAAGCATGGGCGCCGCCCGGGCCAGGCCGTTGCGCGGTAAAATAGCGGGTTACTGAACCAGCATCGAGCAGCGTATGAACATGGTAGCAAACGAACAAGCGGCAGGAACTGTCATTGCGCCCGACGAGGGTGCGGTAGTGCCTGCCGGACCGGCTTTTGTCCACCTGCGGGTCCACTCCGAGTACTCGATCGTCGATGGCCTGGTGCGCATCGACGACCTGGTCAAGACCGCCGCCAAGGACAAGCAGGTGGCGCTGGCGGTTACCGACCTGTCCAATATGTTCGGCATGGTCAAGTTCTACAAGGCCGCGCGCGGCAAGGGCGTCAAGCCGGTGGTCGGTGTCGACGTGTGGATCACCAATGACGACAACCGCGACAAACCATCGCGTCTGATGCTGCTGGCCAAGAACCGCATGGGCTACCTGCAGCTGTGCGAACTGCTGTCGCAAGCCTGGCTCACCAACCAGTACAAGGGCCGCGCCGAGATCCGCACCGAGTGGCTGGCCAACCTGGTCAACCAGCAATACGCGCTGCTGCCCGGCGATTCGCCGGCCAACGGCCTGATCGCCCTGTCCGGCGCCCACTTCGGCGACGTCGGCATGGCAATCGAAAACGGCAACCCGGAACTGGCCGAGCAAAACGCGCAAAAATGGGCCAAGATTTTCCCCGGCCATTTTTATATCGAAATCCAGCGCGCCGGCCAGGCCAACCAGGAAGCGCAGGTGCGGCACGCGGTGTCGCTGGCCGCCAAGCTGGGACTGCCGGTGGTGGCCACGCACCCGGTGCAGTTCATTTCCAAGGACGAATTCATCGCCCACGAAGCGCGCGTGTGTATTGCCGAGGGCGAAATGCTGGCCAACGGCAAGCGCGTGCGCAGGTTCAACGAGCAGATGCGTTTCCTGACGCAAGCGGAGATGCGCGAGCTGTTCCACGATCTGCCGGCCGCGCTGCACAACTCGGTGGAAATCGCCAAGCGCTGCAACCTCACGCTTACCTTGGGCAAGCCGCAGCTGCCCAACTTCCCCACGCCCGGCATGACCATCGACGAGTTCCTGATCGCCGAAACGAAAAAAGGGCTGGAAGAGCGGCTCGAGCAGCTGTATCCCGACCCGGTGCGGCGCGAAAAAGAGCGGCCTCGGTACGAGGAGCGGCTCGACTTCGAGAACAAGACCATCATCAACATGAAGTTCCCCGGCTACTTCCTGATCGTGGCCGAGTTCATCCAGTGGGGCAAGAACAACGACGTGCCGATCGGTCCCGGCCGCGGTTCTGGCGCCGGTTCGCTGGTCGCCTACGCACTGAAAATCACCGACCTCGATCCGCTCAAGTACAACCTGCTGTTCGAACGTTTCCTCAACCCGGAACGGGTCTCGATGCCCGACTTCGATATCGACTTTTGCCAGGAAAAGCGCGAGCTGGTGATCCAGCACGTGAAGGACCTGTACGGCCGCGACGCGGTCTCGCAGATCGCCACGTTCGGTACCATGGCGGCCAAGGGCGCGATCCGCGACGTGGGCCGCGTGATGGACTTCGGCTACAACTTCTGCGACGGCGTGTCGAAACTGATCCCGTTCAAGCCGGGCAAGCCGGTGTCGATTGCCGAGGCCATCGAAGAAGAACCGATGCTCAAGGAACGCCAGCAGAACGAGGAGGAAGTGGCGCAACTGCTGGACCTGGCGCAGCAGGTCGAGGGCATCACCCGCAACATCGGCATGCACGCCGGTGGCGTGCTGATCGCCCCGGGCAAGCTCACCGACTTCTGCCCGCTGTACACCCAGGGTGGCGACGGCGGCGTGGTGTCGCAGTACGACAAGGACGACGTCGAGGCCGTGGGCCTGGTCAAGTTCGACTTCCTGGGCCTGACCACGCTGACCATTCTGGACCGCGCGGTGCGCTACATCAAGGCGCTCGACCCGGTCGAAAAAGATTTCGACCTGGCCAAGCTGCCGCTGAACGACAGGCCGTCGTACGACCTGCTCACCAAGGCCAAGACGGTCGCGGTATTCCAGCTCGAGTCGCGCGGCATGCAGGGCATGTTGAAGGATGCGCGGCCCGACCGCTTCGAGGACATCATCGCGCTCGTCGCCTTGTACCGCCCGGGGCCGATGGACCTGATCCCGGACTTCTGCAAGCGCAAGCACGGCGAAAAATTCGACTATCCCGATCCGCGCACCGAGTCGATTCTGTCCGAAACCTACGGCATCATGGTGTACCAGGAGCAGGTGATGCAGATGGCCCAGATCGTCGGCGGCTACTCGCTGGGCGGCGCCGACATGCTGCGCCGCGCGATGGGTAAAAAGAAGGCCGAAGAGATGGCCGAGCACCGCGAGATTTTCCGCGCCGGCGCCGCCAAGGACGGCCTGTCGGCGCAGAAGGCCGACGAGATCTTCGACTTGATGGAAAAGTTCGCGGGCTACGGTTTCAATAAATCGCACGCCGCCGCGTACGCGCTGCTGTCGTACCACACTGCATATCTCAAGGCGCACCATCCGGCCGCGTTCATGGCAGCCAATATGTCGCTGGCCATGGAAGATACCGAGAAGGTCAAGATCCTGGTCGAGGACGCGATCGACATCTGCGGCCTCACCATCCTGCCGCCCGATATCAACCAGTCGCAGTACCGCTTCGTGCCGGACGGTCCGCCGCCGTCGGTCACCGGCAAAAAGGTCACGCAAATCCGCTACGGCCTCGGCGCCTGCAAGGGCGCGGGCCAGAACGCCATCGAGGCGATCATCGCCGCGCGCAAGGCCGACGGGCCGTTTGTCAGCCTGTTCGACTTCTGCAAGCGCGTCGATAAAAAACAGATCAACCGCCGCACCATCGAGTCGCTGATCCGCGCCGGCGCTTTTGACTGCCTGAACGTCGATCGCGCGATTTTGCTGGCGTCGGTCAGCTTCGCCATGGAGTACGCCGACCAGCAACTGAAATCGGCCAACCAGGTCAGCCTGTTCGGCGGCGATGACAGCGACCTGGAACCGCCACCGGACTACGTCAAGGCCGAAATCTTCACCGACCGCCAGCGCCTGGCCGAGGAAAAGATGGCGCTGGGCTTTTACCTGTCCGGCCACATGTTCGATTCGTTCGCGCCCGAGGCGCGCCGCTTCTCGCGCACCAAGCTGGCCGACCTGGAACCGTCGCGCGATCCGCGCATCCTGTGCGGCGTGATCACCGGCATCCGTCCGCAGATGACACAGCGCGGTAAACTCTTGATCGTCACCCTGGACGACAAGAGCGCGGTGGTGGAAGTGACTGTGTACGCCGAGGTGTTCGAAGAGTGCAAGCACATGATCAAGGAAGACGAGTTCCTGGCAGTGATTGGCAAGGTCTCCGAAGACCGCTTCTCGGGCGGCCTGCGCATCTCGGCGGAAAAAGTGTTCGATATCGTCAGCGCCCGCGTCAAGCACGGCAAGCAACTGGCGATGGCCCTGCCCACCACGCTCGACGTGCGCAAGATGGCGGAAGTCCTGGCGCCGCACCGCCATGCCGATGGCTTGCCGGTGTCGGCACGCATCATGCCGCAGGGCGTGGCGTGCACGGTGCAACTGGGAGAAGGGTGGCGCGTGGCGCCGTCGGACGACTTGCAGCAAGCGCTGCGCCAGCAATTGGGCGCGCAGGATGTGCTGATCGAGTATTGACCAGGGAGCTCGCAATACGGCAGCGAGCGGCCCGATACCGCCTTGGGGAGCACAGGCGTATGACAGTACGCTGAGCTTCGGCGGTAACTGGCCGCGCAGCAGGTTGGCGAGGACTTACAGTTGCGCGGTCACGCTGGTGATGGCGTAACCTTTCGAGCCGATCTGCGCGAGCGGATCGGCGATATGGTAACGGGACAGGTCGCCGTTGTCGTCATCGACCTCGACCTTCTCGGCCTCGACATGCCAGTCGGTGCTGGTCGCTTCTTCCGGAATGGCTTTTCCTTCCGGTACAGCCAGGTAGGTGTGCTTGCCTTCTGCTTCGTCTCGGTAATAAATATCTACACGCATGGGTGACCTCCTTGGGCGAAAAACCCATGGTAGCGGATTTTTCCTACCCGGCGCGTCCGCTTAAAGTCCAGGTGCAGTAAGGAAATTATGCTTTCCCCAGTGCTCGTACCCGCGCCTGGCGCTGCCACAGTTTGACCTTGCGGCTCAGCGTCTGCTTGAAGCGGAATACCAGGCTGTTGGCCAGTGCCTGCCGGACCTGGCGCGCGGCGCGCAGGTCGTCGCGGCGGCTGGTCGAGCGCAGGCTGCCTTGTTCCATCTTGTCCAGCACGTTGTCGGGCGTGCCAAACAGCGTGGCCCGGTAAATCTCTTTCAACTCGCGCCGTACCACGCGCCCGGTCGCCGCTGGCAACTGGTAGGAGTTTTTCACCGCACCGATATAAAAATAGCTGACCACGGCATCGAAGTGGTCGCGCACGCCGGCGCTGACGCCGGCCTGCTCGAGCGCCGGCTTGGTCAGCCCCAGCGCGGCCGTAAAATCGCGGCAATAGTCGGCGCTGACCGACTTGGTGATGCTGACCGGGTGCTGGCGATAGGCCAGCAACTGCTGCGGCAGGTAGTACAGCGAGCGGCAGCGCGCCAGCAGGCGCGGCGTGACGGCCACGTCCTCGAACAGACGCTTGGTGGGATACAGCGGCTGCTCGAAGCTTGCATAAATTTCACGCCGGATCACGCGCGCCCACGCATACAGGTGGCGGTCGGCAAAGAACACGTCGAGAATGGTGTCGGCGTCGGTGATCAGCGTGTCGGGCGTATAGCCCATGTGCACGGCGCGGTTCTTGTCGGGCCGGTCGGGATGCCACATGGAAAAGTCCAGCGCGATCGTGTCGGGATGATGGCTGGCGATTACTGCGTCGAGCCGCGCCAGGATGCCTGGTTGCAGCAGGTCGTCGCTGTCGATGAACAGGATGTAGTCGCCGCGCGCCTCCTGCAGACCCACGTTGCGCACTTGCGCCAGGCCCTGGTTGGCTTGCCGGATCAATCGCAGCGCGCATTGCGGGGTAGCGGCGGCGTGCGCCTGCACGCGGGCGGCGGTGTCGTCGCGCGAACCGTCGTCGATCACGATCAGTTCGTGGGCCGGCCCCATTTGCGGCACGATGTGGGCCAGGCATTCGTCGATGAAACCGGCAGCGTTATAGGCGGGAACGATGATGCTGATGGAAAACGGGGCGGACATGGTCAGTTGGTTTTGCTAAGGCGTTGTTGCCTGGCCATTTGCCAGGTTTTGTAGGCGCGGTTGATGGTCTGGCGCCACTTGAACACGGTGCTGTCGGCCAGCGCCTGGCGCACCTGGCGCGCACAGCGGCGGCCGTTGCGCAGGGTGACCGACGCCAGCTGGCCGGCTTCCAGGTTGTGCAGCGTTTTCTCCACCGTGCCGAACAGGCTGCCAAGGTAAATCTTGCGCACTTCCGCGCGCACCTGGTCCGGCTGGGCGGACGCCGGCAACTGGAACGAGGTCTTGATGGCACACAGGTAGAACAGGGTCGCGGCGCCGTCGAACTCGGCGCGCATGGCCGCGCTGTCGGTCGCGCCGGCACTTTCCAGGTAAGGCCTGGCCGAGGCCAGCGCCAGCACGAAATCGGTACACCACTGCGGCGTGATCACGCGCGTGATGCTGACCGGGTGCTGGCGGTAATGCAGCAGCACCAGCGGCACGTACACCAGCGTGCGGCAGGCGGCCAGCAGGCGCGGCACGATGGCCATGTCCTCGAACAACCGGCCTGACGGAAACAGCGGCAGCCCCAGTTGCAGGTAGATGTCGCGCCGGATGATCTTGCACCACACATACATGTGGCGGTCGGCGAAATACGTGGACAGGATCGCTTCGGGGCCTTCCAGCACCACGTTAGGCGGATAGCCCAGGTGGTGGTATTCGAGCGGCTTGGCGGTGCGGCCCGGGTACCAGATGCAGAAATCGGTGGCGATCACGTCCGGCGCATACTGGGCGATGGCGGCGTCGATACCGTCCAGCGCGCCCGGCTGCAACAGGTCGTCGCTATCGACAAACAGGATGTAGTCGCCGCGCGCCTGCGCCACGCCGTTGTTGCGGGCGTCGGCCACGCCGGCATTGGTCTGCTGCACGATACGCGCCGCGCATTGCGGCCACGCGGCAAACACACCGCGCGCGCGCTCGACGGTGGCATCGGTGGAGCCGTCGTCGATCAGCACCAGTTCGTGGCCGTCGCGCATTTGCGGCAGGATGCAGTCGAGCGTTTCAACGATAAAGTCCTGCACATTGTAGGCAGGCACCACGATGCTCAATCTGAGGGGGGCGTTCATTGCGCCAGTCCCACCGTGGCGCGCACGGTTTTATCCAGCATGCGCGCTTCCACCCGGGCCTTGTTGCTGCTGGCCTGGTCGCGCACGGCTTCGCGGTGCCACAGGTGCAGCACTTCGGTGGCAAATGCGCCATCCTTGCGCAGGATGCCGGCGTTAAACAGGCGCAGCACGATATCGGCATCCTCGTGGCCCCAGCCGGTAAAACTTTCATCGAAACCATTGATGCGCTCGATGTCGCTGCGCCACGCCGCCATGTTGCAACCCTTGATGCGGCGCCAGGTAAAGCGGTTCGATGTGCGTTTGACGTCGGGAAAATGCCACCAAAGTTGTAACAATTTGTTCAGCCCGCCATTCAAACGCAGCTTCAACTGGCCCCACGGCGACAGCTGCAACGGGTGTATTGCGCCCGCCAGCACCTGCGCGGTCAGCGCTTCGCTGAGCAAAATGCGACTGCCGGTTACCATGCAGCCTGGCTCGGCCAACCGCCGATGCTGGCTTATAAAGCTGCTTTGCGGGATGCAGTCGCCGTCGAGGAAGATCAGATAGTCGCCTTTGGCTGCCGCGATACCGAGGTTGCGCACCCGCGCCAGCCGGAAGCCGATGTCCTCTTGCCAGATGTGCCGCAGCGGGACCGGCGAGCGCGCTTGCAGCTCCGCCACGCAGGCACGCGTGTTGTCGGTCGAGCCGTCATCGGCGACAATGAGCTCGAAATTTTTCTCGTCCTGGAGAAAGAATGCCTCGATGACTGCGCGCAGTGCATCCGGGCGATTGTAGGTCGCAATGACGACTGAAATAGTGATTGTTTGTTGCATGAATGGAGGCGGGCAGGGTGATCTCTCGCGGAAAGAACCACAAGAAGAATGATGCATAATACCTTATCGCAAAAGCCTGTCAGCACTGTCTTTTTCAACAGCCTGTTGTTTGCGCCACCATTCCTGTTTTTGATCGCACGCGGCGGTACCGGCTTGTTCAGCCTGGTCTACTTGCTGGTGGCGATCGCCTGCTGGCGCGCCGTCCGTACTGTTGCCGCACCGCATATACGCGAGGTTGTACCGCTGCTGCTGGCCTTTGCTGTTCCCCTGTTGCTGGCCCTTGGATACTACGTATTCGATCCCGAGGTGCGGCTGCGCGACCTCGAGCGCCCGGTGCGTTCGCTGGCCGCTGCCGCTGCGCTGCTGGTGGTGCTGGTGTGGCGGCCATCGCGCCGCTTCCTGTGGTGGGGCCTGATCGCCGGCGCTGTCGCTGGCGCGGTGTTCATCAGCTACCAGCGCTGGGTACTGGGCATGGATCGCCCCGGCGGCTTGATCAACGCGATTACGTTCGGCGATATTTCGTTGTGCATGGGCTTGATGTGCCTGGCGGCCTCGCGCGACTTCCACGGCCGCGCCGTGCTGTGGCCGGTGCTGGGCGCGCTGGCTGGCCTGGTCGGCTCGGTCGCTACCGGCACCCGTGGCGGCTGGGTGGCCGCAATCCTGGCGGTGATATTGCTGCTGCGTTATGGCAATGTGCTGGGTGGCCGCTACCGCAAGGGCGCAGCGCTGCTGGTGCCGGTACTGCTGGCGATGTCGTTCCTGGTGCCGCAAACCGGGGCGCGCGAGCGGGCCATGCAGGGCGTGGCCGATGTCGAGCAATATTTCGCAGGTGGTAACACGTTTACCAATATGGGTGTACGGCTCGAGCTGTGGCACACCGCCACCGAGCTGATCGCCGAGCACCCGTGGCTGGGCCGCAGCGTGGCGGCGGTGGACCGCGCCAAGCAGGCCATGGTGGCCCGCGGCGAGGCGCCGGCTTACATACTCGATCTCGATCACTTCCACAACGACGCGCTGCACGCCACCGTGTTCGGCGGCGTGGTCGGGCTGCTGGCCTGGGCCGGCACACTGCTGCTGCCGTTCCTGTTCTTCCGCCGTCAGTTGCACCGTGGCAGGGCACAGCGCCGCGATGTCACGGCGCCGGCGCTGGCCGGCATGTTGCTGGTGGTCTGCTACTTCGGCTTCGGCCTGACCGAAGTGATTTTCTGGACCATCCACAGCAGCGTGTTTTATGCGCTGATGTTGTTCATGCTGGCCGGCCTGTGCCTGACCGCGCCGCGTCAGTCGGTGACCGGGTAGGAGAAACTGCTCACCACGCCGCTTGGGGTGGTGACGGTGATGTTCAGGGCGCCGCTATTGATCGGATTAAGGCAACCGGTAGCATTCTGGACCGCGTCGCTCGCCAGTTGCACCCGGTAAATCCAACCACTCGAGTCCGGCTGTATGCTGTTGGCCACCACGACATCGGCAGCGGACAGCAAGATGCCATTGGACACGCTGAAGTTGATCCTGGTCCCGGCAGGCAGAGGGTTGCCCGGCAGGTCGAACAGCCAGTTGCTGTCGTTCGGATGCGCGGCCAGTCGGTTGGTGGCAAAAACGGTTGGATTGTTGTCGCGGATGGCGAAACGGAATGTGCGGGTGTCATTGACGAATGGCGTGCCGCTGATGCACTGGCTCAACGCCAGCGTACCGATGGTGGGCGCGCCGCCGACGGCCTGGCCGATTAGTGTGACGTTGGCGGTACTGTTGGACAGCACCATTACCATTGATTGACGCAGATGCACGGTGTCGCCGCTGCCCACACCGGACGCCCGCAGCACGCCATTGTAGATGCCGTTGCCGGCCGCATCCCAGGCACCATTGCCGTTTGTATCGATAAATGACTCGCCGGACACCCTTGCTGCATTGCCTGTTGTGAAGGCGTCGTCGCTGCCGCTGGCGTTGGCGTCGGTGACGGCGCGGTCGTTGCGGAACGGGTCGCCCAAGTCAGTGAATGTTTCGCCAGCATCAAAGCGGTTGTTGCCGTTGGCATCGACAAAACTTTCTTCTCCCAGCGCATAGGCTAGCACCGTCACGCGGCCGTCGGCCGGACGCGGGCTGGCGGCGCAGAAGCGCACCGTGCATTCGCCTGGGGTGCCCTTCTGCTTGATCACGGTACCGTCGGTGAGCGTGGTGGTGGTCTCGCCGGTCAGGCACGAAGCATCGACGGTGCCGCCTTCTGCCGTGAAGCTGACAGCGGTGCCGTCGGGCGCCGGATTGTGGAAGCGGTCGGCCAGGCGCGCGGCCAGCGTGGTGCCGTTCGGCGCCGGGCAGCCATTGAATGAACCGCCCTCGACGTTGCGAATCACTGCGCTGAGCGAGAAGCTGGCCTGCTCCGGCACACCGGTCGATACCACCAACTGGTCGGAGACGGTACTGATGCCATTGCCTGGCAACGTGGCCGACACCCGCACCGGGGTGTTGATATTGCCCGAAGTGACCACTGTCGATACCGTGCCGTCGCTGCCGGTGGTGGCGCTGGCAGGGCTCACTGTCAAACCGCCGACGACGGTGTTGAGCGCGAAGTTGACGACCTGGCCGGCCAGCGGCTGGCCGACGGCGTTGAGCACCTTGAAGGTAACGGTGGCGGTTTCCTGGCGACCGGCGCCTCCGGTGCCCCGCAGCGCAATGTTTTGCGGCAGTGCCGACACGAACGTCAGTTGGCCTGCACTGGCGGCATTCACCGTCAGGTTGGCGCTGCGGGTGACGGTGACGCCGCTGACCACTGCGGTGGCGGTGACGATGTCGGTGGTGCCGCAACCGAGGTCGGTGTACGAGCTGCTGGCCACGCCATTCACGGTGGTCACCGGCGTGATCAGGCGGGCCCTGCCGGCCGTCACGCACGGCGAACTGAACGCGACCGCCAGCGGTGGTGCATACGGCGTGGTGCCGCTCAAGACAGTCACTTGCACACCTGCGGTGCCGCCGGCTGCCAGGCTGGTGGGGGCGATCGACAAGGCGCCCAGCGTCACGGCCGAATAATCGACCGTGTAGTTGACGCTGGCGGTAGCGGTCTTGCCGTCGACGCTGGCGCTGGCCGTGGCCGTGAACGCGCCAGCGGTGGTGCCCACCGGCAGACCCACGCGCGCGGTGCCGGTGGCGTCGGTCACTGCCGTGCCGGCAGCTGGCACGAACACACCGGTGGCGTCGGTGGTGGTAAACGTTACCACCGTGTTGGCGACGGCCGCATTGGCGCCGTTGCGGAACACCGCCACCAGGTTGCCCGGGCGGTCGTTGCTGATGGTCGTGATGGGGGCGTTGGCGCTGTCGGTCAGTGCGACCGTCATGCGGGGCGCGGTGGCGCCGGTGCCGGTACCACAGCCGGGCAGGTTCGGATCGCGGCTGGGGTCGATCGTCACGCAGCCGCTGGCGCTGTTACCACCGCCGCCGCCGCAGGCGGCCAGCAGCATCGCCAGGATGGCGGCCAGGAAGAGCTGGAGCAGGTGGCCGGTATGGTACCGGGTGGACGTGGTTCGGTTCATGGAGACTCCTGGTTGAAAGCTGTGACGGGGCGCTCTTGGCGCGCCAGCAAATTCGGATTGATGGTGTGCCGATCCTGGCCCAGCACCAGCCGCAAAGCGACCTGGCGCGGCAGGGTGGCGACCGGCACCAGTGTTGCCGGGCTGCCCAGCGCGGTACGCAGCGCGCTGGCGCGTTGTTGCTGGCCAGGCACATACTCGATCACCGTGCGCGCCTGGGTGTACCCGCGCTGGTTGCCAAGCACAGAACTGGCGGCGGCAAAACCGCGTTGGCGCAGCATGTCGCGCATTCTGGCGGCGCCGCTCGGCATACCGTTGCCGTTGACGATATGCAGGCACTCGGGCGCGCTGGCGTCGCTATCGGTTGCCGATGCGATGGACACTGCGGCAACGGTGGCCGCAGCCTGCAGACGCAATTCATTGGGCCCCATGCGCACCAGCGACAACTGCGGCGTTGGCGCGGTCGTCAAGGCGAACGGCTGCAGCGTCATCGTCGGCGCAGCCACTGGCACGACGGCAGCGGTATCGAGCTTGCCGCCGCCCAGCAGCGAAAGATTGGCGCGCGCGGGACCGTAGTCCGGGTCCAGCGCCAGTGCGGCCCGCAGCGTGGCGGCTGCTTGTGCATGCTGGCCCTGCAAATATTGAAGATAGCCGAGATTGCCGAGCGCCTGGGCGCTGTACGGAAAATCCCTGGTCAGCTTTTGCAGCAATGCTGCCGCTTCGTCCAGGCGGCCCTGCTTTGCCAGCAGTACCGCGCGGGCGTTGCGGGCGTCGAGCTGGTCCGGGTCCAGCGCCAGCGAGCGGGCGTAGGCGGCATCGGCGCGCGCCAGGTCACCCTGCTGCTCGTAGGCGCGGCCCAGCCGGTAGGCGTAGCCGGGCTGGTTGCCGTCGCCGTCACTGATGCGCAGCAGCGGCGCCGTGGCCAGCGCTGGCGCCGGCTTGGGCGCGGTGCCGCACGCCGGCAGCAGGCCGGCGGCGCACAGGGCGAGACAGATCGCGTGAGATCGCATGCAGGTTCCGGTTAAAGGTTGGCCGCGCCCAGGCCCTGGTACAGCTGCAGGAGCGCAGGGCCCAGCAACACCACCAGCAAGCTGGGGAAGATGAAGAAAATCAGCGGGAACAGCAGCTTCAGGGCGATCTTGGCGGCCTGCTCCTCGGCGCGCTGGCGGCGCTTGGTGCGCAGCAGTTCCGACTGCACCCGCAGCGAATCGGCCACGCTGGTACCGAAGCGGTCGGCCTGGATCAGCATCGTCACCAAGGCATCGACATCGTCCACGCCGGTGCGCAGCGACAGGTTGCGCAGCGCCTTTTCCTTGGCGCTGCCGGCGCGCAGTTCCAGCGTGACCAGTTGCAGTTCCTCGGCCAGGATCACGCTTTTCAGGCCTATCTCCTGCGCCACCCGCGCCAGCGCCGCGTCCATCGCCAGGCCCGCTTCCACGCACACCGTCATCAGGTCCAGCGCATCGGGAAAACTTTCGAAAATGTCGCGCTGGCGGCGCTTGATCACTTCGTTCAGCACCAGGCCCGGCACGTAGTAGCCGATGGCGGCGGCCACCAGCAGGTAGCTGAGCTTGGTCATGCCCTCGGCCTGGCTGCCGGTGCTGCTCAGGTACAGGAACACCAGCAGCGGCAGCAGCAAGGCCAGCCCGGTCTTGGCGGCGTAAAACAGGCCCGGCGCGGCCGGCGTGCGCCAGCCGGCGTTGATGAAGCGGCGGCGCACGGCCGAGGTTTCCCAGCCTTCGGCCGGCACCGACAGCTTGGCCAGCGGCGAGGCCAGGTTGACCAGCTGTTGCAGCCAGCGGCCACGGTCGAAGCGCGACTCGGGCTGCTCGGACAGGGCGTCGAGCCGGTCACGCACGGCGGTGTTGGTAAACAGGCGCGCGGCCACCAGCGCGGCGCCAAACACGCCGATGAAGATCACGACCAAAAAAATCAGTTGAATCGGTGTCATGGGGTCAGATCCTGATTTTGGTGATCTTGCGGATCACCAGGAAGCCGAGCAGCATCATGCCTGCCGCACCCATCAGCAGGCGCTGGCCCTGAGGATCGACAAACAGGATGGTGAGGAATTCGCGGTTCAGCACGAACATGATGCCGCCCACGCCGAACGGCAGCAGACCCAGCACCCAGGCCGACATCTTGCCCTCGGCCGACATCACGCGCACTTGCGCCAAGAGGCGCAGGCGGTCGCGGATGATGGCGCTGATCGACGCCAGCAGCTCGGTCAGATTGCCGCCGGTCTCGCGCTGGATCAGCACCGCCACCACGAAGTAGCGCAGGTCGGCGCTGGGCACGCGCTGCGCCATGCCCATCAGCGCGTCCGGCATGCTGATGCCGAAATTGACTTCGTCGAACACGGCGCGAAATTCCATCGACAGCGGCATCGGCATTTCGTCGGCCACCATCTTCAGCGCGGTGGGAAATGCGTGGCCGGCCTTCATGGCGCGGCTCATCATGTCGAGCGCTTCGGGCAGCAGCAGTTCGATGCGGGTGATGCGGCGCTTCTTGGCGCGGTTGAGCTCCCACCACGGCAGGCAGGCGGCGCACAGGCCCAGCACCAGCGCGCCGCTGAACGGCAGGCGCAGCACCAGCCCCAGCACCACGCCGCACACCGCCGCGATGGCGATGATGGCAAGCAGGCGCGCGGCAGTCCAGCTGCGGCCCGATTGCAGCAGCACCTGGTCGAGCAGCAGGATGCCGGGGATGTGCAGCAGCAGGCGGTGGGTGTCGGGATCGCGGCTGAGCATGCGGTCCTTGGTGATCGAGACGGCCAGCTCCGCGCCGTCGTCGCCGATGGCGTTGCGCAGGCGCCGCGCCACGCGCTTGGCCTGCTCGCCCTTGACGTTGTGCACGCTGCTGTAGATGCCCCACACCAGCAGCGCCACGGCGCCGAACACGCACAAGCCGAAAACGATCAAACGGTAATCCATGCTGGCCCTCAGCTCGGCTCGAACACGGTGTTCGACACCGTGACGCCGAAATTGCGCAGGCGGTCGATGAAGCGCGGCCGGATGCCGCTCGGGCTGTGGTGGCCGTGCACGGTGCCGTCGTCGCCGAGGCCGGTCTGCTTGTAGCTGAAGATCTCCTGCATGGTGATCATCTCGCCCTCCATGCCGGTCACTTCCTGGATCGACATCACCTTGCGCTTGCCGTCGGGCAGGCGCGAGACCTGTACCACCACGCCCACGGCAGAACTGATCTGCTGGCGCATGGCCTTGGTGGGCAGGTTGGCGGCGGCCATGCTGATCATGTTTTCCAGCCGCGTGAGGGCGTCGCGCGGGGTGTTGGCGTGGATGGTCGCCATCGAGCCTTCGTGGCCGGTGTTCATCGCGCCCAGCATGTCGAGCGCTTCGGCGCCGCGCACCTCGCCCAGGATGATGCGGTCGGGGCGCATGCGCAGCGCATTGCGCACCAGCGCGCGCTGCGTCACTTCGCCCTTGCCCTCGATATTCGGCGGCCGGGTTTCCAGCCGCACCACGTGCGGCTGCTGCAGTTGCAGCTCGGCCGCGTCTTCCACCGTGACGATACGCTCGGTCTGGCCGATGAAGCCGGAGATCACGTTGAGCATGGTGGTCTTGCCCGAACCGGTACCGCCCGAGATCAGGATGTTGACCTTGGCGCGGCCCAAACCCTGCAGTACTTCCGCCATGTCGGCCGTCATCGAGCCGTAGGCCACCAGGTCGGCCAGGCGCAGCGGGTCGGCCGAAAAGCGCCGGATCGAGACGATCGGGCCGTCGATCGCCAGCGGCGGAATGATGGCGTTCACGCGCGAACCGTCGGGCAGGCGCGCATCGACCATCGGGCTCGATTCGTCGATGCGGCGGCCCACGCGCGAGACGATCTTGTCGATGATCTTCATCAGGTGGGCGCTGTCGGTGAAGGTGACGTCGGTCAGCTCGAGCTTGCCGCGCCGCTCGACATAGATCTGGCGGTGGGTGTTGACCAGGATGTCGGACACGGTGGGGTCTTCCAGCAGCGGCTCGAGCGGACCAAAGCCGAGCATCTCGTTCTGGATGTCGCGGGTGAGATTCTTGCGCTCGGCATCGTTGATGACGACCGATTCTTCTTCCAGCAGCCGCTCGACCAGCGTGCGCAGTTCGAGCTTGATCTGGTCCTGCGACAGGCGCTGGATGCTTTCCAGGTCCACCCGGTCGAGCAGGGTCTGGTGCAGGCGGTGCTTGAGGTCCTGGTAGGCGCGGTTGTCGATGCCGGTCACGCGCTGGGCCACCACGCGGGTGGTGCCGGTCTCAAGCCGCTCGCGCAGAGAAATAGGGGTATTCATGGTGGCTCCTTAATCCTTGCGGCCGCGCAGCTTGTCGATCCAGCTGACCGGTTTGACGGCGGCCGCTTCGCCACTGAGGCTGCGCGCGAATTCGTCGAGCGCGCGGCTCAACGGGCTGGTGGGCGCCAGCTTCATCACCGGCACGCCCTGGTTGACCGAGGCGGCGGCAGCGTCGTAGTGGTTCGGGATGGTCTGCATCTGGTCGGTGTCGAATGCCGCCTCCAGGTCTTTCAAACGGATTTCGCCGCCCTTGTCGTGGCGGTTGACGATCAGCTGGATTTTTTCTTTCGAATATTCGAGCGAACGGAACACCGTCAGCAGGCGCTTGCTGTCGCGGATGTACGGCAAGGTCGTTTGCAGGATCGGGAAAATCAGGTCGGCGTGGTCGAGCGCGCGGATGGTCACCGCGTCCAGGCTGCGGCCCACGTCAAGGATGATGAAGTCGTACTGCTGGCGCGCCAGCTTGAGGATGGCGTCGATATGGTCGGGCTTGACGTCGCTGGTATGGGCCGGGTCGGACGGCGCGGCCAGCACGCCGTAGTTGGGCAGAATGCTCAGCATGCTCGAGGCCAGGAACGACGGGTCGAGCCGGTGGATCTGGCTGGCCACGTCCGACAGCGTGGCCAGCGGCTTGTGGTCGGAGACGAACAGCGAGGCATCGCCAAATTGCAAGTTCATGTCGATCAGCGCCACGCGCTTGGCGCCGCTGGCCGCGAGCGCATAACCGAGGTTGGTGGCGAGAAAAGTCGCGCCGCTGCCGCCCTTGCACGAGATGAATGCCAGTACCTTGCCGCTGGCGTGGTGGCGCCGGCCCAGCTTTTCGGCAATGCGGTCGAGCACCGGGTACAGCGTGGCGGACGTGACCGGGGCAGGCAGCACTTCGCGCACGCCGGCGCGCATTGCCTGCAGCAGAAAATCGGACGAACTCTCGCTGGTGAGCGCAATGAAAGCCATGGTCGGATGCAGGCCGCTCAGGCGCTCGACCTGGATCAGGTCGCCGTCAGCAACGGACGGCTGGTCGATGATCAGCACGTCGGGCAACTGCTCGTCGGCCATGCCGGCCAGCCGGATCAGGCCGCCCGACAGCAAGTCCACCTCGTCGCCGGTCGGGCGTGCGCGCAGCAGGCGGCCCAGGTCCAGCAGGTGGCGTTCATCCTTGGAAATGACGGCGATTTTCAATGGGTGTCCTTGGCGGTGGTTCAGCGCGTACCCGAGCTGGTGCCCGAGCCCGTGGTCAGCGAACTGCCCTGGGCTTCCGGCGCGCGGAACGATTTCTGATAGTTTTCATACACGGACTCGGCAGCCTTGCCGTCCATGCCATTGACGGGCGAGCGGTTGGCGCCGGCCTGCGGGTTCAGCGTTTGCTGCGCCAGCGCCTGCTGCACGCTGGCGCCGAACTGGCGGTCCAGCCGTGGCGACAGCGAGCAGCCACTGAGCACCAGCGTGGTCACCAGGGCGGCGGATAGAAATATGCGGGCCATGCGGTCTCCTATTTGACGTCGAAGCCGGTGGCGGTGGGTGTCGCTTCGGCTGGCGCTGGTGCCGCTGCCGGTGCTGGTGTCGATGCTGGCGCCGGCGCGCGGCCTTCCATCTTGCCCATGCCGAAGAAGTCGAAACGGTTCGGCGGCACGTAGTCGTCGGTCGGCAGCTTGGGGTTGGGCGCCAGCGGCCGCGCCAGGTGCGGCGTGACGATGAACACCAGCTCGGTGCGGTCGCTCTGGAAATCGCTGCTGCGAAACAGCGCGCCCAGGATCGGAATTTCACCGAGGCCCGGGAAGGCCTTGATGCTGGTGGTGACGTTGTTCTTGATCAGGCCGCCGATGGCAAAACTCTGGCCATCGTACAACTGCACCGTGGTGCTGGCGCGGCGCGTGGTAAAGGCCGGCAGGATGGCGGTGGCGGTGCTGCCGGTGGCGCTGATGCCGATGCCTTCGCGGTTGATCTCGGAGACTTCGGGCGCCACGCGCAGGTTGATGCGGCCGCCTTCGAGCACGGTGGGGGTGAACTTGACGGCCACGCCGTATTCCTTTTCTTCGAGCGTCACGCGCGACGAGCCGCCGGTGCCGTCCTGCGCCACCGGGATATAGATTTTGCCGCCAGCGAGGAAGCTGGCCTCCTGGCCGCTGATCGCCATCACGGTCGGCTCGGCCAGGATCTTGACCAGGCCGTCGCGCTTCTGGGCGTCAAGCGTGGCGAAGTTGCCGTTCTTGCCGTTGAACGCATCGAGCTTGCTGGCATTCCCGGTAAGCAGATTCGACAGCAGGCTGTAGGTCCAGTTGCCGGCGGTGCCGGCCACGCCGATGCTCGCGCCCAGCTGGTCCACCAGGCTTTTCGACACTTCGGCAATTTTCACTTCCAGCATCACCTGCTGCGGTGCGGCCACCGACAGCATGTTGACCACGCGGCTGGCGGCGCTGCCCACGGCGGTGCCGCCCGTCAGCAGGCTGGCGCCGGAATCGACCGCAGTCAAGGGTGCGCCTGCGCTGCCGGGACCGCCATTACCAGCGGCACCGGCGGTAGCGGCCGCACCTGCGCCAGATTGCGCCGGCGCCTGGCTCATGGCGCCGCGCGCGCCGCGCTGCAGGTAGGCGGTCGCAACCGCCACCACCTGGCCGGCGCGGATGGTGTCGGCCACGCTGCCCGACAGGATCAGGGCGTTGCCGGACACGGTGACCACGATATCGCGCTCGGTGGGGAACAGGGCGGCGAACTGCTGGCGCAGCGGCGCGGCATCGATGCCCACGCTGATGTCGATGATGGTGGCCTGGTTGGCCTTGTTCCACAGGATCAGGTTGGTGGTGCCGGTGGCCTTGCCCAGCATATAGACTTCGCTGGGATTGATCAGGATGACGTCGGCCACGCGCGCATCGCCCACCGCCAGCCGCGCCGCCGGATAGGGCAGGTGCATCAGGGTGGACTTGCCTTCTGCCAGGTCGATCTGCTGCGCCATCTGCACACTGCTGGCGTTGCCGGCCGCCGTGCCGGGCAGGCCCGACGGCGTGGTGGCGATGGCAGCGGTGGCCGCAGTGGCGGCCGGCGCGGTGGCCGGCTTGGCCTTGCCCTGCGCGTGCACTACCGGCGCCGAGACGGCCAGGGTTGCCAGCGCGGCCAGCACGGCCAGTGTCGTCAGTCCGGCGGGTGCCGCCTTGGCAGTCATGCGAAATACGGTCATCGATGGCATCCTTGTGCGTGGTAAAACAAAGCGAAGCGGGGACATCAGAATTGCTGGGTGCTGCGGTCGAGGCCCTTGATCACTTCGACCTTGTCGCCGTGCGGCACGGCCGGGCGCGGCGCCGGCGCTGGTGCCGCTGCCGGTGCCGGTGCAGCGGCCGCCGCCTTGGCAACCGACTGCTGCGGCTGCGGACGATTGCGGCCCAGCAGCGCGGCGCGTGCGCCGTCGGGGTCGAGCAGGCTGTCCTTGGTGGCGCCGGCGGTATCGGCGGTCTTGGGATCGATCTGGTTGCGCAGCACCAGCGACAGCGTGCCCACGCTGCGCGCCAGGTCGAGCTTTTCCACCTGGTCCGGCGTCAGTTCCAGCGTGACGGCGTTGACCACTTTCGGCTTGGTGTCGTCGCGGTTCGATTCCTGCGCCACGGCCAGCACCAGGATCCGTTCGAGCACGATCTTGGAGATCGCCTGTTCGCGCGCACGGTCGTTGCCGAAGTCGCCGCGCGCTTCTTCCTGGGTGTTGACCAGGATGTCGACAAAATTGCCGGGCAGGGCAAAGCCTGCCACGCCCACTACGTCGTTGACGCGCACCGTCATGGCGCGCTTGCCTTGCGCCACCACGGCCGACAGGCCGCCGGTGGTGCCGGCCGGCGCCAGCTTGCTTTCCATGATGGGTTCGCCATGTTCGATGGCGGTGCGCGAGACGCGGTTGTCGAGCTGCTTGATGTCGGTGATCGCGCCCGGCGGCATGGCGTTGCTGGGCCACTCGATCAGGTTGAGCATCTCGGGCGTGATGCGCGCGCCCATCGGAATATCGACCAGCGCCACTGCCACCTTCTTGTTGCCGGCCGCACCCTGGTCATTGATCCAGTGCGCCGCCACTACCACCGCCACCAGCGCCAACACCAGCGCGACTGCGATCATCACCAGGGCCCGTGTATTTCTCATGAGTTTGCTTTCATCGGATTGAGTGCCGCGCCGCCGTCACGGCGCTCCCGGTCGGCATCGCCGCCGGTACTGTGGTGGTGCTGGGCTGCTGCCATGCGGCGCACGCCGGCGCCAGCGAAATAGTTATGCCAGGCCCAGTCGAGCGCGGCGCGCGTCATCACTGCCGGCGCCGCCTCGTAGCGGGCCAGGTCCAGCAGTTGCCGGATCAAATCGCGGGGATAGCATGCGAGCAGCGGCACATCTTCGCGGCGGTGTTTTTCCTGCAGCAGGTAGTGGTAGGCATCGGGCTCGAAGTTGAGACCCGCTTGCTGACAGACTTGACGGAAAATGCGTTCATATTCAGCCTCTGTTTGCGGCGGCACTTCGATCTTGTAACCGAGGCGGCGCAGGAAAGCGCCATCGGACAAGCGCTCGGGTAAGAAGTTCGATGAGAATACCACGACTACATCAAACGGAACCTCGAAAACGTGGCCTGTATGCAACGATAAATAGTCGATTCCGCGATCCATCGGCACGATCCAGCGGTTCATCAGTTCCAGCGGCGAACAGCGCTGGCGCCCGAGGTCGTCGATGATGAAGATGCCGTTGTTGGCTTTCAAATGGGGAGGCGCCTGGTACAGGCGCGTGTTCGGGTCGAAGCGCAGGTCGAGCATCTCCAGCGTCAGTTCGCCGCCGGTCAGCGTGGCCGGGCGCTGCACGCCGCGCACCCAGCGCAGGTCGATGCTGCGCAGCTTGTCGATGCTGTCGTGGCCGGCGCTGTCCGGCGCTGCCGCCTCGACCTGGTTGCTGGCGCGGTGCTGGACCGGATCGTAGAACGGCACCACTTCGCCGTCGATCATGATGGCGTAGGGCAGGGCGATGTCGCCGTGCAGCAGGCCGCGCAGGCGTTCGGCCAGGTAGGTCTTGCCGCTGCCGGCCAGGCCGTGAATGAAAATCGCGCGGCCCGAGTTCATCGCAGCACCGAGCTGGTCGAGCACTTGCTGGTTGACCACGATGTCGTTGAATTCGCGCGTGACATCGGCGCGCGTGACGTGCAGGTCGGCCACGCTTTGCAGCGCCACCTGGCGCCGGTAGTCGGCCAGGGTCACGGGCGCCGGACCGGCGTAGGCATTGCGCGCCATGCACTGGCGCGCGCGCTCGTGACCGAGCTCGGTCAGGTGGTAGGCCAGGTCGGCATCGGTGCCGCTGCCGCCGCGGCGCGTGACTTCGCACAGCTTTTCCGTGCGCATGAACGCGATCAGCGGATCGATCACACCGACGGCCAGTTTCAGGTGGCTGGCCAGTTCCGGCAGCTTGAGCTGGCCGCGCTGGGCCAGCACCTTGAGCAGCAGCTCGACCAGGAACAGGAACGGCAAACCGGTATCTTCCACCGTGCGCGGCGCGCGCATGAAGGCGGGAGCCGTCGTCGATGCAGTAGCGGTGGCAGCGGACGCCGTGTTAGCGGACGCCGTGTCAGCGGTCAAGGTGGCCATGCCGGCAGCAGCCGCAGGTGCGCCATGCACAGCCGGCACGGGGGCGAAGGGCGCAGGCAGGTTCACGCGAACAGGCTCTTGGCGTTGAGCGCAGCGTACACCAGGTAAGGCGCGGCGCCGGCGGCGATGGCGATGGCATACGGCAGCTTGCCGCTGGGTGCGGCCGGTGCTTCGATCGCGGCCGACTGGCCGTTGAGGGCGCCGAACACGCTGTGCGTGACCAGGTGCATGGAATTGCCGAGCATGCGCTTGAGCGTGCCAAGATACATCGACACCACCAGCGCCAGCACGCCGCCGGCCAGCAAGGTGCAGGCGGCGATGCCGATCACGGCGCCGGGGCCGACAAAGGCGCCGATCATGGCCAGCAGCTTGACGTCGCCGGCGCCGAGCGCGCGCAGTGCATACATGGGCAGCAGCAGGGCCAGGCCGGTACCGAAACCGGCCAGCGACCACAGCAGGCCGATGCTGCCGAACGGCGCGACGAACAGGCCATCACCGGCAGGCAGCACCAGCTGCAAGGCAAAAGCGAGGACCAGGCCCACGAGGACGAGCTGGTTGGGAATGCGGCGGCTGCGCACGTCCTGCCAGACGGCGCCAGCGAGCAACAGCGACAACACGATGAAGGGTAACCATTTCATGGCCAGATCTCGTCTCGTTGGGGAATAAAAAAATGCCCGGCCGGTGTGAACCGTACCGGACATTCCTGGTGAAGCAGCTACTTAGGCGGTGGCGGTAACGACTTTGCCGAACAGCGTCTGGATCTGGGTGCCCAGGGTTTTGACGGCGGTCAGGCCAACCACGGCGACCAGTGCGGCGATCATGGCGTATTCGATAGCGGTCACACCGGATTCGTCGGCGATGAAGTTTTTGATGGCGTTCATGATGTTTTCCTTGAAAAGTTATTCGTTAAGTAAATTGCGGTAATGCGTGTACGGTACGGCGGCGATCAGGCGGTGGCGGTAACAACTTTGCCGAACAGCGTCTGGATCTGGGTGCCCAGGGTTTTCACTGCGGTCAGGCCGACGACGGCGACCAGTGCGGCGATCATGGCGTATTCGATAGCGGTGACACCGGATTCGTCGTTGATGAAGTTTTTGATGGCGTTCATGTTGGTTTCCTTGAGTGGGTTAATGTTGCCTGCCCTTGTGGGCTTCAGCTACTTAACAACACCTGAGCTGATGGAATGAATTATAGAGACGCGCCTTTCCCGCCACATCGGACAATGCTCCTGAAATGACTGTGACAAAGCGGTGGATCTGGCCGTGACATTTGTCATTGCCAGAAGTGATACGGGGGCGTGACGACCGGGGAGCGGGTGATTGGCAGGGGGCGGGGAGCGCCTACCCCGTTATCCGAGGCGGTTCTTGGTGGCGTAGACATAGAGCTCGAGCCGGTTGGCGACGTCGAGCTTCTGGTAAATCGAGGTGAGGTAGTTGCGCAGCGTGGGTTCGGCGATGAACAGCTGTTGCGCCAGGTCCTTGTTGGCGGCGCCGTTGCTGTGCACGACGGCCTGGACGATCTTGCGCTCCTTGAGCGTGAGCGAGGCGATTTTCTCCGCTTCGAGATTGCGGTAGTCGGCGGCAGCCGGGTTGATGAACGCGCCCAGCATGGCCGACATCATGGTTTGCGACATCCACATCTCGCCCCCGTGGACCTTGCGCACGGCCGCCAGCACCACTTCGGCGTCGGCATCCTTGCCCACCACGCCGCGCGCACCGAGACGCATGGCCTGGCCCAGCAGCGCCTCGTCGCGGTTGCCGGACAGGATGATCACGCGCGCGGCGCGCCCGGTCAGCAGGTCGGGCAGGATCTCGAGCGAGCTGCGGCCGCCCAGGTCGAGGTCGAGCAGCACGATGTCGGGACGCGTGCGTGCCGCCTCGACCAGGGCCTGGTCGGGATCGGCGGCGGTGGCCACCAGCTCCATCTCGGGCGCGGTGCCTTCGATCAGCTTGCGCAAACCCCAGAGCAGGGTAGCGTGGTCATCGACCAGCATCACGCGGATCGGTACGGGGGGACTACTCACGGTGGTTCCTTTCTCACAACGGAATGCTGACCCGGACCCGGGTGCTGCCGTCCGGATGCGTGATCTCGACCCCGCCACCGAGTGCAGCGGCCCGCTCGGCGATGGAACCGGGCAGGAATTCACCGGGCGTTCCGTCCGGGTTTTCATTGTCGAGATCGATCTGCAGACAACGGTTTACGGTCGCTAGTGTAACCGCACCGACCCGCGCACGCGTGTGCTTGCGGATATTGCTCATCCCCTCGTTAACAATCTGGAACACTTCCGCCGCCAGGCGGTCGCTGATATCGACCTCGGGCACGACGCGCAATTCAATTTCCAGTCCGTAAAACTCCTGGATCTGGCGCGCCTGGCGACGCAGCGCCGTCATCAGCTCCGGCTCGCCGCTGCCATTATCCTTGCGCACGTTGCGGGCAAAGTTGCGCATGTCGCCGATCACTTCGCCGCTCATGGCGATCAGCTTGTCGAGGTCGTCCAGCAGCGGATTGTCGGGCGCGGCGCCGTGGCGCATCGCGGACAGCGCGTGGCGCAGGCCGATATACGGCTGGATGGTGGTGTCGTGCAGGTCGCGGGCGATTTTCTGGCGCTCGCGGAAGGCCGCTTCCGACGCCATGCTGTCGAGCAGGGCGATATTTTCGATCACTGGAAACGCCTGGCCCACCACCTGCGCCAGGAAACTGGCATCGCTGCGTTTGAAGCGGCGCCCGGCCGAGACCACGAAGATGCGGCCCGCCCCCCGGCGCAGCGGCAGCGGCGCGCTGATGAAGGCGCACGCATCGAACAGGTCGGCCAGCTGCTCGCAGGGCGCCGTATCGATCGGCTCCCAGCGGCCGTCGGTCTGGCGCGCACGGGCCTCGCCGCTCCACGGCAGGCGCGCATCGAGCGGCTGGTTGTACAGTATCTTGTGGCCGGGCGGAAAACCGAGCAGCGGCGCGGCCGCCGCGTTCGACATGCGCGAGACGGTGGCGGCGCGTCCCGCATATTGCGCGCTGACGGAGCGCAGCAGCCAGTTGGCATCGTCGTCCTCGCGCATCAGCAGGATGCAGGTGCTGGCCTGGTAGAAGGCCCGGGTTTCCTCCAGCAGCGAGGTCAGCGTTTGCGCCACGCCGAAGCGCGGGTTGAACATCCGGCTCACGTGGCGCAGCAAGCCCAGCCTGCGGCGCTGGACGATGCCCATCTCGCCCCAGTAGGCGATCATGTAGCCGAGCACCAGCACGAAGGTGATGCGCAGCAGCAGGTGGGCCGGGTCGGCATCCGGGTTGACGATGAGCGCGGCGGCGGCCAGCACGGCGGCGGAGGCCAGCGAAATCCGCGCGCCTTCCTCGAAGCCCCACTGGAACGACGTGGTCAGGATCACGAAAAAGAAGAATGGCACAAAGAAGCTGTTGTTGCCGCCGCTGAAGTACACCATCAGCCCATACCAGCCCAGGTCCAGCCAGTACACCGTCTTGCCGTGCCAGAAAGGATTGCGGTGCAGGCGCGCGGCCAGGTACAGCACCGCGCTGTGGATCGCGTACGCGAGGAAAATGACAGTGCCGAGCCCGGACCTGAAGTCGAGGTCGGCGGGAGCGATGTACAGCGTCAGCAAAGCCGAGATCGCCAACACCAGGCGCATGCCGAACACCATGGTCGCGCTGGTGGCGTCCGCGGTCGGATCTGCCACGCTGGGGCCTGTCGCTGGCTTGCTAATTGTTGCCACCGTGTCTCCGGGCTGTGAAAGAGTGTTGCATTGTACAAAAAAAATCCGCGACTTCAATAAGCTAAGCTGTTGTTTATTCAGGCATATTATCAGCTTGAAAACGTCAAGCGACCACAAGGTGCGGTATCGTCATGACCAGAGGTTACTCCGATAATTCCGCAACAAAAACATTAAATTACTATCTGAAATATTTTGACCGGGCTACAATGCGGGCATCGGCACCCTCAATCCGTCGTCGATATCCCGGGCCGCCCAAGCGACAGCGCCACAGCAAGACCCTGCAACCGCCCCGGTTGCTTTCTCACCCAGAAGATGACATGACAGTTTTTCGTTCGACAGACCGATCGCGCCAGGGCGTGCCTGCGCGCATGCGACACCGCGAGGGCGGCGCCACCGTGGTGGAAATGGCATTGGTGATGCCGGTCTTCCTGTTGCTGCTGATCGGCGTGATCGAATTGAGCCTGATGTTTTTCGCCAACCTCACCATGCAATACGCGGTGCGCGAGGGGGGCCGCTACGCGATTACCGGCCTGTCCGACGCCGATCCCAATGTCTCCAACCAACAACGCTATCAAGCCATCCTGGCGCGCATGAAAACCAGCTCGGTCGGCATGTATGCCAAGGTGGCGCCGGTGATCACCACCAATAACGTCACCTACACCGACAGCAGCTCGTATAACGCCGCCATGTTCGGCCAGGCCGGCGACATCCTGGTGATCAAGCTCGACTGTGCATGGCCGCTGGCCACGCCCTTGCTCAAGCCGTTCTTCAAGGACGGCAAGTACAGGTTCACGGTGGCGGTCACCATGCTCAACGAAAACTATGCGGGGGTGAACTGATGCAGCCGATAGTCAAAAGCGGCCGCCAGCGCGGCATTGCCGCCATCGAATTCGCGCTGCTGCTGCCATTACTGGTGTTCCTGGTGATGGCGGTGACCGACTTCGCCCGTGGCCTGCAAGCGAGCTCGGTGCTGATCAACCTGAGCCGCGAGGCCGCCAACCTGGCCGCGCGCAGCAAGCTGCAACTGACCGACAACAGCCAGGCCATCATGCGCGCGGTGGCGGCCTCGGCGCCGCCGCTGGACATGAATGCGCGCGGCATGCTCTACATCACTAAGCTGATGGGCTACAAGGACAGTTCCGGCGCCATCACCACGGTGGTGCTGGAACAATACCGCTGGGACGACAGCGTCAACCGGCTCGGTTTCCGCGTGAGCGGCTATGCGCCGCCCAGCCGCTTGTGGAACTGCGCCAGCTGGAACACGACCACCGGCGCCTGCAGCAACATCGCCACCGGCGCCAATGCGCCGCGCATCTCGCTCATGAGCGGCCAGCTGTTCGAGGGTGAAATCATTTACGCGGCCGAGAGCTTTTACAAATTCAATGTGTTGTTCGGCAATGTATCGCTGGGCCCCCTGACCGTGCCGAGTTTCGGCACCAATCTTTATTCGATGACGGTGTTCTGATATGGTCTCCAAACGTTCCAGGCAAACAGGCAGCGTGGTGGTCATGATGGCCCTGTCGATGGCGGTGCTGGTCGCTGCGGTGGGCCTGGTGGTCGATACCGGCGTCACCTACATGGTGCGCGACAAGCTCAACGCCGCCACCGATGCCGCCAGCCTGGCGGCCGCACGCGCCGTCTCGCAGGGCAAGGACGAAGCCACCCAGCGCGCCAATGCGCAGGCGGCAGCGATCCGCTTCTTCAATGCCAACTACCCGACCAACTACATGGGTTCCACGGCCAGGCTCAACGCGCCGAGCGTGGTGTTCAACAACGGCATGGTGACGGTGTCGGTCAGCGCCAGCGCGACGCTGCCGATCTCGTTCCTGGGCTTGCTGGGCGTGTCGCCGCTGACACCTGCCGTGGCCTCGCAGGCGGTGCGCAAGGACCTCGACATGGCCGTGGTGCTCGATACCTCGGGTTCGCTGTACTACCAGGGCAGCAACGTGATCGCCTCGGCCAAGACCTTCCTCAACCAGTTCAACGCCGACCAGGACCGCGTGGGGCTGATCCATTTTTCATACGGCGCGGTGGTCGATGATCCGATCCGGCCGGTGGCGCGCGGTTTCGACCGCACCTCGATGATCAAGCACATCAACGACTTCGACTTCAGCGGCTCGACCGCGTCGCCGGAAGGCATGTACTGGGCGCGCCAGCAGCTCAACAGCGTGCCCACGTCCAACAACAACCGCTCCAACCTGCGCGTGATCGTGTTCTTCTCGGACGGCGCGCCGAACTCGTTCGCCAGCTACCTGACCTGGAAAACCCCGAGCGACTGCACCAAGGCCGGCGTGATCACCACCGACGACGACAGTTCCGGCACCCCGGGCGGCCTGTACCGCACCGACGTGCAGGCCAGCGTGCTGACCGACCAGCGCTGCAACCCGAATTACGCCTACGGCTACGACCGCTACGGCCGCTACTACTACGACATCGACGACAAGGCCAGCGCCTTGCCCGACTGGTACAACGGCCACAACCCGGAAAGCAAGCCTAACGATCCCAACCTGCGCGAGTTTGCGGTCGTCACCGACTCGCCGCGCAAGGTCACCAATGCGGTCACCTTCACCAACGTCAACCGCGCCGCCCGCAACCTGGTCGAGGCGATGGCGAAAAAGTCGCAGGACGAGGGGATATACGTGTTTACGCTGGGACTCGGTTCGGCACTCAAGTCGGGCACCGGCGTCGACGGCGAAAAGGGCGAGGACACTCTCAAATGCATGGCCAATTCGACCGACGCCCCGGCGCGCTGCTTCAACGCGGCCAAGCCCGTCGGTCTGTACTGTTATGCGGCTACCACCAGTGACCTGACGCCTTGTTTTTCCAAGTTGGCATCCGCCATCATGCGTATTTCGCGGTAGCGCTGATAAAGCCTCCATCGCGGCGTTGCAGCGCCTCGCCGTACTGGCGTACTGTCTTCGTCGCTGCGCCTTGCGCTGAAGGCTTTCTCAGGCGCTACCGAATTGCAGCTGGTCAGCGGGTGGCGCTGGCGACTGGCGGGGTCGCCAGCGGGGCCGGTTCTGCCGGTGCGGCCGGTGGCATCGGTGTGGCGGGTGCGGCTGGCTTGTGGCCGTACGATACCAGCTCCCAGCCGTCGCGGTTGATGGTGCGGCCCTGCCAGTCGGTGTCGCGGTAGTCGAGCTTGACGAAGTTGTTGAGCTCGGGGACGAACCACACGGTCTCCACCAGGTTGCCGTTGCCGCTGTTGGGGCCGGTGTCCTTGCCGCGATACTCGGCTTCCACGATTACCTTGAGCGCGTGGAACTCGCCGGCCGGCACGCGCACTTTTTCCCAGTCCACCACCTTGCCCTTGATGGCGTAGCGCCACTGTTTGCCGAGCTTGGTGTTGTCGGCCACGGCCTCGCTGTTCCATTCCTTGCCCGGCGTGAGCGGGAAGGCGTAGCGCGCGAACGACGGTGCGAAGTGCATGCTGCCGCGGTCGATCGGGTTCATGTCGGCGCTGAACAGTTGCTTGCCGATGGGGGCGTTACCGCCGGGGCGGTGGATGTCCACGTGCACGCCGGTGCTGTCGATGGCCGACACTTCGAGGCGGCTGATATTGCCTTTGACGCCGTTGCGGGCGTCGGTGTACTGGTAGGTCCAGTTGTCGCCGATGGCGGGACTGGGGGCGGGGGCGGGCGGGGGCTGCTCGGCGGCCAGGGCGGACGCGCCGGTGAAGATCAGGGAAAGACTGAGCGCCAGGGGCGTCCAGCGGCGGGCAAGTCGAGTTTGGTACATTTCGTCTCCTTCTCGTTATATTTGCGACATCAACACTATCACAACGATTTTTGCGTGTACGACTTCCGTTCAAATAGTCCCGTCTTTGTTGCGTAAACCTTGATTGCAAGCTGAAATGGCCGGCAACGGGCTCGGCAAAAAAACTTCAAAAAGTTTGTCCACTTTTGGCGCATGCCAGCGAATAGGAAAAACACCGCCTGTGCCGCGGACAAACGTTGAATTTTTCGAGGAGCTTTCCATGCCTGTCATCCCCCACCTGTCGTCCGCCCGCGTTACCACCCTGGCCACCCTGTCGCTGTGCCTGGCCCTGTCGGCCTGCGGCGGGGGCGGCGATGCCGATGCCGGCGCCGTCGCCGACAATCCGCAAATCCCGCCGGTCACTCAGCCGGTAACGCCTCCCGTGACCACGCCGACGACACCACCCACCGCCAGCGAACAGGACCTGGCCGGCTTTACTGCCGCCTGGATGTCGTACCAGATGCTCGCTTCCGTCAACATGCTGCAAATGGCTGCCGGCGGTACCGGCAGTTGCGGCCTGGGCGGCACGGTGGCGTACGACGCCGTTGCCGGCACCAGCACCCTCGACCAGTGCCATACGCGCGCCTTCCCGTACCAGGTGTACAGCGGCCGCAACAGCATTTCACAGCTGGTGAGCAACGCCGATCGGAGCCAGGTGTCGGCCGCGATCCGGTCGCCATCGGTGCGGGTGGTCAGCGCCGACACCGGCACGCTCGAATACACGATCACCGACGGCGAGATCACCGGCGACGTGGTGAGCAGCGAGAGCGGCGACCGCTTCTCCTTTACCGCCACCGGGCTGCGTATCCGTGCCGGCCAGTCCAGCGACTACACCATCAGCAATGCCGGTTCCACCAGCACCACGGTGGTGTTCCGCAATGGTCAGCCCGAGCGCACCAGCAACAACCTGGTGTACACCGTCAGCAACGGCACCAGCACCTGGCAAGTCACCGTCATGAGCCCGATGCACGAAGCGGGCGCCGACCGTCCCGACCAGGGTCACCTGATGATCGTGCGCCTGGGCGCCTTGCAGGCGCTGAACGCCACTTTCGCGAACAACAGCATCACGCTCTCCGGCGGTGAAACCGGCACGACCCGGCCGCTGGCATGGAGCGATGCCAGCCTGCAGGCGGCACTGGCCGCAGCCCGCAAATAAGAGGGCCATGCGCCATCATAAAAATTTCCGCATGGAATGTTAATGTTGTCAAAAATGCGGTAGCATGGCCGGCTCCCGGTTACGGCCATGCGGCCCCTAGTTCATGAATCAGCACGACGACGATCTGGCGCTGCTGCTGCGCAGTTTCTGGCAGCCCGAGGGCAGTGCGCAGCAACAGCGCCAGGCGCAGCAACGGTTGTACCAGCGCCTGCAAGGCAAGCTCGAAGCGCTGGCGCTGCACGTCGTCAACTACAACGAGGAGCTGGCCGCGCGCGCGGTGCAGGAAGCCTGGATCAAGATCTTTCGCAGTGCCTCGACCTACGACAGCAGCAAGGCCGGCGTCGTCACCTGGGCCAAGCTGATCACCTCGCAGTGCGCGATCGACCAGTTGCGCCAGGACTACCGCGAGCGCTGGATGGCGCCGTGGCCGGACGAACCGCCGCCCGATACCGCGTGCGAACTGCCGCTGCCCGACGAGCAGGCCGACAGCGCCGCTTTGCGGCGCGTGCTGGCGCGGTGCATCGACGAGCTGCCCGAGCGCGACGGGCCCAATTTCCGGCTGGCGATGCAGCTGTGCCTGGACGAGGACCTGAGCCATGCACAGATGACCGAGATCCTGGCGGCGCAGGCGCCGCCCGGCGAACAGATCAACCTCGAACGGGTGCGCGGCTGGATCCGGCGCGGCAAGCAGAAACTCGACGACTGCGTGCGCGCACGTCTGCAACCTGGCAAGAAGGGCGGCAACCATGCAGGATGACCAACAACAGTTCGACGCCTTGTGCTTTCTGCACGCATGCGGCAAGACCGACCAGGCCGAGGCGGCGTGGATGGACGCCATGATGGCCCGCCATCCGCACTGGCGCGCGCGCTTCGACCAGGAGCGCCTGCTGGTGACGGAAGCGCGCGCTGCGGAATCCGAGCGGCAACGGGCATCGCCGCCGCTGGTGTCGTTCGAGCAGGTGCTGGCGGCGCTGGCTGACGGCGAGGCATCCGCGCCGCAGCAAACCACACTACGGCAGGCCGCATCGCAGCCTGCCGTGTCATCGACAGCGCAGCCGTTAGCGCCACCGGCAACGCAGTCAGCAACCCAGCCGGCAACGCAGCAGGCGTCGGCAGGACTGCTGGCGCTCCTGCAAGCATGGTGGCGCCGTCCGCTGCCGGGCGGCCTGGCCTATGGCGTGATGGCGGTGCTGGTGGCCGGGGTATCGGTGCAGAGCTGGCGGCTGGCGCAGGTGGGAGCGCCGGACGTGGAGGCCGCGCGCTATCGCGGGCAGGCGGGGGCGACCGCTGGCGCCGCTGCAACGGCGCAACTGAAGGTCGTGTTCGACGACCGCGCCAGCGCCGGCACGATACGGCTGGCGTTGCACCGGCTGGGCTTGAATATCGTCCACGGTCCCGATGCCCAAGGCGCTTACCTGCTGTCGGCAGGGCAGGGCGACGCGGTGCAGGCCGCGCGGCAGTTGCAGGCCGCCGGCCTGGTACTCGATGCCTTGCCGCTGCCGGCGAGCCAGGCGCAGACCCGGCAATAGCTATGGCATTCGTTGCCGCAGCCGCGACCGCAGTCTGCGGGGCAGTAACCGTGGCAGCTGTCCGCGCCACGGCATCGCGGCCGTGGTCCGCATTCGCTACCGCCATCGTCACCGCATCCGTGGCTGCGGCCACCGTGACAGTCGCGCGTCAGCGCATCAAGGCGTCATTTCGCCGGCCAAAATGATGGCGCTGTTGGTGTGATCGACCAGCAGCAGGCCGATCACGCGCGCCGGCAGCACGCCCGAGGCCAGCGTCGGTTCCATGAAGCCGCCGTATTTCATCTTGGCGTTATCGACAACGCGGAAGCGGCCGTCGTTTTGCATCAGGAAGTAAAACCCGGCCTGCTTGTTGAGCAACTGGCGCTTGATGTGTTCGGCCTGCTGCATGTCGTCGATGGCCAGGAACTGGAACGCCTTGTTCTGGTTGTTCCAGTTGGTGGCCGACACGCAGGCGCTGAGCCGGGTGTGGCGGAATTCGTCGTAGGCGCCGGCGCAGTGGTAGCTGTCGGGCGACTTCGGCTTGGTCACCATCATGTTCAGCGACAGCGGGAATCGGCGCCGCTGGAAGTCGTATTCGCCCAGCTTGGCCTGCAACGGCACCAAATAGCCCTTGGCGTTGCGCAGCGCTTCCATGCGTCCGTTCAGGTACGGCTCGAACTGTTGCAGCAGGGCGTGAACGCGGAACTCGTTGATATCCTCGAGATCGGGCTGCAACTTGCGCAGGTCGGGCGGCAGGTTCTCGCGGCCTATGCTGAGCAGGAACTTGGTGTTATAGGGCTTGCCGGTATGGACCGGGTACAGCAGCGGCGTGGTGATCTTGTTGAGGGCGACATAGCCCTCCGGTTCCAGTTGCATCACGTTCTGCACATCGGGCAGGGCGCCAGCGTGTACCGGTCCCGCAATGATGGCGGCCAGTAGCGCGGCGGCCCGCAGCAGCGGGCGCATGGAGTTATTTGTTCGCATCGGATTTTCCTGTCTTTTGATGGCTTTCGTAGCCGAATTCGTAGCCGCCCAGCAGGTTCAGGCGTATCGCCTCGAACAAGGGGTAGGCCGGTACCTGGGCGTGGATCACGGCGCGGGTGAAGTACATGGCGGTGCGGCCTTGCCAGTTGGGTTCGGTTGCACCGAGACCGGCGCCGCGCTGTTCGAAATAATCGTACAGCGGCTGGCGCGTGATGGCGCTGGTGGGAATGAAGTGGAACACCGCCAGCAGCAACAGCGCCAGTGCCGGCACGCACACACCCTTGACGAAACCGCTCATGAATCCCCATGCAGCGATCAGCTGGATGACGAACAGCGTCAGCTTGACCAGGTGGATCAGCGCGCCGACGATGGAAAAGCCCAGCGCGATCGGCGGCACGGCCAGCGCGCGCAGGCTTTCACGGCCCAGGTCGCTGTTCTTGCCGCCGTCGGCAAAGGTGGCCACCGGCGCCGTGTATTGCGGCAGGGTGGCGCGCACATCGTCATCAAGCACGCGCTGGTACACCGTGCGGTTGAAGAAGTGCGGCGCCTGCGCCTGCGGCGGCAGCTCGACCGGCAGCGTGAAACTGCTGTTCTTGTAGTGCAGACTCTTGCGCCACTTGGCCTGCACCACGGGATGGCTGAAAAAGGCGCCCATGCCCAGTCCCGGCGGCAGGCTATTGCCATCGAGATGCTTGGCCACGCCCTCGCGGAAGCGCTTGTCCGACTCGCTGCGCACCGATAGGCCCACCGCGCGTTCGAAGCCGGCACGGTCGCCCGGGTCCCAGTCCTTGGCGACATTGACGCCGCGCTTGCGCACGTCCTTGCGGATATCGGACCAGTAGGCGGGCGGCACGTTGTCGGGATCGACGCCGCGCTTGCGCAGGCGCGCCAGGTAATCGGTCCAGGCCTTGTCCTGGCGCGCACCGATGCCGCCCAGGCTGTCCTGGTACGCGTTCGATGCCGAGACATAGTGATCGTTGTAGGTCTCGATCAGGGCTTCGCGCGACGTCAGAAAATGGTTGTAGCTGGCGCTCTCGCCACCGTGCAGCTGGTCGGCCATGGCGCGCAGGATCAGCGGCTTTTGCGCCTGCAGTACCTGGTCGAGTTCGTGCGTGGACAGCGCCAGCAGCGGGAACACGGCCAGGAAGCTCTTGCCGTCGGGCGCGCGCAGTTGCTCGGGCGTGAGCGGCAGTTCGTCGAGCAGCACCTTGTTGCTCACCAAGGCGCCTTGCAAGGCCACCAGGTTGGTCGCCAGGAAGCGCTGTTCGGCGCTGGAGCGCTCGACGATGCCGTCCACCAGCTTCTGTTCGCCGCGATACACCACGGTGGCGACGACAATGGTCAGCACCAGCAGCGCCAGCGCGGTGAGCAAGTAATTCCAGCGCTTGTGGGCGGCCCGCTTGAGCACCCACGGCCAGAACATCAGCGCCAGTGCAATCCCGGACAGGCTGCGGCCGATTTCCTCGATGGCTTCGACCGCCTCGTGGTCGGGCATGCCGCCCACCACGTCGAGCAGGCGCGAGTTGAAGCCGCACTCCACCAGCAGATAGACGCCGGTGACCAGCGCCATGATCCAGACCCACGGCGCGCGCGGCTGCGGGCCGAACAACGCAAAACGCCGGCTTGGCGCATCGGTCTTGGTCATTGCGTGGCGCCTTCGCCGTTACTGTTGCGCAAAATGATGCGGGTGGGCGGCACTACCGTGGCGCTGCTGGCGTCCGGCAGGCGCGCATAGCTGCCGCTGTCCACGCGTTTGAGCGTGCCAGCCGGGGCGCTGGCGCGCGGCGCTGGCGTCGAGGCAGCACGGGCCGGTGCCGGTCCCTGCGCAGGCGACGATGCCGAGGCGGCGCTGTCGCGTGGCGCGGTGCTGCTGGTACCGGCGCCGGAGCCGGCGCGGCTGGCGGCGCCATCGGCCGTTTCAAAGCGCATGCCTGCTGCCGGCCTGGTGTTCGCCGCCGGTCCGGTCGCACCTGTCGTGGCGGCGCCAGGCGCAGCGGCGCCCGACGCCGAGTCGCCGCGCTGGAAGCCGCCCTCGATGGCGCCAGCACCGTTGCGCGGCAGGTTGGCGGTGGCGTTGTCGCTGCCCGGTGCGCGCGGCAGCGGTCCGCTCACCAGCTGGCCGTTCGACCAGGCCCAGGCCACCGGGTTGGGGACCGACTGCTGCTGCGCCACCCAGCTCTGGGCGTCGGCGCTGAAGGACAGCGGCATGCTGCAGCGGCCGGCGATATCGTTGATGTTCCACATGCCGACTTCATAGCCGCTCAGCTGGTACAGCCGGTAGGCGTAGGGGCAGTGGGCAGTCGGCACGTGGACCAGGATCAGGTCGTGCGCGGGAAACCGTACCGCATCGCCGATGCGCACCGTGGACAACTGGCCCAGGTCAATCAGTTTCATGCGGTCGTAGAGTTTGATTTGCACCTGGTTCTGCTGGGTGCGGCGCAGCACGCCACGCGCCGTGCCCAGCTGGAATTCCTGCAGCGTGGAGGCGGTCAGCTCGTCGACGTCGATGCCGAATTTGAAGTTGTTGCCCTGGCGGTTGACCGCACAGGCGCTGAGCAGCAGCGCGGCAACGACAGGAAGCGCGTACAGCGCGCGGTAGGACTTGAGCATAGGTAGAACCAGTAACGTGGTGGGCGCCGCCGGCTCCCCGCGCATGCAGCAGGGGGCCGGCGGCTGGCGGAGTTTAGATCTCGGCGAGCAGTTCGTTGCTTGGGCTATACAGGCGCACTTTCATCACCTGCAGCTTGACGCGCCGGTTGCTCGGGTCGGCATCTTGCGCAAAACCGTAGACTTCCATGCGCAGCTGGGCGTACTTGCTCAGGTAACCTTCGATGGCGCGGGCCTTGGTTTCGTCCGGCACCGGCAGGTTGGCGAAGTCGGTGGCGTTGCTCTGGCCCAGCGTGTACTGGCTGTTGTCGTGGAAGTAGGTATAGCGGTCGTTGCTGGTCATGTCCTTGATGGTGAAGGTCTTCTTCTCGAAATTATAACGTTCCAGCAACGCGCCGTCGCGGCTTTCGAGGATGACGTAGCGGCCGGCCTTGGCGCGTTCGATTTCCTGGTCGATGCGCGGTTGCAGCGCTTTCAGGATGTCCTTGCGCTGGAAGCCGTCGCTGGTGCGGCTGTACTCGGCCGAGTAAATCTGCGCCACGTCTTCGTATGGCACCGGCAGGCTCGACATGCCGTAGTAGAGGAACATCACCTGGTGGCCGCTGTCGATCTTGCGGTAGCTGGTCAGCGGGGTGGCCTTGTCGCCCTGCGGCAGGGTGCTGGCCACGGCCTGTTGCACCGCTTTCGGATTTTGCAGGTCTTGCAGGCTGGGCTTTGGCGCCGCGGCGTCGGCTGCCGGGGCGGCGGTGTCGGCCGGTTTGCTGCAGGCGGCCAGGTCGGCCAGCAGGGCGGTGTTGCAGAGGATCAGGGTAGCGTTGCGAAGCATGCGGTTCATGAGGGTTCCTTGAGGTGAAAGGTCAAATAAATGTTGTGGTCGTGTCGATCAGCGTGCGGCCAGAACTTTCTGGATGCCGCGCCAGGCCAGGTACAGCGCCACGATCAGGGCGATGTAGCTGCCGTAGCCGACCGAAAAGGCGGCCAGCGCCTGTTTCATCATGGCGCCGGCAAAGTCGCCCATCTGGCTGCCGCCGAAGCCACGCATGCTTTCGCTGGCGGCGCTGGTCAGGTTGCGGATTTTCAGGTAAATGCCCAGCCCGGTCAGCACCAGGAAGGCCAGCGGCGCGAACAGGCCGAACGCCGCACGCTTGTCGGCCACGAACACGTGGGCCAGCGGGGCAATCATGGCGACCACGCACAGGAAGCCGTACAGGCCGCTGCTACCGCTACCGCCTTGCATCATGCCTTCGAGGCTGGAACTGACATTGGCCAGGCGCAGCAGGTCGAACATCGTCAGGTTTTGCACGATGCTGGCGCTGATGTTGATCGACACGGCCGGCAGCCAGATCCAGGCGATGGCCAGCAGGGCGACTGCGATCAGCAGCGGTTTGCCGACCTGGTCCACGCGCACCATCAGTTTCGGCAGATACTCGTCCTTCAGGTCGTTCATGCCGTCCTTCATCTTGTCCAGTTTTTCCTTGGCCAGCACCGACTCCGGCACCGGCGTTACCGCCAGTACCTGGCCGCTTGCGTCGAGCGCGACATCGACGTGGGTGTTGACCGTCGGCGCGCTGGTCGGGCTGCGCCAATGCTGTTCGAGCGTGAACGTCAACTGGCGGCTGTCCACGACCACCAGGCCGGGGCCGGCGTTGGTGTCGCGCAGGATCACGCCGCGCGCGTTGGCGGCTGCGGCTGCTTGCGATGGTGCCGGGGCCGGGGCAGGGGCCGGAGCTGGCGTCGGCAGCGGGATGACCGGCGCGGCGGCGCTGGTCAGATCGGGCGTCACGGCAGCGGCGGTTTTCAGCGGCGTGCCGCAATCTTCGCAAAAGCGCGATTCGGGAGCGGCGGATTTACCGCAGGCACCGCAAAAGACTGGAACAGCAGACATGGACATACTCCTCGTTTTGAATTTCCTGGATGGAAGTTGGGTTTGTTCAGCGGGACGCCAGCGCCACGATGGCGCCGTCGCGTGGCAGCAGTGCGACCTTGCCGCCTCTGAAGACTTGCAGCGCGCCTTCGTTGGTGCTGGCCATGGCGCCGTTCAGGTACAACTGGGTGCGCAGCTTGTACACGCCTTCGGGCGCGCCTTCCGGCAGGCGCAGCGTGAAGCTGTTGTCGAACTCGCCGCTACCGCCCTTGTCGTTGACGATTTTTTCGCCGCGCTTGAATTCTTCGCCGTCCGGACCGTAGGCGATCAGCACCTCTTTCACTTCACGCACCGGCTCGCCGGTGCCGGACACGGCGCGGATCGTCGATTGCACCTTGATCGGTTCCATGGTCCGGGCCACGCCCTGCGGCGTGACGGCGGTGGTGTAGGCGACGATCTTGGCTTTCGGCGGCAAGGCGTTGCGGTTGGCGGTGCGGTAAGTCTTTTCCACGTCGGCGGACGAGCTGGTCTGGCGGCTGGCCACTTCGACCACGGCGCACGCAGCCAGGCCCACGGCTGCGCCCTTGAGCGCGCCTTTTTTGCCGCCGAGCAGGCCGCCCAGCACGGCGCCGCCGAGCGCCATCGAACCGCAGCGGATGGCGGTGGTGTTGTTGTCGGAGGTTGGCTGGTTACCGCCGCCAGGACCGCCGGGACCGTTGGGCGCGGCGCAACCGGTCAGCGCGGCAATCAGGCAGGCGCTGGCGGCAAGGGTAGTTTTTTTCATGGTGTGACCTTTCGCGATTATTCGATGGAACTGCCGGATTTCAATGCTTCGGATTGCTTGGTCTTGGCTTTGGCCAGCGTGGCCTTGGCGGCGCCGCTGGCGGGATCGAGATCGAGCGCGGCTTCGGCGGTGGCGATGGCCTTGTCGAACTGGCGCAGCGCGATGAAGTTTTCAGCTTTGTCGAGCATGGCGCTGATCTTGCCGCTGAGCGGGTTGCTTGCCGGCGCCGCCGGTGCGCGGTCCACGCGCGGGGCTGCGACCGGTGGCGTGGCTTTGGGGCTGGCTGGTACCGCCTTTGGTGCCGGTGCTGTTGCGGGCGCTGGTGCTGCGGTAGGTGCTTGCGTTGCTGCCGGGGCCGGGGCGGGAGACTTTGCCGGGGTACGAGCCGTAGCCGGAACCGGAGCAGGAGCAGGAGCAGGAGCAGGTGCAGGTGCAGGTGCAGGTGCCTCGGGCGCGATCGCTGCTGGCGCTGTATCGACCACCGGCGTTGCCGGTGCTTCGGATGCCGGTGCTCCAGCCCCCGGTTTGCCGGCCGCCGGAGCGCCGGCCGCCGGAGCGCCGGCAGCCGGTTCGCCGGCCGCCTCTGTCAGCGGCGCTGGTACCGGCGCTGCGGATTTGGACGACTGCCAGAAGTAGGCGCCACCGCCGGCAAGCGCAACGACCGCAGTTGCGGCAGCGGCGATCAGCGCCCACTTGCGGGCCGGCGGCTCGGTTGAGACAGGCGCAGACCGCGGCGGCGATGATGGCGGCGCTTCGGGCGTGGCGATCGTCGATGCCGGGACAAGGACCGGATCAGGCAGTGGCTCAGGTTGCGCCAGCGTTTCCGGTTCGGTCGCCGGTTCCGGCACAGGCACAGGCCCGGTTGCCGGGGCCGGAGCAGCTTCCTCCACCGGAGTCGTCAATACTTCAGGCTCGGACAAGAGCGTTGGCACCGGCTCTGGTACCGGCGCAGGAACCGGTTCAGGCTCAGCCACTGGTTCATGCTCGACAACCGGCGCAGGCTCACGCTCAGCGACGAGCTCAGGAACCTGTACTGGCTCAGGCAGAGGTTCAATCACAGGAACGGATTCCAGTACCGGCTCAGGCACCGGATCAGTCACCGCCACCGCCTCGGGAACCGGCTCGGACAAAGGTGCCGCCACCGCTACTGCGGCTGGAAGCGCAGCCGGTTTGCCGCAATTGCGGCAGAATTTGGCCGCAGGAGCCAGTGGCGCACCGCACTCGCACCGGGTGCTGCTCGAAGCTGGCGTCAGACCGGTGCCGCACCCTTTGCAAAATTTCGCATGTGCAGCATTAATGGTCTGGCAATTCGTGCAAATCGTCATTTGATTACCATTCCCTAAAGAAATTGTATAAAATACACCTGAATCTTACAAGTAACATTTCCCAATTGCAAATAATAATATTGTGAAGTGGAAAATATGCCGCGTAGCAGCGTAAAATTTTGAGGCTCGTTTTTTGGCGTCCTTTCCAGCTCTATCGCAGCGGTTCCGGATTCGGTTCACATTATTTTTCGCAATTTTTTCAGCCGTTTTGAACACGCCTCTTTATGCATAATCTGCCGCGCGCGGAAGTCAGAAATTTATTGAACCGGATCGCCAACCGCGACGATCAAGCATCGAGAAGGCTGTACAGCGTGTATCAGCCGCAATTGTTTGCCTATGTGCGCTACCGGGTCTGGAGCGACATGAGCGCGGAGGAAATCACGATGGATAGTCTTTTTATCGCCTTTGGCAAGCCAGCCGCCTACAACGGCCTGTCGGAGTTTTCCACCTGGCTGTGCGGTATCGCCAACAACCGCATCCGGCAATGGCGGCGCGACATGGCCACCGAACTGGAAACGGAAGAACTGACCGCCGCGATCGCCGACAAACACGGCAACCTCGACTGGAACGTGCTGACCGGGATCGAGCAGGACGAAGCCACACAGGCGATCCTGCTGTGCATCGACAAGCTGCCCGCCAGCCAGCGCGAAGCGATCTACCGTACCGCCGTGGAAGAGGAGGGACTGGCCGAGGCCAGCCGCGACATGGAAGTGCCGGAAGGCACGCTCAAGTCGCGCCTGTTCCACGCGCGCCAGCGTATCCGCGACTGCCTGGCCCGGGCCTTCGGCCCCGACTACCTGGGAGGCAACCGTGGCTGACTACACCGACGACGACCGCCTGCGCCTGCGCGAGCTGCTGCCGTTTTACCTGAACCGCACGCTCGATCCGGCCATGCAGCAGGAAGTGGAGGCATGGCTGGCGCATGACGCCAACGGCCGCCAGGAACTGCAATTCCTGCAGGCCGTGACGACTGCCGCGCGCCAGCGCGTGGCCGAACGCGCACCGCTGGCCGGCTACGAGGCGCTGGCCGCGCGACTGGAGGCCAGCCGGCCACCGGCGCCAGCCTGGTGGCAGCGCTGGTGGCAGGGACTGGCTGCCGCGCGCTGGGCGCCGGTCGGCGCGCTGGGGGTGGCGCTGATCGCGGTGCAAATGGGCTGGAACGTCTATCGCCTCGACCAGCAAACGCCCACGGTCAGCTATCGCGGCACGGCCGCGCAGCCGGCGCGGGCAGCCGACCTCAAGCTGGTGGTGCGGCGCGACGCCCGCTTTGCCGACCTGGCCGAACTGCTGGTGCAAAACCGCTGCCACATCGTGTGGGGACCGTCGGTATCGGGAGAATTGTGGATCGCCCTCGACGAGCCGGGCAGCGCCGAACCGGTGCGGGCCCGCCTGGCCGCCTCGCCGCTGGTGGAAGACGTGCTGCTGGTGCGCCGATGAGACCTCGGCGCCGCACCTTGCTGGCGCTGCTGGTGGCAGCCGCGTGGCCAGGCTTGCCTGTCGCGCGCGCCGCCGAACCGGTATCGGCCCCGCCCGAACGGCAGGCGCTGGTGATCGGCAACGGCGCCTACAACAACGGCTTGCTGCCCAACACCCGTGCCGACGCCGACCTGATCGCCGGCGCCTTGCGCCGCGCCGGCTTTCGCGTGACGGTGGCCAAGGACCTGGGCCGCAGCGCCCTGTACGACACGGTGCGCCAGTTCGCCACCGGCCTGACGGCCGGCGCCACGGCGGTGGTGTACTACGCCGGCCACGGCATGCAGATCAATGGCGTCAATTACCTGATCCCGACCGATATGTCGCCCACCAGCGAAGCCGGGGTGGCGCTCAAGGCGTATCCGCTGTCGGCCCTGCACGAACGGCTGGCGCTGGCGCCGTCGGCGGTCAACATGGTGATCCTCGACGCCTGCCGCAACAACCCGTTCCAGCCGATGCCGGCCGTGCGCATGCGCGCCATCGGCAACCTCGGCCTGGGACCGGCGGTGGCGCCGCGCGGCACCCTGGTGGCCTATTCGACCGCGCCGGGCCAATTGGCCGAGGATGGCACCGGCCGCAAGAACAGCATCTATACCGAAACGCTGGCCGGCCTGATCGGCCAGCCGGGACTGCCGGTAACCGAACTGTTCCGCACCCTGGCCGACCAGGTACGGCGGCGCACGCTGGAAGACCAGCAGCCGTGGGTGGAATCATCGCTGGTGGGCGACGCCTATTTCCGGCCGCCGCCGGGGCTGCGCTATGGCGCGCCGATGGCGCCGGACAAGACCGGCGCCGTTGCCGGTGCAGCAAAGCCGGCGGGCCGCTACCGTTCCGGCGACAAGCCAGGTGCATTGGGCAGCGAAGGCGATGCGGCCTGGTACCGCCACCTCGACGAGCGCGGTTGGACCGAGCTCGACTGGCAACTGCAGCAACGCGTCGGCCAGTCCGGCGCCGGGGAAGTGGCCGAACTCAAGCGCCGCGCCGCCAGGGGCAACGTGGTGGCCATGACCACCCTCGGACGCATCGAGCAGGCCTGCCAGGGCGGGGCCGGACGCGCCGCCTGCAGCAAGCGCGCACGCCAGTGGTTCCAGCAAGCGGCCACGCTGGGTTTCCCGGTGGCGCAAAACGAGTTGGGCGAGATGTACTACGAAGGCCGCGAAGTACCGAAAGACCTGGCGGCCGCGCGCCGCTGGCTGACCCAGGCAGCGCAGGCCAACTACCCGCGCGCCCGCATCAACCTGGCCCAGCTCGACATGATGCAAAGCCGCTCGCCGGAGGCGGTGCGCAACCTGCTCGACACGCTGATGAAAAGCAACCAGTCGATGATGGCGCCGCCGGGACGCTGATGCCCCGGCGGAGACCATGCTCAGCAAACGCTGCCGAAACGTCGGCAGCGCTATCGCGCGTTACTTGACCAGCGTCTTCTTGTAGGCGATCGAATAGGTCAGCTTGCCGGTCGGCGTGACCAGGTCGTCCAGCGCCTTGGTGTCGAGCTTGCCTGACCAACCCAGCGACGCGGCCGTATTGCCACCGCTGACCACGTCGGTCGCCTGCAACGCCACCATCGCCTGCGAGGCCTTGAGGATGGCCGACGAGTAGCTGGCGCTGCTGGTCAGATCGTAGCCGGCCAGGTCGATCTTGCTGCGCAGCCAGTCGCCCCAGTAAAACTCGAGGAACTCGGTGCTGGCCTCGGGCACGATGTAGCCGGCGTCGCGGGTGAAATACACCAGCGCGCGGTACGGGTCGTTCGCCAGCGACGCCAGGCCGATTTGCTGCGGCAGCTGGCCGGTGACGATGGCGCGGTTGGCGCCGTCCTTGAGCCACACTTTTTTGCTCGACTTCATCTGGGCCCAGAAATCGACTTCGTTCAGCTTGCTCAAATTGTCGGTCAGCTTGACCCACACTTTCAACTTGTGATTGACGCCGCCATCGGCATCCCAGAACGCGCTGAAGGTATGGTGGCCGTCGGTCAGGTACAGCTTGCCGCCGGGGCCCACGACCACGGTTTTCATATCGCCCGGCTTGGTGCCCACCGGCGACTTGCACGCGAACGTGGCGGGTGGCTTGATCAGCGTGGCGCCGGTGACATTGGCGGTCTTGGTCACCACGTCGTCCTGGCCGTTGGCCTCGCATAGTTCGGCAAACTTCTTCGGCTTGTTGGTCTTGTCCATGATCAGATCTTCGGCGCTATAACGGCCGAGCTTGTAATAGATCTGGTCGTAGCCGACTGCCGGTTGAGTAGGCAGCAATTCGTCCAGCGCCACTTCGATGAATACCGGCGCAGCGGTCGTGCCGGGCACCATCGCCATCAGTTGCTGCTGGCGCGCGGTCGGGGTGGCAGGCGCGGTCAACAGCGCCGTGCCGGTGGCACGCGGCACGCTGCCGCCGGTGCTCTGCGCCAGGATGGCGCCGCTGGTGTTGACGATGTCGATATCGGTACCGCTGACCTTGACCGCCAGCTGGTCGAGCAGCTTGTCGGCGGCATCGGTACTGCTGCCGGGCACCAGCGGGCCGTTGACGAAATCGTAGGTGGCAGACACACCCATGGCGCGCATGGCATCGGCCAGCGCGGTGGACAGCTGGGTTTGCGCGGTGGCGATTTTTGTCCCATCGACGGCTGCCAGCTGGCTGGCGCTGGTGGTAGCCGGCGTGGCGCCGAGCAGTTGCATGGCCAGCACCGACGTCAGCGGAGTGACATTGACGGCGGTCTCCTTGACTGTGACCGCGTACTGGGCGCTGCCCGAGGTCGGCGTGACCGTCAACAGGAACGGCGCGGCAGCGCTGGCCGGCAGTTTCAGCACCAGCTTGCCGTTGGCGTCCGTGGTGCCGGTACCCACCGTGGACTTGGCGGCATCCTGCACCGTGACGGCGGCGCCAGCCATGGCCTTGCCGGTGGCGGCCACCACGGTCATGGCGCGTACCGGCGTGGTGTCGAGGTTCGCATCGCCACCGCCGCAGGCGGCCAGCAGCAGTGGCAGGGTGAGCAGCAAAGGCAGGCGTGGAAAACCGGTAGGGCGCTGGCGCGTCGAGTGCATGGGAGCTCCGTTGGGAAAACGCGTGAGCATACCGGGGGAATGTGACGGCTTTGTTACCGGTGGAGCGGGGTAACTGCCGTGTTACATCAAAATAATGTCGTAGCGTTTTTTGATGGTCTACTGCAATCTATTGGCGTCCAAAATCGATGCTAACCATTTGATTTTTATAGGTTTATTGTCTAGTGTAGTACATTGACGTCCCGTGCAGTCGCAACTATTATGTGTAGCTACGTGTGTAGCTAATGACATAAAAGGTGCATCGATGGCAGGTAAGACTAGTTTGGCGGAAGGATTGCAACCCCTTCAATTGCAGCATTGGATCAGAGCAGTGAAAAGCGGCGGTTGTCCCTCGGTTACAGATCCTGAGACGGGCATCACGCGGGAATTGCCTCTACCTTTAGCGCGTTCGGACGGAGGCGGCCTTACGTTTACCTTGTCCAGCACTGGGACCGCTAGTTGGATTTTAAGGTACCGGACTGCTGGCAGGGCGAAAGAACTCACCATCGGAAACTTTCCTGACATCGGGTTGGCTGATGCCCGAAAGATTGCCCGCGAGAAGCGCTCGGAGATCGACAAGTCTGGTGACCCCGCGATTGACAAGCGACGGGTGAAGGCCTTGGCACTAAAGGCTTGGACGGTGCGCGAGTTGATCGACGATTATCGTGACAAAATCATGAGCGGTTTAGGAGCCAGTACTCAAAAAGGCTACGGGCGCAACCTAGGTCGCATTCAGTCCAGGTTAGGTTCGTATATGGTGACGCAGGTGTCCGCGCTGGATATCGTAGAGTTGATCGAGTCCGTCGGCGCGCCGTGGGTTGAGTCCCGCACGTTGCTTACCACAGCTCGAATGCTGTTCCGACATGCAGCTGGCCGTAAGCTTGTAGCGACTAATCCGTGCATTGGCATTGAGCTCAGCGCACTGATGGGAAAACGGCCAGCAACGAAGCGGCGTCTGATGCTGAATCGCGATGAACTGCTGCTGTTGATGGGGGCAGACATGAATCGTGAAAATGCCTTAGCCGTTCGCGTGCTACTTGCTACAGCCGTGCGTTCTGGAGAACTGCGGATGGCGAAATGGTCGCATTTTGATTTCAAGCGTGACATCTGGAGCATTCCCGAATCGAAAACGGGCCCGGGAATTCAGATCCCGCTCACTGAGCCGGTGAAGATTTGGCTAGATGAGATGAAAAAGCTTGCGCGAGATTCTGCATTTGTCCTGCCGGCTCGCGGTGACTACAAGAACGCTTCCTCAACAGGTGATAGGCCGATTAATCCGAATACTATTGGATCGGCTATTGAATTTTGGCTCACGGAGCACACACCTAACGTACGACGGTTCACGCCACACGATCTGCGTTCGACCGCAAAAAGTCAGATGCGTGCTTTAGGCGTTGCGCGGGACATCACAGAAATGTGCCTGAATCACAAGTTACCTGGGATTGAGGGCATCTATGACGTGCACAACTATTTTGAGGAGCGTAGACAAGCGCTTTTGGTCTGGTCCAACTTTTTGCTTAGTGTTGAGCGAGAGTCCATAGCGCAACAGAAGAAAAAATAGAAACCGATTTCCCCGCTTTGTGGCGCGTTAAAACAGTAGCGGTATGCGCTGATACCGGTCAGCGCTTTTAACGGCTTCTCTGGCCGTTTAAGTGGCTTCTCTGGCATCGTGGTTTGCCGATCACACTGAGTTCGGCTTCGGACGTGCGATTCTGCGGCTCTAATGGCTGTTTACCACAAAGTTATTTCGTTGTCAAAATACCTACATTTCATGTTAAAATGTTAGTGCAACGCTCGTTCGAGTCAGCATCACACCATGCTGGCAGAGTTTGCTCATCGCGACATCGCCTACGCCGAACCCAGCCCTTGTAATCGAAGTGCTCGGTATCTGCAACTTCACACCCGACCATCACATTATCTTGTAGCCGATTCAGGCAGGTACTGTCGCGCCCATTCATTTTCCATTGGAGTATTTCATGACTACGATCCCAACCATCGTTACATCCACTGCGGCTGGATTTCAGCCTGCATTTAAACCTGTTATCACGCAGGACCGCCACGCTTGCGCGCTGGCCTCTATCGCCATCATTGCATCCGCCACACTTGCCGACGTGTTTGCAAAGGCTGAAGAACTCGGTATGCCAGCAACTGGTCCATACAACCATGTGCTGGATGGCGATTTCTTGGCAGCTCTACTCGCAAACTTTGGCTGGACTGCAACTATATGGAAGGAATGCACGAAGGTCTCAACGCTGCCAGATCTGTCAATCGCGATGGTTGACTACGATGCCGACTGGGAAATAGGTCGCCACGTTGTAGTCCACCGGGCGAAAGCCAGTCACGATGCGAAGATGGTCACGTACGCCATCGATCCGACGGCCGAGAAGCCTGCACTGCATGTCAGGACAGACTTAGAGGCTTTGGCGCCAACGTGGTACATCGGCGTTCATCCCATGGGTAAAACAGGTGTAGGTTCTAAGAAATAACATAAGAATTAGTAGCAGCGAGGGAAGGTCGAACTTTGCCTACGCTGCTGCGAAATCAGACCCCGGGATCTGCGGTGGCATTTTCGTGCTGCGGCTAACGTAGGCGCGACTTAGGCGGCTTGGGAGCATCAGGTTTTGCCTGGTTGGATCGTCGTTGCAAGGCATCAGGTTCGAGTGACACGTCAACTGATGCGAACAGATCCGCTAGCGTAATTCCGAGGGCATGGCAAAGGGTTGCAAGCGTCAACACCGATGGGTTACCTACTCCTCGTTCAATCTGAGAGATGTAGGTCCGATCAACCTCCGCTTCAAACCCAAGTGCTTCCTGGGATTTGTCTTTCACATGTCGGTGCGCCTTTAAGCTTTTTCCAAGAGCAATTCCTACCTTGTTCGGTACGTCCCCTTTTACATTGGTATTGGTCGCTCTCATAAAGTGATCATGAGGAAAAAGAGACCAACAATCGACGGCTTATAAACTACAGATAATTGTTGTGTATACTCATCATAAATGAGAATGTATACCCTGAGAAACTTTTTATCTTGGCTAAACATCACGGAAGGTTACAGAAACATGAGTACGGAACAGTTGTACATGCTGCTTGCAGGCATCGTGATCATTGGTCTATCGACTTTGTATGTAGGTATCTACAACAGCATTCAGCGACTGATCAACGTAATTCCCGAGGTCGCCTCGAACATTACGGTGTTGGCTCAGAAGCGAAAAGACCTTATCTCAAAACTGCTCAGCATCGTCGACTCCTACGGTCTGCACGAAAGCGGCATCGCTACACGTGTAGCAGCTGAGTTTTCCGGAAGCCAAATGAGTGGCGGGGGCGCTACAAGTGTTGTCGCGCGCTTGGCATCGCTGCGCATGGCCTTTCCGGAGCTCAAGGCAAATGGTCTCTACAGCAGTTTGATGGATGAACTTGCGAACGTCGAAACTCAGATTGCCGACCGGCGTGAGCGGTACAACTCGACGGTGCGTGCCTACAACACGATGCTCGCGCAGTTCCCCAACAACATCTTGCTGAAGCCGCTGTCGCTGCGGCCGAAGCAGTTCCTAACTGACCAAGAACTCTCATCCTAGAACAACTCGGAGAATCCGATGAAATTAAAATACCTCGTGCGCCAGTCATCAATTGCCGCACTTCTCACAGCGTCTTTGTCAGCTCATGCACAAATCCAGCTTTCATGCGAGATGGATTGGAGCGCCCTATCTGCTCTCGACATGGCTGAGCCAGATCGCCTAATATCAGGCATCCGCGCAGGTGATTGGACCAAGGAACACGTAGATCAAATGCTGCAAGCGGAGGAAGAGTGTGCACGATCAAGCAACGCGCCGGAAACACTCAGGGAGGCAAGATGGATCAGCATCCAAACGCAGCAGTATCCGAATGCGCTCAGAAGCTTACAGGCTAGGGACCAAAGGATAGAGCGCGAGAAAGCCGAAATACTCAAGGCCGACAATTCCGCTCAATCAGACGGCGCGAGTACTCCACCAATCCCTCAGGCGCAGTCAGACGTGCCGAAGCATCAGCTGTCGCCTCAGCCAACGCTAACGGTGGCGGATGCGGTTAAAGACTCCGACCTGGCGTCGAAACGAAACCTCTGGATCGCTTTGGCCGCAGTGGGATGCGTAGCCGGGCTCGCGATCTGGAACAAGTTTGTCCGGAACCGGTGCCCTAGCTGCAGTTCGACCAGCTACTCCCGGATAGATGAGACGGAGCTAGATCGCTGGAGAGGAACGAAGCAAGTCTCTGAGCGAAACAGTCGCGGCACAAACACCCGGCATGTGCAATCTACCTTCGTTCAACTGCAATTCACGTACAGGTGCAACCATTGCCAGAACGAATGGGTAAAACTCAGGAAAGAGGAGTTGGGCACATCCTCAAAAATAGAACGATTCTTCGCCGGCTTCTGAAGACAGTCCCCACTTAGCTTCCCCCGTACTTTAAAGGTTGGCCAGTCGGCTTCCTGTCGACCCGGCCCACTGTCTCAACGCGCCACATAGCAAGTGGCGCGTGATCTCTGCCACGCAGAGTTCAAAAGTCGTACCTCTCGTTAATCTCCCTCACATAGCAAATTCCCGCCGTTTCGGCCCTCTGGCTTGTTGCCAGCAGGTCCGCGTTCGGCGTTAACCCAAAGAGTAATCATGGAAAAAAATATACAAAGCGGAAAACAGTTGTCCGCAAAAACCCAACTCAGTACTACGCCGCTATTTCCGCTTGGCGCACTGGTGGCCACACCCGGCGCGCTTGACCTATTGGATCGAAACGGGGCCAATGCCACTGTGTACCTGTCGCGTCACCAGCACGGTGACTTCGGAACGCTGTGTCCAGACGATGCGCAAGAGAATATGACTGCGATCAAATACCGGTTTCGTGTCATATCGGCATACGACGTCGGTACCGAGCGGCTGTGGGTCATAACCGAGGCAGACCGGTCTTCGACGACGCTACTGCTGCCATCGGAGTACTGAGCATGGATACGCTGCCACCTACTGGTGAGGTCGATAACTCTGCACCCGACAGTTCCGCATTTTCCTTCTTCAACTTGGTGCTATTGATGCCACATCTAGCGCTCACGTCCAAATCGGAGATTGACTACGCCGGCTCCGATCCAGCCCTGTTAGTGCAGCTTGCGGATGCCGCAGACGCCGTGCTTTTGATTACTCACATGGGCTCGTCTGCTATCGGCCGTCTGTTAGCGCAAGCGGGGATCGAGCCACTTAGCGACGCAGCGGTAGCTGACTCCATTGAAGCGCTGGGATGGCTGGTGGCGGAGCTCAACGACATGGCCGGCGCGGTTCATAGGATATCGGCGGCGTGCAGACGGCACACCTACGATTACGCGCCGGATGCCATCACGACCATTTCCCTCGCCCGGCCATAAGAATCTATCTCCATACCAACTCGGCGGCCCAGTGCCGCCGTTTTTACGTTTGGCCTATCGATGCCGCATCGTCGGCACCAACGAAAGCAATCATGAAGACACTAAAAAAACCTTCCACGCACTTGCCCCGAGTTTTGAACGTCAAGACGCCACTTAAATCGTCGCAGGCTGCGTCGTCAGCGCTTGTGGCTAGCTACTCGTCGGCGGCACAGTCGAGCGCCACTACTCGGGCATATGCGACGGACATCCAGCATTTCCTGCGGCATGGCGGCACGATCCCCGCAACAGCAGTTATGGTGGCCGAATACCTGGCCAGCTTTGCAGACAGTCTTGCTGTTGCTACACTTGAGCGCAGGCTGATTGCGATCCACAGGGCACATACAGACCTTGCCCTTCAATCCCCCGCGATGGATCACATTGTCAAGCGAACCATGCAAGGTATCCGGCGCACGCTGGGCACAGCACAGCGGCGTGTAAGAGCCTTAGTGAAAGACGATTTGCTGGAGATGATGTTTTACTTAGACCAGCAGATGCCAATGAGGGCAGCACGTGACAAGGCCCTATTACTGATCGGTTTTGCAGGGGCGTTCCGTCGATCCGAACTGGTGGCATTGCGCTGCGAAGATATGACCATATGCGAAAATGGTTTGGAGTTGTTGATCCGTCGTTCCAAGACTGACCAGGAAGGTGCAGGACGAACCGTGTTTATCCCATACGCACAGGGAAGTCGTTGCCCCGTGAAGGCGTTGAATTACTGGTTAGAGTTAGCTGGAATTGAAGTGGGTCCGCTGTTTAGGCCAGTGAGCCGATATGACCAGATTGTGGGACGAAAATCACTCACTCCGCAGTCCGTAAACTTGGTGGTCAAGGCCGCAGTCCGAGCGATGGCCGGCGAGGATGCTGCGAAAATGGTAGCAGGGCATTCATTGCGCGCAGGATATTGTACTGAGGCAACCATTTCCGGACTTCAACCTTACCAGATTCGGGAGCAGACGGGACATAGATCGGATGTCACCTTGGCTCGTTATATCCGACCGGTTGCAAAGCGCAAAATTCCCAGCTTGCTGTAACGTTGTATCAAGCAGGGGGCTAGTATGCCCTCGAATGTCTCCTTTCGTGTGGCAGCTATTCGGTCATATATATTTTTGCCGAGATGAAAAATCTCTTATTATGTAGGCCTCAAGTACAAAATCCAATGAATGGGGGGCTGGCACGGTTTTCGTACAATAACAGGCGGGAATGCCACGAAAGCCGACCACGTGTGGATGCAAAATATTAAATCGCTGAACTTTGAGCCTTTGCGGACCGAGTATCCAGAGCTTGCCAATATGGGAGGCTATGCGGAGCATTATGCGCACACGGACCCAGAGAGTGCGCTGGTCAAGCTCCGCAGTTTTGCTGAGCGGCTAGTTGATCGCCTCTATATCAAGTTGAAGCTCGAACGAGTGGCGCAGTCCAGCTTCGTGGACCTATTGCACAACGCCAATTTTCAGACTATTGCTCAGCCTCTGGTGCTCGACAAGTTGCATTTGTTACGGCGTCTAGGCAATCGTGGCGCCCACGGGGAAGGCGTCGAGGCCTCGGATGCGGTTCGTTGCGTACAAGAAGCTTGGCAACTCGCCCGCTGGCTGCATGTGACATTCCTCGGCGGCAAAGTCGAGGACTTCGCGATATTTAAGCAGCCTCCGGCTGAAGGCATCAATAGCAAGGCAGAGTTTAAACGCAAGGCCAAAGCTTTAGCTGAGGAGAATAGCCTCAAGGAGGTGCGCCTTAAAATTGCGCTACAGGAACTCGCCGAACTGAGGGCTGCCGACCGGGCGTCAACGCCCGCTGCGTCGGCTTTTACGCCTTCATCGGCCCAAGCTTTGGCACAGGCTGTCCAGTCCTCGGCGGCAACCGCTAATCAGCTTCGTTTTACAGAAGACAATACGCGTAAGTGGTTGATCGACCGCGACCTGCGCATGGCAGGGTGGGATGTACCCAGAGACACCGCCAGCAATCATTCAGTTGGCCAAGAAGTCGAGGTACTGCATCAACCCACCACGACGGGCAAAGGTTACTGCGATTATGTTTTGTGGGATGATAATGGCCAACCACTAGCTGTTGTCGAGGCAAAGAAGACATTGGTCGATGCTCGCGCTGGACAGGAGCAGGCCAAGCAGTACGCCGACGCGTTGGAGAAACAACACGGCCAGCGGCCTATTATTTTCTTCACCAATGGGCATGATATCTGGGTCTGGGACGATGTTGCCGGCTATCCTCCGCGCACGGTTTATGGTTTCTATTCCAAAGACACGCTGCAGTACCGCGTCGCCTTCCAGCGGCGCGAGAAGCTCGATTTGTTGAAGGACGTCAGGCCCGACGCCAACATCGCTGGCTACCTGCACCAGACTGAAAGCATCACCCGTGTCGCCGAGCGATTCACGCAACGCCACCGCCGAGCCCTGGTTGTGCAAGCTACGGGCACTGGTAAGACGCGCGTTGCCATCTCCCTGGCCAAGCTGCTGATCGATGCGCGCTGGGTAAAGCGCGTACTTTTTCTTTGTGATCGCAAGGAACTGCGCAAGCAGGCCAAAAACGCCTTCAATGACTTCGTTCGTGAGCCGATCTACGTCATCGGCCAGGCCAACGATGTGGGCAAGATGAATGCACGCATCTACATCGGCATCTACCAAGGGCTGATCAATGACTACGAGTCCTTCGACGTCGGCTTTTTCGACCTTATCATTGCCGATGAGTCGCATCGTTCGATCTACAACCTCTACGGGGACCTCTTCAAATATTTTGACGCCCTCCAGGTCGGACTGACCGCCACGCCGGTGGAGATGGTCAGCCGCAGTACCTGCCAGCTCTTTGGGTGCGACTACAAGCTTCCCACTGCTAACTACCCGCTGGACCAGGCCATCGCCGATCGAAAGCTGGTGCCTTTCCGGGTGGTCGCTCACACAACTAAGTTCCTGCGTGATGGAATCAAGGCAGCGCACCTGACGAATGAGCAGATTGCGCAATTGGAAGATCAAGGCATCGATCCCAATACCCTGGACTTTGACGCCAAGGAGATTGATCACGCCGTCTTCAACAAAGACACCAATCGCGTCATCCTTCGCAATCTGATGGATGCCGGCATTCGCGATGTTGATGGCCAGCTTCCCGGCAAGACCATCGTCTTCGCGCGCAATATTGACCATGCTCGCCTGTTGGCCAAGCTCTTTGATGAAATGTACCCGCAATTCGCCGGCAGGTTCTGCCGCGTGATTCATTCCAAAGAGCCGCGCGCTGAAGAGCTGATCGACCAATTCAAGGAGCCCAACGGCGAGCTGCGCATTGCCGTCTCGGTGGACATGTTGGACACCGGCATCGATGTACCCGAGGTGGTCAACCTTGTCTTCGCCAAGCCGGTCAAGAGCAAGGTGAAGTTCTGGCAGATGATCGGCCGCGGCACGCGTCTATGCAAAGATCTTTTCGGTCATGGCGTAGACAAAAGCGAGTTCCTGATCTTCGACCACTGGGATAATTTCGCCTTCCACGACCTGAATGCCGAAGAGGTCGAACCCACGGTTCCAAAGCCACTAACGCAGCGTCGCTACGAGGCCCGCATCGAGCTCGCGGGCCTGGCGCTGGCGCGCTCCGATATCCCGGCCTTTGATGTTCTAGCGCTGCAGATCCAGCACGACGCTGTCGCGCTGCCTGATGGCAGCATCGCTGTTCGCGAAAACTGGCAAGCCGTGAGTCAAGCGCGCGACCACAAACTGGTACATCAGTTCGCGCCCATTACCCGCCAACTGCTGACTGACACCATTGCGCCGTTGATGAGTGCGTTGGATGTGCGCGGTCAGGGCGATGCACTACGCTGGGACCTGCTGCTTTCTAGGGCCGAAGCCGCCGCCATCGCAGACCCTGACCAGACCAGTGCTCACCGAGAAGCTATCATGGAATGGGTCGGCCGCCTGCCCCCGCACCTCAACCCAGTGCGTGCCAAGGCCAAAGAGCTGCAAGTCCTGCGCACCGATGCCTTCTGGCGAGCCCCCAGTTTCGCCCAGCTTGATCATATGCGCGCCGCTTTGCGCGACATCATGGAATTAGCCGATCGCCCGGCGTTACCTGCACCCATGCCTAAACCCCATTTGGACATCCGCGAGGATGAAGCCGAATACCAGATTCATGTACGCCCGAGCAAGATTAAATCAGTCGATTTCAGCATCTACCGTAAAGCCGTACAGTTTGCTCTAGAGCCGCTGTTCGAAACCGACCCGGTCTTGCTCAAGTTAAGACGTGGCGAGCGCATAACGTCTGATGAACTAGACAAGCTCAACAGTCTGCTGCACACCAGCAACCCCGATGTCGATCTTTCCATCCTGCGTGAGTTTTACCCCGACACCTCCATACAACTGACGCAAATCCTGCGCGGCATCGTTGGCCTGGATCACGCGGCCGTGGATGTGCACTTCTCGACCTTCGCGCAAGCTCATGCACTCAACAGCCAGCAGTTGCGCTTCCTCGCTCTGCTGAAGGACCACATCCGCCAGTTTGGCGCCATTACAGTTGGGCAATTGTTCGATGCACCCTTCAATACCGTCCACGCTGAAGGCTTGGGTGGCGTTTTCCCTAACCCCCTGCAGCTTGATGAAGTGGTGCGCCTAGTACGTGCCTTCGGAGAGCCGTTGCAGCACCCAGCTGCAGAGTAAAACTACAGTAAACAGGAAAAAGCACGCATATGATCACTGGCGCATTAAGAAGCCGCATCGACAGCCTCTGGACCGATTTCTGGACCGGGGGCATCACCAATCCGCTCACCGTCATCGAGCAGATCACCTTCCTGATGTATAGCCGCTTGCTGGACATGCAAGAGCGCACTCAAGAGAAGCGCGACGCCGTTACCGGCAAACGCGAAGCCAGTCTGTTCGGCGATGTGGACAAAGACTGCCGCTGGGAAACTTGGCGCCACTATAACGGCCCCGAAATGCTGCCCCATGTGCGTGACCATGTCTTTCCGCATTTCCGCCGCCTTGCCGAGCGTAGCAGTGGTGAAGGTAGCCACTTCGCTGCCTTCATGAAAGACGCGCAGCTGATGATTCAAAAGGAATCGCTGCTGGTGAAGGCAGTCAACGCTGTGCATGAACTACCGCTAGAAAAAGGTGACACCAAAGGTGACCTCTACGAATACCTGCTCAGCAAGCTCACTACCGCCGGCATCAACGGCCAGTTCCGCACGCCCCGTCACATCATCCGAATGATCGTCGAGCTGATGCAGCCTCGGCCCACCGATCGCATCTGCGACCCGTCCTGCGGCACCGCCGGCTTCTTAATCGAGTCCTATGACTACCTCTTGCGCCACCACAGCAGTGCAGCCGGCACGCATAAGGAAGTTATAGACGGTGAAGAACACATTAGCTACAGCGGCGACCTGCTCGGTGAGCACCGCGCACATGTAGACACTGATATGTTTCACGCCTACGACTTCGACGCAACAATGCTGCGCATCGCCACCATGAACTTGGTAATGCATGGCGTGAAGCAGCCCGATGTGCATTATCAGGACACGCTTAGCCAGAGCTTTGAAGAGCGCCACCCCAGGGGCTCTAAGAATGCTTTCGATCTCATTCTCGCTAACCCACCGTTCAAGGGCAGCTTGGACGAGCAAGACGTCGCCCCCGACATCCTGCGCACCGTCAAGACCAAGAAAACTGAGCTGCTTTTTATCGGCCTGATCCTGCGTATGCTCAAAGTAGGCGGCCGCAGCGCTACCATCGTGCCAGACGGCGTGCTCTTTGGCTCTAGCAAGGCTCATGTGCAGTTGCGTCAGCATTTGATCGAGAACAATCAGCTCGAAGCCGTGATCTCGTTGCCCTCGGGCGTGTTTAAGCCCTATGCGGGTGTATCCACCGCCATCATCCTCTTTGCCAAGGGCGGCAAGACGGAGAACGTGTTCTTCTACGACGTGCAGTCGGATGGCTTTACGCTGGATGACAAGCGGACCAAGATTGGCGACGGCAACGGCGACAGGCTGGATGTGCGGACCAAGTACTTGCAATGGTGCGAAGGTCAGGGCGATTTCAGTGATCGCAAGGCAAAGGCGTTTGAAGTTTCGGCGGATACCATTCGGGCGCAGGGCTATGATCTATCTATTAACCGGTACAAGCAGCGGCCTCATACCGAACAAGAACATGCAACTCCCCAGGATATCTTACTTGCGCTGCAGAAACTCGAGGTATCCATTCAAACTGAGCTCGATAGCCTCCAGGAGTTGTTAGGATGATGTCAGCCCAAAGCAAGCTGGGCGACTATGTTCTTCCAATTAAGAATGTCAATCCAGTTACCTTGTTTGGCGACTCGGACTTCACATATGTGGACATTGCTTCGATCGACAGAGAACTGCGGGCTATAACTAGCCCTCAGACAGTTCCAGCTATTGAAGCTCCGAGCCGAGCAAAGCAAGTAACGGCAGAGAATGATGTCCTCATTTCGACTGTTCGGCCAAACCTCAATACAGTTGCCATGGTTCCGAAAGAACATGTTGGCGCGATCGCATCTACAGGCTTTTGCTTGCTGCGCCCCGTGCCAGGCAAGCTAGACGCACGTTTCCTCTTTCATTGGATTTCTTCCGAAACGACTGTCAGCCAACTAGTTGCACTTGCTACAGGTGCTACTTATCCCGCAGTTTCAGAAAAGATAATCAAGTCGCTTCCGTTTGAACCGCCTTCTTTTTTTGAGCAGCGACGTATGATGGTGCCCCACGACGTGGTGTATGAAGACTTCGCCAGAGATGGCGTTTAGGAAGGCCGCGAGAAGGTGGTCATTGTGATTCTTGAGGTAATGTTGGGTTTACGAAGACCTTAACAAAACCACTTTGAGGAACCACAATGACCGACACCACTATCGCATTATCTGAGCTTGCCGAAAAGGGGGCAGATGCAGATTTCATCCGCCAGACGCTGCAGCACGCTCTGCAGCGACTCATGGAAATGGACGTCGAGGCGCTTTGCCAGGCAGCTTACGGCGAGCGCAGCGACGAACGTATCAACAGCCGCAACGGTTATCGGGACCGCGGCTACGAAACCCGGGCCGGCAAAGTCGACTTAAAGATTCCAAAGCTCCGTACAGGCAGCTATTTCCCCGGATTTCTCGAGCCGCGCAGGACGGCCGAGAAGGCTCTCACGGCAGTGATCCAGGAAGCCTATATTCAGGGAATCTCGACCCGCTCGGTCGATGACCTGGTCAAAGCCATGGGCATGACCGGGGTCTCGAAAAGTCAGGTATCACGGCTATGCGAGGAGATCGATGAGCGCGTGCAGACCTTCTTGAATCGACCGATCGAAGGCGATTGGCCTTATCTCTGGATCGACGCCACCTATGTGAAATCACGCCAGGCCGGCCGTGTGGTCTCGGTGGCCGTGATAATCGCTGTAGCAGTCAATACCGATGGCGTGCGCGAAATTCTCGGAGTAGCGACCGGCCCTTCGGAAGCGGAGCCGTTCTGGACCGACTTCCTGCGCGGTCTGACCCGCCGTGGTCTGCGTGGGGTGAAACTGGTGATCTCCGATGCGCATGAAGGCCTCAAAGCGGCAGCGAGCAAAGTGCTCAAAACGAGCTGGCAGCGCTGCCGGGTCCATTTCATCCGTAACGCGCTGGCCCATGCCGGTAAAGGTCAGCGGCAAGCCGTGCTCGCCATGATCAATACCATCTTCGTGCAGGACACTGCGGAGGCGGCCAGCGTGCAATGGCGCAGCGTCGCCGATCAGCTACGGCCAAAGTTCCCCAGGCTCGCTGCCATGATGGACGATGCTGAACATGAAGTGCTGACATTTATGACGTTCCCAAAAGCGCATCGGACGCAGATCCACAGTACCAATCCGCTTGAGCGGCTCAATGCCGAGGTCAAACGAAGGACCAACGTCATCGGCATTTTTCCCAACGATGGCGCCATCATCCGCCTAGTAGGCGCCATGATGCTCGAGCAAAACGACGAGTGGTCATTACAGCGCCGTTACATGCAGCTTGAAGGATTGCAGTCCTTGAGCGACAATCAGCCTGCACGGCTATCCGCTGTGATTAACTGATCGGGAACCCAGCCCCTCGAGAATTACTTCTCATACACCACTTCTGGGGACACCATCGCGACGTATTGCGGCCATCTTAGACAAGGCCGACAATTTGCGACGTAAACGGCAAGAATCTATCCGTCTCGCCGACGATTTCCTTCGGGCTGTTTTCATCGACATGTTTGGTGATCCAGTCACGAATCCCAAAGGGTGGCAGGTGCAACAATTAGCTGACCTCGGCTCTTTAGACCGAGGAGTTTCAAAACACCGGCCGAGGAATGACCCGTCATTGTTGGGCGGCAGCCATCCGCTTATTCAAACAGGTGAAGTGGCCAATTGTGATGGCTATATCCGAAGCTATACCAGCACCTACTCTGACAAAGGATTGCTTCAGAGTAAATTGTGGCCTGCTGGAACCCTGTGCATCACCATCGCTGCAAACATTGCTAAGACGGGAATTCTGCTCTTCCCTGCATGCTTCCCAGATAGCATTGTCGGCTTTGCCGCACCAACACATGCCACTGTTGAGTACGTCCGATTCTGGTTGTCATTTCTCCAAAAGACCTTGGAGGCTAATGCTCCCGAATCGGCACAGAAGAATATCAATCTTGCGATCCTGCGCAACCTTCGAGTTCCCGTCCCGCCGATTGACTTGGTCCGCAGATTTGCCGCTATCGTTTCGGCGACCGAGTCCATTCGGATTGCGCAACGGAAGTCAATTCAAGATAGCCTGGCTCTGTCGGCATCACTTCAGCATGAATTGCTCGCGTAGCTAGACATTATGTTCACATTCCATTAACCGATAAATCCCTTCTATGACTTCACTTATAAAGTCCATCTCGCTCAAGAACTTCAAAGGTTTCTCTGACGAAGTCCGCATCGAGTTGCGCCCACTCACCTTACTGTTCGGTGCCAACAGTGCAGGTAAGAGCAGTGTGTTGCAGGCCCTTCATTACGTGCGAGAGATCCTGGAACGGCAGAACATCAATGCCGATCGTACGCTTCAGGGCGGCGAAGCGATAGACCTTGGCGGATTCCAAAACCTTGTTAACGGTCGTGACTCGCAGAAGCAGATCGAGATTGCCGTCGCAATGGAACTTGGCACGAATTCCATTCCTGACCTGGTGCCTGATGCTTTCGAAGATTGGCAAACTAATGACGAAGACGTATGGTGGATGTACCAGACTCTCCAGAATATCCGTAGTGCAGTGAAGACCGTTGCCATCCGTCTTCGGGTCGGATGGAATGCGCAGCGTGAATTGCCTGTGGTGCAGGGCTACGAGATTGATGCAAACGGCGAGTGGTGTCTCAAGATTACAGCGAGCGCTGACGGACGTGATGCGCAGATGCGTATCAACCATGCAAATCCTATATTCATGGTGGATGGTCCGGACGGAGATCAACTTCTATCTTTGCTTAACGACTTCGTAAACCCTGAGGACTTGGGACAGCAAGACAGCGGCGGCTCTGAGCCGAAAGATACAAAGGGTTCTCCAGGCAAGGTTTCGGTCCTCCCGTCCGTATTCGATATGGTGAGCGAGGCAGGTATGGAGCGGCCGGGGGACGGTTTACGAGCCTGGCTCACTGGGTTCCGCGGCGCCCTGCCGAGGCTGGATCAATTGCTGTACATCCCAGCCCCTGGCGCGAGGGGGGCGCATAATGTCTACATGGTACGAGAGTTCACGGCGTTCCTTTCCTGGCTAACAGTGGGCCCAGCCCTCCTGTTGCGCGACCAATTGCGCCAAATGCGCTACATCGGCCCAATGCGTCGCATTCCGCCGCGCGGCTTCGAGGTGTCGCTCACGAAGAGTGATTCGGCATGGTCCGACGGGATGGCAGGCTGGGAGACGTTGACGACCTGCAGCAAGGATTTGGTGGAACGCGTGAGCGATTGGATGCAGTCCTACGATAAGCTCGGCACGGGTTACGCGGTCGAACGCAAGACGTATCAAGAATTTGATCCCAGTCACCTTGTGCCTCAGCCTATCGGACCGATCCGTAAACGTGCACAGTTAGTGAATGATGCAGGCCTCGTGCTACACCCACAGGACGTAGGTGTTGGTATCTCTCAGGTCCTTCCCGTGGTTGTGGCCGCTCAGGACGGCTCAGCTAGCGTGGTGTGTATTGAGCAGCCGGAATTGCACATTCACCCGGCCGTTCAGGTCGGTCTGGGGGACCTATTCATCGACGGCGCTGTGAACCAAGGGCTGTCGTTTCTAATCGAGACGCACAGCGAGCATCTGATTCTGCGCCTACTCCGCCGCATCCGCGAAGGAGTTGAAGCTGGAGGCAAGGTTATTGATCAGCCTCTATCGCCAGCCATGATAGGTGTCTACTACCTAAGCAAGCGGAACGGGGCCGTGAAAATCGACGAAATTCCAGTAACCACGGACGGCGATTTCGCCAAGCCTTGGCCTCAAGGATTCTTCGACGAACGTGGCGCGGAGCTCTTTTGATGTTCAAGGAAATCGCTATAGACCCGGCTGCGGTCGCTGCTTCTTACCTTCAGTTTAACCACATTATCGATCGGTTTGGCGTTCCAGAAGGACGACTGATCGCTGCGTTCCCAAGCAAGTGGAAGCGCCTCGTTTATGAAGCTGCGAGCGCTCAATTGAAAGGACACTTGGATCTCAAACGGATTGAAGAACGGCTCCGTATTCTGCCGGCAACTGCCTTCCTAGCCCGAGAACGACCAGGGCAAGGATGTGCAGAGGATTGGGTAAGGGCTGCAATTGATGAACATCGTCGTCTGCCATTCGAAGCAGTTATCTCCGCTGCAGCGGTAGGTGAGGCGGGATTTCTGCAACCTGATGACGTTTCGACTGAACATCCGAGTTTTGTGACAAACCGACAGTGGCACGTAAAACGGGACGCCGTTTTGATGGCGAACTGTTGTGGGCCAGTTTTGTCCAGTTCGCTCCACGTCAAGCTCATCGATCCGCACTTCGACGCTCGCGCACCGCGCTTTAAGCGCCCTTTTTTAGAATTCATACGGCGGGCGCGGCCAGGCACGACCATCGACATTTTCCGCGGTGATCACATGGATCGAGTCTACTTCGTGACAGGCATCGAGCGGGTACTCAATGAATGGAAACCTTCGGACATTGTTATACGCCTATTCCTGCGGCCACAGGGTTCGATGCACAACCGCTTCATTATGAGCAGCGCAGGAGGTGTTTCGTTTCATATTGGCCTGGACGATGACGCCACCGGCGAACGGCCTGAAGATATCGTGACGATCCTGCAGGCGGACGTCTGGTCACGTGAATGGAACGCATACTCAGGTAACGACTTTGTAAAGCAGTTGAATCTCTAGATAAAGTGGGGAGTTGAAGGAATGGGAGCAAAGACTGCACGTTTCCAAGTCGATTCTCGGTTAGCTCGCTTGCTGAGCCAAGAATACCCGTCTACTGAAAAGGCGCTCAAGGAGTTAGTCGACAACGCGTGGGATGCGGACGCCGAGAACGTCCACATCTCGCTTCCAGCACCGATGACTGATGCGCCCATTGTCATCTCAGACGACGGCTCCGGCATGACACGGGCAGAGCTTGAATCGCACTACTTGGCTATCGCGAGGGACCGGCGCGACCATCGTGGTGAACGAACAGCTGGTAAGCAACGGTTGGTCAAGGGCCGAAAGGGCATCGGTAAGTTTGCCGGGCTGATGGCTGCCGCCGAGATGACGCTCGAGACCCGAGCGCGAGGAATGCTCAGTCGCTTTACGCTGCGTATGAAGGATCTTGCTGGTGTCGAGGATATTGAGCACCTGCCGATCCAAGTCGACACCGAGCTTTGCGACCCTGAATCGCACGGCACTACTATCACCTTGCACTCACTCCATGGTGAATTAGCGTTCCCAGACACTGCGAGAATGCGGCAGGTTTTGATCTTCGAATATGGACGCGCAATGGAGTTTGCGGTCTACGTCGATAAGAAGTTGCTGGGTGTCGACGATGTTGTCGGCACTTTCGCCAAGCAGACGCTGGCCGTCCCCGGCGTCGGCCCCGTTGAGCTCAGATTTGCAATTGCCGAAGAGCGGTCGGCACAACGGCAGGCTGGAATCGTCTTGCGCGTGGATGGCAAAGTCGTGGGTAAGCCATCATTCTTCGGGCTCGATGAGCGCGAGGACTTTCCGCAAAAGTTGAAGACCAAGCTATACGGCGAAATCGAAGCCGACGGCCTGCGTGACCATGTAACCGCAGGCTGGGATAGCGTGATCGAGAACAGCAGCCTCTTGTTGGCTATCACCGAGCAAGTCCAGCCCATATTAATCGCGGCTTTCAAAGAGCGATACAGCCGAGAAATTCAATTAGCACAAGCGCGTCTCAGTAGATCCATCAAAGACCGGCTTTCTGCCATGCCCGAGCATCGGCGCGAGTTCGCAGATAAAGCAGTGCGGCGTGTACTAGAGCGTTTTTACGGCGACGAACCCAGCAAGCTGGAGCAATACGTTCACGTTTTGCTCGACGCGATTGAGCACGCCGAGTACGGTGCGGTTTTGTCCCACATCCATGACGCATCTCAAAAAGATGTGGTGGCTATCTCGGCGGCGCTGGACGAGTTTGGTATGGCCGACATGGCCATGCTGGTCAGTCAGGCCAAAGCGCGCATGCAGTTCCTCGACGAGCTTGAAGCGCTCGCAAGGAATTCAGAAACGCGGGAGGTCGAGATGCACAAAGCCATCGAGCATAACCTGTGGATTTTGGGGCAGACTCTCACTTTCTTCCGCTCGAACCAGACGCTGAGGCGCACGGTGGAGGAGGCGCTGGGCCGCAAGTATGACGGCGCCAAGGCTTCAGAGCGCCCCGACTTGTTGCTGAACGAGGATCTAAATGGAACGTGTCTACTGATAGAGTTCAAGCGCCCATCGCATACTTTGAACCATGGTGACTATATCCAGGCCATCAGCTATCGACATGAGCTGTCTAAGCACATGACCAAGCCCATTCGGGTGCTGCTGATTGGAGGACGAAGGTCCTTGGACTTTCCGCACGGACAGCGTGAAGCTGAGGTTGAAGCATTGACTTTTTTCGATGTCATTGCGTCGGCACGGCGAGCCATCGATTGGCAACTTTCGGTCAGCCAATTTTGATGAATTCTGAAATCGATGATGGCCTGGGCCGGAGCCCCGCAACCTCGGACGGGCAGGAAAAATTCGTCCGTTAACAGGCCGTTATGTTGGTTTTCATTACCCATGCGTTGCCGCTCTTCATATCAAAAATTGTTGCTCATCCTTCAAAGCGGATAATAATGCTAACATTTGTTATTTAATATAATGATAGTGATACGCCACCATTATCGATAGTTAGTTGCAAAGTGCCATTTTGGAATTTACCAACCCTTCATTCGACCAAGCAGCTCCCGGCTTGAAGGCAGCTAGCTTTTCTTGAGTGGCAGAATAGCGCGGAGACGCCTGACGAAACCGAGAGTGTCATTTTGAATCGCTTCTCTGACATATAATTCGAGCGTCGGTATGGACCGTCTAAGGCCATTTTTTCTGAATTCATATTTAGGATCATCGCTGGTAGGAAAGAAAAGATTTTCTATTTGCGGATCAATCGAGATCACTCTATCTACCTTAGGCAGGTCTTTGAGCTCATCGTCTTGGTCTAGGTTGCCGTCAGTATCTAGTATTAGGATGCGTTTGCAATCTGGCAGCTTTGGCAGCGTGCTTGCTAAATGGATCGCATTGAGCTTACCTCCTGCCGTTACTACTATCCAGTTCTCGACGTCTAGCTCTCGCATGAATGCACCGATTATGTCAGCGTCTGTCGCCCCTTCAACATAGATCTCGACATTATGATGACTCGCTTCTTGCTCACTAATGGAATCTTGCGTTCTCAGAGGGGCGTAAATTAGCCCATACAAAGAAGCAAACATGAGTTTGTTGCGAAGGACCACTTTCCAGCCGACTAGCTCTGCCTGCTCGACATCTGCAGCGTCACACAGAATGACGTTCAATTCCTTACCGAGAGAAAGTGCATCACTGCATTCCTCCGAATAGCCTGACCAGGATATGAAAAAACCGCAGGTTCCGCTGAACTTGCCATCTACCTTACCGCGAAAACCATAGACCTCGGAAACAGGTAATGGTTTTGCATGCCACTTTGCCTCAACCAAATACCAGCGCCCATCAAAGTAAATTCCCCCGTCGATTTGTTCGCCCGGCTTTTTGAATGGACGTTTAGTCTGCAGGTCCTCTGCCTCAAAAGCATCGTAGAGATACCTCTCAAAGTCGTAACCGCGCTGTCGCTTTTGCTCTGCTGTGAGATGTGTTGCAGGATCTTTTAGTTCGTTAAGTGTCATATAGGTGTATTAGGACTGAAGTGGATAACAGGCGCTGTAGCAGAAGCGTGATCACTCAACCGGCATAGGGGGTGCACCGAGCTTGGCCCGCAGTTGCTGCTCAATCGCTACTCGTTCCGCTTTAAGATCGACGTACTCCGCAACTTGGACGCCGAATTCTTGGATCGCTTTCAAGGCTTGCCAAGTACGAAAATCATGGAATGGGTTAAGCCCCATTACGTTTCCAAGCTCTTGATTGGAAGAGCCTGCAGCACCCACAATTTTCATAAAGTCCGCGCGGGCAAAATCTTGATTCCAATCGCGGACGTACATCAGAAGTGCAGCCAGCGCAAGAACGCTCGAAACATTGATGACCTTGTTTGACGTCGTTAACTTTAGGGGTTTATAGTTTATCGCGATGAATCGGGCCAGTTCGCAAGTCTTTTCATACTCCTCCTCAAGCATTGATGGATCAAAAGCGGACCGGCCCTGAAAGCGGCGAGCAAGAGTGCCCATGCGACTGTACTCAAGAAAGAAAGGATTGGGTTTCTTGTGAAAGGCTTCCGAAAATGCCCTGTATTCGGGATGCCTCAAAAGCTGTTCTCTAGCTACAGCAGCCCGCCAGCTGAATTTAGGACTCGCAACTATCCCAAGAGTCAGCTCGACTTCTTTACCAGGTTTAGAGTAAAACTTTTCCCGATAAAGAGAATGCATCCACTTGGGAAAGCGCGGGTCGAGCGTAACGAGAAACATCGACTGAACCTTCTTGTTGAAGAACCACTCTCTCATGTCTCGAATCGACTTGTGGCTGAATAGCGCCAATTCGATACCCGTGCCAACGAGCTCTCGCACTGCCTTTGTAATTGGCGAGTTCGAATCCGAAAATGCAACCAGATTCTCGGGCACAGTATTGGCCTTTTCTGTACTGCCAAAATCGCAATGATCCCGATGTTTAGGGTTGTTGAAGCGGAAGCAGGGTTGACGCAAGGGATTCTTGCTAGCGGTTGAATATGCCGCCTTAACCAGTTCAGCACCCGTTACGAAGCAACATGGGCATTGGAGGTCCTGCCGTATAAATGCGCGCCATGTCTCTGGAATGGCCTCCGCAGCCGAAACACATTCGCCGAACAGAGTTGAGAGGCGCTTCAGAACCTGTTCAACGTCTTCTTCTTTTTCCGACGATATTGAATACGCAGTTAATGGCATGATTTTCCCTGTGGCAAAAGAAAGTTAGCTCCACCTAGAAGTTCCAGAAGATTCACTTAAAGACAGAGTCGCTTCAAGAAAGGCGTCGTCTACAATACTTTCTGGTGCAAAAAGTTCAGAGCGCTCGACGCAAGCCTTCGCTACCGCGATATTGTGGACGAACATAACAACAGCGAGGTCGCGTGTGGCACGTGAGCAGCAGACATAAAAGAGGCGTCTAGTGCGGTCAATTACGTTGTCCAGACCAGCCGCAATGTTTTCATCATCTGTATCTGACAGAGGCGCTATGCCGAAGTATTTTTCGTAGGAGAACAGCCGTTGACCTTGGCCTTCCGCATCATCGATTATGACTAGCACCCGCTCGAACTCTGCCCCCTTCACGCCTTGCTGGGTGGCATATGGCGAAAGATCTTCCAGGTAGTGATGGTAGGCGCCCAATTCCCCGATACGACAGTTTAGAAATGCCGTTACTGCTGGGACCTCAGGGTCATCATCGGCAGCGAGGGTCGCAGGATCAGCCTCCAAATATTTGGTCCATGATTCGTCGAGCAGCATTAACCCATTACGCGAAGCAAAGAGGAGCACATCTAGGAATGTCACATCACCCGACAGTACGAGGCGGGCAATTTCCTCTGTGGAGGTTTGCAGTGCCCTGAAAATATCGGGAGCGTTGCCACCCGCCAGTCCAGCCGAACTCAACTGGTGGCATTCAGCACGCAGTAAGCTCATCACCTCGAAGCCCTGATTATTCCTTACCGCGTTTGCCAAAGGTAGCAAGTAGGCTAGGAAAGGCTTTAGTGGCCATGAAGTGCCGTCCTTAAGTCCTTCCTTGATGCTGGAGGGGGCTCTGTCGTTTAACGCTGCGTACAAGTTGGGAAAGCCGAGTCGAGTTGCGGCCATGCGATGCACGACCACCAGTGCTCGGACGTCTGCTGCGCGATCTCCGCTCTCCCAACGCTCGTCATGGTTGGTCAGTCGCATCCATTTCCGAACCTTTGCAATCTTCGCTGAGCGGTCCTCGTCGACAGCAAGTAGGAAAATTCTCGCCGAACCTTCTAATGGAACCTGAACTCCATCGACGGACATCATCCGACCACGAGTCTGCACCAGTCCATCACCTAATTGGCGCACTGCGTTCACGACGCCAAGCACGCGCTGCGGGCATCTGAAGTTCTCCGGTTTCGTAATCCTTCGCCAATCATCGGGCGCATCAATCACGCCGGCACCATCCGCGTATATTTTCTGCATCGGGTCGCCAAAAAATCCTAGCGAGAATTCGACCGAGGTGGTCTCGGCTATGCCGCGCAAAGCGGCGACGATTTCCGGCCGGGTATCTTGACTCTCGTCGACGAACAGCACGGGGTAGCGACTTGCGATAATGTCGCGTAGCAGCTGGCTTTGGTCGATTAGCTTAACTGCTGCGGCAATGACGTCAGAGTGACCAAGAACACCACGTCCGAAGTCGCTGCCCGCACCATACTTGAAGTGTGTTTGGTCTTCTATAGTCTGAAGATGGCTCTGATAGCGGGCGATCTCTGCGAGTAGTTGAACGCGCGTGGCCGCACGAGTCCTAGGCTTGTCGTGATGTTCTTGTGCTTCGGCGATTTTTTCATGGATGCGTGCTATTACCCAGATTTTCAAGTCGCTTTGAAAAGGTCGCACTACCGACCACAAGAAACTGTGAATCGTCGATACGTGAAATAGCGGATCGTTCCCTACATCGCCCCAAATTTCATTGACTGCGACTTCCGTATAGGTGATACAGGCGATCCGCTGGCCGTGCGTCTTGAGTTCTTTTCTTCGCGTTTGTCCTAAATGGTCGAGTGCCTTCACAAGAGAGGTAGTCTTTCCTGAACCAGCACCAGCAACCATCACGAAGCTATGTGGGGGACGCTCGTCCAGACAGGCGCGCAGATCCAGATCTGCCTGCGTATCAGGCTGTCCGATACGCCGAGTCATGCTGCGGCATCCACATCGCCGGCGGCGACCTCTAAAGCGATAGGCGGTGAGGGTGCTACTTGTGCCTCAAGCCATACCAGACCCTCAGAGATGTAGCTCGGCACTTTCCATGCAGCGGGATCGTGGGCCAGCAACGCTAGCGCAAAGTCAGTTTTATGGAAATTCGCATTCTTGACCTTACGATACAGGCTCTCTGCGACTCCCTCGATGTTCAGCCGGTTGCACCCCTTGACGCGCAAACCAAGGTCTTTGCGGTCGGCATCCTGGCACCACGCCAAGTTTTCCAATGCAAAGGCTTCCTCTAAAGTTCTGCCGGTCCTGTTCTCTGTTGTCTCTTGCCAAGTCACCTCGATCGGTGTTTGGTAAGAGACGCGGACGAGTGCGTCACCGCCTTCAGCCCTCGGTTGGGTACGCTGATCGATAGTCGCAGCGAGCAAGTTGGCAATAGTGTGGCACCCTGGAAGCCATTTGATCAGCGTTTGATTCGACGTGAGAGCTCCTACTTCATGGACCATGCAAGCCTTGCGCCCACGTCGAACCGACTCGGCCTCTTCGGCTTCTTCTGTTGCGTTGGGAGCCGCGTTGGCGTAATCGTCATCGGCTGGCACCTCGTGTGGTAGCTGAGGAGCATCCGCACTTGGAGGAAACACGCTATCGATATCGGTCACAATCAGGGAAGTTAGGCCTAGAAAGTCGATAAGGCCTTTGAATCTATGGCCGAATGCGCCGCCGATCTCAAGAATGCTAAGGTATGTCGACTGCAGTTGCGGCGCAGCTTTTGCGATCATCTGAGGCATCAGAATCCGCTCAACATTTCCTTCCACCAGAATGGCCGCATCGGCAAAGAATATGTCGCAATGCGTTAGCCTTAGGTAGCGCTCAAGGAAGTCTCTGGTGCGGTCAGCAGGATCGCCCGGATCGTTGGCTATCTCGTAAAAGGCCGCCATACTGAGGACTTGAGACCGCTGCACGCCAGCATCAGCAGCGCGGCGGAAATACCGAATGGGCCGAAAGCCCCGCTCGAAGAGCACGTGCGGTGAATGTGTCGAAACAACCAACTGACTCGTGCAGTACGGGGCATCTTCCTTTGGCACTGCGAGTATATCCAGTACCTTCCGAATGAAGACCTGCTGTAGCTGAGCGTGCAGGTGTGCCTCCGGCTCCTCAATAAAGATCAGATGCAGAGGCGGACGGTTTTCCTCGATGTCCAACCATCTAGCATGAACGTCAAGCAGTTCGACGACCATATAGATCAGATTCTTGAAGCCAAGGCCGTTGTACCGATCCGGCAAGGTGGCTGTATTAACAGCTCTACCCGATGCCCCCACAGCGTAGTGGACACGAGCACCTTCATGACTGCTGAGGATCGTTGCGGGATTCAGCGCGGTCTTGATAAGAAGTCGAGGATTGTTGACGCCTGGATAGCCAAGGTGGGCAAGTCGTTCCAGCGTGGGTCCAAAGACTCGCTCCAAGTGATCGTTGAGCAACGTCTCGGACTGATACAGCGCACGTTGGGCTTCATGGTCCTCACCGCTCTTTTCAAGGTTTCGCTCGTAGAAACGACTCAAGCAACGGGATAGGTCTTCGGATCTGGCCCCTCCATTGGAATCGGACAGATGACGTTGGGCATGCAGACAGTCTACCTTCACTAGGCTGGCCAAGATGTCTTTACCACTGCGCCCTTTGTCTGGCATCAAGCGCAGAGGAGTGTAGCCTTCAGCGGAATTGAGATTGTCGTCGAACTGCGCACGGTCAAGAACGTAATAGCGTAACTCGAAATCTCGCCAAAGGCGATCGCCTGTAGCATCTGAAAGGAAGTCGCAAAGCGTGCGAGGTTGCGGGTCGTACCCAACTTCGTTCCCAGCAGGTGCCGCAGCAGGTTCTTGAGCTTGTCCTACAGGTTGCGCATTAGCGAGCCTGGCGCTCGCTCGCGTCTCTTGGAAGCTGGCTCTTAAAGCTGGCGCATCTAATGCGACGAGTTCCACTCGAACTCCAACTTGGCTGCCGTGCCACGCTAAGTTCGGTAACAGGTCAACAACCCGGTGAAGATCGGCTGCTTGGACGCCAAACCAAATATCGATGGAAATGGTTGGCAATTCGACGCCGTCGACTCCCTCACCAAATGCATTAATGGCATCCCAGCACTCGGAGCTGAAGTCATGAAGTGAGAATCGACTCCGAGAGGCGGCAGTGAACAATTGCAGGGCATGTGCCGCTGAAGTCTTGCCGCTATTGTTGGCTCCCACGAAGATGGAAATATCAGATGCTAGATCGATGCGGGCGTCTTTAAGGCGACGGAAGTTACGAATCCAGACGGTCTCGATGTGCATAATCTCGCTTTTCTCTGTGAGGAACGGCTAGTTCAACGATCTCTATCGATTTCAACGGTTGAAGGGCAGGGAAAACCAAGGCTGGCATCCAGGTCGATCACAAAATTGGTTGGAGATTCGTCAACGTCTACTCCTAGCCGTACGTGGCCAAGAGTCTAAGCATAACATCTTGCCCACGCGAAAAACTCACGAAATGTCACCTTTAGCAATTCGACAAAGGAATGTCTTATGCGCCTTAGCGATAGCGGATAAAGGACGGCTCGCGTCACCAAATAATCGGCATCACGCTCGGACAGAGTTGCTATACATTGCCATCGAATAAATTTATTACACCCGTTCTCCTTTTCTAGGTCCTGAAGTGAATCTTCTCACCACCTCGCATCTGGCTGCCTAATTTCCAGCGGCATTACTTGCCCTTCCGACATGTAGATGAGTCCGTTGCACGGCGTCAATCGGATGGTGCCGTCGTCCATTAGTCGGCAGGCAATCTCATCCCCAACCCGCAGTCCTGCCGCCTCTAAGATGGCCTTTGGTATGCGCAGCCCGCCGTCAGAGTTCCCCCAGCGCGTCAGTCTTGCCATAGTCGTCTCCAAGTGAAAGTATATACAAACCCTACACTGCGAAATTGGTTCGACCTGAGGGCGGCTGGCCTGCTGAAATGAGCCTCGAGCGCGGTAACGTTCGTTTAAGCGCATGTTGAGGTAGCAAACTTCAATGTTGGCCAGGCAGTCGACGTGGCGTAGACGACCATGACTAAATGATAGCCTTGCCTCGCCGCCCCTGACGCTTTGTGACGATGCCAGCGGTCAAGCTGGTGCCTATCCAGTCGATCAGTTCGGTTTCCGCCTCCAAGCGCCGCTTACTCCGTTGAAGTCGCTCTCATTCAGACGTAAACATCTCGTAATACCTCCATGACTGAGCTGTTGATACCCGCAACTCCAAGCCGCATTAAACGCAGCCTCAATAATATTGCCTAATAAACATATTGCCGATATGATTCAAGAGTGGTGCTGCTATGTTTCACTCGGCTGCCGCCTGCTTTCCGTGTTAACCATTCTTCCTTATACCAATGACCTTGAAGACATTTGAGCACCAGACCCGAACCCGGCTCGGATACTTTGTCTATCTGCTGGTGGACCCGCGTACTGGCGCCATCTTTTATGTCGGCAAAGGTGCTAAGAACAGGCCCTTTGATCACTTTAGGGCAACTAAGGGCGAGGGAAGCAAGGCCGAGATGATCAGGCGCATTCGCGCCGACAAGCTTGAGCCTGAGGTGCATGTATTGCGCCATGGCTTGTCAAGCTCCGAGATCGCCGAGGACGTCGAAGCCGCAGTCATAGATGCGATCGGACTGGAAAACCTTACCAATAGCTGTCGCGGAAAGGGTGTGGAAAAGGGGCGTGCGACTGTGACGGAACTGAACCAGCGTTTCTGTTCTCGTCCCGTCTCCATAAACACTATCAAGGAACCACTGATGAAAATCTGGATTAATCAGACCTATTCGCCAACGATGAATGCTCAGGAGCTATATGATGCGACGCGTCAGTACTGGTGCAACGTGGGCAAAGACAAGCGCACGCCGGATGCTGATGGAGCACTGATGTACCCTACCGTGGTCGCATTGGTGGGCAATGTGGTTGTAATGGCCTATCGCGTACAGGCTTGGTTTTCGGCGGGTAGCACGCTGTCGACTCGTAAATGGAGCGGTGACCCCAACCGCTGGGAGTTTGTCGGCAATGCGTTGCCAGACCATAGGTTAGTCGGCAAAAGGCTTGTAGACGACAACGGTAACAGCATTCGCGGGAACGCCCAGGGCTATGGCTATCTTAATTAGCGCCAGATATGACGAGTGCGCAAGCTCGCACACGTCAGCTTATCCACAGCCCAAAGGAGCCAGGGAGACTGATGCCATGCTGAGCCGAGGGGCCGGCTTCGGTCAAATACAGACGTTTTTCTCCATAAGGAAAAATGATTGGGTAGAGTTTGTTGCTAGAGCCTTGCTGACGAACTTCAGGTCTTGTGTGCTCACTTTCATGGTGAGGAGAAGCGGGCGTTGTTCTGGCTCGAAGTGTTCAAGGCGTTACGCAAAGTGCATGATATGAAGCGTTACGACAAGCCTTATTATTTATCGAAAAAAGCATCCGCAATGCACAGTATTTCCAAACAGATGGTCCCTATGCAGCCTCTGCTCGACCATCTGGCGAGCCACGCGTCCTGCATCCAAGTGGACTTCAACGATAAAGAGTGGCACACGCATTGGCGTATTCCGAACCGGCCGGGTTGGTATTTCTTCCATACCGATGCGCCGCTCGATGTGCTGCAGCGGCAAAATCTCTGGGCTAGGACGTATTTCAAAGCACGGGATAGGGCGGAGGCAAAAGTCAAAAATATCGATATTGCTTCCTATGCGTCTCGCTACAGCGAGGAGCTCGCCCCCTTTTGGAACATCAGTGAGGTCTATTCGGGAATGGCCTCTAATCTGCAGCAGCGGGCCAAAAGTCACACGTTCTCTGATCCTGGTACTGGATGTTTGGCATTGGCACGTTATGAGGAATTACGCGCCTACCAATGGACCTTCGGTTTTATTCTTCTAGACCGGTTCGATTCCTTAACCAATGTTTCGCTCTCGCCCGCTCAGAAGTACATGCTGCTGCGCTTTGGCGAACAAGCCTGGCGTAGCGCCAATGGGTGGCCCCTGTTGTGCAAGGACTGACTTGCTGTCGATATAGGTTGCCTTCTACCGTACAATGAAAAGCTGCGCCCTGCCTGAATCGAACATCTGTTCGCATGTGAGAAGAATACGTTGTTTATAGCGATGACTTAGTTTAAAGTAGGAATATTCACTGCGCCGCCTAGGCTACAGCACTATCGTTGTCGAAAGCTGTTATTTTTTAATTGGAAGAAGAGGCTAAGTTGACCGCATACGTAGTTATAGATAAATCGTACCTTCAAGGCGCATCCAGTAACGAAATATCCAATATGGCGTCTAGTCATGGTTTGCTGATGATTGAAGCATTACTCTATGAGCTTATAAAAGCAGAAAGCCCTAATAGGGCTAAACTTTTTTCCAAATTTCCCGCCAAGGAAAGGCCTTTCGAACTCGTACCTAACGCGGGAACGCTTTTTCGGAAAGAAATCTCTGAAAATAGGTCTTGCGGACTGCCAAGCGAGTATATTCGTCGCATCGACCACAGTACTACGCAACTATACCGCGATCCAAAATACGTTATTACGGAAAAACCTGAACTCGCCAATGCGCTCACTGTCCACAGGGAAGTTATTCAAGTGGATACGGATCAACTTGTCCTTATGATCGCTGATATTCCCAAGCTTTTTCCTGAATTGGCTTCAGTCCCGCCCGCAGATCGCCAGACCTTTCGTGAAGCCGCAGAGTTGAAGATTTGTAGTAATGTTGACTTCGTTCGAGCGCGTGCTACGAAGTTGGTCGTCGAGTCACCATACTTTGTCGGAAGCTCTCCTCCAACTGTTGATAAAACATGGATCACATTCAGATGGTTTCAGGTCAACGCGCTCTTTGCACTTGACCTCTGGTTTAAATATCCCCAGGGCCTAGAGTCCGTGGGGGGAGATAAACTTAAGGAGCGGTTGAGACACGATGCTCTTGATGCACAATATCTGATTCTCGGACTGCTAGAAGGCGCGTTTGCATGCAACGAGAATAAGCTTTGCAGATGGTGGGGCATGCTGAATCCGGAAGGCAAACTGTACCGTGTGCCACCACCATCGTTAGCCGTCGTGTAGGACGCCGACGTCGGACTGCAACAGTAAATCGAGCGTCCGCTTCGAGGTGGGGTCGCAGGTGAATGAACGCGTCCCGCAGTCGTCCCGTAACCCGTTCTCCTAACCAGACCATAAAGCGGGGGATCGATGTGAATCGCTGGTGGGTTCTCGATGCTAAACGGTGGTGGGTATGAGCAAAAATAGCCGTCCTGGCTGGTGCCCACATGTCATTTGCCACGAGCCTACGCGCGCCGACAATGCAGGGCAGGGCAAATTGCCGCTACAGCGCTACGGTCTGCTGTTTTGTAGCGCTGTAGCGGCACCCTCAAGGTTTAGTCATCCAGTTCGCCGTCAGCAATCGGGATCATACTGATACCCCTGCCGCGTTTTTCTGCTACAACCGCTACCGGAGGCGAGTAGTACTCGGTGCCGATGGCCCACGCCGGTACTTGCAGCACGTTCTCAGGCACGAAGATTTCGTCGGTGTCCACGGGGGGCGCCTTGGTAGGCAGGCCACCGCGAATATCTATGTTGACCTTGTCGCTGATAGACCTGGCGTACTTCCACAAGCTGGTGCGGCAGTAGTGGTTGTCCAAGTTCGCACCAGTCAACCACAAGTTGTACCGCTTGCGCTCCGTGTTCAGAGGAACTTCCGCATCATCATCTATCAGCCACCGCTACCTGCTCACACTAACCCGCCTCCACGAAAGCGGGGGCGGTTCAACTTTCCCACAGGTCGAGGTCGACGTGATTGTCGGCCTCGATCTCAGTTCTCTATAAAATTTCACACTAGACAGCGTTGTACTCCTGACTGAGCCTCGCTAGCAGCGCAGGCCATGCATCCGAGCAAAAGCAGGTAGAAACAGCCTTAACCTCAGGCGAGTAGTCGCCTGGATACTTGAGCTGTGCCGCAAGCGAATCAGGAAAATGCCACTGGTATTCAGTCCACTTCTTATTAATGTCGATTCCGGTTTGCGCGAGAATAACCTTCCGCGCATCCGTCCAACTCTTCTTTCTGCTCGCGTCAATGTTAGTGCGAACGAAAGCAAAACTGGAAAAAGTCGCGGAATCCTTTCCTCGCATGTAGTCGCGCAAGATGTGTTCGTTTCTCAATCCAAGCTGGTCCATGATCTGTTGGCTCGGCCCTGGGTACACACACCGAGGTCCGTCAAGTTGAAGGATTCCACGCACGACTTTATCAAAAACTCGGCCGTAGCGGTTCTCGTCATAGGCGTCCTTCCAACTCGCCACAGAATCCCACCCCTGTGTTTTGAGGTAGGGTTCGCTGAGGATTACATCGATCAGAACATAGCCCTCTACGAGGCGCGAGTCGACTGAAATTGCTGATCCGCGTGGATAAGAACCCACCTGATTTTCAGCCGCGTTCTTGGCATGGGAATAGTGAAATTCTCCCATCCGCGACTGACCACCCAATCCGATCAGCATGGCGTGCTGGTGAATCAGTTTCTTCAGCTGCGATGGGGAACTCCGACCCACACACGGCAGCATATAGGTAACGGTTGCCGCCGTGATTGTCACGTGATCGAGGGTGATTTCGTCGATCGCGGCCTTGGGTAGGCCAGCAGTAGCCAACGCAATTCGGACGAGTTCAAGCCCGACTTGGCCGGCAGCAAACACACTGGTTCCCATCGTAAAATCCGACAGGGAGAGCGCTTGGGGAATCACGACCTGAGCTGCCACGGCCGTCGCACGCTTTATTTCGTTCATGTCGGTCCAGATAGTCTTGAACACGGTCCCGGGGCGTTGATAAACCGTGCCAGGATCATCTTCCATGAAGTCCGGCACGCGAGCAGCGGACTCTGGGCCCAGAATTGTGAGGTCGACCAAGATCGATACCGACTTAGTCATGATGGCCGCCGTCTTCGTCTTCGTCTACATCTTGGTCGTAGTGGTACGGATCGACGTACAGCGAGCTGATGCCGCGCTGCCCCAGCTCTCTGGTTCGAGCCAGCCATTCCGCCTGCATATCGCGCGTGTAGAACAGCGACGGGTCGGCTTTGATTGCAGCCGGAACGGGCACGAAATTTTCCGCACGAAGGATCTCACCGAGTTCTACGGGAACCTCAATCGCGCGGGGAGAGGGGAGAAAAATGTCGATGCTGTACTCCTTCTTCAGCACGCGGCGATGACTCGCAAGCAGCTTTTCATCGCCCTTGAACACCTTCTTCAAGTCCACGCCGTGCTGCCAGAGTTCGACAGTAGACCGGTACGGCATGCGGACAGCATAAAGTTCTTCTTTGCTAAGCCAGCGGCTCATGAGTCCCTTCAAATCGTAGCCTTCCAACAGATTCAAAAACATGCAGGCGAGAGTCTTCGGGGAAAGCATGGATGGCGTAACTGGCTTGCCGCCAAAATGACGGCTCAAGTGCTTCAGGCGATACACGGCCTCGAAACGCAGCGTGTTTTCCGCGAGATAGATAAGCGCATCGGTATTCTCGCTTGCAGCAAGTCGGTGCTCGCGTTTCTTCTGCTTCAATTCCAGCGCCTTGAGGTACGCTTTCATTGAAGCCAACTGGGAATGCTGGTCGAAGTACACCGACTCGCCAGGGAAGATGCTGCATACCACACCGGCACGCAGGGCAGCAAACGCCAAGCCGTTGAGAACCGCCCCCGCGTCCAACCCATCTGGTATTTTCAGCATGGCTGGGGTATCGATCCTCGTGACTTCAACGAGCTCGCCCTGTCGGAATACCATTGGCTGCTGCAAGTAGCCGAATTCCAGCGGATACTGGCGCCGTACCGCATCCAGCATGGAAAAGGCCGTCATTACTGCGTTGTTGGAGGACACGATATTATGGTCCAGGTACTGCATCGAGTTACTGCCTTCTACCAGCAGCTTGCTACCCGATTTCACCGAGCGGACACGCAGCGGCATGTACTTGCCGGACTCCGATTTCAAATTGCCCTTTGCCCAGCTGGAGTTGTGCACAACGGCAGGGTCATCGCTAACCTGTGCGAATTTCTTGGGCAACTTTACGCCGGACACACCGTCAACACGCAGCCCCATGGTGTCGATCATTACGCAGTCCGTCATGTGCTGCAGGCCTTCGTTATCTTTCGTCATTTCTTTTCCTTTAGATGACCTCGCTATTTTTGAGCGATACTTCGCCTGCCGGCCATGGTATGGCAGCTCAGATATCGCTCAATGGAGATCGTTATAAACGGTATAAACAGTTATGCTCTAGGCATGGCAGATGGCAGTTGTATCAGTTGTCTGCACTAGTGACATGTAGATGTAGTTGCTATGTCTGCATATTGCTTACCACCGTCTGTAATGGTGTGTTTGTTGTCGTGTTGTATGGTATTACGCTAACCGGCCATCATTCCTCGCAAGCGGCAGCTAAAATTAATTCAAAGATGCCGCATATGTTGCAGGGTTGCGAGCGTATAGCACGCGCAACCATGCAACGTTTTGGCTTTACGATTCAGTCTCCGATGTTCGTTCACGAAGCTTTTTAAGCGTGCGGCTGACCGTAGATTTCGAGATGCCTAGTGCAAGTCCGATGTCCTCCATTGAGGTTCCATCGTCGCGCATCCTAAGCATTTCGATTTCATGCTGGGAAGGCATGAAGCCAGCCGGAACAATCTCAAAGTGCAATGACTCTCCTTCGTTCCAGACCGAGCACTCGTATTTCTGTCGTAGTTCAGGTAGATGATCACGTAGCTTCGTGTGCTCAATGCCGAATCGAGTGTCCTGCCGTTCCGTATTACTTTGCAGCGGGCTGAGTAAAATGGAATAGTCCAACAAGTCCTCGTGCATGCTGGATCCGCGCTGCTGACCATTCTTGCCGGTATGGTGAATGAGCAATACAGCGATGCCCCGCAAGCGCTTCTTAATGAGCCAGTTTTTTATCAGTGCCCATGATCCGCTATCTTCGCGACCACCGCTTGTCCATGCGGAGAGATTGTCGACGATAACGAGTTTCGCAGAATCAGGAATGAGTTCATCGATCCTACGTTGGCCCTCCTCATTATCAATTGAGCCGATTGGATCGCCTACAAAATCCCTGCTTATGATTTGTACATTCTTCTGAGCCAGTGCCTGGGACTCTGCGTCTGAGTTAAACGCATGCAGCAGCCTGAACCGTTCTTGCACACTGGCGGCACGCATTTCTCCATCAAGCAGTACGACGCCTGCGCCGATACCAATTCCCCAAGGGTGCAGCATCTTGCCAGCGGCAACGGAATAGGCAATGATCATTGCGAGCCATGATTTCCCGCCGCCCCGCGGACCGGCAATCAAGCCAATGGATTTTTCCAATATCATTCGTCCTAGAAGACTAGTTTCAGCCACCAGTGACAGCGCGAGCATGTCACCTAAGCTTATTAAGCCACGTCGAGTTGTGCAGTTCTTCCCCGTATTCACTTTCTTACTCCTGGTTATTCTTGAATATTGGTGACGTCGCTCAATGGCGCGGTAAGTAACGCTACAAAAAACTTGATGTCCACGCTAGTTTTGGTTCTGGACGCAAATACTCGCGCATCAATCCATGCTTGTAGTTCGACTTCGCTCCAAGCAACGGTCCGCGGCCCTATATTCACAGGCGGAGGAAGAACGCCATTTCGGACATCGTTCCAGATAGTCGAATTTGCTCGGCCAAGCTTCTCCCTGACCTGAGGGAGGCGTAGCATTCGGTCGCTAACTTTGGACCTTGCCCTGTGAATCAGTTCCATCATTTCAATGTTTAACGAGCCCTTCACCACTTCCCTCGTATGCTGCTCCAGCGGCGATTTCATTGCGTTCCTCATTTTTGAACTCCTGTCGGTTGCGAAAGATTCAGGCCCGAATCGAGTTGCTATTGTCTCGAATCGTCTGATGCTTCGCTTTTGTTAAGGATGCGGTTCTAAAGTGGTCGACAAAATGAAAAGCGCCCCTTGGAATTTGCAAAGGGGCGCAATTTGTGGTAGTGAATCTGGTAACGTTTTGATCTGCGTACGAGCTATCGGTTTGGTCTTTGTGTGTGAATCAATAGGCGATATCCACCATGTATCATCTGGTCTGCTTGCGCAATATAGTCTTCGATGCTTTCTTCAAAGACGCGCTTCCAGTTGTGAGAGTATCGGTTGCCAACACTGGGTCCTATAGTGATTTGGGATATCCGTCGAGTATCGTGTCCCCATTTGCTTAGCTCTGCCAGTATGACCAAAGCTTTAATGTACTTGCCACCTGAGCGAGAGCTGCCGTCGCTATCTTCGGTCTTAGGTAAGCTATTCTTAAATCGCTCATATAATGGCGCTGTGGCGAGACCTTTGGCTATAAGATCGCGATGGATTTCATTTAAGGCCTTTAATAAAAAATCCAGCTGGGTCACGATGGGGCCGAGTGCGTCGATTTGAACTGCGCGCCATACGGTTTTGAGATCGGCAACATCGCTTGTTGCGCTGGAGGCTCTGTTGAAATGCATATGATCAAACGCATCGCTTCCTGCGATGTCAAAGACTCCATATTCGCCAGATGCATCGTTCTCTGGCCAGTCGCTGCTCTTCAATTTCTCGCGGAGCGCTGATGCGAGGGTGCGAAGCGCTGATATTTGTCCCGCAGGTGGACTGCTACAGTCGATTGCAACCCAAATAATGCTCCATGTAGAGGTCGGGCTACTGTCAGGGAATGGAACATGCGGAGGACGGCGATATCCAAATAATGTCTCGTTAGAGAGAATGTGCCTATACCTGTCAAATTTTGGCGAGTACGGCGTCCAAGTACGCGAGTAGGGGGCTGAGCTTACTTCTTTTCGACGGTAATCTTCCGATACAGGGCGCTTCAGTGGGAAGAACCAGGAATCGCCACTGTTTGCGAACTTCGGTAGATTTGAGAGGGAAGGGGGGACCCAAGCAGCTAAGCCAAATCGTGCGGCACATGTTCCATCACTGTCCCTCTTTATCCCGGCTATATGTTGTCCCACTAGTTCACTGGCGAGGTCTAGATCCTCTTCGCCAGCGTGCATATCATAAGCGTCTCGATAGTCTTCGTTCATGCTGAGAAATATCCAAGCCCAGTCATCCGGGCCAAGATTTGGCTCGTCACCAACGAGTTCAAATGGAGCATCGTCGGGACCGAGCGGCAGTAGCAAACCTGCTCGAGCATCAACAAATTCCTCATTGTTTAACAAATTCGTGACCATCGTGGATATGCGCCGAATTAAAAGTCGGTTTATGTGTAGCTAGGCGTGTAGCTACAGCGGAATTTAAAATTATTCCTGGTGTAACCTGTTGAAATTAAAGAATAATATTTTCACATCAAAATGATGTCGTACTGCTCCTGGTGATAAGCCGTCTCCACCTGCAACGAAATCTTCTTGCCGATAAAATCGCCGAGCATGGCCAAATGCTGCGATTCCTCTTCCAGGAACATATCGACCACTTCCTGCGACGCCAGGATGCGGAATTCGCGCGGGTTGAACTGCTTCGCCTCGCGCAGCAGTTCGCGCAGGATCTCGTAGCAGATGGTGCGCGAGGTTTTGACCTGGCCCTTGCCGCTGCAGGCCGGGCACGGTTCGCACAGGATGTGGGCCAGCGATTCGCGGGTGCGCTTGCGCGTCATTTCCACCAGGCCCAGCGCCGAGAAGTTCGACACCGACACCTTGGTGCGGTCGCGCGCCAGCGCCTTCTTCAGCTCCGACAGCACGGCCGCGCGGTGCTCGGTGTTGTCCATGTCGATGAAGTCGAGGATGATGATGCCGCCCAGGTTGCGCAGGCGTAGCTGGCGGGCGATGGCGTGCGCGGCTTCCAGGTTGGTCTTGAAGATGGTGTCGGCAAAATTGCGGCCACCGACAAAACCGCCGGTGTTCACATCGATGGTGGTCATCGCCTCGGTCTGATCGACGATCAGGTAGCCGCCGGATTTCAAGTCCACGCGGCGGCCCAGTGCGCGCAGGATTTCTTCTTCCACGCCGTACAGGTCGAACAGCGGGCGTTCGCCCGTGTAGTGCTGCAAACGGGGCAGCACGCCGGGCGTGTAGGCCTGGCCGAATTCCTGCAGCATCAGGTGGTTCTCGCGCGAGTCGACCTGGATGGTGGCGGTGTGCTCGTGGACGAAGTCGCGCAGCACGCGCTGGGCCAGGCTCAAGTCCTGGTGCAGCAGCGTGGTGGCGGGCAGGGTGCGCGCACCGTGCGTGATCGCGCTCCAGGTCTTGCGCAGGTACTCGACGTCGGCGGCAATGTCGGCGTCGGACGCGTCCTCGGCCTGGGTGCGCACGATGTAGCCGCCTTTCTCGTCCGCAGGCAGCAGCTTTTGCAGGCGCGTGCGCAGCGCTTCGCGCTCGGATTCCTTCTCGATCTTTTGCGAGATGCCGATATGGTTATCCTGCGGCAGGTACACCAGCATGCGGCCCGCAATCGAAATTTGGGTGGACAGGCGCGCGCCCTTGGTGCCGATCGGGTCCTTGATCACTTGCACCGTCAGCACCTGGCCATCGAACAGGATTTTTTCAATCGGCGTGGGGATGGCGCCGGCGGTGGAACTGTTGGCGGCATCGTGCGGGCGCGCTTCCCAGATGTCGGCCACGTGCAGGAACGCCGCGCGTTCGAGGCCGATGTCGATGAAGGCCGACTGCATGCCGGGGAGGACGCGTACCACTTTGCCGGAATAGACATTGCCCGCCAGGCCGCGCGTGAGCGTGCGTTCGATGTGCAGTTCCTGCACCGCGCCCTGCAATATCAGGGCGACACGGGTCTCTTGCGGGGTGATGTTGATCAGGATGTCTTCGTTCATGTGTCTCCGCGGGCTGCGCTGGCTATTTGAACGACGATCATACACGCACGCCAGTGGGGCCGCTAGGGCAGCGGCAAACCCGCCTGGCGCAGCAGCTGCGCGGTTTCGTACAGGGGCAGGCCCATGATGCCGGAGTGGCTGCCGGCAATGTGTTCGATGAACTGCGCGGCCGGGCCCTGGATGCCGTAACCGCCGGCCTTGTCGTACGGTTCCTGGCTGGCGCAGTAGGCGGCAATCGCCGCCGGCGTCAGCACGCCGAAGCGCACTTCGGATACTTGCGTGACCTGCTCCTGGAAGCCGGCGCTGCACACGGCAATCGAGGTCAGTACCTGGTGGGTACGGCCCGACAGCTGTTCGAGCATGGCGGCAGCTTCCTGCGCGTTGGCGGGCTTGCCGAGGATCTGGCCGTCGATGGTGACGGTGGTGTCGGCGGTGAGCACGGGGCGCGGCGTGAGGTGGCGGCGCTTGAGCAGGTTGTGCGCGAACACGGCCTTTTCCAGCGCCACGCGCGCCACGTAAGCTAGCGGCGCCTCGCCGGGCAGCACTTCCTCGGTGACGTCGGCGCCGCGCGGGCCGTCGGCGCGCAGCAGCAGCAGTTCGAAGTCGATACCGACCTGGCGCAGCAGCTCGCGCCGGCGCGGACTCTTGGAAGCGAGATAAATCTTTTTATCAGCCGGCTTGGTTGTCATGATCAGACCCGGTGGTAGGGATGGTTTTGCGTGATGGTCCAGGCGCGGTACAGCTGCTCGGCCAGCAGCACGCGCACCATGCCGTGCGGCAGGGTCATGCTGGAGATGCGGATCAGGCCCTCGGCCCGCGCCTTGAGCGCAGGATCGAGGCCGTCGGCGCCGCCGATCAGGAAGGCCGTATCGCGGCCGTCCTGTTGCCAGGTTTCGAGCTGCTGCGACAGGCCCACCGAGGTGAGGTCCTTGCCGCGTTCGTCCAGCGCGATGATGCGCACCGATTTCGGCAACGCCGCTTCGATGCGCTCACGCTCGAGCGCCATCGCGGTGGCGGCAGTCTTGCTGCCCGAACGTTCGACCGGCTTGATTTCCTTGAGCACGATCTTCAGCTCGGGCGGCATGCGCTTGACGTATTCGGCGTAGCCGCTTTCGATCCAGGCCGGCATCTTGTGGCCGACCGCAGCGATGATCAGCTGCATACAGCGTTATTCCGCTGCCGGTTTCTTGATGCGCTTGATGACGGTCTTGGCCGGCGCTTCTTCGGCTTTTGGCTTGGCGGCCTTCGGCTTCGGCGTGGCTTTCAACGCTTTCACGGCGGCGACGGTCGCTTTTGGCTGGGCGACCTTGATCTTCTTGCCGGCTGGGACGGCGGCAGGCTTGGCGGCTTTCTTCTCGCCGGTAGCGGTAGCCTTGGCAGCGGCAGGCTTGCGCGCCGGGGTCTTTTTCTCGACCACGGGCGATGCATCGACCGCTTTTTTGCCGGCGGCCAGGTGGCTGCTGACTTTTTTCGGTGCTGCTTCTTCAGCTTCCACGGTACCCTTGCGCTTGGCAGCGCCCAGTTTGACCGGCTTGTCGCCCCAGATTTCTTCCAGGCGGTAGTAGGCGCGGATTGGCGCCTGCATGATGTGGACGATCATGTCGCCCAGGTCGACCAGCACCCATTCACCGGTGTCCTCGCCTTCCATGCCGTACACGTCGCCGCCGGCGGCTTTGACTTTATCGCGCACCGAAGCGGCCAGCGCCTTGGTCTGGCGGTTGGAGGTACCGGAGGCGATGGCGATGCGGTCGAACAGGCTGGTCAGGTGGGTCGTATCGAATACCGTGATGTCTTGTGCCTTGACGTCTTCGAGGGCGTCAACGACGAGGGCTTGCAATTTTTTGATGTCCATTAGCTTCTGTATAAATTATGTTGTTCAATATAGTCTAGCACTAGCGGCGGGATAAGCGAATTTGCCTGCTCCCCCCGTTGTAATGCCGCACGTATCTGAGTGGCGGAAATATCCACCGCGAAGTCTTGTGCCAGATACGTCAGACCGTGCGGCGTGTTGCGGATGTTGTCGGGCGTTCCCAGTCGACTGGAAAACGCCGCGGCGACGGCGGCTGGTAGCCCTGCGCCATCGATACTAAAACCTGGTCGCGCGGCCACGCAGATATGGGCGTGGTCGAACAGCGCTTGCCATTGGTGCCAGGTGTCGAGCCGCTGCAACTGGTCGGCTCCCATCAGAAAGGTTATCGAGGCCTGCGGCCCCAGTTCCGCGCGCACTGCGCGCAGCGTGTCGATGGTGTAGGTCGGCTGGCCGCGCGCGGCCCGCTCGATTTCCTGCATGTCCACCACCACCGGGAACGGTTGTTTTGCAAACGCCAGCGTCACCATCTCGGCGCGCTGTGCGGGCGTGGCCTTGAGCGTGGATTTTTGCCACGGCAAACCGGCAGGCACCACGCGCAATTGATCCACTTGCAGCAGCTGCGCGAAATGCGCGCCGAGCGCCACATGGCCAAGGTGAACCGGATCGTAGCTGCCGCCCAGCAGAGCGATCCGCTGTGCGTGCGGCCCGGTCACGCAGCCAGCCAGTCGCGATGCGGCAGGAAGTCGGTATACAGCGCCGCCTCGGGCGTGCCGTCCTGCGGCTCCCAGCGATAGCGCCACTTCACCACCGGCGGCATCGACATCAGGATCGCCTCGGTGCGGCCGCCGGACTGCAGGCCGAACAGGGTACCACGGTCGAACACCAGGTTGAACTCCACGTACCGGCCGCGCCGGTACGCCTGGAAGTCGCGTTCGCGCTCGCCGTATTCGCTGTCCTTGCGGCGCTCGAGGATCGGCAGGTAGGCCGCCAGGAAGGCGTCGCCCACGCTGCGCTCCATGGCGAAGCATTGCTCGAAACCGCTTTCGTTGACATCGTCAAAGAAGATGCCGCCCACGCCGCGCGCTTCCTGCCGGTGTTTCAGGTAAAAATACTCGTCGCACCATTTTTTGAAGCGCCCATGCAGGTCGGCGCCGAACGGCGCCAGCGCATCGTGGCAGGTCTGGTGGAAGTGCTTCGCATCTTCCACGAAACCGTAATACGGCGTCAGATCCATGCCGCCGCCGAACCACCAGACCGGCTCGCCTTCGTTGGTCGTGGTGCTGAAAAATCGCACATTCATGTGCACCGTGGGCGCATACGGATTGCGCGGGTGGATCACCAGCGACACGCCCATCGCCTGCCACGGCTGGCCGCCGAGGTGCGGGCGCAGCGCGCTGGCCGATGGCGGCAGTTTCGACCCCATCACGTGCGAAAAATTGACGCCGCCGCGCTCGATCACATTGCCTTCTTCGACCAGGCGCGAAATGCCGCCACCGCCCTCCGGCCGGTCCCACGCGTCGCGCAGGAAGGGCGTGCCGTCCACCGCTTCGAGCGCGCAGACGATGCGCTCTTGCAGGTCGAGCAGCCAGGCCTTGACGGCGGCGGTGTCGGGCGCGGCGGCGAGTGCAGCGGACATGATCAGTGCTTCAGGCCGCGCCAGCCGATATCGCGGCGGCACTGCATGCCGTCGAACGAGATCTGGTCGACCACGTCGTACGCCTGGCGCTGCGCCAGCTTGACGCTGTCACCCAGGCCGACGGAGCACAGCACGCGGCCACCGGTGACCACCAGTTGGTTGCCGGTCTCGCCACCGACTGCAGTGCCAGCGTGGAAGGTGACCGATTCCGGCGTTTCGGCCGGAATCGCGCTGATGACAGCGCCTTTCAATGGCGCATCCGGGTAGCCGGCAGCAGCGAGCACCACGCCCACGGCAGTGCGGCGGTCCCATTCCAGTTCGACCTGGTTCAGGGTGCCGTTGACTGCGTGTTCCATCACGGAGAGCAGGTCGGTTTTCAGGCGCGCCATGATCGGCTGGGTTTCCGGGTCGCCCATGCGGCAGTTGAATTCCAGCGTGCGCGGGTTGCCTTCGGCGTCGATCATCAGGCCGGCGTAGAGGAAGCCGGTGAACACGATGCCGTCGCGGGTCATGCCGGCGATGGTCGGGTTGATGATCTCGCGCATCACGCGCGCATGCATGGCCGGCGTGACGATCGGCGCTGGCGAATAAGCGCCCATGCCGCCCGTGTTCGGGCCTTCGTCGTGATCCTTGAGGCGCTTGTGGTCCTGGCTGGTGGCCAGCGGCAGCACGTTTTTACCGTCGCACATGACGATGAAGCTCGCTTCTTCGCCAGCGAGGAATTCTTCGATGACGATGCGCGCGCCGGCGTCGCCGAAGCGATTATCGGCCAGCATGTCGTCCACCGCGCGGTGCGCTTCTTCGAGCGACAGGGCAACGACCACGCCCTTGCCGGCAGCCAGGCCGTCAGCCTTGATGACGATCGGGGCGCCGTTGGCGTCGATATAGGCGTGCGCTTGCGCCACGTCCGAGAAGGTCTGGTATTTGGCAGTCGGAATGCCGTGGCGCTGCATGAACGCCTTGGCGAAGTCTTTCGACGACTCGAGCTGCGCCGCTTCCTTGGTGGGTCCGAAGATCTTCAGGCCACGGGCGCGGAACAGGTTGACGATGCCGCCGGCCAGCGGGGTTTCCGGGCCGACGACGGTCAGGCCGATGTGCTCTTTCTCGACGAAGTTCGCCAGCTCGTGCAGGTCGGTGATGTTGACATTGACCATGCGCGAGTCGTGCGCGGTGCCACCGTTGCCGGGGGCGACGTACACCATCTGGATGCGTTCGGACTGCGCCAGTTTCCAGGCCAGCGCGTGCTCACGGCCACCGGAGCCGACTACCAAAATTTTCATAAGTCCTCAGTCTTCAATCAGTGCGTTGGAATACACTTCCTGCACGTCGTCCAGGTTTTCCAGGGCGTCGAGCAGCTTTTGCATCTTGAGCGCGTCGTCGCCGGTAAAGACCGTCTCGGTGGCAGGCTTCATGATGATTTCGGCCACTTCGGCCTTGAACCCGGCCGCCTCCAGCGCATCTTTCACGCCGGCGAAGTCGTGCGGGCCGCACAGCACTTCGATACCGCCTTCGTCGTCGGTCAGCACGTCTTCGGCGCCGGCTTCCAGCGCCGCTTCCATCAGTGCGTCTTCGCTGGTGCCCGGGGCGAACAGGAACTGGCCGCAGTGCTTGAACATGAACGATACCGAGTTCTCGGTACCCATGTTGCCGCCGTTCTTGTTGAACGCGTGGCGTACTTCAGCCACGGTGCGCACGCGGTTGTCGGTCATGCAGTCCACGATGATGGCCGCGCCGCCGATGCCGTAGCCTTCGTAGCGTACTTCCTCGTAGCTGGCGCCGTCCTCGCCGCCGGTGCCGCGCGTGATCGCGCGTTGCACGTTATCTTTCGGCATATTGGCGTCGGCCGCCTTGTCGATGGCCAGGCGCAGGCGCGGGTTGGACGCGATGTCGCCGCCGCCCATGCGTGCGGCAACGGTGATTTCCTTGATCAGGCGCGTCCAGATCTTGCCCCGTTTTGCGTCGGTGGCAGCCTTTTTATGCTTGATGTTGGCCCATTTGCTGTGTCCAGCCATGTTCGGTCGTCCTTTGGCGGTAGATTTGAGGTATCCGGTGAGGGCGGTATTCTAGCACAAGACCCCTTGCCAAAACCGCCAGCGGGGGCGCGCCATTTCCGCTACCGTTTACTAGAGGCAACGCTCAAGTTCCTGTAGAGATGCTGTCATATACCGGTGTTAGCCTTTATTTTTTTATACTGTTGCAAAGGCGGAACGACATGGACAGAAGGCGGTTTTTGAAGTGGGGCGGTTTTATTACGGCGTCGGTAGCGACCGGCGCCGGCCTGGCCGGCTGCGGCGGCAGCGATAACACCGTCGTGGTGGGCGACACCGGCGCGCCGCTGGTTACGGGCGCCTGGAAATTCCCGCAAAGCGTGGCCTCGGGCGACCCGCGCGCCGACAGCATCCTGCTGTGGACGCGCGCCGTGCCGGCTGCCGCCGACAATGTCGCCGTCGCGCCTGCGGACCAGGACGGCGCGATCCGCCTGCTGGTAACCGCTGGCGACAACAGCGCCGCACTGGGCTCGAACGCCGTGCTGGCGGGCTCCCCGGTGGTGGACGTGCACCTGCCTTTGCTCGGCCAGTACGACAACACGGTGCGCCACAAGGTGACGGGCCTGGCGCCGGGCGCCGTCTATTACTACCAGTTCGTCGCCGGCGACAACCGCTCCAACGTGGGCCGCTTCAAGACTGCGCCAGCCGCCACCGCCGACGTCGCGCAACTGCAGTTCGTCTATATGACCTGCCAGGACTGGAGCGTGAACCACTGGGGCGCGATGACGTCGATCGCCGCCGAGCCGCTCGACTTCATTGTCCACTTGGGCGACTACATCTACGAGACCGTGGGCGACGATTTCCAGCTGGGCGCCGTGGAAAGCCGCCACGGCGCGCTGACGCTGCCCGACGGCGTGGCCAAGGCGGGATCGAACACAGCCAAGTACGCCAACACCCTGGCCGACTACCGCTACCTGTATAAACAGTACCGCACCGACCCGCGTTTGCAGGCGCTGCACGAGCGGTTTGCCTTCATCGCCGTATGGGACGACCACGAATTCACCGACGACGCCTGGCAGGACGCGCAAACCTACGACGGCAGCACCAATGCCGACGGCACCGACCTGCACCAGTCCAGCCGCCGCCGCAACGCCAACCAGGCGTGGTTCGAGTTCATGCCGGCCGACGTGTCGTTCGACGCGGCCGACAGCTCGTTCCAGAACATCCGCATCTACCGCGATTTCCAGTTCGGCAAACTGATGCAGCTGGTGATGACCGACCAGCGCCTGTACCGCTCCGACCATATCATTCCCGAGTCCAGCATCAATCCCGCTACCGGCAAACCGCTGGGGCGCATCGGCTCGCGCTACCTGGTGCCGCAGCAGACGCTGGCCGCTGTCGAAGCGCAAAAAATCGCCGGCGCCACCGCCGCAGGACAGGCGCCGCTGTCCGGTGTCTCCATCCTTGGCAACACCCAGCGCCAGTGGTGGATGGACAAGATGAAGGCCGCCACCAGCACCTGGAAGTTGTGGGGCAATGAAGTGTCGCTGCTGCGCATGGGGATGAACGGCATTGATGCGATTGCCACGCTGCTGGCCCTGAACGCCTTAACTGCCGTGGCCGCGCAGGTGGGTACCACGGCAGGCGCCACTGGCGGCAACGTGGCGCTGGCCGGCGCGATCGTCGCTGCAGCCATTGCCGGTGCGACTGCCGGAACCGCTCAAAATGGCGCGGTCGCCATCATGACGGCGGCCCTGTCCGGTGGTGCGGCGCAAGCGCAAGCGGCAGCGGGCGTTGGCGCTGGCTTGACCGCCGCCCAGGCAGGGCTGGCGGTGGCGGTATATGCGGCGGTGACCACGGCCGCCGCTGGCGGCGCTGTTACTGCTGCGCAGGCCGGCGCAGCGGCGCAGACCATCGCGTTCGGCTACATCAAGCAGGATGTGCAGGCCAATGGCGCCGCCTCGAGTTTCGTTGCCGCGTCGGGCAAGCAGGCGGCGCTGGCGCCGTTCTTCGCGCGCTTCCTGCTCAACTGCGACCAGTGGGACGGCTACAACGGCGAGCGCAAGGCGTTGATGGCCCACCTGAAGTCCAACAACATCGGCAACGTGGTGGCGCTCACCGGCGACATCCACGCCTTCTTTGCCGGCACCGTGAACGACGACTTCGACGCTGCCGGCGGCGGCACGCCGGTGATGGTCGATCTGGTTTCGGCCGGCATCAGCTCCGATTCGTTCTTCAGCTACCTGCGCGATGCAGCATCCGCGCTCGGCGACATCGGCACGCTGGTGTCGTACCCGCTGGCCATTCCCGTGCCGGGCGTGGGCACGGTGAGCCTGAACTTCAACCTGCTCGACTACACCATGGGCAAGGCCGCACCCACGCTGGCGCAACTGCTCGATCAATTGCGGGTGCAGCTGCGCGGCGCGCTGGCCGCGAAAGGCGTGGCGGAAGGCGTGCTGGAAGCGACCGTGACGGCGGTAATGGCCGGCCTGCAGGCCAGCAGCGACTTCAATACCAGCCTGCTGGCGCTGGCGCAGCAACTGGCGGCGCTCGGCAATAACGGCTGGATCAAGCACCTGAACACCGATGCGCAAGGCTACACGCTGGTCACGCTCACGCCGGGCCGACTGGTGGCGCAGTTCCGCCAGGTGAACAAGCTGGTGGGCACCAGTGCGCCGGCCACGCTGGTGGCGCGCACGACGACTGCCACCGTGACGGCGGGCGTGGCGGCAGTGGTCGTCGGCTAGCTGTCAAGAGGGCAATCCGGGCTGGTATCATCTGTAAATCATATAAACGGATGAGACCATGAAAACCCGTATTGCCCTGATTGCGCACGACAAGAAAAAAGATGACATGATCCTGCTGGCCGGCCAGTACCGCGCGTACCTCGCTACCTGCGACCTGGTGGCGACTGGCACCACCGGCGGGCGCCTGGCCAACGAGCTGGGACTGGCCGTGGACCGCAAGCATTCGGGCCCGTTCGGCGGCGACCTGCAAATCGGTTCGATGCTGGTGCAGGGCGAGATCGACTGCGTGATCTTCCTGCGCGATCCGATGACGCCGCAGCCGCACGAGCCGGACATCAACGCCCTGGTGCGCGCCTGCGACGTCCACAACACACCGTGCGCCACCAACGTCTCGTCGGCGCACCTGGTGCTGTCCCAATTGCAGCTGCGCGCTGCGACCGCGTAACGCGCGCTACACTGCCACCATTACATACTGGAGCAAACGATGACCAAGGCAATTCGTATTTCCCGCCACGGCGGCCCCGAAGTCATGGAACTGGTGGACGTGGACCTGCCGGCGCCGGCCCCCGGCGAGGCGCAAGTGCGCCACGAGGCCATCGGCCTCAATTTCATCGACGTCTATCACCGCACCGGCCTGTACCCGCAACCGCTGCCGGCCGGCCTGGGCATGGAAGGCGCCGGCGTGGTCGAGGCGGTGGGCGAGGGCGTGACCGAAGTGAAGGTGGGCGACCGCGTGGCCTATGCCGGCGGCCCGATCGGCGCGTACGCGCAGGCGCGCAATATGCCGGCGTCCAGGCTGCTGGTGCTGCCCGAGAACGTGGCGTTCGACACCGCTGCCGCCATGATGCTGCAAGGCCTCACGGTGCAGTACCTGTTGCACCGCACGGTCGCGCTCAAGGCCGGCGACACCATCGTGTTCCATGCCGCTGCCGGCGGCGTGGGCCTGATCGCCTGCCAGTGGGCCAAGGTGCTGGGCGTCACTTTGATCGGTACGGTGGGATCAAGCGAAAAAGCGGCGCTGGCCCTTGAACATGGCGCCGCCCACGTCATCAACTACAACACCGAGAATTTCACGGAACGGGTGCGCGAGATCACCGGCGGCAAGGGCGTGCGCGCCGTGTACGACTCGATCGGCAAGGACACCTTCATCGCCTCGCTCGACTGCCTGGCGCCGCTGGGCACCATGGTCAGCTTCGGCAACGCATCGGGCCCGGTGGAGTCGTTCGCGCTGGCCGAACTGGCCAAGCGCGGCTCGCTTTACGTGACGCGGCCGTCGATGGCGGCGTATCTCGCCACGCGTGAAGAACTGGAAGCGGCGGCGCGCTCGCTGTTCGGCGTGGTGACCAGCGGCGAAGTAAAAGTGGACGTGCGCCAGCGCTACGCCCTGGCCGACGTGGCCCAGGCTCACCGCGACCTGGAAGGGCGCAAGACCACGGGCTCGACCATCCTGCTGCCATGAGCCGCCAAATCTTCGACGAAAACGAAGGGCGCCATCGCCAGGAGGATGACGACGAGGACGACGGCGATTTTTCGGACATGCTCAGCGAAATGCGCATCCTGCTGCCGGGTGCGCAGATGCTGACGGCCTTCCTGATCATCCTGCCGTTCAACGGCGGCTTTGCGCGCATCGTCCATAGCGAAAAGCTGCTGTTCCTGGCCACCTTCGTGCTGTCGCTCACCAGCCTGGTGTTATTGAGCGCGCCGGCGGTGCAGCACCGCATGATGCGGCCCTTGAAGGACCGGGCCCGCTTCAAGCGCGTGGCCACCAAGCTGATGGTCAGCGGTTCGCTCACGCTGGCCATTGCGCTGGTGCTGGGTACCGATTTGGTGATCTCGGAGGTGTTTGGCGCCAAGGTGGGCATCATTACTTCCGGCCTGGTGGCGTTGTTGATACTGGTGGTCTGGTGGTGGATGCCGAGGTACCTGAAAAAGCATGCCGGCGTGTAGTCAAGGTTTTTGTACGCAAGCGTACAGACGGGTTTGCTAGCGGGAAGTATTCTGGTCTCAATGCAAAGCCATTCCGGCTGTTGCCCAGACCAGGAGTCACATCATGAACAAAGACCAAATCGAAGGCAAACTGAAAAACATCGGCGGCAAAATTCAAGAAGGCGTTGGCGACCTGATCGACAGCCCTGAGCAGGAAGCCAAAGGCCTGGCCAAGCAAGGCGAAGGCAAAGTCCAGGAAAAAGTGGGCGACCTGAAAGAAGCCGCTAAAATCGCTACCAAGTAATTGGTTGACGTAAAAGAAAAGCGCCTGTGTGCAGACACAGGCGCTTTTCTTTTGTCCGTCGTTCCCGCGCTGGCGGGAACGACTCAACCTCAATTTGCCTTGACGGCAGGCTGGCCAGCCACCACCGTATCGACCTTCGGATCGATGGTGATTTCCACCCGGCGCGGCACACCGCTCTGCCCCGGGAAGCCGGTGAACGCGCTTTGCACCAGCGCCGGCATCACGTGCGGCGTGGCAGCGACGTTGCTGGTGTTTTGCACCGTCACGTCATACAGCTTGCGGCCGCTGGTGGTGTTGATGGTCACGCGCAACTGGCGCTGGTACTGGTGGCGTATGCGTTCTTCCACGCCGAAACCGTTGTAGCGGAACGGATCGTAGAACGGGCTGTAGGCCCAGCGCGAATAGCCCCAGCCGTAGCGGCCATAGCCGGGACGGCCCCAGTACGGGCTGCCCCAAGGCGCGCCCATGAACGGATCTTCGCGGATCACGCGCACCGGCTGGTCGATGGTCAGGTATTTCATGCCGACCAGCAGGTTGGGCTGCTGGCCTTCGTCGGCCTGCTGGAAGCCCAGCTTGCTCAATTCATTACTCACCAGCACCTGGTAGCTGCGGAATTCCAGCGTATCGTCCACCCCGCGCGGCGCCTCGAAGGCATAGGTCTTGGCCTGCAGGTCTGTCGGCCAGGCGTTAAAAGCGGTAACGTCGCTGCGGATAGTGGTGGCGCAGCCGGTCAACAACATGACGGCGGCAGTCGCCAGGATGGCGAGATATCTCATGATAGGCCTCTTAAAAACGGAAAAACGCGGGAAAGACGGTATGTCCAGTACTACAGTTTACGTCGCACACACAGACTACGCACCATTATTACAGAATGTTACGGCGGCGTGGAAATCAGCAACTTTCGACCGGCCTTGAGGAAAATCAAGCGTCGGGCCGGCGCTGATATTGGTAAAATAGACTTTTGCCTAACGTCCAACACAATCCCATGCGCACCGATAGCAGCCCACTGACGATTTACCGCAAAGATTACACCCCTCCCGCCTTCCTGGTCGATACGGTTGAACTGGGCTTCGACCTGGACCCCAACCGCACCATCGTTGCCAACCGCATCACCATGCAGCGCAACCCGGCAGGTACGCACACTGATATCGTCCTGCACGGCGAGGAAATTGAGCTGGTGCAACTTCGGCTGAACGGCAAGGTGCTAGAAGCGGGCGAATACCAGATCGACGGCGTGCTGCTCACGATTAAAGACGCGCCCGAGCACGTGGTGCTGGAAATCGAAACCCTGTGCGCGCCGGTGGAAAACACCACCTTGTCCGGCTTGTATGTGTCGAACGGCAACTTCTTCACCCAGTGCGAAGCCGAAGGCTTCCGTCGCATCACGTATTTCCCCGACCGTCCGGACGTGATGGCCAGGTACACCGTGATGCTGCGCGCCGACAAGGCCATGTACCCGGTGCTGCTGTCGAACGGCAACCTGGTCGAAGAGGGCGACCTTGGCGACGGCCGCCACTATGCCAAGTGGGAAGACCCGTTCAAGAAGCCGTCGTACCTGTTCGCGCTGGTGGCAGCCAGGCTGGTGTGCCAGGAAGAGACCTACACCCTGAACTCGGGCCGCGACGTGCTGCTGCAAGTGTGGGTGGAGGACGGCAATCTCGACAAGACCGATTACGCCATGCAGTCGCTGAAAAACTCGATCCGCTGGGACGAAGAACGCTTCGGCCTCGAGCTCGACCTGGACCGCTTCATGATCGTTGCCGTGGGCGACTTCAACATGGGCGCGATGGAAAACAAGGGCCTCAATATCTTCAACACCAAGTTCGTGCTGGCCAACCCGCGCGTGGCCACCGACATCGATTATGCCGGCATCGAAGCGGTGGTGGGCCACGAGTACTTCCACAACTGGACCGGCAACCGCGTGACGTGCCGCGACTGGTTTCAGCTGTCGCTCAAGGAAGGCCTGACCGTGTTCCGCGACCAGGAATTTTCCGCCGACATGATCGGCAGCGACAGCGGCCGCGCCGTCACCCGCATCGACCAGGTGCGCACCTTGCGCCAGGCGCAGTTCCCGGAAGATGCCGGCCCGATGTCGCACCCGGTGCGTCCCGACTCGTTCGTCGAGATCAACAATTTTTACACCGTCACCGTGTACGAGAAGGGCGCTGAAGTCGTGCGCATGTACCAGACCCTGGTGGGCCGCGACGGCTTCCGCAAGGGCATGGACCTCTATTTTGAGCGCCACGACGGCCAGGCTGTCACCTGCGACGACTTCCGCGCCGCCATGGCCGATGCCAACGGCCGCGACCTGCGCCAGTTCGAACGCTGGTACAGCCAGGCCGGCACGCCGGTGGTTACCGCGCGCACCCGCTACGATGCCGTCAAGCGCAACTTCGACATCATCCTGAGCCAGCGCAGCAACCATCCCGACCAGCTGCCGTTCCACATTCCCGTGGCCGTGGGCCTGCTGGGCGAAGATGGCCGCGACCTGCCGCTCACGCTCGACGGCGGCACCCACGAGAAGGGCGCCACCACCGTGGTGCTGGAATTGACCGAACACGAGCAGATTTTCCGCTTCCGTAACATCGACGAGCGGCCCACGCCATCGATCCTGCGCGATTTTTCCGCGCCGGTGATCCTGGAATACGACTACACCGACGACGAACTGCTGCACCTGTTCCGCCACGACAGCGACCCGGTCAACCGCTGGGAAGCAGGCCAGCGCCTGGCCATGGCGCGCCTGCTCAAGCTCACCGCGCAGGTGGCAAGCAAGCATGACAAGCCGCTCAAGCTCGATACGACCTTCCTCGACGCCCAGCGCGCGCTGCTGATCGACGAGTCGCTCGATCCGGCCTTCCGCGAATTGGCCCTGATACTGCCATCCGAGGGCATCATCGCCGAGCAGATGGACGTGGTCGATCCGCACGCGATCCACACCGCGCGCCAGTTCATGCGCCGCACCATCGGCACCGAGCTGCGCGCCGAACTGCTGGCCCAGTACCACGCCAACCAGACCCCGGGCGAGTACAGCCCGGACGCACTGTCGGCCGGCAAGCGCGCGCTGAAAAACCTGTGCCTGTCGTACCTGCTGGTGGCGCCGGACGCTGTCACGCAGTCGCTGGCGCAGCACCAGTGCGAACAGGCCGGCAACATGACCGACCGCTTTGCCGCGCTGGTGGCGCTGATCCACAGCGGTCTTGATGCCAGCGCCTTCCTGCAACGCTTCTACGACGATTTCGCGGGCGAAGCGCTGGTGATCGACAAGTGGTTCGCCATGCAGGCCGCCACGCCGACCACCGACGTCGCCGCCGTGCGCAAGCTGATGGCGCACCCGGCTTTCACGCTGAAAAACCCGAACCGTGCGCGCAGCCTGCTGTTCAATTTCACCAACGCCAACCCGTCGCAGTTCCACGCGGCGGACGGCAGCGCCTACGCCTTCTGGGCCGAACACGTGATCAAGCTCGACGCGATCAACCCGCAAGTAGCCGCCCGCTTCGCGCGCAGCATGGACCGCTGGCGCCGTTACGCCCCGGCGTTGCAAGCGAAGATGAAAGCCGCGCTGGAACAGGTTGCCGCCCAAACCAAACTCTCGAACGACGTGCTGGAAGTGATCACCAAGGCACTCGCCAATTAAATTAAAGCCAGGCCCGCGCCCGTCGCTCCGTCATCCTCGCGCACGCAGGGATCCATAGAACGCCGGCGCAGCCCACATCATCAGCCAGTTTAGAAATTCCACATAAAAGGAAGCCCATGAAACGCATCAGCCTCACCCAATACCTGGTCGAAGAACAGCGCCAGAACAACTCCATCCCCGCCGAACTGCGCCTGCTGATCGAAGTGGTGGCCCGCGCCTGCAAGACCATCAGCCACGCCGTCGGCAAAGGCGCGCTGGGTGAAGTGCTGGGCACCGCCAGCACCGAGAACGTGCAAGGCGAAGTACAGAAAAAACTCGACATCATCTCCAACGAGATCCTGCTCGAAGCGAACGAGTGGGGCGGCCACCTGGCGGCGATGGCGTCGGAAGAAATGGAAACCATCCACAAGATCCCGAACCGCTATCCGAAAGGCGAATACCTGTTGACGTTCGACCCGCTGGACGGTTCGTCGAACATCGACGTCAACGTCTCGATCGGCACCATCTTCTCGGTGCTGAAAGCGCCGGAAGGCATGACCGAGCCGACCGAGCAGGACTTCCTGCAGCCAGGCAGCCGCCAGGTTGCCGCCGGCTACGCCGTGTACGGCCCGCAGACCATGCTGGTGCTCACCACCGGTAACGGCGTCAACTGCTTCACCCTGGACCGCGAGATGGGGTCGTGGGTACTGACCCAGCGCGACATGCAGATCCCGGCCAAGACCCGCGAATTCTCCATCAACGCCTCGAACGCGCGCCACTGGCACGCGCCGGTGCAGCGCTACGTCAATGAATTGCTGGCCGGCGAAACCGGTCCGCGCGCCTCGAACTTCAACATGCGCTGGGTAGCCTCGATGGTGGCCGACGTGCACCGCATCCTGAACCGCGGCGGCATCTTCATGTACCCGGCCGACACCCGCGACACCTCGATGCCCGGCAAGCTGCGCCTGATGTACGAAGCGAATCCGATGGCCTTCATCGTCGAGCAAGCTGGCGGCGTAGCTACCGACGGCCAGCAGCGCATCCTCGACATCCAGCCAACCAAGCTGCACCAGCGCGTACCAGTCTTCCTGGGCTCGCGCGAGGAAGTGGAAGTGGTGACCGGTTATCACAAGGGCTGATCGCCACTGATCCGTTGATAGCCAGGTTATTTTTGCACCACGGCCAAAATTTATTGGTTTTGGACTAGCGTGGTGCGAAGGTTCTTTGTTAGAATGCGGGTCGTCGCCGCTTTAGCTCAGTTGGTAGAGCAGTTCATTCGTAATGAAAAGGTCGCCAGTTCGATTCCGGCAAGCGGCACCAGAACTCAGCAGTAAAAAGTGTCAAGAAGTCTCGAAACCCGCCTCTCTCATAGGGAGCGCGGGTTTTTTGTTGTCTCGTGGTTTACCGGGGTGTAGCATGAAATCCAGGGTCCGTGAGGGACAAATTGGCGCTTGTCCCTCACGAAAAAAGTTGGTCCCTCAATCGGCGCCGCACCCGGAATGGGATTGAGCACCATGACACTCACCGACCTTTTTATCCGGAAACTCAAGCATTCCGGCAAACCCAGTGGCGACAAATACAGCGACGGCCGCGCGCTGTACCTGCTGGTCAAGGAGTCCAACAAGTACTGGCGGATGAACTACCGCTTCGATGGCCGGCACAAGACGCTGGCCCTTGGCATCTACCCCGAGGTATCGCTGGCCGAGGCGCGCGAATTATGCGCCGACGCCCGCAAGCTGCTGCGCGCCGGTGTCGATCCGCGGGCGCCGATCATCGATCCGTACGAGCAGCAGCGCCGCCAGGATGCGCAAAACACCTTTCGCGCACTGGCCCTCCTGTGGCTGGCGAAGATGGACGCCAGCCGCAGCACCGCCACCCAGGAGAAGGTGCTGGCGTGGCTGGAGCACGACGTCTTCCCGTACATCGGCAGCCTGCCCGTATCAAGCATCAAGCCGCGCGACGTGCTGGGCGTGGTGCAGCGGGTGGAGGCGCGCGGCGCCGTCGATTCGGCCCACCGCATCAAGCAGCTGTGCGGCCAGGTGCTGCGTCATGGCGTGGCGATCGGCTGGTCCGAGCGCGACGTGACGCCCGATTTGAAGGGCGCGCTGATCGCCGTCCCGCGCACCAATTTTGCCGCGATCACGGAGCCGAAGGAACTGGCGGTCCTGCTGCGCGCCATATACGCCTACAACGGCCATATCGTGGCCGTGTCGGCGTTAAAACTGGCGCCGCTGGTGTTTGTACGTCCGGGCGAATTGCGCGCCGCAGAATGGCGCGAATTCGATCTCGATGGCGCCGCGTGGCGCATCCCCGCCGCCAAGATGAAAATGCGCATGGAGCACATGGTGCCGCTGTCCACGCAGGCGCTGGAGATACTGCGCCAGCTGCGCCGCATCACGGGCCACGGCAAATACGTGTTCCCCAGCCTGCGCACCGAGCAGGCCTGCATGAGCGAGAACACCATCAACGCTGCCTTGCGCGGCATGGGCTTTGCGAAAGAGGTGATGACGGCGCACGGCTTCCGCGCCACGGCGCGCACGATCATGGACGAAGTACTGGGGGAGCGGGTGGACTTGATCGAGCACCAGCTGGCGCACCGCGTGATCGACCCGAATGGCCGCGCCTACAACCGCACCGCGCACCTGCCGGCACGCGCCGCGATGATGCAGCGCTGGGCCGATTACCTGGACAAGCTGCGCACCGGCGCCGACGTCATTCCTCTTCGCGCCGTTGCGGCTCCCGGCTCCGGTCCCGGTCCGCAGTAACCGCCATCTCCTTCGCTGCGCCTGGCCTTTGGCGCGGCGCAGCGTCATACGCCGGTCCGCGCTGGGCGATGCGCGCCTTGAGCCACTGCGCCACATCTTCCTGCAACCAGCCCACCCACCGCGCCGACAGCTTGACCGGGGCAGGGAAGGCGTGCAGCTTGATCTCGCGGTACAAGGTGGCGCGCGACAGCCCGCACAGCTGCAGCACCTCGCGGATGCGCAACATGCGCGTGGTGCCGGGCGGGCTATCGGTGTGGCTGGTGTTCATGCGGTGTCTCCTCGTCTCGGCAGGTCTAGCCACAAAGTAGGCCGCCGACTGCCAGCCGGGTTTGTCGCAGCGCCAGCTTGTAGCGACTTGCGCCGGAAAGATGGCGCACGCTTGAGCTTGCCCAATGCTGCGAAAAGGAAACTGGTGTTTTAACTTCCTGCCTGAATCTTTTACCTACGGCATCATCCGCCGACCCTCCCGCGCTGCGCCGGCACAGTCCGGCTGCAGATGCGCCTCAGTTCGCTAAGCCGTACTCATCCAGAACAACGCTGGGGCCGTCTCAGGCCCGCAGTAATAGTAATAATAAGAATAATAAGAAGAATAATAATATTATTATTATTATTATTTGATGAGCCCCGAAGCTGCGACGTGGCAAGACGACATTGCCGCGAGGCCGAGCCATCATGAGCGCGGACATTGGCCGTACGCACAGCATCGTCCACGTTGCCGATACGGGGCATGAGCAGGGCGGCGGCACCCAGTTGCTGACGGTGGGTGCGGTGCGTCGGCGGGCACGCGCAGCATGAACAACGTCGGCGCCGTCATGCAGCAGCGGTGCCGCACGCACCTGGCAGGTCGGCAGTTGGAGCCGGTTCAGTCCTCAATAATCTGAAATCCATGCCTGCGGATTTATCTGTTGCCTGAGTTTCGGTCAGAACCCTGCCAAAACCGCGCAAAAACCCGCTCAAACCGGCCAACCTACCGGACACTTTCGTGAATCAATCGACGCTGAGAGCCGGGCAGGATAGGTGAAGTAGGCCTACACGCGGGCGTGTATTCCTCCATCACAACTCCTTATTCGCACTTCGTGCTCAACGGAATCCTGCTCTGCGAGGCTGGGTAGCAGGAGTGGGGCAATGCTCAGCGCGTGTGCGACCGGATGCAGATTGTCACCGGCGCGGTGATCAGCATGTGCCGGTCAGCACCCATCGCGGCAAGCCGCGGTGACGGCAGCAACTTTCGGCACCTTGCCGCCTCAGGCTACCGCGTGACCAGTGCGGGCGATTTGCTTGAGCAGCGGCAAGCCCGCCACCTCTGCGGCTGATTCTCCCTGGCATTAACCTGATTTGCAGAGGACCGGTTCGTGTTAACGCGAAAATCGGGCGCAAAGCCAGTGCTGGCGCGGGTTTGCGGCCCAACCGGAGGTTGCGTGATGTGTGAGAGATTGGCAGGGGCGCGGGGAAGCCCCGCACCAGGCCAGGAAGACGGTTTCCAGAGGCTGGAATGCCCCTGCGGTATTTTCGGCAGGGCACGAACGGGCACAAATGGGCTACGCGCAGGCTACGAATGAGCTACGGATAGGCTACGGATGAGCTACGGATAGGCTACGGATGAGCTACGCATACCCAAGGCACATGACGAGGTGGCGCTCACCGACGGCGTGTACCTGCACCGGCGCCTGAAGGTTGACGGCCAGCCCGAATGTGCGGTCTGAAGCGCTTGACGGCCGAGGAACTGGCCATCGATATCGAGCGCCAGCCAGCGCAAGCGAAGCGCACCCTGGAGGCGTTGGTGGAGGCTGGCCTTGCGCAAACCCACGGCATCAAGCATGGCCGCACCTACACGCTTGCAGCCGGCGTTTATCAGGCTGAAGGAGCAATGCTGCTTTCACGCGGCAGATGGATTTTAGCAATCCCCAGCATGAGCAGCCGGTGCTGAGCTATGCCCGCCAGCATGGCGCGATTCGACGCGCCGAACTGATTGAACTTTGCCGTTTATCCGAGGGGCAAGCAAAAGCCCTGCTCAAGCGGATGAAAGTAAATGAACTGCTGTGGCTGGAAGGGGCGGGCCGCCCCGCCTCCTGCCGGCTCGTTCCCAAGGTAGGAATTGTGCCTAAACGGATGTAATCGGATGGCTTTGGATGGTTTTGGACGTCCAAATTTTCTATAGTCCCAATGAAATAAAAGGCTTAGCGATTTTAATGGATATTTATGCATTGGGAATTGGACGACGTCCGATGTCCATTTGTTGAGCTGTTAACCGCGATAGGCTGGTGCTATGTGGACGGTGACCTGGACTAACCCGCCAAGACCGGCCGCGCCAGTTTCGCCGAGGCGGTGCAGGAAGGCACGCTGCGCCGCCCGCAATACGCCCTCGATAGAGCCGGACGAGTGCAGAAAAAATGGCGCAGGATTACGCTGCGCCATTGTGCTTAACTGTAGTGGAAGCGGCAGGCGACGATGTGAAGCGTGCCTTCCAGCATGGCGTACACCAGACGGTGCTCTCGATCAATCCGCCGAGACCAAAGTCCCGTCAAATTTCCCTTGAGTGGCTCCGGCTTGCCGATGCCTTTGAAGGGATCGGATTTGCAGGCGTCAATCAGTTGATTGACCTTCTCGGCCAGCAGCGGATCGGTTTTCTGCCAGTGCAGATAGTCTTCCCAGCCATTGTCCGTAAATGATACTGCGGACTGTTTAGCTTGTTCTTTGTTGCTTGCCTTCTTGTTTTTCATGCCGGATCAGCTCCCGTTTTCGGGCCTTACCAGCTTTCAGCTGTTCCATGGACTCCAGCAGCCGGTTGGCGTTTTTCGGTGAACCGAGAAGATACAGCGTTTCCTCGATGCTATTGAAATCGGCTAGCGACAGCATCACTACGGCCTCACCGCTTTGACGGGTGATGATGGTAGGGCTGTGGTCGGTGCAAACGTCGTCCATCACAGCTTTAAGCCCGGCGCGTGCCTCGCTAAAAGTTAAGATGTTCATTTGATCTTTGCCTTTCTCGACCAGGGTTCGCGACCAGCGACGGGCTCCCCGGTCCTCCGTGTAATTCCTCGAGGGGAAATATGAGTGTCTTCCAGCTTGTTGCTGGGAGAGTGATACTGAGGATGACGCTAACGATAAAATAAGGCGGTGATTTCGCTGGCTACTCATTTCTCACCGTTTGGAAAACATTGTACGTATATCTGTACTACAAGTCAACGCGGTACGGATTTTTGTACAACAATGTACTTAGGCAATGGCACCATGAAGATTACAACGACCGGCACCGACTTGGCAAAGGCCTTTTTCAAGTTCACGGCGTAGATGCGCAGGGTAAAGCCGTGCTCAAGAAGAAAATCAAGCGTGACCAGCTCATCGCGTTCTTCACGAGCGTGGCGCCATGCCAATCGGGATGGAAGCTTATGGCAGCGCGGTATCAGGATGTCGAACAGTAGGCGGTGCTGGCGGTTCACCGGGTCAGGCAAGGCATGGTGACGGAGCGTAGAGCCCAGGCCAATCAGATCCGTGGTTTGTTAAGCGAATTTGGTCTGATTTTTCCAGGGAATTGCGCACATTCACAAGTCCGTGCCAGCGATGGTCGAGCATCCCGGCGATGCGTTGCCAGGCGCATTCCGTGCGCTGGTGCAGCGGATGCTTGACCATCTCAAGGAACTCGATCGCCAGGTTGGCGAACTGGAGCAGCAGATCCAGACATGGCACCGCGTCAGCGCACTGAGCCGCAAGCTGGAAAAAATACCGGTTGTTGGTACAATCACGGCCAGTGCATTAGGGAACCTCGAATTACCGCTGATCGCGGCTATGCACTGAGCATGTAGCGGCCCGAAGATCAGCGGCCCCGCCAGATCAAATTGATTTGGTGATGTATGGCGGTCCGGATCCGCCATTTTCTTGACAGTCCAGACGGACTTCGGGCGTCAGAACGCCACGACTCCGGCCTCCTTTAGATAGACAAACCGGCGGAAATTGTAGATTGCCGCTTTCCAGTTCAGATGCAGCGTGGCACGCCCCAAGCCAATTGAGCGCAGCGTGTTGCCGCCCAGTTGGACCAGACCCACAAAAACATGCCGGGCGCGCGCACGCGGTCAATCGGTGCGGCGGTGCATCGCTCCTGCGCCTCGGACAGTGCTTTGTCCCTGCTGCCTTTGCGCTGATGTGCATGCGCCAGCCTTTGCTCTTGAGCCGTGCTTCGCGCTCACCGTCGATCTAGCCTTTGTCGGCTTCGATGTCACGGCTGGTGTTGGCCAGATCGATCACCGCTTCGAAGTGCAGCGTGTCGTGTGCGCTGGCGGCGCTGACCTTGATCTTGATCTTGCGAATGGGTTTGTAACGCTTGTCGGCATTGGTCGAGACCTTGTCGCCGAAACAGGACTTGCCGTGCTTCCTGGCCCAGCGTGCCTCGACATCCTTCTAGCGTCGTTTTGCCAGCGACCAGTCGGCCGGCATGGCCTCGTCGGCGACGATTTCCTTGTCCTCCTTCCTGATCGACTGCTTTGGCGTGTGAGCGATGCTCGCGGCGGTCATTTGGCGCAACGTGCGATATAGCGATGCCGTGACAATTGACGGTTGACTGCATCAAACACGGTCGCGCTGGCGCCAACCTTGATCATTCGCTGCTTGAACGTCGAGATCGTGATCGCGGTCGGGAATCTGGCTGATTGTGCGCAGGCCGACAAATCTCTGGAAACTCAGCCGGTCAAGTAGCTGGAACTCCATCGGCTCGTCGCTGAGGTTGAACAGTTGCTGGATCAGCAGCACGCGCACCATCAGTTCAGTGGGAAACGGTGGACGACCGCCGCGCTGCCGGCTTGGCCGGGGCGCTGCATAATTGACCGATTGGGCAAGCGCAGCGAAGTTGACATGTTGGTCGAGGAGCCGCAGGTATCGCCAAGCTCGTTGAGCTTCGCTTCGCGTTCCTGGCAGCAAACAGGCTGTGTTTGATCATGGAAACCAGGTCAGAGTCGGTCCGCCAACATCATGCCAGAACTGGGGAGGCTTTTCGAGGTGCCTTGCAGAGAACTTCCAAGTACCATAAAAATGCGAAAATATATGCACAAATCGCTTTTTATCCATCGACAAGTACTGCCATTTTTTGTAGACTTGGTGATGAATTTTTTATTAATAAAATTCGATATCTATATTATTTAAAAATTACTAAATTAAAGGATCGAGTATTTATGAGTAAAAAATCAAATCCCTCTTCAAATGAAGGTGATCAGGATCTGAAGTTGTGCTTTGTGATTATGGGATTCGGAAAGAAAACTGATTATGATACAGGCAGGACTCTTGATTTAAATGCTACATACAATGAGATAATAAAGCCGGCTGCTACTGAAGCGATGTTTCGATGCATCCGTGCTGATGAGGTTATGCATTCTGGAATTATTGACTTGCCAATGTATGAGATGCTTCTCCGTGCAGATTTGGTTATTGCAGACATCTCTACGGGGAATGCGAATGCCATTTATGAACTTGGAGTTCGGCATGCTCTAAGGCCATTTTCTACAATAATAATGAAGGAAAGCAAAGGAAAAATTTATTTTGATCTAAATCATGTAAATACATTTACATATGATCATCTAGGTGAAGATATTGGAGCTAGCGAGGCTAGACGTGCTAAGGCGGAACTTAAATCTCTAATAGATGCCATAGTGGCGACGCCACGAGCTGACAGTCCTGTTTATACTTTTATTCCTCGTCTCATTCAGCCTAAGCTCTCTGATGAGCAATTTGAGGCTCTTGTTCAACAAACTGAAGATAATGAAGAGAATTTTTTCAATATTATTCAGGAGGCCGAAGCTGCACTTCGCGAAGATCGTTTCCCTGATGCGGTCCGAGGATTTTCCGCTGCTGTTGAGCTTAAACAAGGTGATCCATATTTGGTACAACAACTTGCTCTGGCTGTTTATAAAAGCCAAGAGCCGAGCAAAATAGCTGCATTGGTGAATGCTCTTAAAATAATATCAGAGCTCAATCCAAGTGATTCAAATGATCCGGAGACTTTGGGAATTGCCGGAGCGATTCATAAGCGATTATGGAAAATAACTTCTGATATAGCTGAGTTGGACTTGGCAATTTCGTTTTATGGTAGAGGTTTTGAAATACGAAGAGACTATTATACAGGTGAAAATTATGCGCTTTGCCTTAATTATAGAAGTGAATTAGAAACTGATGTTGCTGAGAAAATTTATTTTGAAATTGGAGCTAGGAAGGCTCGTGAGCAAATTCTTGAAATATTAAATGAGATAAAAAGTGGTCCAGATTTTTCTGAGCGGTCGGATAAGAAATGGATTTTCGCAACACTTGCTAATGTTCTATATGCCCTCGGAAAGGTGGATGAGGCAAAAGTCCGAGAGTCTCATTTTTATGCTGAGAAAGAAAACGGAAATTTGGCTCAATGGGAAATTGATACATATGAGTTAGGTAAAGCGGAAGTTTTTGAAACCGTTCTAAAGAAGAAGAAACGACAGAGAAATAGAAAAATAGGGGTGCAACGTTGATTGGTTTTAATTTTCCAAATCAATAAAAAGCGAGCAGTTAGTTTATTTTTGAAAATAAATATTCTATTTGTTTAAATAAGCTAAAGCTCGCCAGTTTGGGTGAATTTTTAAATATAATCTCTAACCGCTTGAATTATGCTAGAACCTTGCCAATTAACAATTACGTTTGAAGCTTCTTGTACTTTTAGAGGCATACGTTCTTGCCCCCAGGGTTTTATGCCAATAATGATCTTCCCTAGCCGCTTTGCTTCTCCGATTTCGTAATCAATCCATCCACTGTGGGCTGCGTACATGCCTGCGATTAGCAGTACTCCCTGAGCAGGGTTGATTTGCCTAGTAATTCCTTCACAGAGTCCTTTTGTTGTATTTTCTTTAAGTGCGTCAGTGCTAGGAATGCTGCAATTTTTCCAGCTAAAGTTTGGAGCTTCGTTGAACCACTTGACAATTGTTAAGTATGCGTCGTCGTACTTCCAGGCATGACTGATGAACAACATCCTTGTTTTTAAATCTGGCATTTTTACTCTTCCTTAAGTTTTGGAACCTTAGTGTATCATGGAGTATTGCCAAAAAAAATATGCATTTTAAGATCACGGTTTTCATTAATCATATTTTTCTGAAATTTCAAATCTAAGGATTATGAAACGTGTGTTTGTGCGCCATTTAAATAGTCGGGCCTGAACAAATCCTAACCGCTTGATTCTGCCGCCAAAAAAGCGAAAAACAGTAGCTGTGATTTGCAAGCTTTGGCTAAAATGGTGGCAATCCTTGCAAATTTCAGAGGCATGAATGAGAACGAAGCCAGCTGGATCACAAAGCGCAGACATGTTCCGCAAACGGCTGGATGAACTGGTCAACCTGCTGCATCCACTGGCACAACTGGCCACCCACATCCGTCACAACCGGGGCGTGCACCGCTCCGGCGCGCTTGTATAGAACCTCGTCGACAGCGATCGCCCGCAATCTAGTCTCTGTCTGAGGTGGTTTTCGAATTTTTCAGGCCGGACTCGGTATCGACGGGGACAACGTCGCGAGATCCCGGCGGAGTTCGGAAACTGGCCCAAACCCAACGGGGCGAGGAAAACTAAAACATTTAAACGCTGCATCTATAAATTTAAAGCTCTATTTTTCATGAAATCTTTTTCATTGGTCTTGTCTTGCAACCCACTGTGTATGCTCTCGCGAAAATGCATTTTCAGCATCTCCCACGAATTTTGAAAATTCATCTTCTCCCATGGGATTTCCGGATTGTTGTCTTATCAAGCTAATTTCATGTGCCGTTAAAGCATAGGAAATGGAAAGTTCTTGGAATTTCTTTGCTTGTATCCAGCTTAAAAGGCCAGCCGCTACGGTCACAAAAACATCAGTCGGCCAAAAAAGAGCTTTAGGAAAAGCAATCTTGGCAATCGCAAAACAAATAGCGAGCAATATCACCAGTATCAAAAAAGCGAAATAGCGCTTTACTTTTCTTTTATTAATTGCAGATTTAGAAGCATACCAAGATTGCTGTTCAACAATTCTATTTTCTCTGTAGAATCTCTGACGCTCATCAAGTGGGGTTTTTCGTAATCTTTCCATCTCATCAGAAACCTGTACATCAGCAAGATGGCTCACTAACAATCCAGCAACATCCTTGTTTTGTTCTAGAATCGATTTAAGTCTCAATTTAAAGTTATGCTGATCAGCAACATCTACTCCATTAAACGGCTCAGCACGACATACATATCGCCAAGTAATAGTTTTTACTGATTCAGCAACCGCTCGTGCTGAATACCAATGACGATCAGGACGTACGAAATAAAGATAAACAGCACACCCTAATGCGCCTAAAAGAACTATTGCTTGAAAAATAGCAAAGCCAGGCTCCGAAGAGTTCAATACAGAAATAGCGGATGCAATAGCTAACAGCGCCATATGCGAAAAGAACGCATAGAAAAAAGCATCTTGGGACTGCTTAGAAAGATCGGAAGCAGATTGATGCAAAGCCGGATAATCTTCCTGGTTCATTTATTTCTTTCATAATATAATTTCCAAATTCCGTCAACTACGTATTGTTTACTCCATCCTACGCGTGCATTAGCATTCCTAAGAACCACATCAGAATTCCTTTCCTGAGCCCAAGGCGTTACCGCAAGTATAGGTTTTCCATATTCCTTAGCTCCCATTATTTCTTCGCCAATCCATCTACTATGACTAGAATACATGCCACTCGGAATAAAAATAGCATGGGACTTGGCAATTTGATTATATATTGCATTTTTCAACATAACGATAATGGTAAAATTATGAATTGGGTCGTCTTTTGGAATAGAGTAATTTCGGAATTCCAGCAATGCCTGGCCGAAATTCCAATGTTCTTCAAAAACCCAGTTGGCCAGAGTTGAGTAGTGACTAGAATACGACCAAGAATGGCTAACAAAAACGTGAATCTAGCAAGTGCTAATGATTATGTCCTAAATTCTCTCAAAAATGTTTTAACTATTTTGTATTGATTTTTCCAATATATACATATCGTATCTTTCCAAGGCGTGCATTAGGATTTTTGGTAATTCACGCATGAGAAAAAAATCTTCCTCTGTATCAAAAAACTGCTCCAAGAATGGAGCGCGACCATTGAACATCACCAAATCGTGGAACTCCTTGAATAAATTTTTTCGGGCAGAAGAATTTTTATTATTCTGAAAGCGTGTAAGAATGGAATTGCCTTCTTCATATAACCAAGGCATTGAATCACGAAAAAAAGATAATCCAATTCTAATTCCCATGGCTGGATTTCTTGCGCTTAAAATCATCTCTTCCATCATGCCTGGATGAATGCGACGGCGGCTTTTTCTTCTGGGGCCGTCATTTCGCTCAATTCTTGATGGAAGATCCTGAAACATTATTTTGATTTCCTCAAAAAGCTTCGCAGATGAATTTTCAATTTCATCTAAATTATTTTTTTCAGAATCAGATGTGCCTGATAAATTTTTATTGGTTGAAATTAAAATTGCTTCAACTGTTTTTTTGAATTTTCCAACTTGAAACTTAATAGTATCTCTATCTGGTTCAGACCCTGGAATTCTGTTCACTAATTGGAAAACGAGTTTAGTTAACGATTCTTCATCATCCCCACAGTTTTGAAATTGCGCGAAGGGGCCGGTAGAAGCAGATTTTAACTCTACTCCTAAGGCAACCCCTAAAATTGGAGTGTCCAATTTCCCCTTAGCCATGCCCGCCTCAAATAAAATCCACGGCCTGTTAATACTGCGTTCTGTAAGCAAGCAGACGACGTCGGATGCGGCTTGAATACTCCGTATAATTTCAGGATACCATTCAATGCCATACTCAATTCCTTGATTGCCTCGCCTATCTGAAGTCCTAAAAGACTTAAGTACGCCGGCGCTAACGCTTTTTAACAAGTTGCTGAATGCTTCAGCTAGTTCAGCATCTCTTGTGTCATGACTAATAAAAACTAGCGGATTAACCGCTTTACCTGCCGAAGAATCAAGAACATTACTCTCTTGGATCATCTATTTCCTCATAATTTTTTATGGAAGAGTATGCCTTAAAATCACTTTATAATAAAGAGCGCCAAAGCCTAAAACAAATAATTTTGCCTTAAAAGAAGAATAATAATTTAGTGAATTAAAGATAAAATATTTTAAATAAAATAAAATAATAGTTATAGTAAATAATATTATTTTATATTGTGAAATTTCTGTGCCTCATAATTAAAGACTACCCGGCAGACGAGGCTGAAGTAATTCTGCGATCTCCCCAGCAATCTCTTCTATAGTGTGTGTAGCCGTGCTTCGAGCCACTTTGTCGGCCAATGATGGACTGAAATCCATTACCTGTTGCTTGGTAATGTTATGCCAAATCGGTAGTAAAACCTGCTCTCCTGACACTGTTCTTGTCACGATCCCATCCAGTTCATAATTTGTCCATCCTTTCTTTATGAAAGAAGGAGATAGGACTACAAGCCCGACTCGGCTGGTAGCCAGGCCTTTGTCGATCTTCTGGCGCAAACTATCCCCAATGCGTAACGTCATTTCGTCATACCAAACATTCAATCCGTGTGCGATTAAAGCACTAGCTAAGGGCCTTACGAATTCGTCCTTATCCTCCGATGAATGGGAAATAAAGACATCATGCGTCTCCCCGCCAGACTCAGCCGGCGTTGGGACATCATCACGCACAAGGCTTGGAATTTCCCTTAATGGTCTTTCTTGAATATCTGGCAGAACACCTGGTAAAACTCGTACAGAAGCCCTTGTAGTTCCATGTAATCCTTGCATATCAACTGCTACATACCAATGACCTGAGCTTGTAGTCTGCAGTCGTATTGGAGAACGTTTGGCCAATCCACCAATGTATCGATGCTGGCGCCCCGCCTTATAACTGGAAAAATCCGAACTCGTCATCAATCTCACGTTGGCACCACTAGTAAGTGTTACCTCAACAATTTCACCACGCTTGAGGTTTCCTAAGTCAAATTTCAAAAAATTCATACCGTCCTCAATGTATTCAAAATCGCCGGTTCATATAACAAAAACAAACGTCACTTGCTCCAATGCGGCTTCGCTGCACTGCTCGATCATCACGCAATACAGCAGCCGCCGCTTTAGCAGCCTTAGCTGAAGTCACGTTTAGTTGGAGCAACCTGAGAGTGCGTGCTGCCGGTGCTAGCCTTAGAACTTGCACTAGTAGAATTGCTGTGCGGAACCTTCGATGCACTATTTGCTGCTTTGGAACCCGCTACTTTGTTCGACATGTTTCACTCCGATAATGGGTGTTGCCGTGAAAGGGATGGTACGAGGAGATTGTAACTCAATTTCGCTGTGTTTTTGTACAGCCAAATATCTTCTTGTACATCTTGTGCCCGTACGCAGGGCACCCGTAACATAATTCTGGCCAAATATAGTTTATGTCACGCGATGTGAGCTAAAACGAAAAAATTTGAACTTCCCCCCTGCCCCCGAGTCCAACGCCCAAGCAGCTCGGAAATTGGCCGCGTTCAATTGCTCCAGAGCACGCCGGGAACCATACTGGCGAACAAGAGTCCGCATGAGGGACAAGCGAGGGACATTTGGTCTCTGGGAGAGGTGCGCCATAGCGGAATGTGATTCCGGCAAGCGCATGAGAAATGAGCAATAAATTGAGTCAAGACGTTAAAAAACCCGCTTTTTATACAGGAAGCGGGTTTTTAGACGTCTCGAAATACTCTCGTGGCTGATCTACACACGACTTTCTGGATCAGCCCGCCGTTCGGGTGGTTCGCCTTCCTCGAAGCCGGCGACGAATAGCATCAGCACGTCGCTGGCCACTTTTTCCTGTCCTGCTTCGAGCAAATCGTTGGCGATCTTGGTCAGATCGGCCGGGCTGGCAGCGGCATGCAGCGTGTCGATGGCATGTCTCGTCACCTTGCCAAGCTCGAACGCCAGTTCGGCGATCATGGTCTTTTCTGGGCTACTCATTCTTACTCTTTCGTTTTGGGCGCGGTGGTCCGCGTGGTGGGCTGTTGCAGGTTGATGCACCCGCTCGACTCAGCATAGCAGCTTGCCGTCCGGGTTCTTCACACCCTTCACACCCTTCACGCCCGTACCGCGCACTGTTTCCCCTGAAGCGACAGAGCGTCGCTGCACAGGTGGTTTATCCGGGACCGCGGCGCGGCGATACTGCCGCATCGGTTTCCGACACTTCCCCCTTACGCTTCTTCAGGAGAACAGACATGCAACGCTTACTTTCCGGACTCATCTTTTCCGCCCTCGCACTGTCCGCCACCGCGCCGTCGCAGGCCGCTGCGCCCGACGTCAAAATGTACCGGCTCGACTGCGGCCACATGACGCTGGGCGACAAAACGGTGTTCTCGGACGCCGGCCTGTACAAGGGGCAATCGCAGGACATCGTCATGTCGTGCTACCTGATCAAGCACGGGGAGGACTGGGTGCTGTGGGATGCCGGTTTGCCGAAAAAGTACCTGGCCGGTCCGGTCGTGGAAGGCACGTTTAAAACCAGGCTTGACCGCACGATCGTCGATCAGCTGGGCGACCTCGGCTTGCGCGCCGACGACATCGATTATGTCGCCGTGTCGCATGCGCACTTCGACCATTCCGGCCAGGTCAATGATTTTCCGAAGGCGACCCTGATCATCCAGCGCAGCGAACTCGAGGCCATGGCCGATACCGAAAACGCGACCGCGCATTACATGGACGCCGGCTTGTTCAGCGCCCACCTGGCAGGTAACAGGCGCGAACGCGTGCGGGTGATCGACGGCGATGTCGACCTGTTTGGCGACGGCACGCTCAAGACGATCCAGACCCCGGGCCACACCCCGGGGAGCATGGCGCTGTTGCTCAAGCTCGGCAACGCCGGCTACTACGTGCTGTCCGGCGACCAGTGGCATTTCACGGAAAACTATCGTCGTCAGCAAGTGCCCACCTGGAACTACGACCATCACCAGACCATTGGGTCCGGCAAAAAACTCGATGACGTGATCGCGGCTCATCACGCCACGCTGGTGATCCAGCACGAACCTGCCGACAATCGGAAACTGCCGACCTTGCCGCGTTTCCTCGACTGAGTTACCGCTGCAGCGTCGCCACCAGGTGGTCGAGCACTACCCGGGTTTTCGCCGTCATCTTGCGGCCCACCGGTATCAGGGCGTGGACCGGTGGCGCTGCGACGTCCGCCTGCGGCAGCACATGCACCAGGCGACCGCTGGCTACCAGCGGGGCGGCAAAGCCGTCGATCAGCTGCGCGACGCCGAAGTCGCAGGCCGCCGCTTCCACCAGCGTGTGACCGTCCGCCATGATCATCACGGGGGCGGGCGCCAGTTCGCGCTGCACGCCGTTGTCGTTCACGGACCAGCCATGCAGCTGCCCAGAGGTACTGCGAAACAGCACGGCGTCGTGCGCGTGCAGGTCGGCGACCGCGGTGATGGCAGGGCGCTGCTGCAAATACGCTGGCGAGGCGTACAGGCCCATGTGCAGGTCGCAGATCTTCCTCACGGTCATGTCGCTGTCGGCCGGAAGATGGCCGATCCGTACCACGAGATCCCAGCCGTCACCCACCGGGTCGGACCGGCGGTCGCTGAGCGACAGTTCCACGATCACCTTCGGATATCGCGCGCGCAGCGCACCGAGGGTGGGCAACACCACGCGTCCAAAGCCGGCAGGCAGGTCGACGCGCACGCGTCCCACCGGCTCTGCGCGATTGATCGCCAGCGCCTGTTCTGCGTCGCGCAGGTGCTCGAGCGCGGCGCGCGCGGCAGCCAGGTAGATCTGGCCATCCTCGGTGATGTGTACGGCGCGCGTGGTGCGCTGGAACAGCAGGGTGGCCAGGTGTTTTTCCAGCCGCTGGATGGCCTTGCCGACGCTCGATTTGTTGGTGCCCAGCCGCTCGGCGGCCAGCGTAAAGCTGCCTGTCTGCGCCACGGCGACGAACGCGGTGATGTCCTGCAGCGAGGCGCCGGTGATTTCCTGCATGGTGACTCCGGTGGCGACAAAAGGTCGCAGTCTGCCACACTAGTCAGGCAGGATGTAATTGAGCAGCACCAAGCACCAGAATATGGCGCCGCCAATGATCCACGCGTAATTGGCTGCAGTGAAGTGAGTGTTGCTATTGCCATCGGGATCGTCGCAACTGGCATTGATTTTTTCCTGCGCAGTCGTGTAGAGCAACAACAGGGGAGCCAGGATGATCAGTGACAGCGTGTCCGTATAAGGAGAGCCGATCTCACGATAGGCGAGGCGATCCAGGAGTTGCGAAGCAATCATCAACACCACGAGCTGCGTGGCATGCTTGCCGCTTTCCCATGCTTCCACTGCGGGTTTGTCACGTCCCAGGGCCTTCACTTCCCGGAACAGGGAGTGAACAAAAAAGACCGCAAAAAATGCTCGTGCTATCGGCCAGAGATCTTCCCTATCCTTATCGTGACTTGCCCATTGGCTCTTGTAGCAAGCCCAGTTCCTGTAATACCAGTACAAGCTGTAGAGTCCTAACGTTGCGACAAATAAGACGGAAAATTTTTTGATCGAGACAACATAAAATATCTGTCCGACCCGGGTTGCTGCGGCCGGATTCCGGTTGTCAGTAAGTGCTTCCTGATTCATGTAGCATCCAAAATAGTAATAGCCTTCTTCGTGAATACGCTAAGATTGCCAACAGGATATCATCTTGCATATATGAAATACACAGTCGATAAGCATTTCTTCAAATATTGCGCACAGGCCGCCTGCGCCAGCGTGCTGCTGGCCTGCACGGTACTGTGGGGCGCCGCAAGCACTGCTACCGCTGCCGTCAAGGAAGAACAGTTCGACTTCAAGACCTTCTCGTTCGCGCGGATCACCTTGCAGGACAGTGACAGCGCTCCGGTGCGCTACTACCTCTCCAAACCGGCGCACAAGGCGCCGCTGGTCCTGTATATCCAGGGTTCGGGCTGCGTTGCGCCATTCTCCGGGCTGGGCACGCCCAACCGGTACTCGAACATCTATTCGTGGATACCGCTCGCTGCCGACAAGCGCTACGCCGTCATGGCCGTCGAGAAGCCATTCCAGTCGGAAGAGCCACAGCAGGGTGATCCCGGTTCGGCAGTCGGCTGCGCCGGCGATTTCAATCGCCACTTTTCCTACGACACGTGGCTGGCCACGCTCAAGCAGGCGGTGCGCCACGCATTGGCACGGCCCGACGTCGACGCGCGGCGTGTGCTGGTGATCGGGATGTCGGAAGGCGCGCCCATGGCCGCCGGACTGGCGCGTGAACTGGCCGAGGTGACGGACGTGGTGCTGATCGCTGCCAACGGACCGACCCAGCTTTACGACTTCGCCGCCAACATCTATCGCTCGAACGCCAGCGACGAGGACAAGCTCAAACAGCTGCAGGAGCTGGACCGGACCTACGGTGCGATCGCCGCCGATCCGACGAGCACCAGCAAGTTCGCCTGGGGCCACCCGTACCTGCGCTGGAGCAGTTTCTTTGCGCAGTCCACGGCGGAGAACCTGGCCCACTCGAAGGCGCGCGTGTACCTGGCCAGCGGCATGCAGGACGACAGCGTGCCGATCCTGTCCACCGAAGTGCTGTACGCGCAGCTGCGCACCCAGGGCCGGGATGTGACGTTCCGCCGCATTCCATTGGCCGGACATCAGCTGGTGCCCGCAGGCCGGCCGGTGCCGGAGGCGCAGCCCGAATACGACGCCTTCATGGCGTGGTTCGAACGGCGCTGACGGACCAGGCGCCTTACTGCAGCAGGGCTACCTTGCGCTCGGCCTTGTCCAGGTGGAAGCGCAGCACCAGCTGCGCCAGCATGCTGGCCTGGTCCTGCATGCTGGCCGAGGCGGATGCCGCTTCTTCCACCAGCGCGGCATTCTGCTGGGTCACCGCGTCCATCTCGGTGATGGCCTGGTTGACATGGCCGATGCCGATGCTCTGTTCGTGCGAGGCGGCGGTGATCGCGGTCATGATGGTGGTCACGCGCGAGACGCTGGCCACGATCTGGTCCATGGTGGCGCCAGCTTCGGCCACCAGGTCGCTGCCCACCTTGATGCTGTCGACCGAGTCGCCGATCAGGGTCTTGATTTCCTTGGCGGCGGCCGCGCTGCGCTGCGCCAGGTTGCGCACTTCGCTGGCGACCACCGCGAAGCCGCGTCCCTGTTCGCCGGCGCGGGCCGCTTCCACGGCCGCGTTCAAGGCCAGGATATTGGTCTGGAACGCGATGCCATCGATCACGCTGATGATATCGACGATGCGCGTGGCCGAGCTGTTGATGGCGTCCATGGTCTGCACGACCCTGGCGACCACTTCGCCGCCCTTGCCGGCCACGCTGGCCGCCGAGATCACCATCTCGTTGGCTTGCTGGGCGTTGACGGCGTTCTGGTTGACCGTCGCGGTCAGCTCTTCCATCGAGGCGGCAGTCTGTTCGAGCGAGCTGGCTTGCGACTCGGTGCGGGCCGACAGGTCCATATTGCCGCTGGCGATTTCGGACGAGGCGAGGGCGATGGTGTCGGCGCTGCGGCGGATGTCGCCGATGGTGCTGGCGAGCTGGGTTTGCATGCTCTTCATGCCGAAGAAGATGCTGCTGTCGTCGCGTGCGTCGACATGGATCGGCACGCTGAAGTCGCCGCTGGCGATGCGGCCGGCCGCTTCGCGCACCAGCGCCGGTTCGCCGCCGATGGTTTGGCGCAGGCTCTGGTTGATGCGGGTGACGATAAAGCCCAGCAGCAGCGTCACGCCCAATAACACGCTGCCCGATTGCAGCAGTTCGGCCTTGAAGGCGCGGTCGATGTCGTCCATGTACACGCCGGTGATCAGGTCCCAGCCCCACGGGCCGTAGCGGTCCACGCGGCCGGTCTTCGGCAGCGGCTCCTTGCCGCCCGGGCGCGGCCACACGTAGCGCACATAGCCGGAACCGGCGGTGCTGGCGCCAGCGGCGGCGATTTCGCGGTACAGGTAATAGTTGTTGATGTCCTTGAAGCCGCTCATGTCTTTGCCGTTGTTTTGCGGCGCGAACGGATTCATCAGCGAGATCATGTCCTTGCTGGCGATGGCGGTGTAGCCGTCTTCGCCGAAACGCAGCGAACGCACAACGTCGATGGCGCGGCGCTGGGCTTCTTCTTTCGTGATCTGGCCTGCGGTGACCTGCGCATCAAAATGCTTGACGATGCTCAGGCCCACCTGGTTGACGTTGGTGAGATCCTTCTGGCGCTCCTCCATGCGCAGATCGCGCGTCTGGATCGCGCCGTGGACAAAAATGACAAAGATGCAGAGCAGACTCAGTATCAGGGGCAGCCATAGTTTTTGCTTGAACGATAAATTCTTCATTGATTATATTTTTTGTACATATTGAGGAAAAGTAATAGTAATTGAATATTTCTTGTTGGAAAAGTAATTTCCATGTGGAATTTATTAATTAGAGGGGGGATTCTAAATTCCCTGTCGGTCTATAATGCGTGGCCTCCCTCGTCACAACATCACATGGTTCCACTGTCCCTACGCGCACTGCGGCTGGCCGCTCGCCCCGTGCTGCTCCTGCTGGCGCTTGCGCCGGCCATCGGCTACACGACGCCGGCGCCATCGCCGCCGCGGGTCTTCGACAGAGCGCAGGTCGAAGTGCCGGTTGCGCCGTACCGGCAGAGCACCTTGCAGCATGTCGCCTGGCGCAAGCGCGATGGCGCGCCGTCGGCGGCGATCGCCATGGCCCAGGACAGCCGTGGCATGCTGTGGTTTGCCAATTACGAGGGCCTGCACCGGTTTGACGGTGTACGCTTCGACCGCGTCGATGCGGTCGATGGCAACAAACTGCTGGCAACCGATGTATCGGCGGTGGCCGCATATGGCGATGCGCTGTGGGTGGGCTACCGGTTCGGTGGCGCGAGCGTGTTCGAGCACGGCGCGGTAACGCACTACCGCGAGGAGCAAGGCCTGCCGGCGCGTACCACGCAGGAACTGGCCCGCACCCCGGACGGGGTGATGTGGGCGGCGACTTACGTCGGGGTGTTCCGCCGCGATGGCCAGCGGTGGGCCGCCATGGGCGCCGCCGAGGGCATCGCACCGGGCAATTTCAGCCATTTTACGGTGGCGCCCAATGGCGCCTTGCTGGCGTACGGGGATACGGGCCTGTACATCAGGCAGCCGGGCAGCCAGCGCTTCCGGCGCATATCGGGCACATCGAGTACAGCGGGCCTGCCCGCCATCGATAGCGGCGACCTTCGTCCCGACGGCACCATCCTGCTCAAGACCGAGCACCGGGCGTTGTTCATTTTCGATCCCGTCACCGAGGCGGTACGGCCATTGGCGCTGCCGCACTTTACCCGGCAACGGCTGGACGTCTTCCAGAAAATGGACGGCGGGTTATGGATCATGACCCCGCAGGGGTTGTACCAGGTCGATCCCTCGGATCTTGCCCGCAGCGCCTATGCGATTGAAGGCGGCTTCAGTGGCCGCAATATCCACGCCCAGTTCACTGACCGCGAAGGCAATACCTGGCTGACCACGGAAGGTGGCGTGGATCGTCTCAGCCACGGCCGCATCAACCGGCTGGAGTGGGGCGGCGTCCAGACCGCGTTCATGAGCGTACTGGCCGGCGCGCAAGGCGAGTTATGGGTGGGCAGCACGCCAGGCATCATCGGTTTCAACGATACCCTGTACCGGGTTGACCAGGATGGCCGCCGCTTTACCACGCCGATCCACAGCCCGACAGCCAGCGCCCGCGCACCCGATGGCAGCGCGTGGTTCGCGGCAGAGGGCGCGCTGTGGCAGGTTCGCGATGGCCGATATCGGCGCTGGTCATTGCCGAGCGGGCCGGCCAGCATGGCGGTGCAGGCGATGGCGATGGATGGCGACGGCACGTTGTGGCTCTCGATCATCGGTCACGGCATCCATACGTTCAAGGCGGGCGTGTGGGGGCGGCCGGCGGCGCCTGAATTGGCGGCGCGCACGGCGATCTCGCTGTATGCCGACGCACAGGGGCGGCTCTGGTTCGGCTATCCTGAAAACGCCATGGCGGTGCTGTCGGCCGATGGCGCGCTGCGCCAGCTGGGCGCCGGCGAGGGGCTGGCCGCCGGTAATATCCTCGCCATCAACAGCCGTGGCGATCACCTGTGGGTTGGCGGCGACCATGGCTTCGCACACTGGAACGGCAAGCGCTTCGCCATGTTGCGCGATGCGGGCAGCGCCGAATTGTTCGGCGTGTCGGGCATCGTGGAAAACGATGCTGGCGACTTGTGGTTGCATGGCGTGGGCGGACTGGCGCATATCCGTGCGCGCGACGTGGCTGCCGCGCTGGCGAACGGCGCTGCGACGGTGGCGGTGCCCATGGAGCGCTTCGATTACCTCGATGGCTATGGCGGCATCGCCACGCAGCTGCGCCCCATCCCCACGCTGGCGGAAAGCAGCGACGGCCATATCTGGTACGCGTCCAGCTCCTATGTCGGCTGGATCGATCCCCGCCACATCACCCATAATCCGCTGATGCCCACGCCGCAGGTGATCGGGCTGCGCGCGGAAGGCCGTTCCTACCCGCTCAATGGCGCTGCGCGCCTGCCCGCCGGTACCGAAAACATCGAACTCGATTTCACCGCCGCCGTGCTGACCATCCCCGAGCGCGCGCGCTTCCGCTACCGCCTGGTGGGGCTGGAAGATGGCTGGCGCGACGCCGGCACCCGGCGCCAGGCTTTTTATACCAACATGGGGCCGGGCGATTACCGCTTCGAGGTGCTGGCTTCGAACGAGGACGGCGTGTGGAGCACGCGGCCGGCCACGCTCGATGTGGCCATCTCCCCGACGTTCGTGCAGACGCTGTGGTTCAAGCTGCTGTGCGCATTGGTGCTGGCGCTGGCCGGCTATGGCCTGTTTCGCTGGCGCGTGCAGCTGGCGACGGCGCGCGTGGCCGAGCGCATGCAGGCGCGCCTCGACGAGCGCACCCGCATCGCCCGCACCCTGCACGACAGCTTCCTGCAAAGCGTGCAGGCGCTGATCATGCGGTTCGATCGCATCAAGCGTGGCCTCGCCATCAACGATCCGCTGCAGCGCGAAATCGACAACGCGCTCGATACCGCCGACGCGGTGCTGCTGGAAGGGCGCGAACAGGTGTGGGCGCTGCGCTCGGGCGACGACGCGCAACCGGGCTTGCATCGGGCGCTGGAAGAAGCGGCTGGCGCCTGCGGCCAGCAGTACGGCGTGACCGTGCATGTCGAGCAGCAGGGCAAGCCCGTGCCGCTGCCCGACAGTGTGCAGCACGAGGTGCATGCGATTGCGCTCGAGGCGCTGCACAACGCCTGCCGCCATTCCGGCGCGGCCACAGTGCACGTCGTGCTGCGCTATGCGGCGGATGGCGTGCAATTGCACGTGCTCGATGCCGGTTGTGGCATCGACGACCAGGTGCTGGCCAACGGTGCGCCGCACGGCCACTGGGGACTGGCCGGCATGCGCGAGCGCGCGCACCTGGTCAAAGCCGGCTTGCGCATCAGCCGCCGCGCTGGTGGCGGCACCGAGGTGCGCCTTGAGGTACCGCTAACCTCCTAGCTCGGCGCAGGTCAGACACAGGTAGAGCAGGGCGATGCCGCGCTCGGTGTCCGGCTGGTCGAGATAGCGCGCCAGCGCGTCCGCCAGCAGCTCGACGCCGCTTGCGCGCAGGCAGGCGCGCAGCGCGACCAGGCGCTGGCGGTCCGCCCCCGGCACATGCAGTCTGCCGCTCATGGCCTGGTTTTCCAGCAGTTGTTGCATGGCGCCGATCCAGCCGGCGTGGGTGGCGGTCTCGATGGATTCGGCGGGGATGTCGGCTGCCGTTGCGGCAGCCGGCCTGGCGCCGAACAGGCGCGCCAGCCGTTGCAGCAGCGGTGCGCTTCTGGCCGCACTGGCTGGCGCACCTTCATAGTCGAGCGAAACTGCGCGCAGCACGCCGGCCGTTTCGATTATCAATGTCAGCGGTTCGAGCCGGCCGCCCTGCAGGCTGCGCTCATAACGCGCCAGCACCGCGCGGATCGGCGCGCCGTTCGCGACCCAGTCCTCCAGGTTGCCGATGCGCTGATGGTGCACTGGGTCGCACGGCAGTTGCAGCGCCAGCGCCGCGCCGCTGCTGTCGCGCACGGTCCAGTCGAAGGTCTGGCGTGCTTCGTCGAGGCGGGGCGTATCGCAGCGCGCGGGCCTGAGCAGCACGCAGTCGAGCGTCTCCCCGCGCAGGCCGGCGCTGGCGCGCAGGGCATCGGCCAGAATATTCCAGTCGTCGTAGCCGGCGCTGGTCCAGCGCTCGTCATTGGCGCGCCAGGGTGGCTGCACGCTGGCGCGGGTCTCCATGCTCAGGCCCAGGCGCAAGTCGTCGGATACGCGCGCCTGTTCCAGCGTCAGCGCGCCACCGGCCAGCGTGGCCGCCGCGCCTGCGCCTTGCCACAGGCTGGCCGTGCTCCAGGCCAGTTCGCGGTTGAAGTGGCGGTCGGCGTGGTCGCGGCGCGCCAGCACCGCCTGCATCACGCCCTGCGCGGCGGGGTTCCAGAACGCGATACTCAAGCCGCGCGCGCCGCCGCGCTGCTCCCACCAGTGGGCGCCCAGCGGCAGCAGTTCCAGCGCCTGGTTGCCGTCAAAGCTGCGGCGCTCGCGGCCACGCAGCTCGCGCAGAAGGTCTCCCCGCGCAGGTTCCAGCGCGTGGGTGAGGGCGTAGATGCGGGTAGCCAGGCGGATCGCCTGACGCTCGTCGGCGCCCGCATCGCGCTCCACCAGCAAGCTGGCGGTGCCGGCCAGTGTGCGCAGCATGCCGGCCAGGCGCGGGAACGACTCCACCCGCGCCGACGTGGCCAGCGCGCGCAACTGGGCCGGCACGATCTCGCTCACGTGCGACCAGCCGTCCTCGAACGCGGCCAGCACCAGCGCGCGCAGGCGTTCGATGAAGAGTTGCTCGTCGGCGGACAGGCCGGCATCATCATCGAGCGCCGCAGCTGCGGCCGACCTGGACGGCGCCGGCCAGGCGATGGCGCGGCCCTGCTGGCGCCAGACGGCAGCCAGCGCCAGGACGTGCACCGCCGCGCGCGACGCGGCCGGCGCTTCCGACACCATGCCGGCGAAGCCGGCGCCGCCGATGTAGCGGCAGGTGATGTCGAGCGACGGCAGCGTGATCAGCAAGGTGCCGGCGGTGGCGGACAAGGTCACTGGATACTCCGCCGCGTGCAGAGCAGCTGCCTTGCGGGTGGCGGCCAGGCCGGCGGTCTTGAACACGGCGGCAGGCTCCAGCGCCGTTACTTCGGCCAGCAGGCGGCTCAAGGCGTCGATGGCGCTATCGCCCGCACTGGCAGCTGTCGGGTCATTGGCGGCACTGGCGCCGGCGTCCGCTGACGTTCCTGCCGGTGGCGCAACGGCAAGCGGTCCGCTGTCGGCGCCATCTGCTGCATTGGTCATATTGGAGGCACCGGGCTCCGGCGCGGCGTTACGCAGCCAGATGACGGCGGCCAGTATGTGCTTGCATACGCCGGGTGCGGGGCAGTCGCAGCTGGCGCGGGCCGGGCCGCCGGCGTCGATGCGCACCAGTTGTCCGTCCGCGCGCAGCAGGCGGGGCGCAGTTTCCCATGCCACCTTGCCCGCTTCCACGTCCTTGGCGGCACGGCGCACCAGGCCCGTGCTGCCCAGGGCGGCCAGGGTGTCGTCGTCGGTGTTGCGGTAAATATGGAGCCAGTCCGTCACGCCATCACCTCGGCCAGCCATTCGGCGAAATGGGCGGGGGTGAGTGCCGCCACCTCGGCGCCACGCCCGGCCAGGCGCTGCGCCATGGTGTGGTCGTACACCGGTCGCGCCGCTTCATCGAGCGCCGCCAGCCCCAGCACTTTTACGCGTGCTTCGGTCATGCGCTGCACGCTCGCCAGCAGCGGCCCCGGTAGCGCGCCTTCCTCGAAATCGCTGATCAGCGCGATCACTGTACGCTGCGGCGTGCGCACCAGCGTTTCGCAATACTGCATGGCGCGCCCGATGTCGGTGCCGCCGCCCAGTTGCACCGTGAGCAGCAACTGCACCGGGTCCGCCGCCAGGTGAGTGAGGTCCACCACGCTGGTATCGAACACCACCAGTTTTACATTGACAGTGGGCAGGCTGGAAAGGATGCCGGCCACCACCGCGCTGTACATCACCGAATCGAGCATCGATGCGCTCTGGTCCACGCACAGGATCACGTCCCACGGCAGGTGGCGCTTTACCCGCGCATTGAAGATCGGCCGCGCGATCAGCAGCCGGCCGCTGGCCAGGTCGTAGTGGCGCAGGTTGGCGGCGATGGTGGCGCGCCAGTCGAAGTTCTGCGCGCTGGGCATGTGCGAACGGCGAAACCGGTTGCGCCGGCCTACCAGTGCGTTGACGAACTGCGGCCGCAGGCGCCGCGTGATCTCCTCGACCACCTGGCGGATCACGTCCTGCACGGCGTCGCGCATCTGCGCGCTCATGCGTCCGCGCATTCCGAGCAGGGTACGCGCCAGCGCCTGGTTCGGCTCCAGCGACCGCAGCACGTCCGGGTCCTGCAGCAGTTCGGCCAACTGGTATTTTTCCACCGCGTGCTGCTGGATGCGCTCGAACACGTCCTGCGGGAACAGCGTGCGGGTGCGCTGCAACCAGTCCACCGCCCTGATCGCGCTGGGGTCGAGCGAGCCGCCGCTGCCCGGGGTGCGCAGCAGGCCGCGCCCCTGGTACTCGCGGCCGTACAGGTAGTCGAGCGCGTGGTCGATCTGCTGGTCGTGCGGATTCATGGCGGCGCTGTTGGGCTGGCCGGCGTAGCGGCCCAGGATCAGGCGCCAGCGGCGCAGCAGTTCGGGGTCGCTGCCGCTGTCGTTGTGCTGGTCGTTCATGGTGTCGGTCATGATGTGGCCTCGGTGGTCAGCCATGCAGCCAGCCCGTCGTGCGCCACGCTGGCGGCAAGTCGTGCTTGCAGCGCCACGCCGGCCAGCAGGTCGGCCTCGGTGGCGGCGTAGTGGGTTTCGGCCAGGGTCAGTTGCTGCGTACCGGCCAGCGCCTCGGCCAGGTGCGCCGTCTCCTGCGGCTTGAGCAGGGTGAATGCCTGGCGCAGGTCGGGCAGAAAGGCGATGAATGTCTGCTCGTCCCAGCCGGCCACGATGGCGCTCACCTGGGCGCGCAGGCCGGCCTGGGTGAGCAGCAGCTCCGGCGCCACCGCCATCAGGCCGGCCAAAGCGCGCACGGCGTCGCCGGGCAGGGCGCCGGGGCCGAAGCTCGCTTGCAGCATCGCCGCCAGTTCGGTATCGGTCCAGGCGCCGTCGATGAACAGCGTGGCGGCAGCGGCGCTGCGCACGCCGGGCGCGCCGTCGATGGCCGTGGTCAGCGCCTGCAACTGGCGTTGCCAGATGCTGGTATGGCGCGGCGCGGGCGCACTCGCTGCCGGGATGCCGGTCACCGTGATCCCGGCCGCCGGAGCGCTGACCGCCGGGTCGCCGGCCGCTGGACCGTCAGCCACTGGGATGCCGGCTGCTGGAGATTCAGCCGCCGGAGCGCCGGCCGCCGGATCGCCGGCCGCCGGATCGCCGGCCGCCGGATCATCTGCCAACTGGCGCAAGGCGCCGTGCAGCGTGCGCAGGGTGCGCAGGTGGCCGATGGCGGCCGCTTCGTCTTCCGGCTTGGCCTGCGCCAGTTGCGGTACCAGGTACAGCGCGGTGTTCCACGCTTGCAGCAGCAGTGCGCGCAGTTGCGGATGCTCCTGCAATCCCAGCGGCTCCCGTCCGCGCCAGAGCAGCAGCAGCCGGTGGCTGCACGTGATCACCGAGGCGGCGTTGCTGTCCTCGTCGAGCAGGTCGGCGACCAGTTGCAGCAGCGACGGCAGTTGCTGGTGCAGGCCGATCACGCAGGCGCGCGTGAGCAGGCTGACCGCCGCCGACGCCGAGCGGCCCTGGCCTTGCGCCGCCAGCGCGGCCTGGTCGCGGCGCAACCGCGCCATGGCGACCGCATGCAAGGTGGCGCCCAGCGGCGAATATTCGATCAGGCGCGCCTCCACCAGCGGGCTCCAGGCCACGCGCCACTCTTCCATCAGGAGTTCGAGCGAGCTGCCGCCGATGAAGTCCGGGCCCGATTGCCACCGCGCCAGGCCCGTGTCGAGATACGCCATCAGGTGCAGGAAGCGGCTGCGCGCACGGTGGCGGTCCTTGCGGTACAGGTCCAGGCGCACGGTGCGCGCGGTGCTGTCGCCGAGGTTGATGCGCATGTGCGCGGCTGTGCGGCGTGCGTCTTCAAGCAATGGCGGCGAGCCGGCCGACGGCGGAATGTCGCCTATTTTGCTGCCGCCGAGGTAGCGGTGGATGTCGGCCGCCATGCCGGTGGTGCCGTCGTCGATGGCGCCCTTGATGAAGCACGAACGTACGGCGTCGAGCAGGTCTTGCCGGCCCGGTCCCGCGTGGCCGCGCAGGTCGGCCAGGCGCACCGCCTGCACCACCGCTGCCTGCACGCCTGCCGTGGAAATCTGCTCGGAGAGTCCCAGTTCGCGGCTGATGCGCGCCAGGCCGGTGAGGCAATTGGCGGCCACGTCGGCCAGCAGCGGGCCGTCCGCGGTGGCGTTGGCGCTCTCCCACACGCGCTGGTAATACGCCGGCGACGGCATGCCGGAGGCGTAGCCGCTCAGGGCGTCGAGCCGGTCGAAGCTGTAGCGGATCAGCCAACTGCCCAGGCGCTTGCCAGCGCCGCTGTCTCTCACCGCTGGCGCCGTTTCCGGTGCATGCAGCATGCGTTGCAGCGCCGTCGTGTGAAAGCCGCCGGTCACCACCACGATCGGGCCATCGACCCTGGCGCGCCAGGCGCGCAGGTGCGCGGCCATGTGGCGTTCACGCGGCAGGCTGCCCTCGGCTTCCAGCACGGCCGGCTCGTAATCGTTGCGCGCCATGGCGCAGTAGGCGTGGACGTCGGCGAACAACTGTCGCCAGTCGCGCAGGGCGGCGCCGTCGCGCAGCTCGAACAGGTGGTCCCACAATTCGTCCTGGTCGCGGCAACCGGTGCGCGCGGCCAGCGCCTTCAGGTAATCGCTGTGGGCCAGGTAACGCTCCGACATCAGGTTGCCGATGTCCTCATCGTCGTCGCTGTCGTTGCGGTCGTAGCTGGCGTCGTCGGGGCGCCACGGGCAGTCGATAAAAGCCAGTTGCGCACCGGCCGCGCGGCCTTCGTGCAGCGCCACCCATTCCGGGCTGTAGTCGCAGAAAGGGTAGAACACCGAACGCGCCGCGTCGGGATCGTCCCTGCCGGTGGGCGCCGTGGCCTGGGCCAGGATCGCCACCGGCGGCCGGGTGGCGGCATCGAGCAGCAGCGGCAGCAGCGTGTCGAAGTCGTCCGGCCCCTCGATCAGCACGGCGGCGGGGCGCACTTCGCGGATCAGCGCCTGCACCGCCAGCGCGCAGGCCGGGCTGTGGTGGCGGATCGGTGCGAAATGGACGCCGTCGATCGATAGCGGCGCCAGCGCCGCCAGCGCGGGCGCCGGTGCTATGGCCACAGGCTGCGCGCGGCGTCGCAGAACGCCTTCCAGTTGCTGTCGCGCCGCGCCCGTTCGCGCGCCACGGTATCGAAATAATGCTGCACGCGTTTGAGGTCGTCGGCATTGTCCTTGAGGACCACGCCTTGCAACTGGTTGGCGATCTCGCGCGGCGTCAATTGGCCGTTGCCGAAATAGGTGGCCTCCAGCGCGGCGGCGTAGGCGACGTTGACCGCTTCGGCGGTGGACATCACTGTGTCCGGCGTCTTGATGGCCGTGCCTTCGCGCGTCTGACCGGCGCGCAGTTCCTGGAACGTGGTCACCAGGAGGGCGACGATGTCGCGCTCCACCCGCACCTGGGCGCCGAGGCCGGCGCCGTCCAGGTCGCGTTTCACCTGCTGCATCACCAGCTCCACCTCGAAGTCGTGATCGCGGATCGGCCGCACGGTCTCGAAATTGAAGCGGCGCTTGAGCGCGGACGACATCTCGTGCACGCCGCGGTCGCGAAGGTTGGCGGTGGCGATGACGTTGAAGCCGCGCTGCGCATGCACGCGCGCCTGCTCGCCCAGTTCCGGCACCATGATCTGCTTTTCCGACATCAGCGAAATCATCACGTCCTGGATCTCGGGCGGGCAACGCGTGATTTCCTCGAAGCGCACGATGCGCCCGGCCACCATGGCCTGGTACAGCGGCGACGGCACCATGGCGCGCAGGCTCGGGCCTTCGGCCAGCAGCAGCGCGTAGTTCCACGAATACTTGATGTGGTCTTCGGTGGTGCCGGCCGTGCCCTGGATGGTGAGCGCCGAATCGCCGCTGATGGCCGCACTGAGTAATTCCGAGAGCAGTGATTTGGCGGTGCCCGGCTCGCCCACCAGCATCAGGCCCTGGTGGCCCATCAAGGTGACGATGGCGCGGTCCACCAGCGGGTCGTCGCCGTAGAACTTGCGGCCCACGTCCAGCGCCGCATCGCCGAGGATGAAGCGGCGCACCGCGCGCGGGGACAGGCGCCAGCCAGCGGGACGCTGGTCTTTGTCGGCCGCGCGCAGGCGCTCGAGTTCTTCGCGATAGCGCAGTTCGGCGCTGGCGCGCAGTATGGTTGGTTCAGTCATTGCATTCCTTGGTTACCACGGCGTTTTCTTTTCCCAGTCCGGGTCGAAGCCGGTGCACGCGGCGGCCACCGCGAGGTAGTCGCCGTAGGCTTCGGCCAGCAGCACCGGCGGCACTTGCGCCAGTGGCACCGTGCTGTAGTCGTAGCGGTGCGCGCCTTGGCGGCGGAACGAGAGCGACTTGAGCACGGCGGTGATATTTTCCTCGGGCAGGCTATTGCCCGAAAATTCGATCACCACGGCCAGGCTGCTGGCCGCGAAGTCCTTGTGATAGTCGAAGAAAACGCCGCCGTCTTCCGCCGCGCCGCGCTGGTAGCCACGTTTGGCGAAGGCGCCGCGCAGGGTGAAACTGTCGGACAGCCAGCCCAGGCGGTCGTCGATTGTGTTGCCGTCGCTTTTTGTCGGCAGCGCATGCGTCATCTGCGCGAACAACGGCGTCAGCTTGTAGTCCTTGCAATGCGCGGTCCAGGCGGCAGCGGCGGCCGCCGGCAGCAGCGCGCCATGCGCCAGGCGTACCTGCGCCGCGTCATCGAGGTCGATGTCGTCGTCGTCGGCGTCGATCAGGCTGCCGTCCTCGGTGGGGCGGAAGCAGCGCGTGACCTCCAGGCCTGCGCCATCGACGGCTACTTCTTCCCACACCAGCTGCTGCACCAGGCGCCCGACCACCGGGTGGCGCAGCAGGTACTGGCGCCACTCGGCGGCGGGCCAGCGGCGGCCGGCGCACATGGCCTCGTACAGGCGGCTGGTCTGCATGTCCACCACCTGTTTCACTTCCTTCTTGCAGGCGGCGAACTGCTGTTTGGCTTCCTTGATGGCGTCCGCATCGTCGTCCTGGCGCGGCGCCGGCAGTGCGGCCACCGTTTTGCCTTCCTCGTTCCGCAGCACCGGCTTGAGGGCTGCGTCGAGCGAGACGGTAAATACGCGGCTGCCATATTGCAGCGCCATGCGGCCGCTGTCATCGAGGCCGCCGGTGGGCACAGTGCGGTCGGCCAGCTCGTCCTGGGTCCAGCCATTGCGGTCGGCGATGCGCTGCACCAGCATGCGCGCCTTTTCCTGCACCGACGCCGTGCGGTAACGGCGCGCGATACCGAGCGCGAACTGGATCACGGCGCCGTCGTTGGAGCCGCAGGCCGCCTCCAGCAGCGCTTCGACCTGGGCGCGGCGCTGGTAGTGGTCGCGCATGTACTGCTGGATGGCGCCCACCAGCTGTGCGCCCGGCACGCAGGCCACCAGCGCCAGCATGCCCTTCTCGTTGATGGCCGTGCCCAGGTACTCGCTCATTTTCTCGCGCTTGAGCTGGTCGTACAGCTGGGCGCGCATCTGTTCGAGGGTGAGCCTGGCCTGGCCCGCGTAAGCCTCGGGATAGCGCTTGACGGAGGCGAGATAGTTCTGGTAGTGCCGGTCCACACTGGCATCGACGTCGGCGTTGAGGTCTTCCAGCGGCGGACGCGCGGTGTCGCGCGCGATGAACTGGTGCAGCAGCAGCGTGCCCAGGGCGGCGGCCGACGGCCTGGATAACAGGCCCAGGTAGCGCTCCAGCAGGGCATTGCCACCCGGTTCCTTGAGCTTGCAGGCCAGGATCACCCACCAGCGGATGATCTCTGCCTCAACCGGTGTACCGTCGGCCCAGGTGCAGGCCGGCAGGCTGTCGAGATCGAGCCATGCCATGCTGGCCGGCGGCTTGGCCTTGAGGCCTTTGCGCGCCTGCGCCAGCAGTTTTTCCGGCGCCAGGTAGGTGGCGATATCCACGCCCAGTTGTTCGAGCGCGGTCATTATGGCGGCGCTGGCGGTTTCGCGGGTTTCCTTGTCGAGCGCTGCCTGCAGGGGCGGGATGCCGGCGCGGTAGTCGAGCGCGGCCAGCCAGCGTGCCGCTTCGATGCGCAGCTCCTGTTTACCCGATTGCAGGGCATCCACCACGCGCTTGCCGATGTCGGGCATGCGCGCCATGACCTGGCGGGCGGCTGCGCGGTGCGTCTTGCTGTCGCCCAGCGCCAGTTCCATCAGCGTGGGTACCCAGCGCGGCGGGATCACGGGGAAGGTGGCCAGCACCGCCAGCGTGCAGCCCACGTCGTGCGAGTAGCGGTCGAGATTGGACGGCGCCAGCCCGAGACCGATATCGATCAGCTCCGGATGCTCGGCAAACAGCGGCCACACGCGGTCGGCCGGCAGTTGATCGAGCAGGGCCGAGCCGCCGTGCGGCCGCAGCAGACTGGCGCCAAAGGCGCGGACGTCGCCGCCGCATTGACCCACCAGCGACATCAACTGGCGCAGATCCACCCGGCTCCGGTCCTGCCGCCGCAGCCAGTTCTGGAACAGCGGCCGGGTCCACAAGCCCCAGTAATTGAACCCGCTGTCGACGGTCAGACGCAGGACTTGCAGCAAGCCGAAGTCGGCGCGCGCCTCCAGGCGTCCGTTCAACTCCAGCGTGGCCATGAGATCGCGGTCGGCCAGCAGCGCGCGGGCCCGCTCGCCGCCCTTGCCGCCTTGGCCGCTTTGACCATTCGCGGCCAGGATCGCGTCGCGCAGCATGCCGTCGTCCAGCTTGCGGTAGCGGGCGTACTTTTCCTGCGCAAATTTGTAGGGATGGGTGCGGTCACGGTTGGCGGCAATTTCCTGTTCCGCGCCGGTGTGGTAGCGTTCGAGCAGTTCGAGCCGGTTCTGCCGCAGCAGCTCAAGGGCGTCCTCGCCCAGCACCTCGGTGGGCGGTGGCGGCAGCGGCGGCGGCTCCGGCAGCGACAGTTCGCCGGCATCGGTGGCTGCGCCTAGGCGCGACAGCGCCGCCTGGATCGCCTGCTGCACCGTTTTGCCGGCTTCCTGCGCCAGCGCCGCCTCCAGCACCGGCCGCGCGGCCTCGCCCTGGGTACGTGCCAGCAGGTCGGCGGCGTTGGCGCGTTCGCCGGTGCGGCCGCCAGCCAGCAGTTCGGCCAGCGCCGCCAGCGCGGCGGGTTGGGCGATGCTGTCCATCAGGGGGATGGCTGCTGCGCGCACGGTCTTGCTGTCGCCTGCGGCCATGGTGATGATGAGTGTCTCGAAGGCAGCCAACAGCGCCGGGTGGCTGCCCAGGCGCTTGAGCAGCTGGATGCGGCCGACCGCCGACAGCGTGCGGCCGGCCGCTGCCACCTCGGCGGGATGGGCCAGCATGTAGTCGTCGAGCAGGCCGGGCGCGAGCAGCGGCAGGTAGATACGGTCCTGGTGATAGCTTTCGATGCCGCTGCGCTCGAAAACGATCGACAGCACCGGTATTGCGCAGCGACTGTCGTCCGCCAGCAGGGCGGCCAGCAGCGCGACTGTCCATGCCGGTCGTAGTTCCGGCGTGATGTCGGACCTGCCGATGTTACGGGGGGCGGTGTTCCACAGCGCGTCGTTGAGCAGGGTTTGCAGCCAGTCGGGCAGACCGTCCATAGGGCGGCTCAGGTGCTGCGCCTGGCCGGCTGCCGCCAGCACCTGCCCCAGCCGCACCAGCATGGCGACCTGTTCCGGTTCGCCGGTCACGCGCTGGTACAGGCTGGCGCGCGCGCGCAGGCTGGCCGTGGCGGCCTCCGTTGCGCCGGCCTGCGATTGCGCGCGGCCGCCATACACCCAGCCGATCAAACCCGGATTGCCCAGCGCTTCGAACGGCAAGCCGCCGAGCGCCGCCAGTGCCGTCAGCACGGATGGATCGTCGCCGCTGGCGACGAAGTTGGCCGCCCGGGTGGTCAGCGTTTTGTCGGTCAGGTCCAGGCCGGCCAGGCCGCTGCGGATCAGGGCCAGGTCCGAACTCAGTGCAAGGCGTGCGGTGCCGAGGGCATCCATTATCTTTTTTAACATTGGCGAACAGGCAAATCAAACGAACCGCATGCTGACATGAATCCCCGTTTTCGGCAAATCGAGGTCGGCCCGGTTCACTCCCACCGCACCTTCTTTTGCCAGTCCGGATCGAAGCCCGCGCAAGCTGCCGCCACCGCGTGGTAGTCGGCCCAGACTTCGGCCAGCAGCGCCGGCGGCAACTGCCGCAGTGGTATCTCGCCACCGCCATAGCGGTGCTGACCCAGCTTGCGCACGCCCAGCGTTTTGAGCGCGGCCGGATCGTTTTCGCCGGACAGCGCACTGCCGCTGATCTGGATGCCCACGTACAGGCCGGCGCTCTCGAACTCCTTGTAATACTCGAAGAAAACCGGACCGTGCTCGGGCGGGGCGCTGCGGTAGCCGCGCCTGGTGAACGCGCTGCGCAGCTTGAAGCTGTCGGCGAGCCAGCCGAGGCGGTCGTCGATGACGCTGCCCTCCGGCACCGCCGCCACCGGCAGCGCGTGCGCCAGCTGCGCGAACAATGGCGTGACCTTGTAGTCTTTCAGGTGCGCGGCCCAGGCAGCGGCATCTGGTGCGTCGAGCAGCACGCGGTGCGCCAGGCGTATGCCGGCGCCCTCGGCGAGCGCAAACTCATTGTCGTCCACGTCGATCAGGCTGCCGTCCTCGGTGGGCCGGAAGGTACGTGCTGGCACCGTATCGGATGGCATCTGCTGCCACACCAGCCGCTGCGCCAGCCGGCCCACCAGCGCATGCTGTTGCAGGTAGGTGCGCCAGTCGGCTGCCGGCCACACGCGGCCGGTGCACATGGCTTCGTACAGGCGGCCGGTCTGCAAGGTCACTACCTGTTTCACTTCCTTCTTGCAGGCGCCCAGCAGCTGTTTGGCTTCCCTGGCCGCATCGGCATCGTCGTCCTGGCGCGGTACGGGCAGGGCGGCCATCACCTTGCCGTCGGCGTTGCGCAGCACGGGCTTGAGGTCGGCGTCGAGCGTGACCGTAAACTGGCGGCTGCCGAACGACAGCGCCAGCGTGCCGCTGTCATCGAGGCCGCCGGTGGGCACGGTGCGGTCGGCCAGCTGGTCGCGAGTCCAGCCGTTGCGGTCGGCGATGCGCTGCACCAGCGTGCGCGCTTTTTCCTGCACCGACGTCGTGCGGTGGCGCCGGGCCACGGCCAGCATCAGCTGGATCACGGCCGTGTCGTCGATGTTGCTGGCAGATTCCAGCAGTGATTCGATGATCGCGCGGCGCAGGTAGTGGTCGCGCATATAGTCCTGGATGATGCCCGCATACTCGCGGCCCGGTACGCCGGAGGTCAGCGCCAGCAAGCCTTTTTCGTAAATCGCGGTGCCGAAATAGCCGGCCAGCTTTTCGCGTTTGAGTTCTTCGTATACCTGCTCCGGCGTGGGCATATCCATGCCCCAGTTGTCGTAGTAGGCCTGGTAGTTTCGCAGTCGCTGGGCGACATTGGCTTCAGCCCACGTCATGGCTTCCTGCAGCGATGGCACCCGGGTGTCGTGACCGATGAACCGGTGCAGCAGCCAGCGGCCCAGCGTCGCGCGCGCTTCCGGCGCCAGCAGCGACAGATAGCGCTCCAGCAGGGGATTGCCGGCCGGTTCCTTGAGCTTGCACGCGAACACCACCCACCAGCGGATGATCTCGGCCGCCACCGGCGTGCCGTCGCGCCAGGCGCATGGCGGCAGGGCGTCGAGGTCGAGCCAGGCCAGGCCGGCGGGCAGCCTGGCCTTGAGGCCCTTGCGCGCCTTCGCCAGCAGCTTGTCGGGCGAGAGGTGGGTGGCGATGTCCTCGCCCAGCGCTTCGAGCGCACCGAGCATGGCGGCGCTGGCTGCTTCGCGGATTTCCTTGTTCAGCGCCGCCTGCAGCGCCGGTAGCGCAGCGCGGTCGCCGAGTGCGCCCAGCCAGCGCGCCGCTTCGATGCGCACTTCCTGCTGATTCGATCCCAGCGCTTCGCTCACGCGGGCGACGATGTCCGGCACCCGGGCCAGCGCCTGCTGGATGGCGGCGCGGTCGGTTTTGCCCGTGCCCAGCGCCAGTTCCAGCAGGCGTGGCAGCCAGCGCGCGGGCATGACCGGGAACGTGGCCAGCACGGACAGCGTGTTGACCACGCTCGGCGTATAAAAATACGTGGCCGGATCGAGCGGCGGCGCCAGCCCCAGGCCGATGTCGATCAGTTCCGTGCGTTCGGCGAACACCGGCCACACGCGGCCGGCCGGCAGCATCTGCTGCGGCGAGTGATCGTCGTTCCAGTACAGGCAGGTCAGCGGCAGGTGCAGGCCGTTGGCGCCGCTGGCGTCGATGATCGCCACCAGTTGGCGCAGATCGACCTGGGGCTGGTCCTGCTGCGCGAACCAGGCTCGGAACAACGGATGGCGCCAGATGCTGCCGCCTTCGCGCCGGGTGGCCGTCAGCCGGCGCAGCAATTGCGCCAGGCCGAAGTCGGCGCGCGCCGCCAGCAGGCCCCGGTAGTCGAGCACCGTGTCCACCGCCGGCATGGCCAGGGCGGCCAGCGGCGCCTGGCCATTGAGCGCTTGCACCGCCTGGCGCAGGTGCTCGCCGGTGACGGTGCTGTAAAGCGCCAGGGCGCGCTGGGAGTAGTCGGACTGGTACTCGCGGTCGCGGTTTTTTTCGATTTCCTCTGCCGCATCGAGGCGTGCCTGTGCCAGCAGCGCCGCGTGGTTGGCCTGCAGCAGCTCGGCCGCGTCGTCGGCCAGCACCTCGTGCGGGGCCGGCGGCAGCGGCGGGGGCGCCGGCAACTCCGGTGGCTGTGCCGTGGCGGCGGGTGTCAGGCGGCCCAGCGCGGCGCGGATCGCCTGCGCGGCGGCCTTGCCGGTGGTATCGGCCAGCGCCGCCTCCAGCTCGGCGCGGGCGGCGTCGCCATGCAGGCGTGCCAGCAGGTCGGCGGCGTGGCCCACTTCCGTACTGCGGCTGCTGCGCAGCATGGTGGCCAGCAAGGGGCGGAGCCGGTCGCGGTCGATGGCGTCGAGCATCTGCGCGGCGGCAGTGCGCACGACCTTGCTGCTGTCGAGGGCCTGCCGCAGCAGCAGTTCGGCGAACGGCGCCAGCAACGGCGGGTGGCTGCCCAGGCGCTTGACCAGCATGACCCGTCCTGCCACTGGCAGCGCGGGCGCCAGCGCCGCCACTTCGGCGACGTGGGCCAGCAGGTAGTCGTCCAGCGCACCGGGGGCCAGCAACTGGCGCAGTACCATGTCAGCGTGGTAGGGATGAAGTTCGCGCCGCTCGAACACGATCGGCAGCAGCAGCGTTTGGGGCTGGCCGTCGTCGGCCAGCAGCGCCGCTACCAAGGTGACGTTCCAGGCCGCGCGGTCCTCGGGGCCGCTGGTGCGGCGCTCCCAGTCGAACGTACCGCCAAGGGCGTCGTTGAGCAGGTATTGCAGCCACGCGGGCGTGGCCGGCGCCGTGCGCACAAGCAGTTGCAGCTGGTCGGCCGCTGCCAGTACCTTGCCCAGGCGGACCAGCATGGCTATGCAGGCCGGCTCCAGTGTTGTAGCGCGATACAGCTGGTGGCGGCCGCCAAGGCTGGCCTGCGATGCTTGATGGAAGCCGACTGGCGTACCGATCATCGCGTTCCCGGCGAGGTGGCCCGGGTAGCCAAGCGCAGCGCCGGCAGTGCCAGGTGTACCGGGCAGGGTCGCCAGGTGGGCCAGCACGGCCGCGTCGTCGCCGCTGGCGGCATACCGGGCGGCGCGCTGCGCCAGGCCGGTTTCTATCAGGTCCAGGCCGGTCAATCCGGCTTGCAATAATGTGAGCATTGACGTGGCATCAGGGTTGGTAGTTGCCTATTTTGCCATGCGGACCACGCGACTGGGGCGCGACGTTGCGCGCTCGACATTAAAAATCAGGTAAGATCATTTTGATAATGTCATTTAGGCATTCCCATTCGCCAGGAGACCCGCATGAATCGTACCGCCGCCATTGTGCCGTTGATCGTTGTTGCGCTGCTGGGCGCGTGCAAGAAGCGTGAGCCCGAGCCGGCACCGGCAGCCGAAGCGCCGGTCGCTGCGGCGCCGGCCGCCACCACGGCAACGCCACCGGCCGAGCAGACCGCGGAGCAGCAGGAACTGGCGCGCAAGCAGGCACTGCTGGCCTTCGCCACCCGGGAAGACAAGTTCATCAATGATCCGCGCGCGCAGTGGGCGGCCGAGGCCAAGGCCAGTTCGGTGTTTGGCGACAAGGACAAGAGCGTGTCCGACTCCAACAAGCCGCAAAGCGCGGTGGGGCCGGCCGATGGTCGCGACTGGACCAACGATAATATCGACAAGGGTTTTGATTGGCTGGAAACCACGTATGCCAACCCTGTCAACGCCACCGAGGTACGCGTGGTATTTACCGGCGGCCAGGGCGTGGAGGCGATCAACAAGGTGGAATTGCAGGATACCGACGCCAAATGGCACACGGTGTGGGAAGGACTGAGCGACGTCAAGAAGGAAGAAAACGGCAACCGTACCTGGTTCGTGCGTACTTTCGACAAGACCGCCTACAAGGCCAAGATCGTCAAGGTAACGTTCGCCAATAACTTGCAGCGTGATTACAAAACTGTGGACGCCGTGCAACTAGTGGGCGACCAATAGCTGGTTGCCCGGTAGTCAATCGCAGCTGGTTAATCATTGTAGTGCGGGTCTGCCCGCGCGGGCAGGCGGCGCCGGTCCGGTTCGTTGAGCACGCGCGCGATCACCGCCAGCGGCACGCCGGCGTCTTCCATGAAGGCGGCCGCTGCGGCCCGGCCCTCGGTTTTCAGCAGGTCGAGCCCGGCTTCGACCGCGATGGCCTTGCTGCGGTCTGGTCGTGACCCTGGTTCCGGGTTGTTCATGGTGCGTCCTGGGTCTGTTGGGGAATATGGGGTGACAATAGCATGAACCACGCGTGGCGTCAGGCGTGGCAGGGCTGGCAGGCGGCGGCAATGGTGCTGACGATTTCATCGAGGCTGGCCGGCTTGGTCAGGTGGTCGTTGAAACCGGCCGCGCGGGTGCGCTGGCGGGTGCCTTGGTCGCCCCAGGCCGAGAACGCCACGATCGCCACGTCGCGGAAATCCGGCCGGGCGCGCAGCGCGGCCGCCACCTGGAAACCGTCCAGGCCAGGCATGCCGAGGTCGAGCAGGATGACGTCGGGCGCAAATGCCTCGGCCGCCTGCAAACCTTCCTGGCCACCGTAGGCCACTGCGGTCTGGTAGCCGTAGAGGTCGGGCAACTCCGAAGCGACGTCGGCGGCTTGCGCGTTGTCATCGACGATCAGGACGCGTTTTCTAATAGAAGGGGACTGGTCCATGGCTGGCAATCGAAACGTTGGCTACCATCAAGGTCGCGGTCTTTCGGCTGGGTCCAGGCCGGAGAAGGGCTGCGCGCGGGGAGGTGGCACGCAAAGTGTGAAATTTTTCCTACAGGCAAATTATAAATCGAATTGCATTTCTGTGCCGGTAAACGGTTGATAAAAACCGCGTTGTCGCCACATAAGTGGCCTGACCAGATCAATGAAAAGGAATGATGATGAGCGCAACTGACAAGGCTGTCCTGGCTGGTGGCTGTTTCTGGGGCATGCAGGACCTGATCCGTAAAATGCCCGGCGTGGTCGCCACGCGGGTGGGTTACAGCGGCGGCGACGTGCCCAATGCCACCTACCGCAACCACGGCACCCATGCCGAGGCGATCGAGATCGAATTCGACCCGGCAGTCATTTCCTACCGCAAACTGCTGGAATTCTTTTTCCAGATTCACGACCCCAGCACTACCAACCGGCAAGGCAACGACCTCGGCACGAGTTATCGCTCTGCCATTTATTATGCTGATGAGCAACAGAAGGCAACCGCTCTCGACACCATCGCCGACGTCGATGCATCGGGCCTGTGGCCCGGCAAAGTGGTCACCGAACTGGCGCCGGCAGGTCCGTTCTGGGAAGCCGAGCCCGAACACCAGGATTACCTCGAGCGCATTCCCAACGGTTACACCTGCCATTACGTGCGGCCAGATTGGAAATTGCCCAAGCGCTAAATCTTTATAAATCAGTCACTTGCCGTTCGGAAGGTATCCGGAAGGACGGCAGTGGCGCTGGCGGTTACAGTTCGATCCTGTTTTGAGCACTCCAAAAGGAAAGAACATGAGCCAGCTATTCACTGCCGTCTACGATATCAGCAGCCCTATCGAAGGTCATCCCAATTTGCGCCTGAACCTGGTCGTCGATGGCCGCAACGACACCATCGTCGGTAATGCCCGGCTCGATGGCGAGCGCGAGATCACGGTACGCGGTCACCATGTCGAGATTGACGGCGAGCAACCAATGCAAGCGATATTGCTTGCAGGCACTCCACCAATTTTTGCTGGCGAAGAGCAACCCAGCGCGTTCCAGCTGCTGATGGTATTGCCTACCGCGTGGAAGGCGGGGCAGGTCTGTTACAAGATGAGCTTTGGCATGCACCAGCCACGCGTGCTGGAAATTCGCGACGGCGTGGCGCACGCGGTGTTGCCCGAGTATATGCATTGACCCCGACAATTCATGCGATAAAAAATAGACAAGCGGGCCGTACGGCGCGTCGGACGTTGATAAAAGTTGCTATCATGCGCTTTTGCTCAACCATGTACGTTCACCATGCCTGAGGCCACCTCCGCCGACATCGCCACCTGCGAAAGCGAGCCGATCCGCATACCCGGCGCGATTCAGCCGCACGGTTTCCTGCTGTCCCTCGATTTGTCGCACTTGCCGGACGCAGCGGACGCTTCGGTTGCACGCGTGGTGCAGGTCAGCGACAACCTGGCCGATTTCACCGGCATGGCGCCCGCCGCCGTGCTGGGCCGGCAGTTACGCGCCGTCATCGGGGCCGCCGCCGACCAGCTGGCGCCGCTGTTGCGACTGGACCAGGCGCGCGATCGCGCCAGCTTCCTGGCCACCGTGGGGCTCAGCGCCGATGGCCCGCAGTTCGACGTCCTGGCCCACGTGTGCGACGGCTTGCTCGTGCTCGAGTTCGAGCCGGCCGCTGGCAACCTCGAGGCCAGCCTGCACCGCTTGTACCCGGTGGTGGGTGACTTCCTCAACAAGATCAACGATGCCGATTCCATCGCCGACATGAGCCAGCTGGCGGTCAACGAGATCGCCGCGCTTACCGGTTTTGGCCGGGTGATGGTGTACAGCTTCGACAAGGACGGTCACGGCACCGTGTTGGCCGAGGCCCTGCAGGACGGCTACGAGGGCTATATGGGCCAGCGCTTTCCGGCCAGCGATATCCCGCGCCAGGCGCGCGAGCTGTACCTGCTCAACCGCATCCGCCTGATCCAGGACGCCAACTACACGCCGGCCGGGTTGCTGCCCGCCATGCATCCGTTCACCGGCCGCGCCACCGATTTATCGCTGGCATCGCTGCGCAGCGTCTCGCCCGTGCACCTGCAATACATGCGCAACATGGGCACACTGGCCTCGATGTCGATCTCGCTGGTGGTGGAGGGCAAGCTGTGGGGACTGCTGTCGTGCCACCATGCCACGCCGCGTCGCCTCAGCTACCACCAGCGCACCGTGTGCGAACAGCTGGGGCAAATCCTGGCGCTGCGCATCCGCAACCGCGCCGACGCCGACGAGCTGCAATTCCGGCTCGAAGTGCGGCGCGTGATGGTCAACCTGCTGGGCGGACTGACCCAGGGCACCGACTTCATCGAAAACCTGCGCAGCGTCATGCCGGAGCTGCTGCGCTTTGCGCGCGCCGGCGGCGTGGCCATCGTCATCGACGACCGCCTGATCAGCTTTGGCGATACGCCGGACGACAGCCAGATCCGCCAACTGGCCGGCTGGCTCAGCCTGCACTCGCACGAAGACCTGTTCCACAGCGCCCACCTGGGGGCCATTTATCCGCCCGCAGCTGCCTATGCGCATTGTGCCAGCGGCCTGCTGGCCATGCCGATTTCGCGCATCCACCAGCACTACCTGCTGTGGTTCCGGCCCGAGCACGTGTACACCATCGACTGGGCCGGCCGCCCGCAGGACAAGCGCGGTCCCGGAGCGCTGTCGCCGCGCACCAGCTTCGAGAGCTGGCGCGAAGCCGTGCACGGCACCAGCGCCCCCTGGCACGATGCCGAACTGGAACTGGCGCTGGAATTCCGCACCACCTTGCTTGGCATCGCGCTCGAACGCGCCGAGCAGATGGCCGACCTGGCCGAGGAGCTGGGCCGCGCCAACAAGGAGCTCGAAGCGTTTTCGTATTCGGTCTCGCACGACCTGCGCGCGCCGCTGCGCCATATCGTCGGTTTTTCCGACCTGCTGATGGAAACCGCCGGCAACGACAACCCCGAGCGGCGCCTGCGCTTTCTTACCAACATCAAGACCTCGGCCCGGCTGGCCGGCAAGCTGGTCGATGACTTGCTGAGTTTTTCACAGATGGGCAGGGCGGCGCTGCGGCCCGTGCGCATCCGCATGGGCGAGATGGTCAATGGCTGTATCGAGCGGCTGACCCCGGAATATGCGAGCCGGCGCGTGGAATGGCACGTCGATACCTTGCCGGATGTAATCGCCGATCCCGCATTCCTGCAGCTGGCGTTGTACAATCTGCTTTCGAATGCCGTGAAATTCACGGCGCAGAGCGATCCCGCCGTGATCCGTATTACCAGCGAGAAATTAAGCAACGAAGTCGTGTTCCATGTTGCCGACAACGGCGTCGGTTTCAATATGGAGTACGTGCACAAGTTGTTTGGCGTATTCCAGCGCCTGCATCGCATGGAGGATTTCAACGGTACCGGCATCGGCCTGGCCAATGTGCGCCGCATTGTCGAGCGCCATGGCGGCCGGGTCTGGGCCCGTTCCGTCCCCGGCGAGGGCGCGACTTTTTCGTTCAGCATTCCCGATACACCCCTACCTGATAAAGAATGACCGAGGTACCCGCATGCTAAAACCCATCCTGCTCGTCGAAGACAATCCGCACGACCTGGAACTGACCCTGATCGCGCTCGAGCGCAGCCAGCTGGCCAACGAAGTGATCGTGGTACGCGATGGGGCCGACGCGCTCGATTATCTGCACGTACGCGGCGCCTTTGCCGACCGCGACCATGGCAATCCGGCCGTGGTGCTGCTGGACCTGAAACTGCCGAAAGTGGATGGCCTGGAAGTGCTGGCCGAGATCCGCGACAATCCAACGCTCAAGAGCCTGCCGGTGGTGATGCTGACGTCGTCGCGCGAAGAGCAGGATCTGATCCGCAGCTACGAGCTGGGCGTGAATGCCTATGTGGTCAAACCGGTCGATTTCCAGGAGTTCGTGCGTGCCATTTCGGACCTCGGCATTTTCTGGGCGGTGCTCAACGAGCCGCCCCCAGGCTCGCAGCGCTACATCAAGCCGCAGTAATATCCGTGCCCGCGGCAGCGCGCTGGCGCAACAGCTGGCGGATGCGCGCGCTCAAGGTTTCCAGGGTATAAGGTTTGGCCAGCAGGTTGACGCCGTGCGGCAGTTTGCCGTCGTGCGCCAGCAAGCCCTCGGCGTAGCCCGAGGTAAACAGCACCTGGGCTTGCGGCTGATGGTGCTTGAGCAGCTCGGACAGCTCCAGGCTGGTCAGGCGCCCCGGCATGATCACATCGGTAAACAGCAGGTCGATGCGGGCGCCGCCTTCGAGCAAGCGGGCGGCATCGTCAGCATCCGGGCTGGACAGTACCTGGTAGCCCAGGTCGGCCAGCATGGCCACGGTGGCGTTGCGCACCGCTTCCTCGTCTTCCACCACCAAAATCGTTTCGGCGCCGCCGGTCACGGTTTCGGCATCGACCGCGTGGTCGGTTGCCGCCACGGCTTCGTTGCGCGGCAGGTAGATTTGCACGCACGTGCCTTCGCCCGGGCGGCTTTGCAGGGTAATCTCGCCACCCGACTGCTTGACGAAGCCATATGCCATCGACAGCCCCAGGCCCGTGCCCTGGCCGGTGGGCTTGGTGGTGAAGAACGGCTCGAAGGCGCGCTGCATCACCGCGTCGCTCATGCCCACGCCGGTATCGACAATTTCGATCAGCACATAGTCGGCGTGCGGTACATGCTCGCCGGCCGCGACATTGACCTTGTGCAGGCGCGCGGCGTCGGCGTCGAGATTGCGGGCGCGGATGGTCAGCGTGCCTTCGCCGTGCATGGCGTCGCGGGCATTGATGGCCAGGTTGAGGATCACGTTGTTGAGCTGGCCGACATCGACCTCGATATTCCACAGCTGCGGGGCGATGTCGGTAACCACCTTGGCGCGCGGGCCCAATACGTGGCCCAGCATGTCGTCCATGTCGGTGAGCATGGGCTTGAGATCGACCACCGCGCTTTGCAGCGGCTGGCGGCGGGCGAACGCCAGCAGGTGCGACGCGAGGCGGGCGCCGCGCTCCACGCCGGCCAGGGCGTTTTCCACCCGCACCATGCCCTGCGGACTGACCAGCCCCAGCATCTTGAGCAGGTGCAGGTTGCCGCTGATAATTTGCAGGACGTTGTTGAAGTCGTGCGCCACGCCGCCGGTGAGCTGGCCGATCGCTTCCATTTTTTGCGCCTGGTGCAGGGCGGCCTGGCTGGCGCGCAGTTCTTCCTCGCGCTGGCGCAATTCGATGAACGCCGCATCGCGCTGGCGGCGCGCGTGGTAGGCGGCGCAATGGTAGCGGATGCGCGCCTCGAGTTCGCGCGCCTCGGGCCACTTGACCAGGTAATCGTTGGCGCCCAGTGCGAACGCGCGCGCCTTGGTTTCCGCATCGTCTTCGGACGACAGCAGGATGATGGGGACGTGGGCGGTATCGGCATTGGCGCGCAGCATGCGGATGACATCGAAACCGTCGGCGCCGGGCATGCGCAGGTCCACCAGGACCACGTTGGCTTCGGTTTCCCGGCATAGCTCGACTGCGCGCTCGGCGTGCTGGTCGTAGCGCAGGCGGATTCCGGGCTGGCGGCTGAGATGGTCTCCGATCAGGTCTTGCGCGATGAGTTCGTCATCGATCAACAGCACGGAACAGTTCTGGGAAAGGTTGTCGCTCATGGGGCAAAATAAGACGTTGTTATCAGATTCTACCTCAGCGTCTCACCTGCCAAGGCGGCAATTCCTACGGTGTGCGCGTTGTTGCACGCCTGTGTAAAATCATTGCATCTTACAAAAAGGAGTTGAATTGTTGGAAACCAGGGATCAAGACGTGCTGGCCGCACTGCGCGCTGCCACCGCCGCACGCCATGCCGAGCTCGATGCGCACACGCCGCTGGCCGCGCCCGAGGTCGATCTGGCTGCCTATGGCGCGCACCTGCGCCTGCTCGAGCGCTGGCTGGCGCCCGTGCCGGGGTGGCTGGCCGCCTTCAACGATGGTCCGCAATTGCCCGATTACCTCGGTGCGATCCGTGCCGACCTGGCGCACAGTGCGCTGGCTTCGGCGGCGGCCAGCGATGAGTCGGTGACGCCGTCGCAGCTGCAGCAACTGCCGCCGTCGCTATCGCAGCCGCCTGCGCCTTGGCCGGCGCAGGCCAGTGCCGCCTACCGCTGGGGCGTGTGCTACGTGGTGGAAGGATCGCAACTGGGCGGGGCGGTGCTCTACAAGCGGCTGGCGGCCCGGCTGGCGCCGCATCCGCTCGATTACCTGCGCGGCAACGGTTCGCCCGGGCCGCGCTGGCAGCAGTTTCTGGCGGCGCTGCGCGCAAACGTGGTGGAACCCGCCCAGATCGAAGACGCCTGCGCCGGCGCGCGCGACGCCTTCGACCGGCTGATTGCGCTTAACCGCGCAATGGATCAGTAACTGCTCAGCGGCACCGGCTGGCCGCCCTTGAAGGTGTAGATGGTGACCGGCGATTCTTTCATGTCGCCGCGCGCATCGAACGCGTAGCTGCCGGCCACGCCCTGGTAGGTGCCGGCGCTGATCGCCGCGCCCACTTTTTGCGGATCGACCGAGGCCGACTTCTGCATACCCTGCGCGTACAGCATGGTGGCGTCGTAGTAGGCGGCCGCGTACACATCCGGGTCTTTCTTGAACCGGGCCTTGAAACGCGCCTTGAAGGCCGGACCGGCGCTGGCCTTGTCGAGCACGGCGCCGCCCTGCGAGCACAGCACGTTTTCACCGACCGACTCGCCGCCCAGCTTGCCCATTTCTGCGGTGCAGATGGTGTCGCCGCCCAGCAGCTTGGCGTTGATGCCCAACTGCTTCATCTGGCGCGCCATCGGTGCGGCCTGCGGCGCGTAGCCGCCGAAGAAGATCGCCTCGATCTTCTTGTTTTTCAGCTTGGTGAGGATGGCATTGAAATCGAAGGCGCGGTCGGTGGTGAATTCATGGCCGGCCACGGTCATGCCCGAGGCGCGCGCCTGTTTCTTGAATTCCTCTGCCACGCCCTGGCCGAAGGCAGTGCGGTCGTCGATGACGGCAACGTTTTTGAACTTGAGCACATTGGCCGCGTACAGCGCCATTTTCGAGCCCAGCTGGGTGTCGCTGGCGTTGACGCGGAACAGGCCCTTGTAGCCTTGCTGGGTAATCTTGGGATTGGTGGCCACGGTGGCCACCAGTGCGCCAGCGTCGTTGTAGGCGCGCGAGGCGGGAATGGTTACACCCGAGTTGTAGGGGCCGACGATGAAACGCACGCCGTTGTCGATCAGCTTTTGGGCGGCGGCCACGCCGGCCTTGGGATCGCCCTGGTCGTCCTCCGACAGCAGTTCGAACTTGAGTTTTTTGCCGGCCACGGTGATGGGCTTGGCATTGAGTTCCTCGACCGCCAGGCGGGCGCCGTTTTCATTATCCTTGCCCGAAAACGCCTGGGCGCCCGACAGCGGGCCGCTGTGGCCGATCTTGACGACTGTTTCCTGCGCTTGTACTGCAGTGGCTGCCAATACCGCCATGGCGGCTGCGGCGTACTTCACGTTGTCCTTCAAACCCATGCGAACTCCCGATGTCGATGATGATCGATGATTACTAATGCGAGCGCTGATTATCGCTAAATATTCGACATATTATCGTGCGAGTTGTGCCGTGTTCGCAGCGGTTTCGGGGCGGGAGCGGGGGCGGCCGGGCGGCAGCCCCGAATTTAATTCGGGTTGCACCGTGGCGAGGCGGGCGCGCACCGAATCTGCACCCGGCGCATCGCCGCTTGCTTGTGGCATCGCTTACGCGCCGATGCCACGCGTGCTGTCCGCTGCCGTCACCGCACCCACCCGGGCCACGGCAGGCGTGGCGGACTGGACGGCACGGGGCGTGTTGTTGCCCAGCGTAGGGTCGTTGATGTTGTAGGCGGCAATCGCTGCTGCCAGCGCCGGGTTGCCTTGCAGCGGATTGGCCTGCATGGCGGCAGCTTGTGCCGCTGCGGCCTGGGCCGCGCGCGCCTGCTGGGCGGCATCGGCCGCTGCCGCATTGGCTGCCGCCGAGTTGGCGGCGGCCGTGTCGGCCGCGCTGCTTTGCTGCGCCGCTGCTGCCGCTGCGGCGGTGGCAGCCGGTGAGTTGCCAGCCTGGGCCAGCACGGCGCGGGCAGCATCGGCTGCTGCGGCGGCTTCGGCGCTTTGCGCGGACAGGGCATCGGCCGCGCTTTGCGCCGCCTGGGCCTGGGCCAGCGCACTGGACGCGGCCGATGTCGCCGCAGCCAGGCTGGAGGCGGCCACTTGCGCCGCCTGCGCCTGCTGTTCTGGGCTGCCGGCATTGGCCGGGTTGTTGGCGGCAGCGGTGGCGGCGGCGTTCTGCGCCGCTTGCGCCTGGGCCGCCGCCTGCGTACTGGCGGCGGTGGCCGCGTTCAGGCCGGCAGCGGTCTGCTGGCGGGCAGCCTGGGCCTGGGCGCTGGTTTGAGCGGCCTCGGCAGCCGCCCGGGTCGCATCGGCCTCGTCGGCCTGCGCGGTGGTCTCGGCCGCCTGGTCCGCCTGCTGCGTTTGCTGCAGCTGGTTGGCCTGCTGGGCCTGATTGGCTTGCTGTGCCTGTGTGGCGGCCGATGTTTGCGTTGCTTGCTCGGTGGCTTGCTGCGCAGCCTGTGTCGCGGCCAGCTGCGATTGCAGCAAATTGGCCGATTGCAAATCCTGCTGCACTTGCGCGGCGTTGACGGTCTGCGCGTTCTGGCGCGCCTGCGCCAGCTGCGTATCGGCGACTTGCTGCTGGGCTTGCAGCGCCTGCTGCGCCAGTGCTTGTTGCGCTTGGCCGGCTTGTTGCGCCTGCAACGTATTGTCGGCTTGCAGACCTTGCTGGGCGCGGGCTGCTTGCTGGGCCTGGATCGTCTGCTGCGCCTGGGCTGCTTGTTGCGCCTGCAAGGTATTGTCCGCTTGCAGGTCTTGTTGGGCTTGGGCTGCCTGTTGCGCCTGCAAGGTGTTGTCGGCCTGCAGGTCTTGCTGGGCGCGGGCGAGCTGTTGCGCTTGTGTTGCTTGCTGCGCCTGTGCCGCCTGTTGCGCTTGCAGGGTGTTGTCGGCTTGCAGATCTTGCTGGGCCTGGGTGGCTTGCTGAGCTTGGGTTACCTGCTGCGCCTGTGCCGCCTGCTGTGCTTGCAAGGTGGCATCGGTTTGCAGATTTTGCTGCGCGTTCAGGTTTGCAGCCTCGGCCAGCGCTGCCTGTTGCAGCTCGGCATAGTTGATACCTTGCAGCGCCTGCTGTTGCGCCACGTTGGCAGCTTGGGTGGTTTGTTGTGCTTGCAGTGTCTGTTGCGCCTGTTGCGCCAGGTCGGCCTGCTGCGCTTGCAGCGCTTGGCTGTTCTGGGCGTTCTGGGCGGCGATGGCGGCCGAGGTCGAGGTGAACAAGGGATTGACGATCGGCGAGTCCGGTGCGGTGGCGGTGGGCGTGAGCGGCTGTTCGAGCGCCGCGCGCTGCGCAGCCAGGCGGTCGGCGGCGGTCTCGCTCAAGGGGTTTTGTGACAGCAGGTCGAGCTGGGCGCGGGCAAAGTCGAGGCGGGCGTTTTGCGCCTGGTCGGCCGGCGACAGCGCAGCCGTGTCGCCGGGCAGCAGCTGGCTGAACGAGGTGGTGGCCGTGGCGCTCAGTTGCTCGGCATATTCGGTGGCCAGGTTGCGGAAATTGGTCAGCGTGTCCTGCAAGGTGCTGGTGGTGTTCTGCTCGTTAGTAGTAAAAGCGGCGCGCAGGATTTCATTGTCGAGCGACAGGCCGCCGGTGGGATCGGACAGCAGCGCCGGCTGCAGCGTCACGCCAAGCCGGGCCAGGCTTTCCGCCCCGGTTTGCTGGCCTTGCACCTGCTGGTTGAGATTGTTCACCAGGTTGTTGAGCAGGGTGGAGCCCAATGGCTGCGACTGGTTGAAATCGACGCCCGGCAACAGGTTGAACGCATCCACCACCTGCTGGGTAGCGTCATTGAGCAGGGTGGCGCGCAGGGCGCCGTCCTGCGTGGCGCGGCTGCCCCCGGCTTGCAGTTGGGCGATTTGCTGCTGCGAGCGCGACACCGCCAGCAGGAAGCCGGCCACCGGCGACAGGTCGATGGTGACCGATGCCAACGGCGCATCGGTGGCCGAGCCGACCGCCTGGGTGGACGAGTTGACCGAATTGACTGCCGAGGTTTGCAGCGTTGGATTCACCGTCGGAAAATTGACCGGCGTGGTCAGCGTGGACGAGATGGGAAACATGGCGCGCTCCTGAGAGACAGTACGGGGAAAGTTTAGCATCCTCCAGTGCAGCCCGCTCGTCCGTGTGCCACCTCACATATGGCTACAGATGCGCTGATGGTTAGGTTCCGCACGGTCGCATGTCACAAATGAGCATATTGTCGTTCTTGCAGCTTCGCAAACTAACGAAAGGAACGATCATGGATAACAATACGCAAAACAAGATTGAGAACAAGATCGACAGCGCCCGTGACGGTATCACCAAGATCAACCGTGACGTCCGTGCCGATGCACATTCCACCATCGACCGCGTGGCCGACAAAGTGCCGCCAACCACTGACCGTTTGGCGCAAAGCGCGCACAACGGCGTTGACAAGGTTGCCGACACCGTCAACAGCGTCAACCAGAAATGGGATGGCACCGTCGAGCGCCTGTCCGCCGGCACCAAGCAACTGAGCGAAAACGCCAAGGTCTGGGCCGAATCGGGCCGCACCCAGGTGCGTTCGCATCCGGCACTGTCAGTACTGATTGCCGCCGCCGCCGGCTACGGCATCTCCAAGCTGTTGAGCTCGCGCAAATAAAACCAGGCTGCCCTGCCGGTCCTGCTGCCGGTGTGTCCGGCAGCCCGCGCGGGCGCCGTACACCAAGGGATATCCAATGAGCAATGCTAAGAAAGCACCGGCTTCCGTCATGGGAGCCGGTTCCGTTTTGAGTACCGTGTCAACACCATCATCCGCGCCGCCGCCAGGAAGTCTCGGTGGCGCGCCTCAAGAGGCAGCCTTGCTCGACAAGGTGGTTGGTGGCCAGGAAGCGGCTGCAGCCATGCCGTTCAATCCGAACAAGGCCGGTGAGCATGGCGATGCCGCGCGCACGCCGCAAGCGGGCGCTACCTGCCCGATGAAGCACCTGTTCGGTGGCGCCAGCACCACTACCGAGACCAACGCTTCGGCCAAGGTCGGCGACGGCATCCAGCCACAAGGCGTCAACCCGACCGTGGACCCGCTCGACCGCGTGCGCGTCGATGCGACCGGCCAGCGCCTGACCACCAACCAGGGCGTGCCGGTTGCCGACAACCAGAATTCGCTCAAGGTGGGCCTGCGCGGCCCGACCGCGATGGAAGACTTCATCCTGCGCGAAAAAATCACGCATTTCGACCACGAGCGCATTCCCGAACGCGTGGTGCACGCGCGCGGTTCGGCCGCCCACGGCTACTTCGAAAGTTACGATAACTATTCCGCGCTCACGCGGGCCGCGCCGTTCGCCGACAAGGGCAAACGCACGCCGGTGTTCGTGCGCTTCTCCACCGTGGCCGGTGAACGCGGTTCGGCCGACACCGTGCGCGATGTGCGCGGCTTTGCCGTCAAGTTCTACACGGAAGAGGGCAACTGGGACCTGGTCGGTAACAACATGCCCGTGTTCTTCATCCAGGATGCGATGAAGTTCCCGGACCTGATCCATGCCGTGAAACCGGAACCGCACAACGGCATCCCGCAGGCGGCCAGCGCACACGACACTTTCTGGGACTTCGTCACGCTGATGCCGGAATCGACCCACATGCTGATGTGGCACCTGTCCGACCGCGCCATCCCGCGCAGCTACCGCACCATGCAGGGCTTCGGCGTGCACACGTTCCGCCTGGTCAATGCCGAAGGCGCCTCGGTGTTCTGCAAATTCCATTGGAACCCGGTGGGCGGCACCCACTCGCTGGTGTGGGACGAAGCGGCCAAGATTGCCGGCGCCGACGCCGACTTCCACCGCCGCGACCTGTGGGAAGCGATCGAAGCGGGCAACTATCCCGAGTGGGAACTCGGTGTGCAGGTCTTCAGCGAAGAACAGGCCGAACAATTCCCGTTCGACGTGCTCGACGCGACCAAGATCGTGCCGGAAGAACTGGTGCCGGTCCAGCCCATCGGCAAGATGGTCCTGAACCGCAACCCCGATAACTTCTTCTCCGAGACCGAGCAGGTGGCATTCTGTACCGCGCACATCGTGCCGGGCATCGATTTTACGAACGACCCGCTGCTGCAAGGCCGCATCCATTCGTACGTCGACACCCAGATCAGCCGCCTCGGTGGTCCGAACTTCCACGAGCTGCCGATCAATGCTCCGGTGGCGCCCGTGCATAACAACCAGCGTGACGGCATGCACCGCCAGTCGATCAACCGTGGCCGCGTGGCGTACGAGCCGAACTCGCTGGCGGGCGGCTGCCCGTTCCAGGCCGGCATGGCCGGCTTTACCACGGCATTTTCCAGCATCGACCAGAAGCTGCAAAAGCCCGAGGACAAAGTGCGCGGCAAGCCGGAGCTGTTTGCCGACCACTACTCGCAGGCGCGCCTGTTCTGGATCAGCCAGACGCCGTCCGAACAAACCCACATCATCAATGCCTACCGCTTCGAATTGAGCCGGGTGACGGTGCCCGCGATCCGCGTGCGCCTGCTCTCGATGCTGGCCAATGTCGATCCGGTACTGGCCGAAGGCGTGGCGACGGGCCTGGGCCTGGACGTGCCGGCGCCGATGCCGCTGGCCACCAATGCTACCCCGCCGGAGTACGCGCCGTCACCAGCGCTGTCGCTGCTGGCGCGCCCCGGTTCGCTCGGTGTGACCGGCCGCAAGGTCGCGATTATTGCCTCCCATGGCGTCGATGCCGCCGGGGTGCAGGCCGTGTACGCGGACCTGTTGAAGGCTGGTGCGGTGCCGCGCGTGGTCGGTCCATACCTTGGCCAGCTGAAAGCGGCCGATGGCAGTGCGCTCGACGTGGAAATCTCGTTCGAGGCAGGTCCTGCCGTGCTGTACGATGCGGTGGTCATTGCCGACGGCGCGGGCAGCGCCAAGTCGCTGCAGGCGGAAGCCATCGCACTGGACTTCGTGCGCCAGCAGTACAACCACTGCAAACCGATCCTGGCCATCGGCGCTGGCGCCGACGTGCTGAAAAAACTTGGTGTGCAGGCCAAGCTGCCAAGCGGCCAGGGCGATCCGTCGCTGTGGATCGTCGATGCCGGCAGCGTGACGACGGCGCTGGCCGAGTTCAAGGCGGCACTGGGCGCGCACCGTAACTTCCAGCGTGAAGCCGAAGGTTCGATGGTGTAAGCGCGATTGGAACATGAGGCGCCGCCGCAGCGATGCGGCGGCGTTTTTTTTGTGCCTGGTTTTCTGTAAGCTCCCTCACTTCCGGGCAGTCGTCAAATCGCGTGCGCAGGCTCATCATAGTAATATGCAACATACTGGCTGTCGCAGTTCAGCTTACCCTGTCAAAAAATACTAAAAGAACTGGCCCCGATGGACGTTTACGCCCCTCAAGTCTGGCAACCGCATGAGCGCCCCACCTTGCCCGGGTCGCCGTCCAGCCCGCACCATTCCTTCCCGCGCCGCGTGGCGTTTTTCGTCATCGGCTTCATCGTCGCCATCACCGGCGGCCTCGGTAACGCACTGGTCATCGTCAACCTGCCGTACCTGCAAGGCTCGCTGGGCGTGTTCTCGGCTGAAATTCAATGGCTGCCGGCCGCCTACGTCATGGCCAACGTCTCCATGAACCTGCTGCTGGTGAAGTTCCGCCAGCAGTACGGGCTGCGGCTCTTTACCGAACTGTTTTTGGTGCTGTACGCGCTGGCGACGGTGGCCCACCTGTTCGTGCACGGGCTGGCGTCGGCAATTGCCGTGCGCGCGGCCCACGGCATGAGTGGCGCCGCGCTGACCACGCTGGGCCTGTACTACGTGCTGCAGGCGTTTCCCGCCCAGCACCGTGTGAAAGGCGTGGTGCTGGGGATCGGTTTCTCGCAACTGGCCACGCCCATGGCGCGGCTGTTTTCCACCAACCTGATGGAAATCGCCGAGTGGCGCGGCCTGTATTTTTTCGAACTGGGACTGGCGCTGCTGTCGCTCGGCTGCGTGCTGTACCTGAAACTGCCGCCGGGCGACCGTATCAGGGCGTTCGAGAAAATGGATTTCGTCACGTTCGGCCTGTTCGCGCCCGGCGTGGCGCTGCTGTCGGCCGTGCTGGCGCTGGGGCGCACCGTGTGGTGGTTCGAGTCGCGCTGGCTGGGCCTGTGCCTGGTGGGCGCCATCGTGCTCATTTCCGCCGCGCTGCTGATCGAGCATAACCGCGCGCGCCCGCTGATCAACACGCGCTGGCTCACCACCGGCAACATGACGCGCCTGGCCCTGTCGGTGCTGCTGATCCGCATCGTGCAGTCGGAGGCCAACGGCACCGTGGGCTTCCTGCAGACGCTGGGCCTCAATAACGACCAGATGCAGATGCTGTGGATCGTGGTGATGGCCGGCGCCGTGCTGGGCATGCTGGTGAGTGCGTGGACCATCACGCCGGCGCGTATTCCTGCGCAGCTGATGTTCTCGCTGGTGGTGATGGCGATCGGCGCCTACATGGATGCACACGCTACCAACCTCACGCGCCCGGCCGACATGTATATCAGCCAGTTCCTGCTGGGCTTTGGCGGCGCGTTCTTCATCGGTCCCACGTTCGTCTCGGGCTTCGGCGCGGTGGTGGCCGCGCCCAACAACCTGGTGAGCTTCTCGGTGATGTTCTCGATCACGCAGACGCTGGGCAGCCTGCTGGGCAGCGCCATCGTCGGCACGTTCCAGGTGGCACGCGAAAAATACCATTCCAGCCTGCTGACCGAACACCTCACGCTCCTGAACCCGCTGGTGGCCGCGCGCATCCAGAACGGCGGCGCGGCGCTCGGCGGCGTGGTGGGCGACCCGGCCGTGCGCAGCGCCCAGGGCGTGGCGTCGCTGGGGGCGGCGGCCACGCGCGAGGCCAATATCCTGGCCTACAACGACGTGTTCCTGATGGTGACCGTGATTGCGCTGCTCACGCTGGCGTGGATGCTGGCGCGCTACCTGTGGAGCATCTGCACGGTGTGCCCGCCGAGCCTGTTCCAGGGCGCCCAGACCGGCATCGCCGCCGTCTCCCTGACCAATTCCGAATCCCGATAATTTTTCGCAAACACCATGGCCGACCATACTCCCGACAATCCCCCGCCTTCCGACAAACATGTGGCCGAAGTAGCGGCCGCTGCCGCCACGGCCGCCGTGGCCAGCACCAGGGAAGAGCCGCCGCCGCACCGGCGCGCGCAGATCATCTCCACCATCGCCTTTGCCCTGATCGCGCTGATGGGCGTGCTGGTGGTGCTGTACGCGTGGCGGCTGCCGCCGTTCACCACGCCCATCGTCTCCACCGAGAATGCGCTGGTGCGTGGCCAGGTAACGCTGATCGGCACCCAGATCGCCGGCTATGTCACCGAGGTCAATGTGCAGGACTTCCAGTTCGTCAAAAAGGACGAACTGCTGGCCAAGATCGACGACCGTATCTACCAGCAGCGCTACGACCAGGCGCAGGCGCAGCTGGCCGCGCAAAAGGCCGCGCTGGCCAACTGGGAGCAGTCGCACCGCACGGCCGAAGCGGGCGTGGTGCTCAATCAGGCGGTGCTGGCCAATGCCCAGGCCCAGGCCATGAAGTCGCAGGCGGATTTGAAACGGGTGGACTCGCTGGCCGAAGACGGCTCGCTGTCGCTGCGCGAACAGGATGCCTCGCGCGCGGTGCAGGCGCAAACCGCCGCTGCCGTGGCGCAGGCACGCGCCAATCTCGACATCGCCAAGCAGCAGGTGCGCTCGGTCACCGTCAACAAGCAGTCGCTGGAAGCGGCCGTGGACAACGCCGCCGCCGCGCTCAAGGCCGCGAAGGTGGACCTGGAGAACACCCGCATCGTCGCGCCCGAAGACGGCCAGCTGGGCCAGGTCACGGTGCGCAAGGGCGCGTACGTCAACACCGGCGCCCAGTTGATGGGACTGGTGCCGCGCCAGTTGTGGGTCATCGCCAACTTGAAGGAAACCCAGATGAACCGCGTGCGCGTGGGCCAGAGCGTGACCTTCAAGGTCGATGCGCTCGACGGCGCGCAGCTGACCGGGCAGGTCGAGCGCATTTCGCCGGCCACCGGTTCGGAATTCTCGGTGCTGCCGGCCGATAACGCCACCGGCAATTACGTCAAGATCGCCCAGCGCATCCCGGTGCGCATCCGCATCGACGCCGGCCAGGCGCGCGCGCAGCGGCTGGCGCCCGGCATGTCGGTGATCGTCAGCATCGACACGTCGGCGGTGCTCAACGATGCCGACGAGGGAGGGCAGCCATGATGGGCAGCGTGATCAGGCTGACGGCGCTGGCGACTGCGCTGGCGCTGGCCGGCTGCGCGGCCACCGTGGCGCCGCCGCCGGCGTCAAACCTGCAAATGCCGGCGGCGTGGCGCACGCCCGCAGCGGGCCCGGGCCAGAACGCCGGCCCGGTGGAGCAGCAGTGGTGGCAGGCGTTCGGCGACCCGGTATTGAGCGCGCTGGTGACGCAGGCGCTCGCACACAATGGCGACGTGCGCGTGGCGCGCGCCCGCGTGGCGCAGTACCGCGCGCTGGTGGGCGTGGCGGCCGCCGGTCAACAGCCGGTGGTGTCGGCCGATACCACGCCCACGCGCGCGCGCCAGGTGTCCAGTGTTGGTACGCCGACTGTCACCAACGTCTACCAGGCTGAAGTCCAGGCCAGCTACGAGGTGGACCTGTGGGGCCGGCTGGCCGCCGCCACCGATGCCGCCACCGCCACGTACCAGGCGGAGCAGGCCAATGCCGACGCGGTGGCGTTATCGATTGCCGCCACCGTGGCCACCGGCTACCTGAATTTGCGCGGGCTCGATGCCCAGCTGGCGCTGACGGAAGCGACCCTCAAGCTGCGTGAACAATCGCGCGACCTGGCCAAGCGCCAGTTCGACGTCGGTTACAGTTCGCGCCTGGAGTGGCTGCAGGCGCAGGCCGAGTACCAGACCACGGCCGAGACGGTGCCGCAGTTGAAGCGCCAGATATTTGAACAGGAAAACGCATTGGCCATCCTTGCCGGCGGCAACCCGGGCCCGATTGCGCGCGGCGTGGAGTTGACGGCCTTGCAGTCGCCGCCGGTGCCGGAAGGCTTGCCGTCCGAGCTGCTGCGGCGCCGGCCCGACATCGCCCGCGCCGAGTACAACCTGGTGGCGATCAACGCCAACTTGCAGGCCACGCGCGACCAGCTGCTGCCATCGTTCAAGCTCACCGCCGTCGGCGGCATCCAGAGCCTCAAAATGCACGATTTTTTGAACGCCCCCACGCGGCTGTGGCATTTAACGGGTGCGCTGGCCGCGCCGATTTTCGATGGCGGCCGGGTGCAAAGCCAGACCGACTCGGTGGCTGCGCAGCGCGACCAGGTGATCGTCGCGTACGAAAGCGCGGTGCGCACCGCCTTTGCCGAAACCGACAACGGCCTGGACGCCATCGCCCGGTTGAAAGAACAGGCGGTGCAAAACGATGCGCGCCGGGCGACAGCGGCCGAAACCCTGCGTATCGCCCACAACCGCTACCGCAACGGCTACGCGTCGTACCTCGAAGAACTCGATGCCCAGCGCACGCTGTACAGCGCCGACGTGGGCAGCTTGCAACTACGCACGCGGATGTTGACGGCGTCGGTGGATTTGTATCGAGCGATGGGCGGCGGCTGGACCGCCGGCCCAACTTCGGGGTCAGTGCCGACATTCGGACAGGAGCTCATCCGTAAATAGTTGAGCCCGTGTCTGAATGTCGGCACTGACCCCAAAGTTCCCAAGGTTCCGACACCGAAGTTCAGGTGACGGGGATGCAGAGGTCGGCTTTGAAGATGCCGGTTGTGGGGTCGGGGACGCCGTCCGCGCTGTAGCGTTCGAAGCAGATGCCTTCGGCGGCAATGCCGGCGCTGTGCAGTTCTTTCATCAATTCGTCCCAGGCGGCCGGCATTTGCTGGGCGGTGCCTTCGAACGCGGCGACCGCGTACCGGCCGGCCGGGATCGACGATTCGATCGCGGGGGAGGCGATCGGGTAATCGGCGGCCACTTCCACGGCGGCGTCGTAGCGGGTTTCGCTCGGCGGCGTGGTGTCCGGGTTGTCCAGCGCCACGCCGTAGGTGGGACGGTCCAGCAGGTTGTAGGCTTTTTGCCATGGCGTGAACACCTCGCGCCAGAATTCGCCGATGCCGGGGCCGAACGGGCCCTTGTAGCGCAGGCCCGCCAGGCGTACTGCGGGCAACTCCTTGATGTCATATTCCATGATGTTCTCCTTAGGTGGTGGCCGGTTTGGGTTCCGGTCCCGGTCCCGGTTCCGGTTCCGGTACCGGTACCGGTTCCGGCTCGCGGCGTAATTTTCGCATCAAACGCTGCAACCAGTGTTCGAAATCGTCCACGTACGTGAACACCGCCGGCACTACCAGCAAACTCAACAAGGTCGAGGTGATCAGGCCACCGATGACCGTGATTGCCATCGGCGAGCGGAAGCTCGGGTCGGCGCCCCAGCCCAGCGCCAAGGGCATCATGCCGGCGCCCATGGCGATTGTCGTCATCAGGATCGGGCGGCTGCGCTTGTGGCAGGCATCGACCAAAGCGTCGAAGCTGTTCATGCCGGCCTGGCGCGCCAGGATCGCGTAGTCCACCAGCAGGATCGAGTTCTTGGTGACGATCCCCATCAGCATGATCAGTCCGATCATCGACGGCATCGACAGCGCCCGGCCCGTGATCAACAGCGCCACAAAAGCGCCGCCGATCGACAGCGGCAGCGCGGCCAGGATGGTGAGCGGCTGCATGAAGTCCTTGAACAGCAAGACCAGCACGCAGTAGATGCACAGCACGCCGATCAGCATGGCGGTGCCGAAGCTGCTGAACAGCGCGGCCATCTCCTGGGCGTCGCCCAGTTCCGCGATGTGGACCGACTTGGGCAGATTCTGCATGGTGGGCAGGGCGCGCGCTTCGGTGTTCACTTCGCCCAGCGTGCGCTTGCCCAGCTCCACCTCGAACGTCACGTTGCGGCTGCGATTCAAGCGGTTGATCTGCGCCGGGCCGCTTTCCATGGTGATGGTGGCCACTGTCGCCAGCAGCACCGGGCCGTTCTTGCCCGGCACCGTCAGGCGGCCGATGGCGTCAAGGTCAGCGCGCACGGCGTCGGGCAGCTTGACGCGGATCGGCACCTGGCGTTCGGGCAGGTTCATCTTGGTCAGATCGGTGTCGTAGTCGCCTGCCGTGGCCACGCGCACGGTCTGGCCGATGGCGTTGGCGGTTACACCGAGGTCGGCCGCCTTGGCGAAGTCCGGCGTGACGATGATCTCGGGGCGCACCAGCGACGCGGTGGAGCGCACATTGCCCACGCCCTGCAGCGTGCGCATTTCGCGCTCGACCTTTTGCGCGGTCTCGCGCAGCGCCACCGGATCGTCGCTGCGCAGCACCAACTGCATCTTGACGCCGCTGTCGGGCGGGCCGACCTTGAAGCGCGCACCGGGCACGTTGTTCAGCTGTTCGCGGATGTGTGCCTCCAGGTCGGCCATTGATTCCTTGCGGTCGGTGCGGTGCACGGTGGACAGCGTCAGTACCGCGCTGCGCGCCTCGGCGGCCGCGCCGGGGGCAAAGGCGTCGCCGCTCGAGCCGCCGCCAATCGAACTGAATACCGCCTTGATGCCCGGCACCTGCATCGCCGCCAGGCGCGCGCGCTCGGCTACCACGCGGGTTTCGGCCAGCGTGGAGCCAGGCGGCAGTTCCAGGTTGATCTGGGTTTGCGAGCGGTCGGCCGCCGGCACGAAGCCGGTGGGCAGCAAGCCTACCAGCGCAATCGAGCCGGCAAAGAACACCAGCGAAGCGATCGCGGTCTTGCCGCGATTGCGCAGGCACCACTGCATGGTGCGCATGTAGCGCGTCATGATCCAGCCGTCCTTTTCTTCCTTGTGCACGGCAGGTTTGAGCAGGTACGCGGCCATCATCGGCGTGAGCAACCGCGCCACGACCAGCGACGCCAGTACCGCGATCACGGCGGTCCAGCCGAACTGCTTGAAGAACAGGCCCGGCACGCCGCTCATGAACGCGGTGGGCAGGAACACGGCCACCAGCGCGAACGTGGTGGCGATCACCGCCATGCCGATTTCGTCGGCCGCTTCCAGCGCCGCTTCCATCGGCGTTTTGCCCATGCGCAGGTGGCGTTCGATGTTCTCGATTTCGACGATGGCGTCATCGACCAGCACGCCCACGACCAGCGCCAGCGACAGCAGGGTGACGATGTTGAGCGTATAGCCGAACAGCCAGATGCCGAGGAATGCCGGCATTACCGACAGCGGCAGCGCGGCGGCGGCCACCAGCGTGGCGCGCCAGTCGCGCAGGAACCACCATACGACCAGTACCGCCAGCAGCGCGCCTTCGTACAGCAGGTGCATTGAGCCATCGAAATCTTCTTCGACCGGAATCGCGTTGTCGATCACCTGTTGCAGCACCACTTTCGGGTTGTCGAGATTGAGCTGTTCGATGGCGGCGCGCGCGCCCCGGGCCACGGCCACTTCGCTGGCGCCCTTGGTGCGGAAAACTTCGAAACCCACCACTTCGCGTCCGTCCTGCATGGCGATTGCGCGCGGTTCCGACACGGTGTCGGTAATGGTGGCCACCTGGTCGAGGCGCACGCGGCGTCCGTCGGTCAGCGGCAGTTCGATGGCGGCCAGTTCGGCCGCGCTCTTGACGGTGGCAATCGTGCGCACCGACTGCTCGGCGCCGCTGACGTCGCCGCGTCCGCCCGGCGCTTCGCGCTGCACCAGCCGCAACTGGCGCGACACATCGAGCGCGGAGACGCGCAACGCCGCCATGCGGGCATCGTCGAGCTCCACCCGGATCTCGCGATAGACGCCACCCACGCGCTTGACCGCACCGAGTCCCGGCACCGCCAGCAGGCGCTTGGCCACCACGTTATCGACGAACCAGCTCAGCTCCTGCTGGTCCATTTTTTCGCCGGGGACGTTGGCCGCAGCGGCCGTAAAGGTCTGAACCACGCGGCCGGCGGTGGCTGCCTTGGTCACGGACGGATCGCGCAGCTCGGCCGGCATGTCGGCTTTGACGCGCGCCACCGCGTCGCGCACGTCGTTGACGGCGTCCGATATCGGCTTTTCCAGGATGAATTCGACGGTGGTGGTCGAGACGCCGTCGAGCACCGTCGAATAGATGTTTTTCACGCCCTGCAGCGTGGCCACCGAATCCTCGATCTTGCGCGTGACTTCGGTTTCCAGCTGCGCCGGCGCCGTGCCCTCCAGAGTGGCGGTGACGGTGACGATGGGCAGTTCGATGTCCGGGAAGTCCTGCACCGGGTTGGCCTTGTAGGCCATCAGGCCGGCCAGCGTGAGCAGCACGAACAACATGATTGCCGGGATCGGGTTCTTGATCGATAACGCGGAAAAGTTCATGGCGTTCCTTACTTGGAGGCAGTAGCGGCTTGTTCGGCCACCACGTGTACCAGGTCGCCGTCGTTGAGGAAGCCGGCGCCGCGTAACACCACCGGCGTATCGGCCTTCAGGCCGCCCACCACTTCGATGCGGTTGCCCAGGCGCCGGCCCGGCTGCACCTTCACCTGCGCCACGTGGTTGTCGGGTGTGAGGCGGAATACGAAGCTGAAGCCGTCGCGCACCACGATGGCCTGCTGCGGCACGGTCAGGGCCTCGGACGAACCCAGTTCGAATTTTCCGCTGGCGAACATGCCGGCCTTGAACGGCGCGTCTTTCGAGCCGGCGTTCTGCGGCAGGTCCACGTACACCAGCGCCGAGCGGGTTTGCAGGTCCACGGTCGGCGCGATCATGCGCACCTTGCCGGTGGTCTCGCTGCCGTTGGCTGCTTTCACCAGTGCGGTCGAGCCGGGCACGATGCTGCGCAGGTCCTGCGCCACCACCTCGGCGCGCCATTCGAGGCGGCCCTGGCGGATCATGCGGAACAGCTCCGTGCCCGGCGCCGACACCGCGCCCACGGTGGCCGTACGCGCCGAGATCACGCCGCTGTCGGGCGCGACCACCTTGGTGTATTTCAGGCGCAGCTGTTGCGTGGCCAGGGCCGCCTGGGCCGAGGCTATCCTGGCGTTGGCGGTTTGTTCGGCGGTGTTGTACTGGCTGATTTGCTGGGCGCTGAGCGCGCCGGAATCCTGGAGCGTGCGGGCGCGCGCGGCATTGGCCACGGCGTCGGCGGCATTGGCTTGCGCTTCGAGCAGGGCCGCTTTGGCCTGCGCCACGTCGGCGTTGACGGTGTCGGCCGAGAACACGGCCAGCACGTCGCCGGCCTTGACCACGTCGCCCACGTTGACACGCACTTCGGTCAGGCGCAAGCCGTTCGATTCGCTGCTCACGCTGGCCTCCTGCCAGGCGGCGACATTGCCGTTGGCAGTCAGCGTGATGGGCAGGCGCGCAGACGACGGTTTGACCACGGTGACGGTCAGCGCCGGCTTGGGCGCGGCGGCTTTTTTATCGTCGGCCGCTTGCGTGGCGGGCGAATAGAACGCCATGCCGGCGCCGGCAACCGCGAACACCGCCAGCAGGGCCAGCACGGTGGGCTTCAAATTCGCAGGCTTCAGAGTCGATTTCAGAGTTTTCATAAGTCCGTATCAGGTATCAGTTGGCAGCAGGGGAAGCGGGGGCGGCAGAGGCAGCAGGAGCAGTCCAGCCGCCGCCGGCGGCGCGGTACAGCGCCACCCAGGCGGCGTTGCGCTCGCGCGCCAGCGTGACCTGGTTCTGTTCGGCGGCCAGGCGGGTGCGGCGTGCGTCTTCCAGTTCGAACAGGCTGGCCATGCCGTTCTTGTAGCGCTGCTCCACCGCGTTGAAGTTGGTGCGGTAGCCTTGCGTGGCGGTGCCGGCATCCAGGGTGCGCTGCGCCGTGCTGTCGAGGTTGACCATGGCCTGCTCGACTTCGCTCACGGCCTGGCGCACGGTGGCGCGGTAGCTGACGACGGCGGCATCGTAGCGGGCGCCGGCGGCATCCTCGTTGGCACGGCGCCGGCCGGCGTCGAAAATCGGCACCGATACGGAGACCGGGCCGATAGTCCAGGTGTCGGTCTTGGTATTGACACCGCCGCTATGGAAATTGGCAATGCCGACCGCGCCGGAAATGGTCAGGCGCGGATAGCGCTGGGCGCGGGCGCTGCCAACCTCCGCGCTGGCGGCCGCCACTTCACGCTCGGCCGTAAAGACGTCGGGGCGCTGGGCCAGCGTTTGCGCTGGCAGTTCGGTGACCCCAAAGGCTGGCATCGTCGCCGGCACGCTGGCGCCGCCGCTACCGCCGGTATTGGCTCCAGCCGCAGCAACGACACCGGCACCAGCACCAGCACCAGCACCAGCACCAGCACCAGCACCAGCACCAGCAACACTAGCAGTATCAACAGCGGTACTAGCGGCACCAGAGGCATTAGCCACACCAGCGCCCGCATTTGCATCAGCCGCCAACCGGCGCCGCAACTCCGGCTCCTGCATCGCGGTCAGCGCCACTAGCGCCTTGACGTTGACGTCGCAGCTGGCGCGCTGGGCCAGGTAGCGGCTGTTGCCGTCGGCGGCGCTGGCGCGTGCCAGCGCGAGGTTGGCGGGCGACTCGAAGCCGGCGCCGGCGGACAGTTCCGTCAGGCGCGCGGTGTCGGCGCGCGAGGCGGCATCCTGCCTGGCCACGTCCAGCAATTGCTGGCAGGCGCGCAGGGCGAAATACTGGTTGGCGGTTTCCGCCGCCACCGATACGCGGGCGTCGTGCCAGCCGGCCTGCGCGCTCTGGTAGCGCGCTTGCGCGGCGTCGCGCGCGGCGCGGTTGGCGCCGAACAGGTCGATCTCCCACGAAGCCTGCAACGCTGCCTGCGACGTGGTGCCCATGGGCGTGAGCGACTGCTGGTTGGCGCGGCTGATGCTGCCCGCTGCATCTACGTTGGGCACCAGCGCGGCGCCGGCCGCCACCTGGTCGGCGCGCGACTGCGCAATGCGCGAGGCGGCCGACGACACGGTGGGACTGACCGCCTGCGCCGCGTCGATCAACTCGGCCAGCAGCGTGTCGGTCTGCTGGCGCCACCAGGTGGCGAGATTGGCGCGGCTGCCATTGTGGGGCAGGGGAGCCTGCCACTGCGCGGGCGCTTGCGCATCGACCTGCGGCGCCGGCGCCTTGACGGCGCAAGCTGACAACCCTGCAGCCATGGCGCACGCCATGGCAACCCGTAAAGTCCTGTTCATGCTGTCCTTTGTTGAAGTTTGTTTTTTTCGACCTGCACCAGCGCCTCGGCGTAATCGACCAGCTGTTCGGCCCATACCGCGAACGCGGCAGGCGACTCGACCAGTTGCGGCGAGACGGCGGCAATGACGTCGCGCGCGATCAGCAGCGTGACGCACATGCTCGGAATCGCGTGGGCCAGGCGTTGCAGGTCGTCGGTGACTTCCTGCGTGCCGAGGTGGCGACACAGCACCCGCAGCAGCGCCGCGTGTTCGGGCTTGATGTTGTTTTCGATCTCGCGCTGCCACAGGCCGGTGGGCTCGAGCATCTCGCGGTAGAACAGGCGCAGCAGCACGTCGGCGTCCTCGTGCTGCAACAGCGGCGCCAGCATCTGGTGGTAGTAGCCCTGCAGCGATTCGCGCAGCGTGAAGTGCGGCTGCTCGAAGGCGGCGACGTTGCCGCCGGGCGTGGTGCACATGAAGCCGAAGCAGGCCTGGTACAGGCCGGACTTGTCGCCGAAATAGTAGCTGATGGCAGCGACGTTGGCGCCGGCCGCCTGGGCGATTTCACGGGTGGAGGTCTTGGAAAAGCCCTGCTGGCCGAACAGGCGCATGGCCGCGTGCAGCAGCCGTTCACGCGACTGCTCGCCGTCCGAGCGCGGCTTGCGGGCGTCGTCGGCGGAAGAAGAGGTGGGTTTGGGATTCATGGCTGCGATTACAGCACATAATTCAAACGATTGATATAACTAAATCGATTGTTTAGTTTATTGAGCAGGCTCGTGCTGCACGGCACAATCAAATCCGTGATTATTTGCAGCCGGGCGTACGGGCAAAATACAGGCAAAAAAAATGCCCGCGACCTGTAAAGGTGGCGGGCTTAATTCCAATGTTCAGCGAACGGTTGGAGGAGACAGTTCCAATATATCCCCTTTTATGTTGCGCTGCAATACCGTAGAACTACCATGTACGAAATATATTTATCCCCGGCGCGGCAGCGCCAGGGTAAAGGTGCTGCCCTGGCCGAAGTCGCTCTTGAAGAACAGCGAGCCGCCGATCAGGTTGGCGAGGTTCTGGCACAGGTACAGCCCCAGGCCCGCGCCCTCGGCGTGGCGGGTGGACGTGGAATCGAGCTGCGAGAAGGCCTGGAACAGCTTGTTCTGGTCCTCTTCGCGGATGCCGGCGCCGCTATCGGCCACCGAGAATTCGATCATCTGCTGGCCTTCGCCCTGTCGTTGCGCGAGCGAGACACGCACCGACCCGGTCTCGGTGAACTTGATGGCGTTATTGCCAAGGTTGAGCAGGATTTGCGTGAGCGCGCGCTGGTCGGTTTCGAGCACGATCGGTTCGTCGGCAAGGTCGATCTCGAGCATGAGGTTCTTTTGCAGCGCCAGCGGACGCAGGGTGTCCACCACGTCGCGCACCAGGTTCTGGCACTGCACCTTCTGCACTTCGAGCGTGACCTTGCCCGCTTCGATCTTGGCCACATCGAGGATGTCGTTGATCAGCGAGAGCAGGTGGCGCGCACTGGTGCGGATGGTGTTGAGCTGCTTGTCCTGTTCCCCGGTCAGCGGGCCGGGGAGCTTCATCAGCAGCGCGCCGGTAAAGCCGATGATGGCGTTGAGCGGCGTGCGCAGCTCGTGCGACATATTGGCGATGAAGGCGGACTTCATGCGGCTCGCTTCGGCCAGTTCGAGGTTTTTCAGCGCGATTTCGCGGTTGATGGTTTCCAGCTCGCCGGCGTGGTTGGCCAGACGCATATTGAGCTCGATGACCTGCCGCTCGCGCGCTTGCAGTTCGCCATTGACCTGCACCGCCTGCTCGTAGGTGGAGATGAGCAGATCGAGGATTTGCTGGCGCTCGGCATTGATGAAGTGTTTTTGCTCGCCCAGGTACAGGGCGATGCCGATTTCCATGTTCTGGTTGCGGCGCAGCTTCTGGTTCATCAGCATGTGGCCGATGCGGTTGAGCAGGTAGTCTTCCGCGTAGGGCTTGCGGATGAAGTTGTCGGCGCCGCATTCGATGCCGCGGATGATGTCCTTGGGGTCCATCAGCGATGTGACCAGGATGACCGGGATATCGCGCAGTTCGGGGTCGGACTTGATGGCGCGGCACAGCGTGTAGCCGTCCATTTCGGGCATGACGATGTCGGACAGGACCAGGTGCGGCTTGCTTTCGCGGATGGCTTCGAGCGCCAGGCGGCCGTTGCCTGCCACGCGGGCACGATAGCGCATCGACTGGATCAGCCGGCGCAGACGCTCGGCCTGGGTAGGACTATCTTCGACGATCAGTATTTCGATTTCATCGGGCTGTATCTCATAGCTGGCGTCCACTGACCACCCTCCTGAATGCTTGAATTTTCTATTGTGACTATAGCGGATTTAGTCCGCTACAGGGGTTTTTCCTCGCCCTGGAACGCGCCGGCGCGCCAGGTGAGCACCAGCGTATCGCGGTGTCCGTAGACGTGCAGCGGCTGGATCGGCGTCGATTCGTGGATCACGGTGGCGTCGTCGAGCAGCAGCAAGGTCCAGGGTTCGGTCATGGTGAAACGCTTGCCGTTGGGGCCGTCGGCCTCGAATACGCGGGTCTCGCCACCCTTGACCTGGTCGCGCGCGACCAGGATCACGGCAACGAAATCGACGCCGTCGCGGTGCGCGCCTTCCGGCGTGGGGCGGCCGATACCGTCGGCGGTGTCGATGCGGAACTGGTGCGCTTCCACGTACCAGCGATCATCGGTATTGCGCGCCGTGCTGCACACCTGGCCAATGGCGGTAATCAGCGCCGGCCACGCCGGCTGCGCCACGGTGGCCGGCATCACCGGCTCGAACAGGCGGTGCATGCCACCGTGCAGGGCGTTGTATTCGAGCGGCTGCCAGTGTGCGCGATGCGTGGTTTGCGTCAGGCGAACACCTTCCTGCACGAAGCAGGAGTGGCGGCGGCGCCGGTAGCGGCCGCCGTCCTTGAGGTACTGATCGGGTTCGAGCGCGTTCCAGCTCGGGGCCAGGGCGTCGAGCGCGTCGCGTGGCACACCGGCCAGCGCGGCCACGTCCTGCGGCGACAGCAGCGCGTAGCCCTGGGTGCGCAGCGCTTCGGCCGCCTGCGCGCGCGGCGTGTAGATCGGGTTGAATGGCTTCATGGCGATATCGGTATGACGGTATATTTAGCCGGCGGCCATCAGGCTGGCGCGCAGGGTGTCGAGTTGCTGTTTCATGTCCACCACCTGCTCGACCGAGCAGCGCGTGGCTTGCAGGATGGACGGCGGCAGCTTGGCTGCCTGCGCGCGCAGCGCGTCGCCGCTTGCGGTGAGCTTGATGATCACTTGCCGCTCATCGACGGCAGCGCGGGTGCGGGTGAGCAGCTCGGCCGCTTCCATGCGCTTGAGCAGCGGCGTCAGCGTGGCCGAGTCGAGGAACAGCCGTTCGCCCACTTCGGACACGGTCTGCTCGTCCTTTTCCCACAGTACCAGCATCACCAGGTATTGCGAGTAGGTCAGGCCCAGGCCGCGCAGCAGCTTGCGGTAGATCTTGCTCATCGCCAGCGACGTCGAATACAGCGCGAAGCACAGTTGCTGGTCCAGTTGCGGCGCCTGGCCGGCGCCTGCAGCGTCTTCGGCAGGCGCGGGGATGGAGGAAGTTTTGGTATTCATGATCCCATTATGGGTAGTGCGCTATACAATTGCAAGCGATGGCCTGTAAATTGTCGTCACTGACAGGGTATGATGTGGTCATATGTTGCTAATAGCTAATTTTCAGGGAGTGCGGTAGATGAATGCCAAAAGAGCCATCGTGCTGATCGTTGACGAGGCTTCGGACAATCTGATCCAGATGAACAGCCTGTTGCAGGACCGTTACGAGGTCCGCCTGGCCAACAGCGGCCGCGCCGCGCTGATGGTGATGGAGCACGTGCCCCGGCCCGACCTGGTGGTGCTCGACGCCGCGCTGCCCGACATCGACGGCTACACCGTGTGCCAGCAGCTCAAATCGAGCCCCGACACGGCCGACATCCCGCTGATCTTCCTGCAGTCGGAACCCGACGAGGCGCGCGCCATTTGCGAGGGCGCGGTGGACATCATTCCCAAACCGTTCGTCGGCGAGGTGCTGCGTGCGCGGGTGGACACCCATTTGCAGCTGCGCCATGCGCGCGAGCTGCTCAAGCAGCAGCGCAACCTGCTCGAACACGTGGTGGAAGAAGTGACGGCGGAATTGAGCCAGATGCTCGACGCCATGATCTGGGCGCTGGCCTCGCTGGCCGAGACGCGCGAATACGAAACCGCCAATCACCTGCGCCGCGTGCAGCACTACGTCGTCGCGCTGGCGCGCCGCCTGCAGGGCAGCCCGCGTTTTGCCGAGGAACTGAGCGACGCCAACATCAAGTCGCTGTACAAGGCCGCGCCGCTGCACGACATCGGCAAGGTGTCGATCCCCGACGCCATCCTGCTCAAGCCCGGCGCGCTCACGCCGGCCGAGTTCTCGGTGATGAAAATGCACACCGTGTACGGCCGCGACGCCATCGTCAACGTCGAAAACCACCTGGGCTACACCAACACCTTCCTGCGCTACGCGCGCGAGATCACCTATTCGCACCAGGAAAAATACGACGGCACCGGCTACCCGGAAGGGCTGAAGGGCGACGCAATTCCCTTGGCCGCGCGGCTGATGGCGGTGGCTGACGTGTACGACGCGCTCATTTCCAAGCGCGTGTACAAGCCCGCGTTTACCCACGAAACCGCGATGGAAATGGTGCGCCAGGCCAGCGGCGAACATTTCGATCCCGACGTGGTCGATGCCATGCTGGCAGCCGAGGAAGAGTTCCGCGACATCGCCGAGCGTTACGCCGACAATGTGCAGGACCTCGAACACGGCATCGGTCCGCTGTTGTCGCAGCACCTGTAGGCCATGCAGCCCATGCGCGCGCGCGGTCTTGTCGTCCTTGCCATCGGGCTGGGCCTGACCGGCGCGCTCTGCTGGCTGGTACACGCCGACCAGCGCGCGCAGATGGAGACGCGCTTCCAGCGCGACACCGAGAAGGTCGCGCGCGATACCGAGGCGCGGCTGCAAACCTGTTTCGATGTCCTGCTCAGCCTGAAGGGCATGTACGCGCTCGACGACCGCATCGACCGCGCGCGCTTCCACCGCTTCAGTGCGGAGCTCAAGCTCGAGCGCCGCTATCCCGGATTCCAGGCAGTGCAGTTCGTGCGCGCCGTGCCTGCGGAACAGTTCGACGCCTTTGTGGCTGCCGTACGCGCCGATACCAGCGTGGACGCGGGCGGCTATCCGAACTTCCGCGTGCACCCGGTCACCCATGCGCCGGTCCACTACGTGATCGAGTACACGGCGCCGGTCAAAGGCAACGAGAGCGCGGTTGGCCTGGACCTGGCCGCGCTGCCGCCGCACCTGCGCGCGGTGACGCTGGCGCGCGACAGCGGCGGCATCGTCGCCACCGAGCCGATCACGCTGGTGCAGGATGTGACCGGCGAGCCGGGTTTCGTGGCGCGCGCGCCGGTGTACCGCAACGATGCCGTGGTCGATACCGAGGCCCGGCGTGGCGCGGCGCTGGTCGGTTTCGTCGCCATCGTGTTCCGGGTCAATGCGCTGATGCGCGAGGTGATCGATGGCGCGCTGCTCGAACACCTGCACGTGCGCATCGAGGACGGCGGCTACGTCAACAGCGCCATGGCGCCGCGCGCCGCTGGCGACAACCTGGGCAACCTGCTGTACGACAGCGCGGGCAAGGCCGCGCCGCAGGGAGCCGACAACGGCGGACTGGTGGCGGAAAAAGTGCTGGAGGTGGGCCAGCGGCGCTGGCTGCTGCGCTTCGAGGGCAAGCCCGGCGTGCGCTACGGCGGCGCGTCGGCGGCGGTGCTGGCGGTGGCGCTGGCCGGCGCGGTCATCAGCGCGCTGGCTGCCGCCATTGCGATGCTGCGACCCGCCCGCGTGGGCAGGGTGCAGCAGTAAAGATTTAGCAGTAGCGCTGGCGCAGCACGCCCAGCATCGCCACGTTCAACTCCCACGCATTCGATACCGCCGCTCCCGTATACGGCAAGGTCTGGGTGTACGGCACCGGGCCGAATTCCGGCGTGATGGTCAAACGCTCGGCGCCCGCTGCGCGGCGCAAGCGCACCACTTCGTCCCACCACGACAGGTGGGCGGCCAGTGCCGCGTGCGACTCGGGCGCGCGGAAGTCCCCCACCTGCGGCCCCTGTTCGTGGCCCACCCGTGCGTGGATGTGGCGCACGCGCGGCAGCGTTGCGGCAAGCGTCTGCGGCTGGTCGCCCAGCAGCGACTCGCACGCGCAGCACCAGTGCGACAGGTCTGCCGTCAGGTGCAGGTCGGGCAACTGGCGCAGGTAGGGCAGGGCCAGCGCCGGGTGTGCGCTCCAGCGGCTGCGGTGGGTCTCGTGGTAGATCGGCACGCCGTGCTCGCGCGCGATCGCCGCCGCCATCTCGAGCAGCTCGCAATTCTGCTCGAACGTGAAGTAATCCTTGCCGGTCTGCGAATTGACGTGCAGCGGGCGCGCCGCGCAGGCATTGTGCAGCAGCTCGGCCAGCGCCCCCCGGTGGGCCGCGAACTCCGGCACCAGCGCGGTTTCCCACTGGCCCACGATCAGCGCCAGGCCGGCAGCGGCAATGCGGCCGGTCCAGTCGTCGCGCGCGGCCGCGTCCAGTGGCAGAGAGAGCTCGATGCCGTCGAATCCTGCCGCTTTTACTCGCTCGATGAACACGTCGGCCGGCAGCTCGTTGTTGCCCCAGTGGGCGGCAAAAATCTGGACCTGCATCAGATGAAGCCCCGCACCGGCAGGCGCTCGTCGCGCTGGATCCAGTTCTGCGGCGAGTAGGCCGTGGCGCCGTCGGTCACGTGCAGCGTGTAGGCGTGGCGCGAGACGGCCGAACGGTTCGGCGCGCTGTAGTGCGGCAGCAGGCCGTGGAATACCACCAGGCTGCCGGCCTTGCACGGCAGCGGCACGGCGGTGCTGTTGTCGGGCCACGGCATGTCGCTGAGCTTTTCCATCCGTACCTGGTCGCCGTTGCGCAGGAAGCGTTCGCGCATCGGACCGCGGTGGCCGCCCGGTTCGGCCCACATGCAGCCGTTGTCGAGCGTGGCGTCTTCCAGTGCGAACCAGAACGTGGTCACGCTCACCGGGTCGGTGTCGAAATAGGTGGCGTCCTGGTGCCAGCGCACTTCGCCGCCGATGCCGGGCTGCTTGAAGATGTACATCGACTGCCATACCTTGGGGTCCGCCAGGCCGATGTCGCGGGCGACCGCATTCAGGCGCTCGTCGGCGGTAAACGCGCGGAAGGTAGGATCGAGATCGTGCATGGCGTGGCCGATCTTGTTGATCGACAGCGACTTGTCCTGTTTCAGCTGGCCGTCGGCGCCGAACGCTTCTTCTTCAAAAAAGCAGCGCACGGTGTTGTCCGAGCCGAGGAAGTAGTCGTCGGTGGTCTTTTCCTGCTCGATGGTGCTGAAAATGCCCGACTGCGCGCCCGGATCGAACTGGTTGACAATCTGCGCCGCGCGCTCGCGCAGCACGGCAATATCGGCGGCGCTTTTGAAATTCGGCACGACCAGGTAACCATCGCGTTGGTATTGCAGTTTTTGCGCGTCTGTCAACATGTTGCAGCTCCAGGCTCAATTAAGAAGATCAGCGATTGTAAGCGCGGCCGCTGGCCCCGACAACGATCAAAGCATTGACACATTGTCGCCAAAGTGGCGACAATCGGGCATGGACCAGTTACGCGCAATGGAGATTTTTGTGGAGGTGGCGCGCCAGCGCAGTTTTAGCGAGGCAGGCCGCCGGCTGGGGCTCACGCGCGCCATGGTCAGCAAGCACGTGCTGCAACTCGAAGACCAGCTACAGGCGCGCCTGCTGCACCGATCCACCCGCGAGGTGAGCCTGACCGACGCCGGCCAGGCCTACCTGGCGCCGTGCGCCGCCGCCGTGGCGCAGGCGCACGAGGCGGCGCGCGCAGTGGCCAGCGCTGGCGATGAACTGGCCGGGCCGCTGCGCATTCAGGCGCCGTCCAGCTTTGGCAGCGAGTGGCTGGCCGGTTCGGTGGCGCGCTTCAACCTGCTCCATCCGCAACTGGCGCCGTCGCTGCACGTCGATGATGCGCTGCTCGACCCGATCGAGCACGGGTTCGATCTGACGATACGGGTGGGCGGCATTCCGGATGTGCACGCGCTGGCGATGCGGCCGCTGGCGCCATGCCGCGCGGTGCTGTGCGCCAGCCCGGACTACCTGGAGCGCCACGGCACGCCGCGCACGCCGCACGACCTGCACGCGCACCGCTGCCTGCACTTTTCCCACCTGACGGCCGGCACGGCCTGGCATTTTGCGCGGGGCGAGCAAAGGGAGACGGTCCGGGTGCAGGCGGCGTTCACCGCCAACAATGGCCTGGTGCTGCACCAGGCGGCGCAGCAGGGGCTGGGCATCGTGTACCACACCACGTTCCTGGCCTGGCGCGCGCTGCAGGAGGGCACGCTGGTGCCGGTGCTGACCGACTGGGAACTGCCGCTCAACCACCTGTCCGCGCTGTACCCGGCCAGCCGCCAGCCGTCGCCCAAGGTGCGGGCGCTGATCGATCACCTGGTGGCCGAGTACCAGCCGGTGCCGCCGTGGGACTTGGGTAGAGTAAGACAGCCTGAAGTGACGTAATGACAACCGTCATTGTAAAAATACAATCAGGAAATCGAGATTCGAAGTAAAATGGTTGTATCCAAACCAACATCATTTCCGGATGACCAATTCTCCTGCTCCGCAGCATCCCGTTCCCACCATAAGCAAGATCGAAGAGCTCGAAAGCCTTCGGGGTCTCGCCGCATTGCTGGTGGTTTTTTTTCATCTTCCGAAATGGAACCCGGTACTCCATGTTGGGTTTATCGATAGTGGCTACCTGATGGTCCAACTGTTCTTCGTATTATCAGGATTTGTGATCTATAACGCGTATGCTACGAGAATTTCGTCCGGTATGGATTTGGTAAAATTCCAGTTCCTGCGATTTGGGCGGCTTTATCCGGTTCACTTTCTATTTTTAATGGCTTATCTGTCCATTGAAATTGCGAAGTATATTGCGGCCACCAAGTTTGGTGTTTCAGGCCCCAATGCCCGGCCATTCGAGGAAAATACCGTGCAGGCGCTGGTACAGCAAATATTCTTGCTTCAGGCCATCGGCCCGACTGGAAATGCCACCACATTCAATATCCCCGCCTGGTCTATCAGCACCGAGTTCTACACCTACCTGTTATTCGCACTGATTTTACTTTTTGCAAAAAAAGCCAAGGATATTGTGTTTCTTGTGATTGTGGTCGTGTCCCTGTTCATGCTCGCTTCAGGGCAAACTTTCGGTACTGTCGAGTTACTCCGATGCTTTGCCGGGTTTTTCCTTGGCTGTCTGACAGCCAAGCTGATGAATAAATTGACTTTCCAGGTTCCAGGCTATTGCGCGTACATCGTTATTTTAATAATCGGTATCTACTTGCAATTCAAGCCGCTGGGCAGCTACGATCTGTTTATTTACCTGCTCACTGTTTTGCTGATTCTTTCGCTGGTGCTGGCAAAAGATGGCCCGGCAAAAGAAATGTTGCGCGCGAAAGTGCTGATATGGCTCGGTTCCATTTCGTACGCCCTGTACATGTCGCACACGATCGTGATCTGGGTTGCCAACCAGGTATTCAGGTTTGTGTTGAAACGTCCGGAAATAATGATCGAGGGTAAAAGTTATCCGCAGTTATCCACCGTCGAGACCGGGGTCGCCATCGTGATCGTCATGGCAGCGGTCCTGGTGTTGTCGCAGATCGTCTACGTGGTGGTGGAAAAGCCGATGCGCGAGAAGTCCAGGCGCGTGGTGTTCCGTAAAGGCTAAACCCGCCAGGCGCCTGCCGCATAGACGGCGGTGCCATCGAGGTACACCCCCTCGGTCACCGCGAACACATCGACGTGATACCGCGCATCCTTGCGCTTGAACTGCGGTTTTGTATAAACGCCATGCTTGGCGCCCAGCGACAGGTGAATGCCGCACATGCGCTCGTAGGTGCCGATGTCGTCCACCATGCGGGTGCGCGAGAAGGCCCGGTTCATGCCGAAGCCCAGTTCGCGCAACCATACCTCGCCCTCGTGGGCGCGGATGATGGCCAGCATATTGTCGAATTCCGGCGTGCTGTTTTCCGTGCCTGTCACGCGGCCCTTTTCGATGATGACCGTGACCGGCACCGCCGGCTGGTTGACGTGGAACGAGGTGTCGCCGAACACGAAGATGCGCGCGCGGCCGTTGACGGCTTCGAGGTCGCGCGCCTCGGTAAACACTTCGCCGAGCGGGAACTGGCCGCCGATGTTGTTCATGCCGGTGTAGTCGCCGATATTGAGCTTGGCCGCTTCGAACGGCGAACCGAACACCAGTTGCGCGCCGTCGCCACTGTCGACCATGCCGTGGCTGGCGGCGTCGATGCGCGCTTTGAGGGCGTGGCCCACGCCGCGATAGTAGGCGGGGTCGTAGGCCAGCGACTCGATGTAGTGCAGTCCCTGCGCACCGGGCATGCGCGCCAGGTGCACATGCTCGATCACCTTCAGGCCGCGCTTGAACAGCTCGATGCGGATGCGGAAGGCTTCGAGCCGGAAGCTGGTCGATTGGACCAGCACCACCAGGTCGCCGGCGGCCAGCAGCGCAAACGCGGCCAGCACGTCCTCGGGAGCGACGGCGTCGAAGTCGATGAAGCGCGCATCGGGCACCACGCGCCGGTAGGCTTCGGTCAGCGCCAGATTGAGGTCGGTGCGGGTGTCGTGGACGATCAGGGCCGCGTGCGGCGGCGCGTGCCCGATGGCGATGGCCAGGGTGTCGCGCAGGTGGCGCTCGGCGGCATCGACTGCGGCGGCGGAAATGGTTGCGCAGTTGGCAAGTAAGCTGGCGCCAGGGCGGGCGGCGGGGGCAGGTGACGACATCGTGAAGGGGCTGGATTGATCGCTGGAGCGGGCATTATAGGCCACCGCAGCCGCCCGGATTCGCATGCGCGCCACGCCGCAAGCGTTTCTGCGGCCTTTCTCCCGCCTTTCTCCTTGTCTTGCGCCGTAACCGCGATATAAAATCAAGAATATAGCCTAACAGCAACTCCTTGGCGATCAGAACAGGATGTGTATGACCGTATTAATGGGACAGGATTTGCCGTTGGAACGACCCGATAGCGCCACCGCGCGGGCCGCCTTGTTCGTGCCCACCGCGAACATCAAGGACGATGTGCTCGACACCGTGCGCCGGGGCGCGGCGATTGTCGGTTTCGGCAACCATGACCGCACGCTCACGATTTATTACGAAAGCAACCGCTTCAATGAACCGAACCTGGTCAAGTGGGAGCAAAAGGCGCGCAAGGCGTTCGACCGCCTGGCCGACAACCTGCCCACAGTCTCCAAGATGATCAGCAAGCCGGAAAACTTCGAGCAGGTCGGCTACATCAACAGCAAGGGCATCCTGATCCGCCGCATGGAAAAACTGCGGCACTGGCTGGAGACGTCGGACGCGCTGGCGACCGCGCCCGAATCCGAAAACATTGTCTTTGCACCGCCGCCGCCACCGAAAAAAATCAATACCTGAACCTGGTTGTAGCGTGCGCTGCATCGGCACAACTCCTTGTATGCTAATGACAACAATCATTCTTCAAGGAGATACACATGAATATCACGACATTGGGTAAAACCGCCGGTGCGGTGCTGGTCATGGCCGCGCTGCTGGGCGGCTGCCAGAAGAAGGACGACACCGTCGGCGCCGGTCCGGCTGAAACCGCCGGCCGCAAGATCGACCAGGCCAGCGAGCGCGCCAGCGCCGAACTGAACCAGGCGTCGCGCGAAGCCGACCAGAAAATGACCGAAGCCGGCCACAAGATGGACCAGGCTGCCAAGGAAACCAGCGAAAAGCTCGACCGCGCAGCGGACACCGCTGGCGCCAAGCTCAATCAGGCAACCGATGCCGCCGGCCGCAAGCTGGAACAGGCCGGCGAAAACATGCAGCAAAAGGCCGCCGAGCGCGAAGCGACCAAGTAATTACCGCAACAATCAAAAGCCGGCGCGCCTGAACCGCACCACGTTGTCCTGCGACGGCGGCGGTGTCTCGGGCGCGCCACCCAGCACCACGCTCAGGTCCACGTAGCCGTCGCGCCACGCGCGTTCCAGGTCCTGTTCGATCGCCTCCATCGACGTGCGCTCGAAATGAGCAAACCCGCGCACACCGTAGGCGCGGTTGCGGCCGTGGGCCTTGGCCAGGTACAGCGCCATGTCCACCAGGTTCACCGCCCGCTCCCATGCCAGCGGCGTGGCGCCCGGCGCCAGCGGATACGGCGCAAATCCCACCGACACATTGACCGCGATCTCGTGCTCCTGGTACGTCACGCGCTGGGCCGAGATGCCTTGCAGGATGCGGCGCGCGATCTCGTCGAGGCCGTCGCGCGGCACGGCCGGCATGAAGGCCAGGAATTCTTCGCCCCCCCAGCGCACGATCATGTCAGTCTCGCGCAGCGCCACCCGCAGATTGGCGGCGATCTCCTTGAGCACGGCGTCGCCGGCGGCGTGGCCATAGCTGTCGTTGATATGCTTGAAGTGGTCGACGTCGAGCAGGAACAGCGCGCCCACCAGGTCGTCGCTGCGGTGCACGCGCTGCTCGGTTTGCGGCCAGCCCGCGTGCGCCGCTGTCGGCATGGGCGCCAGCGTGCGCATATAGTCCTGGAAGTGGCGGCGGTTGTAGAGCGACGTCAGCGGATCGAGCGTGGACTGGGCCTTGAGCTCGAGATTCTTTTCCTCGAGCCGGGCGTTGGTCTGGCGCACCTTGCGGTACAACAGGCCCACCACCGCCGACGCCAGCGCAAACACCAGCGCCAGCAGCCACCATACGCGCTGCTGCAGTTGGCGGTTGTCCAGTTCCGCCGTTTGCAACTGGTTTTCGCGGCTGAGCAGCTCGATCTGGCGTTCCTTCTTGTCGGTTTCGTATTTTTCCTGCAGCTCCAGCATCGACTTCTGGCGCTGGCGTTCGAACAGTTCGTCCGACAGCGCGCGCTCGCGGTGGTAGGCTTTCAGGGCGCCGGCCAGGTCGCCGGCGTTTTCCAGCGCCACGCCATATTCACGCAGCACCAGTTGCAGCTCCGGCTTGTTGTTTTCCTTTTCGTAGCGCTCCATGCCTGCTTCAAGCTGGCGCTTGCCTTCGGCGATACGGCCCATGGCCAGCAGCGCGTTGCCCAGGTTGACGCGGGCGGTGGCTTCGGTGGACGCGTCATTGTTGCGCTGGGTGACATGCAGCGCTTCCTGCGCATATTGGGCGGCGCGCGGATAGTCGCGCAGCTTGAGGTGAAGGTCGGCCAGGTTGACCAGCGTGGTGGTGGCCATGCGCTCGGCGCCCATCTTGCGCTCGATCTCCAGTTCCGCGCGCAGCGCCCGCATGGCGCGCTGCAGCTGGCCGGTATCGCTGGTGAGCCAGTATTCGGCGTTTTTGGCGATCGACATGCGGCCCGGCGAATTGAGCTTCACTGTTTCGGCCATCAGCTCGTCGAGGCTGGCGGCGGCCTGGTCGAACTCCTTCATTTGCACCAGCAGCCGGGTGAGCGCATTGAGCGCCGCCGCCAGCGTGGTGGGATCGCTGGTGACGCCGCGCGCGATTTCCACCGCCTGCTGCAGTTTGACCAGCGCAGCGGGAAAGTTGCCCTGCTCGGCGTAGGTCTGGCCGGCAGTGATGGTGGCCTGGGCGCGCACGGCAGCGTTGGTGGTGCGCATGGCCAGCTTTTCAGCCTCGAACGCCAGCTTGTGGGCGGCATCGACATCGGCGCGCGCAAACAGCACGTACACCTTGGTTAGCTGGGCCTTGGCGACGACCGCGTCGTCGTGCAGTTCGCGGCCCAGCGCGATGGCCTTTTCGGCGGCTGCCATGGCGTCTTCGTAGCGGCCCTGGCGCATGCGGCCGTCGGCTTCGATGGTGTGCAGGTCGGCTTGCAAGGCGCCCGGCCTGCCTTCCAGCTCGCGTGCGATCTGGTCGAGTGCAGCCAGGGCCTTTTCAGGCAGGAAGCGGCTTTGTTCGCGGATCTCGATCAGGCGCGCGCGCAGCGCCTCGTTGTCCGCCTGCGACTGGGTTTGCGCCGGCGCCGGCGCTGCCGCCAGGGCGGGGACTAGCGCCGACGCCAGGGCGCCAGCCCATGCTAGCGCCAGGACGCTGTTGCGCGCCTTGCTCGTCCGTACCCGATATCCAAATCCTGCCAACGCCGCCCCTTCGCATTTGTCCTGTTTAGCGAAATCAATTATAGGCGTATTGCAATCGAGAAATCAGCGTCCATCGCGCATTTGTGCGCGCAAAGACACACTATGGCGACGGCGCGCAACAGGTGGGCAGGTGCTCAACTGGTACTCAGTTGCTGCAGCAGGTACAGGCGCTGGTACAGGCCACCCTCGATCTGCATCAGCGCCTCGTGCGGGCCGGTCTCGGTGATGCGGCCGTGGTTGAGCACGATGATTCGATCGGCGTCGCGGATGGTGGACAGGCGATGGGCAATCGCGATCACCGTCACCTTGCCGCGCAATTCGTCGAGCGCCAGCTGCACCACCTGCTCGGTCTGCGAATCGATGTGCGACGTCGCTTCGTCGAGCAGCAGGATGCGCGGCTGGCCGGCCAGCGCGCGGGCGATGGCGATCAGCTGTTTCTGGCCCACGGCCAGGCGCGAGCCGCCTTCGCCCAGTTCGGTGTCGTAGCCGCGGTCGAGCGCCATGATGAAGTCGTGCGCGTGCGCGGCCCGCGCCGCCGTCTCGATCTGCGCCTGCGTGAGGCCGCGCCCCATGTCGATATTGTCGCGCGCGGACGCCGCCAGCAGGAACGGATCCTGCGGCACCAGGCCCACTTCGGCGCGGAAGCGTTCGTTGTCGATGTCGTCGAGCGCCACGCCGTGCAAGGTGATGCTGCCGTGCGGCGCGGGATAAAAGCGCAGCAGCAGCGAGAGCAGGGTGGACTTGCCGCTACCGGTATGGCCCACGATGCCGATGAAGGCGCCAGCGGGAATTTCCAGCGACAGGTCGTGCAGCACCGGCTGGCCCGGGTTGTAGGCGAAGTCCAGGTGGCGAATCGCCACCGCTGGCTGCGGCCCCGACGAGCTTTGGTCGGCAGCGGCAGCCTGGCCGATGGCGGCAGCAGTGTGTTCCTTGGCTTCCGCTTCGTCGAGCAGCGTGGCCACGCGCGCGCTGGCGACTACGGCCTGCTGCAACTGGCTGAACTGCATGGTGATCTGGATCAGCGGTTCGATCACGCGCGCCAGGTAGCTGATGAACGCATACAGCACGCCGACCTCGGTGGCGGTCATCTGGCGCTGGCCGAACACGAAGATGACGACCGCCAGCAGGATCACGTTGAACAGGTCGAGCGCGGGCCGCAGCAGCCAGGCGTTGGCGCGCAGCTCGGCCTGGCGCGCCGTGTAGTGGGCCTGGTTGGTGGCGGCAAAGCGGGCGCCGAAGCGCTGCTGCGCATTGTTCGCCTGCAGTACGCTCATGCCGCCGATCGACTCGGCCATCTGGCCGTTGATGTCGCTGCGCAGCGCGCGGGCGCGGGTGACGGCTGGCGCGCTCCAGCGCTGGTAAAGGAACACGATGACCAGCACCGCCGGCAGCAGCGCCAGCACCATGCCCATCAGGCGCACGTCGAGCCAGGCCATGGCGGCTATCGTCCCCACCAGCACGATGGTGCTGTCGAGGATCACGAACAGCACCTGGATATACAGGTTTTTCACCGCCTCGGTATCGTTGGTCACGCGCGAGACCAGCTGGCCGGTGATGGCGCGGTCAAAAAACGACATCGGCAGCAGCAGCACGTGGGTATACACCATTTCGCGCAGGCGCATCACCGAGCGCATGGCCAGGCCGGACAGGCGCACCAGTTGCAGGTAGCGCAGGCCGCTGGCGATCCAGCCGGACAGCAGCAGGCCGGCCAGCAGCAGGGCCATGCGCGGCCAGTCCAGGTGGTGCGGCAGCAGGTGTTCGTCGATCAGCGCCTTGCCCATGATGGGGCCCATCACTTCGAACAGCGCGGCCAACATCAGCCACAGCACGGCCCAGCCCAGATGGTGCTGGTCGGGGCGGGCGGCGCGCCGCAGGAGCGAGAAGGCCTGGCGTGTCTGGGCGCCGATCGAGGTGGTGTCGGGTGTGGTCAGCATGGAATCAGGCGGCATCGAGGGAAGCCTCCAGTTGTTGGTAGCGCCACTGGCTGGCATACCAGCCGTCCTGCGCCAGCAGTTGTTCGTGGCTGCCGGACTCGCTGATGCGGCCATCGCGCAGCACCAGGATCAGGTCGGCATTGACCACCGCGCTCAGGCGGTGGCTGGCAATGACTGCGCTGCGGCCGGCGCGCGCCTGGCGCAGTTCTTCCAGGTGTTCGAGGATGCGCGTCTCGGTGCCGGTATCGACCGCCGACAAGGCGTCATCGAGCAGCAGCAGGTCGTTATCGGCCAGCAGCGCGCGGGCAATCGCCACGCGCTGGCGCTGGCCGCCGGAAAGCGTGATGCCTTTTTCGCCCACCTCGGTCTCGTAGCCCTGCGCAAATTTCAGGATGTCGTCGTGCACCGCCGCCAGGTTGGCCGCATGTTCCACCTGGGCGCGCGTGGCCTGCGGGCGTGCCAGCGCGATATTGTCGGCGATCGAGGCCGAAAACAGGAACGACTCCTGCGGCACCCAGCTGATACCGGCGCGCAGCGTGTGCAGCGTGTATTGGTCGAGCGCGTGGCCGCTCCAGGTCACCGTACCTGCCTGCGGCGTGAGCTGGCGCATCAGCACCCGCAGCAGCGTGGACTTGCCGCTGCCGGTGGGGCCCACCAGGCCCAGGGTCTGGCCCTGGGCCAGCGTGAGCGAGATGTCCTGCAACGCGGCCACCGACTGGTCGGCATACGCATAGCGCACGTGATCGAGCACCAGCGCGCCGGGGGCGATGGTGGTCAGGGTGCCATGATCGTCGATGGCCAGCGGCGCAGCGAGCATCGGTTGCAGGCGCTGCCAGGCGGCGCGTCCGCGTTCGATCAGCGACAGCACCCAGCCGGCGGCGAACATCGGCCAGATCAACTGGCCCAGATACATGGTAAACGCGGTGAGCGAACCGATGGTGAGCTGGTCGTGCCACACCAGGTAACCGCCCAGGCCCAGCGTGAGCGTGCTGGCGGCAGCCAATGTGAGGCCCACGGCCGGTTCGTACGCCGCTTCCCACACCTGCGCGCGCAGGCTGGCGTCCGATGCGCGCTGCGCCAGTTCGGAGAACTGCTTTGCGCTGCGCTGTTCCAGGCCCAGCGCGCGCAGCGTGCGCACGCCCGACAGGGTTTCCTGTACATGGTCGTTCAGGTCCGAGAAGCGCTTGAGCGAATCGGTGGACGCGGTGTGGATGTGGCCCGAGATGTACCAGAACGCCCACGCCATCAGCGGGAACGGCAGCAGCGCGATGCAGGCCAGGCGCCAGTCCACGCCGAGCAGCATCACGCCCAGCACCATCACCAGCGTGAGCGCGCCGTCGAAGCCGGCCAGCATCGCTTCGCCGGCCACCATTTCGATGGCGTCAATATCGTTGGTGGCCAGCGCCATCAGGTCGCCGGTGCGCTGGCGCTGGTAAAAGGCGGAGCCCTGTTCGGATAAACGGGCGTACAGGCGCGTGCGCAGCGACACGCCGAGTTTATAGGCAGCGCCGAACAGCAACTGGCGCCATGCCACGCGCAGGAAATAAATCGCCAGGCCGATCAATAGCAGCGAACCGATTTCCAGCAGCAGGGCGTCGCCGGACAGGGTGTGGGCGGCCAGCCCGTCGATCATGGCGCCGACCTTGCGCGGCACCCAGATACTGAGCGCGGCCACGCCCGCCAGCATCAGGCCGGACAGGGCATAGGCGCGCTTGTGCTGGCGGATGAAACCGCCCAGCAGCGCGGAGAGAGTTGACATGTTGCCTCGGTAGCGTTGGGGCTGGCAGCGTACTGCCAGCGCGTAGTCCGCTAGGATACAGCAAGGCAAGCGATCGGGTGGGCGCACGGTCCGAATCGGGATCCGGCGCAGCCCGTTCAGGAGGCCGTTGAGGACCCGTTCGGGACCGTTCGGGAACCCAGGCGGGACCCCAATCGGGAACGCTTCCGGGACCGTTTTGGAACCCAATCGGGAACCCGTTGGGAACCTCTTCGAGGCGCTGTCGCGGCAACGTTCGGGAGCCCGGGGGGCATCCGAACGGCGCGGCGCCAGAGGGAGGGGGGAGGCTTGGCGGGCAGTGATTGCCGGTGGTGCTGACTGCTTTTACTTCTTGTGTTTACCGGCAGGCGCGTCGGCGGACTTGGCTTTTGGCGCGATGGTTTTCAGCTTGGAAGTCTTGGTGTCGACGGCCAGCGCGATCGGCTTGGCGGCCGGGAATGCCGGTTTCACTGCTGCGGATGGCGCGGTATCGGCGGCCGGTTTGAGCGCCGGCTGGATGGCTTCCGGCGCGGTGGGGGCGACGGTAGCGGCCAGCGGCTGCGGCGCCAGTTGCGCCGGGGTGTCCGCGACGGCGGGCCCTGCATCCGAATGCACCGCTGCCGACACGGCTGCCTGGATCGTGGTGGCAGGTGGCGCCGGCTCCTCGGTCACGGCGGCGGTCGTTGGTGCCGCTGCAGGTTCCGCTGCAGGTGCCGCTGCAGGTTCCGCATTAGGGGCTGCGACCGGTGCCGCCGCCCGCGCCGGGGCAGGTTCTGCTGCGGGCAGTACTGCTGCGGTCTCGGTGGGCGTAGCCGCCTGCACTGCCGCGGCCACTGGTGCTGCCGCTGTTTTAGCAACTTCGGCCACTGGCGCTGCTGCTGTTTTAGCCGCCTCGGCCACTGGTGCCACCCAAGGTGCGGCCAGTTGCGGCAAGGTAGTGCCTTGGGTGCTCTTGATCAGCTCGGCCTGGGCGCCGCTGGCGATGGCAAACAGTTCGCGGCTATAGGCCAGCAGGCTGTCGATGCCGGTCGGGGTCTCGCGGCTGGCGCTGAACAGTTCCTTGGCGTCCTTAATGTCCAGCAGCTTTTTGGCGGCGGCGGACGATTTTTCCACCGACGCCTTGGTCGTGTTGATATGCAGCGCAATCAGCTTTTCCGCGCTGTCGACCGCGGTGTGGGCCAGGCTGTTAAAGATCTGGAACTGGGCTTCCAGTTGCGATTTGGTAACGGCGGAAAACTGTTCGGTAATCGAAGACATGGTTTCTCCTGGCGGCGGGTCTGTTGCGATGCAATATTGGAACATTCTAGCCATGAACACCGGGCTTGAAAAGTTATTTTTTGTGCTATGGGGATAAAGGGCGCAATAAGAGTGCTGCAAGAGTGCCATATGGAAAAATGCGGTGTCCAGACTTATTGTGGCACATTTGATCTATCGCAAATTTAAGTCAGAAATATCGGCTGTCGATTACCGCGACGCAACAATTAGTGCAAATCGTTGAAACTGTCTACAATCAATGTCATCAATTACTGAGGGGTGGTTCATGGATGTGGTCATACGTAACGCCAACCTTGCCGACGGCCAAACCGGCGTCGATATCGCCATCGAACACGGCCGCATTGCTGCCATCGGCCATGCCCTGGCCGTCACTGCCGGGCGCGAGATCGATGCCGGCGGCGACCTGGTCAGCGCGCCGTTCGTCGATGCCCATTTCCACATGGACGCCACGCTCAGCTATGGCCTGCCGCGCGTCAACGCCTCCGGCACGCTGCTCGAGGGCATTGCGCTGTGGGGCGAACTGAAACCCGAGCTGACCCAGCAGGCCCTGGTCGAGCGCGCCTTGCAGTATTGCGACTGGGCGGTGGCGCGCGGCCTGCTGGCGATCCGCTCGCACGTGGACGTCTGCGACGACCGCCTGCTGGCGGTCGAGGCGCTGCTCGACGTCAAGCGCCGGGTGGCGCCGTACCTGGACCTGCAACTGGTGGCGTTTCCGCAGGACGGCGTGCTGCGCAGTCCTACCGCGTTCGCCAACCTCAAGCGGGCGATTGCCATGGGCGTCGATGTGGTGGGCGGCATTCCGCACTTCGAGCGCACCATGGCCGACGGCGCCGAGTCGGTGCGCCTGCTGTGCGAATTTGCCGCCGACAAAGGTTTGCGGGTGGACATGCACTGCGACGAGTCGGACGACCCGCTGTCGCGCCACATCGAGACGCTGGCGTACCACAGCCACCGGCTCGGTTTGCATGGCCGCGTGACCGGCTCGCACCTGACCTCGATGCACTCGATGGACAATTATTACGTCAGCAAGCTGCTGCCGCTGATCCGCGAGGGCGGGGTGGCGGCGATTGCCAATCCGCTCATCAACATCACCCTGCAAGGCCGTCATGACAGCTACCCCAAGCGGCGCGGCATGACGCGGGTGCCGGAAATGCTGGCGGCCGGCATCGACGTCGCCTTCGGCCACGACTGCGTGATGGACCCGTGGTACAGCCTGGGCTCGGGCGACATGCTGGAAGTGGCGCACATGGGCTTGCACGTGGCGCAGATGACGGGACAGGACGCCATGCGCGCCTGCTTCACGGCGGTGACCGACACCCCGGCCCGCATCCTCGGCCTGGACGGCTACGGCGTGGCGGTGGGTTGCCATGCCGACCTGGTATTGCTCGACGCGGCCAACCCGGTGGAAGCGCTGCGCCTGCGCGCGGCGCGCCGGCTGGTGATGCGGCGCGGCGAAATCGTGGCCGAGTCGCCGCGCGCCCAGGCGCGCCTGCACCTGGCGGGACGGCCAGACGGCGTCGATTTCCGCCTCGGCCGCTAGGCGGGCGGGAGCTGTGGCGCGCTGGACTTGCCAGCGGAAATCCATGACAATCAGACACCGACGCCATCGCATGGAGCTGTCTTGAAAGAAATCGCGATCCGCCCCGCCACGGAAGCCGACTTCGGCGCCATGTGGGCTATCTTCCAGGAATTGATCGCCACCGGCGACACCTATTATTTTGCCGCCGACACCAGCCGCGACGATTGCCACGCCTACTGGTTCGGTCCCGGCATCGAAAGCTTTGTGGCCGAACTCAACGGCGACCGCCTGCTCGGCATGTACCGCCTTACCGCCAACCAGCGCGACCGTGGCGCCCACGTGGCCAACGCCTCGTTCATGGTGGGGCCGGCGGCGCAGGGCGTGGGAGTGGGCACCATGCTGGGCCGCGACTGCCTGGCGCGGGCGCGCCAGCACGGCTACCTTGCGATGCAATTCAACTACGTGGTCAGTTCCAACGTCGCCGCCGTGCTGCTGTGGAAAAAGCTGGGCTTTGCCATCGTCGGCACGCTGCCGCGCGCCTATTACCACCAGTATCTGGGCTATGTCGATGTGTACGTGATGTACCAGTTACTGGAAGATCCCTCGCACTGGCCCGACGCATGATGATCCTGGAGACGGCGCGCCTGCGCCTGCGCACCATCACGGCCGATGACGCCCCATTTTATTATGAGCTGGTCAACGATCCCACCTGGCTCGAATTCATCGGCGACAAGGGCATACGCAGCGTCGAGCAGGCCCGCGCCGCGATCATTGACGGTCCGGTGGCGATGCAGGCGCGGCATGGCCACTCGCTGTACGTGATGGAGCGCAAGCAAGACTGCAGGGCGCTCGGTCTGTGCGGGCTGATCCGGCGCGATTTCCTGCCCGATGTCGATATCGGCTACGCCATCCGGCCTGAGCATTTTGGCCAGGGCTATACGTTTGAAGCGGCGCAGGCGGTGCTGCAACTGGCGCGCGGACCGCTCGGCATCACCCGCGTGCTGGGGCTGACCGCGCCGGGCAACATTAACTCGATCCGGCTGTTAAACAAGCTTGGATTGCGGTTTCAGGAAATAAAGTTATTACCGCCGGGAGATCGGCCGACGAATATTTATGCGATTGATTTTTGAGACGGGAAAATGCCGAACTGCGGCAAAAGTCCCGCCTCTGTCTTTGCCAGGCCGGTTAGTAAGCGCCGTCTTTCACCAGCAGTACCTTGACGGTACGGATAAGTATCACCAGGTCGGTAAATAGCGACCAGTTTTTGACATACCATGCATCCAGGTTGACCCGGGTTTCATAGCTGACGTCATTGCGCCCACTGATTTGCCACAGACCCGTAATACCCGGGCGAGCTTCAAGATAATAGATGACCTGGTCACCATAGCGCTCCAGCTCAGCCTGGATTACAGGGCGTGGGCCCACCAAGCTCATCTGACCTTTGAAGACGTTCCACAGTTGCGGCAGTTCGTCGAGGCTGGTTTTGCGCAGGAAGCGGCCGATCTTGGTGACACGTGGATCGTTCTTCAGCTTGAAGTCGCGTTCCCATTCTTCACGGGCGGCAGCATCGTTTGCCAACAATTCTTTCAGCAAGACATCGGCGTTTACCGCCATGGTGCGGAATTTATAGCATGGGAAAGGCACGCCGTTCTGGCCAATGCGCATGTGGCCGAAGAACACACCACCACCACCACCCAGTTTTACCTGGAGCGCCACCCACAGGAACAACGGGGACGTCATGGCCAGCAGGATGCCCGAGCAGATTACGTCGAACGCGCGCTTGAGCATTTGCGGACCGCGCTGTGCCAGGTTGTTGCGCATGCCCAGCACCATAATGTCGTGCGCAAAAAAATGGTTGATCGACATGCCGTGCAGGGGCAGGCCGCGCAACGATGGTACGATTTGCAGGTTCGGGCAGTCGCGGTTCAGTTGCTGGATCAGCGTTTGCGACGATTCCATCCCACCCTGGTCCAGCGCCAGCACCACGTGCGGCGAGCCGAGCTGCTTCAGAGTGATGTCGCTTTGCGCCCCCAGATGCAGACAAGGCACCGAGCGTCCACGGCGATCGTGGTACTGGGTGGAGGTGGGGGCGCTGCCCGGCAGGTCCAGGAAGGCGATCAAGTGGTATCCCATCAGGCGTTCGGCTTCGAATACGCGCGCGGTTTCGCGGGCGTTGGCGCCGGTGCCGACGATGACCATCGGGCGGCTCCAGCTGCCGCTGCGCAGCATGCTGAATTTCAGGGTTGCGCGCATGGTCAGCAGCAGCACCGGCGCCAGCGTCCATTGCACCAATGGCAACACGCGAGCCATATCCCAGCCGCTGAAAAACGCCAGGGCTACCTGTGCCAGGAACAAGCCTGCGCACGCGTGCAGCATTTCGCGCACTTCGCGGGCATAGGGCTTGCGCTTGTTGTAGTGGCCTTGATTCCAGAAAATCACCAGCGCCAGCGGGACCAGGACCAGCGATGCCAGCATGCCTTCGGCATTGCTGACAGCGCTCGAGCCGGTTGCGATCAGCAAGGCATGGGCAATGACGGTGGTCAGGACCAATGCCAGAACGTCGCTGCCAAGCAGCAGGCTACGTTCGGCGATTTTACTGGCATGCCATGCTTTGCTTGGCAAAAGGAATGCATCAATCGGCTTCATGCGTCGCGGCTCCGTGCGAAAAAGAAATTGACGCCGGAATCGGCGACATGTGCGCAGATTGCACGCGGCAAGCTACGACGGCATGAGCCGCTGGTGTGTGGAATCACGGTATCAAATACGATCATGTGATCGCTTCATTGTGTTGTTGAAAAGAGAATTTAAACGTTAACGCATTGTACTAGTCGGTGGCACTCTCTGCAATTTCGCTCATGTAACATTCCATATTTGCTAAGCGAGCGATGTTGCGACGCAACACGTCAATATTGCACAAGAAATGTTTCACATAAAAAACATGCAAATAAGGCAACTCCAGTGACACTGAGCAGCAATACGGCACCTGCTGCACAGTCTTTGGCCAGGCCGATGGCGGGATGGGGGGCGGGATGCAAATGGTCGAGCGCATGCTCGAGCGCGCTATTGAACAACTCAGCAGCTAGTACCAGGCCACAATTGAGCAACAGCAGGGCCCACCACACGGGGGCAGGTCGCAGCCATAGCAGGGTGATGATGACACCCACGGCGGCGACAGATTGTTGGCGCATACTCATTTCGGTGCGCCATGCACTGACGATGCCATGCCACGCAAACCCGAGGCGCCTGTAGAAGGGCTGGTTTTTCATGGGGGAGAACAAGAAAACTGCGGCCGGCCCAAGGGCCGGCCGCAGTGCACGATCATTACCGCACCACGTGGCACGGTAGCAAACGCAATAATTAACGAGCGTGGTGGCTGGTTGCGTGGTGGGTGGTGCCGGAGGTCGAATCCGAAGCAGCAGCGCCAACAGCTGCTACGGCTGCGCCGATAGCAACCAGGGCGCCGGTGCTCAGGCCAGCTGCGGCGCCAACGCCGGCAGCAGTACCAGCGCCAGCACCGGCACCAGCGCCAGCAGCGCCGGTCGTGGTGGTGCCAGCAGCTGGAGCAGGTGCGGTTTGAGCGAAAGCTTGGCCAGCGGCGAATGCCAGAACTGCGGCGGTGATAGCGATTTTTTTCATGTTGGTCCTCTGAGGTAAGTAAAGAGACATCTTGACTACGATAACCATTGTACCGGCTTTTGTTTATCAATCAATTGGATATCAAAAATAATTTCTAAATTGCAAGTGATTATTGATAACCTTGCGTTGTTTTTGCATCGATTGTGATATTGGCGCGACAAGATTGAGCGCATCGGCGTGCGTTTAGGGCTGGTCATTTATCGGAGTCAAGGCCGTTTCGGCGCGTGATGGTATCACCGAACTCGCTTGCCTGAGGCTCTGGACGAAAAACGGGGATGATGCGCACCCCGTGCAGATCGACATGGTTGGACGCCCCTTGGGCGCCGCCGGCATCGCCATAAGTACTATTGCTCTTTAAGTAACTCATATTGTAAAAATCGCGCAACTCGATCCGGTAGTTGCCCGGCTTCAGGTTGGCGTGCAGTGGAGTCGAGTATGACGGCCCCGCGCTTTCCGGCGAGTGTGGCATTTGCACCACGCCACCTGCTACCTGGCGTCCCGCCGCATCCGTCACCGCCAGCCATTTCACGCCGCCGCTGATGCCCAGGTTGATCTGGTGTGCGGTATTGCGATACAGAATTTGCAGCGCATAGTCGCCGCCGCGTGCGATACGGATGTTGCGCACGCTAAAAGTGTCGGCGGGGGCGCCCCAGTGGGGAATGCGGCCGGTCCTGGTCTCGGCGCGGCGGTTCGACCGCACGCGGGCGTCGCCGGCGCCGATGGTCTGGCCGGCTTGCACGCACGCCGGTGCGCTATGGTGGCTGCGGTTGCCCGAGCTTGTGTACATCGCTTCCACCGCATAGCAGGCGTTGCCGGCCTTGCCCGGTGAGCGGTCGGTCCAGGTGCTGGCGCTCAAGCCTTGCGCGACCGGTTGGCCGTTGCGGTAAATGTTGTACACCACGCCCTGGGGGGCGCCGGGATAGGCGATACGTACCGTAGCGGCGCCCCTGGCATCCTGTGCCAGCGTGGCGCGCGGCTCGAACGGCGCATACAGCGCGGGATCGACGTGGTATGGCTGGCCGTCCACGCGGCGGATCGCCTGCTGGCCGGGCAGCAGTGCGCCCAGGCGGATCTCGACCAGGTTGTCGTCCGCCAGCGCCGACCAGTCCAGTGCCGCACCGGCCTGCTGGCCGTTCACGGTGATGCGGTCGATGGCGTAGTAGCCATGCCGGCCCACAGGGGCCGTGGCGAGCGGTGGCAGCAGCAGCTTGACCTGCAGGCGTTTGCCGCGCAGTTGCAGGTTGTTCAGGGTGGCGGTATCGCTGGCGCCGAACGCTTCGCGCCGCAGCTTGGCCGTCACGAACGGCCGCAGGGCGAGGCCGGTGTCGGTGGTATGCACGCCGAAGATCTCGCCCACCACCATGCCCAGGTAGCCGCCGATCGACCACAGCATCTGGCGCGAATTGACCACCGGTCCGCTCATGTCCGCTTGCGCCTGCTTGTCGGCCAGCAGCGGTTCGCCCGACAGCCATTCGAAGTTTTCCATGTTCGACAGGTTGAGGGCGGCGCCGCGCAGCAAGGTGTCGTAGGCGGCATCGGCCACGGCTACATTGCCGGTCATGGCGGCGGCCCGCAGGCCGTGCGCCGTGACGAACGGCCACATGGCGCGGTTGTGATATACCGCCACGCCCGGCTGCTGCGGGAAGATCACGGGCGCACCGAGCGGTCCGTGCGGGTAATGGGCCAGGATGCTTTGCGCCTGCGCGGGGTCGGCGATGCCGTGGATGATGGCCAGCGACTGGCCCAGCCAGTCGTACTTGTAGAGCGCCGCACCGTCGAAGTGGCCGGCGGTCAGGCTGCTGTACATGCCGGCGTCAGCCTGCCAGAAGCGGCGGTTGATGGCTGCCTTGAGGTCGGCCGCCCAGCCGGTGTAGCGCGCCGCCAGGGTGGACTCGCCCTGTTCGCGCGCCAGCTTGGCGGCCAGGGTCAGCGCCTGGTAATGGGCGACGTTGGTGGACAGCGCCTTGGCGGTGGCCATGCTGGCCAGGTCGCCGGGGATCCAGGCGGCATAGCTTTGCTCGCGCCAGTCGAGGAACGATTGCTCGCCGTTGTACAAGCCGTCCACCGGATCGAAGGCGGCAAGGCGGTCGTTCTCCAGCGTGTTGCGCAGGGCTTTCAGTGCCGTGACGGCAAATGTCTGGCGCTCGGCGGGCGGCAGCGCCTTCAAGGCTTCAGCAGCGCCGAAGGCCCAGCTCATGCGGTCGGTGCTCACCGGCCAGCTGCCGCCGCTGCCCGTATCCTGGACGATTTGCAGGCCGTCGGCCGTGCCTGCTACTTCGGGGCCGGGCGTGACGCCGGCGCGGTAGCCGGCCAGTTTGAATGCGAGCGAGTTGCGCACCCGTTGCGGGTCGAGCATGGCGAGCGACAACGCGGCGGCGTACGACAGGTCGCGGGTCCACACGTAATGCCACAGCTCACCGGTCTTGAAACAGTCGCAGGCGATCGGCTGGCCGCCGTTGTAGCTGCCGTCCTGGATCTGGCTGACCGCATCGCGCCGCATTTCCACGCCTGCCAGCGCAAACAGCGCATCGAACCCGAGATTGCCAGTGCGGACGGTGGGGAGTTGTGCGGTTTCCGCGTAGCCGGTTTCCTGCTTGCCATCAAGGGCCTCGCCCTGGCGTACGCGCTGGGTGGTCGCTTGCGTGTAGTTGCGCAGGAAAGCGCCGGCGTCGGGCGTGGCATAGCGCACGGTGTTCTGCTGGCCATCCCAGGTGGGGTAGTGCACCGTGGTGCTGGCCGGGGTTTGCGCCATGGCGGGCAGGATCAGCGCCATGGGGAGCGCGGCGACGAGCGCCCGCAGTTGCAACTGTCTGGTGTGCATGAAGTTCTCCGTTGCCGTTCGTAGTCGTACTACACGGCGATTTTTTAGGGAAGGCAGTTTTCTGGCATTTGCTTTCAGAAATGGATGGTTTTTGCGAGAAAACTGTAGTTCTGCTACATATACTTTGCTAGGCTATTGTAGCTGAAATACAACGAGAACCGCGTAATCCCCGGCTGAGCCCTGCAGGGCGCCACTGGTAAAGTGTAGTTGGCGGGAAGTTCAATTGACATTGAATCTAGTTTTAGTACAAAATTCCTTCCGGAACGTCTTTAGAACGTTATTTTCTTGGTTCTCATGTAGTAATTGACTACAGAGAAATTATTAGTGTCGTGTAGAGGGGACATCAATGAGTATCTTCGCCAACAAGCGCAGCACAGCTGCCTTCCAACTCAATCCGGTCGCAGCGGGGTGCGCGTTGTTTGTCGCCGCCTTCGCCATGCCGGCTTTCGCCCAGAACGCGCCAGCCGAGGACGCCCCTGCGGCGGCCCAGGCGCCGATCGCATCCGTGGTCGTGTCGGGCATCCGTCGCGGTATCGAGGACGCCATCTCGGTCAAAAAGGATGCCAATTCCATCGTTGAGGCGATCTCCGCCGAAGACATCGGCAAGTTGCCCGACGTCAGCATCGCCGAGTCGATTTCACGCCTGCCTGGCCTGTCGGCCCAGCGCGTGGCCGGTCGTGCCCAGGTGATCAGCGTACGTGGCCTGTCGCCGGACTTTGCCACCACCCTGTTGAACGGCCGCGAGCAAGTCTCGACCGGCGACAACCGCAGCGTCGAGTTCGACCAGTATCCGTCGGAACTGATGGCGGGCGTGACCGTCTATAAAACCCCGGACGCCGGCCTGGTCGGCCAGGGCTTGTCGGGTACCATCGACATGCAGACCGTGCGTCCGCTGGCGTTTTCCGGCCGCACTGTGGCACTCAACGCCCGCGGCGAGAAAAATTCGCTGGGCAAGATCGGTAACGCCAAGGATACCGGCACCCGTTTCTCGGCCAGTTACATCGACCAGTTTGCCGACCGCACCATCGGTGTCGCGCTGGGATACGCCCGCCTGGAAACCCCGATCCTGTCGAACGAGACCGGCCTGTACGAGCCCTGGAAGCGCGATACGCGCACCGGTCTGCCGGCCGGCACCTTCGCTTCGGATGGCATCAAGGCCGTGGCCCGCAGCGGGCGCAATGAGCGTGACGGCCTGATGGGCGTGCTGCAATACCGTCCGAACAAGCAGTGGACCAGCATCATCGATGTGTACGCGTCGCGCTTCAAGGCTGAAGAGACCGCCAACCAGCTGGAAATCTCCCTGTCACAGTCGGAGTCGAACTATAACCCGGTCACGGTCAACAACGGCACCATCGCTGGTGGCACGCTCAACAACGTGCGGCCGCTGGTGCGTGGCATGTACAACAAGCGCAAGGACGACATTCGCGCCTTTGGCTGGAGCAACGAGTACAAGTCGAGCGACTGGACCATCTTCGGCGATATCAACTACTCCAAGGCCAAGCGTAACGAAACCGGCCTGGAAAACAATCTGCAGTACAGCAATGGCGGCGCGTCGGCCATCCTGGACAAGGTCAACCTTGCTTACGGCAACGGCGGTTACTCGCAACTGACCCCAAGCCTCGACTACAGCAATTCGAACAACCTGTACGTGGGTAATACCATCTACGGCTCCGGCTACGGCAAGGTGCCGAGCGTGGAAGACGAGCTGAAAGGCGCCAAGCTGACGGCCAATGTACGCGCGTCGGGCGAGCTGGAAAAAGCATTCTCGAGCTTCGACTTCGGCGTCAATTACGCCGACCGCAGCAAGAGCAAGACCCAGGCCGAAGGCGCCATCGACCTGGTTGGCGGCGCGGTGGCCGTGCCGGGCAACCTGCAATACGGCGCAGTTGACCTCGGCTTCGCCGGCGCCGGTTCGATCCCGAGCTGGAACGTGCCAGGCTTCGTCAGCCAGTACATGTCGTTCCGTCCGAGCGCGGACCTGACCTACCTGATTCCGAAAGCGTGGACCGTCAACGAGAAGGTCGTCACGACGTTTGCCAAGGCCAATATCGAGGCGGAACTGTCGCCAGCGGTGAGCCTGCGCGGCAACATCGGCGTGCAGATGCAGAACACCAAGCAGTCGTCGGACTCGCGCTACCTGGACAACAGCAAGCCTGCCGGTAACCAGATCCAGCCGATCCACGATGGCAAGAGCTACACCGACATCCTGCCGAGCATGAACCTGGCCTTCGGTTTCGACGGGCAGCAGACCGTGCGCGTGGCCCTGGCCAAGCAACTGGCGCGCCCGCGCGTGGACCAGCTGCGCTCGGCACTGGAAATCAACGTCGACACCACCAAGGGCGAGCCAAACGGCAGCGGCGGCAATGCGCAACTCGATCCATGGCGCGCCAAGGCGTTCGACATTTCGTACGAAAAGTACTTCGACAAGAAGGCCTATTTCGCGGCAGCGGCGTTCTTCAAGAAACTCGATACGTACATCTTTAACCAGACCCGTCGCACCGATTTCTCGAATTATTTCCCGGCCGACTTCTTGATGACCAACGGGCTGCCGCTGCGCTCGCGCATTGGTGACTACAGCGCTGCCTACAACGGTAATGGCGGGATCCTGAAGGGTGTGGAACTGTCGGGCTCGATGCCGCTGAACATGCTGACCAAGACCCTCGACGGTTTCGGTGTGTCGGCCAGCGCCACCTATACCGACAGCAAGATCACCATCGAAGATCCAAGCGGCAGCATCGGCAACAACATTCCACTGCCGGGCCTGTCCAAGCGCACGACCAACCTGACCGCCTACTACGAGAAGAATGGTTTCGAAACTCGCGTGAGCCAGCGTCGTCGTTCCGACTTCGTTGGCGAGATCGGCAACTTCTCCAACGACCGCGCGCTGCGCTATGTTGTCGGTGAAAACATCGTCGACTTCCAGATCGGCTATACCTTCAACACCGGTGCGATGAAGGGTGTGGGCCTGGTGCTGCAAGTGAACAACCTGCGCAATGCCGCCTACGAAACCTATAACGGCGACCGTGCCCAGCAGTTGGAATATGCGAAGTATGGTCGTACCGTGATCGCGGGCATGAACTACAAGTTCTAAGCTGCTGTCTCCGCAGTGTATTTGGACCTCCGCCGGGAAACCGGCGGAGGTTTTTTTATGGTGCGCCCCTCCGACACCTCATTCCACTCAGGGAGCCGGTCGGTTATGCCGGTCGCCGCGACGCCAACGGTAGAAATCAGATATCGAAGATCTGCTTGTATCGGGCTTTGATGCTCTGATCCGCGTAACTACGCAGATAGAGCTGGTAAGAATTGCGCGAGATGCCGTGGTTGAAGTCTTGATCGAGGAGCTTTGCCATCCAGGAGCCGTACTTGGATAGATCATTTTCGACGATACAGTCTTCATTTGCTGCCGATACAGCGACCCCTTCCACGCCGAAATCGGTCGCGATGATCGGCAAGCCGTAGGACAGAGCATCGATCGTCTTGAGCTTGACACCACTGCCAAACAATAACGGCACCAGCATAGCGCAAGCACTATGCAAGACATCATCGAGGCTTTCGACGTAACCCTCGATGCGTACATTTGCAGGAAATTTCTTAACTAATTCCAACAACGACGCGGCCGGATTTTTGCCGATCACCCTGATCATGACATTCGGTATGACCTTCACGATACCGGGCAGATGCAAATCGATGAAGCTCTCGAGACTTACAGCATTATGGGGAACATCAAGGCCACCAAGAAATACAAAAGTGGGCGACTGCTTCCAGGTACGCTCATAAGGACGCACGTTCGAGGAGATATAGGGCGGGAATACATGCACCCCACGTCCACCCCATGAACTCAACAACTGCGCTTCTGCCCTGTTGATCAATAAGTTATCGGGGAAAGATTTCGCCTGTGAAGACTCGGATTTCGCCACCAGCCGGGACTCATAAGAGAGCAGTAATTTCTGTACGAACGAGAATTTTTTAATATATGGCCGCAGGACGGTCGGAACATGCTTTTCAAAATTTCCCAAGGGATTAAAACTCTTCATCTCTGGTAAATTCAACGCGCGTATCATGCTCTGATACCTGACGGAAAAAAGATCTTCGAGGTAGAGTACGTTTCTGGCCCTGCCTGTATCAAGCAAAGGCAAATATTGGCCCATGCGAATGGTATCGAAAACGATAATATCCGCATCAATATCGTCAATAATTTTTTGAAGCTGGGCAGTAACATTTTTCGAAAAAAACAGCGATTCCTGGATGCTTTTTTTTCTCAGGATTGCTGTATGCAAAAAAATATTGATCAATTTTCTTGCACCGCTTGGCAAACTGTAAGTGCAATTTTTGAAACGTTGTGAATTTTGCACCGAAGAATCGGTGATAGGATGGACGAGGAAGAAATTTTCCGGCGAAATAGTTTCGCAAAAGAAGCGTATCATTCCTGTCATTACCACTTTTTTACCAACGTCTGCGGGATACGGGTATAACGTTGAAATCAGCGCAACTTTCATCTTATTTCACGATCCCATAAACTGCGAACATCTTTTCTGCCATCTTGGCGGAGGTAATTTCTTTCATCCGCAGATAGCCCTTTTCAACCAGGGCCGCACTACCGGCCTGATCGCATACCATGCTCAAAATACCGTCGGTCAACTTTGGTACCGACGTCGGATCGACCAAAATAGCCGCGTTGGCCGCCAGCTCATTCATTGGCGGGAGATTCGACGTCAGCAAGGGTTGACCCGAGGCGAAAGCTTCCACAATCGGCAGGCCATACCCCTCCATCAGACTTGGAAACAGCACGCCGTTTGCATGGCCAAGTATGGTCCGCATTTCATGGTCGCTGACCCAGCCGGGAAACTGGATTGCCGGATTACTTGCGTGCTCCTGAGCGAGTGCGCAGTTGGAAGGCATGCCGAGCACCGCCAACTGCCATCCATCGAGCTTGGCCTCAATAAAGGCCTGGACACACCGGGCCGAATTCTTATGTGGACTGACGCCGCCGATATGGAGCAGATAGTTCTTCGACGATATCCATTTCTGGACAATAGCACGCTCGCCAAATTGTTTCGGACAGGTCCGTTCAACAGGAATATAGACGACCTCGGAGTCGAGCTTGAGGCGTGACTTGATCTCGGCAGCAGAATAATGGCTGTCCGTGATGACATTGGTCTTGTACTGTGAGATTAACTGGACGCAAAACTTCCGATATCGGTTGCCCCATCCCTGATAAAAATTACCACCAGAAGAGGTCATGTAGATCAGATCATGAACAGTCACCACGCGTCTGCTTTGAAATAATCTTCCCAAGCCCGGAAAATTCATCAGGACCGGCATGGTGTTGTAAGGGAAGTGAACAACATCTGCGCGTTCCGCTAACACTGTGAACGGTACTGAAAATTGCTCCCACACGGGAAAAGGCAGACGTTTTTTCCGGATATAGCTGATACGCTCGGGGGATACCAGCAAGGTATCAGGGGTGTCGTCAGGTATCATGACCCTGATTGCACAATGCACCGGAGCATATCGTGCAACCGCTGATAGTAACTCCTGCAGGTATCGGCCCATGCCACGCGGCTTATCCAGATAATAACCGTCTATCAACAACTTCATAACTTCAGATTTCCATAATTAGATCAACATGAGAACGCGGAGAATGCGGGCTTATTTTCGACCGCCCAGTTTTGGTGTATAACCCAAAGTATTTCTCGCAAAATTGATCATTTTTTCCACCGTGCCGGCGCCAACGATCCTGATCAGGTAATAATAAACATGGAACATGGGGAAAGCCTTCAAGCCCATGTTGCCGAGTTCTTGATAGTACTTCTTGAACACAGCAGGCTTCTTGTCGGCGTGATAAGCCAACCACGGGAACGAGTAGTTTGCGATATCACGCAAGATGCCGGCCAATGCGCCTTTATGTGTCTTGTCTATCGATTTGGCGATGGTGACGACGCCGGTCATCATGTGGATGCGGGCATCTATCGTGTATTCGCCAGGCGTGTATTTGCCTTTTTCGGTGCTTGAGTGACCGAAATCGGGCGCCTCGTCCGCCCGGCACAGCGCAATGATTTCCGGCGTGAACACACCGTTGTGCTTCAAAATGATATTACCGACCAAGTGCAACTGATAAAACAGAGAACCATCAAATTCCGATGACTCCAGCGCCAATGCGGGCTGACGAGCCACAGTCAGACCAGCCAGAACACACGAACGGCGGAAGAAGAATGCCAGGCTATCGAGTCCCGCTGGCATAAAGCGCTCATCCGGGAAATATTTTACAGTTTGCACGACATTGTCAGGGGTACCATTGAACCAGCCATAGCCGCGCAAAATGACACCGACATCTTCATTGCGTGCAATGACTTCGGAAAGGTTCTTCAGCGCGCCAGGACACAGCACGTCGTCATTTCCAAGGAAGACGCAGTAGTCGCCACTCGCGGTTTTCAACAACTGGCGCAAATTACGGTCAAATCCGAGATTGGTGGCATTTTCGTGATAAACGATCAGGTCGCCATGAATGCTTTGATATTCCCGGGCGATCGCACCAATTTCCTGACGCTGAGGAGAAACATCTTCGCAGATGACGATTTCAAATAAATACTCTTTTTGACTGACCACAGAGTCCAGGACTTGCTTCAGATATTTTGCTCTATTATAGGAAGGGATGCAAACTGATAATCTAGGGGATTTCATATTTTTCCAAAAAATTCTATGCCATCTGAATGGCTATTTAGCTACTGATGTTTTATGCAAGCGTCGTAGTTGTCGCCCAGTTAAATTTTTTCATGCTGATGCTGATGCTGCTATGGTCTTGCTGCCGGGGCGGCGTGAATGAATGGGCAGGAAAATTATCGCTGCGATGAAAATGAATATGAACGCAGATAACACGACATCATTCACGGCATGGTCAGGGCCCAGAATGAGCAGGAACGATTTATAGTAGAAGAACGCAATGACAATAAATCCAAGTCCCAATCTCTTCATCTGGTTTAGTGCCCGGTTCAGCAAGCCTATGATTGCGCCTACCACAAACGATAATATGGTTGTCAGTACCGGGCTTTGTGTCAGCAACAGCCATAACACGTTGTAGCGGAATGTTGGGCCGAACAAGAGATCATTTTTATTAACTACTTCATTGATTGCATAGCCGTAATTCAGCGGTGCCGCATCCCAACTGACCACGCGAAAAGATGCCAAAAGCGAACCAAACAGCTGATAGAAAAATCCCTGAGGTGGCAATAGATCAATTGTATCGTCGACAAACGCCATATAGTAAACGTCGCCCGAGGCAAGCAGCCTTGTCATCAAACCGCCTATCATTGCTCCAATGTCGGTCGTGCCCAACACCACCGAGAACATCATGAGCATTACAACGATTCCACCCAAAGTCAGAAGAAATTTTTTCTTGAATGAAAGCGGTGTCGTTCTGCCGTTGGTCAAGAAATAAATAAATATATAGAACAAGAAAAATGCCTTGTAGCCGCTTAATGCACCGAACATTATGCTGATCAGAAACAGCAGGCGTTCAATTTTGGAATTCGGCTTACCGGTGATTTTTTTCTTCACATAATAAAACAGAACGAACAGCGCCGTGGCAACTTGCGACAGACGCAGCATGACCCCAAAGCCACCGGCAGACGCGTCGTTACGGCTTTCTAGCAGTAGCGGAATTCCGTTGGTAACATATACCATCAGGTTCGCCCCAATGGCGATGATCATCGTAAACAGCATCCCGAATTTAAGTTGTTTGACGAATTGCTCCGAAGGTGTCTGCACCTGAAATGTCGGTTGCGGTCGTGCAAACAGTAAAATTCCTAAAAGCAGTGCTGCTTCCGAAAATATGTAAGTCAGCGTGTAGTACATCTTTATTTCGTTGTACATCGCCAGAAAAATTACATTGGCCGTGCAAATCGAATTGGTAAAAATAACGTAGAAATAAAGCGGATCCAATATTGACTGGACAGTTTTCCAGAACAATAGCCGATATAGCAAAAAAAGCCCCAGCCATAGCGCAATATATGCCTCCATGTGTTGAAGCGCCAGAAGGGAAAATTCAAGGGTTGTCATGTTAGTTGGTATTTTTAACCGAAAGACACAAGTCCGGCATGATTAGATTTTCTTCCACGTGCCCGACTCTTTATCGAATCGTTTGATGGCTTTGGCGGGCGCCCCGGCGACCATCGTCGCTGCCGGCACATCGCCCTTGACCACGCAATTAGCACCAATTACAGCGCCCGCACCGATTCTGACAGGTCCCAAAATAATGACGTTATCACCGATCCACACATTGTCTTCGATGATGACATCGCCGCGCTTTGCCAGTTCACGTTCTGCAGGCGGTTCCTCGGGACGACTCTGGCCCACGCCTGTGTAACGGCCGTGGTTATGATCGGAAACGTGGACGCGGCTGCCGAACAGGACACCGTTGCCTATTTCAATCTTATTGACGCTGGTAATATGGACATCCAATGAGAAAGAAACATTGTCGCCGATAGTAATCGTCGGGGAAAATGATTGATGACGGTAATGCTGAACCGCCTCCAGCCATAATCCACCATAAATGGAAACGCCGCTGCCCATGGAAATACATTGGGTACCACGAATGGAACAGCGCGGGCCGATATTCAAGCCTGGGGCTTTGAGCAAATGCGCGTACACTTTGTTGCGCAACCGCGAAAAGATCCATGCGCACAGCATGTACAGCGCCCATGGCAGCGGCTCTGATGTGAACTGCTTAATGCGTCGAGCCAGCTTGCCCTGCTTCGCACGAGGCATATTCTCTGAATCAGACATCTTGAGTCTGCCCTAAAATTTTTGTTCTATAAAAATCATAAGCGACACGGGCACCCAGAATTCCTGCGTAAGCCGCTGCCACGAACGGCAATAACAAGCGCGATGCCAGTCCATCTCGCCAGCGATTATACGTAAACGCTTGCATGCCTACTACGGCGCGACGCCATATCGGCATGCCGATCATTGCGTGTTTACGGGAGTGGTAAATGTTTTTTCTTAATTTTAAAACATTGCTCTGGGTATGCGATGTATTCGTAGTATGGATGCGGTATTTTGCCACCGGTTGATTCAGGTAGCGCAGAGAATCTTTCGAGCTCAGGAGATAATACAGCTGCATGTCCTCGCTGAATATTTCCAGATTTAATACGGAACTGCCATCCGGTTTCAGTATTCCCTCGCGCCGACACATCAACACGGAGCCATAGATATTCCAGCGGAAAATCAGTTCCCAAGGCAGCGTACGGGGATCGCACAATGCCACGCGCGAACTCGGTTTGCCGATCTCGCCAATGGCGCTGGCGCCCGTGATTTTGCTCTGCGCATCGATTGGAATCGCATCGCCGAATACGGCCATGACACCAGGCTCGTTAAGCAAGCTCAAACGTGCTGCGATGGAACCGGGTAGCAGTACATCATCACTGGCTACGATCGCAATAATATTGCCGGTACTGTTGCGCAGCAGTCGGTCAAAAGTGTGGGTAATTCCGGCATTTTCCTGGCGTTGGAATTCGATGCGTGCAAAGCGGCTACCGTGCGTTTCCTTCCACTGCTGCGCCACCTGAAAGCCATTATCCGAAGAACCATCGTCGATGAGCAAAAGCTCGATGTTTGAGGGGTCCTGTTGCAGGACGCCGTCAAGACATTCGACAATATACGCGGCATGGTTATAAAGCGGGATTAACACCGAGGTGAGTTGCCTGGTCCCGTGCGAATTTAAACTAGACATGTTTGGTTTCCATTTTGTTCATTTCATTTCTGACTAGTATCCACATGGCAATCCAATATAGTAAATAGTTGGCAGCATATGCCATCGCGACGCCCTGGAAACCATATATTTTGGAAAGCATCACAGTAAAACCGTAAAAAGAAAGTGAAAAAATTACTTCTGTCAGGACAAAGGCGCGAACCATGGCTCTTCCCAGCATGATGTAACTGAGGATCCATGAACCAATTTTCAAAATATCGCCAGTTAGTTGCCAGAAAAATAACTCTCGCATGGGTGCAAAATCCTTGGAGAATAATTTTTCAATAATGAAGTCGCGTAAAAAATACATCACAACTGCGCCAAGTATAACCATTGGTAGCACTACGCTATAGACCTTGGCAATCTCTTTGCCCAGTTCCGTGCGCGTCTTGATTTCGGCCAGGCGTGGAAGGTAATACATGGATAATGTGAGCGTAATCAGCATCAAATAAATCTCGCTGATTTTCCAGGAGGCTTGCCAGTAGCCGGCGGCATCCAGGCCCAGGGTCTGCGACAAATGATTTCGGATGAACATGAAGGCGAGGGGAGACATGATGGCACTTGTCAGACCCATCAATCCGAATCCCGACAGTTCTTTTACAACCGGCCGGTCGAGCTTGCCCCATAAGTACGCGGCCTTGAACCAGCCGCGGCGCGCTACCAGCGCGCCCGTTGCCAGCAACGATGCAGCGGGACTGATGGCGATGGCCAGCAGAGCGCCGTACAGGCCTCCCAGATAGGTCAGCGCACCCACTACCAGCAGGCTGAGGAGGCTGCCCACGATATTGGCGCTGACATAGGTGACCACGTCCTTTTTACCATTGATAATGGCAAGCAGGAGATTATTCAGGGCAATCGCTGGCAGAGCAAGGCCAAGTCCTATGAACACTGTATCCATATCGGCACGCTCCAGCAACTTTCCTGACAGCCATTGATGGGCGACGATAAACAGCAGGCTTGCCACCAACGTAGCCGACAGGGTCAGCTTTACTGCTGTTTGCCAGATAGTATGCTGCTGCGATTGATTGTCAAAATGCTGTGCAGTACCCTTGGTAACCCCGGGGCCCATCACGCCACCACTCAAGCTCAAGGCGACGGCAAGGGCGTTTTGAAATTGCCCTATCACCGCATAACCGGATGGTCCCACGTACAGTGCAAGCACCTTGTTCAGGATCATTGCGGCACCGACCTTTACTACAACGGCAATACCGTTCAGCAGGCTTGATTTAACTAGACTCATTGTTTAAACGCACGTACGCCCGAGGCAATCAGTGCTCGGGTGATGTTGAAAGTACGGGCGCCAGGCTCGACCGGTGCCACGGGGCGCTCCGCATTGAGTAACGGCGAGTCAGGTCGCAATAGACGTGTTGGTTGGCACAATGATTTCGTCGCCAGGTTCCACATCCATGACGCGCAATGCCAGGTGCGTTGCGTCAAGCCCGTTGACCAGGCCCCTGCACTGGGTGGCACCGTAAAACTGTGCATATTCGGCTTCGAACGCCGCCACTTCGGCGCCGCCGATGTAATATCTGCTATGCAAGACCTGCTGTATGGCCGAGTAATCTCGGTCTGGCATTCGATATAGGCAGCTTTCAGGTCCAAGAAGGGAACAGTCATGCTCATGCCTTCGCGGGCACTGGGAACTTCGGCAGGGCGACCGTCTTGCAGGCGTCGACATAAAAGTTGTTGATGATAATTGACATATCGTAAATCAAGAATGAAACGGGCGTCGCCCACTGACCTTAGCGCCATAAATTGTTCGCAGCAGCAACAGCAACGCCAACAACCGCGCATGCGGAGGGAACTAGCAAGAATTTCGGCAAACACATAACTTAGGGCAACAAAACGGCATTGCACACCTTAACAGTATTACCGGTGCGTGACATCCTGTTCGTCTGTAGTCCGTTGCTGTAACTCCTGCTCTTTAACCAACAACATGTTACGCAAGGTTTGTTCCAGGCTCAGTGGTGCGGGCAGGGGAATGGCAGGAGGGGGTAATGCCGTCAAGCGTGATGGGTTGCCGCAAAGCCGATGTACTTCGCCGGCGCGGACGAATGCCGGGTTGACGGTGACGTCCATGCGGTGACCCGTGATCCGGGTCAGCAGTTCGATGACCTGCTTTAGTGCGTAGGCGTTCCCCGAGCAGATGTTGTAAGTTTCGCCTGCCACACCATGCTCAATCAGTTGTAAATAGGCAGCACTGATCATGCTCACGTCGTTGAACTCGCGTTCAACATGGAGATTCCCCAGTTCGATCGACGACGCGCGGCGCGCAAAATGATTCACCAGCTTCGGTATCAAGAACTGATTCGCCTGCCCCACGCCGGTGTAATTGAACGGCCGAGTAAACACCAGCGGCAGCCGATCACCGACAGTCCTCGCCATGTGTTCCATGGCCAATTTGCTCGTGGCATAATGGTTCATCGGTGAAGGCGGCTGGTTTTCTCCAATGGGCGAGGCATCACAGTTCCCATACACGTTGGCACTGCTGGCTAACAATACGCGCTGCGGCAACTTGGGCAGCGCCAGCAACGCGTCAAGCAGATTCATCGTGCCTACCACGTTGACAGCATAAAACGCGTTCTCGTCCGCCTGCCCTACAAAACTGATTGCTGCCAGATGCACCACGCTGTCAGGCGCGGCAGCCAACACTTCTTGCCGCAACTCGACTTTGTCGGCGAGGTTACAGGCGAGCGCGACTACCTCGTGACCTGCTTCACGGGCCATGTTGGCGAAGTGCCTCCCCGTGAAACCGGATGCGCCTGTCAGCAGGATCTTCAAAACGAGAAGCCCAGCTTGTTGCGAGCCAGATCTGCATCGTACATCAGTTTACACAGCTGTTCGAGCGTGGTCTCAGGCTTCCAGCCCAGCACGCGCTCGGCTTTGGCAGGATCGCCGATTAACAATTCCACTTCGGCCGGGCGGTAGAATTTCGGGTTGATGCGAACAATGGTTTTGCCATTGCTTGTATCGACACCGAATTCGTTTTCGGCAGCGCCTTGCCATTCCAGCGTGATGCCAGCAGCCTTGCAGGTCATGGTGACGAAGTCACGGACAGTTTCGGTACGGTTGGTGGCGAGCACGAAGGTGTCAGGCTCATCAACCTGCAGCATCTGGTACATGCCCTCGACGTATTCCTTGGCAAAGCCCCAGTCGCGCTTGGCATCGATATTGCCCAGTTCGAGACAGTCGAGCTTGCCCAAGCTGATCTTGGCGATGCTGTCGGTAATTTTACGGGTCACGAATTCACGGCCGCGCAGCGGCGATTCGTGGTTGAACAGAATGCCGCTGGCGCCGAAGATACCGTAAGACTCGCGGTAGTTGATCGTCATCCAGTGGGCGTAAAGCTTGGCCACACCGTACGGGCTGCGCGGGTAAAACGGCGTTGTTTCCAATTGCGGAATCTCTTGTACTTTGCCGAACATTTCCGACGTCGAGGCCTGGTAGAACTTGATTTTCGGATTGACGAAGCGAATCGCTTCGAGCAAATACAGCGCGCCCAAGCCGGTGATGTTTGCCGTGGTTGCAGGTTGGTCGAAGGAAACTCCGACGAAGCTCTGCGCCGCCAGATTATAGATCTCGTCCGGTTGGATACGATCAACCAGGCGCAGCACACCGCTTTGGTCGGTCAGGTCGAATTCGACCAGGTGAAGATCCGGGTGGTTTTGAACGCCCAGCTCCTCGAGGCGCCAGAAATTTGTCGAGCTGGTGCGACGGAAAGTTCCGTAGACGGTGTAGCCGAGTTCCAGCAAGTGTTGAGTCAAGTAGGCGCCATCTTGGCCCGTAATGCCCGTGATGAGCGCGATTCTTTTGGTCATTTTTTTAATAAGTTAGTTAAAAATAAATATTTTTCAATGCTACTAATGCTGATTTGATGATTATCTTGATCGTACCAGGGCCTTCAATTCATCCCATTGGGCTTTACCCTCGGGATCGGCGAGAAGTTTTTTTCGCTTTTCTAACATAAAGGATAATCCTATCGCCGCAAACAAACCCAGTATTGCGGAAAGCAGAATGAGCATCACGCGTTTTGGCTTGAATTTACGTTCCGGTTCCATTGCAGGATCGAGTACTTGCACCAAGGCTGTATCCTTGGCTTCTTCAAGGCGTGCCATTTCATATTGTTTTGCAAGCAACTCGTAGAGCATCTGGTAATATTTTACATCACGTAATATCTTTATATTTTCCAGGCCAACCTGTTTGATCGAACCCTCCGCCTTATCGCTATCGATGGCCGGACGGCCATTTTCCAGCCTGGACAGTTCGGCACGCAAGCTGCTGAGCTCTTCCTGGGCGCGTTTGAACTCGGGGTTGTTAATTGTGACAAACGCCCTCATCGAGCTCAGCTGAATTTCCTTGGCCGAAATCTGGGCGCGCAGACGGCCCACGGTCTCGACGATGGCGCGGCTATCGGCGTCGACACTGATTACCCCGTGGGTATCAAGGGCGCCCTTCAGCGCCATTTCGGCTTTGGCAAGATTATCCTTGGACTGCTCTAGCTGCCGCTCGAAGAATACCCGGCGCTGCGACGCCTCGGTAACGGCAAGCACCTTGGTCAAATTCACCAACTCAGTTACATATCCGTTGGCAAGTTTGGCGACGAGTGTCTTGTCTTCGTCCTCCACGTCGATCGTGATGAGTCCGTCTTTCCCCGCGACGATATTGCTGTTAGCTTCGAGAATGGTACGCGCCTTTTCCCGCGACTCCACGTCATACACTTTTTTCAGGTCAAATTTTTCAACCAGTTTATCCGATACGCTACGGCTTTTTAACATGCCTACGTAGAGATCATTGGGATTCTTCAGACCTGCTGCTCCGGCCAAGGCACCCGCCGCGCCGCCCAGCTGCGACAGCAGGGCCGATGCCCCGGATTGCGCTTGCTGCGGTGGCAATAGCTTCGCATTCGCCTTATACACACTCGGCAGGGCAAAGCTGATTCCAGCCCCCAGAATGGCTGCCACTACCGGTAGCCCAAAAATCAGTTTTTTGTGCTTTGCCAAAACAACCAGGATATAGAGCAAGCTAAAGTCGCGTTCGCTCGTGTCCCCGGTATCCGGTAACGAAGGGGGTTGTATCTGATTAATACTCATGTGCTGTTTATACTGTAAAGACCAACTGGAAAGTATGAGGCTGAATGCAGGCTTGAAGCTCAAGCCTGCCTTTCATTAGTCACGCAACGTTTTGAAAGCTGCCGCACCAAGGCCGAAGTTCGCCAGGATTTGCGTCCATTCGCGAGCGCCACCCATGAATTTTGTCCAGCCCGTTTCCTTGTCAAACTTCTCAGGAACGACAATGTTGTCGCCGGGCATGACTTCTGTGCCGCCGAAGCCGCCGGACAACCAGCTACCGGAATCGCGCGACACGACACTGCCGTCCACCCGCAACAGGAAAATATTGTCTTGATCGGCATCTGCCGTCAGTCCCGATTTCTCCAGATAGTCTTTCACGCGTAGACCTTTACGCCACAATTGAGAGGATTCGACATTGACCGCACCGTAAATTTCGACAAATGCCGGGCGCGCAGGTACCAGCAAACGGTCACCATTTTCCAGTTTCAGCTGCGGCAGAATGGCAAAGCGCGTCTCCTGCGGATCTAGTCCGAAAGATATACGACCGGTTGGTTTAAGCCGGCGCAGGCGATCTACTGCCTGTTGTGCTGCAACCGCTTGTGCCTGAAGCCTTACCTCGGCCAGTTGAGCATCGGCGACGGAGCGGGCATTGGACGCTGCGCGCGATTGGTCAGAGCGTGCTTGGCTTTCCAGCCGATTGGCAAGCTTTTCAAGATTTGCTTCCTGCTGCTTGCGCACCTGTTCTCGATAGAAACCCGTACCGAACAGGTAGGCATTGCTGGTAGGCCCCCCAGCCTTTGCCAGCATCGACTGCAAGGTTTCACCAGCCGTCATCTGGTACACGCCGGGCGTCTTGACTTCACCTTCAATCCGGACAAAGATACGGCGCTTGTCCATCGGTACGGCGACGTCCTGTTGCGAAAAAATTGTTACCGTGTCGCCAGGCTGCAATAGTACATTGTCGGCGCCGGACGGGTTGCTGAATACATTGCCAAGGTTGAACGGCACCAGGCTGACACTCAAGTCATCCCTATTGATGCGCTCGATGACCGCATAGTCCCAATTGATCTCGTCGATCAGGCCGCCGATACGAGCGGCAATATTGCCAGCCTGGTCATTGGTACGATTTTCATCCTCGGGATTGACAGCTTCATTTTGTCGTTTAATAGATTTGCGAGAAATAAGGTACTGGCGGTTTGGAATCAGGTCGCTGATACGCATGCCGGACGTGAACGGTGTGCGCACCGACTGATCTACATTACCACGCAGTACAACCGCATTCGAAAAATCAGGAGTGATCGAGGTGATGTTAAGGACGTCGCCATCCTTCAGGGTCCGCTTCATTCCTGCAGTATTCAAAGCAAATTGCTCGACAGTGCGTGGCTGACTCTTGCCAGCATCTATACGCTCCAGAAATGCGCGGCGCGGATCTGCCAGTACCGGCACACCGCCAGCGTAGGCAATCAACGATTCTATCGTGTCGCTACTACTTTTCAACTCATAGATGGCCGGCGTGTTAACCTTGCCGATGAGTGCCACGTGGCCAACTGCGGCAGGGATAAAAATCGTATCACCATCCTGGAGCTTGATGTCGGCCGACTTGTCGCCCTTGCCGATGAAAGCGTACAGGTCGAGTTCGGCTGCCACCTTGCCGCCGCGCTTGATTTGCACATGGCGCATGCTGCCGTTGGCATTGGGACCGCCGCTAGCGAACAGGGCAGTGACCAGTGTGGACAGACTGGACATATTGTAAGTGCCCGGACGGCTGGCCTGGCCAACCACATACACGGTAATCGAACGCAGGCGCCCGAAGTTCACGTTGATCGTGACACCTTTGTACAGGCGGCCCACGGCGTTGCGAATGACTTCTTCAGCATCGCCGGCACGTACGCCGGCCAATGGCACGCTGCCGATGGTGGGAATCGAAATCAGGCCGTTGCGATCAATGGTTGCACGATAATCGATATCGATGCTGCCCCAGCCACGAATCATCAGTTCATCCCCAGGGCCGAGGGCATAATCGTTCACCACGGGCGCATTGGCGACAGGAGAAAACACCGGCTGCGAGTTGGCAAAAAATTCAGCGCCGAAAATCGGCAGGGTGGTATTGCCGCCTACACGATCGGAAACAAATTGCTGGAACTCGCTAGGATTGCTTTTGCGTGGCGCTACTGGACGAGGGGCATCGGAAGCGGAGCGCCCAGGGCTTGGCCTGGTTGCCTGATTGTCGGCTGCGTCATCACCAATCGTAGGCTGGTTGACGATACTCACCCGCTTGGGCGCTGCGACAGGCAGACTATTGCCCGTGTTGGAATCCTGGCCGAACAAATCATCTCGGTCCGGGCCGCTCTGTGCTGAAACGGCCAGCGAGGCAGAGGTCAAAGCAACGGCGATGAAACAATTTTTAAGTTTTGACATTAAACTGTGTAAGTAAATAGTGAACCATAAGGGACAGGTTTCTTCAGTCGGGCATCTTACCGCATATCGCTGGTTTGAAGAACAAATACTTGGCGTTAGACAAAGATTATGCCTGGCCCAGTGACGCCTTTACGACATGAGAATGGCGCTGATTTATTATTGCATGAGGGAATTTTTAATTTGTAATTTGTAATTTAATATATCAAGAAGTAATTAAAAATAAAGCAATTCTATTTTTATTTAATTAATCATTAATAACTTTTTTGCCAGGTTATACTGATTTCCTTCGGCCCTGGCGCGATTGTCAACCCGGACTTGCTTTGGTCTCGTTGTGCTTCCCATAACCAACTTCCCATTGCATATCCAATAATGCCGCCAGCAACAGTGTCTGACACCCAATGCTTGCGGCCTGCAACGCGCCCCGCTGAGCCCAGTGCTGCCAGACCATATAGCCATGGCGCATCGTATTCTTTGGCCAACGGAGTCACGGCGGCGAAGGCTATAGCGGAATGGCCTGAGGGAAAAGCGGCGTCCGAGCGCGATTTGCCATCGCCTACGCTGGTCCATGGACCGCGATTTTCGTCGGGGCGCGCACGGCCCACTGCGTATTTGCCGAGCACTGCCATACCGGTCGCGGCTGCTACGGACTGCATGGAAATCATACCGATGTTTTGCCCGCGCTCATCACCAAATGCAATCGCAGCACCTGCTGCTCCGACCAGCACGAACGGCATTGCCTTGCCTACCTTATCCCAGTTGCGAAGCACGGTTGAATCCTGGTGTTTTTTTACGAACCGGTCGACGGGCTTGTCGCTGAGTGCGGATGCCACCACTACCCCCCCGATCAGGGCGGTTGCCTTGACCCACTGGGCCGGCTCGGGCAATGCGGAGGACGACTGTTCCAGTCGTGCCCGCATGATTGGCCAAGGGTTGGCAAATGGGCGTACCGGTGGATTGACCGCTGGAAGGTTTTGCTCATCGGCACGTTCGGCAAAATTACCCAAGCCATCGTAGCTGAGCATGTCGGCGCGAGGGCGTTCGATCATGTTATACAGATCGCCTGGCGACGCTACCATTTGGCCGATATCGCGGGTCCATGGAGAGAGCGAAAATCCCGCATTGGCCTGGGTATCCATTGCCAACATGGTATTGAGCGGAACCGACAGGAAGACGCCGCGATCCTGGTACGGTTTGGATGGCGTGCCCGGCGAGGTAATATCGTTGCCGTTTGTATGGGTGTACCAAGCGCCAACTTCGATGCCGGACTGGAACCTGCGCTTGAACTCCATGCGCACCCCGGTATCCTTCGCGAGGAAGCGGCCGGCGCGCGCAGTAATCGTAATGTCGTGTGGCAGGCGATAGTGTAGCGAACCAATTGCCGTCACCGTCTTGTAGTCGCGGGTTGAGAGGATGCCGTCATAGCCACGCTGTTGCAGGGCATCGATGCTCAGATCTACCGCCCAGCGCTTGTCTTTGGGCAGGTACAGCATCTGGCCACCGACTCCGCGGAACATATCCTCGTAAAGCCCGGCCGACAACCGGGTGTACACCCGTTCTGCGGGATTGTCATACTTGTTGAGCAGCACGCGGTTAACCGTGAAACGGTTGCCACGCAAGTATTCCGCCACATCGCTGCGCACGTGTGGCAGGGTGCTGTTGGAAGGTTGCTTGACGCCTGAAACGGTTTCGACCAATTGTAAACTGGCCGCGCTGTTTAGATAGAGGCCGTCGCCGAGGCGCCGGTCATAATTTGCTGCTGCCGAGATAGAATAGCGGAATGCGCCGCTGGGGTCGTTGAAGAAAAAGCCGATCTTGGGAGCGATTTTAAAGCGATTGGCTTCACGATCCAGTGATTTTACCTGGACCACATCGCCATCCACACCCACGCCTATGGCCAGTGTGCTGGCAGTAATATCAGGCTCGGGGCGCTTCACCAGGGCGGGTACCGGGATGATGGATGCCGATGTGGCCGATGGCTGCGCCGGCGTGGTAGCCGAGGTAGTCGCTACCGGCGCCGCAGGTAGCGCACGGACTGCTGCAACCGCAGTCGCTGGTGGCCGATCCAGGAATTCGTTGAGCCATGACTGTTGGGCGTCGCGTATCACATCGCCTTTATCAGGATAGCGTAGCAGCACGAAGTTGAGGAACTCTTGGCGATCGATCTTGCCCTCGAAATAGTCGTTGAGCTTTTGCAGGTCCAGGAAATCATAAGTGGCAACGGGTTGGTCCAGCGTCGTATAGGTGATGCGCAGACTGGTCACGCCAACCGGTGTAAACGCCACTGCGGTGCGTGCGGCGCGGCCAACGGCGCGCCCCAGGTTCGAAATCCGACTATTGGTCAGCGTCAGGGCGAGCGTATTACCTTCTTGCTCAACGCGCACATTTTTGTAATCCTGCTTTACCAGCGCGTTGACCAGATCGGCCCCGTAACCGGGGTTGCTGTGCCATGCATCGCGGCTGGGGCGAGGCGGCGGATCCTTGTCATCGATAAAGTAAGCGGGTTCGAAGATCTTGGGAACGAATTCACGTTCGTTAAACGGGATGCTGATAAAGGCATTGACACTGAACTGGTCGCGGTTGCGGGCTGCCTGCAGCGCAAGCCAACCCCAGCGGTACTCGATGCCGGCGGAGACTCCCTTGTTGCGCTTGCCGGCATTGGTCTCGGCGGCGCGGAAGTCGCGTCGATAATCGGTTGTGTCGTATTCAGCCACCAGCGACCAGCGGGGCAATCCGGTCGGCGTCCAGCGCATCCCGGCAAACGGCCCATCGGGCCGGTGGCGTGCATAGCCCAGGCTGGCCTCGATATTTTTGTTCGCCCCCAAAGTCTTGGTCGCGACGATATATTGCCCTTTGAATAATTCGGTGCCAAACAAGTCGGTCATGCCAACGGCAACCGATGGCATATAGTCTGTTTCGGCCCACAGGCGCAATTTTCCGTCGACTACCTTGTCCTTGTAACGGCCATAGTTGCTGCCAATTTCACCTTTCTCATTGGTGAAACCTGGAATTCCGGTAATCGACACGTACCGTCCCGTCATTTGCAGGAAAGGCAGGAGATTCGCAGTTGCCCACATCTGTCCATATGGACTGTCATAGCTGTAACCGGCGCTGAAAGTGCCATCGGCTTCCACCACCGCGCTGGGCATGTTGATGTAGCCAGACTGTCCCCCGTGGTTGGGTGTGGCTGCAAGAGCGCCGGGAGCGCCAAGGATCATGCATCCACACCAAGTGTATTTAACTGATTTTCTAAGTACGCTTAACAATTTGATTCCTAACCTGTCTTGCATCTGGAATTTCTGACAAGGTACTAGAGTCTGGCACTCCAGAGAGACTTGGAAGAAACAAAAAAGCCAACCACAGGGGAAGGGTTGAGTAACGCCAGACATCAGTTCGCCACTAAAGAATCGTTCGTAGGGTCTTCGCCTGGCGTCAGAAATCTATGCGCCGGGATTTTAACATTGTTTCTTGTGTAAATTGTTCGTGCTGACAGAGTGGCGGGCATTTTTTCGCTGTTGTCGATGTGACTGCGCTTATCTCAGAGTGGCATGGCTGTCCATCGGCGCTGGTTGCATAATATGCCATCCGGGCACTATAATTGCGCCCACTTTAGTGGTCTCGGCGGAGCTCTGCTCTTTGGCGTGAAGATCGTAAGCGGTGCGTTATTCGAGGCGCGATGTTTTCGTACGACGTTAAAAATTTCGCGCCGGGGCTGAGGCCGTAACAAAAAAAGAGAGTGTCACTTGAAAATTTATCCAGTCATTTTGTCCGGCGGCGCCGGTACCCGTTTATGGCCGCTGTCGCGCGCGATGATGCCCAAGCAGCTGTTGCCGCTGGTATCGGAGCGCTCCATGCTGCAGGAGACGGTATTGCGCTTGCCCGAGGGCGCCACGATGGCGGCGCCGCTGATCGTTTGCGGCAATGAACACCGCTTCATGGTGGCCGAACAAATGCGCGAAATTGGCATTACACCGCTGGGAATATTGCTCGAATGCGTCGGACGCAACACCGCGCCTGCGGTGGCCGCCGCCGCCCATTTCCTGCTGGCGCAGGATCCCGACGCAGTCATGCTGGTACTGCCGGCCGACCACGTCATCAATGACCGCGCCGGTTTCCACGCCGCTATCGCCCACGCGGCCGAGCTGGTCAAGGATGGCGCGCTGGCCACCTTCGGCATCGTGCCGACCGGGCCTGAGACCGGCTATGGCTATATCCGTCGCGGCGACGCTGTGGCGGCCGAGTCCGGCAGCTACAAGGTCGAACGCTTTGTCGAAAAGCCAGACCTCGCCACCGCGCAGGGCTTCCTGGCCGACGGCGCGTATTACTGGAACAGCGGCATGTTCCTGTTCCAGGCCAAGACCTATCTGGACGAGCTGCGCGCCCTGCAGCCAGCCATGGAAGCGTCCGCTGCCGAAGCAGTGCGCCTGGCGTACCGCGATCTCGACTTTTGCCGCCTGGACGAAGCATCGTTCGCCGCGTCGCCGTCCGAATCGATCGACTACGCGGTCATGGAGCACACGCGCCGTGCGGTCGTGGTGGCTGCCGACATCGGCTGGAACGATGTCGGCTCGTGGTCGGCGCTGTGGGAAGTGCAGCAGCGCGATGCCGAGGGCAACGCCAGCCGTGGCGACGTGTACCTGGACGGCGTGACCAACAGCCTGGTGCGCGCGGAAAGCCGCATCGTGGCCGTGATCGGCGTGCAGGACCTGGTGGTGGTGGAAACCGCCGACGCGGTACTGGTGACCCATCGCGACCACGTGCAGCGCGTCAAGAAAGTGGTCGAGCATCTCAATGCCGACGACCGTACCGAGCACCTGCACCACACCAAGGTGTACCGCCCGTGGGGTTCGTACGAGGGCATCGACATCGGCGAACGCTTCCAGGTCAAGCGCATCACCGTCAATCCGGGCGGCAAGCTGTCGCTGCAAATGCACCACCACCGGGCCGAGCACTGGATCGTGGTCAGCGGGACCGCGCGCGTGACGTGCGGCGAGAACGTCACCTTGTTGTCGGAAAACCAGTCGACGTATATTCCTATCGGCATGAACCATCGCCTGGAAAATCCGGGCAAGTTGCCGCTGCACCTGATCGAAGTGCAGTCCGGCAGCTACCTCGGTGAAGACGACATCGTGCGTTTCGAGGACGTGTACCAGCGCACCTGATCGCTGGCGGTCATGATGACAGCGTAGTCGAGCACGAATGCAATGCAGAGGACCTCCACCGGGAAACCGGCGGAGGTTTTTTTTGCTGTTACTTTTGCTGCGCTGCGAATGCCGCGTTCTGCTGGTCGAGCCAGACCTTCAGCGGCGCGAAATACTCGAGCAGGGCGCCGCCGTCGATTTTATCTTCGCCCGAAATCGCCTTCAGCGCTTCCGGCCACGGCTTGCTGGCGCCCATGGCCAGCATCTGCTGCAGCTTGGCGCCGGCTTTGGGGTTGTCGTACACCGAGCAGCGGTTCAGCGGTCCCGTGTAGCCGGCCTCGCGGCACAGCGCGCGGTGGAACTGGAACTGCAGCATGTGGGCCAGGAAGTAGCGCGCATACGACACGTCGGCCGCCACGTGGTACTTGGCGCCCGCATCGAAGCCACCGGCGGCCATCGGAGCCGGTCGGCTCACGCCCATGTACTGCTCGCGCAATTGCCACCAGGTTTTGTCGAAGTCGTCCGGTTTGGTTTTGCCGGCGTACAGGTCCCAGCGCCATTTATCGACCGAGTAGGCAAACGGCAGGAACGCCACCTTGCCCAGCGCGCGCTTGAGCAGGTCGCCGATGTCGGCGTCGGCCGGCGGCGTCTCGTCCATCAGGCCCACTTTTTTCAGGTAGTCGGGGGTGATCGACAGCGCGATGGTGTCGCCGATGGCTTCGTGGAAGCCGTCGTTGGCGCCGGTGCGGAACAGCAGCGGTTGCTTGTTATAGGCCAGGAAGTAGTACACGTGGCCCAGTTCGTGGTGGATCACCGTGAAGTTCTCGGCGGTGGGCGTGATGCACATCTTGATGCGCACATCGTCCTTCTCGTCGATCGGCCACGCCGACGCGTGGCACACCACGTCGCGGTCGCGCGGCTTGGTCAGCAGCGAGCGTTCCCAGAACGTGGCCGGCAGTTTTTGCATGCCCAGCGACGTGTAGAAGCGCTCGGCGTACTGCGTCATCTGTTTGGCATCGGTCTTGCGCTCTTCCAGCACGCGGGTCAGGTCGTAGCTGCTGGCGCCGGTGGCCGGTTTCAGGATCGGGTACAGGTTGTCCCAGTTCTGTGCCCACATATTGCCGAACAGGTGAGATGGAATCGGTCCGGTCAGCGGCACCACGTCAGGGCCGTAGGTCTCGCGCAGCTTGTAGCGCGTGTACGTGTGCAGCGATTGATAGAGCGGCGCGACCTGCTGCCACAGGCGTTCCATCTCGGCGGCAAAGGCCTCGGGCGGCATGTCGTACTGCGAGCGCCACATGGCGCCGGTGTCGGCAAAGCCCATCTGCTTCGCGCCTTTGTTCGACAGCGCGATGTAGTCGATGTACTTCTGCTTGTAGGCCGGCGACTGCGCGTGCCAGCCCACCCACATCTCCCTGAGTTTTTTCTCATCGTGGCTGTCGGCCAGCACTTTTTCCATCTCGCCCAGGGCCAGGCACTGGTCGGCGCCGTCAGCTTGCTTGACGCAGTACTTGGCCTTGCCGTAGGCGCCGTTGAGGGCGGCCTGCAGTTGCGCGAACTGTTCGCGTTCCTTCGGATCGGCAAACACCAGCGACTGCTGCAGCAGCATGATCTTGCGCGCCTGGTCCGGCGCCAGTTTCAGGCCGTTGAAGCGGCGCGCCCCGATGGCGGCCTCGCCGGTCGCGGTGAGATAGCGCTCGGCGAACCAGGAGCTGATCGCCTCGGTGTCGTCGGTGATGAAGTTGGAGCCCACCCAGGCGGCGCGGGCCTGTTCGTTATTGAGCTTGTTGAGGCGTGCTTCGGTGTCGGTCAGGAACCGCTGGGCTTCGGCGGTGGTAGGCTTTTTCTCTGCGGCGGCATGCGCGGTAACGCTGGCTGCCATGGCCGCTACGGTCAGCAGCGTGCCGATGGTACGTGATGTCATTGCATCTCCCTGGTGGATATTTGCGGGCCACCGGGCTGTTGCCCGATGGCCCGCAAATCATACACGGCTAGAGAACGATGGCGACACTCCGCGCTGCTGCCATGTTGGCCGGCAGCGTCACCGTCAGCAGCTTGCTGGCAGCATCCCACGCAAAGGCAGCAGCCTTGCCATCGACCTTCACGCTGGCCGGCTTGTTTGCCACGTTATGCACGCTGACATCGAAGGCGCGGGGCTGGCGGGTTTGCTGCCGGCCCAGCTCCGACGCCACGTTCAAGGTCAAGGTGCGGCCTTTGAGTACGCTGGCAAAGCGCAGCAGTTCGTACTTGCCCTGTTCGTAGGCCTGCGCGGTGGCGCCGTCGTCGTCATACAACTGGCCGCTGCCGGCGGTGGCCGAGGCGTCGTGGTAGTAGTGCAGGGCGATGCGGCGCGTGTTGTAGTCGCGCGTGGTCTGCACCACGGTCGTCATCGGAATGAAGGCGCCAGCGCGTACGTACACGGGAATGTGGTCGGCCTTCAGTGCCACGGTTTTGCTGGCGCCGCCCGCATGGCGCTCGCCGGTATAAAAGTCGAACCAGGCGGCGGTGGCCGGGAAGTACACATCGGCCGTGGTGGCGCCCTTGGTCATGACCGGCGTGACCAGGAAGTCCTTGCCCCACAGGTAGGTGGACGACATCGACTGCGCCCTGGGATTGCCCGGTTCCTCGTACACCATCGGGCGCATCAGCGGCAGACCGCGCTGGTTGTTGTCGAAGCCCAGCGTGTAGTTATACGGCAGCAGCGCGTAGCGCAGCCGGATCGCGGTGCGCGCCAGCGCCTTGGTGGCCGCGTTGCGGTACACCGGTTCCGACGGCACTTCTTCCTGCGCGTGCGGACGGAACACGGGCTGGAACACGCCGTACTGGAGCCAGCGCGCATACAGTTCGTCGTCTTCGACCGGGTTGGCGAAGCCGCCCAGGTCCGAGTGCATATAGCCGGCGCCCTGCATGCCCATTTGTAGCGCGATCTCGGGCTGCGACTGCAAACCGCCCCAGCTGCGATCGACGTCGCCCGACCACGGGATGATGCCGTAGCGCTGCGTGCCCGAATACCCGGCGCGCATCAGGATGAACGGCCGCTCGGTCGGGAAGTCTTTCTGGTAGCCCTCGGCCACCAGGCGCGCCCACTGGTGGCCGTAGATGTTGTGGACTTCGTCGGCGCTGCCGGTGGCGTGGCGCATGGCGGTGGGGTGCAGTTCCGGCTCGCCCAAATCGCCCCATACGCCCTTGACGCCCTGCTGGCGCAGGCCTTTATAGATATCCCACAGCCAGTCGCGGCCCGGCGCGCCGAATATGTCGATCAGGCCCGTATGGCCGAAGAAGAAATCGTACGACAGCGGCTTGCCATCCGGCCCTGTGCCGAGGATTTTTTTATCGACGGCTTCCTGCCAGCGGCTCGACGTGTTGACGATGAACGGTTCCGAGATCACCACCGTCTGCACGCCCTGTTTCTGGAAGTCAGCGATCATGCCGGTGGGGTTGGGGAAGTTGTCCTTGTCCCACGCCAGGTTGCCCATGGTGCCCTTGACCTCCTTGCCGAACCAGTACAGGTCCATCACGATGGCGTCGAGAGGGATGTCGTCGAGGGCGAACTGGTTGACGGTTTTGCGCGCCTCGGCCTCGGTGTGGTAGCCGAAGCGCATGGCGAAGTTGCCGAAGGCCCAACGCGGCGGCAATGGCTGCTTGCCGGTCAGGCTGGTGTAATTGCCCACCACGTCCTGCCAGGTGTCGCCAGCGACCACCTGGTAGGTCTTGCGGCCGCCGATGGTTTCCCAGGTCAGGCTGTTGTCCTTCTTGCTGTCGAAATCGAGGTAGCCGGTTTGGGCATTGTCGAAATGGAGCGCGTACATTTTGGACGACAGCGCGATCGGCATGCCGTAATTGAGCTGCTTCGACGTGGCGCCATAGCCATAGTCGGCCTTGTTGTACAAGGTAAAGCGGTTGCCGCGCCGGTTCATGCCCACGGCGCGCGCGCCGGCGCCGTACAGCGCTTCGTCGGCGTCGAGCGCAAATTCGATGGCGTCCAGTTCGCGGGCCTCGCCCTTGTTGATGTCCTTGCTGCCGGTGGCCACGTCGTCGCGCACTTTCAGGAAGCCGCGCTTTTCCGCCACTAGCGGTTTGCCCTTGTAGCTGTAGCTGATACGGAATGGCGACTTGGTGATGGTGACCGCGATACCGGGCGTGGTGTACTCGATGCGATCCGCGTGGTCCTGCACCGTGGCCTTGACTGCCGCTGGCGCCAGCACGACCGCGTGTGACGCCGGATCGTAGCTTTCGCCGGCGGGAATGAAGGTGGTCTCCACGATGGCGGCGGAGTAGGGTTTGATCACGTAGCGGCCATCGCTGGTGCGGATGTCGAGCTGGCCGCTCGCGGCCACCATCGACTCGAAAGTGCGCTCGGCAGCGGCCGCCGGGGCCAGCGCCAGGACAGCCAGCGGTACACTGGTGGCGAGTTGGGAGAAGGAAATGCGTATCATGGATATATCGTGTCTCGTCGTTTTGTTGTTTGGCTACATTTGACTACAAAAATCGGTGGTGAAACTGTGGTTTGCCGTTATTTTACTAGGGAAAAGTTCATTTGACACACCTGTGTCTGCATGTTATTTTGCTACAAATTCAAAATACTCGGGACGCGCAGCATGCACTCACACCTCAGGAAGCCCATATTGTCGTTCTGGCAGTTGTGGAATATGAGCTTCGGCTTTTTCGGCATTCAATTCGGCTTCGCGCTGCAAAACGCCAACACCAGCCGGATCTTTTCCACCCTCGGCGCCGACCCCGACAACCTGTCGCTGTACTGGCTGGCCGCGCCGGTCACGGGCCTCTTGGTGCAGCCCATCATCGGCTACCTGAGCGACAACACCTGGCACCCGACCTGGGGCCGGCGCCGGCCGTTCTTCTTCCTCGGCGCGCTGTTCGCGTCGATCGCGCTGTTCCTGATGCCGCACTCGTCGGCGCTGTGGATGGCCGTGGCCGTGCTGTGGATGCTCGATGGCGCGATTAATGTGTCGATGGAGCCGTTCCGCGCCTTCGTGGGCGACAAGCTGGGACCGTCGCAACAGACCGCCGGCTTTGCCATGCAGACCTTCTTCATCGGCTGGGGCGCGGTGATCGCCTCGCTGCTGCCCACCATTTTTGAAGACTACCTGGGCGTGTCCAACGTGGCGGTGGCCGGCGCCATTCCCGATACCGTGCGCTACTCGTTCTACGCCGGCGGCGCCATCTACATGAGCGCCGTGCTGTGGACCGTGCTGACCGCGCAGGAACTGCCGCCCGACGACATGGAAGCGTTCCGCGCCGAACAGCGCCGCAACAAGGGCCTCCTGCACGCAATCAAGGAAATCCTGGCCGGTTTTGGCGGCATGCCCAAGACCATGGTGCAACTGGCGGCCGTGCAGTTCTTCACCTGGATCGGCCTGTTTGCGATGTGGATTTATACCAACGTCGCCATCGGCAAAAACGTCTTCGGCACCACCGACGCGCAGTCGGCCGCGTTCCAGGCGGCGGGCAGCCACGTGGGCGTGATGTTTGCCGTGTACAGCGGCGTGGCCGCGCTGGCCGCGTTCGTGCTGCCGGTGCTGGCGCGCCACACCAGCCGCAAATTCACCCACACGCTGTGCCTGGCCATCGGCGGCATCAGCCTGATCAGCCTGTTCGCCGTGCACGATGTGCAACTGTCGTACCTGCCGATGGTGGGCGTGGGCATTGCCTGGGCCAGCATTCTGACCATGCCGTACGCGATCCTGGCCGGCGCGCTGCCACCCAAGCGCATGGGTTACTACATGGGCGTGTTCAATTTCTTCATCGTGATTCCGCAGATCGTCAGCGGCCTGCTGCTCGGCTTTGTGACCAAATACCTGTTCATGGGCGAGGCGGTCAAGACCCTGATGCTGGGCGGCGTGTGCATGCTGGTGGCGGCAATTTTGACACTGGCCGTGCAAGATAACGCAGCCCCTGAACGTTAATAATGTAATATTGCCCGTGAGATAATGGCAACTACGGCGGCGTGGCAACGCGTCGCCCCTTCATTCACGCGGAGCGACTATGAGCATTCAAACCATCACCACCCAACCGATTTCCGGCCAGCGTCCCGGCACGTCCGGCCTGCGCAAGAAAGTCACCGTCTTCCAGCAGGCGGGCTACCTCGAAAACTTCGTGCAAAGCGTGTTCGACACGCTCGGCGACGTCGCCGGCAAAACGCTGGTGGTCGGCGGCGATGGCCGCTACCACAACCGCGAAGCGATCCAGGTCATCCTGCGCATGGCGGCGGCCCACGGCTACGCCAGGGTGCTGGTCGGCCAGGGCGGCGTGCTGTCCACCCCGGCGGTGAGCTGCGTGATCCGCAAGCACGGCGCGGCTGGCGGCATCGTGCTGTCGGCCAGCCACAATCCCGGTGGCCCGGACGGCGACTTCGGCATCAAGTACAACATTGCCAACGGCGGACCCGCTCCCGAGAGCATCACCGAAGCGATCTACGCCCGCACCGAGGCGATTACCGCGTACCGCATCAGCGACGCGCCGGCCGTGGACCTGAACGTGCTCGGTACTTCGCACATCGAGCAGACCGAGATCGTCGTGATCGACTCGGTGGCCGACTACGCGGAGCTGATGCAGGAACTGTTCGACTTCGACGCCATCCGCAAGCTGTTCGGCGGCGGTTTCCGCATGTGCTTTGACGGCATGTCCGCCGTCTCCGGTCCGTACGCCAAGGCCATCATCGAAGGCATGCTGGGCGCACCAGCCGGCACCGTCATCAACGGCGAACCACTGGAAGACTTCGGCGGCCTGCACCCGGACCCGAACCCGGTCAACGCCGCCCAGCTGATCGAGATCATGGCGGCCGATGACGCACCCGATTTCGGCGCCGCCTCCGACGGCGACGGCGACCGCAACATGATCGTGGGCCGCAAGTTCGACGTTACGCCATCGGACAGCCTGGCGGTGCTGGCTGCCAACGCCACCGTGGCGCCAGGCTACCGCGCCGGGCTGAAAGGCATCGCCCGCTCGATGCCGACGTCGCAGGCCTCGGACCGCGTGGCAGCAGCGCTTGGCATCCCGAGCTTCGAGACACCGACCGGCTGGAAATTCTTCGGCAACCTGCTCGACGCCGGCCAGGCCACCCTGTGCGGCGAAGAGAGCTACGGCACCGGTTCCGATCACATCCGCGAAAAGGATGGCCTGTGGGCCGTGCTGTTCTGGCTCAACCTGCTGGCCGCGACTGGCAAGTCGGTGGAAGAACTGGTGAGCGAACACTGGGCGCGCTTCGGCCGCAACTACTACTCGCGCCACGACTACGAGGCAGTGGAAACCAAGGGCGCCAATGAACTGATGGATTCGCTGCGCATCAAGCTGGCGACGCTGCAGGGCGCGGACCTGGGCGCCTACGTGGTCGATTTCGCCGACGATTTCGAGTACACCGATCCGATCGACGGTTCGGTGTCGAAAAAGCAGGGCATCCGCATCGTGATGACCAACGGCTCGCGCATCGTGTTCCGCCTGTCGGGCACCGGTACCGAAGGCGCCACCCTGCGCGTGTACCTGGAACGCTACGAAGCCGATCCCGAACTGCACCACCTGCCTACCCAGCAGGCCCTCTCGGCCCTGATCCTGCTTGCCGAACAGGTGGCCGGCATCGAGGGCTGGACCGGACGCGCGCGTCCGACCGTCACCACGTAAAACCATAAGGAAGACAGCATGACATACACACGGTGGACCAAGCTTTCCCTGGCACTGACAACGGCCATTACCCTGGCTGCAACTGGCGGCAACGCCGCAGCCCAGGCCACCGGCGTCAAGAAGAAAGGCCCGCCGCGCATCGAGGTGCCCAGGCAGGCTAAGCCCTTCTTGTGGGAAAACGCCACTGTGTATTTCGTGCTGACCGACCGTTTCAATAATGCCTTTACCGGCAACGACCTGGCCTATGGCCGCGAGAAGGACGCCGCGCCGCTGCGCGGCTTCATGGGCGGCGACCTCGCTGGCCTGATCAACAAGATCAACGACGGCTACTTCGACGCACTGGGTGTGAACGCCATCTGGCTCACGCCGCCGGTCGAACAGATCCACGCCGGCACCGACGAGGGCACCGGCAAATCGTACGGTTTCCACGGCTACTGGGCCCGCGATTTTACGGCGGTGGACGCCAACCTGGGCACCGAGACCGATTTCCGCAACATGGTCGAAGCAGCGCATGCGCGCGGCATCCGTGTGATCCTCGACGTGGTGATGAACCACACCGGCCCGGTCACCAGGATCGACCCGGTATGGCCGCAGGACTGGGTGCGCACCGACCCTACCTGTACCTATAAAGACGCGAAAACCACCATCGACTGCACGCTGGTGAAAAACCTGCCGGACATCCGCACCGACAGCGACGCCGAGGTGGAACTGCCGCCGCAACTGGTGGAGAAATGGCGCCGTGAAGGGCGCTACACGCAGCAAATGAAGGAGCTCGACGAATTCTTTGCCAAAACCGGCTACCCGCGCGCACCGCGCTACTACCTGATGAAATGGCACACGGACTGGATCAGGAAATTCGGGGTGGACGGCTTCCGCGCCGACACCGTCAAGCACGTGGAAGCGAAGGTGTGGAAGGAACTGCGCACCGTGGCCGATGCGGCGTACGACGACTGGAAAAAAGCCAACCCGGACAAGAAGCTCGGCGACAAGTTCTACATGACCGCCGAAGTCTATAACTACGACATCGCCCACGGCCAGACCCATGACCTCGGTGGCGGCACCATCGCCAACTACTACCAGCAGGGCTTCGACAGCCTGATCAACTTCGGCCTGGTGCGCGATGCGAACCAGGATTACGAGGCGCTGTTCTCGAGCTACTCGAACATGCTGCACGGCGGCGCGCTGCAAGCCTACTCGGTATTGAACTACATCGATTCGCACGACTACGAGCCGCCGTTCGACGCTGCGCGCAAGCGTCCGTTCGAAAGCGCGACCAAGCTGCTGCTGGCGCCCGGCGCTGCGCAGATCTATTACGGCGACGAAACCGCGCGCAAGCTCGATGTGCTTGAGGCCACCGGTGATGCGAAACTGCGCTCGTTCATGAACTGGGACGAGCTGGCGCAAAACACCCAGCGCGACGGTTACAAGGTCGGCGACGTGTACACGCACTGGAGCAAACTGGGCCAGTTCCGCCGCGCCCACGTGGCGGTGGGCGCAGGCGTGCACCAGCAACTGCAGGCACAGCCTTACGTCTTCAAACGTACGTACGACAAGGATGGCCTGCGCGACCAGGTGGTCGTCGCCCTCGATCTGCCGACCGACAAGGCCAGCGCCATCAAGGTACACGGCGTGTTTGCCAACGGCCAGAAGGTGCGCGACTACTACTCGGGCAAGAGCGCCGTGGTGCGCGGCGGCAGCGTCAATTTCGGTACCCGTAACCCGATCGTGCTGATCGGGCAGGAATAGGCTTTAGCGCACCAGGGGCCGGCGCCGCGCTGCTGCCAGCAGCGTGCGTGGCGACGGCGTGGTGCACAGCACGCGCGGCGCGCGCATGGCAAACGCCCGTTCCACCGCTTCCAGCGCGCCTTCCACGTCGAGCGCCGGCGCCGCATCCGGCATGGCCTGGCGCTGGTGCCAGCGCCCGAAGTCGGCCACTTCCAGCGGCCGCGCGAACAGGTAGCCTTGCGCCTCGTCGCAACCGACCGAGCGCAGGAAGGCCAGCGCCGCGCCATTCTCCACGCCTTCGGCCACTACCCGGTGGCCCAGTTCCTGCGACAGTGAAATCATGGCGCGCACCAGCCCTTGCTGGCGCTGGTCGTGTTCGATGCCGCGCACGAACGACTGGTCGATCTTGACCACGTCGGCCGGCATGCGCTGCAAATAGGCCAGGCTGCTGTAGCCGGTGCCGAAATCGTCGATCGCCAGGTGGATGCCGGCCTGCGCCAGCGCATCGAGCGTGGCGTGGGCCTTGGTCGGATGCTCCATGATGGCGCTCTCGGTGATTTCCAGTTCCAGGCAGTGGTGCGGCAGGCGGCGCCGTTGCAGTCCCTCGACCACGCGGTCGGCAAAGTCGGCTTCGAGCAGGTTGGGCGCCGAGACGTTGAGCGACAGTTGCAGCACCAGGCCCGCATGGCGCCAGGCCAGTTGCTGGTCGAGCGCGGTATTCAGGACCCAGGCGGTGGCCGCCTGCGCCAGGCGCGAACGCTCGACGATGGGCATGAATTCGCCGGGGCCGATGGCGCCGAGCGTGGGGTGGTTCCAGCGCAGCAGCGCCTCGGCGCCCACGCATTCGCCGCTGGCGATATCGATGCGCGGCTGAAACACCAGGCGCAGCTGGTCACGGCTCTCGAGCGCCGCGCCGAAATCGTTGAGCAGGTTGAAGCGGCGGCGATACACCTGGTCTTCGCCGGCCGAGTACATGGCCACGCTGCGGCCCGATTCGATCGCGTCCTGCACCGCGCTCTGTGCGCGGCGCAGCACGCTCAGCGCGTCGGTATTGCTCAGATCGAAAGGCACGACGCCGATGGTGGGCGTGGCAACAAAGCGGGTCTTGACGGTGGCGATCGCATGATCGAGCTTGGCCTCGAGCAGGGACGGGTAGCGGTCGATCTCCACGGTGGGCGTGTTGAGCATGGCGAACTGCGTGGTGGCCACGTGGTAGACCTTGCGCCCGGCCCCCAGTTCGGCGCGGATCCAGGCTGCGGCATCGGCCACCAGTTCGTCGAGGTAGCGCGGGTTCATGGCGCGCACGGCGTGCGCCAGCTGCGCTGGCGTGGCCAGGTTGATCAGCACTGCCACGCGCTGGGCGCCGGTGGCGCTGTCGCGCTGCAGGTCCTGGAAGTCTTCGATGAACTGGTTGCGGTTGGGCAGGCCGCTGATCGGGTCGATGCGGCCCAGCGCATGCATGATCTCGATCTGCGACATCACCATCGCCGCCAGGTCGCACAGCATGGTCAGCTCTTCCGGCGTGGTATCGCGCGGCTCGGTGCCCAGCACGCACATGGCGCCCAGGCAGTGGCCGTCGGCAGTCACCAGCGGTGCGCCGGCGTAATAACGGATGCCGCCGGCGGCCAGCGGGCTGTCGCGGAAATACGCGTCGTCCTGCAGGTCGGGGATGATCAGCAGGTCGCTATTGTCGGCCACACTGCCGCACGGGGCCTTGAGGCGCGGGATCGACCAATGGTCGACGCCCACGCGCGACTTGAACCACTGGCGGTCGCTGTCGGTCAGCGAGACCGCTGCGATCGGCAGGTTGAACAGCCGCGCGGCCATGCGCGTGATGCGGTCGAACGCTTCACTGGGCGGCGTGTCGAGGATATTGAGCTTGTAGAGCGCGTCTAGGCGCTGGGCTTCCGTGGTCTGGCAAGAAATAGTCATGGTCGTTTTCGTTTTGGTGGTGCCAGCGGGCGATGTCCTGCCCACTGCGGGACGTGCGTGACAACGAGCTACTCAATGCGGGGTGGCGGCACTACAATCGATTGCATCAATTGAAATATTATTGCGCTCGTGAAATTAATAGTACCATGATTTAAGTTTTTGCCGGCGTGCACGGTTTCAATTGTGCGCGCCGGCAACACCCATCTTACTCTGCCACGAACACCACGGCGCTGCGCGCCGGCACTGAAAATGTGCCGGTGGCCGTGGTGTATTTGGCGCCGGCGGCGATGCGCCGGTCGGCCGCCCCGGCGCGCAGGTGCACCGGGTGCAGCCGGTAACGGCGGCCCTGTTCTTCCTTGACAGTTACTTGCCGGGCCACCTTGTCGGCGTTGACCACGTAGGTGATGGCCTGGAAGCGGCCGCCCGGATAGCCGGCGCCGTCGAGGTGGCCCACGATCACGGTCGGCACCTGCTGCGCGCCGGTGTTATAAAAGCGCAGGCGCTGTTCGACATCCTTGGCCGTGCGCAGGCGGAACAGCGTGCTGCTGGCGCGGATGGCCAGCAGGTCGCGGAAGGCGTCGCGGGTCCAGGCGATGTCCTGCGGCGTGGGCTTGATATCGGCCGCGCGCGCCAGCAGGGGACGCATCAGCGCATAATCCTTGCCGTTGTCCTCCTCGCGTGGCAGACCGGTGCCGAAGTAGTTGTGGCGGTAGGTCCAGTCCAGGCGGTTGAACCAGTCGCCGGACTCGAAGCTGTTGCGGTCCAGCGATTTCGAGCGCAGGATGTCGAAGCCGGCGTGGAAGTAGGGCACGCCCTGGCTGAACGCATTGATCGCCGCGCCCAGTATTTGCACCTGCGCCCGTTCAGCCGTGGTGGTACCCAGCGGCAGCTTGAAGACATTGATGTCGAACAGGGTCTGGTTGTCGTGGTTTTCCACGTAGTTGACGGTCTCGCCCGGTTCGCTGGCGTAGCCGGCCGGCTGGTTGCCGCCATAGACCATGTCTTCGAGGCGCTTGCGCTCGCCCTGGCGGGTTTGCATGGTGAAGCCGCGCAGCGAACCGGCCAGGCCCACCTTGACCATGTCGGCTGCATCCATCAGGTCTTGTTTGGTGCGTGGCGCCGCGCTGGCGTTGGCGTCGTATGCCAGGCCATTGATCCAGCCCTGCTGGCTGGCGATTTGCGCGCTGCCGTCGGCTGCGCCGCCGCCGCGCATGGCGTCGCGCGCGCGGTCGCTGAAGGTGCCGATGCCGGTACCGTTCAACGACAGCTGCGACGCCTGCACAAAGCGTGCGCCGTCGGCCACTTCACCGAAGTTCCAGCCTTCGCCGATCAGGTTGATGTGGCGGCCGGTGGCCTGGTTCACGCGCGCCTGCAGTTGTTCCATCGCCGCGCGCGGCTGGTGGCCCATCAGGTCGAAGCGGAACGAGTCGATCTTGTATTGCACCGCCCACAGCTCGGCCGAATCGATCATCAGCTTGGCCATCATGGCGTGTTCGGTGGCGGTGTTGTCGCAGCAGGTGGAGCGCTCGATCGCGCCTTTCGCATCGAGCCGATGGTAGTAGCCGGGCACCACGCGGTCGAGAACCGATCGTTGATCCTGTCCGGCGATAAAGGTGTGGTTGTACACCACGTCCATGCCCACCCTCAGGCCGATCTTGTGCAGCGCCTGCACCATGCGGCGGAATTCGACGATGCGCGCAGCGCCATCGTCGGCGTTGGTCGCGTAGCTGCCCTCGGGGGCGCTGTAGTGGTACGGGTCGTAGCCCCAGTTGTAGCAGTCGGTGAACTTGACGGCGGTGATGGCCGCCTGCTGTGCCAGCCCATCGGGTGTCAGGCCGGGCAGGGCGGCAATCTCCGCCAGCGTGGACTTGCAGCCCTGTTCCGGCACGGTGGCGATGTCGTATACGGGCAGCAGGTGGATGTCGGTCATGCCGGCTTTGCTGAGCGCTTGCAGGTGGCGCATGCCGTTCGAGCCGGTCTCCGTGAAGGCCGCGTATTTGCCGCGGTTGGCGGCGCTCACGGTGGCGTCGTTGATCGAAAAGTCGCGCACGTGCAGCTCGTAGATCGCCATGTCCGGCTGTGCGGCCACCCGCTTCGGTATCGGCGTGCGGTCCCAGCCTGCCGGTTTGAGGCTGGCCGCGCCGAGGTCGGCGATGTAGCTGCGTTTTGAATCCGTGGTCAGGCTGACCGAATACGGATCGGTGACCAGGTTGCGCACCAGGCCTGCGGTGGGCGCCACCACGTCCACCAGGTACTGGTAGTACTGGTCGCGATGGCCCGCGAGTTTGCCGGGCAGCTCGGCGGACCAGATGCCGGTGGCATCGTCGCGGCGCATGGCGGTCAGCGCTGTCGCTGTTGAAGAACCGCTTGCGTAGGTGCACACGGACACGCTCTGTGCGGTGGGCGCCCACAGCTTGAAGCCGGCGGCGTTGGCGCGCACGGTCACACCGAGGTCGGGCGCTTTGGCGGCGCTGGCGTACAGATCGTCCAGGGCGCCGGGCAGTTGCGCGGTGGTGGCATCGAGCACCGTGCCATCGGGCGCTTCGCGCACCAGCAGCAGCTGCCCGGTGAGCAGGGCCGGGATGCGGGCGGCGTCGCCTGCCGCCACGGCCAGCAGCGGCCCCTTGCCGATGAATTTGAAGCGCTGCGCCAGCGCGGCCGGAGCCGGCGTGATCGATGACGAGAGCAGCACGGCGCCGTCCGCGCCGGTCACGCGTTGGCCGGCGGTGGCGCGCAGCTGCGCGGTGGCCGAGTAATACAGTTTGAAGGCGCCGGTGGTGTCGGCGGCCGGCCACTGGATCAGCTGGCTGTCCAGCCAGTAGGCGCGCGCCTCGGCGGCAGGCGCGGCGCCGGCCTGCAGCACGGTGGCAAACGGGCCGTCGCAGTCGGCGATGGTGGGGGCGGCGGTCGCCGCGGCGCAGCTCAGCGCCGCGAGGACGCCGCTAAAAACGCCGGTAATAATCTTGGCCAATCTCGTCTCCAAACTATAGATTTAGTAGTGCTGTTACAAAAAAGCCGGCAATTCAAGGAGAATTGCCGGCCTATGGTAATCTAAAAGCTGTAGTTTTGGTACGGACGGTTATGCTTTGCGGTAGTTATCGACCATCTTGTAGCGGGTGGCATAGAGTGCGAACAATCCCGCGCACACCAGCGCAAAGCCGGCAAAGAAGAACATCTGGAAGGCGCTCTCCGACAGCCCCGTGCTGGCGATGTGGCCACTGACCGTATCGTTCTTCACGCCGGCGTTGACGATCAGCACCCACAGGTTGCCGATGGTGGTGCCCAGGTACCAGAAACTGAGGATGATGCCCTTCATCGGCTTTGGCGCCTGGCTGTAGGCGAACTCCAGGCCGGTGGCCGACACCAGCACTTCGCCCAGCGTGAGTAGTGCGTATGGCAGCAGCTGCCAGAAGATCGAGACCTTGTCGCCCGCGTCCATATTGAGCTGGATGGCGCCCACGGCAATCCAGGACAGGCCCGAGAGCGCAATGCCGGCGCCCATGCGGCGCAGCGGCGTGGGGTTGATGCCGATCGCGCGCATCAGCGGATACAGCACCACGTTATTCAACGGGATCAGCAGCATAACCAGGATCGGATTGATCGCCTGCATTTGCGCTGGCAGCAGTGTGAAGTCCCAGCCGAACAGCGACAGCTGCGGGCTGTTCATGGCGTTGGCCTGCACGATCCAGGTGGAAGCCTTCTGGTCGAACAGCGACCAGAACGGCGTGATCAGCGCGAACACGATCAGGATGCGCAGCACCGAACGCACGCCTTCCACCGCTTCGGCAGTGTGGATGCCATGGGCGCGATCCAGTTGCATCGACACGCCGAAGCAGCCAAACGCCAGCACCACCACCAGCGCGGTACAGAAGGCGATCACGAAGCCGGCGTCGAAGTAGAGCGGTATCGCCAGCAGAGCGATTACGGCCACCATCGCGCCCACGCCAGCGACCATCAGGCCTGGCCGCGACTGGCCGGCCACGCGCGCCAGCAGCGCGGTGCGCGCCACGCTGCTGAACGAATCGGGATTCGGCGCGGCCGGCGGCACGTGCACGTATTTTTTGCGGCCCATCCAGAACACCAGCGTGGCAATCGCCATCAGGATGCCGGGTATGCCGAAGGCCACCGACGGACCGTAGTCGCGCAGCAGCACCGGCATCAGCAGCGACGCGAAGAACGAACCGAAGTTGATGATCCAGTAGAACGCGTCGAACACCAGGCGCGCGCGGTTCTTGTTGGTCTGGTCGAACTGGTCGCCCACGAACGCCACCACCAGCGGCTTGATGCCGCCCGAGCCGAACGCGATCAGCCCCAGCCCGAAATAGAAGCCGTTGATGTTGTGCTCGAAAATCGCCAGGCACGCATGGCCGGCCACGTAGATCAGGGAAAACCAGAAGACCGTGTTGTACTTGCCGAAGTAGCGGTCGGCCAGCCAGCCGCCCAGGAGCGGGAAGAAGTACACGCCGATGACGAAGGTGTGGAACACGTGCTTGGCTTCGTTGGTGCGGTATTCGGCCGGAATGAACAGCAGCAGGGTACTGAGCAGGAACGGCGTGAGGATGTTGCGCATGCCGTAAAAACTGAAGCGTTCACAGCCTTCGTTGGCAATGATGTACGGGATCTGCCGAGGCAAGGGCCCGTTGCCGTCCTTGATATCGACGGTGCTGGCGTTGCTGCTCACTGGTCTTTCTCCTGATTTTATGTAGTTTGACTACTGATTTCTACCTTTGAAATTCCTGTTGAAATCTCTAAGTATTTGATTTTGAAGAACTAAATGTGATAATTCCCCACCGGCAAGCGCATTGAAAAAAACATGTTCGTCATGTATATTCTGTACAAACTCTTTTTCTTTGCCCAGCCAACCCCGGATTCTCTTATGACTCAGCAACTAACTCAAGTGTCGCCGCATGCCAAGGACTGGTATCGCGAGTCCATCATTTACCAGGTGTACCCACGCAGCTACTACGACACCAACGGCGATGGTATCGGCGACCTGCCGGGGATTACGGCAAAGCTGGACTATATCGCATCGCTGGGCGTAGACATCGTGTGGATTTCGCCTTTCTTCACGTCGCCGATGAAGGATTTCGGCTACGACATCGCCGACTACTGCGACGTCGATCCGATGTTCGGCACGCTGGCCGATTTCGACGCGCTGATCGCCCGCGCCCACAGCCTGGGCCTGAAAATCATGATCGACCAGGTGATGGCGCACACGGCCGAAGACCACCCGTGGTTCAAGGAGAGCCGTGCCAGCCGCGACAACCCCAAGGCCGACTGGTACGTGTGGAGCAATCCGAAGGACGACGGCAACCCGCCCAACAACTGGCTGTCGGTGTTCGGCGGCTCGTCGTGGCAGTGGGATACGCGCCGGCGTCAATACTATATGCATAATTTCCTGGCCAGCCAGCCGCAGCTCAATTTCCACAACCCGCAAGTGCAGCAGGCGCACCTGGACGCGCTGCGTTTCTGGCTCGAGCGCGGCGTGGACGGCATCCGCCTCGACGCGTGCAACTACCACTTCCACGACCAGCAGCTGCGCAGCAATCCGCCGGCCACCAATCGCGATTCGATCACGGTCACCGATGTGAACCCGTACGGCATGCAGGCGCACGACTACGACAAGACCCGCCCGGAAAACCTGCCGTTCCTGCAAAAGCTGCGCGCGCTGCTCGACGAATACCAGGCGATTTCGATCGGCGAAGTGGGCTCCGACGATTCGCTGGCCACCATGGCCGAATACACGGCCGGCGGCGACAAGCTGCACATGGCCTACAGCTTCAATTTGCTGGTCAATCACCTGTCGTCGCACTACATCCGCCAGCAGGTGGAGCAGTTCGAGGAGCGTGTCAAAGGCGGCTGGGCGTCATGGTCGGTCGGTAACCACGACGTGCCGCGCGTGGCCTCGCGCTGGGGCGGCCCGGACGCGCCGCCCGCGTTTGCCAAGCTGGCGCTGGCGATGCAGCTGTCGCTCAAGGGCACGCCGTGCCTGTACCAGGGCGACGAACTGGCGTTTGCCGAAGCGGACGTGCCGTTTGAGCTGCTGCAAGACCCGTACGGCATCACGTTCTGGCCCGAATTCAAAGGCCGTGACGGCTGCCGCACGCCGATGGCCTGGACCGGCGACGACCATGGCGGCTTCACCAAGGGCGCGCCCTGGCTGCCGGTCTCGCCGCAGCACCGCGAACGCGCGGCGGCCGTGCAGGAAAACGATCCGGCATCGACGCTGGCCTTTACCCGCGCCTTCATCGCCTGGCGCCGCACGCTGCCGCAACTGACGCGCGGCGCGATCAGCTTCTACGATGCGCCGGAACCGGTGCTGGCGCTGCGCCGCGATCTCGACGGCGAGCGCGGCGTGATCGCCGTGTTCAACCTCGGCGCGGAACCGGTCAGCTTTAATCTGCCGCAGGCGAGCGGTGCGCAGCAGCTGGAAGGCTACGGCTTGCCGGGGACGGTCGATAACGGCGTGGTATCGCTGCCGGCGTTCGGTGCGTGGTTCGGCTACGCCGCCTGACAGTCAAGACAGCTTCAAAGCCGTCATCCTCGCGAACGCGGGGATCCATACGGCCTGTGAAGCGTGTTGGCGAATGCATATGCTGGCACGCTCAAGCGTTCTATGGATCCCCGCATGCGCGAGGATGACGGATCCAAGGATGACAGTATGTCTGACGTTGACTTCTTGATACGCACTATTTCGGGTATGCTTCCGCCAACTGCCTTGACTGAATCAACATGAAACAATCCGAAGTGGATCAAAAACTCAACCGCACGGCCTTTGCCGACGGCCCGCGCCTGCTGGCCGACATCGGCGCCACGCATGCGCGCTTCGCCTTGCAGACGGCGCCGGGCGAGTTCCGCGCCGTGCGCGTGCTCAAGTGCGACGACTATGCCGACATCGTCGCCATGCTGCGCTCGTACCTGGCCGACCACGCCGACATCACGCTCAACCACGCGGCGCTGGCCGTGGCCAACCCGGTCAGCGGCGACTACATCCGCATGACCAACCGCGACTGGGAATTCTCCACCGACGAAGTGCGCCGCGCCCTGGGCCTGCACACTTTATTGGTGGTGAACGATTTCACGGCGCTGGCGATGTCGCTGCCGGGCTTGAAGCCCGCAGACCTGATGCAGGTGGGCGGCGGCAAGCCGGCGCTCAACTCCGTGATCGGCGTGCTGGGACCGGGCACCGGCCTCGGTGTGTCGGGTGTGATTCCGACCGTGGACGGCTTTGTCACGCTCGGCTCCGAGGGCGGCCACACCAACTTCGCGCCGGCCGACGAGCGCGAATACTCGATCCTGCAGTACGCCTGGCAAACCTGGTCGCACGTCTCGACCGAGCGCCTGATTTCGGGCCCCGGCATGGAAATCATCTACCGCGCCATCGCCAAGCGCAACGGCCGGCAAGTGCGCGACCTGACCTCGCAGGAAATCATGGCCGGCGCGCTCACCGATAAAGACCCGCTGTGCCTGGAAGTACTCGAATGCTTCTGCGCCATGCTCGGCGGCGCCAGCGCCAACCTGGCCGTCACGCTGGGCGCCTTCGGCGGCATGTTCATCGGCGGCGGCATCGTGCCGCGCATGGGCGAGTGGTTTGCGCAGTCGCCGTTCCGTTCGCGCTTTGAAGCGAAAGGCCGTTTCACCAGCTACCTGTCCGAGATTCCGACCTATGTGATCACCACGCCCAACCCGGCGTTTTACGGCGTGGCCACCATCCTGTCCGAACACCTGCGTGGCCGCAGCGGCGCCAACACGCTGATGGAGCGCGTGCGCCACTTGCAGCACGAGCTGACGCCGGCCGAACAGCGCGTGGCGCAGCTGGTGCTGGAACAACCGCGCCTCGTGCTCAACGAGCCGATCGCAGACATCGCGCGCCTGGCCGAAGTGAGCCAGCCGACCGTGATCCGTTTCTGCCGCTCGCTCGGTTTCCTCGGCCTGGCCGATTTTAAATTGAAGTTCGCCAGCAGCCTGACGGGCGCGATTCCCGTGCGTCACAGCCAGGTGCGGGTGAGCGACAGTACGCACGACCTCAGCGCCAAGGTGATCGATAATACGGTTTCCGCGATCCTGAAATTCCGCGACCAGCTCGACGTGCGCTCGATCGACAAGGCCATCGCACTGGTGGCCAAGGCCAAGCGCGTGGAGTTTTACGCGATGGGCAATTCGCGCGTGGTGGCGCTGGACGGTCAGCACAAGTTCTTCCGCTTCCGCATTCCGACGTCGGCGTACGGCGACTCGCACTTGCTGAACCTGGCGGCCGAGCTGCTCAAGCCGGGCGACGTGGTGATCGCCATTTCCAACTCGGGCAAGCTGCCCGACCTGCTTGAAGCGGTCGATGTGGCGCGTGCGGCCGGCGCGGACGTGATTGCGATCACGGCCAGCAATTCGCCGCTGGCGAAAAAGGCCAGCGTGTGCCTGGCGGTCGATCACTCCGAGGACAGCACCACGTTCCTGTCGATGATCTCGCGCATCTTGCAGCTGCTGCTGATCGACATCCTGTCGGTGGGGATCTCGCTCGACGCACAGCACGGCAAGCTGGTTGTCGAACATAAAACCAAGGGCGAGGCCGATGGCCGCCGGCTGCTGATCTCGCACCTGGACGGCTGACCGTCGTCCGTCCCCCTTGGACAAGGCAGACCAGCGCGGTCTGCCTTTTTTTTTCGCCTGTTACAAATTGCAGCTTGAACTTTCGCGGGAATGGAATAAGATATGTCTTACTAAGTTATATCTTAACTCGTTATGTCGTAACGAGTGTTTCTCCACCTGACAAGGACATTGCCATGCTGACCAATCCACACCACCACTCCCATCGCCACCATGCTGCCCACGGCCATCACGGTCATGGCGGTGGCGGCGGCCGCGCGCGCGGCCCGAAAATGTTCGACGCCGGCGCCATGCGCTACATCGTGCTGCAACTGATCGCCGAAAAGCCGCGCCACGGCTACGAGATCATCAAGGAACTCGAACAGCGTTCCGGCGGCGGCTACACTCCGAGCCCCGGCGCCATCTACCCGCTGCTGTCGATGCTGCTCGATATGGGCCATGTTTCCGCCTCGCCCGACGGCAACAAGAAGCTGCATACCATCACGCCGGAAGGCGAGGCGTTCCTGGCCGAGAACCGCCAGTTCGTCGATGCCATCGTGGCGCGCATGAGCGACCCGGCCGAGGCGCGCGACGACCTGCGCACCATCATGCATGAGCTCAAGCACGCGGTGATCGCCCAGGGCCAGGAAAACCATCCGACGCCCGCCAAGCTCGAGCAAATCCGCGCCATCCTGCGCCAGGCCACGGCCGACATCACGGCGCTGGCATGACCGCGCCTGGCTTATTGATCCCCGCGCCTGGTTCGGCACTGACCCCGGCGCGCGAGCGCCTGGTGCTGTGGCTGCTGGCGCTCACGCAATTCACCGTGATCATGGATTTCATGGTCATGATGCCGCTCGCGCCGCAGCTGATGACTGCGTTTTCGATCACACCCGCCGCCGTCTCGGGGGCGGTGTCGGCATATGCCTGGTGCGCCGGCTTGTCCGGCCTGCTGGCGGTCATGTATATCGACCGCTTCGACCGCAAGCAGCTGCTGCTGTGGATGTTTGCGCTGTTTACCTTGTCCAACCTGGCGTGCGCGCTGGCGCCCACGTTCGAGGTGCTGATCGCCTCGCGCGCGTTCGCGGGCGTGACCGGTGGCGTGCTGGGCGCCATCATCATGGCCATCATCGGCGACCTGATTCCGGCCGACCGGCGCGGCGCCGCCACCGGCGTGGTGATGACCTCGTTCAGCATGGCGGCCGTGGCCGGCGTGCCCACCGGCGTGATGCTGGCCGCGCACTTCGGCTGGGCTTCGCCGTTTTATCTGCTGGTGGTGCTGTCGGTGCTGGTCTGGCTGCTGGCCGCGCGCGCGTTGCCAGCGATCGATGGTCACCTGGGCCACCCGGTGCCGCTCAAGGCGGTGCTGCCGAACCTGGTTGCGCTGTACCGGGTGCCCAATCACCTGAGAGCCTTCCTGCTGTCGTTCATGAACATGGCCACGGGCATGCTGGTGATTCCGTTTATTTCACCGGTTATGGTCAGCAATCTCGGCATCGCGCCGGCGGAGGTGACGTATGTGTATCTGGCCGGCGGCGTGGCCACGCTGTTTACCGCGCGTCGCATCGGCCGCTGGTCGGACCGGGTGGGGGCGCACAAGGTGTACCGCTACATGGCGCTGGCGTCGGCGGTGCCGATGCTGTTCGTCACCCATATGCCGGCCATGCCGCTGGTGGCGGTGATCCTGTTCTTTCCGTTCTTCATGACGGCGGTGTCGGGCCGGACGATCCCGTTGCAGGCCTTGATGACCACGGTGCCGGAACCGTCGCGTCGCGGCGGTTTTCTGTCGGCCAATTCGGCAATCCAGTCGATCGGCAGCGGCACCGGCGCGCTGCTGGGCGGCATGACGCTGCACACGGACGCGGCCGGGCACATCGTCGGCTACGGCCTCAATGGCTGGCTGGCGGCGGGATTGACCGTGGTGTCGATATTGTGGGTAGGCAAGGTGCGGCGCGCGTCAGAGCTTGCAGTCATTGGATCCCCACCTGCGTGCAGCGGGCAGCTTCGCTGAATACGGCGCTACAACGTAGCGCAGACCAGCTGGCTTTTATTCTGACGCCGCTACAGTGTCTGGCGTCAGATAACGAATGATACGCGCCGGATTACCGGCCACCACCGCATGTGGTGGCACGGAACGCGTCACGACCGCGCCGGCGCCTACCAGCGCGCCAGCACCAATAATCAATCCCGGCAAGATGGTGGCGCCCCCTCCGATCGATGCACCTTCTTCGATCACAGTCTGTGGGAATCCCTGTTCCGGATACTGCTTGGAACGCGGATACATATCATTGGTGAATGTTACGTTGGGGCCAATGAATGCGCGGTCGCCCACCCGTAAGCCATCCCACAGATAATTGCCGCATTTGACCGTCACTTGATCGCCCACCACGACATCGTTTTCGATGAAACAATGGGCGTTGATATTGCAGGCCGCGCCAATGCGGGCGCCCTTCAAAATGACCGTGAATTGCCAAACCTGGGTGTCGGCACCGATGTAGGACGATTGGACGTCGGCCAACGCATGGATGCGTGTCATACCGCAGTGCCGATCTCGGCCAGCGCAGCGCGCACTGCTGCCACCACTTCGGCAGCGTCGTCGAGTGTCATGACCGGTGACACTGGCAGACTCAACACTTCGCGGTGGATCGCTTCGGCCAGCGGGAAGTCGCCTTCGCTAAAGCCCAGTTCGGCGTATGCAGGTTGCAGGTGCGGCGCTACAGGGTAGTGGACGATGGTGCCGATCTTGCGCTCGGCCAGCAGTTGCGCCAGGCGGTCGCGTTGTGCATGGCGCACCACGTACAGGTGCCAGACCGGCTCGGCCCATTCCGGTACCACAGGCAGCGTCAGGCCCGGCAAGCCGGCCAGGTGTTCCTGGTAGTACGCGGCGATGGCGCGGCGCTGGACGTTGCCGTCGTTTAGGTGTGGCAGCTTGACATCAAGTAGCGCGGCTTGCAGCTCGTCCAGGCGCGAATTATAGCCAGGCACTTCGTTGTAGTACTTGACCTTGGAACCATAGTTGCGGAAAGTGCGGATGCGTTCGGCCAGCGCATCGTCATTGGTGGTGACGGCACCGCCGTCACCCAGTGCGCCCAGGTTTTTGCCCGGGTAAAAGCTGAAGGCTGCTGCATCGCCCAACTGGCCGACCACGCTGCCGTTGACGCGCGCGCCGTGGGCCTGGGCTGCGTCTTCGATCAGTTTCAGGTTATGGCGGGCAGCGATCTCGCGCAGCGGCGTCATATCGGCCGGCTGGCCGTACAGGTGCACGGCCAGGATGGCGCGGGTGCGCGGCGTGATGGCTGCTTCGACCAGCGCCGGGTCCAGGTTGTAGGTGGCTTCTACCGGCTCCACCGGTACCGGTCGCGCGCCGCAATGGCTGACCGCCAGCCAGGTGGCGATGAAGGTGTTGCTCGGGACGATGACTTCATCGCCAGGGCCGATGCCATATCCCTTGAGGATCAGGAAGATCGCGTCCAGGCCGTTGGCCACGCCGATCCCGTGCTTGCTGTCGCAATAGGCGGCAAAGTTTTTTTCAAAAGCGGCGGTTTCGCTGCCTAGTACATACCAGCCGGAATTAAGCACGCGCTTGAAAGCTGCTTCGAGTTCGGCGGCGTGGGCCAGATTGATTGCTTTAAGATCGAGAAAGGGAACGCTCATGATAATTGTCTGATTACTTCTGTGGTTGACGGGTTGCCGCGACGAATTCGTCGTAGTCGTGATAATAATCTTTGGGATCGTACAGGGTCGAAGCCATCACCAGGCAGACGCCGCCGGACGAGAAATTTTCCACTTCGCGCCACATCATGCCGGGTACGTAAAGCCCATAGTAGGAGCGGTTCAGCGAGAACTTTTTGCGGCGCGTACCGTCGTCGACAATCACGTCGAAGCTGCCCGACATGGCGACAAACAGCTGCTGCAGTTCGATATGACCATGGCCGGCTCGCGAGGACCCGCCCGGCACGTCATACAGGTAATAGACACGCTTGAGATCGAATGGCACATGGATACCACTCTCGATCACGGAAAGATTTCCGCGCGGATCACTATGCTTAGGCAGTTCGATGATGCGGCATTGGTCAATATGGGACATAAAATTCTTTCAAAATAACGGGCTAGCATGTTTGAGCGTAGTGGCGCGGTCATGACAGCGCTTGTCTCAAATGGGCTATCTGGCCCGGCGCGGCGACCCTGCTCACTGTGGGAGACGTCACATGAGTGTAATGGCGAAGCGGCAACAATCAATGCGTCTGACCAGCGACGCATACCAGGCACGCAGCATTGCTATGTTAATCTTTAATAATGACAGATTAAGTACTCCACTGCAAGTGTGCTACTGCGCGGAGGCTCCGGCTGCGCACCTGCGTGGCATCTGGGCAATCAGCTGATTAATAGTCGGCGCCACCAGGATAGTCCATCGATGTCGGTGAGCAGGTGATGGCGCTTTGCCAGTGTGCCTGCGTGGGGATGAGGGTGCAAGCGTGCATGGTATGACGCATCAGCCATCAACGCTGGTGCGTTTTTCCGGGTGCTTTTCACGGCGCCAGCGCGCCAGGCTGATCACTTCATCGTTGGTGGCGTCTTCCACCAGGATCTCGTCGTCATTGGCCGAGACCAGGAAACTTTCCCACCGCAGCGCCGCATCGGCGCTGTTTTCTACAAAGCTGAACTGGTAATAAGTTTTGCCGTTGAGCTTGCGTGGCGCCGGATCGTATTCGATCAGCGCGCCGTGCACTTTCCCGTTCGAGGTTTTCTCCAGCATGGTGGACCAGGCGCGCAACTCCGGCAACGCCAGCAGGGCGGCCGAAGCCTGGTCCTTGGTGCGCGTGACCTTGGGTTCCGCCGGCGCGGCCGGTTCGACCGCAGCCGTTGGCCGCGGCGCGGGCTTGGCGGCCGGCGGCGTTGCTGGTGGCGCGGGCAAAGGCTTGATCGGCGCGGGTTGCGCAGGGACGGCGGGAGCAGGCTCCGGTGTCGAATTGCTAACGTACACGCCGACGCCGATCAGGACGGCGATGACAGCACCGGCGGTGAGCAGCAGGCGGGGCGGGAGAGACGGAGAAGCCATAATGAATAGACAAAACTATTTTATAGACGGACATACTAAACCAAAGGCAACCATCGGGCAACGTTTGCGGCTGGGCAAGCCGACAGGGTAACGCATAAGCCTATACAATTTTGGTATTACTCCTGTCTGATATTTCATTGGCGGCATGACTGTCGATTCCGTAACATCTTGGCAGCATAGAAAAGGATTTCATAGTGGACAAGACCATACTCGGCGTTGACTGGGGTACCAGCAACCGGCGCGCCTATCTGATCGATCAACAAGCCAACTGCCTGGCCGAGTACGAGGATGACCAGGGCATGCTGGCCGTGGGCGGGCGCGAGCGCTTCGGCGCCTCGCTCGACGGCCTGCGCGCCGCCATGGGCATCGACGCCGCCGTCCCGGTCATCATGTCGGGCATGGTCGGCAGCGCCTCGGGCTGGCAGGAAGTGAACTACCTCGACGCCTCGGTGCCGCTGACCGAATTGCCGGCGCACCTGGCGCAAGTGAATGACGCTCCGTGGTCGGCCAACTGCCACATCGTGCCCGGCTACGCGTACCGTCGCGGCCCGTCGGCCGACGTCATGCGCGGCGAGGAAACCCAGCTGCTCGGCGCCGTGGTGCTGGGCCAGCGCGACGGCTGGCTGGTGCTGCCGGGAACCCACAGCAAGTGGGTGCTGCTCAAGGACGGCGTGATCCAGTCGCTGTCCACGTACATGACCGGCGAACTGTTCGCCATGCTGTCCAAGGGCGGCACGCTGTCGTCCATGATGGGCGGCGATACCAGCGACGCCACCGGCTTCGCCGCCGGCCTTGACCAGGCTGGCGTGGGCGAACCGCTCTCGAACACCCTGTTCCGCGTGCGCGCCGGCGTGGTGTCGCGCAGCGCCCCGGTCGAGCAGGCCGCCGCGTTTGTCAGCGGCTTGCTGATCGGCGCCGAATTCGCCGCCGCCGCCCGCAGCCTGCCGGCCGGCGGCACCATCACTGTCATCGGCTCGCCGGCGCTGGCCAAGCGCTACGCCGTAGCCGCCCAGCACTTTGGCCTGCAATGCCAGGTGCTCGATCCACATCGCGTGTATTGCACTGCGATTTCCCAATTCATCAAGGGCTGAACATGACTATTTCCCATCCAACCACGCCACTGGTCGCCATCCTGCGCGGTCTGCAACCTGCCGAGGCGGTCGATGTCGCCAAGGTGCTGTACAACGCCGGCTTCCGCGCGCTGGAAGTGCCGCTGAACCGCCCGGGTGCGCTCGAATGCATCGCCGCCATCGTCAAGCTGAACCTGCCGGATACCCTGGTCGGCGGCGGTACCATGCTCAGCGTGGCGCACGTGGAAGCCGTGTACGAAGCGGGCGGCCGCCTGCTGGTCTCGCCCAACTGCAACCCGGCCGCGATCCGTCGCGCCGCCGAGCTGGGCATGTACTGCGCACCTGGCGTGGCCACCCCGACCGAAGCGTTTGCCGCACTGGACGCCGGCGCCCATGCATTGAAGCTGTTCCCGGCCGAGATGGTCGGTCACGGCGGCCTGAAAGCCATGCTGAGCGTGGTGCCGGCCGGCACGCCTATGTGGCCGGTGGGCGGCGTCACGCCCGAGACCATGGCCGGCTGGAAGAAAGCCGGCGCCACCGGTTTCGGCATCGGCGGCGCGCTGTTCACGCCGGGCGTATCGCTGGAAGAACTGGGCGAACGCGCGGCGGCGTTCGTGGGCGCCTGGCGCGCACTGGCTGCCTGATCTAAAAAAATAAAGGAGACAAAAACGATGAGTAAGCACGACGTGCAATGCCTGTGGGACCTGGGTGCGCAACTGGGCGAAGGCCCGCTGTGGGTGGCTGAAGAACAGCGCCTGTATTTCGTTGACCTGAAAAGCAAGACGCTGCACGCGTTCGATACCGAGACCGGCCAGCGCCACGCCTGGGAAATGCCGGACTACGTCTGCTGGCTCATCGCGCGCGCCGACGGCGACGGCTTCATGGCCGGCCTGCGCCACGGCATCGCCCGCGTGTGGCTCGAACCGGAATTGCGCATCGAATACATCGCCCATCCGTTTGCCCCGGGCAGCGACCTGCGCCTGAACGACGCCAAAGTCGATCACCAGGGCCGCATCTGGGCCGGCTCCATGCACAACACCGACTACGCGCAGGCGGTCGGCGCGCTGTTCCTGCTCGACAAGGACCTGTCGCTGACGGTGGCCGATGCCGGCTACCACATCTGCAACGGCCCCACCTTCAGCCGTGACGGCGCCACCATGTTCCACACCGACAGCTTCGAAGGCCGCATCTACGCCTACCCGCTGGCGGCCGACGCCACCCTGGGCGAGCCGCGCGTGTGGCGCCAGTTCGCCGAAGGCGAAGGTTCGCCCGACGGCATGACGGTCGACAGCGAAGGCTGCGTGTGGGTAGCGCAGTGGGGCGGCGGCCGTGTATGCCGCTATTCGCCCGACGGCGACCTGCTCGAGACGATCCGCGTGCCCGTCCGCAATCCCGCGTCGTGCACGTTCGGCGGCCCGGACTTCAAAACGCTGTTCATCACCACCGCCAGTGAAGACAACACGCCCGAGCAACTGAAAGAATTCCCGCTCACGGGCGGCCTGTTCGCGGTGCGCGTGGATGTTGCCGGCATTCCGGCGGCACGCTTCGGCTAAGGTTATCTGACGCGCCGCCGCTGCGGCGGCGCGTTCTTCCATGACTCGTTTGTTGTGCCGCGCAAGGCGGCAGGGGGAGGTGCGCACTGGTGGTTGGCAGTTCCGTTTCATCCAAAACAAAAAAGACACTGGAGATCACATGAATTTCAAGAAAATGCTTGCCGCGTTCTGCGGCATGGCGCTGACCTTGGCCGCCTCGACGGCCTCGGCACAAAGTTTCGCCAACGGCGCCGACGTGGGCTGGGTCAGCCAGCAGGAATCCGCCGGCTATGCGTTCTACAACAGCAGCGGCGTCAAGACCGACCCGTTCGTGCTGCTGAAAAATCTGAATATCAACGCCATCCGCCTGCGCGTGTGGGTCAAGCCCGGCTGGAACGACGGCGCCGATGTGCTGTACAAGGCCAAGCGCGCCGCAGCGCAAGGTCAGCGCATCATGATCGACTTCCACTACAGCGACAGCTGGGCCGACCCCGGCCAGCAAACCAAGCCGTCCGCGTGGGCCAACCATACCCTGGCGCAGCTGAACAACGACGTGTACAGCCACACCCAGGGCACACTCAACTACCTGAAATCGAACGGCATCAACGTCGAGTGGGTGCAGGTCGGTAACGAGATCAACAGCGGCATGTTGTGGCCGGAAGGGAAGACCACCAGCTTCGCCAACCTGGCCGGCCTGATCAACAGCGGCTACAACGCCACCAAGGCCGTGTACCCGAACGCCAAGGTGATCCTGCACCTGGCCAACGGCTACGACAACGCGGTGTTCCGCTGGTTCTTCGATGGCGTCAAAGGCGCGGGCGCCAAGTGGGACGTGATCGGCATGTCGCATTATCCACCGCCAGCGGACTGGACCAACTACAACAACCGCATCTCGATCAACATGAAGGACATGGTGGCGCGCTACGCCAAGCCGGTGATGGTGACCGAGGTGGGCATGGACTGGACGCAAGCTGCAACGTCCAAGGCCATGGTGGCCGACCTGCTGACCAAGACCAAGGCGCTGGGCTCCAACGGCCTGGGCGTGTTCTATTGGGAGCCACAGGCATACCCGAGCTGGCAGGGCTATACGTTTGGGGCACTGGACGGCAGCGGCAAGTTTACCATCGCGCTCGATCCCTTCTGAGCGTAATTGCAGGTTGGCGGGAATCAGGGGAGAATGCGTCGTTTGAACCTCCGAGACGCATGATGAAAAAAAATCCTCCCCGCTACCTGCACCTGGCACCGGCAGACGAATTGCCGGTACTCGAAGCGCTCGATCACTTCAAGGCTGTGCTGGTGGTCGATGTGGACGTGCTGGAAACGGTACGCTGGGACATCAGCCGCTGGCTGGTCGAGTCAGGCTGCAAATACGCCATGGTGTGGGGCAAGGACGCCGAGCAGTGGCAAGAGTCGATCGACGACGCCCACCTGGAAGCAACCAACTACGAAGACGTGGACGAAGCCGACCTGGTGATCACCACGTCGCACGAGGACGACGACCTCTCCGAAGTCTTCTGGTTCGCCCAGCACCGCGCCAGCCACCCCGCGCACGAGCTGCACGACACCCTGATCGTGCATATCGCCGATGCGCCGCGTCGCGAGGAAATCGAGGACCAGTTCCACGACGCTTGATTGCAAACGTGAAAAAGCCCGCGCAGGCCAAAAGCTTGCGCGGGCTTTTTTGTTGGCAAGCCAGGCTCCACAGAGCCTGACCGGCCGGCACATTACATCATGCCGTCCATACCACCCATACCGCCCATGCCACCCATGCCACCCATGCCGCCAGCTGCTTTGTCGTCAGCCGATTCAGCGATCATGCAGTCGGTGGTCAGCATCAGGCCGGCGATCGAGGCTGCGTTTTGCAGTGCCGAACGGGTAACTTTTGCTGGATCCAGAACACCCATTTCGACCATGTCGCCGTAGGTGCCGTTGGCGGCGTTGTAGCCGTAGTTGCCGGTGCCGGCCAGAACCGCTGCCACGACGACCGACGCTTCTTCGCCGGCGTTTTGCACGATCATGCGCAGCGGCTCTTCCATCGCGCGCAGCACGATCTTGATACCTGCGTCCTGGTCAGGATTGTCGCCCTTCAGGCCAGCAACTTGAGCGCGGGCGCGCAGCAGGGCAACGCCGCCGCCAGCCACAATGCCTTCTTCCACGGCAGCGCGGGTAGCGTGCAGTGCATCTTCAACGCGGGCTTTCTTTTCTTTCATTTCGACTTCGGTGGCAGCGCCAACCTTGATCACGGCAACACCGCCGGCCAGCTTGGCCACGCGCTCTTGCAGCTTTTCACGGTCGTAGTCCGAGGTCGCTTCTTCGATCTGCACGCGGATTTGCTTGACGCGGCCTTCGATTGCAGCGGCTTGACCGGCACCGTCGATGACGATGGTGTTTTCCTTGCCGACTTCGATACGCTTGGCCTGGCCCAGCTCTTCCAGGGTGATCTTTTCCAGGGTCAGGCCGACTTCTTCAGCAACAACCTGGCCGCCGGTCAGGATGGCGATGTCTTCCAGCATGGCTTTACGACGGTCGCCGAAGCCTGGGGCTTTCACGGCAACGGTTTTCAGGATGCCGCGGATGTTGTTCACCACCAGGGTGGCCAGCGCTTCGCCTTCGATGTCTTCGGCGATGATCAGCAGTGGACGGCCGGCTTTGGCAACTTGTTCCAGTACGGGCAGCAGGTCACGGATGTTCGAGATTTTCTTGTCGCACAGCAGCACGAACGGGCTTTCCAGGGCAGCAACCTGCTTTTCCTGGTTGTTGATGAAGTATGGCGACAGGTAGCCGCGGTCGAACTGCATACCTTCAACGATGTCGAGCTCGTCGTTCAGCGACTTGCCGTCTTCCACGGTGATCACGCCTTCCTTGCCGACTTTTTCCATCGCTTCAGCGATGCGTTCGCCGATCGACGAATCCGAGTTGGCCGAGATCGCGCCAACCTGGGCGATTTCCTTGGTGGTGGTGGTAGGCTTGGCGATTTTTTTCAGTTCTTCGACGGTCGCTGCAACGGCCTTGTCGATACCGCGCTTCAGATCCATCGGGTTCATGCCGGCGGCAACGAACTTCATGCCTTCGCGCACGATTGCCTGGGCCAGCACGGTGGCGGTGGTGGTGCCGTCGCCGGCGTTGTCGCTGGTGCGGGAAGCAACTTCCTTGACCATTTGCGCGCCCATGTTCTGCAGCTTGTCTTTCAGTTCGACTTCTTTGGCGACCGATACGCCGTCCTTGGTGACGGTTGGGGCACCGAACGAGCGCTCCAGGACCACGTTGCGGCCTTTCGGGCCCAGGGTGACTTTGACGGCGTTGGCCAGAATGTTGACGCCTTCTACCATTTTGGCGCGCGCTGCGTCGCCGAAGATAACTTCTTTAGCTGCCATGTTTATTACTCCTGTGAGGTGTTAAGTTGGAAATCGTGGACCAGTGATTGCAATGAATGCAATTACTTGGTGACGATCGCCATGATGTCTTCTTCGCGCATGACCATCAGTTCCTGGCCGTCGATCTTGACGGTCTGGCCGGCGTATTTGCCGAACAGGACGCGGTCGCCTACTTTGACATCCAGAGGACGGACTTTGCCGTCTTCCAGGATCTTGCCATTGCCAACGGCGAGGACTTCGCCTTGATCCGGTTTTTCAGCAGCCGCATCAGGGATGATCAGGCCGGATGCAGTCTTGGTTTCCTGGTCGAGACGTTTGACGATAACGCGATCGTTCAAAGGGCGAAGGTTCATACAAAACTCCTTAATTAACAATGGTACAGTTGGTTGCTGTTTCAATCACATTGCAGGGATCGCCACAGCGCAAAGTTGGACAAGAGACTTTGTTAGCACTCTCTCGTAACGAGTGCCAATTATAGGGACGACATCCCTGTATTTCAAGGCACAAGATTTGTGAAAGCGCAAAAAAGCAGCGATGTGATGTCTGAGTGGCAACAGAATTCGGCGATATCGAGAAAAGTCTCGGCGTTGCCGAGACTATGACGACGGCTGCAAGGCGATCACGGCCATGCCCGCCAGGGCCAGGCCGGCGCCGGCCATGTCGTACCGGGTCAGCGCCACGCCGTCCACCAGGCGCAGCCACAGCAGTGCGACGGCGATGTAGGCGCCGCCGTAAGCGGCGTAGGTGCGCGCCGCGCCGGTGGGATGCAAGGTCAGCAGCCAGGCAAACAGGGCCAGCGACAGGGCCGCCGGCAACAGCAGCCATGGCGACTTGTCCTGCCGCAGGACCAGCCAGGGCAGGTAGCAGCCGACGATTTCGGCGATGGCGGTGATGAAGAAGAGGGCGGCAAGTTTGATGAAATCCATGCCGTCATGATACCGGGTGGGCGCAGTAGCGGGGCGTATAAAAAAAGCCGGCAATCACGCCGGCTTCGGTTACCACGATTGCATCACCACTCGGCGACGCTGCCATCCTTGTGGCGCCAGACCGGGTTGCGCCAGTCGCCGGCGTTCTTGCTGGCGGCGATCACGCGTTCTTCGTCCACTTCCACGCCCAGGCCAGGCTTGCGCAGCGGCGCGCAATAGCCGTCGACGATCTTGAAGTCTTCCTTGTTGATCACGTAGTCGAGCAGCTCGCCGCCCTTGTTGTAGTGGATGCCCATGCTTTGCTCTTGCAGCACGGCGTTGTACGACACGAAGTCCACCGCCAGGCACGAAGCCAGGGCAACCGGACCGAGCGGGCAGTGCGGCGCCAGCGTGATGTCGTAGGCTTCGGCCATCGAGGCGATTTTCAGGCACTCGGTGATGCCGCCGGCGTGCGACAAATCTGGCTGCACGATCGACAGGCCGCCGGCCGCGAACACGTTCTTGAACTCGAAGCGCGAATACATGCGCTCGCCGGCTGCCAGCGGGATCGAGGTCATCTCGGCCAGGCGCGGGTAGTATTCGGCTTGCTCGGCCAGGACCGGCTCTTCCACGAACAGCGGACGGAACTGCTCCAGTTCGCGCAGCAGGGTCTTGGCCATCGGCGCGGCCACGCGGCCGTGGAAGTCCAGGCCGAATTCGATGGTGTTGCCGAACGCTTCGCGGATTTCCGCCACGCGCTTGACCGCTTCATCGACCGCTGCCGACGTATCGAGCAGGCCCAGTTCTTCGGTGCCGTTCATCTTGAAGGTGTCGAAGCCGCCTTCTTTCAGTTTGGCGATCTGTTCGATGATGTCGGCAGGACGGTCGCCGCCCACCCAGCTGTACATCTTCATGCGGTCGCGCACCAGGCCGCCCAGCAGTTCGTACACGGGCTGGCCCAGGACCTTGCCCTTGATGTCCCACAGCGCCTGGTCGATACCGGCGATCGCGCTCATCAGGATGGCGCCGCCACGGTAGAAGCCGGCGCGGTACATGGTTTGCCACAGGTCGTTGATGCGCGACGGGTCCTGGCCGATCAAATACGGCTCCATTTCCTGGACGGCCGTTTCCACGGTGCGGGCGCGGCCTTCGATGACCGGTTCGCCCCAGCCGACTACGCCTTCATCGGTTTCGATTTTCAGCAGCATCCAGCGCGGTGGAACACGGTAGGTCGTCAGTTTGGTGATTTTCATAGGGGTGAGGAATGAGAGTAAGTTCAATGAACAGCACACAGTCTAAAACGGCGCCCCGCTATGGAAATATGATTAATTCGCCACAAACCATATCATTATCGAATACCAGAAATAAACAAGTCAGCTATCTGATATCAAGATAGCTGATAGTGATTTTTTTATATCTGTCGGACGCCGGCCGCGCTTACACTCAGCGTCATGATAGACATCTCCACGCCTGCCATCGCCGCCGTCGCTGCGGACGCCATCCTGCTGCAGCGCGGCGGCCGCACCGGCGGTGTCCTGCGCTGGGACGCAGCCGGCAACTGCTGGCGCTGGTCCGATCCGCTGACCGGCCTGTTGTACAACTGGCCGTCTGCTGGCGCTGCTACCCGGTCCACACCGCCTGCCATGACCGCTACGGCCGCAACGGCGGGCAGCTTGCGCTTGTCCGAAAGCGCCTGCGCGCTGGCCGCCTGCGCCTCCGGGCGCCTGCTGCTGGGGCAGGGCAAGCGGCTGGGTATGGTCGAGTTGCCGGCGGCCGGCAGTGTCGCCAGGACGCTACAGTCGCAAGTGTTGTTGACGGTGGACGCGGCCGAGCCGCGCACGGCGATCAGCGACGGCTGCACCGACCGCGCCGGCAATTTTGTGTTCGGCACCGCCAATACCGCCAGCGATCAGCGCCCGATCGGCAGCTTTTACCAGTACTCGCAACGTCACGGCCTGCGCCGGCTGGCGCTGCCAGTGGTGGTGCGCGCGACCGGCATCGCCTTCAGCGCCGACGGCGCCCGCATGTTGTTCGCCGACGGCAACCGCATCCTGCACTGTACGTATGATGCCGACCGTGCCAGGGTTGGCAATGCCACCACGTTTGCCGAGTCGGATGTGGCCGTGGGCGCGGCCGTGATCGACAGCGCCGACTGCCTGTGGAGCATCCAGGGCGCCGAACTGGTGCGGTACGACGCCGGCGGCGCCGTGCTCTGCCGTATTGCGCTCGAAGGCGCTGCACCGGTCGCGCTGGCCTTTGGGGGCGAAGGCCTGGCGCACTTGCTGTTGTTGGGTCACGACGGCGCCTTGTACGGTTTGCCGTCCGGCTTGCTCGATAGCGCCACCGCTGGCATCGCCGACACGCTGTTCGACGACATGGCGCCCGCAGTACAGGCCGTCGGCTAGCAAGCGCGGGACGAGGAGGAAACGGGCGGGTGCGCGCGCCCGCAGAATGCGGCTTCGCCACGCTAGTCGCGCGTGCTCTACCTTTCGGGCGGTATAATAATCGCCAATATGACCGATTCCCGCTCCGACCGCTTTGTCCGCTCCCACCTGAAGACCCGCCACCTGGTATTGCTGGTGGAACTCGGCCGTCACGGTTCCATCGCGCACGCGGCGCAAGCCGCCAATCTGACTCAACCCGGTGCGTCCAAGTTGCTGGGCGAGCTTGAACACGCCCTCGGCGTGCAACTGTTCGAACGCCTGTCGCGCGGCGTGGCGCCCACCTGGTATGGCAAGGTGCTGATCCGCCGCGCTGGCGCGGCGCTGGCCGAGATGGACGCGGCGCACCAGGAAGTGATGGAACTGCTGTCGGGCCTGCGCGGACGCGTCGGCATCGGCTCGGTGCTGGCGCCAGCCACCTCGCTGGTGCCCAAGGCCATCAACCTGCTCAAGTCGCGCCATGCGCGCGTGCACGTGTCGGTCAAGATGTCCACCAGCAAAGTGCTGGTGGAGCGGCTACGCAGCGGTGAGCTCGATCTGGTAGTCGGCCGCATCCTCGACACCGCTGCCGCCGACGAACTGCATTTCGAACCACTCACCGACGAGCCGCACCTCTTGATCGCACGCAGCGACCATCCGCTGGCCGGCCGTACCGATTTGCAGCTCGAAGAACTGGTGCGGCAATGCTGGATACTGCCGCCGGCCGGCAGCATCCTGCGCGACCGCCTGACGGCCCTGTTCCTGTCGCACGGCCTCGAGCAGCCCGCCGAAACCGTCGAGACGCAAGACTTGCCGGTGGTGGCCAGCCTGCTGATGAACAGCGACATGATCGTCGCACTGCCGGCCGAGGCGGTGCAGGCCTACCTGCAGACCGGGCTGATGGCGATCCTGCCGTTCGACCTGGGCGTGAGCATGGATTCGTTCGGCATTGTGACGCGCAAGCGACACCAGCTCTCCCCGGGCGCCGACGCCATGCTGCTGGCGCTGCGCGACACCGCCACCACCATGTATCCCCACTACAGCAAGCCGTAAATAGCAAAGCTGACAAACTGTTTACGCTTTTTGTATGTCTGATATACGAACTTGATATGGGCCAACGTCAATAAGCTATTGGCCTCCCAACTTCGGTTTCGATAGCATCCCGTCTTATCCGTCCGATGTGGTTCAAAGATCAGAGACGGAACTACACAGACACTGGAGATGCACATAATGAAACACAAGAAAATGAGCCTGCTGATCGCGACCCTGTTCAGCACCCCGTTGATGGCGCAACAAGCGTTCGCGCAAGAAGCACAAGCAGAGCCAGTAGCACAGGCAGCAACTCCCGCAGCGCCGGTCGCCGGCGAAATCCAGCAAGTGAACGTGACCGGCATCCGTGCATCGGTGCGTAACGCGCTGGCCGTCAAGGAAGCTTCCAACAGCATGGTGGAAGTGATCGCGTCGGAAGACATCGGCAAACTGCCGGACACCACCATCGCCGAATCGCTGGCACGCCTGCCAGGTTTGTCGTCGGGCCTCGATCGCGGCAATGCTTCGCAGATCGTCGCGCGCGGCATGGGTCCACGCTTCATCGGCGCAACCCTGAATGGCCGCGAGCTGGCATCGTCGGAACCGGATCGCGCAGTGCGCTTCGAGCAGTTCCCGTCGGAGTCGATCAGCGGCGCCACCGTCTACAAGACCCAGAACGCCGAACTGGTCGAAGGCGGCATTGCTACCTCGATCGATCTGCAAACCGTGTCGCCGCTGAAGTACAACGGCCGCCAGCTGAACTTCAAGGCCGATGTCCTGCACTACAACATTGCCAAGGACATCGCCGGCGCCGACAAGAACAAGCCACGCGTGGGCGGTATCTGGGTTGACCAGTTCCTCAACAAAACGCTGGGTGCAGCCGTAGCGTTCAGCTACCAGGACCAGCCATCGGTGCAGAAGAACGTGCGCCACTGGGGTTTCAACGAAAACAATTCCGTCGACATGAACGGCGACGGCAAGGTCGACAAGACTCCGTGGGGCTTCCAGGACGACGTGCGCCGCGGCAGCAACAAGCGCAGCAGCGTGCTGGGCAAGATCGAGTACAAGCCGAACAGCGATGTCCTGATCACCGCCGACACCTATTATGCGCAAACCAAGATCGACGAAGCGCAGATGCAGCACTGGACCGGCGACCTGGGCAACTGGGATGGCGGCAACTCCGGCAACTTCAGCAACCTCGACATCCGTAACGGCTATGTGGCCGGCGGCACCGTCAACTGGAACCGCGTCATCAACAACGATGCCCACTGGATCCAGGACGCCAGCGTGGCCGCCAGCGGCCTGAACGCCAAGGTCAATCTCGGCGAGTGGAAAGTCGAAACCGACCTGTCGACTTCGCACGCGCTGCGCAGCAGCCAGTGGCGCGATCTGCGTCAAAATTCGCTGAGCTCGATTCCAGTGTCGGTCAACTGGTCGTTCACCGGCAACGAGCGTCAGCAGTACAGCTTTGGCGGCATCGACACCGGCAACCCGGCCAATTTCGAAGCGCCGACCCTGTACGTCGATACCGACGGTCACGTGAAGGATCTGCTGAACGCCGCGTCGGTCACCGCCGCGCGTCCGATCGAAAACAGCATCGTCAGCCGCATCAAGGTCGGCGTGCGCGCGACCGACCGCGAGAAGAGCTACCGCCAGACCACCTGGCAGCTGGCCCAGCAGAACGCGATTCCTGCCTCGGCCTACGAGACGGTCAACGTGGCCGGCTTCCCGTCGTACTTCGTGCTCAAGGACTTCTACGGCACCATCGGCAACGCCTTCGGTCCTGATGCCTTCAATCCGAACGGCAAGGTCGGTACTGCCGACCAGGTTCGCAACGACCAGCTCGCTGGCTGGCGCGTCAAGGAACGCAGCACCTCGGCCTTCGTCCAGGGCGACCTTGATGGTGAAGCCTTCGGCAAAACCTACCGCGGCAACGTGGGCGTGCGCCTGGTGCACACCAAGACCGACAGCTATGGCATGGGTTCCATCAACGGTTCCACCCCGTCTGCAGTCGAGCAAGGCACGTCGTACACCGAGATCCTGCCGAGCCTGAACCTGATCTTCAACCTCGACGAAGCGCAGGAACACCAGGTGCGTTTCGGCCTGGCCCGCGCCATGTCGCGTCCGCCACTGGATGAACTGCGCGCTTCGCGCAACCTGAGCCAGGCCGGCACCAGTCAGCCGCAAACGGGTTCGGCCGGCAATCCGGACCTGAAGCCGATGATGGCCAACCAGGTTGACCTGGCGTACCAGTGGTACTTCCAGAAGGGTTCGCTCGTTTCGGTGGGCGGCTTCTACAAGCAACTGCAGCGCTACATCGCCATCACCCAGAGCGACAACATCACCCGTTCGGTCAACGGCGAAGGCGGCAACATCCGTGGCGTGGAACTGGTCTACCAGCAAGCATTCACCGGCCTGCCGGCACCGTTCGACGGCCTCGGTATCGCCAGCAACTACGCGTACACCGCCAGCACCGTGCGTGAACAGGTGCCAGTCGGCAATCCGTTCCCGATTGAAGGCTTGATGCGCAACAATGGCGGCGTGACCTTGTGGTACGAAAAAGCCGGTTACGAAGCCCGTATCTCGGCCAACCACCACAGCTCGTTCGTACGTAACCCGACCTGGAGCGCCGGCCAGTTGCTGGTCAACGAAGCGGAAACCTTCGTGTCCATGAACCTGGCCAAGCAGATCACGCCGAACGTGCAGATCCGCTTCGGTATTGAAAACCTGACCAACCAGAAAGCGGTCTACACCAGCGCCAACAACCCGCTGCAACAGGAAGTGACCGAGTTCGGCCGCCGCTTCAACCTGGGCCTGTCCTTCAAGCTGTAAATTTTCCGTTGTACCCTTGTTTTATCGTGGTTTGCGGAGCAGTGCTTAACGGTGCTGCTCCGTTTTTTTTTACCCCAATTCGGGGTCAGTGCCGACATTCGGACATTTTTGAACTTATTGGTTGAAGTACGCTTCAAGAAAAAAGTTCCGCGATGTCCGAATGTCGGCACTGACCCCAAAGTTCACAGGGAGTTAAGTTTGAACACGATGTCTTGTTGGCGGCGCTTTGGCGCTGCCGTGCTGTTGCTGGTCGCCGCTACTGCCGCACATACTGCCGCGCACGCCGCCGCACCGATCAAACCCCACATCACCGACGCCACCGTCAAGGCCGGGCGCGAGCGTCTGTCGCTCGATCGCGGCTGGCTGTTCCACCTCGGCGACGTGCGCCAGGCGCCGATCGTCGGCCACGAAGAATCGTATAGCAACGCCAAGGCCGGCAACGCGCCCGGCGCGGCTGGCGCCGAATTCGACGACTCCGACTGGCGCCGCCTCGACCTGCCGCACGACTGGGCCGTCGAAGGACCGTTCGACCCGAAAGCCAATATCTCGCAGGGTTACCGCCCGCGCGGCATCGGCTGGTATCGCCGCTATCTGCAGGTCGATCCGGCCGACCGTGGCCGCCATTTCGAGCTGCAGTTCGATGCGATTGCCACCCACGCCACCGTGTACGTGAACGGCAATGTCGTCAACCGCAACTGGTCCGGCTACAACGCCAGCAATATCGATATCACGCCTTACCTGACGTACGGCGATGCCCTCAATACCATTTCGATCCGCGTCGATGCGGAAGCGATGGAGGGCTGGTGGTACGAGGGCGCCGGCATGTATCGCCACGCGTGGCTGGTCAAGCGCGCACCGGTGCATGTGGCCACCGATGGCGTGTATGCCGTACCTCGCGCCGGCAAGGGCCGCGACTGGACCCTGCCGGTGGAAGTCACACTCAATAACAGCGGCAAGAAGACATCCGACGTCACGGTGGAAGTGACCGTGTTCGACCCGGCCGGCAAGCAGGTGGGCCGCCAGCTGGCCAAGGCCAGCGTGGGCGTATTGAAAGACACCACCGTCAAGCTGCCGTTCAAGATCAACGATCCGGCCTTGTGGTCGATCGCCAAGACCAACCTGTACAAGGTCGTCACGCGCGTGCTGGAAAACGGCAAGGCGCAGGACGAAGTGGCGCTGCATACCGGTTTCCGCACCATCCGCTTCGATGCCGAAAAGGGCTTCTTCCTCAACGGCGAACACCTGAAACTGCAAGGCGTGTGCATCCACCAGGATCACGCTGGTGTCGGTGTGGCGATTCCCGATGCGGTGTGGGAGTATCGCCTGCGCCGCCTGAAGGAACTGGGCGTGAACGCCATCCGCTTCTCGCACAATGCGCCAGCAGCCGAAGTGCTCGACATGGTTGATCGCATGGGCTTCGTGGTGATGGACGAGAATCGCAACTTCAATCCGTCGCCGGACTACATGAAGCAGCTCGAATGGATGGTCAAGCGCGACCGCCATCACCCCGGCATCATCCTGTGGTCGGTGTTCAACGAGGAACCGGTGCAGGGTTCGGAAGTGGGCTACGAAATGGTGCGCCGCATGGCCGCTGCCGTCAAAGCGCTCGACGATACCCGTCCGGTCACCGCTGCCATGAACGGCGGCTTCTTCAGCGATCTCAACGTGGCGCACGCGGTGGACGTGGTGGGCGCCAACTACCAGGTGCCCGATTACGACCGCTTCCATGCGGCGTATCCGACGGTGCCGTTTACCAGCTCGGAAGACACGTCCGCCTTCATGACGCGCGGCGTGTTCAAGACCGACAAGCAAAAGAACCAGATCGCCAGCTACGACGACCTGGCCGATGCCGCGCAGTGGGGCAATACTCACCGCGATGCGTGGGAAGCGATTGCCAAGCGGCCGTTCGTGGCCGGCGGCTTTGTCTGGACCGGGTTTGATTATCGCGGCGAGCCGACGCCCAATGAATGGCCGTCGGTCAGCTCGGTGTTCGGCATTATGGACCTGAACGGTTTCCCGAAAAACGCCTACTACATCCACCAGGCGCAATGGATCAAGGATCGTCCGCTGATTCACATCGCGCCGCACTGGAACTGGGCCGGCAGCGAAGGCAAGGACATCCGCGTGATGGTGATGGCCAACGTCGAACGCATCGAACTGCTGTTGAACGGTACCAAGCTTGGTGAACAGAAGGCCGATCCGTTCCGCATGAATTACTTCAATGTCGCCTACGCGCCGGGCAAGCTCGAAGCCATCGGCTACAACGGCGGCAAGGAAGTCGTGCGCACGGCGGTGGAAACCACGGGCGAACCGGTAGCGCTGGAACTGGTGCCGGACCGTGCGGACTTGGCCGGCGATGGCCGCGATGCGATGCCGATCACGGTGCGCGCACTCGATGCCCAGGGCCGCGCAGTGCCGCTGGCCGATCCGACCGTGACCTTCAAGGTCACCGGCGGCGGCCGCTCGATCGGCCATGGAAATGGCGACCCGACCTCGCACGAGGACGAGAAGGGCGCCACCCGGCGCCTGTTCAACGGCCTGGCGCAGCTGATCGTGCAGACCAACTACGACGCCACCCAGCCCGTCTCGGTAGAGGCGAGCGCGCCTGGCCTGAAAACAGCCACGGTAGCGATCCCGGTGAAAGCCGTGCCGGCCGTGCCGTTCGTGGCCAGCGCCGATGCGCCGCTGACGTTCGTGCGTACCTGGCGCGTGGCGCCGCCGGGTGACACCCGTCCGAACCCGAACCAGAAGATCGACAGCTTCGACATGAACACCTGGGGCTGGGGCCAGCCGCCGATGTGGGGCGCTGCGGGCAGCAAGTTCAACCTGTACCGGTCGAGCTTCACGCCGCGCAAGAACCTTGCTGACGGCAATGGCCTGATCCGCTTTGCCGGCATCAAGGGCAAGGCGGAAGTGTGGATCAACGGCAAGCTGGCAGGCAAGAAGGAGAGCTTTGCCAACGAACCGCTGGACTTGCCGTTGCCAGCCGGCACCGGCAAACGCGAGATCAGCGTGATTGTCGAAGCGGAGCCGGGCCAGGACGGCGCCCAGGGCAGCGGCATCACCGGCAACATCACCATCGAGCCGAAGAAGTAACAGCGCTTCGGGGGCAGATCCGACATTCGGACATTTTTGAACTTAGTTGTTGAAGTATGGCTCAATGAAAAAGTTCCCTGATGTCCGAATGTCGGCACTGACCCCGAAGTAGTACCAAAGAGTTTACTTGCGTTTTACTTAAAATTCGGGGCTGCACACGTGATTCGGTTGACGGCACCCCGCGCCCTGCCTATAGTGGCGGGATGATTTCAGACTTCCAAGAACTATCCGACAAGATCGACCAGCTGGCCGAGATGACCAATGCTTTGCGCCGCGAAAACGCCCAGTTGCGTCAGGCCAATGCCGCCCTCGTGGTGGAAAACATGGGATATCAACGCCGCCTGAGCGAGGCCGCCGACCGTGTGCAGGCGTTGCTGGTGCACGTGCCGTCCTTGGTGCCGGAGCCTGCGCCGGAAGACGAGGAAGTCGAGGAAGTCGAACCTGCAACTGGCGATGCCGCTGCACCTGCCGCAGAAAAAGAGGAAGTACGATGATCGAGCTCGACGTCACTATCATGGGCCAATCGTATCGCCTGATGTGCAAGGCCGACGAAGAACGCGCGCTGCGCGAAGCGTCCGTCATGCTGGACAAAAAAATGACCGGCATCCGCGCGGCGGGCCGGGTCAAGGGCAACGACCGCATCGCCGTCATGGCTGCGCTCAGCGTGGCGGCGGAATTTTTATCGATCAAGGCACCGCAGGGACCGTTGTCTGATATGTCCATCCTCGAAGTACAGACCAAGATCGCCGCCATGCACAAGGTGTTGGATACCGCACTGACGCCGCAAGAAGCGCTGTTTTAACCGGTTTTTAATCATCAAACTCCTTCCTTTGCGACGGACAAGAGAGTAAACTGGCGTCACCCTGCAGTGTTCGTGAATGTCATATATTCCTTGAACCATTTGTTTGCACCGGTCGTGGGATTTTGTTCGGTGGGCGTGAGCATCGCTTGTTCGATGAACCCGAAATTGAACTAACCGTGACCACCTGAGCCATTAGGTTCGGGATGCCGGCATAACGGCACAAGCGGGGTACTAATTCAGGAAGCAATTCCTTAGAAAGCGGTTGGCGTGCAAATGCCCAGCCGCTTTTTTTCGTCTGGAGATATCGTATGCAATACTGGCTGATGAAGTCCGAACCCGATGACGTGAGCATCGACGACCTGATGGCGTCACCGAACCACACCACCGCGTGGTACGGCGTGCGCAACTACCAGGCGCGCAACTTCATGCGCGACCAGATGCAGCAAGGCGACCGGGTGGTGTTCTACCATTCCAGCTGCGCGGAACCGGGCATCGCCGGGCTGGCCGAAATCGTCAGCGGGCCGTACCCCGATGCGTCGCAGTTCGACCCGAACAGCCACTACCACGACCCCAAGGCCACGCAGGAACAGCCGCGCTGGATTTCGATCGACGTACAGGGAACGCGGAAGACCCGGCTGCTGCCGCTGGCCGAGATGCGCACCATCGCGGCGCTGGAAGACATGGTGGTACTGCAAAAAGGCAGCCGCCTGTCCATCACGCCGGTGACGCCGGCGCAATGGCAGGCCATCGTCAAGCTGCTGGCGTAGAGCGCTGACAAACTTCCAGAGCTGCGTTGCAGCTCCTCGCCGTACAGTCGTACTGTCTTCGTCGCTGCGCCTTGCTCTGAAGGCTTTGTCAGGCGCTCTTTGCAGGTTCTGCGCGCGGCACAGTCGGGGCGGTGGCGCGCTGGCGTACTTTATAGGCCCACACCAGCATGGCAATCGCGGCGACGACCATTGGCAGTGACAGCACCTGGCCCGACGTGATCGGCATGCCGAGGAACGTGGTTTCCCAGTCCGGCGTGCGGAAGTACTCTGTGAAGAATCGCGCGCAGCCGTACAGCAGCGTGTAGAACGCGCCGACTGCCAGGCGTGGCCGCTCCTTGCGCGAGAACAGCCACAGGATGACGAACACCAGCAGGCCGTCGATCAGCATCTGGTAAATCGGCGACGGATGGCGCAGGCCTTGCAGGAAGATCGGGTTCGGGTGCAGCGGGAACGAATTATCGGGCCACAACATCGCCCACGGCAGCGACTGGTCGGCCACCACGCGGCCCGGCAGTTCGGCGTTGATGAAATTGCCCAGGCGGCCGGCGGCGTAGCCGAGCGGCACCAGCGGCGCGATGAAGTCGTACACGTCGAGGATGTTGCGGCCGGCCTTGCGCGCCCACAGCGACATGGCGATCAGCACGCCGATGAAGCCGCCGTGGAACGACATGCCGCCATGCCACACCTTGAAGATCTCGATCGGATCCGAAAAATATTTAACCGGTTCGTAGAACAGCACTTCGCCGAGGCGTCCGCCGATGACCACGCCCAGCATGCCGTAAAACAGCATGTCGTCGAGGTCTTCCTTGCGCCATAGCTGGGCGGCGATGTGCGGCTGCTTGATGCGCACGCGACCGAGCGTAATGAATAGCGCAAAGGCGAGGACGTACATCAAGCCATACCAGTGGATCGCGACCGGTCCCAGGTGGATGGCGACCGGATCGGGCATCGGGTGTATCAGCATAGGGCGGTTTTCCTTACTTCGTTCCTTAATAACTCCAAAAAGCCGCGCAGCACGGGCGAAGCATTGTCGCGTCGCCAGGCTAGTCCGGTTTCGACCAGCGGCGTGGTGTGGGCCAGCGCACGGTATTCTACTCCGGGACGCATCAGGTTGGAGACCGACTGCGGCACCAGCGCCATGCCCATGCCGGCCGACACCAGGCCGACGATGGTCTGCATCTGGATCGCCTGCTGGCCGATTTCGGGCGTCACGCCGGCGTCGCGGAACACCGACAGGATGGCGTCGTACAGCGCCGGCGAGATCGCGCGCGGGAAGATAATCAGCGGCAGCGCCGGCAACGCATTCAATGCCGGCTTGCGGCGCTGGTTCAGCGCCGGCAGGCCGGCGGGCACGGCCAGCACCAGCGGCTCGCGCAGCACCGGCAGATAATCGAGTTCGGCGCGCGCCTTCTCGGGCAGCGGTGGGATCAGGAGGCCGGCGTCGATGCGGCTGTGCAGCAGGTCGTCCAGCTGCAGGTCGGACGTGGCTTCCTGCAGCGTGATCTGCACTTGCGGGTAGGCCGCGCGGTAGGCGCGCAGGAACGGCGGCAGCACGCTGTAGTCGGCCGAGGAGATGAAGGCGAGCGTGAGGCGCCCGACCTCGCCGGTAGCCGCCCGCTGCACCAGCTGCGGCAGTTCCTGCGCCTGCGCCAGCATGCGGCGCGCCTCGGGCAGCAGCGCGCTGCCGGCCGGCGTGAGCGTGACGCCGCGCCGGTTGCGCTCGAACACGGCCGCGCCCAGCAGTTCCTCGAGCGCCTGGATGGTTTGCGACAGCGGCGGCTGCGTCATGTGCAGGCGCAGCGCGGCGCGGCCGAAGTGCAGTTCCTCGGCCACGGTGACGAAGTAACGCAGCTGCCTGAGTTCCAGGTTCATATGTATTTCTATTCAAATTTTGCTCTGTGATATTTTAAACGACTCACAGTGACGACTATCTTATATTTGACAGGGGCGCAGGGCCAAGGCACTCTGTCGTGCTACGTCGCTGCAATATCTTTGGAGAATCATCATGCCAGTCTATCGTTCCCGCACCACCACCCACGGCCGCAACATGGCCGGCGCCCGCGCCCTGTGGCGCGCCACCGGCATGAAAGATGGCGACTTCGACAAGCCGATCATCGCGGTCGTCAATTCCTTCACCCAGTTCGTGCCCGGCCACGTGCATCTGAAGGACTTGGGCCAGCTGGTGGCGCGCGAGATCGAAAAAGCCGGCGGCGTGGCGAAAGAATTCAACACCATCGCCGTCGATGACGGCATCGCCATGGGCCACGGCGGCATGCTGTACTCGCTGCCGTCGCGCGACCTGATCGCCGACTCGGTCGAGTACATGGTCAATGCCCACTGCGCCGACGCGATGGTCTGCATCTCCAACTGCGACAAGATCACGCCTGGCATGCTGATGGCCGCCATGCGCATCAATATCCCGGTGGTGTTCGTGTCCGGCGGCCCGATGGAAGCCGGTAAAGTGGTCAAGGTCGTCAACGGCGGCCAGAAGATCATCAAGCTCGACCTGGTGGACGCCATGATCAAGGCCGGCGACGACACCGTGTCGGACGCCGACGTGGCGGAAATCGAACGCTCGGCCTGTCCGACCTGCGGTTCGTGCTCGGGCATGTTTACCGCCAACTCGATGAACTGCCTGACCGAGGCGCTGGGCCTGTCCCTGCCAGGTAACGGCACCGTGCTGGCCACGCACTCGGACCGCGAGCAGCTGTTCCTGCGCGCCGGCCGCCTGATCGTGGAGCTGGCCCGCCGCCATTACGAGCAGGACGACTACTCGATCCTGCCGCGCACCATCGCCAACAAGGCCACGTTTGAAAACGCCATGGCGCTCGACGTCTCCATGGGCGGTTCCACCAACACCGTGCTGCACCTGCTGGCGGCCGCGCACGAAGCGGGCGTGGACTTTACCATGGCCGACATCGACCGCATCTCGCGCAAGGTGCCCTGCCTGTGCAAGGTTGCGCCGATGACCGACAAGTACCACATCGAAGACGTGCACCGGGCTGGCGGCATCATCTCGATCCTCGGCGAACTGGCGCGCGGCGGCCTGCTCGACACCACCCGCCCGACCATCCACGCGCCCACCATGGCCGACGCCATCGAACGCAACGACATCAAGCGCAGCGACGACCCGGCCGTGCACGAGCTGTTCCGCGCCGCACCGGGCGGCGTGCCCACGCAAACGGCATTCTCGCAATCGGAGCGCTTCGCGTCGCTGGACCTGGACCGCAGCACCGGCTGCATCCGCGACAAGGAACACGCGTACTCGCAGGACGGCGGCCTGGCCGTGTTGTACGGTAACCTGGCAGTCAACGGCTGCATCGTCAAGACCGCCGGCGTGGACGAGAGCATCCTCAAATTCAGCGGCAAAGCGCGCGTGTTCGAGAGCCAGGACGATGCAGTGGCCGCCATCCTCGGCGACACCGTGCACGCGGGCGACGTCGTCATCATCCGCTACGAAGGACCGAAGGGCGGTCCGGGCATGCAGGAGATGTTGTACCCGACCTCGTACATCAAGTCGAAAGGCCTCGGTAAATCGTGCGCGCTGCTGACCGATGGCCGCTTCTCGGGCGGCTCGTCGGGCCTGGTAATCGGCCACGCCTCGCCCGAAGCGGCCGAAGGCGGCGCCATCGGTCTGGTGGAAGAGGGCGACATGATCGATATCGACATCCCCAACCGCACCATCAACCTGCGCATCACCGACGCCGAACTGGCGGCGCGCCGCGCCACCATGGAAGCCAAAGGCGACGCCGCCTGGCAACCGGTGAACCGCGAGCGTTACGTCTCGCAAGCGCTGCAAGCGTACGCCGCGCTGACGACGTCGGCCGACCGCGGCGCGGTGCGCGATTTGTCGCAGCTGAAGCGTTGACAGGCGCCCAAACCCGAATGTCATTGCCCTGATCATTGAATAGTTAGAAGATCCTCTCGGTCATCCGCGTCAACCATGACGTTTACCTGCGCGTTAAATTCTGAAGAGAAAAACACTGTAAAATGTAGGGGCATTCGCAGCTTAACCGGAGAGGAATATGAAACGCAATTTGATGATGGTGGGTGTACTGGTCGCGTCGGCGTTCGCATCGCAAGCGGCGATGGCGGATGCCGGTTCGGATCTGGCCAAGGCCAAGAACTGCATGGCTTGCCACGCTGTCGCCACCAAGCTGGTTGGTCCATCCTACAAGGACGTGGCCGCCAAATACGCGGGCCAGAAAGATGCCGAATCCAAGCTCGTCACCAAGGTAATGAAGGGCGGTTCGGGCACCTGGGGCGCGATCCCGATGCCAGCCAACCCACAGGTGAACGAGGCGGAAGCCCGCACCCTGGTGAAATGGGTGCTGACGCAAAAGTAAGCGCTTTTGCGTCATACATAAAACAAACGCGCCTTCGGGCGCGTTTGTCGTTGTTAAGGCTGTTTTTTATTTGACCACTTCCACCTTGGTCTTCTTGCCATCCTTGTACGTGAACAAGGTCAGCGCGCCGTCCTTGATGTCGCCGTACTGGTCGAACGAAATCAGGCCCGTCACGCCCTGGTACTTGATATTTTGCAGCGCCGGCAGGTACTTGGCCGGCTGCGACGATTTGGCTTCCTGCATGGCGGTAGCCATGGTCATCACGGCGTCGTACACGTACGGTGCATACAGCTGCACATCGCTGTTGTACTTCTTCTTGTAGCGGGCCACGAAGTCGTCGAGGTTCTTTTGCTCGGCCGGCGTCACGCCGCCCGCTTCGGCGCAGTACACCACGCCGTTGACCGCAGACGCGCCCGCCAGCTTGGGCAGCGCTTCGGTACACACGCCGTCGCCGCCCATGTACTTGGCGGTGATCCCCAGCGCCTTCATCTGGCGCAGCAGCGGGCCGCCCACCGAGTCCATGCCGCCGAAGAATACCAGGTCCGGGCCCTTGCCACGGATCGAGGTGAGGATGGCGTTGAAGTCGGTGGCCTTGTCGGTGGTGAATTCCTTGGCGACGATCTGCACGCCCGGGAACGACTTCTTGGCGCCCTTGATGAACTCGTTGGCCACGCCCTGGCCATAGGCCGTGCGGTCATCGATCACGGCGATTTTTTTCGCGCCCAGCTTGCCCACGGCGTAAGTACCCAGGGTGCCGCCGAGCTTGGCGTCATTGGCGACCACGCGGAATGCCGATTTGAAGCCTTGCTGGGTATACTTGGTCTGGGTGGTGGCGGGGGAAATTTGCGGGATGCCGGCGTCGTGGTAAATCTTGGAGGCGGGAATCGAGGTGCCCGAATTGAGGTGGCCGATCACGCCGTTCACCTTGGCATCGACCAGCTTTTGCGCCACCGCCGTGCCCTGCTTGGGATCGGCGCCGTCATCTTCGAGCATCAGCACGAACTTGACCGGCTTGCCGTCGATCTTGATGCCCTTGGCGTTCAAGTCTTCGACCGCCATCTTGGCGCCGTTTTCATTGTCCTTGCCGAGGTGAGCCGATGGACCCGAGACCGGACCGACGTGACCGATCTTGATGATTTCCTGGGCGCTTGCGCTGCCTGCGCCGGCAAAGGCCAGGGCGATGGCAAGTGGAATGAATTTAGTCTTGAACTGCATCGTCATTCTCCAAAAGTGTTATTCGATGGCGGTTGCTGAACGCCGCAGGATTTTCTGCAAGGCCAAAAGGTACAACAATTTGAAGACGGCGCAAAGCGGCAAACGTGATTGTTTTGCGCTTTGATGATGCGTTTTCTGGAATGGTGCGGGGATGCCCGGAATGGGGGCGATCCGCGCACCAGGATGAGACAACATGCGCGAACAGGAAGGCGGGGAGAGTTACTTTTTCTGCGCTTGCAGGTGTACCAGTTCCTGCGACACGGCGCGGGCAACGATTTTTTCGATGGTGTCGTGCAGGCCGATGCGGATCTCGTTGGTGAGGCCATGCAGCGCGTGCGTGAGCACTTCGGCCATGCTGTCCTTGATGCGCTGCTCGAGCACGAAATCGACGCGCGATTGCAGCTTGTGCATGATGCGTTCGGCCAGGCGGTGTTCCATCATGGCCCACTCGGCATCGGTCCAGCCATCGACGGCTTCGGCCTCGAGCGCGGCGGCGATCTCGGCCTTGGTGGGCGCCAGCGGGGCCGTGGCGCCAGGGAGAGGGTCCTCGCCGGGTGCCTCGGTCTTCAGAACTTCGGTCAACACCGGGATGCTGTTATCAAAGGTTGAGCTCATGATTTTCCTGCGACAAAGTGAGTGAGGGGATACTGTTGCTGCTTGTAGGCGACATAGCGCTTGCGGCCGGCAGCCGCATCATCCTCGTCCGAGGAAATCACTTCTATCATGCGCTCGAATCGGTCCACGCGGGAGGGGGCGCGGCGCGACAGATTCACTAATAATTCGGTGTGTGGTAATTCCGCCTCATCGTTGTCGGTGAGTATGATCGGCGTGTGGTCGGCCAGTACATCGCCGGCCAGCACGTGCGGCAGGAAGTCGGTCGTGGAAAAGGTCCACATGGCGGTGTTGAGTTCCGCCAGCTGCTGCGCATCGTCCGCCAGCACCACGATGCGATGGTTGGCGCCAAACGCCTTGCGCGCCAGGCGGCAGGCGTAGGCGACCTTGTCGGGGATGTTGGTGTGGAAGTCGATGCGCGTCATGCTGTCCCCGGTCAGGCGGCCATGCCGCTGTGGCGCAGCAGGGCGTCGATGCTCGGCTCGCGGCCACGGAAGGCCGTGAACGATTCCAGGGCCGGGCGCGAACCGCCCACCGACAGGATTTCGCGCAGGTAGCGCTTGCCCGCTTCGGTGGTGGCGTCCGGTCCCAGCGCCTTGGCTTCCTCGAACGCGGCATACGCGTCGGCCGACAAGACTTCGGCCCACTTGTAGCTGTAGTAGCCGGCCGCGTAACCGCCGGAAAAGATATGGCCGAACGAGTTCTGGAAGCGGTTGAACGGCGGCGGCACCACCAGCGAGAACTTGGCGCGCACGCTGTCGATCATTTGCTGCACGGTCTGGCCGGTGGTGGCGTCGTAGTCGTAGTGCAGGTGCATGTCGAGCAGCGAGAATTCCACCTGGCGCAGGGTCTGCAAACCTGACTGGAAGTTTTTCGCGGCCAGCATCTTGTCGAACAGTGCGCGCGGCAGCGGCTCGCCCGTGGTCACGTGCGCGGTCATGTGCTCGAGCACGTCCCACTCCCAGCAGAAGTTTTCCATGAACTGCGACGGCAGCTCCACCGCATCCCACTCCACGCCCGAGATGCCGGACACGCCCAGTTCATCGACCTGGGTGAGCATGTGGTGCAGGCCGTGGCCGAACTCGTGGAACAGCGTGATCACTTCGTCGTGGGTAAACAGCGACGGCTGCGCCACGCCATCGACTGTGGCCGGCTCGGTGAAATTGCAGGTCAGGTAAGCGACCGGCGTCTGTACGCTGTGGGCGTTGGCGCGGCGGCCACGGGCGTCGTCCATCCAGGCGCCGCCGCTCTTGCCGGCGCGCGCGTACAGGTCGAGGTAGAACTGGCCGATCAGGATGCCGTCGCGCTCGATGCTGTAGAAGCGCACATCCTTATGCCATACCGGCGCCACGTCCGGCTTGATCTCGACCGCGAACAGGTTCTGGATCTGGCGGAACAGGCCATCGACCACCTTATGCTCGGGGAAGTACTGTTTGACTTCCTGCGCCGAGAACGCGTAGCGGCGCTCCTGCAGTTTTTCGGACGCGTACGGCATGTCCCACGCCTGCAGGTCGTCGATGCCGAGCTCATCCTTGGCGAACTGCCTGAGCTCTTCCAGGTCTTTTTGTGCGAACGGGCGCGCGCGCTGGGCCAGGTCTTCGAGGAAGCCGATCACGTGCTCGGGCGATTGCGCCATCTTCGGTACCAGCGATACTTCGGCAAAGTTCTTGTAGCCGAGCAGCTTGGCTTCTTCGTCGCGCAGGCGCAGCAGGGTGACGATGTTCTGCGTGTTGTCCCAATCGTCCTTCTTGCTGAAGACATCGCCCTGGTCCGAGGCCTTGGTGGCGTTGGCGCGGTACACGGTTGCGCGCAGCGCGCGGTTGTCGGCAAATTGCAGGATCGGGTAGTACGACGGGAAGTGCAACGAGAACTGCCAGCCCTGCTTGCCGTCCTTTTGCGCGGACGCGTGGGCGGCTGCCTTGACGTCATCGGGCAGGCCGGCCAGTTCCGCTTCGTCGGTGACCAGCAGTTTGTAGTCGTTGGTGGCATCGAGCACGTTTTCCGAGAAGCGCGTGGAGACGGCCGCCTGTTCTTCCTGGATCGCTGCAAAGCGTTCCTTCTGGTCGGCCGCCAGTTCGGCGCCACCCATGCGGAAGTCGCGGATGGCGTTGTCGATGATGCGCTGGCGCGCCGGCGACAGGCTGGCGAAGCTATCGGACGCGCGCAAGGCCTTGTACTTGGCGAACAGCGCTTCGTTCTGCGACAGCTCGGTCCAGAACTCGGTCACCTTCGGTTGATTGTCGTTGTAGGTGGCGCGCAGTTCGGGCGTGTCCACCACGCTGTTGAGGTGGTTGACAATGCTCCAGGCGCGACCAAGCAGCTCGGTGGCGTTTTCCAGCGGCGTGACGAAACTGTCCCAGGTCACGTCGTCCTGTGGCGCTTCGAGTTGCTGCACGATGGTGCGCGAGCGCGCCAGCAGGTGGTCGATCGCGGGCGTGACGTGCTCGGCGAGGATGGCGTCGAAACGCGGCAAGCCGGAAAAGTCTAAGAGAGGGTTGGTTGCGTCTGTAGTCATGTCAGTTTCCGGTAGGTTTAAGCGCGCTCGGCGGCTTCGACGGTATTCATCAACAACATCGTAATCGTCATCGGGCCCACGCCGCCCGGCACCGGGGTAATGTGGGACGCCACTTCCTTGACGCCTGCAAAATCCACATCACCGCACAGCTTGCCTTCGTCGTTGCGGTTCATGCCCACGTCGATCACGATGGCGCCCGGCTTGACCATGTCGGCGGTCAGCACGTTGCGGCGGCCCACGGCGGCCACTACCACGTCGGCCTGGCGCGTAAAGACGCCGAGGTCCGGGGTGCCACTGTGGCAGATGGTGACGGTGGCGTTGGCTTGCAAGAGCAGCAGGCCCATCGGTTTGCCGACGGTATTGCTGCGGCCGATGACCACGGCGTGCTTGCCCTTCAGATCGACGCCGGTGCTTTCAATCAGCTTCATGCAGCCGTACGGCGTGCACGGGCGGAAGCCTTCCAGGCCCGTCATCAGTTCGCCGGCGCTCAGTACCGAGTAGCCATCGACGTCCTTGGTGGTGGAGATCGCTTCGATCACCTTGTGCGGATTGATATGCTTGGGCAGCGGCATTTGCACCAGGATGCCGTGGATTTTCGGATCGGCGTTCAGCGCTGCGATACGTTCAAGCAGGGCAGCTTCGGACAGGTCGGCCGGGTATTGTTCCTTGAGCGAATAGAAACCGGCATCCTCGCAACCCTTGACCTTGTTGCGTACATACACGTGGCTGGCGGGATCGTCGCCGACCAGGATCACGGCCAGGCCGGGTTGTTTGCCTTTGGCGGTGAGCACGGCAGCACGTGCAGCAATTTCAGCACGCAGTTTTTGGGAGAGGGCGATTCCGTCGATCAGTTGAGCAGACATGTTTTAACCAGGTTAGGAGGATTGGAAGAGGGAAGCGAGATTATAAGCGCTAACGCGACCGGTCCCGCGATTTCCGGCCTGTTGGAATGCTGCACCGCACAAGATTTTCATAGGGAAATCCCACGATATGAAATGACTTATCATAGTTTGAAAAAGCAAAAAATCACTGTTAGAATCCCCACACGTCGTAGAAGTATTGGTAAATAATCAGCGTTCCACAGGCCCGGCAGATGCACCACACGGGCCTTTAACTCAGGAGACTTAACACATGTCAGATCAACTCGACCAGGTACCGGCAAGCACCGACCCTGATTCGCAAGAAACCAAAGAATGGTTGGATTCCCTGGCCTCGGTACTCGAACAAGAGGGCCCTGATCGTGCGCATTACCTGCTGGAACGCCTGATCGACCTGGCACGCCAGAGCGGCTCGGATATCCCGTTCTCCGCCAATACCGCCTACGTCAACACCATCCCGGTTGAGCAGGAACAGCACTGCCCGGGCAATCTCGAATACGAAGAAAAACTGCGCTCGTGGATGCGCTGGAACGCCATGGCGATGGTCGTCAAGGCCAACCGCGTCGATGGCGATCTCGGTGGCCACCTGTCCTCGTTTGCCTCGCTGGCCAACATGCTGGGCATCGGCTTCAACCACTTCTGGAAAGCGCCAAGCGAAAATCATGGCGGCGACCTGCTGTACATCCAGGGGCACTCCTCGCCGGGCGTGTATGCGCGCGCGTTCCTCGAAGGCCGCCTGACCGAAGACCAGCTGACCCACTTCCGCCGCGAAGTGGACGGTGGCGGCCTGTCGTCGTACCCGCACCCGAAACTGATGCCGAACTTCTGGCAGTTCCCTACCGTCTCGATGGGTCTGGGCCCGCTGATGGCGATCTACCAGGCGCGCTTCCTGAAGTACCTGCACGCGCGCTCGATCGCCGACACCACCGACCGCAAGGTCTGGGCCTTCTGCGGCGACGGCGAGATGGACGAACCGGAATCGCTGGGCGCGATCGGCATGGCCTCGCGCGAAAAGCTCGACAACCTGGTCATCGTCGTCAACTGCAACCTGCAACGTCTGGACGGTCCGGTGCGCGGCAACGGCAAGATCATCCAGGAACTGGAAGGCGAGTTCCGTGGCGCCGGCTGGAACGTGGTCAAAGTCGTGTGGGGCCCGGGCTGGGACGCACTGCTGGCCAAGGACAAGGAAGGCATCCTGCGCAAGGTGATGATGGACACCGTGGACGGTGAATACCAGAACTACAAGGCCAAGGACGGCGCGTACGTGCGCAAGCACTTCTTCGGCAAGCATCCAAAGCTGCTCGAGATGGTTGCCAACATGACCGACGATGACATCTGGCGCCTGACCCGTGGCGGCCACGATCCGCACAAGATCTACGCCGCCTTCAAGGTCGCGCAGGAACACAAGGGCCAACCGACCGTGCTGCTGGTGAAAACCATCAAGGGCTTCGGCATGGGCAAGCACGGCGAAGCACGCAACACCGCGCACAACACCAAGAAACTGACCGACGAAGCCGTGCGCGAAATGCGCGACCGCTACTCGATCCCGATTCCGGACGATCAACTGGCCGACATCCCGTTCTACAAGCCAGCCGACGACGCACCGGAAATGAAGTACCTGCACGAGCGCCGCGCGGCCCTCGGCGGCTACCTGCCGGCGCGCCGCATGCAAGCGGACGAAAAGCTGACGGTGCCACCGCTCTCCGCATTCCAGAACGTGCTGGACGCCACGGCCGAAGGCCGCGAAGTATCGTCCACCCAGGCTTACGTGCGTATCCTGACCACGCTGCTGAAAGACCAGAGCGTGGGCGCCCGCATCGTGCCGGTGCTGGTCGATGAATCGCGCACGTTCGGTATGGAAGGCCTGTTCCGCCAGGTTGGTATCTTCAACCAGCAGGGCCAGTTGTACGAGCCGGTCGATAAAGACCAGGTCATGTACTACCGCGAAGACAAGGCCGGCCAGATCCTGCAAGAGGGTATCAACGAAGCCGGTGGTATGAGCTCGTGGATCGCTGCGGCGACCTCGTACTCGACCAACAACCGCGTGATGATCCCGTTCTACACGTACTACTCGATGTTCGGCATGCAGCGTATCGGCGACCTGGTATGGGCCGCCGCCGACATGCGCGCCCGTGGCTTCCTGATGGGCGGCACCGCCGGCCGCACCACGCTGAACGGCGAAGGCCTGCAGCACGAAGATGGCCACAGCCACCTGTTTGCCGCTGCGGTCCCGAACTGCATGCCGTACGACCCGACCTTCGGTCACGAGCTGGCAGTCATCATCCAGGACGGTATGCGCCGCATGGTGGAAGAACAGGAAGACGTGTTCTACTACATCACCATCATGAACGAGAACTACCCGCACCCTGGCATCAAGCCAGGCCAGGAAGAGGGCATCCTGAAAGGCCTGTACCTGCTGCAAAAAGGCGACGAGTCGCTGCAACAGCGCGTGCAGTTGCTGGGTTCCGGCACCATCCTGCGCGAATCGATCGCGGCGCAAGACCTGCTGAAAAACGACTGGAACATCGCGGCCGACGTCTGGTCCGCACCGTCGCTGACGCTGGTGGCGCGTGACGGCCAGGACGCCGAACGCTGGAACCTGGTCAACCCGGCCAAGGAACAGCGCGTACCGTACGTGACGCAACTGATGAACGCCACCACCGGCCCGATCGTTGCCACCACCGACTACATGCGTGCGTTTGCGGAACAGATCCGTGCCTTCATTCCGAAGGACCGTACCTACCGCGTACTGGGCACCGACGGCTTCGGCCGTTCGGACAGCCGCGTCAAGCTGCGCGAATTCTTTGAAGTGAACCGTTACTACATCACGGTCGCCGCACTGAAATCGCTGGCCGAAGAAGGCAAGCTGGACGTGTCCGTGGTTGAACAGGCCGTGGCCAAATACAACCTCGATCCGAACAAACCTAACCCAGTGACTCAATAACAGTCGGTTGGTACGTCATCCCCGCGAACGCGGGGATCCATAGACCGGTGGCTTCGGCGCCTCAGTATGGATCCCCGCGTACGCGAGGGATGACGGCTCGCACAAACAGAATACGGAGCAAACGCTATGAGCATTGTGGAAGTTAAAGTCCCGGATATCGGCGACTTCAAGGAAGTGGAAGTCATCGAGCTGATGGTCAAGGTTGGCGACACCATCAAGGTGGACCAGTCGCTGGTCACCGTTGAATCGGACAAGGCCAGCATGGAGATTCCATCGTCGGCCGCCGGCGTGATCAAGGAAATCAAGGTCAAGGTCGGCGACAAGATCGCCGAAGGCGGCCTGCTGTTGCTGCTGGAAGGCGAAGCTGCTGCTGCGCCTGCGCCAGCCGCTGCTGCCGCTCCTGCACCTGCCGCCGCTGCGCCAACACCTGCTGCTGCACCAGCTCCTGCACCGGCTGCCGCCGCTGCCGGCCCGGTGGACATCGCGGTACCGGACATCGGCGACTTCAAGGAAGTGGAAGTCATCGAAGTGATGGTCAAGGTGGGCGACACCATCAAGGTGGACCAGTCGCTGCTGACCGTGGAATCGGACAAGGCCAGCATGGAAATCCCATCGTCGCACGCCGGCGTGGTCAAGGAAGTTAAAGTAAAAGTCGGCGACAAGGTTGCCATGGGTACCATCGTGTTCGTGGTTGAATCGACCGGTGGTGCTCCTGCTGCCGCTGCTCCTGCTGCTGCACCAGCACCAAGCGCCGCGCCAGCTGCTGCACCAGCGCCTGCACCTGCACCTGCTGCAGCAGCTCCAGCAGCCGCTGCACCGGCTGCCTCGCAAGGCTCGGTTCAAACCGGCAAATTGGCCCACGCATCGCCATCGATCCGCAAGTTCGCACGTGAACTGGGCGTGGACCTGGGCAAGGTGCCAGGTTCGGGTCCGAAAGGCCGCATCACCCAGATCGACGTGCAGAACTACGTCAAGGGCGTCATGGCTGGTACGACCGCAGCGCCAGTCGGCGCGGCATCGTCCAACGCTGGCGGCGGCAACTTCAACGTGCTGCCATGGCCGTCGCTGGACTTTTCCAAATTCGGTCCGACCGAACTGCTGCCGCTGTCGCGCATCAAGAAGATCAGTGGCCCGAACCTGCACCGCAACTGGGTGCAGATCCCGCACGTCACGCAGTTCGACGAAGCGGACGTCACCGACCTGGAAGCATTCCGCGTCGATACCAACAACGCCAACGCCAAGAACAAGGATGCCGCCAAGCTCACCATGCTGGCATTCGTGATCAAGGCCTCGGTTGCTGCACTGAAGAAGTTCCCGTCGTTTAACTCGTCGCTCGATGCGAAGGGTGAAAACCTGATTCTCAAGCAGTACTACAACATCGGCTTCGCGGCAGACACGCCGAACGGCCTGGTGGTCCCGGTCATCAAAAACGCCGACCAGAAATCGGTCTCGCAGATCGCCCGCGAAATGACGGAACTCTCCTTGCAAGCGCGTGACGGCAAACTCAAACCGGCCGACATGCAGGGCGCGACCTTCACCATCTCGTCGCTGGGCGGCATCGGCGGCACGCACTTCACGCCGATCGTCAACGCGCCGGAAGTGGCGATCCTGGGCTTGTCCAAGGCATCGATCAAGCCGGTATGGGACGGCAAGGCCTTCCAGCCACGTCTGATGATGGGCACCTCGCTGTCGTACGACCACCGCGTGGTCGACGGCGCCATGGGCGCTCGCTTCTCCGTGTACCTGAGCGAAGTGCTCGGCGACATGCGCAAAATTCTGCTGTAAGGAGCGACTATGAGCACAGAAGTGAAAGTGCCGAATATCGGCGACTTCGCAGAAGTTGAAGTAATCGAAGTGATGGTCAAGGTCGGCGACACCATCAAGGTGGACCAGTCCCTGATCACCGTGGAATCGGACAAGGCGTCGATGGAAGTGCCATCGTCGCACGCCGGCGTGGTCAAGCAGGTCTTGGTCAAAGTGGGCGACAAGGTCAAGGAAGGCGTAGCGATGCTGGTCATCGATGCGGCTGCCGGCGATGCGCCTGCTCCTGCCGCCGCTGCTCCGGCACCGGCACCGGGTGCCGCTGCACCTGCTGCGGCGCCTGCACCTGCGGCTGCTCCGGCAGCCCCTGTGGCGGCGCCGATCGGCGGCAGCTACAGCGGCCAGGTCGATGTCGACTGCGACATGATGGTGTTGGGCGGTGGTCCTGGCGGCTACTCGGCAGCGTTCCGCGCGGCCGACCTGGGCCTGAACACCGTGATCGTCGAGCGTTACGAAACGCTGGGCGGCGTGTGCCTGAACGTCGGTTGTATTCCATCGAAGGCCCTGCTGCACGTGGCGTCGGTCATCGACGAAACCCAGCACATGAGCAAGACCGGCGTCACCTTTGCCAAGCCCACCATCGATATCGACCAGGTGCGCGCGTACAAGGAAGGCGTGATCAAGAACATGACCGGCGGTCTGGCCGGCATGGCCAAGGCGCGCAAGACGCAAATCGTCACCGGCGTGGGCCAGTTCCTGAGCGCGAACCACATCGAAGTAACAAGCGCGGACGGCACCAAGAAAGTGGTGCAGTTCAAGCAGGCGATCATCGCTGCCGGTTCGGCCGTCGTGAAGCTGCCATTCGTGCCCGAAGATCCGCGCATCGTCGATTCGACCGGTGCACTGGAACTGCGCCAGATCCCGAAACGCATGCTGGTCATCGGCGGCGGCATCATCGGCCTGGAAATGGCTACCGTGTATTCGACGTTCGGTGCGCGCATCGACGTGGTCGAAATGATGGACGGCTTGATGCAAGGCGCCGACCGCGATGCGGTCAAGGTCTGGCAGAAGTTCAACGAGAAGCGCTTCGATAACATCATGACCAAGACCAAGACGGTCGGCGTGGAAGCGCTGCCCGAAGGGATCAAGGTCACGTTCGAAGCCGCCGAAGCCGGCGCTGCTGCGCCTGCACCGCAGGTCTACGACCTGGTGCTGGTCGCCGTGGGCCGCAGCCCGAACGGCAAGAAGATCGCTGCCGACAAGGCCGGCGTGGTGGTCACCGACCGTGGCTTCATCCCGGTCGATAGCCAGATGCGCACCAACGTGCCGAACATCTTCGCCATCGGCGACCTGGTGGGCCAGCCGATGCTGGCGCACAAGGCCGTGCACGAAGGCCACGTGGCAGCGGAAGCCGCCGCCGGCCAGAAGTCGCACTTCGACGTCAAGGTAATTCCATCGGTGGCGTACACCGATCCGGAAGTGGCATGGGCCGGCATCACCGAGGACGAAGCGAAAGCCAAGGGCATCAAGGTCGAGAAGGGCCACTTCCCGTGGGCCGCTTCGGGCCGCGCCGTGGCCAACGGCCGCGCCGAGGGCTTCACCAAGCTGCTGTTCGACGCTGAAACCCACCGCATCATCGGCGGTACCATCGTGGGCACGCACGCCGGCGACATGATCGGCGAAATCGCGCTGGCCATCGAAATGGGCTGCGACGGCACCGACATCGGCAAGACCATCCACCCGCACCCGACCCTGGGCGAGTCGATCGGCATGGCGGCCGAAGTGTACGAAGGTTCGTGCACCGATCTGCCGCCACCGCGCAAGAAATAAGCAATCGTTACCGGTTGCCCGAGATGCCGTTCAGCGTGAGCTGGGCGGCATTTTTTTTCAGCCTGTCGGCGTGCGGGGCCGCCGCATTCAGGTAGGTTCCACGCTGCCGCCCACCAGGATATCGGCGCCTTCGATACGCGTCGCTATCAGGCCGGCACGCCCCGTCGCCCGGCCTTGCCGGAGCAGGATGCCGTGGCCGAGCAGTGCGGTGAGGGCGCCGGCCGCGACCCCGGTGGCGCTGTCTTCCAGCGCCGGATCGAGATGGTTGAAGTTGCGGCCTTCGTAGCTGCCGTTGTCAACCTTGCAGTACGCGTAGATGCCATTGACGCCTGCGGTTTTTCCCCAGGCGGCGATGGCCGGCAGATTGGGCGTCAGGCCATGCAGCGTGGTTGCATTCGTCACCTCGACCAGCAGCTTTGGACTGCCGACTGAGAACACGCGTGCCGGCGCCAGCGGCACCAAGCCCGGCGCGGCCAGCAGGCGCCCGATGAGGTCAGGCGCCAGGTTCGGCCGTGATACCTCCTGCCGTTGAAGACGAACCGACACCTGGTCATCGGCACCAGGAACGAGCCCGAGCCGCTGGCCATGCACGGCAGTCTTCACCATGAGATTGTGATTGCCGCCATGCTGCATGAACAGGTGCTGGCCGACAGCCAGCGTCGCGTGCAGGCATAGCGGACTGCGCGTGTGCGGATAAAAATAATCGACGCTTGCCACCACGTCCGCCTCATCGGGCGGATCGATCCAGACACACGTCATATTGCGCTCGCGTGCGAAGTCCTGGCGCGCTTCGCGGGGTGAGGCGTCGCCCTCGATCACCAGGGCCGGATTGCCATCGCCGGGCTGTTCACCGAAGCATTTGAATCTGTGAACTTGCATGTGCTTCCTCTTTCAATTGTGATGTTGGTATGCCCATGTGGGGGATGCCAACTGAGCCAAATTTCCCGCGTAAGAGCAATTTTCTGTGTGTATAATTACACACGGCTAGCGAGGTGGCGGATGAACTCGATTCAACTGATCAAGCGGTTAGAGGACGATGGCTGGTACTTGGTGCGATTAAAGGGGAGCCACCATCACTTCAAACATCCGGAAAAGCCCGGTTTGGTCACTGTGCCGCATCCCAAGAAAGACCTTCCTGTCGGAACTTGGAAAAGCGTGCTCAAAGATGCCGGACTTAAGTAATGCGTTATTGGAAAACGGAGCAGCCGATGGATATTCCCGTGGTGATTTTCAAGGATGAAGGCAGCGTTTACGGGGTGAACGTGCCTGACATCAAAGGTGTGCACTCGTGGGGCGACACGGTCGAGGAGGCACTCAAAAATGTCAGGGAAGCGATCACCAGCCATATCGAAACCCTGTTGGAACTCGGCGAGGCGGTAGAGATCAGCCAGAGCAAGATCGGCGAGTTGCAAAGCGATCCTCAGCATGCTGGTGGAATCTGGGCACTGGTGGCACTCGATCTCGACAAGCTCGATACCAAACCCGAACGCATTAACATCAGTCTGCCGCGGTTTGTTGTGGGCAAAATAGACCGTTATGCGGCGTCCCGCCATGAAACCCGCAGCGGCCTGTTGGCGCGCGCTGTGCTGCAACTGATCGACACCGAATCTAAAGTAACTGGACGTTCTTGATGATTACGATAACGCCGCTTGATCATCGTCTGAGCGGCATTTTCATTGTCGGCGTATCGCCAGTCACACTTCTCCACATCAGCAAGCCGTCGGCTTCACCCGCTCCACCTCCAACCCGAACCATGGCCGCAGCCTGGTGCCGAATACGTTGCCGATGAACGCCGCCACCAGCCACAGCCAGCCGTGCAGGCTGCCGGAGACGATGCCGCTGAAGTAGGCGCCGATGTTACAGCCGTAGGCCAGGCGCGCGCCGTAGCCGAGCAGCAGGCCGCCGACGACTGCCGCCACCAGCGAGCGCAATGGCACGCGCCACACCGGCGCGTAGCGCCCGGCCAGGGCGGCGGCAAGCATGGCGCCAAACACGATGCCGATGTCCATTACCGACGTGACGTCTTCGATCACCGGTGCATTGAGCGTGGCGGCGTTGGCCGGCGCCGACCAGTAGGTCCAGCCGGCGACGTCGATGCCGGCCAGCGTGGCCGCCTTGGCGCCCCACAGGGCAAAAGCCGACGTCACGCCCCACGGGCGGCCGGCCAGTGCCAGCGTGGCGAAATTGAGGAGGACGAGCGCGATGCCGCCCGCGACCAGCGGCCACGGGCCGTGCAGCCAGCGCGCCGTGTGGTCGGGTTGCACATGGGCGGCTACCAGCTTGCCGTGGCGGCGCTTTTCTACCACGACGGTCACTGCGAAGATCAATCCGAACACCAGCCAATTGAGCGCCAGCGCGGGCGCCACGCCCAGCGACTTGACCAGCGAGATCGGTGCCAGTTGCGGCAGCGACGTCCAGAATGGCATGTGGGCGGTGCCAATCAGCGAGCCGCCGATAAAGGCTACCAGCGTGACGATCATGCGGGTGCTGCCGCCGCCTACCGTGTACAGGGTGCCGGAGGCGCAGCCGCCGCCGAGCTGCATGCCGATGCCGAAGATGAATGCCCCGACTACCACCGACGTGCCGGCCGGCGCCACCAGGCCCTTGATCGGCGCGCCGAACAGAGAGCCAGCAGCCAGCACCGGGAAGAACAGCGCCACGCCCACGGCCAGCATCACCATCTGCGCGCGCAGTCCTTCGCCGCGGCCATCGGCGATGAACACCCGCCACGCCGACGTGAAGCCGAACGCCGCGTGATACAGCGTGACGCCGAGCAGCGCACCGACCACGTACAGCGCGGCCTGGCGCGGGCCGACGGCCTGGCCCAAATACCACGCGCCGATCACGACGAAGGCAAGCGCGCTCCACAGGGCGCCGGGGTTGATGTTGGACGGAGGGCGCATGGGCGCGGTGATCGTGGTGGACATGGCGATGGGGTAAAAAATAAGTAAGTTGGCATTCTCCGCCTTTTTGCTGCGAAGCGGCGCAATCATATTTCTGATTAAAGCCGAACGGCGGTAGGCGAGGGCGGTGAAGTGTGAAAGCATGGCTGTCCGACCAATGAGGTTAGCCATGCACCAAGCCACCCCGATCCGACTCCTGCCCTTGCTCTTCGGCCTGACACTGGCCGCCATACAAACCACCCAAGCTGCCCCCCTCGATGGCAAGCGCATCTTCCAGAACAACTGCGCGATGTGCCATTCCGCGTCGCCCGACATGGCCACGCTGGCCGGGCCGCCGCTGTTCAATGTCGTGGGGCGCAAGGTCGCCGGCGTCGCGGGCTTTGCGTACTCCGATGCCTTGAGCGCGCTGGGTGCAAAGAACAAGCGCTGGACCGCGCAGGAACTGGAACTGTTCCTGAAAGACCCCAGCGCCTACGCGCCCGGCACCTCGATGCCGATCGCGGTCGCCCAACCGGCCGAACGCGCGGCGCTGGTTGCGTACCTGGCCACCGCCAAGGGCAAGGCTGCCATACCGGCTGCATCGCAAGCCCCCGCCGCCAGCGCCAACACCAACGCCAACAACACCAGCAAGGAAGAACACTGGAGCGACGACCAGCCCGGTCGCATCCATGCAGTGCGCATGGCCGACCTGCCACCGCCGTTCGCCAGTGCCAGCGCCGGCAACAACCCGAAGACCGTGCCGCGTCCGCAAGGCGTGCTGCCATCGGTGCCGGCCAACTTCGCCGTCAATCTGTGGGCCACGGACCCCGATCGCGGCCGCGTAATGGTCAAGGCGCCGAATGGCGACATCTTCATCTCGTCCACTACCAAGCGCCTGATCAAGGTGTTCAGGTCCAGCACCGGCGCGACCGCCGACAAGATCAGCGTGTTCGCCGACAAGCTCGATCGGCCGTTCGGCTTCGCCTTCTGGCCGGCAGGACCGAACCCGCAATACCTGTACGTGGCCAACGTCAATTCCATCATCCGCTTCCCCTATAAAAATGGCGACCTGGTGGCCGGCGCACCGGCCGAAGTGGTGGTGCCCACCCTGACGGCGGAGACGGGCAGCCATTCCTCGCGCACGCTGGTGTTTTCCAGGGATGGCAAGACCATGTATTTGTCGATCGGCTCCGCGTCCAACGTGGCCGAGGGCATCGGCGCCATGCCGCCGGAACCGCTGAAGCACTGGGAAGCAAAACACGGTCTCGGCGCGGCCTGGGGTTCGGAGCTGGACCGCGCAGTGGTGCTGGCGTTCGACGCCGATGGCAAGAACAAGCGCACCTTCGCCACCGGCCTGCGCAACTGCGTGGGCATGTATCTGTATCCGCGCACGGGCGACCTGCTGTGCAGCGTGAACGAGCGCGATATGCTCGGCGATAACCTGCCGCCCGACTACCTCACGCGCGTAAAAGATGGTGGCCACTATGGCTGGCCGTGGCACTACATCGGCAACAACGAGGAGCCGCGTTTGCAGGGCCAGCGGCCCGACCTCAAAGGCAAGGTTACTGCGCCCGACCTGCTGCTGACGGCCCATTCGGCGCCGCTGGGCATGATCATGTACGACGCGCCCGCCGCCGCCCAAGCGGCCTTCCCGCAAGAGTATCCTGGCGATGTCTTCCTGGCGCTGCACGGCTCCTGGAACCGCGCCACGCGCACCGGCTCGAAAGTGGTGCGGGTGTTCATGAAAGACGGTGTGCCGACCGGGAAGTACCAGGACTTCATGACTGGTTTTGTCGTCAGCGACAAGAAAGTGTGGGGCCGGCCGTCGTCGGTGGTGGTGCAGGACGACGGCTCGCTGCTGGTCGATGACGATGTCACCGGAGAGATCTGGCGGGTGGCCCCGAAATAATCAGGCTGCCTGCGGCTGCCCGCCCTGCGCCGAGGCGGGCAGGCCGAAGATGCGGTCGAACGCCAGGCTGAACAGGAAGGTGTACACCAGGAAGAACACCACGATCCACAGGTCGACGATGAACGCCTCCCACAGCGAGATCTCGAGCCACCACGCGAACAGCGGCACCAGGAACGCCACCAGGCCGCCTTCGAAGCCGATGGCGTGGGCGATGCGCCGCGCCACGCTGCGGCCCTTGGTGGTCTGGCGTGCTTCCCACGCCTCGAACATGGAATTGAAAATGAAATTCCAGACCACGGCCACGGTGGACGACGCCACTGCCGCCACGCTGGCATGGGCACCGCTGCTGCCGGCCAGCAGCATCAGCGTGGTGGTGGTCAACGCTACCGCAAACAGCTCGAACAGCGATACATAGACAATCTTGCGCTTCAATCCTTGCATGATAGATTCCTTCAAACATCAATTGAGCGATGATAGTTGAAGTGATCTGATAGTAAAAGTCGACAGCTATCAGTTTTTGTGACAGCATGGCGGATGGCCTTTTCCAGCGACAACGTCGACCTGTTCCTTGCCGTGATCGACCACGGTTCCTTTTCCGCCGCCGCCCGCGCGCTCGGCCGGGTGCCGTCGGCCGTCAGCATGGCGATTGCCAACCTCGAGGCCGAGCTCGATTTGCAACTGTTCGAGCGCAACTCGCGCGCAGTGATCCCCACCGACATGGCCCGCGCGCTGGAAGCGGAGGCGCGCCACATGGCCGGCCAGATGCGCCGCCTGCAGGCCCACGCCTTGTCGCTGCACCAGGGACTCGAGCGCCGGCTGACGCTGGCGGTGTCGCCCGAGTTGCTGTCGGCCGCGTGGGGCGAGCCGCTGGCGCGCCTGGCCGACGAATTTCCGTCGCTGGAAGTTGATGTACTGTCGGCGCCGCAGGCCGATGCGCGCCGCATGCTGCACGACGGTACCGCGCAGCTGGCGCTGCTCTACGACCGGCCGCAAGTCGATGAACGCGAAAGCTTCCAGGAACTGGGCAGCGAGGTGCTCGTCGCCGTGCTCTCGCCGCAGCATCCGGCAGCGCGCGAACGCAACGGCCACTTCAGGCTCGAGGACCTGGTCGATATCCGGCAAGTGGCGATTGTCAGCCGCGCCGCGCACCAGGAGGACAAGCGGGTGCTGGTGTCGCGCAAGCTGTGGCGCACCGACAGCCACCAGGCCACGCTGGAGCTGGTGCAGGCGGGCATCGGCTGGGCGTTCCTGCCCCGCCGCCTGGTGGCGCCGCTGCTGGCCGATGGCGAGCTGCTGGTGATCGATTTCGCCAGCATGAGCAACCAGCTGCGTTTATGGGTGGACGTGGTGTGGGTGAACGACCGCCCGCTCGGCCTGGGCGCCAAGCGGCTGATCGCGCTGATGAAGGATATCGGCGGGTTGGAGGCCCGCCCCGGCCACGTGTAGCTTTAACGGGTCAGGCGGTAGATCAGCAAAGCACTACGGATGGTAGCGCGTTCGAGCGAGGCGATTTCCAGGTCTTCGTCCGGTGAATGGGCGCCGTTGCCGGCCACGCCCAGGCCATCGAGACTGTCCACCAGCGAGGCCACGAACTGGATGTCGCCGGCCCCGCGCTGGCCCGGGGGCAGGGCGGGGATGGCGCCCAGGCCGGCGTCGCTGCTCGCCTGCGAATACACTTTTAACACCGCCAGGTTACCGGGCGTGGGCGCCATCGGCGGATAGGCGTCGTGAAAGCTGATGCTGGCGCTGGTGCCGGGCAGGTTTTGCGCGACGATGGCGCGCATTTTCGCGTGCGCGCGGTCGCGCTGTTCGTAGGTGAGGTAACGCAGGTCGCCGTGCACCAGCGCGGTCCTGGCGATCACGTTGGTCTTGCCGGCGGCCTGGCCTTTCGTGCCTGTCTCATCGACGCCAGCATCGGTGCCGCCGAGGATCAGTCCCGCGCTGAACGTGAGATCGGGTTCGATCACTTGCTGGCGGAAGCCATCGAGGATGCGCGCCGCTTCATACACGGCGCCATAACCCGCCTTGTCGGTGAAGATGGTGCTCGAGTGGCCCTGCTTGCCTTTCACTTCCAGCTCCCACGACGACGAAGACCGGCGGCCGATGGTGCCGGTGTCCTGGCCGTCCTGGTTGCGCATAGTGCCTTCGAAGGAGAGCGCGATGTCGCTGCGTTTGGCGGCGGCCACCATGTCGGCGCGCGACGTGGCGATCGGTTCGCCGGCGCTTTCTTCGTCGCCGGTAAACATCACGGTGATGGTGGTGTTCTCGAGTGCGCCGGCGCTTTTCAGCGCGCGCAGCGCTTCAAGTATGACCACGTCGCCGCCCTTCATGTCGTTCACACCCTGGCCGCGCACGCGGTCGCCATTGCGCTGCCACAGCTGCACCGGGCTGTCCTTTTCAAACACGGTGTCGAGGTGGCCGAGCAGCAGCAGCCGTTTGCCCTGCCTGCCCTCGCGCGTGCCCACCAGGTGGCCGGCGCGGCGCATGGCGGGCGGCAGGTCGATCCAGCGCGTGGCAAAGCCCAACTGGTCGAGTTCCCGGCGATACAGCTTGCCCACTTCGCGCACACCGTCGATGTTCATGGTGCCGCTGTTGATGTTGACCGATCGCTCCAGCAGGTGCAGCGCCTGCGGTGAACGGGCCTTGATGGCGGCGACGATGTTCTGCTCGACGGGGGACAGTTCGGCGGCGTGGGTACAAGGCAGGGCCAGGGCTAGGGCCAGCAAGGCGGGCGACAGCAGCGATATTTTCATGGGGAATCCGCAGGCAAAGGTGTAAGCAATTGTAGCGTAGTGTGAATTGCGGCCGCACTGCCGCCACCGCGCGCCGGAAGCTGTTATATTCGCAGTGCAGATTTTTTGCAGATTTTTTTAAAGGATAACCATGCTCCGTCGTACGTTCCTGACCGCCGCTGTCACTGCCGCTGTTGCCGCCATGTTTGCCGGTACCGCTTTTGCCACGCCCACCGCACCGAAGAGCGGCGCCGAGTACACCACGCTGAAAACGCCGCAGCCGGTCCAGGCCGAGGGCAAGAAGGTCGAAGTGATCGAGTTCTTCATGTACCACTGCCCGGCGTGCTACGCACTGGAGCCGGCCATGCTGGACTGGGTCAAGAAGCAGGGCGACAACATCAGCTTCCGCCGCATCCACTTGCCGCTGACCGGTGAAAAAGATCCGGAAACCCATCTGTTCCTCACGCTCGAAGCGATGAAGCTCGAGTCGCAGCTGCACGCCAAGGTGCTGCAGACCTGGCACGTGGAACGCAAGCGCCTGCAAAGCGACGATGCCAATATCGAGTGGGCCGTCAAGAACGGTATCGACAAGGAAAAATTCCTGGCCGTGTACAACTCGTTCGCGATCAACAACCGCCTGAAGAACGCTGGCCGCGTGGCATCGTCGTATGAAGTCAACAGCACACCGACCATCATCGTCAATGGCCGCTACCTGACCAACCCGTCGATGGTGGATGCCGCCAACCCCGGCATCCCGCGCCAGCAACTGACCGCCGCCACGCTGCAAGTGCTCGACGCGCTGGTCGCGCAGTCGCGCAAGTAATTTTCTGGCAGGCCAGCATCAGGAAGCCGCCCGGTGCAAGCCGGGCGGCTTTTTGTTTATGGGGCGGCAGTGCAGGTCGAGATATTCGGTAATGTGGGCGGCGATGCCCTGGCTGGCCGCTGCGCGGGCGGTTTAACTGGTCTAGTTGACCGTGAAGCGCGCCGGAATTTCGATGCCGCCGTTGCGGGCTGCTTCGGCATAGGCTTTCATTTCTTCGATGACGGCATCCAGCTGTTCCTGGCCGGGGTTGGCCTGGAAGCTCTTGATGCGCTCGTTCATGAGCGTTACTTGTCGGCTCCAGTCCAGTCTATTTGTTTTGCTCATATGCACTCCTTGTAAAGGATTAGTATAGAACAAATGGCAAAGTTGTACAGACCTTTGGTGTCTAAAGAACCACGCTGCGCAGGAACAGGTCGAGGCCCAGTGCCGCCTGGCGCCGGATTTCGGTTTGGGAAGGTTGATGGTCTGGTGGAAACAGCATGCGGCTCATGGTGTCGCCCATCAGGCAGTTCACAAAATGCACCGCCAGGAACTCCTGGGACAGGTCGGTGCGCAGTTTTGGCCTGATGTCGTCGCGGGCGAAAAACTTGCCCAGTTGCTCGCGCGATTTGCGCGGGCCGGCATCGTAAAAGGTTTCGGCCAGCTCGGGCGTGGTGCGCGCCTCGGCCACCACCATGCGGTGCAGGTTGACGAACGCCGGCTGCGACACCAGTTCCAGGAAGCGCAGCGCGTAGTCGCCCAGGATCGCTTCCATCGGACGGGTGTCGGTTTCCAGGCTGGTCATGTCGGAGAAAAACCTGGCACGGCCCCGCGTGATGGCCGCGCTCAGCAGACCGGCCTTGCCGCCGAATTTCACGTAGATGGTGCGCACGGCAACATGGGCTTCGCGGGCAATCATTTCCAGGCTGACCTTGCTGTAACCCTTTTCCAGGAACAGCTGGGCAGCGGTATGCACCAGCGCCTGTTCTCGTGCTTCCTTGTCGGCTGCGCGCGGGCGGCCGGCCGATTTGCCGAAGCACGGCTCGTACGGCGCGGCGTCCGGGCAGTCGAGTTCTTCCTCGGTTGAAATGTTGTCTTTTTTCATGGTGATCGATGATAGCGAATGGCGCCATGCTAGTCCAAACTAAAATGAAATGCAATCGTTTCATTTCTTGACTTCCAATTGAAATCGTCCAATAATGCGCTCATCCCCTTTCATTATTTTCGGAGCAGTGCATGTCCAGCCCACAACAGCAAGAACAAAAAGGTCCAAGCGCGGTACCACCCCAGGCAGCCCAGCCGAGCCAGGATGCTCCGGCGCGCCCGGCCAAATCGAATCGCAAAGTGCTGGTCATTGCCGGCATTATCGCGCTGGTCGCCATCGGCGCCGGCGGCCGCATGTGGTATCGGAGCCATAACTTCGTCGAGACCGAGAACGCCTACGTGGCCGGCCACGTGCACCCGGTGTCGGCGCGCATTTCCGGCGTGGTGACCAAGGTGCTAATCGACGACAACCAGGTCGTGCGCGCAGGCGACGTGATCGCCGAACTCGATCCGTTCGACCAGGGCGTGAAGGTCGAGCAGATCCAGGCGCAGATCGCCAGCGCCGAGCAGCAGGTGCTGCAGGCCGATGCCCAGATCATGCAGGTGAAAGCGCAAGCCAGTTCGGCCGCCGCGCAAGTGGCGCAGTCGCAGGCGCAACTGCTGCGCGCCAAGCAGGACGCCGATCGTTTCGGCCAGCTGTACAACGACCAGATGAAGGCCGTCTCCAAGGCGGAACTCGACGCTGCCGTCGCCGGCCGCGCCGGCGCGGTGGCCGACCTGGCCGCGCGCAAGGACAATGCCGCCGCCGCCCGCGCGCAGATCACTGCCGCCGAATCGGCGCGCGACGTGCTCAAATCGCAGGTGTCGGTGCTGCGCGTGCAACTGAAGGACGCCCAGCAGCAGCTGGCCTACAACCAGATCCTGGCGCCTGTTGGTGGCCGCATCGGCAAGCGGTCGATCGAAGTGGGCCAGCGCGTGCAGCCGGGCCAGCAACTGACCGCCATCGTGCAGGACAACGTGTGGCTGACCGCTAACTTCAAGGAAACCCAGTTGGCCGAGATGCATGCGGGCCAGGAAGTCAAAGTCACCATCGACGCCATGCCGGGCAAGGAATTGATCGGCACCGTGGAGAGCTTCGCGCCAGCATCGGGCGCGCAGTTCGCGCTGCTGCCGGCCGATAATGCCACCGGCAACTTCACCAAGATCGTCCAGCGCGTGCCGGTCAAGATCGTGTTCAAGCCGGAAGACGTGAAGGCCCTCAATGGCCGCCTGGTGCCGGGCATGTCGGCGATTGCCGAAGTGGCGATCCACCAGGACGAGAAAAAGTCCGAGCGTAAGGTCGCTGCCGCACCTGCCACGGTCCAGTAAGGAACGACATCATGGCCAGTTCCACATTCGATCCGCCGGCATCAAGGGCGGCGGGGAAGGCTGCACCCGCCGCTGCGCCGGCGCCGAGCGAAAAAGTCACGGCCCGCACCTGGATCGCGATTGCCGCCGGCATGCTGGGCGCCTTCATGGCGGTGCTCGACATCCAGATCACCAACTCGTCGCTCAAGGACATCCTCGGTTCGCTGTCGGCCACCCAGGAAGAGGGCTCGTGGATCGCCACCGCCTACCTGGTGGCGGAGATCGTCGTCATTCCGATGACCGGCCTGTTTACGCGGGTATTCGGCACGCGTAACTACATGATCGGCACCACCGCGCTGTTCCTGCTGTTCTCGACCCTGTGCGGCTTCGCCTGGAACCTCGAGAGCATGATCATCTTCCGCATGATGCAGGGCTTTACGGGCGGCGCCCTGATCCCGATGGCGTTTACGCTGGTGATGACGCAGCTGCCGCCGTCCAAGCGCGCCACCGGCATGGCCATCTTCGGCTTGACTGCCACGCTGGCGCCGTCGATGGGCCCCACGCTCGGTGGCTACCTCAGCGAGCTGTATGGCTGGCCGTCGATCTTCTACCTGAACTGGGTGCCGGGTTTGCTGCTGATCGGCGGTATCGCCTATGGCCTCGAGAAGGAAAAATTCCAGCCGTCGCTGCTGTCGGGCGCCGACTGGAGCGGCATCTTTTTCATGGCCGTGGGCCTGGGCAGCCTCACCATCTTCCTCGAAGAAGGCAACAGCAAGGACTGGTTCGATTCGTCGTTCATCATCACCTTTGCCGCGCTGGCAATCTTTGGTTTGCTGGGCTGGGTGGTCAACAGCGCATTGAAGCAGCAGCCGTTCGTCAACCTGGCCTTGTACGGCCAGCGCAACTTCGCTGCCGCCACCGCGCTGTCGATGGCGATGGGCATGGGCTTGTACGGTTCGTCATTCCTGCTGCCGCTGTACCTGGGCCAGATTCCCGGCTACTCGCCGATGCAGATCGGTGAAGTGATCATGTGGTCCGGTTTGCCGCAGCTGTTCATCATGCCGTTCGTGGCCAAGCTGTCGTCCAAGGTCGATAACCGCATCCTGTGCACGTTTGGTTTGCTGCTGTTCGGCGGTTCGTGCCTGATGAATTCCTATATGGACGCCACTACCGGCTATGACCAGCTGCTGCTGTCGCAGATCGTGCGCGCGCTGGGCCAGCCGTTCGTGATGCTCACGCTGTCGAACTTTGCCATGAACGGCATCCAGCCCAAGGACATGCCGTCGGCGTCGTCGCTGATCAACATGACTCGCAACCTGGGCGGCTCGATCGGTATCGCGCTGCTGGCGACCGCTTTGACGTCGCGCGAGCATTTCCACTCGCAGCGCATCGGCGAATCGGTCACCGGCTTTGCGGCCGCCACGCAGGAACGCCTGTCGGTGCTGACGCAATCGTTCATCGGCCAGGGCTTCGACTCGACCACGGCGTCGAACATGGCGCTCAAGGCCATCGATGGCATCGTGCGGCGCGAGTCGTTCGTGATGGCCTACAACGACGGCTTCTTCCTGGTCGCCATGGTGCTGTTTGCCTGCATCGGCGTGCTGTGGTTCTCGGACAAGGTCAAAGCCCCTTCGGGTGGCGGTGGCGGCGGGCACTAATTTAAATTTTGTGAGGTAATACCATGTTCCATTCGGCTTTGCAGCGCATCGCGCTCGCTGTGTCCATTACCGCAGCGCTGTCCGGCTGCGCCACCGTCGGCACCGACTTCGGCACGCCTGAAAACGTCAAGGATGCGTCGTTCCGCCACCTGCCGCAAGCCGGCAGCACGGCCGCCCATTTGCCGGCGCAGTGGTGGACCGTGTTCAACGATCCGATCCTCAATCGCCTGGAAGAGACCGCGCTGCGCGACAACCCGAGCGTGAAAGCGGCGGGGCAGCGCCTGGTGCAGGCGCAGGCGCAGGCTGGCCTGTCGCGCGCCAACCAGCGTCCTTCGGTGGGCGTGAGCGCCTCGGTGTCGAACTCGCGCACGTCGGCCGAAACCTCGCAGGGTATCGCGCTTGGCGGCCGTTCGATCAAGGGTAACAACTACGCGGTCGGCGCCAATTTCTCGTATGAACTCGACCTGCTGGGCCGCGTGCGCCGGATGGTGGAAGCGTCCGACGCGCAAGCGCTGGCCGCCGAAGCGGACCGCGACGGCGTGCTGCTGATGCTGTCGTCGCAACTGGCCACGGCCTACTGGCAGTTGCGCGGGCTGGACGCCGAAATGGCGATCCTCAACGGCGCGCTCGATACCCGCCGCGAGAGCGAACAACTGGTCACCGCGCGTTTCGACGCCGGCCTGTCGAATGAACTCGACGTGTCGCGCGCCCGCATCGAACTGGCCAACGCCAAGGCCGACCTGCACGAAGTGCAGCGCCAGCGCAACCTGGTCGAGCACCAGCTGGCCACGCTGGTGGGCGCTTCGCCGTCGGCGATGCTCACTGCCGCTACTGCCACCCCTGCGGTGCTGCCGGCGCCACCGGCAATTCCCGTCGGCTTGCCGGCCAGCCTGCTGGCGCAGCGTCCCGACCTGGCTGGCAGCGTAGCGACCCTGCGCGCGGCCAATGCGCAGATCGGCGTGGCTGAAGGCGCGTTCTATCCATCGGTGTCGCTGACCGGTAACTTCGGCTACGCGTCGGAAGCGCTGCGCAACATCGGCGAGAGCGGTGCGCGCCAGTTCAGTGTCGGTCCGCTGGCGCTGTCGCTGCCGATCTTCGACGGTGGCCGCAACAAGGCCAACCTGGCGATTGCCAAATCGCGCTACGACGAAGCGGTGGCCAACCACGAAACCAAACTGCTGACGGCGCTGCGCGAAGTGGAAGACGCGTTGTCCGACGTGCAGGAACGCCAGTTGCAGGGCGAAGCGCAATCGGCCTCGCAAACGGCCGCCGCACGCGGCTACCTGGTGGCGCGGGCGCGCTACGAGCGTGGCGTCTCGACATACCTGGACGTGACCGATGCCCAGCGCAGCGCGCTGGCGGCCGACCGCGCGGCGGTGCAGATCAATACCCAGCGCTTGCTCGCGACCGTGGCAGTGGCGCGCTCGCTCGGTGCGGGGTGGCAGCCTTCGTCGCAGTTGGCTGCGGTAAGCGTTGCCAGGTAATCGCAGTGTGCATGGATCCCCGCGTTCGCGAGGATGACGATTCGAATGCCCGTTGCCGTATTTGGCGCCATCGGCCCGTAATCCGTCATCCCCGCGCAGGCGGGGATCCATGGAACCTGTAAGGCGCCTGCCTCCCGCACCTCGCTTACAATACCAGCCTCACCCTACCCGAGGTTCGCATGAAAAAAATCCTGCTCCCGCTGACGCTGGTCCTGGCTGTTGTCTCCACCGTCCACGCCGCACCGGCTACCATCGCCGATTTGAACAAGATGAGCCAGCGCTATGCCCCCGTGGCGCTCACCGCCGACACCAGCAAGCTGTCGGCCGGCGACAAGCAGGCCATCGTCAAGCTGATCGAAGCGGCCAAGATCATCGACGTGCTGCAACTGCGCCAGCGCTGGTCCGGCAACGAGGCCCTGTGGGCTGCTCTGAAAAAGGACACCACGCCGCTGGGCAAGGCGCGCCTCGATTACTTCTGGCTCAACAAGGGTCCCTGGTCCATCCTCGACGATCACCAGTCGTTCCTGCCCGCGCAAATCGGCGGCATCAAGATCCCGGCGAAGAAGCCCGAAGGCGGCAGCTTCTATCCCGACGACGCCACCAAGGCCCAGCTCGATACCTGGATGAACGCCTTGCCGGCCATCGACAAGTCGCAGGCGCAGTGGTTCTTCACCGCGATCCGCCGCAACGCCGGCGGCCAGTTCACCACCGTGCCGTATTCGGTCGAGTACCAGCCGGAACTGGAAAAGGCTGCCGCACTGCTCAAGCAGGCCGCTGCCGCCACCGACAACGCGTCGCTTAAAAAATTCCTCGACCTGCGCGCCGATGCCTTCCTCAGCAACGACTATCTCGCTTCCGATTTCGCCTGGATGGATCTCGATTCGCCGGTGGACGTCACCATCGGCCCGTACGAGACCTATAACGACGAACTGTTCGGCTACAAGGCCGCGTTCGAGGCGTACGTGAATATCCGCGACCAGAAAGAGACGCAAAAGCTCGACTTCTTCGCCCAGCACATGCAGGAGCTGGAAGACAGCCTGCCGATCGACGCCCAGTACCGCAACCCGAAAGTGGGGGCTATTGCGCCGATGGTCGTGGTCAACCAGGTCTATGGCGCCGGCGACGGCAACATGGGCGTGCAGACGGCCGCCTATAACCTGCCCAACGACGAGCGCATTATCAGCCAGCGCGGCTCCAAGCGCGTGATGCTCAAGAACGTGCAGGAAGCGAAATTCAAATCGACGCTCACGCCGATTTCGAAACTGGTGCTGCGCGCTGCCGACCAGAAGGACGTCGATTTCGACTCGTTCTTCACCCACATCCTGGCGCACGAAATCACCCACGGCCTCGGTCCCCACGCCACCACCATCGACGGGAAGGCCTCGACGCCGCGCCAGGACCTGAAGGAAGCCTATTCCACCATCGAGGAAGCCAAAGCCGATATCACCGGCCTGTACGTGCTTGACGTGATGATGGGCAAAGGCCAGTTGAAAGGCATCCTAGGGCAGGGCGAGGCGGCCGAACGCAAGCTGTACACGACGTTCTTGGCATCGGCCTTCCGTACGCTGCACTTCGGCCTGACCGACTCGCACGCGCGCGGCATGGCAATTCAGGTCAACTACCTGCTCGACAAGGGTGGTTTTGTGTCGCATGGCGACGGCACGTTCTCGGTGGACTTTGCCAGGATCAAGGATGCGGTCAAAGAGCTCGATCGCGAGTTCCTGATGATCGAAGCGACCGGCGATTACGCACGCGCCAAGGAGATGATGGCCAAGTACGTGGTGATCCGTCCCGACGTGCAAAAGGCGCTCGACAAGATGAAGTCGGTGCCGAATGACATCCGCCCGCAGTTCAGGACCGCCAACAGCCTGCTGGCGAAGTAAGGACGACGGGGTTCCGCAACGTTGCGGAATCCCGTTTTAAAACCTCAAGCATTCAACTTTGCCTACGTAATAATTTACTGTTGTAAGACCTTCCACAAAGCAATAATTATTGCGGTCACCGTGCTACAGTTTTGATCAAGGAAATCGCCACCATGATCAAGCGCACACTCATCCCTCTCCTGATGTTGTCTTGCAGCCCGGCCTTGGCCGCCGAGCTGACCTCGATGGAAACCCGTTGGCTGACGGCGGGTTTATCCGTGATCAATTACGCCAAGCACGACCTCAAGCTGCCGGTCGATATCACCGTGCAGCCGCAGGCGCGCGCCAACGATGTGCCGGTGGCCGTGGGCTACCAGGACGGCCGCTGCAAGCTGGTGCTGTCCCTGCGCGGCAATCCGCAAGCGGAAGACATCCTCGGCAGCGTGCCCGAAGCACGGCGCCCGCTGATGATCGAAGCCATGTTTGCCCACGAGATCGCCCACTGCTGGCGCTATGCGCAGGGCGCCTGGCACCAGACCCCATCCGGCTTTGCCCAGGGCGGCGGCGCGCAACCGGCCCAGTCGCTGCAACAGACCCGGCGCGAAGAGGGGTTCGCCGACCTGGTGGCGCTGGCGTGGACCCAGCAGCGCCATCCCGAGCATTACTCCGACGTGGCCGCCTGGATGCGGCAGGTACGCGCGCCGGCAGCGGCGGCGGTGGCGTCCGTCGAATCGCACGGCACCATGGCATGGCTGCAACTGGCCAGGACTGGTGACGTCTTCAACAGCCGGTTGCCGTTGTTCGAGCAGGCGGGCAGCTTGTGGCGCAAGGGGCTTGCAAACGGGGAGTAGTTGCGAACTCGTCACCATGTCAATTTTGTACGCTTCCGCACAGAGAAAAGGGGGGGCGCGCGGTTTAATGTGTCCATCAACCACCACAACACAGAGGGACATATCATGAACAAGCTGCTCTTCCTGGTACTGGCTAGCGCCACCAGCATGACTTTCGCTGCTACCCCAAAACAAGATACCGTCGCCTACAAGGCCGCCGCCGACCGCGCCGAAGCCAGCTACAAATCCGCCAAAGCCGCTTGCGATGCGCAATCGGGCAACGCCAAGGATATCTGCGAAGAACAAGCCAAGCTGGACCAAAAGCAGGCTGAACTCGACGCCACCACCAAGTACAAGAACGACAAGAACTCGCTGGAAAAAGCCCGTATCGCCGTGGCGGATGCCCGCTATGACCTAGACGAAGAAAAATGCGATGCCATGACCGGCAACGGCAAAGACAGCTGCAAGAGCACCGCCAAGATGCAGCAAACCGCTGCCATCAACGATGCCAAGGCTGGCAAGCAAGCCGCCGACATCGCCCAGACTGGCGTTGATTGCAACAACCTGACCGGCGGCGACAAAGTGAGCTGCGAAGCCCGTTCGAAATCCGCGCTGGCCAAGGACGCTGTGGCCGATTCCGTGATCACCACCAAGATCAAAACCGGCCTGATGGCCGAGCCATCGCTCAAATCGCTGGACGTCAAAGTGGAAACCAACAACGGTAAGGTATCGCTGAGCGGCTTCGTGCCATCGCAAGCTGAAGCCGACAAGGCTGCCAATGTCGCCCGCAGCGTCAAAGGCGTGCACGACGTGCAAAACTCGCTGCGCGTGAAGTAATCCGCACCGTGTAGCGTGAACAGGGGCCGGTACATCCGGCCCTTTGTTTTGCTTGTATTCATTATGGTCATCATTTAAACTGGCTGCCAGCGTGCCGCCGGCGCGCACGCACGTTCGAGGTCATGATGTTCGCACTCCGTTTTTCCCATTGGCTGCAGCGGCGCGGCTGGCATTATTCTTGGGTGATCGTCACCGTCACGTTTCTGACCGCGCTGACGTCATCGGCTGCGCTCGGGCTGCCCGGCGCCCTGCTGCAACCGCTGTCGCGAGAATTTGGCTGGGATGTCGAGCAGATTTCGTCGGCGCTGGCGATCCGTTTCGTGCTGTTCGGTTTGATGGGGCCGTTCGCGGCCATCCTGATGGAGCGCTTCGGCCTGCGCGCGGTGGTGGTCACGGCATTGTCGCTGGTGGCTGGCGGCATGGCGCTGGCCATCGTCATGACGCAGTTCTGGCACCTGATCCTGTTCTGGGGAATCATGCTGGGCATCGGCTCGGGCATGACGGCGCTGGTGCTCAGCGCGGTGGTCTCGAACCGCTGGTTCGACAGCCATCGCGGGCTGGTGGTCGGCGTGCTTACGGCCAGTTCGGCTACCGGGCAGTTGATCTTCCTGCCGGTGGGGGCGTGGCTGATCGAACACTTCGGCTGGCGCCTGGCGGTGCTGCCAGTGTTCGTGGCGTGTGCGCTGGTGGCGCTGCTGGTGTGGGCCTTCATGCGCAACCGGCCCAATGAAGTAGGCCTGGCGCCATATGGCGCGGCGCCCGGCACACCGGTCGCGCCGCTTGCGCCGCCGATGCACGTGACGTTCGCCACGCCGTTTCATGTGCTGGCCAGCGTGGCGGGCAATCGCGTGTTCTGGATCTTGTTCGGCACCTTCTTCATTTGCGGGCTCAGTACCAATGGCCTGATCCAGACCCACTTCATTTCCTTGTGCGGCGACGCCGGTATGGGGGCGGTGCCTGCTGCCTCGGTGCTGGCGATGATGGGCGCCTTCGACCTGGTCGGCACCATCGGCTCCGGCTGGCTGTCGGACCGCTACGACAACCGCAAACTGCTGCTGATCTACTACGGCTTGCGCGGGCTGTCGCTGTTCTGGCTGCCGTATTCGGAGTTCACGTTTTATGGGTTGTCGCTGTTCGCCATGTTTTATGGCCTGGACTGGATCGCCACGGTGCCGCCGACGGTGCGGCTGGTGGCCACCACGTTCGGCAAGGAGCGGGCGGGGATGGTGTTCGGCTGGGTGTTCGCGGGACACCAACTGGGTGCGGCCGTGGCCGCGTGGGGAGCAGGGCGCGTGCGCACCCTGCTGCTGACCTACAACCCGGCGCTTTTCACTGCCGGCGCGGCATGCCTGGTGGCCGCCGCATTGGTGATGACGATACGCCGTCGCCCCCGCCAGGACTAAAGTTCGGGGTCAGTGCCTAATGCCGTTAAGTTAAGGATCTAGGCTGACCCGAGTTAGTTGTTGTAAACATGCGCGAAGGCTGTTAACCTTCGCGCCATGCTGTCCGACGCTCTCCCTTTGACCACATGCGACTTGCCAACTCCGGACTGGGGCCGGCTAGGTGAGCAATTGCCCGTCGAATGGATCTTGGGAGCATTAAATCACACCGGCAAGGCAAGTATTCGGCAGCGGCGTCTGCCGGCGGAACAGGTAGTCTGGTTGGTCATCGCGCTAGCGATCTACCGACATCGCTCAGTGCGACAAGTGTTGGGTGAATTGGAACTCGCGCTGCCGGATCTGAAGGACACGTGCGTGACCGATAGCGCTGTAACGCAAGCACGTCAGCGGCTGGGCGAAGAACCGTTGGCGTGGCTATTTTCAACGTCCGCGCGCCATTGGCAAGTGCAAGATGCCCATCGCTCGGACTTCCACGGCCTCCAGCTTCTTGCTATGGATGGGACGACCCTGAAATTAGCCGATAGCGCGGAAAACCGGGCGCATTTCGATTCACCACACTTCGCCAACGGCGCTTTGGCCAGTTATCCCCATGCCCGCATGGTGACCCTGGCTGCGTTGCGCACGCAATTGGTTTTGGCCGCTGATTTTGGTCCCTATAGCAAGGGGGAGATGAGTTTTGCCTTACCGCTGCTCGACGCTATCGCCGACCATTCGCTGACGGTCTTCGATAAAGGCTTTCTAGCCGCCGAGCTGCTCCATAAACTGCGCACCCAAGGCCAGCAGCGGCATTTCCTGGTGCCGGCCAAGGCCAACACACGGTGGCATCTCGTGAGCGGCGACAGTGACGATGGCATCGTCGAAATGCGCGTTTCCCCACAAGTACGCAAGCGCGACCCCGCCATGCCCGAACAATGGCAAGCGCGTGCCATTGCAACGAAAGATGCGAAGGGCAACCGGTGCTATTTGCTGACCTCCCTGACGGATCGTCGACGCTTCCCTGCGAAAACCGTCCGTGACTGTTATAGCGAACGCTGGCAGATCGAAACGAGTTACCGCGAAATCAAGCAAACCATGATGGGGATGGCCCTGTGCCTGCGCAGCCAAAGTGTCGCAGCCATCAGGCAGGAAATCTGGGGCATTCTTATTGCCTACAACCTCGTGCGGTTAGAAATGGCGCGCACGGCAGAGCAGGCAAAATGCGCCCCCAATGACGTCAGCTTTATCTTCGCCCTCGGGATATTTCAGCTCGAGATGTTGCATGCAGCCTCCGAGCGGGCCTTGGGCAACCTACCAGGAACGATCAAACGGATGCGCGAGAGGATGATCCTCGAACTGAATGTCTATCGACCCGACCGGAAATTCGATCGGGTCACTAAAGCAAAACCGCAACGCTATCCTGAACGCAGGCTCAGGAAAACCTTAACTTAACGGCAATAGGGTCAGTGCCGACATTCGGACACGGCCTCAAGCATTAAATGATGAGCTCGTGTCCGAATGTCGGCACTGACCCCGAAGTTGTTTAGTTCAGGTACTTGGCGAGCCAGCCGTGCACTTCGTTGTAGAAATAGCGGCTGTTTTCGCCCTTGAGGATCCAGTGGTTTTCTTCGGGGAAGACCAGCAGTTTGCTCGGCACGTTCAAGCGCTGCTGGGTGGCAAAGTTCATCAGCGCGTTGTTGGCCGGTACGCGATAATCGAGTTCGCCCACCGAGATCAGGATTGGCGTGGTGAAGCCGGTGCCCTTGGCGTGGTTCCCGCCTTGCATCACCGGGCTCTGGTCGCGCCACACGGGCAGGTTTTCCCAGACCGGACCGCCGCTGTTCACTTCGCGGCCGTAAATGCTGTCGCTGGTCCCCCACTGCATGATCAGGTCCATCTCGCCCGCATGCGAGACAATCGCTTTATAACGCGTGGTGGTCGCCTGCAGCCAGTTGGCCAGGTGGCCGCCGTAGCTGGCGCCCCCGGCGGCCAGCTTGCTGCCGTCAACGTAGCTGTATTTTTTGATGGCTTCGTCCACCGCCTCGTTCAGCTCCTCCGCCGGACCTTTTAAAGGATCGCCCTGGATCGCGCGCGCGAATTCCTCGCCGTAGCCGGTCGAACCCTTGTAGTCGGTGAGCAGCACCACGTAGCCGGGCTTGGCCAGCAGGTGGTAGTTCCAGCGCAGCACGAACTGGTCGCGCCACATATTGGCGGCGCCGCCGTGGATCACCGAGAACAGCGGATATTTTTTGGCCGGGTCGAAGTTGGCCGGCTTGATGATCATGTTGTGGATCATGCGGCCATCCTTGGACTTGAACCAGAAGTGCTCGGGCGCCTGCCAGTCGATGGCCGCCGCGCGCTCGACGTTGAACGACGTCAGGCGCTTGGGCGTGCCATTGAACGAATACACCTCGGGTGGATTGATGGCCGACTCCCACACGCCTACCAAGGCCTTGCCGCCAGCGTTGAACGATCCGATGGCGCCGGTGGCGGGCGAATTCTCCGCGCGTAGGTCGCTGCCGTCGTACTTGATCGAGTGCAGTTGCTCGAGGCCCGCGTGCTCGTAGCTGAACACGATGCGGTTCGCGCCATCGGGCAGGGCAAAGCGCGAGATCGAGCGGTCGAGCGACGCGGTCAGGATTGTTGGCGCCGGGTTGGTCACCGGCCAGGCCAGGCTGGCCAGGCGCGAGACGTCATACACCTTGCCCGGCGCTTCCTCTTCGGTCAGCGCGAACAGGGTCTTGCCGTCGCGGCTGAACTTGAGTGCCTTGTAACTGTGCTTGTCCTGGGTGAGCTGCTGCGCCTCGCCGCCGGCTGCCGGCAGCGCGAAGATTTGCGTGTAGCCGGATGCGCGCGCCGCCTCGTCGCGGTTGGTGGAGGCCGAGAAGACGATGGTCTTGCCGTCTTGCGACCAGATGGCGTCGAGCGACTGGCCCTCGTCGCCCTGGCCGCCGCCGAAGCCCGGCATTTGCGCCAGCCTGGTGCCGGCCAGGACATCGCGCGGCAGGGCGCCGACCGCGGCATCCATCACGAACAGGCGCACTTTTTTATCGTCGAGCCACTTGTCGAAGAAGCGCGGCGGGAAGGTCTCGTAGGCGCGCACGTTGTACTTGCGGTCCTTGCGTTCCTTGGCGATGCGCTTGTTGTCTTCCTCGCTGGCCGCGTCGGGGAAGACGTCGCTGACGAACAGCAGTTGCTTGCCATCGGGGCTGAACTTGGGCGTGCGTGCGCCAAGGGTGAGGGTGGTAAGGCGCTGGGCTTCGCCGCCGCCGGCGATGTCGATGCGGTAGATCTGGCCGGCGTCGTCGCCTTCGCGCTTGGCCGTAAACACCAGTTGGCGGCTGTCGGGCGACCAGTTGACGGCACCTTCGCCGCCCTTGCTGAAGGTCAGGCGGCGTGACGCGCTGTCGTCATTGAGCGACTTGATCCACAGGTCCGACCATTGTTCCTTGCTGTCGTAGGCCGGATCGGTGACGGAAAACACCGCCCACTTGCCGTCCGGGCTGACGGTCGGCGCGCCCACGCGCTTCATCAGCCACACGTCTTCGTGGGTGATGGCGCGCTTGGCGGCCGGCGCTTCGGCAGCCGCCTGTGACGGGCCGGCGAGCACGGTGGCAAGGGCAAAGGCAAGAACGGAAAGTCGCGGTATGGTCATCAAAACAGTCGCCCAGTAAAAAGTTAAAAAGCGATAGTGACCAATACTGCCGGTGCTGTCAATTCGGGCTTGTCATCGTGCGGCGGCTACTCCCATTTTTTGAGGATGCGCGCCAGCTCACCGGTGCGCTCCATCTGCTCCAGCGCGCGCCGCACGCGTGCCACCACCGCCGCATCGACATGCTTGCCGATGGCGATATAGGTGGGGTTCTCGTACATCACGTGCGGCAGCACCTTGACCTTGCCGGTCATGCCGGTGCGTGCGATCAGCGTTTTGAGCCCCGGATTACGGTGCAGGAAAACCCGGCCGCGCCGCGCGACCAGCATGTGCAGGTTGATGGCCGGATCGGTGGCGCTGGCGTTGATCTGCAGGCCGCCCAGCTGCTTCAGGTAATCCGATGTGGTGAAGCCCCGGTTGACCAGCACCACGCCGCGCTCGCCGAGCGCGCGCAGGTCGTCCCAGCTGTTGACCACCAGTTGGTCATCCGCGCGCGCCACCAGCAGGTACTGCAACTGGACAATGACGGGATCGAGGAAGACCAGTTGCCGTTCGCGCTCCGGCGAGCGCTGGATGGCGCACGCCAGGTCGTGCTGGCGCGTGGCCACTTCCGACACGGCGCGGATCAGCGGCAGCCATTGCTGGTCGCCGGCGAACACCAGTCCTGGATCGATGCGCTCGATGGTGCGGAAGATGTCGATGCACAGGCCGATCACCCGGCCGTTGCCGCCGTCGATGAACTTCGGCTCGGTGCCGGTTTGCGCGGCCACGCGCAGCGTGACGATGTTTTGCGCCTGGCTGCCTGCCGCCAGCAGCAGGCAGCACAGGAACAACATGGCGCGCGCTGCGTGGCGCATGGCGTCTCCAGGCATATCGTTTATAAAGTATCGATGGTGTTTAAATCAGCCCTGCCACAGAAAGCTGTCGAGATCGACCGCAACGTCCGATGGTACACCTTCGGACGCCAGCTTGCTCGCCTGCTGCGGCAGCGCCGCCAGCAACTGTCCGCGCCCGTTGACGATGCGGTGCAGCGGCAACCCTGCGTCCAGGTGGCGTTTGATGTAGCCGGGCAGGGCGCGTATAAAACTGTCATCGACGCCCATGGCCATGGTGATATCGCGGTAGCGCACCACGCGCCCGCGTGGCACGGTGGCGACAAAGTTGCAGAATTTTTGCTGCACCGAGTCCGGCAGCGGCGCATAGCGCCCCGGGACGAGGGTGACCGTATCCCCGGTGCGCAGCGTGCCGCCATGGGCCACCACGCCGAGGATGCCGCGCCGCTCCACCACGGCCGCCAGGTTACCTACCAGCGGCGCGATGCGCTGGCACGGTTCGCAGTACATGGTGAGGCGGATTTCAGCATCGCCAATGACGATGGCGCTGCCGGGGCGGAAGTCTGCGGGCGCGGCGCCCGTGATCACCAGGTTTTCGTACAGCGCGCCCGGCGCCACCGCCAGCGCGTCGAGTTGCGCCGCCAGCGTGACCAGCACCTGGCGCGGGCTCAGTTTGTGGGCGTGGATGTCGCCGGCGATGCCCACGCCTGTGGTCAGCGTGATGGCGCTTTGCTCCACGACCGGCTGGTGGCGTGCGGGCTTGAGGAACAGGTGGGCGATGGTGATCGGCATGTGAAGTTTTCGCGGATACAAAAAAAGGTTACGCGCATGAAGCGGGTAACCTTGATCCGGTGTTGCTTGTCTTGCTGCTTGAATTCGGTGGTAGGCCGTGCGGGATTCGAACCTGCGACCAACGGATTAAAAGTCCGCTGCTCTACCAGCTGAGCTAACGACCCCCGAAAGAGGCCGTATTATATACAGCTCCCCAGCTGGTGCCAAGGGTTATTTTAAGGCGCTTGTTTTGCCGCGCCCCGGGACGTCAGCGCCGCCGTTGCCTTCAGCACCTCGTCCGCCGTCGTCGCCCCTTCGGCGATCTTGAGCGCGCCGGCGATGCGCAGCGGCTTCATGCCGTCGGCAACGGCCTGGCGCCTCAGTGCGTGGACGTCGGTTTCTTCGCGTATCTGTTCGCCGAATTGTTCGGTCACCGTCAGCAGTTCGTACAGGCCGGTGCGGCCACGGTAGCCGGTTTGCCGGCATTCGGCGCAGCCCACGGCGCGGTAGATGGCGGCCGGCTTGGGCATGTGCCAGGCGCCGCCCAGGCTGTGCCACAGGTCGTCGGCCAGTTCGCCGTCGGGCGCCTTGCAGTGGTCGCACAGCGTGCGCACCAGGCGCTGCGCCATGATGCCGATCAGCGTCGCTTCCAGCAGGTAGTAGGGCACGCCCAGTTCCAGCAGCCGCATCACGGCCGACGGCGCGTCGTTGGTGTGCAGCGTGGACAGCACCAGGTGGCCGGTCAGCGCGGCCTGGATCGCCATTTCGGCCGTGGCCAGGTCGCGGATCTCGCCGACCATGATGATGTCGGGGTCTTGCCGCATCAGCGCGCGCACGCCGTCGGCAAACGTCAGGTCGATGGCGGGATGCACCTGCATCTGGTTGAAGGCCGGTTCCACCATCTCGATCGGGTCTTCGACCGTGCACACGTTGACTTCGGACGTGGCCAGCGCCTTGAGCGTGGTGTACAGGGTGGTCGTCTTGCCCGAGCCGGTGGGGCCGGTCACCAGGATGATGCCGTGCGGACGGCGCGTGAGGCTGTCCCAGCGCGCGGCGTCGTCCACCGGGAAGCCCAGCTCCGGCAGGGTTTTCACCACCACGTCGGGATCGAAAATACGCATCACCAGTTTTTCGCCGAACGCGGTGGGCAACGTGGACAGGCGCAGCTCCACTTCCTGGCCGCCGGCGGTGCGGGTCTTGATGCGGCCGTCCTGCGGGCGGCGTTTTTCGATCACGTCCATGCGACCGAGCAGCTTGATGCGCGCGGTCATGGCGATCATCACCACCGCCGGCACCTGGTACACCTGGTGCAGCACGCCGTCGATGCGGAAACGGATCGACGCCATGTCGCGCTTGGGTTCGAGGTGAATGTCGGAGGCGCGCTGCTCGAACGCGTACTGCCACAGCCAGTCGACGATGTTGATCACGTGCTGGTCGTTGGCATCGACCTGTTTGCTGGCCTTGCCCAGTTCCACCAGTTGCTCGAAGTTGTTGCGCAGCGCCAGTTCGTTGCTGTTGCTCTTGTTGGCCTTCTTGATCGACTTGGCCAGGCTGAAGAACTGCGTGGTGTATTGGGCGATATCGAGCGGATTGGCGATCACGCGGCGGATCGCCCGGCGCGACAGCCGCGCGATTTCCGCTTCCCACTCGGTGGCGTTGGGGTCCGAGGTGGCCACCACCAGCATGTCCGGCGTCAGTTCGACGGGCAGGATGTGGAAGCGCGCTGCATAGCTGGCGGACATGACGTCGGCCACCTTGGTGAAATCGATCTTGAGCGGGTCGATGCGGATGAAGGGCAACTGGTGACGGTGCGCCATCCACTCGCACAGCGCGTCGAGCGTGAGCAGCTTGTGCGGCGGCTGGGCCGAGAGCAGCTTGCCATGCGCCACCGCGCACAGCGGGTGCATGGGACTGTTCTTCATGATGGCCTGGCTGTGGGCGTAGAGCGTATTGACCTCGCTCTTGCGCACCATGCCGTCGGCCAGCAGCCAGTTATAGATGTCTTGCAGATCGAGCGGTGCGGCCATGCGAAGCTCCCACTGTCTCGGCGCCGGACCGTTCCGGCGCCGCTGCTGCTTGTTGCTTGTTGCGCTACTTGGTCAGGCTGGCCGCAATGCCCTTGACCCACGACTTGGCCGGCAGCTTGGTGTCGGCCAGGATCTGCGCGGCGCGCGCGGTGAGCGCCTCGAGGTCGATGGCGCGCTGGCGCTTGAAGGCGATCGCCACGACGTTGCCATCATGGACCTCCGGCAGGCAAATCACTTGCGCGAACGCGAACTTGATGGCCTTGATGTTGCGCGCATAGCTCGGATGGTCGCCGAACAGGTTCACCGTCATGATGCCATCATCGGTCAGGCAGCGGTTGCACGCCTGGTAGAACTCGGCGCTGTCGAGCACCGGGCCGCGCGCGGTGGCGTCGTACAGGTCCACTTGCAGGGCGTCGATGGTGCCGGCGTTGGCCTCGTCGTTGACGAAATCGAGCGCATCCATTTCCAGCACGCGCAAGCGGGCGTCGTTCGGCGGCAGCTTGAACATCGACTCGCAAATGGCGATCACCGATGGATTGAGTTCCACCGCCGTAATCGTCGCATCCGGGAAAGTGGTATAGCTGAACTTGGTAAGGGTGGCCGTACCGAGGCCCAGTTGGGCCAGGTGGCGCGGCTGTTCCTGCCACAGCATGGCAGCCATCATCTGCTGCGCGTATTCGAGTTCGGGCCAGTTCGGCTTGCGGATACGCATCGCGCCTTGCACCCATTCCGTGCCGAAATGCAGATAACGCACGCCATCCTGCTCGGACAGCGTGACCGGCGCAAACTTGGGCTTGCGTGCCGGGCGGGAGGATTCTTCTTTTTCGATGGATTTACGTTTGATCAGCATTGGGCAGGTTGAAGGCGGGAATGAACCGGCATTATCCCGCGTGGGCAAGGCCAGCGGCAAGCCGTAAACGATAATGCCGGCCTCGCGGGCCGGCATTATCTCAGCATCGAACAACGCTTGGTGAACGATTAGCGCTGCATCGGCTCGATCGCCACGCGCAGGCGCAGGCGTTCGCCGGGATCGTACGACATGACGTCGGTATAGTTGCGGCCGCGATACTCGTAGGTGACCTGGTAGCCGGAAGTGCGCGATTCCCAATGATCGACCGTGCGGCACTGCTTGACTTGCTGTTCCTGGTAGCCACCGCTGTTGGGGACGTTCGAGTTCTCGGTACGGTCGCCGATCACGGCGCCAGCGATGGCGCCAGCAGCAGTGGCTGCCGAGCGGCCGCTGCCGCCGCCCACCTGGTTACCGGCCAGGCCGCCGATCAGGCCGCCAATGATGGCGCCGCCGACGCCGCGCTGTGGTGGCGGTTGCTGAACTTGCACATATTCGGTACGGCATTCCTGGCGCGGACGGTTGATTTGCTCGACCTGCGGCGTTACGCGCACCACGCGGCCGTAATCTTCGAAATCGGCAGCGCTGGCAACTTGTGCGAACGGCAGGGCGCTGACGCAAAGGGCTGCCGCGATCAATTTGGTGTGCAGGCTCATGTTTGATACCTCGTGTTGTTTGACTGTCGGGGGTGCGTGTCAGGTAGTCTGAGACGCGTGATTGTATGGTAGTCCGGTTGGCGCTTCAGGGCCAGTGGTCAACTGGTATCTGTGGCAACAAATTGTAACAGCGGGACAGAAACACCGCTGCAGGGGAATGGGCCGGGAATGTGCTCATTTCGTCTTAAAACCCCGTCAGAATGTTCCAGTTTTAACAAATATTGCGCAACGAATCAACTTCGTGTTGATCTGGGAGGAACAACACGTTACCCTAATAAGCGTATGGGATTCAAAAACATGCTGAATCGACCACGGTTGGCACCGACCTGCCGGCCGTGTTAAGTGGACAGGTGCTCAAATTATTTATTCATTAATTCACAAGATAGGCACTCTCGACAACAAAGTGGACACACCGTACATGCCTGGTCAGATCGAGGGAAACGAGACATTGTTGATGACCGTGCCGGCCAACCTGGTGCAGTCGATCCGCGCCTTCCGCGTGGTCGAATTGCAGGAGGAAGCGGCGCGCCTCGGCCATCACTTCCTGTATGCGCACCCGCTCGCCGGTGCCACCAAGCAGCAGGTGCTGGGCCTGATCGCCGAATCGTTCCAGTTTCCCAAGGGCATAGGCAAGAATTTCGACGGTCTGCGCGAAACGCTGACCACCACCATGGCCGCTGCCGGCCACCAGGAAGGTTTCCTGGTCGTGCTTGAACAATTGCCGAATGCCCAGAAATTTGACAAGGAAGCACGGGAAACCCTGCTTGACGTCTTCCGCGATGCTGCCGATTATTGGGCCGAAAAGCAGGTCCCGTTCCGCGTGTTCTACTCGTTCGAATAGGCCGCAAACCATCCCCAGCTGCCACTGATGCGCCGGGGCTGATCCCTGCTGCGCTGCAACATAATCGTCGTCAATCGCGGCATTTTCTGGTCCGCTTGGTGTGGACAAGGTACAATGTCGGCCTATGAAAAACATCGTCATCCTTATTTCAGGTCGCGGAAGCAACATGGAAGCGATCGTGCGTGCGGCCCAGGCCGAGCGTTGGCCGGCCCGCATTGCCGCCGTGATCAGCAACCGTGCCGACGCTGGCGGGCTCGAATTTGCCGCCGCGCATGGCATCGCTACTGCCGTGGTCTCGAACAAGGATTACGTCAGCCGCGAAGCGTTCGACGCCGCCCTGCAAACCGTCATCGATGGCTACGCGCCCGACCTGGTGGTGCTGGCCGGCTTCATGCGCATCCTGACGCCGGGCTTCGTGGACCATTACGCGGGCCGCATGCTCAATATCCACCCGTCGCTGCTGCCGCTGTTCCCGGGCCTGCACACCCATGCGCAGGCGCTGGCGGCTGGCGTGACCGAACACGGCGCGACCGTGCATTTTGTCACTGCCGAGCTCGATCATGGTCCGGCCGTCGCGCAAGCGCGGGTACCGGTATTGCCCGGCGATACGCCCGACACCCTGTCGGCGCGGGTGCTGGTACAGGAACACACGCTTTACCCGCAGGCCGTGCGCGATTTCGTGGATGGCAAGCTGACGATGGCGCAAGAACATACCCAGGTCCTCGAACACTGATCGCAGACCGCTGAAACACAGCAGAAATATTAACCAAGGATTTCCATGAGATTGCCTCCAGCGATACTCGCCAACGCCGAAGAAGTGTTGCGCGAGATTTTGCGCTTTGCCGCGCCAGCCGATACCACCCTGTCGCGCTATTTCAAAGACCACCCGCGCCTGGGCGGCCGCGAACGCGGCGCCGTTGCCGAGTGCGTGTACAACGTGCTGCGCAACAAATCGTTTTATACCGATTTCTCCGAAGCAGGCGGCGGCGCCACCATGCGTCGCCTGACCCTGCTGGGTATGGCCGATGCAGTCGGTGTCGAGTCGCTCGGTGGCCTGACCGACGATGAAGTGCAGTGGGTCGAGCGCATACTGCAAATCGACCGCAAGGTGATGCACAAGTCGAGCCGTTCGAACATGCCGAAGTGGCTGTTCGACAAGCTGGTCGCGCAAATGGGCGAAGAAGAAACTCTGTTGCTGGCTGATGGCATGAACCAGCCGGCGCCGCTGGACCTGCGCGTGAACGCCATCAAGGCCAATCGTGACGACGTCATCGCCACCCTGGCCGAGGCGCCGATCCGCGCCACGCCAACGCCGTTCGCGCCGCTGGGCCTGCGCGTGCTGCAAAAGCCGCAGCTGCAAAACCTGCCGCTGTTCAAGGACGGCCATATCGAAGTGCAAGATGAAGGCAGCCAGATCCTGTCGGCCGTGGTTGGCGCCAAGCGCGGCGAGATGGTGGTGGACTTTTGCGCCGGCGCCGGCGGCAAGACGCTGGCACTGGGCGCCACCATGCGCAATACCGGCCGCCTGTATGCGTTCGACGTCTCCGAAAAGCGCCTGGCCAAGCTCAAGCCGCGCCTGGCGCGCAGCGGCTTGTCCAATGTCCACCCGGTGCTGATCGCGCACGAGCGCGATGCCAAGATCAAGCGCCTGGCCGGCAAGATCGACCGCGTGCTGGTCGATGCCCCGTGCTCGGGTCTCGGTACCCTGCGACGCAATCCTGACGTCAAATGGCGCCAGCAGGAAAGCGCTGTCGCGGAAATGCAGACCAAGCAGGCAGCGATCCTGGACGGCGCCGCGCGCCTGCTCAAGGGCGGCGGTCGCCTGGTGTACGCCACCTGCAGCTTCCTCGACGAAGAGAACGACTTCATCGCCAACCAGTTCCTGGCAGCCCACCCGGACTTCGAACTGGTACCGATGAGCAAAGTGCTGGCCGAACAGAAGATCGACCTGGAAATGGGCGACTTCCTGAAACTGCTGCCGCACAAGCACCAGACCGATGGCTTCTTTGCTGCCGTGTTCGAGCGCAAGCCGATGGCCAAGAAAGCCGCACCGGTACAGGAAGAAGCAGAAGAAGAGTAACCGCAGTAACCAGCACGGCCGGGCAGGGCACAGTCCCTGTCCGGATCATTCCCGTACGACCTAAGAATTGACGATGACCCCACAACAGCCGCTCCTTAAACTGATCGACGATATCACTGGCGACTTCAAGAATATTTTGCTGGTGTGGCAACTGGGCGCCATCGTCGCTTCCATCGTGCTGGGCTGGACCTTGGCCACCATGCTGCGCACCCGTTTCGGTCGCAACGAAAGCCAGGGCAATATGGCACGCTTCGGTGTCGAAAGTTTTGGCAGGGTGATGGGGCCGCTGGCCATCATGTGCCTGTTGTGGCTGTCGCGCCTGGTGCTGCGCCAGTACATGCCCCATACCAACCTGGTCAACGTGGCGATGCCGATCTTCGGCGCGCTGGCGGCGATCCGGTTCACCTTCTACGTGCTGCGCCGCGTGTTCGCGCGCCACCGCGAGATCAGCCCCGGCATGGTCTCGTTCGAAAAGCTGTTCCAGTTGCTGGTGTGGGCCGCCTACGTGCTCTACATCACCGGCATGTGGGACGAGGTGTTCTATTTCCTCGACCACACGGTGCTGCCGCTCGGTAAGTACAAGGTCTCGATCGCCGATATCCTGCAAGCGGCCATCTCGGTGGTGGTGCTCCTGATGCTGGCGCTGTGGGCCGGCACCGCGCTCGAAGAATGGCTGATGAAAATGCAGGGCATGCACACCAACCTGCGGGTGGTGGTGTCGCGTACTGCGCGTGCCGTGCTGATCCTCGTTGCCGTGCTGCTGAGCTTGTCGCTGGTGGGGATCGATCTCACCGTGCTGTCGGTGTTTGGCGGCGCGCTCGGCGTCGGTCTCGGTCTCGGCCTGCAAAAGATTGCCAGCAACTACGTGTCCGGCTTCGTAATCCTGCTCGACCGCAGTCTTACCATCGGCGACATGATCACGGTGGACAAATACAGCGGCCGCGTTACGCAAATCAACACGCGCTACACGGTGTTGCAGGGCCTCGATGGCATGGAATCGATCGTGCCCAACGAGATGCTGGTGTCGGGCGCGGTGCAAAACTCGTCGCTGTCGAACAGCATGGTCAATATTTCCACCAAGGTGTCGGTGGCGTATGAGACCGATGTCGATATGGTGCTCAAGCTGCTTGAAGATGCGGCGCGTACCGTGCCGCGCGTGTTGCAGGACAAGGGGCCGTCGGCCACGCTGGTCGGCTTTGGCGTCGATGGACTCGACTTGCAACTGAGTTTCTGGATCAACGATCCGGAAAAAGGCCGCGGCGGCGTGACGTCCGACGTCAACCGCGCGATCTGGCGCGCGCTCAAGGATAACCACGTGCTGGTGCCGTTCCCGGCCCGCGAAATGCGCGTACCCGGCCAGCCACCCGAGCATGACACCCAGGGCTGAGCCAGCATTAAGCACGAGCGTGCTGAAAACTTAGGCATGGACCGCACGGGTCTATCGTCAAAAGGTCCTCAAATCATCGTACAATGGCGTGCTGTGCATAAGACAGATTGATTTTTTGCGCCTGTTGTAAAGAGCAATATTGGCGGATCCGCCTGGTTGCAACATGGGCCTTTTTTGGAGAATGAGCTTGAGTTTACATGCGGTACTGGATTTTCTTGCCAACGGCGTTACCCGCTTTAGTGCATGGGAAGTATTTTTTTACACGCTGATCGTGACCCATATCACGATTGCCGCCGTGACGATTTATCTGCACCGCCACCAGGCGCACCGTGCACTCGAGCTGCATGCGATCCCCAGCCATTTCTTCCGTTTCTGGCTGTGGCTCACCACGGGCCAGGTGACCAAGGAGTGGGCGTCGATCCACCGCAAGCACCACGCCAAGTGCGATACCGAAGAAGATCCGCACAGCCCGGTCACCCGTGGCATCAAAAAAGTATTCTGGGAAGGCGCCGAGCTGTATCGCGCCGAATCGAAAAACCTGGAAACCATGGAAAAGTACGGCCATGGCACGCCTGACGACTGGATCGAACGCAACCTGTATACGCGCTTTTCCGCCTCGGGCGTGATCGCGCTGTTCTTCATCAATTTCGCCCTGTTCGGCGTGATCGGTATCAGCGTGTGGGCTGTGCAGATGATGTGGATCCCTGTCACCGCCGCCGGCATCATCAACGGCATCGGCCACTACTGGGGCTACCGCAACTACGATTGCAGCGACGCTGCCACCAACATCATCCCGTTCGGCATCCTGATCGGTGGCGAAGAGTTGCACAACAATCACCACACGTTTGCCACGTCGGCCAAGCTGTCGTCGAAATGGTACGAGTTCGACATCGGCTGGGGCTATATCCGCGCGCTGGAAATCTTCGGCCTGGCCAAGGTCAAGCGCCGCGCGCCGGAACCCAAGTTTGCCAAGGGCAAAGTGGAAGCGGACTTCGATACCCTGGCATCCGTCATCGCCAACCGCTACGACGTGATGGCCAAGTACGCCAAGTCGGTCAAGTCGGCCTGGAACGAAGAGCGTGAGCACCTGAAGGAAAAAGCCAAGCTCGAATCGCGCTTCCTGAAATCGTCGCGCAAGCTGCTGCAACGCGAGCCGGGCAAGCTGGAAGCGCCACAGCAGGAGCAATTGATCGAGCTGTTCCAGCACAGCAAGGCGCTGGAAACCATGCACACCATGCGCGTGGAGCTGGGCGTGATCTGGGAACGTTCGCATTTTACCCGCGAGCAGCTGCTGCACAAGCTGCAAGACTGGTGCAACCGCGCCGAAGCGTCGGGCATCAAGTCGCTGCAAGAGTTCTCGCTGCGGTTACGCAGCTACGCTTAAGCTGTCGTTGTTGTCGCAAAGGCCCCGCACCATGCGGGGTTTTTTTTGTCCCGACACAATGCAGGGACGAAAAAAAACCACCCGGAGGTGGTTTTCAGGAAACGGCGATCGATTACTTGATCTTGGTTTCTTTGTAAGCGACGTGCTTGCGTGCTTTAGGATCGAACTTCATGATCTCCATTTTAGCAGGCATCGTGCGCTTGTTCTTGGTGGTGGTGTAGAAGTGACCAGTACCTGCGGTCGATTCCAGCTTGATTTTGTCGCGGCCAGTTTTTGCCATGGTAGCTCCCTAATTAGACTTTTTCGCCACGGGCACGCATGTCGGTCAGAACGGCATCGATGCCGACCTTGTCGATTACGCGCAGACCAGCGTTGGACAGACGCAGGGAGACCCAGCGGTTTTCAGATTCAACAAAAATACGACGGTTCTGCAGGTTAGGCAGGAAACGACGTTTGGTTTTGTTGTTTGCGTGGGAAACATTGTTGCCGACCATCGGCTTCTTCCCAGTAACTTGGCAAACACGTGCCATAACGCACTCCTTAAAAGACATTCCACAATTGGAAAAACAAGAGTATATCCAAAAAACTTAGGATATTCAATGACTTGTGAAAAACAATGGTGTCATGGATATCTCATTAAATTTAACAATTGCGCGTAAACCCTTGAGCCAGCAGGGGTAAACCTATAATTGTCCGTGCTCGGCGAACGAATGCACGTGCTGTCCCGCCACCACAAAATGATCGAGGATGCGGATATCGACCAGTGCCAGGGCTTGCACCAGCGACCTGGTCAGCCGCAAATCGGCCTCGCTGGGGTCTTCCGTGCCCGACGGATGGTTGTGGGCCAGCATGATGCTGGCGGCATTGCGCGCCAGCGCTTCCTTGACGACTTCGCGCGGATAGACGCTGGTATGGGTCAGCGTGCCCCGGAACAGTTCCTTCACATCGACCAGGCGGTTTTTAACATCGAGGAACAGCACGTAAAACGATTCGAAGGTGCGGCCGTTGAACAGCAGCCGCAGGTACTGTTTCACCGCCTGCGGTGAGCCGAGCGTGGTGGGGTGGCGCAGTTCCTCGAGCATGGCGCGCCGCGCCAGTTCCATCACCGCCTGCAACTGGGCGAACTTGGCCGGGCCCATGCCGTTGATTGCGGAAAACTCCAGCAGAGTGGCGCCAAACAACCGTTGCAGGGAACCGAAGTGCTGCATCGCGTGCTGGCCGAGCTGGACCGCATCGATGCCGCGCACGCCCACGCGCAGAAAGATCGCCAGCAATTCCGCATCGGACAGCGCACCGGCGCCATCGCGGATCAGGCGCTCGCGCGGGCGCTGGTGTTTGGGCCACTGGTTGATCGTCATCGGTTTCTCCACGCTGATGGTCTGGCCATTATGCGGAGCAGGTTCGGCCGCGAACGGGCGTACATCAAGCGTGTGGCGGTTATAACCGGTCCCGGTTAGGGGCAGACAGCGGATTGCCATGCACCGGTAGCGGGGCGTGACGCGAGGAAGCGTTCTTATCCCAATTTCGGGTACAGCAGCCGCTGGGCCGCATAAATACCGCGCCGGCCCGAGACTAGGTAGCTGATCGCGCAACCGCAGGCTGCGTACGCGGCAATATCAAAGCCGAACAGTTCGATGGCGAGGATGGTGGAGGCGAGTGGCGTGTTCGATGCGCCCGCGAACACGGCGGCCAGTCCCACCGCCGCCAGGAACGGCGGCGGCAGTTGCAGCAGCGGCGCCAGCACGTGGCCCAGCGTGGCGCCCACGAAGAACAGCGGCGTCACCTCGCCGCCCTTGAAGCCGCTGGCGATCGACCAGGCGGTCATGACCAGCTTGACCAGGAAATCCTGCGGCGCCACCTGGCCCGAGAAGGCTGCCTGCAGCACCGGCAAGCCCAGGCCCAGGTAGCGGTCGGCGCTGTTCACCGTCACGGCAAACAGTACGATGACCATGCCGCCGATGACCGGGCGCAGCAGGCTGTTGGCCACCCAGCGTTTGTACAAGGCCGAGAAACCATGGATGGCCATGCAAAAAGCCCGCGCCGCCAGTCCGAACGCCACGCCCGCCACGACAACCAGCAGCAGCGGCATCGCGCCCAGCGCCGGCATGGCGCCGGCCGCGTAATGCATGTGGTGCGCGCCCAGGCCCAGCGTGACAAAGTGCGCGATCACGGCCGACAGCAGGCAGGGCAGCAGGGCGCTGGCCGCCATGCCGGTCAGCGCCACCACTTCGATACCCCAGATGGCGCCAGCGATGGGCGTGCCGAACACGGACGCGAAGCCGGCCGCCATGCCTGCCGTGATGATCAGGGTGCGGGTGTGATTGCTGACCTTGAATAGTTTGCTCAACTGGTCGGATAAGGCGCCGCCCATCTGCACCGCCGTCCCCTCGCGTCCGACCGAGGCGCCGAACAGGTGCGAGGTCAGCGTGCCGAACAACACCAGCGGCGCCATGCGCAGCGGGATGGTGTTGGCGGGCGTGCGCGTTTCGTTGATCAGCAGGTTGATGCCGGCGTCGCTGCCGGCGTCATAACGCCGGTACATCCAGGCCACCAGCAGGCCGGCGACCGGCAGCAGCCAGATCAGCCAGCGGTATTGCCCACGCCAGTGCGTCACCGCATCGAGCGCCAGCAGAAAGGCGGCCGACGCCGCGCCAGCGAGCACGCCGATCAGGCACGACAGGGCGGCCCATTTGATGAGTTTGGGAAATATCGGATGTTTGAAGTGGTCCACCATGGGCTCGATTATAGTTTGCCGCTGAAATATCGAGCTCTGAGTCTGACGATCGGGCCGAATCAGGCAAGGTGGCTTACAATACAGCCTTTGTCAGCTTACCGAATTCACGTCATGTCTAACGAGCAACCTGTCGTCACCCCGTCGGCCTATCTCACCCTGCATTACCGCCTGGCCTCCGTGGATGGCAAAGATATCGTCACCACTTTCGGCGGCACGCCGGCCACGTTGATGCTCGGCCAGGGGCAACTGGCGCCGGTGCTCGAAGAACTGCTGCTCGGCATGCCCGAAGGCACCCACAAGACCTTCGAGCTGGAACCGGGCGTGGGCTTCGGTCCGCGCAACCCGGAGCTGATCCGTGAAGTGTCGCGCGCCACGCTCGACGCCAACTCGGCGCCCGATGCCGACTATAAAATCGGCGACCTGGTCGATTTCGCCGCGCCGGGCGGCGGCCGCTTTGCCGGCATCCTGCGCGAGCTCGGTGCAGAAACCTGTTTATTCGACTTCAACCATCCGCTGGCCGGCCAGCCGTTGAAATTTGAAGTCAACCTGATTTCAGTGTTGTGAGGACTAACCCATGAGCGATAAAGAACTCCTGTTGGCCCAGCCGCGCGGCTTTTGCGCCGGCGTTGACCGCGCCATTGAAATCGTCGAGCGCGCCCTGAACCAGTTCGGCGCGCCGATCTATGTGCGCCACGAAATCGTCCATAATGCCTATGTCGTGGCCGACCTGCGCGCCAAGGGGGCGATCTTTATCGAGGATCTCGACGATGTTCCGGCCGGCAATACGCTGGTATTCTCGGCGCACGGCGTTTCGCGCGCAGTGCGGGCCGAGGCCGAATCGCGCGGCCTGTCGATTTTCGACGCCACCTGCCCGCTGGTGACCAAGGTGCACGTGGAAGTGGCCAAGATGCGCAAGCAGGGCTGCGAGATCATCATGATCGGCCACCAGGGCCACCCGGAAGTGGAAGGCACCATGGGCCAGACCGACCAGGGCATGTACCTGGTGGAAACCGTGGACGATGTCGAACACCTGGTGGTGGCCAAGCCCGACCAACTGGCCTACGTGTCGCAGACCACGCTGTCGGTCGATGACACCATCGAAATCATCGCTGCCCTCAAGCGCAAGTTCCCGGCAATTATCGAGCCGAAGAAGGGCGATATCTGCTACGCCACCACCAACCGCCAGGAAGCCGTCAAGTTCATGGCGCCTCAGGTGGAACTGGTGATCGTGGTGGGCAGCCCCAACAGCTCGAACTCGAACCGCCTGCGCGAAGTGGCTGAAAAGATGGGCACGCCTGCCTACATGGTCGATAACGCCTCGCAAATCGATCCTGCCTGGCTCGACGGCAAAGTACGCGTGGGCGTGACCGCCGGCGCGTCGGCGCCCGAAGTGCTGGTCGAAGCCGTGATTTCGCGCCTCAAAGAGTGCGGCGTGCGCAGCGTGCGTCCGCTCGACGGCGTGGAAGAGTCGGTCACATTCCCTCTGCCCAAGGGCCTCGATGGTCCAAAACTTGCACCAATCGAGGGCGTCGCGTAAAGGCGATCGCGGCGGAATTTAATTCAGTTACTGCTCAGTTATTCCGCTGTTAGTTTTTCCAGAATCTCGCTATCATTGCCTCGCTCTTAAAAGCTTGTCGTTTCGTCTCCAGCGGTACTTGTGGTACGAAACTTGCATTATGAATGCGTAGCCAACTGCGGCACTACGGGAACTTGCTTTCCGGGTGCCGTTTTTGTTACGTGGTGCAGGCATAACATAGTAAAGGTTCTCAATGGATACCCTTATCCAACAAATTATCAACGGGCTGGTGCTCGGCAGCATGTACGCACTGGTCGCGCTCGGTTACACCATGGTGTACGGCGTGCTCAACCTCATTAACTTCGCCCACGGCGACGTCTTGATGATCGGCGCCATGACCGGGCTGACCATCCTCAACCTGCTCAACCAGTATGCGCCTGAAATGCCCGGCTATATCAAGCTGGCGATTGCCATCGGCGGCGCGATTCCGGTCTGCATGATCGTCAACGTGCTGATCGAGCGGGTCGCTTATCGCCGGCTGCGCAACGCGCCGCGCCTGGCGCCCTTGATCACCGCGATCGGCGTGTCGATCCTGCTGCAGACGATTGCCATGATGATCTGGACCCGCAACCCGCTGCCATTCCCGCAACTGCTGTCGCCCGAGCCGGTGCTGTTCGGCGGCGCCTTGATTTCGCAAACCCAGATCCTGCTGCTGGTGCTCGCTGCCGCATCGATGGTGGGCCTGGTGCTGCTGGTGGAAAAAACCAAGATGGGCCGCGCCATGCGCGCCACGGCCGAGAACCCGCGCGTGGCCGGCCTGATGGGTGTCGATTCCAATAAAGTGATCGTGCTGACGTTCGCGCTTGGTGCGGCGCTTGCTGCCGTGGCCGGCGTGATGTGGGGCGCCAACTATGCGTCGATCCAGTTTGCCATGGGCTTCCTGCCCGGCCTGAAAGCCTTCTGCGCGGCCGTGCTGGGCGGCATCGGCAACATCTACGGGGCCATGATCGGCGGCATCGTGCTGGGGCTGGTCGAAAGCCTGGGCGCAGGCTATATCGGCGACCTGACCGGCGGCTTCCTTGGCAGCCACTACCAGGACATCTTCGCCTTCGTGGTGCTGATCCTGGTGCTGACCGTGCGGCCGTCCGGCATCATGGGCGAGCGCGTGGCCGACCGCGCATAAGGAGACCGAGATGGCTATTTTTGACACGTCGCATAACCCGCGCAAGGCTTACGCCAGCATGGCCGTGCTGTTGATCGGCCTGCTGATCTTCCCGTTCTTTGCCGCCCAGTTCGGCAATTCGTGGGTGCGCATCATCGACATGGCGCTGTTGTACATCATGCTGGCGCTGGGCCTGAACATCGTGGTGGGCTTTGCCGGCTTGCTCGACCTCGGCTACATCGCGTTCTTCGCGGTGGGCGCGTACGTGACCGGCCTGCTGGCGTCGCCGCAGTTCGCCACCTTGCTCGAATCGATGATCTACGAGTATCCGGCCGTGGCCGATGCCCTGATTGCCGTGCTCGGGCCCGAGATCCAGCAGAACGGCATCCACCTGTCGGTGTGGGCCATCGTGCCGATCGCCGCCATCCTGGCCGGTTTCTTTGGCGCCTTGCTGGGCGCCCCCACGCTCAAGCTGCGCGGCGATTACCTGGCCATCGTGACCCTGGGTTTTGGCGAGATCATCCGTATCTTCATGATGAACTTGAACGAGCCGATCAATTTCACCAACGGTCCGCAGGGCATCAACATGATCGACCCGATCCGCGTGTTCGGCGTCAACCTGGCCGGCGAGGCCGGCTCGCGCGCCACCGTCATGCTGGGCGACTTCGCCATGCCGTCGGTCAATGCCTACTATTATTTGTTCCTGTTCCTGTGCGTGGTGATCGTGTTCGTCACGGCGCGCCTGCAGCACTCGCGCCTGGGCCGCGCCTGGGTGGCGATCCGCGAGGATGAAATTGCCGCCAAGGCGATGGGTATCAATACCCGCAACGTCAAGCTGCTGGCATTCTCGATGGGCGCGTCGTTCGGCGGCGTGGCGGGCGCCATGTTTGCCGCGTTCCAGGGTTTTGTGTCGCCCGAGTCGTTCTCGCTGACCGAATCGATCGCCGTGCTGGCGATGGTGGTGTTGGGCGGCATCGGCCATATCCCCGGCGTGATCCTCGGCGGCGCGCTGCTGGCCTCGCTGCCGGAAGTGCTGCGCCACGTGGTGGAGCCGCTGCAACAGAAACTGTTCGGCCATGTCGTGATCGAAGCGGAAGTGCTGCGCCAGCTGCTGTACGGCCTGGCGCTGGTGCTGATGATGTTGTACCGCCCGGCCGGCCTGTGGCCGTCGCCCAAGCACGAAGACCGCCCCGACCACGATTCGGACACCAAAGATAAATCGTCCGACACGGTCGCGGCTTGAGGAGCGCAACGATGAACGCCACCATGAATGAACAGCCAACCATTTTGAACATCGCCGGCGTCAATAAACGTTTCGGCGGCTTGCAGGCGCTCACCGACGTGGGCATCACCATCAAGCAGGGTCAGATCTACGGCCTGATCGGTCCCAACGGCGCCGGCAAGACCACGTTCTTCAACGTGATAACCGGCCTGTACCAGCCGGACACAGGCACTTTCGAGCTGGCCGGCAAGCCGTATTCGCCGTCCGCCCCGCACGAGGTGGCCAAGGCCGGCATCGCCCGCACCTTCCAGAACATTCGTTTATTTGGCGAGATGACCGCGCTGGAAAACGTCATGGTCGGGCGCCACGTGCGCTCGAAGCAGGGCGTGTTCGGCGCCATCTTCCGCCACAACGCCGCGCGCGAGGAAGAAGCGTCGATCCGCACCCGCGCCCAGGAGCTGCTCGACTTCGTCGGCATCGGCAAGTTTGCCAACCGCACGTCGAAGTTCCTGTCGTACGGCGACCAGCGCCGCCTGGAAATTGCCCGCGCGCTGGCCACCGATCCGCAACTGCTGGCGCTCGACGAACCGGCGGCCGGCATGAACGCCACCGAAAAACTGGCGCTGCGCGAGCTGCTCATCAAGATCAAGCAACAAGGCAAGACCGTGCTGCTGATCGAGCACGACGTCAAGATGATGATGGCGCTGTGCGACCGGCTGATGGTGCTGGAGTACGGCAAGCCGATTGCCGAAGGCCTGCCGGCTGAAATACAAAGCAACAAGGCGGTGATCGACGCCTACCTCGGAGGATCACATTAATGAGTAGCAACGTACTGAAAATCTCCGGGCTCAAGGTCGCCTATGGCGGCATCAAGGCGGTCAAGGGCATTGACCTCGAAGTGAACCAGGGCGAACTGGTCGCGCTGATCGGCGCCAACGGCGCCGGCAAGACCACCACCCTGAAAGCCATCACCGGCACCCTCCCCGAGTGCAAGGTCGAAGGCACGATCACGTACCAGGGCGAGTCGATGAAGGGCACCAAGTCCTTCCACCTGGTGGAAAAGAAGCTGGCCATGGTGCCGGAAGGGCGCGGTGTGTTCACCCGCATGACCATCGAGGAAAACCTGATGATGGGCGCGTTTACGCGCAACGACAAAGCTGGCATTGAGGCGGACGTCGCCAAGTGGTTCGACGTGTTCCCGCGCCTGAAGGAACGCGCCCAGCAGCTGGCTGGCACCCTGTCCGGTGGCGAGCAGCAAATGCTGGCCATGGCGCGCGCGCTGATGTCGCACCCGAAACTGCTGCTGCTCGACGAGCCGTCGATGGGCCTGTCGCCGATCATGGTGGACAAGATCTTCGAGGTGATCCGCAACGTTTCGGCCGAGGGCATTACCGTGCTGCTGGTGGAGCAGAACGCCAAGCTGGCGCTGCAAGCGGCCCACCGCGGCTACGTGATGGACTCCGGCGTGATCACCATGACCGGCCAGGCCAGCGCCATGCTGGACGATCCGCGCGTGAAGGCTGCCTACCTGGGCGAGTAGGCGCCAGGCACATTAGGCGAAGCCAGCAAAGCCGGCCCGGCCAACTGGTCGCGCTGGTTGCGTTCGATGTGCTGCGTTGACGGTCCATGTGGCCGGTCGCCGCCCAGCCTGAAGGTACCCACCAGGTCACTCATGTGTAAAGCCTGGTGCTTGAGCTGACCGGCGGCAGCGGCCGTTTCCTCCACCATCGCCGCATTCTCCTGGGTCATGCGGTCGAGCTGGCCTACTGCAATAGTCACCTGTTCGATGCCATGGCTTTGCTCGGTGGCAGACAGGCTGATGTCGTTGATGATGCCCACCACGTGATCGACGCTTTGCACGATCTCCTCCATGGTGGCGCCGGCCTGGCGCGCCAGTTTGCCGCCGGCGGCCACATTCGCCATCGAGGCGTCGATCAGGATCTTGATTTCCCTGGCCGCAGCAGCGCTGCGGTGGGCCAGGGTGCGCACCTCGCTGGCCACCACCGCGAAGCCCTTGCCTTGCTCGCCTGCGCGCGCCGCTTCGACGGCGGCGTTGAGCGCCAGGATATTGGTCTGGAAGGCGATGGCGTCGATGGTGCCAAGGATCTGCGCGATCTGCTGCGAGCTGGTGTCGATTGCGCCCATGGTATCGACCACGCTGGCCACCACGCCAGCGCCTTTGCGCGCCACGCTTGATGCCGCCATCGACAGGTCGGCCGCCGTCTGTGCGGCCTGTGCAGTGCTCTTGACGGCCACCGTCAACTCTTCCATGGAGGCGGCGGTTTGCTCTAGGCTGCCGGCCTGTTCCTCGGTGCGGGCGCTCAGGTTGGCGTTGGCCGAGGCGATCTCGGCCGAGCCGTCGGCAATCAGGTGCGCCGCTGCGCGCACCTCGCCCACCAGGCGCGCCAGCGCGCGCCGCATTTGCGCCAGCGAGGCCATCACACTGCCATCCGGCATGCCGGCGGCGCCGTCCTCGTGGCTCAAGTCGCCACCGGCCACCTGTTGCGCTGCCGCGCCCAGCAGCGCCGGTTCGCTGCCGAGCGCGCGGTGCAGCGTGCGCGAGATCCAGAGCCCGGCCAGCACCGCCGACGCCAGCGCCAGCAGGCAAACCGCGACCTGGCGGTTGCGCTGCCGGTCGAAATCCGCCGCACCGGCGCGTTGGCGTACGACGGCGCGGGTGTCGGCATACCGCGCATACTCGGCGCTGGCCCGGCCCAGTTGCGCCAGCAGCGGTTGGCACTCGCGATTGAGCTTGTCGATGGCCTCGATACGCTGGCCGGCCAGGCCCATTGCGACGATGGCTTGCGCCACCGGCCCGTACTGCGCTTCCACTTGCACCAAAGTCGCGATCAAGGCAGCGGCGGGGCCGGTGATCTCGCGCGACTGCTGCGCGCTGCGCTGCAATTGCTCGAGATAGCCGCTCACTTCCAGGTGCGCTTGCTGGACGCGCTCCGCCTCGGCAGCCACTTGCCCGGCGTCCTCGAGCAACAGCATATTGCGTGCACCGATGGCACGCTGGTTCACGGCCTGCTGCAGTTTTGCGACCAGCACCGCGCGGGCGTTGGTCTCGGCCAGGTAACTGTTGAAGCGCTCATCGGCCTGCAGCAGCGAGGTCAGCGCCATGCCTGACACCAGCAGCACCATGCCGGCCAGCGCGGTAAAGGCGAGCGCCAGTTTTCCTTTGATTGTGCGAATGTGCATCATGATGTCGTGCTTTCCAAATGAGGGTGAGGGTGGAGCCGGGACACGACGGCAACCGGCCCGGGATCGAATTCCACCCGGTCCTTGCCGCCGAGCTTGGCGCGGTAGAGCGCTTCGTCAGCCAGGCGCATGCAGCGTGAAATATTTTCGTCCTCGAGCACGCAGGCGCCGATGCTCACGGTTACGCGGCGGCCTGCGATGGGCGTGGCGCGCACTGCCTGTAGCAGGCGTGCGGCGATGGCTTCGGCATCGCCGCGCCGGCCGCGCACCACGATGGCAAATTCTTCGCCGCCCAGGCGCCCGTGCGGCAGGCCGCCAGCCACGTCCCCGATGATGGCGCCCACCTGCCTGAGCACGGCGTCGCCCGTGTCGTGGCCGGCCTCGTCGTTGACGCGCTTGAAATCGTCGATATCGAGCATCAGCAGGTAACCGTCCAGCTGGCGGCGCTGGAGCGCCAGGGTGACTGCTTCCATGAACCAGCGGCGGTTGGGAATCGCGGTCAGGTGGTCCTTGTAGGCCATGTCCACCAGGCGCAGGGTGCATACCTGGTTCAGGTGCCGCAACCGGTGCAGGAACATGCTGATCAACAAACCGATCAGCATTGCCGAACCGATCAGCAATTGCGGCCACAGGCCATGGCCGTGGGCAAACACCGACGTGTGCAAGTCGATCGGGAGCACTTTCCACATCACCGCCATCAGCAGCAGGTACATGAGCGGTCCGCTGATGATGACCGCGACCGAGACAGCCATCAGCGCGCCGAGCGGCAGCGTCCAGTAGGGTGCACGCTCGGTCGCGACCAGGATCAGGCGAAAGCCGGCGCCGGCAAACAGCATCGATGAAAATCCGCCGATGTTGAGATGCACATGGTTTCGGCTGAGATGGCTGATCAGGATGCCCAACAGCAGGCCCAGCACGCAGGCGCTGAAGCTTGTTCCGATATCGAGCACGAAGGGTGGCGCCGCAGCATATGCCGCCAGCAATCCTGTCAGCGCGATCCATTGCAGCGACAGGCTGGGCGTTTTCAATTCCTGGAGAAAATACTGCTTGCGCGATAGTTCGTTCAAATTCAAATCGAGAATGCCGGAAATCTCGTTAATTCTGCGTGCAATGATCATGTGTGTCGCCTTCTCAATTGGTGCACTCATGAGGCTGGCGTTCAACCAGTGGTGGTAGTTTCCTTGTGGAAAATTTGAGCCGAGCATAGCGCGTCCGCAACAGCGCGGCCACTACACCATGGTTCTATTGATCGCCCGCTGGTGCGCCGGTATATTGATGTGTCAGGAAATGCAGAAAGCCACCATGCAGCGCGCAGTAAAGGGAATAAACATAGCAGCAGCATGGTACTGGCTGGCCGCGCTGATGGTCATGGCCATCCCGGCCGCAGCCGCAGCCCCCCACCAGCAAGCGTTTTACGACGTGGCCGACGCTGGCCAACTGGGGGTGATCCTGCGCTACGACCTGTTCGAAGACCGCTCGGCCAGGCAGACGATTGCGGACGTGCACAACCAGGCCGGCTGGCGCCATGCCAGTGGAAAATCGCCGCGCTTTGGCTTTACCGGTTCGGCGTGGTGGGTGCGGCTGGAACTGGGCAACTCGTCCACGCAGGAACAAAGCGTGGTGCTCGACCTGAAGACGCCCTTGCAGGATTACGTGGACTGGTATGTGTTCGACGCCGAGCTCGACCAGTTGAAGACCAGCGTTGCCAGCGGCGACCGGCGGCCGTTCGACTTTCGTTATCAGCGCAATCACACGCTGTCGTTGCCGCTGACCGTGCGTCCGGGCGAGCACCTGCAGGTGTACCTGCACATGGCTTCGCATGACGGCTTTCTCGAGTCGCCGCCGCTGTCCCTGCTGGCAGCGCAAGACTTCATGGCGTATCGTTCGCTGGAAAAATTCTACCTGGGCGCGTATTTCGGCTGCCTGCTGGCGTTTTGCCTGTGCAGCCTGTTCCTGTACGGGCTGACGCGGGAAAATACCTACCTGCTGTTTTCAGCCTTTTTGTTTCTCACCGTGTGCACCAACCTGGTGTACTACGGCGTCAGCGCCGAGCTGCTGCTGCGCACCTATCCCGAGGCCAACAACCTGGTATTGCTGACCTGCTTTTCCATGGGCGGCGGCTTTTTCTTTCTGTTCGCCCGCCAGTTCCTGCGGCTGGCGGCACACACGCCGTCCTTGCTGATCTGCCTTTACGACATCGTGATCTGCCTGTTGTTCGCTGCCGTGACGTGGATATTCATGGCCGGCTATGCGGTGGCCTACGCGGTCATCGGCCACTTGATGCTGATCGATATCGTGTTGCTGGCGATGCTGGCAATCCGCCTGTGCTGGCAGAAAAATATCGACGCGCTGTTTTTCTTTGTTGCCTTTTTTCCGATGGGCGTGTCGCTCAGCATGAAGCTGCTCAGCCTGAACAATGTGTTCACCGTCCAGTATCTTTTGGAGAAGAATTTCTACCTGGCGCAGACGACGATCTTTGCCGTGGTGGCGCTCGGCTTTTCCATTGCCCACTCGATGAAAACCTTGCGCCTGGCCATGCATAACGCCCGCTCGCGCGAGCTGGAAGCGGCCATCGCCCTCAAGGACAGCGAAGTGAAAATGTTCCACCTGGCGCGGGTGACCATGGCCGGGGAAATGACGGGCGCGGTGGCGCACGAGTTGAGCCAGCCGCTGAGTTCGATCCTCACCAACAGCCAGGCGGCGGAAATGATGATCAAGAGCCACCGGCTCGACCCTGCCGCCCACCTGGCGATCGTGCTCGACATCATCCACCAGGCCCAGATGGCCACCGCCGTAATCGTCCGCGTCCGCCGTTTGTTGTTCCCTGGCACCCAGGCCGCAGACAAGGTGTATGTGTCCAGGGTGTATGCCACGGTGCAAACGCTGCTGCGCCACGACTTTACGCAAAAGCAGATCGTGGTGCACGAGCAATGCGAGCCCGGCCTGTATATCCGGGGTGACGCCATCCAGTTGCAGCAGGTGCTCGTCAACCTGCTGATGAACGCGGTCGATGCCGTCAAGGACTTGCCGCCGGCACGGCGCACCATCACCTTGTCGGCACGCCGCGCCGGCGCGCGGTTTGCCTTGTTGTCGGTGGCCGATACCGGCTGCGGTTTCCCCACCAGTTGCCAGGCCGAGATTTTTGCGGCGTTCTTCACCACCAAGGAGGGCGGACTGGGACTGGGCCTCAATATTTGCAAAAAAATCGTCAATGCCCACGGCGGCGAGATCACGGCCCAGCCGCTCGTTCCTGTCGGCTCTCTTGTAGAATTCACCATGCCCCTCGATGACCCCCGCTAAGCCCCCCTGCGTGTTCCTGATCGACGACGATCCCTTCATCCTGCGCTCGGTGGAGCGCCTGTTTTTCGCCACGTCGTATGTAATCGAACCTTATGGCTCGGCGCGACTGTTCCTCGAACATGCCGACCTCGGACGCCATGGCTGCATCATCCTCGACATCTCCATGCCGGACATGCCGGGACCGGCATTGCAGGAACACCTACTGCGCTGCCGCTCACTGCTGCCGATCATTTTCCTGACCGGCAACGGCGACGTCGCCAATAGCGTACGCGCCATGAAGCTGGGCGCCTGCGACTTTCTGACCAAGCCGGTAGAGGCGGATGTCTTGCTCGATTCGGTAGAGCTCGCCTTGGCATTGAACCGCAAGCGCCTCGATGAGCGCGACCTGGTTGAAGCGATCCAGGCGCGGTTGAGCCAGTTGACCCGGCGTGAACGCCAGGTGCTGGACCTGGTGGTAGCCGGCCGGCTCAACAAGCAGATCGCAGCGGAGCTGGGCACGGTCGAACACACGATCAAGCTGCATCGCGCCAGCGTGATGCGCAAGATGGCGGCCGACTCGATTTCCGACCTGGTGACTGCCGTCAATACCTTGCGGCTGCTGCGGCCCGAAGCGGAATAAAAAAAAGCCCCGGAGTCCGGGGCTTTCAAGGTCGTCCGCGAGCGGACGAGGAGGAGGTTGCTACTGATCAGGCACGTACCGGCGCGGCTTTGGCGGCAGCGGCGGTGAACTGGCTGACGGCCTGGTTCAGGTTGGTTTCGATCGACTCGGCGGCTTGCTTGGCGGTACGGGTCATTTGCTCGTAACCGGCATTGGCGTTGCCGATGGCCGATTTGAACAGGGCGATCGCGTTTTCGCTGCCGGCCGGGGCGTTCTTGCTCACTTCTTCCACCAGCGAAATGACTTTGCGGTTGGTTTCGGCGATTTGCGTTTCGGCAGCTTTGCTGAACTCGGCGCCGGTGCTCGAAGCGATGGTGGCCAGGTGACGGCTGTAAGCCAGGGTTTTTTCAGCATTCGGCTGGGCTTGAGCAGAAGCCAGCGCGAAGAATTCTTGCGGGTCTTTGGCCGACAGCAGTTGCTTGGCGGTGTTCGACGATTCTTCCAGCGAAGCTTTGGCGGCGGTCAGGTTCAGGTCAACCAGTTTTTCGACGCCTTCGAATGCTTTGTTGGTCAGTGCCGAGAAGATGGCGAACTGGGCTTCGAAGTTGGCTTTGGTCGCATTGGAAAATTGCTCAGGGATCGAAAACATTTAACTCTCCAGAAAATAGGGCTTGAATGAGGTTTCTTACTGTTTTTACTGTCGGTGCGAAACGACCAGAACAGACCAGAATGCAGTCATCCACGTTTCAGACCGAATCACAAATTGTGCAACGCAACAAGACCGATTTTACGGCCTTCAAAAATTAAGTCAAGCGATTTTTTGTGCGTTGCATCAAGGCATGAGTGTTAGTTTCAGGTAAGCAAAGCGACTGCCGGTTATTTGTTTCCTTGCAAGTAAATATCCATGCGGAACCGCGCCATGACTGGCCTCCGGCGGCTCTTCCCCATGAGGCTGCCTCTCCCGTGCTAGACTCGACGAGCACCTGTTCGGCATAGCCGATATCCTATTAGACTGATAGTAACTTGACATGCCTGACCCGTCCGCCGCCGTCACCGCTCCCCGCACCGCTTCTTTTCTGTCGCCAATTCCGTTGTTTTTCGTGTTTTTGTGGAGCAGCGGTTTCATCGTTGCCAAGTTCGGCCTGCCTTACGCGCCGCCGCTGACCTTTATCGTCCTGCGTTTTCTGGGCGTGCTGGCTATCCTGGCGCCACTGGTATTGCTGTTGCGTGCGCCCTGGCCGCACGGCAAGGTACTGCACATTGCGCTAGCCGGCGTGTTGCTGCACGCCGGCTACCTGGGCGGCGTGTGGTGCGCGATCAAGCTGGGCATGCCGGCCGGTCTGTCGGCCCTGATCGTGGGCATGCAGCCGATCCTGACCGCGTTTGCCGCGCCGCTGATCGGCGAAACCGTGCGGCCGCGCCAGTGGCTGGGACTATTGTTCGGCATTGGCGGGGTGGCGCTGGTGGTTGCAGCCAAGATCGAGCTGGTCGGCCTGTCGTTTGCGGCGATTGCCCTGTGCGTGCTGGCGCTGGTATCGATTACCGCCGGCACCTTGTACCAGAAACGTTATTGCCCACAATTCGACTTGCGCACCGGCACGGTGATCCAGTTTACGGCGTCCACCATGGTGATCTTGCCGCTGGCTATCATTTTTGAAGGGATGGGGCCGGACTTTGCTGCGGTGCAGTGGACGCCGCACTTTATCGGCGCGCTGGCCTGGGCGGTGCTGGCGGTGTCGATCGGCGCGATCTTCCTGCTGTTCGCGCTGATCCGCCGCAGCGACGCCACTCAAGTGACCAGCTTGCTTTATCTGACGCCGCCGACCACCGCGCTGATGGCGTGGCTGATGTTCGGCGAAGCGTTCAACGCCCTCGGCATGGCTGGCATGGCGCTGGCCGTCGCCGGGGTATTCTTTGTTGTCAGTAAATCGAAATAAGGAAAAACCAGTGATGACTCCCGAACAACAGGCGGTGGACGCCGCCATCACGTCGCGCCGCTCGATCCGCGCCTACCTGCCGCAAGCGGTCGCGCGCGAAGACATCGCCCACATCCTGCAGGTGGCGGGCAGGGCGCCGTCGGGCACCAATACCCAGCCGTGGAAAGTGTATGTGCTCGAAGGCGAGGCCAAGCGGTCACTGTCGGATGCCATCCTGGCCCTGCATAACGACCCGGCGCAGGCGCGCCAGCACACCGAGGAATACGCCTACTATCCAACTGAGTGGAAGTCGCCGTTCATCGACCGCCGCCGCAAGGTGGGCTGGGACCTGTACGCGCTGCTGGGCCTCACGCGCGACAACAAGGCCGGCATGGCCGCCCAACACGGCAAGAATTACGACTTTTTCGGCGCGCCGGTGGGACTGATCTTTACCATCGACCGGGTGATGGCGCAGGGTTCGTGGCTCGACTACGGCATGTTCCTGCAAAGCGTGATGGTCGCTGCGCGCGGCCGTGGGCTAGATACCTGTCCACAGGCCGCGTTTACCCAGTATCATCGGGTGATTGCCGCCCAGTTGGCGCTGCCCGACCATGAAATGGTGGTCTGCGGCATGGCCCTTGGCTATGCCGATGTGAGCAAGGTCGAGAACACCTTGGTCACCGAGCGCATGGCGCTCGACGAATTTGTTAAATTTATTTCGTGATATCTGTTTGAACACGCGTTGCGATTCGCATATGGCGGATCCGCAACCAATCTGGTCAGCAGGGAGAATTTTGCTTGCGCTGGCGCAGCATTTTGCTACACTGCAACGATCAATTTGTGACTTTTGTTTGTTCTTCCTGGGGAAATGAATGTATAAACTAGCGCTCAGTGCCGTCATTTCGCTGATGTTTGCCTCCGCCGGCCTGACCACGGCCAGCATCGCTCACGCAGAAACTGCCACGCCCAAGAAGGCACAAGTCAAAAAAACCAAGGCGCGCCAGACCGTGCGCCTGTCCGCGCCCCGGGTGGAAGGCCGCGTGGTCAAGCGTATTACACGCGTCAATGGCCGCAAGAAAGTCAGCTACCAGCGCCTGATCACGGCCGCCCCGGCGTTTGCCACCATGGGCGACCTGGCCGGCCTGTCCGCCACCCGCGATCCGCTCGACCTGAAATCGAACGTGGCGCTGGTGCTCGACCAGGCCAATTCGGAAGTGCTGTTTGAAAAGAATTCCAACATCGCTTTGCCGATCGCCTCGATCACCAAGATGATGACCGGTCTGGTCGTGGTGGAAGCGAACCAGGACATGGATGAAGTGCTGACCGTGACCGACGACGACGTCGATCGCGCCAAGTTCAGCAGCTCGCGCCTGCGCGTGGGCGCCCAGCTGACGCGCGCCAACATGCTGCATATCGCCTTGATGAGTTCGGAAAACCGCGCTGCGTCGGCACTGGGCCGCAACTATCCGGGTGGCAAGCCTGCGTTTGTCGAAGCCATGAACGCCAAGGCGCGCGAACTGGGCATGAGCGACACCCATTACGTCGATTCGAGCGGCCTGTCGAAAATGAATGTGGCCAGCGCGCGCGACCTGGCCAAGCTGGCGATTGCCGCTTATGAACACCCGATGCTGCGCCAGTTCTCCACCGACACCAACGCCATCGTCGAAGCGAATGGCCGTCCGATGCAATTCGGCACGACCAACCGCCTGGTGGCCAGCCCGGACTGGTCGATCGGTTTGCAGAAAACCGGTTTTATCAACGAAGCGGGCCGTTGCCTGCTGATGCAGGCGGTGATCGAAGGCCGTTCCGTGATCATGGTGTTCCTCGATTCCAAGGGCACGCAGTCGCGGGTGGCCGATGCCGGCCGTATCCGCAAGTGGATCGAAGCACTGAAGCCGGCCGCGCTGAACATCGGCGCCGGCGCCGCGCCGGTTTATTCCACCGGCATGTAACCGAGGGTGGCGGAGATCTGGTTGGCGGTAACGACCAGGTCTTCCAGCCAGTCTTCCTGCAAGCGATCGGCCGGCGCCGAGATCGACAGCCCGGCAATCAGTTTGCCGCTATCGTCGCGGATGCCGGCGGCCATGCAGCGCACGCCCAGTTCCAGTTCTTCATTGTCGCGCGCATAGCCGCGCGACTTCACCAGGCTCAGCTCGCGCTCGAGCTTGGACAAATCCGTGATCGAATTCTTGTTGTGGCCGGCCAGCCCGGTGCGCGTGGCATACGCGCGGATGGCCTTGGGCTCATCGACCGATAAAAACAGCTTGCCGGTGGAGGTGAGGTGCAGCGGCCCGCGGCCACCGATGGCGCGCACCACCTGCATGCCCGAGCGCTCCGAGAACGCGCGGTCGATATAGACGATCTCGTCGCCCTGGCGTACCGACAGGTTGATGGTTTGCTGGGTTTTCTTGTGCAGCGCGCGCATGAAGTCCAGCGCCGCTTCGCGTACCGACAGCCGGCTCTTGACGACGTTGCCCAGCTCCAGCAGGCGCATGCCGAGCCGGTAAGTGCCCGGTTCGATGCGGTCAACGAACCGCGTGACCACCATGTCGTTGAGGATGCGGTGCGCGGTGGAAGGGTGCAACCCCGAGACCTTGGACAATTCCTTGAGGCTGACCGGATCCGGGTAGCGCGCCAGCGCGTCGAGCAACGCCATCATGCGGTCGATGACCTGGATCGTGGTCTTTTGCTCTGTCGGTGTCTCTGCTTTCATCATATGGTTGGTGCAATGCAGTAAAGTGATATTACTTTATACCATAATGTGAAAAAACGCAGCACTTGATGCATAATCTTATCTTTTTACACAGACCCCCAACATGGAACCAGTGAGCGAGTTCAAGAGCAAAAGCGGCCTGAAACGGATATTTTCGGCATTTTTCTACTCGATGGATGGCCTCAAGTCCGCCTGGCGCCATGAACACGCGTTTCGCCAGGAGCTGGTGCTGTTCGTCGTCGCCGCCGCCATCGCGCTGGCGCTGCGCATTTCGGCGTTTGAAAAACTGGTGCTGATCGCGGTGATGGTGCTGATCCTGATCGTGGAACTGATCAATTCGGCGATCGAAGCGGTGGTGGACCGGATTTCGCTCGAGCGCCATCCGCTGTCGAAAAACGCCAAGGATTTCGGTAGCGCAGCCGTATTGCTGGCTTGCCTGCTGGCGGCAGCGACCTGGGGCGTGGTGCTGTTCAATAGATTTTACTGAGCAGGAATCTTGCTGAAAAGTTCTATATAAGATTGCGGTATATTGAACTGCTAAAAGCTTAGTTCTCATTTATAAAGGACAGCAGTAATCTGGGGCCTTCACAACCAGGGGATCACGATGCTGTCCAAAAAAATTATTGCCGCTGCCATCCTGGCCGCGACCACTGTTGTTACCGCCGCGCCATCGTTCGCTGCAGATATTTCTTTGCTGAACGTATCGTACGATCCCACGCGTGAGCTGTATGCCGACGTGAACGCCGCCTTTGCCAAGGACTGGAAAGCCAAGACTGGCGACAACGTCAAGATCAAGCAATCGCACGGCGGCTCGGGCAAGCAGGGCCGCGCCGTGATCGACGGCCTGGAAGCGGACGTGGTGTCGCTGGCGCTGGCCTACGACATCGACGCCATCGCCGAGAAAAAACTGCTGGCGCCGGACTGGCAGAAAAAGCTGCCCCACAACAGCACCCCGTACACCTCCACCATCGTGTTCCTGGTCCGCAAGGGCAATCCTAAAGGCATCAAGGACTGGAACGACCTGGTCAAACCAGGGGTGGCCGTCATCACCCCGAATCCGAAAACCTCGGGCGGCGCCCGCTGGAACCACCTGGCCGCCTACGGCTACGCGCTGCGCCAGCCCGGCGGCACCGAAGCGTCCGCTAAAGATTTCCTCGGCAAGCTGTATAAAAACGTGCCGGTGCTGGACTCGGGCGCCCGTGGCGCTACCACCACTTTCGTTGAACGCGGCATCGGCGACGTGCTGATCGCGTGGGAAAACGAAGCGCTACTGGCGATCAAGGAACTGGGTCCGACCAAGTTCGACATCATCGCCCCATCGGTCTCGATCCTGGCCGAGCCGCCAGTGGCCGTGGTTGACAAGGTCGTGGACAAGCGCGGTACCCGCAAGGTGGCCGAGGCTTACCTGAACTTCCTGTACACCGATGCAGCGCAGGAAATCATCGCCAAGAACTATTACCGCCCCGCAGTGGAGAAGGAAGCGAAGAAATACGCCAGCCAGTTCCCGGCCGTCAAGCTGTTCACCATCGCCGATGTCGCCGGCGACTGGACCCGTGCCCAGAAGGTACACTTCTCGGATGGCGGCGTGTTCGACCAGATTTATCAGCCTAAATAAGCAACCGAGGTAATCAATCATCATGGTCCACGCGCTTGCCGAATTCCGTGTCCTGATCGCGCCCGGTCTGCATAACAGCGGACCGGACCACTGGCAAAGCCGGTGGCAGCGTTTGTTCCCGGCCTTCGAGCGCGTGGAGCAGGATGACTGGGATGTGCCCGACCTGGCGCGGTGGTCGGCGCGCGTGGACCAGCTGCGCCAGCAGGGCAGCGATACCCGGCCCACGCTGATCGTGGCGCACAGCTTCGGCAGCCTGGCCACCGTGCACAGCCTGGCGCGCGATCCGTCCAACGTGGCGGGCGTGCTGCTGGTGGCGCCGGCCGATCCGGAAAAATTCGACGTGGTGGACCAGTTGCCGCTGGAACCACTGGCGCGACCTTCCGTCATGGTCGGCAGCACCAACGATCCCTGGATGGCGGCGCCGCGCGCGGCCTGCTGGGCAGAGCGCTGGCAGAGCCGGTTCGTCAACGGCGGACCGCTCGGCCATATCAACGCCGAGTCCGGCCTGGGCGACTGGCCCGAAGGACTGGAAATGTTGTATTTTTTGGCAGAACAAGCGCACAATACGCAATCCCGGACCCACTGATCCACCGATCGGGTCCTCTTTCAGGAGACCACTATGACTTTACGACTGGGCGACGTCGCCCCTGATTTTGAACAGGATTCCTCGATTGGCAAGCTCAAGTTCCACGAGTGGGCGGGCGATTCCTGGGTGGTGCTGTTCTCGCACCCGGCCGACTTCACCCCGGTGTGCACCACCGAGCTTGGCCTGACCGCCAAGCTGAAACCGGAATTCGACAAGCGCAACGTCAAGGCGATCGCATTGTCGGTCGATCCGGCTGAAAAACACGCGGCCTGGATCAGCGACATCGAGCAGACGCAAGACACCGTGGTCGGCTTCCCGATCATTGCCGACGAAGACCGCTCGGTGTCGTCGCTGTACGACATGATCCACCCGAATGCTTCGACCACCGCCACCGTGCGCACGCTGTTCGTGATCGACCCGGCCAAGAAAGTGCGCCTGTCGCTGACCTACCCGATGAGCACCGGCCGCAACTTCGACGAAGTGCTGCGCGTGATCGACGCCCTGCAACTGACCGACGGCTACACCGTGGCCACGCCCGGCAACTGGAAAGACGGCGACGACGTCATCATCCCGCTGACCGTGCAAGATCCGGAAGTGCTGAAGCAAAAGTATCCAAAAGGCTTTACGGCTGCGCGCCCTTATCTGCGCGTGACACCGCAGCCGAACAAGTAATGCATATCGGCGCGCACCAAGTACAGTAAGCGCATAAGCAAATAACGATGCTGTTGTTTGATAATTTCCCCGAAGTAGGTACTCTGCGGCCTACTTTGGGGATTTTTGCATGGATGTATCTTTCGTTGTATCGGGTTTTGCGGTTGGCCTGCTGGTCGGCATGACCGGCGTTGGTGGCGGTTCATTGATGACGCCGCTGTTGACCCTGCTGTTTGGCGTGTCGCCGGCCGTGGCCGTGGGCACCGACCTCGCTTTTGCCTCGATCACCAAGGGTGTGGGCACGTTCACCCACCGCCTGCGCGGCACCGTGCACTGGGATATCGTGCGCCGCCTGTGCATCGGCGCCTTGCCGGCCGCGCTGCTGGCCAGTCTCTCGCTCAAGTATTTCGGCACCCTCAACCAGGACATCGGCCAGCTGATCCGTTACATGATCGGCGGCTCGGTGCTGCTCACCGTGGTTGCCTTGCTGTTCAAGCGCAAGATGCTCGAGTGGATCACCGCGCATCCGGAACGCCAGCTGCAAGGCCGCTCGCTGGCGCTTGCGACCATCGTGTCCGGCGCCGTGCTGGGGGTGCTGGTCACCATTTCCTCGATCGGCGCCGGCGCCATTGGCGCAACCGTGCTGGTGCTGCTGTACCCGCGCCTGACCGCTGCCGAAGTGGCCGGGACCGACATTGCCTACGCGGTGCCGTTGACGGCGATTGCGGCCATCGGTCACTGGTGGCTCGGGTCCATCGACTGGAATCTGCTGCTGGCGCTGCTGGTCGGTTCGCTCCCGGGCATCACGCTTGGTTCCTACGTGGCGCGCGCGGTGCCCGAGAAGCTGCTGCGCGGCTTGCTGGCGGTGATCCTGGTAACGGTGGCCTTCAAACTGATTTTTAAAAGCTAGGAATGCTGGACTCGTTATAGCTGATTGATCTAACTAAATAAAAATTGCTTCGTTTGTAGAATGAAGCACAAGTGAGACTATGCAGCCCTTATAGAAGTTTATGTAATAAGGGAGCGTACATGTCAGCAGTCTTAGCAGCGCCCGCCACGGCACCCGTTGCCGCACGGGGCGCGCCTTTCCGCGTGATGCCCGGTTTCCGGCTCTCGCTCGGGTTCACCATCTTTTACCTGGCGTTGATCGTCCTGATCCCGCTGTCGGCGATTTTCCTCAAGACCTTTACCATGACCTGGGAAGGCTTTATTGCCGCTGTCACATCCGACCGCGTGATGGCCTCGTATCGCCTGACGTTTGGCGCCTCGCTGATCGGCGCCTTCATCAACGTCATCTTTGGCGGCATCGTGGCCTGGGTGCTGGTGCGCTACGAGTTTCCGGGCAAGCGCATCGTCGATGCGCTGGTGGACCTGCCGTTCGCGCTGCCCACCGCCGTGGCCGGTATCACGCTGACCGCGCTGTACTCGGCCAACGGCTGGTTCGGCCAGTTCATCGAAGGCGTGCTCGGCATCAAGGTGGCGTTTACGCCGCTGGGCGTGGTGGTGGCGCTGACCTTTATCGGCTTGCCGTTCGTGGTGCGCACCGTGCAACCGGTGCTCGAGGACGCCGAACGCGAGCTGGAAGAGGCCGCCGCCAGCCTGGGCGCCAATGCGTTCCAGACCTTCAGCCGCGTGGTGTTCCCGACGATTTTGCCATCGCTGATGACCGGTTTCGCGCTGGCGTTTGCGCGCGCCACCGGCGAGTTCGGTTCGGTGATTTTCATCGCCGGTAATATGCCGATGGTGTCGGAAATCACGCCGCTGTTCATCATCACCAAGCTCGAGCAGTACGACTACGCCGGCGCGACCGCAATCGCGGTGGTGATGCTGGTGGTGTCGTTCCTCATGCTGTTGGCGATCAATCTCTTGCAAGCCTGGGCTCGCGGAAAGTCGGGTAAATAATGAGCGGTGTTAATACTCCTGCGCGTCGCGGCGAACTGCCGTCGGCCCCGCAAATCCTCGAGCCGCGCTGGGTGCGCAATGCGCTGATCGCGGTCGCGCTGCTGTTCCTGACCGTGTTCCTGTTCGTGCCGCTGGTTGCCGTGTTTGCCGAAGCGTTGCGCAAGGGTTGGGAAGCGTACGTGGCCGCCATCGTCGAGGAAGACGCGATCTCGGCCATCAAACTGACCCTGATCACGGCCGCGATTGCCGTGCCGCTGAACCTGGTATTCGGTATTGCGGCGTCGTGGTGTATCGCCAAGTTCGAGTTCCGTGGCAAAAGCTTTTTGCTCACGCTGATCGACTTGCCGTTCTCGGTGTCGCCGGTAATTTCGGGCCTGATTTACGTGCTGCTGTTCGGCGCCCAGGGCTGGTTCGGCGAGTGGCTGTACAAGCACGACATCAAGATCCTGTTCGCGGTGCCGGGCATCGTGCTGGCGACCATTTTCGTGACGTTCCCGTTCGTGGCGCGCGAGCTGATCCCGCTGATGCAGGCGCAGGGTAGCGAGGAAGAAGAAGCGGCCATCGTCCTGGGCGCCTCGGGCTGGAATACCTTCCGCCGCGTGACGCTGCCCAACATCAAGTGGGGCCTGCTGTACGGCGTGATCTTGTGTAATGCCCGCGCGATGGGCGAGTTTGGCGCGGTGTCGGTGGTGTCCGGCCACATCCGTGGCGAGACCAACACCATGCCGCTGCAAGTGGAAATTCTCTACAACGAATACAACTTTGCCGCAGCCTTTGCCGTGGCGTCCCTGCTGGCCTTGCTGGCCCTGGTGACGCTGGCCCTGAAATCCTTTATCTCCTGGCGCCTGAACGAATCGCGCGTCGAAGATGCCCGTATCAAGGAGCAGTAACATGTCGATCGAAGTTAAAAACATCAACAAGCGTTTCGGCGATTTCGTCGCCCTCAACAATGTTTCGCTCGACTTCCCGCAAGGCGAACTGACCGCGCTGCTGGGACCGTCCGGCTGCGGCAAGACCACCTTGTTGCGCATCATCGCCGGCCTCGAACATCCCGATTCGGGCCAGGTGCTGCTGGATAACGACGACGCCTCGCACCGCCATGTGCGCGAGCGCCAGGTGGGCTTCGTGTTCCAGCACTATGCGCTGTTCAAGCACATGACCGTGTTCGAGAACGTCGCCTTCGGCCTGCGTGTCAAACCGCGCGCCGAGCGGCCGTCCGAAGACCAGATCCGCCGTAAAGTAAAAGACTTGCTGGAGCTGGTGCAACTGGACTGGCTGGCCGACCGCTATCCGCCGCAACTGTCGGGCGGCCAACGCCAGCGTATCGCCCTGGCGCGCGCGCTGGCGGTGGAACCGCGCGTGCTGCTGCTCGACGAGCCGTTCGGCGCCTTGGACGCCAAGGTGCGCAAGGAACTGCGCCGCTGGCTGCGCCGCCTTCACGACGACCTGCACGTGACCAGTATTTTCGTCACCCACGACCAGGAAGAAGCGCTGGAAGTGGCCGACCAGGTCGTGCTGATGAACAAGGGTAACGTTGAGCAGATCGGCGCGCCGGACCAGGTGTACAACCATCCCGCGTCGCCGTTCGTGTACGGCTTCCTTGGCAATGTGAACATGTTCCATGGCCGCGTGCAGGACGGCATCCTGGCCAGCGGCGACGCCAGCTTCCAGGTGCCGGGCCAGCAAAATGGCGAAGGCAAGAACGGCAAGGGCACGGCGTATGTGCGCCCGCACGACCTGGAAATCGACCGCTACACGCCGGGCGCCGAAGGCATCGTGGTCAAGCTGCGCCGCGCGCACGCGATCGGCCCGCTGGCCCAGCTCGACCTCGAACGCGGCGACACGTCCGAGCTGATCGAGGCGGTGATGTCGAACGAACGTTTCACCAATTTGCAGCTCAAAGAAGGCGAGACCCTGGTCGTGCGGCCGAAGCGGCTGCATGTGTTTGTCGATGCAGGAGCGCCGTTATGAACTTCCAGCAATTGCGCTCGATCCGCGAAGCGGCCCGGCGCGGCTATAACCTGACCGAAGTGGCCAACGCGCTGTTCACGTCGCAACCGGGCGTGAGCCGCCAGATCCGCGAGCTCGAGGACGAGTTGGGCGTGGTGATTTTCGAACGCAACGGCAAGCGCCTGACCGGCATGACGGAGCCGGGCAAGGGCATCCTGAAAATCATCGACCGCCTGCTGATCGAGGCCGAAAACCTGCAGCAGGCCAGCCTCGAATACACGGGCCAGCAAAGCGGCACCCTGAGCGTGGCAGCTACCCACACCCAGGCCCGCTATGCGTTGCCGAAGGTGGTGCAGGGCTTCCGCGCCGCGTACCCGGACGTGCGCATCGCCTTGCAGCAGAGCGCGCCCGAGCACATTGCCGAATGGATTTTGTCGGGCAAGACCGATATCGGCATCGCCACCGAGGGCCTGTCGCAGTTCCCTGACCTGGTATCGTTCCCGTGCTACCGCTGGAGCCACATCATCGTGGTGCCGGACGGCCACCCGCTGCTGTCGCGCAGTCCGATCCGGCTCGAAGACCTGGCGGAATTCCCGCTGATTACGTATGACGTGGGCTTTACCGGCCGCGGCCATATCGACGCGGCCTTCAACCAGGCCGGCCTCAAGCCCGACATCATGTTGACGGCGATGGATTCGGACGTGATCAAGCAGTACGTGTCGCTGGGGCTGGGCGTGGGCATCGTGGCGTCGATGGCGTTCGACCACGGCCGTGACAAGGGCATGCGCGCGGTGGAAGCGTCGCACCTGTTCGCGTCGAACACGACGCGCCTCGCGGTGCGCCGTGGCGCTTACCTGCGCTCGTATGCGTACGACTTCATCCTGCAATTTGCGCCGGATCTGAAGCGGTCCGATATCGAGACCGCGTTGAATGGTGGCGGCGACTAGCCACCACCGGTAGTGCTTATTGGGAGTGCTTACTGCGGTGATTACTGGCCGGGGTTGGTGATGCGGGCGTGAATCGCATTCACCGCCTCGACCACCTCCGGCGACAGTTTTACTTCAAACGCATCGATATTTTCCTTCAACTGCGCCAGCGTGGTGGCGCCAATGATGGTCGAAGCCACGAACCAGCGCGAGTAGCACCACGCCAGCGCCAGCTGCGTCGGCGTCATGCCATTCTCGCGGGCGAGTTTGGTGTACTGCGCCACGGCCTCCAGCACCGATGGCCGCAGGTAGCGCGGGCTCCAGCTTGGCGGGAAGATGGTCAGGCGGCCGTGCGCCTTCGGATCGTCGTGGTACTTGCCCGTCAACTGGCCGAACGCCAGCGGGCTGTATGCCAGCAATCCCACGTTTTCACGGAAGCAGGTCTCGTCCAGCAGGCTGGTCTCGTAGTGGCGCGCGGTGAGGTTGTACAGGTTCTGGATCGACGCGATGCGCGGCAGGCCTTTCTCGGAGTGCTTGATGAACTCGCTCACACCCCAGCTCGATTCGTTCGACACGCCGATCGCCCCGATCTTGCCTTCTTTAATCAAATCGCCCAATGCCGCCAGCGTGTCTTCGATGGCCACGCAGTCGCGCTCGTTGTCGGGATTGAACACGGTGCTGCCGAAGATCGGCGTGTTGCGGCTGGGCCAGTGCAATTGGTATAAATCGATATGGTCGGTTTGCAGCCGCTGCAAGCTGGTCTCGACCGCTGCGCGCAGGCTGGCCGCGTCCAGGTTCTGCTTGCCGTCGCGTACCCAGGTCAGGTTGGGATTGGGCCCGGCCGCCTTGGTGGCCAGCACGACCTGGTCGCGCAAGCCGCTTTTCTTGAGCCAGGTGCCGATGTAGCGCTCGGTGGAACCTTGCGTCTCGGCGCGCGGCATCACCGGGTACATCTCGGCGGTATCGATGAAATTAATGCCGCGCTCGAAGGCGTAGTCGAGCTGGCTGTGCGCCTCGGCTTCGGTATTCTGCTCCCCGAAGGTCATGGTGCCGAGGCAGATTTTCGAGACGTTCAGGCCGCTCGCGCCCAGTGCTGTTTTTTCCATGTCGTTTCCTTTATTTGCCACGCACAGCGTCGGCGCAGTCGCGCACCAGGGCCGGGCCGGCATAAATCAAGCCGCTGTACAGTTGCACCAGTTGCGCGCCGCAGTCCATTTTTACTTTCGCGTCCGCCCCGCGCATGATGCCGCCCACGCCGATGATCGGCAGCGCGTCGCCCAGTTCCGCCTTGAGCAGCTTGATGACAGTGTTCGACAGCGCGAACACGGGCGCGCCCGACAGGCCGCCGGCTTCGGCGCCGTGCCGCATGCCGGTCACCGCGTCGCGGCTCAGGGTGGTGTTGGTAGCGATCACGCCATCGATCCGGTGGCGCACCAGCGCGTCGGCAATGTTCTTGACCTGGTCGCCGTCCATGTCCGGTGCGATTTTCAGGGCCAGCGGCACGTAGCGCTTGTGCTGGTCAGCCAGGCGCAACTGGGCCTCTTTCAAGGTGCCCAGCAGGCCGTCGAGCTCGGAGCCGCCTTGCAGCTGACGCAGGTTCTTGGTGTTGGGCGACGAGATGTTGACGGTGACATAGCTGGCGTACGGATAAACTTTTTGCAGGCAGTGCAGATAGTCGTCGGTGGCGCGTTCGATCGGGGTGTCGGCGTTCTTGCCGATATTGAGGCCCAGCACGCCGGCCTTGTCCTGGTAAAAGCGCGACGACTGCACATTGGCCACGAAGGCATCGACACCGCCGTTATTAAACCCCATGCGGTTGATGATGCCGTGCGCCTCGGGCAGGCGGAACATGCGCGGCTTGGGATTGCCGGCCTGCGCACGCGGCGTGACGGTGCCCACTTCGATCGAACCGAAACCGAGGTCGGCCAGCGCGTCGATATAGGCGCCGTCCTTGTCGAGGCCAGCCGCCAGGCCCACCGGGTTCTTGAACGTGATGCCCATCACCGTGCGCGGATCGGCCGCCGGTTGTTTGACCAGCTTGGTCAGGCCAAGCGCGGCAGCGCGCTTGAGCGCGGGCAGGGTGGTGTGGTGGGCTTGCTCGGCGTCCATGGAGAACAGCAGCGGACGGGCCAGGGAGTACAGGAAGTTTTGGGACATGAGGGCGCTCTGGATGTTGTTCGCCCGTATTTTATCAGTCGCCCAGTACACTCCACACGCCTTTGATGCGCGCTTCCAGCGGTTTGAAGTTGGTTTTATAGGACATTTTCTGGCTTTCCTTGATCCAATAGCCAAGATATACGTAGGGCAGCTTCAATTCGCGCGCCTGCGAGATTTGCCAAAGGATGTTGAACGTGCCGTACGACGCGCCTTCGACGTCGGGATCGAAAAACGTGTACACCGACGACAGGCCATCGGACAGCACGTCGATGATGCTGACCATGCGCAGCACGCCGCCCGGTTCGCGAAACTCCACCAGCCGCGTGTTGACCCGGCTTTGCAGCAGGAACTGGGCATACTGGTCGCGGCTGTCCTGGTCCATGCCGCCACCGGCATGGCGCTTGCTCTGGTAGCGCAGGTACAAATCGTAATGTTCGTCGGAGAAGGACAGCGTGGCCACGCCCGCGATCAGGTCGCCATGGCGTGCCCACGCACGGCGCTGGCCTCGGCTGGGCAGGAATTGATCGACCACCACCCGCACCGGGATGCAGGCCTGGCAACCGTCGCAATACGGGCGGTAAGTAAAGATGCCGCTGCGCCGGAAGCCGTTCTTGACCAGTTCCGAATACACATCGGCATTGATCAGGTGCGACGGGGTGGCGACTTGCGAGCGTGCCTGGCGCCCGTCGAGATACGAGCACGGGTAGGGCGCGGTGGTATAAAACTGCAGCGTCGCAAAAGGCAGTTCGTTCAGGTGCGTCATGCCGGTCCTAGTTCGGTGCCCCATACTTGGTGTATGACCGGGCGGTTGTTCTTTTGACCAATAATAGCGTTAATCAAGGAACCGTGTCGCAGGATTTTGCTCCAGCTTAACGGCGCGGAGCCAGCGGCGCAATCGGTTCCCAGTCCTTGATTTGAGGTAAGCCAATATTGTTGCGCAAGTGTACTAAAAAGCGCTCACGCGGAATCGGTGCGGCGCCCAGCGAGGCCAGGTGGTTAGTTTCCTGTTGGCAATCAATCATCTGGACGCCATGGTCTTGCAAGAACCGCACCAGGTAAGCCAGGGCGATCTTGGAGCCGTCCGTCACGCGGGCAAACATCGATTCGCCATAGAACATGCGCCCGATCGAGACGCCGTACGCGCCCCCGACCAGTTCGCCATCAAGCCATACCTCGGCGCTGTGTGCGTAGCCCAGCCGGTGCAAGCCGGTGTAGCCGGCAATGATGTCTTCCGAAATCCAGGTGCCGGGGCCGTCGCGGCGCGGTGCGGCGCACGCGCGCATGACCTGCTCGAATGCACTATCGAAGCGCACCTGCCACCGTCCGCCGTCCGGGTTGGTGCGTTCACGCTCCACTTTGCGCAAGGTCTTGCGCAGGCTGTCGCTGACCCGGAACTGGTCGGTCATCAAGACCATGCGCGGATCGGTGCTCCACCACAGGATGGGCTGGCCTTCGGAAAACCACGGGAAGATGCCGTGCCGGTAAGCCGTCAACAGCCGCTGCGGCGACAGGTCGGCGCCGGCGGCCAGCAGCCCCGGCGCCTCGCGGGTGAGCGCGGTCGAGACATCGGGGAAGGGGGTATCGGTGTCGAGCCAAGGGATCACGTGGCATCGTCCGAACGCATGGCCCGGTGGATATCGTGTTCATGGAAACCGTAGTCGTCCCGGGTACCCGCTTCGCGCATGCGGGCACGGTCGGCAAAGAACAGTTCGAGCGTGGCGCGGATGGTGGGGAAGGCCAGGTCGTCCCACGGAATCTCCGCCTCGCTGAACAATTGCACGTCCAGGCTTTCGATGCCGGGCGCAAAATCGAGGTCGAGCAGGGTGGCCAGGTAAAACATGTGCACCTGCTGTACGCGCACCACGTTCAGCATCGAAAACAGCTTGCCGAGTGCGATGTGGGCGCCGGCTTCCTCCTCGGTTTCGCGGATCGCCGCCTGGGCCGTGGTTTCGCCGTTTTCCATGAAGCCGGCAGGCAGGGTCCAGTAGCCATGACGCGGTTCGATCGCGCGCTTGCACAACAGCACCTTGAGTTCGCCGTCGCGCTCCCAGACCGGGATCGAACCCAGCACCATTTTCGGATTTTGATAGTGGATCGTGCCGCAGTTGGTGCAGACAAAACGGGGGCGGTTATCGCCAGCGGGGATCGTCAGGGTGACGGCGGCGGCGCATTCGGAACAATATTTCATAGGCAGATGCTGACTGGTCGGGATGGTTTGTTCATTTGCCTACTTTACACCGATTGCGGCACGCGGACATGCCCGTTGAAAGGGGCTCTGCGGATTTATTCGGCCTATCGGCAATCATTTCGGGATTAATATTGCCTAATCCCCTGAACTGCCCTATAATACATCCATACAGACGCGGGGTGGAGCAGTCTGGCAGCTCGTCGGGCTCATAACCCGAAGGTCACAGGTTCAAATCCTGTCCCCGCAACCAAATACTAAAAACGCTGATTTCGAAAGAAGTCAGCGTTTTTTTCATTTGCGCCGTGATTTTTTACTCATCGCTGACGGGCGGATGCAAACTCGCCCACAAGTGCGCCGCCGCCATGGTCCGGTGCGGGGCATAGCGTGCCAACAGTTGTTCGGTGCGCGCCATGGCGGGCTTGGCGTCTTCGCCGAGCAGCGCCTGCAGAGCGGCGCGGATGGCGACGTCCCCGTGCAGCGAACAGTCGGCATGGCCGTAGCCGCGCAGCAGGCCGTAATTGACGGTCCACGGGCCGATACCCTTGATCGCCAGCAGCGCCGCCGAAATCTGTTCGATGCTGTTGGTGGGCGAAGGCTCGAGATCGAGCGCGCCGCTGTGCACCAGTTGCGCCAGCCGCAGCAAGGTCTCCGCTTTGGCACGCGAAAATTTGCGGGCCAGCAGTGCGTCGAGTTCCAGCACCGCCACGTCCCCTGGTCCCGGGTAACACCACAAGCCGCTGCTGTGGCGGCGCCCGGCCAGCTCGATCAGGGTGCGGCGCAGCGCGATGGCGAACGACAGGTTGATCTGCTGGCCGATCACGGCCCAGGTCAACGCCTCGAACACGGTGGCCGACTGCACGATCAGCAGGCCCGGTTGCGCGCGCACCAGCGCCCCCAGCAGCGGATCGTCGGCAGCAAATGCGCAAAACGGCGCCGGATCGATGCGCAGGCCGAGGATGTTGAGCGCGGCGTCATGCGCTTGCACTTCCAGGCGGCGGCGCGTGGCAGCGGACATCTTGCCGTCGGCGTGCACCGTGCAGGTCGCGCGTCCTGGCAGGCTGGCGCTGCCGTATCGATCAACGGCCAGGCCCTCGAAGGCCACGTCCAGCAGCACCGGCACGCCGCCCAGCATCACGCCCTTGCGCAGCCGGGTTTCACTGACCTGCTCGGCCACCGCCTCGGTATCGCGGCGGTGGAAGGCCAGCACGTCGTGCAGGCGATAGCCGGGCGCCAGCTCGAACGTGAAGGTGGGGCCGGCCATCAGGCGCGGGCCTTGCGCAGCGCGCCGAATTTCGGACGGAAGCCCGTCACCAGTGCAGTGCCCACGACCACGATGCCGGCGCCGGCGACCGTGTACCAATGGATCGTTTCGTCGGCGAACAGCACGCCCCACAGGATGCCGAACAGGGGACTGAGGAACGTCACGGTCAGCGCCGACGACGGCCCCACGTCCTGGATCAGGCGGAAGTAGATCAGGTAGGCCACGCCGCTGCACAGCACCCCCAGCGCGATCACCGCGCCCATCACGCCGATGGTGGGCGTGGCCGGCGCCGGGAAGAACGGCACCACCGGCAGCACCAGCAGCACCGAGGCCCACATCGAACCGTGGGCGTTGGCGAACGGTTCCACGCCTTGCGCACTGGCCGCGCTGCTCGTGTAGTTACTGGCCACGCCATACATGAACGAGGCGCACAGCACGGCCACGATGGCGATGCCGGCGCCGGGCTTGGACGTCACGTGGTCGAAGCCGACCAGCAGCGCCACCCCGCACGCCCCTAACAGCAGGCCGATCGCCACCTTGGGCGTGATCGGGTGACGCGACCACACCGCTGCGATCAAGGTGCCCCACAGCGGCGTGCTGGCGTTGAGCACCGCCATCAGCGACACCGACAGCGTGCGCGCGGCAAACGCGAACAGGAGAAACGGCAGCGCGGAATTGACCAGGCCCAGGATCAGGTAGTGTTTCCAGTGCTGGCGCAGGGCCAGCGGCTTTTTCAGCACCAGCGCCATCACGGCCAGGAACAGCGCGGCAAACAGCACGCGGTATTCGATCAGCACCGGCGCACCGAGCACGGGCGCGGCGATGCGCATGAAGAGGAAAGAGCCGCCCCAGATGGCGGCGAGGAAAATCAGGCGGAGGAGGTTGGCTGTGCTCATGGTGCCATTGTCCCGCAGCGCGCAGGGGAATACCAGCCGGTTCTTGCTTTTATCCTGCACGGCTTGGCGCGGTGGCCGAACCCGGAAGGGACCCGGCGTCCCCGCCCGGCCCCCTTTGGGCTTTCAGACTAAACAGCGCCGGTCTCCACCACGCACACATCGGCACCCGGCGCAGTGGGTGCCGCCGCGTGCGGCACCAGCATCCCTGTCGGCACGCCGTTCTTGGTCGCGGTCAGTTCGGCCAGGATCGAGATGGCGATTTCCGACGGCGTCTTGCTGCCGATGTAGAGGCCGATCGGCCCGTGCAGCCGTGCCAGTTGGGCCGGCGTCAGGTCGAATTGCAGCAGCCGCTCGCGGCGCTTGCTGTTGTTCAGGCGCGAGCCGATCGCGCCGACATAAAACGCGTCGGACTTCAGCGCTTCCATCAGCGCCAGGTCGTCGAGCTTGGGATCGTGGGTGAGCGCGACCACAGCGCTGCGATGGTCGAGCCGCATGGCGGTGACCGTATCGTCGGGCATGTCGTGCACCAGCTGCACGCCGTCCACGTGCCAGCCGGCGCGGTATTCCTCGCGCGGGTCGCACACGATCACGTGATAGTCCATGGCGGTGGCGATCTGCGCCAGGAAGCGCGACAACTGGCCGGCGCCGATGATCAGCAACCGCCAGCGCGGACCGTGCAGCGTGACCATGGCGCGGTCGCTGACCTGCATCTGCGCGCCGGGCGGCGCCACCGACAGTTCCACCGCACCGGTGTGCAGGTCGAGCCGGCGCTGCACCAGTTCGTGGCGTTCGAGCCGTTCGAGCAGCTCGGCGATGCGGCTGTGCTGTGCCAGCGGTTCGATTGCCAGTTCGATGGTGCCGCCGCAGGGCAGGCCGAAACGGTGCGCCTCGTCGGCGGTGATGCCGTAGCTGACGATTTCGGGCGCCGTGCGGCTGATGCCATGATCGCGCACGCGTGCGATCAGGTCGTCCTCGATACAGCCGCCCGAGACCGAGCCGATCACGGTGCCATCGTCGCAGATGGCCAGGGTGGCGCCGATCGGACGCGGGCTGCTGCCCCAGGTCTTGATGACGGTGATGAGTTCACAGCGGCGCCCGGAGGCGATCCACGCGGCGCTGGTTTTGAGTACTTCGAGATCGATGCTGTCCATGGTTGGAATATACTATGCCTCTCCGAACCGTGCAGGCACGCCATGACCGAACCGAATCATTACGAAGACAGGGAGGACGACTACGACGATGAAGACGCTCCGAAATTCGGCCGCCTGCTGCTGGTGCTGGTCGGCGTGGTGCTGCTGTGCGGCGCGCTCACGTGGCTGATGGCCACCGTGTTCCCGGACTTCCCGAATTTCACCTGACGATGTTAGATCGACTGGCAAAGCTTACAGAGCAAGGCGCAGCGACGAAGACGGTACGAGCGTACGGCGAGGAGCTGCAACGCAGCTCTGGAGGCTTTGCCAGGCGATCTACGGCTTGCAGACGATGGCCAGTGCATTGTCATACGGGCTGTCAGGGACGATATCTTCCGCCGTGAATTTCTCGTACTTGTAGGTTTCCAGCGCCTCGCCTTTGCCCATGGCTTCCGGGTAAAACACCTGCGAGAGCAGGACAGTGGTGCGGTCTTCGCAAGAATACAGGTGCAGCGCCTTCACCGATTTGTACGGCTTGCCTTCGGGCGAATTCTGCGCGCGCGCGAACGAGTGCAGCGACCACACCTTGCGCGTTTTTTCCTTCTTGATCACGCTGGCGCGGTCGATGTAATAGACATTGCCGGCGCCGCCCGAGGCGCCGCCCACCTTGGCCCATTGCGCGGCCTGGGCGCCGCCCGCTGCCGCAAACAACAGGCACACCACGACCGACAGGGTGGACTTGTTCATCGATGACTCCTACGGCACCAGCGGTTTGTTGGAAGACTGCTTGCTGCGGATTTCGGCGACGGTCTTGTCGATCACCGACAGGCGATAGTTCACCGAAGGGTGATTGGCGGTGTAGCCGTTGAGGACCGTGGCCGGATACTGCGTGGTCAGGCGCTGCCAGAAGGCGCGGGCGCCGGCCGTGCTGTAGCCGGCGCGTGCCACCATGTAGAGCGACAGGCGGTCGGCGGCGCCATCGAGCTCCTGCGGCATCGGCTTCACGCCGGCGCTGCCGATCAGCATGGAGGTGTCGGGACGAATGGTGACCAGGTTGTCGATGATGCTGGCCACCGTGTAGGCCGAACGCGTGGTGGCGGCATGGCCGAGGATGTTGTGGGCCATGTCCTTGGCCAGCACGTAGGCAATCGCTTCGTCGGACTGGGCGAAATTGACCATGCCGCGCGTGATCAGCACGCGCTGGCCGTCGGCGTAGGCGTTGATGTTGTCGACATTGCCGATGTCGATTTTAAAGGCGCAGGCGCGCGTGACGGGCACCTTGAGCGGCACGTTGACGTTCTTGCGCTCGACCATCAGGTTCAGGGTTTTGTTGCTGGACGCGAGCGGGCCTAGAATGCCGGCCGCTTGCGTTTCGGCGTTGGCGCCACGCGGCAGTTCCTTGCCTTCGGCGGCCAGCAGGATGTCGCCTTGTTTGAGGCCGGCCTTGGCGGCGCCGCTGCCGGCGAGCACGCTGGCCACTTCCAGGCGGTCGCCATAGTTGAGCACTGCGGTGGCGGCGTCGACGTATTCGCCCGAGTAAGAGTAGCGGTTCTTGGCGGTAAAGCCCAGCAGGTTGCGCGCCTGCGAGCGGCACAGGTCGGCGTTATTGATCAGGAGCGGGGCGGCAATGCGGTACAGGCGGTCTTGCAGCGCCACCATCTGGCCCAGTTCTTCGCGGGCCGCCGCCATCTTGGCGGTGACCACCGGCTGGTCCTGGTCGATGGTGCGGACCACGGCAGGCTCGGACGCGCCGTCCGTGGGGCGCACCGTGTAGGTGGTGCAGGCGGTGAGCAGGCTGGCTGCCGCGACCAGAGACCATGAAGCGAGTGTTGTCGAAGTGTGCTGCCGAACCATCCGGATGTCTCCTGCTCGTTATTGTACGCCCGTGCTGCCGAAGCCTCCGGCGCCACGTTCGGTGCTGTCAAATTCATCCACCACGTTGAAGCCCACTTGCAGCACCGGCACGATAATCAGTTGCGCCAGCCGTTCCATCGGGTTCAGGGTGAAGGTGCTATGGCCGCGATTCCAGGTCGAAATCATCAGTTGGCCCTGGTAATCGGAGTCGATCAAGCCTACCAGATTCCCGAGCACGATGCCGTTCTTGTGTCCCATGCCGCTGCGCGGCAGGATCATGGCGGCGTAGCCGGGATTGGCCACGTGGATCGCCAGCCCGGTGGGAATCAGGACGGTCTGGCCGGCTTCGATGACCATCGGCGCATCGATGCAGGCGCGCAGGTCGAGACCGGCGGAGCCCGGGGTGGCGTAGGCCGGCAACTGGTCTTTCATGCGCGGGTCGAGGATTTTGACGTCGATAGTGTTCATGTTATTTGTCGAAGAGCGAATGCTGGGTAATGCGTTTGGAAATTTCGGAAATCAGCTGGCGCGCCAGCGTGAGCTTGTCGGCGCGCGGCAGGATGGTGTGGCCGTTTTCGTCGAACAGGATGATGGTGTTGTCGTCCTGGCCGAAGGTGTGGTGGCCGATATTACCGACCAGCAGTGGAATACCCTTTTTCTCACGCTTGTCGGCGCCGAACTGGATCAGGTTTTCCGACTCGGCGGCAAAGCCCACGCAATACGGATGGCCGGCCAGCGACGTGCGCGCTGCCACCGTGGCCAGGATGTCCGGGTTCTGCTCGAATTTCAGGTCGGGCACCGAGCCGTCCGGGTTCTTTTTCAGTTTCTGTTCGCTGGCATTCGAGATGCGCCAGTCGGCCACCGCCGCCACCGCGATGAAGATGTGCTGGTGATCGACATTGGCCAGCACCGCGTCGTGCATCTGCATCGCGCTTTGCACATTGATGCGCTGCACGCCGAACGGCGCCGGCAGCGCCGTGGGGCCGGACACCAGCACCACTTCGGCGCCGGCTTCGCGCGCAGCGCGCGCCACCGCATAACCCATCTTGCCCGACGACAGATTGGTGATGCCGCGCACCGGGTCGATGGCCTCAAACGTCGGCCCGGCCGTGATCAGGATGCGCTTACCAGCCAGTACTTTCGGCTGGAACGAGGCGATCAATTCTTCCAGCAGTTGCGCCGGTTCGAGCATGCGGCCCATGCCCACTTCGCCGCAGGCCTGGTCGCCCGCTGCGGGGCCGAAGATGACGATGCCGTCGTCTTCGAGCTGGCGGGCGTTGCGGCCGGTGGCGGGGTTCTGCCACATTTCCACGTTCATGGCCGGCGCGACCAGGAGCGGCACGTGGCGCGGGCGCGCCAGGCACATGGTCGAGAGCAGGTCGTCGCACACGCCGTGCGCCAGCTTGGCCATGAAGTCGGCCGAGCATGGCGCGATCATGATCGCGTCCGCGTGGCGCGTGACGTCGATGTGGGCCATGTTGTTGTCCACGCGCGGGTCCCACTGGCTCGAATACACCTTGTTACCGGATAGCGCCTGCATGGTCACGGCCGTGATGAAGTGTTCGGCGGCGTCGGTCATGACCACCTGCACCGAGGCGCCGGCGCGGGTCAGCGCGCGGCACAATTCCGCCGCCTTGTAGCACGCCACGCCGCCGGACAGGCCCAGCACGATTTTCTTGCCGCTTAATTCCATGATGCTCTCCGCTTTATTTGTTTACCCGGCGCAGCTCATCGAGGATGAACAGCGCGGCGCCGACGCAGATCGCCGCATCGGCGACATTGAACGCCGGGAAGTGGCCCAGGCCCTCCCAGTGGAAATCGAGGAAGTCCACGACATGGCCGTACACCACGCGGTCGATCACGTTGCCGAGCGCGCCGCCGAGCACCAGCGTCAGCGCCCACGAGAACATGCGCTGGCCGCCGTGCTTTTTCAGCAGGTAGATGATGTACGCCGCCGCCGCCAGGCCGATCGCGGTAAAGAAGTGGCGCTGCCAGCCGCCGGCGTCGTGCAGGAAGCTGAAGGCAGCACCCTTGTTATACGCCAGCACCAGGTTGAAGAACGACGTGATGAACTTCTCTTCACCGAGCGCGAACGTGCGGGTGATGGTGATCTTGGTCAGCTGGTCGATCAGGATGATGATGAAGGCGATGCCCAGCCACGGCGTCAGGCTGGCCGAGGATTTGGAAGAGATGATTTTTTTGGTGGCCATTATGATTCAGCGAGAAATACGGTGTCAGGAGTATCCAAAGGTGCCGATGTCGTCATCCCGCTTCGGCGGACCGCCGCGTACGCGGGGATCCATGCTGATGACGTATCACGCTCAGCATGGATTCCCGCCTGCGCGGGAATGACGGATTATGCGTTAGCGACTAAGCGGCTAGCTTTGGCGCGCACACAGTTTAAGCGAACTTGCGCTGTTCGCCCGCACCGAACAAGTTGCTGTAGCAGCGGCCGCACAGGGTAGGGTGGTCGGCGTGGGCGCCCACGTCGGCGCGGTAGTGCCAGCAGCGCTCGCACTTTTCAGCCGTCGATGCGGCAACTGCCACCACTTCTTCCGCTTCGGTCGATACTTCCGCCACCTCGGCGGCCGACGTGATGAACACGAATTTCAGATCGTCGTCCAGGCTGGCCAGCAACTTGTACTTGTCGCCCGATGCCTTGATCGACAGTTCCGCCTGCAGCGACGAGCCGATCGCGCCCGACGTGCGCAGGTCTTCGAGCTGCTTGGTCACGTCTGCGCGCACCGTGCGCAGCGCCGTGTACTTGGCCAGCAGCGCGCCGGCGTCGGCCTGCTGCGGCAACTGCCACCAGGTTTGCGTGAAGATGGTCTCGTCGCTGGCGGCGTATGCTTCCTCGCCGGCGAAGATGGCCCAGGCTTCTTCCGCCGTGAACGACAGCGCCGGGGACATTACGCGCAGCAGGCTTTGCGTGATGTGCCACAGCGCGGTCTGCGCCGAGCGGCGTGCCGGCGAATCGATGGCCGAGGTGTACAGGCGGTCCTTGAGGATGTCGAGGTAGAAGCCGCCCAGGTCTTCCGAGCAGTAGTTCTGCAGCTTCGAGTACACCGGCTGGAATTCGTAGCGGGTGTAGTGCTGGGCGATTTCTTCCTGCAGCGCGGCCATGTTGGCGATCGCGTAGCGGTCGATTTCCAGCATCTGCTCCAGCGGTACCGCGTGCTGCGCCTGGTTGAAGTCGGACGTGTTGGCCAGCAGGAAGCGCAGCGTATTGCGGATGCGGCGATATGCCTCGGTCACGCGCTTGAGGATCTCGTCGGAGATCGACAGCTCGCCGGTGTAGTCGGTGGACGCGATCCACAGGCGCAGGATGTCGGCGCCCAGGGTGTCGGAGATCTTTTGCGGCGCCAGCGTGTTGCCGAGCGACTTCGACATCTTCTTGCCTTCGCCATCGACCGTGAAGCCGTGGGTCAGCAGCGCCTTGTACGGCGGTTTGCCGTCCAGCATGGACGCGGTCAGCAGCGACGAGTGGAACCAGCCGCGGTGCTGGTCCGAGCCTTCCAGGTACAGGTCGGCCGGGAAGGCCAGTTGCTCCTTGTGCGAGCCGCGCAGCACGGTCTGGTGGGTGACGCCGGAATCGAACCACACGTCCAGCGTGTCCTTGTTCTTTTCGTAGCTGGCTGCTTCGTCGCCGATCAGTTCCTTCAGGTCGAGCGCCAGCCAGGCGTCGATGCCGCCCTGCTCGATGCGCTGGGCGACTTGTTCGATCAGTTCCGGCGTGCGCGGATGCAGTGCGCCGGTTTCCTTGTGGACGACGAAGGCCATCGGCACGCCCCACTGGCGCTGGCGCGACAGGGTCCAGTCCGGACGGTTGGCGATCATGCCGTGCAGGCGCGCTTTGCCCCAGTCCGGGAAGAATTCGGTTTGTTCGATGCCGGCCAGCGCGGTCTCGCGCAGGGTGGCGCCGCCGTCGGCAGGCGTGACGTCCATGCCCGCAAACCACTGCGACGTGGCGCGGTAGATGATCGGGGTTTTATGGCGCCAGCAGTGCATATAGCTGTGGGCGAACATCTTGAGTTCGAACAGCGCGCCCGCGTCGCGCAGCGCGTCGCAGATCGGTTTCGAGGCTTCCCAGATGGTCAGGCCGCCGAACAGCGGCAGCGTGGACGCGAATTTGCCGTCGCCCATCACAGGCGTCAACATCTGCTCGTCCTTCAGGCCATGCGCGCGGCACGAGATAAAGTCGTCGAGGCCATAGGCCGGCGCCGAGTGCACCACGCCGGTACCGCTCTCGGTGGTCACGTAGTCGGCCAGGTACACGGGCGACAGGCGGTCGAAGAACGGATCGGCTGCGTGCAGCGGATGGCGGAAGCTGATGTTTTCCAGCGCCGCGCCGAGCGTGGTGGCAATCGTGGTGCCTTCGAGCTTGAAGCGCGCCAGCGACGATTCCACCAGGTCCTGCGCCAGGATCAAGAGCAGCGGCTGGCCGTCACGCTCGCTTTGTACCAGCGCGTAGGTCACTTCCGGGTTGACGTTCAACGCCTGGTTGGACGGGATGGTCCACGGGGTGGTGGTCCAGATGACGATGAAGCCGTTTTCGGTCGGCAGCTGCGGCAGGTTGAAGGCCGCTGCCAGCGCGTCGAACTGGGCGAACTTGAAGCCGACGTCGATCGCCGGATCGCGCTTTTCCTGGTATTCCACTTCCGCCTCGGCCAGCGCCGACTGGCAGTCGAAGCACCAGTTCACCGGTTTCAGGCCACGATAGACATAACCCTTTTCCAGCAGCTTGCCGAGCGCGCGCAGCTCGTCCGCCTCGTTCGAGTAGTTCATGGTGAGATATGGATTCTGCCATTCACCGAGCACGCCCAGGCGGATGAAGTCCTTGCGCTGGCGGTCCACCTGCTCGAGCGCGTAGGTGCGGGCCTTGGTCAGCACTTCGGCGGTCGGCAGGTTTTTGCCGTACAGCTTTTCGATCTGGATTTCGATCGGCATGCCGTGGCAGTCCCAGCCCGGCACATACGGTGCGTCGAATCCGGCCAGCGAGCGCGATTTGATCACCATGTCCTTGAGGATCTTGTTGACCGCGTGGCCCAGGTGGATGTCGCCGTTGGCGTATGGCGGGCCGTCGTGCAGGATGAACTTCGGCCGGCCAGCGGCAGCCTTGCGCACGCGCTCGTAGATCTTCTTGTCCTGCCATTGCTGCACCCACGTCGGCTCGCGCTTGGCCATGTCGCCGCGCATCGGGAACGGGGTTTCGGTCATGTTGACCGGGTATTTGCTCTCTGGCTTCTTGCTGTTTTTAGGATTGTCGGATTTTGGATTGGACATGGGATTTCTTCAATAGGATTTCGGGGAATTCGGGGTAGCCGGCGCGCGTAGCTGGTCGCGCGCTCAAATTCGGTCGGTGGCCGACGTTGCGCCATCTTTGACACCAGCGCGCTGCGCGAAGTACGCGCGGGCGATGTCGGCATCGCGGTCGATGGCGGCAGTGAGCGTGGGCAGGTCGATGTACTTTTCTTCGTCGCGGATCTTTTGCAGGAATTCCACCCGCACCTGCTTGCCGTAGCAATTCTGCGCAAAGTCGAAGATATGCACTTCCAGCAGCACGCGGCCGCTGTCATCCACGGTGGGACGCACACCGAGGCTGGCCACGGCCGGCAGCGGCTGGTCCGCCAGGCCATGCACCTGGACGATGAAGATGCCCATCAGGGCAGGGCGGTGCGGCACCCGCAGGTTCAAGGTGGGGAAGCCCAGCGTGCGGCCCAGCTTCTGGCCGTGGATCACGTGGCCGGACATGGCGTACGGGTGGCCCAGCAGCGCCTCGGCGCGGATAAAATCGCCTTCGGCCAGCGCGGTGCGCACGGCCGACGACGAGATGCGGGTGGAGCCGTTCATCACGGTGGGCAGGGTTTCGACGTGGAAGCCGTAACGCTCGCCGGCTTCCTGCAGCATCTGCACATTGCCGGCGCGGCGCGCGCCGTAGCAAAAGTCGTCGCCGACCATCAGCCACTTGACGTGCAAGCCTTCGACCAGCACTTTCTCGGTAAATTCCTGCGGGGTAAGGGCGGCAAACGAGGACGAAAAGTGTTCGACGATCACGCGGTCGATGCCATTGTCGGACAGCGATTGCAGCTTGTCGCGCAGGTTGGCGATGCGCGCCGGCGCGCGCGACAGGTCGCCCGATTTTTGCGCGAAGAATTCGCGCGGGTGCGGCTCGAACGTCATCACGGCCGCCTCGAGCCCGAGATCGCCGGCAGCTTCGCGCACGCGGGCCAGCAACGCCTGGTGGCCCAGGTGGACACCGTCGAAATTGCCGATCGTGAGCGCACACGGCGCACGCGATGCCGCGTTGGGAAGACCTCGAAATACCTTCATGGGATTGTGCTGGAAACTAACGCTAAATGAAAGATTATACGTGAGCGGGGGAGAGGGTGGAAAAGATGAAAAAAAAGCGCTGTTTGCCGGAGCAAACAGCGCTTTTTTGTATGTAAAGGAACCTCTAAAACCGTAGCGAGCGGCCGGATATCGTCTTGAGTAGCGCAAGCGTACTTCGGTACGCTGCGCTTTGCTCCGGCGACAGGCGGCCGCGCAGTAGGTTTTAGAGTTCCTTTATGCGTGGTTCAGGCTGATGGTCCAGTAACGGGCCAGGTCGGCGGTGCCGTCCGTGCCTTTAACCGTCTTGAAGGTGGACAGCGCAGCAGCTTTCTTGCCGGCGATCGACTGGGCGATACCGTAGTGCAGCTTGATGGCTTCCGGATTGCGGCCCGTGCCCAGCTTGACAGCTTGATCCATCAGCGCCAGGCCCTTGTCGGCTTTACCGGACGATACCAGGGCGTAACCGAGGTTGGCCAGCGCGTCGGCATCCTTGGCCTTGGTCGCTTCGGCTTCGGCCGCAGCCAGCTTGCCGTCGAACTCAGCCTGGGTTTTGGTCGCTAGGTCTTTCAGGCGCTGGTGGCGCGGCGCGTCGGAACCGGTGCCCAGGGCGCCTTTCTTGTAGCCTTCGTTGATGATTTTCAGTGCTTCAGCTGGATTGCCGGTTTGCAGCGACAGCTGGCTCATTTCCATGTATTCGGAAGGCTTGGTCAGCAGGCCGTTGGCCAGGCGCAGGCGCAGCACGTCGAGCGACAGCGTGGACGAGTAGCCAGGCTTGGTCTGCACGCGTTGCAGCAGATCGGCCCAGGTTTGTGGCTTCGGATAGCTGGCAGCCATGCGTTCCAGGGTCTGGACGTAGCCGGTTTTGTCGTTCTGCTTGAGCTGGATGTTGGCCAGCATGCCCAGTTGGGCTTCGTTCAGGGTCTTCTGCGACGACAGTTCCTTGGCTGCTTCAGCGTACTTGCCGCTGATGTAGTAGGTCTGGATCAGCAGTTCTTTCATGGCGCCGTCGCTCGGATTATCCTTGAGCGCGCGCTGGATCCAGGTAATCGCTTTCGGATAGTCCTTGATGCGGTAGTAGATACCGGCCAGGGCCTGGGTGAATTTTGGTTGTTCGGCAGCGGACAGCTTGCCGGAGTTGATCACGCTTTCGAACGCCTTGGCGGCGGTGTCGAAGTCGCCTGCGGCCGACGCGGCGGAGGCGCGCGTGCGTTCGATCAGGTACGTGTCGTTGGCGGATTTATTACCGACCGAGTCGGTTTCACGCAATTTTGCGAGTGCTTCCTTGTTCTTTCCTGCCGCAGCCAGTTTCTGTGCTTCCTGCAATGGTTTGCCGATTTCAGCGCGCACTGTTTCGGCTGCGAAGGCAACCGACGAAAAACCTGCCAGGGGAGCTGCTGCAGTAAAACCAATAGCGGCCATTACCAGGCCGAGATGAGCGAGACGAAACTTGGTCATGGGTAAGTTTTCTTTCTTCAAAATGCGAAATAGGCAGGAATGGTCCTGCCTATCGTTGAACATAGAACTAATTATTGGAACTGCTCGTTGCCAACCAGGCCAATCTTGGTCACACCGAGACGCTGAGCCGAAGCCATGACTTGTGCCACGACTTTGTACTCAACCAGCTTGTTCGGACGCAGATGCACTTCCGGCTGGTCAGCTTGCGCTGCGACATCGGCCAGTTTCGCTTCCAGGGTACCGCGGTCAGGAATGACGTTGTTATCCCACAGAATCGTACCGTCGAAATCGACGTCAATCGTGATGACCACTGGTTCCTTGGTCGATGGCGGCGGCGTACCGACCGGCATGTTCAAGTTGACCGAGTGGTTGGCTTTCGGAATCGTAATGATCAGCATGATAATCAGCACCAACATCACATCGATGAGGGGCGTCATATTCATTTCCATCATTGGTTCCGGATCCGCGCCTGCGGATGGGGAGCCGACATTCATACTCATGATGTTTCCTTTTTAGAAGGGCAGGCCTGGAGACCAGGCCTGCGGTGCACGGGTGGGTTTAACCCCGGTCAGGCGGTTCGGTGATGAAACCGACCTTCTGAATACCAGCGCGCTGGGTCGTGTAGATTACTTTGCCGATCGCTTCGTAGCGTGTTTCTTGGTCGCCACGAACGTGAACTTCCGGCTGCGGCAATTTCACGGCCTCCACCTTCAGAAAATCGAACAACTCATTCGTGTCCCGCATTTTCTTCTGATTCCAGTAGATGTCGCCATCCTTGCTTACCACAATGTTGACATCTTCCGGTTTGGTCTGAATAACCTGGTTGTTTTCTTCTGGCAGCTTGATCTTGATCAGCTTCAGAACAACCGGGCTCGTGATCAGGAAGATAATCAGCAGAACCAACATGATGTCCACGAGGGGCGTCGTGTTGATTTCTGACATGACTTGATCTTCGTCTCCGCTATCGGAGCCTACGGACATCGACATGATTAATTACCCAATCTTTTTAGCGGCCATACGGGCAGCGTCGGAGGTGGACATTGCGCCCGAGATCAGCACGGAGTGAACGTCAGCCGAGAACGAACGGACATCTTCCATCGCGGTTTTGTTACGACGTACCAGCCAGTTGTAACCCAGAACAGCAGGAACCGCCACGAACAGACCGAAAGCGGTCATGATCAGTGCTTCACCAACTGGACCTGCAACCTTGTCGATCGATGCGTTACCCGACATGCCGATGGCGATCAGTGCATTGTAAATACCCCAAACGGTACCGAACAGACCGATGAACGGTGCGGTCGAACCAACGGTTGCCAGGAACGACAGACCGTCTTGCAGACGCGATTGAACTTTGTCAACAGCGCGCTGGATCGACATGGTCACCCAGGTCGACAGGTCGATTTGTTCCAGCAGGGCGCCGTCGTGGTGCACGGTAGCCTTGGTGCCGGTTTCAGCGATGAAGCGGAATGGCGAGCCTTCTTTCAGCGAAGCCGAACCTGCAGCGATCGACGAAGCTTTCCAGAACTTGGCGCTGGTTTCTTTCGATTGCTTGAAGATCTTCTGTTGGTCGATCAGCTTGACGATGATGATGTACCACGAACCCATCGACATGATGGTCAGGATAATCAGGGTAGCGCGCGATACGAAGCCGCCGTCCCAAACTGCCTTGAAGCCGTATGGGTTCTCAACTTCTTCGTGGCCAGCGGCGGCGCCGTGGGCTGGAGCTGCGTCTGCTGCTGGAGCTGCTGCGTCGGCGGCTGGTGCTGGTGCTGCTGCATCCGCTGCTGGTGCTGCTGCCGCATCCGCTGCTGGTGCCGAGGCTGCAGGGGCAGTCTCTTGTGCGTAAGCTGGAGCGCTGACCAGGGCGGCAGTTGCCGTCATGGAGAACATTACAGCGGCCAGTACAGCGGACAAACGGGTATTCTTAAACATGCTTCCTCCAAATTGATAAATAATCAGATCGCTGAACGTAATTGACAACGAAACTTACTTAAGTTGAGACGGTGTTGCTGCCTCGCTTTTACTCCAGCTTCCAGACATATTGCATCTGCATCCACGCTTCCGTCGGCTTGCCGTCCGTCAGACCCGGTTTGAATTTGCACTTGCTGATGCCTACAACCGCTGCTTTGTCCAGATCGCGGAAACCCGAGGTTTTCACGATTTTGGAGTCGGCGACGCGACCATCGGCAGCGATCAGGAACGACAACGTCACCGTACCCGTTTCTTCGTTACGCAGCGACGATTTCGGCCACTCTGGCAATGCGCAGGTGGAGAAGTCGGCTACTGCTGCCACGTTGGGGGGACCCGTACGTGCAGGTGGGGCTGGCGGCGCCGGTTGTGCTGGCGGCGCTTTCTGGATCTCCGTCGTCGCAGGCTTGACGTTGGTCGCGTTGGCGATCGTGTTCTGCGGCGGCGGCGGTTGCTGCACGTTCACCTCGACTGGCGGGATGAATGGTGGCGGTGGAGCCTTCATCTCTGGCGGCGGTGGTGGTGGTGGGAGTTCCTTCGGAGGAGGAGGTGCTACTTCCTCGATGATCTTGGTCTCCACCGGAGCAACAAGCTTGGCGACCAAGCGCGTGCCCAAGCCCGAAATGATCCCCCAAGCAACCAGGGCGTGCAACAAAACGACAATGGTAATGCCTGTAAAGTTCTTCCCGGTACTTTTTTCGTTGTGCGTGAAATTCATGCCTGCTTTCTCCAATACCAACTCTTTTTGTTGCTACTAAACCCCAAAATGGCGACATAAAACAACAGCCGCATCCGGGACGTCGGCGAATTATACATACGAATTCTTGATTTTACATAGAATTTTCATCCCTAAAACCGGTTAAATTTCGTCGGCTTTTCCTGTGTGTTAGCGCTCCCTTTGCACCAATATGGTACACGCGAGCGCCTCTTGCAGTGCACAATTGGGGCAAGTCCCTCAGTGACATTACTTAGTTCTCCCTTAAGGACATTTGCGGAATTTTATGCGTGTAACTTTACTACGCGCAGTTGATAATTCGGTCGCAGGTGTTTCTCAAGTGAAACTGCAAGTTACCAGGTACTACAAAATGGTGCAGAAAGATATTGACTTCTTTCTGCGGCCATGCATTCCCTAAAAAAGAAACCGGGCATCGAAGCTTTCGCTTCTGAACCCGGTCTTGTTCCATGCAAGAGCCGTGCCTGTTTTAGGGGCCCGTTCATGCCTAGCATAACAAGCACACTACAGGGATGTCCTGCAGTTGTCAGTCAAAAGCGTGAGCGTTTCTCGCGTTTAACTTCCATCGCGCTGATTACTTCGCCGTTGGGCCCCGTTGTCTCGAGGTGGACATCGAAGCCCCACAGCCGCGCTACGTGCTTGAGTACCTCGCCGGCCTGCTGGTTGAGCGGCCGGCGCTGGAATTGCGTATGGCGTAACGTCAATGCCCGGTCGTCCCGGGTGTTGACCGACCATACCTGGATATTCGGTTCTCTATTGCCGAGATTATATTGTTCTGCCAGCTGCTGGCGCACGTAACGATAGCCGAGGTCGTCGTGGATGGCGGAGATGGCCAGTTTCTCGTTGTGATCGTCATCGAGCACGGCAAAAAAGTGGAATTCCCGTATCAGCTTGGGCGACAGGTACTGGGCAATGAAGCTCTCGTCCTTGAAATTGCGCATGGCAAAGTCCAGCGTCTTGCGCCAGTCGCTGCCCGCTATGTCGGGGAACCAGGCGCGGTCCTCGGCAGTGGGGTGCTCGCAGATGCGGCGGATGTCGGTCATCATGGCAAAGCCCAGCGCGTACGGGTTGATGCCGTTGTAATAGGGGCTGTGCACCGGCGGCTGGTACACCACGTTGGTATGGCTCTTGAGAAATTCCATCATGAAGCCGTCGCCGATCACGCCCTCGTCGTACAACTGGTTGAGGATGGTGTAGTGCCAGAAGGTGGCCCAGCCCTCGTTCATCACCTGGGTTTGCCGCTGCGGATAGAAATACTGACTGATCTTGCGCACGATACGCACCATTTCGCGCTGCCAGGGTTCCAATAATGGTGCATATTTTTCGATAAAGTAGAGCAGGTTCTCTTCCGGCTCGGGCGGAAAGCGCTTGGCCGACTTGTTGACTTCCTCTTCCTCGCGCCGTGGCAGGGTACGCCATAGCTCGTTGATCTGCGACTGCACGTAGGCTTCGCGCTCTTTCTGGCGCGCCCGCTCCTGTGCCAGCGACAGCTTGGCCGGCCGCTTGTAGCGATCGACGCCGTAGTTCTGGATCGCGTGGCACGAATCGAGCAGCAGCTCGACCTCGTCGATGCCATAGCGCTGCTCGCACTCGGCGATGTAATTCTTGGCGAACACCATGTAATCGACGATGGCCTCGGCGTCGGTCCAGGTGCGGAACAGGTAGTTGCCTTTAAAGAAAGAGTTGTGGCCGTACGCCGCGTGGGCGATTACCAGCGCCTGCATGGTCAGGCTGTTTTCCTCCATTAAATAGGCAATGCAGGGATCGGAGTTGATGACGATCTCGTATGCCAGGCCCATCTGTCCGCGCTTGTAACCTTTCTCGGTGCTCAGGAAATGCTTGCCGAACGACCAGTGGTTGTACGAGACCGGCATGCCCACCGAGGTGTAGGCGTCCATCATCTGCTCGGCGGTGATGATCTCGAGCTGGTTGGGGTAAGTGTCGAGGCCGAAGTTTTCCGCCACCCGGCGGATTTCGGCGTGGATTTGTTCGATCAGCTCGAACGTCCATTCCGATTGCTCGGGCAGGGCGTTCGGATGGCGCGACGCTGGTTCGCGGTCGCGCGGGCCCGGCGTGGGCGTGGCGGGGTGCGTCATATCGTTCATGATTTTGCCTGCTTTTTAAACAGTTCGCGAAATACCGGGTAAATATCGGCCGGCGTGACGATTTTTTGCATGGCAAAGTGGGGATGGTGATCGGGTACCTGCGAATACTGTTCCCACAGGTTCTGTGGCGGCCCGTCGGTGATCTCCACGTAGGTGTAATACTGTACCTTGGGCATGATGGTGTTGGTGAGCAACTGCCGGCACAACACCGAGTCGTTGTCCCAGTTGTCGCCGTCCGATGCCTGCGCCACGTAGCTGTTCCAGCTGCCGGCGGCGTAGCGCTCGTCGATGACCTTGTCGAGCAGGTGCAGCGCCGACGACACCACCGTGCCGCCCGACTCGCGCGAATGGAAAAATTCTTCCTCGTCCACCTCGGACGCGGCCGTATGGTGGCGGATGAATACCACCTCGATCTTGTCGTACACGCGCTTCAAGAACAGGTACAGCAGGATGAAGAAGCGCTTGGCCGTGTCCTTGCGGGTTTCGTCCATCGAACCGGAAACGTCCATGATGCAGAACATCACCGCCTGCGTCATCGGCTTGGGGACCTTGATGCGGTTGCTGTAGCGCAGGTCGAACGGGTCGATGTACGGAATCGCCGCCAGCCGCGTGTGCAGATGGTGGATCAGCTTGCGCAGCTCGGCCACCAGGATCGAATCCTCCAGGTCGGGCACCGGCTTGTCGAGCAGCGCCTGCAGTTCCTCCTGCGCTTCGGCCAGGCGCTTGCGCGAGCTGCCGCCGACGGCAATGCGCCGGCCCAGTGCACCGCGCAACGAGCGCAGCACGTGGATATTGGAGGGCGTGCCGGAAATGTTGTAGCCGGCGCGCTGGTTCTTGAACTCGGTGGTGGCGGTCAGCTGGGTCTTGACCAGGTTCGGCAGTTCAAGATCCTCGAAGAAATAATTCATGAATTCTTCGCGCGACAGCTCGAAGATGAAATCGTCTTCGGTCATCTGGTCGCTATTGCCGGCCTTGCCACGGCCGGCGCCCCCGCCGCCCTTGGGCCGGGTAATCTGGTCGCCCTTCTGATATTCCTGGTTGCCGGGGCTGATGGTTTCCCACACCCCGCCATGGGCGTGGCCGAACGAGGGTTCGCCCACATCCTTGACGGGAATGGAAACTTTCTCGCCGCTTTCGATGTCGGTGATGGAGCGCCCCTTGATGGCGCGCCCCACCGCATCCTTGATCTGCGATTTGTAACGGCGCAGGAAACGCTCGCGGTTGACTGCGGATTTGTTTTTGCCCTGCAAACGTCGGTCGATGAGGTGACTCAAAAGATACCCCCTTGTGTGTGTGGGCTCCGCCGTGTTACGACGACTTACGTACCCGCAAGTACCATTCGCACAGCAGGCGAACCTGCTTGGCCGTATACCCTTTTTCCACCATGCGCGCGACGAAGTCCGCGTGCTTGTTGGCGTCCTCGGCGCTGGCCTTGGCATTGAACGAGATCACCGGCAGCAGTTCCTCCGTGTTCGAGAACATTTTCTTCTCGATCACGGTACGGAATTTCTCGTAGCTGGTCCATGCCGGGTTCTTGCCTCCATTATTAGCGCGCGCACGCAGCCCGAAGTTGACAATCTCGTTGCGGAAGTCTTTCGGGTTCGAGATGCCGGCCGGCTTTTCGATCTTTTCCAGCTCATTGTTCAGCGCTTCGCGGTCGAAACTCTCACCGGTATCGGGATCGCGGAATTCCTGGTCCTGGATCCAGAAGTCGGCAAACGTCACGTAGCGGTCGAAAATGTTCTGGCCGTACTCGGAATAGCTCTCCAGGTACGCAGTCTGTATCTCTTTGCCGATAAATTCGACATAGCGCTGCGCCAGGTGTTCCTTGATATATGACAGATATTTTTGCTCGGTCTCCGGCGGGAACTGCTCGCGTTCCACCTGTTGCTCCAGCACATACAGCAGGTGGACCGGGTTGGCCGCCACTTCGGTGTTGTCAAAGTTAAAGACCTTGGACAGGATCTTGAAGGCAAACCGCGTGGACAGCCCGTTCATGCCTTCGTCCACGCCTGCGTAATCGACGTACTCGTGCATGGACTTGGCCTTGGGATCGGTGTCCTTGAGGTTTTCGCCGTCGTACACCAGCATCTTGCTGTAGATACTGGAGTTTTCCGGGTCTTTCAGGCGTGACAGGATGGCGAACTGCGACATCATGCGCAAGGTGCCGGGCGCGCATGGCGCGGCAGCCAGCGACGAGTTGGCCAGCAGCTTGTCATAAATCTTGATTTCGTCGGTAATGCGCAGGCAGTACGGCACCTTGACGATGTAAATCCGGTCGAGGAAGGCCTCGTTGTTGCGGTTGTTGCGGAAGGTTTTCCATTCCGACTCGTTCGAGTGGGCCAGGATAATGCCGTCGAACGGAATCGCGCCAAAGCCCTCGGTACCCTTGTAGTTGCCTTCCTGCGTGGCCGTCAACAACGGGTGGAGCACCTTGATCGGCGCCTTGAACATCTCGACGAATTCCATCAAGCCCTGGTTGGCCAGGCACAGGCCGCCCGAGTAGCTGTAGGCATCGGGATCGTCCTGCGAGTAATCCTCGAGCTTGCGGATATCGACCTTGCCGACCAGCGACGAAATATCCTGGTTGTTTTCATCGCCCGGCTCGGTCTTGGAGATGGCGATCTGTTTCAGTACGGACGGGTAGCGCTTGACCACGCGGAACTGGTTGATGTCACCGTTGAACTCGTGCAGGCGCTTGACCGCCCACGGGCTCGGGATGTTGCGCAGGTAGCGGCGCGGAATGCCGTAGTCTTCTTCGAGCAGGGTGCCGTCTTCGTCCTCGTTGAACAGGCCCAGCGGCGATTCGTTGACCGGCGAACCTTTCAGGCAATAGAACGGCACGTGCTCCATCAGCGACTTGAGCTTTTCCGCGATCGACGATTTACCGCCGCCAACCGGACCCAGCAGATACAGGATCTGCTTGCGCTCCTCGAGGCCCTGGGCCGCGTGGCGGAAGTAGGAGACCACTTGTTCGATCACTTCCTCGGTGCCATAGAATTCACGGAAGGCCGGGTAAATCTTGATGACCTTGTTGGCGAAGATGCGCGAGAGCCGGGTGTCGTTGCGGGTATCGACCAGGGTCGGTTCACCGATGGCAGCGAGCATGCGTTCGGGCGCGCTGGCGTAGGTGAGTCGATCTTTCTTGCACAGGTCGAGATATTCCTTCATGGACATCTCTTCCTCTTTGGTCCGTTCATACCGTGCAGCGTAGTTGTCAAAAATGGTCATTTGAATGTCCTTTGATGATGTAAACCTACTAGTCACGGGTCAGACAGCAAGGCTGCCGTGGCCCTGGATCGGTGCGTACTTGCTGAGTATTTTTCTTGTTGATCAGCTTCTGTGAGCGTCCTCGGAGTAGCACGGATTGCCCGTGGCTCTGAGCTGACTTTATCGCCGGTGGACGGCTTTTATGTGTTGGCCGTAAGGCTTCTTACGTCTATGAAATTTATTATTGCTCTATTGGTGCAGGAAGTCAAAAGATATGTCGTAATATCGTTAATACTCTTTCGTAAAGCTTTGATTTAAAAGAATAAAATTCGATATAACTACACGTTTCGCATGGACTTTTCCGCAATTTTTACCGCCATTTATGCCACAGTATCACGCTTGCGCGCAGCGTGCGCTAAGATGCCCAGTCATACGCATCAATCTCGTCATCTGTAACAGGAACTCATCATGTTGAATACCCAATTGCGCGGCGTGCTCGAAGGCATGCCCAAGGCCGAACTGCACATCCATATCGAAGGCTCGCTCGAGCCCGAACTGATCTTCGCGCTGGCCGCGCGCAACAACGTCGCGCTGCCATACGCCTCGGTCGAAGACCTGCGCGCCGCGTACGCGTTTACCGACCTGCAATCGTTCCTCGACATCTATTACGCCGGCGCCAGCGTGCTGCTGCACGAGCAAGATTTTTACGACATGACCGCCGCCTACCTCCAGCGCGCCGAGGCGGACAATGTACGCCATACCGAAATCTTTTTCGATCCGCAAACCCACACCGCGCGCGGCGTGCCGGTCAAGGACGTCATCGACGGCATTCACCGCGCCTGCCAGGACAGCCCGGTCAGCGCCACGCTGATCTTGAGCTTCCTGCGCCACCTGTCGGAAGAAGAGGCGTTCGCCACGCTGGAAGAAGCGCTGCCGTACCGCGACAAGTACATCGGCATCGGGCTCGACTCGTCCGAGCGCGGCAATCCGCCGGAAAAATTCGCCCGCGTGTTTGCGCGCTGCAAGGAACTCGGTTTCCACCTGGTGGCCCATGCCGGCGAAGAAGGTCCGCCGACCTATATCGAAACCGCGCTCGACGTGCTCCAGGTCGAGCGCATCGACCATGGCGTGCGCTGCCTGGAAGACCCGGCGCTGGTCGCGCGCCTGGCGCGCGAGCAGATGGCGCTGACCGTGTGCCCGCTGTCGAACGTCAAGCTGTGCGTATTCCCGGCCATGGCCCAGCACAACCTGCTCGAACTGCTCGACGCTGGCGTCAAGGTCACCATCAACTCGGACGACCCGGCCTATTTCGGCGGCTACATGAACGACAATTTCATTGCCACCTTCGAAGCGTTGCCGCTGGGCCTGTCGCACGCGCAGCGCCTGGCGCGCAACGGCTTTGAAGCGGCGTTCCTGCCCGACGCGCAAAAACAGCAGTTGCTGGCCGAAGTCGACGCCTATTTCGCCTCTCTCCCTTTTTAAAACAACATGATCAAACTCGCCCTGAGCATGACCGCGCGCGACTGGCGCGCCGGCCAATTGCGCTTCCTGCTGATCGCCCTGACGGTGGCCGTCGCGGCCCTGTCCGCTACCGGCTTCTTTATCGATCGCCTGCGTAGCGGCCTGGACCGTGATGCCCACCAGTTGCTGGGCGCCGACGTGGTGGTCAGCACCGACTTGCCGGTACGCCCCGAGTGGCGGGCCGAAGCGCTCCGGCGCGGGCTGGTGGTGACCGACACCGTGGTTTTCCCCAGCATGGCCACGGCAGGCGAGGGCGAGCAGTCGCAATCGATGCTGGCCTCGCTCAAGGCGGTCGGCCCCGGCTACCCGCTGCGCGGCCGGCTCAAGCTCACCACCGATGCCGCCCAGGCCGAGCAAAGCGAAGGCGCGGGCGCCGACGGCATCCCCGCGCCGGGCACGGTCTGGCTCGATGCCGGCCTCCTGGGCAGCCTGGGCACCAGCGTGGGCGGCCAGGTCAAGCTCGGCGACAAGACATTCACGGTCGCGCAACTGATCGCGTCCGAACCCGATCGCGGCGCCAACTTCCTGGCGTTCGCGCCGCGCGTGATGCTGGCGCTGGCCGACCTCGAAGCGACCAACCTGATCCAGCCCGGCTCGCGCGTGACGTACCGCCTGCTGGTAGCGGCGCCGCCATCGTCGAAAAATACCGCAGCCGAAGCGGCTGCGTTCCAGCAATGGATGCAGGACACCATCAAACAGGCCAATCTCAAGGGCGTGCGGGTCGAGTCGCTGGAAAATGGCCGCCCCGAAATGCGCAACACGCTTGACCGCGCGGACCGTTTCCTGTCGCTGGTCGGCTTGCTGTCGGCCATGCTGGCGGCGGTGGCCGTGGCCATGGCCGCGCGCCGCTTCATGCAGCGCCACCTCGATGCCTGCGCCATGCTGCGCTGCCTGGGCCTGACGCAAAACCAGGTCACCGCGATGTATCTGTACGAATTCCTGCTGGTCGGCCTGGCCGGTAGCGCCATGGGTGTGGCGGTCGGCTTCGGCGCCCACTACGTGCTGCTGGAAGTGCTGGGCAAGCTGGTGGCCGCCAACTTGCCTGGTCCCACCATCTGGCCGGCTCTGCAAGGCCTGGCCACCGGCATCCTGCTGCTGGCCGCGTTTGCGCTGCCGCCGATTTTGCAACTGCGCAAGGTGCCGCACAACCGCGTGATCCGCCGCGAGCAGGACGCACCGCAGGTGGCGGCGTTGGCCACCTACGGCCTCGGTTTCGCCGGGTTTGCATCGCTGCTGTTGTGGCAGGCGGGCGACGCCATGCTGGCGCTGTACACGGCGCTCGGTTTTGTGGCCGCCTTCGGCGTGTTCGCGCTGGTGGCGTGGCTGGGCCTGAAAGCGCTCAAGCCGCTGCGCGGCGCCATCGACCATCAAAGCTGGCGCTTCGCCATCACCTCGCTGCAACGCCGCCCGGGCGCGACCATCGTGCAGGTGGTGTCGCTGGCGCTGGGCATGATGGCGCTGCTGGTGCTCACCGTGGTGCGCGAAGACCTGATGACGGCCTGGCGCAATGCTACGCCGCCCGATGCGCCCAACCGCTTCATCATCAACATCCAGCCCGAGCAAAAAGACCAGATCGCCGCGCGCCTGAAGTCTGCTGGCGTGGCCTATGCGCCGCAGTATCCGATGATCCGTGGCCGGCTGGCCGCCGTCAACGGCCAGCCGGTCACGGCCGAGACGTACACCGAGGACCGCGCGCGCGGCCTGGCCGACCGCGAATTCAACCTCTCCACCATGGCCACCATGCAGGCCGAGAACGAGATCGTGGCCGGCAAGTGGTTTACCGACGCTCCCGGCGTCGCCGAAGCGTCGGTGGAGGAGGGCATTGCCAAGACCCTGCGCTGGAAGGTGGGCGACAAGCTCAACTTCAATATCGCCGGTTCGCCGGTCGAGGTGACGATTACCAGCTTGCGCAAGCTCGAATGGGGCTCGATGCGGGTCAATTTCTTCGTCATCATCAACCCGGCGGCGCTCACCGAAGTGTCGCAAAGCTGGATCACGGCGTTCCACCTGCCGGGCCAGCAGGGACCGGTGATGAACGCCCTCACGCGCGACTTCCCGAACCTGACGATCGTCGATGTCGGCGGCTTGCTGCGCCAGGTGCAGGCCGTGCTCGACCAGGTGGTCACCGCGATCGAATTCCTGTTCATCTTCACGCTGGCCTCCGGCTTGCTGGTGCTGTACGCCGCGCTGATGGGTTCGCAGGACGAGCGTACCCGCGAATCGGGCCTGCTGCGCGCGCTGGGCGCCACCCGGCGCCAGTTGTCGCAGGCGCAACTGATCGAATTCACGCTGGTGGGGGCGCTGGCCGGGGTGCTGGCCGCCACCGGCGCCGCCGTGATGGGCTGGGCGCTGGCCACGTACCAGTTCAAGTTTGCCTGGGCCTTCTCGCCGTCGGTGTGGATGGTGGGCTTGCTCGCTGGCGCCGTGTGCGCGATTGCCGGCGGCTGGCTCGGTTTGCGCAGCGTGCTGCGCCAGCCGCCGCTGCAAACCTTGCGCGAAGGCTGACGCAGGCGCATTGACTGGGCAGGGGGCAGGCGCCTCCTGCCTTGCGCGCCGGCGCTGGGAAGTATTGTAGAATCGGCCCACCAACAGGATGCCCCGCCCCCGCTTCCTTTCTTTAGCCCTGAGAAGCGACTGTCCACCCCATGTTTGATTCCATCTGCGCGACCTACACCGGATCTGACGGCGAGCTCAATCGTGACCTGTTCAGCAGTTCTGTCGATTGCATTAAAATTCTCGACCTGCAAGGAAGATTGGGTCAGCTTAATCCGGGCGGCGTGGTGGCGCTTGAGTTGAGTGCACCGGAACAGATACTTGGCAAGACCTGGTGGGAATTCTGGCCAGAAGACGGCCGCATGCTGGCACAAAACGCTTTCGAAAGCGCCAAAAACGGCAAGGTCAGCAAGTTCAACGCCTTCTGTCCCACCGCCCAGGGTACGCCGCGCTGGTGGGACGTGGTGGCCAACCCGGTGTTCGGCGCCGACGGCCAGGTGCGCGAAGTGATGGTGGTGTCGCGCGACATGACCGAGCTGTTCATGGCGCGCCAGGCGCTGCACGACGCTGACCTGCGCAAGGACGCCTTCCTGGCCACCGTGGCGCACGAGTTGCGCAACCCCATCTCGGCTGCGCACAACGCCACCGAATTGCTGAAACTCAAGGCCTTCGACCACGTCCGCACCGCCGAACTGGCGCAAATGGTGCAGCGCCAACTGGGCCACATGAGCCGGGTGGCCGAGGACTTGCTCGATACGACGCGCATCCGCCGTGGCGAAATCCGCCTGAGCCTGGTCCGGCTCGACATGCGCGCCGTGGTGTACGACACCGTGGAGCAGTTGCAGTCGGCGGTGCAGGCCAAGCAGCATCGCCTGACGGTCGATATCGATGCCGCTGCTTGCCTGGTAATGGGCGACCACACGCGGCTGGTACAGGCGGTGGGCAATGTACTGGGCAACGCGGTGCGCTACACGCCCGAGGGTGGCGTCATCACGCTGGCGCTGCGCCGCGCCGGCGACATCATCACCGTGCGCATCACCGACAATGGCATGGGCATCCCGGCCGAGCGCCTGGCGACCATCTTCGACATCTACAGCCAGGTCCACAAGTCCACCGAGCGCAAGAGCGACGGCCTGGGACTGGGCCTGTCGCTGGTACGGGCGCTGGTGGAACTGCATGGCGGTACCGTGGCTGCCGCCAGCGCTGGCGTGGCGTCAGGGAGTTGTTTCACGATCACGCTGCCGGCCGCGCCGCGTTGATGTGACGCTGGCCGCCGCGTTGGCCAGTTCGCGCTCCTGGCGCAGGAACTCGGTATAGGCCAGCGGCGGCTGCGCGTAATAATGCGGCGGCAGGTCGAACAGCGCCCAGTAATAGGTTTCGCGGCCCCGGCATACTTGGGGCGTGGCGCAATAGCGGTGCCAGTTGTCGCCCATGTGGCGCGCATACATGCCGTCGCCATCCACATCCGAAAAGAACGGCAGCACGCGCCGCGCACCCAGGGCGTCGAGCAGCGATTGCGGCGCGTCGCTGTCGCACGCCATCTCGTATTGCGCCGCCATGCCTTGCTCGGTTTCGATCATCATCAGCCGGGTGCGGCCAAATTTATCCAGGAACACGATGCCGGTGGGATTGGCGAACAGGTAGTGCTCGATGAAGCCCAGGTCCTGCTTGAGCCGCTGCACCTGCAAGGCCAGCACCGGGTCGTCGAGGAAGTGGTAATTGTGCAGCAGCACCAGCTCGCGCAAGGTTTCCGACTGGTCGGCGAAATAGCGCCGTTGCAGCGTGGTGATTTCCAGTTCCAGGATGTCGAGCGCATGGTCGTCGCTTTTCTGGATGTAGCGGTCGATCAGGCCGCGGTTGAAGGCGCTCACCGCGATTTTCTCGTCGGCGGCACCGGTAAATAAAATCTTCTTGCACGGCAGGTCGCTCACCAGCTCGCAAAATTCCAGCCCATTCATTTGCGGCATCGAGTAATCGACCACCAGCACCGACGGCGTGGCAAAGCGCTGCGGCTGGCCGGCGATGCGGTAAATTGCATCGACGTCGAGCGCCACGTTGAACTGGTCGCCCGGCTGGTTCTGGGTATCGAAATTCATGTGCAGCGGCGTGAGCGGCGGCGTGCCGCGCCGGCCTTGCTCGCCGTGGCGCAACCAGTGCAGCGCCGTGGTGGTGTCGTGAAAAGTCTTGCTGGCGTGGATGGGGTCGAGCTGGAACGACAGGCTGCGCAGGAAGGAGTCGCTGTCATCGACCAGCACGGTCAGGGTGGGGTGGGTGTAGAGAGGGAGTGACATGATTATTTTGCCAGTGAGGCCTGCTGGGGGAATTCGAGGATGAAAATGGCGTAGGCGCTTTCGCGCGACACGCATTCGATGGTGGCGCTCCAGGCATCCATGATTTCCTGGCACAGCGCCAGGCCGATGCCGGCGCCGTTGTGCGGCGGGAATGAATAAAAGCGGTGGAAGATCAGCGGCATCTGCTGCGCCGGAATGCCGCAGCCGGTGTCGATGAACAGCAGGCGCGGCGGCGCATGGCCGCCATCGACCACGATCCGCACCCGGCCCTTGCCGGCGCGCTGGATGGCTTTCAGCGCATTCCTCAGCAGGTTCAGCAGGATCACCACCGACAGCTCGGACTGGCCGGCGAAACTGAAATTGCGGCGCACCTCCAGCGCCACCAGCTTTTGCTGGCCGGCGTTGACGAACGGGTAGCGCTTGAGCACCGCCGCCACCACTGCTTCCATCGATACCGTCTCGATCGGCCGCAGGCTGCGCCGTACCGCCGTGGCGCTGAGCAGGAACAGGTCGATCATGTGGTTCATATGGCGCACCTCGAACTGGATCCGCGCCAGCGCGTCGACGGTGCCCACGCGGTCGGCCGGCAGCGGCCCCGCACCTTCCGAGCACATGCGCAGCAGGCCGCGCACATTGGCGTCCACGCTGGTGAGCGGCGTGCGCAGTTCGTGCGCCACGGTGGCCAGTCCGGCGCCCAGTCCGGCCAGTTTTTCCTGCGCCAGTACCTCGCGGCTGATCTTGGCAGCAGCGAGCACGGCAATCGTGAACCAGTGGATCGGCAATTGCTGCAATACCAACCGGCTGCCGAGGACGTCGGTGTCTCCCACCATGGCCACCGCTGTCACCGCCACCGCCGTGCCGATCAGGTAAGCCTTGACGGCCACGCTGGTGTCGAAATGGAACAGCACGATCAGGCCGATCAGCAGCGACTCGCTCCACACGCCGGACGCATGATTCATCAGGAACATAAAGGTGAAGAAGAACGGAAAGATGTAGCTGAGCGTGACCAGCAGGTACAGGTCCATCATGCGGCGGCTGAACTGGCGCGCAAACAGGCCGATCGCGCACAGCACGATGCCAACCAGCCGCAGCGGCAGGCTCTCGTATTCCTGCGGGAAAAAATGCTGCCAGATCACGTAGTACAGCGGCATGGCGACCGTGCCGATGCAGGCCAGCAGCAATATGCGCACGGTGGCATGGTCTTCGCGGCCATGGTATTGGAGCAGCGACTGCAGCACGCTCGTCTTCCAACGCTTGAAGGATTCTTGCAGTGGTTGCTTCATGGCAAGGATTTACTTGTCTGTGAGACTTATCATCGCCCGGATTTGCAACGCACTCTGGCATATCAAATAGGTCGTTGATTTTGATCAACTGGTTTGGGATTTTTATGCATCAAGGTGCGAAATAGTTTCATAAAAAAACACAACCATTTCAAAATAGGAAAATATCATGACCAACGTTAATATTTGCCAAAATACCTTGTTTCACACTTCGCTGCTTGCTGCCGAACACCTGATGCCGGATTACGTGCGCCGGCGCATGGATGCGCACCACGTGACGCGGATTGAACAGTTGCTCGGCGGCGAGCACCCGCATGCCTGGCAACCGCTTCAGGCGGGCTCGGTATTTTTGGCCGGTAACGATTACCTGTGCCTGGCCGGCGAGCCGGCGCTGGTGCGGGCCCAGGTCAACGCCTTGCAAGGTAGTGAAGGCGAGCAGCTGATGTCGGCGGTGTACCTGCAAGAGGGCAGTGAGCAGCACCGGCTCGAACAGAAGTTCGCGCGCTTCATGGGCGCCGAGGATGCCATCCTGGCGCAGTCGGGCTGGGCTGCCAACGTCGGGCTAGTACAAACGCTGGCTGAGCCCGGCCTGCCGGTGTACCTCGACATGCAGGCCCACGCCTCGCTGTGGGAGGGCGTGCAGTCGGCGGGCGCCGTGCCGATCTCGTTCCGCCACAACGACCTCGAGCATTTGCAGCGGCAGGTGGCGCGCCACGGACACGGTGTGATCGCGGTCGATGCGCTCTACAGCACCAACGGCAGCGTGGCGCCGTTGCCGGCACTGGTCGATCTGGCCTGGGCGACCGGCTGCGTGCTGATCGTCGATGAGTCGCATTCGCTGGGCACCCACGGCCCGCGCGGCGCCGGGCTGGTGGCCGCGCTGGGCTTGCAGGACCGCGTGCATTTCCGCACGGCGTCGCTGGCCAAGGCGTTTGCCGGACGCGCCGGCGTTATCACGTGCTCCAGCAAATTCAAGGGCTACTTCCTGTCCGAGTCGCGACCGGCCATCTTCAGTTCCTGCCTGCTGCGGCACGAGCTGGCGTGGTTCGATGCCGCCATCGACTTTGTCGCGGCAGCCGACGAGCGGCGCGTGGCCTTGCACATCAAGGCCTGCGCGCTGCGCGAGGAACTCGGTGCGCTCGGCTACAACGTCAGCGACGGCACCGAGCAGATCATCGCCCTGGAAGCGGGTCCGGAGCCGAAAACGCTGGCGCTGCGCAAGCTGCTCGAGGCGCGCGGCGTGGTGGGCGCCATGTTCTGTGCACCGGCCACGCCGAAGAACCGCTCGCTGGTGCGCCTGACCCTTAACAGCGGCCTTGATCGCAGCCAGCTGCGGCGCATCGTCGAAGCCTGCGACGATATCCGCAGCCTGGCCGATGTCGAGGGCTGGACGTCCACGCGGCGCCTGCACAAGCTGGCGCTGGTGTGAAGGCGCACGAGGGGAAGCGCGGTACGCTATCATGGCGGCTATGACCGAAGAATCGAAAACCCTCTATGAAGTGATCGGCGGCGAGGCGCGCGTGCGCGCGATGGTTGACCGTTTTTATGACCTGATGGAACTCGAGCCCGAGTTCCAGCTGCTGCGCTCCGTGCACGGTCCGTCGCTTGAAAACGCCAACGCCCGCCTGTTCATGTTCCTGAGCGGCTGGATGGGCGGCCCCGACCTGTACCAGCAAGCGCATGGCCATCCGCGCCTGCGCATGCGCCACATGCCGTTCGCCATCGGCACCCAGGAGCGCGACCAGTGGCTGCGCTGCATGGCGTGGGCGATGGAAGACGTGGGCATCGATACCGAACTGCGCGTGCGGCTGATGAACTCCTTCTTCCAGACCGCCGACTGGATGCGCAACAAGCCCGATTAAGATTCCATGACCGATACCCACTTCTATGTGTTGCTGGCGCTGGTGCTCGCAGCGATCGTGCTGCTGGTCCTCGTGCTCTTGCGCCCGCGCGGCAGTGCCGGTCTCGATGGCGCAACGCTGGCATCCCTGTCCAACCTGGCCGAACGTATCGAACGCGTGGAGCGCGAGGTGCGGGTGCAACTGCAAACCACGGCGCAGTCGAGTCACGCGGCCACGGTGCAGCAGTTCGACGGCATGCGGCGCCAGCTCGAAACGCAAGGACTGGTCGCGCGCGACGAGCAGACCCGCAACCTCAAGCTGTTCGCCGACAGCATGAACCAGACCCTCGCCCGCCTGACCGAATCGAACGCCGCCCGCATGGGCGAGGTGCGCGCCACGCTGGAAGCGAAGATCAAGGACCTGCAAGCCGATAATGGCGCGCGCCTGGAAGAGATGCGCAAGACCGTGGACGAGAAGCTGCACGCCACGCTCGAATCGCGCCTGTCGGCGTCGTTCCAGCAGGTGTCCGAACGCCTCGAGCGCGTGCACCAGGGCCTGGGCGAAATGCAGCAGCTGGCGCTGGGCGTGGGCGACCTCAAACGCGTGCTCACCAACGTCAAGACGCGCGGCACCTGGGGCGAGGTGCAGCTGGAAATGCTGCTCGAACAGGTGCTCACCCCGGAGCAGTACGCCAAGAACGTCGAGACCATTGCCGGCAGCGGCGCGCGGGTGGAGTTTGCGCTCAAGCTGCCGGGCCAGGTGGAGGGCGGATCTCCGGTGTGGATGCCGATCGACGCCAAGTTCCCCAAGGAGCAGTACGAGCGCCTGCTGGAAGCGGCCGACCGCGCCGACGCCGATGGCGTGGCGCAGGCCGGGCGCGAACTGGAACGGGCGGTGCGCGGCGAGGCCAGGACCATTTCTGAAAAATACGTGTCGCCGCCGCACACGACCGACTTTGCGATCCTGTTCCTGCCCACCGAAGGGCTGTACGCGGAAGTGATGCGGCGCCCGGGCCTGGCTGACGAGCTGCAGCGGCTGCACCGCATCAGCATTGCCGGGCCATCGACCTTGAGTGCGCTGCTCAACAGCCTGCAAATGGGCTTCCGCACGCTGGCGCTGGAAAAGCGCTCGTCGGAAGTGTGGCAGGTGCTGGGCGCGGTGAAGACGGAATTCGCCAAGTTCGGCGACGTGCTGGCCGCCACCAAGCTGACGCTGGAGCGCGCCGCCAAGAATATCGAATCGGCCGAAACCCGCAGCCGCCAGATGGCGCGCAAGCTCAAGTCGGTGGAGGCGCTGCCGAGCGAGGCGGCGCAGCTGTTACTGGGGCCGGAGATCGACCAGGCCGACGGCGACAGTTGAAAGCCGGCTTTGCGCCCGGTGCGACAGTGCGCCGGTACGGCGGTTCACTGCGGCGACGGCCTGCCGATGCGGCATGACGCCATGCCGGCGAACGATCAGATCAGATCAGGCCATCGAACGGCAAAATATCGACCATATCGCCAGCAGCGACATTGCCCTGGCCGTGTGCCAGCACCACGATGCAGTTGGCGGCCGTCATCGAGCTGAGGATGCCCGAACCCTGGGCGCCGGTGAGCCGCACTTGCGGTGCACCGTCCGGTCCGGGGGCGACGATGCCGCGCTGGTACTCGGTGCGGCCCGGGCGCTTGCGCATTGCCGTTGCGGCCCGCGCGCGCAGCAGCAGCGGGCGCGCCGCCACTGCCGTGGCGCCCATCATGCGCAGCAATGCCGGCCGCGCGAACAGATAAAACGACACCATCACCGCCACCGGGTTGCCGGGCAGGCCGAACAGCCACGCGCTGGCGTCGCCATCGCTGACCTTGCCGAAGGCAAGCGGGCGGCCGGGGCGCATGGCCAGCTTCCAGAACGCCACGTCGCCCAGCAGCGCCATGATGTCGCGCGTGTAGTCGGCCGCGCCCTCGGAGACGCCGCCCGAGGTGATGATGGCGTCGGCATCGCGGCAGGCCGTGCGCAGCGCGGCCTCCAGCGCCACCGGGTCGTCGCGCACGATACCCAGATCGATCACCTCGCACCCGAGCCGCGCCAGCATGCCGAACAGCGTGTAGCGGTTGCTGTCATAGACGCAGCCGTCGTCGAGCGGCTGGCCCAGCGCGCGCAGTTCGTCGCCGGTGGAGAAGAACGCCACCCGCAGGCGGCGCCGCACCGTCACCTCGGCGATGCCGAGCGAGGCCACCAGCCCCAGGTCGGCAGGACGCAGCACTTTGCCGGCGGCCAGCGCCACGCCGCCCAGCGCCAGGTCTTCGCCGGCAAAGCGGCGGTTGGCGCCAGGCGCGATCACGCCGGCGGCGATGGTGACGCTGTCGCTGTCGCTGCCGATGGCGGCGGCAAGCTCCTGCGGCAGCACGCTGTCGCAGCCGGCCGGCATCGCCGCTCCGGTCATGATGCGCACGCACTGGCCTTGTTCAACCTTGCCGGCGAAGGCGCGGCCGGCGTAGGCGATGCCGGCAACCGTCAGCGTTACCGCGCCGGCATCCGGATGTGCCCCCGACTCCACATTCGGCAAATCGGCGCCGCGCAGCGCGTAGCCGTCCATGGCCGAGTTGTCGTAGGCGGGCACGTTGATCGGCGAGATGATGTCGGTTGCCAGCACGCGGTCGAGCGCGGCGCACAGCCCCACGGTTTCGGTCTCCGCCACCGGCGCCACGCGGGCGGCGATCAGGCGCAGCGCCTGGTCCACCGGCAGTGGATTGTTGTCGTCACCATTCCCGGCCGCAGCCCCGGCCCCAGTCCCGGCACCAGCCCCAGTCGCAGTCACAGCGCCTACCCCGGCTCCAGCTTCGGCTTCGGATCCGCTCCCGGCTCCGGTCCCGGTTCCAGTCGCGGACTTGGGCCCGGTTGCCATCGGTGCGGAGGTAGCCGCAGTGGCCTCGGGCGCATGGCGTTGCAGTTCTTCGAGCGTGTTGATATTGCGGAAGGCGGCGGCATCGTCGAACAGCACTTCGGCCACGCTCAGGGTGTGATACCAGCCTTCCATGCGCCGCGCGCCGGTGGCCAGCCAGGCTTCCAGTTGCGGCAGCAGGTTGGCCCTGATCAGGCTGAACACGGGATGGCGCTGGCGGTAGGGGGCTGCGTTGGCATTTTCCGGATCGGTTTCCATGGTCACTGCCAGCGCCACGTCGGCGTCGTTCGCCACGAGCGCGGCATGCAGGCGTGCGGCCAGGTCCGGCGGCAGGAAAGGCGAGTCGCATGGCGCGGTGAGCACGAGCGCGGTGTCGCCTTGCGCGGTGCAGTGGGCCGAACAATACAGCAGGGCGGTTTGCAGACCGGCCAGCGGGCCTTCGAAGCCGCCGATGTGATCGGCGACAACGGCGACATCGGGGCCGGCAAGCGCCTGGTACTGCGTCAGGTTGCGGTTGGCGTTGATGGCGATGGCGCCCACCTGTGGCCGGAGGCGCGCCAGCACGTGGCCGGCCATGGTGGTGTCGCCCAGCGGTTGCAGTCCCTTGTCCACGCGGCCCATGCGCGTGCCGCGGCCGCCGGCCAGTATCCATCCGGTGATGGCGTTCGCAGGTGCCATGTCAGCCTCCGATATAGGACATCTCGACCCTGGCGCCGCGCGCCAGGCCGTCGGTATCATTGGTGCGCAGCTCGGAATAGCGGTCGCCACGGGCGCGCCACAGGTGCGCGAGCGCGGTGCTGATCTCGGCGTCGTTGCGGCCCGCGCGCAACAGCGCGCGCAGGTCGTAGCCGCCGCTGGCGAACAGGCACGTATATACCTTGCCCTCGGTGGACAGGCGCGCGCGCGAGCAGTCGCTGCAAAACGCCTGGGTGACGCTGGAAATGAGGCCGATCTCGCCGCTGCCGTCCGCATACCGCCAGCGCGCGGCGGTCTCGCCGCTGTAGTTGGCGGCCACCGGCGCCAGGGGCAGTTCGGCGCCGATGCGGCGTACCACCTCCGACGATGGAATCACTTCATCCATTTTCCAGCCGTTGGAGGCGCCCACGTCCATGTATTCGATAAAGCGCAGGATGTACGGTGTGTCCTTGAAGTAGCGCGCCATCGGCAGGATTTCCTGGTCGTTCATGCCACCCTTGACCACCATATTGATCTTGATCGGCCCCAGGCCCACCTGGTGCGCCACGTCGATCCCTTTCAAGACGTCGTCCACCGTGAAATCGACATCGTTCATGCGTTGGAAGGTGGCGTTGTCGAGCGCATCGAGCGAGACGGTGACCCGTTGCAGCCCGGCGTCCCTGAGCGACTGCGCCTTGCGCGCCAGCAGAGAGGCATTGGTGGTGAGCGTGAGGTCGAGCGGCTTGCCGCTGACGGTTTTCAGTTCGGCCAGCATGCCAATCAGGCGTTCGAGATTCTTGCGCAGCAGCGGTTCGCCGCCGGTCAGGCGGATTTTTTCGACGCCGTGGGCAATGAAGATGCGGGCGATACGGGTAATTTCCTCGAACGACAGCAGCGCGGTATGCGGCAGGTACTGGTAATCGTTGTTGAACACCGCCTTGGGCATGCAGTACACGCAGCGGAAATTGCAGCGGTCGGTGACCGAGATGCGCAGGTCGTGCAGCGGCCGCGCCAGGCGGTCGGCAAGCAATCCGGTGGGCGCTTCGAGCGGGAAGGGGATGGCCGGCGCGCTGGCGCGCTGCGCGGTCATCATGATGACTTTCTCTGACATGACTCGTGGTCTGAACTCTAAACTTGCTGGGATTGAAAGGTAGTTCCGCGCTGTACTGACTGCGCCATGTGCTTACGATACCACGAGCGGGCGTTGCTCGTAGCCATACACCCGGCCAGGGCAACCGTGCCCGATGAGCTTTTGCCGGCTGCGACAGTGCATAAAAAAAGGGAAGCGCGAGGCTTCCCTTTGATCAGCTCACCGCAACGATCAGCGGCGCGTGTCGATCTGCACCATCGGCTCGTCGTTCTGCGGCGGCAGCGGCTTGCGCTCGCGTGGCACGCGGACCGGCGCTACCACCTTGGCGGCAGCTTCCTGCGCGGCGCGCAGTTTTTCCGGATCGGTGGCCGCCAGGGTCAGGCCGGCGGAGCCGAGCACGGCTTGCAGGTCGGCCGGGGTCGCTGCTGCCACAGGTGCAGGCGCTGCGGTTGGGGCAGGTGCTGCGACTGGTGCTGGTGCCGGAGTTGCCACTGGAGCAGGGGCCGGAGCCTCCACCGCAGCAGGAGCAGCAGTCGCTACTGGAGCAGAAGCCGCCACTGGTGCAGGGACTGGCGCCTCTGCAACTGGTGCTGGCGCTGCTTCGGCAACCGCCGGTGCTGCTACAGGGGCTGCTACCACAGCGGCTTCGGCTACAGGCGCTGCGGCCACCGCTGCTGGCGCAACGGGCGCAACTGGCGCTTCCACCTCGGCTGCTGCCACCGGCGCTGGCGCGGCTTCTGCCACGGCCGGCGCTGCTGGTGCAACCTGCTCAGCAGGCGCAGCAGGTGCCAGTGGTGCTTCAGTGGCAGTTGCCACCGGTGCTGCTGGCGCTTGCGCTGCGGTCGGTGCTGCTACCGATACCACTGGCGCTGCTGCGGCCACCGGAGCGGCCGGCTCTGCTACTGCTGGTGCTGTTTCACTGGCGACTTCCACTGTTGCCGGGGCTGGCGCCTTGGCAACAACTGGCGCGGCCGGGGCGACGTCCGCTGCCGGCGTGGCTGCTGCCACGACAGGCTCGGCAACTGGTGCCGGCGCTTGTTCGGCGGCAGGAGCAGCCTCAACTGCGGCGGCTGCGGCTGCTGCCGGTGCTGCAACGGCTGCGACTTGCGCACCATCGTGCTCGGCGTAGCCTTGCTCGCCATCGGCGCCCTCACTGCCTTCGCCTGCCTCGTTGTCCTGGCCTTCGCCATCACGATCACGGCGGTTACGGTTGCGGCCGCCACGACGACGGCGACGACGCGGCTCATCGCCTTCGCCTGCCAGGTCTTGCGCTTCGCCTTCCGGACCGGCATTCGGTGCGGTTTTCAGGATGCTGGTGGCTTCGGCTTCAGGACCCGTCGCAGGGGCCAACACGCCTGCTGCGAAGGTGCCCGAGGCGGCAACCGACGCTGCGGCAACCGGTGCTCCTGCGCCCAGTGCCAGCTCATCAACCTTGGCTTCCACCGGCGCCTTGTCGGCACGTGGTTCACGTGGTGGACGCGGTTCGCGTGGCGGACGCTCACCACGTTCCGGACGCTCGCCGCGCTCGGGACGTTCCGCGCGTTCAGGACGCTCGGCGCGTTCAGTGCGTTCGCGTGGCGGCTGGCCGTCTGCTGGTGCATTGTCGCGGCCTTCGCGTGGCTCACGGCCTTCACGCGGTTCGCGTGGTGGACGCGGTGGACGGGCCGGGCGGCCGGCGTCGGCGGCCTTGGTCTCGTCCGATACCGGACGGGCGGCGCCTGGTTCGCGCTCTTCGCGTTCCGGACGGCCATTCTTGCCGGTGCGGGTACGGCCGCGGGGGCCACGGGTGGCGTTGCGGTCGGCATTACGGTCCGGCGACGGCGCCTTGACCACGATGGTCGGCTGCTGCGGCAGGACCGGTTTCGCCGGTTCCGGGCTCAGGAAGCTGAACAGCTTGGCAAAGAAACCTTTCGGCGCTGGCGCCGGCACCGGGGCCGGGGCTGGCGTGATGACGGTTTCGGCCGGCTTGCGCTCGACCAGCGGTGCTGGCTGGTCAGGGGTGATGGTCTTGACCATGGCTTCCTGGCGTGGCTTGGCTTCTTCCTTCTGGCGCTTGCTGTAGGCCATGTCGGTTTCCGCTTGCTCGGCCAGGTTGTAGCTGGCCTGGCTGTCCTCCAGGCGCGGATCGTCATGCTTGATGCGCTCAAGCTTGTAGTGCGGCGTGTCGAGGTGCTTGTTCGGGATCAGAATCACGGAAATGCGGTGACGGTTCTCGATTTTCAGCACTTCGCCGCGTTTTTCGTTGAGCAGGAACGCTGCCACATCGACGGGCACTTGCACGTGGATGGTGGCCGAGTTTTCCTTCATCGCCTCTTCCTGGATGATGCGCAGGACTTGCAGGGCCGACGATTCGGTATCACGGATGTGGCCGGTGCCGGAGCAGCGCGGGCAGGTCACGTGCGAACCTTCCGACAGCGACGGACGCAGGCGCTGGCGCGACAGTTCCATCAGGCCGAAGCGCGAAATCTTGCCCATCTGGACACGGGCACGGTCGTGGTGCAGCGCATCCTTGAGGCGTTGTTCGACCTCGCGCTGGTTCTTGGCCACTTCCATGTCGATGAAGTCGATCACGATCAGGCCGCCCAGGTCGCGCAGGCGCAGCTGGCGGGCCACTTCTTCGGCCGCTTCGCAGTTGGTGTTGAAGGCGGTGGTTTCGATGTCGGAACCGCGGGTGGCGCGGGCCGAGTTGACGTCAACGGACACCAGGGCTTCGGTGTGGTCGATGACGATGGCGCCGCCCGATGGCAGCGGCACGGTGCGGCTGTAGGCGGTTTCGATCTGGTGTTCGATCTGGAAGCGCGAGAACAGCGGCACGTCGTCGCTGTAACGCTTTACACGGTGCACCATGTCGGGCATCACGTGGCTCATGAACTGGTGTGCCTGCTCGTAAATCTCGTCGGTATCGATCAGGATCTCGCCGATATCGGGCTGGAAGTAATCGCGGATGGCACGGATCACCAGCGACGACTCCTGGTAGATCAGGAAGGCGCCGGAAGCCGACTTGCCAGCGCCTTCGATCGCGCGCCACAGTTGCATCAGGTAGTTCAAGTCCCATTGCAGTTCATCGACGTTGCGGCCGATGCCGGCGGTGCGGGCGATGACCGACATGCCTGCTGGCAGGTCGAGCTTGTCCATGGTCTCGCGCAGTTCCTGGCGCTCTTCACCTTCGACGCGACGCGAAACACCACCACCGCGCGGGTTGTTCGGCATCAGGACCAGGTAGCGACCGGCCAGCGACACGAAAGAGGTCAGGGCGGCGCCTTTATTGCCGCGCTCTTCCTTTTCGACCTGGACCATGATTTCCTGGCCTTCGCGCAATGCTTCCTTGACGGACGCGTTGCGAACATCGACGCCTTCCTTGAAATAAGTTCGCGCTACTTCTTTGAATGGGAGGAAACCGTGGCGATCTTCGCCGTAGCTGACGAAGCAAGCTTCGAGCGATGGTTCGATGCGGGTGATCACGCCTTTGTAGATGTTGGACTTGCGCTGTTCGCGTCCGGCGGTTTCGATATCGATATCGATCAGTTTCTGACCATCGACAATCGCTACGCGCAGCTCTTCTTGCTGCGTAGCATTAAACAACATGCGTTTCATTTTTTTAACTCCGCGACCCGTAGGCCAGCTCTATGCCGTCGGCTCGTGGAAGCCGGCGACGAAGGTTTTGGGGTATACGCGAAGAGTCAGAACGATTGCGGGGGGTATTGCCCATTCTGTGCGGAGCAGCAGCGCGGGAGGTAACCGGCGCTGCGGACGCAACTGGGCGCTGAGAGGCTGAACGTCAGGCCGCGGGCTCGCATCACCTGTACACCTCCATGCGGCCCATAAGGACGGCAGAGAAATACAGGCGGTGAGCAGCAACGTTGAGAGCCAAATCCTCAAGCTTACATACTACAAGTAATCAATATCGCAGCGACGACAGTGTGCCGGGCTGAAATGTTACAGGGCTGGTGACAGCCATCCGTTGAGCTTGCAGCAAAGCATGGGGTCCGGCGGAAACGGCAAGCGTTATCAACTTCATCAATCGGCCAGCCGACTCTTGACCGGCTGGCCGCACTTTATCCTTACAATACTATCATTCTGATCCTGCCTCCCTGCCACTAACCGATTACAACAACGGTGCAACCTTGATATCGGCAAGGGTGGTGCGTATACGTATTTCCCCCTGAATTTGCAATTAGGCGAGGCCAGGTAGGACGCCCCTGTGTAAAATATGCTTTTCTTCTTACACCAGCCGCAGTGTATGCCGCAGCGAAATGATTATATATTCAAAATGAAGGACTTAGAGAGATTTCTGGGAAGACAGCTTAAATGAAGATGCAAAATGATGTTGTCCCCCCGTCACATTCCGCGACCACCGGCGCAGTACCCTCGTCGCAAGTCCCGCTGCAGGCGCAGTTCGTCACTATTTCCGAAGAAGACGCTGGACAAAGGATCGATAATTACCTGTTGCGAATTTGCAAAGGTGTACCGAAGAGTCACGTCTATCGCATCCTGCGTTCGGGCGAGGTGCGCGTCAACAAGGGGCGTATCGACCAGTTGTATCGCCTGGTCGAAGGCGATATGGTCCGCATTCCGCCAATCCGCATCGCGGAAAAAGCCGACGCCACCCACGTACCAGCCGCCGAATTCAAGGTGATTTTCGAAGACAGCCACCTCCTGGTGATCGACAAGCCGGCCGGCGTGGCCGTGCATGGCGGCTCCGGCGTGTCGTTCGGCGTGATCGAACAATTGCGCGCCTCGCGCCCCGACGCCAAGTTCCTGGAACTGGTACACCGGCTCGACCGCGACACCTCGGGTTTGCTGTTGCTGGCCAAAAAGCGGTCGGCACTGACCAATCTGCACGAGCAGATGCGCGATGGCGACACCGACAAGCGTTATCTCACCATGGTGGCGGGCGACTGGAAAAATGCGCGGCAGCACGTCAAACTGGCGCTGCACAAGTATTCCACCGCCGAGGGCGAGCGCCGCGTAGCGGTCAATCCAGACGGGATGCCGTCGCATACCGTGTTTTCGCTGCTGAAAAAGTTCGCAGGCTTCGCCTTGTTGGAGGCGGAACTGAAAACCGGCCGCACGCACCAGATCCGCGTGCACCTGTCGGCGTCCGGTTTCCCGATCCTCGGCGACGACAAGTACGGCGATTTCGCCCTCAACCGCGCGCTATTGAAAGCCGATGCGCAGCGCGGCGCGCTCAAGCGAATGTTCCTGCATGCGCATCAAATTACGTTCACCCATCCGGACTCCGGAAAAATCATGACGCTGAACGCACCTTTAGCCGCCGAATGTGAGCGATTCTTGGTAAGCTTGGGCAAACCAATTAACTAATCGCAAATATTTAGGGGCGCGCTGCGTGCAGCGGCTGAATTCATGGCAAGAAAGCAATTTGATTTGATCGTGTTCGATTGGGACGGCACGTTGATGGACTCGACGGCCACCATTGTCCGTTGCATCCAGGCAGCGGCGCGCGACCTCGGCCTGCCGGTGCCGCGCGACGACAAGGCTGCCCACGTGATCGGCCTCGGCCTGCACGAGGCGATGCAGGCCGTGTTGCCCGATATCGACCCCACCTGGTACCCGCGCATGGTGGAGCGCTACCGCTATCACTTCCTCTCGCGCGACCACGAACTGGTGCTGTTCCCCGGCGTACGCGACATGTTGCAGGAACTTTCGCAGGAAGGTTACTTTCTGGCAGTAGCCACCGGCAAAAGCCGGGTAGGTCTGAACCGCGCCATGAACGACGTCAAGGTGCTGTCGCTGTTCGACGCCACCCGGTGCGCCGACGAAACGTTTTCCAAGCCGCATCCGGCCATGTTGCAGGAACTGACCAGGGAGTTGGGCCAGGATATGCGGCGTACGGTGATGATCGGCGATACGTCGCACGATTTGCTCATGGCGAACAATGCTGGTGCGGCCGGGGTGGCAGTGCAATATGGCGCCCACCCGGTCGAACAGCTGACCGCCTGCAATCCGGTGTATTCGGCTGCGACGGTGGCCGAATTGCACCAATGGCTGAGCGAGAACGCGTGATGGACGAGATCCTGGTCTGCGCCACCGCTGACGTGGAAGATGGCGGCAAGGGCGTACGTTTCGCCGTGAACGCCGACGGCACGGCCGGCACCGGCTTCGTCGTGCGCTACGATGGCGCGCCATATGCCTACCTGAACCGCTGCGCCCATATGCCGATCGAACTCGATTGGGCGGAAGGCGAATTCTTCGAGTCCGGCGGCGCGTACCTGATGTGCGCCACGCACGGCGCCATCTATGCCCCCGACACCGGCGTATGCGCGGGCGGGCCCTGCCGGGGCGGCCGCCTGCGGCCGATCGCCGTCGTCGAGCGCGACCAGCAGATTTTCTGGCAACCGGACGACTACGTGCGGCCGCCAGCGGCCTGACTATCCAACTTAAGTAATCCATGAGCGACCACCACATTCCCAAGTCCGGCGACAGCGACGCCGGCGGCGTCAATCCGCCACCTGCCACCCCTGTGCCGCCCGCAGCGTCGGCTGCTGCCGGCAACTGGGAGCGCGCCGTGCTGGAAAAGCTGGTGTTTGCCACGCTCAAGGAGCAAAAATCGGCGCGCCGCTGGGGCATCTTCTTCAAATCCGTCACCTTGCTGGTGATCGTGGTGGCGCTGGCCACCTACATGGACGTCAACTGGACCGGCTCCGAGGAAACCCTGGGCCGCCATACCGCGCTGATCGAGATCGAGGGCGCCATCGAATCCGAGGGCAGCGGGGCTGCAGCTATCGTGATCCCGGCGCTGAACAAGGCGTTTTCCGACAGCGGCTCGGTGGCCGTGGTGTTGCACATCAATAGCCCGGGCGGCAGCCCGGTCCAGGCCGGCATGATCGTGGACGAGATGCGGCGCCTGCGCACCGGCTATCCGTCGAAGCCGCTGTACGTGGTGGTGGACGAGATTTGCGCCTCGGGCTGCTATTACATCGCCGCCGGCGCCGACCGCATATATGTCAACAAGGCCAGCATCGTCGGTTCGATCGGGGTGCTGATGGACGGTTTCGGCTTTTCTGGCGCCATGGAAAAAGTGGGCGTCGAACGGCGACTGCTGACGGCCGGTGAAAACAAGGGATTCATGGACCCGTTCAGCCCGCTGACCGACAAGCACCGCCAGTATGCCCAGGCCATGCTCGATGAAATCCACCAGCAATTCATCGACGTCGTGCGTGCCGGTCGTGGCAAACGTCTCAAGGAAACCCCTGAGATGTTCTCGGGATTATTCTGGACCGGCGCCCGCTCGATCGACTTGGGCCTGGCAGACGCCTACGGCACCGTGGACAGCGTGGCGCGCGACGTGGTGCGGGCCGAGGACATCATCGACTACACCACCCACGAGGGACTGCCGGAGCGGGTGCTGAAGAAATTCGGCGCTGCCATGGGCGCGGGCGCCATCAAATCGGCGGTGGAGAGTGTCAAACCGACCTTGCGTTGAGCGGCGAGATACCGGGTTTGCTGTCGCTCAAGGCAAACCGATTAACATTATCAATACCGACTTGCTTGCATCTGCTACCAGTTCGGCTATAGTGGTGGTGTAGTTCTTTCCAAGGGAGGTCGATATAAACTGTTTATCTCGTTGTCAGCAGAAAGTGAAGCAGAAGTTGAAGCTTAGCTTGATCCACCAAGAATGAACTACCTTACCGCATCTCGCATGCGGACTTGAGAGAATTGTGATTCCTCGTCAGCACCCGTACAGGGTGCTGGAAACAGCGGCGCAATGCCGCTGTTTCCTATTGTGCTCGCAGATTCCTGCGTCATGCCACCGCCGTCCAGCCAGTCCAGAAACAGTTGCTGCTGCCGCGCATACCACGCGGCTTGCGCGCTGCTGGTCAGCGCGCCGGTGGCTGGCGCCTGGCTTTCCGGCGCAGGCAGGCAACCGTAGCGGCAACGGCTGATCAGGAGCTGGGTGCGGTGGGTGGCGGCGTGGGAGCGGGCCAGCAAGGTGCGGATATAGGTGGTGGACATGGCGACTTCCTGCTGAGTATTTCCTAATGCGTTAGGCGAATTCCTAATGCGGTTTGAAGTCTAACCCCGCAAACATTGGTGAACTTGATGTATATCAATAATGCGCGCCCCCCTCACAAGCGTACAGCCATCCTGTAAAATTCGTGCCATGAGCAAATTATCCCTGGACCGCATCCTGCAATCGCAGGGTTTCGGCACCCGCAAGTACTGCCGCGCCCTCATCGAAGATGGCGAAGTAAGCATCGCCGGTGTCGTACACGACAAATACAAAGAAACGCTTGAAACCGACGGCCTGGTGCTGACCGTGTTCGAGGAAGAATGGGTCGTGCGCGAACACGTGTACATCGCCCTGTATAAGCCCGCCAACTTCGAGTGTTCGCGCAAGCCCAGCCACCATCCCGGCGTGCTGACCTTGTTGCCCGAGCAATTCACGTGGCGCGAAGTACAGCCGGTCGGACGGCTCGATCACGACACCACCGGCATGCTGCTGATGTCGGACGATGGGCCGTTTATCCATGCCCAATCGTCGCCGAAGCGCCATGTTCCAAAAATTTACCAGGCCACCACGCAAGACCCGGTCACCGATGATCTGGTGGCGCAATTGCTGGGCGGCGTGCAACTGCACGACGAGCCGGCGCCGCTGGCAGCGCAAACCTGCGTCAAGCGCGGCGAGCACCAGCTCGAAATCGTGCTCGAGCAGGGCAAATACCACCAGGTCAAACGCATGCTGGCCGCCGCCGGCAACCATTGCAGCGCCTTGCACCGTTCCGCCATTGGGACCCTGACCCTCGAAGAGCTGGGCCTCGAAGAGGGCGAATGGTGCTTCCTGACCCCCGAACACATGGCCAAGCTCGCACCCGCCAGCGCCTGACAAAACCTCCAGAGCGGTGTTGCAGCTCCTCGCCGTACGTTCGTACTGTCTTCGTCGCTGCGCCTTGCTCTGAAGGCTATGTCAGGCGCTCTTAATTTCCGCACGGAATCACTGATCTGGCACGGAAAACCTGCCGTATTCCACCGATGGTCCGATGTTGCCGCACTCGATAATGGCAACATCGAAATAAACCATGCGGCAGACACACCATGTCAGACAGCAGCGACGCAGAAAAGACCGAAGCAGCGTCACCGAAGCGCCTCGAGCAGGCGCGTGAGGAAGGCGACATTCCGCGTTCGCGCGAAGTGGCCACGTTTACCGTGTTGATGGCGGCCGGCGTCGGCCTGTGGACCTTTGGCGACAGCCTGATCCGCCAACTCAATTCCGCGCTGGTCTCTGGCCTGACCCTGGACCAGGAGCAAATCTTCAATTCCAACGTCCTGCTGCACCGCGTGGCGCTCGACGTCAGCCGCGTGCTGATCGCCTGCCTGCCGCTAGGCCTGGCGCTGATGTTCGTGGCGGTGATCTCGCCGATCCTGATCGGCGGCTGGCTGTTCAGCGCCAAGGCCTTCGTGCCCAAGTTCAGCAAGCTCAACCCCGTCAACGGCATCAGCAATATGTTCTCCAAGAACGCGCTGGTGGAACTGTTCAAGGCCATCGCCAAGGCGACCGTGGTGGGCGTGGTGGCGTGGATGGTAATGATGAAGCAGCAGGACGCCGTCATCGGCCTGGCAGTGGAGCCGCTGCGCCTGGGCACCACCCACATGCTCAATATGCTGGGCAGCAGCTTTTTGTACATCGTCGGCGCGCTGGGCCTGATCGCAGCCATCGACGCGCCGTACCAGCTGTGGCACTACGCCGACAAGCTCAAGATGACGCGCCAGGAAGTGATCCAGGAGTCGAAAGAATCGGATGGTAATCCGCAAATCAAGGGCAAGATCCGCCAGTTGCAGCGCGAGATGGCCAAGCGCCGCATGATGGCCGATGTGCCGACCGCCGACGTGGTGGTCACCAATCCTACCCACTACGCGGTGGCGCTGAAATACAACGATGGCATGCGCGGCGCACCGAAAGTGATCGCCAAGGGCACCGACGAAACCGCCGCCAAGATCCGCGAAATCGCCCGCGAAAACAAGGTCATCATGCTCGAAGCGCCGGCCCTGGCGCGGGCGCTGTACAAGCATGCCGAGATTGGCGACGAGATTCCTGCCACGCTGTACGCAGCGGTGGCCGAAGTGCTGGCCTACGTATTCCAGCTGCGCATGTACAGCAAGGGCGGCGCGCCACGGCCGACCGAACCGAAGGTACTCGACGTGCCGCCGGAACTCGATCCGCACAACCCGGCTTACGTGGACAAATTCGGCAACAAACCAAACATGAATAACGGAGCACCCGCATGAGCGCAATGAGCAACGTCAAAATGCCGCCATGGCTGCAAGGCCTGGCGACCAGCCAGAACAAGTCTTCGCTGGCGGCGCCGATCTTCCTGATCATGATGCTGTCGATGATGATCCTGCCGTTGCCGGCGTTCGTGCTCGACATCTTCTTCACTTTCAATATCGCGCTGGCGATCGTGGTGCTGCTGACCAGCCTGTACACGGTGAAGCCGCTCGACTTCATGGCGTTCCCGACCGTGCTGCTGGTCTCGACCATGCTGCGCCTGTCGCTGAACGTCGCGTCCACCCGCGTGGTGCTGACCGAAGGCCACACTGGCGCGGATGCTGCCGGTAAAGTGGTGGAAGCATTCGGCCATTTCCTGATTGGCGGTAATTACACGGTCGGTATCGTGGTGTTCATCATCCTGACCATTATCAACTTTATCGTGGTAACCAAGGGCGCAGGCCGTATCGCCGAGGTGGGCGCGCGTTTCGCGCTGGACGCCATGCCAGGTAAGCAGATGGCGATTGACGCCGACCTGAATGCCGGCCTGATCGGTGAGGCGGACGCCCGCAAGCGCCGCAACGAAGTCTCGCAGGAAGCGGAGTTCTATGGCGCGATGGACGGCGCCAGCAAATACGTACGCGGCGATGCCGTGGCCGGCATCCTGGTCACCGTGATCAACGTCATCGGCGGCTTGCTGGTCGGCGTGATCCAGCACGGCCTGCCGTTCGGCGAAGCGGCGCAGATCTACACGCTGTTGGCCATCGGTGACGGCCTGGTGGCGCAGATTCCATCGCTGATCATCTCGATCGCGGCCGGTATCGTGGTGTCGCGCGTGGCCAGTGAGCAGGACATCGGTACCCAGATGGTGTCGCAACTGTTTGCACGCGTGGAAGTGCTGTACGTCACCGGCGGCATCATCTTCGGCCTGGGCCTGATTCCCGGCATGCCGAACGTCATGTTCCTGACCATCGGCGGCGCCATCCTCGGCGCCGGCTACATGATGGCCCGCAAGGAAAAAGTCACCGGTGGCCCGGTGGGCAAGGCCAAGGCCGAGGCGGAAGCAGCGGCGGCTGCCGCCGCTGCCGCGCCGCCGGCGCCGGAGCAGGAAGAAGCGAGCTGGCAGGACGTGATGCCGGTCGATACCCTGGGCCTGGAAGTGGGCTACCGCCTGATTCCGCTGGTCGATAAAACCCAGGGCGGCGAACTGCTCAAGCGCATCAAGGGCATCCGCAAGAAGTTCGCGCAAGAGGTCGGCTTCCTGGCGCCGCCGGTGCACATCCGGGACAACCTGGAACTGAAACCGTCGGCCTACCGCATCACCCTCAAAGGCGTGGAAGTGGGCATGGGCGAAGCGTTCAACGGCCAGTTCCTGGCGATCAATCCCGGCATGGCCAGCGGCACGCTGCAGGGCCTGGTGACCACCGATCCGGCCTTTGGCCTCCCCGCCACCTGGATCGACGCCAGTTTGCGCGACCAGGCGCAGGGCATGGGTTACACGGTAGTCGATGCCGGCACCGTGGTGGCCACGCATTTGAACCACCTGATTTCCACCCATGCATCGGAACTGCTGGGCCGGGCCGAAGTGCAGGCGCTGCTCGACCACCTGGCCAAGGAAGCGCCGCGCCTGGTGGAAGACCTGGTGCCGAAAATGGTGTCGCTGTCCACGCTGCAAAAAGTGCTGCAAAACCTGCTGGTCGAAGGCGTGCACATCCGCGATATGCGCACCATTATCGAGACCCTGGCCGAGCACACCGTGCACACGCAAGACCCAAGCGACCTGACCGCGCTGGTGCGCATGGCGCTGGGCCGCGCCATCGTCCAGCAACTGTTCCCTGGCACCAACGAGTTGTCGGTGATGACCCTGGATAATCGCCTGGAACGCCTGTTGATGCAGGCGCTGGCCGCCAGCGGTCCGGACGGCGCCGGCATCGAACCCGGCTTGGCCGATACCATCGCCCAGCAGGCGGCGAATGCGGCGCAGCAGCAGGAGGCGATGGGACTGACGCCGGTATTGCTGGTGCCGGGCCCGCTGCGCGCCTTGCTGTCGCGCTTCCTGCGGCGCGCGCTGCCGCAGCTGAAAGTGCTGTCGCATGCCGAGATCCCGGAAAGCAAGACCATTCGCGTGACCGCGCTGGTGGGCCAGACGTAATCTCGCACCGTCCGGCGCGCGTTTGATCTGTATCAAACCGCGCCCTGTGCCAAGTCTAAAACTTGGCATATGAGCGACGACTATGATTCGCCATGGAAGGAAGTGGTCATGCACCACTTTCCGGAATTCATGGCTTTCTACTTTCCCCAGGCGCATGCGCAAATCGACTGGTCGCTGCCGCACGTATTTCTCGACCAGGAGCTGGCCGCATTGTCGGCTGATGCCGAGCTCGGCAAACGCTTGTTGGACAAGCTGGTCAGTGTGCGCAAGCTCGATGGCGACGAGCAGTGGGTACTGGTGCATCTGGAAGTGCAGGGTTGGCGCGATGCCGATTTTGCCGAGCGCATGTTCATTTATAACTACCGCGTGTATGACCGCTACCGCCGTCCGGTGGCCAGCATGGCGTTGCTGACCGACGAGAACCGCCACTGGCGTCCGACCGGCTTCGGCTGGCAGCAGCTTGGCTGCACGATGCAGCTTGATTTCCCGATCGCAAAAATGCAGGATTACGGATACGTGATCCCGGACCTGGCGAGCCAGGAAAACGCGTTCGCGCTGGTCAGCGCAGCGCATTTGCTGGCTCAGAGTACCCGTAACGATGCGCATCGACGCCGCATCGCAAAGTGGAAGCTCACCAAGATGTTGTATGAGCGTGACTGGGACCGGCAGCGTATCATCGATCTCTATCGGGTGATGGACTGGATCATGTACTTGCCGCCAGCGCTGGAGCAGCGCCTGCGATCAGGGATTGTTCAACTGGAAAGGAGGAGTGACATGACATACTTGTCTTCTATCGAACGTATAGGTATGGAAAACGGGATCAAGAAAGGCATGGAGCAAGGCCTGCAACAAGGTCTGGAACAAGGTCTGGAACAAGGTCTGGAGCAAGGGCAGCGGCGCGGTTCTGCTGACTTGCTGTCCCTGATGCTTAGAGCCCGGTTCGGCCCGTTAAGTTTGCCGGTGCAAATCATGCTGGAAGATGCACCTGCCGACCTGCTCAATCAGTGGGCAAAAAACTTTGTCCACGCCGATTCGCTCGACGCCGTTTTTCGTACCGAATGACCAAGCCTGACCACTCCACGCGGCCGCATTGAAATGCGGCCCATTTCCCCGCCTGTTCATCAGATCGTTTCCTGAGTGCATCGTCAATAATGGCACTGTCCGAGTGATAGAAGCGTCGCAGCCGCGCGATGCATCGCTCAAGCTACAGGAGTCATCGATGGCCTACATTACCTTGCAACCCCGCATCAGCCAGTTCCTGGGGAGCCGGCCATGAACGTGAAAAAATTCACCGCGCCCACGTCGCGCGAGGCATTGCGCAAGGTTCGCGAAGCGCTGGGGCCTGACGCCGTGATCCTGTCCAACCGCCAGGCAGACGGCATGGTGGAAATCCTGGCCCTGGCCAACGACGACGCCGCTTCGCTGGCGATGCCGGCGCCGCACTCGCCGATGGCCGAGCCGGCCCCGTCGCTCGACTTCGACGCCGCCATCGCGCAACGTAGCCAGCGCCTCGATGCGCGCCTCGAGCCCCATTTCGACGAAGCGCCTTACATGCCACCACGCCAGTCGCAGCCGCCTCAGCAGACCATGCAGCCGACGGCACGCCAGGCGCAGCCGCCTCAGCAGGCCATGCAACCGCTGCACCACCACGCCGCCCAACAGGCACAACAGGCCCAGCAACCGCCACGCCGCGTGGTCGCCTCGCCATCGTCGTACGCCACCAAGACCGCTGCTGCAGCAGCGCCGGCCAGCATGCCAGCCCAGCCGCGCGCACCGCAACTCGATGCCGACCAGGTCAGCGCCATGGTCGCCTCGGCCGTCGCCAGCGCCAAGCAGAGCGCCGCCGCTGAAATGCAAGACATGATGAGCGAAATCCGCGCCATGCGCGGCATGATGCAAACCCAGCTGGCGGAAATCGCCTGGGGCAGCACCCAGGCCCGCGAGCCGCAAAAAGCCGCCGTGCTGCGCGAGATGCTGGCCGCCGGTTTTTCGGCCAGCCTGGCGCGCTACCTGATCGACAAGCTGCCAGCCAACCGCGATGTCGCCGACAGCATGCGCTGGATTAAGACCGTGTTGACACGCAACCTGTCGGCCATGGCCAACGAAGATGCGCTGATCGACCAGGGTGGCGTGTTCGCACTGGTGGGGCCAACCGGTGTTGGCAAAACCACCAGCACCGCCAAGCTGGCCGCGCGCTGCGTGATGCGCCACGGCCCGGACAAGCTGGCCCTCATCACCACCGACGCCTACCGCATCGGCGCCCACGAGCAACTGCGTATCTACGGCAAGATCCTCGGCGTGATGGTGCACTCGGTCAAGGACGAAGCGGACCTGCGCATCGCCCTCAAGGAATTGCGCAACAAGCACACGGTGCTGATCGATACCGTGGGCGTGAGCCAGCGCGACCAGATGGTCACCGAGCAGGTCTCGATGCTGCAAGGCGCCGGCTCCGACGTCAAGCGCCTGTTGTGCCTGAATGCCACGGCTACCCAGGAAACCCTGTCGGAAGTGGTGCGCGCCTACCAGGGCAGCGGCCTGGCCGGCTGCATCATGACCAAGCTCGACGAAGCGGCAGCGATCGGCAACGTGCTCGACGTGGTGATCCGCCAAAAGCTCAACCTGTTCTACGTCTCGAACGGCCAGCGGGTGCCGGAAGACCTGCACCTGGCCGATCCGGCCTACCTGATCGATCGCGCGTTCAAATTGAAACGCGACGTCGTCAATACCCAATACCTGGACAATGAACTGCCGCTGTTGATGTCGGGCAGCCAGCACAACGCGCAGCGCGAGGTACACCTTGGCTAATTTCGATTTCGACCAGGCCGAAGGCCTGCGCCGCATGCTGGCGGGCCCCAAGCCCCGCATCGTCACCTTTTTGTCCGCCACCGCGCAGGACGACAAGGGCGCCATGCTGGTCAACCTGGGCGCTTCGCTGGCCCGGGCCGGCAACGACGTGCTGTTGATGGACGCGTGCGCCAGCGCCCGCGGCGTGGCCAGCCGGCTCGGCCTCGACGGCGGCGCCAGCCTGCTCAACGTGGCGCGCCAGGAATGCGCATTGAACCAGGTGCTGCACCAGGCGCCGCAGGGCTTTGCCGTGGCGTCGATGACGCGCGGCATGCCGCGCAGCGGCCCCGACGAAACCCGCCGCCTGGCCAAGGCTTTCGACGTGCTGGTCAAGCAGACCGGCATGGTAATTGTCGATGGCGAGTTCGACGGCGAGTCGTTCCCGGTGCCGGTCATGGCCAGTTCCGAGATCGTGGTGCAAGTGTCGGCCAGCGCTGCTTCGATCAAGGCTGCCTACAGTTTAATCAAGCAATTGAACCAGGAATTGGGCCGCCGGCCGTTCGGAATTCTTGTCACCGGTGCATCGGAAGCCGAAGCTAAGTTGGTTTACGATAATATGGCACAAGCTGCCAGCCGCTACCTGGCCGTCAACCTGGTCTCGATGGGCTCGGTGCCGGCCGATGAATACCTGCAGCGCGCCGCGCGTTTGGGTCGCGCGGTGGTGGATGCGTTTCCGCTGGCCGGTGCATCGGTGGCGTTTCGTCAACTGGCGGGGCGCTTTGCGCTGGCTGGCTCGCCTTCTTTCCAGATGGGGAGCGGCAATCATTTTAGCGCTTGAAAGTAAAACAATAGGCTATGTACACGGTCAAAGGGAAAGCGGACAAGAACACCTTGCTGACGGAGCACATGCCGTTGGTCAAGCGTCTTGCCCATCACATGAAGGCAAAGTTGCCGCCCAGCGTAGAGGTCGATGATCTGGTGCAAGCCGGCATGATCGGGCTGCTCGACGCCATCAACCGTTACGAAGAAACCCATGGTGCGCAGTTCGAAACCTATGCCGTGCTGCGTATCCGTGGCGCCATGCTCGACGAGCTGCGCACCAGCGACTGGCTGCCGCGCTCGATGCGCCAGAACATGCGCAAGATCGAAGCGGCCATGAGCACGCTGCAACAAAAGCTAGGCCATCCACCGACCGAGTCGGAGGTGGCCAAGTCGCTCAAGCTGTCGTTGTCCGATTACCAGGACATGCTGTCCGACGGCGGCGGCCACCAGCTGGTGTACTACGAGGACTTCCATGACGACGACGGCAACGACAGTTTCCTCGACCGTTACTGTTCCGATGAAGAGTCCGATCCGCTGCGCGCATTGCTCGACACCGACTTCCGCCAGGCCGTGATCAACGCCATCGATGCCTTGCCCGAGCGCGAGAAGATCCTGATGGGGCTGTACTACGAAGAGGAGCTCAACTTGAAGGAAATCGGCGCCGTGATGGGTGTGTCGGAATCGCGCGTATCGCAGCTGCATACGCAAGCCGTGGCGCGCCTGCGGGCCAATCTCAGGGAGAAGGCATGGACTGGGCCAGCATAGCCGGTGTCGTCATTGCGCTGATCGGCATCGCCATCGGCCAGACCATGGAGGGCGGCAAGCTGTCCTCGCTGGTGCAGCCGGCCGCGTTTGCCATCGTGGTGATCGGTACCTTCGGCGCCGTGCTGCTGCAATCGAAGCTGCGCACCTTCGTGCGCGGCATGAAGATGTTGCGCATGGTGTTCGCGCCGCCGCCGGACACGCGGGCCGCACTGGCGCGCGACATCAGCGCCTGGAACCTGGCCGCGCGCCGCGACGGCCTGCTGTCGCTCGAGCGCCACATGCTGGCCTCCAAGGATAAATTCAATACCAAGGGCCTGCGCCTGATTGTCGATGGCATCAACCCCGACAAGCTGCGCCAGTTGCTCGACACCGAAATCACCGCGTACGAGACCGAGGAACGGCTGGCCGTGCGGGTATGGGAATCGGCCGCCGGCTACGCGCCCACCATCGGCATCCTCGGCGCCGTGCTGGGCCTGATCCACGTGATGGAAAACCTCACCGACCCCACCAAGCTGGGCGCCGGCATCGCGGTGGCGTTCGTCTCCACGATTTATGGCGTGGGCCTGGCCAACCTGTTCTTCTATCCGATTGCCAACAAGCTCAAGGCCATCGTCAACCAGCATGTGCACCAGCAGGAAATCGCCGCCGCCGTGTTTTACGATATTGCCACCGGCGACCACTCGCGCGTGATCGAAGAGCGCATCGCCACCTTGATGCGCGAGCACTGAGATGTACCATCGGCGCGCCCGCAAAAAGTTCGACGACGAGGTGGAAAACCACGAGCGCTGGCTGATCTCGTACGCCGATTTCATTACCCTGCTGTTCGCGTTCTTCGTCGTGATGTACGCGATCTCGTCGGTCAATATCGGCAAGTACAAGGTGTTTTCCGATGCCCTGGGTGACGCCTTTGGCGGCGCCGGATCGTCGCCGCCGGTCAACACGCAAGTGCCCAACCTGCCGATCCCCAATCCCGCCCTGAAACGCCGCGCCGAAATGCTGAAACAGGAGCGCCAGGAAATGACCCGGCTGGCGCAGGACTTGCTGTCCACGCTGGCGCCGCTGGTCAAGGAGGGGAAAGTACGCGTGACGCAGAACAGCCGGGGCGTGAGCGTGGAAATCAATGCCAGCGTGTTGTTCGACCCGGCCGATGCGCGCCTGACGCCGGAATCGGTGGAAGCGTTGAGCGCGGTAGGCGTGCTGCTCAAGAACGATACCCATAACGTGCAGGTCGAGGGTCACACCGACGATCTGCCGATCAGTAATGCGCAATTCCCGTCGAACTGGGAACTGTCGTCGGTGCGCGCCAGCAGCGTGGTGCGTTTATTCGTGGAAAATGGCGTGGCGCCCACGCGGTTGACGGCAGTGGGCTTCGGCTCGAACGTGCCGGTCGCCTCGAACGACGACCCCATCGGCCGCGCCCGCAACCGCCGGGTGGCGGTAACGATTCTATCGGGCTTGCCTGATCCGGTGACGGAGTTGCCGACCAATGTCGCACCGGCGGCTGCGCCGACTGTAACCCCAGCCGCGACGCCAACTCCGCAATAAGCAAACACAAACGTCACCGAGAGATGGCCTGAACCGCCCGGAGTCCTGGGCGGCTTCAGGCCATCATTCAGCCTGCTAAAAAGCCTCTGCTGCGTGGTATTGGATTCGACATGCCGGTTGCGCTATACGTCTGGCCACCGGTCGAAGGCCGCAGGGCCGCCAGTGCGCCCTGGGTATTATTGATTTGCTTGTTGATCAGCATGCCGTTAACGCGATTGCATTCCTTGGCTTCGCGCGTGGTGTCGAGCAGCGCAGTCCAGGCTTGGGCAATGTCGCCGTTGCCGCTGGCGGCGATCCAGGCTTCCATGCCAGCCTCTTCGGCCGGGAAGCCGGCCTTGCCCAGGGCGCGGTGGCGTTGGGCCGACAGCAGGGTCATCTGCGCGATCAGCACGGTTTTCTTGTTGGTGACCACATCCAGGCCTTCGATCTCCGCCGAGACCAGCATCTGCTGTTCTTGCTTGAGCAAGTCCAGCAAGGTGGTCATGATGTGCGCTTCTTCGCGCAGATTGTCGAGCGGGGTGACCGTGGTCATGATCTATCCTAACGTTGTCTTGAGTGCAGCAGATCCTTGACCGTATCGAGCAAGCCATCCGCCACTTTTTCCGAGTTGACCTGGAACTGCCCATCGGCAATTGCCAGCTTGATGCGTTCGACTTTTTTGCTGTCGAACACGGCGCCGGCGCCATTGGTGGCGCTCGCTGCCATGGCCTGGCCCTGCGGCGACAACCGTACGCTGTCGGTCGCAGCCGGGGTGGACGACTGCACCGCCGTCTCTGCGCTGCGGGTGGTCGTGGCGGGCGGGCTGTTCGTTGCAGGCAAGCCTGGCGTGTTCTTTAATGTTGTATCGTTGATTTTCACAGCACTTCCTTCACTGGGTGGAGTGTGATACTCCGGGATCTGAGTCTATAACGGCGCGCGTTTGAGAAACTTTAGCGCCGTCGTGACCAAGACCCCCAGCTTTTGCCATCCTTTAAAACGCCACCTCCACCAGTCCGCCGGTTTTGGCGATACCGCTGATCTGTTGTCCCGAGGCGGTTTTGACCCGCACCACCTGGCCATCGGTCGCCGTGCTCATTGCGCGGGCTTCGGCCGACACGCTGAAACCGCTGCCGGAGGACACCAGCCGCACCAGCTGGCCCGGCTGCACCACCGGCTTGCTGCGCAAGGTATCAAGACGCAAGGGAGTGCCTGGCGGCAATGATGCATTGGTGCTGCGGCCGATCACCTGGCTGACATCGGTGGCCACGCCCGCCGGCAGGCTGGTCAGGTCGCCCTGCAGCACGACCAACTGGCGTTCCTCGATCTCCTGGCCCTGCACCAAGGGCGCGGCGCTGGCGACATAGTCGCCCATCACGGTCACGCTCGCTTGCACATACAGGGTCCAGGCGGCCGGCGCCGTGCAGCGCACGCCCACGGTGGTCTTGCCCCAGGCGCGTGCGCCCGGCGAGAAGAATGCCTGCGGGGCCGGGCAGGCGGCCAGGTTCAGGCGCGGGTCGATGGCGCCCACGGCCACCGTGACCTGGCCCGGCAGGCCGCCGCTTTGTATCTTGAGAAACTCTTCAACGGTGCGCTTGGTGCCGGCCGCATCTTGCCGGCCCTGGGCGTGGGCCTGGGGCAGCACCGGCAGCAGCAGCGCGGCGGAAATTAACAGTGTAACGAGACGTGGGGTCATGGCGCAGGCCTTCCATTCAATGCTGCCATGATAGAGAACCGCACCGTGCTTGAAGCGTGGAATAAGGTGGAAAAGCCGCTGCTGCTCGGTTGATGGTTCGCGGAAGCAACTCCGTATCATCGATCCTGTTAATACACCCGGAGGCCACCATGCTTTCCAAGCTCGACGACTACATGCGCTTTAACGAATCGGCCCTGAACTTGCGCGAAAAGCGCCAGACCGTGCTCGCTTCGAATATTGCCAATGCCGACACGCCCAATTACAAGGCGCGTGACATCGATTTTTCCAGCGCCATGAAGGCAGCCGTGGAAAAGGCCAGCCCGACCGCCGCCGCCAGCATGAAGACGACCGCCGCGCGCCACTTCCCGAACCCGCCGTCCGATGGCGGCCTGCTGGCCGACGGCACGCCGCTGCTGTACCGGGGCGTGGTCCAGGGCGCGGTCGATGGCAACACGGTCGACATGGACGTCGAGCGCAACCAGTTTGCCGACAACGCGGTGCGCTACGAGGCCAGCCTGACCATGATCAACGCGCAGATCAAGGGCATGATGAACGCCCTGCAGTCCGGTAACTGAGGAGCCTGATCATGTCCCTCTTCAGCATCTTTAATGTTTCCGGTTCGGCCATGAGCGCGCAAGCCCAGCGCCTCAACGTCACCGCATCCAACCTGGCCAATGCCGACAGCGGCACCAGTTCCACGGGCGAAGCCTACCGTGCGCGCCAGGTCGTGTTCGAAGCGACGCCGCCCACCAATGGCGGCGCCTCGACCGGCGTGCGCGTCAAGCAGGTGGTGGAAGACCAGTCGCCGATGAAAATGAAATACGACCCGCAAAATCCGCTGGCCGACGACAAGGGCTACGTCACCATGCCCAACGTCAATCCGGTTGACGAGATGGTCAACATGCTGTCGGCGTCGCGTTCCTACCAGAACAACGTGGAAGTGATGAACGCCGCCAAGTCGATGTTGAACAAAACCCTGACCATCGGTCAGAACTGATAGAAAGAATCATCATGGCAGTCAGCGGCATTATCGATACCCCCAAGACCGTGACCACCAACTCGGTGGCCACCAGCTCGAGCACCAGTACCACCTCCACCGACAGCGTGCAGGCCGACCAGGACAAGTTCATGCTGCTGCTGGTGACCCAGCTGAAGAACCAGGACCCGCTCAACCCGATGGACAACGCCGCCATGACCAGCCAGCTGGCGCAGCTGTCCACCGTCACCGGCATCAACAAGGTCAACGCCACGCTGGAGTCCTTGCGGGCCGACCAGGCCAGCGCCCAGTCGATGACAGCGACCAACCTGATCGGCAAAGGCGTGCTGGTGGCAGGCAAGGGCATCGAACTGAGCACCGCCACCGCCGCCGACGGCACCAAGTCCAGCAGCAGCGTGTTCGGCGTGGAGCTGGGCACGGCGGCCGACGTGGTCGATATCAACATCGTCGACAAGACCGGCAAGACGGTGCGCACGATGAGCATGAAAAGCGCGGATGCCGGCACCTATCCGATCACCTGGGACGGCACCAAGGACGACAAGACGGTGGCTGAAGCGGGCAGCTACACGTTCACGGTCAAGGCCACCACCGGCGGCAAGGCGCTCGACAACGCGACTCCGCTGCAACTGGCGGCCGTGGCCAGCGTGTCCACCGGCAGCGCCGGCGTCAAACTCAATACATCGCTCGGCCACTTCACCTTGGCTGAAATTAAAGAAGTACTTTAACTAGGGGAATACCATGTTCCAACAAGGACTGAGCGGCCTGAACGCTGCATCGAAATCGCTGTCGGTGATCGGTAACAACATCGCCAATGCCAGCACCGTCGGCTTCAAGAGTTCGGAAGCGCAGTTTGCCGACCTGTATGCCAATTCGCTCAACGGCGTGGCCGGTCAAAATCCGGGCATCGGCGTGATGACCTCCAAGATCGCCCAGCAGTTCACGCAGGGTAATATCGAAACCACCAACAACCCGCTCGATGTCTCGATCAACGGCGGTGGCTTCTTCCGCATGACCGTCAACGGCGCGGTGCAGTATTCGCGCAATGGCCAGTTCCACGAAGATAACCAGCACACGCTGGTCAACGCGCAGGGCGCGGTGCTGACCGGCTACCTGGCCAACACCGCCGGCGTGATCCAGCTCGGTGCGCCGGTGCCGCTGGTGCTCGATAAATCCGACCTGAAACCGGTGCAAACCACCGAGGCCAACTATCACCTGAACCTGAGCTCGGCCGAGAAAGTGCCTGCCAAGAACCCGTTCAATGCCAACGACCCGGAAACCTATAACAAGCAGACCGTGCTCGACGTGTACGACAGCCTCGGTACCCAGCACATCATGACCACGTACTACGTCAAGACCGATGCCAATGTCTGGGACGTGTACGCCGCTGCCGACAACAAGGAAGTCATTTCCGCCGGCGTGGCCGCCGCCATCAATTCCGATGCCGGCGTGGCTACCGCGCGCACCGCCTACAACGACGCCATCCGCGCCACGCCGCCCGATGCCGACACCATTGCTCAGGCCGCTGCCGCGTACGCCACCGTCGCTTATAACGTGATGCGCACCGCCGCTTCCACCGCACCGGCCCAGGCCAGTGCCGCACAACTGGCCGCGCTCGATACCGCCTATACCGCGCTCGATCCGACCTCGTCGGGCCGCATCACCGACCTGTCGCCGGACGAAATCAGCGCCAAGCTGGCCGACGCCATCACGGTGCCGGCAATCAAGGTCGGCACCTTGCAATTCGACCGCAGCGGCAACCTCGACCCGGGCGCCATGGCGCTGCGCACGCCGCCGCAAACGCTGCCGTTCCAGATCCAGTTGCCGATCTTCCCGGACACCGGTTCGCTGCAGCCGCTGACGGTCGCCACCACGTTCGAGAACACCACGCAGTACGGCAGCGCCACCAACGACCTGGGTTCGGTCCAGAACGGCTACTCGGCCGGCTCGTGGCAGCGTTTGTCGATCGACGAGAACGGCATCATCCTGGGCCAGTACAGCAACGGCAAGTCGCGCGCCATGGGCCAGATCGCCATGGCCAACTTCGCCAGCGTCGATGGCCTGACTCCGCTCGGTAACAATGCGTGGTCCGAAAGCGCCGCGTCCGGCCAGCCGATGATCGGCGTGCCAAATGCCGGTTCGATGGGGCAATTGCGTTCGAGTTCGGTGGAAACCTCGAACGTCGATCTGACCGAGGAGCTGGTCAACATGATCACCGCGCAGCGCGTCTATCAGGCCAATGCGCAGACCATCAAGACCGAAGACTCGCTGCTGCAAACGCTGGTCAACCTGCGTTGATGAGGTAAACCATGGACCGTCTGATCTATACCGCGATGACCGGTGCGCGGCACGTGATGGAGCAGCAAGCCACCGTGTCGAACAACCTGGCCAACGCCACCACCAACGGTTTTCGCGCCCAGCTCGATTCCTTCCGGGCGGTGCCGGTCATGTCGGACGGTCTGCCCACGCGCGCCTTCGTGGTCGATTCCACGGTGGGCTCCAACTTCACGGCCGGGCCGATGCAAACCACCGGCCGCGCGCTCGATATCGCCATCCGCGAGCAGGGCTGGCTGGCGGTGCAGTCGGCCGACGGTTCGGAAGCATACACCCGCAACGGCAGCCTGCGCGTGAACGAAAACGGCTTGCTGCAAACCACCAGCGGCCAGACCCTGATCGGCGACGGCGGCCCCATCGCGGTGCCGCCCGACACCACCATCACGATCGCCAGCGACGGCACGGTGAGCACGGTGTCCAACGAGTTCCAGCCGGGCCCGTCGAACGTGCTGGGCCGTTTAAAGCTGGTCAATCCACCGACCGCCGGCCTGCTGCGTGGCGACGACGGCCTGTTCCGCCAGGCCGACGGCACGCCCGCGCAGAACGACCCGGCTGTGCGCATTGTCGATGGCGTCATCGAGGGCAGCAACGTCAACCCGGTCGATTCCATGGTCAACATGATCAGCCTGGCAAGGCAGTTCGACATGCAAATGAGCTTGTTGAAGAACGCCGAGAATAACGCCGCAAAAGCCACCCAGATCCTCGCTTTGGGTTGACCCCGGCTCCCGCATAATGCTGTTGTGGGATGAGCGTTTGCCGCCGTGGCAAAGCGCCCATCCAAGCTACGGGAGAAGGATCATGATACGTTCACTTTGGATCGCCAAGACCGGCATGGAGGCGCAGCAGACGCAGCTCGACGTCACCTCGCACAATCTGGCCAACGTCAGCACCACCGGCTTCAAGAAATCGCGTGCGGTCTTCGAGGACCTGCTGTACCAGAACATCCGCCAGCCCGGCGGCCAGTCCTCGCAACAGACCAACCTGCCATCGGGCATGCAGCAAGGTACCGGTGTACGTCCCGTCGCGATCGAACGCATCCATACCCAGGGCAATCCGCAGGCGACCGGCAACGACAAGGACATCATGGTCAACGGCGCCGGCTTCTTCAACGTGCTGCTGCCAGACGGTACAACCGCCTACACCCGCGACGGCTCGTTCCAGCGCGACAACAACGGCCAGATGGTCACCTCCAGCGGCTTCGTGCTGCAACCGCCGATCACCATCCCGATCGAAGCACAAAACATCACCGTCGGCCGCGACGGCACGGTCTCGGCCCTGGTACCGGGCACGGTGGCGCCGCAGCAGCTGGGCGCGCTGCAACTGTCCACCTTCATCAACCCGACCGGGCTCGAATCGAAGGGGGAAAACCTGTACGTGGAAACCGGCGCCTCGGGCGCACCGCAAACCAATACGCCCGGCACCAACGGCCTCGGCGCCATCCTGCAAGGCTACGTGGAATCGTCGAACGTCAACGTGGTCGAGGAAATGGTCAACATGATCCAGAGCCAGCGCGCCTACGAGATCAATTCCAAGGCCATCACCACGTCGGACCAGATGCTGGCCCGCCTGTCGCAGCTGTAAGGAACATGCCATGAAACTCGCCTCCCTCGTCCTTGCTGTCGCCGCCATGTCGGTCGGCTGCGCCAACGTCACGCCCACGTCGATCGTCGATTCGCCACGCACCGCGCGCCCGCTGACGACCGAGCAAATGCAGGTCAAGCCGACCAGCGGCGCCATCTACCAGGGCGGCAATTTCCGGCCGATCTTCGAGGACCGCCGTGCGCGCCAGGTGGGCGACGTGCTGACCCTGGTCATCACCGAACGCACCACCGCCAACAAGGCCGGTACCAATTCCGCCAACAAGACCAGCGCGGTCAGCATCGGCTTGCCCAAGCCCCTGCAAGGCACGTTCGGCAACCCGCTGGCGATCAACAACGAAAACAGCTTTTCCGGCGCCGACAACCAGACCGCCAGCAACGCCTTCACCGGCACCATGGGCATCACCGTGGTGGAAGTTCTGCCGAATGGCAACCTGATCGTGGCCGGCGAAAAGCAGGTGGCGATGAACAAGGGCGTGGAATTCATCCGCTTCTCCGGCATGGTCAATCCCGACAATATTGTCACCGGCAATACCGTGTCGTCCACCGCCGTGGCCGATGCCCGCGTCGAGTACCGCACCAGCAGCCAGGTGGACAAGGCGGAAGTGGCATCGATGGTGTCGCGCTTCTTCCAGAGCATCTTGCCGTTCTGAGGCCGATATGAAACACACTCCAGCCTTTTCCAAAGCCTACAGCGCCGAGCGCGCTGTCGCCGCCTGCAAGCGCGCAGCGGTGGTGGTGGGCATCATCGCCGGCACCGTGGTGCTGTCGCTGCTGATGGCGCCACCGGCCCAGGCCGAGCGCCTGCGCGACCTGGCCAGCATCGCTGGCGTGCGCCACAACCAGCTGATCGGTTACGGCATCGTGGTGGGGCTCGACGGCAGCGGCGACCAGACCACGCAAACCCCGTTTACCGTGCAAAGCGTGGTGTCGATGCTGCAGCAACTGGGCGTGAACCTGCCGCAGGGCACCCAGCTGCAACTGAAAAACGTCGCTGCCGTGATGGTGACGTCGTCGCTGCCGCCGTTCTCGCAGCCGGGCCAGACGCTCGACATCACCGTCTCGTCGATGGGTAACGCCAAGAGCTTGCGCGGTGGCACCTTGTTGATGACGCCGTTGAAGGGCGCCGATGGCCAGGTCTATGCCATGGCGCAAGGCAACGTGCTGGTCGGCGGGGTCGGGGTGCAGGCCGGTGGTGGCGGTGGCGGCAATTCGCTGGTCATCAATCACCTGAGCGTGGGCAAGATTTCCGCCGGCGCCACGGTGGAACGCGCCGTCGCTTCGAGCCTGGGCGAAGGCAATATGATCCGCCTGGAATTGAACACCGCCGACTTCGCGACTGCAAGCCGCGTGGTCGATGCCATCAACGACAAATACGGCGCCGGCATAGCTTACGCGCTCGACGGCCGCGTGATTCGCGTGCAGGCGCCCAGCAGCAGCGACCAGCGCGTGACCTTCATCGGCACCTTGCAGGACATGAATGTCAATCCGGCCGAACAGCCGGCCAAGGTGATCATGAATGCGCGTACCGGCTCGGTGGTGATGAACCGCGCGGTGACCTTGGAGACGTGCGCCATTTCGCACGGCAATATGTCAGTATCGGTCTCGTCCGACCCGCAGGTAAGCCAGCCCAATCCGCTCTCGGGCGGCTCCACCGTGGTCACCCAGAATCAAAACGTGGCCATCAAAAAAGACGGTGGCAAGGTCATGATGGTCAAGGGCGGCGCTTCGCTGGCCGAGGTCGTCAAGGCCCTCAACGCCATCGGCGCCACACCGCAGGATTTGCTGTCGATCCTGCAAGCCATGAAGGCCGCAGGTTCGCTGCGCGCCGAACTGGAAATCATTTAAGCAGATTGCGGGACTATCGCCATGGCCAGCCAAAACACCTCCAACGTCGGCAACGACCTCTCCCGAAAATTCGCGCTCGATGTCAAGGACATGGGCAGCTTGCGCCAGGGTGCGCGGGCTGGCACGCCCGAAGCGCTCAAGGGCGCCGCCACCCAATTCGAAGCGATGTTCGTCAACATGATGTTGAAGACCATGCGCGAAGCGTCGCCGCAGGACAGTCTCACCAATAGCGACCAGACCAAGATGTTTACCGGCATGCAGGACCAGCAAACCGCCCAGAGCATCGCCAAGAAGGGCATCGGCCTGGCCGACATGTTGGTGCGCCAGCTGGGCCAGAACGACAAGCAGGCGCTGGCCGTGGGTGGCGCCGGCGACCCCACCGACGGCGCCAATGCCGGCAGCTTTGCCGGCATGGCCAGCCTGATGGACGCCAAGCTGCAAAAAGCCATCGCCGCTGCCGGTGGCAATGCCGCCGCCAAGGCCGAGGCCACTGCCGAGGCCAAGACTGCCGCCCCGGCGCGGCGCGGCTCGCAGGCGCCGCACGTGGTGAGCTTCCAGGAAAAACTGTCGTCGCACGCGGACGAGGCCAGCGCCGCCACCGGCATCCCGGCCAAGTTCATGCTGGGCCAGGCTGCGCTCGAGAGCGGCTGGGGCAAACGCGAAATCAAGGGCCGCGATGGCACCAACAGCAACAACCTGTTCGGCATCAAGGCCACGGCTGACTGGAAAGGCAAGGTGGTCGAAGCGACCACGACCGAATACGTCAACGGCAAGGCCCAGACCAAGGTCGAACGCTTCCGCGCCTACGACAGCTACGCGGACAGCTTCAAGGATTATGCGCGCCTGATCACCAGCAACCCGCGCTACGAAAAAGTACTGGCCAGCGCCGGCGACGCCAGCGCGTTTGCCCAGGGGCTGCAGAAGGCCGGTTACGCCACCGACCCCCAATATGCCAACAAACTCACTAGCATCATTAAACGCTCGCTGGCCGGTTAAATCGACCCATGGCGTCGTTGCAGCGCCTAGCCGTGCTTTACGCACTGTCTTCGGCGCTGCGCCTAGCCCTGGGCCGATTTAAGCCGGCCAGCTTGAGGCTGTCAAATCCGGGTCATTCAAGTTTTGGGCTGGGCTGCCGTAAACATTAGCAATATAAAGTGAAACCATCATGAGTCTACTGAGCATCGGCAGAAGTGGTTTGTTGGCGGCCCAGGTCGGATTGTCCACGACCGGCAACAACATTACCAACGCGAACGTTCCTGGCTATACGCGCCAGGGCGTGGTGCAGACCGACACGCCGTCGCAAAACACTGGCGCCGGCTTTGTCGGTACCGGCACCGAAGTGTCGACCGTGCGCCGTTACTACGACAATTTCCTGGCCAACCAGTTGCGCGGCGCCGAAACCAACCAGGCCTCGCTGGAAGGCTTTTACAAGCAGATTTCGCAGATCGACAACCTGTTGGCCGACCCTACCGCCGGCCTGTCGCCGGTGATGCAGGATTTCTTCAATGGCGTGCAGAACGCTACCGCCAGCCCGGCCTCGGCAGCGGCGCGGCAGTCGATGCTGTCGACGTCCGAGTCGCTGGCCGCCCGCTTCCAGGGCATGAGCGCGCGCCTCAACGAAATTTCCGAAGGCGTCAACAGCCAGATCGTCTCCAGCGTGGGCGAGATCAACTCGTTCGCGCGCCAGATTGCCGAACTCAACAACACCATCGCCGGGCTCAGTTCGGGCGGCGACCTGCCCAACGACCTGCTCGACCACCGCGACCAGCTGATCACCGATTTAAACAAGCTGGTCAAGACCAATGTGGTGCAGGGCGACAACAATATGCTGACGGTGCAAATGGGCACCGGCCAGCCGCTGGTGGTCGGCAATACCGCGTTCACCCTGGGCACAGCGCAGGCCGCCAACGATCCGTCCAAGATGTCGGTCGGCTACGTGGCCCCCAACGGCAAGTTCACGCCGCTGCCCGACAAGGTGGTCACCGGTGGCCAGCTGGGCGGCCTGATCGAGTTTCGCAATACTGCGCTTGACGGCGCCCAGAACCAGCTGGGCCAGGTGGCGGCGTCGCTGGCCACCAGTTTCAACGCCCAGCACCAGCTGGGGCAGGACCAGAACGGCGCCCTGGGCGGCACCTTTTTCAATCCGATCCAGGCTTACGTCAACCCCAACACCAACAACGCGCCGCAAAGCACGGCCGAAGTCAAGGGCACGGTGGTCGATGCCGGCAAGCTCACGGCCAGCGATTACAGCGTCGATTTCGACGGCACCAATTTCAACGTCAAGCGCCTGAGCGATGGCCAGGTCACGCAAATTAACCCGTTCCCGCAGACCGAACCGCAGGTGATCGACGGCGTGGCTTACAGCATCACCGGTTCGCCCGCGCAAAACGACAACTTCCTGGTGCGCCCGACCTACGCCGCCGCCAAGGACTTGACGGTGGCGGTCAACGATCCGACCAAGATCGCGCTGGCCGCGCCGGTCACCACCGGCGCGCCGATTGCCAACACCGGCACCGCCAAGATTTCGGCCGGCACCGTGGACCAGAATTACTTGGCGCCGGGCAATGCCCTGGCGGCGCCGGTCACGCTGACCTTCGACAAGACGGCCGGCACCCTGACCGGCTTCCCGGCCGGCCAGGATGTGACAGTCACCGCCAACGGCAACACCACCACGTATCCGGCCGGCACCGCGGTGCCGTTTACCGATGGTGCGGCCATCGGTTTCGGCGGCGTCAGCTTCAACATTACGGGCGCGCCGGGCAATGGCGACACCTTTACCGTCGGCCCCAATACCAGCGGCGTGGGCGACAGTCGCAACGGCGCCTTGCTGGCCGGCCTGCAATCGAAGAACGTGATGAACAACGGCACCGCCACGTTCCAGGGCGCGTACGCCCAGGTGGTCAACGTGGTGGGCAACAAGGCGCGCGAAGCGCAGATCGGCATGAACGCGGCCGACGCCGCCGTGGTGCAGGCGACCAAGGCGCACCAGAGCGTGTCGGGTGTAAACCTCGACGAAGAGGCGGCCAACCTGCTGCGTTACCAGCAGGCCTACCAGGCGGCAGGCAAGGTCATGCAGATCGCCAGCACCTTGTTCGATACCTTGCTCAGCCTCGGCCGATGAGTAACCACAGCAGATTTTTGACGAGGTAGTCCCATGGTCATGCGCATCAGTACCAAAACCATTTACGACGTCGGCGTCAACCAGATCGGCACGCTGCAGTCGTCGCTAGCCCGTACCCAGCAACAGCTCTCCACCGGCCGCAAGAACCTCACCGCTGCCGACGATCCGATCGCCAGCGCCCGCGCGCTCGAGGTCACGCAGTCGGCCGGCATCAACGAGCAGATGGTGACCAACCGCAGTAACGCCAAGGGCTTGCTGTCGCTGGAAACCGTGGCCCTGCAAAGCTCCACCAACCTGATGACGGAAATTAAAACGCTGGCAGTAAAAGCCGGCGCCGGCAGCCTGTCGCAAGCCGACCGCGAATCGATCGCGGTGGAACTGGAAGGCCGCCTGGCCGACCTGCTGGGCCAGGCCAACACGTCCGACGGTGTAGGCGGCTACGTGTTTTCCGGCTATAAATCGACAACACAACCGTTCACGCCCACCGCCAACGGCGTGGTCTACAACGGCGACCAGGGCCAGCGCGAGTTGCAGGTGGCATCCACCCGCAAGGTGGCGATCAGCGATTCCGGTTCCTCGGTGTTTGAGAACAATATGACCGGCAACGGCCGTTTCGCCACCGGCGCGTCGGCGGACAATTACGGTCGCGGCGGCACCGGCATCATCGGCCCCGGTTCGGTGGCCGATGCCACCAAGCTCACCGGCAACAAGTACCAGATCGATTTCCAGGTCACGCCTGCCGTGCCCGGTACGCCGGCGTCCACCACCTATACCATCACCGACCTGACCCTGAACCAGCCGGTGCCAGCAACGCCGGTGCCGGCGGTGCCGGTGCCGTACGTGAGCGGCCAGGCGATTGCGTTCGACGGCATGACCTTCGACATCAAGGGCGCACCGGCCGACGGCGACCAGTTCTCGGTGGAGCCTTCGACCAAGAAATCGGTGTTCAGCGCCATCGACGACATGATCAAGGCCTTGCGCGCGCCCGGTTCGGGCGCTGCCGGCCAGGCTAGCCTCAGCAATGCGCTGAACCAGGCGCAGAACAGCATCGACAACACTGCCGACAACATCCTGTCGGTGCAGGCGGCGGTCGGCTCGCGGTTGAAAGAGCTCGATTCGCTCGATAGCGCCGGCGACGACCTCAAGCTGCAATACGCGACCGTGCTATCGGAGTTGCAGGATGTCGATTACGTGGCGGCGATCTCGATGTTCACCCAGCAATCGACCAATCTCGACGCGGCGCAGAAATCGTTCAAATCCTTGTCGGGATTGTCGCTGTTCAATTACATCTAATAATCCAGATCGGTTACGGGCGCATCAAGTGCTGCGCCCGGCGAACGTCCCAGCACACGGTTGATGGTGCGGGTCAGGATCACGATATCGTTATCGAAAGCGTTGTGGCTCGGTTTGACCGCGCGCTGCAACGATACCGGCATGCGCATGCCGGTGACCTCGCAGGCCGGCACGCCATCGGCTTGCGCTGGCAGCGCTGCCACCCAGGCACGCCAGGCACGCACTTGCGGCCAGTCGGCGGCGCGCCACAGGTCGTCGTCCGGTTGCAGCGCGGCCGCATCGACCGTCCGTTGCAAGCCCGCCAGCGGCGTCTTGCGCACCTCTTCGAAACCACGCGCCACCAGGTATAACAAGGACTTGCCGTAAGGTCCCACGGTATCGTCGCGCTCGGCCGCATCGGACAGCAGGTGCAGCCAGAAGCGGTCGCGGGGCACCACGCCGGCCGTCACCGCCGCCACAAAACAGCGCCGGGCGAACGCCAGCGAACAGGCCGGCGCGTACAGCGTAACCGACGCCACCGGCAGCCTGGCCCGCCGGCACAGTTCGAGCAGGTGGCCATGCACGAAGGCGCCTGCAGAATGACCGGCCAGGTGGATTTCCAGTGCCGGGTGCTCTTGCCGCAACCGCACCAGTGCAGCAGCGAGCAAGGCCAGCGCGCCGCCGTCCTGCGCGGCCAGCGCGGCGTTGTCCTGCATTTCACGCCACGCCCACCGGACCTGGTGGGCCACGGTTTCCAGCAGGCCATCCTTGGCATCGCTGAAGGTGCGGCCGGCCTGGGCTGGCGCCGCCACGTCGCCGACGGCGTCGTACAGCAGGCCGCCCAGGGTTTCCAGCACGCCCGTGCGCCAGGTGTAAAACAGCGGGTAAATGCCGTTGGCGGCAAAGTACGGTCCCATGACACGGATGCGGCGCAGCGAAGCCGACTCCGGGTTGAGGCCGCCATGGGCGTAGATCACCACCTTCTTGCTGCTGCCACTGCCGTTGGCTCCGTTGCCACTGCGCAGCCAGGCCCCCAGGCGCTCGCCAACCGCCACCGCCACCAGGTCGGCCGCGCGGCCGATGTCGGGCCGGCTGCTGCGCAGCACGCCGTTATTGCCGCTCACCAGCGTGTGGGCATAGGCGGTATCGGTGGACCACGGCAGTGCGCCAGCGAGCGCCGGATTGGCCAGCACCGGCGGATCGGCAGCAGCGAGCGACACGCCGATCCGGCGCGACTTGGCGGCGGCCGTGGCGACGTTAGCGAGCGCCGCGCCGGGCAGGGCGCCGGGAGCGGAGACGGCCCGGGTAACGGATGAGGCCGCTACCTGCGGCACCCCCAGCGCCGCCACCCAGCAGTCGAGGCCGTTGTTGCGCCAGTCGTCGTAGGGCAATATTGCAAAGCCGCACGCGCCCCAGTCCTGGCCCCAGGAATTTTGCACCACGAAGCCGTGCTCGTTGTAGCCGACAATCGCGAACGCGTGGATGCCGGTGTCGGCCGCCATGCCGTCATAGCCGATCACCGGCAGATCCTCGTGGCCTTGCGCCAGCCCGCTGCCGGCCGCAACCGCGAGCCATCCCGCGTGCACGCTGGCCGACGCGTACAGCGCGCCGATCGCGTGCAAGGCGGCCTGCATGTCGGTGATGGCGTCGCGGTCCACCCGGTAGTACACACCGAGCGGGCGGGTGGCGGCGTCGGTGGCCCAGCGCGGGTCGGGGCGGTAGCCGACAGCGGCGCGCGGATCGGCGTGGACGCTGGCTTGCCACAGCGGCGCCAGGCAGCTGCCATGCTTGCTCCAGCCCTTGATGGCGCCCCGGCAGCTTGATCCCTCGTATTGCTCGCCCGGCCATTCGTCGTAGAAGCGCGCCAGGTCGTACAGCATGTGCGGGCTGACCGGGGCAGGGGGCGCACCGTCGCGCTGCCACAGCAGGAAGTTGACCACGGCGGCCAGGCCGTAGCCGGTACATGCGCCATGTTCTCCGTGCGCGCTTTGATCGAGCACCAGCCCCTGCCTGGCGTAGGCGGGCAGCAGGCGGCGCAGGCGCGCGTCTTCGGGCCAGCGCGGTGGTAGCGCGGCCAGCGGCGGCGCATAGGGGCGGTCGCGCGGGTCGAGGCGGTCGGCGCGGGCGTCGAGGCGCACGGTCTGGCCGTCGAACTGGAGATGGCGGGTGGGCATGCTCGTGGCTGCTAGTGGACGTGCAGCCAGTCTACGAAAGAAGCGGGCCCGGGACAACCGGGCTAGGCCTATCGAAGCGCAGGTGCGGGCGCGGTGGGCGGCGCCGGGTTGGCGGGGGCCGGTATTTGCGGCCCTGGCAGTACCGGCGCAGGCGGCACCGGCACCACCGGCGGCACCCGTTCGTGCCAGGTGCGCGGCATCAGGCGGGCATGTTCGATGCCGTTCAAGAACAAGTTTTGCATCGGCATCACCAGGTAGGGCAGGGTCATCGCCACCACCAGCAGGCCGACACCGAGCGTGATCGGGAAGCCGATGCCGAACAGGTTCAGGGCGGGCGCGGCGCGCGTCAGGATGCCCAGCGCAACGTTGGTGAGCAGCAGCGCCGTCACGATCGGCATCGACAATTGCACGCCGGTACTGAACACGGTGCCGCCCCAGTCGGCCATCTGTTTAAAACCGCCGCTATAGATCGGCGTGGCCGAGATCGGCAAGCTGGAAAAACTTTCCACCAGCACCGACAACAGCACCAGGTGGGCGTTCACCGACAGGAAGGCCAGGGTGGCCACCAGCGACAGGAACTGGCTGATCGCCGACGAGCGCCCGCGCGTGTTGGGATCGAAAAACGTGGCAAAGCCCAGGCCCATGGTCAGGCTGGAAATCTCGCCGGCCATCTCCACCGCCGCGAAGATCACGCGGATGGTAAAACCGATCGCCACGCCCACCAGCATTTCCTGCACCAGGATCAACAGGCCGGCCCACGACAGCGGTTCCACGGCCGGGGCAGCTGGCACGGTGGGAGCGATGATCATCGCCAGCAGCACGCCCAGCATGACCTTGACGCGTGCCGGTACTGCGCTATTGCCGAAGATGGGGGCGGCCGCGATCATGCCGAGGATGCGCGTGAGCGGCCACAGCAGCCCGGCGATCCACATATTGAGGTCGGTGCTGGAGAGGGTGATCATCGGTACTGCGCGAACTAGCCAACCAGGTTGGGAATGCCGCCGAACACTTCGCGCATGTAGTCGAGCATGATCGACAACATCCACGGCCCGGCCACCACCAGCGCCACGAACACGCCGACCAGCTTCGGAATGAAGGAGAGGGTCGATTCATTGATCTGGGTGGCGGCCTGAAAAATACTGACGATCAGGCCGATCACCAGCGCGACCAGCAGCATCGGCGCGGCAATCATCAGGGTCACTTCCATCGCATGGCGGCCCAGGGTCATCACGCTTTCCGGTGTCATCGCGTTCCCCTAGTAAAAGCTCTGGGCCAGCGAGCCGAGCAGCAGTTGCCAGCCATCGACCAGCACGAACAGCATCAGCTTGAACGGCAGCGAAATCACGGCCGGCGACATCATCATCATCCCCATCGCCATCAGCACCGACGCCACCACCATGTCGATGATCAGGAACGGGATGAAGATGGCAAAGCCGATCTGGAACGCGGTCTTCAGTTCGCTGGTCACAAACGCCGGCACCAGGATGCGCAGCGGCACGTCTTCCGGTCCCTGCATGGCCGGCGTGCGCGACAGCTTGGCGAACAGCGCCAGGTCGGCCTGACGGGTCTGCTTGAGCATGAAGGCTTTCAAGGGCGCGGCGCCCTTGTCGAGCGCCTCGCTCATGTTGATCTTGCTTTCCTGCAGCGGCAGGTAGGCTTCGTTGTAGATCTTGTCGAACGTCGGCCCCATGACGAACAGGGTCAGGAACAGCGCCAGCCCCACCATTACCTGGTTCGGCGGCGCCGATTGCGTGCCCAGTGCCTGGCGCAGCAGCGACAGCACGATGATGATGCGGGTAAAGCAGGTCATGAGCAGCAGCGCGGCCGGGATGAAGCTCAGCGCCGTCATCAACAGCATGGTCTGCAGCGGCAGCGTGTAGTTGGTGCCGCCGCCCGGCGCCGGGGTGGCGTTCAGGGCGGGAATGCCCACGCTCGATTGCGCGGCGGCCAGCAGCGGCAGCGCCAGCGCGCCGCCCACGAGCAGCCCGGTGATGATGTTGCGATTACGGCTGTGCTTTGAATACATCATTGCTTGCTGTTGTTGCGTTTATCGATGGTGTGCTTGATCCAGTCAGCGAAATTGGCTGGCGCCGCCATCGGCTGGCTGCCGGGGACGACTTCCGGCGCTTCCTGGCGCGCCATCGTGGCCAGCGCGTTCATGCGGCCGGGCGAGGCGCCCACCACGATCCATTGTTCACCCACTTCCACCACGATGATGCGTTCGCGCGCGCCCACGCTGAGCGCGCCCACCAGCTTGACCGTGTTGTTGCCGCCGCCAAAGCTGCGCGGACCGAAGCGCTTGAGCACCCAGGCGCCGCCCAGCAGCAGGGCGATGACAAAGGCCAGTGCAAAGGTGGTCTGCATCAGGCCGCCGCCGGTAGCGGCGTTGGAGTACGGCGCGGCTGGCACGCCCAGCGGCGCGCGGGCCGGATTGGGGGCGGTGGTGGTGTCGTTGGCGGTGGCTGTAGTGGCGGGCACGGTCGCCGCATCGGCAGCGGGATCGTTGCCCGGGGAGGTAGCAGTTGAGCTGGCCGGTGCTGCCGGGATAGCGGCTGGGGCCGTTGCGGGTGCATAGTCCGGCGCTGCTGTTGTAGCGGCCGGAGCCGCTGCTGGTGCAATGGCCGGTGCGGCGGATGCCGCCGCCGGTGCCGGTTTGGCCGCGGCGGGCGCCGCTTGCTGGGCCAGCGCCGGTGCGCCGGCCAGGGTGGCCATGGCGGCCAGTGCCGCCAGCGCGGCTGTCGAGATGAGGGATGCCAGTGGCGAGACGGAGGTCTGCTTCATTTATTGAGTTTTCGGATACGTTCGGAAGGCGTGATGATGTCGGTCAGGCGGATACCGAACTTGTCGTTCACCACCACCACCTCGCCCTGGGCGATCAGGCAGCCGTTGACCAGCACGTCCATCGGCTCACCGGCCATGCCGTCGAGTTCCACCACCGAACCCTGCGCCAGTTGCAGCAGGTTCTTGATGGCGATCTTGGTGCGGCCCAGTTCGACCGTCAGCTGGACCGGGATGTCGAGGATGAAGTCGATATCGTTATGGGTTTCGGTCTTGCTGGGCGTGCCAGAAAAATCCTTGAAGACGGCCGCGCTGGCTGCCTGTTGCGCCTGCTGTGCCGCCAGTGCCGCGGCTTCCGCCTCGGCCTGCTCGGCGATGGCCGCGCCCCATGGGTCATCCATTTGGTCGTCTTGATTGTCCGACATGTTGCTCTCCTGTGTAGCGGTTACCGGCGCGGCCAGGGGCCAGGGCGCCGGCATGGTGTGTTATTTGAAGTGATCGGTATTGGCCAGCAGTTTTTCCACCTTGAGCGCGTACTGGCCGTTCATCACGCCATAGCTGCAATCCATGACCGGCACGCCGTCCACGGTAGCGGAAATAAACTCCGGTATTTGCAGCGGGATGATGTCGCCCACGCGCATGTTCAGGATTTCGTCGAAGTTGACCTTGGCCGTGCCCAGCGAGGCCACCAGTTCCACTTCGGCGATCTGGATTTGCTGCGTCATCAGGCGGATCCAGCGCTTATCGACTTCCAGCGCCTCGCCCTGCAGGCTCGAGGTCAGCGAATCGCGGATCGGCTCGATCATCGAGTACGGCATGCAGAAGTGGATCTGGCCCGACACGGAACCGAGCTCCACCGTGAAGGTCGATGCCACCACCACCTCGTTCGGGGTGGCGATGTTGGCGAACTGGGTGTTCATCTCGGACCGGATGTATTCGAACTCGACCGGGTACACCGGTTCCCATGACTTGGTGTAAGCCTCGAACACGATGTCGAGGATGCGCAGGATGATGCGCTGCTCGGTCTGGGTAAAGTCGCGGCCTTCCACGCGCGTGTGGAAGCGGCCGTCGCCGCCGAACAGGTTGTCCACCAGCAGGAACACCAGGCCCGGATCGAACACCATCAGGGCCGTGCCGCGTAGCGGCTTGATATGTATCAGGTTGAGGTTGGTGGGGACCACCAGGTTGCGGATGAATTCGCTGTACTTGGACACCCGCACCGAGCCCACCGACACTTCGGCGCTGCGGCGCAGGAAGTTGAACAGGCCCACGCGCAACAGGCGCGCGAAGCGCTCGTTGATAATTTCCAGGGTCGGCATGCGGCCCCGGACGATGCGTTCCTGGGTGGCCAGGTTATACGTGCGGACGCCCGCGACATCTTCCTGCGCCTGGGCATCGTCCTGGTCGCCGTTGACGCCCTTCAGAAGGGCATCGACTTCTTCCTGGGAGAGAAAATTATCGGCCATGGTGTGACTGCCTGCTTCGCTGTGGTGACACTACTTACTGAATGATGAACGCGGTAAACAACACATCGACAACGTCCTGCTTGTCGCCGCGCTGCTCCAGCGGCTCGCTGGTTTGCTCGACGATTTCCTTGGCCAGCTGCATCTTGCCTTCGGGCGTGTTGATGTCGGCCGCGCGCTTGCTCGACAACAGCAAGAGCACCCGGCTGCGCACCTTGGCCATATTGACCTTGAGGTTTTCCTTTTCTTCGGCGCTGCCCACTTCCAGCGTGAACGCCAGTTGCAGGTATTGCTCGGCGCCGTCTTCACCCGGCTGCAGGTTGACCGTGAACGGATCGACCGGCAAATATTCCGGTGGACCGGCTTTCTTTTCCTTCTTCTTTTTCTTGGCCGGCGCTTCTTCCTCGTGCGCATCGCCACTGTTGTGCATGAAATACCACGCTGCGCCACCGCCGCCGGCGCCCAGCACCAGCAACACCGCCACGATGATGATGATCAGCTTCTTGCTGCCGCCGCCTGCCGGCGCATCCACTTTCTGATCAGCCTTCATTTTTGGGTTCGCTTTCAAAAAATTGCCCCTGGGTGTTAAATCGGTTCCGCCATTATGTCATTATCGGTTGTGCCTGCGCAGCAAGATCGAGCGAAAAGAGGGGCGAACGCCCACCTGCTCGGTGTTTCCATGGCGGAACATGCAACAAAACCTGTGATGACGGCCCGCTCGCCCCCCGGATCGCCGGATCGCTGGACCCGGGGTCAGGCGAAGGTATCGACCGCACCGCTCGGCAAGCGCCGGGTGGTGACGGTGCGCGCCACCTCGGCGCCATCGTCGCCGGCCGCGCCGCCCCGGCCACTGCCACCGCGATTGCCATCGCTGCTGCCGGCGCGCTGGCCGGCAGCCTGCTGCCCGGCGCCTGACGAGACGGTGGCATTGCCCAGTGTGATACCGGCTTCGCCCATCATCTCGCGCAGCCTGGGCAGGGCCGCTTCCAGCGCCTGGCGTACTTCCGGCGCGGCCGAGGTGAAGGCAGCGGTGGCTTGATCCTTGTTCACGCTCAGGACCACCTGCAACGGCCCCAGGTCGGGCGGATTGAGCTCCATGGTGGCGCTCTGTTCGCCGCCGGCGGCCATGAAGATCACTTTCTGGCCCAGTTGCTGGTCCCATGCGGGCGTGCCCACGCGGCTGTACAGCGTGGTGGCCGGCGTGGCCACCTTGGCCAGCTCCAGTGCATTGGCGCCAGGGGCCGCGCCGGCCGCTGCCAGCGTGGCCGGCGTGGCGGATGCGGCTTCCTTGGCGGCCAGTGCTGCGTCCGCTTCGGCATGGGCATCGACACGTGCGCCGACGGTGGCCAATTGCTGGCCGAAGCTGCCGGCCTCGACTTTTGGTGGGAGTTCGGTGCCTGGCGCGTGCTGGGTGGCGCTGGTGGCACTGATGGCGGACGTGTCGGCGGACGCATCGGTCTTCGCTTCGACTGCTGGCCTAAAGGTGCCTTGGGCGTGCTTGGCCGGCGCGGCGTCGCCGGCCAGTTCCGCGCGCGGCGGGATCGGGGTACTGGCGGCATCGGCGCTGCCGGCAGCGGGCGGGGTGTCGGTGTCGGCGCCGCCAGCGGTGAGCAGGGCTTCGGCGTCGGCGCTGCTGGCAGCGGGCAAGGTATCGGCGGCGCTGCCCAGTGCAGCCTGGAATTCGGTGTCGGGCAACTGTTCGGCGGTGTCGGTGCCGGCTTCGGCGGCGGTCAATACGGCCAGGGTGGCGGCATCGACGGCGCTTGCCGCCGCGCCACCAGCACCCGCCAGGGCAGCGTCGGCGTCGGCACTGGCCGCACTGGCATCGGTGCGCTGGTTGAAGGCTGCCACCAGGGTCAGCATGTCGGCCACCGGATCGGCCGCGTGCGCGGCCTCGGCATCGCTGGCGGCGCGCTCATTGACGTCATTCTTGGCGTCATTGTTGGCGGATTTCGGGGCCTCTTTCTGGCCGGCGCCGGCGGCCCGGCGGGCATGCTCGGCCGGCTTGGGCGGGGCGCTGTGGTCGATCGGCTGCTCTTGCCGGGCCGTCTTGGTGGTCGCCTGGCGCTCGGCAGCCCGAGTCTCGGCATTTTTCATGGTCTGGCGCTGCTCGAGCTGTTGCGACAAGGCTTGCTTGAAAGCATCGTTGCTGCTGCCAGCGCCCGGGTTGGTGTTGACCTTGGGCAGGTTGGCTGCCTTGCTGGCATTGACCGATGGAAGTGGGGCGTTTTGCATGGTGGACCGGGTGGTGTCGTGAGAAATCAGCGCTTGTAGAACGCCTGGCGTGCTGCATGTTCATCCATCTGCTTCTGGTCGCGCTTGTTTTCCAGCTTGAGCGCGGCAGCATCGGCGCGCTCGTTCAGGGTCGAGTACGAGACGCGCTTACGCTCGGCCGTCTGCCAGGCCAGCTTTTCCTGGTTGCTGCGCTGTTCGGCGCGCGTGATCGCGTCATGCTGACCCTTGACGGCCACGTCCAGCTTGTCCATGAAGGCCTGGAAGTTGCGGTAAGCCATGGGCGTGATGCCGGCCGCTTGCGCTTCCTGAAAACGGTTGACGTATTCTTCGCGGTAGCCGACCAGCATCTCGTGCTTTTGCCGCGCCTCGTCCACCGCTTTGAGCGAGGCGCCCAGGCGCTTGGCGGCATCGTCGGTTTCGCGGCGGGCCAGGTCGATCAGGGTTTCGAGTTGTGCTTTGGAAGCCATAATGACTCCGATTATAGGTCTCGGCCGGAGCCGTCAATCAGTTGAACAGCGTGGTAAGTTGCCCCAAGCTCTCGTCCATAGTCACCCTTTCGGTGATCTGCTGTTGCAGGAATTGCTCGATCTTGTCGTGCAGCACGATGGCCTGGTCCAGCACCGGGTCGGTACCCGAAGCATACGCCCCCACGCTGATCAGGTCACGGCTGCGTTCGTATCGTGAAAACAACTGTTTCAGCCGGCGCGCGCGCTGCTGGTGCTCGTGCGGCGTGATCGAATGCATGGCGCGGCTGATCGATTGCTCGATGTCGATGGCCGGGTAATGGCCAGCCTCGGCCAGGCGGCGGTTGAGCACGATGTGGCCGTCCAGGATGGCCCGGGCCGAGTCGGCGATCGGATCCTGCTGGTCGTCGCCCTCGGTCAGCACGGTGTAGAACGCCGTGATCGAGCCGCCGCCCAGTTCGCCGTTGCCGGCCCGTTCCACCAACACTGGCAGCTTGGCAAACACCGACGGCGGATAGCCCTTGGTCGCTGGCGGCTCGCCGATGGCCAGCGCGATTTCGCGCTGCGCCATGGCATAGCGGGTCAGTGAGTCCATGATCAACAGCACGTTCATGCCCTTGTCGCGGAAGTGCTCGGCAATCGCGGTGGAATACGCCGCACCCTGCAGGCGCATCAGCGGTGGCGTGTCGGCCGGGGCCGCCACCACGACCGAGCGGGCCAGGCCTTCCGCACCGAGGATCTGCTCGATGAACTCCTTGACTTCACGACCGCGTTCGCCGATCAGCCCGACGACGATGATGTCGGCCTCGGTGTAGCGCGCCATCATGCCCAGCAACACGGATTTACCGACGCCGGATCCCGCAAACAGGCCCATGCGCTGGCCGCGGCCGACGGTCAGCATGGCGTTGATCGAGCGCACGCCCACGTCGAGCGTATCGACAATCGGCGCGCGGCCCAGCGGGTTGGCGGGGCGGGTATTGATCGGTGCACTGTCGGACGCGTTGAGCGGGCCCAGGCCGTCGAGCGGGCGGCCGGCCGCATCCAGTACCCGGCCCAGCAGTTCGGGCCCGACCGGTAAATGACGGGCGCGGTCGCTGGGGCGGCGGCGCGGGTGGTTGACGGTGCCGGGGCGCGGAATCGCCGGCTCCACCGGGAATACCCGGGTGCCGGGCACCACGCCCTCGACATCGCTTTGCGGCATCAGGAATAATTTGTCGCCTTCGAAGCCGACCACTTCCGCCTCGATCTTGCCGCCCGACGGCAACGGCACGGTGCAGGCGGCGCCCACGGCCAGGCGCAGGCCCACCGCTTCCATCACCAGCCCGGCCACGCGGGTCACGCGGCCCGATACCTGCATCGGTTCCACGAAACCGACCAGCGCGTTGCAGTCGCCGAGATAGGCTTGCCAGCGGCTGGCGTGGGGATTTTTTGCCGGCGGCGCTGCCGGCGGGGCGGTCGGGGCAATGTCATCTTCCTGGTCGCCATCGAGCAATTGCTCAAGCCCCGGCTGCAGATGGGTTTGCAAGTCGGCCGGCAATTCGTCGGGAGGCAGGATCAGGCCTTCGGCCGGATGTTGCGCAGCGTCGGTGGTATCGGGCGTGGGAATGTCGGCGCTCATGTCAGTCCAGCCAGCCGATGTCCTTGCCCAGCGCGTGGGTCAGGCGTTCCCAGCGGGCGGCGGCGGTGGCGTCGATCTGGTTGCTGGCGGTATCGACCTTGCAGCCGCCACGGCCGATGCTGGCGTCGATCACCACGCGCCAGCCGCCCTTGGTCAGCTCCTCGCCGATGCCGGCCTTGACGACCTCGGCATCGTCCGGGTGCAGCACCAGCAGCGCAGGCTGTTGCAACACGGGCAGGTATTCAATGGCTTCGCGCACGATGGGGATGATCAGTTCGGGCTTGGCGGGCAGGGCGCTTTTGAGCATGCCCTTGGCCAGTTGCAGCGCCAGTTCCAGCACGTCGTTGGCGATCAATTGATCGGCCTCGCGCAGCGCAGTGGAAAAGCTGTCGGCCAGTGCGCGCACGTGTTCGAGCGCTTCGTCGGTGACTTTTTTGCCGGCGTCCAGCGCTTTCTTGTGGCCGTCGGCGTGGCCGGCTTCGTGGCCTTCCTCGTAGCCGGACGTGCGTGCTTCCTCGCGGATCGCCTCGAGTTCCTCGACGGTGGGATAGACGATCGGTGGCGGCACAGGCGGGCCGATGTCGGCCAGTTCCTGTTGCGCTTCGATTTGTTCGTACACGCGCTGTTCGGCGTCGTGGCGGGCTTGCTCGGCGGCGTGCGCACGCTGTTCGGCCTCGCGCTCGGCGACCACGCTCGGGCGTTCGTCGCCAAACGAGGTCATTTCCCAGCGCTGGAATGCAGTCTGCTTTTCTCTTGGTATGGTGGACATGAATTAATTATACGAATGAATCTTCGCCCTTGCCGCCGAGGACGATCTGTCCTTCGTCGGCCAGGCGGCGCACGATCTGCAGTATCTGCTTTTGCTGGCTTTCCACTTCCGACAGCCGGACCGGGCCTTTGGATTCGAGGTCTTCGCGCATCATTTCGCTGGCGCGCGCCGACATGTTCTTGAATATCTTCTCGCGCAATTCCTGCGAGGCGCCTTTCAGGGCGATGATCAGCATTTCCGACTGCACCTCGCGCAGCAGCAGCTGGATACCGCGGTCGTCGATATCGATCACGTTGTCGAACACGAACATCTCGTCCATGATTTTCTGCGCCATGTCGTTGTCGTAGTTCTTGATGTTGTCCATCACCGAACTTTCCTGCTCGCCGCTCATGAAGTTGAGGATCTCGGCCGCCGTGCGCACGCCGCCCAGCGACGATTTCTTGATGTTCTCGTTACCGGACAGCAGCTTGGTCAGCACGTCGTTCAGTTCGCGCAGCGCGGCCGGCTGCACGCCGTCCAGGGTGGCGATGCGCAGCACCGCGTCGTTGCGCAGGCGGTCGGTGAAGTGGCTGAGGATTTCGCAGGCCTGGTCGCGCTCTAGGTGGACCAGGATGGTGGCAATGATCTGCGGGTGTTCGTTGCGGATCAGCTCGGCTACCGATTGCGAATCCATCCATTTCAGCGATTCGATGCCGGACGCATCCTTGCCGCCCAAGATGCGCGACAGCAGCACCGATGCCTTGTCGTCGCCCAGCGCCTTGGTCAGCACCTGGCGGATGTACTCGTCGGAATCGAGACCCACGGTGGACGCAGCCGCCACCATGTCGCGGAAGTTTTCCAGCGTGCCCACCACTTCTTCGTGCGGCACGTTTTTCATGGTGGCCATGGCGGCGCCGAGTTTCAGCACTTCGCGCGGTCCGAGGAATTTCATCACTTCGGCCGCTTCGCTCTCGCCCATGGCCAGCATCAGGATGGCCGCTTTTTGCAGTCCGGTATTCTCAGTCATTTGCGCCTATCCATTCCTTGATGATGTTGGCAACGATACGGGGGTCTTCGACCGCCAGTTTTTTCGCCATGGCGAGGTTTTCGCGGTACGAGCGCACGGTGGTCTCTTCCATCTTGCGCAATTCTTCTTCGGCAATGAGCGCCTCGTCCGGGCCTTCCTCGATGACTTCCTCCGGCACTTCCGGCTCCGGCTCCGGCGTATTGATCTCGTCGATTTTCTTGAACACGGGCCGCATCATCGGGCGCACGATGCGCAGCACGATATACAGCAAGATCAGGGCCGTGATCAGGAACTTGGCCAGGTCCTTGGCCATCGGCAAATTGGCCGGATCGCGCCACCAGTCGAGCGGCGCCTCGAACGGCCGGTCAACGCCGTCGAACGGCGAGTTGGCCACGCTCACGGCATCGCCGCGCTCCTGGTTGTAACCCATCGCCTGCTTCACCAGGTCATTGATCTTGGCCATCTCTTCAGGAGTATAGGCCTTGATCGTGACTTTGCCGTCCTTATCGACCATGCGCTTGTAGTTCACCGCCACCGCCACCGTCAGGCGGCGCAGGCCGCCCATGCCGCGCGACTCGTAGCGCACAGTCTTGTCCACTTCGTAATTGGTGGTCGATTCCTTGTGGGTGGGCGAGGCGGCCGTGTTGGCGTTGGTGCCGGGCGGCGTGCCGGGGGCGGGCGGCACGGCGCCGGCGCCACCGGCGATCTGGTCGAGCGGCGCGGTAGCCGTGCCCGGCGGCTGGTTCGACAGCGCGCCGGGAATGCCGCCCGGGTTGGCAGGGGCGCCGCCGTTGGTTTCCGTGCTTTGCTGGCTGCGGATGGCCGAGGCGGCCGGCGGCGAGTTCGGCTTGTAGGTTTCGGCGGCCTGTTCGATCTGCGAGAAATCGACGTCGGCGGTCGCTTCGGCGCGCACATTGTTTTCGCCGACGATCGGGATGATGATCGATTCGACCTGCTTGATGATCTGCGTCTGCATGTCCTTGACATACTTGAGCTGCGTTTCATCCATGTTCTTGGCGTTCAGACCCGATTTCTTGTTCTGGTCCGAAATCAGGTTGCCGGCCTGGTCCACCACGGTAACGTTGGCCGGCATCAGTTCCGGCACGCTCGACGCCACCAGGTGGACGATGGCGGCCGTTTGCAGCGGGTCGAGCATGCGGTTCGGGTGCAAGGTCAGCAGCACCGAGGCAGTCGGCTTTTGCTGGTCGCGCACGAATACGGACGGTTTCGGCAGCGCCAGGTGGACGCGCGCGTTTTCCACGGCGGCCAGCGACTGGATCGAGCGCGCCAGCTCCCCTTCGAGCGCGCGCTGGTAGTTGACCTGTTCGAGGAATTGCGATACGCCCAGTTTTTGATTTTCCATCAGCTCGAAGCCGACGTTGCCGCCTTTCGGCAATCCCAGTGCGGCCAGTTTCAGCCGCGCATCATGGACTTGTTCGGTCGGTACCAGGATGGCCGTGCCGTTCTCGGAAAACTTGTGCTTGATGTTGAGTTTGTCGAGCTCGGCCGTGATGGCGCCGCCGTCGCGGTCGGTGTAGTTGGAAAACAGCACGCCGTAGTCGGGCGCCTTGTTCCACAGGTACAGGCCGATCAGCACCGCCACGATCGCGGCCGCCGCTGCGCCGCGCAGCACGTTGCGGCCCATCGGCGTTTGCAGGAACGGCAGGCGTTCGGCGCCGTCGTCGGCTGCGGGCGGCGCATTGGTAGGGTCGAGTGGTTCGGCTACGGCCATGATGGTTAAATTCCGGGTACGTGGGAGTGATGCCTATTATTGCTTGACCCTGGGCAATTCAATCGCGTGAACAGAGCGCTCTTTCCGGTCTTGCTCGGACGAGAGTGCTTGCCAGGCTCTTGGTAATCTGTCAGCTCTGAATAAAGGCGAACCTCTGCCACAGCGGCATGCCTATTGTAACGCCGCACCGGGACAAAACGTGAAATTTGTTTCGTGAAAGCAACACCGAGATAAACAGGAGTGGAAATGAGAACAGGTGGAATCGATAGCAGCCAGATCCAGTCGATGATCGCGCAGTTGAAGGCGCACGCCACGCGCCCGCAACTGACGCCGCCCGTGGTGCAGACCGAAACGGTGGCCGCACCGAAGGCCGAGTTTTCGGACGCGCTGAAAACCGCGCTCGACTCGGTCAACGCGGCCCAGGTCAAGTCGAGCGAGATGGGCAAGCGCTTCGCCATGGGCGACGACAGCGTGAGCCTGTCGGATTTGATGATCACGATGCAAAAGTCGAGCATCAACTTCCAGGCCGCAATCCAGGTGCGTAACAAGTTGGTGACCGCCTATCACGACATCATGAACATGCAGGTATAGCGGCTGTTTGAAAGCGCGCACGACGTCGTTGCAGCGTCTTGCAGTACCCATGCACTGTCTGCGCCGGGAGATTTACTTCCTTGTGCGCTGGTTGGACATGACGATATTGTCCATCTCCAGCCCCACGCCGTGGTTGACGGCAGCCACCCACGCAGCGGTGGTTGCCACCGCCGCAAAGCTCGAGTGGAACACCACGCTGAACACGCGGTGGATTTCTTCCGCGCTGGCCTTGCCGGCCGCGTTCTCATAGGGCAGCGATCCGCTCGCATCCGCCAGAAACTCAACCTTCAAGCCCACATGCGCCGCGTGGTAGATCGAGGCTGCATCGCAGTTGTGGGTCATGTAGCCGACGATGGTCAAGGTGTCGATCTGGTGCGCCCGCAGCCATTCGGCCAGGTCGGTGCCGGCAAATACGCTGGCCTGGGCTTTTTGCAGGTAGTGGTCTACCTTGCGCGCGGCCACATCCGGGTGCAGTTCCCAGCCCGGCGAACCGGTGGCAAATACCGGCGCGCCAGCCGGGGTGGCGTGTTGCACCACGATCACCGGCACGCCGTTGGCGCTGGCCGTGTCCATCGCCAGCATGATATTGGGCAGCGAAGTAGTCACTGGCGGGTATTCGATCGGTAGCGTGCCGGTAAAGTATTCGTTCTGAGCGTCAATGACGAGCAGGGCGCGGCGGGGAGTGGCAGTCATGGCGATTTCCTTGAAAGTGGGGGAGGAGCCATTGTCGGCGGAGCGGGCTACGCGGGCTAGTGGCCCGAAGGCATGTCTGCGATACAATCGGGCCATGACGACTGCCCCCACAAAAGTTGCCGTGATTGCCTTCAATGGCATCACCCCGTTTCACCTGTCGGTGCCATGCCTGGTGTTCGACGCGGCGCCTGCCGGGCGCTTCGACGTGTGCGTGTGCGCGGCCGACGGCACGCCGCTGGCCACCTCGGCCGGTTTTGCGATTGCGACCGCACACGGCCTGGAAGCGCTGGCGGATGCCGACCTGGTGATCATGCCCTCGTGGCACGACGACTGCCGCCCGGCGCCGCCCCGGCTGCTCGATGCCCTGCGCGGCGCCCATGCCCGTGGCGCCCGGGTGGTGGGGCTGTGCCTGGGTGCCTATCCGCTGGCCGAAGCGGGGCTGTTGAACGGCAAAACCGCCACCACACATTGGGCCTACGCCGATCAGCTGGCGCTGCGGTTTTCCAAGATAACAGTCGACAGTGACGTTTTGTACGTGGACCAGGGAACGGTGCTGACGTCGGCCGGCGTGGCGGCCGGGCTCGATTGCTGCCTGCACCTGCTGCGCCAGCAGTGCGGGGCCGAGCTGGCCAACGTGGTGGCGCGCCAGTTGGTCGTCGCGCCGCACCGCCAGGGCGGCCAGGCGCAGTTCATCGAGCGGCCGCTGCCGGTCTCGCGTAGCGACGGCCGCTTTGCCGACGTGCTGGCGTGGGTGGGGGAGCGGCTCGAACAGGCCCACAGCATCGATGCGCTGGCCGCACGCGCGGCCATGAGCCGGCGCCACTTTACGCGCCACTTCCGCCAGGCGACCGGCAGTTCCTTCAAGCAGTGGCTACTGGCGCAGCGGCTGGCACAGGCGCGCCGCCTGCTGGAAGGCAGCGACGCTGCCATCGAGGTGGTAGCGCAGCAGTCAGGGTTCGGCTCGGCGCTGTCGCTGCGCCAGCATTTCAAGGCGGCGTTGCAGTTGTCGCCGTCCGCTTACCGCAAGGGCTACAGAATTTAACTGGCGTTTGCGTTACGACATGCCAGCAATGCGGGCGTTACGCTCGCGTTCGAGCTTGGTGATATAGCGCTGCACGTAAGCAAGCATGCTGCGCTGGATGTCGGTGAATTCGCAGCCCAGGCGGCGGTTGGTCTTGTTGTTGAGCAGGGTCATGTCCAGCGAGTTGCGCACCTGCAGCGAGGTGGTGACCGCGCCGATCTCGGGCAGGTCGATGCGGCAACCGGGGAATACCTTGCCGATGGCGTCGCCCAGCAACATCTTGTTGTCGAGGATGGCGATGCCGCCGCAACTGATGTCGGCCAGCGGGAAGCTGGTGTTGCCGCCAAGTTCTTCCGGCAACGGAATCACCACCCGCACCGGGTTGGTCACCGGCGTGCTCATGCGGTAAAACTCGCGCCGTTGCAGGCGGATCAGGGTGAGCGGCACGCTGATGCGGAAGGCCGGTTCGCCTTCGTGGGTGATCGCTTCGATGCGCTCGGCGGCAAACATGATGCGCACCTTGTCGAGCGTAGTTTCAAACGACAGCCGCTCGGCGTTGGCGATGCGCTGGTTTTGCTCGGCGTCGATCGACGTGTCGAGCACCACGGTATCGCGCACGTCGTCCACGGCCAGGATCGAGGTCACGCACACGTCGGACTCGCCCTGGATCAACATGCGGATCAACTGGTTTTTCTGGCCGATGTTGCGCAGCAGGGACACGATCTCCTTGCGCGATTCGATCTCGAAATCGTGCCAGTTTTCCAACGCCGCGTCCTGAAATTGAGGGTACATCGAAGCCAGTCGGGTCAAGTGTCGCTGATGGGAGCGCTGGTGTCGGGAGCCGCCGGCAGCGGCTGGCCGGACTTTTGCGCAGATTCAATATAATAAAGCCACGCCAACAGTTCCGCAATCGTGCGGTAGAGCATGGGCGGAATTTGTTGATCAAGATCCACGTCCATGAGCAAAGAGACAAGTTCCTTCGACTCGTGGATGTGCACGCCGGCTTCCAGCGCCACGCCGATGATCTGCTCGGCCACCAGGCCACGGCCCTTGGCCACCACCTTGGGCGCGGGTGTGCCGTCCTGGTAGGCCAGGGCCACCGCCTGTTGCAGCGGCTTGCGCGCTTCAGTGGCCATCGGCGGCTCCCGGGGTATCCTGCTGGGCGATCGCCAGCGACGACAGCAGGCCCCCGGCCGCCGCCATCGCCGCTTCGAACTGGCCGGCGTAGGCGCGCAGGGTGGCGGCCGCATCATCGGTGTCGGTGTGCAGCTGCACGTGGACCTGGTCGCCGACCATGGTCACGGTGGCGGCCACTTTGCCCAGCATCGGCAGCCGGAAGCGCACGCCGCTGCGCCATACCTGCTCCTGGCCGTCGTCCGCCTGCTGCTGGCGGCTGCCGTCGCGCTGCTCGCGCTTGACCTCCCATTGCATCTGCTGGCCGGGCCACGCTTCGCCGTTCCACTGCACCCGGCCCTGTTCCTGGGTGTGCAACTGCTGGTTGACCATTTGCGCCGGGGTCAGGTCGGGGCCGCCCGGCCCCAGGCGTGCCAGCGATTCGCCCGATTGCTGCGCCAGTCGTTGCAATTGCTGCATGTGCTGCATTTGCGGCTCGCGCATCAGGTCCGCCAGCGGTCGTTCACCTTTGACCCACTCGGTCACGTGCGATTCGTAGAACAAGCCGCTCTTCGAGATGGTGTCGTTGAGCTTTTGGGCCAGCTTGTCGGTGTCGGGCGCGGCATTGCCGAACAGCGCAGACTTGCCGATCAGCGCCAGTTGCGCCATCTGGCCGCCGGCCGGCAAGATCGTCGCCAGCGCCCGCGCGGTGGGGCTCAGGGTCGATTGCGGCGTGGTGTGGTCGAGGCCCGGCAAGTCGGCGCTGGCGGTGAGGGGCGCCTTGCCCAGCAAGGCGGCGGCCAGGCTTTGCGGCCGTGCCGCTTCGGCACCGCGGCCGCCCTGGGCAGCAGCGGTGCCAGCGGTGGTAGCTGGCCCGGCGTCCGTGTCGGCGGGCGGGGTGGCGGCGGCATTGCCGGCAACGCCGGGCGGCACATTACCCGACAAACCCGCGCCGCGCCCCAGGCCCGCCTGCGGGGCGGCCTGGGAGGGCAAGTTGGCCGGCTGGGCGTCGCCGCCATCGGGATAGACCACGGTGGCGCCGGCAGTGCCGGTGCCGAACTGGAAAGTGGGACGGGGAGAGGCGCTGAGCACGGTCAGCGAAACTTCGGCGCCGACCTTGACGTCGGTCGGCAACATCATGCGGACGTTCTGCTCGGCGACCTTGACCAGCGCACTGCCGTCGCTGAACTTCGATTGCACGACCGCCGGCACGTTCTGGCCGACCAGGCCCTGCAGCGCCTTTTGCAGCGCCAGCTGGCCTTGGCGAGCGTCGCCGACGGCGGCGCCAGTGCCGGCGCCGTCGGAAGGCCCGACCGGCCGGATGCTGGCGTCAATGCGCGGCAACATGGCGCGCCCCGGCTTTAGACGTTGCCGTAGGCGTTAACCACGCGCCGCTCGGTACCGGTAGAGCTGATCAGCTTGGACAATTGCGCCATCCACGGCATGGTGAGGTCGCGGATCTGGCGGTCGGCATTGAGCATCTGGCGGATCAGCTCGATCTTGCGTTCACGGTCGGCGCCCGTCATCGACTGGCTCGGTTCGGCCCGCAGCGCCTGCACGTGCGCAGCCACGCGCTGTTCCAGCGCGACCAGCGTATCCCAATCGCTGGCGCTGGCGGCCTGTACCATTTGTTCGGTGAGGGCAGCCATGGCGGCGTAGGCGGATAAAGCTTCTTGATTCGTCATCATGGGTCAAACGCTCGCAAAGTTGGCAGGTTGGGGACGGCCGGTGACGGCAGGATTGTCGGCGATCGCGTTCCAGGCGTCGCGCAATTCGATCAGCAGGCGCTGGACTTCCTCGACGATGCCGGCATCGCTCTGGATGTTGGCGGTGAGCAGGCGCCCGCTCATGTATTCGTACAGGGAATCGAGACCCTCGGCGATCTCGCCGCCCGCCTTTTTGTCGAGCGCGGAACGCAGTCCGCTGTCGATGATCAGGATGGCCTTGGACAGCGACTTGCCTTTCTCGGCAATATTGCCACTGCGGATGGCGCCCAATGCGCTGTTGAGCGCGACCAGCGCGCCGTCGAACAGCATGACGATCAGCTTGTGGGGGCTGGCGGCGACGACGCCGGTTTCCATGCCAACCTTGGCATAGGCATGCACGCCAGTTTGTCGAGATCCAAACATACTCTGTCTCCTGTGAGTGGGACGTTACTTTACTGAAGCCAGTGAGGCCAACTGCTGCGTCAGAAACGATTGGGTGCTGTTCAAGTTCGCGATCATGGTGTCGAGCGCCGAATACTGCTTGCGGTAGCGCGCCTCCACCTCCACCAGCCGGGCAGCGAATTTATCGCGCTGCGTAGTGATGCCCTTGACCGCGTCGTTGAGCCCCTTGGTGCGGCTGGTGATGGCCCCGCCGGCACCGAGATAACCGGACGCCAATGTATTGAGTTGGTACGCGTAGCCCTGGGAAAACCCGAAGGTGCCGCGCGCACCGGTGGTATCGCCCTCCACGGTGAGCTTGAGGCCTTCGACCGGACCACCGGGCATGCCGGTGAGCGTCTGACCGTCGCCGCTGGCTGCGTACTCGCCGATGGTGCCCGCCACATCCTTGCCCTTGACTGACGTACCGGTGCCAAAGACCGCCGAGGTGTCGGTGCCGGTGGTCATGGTGATGCTGATGTTGGACTTCGAGCCGTAATTGGTCGATTCCAGTTTAAGTTTGCCATCGGTGCCCACGGTGGCTGCCACGGTCGAGCCTTTCGACGAGAAGGCAGATACGCCATTGATCGACGACTGCAGTGCGGCCGCCAGTTGCGATGGATTGTAACGACCTTCCGGGATAGTAATGGTAGCCGTGTTGGATGCCAAGGTCGGATCGGTGTCATTGAGAGTGACACTCCAGGTCGTATTCGCACCGATGACTGTCTCTTCCGGCAATACATTGGTACCCTGCAAAGTCCCCTTGGTGGCCAGTTGCGTGATATTGATCGCGTAGTCGCCAGCGCCGGTTTTGGCGGTGGAGCTGACAAACTTGATATCGGGGTCGGTACTGCGGCCCACGGCCGCAAACAGGCCGGCGATATCGTTGTAGTTGTTGTCGATGGCTTTTTGCAGCTTGCTGTTGTCGAGCACCAGGCTGCCGTCCTTCTGGAACGCAATGCCGATTTGCGACAGGCTGGTCAGGCTGGTGCCTTGCAGCCCCGTCAGGCTGGCCGTCATCTGGCGGCGGATAGTCGCTTGCAGGTTGCGCAAGGTCGAATCGCCGAGCAACGGACCGCCAGTCTTGGTTTCTTCGTTGTACCCGCCCAGCGACGTGAATTGATTGTTGAGATCGTTGTACGCCTTGACGAAGCCATTGACCGAGGTGGTCAGTGCCGCCGTGTCCTTGTTGACCGCCAGCGTGGAACTGCCGGTCTTGATCGCATTGATGGTCACCCCGGTGATCGCGCCCGAAATGGTGTTGGTCGAACTGGTCACGTCGATCCCGTTGACTGTGGCCTTGGTATCGGATGCGGCCATTTTCTGGTTCATGTTCTGCACGCCGCCCGGATCGTAGCTGAGCAAGTCGACCAGGGCCGGGTCGGGCGGTTCGCCGCCGGTGCCGGCCAGCGTGATCTTCATGGTGGAGCTTTGGCCGGTGCTGGTCGACGTGAGGATCAGGCGGTTGGGCTTGGCATCGGTGCCGCTGGAACCATCCGAGACGATGCTGGCGGTCACGCCGAAGCCGCCCTTGTTGATCGCATTGACGATCTCTTGCAGCGAATTGTTGGTGCTGTCGATGACGACGTTGCCGCTGGTGCGGTCGCTGTCGGCCGTAAAAATGGCATCCTGGTAAGCGCCACCCACGCCGGGCGTGAGGCCAGCGCCGGCCGGATTGCTGCCCGCCACGCTGATCGGACTGCCGTCGTTGGAAATGAGCGAAATCGACCCCACCACCGTGGTGCTCGAACCGATGTTGGCCTGGCCGCCGCTATTGCCGATTCCGCCCGTGACAGTGCCCGAGACCGCTTCGGCGATGGCCACGTTGCTGCCGTCGGCGTTGGTAAAGCGCAAGGTGCCATCGGCTGCCGTGCCGCTCACCGTAATGTTGGCGTCGGCCAACGCGCGCACCACCGAGGTGTTGCCGCTCAGTGCGGTGTCGATCGAGGCTGCCGTCACTGCGCCGGCTGCCCCTCCGGCCACGTTTTCGCCCTGGACCGCGATTTCCACGCCACCGACCGACAGCGAATAGGTGCCGCCACCGCTGGTGTCGACATTGCCGAAGGTAGACGCGCCGCCGGTGCCGAACAGGGTGGCGCTGGTGATGGTGGGCGCCGCCTTGGCCGAAACGCCAGTGGTGGAACTCTTGGCATTGATGGCGTCGGCCAGCAGGCGGGCGCTGCGCGTGGTGCCGTCAGTGGCGATCGCGGTGCCGTTGATCGATAGTGCACCCGGCGTCAGGCCGCCCGTGCTCAGGCTGGCGCCCAGCGCCGTGCCGTTGATGCCGAACGTGCCCTTGCTGACCGTGCCCAGCGAGAAGCTGATGGTGGTCTTGGCGCCGACACCGATCGCGGCCGTGGTGGACTTGAAACCGTTGGACGCCAGCGTTTGCGGCTGCGCCACCTGGGTCACATTGATCTTGTAGGAGCCGGCTTTGGCCGTGCCATTGGCGGTGGCATTGAAGATCGACGCGTCGCCGGGCAACGCGGACATGGTCTGGAAGCTGCCGAGCGACGTCAGGCCCGACAGCGCCGACTGGAACGTGCCCAGCGCGCCTGACAGGTTGCCGAACGCCGATACCTGGCCCAGGGCGCTGGCCGACTTTTTGTCGTACTGCGCCAGCGGCGCCGACTCGACCGTCATCAGCTTGCTGATGATGTCGTTGATCGGAAGCCCGGATCCAATGTTGGGGGTCGAGATAGCCACGTTGCACTCCTGTGTAAACCAATAATATAAGGCAATAACGGCAGAATCAAACCGGACTTGAGAGGGAAGAATACCAGTCAGTTCCCACTTAGCGGAAGAAAGTCGGGGTTGACGATGATGCCGTTGCGGCGCGGGGCGGGCGGCATGCGTGTAACAGCTTGCCATGCGGAGGAGAAAAACGGCGCGCGCAATGCGCGCCGTGGTGCTGCGGGTTCAGGCGGTTTGCTGGATCAGCACGCCCTTGGTGGACTTCGCTTCCATCGCCTTGGCGATTTCCAGCGCCTCGGGCGTGGGAATCTGGCGCAGTACTTCCTTGGTGCTCTGGTCGATAACCTTGACCACGGTGCGCTTGCTGTCGGTATCGATGGAAAACTCGAGCCCCTGGGATTTTGCCTGCGGCGATTTGTTCAACTCGGACACTGCCCGGTTGACCTGTTCGAGCGAAGGCGCGCCCTTGACGGCGTTGGCGGTGTCGACGGTGGTGGCCGGCGAGCGCGTGGCTCCCGGTGCGGGAGCGGCGTCGGCGCCCGCAATCTGGCGTTCCGCCGGGCGACCGGTGGCGACAGAACCTATTGAGTCGATAGTCATGATGCGTCCTTTACGAAAAATCCCCGACTGATGAAATCAGCCGGGGAGCGTGGTTAGCGCAAGTTTTTTCTGAGCTAACTCATCCCGGGGGATTAGCCACGCAGCAGCGACAGCACGCCGTTCGGCAGCGAGTTGGCCTGGGCCAGCATCGCGGTACCTGCCTGTTGCAGGATCTGGCCGCGCGTCAGGTTGGCCGTTTCTTGCGCAAAGTCGGTATCCTGGATACGGCTACGCGAAGCTGACAGGTTCTCGGTCGTCGTGTTCAGGTTGGCGATCGTCGAAGCGAAGCGGTTCTGGATCGCCCCGAGGTCGGCGCGGTTCTTGTTGATCTGGTTCAGCGCCGAGTCGATGGTTTTCAGTGCTGCATTCGAACCTTCCACGGTGCTGACGTCGATCTTGTCCACCGACGCCAGTTCGCTGCCGATATCGGCTGCACCCAGGCTCACAGCGCCGCCGTTGATAGAGAAGCCGCTGTCGGACGACAGCTCGATCGAACCACCGACCGTCACGGTAGCGGTCGCCGGCTGACCGGCACCTGCCGTGGTGGTCGGCGGGGTGGTGGTGGTGTCGATGATATCCGCGCCGCGCATCTCGGCATTGGCCATGGCCACATTGGTGGTACCGGTGCCGCTAACCATGGTGATATCGTCGCCGGCGATGTTATCGAGTTGCAGCTCTTTCTGGTTGGTGGTCTGGTTGACCTTGATGCTGGCGGTAACATTGGTCGTACCGCTCTGGGCATTGATTGCCTGCGCCAGCGACGCCAGGTCGCCGTTCTTGACCGACGACGAAATCGTCACAGGGTCCGCATTGGCGCTTTTCAGCGTAAAGCTGACCGCCTGCGACGTTGCGCTAGGCAGGCCGCCAGTATCGAGGCCGATGCCTTTGATGGTCGCCGTGGTTTTGGCCTGTGCCGACACACCACTGCTATTGCTCAGGGCATTGATCTTGGCGGCAATGGCCTTGGCGCTGTCGCCGGCGGCCGCTTCCACCTTGGTAGTGATGCCTGCGCCGGAGCTGATGGTCAGCGGTTCGGCGGTAGTCAGGCCGTTCGCTGCCGTGGCGACGGCGGCGTTCATGGTGGCGCCGCCGGCGGTGGTTTTGATGGTGTTGTTGCCCAGGTCGGCTGCCTTGGCGCTGGCCACACCGATGTTGATGGTCTGGTTCGAGTTCGCGCCAACCTGGAACTGGGTATTGGTCAGCGAGCCGTCGAGCACGTTCTGGCCGTTGAACTGGGTGGTATTGGCCACGCGGTCCAGTTCTTTCGACAGGGAAGCGACCTCGTTCTGGATCGATTTACGATCCGATTCCGAGTTGGTGCCGTTGGCGGACTGCACTGCCAGTTCGCGCACACGTTGCAGCAGATCGCCAGCGGTGCTCAAGCCACCCTCAGCAGTCTGAGCCAGCGAGATGCCGTCGTTGGCGTTACGGGCTGCCTGTTGGTTACCGCGAATTTGCGACGTGAAGCGCTCGGAAATTGCCAGGCCGGCGGCGTCGTCCTTGGCGCTGTTGATGCGCAGGCCGGAAGACAGACGTTGCAACGAGGTCGACAGATTAGCTTGCGAGCTGCTCAGGTTACGTTGCGAATTGAGCGATTGGATATTACTGTTGATGACTTGTGCCATGATGATTCTCCAGATTACTACGGTGTGGGCTAGCTGCTCATTTCACTTTGGTCTGTCTCCGCGTTCCGAGACAATCAAACCGCTGTTGTAATGATTTTCGGTTGCCCAGCGGGAAAATTTAGGCCTGGAAACGAACTTTAAATTTTATTGATGGCCTAAAGTTCAGGTTTCGCACCCGCTTAATCGACCGTTGAAAACGAATCTTTAGGGCAAAAAATAATTTATTTCTCTGCGATTTAAACAAAAAAAAGCCCGGCAGGCGCCGGGCTGGACAGGTTTTGTGGCAACCGCGCCAAGTTTTTGGCCTAGTCGGCCATCACCACCCGGTTCTTGCCGGTCTGCTTGGCGGTGTACATGGCCTTGTCGGCCCGTTTGACCAGCTCGGTTTGATCTTCGTTGGGACGGCGCAGCGCCACGCCGGCCGAGAACGTGATCAGGACTTTCTCGTTATCGTGCAGGAAGAAGTGCTTGGTCAGTTCGCGTTGCAAACGGGTCATGGTCGATGCGGCCGCCTCGATGGTGGTCTCGGGCATCAGGATCAGGAATTCCTCGCCGCCGAAGCGGGCGATCACGTCCATCGACCGCAGGGTTTCCTTGACGATTTTCACCAGGTGCTTCAAGGCGGCGTCGCCGGCAATGTGGCCGTAGGTGTCGTTGAGCTTTTTAAAATCGTCGAGGTCGAGCACGGATACGCACAGCGGCGTGCCACGGCGGTCGGCGCGCGCGGTCTCGCGCTCGAACACGTCGTCCAGGCCGCGCCGGTTGAGCGAGCCGGTCAGTTGATCTTCGCGTACCAGCTCGCTCAGGTGCTGGAGCTTGGCTTCGAGCGCGTGGATGCGGGTTTCTGCGTCCTGCACTTCCTGGCGCGCCAGCACCATCTTGTCGCGCGCCTTGAGGGCCTCGGCCTGCACCAGCCGGGTTTCCTTGAGCACCTCGTCGAGAATGCTGTTGAGCTCGGCAATATTGTCGGCCTTGCTGATCTTGTCGGAATACCCGCCGATCTTTTCGTGGAAGTCGCCGGTGGAGGCAGCCACCGCGCCCAGGCGGTCGATAAACGTCATCATCATGTTCTTGACGGTGAGCTTGACGTCCGACAGGCTGTGCTTGAGCTGGCCCTGCTTGTAGATCACTTCCTTCAGGCTGCGCGTGGCGTCCTCGAGGGCACGGACGTCGAGCGGGCCCGAGATCAGGTGCTGCACCGACTCGATCTGGCCTTGCAGCCAGCTGTCGTCGTCCAGCAGTTCGCTGACGTTTTCGAGCAGCAGCTTGAACAGGCGCAGCAGCAATTCCTGCTGCTCGCCGCTGTCGGCGCCGCGCACCTCGATCTGGAAGCACAGCTGTTTCAGGCGCAGGCCGATCTCGGTCAGCGCTTCCTCGCTGTGGGCGTCGCGTGCGGCCGCGCCCAGCGATTCGGCCTCGGTCGCCAGCGCGGGCGCGCCGGCCAGCAGCGAGGCGACCGCAAAGGTGAGGGTGCGGCTGAGCAGTTCGCGCAGGGCGCGGCTTTGCTCGTCCTCGGCGCCTGGCGCACCGGCGCCACCGAGGCCGGCCACTTCGATGCCTGGCTTCTTGCTGATAAAGTGTTTTTCCACCAGCTGCGACAACATGCGCGCATAGCCGTCCCAGTCGCGCGACTTGACCGCGCGGTTGAAGCGGCGGCCGAACTCGGCCAGGTCGCCGGTGCCGTCGGTGAGGCGGGTGGCAAACTGGTTCAGTACCGCTTCCGGGCCCGGATCGATGGCAACCACCGGCGCAGCGACAGGTTCGCTGATGCCGGCGATTTCGTTGTAAATTTCGCGGTAGGCCTCGGGCGTGGGAGAAATCCGGCGCAACGCCAGGCGCTTGAACGCCTCGCGTGCGATCTCGGCCGGATTTTGCTCGGTGGGTTTGCTGGACATGGAACCTCTATGGGTTTACTTGGTTGTAGCATGATAGGCCCATGCCGGACACACCATTGCGCGGAGCAGGCGCGGAAAAACGTCTTTCATTTCTGCATCAAGAATGTTCTATCCGACAACCATAATGGGACTAATCGTTGTCATTTTACCCCTGTCGGGCCCGTTCGTCGTCCTCCCTTAGTCGATCAGCTGGTTTTTGATCGCATAGTGTGTCAATTCGGCGCTGTTCTTGAGCTTCATTTTGACCAGCAGGCGGGCCCGGTATTCGCTGACGGTCTTGACCGACAACGACAATTCCTTGGCGATTACGCCCACCGTCTTGCCGGAGGCGATCATGGTCAGGGTCTGGTATTCGCGGTCGGACAGGGCGTCGTGCGGCGGCGCCTCGTGGTCTTCGCCCACGTGGTTGGCCAGTTCCTGCGCCAGCGCCGGGCTGATGTACTTCTGGCCGCCAGCCACCTGGCGGATCGCGTTGACCAGCTCGCGCGGCGCGCTCTGCTTGGTCAGATAACCGGATGCGCCCGCCTTGAGCGAGCGGATCGCATATTGATCTTCGCGGTGCATCGACAACATCAGCACGGCCAGGTCCGGTTTTTCCTTCTTGATCTGCTTGAGCACGTCGATACCGCTGCGGTCGGGCATGGAAATGTCGAGCAGCATGACCTGGCATTCTGACTTGCGGAACAGCTTGACGGCTTCCAGGCCGTTCTCGGCCTCGCCGGCCACGATGATGTCGCGCGTCTCGGCCAGGATTTGTTTCAAGCCTTCGCGCACGATGGCATGGTCGTCGGCAATGAAGACCTTGATGATGGCTTTTTCGCTCATGGTGGTTTTCTCTACTTTTCTGCAAGCGCTCTGTGGCGCATTAGGTTGCTTAGCCAGCCGGCTATCCGCCTATTGTAGCCCCCGGGGCCGGTTCCGGTCCCGGTTCCGGCCCCGTGCTTTCGTGGCGAATCTTGATTGCCACGACCGTGCCGCCCCCCGGCGCGTGGCTCAGCGTCAGGGTGCCGCCCAGCGCGCGGGTGCGCTCCACCATGCCGCGCAGGCCGAACGACGCCGGCTTGGCGCGGTCGGCCTGGCGGATGCCGCGGCCGTCGTCGGTGATCTTCAGGCTGACGTAATGGCGCAACCGCGCCAGCTTCACGCTCACCCGGCTCGCTTCGGCGTGTTTGGCGATATTGGTCAGCGCTTCCTGGGCGATGCGGAACAGCGCCGTGGACTGGTCTTCGTCGAGGCCCATGTCGCGCTGGTTGTAGCTGAACGTAGTGTCGATGCCAGCCTGCTTGTCGAACTCGCGCACCTGCCACTCGAGCGCGGCCACCAGGCCCAGGTCGAGCAGGGCGGGGCGCAGGTCGAGCGAAATGCGGTGTACGGCGTCGATGGTGCGGTCCACCAGCGAGTCGAGGTAGTCGGTGCGCTCGCGCAGCGCCGGGTCGATGCCGTCCAGGCGCGTTGCCAGCATGGCCAGCGCCATCTTGATGGCGGTCAGGTTGCCGCCCAGCTCGTCGTGGATTTCACGGGCGATGCGGGTGCGTTCCTGTTCCTTGACGCGGTCGGTGTGCGCGCTCAGCTCGGCCAGCCGCGCGCGCGACCGCCGCACTTCCTGCTGTTCCTGCTTGCTCTCGGTGATGTTGGTCATCATGCCGTCCCAGCGCACAGCGCCGCCGGGCAGCGCGTGCGGCGTGGCGCGCAGGTTGATCCATTTGACGTCCTTCCAGGCATCGACCCAGATCCGGCCTTCCCAGTTCCAGCTCCACAGCGCACTGGCCGAAGCCTGCATGGCATCCTGGTACGAGTCGCGGTCCTCGGGCAGGATCAGTTCGAGGAAGCGGCCGGGCGCGGCGTGCAGCGCGGCAGGCGTGAGGCCCAGCAGCGCCTGGCAGCCGTCGCTCAGGTACGGGAACGACACCGCGCCGTCGGCCTGGCGCTCGAACTGGTACACCAGGCCGGGCGTGTTGGAGACGATGGCGTCGAAACGTGCACGCACCTGCGCCAGTTCGGTGGCAAGGTCGGGCGGGGCAGGGAGGCTACTCATGGCGGTGGTCGGCGGACTCGGTGATCTGGTTGGTATGGCACGGTGGTTGGCATGGCAGTCAGGTGCGCCAGCGAGCCCGAAAGCGCTTGAGCAGGCGGCGAAAGCGTCCGGTCCAGCTGCGCGGGCCGCTGCTGGCGCGCTGGCGCCAGCGCCGCACACGGCCGGCCAGCGCCTGCACCTGACGCCAGGCGGCGGTGGCGCGCAGGCGCGCGATCCAGCGCTGCTTGAGGTCGAGGAACCAGCCCAGCAGGCGGGCAAACCAGACAATGGTGAGCAATACCGGCCGGGTGAGCAGGTACAGCCGCGCCACGGCCGCCGCCCCCACCACCTTGGCCAGCACGATCACTGTCAGGCCCAGCAGCGCATGGCCGTTGGCCAGCGCCCACAGGGCCAGCAGCTTGACCGGAAACAGCAGCGCGGCCGGCAATACCATCAGCACCAGCGCGGCGTACGGTCCCAGCCGGCAAATCCACTGTTCCAGGCGGGCGAGCGGCGGCCAGGCCGTGAGCCGGCGCATCAGCGCCGCGCCCAGGTCCCACAGCCAGTCTTCCAGCAGCAACAACAGCGCCGCCAGGTAGACCAGCGGCGCAAACAGCCAGCGGTGCAAGCGTCGGAAATGTTTCATCGGGCCTCGTGTGGTTCTTCTCGCAGCATGATACGTGAAACAAAACGTTTGCGGAAAAGCAGCGCTGTACAATAGGCGTCATGAACAAAGCCTTTGTAAAAGAATCCGACGGGGACGACGACGAGGAAGCCGCCGCGCTGGCGCTGGCCATCCCGGCCGGCTCCAAGAACTACATCCGCCCCGAGGGCTACCAGCGCATCAAGGACGAATTGCTGCAGCTGATCGACGTTGACCGGCCGGAAGTGGTGCGCATTGTCCACTGGGCCGCGTCCAACGGCGACCGTTCCGAGAACGGCGATTACATCTACGGGAAAAAACGCCTGCGCGAAATCGACCGCCGCATCCGTTTCCTCACCAAGCGCATGGACTCGGCGGCCATCGTCGATCCCAGCGTGCACCACGGCAGCGACCAGATCTTTTTTGGCGCCACTGTCACCTATTGCGACCAGCATGGGACCGAGCGCACCATCACCATCGTCGGCATCGACGAACTCGATCCTTTGAATGGCAAGATCAGCTGGGTGGCGCCGGTAGCACGGGCATTGACCAAGGCGCGCGAAGGCGACCTGGTCACCTTCCAGGCGCCGCACGGCGTCGATGAGCTGGAAATCCTGGCAGTCAGTTACCCGGCGCCGGCGCCGCAGTAGGCGCCGGGGCGGTTCAGCTGCGCTCGCGCAGGATGCGGTTGACGCCGGTCACGCGACGCACATTGCGCAGCAGGCCGGCCAGGTGCACGCGGTCCTTGACCTGGATGGTAAAGCGCAGCTGGTGCAGCACGTTGTCCTTGTCCTCGTCCATGCCGACATAGGTGATGTTGGCGTCGGATTCGCCGATCTCGGCCGCCACGCGCGCCAGGATGCCTTTTTCGTTGTTGATCAACAGCTTGATGCGGCAGTCGAAACGGCGGTTCATCTCGGTGCCCCACTTGACGGCGATCCAGCGGTCCGGCTCCTTGGCCTTCTGGCGCTTGGCGATGGTGCAGTCGGTGGTGTGCACCAGCAAGCCCTGGTCGCGGCGCAGCTGGCCGATGATGGCGTCGCCCGGAATCGGCAGGCAGCACGGCGCCAGTTGCACCGACACGCCTTCGCTGCCGCAAATCGTCACCGGGTCGAGTTCGGTTGCGCTGTTGTGGTCGATCGGCGCGCTGGCCGACTCGCCGCCGCGCAAACCGAAGATATGGCGCGCCACCAGCGCCGCCATGCGCTTGCCGATGCCGATGTCGGCATACAGTTCGTCGAGCGACTTGGCGCTCGATTCGTTGAGCAGGCGCTCGGTCAGGTGTTCTTCGAGCAGCGCCGACATGCCCAGGGACGTGAGCGCCTGCGCCAGCAATTGCTCGCCCAAGGTGATCGATTCGGGCAGGTTGATGGTGCGCAGGTGATGGCGGATCGCCGAACGGGCCTTGCCGGTACGGACGAACGACAGCCAGCTCGGGCTCGGACGTGAATTGCTGTCAGTGACGATCTCGACGATGTCGCCGTTGCGCAGCTCGGTGCGCAGCGAGACCGGTTCGTGGTTGATCATCGCCGACACCGTGTGGTCGCCGATGCCGGTGTGGATCGAGTAAGCAAAATCGATCGGCGTGGCGCCGCGCGGCAGCGCGATGATCTTCGACTTGGGCGTAAACACGTACACCGAATCGGGGAACAGGTCGACCTTGACGTGCTCGAGGAACTCGGCCGAGTCGCCGGTCTGCTGCTGGATGTCGAGCAGCGACTGCAGCCACGCATGGGTGCGCTGCTGCATGTCCGACAGGTTGGAATCGGCATTCTTGTACAACCAGTGCGCAGCCACGCCGGACTCGGCGGTGCGATGCATTTCCTGGGTGCGGATCTGGAACTCGACCGGCGTGCCGTACGGGCCGATCAGCGTGGTGTGCAGCGACTGGTAGCCGTTGAGCTTGCGGATCGCAATATAGTCCTTGAACTTGCCCGGCATCGGCTTGTACAGCGAGTGCAGGGTGCCCAGCGCGACGTAGCAGTTGGGGAAGGTATCGACCACCACGCGGAAACCGTACACGTCGAGCACCTGCGAGAACGACAGGTGCTTGTTGCGCATTTTTTTGTAGATGCCGAACAGGGTTTTTTCGCGGCCATACACTTCCGCCTCGATGCCAGCCATGCCCAAGGTGTTCTTCACCGATTCGAGGATCTTGGTGACCACCTCGCGGCGGTTGCCGCGCGCCGCCTTGACGGCCTTGGCCAGCGTGCGGTAGCGCAGCGGGTACAGGTGCGAGAACGACAGGTCCTGCAGTTCGCGGTAGATATTGTTCAGGCCCAGGCGGTGCGCGATGGGCACATACACTTCCATCGTTTCGCGCGAGATGCGGGCCTTCTTGTTGGGCGCCATGACTTCCATGGTGCGCATATTGTGCAGGCGGTCGGCCAGCTTGATCAGGATGACGCGCACATCGGACGCCATCGCCAGCAGCATCTTGCGGAAGTTTTCCGCCTGCGCTTCGATCTGGCTCTGGAATTCGATTTTATCGAGCTTGGACAAGCCATCGACCAGGTTGGCGACCGGCGCGCCGAAGCGTTCGATCAGCTCGTCCTTCTTGACGTCCTGGTCTTCCATCACATCGTGCAGCAGCGCGGCCATGATGGCCTGCGCGTCGAGCTTCCAGTCGGCGCAAATCTCGGCCACCGCGATCGGATGCGAGATGTACGGTTCGCCCGATTTCCGGACCTGGCCCAGGTGCATTTCGTCCGAGAAGCGATAGGCTTCCTTGACCTTTTTCAGGTCGGCGGCCGTCATGTAGTCGGACAGTTTTTCGGTCAGGTGCGTGACCGAGGCAACGCCGGCGGTCAGGGTAGGCGTGGCCAGGGGCGACGAGGAAATCACGGGGGGAGCTGGTGGTGGCAAGGATGCTGCGATGGTGGAGGCGGTGCTATCGCCTGCATGTGCACCCGAAAGGGTGCCCGACGTGGCACCAGCCGGCGTGGCAGCCGGCTGCTTGGCCCGGGAGGGCGTGGCGTTCAGTGTCGGGTCGGCAGGGATCAGGTTCATACGTGTGCGTTCCGTCGTGTTGAGGTTGCATTCTCCACCTTCGGGAACGCGGGTCCACCTTACATGGGGACCTTTTTCAACATTTCGATACCGACTTTGCCGGCGGCGATTTCACGCAGGGCGACAACGGTAGGCTTGTCCTTGGCTTCCACTTTCGGGGTGTGGCCTTGCAGCAGTTGGCGCGCGCGGTAGGTGGCGGCCAGGGTCAGCTGGAAACGGTTAGGGATGTTCTTGAGACAATCTTCAATAGTAATGCGTGCCATGATATAGCTCCTAAAATCTTTTATTCAGCGTGGATACCCAATTGGGCAAATAGCGAGGCGTTGCGTGCCGCTTGTTGCGCAAACCGGCAACGGGCCGCTCTGACAATCGCGGTAAGCTCGGACAACGCGATTGCGAATTCTTCGTTGATGATAGCATACTCGAACTCGGGAGCGTGGGCGATTTCACCCCCTGCGGCAAGCAGCCGGCGGGTGATCACATGCGGCTCGTCGGTGGCGCGTTTTTTCAGTCTGTCTTCGAGCGCGGCGATCGATGGCGGCAGGATGAAAATGCCGGTCGCCTGCGGGAATTGCTTGCGCACCTGGCGCGCACCTTGCCAGTCGATTTCCAGCAAAATATCGGTGCCTTTTTTCATCTCCTGCTCGACCATGATGCGCGACGTGCCGTAGTAATTGCCGTGCACTTCGGCCCATTCCAGGAACTCGCCGGCCTCGGCGCGCGCGACGAAATCTTCGGCGGTGGTGAAATAGTACTGCTCGCCGTGGGTTTCACCGGGACGCGGCTGGCGCGTGGTGGTGGAAATCGACAGCTTGATCGCCGGCTCCTGCGCCAGCAGGGCATTGACCAGCGTGGACTTGCCGGCGCCGGACGGCGCGGCCACCACAAATAAACTGCCGGCGAAAGCGTGGGTTAAGCTCATGTTTATCTCTCAAACGTAAAAGGCGCCGAAGAGGACGCCCAAAGGCGTATTTTACCAAGAGCCATGAGCGCGCTCCAATTTACAAAAGGCCGATCAGGTATTGGGCCGCTGCCGGCGCCCGTTCCTTGGCGCCGTTGATGAAATAGATGAACACGTCGCGCGTCTTTTTGCTGTCTTTCGCCGCCCCCACGTGCGGTAGCGTGACGGGAACGGCGCCTTGCTGCCATTGGCTTGCCACGTCGGCCCATTTTTTTAATGCAGGCTTGGTGTAGCCCGTGATGCGTGCGCTTTGGGCGTTGAGCAGCCGTGCGTAAACAAAGTCGCCGGTGAGGTCGGCGTACGATGGAAAATCGGGTGCATCGGCAAACACGGTGGCGACCTTGTACTTGCGCGCCAGCTTCAGGTAGTCGTCGCACATGAAACTGTCGTGGCGCGTGTCGAGCACATGGCGCAGCTTGCGCGTGCCGAGTTTTGCCGGCAGCAATTTGAAAAACGCTTCGAGGTCGTCGGGATCGAACTGCTTGGTGGGGGCGAGCTGCCACAGCAGCGGGCCGAGCTTGTCGCCCAGTTCGGCCAGGCCGCTGTGGACGAAGCGCTCGACCGATTCGCCGGCCTCGGCCAGCACACGGCGGTTGCTGGCATAGCGGCTGGCCTTGACGGAGAAGACGAAGTCGTCCGGCGTTTGCGCGTGCCACGACGCAAAATGTTCGGGCTTGGCGGTGCGGTAATAAGTGCCGTTGATTTCGATGGTGGTGACCCGGCGGCTCGCATATGCAAGCGCCTTTTTTTGCGGCACGTCCGGCGGATAAAACGTCTCGCGCCATGGCGCGTAATCCCATCCACCGATGCCCACCCGAATTGACGTCGCCATGCTCCGCTCCCGATTTGAGCTGCCGTAGTTGAGTTCAAATGATAGCGGGATTTTTAAAGCCGGGCTCTTTTCCTTTTGCAAACGAACCCAATATTAACGGGAAATTTTACTTACCGGGAAAATTATGAAAGACCTCATCGTCGTCGCCACCCTGACCGCCAGGCCGGGCCACGAAGCCACCCTCAAAGCGGCGCTGGAAAAAATCGTCCCGCCCAGCCGCGCCGAAGCCGGCTGCTCGCGCTACGAGCTGCACGCAGATATCGAGCACGCGGGACGGTTTGTGATGATCGAGACGTGGCGCGATCAGCAGGCCCTGACCGAGCATGAAGCGACGCCGCACTTCCAGGCGCTGTTGCAGGAAGTGGGCGGCAAGGTGGACGTGCAGGTATTGAAACTGGACAAGCTGCTGTAAGGCGTCTTACTCGAGGTTTTGCACCTGCTCGCGCATCTGCTCGATCAGCAGCTTCAATTCCATCGACGCGTCGGCCAGTTCCTTGACCGATGCCTTGGCGCCCAGGGTGTTGGCTTCGCGGTTCAGCTCCTGCATCATGAAGTCCAGGCGCTTGCCGACCTGGCCGCCTTTTTTCAGGATGTGGCGGGTTTCGCCCAGGTGCGCCGACAGCCGGCCCAGTTCTTCGGCGACGTCGATGCGGATGCCGTACAAGATCACTTCCTGGCGGATGCGCTCCAATGCATCCTGGCGCGACAGCGACGAATTCGAGCCCTGGCAGGCCAGCCCCAGCGCGTCCTGCATGCGCTCGACCGCTTTTTGCTGGAATGCCGCCACCACTTGCGGAATCAACGGGGTGATGCGCTTGACGATCGCTTCCATCGCCTCGATGCGCGAAATCAGCATCGCTTCGAGCGCCGCGCCTTCGCGCTGGCGGCTCAGCACGAACGCCTGCACGGTGCGCACGGTCAGCGCGGCGACGTCCGCCTGCAGCGACTCCTGGCCGATTTGCGCTTCTTCGATCACGCCGGGCCAGCGAAGCAGCTCGGCCACCGACATCGCCTGGGCGCCGGGGAAATGCGCGCCCACTTCGGCCTGCAAGCGTTGCAGCTCGGTGAGCAGGGGCATGTTCAGCGCCTGGGCGCCGGTGGTGGCGGCCTTGCGGCCAAAGCTCAGGCGCAGCTCCACCTTGCCACGTGTGATGGCAGCCATGATTGCCGAGCGCAGATCGGGTTCAAGCGCGCGTAAATCGTCATTAATTCGAAACTGAAGGTCGAGAAACCGGGAGTTAACACTCTTGATCTCGATGGTCAGTGTTCCTGCCGCACTCTCACTGGTGGCGACCGCGTAGCCCGTCATGCTGGAAATGCTCAATGGATATCCCCGATTAATCTTTTACAAAACAGTGATTTATCCACACATCCGGTTGTCAGGGTAATAAGTCTGGTGGCTGCGCTCCACACTGCCATTGCCGGATGGTCTGGAAATTGCTGGATATTGCATTGTAAAGAAAATTGCGGCTGGTGGGTTCAGTATTGTTTACCTGAAGTACGAGGCCCTGGCGCGGTTGTGCAAGTGCAGCTTGTGGTCTATGCTGCCGGACCATCAAACTGCCAGGATTACACCATGACTTCAGACTTTCGCCCGAGCGGCCGCGCCGTCGATGCACTGCGCACCCTGCGCCTGACCCGCGATTACACCAAGCACGCCGAAGGTTCGGTGCTGATCGAATGCGGCGACACCAAGGTCATCTGTACCGCAAGTATCGAAGACAAGGTGCCGGGTTTCCTGAAAGGCAAGGGCCAAGGCTGGATGACGGCCGAATACGGCATGCTGCCGCGTTCCACCCACACCCGCATGGACCGCGAAGCGGCGCGCGGCAAGCAGTCGGGCCGCACCCAGGAAATCCAGCGCCTGATCGGCCGTTCGCTGCGCGCCGCGTTCGACCTCAACGCCTTCGGCGAACGCACGCTGCACCTCGATTGCGACGTGATCCAGGCCGACGGCGGTACCCGCACCGCGTCGATCACCGGCGCCATGGTGGCGGCGTACGACGCGTTTTCCAAGCTGGTTGCGCGCGGCGCGGTGCCGGCCATCCCGCTGAAAAACTTTGTTGCCGCCATTTCGGTGGGCGTGTACCAGGGCACGCCGGTGCTGGACCTCGACTATATCGAGGATTCCAACTGCGACACCGACATGAACGTGGTCATGAACGACGCCGGCCATTTCATCGAAGTGCAGGGCACGGCCGAAGGCGCGGCGTTCGACCGCGCCGGCATGAACCGCCTGCTGGACCTGGCCCAGGGCGGCATCGCCGACCTGATCGTTCTGCAAAAGCAGGCGCTCGGCCTGGCCTGAGGTTCCAACCCGGCAAACGGTTTACAATGGCGGCTTCCCAGATTTTGAAGCCGCCATCGCCATGACCCAACGCCTGATCCTCGCCTCCAACAACGCCGGCAAACTCAAGGAATTCAACCAGTTGCTCGCCACCGTGGGGTACTCGGTCCACGCCCAGGGCGAGTACGACGTGCCGGAAGCGGACGAGCCGTTCCACACCTTCGTGGAAAACGCCCTGCAAAAAGCCCGCCACGCCGCCCGCATCACGGGCCTGCCGGCGCTGGCCGACGACTCGGGCGTGTGCATCAACGCCTTTGGCGGCGCACCCGGCGTGTATTCGGCGCGCTTTGCCGGCGAACCGAAGTCCGACGCCCGCAACAACGAAAAAATGGTGGCCGACCTGGCCCAGCACACCGACCGCTCGGCCTATTACTATTGCGTGCTGGTGTTCGTGCGCCATGCCGACGACCCGCAGCCGATCATTGCCGACGGCCGCTGGAATGGTGAAATGCTCGACGCCCCGCGCGGCAGCGGCGGATTCGGCTACGACCCGTATTTCTACATCCCGTCACTGGGCAAATGCGCCGCCGAGCTGACGTCCGACGAAAAGAACGCCCTGTCGCACCGCGGCCAGGCCCTGCGCGCGCTGGTTGAGAAGCTGAAATGATACCGATCAAGATCGTCGGCGCTACCAGTAAGGTCACCAGTACACCCAGTACAGCTACCGGTACAGTTGCCGGGGGCGCCGACCTCGGTGACGCTGCCGGCGTCGCCCTCAAGTACCTGAAAAGCGGTGCGCTCAACCTGACCGCGTTGCCGCCGCTGTCGCTGTACATCCACTTCCCGTGGTGCGTGCGCAAGTGCCCGTATTGCGATTTCAACTCGCACGAAGCAAAGGAGGGCGGCGCCTTCCCCGAGCAGGAATACCTGGACGCGCTGCGCCTGGACCTGGAAATGGCGCTGCCGCTGATCTGGGGCAGGAAGATCTATACCATCTTTATTGGCGGTGGCACACCGAGCCTGATGTCGGCCGCTGGTCTCGACCGGCTGCTGTCGGACGTGCGCACCCTGCTGCCGTTCGATGCCGATACCGAGATCACCATGGAAGCCAACCCGGGCACGTTCGAGGCGGAGAAATTCCGTTCGTACCGCGCCAGCGGCGTCAACCGCCTGTCGATCGGCATCCAGAGTTTCAATGACCGCCACCTGAAGGCGCTAGGCCGTATCCACGACGACGGCGAAGCCAGGCGCGCGGTGGAAATCGCGCTCGATAACTTCGACAACTTCAACCTCGACCTGATGTACGCGCTGCCGTCGCAGACGCTGGCCGAGGCGCGCCACGATATCGAGACCGCGCTGGCGTTCAAGCCGCCGCACCTGTCGCTCTACCATTTGACGATGGAGCCGAACACGCTGTTCGCCAAGTACCCGCCTGCGCTGCCCGACGACGACGCCAGCGCCGACATGCAGGACATGATCGCCGAACTGACGGCCGCCAACGGCTACCAGCACTACGAAGTGTCGGCATACGCGAAAGAGGGCAAGCGCGCGCGCCACAACCTCAATTACTGGGAGTTCGGCGACTACCTCGGTATCGGCGCCGGCGCGCACTCCAAGCTGTCGTTCCCACACCGGGTGCTGCGCCAGGCCAGGTACAAGCAGCCGCGCGCGTACATGGACCAGGCAAAACTCGGTGCGCCCGTACAGGAAGAGCACGAGATCGCGCGCGAGGACATGGGCTTCGAGTTCATGCTCAACACCCTGCGCCTGCGCGGCGGCTTCGACCCCAACCTGTTTGCCGAGCGCACCGGCATGAGCATGAATGCGATTGAGAAGACGCTGAACGCAGCCGAAGCCAAGGGCCTGATCTACCGCGACTACAAGGTGATACGGCCTACCGAGCTGGGGCAGCGGTTCCTCAATGATTTGCAGGAGATGTTTTTAGGGGCGTGAGCACGCGGGAGCGTTCTAGAATTCTTCCCAGTCCTTGTCGCCACCGACTGTCGCCGGCTTGCGCGGCACCGAGGTCAGCGCCGGTTTGGCGGCCAGCCGCGATGCCGGCTTCAGTGCTGGCGCTGGACGGCGCGCCGCCACCGGTTTCACCGCCGCCAGCTTGCGCGCAGCAGAAGCAGCCGACACCGGCGCTGCCACAGGCAAAGCCACAGCGCCCGCCTCCAGCCGGAACGACGACGCCACTTCCGCCAGCCGCTCGGCCTGCTCCTGCATGCTGGCCGCCGCTGCCGCCGCTTCTTCCACCAGCGCCGCGTTCTGCTGCGTCACCTGGTCCATCTGCGTGATCGCTGTATTGACCTGGTCGATGCCGATGCTTTGCTCGCTGCTGGCCGAGGTGATTTCACCCATGATGTCGGTCACGCGGCGCACGCTGGCCACCACGTCGTCCATGGTGGCACCGGCTTCTTTTACCAGCTTCGAGCCGATATCGACCTGGTCCACCGAATTGCCAATCAGCTCCTTGATCTCCTTGGCCGCACCGGCCGAGCGCTGCGCCAGGTTGCGCACTTCGGACGCCACGACCGCAAAACCACGTCCCTGTTCGCCGGCGCGCGCCGCTTCCACTGCGGCGTTCAGCGCCAGGATGTTGGTCTGGAAGGCGATGCCGTCGATGACGGAAATGATGTCGTAGATCTTGCGCGACGAATCGTTGATGGTGCCCATGGTGTCGACCACCTGGCCGACGATGGCGCCGCCTTTTTCCGCCACCTCCGACGCGGTCTTGGCCAGCTGGTTGGCCTGGCGCGCGTTGTCGGCATTCTGGCGCACGGTGGAGGTCAGTTCTTCCATCGACGACGCGGTTTCTTCGAGCGAGCTGGCTTGCTCCTCGGTGCGTTGCGACAGGTCCATATTGCCGGCGGCGATTTCATGCGAGGCGCTGGCGATCGTCCGGGTGCCGGTCTGCACTTGGCTGACCACGTTGACCAGCGAATCGTTCATGCCCTTCAGCGCCGTCATCAGCGCGCCGATTTCGGAGCGCTGGACGTGGGTGTCGAAGCGGGTGGTGAGGTCGCCGTCGGCCACCTTGGCGGCAATGTCGACGGCCGACTTCAAAGGCGCCGTGATCGAGCGTGAAATGATCCAGGCCGCCAGCGAGCCGATGGTCACCATCAGCACCGTGAGTACGAGCAGCAACTGGTTGGCGCGGTCGTTGGCGGCATCGATGGCGTGGGCGGTATCGTCGATGGCCTTGCGCTGGTGCGCCAGCAAGCCTTCGACTGCCACCGAGTAGGCCTTGGCCGCCGGCGTGAATTCGCCGTTGAAGATTTTTTCGGCGGCGGCGTCGTCACCGGCCTTGCGGGCATTGCCCACGGCGGTTTTCAGGTTCTGGTAATTGGTGCGCAGGGCCACGATCTTGTCGAACATGACGCGCTCCTCGTCGCTGGCGACCAGTTCCTTGACCTTGCCCATCAACTCGGCGCCGCGCTTGCTGCTGGCGGCAATCACGTCGGCAAAGACCGTAGGCAGTGAGGCATCTTTGCTGCGCGCAATCAGCTCGGTACGGGCGATGGCCGAGTACATCAGCACATACCAGTCGGACACCAGGCGCTCCTTGGCCAGCGGTTTTTCCATCATCTCGCGGGTGGCGGTGGCCTGGCTGCGGGCATTCATCAGCCCCACCGTGGTGGCGACCAGGGCCAGGAGTAACACGATGCCGAAGGCAGCGGCCAGGCGGGTGCCGATGCGCGTGTGCGAAAGAAAATTCATGGTGGGGTCTCCGTTTTTATGATGCCGGCTAGCACGCTTCAAGTATGCGCCCGGGACCGCAAGAGGTCATCAGAATCGACGGAGTTGTTGCTTTTTGGCATCAATATGAATGATCTAAAAAGACAACGTTGCTTTCAGGTCTGGCTTGTCGCACCAGTGTGCGAACGCTTCGGCCATCCGCTCGCTCTCGCCGATGGCGTGCAGCCAGTGGCGGCTGCGGGTGTCGTGGTGCTGGCCGTAGGCGGTGAAATCCTTGCGGTCGGGCAGTTTGCCGTTGGGCAGGCTGGCAACGAATGCGGCCGAAGGCGACACCAGGATCATATTGTCCATGGCGGCGTCGTTGGCGCGCCGCCACGGCATGGACTTGTCGAGCCAGCCCGGCACGATGTGGTCGCTGAAATGCGGGTACAGCACCAGGTCAGGGTCGCGCTGGTAGGGCAGGTGCAGGTGGTAGTCGATCAGGCCGCCGTCCCAGTGCGGGCCCGGTGGCGCACCGGCGATGTCGGTCACCGCCTCGAGCACCAGCGGGATCGAGCCCGACGCCTGCATGGCGTCGCGCAGGTTGTCGGTGCACAGGTCCACGAAATGGGCGGCAAAGGCGTCGAACGGCTGGCGCAGCCATTGGGCATCGTCTTGCGCGGGGTGAAATACCACGCGTTCCATCGACGCCGCCAGCCGGCTGCGGGCGACCGCGTTGCCAGCGGCCGCCAGCAGAAAACCGGCCATCTCGCGCCAGCGCACGCCATTGCTGCGCCCGAGCGCACCGGTGCCGCGCACGGTGAGAATGTTGACGTGGTGATGCGGGTGAGCGATCACTTCGGCGCCGCGCCCGTCGAGCAATTCGTCGAGCAGGTTGCGAATGTTCTCGCTGATATACGCAGCCGTCACCTTGGCCGGATAGCGCTGGTGCGCATACAGGTGCGCCAGGCGCCGGTGCGCGGCCACCGGATCGGCAAACGCCGAAGCGGCCATGCGCCAGGCCCCGATCGAGGCCCCGACCAGCGTGCGCGGCCGTGGCGCATCCTTGAGAAAACTGCCGAACAGCCACAGGTCGAGGCCATTGAGGATCAGCCCCTTGGGCCCGCCGGCGGCCGCCGGCACGATCGCCACATCACCGGCCCGTAAGCCGTCAGCAGCAATCCGCGCCCGCGCCCGCCGCCCCAACCGTATCGTTATTGCAGACATAAATACCCACCGCCAACTTCGGGGTCAGTGCCGACATTTGGACACGAACTGATCACTAGGTGGACCATCGCCAGACGAAAAAGTTCAAAAATGTCCGAATGTCGGCACTGACCCCGAAGTGTTGACCCCAAAGTGTTAGCGCATGCCGGAGATGATTTGCTTGAGCTTGCCGGTATCGGCGCAGAAGGCGCGGATGCCTTCGGACAGCTTTTCAGTGGCCATCTGGTCTTCGTTGAGCTGGAAGCGGAATTTCTTTTCATCCAGGCTGATCTTGACGACGCCGGCCGACGGCGCGTTTTCCGGGCTCAGTTTGCGCTCGATCTTGCCGTCGGTGTCGGCCAGCTTTTGCAGCAGGTCGGGGCTGATGGTGAGCAGATCGCAGCCGGCCAGTTCCAGGATCTGGCCGGTGTTGCGGAAGCTCGCGCCCATCACTTCGGTGCGGTAACCAAACTTGCGATAGTAGTTGTAGATGCGCTTGACCGATTGCACGCCCGGGTCTTCGGACGGGGTGTACTCGATGCCGGTCGATTTCTTGTACCAGTCGTAGATGCGGCCTACGAACGGCGAAATCAGTTGCGCACCCGCTTCGGCGCAGGCAATCGCCTGGCCCAGCGAGAACAACAAGGTCATATTGCAGTGGATGCCTTCTTTTTCCAGCACCTGGGCGGCGCGGATGCCTTCCCAGGTCGCGGCCATCTTGATCAGCACGCGCTCGCGTTCGATGCCGGCCGCTTCGTACAGCTTGATCAGTTCGCGGCCCTTGGCAATCGAACCTTCAGAGTCGAACGACAGGCCGGCGTCGATCTCGGTGGAAACGCGGCCCGGGATCACGCGCAGGATCTGCTTGCCGAACGCCACCAGCAGGTGGTCGATCGTGTCCGACGTCGAGCGGTCGAGGTTGTCGCGCACGGCTTTTTCCAGCAGCGGCTTGTACTCGTCCTTTTGCACGGCCTTCAGGATCAGCGAGGGATTGGTGGTAGCGTCGCGCGGCGTGTAGGCCTGGATCGACTGGAAATCACCGGTGTCGGCGACCACGGTGGTGAATTGCTTGAGTTGTTCGAGTTGGTTCATGGCGCTGCCCGAGTGAGTGATTGCCTTATTGTACTCAAGCGTGGCCTAAGCGGAAAGATAACACCGTACAACAGCCTGTTATTTGTGAACTAGCTCCGGATGGGGGCGGCGATCAATCGAGCGATCTCGGCCACCAGCGCCTCAAACGGCACCGGCTTGCGGAAGAAGGTGTCGTACGGCAGCACTTCGTCGCGCCGCAGCAGGCCGGCGCTGCACAGGATGAAAGGTACTTGGCGCAGGTCGGGATCGCTGCGCCACAGCAGGCACAGCTGGGCGCCATCCATCACCGGCATCATGTAGTCGGAAATGACGATATCGGGCCGCTCCAGCGCGGCCATCGCCAGCGCCTCCTCGCCATTGCCGGCCGTGCGCACGCGGTAGCCGCGGTACTCGAACAGCATGGCATAGGCCGACAGGACGTCGAATTCGTCGTCCACTACCAGGATCAGCTTGCCGTCCGGGTGTGCGTCGGGATGTGCGGGGAAGTCGCTCATGTCATCTCTTCATAGCGTCGGCGTGAGGTGGACCGGGCCAGAGACAGCTTCTTCGATGCTCATGCCCTGGTCGGAAATGAGCAGGATGTGGTTGGCAGCGTCGTAACCGTTTTCGCGCAGCTTGAGTACGCCGATCTGGCGGCGGTTGATGCCGTTCACATCCACGTAGCGCATCAGGATGATGTTCTCGAACAGCATCGACGCAGCAATTTCGCCATCGCCCGGGGCCTGGCCGAAATACGCCAGTTCCTGGGTAAAGAACGTGGTGACGTTGCGGCAGCGCAGCTCGTTGACCAGCGCCGCCAGGAACGAGCGCGAGCGCCCGGGGTGCATGACGATTTCGCGCAGGCCGTCGATGCCATCGACCAGCAGGCGCGATACCTGGCGCGCTTCCACGTTGCGCAGCACGCTGTGGGCCAGGCTGTCGACCAGGATTTCCAGCGGCGGATTCCAGATGACCTGCAGGGCGCCGCTGTCGTAATAGGTGCGGAAGTCGAGGCCCACGCTGCTCGCCTTTTCCAGCAGTGCCTCGGGCGACTCGTAAAAGCCGACGACCAGGCACGGCTCGCCGCGCTTGAGTCCATCGTAAATGAAATGCATGCCCATCAGGGTCTTGCCCACACCCGGGTTGCCCAGCAGCGCGGTGGTCGAACCCTTGGCGACGCCCCCGTGGGTGAGGCGGTCCCAGCCTTCGATGCCAAAGCCGAGCCGCTGGCGCGACACCACCGGGGTGGAGCCGGTCACCGTGCTCACCGCTTCGAGGCGCGGATAGATGGCAATGCCATCGGTGCCCACCTCGAACACGTGACGCCCCAGCAGGTGCTTGCTGCCGCGCAGCTTGAACACCTTGATTTCGCGGATCAGGTTGAGGCCATGCTCGAACTGGCTCAGTTCGATCAAGCCATCGACCAGGGTGTTTTCCGAGTCGGCCACATTGCCTTCGGTGGGCGAGAGCAAAAAGGTGGTGCAGCGCATGGTGGACACCAGCGAGTTCAGCGACAGCATGAATTCGGACAGCGCCACGTCGGACGGCTTGGCGTCGCGCACGGTGCGAAAGCCGTCGATGATCATGATGTCCGGTTGCTGCTCGGCTAGCGTGGTGGCGATCGACTTGAGCAACTGGCGCAAGCCGCCCTTGAGCAGGTCGGGGTAGGCGCCGATGAAGACGATGCGGTCGCCCACCAGTTGCTCGTCGAAGAACGAAAAGCTGCTCAGGTGATTGAGCATCTTGCCGTGGGTTTCGGCAATCAGCGTGAGGATCAGGACTTTCTTGCCCTGGTGCGCGTGGTGGTAGCCGATCTGGCACGCCAGCGTGGTCTTGCCGCTGCCAGCCAGTCCCTGCAGCAGGTACAGGCTGTGCGAGGGAAAGCCGCCACCCAAAATCTGGTCGAGCCCCGGCACGCCGGTTTGCAATAGCGGAATGCGGGCCGATAAGGCGTTATCGGAGGAAGAATTGGCGGCAGAAAAGGTAGTCATGTCCACTCTCACGGGCACTACATGCCACAGGTGAAATTCACCAAGTGCAATATTGCACTTGGAAAATTATTCACACTGTAGCATAAGGGAAGTATAGGAGTACTGTGGCGGCAGCCATGTGCGACAACACACCGACGCACAGGACCGGTGCAAATTTGTCAAATTATGACATCAACCGATGAAGGAGTCGAATTGCAAGTCGAACTCTTGCAAGGCTTTCTGGGCATTTTGCATTTTTTTGCGGAAATCGGGACCCCGTTGCAAGGCCAGTCCGACAGCGAGCACATCGATCACCACCAGGTAGGCCAGCCGGGCCGAGATGGGCGTATAGGGATCGATGTTGAAGATCAGGTCGATGGGAATCAGCACCGTGGCCAGGTCGGCCAGCGGCGTGCCCGATGGCGCCAGCGCGATGACGTCGGCGCCGCCGCGGCGCGCCAGCTTGACCGAGCGCACCAGCGACGGGCTGTTGCCGCGCTGCGAAATGGCCACCACGGCGTCGCCGGTGCGCAGCAGGGCAGCGGCAATGCTGTGGATATGCGGGTCGGCGTAGGCCACCGTGGGCACGCCCGAGCGGAAGAACTTGTGCTGGGCGTCGGCGGCAACGATGCCGGACGTGCCCTGGCCGTAGAACTCGATCTTGTTGGCTTTCGACAAGATGTCGAGCGCCTTCTGGATGGCGTCGGGGTCGAGATTGTTGCGCAGGTCGAGCAGGGTGTTGATCGAGCGGCTGCAAATCTTGTTGACCAGGTCGGCCGCCAGGTCGTCCTGGGTGGGCTGTTCGTTCAGGCCGGGCAGGGCCAGCGCCAGGCCCTGCGCCAGTTTCAGCTTGAACTCGTGCCAGCCGTCGTAACCGAGCGTGCGGCAAAACCGCACCACGGTCGGTTCCGACACTTGCGCGCTCTTGGCCAGCGCCGTGATGTTCTGGCTGACGGTCTGGCCGGGATGGTCGAGCACGGCCAGCGCGACTTTGCGCTCCGACTTGGAGAGCGAGTCGAGCTGGGTGCGGATCGAGTCGAGCAGCATGGCGTTATGGGTCCTAGTCTTCCGGCAGCGCTTCTTCGCGCCACTGCAAGCCTTCGCGGCTGATCAGGGCCGACGAGGCGGCCGGGCCCCAGGTACCGGCCGAGTACGGCACCGGATAGCTGTCGTCCGATTCCCAGTGGTCGAGGATCGGCTCGACCCATTCCCACGCCGCTTCCAGCTCGTCACCGCGCATGAACAGGGTCAACTGGCCGCGCAGCACGTCGAGCAGCAGGCGCTCGTACGCTTCCATGCGTGGCGACTTGAACTGTTCGCGGAAGTCCAATTCCAGCTCGGCCTGCTTCAAGCGCATGCCGTCGCCTGGGGTCTTGGCCATCAGGTTCATGCGCAGGCCTTCGTCCGGTTGCAGACGGATCACCAGCGAGTTGGGCTGGAAGCTGTTGGTGGGCTGGGCGAAGATCGAGTGCGGAATCTGCTTGAAGCGCACGACGATCTCGGCCAGGCTGTCGGCCATGCGCTTGCCGGTCCGCAGGTAGAACGGCACGCCGGCCCAGCGCCAGGTGTCGATCTCGGCCTTCATGGCCACGAAGGTTTCGGTGCGCGAGTGTTCCGGCGCGTCCGGTTCGTCGCGGTAGCTGGGCACGGCCTTGCCATCGACGTGACCGGCGCGGTACTGGCCGCGCACGATGTTTTGCGCCAGCGTGCTCGGGGTGAATTTTTTAAGCGAGCGCAGCACTTGCAACTTGGCGTCGCGCACGGCGTCCGGTGCGATCGAGGTGGGCGGTTCCATGGCCACGATGCACAGCAGTTGCAGCAAATGGTTTTGCAGCATGTCGCGCAGCGCGCCCGACGTGTCGTAGTAGCCCATGCGGTTGCCCACGCCCAGTTTCTCGGCGATGGTGATCTGGACGTCGGAAATCCACTCGCGGCGCCACAGCGGCTCGAACAGGATGTTGCCAAAGCGCAGGGCCAGCAGATTCTGTACCGTCTCCTTGCCCAGGTAGTGGTCGATCCGGTAAATCTGCGATTCCTCGAAGACCTTGCCCACTTCGGCATTGATCTGCTTGGCCGAGGCCAGGTCGCGGCCCAGCGGTTTTTCCAGCACCACGCGCGAATTGGCGGTGACCAGGCCGTTTTCCTTGAGGCTCTCGCAAATGCGGGCGAAGATGGCTGGCGGCGTGGCCAGGTAGTACACGCGGGTAATCGCGCTATCCTGGCGCAGCGCTTCGACCAGCGGCGCATAGGTGGTGGCGTCGGTGGCGTTGAGCGACACGTACACGATGCGGGCCGTGAAGCGCGCCCACGCGGCCGGCGCCACGGCCGGCGACTTGATCAGCGGCTTCGAGGTGGTTTCGACCGTGTGCAGGAACTCTTCCTGGCTGGCGTCCGCGCGGCCTACGCAAATGATGCGGGCAGTAGGAGGCAGGTCGTTGGCCACGTCGCGCGCGTACATCGCGGGCAGCAATTTGCGCATCGACAGGTCGCCGCTGCCGCCGAACAGAACCAGGTCAAAATCGGTAAGTGCCATAGTGAGATCTGAGGTAAAAGAGCTTGATGGTGGATGTGTAAATTTACTACGTCGAAATGCGAAAAGCAAGAAACTTTACTACATTACTGCCGGTATGCCGGTTCTGCCCGGCCGGCTACATCCACTTGCAGGGCCAGCAGTTTGCCACTGAACGGGTATTGTGCCAGTTCTTCGGCCGGTCGTGCGCCGGCGCTGGTGACATACAGCGTGCGCAGGTTCGGGCCGCCGAAGGCCACCATGGTCGGGCAGCGCACCGGCAAGGCGATTTCAGCCAACACCTCGCCTTGTGGTGAGAGCTTGACGATGCGCGCACCTTCGAACAGCGCGCTCCAGTAATTGCCTTCGCTATCGACCGCGCCGCCATCGGGCCGGCCACCGTAGTTGTTGGTCTTGTCGGCTGAGAACTGCCGGAATACCTGCTCGTTGCCGGCCGCACCGGTCGCCACGTCGTAGTCGAAACGGCGCAGCAGGTGGGCACTGGTGTCGGCGTGGTACATGGTTTTCTGGTCGGGGCTGAAGGCCAGGCCGTTGGAATTGGTCATGCCGCCGGCCCAGGCGCGGCGCAGTTGTCCATGCTCCAGCACGTACATCTCGGCAGCGGGTTTGTCGCGCGGCTCGTAGATGGTGCCGATCCAGTAGCGGCCGGCGCCATCGACCTTGCCGTCGTTGAAGCGGGTGATTGCCGTGTCGTACGGCGCGGGGGCAATCAGCGTGGTGCGTACAGCGTCGCTGGCGGTATCGAGGTGCAGCACGCCGTTGCGGGTGGCAACGATCAGGCCGCCCTGTTCGGCAATCGCCAGGCTGGCCGGTTCGCTCTCGAGCAGCCATGCGTGGTGGGCGCCGCTGGCAGGATCGAGCCGGTGCACGGTGCGCGCCGGGATATCGACCCAGTACAGCACCTGCTCGTCGGCGTGCCACAGCGGCGACTCGCCGGTTTGCATGACGGCGTCGCAGGCGACCTGGATGATCGGGGTGGTTTCCATGTGTGTATCCTTGCTTACAGGTGCTGTGCCGCCTTGGCCATGATGATCAGGCCATTGGTCGAGCTGTCGTGGCGTTCCGGCTTGATCTCGCCTTGCAGCTCGGCCTGGATATTCTTGGCCAGGACCTTGCCCAGCTCCACGCCCCACTGGTCGAAACTGTTGACATCCCAGATCACGCCCTGCACGAAGGTTTTATGTTCGTACAGCGCAATCAGCGCACCCAGGGTGAGCGGCGTGAGCTGATCCATCAGGATGGTGTTCGACGGCCGGTTGCCGGGGAAGGTTTTATGCGGCACCAGTTCTTCGATTGCGGTCGCGGAGAGGTTCTGCGCGGTCAGGTCGGCGCGCACTTCGTCGCCGGTCTTGCCGGTCATGAAGGCTTCGGACTGGGCGAAGCAGTTGGCCAGCAGGGCGTCGTGGTGGCCCGGCAGGTCGTGCGTGGCGCGCAGCGCGGCGATGAAGTCGATCGGCGTGATGTCGGTACCCTGGTGCAGCAACTGGAAGTAGGCGTGCTGGGCGTTGGTGCCGCATTCGCCCCATACGACCGGGCAGGTGGCGGTATCGACCGCCGCGCCGCCACGGGTGACGCGCTTGCCGTTGCTTTCCATGTCCAGCTGCTGCAGGTAGGCGGGGAAGCGGTTCAGGTCCTGGTGGTACGGCGCGATCGACAGCGAGCCGGCGTCGAGGAACTCGCGGTTCCAGAAACCGACCAGGGCCAGCAGCACCGGCATATTCTGTTCCAGCGGCGCTTCGCGGAAATGCTCGTCGATGGCGTGCGCGCCGGCGAGGAAGTCGCTGAAATAGCCGAAGCCGACGGCCAGCGCCACCGACAGGCCGATCGCCGACCACACGGAGTAGCGGCCGCCCACCCAGTCCCAGAACGGGAACATATTGGCCGGGTCGATGCCGAACGCCTGCACCGACTCGAGGTTGGTGGAGACGGCCACGAAGTGGCGCGCCAGGTCGGCCTCGGTGGCGCTTTGCAGGAACCAGGTGCGCGCGGTGTTCGCGTTGAGCATGGTTTCAGCAGTGGTGAAGGTTTTCGACGCAACGATGAACAGCGTGGTTTCCGGGTTGACCAGGGCCAGCGCGGCGTCCATGTCATGGCCATCGACGTTGGAGACGAAATGCATCTTCAGGCGTGGATGAGCGAACGAGCGCAGCGCCAGCACGGCCATTTTAGGACCCAGGTCGGAGCCGCCGATACCGATGTTGACGATGTCGGTGATCGGCTTGCCGCTGTAGCCGAGCCAGGCGCCGCTGCGCACCTTGTCGGTGAAGTCGCGCACCTGGTCCAGTACGGCGTGCACATCGGGCACCACGTCGCGGCCATCGACCACCAGGCTTTTGCCGCGCGGCAAACGCAGGGCCGTATGCAGTACGGCACGATGTTCGGTAAGATTGATCTTGTCACCACGCAGCATGGCATCGCGCTGCGTCTCCACGCCGCGTTCACGCGCCAGGTCCACCAGCAGGGCGATGGTGTCGGCGTCCAGGCGGTTCTTCGAGTAGTCGAGGAACAGGCCGGCGGCATCGACCGTCAACTGCGGGAAGCGCTGGTCATTGTCGGCAAACAGCTGGCGCATCTGCCACTGGCGGGCGTCAACGGCGTGGGCTGCGAGGGCTTGGTAGCTGGCGGTCGAGGTAAGGGCAGGTTGGCGCATAGTGTTGGGCGTCGGATGGAAGTAAGAATAAGATGGTTGAATAATACAGGAAAAAGCGGTAAATTCACTACGGTTCTGTTGAAATTATGGAATTTTATCGGGTGTGAAGGTCGGTTTTTCTGCGCAATAATCAGCTAGCCAAGTAAGACAATACAGCTCGCCACGCTAGACGGGATCACGGATTCCTCACGAAAAATCGCTGGCTGCGCCATTTTGTAGTAAAATTTCATAAGTTAATCGATAAGGAATCAACATGGCCTTGCATCCCGTACTGGAATCCGTCACCGCGCGCATCATCTCGCGTAGCAAACCTTCGCGTGGCGCTTATCTTGAGCATCTCGAAGCGGCGCGCGTGAAGGGCGTGCAGCGCGGCACCCTGGCATGTACCAACCTGGCGCACGGCTTTGCGGCGTTTCCCGCCAACGACAAGCTCTCGCTCAAGGAACTGAAAAAGCCGTCGGTGGCGATCGTTTCCGCCTATAACGACATGCTGTCCGCGCACCAGCCGTTCGAAGGCTTCCCGGCGCTGATCAAGGACGCCGTGCGCGAAGTGGGCGCGGTGGCGCAATTTGCCGGCGGCACGCCCGCCATGTGTGATGGCGTCACGCAAGGACAGCCCGGCATGGAATTGTCGCTGTTCTCGCGTGACGCGATCGCCATGTCCACCGCTATCGCGCTGTCGCACAATATGTTCGACGCGGCCGTGTATCTGGGCGTGTGCGACAAGATCGTGCCGGGCCTGTTGATCGGCGCGCTGCACTTCGGTCACCTGCCGGCCGTGTTCGTTCCGGCCGGCCCGATGACCACCGGCCTGTCCAATTCCGAGAAAGCCAAGATCCGCCAGCTGTATGCCCAGGGCAAGGTCGGCCGCGCCGAACTGCTCGAAGGCGAGTCGCAGTCGTACCACGGCGCCGGCACTTGCACCTTCTACGGCACCGCCAACAGCAACCAGATGCTGATGGAAGTGATGGGCCTGCACCTGCCGGGCGCCGCCTTCATTACCCCCAATACCCCGCTGCGCGCCGAGCTGACCAAGGCCGCCGCCCGCCGCGTCGCCGTGATCAGTGCGCAATCGGACGAATACCTGCCGGTCGGCCACGTGGTCGATGAAAAATCGATCGTCAACGCGATTGTCGCGCTGCTCACCACCGGTGGATCCACCAACCACACGCTGCACCTGGTGGCCATTGCCAAAGCGGCCGGCATCGTGATCGACTGGGACGATTTCGACGAGCTGTCGAAAGTGGTGCCGCTGCTCACCCGCATTTACCCGAACGGCAATGCCGACGTCAATCACTTCCACGCCGCTGGCGGCACCGGTTTCGTGATCCGTGAATTGCTCGACGGCGGCCTGCTGCACGACGATGTCACCACGATTTTGGGCAAAGGCTTGCGCGCCCACACCACCGAACCATTCCTCGGCGAAGGTGAGGTTGGACGCGAAGGCGTGGTGTGGAAAGCGGCGCCGGAACAATCGGGCGACGAAGCGGTGCTGCGCAAGATCACCGCGCCGTTCTCGCCGGATGGCGGCACCGTGCTGGTCAAGGGCAACCTGGGCCGCGCGGTGATGAAAGTGTCGGCTGTGAAGCCCGAGCACCAGACCGTGGAAGCGCCTGCATTGGTATTCAACTCGCAGGAAGATTTCATGGATGCCTACAAGGCCGGCCAGCTCGACCGCGATTTTGTCGCCGTGCTGCGCTTCCAGGGGCCGCGCGCCAACGGCATGCCGGAACTGCACGCGTTGACGCCGGCGCTGGCCAACCTGCAGGATGCCGGCCGCCACGTCGCGCTGGTGACCGACGGCCGCATGTCGGGTGCGTCGGGCAAGGTGCCGGCGGCAATCCACGTGTCGCCGGAAATCCTGGCCGGCGGACCGCTGGGCCGCGTGCGCGATGGCGACATCATCCGCGTGTGCGCCCGCACCGGCACGCTCGAAGCGAAAGTGGAAGCGAGCGTCTGGAATGCGCGTGAACAAGCCACGGCCGACCTGACCCCGAACGGCGTGGGCATGGGCCGCGAGCTGTTTGCCATGTTCCGCCACAGCGTTTCCGAGGCGGAAAAAGGCGCCACCACCTTCCCGCTGCCGTCGCCGATCCCGACCGTCGTCGGCCTGCATGACAAAGATCCGGTCGGTAACACCGTGCCGGGTTCCGATGAAGATTTCTCGATGAAGAAAGAAGCGTAAATCATGACCATGACTCTGCTCGACATTATGCGTACTTCCGCCGTAATCCCCGTGATCGCGATCGACGAACCCGAACACGCGGTACCGCTGGCCAAGGCGCTGGTCGCCGGCGGCATCCGGGTGCTGGAAGTGACCCTGCGTACCAAGCACGGCCTGGGCGCCATCCGCGCCATGTCCGAGGTGGAAGGCGCCATCGTTGGCGTGGGTACCCTGACCGCGCCGGAAGAATTCGCTGCTGCGCGCGATGCCGGCGCCGTCTTTGGCGTGTCGCCGGGCCTGACCGCCGCCCTGATCCAGGCAGCAAAATCGAGCGGCCTGCCGCTGCTGCCGGGCGTGATGACGCCGTCCGAAGTGATGGCTGCGCGCGAACACGGCTTCAAGCAACTGAAACTGTTCCCGGCCGTGCCGGCCGGTGGCGTGGGCATGCTGAACGCCATTTACGGCCCGCTGTCGGACGTGACGTTCTGCCCGACCGGCGGCATCTCGCAAGAGACGGCCGGCCAGTTCCTCAAGCTGAAAAACGTCGCCTGCGTGGGCGGCTCGTGGCTGACGCCGAAAGACGCGATTGCCGCCGGCGACTGGGAACGCATCACCGACCTGGCCAAGGCGGCCAGCGGCTTGCGCATCTAGGCTGGTTCGACTTGCTGACGAAAACGACGCTGCGGCGTCGTTTTTTTATTTTCAGGCGGTAATGGTTCTGAGCGCCGCCAGTTCTTCCTTCAGTACCTTGCGCAAGCTGGCCACGGTGAGTGGGGAGCTTTTTGGCGGCTGCATCGCCTTGCGCAACTCGGCATTGATCAGGGTTTGATAGCCGATGCCCTGCGCCTCGGCCTGCTCGCGGAAAAACGCCAGGACGTCGTCGTCGAGCATGATGGTGATGCGGCTTTTGCCACTGGCTGGCACCACTGCACCGCGTTTTCCTTCCGTAAAATCGTAATCATTGCGCATGATATGTCCTCGTCTCGCCTTTGCTGGCCTTGCGCGCGGAAATCAGCCGGATGTGCTCGCCGCGCATGGTATACACCACGATCAATAATCGCCCGTTGGCATCGGCCCCCAGCGTGACGAAGCGTTGCTCGCCAAACGCGTCGGGATCCTCGATCGTGACCGCCATGAAGTCGTGCAACGCTTCCTCCGACTGGGCAAAACTGACGCCATGCTTGGCGCGGTTGAGCTTGGCCTTGAACGGATCGAATTCGATGTCTGTAGTAGGATTATGCATATCCTATACATATACTGCAAGCGCGGCCGAAGTTTTCGATACGCCGCAAGCGCGGCGCATCGAATGTGCTAGACGGCAACAACCTGTTGCGCGGTGGCCTTGGCGGGGGCGCGGCTGGCGCTACGGTGCGGATACATGATCATCATGGCTGCCAGGCAGGGCAGGCCGAACACCAGGCAGGCCGGCAGCCAGCCCGCGCCGATCGCGTGGCCCGGTTGGCGCAGTGCGCGGCGGCGCCACAGCCAGGCGCCGGTCGCTGCCAGCAGGTTCGACAGCACTGCCGCGGTCCAGATCTGGCCCGAACGTTGCGGCATGAGCGGCGCGGCCAGGTGATCGGCGGACGCAGTGCCCGGTAAAATCCGCGCGGGCAAGGCGGTGACGGCCTCGAGCACCGGCGACATCCACCAGTCGATCTGGTCCAGCAAAGGCGGATAGTCGGGCTTGATCTCCCGGGTGGCGATGGTGTGCCGCTTGCCGTCGGCCGCGACAAACACCAGCGTCTGCCGGCCGGCGTTGGCAGCACCATGCGACCGGTCACGACCACCGGTAAACGACGCCAGTACGCCGTCGGACAAACGCGCTACATCGATCCTGGCCATGTCGCTGAGCGGACCGTCCAGCGGAACACTGTACAGCTCCTGGTACGGCGCTTGCGAACCTGCGGTGCGGTAGGCGATCAGCCGCTGGTTGCTCACAGCATAGGCCGTATCAACGGCTACCACCGGGCGCACCATAAAAATTTCGTTGGCGGGCAGCGTGGCCAGTGTCGCGAAGGTGAGCGTGCGGGTGTCGATATCGAGCATGGCGTGCGGCAGCATCATTTTTCCCGTCAACGCCGGTACGGCCGGGAAACCGGTGGTATCGCGGGGGCCGCCAGGGCCCACCGAAGCGGTGGCAACTCCAGTGCGAAGGTCGGTCAGGTCGAAGCGCATGGTGTCGTGATTGAAGCTGAACAGCTGGTTATCGTTGATCTTTCCGCGTGGCATATTTTTGTTGGACAGCTGTTGTGGCAAGGCGTAGCCTATCCAGCCCGGCATGATTTTTTGCGGTGTCACCCGCGCCAGTTCGCTGCGCCAGCGGTCGGCGCGCGCTTCGCCGCTGGCCGCACTCTGGAGGCCCCGGCGCAGCACGTCGCGGCTGTCCAGGAGGCGCAGGTCCGAGTCGCTGTCCGCTGGTGGCTGCAGCATCTGTTGCGGATGCATGCCGGCCGTCATGGCGCCCAGTTGCACGGCAAATTGCACGCCGCCCGGCGCCAGCAGATACAGGCCCAGCACCAGCGGCAGCGCGGCCAGCATGGTAGCGATGCCGGTTGCCGGCGCCTTGGCGCGGTTAGGCTGGAAGCTGGTGTAGACCACGGCCGCCATCAGCACCAGGCACGGCACGCACATGGCCAGCAGGGCAATGGCAGTCGATTCGTGCATCAGCATCACCCACGGCAGCGCCACGACCAGCACCGCGCAGCGGCTGGCGCCAAGCATGATGGCGGCGCCGGTCAGCCAGGCCATGATCACGATCATCACGACGTACGCCACCATCACGTAATGGCGCAGGTCCACGGTACGTTCGCTGAACCACTCGGTGCCCAGCACGGCCAGCAGCAGCGGCACGCCGACCGCCAGGGCTATCATGGTGGCCGAGGCCACGGTGATGGCGCCGAAGATGGCGCTGCGCGGCAGCGGCCGGTGCATCAGCCACAGCCAGCGGCCCGGTTGCCGGTAGCTGCCGATCTGGTGCAGCGCGAAGCCGAGGCCGCCCAGCGCATAGGCGCCCAGTATCACGGCCTGCACCAGCCACGCTTGCGCCAGCGGGTCGTTGACCCTGCCGAACAACACCAGCAGCATCAGGTGGGCCACGAAAAATATCAGGGCGGGGCGCCGGTAACGGCGGCATTCGCTGAAAAACAGGTCGCGCATTTGGATTTCCTCAGGCTGCTTGGATAATGGGGGTGGAGCAATCACTGCCGATATGGCCGCGCGCCAGCATGCCGTTTACCGCCCGGTCAAGGCCGATTGGCATGTGGTGTACGCTGCGCGCGCCCAGCAGCCGCAGCTGCGCTTCGAACTGGTCGCCCTGGTCGAAGACGATCAGGTGCGTGAGTCCGTCGATATGCTCGGTTTGCAGCACGCCGGCAGTGGCGCCGAGTTCGGGCGCGCGGAACGGAAATTCGGCCACCCACAGGCGCATGCGCTCGCAAAACTCGTCGGGCGCCGACGCGTGCAGCAAGCGGCCGCGTTCGAGGATGATCAACTGGTCGGCCACGCGCTCGATCTCGTCCATCTGGTGCGAGCAATAGACGACGGTGGTGCCGCCCGTGTAGCTGCTGTCCATCAGCGCGGTCAGGAACACCCGCCGCGCTACCACGTCCAGTCCCAGCGTGGGTTCGTCGAGAATCAGCAGTTCGGGCGCCTGGCCCAGCGCTAGCGCCAGGTTGACGCCGGCGCGTTCGCCGCGCGAGAGTTCGGCGATGCGCTGGTCGGGCAAGACATTGAAGTTGCGCAGCACCGCGTGATAGCGCTGCTCGTCCCACGCGCGGTACTGGCGGCGCTGCATGGCGGTCACCTCGTCCACCCGCATCCACGGCGGCAGGGTGTGCTCTTCGTTGACAAAACCGATGCGCGCGCGCAGGTCCGGCGTCAGCTGGGCGCTGTCGCAGCCAAGGATGCGGGCGCTGCCGCTGGTTGCCGCTTCAAAGCCGAGCAGCACGCGAAACAGCGACGATTTGCCGGCACCGTTGGCGCCCACCACCGCGTGAATGCCGCCGCGCGCCACTTTCAGGTCGAGGCCATCGAGTGCCCGCTTGCCCTTGAATTGCAGGGTCAAGGCTTCTGTTTCGATCAGATAGTCGCCGCTGGCGACGGGAGGGGGCAGGTTCATTCAGGTTCCTGGTTGGTGATGGTATGGTTCAGGCGGTTTTTTTTGGCGCGACCAGGGCCAGTTCGGCGGCCACGCGGTCGAGCAGCGCATCGGCCGGATAGTCGAGCGCGATCACGTCGCCGACAAAACGGACCACGGCGTCGTTCAGGCGGCGCTCGCGCTCGGGATCGGACAGGCGCTGGCGCGGCGTGGCCACGAACAGGCCCAGCCCGGCGCGGGCGTCGAGCCAGCCTTCGGTGGTCAGTTCGGTGTAGGCCTTGGCGACCGTGTTGGGGTTGATCGCCAGTTGGGTAGCCAGTCCGCGCACGCTGGGCAGCGCGGCGCCCACGGCCAGCTCACCGCTGGCGACCAGGCGCTTGACGCCATCGACAATCTGGCGGTTGATCGGACGCGGATCGCCGGTGGCGATTTGTAACATCAGGGGACTGCGGCGCGGCTGGTTCATCATGTTTTTCCACTGTACTAGTACAAGTAGTACAGTAACACCGTGTATGTGCCGGCGTCAACCACCATGACGTCAGCGAACCGGCGCCACCGCGTTCTGAATGTGCGCCCGCAGCCACTGGTGCGCAGGATCGCGGTGCGCGCGTTCGTGCCACAGCATCGCCATCTCGTAGCCAGGTACCTCGATCGGCGGGGCGACGGTTTTCAAGGCGCGGTTGCCGCATACCAGCCGCTCCGGCACCATCGCCACCAGGTCGGTGGCAGCCAGTGCCGCGATCATGAACAGGAAGTGCGGTACCGACAGCGCCACCCGGCGGGTCAGGCCCGCTTGCGCCAGCGCTTCGTCGGTGACGCCGTAGAAGCCGCCGCCGTTGTTCGAGACCAGCACATGTTCGAGCGTGCAGAATTGCCTGAGCGTGGGTTTGCGCTGCAGGCGCGGGTGGTCCACCCGGCCCGCCAGTACATAGCGCTCGGCAAACAGCGTGCGGCGGCGCAGGCCCGGCGGCGCACCGGCGCTGGTGTGGAAGGCCAGGTCGATCTCGCCCTGTTCGGCCTGGCGGGTGATCCGGTCAGGCGCCAGTTCCAGCACCGCCAGCCGGGTGCCAGGCGCCTGCTGGCGCAGGCTTGCCAGTGCGGGCAGCACGATGGTCGATTCGCCGTAGTCGGTGGCGGCCACGCGCCAGGTATTGGTGGCGCTGGCGGGATCGAAGGCGCTGGCCGGCGCCACCGCCTGTCCCAGCGCGTCGAGGGCGAGACGCAGCGGCTCGCGCAACTGCTCGCCGCGCGCAGTGGGCTTCATGCCGCGCGGGCCGGGCAGCAGCAGCGGATCGCCGAAGATGTCGCGCAGCCTGGCCAGGTGTACGCTCACCGACGGCTGCGACAGGTTCAGCCGCTGCGCCGCGCGCGTGACATTATGCTCGGCCAGCAGCACGTCCAGCGTAACGAGCAGGTTCAGGTCCAGCCGTCGAAGATTAAGCATTCTAATACCTGCTATGTTGGGAATTCATTTCCAATATACCTGAGCAAACTTTACGCTGTGTGCTTCTTATTCAAAGGAGTACCAGCATGAACATCCTGATCGTCCACGCCCACCCCGAACCGCAGTCGCTCAACGGCGCGCTCAAGGATTTTGCCGTGCGCCACCTGGAGGCGGCGGGCCACGCGGTGCAGGTGTCCGACCTGTACGCAATGCAGTGGAAGCCGTCGCTCGATGCGCACGACAGCCTCGATGGCGCAGCGGGCGAACGTTTCGACGCGTCTGTCGATTCGCGCCTGGCCTACGACAGTGGCCGGCAGAGCGCAGACATCGCGCTCGAGCAGGAAAAGCTGCGCTGGGCCGATACCGTGATCCTGCAATTTCCGCTGTGGTGGTTTTCGATGCCGGCCATTTTGAAAGGCTGGGTGGACCGCGTGTACGCCAACGGCTTTGCCTATGGCGTGGGCGAACACTCGGACCAGCGCTGGGGCAACCGCTATGGCGAGGGCAACCTGGCCGGCAAGCGCGCCATGCTGATGGTGACCACGGGCGGCTGGGAATCGCACTACAGCGCGCGCGGGATCAACGGGCCGATCGACGACCTGCTGTTCCCGATCCAGCACGGCATCCTGTTCTATCCGGGCTTCGAGGTACTGCCGCCGTTCGTGGTGTACCGCACCGGCAAGGTCGATGAGATCAAATTCGCGGAACTGTGCGCGCAACTGGCACAGCGCCTCGACACGCTGGCCAGCACTGCGCCGATTGCATTCCGGGCGCAGAACGCGGGCGACTACGCGATTCCGGCGCTGACCTTGCGCGACGAGCTGGCGCCGGGTTTGACGGGATTCGCGGCCCACCGCGCCACGTGATCAGCCGCCCGTCTTGCCGAGCGCTAGCCGCCCAACTTGCTAAGGCGCTAGCCGCCCATCTTGCTAAGGCGCTAGCCGCCCATCTTGTTATACAGTTTTCCGTCCCAACGCATGGTAATGCGGCTGCAATGGAATTCGAAGTCGTCGCCGTCCTTGACCTTGAAGGTTTCGAAATGGTTGACGGCGATGCGCACGGCGTCCTGCAAGGCGCCGCCTTCGGGGATCTGCTTGGGCAGCGGCAGGTCCTTGATGTGCAGCAGGTATTCCACGCGCTTGGGGTCGGTGTTCTGGTCCCACCAGATATCGATGGCGACCTGGTCGCCACGATGTTCGGCTTCCGCCAGGCAGCGGCCGTGTCGTCTGGTTTCGAACTTGAAGCGCATTGATTACCCTCCCGATGGCGGCGAGAGCTTGCGCAACTGCATGCGCAAGCCGACTGGTGACATGGTAAAGCCTGACAGCTCCTCCGGCTCGGCACCGTCCGCGGTCGCCACGGACGCGATATCGAAACTGCCCAGCAGCATGGCGGTGGCGATCTTGATCTCCAGCAGCGCCAGGTAGCGCCCGGGGCAGGTGCGCACGCCGGCGCCGAACGGCATCGACACCTGCTTGTTCATGGCGCCGCCGTCGAGCCAGCGGCCTGGGTCGAACTGCGCGGCGCGCGCCACGTGGTCGTCGCTCACGCTGTCGTGGCGCATCACCAGCCACACCAGGCTGCCCGCCGGCACCGCGACATCGCCCACCACGCTGTCGCGCAGCGCCTCGAGCGGAATGTACGGCGCCACCGGTTTGAGGCGCATGGCTTCCTGGGCGCAGGCGTCGATGTAGTCGAGCGCGTCCATCTGCTCGATGGTGAACGCTGCGGCAGCAGGCGCCACGCGTTGTACTTCGGCGCGGGCGGCTTCCAGCGCTGCCGGATTTTGCTGAAGCAGGTACAACATCCAGGCCAGCGTATGGCTGGTGGTGTCTTCGCCGGCCAGCAGCATGGTCGTGACGTTGCCGGCCACGGCGTCTTCGGCCAGGCCGGTGCCATCGTCTTCGGCCGCGCAGATCATCGCTTCGAGCAGGTTGGCGGGACGTGCGCGCCGGGCCGGATCGGCAGCCAGGCGGGCGCGGGCTTCGGCCACCAGGGCGTCGATGGCGGTGTTCAGGGCGGCGATGCTGGTGTCGAGTTCGCGGTCGGCCGCCAGCTTGACGTAGCGCCAGTAGGGGAACAGCGACAGCGACCGTCTCGACACGGCAGGCAGGATGCGGTCCATGTGGCGCTGTAACACATCCTCGCCGCCGTCGATGGTGTTGACCTCGGTGCCGAAGGCCAGCCCGGCGACGATATCGACGCTGTAGCGCTTGAGGTCGTCCGCCAGGTCGATGGTGGCGCCGCTGTCGGCAGCGCTGGCCCAGCGCCGTTGCAGCCGCAGCGCCACGGCCACCAGCGATGGGAAATAGGCCTTGACCGCGTGCGGCGCCAGCGCTGCCATCACCATGCGCCGCTGCTCGCGCCACGCCGCGCCTTCTTCGAGGAACACGCCGGGGCGGCCCTTCATTTCCTTGGCGATGTGCTCCGTGACGGCGGGGCGGCGGTAGCCGTCGGGGCGGTCGCGCAGCGCGGCCGACACCAGTTTATGATCGGACACCACCAGCGCCTCGGTAGGACCGAGCGACATGCGAAACAGCGGCCCGAATTCGCGGCACCAGGCTTCGACATCCTGGTGGAAGCGCAGCGGCCGCATTTGCAGCAGGTTGCCCACCAGCGGCCACGGGCGCGGACCGGGCAGGTCGGCAATGCGCCGTAGCGGCGTAGCAAGCGTGGCGGTGTCGGGCAAGTGATGTCTCCTGGTTGTGGGGGGGCTAGCCGGGCGTTTGTGCTTCCACCCGGTTGCGGCCGTTCTTCTTGGCGCGGTACAGCGCGCGGTCGGCGGCGCCGATCAGGGTGTCGATGTTGACTGCCGATGCCACGCTGCGGGTGGCCACGCCGATGCTGACCGTCACCACGCCACTGTTGCCGCCATGCGCATGGACAATCGCCAGCGCTTCGGCGCGGGCGCGGATCGTCTCGGCCATCTGCGTGGCCTGGGCGGTGTCGGTGTCGGGCAGGATCATGGCGAATTCCTCGCCGCCGTAGCGCGCCATCAGGTCGGCAGAGCGCTTGAGCATGCCGGACAGCGCGGCCGCCACCTGGATCAGGCACTGGTCGCCTTTCTGGTGGCCGTAGTGGTCGTTATAGGCCTTGAAGTGGTCGATGTCGATCATCAAGAGCGACAGCGGCGTGCCGTGGCGGCGGGCGCGCCGGTGTTCGCGTTCGATCGCCACGTCGAAGTGGCGGCGGTTGGCGATGCCGGTCAGGCCGTCGGCAAAGGTTTGCGAACGCAGCACCAGGGTTTGTTCGCGCAGCAGCTTTTCGCGGCCCACGGCGATGCTGACATCGGTGATCTGGATCAGGCAGTGGCGCCCGCCGTCGGCCACATCGACCGCCGTCACCGCCACCGCCTGTTGCAGGCGCTCGTCCAGGCGGGCCGCTGCGGCATTGGCGTACAACGGGAACGGCGCCTTGTTGAGCGACTGCGACAGCAGCGACGGAAAATGGTGGCGCAGTGCCTGGTCGATGGCCGCGTCCACCCGGCTGCCGCGCAGGGCCGGGAACAGCGCCAGGAAATCGGCGCCCAGCGCCTGCTGCTGCGGGATTTGCGCGTGGTCGCTCATCCAGTCGTTCCACAGCACCACGCGGCGGTCGTGATCGAGCACCACCGCGCCCAGGGTCACCGCGTTGAGCACGCTGTGCAGCAAATCGAGCGAGGGGTCCCGTACCGTTGTCAAGCCAGCCACCTCAGGCTTGCCCCATCGCGCGGGCGATGTAGCGGTTGATTTGTTCTTTGAGGTCGTGCAGCGCCGAGATGTCGAGCACGAAGGCGACATAGCCGAGGATCTGGTGCTTGTCGAGCGCGAAGTCGATGTGCAGCATCAGCACCACGCTGTCGGGTTCGCTGCCGGACACGCCGAGAATCTCGTCGCTGGTGCCAACGTGGTATTCCGGCAACGATCCGCGCAGTTCCTGTTCAAAGACATTGGCCAGGGTGCCGATGCAGGCATTGAGGATGATGTTGCCGATTTCGCACATGGCTTCCTGCTCCATGTCGGTCAGCTCCTGCAGGGGCACGGTTTCGCCGACCATCAGGCGCACCAGTTCCAGGCTTTTGTCTTCGGGGAACATGAGGATGGCATCGGTATCGAACGCGCCCTCGTAGTGCTGGCTGACGCCGCAAATGCGGTCCGGCGCCTCGGCCTCGGCCGCCAGCCGGCTGCCCAGCAGCCGCGCCGCGTCGGTACGGCTGATGAAGCTGATCGACGGCACGGACATACGCACCTCTTCGCTGACCAGTGCGCTCATCGACGCGGCAGCCTGGCCCACGCCGATATTGAAAATCTCGATCAGGGCGTCGTTTTCCAGCTCGGACAATTCCACCATGTCAGCCTCCCGCCAGCGCCAGTAACTGGGCGATGCGCGCCTCGGTGATCGGCTTTTCCATGAACCCCAGCCCCAGCGCCTCGGCCCGCTCGCGCGTGGCGGACTGCACGTTGGCGGTCAGCAGGGAGATTGGCAGGGCAGGCGCCAGCCGCCGCAATTGCTCGGCGGCGGCGATGCCGCCCATGCCGGGCATATTGACATCCATCAGCACCAGGTCGGGCAGGGCGGCGCGCGCCTTGTCCAGCGACTCTTCGCCGGTACCGGCTTCCACCACGTTCCAGCCGGGTTGCAGATGCAAAATATATTGGCGCGCCATCATCCGTGAGACGCGGCTGTCATCGACAATCAACACGGTTTTTGTTCGCTCGGGTGTAACGTCAGTCATGTCACCTCCTGGCTGTATGTATGGGGCATTCTCGCATAATAGGGTTTTGCTTGGCAGCTATCCGTTAAAATAGCGCCACTGATTCCTCCCGCTTTCCTTTAATTGCTAAAAATCAATTGTTAAAAATCATGACCCAAGACGAACTGAAACAAGCCGTAGCGCGCGCCGCCATCGAATACGTGGTGGACAACGAAATCATCGGCGTCGGCACCGGTTCCACCGCCAATTTCTTCATCGACGAACTGGCCAAGATCAAGGACCGCATCAAGGGCACCGTGGCGTCGTCCGAAGCGACTGCCGCCCGCCTGCGCGGCCACGGCATCGCCGTCTACGACCTCAACGACGTGCCGGCGATTGCCGTGTACATCGACGGCGCCGACGAGATCGACGCTTCGGGCGCCATGATCAAGGGCGGCGGCGCGGCGCTGACGCGTGAAAAGATCGTCGCATCGGTATCGAAGCAGTTCGTCTGCATCGCCGACGGCTCCAAGCTGGTGGACGTGATGGGCAAGTTCCCGCTGCCGGTGGAAGTGGTGCCGATGGCGCGCGAAGCAGTGGCGCGCGCCTTGAGCGCGCTGGGCGGCGTGCCGAAGCTGCGGTTGAAACCGGGCACGGATGAAGCGTTCGTGACCGACAATGGCGGCCAGTTGCTCGATGTATCGGGATTGTCGATTACGGATCCGGTGGCGCTGGAAGCGCAGATCAACCAGATCGTGGGCGTGATCGCGGTGGGGCTGTTTGCCGCACGCGGCGCCAATGTGTGCCTGCTGGGGATGGCCGAGGGCGTGAAAACCCTGAAGTTCTAAATACTACTACCGGTGCATCTGTCATCCCCGCGCAGGCGGGGATCCATAGAACGTGTGCTTCGTTGAAACGCAAAATGTTCTACGAATCTTCGGTTCCATGGATCCCCGCGTACGCGAGGATGACGAATCAGAACTAACGATTTACTCGGTCGGTGGCACGTAGCCCATCGCCGCATCGGCGCCGTCGCCGAAGAAATGCTTTTCCATCTGCTGCGCCAGGTATTTACGGGCGCGCAGGTCGGCCAGGTTCAGGCGGTTTTCGTTGACCAGCATGGTCTGGTGCTTCATCCACGCGGCCCACGCTTCTTTCGAAACCGACTCGTAGATCTTCTTGCCCATTTCGCCAGGAACTGGTGGGAAATCCATGCCCTCGGCTTCTTTGTTGAGTTTAATGCAATGTACGGTGCGGGCCATCTGTCTTGCTCCTAAAGCTGTAACGTAAAGACGTCATTATAAAGATTTAATCAATACCTGGGATTTGCGCTGCCAGTTATACATATGCTGGCGATCCTTCGGTAGCGCATCGACCGTGGCCGGCACGAAGCCGCGCTTCTGGAACCAGTGCGAGGTGCGGGTGGTGAGCACGAACAGCTTGGTCACGCCCAGCGCCCGTGCGCGGTTTTCCATGTGTTTCAAAATGCGTTCGCCGTCGCCCTGGGCCTGCACTTCCGGGTTCACCGTCAAACATGCCATTTCGGCCATCTTGTGTTCGGGGAACGGGTACAGCGCCGCGCAGCCGAAGATCACGCCATCGTGCTCGATCACCGAGAAATAATCGATTTCGCGCTCGATCAGCTCGCGGCCGCGCTTGACCAGGGTGCCGTCCGCTTCCAGCGGTTCGATCAGCTTGATGATGCCGCCCACGTCTTCGATCGTCGCCTTGCGCAGCGATTCGAGGTTTTCGTGCGAGATCATGGTGCCCACGCCATCGTGGGTAAACAGTTCGAGCAGGGCCGAGCCGTCCATGGCGAACGGCACGATGTGCGAGCGTTCCACGCCGTTGTCGCACGCCTTGATGCAGTGGCGCAGGTAGAACGCGGTGGCGTCGTCGAGGAAGCCGGCGCCCAGCACCGCTTCGGCCATGTGCGACGACAGTTCGCGGATTTCGGTGCCGCCGGCGTCGGTCATCATCGGCGTCTCGGTGATGAACACCAGTTTGTCGGCATGCAGGGCAATCGCCGCGCTGCACGCCACGTCTTCCATGGTCAGGTTGAACGCCTCGCCGGTGGGCGAGAAGCCCAGCGGCGAGAGCAGCACCAGGCCGTCGGACCCGAGAATCGAGTGGATGGTTTCGGCATCGACCTTGCGCGTGACGCCCGTCAGTTCCAGGTCCACGCCGTCGATCACGCCCAGCGGGCGGGCCGTGATGAAGTTGCCGGAAATGATACGGATGGCCGCATTCGACATCGGCGTATTGGGCAAACCCTGGCTGAACGCGGCCTCGATATCGAGGCGCAGCTCGCCGGCGGCTTCCTTGGCGCACTCCATGGCGGCCGTGTCGGTGATGCGCACGCCGTTGTGGAAGCGCCCTTCGACGTTGCGCAGCGCCAACTGCTCGGCCACCTGCGGGCGCGAGCCGTAGACCACGGTCACATTGATGTCGAGCGCGTGCAGCAGCGACAGATCGTGGGCCAGCACCTGCAAGGCGCCGGCGGAAACGAGTTCACCGGGAAAGGCCACCACGAAGGTCTTGCCGCGGAAGGCGTGGATGTAGGGCGCGACTGAACGCAGCCATTGGACGAATTGGGTAGGGTTTTCCATTACCGGCATTATAATTCGGTGCGCGAATTCCGCACCCTATACTTGTAAAAAACAATGTCAGAAGCCAGCAACAAGCCTAAAAGCCCCCCCAACACACTCCGTGGCCCGCAAGACCGCCGCCCGCAAGCCCCTGCCAGCCCGTTTGCCGAGGCGTTAAAAGGCGTGGTCACTGTCAGGACGGAGCCGGTGCCGGGCAAGGTCCCGAACCCGGGTGGGGCGCCGCGCGGCAAGGGCGCGCCGCAACAGCGCCCGGCTGCTGGCATCGAAAGTCCGGGTGCCCGCACGTCCCAGCGGCGTCCCGCGGCTGGCAATGACGGTCGTGGCCGCGGTGCGCCTGGCGGTAGTCCGTCCGCCAGGGCGGAGGGCGACGGCAAGAATGCGTCGCGCGCGCGCCTGACGCCGGAAGAGCAGGCGGCGCGCGAAGCCGCACGCGAGGCGCGTGAGGCCGAGCGCAATTTCCGTACGCCGCTGCCGCCGATCACCTTCCCCGAAGATTTGCCCGTCTCGGGCCGCCGCCACGAGATCGCCGCCGCCTTGCAGGCGAACCAGGTGATTATCGTTTCCGGCGAGACCGGTTCCGGCAAAACCACCCAGCTGCCGAAAATCTGCCTGGAACTGGGTCGTGGCCAAAAGGGGCTGATCGGCCATACCCAGCCGCGCCGGATCGCCGCGTCGTCCACCGCCAAGCGCATTGCCGCCGAACTCAATTCGCCGCTGGGCCAGCACGTGGGTTTCAAGGTGCGTTTTGCCGACACCCTGCAAAAGGGCGCGTCGGTCAAGCTGATGACCGACGGTATCCTGCTGGCCGAGACCCAGACCGATCCGTTATTAAAAGCCTACGACACCATCATCATCGACGAGGCGCACGAACGCAGCCTCAATATCGACTTCCTGCTCGGCTACCTCAAGCAGCTGCTGCCGCGCCGCCCCGATTTGAAGATCATCATCACGTCGGCCACCATCGACGCCGACCGCTTTTCGCGCCACTTCGGCACGCCGGAAAAACCGGCGCCGGTGATCGAGGTATCGGGCCGCCTGTACGCGGTGGAAGTGCGCTACCGGCCGATCGACAGCGATGTGCCGAATAAAGCTAACCCCGGCGGCAATGCCGCAGCGATCGCCAATGCCGAAGGCAAAGGACACCGCACGGCCGCCGCGCGCGAGAAGCGCGACCTGATGGATGCGGTGGTCGATGCAGTCGATGAACTGGCGCGCCTCGGTTCCGGCGACGTCCTGGTCTTTTTGCCCGGCGAACGCGAAATCCGCGACACCGCCGAAGCACTGCGCAAACATCATCCGCCGCACGTGGAAATCCTGCCGCTGTTCGCGCGCCTGTCGGCCGAGGAGCAGGAGCGCGTGTTCAAGGTGAGTAATGCCCGCCGCATCGTGCTGGCCACCAACGTGGCCGAGACGTCGCTGACCGTGCCCGGCATCCGCTACGTGGTCGATGCCGGCCTGGCCCGCGTCAAACGCTATAGCTACCGCAACAAGGTCGAGCAGTTGCAGATCGAACCGATCGCGCAGTCGGCCGCCAACCAGCGCGCCGGCCGTTGCGGCCGCGTGGCCGATGGCGTGTGTATCCGCCTGTACGACGAGCAGGATTATCTGTTGCGGCCCAAGTTCACCGAGCCGGAAATCCTGCGCTCGTCGCTGGCGTCCGTCATCCTGCGCATGAAGTCGCTGCACCTGACCGACGTGGAAAGCTTCCCGTTCATCGAGCCACCGCTGGCGCGCGCGATTGCCGACGGCTACCAGCTACTGCAAGAGCTGGGCGCCGTCGACGAATACAACCAGCTCACGGCGCTCGGCCAGAAGCTGGCCAAGCTGCCGCTCGACCCGCGCGTGGGCCGCATGATCCTGGCCGCCCTCGACAACGTGTGCCTGAGCGAAGTGCTGATCATTGCCTCAGCCCTGTCGGTGCAAGATCCGCGCGACCGCCCGATGGAACACCAGCAGGCGGCCGACGAGGCCCATAAAAAGTTCGCCGATGAAAAATCTGAGTTCCTCAGCTACCTGAAAATCTGGCGCTGGTTCGAAAACGCCATCGAGCACAAGAAAACCAACCGCCAGTTGATGGACAACTGCCGCACCAATTTTCTCTCGCAGCTGCGCCTGCGCGAGTGGCGCGACGTCCATTCGCAACTGGTCACGCTGGTCAAGGAGCAGGGCTGGCGCGTCAACGAGTTGCCAGCCACCTACGAGAACCTGCACCTGGCCCTGCTGACCGGTTTGCTCGGCAATATCGGCTTCAAGAGCGAAGACGAGCCGGGCGCCGGGTATCTCGGTGCGCGCGGCATCAAGTTCCACATCTGGCCGGGGTCGTCGCTGCTGAAAAAACCGGGCAAGTGGATCATGGCGGCCGAACTGGTCGATACCACGCGCCTGTATGCGCGCTGCGTGGCCCGCATCGAGCCGGAGTGGCTGGAAAAAGTGGGCGGCCACCTGTTGAAAAAATCGTGGGGCGAGCCGCGCTGGGAAAAACGCTCGGCGCAGGTCACCGCGTCTGAACGCGCCACGCTGTACGGGCTGGTTGTGTACAGCCAGCGCCGCATCAACTACGGCGCCTTCAACCCGGCCGAGGCGCGCGAAATCTTCATCCGCGACGCGCTGGTCGGTGGCGATTACGACACGCGTGCGCCGTTCTTCGCCCACAACCACAAGCTCATCAAGGACATCGAAAACCTCGAACACAAGTCGCGCCGCCTGGACGTGCTGGTCGACGATGAACTGATCGCGGCGTTCTACGACAAGCTCATTCCCGCCGACGTGGTCAACGGCGCCGGTTTTGAGAAGTGGCACAAGGACGCCACCGCCGCCGAGCCACGGCTGCTGTACCTCAATCGCGACGAACTGATGCGCCACGAAGCGGCCGGCGTCACCACCGAGCTGTTCCCGAAGATCATGTCGGTCACTGGCCTCGAACTGGGCCTGACGTACCACTTCGAACCGGGCAGCGTGCGTGACGGCGTGACCCTGGCCGTGCCGCTGTATGCACTGAACCAGTTGCCGCGCGAGCGCTGCGAGTGGCTGGTGCCGGGCATGCTCAAGGAAAAAGTGCACCTGCTGTTGAAATCCTTGCCGCAAAAGCTGCGCCGCCACTGCGTGCCGCTGCCCGACTACGCCGCCAAGTTCTGCGAGCGCGTCAACGAAGCGGGCGTGTTCGGCCGCGGCGACCTGGTGGACGCCATCATTGCCGACATCCGCAAGCAATTGACGATTGCCGTGCTGACCACCGACTTCAAGCCGGAGACCTTGCCCGCCCACCACTTCATGAACTTCAAGGTGATCGACGAGCATGGCCGCCAACTGGACATGGGCCGCAACCTGGCCACCTTGCAAGCCGAGTTCGGCATGCAGGCGCGCGAGAGTTTCCAGAAGATGGCGGAAACGTCGGGCACCACGGTAACATCCGCCGCCCTGTCGGCTGCCCAGCCGGGTGGCGGCGCCAAGCCAGCCGCCGGCGGCAAGGCAGGTGCTGCGGCGCCCGTCACTGCGACGGGCGGCAAGGGGGGCAGCGGTGCGGCGCCACACGGTGGCGTGGACGCCGCCGAGCCGTCCAACCTGACCAACCTCAGCAACTGGACCTTCGGCGAACTGCCCGAGCTGCTCGAAATCCCGCAAGGCAAACTGACGCTGATCGGCTTCCCCGCGCTGGTGGACAAGCGCACCCACTGCGACCTCGAAGTCTTCGACGACCCGACCGTGGCAGCGCGCACCCACCGCCAGGGCCTGCGCCGCCTGTTCGCGCTGCAGATGAAAGATCAAATCAAGTTCATCGAGAAAAGCATCCCGAACCTGCAGCAAATGGGCATGCAATACATGGCGATGGGCACGCAGGAAGAACTGCGCGACGAGATCATCAACAAGGCGCTCGACATCGCCTGCCTGCAAGACCCGTTGCCGACCGACGCTGCCAGTTTCACCAAACGCAAGGACGAGGGCAAGTCGCGCCTGGTGCTCTTGGTCAACGAAGTGGCGCGCCTGCTGTCGCAAGTGCTGACCGAGTTCCACGGCCTGCCCAAGCGCCTGCAAGGCTTGCCGCAGGCAGCGGCCACCGATATGCAGGGCCAGTTGCAGGGCCTGGTGCACAAGCGCTTCCTGTCCGACAACGACTACAGCCAGCTGTCACACTTCCCGCGCTACCTGAAGGCGATGAACGTGCGCATCGAAAAGCTGCGCGCCGACCCCGCCCGCGACGCCAAGCTGATGGCCGACTGGCAACTGGCCGCCACGCCATACCAGCGTCTGCACCGCGACAAGAGCGCCGGCAAGAACACCGACCCGAAACTGGTCGAGTTCCGCTGGATGCTGGAAGAACTGCGCGTCTCGCTATTCGCCCAGGAACTGCGCACCCCGATGCCGGTGTCGGTGAAGCGCCTGCAAAAAGTGTGGGAATCGATGCTACGCTAACCAAACCAAGTTCGGGGTCAGAACCAAACCAAGTTCGGGGTCAGTGCCGACATTCGGACATTTTTGAACTTATTTATTGAAGTAGACTTCAACTAAAAGGTTCCTGGATGTCCGAATGTCGGCACTGACCCCGAAGTAGGTGCCACGAAGAGGCTCCTAAGTATCGTGCGCTGGTGGTTTCCGCTTAGACTGGGGTATTGGGAGGTCCGATGAAGAAAGCCGCTGGGTTGTTCCGCAGTCTGATGCGCACGTCGATCAAGTCTGCGCGCCAGGGCGTTGCCGTCAACAAGTTGATGACGGCAATGCTGACGCCGACAGTAAAGCCTGCGCCACCCAGGCGCAAGGTCCGCGCCAAGCCGGCGGCCTCCTTGGCCAAGCCCGTGCGTTCAACGGCCAGGCCGGCGCCGGCGCCCTCCAGCATTACTACCGCGCCCGGTAAGTGGCTGACCTCCCATGTCGAGGGCGCCAACGGCCATCGCATGAGCTTCTGGCTCTACCTGCCGCACAACATTCCCGATGAGGCCTCTACCCCGGGCCTGCCGCTGATTGTGATGCTGCACGGCTGCCAGCAGACCGCGACCCAGTTCGCCCAGGGCACCCGGATGAACCAGTGGGCCGAGCGCAAGGGCTACGCCGTGCTTTACCCGCAACAGCTGGTCAGTAACCAGGCCCAGCGCTGCTGGAAATGGTACGACCGCGCCACGCAGGAAGGCGGTGGCGACGTGCCCACCATCGTGGCCATGATCGACAAGGTGGCGGGCGCTTACGCGATCGACCGCGCGCGCGTGTACGTGGCCGGCATTTCAGCCGGCGCCGGCATGGCCAATATCGTGGCCCTCAATCATCCGCACCTGTTTGCTGCCGTGGGCCTGCATTCGGGCCCCGCATTCGGCGCCGGCCACAGCACGATGGGCGCACTGGGGGTAATGCAGCATGGCGCCGGCCTGCGCGCTGACCTCGCGGTGCAGGAAGTGCTGGCCCGCCACGGCCGCTTCCCCGGCATGCCGACGATCCTGATCGCGGGCGAGGGCGACAGCGTGGTGCGGCCTATCAACCTGGCCCAGCTGGCGCGCCAGGGCTTGGTCCTCAACGGCCTGGCGCCCGACGCCCCGGCCAAAATCACCCACAAGGCGCAAGGCAGCAACGCCCGCCACAACGCCCACCGCATCGACGATTTTTATGACGGCCGCAAACTGCTGCTGCGGGTGGCCCGCATCGACGCACTCGACCACGCCTGGAGCGGCGGCGACCCGGCCCTGAAATTCAACGCCAAGTCCGGCCCGGACGCCACCCGCATGATGCTGGAGTTTTTCGCGCGGCACCGGCGCGTTTGAAATTTACTGTCCGGCCGGCGGCTGCCACAATTCGACCTTGTTGCCCTCGGGGTCGATCACCCAGCCGAACTTGCCGTAGTCGGAATCGTCGGCCTTGTCGAGCACCTGGCAGCCTTCGTCGCGCAGCACGGCAAGCAGCGCATCGAGATCGTCCACCCGGTAGTTGACCATGAACGACGCCTTGCCCGGCGCAAACGGCGCGCCGTCCGCCGCATTGATCGACCAGATGGTGCTGCCGCCGGTCGGTTGTCCCGCGTCGTCGGTCCAGGTGAAGGCAGCGCCGCCCCAGGTCTGGACGTCGATGCCGAGGTGGCGCTGGTACCAGGCGCGCAAGGCGACCGGGTCTTTTGCGTGGAAGAAGATACCGCCGATGCCAGTAACGCGTTTCATGCCATCCTCCTGTGTCGTGATTACCTGGTCCAGCCGCCGTTGGCGGGCGGGCATTTGGTCGGCGTCCATGTTTTGCTGGTGCCGAATACCGCGTTAAAGTCGGCGGTGCGGCTCCGGTAGCACGTTGTATGCGGACCTTTTGTGATTCTAGTGTAGCCCACGCCGTCCGGCGCGGTGTAGCGGTGTATGGTTTCCGCGGTGTCCTTGCCCACGTACGCGCTGGCAATGCCGCGCGCCAGGCGCTCTTCCAGCGTCTCGGGCCGGTCGTCCGGTACACCCTTGGCCTTGCCGAGGATTTCCTTGTCGATGTGGGGCAAGTCGCGCCTGGCCTGGATGATGATGGTGTGCGCGCTGCGCTCGGTGGGCGCCTGGCTGATGGCAAACGGGTCCGGTACGCTGTTCACCGGCAGCGCCGAGGTTGTCGCGTTGGTGGGGACTGCTGGCGCTGGCTCCGGTGCGTTGTCTGCTGGCGCGATGCTGGCGGGCGCAGCCGAGGTGCGCCGCTGCGGCGCGGCGGCCACCGTCGGATTGCGAGACGGTGCGGTGGCCGCAGTGGGGGCGGGACGCGGCGCGGCTTTCGGCGGCGCCCCATGGGGGAGCAGCATCAGGATCGCGGAGCGCACGCCAACTGGCGCATGCGTCACCTCGCGCCCCGGCGCCAGGAACAGCCACAACGTCAGGCACTGGATCAGGATTGCCGCGCTGGCGCCCCAGGCCCGGCTGGACATTGCCTAGAGGAGCAGGAACGCGGCAGCAGCTACTGCGGTCGGCGCCAGCGCGCCCAGCAGCAGCCCCGCCATGCCGATCGACTCGTCGTTGAAGCCGCGCCGCAGCAGCGCCACGCCGGCCGGGTTGGGCGCGTTGGCGATCACGGTCAGGCCGCCGCCGGTCACGGCCCCGGCCATCAACATGTATTGCGCCTGCGGCGAGATGCCGTCGATCAGCGAGCCGAGGTAGGTGAGGGCGGCGTTGTCGGTAATTGCCGTCAAGGCCGTGGCGCCGAAGAACAGGGCCAGCGGCGACAGGCTCTCGACGATCGGTTGCAACCACCATTGCTGCATGCCGCCCAGCACCACCAGCCCGGCCAGGAAAAAGCCGACCAGCAGCGCTTCCTTGATGATCAGCGGCGACTGGTAGCGCTGGTACGCGGACGTAAAACCGAGAAACAGCATGAACAGGCCCAGGAACAGCACCGGGTGGTGGCCGAACACGACCACGCCGGCCAGGAAAGCCAGGTGGATCAGCGTGACTGCCAGCGGCACCGGCGGCGCTTTGTCGATAGTGGCGGTGGCCGTGATGCTGTCGTCATTGGCCGCCTTGCCGCGCAGGTGCGGGCGCAGCAGCATGCTCACCACGGTGGCGTTGATGACCACCGCGAGCGCGGCCTTCCAGCCGAAGGTGCTGGCCATGAAGGCGCTGTCCCACTGCCAGGTCGCAGCCACCATCAGTACCGGCGGCGCCGCGTACGACGTCAGGGTGCCGCCGATGGACACGTTGACGAACAACACGCCCAGCGCGGCGTACTTGAGCGGCTCTGGCATGCCACGGCGGAACACCAGCGGTGCGAGCATCAGCGCAGCCAGCGTCATCGCGGCCGGTTCCGTGATCAGCGAGCCGGTCAGCGGTACCAGCGCCAGGCCGAACCACGCCAGCGCCACTTCGGTGCGCACCGGCAGCTTGTGCGAGAGTGCCAGCAACAGCTGCTGGACGGCCTCGAGCACCGGGCGCGAGGCCGCCACCACCATCACCGTGAACACGAACAGCGGCTCGGTGTAGTGGCGCGATTCGGCATACGCGATGGCGGTCTGGCCGCCGTTGGTCAGCGCCATGAACACGATCAATATAAAGGCCCAGAAGCCGAACACGACTTCCACTTCGCCCAGCAAGTGGAACAGGCCGGCGTGGCGCGGATGGCGGTGCGCCAGCACCTCGAATGATTTGGCGGCAAAGGTGTGGAGCAGGGCCAGCGCGAACAGGATCGCGCCGATGAGTTCGATATTTTGCAAAAGAGAACCTTAGTTGTTGGTGATTAGTGGCGCCAGCGCTTGCCGCGCGGCGGCGGGACTCAGTGCGGTGGCGTCGAGCGTGCGCAGCGCTTGCGCGACCTGGTCGTGGCGCGTGGCGTCTGCAAGTGTGGCCTGGTTGGCGGCCAGCGCAGCCAGCAGTTGGGTAGTGATCAGGTCGAGTCTGGGACGGATCTCGGCGGCCAGGTCGGGGGCGTCGGCGAAGCGGCCGGCGTGCTGGGCGCTCCAGCGTGCATACAGCTCGCGCTGCACGGTTTTGGAGGCTTCGATCTGGGCGTGAAACACCGCTTCCACCCGGTCCGCCGGCAAACCGAGCGCGCGGCCTTGTTCGACGGCGGCGGCAATCACCATTGCCTCGCGCGGCAGGTCTTCGATCGGCGCCTGCTTGTTCCACTTGGCGCGCGCGACCGGTTCAGCCAGCAGCAGGCGCTGGTCGATGGCCTGGCGCAACGGCTCCAGCGTCCACGGGAACGCCAGCCAGTGTTCGACATCCCGTTGCAGCGCGCCGCTGGCGAGACGTTCCTGCAACCACTGGTCCACCAGCGTTTTGAAAGCCGGGTCGCGCGGCAGCAGCATGGCCTTGTCGGCGCTGTCGAACGGCGCCTCCGGGTGCACTGCACACAGTTCACGGTGCAGGCGTTGTTGCAGCCGGGTTTCCATGGCGTCGGTCATCATCAGGTCGGCCTTGCCGGCGACGATCTGACCGAAGATGGTCACATTGTCCGGGTAGACCGTCAGTTGTGCACGCGGCGCGTGGCTGCGGGCAAAGCGTTCATTGGTGCCGCCCGGGTTGACGATCAGGCGCACGTCCGGCTGGTTGATCTGCGCCAGCGTCTGGAAGCGTTGCTGATTTTCGCAGCGCGTGATCGGGGTTTTGCCGTCGCGCTGGTACGGGATCGAAAACAGGCCATGCTGCTGGCGCTCCGGCGTGATAGAAATGCCGCCCACGGCGATGTCGAACTTGTCGGCATTCCAGTCGGCCAGCAAAGCAGGCCAGCTGGTAGGGACGATGGTGAGCTTGACACCAAGACGCCTGGCCAGGCCGGCCGCCAGGTCGATATCGAGCCCGAGGTATGCACTGCTCTGGCCCAGTCGATACGTGTAGGGCTTGTAGTCGGAAGGCGTGCCCACGCGCAGTTCGCCGCTGGCGGTGATGCCGGCCAGCTGCTGCGCAGGTCCTGCCGATACAGCGCCGGTCGTGGCAGCCAGGAACAGGCAGAGCAGGAATTTTGGGGCGTGCTTCAAGGCGTGTCCGGAGGTTGGTATTTGGTTCAATTTTCCAACCGGTATGGTACCGCACTCGGTGCGCTGCGGGTGCGTCGCCCTCAATGAAAATCGCGCGACCGCGTGTCGAGCGCGCCCAGCAGGTGGGACAGATCCACCAGGCGCTTGGCGACCAGGTGGCGCACATTGTTTTCCGTCTGCCACACGCCATACACGCCCAGCAGTTGCGCGCCCATCACTTCGCGGCGCTGCTGTTCCACCAGGCTTTTCCAGCAGATCACGTTGACCGTGCCGGCCTCGTCTTCCAGTGTGATGAACACCACGCCCTTGGCCGTGCCGGGACGCTGGCGCACGGTGACGATGCCGCAACCGCGCGCCAGCTGACCGTTGGTAAAACCCATCAATACGTCCGACGGCGTAAAACGCATCTTGTACAGCCGTTCGCGCAGGAAAGAGACCGGGTGCCGGCCCAAGGTCAGGCCCAAATGGCGGTAGTCGGCCACCACGCTTTCGGCAGCCGAGGGTGCCTCGAGTTCGATGGCATCTTCGGTCACGGTGGCCGGGCGCAGCAGGCCCTTGTCCGGTACGCTGGAGGCGGCTTGCCACATGGCCTGGCGGCGGTGGCCGGCCAGCGAGGCGAGGGCGTTGGCGCTGGCCAAATGGGTCATCTGGCGCGCATCAAGGCCGGCGCGTGCGGCCAGGTCGGACGTGTCGGCAAACGGCGCCACCGCGCGCGCTTCCTCGATGCGCCAAGCCGCCTCCTTTTCCATGCCATCGACGTTGTTGAGGCCCAGGCGCACGGCCGGCATGCCGTTGGCGGCCGGTTCCAGCGCCGCTTCCCAGGTGCTGACCACCACATCGACCGCGTACACTTCGACGCCATGGCGGCGCGCATCCTGCACCAGCGCCGAGCGCGAGTAAAAACCCATCGGCTGCGAGTTGAGCAGGGCGGCCAGGAAGGCTGCCGGTTCGTGGCACTTGAGCCAGCTCGAGACGTAGGCCAGCAGCGCAAAGGACGATGCGTGCGATTCGGGAAAACCGTACTCGGCAAAACCCTTGATCTGGTTAAAGATGGTTTCGGCAAACTCGGGCGGGTAACCACGCGCGTCCATCCCAGCCTTGAGCTTGTCCTTGAATGGTTGCAAGCCACCCTTGCGTTTCCACGCTGCCATGGCCCGCCGCAACTGGTCCGCTTCGCCAGCCGTAAAACCGCCAGCGACGATGGCGATCTGCATCACCTGTTCCTGAAAAATCGGAATGCCGAGGGTTCTCTCTAGCACGCCCTTGATTTCGTCGTTATGGTACGACACCGGCTCGATACCTTGGCGGCGCCGCAGATACGGGTGGATCATCTCGCCCTGGATCGGCCCCGGCCGCACGATCGCCACTTCGATCACCAGGTCGTAAAAAGTTTGCGGCCGCAGGCGCGGCAGCATCGACATCTGCGCGCGCGATTCGATCTGGAATACGCCGATGGTATCGGCCTGGCAGATCATCTCGTAGGTGGCCGGGTCTTCGGCCGGGATGTCGCCCATCTCGAAACGCTGGCCGCGTCGCTCGGACACGAGATCGAGCGTGCGGCGGATGCAGCTGAGCATGCCCAGCGCCAGCAAGTCCACTTTCATCAGGCCGACCGCATCGAGATCGTCCTTGTCCCATTGCACGATGCTGCGGTCTGCCATGGCGGCGTTTTCGATCGGCACCAGCCGGCACAGCTTGGTGTGCGAGATGACGAAGCCGCCCGGGTGCTGGCTCAGGTGGCGCGGGAAGTGCATCAGCAGGTCGGCCAGGTAGTTCCATTTTTCCACGACCGGCGAGCTGGTATCGAAGCCGCAGTCGAGCAGGCGCTGTTCGAGGTCGGCACGGCCGCCCCAGCTGTGCGAGGCCTTGGCTACCTTGTCCACCACCGTCAGATCGACGCCAAGCGCCTTGCCCACGTCGCGCAGCACGCTTTTCGGCCGGTAGGAAATGACCACGGCGGTGAGCGCGGCGCGCATGCGGCCGTACTTGTTGTACACGTATTGCAGCACTTCTTCGCGGCGCTGGTGTTCGAAGTCGATATCGATGTCGGGCGGCTCGTTGCGCTCTTTCGACAAAAAGCGTTCGAACAGCAGCGTGTTGCGCGACGGATCGACCTCGGTCACGCCAAGGCAATAACACACGGCCGAGTTGGCGGCCGAGCCGCGCCCCTGGCACAGGATCTGCTGCCCACGGGCAAAGCGCACGATGTCGTACACGGTCAAAAAATAGGCTTCGTATTGCAGGTCGGCGATGATGTCGAGCTCGCGCTCTAACGATGCCTGCACATTGGCGGGGATGCCGTGCGGGTAGCGCCAATGGGCGCCGATATAAGTCTCCTTGCGCAGGTAGCTGGTGGGCGTTTCGCCGTCGGGCACCAGCTCGTGCGGGTATTCGTAGCGCAGCTCGTCGAGCGAGAATGCGCACAGCCGCGCCAGCCGCACGGTTTCGTCGAGCGCCGCGCGCGGATACAGGTTGCCGAGGCGCACGCGCGAGCGCAGGTGTTGCTCGGCATTGGGTGCGAGTTTGTAGCCGCACTGCGCCACCGGGATGCCGTGGCGGATCGCGGTCATGGTGTCCTGCAAGGGCTTGTACGAGCGCAGGTGCATGCAGACGTCGCCGGTGGCCACTACCGGAATGGCGAATTCTTCGGAAATGCCCTCGATCATGCGCCGGTGCAGCGCGTCGCGCGCGCGGTGGTGCAAGGTGAGCGCGATGCGCACCCGACCCGGGGCGTTGTGCAGCAGCCATTGGGCGTGCCGCTCCACCTCCTCGTATGGAGCGCAGTAGCGCGGCGCCAGGATGAACTGGCAGTCGGGCAAGCCGCGCAAATGCACGAGGTCGCCAACGGGCTGGGCGATGTCGCGCGGGCGCACCAGGTACGTGCCCTTGTCGGCGCGCATGCGGCCCACGGTGATCAGCTCGCTCAGGTTGCCGTAGCCGTTCTTGTTGGTGGCGATGATGATCAGGTTGAACGGCGGGCTGCCGTCTTCGGGCGTGATCGCCATCTGGCTGCCGATCAGCAGGTGCAGGCCGCATTCCTTGGCCGCCACGTGGGCACGCACCACGCCGGCCAGGCTGCATTCGTCGGTGATGGCGATCGCGCTGTAGCCAAGCTGGTGGGCGCGCTGCACCAGCTGCTCGGGCGGCGAGGCGCCGCGCAGGAAACTGAAATTGCTGAACACTTGCAGCTCCGCGTAATCGGGCAAGCCGATCGCGGGAACGCCGCCGGCGGGCAACCCAGCAGGCAAACCAGCAGGCCAACCAGCAGGCGAACCAGCAGGCGAACGGCCGGGCAGGCCACCGGGAAAATCACCGGGTAGACCGCCAGCAGGCGGGCCATTGCCTGGTGCTGGCGGCTCAGGTGGCTCAGGCGGCACCGGTGGCACGGGAGGAGTGGGTGGCGTGCTCATGCTCAGGCGTACAGTCCATGCAAAAACCAGCGCGCATCGGTGGTGCGTTCGAGGTAGATCCAGTAGCAGCTGGCGTCGCTGCCCTGGGCCACGAAGTAGTCGCGGGCGGCGGTTTGATCGTTCCACCAGCCCGCTTCCAGCCGCTCGGGGCCGGAAAGGATTTTGAGGGCGCTGCCGTAAAACGGCCGGTTGTCGCGCATCAGCAGCGCAATCGGCTTGGGCAGCAGCCAGAAGGGCCGGCCGTCGAATACTTCGTCAAGCTGCGCCTTGGGTCGCCTGGTCGCCGCCGGCAGCCAGGTGTTGCAGATTTCGGGGCGGTAGTCGTCCACGCTGGCGGGGGTGAGCACGTTGTCGGCGCCCAGGCGCGCGGTCAGCAGTTCCAATAGCCGGTGGTAGTCCTGTGGCGTGCCGCCCGGCTCGGGAAACAGCGAGGCGTTCGGTGGCAGCATGGCTTCGATCTTGACGGCTTCGAGCCGCAGCGCGATCACCGGCGCATGCAGTTCCAGCTTGCCCAGGCGCTCCTTGAGCAGGCGGACCAGGTGCGACTCGTGCCATGCCGGTTCGGCCAGCATGATCTCGAGCGTGGTGGGCGCCACCGCCGAGCGCCCCCGTTCATGTTCGAGGTAGAGCGTGAACGCGCGCACGGCCTGCTGCATGGCGGTGAGCCAGCCCACCAGTTGCAGGATCAGGCTCGAGGCGCCGTGCAGCAAGGCGTCTGCATGTTCCACCCGTTCGAAGGTTTCGATGCGGGCGGAAAATTGCAACGGTGGCTTGATCCATTCGAACATTTCCGGCGCCTCGCCGTAAGCGCGGTCGAGCGTGGCCAACAAATGCTTGTCGGTGCGCCGCAGCAGCCCGGCGCGCGGCAACCGGCGCAGGGCGCCGAGGTCGCGCGCACCGATGTCGGTAAGCCAGCCGTGGAACGGTACGGCGGCCGGGATCAGCTCGCACGGCAGCTGGTTGAGCCGCTGTTGCAGGCGTTCCATCGACGCCACCCGGCGGCCCTTCGGCTGGTCCTTGCGCGGTGCGTTGCGCGCCAGCAGCCATGCGCCCTCGGCCGTGGGGGCGGCGCCCAGCTGCAGGGTAAAGCCGAGCGCGGCCACGCTACGCAGCACGCGCAGGCACAGCGCGTGCGGTCCCTTGAACAGGGTGAGGCTGGCGCTCACGTCCAGCAGCAGCGACCAGTCGGGTTGATACGTGATGTCGGGCGTGTATTGCATCAGCGCGGTGGCAATCGCTTCGAGCGCCTGGTCTTCCTTGTCGGCCGCGCGTTCGAGCACGGTGGTATCGGGCGCAATGGCTGCCACGCCGCCGCCGCGCATCCCCAGGCGCACGCCGGCCTGCGCGGCCTGGCGCGACATGGCCAGCACCAGCCCGTGCTCGACGACGACCATGGGCGCCGGCTCAGACCAGCACGGTCGTTGCGCTTCGAGCGGCAACAACGGCAGGTGGACGCTTAACATCAGTTTCATGATCGTGGGGGGCAGGTTGCAGGGGGATATGCAGCGGTACCGGCATATCACCGAGGGGAATGAAAAAAGGTTGCTCGCAATGGGGCCCCTTGCGCTTGATGATGTCCACCGAGACACCGCCAGCGGCCGGGCGCAAGGTCATGCGCAGCGGCGACGGCGAAGCGTCGGCTGCCGCCGCGATGGGCCGTAGCAGCCACAGCCAGGTATCGGTGCTTTGCGCGGCCAGGTTGAGCCGGCGCAGCGCTTCGGGCCGCACATTGGCCTGCCAGAGCAGCACCGCACCGCACGAGCCGTTCTTGAGGATTTGCTCGGCCGCCCACAGCGCATCGGCACTGCTGGCAGGTTTAAGCCACAGCAGGTTGCGGTCATTGACTTGCCAGGCCCGGCATGCCATGGCGTGCGGCAAATAAGGCGGCTGCACCAGCGCCACGCGCTGGCGCGCGGCCAGGCTGGCCAGCACGGGTTTTAATAATTGCATTTCGCCGATGCCGTGTTGCTGCACCAGCAGCTCGATCAGCGCCGAGCGTGGCCAGCCCTGATTGGGCAGTTCGCTATCGAGCCGGTCGTGCCCGGTGCTGCAGGTGGTGGAGCGCGAAATGGCCAACTCGCTGGCCCGCCACACATCGCGCATGGCCAGGCGGCCAGCCTGCGCGGCTGCGGTGGTGATGGGGAGTGGTGGCGTAAGCATGGTTGTTATTAGATTGATACTGTATGTATGTACAGTATAATCCCCGCTGCCGCTCAGATGCAAGATTGATTTATTTGTCGTGCGGATATACTTGATGTTGAACGATTAGCGCTTGAAAAAGCGCGGATCGTAGATCCAGCGCTTGATGGTTGTTGCTGTTATCGCGGCGGTGTCGGGATGTTGCGGATTGATCAGCACATTGTCTTCATCCGGCACGATGACCGATGGCACACGTAGCAGTGCACTGGCACCGGAGGCGATCCAGGCATCGCCTGCTGCGATGGAACTCAGGCCGGCGGGGACGGCGTCCCAGCCACCGGGCAATGGTGCGAGTACTTGGCAGGTGGCCCATACCTTATCGGGAATTTCGATGCGCACCAGGTAGCGGTTGAATGGCCCACGACCCTTAAGGTAATGCAACGTCTCCAGCGCTGCCAGCGCGATATTGACGGCGCAGTACACAACGGGTGTGCCCCCACTGTTCCAGCGCCCACCGGTCAGCCTGGCCCCCATGCCACTTAAATCGTTGGCGGCATAGGCGGGTGCTTCCATCGCAATACGCCACACCACTGCAGTCATGCGTAAGCTCCGCTTTGTATCATGGCCAACAAATTTGCCACCAGCTTTTGGCCCTCGAAGGTATCCAGATAACTGGCCGGGGTTTCCCCGCCAAGCGCTGGCAACGGTTCGGTAAGCCATTCGGAAACCCAGCGCGCCGCATCAAAACCGGTGGGGTCGCCCGACTCTTCGACCATGGTTTGCACCATGGCGATCAGATTTTCCACGCCCAGCACCCGTTCCGATTCGTCACTGGACAGCACGATGGCATCTTTTTCCTTGCGGCTGATGGTGGCACGCGACAGGCCCAGGCTGTTGAGCAAAATTTCCTTGCTCATCCCCATGCGCGCAGACAGGCTGGTAATCGTCGATGCCGGTATGCCTTGCCGTATCAAGGCAATCCGGCCTTGCGGACTAAGATTGAAAAGTGGGATGCCATCAACCGGAGCCGACTTGGCTGGACTGCGGCCAGCCTTGCGAATCTTGATGGCGGCGGGGCCGGAAATCGTGCCCGACTTTTTCACGAGATTGGACATGGTTGCCTCCTTTGAGTCGGCAGGTTAGCTCAAAGAAGACATTTTGCAAGTCATTTGTGCTGGCAGCTTGCACGCGCTTGACTTGTCCCGCCGCCACTTATGCGTCAGAGTACGCTTCATCGAAATTGCAGGAGTTTGCATGCGTTCTCAACGACAAGAATTTATCTCCAACGGCCACAAGTTGGCTGCCAAGCTCGACGCCCCCGACGCCGAGATCCGCGCCTACGCGCTGTTTGCCCATTGCTTTACGTGTGGCAAGGATGCGATCGGCGCGCACCGGATGGCGCACGCGCTCGCTGCGCATGGCATCGCCGTGCTGCGGTTCGATTTCACCGGCCTCGGTGGCAGCGAGGGCGATTTTGCCGACACCAATTTTTCCTCGAACGTGGCCGACCTGGTGGCTGCTGCCGATTTTTTGCGCACGCACCATGCGGCGCCGCAGTTGTTGATCGGCCATAGCCTGGGCGGCACGGCCATGCTGGCGGCGGCCGAGCAGATTGCTGAAGCGACGGCGGTGGTGACGATCGGTTCGCCCAGCGATCCGACCCATATGCCCAGCCTGTTCGGCAGCAAGTACCTGGAACTGATACGGCAGGAGGGGGAGGCCATGGTGCCGCTGGCCGGACGGCCGTTCCGCATCAAGCGCCAGTTTTTCGACGATGCCGAAGGGTATGTGTTGAAACCGAAGATTGCGGGCTTGAAGCGCGCTTTGCTGGTGATGCATGCCCCCGGCGACGATACCGTGCCGGTGGCCAATGCGATGGAAATCGTCACCGCCGCCAGGCACCCGAAAAGTTTCGTCTCACTCGATACCGCCGACCATTTGCTGACCCGGCGCGAGGATGCGGTGTACGTGGCGGACTTGATCGCGGCGTGGAGCCGCCGCTACCTGGCATAAGCTGAAAGCCGTCATTGCGGCCTGCGCCGCAATGACGGCTTTCAGCCAGCCATTGAGAACTACTCGTCGCCAAATTCCTCGGCCAAATCCTTCCAGCCCTTGCCAGCGGCAAAGGTGTTGAACTCGTCCGGGGCTTCCAGCACCAGCAGTTTGCCTTCCTGCAGCACCGGGTCGCCGGCGGTGAGGGCCGGGCCCTTGTAGCCCACCGTGCGCAGTTGCGCCACCACGGCGTCGATCAGGGACTTGTCCTTGTGCAGGCCGCTGACCGAACCGGCAAAGTCCACGTACACGTCGATCGCGCCATAACCTTCATCGAAGATACGGATCGCCTTGGCGTCGTGGGCACGGCCGGCGCCGTCGGTGGCCTTGAAGGGGCCGCTCAATTGGATATCAGTGTTATTGCTCATGGTGTCCTCAGGTTTGGGCGTTGAGCCATCTTACTTCAACGGCTGCAGAATTGCTTCCAGGCGGTCAGGCGTACCCTTGATCCGTTCCAGGCGCGGGTACTTCAAACCGTCGTGGTAATCGATCGCATAGGTGGTGTACAGGTTGCCCTTTTTCACCAGCAGCTGGATCGGCTCCTTGCTGTCCTTGGCGGCCGTGATCGCCGCGCGCAGCACCTCGGGCTTGTACGCGCGGCCATTGACCGCCAGCAAGGTCGAGTTGCCCGACAGGCCGGCCTTGAAGGCTATGCCTTCCCAGATGAACGATTCGAGCTTGCCTTCGGCGCCCACCGAGAAGCCGAGCGAGTACTGGAAGTTGGCCGACTTGCTCAGGTCTTCCTGGGCTTTCAGGAATGGCGTCTGCTTGTCGGTATAGACCAGTTTCCAGCCGGCGCGCGTGAGGCCGTCGAGCGGCGCGCCCGGACCGTGGCTTTCCACGCGGCTGCGCAGGAAGGTGGCCCAGTCGTGCGGTTGCACGGCGTTCAGGGCGGCCACCACGTCGTCGAACGTGTAGTGCTTGGCGACGTTGACACCGTCATCGACGCCGAAGAAGCCGCGCGCGAAATCGTTGAGCGAGCGCTTGCCGCCCGACAGTTCGCGGATCAGGGTGTCGGCGTCCAGCCAGATCAGCTGGCCTTCCTGGTAGTAGTCTTCGCCGCGCTGCCAGTTGTTCCACACTTGCGGACGGCGGGCATTGATGATCGGATCGTACGTGGTGTCCTGCACCGCGCGCCAGGTGCGGCCACGCACGTTGTCGAGGCGGGCGGCCGATGCGGCCAGCAGGTCGCGCGTGTTTTCCGGCTTGATCAGGCCCGAGCGGGCCGCAAGGACGGCGCCCCAGTACTGGGTTTGCCCCTCGTATACCCACAGCAGCGAGTTGTCGAGCGGGGTGTTGAAGTTGGGCACATCCTGGCCGGCCGGGCGGCGGAATTTACCGTTCCACGAGTGGGCAAATTCATGCGGCAGCAGTTCCCGGCGCGCTTCCCACTTGTTCCAGTCGGTGAAGTAGCCGGCCTTGACGCCGTTCTCGCTCGACTGGTGGTGCTCGCGGCCGATGCCGCCGAATTCGTCGCTGATGGCAAACAGGAAATCGTAGTGCTTGTAGTGTTTCGAGTTAAACAGTTTATACGATTGCTGGATCAGTGCGCGGTGCGGGGCGATCTGTTCCGGCGTTGCTTCGAGCTGTTCCGGGCTGTCGGCCACCACGTTCAAATGTACCGGGATTTTCGCGCCCGGGTCGAGGTCGATGCGGCGGAAATAGCGGCCCGCGAACAGCGGCGAATCGAGGAAGGTTTCGAAGTCGAGCGGCTTGAAGGCGATCTCGTCGCCGTTGCGCGCGGCCGTTTCCAGCGCGGTGCCGAACTGCCAGCCCGGTGGCACGGTCAGGTTGGGCTGGATCGTGATATTGCGGCTGCGGTAGCCGGCCGGGTAGATTGCCAGCGACTGCCACTGCACGCCGAGGATGTCGTTGGTAAACGTGGTGCGGCCCTGGCTCGCTTCCACCGGCGACAGGTACTGGAATTCGATGTCGATGGCATTGGCGTCGGCCGGCACGTCAACCGTGAAGGCCCAGACGTTGAGCGGGTCGCGGCGCCAGTCGAGCGGCTTGCCGTTCGCGCTCGCTTTGAGACCGGCAAACTGGTTCAGGGCGCCGCTGGGGCCGTGGTTGGCCACCACCCATTGCGGGTACAGCAAGGTCAGCTTGCCGGGCTTGGCCGGAATGGTCTGGCGCACGCGGAAGATCTGTTGTGCCGTATTGGAGGCGTCCACTTTGAGGACGATGGTGCCCGGGTAAGGCTGTTCGGAAATCGTCTCTGCCTGGGCGCCGGTGGTAACGGCTGTAGTGGCGAGCAGGACGGCAAATGCGGCACGGGTGAAAGGCATGAAGGACTCGGATCGTGATTGAACAAGAGAAAGAGTTTAGCACGCAGGGGCAGTCGGAAAAAACCGCAAAAAAAATCGCAAAAAAACCCCTTGAAAGGCTCGGACCACCACCCTATATCGGACTCAGTGGTTGCCCAGCAGGGGACCACCGGCCCCGAGGAACGCTTCCGAAGGGGATTACATTTATCGCTTAACTTGAAAAGGATATCTATCATGCGTACTTTTGACCTGACTCCACTGTACCGTTCCGCCATCGGCTTCGACCGCCTGGCCCAGATGCTCAACGATGCCCAGCGCGCCGATTCGTCGCCCAGCTATCCTCCTTACAATATCGAACTCGTGTCCGATGACCAGTACCGCATCGTGATGGCGCTGGCCGGCTTCAGCCGCGACGAGATCGACATCACCTTCGAGCGCGATTCGCTGCACGTCGTCGGCCGCAAGCAGAAGGACGCCACCGAGCGCACCTACCTGCACCGTGGCATCGCTGCGCGTGACTTCGAACAGCGCTTCCAGCTGGCCACCCACGTCAAGGTGACCGGCGCCAGCTTCGACAACGGCATGCTCACCATCGAACTGGTGCGCGAGGTGCCCGAAGCGCTCAAGCCACGCAAGATCGTCATTGACGGTCAAGGCGGCAGCGAGAACGTGACCGCCCTGGAGCAGCGCCAGGCCGCGTAATCGCCCTCTAGCGGTATGACCCTCACAACTGGCCGGACTTTCCGGCCAGTTGTTCGTCCATCGTCTGCTTTGACCAACACCATTGTAAGCATATGTTTCCGTGGAAATTTCATTAAGTAGGGTCTAAGTTTTTTGCCTCATATTGAATACATCTAAAATCCTAGTTCAATTCAGGAGTGCAACATGTCCCAGACTACCCCAACCGGATCGAAAACCTTCAAACGCACTGTTGCCGCGCTGGCCATCGTGGCGGCCATTGGCGCCGGCGGTGCGGTCGCGGTCAAGCAGAGCAACGCGGTGGCGGCCGGTACGCCGGTAGCCACGGTCACCGCGCCTCCCTCGGCCAACGCCGGCGCCCCGGCTGCCGTTGCGGCCCCGTCCATTTCGCTGCCTGACTTTTCCGTCGTGGCTGCCCAAAACGGCCCGGCCGTGGTCAATATCGACGTGCGCGGCACCACCAAGGCCTCCTATGACGGCCAGGGGCAGGGCCGCGCCGAAGCGTTCGGCGACGATCCATTCATGGAATTCTTCCGCCGCTTCCAGGGCCAGAACCCGCGCGGCGGTCAGCGCGATGTGCCCACCCACGGCATGGGCTCGGGCTTCATCATCAGCGCCGACGGCATCATCCTGACCAATGCTCACGTGGTGCGCGATGCGCGCGAAGTGACGGTCAAGCTGACCGACCGCCGCGAATTCCGCGCCAAGGTGCTCGGCTCCGATCCGAAAACCGATGTGGCCGTGCTGAAAATCGACGCCAAGAACCTGCCGGTGGTGCCACTGGCCAAGACCGACAACCTCAAAGTGGGCGAGTGGGTACTGGCGATCGGCTCGCCTTACGGTCTCGATAACACGGTCACGGCCGGCGTGGTCAGTGCCAAGGGCCGCTCACTGCCCGACGACGCCTACGTGCCGTTCATCCAGACGGACGTGGCCGTCAATCCCGGCAACTCGGGCGGTCCGCTGTTCAACACCCGGGGCGAAGTGGTGGGCATCAACTCGCAGATCTACAGCCAGACCGGCGGCTACCAGGGCCTGTCGTTTGCCATTCCAATCGAAGTGGCTACCACGATTGCCAACCAGATCGTTTCCACCGGCAAGGTCGAACATGCCAAGCTCGGCGTGACAGTGCAGGAAGTGGGCCAGGACATCGCCGATTCGTTCAAGCTGGCCACGCCCGAAGGCGCGCTGATCGCCAACGTCGAGCGTGGCGGTCCCGCCGACAAGGCCGGTCTCAAAGCTGGCGACGTGGTGCGCAGCATGAATGGCAAGAAAGTCGTCAGCTCGATCGACCTGCCGGCCATGGTCGGCCTGATCAAGCCGGGCAGCACGGTCAAGCTGGAAGTGTGGCGCCAAGGTAAGCTGATCGCGCTCGACGCCAAGCTCGGCAACCTGAGCGACAAGGTCGCTGCCGTCGCGGCCACCAGCGACCGCGCCGAGCAGGCCAGCTCGAAGCTGGGGTTGTCGCTGCGTCCGCTCGATCCGAACGAGCGCCGCGAGAGCGGCATCGCCAATGGCCTGTTGATCGAAGACGCCGGCGGCGCCGCGCAAAGCGCCGGTGTGCAACCGGGCGACGTGCTGCTGTCGGTCAACGGCTACGCGGTCAGCAATATCGACCAGGTGCGCCAGGTGGTGGGCCAGTCCGGCAAATCTGTGGCGTTGCTGATCCAGCGCGGCGGCGATACAATCTTCATTCCCGTCCGTCTCGGTTAATCGTTACGGCAGAACGCACCAACAACAAGAAAAGGAATACACCATGCGACTTCTGCTGGTAGAAGACGACACCATGATCGGCGAAGTCGTGCTCGACCTCCTGCGGGCCGAGCACTACGCGGTGGACTGGGTCAAGGACGGCGACATGGCCGACACCGCGCTGCAAACCCAGACCTACGACCTGGTGCTGCTCGACCTCGGCCTGCCGCGCAAGGATGGCCTTGAAGTGCTGCGCTCGATGCGCGCGCGCAAGGAACTCACGCCGGTCCTGGTCGCCACCGCGCGCGACGCCAAGGAGCAGCGCATCGCCGGTCTCGACGCCGGCGCCGACGACTACGTGCTCAAGCCTTACGACCTCGACGAACTGCTGGCGCGCATCCGCGCCTTGCTGCGCCGGTCGGCCGGGCGCGCCGAGCCGGTGTTCGAACACGGCGGTGTCAGCGTCAACCCGCAAACCCGCGAAGTGCTGGCCGATGGCAAACAGGTGAGCTTGTCGGCGCGCGAATGGGCCGTGCTCGAGGCCTTGATCGCCCGGCCCGGCATCGTGCTGTCGCGCCACCAGCTCGAAGAAAAACTGTACAGCTGGAAGGATGAAGTCAACAGCAACGCGGTGGAAGTGTATATCCACGGCCTGCGCAAGAAGCTTGGCGCCGAACTGATCCAGAACGTGCGCGGCCTCGGCTACATGGTGCCCAAGCTATGAGAATGAAGGTGAAGCTGCCGCCGATGCCACGGGTGCCGGTGGTCACGCACTCGCTGCGCGGCCGCCTGCTATGGTTCCTGCTGGCAGCGATCACCATGGCGGCGATTGCCCAGGCGGCGATTGCCTATCGCAGCGCGCTCAGCGACGCCGACCAGATTTTCGATTACCACATGCAGCAGATGGCGATGTCGCTGCGTTCGAGCGCCACGCTCACCAACAAGGCTGCCGACGCCTCGCCCGATCCCGGCAACGACGACCTCGTGGTGCAGGTGTGGACGCCGGACGGCGCGCAAGTGTTCCGCTCGCTCTCACGGGCGGCGCTGCCGCAGCGCGCCGTGCTCGGTTTTTCCAACGTCAAGGCCAACAACACCACGTACCGGATTTTCTCGGTGCAAACCAGTAACCAGACCGTGCAGGTCGCCATGGACATGGCGGTGCGCCAGCGCATGGCCGGCACCCTGGCCCTGCGCACGGTGGGGCCGATTGCCGTGATGGCGCCGATCCTGATGCTGGTGGTCTGGTGGGTGGTCAGCGGCTCGCTCGCCCCGGTGTCGCGCGTCAAACGCCAGGTGGCGGCGCGCCAGGCCGACGATTTGTCGCCGGTGTCAGAAAACGATTTGCCCGACGAAGTGCTGCCGCTGGTGCACGAACTGAACTTGCTGTTCGGCCGGGTGCGCACCGCGTTCGAGGCGCAGCAGCATTTTGTCGCCGATGCCGCGCACGAGCTGCGCTCACCACTGGCTGCACTCAAGTTGCAGGTGCTGAGCCTGGAGCGGGCGCAGGACGATGCGGCGCGCAGCGTAGCGATCGGCCGCGTCACGGCCGGCATCGAGCGCGCCACGCGGCTGGTCGAGCAGTTGCTGGTGCTGGCGCGCCAGGAAGGCTCGGTCGATGATGTGCGGCTCGATCGCGTCAACCTGTCCGACCTGGTCAAGCGCACCCTGGGCGACATGGCGGGCCTGGCGCAGGCGCGCCAGATCGACCTGGGCCTCGAGCACGCCGACGATGTAGCCGTCGATGGCCAGCCCGATGCGCTGATCATCCTGATGCGCAACCTGGTCGACAACGCCATCAAGTACACGCCGGCCGGCGGCACCGTCGATATCGAGCTGCGCCGCATTCCGGCGGACGCCAGGGTCAAGGGCGTGGCCGGGCCGGGCAGGGTGCTGCTCAGCGTGGAGGATTCCGGGCCAGGCATTCCGCCGGACGAGCGCGAGCGCGTGTTCAGCCGCTTCTACCGGGTGCCCGGCAGCCAGGCTGGCGGCAGCGGCCTGGGACTGGCGATCATCAAGTCGATTGCCGAGCGCCATGGCGCCGTGCTGACGCTCGACAGCTCCGAGCGGCTGGGCGGGCTCAAGATCAAAATCGATTTTCCCGAGACGGCGAGGCCCACGCCGGTCTAAAATGCCGTTTTGATATGCGGACGGCACCATGAAAAAAATCGGATTCTCGGGAACGCTGGACCCGATCACCAACGGCCACATGTGGGTGATCAACGAAGCCCGGTCGATGGCGGACGAGGTGGTGGTGTTCCTGTCCGAGAACACCGCCAAGAAACCCAAGTTCACGGCCGAGGAACGCAAGAGCATCATCGCGCTCAGCTGCGCCGAGCAGGGCTGGCACAATGTGCAGGTCGTGATCGTGCGCGGCGACTACACGGCCCGCGCGGCCCGCAAGCACGGCGCCGAATACCTGATCCGCGGCATCCGCACCACCGCCGATTTCGACTACGAAAACCTGATCCAGCAAACCAATGTCGACGTGCTGCAAGGCGCCAAGACGATTTTCGTGATGCCGCCGCGCGATTTGGGTTCGGTCAGCTCGAGTTTCGTCAAGGCGCTGGAAGGGCCGATCGGCTGGAACTGGATCATGAAAAAATTCGTGCCGGGACCGGCGTACCACGCCTGGGTGCTGGGCTGGCTGCGCAACGAGTGGGAACTGCTGTGGGACTACGCCCAGGCCGATGAATCTGCCATCAACCACGCCGACGCCTGGTTCGCGCGCCTGACCGGCCCCACCGCGTATGGCGGCACTGCGCGCCATTATCACAACCTTGACCACCTGGTGCACGGCCTGTCCGAAATCCGCGCCTGGGCTGCCAACACCAAGCCGTCCGCGCTCGATATCGAGATCGTCAAGCAGGCGTTCTGGTTCCACGACGCCGAGTACGAACACGGCCGCCAAGCCGGCGCCCCCAGCAACGAGGAGGCCAGCGCCCAGCTCTGGCTGGGCAGCCACCTGGGCCAGGAAATGGACCCGGCCGCCGCGCTGATCCGCGCCACCGACCACTTCCAGGAAGCGTCGATCGAGCATCCGCTCAAGGCGGTGCTGCTGAGCGTGGACCTGGCCATCCTGGGCCAGGACGACGAGGTCTACCAGAACTACGCGCGCGCCATCCGCCAGGAATATGCGCACCTGCCCGACGACGAATATCGCCGCCAGCGCGCCGGCGCGCTGGCGCACCTGTGCCGCAAGGCCGAAGCGAACAAGCTGTTCTGCGACCCGTATTTCGCCGACCAGTACAACGACCGCGCCATCGACAACATGGAACGCGAAATGGCGCGCCTGGCCGGCGAGTAAGCGGTCAGTCGCCGAAGTCGATGACGGCGCTGCCGAGCGGCAGTTGTTTCGCGCGCGGTTCCCAGCTGCCGTTCGGATTCTGGCGGCGGAAGCTATCCTGCACGAACGGCATGCCTTCGCCATCCAGGAAATCGGGATTGTCCGACACCTGGAAATGCAGGTGCGGCACGCGGGCGTCGCCGGAAATGCCGACCTGGCCGATCAATTGGCCGCGCCGCACCGTCTCGCCGGTCCTGACCTTGACGCTGCCGGGACGCATGTGGGCGTACTGCGCGTACTGGCCGTCGGGGAGCGCCAGCACGACGAAATTGCCGGCCAGGTTAGCCATCGTCATCGAGATGGCGGGTGTAAAACCGTCCCTGGTGCGCGGGATGTTGTCGGGCATGGCGTCGCTGGCGGCCACCACCCTGGCGTCGGCCACCGCCAGCACGTCCGCGCCGTAGGCGTAGTGGTTGCTTGCCTGGCGCGGGTCGCCACTGTACGACTCGCCCTTGCGGTAGCGCTTCCAGTCGATTGCGTAGCGGCGGGCATTTTGCATCTGGCCGCCGACCACCATCACGCCCTTGCGGTGGTGCGAATCAATGCTGGGACCATTGTCCGGCACCCAGTCGCTGCCCTTGAGCGGGCGGCCCAGCACGATCGCAGGTGTGGTATCGATGACCACCGCCGGGCCTTCGACCACCACCTGGCCCTGGCGGATGCGATGGTGGAGGGCGCGCGGTACCGCCGCCGGCGTGTCGAAGGCCAGGCACAGCATGGCCACCGCGCTGCGGCCTGGCCCCAGGCGCAAGGACTCGTCGCCATCGTCAATGCCATAGAAGCGCACGCGCTCCCTGAGTTGCGGCGCATCGAGGGTGGCCAGCACCGCCGATCGGTCATCAAGCACGTCGATGCCGCGCAGCGGCAGCACGTCGTCGGAAAAATTATGCAGGTGCAGCTCATAAAACAGGAACTGCCTGCCGCCACTGGCAAACACACGCGGCGCCACTGGCGTGCGGAGCTCAAGCTGCGGCGGCGGAAACACGGCCACGACCGCAGCAGCAGTCGCCTTCACCACACCAGCAGCCGCATCACAGCCGGCCGGCAGCGGATCAGCCGCCTGCGCCAAGGTACAACAGCCCATCAACGTTACAAAGCAAAAACGCGCGCCCGCCATACTCAGCCCCCAAGTAAAAAGCCAAGTTTACCTGCAGATTCGGGGTCGATTCGCGATTCGCGATTCGGGGTCAGTGCCGACATTCGGACATTACGGAACTTTTTCGTTGAAGCGTACTTCAACAAATAAGTTCAAAAATGTCCGAATGTCGGCACTGACCCCGAAGCGCGAAGCGAGAAATTAGAAGCGGTTCCAGTTGTTGTGGCGGTGTTCGGTGGCTTCTTTGAGCAGGTGGCTGGCGCGGTGCAGGTCTTTGGGGCTGTGCTCGTCGCCGACTTCGACCGTCATCGCCAGTTCCTGGAGCGCCGGCGGGTATTCGTGTTCGGCCGCTTCTTCGAGCAACGCGCGCGCTCTGGCGGCGTCTTGCGGCACGCCCTGGCCGTCGCGGTAAAAGTACGACAGCAGGAACATCGCGTGGGGGTTGCCGCCGGCGCTGGCCGTTTGCAGCCAGTGCGCCGCTTGCAGATCGTTGCGGGCGACGCCGTCGCCGTTCTTGTACAGCAGCGCCAGGGCCAGGGCCGCGCGCGCGTGGCCCTGTTGCGCCGCTTGCGTGTACCAGGTCGAGGCGGCCAGCGGTTGCGGCGGCACGTTGACCACGCCGGTGCGCAGCATCTCGCCCAGTTCGTATGCCGCTGCGATGTCGCCGCCGCGCGCGGCCTGTTCGAACAGGCGCAGCGCGTCCTTGCGCTGCTGGGGCCGTTGCTGGTACACCAGCGCCAGTTCGCGCTGCGCCACCGGCAGGTTTTGCTGCGACCACGACATCAGCTTGCGCTCGGCGCTGGCGTCCGCTTCCTGAATGGCCTTCATGCCCACCACCTCGATCTGGGCATCGGTGGGCTTGTCGCGCTGCATCTGGCAGCCCGACAGCCATACCGAACCCACGATCGCCAGCAGCATCGCACCCGGATAAGTTTTCATCGTTGCACCTCGCATGGTTAGCACGGTTGACGGGCCGGCACCGGCCGGCCCGGGACAACATCACTTGCTCAGATCGATCGCATACTTGGCAAATCCGCTGGCGTCGAGAGCGCCTTCAGCCGTGACCGCCGTGATGCCGGCGCTTTTCGCCAGGCCCAGGTGACCCGGCGCCGAGCGCAGGATGACCGGGCCGGCGGTGGCCACCTTGACGAAGCTCCAGCTGCGCGCGCTGCCGTTATCGACCAGGCTGACCTTGCCGGTAGCCTTGCCACGCGCCGCCAGGTAGTTGCTGACCACGGTCTGGTTGGCATCGGGCGACTTGATAATGGTCTTGCTGCCGTCGATGCCGGGCACGGCGCCGCCGCCACCGGCGCGGTAGTCGTTGGTGGCGACGATGAAGTCGTCGGTGTCGGCGACCGGCTTGCCCAGGTACACCAGGTTGACGATGCGGCTGCCCGCCGGCCTGGTGACGTCGATCTGGTACGTCAGCGCATTGTTCTCGGCGTAGAACACGTCGTAGTTGTAGATGGTGGCGTAGCTCGGCACCAGGTCCTGCTCGGTGGTCAGGGCAGGATTGATGGAGCCGAATTGCTTGGCCGAGGTTTCCAGCCACGCCTTCAGGTCCGCGCCCTTGATCTTGACCGCCTGCAGGTTGTTATTGCTGTACAGGTAAAGGTCACCGGGGTTGCGCACTTGCAGGCCTACCGGCGCGGCCGGCGTGGCGCCTGGCGCCACATCGGTGAAGTCCGACGGCCCGTTGCGGCCCGCCTTGAACGGCGCGCTGCACGAGAGCACCGGGATGTTCTTGTAGCTGGCGATGGTGGCGTCGGTGCTGGTGGCGATGAAGTTCTTCACGTAGTCTAGCTGCGCCTGGTTGACGAGCTGGATCGCCGTGACGTCGCCGGCCAGCGAGAAGTACGACGACATTTCGAAGTCGGTGGCCACGCCCAGCGGCTGCCGGGCGTAGGCGATGGTGGCGGCGTGCTCGGTGGCCACCAGCGGTGAGATAGCCGGATCGGCAGCCACGTTGGTCGTGCCATCAAGGTACTTGAAACCACGCGATTCCACGCTGGTTTTGGCCGGTTGCACCACCCACTTGCCACCCTGGTACACGAGGGTCAGCTTGATGATGCCGAGTCGGCGGCCCCAGCTTTGCGCCATCACGGTCGGCACGCCATTGACAAAGCCGTTGACGGCGTCGATCTTGGCGCTGGCCGGGAAGGCGGCAAACGAGGCATCCAGCGCAGCGGCGCCGGTCTCTTTACCCTTGGGGAAAATCAGGTGCGAGTGGCCGATCAAGAGGGCATCGATGCCGGTACCGGCCAGGTGGTAGCTGGGGTTTTCCATCTTCGGGCTGTACGCGCTCGGATCGAGGCCGCCGTGCGACAGCGCCACCACCAGGTCGGCGCCCTTGCTGCGCAGTTCCGGAATGTATTGTTTTGCCGCTTCCACGGCGCCGGTGACCGCCACCTTGCCGGCCAGGTTTTTCTGGTCCCATTCGAGGATTTGCGGCGGCACGAAACTCATGATGCCGATATTGATCTTGACATCGAGTTGGCTGCCATCGGGCGCCGTGGCGCGGAAGGTGCGCGGCAACAGGGCGGTCGGTTGCACGATCGGCTTGCCGCTGGCCACGCCGGTAACGTTGGTCAGCGCCAGCGCGAACGTCGGTGCGCCGCAGTTGCCGGCCGGCTTGGTCACGCCAGGAATGCCGAAGTCGGTATTGGTGATCTGGCTCAGCAGCGGCAGGCCATAGTTGAACTCGTGGTTGCCGAAGCCGCCGCCGTCAAACTTCATGGCGTTCATCGCCTTGTGGATGGCCATGGTCTCGGTGCAGGCGACCGGCTTGGTCACGGCCTGCAGGTCACCCAGCAGCGTGCCCTGGATGGTGTCGCCGTTGTCGAGCAGGATGTTGTTGGGGTTTTCGGCGCGGGCGGCAGCCACCAGGGTGGCGGTGCGCTCCAAGCCGAGGCTGGTGTCCTCGGACAGCGAGTAGTAGTTGTAGCTCATCACGTTGGCGTGGAGATCGGTAGTCTCCATCAACGCCAGCGCAACGGTCGTGCCTTCCTGCACGGGCGGTACCAGGTTTGCTTCGCCGCCACAACCGGCCAGACCGGCTGCCATCATTGCCGAAAGCAGCACCAGATTCGTTTTCATCGCATACCTCGAAGTAATTAAATTTCAAGGTAGCGAGTTTAACCAGATTACATGACGGCCCCGTGACAGTTGATCAATACGCCCACAGCGGCCCGGCGCGACCGCCCACCGACGCGCCCTCTATCACCACGAATACCCGCCGTCCGTAAAAGAACGGCAAGCCCCAGTCGAAATACGTGCTCGACGACGCCGAACTGCTCAGCGTGCCGCCCACTTGCGCCGCGCGCACGCTCGATGACAGTTGCACCAGGTTGACGATGTTGAAGTTGACCACGCCGGTGGCGCTGCCGTCCGACGCCGTATTGGTGGCCGACAGCGCCAGCGTGGCGGCAGGGCAGAAGAAGTCGCCGCCCGAGCAGGTGCGGATATCGGGATCGGTGAAGAAATAGCCGTTCGAGCCGCTGTCGATAAAACTGGCGTTGTAGGTCTTGCCGTTGTAGGTGGTGCTGAAGTTGCCGCTGCTGTTGGCCTTGTAAATCGTCTCGCTGGCAATCGTGTTATTGCTTTGCGTATTGACGCCAAACACCAGCGTGCCGCTGACCGATGTCAGTCCGTTCGGTCCCACCGCCGGCAAGCTCACCAGTACGCCATTGTTGTTGACGGCAAACGACGACACCGGGTTGGTGATCTGCGACGCCAGCGGCATGGCGCTGGACGTGCAGGTGCCGGCCGTGCAGGCGTAGTACACGCCGCTGATGGCCGACTGGGCGCAGGCATTGCCGCAGTCGTGCTTGAACAGCCCCACGCCAAGGATGCCCTTGGCGCCGATGGCGCTCATCGAGCCCAGGTTGTTGCCGGCGCTGCTGCAACTGGAAGGCGTGGCGGCGAAGTTGGCATTGGTATCGCCGATCACCTGTACCGAGATGCCGGCCGCCGTTTCGTCGGCCATCTTGACGTCGGCCTGGCGCACCGAACCCCAGGTGTAGCCACTGATGAACTTGCCGCATTCTCCGGCATCGGCTCCGCTGGCGGTCTGCACCGACGGCAGGGCGAGGCTGCTGTCGAGCGCGGAAGCGAGCACGCGCAGGCCGTAGGAGCCGGTGTCGAGCAGCACGTGGTCGATGGTCTGGCAGGTGGTGGTGCCGGGGCGGCAGATGGTCACGTTGACGTAAGGCACGTTGATCACGCCGCTGGCGCCGGCCGGGCCGTTGTCCACCGTGATCGGCACGCTGTTGCTAAGGACGGCGGTCACGCCCAGTTGCGCGCTGGCACTGGCCTCGCCGCCGCTGCCAGTGCAGGTGAGGCTGTAGGTGATGTTGCCGGCAGTTGCCGACGACACGGTGACCGAGCCGGACGTGGCGCGGTTGCCGATCCAGGCGCCAGTGGCGGTGCAACTGCTGGCATTGGCCGACGACCAGCTCAGCACCGACGTCTGGGCGGTGGTGATGGCGGCTGGCGCCAATGTCAGGCTGACCGTGGGCGCCGGTGGCGGCGAGCTGATGGTCACAGAGGTGCTGTTGGTGACACCGCTGCACGTGAGTGCATAACGCGCGGTGCCGGCCGCGCCGGCCGTGACGGTCTGCGAACCGCTGGTGGCCACGGTGCCGCTCCAGGCGTCGGACGCGGTGCAATTGGCGGCAGTGGCATTGCTCACGCTCCAGGTCAGCGTGACCACCTGGCCCACCGTGGTGGCCGTGGGCGTGGCGCTGATGCTGACAACCGGTGCAGCGGCCGTGACAGTCGGCGTGGTCGTGGTCGTGGTCGGCGTCGGCGTAGTGGTGGTGGCACTGCTATCGCCACCACCACCGCCACCGCAGGCGGTCAGCGCGGCGCATAGCAGGGCGCCAGCAGCAATCAGGGCTGGGCGGGCAGGCGTCAGTACCGCGCAAGCGCGTTGCAACAGGCTGGTCATGCGGAACTTCCTTACTCTATCGTGGTGGTGTCGAAGCCGGCCGGCACTGCCGACGGGATGAAGGCATGGCCAGCAAACGAGCGCATGTGGCCGTTTGAGACGATCACCACGTCGGACTGGTTGAGCGCCAGCTGCGAGTGGCCGGCCTGGGTGCGCCTGCCGGTGGCGTCGGTCAGCGCAGTGAACTTGCTGCCGAGCAGGGTACGCAGGTCGGGCAGGGTGGGGCCGGTCCAGCTGACGGCAAACACCCTGCCGGCCGCGTCCGTGTATTCACGCACGATGGTGCCGCTGTCGAGCGTGCTCTGGCTGACGGTATAAACCGCGTTGGCGGTATTGTTGCCGGCCGCAGCGAGGCTGCGCGCGGCGCGTACCGGCGTGCCGCCGAAATCGGACGGCGCACTACCGAGCGCCGCGTAGGCGAGCGCGCCTTGCAGCACGGTGACGAAAAACATGAGGACGATGGCGGGACGCATGGGATGTTCCGTTGCTTGGAGTAAATATGAGTATAGTGTATTGCGGCAGGAAGTTGGATGGCGTTAACGCCATGTAAGCAAACGTTACCTTGGCCGAGAAACTGAAAAGCCGCCATCCTTTGCAGGAATGGCGGCTTTCGGATGCACTACAACGCGTTTAGAACTTGCCCCTTGGAACTTGCCCCTTAGAACTTGACCCAGAGGCGGCTGAAGTACGACGTGCCGTTCAAACCGAACTGCACACTCTCATACTTGAAGCCATTGTCGGTCTGGTCCGCGTCCTGCGCGGTAGGGCGCGCGCCGAACAGGTTGTTGCCGCCGAACGTCAACTTCATGTTCTTGTTGATGTTGTAGGTAAACGCCAGGTCGGCCGAGGTTTTCGACTTGTAGCGCTGGTTCGGAACGCCCTCGGCGGTGCCGCTGAAGGTGCCCAGCGTTTGCGGGCCGAAGTGGATGATCTTCAGGTCCGTGTCCCAGGCACCGAGGCCATAGTTGAAGCCCAGCGTGAATTTCGAACGCGGCGCGCCCTGCTCGATGTACAGGCGCTCTTTTTCCGACAGCAGCACGTCCTCGAAGCCGCGCAGCGAAGCCGGGGCGTGGACGTCGGTCACTTCGGTCTTGCTGACGTTCATCGCCAGGAAGGTGTTCAGGCGGCCGCCCAGCACGGTGGCCTTGTGCGAGGCGGTCAGGTCGATCCCCTGGGTCTTGGTATCGGCCGAATTGACGAAGAACTGCGCCTCGCCCACGCCCAGCGCGGCCAGGCGCGCGGACAGGTCGGGGTAGTTGTCGGCGGTAAAGCGGCCCGACAGCACGATGCGGTCCTTGATCTTGATGTGGTACAGGTCGGCCGTGAGCGAGATCGCCTGGGTCGGGGTCCAGGTGGTGCCCAGCGTGAAGCTGGTCGACTTTTCTTCCTTCAATTTCGGAATGCCGGCCGCGTTGGCCACCACGCCGCCATTGGGCGCCAGCACCACTTCTTTCGGCACGCCGCCGATGAAGTCGGTGAAGGTGGTGGACAAATGGCTTTGCTGCAGCGACGGCGCGCGGAAACCGGTGCTGGCCGAGCCGCGCAGCAGCACGCTATCGGCAACACGGATGCTGCCGGCCAGCTTGCCGGTCACGGTGGAGCCGAAGTCGCTGAATTTCTCGTAACGCACGGCGGCCTGACCTTTGACGCGGTCGGTGAAGTCCGCTTCCAGGTCGAGGTAGGCGGCGTTGCTGTGGCGCTTGGCATTGGTGATATCGCCGGGCTGGAAGCCGGGGAAGCCCTGGCTGCCGGCGTTGCCGCCGTTGCCCACGCCGTCGGCATCGATGTACGAACCGGCTTCGCCAGCGAAGATCTTGAATTCCTCGCGGCGATACTCGGCGCCGAACGCCACGTTCATGCCCTTGCCCATGATGCCGTCGTAGTAGCGGCTCAGGTCGAGGTTGGTGGTCAGTTGCTGGAACGAGAAGCCGCCGGCGTTGAACTGGCTGGCGCTGACGCCACGGCCGCCGTTCTGCAGGTCGAGGTTGGCGATCGAGGCGTTGATCGTGTTGCTGATGTCGTACTTCATCTTGTTGTAGCCGTACGTCTGCGAGATGTCGGTATTCCATTCGCCCAGCTGGATGCGGTGGCCGAGGATGGCGGTACGGTCCTCGATCCTGGCATTGATGAACGGCACGAAGCCGTTCGGATACATGGCCGCCGAGTTGCGGCTTGGAATATCGTCCGAGCCGACGCCGCCGCGCGCGAATGCCGCACTCGAGCCGTCGCGTTTTTGCGCGCCGGCCGTGAAGTACAGGCGGCCGTTGCCGGTGGTAGGCAGTTCGCCGTTGGCGTAAATGGTCTGGCTCTCGGTCTTGGTGTCGCCGATGATGCGCGGATTGTCCGGTTCGGCGCGGTTGGAGCGGCCACGGTCGAGGTATTCGCCGGTCAGGGCCAGCACGCCGCCGTTGCCGATATCGAAACCGCAGTAGGCCGAGCCCATCCAGTTCTCGCCGTCGCCGGCCGAGTACTGGCTGTAGCCGGCAATTGCTTCGCACCCCTTGCTTTTCTTGAGGCTGATGTCCATCACGCCGGCGATCGCGTCCGAGCCGTACTGGGCGGCGGCGCCGTCACGCAGGATTTGCACGTCCTTGATGGCCAGCATCGGGATCGCATTGAGGTCGGTACCGGTGTTGCCGCGGTTGCGCGCACCGAACAGGTTGACCAGCGCGGTGGTGTGGCGGCGCTTGCCGTTGACCAGTACCAGGGTCTGGTCCGAACCGAGGCCGCGCAGGGCGGCGGAATCGACCAAGTCGGCGCCATCGGCGCCGCTCTGGCGCGTGGAGTTGAACGATGGCGAAATGTAGGTCAGGGTCTGGGCCAGGTCGAACTGGCCGCCTTGTTCCGCCAGCTTGTTCATCGGGATCAGATCGACCGGTACCACGGTGTCTGTGGACGACGACGTGGCGCGGCGCGAGCCGACCACGGTCACCGATTGCAGCGGCGTCGGAGCAACGTCGGCTTCGGCTGTGGCGAGGGTCTGGGCGTGCGCTGCAGGGGCCAAGGCGAGGGCGGTGATGGCCGAGGCGCCGTACAGGCTGAGCAGGACGGCTTGACGCAAATGGGTAACTGCAAACACGTGGCATCTCCGATGAGCAAAATTTGATTCTAGTCAAATTACTCATAACAACATGCGGATTTCTCACGGTTTGGCGGACCAAACATTATTAGTGTTGTTTTAAGGTTTCACCACTACGTAGTCATACGTATCGCCATGCTGGAAGTCTAAAATAAAGTGTTTTCAGCGCGCCCCGTACAACGGGCGCGCTGGTGATGCCAGTGGATTTAAAGTGCAATCGGGATCAGTCGATCGGCGAATTCAGGCTGCTGCGGCGGGTGGTGCCGTAGTAGCTGTCGATTTGCGACGCCCAGGTCTGGTTGGCCATATTGGGCCAGTTGTCCTTGTCGAAGCCGGGGGCGTTTTCGATGCGTTCCTTCTCGAGGTTGAGCGTGAAGCGCTTGTTGACGGTGTCGAGAGTCAGTGCTTCCCAGGGCACGGCAAACAGTTTTTCGCCGATGGTCAGCACGCCGCCGTGGGCCATGACCGCGTAGGCGATTTTGCCGGTGCGCATGTCGAGCATGATTTCCTTGATCTCGCCCAGGTGTTCGTTTTGCAGGTTGTGCACGTGGTCGCCGATCAGGGTGTCGGCACCCATCAATTCAGGACCCGGGCCTTTGCGGCCGTTGTCCACGTACATGCCGTATGGATCGCGTTCGGTATAGCTCATGGTTATCTCCTGTGCATTTGTGAGTTGTCATTCTGATCTTGTTTATGCAACCTGTCTGTACGGTTTGCCACAGTCGCGCAGCATGGCCAAAGCCGAATTTTCAGGGGGTAATGCTGCTGATTTGGCGGTTTTAGGATATAATTTCAATTTCCCGCACGTGCCGTTCGGCACCATCTGCAATGACCAAATTTGTCTTCGTCACCGGTGGCGTTGTGTCTTCCCTTGGTAAAGGGATTGCCGCCGCCTCCCTCGCCGCGATCCTCGAATCGCGCGGCCTCAAAGTCACCATGCTCAAGCTCGACCCGTACATCAACGTCGATCCTGGCACCATGAGCCCCATGCAACACGGTGAAGTGTTCGTCACCGACGACGGCGCTGAAACCGACCTCGATCTCGGCCACTACGAGCGCTTCATTTCCACCCGCATGCGCAAGGTGAACAACTTCACCACCGGCCAGATCTACGAATCGGTGATCCGCAAGGAACGCCGCGGCGAGTACCTCGGTAAAACCGTGCAGGTGATCCCGCACATCACCAACGAAATCCAGGACTACATCCGTCGCGGCGCCGAAGGCTACGACGTGGCCCTGTGCGAAATCGGCGGTACCGTGGGCGATATCGAATCGCTGCCGTTCCTCGAAGCCGCCCGCCAGCTGAGCCTGCGCGCCGGCCGCAAGAACACCGCCTTCGTGCACCTCACGCTGGTGCCGTACATTGCGTCGGCTGGCGAACTGAAAACCAAGCCTACCCAGCACTCGGTGCAAAAGCTGCGCGAGATCGGCATTTCGCCCAACGCGCTGCTGTGCCGCGCCGACCGGCCGATTCCGGACGACGAGCGCGCCAAGATTTCGCTGTTTTCCAACATCGAAGAGCAGGCCGTGATTTCCGTGTGGGACGTCGACACCATCTACAAGGTGCCGCAAATGCTGCACGACCAGGGCCTGGACGCGATCATCTGCGAAGCGCTCGACATCAACCCGGCGCCGGCCGACCTGTCGGTCTGGAGCAAACTGATCTACACGCTCGAGCATCCGAAGTCGGAAGTGTCGATCGGCATGGTCGGCAAGTACGTGGAACTGACCGAGTCGTACAAGTCGCTGACCGAAGCGCTGCGCCACGCCGGCATCCACAACGAGTCGAAGGTCAACATCGAGTACATCGACTCGGAAGAGATCGAAACCACCGGCTGCGCCGAGCTGGCCAAGTACGACGCCATCCTGGTGCCGGGCGGCTTCGGCAAGCGCGGCGTGGAAGGCAAGATCATGGCCGCCCAGTTCGCCCGTGAAAACAAGATCCCTTACCTGGGCATCTGCCTGGGCATGCAGGTGGCGCTGATCGAATATGCGCGCCACAAGGCAGGTTTGACCACCGCCAACTCCACCGAGTTCGACCTCGATACCGCGCAACCCGTGGTGGCCCTGATCGACGAGTGGCAAGGCCAGGACGGCAAGGTTGAAAAACGCGACGAGAATTCCGACCTGGGCGGCACCATGCGCCTGGGCGCGCAAACCTGCGAGATCAAGCCGGGTACGCTGGCTGCCGAGATCTACGGCGCGGTCGTGACCGAGCGTCACCGTCACCGCTACGAAGCCAACAACCATTACCTGCCGCGCGTGGAAGCTGCCGGCCTGGTGGTGGCGGCCCGTACGCCGACCGAGGACCTGTGCGAAATCATGGAACTGCCACGCACCGGCGACAACGCCCACCCGTGGTACATGGGCGTGCAGTACCACCCTGAATTCAAATCGACGCCACGTGACGGCCATCCGCTGTTTACTTCGTACATCAAGGCGGCACTGGCCCACAAGGCTGCTGGCGGCAATCGCTCCACTGATGGTCAACTGCAAGGAGAGGCGGCGTAACTGCGCTGTCAGCTTCAACCAAGGCAGTCTGCCCGGTGCGTGCGTGTAGCCATAAGCGCCCGCACTGGGTTATATTCCCGTTATTATTTCACTCGCACATGCGCGCAAGATGCAGCGAGCGGACTCTGTTTCGTCTAACTTTGGAGAATTAAATGAGTGCTATTGTTGATATTATCGGCCGTGAAATCATCGACTCGCGCGGCAATCCAACCGTCGAATGCGACGTGTTGCTGGAATCGGGCGTGATGGGCCGCGCGGCTGTGCCGTCGGGCGCATCGACCGGTTCGCGCGAAGCGATCGAGCTGCGCGACGGCGATCCGAAGCGTTACTTCGGCAAGGGCGTGCTGCAAGCCTGCGAAAACATCAACACCGAAATCTCGGAAGCGATCATGGGCCTCGACGCCAATGAGCAAGCGTTCCTGGACCGCACTCTGATCGACCTCGACGGTACCGAAAACAAGAGCCGCCTGGGCGCCAACGCCATGCTGGCCGTGTCGATGGCCGTGGCCAAGGCCGCTGCCGAAGAAGCGGGCCTGCCGCTGTACCGCTACTTCGGCGGTTCGGGCGCGATGCAGCTGCCCGTGCCGATGATGAACGTGATCAACGGCGGCGCGCACGCCGACAACAACCTGGACATCCAGGAATTCATGATCATTCCAGTGGGCGCACCATCGTTCAAGGAAGCCGTGCGTTACGGCGCGGAAGTGTTCCACACCCTGAAAAAGATCCTGCACAAGAAGGGTCTGAGCACCGCCGTGGGCGACGAAGGCGGTTTCGCGCCATCGCTGGCCAACCATGAGGAAGCCATCAAGCTGATCATCCAGGCCATCGAAGAAGCCGGCTACGAGCCAGGCACCCAGATCGCACTGGGCCTGGACTGCGCCGCGTCGGAATTCTACAAGAACGGCAAGTACGAACTGGAAGGCGAGGGCCTGTCGCTCACCGCCACCGAGTTCACCAACCTGCTGGCCACCTGGTGCGACAAGTACCCGATCATCTCGATCGAAGACGCGATGCACGAAGGCGACTGGGACGGCTGGGCGATTCTGACCAAGGAACTGGGCCAGAAGGTGCAACTGGTGGGCGACGACCTGTACGTCACCAACACCAAGATCCTGAAAGAAGGCATCCAGAAAGGCATCGCCAACTCGATCCTGATCAAGATCAACCAGATCGGCACCCTGACCGAAACTTTTGCTGCCATCGAAATGGCCAAGCGCGCCGGCTACACCGCCGTGATCTCGCACCGTTCGGGCGAGACCGAAGATTCGACCATTGCCGATATCGCTGTTGGCCTGAACGCCCTGCAGATCAAGACCGGCTCGATGTCGCGTTCGGACCGCATGGCCAAGTACAACCAGCTGTTGCGCATTGAAGAAGATCTGGGCGACATCGCTTCCTACCCAGGCCGCGACGCCTTCTACAACCTGAAGTAATTCTGTACCGAGCGGCCGGAACTTCCCGGCCGCTTTTTTATACTCCCTATTCCATGCGTCTGATTACACTAGGCCTGGCAGTCCTGCTGCTGTTGATACAGTACCCGCTCTGGCTGGGCAAGGGCGGCTGGCTGCGCGTGGCCGATTTCGAGGCCCAGGTCGATGCGGCCCACAAGAAAAATGCGGAGCTGCTGGCCCGCAATGCCAAGCTCGATTCCGAAGTGCGCGACCTCAAGGACGGCACCGGCGCCGTCGAAGAACGCGCCCGTTACGAGCTCAGCATGATCAAGGAAAACGAGATTTTCGTGCAAATCGTCGGCAAGGGCCATTCCGTGCCGAACGTGCCGCTGGCAGCGCCGCCGTCGGCCGATGCTCCTGCCCGCCCGACGTCCACTTCCGCCCATTGAACATGGTCTGGCGCGCCATCATGCTGTGGACGATGCTCGCACTGGGCGCGATGTCCGGCCCGGTGCTTGCCGCTGCTGTCCCACCTGGCGTTGCTACCGCTGCCGCAATTGCCGCTGCGGCCGTTACCTCCGCTGGCGCTGTTGACGCCTGCATTCCCCTGCGCATCGGCTACATCGACCAGCACCGCCCGCCGTACTGGATGGGCGAGGGCGAGCAGGTGCCTGAACCGCCCGGCGCTGCCGTGGATTTGATGCGCGACGCTGCCCAGGCCGCCGGCTTCGGCTGTGCGCCCACGCTGGTACGGTTGCCGCCGGCGCGCCTGCGCGTGGCGCTGGCCAATGGCGACATCGACATGTCGCCGCTCGGTGAAATGCCCACTTATCCGGCGGGCATCGCGCTGCCGCGCGACAAGAAGGGCAACATCGACCTCGAGCGTGCCATGCACAACACCCTGGTGGTGCTGGTACGCGCCAGGGACAAGCTGCCCGCGACCACCGATCCAATGCAGTACTTCAAAGGCAAGGTGCTGGGCGTGGCGCTCGGGCAAAGCTATACTGCACGTCTGCGCGAGGCCGGCCTGAGCATCGATGACGGCGGCCGCGATCTCGAGCGCAATATCGAAAAACTGCGGCTTGGCCGCGTCGATGGCGTGGTGGCGGCGGCCGTGGTGCCCAAGCACCTCAAGCTCATGCTGGACCGCTACAAGGGCGCCATCGTGCAACTGCCACAGCCGCTGATCAGCACGCGCGTATGGCTGGCGTTCAACGAGTCCTACTACCGCGCGCACCGCCCGCAGGTCGAAGCGCTGTGGACCTGGCTCGACGTCAATCGCAGCCGGCTTGGCTATACCCTGGAAAAATACCGCAAGCAGGATTAGAACGCCTGACCAGCCTCCATAACGGCATTACAGCTGCTCGCCGGACTGGCGTACTGTCTGCGTCGCTGCACCTTGCTCTGGAGGCTGTCTCGGCGCTTTGCAGGTGTAACGTACCTGCCCGCATAGCGACCAGCGGCTACAATACGGGTCCGCTTCAAGCACCGAGTTCGATTTGAAATCCCTGATTCCTGCACTGCTCCTGTCGGTTGCCGTCCATGCCGGTGCTGCCACCGCTGTCTCTGCCAACGCTGCTGCGAGTTCCACCATCGCGCCACCTGTCGTCAACAATATTTTGCGCGCCCAGGTGCTGCTCGACCGCGCCCATTTTTCGTCCGGCGAAATCGATGGCACGGTGGGCAGCAACTTGCGCCGCGCTGTCACCGGTTTCCAGAAACTGCGCCAGTTGCCGGTGACCGGCAAGCTCGATGACGCCACCTGGGCCGCGCTCAAGGCAGACCCGGCGCCCACGCTCGACGTGTACACGCTCACCGCCGAAGACATCGCCGGACCGTATGCGCCAGTGCCGGCCGCCATGGGCGACAAGGCCAAGCTGGCCCGGCTCGGCTACGCCAGCCTGCTCGAAGCGCTCGGCGAAAAATTCCACAGCAGTCCTGCGCTGCTACGCAAGCTCAATCCCGGCAAGACGTTCAAGCGCGCCGGCGAGCAACTGCTGGTGCCCAATGTCGTCAACGCACCACCGTTGCCCAAGGCTGCCACCGTCCTGGTCGATGCCACCGAGGGCACCTTGACCTTGCTGGACGCTGGCGGCATGCCGATCGCCCAGTTCCCGGCCAGTACCGGCAGCAAGCACGACCCGTTGCCGGAGGGACGCTGGACCGTGCTGGGCGTGGCCGTCAATCCCGACTACCGCTACAACCCCAAGCTGTTCTGGGACGCCAAGCCGGGCGACGTCAAGGCGCGCATCGCCCCCGGCCCGAACAACCCGGTGGGCGTGGCCTGGATCGACCTGAGCAAGGACCACTATGGCATCCACGGCACGCCCGAGCCGGCCAATATCGGCAAGACCCAGTCGCACGGATGCATCCGCCTGACCAACTGGGACGTGATGAAAGTGGTGAAGGCGATCACGCGCGGCGCGACGGTGTTGTTGCAGGCTTGACCGGGTTACACTGGCGTTTTCCATGACGAGGATGCCGTATGACCGATACCGCGCTGGACCTGATTTTTGATGACGCCGCGCTCGACAGCCGCCTGCAATGGCACTGCGAACCGGCCAACTGGCGCATTGACCCCGCCGCCCGCTGCCTGCGCATCGCGCCCGATGCCAATACCGACTTCTGGCAGCGTACGCACTACGGTTTCCAGGTCGATAACGGCCACTTCCTCCATCTGCCAGCGTACGGCGATTTCGTGCTCACCACCCGGGTCACGTCGAAGCCCGTGCATCAGTACGACCAGGCCGGCCTGATGGTGCGGTTGTCCGATGGCTGCTGGCTCAAGACGTCGGTGGAGTTCGAGCCGGACGGCGATAACCGTTTGGGCGCCGTGGTCACCAACGGCCATTACTCGGACTGGTCCACCCAGCCGCTGCCCCGGCACATCGACACCGTGTGGTTCCGCATCCGCGCCGAGGCCGAGGACTGCATCGTCGAGTCGTCGTTCGATGGCGAAACCTGGACCCAGATCCGCATCGCCCACCTGGCCGAACGCGGCGCTGCCGCCAGCGTGGCCTGCGGCCTGTACGCGTGCAGCCCGAAGGCGGCCGGCTACCAGGCCGAATTCGCGTTCCTGTCGTTTGTTCCCGGCCGTCTTCAACTTTACTGAAAGCCCTTATGCCATTTACTTCCTACCTCGGTACCAGCCCCGTGCTCGGTGAAGACATCTACGTCCACGAATCGGCACAGGTGATCGGCGACGTGCAGATCGGCCGCGACAGCTCGGTATGGTGCAACACCGTGCTGCGCGGCGACGTCAACCGCATCGTCATCGGCGAGTGCAGCAATGTGCAGGATTTTGCCATGGGCCATGTCTCGCACAAGAGCGCATCGAAACCCGATGGCTCGCCGCTGACCATCGGTAACTACGTCACCATCGGCCATTCGGTGATCCTGCACGGCTGCACCATCGGTAACGAATGCCTGATCGGCATGGGCTCGATCATCATGGACGACGTGGTGGTGCAAGACCAGGTGATGGTCGGCGCCGGCAGCCTGGTCTCGCCCGGCAAGGTGCTGGAAAGCGGCCACCTGTACATCGGCCGCCCGGCCGTAAAGGCGCGGGCGCTGAGCGCGGAGGAGATCGCCTACCTCAAGTATTCGGCCGAGCATTATGTGCGGGTGAAGAACAACTATCTGGCCGGATAGCAGACCGCGCCACACCACGCTGCAGGAGAGTTGTAGAAAAACAATAGTGATCAACAGGCACCAACTATTGCTTGTAAATGAGAATCATTATTGTTAGTATGACTTTTTGCCAGCAATCGTAAGCGTCCGAGAGCCAGCCGTTCACATACTCTCTCTGGATACTTTATGGCTGCTACTCCTGCCCGGCACTGCGCCGCTGCTGTTCAATTCCCGCGTCCGCGCCTGATGCGCGTGGCTGTGCAATCTGCTTTGTTGACCTTGCTGGGCGCGGCGCTGCTGCCGGCGCACGCGCAGGAGGCGCAAGTCGCTGCTGCGGCCGCTGCGGCAGGCGCACCGGCGCTGGGCGAAATCGTGGTCCAGGCCAAGCGCGACGATCCGGCCTCCACCCGCAAGGGCACCACCACCGTGATCGGCGCCGAGCAGATCGAGCGCAACAACGCGGTGGACATGGCCAATATCGCCCGCTATTCGCCACTGATCAGCGTGCCTGGCGCGGCCAGCGGCAGCGGCAACGTGTGGGACGGCGCCGGCAATACCGGCTTCAATATTCGTGGCGTGGAGGGCAACCGCGTGAGCATGGAGCTCGACGGCATCTCCTTGCCTGACGCCGCGCCCAAGCCGGACGGCAACACCATGAATGCCTTCGGCATCGGCCGCGACTACTTCGATCCCGAGACGTTTCACTACGTGAGCATCGGTTCGGGCGCCAGCCCGGCCGGCAGCGGCACGCCGGGCCTGGGCGGCTCGGTGTCGTTCGTGACCAAGTCGCCGGAGCAGTATCTTGATGGCACGCGCAAGGTGTACGGCGAATACAAGTTCGGCTACTCGGGTGAGCAGAACGCGCGCATGCATGCATTCACGGCCGCTACCGAGATCAGCCCCAGCCTCAAGGCGCTGGTCGTGGGCGTGCACCGCCAGGGCGATGAACTCGATAGCAAGAGCAGCGTGCCGGTCAATCCCGATGACTGGGAAAGCAATGCCATCCTTGCCAAGCTGAACTGGCAAGTGGCGCCTGGCCACAAGCTCGGCTTTACCATCGACAGCTACAAGGCCGACCATCACCGCGTCTACAACAACAAGACGGGCGCCCTGTATCCGCAAGGCGCGATCCAGGATTCGACCACCAAGCGCAACCGCTACAGTATCGAGCACAACTGGACCGACGCCGGCCTGGCGCTGTTCGACAGCCTGAAAACCCACGTGTACAAGCAGGATGCGTCGGTGGTGGACCAGACCAACGCCGCCTACGTGAGCGGCGGCCAGCCGTACCTGCGCTTTATCGAGACCGGCTACTACAACGACAGCCGTGGACTGGTAATCGAGGCCAGCAAGAAACTGGGCACGGCAGCGTCGCTGTTCTATGGCGCCAACTATGAAACCCAGGAGTCGCGCCGCCCATGGTATGAAGACCGCACCGTGGTGCGCACCGGTGCGCACCAGATCACCCGCAAGAACCGCATGGCCGACATGGATACCGACAAGGTCGCCGCTTATGTGCGTGGCGAGTTCGGCTTCCCGCTGGCCGGCCACCAGGCCACCTTGACGCCGGGCCTGCGCGGCGAGCATCGCAAGCTGACGCCGAAGAATTTGCAGAACTACGCGATCGCCATTCCCAATGCCGCCAGCGAAGTCAAGGAGGAAAGCGACTCGTACTTCACGCCGAGCCTGAACCTGTCGGTGGAACTGACGCCTACCCTGACCACCTACGCCCAGTATTCGCGCGGCACCCGCTTGCCCAATTCGGCCGAGCGCACCGGTACCTACGATTCGTTCAGTTACACCGGCGCTGGTGTCGGTTACGCAGTGCTGGGCAACGCCAACCTGCAAAAGGAAACCAGCAACGCCTTCGAGCTGGGCCTGAAAGGCACGGCCACGCCGGGCGTGGAGTTCAGCGCGTCGATGTTTTACACCCGTTATAACAACTTCATCGAGTACGCCACGCAGCCGGCCGATCCGGTCAATTTCCCGACCATCACCTTCGGATTGTTCCGTCCCGAGAACATCGGCAAGGCGCGCATCTGGGGCGGCGAATTCTCCAGCAACTTCCAGTTGGGCCAATGGCTGCAAGGCATGCAGGGCTATAGCGTCAACCTGGCTGCCGGCCTGTCGCGTGGCAATGCGGAGAACCAGTTGACGGGACAGAAGGGCGGCCTGGTATCGGTGCAGCCGTACAAGGCCAACGCGACCTTTGCCTGGGACGACCCGACCAAGCGCGGCGGCGCGGCGTTCACCATCAGTGGCGTGCGCAGCCAGCGCGCCGGCAACGACGTGATCGGTGGCGTGACTGCCGAACGGTTCCTGACGCCCGGCTACGGCGTGATGGACCTCACTGCTTACTGGAACATCAGCAAGCACGTCGAACTGAGCGCCGGCGCCTACAACCTCGGCGACAAGAAGTACTGGGACTTCGCCTCCTCGCGCGGCATGCCCACCGGCACCACGGTGGCCACGCGCGACGATATCGAACGCATGGCGCGTCCCGGACGCAATTACGCATTCACCCTGAAGGTCATCTACTAATCTTTTTAACGGAGCCACCCATGAAACACCATCATCGATATGCACTGGCGCTGGCCAGCGCCTTGCTGCTGACCTCGGTAACCGGCAGCGCCGCCAACCTCGTCGAACAGTGGGACAAGCTGCGCGCCGAACAGCCGCGCCTGCCCGCGCGCGACGCCGCCAGGCAGCTCGGCGTGTCAGAAGCGGACTTGCTCGCCACCGGCCTGGGCAAGACCGTCACCCGCTTGCAGGACGACGGCACGGCGCCGCGCGAAATCATGCGCCGCGCGCTCGACCTGGGCAAGGTCATGGCACTGACGCGCAATGAAAACGGCGTGATCGAACGCACCGGCGTTGCCACCCGCCTGAAACCGGACGAGGACGTGCAGACCCTGGACGAAGACAAGGAAAAAGAGCGCGAAGTACGCATGCGGAATATCGCCGGCGGCTACCTGGGCGGCGAGATCGACCTGCGCTTCTGGTTCGACAAATGGAAGTACGCGTTTGCCGTCGCCCAGCCGGGCAAGGATGGCGTGGTGGCGCGCAGCCTGCAGTTTTTTGACGCCAGCGGCAATGCCGTGCACAAGCTCTACGTGCGCAGCGACGCCGGCGCACCGGTGTTCGATAAACTGGTGGCCGACTTCCGCAACGCCAACCAGGGCCCGGACCTGAAAGTGGCAGCCGCACCGGTCAAGGCCAAGGAGAAGCCGGACAGCGAGATCGACGTCAAGGAATTCCAGCTGGCGTGGAACGAGATCAACGACGTCCACCAGTTCAACCGTTTGCTGACCGAATTTGGCGTTTCGCGCGAACAGGCGATGCGCCTGGCGCCACCGGGCGCGGCCGAGCGCATCACGCCGCAAGCGGTGCGCACGCTGCTCGAAGGCGTGGCCAGGAACCAGATCAAGTTCATGACCTTCCTCGGTAACGGCGCCACCATCCAGATCTACAGCGGCACCGTGAACAAGGTGGCGGAAGCGGGCGGTTACTTCAACGTGCTCGATCCCGAATTCAACCTGCACCTGCGCGACAGCGCGTTTGCCAGCGGCTGGGTGGTCAAGCGGGCAGGGGTGACGTCGGTGGAATTCTTCGATCAAAACAGCGAGCAGGTGGTGAGCTTCTTTGCCGTGCGCGAGCGCAACAAGCCAGCGCCGCAGCCATGGATCGACCTGGCCGCAGCACTGCCACGCGCCGACACCGCGCGCCAGGCCAGCCGTTAAGAGTTCAGCGCAGGCAGCAGAGCACCAGCAGCACGGCGCGGATGAATTGGGTGAGACTTTGACATCCGCGCCACCAGTGCTATTATTTTTGACATGAAGTTCATTACCGGAAAAATCGTGGCTGGCCAGGTAATCGTCGACGGTGCGCCGTTCGACGAAGGGACCGTCGTGTCGGTATTCACGCATGAAGCCGATGAACCGTTCGAGCTGAGCGACGGAGAAGAAGCTGCCTTGATGCTTTCGATCCAGGAAGCCGAGCGCGGTGAAGTGATTTCTGGCGCTGAACTGATTGCCAGTTTGCGTGGACCTTGATTGCCCTATACGCCATCAGCGTCACCCATCGTGCGGCTGCCGAGATACGGCAGCTAGCCGCTTGGTGGCAGCAGCACCGCCTTGCCCGCACCGGATGCCGTTCAGCTCGAACTGGAACGCGCATTCACACTCCTGTCCATGCTGCCAAAGGTTGGCGCTATCGCGAAGAACGCCAGACTGGCAAATGTCCGGCGCGTCCATCTTGCTAAAATCCACCATCATCTGTACTACCGAATCACAGGTAATCGCGTCGAGATCCTGGCGCGGTGGCACACCAGTCGCCACAGCAAACCAGGCTTCTGAAACAACGGTCAGCCCGCCAGCGCAGCGCGGCCGAGGGCGGGGTCGTCGGTGAAGAAGCCGTCGATGCCGGTGGCGATGTAGCGTTTCATTTCGGCGATCGAGCCGGCTTCGTTGCGGGCGGTGTCGGCGCCCTTGCGGAAGTCGGCGGCCAGGAAGCGGTTTTCCGGGCGGAAGGTCCACGGCTCGATACGCAGGCCGGCCTGGTGGGCGTCTTCCACCAGCGACGACGGTGCCGCCAAGCTGCCGTCTTGTTTCAACGGGATGATCGCGCGGGTCGGGGGCGCTACCACGTCGGCGTACCGGGCGATGTCGCGCAGGCCGGCCGGGGTGCACATCTGCTTGAAGGTCAGCTTGCCGCCGGCCGCTGCCACGTCCATCGGCCGCACATCCTCGCCGATCACCAGCTGCATCAGGCGCAGGTTGGCGCGCGTGGCCAGTTTGCTGCGCAGGTATTTCAGGTTGGCTACTTCGAACGACTGGATTTGCACCGGGTTGCGCCGCGTGTAATCGTGCGCGGCGATAATGGACAGGAAGCGGTCTTCCAGCGGCAAGCCGACGCTGGCGAAATAGGTCGAGTGCTTGAGTTCTGGCACGATGCCGATGATGCGCCCGTGCGCGGCTGCTTCGGCCGCGACGAAGTCGATGATTTCCTCGAACGTCACCACCTGGAACATGCCGTTGTACTCGGCGCTGCCGGGACGGAACTGCGGAATGCGCTCGACCGCGCGCAGGGTTTTGAGTTCCGCCAGCGTGAAGTCGTCAACGAACCAGCCGTCGTGCGCTTCGCCGTCGATGGTCTTGCGCGTCTTGCGGCTGGCGAATTGCTTGTGGCTGGCCACATCGGTGGTCTCGCTCAGGTAGGCTTCGTGGCGCGCGACCAGCACGCCATCCTTGGTGCTGCACAGGTCCGGCTCCACGTAATCGGCGCCATCGACGATGGCCCTGGCGTACGCGGCCAGCGTGTGTTCGGGACGCAGCGCGCTGGCGCCGCGATGGCCGAATACCAGTGGACGTTTGCCACCGGCGACGCCGCCAGCGCCCAGCGGCGCAATCCCCGGCATGCCGGACTGGTCAATACCAGCAGCCGGCGTTGCTGCCAGCACCGAAGCTGGCAGCAATAGCGAAGCGCCAGTGACCGTAGCAACTGCGGCGGCTGTCTGAATAAAACCGCGCCGTGACAAGCTGCCCGGCAACGGCGATGCAAAAGTTGATTGGGTCATCGGAGTCTGTCTCGATAAACCGCGCCGGGTCTAGCCTCCCGGCAGCGGCATGGTAAAAAATCAGAAGTCTGCCATCAACGTCAGGAAGCCCTGGCGTGGTGCGATCGGAAAGGTATTGTACGTGCCGCTGGCCGCACCCACTACAACGTTGAGGTCGCCCTTTTTGTCGGCCAGGTTGCTGATGTTGACACGGTAGCGCGCGTTCTTGATCCAGTTGCTGTTCAGGAAGGGCAGCTTGCCCGACACGCCCAGGCTCATCAGGAAATAGCTCTTCACCGCCAGGTCGTTGGTGTAGGTGGCGTAGCGCTTGCCCACGTAGTCGCCGATCAGCTGGAACTCGGCGTCGGCCACGTTGGCGGTGGCAACGAACTTGTTCATCCACTCCGGGCTGCCGGGAATGGTCTTGCCGGCGGTTGGCACGATGGCGCTGCCGTTGCTGTAGTTGTCCTGGTACTCGGCGCGGTTGTATGACAGCGCGTTGTAGAACGAGAAGCCACGGCCGAAGTGCAGCGTGCCCGACAGGTCGATGCCATCGGTCTTGACGCTGCCGACGTTGGCCAGCACCGGGTTGCCGCCGATGATGGACGAGATCACCGGCGTCGGGCTGATGGTCAGCAGGCGGTCCTTGAAGTTGACGTGGTAGAGGTTGACCTGGCCGTCGAAGGCCGAGATTGTGCCCCAGTTCAACTGGCGGCTGGTACGCAGGCCCGCTTCATACGTGACCGAGGTTTCCGGCTTGGCCGTGTCGCGGAACAGGTCGAACGCGGACTGGCTGGCCAAACTCCACGGCGATGCACCGCCGCCGCCGTAGGTGACGAACTGGCGCATGTTTTTCTGCACGTTGAAGAACGCCTGGTCGTGCGGCGTGATGTCCCAGCGCGCGCCCAGTTGCGGCAAGAACCATTTCTTGGTGTCGATCTTGCCGACCGGCAGGGCGGTGGAACCGTTGGCAATCGCGCCCACTTTGGGCTGTACCGGGAACTGGCCATCGGCAAACTGCAAGCTCGATTTGAAGCCGGCCTGCAGCGCGATATCGTCGCGCACTCGCCATTCGTCCTGCAGGTGCAACTGCACAACCTTGTTGTCGATCTCGCTGCCGTACTGGGTGATCAAGGGATTGCTCGGGCGGTCATATGGCGAGCTCGGGTTGTTGATGTCGAGTGCATACCAGCGGCGGTACGCTTCCGAGCGGTTGCGCTCGAACCAGATGCCCGCTTGCAGCTTGTGGTTGCCGATCTCGCTGCGCACGGTGGACAGCCAGCCGGCGCGGTTGATTTTATATTCGGTGGTACGGGTGGCGTAACCGGAGTTGCCGAACACCTGTTTCAGATTCTGGCCCGGGAAATACACCGAGAACAGGCCCGGCAAACCGGCCACGCCGATCGGACCGGCCACCACGCCCACGCCGTCGTCGTTGTGGTAGTACACCTGGTTCGACCAGGTGGTGTTGTCGCTGACGTTCATGTCGAACTTGGCGTAAGTCAGGTAGTCGGTGCGCTGCGCATCACTGTAGTAGTTGCGATAGTTGTTGCCTTCGGCCGTCGGCGTGGCGCCGGTGGGGGAAAGGTAATTGACCGCTTCCTGGAAATTCGGGTAGATGAACGGGCGCGTGTACGGTTGGTATTTCTCGGTTGCCGAGCGCACGGTGCTGTCTTCGTTCGGTTCGATCTTGTCCGAGTAGTTGAGGAACAGGGTCAGCTTGCCCAGGCCGCTCTGGTTCACGTACTTGGCATTGAACTGGTCGCCGCCCTGGCGCGCATCGAAGTCCCACGCCTTCTGTTCGTGGTGCAGGGCCGAGATGTAGGCGCTGCTGCCGTCGCCAAACGCGCCGGTATCGTAACGGACGAACGTGCGCGAGGTGGTGTGGCTGCCCACGGTTTGCTGCACGGCCAGGTTGCGGGTTTGCGTGGGATCGCTCGAGAAGGTCTCGATGGTGCCGCCGAGGTTGCTGGTGGACGCGGTGGCCAGGTCGCCGGCGCCCGACGACAGGATCACGCTGCCGACATTTTCGCTGATCACGGCGCGCTGTGGCGACAGGCCGTTGTAGTTGCCGTATTGCTGGTCACCGAGCGGCACGCCGTCCATGGTGTAGCCGAGTTGCTGGCCGGAGAAGCCGTGGATGAACAGCGACAGGTTTTGTTCGTTGTTGCCCCACGGGTCGGCGGTCTGGAAGCTCACGCCGGGCAGGGTCTGCAGGGCTTTCAGCGGGTTGATGCCTGGCAGGATTTTCTGCATGTCGCTCTTGCTCATCTCGACCGAGGAGCGGGTCTTGCGGGTGGAGATCTCCACGGTGGCGATCGGCGCGCCAGCGGCGCCGACGGTTGCTGCGTCAGCCGCTGCGGCAGCTTCCACTGCGGCAGGGGCCTCGGCCATCTCGGCAACGGCGGCGGCAACATTGGCAGCCATGGCCAGCATCGGGAGACTCAAAGCGATCAAGCATGCCGAGCGCATTACGGATAATTTCTTGTTCATGTTTACCTTGTAGCCAGATTAAGTGAATCGCAACGTGGCGCATGATAGGTTTCGCATGTGACCGCGTGATGACCGCTCAGTGACCGCTCAGTGACCGCTCAGTGACCGCCCAGTGACTGCTCAATGATGGCGGCATGACCGCAAAAATCCCGGGGCTGGTACACTGTGCCCGATGGAAATAACCAGGAATCACATCATGCGCATCCCTGTCATCCTTGTTTCTCTGGCGCTGTCGCTTGCCTTGGGTGGCTGCTACACCGTCAACCAGGGCAAGCTCGGCAACTTCGTTACGTCCACGATCCAGCCGGGCATGACGCTGGACGAAGCGCTGGTGCGCATGCGTGCCGAACAGTTCGACTGCCAGAGCAGCAGCGCCGGCACCTTGACGGTGTGCACCCGCACCCAGCACAGCCTCGTGCGCGGCGAGTGCCAGGAGCGGGTGGACCTGGTGCGCAGCGCCGCGTCGGTCCGCATGCTGGGCGGCATCGATATCCTTGCAATCAAATGTTCTAGATAGTTCACTCAATGGCACGACCGAAATACCTCCCCGATAACTTCACGCTGGCCATGATCGTCACGGTCGCCGCCGCCAGCCTCTTTCCCTGCACCGGCCAGGCCGCCGTGGTCTTTGACAATGTCACCCACGCCGCCGTGTGCCTGCTGTTCTTCCTGCACGGCGCCAAGCTCTCGCGCGAGGCGGTGATCGCCGGCATCACGCACTGGCGCCTGCACCTGCTGGTGCTGCTGTGCACGTTTGCCTTGTTCCCGCTGCTGGGCCTTGGTTTGCGCCCGCTGCTCGAACCGCTGGTCACACCCGACCTCTACCTGGGGATCTTGTTCCTGTGCATGTTGCCGTCCACCGTGCAATCGTCGATCGCGTTCACGGCGGCTGCGCGCGGCAATGTGCCCGCCGCCATTTGCAGCGCGTCGGCCTCGAATCTGTTGGGGATTTTCATTACGCCGCTGCTGGTCGGCCTGTTGACCAGTGCGCAAATGCAGGGCGGTTCGTCGCTCGAATCATTCGTCCAGATCGCCACCCAGCTGCTGCTGCCGTTCATTGCCGGCCAGGTGGCGCGGCGCTGGATCGGCGCCTGGGTCGAGCGCAACAAGGCGATGACCCGGCTGGTGGACCAGGGTTCGATCCTGCTGGTGGTGTACACGGCATTCAGCGAGGCGGTGGGGCAGGGCTTGTGGCACCAGGTGTCGGGCCGTTCGCTGGCCGGGTTGCTGCTGATCGACGTGATATTGCTGGCGCTGGTGATGTTCACCGCGGCCAGGGTGAGCCGCAAGCTCGGCTTCAGCCGCGAAGACCGGATCGCCATCGTGTTCTGTGGTTCGAAGAAGAGTCTGGCCAGCGGCGTGCCGATGGCCAAGGTGCTGTTCGCCGGGGGCACGCTGGGGGCGGTGGTGCTGCCCTTGATGCTGTTCCACCAGTTGCAGTTGATGGTGTGCGCGGTGCTGGCGCAACGTTATGCCAGCTCGGCCGAGAAAGAAAGGCAGGCCGAGCTGACTTGATGCTGAGTGCTAGTGCTGAGTACTTCGGCTTAGTGCTTGGCTTGGCCCGGTGGCAGCAGCGCTTCCACCGGCGCATCGGTGGCAAACAGCTGGGCCACGTCCACCTTGTCGTAGTCGTAGTGCTGGCCGCAGAAGTCGCAGTTGACGCCCACGTGGCCTTGCTCGGCCACCACGCTGTCGATTTCCTCCTGGCCCAGCATCTTGAGCATATTGCCCACTTTTTCACGGGTGCAATTGCAGTGGAATGATGGCGTGAGTGGCTCGAACACGCGGATCGTCTCTTCCCAGAACAGGCGCTGCATCAGCACGTCCACCGTGGTTTCCAGCATTTCCTGTTCCTTCAGCGTGCCGCCGAGCATCACCGCGCGGTTCCAGGTTTCCAGCGCTTCGTCGGCCGACAGCGGCGCGACGCCAGTCTTGCCGCCGTGGTCCGGCAGCTTTTGCAGCAGCAGGCCGCGCGAGGTGGTGTCATCGGTGGCCAGCCACAGCCTGGTGTCGAGCTGTTCCGAGCGCAACATGTAGTTTTCGATGATGGTCGCCACGTCTTCGCCGTCGAGCGGCACGATGCCCTGGTACGGCTGCTGGCCCGGCACCTTGTCGGCCGGATCGAGCGTGATGATGAAGCGGCCGTTGCCGGTGGCATTGAGCAGCGACGCCAGCGACGCGTCGTCGGCGATCACCGCGTCGGGCGCCAGCTTGGCGGTGGCGCGCAGGCGCAGGTCGGAGTCGCACTCGACCACCAACAGGCGCACCGGACCGTCACCGTGGATTTGCATGATGATCGAACCGTTGAATTTGAGGTTGGCGGACAGCAGCGCCGCCGCGCTCACCATCTGGCCCAGCAGCTTTTTGACCGGCGTCGGGTAGGCGTGGCGCGCCAGTACCTCGCGCCACGTGGCCGAGATGTCGATGAACTGGCCGCGCACGGCGGCGTTGTCGAAAATGAATTTCTGCAGGGTGTCCTGGGACAGGGTAGTGCTCATATTAGTATCCAATCTGTTTTGGCGGCGTGAAAGCGTGGCCACGATAACCCGCTATTTTACGCGTACACGGGGCAACGAACGGTCGTGCTATTATTTTGGTTCAAACAATGTCTGCGGCCAGCAATCATCCGATATTGCGCCGGGGCCGCTAATTTCAAGGCACACATCATGACCCTCACGCCATCGCGCGCCGAATTTCTGACCATACGCGGCCTGCGCTGCCACGTGCGCCACTGGGGCAACGAGGGCGCGCCAAAAATCTTCATGATGCATGGCTGGATGGACGTGGGCGCTTCGTTCCAGTTTGTCGTGGACGCGCTCAAGGGCGACTGGCACGTGATCGCTCCGGACTGGCGCGGCTTCGGCTTGTCCGAGCGCAGCGGCGCCGACACCTACTGGTTCCCCGACTACCTGGCCGACCTCGACGCCATCCTGCGCCATTATGCGCCCGGCCAGGCGGTCAACCTGCTCGGTCACAGCATGGGCGGCAACGTGGTGGGCCTGTACGCGGGCGCCCGTCCCGAGCGCATCCGCAAGCTGATCAACCTGGAAGGGGCGGGCTTGCGCGCGCCGCGCCCCGAGCAAACCCCGGGCCGCTACGCCCAATGGCTCGACGGTTTGCTGGAAAAACCGGCGCTGCGCAGCTATCCCACCCAGTCTGCCGTGGCAGCACGCCTGCAAAAGACCAATCCGCGCCTGTCGGACGAGCGCGCCGCCTTCCTGGCGCAGCACTGGTCGGCGCAAAACGACGTGGGCCAGTGGGAAATCCTCGGCGACCCGGTCCACAAGCAGGCTGGTCCCTTGCCTTACCACGTGGAAGACATCCTGGCGTGCTGGGACGCGATTACCGCGCCGGTGCTGTGGGTGGAGGCCGACCAGACCAATATGTGGGACTGGCTCGGCTCGCAGCCGAAAGGACGCGTGGAGCTCGACCGCCGCTTAAGTCATTTGCGCAAGCTGCGCCGCGAAACCATCGTCGGCGCCGGCCACATGTTGCACCATGACCAGCCGGTGGCGCTGGCGCGCCTGATCGAGGATTTCCTCAAGGATTGACCAGCACGCCAGCTTGCGTGGAAAAGCCGCAGGCAGCGTACAATGAAGGCTTCTCCGCCGCCCAAAACATCATGCTCAAAGTCGATCTGCACTGCCACTCCAACGTTTCCGACGGCGTCATGACGCCGCAGGCCGTGGCTGCGTACGCGCGCCAGGCCGGCGTGGACGTTTGGGCGCTGACCGACCACGACGAAGTGGGCGGCATTGCCGCCGCGCGCGTGGCGGCAGAAGAGCAGGGCATGCGGTTCATCACCGGCGTGGAAATCTCGATCACCTGGGCCAAGGAAACCGTGCACATCGTCGGCCTGAACATCGACGAGCACCATCCGGAACTCACCGCCGGCCTGGCGCGCACCCGCGCCGGACGCGACAACCGGGCCCGCGAAATCTCGCGCCAGCTCGAACTGGCCGGCATCGACGGCGCCTACGAAGGCGCCTTGAAATTCGTCGGCAACCCGGACCTGATGTCGCGCACCCATTTCGCCCGCTACCTGGTCGAGATTGGCGCCTGCGCCAACATTCCCGAAGTATTCCGCAAGTATTTGTCGGAAGGCCGGCCCGGCTATGTGCCGCATTCTTGGGGCACACTGGCCGACACCGTCGGCTGGATCCGCGCTGCCGGTGGCGTGGCCGTGATCGCCCACCCGGGCCGCTACCGCTTCAGCCAGCTGGCCCAGGGCCAGTTGTTCGACGAGTTCAAGCAGCTCGGTGGCGCCGCCATCGAGGTGGTGACGGGCAGCCATACGCCGGACCAGTATCCCGAGTATGCGCAGCTTGCCAATTATTATGGCTTCCTGGCCTCGCGCGGGTCGGATTTTCATGCGCCGGGCGAGTCGCGCGTCGATTTCGCCGCGCTGCCGCCGTTGCCGGGCAATGTCACCCCCGTCTGGCACGACTGGTTCTGACAGGGCGGCTTCGGCCGCGATTCAGCTCGCCTCTTGATTTTGCGATACCCCGGTCATACCTTATGATCTGGGCAATCTTGTCCGCACGGAGAAATACCTTATGAAACGCATCGTCCTCTTTATCGCCACCAACCTCGCCGTGATGCTGGTGCTGTCCATCGTCCTGTCGCTGCTGGGCATCGGCCGTCCCGGCGCCGGCAATACGCTGGAACTGGGCAGCCTGCTGGCGTTTTCGCTGGTGGTGGGCTTTACCGGCGCGATCTTTTCGCTGTTGATCAGCAAACCGATGGCCAAGTGGTCCACCGGCGCGCGCGTGATCGACAATCCGTCCAACTCCACCGAGCTGTGGCTGGTCAACACCGTGCGCCAGCTGTCCGAGCGCGCCGGCATCGGCATGCCGGAAGTGGCCGTGTACCAGGGCGAACCGAACGCATTTGCCACCGGCGCGTTTAAAAATTCGGCGCTCGTTGCCGTCTCCACCGGCCTGCTCGAGAGCATGAACCAGCAGGAAGTGGAAGCCGTGCTCGGTCACGAAGTAGCCCACATCGCCAATGGCGACATGGTCACCATGACCCTGATCCAGGGCGTGGTCAACACCTTCGTGGTGTTTCTGGCGCGCATCGTCGGCTTCTTTGTCGATAAGGTGCTGCTGAAAAACACCGACCGCCAGGGGGTGGGCATCGGCTACATGGCCACCGTGTTCGTCTGCGAACTGATTTTTGGCCTGGCCGCTTCGCTGATCGTGGCGTGGTTCTCGCGCCAGCGCGAGTTCCGCGCCGACGCCGGCTCGGCCAAGCTGCTGGGCAGCACCATGCCGATGCAGCACGCACTGGCGCGCCTGAACGGCGTGCCGCCCGGCGCGCTGCCGCAATCGATCGCAGCGGCCGGCATTACCAGTGGCCGTGGCTGGAGCGCGCTGTTCTCCACCCATCCGCCCTTCGAACAACGCATTGCCGCGCTGCAAAACCTGCGCGCCTGAGCAAGAAGGAATAAGCCGACGTCATGAGCCAATTTTTCCAGATTCATCCCGACAATCCGCAGATCCGCCTGATCAAGCAGGCCGCGCAAATCATCCACGGCGGCGGCATCGTTGCCGTGCCGACCGATTCCTGCTATGCGCTGGTATGCCACCTGGACGACAAGGGCGCGGTCGAGCGGCTGCGCCGCCTGCGCGGCATCGACGAGAAGCATCACCTGACCCTGCTGTGCCGCGATTTGAGCGAGCTGGGCGTGTACGCCCGCGTCGATAATCGCCAGTTTCGCCTGCTCAAGGCGGCAACGCCGGGACCATTCACTTTTATTCTTGAAGCGACAAAAGTGGTGCCGCGCCGCTTGAGCCATCCGTCGCGCAAGACCATCGGCCTGCGCGTGCCGGAGGACGCCATCATCAACGCCTTGCTGGCCGAGCTGGGCCAGCCGCTGTTGGGCACCACCCTGATCATGCCGGGCGAAACCGAGGCGCTCAATGATGCCGACGCCATTTGCGAACGCCTTGGCAAGCAACTGGAACTGGTGATCGATGGCGGCGCCTGCAGCATGGAGCCGACCACGGTGATCGATCTGACCGGCGCCGAAGCCGAGCTGGTGCGCCAGGGCCGGGGCGATGCTTCCGTGTTCGGCATCTGAACCCGCCGCCGAATGGCGCAGTCCGCCGCTCTGGTAGAATTGTGTCCATATGGACATAAATAGCTTCATGCAGACGGCGTCGGCGTACGCGCTGCCCGTCTTGTTTGCCATAACGCTGCACGAGGCGGCCCACGCCTATTCCGCCAACCACTTTGGCGATCCCACGGCTGCGGACGAGGGGCACCTGAGCCTTAATCCGCTCAATCACATCTCGTTGTTTGGCACCATCTTGCTGCCGCTGATCATGGTCATGATGTCGCTGCCGCCGCTCGGTTACGCCAAGCCGGTCCCGGTCGAGATCGACAAGCTGCGCGATCCCAAATTGCATTCGGCCTGTGTCGCCGCCGCCGGTCCTGCCGCCAACCTGCTCATGGGCGTGGGGTGGATGGTGGTGTGGGTGGTCTTGAGGCATGCGCTGGGCATGGATGGCCACGATTTCTTCGTGAAGATGGCGGAAGCGGGTGTGGCCATCAATTCCGTTATGATAGTGGTGAACCTGATTCCGATCCCGCCGCTCGACGGCGGTGGTATCTTGATGGGGATATTGCCGGACATCATATCCCGCAAGCTCGAGTGGTTCGACCGGCACCCGTTGGTGATCATCATTCCTCTGCTGGCGCTGGTGAACTACCCGCCGGTATTGCAGTTCCTGATCGAGTGCACGTACGCGGTGCAGCGGGTGTTTCACATGGCAGTGCAGCCGCTGCTGGCGCTATTGCTCCCATGAGCAATTGATTTGAAGTAACTACCTTAAACCACCATGACCGATACCATCTCTTCCTGGGTACAACGTTACGCACCGCTGGTTCCCGGCGGCGAAGTGCTGGACCTCGCTTGCGGCAAGGGCCGCCATTCGCGCCACATGGTCAGCCTGGGCCATGCCGTGCTGGCGCTGGACGGCAATCCCGAGGCGCTGGTCGAGGCCGCCGGTCCCGGCATCACCACCACGCCGATCGACCTGGAAGAAGCTGGCGCGGTCTGGCCGTTCGGCCCGGACCGATTTGCCGGCATCGTGGTCACCAACTACCTGCACCGTCCGCTGCTGGCGGACATGCTGGGCAGCCTGGCGCCGAACGGCGTGCTGATCTACGAAACCTTTGCCGACGGCAATGCCCAGTTCGGCAAGCCGTCGAATCCCGATTTCCTGCTGCAAGCGGGCGAATTGCTGGCGCTGGCAGCCGAACACGGCCTGCGCGTGGTCGCTTTCGAGGATGGCGTCACGCAGTTGCCCAAGCAGGCCATGGTGCAGCGCATCTGCGCCGTCAAGCCCGAGTTTCCGCGGTCTGCGGCGCTATTGCCGCCGCTCTGAGCGTCAAAACCACCCTGAAGATTGACTCGAATTTATGTTTGTAATCGCCGTGAAAAGCACCATAGTTCCGAGTCATCGTCTACAATCGTTGTTTTAATACTTTATGCAGTTATTTCCTATGATCAAGGGCAGCATAGTAGCAATCGTCACCCCGATGCACGCAGACGGTAGTCTGGACTTCGAGGGTTTGAACAAGCTGATCGACTGGCACATTGCCGAAGGTACGAACAGCATCGTCATCGCCGGCACCACCGGCGAATCGGCCACCGTCAGCGTGGAAGAACACTGCGCGCTGATCAAGGCGACGGTTGCGCATGCCAAGGGCCGCATCCCGATCATCGCCGGCGCGGGTGGCAACTCCACCGCCGAAGCGATCAAGCTCTCGCGCTTTGCCAAGGAAGCCGGCGCCGACGCCACCCTGCAAGTGGTCCCTTACTACAACCGTCCTACGCAAGAGGGTATGTACCAGCACTTCAAGGCGATTGCCGAAGCGGTGGACTTGCCGGTGATTCTGTACAACGTGCCGGGCCGTACCGTGGCCGACATGAGCAACGACACCATCCTGCGCCTGGCCAAGATCCCCAACATCGTGGGCGTCAAGGATGCCACCGGCAATATCGCGCGCGGTTTCGACCTGCTGCGCCTGGCGCCAGGCGACTTCGCGGTCTATTCCGGTGACGACCCCACCGCCATGGCGCTGATGCTTGCCGGCGGCGCCGGCAATATCTCGGTTACCGCCAACGTCATGCCAAAAGCCATGGCCGAAATGTGCGCCGCCGCCATTGCCGGCGACGTTGCCAAGGCCGTGCCACTGAACAACCTGATGTTCCCGCTGCACCAGAAGCTGTTCATCGAACCGAATCCGGTGCCGGTCAAGTGGGCCCTGGCCGAGATGGGCAAGATGCCAGCCGGTATCCGCCTGCCGCTGGTGCCGCTGGCCGACGATTGCCACGCCGCTGTCCGCGCGGCCCTGGTTGAGGCCGGCGTCCTGTAATTACCCTGGTTCAAAAAAAGCATCCCGTCCCGAATCGCTGGGATTAACTTTTGCTGCATATAAATACATGACTATTCGCAAGACAGCTTTTATTACTTCGCAGCGTGCCCTGGTGACGGGTGCCTTGATGGCCAGCCTCACCGGTTGCGGCATGATCAATTCGGTCATCGGCAACGACAAGGTCGATTACAAGGGCGCCAAGAAGGCCGTACCGCTCGACGTGCCGCCGGATCTGACGCAACTGCAAAAAGACAGCCGCTACGCCCAGCCCGATTCCACCAACGGCGTGGCCACCGCTTCTGGCTACAACGCCGCGCGCTCGGCCGCTGCGGTGGCCGATGGCACTGCCGTGGTGCCTGGTCAGCCGGCGGTTGGCACCGTGGTGCCCACCTCGATCAACGATATCAAGGTCGAACGCGATGGTAATCAGCGCTGGCTGGTGATCAAGCAGACGCCCGAGCAACTGTGGCCGCAACTGACCCAGTTCTGGGAAGATGCAGGCTTCAAGCTGTCGCAGGAAGTTCCGGCGGCCGGCATCATGGAAACCGACTGGACCGAAAACCGCGCCAAGATTCCGCAAGATTTTATTCGTAACACCATCGGCAAGGTCTTCGATTCGGTCTATTCGACCGGCGAGCGCGACAAATTCCGTACCCGCATCGAACGCCGCGCCGACGGCGCCAGCGAAATCTACATCAGCCACCGTGGCGTGCAGGAAGTGCTGCAAGGCGCGCAAAAGGAAACCGCGATCTGGACCTCACGTCCGAACGATCCGGGCCTGGAAGCGGAATTCCTGGCCAAGCTGATGACCCGCCTGGGCAATGCCGACGAGAAGAAGGATGCGCCTGGCGTCAAGAACGCCGTCGATTCGGCCGTGGTACAGCCACAGCACGCATCGCTGGTCGGCACCGGCGCCGACCGCTACGTGCAGGTTGATGAAGGCTTCGACCGTGCCTGGCGCCGCGTGGGCCTGGCGCTGGACCGTGCCGGCTTCACCGTGGAAGACCGCGACCGCACCACCGGCACCTATTTCGTGCGCTATATCGACGATACGGTCGAGAGCAAGGGTTTCTTCAGCAAGCTGTTCAGCTGGGGCTCGTCGTCGGAAGCGGACAAGGAAGCCCAGCGCTACCGCATCCAGGTCAAGGCCGGCGAAGCCAATACCAGCGCCGTTACCGTGCTCACCAATGCCGGCGCGCCGGTGGCGACCCCGGTCGGCGACAAGATCATGGGCGTGCTGTACGACCAGCTCAAATAATCGTTATCAAGCATGCAGCGCGATGTTGCGCTGCAAAAAGAAACCGGCCTGGCGCCGGTTTTTTTACGTCTTATATAATCGCGCCGCTATTAAAATGCAGGCGAAAAAAAACCGGCCCGCAGGCCGGTTTTTAGAATGCTGTCGAATTACTTCGAAGCAGCAGCCGAAGCGGCGGTCGAAGCAGCAGCAGCTGCGTCAGCAGCGGCCGAAGCAGCTTGCGAAGCGGCAGCAGCAGCGTCAGCAGCAGCTGGAGCGGCAGCAGCGTCAGCTGGAGCTGGGGTCACAACTGGAGCGGCTTCTGGAGCAGCTACTGGAGCTGGAGCAACAGGAGCTTCTTCTTTTTTCGAGCAAGCGGTCAGAGCAGCTACGGCCAGCAGGGAAGCGATCAGCAGGGATTTTTTCATTTGTTTTCCTTAGTTAATTCAAATTTAAACACAGTGTTGCGATGAATAATTACCGGTAATTATCGCTCATTAGGTCGTCTTCGAAGGCTTTTCGTACCTGAAATGGTGCCTGCCAGACAACGGAAACTTCCTAACCGAATATTATAGCGATTTTTAGTGCGTCGCAATAGGACAACATCCCTATCAGGGAACTATTTTGCGATATCGCAACATTTCGTTTTCGATCCACAAAACGCCCGGATCGTGACGTTACCAGCTTTCGCTCGAACATGCGCATTTTACCCGGAACCGGACCAAAATCGGGCCCGGTTCCTTATCAATTTGCTCGTTATACCAGGACAAATTGTAATAATTCGTAGCCAACACACATAGGCAGGTCTTGTTAGCCAGGTTGCATCACATCGACGACCGCCTGGTACACCCAGATCGGCTCTTCGGCAATGCGGTTGAGCACATATAAAAAGTGCTCGGCGCCGAATACCGCGTATTCGCGGGTGGGGTAGCCGCGTGCGTTCAAACCGTCGATTTGCTCGGTGCCGAGGCCGATCAGCGATTCGAATTCGTACCAGCGCGGATCGATGCGTTCCTGCTGGATCAGCGCCACCAGTTCGGCTTGAATGGTGCGGTCATGGGTGGCGATAGAGCACTTGTGGCCGCTAGCCAGCAACTCGCGCGCAAAGCCCCGGTACACGGCTGCCAGCTCCGCGCTGTTACGCTGCCAGGACTGCTCGTCGGGGTCCAGGTAGGCGCCCTTGACCAGCCGGATGCGGCCCGGCAGCTTCATCATCGCGGGCAGGTCGGCAGCCGTGCGGTGGCGCCGTGCCGGCACCGTGATGCCGACGTTGTGCAAGCCGTCTTGCTGGTGCAGGCGCGTGTACACGGCATAGATGTCGTCGGCGCGGTCCACGCCTTCCATCGAGATCATCACCTCGCGGTTGATCTCGGCGGCGGCCAGCGCAATGCGGCGCAGGTTGCGGTAGCCGAGTTCCACGTCCACCAGCGAGCCCACGTGCGAGAGGTCGAGCGAGATCGAGCAGTTGAGGTTGTTCTGGCCGATGCCGGCAACCAGGTCCATGAAGACCTCGGTTTCGGCCATGGCGAACGCCTCGTCGCGCACGCTCTCGCCCATGTACTCGGCCGAGGCCGCATGGCCGCGGGCGATGATGGACTCCACCCGCGCCAGCGCCTGGGCCACGGTCTGGCCCGCCACGTAGCGCTGCGACACCTTGTGCATCAATGGCTGCAACAGCGGGTCATTGCAGAATTTTTCCTTGGCGTGCTCGTCGAGGGCCAGCGCCCGCAGCGCGCTGGCGGCCTGGTCCACCAACGGCTGCCATTGGGCGGGGAACGCTGGTGGCGCCGACATCAACCGAGCTCCACCCAGCCGTCCTGGTACCACGTGTACAGCGCTTCGAGCACGTCGTCGGACGCGCCGGCGAACTGTTCACCGGTCAGGGCGCGCTGGTTGGCCAGCAGCTCCAGGGTGGTTTTGTCGGCGCGGCCCACGCCAAACGATTCGCCGTTGATGAAGACGTTTTTGCCGCGATACAGCATCTGCGTCTTGCGCGACAGGACCAGGCCTTTTTTCGCCACCGCGTCGCCGAACTTGCCGAACGTGAGCGGTTTCGCCGGACCGGTGAAGAACACATTGTGCTTCGGCTCCGACATGTACTCGCCGAGGAAAATGGTGATGTCGTCCTCGGTGAAGCGCACCTTGTTCATCTCTTCGATGATGGTCTCCAACATATCGCGTGGAATCTCGGCCGGCTTGTTGGTCGCTTGCAGTTCCGGATCGCCGTAGCGGCCCGGCAGGTCGATCGAGTCGGCCATGAATTGCAGGAAGCCTTCGCCCAGCTCCTGGTACGACGGCGAACGGAAGCCGATGGAATAGGTCTGGCAGTCGCCGATGGCCACGCCGTCATGGGCGTAGTGGGGCGGCAGGTACAGCATGTCGCCCGGTTCAAGCACGAATTCTTCGTCGGGCGTGAAATTCGCCAGTATCTTCAAAGGCAGGCCCTCGATCAGGCTCAGGTCTTTTTGCGGGCCGATGCGCCAGCGGCGCTGGCCTTGCGCCTGCAGCAGGAACACGTCGTACGAATCGAAGTGAGGACCGACGCCGCCGCCATCGGTGGCAAAGCTGACCATCAGGTCGTCCAGGCGTGCGTCGGGCAGGAAGCGGAACTGGCGCAGCAGGGCGTCGGCCTTGGCGTCGAACAGGTTCACGCCCTGGACCAGCATGGTCCATTCGCGCTCGGTGCGGGCGGGCAGGGTTTCGATCGGACCGTGCTGCATGTCCCACTGGCCGTCGACGGCCGTGATCAGGCGCGATTCGGCATGGTTGGTGGAGGCAAGCTTGGCCAGTGCGTCCAGCGTCAGCAGCGGCTTGAAGCCGGGGATGGCGTCACGGATCAGCAGGGGCTTTTTATGCCAGTAGTCGCGCAGGAACTGCGCCGGCGTGATATCGCCGAGGAGAGGTAATTTTTGCATACGCCATTATAACCAGCCCGGGGCCTGAACTTCACCCCGGGCCGGCCGATGGCTTACCTGGTATGCAGCCAGCGCGCGTGCGCCCAGCGCGCCAGCCAGTCCAGCGCAAAGCCCAGCAGGCCGATCAGCACGATCGCCGCCATCAGCTCGTTGTACGCGAGGCGGTCGCGCGCATCGAGGATGAAGTAGCCGAGGCCCGCCGACACGCCCAGCATTTCGGCCGGCACCAGCACGATCCAGATGATGCCGATCGCCAGCCGCACGCCGGTCAGGATGTCGGCCGTGATGCCCGGCAGGACCACGCGCAGCACGGTTTCCGTCGGCGTGGCCGACAGGCTGCGCGCCAGCAGCAGCCAGTTGGGATCGAGCCGCGCCACGCCGGTGGCAGTGTTGAGCAGGATCGGCCACACGGCCGCAAACGCCAGCAGGAAGTACACGGGCGCATCACCCACGCCCAGCGTCATCACCGCCAGCGGCATCCACGACAGCGGCGACACCATGCGCAGCAGCTGGAACAGTGGCATCAGCGCGGCCGCCACCCGGCGCGAACTGCCCACCAGCACGCCCAGCGGCACGCCGATGGCCACCGCTGCCGCCAGTCCGTAGGCGACGCGCCGCAAACTGAGGCCGATGTCGCGCCAGATGTAGTCGCCCTGCAGCAGCTGGAATAATGCGCGGAACGCTTCGAGCGGCGCGAACGACGCCGCGATTGGCGTCTCCTGTTCCAGCGACGTCACGCCCAGCTGCCACAGCGCCAGCGCCGCGCCGAAACCGGCCAGCGCCAGGGCCGCGCGCGCGGGACGGTTCAACGGTTTTGCCATCCTCAGACCGCCAGCGTTTCGGTGCGCAGCAGGTTGGCCGGCAGGCCGAACGCGCCCGGGCCGCCGACGGCGGTAATAGCCTTGCGCACGAAGCGGTCATCCACCAGGTCGCGCGCGACAAAGGCGGGATCGAGCTTGTCGAGGAAGCCGGTGTCGCCTTCGAGGCGCGTGGTTTTCAATGCGCGCACCATCTGCTCGGTGTACGACGCGAACGGGTACGGCTGGAAGTCGATGCGGCGCTGGTTCCAGTTCTTGTGGACGATGATGCCGCGTTTTTCGTAGTCGGCGTAATCGGTCACGGTGAGCACCTTGGACAGCACTTGCAGCGCGTGCGGCGTGTAGCGGTGCGAGTCGGTGTTCGACAGCAGGCGCGCGGTATCGAGCTGGTTGGTGCGGGTCCACAGCTGGGCCTTGACGATGGCATTGGTCACGCGCTGCGCCCACTCCGGACGGGTGTTGATGTCGCGCTCGGACAGGAACGTCACGCAGCACGCATGGTTCTTCCAGACGTCGCCCGAGAAACGCAGGATCTTGCCCACGCCGTTGGTCTCGGCCAGCGCGTTGAACGGCTCGGCCACGATGAAGCCGGCGATCGATTTGCTGGCCAGCGCGGACACCATCTCTGCCGGCGGCAACACCACCAAATTGACTTCTCGCGCGCCAATGGTGCCTTCACGGCCCTTGGTCACCACCGACAGCCCGGACTTGGCGAGGATTTGCTGCAGCAGGATGTTGTGGATCGAGTACCAGAACGGAATCGCCACCGTTTTGCCACCGAGATCAGTGACCTGGTTGATCTCCTTGGCCACCGTGAGGGCGGAGCCGTTCACGTGGTTCCACGCCACCACCTTGGCCGGGAACCTGGCGCCGTAGCGCACCGACATGGTGGCCGGCGACAGCAGGTGGATCACGTTGACCTGGCCCGACACGAACGCTTCGACGATCTGTGCCCAACTGCGGAACAGGCGCGGCGCCTCGGCCTGCAAGCCTTCCGCCTCGAACAGCTTGCGGCCATGGGCGACCAGCAGCGGCGTGGCGTCGGTAATCGGCAGGTAGCCGATCTTGACCGGCTGGTCGTCGCCCTTGGGCGCCTGGCGGGCCATGGCGTCGCCGGCAAACAGCAGCGGCGCGGCGCCGGCGGCGGTACTGAGCGCCGACATGCGCAGGAAGTCGCGGCGGGTCATGCCGCAGTCGCAATCGGACGAAGCGCAGAGGTGGAGCGGGTTGCTGGTATCGGTCATGGAAGACTTTCGAAAAGGGTTGAATGTATTATGCGGCGGCGCGCACGCCGTGCAGCGCCGCCAGGATCTCGAGCCGCAGCGCGCTGATCGCCTGCGTATCGGCCAGCCGCGGACGCGGCAGATCGACCTGCCATTCGTGCATGATGCGCCCCGGCTGGCCGCCCATCAGGACGATGCGGTCGGCCACCAGGATCGCTTCGTCGATATCGTGCGTGACCAGCAGCACGGCGCTGTGCCAGCGGTGCACCACGTCGACCAGCAGCGTCTGCATCTCGGCGCGGGTAATCGCGTCGAGCGCGGAAAACGGTTCGTCGGCAAACAGCAGCGCCGGCTGGCGCGCCAGTGCGCGGGCCAGCGCCACGCGCTGCGCCATGCCGCCCGACAGCGCGGCGGGATACCGGCGCTCGCTGCCGGCCAGGCCCACGGCTTCGATGGCGGCCTGCACGCGCTGGTCATGTTCGGCGCGCGCGATCTTTGGCTGTCGCGAAAAATCGAGGCCGAAGCCCACGTTGGCGGTGACGTTCAGCCACGGCAGCAGGCTCGCTTGCTGGAACACCAGCGCACTGCGCGGGCTCGGTGCGGTCAATGGTGCATCGAGGAAGGTCAGGGTGCCGCTGGACGGCGCCTGCAAGCCGGCCAGCACCCGCAGCAGCGTCGATTTGCCGCAGCCGCTGCCGCCCAGCAGGGCGACGATTTCGCGCGTGCGCACGCCAATGTCGATGTGCTCGAACGTGGGCGCGGCGCCGGCATAGGCAAAGCCCAGGCCCTGACCTTGCAAGGCCCAGCCATCGGCCACGTCCACCCTGGCGTTGAGGATGCTCATCGATTGCCGCCCGCGTGCTTGGCCAGCGCCGCCTGCAACTGCGTAATGCTCGGCGTGATCACGGGGATAAAGGCCGATTCGCGCAGGCGCCGGGCAAAGCCGTCCTGCTGCGCTTCCAGGTAGGCATGGCCGCCCTTGGCGTGCAGCTCCAGCGTGACGGCGTCGCGCACGATGCCGGCGATGCCGATGCGCAGCTTGAACATGGCTGGCGCCTCGGCCACGAAGCGGCCGCTGGCCACGCCGTCAAGCAGTTGCGCCGTGTGCTGCGCCAGCGCCTCGCGCGCGGCGCCGATGTCGTCGGCCAGCTGGCCGCGCCCGGTGGCGGCGCCTGCAGCCTTGGCTGCTGCGTCCAGGCTGGCCTGCGCCAGCCCGATCGACATCCCGCACTGCATGCCCAGAAAAGCAGGCCGCACGCGTGGCAGCCAGCTGGGTGCGTCGGCGCTGATGATGTTCGCAGGCGGCACCGCCACCTGTTCGATGCGCACGGCGGCAGTGTGGCTGCCGCGCAGGGCGATCAGTTGCAGGTTGTCGCTGCGGTGCACGCCGGCCGCGCTGCTCTCGAACATGACGATTGCCGGCGGCGCAGCGGTGACCGGGGCGACGGCCGCCGCGGCGACGAAGCGCTGCGGGCGCAGGTTGGTGATCCAGGCCAGCTTGCCGTCGAGGTTCCAGCCGTCGCCGTCGGGCACGGCGTTGATTTGCAGCGGCTCCATCCCGGACAGGAATTTCATCGCGTTCGACAGGCCGGTGGCGCCGGCCAGCGTGCCATCGAGCAGGTCGGGCAGCAGCCGCTCGCGCAGCGCCGCATTGGGGCTTTGCAGCAGGTATTCGATGAAGCTGCGCTGGCCCCAATATACAAAGGCCGCCGTCAGCGAATGGCGGGCGATGTCGGCGATGCCGAGGATGGCGTCGCGCACGTCGCCGCCGGCGCCGTTCATTGCCACCGGCACGCCGGCCCTGAAGCAGCCATGCGCGGCCAGCGCCGGCATCACTTCATCGGCCAGCGATTCGGATTGGTCGAGCGTGTCCGCGTAACGCGCCAGCCAGTCGTGGAGCGCTGCCATGCTTAAACCGCGCCGGGCAGATAGGGTTGCAGCTGCGGATTGACCGGCGTGCCGGCCAGGCTGTTGGCGAAGTTGCACAGCGTGGCCAGGCTCACGCCCAGCACCACTTCCAGCGCCTGCTGCTGGTTGTAGCCGGCGTCGATGAAGGCTTGCAGATCGGCGTCGTCCACGGCGCCACGGCGGGCGATGACTGCGGTGGCGAAGCGCTGCACGGCGTCGAGTTTGGCCACGCCGGTCGGGACATTGGTTTGCAGGGCGCGCACCACTTCCGGCGCCAGGTTGGCTTTCTTGAGGGCGATGGCCGAGTGGCCGGCGGTGCAGAAGTCGCAGCCGTGGATGTTGGCGGCCGTCAGTTGCACGACTTCGCGCTCGTCGAGCGTGAGGCTGGTGCGGGCGTTGATGCCCGAAACAGTCAGGTAGGTTTCCAGCGCCTGCGGCGCATTGGCCAGAACGCCGATCAGGTTGGGCAGGTAGCCATTGTTGGCGATGGCTTTTTCAACGAAGGGGCGGCTGTCGGCTGGCGCGCTGTCGAGGGTGTGCAGGATAAGACGGGACATGATGACCTTTCCGTGAGGATGAAGCCATATTATCAGCCGGTACGCGCGCGCGCACCATATCCAAACGGCTGGTTTTTATGCTCGAACGTCTCGACCGTGCCGGCGGTAAGCGCCCGGCTGCTCGCCCACCACGCGCTTGAAGGCGCGCGTGAACGCCGCATACGACTGGTAGCCCACGTGGCCGGCCGCCTGCTCGACCGAGTCGCCGGCGCCGAGGCGCTGGCTGGCCAGCCGCATGCGCAGGCGCAGCAGGAATTGCGCTGGCGGGATGCCGCCAGCCTCGGTGAAGTGCTTGCAAAAAGCCGCGCGCGACATGTTTGCTGCCTGCGCCATGCGCGCGATGCTCCAGTCGTCGCCGGGGCTGGCCAGCATGCGGTCGAGCAGGGCCATGAATTCGCCACGCTGGGCCAGGGCCAGGATGCCGGCCCCCAGCGTTTCCTGGCGTGCGGCGTGGCGGATCAGGTAAAAGAACAGCAGTTCCACCAGGCGCGCGATCAGCGGGGAAGGGCGTTCCGGATCGCCCGCTTCGGCCAGGATCAGGTCGAACAGCGCAGCCGTATGCGCCAGCGACGGCTCGTCGCTGCGGCACACCAGGACATCGGGGAACGAACCGATCACCAGCGGTCCGAGCGCGCCGCTGAAACTGAAAAAGCCGCACGCGAGGCCGGCATTGGCGGTGTCTGTCGGTGCGGCCGGCACCGACAGCGTTTGCATCGGCTGGCGCGCGAGCGGGGCGGCAGGATCTGGCGATGGACTGAGGAAGTGCGATACATCGCGCGTGAGAAACACGCCGTCGCGCGCGCGCAGGTGGATGGGCGCCTCGCCGGCAATGTGCAGGTAGCAGTCGCCCGCCAGCACCAGGTGGAAGCTGGCCAGTGCACGGCCGGCAGTGGACGCGCGCCACGGACCGCAATACCGGCCCACGTGCAGGGCGGCGGCATCGAGTTCGATGCTGTTCAACAGCCACTGGGCCAGCTTATCGGAGAAGGCAACGGAGGAGGCGGGGGTCATGCCCGCCATTGTAGGGCGTGCGGCGCGCCGGGGTTGGAATGATTCGTTATATGGTTATGCGGCGCGCGCATTGTCCACGTCCAACGGTTGTCGCCTCCCGATGGCGTAGCCCGGGCGGCTGGCGAGACAGGGTATAATTTGGGGGCTAATAACTGAAAGGAATTCCAAATGAAGATTGCCAAGAACACGGTCGTGACTGTGAATTACAAACTGTCCGATGCCCAGGACAATCTGATCGAAGACGGCCGCCAGCCGATGGTTTACCTGCACGGCGGTTACGAGAACACGCTGCCTAAAATCGAGGAAGAACTCGACGGCAAGGAAGTCGGCTACTCCTCCATCATCCAGATCGAACCGGAAGACGCGTTCGGCGAGTACGACGCCGCCCTGGTCAAGGTCGAGCCACGCAATCGCCTGCCGGAGCCACTGGAAGTCGGCATGCAATTCGAAGGCACGCCCGATAGCGACAGCGACGACGAAGCACTGATCTTCACCGTCACCGACATCGCCGACGACAAGGTCGTCCTGGACGGCAACCACCCGCTGGCCGGCATGGCCCTGCGCTTCTCGCTGGAAGTGGCGGAAGTGCGCGAAGCGACCGAAGAAGAAATCGCCCACGGCCACGTGCACGGCGCCCATGGCCATCACCACGGTCATGACGATGATGAAGGCGAAGAAGGCGATCACGTTGCGATCCACCCGATTCACTAACGGGCACTGGTTAAACCTACTGCGCGTCCCGCTATCGCCTCTGCGTTGCTCAGCGTACCTCGGTACGCTTGCGCTACTCGAGACGATATCGGGCCGCTCGCTACGGTTTTCCGAGCACCCGAATGATTAGGGTGTCGCTTCTGCGGCGCCCTTGATCATGAACAGCGTGGCGCTTGCGGGCGCCACGCGTACCTCGGTCCAGTCGGCGGCCAGGTTCAGATGTCCCACGTTGTCCTGCCAGTGGATCGACGGCTCCTTCTCTGCCGCCTGCACCACCTGGGTATCGACCAGCAGCACCTTCCCCTTGAACTTTGAAGCCAGCGTCTTGATCTGCTTGCGCGGCTCGGCAAAGCCATCGCGTTTCGACTCGAAGCGTGCCAGCAGCGAAAAGCCCGGTTCTGCTTCCAGTCCCACGTCGCCATCCGAAAACAGCACCAATCCTTCCATTTGCTGCCGCACGGCCAGGTTGAACAGCCGGTGCAGCCAGGCGCGGTTGGCTACCAGCCGGTCTTCGTATTCGCTGTTGCGTCCCGCTTCGGCGCGGTAGTGGTTGTTATTGGCGGGGAGGTTGATGGTGGCGAACAGCACCTTGCCCACCTGCCAGTGGGCGTTTTCCGCGTAGCTGCGGAACTTGGCGCTGCTCGACAGCCGCGTGACGGGCAGCCGCTTGGCGCCCAGCGTTTCGCTGTCGCGGTAGAACAGTTCGCGCAGGCGGTTGAGGCGGTCGATGGCGTTCGAGCGGCCGGCGGAATTGAGGCACCCGCTCCAGTCGCTGCCGGCCAGCGACACCACCATCGGCACGCTCGAGGCATTTAGCAGGGCGTGGCGCCCGGCATACAGCTTGTCGCTGCAAGGCTCTGAACCAGCTTTGACACCGGTGGCCACCACGAACGCCGGATTGCCTTGCGTGGCGCCGGCAATCGCCCGCTTGAGCACCGTTTCGTCGGCGCCGGTCTTGAACGAGTGGCCGATCACGCCGAACTGGAAGCCGCCTGCCCTGGATCCGGCCTTTGATTCGATCTTCGACTCGGCCTTGCTTTCGGCATGGACGGGCGCCAGCCACAAGGCGCAGGCAGCGAACGACAGCGCCAGTCCGGTGCGCGCAAGACGGACCCGGGCCACCATTCGCACCGCTGCGCGCGCGGCGTGCGTCATGCCTGCGCCGTCTCCGTCAGGCGCTTGAGCTGGTACAACTGATCGAGCGCTTCGCGCGGGGTCAGCGCATCGGGATCGAGATCGTCGAGCGCATCGAGCAGCTCGCGCAGCGCCGGCGATTCCGCACCAGCGGCAGGCGCTTCCACCGCATCGTCGTTGGCGTCGATGGTGGGGGCGGCAAACAGGTCCAGTTGCGGCGTGGCGTCGAGCGCCTGGGCTTCCAGGCGCGCCAGGTGCTTGCGCGCGGCCTTGATCACGGGCTGTGGCACGCCGGCCAGCTGCGCGACCTGCAAGCCATAGCTTTGCGAGGCCGGGCCGTCCTGCACCGCGTGCAGGAACACGATGCTGTCCTTGTGCTCCACGGCCGACAGGTGGACGTTGGCGGCGGTAGGGTGGTTGTCGGGCAGCTGCGTCAGCTCGAAATAGTGGGTGGCGAACAGCGTGAAGCTGCGGCTGGTGTCGATCAGGTGGCGGGCGATGGCCCACGCCAGCGCCAGGCCGTCGAAGGTGGACGTACCACGGCCGATTTCATCCATCAGCACCAGCGAATTGGCGGTGGCGCCGTTGAGGATCGCCGCCGCTTCGGTCATCTCGACCATGAAGGTGGACCGGCCGCCGGCCAGGTCGTCGGTGGCGCCGATGCGGGTGAAGATGCGGTCGATCGGGCCGATGGCCGCGCTGGCTGCCGGTACATAGCTGCCCACGTAGGCCAGCAGCACGATCAGCGCCACCTGGCGCATGAAGGTCGATTTACCACCCATGTTCGGACCCGTGATCAACAGCAGGCGGCGCTCATCCACGAAGCGGCAATCGTTGGCGATGAAGCGTTCGATCTGGTTTTCCACCACCGGGTGGCGGCCTTCGACGATGTTCACGCAGCTGGTGTCCACCAGCTGCGGCGCGCACCAGTTATGGCGCAAGGCGTGATCGGTGAGCGACACCAGTACGTCCAGCTGCGCCAGCGCCCTGGCAATTGTTTGCAGCTCGCCGATGAAAGGCGCCAGGTCGCCCAGCAGCACGTCGTACAGCATCTTCTCGCGCGCCAGCGCGCGGTCTTGCGCGGACAGCGCCTTGTCTTCGAAGGCCTTGAGTTCCGGCGTGATGTAGCGTTCGCAGTTTTTCAGGGTCTGGCGGCGGCGGTAATCGTCGGGCACCTTGGTGGCCTGGCCGTTGGTCACTTCGATATAGAAGCCGTGGACCTTGTTGTACTCCACGCGCAGGTTGGCGATGCCGGTGCGGGCGCGCTCGCGCGTCTCCAGGTCCACCAGGAACTGGCCGGCGTTTTCCGACAGCGCGCGCAGTTCATCGAGTTCGGCGTCGAAGCCGCGCGCGAATACGCCGCCGTCGCGCACCATGGCCGCCGGTTCCAGCGCCACGGCGCGGTGCAGCAGGTCGAGGCAGGCTTCGGGCGTGGCGGTGTCGCGGTGGATCGCGGCCAGCAGGCCGCCGTCGGTCAAGGCGCGCTGCATCGCATGGCGCAGCGCAGGTAATTGTTTGAGGCCGTCGCGCAGGCTGGCCAGGTCGCGCGGACGCGCGGACAGCAGCGCGATGCGCGTGGTGATGCGTTCGATGTCGGGCACCTGCGCCAGCGTGTGCGACAGCGCACCCGTCACATCGGACTGGCCCAGCGCGGCGATTGCGGCATGGCGCGAACGGGCGATGCCCTGGTCGCGGCGCGCGTGGTGCAGCCAGTGGCGCAGCAGGCGCGAGCCCATCGACGTGCGGCAGTGATCGAGCAGCGAGAACAGGGTAGGGGATTCCTGGCCGCGGATGGTCTCGGTCAGCTCCAGGTTGCGGCGAGTGGCGGCGTCCAGCCCGATGAATTCATTTTCGGTCTCGGTAGTGAGCGTGCGCACGTGCTGCAGACCGCGGCCTTGCGTCGATTGCGCGTAGCGCAACAGCGCGCCGGCGGCGCCGAAGGCCGCGCCAAGATTGTCGGCGCCGAAACCGGTGAGGGTGGCTACGCTCAATTGGTCGAGCAGCGACTTGTGGCCGCTCACCACGTCGAAATGCCAGTCCGGCACGCGATTGACGTGACACGTCAGCGCCTCCTCGAACAGGTCGGCGTTATCGCCGCGCAGCACCTCGGCCGGCGCGATGCGCTCGAGCTCTTGCAGCATGCGCGTGTTGACGGTAGCGACATCGCCCGAGAACTCCATCAGCCGCAGTGCGCCGCTGGCCAGCGACAGCCACGCCAGGCCGGCCGTGGCTACCTTGCGCTGGGTGATGATGCACATCGCCAGCAACGGCCGCTCGGCCTTTTCCGGCAGCAGGTCGGCGTCGGTCAAGGTGCCCGGCGTGACCACGCGCATCACCTTGCGCTCGACCGGTCCCTTGCTGGTGGCCGGATCGCCGATCTGCTCGCAGATCGCGCACGACTCGCCTATCTTGACCAGCTTGGCCAGGTAGCCTTCGAGCGAATGGAACGGCACGCCGCACATCTTGATCGGTTGTCCACCCGACGAGCCGCGCGCCGTCAGCGTAATGCCCAAGATGCGCGCCGCCTTTTCCGCATCCTCGTGGAACAGCTCGTAGAAATCGCCCATGCGATAGAACACCAGCATGTCGGGATGCTGTTCCTTGATGCCCATGTATTGGGCCATCATCGGCGTGATTTTCTCGGCAGGACTTTTCTTGGCGGCGGCAGCGTTGATTTCGGTGGGGACGGTGGTCATTGTTTCGTTTTCGGTGGTACGGTGGGGCGGATGTGCTGGTTTTGCGAAGGGGAGTGTCTCTCGCGTATGACTTGGCATTCTACCGCGTTCTGCGGGTGCTCCCAAGTTGCCGCACTTAAACGATGAGCGTCTGGCCGGATACCTCCCAAATGGCGGTTCCCGGCTGGCGCGTGCGGTACATCGTTTAAAAAGAAAAAGCCCGCAGCTATGCGGGCTTTTGGTTAGCGGTACTGGCGTGTTACTTCGCCAACTTATAGCGCTGCTCCCGATACAAGATCGACGGCAAAATCACGTGCGACATGGCCTGGTCCACCTTGGCCGGGTCCGGCGCCTTGGTTTGCGGCGTCATCACGCCGGTGCCGAAGTCGTAGGCGCCCAGCAAGGGTTCCTGGCCCGGGCGCAGGATGGTGGCGGAGGTGTCGTCGAGCCAGGCGAAGTAATTGTCGAACTGGATCAGGGCGCGGCCCGGGGTGTCGCTGTCGCGGGCCAGGTCGCGGCCGATCATCGGGTGTTCGCTCGAGACGCCGATCAGCGACAACAGCGTGGGCGCCAGGTCCACCTGGCTGGCGATGGTCTTGATGCGCTTCGGTTGCACATCGGCGCCCAGGATCAGGCCGGGGATGTGGAACTTCTTGATCGGCACCAGGCTGTCGCCGTACACGCGGTTGTCGTGGTCGGCCACGATCAGGAACACGGTGTCCTTCCAGTACGCCTCTTTTTTCGCCTGCGCGATGAAGCGGCCCAGCGCGTAGTCGGCGTACATCACCGCGTTGTTGACGGTCTGCTTTTCCGGATCATGCAGCTTGATACGGCCGTCGGGGAACTCGAAGGGCTCATGGTTCGACGAGGTAAAGATCAGGCTGAAGAACGGCTTGCCGTCGGCGTGCAGGGTCTTCAGGCGTTCGAGCGACTTGTCGAACAGGTCTTCGTCGGACGCACCCCAGCTGCCTTCGAACACCGGTTTCATTGACTTGCGATCGACCACGCTCTGGAAACCGTTACCGGTGAAGAAGCCGCGCATATTGTCGAAGTGCGCCTCGCCGCCGTAAACGAATTCGGTGTGGTAGCCCTGCTGACCCAGGCCCAGCGCCAGGGTGTAGAAGTTTTGCTGCGCCAGCGACAGCTTGACCACGCTGCGCGCCGGCGTTGGCGCATAACCGGCCACCACGGCCTCGATGCCGCGCACCGAGCGGGTGCCGGTGGCGTACAGCTGCTCGAACCACCAGCCCTCAGTCTTGAGCTTTTCCAGCTCCGGGGTCACCGGCAGGCCGCCCAGCGATTGCACGAACGTCGCGCCCAGGCTTTCCTCGAGCACGATCACCAGGTTCAGCGGGCGCTCGCGCTGGACAAACGCGGTCTGCTGGTGCAGCGTGGGCAGCTCGGGATTGGTGAACTGCAGGTCGCGCAGCCACGGCGCGCTTTTCACGGTGGTGAAGACTTTTTCACGCGGATACTCGCCGTAGATCTCCGACGAATTGGCTTCCTTGCTCATCGAATAGATGGCGTCGAGCACCGACCACGGCGAATTGATGATGATGGAATTGACCATCGAGTCGCCGGTCAGCGCAAACAGCGCCGGGTTGGCGGGGCGGTGGGCAGTGGTCGAGCGGATCTGCACGAACACCAGCACGACCAGCACCGGCCACACGGCCAGCATCTTCCAGGCGCGCCAGGTGGTGACGTTGATCGAGGCCGCCTGGAGCAGCTTGTAGATGCCGATGGTGAAAGCGATGGTGGCCAGTACGCCCAGCACCAGCGCGATGCGGAAGCCGTTCCACAGCGTGGCGATGACTTCGCTCGGGTACGACAGGTATTCGACGAAGAGCCGGTTCGGGCGCACATCGAACTGCATGATGAACTGCGGCGTGGACACTTCCATGAAGACGATGAAGATCAGGGCGAAGGTCACCCAGGTCACCGAGACCGCTTTCCAGATGCGCAGCGTTTTTTGATAGGCCAGCAACGGCGCCAGCAACAGCGGCAGCGCGATGAAATAACCGAGCAAAATCAGGTCGGCGCGCACGCCCTGCACCAGGATGCGGCCGACGATGCCGGTGGCCGCCACGCGGTCCCACTGCCAGGCGATCAGGCCAAGGCGCGAGAGCGTGAGCAGCGCGGCGCCGAGCAGCAGCAACTGCACCAGTGCGGCGTAGGGGCCGGCCCAGCGGGTCAGGCGCTCGAGCCGGGCGCCGCTGCGCTGCAGGAAAGTGTCTTCATGCCTTGGCATCATTCGGCTCCGAAGCCGGGGTGGGTGGCGATGTAGCTGCCGGCGCCGGCGCCAGCCGACAGCATCCAGCCGGTCATGAGCAGGAACACTAGCAGCATGCAGAACAGGGTGGAGACGCGGCGCGCATCGGGCGCATCCTGGAACACCGCCGGACGGCCGTAGTTGGCGCCCAGGTAGTAGGCGGCAAACACCGTCACCAGGTAGTGCACGGCGCCGAACATCTCACCCAGCTCACCCTTGCGCGGATGGTCGATCACCAGGTGCGAAATCGCCACCAGGACGATGTAGATCACCGATGGCCACAGCGGCGGCAGGTACAGGCCCAGACTCTCCACCCAGCGCTGCACGCCGGGACGCTTGAGCGCCACGATCGGCAGGATGATGTTGTGGGTCAGGCCGACGATGGCGATGATTTTCAGGAGCAGCACCTTGTGCAGGCTGCCGCTGCCCATGGCCAGGTTGTGGATGTTGGTCTCGGCCTGCTTGTTATTTTCCAGGAAGAACTCGGGCGAGGCGATGTTGAGGATGCGCTGGAACCAGCTGATTTCCTCCAGCGCAGCCAGTCCCACCAGCGCGCACAGGAAGACGGATGCCAGCAGTGGCAGGCTGATTTTCGGGTTGCGCTGCCATTGTTCCACCGCCAGGAAGCCCAGCAGGCCGGAGAGCAGCGCGAAGCACAGGAACTGCATCCACTCGACGATGCCGTCTTCCACCACCAGGCGCCACAGCGCCGGCGGGTCGTTGCGCCAGACGATCGCCAGGATCATCACGAACACGTTGATCAGGATGCCCACCGCGATCACCGGGTGACCGTACCACTTGTTATTTGCCATACCCACTCCTTGATTCAGTTATTTACTCAGTTATTTATTCAGTAATTTATATTGTTTATACCGTATTGCTTGAAGCGCCGCGTCATTCTGCCCTGACAGCCCGCGCTGCCACCAGGTCCGGGCCGGCCTGCGCCGGTTGCCGGTGCAAGGCGCGGCGCCCTGCCAGACGGCGGCGGGCGGCCACGATGGTCGAGCCCAGCGCCCAGGACCACAGCAGCGGATCGAGCAGCGCATCCCACAGGTTGCCGGTCGGCAGACGCAGCACCGAGAACAGCAGCAGTGCCATCAGCATCGCGGCCGACGGCGCGGCAGCGTGGCCGCGCCATGCATTGACCGCGAAGCCGACGGCGGCCGCGCAGGCCAGCAGCGGCGCGGCTACCGGGCTGAACCCGCCATAGTACAGTCCCAGCGCCAGGACGCCGAAGGTATCGAGGTACAGCAGCAGGCCGATCGCCGCCAGGCCCAGCGCCAGGCCGGGACGCATGGCGAAACGGGGCTGCCTGCCATGCCAGCGCGCGCGCAGCGCCATCACGGCAAAGCCGAGCAGCAGGCCGCTCGGGTACTGTAATGCCAGCGTGAGCCAGTAGGCAGGCGAGGCCGGGCCGGGCAGGGCCATCAGCGCCACGGTGGCGGCCACGATCAGCACCTTGGTGCGGCGGGCGGTGACAGGCAGCAGCGCCAGCAGTAGGGCGGCGGCGACCAGCGCCCAGGCCAGGCGACCATAGACGATCTGCAGCATGAGATCGGGCAGGTTCACTTGGTCTCCTCCTGCAGGTTGATTTTGAATTGATGGTGGGCGATGGCGCGCCGCTGGTAGGTGTAGCTGATGTGCAGTTCGTCGCCGACCTGGCTCATGGCGGGGTACGAGAATTCGTCGCCGGCGCCGCCGTCGACGATGTCGAGCAGCGGGCGCCAGGTGCGCGCATCGGTGGACAGCGACAGCGTCAGTGCGCTGCGGGCGCTGCCGTCGATGTCTTCGCGGTTGTGCAGCATCAGGAGGCTGCCATTGGACAGGCGCAGCACCGCCAGGGCCGTGCTGTCGTTGAACAGGGCGGTCGCTTCGACGTCGTTCCAGGTCTGGCCGCCATCGCGGCTCACGGCCTGCTGCACGCGGCGCGATTTGCCGTCGTCGCGCATCCAGGCCCGCACCTCGGTGGGCGACATCGATACCAGGCTCGGTTGCAGCGACTGGGTACGGGTGCCGATGCGGGTAACCCGCTGTGGTTCGCCCTGGGAGTTGAACGAGATCAGCATCGGATACTTGTAGCCGATCTCGAAATACGCCGGCAGCCACCAGCTGCCGTCGGCCAGTGCCAGCGGCGCCGAGCGCACCAGCGTGCTGGTGTTGAACAGCGGCGACATCGGCAGCACGCGCTTGACGGTAAACGTGGCGCCCTGGTCGTGCGACTGCATTTGCACCAGGCGCGCGGCGGCCCAGCCTCCGAGGCCGGTGGCCACCACGTACAAGTGCAGCGAACCATCGAGTGCGGTCCACGCCACCGGGTTGCCGATGCGGCGCACGCCGTAGCCGAGCGCCTTGCCCAGCGAGTCGCGGCTGGCCACTTCCCAGTAGCGGCTCCACTTGCCATCGGCCCAGCGCGAGGCATAGACCTTGACGTCGGGACCGCTCTCGCGGCTGCCGGCCCACCAGAACGCGACCAGGCCGCCTCCGGGCAGGGTGGCGAGCGAACTGGCGTGCGCGGACGGCACGCCTGCGGGCATCGGAAGAATACTGTGCGACAGCTCGGTGACGCCGGTGATCGGCGCCCCGGTGTGGACTGGCAAGGTGGGACGTTCGCGGTGCAACGCGCTGCGCGACCAGCGCCAGGTTTCAGCGCCCGTGGCCACCAGGGCGGCAGCGATGCACAACAATGCCAGCAGGCGGGTGTGGCGCGGCTGGCGCACCGGAAGTTCCTGCTGGGCAGCACTGTTCAATGGTAGGGGCAAAGCTCCCATTCCGTCTCCAAGAGAGCGGGACACGAAGGAAGCAGATGCCTTGATCCTCTTGCCCTAAATATACGATTTCCGCAGCACCTCGTGGATGGCGAAAACAACCATGCATCCGACCTTAATTGACGGATGAGTCAGGTATCGTACAGCAAAAGTTAGAGAAAATGTTAGGTGGGAGAATTTAAAATTGCAGCCGCAGGGGAGGGGGCGGTGGATGCGAACCCGCCGGGCGACGGGCTCGTGTAACTCTCAGGTAACTTTTACTCTTCCAGCAGGCTGCGCAGCATCCACGCGGTTTTTTCGTGCACATCGAGGCGCTGGGTGAGCAGGTCGGCAGTCGGCTGGTCGTCGGCCTCTCCCACCAGTGGCAGCAGCTTGCGCGCGGTACGGGCGGTGGCTTCCTGGGCATTTACCAGGTGACGCACCATGTCCATGGCTTTCGGCACGCCTTCCACTTCCTTGATGGTGGCCAGTTGCACGAACTGGGCGTAGGTGCCCGGCGCCGGGTAGCCCAGCGCGCGGATCCGTTCGGCGATCAGGTCGAGCGCGCCCCACTGCTCGGTGTACTGGGTCATGAACATCTGGTGCAGCGAGTTGAACATGGGACCCTTGACGTTCCAGTGGAAGTTATGGGTCATCAGGTACAGGGTGTAGCTGTCGGCCAGCAGGCCGGACAGGCCAGCGGCGATCTCGGAACGGCTTTTCTCGGACAGGCCGATATCGATCTTGACGGTGTTATCGCTCATGGGTAAATCTCCTTATCGGTTGGCGGACTAGTGACGACTATTGTAGCCGCCCGGCGCAAAACGTGTCGTCTGGGCGAATCACTGCGTGATGACGGCAACCGCGCCGCCCGACGGCGCCAATTTCAAGGTCAGGCTCTGGCCCGCAGTCACCTGGCGCGTGCTGCTGCGCAGGTGGCTGGCGTCCTTGCCGTCTTCGAGCACCTGCGCGGTGAAGCTTCCCCTGCCGAGGAACGCCAGCGGCACCTTGACGGTGCGCGCAGCTTCGTTGGTCATCGCGCCCAGGTACCAGGTGTTGCCCTTGCGCCGGGCCGAGACGATGTACTGGCCGATGTCGCCAGCCAGGATGCGGGTTTCGTCCCAGGTCGTCGGTACCTGCTGGATGAATTGCGCGCCATCGGCCCAGGTGCCGTCGGCGTTCTTGTATGCAGCCGGGGCGTCGGACACCATTTGCAGCGGGCTGTCATAGACCACGTACATGGCCACGGCCTGGCCGCGCGTGGTCAGCACCATCGGTTCGTGGTTGCGGGCGACAAAGCTGGCCGGCGCGGCGTTGCGGAAGCCGCCGGGCGTGTAGTCCATCGGCCCCAGGATCATGCGCGTAAACGGTAATGTGACGTTGTGGGTGGCAGTGATGCGGGCGCTCCACTTGTTGTTCTCCGCGCCCAGCACGCCCTCCTGGGTGATGTAGTTGGGCCAGGTGCGGTTGAGGCCATCGGGCGGGTAGGCGCCGTGCAGGTTGACCATCAGCTTGTACTCGGCGGCCTTGGCCAGCACCTTGTGGTACCAGTCCACCATTTCCTGGTCGTTGCGGTTCATGAAGTCCACCTTGACGCCCTTGACGCCCCAGGCGGCGTACTGTTTGAAGGCGGCATCCATCTGGCGGTCGAGCTGGTGCCACTGCACCCACAGCCACACGCCCACGTTGCGCGCGCGCGCATATTGCATCAGCGCCGGCATGTCCATTTCCGGCCTGGCGCGGGTGACGTCGGCCTGCGGATTGGGTTCGATGTCGCTGCCCACCGACCAGCCTTCGTCGATCAGGATATCGTCGAGTTTCATCTCCTTCGAAAAATCGACAAAGGCGCGGTAGGTCGCGGTATTGACGCCGGCATTGGGAATGTTGACGGCCCAGTCGTTCCACCAGTCCCACGAGGTCTTGCCCGGCCTGATCCAGCTGGTGTCGGCAATGCGCGATGGCGCCGCCAGCGAGGGGATCAGCGCGGAAGCGGCGAGGTCGCCGGGCGCGTCGCCCAGCATTACCACGCGCCACGGCGTTCTAAAACCGTCGCCCTTGAACTGCACGCTGGCCGACACCGACTTGCGCGAGCGGAAGTCGCGGTCGTTGTCGAAGCGCGGCGGCAGCGTCACGCCCACGCCCAGGCCGGCGTCGCCTCGGCCGGACAGGAAGAAGCCCGGGTAATCCTTGACGTCCGATTCGGCAATCGCAAACGTGGTGTTGCCAGCGCCGGTCTTGCACACCAGCGGCGCGATGACGTTGTGGAAGTTGCGGATTTTCGACGCCTTCACCTGGTCGTACTCGGCTTCGAAGCTGGTGTCGAAGCGGCCCATGTTGGCGCCCCAGCAATCGTAGTCGCGCGCGAAGTTGAACTGGGTGTCTTCCGCCTTGACGTTCAGCGCCTTTACGCCCGGCTGTTCCGGCACCACGTAGCGCAGCGCCACGCCGTTGTCGTAGGCGCGCACCAGTAACTGGAACTTTAATGCGGCGCTGGCGTCAAACGTCAGTGCCAGCTGGCGGTAGTGGTCGGGCGCGCTGCGCGCCTTGCCCAGCACGATTTCATAAGTGTCGTTCACCGTGGTTTGCTGCTGCCCGACCAGGCGCGCGCCGCGGCCGATGGTGCCGATATCGAGTTTCAGGCCTAATGGCGACGGTTCGATGATGCGCTTGCCGTCGCGCGCGAGCGACCAGGTCAGCTGGGCACTGTCGATGGTGACGGCATTGCGGCCGTCGGGCGAGGTGACGGTGACGGTTTCTGCTGCGGCGGAGACCGCCAACAGCGAGAAAAACATGAAACCGACGGGCGTGAGGGGGCGGACAGGGGCTGGCATGAAGTCTCCGGTGGATGCGCGCCTGCTTGGTCGGCGCGCTTGATGGGGAGTTTGGCATTCTGCATTGCCTGATGCGCAGTGATCAATTGCGAAATTGACCAAGCCGGCGCATGTTTTTTGGCGGGGTTGCCTCTGCGATATAGCCCGATCCTGCCGTCATTTTGCGTCGGAGTGCTCCTACTTACTCCCAAGCCGGCAGCCGATATTCGACCCGGCAGCGGCTGCGCATCATGGTAACCCGCTCGCGGCCGATAGGCGGACGCGACGAATCTCAGGAGACTTATCATGGCAAACTCGAATCAAGGAAACAAGGGTAGTCAGCAGTCGGGCAACCAGGGTGGTAGTCAAGGCGGCGGCCGCGGCTTCGCCTCGATGGATCCCGAACGTCAACGCGAGATCGCTGCCGAAGGCGGACGTGCCGCGCACGCCTCCGGCAACGCCCACGAGTTCGACTCGGAAGAGGCGCGCCAGGCCGGCAGCCAAAGCCACAAGAATACCAACCAGCAAAGCGCCTCGGCATCGTCGGGCAGCGGTTCGTCAGGTGGTGGCGGCGGTTCGTCCGGCGGCACCCGTGGCGGCACGCCTGAGCAACACGCCGCTGCCGGCCGCCAGAGCCACAAGAACGACGGCAACGAGCAAAGCGGTTCCGGTTCGGGCAGCCGCAGCAGCTCCGGTTCAGGTTCGGGTTCAGGTGCGGGCAGCACCCGTGGCGGCACGCCCGAGCAGCACGCCGAAGCCGGCCGCCAAAGCCACAAGAACCGCTGACGCGGCATTGCCGCGTATCGCCTGCAGCTCTGCCGCGTGCCACCTGCAGCCAAGCTGCAGCGCCAGCCTGCAGCGGTGTCCGGCCCCCGGGCCTGGCACCGCTGCGGGCGGTTCTGACCGATTCAGTTTCCTCTTATCTCGTTCGTATTTCGCATTCCACGATCATGCACAATTGTCCCGGATCCCGCGTCATGACCCCAGCGCCGGCCGGCAGGCAGGCAGCCGCCGACGCGCGCGAGAGCCTGTTTGGCACGATAGCCGATCTCGAACACGCGGTGGCAGCATGGCTCACCACGCCCGCAGCGTGGGATCAGCGCACCCATCCCTCCATCAGGCAGTTCCTGGTCGACATCCGCGAATATGCCGCCGCACTCGAGCGCGGCGGCAAGGTGTCGCCCAACATCATCGTTGCCGCCGCCGACCGCCTGGCGGGCAAGGTCCACCATCCTGCGGTCGATCGCTGCGTGGGCGCGGTGCGCGCCGCGCTCGACGACTACGTGCGGGCACTGCACGGCTGACCCTTGCAGCCGTGCAGCAGGCGCCTGGCCGGCGCCGGGCGTTAATGCCGGGCAGCGACGCCCGGGGTGGCCGAGCGCGACAGGAAGGCCGCGGTGGTCTCGGGCAGGTGGTCGAGCAGCCAGGCTGCCATCGCGTGTTCCTGCGCCAGGATCTGGCGACAGGCATCGAGCGTCAGTTCGTCGCCAGCCGCTTCGGCCGCCACGATCAGCGCCGTATAGCTGGCAATCTCCAGGTGCTCGAACACGTAGCCGGCCATGGCACCCTTGACCACTTCATCGCTGGCCAGCATGCCGCCCACACCCTGGCCAAACGCCACCAGTTTGCCGGCCAGGTCCTTGAGCATGGACGGGCTGGCGCCGTGGCGTTCCAGACAGGTTTCCAGCTGGGCGCGCTGCCAGCGGGTTTCGTCGATGTGCTGGCGGATGCGCTCGCGCAGCTGCGGGTAATGGTCGAGTCGTTCGGCCTGGGCTTCGAGCATGGCTTCTGCTTGCTGTTCCATGGCGTGGGCGTCGCGCAGCCAGTCGACCAGGTGATCGCGTGGGGTGGTGGTCATGGCGATCTCCTTCAGGCCAGCGGGGCTTGGGCCGCGCCGCCGGCGGGCGCCATGCCGAGGTCGGCCCCGGTGACCGGATCGACGCGCGGATCGGACCGGGTACGCGCAGCCAGGTTGTCAAGCTGTTCGGCATCGTCCTGGCCCACTTGCACGCTGGCGCTGCCATCGCCGCCATCGACCGCCACCTGGGCGTCGCGCGCATCGACGCGTTGCCATTCGGGGCCGTCGTTCCACGGGCCCAGCTTCTCGGCGCCGCCCTGCGACATATTGAAGTACACGCTGGTAAAGCGCGGGTCGCCCGGCATTTTTCCCGGTGGGAAGTTCGGTGCGATCGTGTACAGCGCTTTTTCAAACGATTTCTGGTGGGCGATCTCGCGCGTCATCAGGAAGCCCAGCGCTTCTTTCACGCCGGCATCGTCGGTGACGTTGATCAGCCGTTCGTAGACGATCTTGGCGCGCGCTTCGGCGGCGATATTGGAGCGCAGGTCGGCGGTCGGCTCGCCGATGGTGTCGATGTAGGCGGCGGTCCACGGCACGCCGGCCGAATTGGTCAGCGGGGCGCCAGCGCCGTATAGCACCTGCGTGATGTGGCTATCGTTGCCAGCGCCGGTGATGGTCCGATACAGGTCGCCCTCCTGGTCCACGCCTTCGGCCAGCCGGCCCTTGGCGCCCTTGTTGAGCATGACCACGATATTGCCGATCACTTCCAGGTGGCTCAGTTCTTCGGTGGCAATGTCGAACAACATGTCCTTGCGGCCCGGATCGTCCTCGGCCAGCGCCTGGGTGAAGTAGCGGCAGGCGGCTGCCAGCTCGCCCTGGGGGCCGCCAAACTGTTCCAGCATCAGGTTGGCCAGCCCGGGATTGGGTTGATCGACACGCACGGTGTATTGCAAACGCTTGGTGTGGGCAAACATGGGTACTCCTTGTCAAAAATGGCGGCGAAGTCGGCAGAGGATGCCGGGCGAAAACCCATGATGCGGGTGACCGTTGCCGCGACGTGTAGGAACAGGTTGGCGCGGCATGTAGGAGCTTTTGCGCCAGCGACAACTGATCGCCATTGCGGACCGTTTGTCCGCAATTGGCCCGCTATCAGGCGCCGCCGCCGTGTCGCGCGCAGCGGTCGCGCTGGGCATCAGCCCATATCACCCCGCCGATTTTTTTGGCCCCCGCGTCACCAACGAGATCATGCGCGCTGCGCGCATGCAGGAGGGGCTTGTGCGCCACATCGGCCTGAGCAACGTCACCGCAGCGCAGGTGGCGCGGGAAGGGTGGCGCTGCTTAGTTGGCGAGTTGGTGGTGAATCGGCGGTAGCTAGTCCGCTTTCACCATCTTGCGCACCTTGGCCACCTCGCGCTCGGTCACCGGCGCGCCGGTATTGCTCCACCCCTGGCGCACGAACGAGGCCAGCGCCGCCACTTCCTGGTCGTCGAGGCGCTTGCCGAAGCCCGGCATGACCAGGATCGATGGCGCCTTGTCGGTGGACGGCGTGCGGGCGCCCTGCATGATCACGTGGATCAGACCGGCCGGGCTCTCGGCGTTGGCGACGGTGGCGCCGTCGAGCACCGGGAACACGCGGCTGGCGCCCTTGCCGTTGACGAAGTGGCAGGCCGCGCAGTTGTCGAGGTACAGGCGCTCGCCCAGGGTCAGGTTGGTGGCGGCCGTCAGTTTTTTCGCGGTCGCTTCCACGCCCTGGGCCTTGACGGTGGCCGTGCGCGGCGTTGCTGGCGACAGGGTTTTCAGGTAGGCGGCGATCGATTGCAGATCGGCGTCGTCCAGGTGCGCCGTGCTGTGCGCGACCACGGCCGTCATTTCACCGGCCACGGCCGACGTGGCGTTGCGTCCCGTTTGCAGGTAGTCGACGATGGCGGCCTCGCTCCAGCGCGGCAGGCCGCGCAGCGACGGTACCGGCCAGCCATTCAAGTCACCGCCGGCGAGGAATTTCGCCTGCGAGCTGTCGCCGGCTTTTTCGTTCATGGCAAAGCCGCGCGGCGTGTGGCAGCTGCTGCAATGGCCCAGGCCTTCGACCAGGTAGGCGCCGTTGCGCACTTGTGCGCTCCAGCCCGGCTGCGCCTTGAACGGCTGGTCGGGCGCGAACATGTAGTTCCACACCGCCATGCCCCAGCGCAGATTGAACGGGAAGTCCATGCGGGTGGCCGGCGGCGCGTAAGCCGACGGTTTGACGCCGGCCTGGAAGTAGGCGTACAGGGCCTTGATGTCGGCGTCGGTCACCTTGGCATAGCTGGTGTACGGCATGGCCGGGTACAGGTGGGTGCCGTCCGGTTTCACACCCTTGCGCACGGCGTCGGCAAACTGCTGCTCGGTGTACGCGCCGATGCCGCGCTGCTTGTCGGGCGTGATGTTGGTCGAGTAGATGATGCCGTGGCCGCTGTCGATGGCCAGGCCGCCGGCAAACGCCGGCTTGCCGGGCGCGCTGTGGCAGGCGATGCAGTCGCCGGCGCGGGCCAGGTAGGCGCCGCGCTGGACCAGGGTGTCGGCCGGGGCGGCGAACGCCGTGGTCGCTGCCAGTGCGGCCGCCAGCGTCAGGAAGTGGGCGAATTGTTTGATCATCATCATGCTTGCACCAGCGGGCCAGGGCTTTTCAGATAGTGGTTCTTGATCGCCTCGGCCGCGAACAGCGTGATGGCGCCGATGGTGGCGGTCGGGTTGGCCTGGAAGTTCTGCGGGAAGGCATTGCCGCCCGGTACGAACACATTGTGCACATCCCACGATTGCAGGTAGCGGTTCAGCGCCGAGTCGCGCGGCGAATCGCCCATGATGGCGCCGCCCACGTTGTGGGTGGACACGTACTTGGTGATGTCCCAGTGCGAATCGAGGCCGAGGAAACTTTCCGACATGAAGTCCGGCTTCATTTCCTTGGCGATCTTGCCGACGATCTCGCGCAGGTAGCGCTGCAATTTGAGTTCGTTCTGGCGCCAGTCGAACGTCATGCGCAACAGCGGCTGGCCCCACGGGTCCTTGTAGGTCGGGTCGAGGTCGAGGAAGTGGCCGCGGTACGACTGGCAGGTGGTGGTGATGCCGATCTTCATCGAGCGGTCGTACCAGTCCACCATGCCTTCTTTCCAGCCCTGGCCCCAGCTGGGCGTGCCCGGCGGCAGCGCGGTGCCGATCGGCGCGCCGGTCGACTGCGAGCTGTGGATCTTGGCGCCGCCGAGGAAGCCGAGCCGGATGCCGTCGTCGAAGTTGCCGGGCGAAATGTCGTTGAACATCTCGCCGGTGGCGCCAGCAGTGGCAAACGAATTAAAGTGCTTGTCCTTGAAGAACAGGGTCGCCGCGCCGTTCGACAGGAAGGCGTAGTTGCGGCCGATGGTGCCGGTTTCGGTGATTGGATCGTACGGCTTGCCGATGCCGGAGAGCAGCATCAGGCGCACGTTGGCGAACTGGAAGCTCGACAGGATGACGATTTTTGCCGGCTGGAACACTTCGCGCTGCTGCTCGTCGATATAGGTCACGCCCCTGGCGGTCTGTTTATCGGCGTGCAGATCGACGCGGATCACCATCGCGTTGGCCTTGTAGTCGAAATTGGGCATGCGCTTGACCACGTCGAGGATGGCGGTTTGCGGCGATGCCTTCGAATAATTCAGGCACGGGTACTTGCTGCAATAGCCGCAGTAATTGCACGGCGCCAGTTGCGAGCCGTAAGGGTTGGTCCAGGCGGACGAGACATTGGCGGACGGATTGGGAAACGGGTGGTAGCCCATGCTTTTCGCGGTGGCCGCAAACAGCGAGCTGTTGTAGGTATCGTGCAGCGCCGGCAGCGGGTACGGGTTCGAGCGCGGCCCTTCGAACGGATCGCCACCGGGCTGGATCTGGCCGTTCAGGTTGCCGGTGTTGCCGGACAGGCCGCAAATCTTGTCGAACTTGTCGAAGTGCGGTTCGATCTCGTCCCAGGTGAACGGGAAGTCCTTCACGCGCATGTCGGGGTCGAGCGTGCCGCGCTTGTACGCCTTGTCGGCATAGGTCTTGAGCTTGAGGTCGGTGGGAGTAGGGCGGATCAGCACGCCCGTCCAGTGCAGGCCGGAGCCGCCGACGCCGGTGCCGGGCGCAAACGCGCCCCATTTGCGCGTGGGCAGGGCGGTTTCGCCGGTGTTGTAGCGCACGGTCAGGGCGGCGTCGCGCGGGGTGGCGAAGACCTTGTTGCGGATCGCGTAGGCGTACTGGTCGGCCGGCTTCGGGTAGGCGAAGTCTTCCGGGGGGCGGTCCGGGCCGCGTTCGAGCGCGCGTACCTTGAGGCCGGCCTGCGCCAGTTCGATGGCCATGATGGAGCCGGCCCAGCCAAGTCCGACGATGACGACATCGACGTCGTCGTTAGTAATTTTTTGCATGGTAGTTCCTTAAGCGCGCTTGCCGGAGAGGCTCACTGGCCCGAGCGGATATTTGACATTGTGGGTATCGACCCATTCGGTGAAGGCGGCGCGGGCGCCGGGGAAGCCGATCGCTACCCAGGCCTTCATGTCCTTGTTGCCGCCGTAGGCGGGGTCGGCCAGGTAGCCGTTCTTGGCGTCGCCGAGCATCTGGCCGAAAAACTGCGAAGCTTTCAATGACCGGTCGCCCAGGGCGGCAAAGTCGATGTCGTTTTTTTGCAGCCTGGTGAGCAGCGCATCCTTGTCGGCGGGCGACAGTTGCTGGAACTGCTTGCCGTGCGCGGCCACGCTGGCCTGTTGCGCCAGCTTGATGCCGATCCGGTACATCTCCTGCGGACTATGGGTTTGCTGGAACCCCATGGTGGCTGGCGCATCGGCCTGGTGCGGGCCCTGCATATAGACATCGTCGCCGAGGCCGTTTTTCAGTTGCTGGTCGATAAACACCGGCACATTGGTTTCCAGCGCGCCGGGACCACGGCCTTCGGCCGGGATCAGGCGGTCGCAGGCGGCCAGCAGGAATTGCCACTCGGGCGCGGTGAAAAACACCGGCTGATAGCGTTGCAGGTCGGTGCCTTCCAGGCCCTCGGCCTGTGCCTTGTAGAGGGGCGCGGTCACCAGGGGAACGGCTGCCGCAGTCGCCATCAGGATGGTGCGGCGTGACAGATTGACGTTATCTTTGGACATGATGGGGGGGCAACACCGCGTTGTACGATGTGTGATGAGTTTCCAAAGGGGTAAGGATACGCGCGGATGCTGCACTGCGATACTTACCGATTGGATAGGAAAGATTGCCCCCACCTCCATGCAACTACTTTTTTTATAAAAGCTTATGCCTAATCGTTCGTTCCTTTATACAAGTGCAAGCCTTATATTGTTTTCACATAAAAACAACCCGCTACGATGATTGGTCATATATGAATAAATTTTCAGTTCAGCCACAACTGCAACGCCGCCTGCTCAGCGTTGCCATCGGCACACTGTTCGCCACCGCCGGTACCGCCCATGCGCAGTCTGCTGACGCGCCGACTGCCGCGCCGGAAGCCACGGTAGTGGTCACCGGCACCCGCGTCTCGAACCGCTCCGTGCTCGATACCGCCTCGGCCGTCGATGTGATTTCCGCCAAGACCCTGAGCAACAACGGCGTGACCGAAGTGAGCGAGTCGCTGTCGAAAGTGCTGCCAGCGCTGAACTTTCCACGCCCGGGTCTGACCGACGGCACCGACACCGTGCGCCCTGTCACCCTGCGCGGCCTGGCGCCCGACCAGGTGCTGGTGCTGGTGAACTCCAAACGCCGCCATGCGTCCTCGCTGGTCAACGTGAACGGCACCATCGGCCGTGGTTCGGCCTCGACCGACATCAATACCCTGCCGTCCGGCATTATCAATACCGTGGAAGTGCTGCGTGACGGCGCTGCCGCCCAGTACGGTTCCGATGCGATTGCCGGCGTGATCAACTTCCGCCTGCGTGAAAACCGCAGCGGCGGCGCCCTGAGCGCCACCGGCGGCGTGCGCAAGACCGAATACAGCTTCAACCCGGTGGCGCAGCCGACCGGCCTGGGTCTCTCGGTGCCCACCGAACGCAAGCGCACCGACGGCCAGACCTACACCGTGGGCGGCTGGAAAGGTTTTGAATTGGGCGACAACGGCTTCCTGACCGTCGCAGCCGAACTGAAGCAGCAACAGCACAGCGAGCGCAGCGCTTACGACACGCGCCAGTTTTACCCGCGCGTGGGCAATGCCACCACCGGCGCCTTCGATCCGCGCGAACTGACCGCCAACCGCTACGACACCTGGTCGGGCGACCCCAACCTCAAGCAGGCGACCCTGTTTGCCAATGCGGGCCAAACTCTGGCCAGCGGCCAGAAAATTTACGGCTGGGCCAGCTATCAGCGCCGCGAGTCGGAATCGGCAGCGTTCTTCCGCCGTCCATTGCAGGATGAAAACGTGGCGGCAATCTACCCGGACGGTTTCCTGCCCGTGATCGAACCGACCGTGACCGACTTCAGCGCGGCGCTGGGCACCACCTGGAGCGGCCAGGGCTGGGACTACGACACCTCGCTAACCTACGGCAAGAACAAGATGGCGTTCGACGTCACCAACACGCTCAACCGCTCGCTCGGCGCAGCCAGCAAGACCGACTTCGATGCCGGCGGCTTCGCCTACGAACAACTGTCGGCCAACTTCTCGGCCGTGCGTCCGTTGGACGTGGCCTTCCTGTCCAAGCCGCTCAACGTGGCCGTGGGCGCCGAGGCGCGCTGGGAAAATTACGAATTGTGGGCCGGCGAGCCCGATTCCTACCGCTACGGCGGCGTCTTGCTGGCCAACGGCACGCCATCGGCAGCCGGCGCCCAGGGCTTCCCGGGCTACCGCCCGGAAAATGCGGTGGACAAGGGCCGCCATTCCACCGGCGCCTTCATCGACCTGGAAACTAACCTGACCGACAAATTGCTGACCTCGCTGGCAGCGCGCGCCGAGCATTACTCGGACTTCGGCAGCAACGTCACCGGCAAGCTGGCCGCCCGCTACGACTTCGTGCCGGAATTCGCCCTGCGCGGTTCGATCCAGAACGGCTTCCGTGCACCGTCGCCGCAGCAGCAGCTCTACACGTCCACGTCGACCAATTTCATCGGCAGCTTGCCATTCGATATCGTCACCCTGCGGCCGACCGACGCCGCTGCCGTGGCGCTGGGCGCCAAGCCGCTCGACGCCGAGAAATCGGTTAACTTTTCGCTGGGTGCTGTCATGCGCTTCGGTGCGCTGAGCATTACTGCGGATGCTTACCGTATCAATATCAACAACCGGATTGTGTTGTCTGAAAACATGATTGGAGATAATGTTCAGTTGTACCTGCAATCGCAGGGCTTTAGTGGCATTAGAGGCGCCCGCTTCTTCATCAACGGCGTCGATACCCGTACCGACGGCATCGACATCGTGGCCAACTACCCATGGCGTTCGGCCGCTTACGGCAAGTTCGACTTCACCCTGGCTGGCAACTACAACAAGACCGAAGTGAAACGCGTGCCGCAAACGGCCGAACTCGCTGCGTTGAACCCGGCGCCGGTACTGTTCGGCCGCGCCAACGTGATCAGCCTGGAAAAAGGCCAGCCGAAAAACAAGATCACGGCATCGGTCAACTGGGAGCAGGCAGCGTGGGGCGTGAGCGCCAGCGCCACCCGCTACGGCGAAATCATTTCGGCCGGTACCACGGCCGCGACGGACGTGACCGTTTCGGCCAAGACCATCGTCAACGCCGAGGGCCGCTACGCCATCACCAATCAAACCCAGCTGGCGCTGGGCGCCGACAACCTGTTCGATATCTACCCGGACTCGCTGCCGTCGTCGCTGACCTCGAATGCGGCGGCGCCGTTCTCCAACCGGGCGCCGTTCGGCCGCGGCGGACGCTTCGTGTACGCCCGTGTGAACTACACGTTCTGATTTTTTGAATGGCGAACCGGACCTGTCAAAGGTCCGGTTGATTGTCTCGAAAACGCAAAAAACGCGTCGATTTCAGTCGTGCCGCAGGCGGTGGGCGTAAAGTGGATGGCTCGAAAAGGAGATCATCATGACGACTTCCGCCCAGCCCGACGCGGCACAGCCCATCCCTGCGGCCATGCACACCATCACGCCCCACCTCGTTTGCGAGGGCGCGGCAGCAGCGATGGCCTATTACCAACAAGCATTCAATGCCGTGGAAACCATGCGCCTGCCCGGCCCCGACGGCAAGATCATGCATGCCAGCATGCGCATCGGCGACTCCACCATCATGCTGGTGGACGACTTTCCCGAGCATGGCAGCATGGGCCCCAAGGCGCTCAAGGGCAGTCCGGTCACGCTGCACCTGTACGTGGCCGATGTCGATGCGGTTTATGCCCAGGCCATCGCGGCGGGCGGCGAGGCCAAAATGCCGCCGCAGGACATGTTCTGGGGCGACCGCTATGGCATGCTGGTCGATCCGTTCGGCCATTGCTGGGCCATCGCCACCCACCAGCGCGATGTGAGCACCGAGGAAATCATGCGTGCCATGGCGCAGCAGGGACCCGGTGGCTGCGGCTGACCGGCCTGCTTCTGGCCCGAAGTCCGCCTGAATCCTGCCTGAACTGAGCCGCAATGCAACTGGAATCGCGCTAGAATCCGCCTGAAGCACGCCCATGAGCCCTTGCTCGTACCGGCGCAACAACGGTATACCGGCCTCGCGCCTGCCGATAGCCCTGGTTGGCCTACCAAAGCTTGCCGAGGCGTGCTGTCACTTGGGATAATGCCTTTAAGAAATTATCCAGGAGTGATGCATGGAATTCGTGGTACTGCGCCGCGCCAACCAGAGTACCGAGCGCGGCGACCAGCCGCCGGCGCTGGAACCGGGCGTCTTCATGCGCCCCAGCGACAGCGCGCTGCGCCTGGTACGCCGCGATGGCGTGTGGAGCCGTGACACCGGGCCATACCCGCCGCGCGAGATCGTGGCCGGTTTTACGCTGGTGCGGTCGCCGTCTCGCGCCGACGTGATCGAACAGGTGCGCTGGTGGCCGTTGTTCGACGCCGGCGCCGTTTATGAAATCCGCGACCAGATCCCGTCCGCAGACGGCAGGGCACATGGCCCCGCGCCCGACAGCGTGCCGGAACGCAATCCGGACTGGACCCGGTACGTGGTGTTCCTGCGGTCGGACTTCGAGGCCGAGTTCGGCATTGCCCCACCGGTCGAAGCGCTGGCGCGCATGCGCGCCCACGAGGAACGCAGCGCGCGCGCCGGCGTGCTGCTGGCCGGCAGCGCCCTGGGCACCACGCGCACGGCCACGCGGGTGCATTTTGCCAACGCCAATACGTCGCTGGTGGCGGGACCGTTTGGCGATGCGCGGGAACTGGTTGCGGGCTACTGGATCATCCAGGCCGCTACCCTGGACCTGGCGATTGCCTGGGCCGGCGGTTGCCCGTATCCGCAAGCGGGCGACGTCACCGTCGAAATCCGCGAGGTGTGCGAGCGCCGCGAGCAGCGTGAATTCACACCGGAGATGCGCGCCGCCGAAGAACGGCTGCGCGCCGAATTGCTGGAAGGATTGTTGCGCGAGGCGACGGAGCAGCGCAAGCGCGGCTTTTAACCCGTTTGAGGCGAGCAAGCAGCCCCTCAGCCGCTACCGGGAACGATGATTAGGCCAGGGTTTTTTCCAGGATACCCACCAGTGCTTCGATGCCGTCGGCATCATCCTGGTCGAAGCGGTTCGGCAGCGGGCTGTCGAGGTCGAACACGCCCATGATTTCGCCGTTGGGACGGCGGACCGGTACCACCAGTTCCGACCGCGAATTGACGTCGCAGGCGATATGGCCCGGGAACGCGTGCACGTCCGGTACGACTATCGATTTTCCTTCCACCACCGTGGTGCCGCACACGCCACGGCCCTTCTTGATGCGGATGCAGGCCGGCTTGCCCTGGAACGGTCCCAGCACCAGCTCGTCACCCTGCAGGAAATAGAAGCCGGCCCAGTTCAGGCCGGGCATGGCGTTGAATACCAGCGAGCTGAAGTTTGCGGAGTTGGCGATCAGGTCGGTCTCACCGTGTACCAGGCCGGTCAGTTGCGAACGCAGGTCGTCGAACATGGCGTGCTTGGCCGCTGGCGTGTCGGTGCCGTAGGCGGTGTCGTTGAGGGTAAAAGTCATAATGGTCGGCTCGGAAACTGGAGAAAACGCATATGTTAGCGCAAGCAAGCGTTTGCCGTCAGTTCCTCCTACAGCATACTAGGCAGTGTCCGATGGCGCCCCGCAATCGTGCGCGATACTCTGGATTCCATCCGCCGCACCGGCGTTTTTGAGGAACTCCCATGGCCACCAGCAAACGCAGCGCCAGCCTGTCCCGCACGGGCAAGCCCACCTTCCCCGCCACCGCTCCCGGTGGCGATTCCGCAGTCCCGCCATCCGCGCCGCCGGCTGGCGCGATTTCTCTCGCCACGTTGCTGATGGTCGGCGCCGACCGCGTGATCATCGACGCTGCGGAAGACGACGACCCGCACTTCATGGCCGAGTACATCGATCCTGCCTGAGTTGGCGGAAGGCGCTCCCGGCCACGGGGCTGGGTGCGGTGCCTGACAGACGGCGCCGGCGGGCGGCGACAGAATGGCAGCATCCTGTTCTGAAAGCCGCGTATGTGTGCAATGACGTCCGACATGGTGGTGGTGCGCAAGGAAGGACTGTATTGCGTGCCGGGCCAGTTCTATATCGACCCCTGGCGGCCGGTGGAGCGCGCCGTGATCACGCACGCCCATGGCGACCATGCGCGCGGCGGCCACCGCCACTACCTGGCTGCCACCCCGGGTGTCGGTGTGCTGAAGTCCCGCCTCGGCGATATCCACATCGACGGCCTGGGCTATGGCGAAACGGTGGTGCACAACGGCGTCACCATCTCGCTGCATCCGGCCGGCCACGTGCTCGGCTCGGCGCAGGTGCGCATGGCGTACCGCGGCGAAGTGTGGGTGGCGTCCGGCGACTACAAGGTGGAGGCCGATAGTACTTGCACCCCGTTCGAGCCGGTGCGCTGCGATACCTTCATCACCGAATCGACGTTCGGGCTGCCGATCTACCGTTGGCAGCCGCAACAGGAGGTGTACGACGACATCAACGACTGGTGGCGCGCCAACGCCGCGCAGGGACGCGCCAGCGTGATGCAGTGCTACAGCTTCGGCAAGGCGCAGCGCATCCTGAGCGGCCTGGAAGCGGACATCGGTCCCATCGTCTGCCATGGCGCCGTGCAAACCCTCAATACGGTTTATCGCGACAGCGGCGTGTGGCTGCCGCCCACGGTGATGGTGGGCGACGTCGACAAGGACGACCTCAAGCGCGCGCTGGTGATCGCGCCACCGGCGGCGGCCGGCTCACCGTGGGTCAAGCGCTTTGGCGATTTTTCCGACGCGTTTGCCAGCGGCTGGATGCAGTTGCGCGGCGCGCGCCGCCGCCGTGGCGTCGATCGCGGCTTCGTGCTGTCCGACCACGCCGACTGGCCGGGGCTGATGCAGGCGATTACTGCCACCGGCGCCGAACGGGTGATCGTCACCCACGGTTCGATCGCTGTATTGGTGCGCTGGTTGCAGCAGCAGGGCCTGCAGGCCAGCGGTTTTGATACCGAGTACGGCGACGATGAGGCCGACGATGCTGCTGCCGGTGCGGCCACTGATCCTGCAACCGATGCCGCAACCGATACCGATGCTGCAACCACCGAGGCTGCGTCTGCCGAAGCCGTATCCACCGACGCTGCACCAGTGGGAGCACGCCATGCGTGACTTCGCCCTGCTGTACGCCGAGCTCGACGAAACCACGTCCACCACGCGCAAGCTCAATGCGCTGCAACAGTATTTTCGTACTGCTGCACCGGCCGACGCGGCCTGGGCCGTGTACTTCCTGGCTGGCGGCAAGCCGCGCCAGGCCGTACCGACCAAGCTGCTGCGCCAGTTCGCCATCGAATACTCGGGCCTGGACGACTGGCTGTTCGACGAGTGCTACCACGCCGTCGGCGACCTGGCCGAAACCATCGCCCACATCCTGCCGCCACCGAACCAGCCCAGCGAAATCGGCCTGGCCGACTGGATCGAACTCGGCATCGCGCCATTGCGCGGCGCCGACCCCGGCACCGTGCGCAGCGCGCTGCTGCTGTACTGGGACCAGCTCGATACGCGCGAGCGCTTCCTGCTGACCAAGCTGATCGGCGGCGGCTTCCGGGTGGGGGTGTCGCGCCTGCTGGTCACGCGCGCGCTCAGCGCCATCGCCGGCCTCGACAGCAAGCTGATCGCCCAGCGCCTGATGGGCTGGACCGACGGCAGCGTCAAGCCCACTGCTGCCGGCTTCCAGCAGCTGATCGCCGAGCATACCGAGGAGGAACACGCGCAGCGCGGCGGCCAGCCGTACCCGTTCTTCCTGGCTCATCAACTCGACCGCGAACCGGAAGCGCTCGGCGAATTGTCGCGGTGGCAGGTGGAATGGAAATACGACGGCATGCGCGCCCAACTGGTCAGCCGCGAAGGCCAGAACTGGCTGTGGTCGCGCGGCGAAGACCTGATTACCGAGCGCTTCCCGGAGCTGGCCGTGCTGCGCCTGCCCGACGGCGTAGTGATCGACGGCGAAATCCTGGTCTGGCACGGCGGCGACGCCCCGGCGCCGTTTGCCGACCTGCAAAAGCGCATGGGCCGCAAGCAGGTCTCGGCGCGGCTGCTCGGCGAATTGCCCGCCGTGATGGTCGCGTACGACCTGCTCGAATACGAAGGCCGTGACCTGCGCACCTTGCCGCAAGCGCAGCGCCGCGCCATGCTCGAGCAGCTGGTGGCCACGCTGCAAGTACAGCAGGGCGCACCGCAACTGCGGCTGGCGCCTGTGATCCGCGCCGACAGCTGGGAGCAACTGGCCGCGATCCGCGCCGAATCGCGCCAGCGCGGGGTGGAAGGCATGATGCTCAAGGCTGCCGATGCACAATACGGCGTGGGCCGCACCAAGAACGTCGGTACGTGGTGGAAATGGAAGATCGACCCGTACAGCATCGACGCCGTGCTGATCTACGCCCAGGCCGGCCACGGCCGCCGCGCCTCGCTGTACACCGACTACACTTTTGCCGTCTGGGACGAAACGGGGGAAGGCGAGGGCGGCCGCAAGCTGGTGCCGTTCGCCAAGGCCTATTCGGGCCTGACCGATGCCGAGATCGCCAAGGTGGACCATGCAATCCGCCGCACCACCATCGAAAAATTCGGCCCAGTGCGCAGCGTGACACCGAGCATGGTGTTCGAGATCGGCTTCGAAGGCATCGCCAGCTCGCCGCGCCACAAGTCCGGCATCGCGGTGCGCTTCCCGCGCATCCTGCGCCAGCGCCAGGACAAGACCGTGGACCAGGCCGATACGCTCGACGCCCTGAAAAGCCTGCTGGTCGCGCCATGACGGCGCGCCCCCGCACCAGCTTGCGCGCCCAGCTGGCCAGGCCGCGTCCTGCGCCAGCCAGTGCAACGGTCGAAAGCCGCGCCAATAAGCTTGTTTCCATGCCTGCCAACAAGTCCGTCGTCACCGCAGCCAGCGAGATGAACGATCCGCTGACCGATTCCGCTTCTGCACCAGCCATCGATCCGGCCGGCAACCCGGTCGCGGGAGCGCAAGCCGGACCGGAAGCCAACCCGCCAATCAACCCGGCCGCCGAAACCGATGTCAGCTCGTCAGCCAAGGTTCCCGCCGGGTCGGTCGCCAACGCCTCGGTCAAGTCTTCCGCCAGGTCAGCCACCAACCTGTCGGCCCAAGTCCCTGCCAGGCGGGGCGCCAACCCGGTCGCCAAATCCACCGGCCCCTCATCGACGCAAGCCAAAGCCTGGTTCGCCGCGCGCGGCTGGAAGGTATTTCCATTCCAGCGCGATGTCTGGCAAGCCGCGATGGCCGGCCAGTCGGGCCTGCTGCACGCGAGCACCGGCGCCGGTAAAACTTACGCGGTGTGGTTTGCCGCCTTGCAGCGCGCAGCCCTGCACAAGCGCCCGCGCGTGGGCCTGAAAGTACTGTGGCTGACGCCTATGCGGGCGCTGGCGGCCGACACCCTGCGCGCCTTGCAGGAATCGGCCACCGACCTGCTGCCGGCGTGGCAGATCGAGGCGCGCACCGGCGACACCGGTTCGGCCCAGCGCGCGCGCCAGAACAAACGCCTGCCCGACACCCTGGTCACCACGCCCGAAAGCCTGACCCTGATGCTGAGCAAGGCCGATGCGGTTGCCCAGTTCGCCCAGCTGGACATGGTGATCATCGACGAATGGCACGAGCTGATGGGCAACAAGCGCGGCGTGCAGACCCAGCTGGCGCTGGCGCGCCTGCGCCACTGGAATCCGGGCCTGGTGGTGTGGGGCCTGTCGGCGACGCTGGGCAACCTGGTGCAAGCGCGCGAGGCGTTGATGCCCGACGGCGTGGCAGTGGAAGGCCATGTCGCCAAGGACATCGTGGTCGATACCCTGATCCCCGACCATCCGTCGCGCTTTCCGTGGGGCGGCCACCTGGGCCTGCAAATGCTGCCGCGCGTGGTCGAGGAAATCGAACGCCACGCCACCACGCTGGTGTTTACCAATACCCGTTCGCAGGCCGAGCTGTGGTACCAGAACATGCTCGATGCCCGTCCCGACTGGGCCGGGTTGATCGCGCTGCACCACGGTTCGCTCGACAAGCAGGTGCGCGACTGGGTGGAGCTGGGCCTTAAAAACGGGCAACTGAAAGCCGTGATTTGCACCTCGAGCCTGGACCTGGGCGTCGATTTCCTGCCGGTGCAACGGGTGCTGCAAATCGGCAGCGCCAAGGGCATCGCCCGCTTGCTGCAACGGGCCGGGCGCAGCGGCCACGCACCGGGCCGCGTTTCGCGCCTGACACTCGTGCCCACCCAAAGCATGGAACTGCTGGAAGCGGCCGGCGCCCGGCAAGCGGTGGCCGCGCGCGATATCGAGGCGCGGCCGGTGCCGTATAAACCGCTCGACGTGCTGGTGCAGCACATGGTGACCATTGCGCTGGGCGGCGGCTTCCGTTCGGCGGAATTGCTGGCCGAAGTGCGCACCGCGTGGTCGTACCGCGACCTCACCGAAGAAGAGTGGCAATGGGCGCTCGATTTTATCGCCCGTGGTGGCCAGACCCTGGCCGTGTATCCCGAATACCGGCGCGTGCTGCCCGATGACGAGGGCGTCTATCGCGTGCCGGACGCCGCCATCGGACGCCGTCACCGGATGGGCATCGGCACCATCGTCTCCGATTCCAGCCTGCAAGTGAAATACGTGAGCGGCGGGCGGCTGGGCAGCGTGGAGGAATCGTTCATCTCGCGACTGAAACAGGGCGACCATTTCCTGTTTGCCGGCCGCATCCTGGAATTCGTGCGCCTGCACGAAATGACCGCCTACGTGCGCCGCGCCACCGGCACCCGTGGCGCCGTGCCGCGCTGGCAGGGCGGCAGGATGCCGATGTCGTCCGAGCTGGCCCATGCCGCGCTCGAGCAGCTGCGCCTGGCCACCATTGACGGCGCCGAATCGCTGGGCCCGGAAATGCAGGCGATTGCGCCACTCTTGGCCACGCAGCAAAAATGGTCGGCGCTGCCCACGCCCGACACCACCGTGATCGAAACCATGCACAGCCGCGAAGGACGCCACCTGTTCATGTTTCCATTTGCAGGCCGCTCGGTCCACGTCGGCCTGGCGTCGCTGATTGCCTGGCGCGTGGCGCGGGTAACGCCGGTGACGTTTTCAATCGCTGTCAACGATTACGGCTTCGAGCTGCTGGCCGCGCAAGAACTCGATTGGACGGCGCTGCTGGACGTGGGGCATGGCGCCAAAGCCGGTCTGTTCGGCACCGACAATTTACTGGAAGACGTGCTGGCCAGCCTGAACGCCACCGAACTGTCGCAGCGGCGCTTTCGCGAAATTGCCCGCATTGCCGGCCTGATCTTCCAGGGCTTTCCCGGCCAACCCAAGAGTGCGCGCCAGTTGCAGGCCTCGTCGGCGCTGTTCTTTTCCGTGTTCCGCCAGCACGATGCCGGCAACCTGCTGCTGACGCAAGCCCAGCGCGAGGTGCTGGAGCAGGAACTGGAGCTGACCCGCCTGCGCGCCACGCTGGAAGAGTTGCAGGCGCGCCACATCAGCTTTCACCAGACCAAGCGCGCCACGCCGTTCGGCTTTGCGCTGATGGTCGAACGCTTCCGCGAAAAACTCAGCACCGAGAAACTGTCGGACCGGGTGGCGCGCATGGTGCGCGAGCTGGAAAAGGCGGCGGGACCATGAGCGCGCTGCCCGATCACCACGGCGCACTGGCGCTGGAACTGGCAGGCGAGCTGGTCTGGCTGCTGCCCGAGAAAGCCTTGTATTGGCCACGCGAGCGGATGCTGGTGATTGCCGACATCCACTTCGGCAAGGCAGCGTCGTTCCGCGCGCTGGGCGTGCCGGTGCCGGCCGGTACCACGTCCGCCAACCTGGCGGCGCTCGACCGCCTGGTGGCGCGCCATGGTGCGCGCCAGGTGCTATTCCTTGGCGATTTTTTGCACGCCAAGGCCGCGCACGCGGAATCGACCATGGCAGCCATGCAGCGCTGGCGCGCCCTCAATCCCGCGCTGGCGCTCACGCTGGTGCGTGGCAACCACGACCTGCACGCGGGCGATCCGCCGCTGTGGTTGTCGATCGCCATGGCGGATGAGCCGATGCACCTGGGGCCGTTTGCCTTCTGCCACCACCCGGACTTGCTGGCGACGGGCTACCTGATGGCCGGCCACGTGCATCCGGTCTATCGCTTGCGGTCGGGCTGGGAGTCGGTGCTGCTGCCATGCTTCATGGCCAATGGCCAGCGCATCGTGCTGCCGGCGTTCGGCGCGTTTACCGGCGGCCACGCGGTAGTGCCCGAAGCCGACGAGCGGCTATTTGTCACCAGCGGCGACGCCGTGGTGGAAGTACCGGCCTCGCCGCGCCGCGATGGGCGCTAGCGAGGTCAAAGATTCGTTACAGGCAAATCGTGGTTGAGCGGCCCATGTGGATTGCCGAGCGGCCGGTGAGGGCGGTCTTGGCGAACTGCACCAGTTGCTTCATTTTGCTCGAGCCCGCATCCCAGTATTCTGCCGACTGGATACGCACCCGGATCAGGGTCAGGTGCGGGTCTTCCACGCCCTTGGGGAACCAGCTGCGCGCCGCCGGGGTCCACAGTTCGCGCGCTTTGGCCTGGTCCTTGACCAGGAACGCCTGTCCGGAGATCGACAGGTAGAGCTGGCGCTCGGGGTCGGAAAAACTGATATTGATGTCGGGATGCGTGGGCAAGTCGAGCGTGAACGCGGCCTCGTCGCTGGTGAAGAACCAGAGGTTGCCTTCGTTGTCGATCTGCTGGGTGGTCAGTGGCCGGCTGGTGAGCATCTGGTCGGCGTCACAGGTGGTAAACATGCCAAACCGCACGTCCTTGATCTTGTCGGCGATGGTCTGGATCTGGTCTTGCGAGTACAGCGGCATGATGCGCCTCCACGGAAAATATAGGGTGTATGCCTCAGCGTAGGCCGTATCGGCGGGCATGTCCGTTAGCGTACACACCTAACTTTACATAGCAGTTACATCGGGTTGATTGACATCCTAAATGATAATTATTATCATTTCTGTTTGTGTGTATCTTGGCACGTTAAATTTCCTGAAGGATTACCCTTGAGTGCACCACCCGCCAGCCCTGCCAACAGCGTCACCAGCGCTACCAGTGCCACGAGTGCCGCCCAAGCCAGTCGCGCGGTCTGGCTCAAGCACCTGCACCAGTGGCACTGGATCAGTTCGGCACTGTGCCTGCTGGGCATGTTCCTGTTTTCCATCACCGGCATCACGCTCAACCACGCATCGCAAATCGAGGCCAAGCCCACCATCACCCGGCTCGAGGCCACGGCGCCGGCCGCGCTGGTAGCGCAATTGCGCACCTATGCCGAGGAGCACGATGGCGCCAAGGAACCGCTGCCGCAAGCCGCCGAGCAATGGCTGAAGGACACCTGGAAAGTGCAGGCGGGCGGGCGTGTGGCCGAATGGTCGGCCGACGAGATTTATCTTGCCATGCCGCGTGCCGGCGGCGACGCCTGGGTGCGCATCGAGCTCGAGGGTGGAGCCGCCGAGTTCGAGAAAACCGACCGTGGCTGGATTTCCTGGCTCAATGATGTCCACAAGGGCCGCAACACGGGCACGGCCTGGAACTGGTTCATCGACATCTTTGCCGTCATGTGCCTGGTGTTTTGCATGACCGGTTTGCTGATTTTGAAGTTCCACGCGGCCAAGCGGCCGTTCACCTGGCCGATGGTGGGCCTCGGTGTTTTGATTCCTGTTGTTATTGCTTTGCTGTTTATCCACTAACTGTATCTACAACCCCCCAGGACTTCCATGAAATTACGTTATTCCATCGCCCTGAGTCTGCCACTGGCCAGTGCTTCGGCCATGGGCGCCGAGCTGGCCCTGAAAATCGATGTGCCACAACTGAACGTCGCCGAATACCACCGCCCGTACATCGCCGCCTGGCTGGAAAACGCCGACCAGAAAGTGGTCACCAACCTGGCCGTCCTGTACGACACGGGCAAGAAGGATAACGCCGGCACCAAGTGGCTCAAGGACATGCGCCAATGGTGGCGCAAGACCGGCCGCGACCTGGCCATGCCGCTCGACGGCGTCAGCGGCGCGACCAAGGCGCCCGGCGAAATTTCGCTGACGTTCCCGGCCGCCAAGGCTGGCCTGGACAAGCTGCCAGCCGGCCAGTACACCTTGTTCGTGGAAGCCTCGCGCGAAGCGGGCGGCCGCGAAGTGGTCAAAGTGCCGCTGCAATGGCCGCCGAAGTCGGCGCAGAAGGCCACCGGCCAGGGCAAGGAAGAACTGGGCGCGGTCGTGGTCCAACTGAAACCATAAACGGATAACCGCGGAAAATCCCATGAACAAATTCAACAAGACCCTGATTGCGCTGGCCCTGGCCGGCGCAACGATGACCGCACACGCCCACAAGCCGTGGCTGCTGCCCACGTCCACCATCGTCGAGAGCCGCGACAACTGGGTCACCATCGACGCCGCCGTGTCCGAAGGCCTGTTCGATGTCGATCACGTGCCGCTCAAGCTCGACGGCATCACCATCACCGGCCCGGACGGCGGCAAGGTGGAAATGCAAAACGTTGCCAACGGCAAGCTGCGCAACAGTTTCGACCTCAAGCTGCCAAAACCTGGCACCTACAAGGTTGCCCTGGTCTCGCAAAACGTGTTCGCCAGCTACAAGGACAAGGCCGGCGAAATGAAACGTTTCCGGGGCAACGAAGAGACCTTCGCCAAGGACGTGCCGGCCGATGCCGCCGAGCTGAAAGTGTCGCGTACCCAGAGCCGCCTGGAAACCTTCGTCACCACCGGCGAACCCGACCTGGCTGTGTTCAAGCCAACCGGCGTGGGCCTGGAACTGGTGCCGGTCACCCACCCGAACGACCTGCGCGCGGGCGAAAAAGCCACCTGGCGCTTCCTGCTCGACGGCAAACCGGCCGCCAACCAGGGCGTGAGCCTGATCCCGGGCGGCGTGCGCTATCGCGGCACGCTGGGCGAAATCCGCAAGAACACCGATGCCAACGGCGAGCTGACGTTCGAACTGCCGGCCGCCGGAATGTACATGGTCAGCAGCAGCTGGCCGGCCGCCACGCCGTCCAAGCCGGGCCAGCCGCCGCAGATGCCTGCACGCCGCGCCAGCTACGCCGCCACCATCGAAATCCTGCCGGAATAAGGGTGATGCGCCGGGTTATTCTGCCTCATCATATTTCGGACGACCCGGCGCCCGCAGGCGGTGTGCTCCGCGATTTCGCGGGGCGCAGCATGGGCACCAGCTGGTCGGTGCGGCTGGTGGCTGCACCGACTGTCACGGTGTCCCATTTGCAACAGGGGCTGCAACAGCAGCTCGATTCCGTGGTGGCTGAAATGAGCCACTGGGAAAGCGATTCCAATCTCGGGCGTTTCAACCGCGCCCCGGCGGGCAGCTGGCATGACTTGCCGCCCGCCTTTTTCGATGTGCTGTCGTTCGCACTGGACGTGGCGCGCGCCAGTGGCGGCGCCTGCGACCCGTGCGCCGGCACGCTGGTCAACCTGTGGGGTTTCGGCCCGCACGGCAGGTTCGATCACCCCGATTTTATTGCCCCCACGCTTGACGCCATCGCCTCTGCGCGCGCGCAACTGGCCGCCGCGCGCAAGGACATGCAGTTGGTGCCGGCGCCGGCGCGGCGCGCCTTCCAGCCCGGCGGTATCGAACTGGACCTGTCGGCCGTGGCCAAGGGCTATGGCGTTGATCGCCTGGCCTATTACCTGAAAAGCCAGGGCATTGACCACTTCGTGGTGGAAGTGGGCGGCGAGTTGCGCGGCGCCGGCGTCAAGCCGGACGGCCAGCCATTGTGGGTGGCGCTGGAGCAAGTGGAGCAGGGGCAGCAGGGTAGCAACGACGAGCTGGTGCTGGCGCTGCACGGCCTGGCCGTGGCCACCTCGGGCGACTATCGCCGCTACTTCGAGCGTGACGGCAAGCGCTACGCCCATACCATCGACCCGCGCAGCGGCCTGCCGATCTCGAACGGCCTGGCCTCGGTGACGGTGGTCCATGCGCAATGCATGGCGGCCGATGCCTGGTCCACCGCCTTGACCGTGCTGGGCCGCGTGGACGGCCTGGCGCTGGCCGAACGGCAAGGGCTGGCAGCGCGCTTCGTCGAACGCACCATCGACCACGGCCATGTCACCTACCACGAATACCTGAGCACCCATTTACGCAGCATGCTGGACGAATGATCTGGACCAACGACCCCAACCGATTGATGCTGGTGGCCGCCTCGGCCGCCGCCTATGGCCTGGTATGCCTGATACCGTATTTGCGCGAGCGCGGCAGGCGCCTGGCCGCCGCCCGCGCCAAGGCCAAGGCGGCCGCCGCGCCGGGGTGGATCGTCGCCTACGCCAGCCAGACCGGCAACGCCGAAGCACTGGCGGGCCAGACCGTGGCCACGCTGCGCCTGGCCGGCATTCCGGCGCAACTGAGCGAATTGTCCGACCTGCAAGCCGAGGACCTGCTACGCGCCGAGCGCGTGCTGTTCCTGGTCAGCACCTATGGCGAGGGTGACGCCCCCGACGGCGCGGCCGCGTTTGCCGGGCGCCTGATGACGACCCGGCTGCCGCTGCCGCAACTGCATTACGCGGTACTGGCGCTGGGCGACAGCGCTTACCACCAGTTTTGCGGCTTCGGCCGCGCGCTTGACGGCTGGCTGCAAGCGCAGGGGGCGCAAAGCCTGTTTCCGCGCATCGAGGTCGATCGCAGCGCCGATGCCACCATCGGCCTGTGGCGCCAGCATTTGAGCCACCTGGCCGGTACCAGCGACGCACCGGACTGGAGCGCGCCGTCGTACCAGTCGTGGACCTTGTCCGAGCGCCGGCTGCTCAACCCGTGCAGCGCCGGCGCCCCCGTCTATCACCTCGAACTGAGCCAGCCGGGCGCGTTGAATGCGGCCGATTGGCAGTCGGGCGACCTGGTGCAGATATCGGCCCCGGCCGAGCCCGACCGTCCGCGCGAATATTCGATCGCCTCGATTCCGGCCGACGGCCGCGCGCACCTGCTGGTGCGGCTGCACAGCCATGCCGATGGCAGCCATGGCGTGGCCTCCGGCTGGCTGACGCAACAGGCGCAGGTGGGCGAGGCCGTGTCGCTGCGGCTGCGTGCGCACCGCCGCTTCCGCCTGGAGGGCAACGCCGGCCGCCGCCTGATCCTGATCGGCAACGGCAGCGGCATTGCCGGCTTGCGCGGCCACCTGCGCGCGCGTGCCCAGGCCGGGCAGAGCGGCAACTGGCTGCTGTTCGGCGAGCGCAACAGCGCCCACGATTTCCATTATCACGAAGAACTGGAGGCGCTGCGCCAGGCCGGCCTGCTTGAGTTCGACCTGGCGTGGTCGCGCGACGGCGGCGCCGAGCGTTACGTGCAAGACCTGTTGCCGGCCCGTGCCGACAAGTTGCGCGCGTGGGTGGCCGATGGCGCGGCAATCTACGTGTGCGGCAGCCTCGATGGCATGGCTGCCGGCGTCGATGCCGCGCTGGCCGAAGCTTTGGGCCGGGAAGCGCTCGATGCGCTGGCAGCGGCGGGCCGCTACCGGCGCGACGTGTACTAGGAACTGATAAAAAAAAGCCACCGGTGTGATTGCCGGTGGCTTGTTTTTTGTCGTGCGCCAGGATCAGTCCGCGCTGGCCTGTTCCAGTCCGCGCGCCAGGCTCGAGATGCTGGGGTTGTCGATAAACACGCAGCGCTTGCCGTTGCGCTTGCAGTAGTCCTTGACCCGCCAGTAGGCGCTGTGGCTGATGCAGCCGGTCTGGCAGATCACCAGGTCGGCGGCGGCCAGGCTGGCGTCGAGGCGGTTGGCGTTGTCTTCCAGGCCGCCGTCGTGGTGCGAGAACTGTGCGCCTTCGCGCTCGATCAGCTCGCGGTAGGTGGCGACGTTGCCGCTGCGTCCGCCCACGCACAGCACGGCGCGCTCGCTCAGGCGCAGCGGCATTTTCATGACGTGCTCGACCACTTGCCGGGTTTCCTCCTGGATCGGCATCGGCGCCGGTGCTTCCACCGCGCGCGCCAGTTCCAGCCGCAGGTCGGCGATCTGCTGGCGCATGGCGCGCTCGCGCTCGTCCATCTGCTGCAGGCGGTCGGCCAGGCGGGCCCGGGTTTCCAGTCCCGGGATCGATTCGCGCAATTGCTCGAGCTCGGTACGCAGCGAATCGACCAGGCTGTCCTTGCCCACCACTTGGGCGCGCAGTTGCATCAATTGCGACGCGTGTTTTTCGGCATCGGCGCTTTTTTCCGCCAGCAGGGCGGCGGCGCGCTGTTGCGACTTGGCCAGTTCCTGTGCCAGGCGGGTGTTTTCCAGCAAGGTGGCGTTGAACTTGGTGATGTCGGCGCGCACGCAGGCGCCGGCCTGGTGCTGCACCATGTGCAGGTCGCGGCACATCTGCTCTTCCACCTCGGGGCTGCAACGCGGGTGGGTGAGGCCGGCCCAGAAGGCGCCAGCCACATCGCCGGCAGCGACGGCGGCGCGCCACAGGTCGGCCACCTGCTCGGTGGTCTTGGCGGCGCGGAAGCGCAGCAGCACCGGGGCGTAGCGGCGTTCCAGTTCCTTTTGCAGCGCCTCGGACAGGCGGTTGCGGGTGGCGCATTCCGTCACCGCACCGACGTGCACTTCGTAGTCGTCGGCCAGCACCTTGCCGTTGGTGACCTTGTCCACCAGCTTGCGCAGCACGCCCAGCGGGAAACCGACCCCGACCAGCGGGCAGTGGCAGGCATGGCCCAGCTCCCACAGGCGCCGGCGGCGCGAGGCTTGGGCCTCGGCGTTGGCGCTGGCGACGTTGTGGATCACCGGTTTGACGGGACGCAGCACCTGCTGGGTCTGCTGCACCGGCTCCGCTTGAGGGCCAGGTCGTGCGGCGCCCGGCCGGGCCGCGAGCGGCCCGCCGGTCTGGGGGCCGGCCGCAGGACGGCCGGCCATTTGCGGCATGGCGGCGGCAATAATCGCCGCCAGGGGATCGTGTTTCTCGCACATGGTGATGAGCTCCGCGTCAGGCCGTGGCAGGCGTGCTGCGGGCACGTGCCATGATGCGGCTGAGGAAATTGGTCTTGTCCTGCTCCTGCAGGTTGCGTTCGACGACTGTTGCCCACTGCTCATGCAGTTGCTGGCAGGTGGCGCGCAGCACTGGCGCCAGGTCGGGCAGGCTGGCCAGCGCTTTCAGGTGGCGTTCGATGACCGAGGCCAGCTTGACGCAGCCGCCGTCGTGGTCGTTGCCGGCCGTGTAGTGCGACATCAGGTGCAGCACCGCCGAGAGCATCAGCTCGGGATGATGGCCGCCCTGCGACGGCGCGAGGAAAATCGGATTGCTACGGTCTAGGTCTATGGCCATCAAACGCTCCTGGGTCGGAAAAAGAGAGTTCAGCTGGCTATGCACATTGGCTGGCAAACTCGAAGGGGAGAGTGGGCGCACACGGTGGCGCGCCCGGTTTCACGCACAGTGATCTTATGCGGTCAGGATCAGCTTGTTGAGCTGGGTGACGCGCAGGCGGTACACGCGGCCCGCATGTTCGATTTCGAGTTCGCGACCACCATCCATCAGGCCGGCGCTGCTGATACGCTTGATTGGCGACACGGCCGAGACCACCGAAACGACGGCGGGAGCGGGACGGACATTCATTACGGGTTGGGTCATGGGCAGGGCGGTAGGCATCGTCATTTCTCCTTTAAATAAGAATGATTCGTATTTGCATTCATTATTGTAGAAGGCGGGATGGAATGCAAGCGCTATTTTGTGCAAACTCGGCCAAATGATAAAAAAACCAAGACAACATAAAAAAAGCCCGGCTTGGAGGCCGGGCGCAAGGCTGGGTTAGAGCGCGGTACGTACAACAAGTTCACATCGGTTCACATCGCCGCCAGCAATTGCGCCGGGGTGGCTGCTTCGTTTTTGCTCTTGGCTGCCGCCAGCTGCTTGGCGCGGGTGCGCGAGGGGGGCAGGCGGCGCAGGGTTTTCAGCGCTTCGGCATCCTTGATGCCGATGGTGCGCTGGTCCACGCTGATCAGGCCGATTTCGTTGAAGGCTGACAGTGTGCGGCTCACGGTTTCCAGCGTGAGGCCCAGGTAGCTGCCGATCTCGTGGCGCGTCATGCGCAGGTTGAACAGCTTGGCCGAATAACCCATATGGGCGAAGCGGTCGGCCAGCGTGACCAGGAAGCGCGCCACGCGCGCTTCGGCGGACAGGGCGCCCAGCATGCCGATCATGGCCTGTTCGCGCACCAGCTCGCGGCTCATGACGCCGTACATCATGTTTTCCAGTTCCAGGTGCACGCGGCCGAGCGCGGTCAGTTTTTTGAACGGCAACAGGATCAGGTCGCAATCGGACAGCGCTACCGCCTCCGACGAGTAATGGCGGGTGTGGATGCCATCGACGCCAAGCATGTCGCCCTTCATCGGAAAGCTCAGCACCTGCTCGTTGCCGAACTCGTCGATCAGCACGGTTTTCAGGAAGCCGGAATTGACGATGTACAAGGTGTCGAACGGCTGGCCGATGGTATGGATGCGCTGGCCGGTTTTGAACTGCACGTGCTGGAACAACAATTCCTCGGTCGTGACCGACACCGCCGACGGAATGTGCAGCAAATCGCATACTTCCTTGAGGTTGGACCAGAGGCGCCCCTGACGCTGGCGGCCGGCTTCCATCGACGACGATTGCAGGGTCGTCGTGACCGGGCGAATTTCAGACGCTTGCGTTGACAACATGGTGAGCTCCTGTGTGCACATTCGAAACAGTGGATGGAAGGCCGCCCGGTTGCGGCTGAAGCAGCGGTGAGCGGCTCGCACGGCACTCTTGTAGCCGTGCAGCATGAAACAGTGATTTCAGTATGCCAACAGGGGCCGGGGCTGGATATCAGCAATGGCTGAATATGAGCGTAGGAGCGTGCGCAGGTTTGTAGGAGAAATCCTACCGGGAGGGGGAGTGATCAGGTTTTGAACGGCGACAGCAGACGATGCGCAACGGCATATTGAACCATTTCGGACAGCGATGTCATCCCCATCTTTTGCATGATGCGGGTTTTATGGGTGCTGACGGTTTTGACGCTCAGGTGCAAGCCGTTGGCGATCTCGGTGATCGACTTGCCTGCCACCAGCAAGGAAAACACCTCGAATTCGCGGTCGGACAGCTGTTTATGCAACAGGCTTTCGTTGGGCATCATGATGTTGAGCGCCAGTTGCTCGGCCACCTCGGTGCTGATGTAGGGCCGGCCGGAAGCGACCTTGCGGATCGCACCGACGAGCTGGGTGCCGGCGCTTTCCTTGGTCAGATAGCCCTGGGCGCCGGCGCGGATGGCCCGCACCGCGTATTGCTCTTCCTCGTGCATGGTGAGAATCAGGATGGCCAGCTTGGGCGCCTCGGCCTTGATCTGGCGGATCAGGTCGACCCCGCTGCGCCCCGGCATCGACAAATCGAGCATCAGCAGGTCGAAGCCGCCCTGGCGCACGTGGCTGAGCACCTCGAAGCCGTCGATCGCTTCGCCGACGATGTCGATGTCGGGCGCGCCGTCGAGGATGCGCTTGAGTCCTTCGCGCATGATCGTGTGGTCGTCGGCAATAACTATTCGGATCATCGTGGGCCGCTCACGTGCGAAGTGTTGGAAAGTAAAAAATATTGCGTTTGAAGTAATCTTATGATGCTACTACAAAAAATTACACGGTGTCCTGATTTTTGTACTCGGGCTCGGCGATCAGGCGGTGCACCAGTACCGGAATGCGTGATTGTGACAACACCTTGTTGGTTACACTGCCCAACAGCAACTGGCCCCAGCCGCTGCGTCCGTGTGAACCGATGAAGATCAGGTCGCACCCATGCTTGACGCCGGCGGCGACGATTTCCGTCGCGGCGCTTTCGGCAAATGTGGTCAGCGCGGTACACGCGATGTTGCGTCGCGCACACGCTTGCACCACGTCGCGTACGTGCTCCTCGCCAGCGCGCAGCAGCGCTGCGCGGTATTCTTCCTCGCTCGGATAGCTGGGAGGGATGATTTCCACGTAGATCGGATACTGGTAGGCGGGGGCGACAAACAGGACCAGCACTTCGGCACCTAGTTGCTCGGCAAACGTGACGCCGGCGCAGGCGGTCTTGCTGGAGACGGAAGATCCGTCGGTGGTGATCAGGATTTTTCGGTACATGGCGAGCTCCCGGAAAGAGACAGCACGAGTTGCATTGTAGACGCGATTTACATTATTGCCAGTATGGAAAGAGTTGATGATACTCAAACATAACGATTTTACTTGCCTGCCGAATGTTGAAAGGTGTTGGCTGAAGCTTCTTTTTTTGCACTCAAGCATTAATTTTGTGTCACAAGCTGCCCGTTGGGCTGACATCCGGTGATAGTATCTCCAAATACAACGGAATGTGACGCCGTCCCGGTAATCGCCGTGGCGGGTTTGGCACATCCGGCACGGCCCTGCTACACTCGCGATAGTGTTTTATTGCCGTGCATCATCATCGTGGGGCAGCAATTTTACAAATTATGGAGAAGCACGGATTATGACCAACGCCGCTGACGATTTCGACGCCTTATTTGAAGAAGTGTCCGCCCAAAGCAAGAAAGCCGCGCCTGCTCCAGCGCCAGCCCCGGCTCCCGCAGCAGCCGAAGACGACCTGGAAAGCCTGTTCGACCAGGTGTCTTCCGGTGTCGCCGTAAGCGCGCCGGCGCCGGCCCCTGTGGCCGCCGCACCCGTCTCAGCCGCACCAGTTGCCGAAGGCGGCGAGGGCGATGAAACTGACAAGCCGATGTTCGAACGCCTGGGCGGCATCGTGCGCCTGTTGCACGACTCGCTGCGCGAACTGGGCTACGACAAGGCGCTGACCGAAGCGTCGTCGCAGATCAATGACGCCCAGGACCGCCTCGAATACGTCGCCACGCTGACCGAGCAGGCCGCCAACAAGGTGCTCAACACCCTCGACGAAGCCATGCCCGACCAGGACACGCTGTCGAAGCAGTCGAAAGACATGGAAAACCGCTGGGCCGACCTGTTCGCGGGCAAGCTGAGTCTGGACCAGTTCAAGCAACTGGCCGGCGATTCGCAAGCGTTTGCCGCCGCCGTCTCGGCCGCTACCGAAACCGAGAAAGCCCGCCTGCTGGAAATCATGATGGCACAGGACTTCCAGGACATCACCGGCCAGTTGATCAAGAAAGTGGTGATCATCACCAAGACCGTCGAGGCGGAACTGGCGCAACTGCTGCGCGACAACGCACCACCTGACGTGCGCGAAAAAATCGCCCAGAAGGAAGTGACCTTGATGACTGGTCCATCGACGCCGACCGTGGCGCTGAGCCAGGACAGCGTGGACGACCTGCTTGCCGATCTGGGGTTCTAATGGACGATATGCTCAAGGATTTCGTCGTCGAGGCGATGGATCTTGCGGTCAACGTGGAAGAGCACCTGCTGGCGCTCGAACGCGATCCTGACAACAAGGAAACCCTCAACGCGGTGTTCCGTTCCTTCCACACCATTAAAGGTGGCGCCGGTTTCATGGGCCTGCCGGCGATGGTGACGGCTTGCCACCTGACCGAAAACCTGTTCGACGCGCTGCGCACCGGCGCCGCGCCCGTCACGCCGCTGGCGATCGAAGCGGCGCTGCAAGCGTCCGGTTTCGTGGCCGACCAGCTGGCCGAACTGAACAACGGCGCCGAGCCGGGCAGCCTGCCGGCCCTGCCGCAGGACCTCGAAAGCCTGCTCAACGACGCCATCGCCGGCAAGGCCGACAGCACGCCTGTTGCCGTCCCGGTTGCAGCACCTGCTCCGGCACCGGCGGCTGTCGTGGCGCCGGTCGCTGCTGCGCCGGCCGCCGTGGCCCCTGTGGCCCCTGTGGCCACCGCGTCGCCGGACGGCCTCGACTGGGAAGCCATGTACGAAGCAGTGATGCCGGCCGGTAGTTATACCCGTCCGGCGGTCGCCGTTGCAGGCCCGGCTGTGGCTGCCGCACCGGTGGCTGCCGTTGCAGCGCCGGCTGTTGCAGCGCCGGTCGCCGCCACCGCTGAAGTGGTGCCGGTAGTTGCTGCGCGCCGCGAAGCGCCGGAGAAACGCGACGAACGTCCGCAGAGCGCCCCCGCCAAAGAAGAGTCGATTCGCATCGATGCTGTTAAACTGGATGCCTTGCTCGAAGTGGCGGGTGAATCGGTGCAGGCTGCCAACCAGGCGGCCGTGCTGCTCGAGCGCCTGATGCAGTTCAAATTCGAGGGCCAGGCACAGACCCTGATGGCTACGCTGGCGGAAACGCTGGAGCGGGCGTCACGCTACTCGACCGAGTTGCAGCGCGCCACGCTGGCGACCCGCATGCAGCCGGTGGGGCGCCTGTTCCAGAAATTCCCGCGCCTGGTGCGCGAGCTGGCCAAGGACCTGGGCAAGGAAGTGGAACTGACCATCGAAGGCGCGGAGACCGAAGTCGATCGCGTGGTCGTGGACAGCCTGTATGATCCGCTGGTGCACATGTTGCGCAATTCGCTCGATCACGGCGTGGAGTCGCCGGCCGATCGCTTAGCTGCCGGCAAGCCCGCCAAGTCGTATATTTCGCTCAAGGCGTGGCAGGAAGCCAACAGCGTGATGATCGTGCTGCAGGATGACGGCAAGGGCATGGACCCGGTGATGCTGCGCGCCAAGGCGCAGCAAAAAGGGTTGATCAGCGAATCGGCCAACCTGACCACCGAGGAGTGCTACCAGCTGGTGTTCCTGCCGGGCTTCTCGACCAAGGAAGTGGCGTCGAGCGTGTCGGGCCGTGGCGTGGGCATGGACGTGGTGAAAACCGCGGTCGAGAAAAACCGTGGCGCGATCAACATCGAGTCTGGCCTGGGCAAGGGCACCAAGTTCTCGATCCGCCTGCCGATCGAGTTGTCGATCGTGCCGACCATGCTGGTGTCCACCTCCGGTGCAGCGCTGGCGCTGCCGATGGCGGTGGTGCAACGCGTGGTGGAATTGCCGGAAGTGTTCATGGAAGTGGGCGGCGCCCCGGTCCTCAAGGACCAGGGCCGGCCACTGCCGGTGCGCTCGCTGGCCGACTCGCTGGGCTACGAAAGCTGCCGGGAGAAGGTCGGTATTGTTGTCGCTGCACCACAGCCATACATCCTGGCCGTGGAAGCGGTGGACGGCACGGCCGACCTGGTAATTAAACCGATGACCGCGATTACCGTCGAGGGCATTACCGGTACCGCGCGTTCGGCCGAAGGCGAACTGGTACTGGTGGTAGGCCTATCGTTCCTAATGGATGGTTGTCGAGGTAGTGTACGCATGGCGGCTTGAGTCGGTAGACCAAGCCAGCAACATCAAAAGCCTGCGTCCACGCAGGCTTTTTTTTTACAGAATTTTTTCAGGAGTCACAGGCAGTGCAGGAACAGGCGGAACCGCGCGGGCTCACGAGGCCAGCCTCCGGCGGCTGCTTTCCATTTGCACACTATGGCATAATCAAACAGCATCACTCACACAGGCTGTAGCAGCACACATCATGATGAAGACGCTTTACGACAAACTCTGGGACTCGCACGTGGTCAAGGCCGAGGAAGACGGCACCACGATCCTCTACATCGACCGCCACCTCGTGCACGAAGTGACCAGCCCGCAAGCCTTCGATGGCCTGCGCGAAGCCGGCCGCGCACCGTGGCGCGTGTCGGCCAACCTGGCCGTGGCCGACCACAACGTGCCGACCACCGCGCGCGTGGACGGCATCGCCGATCCGGTTTCGCGCCTGCAGGTGGAAACGCTGGACAAGAACGCCAAGGCCTTCGGCCTCACGTACTTCAACATGAACGACAAGCGCCAGGGCATCGTCCACGTGATCGGACCGGAGCAGGGCGCCACGCTGCCGGGCATGACGGTGGTCTGCGGCGACTCGCACACGTCCACCCACGGCGCGTTCGGCGCGCTGGCGCACGGCATCGGCACGTCCGAGGTCGAGCACGTGCTGGCCACGCAAACCCTGCTGCAAAAGAAATCGAAAGCCATGCTGGTGCAGGTGGACGGCGCGCTGCCGGCCGGCGTCACCGCCAAGGACATCGTGCTGGCCATCATCGGCAAGATCGGCACGGCCGGCGGCACCGGTTACTGTATCGAGTTCGGCGGCTCCACCATCCGCGCGCTGTCGATGGAAGGCCGCATGACGGTCTGTAACATGGCGATCGAAGCGGGCGCGCGCGCCGGTATCATCGGTGTCGATGACACCACTATCGATTACGTCAAGGGCCGGCCGTTCTCGCCGGCCGGTCCGCACTGGGACCTGGCCGTGGCCTACTGGCGCACCTTGCACTCGGACCCGGGCGCGAAATTTGACCTGGTGGTCACGTTGGATGCGGCCCAGATCAAGCCGCAGGTCACCTGGGGCACCTCGCCCGAGATGGTGGTGGCGATCGACGGCCGGGTGCCCGATCCCGACCAGGAAAAAGACAGCGTCAAGCGCGACGCCATGGAAAAGGCGCTGGTGTACATGAACCTCAAGCCCAACACGGCGATCGAGGACATCCGCATCGACAAGGTGTTCATCGGTTCGTGCACCAACTCGCGCATCGAGGACTTGCGTGCCGCCGCCAGCGTGGTGCGCGGCAAGCAGCGCGCGTCCAACGTCAAGCTGGCGATGGTGGTGCCGGGTTCCGGGCTGGTGAAAGAGCAAGCCGAGCGCGAAGGACTGGACCGCATCTTCAAGGATGCCGGTTTTGAGTGGCGCGAACCGGGCTGCTCGATGTGCCTGGCGATGAACGCCGACCGCCTGGAACCGGGCGAACGCTGCGCCTCCACGTCCAACCGCAACTTCGAAGGCCGCCAGGGCCAGGGCGGGCGCACCCACCTGGTGTCGCCGGCGATGGCCGCCGCTGCCGGTATTGCCGGCCACTTCGTTGACGTACGCGCACTGCGCTGACCCACCTGGAGCCCAACATGAAAAAATTATTCGCGCTGTCCGCCATTGCCATGGCCCTGGTCCTCACCGGCTGCAACACCGTCAACGGTTTCGGCAAGGACGTCAAAAAGGTTGGCGAATCGCTCGAAGGCGCTTCGACCAAAAAATAAGCCAATCAGCCGCATATTACCGAACGAGATCATGGAAAAATTTACCATTTATGAGGGCCTGGTCGCGCCGCTGGACCGCGCCAATGTCGATACCGACGCCATCATCCCCAAGCAGTTCTTGAAGTCGATCCACCGCACCGGCTTCGGCCCCAACCTGTTCGACGAATGGCGCTACCTTGACCACGGCGAACCGGGTATGGACAACAGCAACCGTCCGCTCAACCCGGACTTCGTGTTGAACGAGGCGCGATACCAGGGCGCGTCGATTTTGCTGACCCGCAAAAACTTCGGCTGCGGCTCGTCGCGCGAACACGCGCCGTGGGCGCTGGACCAGTACGGCTTCCGCGCCATCATCGCATCGTCGTTTGCCGACATTTTCTTCAACAACTGCTACAAGAGCGGCTTGCTGCCGATCGTTTTACCCGAAGCGCAGATCGATCATCTGTTCAATGAAGTCAAGGCCTTCCCCGGTTACCGCCTGGTGGTGGACCTTGAACAGCAACGCATTTCCACCAGCAACGGCAGCGTCTCCTATCCCTTCGAGATCGACGCCTTCCGCAAGTACTGCCTGATGAACGGGCTCGACGATATCGGCCTGACCCTGCGTCACGCCGACGTTATCCGCGGCTTCGAAGAGCGCCATCTGGCAACCCAACCCTGGTTGGCCAACGTCATTTAATCAAGATCAGATCATGAAAATCGCAATCCTCCCGGGCGACGGCATCGGCCCGGAAATCATCGCCCAGGCCGTCAAGGTCCTGAACGTGCTCGGCGAATCGTTCGAGCTCGAAACCGCCCCGGTCGGCGGCGCCGGCTATGCGGCGCACGGCCACCCGCTGCCCGACGGCACGCTGGCGCTGGCCAAAGCAGCCGACGCGGTGCTGTTCGGCGCGGTCGGCGACTACCAGTACGACACGCTCGAGCGCGCACTGCGCCCCGAACAAGCCATCCTGGGCCTGCGCAAGCAGCTGGGCCTGTTCGGCAACCTGCGTCCCGCCATCCTGTACCCGGAACTGGCCGGCGCCTCCACCCTGAAACCTGAAGTGGTGTCGGGCCTGGATATCCTGATCGTGCGCGAACTGACCGGCGACATTTATTTCGGCCAGCCGCGCGGCGTGCGCGAGTGCCCGGACGGTCCGTTCAAGGGCCAGCGCGAAGGTTACGACACCATGCGCTACGCCGAAGGCGAAATCCGCCGCATCGCCCACGTGGCGTTCCAGGCTGCGCAAAAGCGCGGCAAGCGCCTGACCAGCGTCGACAAGGCCAATGTGCTGGAAACCTTCCAGTTCTGGAAAGACATCGTCACCGACGTCCACAAGGAATACCCGGACGTCGCGCTCGACCACATGTACGTCGATAACGCCGCCATGCAGCTGGTGCGCGCGCCGAAGAAATTCGACGTCATCGTCACCGGCAATATGTTCGGCGACATCCTGAGCGACTGCGCAGCGATGCTGACCGGTTCGATCGGCATGCTGCCATCGGCCTCGCTCGACGCCAGCAACAAGGGCCTGTACGAACCGTCGCACGGCTCGGCGCCCGACATCGCCGGCAAGGGCATCGCCAATCCGCTGGCGACCATCCTGTCGGCCGCGATGATGCTGCGCTACACGTTCAACAAGAACGAACAGGCCGACCGCATCGAGACCGCCGTCAAGTCGGTGCTGGCGCAGGGCCTGCGCACCGCCGACATCTTCGAACCCGGTACGACCAAGGTCGGCACGGAAGAGATGGGCAACGCGGTCGTCAAAGCGTTGGCTTAAAAAAATTAATAGACAAGGAAGAGCAAATGAAACTCGTAGGTCTCGTAGGTTGGCGCGGTATGGTCGGTTCGGTCCTGATGCAACGCATGCAGGAAGAGGGCGATTTCGCCCATATCGAGCCGGTATTTTTCACGACGTCTAACCCGGGCGGCAACGCTCCGGCGATGGCAAAGAATGAAACCAAGCTCAAAAGCGCCACCGATATCGACGAACTGAAGAAGTGCGAGATCATCATCTCGTGCCAGGGCGGCGACTACACCAGCGACGTGTTCCCCAAGTTGCGCGCAGCCGGCTGGAACGGTTACTGGATCGATGCGGCATCGACCCTGCGCATGGAAAAAGATGCGGTGATCGTGCTCGATCCCGTCAATATGCACGTGATCAAGGACGCGCTGGGCAAGGGCGTGAAAAACTACATCGGCGGCAATTGCACCGTGTCGTGCATGCTGATCGGCCTGGGCGGCCTGTTCCAGCACGGCCTGGTGGACTGGATGACGTCGATGACGTACCAGGCTGCCTCCGGCGGCGGTGCCCAGCACATGCGCGAGCTGCTCACCCAGTTCGGCACCATCAACGGCGCGGTCAAACCGCTGCTCGACGATCCAGCGTCCGCCATCCTGGAAATCGACCGCCAGGTGCTCGCCACCCAGCACGGCCTGTCGGCCGACGAGATCAAGCAGTTCGGCGCGCCGCTGGCCGGCAACCTGATCCCGTGGATCGACAAGGACCTGGGCAACGGCCAGTCGAAGGAAGAGTGGAAAGCCGGCGCCGAGACCAACAAGATCCTGGGCCTGGGCGCGGACTTCGGTTCCACCCCGATCCCGGTCGATGGCCTGTGCGTGCGCATCGGCGCCATGCGTTGCCACTCGCAGGCGCTGACCATCAAGCTGAAACGCGACGTGCCGCTCGACGAGATCACCGACATCATCGCGTCCGCCAACCAGTGGGCCAAGGTCGTGCCGAACACGCGTGAAGCGTCGGTCAAGGATCTGTCGCCAGCGGCAGTGACCGGCAGCCTGACGATTCCCGTCGGCCGCCTGCGCAAGATGAGCATGGGGCCGGACTACCTGTCGGCGTTCACCGTCGGTGACCAGCTGCTGTGGGGCGCGGCCGAACCACTGCGCCGCATGCTGCGCATCGTGCTCGACGCATAATTTTTTTAAACCCCACTTCGGGGTCAGTGCCGACATTCGGACATTTTGTCCGAATGTCGGCACTGACCCCGAATTTTTTAGATGCCGAGGGTGCGGCGGGCTACGGCTAGTGGCTTGCGCAGCACGTGGTAGATCAGCGGTGCCCAGCCGCCGTAGAGCTTGGCGGTGCCCTTGAGGCCGATGCGCTGCACGGCTTCGCCCGGCGCCAGGTCGGCTTTCAGGCTGTAGGCCACTACGCCTTCGCTGCCCACGGTCGGTTCGTAGCTCGATTGCGTGAGCACACCCGCTACCGTGCCCAGCGGTGCCACGTTCAGGTACAGCTTGACGGCTGCGCCCGGTTCCAGGCTCAGCGCGTCGTCCACCGGCAGGCGGATGGCGATTTGCACCTTGGCCGGATCGGCGAGCAGGATGATGCGCTCGCCGGTCTGCACCGGTTTGCCGAGCCAGTCGTTCTGGTCCGAGAACACGGCAATCCCCGCTTCGGGAGCGCGTACCTGGATACGGTCCAGCATATCCTTCACATATTGTGCTTCGGCCGCCTTTTCTTCGAGCTTGGCGTTCAGTGCCGACAAATCTGCCTTGCTGGCGCCGTCGTTGAACGATTTTTGCGTGGCGCGCAGGTATTCGGCGGCGGCGACCGCCTCGGACTTGGCCGCTACTTCGTTGCGGTTGCGCGCGCCCGTGTCCTCCAGCGCGAACAGCGGCGCGCCGGCAGCCACCACCTGGTTTGGCGTGACAAAGAACCGCGCCACCACGCCATCTTGCGGTGCGGCGATCAGTTTGGCGTCCTTGCCGATGATCTCGGCGGGCGCCAGTACCGTCAGCCGCATCGGGATGCAGGCCACGATCAGCGCCGCCAGCAGCAGGCGCTTCGGTTTTGCCCTTACGCGCGACAAGGTGCCGCGCCAGCTCGACGGCCGTTCGCGCCAGGCCCACAGCGCCTGGCCGTACACGACCGCCAGCCGCTGCGCCAGCGCGGTTTGCGCCTCGTCGGCCGCAGTTTCCAGCACCAGCCACAAGCCGCCGACGGTGCCGCCGACCGGCGTGGGCAGCGCCACCATCAGCACGCTCTCGCCCATCCACTCGTCCCACCCGGCATGCAGCGCCGGGTCGAGCATATCGCGCGTCACGGCCAGCGCGTGGCCGCCGTCGAGCCGCGGCGCCAGCTGGCGCAGGGCCTGGTTCGTCCATTGGCGGTACGGCGAGTCGGCGGGCGCGTCGGCCAGTCCGGAAATCAGGCGCAGCTCCGGCCGGCCGGCCGCATCGAGCCGCCACAGCACCGCCTGGCGATAGGGCAGGATACGGAAGGTGTCGTTGACGGCGATGAACCCGACCGCGCCTTCACTGCTGGCGGTGCGCACGTCCTGCTCGATCTGGAGCAGGGCGCCGATACTTTGAAGATTGATCGAATCGGACAAGGTGTTTCCTGGTGATGCGTAAAGAAAATTACCGTTAGCGGCCGGCAGCAGGGAAGCTGGCCACGCCGCTCATGCCGGGCAGCAGGTTGGCCGTGTTGCCGGTTACTTCGCCCTCGATTTCGATCGACTGGCTGACAGCATCGACGCGGCCGTTGATGCGTTGCACCTTGGCGTTGTAGGCATTGCCGGTTTCATCGATCTTCAGCGAGAACGGCTGACCGACCTTGAGCCACGACAGCCACACCGACGGCACGTTCAGCTGCACCTTGAGCTTGCGGTCGTTGACGATCTCGATCAGCGGCTGGCCGATGTTGACGCTGGCGTACTGCTTGGCCAGCAAGCGGGTGACGCGGCCGGCGAACGGCGCGACGATGGTGCACTGGCGCAGCTGCGCCTGGTACAGCTGGATCTGGGCCTTGGCCTTTTGCGCCAGCGCGGCGCTTTGCTGGACGTCGATCTCGGCCACCGACTGCATCGCCTGCAGCTTGACCTTCGATTCGTAGGTCTGCTGCGCGCTGTAGAACTCGGCGTTGGCCATTTTCAGGTGCGCATCCTGCTCGTCGCAGTTAAATTTCAGCAAGACCTGGCCGGCGGCAAACGTGCTGCCCAGCTTGACGTTGACCAGGTCGAGACGGCCGGCCATCTGCGAAGCCAGCACGCTTTCCTGGTCCGCCGCGACCAGCACGCGGATGGTCTTGGCGGCGGGCGCAGCAGCGGGCGCAGCTGCCGGTGTGGCCGGCTTGGACGCTGCCGGAGCCGCCGGCACGGCTGGCGCCGCAGCCAGCGCGCCAGCACCCAGGGTAGACAAGAAAAGTGTTACCAAAGAGCGGTGCAACGACATCATCAGTTTTTCGCCTGCAGTGGAGGTTTTGCTTCGCTGCGCAGCAGGCTGGTGATCTTGGTGGCGGCCGATTCTGCCGCTGCCTTGCCAAACACCGGCCAAGCCGAGCTCACGCTGTCCGGGATCGCCGAACGGTAGCTGAAGGTGCCTAGTGTAACTCCATCGCGCTGGACCAGCCAGGTCAGTTCGACCGTGCGCAGGCCGCCGTTGGGCTGGCCCACGGTGGCGGTGGCCGACACCACCGGAATATTGGCGCCGGCCAGGCTGACCAGGGCGCCGTTGGCGTTCAATTCCTGGTGCAGCAGAGCGCCCAGGTCAATGCCGCTACCGGCTGGCGAAGCGATGGTGCCGATCGCTACCGGCGGTGGCGGCGCGGCCACATCCGCAGTGTGGAAGTTGGTCTTGCGCCAGTCGGCATCGGCTTGCGCCAGCTGCTTGGTAAACACCGCCACGCTTTCGCTTTGCGGCTGGGCCGGCAGCAGGTCGGCGCCGACCGAGTTGGCCACCCGCGCATAGGCGATTTGCAGGTTGGCCAGCGCCACGTAGCGCTGCATCTCGGACAGGGCGGCACGCACCTCGGTGCGCAGCAGTTCCATGCTGGACTCGGTGCTGGCCTTGGTGGCGGACAGCGTGTGCTGTTCGATGCGGGCATCGACCTGGGCGGTCTGGCTGCTGACTGCGTAGTCGGTGCGGGCTTCCTGGAAGCGCTGGGCCGCGATACGCACCTGCGTCATCACGGCCATGGTCAGCGCGATGCGGCGGGTGTCGTCCACTTTCTGTTGCGCTTCCTGGGCGCGCTTGGCGGCCGGGTAGGCGAACGCGCGCATCAGGTTCAGCGACACGCTGCTGCCGGCTTCGCCCCAGGTATTGTTGAGCAGGAACTTGTTGCTGTCCCGGTTGCTCGAGAGATTGATTTCGAGGCCCGGCAGGAAGGCCATCAGCGCCTTGCGGCCTTCGAGCACCGAGATTTTCTTGCGGTAGTCTTCTTCGCGCAGTTCGGGACGGTTGTTCAGCGCGGCCTGGTCGAGCGCATTGAGGTCGTCGAACGGTTGCAGCTTGGCAGTCGCTTCTTCTTCCTGGCCGGCCGACAGCACGATGTTGCTGCCCGGGCGCAGGTTGATCAGCGCGTTCAGTTCGGACTTGGCCAGGATCAGTTCCTGGCGGCGCGCCACGATCTGCTGGTGCATGTCGAGCAGGGCGCGCTGGTAGGCCAGCGCTTGCAGCGGCGGCAGCATGCGTTCGGTTTCCATGCGCTCGCTGCGCAGCATCGCTTCCTTGACGCGGTTGAGCAGGTCGTCCATGCGCGGCAGGGTCTGCTGCGCAACATAGGCGCGCCAGAAGGCCTGGCGCACGTCCTGCGAAATGTTCTGCACGACCTTGCGCTTGCGCTCTTCCGAGATCATTACCGACACGGCCTGCTGCTGGGCGCGCACGTAGCTGACGCCGAAGTCCAGCACGTTCCAGGCCAGTACCGCGTTCTGGGTGTTGCGGGTGCGTTCCTGGGCGCCCGAGAACAGGTTGCTTTCCACGCCGCTGCCGAGATCGACCGAGCGCGAGCCGGCGTCATTGCTGCGCGAGCTGTAGCCGGCCGCCAGCGTCAGGCGCGGCAGCATGTCGTACTTGGCCAGGTCGAGCTGGTCGGAGGCCATGCTTTGCTCCATCGAGCGCAGGCGGTAGTCGTAGTTGTACTTGAGCGCGCGGGCGAAGGCCTCGTGCAGGGTGATCTCGCCGGTGACCGGTTCCACGTCCTTGAACAGGGTTTCCACGTCGTCCTTGGCGCGGGTGTTGCGCTCGGCGGCGCCGATCGGTTCCGGCATGATGTTGCACGCGCTCAGGGCAGCAGCAAGCAGCAGTGCCATCGGCAGGCGGCGCAGGGTGGTGGAACGCACGGCTCCGGTGGCGCCGGGCGCGTTGGCAGCGGTGGTGGCGATGGTCATCGGTGAAACTCCTTGGTGGTTAATCTGGTTCATGTTGTTATGGTTGCGCATCGGTTTTACAGGCGGGTCAGGTGGCGCAGCGTGGCGTTGGCTTCCTGCAGGAAACGCTGTGCTTCGCGCGACAATTGGGTACTCAGGGCGCCGGCCTGGGTGGTGGCGGCTTCCGCATCGACATTGGCATCGACCAGGGCCACCGCGCCTCCTTCGCCGCCGTCGCTATCGTCACCGGCAGCGCTGGTGCTCGCAGCGGCGGCATCGCCAGCGTCATCGACAGCGGCGGCAGCGCGGTGCAGGCCCAGCGCTTGCAGCAGATGCTTGCCGTGCAGTGAAGCTTGCGGCGGCTTGACTTCATTGACTGCGCTATCGCCCTTGATCGAGAACGCCGCCTTGGCCGTGTTGCCCGCGCCATCGCTGGCGGTGACCACGATGTCGAGCGACACCGTTTCGCCGCGTGGGGGAACGCCGCTGAAGGTGCCGGTCACCGCATCGAAGCGTACCCAGGCCGGCAACGGCGAACCGTCCGCCAAGGTGGCGGTGAGGGTCGGCGCCGCGCCGTTGGCGCTGATAAAGGTGTCGCGCGGGATGGAGTACGTGAGACCTTGCTGCGCCTCGACTGCCACCGTCACCAGGCCGATGTCGCGGTTCAGTACCAGGGTAGCGCCCGTGGCCAGCTGCGCGGCGGCGGCCGGCGTTGCCGCGACCACCGGGACGGCGGTCGTGGCCGGGACCGGGGCAGGTGCCGGAGCAGCAACCGGAGCCGTCACCGTGGCAGGTGCCGCCACCGGGGCGGTGCCCGTGACCGGTGCGGTGGTGCTGGTGGTGGCCGCCGTGCTGTCGGTGAGGCTGGTGCTGGTGCTGGTCAATTGCGTTGTCGATACCTGGTTGACCGCAGCGGTAATGGGCGACGTGCCGGTCACGCCTGCCGCCGCGTCGCGGATCGGTGGCGTGTTGGGTGCTGCTACTTGCGGCGCCGTTGTGGCCGCTGGAACGACCGGCGTCACAACGGGCACGACCGGTGCAGTCACTGGCGGGGTAGGCGCCAGCACGGTGAGCGCCAGCGGTGCGGAGGTGGCGCCCACGTTGCCGGCGGCATCGATGGCGCGGGCGGTGATGCTGTGCGCGCCCAGCGACAGTTGCAAGGTCACGGTCCAGTTGCCGTTGGCATCGGCCACGACCCGGACCGCTTCCACGCCGTCGCTCGATACCACGACGGTGCTGTTTGGTTCGGCAACGCCGGACAGTTGCGGCGTGGTGACCAGCGTGGTGGTGCTGTTGCCGTCGTCCAGGCGCGGCGTGCCGGCAGCGGCTGGCGCGGTGGCATCGACGACCACGGTCAGGGCAGGCGAGGCGGCGCTGGTGTTGCCGGCCGCGTCAGCGACCCGGGCCGTGAGACGGTGCGTACCGTCGGCCAGCAGGCTGCTGGTAATGCTCCAGGCGCCGCTGGCATCCACGGTGGCGCGGCCCAGCACGGTCACGCCATCGGTGTCGTACAGGATGGCGGTGGCGCCGGGTTCGCCGCGGCCGGTAATGGTTGGACGGGCCACGTCGGTGATGCCGTCGCTGTCGGACGCACCGCTGTCGCTGGCCGGGGCCAGCACCGGCGTTGCCGGTACCGCCGGCGCAGCGGTGTCGATGGTGACGGTCAAGGCCGCACTGGCCGCGCTGACCAGGCCGGTGGTGCTGGTGGTCCTGGTGGTCAGCTGGTGGTTGCCATCGGTCAGCGCGCGGCTGGTGATGCTCCAGGTGCCGCCGGCGCCCACCACGGTGGTGCCAAGCACGCTGACACCATCGGTATCGTACAGCGTGACGGTGGAACCGGCCTGGGCGCGGCCGGTGATGGTCGGCGTGGTAACGCTGGTAATGCCGTCGCTGTTGGACGCGCCGTTGTCGCTGGCAGGCGCCAGGACCGGCACCGCCGGCGTGACGGGCACCGCCGTGTCGATGGTGATGGCGAGGACCGGACTGGCGGCACTGGTGTTGCCGGCCAGGTCGGTGGCTTTGGTGGTCAGGTTGTGGACGCCATCGCCCAGTACGCTGCTGGTGATGCTCCAGTTGCCGTTGGCGGCAGCCACCGCCGTGCCCAGCACGGTAACGCCGTCCGTATCGTACAGGGTGACGGTGCTGCCCGCCTCGGCGCGGCCGGTGATGGTCGGACCGGTGACGCTAGTCACGCCGTCGCTGTTCGAAGGGCCGCTGTCGCTGGCCGGGGCCAGGACCGGCGTTGCCGGCGCGGCCGGTGCGGCGGTATCGATGGTGACGCTCAGGGCCGGGCTGGCGGCACTGCGGTTGCCGGCAGCGTCGGTAGCTTTGACGCTCAAGCTGTGGACGCCGTCGGCCAGCACGCTGCTGGTGATGCTCCAGTTGCCGTTGGCCGCTGCGACAGCGGTGCCCAGCACGGTGATGCCGTCGGTGTCATACAGCGTCACGGTGCTGCCCGCTTCGGCACGGCCGGTGATGGTGGGGCGGGTGACACTGGTGATGCCGTCGGTGTTGGACGGGCCGTTGTCGCTGGCCGGAGCCAGTACCGGCGTGGCAGGCGCAGCTGGCGCGGCCGTATCGATGGTGACCGCCAGCGCCGCGCTGGCGTTGCTGACGATGCCCGAGATGCTGGTGGTGCGGGTGGTCAGCTGGTGGTTGCCATCCGTCAGTGCGCGGCTGGTGATGCTCCACGCGCCGCCAGCACCGACCACGGTGCTGCCAAGCACGGTAACACCGTCGGTGTCGTACAGCGTGACGGTGGTACCCGGCTGGGCACGGCCGGTAATGGTCGGCGTGGTGACGCTGGTGATGCCGTCGGTATTGGAGCCGCCGTTGTCGCTGGCGGGCGCCAGTACCGGTACTGCTGGCGTGACTGGCACCGTTGTGTCGATGGTGACGTTCAGGGCCGGGCTGGCGGCGCTGGTGTTGCCGGCCGTGTCGGTGGCCTTGACGGTCAAGCTGTGGACGCCATCGGCCAGCAGGCTGCTGGTGATGCTCCAGTTGCCGTCGGTGGCGGCCACCGCCGTACCCAGTACAGTGACGCCGTCGGTATCGTACAGGGTGACGGTGCTCCCCGCTTCGGCCCTGCCGGTGATGGTGGGGCGGGTGACGCTGGTGACGCCGTCGCTGTTCGAGGCGCCATTGTCGCTGGCGGGCGCCAGGACTGGCGTTGCCGGCGCGGTGGGCGCGGTGGTGTCGATGGTGACCGACAATGGGGCGCTGGCGTTGTTGGTGTTGCCGGCAACGTCAGTGGCTTTGACGGTGAGGCTGTGCACGCCATCGGCCAGCACGGTGCTGGTGATGCGCCAGTTGCCATTGAGATCGGCGGTAGTGGTGCCCAGCACGGTCACGCCATTGGTGTCGTACAGGGTGACGGTGCTGCCCGCTTCGGCGCGGCCGGTGATGGTCGGCCGGTTGACGCTGGTGATGCCGTCGCCATTGGAGACGCCGGTGTCGCTGGCAGTGGCCAATATCGGCACAGCCACGGTAGCTGGCGCCGCAGTGTCGATGGTGATGGACAGTGCTGCCGAGGCGCTGCTGGTATTGCCGGCAATATCGGTAGCCTTGACGGTCAGGCTGTGCGGGCCGGCGGCTAGCGTGCTGCTCGTGATGCTCCAGGCGCCGCCGGTGGCGACGGTGGTGCCCAGCACGGTCATGCCATCGGTGTCGTACAGGGTGACCAGACTGCCGGCTTCGGCGGTGCCGGTGATGACCGGGGTCGTGATACTGGTCACGCCGTCCGCGTTCGAGGCGCCGCTGTCGGAAGCGGGCGCCAATGCCGGCGCGGCAGGCGCTGCCGGGGCCGTGGTGTCGATGCTGATCAACAAGCCAGCCGATGCAGTGCTGGTGTTGCCGCCGACGTCGGTGGCCTTGACGCTCAGGCTGTGCCCCCCCTGGCCCAGCGCGCTGCTGGTGATGCTCCAGACACCGCCGGTGGCGACGGCGGTGCCCAGCACGGTCGTGCCGTCGGTGTCGTACAGGGTCACCAGGCTGCCTGCTTCGGCGGTGCCGCTGACCGTTGGCGTGGTGATACGGGTAACACCGTCCGAGTTCGACGCGCCGCTGTCGGAACCCGCCGACAATACCGGCGCGGCTGGCGCGATCGGCGCCGTGGTGTCGATGGTGATCGACAACGCGCTTGATGGGGTGCTGGTGTTGCCGGCGATATCGGTGGCCTTGACCGTCAGGCTGTGGGCGCCGACGGCCAGTGTGCTGCTGGTGATGCTCCATACGCCGCCGGTGGCCACCGTGGTACCGAGCACGGTCGTGCCATCGGTGTCGTACAGGGTGACCAGGCTGCCGGCTTCCGCGGTGCCGGTGATGACCGGGTTGGTGATGCTGGTGACGCCGTCCGAGTCCGAGGCGCCGGTGTCGGAAGCGAGCGACAATACCGGAGTAGCCGGCGCTGACGGAGCTGCGGTATCGATGGTGATCGTCAGTGCGCTTGAGGCGATGCTGGTATTGCCGGCAACGTCGGTCGCCTTTACCGTCAAGCTGTGCGCTCCCTCGCCCAGCGCGCTGCTGGTAATGCTCCACACGCCGCCGGTGGCCACGCTGGTGCCAAGCACGGTCGTGCCGTCGGTGTCGTACAAGGTCACCAGGCTGCCCGCTTCGGCAGTACCGGTGATGACCGGCGTGGTGACGCTGGTAACCCCGTCGGAGTTCGGGGCGCCGCTGTCCGACGCGAGCGCCAATACCGGTGCTGCCGGTGCTGCCGGTGCGGTCGTGTCGATGCTGATCGCCAGCGCCTGCGAGGCCGCGCTGGTGTTGCCGGCGGTATCAGTGGCCTTGACCGTCAGGCCGTGGGCGCCGGCAGCGAGCGTGCTGCTGGTGATGCTCCACACGCCGCCAGTGGCCACTGTCGTGCCCAGCACGGTCGTGCCATCGGTGTCATACAGGGTGACCAGGCTGCCCGCTTCGGCGGTGCCGGTGATGGTCGGCGTGGTGATGCGGGTAACGCCATCGGTGTTCGAGGCGCCGCTGTCGGACGCCGCGGCCAATGCGGGACGGGCCGGCGCTGCCGGCGCAGTCGTGTCGATCGTGATCTCCAGTGCGTTCGATGCGGCGCTGGTGTTGCCGGCAATATCGGTCGCCTTGATCGTCAGGCTGTGGTCGCCGCTTGCCAGCGCGCTGCTGGTGATGCTCCACACGCCGCCGGTGGCGACGGCGGTGCCCAGCACGGTCGTGCCGTCGGTATCGTACAGGGTGACCAGGCTACCCTCTTCGGCGGCGCCGGTGATGGTCGGCATGGTGATGCGGGTGACGCCATCGGTGCCCGAGGCGCCGCTGTCGGAAACTGCATCCAGGAAAGGCGCCCGTGGCGTTGATGGCGCGGTGGTGTCGACGGTGACCGTCAGCGCCAGCGAGGCTGCGCTGGTGTTGCCGGCAATATCGGTAGCCTTGACGCTCAGGCTGTGGTCGCCATCGGCCAGCGCACTGCTGGTGATGCTCCAGACGCCGCCGGTGGCCACTGCCGTACCGAGCACAGTGGTGCCGTCGGTGTCGTACAGGGTAACCAGGCTGCCCGCTTCGGCGGTGCCGCTGATGACCGGGGTGGTGACGCGGGTGACGCCGTCGGTGTTCGAGGCGCCGCTGTCGGACGCCGCCGCCAATACGGGCCGGGCCGGCGCTGCCGGTGCGGTCGTGTCGATCGAGATCGCCAACGCCTGCGACGCTGCGCTGGTGTTGCCGGCGATATCGGTCGCCTTGAGGGTCAAACTGTGGGCGCCGGCGGTCAGCGTGCTGCTGGTGATGCTCCACACGCCGCCGGTGGCCACTGCCGTGCCGAGCACGGTCGTGCCGTCGGTGTCGTACAACGTCACCAAGCTGCCCGCTTCGGCAGTGCCGGTGATGGTCGGCGTGGTGATGCTGGTGAGGCGATCGCTGTTCGAGGCGCCACTGTCGGAAGCCGTTGCCAGCACAGGGATCGGCGGCGCAGCCGGCACGGTCGTGTCGATGGTAATCGCCAGCGCCGGCGAGGCCGCGCTGGCGTTGCCGGCAGCATCAAGCGACTTGACGGTCAGGCTGTGGGCGCCGGCGGCCAGCGTGCTGCTGGTGATGCTCCAGACGCCGCCGGTGGCCACTGCCGTGCCCAGCACGGTGGTGCCGTCGGTGTCGTACAGGGTGACCAGGCTGCCCGTTTCGGCCGTGCCGGTGATGACCGGCGTGGTCACGCGGGTGACGCCGTCGGTGTTCGAGGCGCCGCTGTCGGACGCTGCCGCCAGGACCGGCGCGGCCGGCGTGGCCGGTGCGGTCGTGTCGATGGTGATCGCCAGCGCCTGCGAGGCCGCGCTGGTGTTGCCGGCCAGGTCGGTGGACCTGATGGTCAGGCTGTGGGCGCCGGCAGTCAGCGTGCTGCTGGTGATGCTCCAGACGCCGCCGGTGGCCACTGCCGTGCCGAGCACAGTGGTGCCGTCGGTGTCGTACAGGGTGACCAGGCTGCCCGCTTCGGCGGTGCCGGCGACGACCGGCGTGGTGACGCGGGTGACGCCGTCGGTGTTCGAGGCGCCGCTGTCGGACGCCGCCGCCAATACTGGCCGGGCCGGGGTTGCCGGTGCGGTCGTGTCGATCGAGATGACCAGTGCCTGCGACGCTGCGCTGGTGTTGCCGGCCAGGTCGGTCGATTTGATGGTCAGGCTGTGGGCGCCGGCTGCAAGGGTGCTGCTGGTGATGCTCCACACGCCGCCGGTGGCCACTGCGGTACCGAGCACGGTGGTGCCATCGGTGTCGTACAGCGTCACCAGGCTGCCCGCTTCGGCCGTGCCGGTGATGACCGGGGTGGTGATGCTGGTGACGCCGTCGGTGTTCGAGGCCCCGCTGTCGGACGCCGCCGCCAAGACCGGCCGGGCCGGCGCTGCCGGGGCGGTCGTGTCGATCGAGATCGCCAGCGCCTGCGACGCCGCGCTGGTGTTGCCGGCAAGGTCGGTCGCCTTGACGGTCAGGCTGTGGGCGCCGGCGGCCAGCGTGCTGCTGGTGATGCTCCAGACGCCGCCGGTGGCCACTGCCGTGCCGAGCACGGTGGTGCCGTCGGTGTCGTACAGGGTGACCAGGCTGCCCGTTTCGGCGGTGCCGGAGAGGACCGGCGTGGTGACGCGGGTGACGCCGTCGGTGTTCGAGGCGCCGCTGTCGGATCCAGCCGCCAATACCGGCCTTGCCGGTGCTGCCGGTGCGGTGGTGTCGATGACCACGGCCAGGACGCCGGAAGCAACACTGGTATTGCCCCCCACGTCGACCGCCTTGGCCGTCAGGCTGTGTGCACCTGCGGCCAGCGCCACGGTGGTGGTGATGCTCCAGGTGCCGCCAACTGCCGTGGTCGTGCCCAGCACGGTGGTGCCATCGGTGTCGTACAAGGTGACGATGCTGCCTGATGCCGCCGTACCGGTAATGGTTGGCTGGGTGACGCGGGTGATGCCGTCCGTGTTCGAGGCGCCGCTGTCCGATGCTGCCGTCAGCGCCAGGCTGCCTGGCGCCACCGCCACACTGGCAATGGTGATCTGCAGCGCGCCGGAGGCCGCGCTGGCGTTGCCGGCCGTATCGGTCGCCTTGATCGTCAGGCTGTGCACGCCATCAGACAGCGTGCTGCTGGTGATGCTCCACACGCCGCCGGTTGCAACAGCGGTACCGAGCACGGTAGTGCCGTCGCTGTCGTACAGGGTGACAAGGCTGCCGCTTTCAGCGGTGCCATTGATCACCGGCGTGTTCACGCTGGTGATGCCGTCGGTATTCGAGGAGCCGTTGTCGCTGGCCGGATCGAGCGTGGGCGCAGGTGGCGTGGCGGGCGCGGTGGCATCGATCGTGATCGACATGCCGGCGGATGCGGTGCTGACGTTGCCGGCCAGGTCGGTAGCCTTGGCGGTCAGGGTATGGGTACCATTGGCCAGGGCGCTGCTGGTGATGCTCCAGACGCCGCCGGTGGCCACTGCCGTGCCCAGCACGGTGGTGCCGTTGGTGTCGTACAACGTGATGGTACTGCCTGCTTCGGCAGTACCGGTCAGGGTGGGCGTGGTGACATTCGTGATGCGGTCGGTATTCGAACTGCCGCTGTCGGAGGCGCTGGCCAGCACCGGCGCGGACGGCGCGGTGCTGGCGGTGTCGAGGGTCAGCGTGAAGTTGCCGCCAGCCACCCCTGCATTGCCGGCCACGTCGGTGACGCGGGCGGTCAGGTTCTTGACGCCGTCGGCGCCCAGGCTGCCGCTGACAAGCTGCATGTCGACGTAGCCGTTGGCGACATCGGTGAGGGTCAGCGTAGTGCGCATCGGCGTGCCGAACGAGCTGCCGTTGAGCATCAGTTCGGCCTGGTCGCCCGCTGCCGCATTGGTGCCGGCCAGGCTGATGCGGATCAGCGGATTGGTGACATTGGTAATGCCGTCCGAGTTCGAGCTGCCGCTGTCGGAGAAGGGCGCCATGATGATCGGGCTCGTTGGCGTGCCCGGCGCGGTGGTGTCGAGCGTGATGGTGAAGCTGCCGCCGGCCGTACCCACGTTGCCGGCAATGTCGGTCACGCGGCTGGACAGGACCTTGACGCCGTCGGCGCCCAGGCTGCCGCTGGCGAGGGTCATGTCGATGAAGCCGTTGGCGATATTGGTGGCGCTCAGGGTGGCCAGCATCGGCGTGCCGAACGAGTTACCGCCCAGCAGCAGTTCCACCGAGTCGCCCGCCACCGCATTGGTGCCGGCCAGGCTGATGCGGATCAGCGGGGTGGTGACATTGGTGCGGCCGTCGGAGTTCGAGCTGCCGCTGTCGGACGCGGCCGCCATCAGGATCGGGTTGGTCGGGGCGCCGGGCGCGGTCGTGTCGAGCGTGATGGTAAAGCTGCCGCCGGCCGTACCCACGTTGCCGGCAATGTCGGTCACGCGGCTGGACAGGACCTTGACGCCGTCGGCACCGAGGCTGCCGCTGGCGAGGGTCATGTCGATGAAGCCGTTGGCGATATTGGTGGCGCTCAGGGTAGCCCGCATCGGCGTGCCGAAAGAGTTGCCGCCCAACAGCAGTTCAACCGAGTCGCCAGCTACGGCATTGGTACCTGCCAGGCTGATGCGGATCAGCGGGGTGGTCACATTGGTGCGGCCGTCGGAGTTCGAGCTGCCGCTGTCGGAGGAGGCCGCCATCAGGATCGGGTTGGTCGGCGCGCCGGGCGCGGTGGTGTCGAGCGTGAGGGTGAAGTTGCCGCCGGCCGCGCCCACGTTGCCGGCGATGTCGGTCACGCGGCTGGACAATACCTTGGTGCCATCGGCGCCGAGGCTGCCGCTGGCGAGGGTCATGTCGATGAAGCCGTTGCTGATGTTGGTGGCGCTCAGCGTGGCCAGCACCGGCGTGCCGAACGAGTTGCCACCGAGGAGCAGTTCCACCGTATCGCCGGCCACGGCATTGGTGCCGGCCAGGCTGATGCGGATCAGCGGGGTGGTCACACTGGTGCGGCCGTCGGAGTTCGAGCTGCCGCTGTCGGAGGAGGCCGCCATCAGGATCGGGTTGGTCGGCGCGCCGGGTGCGGTGGTGTCGAGCGTCATGGTAAAGTTGCCGCCGGCCGCGCCCACGTTGCCGGCGATGTCGGTCACGCGGCTGGACAATACCTTGACGCCGTCGGCGCCGAGGCTGCCGTTGGCGAGGGTCATGTCGATGAAGCCGTTGCTGATGTTGGTGGCGCTCAGCGTGGCCAGCACCGGCGTGCCGAAAGAGTTGCCGCCCAGCAGCAATTCCACCGAGTCGCCGGCCACCGCATTGGTGCCGGCCAGGGGAATGCGGATCAGCGGGTTGGTGACATTGGTGCGGCCGTCGGAGTTCGAGCTGCCGCTGTCGGAGGCGGCCGCCAACAGGATCGGGTTGGTCGGCGCGCCGGGTGGGGTGGTGTCGGCGGCGGCTGACGCCGTGATGTTGCTCATCTTCATCGATTCGAAGTTGATCTCCGTGCCAAAGCCCCCTTGCCTGGAAGGTGACCCGCTTGGTACCAGGCTGGCGATGACCGTCACCGAGGCGACATTGGCGACCGACCATTCCGCCCCGCTGTTGAGCAGCGTGCTGAGCTTGACAATCGACGTGCTCATGGTCAGATCGGTCCCGGACGTCATGCGGATGGTCGGGCCGATGATATTGCCGCTGATATCCCTGAGCACGACTTCAAGCTGGTCGAAATAACGTACGTGCAAACCACCCGGCTCGGTCACGCTCATCGAGAAGTCGTTGAAGGTGAACGTTTTGGCGACCGTCGTGCCTTCGGCCTTGAACACGGCGGTAATAACGGAGCCGTCGGTGTTGGCATTGGCATCGTCGCTATAGAGCTGGGTGCCCGCCTGCATCAGGGAAGCACTGACGAGCAGTTTGTCATTGAGCCTCTTGAAACCACCGCTGGCGGCACCCAGGGTGCCGCCGAAATCATAGGTGCCGTTGGCGGTGCCGTTGCCGGTGAGCAGCAATTGATCGAAGTCGGCTGCCGCGCGGTCGCTGATGGCCTTGTCCGCCTCTATCGCCCCCACGTGTTTTTCCAGGACCCAATTGCCGCCGAGCGCGGCGGCACCGGTGGCATCGGTGGAGGCGGCCACATCGGCGCCCGTCAGTTCGGCCAGCCGGTTGACGAAATGGTCGCCCGTCGCGGTGTTGGCGACGTTGCAACCGAATAACAGGATATCGCCCCCTTCGCGCAAGGCGCTGCCCCAGGTGGCCAGCGCCGCCTGGTAGCTGTCGAGATTGCTGTCGGCCAGCGTGGCCGAGCCGAGCAGGACACGGCCGCTGTTCCCCTCGGAAATGATCTGGATACTGTCGAGGCCGTGGCGGCCCTTGAGCGCATCGGCAATCTGCTGCACCCCATCGCTGTTCTTGTCGAGCATGACCACTTCGACGCCAGGCTTGAGGTCGGCCAGCAGCGACTGCGGATTTTGTACCGAGGCATCGATGAACACGATGGTCGTCGGCGCTGGGGCTTTCACCGTGGTGTCGGTGGCCACGCGGTCCGGCACCAGCGCGGGCGCCGGACCGCGGTCGGGCGTATGGGCGGCGGCCGGTGCGCGCGCAACATCGACGCGTGCTGCATCGATTGCCACGCCGGCGGCCTTGGGCGCCAGGCCGGCGCTGCCATCGTGCGGCTCGGCCAGTGCAGCGTGCGCGGCGCCGTCGAAGACGATGCGCGTTTCCAGCGCCAGCAGGCTGCTTCTCGGGCGCAAGCGCGCGCCGGCAGGGCGGTTGGTCGCAGGTGCCGCGGGGGCGGCGGTCAGAGGGAGGGCTTTGCTGCGGTCGTCGTATCGTGTCATCGCGGTTCCTGGATGTGGCGCCAGCAGCCGGGTATGCTGCAACAGTCACATATGGATGTTAAATAATTGGTCACTCAAATGAATCAAGGATATTATTAAAATAATAATTATCACCAAAACTCACCGGACGGTAAGGGTGCAGCTACTTTTTTTTGACCAATAATTGTAGCTGCCATCAGGAAATAATTGAAAGCGCCAACCGTTAATTTTTCGAAGGTTTTTCGCTGCTTGACGACACAAGTCAAGAAAGTTAAAAATGCTGTCTGCGCCAGGCGTCTAACTGCACGCAATAGGTGCCCATGTATTCAAATTTGGTGAAAGTCGATGAAAATCGATGGCAATCCATCACCATCCCTGTGTTGTAAATATGCTGCTGCAATAACAGCATATATGCCATTTCGGCATGTATTTGGAGTGCGTTTTTGAATATCCCCGATTCTCACATGCCATTAACTCGCGCACCTGCGGCGGTGCTGCTGCGTCCTGCCGTTACGTCCGACCAGGCGTTTCTCGATGCCCTGTATTTATCCACGCGCGACGACTTGCAGGCCCTGGCCGGCGATCCCGCGCTGCGCCCCACGATCGCTGCGCTGATCGCCATGCAGCAGCAGGCGCAGGCGACCGGCTACCGGGCTGCCTACCCGGGTGCCGAATACCTGGTGATCGAGCATGGCGGCGCGGCAGTAGGCAGGGTGGTCGTGCACGCTGATGATGGCAGCCTGCGGCTGGTCGATATCAGCGTGCTGCCGGCGGCGCGCGGGCACGGGTGTGCAACCGCTGTGCTGTCGCAGTTGCAGCAGCGCGCCGCCGACGCCGCGCACGCCATGCACCTGACGGTGCGCCGCGATAACGCCGGCGCGCGCCGCCTGTACCAGCGGCTGGGCTTTGCCATCGTTGCCGACGACGCGCTCGACCTGCACCTGCGGTGGCAGCCGTGACCGTCGCTGCGCAAGTCGACGTCGCGCAAGTCGTCGACACAGCGACCGACCCGGCGCTCGAATACCTGGCGCCGCTGCGCGAAGACCTCGCCCTGCAGCCGGCCCCGCCTGGCCTGGACGGCGCGCCGCACTGGCACGTCTACGATGCCGTGCGCAACCGGTTTTTTCGCATCGGCTGGCTGGAATTCGAATTATTGTCGCGCTGGCGCGGCGGCTTGACCGCCGGCGCCCTGTGCGACGCCGTGGCGCGCGAAACCGCGCTGGCCCCCGATGCCGAGGACGTGCTCGACGTCCAGCGCTTCCTGCAACTGAACGAACTGCTGCGCGCCGACCACGCCGGCTTGCGTGCCCACCTGCAGCGGCTGGCGGTCGGCCGCAAGCCGTCGCCGCTCACCTGGATGCTGCACCATTACCTGTTTTTCCGCGTGCCGCTTGTGCGTCCCAATACCTTCCTCGACCGCACCAGCCGCTGGATCTTGCCACTGTTCAGGACGGCATTTTTCGCGACCTGTGCGCTGCTGTCGCTGCTGGGGATCTGGCGCGTGCTCGACCAGTGGTCGGCTTTTTCCAGCACCTTCCTGTATTTCTTCTCGTGGCAGGGCGCCCTGTACTACGGCCTGGCGCTGGCCGTGGCCAAGGTGCTGCACGAACTGGCCCATGCCTACACCTGCAAGTATTACGGGGTGCGGGTGCCGGCCATGGGAGTGGCGCTGATGATGATGTGGCCGCTGCTGTACACCGATACGTCGGAAGCCTGGAAGCTCACGTCACGGCGGGCCCGGCTGGCCATCGGCGCCGCCGGGGTGGTGGCCGAGCTCATACTGGCCGGCATGGCGGCGTTGCTGTGGAGCCTGGCGCCGGACGGCGGCTTCAAGAGCGCCATGTACATCCTCGCTGCCGTCACCTGGGTCAGCACGCTGGCGATCAATCTCAATCCGTTCATGCGCTTCGACGGCTATTACCTGCTGATGGATCTGCTAGATGTGCCGAACTTGTCGGAACGCAGTTTTGCCATTGCCCGCTGGCGCCTGCGCAAGGCAGTGCTGGGCGTGCAGGCGCCGTTTCCCGAGCCGCAGCTGGCGGCGCGCGCGGGCTGGCTTACGCTGTATGCGTACGCTACCTGGCTCTATCGGCTGATCATGTTTACGGGCATCGCCGCCGCCGTGTATTTTTTCTTCTTTAAAGCGTTGGGAGTCATTTTGTTTGCGGTGGAAATAACCTGGTTCGTGTTGCGCCCCGTGTGGACCGAGCTGCGCGCCTGGTGGAGACTGCGCCAGCGTTGGTCGGGCAATGCCGGGCGCAGCGCGCTGGCATTGCTGGGGCTGTTGCTGGTGCTGGCCGTGCCCTGGCGCTCGGACGTGGTGGCAGACGGCTATTGGCAGGCCGGCAAGCATACCCAACTGTTCCCGCCGATGCCAGCGCGCGTGGAACAGGTCCTGGTCAGGGAAGGACAGCCGGTAACGACCGGCCAGCCGCTGTTCGTGCTGACTGCGCCTGCGGTCGACAGCCAGATGCAGCAGGTGCAAAGCCGCATCGACGGCCTGGTGCGGCAAATCAACGGCGCCATCGACAACCCGTCGCTATACGAGCGCTCGCGCGTGCTGGAGCAGGAATTGGCGGCGGCGCGGGCCGAGTATGCAGCCAGCAGCGCCGAATCGGGCCGCCTGACGGTGACCGCGCCGCACGACGGCGTGGTCCGCGATCTCGATACCAGCCTGTATCCGGGCGCCTGGGTGGGCCGGGGGCGCGTCCTGGGACGCGTAGTCGACGCCAGCACGGCGCTGGCGCAGGTCTTCGTGCATGAATCGGATATCGCCCGGGTGCAGCCCGGCGCGCATGCGCAGCTGTTCGAGCGGCGCCATGACGGCGCGGTCATGGCAGCGACCGTGGTCGGCATCGACAGCACCGCCAGCCGCGCCTTGCCTGAAGCCATGCTCTCTTCCGTGCATGGCGGACCGATTGCCGCGCGCGAAAGCCGGCAAGGCGAGTCGGTGGCCAACGAGGCCTTGTACCGGGTGACCTTGCAGCTCGAGCACGGCGGCGGGGCCAGCATGGCGCCGGTGGCGGCGCATATCGATGGCGAGCGCAGCAGCGTACTGTGGCGCGGCGCGCGCAAGGTGGCGGGCGTGCTGGTGCGCGAAAGTGGCCTGTAGCAGGCAGGCTGTCCTGGTATGGCACCGCCGGCAATCGTGCGCGGTGCCGGAATGAAAACAGCCGGTGAGATATCACCGGCTGTTTTCCGTTCAGCGCTGCCAGATGATTATGGCCGGCTCGGCCACTCGCCATACAGGCAGATAATGAATTGCAGCGGCAGGAAGGGCTGCATGTTATTGTGCGGCAAGCTGCCGCCGGTCACGCCCAGCGCCAATGGATGCATGGTGGTGTTGACGGGGGCCGCGGTCGTCACTTCCGTGTATTGGATCACCGGGGTGGGGTTGCGGCCGGCCGAGAAGTTTTGCGACCAGACGCCCGCGCCTGGGGCGGCTTGGTTGCCGACCGCGCTAAGCGCCTGCGGGTAGTGGGTGTGGTTGGGCATCTCGGCCGTGGCCAGCGTGACACTTGCCACGCCGCCCGTTTCCGCCATGTCGCGTGGCGTCAGGCCGGGGCCTGCTCCCTGGTGCATGGGCGCCATGCCATTGAGGTTAGGCAAGCCAAAATTGGTCTTGCCGTCGCCGCCATATTGCGCTCCAAGAATCGCGTACAGGGCCGAATTTTGCTGGATCGGTATCAGCTGGCCATTACAGAAGGCCCAGTCGGCGGGGGCGAACGTGCCGGCGAAGATCCGGATTTCTCCGGTAAATGGATCTGCCATTTTTTCTTCCTTTTAATTGCGCGATGGAAATAGTCCTTGCACGGCGATGCAGAAGTTCAAGGCCAGGAAAGGTTGCATGTTGTTGTGTGGCTGATTCCCGCCAGAGGCGGCGATGGCGTGGGGATCCATGGCGATGTTGGGGGTGACGTCGTAGCCAGCCGCAAAGCTGCCCCAGGTATTGCCGCTAACCAAGGTGGAATTGACGGGCGCGGTCGATGCCAGGATGACATGGTTGTGCGCAGGCATCTCGGGGATGGTCAGCGTATGCGTAGCTTCGCCGGCGGCTACACCTTGCTTGTAGGTGCTGCCGCAGTGGACAGGCACGCGGCCGCGCAGGTCGGGCAATGCGAAGGTCGTGGTGCCATCGCCGCCATATTGCGTTCCCAGCAAGGAGAACAAAGCGACATTGTTCTTGAGCGGTAAAAGCTGGCCTTCGCACGCCGCCCATCCCTTGGGCGTAAAACCGATGCTGAACAAGCGTATCTCACCTAAAAATGGTTCCATCTGTTTTTCTCCTTGAAACTAGCAGTAATTTTTCATGACGAGCTTGCAATTGCAGCTCTTATTGCTGGGTGGGGAAAATGCCTTCTACCGCGATGATGAAGGACAGCGCCATGTAGGGCATCATGTTCTCGTGGGGCTGCGAGCCACCGAAAGGCAAGATGCTCGTTGACGCCATTGGGGCCAGGGTTGCCGTGTTGTTGGTGTAGATATTGCTGTTGGTGGACGAGGCTGCCCAAACGGCACCGGTCGGCGTACCGGCCGAACCGACCGCTGACTGCGCCGCCGGAATGTGTGTGTGCGACGGCAGCTGGCTGTTAATCAAGGTGACCTCCTCGGTGCCGCCCGCCATGCCCTGTGTATAGCCATTGCCTTTGTGAATAGGCACGCGGCCGCGCAAGTCCGGCAGGCCGAAGGTGGTGGCACCGTTGCCACCATACGTGGTGCCCAACAAGGTAAACAGGGCCTGGTATTGGCTAACGGACAGCAATTGACCGTTGCACATTTCCCAGCCAAGAGGCGCATAGTTTCCCGCGAAGATGCGGATTTCGCCCAGATAACATTCCGACATACATTCCCCCCTTACTTTAGTGACGCGAAAAAAACGGAAAAGCCGTTAATTTTGTAAAATACTTTATCAGATCAAGAGAATATCTCCAGTAACTTTTTTGAGGGGCGAGGGGTTTACATTGCAGTTATTTATTTGTAGAAAAGAGCCGGGTATTCAGCGCGGCTGTCTGGTCGTGACAGCCATGGCGGATATTATCGAGCCGGGGCCGGTTCGATAGTTATTAAAAATGACATAATCAGACTTGCCGCCCCGGCTCGCTTGCAGTGACTATCTGCAGCCGCTTGTACAGCGCGCCAGGCGCAGCGTTTCGAGCGCCTGATAGTGCGCTGCCAGCGGTGCTGCCAGCTGCGCCAGCCTGCCGTCCTGCTGCGGTTGCGGATCGCCGCTGTAGGCGTCGTCGCGGTACTTGGAATGAAACTTCGAGCGCATCTGCATCGCGTCGAGCTGGTCCGGTGTGCAACTGATCGACAGCAAGGCAAGCAGGTCTGAAAACACCAGCGCCGGCAGCTGCTCATAATTGATCAGCGTGAGCTCTCCGGCCAGCGCATGACTGCGCGCTGCCGTGAAAAGGCTGTCGAGCACCAGTGCCGCAAATGCGTCGAGGTCTGCCGCCGCCACCGGCCGGTCGGGCAGGGGCAGCAGCGCAGGATGGATCTGGCCCGGTACCATTTGCGGTCCGCGCCGGCGCTGGTGCGAAGCGAGCACCGCGTGTGGCTGGCGGTACAGGAACAGGCAGGGGGTGCCGGGAAACGCCTGGCGCAGCAGGGGCAGGCTGTGGATATGCCAGCAATCGAATTTGATCACGTAGGTATCTTCCGCGCCGGTGCGGCGCTGGCCCATGGCCAGCATCGCCTGGCGCAGCAGCGTCACCGTGTCGCTACCGCCGTGGTCGTGGTGCATACGCAACAGCGAGTCGATGATCGGCGGCTCGGACATGACGATGGCCTGCGGTAGCGACGCCAGTAATTGCGTCAGCAGGGTGGAGCCGCAGCGCGAGACATGGAAAATGAAGGCATCCGGCGCCAGTGCATTGCCCAGCTGAAACTGGTCAAGCGCCTGCGGCGGCGTAACGCAGACGCGGCGCTGTTCGCGTGGCTGGCGCATCAGCGTGTTTTCCACAAACGAATCGGTAAAGGCGATGTTTTGCATGTCGCGCCACGCCAGCGTCGCGGCGCCATCCGCAGGGCCGGCCGTCGCGGTCACCGGAAACCAGTGGCGCATGTCCATGCCAGGCTGCCAGCCGACCTGCTCGCCGCGGGCCAGCTGGCGCTCATGGGCCGCAAAGCCGCTGGTGGCGCTCATGCCGTCACCCTGGCGCACAGCGCGGCCAGCCGATCGGCCTCGGCCACTGCAGCGGGCGCGCCGATGCGGCGCAGGCTGGCGATCAGTTCGTGGACATTGCCGTCATGGATGCCACGCACGCCGTAACGCGGTGCCGGCCTGGGCACGAAACCGGCCGCAGCGAACTGGTCCCGCAGCCAGTCGTTGGTGGTGCAGTCCAGTACCAGGTGCACGCGGGCCGCATGGCCATGGTTTGCCACCGCGTGGCGGCAGCTGGCGTCCATGTACCAGGCATGGCCGGCGTCAAAATGCACGGGTTGGCCTTCGATGTGGAACAGCACGCGGGGCGAGGTATGGATGGGGATGTGGATGCGCGTGACGCCATCGGCCAGCGCCGTGCCGGGATCGGTATGCTCGCGTATCACCGCGCCCGCTGCCAGCGCCATCAGCCTGGCAGCGCCCACCTCGCACTCGAAGCGGCCGATCACCTGCTGCAGGTACGGGCAGCGCGCCAGTTGCGGCGTATCGGCGTAGCTGGCGCCGTCGAGCGGCATGATCTGGCGCGCGTCGCCGCCCGGCGCGCGCAGCGGCAGGCAGCTCCAGCCGTTTTCATAGGCACAGGTATTGAAATGGCTGATCCAGTCGGCGGCCGCGAACCGGTCGCTGTCCTGCTGCATGCGGGCCACGTCGAACTGCAAGAGCAGCCGCAGCCAGGCGCTCGGTGCGCTCATGCCGCTACTGGCCAGGCTGAATGGAAAGACGAGGAAAGGCCAGGCATCGGCGCTCCAAAAAAGGTGGTTCACATACTGTGCAATTTGCTATGCTGCCAACGTTTATGTCGTCTTGCAACTAATTTGACGGGATTTTTCAATGACAACGATTTCTGAGGCCGTTTCGTCCAGCGAAAGCCAGGCCGAACTGGCGCGTATTGCCCGCGCCCTTGCCGATCCGGCCCGTTCGCTGATCTCGCTGATCGGTGAAACCGGGCAGCTGCGCGCCCTGGTCGAGCGACATACGCGGCTGTGCATGGACGGTTCTGTCCACATGAGCGTGGGTACCAGTTTCCTACCCAGTGGCAAGGCAATTTCGCCGATACAAGCGGCCCTGTGTGCGCGCGAACCGTTGCGCACCGCTGCCTTTATCCAGGGACTGGCGCAAGCGATCCGCCATGCCGCCGTGCCTGGTCGCCCGGTGTCGGTGCTGTATGCCGGCTGCGGCCCGTTCGCCTTGCTGGCCCTGCCGCTGATGGCCGTCTTCACGCCGCAGCAAGTGCGCTTCACGCTGCTGGAAGTGCACCAGGACGCGCTCGACGATGCGCGCGCGCTGATCGATGAGCTGGACTATGGCGCCCACGTTGCCGGGTTTGTCTGCGCCGACGCCGCCACCTGGCGCATTGCGCCCGAGATGCAGGTTGACGTCATCGTCAGCGAAACCATGAACACGGCGCTGGGCAAGGAACCGCAGGTGTCCATCATGCGTAATCTGTTGAGCCAGGCGCCGCAGGCCACGCTGGTGCCAAGCGCCATCGCCGTGCATCTGGGGACGGTGGGGCGCAGAGGCGGCGAGCCGTGCACCGACTGGGGCCGCATCTTCGAGATTGATGCCGCCGCGATCATGGACTGGCAAACGCTGCACGGGCCGTCGCTGCCGGCGGCCACCATCCGTCTGCCCGAGGTGCTCGGTGAGGGGCCAAGGCTGCTCACGCGTATCCGCGTGTACGACGGCATTGCCCTGCTCGATTATGAAAGCAGCTTGAACCTGCCGCTGCACCTGCCGGGAAAACCGCAGTTGCCGGGCGGCGCGACGCTGGCATTTTCGTATCAACTGGGCCCGGCGCCGGGGTTGGCGTGGGAAGTCGTGTAACGGCCTCCGGCCTCTCCTGGCAAGTGACGTTTTTACCGCCTGCGATGGCGCTGGAGGGGGCGGATCGGCGTGCGAGACTTGCCTCGGTGGGACCATGATGTTATGTTGATATATCTGGGAAAGTAACATTTTCCCTCTAACAACCAATTGTCGCCCGCCACTATGTCCGTAAACACTCGCTCCAGCATTGTCTCATTCGCGTTGAAAACCCTTGTCGGCGCCGTTGCCAGCGCAGTGTTGATATCGGCTAACGCTGCTGGACTGGGCAAACTCACCGTGCTGTCGGCACTGGGCCAGCCGCTGCGCGCCGAAATCGAACTGAGCGCCGTCACCCCCGAGGAGGCCAGCGGCCTGTCGGTGCGGCTGGCGCCAGCCGACGCCTTCCGCACCGCCAATATCGACTTCAACCCCGCGCTGTCCGCACTGCGCTTCGAGGTCGAACAGCGCAATGGCCGCCAGGTGGTGCGCGTGTCGTCCAGCCAGCCGCTCAACGAACCGTTTGTCGACCTGCTGCTGGAACTGAACTGGAATGGCGGGCGCATGGTGCGCGAATACACGTTCCTGCTCGATCCGCCCGAAATGCGCGGCGCGCAGTCGCCGCAGGTGGCAGCACCGGTGGACCTGGGGCCGGCGCGTACGCCGACCACCACCACGGCGCCGGCCACGGCGCCGGTCGCAGCCAGGGCGCCCGCCGCCGCTGATGCCAAACCAGCCGCCAGGCCGGCAGCCAAAGCCACCGTCGAGGAAATCACTGTCAAGCGCGGCGATACCCTGAGCGCCATCGCCAGCCAGGTCAAGCCGGTCGATGTCTCGCTCGACGTGATGCTGGTGGCGCTGTACCGCGCCAACCCGGAAGCGTTCATGGGCAACAATATGAACCGCCTGAAGTCCGGCCAGATCCTGGCCGTGCCTGACGCCGGCGCCATCCGCGCCGCCGACGGCGATGGCGAGTCCGGCGCCCGCAGCGTGGTGGTGGCGCATGCGCGCGACTTCAACGCCTACCGCGCCCGCCTGGCTGGCCAGGTCGCCAACAGCACGCCGTCCAAGGATGCCGGCACTGGCCAGAGCTCGTCGGGCAAGATTACCGCCAAGGTCGAGGAAAAGCCGAACGCCGTCAACGCCGCGCGCGACAAGCTCACCCTGTCCAAGGCCACGGCCGACAAGCCGGGCGAAGGCAAGACCGGCGCCGCCGTCGAAGACAGGATCGCCAAACAGAAGCAGGTCGAGGACGCTTCGTCGCGGGTGCAGGAACTGGAAAAGAACGTCAACGACCTCGAGAAGCTGATGGAGGTCAAGAGCAAGTCGGCCGCCACGGCCCCGGTCGCGCCGGCTGCGCCAGTCGCCGCTGAGCAGGCCGCGTCCGCGCCGGCGCCAACCCGGATGGCGCCGGTGATTCCGCCGCGCAAGCTCGAAGAACCGGGCCTGTTCGACAAGCTGATGGCCAATTCGCAAATGGTGGGCCTGCTGGTGGCCGGTTTGCTGGTGGCCGTGGTGGCGGCGCTGGCTGCCATTGCCGCGCGTCGCCGCCGCAAGTTCGTGGTGCCGCGCGACGAATCCGGCCCCGATGGCCTCGACGCCGCGCCGGCCTGGGATCCGGCGCCGACCGCGCCAGCCGCTGCTGTTGCAGGTGGTGTGGCCGCCGGTGTTGCGACAGATGCGGCGGCAGTGGAGCCGGTGGTCGGCGCCGACAACAGCGGCTTCGACACCCACTTCGCGCCGTCGGCCAGCCAGCTCGACAACAACGAAGTCGATCCGGTGGCCGAAGCCGATGTGTACATCGCCTATGGCCGCGATGCGCAAGCCGAGGAAATCCTCAAGGAAGCGCTGCGCAACCATCCCGAGCGCCATGCCGCGCGCCTGAAGCTGCTGGAAATCTACGCCAACCGCCACGATGCCCGCACCTTCGAGAGCCAGGCGTCGGAACTGTATTCGCTCACGCGCGGGCAGGGCGACGAATGGGCGCAAGCCGCGCGCATGGGCCGCGAACTCGAACCAGGCAACCCGCTGTACGCCAGCCTTGACGCCGACAGCGCCGACAGCTTTGGCACCGCGCCGGTGGCAGCCACTGCCGGCGTGGTGGCTGCTGCCACGGCCGCTGCGGCCTATGCCGCCTACGACCACGACGATAGCGATGGCGATGTGCCGGCCGAGGCGACCGCGTTCGGCGCCGCAGCGGGCGGTGCTGATGCTTACGATACCGCGCCGGCCGCCTACGACACCGGTTTCAATGACGACCTGGAAACTGCCTTGCCGCAGGCGGCGGATGCCGCTGTCTCGCCGGCTTCGGTGGCTGCACAAGCGAACGCTGCCGATTTCGGCCTGGGTGGCCTGGACTTTGCCGCGCCCGACCCGTATGCGCAGGATCCATTCGGCAAAGTGCCGGCCGAGACCGTGCCGTTCCTGCAGGACGACAATTTCAACCTGTCGCTCGACAAGCCTGCACCGGCGCCGGCCGAGGAGCCAGCATACGACCCGAGCATGGACTTCAGCCTCGACCTGCCAGCCGAACCGGCCCAGCCGGCCGCGTTGGACAAGGCATCTGTGGCAGCCGACGCCGATGCCACCCGCGTACCGCTCGACTTCGACGCTGCCGACTTCACCATTCCCGACGTGCCGGCCCTGGCCGTGCCGCCAGCAGAGCCGGCCCCGGCGCCAGCGCCAGCCGTGGCTGACAAGGACGCTGCGCCCGAGTTCGACCTCTCCGGCATCGATTTCGACTTGAACAGCCAGCCCGAGCCGGCGGAACCGGCTGCCAGCGCCGAGACAGGCCGTGCCGAGACTGGCCGTGCCGAGACTGGCCGTGCCGAGACTGGCCGTGCCGAGCCAATGTCGGCGCTGCACATGGAAATGGATACCAAGCTCGACCTCGCCGTCGCCTACCAGGAAATCGGCGACAAGGAGGGCGCGCGCGAACTGCTCGACGAAGTGCTGCGTGGCGGCAGCGACGAGCAGGTGGCCAAGGCCACCGCGATGAAGGAGCAGCTGGGCTAAGCGCGCCTGATGAGCCTCCAGCGCGGCGTTGCAGCTCCTCGCCGTACGTTCGTACTGTCTTCGTCGCTGCGCCTTGCGCTGGAGGTTTTATCAGGCGCTCCAGCCGCGGCGGTGCAAGCGATATAATGGCCGATTCGGAAATTCAGATTGGGCAGCAATTGAAACGGATCGCAATCGGCCTGCAGTACGACGGCACCGCCTGGCACGGCTACCAGAAACAGGAAAGCGGCCACACGGTGCAGGATCAGCTCGAACGGGCCCTGGAGAAATTCGCCAGGGTGCCGCTCGCTACCACCTGCGCCGGCCGCACCGATACCGGCGTCCATGCGCTCGAACAAGTCGTCCACTTCGATACCGACCTGTCGCGCGACCCCAATGCCTGGCTGCGCGGCGTCAACGCGTTTTTGCCGCCGTCGATCGCGGTGCGCTGGGCCAAAGAGCTGCCGGGCGACCCCGGCGTCAATGATTTCTTCCACGCCCGCTTCAGCGCGCGCGCCCGCACCTATCATTACGTGCTGTACAACAATCCCACCCGCTCGCCGCTGCTCGAAGGTCGCGCCGGCTTTTATTTCCGTCCGCTCGACGTGGAACTGATGCAGCAGGCCGTGCCGCCGCTCTTGGGCTGGCACGACTTCACGGCATTCCGCGCGGCCCAGTGCCAGGCCAAGTCTCCCGTCAAGCTGATGCACGACATCCGCATCCAGCGTCACGGTGAGCTGGTGGTGTTTACCATTACCGCCAACGCCTTCCTGCACCACATGGTGCGCAACCTGGTCGGTTCGCTCGTGTACATCGGTACGGGCCGCCAGCGCCCCGAATGGCTGGGCGAGTTGCTCGAATCAAAAGACCGCCATGCCGCCGCGCCCACCTTCATGCCCGACGGCCTGTACCTGGCCAAGATCGATTACGACCCCAAGTGGGAACTGCCGCTCGAAACCACCGCGCCGCTGCCCTGGTTCTAAAGGAAACGCTCATGCAACGCACCCGAATTAAAATTTGCGGGCTGACCCGCGTGGAAGACGTGCAGGCGGCAGTCGCCCTGGGCGCCGACGCCATCGGTTTCGTGTTCTATCCGAACAGCCCGCGCTACGTCACGCCCGAGCAGGCCGCCGCGCTGATCGCGGCCGTGCCGCCGTTCGTCACCTGCACCGGCCTGTTCGTCAACGCCACGCCGGAGCAGGTGGCGGCCGTGGTCAAGGTGGCGCCGGTATCGCTGGTGCAGCTGCATGGCGACGAGAGCATCGCCGAGTCGGCGGCGATCGCTGCAGCGTGCGGGCGACAGTTCCTGCGCGTGTTCCGGGTGAAACCTGACACCGCGCCCGCCGATTTGCTAGAATACGAGCAGCTATGCCGTGCCGCCAGTCCCTTGTTCACCAGCCTGTTGCTGGATACATATGTGGATGCTTATGGTGGCGCAGGAAAGGGTTTTGATTGGTCTCTCGTTCCAAAAGAGCTCGCGCCTCGGGTCGTTTTGAGTGGTGGCTTGAGCGTACACAACGCCACTGATGCGGTGGTGAGCGTACGCCCCTACGCGGTCGACATCAGCAGCGGTGTCGAAGCAGCGAAGGGGATCAAGGACGCCCGCAAGATCGCCGATTTTATTGCGGCGGTGCGGGCCGGAGATGACCAGCTCGACAGAGCAACCCTGAAAGAACACCCCCATGAAAGCCTTGCCTGAGATTGGCGCAGCAGCGCCCCTGTTCCACGCCACCGATTACGACTTCCCTAACGCCAGCGGCCACTTCGGCCCGTACGGCGGCTCGTTCGTGGCCGAAACCCTGACCTATGCACTGGCCGAGCTCAATGCCGCCTATGCGCGCTACAGCAAGGACCAGGAATTCCTGGAAGAATTCCGCTACGAGCTCAAGCATTTCGTCGGCCGTCCCTCGCCGATCTACCATGCCAAGCGCTGGTCCGAGATGGCCGGCGGCGCGCAAATCTATTTCAAGCGCGAAGACCTGAACCACACCGGCGCCCACAAGATCAACAACGTGATCGGCCAGGCGCTGCTGGCGCGCCGCATGGGCAAGAAGCGCATCATCGCCGAGACCGGCGCCGGCCAGCATGGCGTGGCCACGGCCACCATTTGCGCCCGCTTCGGTCTCGAATGCGTGGTGTACATGGGCAGCGAGGACGTCAAGCGCCAGGCGCAGAACGTCTATCGCATGAAGCTGCTGGGCGCGACCGTGGTGCCGGTGGAATCCGGTTCGAAAACCCTCAAGGATGCGCTCAACGAAGCAATGCGCGACTGGGTCACCAATATCGAAAACACGTTTTATATCATCGGCACCGTGGCCGGCCCGCACCCGTACCCGATGCTGGTGCGCGACTTCCAGTCGGTGATCGGCGAGGAATGCCTGGTGCAGATGCCGGAAATGACGGGCCGCCAGCCGGACGTGGTGACCGCCTGCATCGGCGGCGGTTCGAACGCCATGGGCATTTTCTACCCGTATATCGACCAGAAACAGGTGCGCCTGGTGGGAGTGGAAGCGGCAGGCGAGGGCCTCGACGGCAACAAGCACGCGGCCTCGCTGACCAAGGGCTATCCGGGCGTGTTGCATGGTAATCGCACCTATTTGCTGCAGGACGAGAGCGGCCAGATCATCGAGACCCACTCGGTCTCGGCCGGTCTCGACTACCCGGGCGTGGGGCCCGAGCACGCTTACCTGAAAGATATCGGCCGCGCAGAGTACGTCTCGATCACCGACGACGAGGCCTTGCAGGCGTTCCACGATTGCTGCCATATCGAAGGCATCATTCCGGCGCTGGAGTCGTCGCATGCGCTGGCGTACGCGGTGAAGCTGGCCGCTACACTGCCGAAGGACAAGATCATCCTGGCCAACCTGTCGGGCCGGGGTGACAAGGACATGCATACGGTGGCGGAGCGGATGGGGCTCAATTTCAGCTGATTTTTCTGGCTTAGATCGTTTCCCATTCATTCTCATAGAAAGCACACCATGTCCCGTATCGCCGCAACTTTTGCCGCCTTAAAAGAGCAAAACAAGACCGCACTGGTCACCTTTATTACTGCAGGCGACCCCGGCCCCGCGCTCACGGTACCGCTGATGCACGCGCTGGTGGCCGGCGGCGCCGACATCATCGAGCTGGGCGTACCGTTCTCCGACCCGATGGCCGAAGGCCCGGTGATCCAGCGCGCCTGCGAACGCGCGCTGGCGCATGGCGTCGGCATCCGTGACGTATTCGGCTACGTGGCCGAATTCCGTAAGACCAACCAGGCGACCCCGGTGGTGCTGATGGGCTACGCCAACCCGATCGAACGCATCGGCGCCGAAGCGTTCATCGCCAATTCGCAGGCCGCCGGCGCCGACGGCGCCATCGTGGTCGATTATCCGCCGGAAGAGTGCGAAGACTTCGCCGCCGCCATGCGCGCCGCCGAACTCGACCTGATCTTCCTGCTGGCGCCCACCTCGACCGAGGAACGCATCAAGCAGGTGGCCCGCGTTGGCGGCGGCTTCAGCTATTACGTCTCGCTCAAGGGCGTCACTGGCGCCGGCAATATCGACACCGTGGAAGTGGCGCAGCGCCTGGCCGCGATCCGCGAGCACGTCTCGCTGCCGATCGGCGTGGGCTTCGGCATCCGCGACGGCGCCACCGCCCGCGCCGTGGCCGACGTGGCCGACGCCGTGGTGATCGGCAGCCGCATCATCCAGGAAATCGAACAGCACGGCGCCGAAGGCGCCGTGGCAGCGGTGCAGACCTTCGTGGCTGGCATCAGGACTGCGCTGGACGCCTGATTTTTTCGATTCGTCGGGAACTCCGGCCTTGAACCGTAGTCAAACAATGACTATGTTAATAGGCGGGGTTATGCGATGCATTTTGAGTGGGATTCGATCAAAGCAACGGCGAATCTGCGCAAACACGGTGTAAGCATCGAAGAAGCCAGCACGGTGTTTACCGATATGAGTGCGAGGGAAGCATTTGATCACCTGCACTCCGATGACGAAGATCGATTCCACCTTCTAGGCATCAGTGAGAACGATCGGCTATTGGTGGTGTCTTATTGCTACCGAAGAAACTCTGTTGTACGCATCATTTCAGCGCGAGAGGCGCAGCCGCGCGAGAAGATTCGTTACATGGACAGGTGAAGAAAATGACCAAGCCAGTAGATTTTTCCGATGCTATCCCCAATCCATACTTCGAAACGCTCAGCAGAGAGGTGACTTTTCGGCTGGATTTTCGTTCGATCGAGTATTTCCATAAGCTCGGTGAACCTTACGGTCTGCGCGCCGAAGAAATGATATATCGATATCTTCGCCATCTGGCAGGATCAGGCTACAGCGCCGACTTGGGATTGCTCACGCTGGAAGAACGCAAACTGCTTGAAGAATCATTGGCGGAGGATACCGACACTGCTGCTGACGCATAGTAGCTTTCCTCTAAAGCAGCTTTAAAGCAATGACTCAAAGTAAAAATTAATGTATTGCAATGTTCGACAGGGTCGCCAGAAACGGCTACACTTCGGCCACGAGTAAGCTGCAAGGAGAAATTATGAGTTGGTTAGAGAAACTGCTGCCCCCGCGCATCCAGCGTTCAGACGTTGCCGCGCGCAAGACCATGCCCGAAGGGCTGTGGGTCAAATGCCCGTCGTGCGAAGCCGTGCTGTATCGCACCGACCTGGAGTCGAACCTGCACGTGTGCCCCAAGTGCGACCACCACATGCGCATCCGCGCCCGCGAGCGGCTCGACAGCCTGCTCGACGCCGGTGGCCGCTATGAAATCGGCATGGACACGCTGCCGGTCGATACCCTGAAGTTCAAGGACAGCAAGAAATACCCTGACCGCCTCAAGCAGGCCATGGAAGCTACCGGCGAAACCGACGCCATGATCGTCATGGGCGGCGCCATCCTTAGCATGCCGGTTGTCGTGGCGTGCTTCGAATTCGACTTCATGGGCGGCTCCATGGGTTCCGTGGTGGGCGAGCGCTTCGTGCGCGGCGCGCAAGCGGCGCTGGAGCAGAAAGTGCCGTTCATCTGCATTACCGCCACTGGCGGCGCCCGCATGCAGGAAGGCCTGTTGTCGCTGATGCAAATGGCCAAGACCACCTCGATGCTGACCAAGCTGTCCGAGAAAAAGCTGCCATTCATCAGCGTGCTGACCGACCCGACCATGGGCGGCGTGTCCGCCTCGTTCGCCTTCATGGGCGACGTGGTGATGGCCGAGCCGAAAGCGCTGATCGGCTTTGCCGGCCCGCGCGTGATCGAGAACACCGTGCGCGAGAAACTGCCGGAAGGCTTCCAGCGCTCCGAGTTCCTGGTCACCAAGGGCGCCATCGACATGATCGTCGACCGCCGCAAGATGCGCGAAGAAATCGCCCGCTTGCTGGCCCTCCTGCAAAATCAACCGGTAGAAGTAATAGCCTAAAGGAACCTCGCAGGCCGCGCAGTAGGTTTGCGAGGTTCCCACCACGCGGCGCGCAATCGGATATGATCCGGCCTGCGCGCCGTTCTTATTTCAGAGTCCCACATGTCCAATCTCCCCACCACCTTGCCCGCCTGGCTTGCGCTGCTCGAATCGCGCCATGCCGAAACCGTCATCAACATGGGCCTCGACCGCGTGCTTGCGGTCAAGCAGCGCCTGCAACTGGCATTTACCTGCCCGGTGATCATGGTGGCCGGCACCAATGGCAAGGGTTCCACCTGCGCCATGCTCGAATCGGTATTGCTGCGCGCCGGCTACAGGGTGGGCCTGTACATCAAGCCGCACTTCCTCGATTTTAACGAGCGCGCCCGCGTCAACGGCGAGCTGGCCACTGATGAGGCGCTGGTCGCAGCGTTCAATGCGGTCGAGGCTGCACGCGGCGACACCACGCTCACGTACTTCGAATTCACGACCCTCGCCATCATGCGCCTGCTGGCCGGCGCCGGCATGGACGTGGTGATCCTGGAAGTGGGCCTGGGCGGCCGCCTCGATGCGGTCAACATCGTCGATGCCGACGTGTCGATCGTCACCAGCGTCGATATCGACCATACCGACTACCTCGGTGACACGCGCGAAGCCATCGGCTTCGAAAAGGCTGGCATCTTCCGCGCCGGCAAGGTGGCGATCTGCTCCGACCCGGTGCCGCCGCAAACCCTGATCGACCATGCCGAGGCAATCGGCGCCGACCTGTGGCTGATGGGCCGCGACTTCAATTATTCGGGCGACAAGCAGCAGTGGAACTACGGCGGCCGCTCGCAGCGCCGCAATTCGCTGGCGTACCCGAGCCTGCGCGGCGCCAACCAGATCCTCAACGCCTGCGCCGCGCTGGCTGCGCTCGAAGCGCTGCGCATCGAATTGCCGGTGGGCGCGCAGGAAGTGCGCACCGGCCTGGTGACGGTGGAACTGCCGGGCCGCTTCCAGGTGCTGCCGGGCCGGCCGACCGTGATCCTCGACGTCGCCCATAATCCGCACGCGGCCTCGGCGCTGAACCAGAACCTCGGCAACATGGGCTTTCACCCGTATACATTTGCCGTATTCGGCTCCATGCAGGACAAGGATATCGACGGCGTGATCGCCGCCATGTCCGAGCATGTCGATCACTGGTGCCTGGCCACCTTGCCGTCGCCGCGCTCGGCCACGGCATCGGAACTGGCGGCCAAGGTGCAGCTGGTGCAGGAAGACAAGGCCGAACGGACCATCAATATCTTCGACGATCCGGCAGCAGCGTACGCAAATGCGGTCAGCCGGGCCGGGGAGAATGATAGAATTGTGGTCTTTGGATCTTTCCTCACTGTTGCCGGCGTCATGGCAGCGCGAAAATCCTCATTCCATTGAACACACAGGACTGAAATCACGCATGGGCTTGTTCTCGAAATTCGGCAAAAACAAGCAAGAATCCGCCCAGGACAGCGGCTATTACACCAGTGCCGATGACCAGGCCGCGCTCGAGCGTGCCCGTTCCAAGCGCGCTTCGTCCACCGATGGTCCGCGGCGCCGCTCGCGCGACCGCGAAGCGGACGATCCGGTCTTGCCTGAAAAGAAACGCGCGCGCCGCCGTCTGGTCGGCGCCATCGCCCTGGCGCTGGCCGTGGCGGTCGGTTTGCCGATGCTGCTCGACTCCGAGCCCAAGCCGCTGGCGTCCGACATCGATATCAAGATCCCCTCGAAAGAACGTTCGGCCGGCGCCCCGGCCGTCGGCGGCGAGCGCCGCGCCGCCACCATTCCTGATAGTGACACGCTCGACAGCCGTGAAGAAATTGTCGAGGACGCCAAACCTGCTGCCGCGGTAGCGGCCAAGCCGGCCGCCAAGCCCGAGACCGGCCTGTCGGCGCAAGCCCAGGCGCACTCCGACGAACTGGACCGCTCGGTGGCCGCCAGCGAAGCGCGCGCCAAGGCCGAGGCCGACGCCCGCAACAAGCAGGAAGCCGATCGCCGCGCCGAGCAGGAACGCAAGCGCGAAGCCGAGCGCAAGCTGGCCGATGCCAAGGCGGGAGCCAAGGCGGAAGCCGACGCCAGGACCAAGGCCCGCGAGGAAGCCAAAGCCAAGGCGGACGCCCGCGCCGAAGCCGACCGCAAGCTGGCCGAGTCGCGTGCTGCCGACATCAAAGCCGCTGAAGCCAAAGCCGCCGCCAAGCCCGCCGCCGAGAGCAAACAGGCGCAGGATGCGCGCGCCCTGGCCATCCTGGAAGGCAAAACTGCCAAGCCGCCTGGTGCGTCCAACGTTGCAGCCGAATCCGGCCAGAAATTCGTATTGCAAGTGGCCGCACTGAGCGACCAGGCCAAGGTCAGCGAACTGCGCGAGCGCCTCAAGCAGGCCGGCATCAATTCGTACACGCAAAAAGCGCCGTCGGGCGAGGTCACGCGCGTGCGCGTGGGGCCGTTCAGCAGCAAGGAAGAGGCGGAAAAAGTCCGCGCCAAGCTGCAAAGCATGGGCCTGGCTGGCCGCCTGGAAACCGTCTGACCTGTTTGCACCGTCTGTCGTGACCATCTTCGACTACCTGGTGATCTTCGTGCTGGCCGCGTCGGTCGTGATCAGCATGGTGCGCGGACTGGTCAAGGAAGTGCTGTCGCTGGTGGGCTGGATCGTGGCGTTCGTGGTGGCCAACGCCTATGCGGCGCAACTGGCAGTCATGCTGCCGGCAGTCGTGCCCGGGGAAATACTGCGGCTGATCCTGGCGTTCATCGCCCTGTTCATCGGCGCGCGGATACTGATGGGTTTGCTGTCCATGGTGCTGGGCGCCTTGCTCGACGCCGGTGGCCTGAGCCTGTTCGACCGCCTGCTCGGCGCCGTGTTCGGCCTGGGCCGTGGCCTTGTAATCGTGCTGGCCGCCGTCATCTTGGGTGGAATGACGGCATTGCCGCAAGAAGAACTCTGGAAGAATGCGCTGCTCAGCCCGTACTGCGAGCTGGGAGCGCGCGTGGTCAAGGACTACCTTCCCGCTGCAATGGCGCAGCATGTGAATTTTTGAAGTTTGAATTTGTGAATTGAATCAACGTTTTTAAATCTGCAAGTCCAGTCCAGGAGCATCAACATGTGTGGCATCGTCGGCGTCGTCTCCCATCAACCTGTCAACCAACTGCTGTATGACGCATTGCTGCTGTTGCAGCATCGCGGCCAGGACGCGGCAGGTATCGCTACCAATCACAGCAGCATGTTCGCCATGCACAAGGCCAACGGCCTGGTGCGCGACGTGTTCCGTACCCGTAATATGCGTACGCTGCAAGGCAACTCGGGCATCGGCCACTGCCGTTACCCGACCGCCGGTTCGTCGAGCGAGGAAGAAGCGCAGCCGTTCTACGTCAACGCACCGTTCGGTATCACGCTGGCCCACAACGGCAACCTGACCAACTGGGAACAGCTCAAGGAAGAGATGTTCAAGAACGACCGCCGCCACATCAACACCGATTCCGATTCGGAAGTGTTGCTCAACGTGTTGGCGCACGAAATCCAGAAGGCCACCGTCGATATCTCGATCGATGCCGAAACCATTTTCCAGGCGGTTACCGTGCTGATGCGCCGTGTGCGCGGCGGCTATGCTGCCGTGGCGCAAATCGCCGGCGTCGGTTTGCTGGCCTTCCGTGATCCGTACGGCATCCGTCCGCTGTGCCTGGGCATCAATGAAACCGAGCAGGGCAACGAATACCTGATCGCTTCCGAATCGGTGGCGCTCGAAGGCATGGGCTTCCGCTTCGTGCGCGACATCGCGCCCGGCGAAACCGTCTTCATCGACAATGACAAGCAGCTGCACACGCGCCAGTGCGCCGACAACCCGTCGCTCAACCCGTGCGTGTTCGAATTCGTGTACCTGGCCCGTCCCGACTCCGTCATCGATGGCGCCTCGGTGTACAGCACCCGCCTGAAAATGGGCGAGTACCTGGCCAAGAAAATCGTGCGCGAAGGCCTGGCCGACGATATCGACGTCGTCATGCCGATTCCCGATTCGTCGCGTCCGGCTGCCATCCAGCTGGCGCTGGCGCTGGGCAAGGAATACCGCGAAGGCTTCATTAAAAACCGCTACATCGGCCGTACCTTCATCATGCCGGGCCAGGCCGCGCGCAAGAAATCCGTGCGCCAGAAGCTCAATGCGATTCCTGACGAGTTCAAGGACAAGGTCGTGCTGCTGGTGGATGACTCCATCGTGCGCGGCACCACCAGCCGCGAGATCGTGCAGATGGCGCGCGACTCGGGCGCCAAGAAAGTGATCTTTGCGTCGGCCGCGCCACCGGTGATCTACCCGAACGTTTACGGCATCGACATGCCTACCCGCGACGAGCTGATCGCCCACGGTCGCACGGTGGAAGAAGTGTGCCGCGAGATCACCGCCGACGCCCTGGTGTACCAAGACATCGATGCGCTCAAGCAGGCCATTTCCGACGTCAACCCGGCGCTGACCAGTTTTGAGGCGTCGTGCTTCGACGGCGTGTACATCACCGGCGACGTCAGCCGCGAGTACCTGGACAAGCTGGAAAACGAGCGCAACAACCCGACCAAGGCCGCCAAGCCGGAAGATGCGGGCCGTTCGCAGCTGAACCTGAACCTGGCCGCCGCCGAGGGCTGATCGTCCATGACAGACAAGAAAAACTACGGCTTTACCACCACCATCCTGCACAACGACCGCCAGAAGGGCATCGAGCACGGATCGCTGCACAAGCCGATCCATACGTCGGTCGCGTTCGGCTATGCCGATGCGCGCCAGCTGGCTTCGGTATTCCAGGGCAAGGAGCCGGGCTTCCGCTACGGGCGCCAGGGCAACCCCACCATCGCCGCGCTCGAAGACAAGGTGAACAAGATGGAGCAGGGCGTCGGCACGATCTGCTTCGCCACCGGCATGGGCGCGATCGGCGCCGTGTTCCAGGCGCTGCTGCGCACGGGCGACCACGTGGTGTCGTCGTCGTTCCTGTTTGGTAACACCAACAGCCTGTGGCAAACCACCATGGCGCAGGGCGTGGGCGTGTCGTTTGTCGATGCCACCGATGTTGCCAATGTCGAGGCGGCGATCACCGACAACACCCGCGTGGTATTTGTCGAAACCATCGCCAACCCGCGCACGCAGGTGGCGGACCTCAAGCGCATTGGCGAAATGTGCCAGGCGCGCGGCATCCTGTACGTGGTCGACAACACCATGACCACGCCGTATTTGTTCCGGCCGAAATCGGTCGGTGCCGGCCTGGTGGTCAATGCGCTGACCAAGTCGATCGGCGGCCACGGCAATGCACTCGGCGGCAGCCTGACCGACACTGGCGCGTATGACTGGACCCGGTTCCCCAACATCTACGAGAACTACAAGAAGGCGGCGCCGCTGCAGTGGGGCCTGGCGCAAATCCGCGCCAAGGCGCTGCGCGACTTCGGTTCGTCCCTGGCGCCCGAGGCGGCGCACCACATTGCCGTCGGCGCCGAAACCCTGGCGCTGCGCATGGAACGCACCAGCAGCAACGCGCTGGCGCTGGCCACATTGCTGGAATCGGACGAGCGGGTGGCGGCGGTGTACTACCCGGGCCTGGCGTCGCATCCGCAGCATGGCATCAGTTCCGAGCTGTTCCACAAGCACGGCTCGCTGCTGAGCTTTGAATTGAAGGATGGCATCGATTGCTTCGATTTCCTCAATCGCCTCAAGCTGGCGATCCCGGCGTCGAACCTTGGTGACACGCGCACCCTGATCATCCCGGTGGCGCACACGATCTTCTTTGAAATGGGTGCCGAACGGCGTGCATCGATGGGGATTGCGGAGTCGCTGATACGGGTGTCGGTCGGCATCGAGGATGAGGGCGACCTGCTGGAAGACTTCAGCTGCGCGCTGGAAGGTTGTTAAAACAATGGACCGCCGCGGCGGTCCATATTTTTTAGTGCCAGGTGCGCATCAGCCCTACTGCCAGGCCTTCCAGTGCAAACTCGTCCGCCTCGGGATCGACCTTGATGATCTTGAACTCCGGGTTCTCCGGCAGCAGTTCCACCAGCGAACCGGTCTTGCGATAGCGCTTGACCGTTACCTCGTTGCCGATGCGCGCCACCACGATCTGGCCATTCTTGGCGCTGTCGATTTTTTTCACGGCCAGCAGGTCGCCATCCATGATGCCGGCGTCACGCATCGATTCGCCGCGCACCTTGAGCAGGTAGTCGGGCTTGGCCGAGAACATGGCGGGATCGACGCTGTAGTTCGCCTCGAGGTTTTCCTGCGCCAAAATCGGCGAGCCGGCAGCCACGCGGCCGATCAGCGGCAGCGACATCATCAGCGCGGCAGGCATCTTGGCGGTAGAAGGCTCGGCATGGACACCGAGCAGGCGGATGCCACGCGAGGTGCCGGCCGCGATTTCAATCGCGCCCTTGCGCGCCAGCGCCTGCAAGTGTTCCTCGGCGGCGTTGGCCGACTTGAAGCCCAGTTCGTTGGCAATCTCGGCGCGCGTGGGCGGGAAGCCGGTGTTTTCGATGGCGTCCTTGATCAGATTGAGAATTTGTTCCTGGCGTGCGGTGAGCTTGATCATGGGCGTGGTCAGTAAAAAAATGGGCTGTGTATATAGACAGTCTGTATTTTTGTACAGTATGACCGCCAATGCAAGGGAATTTCTTGCTTTGAGCGAAATAATGTGAAAAAAGTTGTTGCACAGGGGAGCCTGCCGCGCTCCCCTATGAGAAATCAGCGCGTTGCCCCTTGCGGCTGGATCACGAATCGCACGCCGATGTCACGTTTGGCGCCCGGTTTGAGGGTAAACCCGCTGGTCACCCAGCTGGCGTACTGTTCGCCCTGCAGTTGCCCGCTCGGCATGGCTTGCCAGCTATCGAGCGGGGTGCGGCCGTCCGGTTGCAGCCGCAGCCCCGGCGCCTCGCCGTTCGCGCGCGCCACTTCCACCGAGCCCAGCGTGCCCGGGCGCGGCTTGACGGTGCTGCTGCTGGCCCGCCGTTCCTCGGCAGAGGCGCCGAAGCCTTGTTGTTCGAACACCATCGGCATGCTGGCGGACACCACCTGCACCGGTTGCCGTCCCCGGTTGATCAGCGTAAAGCGCAGCACCAGCGTGCCGCGTTCGTTGAGCCAGCGCCGTTCCACTGCCAGCGGCACGCTAGCGCCCAAGTCGGCGCCCATGCTTGCGCTGATATCGGCAGCGGCCAGCGCCCGGCCTGCCGGCAGTTCGCGGATCGGCCGGCGCGCCGCGAACGAGGTGTAGGAGCGCTGCGCGCCATTGCCGGTGCGGACGGTCAGGGCCAAGTCACCGAGGTGGCGGTAGCCATTGCCCTGGCGCGCATCTTCGCGCGGGCCGGGCACGAAATCGAAGCTGGGGTCGAGCACGGGCGTGAGGCGCGCCAGGGTCTGGGTGTCGGTGCGCAGTGCGAACAGCAGGGCGGGGGTGCTGTAGGCGCGGGTCTTGATGGGCGCCGGTTCGTGTGGTGCGGCAGCCAGGCCGGGCGGAGAGAACAGCAGGGCGGACAGCGCCGCAAGTGCCATCAGATGCTTCATGATCATGTTCCCAGGACAAGAAAATCGCACTGTAGCACCGGCAACACCAGGCTGGCGTTCCGCTGAAAAAGCTGCTATAGTCGCGGGCTTACCTCTTCCCACACCTGTCTTGACGCCAGGGTGGGCTATATTCACAAGTCCTTAAGGGAGTTTTCATGCGTCACTACGAAATCGTATTTATCGTCCACCCGGACCAGAGCGAGCAAGTGCCCGCGATGATCGAACGTTACAAAACCACTGTAACGACCCGCGGTGGCTCCGTGCACCGTGTTGAAGATTGGGGCCGTCGTCAGATGGCTTACTCGATCCAGAAACTGGCCAAAGCACACTACATCTGCCTGAACATCGAATGCGACAACGAGACCCTGGTCGAGCTGGAAACCGCATTCAAATTCAATGATGCCGTGCTGCGTCACCTGACCGTCAAGCTGAAGAAAGCGGAAACCGCTCCTTCGCCAATGATGAAGTCGGTACAACGTGAAGATGCTGCCAAATCGCATCGCACCGAAGCCCCAGCAGCTGCTCCAGCTCCTGCCGCAGCCTAATTGTTTCAAGGAACCGAGCTGAACCAGCTCCAGTTCACTGCCCTCATTGCCGAACGTGACGCTTTGCGTTATACCCCGGCAGGCATGCCGATCATCAATGCTGTACTCCAGCATCGGTCGCAGCAAATGGAGGCGGGAATCGCCAGGTTGAGCGAGTTTGAAATTGCTGCGGTTGCCGCAGGCGAGATTTCAGGCAAGTTCAACGCGGCGCCGCTGGGCGGGGTGTACCAGTTCACCGGTTTCCTGAACAAGAAGACGCGCAATAGCAAAAGCCTGGTGTTTCACATCATTGATTTTAGTGCTGTCACGGACAGCTCAATTTAAATACAGGAGCCTCACATGGCATTCGGTAAAAAGTTCGACAAAAACAAGCTCAAGCTTAAAGAAAAGCGTAAGCAACAAAACCCACTGTTCAAGCGCAAGAAGTTCTGCCGCTTCACCGCCGCTGGCGTTGAGCAAGTGGACTACAAAGACGTAGACACCCTGAAAGACTTCGTCCAGGAAAATGGCAAGATCATGCCAGCACGTCTGACCGGCACCAAGGCGCACTACCAGCGTCAAGTGGACACCGCGATCAAGCGCGCCCGTTATCTGGCCCTGCTGCCATACACCGATCTGCACCACGCTTAATTGCGTAGTTTAGACAAGCATCTGGAGAAGAACTATGCAAATCATTCTGTTGGAAAAAGTCGTTAACCTGGGCAACCTGGGTGAAGTCGTTAAAGTCAAAGACGGTTACGCACGTAACTTCCTGATCCCGCAAAAAATGGCTCGCCGCGCTACCGCTGCTGCCGTTGCGGAATTCGAAGTCAAGCGCGCTGAACTGGAAAAAGCTGCTGCCGCCAAGCTGGCTGCTGCACAAGCTCAAGGCGAGAAACTGAACGGCATGACCGTGACCGTTTCGCAAAAAGCTGGTGTTGACGGCCGTCTGTTCGGCTCGGTCACCAACTTCGACATCGCTGAAGCGCTGACCAAAGTTGGTTTCGCTGTCGAGAAATCGGCTGTGCGCCTGCCAACCGGTCCTCTGAAGACCACCGGCGAGTTCCCAGTGAGCGTTGCTCTGCACACCGACGTGATCGCTGAAGTGACCGTTGCTGTTGTAGGCGAAGCTGCCTAATACTTGCATGGGTTTCGGCCTGTCAAGTAAGCAATACCATTAAAAAAAGCCGGGTTCGCCCGGCTTTTTTTCGCCCCGTTTTTTTTGTTGCACTGCCTAAGCAGGTATAATTCGCGCCATGAACGCCCCCTCCGATCCGCAAGTCGATTCGCTCCGCGTCCCGCCGCATTCCATCGAAGCAGAACAGTCCGTCATTGGCGGCCTGCTGCGCGATAACGCCGCGTTCGACCGTATCGCCGACATGATGAACCCGGACGATTTCTACCGTTACGATCATCGCATCATCTTCGAACAGATCGTCAAGATGATCAACGCGTCCAAGCCGGCCGACGTGATCACCGTATTCGAAACGCTGACGCAACTGGGCAAGGCCGACGACGTTGGCGGCCTGATGTACCTGAACGCGATGGCGCAAAACACGCCATCGGCAGCGAATATCCGCCGCTATGCCGAGATCGTGCGCGATCGCTCGATCCTGCGCCAGCTGATCACCGTGGCCGACGAAATTTCGGGCCAGGCGTTCAGCCCGCAAGGCAAGGAAGTCAAGCAGATGCTCGACGAGGCCGAATCGAAGATTTTCGCCATTGCCGAGCAGGGCGCGCGCGGCGCCGCCGGCTGGCTCGCAGTGCAGCCGCTGCTCACGCAGGTGGTCGAGCGCATCGACGAACTGTATTCGCGCGACAACCAGTCCGAGATTACCGGCGTGCCCACCGGCTTTATCGACCTCGACCGCATGACATCGGGCCTGCAGGGCGGCGACCTGGTCATCGTGGCCGGTCGTCCGTCGATGGGTAAAACCGCGTTTTCGGTCAACATCGGCGAGAACGTCGCGATCGAAGCCGGCTTGCCGGTGGCAATCTTCTCGATGGAGATGGGCGGCGCCCAGCTGGCCATGCGTATGCTCGGTTCAGTCGGCCAGCTCGACCAGCACCGCCTGCGTACCGGCCGCCTCAACGACGAAGACTGGCCGCGCCTGACGCATGCCATTCAAAAGATGAACGACGCCCAGTTGTTCATCGACGAAACCCCGGCGCTGAACCCGATCGAGATGCGCGCCCGCGCGCGCCGCCTGGCGCGCCAGTGCGGCAAGCTCGGCCTCATCATCGTCGACTACCTGCAGCTGATGCAGGGTTCCAAGCAGGGCGACAACCGTACCGCTGAAATTTCCGAGATCTCGCGCTCGCTCAAGGGGCTGGCCAAGGAACTCGGCTGCCCGGTGATCGCGCTGTCGCAGCTGAACCGCTCGCTGGAACAACGCCCCAACAAACGCCCCATCATGTCCGACTTGCGCGAATCGGGCGCTATCGAACAGGATGCGGACGTGATCATTTTCCTGTACCGCGACGAGGTGTACAACCCCGACTCGCCGGATAAAGGAACGGCCGAAATCATTATCGGTAAGCAGCGTAACGGCCCGATCGGCTCGGTACGGCTTACCTGGATCGGCCAATATACCAAGTTTGGCAATTACGTCGGTAACCTGGCGCTCTACCAGGGCGATTAAGCCCGGGAAGACCCAGAACGACGCTTCTTTACGCCGCGCCTGTACCCCGGGCCGGCAACCTGTAGTAATGACGAATCATTGATCGGAGAAAGACATGTTTGGACGCTTGATGCCCACCGAGGGCAAATTTTTTGACCTGTTTAACCAACACGCCGACCTGTGCGTCAAAGGTGCAAAAGAAATGCTGGGCCTGATGTCCAACTTCGACGACCTGGAAAATCGCGTCCACGCGATCGAAAGCATCGAAAAGCAGGCCGACAAGATCACCTATCAAACCGTGGACTTGCTGCACAAAACCTTCATCACCCCGATCGACCGCGACGACATCCACAAGCTGATCACCCGCCAGGACGACATCCTCGACCTGCTGGAAGACGCGGCCCAGACCGTCTCGCTGTACGACCTGCATTCGGTCACCCCGGAAGCCCAGCGTCTGGCCGAACTGGTGCTGGCCTGTACCGAGAAGGTCCAGGCGGCCGTGGCCCTGCTGCATAACATGGACAACTCGCGCGAAATCGTCGCCATCTGCGAAGAAATCGACCGCCTGGAATCGGACGCCGACCACGTGATGCGCGCTGCCATGTCCAAGCTGTTCCGCGACGAACCCGATGTGCGCAACCTGATCAAGATGAAAGCCATCTACGAGATCCTGGAAACCGTGACCGACCGTTGCGAAGATGTGGCCAACATCATCGAAGGCATCATCGTCGAAAACGCGTAAGCTCAACAGAAAAAGAATAACAGATGAATTCCATCCAAATCAGCATCTGGGTGCTGGGCGTTTTGATTGCCCTGGCACTGGTGTTTGACTTCATGAACGGCTTCCATGACGCCGCCAACGCGATCGCCACGGTGGTCTCCACCGGCGTGCTGAAACCGCAAACGGCCGTGGCCATGGCTGCCTTCTTCAACTTCATTGCCATCTTCGTGTTCCACCAGCTGACGGTGGCGGCCACGGTCGGCAAGGGCACCATCGACCCCAACGTGGTGGACCAGTACGTGATCTTCGGCGCGCTGGTCGGCGCCATTGTCTGGAACGTGGTCACCTGGTACTACGGCATTCCGTCGTCGTCGTCGCACGCGCTGATCGGCGGGCTGGTGGGTGCGGCAGTGGCCAAGAGCGGTACCGGCGCGCTGGTGTCCGCCGGACTGATCAAGATCGTCGCCTTCATTGTGCTCGCACCCGTGATGGGCTTTATCTTCGGCTCGATCATGATGCTGATCGTGTCGTGGATTTTCGTGCGGTCCACGCCGCGCCGGGTCGATAAATGGTTCCGCCGCCTGCAACTGGTGTCCGCTGCATCGTACAGCCTGGGCCACGGCGGCAATGACGCGCAAAAGACCATCGGCATCATCTGGATGCTGCTGATTGCCGCCGGCTACTCGCAGGCCGGCGACGCCGAGCCGCCGCTGTGGGTGATCATCTCCTGCTACACGGCGATCTCGTTCGGCACGCTGTTCGGCGGCTGGCGCATCGTCAAGACCATGGGCCAGAAGATCACCAAGCTCAAGCCGGTGGGCGGCTTCTGCGCCGAATCGGGCGGTGCTGTCACCCTGTTCGTGGCCACGGCACTGGGCGTGCCGGTCTCCACCACCCACACCATCACCGGCGCCATCGTCGGCGTGGGCGCCTCGCAGAAGATGTCTGCCGTGCGCTGGGGCGTGGCCGGCAACATCGTCTGGGCCTGGATCTTCACGATTCCGGCATCGGCGTTCGTGGCGGCGATTGCCTGGTGGGCTGGACGTCACATTCTGTAAATCTATAAAGGGAGCTGCGGCTCCCTTTTTTCATCATGCCAAAAATTGAATTCAAGCAGTTGCTGGAGCTGGCGTTGGTTTCCCAAGCGGTCACCGGCGACTGCACCTGCAACCAGGTGCCGCTGGCAGCCTGGCAAGCGCTGCCGATGACCCTCGAGCTGGACCGATTCGATGAGGTGGGCACGCTGGTGGACGATCCGTACGACGAACCGGCGTTTGCCGAATGCCACCCGCACGGCACCCGCTACGACAGCCCGGACGCCCCGATCGCGCCGCGCTACTATCCCTGCAACATCAGCCAGGTAGCCCGCTGCCGCGACTGCGGCCGGCACTACCTGCGCTACAACGAGGCGGGCGGGTACTTTACCGAGTTGCGGATCAGGGCGTTACAGCCGGAGTTGTTGGTGGATGCCCTGCCGTAGCCTTCCGGTCTTCTATGGGGCTGGCTCATCCAGCCAATTCTCGATCTGTATCCCAGGATAGGCAACGAAATCACGGACGTTATTGGTCACTAAAATAATTTGCAGCGACAACGCATGGGCCGCGATCAGCTTGTCGAGCTGATCGCGTTTGCGCTCCTGCGTGGCGTGACGTATTGGGCCATAGGCAGCGGCGGCGCGGACATCGAAAGGCGCCACAGGAATGGACTTGATCAGGTTGTTCAAATGTCGGCGCTGACGTACGCGGTCGCTGCTGACCAAGACACCGAATTCCAGCTCGGCGTAAGTGATGGCCGAAATCATCACATCGCCGACACGACATTGCGCAAAGCGGCGTGCAACTGTCGGCGGCTGATTTTTCATCAGGTAAATGCAGATATTGGTGTCCAGCATGGACTGGAGCATCAGAGTTTCTCGCGATCTTCCTGCTGCTGCGAACCACGTCCTTCGGCAAGAAAGTCGGGGGAGAAGCGGGCAAACTTGCGTAATACGCCGTCCAGCGATTTTTTTGGCGCTGGCCGGATACGCAGTTCCTCGCCAATCTTTTCGATTTCCAGATCGAGTTCGGTGTTTTTATAGGCGAGCTCTGCTGGTATTTTGATAGCTTGAGAATTGCCCGTTTTGAATGCTTTGCTACTGTGCATTTGCGGCTCCCTGTTGATCCGATCCATCACGCCTTCAATCATGATTGGACACGGCCTGCGCCGATAAGTTCAATCGCTCATACCACAAACAACTTGTCGTACGCCGCCAGCAAACTCTGGTGCAGCGCGCTGCCTTCGAAGTTGGGGCCCAGGGCGTCGAGGCCGAAGAAGCGTTCGGAGCCGTCGAGCAGCGCTTCGGCCAGTTCCAGCGTGGGGGCGCCGTACAGCAGTGCGAGCGCGTGGCGGTAGTTGTCCGGTTCATCGAGCTTGACGATGGTTTCGATGCAGCGGTACACCAGCAGGCGCGGCGCGGGCAGGTCGCGGTAGTGGCGGATCCAGTCGCAGCCTTCCAGCACCGCTTCTTCGTCGCCGACCACCAGCGCCAGCAGGGTTTTCAGTTCGCCGAGGCGCAGCTGCTTCCAGGGCGTGCCGGCTGGCACCGCCAGGCCCAGGATTTCCCACACCGGCCGCTCGTCGTTGAGATGAGATGTTTGCAGCGCGGCCAGCAATGACGTGCATTCCTGCACCGAGAGCTCGTGCAGGCGCGCCAGCAGCGGACGCAGCGTATTGCCGGCGCTGTTGTTCTCCCACTCGAGGTCGTCGAGCGGATAGATTTCGGAAAATCCCGGCACCAGGATGCGGCAGCTGTAGATGCCTTGCTCGTCGAAATCGGCCACGTAAATATCCTTGCCTTCGGCGTGCAGGGCATCGACCAGCCACTGGTAGTCGCCGGTGGTGGTGGTGCTGAAGTTCCAGTCGACGAACGGGTAGTCGGAGGTATCGCTGAAGAAGTCCCAGCTGATCACGCCGCTCGAGTCGACGAAGTGGATCTCGAGGTTGGTCACCGCGTTAATTTCAGTCATGTCGAAACCCGGTTCGGGCAAGCCGGCCAGCGACTCCAGCGGGCGCCCTTGCAGCAGTTCGGTCAGTGCGCGCTCGAGCGCGATCTCCAGGCGCGGATGGGCGCCATAGGAGGACAGCACGCCCTGGTCGGCGGAATTGACCAGGGTGACGTTCATGACCGGGTACTTGCCGCCCAGCGAAGCATCCTTGACCAGCACGCCAAAGCCGGCTGCGCGCAGCGCTTCGATGCTGGCGCGCAGGCGCGGGAAGCGGGCAATCACGTCGTCCGGCACGTCCGGCAGGCACAGGCCTTCGGCGATGATGCGGTACTGGATGGCGTGCTCGAAAATTTCGGCCAGGGCCTGGGCGCGCGCTTCGTTGAGAGTGTTACCTGACGCCATGCCGTTGCTCACGTACAGATTGCCGATGATGTTGACCGGGATATACGTGGTGGCGCCATCGCGCAGGCGCGTGTAGGGCAGGGCGCAGATGCCGCGCGCGCTGTTGCCGGAATTGATGTCGATGAGCGCGCTGGCGGGAATGTCGCCTTGCGGGTTATAGAGCGCATGCAGCTCCGGGTTGAGCACGTCTGCCGGCCAGCTGCCATCGGTGGCCGGTGCGAACCATTTTTCGCGCGGATGGTGCACCACCGGTGCGCTGGCGCGGTCGGCGCCCAGGTGATAGTGGGTCCAGAAATAATGCGTGCTCAGGCGTTCGGCGAATTCGCCCCAGGCGCTGGCGCGTGCAGCCAGTTCGGTGGCGCCCTTGCCGTTGGCGTACAGCAGCGGGCAGTCGCGGTCCTGCAGGCGCAGCGACCACACGCCGTTAACGGACTGATGCGCAGCCAGTTCGTCGAGCAGGAAGCCGCGCGCAGCCAGCCTGGTCTGCACGTTGGCGATGGTCGTCTCGAGGGCAAGGTCTTTACCCGGGATAAAGGTTTCGGTATTCATCGAAGGCTCTCGGTAAAGGGGAAGTGGGGCAGGGCTTGGTGCCAGCATACCCCAATGCGTGCATGCCTTGTCGCCCGGGTCGGGTTACAATATGCTGCAACGCGCCATCACCAAAGCGGCCCTGTCCCGGGTACCACCGCTCGATTACGCAGGGCTTAAATGTGGGATAGCTCCTACGTAAGAATACTCTTTTGGCTGCTTACCGAAGTGCGCCCCGGCGGGCACAATACGGGCTGGATTCAAACAGCAAAGCAGAACATGAAAATCATCGATCAGCGTTACATGGACAGCGACAATCGCTACTCCACCCAGCCATGCCTTCTCAGTATTCTCGAAGTTGACGACGCACCTGCCAACCCGGTCGCCATGGCTTCGCTCGACCAGCGTTTGCTGGCACTGCTGCCGGGCGTGCGCAACCAGGCCGCCATGGTCGGCCTGCGTGCCGAAGGCGTGCCGCAAATCGTGCGCGTGGTGCAGCAGGTCGCAATGGAATTGCGCCGCCTGGCACTCAATGAAGTGTCGGTCGGTTTTGTCGGCGTGGTGCCGCGCACTCGAGGCCGTTACCGCCTGGTGCTGCCTTACGGCGCCACCGCCAAGAACGCTGCCGCGCCGGCGCTGCGCATCGCCACCCAGATGGTGTCGGCCCTGCGCGCAGGCAAATCGTTCAACTTGCAGGCTGCCGTGGCGCGCCTGCGTGCACTGGCCGACCGCCGCTCGCTGCCGCGTGGCGCGGCGCTCGCTGCTGCCGCCTGATCCGACCCCGCATCGCTGCGCCGGGTATATTCCGTGATCCCGGGGCCGCGGCGGCCCGGCACCGGCCCGGTCGTATTTAGCAGTGGTGCCGGCTCAGTCCAGCACCACCTGCAGCCCCTCGTAAGCCAACTTTACCGTCAATCCCCCCAGCCGCCCCGCGTGGCGCGCCATCACCTCTGCAAATACCGCTTCCAGTTCGTCATCGCTGCGAGTCGGCTCGTGGTGGGTGCAGTACAGCGCCTTCGCGCCGCAGCGCAAGGCTAACTCCACCGCCTCATCGAAGGTGCCGTGGCCCCAGCCCTGCTTGGCCGGGTACTCTTCCCTCGTGTAGGAACAATCGACGATCAAGGCATCGAGGCCAGCGACCAGGCGGTCGATGGCCTCGGTGCGCGCGCGTACTCGCTGTTCGGCTGCCGCGTGCTCGGGGTGGTCTGCGGGATGGGGGTTGTAAAAAGGTTCGTGGTCGCCGGTGAAGAACACCGACTTGCCGTGGCAGTCGATGCGGTAGCCGAGGTTGATCACCGGGTGGTTCATGACCACGTTCGAGATGGCGGCGTCGCCCACCGTGATGGGGACGCCCGCGACCAGCGACTGGTACTCGATGGTGGCGCTCATTTGGGTTTCGCTGACCGGGAAGTAGCTGTTTTGCAGCTGCACGTTCATCACGTGCTCGATGCCATGGCCGGTGTCGGGGTCGGTCACGCCGTGCAGGCGCACGCGGCTGCCGCGCACGAACAGCGGCGTAAAAAAAGGCAGGCCGTGGATGTGGTCCCAGTGGCTGTGGGTGATGAAGATGTTGGCGTGGATGTCGCCGGTCTTGTGTTGCAGCAGCGATTGCGCCAGCGGAAACAGGCCGGTGCCGGCGTCCAGGATCAGCAGGGTGTCGTTGTCGGTGCGAACTTCGATGCAGGTGGTGTTGCCGCCGTAGCGTATGGTGCGCGGGCCGGGTGAGGGAATCGAACCACGCACTCCCCAGAATGTGAATTTCATGCGTGCCCCTGGTGTTGTGCCATTTTTAAAGTCGTTTTTCCGGGCGATGATAGCTTTATTTCCGCCAGGCAGGGTAAAAACACAACAAGCTGTGTTCAAATTATGTAAGCGGGAAATCTGTCATGTACACAAACTTGCACTGAGGATACACTTTCGCCATGCAAGAGTTAACCCCCTCCCAAATCTCCCAGCGCCTCGACCTGTTGACCGAACTGAGCGTTGCGCTCGGCAAGTCACACGATACCGACATCCTGCTCGAGCACATCCTGCAGGTCGCCAAGCGCATGACCAATGCCGATGGCGGCACCCTGTATCGTCCCAGCGCCGACCGCCGCGCGCTCGATTTTCACATCCTGATCAATGACACCCTGGCCATCCACCAGGGCGGCCCTGGCGGCGAACCGATCCGCGCACCGGCGATCCCGCTGTTCGACGCCAATGGCGCGCCCAACCTGTCGGCCGTGGCCGCGTATGCGGCGCACTCGGGCGAGTCGGTCAACGTGGCCGATGTGTACCAGCCGCAGGCCGAGGGTTTCAATTTCTCGGGCATGCTCGATTTCGACCGCCAGCGCCAGTACCATTCGAAGTCGATCCTGACCGTGCCGATGCGCGATCACGAGGGGGAGCTGACCGGTGTGCTGCAACTGGTCAATGCGCGCGCGCCGCAATCCGAGGCGGATCCAGGCTCCACCATCATCGCCTTCAACCAGACCGACCAGCGCTTCATCGAGGCGCTGGCGGCCCAGGCGGCGGCGGCGCTGACCCACCAGCGCCTGATCGCCCAGCTCGAAGAACTGCTCGAATCTCTGGTCAACCTGATCAACATCGGCATCGACGAAAAATCGCCGTACACGGGCCGCCACTGCCAGTTCGTGCCCGAGCTGACCATGCGCCTGGCCGAGGCGGTGCACGCCACCGAGACCGGGCCGCTGGCCGACTTCCGCATGACCGACGCCGACCGCAAGGAGTTGTGGATGGCCGGCCTGCTGCACGACTGCGGCAAGATCACCACGCCGGTCCACGTGGTGGACAAGGCCACCAAGCTGGAAACCATCTTCGACCGCATCGCGCTGGTCGATACGCGCTACGAGGTGCTCGAGCGCGATGCCAAGATCGCCGCGCTGGAACAGAAGCTGGCGCTGGCGACCGATGGCGCCGCCACCCCGGCGGCGCTGGCCGACATCGACGCGGCGCTGGCGGCGCAGCAGCAAGCGCTGCGTGCTGAACGCGCGTTCCTGCGCACGGCCAACGTGGGCGGCGAGGGCATGGCCGCGGCCGACCAGCAGCGCGTGCGCGACATCGGCGCGCGCGCGTGGACCGACATGGACGGCGCAGCGCGCCAGTTCCTCGACGCCGACGAGGTGCTCAACCTGTCGATCCAGTACGGCACGCTGACCGCCGACGAGCGCAAGATCATCAACAACCATATCTCGGTCACGGTGCGCATGCTCGAATCGCTGCCGTGGCCGCGCCACCTGCGCAACGTGCCCGAGTACGCGGGCGGCCACCACGAACGGATGGACGGCAAGGGTTACCCGCGTGGCTTGCGCGGCGAGCAGATGTCGGTGCAGGCACGGCTGATGGCGATCGCCGACATCTTCGAGGCGTTGACTGCCTGCGACCGGCCCTACAAGAAGGGCAAGATGCTGTCGGAGTCGCTCGACATCCTCGGCAAGTTCGCGCTCAACGGCCACATCGATCCGCAACTGTTCGACATCTTCATCCGCAGCAAGGTGTACAGCGAGTTCGCGCAGCAGCACATGGACCCGCGCCAGATCGACGTCATCGACGAGTCGCGCATTCCCGGCTACGTGCCCTGATGCGCTGGTCCCGGCATGGCGCGCGGCTGCTGCTGGGCGCGTTGTTGACGCTGGTGGCCGCGTGCGCCAGCATCGGCATCCTCGGTGGCGACACCATCGGCCGGCTCGACGCCATGCTGGGCGACATGCGCATGCGCGTCGAGACGCCGCAGCTCGATCCGCGCATCGTGATCGTCGATATCGATGAAAAAAGCCTGAACCAGATCGGCCGTTTTCCCTGGGGCCGCGACGTGCAGGCGCGCCTGGTTACCCAGCTGACCGGCCACTACGGCGTGGCCGCCGTAGGCTTCGATATCTCGTTCCCCGAAGCCGACACCAGTTCCGGCTACGGCGTGCTGGCCAGCCTGGCCAGTGGCGAACTGGCCGGCGTGCCGGGCCTGCGCAGCCAGCTCGAACGTCTAAAGCCGCAAATGGATTACGACGCGCTGTTTGCCGCGGCGATGCGCGGCCAGCCGGTGGTGCTCGGCTACAGTGTGTCGGACCGGCAAAAGAAGGGCGTGTTGCCCAAGCCGGCGTTTACGCTGGCCGACCTGAACGGCCGCACCGTGACCGCGTTTGCCGCACCCGGCTACGAGTCCAACCTGGCCCAGTTGCAGCAGGCGGCGCAGGGCGCCGGCATTTTCACGGCACTGACCGACAGCGACGGCGTGCTGCGTTCATCGACCCTGCTGCAGCGCATCGGCGACGGCTATTATCCGTCGCTGTCGCTGGCCACCGCCAGCGTGTACCTGAAAGCGCGCGCGATTGCGCCGGTGTTCAGCCAGACCCTGGACCAGATGTCGGAGGCCGAGCGCGAGCATGGTGGCCTCGACCGCATCGCCATGTTTACACCGCGCGGGCAACTGGCGATACCGGTCGGCGAAGCCTTGACCACCACCATCGAATTTCGCGGCAAGGGCGGCCCCGACGGCGGCGCCTTCCGTTACGTGTCGGCGGCCGATGTGCTGATGGGCGCAGTGCCGGCGGACGTGCTGCGCGGCGCCATCGTGCTGGTGGGCACCACTGCTGCCGGCCTCAACGATATCCGGGCCACCCCCGTCAACGCCGAGTTTCCCGGTGTGGAAGTGCACGCCAACCTGATCAAATCCATCCTCGACGGCCATTTCAAGTCGCGCCCCGATTACGCCCTGGCCATCGAATTCGGCCAGGTGGTGCTGGTGGGCTTGCTGCTGGGCGGCGCGCTGGCGCTGGCCACGCCGGCAATGGCGGTGCTGCTGGCCGTCGGCGCGCTGGCCGGCGCCCTGGGCGTCAACTGGTGGTTGTATCACGGTGCCGACGCGGTCCTCGACAGCGCCGTGCTGCTGCTCCTGATCGCGGCGCTGTTCGTCGCCAACCTGGCCTGGGGCTATTTCTTCGAGGTGCGCAAGGGCCGGGCGCTGGTGTCGCGCTTTGGCCAGTACGTGGCGCCGGAACTGGTGGCGCAGATGGCCGACAATCCCGACCGCTACAGCATGGATGGCGAAAGCCGCGAACTGACGGTGCTGTTTGCCGACGTGCGCGGCTTCACCGCCATTTCGGAACAGATGACGCCGCAGGAGCTGCGCGAATACATCAACCTATACCTGACCGCCATGTCCGAAGATATCCGCGACAGCCATGGCGGCACGCTCGACAAATATATCGGCGACGCCGTGATGGCGTTCTGGGGCGCACCGGTGGCGTTTGCCGATCATGCGGTGCGCGCGGTATCGAGCGCCCTGCTGATGCAGCAGAGCGCGGCGCGCCTGAACCAGCAATTCCAGGCGCGCGGCTGGCCGCCGCTGCAAATCGGCATCGGCCTCAATAGCGGCTTGATGCACGTGGGCGACATGGGCTCGCGCATCCGCCGCGCCTATACCGTGATGGGCGACGCCGTCAACCTGGGCGCGCGGCTGGAAGGCATCACCAAGGTATATGGCGTGGGCATTGCGGTGAGCGAATTTACGCGGGCGCAGGCGCCGCAGTTCGCGTACCGGGAACTGGACCGCGTACGGGTCAAGGGCAAGACCGAACCGGTGGCCATTTTCGAGCCGCGCGGCCTGCTGGCCGACGCCGATGCCGCCGAACTGGCGCTGCTGGCCGACTGGTCGCGCGTGCTGGAACTGTTGCGCGCGCGCGACTGGGATGGCGCCGAGGCCATCCTGCTGGCATTGCCAGACGATGGGCTGCGCCGGCTGTACGGCGCGCGACTGCACCAGTATCGCGCCACGCCGCCTGGCGCGGATTGGGACGGCGTGACCACATTCGAGACGAAATAACCACCATCGGCATGGAAATTGCTGACTGGAAACCACATTCCGTCTAAAATTTGCTTTCAATCAATTGATGTCCAGCCGCGCCTGGCTGGCCATGCACTCACAAGAACTCTCACACATGAACGATCGCCTGGTGCGCCTGCTTGCAGGTTCCGCGCTGTTGCTGTGCGCGTCATATTCAATGGCCGACACCCCCATCGACACGCCCCGTTTCAATATCGCCCGTTACGAGGTCAGCGGCGATACCTTGCTCGGTGAGCAACTGGTGCAAGCGCTGGTGGCGCCGTTTGCCGGCCAGCAGCGCGATTTTGGCGATATCCAGCGGGCGGTCGAAGCGCTGGAAAACGCCTACCGCGCGCGCGGCTATACGCTGGTGCTGGTCAGCCTGCCGGAACAGGAGCTCGACCACGGTGCGGTGCGCCTGAACGTGCTGCAAACGCAGGTGGGCAAGGTAACCGTTTCCGGCAACCAGTACGTGGACGACGCCAATGTGCGGCGCGCACTGCCCGCCCTGGTCGAAGGCCAGACGCCGAACATGCCGGCGCTGGGCCTGAGCCTGAAGCTGGCCAACGAAAACCCGGCCCGCAAGCTGGAAGTGCGGCTGGCCGGCGGCGAGGCCGAGGACAAGGTCGATGCCGGTATCACGGTGGTCGATGAACGTCCCTGGAAGGCCACGCTCAACCTCGACAATACCGGCAGCGACGCGTCCGGCAAGACCCATGCCGGCGTGGTGCTGCAACATGCCAACCTGTGGGGCCGCGATCACGTGGCCAGCGTGCAGTACACCACCTCGCTCGAACATGGCAGCCAGATCGGCGTCTATGGCGTGGGTTACCACGTGCCGTTGTACGCGCTGGGCGACTCGCTGGACTTTTTTGCCAGTTACTCGAACGTTGATTCGGGCACGGTGTCGGCCGGCATCGTCGATCTGGCCGTCAGTGGCCGCGGCACCACCGCCGGCGCACGCTACAACCAGAACTTCGGCAAGCGCGACAACTATGAACCCAAACTGGTCTATGGACTGGACTTCAAGGCTTACCGCAACAGCCTGCAATTCTTCGGCACCGAGCTGGGTACGGATGTGACGGTGCGTCCCGTCAGCATCGCCTACATCGGCGCCTGGCGTTTGCCGGACGGCGAGGCCAGCGTGGGCGTGACCCTCGCGCGCAATATTGCCGGCGGCAAGAACGGCAGCCAGCGCGACTTTACCCTGGCGCGCGTGGGCGCCAAAGCCGGCTACAGCGCCTTGCGTCTGAGCGGCAGTTATAGCCAGGTGCTGGGCAGCGACTGGCAATGGCGCGCGCTGTTCAACGGCCAGTACACGCCCGATGCGCTGGTGCCGGGCGAGCAGTTCGGCGTGGGCGGCGGCGCCTCGGTGCGCGGCTTTCTCGAACGCGAAGTGGCCAACGACAGCGGCGCCAACCTGAACCTGGAACTGTATGCGCCCAACTGGTGCGGCAATGGCGGCTACCAGTGCCGCGCGCTGGCCTTCTACGACACCGGCTGGGTGCGCCGCAATCACGTCCTGCCTGGCGAAATCGACAGCATGGCGATCGGCTCGGCCGGGCTGGGCCTGCGCATGCTGCTCAGCCGCTACGCCAATGTGCAGCTCGATTATGCCCATGTCGTCAACCCGGGCCAGACCGGGCGCCGCGACGCCAATCGCCTGCATTTCCGGGTTGCGCTCTCGTACTAGGGCACTCAAGGTACCAAGGATAAAACATCATGACCAAACAAAAACCATTGCGCACCGTGCCCGCCGGCCACCCCTTCGAGCCGCCGCTGCGCCGTACCGCGCTGGCGCTGCTGATCGCCGCCTGTTTCAATGCCGCCCATGCCAATCCGGTCGCGCCGCAAGTGGTGCATGGCCAGGCCACGTTCAACCAGCAGGGCAACCTGTTTACCATCACCAATACGCCCAATACCATCATCAACTGGCAAAGTTTTTCCGTGAATGCCGGTGAGATCACGCGCTTTGTCCAGCGAAACGCCGGCAGCAGCGTATTGAACCGCATCACCGGCCAAGACCCCAGCAAGATCCTCGGATCCCTGCAGTCGAACGGTAAAGTATTCCTGATCAATCCGAACGGCGTGCTGTTCGGCCGCGATGCGCGCGTCGATGTGGCGGGGCTGGTGGCCTCCAGCCTGGCGTTGTCGAACCAGGACTTCCTGGCCGGCAAGATGAGCTTCAAGGCTGGCGACACGGCCGGCGCCGTCATCAACCAGGGCGCCATCAACGTCGGCAGCGGCGGGCAAATCCTGCTGATCGCGCCGAACGTGGAAAACAGCGGCATCCTCACGGCGCCGAACGGCGACGTGCTGCTGGCCGCCGGCCACAGCGTGCAACTGGCCGACGCCGCCAACCCGGACTTGCGCGTGGTGCTGTCCGCGCCCGCCGACCAGGCCATCAACATCGGCCAGGTGGTGGCGCAGGGCGGGCGTATCGGCATGGCCGGCGCGCTGCTGAGCCAGCGTGGCGTACTCAACGCCAACAGCGCAGTGGTAGGCGAGAACGGCAAGATCGTGTTGAAAGCCAGCGGCAAGACGCTGCTGGAAAATGGCAGCGTCACCAGCGCCACCAGTGCGGTGGGCGAGGGGGGCGAGATTACCGTGCTGGGCGACCAGGTCGGCATGCAGGGCAATGCCAGCGTGGACGCCAGCGGCGCTCTCGGTGGCGGCACGGTGCTGCTGGGCGGCGACTATCAAGGCAAGAACCCGGCGATTGCCAACGCGCGCCAGGTGGCGGTCGGCAAGGATGCCACCATCGCCGCCGACGCGTTGGAGAACGGCGACGGCGGCAAGGTCATCATGTGGGGCAACGAGACTGCGCGCGTGTTCGGCAGCATTTCGGCGCGCGGCGGCGCGGTGTCGGGCAATGGCGGCCTGGTGGAAACGTCGGGCCGTTACCTGGCGGTCGATGGCATCCGCGTCGATACCAGCGCGCGAAGCGGCAAGCGCGGCAACTGGCTGCTCGATCCCTACGATATCGAAGTCGTGGCCGGCTACAACGGCCAATTGCAGAGCGTTGACCAGTTTGCCGACGAGCCGCTCAACGCCTCCATCGGCGCCGGCACGATTTCGAATGCCGGCAGCAACGTCATCCTGCAGGCGACGCACCGCATCACCTTCAACAGCGCCATCAACATGGTCAATAGCGGCGCGGGCCTCACTGCCCAGGCAGGCGAGGCGATCAACGTCAATGCAGCGATCACCACCATTGGTGGCGCGGTCAACCTGTCGGCCAACGATGCGGCCGGCGGCATGGCGTATGGCGCCAGCGGCAGCGTCAACCTGAACGCGGCCATCATCACCGATTATGGCGACGTTACGTTGTCCGGCGCCAGCATCCTCGGTGCCGGCACGGTCAACGTCGGCAACGGCAGCCTGAGCTTGAAAAGCAACCGGGCTGGCGGCAGCATCGCACTGAGCGGCACCGGCAATCAATTGGTGGGCAGTGGTGCGGAAGGGCAGACCGTGCGCTTGCAGGCCGACAATATCAGCTTTACCGGCGGCCTCAATTTCGGCGGCGCCGGTGGCCTGGCCACGCTGACCATCAAGCAGCTGAGCGAAGGCCGCCAGATCGACCTGGGCAGCAAGCCGGGGACTGCGCTGGGCCTGACCAACGATGAACTGAACCGCGTTGCCGTCAACAACGTCAATATCGGCGATGCCAGCTCCGGCAACATCGCCATCAGCGCGCCGGTCAACCTGGTCAATCAGCAGGATGTGGACGGCATCAGGTACCTGAACCTGGAAACCGGCGGCGCCCTGGTCGCCACGGACAAGCTGGCCATGCACCAGGCCGACAGCGAACTCAGCGTGACCGCCGCCAGCCTAACGGTCGGCAACGGCGGCGGTCTGTCGGCGGGCGCCGCCGTCAGCCTGACGGCTGATAACATGAGCCTGGGTGGCTCGTCCCAATCGATTCGCGCCGGAACCGGGACCGGGACCGGGACCGTCAACCTGAGCCGCCGCACCGATAACGGCAGCATCGAAATCGGCAGCGCCGGCGCGGACAGTATCGACAGCCTGGGCCTGACCGAAAGCGAACTGAAAACCGTCGGCGCATCGACCATCGCGATCGGCAATGACAACTACACCGGCGCGCTGAATCTGCAAGGCGCGCTCGACCTGAGCAACTCGAATAACCTCAACCTGCTGCAATTGCGCACCGGTGGCAATATCAACCTGAACGGCGCCGTGGCCGTCGCGAAGGATCTGACCGTTGCGGCCGGTTCCTTCGGCTCGGACAGTGTGATCAGCGCCAATGGCATCGTCAGCGTCGGCGGCGCTTTCCTGCTCGATGGCGGCAACTGGGTACAGAACAACGCCAGCTTGCCCGCGTTTTCCGCGTACAGCTTCAATGTCAACAACGGCAGCTTCTTGCGCGTCAAGGGCGGCAATGGCGATGCGGCAAGGCCGTACCAGATCGCCGATGTGTACGGCTTGCAAGGGATCGGCACGCAAAGCCACAGCAAGCATTACAGCCTGGTAGCCAATATCGACGCCAGCGGCACGGCCAACTGGAACCGGGGCAATGGGCGCACCGGTTTCGCACCGATGTTCACTGGCGACGACCTGGCTTATGCAGGCATCTTCGATGGCGGCAATCACAGCATCAGCGGCTTGACCATCAACGGCGGCGTCAACTCACCGTATTTCGGCAGCGGCCTGTTTGCAAGGCTGCAGGGGGGCACCATCCGCAACCTGGCGATGGTGGGCGGCAGCGTTGTCGGCGGTAATAATGTGGGTGCGGTGGCGGGCAACAATGGTGGCGGCACGATCAGCAACGTCACCAGCAGCATGTCCATCAGCGGCAACACCAATGTCGGCGGCCTGGTGGGCTTCAATAGCGGCACGATCAGCAATGCCACCGCCACTGGCGCCGTGACGGGGCTCGATGCTACGTATAACTCGGGCTATTCGACCGTGGGCGGCCTGGTAGGGAGCAATAGCAGCAGCGGTACCATCACGGTGGCGCGCGCCACGGGCGCGGTCACCGCGCCTGGTGAACAGGTGGGCGGCCTGGTCGGCAATAACAACGGCGCCATCTCGCAAGCGTACGCTACCGGCAGCGTCGATGGCGGGGCCAGTGTCGGCGGCCTGGTCGGACGCAATGGCGGCACCATCGGCGACGCCTATGCGACCGGCGCCATTGGCATGGTCAGGGTCTACGACATTTACCCAAGCAACCTTGGCGGCGTGATTGGCTGGAGCGTGGCGGGCAGCAGCGCCAGCCGCCTGTATTTTTCCGGCACTGTATCGAGTAATAACGTCACCTCCGGGACCGTGGGCGCCGTGGTCGGGCGCGCCGATCCTGGCGCGGGCGTGGGGCCGGCTTTCTTCAACTACGACATTGCCGGCACTTATTTTGACCAGGGCGGCTCCACCGGGCGCACTACGGCCGACATGAGCAAGCAAAGCAGTTTCGGCGGTTTCAATTTCGGCGACAATGCCGTCTGGCGCATCTACGAGGGCCATACCACGCCGCTGTTGAAAGCTTTCCTGACGCCGTTGCAGGTAACCGCCGGCGGTGCCTCCAGCCGCGTCTACGACGGCCAGGTGGCCAGCGTCGGACCGCTCAGCTATGTCGGGCTGCTCAACGGCGACCTGGGCGCCAGCGGCACGGCCACGTATGGCGACGCGCGCAATGTCGGCACTTATGCACTGGGCGGACTGTGGTCCACCCAGTACGACATCAGCTATGCCGGCGCTGCCAGCGTGTCCATCACGCCGCGAGCGTTGAGCGTAATCCTGGGCGGCAGCAAGGTGTACGATGGTGAGCTCGGCTTTGCCAATGTATCGTTAAGCCTGGACAACGTTGTCAGCGGAGACTACGTGAGCGTGGCTGGCACCGCCGCACAATTTCTCGACAAGAACGCTGGCACCGGCAAGCCGGTCACGGTCAGCGGCCTGACTATTTTGACCGGTAATGAACTGGGCAATTACAGCCTGGCAGATACCGCCACCGGCACGGCCGATATCACCCGCGCCACGCTCGCCCTGGGCAATGTCAGCGCGGCCAATAAAATCTACGATGGCAACACCACCGCCAGCATCAGCGGCAACCTGACTGGCGTGATCGGCAGCGACCAGGTCCGGCTAACGGGCCTCTTGGGCAGTTTCAACAACAAGAACGTAGGCGCCGCCAAGGATGTCAGTTACAGCGTGACCGAGAGCAATCTCACTGGCAACGATGCTGGAAACTATGTGTTGGCCACCGGAGGCAGCACCAGTGCCACCATCACGGCGCGCACGCTCAATCTGGGCTTCGCTGGCGTTAATAAGACCTATGATGGCAACGCGGCGGCGACCTTGACGATTACTGACGATCGTGTCGCGAACGACGTGCTGACAGCAACGGCCAGCGGCGCCTTTGCCGACAAGAACGCCGCTGCCAACAAAGCGGTCACGGTGGAAAATGCCAGCTTGTCCGGCACGGATGCTGGCAACTACGTGCTGGCCTCGACCACCGGCGCGACCAGCGCCACCATCATGCAGCGCGCATTGGCGCTGGGCTTTACTGCTGCCGGCAAAACCTATGACGGCAACACTGCCGCCACGGTTTCGGTGACCGACAACCGCGTGACTGGTGACGTACTGACGGCAACGGCTACCGGTTCATTTGCCGACAAGGACGCAGGCGTCAACAAGGTAGTAACGGTAGCGAACGCCACCCTGTCAGGTACCGATGCCGCCAACTACTTGCTGACCTCGACCACCGGCGCGACCAGCGCCACCATTACGCAGCGCGCGCTGGCGCTGGGCTTTATGGCCGCCGGCAAGACCTATGATGGCAACACTGCCGCCACGCTCGTCGTGACCGACAACCGTGTGGCTGGCGACGTGCTGACGGCAACGGCGACTGGCGCATTTGCTGACAAGAATGCTGGCGCCAATAAAGTGGTGACAGTGCAGAACGCCAGCCTGTCCGGTACCGATGCAGCCAACTACGTGCTGGACTCGACCACCGGTGCTGCCAGCGCCACCATTGCGCAACGAGCGCTGGCGCTGGGCTTTACGGCAGCGGGTAAAACCTACGACGGCAATACCGCCGCCTCGCTCTCGGTGACGGACAACCGCGTTGCTGGCGACGTGCTGACAGCAACGGCCATTGGCGCCTTCGCCGACAAGAATGCTGGCGCCAATAAAGTGGTGACAGTGCAGAACGCCAGCCTGTCCGGTACCGATGCAGCCAACTACGTGCTGGACTCGACCACCGGTGTTGCCAGCGCCACCATTGCGCAACGAGCGCTGGCGCTGGGCTTTACGGCAGCGGGTAAAACCTACGACGGCAATACCGCCGCCTCGCTCTCGGTGACGGACAACCGCGTCGCTGGCGACGTGCTGACAGCAACGGCGACTGGCGCTTTTGCTGACAAGAATGCTGGCGCCAATAAAGTGGTGACAGTGCAGAACGCCAGCCTGTCCGGTACCGATGCAGCCAACTACGTGCTGGACTCGACCACCGGTGTTGCCAGCGCCACCATTGCGCAACGAGCGCTGGCGCTGGGCTTCACGGCAGCGGGTAAAACCTACGACGGGAATACCGCCGCTACTGTGTCGGTGACCGACAACCGCGTCGCTGGCGACGTGCTGACGGCATCTGCGACGGGCGCGTTTGCCGACAAGAATGCTGGCGCCAATAAAGTGGTGACAGTGCAGAACGCCAGCCTGTCCGGTACCGATGCAGCCAACTACGTGCTGGACTCGACCACCGGTGTTGCCAGCGCCACCATTGCGCAACGAGCGCTGGCGCTGGGCTTCACGGCAGCGGGTAAAACCTACGACGGGAATACCGCCGCTACTGTGTCGGTGACCGACAACCGCGTCGCTGGCGACGTGCTGACGGCATCGGCGACGGGCGCGTTTGCCGACAAGAACGCGGGCGTAGGCAAGGTCGTGATGGTGCAGAACGCCAGCCTGTCCGGCACGGATGCCGCCAACTACGTGCTGGGCTCGGCCTCTGGCGTCACCAGCGCCACCATTGCGCAGCGCGCGCTGGCGTTGGGCTTTACGGCTGCCGGTAAAACCTACGACGGCAACACCGCTGCCGTGGTCGCCGTGACCGATAACCGTGTTGCTGGTGACGTGCTGATAGCAACAGCCAATGGTTCATTCGCGGACAAGAACGCAGGCATCAACAAGACCGTAATGGTGCAGAACGCCACCCTGTCCGGGACCGATGCCGCTAATTACGTCTTGGACTCGACGACTGGTGCCACCAGCGCCACTATTGCGCAACGTGCACTGGCGCTGGGCTTTACGGCAGCTGGCAAGACCTACGACGGTAACATTGCCGCCACGGTCGCTGTGACCGATAACCGTGTTGCCGGTGACGTGCTGACCGCCACGGCTAGTGGCGCGTTTGCCGACAAGAACGCAGGCGTCAACAAGACCGTAGCGGTGCAGAACGCCACCCTGTCCGGCGCAGATGCCGCCAACTATGTGCTGACCTCGACCACCGGTGCTGCCAGCGCCACTATCACGCAGCGCGCACTGGCACTTGCCTTTACGGCAGCGGGTAAAACCTACGACGGCAATACCGCCGCCACGGTCTCCGTGACTGACAACCGCGTCGCTGGCGACGTGCTGACGGCATCGGCCAGCGGCGCATTTGCTGACAAGAATGCTGGCGCCAACAAATTGGTGACGGTGCAGAACGCCAGCCTGTCCGGCGCAGATGCCGGTAACTACGTGCTGGACGCGACCACCGGCGCCACCAGCGCCACTATTGCGCAACGTGCACTGGCGCTGGGCTTCACGGCAGCTGGCAAGACCTACGACGGTAACATTGCCGCCACGGTCGCTGTGACCGATAACCGCGTTGCCGGTGACGTGCTGATCGCCACGGCTAGTGGCACGTTTGCCGACAAGAACGCGGGCGTCAACAAGACCGTAGCGGTGCAGAACGCCACCCTGTCCGGCGCAGATGCCGCCAACTACGTGCTGGACTCGACCACCGGTACTGCCAGCGCCACCATTGCGCAACGAGCGCTGGTGCTGGGCTTTACGGCAGCGGGCAAAACCTACGACGGCAATACCGCCGCCACGGTCTCCGTGACTGACAACCGCGTCGCTGGCGACGTGCTGACGGCATCGGCCAGCGGCGCATTTGCTGACAAGAATGCTGGCGGCAATAAAGTGGTGAGAGTGCAGAACGCCAGCCTGTCCGGCACCGATGCCGCCAACTACGTATTGGACTCGACCACCGGCGCGACCAGCGCCACCATTGCGCAACGCGCGCTGGCGCTTGGATTCACGGCCGCCGGCAAAACCTATGACGGCAACACTGCTGCCACAGTTGCAGTGACCGACAACCGCGTGACTGGTGACGTACTGACAGCAACGGCCACTGGCGCCTTCGCCGACAAGAACGCCGGTGCCAAGAAAGTCGTAACGGTGCAGAACGCCAGCCTGTCCGGCACCGATGCCGCCAACTACGTGCTGGACGCGACCACCGGCGCCACCAGCGCCACCATCGCGCAACGCGCCCTGACCCTGGGCTATACCGGTAACGACAAGGTGTATGACGGCGGCAGCACGGCCACGGTCGCGATTGCGGACAACCGACTCGCGGGCGATGTGTTGAACGTCTCGGCCAGCGCCGCGTTTGCCGACAAGAATGCCGGCAGCGGCAAGACGGTTACGGTAAGCAATGCCAGCCTGTCCGGCACCGATGCCGGTAACTATACGCTGGCCGCATCCGGTGGCGCGACCACGGCCAGCATTGCCCGCGCGGCACTGACCCTGAGCAGCATCAGCGCCAGCGACAAGGTGTACGACGGCACCCAGGCGGCCAATGTCAGCGGCACGGTGGCCGGCGTGATCGGCCAGGATGCGGTTAGCCTGGCCGGCGGTAGCGGCGTCTTTGCCGACCGCAATTTCGGTACCGGCAAAGCCGTGGCGGTGAGCGGCTTCCAGCTGGCCGGCAGCGATGCCGGCAATTACACCTTGACGACCAACAGCGGCGTGGCGCAGGCCAGCATCGCGCAACGCGCCTTGTCAACCTGGATCGGCGCGAGCGGCGGCTTGTGGAGCGACGCCGCCAACTGGGAAGGAGGCGTGGCGCCAAGCGGCAGCAATGTGCTGGCAGCCGATTTTGCGGCCAGCACCGGCACCGTGGTGTACACGGCTGCCGCCGGCGACACGGTACTCGACAGCTTTACCTCGCGCGGCGGCCTGAACCTGGCCGGCGGCAGCCTGCTGGTCAATGGCGCCTTCAGCGCCGCCAACTACGCGCAAAGCGGTGGTTTGCTCGGAGGTTCCGGCAATGTCACGGTCAGCAACAGCTTCAGCCAGAGCGCCGGCGCCATCAACGTGGGCGGCAACCTGGCCATCAGCCAGGCCAGCGGCGACCTGCGGTTTGCTGCGCTGGCGGCCAATGCCATCAGCTTGACCGCCAGCACGGGCGCCATCAGCCAGAGCGGTGCGGTGGTGGCCAATCGCCTGACAACGCAATCGCAAAGCGGTACCGTGTTGAACGACGCGGGCAATCGCCTTAAAAGCTTTAGCGCCAGCAATAGCGGCGCCGGCGGCATAGCCTTGACCACGACCAGCGCGCCCGATGTGCTGGTGCTGGGCAGCCTTGCCACTGGCGCCGGCGATGTGCGCATCGAAAGCACGGGCGGCATGGAAAGCCATGCCATTACCAGCGGCAGCGGCAACGTGACCCTGATCGCGCACAGCCCGGTCAACGTGCAGGGCGCCATCAGCGCCAACGATGTCACCATTGACGCCAGCACGGCCGTGAGCTTCGGCGACGGTGCGCGCGTCGATGCGGCGCGCACCGTCGCGGTCACGGCCGGCACCGGCGTCACGTTTGCCGGCGCGGCCGCCCTCGATGTGCTGGCGACGGGCGGCATCAATGTCCTGGCCAGAAACGGCGACCTGACCGCCGCCGATACCGTGCGCATCAACAGCCGCGGCGCGCCGGTTACCTTGCTGGCGCCAAATGGCAGGTTGATCGTGCCAGCTTCCGTGATGGTGGCCGCGCCGGTGACCACGCCGGTGGTGCCGCCATCGGCGGTCACCGTCCCTGGCAATGCCGTGGCCTCGCTGACCAACACGTATAACCCGCTCAACCAGATCAGTACGCCCAACAGTGTGAGCAGCCCGCTGCTGGCAAACCTGGCCCTGGACGACTCGACGAAGAAAGCAACAGATGAATCCAAAAACGGTATCAAGAAGTCGTTCTGCAACTAGGTCGATGCTGGCAGGCGCCATGCTGTGGCTGGTGCTCATGAGCATCAGCCTGCACGCGCTGGCGCAGGTGGCCGGCACGGTGACGCAGTTGAGCGGCCCGATGATGGCAAAAAAGGCCGACGGCAAGGTCAAGATACTGTCGCTGAAATCCGACGTGGAATCGGGCGACACGTTGATGACCGAGAAGAACACCTACGCCCTGGTGAAATTCATCGACAACAGCGAAATCACCCTGAAGCCAGGCACCACCTTCGTGGTGGAACAGTTTGCCTATCGGGACGACCAGCCCGACGCCGACCGCGCCAGTTTCAACCTGGTCAAGGGCGGCTTGCGTTCGCTGTCGGGCTTGCTGGGCAAGCGCAACAAGGAAAAGTTCAGTCTGAAAACCCCGGTTGCCACCATCGGCATCCGCGGCACTTATTTCACTGCAGAATACATCGGCGGCGGCGGCACCATACCGTCGGCCCCGACGTTGCCCAAAACGGCAGTGCCTACCCTTCCGCCAGGACTCTACACGTCCGTGATCACCGGACAGATCGAGGTGAGCAATCCAAGCGGCACGCTTAATTTTGCCGCCGGCCAGTTCGGCTACACGCCAAGCGCCAGCCAGCCGCCGATCCTGATACCGCAGAATCCGGGCTTGCAGTTTACGCCGCCGCCCAGTTTCACCACGATAGGGCCCGTTGCCAGCGGCCAGTCCGCCACGCCGGACAAGTCTGGCGGCGTCGATTGCGAGGTGCGCTAGATTTCGCTTGACCTTCCCATCGTTGGATAGTTGATCCTGTATGCATTCTCCATGCATACAGGATTTTTACCATGCAAAACCCGGCTCAACACACCTTGTCGTTCGGCGTCGACGGCATGACTTGCGCCTCGTGCGCCGGCCGGGTCGAGAAGGCGCTGGCCGGCGTGCCCGGCGTGGTTGACGCCAGCATCAACCTGGCCACCGACACGGCGCGCGTCACCAGTAGCACGCCGATTGCGCTGGCGCCGCTGCAGGCGGCGGTGGAGCAGGCCGGCTATGCGCTGGTTACCAGCGAGATCGACCTGGGCATCGAAGGCATGACCTGCGCCTCGTGCGTGGGGCGGGTGGAAAAGGTGCTGCTCAAGGTGCCCGGCGTGCATGCCGCCAGCGTCAACCTGGCCACCGAGAGCGCGCGCGTCAAGGTCAGCGGCGTGGAAGCCGCCGCCCTGGTCGCAGTCCTCGACAAGGCCGGCTACCCGGCCAGCGTCGCCAACAATGACAGCACGGTCACCACAGCAGCCGCCGCAACCCCGGCGCGCGATGGCTGGAAAGTGGTGCTGGCAGCCACCTTGTCGCTGCCCCTGATGCTGCCGATGCTGCTCGAGTGGGCCGGCCTGCACTGGACGCTGCCGGGCATGCTGCAATGGGCACTGGCAACGCCGGTGCAATTCCTGCTCGGCTGGCGCTTTTACCGGGCCGGCTGGAAAGCGGTGCGGGCCGGCGCCGGCAATATGGACTTGCTGGTCGCCCTCGGCACCAGCGCCGCCTATGGTTTGAGCGTGTACCTGCTGCTGGCCGGCCACAGCGGCATGGCGCACCTGTATTTCGAAGCCTCGGCCGTCGTGATCACCCTGGTCTTGCTGGGCAAGTGGCTCGAATCGCGTGCCAAGCGCCAGACCGCTGCGGCCATCCGGGCGCTGCAAGTGCTGCGCCCCGAGTCGGCCCGGGTGCGCCGCGACGGCCAGGAGCACGATGTTCCGGTGGCGCAGGTGCGGCTTGGCGACCTGGTCGTGGTGCGTCCCGGCGCCCGCATACCGGTTGATGGCGTCGTGCTCGAAGGCGCCAGCGATGTCGATGAAGCGCTGATCACCGGCGAGAGTCTGCCCGTGAGCAAACACGCGGGCGAGCAGGTGACGGGCGGCGCCCTGAACGGCGCCGGCGTGCTGCTGGTGCGCACCAGTGCCGTGGGGCTGGAGTCTACCTTGTCGCGCATTATCAGGCTGGTGGAAGACGCGCAGGCGGCCAAGGCGCCGATCCAGCACCTGGTGGACAAGGTGAGCGCCATCTTCGTGCCGGTCGTGCTGGTGCTGGCCCTGGCGACGCTGCTGGGCTGGTGGATTGCCAGCGGCGACCTGGAAACGGCGATTATCAACGCCGTGGCCGTGCTGGTGATCGCCTGCCCATGCGCCCTGGGCCTGGCCACGCCGGCGGCGATCATGGCCGGCACCGGCGTGGCGGCACGCTACGGCATCCTGATCAAGGACGCCGAGGCGCTGGAGGTGGCGCACGCGGTCACCACGGTGGTGTTCGATAAAACCGGGACCTTGACGCTCGGCATGCCCGTGCTGGCGGCCCTCCACGCGCATGACATCGGCGAAGAACGCCTGCTGCAACTGGCGGCAGCCATCCAGGCCGGCAGCGAGCATAGTCTTGCCAGGGCCGTACTTACCGCAGCCGCTGCGCGCCAGCTGGCGCTCTTGACGGCCAGCGGCGTAGCGGCCTTGCCGGGCCGGGGGCTGGCGGCCCAGGTCGATGGGCTGGCCTTGAAGCTGGGCAGCACGCGCCTGATGCAGGAGGAGGGCGTGGACCTGGCGCCGCTGCAAGAACAGGCGCAGGCGCTGGAAGCGGCCGGCAACACGATTTCCTGGCTGTCGTGCGGACCGCAGTTGCTGGGCCTGTTCGCCTTCAGCGACCCGGTCAAGCCTGGCGCGCGCGCGGCGATTGCCCGGCTGCAGGCGCTGGGCATTGCCACCGTCATGCTGACTGGCGACAACCAGGGCAGCGCGCAGACCGTCGGCAAGCTGCTCGGCATCGATACGGCGGTGGCCAATTTGCTGCCGGCCGATAAAGTGGCTAGAATCGTGCAGCTGAAGGCGGCTGGCGCCAGGGTCGCGATGGTGGGCGACGGCATCAACGACGCGCCGGCGCTGGCGGCGGCCGATGTCGGCATCGCCATGTCCACCGGTACCGACGTTGCCATGCAGGCGGCCGGCATTACCCTGATGCGCGGCGACCCGTCGCTGGTGGCGGACGCCATCGATATTTCGCGCCGCACCTACAGCAAGATCCGCCAGAACCTGTTCTGGGCCTTCATCTACAACCTGGTGGGCATTCCGCTGGCGATGCTGGGGTTGCTCAATCCCGTGGTGGCCGGCGCTGCCATGGCACTGAGCTCCGTCAGTGTGATCAGCAATGCGCTGCTGCTGCGCCGCTGGAAACCCGCCACCACACCCCGGAGTGCCACATGAATATCGGACAAGCCGCTGCCGCCTCGGGCATCACCGCCAAGATGATCCGCTACTACGAGAGTATCGCGCTGGTGCCGCCAGGACGGCGGTCCGACGCCGGCTACCGGGTGTACAGCGACGATGATTTGCACGTGCTGCGCTTCGTCAAGCGCGCCCGGACGCTCGGCTTTTCGCTGGAACAGATCCGCGAACTGCTGTCGCTATGGCACAACAAGGCGCGCGCCAGTGCGGACGTCAAGGCCATCGCGCTGGGCCATGTGGCTGAACTGAACCAGCGCATCGCCGAACTGACCGAGATGCGCGACACCTTGCAAACGCTGGCCGGCTGCTGCCAGGGCAACGACCGTCCCGATTGCCCGATTCTGCAGAGCCTTGCCAATCCGGCGTGATTCGTGCCCGGCCTGGTCGCCAGGCTGGCGCGGCGGTTTTGCGCGCGGTGCTAGCATCGGGACATGACGACACCCTATCAACTCTATTACTGGCCCGGCCTGCAAGGGCGCGGCGAATTCGTGCGGCTGGCCCTGGAAGAGGCGGGCGTTCCCTACGAGGATGTGGCACGGAAGAAGAAGGGCATGCCGGAGCTGCAAGCAAGCCTCGATTTCGCGCACAGCGAGCACCCGGCGTTCGCACCGCCGGTGCTGCGCGCGGGCGAAATGCTGATCGGGCAGACTGCCAACATCCTGCTGTTTCTCGGCGCCCGCCACGGCCTGGCGCCGCGCGCGGAAGCAGGGCGGCTGTGGACCAACCAGCTGCAACTGACGATTGCCGACATCGTCAACGAGGTGCACGATACCCATCACCCGCTCTCGACCAATCTGTACTACGAAGACCAGAAGAAGGCGGCCAAGGTGCGCGCCAAGGATTTCATCGCCGAGCGCATCCCGAAATTTCTCGGCTACTTCGAGCAGGTGCTGGCCAACAACCCGGGGCGCGGCGCGTTTGCCGTGGGTTCCAGGTTGTCGTACGTGGACTTGTCGCTGTTCCAGCTGATGGCCGGCTTGCGTTACGCGTTTCCCAATGCGATGGCGCGCCAGGAGCACGCGTGGCCGCGGCTGGCCGCCTTGCACGACGCGGTGGCCGCGCGGCCCGATATCGCCGCGTATTTACGCTCGAAGCGGCGGATACCGTTCAACGAAGACGGCATCTTCCGTCACTATCCGGAACTCGACAAGTAACGTCAGCTGGCGCTCGCGACGGGGAACCCGGCATCGGCAATTGCCGCCTTGAGCGGCGCCAGCCCGGTGGCGCTGTCGATGCGCACCGTCTTGCTGGCCAGATCGACTTCCACCTTCGCCGCTGCATCGACCGCCTGCACCGCGCGCGTGACGGCGCTGACGCAATGGCCGCAGGTCATGTCTTCCACTTGTAGCTGATACATGGTGTTTCTCCTTACAGGTTGGGGTCATCATACTGTAAGGCTTCCAGCGGTGGTAAGGTCAAGCGGATGCTGCCTTCACCCCAGTGGCGGATCGTCCAGCCGTGCCAGGTCGAGGCTGACCAGGGCCCAGATGCCGTCGGCGTAGCTGGGCTCGCGCGACAGGTATTCCACCTCCGAGGCCTTGATTTCGAACGCCTTGCCCTGTTCGACCAGCTGCCCCACGTGGCCATAGATGGCCTTGGTGGCGTTGCTCATGGCGCGATCCACTGTTTCGCCGCTGGTGGTGCAACCGGGAATGTCCGGTACTGTCACGCCGTACTTGCTGCCGCCATGCTTTTGGATCAGAATCGGAATATCCATCGTGTCACCTCGGCCGGGTCCAAAAATCAGGAGAATCAATGACTTGGAGGTCTCAGTGTCGTACAGTCACGGCCACGTTTCAAGCACTTTCGTGAGAGTTTACGACCGCACTTTTTATATTAGTAACAAATGTTGAAATGCATAAATCTCCGCTCTATCGTGGTTTAACCTTCTAAACATCAGATCCCCCATCCCCTTAGCTGGCCAGGCAATTCGCTTACACCATCCAACAAGCGGGGAAAATCATGAAAAAACTCGTGCTCGCCGCATTTGCTTTGGCAGTTGCCGCCTTTGGCAGCGCCAACGCCGCCGTCATCACGTTCCAGGGCGCCCAGCCCCGCGCCGCCGCACAAACCACCGCCGAAGGCTATCGCGACACCGTGCAAGCCACTGTTGCCGGTTTGCCACTGAGCTCGAGCTTTACCACGCAAAAACCTATGCCCTGATGTTCGGTTGCGTGGTGGCGCGCCGCCGCCAGAAACAAGGCTGATAACGGGGTTTCCATCACCGCCGCACCCCCCGGCGGTGCCAGCACTACCCTCGGTTACATCTCCTGCTCTCGCCTTTCGCCCCAGCTGTTATTCCCTCTAACAATTACTGCAATTTCCGCTCCGTGCACCTTATTGGTGAATTCGCTTCATGGTGGTGCAAATGAGGCTTTTAATTTAATTTTGATAATTTATATTTTTATCAAATTAAATTCGCAATATATTGATAAAAATTATTATAAATATGCCTCAGTCGCAAAAAAGCAACATTAAATTATATTTGTAACTAAATGCAACTGTTTCAGCTGCATAATAAATATTCTTGCTTTTACGGAATTATTATTGGTAGGTAAATCTTTGCTAGTAATGGTCGTGATTGCCGGAGTTTGGTTCACATTATAAAAACTGGTTGCATAAAGCACAAAAAGGGAAGAGCAATGTTATTGAAAGAGAAAACCAGTGTCATCTTGGTGCGGCTGGCGATCGGTACTTTTGCCGGTACCGCGATGCTTGCACAATTGGCCCATGCACAGGACGCCAACCTGGCAGCCCAGCCGGTGGCCGAAGCCAAGACCACCGAAGACAGCAATCCTGCAGTTCAGAAAGTGTATGTGACCGGCTCCAACGTGCGCCGCATTTCGGTGGAAACGGCGTCGCCTGTGCAAATCATCACCCGCGACGAACTCACCCGTGGCGGCGCCACGTCGCTCAACGAAGTCCTGCGTACCATTTCCGCCAACGTCGGCGGTATCGATGAAAACCGCACCAACGGCTTCAGCGCCGGCGCAGCCGGCCTCAACCTGCGCGGTTTCGGCAGCCAGGCAACCCTGATGCTGATCAATGGCCGCCGCCTGGCGCCGTATGCGCAGCCGGAGTTCCAGACCACCTTTGTCGACCTGAACTCGATTCCCGTCGGCGCCGTCGAGCGCGTCGAAATCCTCAAGGATGGCGCCTCGGCCATTTACGGTTCGGAAGCGATGGCCGGCGTGGTCAACATCATCCTGCGCGACAGCTTCGAAGGCCTGGAACTGGGCGGCTCGCTGGGCGAGTCCAGCCGCAGCGACGGCAAGCAAAAACGCGCCACCGTCAGCTACGGCAAGGGCAGCCTGGTCGAAGACCACTTCAATGCCTACGTCACCCTGGACGTGCGCCAGCGCGACCCGATGTATATGTACAACCGCGACGGTTACCTGGGCACCCAGGACCTGCGCGCCTACGGTTACAAGGACCAGCGTTCGCTGTACACCTATCCGGGCAACATCTACTGGACCGACAAGGCGACCAATGTGCTCACCTCGCGCACGCTCGACAAGAACTGCCCGGCCGACCGCCTGGTGCCCGCATCGAGCGTACTGGGCGCCACGTCGGTGGGCCAGGCGTGCGTGTTCGATGATTACAAGGACAGCTCGATCAATTCCGCCGGCAAGACCGACCGCTTCGGTATCACCAGCCGCCTGACCTGGCAGCCGACCGCCAACACCACCCTGTTCAGCGAGCTGATGTTCAACCGCAACAAGGCCACGGTGACCGGCCTGCTGCACTGGGTGGCCGGCCAGAACGGCCAGATCGTCCCGGCGCTGCCGATCACCCACCCGCAGTATCCGCAAGAACTGATCGGACCGGACGGTAAAACCCTGGCCGGCGGCAATGGTACCGTGCGCGTGCGCGCTTCGCTGCGCGACTTCCCGGGCCAGGGCCAGAACAACACGACCGATTTCGGCCGCTACCTGGTGGGCGCCAAGGGCGACTTCAAGAACTGGGACTGGGAAACCGCCTTGCTGCGCACCGACAGCAAGGTTTCCTCGCGCAATACCAGCGCCATCCTGGCCACCCCGTTCATCGATGCGTACACCAACGGCACCTTCATCTTCGGTGGCGGCGCCGCCAACCAGGCGCTCTACAACTCGATCACGGCCAGCCCGAAGAACGGCTTCAAGTCCGGCCTGACCCAGATCGACGGCAAATTGTCCGGCGAGCTGTTCAACCTGCCGGCCGGTGCAGTCGGCCTGGCGGTGGGCGCCGAGTTCCGTCGCGAAACGCTGTCCACCAATCCCGATCCGCTGGCAGTCGAGGGCGAGCTGTATCACCAGGCGCAATTGCCGCCCGGCTTCTCGAACAGCCGCCGTATTTCGTCGGTCTATGCCGAGTCGACCGTTCCCGTGTTGCCGTCGGTCGAAGCCCAGTTGGCGTTGCGCTATGACCACTACTCGGACTACGGCAACTCGACCACGCCGAAAGTGGGCGTGAAGTGGAATGCCACGTCGTCGTTCGTGGTGCGCGGCACGTATGCCGAAGGCTTCCGTGCACCGACCCTGGTGGAAAACTCGACCGATGTGCGCAATGCGTTCCTGACGTTCCGCGATCCGGCCCGCTGCAACGCCAGCTTCACCCTCGGTTGCAGCGGCTCGAGCGCGTACCAGAGCGGCGCCAACCCGGCACTGCAGCCGGAAACGGCGAAAAGCTACACGCTGGGCGTGGCATGGGAACCGAGCCCGTCGTTCATGGCGACGCTGGACTTCTTCCAGATCAAACGCGTCGATGAAATCGGCACGTACGACCTGTCGAAGGTGCTGGCCGATCCTGACCGCTACGCCAACGATCCGGCCGCCGTCATCACCCGCGCGGCGCTGACCGCCGCCGACCGTGCCGCCGGCGCCACCGCTGGCGAGATCACCAACATCCGCATGTTGCTGACCAACGTGGCGGTGTCCAAGATCCGCGGCGCCGACCTGAAGCTGACGGGCCGCCTGAACATGGGCGAGTACGGCGTGCTGACGCCAACGCTGAACGTGAGCTACACGCAGTCGTACAAGAACGCGCCGTCGCCAACGTCGGACCTGATCGAGTACGCCGGCACCCGTGGCACGCCGTCGGTGCAGGCCAACCTGGGCCTGGCGTGGAAGAAGGCGGCATATGCGCTGTCGGCCGACACCGTATTCGTCGGCAAGATGGCGTCGGTGGCGGACCGTACCACCGAGTGCGTGATGGCGACCGAAGGCTACCCGCAACTGTGCACGGGCATTGCTTCGTTCACCGTGGTCAACCTGGGCGGCAGCTACAGCGGTTTCAAGAACACCAAGCTGAGCTTTGCGATCCAGAATGCCTTCGACCGCAAGCCGCCGTTCCACCCGAACGACGGCGCCAACTACTACGCGCCGCTGCATAGCGCGATGGGACGTTACTTCCAGTTGACCGCCGATTACAGCTTCAAGTAATCGCGGCAGGATCAAAGGCGCCGTGGCCGCGAGGTGACGGCGCCTTTGACCTCATGAGTGTTTTTGTTCCCGAATCGAGGAGACAGTTTTGAACCGACGCATCCTTCCCGTCGTGCTGGGCGCCTTGCTGCTCGGCGGTGGCGCTTACAGCCCCGTGGCGCAGGCCGACGCATCCATCCCCATCGCCGATTTCTTCAAAAAGGCCGAATTCAGCGGCCGCCCCGTGCTGTCGCCCGATGGCCTGAGCATGGCCGTGCTCACGCCGCGCAACGGCCGTTTCGTGCTGGCAGTGATCAATCTCGAGACGCGCGCCTCGACCGTGGTGGCCTCCGATCCGGAATGGAACGTGGCCAACCCGATCTGGGTCAACAATCGCCGGCTGGTGTTCAGCATCAACAAGGGCGGTGACGAAGTGCAGGAAAAGCAAACCGGTGGCGGCCTGTTTGCCGTCAACAGCGACGGCAGCGGTTTTCGCAAGCTGGTCATCAGCATCAAGGAGGCGATGAGCTCGAATCTGCCATACAAGCCGGTCTCGGTGCTGACGCGCGTGGGCGGCGACAGTAACGACCTGATCGTGGTGAACAACGAACGTGGCCGCGATGCCGACCTGGGCGCCAGCGACGTGTTTCGCCTGGACACCACCAACGGCCGCATGGCGCTGCTCACCTTTAACAATCCGGGTGCGGTCAGCGGCTGGGTGCTCGACCATAACAAGGTCATCCGCGTGGCATCGTCGATGACGGTGGAGGACAGCAGCAAGCGCATCATCCAGACCGTGTACCTGCGCGATGACGAGAAAGCGCCGTGGAAAGCCATCTACAAGGCCTACCTCGATGAAGGCAAGGAAATGAATCCGCTGGGCTTCGACTTCGACAACAAGACCTTGTTCGTGGCCGGGCGCTTCAATGGCCGCGACAAGGCCGGCGTGCACATCTGGAACTCGGCCAACAACACCGCCGGCGAACTGATTGCCGAGCACGCCGAGGCCGATATCCCGGATGGCCTGATCTTCGATGAAATCCGCAAGAAAGTGGTGGGCGTATCGGTGGATGGCATGAAGCCGGAAATGTATTATTTCGACGAGGACTACGCCCGCCTGCAGGCCACGCTCGACGCCAGCCTGCCGGGCGAGCGCGTGCAGTTCCAGTGGAATGGCAACCACGCGGTGGTGGCCACCTCCAGCACCAATAATGTCGGCAAGCTGTACCACTTCGATACCGTCAGGAAAACGCTCGAACCGCTCTACAGCGTCAAGCCTGAGCTGGACGGCAAGAAACTGTCGGAGCAGGCCGTGATCCGCTACCAGGCCCGCGACGGCCTGACCATTCCTGCTTACCTGACCCTGCCCGAAGGCCGTCCCGCCAAGGCGCTGCCGCTGGTGGCGTACATCCACGGCGGCCCGCACGCGCGCGACGGTTTCGGCTACGATCCGATCACGCAAATGCTGGCCTCGCGCGGGTTTGCCGTGCTGCAGCCGCAGTTCCGCATGTCCACCGGCTTCGGCTGGAAGCATCACGTCGCCGGCTGGAAGCAATGGGGCCTGACCATGCAGGACGATATCACCGACGGCATCGAGACCCTGGTCAAGCAGGGCGTGGTCGATCGCAACCGCGTGTGCATCATCGGCGCCAGCTACGGCGGCTATGCCACCATGTATGGCCTGGTGAAAAACCCTGACCTGTACAAGTGCGGCATCAACTGGGTAGGCGTTACCGACGTCAAGATGCTGTTCACGGTGAACTGGTCCGACATGTCGGGACCGGTGATGGACAACATCGGCGCGAAAATGCACGGCGATCCGAAAACCGACGAGGCCTACTTCACCAAGGTATCGGCCATCGGCAATGCCAGTAAAATCAAGGCCCCGGTCCTGATGGCGTACGGCAGCGAAGACCGCCGCGTACCGCTGATCCACGGTGAAAAAATGCGCGACGTGTTGCTCAAGCAGGGCAACACCGTGGAATGGATGGTGATGACGGGCGAGGGCCACGGCTGGGCCAAGGAAAGCAACAACATCAAGTGGGGCGAAACCGTGTACCGCTTCATCAACCGCTACATTGGTGACGGCGCCGCTGCCACCACCACGAAAGCGGCGGGACAGCCTTGAGCGCCGGGTAATATCGGCAGGCATAAAAAAAGCCCCGCCGGCAGCGCTGCCGGCGGGGCTTTTTGCTGTGTAACTTAAAACTTACAGCACTTCGCTGGCATGATCGGCCAGGCGCGAGCGTTCGCCGCGCGCCAGGGTGACGTGGCCGCTGTGGGTCCAGCCCTTGAAGCGGTCGACCACGTAGGTCAGGCCGCTCGAGCCTTCGGTCAGGTACGGCGTGTCGATCTGGGCGATGTTGCCGAGGCACAGGATCTTGGTGCCGGGACCGGCGCGCGTGACCAGGGTTTTCATCTGCTTGGGCGTCAGGTTCTGCGCTTCGTCGATGATGAGGAACTTGTTGACGAAGGTGCGGCCGCGCATGAAGTTGAGCGACTTGATCTTGATGCGCGAACGGATCAGGTCTTGCGTTGCCGCACGGCCCCACTCGCCGCCGTCGGTATCGGACTTGTTGAGCACTTCGAGGTTGTCGTCGAAAGCGCCCATCCATGGCGACATCTTTTCTTCCTCGGTACCCGGCAGGAAACCGATGTCTTCACCGACCGGCACCGTCACGCGGGTGACGATGATTTCGTTGTAGAGCTTGGTTTCCAGCACTTGCGCCAGGCCGGCGGCCAGGGCCAGCAGGGTCTTGCCGGTACCGGCCTGACCCAGCAGGGTGACGAAGTCGCATTCCGGGTTCATCAGCAAGTTCAAGGCGAAGTTCTGCTCGCGGTTGCGCGCGGTCACGCCCCACACATTGTTCTTGTTGTGGCTGAAGTCGCGCAAGGTTTGCAGCACGGCGGTCTTGCCATTGAGTTGCTTGACCTGGCCGTAGAACGGCGCTTCGCCGTTTTTAGGCTCCAGGAACACGAACTGGTTGACCAGCAGCGACGGGATGAACGGACCGGTCACGCGGTAGAACGTGGCGCTCTGGCCGCTCTTGTTCTCCTGCCACGATTCGAGATCCTTGCCGTGCTTGTTCCAGAAATCGTCCGGCAGCTGGACGATGCCCGAATACAGCAGGTCGGTATCTTCCATCACGTGATCGTTGAAATAATCCTCGGCCGGCAAGCCCAGCGCACGCGCCTTGATGCGCATGTTGATGTCTTTCGACACCAGCACGATGGCGCGGCCCGGCTGATCGGCTTCGAGCGAGCGCACCACGGCCAGGATCTGGTTGTCGGCCTTGCCCACCGGCAGACCCAGCGGCAGGTCGGCGGTTTGCATGCGGGTCTGGAAGTACAGGCGGCCCTTGGCGTCCTTGTTGCCCAGCTTGGACAATTCGATGCCGTTTTCGATGGCGTCGTCGTCGGTGTTGGAGACCAGCGCGTCGAGCGTGCGCGAGACCTGGCGCGCATTGCGCGCCACTTCGGTCATGCCCTTCTTGTGGTTGTCCAGTTCTTCCAGCGTCATCATCGGCAGGTAGACGTCGTGCTCCTCGAAGCGGAACAGCGACGACGGATCGTGCATCAGCACGTTGGTGTCGAGCACGAACAGCTTGGTGGTACCGGCCTGGTCCGCATTGCGGCTGGTGGACGACTTGATGCCCGACTCGTTGGCCTTGTGCTTGGTGGGATGCGGTGCTTCGGCGGTAATCGGCGTGACCTTGGAGCGCGAAGGCGCAGCCTTGGTCTTGGCCACCGGCTTGGCCACCGCGGGCGCTGCTGCCGGCGTTGGCACCGGCGCCAGTTTGGCGACCGAAGCGGGCGCGGGCACTGCCTCGGCGGCAGCTTTCAGTACGGCCGGCGCCGCCTTCAGCACGGCAGCAACAGCCTTGGACTTGGTGGTCTTGGCCGGTGCCTTGGCCACCGGTGCAGCAACGGGCGCGACCGGCGCGACTTTTGGTGTTGGCACAGCTTTGACGACAGGCGCCGCTTTCTTCGGCGCGCGCGCGGCAGCGGGGACGGCGACATCTTCCACGACCGCAGCCGCTGCGGCCGCGATGGCGGAAACAGGGCGCTGAGCAGTGGCTTGGGGATAATCTTTTGCCGGCAGTATAGTCGCAGGCTTACTAGGTAATTTTGGCAGTGGCATCAGGATCTCAATCGAAAAATATCTGGAGGAATCCGCCCATAGGCGCAGCGCGCTTGCCCGTGCGTAATCGGGAAGCGTTGGGACCGGATGGGGTGGATGCTGGGTAAAGCAGGTAACAAGACTGCCGATGGGCATATATCTCGCCCGGTGGTAGGACTGCATGGTGGCCGGTGGGCCACCAGTGAGGGGTGGTTGATTGACAGTGTGAACTCAAGATTGGTGAATACGCATGGTACTGCAACGGTTAGGCAATTCCGGACCGCTGCGCACTGGCCTGGGCAACTACAGCATCAAGCCTGGCGCGCGACGAATTCCAGCACTTCATCAACGTGACCTGCAACCTTCACGCCTCTCCATTCTTTCACCAATTGGCCGTTAGCGTCAATCACAAACGTACTGCGCTCGATGCCGCGCACGGTCTTGCCATACATTTGCTTCATCTTCATGACACCGAACTGTTCGCACAGCGCTTCATCGGGATCGGAGATCAGCTCGAAAGGCAGGCCCAGCTTGGTTTTGAAGCTTTCGTGCGAGCGCAGCGAATCGCGGCTGACACCGTAGATTTCGGTGCCCGCCGCCTGGAATTGCTCGTGCAGATCGCGGAAGGCGATGTTCTCGGTGGTGCAGCCAGGCGTGTTGTCCTTGGGATAGAAAAACAGCACCGTGTGGCGCGCCGGACGGCCTGCCAGCTGGAAGGTCTGCGCGCCCGTCATGGCGGCGGAAAAATCGGTCACGGGGGATGGGCTATCAGCCAAAGACGTTCTCCTGGGGTAAGCGTGGCGCCAAGGCGGCGCGCTGGAATGTTGCTGTAATGTGGGGCCGGGCGGTGCAATTGCAAGGGCAAGATCAACCGTTGCCTTGCTCGGCGGTGTCGATGATCAATGCCAGCGCCACCTTGCGGCCTTCGCCCATCAGGATATTGTAGGTGCGGCAGGCGGCCTGGCTGTCCATGCACTCGACGCCGATGCGGCGCAAGGTGAGCGCGGCCGTCAGGCGCGGGTGGATGAAACGCTGGCGCGCGCCGGTGCCGAGAATGACCACGTCGGGATCGTCGGCGCCGATTACATCGAAATGCTCTACGGTAAGAGATTCGAAGGTGGGCGCATCCCAGGCGCGCGGCGCCATCTCGGGCAACACCACCAGGCTGTAGTTATAACGCTCAGCGTTGATTTCCACGCCAGTCTGGTCGTAGCCGGTGACGGTTTGGTACTTTTGGGTATCGCTTTGATGAAGCTTCATGGTGATGTCTGCAAGAATGCTGCGGAAGACTGCCATTCTACCGTCTTTCACCTCTTTGACACCCCTCAAAGGTTGATTAAATGGGATGCTTTCGGCACAATCGTTATTTTCGCATTGCAGCAAGGCGGTAGCGCCGATTTGGCAGTCCGCAGCGTTTTTGCCTCACCTGAACAGGATTTTATTTTGCGACCGATTCAAAAATCGAACAAACTGGCGGAAGTCTGCTACGAGATCCGCGGCCCGGTGCCGGAAAAAGCGCGCCAGATGGAGGAGGAAGGTCACAAGATCGTCAAACTCAATATCGGCAACCTGGCCGTGTTCGGCTTCGACCCGCCCGATGAAATCGTGCAGGACATGAAGATCAACCTGTCCAACGCGGCCGGTTACACCGATTCCAAGGGCATGTTTGCGCCGCGCAAGGCCATCATGCACTACACCCAGGGCAAGAATATCGCCGGCGTCACCATTGACGATATTTACCTCGGCAACGGTGCATCCGAGCTGATCGTGATGTCGATGAACGCGCTGCTCAACAACGGCGACGAAGTACTGGTGCCGGCGCCCGACTACCCGCTGTGGACCGCAGCCGTCAGCCTGTCCGGCGGCAAGCCGGTGCACTACGTGTGCGACGAGCAGCAGGAGTGGTATCCGGACATCGAAGACATGCGCCGCAAGATCACGTCCAACACGCGCGCCATCGTTGTCATCAACCCCAACAACCCTACCGGCGCGCTGTACCCGGTGTCGCTGCTGCTGGAGATTATCGAGCTGGCGCGCCAGCACCAGCTGATCATCTATGCCGACGAAATCTACGACAAGGTGTTATATGACGGCGCCGAACACGTCTCGATCGCCTCGCTGGCGGACGACGTGCTGTTCGTCACCTTTAACGGCCTGTCGAAGAACTACCGCGCCTGCGGCTACCGCGCGGGCTGGATGGTGGTGTCGGGCGAAAAATCCCATGCCAAGGACTACATCGAGGGCCTCAATATGCTGGCCTCGATGCGCTTGTGCGCGAACGCACCGGGGCAGTTTGCGATCCAGACTGCGCTCGGCGGCTACCAGTCGATCCAGGACCTGGTAGGACCGGGCGGGCGCCTGTTGAAGCAACGCGACCTGGCCCACAAGCTGCTGACCGATATTCCGGGCGTCACTTGTGTCAAGCCGAAAGCCGCGCTGTACATGTTCCCGCGACTCGATCCGAAAATCTATCCGATTGCGGACGACCAGCAATTCGCTTACGAGCTGCTGGCTGAAACAAAAGTGCTGATCGTCCAGGGCTCGGGCTTCAACTGGATCGCGCCGGACCATTTCCGCGTCGTGTTCCTGCCCAACTCGGACGATATGACGGAAGCGTTTGGCCGCATGGCCAAGTTCATGGAAGGCTACAGAAAACGCCACGGCGCCACCGTATAAGATCGCCTCAAAAAGCCCAGGGCGGCGTTGCGGCTCCTTGCCGTGCCAGCGCACTGTCTTCGTCGCCGCGCCTTGCCCTGGACATTTTGAGACGATCTTCACCAATTAGATAGAAACGAATTATATGAAACCGATCAAAGTAGGCTTATTAGGCGTCGGCAATGTCGGCTCCGGTACGTTCAATGTGCTTGAACGCAATCAGGAAGAAATCCGCCGCCGCGCCGGCCGTGGTATCGAAGTGGTGGCCGTTTCGGCCCGCAACCTCGAGCGCGCCAAGGAGCGCACCGGCGGCAAAGTCAAGGTCGTGGCCGACCCGTTCGATATCGTCAACGATCCCGAGATCGATATCGTCGTCGAGCTGATCGGCGGTTACGACGAAGCCAAGGCCCTGGTGCTGCAAGCGATCGCCAATGGCAAGCACGTGGTCACCGCCAACAAGGCGCTGCTGGCCGTGCATGGCAATGAAATTTTCGCAGCGGCGCAAGCGAAGGGCGTGATGGTTGCGTTTGAAGCGGCCGTGGCCGGCGGCATCCCGATCATCAAGGCACTGCGCGAAGGCCTGACCGCCAACCGCATCGAGTGGCTGGCCGGCATCATCAACGGCACCACCAATTTCATCCTGTCCGAGATGCGCGACAAGGGCCTCGATTTCGCCACCGTGCTCAAGCAGGCGCAGGAACTCGGCTATGCCGAAGCCGACCCGACCTTCGACATCGAAGGCGTCGATGCCGCCCACAAGGCCACGATCATGTCGGCGATTGCCTTCGGCATCCCGGTGCAGTTCGACAAGGCCCACGTGGAAGGCATCTCGAAGCTGAACGCCGTCGATATCCGCTACGCCGAGCAACTCGGCTACCGCATCAAGCTCCTGGGCATCGCCAAGCGCGCGACCGTCAATGGTAAAGAGGGCGTGGAACTGCGCGTCCATCCGACCCTGATTCCGAACAAGCGTTTGATCGCCAACGTGGAAGGCGCGATGAACGCCGTACTGGTGCAGGGCGACGCCGTCGGCGCCACGCTGTACTCGGGCAAGGGCGCCGGCTCCGAACCGACCGCCTCGGCCGTGATCGCCGACCTGGTCGATATCACCCGCCTGGCCACGGCCGATCCCGAACACCGCGTGCCGCACCTGGCCTTCCAGCCCAACGCCATGACCAACATCGAAATCCTGCCGATGTCGGAAGTGACCACCAGCTACTATTTACGCATGAACGTGGAAGACCAGCCGGGCGTATTGGCCGACCTGACCCGCATCCTGGCCGACGGCACCATCTCGATCGACGCCATGATGCAGAAGGAACCGGCCGAAGGCGAAACCCGCACCGACATCATTTTCCTCACGCACCAGACCCAGGAAAAGAACGTGACTGCGGCAATTGCCAAGATGGAAGCGCTGACCACGGTGCATGGCACGGTGACCAAGATTCGCCTGGAAAACCTGAGCTGACGCTGATTCGCAGCGTTGCTGTTTGACCGCCAAGGGGCGGCCTCCACGCGGGGGCCGCCCTTGTTCGTTTGGGAACCGTATGAAACCACAACACCAGCAGGACCAGAAAACCAACGTCCTGTTCGTCTGCAGCAAAAACCAGTGGCGCAGCCCGACAGCGGAAACCCTGTGGCGCCGCCATCCGGACTGGAACGTGCGCTCGGGCGGCACCAGCCCCAACGCCCGGCACCACGTCTCCGAAGACGATATCCGCTGGGCCGACGTAATCCTGGTCATGGAAGAAAAACACAAGTCGCGGCTCCGGGCGGAGTACACGCGGTTGCTTGAATTCAAGCCGGTGCATGTGCTCGATATTCCGGACGAGTACAAGTACATGGATGCGGAACTGGTTGAGCAACTCGAGCAGGTTGTGCCCTCGATCCTGGCGATTTTTCAGGGCGCGAAGATTTCCACATAGCCGATCTGCGATAGTGGGCTGGGCGTGATAATTCGTGAGATTTCCAATGGGAAAACTTGCTATGCTGGTTGCGAGATCCGCTTCGCGCCAAACTACCCTCACTCACGCAGTAAGTGCCTGGGAATTGCTGCCATTTTCTCGCAGTAATCTATCACTGGTTAGTCCATCCCTATTGATTGGCTGGAAACGATCATGCAGCACAATTTCAATTTAATAAATATTTCACGGGAGTAATTAATTGCGTGTGTTTTCTTTGTGTGCTGCCCTACTGGTCAGCGCCACCGTCCAGGCGGCTCCTGCTGTTGCGCCAATGTCTGCAGTCATCAATGTGAGCTCGGAAAATTTGCGCAAAACGGCTGAATTCAAGTTATGGAAAAGCGCTCTGGACAAGACGCAGCCAGTTGGCCAGGTTGGTTTGGGAATATTTTGCTCCGATGGCCAGGACATAATCTATACCAAAGGCCTCGACGAATATAACGTGATCCGCGTAGGGAAAAATTTCCTGGATCGTAGCGCAGCGCTGGGCTATCCAAAGTTTGAAGGTGAAGAATCGGCTTTTGCAGAAAAGCTGGGCTTGGAAGCGGACTTCAAGGTGGGCTTTACCTTATTGGCGCTGCATTACGACATTTGCGGCAGCCCGAATGCCAAAGAGTTCTCGGGCACCGCCAGCGTAAAGCTGCGCCTGGAGTTATATTCAAACAAACTCAAACGCATCGTTTATACGAATAACTTGGAAGGTAAGTTTTCGTCCAAAGAAAAAATCAAATCTCAAGATTTTGACGATGCGCTGTTCAACTCCGCACTCGATGTCGCGTTCTCGGATAAGGCATATGTAGATCAATATCGGGACATCGTCCGAACCGTGGAGGCAACGGAAAAAATTGATGTCGTCAATGGAAAACGCTTAAGCGAAAGCATCGACAAGAATTCCAAAGCTTTACTGGGTTCGGTTGTCACCGTCGAGGGGCCGCTCGGCTCCGGTTCTGGCTTTTACGTAGGGTACGACGGCTATATAGTCACCAACCAGCATGTCGTTGGCGAAGCTAAATCAGTACGGATCAAATTTCCTGGTGGGTTCTCTATCAGTGGCGAAGTCATGCGCACCGACCCCATGCGCGACGTCGCCCTCATCAAAACTGCTTCCGCTACGGCAGTGCAATTATCGATCCGTAAAACACCAGTCAAGGTCGGCGAAGTGGTATTTGCAATTGGTTCGCCGTTTGGCGAGCAATTGAGCGGCACGGTAACCCGGGGCATCGTCAGCGCCGAACGCGTCATCAACGAAAAGAACTACATTCAGAGTGACGCCGCCATTAATCAGGGCAATAGCGGCGGCCCCCTGCTCGACGCAAATGGTGAAGTGATCGCGATGGCTCAATCAGCGATCTCTGGGGCATCTGGCATCGGTATGTTTATCCCGGTAAAGGAAGCGCTTGACAGTTTGGGAATGGTATTAAAATAAAAAAAAGCCAGATAGCGCTACGCACGCTATCCGGCAAAGGGTCAGTTACTAGGGTGATACAAAGGGTACTACAACAGGGTCATAAACGACTTACAGGGTACTGCATTGCCATTACGGGGTAATGACGGGCGGGGATATCGCTATCCCCGGATTCGGTGAGCGTGGCGCTTACTTGGTGGCCACGGTCAGTTCGCTCTTGACTTCCTTCACGCCTGGCACGGCCGAGGCGACCTGGATGGCCTTGGTGCCGGCTTCGGTGCTTTGCACCGCGCCGCTCAGGACGACCACACCGTCGGTGGTGGTCACGCCAACTTCTTTCTGATCGGCCAGCGAAGATTTGATCTTGCTGGTGATGGCTTCATCAGTGGCTGCAGTGCCGGACTTGGCGGCGCCAGCCAGTGCACCTTCCTGTTGGCCTGCGGCGAAAGCGGTACCGGTCGCAGCAGCGGCGGTCAGGGTAGCGGCTACCATCAGGCGGGCGAGCAGTTTGTTGGTCATCATGATGATCTTCCTTTATCGAGTTTGGGGATAAGACGTCTGTAACGTTACCTAACACTTAGCAAACGCCGTGCCAGCTCTATAAAGTCATTTGAAATCAATAGCTTGCCGAAGAAATTCAGTATGGAAGCGGTTGAGGAGCGGCATTTGCAGCCTGAAGGCGGGGATTTTGTCGGGAAATGGCGACAACTATCGGCCGCCATTTATCAAGTGCTTGATTTGTAAGGACTTAATCTTGTCGTTCGGGAGCGACAAGGCTGGCGCCGGACCGGAAAGTGGCGGCGTCGAGGTCGTATTTCTGCAGCAGCCGGTAAAACTCCGTGCGGTTGCGTTCGGCCAGGCGGGCGGCGTCGGCGACATTGCCGTCGGTTAGTTTCAGTAATTGAACCAGGTAGTTGCGCTCGAAGCGCTGCTTGGCTTCCGTGTAGCTGAGCACTTCCAGCGACGGCACCCGCAGCGCCCGCTGCACCAGCGACAAGGGGATCAGCGGCGCCGTGGCCAGCGCGCAAACGTGCTCGACCACGTTATAGAGCTGGCGCACATTGCCGGGCCAGGAGGCCGTGGTCAGTGCTTCGAGCGCGTCCGGGGCGAAGCCGTGCACGGTCTTGCCATATTTGGCTGCCAGGCTGTGCAGGAATTGGGTGGCCATCGGCGTGACGTCCTCGCGCCGCTGCGCCAGCGGCGGCAGGGTGAGCGTGATCACATTCAGGCGGTAATACAGGTCTTCGCGGAACTGGCCCTCGGCCATGGCTGCATCGAGGTCGCGGTGGGTGGCGGACAGGATGCGTACGTCCACCGGGCGGCCGACGTCCGAACCGAGCTGGCGCACCACGCGCTCCTGCAATACCCGCAGCAGTTTCACTTGCAGCAATAGCGGCATGTCGCCGATCTCGTCCAAAAACAGGGTGCCGCCGTCGGCCGCCTGCACTAGGCCTTCGCGGCTGCCGATGGCGCCCGTGTACGCGCCTTTCACGTGGCCGAACAGTTCGGACTCGAGCAGCGCCTCGGGAATCGCGCCGCAATTGACCGCGATAAACGGCGCCTTGGCGCGGCGGCTGGCGCGGTGGATGGCATTGGCCAGCAATTCCTTGCCGGTGCCGCTCTCTCCCCGGATCAGGATGCTGGCGTCGGAGGCCGCCACCAGCCGCGCTTCGGCCAGCAGTTCGTCCATGCACTGGCTGCGGCTGATCAGGCCGGCGCGCCAGGCGTTGTCGCTGTCGGCAACGTTGGCAGCCGGCGCGGACAGGCTCAGTGCCTGGGCGATGCGTTCCAATAACAGCTTGGCGTCGAACGGCTTGGTCAGGTAGGCGTAGGCGCCCAGGGTGGTCGCTTCCACTGCGTCCGGAATGGTGCCGTGGGCGGTGAGCAGGATCACCGGCAGCGCCGGGTGGCTGCTGCGGATTTCCTGGAACAGCGACATGCCGTCGCGGTCGGGCAGGCGGATATCACTGATGACCAGGCGCGGCAGTTCGATCGACAGCCGCGCCAGCGCCGCCTCGGCGCTGCCCACGCCGGTCACCCGGTAGCCGTTGGCGGTCAGCCGCATCGACAGCAGGCGCAGCAGGTCGGCATCGTCATCGACCACCAGCAGGTGGGCGCCGTGGCCCGGAGCGTTTTTCACTTCACCATTCATTTGACCACTCCCGGCGCAGTGCTGGCGGACGGGCGCAGCGGCAGCGTGCGTTCGATATTCTTGAGACCCTCGACCATGTCATTGAGCTGGTCGATGCGGCGCTGGCTGTCCTTTTGCTGCGCGGTCAGCTGGGCAGTGAGCTTGTCCACGTGCTCGGCCAGGCGCCGCGCTTCGCTGCAATAGCTGGCCAGCATCAGTGCCAGCGGCTTGTACGGCGCAGCGTTGGCCTCGGTGGAATTGGCGACGTTGTCGAGCAGGCCCTGGGCGCGGTTCAAGTCGCCGCTGCCGCGCGTGAGCATCAGCACCATGCCGGTTTGCAGCGCCACGCGCGGTGTGCGTTTTTGCTGCATCAGTCCGCTCAGTTCCTTCAACAGCTCGCCCTGGCTCATCCGTCGCAGCGCCTGGTGATAATTGAGCAGCGGACCAATGTCGTCGAGCGGCTGCGGCGCCTCCAGCGCGGGCGCGGGTGTGACCGACAGCGCCGGTACCCGGGGCCGGGTGGTGGTGCAGGCGGCCAGGCCCGCGCACAGCAACAGGCACAACAAGGGCTGCCAGCACACGGCGCGGTGGTGTACGGATACATCGGACATGGTCGAGGCTGGCATTTTTTGAGCGAGTCTTCCGGAAGTCATCAGGTTGGATAAGGTAGTTCAATACGGAACAGCGCGCCGCGCCGCGTGGGCAGCAACTGCAGCTTGCCGCCGTGGGCGGCGATATATTCGTGGACGATGGACAGGCCGATACCGTTGCCGTGTCGTGCGCCCGGCGGCTGGCGCTCGCCCTGGTAAAACGGCTCGAAGATGCGGGCGGCGTCGTCCGGCGCCACGCCCGGCCCCTGGTCATTACAGTCGAGCAGCAGCTTGCCGTCGCGCTCGCCAAGACGGAAATACACCAGGCCGCCACGCGGACTGAAGCGTACCGCATTGGACAGCAGGTTGCTGACGGCAACCGCCATTTTATCAGCGTCCACCGCGATGGGCCGCGCCAGCCCCTGGCAGTTCACCGTCAGGCCCGCCGCCTGCCATTGCAGGCGCTGGCTGTCGATCACGCACGCCACCAGCACCGCCATGTCGGTTGGTGCGCGGTGCAGGTGGTCGGCGTCAAAACTGGCTTCGTTGTAGCGCAGCAGCGCTTCGATCTGGTTTTGCAGCGCTGCCGTGTTCTGGTTGAGGATGCCGGCGATCTCGCGCTGGTTGGCGGTGAGCTCGCCTGCCACGCCGTCTTCCAGCAGGGCCACGCCTTCGCGCAGCGCTGCCAGCGGCGTTTTCAGTTCGTGCGAGATATGGCGCATGAAGCGCGCCTTGTCTTCTTCCAGCTGGGCCAGGTGCTGGCGCAGCCAGTCCAGTTGCTGGCCCACGCGTTGCAGGTCGGCGGGGCCGCGCACGGTGATTGGTTTGTCGAGCCGGTTTTCGCCCAGCAAGTCGATACTGGCCTCGATCTGCGCCAACGGGCGCGACAGCCACAGGCCGAAGCCGCCGGCCAGCAGGGCGGCCAGCACGATGGACGCGACCACTTGCGCACCGAGCACCGCGCGCCGCTGGTCGAGCTCGTCGAGCAGGGCGGCATTGCGGCGGTCCACTTCCTGTTTTACTTCTGCAGCAAGATAATCATCGACTTCCGGCAGCGGCGCCAGCGCCCGCTCCAGGTCCTGCTGGCGGGCAGTGCTGCGCGGCCGCGCCGGGGCTTGCAGCAAGTCCCACGCTTGTTCGCCCGCTTCGCGCCAGCGCTGGAATTGCTGGGTGGATGCGCGCGGTAAGCCTTGCTGCAAGGAATCGAGCGACGCGCGTGCTTCGCGCCAGGCATCGGCATAGCGCTCGCGGAAGGCGGGGTCGTCAAGCACGAGGAACTGGCGCGCGCTGCGCGTCATGGCAACGCTGCGCTCGGCAAGTTGCTGGGTGTGGCGGGTGAGCGCCAGCGCGTGGTGTCCGCTGTCGCGGCTGTGGGCGGTCAGGCGGTCGAGCGTCCACAGCGCATGCAGGGACGCTGCGCTGAGCAACACAGCGATCAACAGGAAAACGCCCAACAGCAGCTGGCGAAACGACAGTTTCGAGAGCATGGTGGTCGGTTATGGAACGGTCAACCCCGCATCATAGGGCGAAACCGGTCCATGTGCCTGTTTGATTGACAATATTGCCTGGCGTGATTCAGGGCGCGGGCGCCACGTCCATGCCGTCGTAGGTTTCGATCTGCTGTTCGTCGGCAAATTTGTAGAATTCCTGGTTGCGCACGTCCAGCGACTCGACCGTATGCTTTTCCACTTTTTCCACGTGCAGCCACCACAGCGCCGGGGTGTCGGATTCGGGCTTGGAGTCGAAAATGCCCACCACCTGGTAGCCCTTCGCTTGCAGCAGCGGCGCTGCGCGTTCGAGCTTGGCCTGGTCCTGGTCGGAGAAAAAATAGCCCCACAGCAGCGGCTTGGTGATGTCCCACGGCGCGTTTTGCTTCATGTCGGCGAAAAGGTCGACCATATCCTGTTTGGTGATCATGTACAGCTCCTAAGGTTAAGCCGGCATTTTAACCGCAGTGCCGGGGGCGAAGCGTACTGCTACCAGCAAGCCGCCGCCGGGCGTGTCGCCCAGGGTGATGGTGGCGCCGTGCACGGTGGCGATATCCTGCACGATGGCCAGTCCCAAACCGGCGCCGCCGGGATTGCGCTCGAGCGTGGCGGCCGCGCGGTAAAACGGCGCGAACACGCGTTCGCGCTCGGCCGCCGCGATGCCGGGGCCGCTGTCGGACACCTCCAGCACCACGCCGCTGTCATCCTCGTGCACCGTCAGCGCCAGGCTGCCGCCCAGCGGCGTATAGCGCAGGGCATTGTCGGCCAGGTTGGCGATCATCTCGTGCAGCAGCAGGGCCTGGCCATCGACCATGCCCGGACCATTGGCATCGAGCGACATGTCGATCTGCTTTGCAACGGCCGCCATGGCCAGCTCCAGGCCCACCTGGCGCGCGATGTCGCGCAGCGATACCGGCGCGGCCAGCGTTGCCGCGCCTTCGGCGTCGCCACCGTGTTCGATGCGCGCCAGCGTGAGCAGGCGGTTGGCCAGGTTGACCGTGGAGTCAGTGGTGGCGGCCATGCTTTGCACGATCTGGCGCAGCGCCGCGCGGGTCTGTTCGGGGTCGCTGCCGGCGCGGTCGCACTCGCGCAAGGCCAGTTCGGCCTGGGTCTTGAGCACCGTGAGCGGGGTGCGCAGCTGGTGCGAAGCGTCGGCGATGAAGCGGCGCTGGCTCGCGATCAAGTGCTGCAGCCGCGCGCGCGAATGGTTCATCGCCGCCACCAGCGGACGCACTTCCTTGTGCACCAGCGCCGGATCGACGTCGGTGCTGTCGTTGATCGATCCCGCTTCCACCGCGCTTTTCAGGCGCATCAGCGGTTGCAGCACCAGCCGCACGGCAAACCACACCAGCAGCGCCAGTGCCAGCAGCAGCAAGGCTTGCCAGGTGAGGGTGTCGAACAGGATCTGATTCGACAGCAGGCGCCGCGCTTCCAGCGTTTCGCCCACCTGGATCAGGGCGATGCCACGCATCGAATCGTCGTACACCGGTTGCAGCAGCGCGGCGATGCGCACCGGCTGGCCGTTGTAGTTGGCGTGGTAGAAGCGCACCAGCGCCGGGTAGGTCTCCGAGCGCGGCACGTTGGCCGGCACCGGCGGCAGGTCGCCGTAGCCGGACACGGTTTCGCCACGGATGCCCGACACCTTGTAATAGATGCGGCCCATGGTGTCGGTCTCGAAGCTGTCGAGCGCCACGTACGGCACGTCCGCCACCACCTTGCCGCCGACGATGGACACCCGCTCGGCCAGCGCCCGGGTGGAAGCCAGCAGCGAGCGGTCGTAGGCCACGTCGGCGGCGTCGAGCGCATTGCGATACACGAAAACGGTATTGAGCGCCACCAGCGCCAGCAAGGGCCCCAGCAGCCAGCGCAGCAGCTGGCCGCGCAGGCTGCCGGGCGTTTTCGACGGGGCGGGGGCGCTCGCTGGCATGAGGGATCAGGCTGCCGGCTTGGGTTGCAGCAGGTAGCCGATGCCGCGCAGCGTGGTAATGACGGCGGCGTCGGGCACGGCGATGTCGAGCTTCTTGCGCACCCGGTGGATATACAGTTCGATGGCGTCGAGATTGGCGTCGTCCGCCAGCGCGAACACTTCGTCGAACAGCTTTTCTTTCGAGACGGCGCGGCCGGTACGGGTGATCAGGGTCTCGAGCACCGCGTGCTCGCGCGGCGTGAGCGCCAGCGGCGCGCCGCCGTAGCTGAACAGGCGGGTGACGGTGTCGAACGCCAGCGCGCCGCACGAATACACCAGCGCCTCGCTGCCGATCCGGCGGCGCAGCAGCGCTTTCACGCGCGCTTCCAGTTCGGCCAGTTCGAACGGCTTGGGCAGGTAGTCATCGGCGCCCAGGTTCAGGCCCTGCACCTTGTCGTCCAGGCCGCCGCGCGCGGTGAGGATCATCACCGGCGTCTGGCCGCGCGGCGCCGGCCGCGCGCGCAGGCGCCGCAGCACATCCAGGCCGTCCATGCGCGGCAGGGTCAGGTCGAGGATGACCAGCGCGTAGTCCTGGGTATGGAGCAGGGCGTCGGCGTCGGCGCCGTTGTCCGCGCATTCCACGGTGAGGTTGGCGTCGCGCAGGGCCTTGGCCAGCCAGTGCGACAGTTCGGTATGGTCTTCCACTAACAGTATGCGCATGATGTGTTGTGACTGATGTCAGGACTGGTGTTGTGGCCGACATCATCGTCGGGCGCGTGGCAAAAAGATAGGGTTGTTGCTATTTGTGAACGCGCTACGGCGATGAAAGCTATTTGAAAGGAAGCAAATCTTATAGTGGATACCAGATGTTTATAACGGACATCACTAATAATTATATCCACGGAGACCAACCATGCACCACGCCCCATCGCGCGCCGCGATACGCCTTGCCATTTCCGCCCTGATCGCCGCTGCTGCCACCGGTTCCGCCCATGCCCAGTCGAACGTGCAATTCTACGGCCTGCTCGACGTCGGCGTCGAAAGCCTGAACCATGCGGACGCCAACGGCGGGCGCGTCGCCAAGACCATCTCCGGCGGCATGAACACGTCGCGCTGGGGCTTTCGCGGCAGCGAAGACCTCGGCAACGGCCTGAAGGCCGTGTTCAACCTCGAAGGCGGCATCCTGATGGATAGCGGCGGCCAGGACGGCGCGCTGTTCCGCCGCCAGGCTTACGTGGGCCTGGACGGCGCCTTCGGCCGCGTGATCATCGGCCGCTCGTTTACCAGCGTGTACGACACCGTGATCGCCTACGATCCGATGGGCTTTGCGCCGTTCTACTCGTGGGCCACCTCGGGGCCGGCCACGGGACCGAGCAAATACGGGTTCACCACCGGCTACGATAACCTGATCAAGTATGCGGGCACTTTCGGCAACTTCCGCTTCGGCGCCAATTACGCCTTCGGCGAGCAGGCCGGCAACACCGAGGACAGCGCCAAGACCGGCGTCACCGCCGCCTACAAGCTGGCCATCGGTTCCGGCACCGCCAACCTGATGGCCACCTGGGAGCGCAACAATGGCAACACCGTGGTCGCCACCGGCAACCGCGATGAAAACACGGTCTGGCACGTGGGCGCCAACTACGAAACCGGTCCGCTCAAGTTCTGGGCTGTGCGCCGCGACTACAACCTGCGCGCCGGCCGCGCCCTGACCGCCGACGTGGAAGCGACCACCACCTGGGGCGGCGTGGCGTACAAGCCGAACGAGGTGACCACCATTACCGGCGCCGTGTACCATGTCGACGTCAAGAACGTGGCCGCCGGCCGCGACGCCGACCCCACCATGTACGTGGCGCGGTACCGTTATGCGCTGTCCAAGCGCACCGACCTGCATGTATCGGCCGCCTACGCCAAGGCGAAGAACGGCCAGCTGACCGGACTTTCGCGCGACGACGCCGGCTATGCCAGCACCCAGCGCGGCGTCACCGTCGGCATGCAGCACCGCTTCTAGTACCTGGTGACCGCACCCGGAAAGCACTACCCATGAAAACGTCCAAGTCCATCCATGCCATGCTGGCGCTGTGTGCCACGCTTTGTACAGCGCTGCTGTTCGGTAGCGCGGCCCACGCCGCCAACCTGGAATGCATCGTGCCGTCCAAGCCGGGTGGCGCCATGGACCTGACCTGCAAGCTGGCCAAAAAAGGCTTGAAGGGACTCGACGAAGCCGGCGACACCACCCCGACGCTGTCCGACATGACCATCCGGTATCTGCCGGGCGGCATCGGCGCGGTGGCTTGGAACTCGCTGGTGGCGCAGCCGCGCGCCAAGCCCAATACGCTGGTGGCTTTTTCGGGCGGCTCGCTGCTCTACCTGGCCGAAGGCAAATTCGGCAAGGCCAAGGTGAGCGACGTGCGCTGGGTGGCGGCGCTGGGTACCGACTACGGCATGATCGCGGTGCGCGCCGATTCGCCGTACAAGAACCTGGGCGACCTGCTGGCAGCGATCAAGCGCAATCCCAGGAGTGTGCTGATCGGGCTGTCCGGCACCGCCGGCAGCCAGGACTGGTTCAAGATGGCGCTGCTGGTCAGGAGCGCAGGCATCGATCCCAAGGTGCTGCGGTTCGTGGCGCTGGAAGGCGGCGGCGAAGCGTTTACCGCCATGCATGCCAACCACGTGCAGGTGGTATCGGGCGACGCCAGCGAGGCGGTGCTGTACGCTGCCGGCGGCAACACCCGGGTGCTGGCAGTGCTCTCGCCGCAGCGCTTGCCCGGCGTGCTGGCGTCCTCGCCCACCGCGCGCGAGCAGGGCGTGGACGTGGTGTGGCCGCTGATACGCGGTGTGTGGATGGGCCCCCAGGTGCCCGACGCCGAGTACCGCAAGTGGGTGGCCGCGTTCGACCGCATGCTGGCCAGCCCGCAGTTTGCGCAATTGCGATCCGATGCAGGACTGTACCCGTTCGCGCTGACCGGGGATGCATTGAAAGATTACGTCAGCAAGGCCGTGGACGAATACGGCAAACGCGCCACCGAGTTCGGCCTGGTGCGCTAAAAATTATATAAATAACGGAGACTAAAACCATGAAACTCAAAACCACCATCGCTGCCTGCGCCACCCTGATGCTGATTGCCACCGGCGCGCTGGCGCAGGTGCCGGCCGGCTATCCTGCCGACTACCAGAAGATCATCGACGGCGCCAAAAAAGAGAAAAAGCTGGTGGTGTACGGCGCCACCGACAGCAAGGCCACCCAGCCGCTGGTCAAGGACTTCAGCGCGCTGTATCCGGGCATCTCGGTCGAATACAACGACATGAATTCCACCGAAGTGTATAACCGCTTCATTTCCGAAGTGGCCGCCGGCGGCACCACTGCGGACGCCGTCTGGTCGTCGGCGATGGACCTGCAAATGCGCCTGGCGTCGGAAGGTTATGCGCTCAAGTACAAGTCGGTGGAAAGCGCCAAGCTGCCGGCATGGTCGATCTGGGAAGACCAGGCTTACGGCACCACGTTCGAGCCCGCTGCCATCGTCTATAACAAGCGCCTGCTCGATCCGAAGGAAGTGCCGCAAACGCACGCCGACTTCGTCAAGCTTATCCAGCAGCCGAAGTTCAAGGACAAGGTCACCACCTACGATATCGAAAAATCGGGCGTGGGCTTCATGCTGATGGCGCAGGATGCGCGCGTCAATCCGAAGTTCACCGAACTGCTGGGCGCTTTCGGCGCGGCCAAGGTGCGGGTGCAGTCGTCCACTGGCACCATGATGGAGCGGATTTCGTCCGGTGAAAACCTGATCGGCTACAACGTGGTGGGTTCGTACGCGCTGGTGCGCGCCAAGACCGATCCGTCGATCGGCGTGGTGATGCCGAAGGATTACACGCTGGTGCTCTCGCGCGTGCTGTTCATCAACAAGGGCGCCAAGAATCCCAACGCCGCCAAGCTGTGGCTCGACTACATGCTGTCGCACCGCGCCCAGAACATCATCGCCAACGAATCGAAACTGTTCGCCATTCGCGAGGATGTAACGGGCGAAGCCACGTCCGCCGAATTGATCAAGCAGGTCGGCAAGGACAACGTCAAGCCGGTGCCCGTGCATCCGAGCCTGATGGAATACCTGGCCCCGGCCAAGCGCATGGCCTTCCTCAAGCAGTGGAAGGACACGGCCGGCAAGAAGTAAGCGCCTGGCTGCAGCTCCTTAGTCCCTTAGTCCCTTAGTCGCTTAGTCCCTTAGTCACTTAGTCACTTAAGCAAGCGTCCGAACCCACGTCCACCATGGCGCGGGCGCGGGCCCCTTTTCGCCTCGTTTGTCCACAAACGGAAATCCTATGCAAACTCTCACTCTCCCCGGCAGCGGCCGGCGCGGCCCGGGCATCAACTGGCTGCGCGGCCTGGTGGTGGTGCTGGCTGCCACCGCCATCTTCCTGCCACTGTTCCTGATCTTTTATCAGAGCTTTCTGACCGCGCCGTTCTTCATGCCGGCCAAGCAGTTCGGGCTCGACGCCTACCGCTTCATTTTCGACGATCCCGATTTTTCGTCCGCCGCCAAAAATGCACTGTACCTGGCGCTGGGCCTGACGGCGATTGCCGTGCCGCTGGGCGGCATGCTGGCCTTCCTCATGATCCGCACCGACCTGCCAGGCAAGGGCTTTATCGCGCCGGCGCTGCTGGTGCCGATTTTCGTGTCGCCGATGGTGATGGGCTTCGGCTACGTGGTGGCGATGGGGCCGGTGGGCTTCTATTCGGTGTGGGCCAAGGATTTATTGGGCTTCATCCCGTGGAATATCTATTCGTTTACCAGCATCGTCATCATCGCCGGCCTGACCCACGTGCCGCACGTGTACCTGTACGCCTCGTCCGCGCTCAAGAGCCTGGGCTCGGACGTCGAGGAAGCGGCCCGCGTGGCCGGCGCCTCGCCGTTGCAGGTGATGTTCGGCGTGTCGCTGCCGATGATTACCCCGGCGCTGGCCTATGCCGGCGTGCTGGTGATGTTCCTCGGCTTCGAAGTATTCGGCCTGGTGCTGGTGCTGGGTGACCCGGAAGGCCACATGGTGCTGGCCACCTACCTGTACAAGCTGACCAACAAGCTGGGCATCCCGTCGTACCACTTGATGGCGGCAGTGGCCGTGTGCCTGGTGATGGTGACGTTCCCGCTGGTGATGGTGCAGCGCTACCTGCTCAAGTCGGCCAACAAGTTCGTCTCGATCAAGGGCAAGGGCGCGCGCTCGAAGGTCATGCCGCTGGGCCAGTGGAAATGGCTGGCGTTTGCGCTGATCTTCGGCTGGCTGATGTTTACCATCATCATGCCGCTGTCGGGCATCGTGCTGCGCTCGTTCGTCGAGTACTGGGGCGAGGGCGTGCGCCTGGTCGACGTATTGACCTTGCAGCACTTCCGCGAAATCCTCGACCAGCCGTCGCTGGTGCGCGGCATCGTCAACACCATCCTGATCGGCGTGGTGGGCGGCGCGCTGGCCGTGATCTGCTACTGCGCCATTGCGCTGGCCATGCACCGCAAGCCGGACATGATCAGCCGCTTCCTCGACTACAGCGTGCTGGTGCCGCGCGCCGTGCCTGGCCTGCTGGCCGGCCTGTCGTTCCTGTGGGTGTTCCTGTTCGTGCCGAACTGGCTCGATGGCATCCTGCAGGGCATGGACAACGGCGTGGCCGTGTGGCTCAGCGAGAACGCGATTCCCGTGCTGCGCTCCCTGCGCTCGACCATTTTCGCCTTGTGGCTGGCGTATTCGGTGGTGTGGCTGGCCTACGGCATGCGCCTGATTTCCACCGCGCTGCTGCAAGTGGGCCCGGAGCTGGAAGAGGCGGCGCGCGCGGTGGGTGCCAGCCGTGGCCAGGTCTCGCGCGACGTCACCCTGCCGCTGATCAAGTACGGCCTGCTGGGCGCGTGGCTGATGGTGTTCCTGATCTTCGAGCGCGAATATTCGACCGGCGTGTACCTGCTGTCGCCGGGCACGGAAGTGATCGGCGCGATGCTGGTGTCGTTGTGGGCGTCCGGCTCCACCGACCTGGTGGCGGCGCTATCGTTCATCAATATTTCGCTGGTGGCCATCGGCCTCGGTGTGGCGCTGCGCTTCGGCGTCAAGTTACATAACTGAGCTGCATAACTAACAGTCATCAACATACAATGAAACGAGACCTGACCATGAATGAACTCACTGTCAACGACCTGCACCTCGACTACGGCACCGGCGCCACCGCCAATCCGATCCTGAAGGGCGTATCGATGCACCTGCAAAAAGGCGAAGTGGTGGCGCTGCTCGGCCCTTCGGGCAGCGGCAAGACCACCTTGCTGCGCGCGGTGGCGGGGCTGGAAAGCCCCAAGCAGGGCACCATCGCCATCGGCGACCGCGCGGTGTACGACGGCGCCAGGAACTTCGAGCTGGCGGCCGAGCACCGCAACCTGGGGCTGGTGTTCCAGTCGTATGCGCTGTGGCCGCACAAGACCGTGTTCGACAACGTCGCCTACGGCCTCAAGCTGCGCAAGATGGGCGCGGCCGAGATCAAGGACAAGGTGGCCGATGTGCTGAAGAACCTGGGCCTGGGCCACCTGGCCGAACGCTATCCGCACCAACTGTCGGGCGGCCAGCAGCAGCGCGTGGCAATCGCCCGCGCGCTGGTGTACAACCCGCCGGTGATCCTGCTCGACGAGCCGCTGTCCAACCTCGACGCCAAGCTGCGCGAAGAGGCGCGCGCCTTCCTGCGCGAACTGATCGTGCGCCTGGGCCTCTCGGCGCTGATGGTCACCCACGACCAGGCCGAAGCGATGGCGATCTCGGACCGCATCCTGCTGCTCAATAACGGCAAGATCGAGCAGCAAGGCACGCCGCAAAGCATGTACGAAACGCCGGAAACGCTGTTTACGGCCGAGTTCATGGGCAGTAACAACAAGCTGCCGGCCAAGGTAGTGGGGCGCGACGGCAGCCGCGTGCAGCTCGATGTGAACGGCGCCCGCTTGACGGGCACCGCGCGCGGCGCCGGCCAGGCTGGCGCGGAGCCCACCACCATCATCCGCGTGGAAGAGGTGAAGATCAGCGCCACGGCGGTGGACAACGCCATCGACATGCCGCTGCTGACCTGCATGTACCTGGGCGACCGCTTCGAGTGCCTGTTCAAGTCACCCGACAGCAGCGCGGCGGGGCTGCGCGCCTACTCGAAATACAAGCTCGAGCCGGGGCGTTACTGGTTGCAAATGCCGGCCGACAAGCTGTGGGTATTCTGATGTCGAATTGATACAGGGTTTCTTATTCCTGGCTTAACAGGCGGTGCCGCAATTGCGCGGGCCGCCTTTTTTTCGTCATTTTCTCCTTGATTTGTGACATTCGGTGAGAATCTACGCTTGAGGTTGCACAAAAAAGAACAAGAAAACCCCGATTAAGTTGCCTGATGGATATTTATGGCACTATGGGCGGAGGGCAGTCGTTTATAATTTCACCCGTACCTCGGCGGGCATTTTTGCAGGCATGTGAGCGCGAGTTCGTACCCTCCCCAATCTCAACGCTCTGGATTTATAGTCAACATGCGCAACGACGGCGTCACCTTTTCCATTGCCCGCCACGCTTACTGGGCGCCGGGACTGACCACGCTGACCGCGTGGACGCAATGGGCACAGGCGCCGGTGGCCGCGCCGATCATCCTCGGCGAAGAGCCGGGAGTAAAAGCGATGCCGCCCATGTTGCGCCGCCGCGCCGGCTTCTTCGGCAAGATGGCGTTGGAAGTGGCGTACGAATGCCTGGATGGCCGCACCGATGTTCCCGTCGTGTTTTGCTCGCGCCATGGCGAGGTGGCCCGCGCGGTGGAATTGCTGTCCGACCTGGCGCGCGGCGAGCCGCTGTCGCCCACCGCGTTCAGCATGTCGGTCCATAACGCCCATGTCGGCCTGCTGACGATCGCCCGCAAGGACCGCGCCAACCATATCGCGCTGGCGGCCGGCGGCGCCACCATCGAACACGCGGTGATCGAAGCGTGCGGCCTGCTGGCCGACGGCGCCGCCTCGGTGTTGCTGGTCGCGTGCGACGCGCCGCTGCCCGAATTGTTCCTGCCGTTTCGCGACGGTGTCGAGCAGGCGCACGCGTGGGCGTGGTTGCTGACCGCGCCGGTGGTGGAGCCTGCGGCAGGCGATCCTGCGGCCGGCGCTTCGGTCACGCTGCGCTGGTCCGCCAGTGCCGATGCAGCGAGCGTCGATTTGCCGGGCGGGCTGGCGGTGGCGCGCTTTCTGCTGGGCGGCGCGGCGGCCATGGAGCGCTGCGACGGTCGCCTGCGCTGGCACTGGGCGCGCGGTAATGGCGGCGCCGGTGTCAACGCCGCCGGAGCCTGAGGCAATGCTGGCCGGCTTGTCGCGCTGCTGGCGGGTACTGGCGACCGGATTGAGTTTCGCGGTGTTCGGCATCGGCGGGGTGCTGATGCGGGTGCTGGTGTTCCCGCTGTTGAATGTGCTGGTGCGCCAGCCGGAGCGGCGGGTGCGCGCGGCGCGCGAAATCATCCGGCGCGCTTTCCGCGCCTACGTGGACATGATGCGCGCGCTCGGTGTGCTGCGCTACGAGATCACCGGGCTGGAAAAGCTGGAGCGGGGCGGTTTGCTGATCCTGGCCAACCATCCAACCCTGATCGACACGGTGTTCCTGATGGCGTTCGTGAAAAACGCCGACTGTATCGTCAAGGGCGCGTTGTGGAACAACCCCTTCACGGGCGGGCCGGTGCGGGCGGCCGCTTACATCAGCAATGCCGGCGGCGCCGAACTGGTGGACGACTGTATCGCCTCGCTCAGGCGCGGCAACAACCTGATCGTGTTCCCGGAGGGGACGCGCACCGGCGCCGATGGCGTAATCGCCTTGAAGCGCGGCGCCGCCAATATCGCCGTGCGCGGCGCGCGCGACATCACGCCGGTGCTGATCCGCTGCGATCCGCCCACGCTGGGCAAGGGCGAAAAATGGTGGCGGGTGCCGCCGCGCCGCGTGCTGCTGCGCATCGACGTGCAGGACGATGTGGCGATTGCCGGCATTATCGGCCAGGGCGAGAGCGAAGTGCTGGCAGCGCGCCAGGTGACAGAATTTTTACAAAATTATTTTACGGGGAAGTACCGAAGCCATGCTTGAACTGGAAGTGAAACAACTGATCATCGATGTCCTGCAACTGGAAGACATCACTCCCGACGACATCGACAGCGCTGCGCCGCTGTTCGTCGAAGGCCTCGGCCTCGATTCGATCGACGCGCTGGAACTGGGCGTGGCGCTGCAGAAGCAGTACGGCATTTCCCTGTCCGCCGATTCGGAGGACACCCGCCGCCACTTCGCCTCGGTGCAGGCGCTGGCGGCGATGATCGCGACCCACCGCAAGAAATAAGGGAGCACGACATGATTGATTTGAACGCGATGAGCAAAGAGCAGCTGCAGCAGTGGGTCATCGATCTGCTGGCCGAGATGTTCGAGTTGGACAAGGCGCAGCTTACCGCCGATTCCAATCTGTATTCCGATCTCGATATCGACAGCATCGACGCGGTGGACCTGGCCGTCAAGCTCAAGCAGCTGACCGGCAAGCGCCTGCAACCCGAAGTCTTCAAGACCATCCGCACCATCGGCGACGTCGTCGATGCGCTGGCCGGGATGACGGAGCCCGCGTAACCCGATGTTGATGACTGCACTGACAGTGGCGTTGACGCTGCTGTATCCGCTGGCGATCTGGCTCGGACATGGCAAGGTGGAGCCGCGCTGGCTGGCCATGCTGCTGCTGGCCGCCGCCGTCACGCGCCTGCCGTCGCTGCGGCTGTCGGGCGCTGCGCGCTGGTCGGTGGCCGGCGCGCTGGCGCTGGTGGCCTGCGCCATCTGGAGCAACCTGCTGCTGCCGCTCAAACTCTATCCGGTGCTGGTGAGCGCCGCCATGCTGGGCGGCTTCGCCTACAGCCTCACTACGCCGATGTCGGCGGTCGAGCGCATGGCGCGCCTGCGCGGCGAAGATTTCCCGCCGCCGGCGCAAGCGTATATGCGCACCGTCACCAAGGTATGGTGCGGCTTTTTCATCATTAACGGCGCCATCGCGCTCGGTACGGCGCTGTGGGCCAGCGAGGCTGTGTGGTCGCTGTACACGGGCGTGGTGTCGTACGCGCTGATGGCCGTCCTGTTCGGCGCCGAATACCTGGTGCGCCTGAGGTTCAAGCGCTTGCATCATGTCTGACCTGTTTTCTACGCCGCTCGACAACCTGGCCGCAGCCCTGGCAGCGCGGCCCGCTGCCGCCCCGGTGGGCTGGCGCGCCGGCGCGCTGGTGACCACTGCCGATTTCCTGGCCCGTGCCGGTGCCTGGCATGCATTGCTGCGCGCGCAAGCGGGCGCCAATTTTGCCTTGTACCTCGACGACAGCATCGACTTCGGCGCGGCGCTGCTGGGCGCCTGGCATGCCGGTAAAACCATCTGGCTCGGCGCCGATACGCTTGACGCCACGTGCGCGGCGTTGCGGGGTTCCGTCGATGGCTTCCTGGGCCAATACCCGGCGGCGCTGGCGCCGTTGCAGCCGGGCCAGTCTAACCCCGCACACGAGGGCGCGCTGCCAGCCGGCGCGCTCGATGCGGATGCGCCGGCGCTGGTGGTGTTCACCTCTGGCAGCACCGGCGAACCGCAGGCCATCCCCAAAAAACTGTCGCAGATTGCCAGCGAAGTGGCCACGCTCGACGTGCTGTTCGGCGCCACCGCCGGCGACGCGGCGGTCGTGGCCACAGTGTCGCACCAGCATATCTACGGCCTGCTGTTCAAGGTGCTGTGGCCGTTGACCACGGGGCGCATGGTGCATGCGCTGAGCCTGGGTTTCCACGAAGAGCTGGCGCCGGCGCTGGCGTTTGGCGCCTGCGTGCTGGTGGCCAGCCCGGCGCACCTGAAGCGTCTGCCCGAACACCTGGACTGGTCGGGCGCTGCGCGCAACCTGCGCGCCGTGTTCTCGTCCGGCGGTCCGCTGGCGCCGGACACCGCGCTGGCCACTGGCGCCTTGCTGGGCAAGGTGCCGGTGGAAGTGTATGGCAGCTCGGAGACCGGCGGCGTGGCCTGGCGCCAGCGCGCCCATCTCGATGACGACGCCTGGCGCGCATTCCCTACCGTGGCCTGGAAATTGGGCGAGGACGGCGCGCTGGAAGTACGCTCGCCGCACCTGCCCGACGACAGCTGGCTGGTGCTGGCCGACCGCGCTGCGCCGGCCGGTGATGCCGCTGATGCCGGTTTCGTGCTGCGCGGGCGCAGCGACCGTATCGTCAAGATCGAGGAAAAGCGGGTGTCGCTCACCGCCATGGAGGCGGCCTTGCTGGCGTCGGGCCTGGCGGCGGAGGCGCGCGTGATCGTGTGCGAGCCGGCAGCTGCAACGCCGGCATTGCATGCCGCGTCGGCGATGCCAGCGATGCCAGCGATGCCAGCGATGCCGGCGACGCCTGTGACACCGGCGGCGTCTGCGCCAGGCGCGGCGCTCGCTGGCGCGCAAGCGGCCGTGGCGCCGGCTGGCGACCGCCAGCGGATCGCGGCATTTGTCGTGCCTACCGCTGCCGGCGCCGAACTGCTGGCCCGTGAAGGCAAGGTGGCATTGAACAACCGCCTGCGCGCAGCGCTGGCGGCCACCGTGGCGGCGGTGGCCTTGCCGCGCCGCTGGCGGTACCTCGACCGCATGCCGGTCAACGCCCAGGGCAAGACCACGCTGGCAGCGCTGGAGGCGTTGCTCGATGCCGCCCCGGCGCCGGTAACTGCCCCTCGGCCTGTCCATCAACCGATTTTCCCGCACGTGCGCGAACTCGAACGCGACGAGCAACGCGTGCTGCTGGAAGTCACGGCCCCGGCCAACCTGCTGTACTTCGACGGCCACTTCGACGTCGCGTCCATCTTGCCGGGCGTGGTGCAGGTGGAGTGGGCGCTGCATTACGGCCGCCAGTACTTCACGCTGCCGCCGAACTTCACCGGTGTGAATCTGCTCAAGTTCCAGCAGGTGATGCGGCCGGACATGACGGTGCAGCTCGAACTGGTGCACGACACGGCCAAGGGCAGCCTGAATTTCCGCTACGTGTCCGCCGGTAGCCAGCATTCGAGCGGGCGCATCATGCTGGCGGGGGAGCATGGCAATGCCTGACGTGTTCAATCCCTGCATCGTGGTCCCCGTGTATAACCACGAACATGCGATCGCCACCGTCGTCGATGGCCTGCTGGCGCATTGTGTGCCGGTGATCCTGGTCGATGACGGCAGTAACAGCGGCTGCGCGGCGGTACTCGATCAACTGGCGCTGGCGCATGCACAGCGCGTGACGCTGGTGCGCCTGGCCGTCAACCAGGGCAAGGGCGCCGCCGTGCTGGCCGGCTTTGCGCGCGCGGCGCAACTGGGCTACACGCATGTGCTGCAAATCGACGCCGACGGCCAGCACCGCACCGGCGACGTGCCCATGTTCCTGGCGCAGGCGAAGGTGCACCCGCAGGCCATCATCGTCGGCCACCCGGTATATGACGAATCGGTGCCGAAGGCGCGCCTGTACGGGCGCTACGCCACCCACATCTGGGTGTGGATCAACACGCTGTCGTTCGACATCATCGACTCCATGTGCGGCTTTCGCGTCTACCCGGTGGCCGCAGTCAGTGCGCTGGTGGCGCGCCAGCACATCGGTGCGCGCATGAACTTCGACACCGACATCCTGGTGCGCCTGTTCTGGGACGGCGCGCGGGTGGTCAACGTGCCCACCCGGGTCAGCTACCCGGCCGATGGCGTCTCGCATTTCCGCGTGTGGCGCGACAACGTGCAGATCTCGTGGATGCACACCAGGCTGTTCTTCGGCATGGTGCCGCGCATTCCACGCCTGCTGGCGCGCAAGTGGAAATCGGCATGAGCGCGCGCGGCCTGCACTGGGCGTCGATCAACGAAATCAGTTTCGTCGCCGGCATGCGCTTTCTGTTCTGGATATGCCGGGTGTTCGGCCGCTGGCCGTTTCGCATCGTCTTGTACCCGGTGCTGGCGTGGTACGTACTCACCAAGCCGCTGCCACGGCGCGCCTCGCGCGACTACCTCGACCGCATGCAGGCGCACACGGGCCGCAAGCTGCCGGGCGTGATGCGCCACTTTGCTGCGTTTGGCGAGAGCATCCTCGACAAGATGCTGTTGTGGGGCGGCCTGTACCCGGTGGACGACGTGGAATTGCACGGCGGCGAACTGATTACCGACGCCGTGGCGGCGGGGCAGGGCGGGTTGATGATTTGCGCCCACCTGGGCAACCTGGAACTGTGCCGCGTGCTGTCGCGCCAGCGCCATGACATCAAGCTCACGGTGCTGGTGCACACCAAGCACGCGCAGGCGTTCAACGACATGCTGGCCAGCCTCAATCCCGACAGCAGTCTCAATCTGATGCAGGTGACCGAGATGTCGCCGGCCACCGCCATGCTGCTGTCCGAGCGCGTGGCGCGCGGCGAATTCGTGGTGATCGCCGGCGACCGCGTGCCGGTCTCGCACAATCCCCGCGTGGCGGTGGCCGATTTCCTCGGCGCGCCGGCGCCATTCCCGGTTGGACCGCACATCCTGGCCGGCATCCTGCAATGCCCGGTGTACCTGATTTTTTCCATGCGCCGCGGTGGCCGCGCGCACGTCTATTTCGAAACGTTCCGCGAACGCGTGCGCATTCCGCGCAAGGACCGCGACGCCGCGCTGGCCGAACTGGCCGGCGACTACGCGCGCCGGCTCGAACACCATGCGATGCAGGCGCCGCTGGAATGGTTTAACTTCTATGATTTTTGGCATTTACCCGAACTGGAATCTTCCGATGCACCTCGCTGACACAGCCCGACTTCAACCATCGCCGCGCACGGTGCACTTCAGCCGCGAGCGGCTCACGCTCGACGACATCGTCGATATCGCCCATGGCCGTGCGACCGCCGTACTCTCCGACGATCCGGCCTTTCGCAGCGCCATCGCGCGCGGCGCCGAGTTCCTCGAGCGCCTGCTGCGCGAAGACGGCACCATCTACGGCGTGACGACCGGCTACGGCGACTCGTGCACCGTGACCGTACCGCCCGCGCTGGTGGCCGAACTGCCACACCACCTGTACACCTACCACGGCGTGGGCCTGGGCGAGTACTTCACGCCGGCGCAAACGCGGGCCATCCTGGCTTCGCGCCTGGCGTCGCTTTCCAAGGGCTACTCGGGCGTGAGCGTGGAGCTGCTGCTGCAAATCACCCGCCTGCTCGACGCCGGCCTGCTGCCGCTGATCCCGTCCGAAGGATCGGTAGGCGCCAGCGGCGACTTGACGCCCTTGTCTTACCTGGCGGCGGTGCTGTGCGGCGAGCGCGAAGTGTGGCGCGACGGCGTGCAGGTGCCGGCAGCGCAGGCGTTGGCGGAAGCGGGCATTACGCCGCTGCGCCTGCGCCCGAAAGAGGGCCTGGCGATCATGAACGGCACGGCCGTGATGACCGCGCTGGCCTGCCTGGCCTACGACCGCGCCGAGTACCTGGTGCGCCTGTCCACCCGCATCACCGCCATGGCGTCGTTCGCGATGGACGGCAACGCCCACCACTTCGACGAAGTGCTGTTCGCGGCCAAGCCGCACGCCGGCATGCAACAGGTGGCGGCGTGGCTGCGCAGCGACCTGACGACCACCGAGTGGGAACGCAACGGCAAGCGCCTGCAGGACCGCTACTCGATCCGCTGCGCGCCGCACGTGATCGGCGTGCTGGCCGATACGCTGCCGCTGTTCCGCACCATGATCGAAAATGAACTCAACAGCGCCAACGACAATCCGCTGATCGACGCCGACAATGAACGCGTGCTGCATGGCGGCCATTTCTACGGTGGCCATATCGCCTTTGCCATGGACGGCATGAAGAACGCGGTGGCCAACCTGGCCGACCTGCTGGACCGGCAAATGGCGCTGCTGGTGGACAGCCGCTACAACCACGGCCTGCCGGCCAACCTGTCCGGCGCCACTGGCGACCGCGCGCCGATCAACCACGGCCTCAAAGCGCTGCAAATCAGCGCTTCGGCCTGGACCGCCGAAGCATTGAAGCTGACCATGCCGGCGTCGGTGTTCTCGCGCTCGACCGAGTGCCACAACCAGGACAAGGTCAGCATGGGCACCATCGCTGCGCGCGATTGCCTGCGCGTGCTGGAACTGACCGAGCAGGTGGTGGCTGCCTTGCTGATCACGGTGCGCCAGGGCGTCTGGCTGCGCTGCCAGGCGACGCCCGACGTGCTGCCGCAGTCGCAACTGGCTGCGATGCAGGAAGCGCTGGGCCTGGACGTGGCGCCGGTGGTGGAAGACCGCCGCCTGGAGCCGGACCTGCGCCTCCTGATCGGCCGTATCCGCGACCAGGCCTGGAGCCTGTATGCGTAAGGCCAAAGAGAGCCGCTGGTTTGCGGAAGTGGAGATGCAGGTGCAGTTCTTCGACCTCGATCCGATGGAAATCGTCTGGCACGGTCGCTACGTAAAATACCTGGAAGTGGTGCGCTGCGCGCTGCTCGACAAGATCGACTACAACTACCCGCAGATGAAGGAGTCCGGCTATGCCTGGCCCGTGATCGAGATGCAGCTGCGCTACGTGGGCTCCGCCGTATTCGGCCAGAAGCTCAAGCTGCGCGCCGATATCGTCGAGTGGGAAAACCGCCTCAAGATCGATTACCTGATCACCGACGCGGACACCGGCAAGCGCCTGAACCGTGCCAGCACCACCATGGTGGCGGTCGATATCGCGACCAAAGAGATGTGCTTCGTGTCGCCGCCGGTGCTGTTTGAAAAACTCGGATTGGAACCTGTATGAACGCAAGCAAAATGATACGCGCCGCGCTGGCTGTGACTGCCCTGGTCATGACATCCGTTCCGGCACAAGCAGCGGTACAAGTATCGAAAATCCAGGCCATGCTGGCCAAGCCGGCCATCATGTGCGGCCGCTTCGACCAGACCAAGACCCTGGCCGGCATGAAGAAGCCGCTGGCCTCCAATGGGCGCTTTTGCGTGGTGGCCGGCAAGGGCGTGTTGTGGCGTACCCTCAAACCCTTCCCGAGCACGATGCGCCTGACGCGCGACGAAATCGTCAACTACCAGGGCGACCGCGTGGCCATGCGGCTCGACGCCAAGACCGAACCCACCGTGCGCATGATCAACAACGTGCTGTTCTCGCTGCTCTCGGGCGACCTGGCGCAGCTCGAATCGCTGTTCGAGGTCGATGGCACGGTGGATGCCACCAGCTGGAACGTGTCGCTCAAGGCCAGGCAGGCGGCGCTGGACAAGGCCATCGGCACCATCAAGCTCGAAGGCGGCGCGTACGTGAAAAACATCGTGATGAGCGAGAACAGCGGCGACCGCACCAATATCGTTTTCTCCGACATCAAAACCGGTGAATCGGCGCTGACCGCCGAGGAAGCGGCGCTGTTTTGACGCGTACCCGACAACTCGCGGCGCTGTGGGCGCTGGCCGTGTGCCTGCTGCTCGGGCATAACGCCTACCTGTGGCTGGTGCAGCGCATCGTGCCAGATACCGACATCATGGCGCTGCTGCCGGTGCAGGAACGCGACCCGGTGTTGCAGGCCTCGTTCGCGCACATGGTCGATGCGGCCCAGCAGCGCGTGATCGTGCTGGTCGGCGCCGAAGAGTGGACCGATGCCAAACGCGCAGCCGATGCATACCAGGCGGTGCTTGGCACCCGCAGCGATTTATTCGCGGCCGCTGCCATCGACGAGCAAACCCAGAACGACTGGCTGTCGGTCTTCCAGCAGCATCGATTGACCCTGCTCACTGCCGAGCAGGAGGCGCAGCTGCGCACGCAGCCCGTGCAGTACTGGCTCGACGCCGCGCTGGCCAAGCTGTACAGCCCCTTCGGCGGACCCAAGCTCGGGTCGTGGCAGGAAGATCCGTTCGGCTTGTTCGGCGGCTGGGTGCAGGAGCGCGCCCAGGAAACCCCGGTGCGTCCGCGCGACGGCCATTTGTTCGTGGCCGATGCGCACAAACAGTATGTGCTGCTGCCGTTGACGTTGAAGGTGCCGGCACTGTCGATGACGGCGCAGGAAACCGTGCTGCCGCTGCTGCAACAGGCCGCAGATGCTGCCCGCAAAGCCGCGCCGAAAGTCGAATTGATCCAGGCCGGCGTGATCCTGCACGCGGCCAATGCCAGCGCCCAGGCCAGCGGCGAGGTGTCCACCATCGGCATCGGCTCGCTGCTGGGCATCATCGCGCTGATGTGGTTTGCGTTCCACTCGTTCAAGCCGATTTCGCTGATCCTGCTGTCGATCGGCGTGGGGTTCCTCGGCGCGCTGTCGGTATGCTGGCTGCTGTTCGGCCAGATCCATCTGATGACGCTGGTGTTTGGCGCCAGCCTGATCGGCGTGGCGCAGGACTACGGCATCTACTTCCTGTGCAACCGCCTGGCCGCCGGCGAACAGCTCGATTCGCCCGCGCTGCTGCGGCGCCTGATGCCCGGCCTGTGCTTCACGCTGCTGGCGGCGGTGATCGGCTACATGGGACTGGCGCTGACGCCGTTCCCGGGCCTGCGCCAGATGGCGGTGTTCTCGGCGCTGGGCCTGGTGTTCGCGTGGTTGACGGTGGTGTGCTGGTTCCCGGCGCTGATTGGCAGCCGCACGTTGAGAAGCGGGGCGCTGGTACGCGGCTACGGCGCCGCGTTGCGCGCCTGGCCGCTGCTGCGCTTCAATCGCGCCACGCTGGTGGCGGTGCTGGTGTTCGCGGTGGCCACCGCTTACGGCGTGAACCGGCTGGGCGCCAACGACGATATCCGCCTGCTGCAAAATCCGCCGAAGCACCTGATCGCCGACCAGATCAAGTTGAGCAAGCTGCTCGACGCGCCCACGCCGGTGCAGTACTTCTTGGTGCGCGCACCGTCGGCCGAGCAGGTGCTGCAACGCGAAGAACAACTGAAGGCGCGGCTCGACCCGCTGATCGCCGGCAAGCAGATCTCCGGCTACCAGGCCATGTCGAACTGGGTGCCGTCGGCCGCCACGCAAGCGGCGCGCCGCGCGCTGGTCGAACAAAAGCTGCTCGGCGACGATGGCCCCTTGCAGGGACTGGCGCGCGAGACCGGCGAGGACGCCGCGTGGATCGCCGCCACCCGCGCCGGCCTGCTGGCGTCCGCCGCGCCGCTGGCGATGGACGACTTCCTCAAAACGCCGGCCAGCGAGCCATGGCGCCACCTGTGGCTGGGCCAGATCGACGGCGGCTACGCCAGCATCGTGGCGCTGCGCGGCCTTGGCATGGCCGCCGTGCCGCAGGTGATGCGTGCGGCCGATGGCGTGCAGGGCGTGCAGTGGGTGGATAAGGTGGCCGAGATTTCGTCGGTGCTGGGCCGCTATCGCGTGAACATGAGCTGGGTGGTGCTGGGCGCGTACGCGGTGGTGTTCGTGCTGCTGTTCCCGCGCTATCGCGGCCGTACCTGGCGCGTACTGGCGCCCACGGCAATCGCCAGCATCGCCGCGCTGGCGATCCTCGGTTTTGCCTCGCAAAACCTGCAACTGTTCCATGTGCTGGCACTGATGCTGCTGCTGGGCGTGGGCGTCGATTACGGCATCTTCATGCAGGAACACCCGGACCGGCGCGACCACACGCCGTGGCTGGCAGTGGGCATGTCGGCCGCCAATACCATCTTGTCGTTTGGCCTGCTGGGCCTGAGCCATACCCCGGCCTTGCAGGCGTTCGGCCTGACCATGCTGCTGGGGACGGCGCTGGTCTGGCTGATCGTTCCCTGTTTCGGTACCACCACCACCTCCGAGAGCAAACATGTCTGATGCATTGATAAGCTGCGCGATGAACGGCGTGCAGCCTGAATCCGTAGAAATCCTGATCGTCGGCGCCGGCCCGGCCGGTTCCGTCGCCGCCGCGCTGTTGCGCCAGCAGGGCCGCCAGGTGCTGGTGATCGAGCGCGAAGAGTTCCCGCGCTTTTCGATCGGCGAAAGCCTGCTCCCGCAAAGCATGGAGTACCTCGAGCAGGCCGGCATGCTGCAAGCGGTGGTGGAGGCGGGCTTCCAGTTCAAGAACGGCGCCGCCTTCATGCGCGACGGCTGCTACACCGACTTCGATTTCCGCGACAAGCATTCCAAAGGGTGGGGCACCACGTACCAGGTGCAGCGCGCCCACTTCGACCATATCCTGGCGAAAGAGGCCGAGCGCTTTGGCGCCGAGGTGCGCTACCGCCACGAGGTGCTCGACATCGTGCTGGGGCAGGATGGCGCACCGGCGCTGGTCACCGTCAAAAAGCCGGACGGCGCTCAGTACCAAGTGCACGCTGGCTTCATCCTCGACGCCAGCGGTTTCGGGCGCATCCTGCCACGCCTGCTCAAGCTCGAAATGCCATCGAATTTTCCGGTGCGCGGCGCCATCTTCACCCACGTGGAAGACGGCATCCGGGGCGCCCACTTCGACCGCAACAAGATCCGCGTGACGGTTCACCCCAGGCATTGCAACGTGTGGTTCTGGACTATCCCGTTTGCCGGCGGGCGATGCTCGCAGGGCGTGGTGGCCGAAACCAGCTTCCTCGAACAGTACCAGGGCACGCCCACCGCGCGGCTGCAGGCGATCATCGCGGAAGAACCGTCGCTGCATGCGCTGCTGGCCCACGCCGTGTGGGATACGCCGGCGCGCCAGATCACCGGCTATTCGGCCAACGTCGATAAGCTGTGGGGCGAGGGTTACGCCCTGCTCGGCAATGCCGGCGAGTTCCTCGATCCGGTCTTCTCGTCGGGCGTCACCATCGCCTTCAAGTCGGCCAGCCTGGCGGCAGCCGCCTTGCAGCGCCAGTTCGCCGGTGAAACCGTGGACTGGCAGGCCGATTACGGCGCGCCGCTGCGCAAGGGTGTCGATACCTTCCGCGCCTTTGTCGAATCGTGGTACGCGGGCGGCTTCCAGACCATCATCTTCCACCAGGAGCAGCGCCCGGAAATCAAGCGCATGATCGCGTCGATCCTGGCCGGTTACGCGTGGGACCTGACCAACCCCTACGTGAAAGAGACGCCGCGCCGGCTGGCGGCGCTGGAGGCGGTATGCGCGGGTTGATGCACAAAGCCGCAGCGTTGCTGGCGGCACTGGTATTGGCTGGCTGCGCCACCACCGCGCCGCCGCCGCAGGCCCGCCTGGGATTGAAGCTGCCGCCCGCCGCGCTGGGCGCGTCGATCAGCGTGCAGCAGCACTTGAAAGTCGAACGGGCCGGCCGTACCGACGACATGGACGTGGCACTGCAAGTGGAGCCGGACGCGATCGACGTGGTCGGCCTGGCCATGGGCCAGCGCGTGCTCACCCTGCATTACGACGGCAAGGAACTGACGTCGTGGCGCCATATCATGCTGCCGTCGCAGGTCAAGGCCGAGGATGTGCTGGAAGACATGCAACTGACGTTGTGGCCGGCCGAGGCGGTGGCGGCCGCGCTGCCGGCCGGCTGGCGTATTGCCGAGCAGGGCGTCACCCGCACGCTGTATCTCGATGACGAAGCTATCATGAAAATAGTCTACAGCGGTCAGCCACGCTGGAGTGGCACGGTGGTCTTGGAAAACCTGCGATATCACTATAAGCTCACCATTCAGTTTGCCGCCGATTGATTGAAACACATGTCGAATTACTACCTTAACGCCTGCGGCATCGTTTGCGCACTGGGCGCCGGCCACGCGCAGGTGGGGGCGCGCCTGTTCGCGGGCGAACCGGGCGTGGCGCCCACCCGCGCCTGGACGCTCGACCGCGAGCTGCCGCTGGGCCGGGTGCTGACCGAACTGCCGTCGATGGGCCACCTGCCGCCGGCCCTGCAAAGCCGAAACAATGCGCTGGTGCTGGCCGCGCTGGCGCAAATCCGTCCGGCAGTCGATGCGGCCATCGCGCGCCACGGCGCCGACCGCGTGGGCGTGGTGATCGGCACCAGCACCTCGGGCATCGGCGAGACCGAGCACGCGATCCGCACCTATGCCATCGAGGGCGCGCTGCCCGCCGACTTCCAGTACGACCGCCAGGAAATGGGTTCGCCGGCCGTCATGCTGGCGCACGAACTGGGCGTGGCCGGACCGGCGTATGCGCATTCGAGCGCCTGTTCGTCCAGCGCCAAGGCCATGGCCAGCGCCGCGCGCCTGATCAAGATGGGCTTGTGCGACGCCGTGGTGACCGGCGGCGCCGACTCGCTGTGCACGTTTACGGTGGCCGGTTTCGCGTCGCTCGAATCGGTGAGCGCGGCGCCGTGCAACCCGATGAGCGCCAACCGCCACGGCATCAATATCGGCGAGGGGGCGGCGCTGTTCCTGATGACTGCCGAGGCAGACGACGACACTTCGGTTGCCCTGATGGGCTGGGGCGAATCGTCCGACGGCCATCATATGTCCGCACCCGATCCGACCGGCGCCGGCGCCGCGCTGGCGATGACGCAGGCCTTGCAGCGTGCCGGCATTGCCGCCAGCGAGATCGATTACATCAATATGCATGGCACGGCCACGCCGCAGAACGACGCCATGGAGTCGCGCGTGATCGCTGCGCTGTTCGGCACCGAGGTGCCGGTCAGTTCGACCAAACCGTTCACCGGCCACACGCTGGGCGCGGCGGCCGCCATCGAAGCGGCGCTATGCTGGCTGGTGATGCAGGACGATAACCAGCAAGGCCGTTTGCCGCCGCACCTGTGGGACGGCGTGCCCGATCCCGAGCTGCCGCGCCTGAACCTGGTGGCGCCCGGCGCGGCGCTGGGCCGGCCGCTGCGGCGGGTGCTGAGCAGCTCCTTCGCCTTTGGCGGCTCCAACGCGGCGCTGCTGCTGGGGCGCGTGTCATGATGCTGCCACCGCTGCCACCGCTGCCACCGGTTCGCGACCTGCTGCCGCACTCGGGCGCCATGGTGCTGCTCGACCGCGTGGTGAGCGCGGACGACGACAACCTGTGCGCCGAGGTGCGCATCCACGCCGGCAGCATGCTGGCCACCGGCGACGGCGTGGGCGCCTGGGCGGGCATCGAATACATGGCGCAGGCGATTGCCGCGCACGCGGGCTGGAAAGCGCTGCGGCGCGACGAGGCGGTGAAGGTCGGCTTCCTGCTTGGTTCGCGCAAATACCAGGCCGCCGTGCCGTATTTTGTACCGGGCAGCGTGCTGCGCGTGCATGTGCACCGCGTGCTGCAAGGCGAAAACGGGCTGGGCGCGTTTGACTGCAGGATCGATGCAGCCGATGCCGGTCGAGGTGCGCCGGCCCTGGCCACCGCCACGGTGACGGTGTTCCAGCCCGATAATGTCAATCAATTTCTCGAAGATGGAAAAGCAGGATGAATCAGAATAAGTCCATGAGCGTGCTGGTCACGGGTTCGTCGCGCGGCATTGGCAAGGCGATCGCGCTGCGCCTGGCGCGCGACGGTTACGACGTGGTGCTCCATTGCCGCAGCCAGCGGGCCGAAGCCGACGCCGTGGCCGCCGACATCGCGGCCATGGGCCGCGCCGCCCGCGTGCTGCAGTTCGATATCGGCAACCGCGCCGCCACCGCCGCTGCGCTCGAAGCCGATATCGCGGAACACGGCTGCTACTACGGCGTGGTGTGCAACGCCGGCGTGGCCCGTGACAATGCGTTCCCCGCCATGTCGGGCGAGGACTGGGACATCGTCCTGCAAACCAATCTCGATGGCTTCTACAACGTGCTCAATCCCTTGGTCATGCCGCTGGTCCAGCGCCGCAAACCGGGGCGCATCGTCACCCTCGCGTCGGTGTCGGGACTTGTCGGTAACCGCGGACAGGTCAATTACAGCGCCGCCAAGGCCGGCATCATCGGCGCCACCAAGGCGCTGGCGCTGGAGCTGGCCAAGCGCGCCATCACCGTCAACTGCGTGGCGCCTGGGCTGATCGAGACCGACATGATCGGCGATGTGCCGCTGGACGAAGCGCTCAAGATGATTCCCGCGCGCCGCGTGGGCAAGCCGGAAGAGGTGGCTGCCGCCGTCAGTTTCCTGATCGGCGAGGAAGCGGGCTACATCACCCGCCAGGTCATCTCCGTCAACGGCGGCCTGGCATGAGCCGCCGCGTCGCTGTCACCGGCATGGCCGGCATCAGCCCGATCGGCAACGACTGGGCCACTATCCGCGCGCGCCTGGGCGAGTACCGCAACGCCGTGGTGCGCATGGCCGACTGGGAGGACTACGAAGGCTTGAACACCCGCCTGGGCGCGCCCGCTGCGCCGTTCGAGCTCACGCCGCGCTACAACCGCAAGGCCATCCGCAGCATGGGCCGCGTCGCCTTGATGGCCACGCGCGCCAGCGAACTGGCGCTGCAAGACGCCGGCCTGCTCGAACACCCGCTGCTGCAAAGCGGCGACATGGGGGTGTCGTTCGGCTCGTCCGCCGGTACGCCAAGCGCCATCGGCGACTTTGGCCGCATGATGGAGGAGCGCACCACCAAGGGCATCAACGCCACCACGTACATCAAGATGATGTCGCACACGGCGCCGGTCAATATCGGCGTCTTCTTCGGCATCACGGGCCGGGTAATCACCACGTCGAGCGCGTGCACCTCGGGCAGCCAGGGCATCGGCTACGCCTACGAGGCGATCCGCGCCGGCAAGCAGCTGGCGATGGTGGCCGGCGGCGCCGAGGAACTGTGCGCGACCGAAGCGGCGGTATTCGACACGCTGTTTGCCACCAGCACCCGCAACGATGCCGGCCACACCACGCCACGCCCGTTCGACGCGGGCCGCGACGGCCTGGTGATCGGCGAGGGCGCCGGCTGCCTGATTGTCGAAGACCTGGAACACGCGCAGCAGCGCGGCGCCGCCATCTATGCCGAACTGGTGGGCTTCGGCACCAACAGCGACGGCTGCCACGTCACGCAGCCGAATGCGGTCACCATGCAAACGGCCATGCGCCTGGCGCTGCGCGACGCCGGCCTGCAACCGCACGACATCGGCTACATCAACGCCCACGGCACCGGCACCCAGCAGGGCGATATCGCCGAATCGCAGGCCACGCTGGCGGTGTTCGGCGCGAACACGCCGATCAGTTCACTGAAAAGCTACATGGGCCACACGCTGGGCGCGTGCGGCGCGCTGGAAGCGTGGATCAGCATCGAGATGATGCGCGAGGGCTGGTTCGCGCCCACCATCAACCTCGACCAGCTGGACCCCGAGTGCGCGCAACTGGACTACATCGCCGGCGTGGGCCGTGCGCTGCAATGCGAGTATGTGATGTCGAATAACTTCGCCTTTGGCGGTATCAACACCTCCCTGATTTTCAAACGCTACGACAAATAGAAAGGGTTAATCATGAAAAAAATGTTTGCCATCGCCGCACTGCTGGTCGCGTCGTCCGCCACGTCGGTTAACGCATTTGCCGCCGACACCATGGTCAAGCTGCCGATCGCCGATGCGCTGGCCGCCAACAACGCCCAGCAGCGCCTGGGCGACACGGTGAAGTTTTATTTCGGCAGCCAGAAGACGCCGAAAGTCGCCACCGTGATCGCTACCGACAAGACCAGCCAGCGTACCAACGGCTTTAACAAATCGACCGACACGGCATGCCAGTGGGTATTCCTGTCGGCGATGCTGGCGCTGCAAAAGCGCGCCAACGAACTGGGCGCCGATGCGGTGGTGAACATCGTCTCCAACTTCAAGGACCAGGAATTTTCCAGCGTGACCGAATATGAATGCGCCGACGGCGCCATCATGGCCGGCGTGGCGCTCAAGGCCGACTTCGTCAAGCTGGCCAAGTAAGGCGTCGATGACCACCGCCAGCTTGCTCATGGTCGATGCCGACGCCGTGCCCGACGCCGACCTGCCGCGCTGGCGCGAGTGGCTGGCGCCGGGCGAGCAGGCGCGTTGCCAGCGCTTTGCGCGCGCGCAGCGCCTGCGCCAGTTCGTCATCGGCCGGGTGCTGGCGCGCATGGCGTTGGGACAGGTGCTGAACGTGCCGGCGCAGGCGGTCGTCTTGGACGAGCAGGTGTCTGGCCCGCCGCTGCTCGCTGCCCCTGCGCCGGCCGTCAATGGATTCGAGGGCGGGTTTTCGATTTCGCACAGCGGCCGCTGGGTCGCTTGCGCGGTCAGCGCCCATACCCGGCTGGGGCTCGATATCGAACTGCTCGACACCAGCCGCGATCTCGACGCGCTGGCTGCGCAGGCGTTCGATGCGCAGGAGATCGCCCGGTGGCAGGCGCTGCCCGCCGCGCAACGCGTCGATGGCTTTTATCGCTCCTGGAGTGAAAAGGAAGCGCGCTTCAAGCTGGGCGCCGAGGGCCACTGCGTGGCGATCGCGCACGACGAGTTGTCGGTGGTGGTGTGCAGCGCGCGCCGGCTCGATGAAGCGCCCGGGATCGAGCTGGTGGTGCTGACGTGAAGCCTTATTGCCAGAGCCAGTTCCAGAAGCCCGGCAGTTGCGGCCGCGATGCGGCGTCGGCCACGGTGCTGGCCAATGCGGCGCGTTCGAGTTCTTCGCGGTTGTCGTAAAACGGCCTGGCCGCCAGCGGCACATCGAGTTCGCGCGCCACGTCCACCAGGATTTCGAGGTATTCCTCGAGGTGGCGCGCGGTATAGGTATTGACGTCGTGGAAGGTCACGACCACCGGTGTGGCGCCATCGACTTCCGGCATGCGGCCGGCGGCCCAGCGCACGCGCGTCTCGGCCAGGTGCTTGAGCATATTGGCGCGCTTGTGCCAGCTCCAGTTGATGCCGTAGATCTTGCCGTCGTTGGCATTGAGGTCGGTGAGCAGCATCTGCAGGCCGTAGGCGTGATACGTGAGCAGGGTGTCGGCGTTGTAGGCCCAGAACGGCGGGCGCACCAGGGACGGCGGCACGCCGGTAATGGCCAGCAGGTCTGCCACGCCGTCCTGCATCGATTCGTCGAGCGCCTGGCCGCTCATGAAGCGGTGGTTGGAATGGAAGGTGGTGGCGCTGTGCAGGGCCACCAGGTGGCCGTCGTCGTGTTCGCGCCGGATCAGGGCGCGGCCCACGTCGGTGCCGCCGCCGTGCCATGCGCGGGTCTGGGTGAAGAAGACCGCCTTGATGCCTGGTTGCTGGCCGTTCTGCGCCAGCGTCTCGAGGATGCGCACGGTGGAGTTGCCGCTGGACGCGGCGGCCGGGCCATCGTCAAAGGAGAGCAGGAAGCGAATTGGTGCCGGTGTTGTCGTTATCGTTGTCGCTGGTGCCACAGCGTTTTGCGCAGCCGCACCCAGTCCCAGGCACGACAGTGACAGCAGGAGTGGCAAGGCAAGCAGTGTACGGATGCGGAGTACTGGCACGGACGAGGGGGAGCGACCAAAGAAGGACCGCCATTGTACGTGATCGACGCGCAAGCCGTACGCGGCTGGCAGCGTAGCGAATTTCAATATCAAAACAGCCAAACAGGGAAAGTATGAGCGCCAATTTACAAACGATGCAGCCGCCAGGCGACCCGCACGTGCCGGAAACGGCATTCGGCAAATGGTTTCTGCGCACCGAGACCTGGACCGTTCACGTGCTCGAACGCGCCTTGCAGGATCTCGAACGACTGATGCCTGCCACGGCTGCAACCGGCCGCCGCAGTTTCGAGGTGGTGGCGGACGTGGGCTGCGGGTACGGGCGCTCGCTGCCCAAGCTGCACCAGCGCTTTGCGCCAACGCGCCTGATCGGCATGGATATCGAGCCGGAGATGCTCGAAGCGTCGAGCAAGGAAGTGGCGGCCGCCGGCATCAACGCCGAATTCATTTGCTGCTCGAGTTCCAATATCGCGCTGCCCGACAATTCGGTGGATCTGCTGTTTTGCCACCAGACCTTCCACCACCTGATCGACCAGAAAAAGGCCATCGAGGAATTTTTCCGCGTGCTCAAGCCGGGCGGAGTGCTGCTGTTTGCCGAGTCCACCCGCCGCTACATCCACTCGTGGATCATCCGCCTGCTGTTCGCCCACCCGATGGACGTGCAAAAAACCGCACCCGAATACCTGGCGCTGGTGCGCGCGGCCGGTTTCTCGGTGCCAGACAGCGCGGTGTCATATCCGTTCCTGTGGTGGAGCAGGGAAGACCTGGGGCTACTGGAAACTGCCTTGCGCATCAAGCCCAAGGCGGTGCGCGAGGAAACCCTGATCAACCTGGTGGCGGTCAAGCCGTAATCACTTTGCCCATAAAAAATGGCCGGGTCCCCCACAGGACCCGGCCATTTTTTTAGGCACTCTATATATTAAAGGCCAGCGATCTGCGTGTCGGCAGCCGAGGCGGCCGGTGCCGCTGGCGTTTCCGCTTTCGGCGCTGGCTTCGATTGCGCCATCACCGGGGTGATGGTTGGCACCTTTTTACCGCTCGATACCTGTTTCAGGCGTTGATACTCGGCCAGCACCTTGGCGCCGTAACCGTCATCGTGGGCGAATGCGGCTGCACCGACATAGCTTTTCAGGCCGGCTTCCACCGAACCGCCACGGGTGACGTAATCCTTGAGGATCAGCGAGCCGACGCGGATGTTGGCGACCGGGTTGAGCGCCGCTTGCAGGCCGCCCATTTCCTGGAACCGTTCATGGTGCACCTTGGACATTACCTGCATCAGGCCTTGCGCGCCCATCGGGCTTTCCGCGAACGGGTTCAGGCCCGATTCGATGGCCATCACGGCCAGGATCAGCAGCGGGTCGAGCTTGATCTCACGGGCCGTCAGGTAGGCGGTGGACACCAGCATATTGGTGGCGTCGCCCGCCACGCGATAACGCTTGGACAGCCAGTCGGTCACCCAGCGTTGCTGCTTCTGGGTGCCCAGCAGGGCTTTCTCTTCGGCCGACAACTGGGACGAAGCGCCGGCCGCAGTCGTTGCGGCGGGCGCTGGAGCGTCCATCAGGGCCGACAGCGGTGGCGCCACCAGGCTGATCGGCTCGGCTTCAGGAACCGGGTTCAGGCTGTCGCTCAGCGATTTAGCCAGGTCGGGACGGAAAAACAATACTGCCATAACAACCAGAGCGGTCACACCAAGAATGGTCAAAGTGTGCTGGGCGGTGGTCAACACGCCCTTGGCCGAAATGCGGGTGTTGGACAACCACGCCGCTGGCTGGCGAGCCAGGATGGTGCTGGCAAATGCGGAAGCACCGGTGAAGCGATTAATCATAGAGTTCCCCTCTGAAATGCCGTAAAAGCGGGTCCCTGCCAGCGTATGACATAAAGAAATACGCAGCCCGTTGGGGTGCTCATGCCGTGCATCAGAAATATCACCGTCCATCGCACTGTGGGTGCGGGCATGGACGCCGTAATTGCTTGCTTGAGCTGATCCCTCGCAGTGGGAGTGGATCAGTTGCAATACAACCTCTTTCGGGGGTAAGGCAGACGCCTTTTGAAAACACTCCTTAAAATGTCATGTGGAGCCCCGACTCCGTGAATGAATGAGCAACAACTTCGTTGGGACACTTTGCGGTCGCTACGAGCCCGGAGGCGGTGTTCTCTTCAAGTAGGGCAGATTGTAGGGGCGGTATTATATCAAGTCAATACTAACGCAATTGAAAGCTATAACTTTTAAATCTAGCTTTTTGCCATGTGTGCGCTAGAAAACCAATAAAATCAACCACTTGAACTGTATTTTTAAACAGTGCACCCGATTGTAAGAAAATATTAAAAAACGATGAAATATACCGATCTGCGCGATTTTCTTTCTCAGTTGCAACGAATGGACGAAATTAAGTCCATTTTGACGCCTGTTTCCCCGCATTTAGAGATGACCGAGGTCTCGGACCGCGTTTTGCGTGCCGGCGGGCCGGCCTTGCTCTTCAAAAATCCCACCGGCCACAGCATGCCGGTCTTGACAAATCTGTTTGGTACGCCGCGCCGGGTGGCGCTGGGCATGGGCGCCGACGATGTCGGCGAATTGCGCAAGATCGGCCACGTGCTGGCGCGCCTGAAGGAGCCGGAACCGCCGAAAGGTTTCAAGGATCTGATGGGCATGGGCTCGCTGGTCAAGGCAGTGTGGGACATGGCGCCGAAAGAGTTGCGCGGCGCGCCGTGCCACGACATCGTGTGGGAAGGGGCCGACGTTGACCTGGCCAAGTTGCCGATCCAGCATTGCTGGCCTGGCGACATCGCGCCGCTGATCACCTGGGGCCTGGTGATCACCAAGGGACCGAACAAAAAGCGCCAGAACCTCGGCATTTATCGCCAGCAAGTTCTGGGACCGAACAAGGTCATCATGCGCTGGCTGGCGCACCGCGGCGGCGCCCTCGATTTCCGCGAGCACGCCTTGCAGAACAAGGGCAAACCGTATCCCGTGTGCGTGGCGCTCGGCGCCGATCCCGCTACTATATTAGGGGCGGTCACGCCGGTGCCCGACAGCCTGTCGGAATACCAGTTCGCGGGCTTGCTGCGCGGCAGCCGCACCGAACTGGTCAAGGCGATCGGCAGCGAGTTGCGGGTGCCCGCCTCGGCTGAAATCGTGCTCGAAGGGCATATCTACCCGGACGAAAACCATCCGTCCGGATACGAGCATGCGCTCGAAGGTCCGTACGGCGACCATACCGGCTATTACAACGAGCAGGACAGCTTCCCGGTGTTTACCATCGACCGCATCACCATGCGCCGCGATCCGATCTACCACTCCACCTACACCGGCAAACCGCCCGACGAGCCGGCCGTGCTGGGCCTGGCCCTGAACGAGGTGTTCATTCCGCTGCTGCAAAAGCAGTTCAGCGAAATCACCGATTTCTACCTGCCGCCCGAGGGGTGCAGCTACCGCATGGCGGTGGTGCAGATCAAGAAACAGTACGCAGGCCACGCCAAGCGCGTGATGTTCGGGGTGTGGAGCTTCCTGCGCCAGTTCATGTACACCAAGTTCATCGTGGTGGTGGACGAGGATGTGAACGTGCGCGACTGGAAAGAGGTGATCTGGGCGATTACCACCCGCGTCGATCCCACCCGCGACACCACCCTGGTGGACCACACGCCGATCGACTACCTCGATTTCGCCTCGCCGGTGAGCGGCCTGGGCAGCAAGATGGGCATCGACGCCACCAACAAGTGGCCGGGCGAAACCAATCGCGAATGGGGTACCACCATCACCATGACGCCGGAGGTCAAAGCGCACGTGGATGGTATTTGGCAGGAGCTGGGGCTGTAGGTTATAATGATTGCTGGCGGGCCCCTGCGCATTGTGGCATGGCTAACCTGGTCAGGTCGGGAACGAAGCAGCCACGGCCGTTAACCATAAGTGCCGCAGATCAGGCTCGCCTCCTTATTCAGCAAAAAAGCTGCCCTTGGGCAGCTTTTTTTGTATGGGCTTAAGCTGCTTTCGAACAGCTTTATTTGCATGTGCTTAAGTTGCCGCAGGGCAGCTTTTTTGACGTCTGTGGCCGACTACTCGTCGCGCAACTCCGCCTCCAGCGGCCGTTCGGACGCCACCATCAACGGATTTGCCTTCATCAAGGCCGCTTCCGGCTTCAGGATGATCATGTGCTTCGCATTGGTCTTGTACTCGGTGGCGCCCACCTTTAGCGTCGCGGGCTTGGCAAACTTGAATACCACCACTTCCACGCTCGGTGCGAACCAGCGCATGGCGCCGGCCATGGCATTGATCGCATTGTTCATCTGGCCCACGCTGCCCATGATGGTGGCGTAGTTCCATTGCAGGCCGGCGGGCAGCACCACCAGGCCTTCGTAGCCGATCGCCGACTTTTCGCCGGCGGGCAGGGTAGTGACGATGCGCGTGGTGCCGTCCATCCAGCGCGGATTGGGCGCGCCGAAGTCGAGCCGGTACTCGGGCGTGAGCGGCGGCAGGGTCTGGCGCTCGGCGCCGTTGACCACGATGAGCACCACGTCCTGCGGCTTGATCTCCTTGTTGACCGGCTTCACACTAATATAGAGCTTGATCTTGTCGCGCTCGGCGGCCGGCACCGAATAGAAGCGGTCGATGCGCAAGCCTTCGACCATGGATTTGTAGTTGGCCCACTCGCGCTCGGCGGCATGCGAGGGCAGGGCGATGGTGGACAAGGCCATCAGGGACAGCAGGGCAAGTTTCTTCATGGGTGATTGTGTTGGGCGAAAGGACAATTGTAAGCGAGAATCGGACGGCGACGGGGGCGGCGGCTGGCCGACCGGGCGCCATATCTAATCTGGCCCAAGCTGGCCCCAAGTTGCTACAATTGCCGCTTCGCGCTTAGTAATCGCTATCTACGGTAAAATCTTAGTATGTCCTATCAAGTCCTCGCCCGTAAATACCGTCCCAAGAACTTCGAAACGCTCGTCGGCCAGGAGCACGTCGTGCGCGCGCTCACGCACGCGCTGCACAGCGGTCGCCTGCACCACGCCTACCTGTTCACCGGTACCCGCGGCGTCGGCAAGACCACGCTCTCGCGCATCCTGGCCAAGTCGCTCAACTGCATCGGCCCGGACGGTAACGGCGGCATCACCGCCACCCCGTGCGGCGTGTGCGAGGCGTGCACGGCAATCGACGCCGGCCGCTTTGTCGACTATATCGAGATGGATGCGGCATCGAATCGCGGCGTGGACGAGATGGCGCAGTTGCTGGAACAGGCGGTGTATGCGCCGAGCAATGCCCGCTTCAAGGTCTATATGATCGACGAGGTGCACATGCTCACCAACCACGCGTTCAATGCCATGCTCAAGACGCTGGAAGAGCCGCCAGAACACGTCAAGTTCATCCTGGCCACCACCGACCCGCAAAAAATCCCGGTGACGGTGCTGTCGCGTTGCCTGCAGTTCAACCTCAAGCAGATGCCGCCCGGCCACATCATCAGCCACCTGGAAAACATCCTGGGCCAGGAACAGATCACGTTCGAGCAGCCGGCCCTGCGCCTGCTGGCGGCCGGCGCGCACGGTTCGATGCGCGATGCGCTGTCGCTGACCGACCAGGCCATCGCCTACGCGGCCGGCGAAGTGACGCTCGAGGCGGTGCAGGGCATGCTTGGCGCACTCGACCAGTCCTACCTGATCCGCCTGCTCGACGCACTGGCCAGGCAGGACGGCGCCGACCTGCTGGCCGTGGCCGATGAAATGGCCACGCGCAGCCTGTCGTATAACGGCGCGCTGCAAGATCTCGGTACCTTGTTGCACCGCATCGCGCTGGCGCAAACGGTGCCTGCCGCCTTGCCCGACGACTTGCCCGAATACGCCGACATCGTGCGCCTGGCCGGCCAGTTCGAGGCGGAAGAAGTGCAACTGTATTACCAGATCGCCGTGCACGGCCGCAATGAACTGGGCCTGGCGCCCGACGAATACGCTGGCTTCTCGATGACCTTGCTGCGCATGCTGGCCTTTCGGCCCGGCGTAGGCGGCGCCGAGGGACAACCTGCCGCTGCGCCGGCGATGTCGCGCCCGGCCGGCGTGGCGGCTGCGCGCGCTGCTGCCGGCGCTGGTTCTGCCGGCACGCCGCCGGCGCGGGCTGCTGCCAATATCCAGGCCAGCCACGCCAGCGTGACGCCGCAGGCGGTGATTGCCGGCGCGGCTGCCATGGCGCGTAACGAGGCGCCGCCGTCGGTGCCGGTCCCGGTTCCGGCCCCGGTTCCGGTCCCGGCTCCTGTTCCAGCCCCGGCGATGCCGGTACGGGCGCCGGCGCCAGCCATGGCCCCGGCGCCTGGCCATGCGCCAGCCGCCAGTGCCGCGCCGGCACCGTCCGGTCCGGTCAGTCCGGCGCGGGCGGCGATCAACGCCGCGCTGGAAGCAGCGCGTGCCGCGTCGCGTCCCGGTGGCAGTCGTGCGCAGCCGCCTGCGCCAGCACCGTCCGCAGCCGCGCCAGCACAGGCTCCGGCCCCGGCCGCCACCCCGGCTGTCGCGCCAGCGCCGCATATGCGTGCCATGGCGCCGGCAGCGGTCCCGCCGCAGGCGCCGGCCGCCAGCCATGGCAGTCCGGTCACTGCGGCGCGCCCGGCGCCGTGGGAAGACATGCCGCCGAACGATGCTGGTGGCGGCGCCGCCGTACTGGAAGCGCCGGCACGCCAGGCAGCAGTGGCGCCTGCTGCGCCAGTTGCCCCCGTGGTGTCGCCATCGCCGCAATACCACGAGGAACAGTCGAGCGACGACGACATGCCGTCGTGGGTCACCGAGTTTTCCGATGACAGCGCCATCGCGGCGCCGATGCCTGCCGCGCTGTCGTCGCCGATGGCGCCGCCATCGACTGCTTACGCCTCATCGCTGCCACCGTCGGCGCCATCGCCTTCGTCCACTTACGGCGACGAGCAGCAAATCGTCATGCCGGCCCGCGCGGCGGCGGGACCGCTCAAGGCGCCGTACGCCTACGTGGTCACCCCTGTGCCTGCGCTCGACTGGGACGGCAACTGGCCGGCGGTGGCTGCCGCCTTGCCGCTGCGCGGCGTAGCGCAGCAACTGGCCATGCAGGCCGAACTGATCAATTGCAGCAGCGATGGCAACGCCGTGGTGTTCAACCTGCGCGTGCCGATCGAAACCTGGCGCACGTCGGGCAATGTCGAAAAACTGACCACGGCGCTGTCGGAGCGGTTCGGGCGCGCGGTGCGTGTCGATACCGAGCTGGGCCCGGTCTGGTACACGGCCAGCGCCGAGGCGCAAGCGTTCCGCGCTGCCTGCCAGCGGGCCGCCGAAGAAATTATCGCCAACGACCCGCTGGTCAACCGCATGCTGACCGAGTTCGATGCCTGGGTAGTGCCCGGGTCCATCGTGCCGCCGCAGCCGCAAGCGGCACCGGCTGCCTGATTCCCCTTACTATTTCAACACGGAGAGACCTATCATGATGAAGAACCAAATCGCAGGCTTGATGAAGCAAGCCCAGGCCATGCAGGACAATATGAAAAAGGCGCAGGACGAGCTGGCCAATATCGAAGTCGAAGGCCAGTCGGGCGCCGGCCTGGTCAAGATCGTGATGACCTGCAAGAACGACGTCAAGCGCGTGTCGATCGACCCGTCGCTGCTGGCCGACGACAAGGACATGCTGGAAGACCTGGTCGCCGCCGCCTTCAACGACGCCGTGCGCAAGGCGGAAGCCACCTCGGCCGAGAAAATGAGCGGCATGACCGCCGGCATGAACATCCCCGGCTTGCCAGCCGGCTTCAAGATGCCTTTCTAAGCCAGCACCTGCATGTCCAGATCGCTGGAATTCCTGACCGAGGCGCTGCGCCGTTTACCCGGCGTCGGCCCGAAGTCGGCGCAGCGGATGGCGTTCCACCTGCTGCAGCACGACCGCGAAGGCGCGGACATGCTCTCGCGCGCATTGCACCAGGCCGTCAACGCCGTGCATCACTGCGCGCTGTGTAACACCTTTACCGAAGATGACGTCTGCGACCTGTGCATGGACGACGCGCGCGATCGCCGCCTGCTGTGCGTGGTGGAAACGCCGGCCGACCAGCTGATGATCGAGCAGACGCTCACCTATAAAGGCCTGTACTTCGTGCTGATGGGGCGGCTCTCGCCGCTCGACGGCATCGGCCCCAAGGACATCCACCTGGAAAAGCTGATCGCCCGCGCGGCGGACGGCCTGGTCACCGAAGTGGTGCTGGCCACCAATTTCACCAACGAAGGCGAAGCGACCGCCCACTACATCAGCGAAATGCTCAAGGCGCGCGGGCTGCAGGTAAGCCGGCTGGCGCGCGGCGTGCCGATGGGCGGCGAACTCGAATACGTGGACGCCGGCACCATCGCCCGCGCCATGCTGGACCGAAGGACGACATGAGTGACAAGCAAACGGCCGCCACGGCATTACCGCTGGCAGGCATCAAGGTACTGGAACTGGGCACGCTGATCGCGGGCCCTTTTTGTGGGCGCATGCTGGCCGAGTTCGGCGCCGAGGTGATCAAGATCGAGGCGCCCGGCGACGGCGACCCGATCCGCAAGTGGCGCGTGCTCAAGGACGGCACGTCGCTGTGGTGGTCGGTGCAGGCGCGTAACAAGAAATCGCTGACGCTGAACATGAAGGACGCGCGCGGCCGCGCCATCGCGCGCCAGCTGGCGCTCGAGGCCGACATCATCGTCGAGAACTACCGCCCTGGCGTGCTGGAAAAATGGGAGCTCGGCTACGAGCAACTGAAGTCGCTTAACCCCGCCACCATCATGGTGCGGCTGTCGGGCTTTGGCCAGACCGGTCCCATGAAGGATTTGCCGGGCTTTGGCGCCATCGGCGAATCGATGGGCGGGCTGCGTTACGTGAGCGGCCATGCCGACCGTCCGCCGGTGCGGGTGGGCGTGTCGATCGGCGATTCGGTGGCGGCCCTGCACGGCGTGATCGGCGCCATGATAGCGCTGCGCCACCGCGATGTGACCGGCGGCAAGCTCAAAGGCGAAGGCCAGATGGTCGATGTGGCGCTGTACGAATCGGTGTTCAACCTGATGGAATCCCTGGTGCCCGAGTTCGACCACGCGGGCGTGGTACGCGAACGCACCGGCGGCGCTTTGCCCGGCATCGTGCCATCGAATACCTACACCACCCGCGACGGCGAGAATATCGTCATTGCCGGTAACGGCGATGCGATTTTCAAGCGCCTGATGCTGGCCATGGGCCGCATCGACCTGGCTGGCGACGCCCAGCTGGCGCGCAACGACGGCCGCGTGCAGCGCACCGAAGAAATCGACGCCGCCATCCAGGCCTGGTGCGACACCCACGATATCGACAGTGCGCTGGCCGTGCTGCAGGCGGCGGACGTACCGGCCGGAAAAATCTACTCGGTGCGCGACATGATGACCGACCCGCAATTTCTCGCGCGCGAGATGTTCGAGCAGCACCAGTTTGCCGACGGCACGCCAATCAAGCTGCCGGCCATTTCACCGAAGCTGTCGGCCACCCCGGGCCGCACCCAGTGGATCGGACCAAGCCTGGGCCAGCACAACGACGAAGTACTGCGCACGCTCGGCTATGACGATGAAGAGATCGCCGCCATGCGGAAGGACGGCGTGCTGTAACCGCCGGTCCCGGCATACAGCATGGCCACCTCGATGCGGGCGCTGGCATGGTCATCGCGGAAGTGGCAGCTGGCCGCACCGTGCGCCAGGCGCGCATCGAACAGCACTGCGCGGTTTTGCCGGTAGGGGATGTGGCGCGTGCGGCCCTCCTGGTCGCGGATCACCAGGCCGCCCTCGGCCTGGTCGAGATTGGCCGTATCGGGCGTGAGCCATAGCTGCACCTTCAATCCCTCGACCGCCCCGTGCAGCGACTCGCCTGGCAGGCGCGGCGGGTGCTTGCCCGCCCGCACTCCCAGCAATTGCCGGTCATCGGCAAACACGCCATGCGCCACCTGCACCAGCAGCGGACAATTGAAGCCATGGTCGTAGGTGGCGGCCAGCCGGCCATGGCCTTGTTCGCCGAACCAGATCGTCGATTGCACGCAGAAGCGCCACAGCTCGTCCAATGCATGTGGTGACAAAAAATCGTCGATGACAACGATGCCATGGGCTGGTGGGGGCCGCCGCGCGGCAGCCAGCGCATGGCTGGAAAAAGCTTGCGCCACGCACGGGGTGGGGCGCAGGTGGATAATGCGGTCGTAGGCTTCGTCGATGGCGTCCTGTTCATCTGTGCTGAGCAGGTCGTGGCGTTCCAGGCGCGATTCGAGCCGGGCCGCCAGGCGCCGGTAGCGGGCGATAATGGGCGGGAAGGCGTCGCCCAGCACGCCCAGCTGGTGCAGATAGGCCAGTTGCGCCGCATCGTGATGCAGGCGGTGGCTGCTGACGGCAACATCGGCAAGCGGCAGCAGGCGATCGGCCAGCATGCCCGGGTACCAGCGGCTGCCGCGGCGCAGCGCCGTGTGCATGGCGTGGTAGCCGGCCGCCAGCTGATGCTGGCGTGCGCGCGTCGCCTGGCGCGACAGCGAGGCCAGCGCAGCCAGTGCTCCCGGCGCATCGTCCGCATGGCGCGCGTGCCAGAATACAAAAGCTTCCTCGAAGCGGTGGCGTTCGATCAGCGCGGTGGCGAAGTTGGCGGCAGGGTTGGCGGACATGGTGGGGAGAAGATGGGGAGAAGATGGCGAGAAGATGGCGACAAGACGGCGAGAAGATGGCAACAAGACGGCGACAAGACGGGCTGGCGTGGCGATCAGCTCATCTTATGCGGTGGCGCAGGCCGCCCTCTGCGCTGCCTCAATGCGCGGCGCGGAACCAATCGCGCCGCTGATAGTCACCGGGCAGCGGAGTCGCGGGACAGCAGGACAGCGGTCCCTTCGCTGCTCACGGTGTGGCGCTGTCCGGCGCGGCGCCGCCGCCCAGCATCCGGACGATGGTTTCCGGCGGCGACGGCCGGCCCAGGTGGTAGCCTTGGGCCAGGTCGCAGCCGTATTCTTCCAGCAGCATCAGTTGCTCAACGGTTTCCACGCCCTCGGCCACCACGGCCAGCTTGAGGCCGTGCGCCATGGCGATGATGGCGCGCGTGATGGCGGCGTTTTCGGAGTCTTGCGGCAGGCCGCTGATGAAACTCTTGTCGATCTTCAGGGCGCGCACATTGAAGCGTTTCAGATAGTTCATCGACGAGTAGCCGGTGCCGAAGTCATCGATCGACAGGTACACGCCGATGCCGCGCAACTGCTCCAGCGTGACCATGGTGGCGCGGGCGTCATCCATCAGCGTGCCTTCGGTCAGTTCCAGTTCCAGCAGGTGGGCCGGTAATCCCGTGTCGTGCAGGGCCGAAAGCACGATCTGGGTCAGGTTCTCGTCCTTGAACTGCTTGGCCGACAGGTTGACCGCCACCCGCAGTGTGCGCTGCCCCGGCGCCTGCCACGCCATGGCCTGGCGGCAGGCGGTGCGCAGCACCCACTCGCCGATCGGCACGATCAGGCCGGTTTCCTCGGCCAGCGGGATGAACTCGGTGGGCGAGATGATGCCGCGCTCGGGATGGCGCCAGCGCACCAGCGCTTCCACGCCCACGATGCTGGTGCTGGCCACGGCGATCTGCGGCTGGTACAGCAGGTACAGCTCGTCGTTCTGCAAGGCCTTGCGCAGGCCCACTTCGAGCTGCACGTGGCTCATGATCTGCATCGTCAGCGACGAGCTGTAGAGCTTGGCGTTGTTCTTGCCGCAGCTCTTGGCGTGGTACATCGCGGTGTCGGCGAACTTGAGCAGCGAGCTGCAATCCTCGCCGTCTTCCGGGTACAGCGAAATGCCGATGCTGGCAGTGACAAAAATCTCGTGGTCGTCGATCTGGAACGGCCGCCGCATGGCTTCCTTCACGCGGTGCGCCACGTTGAGGGCGTTTTCCACGCGCTCGAGGTCCGGGATCAGGATCGTGAATTCGTCGCCGCCCAGGCGCGCCAGGTTGTTGATGCCGACCTCGGTGCGCGAGACCAGGTCGCTGGGCCGCGTGGTTTCGCGCAGCCGCTCCGAGACCGCCATCAGCAAGTGGTCGCCGACGTCGTGGCCCAGCGTGTCGTTGATGCGTTTGAAGGCGTCGAGGTCCATGAACAGTACCGCGAACTTCTTGTTGCCCTTGCGCGAACGGACCAGTTCGGCCTCCAGCGTTTCCAGGAAGGCCTGGCGGTTGGGGATGCCGGTGAGGCTGTCGCAATAGGCCAGGCGGCGGATCTGCTCCTCGGTGCGCTTGCGCTCGCTGATATCGCGCACCAGGCCCAGCACTTCGCTGGGGCCGGTGGCTACCAGCCGCGCTTCGAAGTGGCGTACCGGCGGCGGTACCGCGTGTTCGCCATGGCGCGCGCGCAGCGGTGCGCCGCCGCCGGTGACGGGCAGCTCGTAGTCGAGCGAGCTGATGCGCTGGGTGTCGAGCACGGCGCGCACCTTGTCCAGCATGCGGCGGGCAATGTCGGGCGGCAGCACGTCGTTCAGATGGCGGCCCACGCACAGGTCGCTGGAGAAGACGTCGCTGGCCTCATGGCCCTGTTCGTAGTCGAGGTAGTAGCCGTCCTTGTTCATGCGGAAAAAGGTATCGGGGATGGCGGCCAGGACGGCGCGGTGCTGGGCGTCAGCAATGCGCAGGCGGGTGATCGCATCGGACGCGCGCAGCACGTACAGCACGCGGTGGCCGAGGATGGGCCAGTTGATCGGCTTGGAGACGAAATCGGTGGCGCCCGCTTCATAGGCCTTGGTGACCGATTCGAGCTCGTCGCCGCCGGTCACCATGATGATGGGCGCGACCGGGTGGATTTCCAGGCGGCGGATTTCGCGGCAGACCGTAAAGCCGTCCATGCCGGGCATTTCCACGTCGAGCAGCACCAGGTCGGGCGCCAGTTCCTGGTAGCGCGCCAGCGCTTGCACGCCGTCCACTGCTTCCACCGCGTCCAGGTCCACCTGGGCCAGCATTTCCAGCATCAGCAGGCGCATCACGGGATCGTCGTCGGCCACCAGGACCAGGCCGCGCGTACGGGGTGGGGGAGTCGCCATATCAGGTTTCCTTTTCCAGCAAAGCGCCCAATGCCTGCCGCACGGCCTGGAAAGATCGTTCCATGTCCGCCAGCAGCTCGGCGGCGCCGGCGGTGGTGTTGTTGCGGCCCAGTTGTTCCAGGTCCTTGCAGCGTTGCGACAGGGCCAGCGCGCCGACATTGGCGCTGCTGCTTTTAAGCGTGTGCGCGGTCTTGCGCAACTGGTCGGTGTTGCCGGCGGCAATCGCGGTGTGCAGCGCTTGCAGGTGCGGCGGGGTGTCGGCCAGGTAGGCGTGCAGCACGCGTTCGAGCAGGGCCTCGCCGTTGCTGGCGCTCAGTGCGCGAATATTGGCCAGCGCCTGGGTGCTGATCGCGTTGTCGCCGGCAGGGCTGGCCGGCACGGGCACCGTCAAAGAAACCGCGTGCGGGGCCTGGGCCGGCATTGGCACTGGCGCAGGCGCGGGGAGCGGCAGCGAGGCCGGCTGGAGTGTTGGGGCGTCGGCCTCCTGCGCCGCCAGCAGGCCTGGCGCCAGGCGCGGCAGGGTGATCCAGCGGGCGATGGTCTGGCCCAGCGCCTGCTGGGTGAACGGCTTGCTCAGGTAGTCGTCCATGCCGGCCGCCAGGCACGCCTCGCGGTCGCCCTGCAGGGCGTTGGCGGTAATCGCAATAATGGGCAAGGTGCGGGCGTGGCCGTGCTGCTGTTCGCGGCGGCGAATTTCGGTGGTGGCGGCAAAGCCGTCCATGACCGGCATCTGGCAATCCATCAGCACCAGGTCGAAGTCGTCCGACTGCAAGCTGTGCAATGCCTCCTCGCCGTTGCAGGCGCGGCTCACTTCCAGGCCCAGGCTCTCGAGCATGGCGCTGGCCACCTCGACGTTGACCGGATTGTCTTCGGCCAGCAAGACCTTGCGGCCCCGGCGCGCGCGCGGCGGCGGGCCGGAAGTGCTCAATGCCGTCACCGGCGGCGCGGCCGGCGCCACGGCGGCAGGCAGCGGCGGCAGCATGGCGTGCAAGTTCGCGGGCGAATAGGTGGGCGAATCGGCGGGCGAATAGATGGACGAATTGGCGGGCGAATTTACGAGCAAATTGACGGACGCATGCGCGGGGCCGTGCGCCGGTGCATGGACAGGCGCAGGCGCCGGCCTGGGTGCAGGCATATCGGCAGGCATACGGGCTGGAAGATGCGCCGGTGCGCCGGACGGGAGACTGCGGATTGCCAATGGCGCGGCGCCAGCGCGGGTCAGCAGGCAGTAGTGCAGATCGCATTCGCGCGGTGGCTTGATCAGCTGGAAGGCGACCCCGGCAGCACGTTGCTGAACGCGGTCGGCGGCATCGCGCTCCGTGCTCAGCAACATGATTCGCAGACCGGCCAGGTCCGGTTCGGCGTGGATTGCCGCCGCCAGCGCCAGGCCGCTGGTACGCGGCAGCGCCATGTCGAGCAGCACGAGGTTGTAGGGCTGGCCATCGGCTGCCGCCTGGCGCAGGCGGGGCAGGGAGTCGGTGGCGGTGCTGGCGGCGGTAGGGACGCGCCAGGTCGCCAGCAGGCGTTCCAGCTCGCCTCTGCTGGTGGGGTTGTCATCGACGATCAAGGTACGGATTCCGTGGGAGGTATGGATGGGATCGTCGGTATCGACGCGCGGCTTGTCGAAATGTACGGCGAACCAGAAGATCGAACCTTGCGTCAACGCATGATCGACGCCTATCGTGCCACCCATCAGCTCCACCAGCTGCTTCGAGATCGCCAGGCCCAGGCCGGTACCGCCGTGCTTGCGCGTGGTCGAGCCATCGGCCTGCGAGAACGAATCGAAGATGCGTCCGCGCGCCTCGTTGGAGACGCCGATGCCGGTGTCGTGCACCTCAAAGCGCAAGGTCACGCGCTGGGCGTCCTCGGCCGCTACCGCCACCTTGACCATGATCTCGCCGCTGTCGGTAAATTTGACAGCATTGCCCAGCAAATTGAACAGTACCTGGCGCAGCCGGTTGGGGTCGCCGCTGATGGCAACCGGGATGTCGCACGCCACGTTCAGTTCCAGCCGCAGGCCCTTGGCCTGGGCCTGGGGCGAGAACACGTGCTCGATATCGTCGAGCAGGTCGCGGAAATTGAACTGGATGTATTCGACCGTCAGCTTGCCGGCCTCGATCTTGGAAAAGTCGAGGATGTCGTTGATGATCACCAGCAGGTGCTCGCCGGAGCGCTTGACCATGCTGGTGTAGTGGCGCTGCTGCTCGGACAGGCGCGTGGCCAGCAGCAGCTCCGTCATGCCCAGCACGCCGTTCATCGGCGTGCGGATTTCATGGCTCATGGTGGCCAGGAAGGCGCTCTTCGCCTGGCTGGCGGCCTCGGCCGCGTTCTTGGCCTTTTCCAGCTGCTCGGTGCGCACGCCCACCTGGCGTTCGAGCTGGTCGCGGTACTGGGCCAGGGCGCCGTCGCGCGCCTCCACCTGGGCCAGCATGTCGTTAAAGCTGTCGATCAGCGCGCCGAGGTCGTCGCCACGCTGGTGCACGATGCGCAGTGTGGGCTGGCCGCGGCTGACCTGCTGCGCGGCCGCGATCAGGCGCGCCACCGGCTCGGTCACGCTGCCACGCGAACGGGCCGCGACCAGCAGCGCTGTCATAAAAGCGAGCACGGCCGCAACGCAGGCGGCGCCCAGGCTTTTCAGGATCTCGAACCACATCGGCAAGGCGCTGCGTTCGAGCATGATCACACCGGCCGGCTCGCCGCGGATGACGAAGGGCCACATCACGCTGTTGACCGGTTGCCAGAGCGGGCTGGTGCCGAGGCTGTCGTCCGGCGTGACGGTAGCGGTTGCCGGCAAGGTGGCAGCCGATGGCGCGCCGGGGCGCGCAGGCTCATCCGATGTCGCTGCAGCAGCAGCCTGCACGGCAACGGCGAGGTGAGCGGACAGTACGTCCGCCGGCAGCACGTCCGGCGCCGCCTGGCCCGGCCGCAAACGTGGCGAGCTGTAGCGCGCCAGCAGCGCACCGTCGCGGTCGTACACGGCTGCTTGCAAGATATCGTGATCATGGCCCAGCGCCTGCAATTGCTGCGCGACCTGCTTGGCGTTGACGCGCCTGACTGCGCCATCGCCGCTGGAACTGATCACCGCCGCCAGCGTGGCCAGTCGGTCGCGCTCGACTTCCTGGCCGTGCAGCACCGAGGTGGCGGCAAACGTGAAGAACACCAGCAGCAGTGCGCTGCCGGTCGAGAACATGGAAAGGATGGTCAGGCGCTGGCTCAGGCCGGAACGTTCATGGTTGGACATCGCGGTGGAACCCTCCAACGGTGGACGCCGAAATCGTCGGCACGGGCGGGCTCATCACTAGTGCCAGTAGGAAAAATATAGGCTTGAGGTCAGAACGATATTGATCTATATCTAAACAGGGCACGTTTGCGCTATCTCAAACAACACAGGCAAAGGCAACGCAAGCTGATGACGATGGAACGACACAAAATCCTGTTCATGGCCGAGGCCGTAACCCTGGCGCACGTGGGCCGCCCGCTGGCGCTGGCGCAAGCGCTGGATCCTGCCCGCTACGCGGTGGACGTGGCGTGCGCGTCCGGCTACGACATGTTTTTCAAGGGCAGCAATATCGATCCCTTGCGTCTGCACAGCATTTCCAGCGAGCGCTTTCTGGCCGCGCTGGCGGCGGGCAAGCCGGTGTACGATGCAGCCACTTTGCAACAGTACGTGGCCGATGATTTGCGCGTGCTCGGGGCGGTGCAGCCGCAGGTGGTGGTGGGCGATTTCAGGTTGTCGCTGTCGGTGAGCGCACGGCTGGCCGGCATCCCATACATCAGCCTGATCAACGCCTACTGGAGTCCCTACGCGCGCCAGCATTACCAAGTGCCGGCGCTGCCGCTGGCGCGCGTGCTGCCCATTGCGCTGGCCGATCGCCTGTTCCGGCTGGTACAGCCGCTGGCGTTCGCCTTGCACAGCCAGCCGCTCAACCGGGTGCGGCGCGCGCACGGGCTGCCGTCGCTGGGGACGGATTTGCGGCGCGTGTACACCGACGCCGACCACGTGCTGTATGCCGATATTCCGCAGATGTTTCCCTCGAATGATTTGCCATCCTCTCACGCTTACATGGGGGCGGTCACCTGGTCGCCACCCACGCCGCTGCCGGCGTGGTGGGACGAGCTTGATGCCGGGCCACCGGTCGTGTACGTGACACTGGGCAGTTCGGGCGCGGGCCAGGTGTTGCCGCTTGTGTTGCAGGCGCTGGCGTCGTTGCCGGTGACGGTGATTGCCGCCACGGCCGGCGGCGCCAGCCCGCAGGCGGTGCCGGCCAATGCGCGGGTGGCGCCGTACCTGCCGGGCGCGGCAGCGGCGCGGCGCGCGCAACTGGTGGTGTGCAACGGCGGCAGTCCCACGTGCCAGCAGGCGCTGGTGGCAGGCGTACCGGTGCTGGGCATAGCCGGCAATCTCGACCAGTACCTGAACATGGCGGGCGTGCTGTCCTGCGGCGCCGGGCGCTTGCTGCGTTCCGACCGCTTGACCGAAGCGGCCGTGCGCGCCGCAGCGCTGGCGCTGCTGAGCCAGTCCGAGCCGCGTGCGGCAGCGCTGCGGCTGGCGGGACACTTTGCCGGTTACGACGCGGGCAGGCAACTGGCGTCGTTGCTGGACCGGTTGCGAGTCCCATAAAAAAGGGCGGACCAGGCTGGCGCCCGATCCGCCCAACGCAGCCGCTGGCACGGCTTGAAAACTATATTAGGCTGGGCACAGGCCGGCGCCATCGGCGGTGTTTATGCCCTTGGCGCCGGCTTTGCGGCGCGTTAGCGCCAGTCCGGCAAAGCCCAGGCCCATGATGGCCAGCGTGGCCGGTTCGGGCACGGCCAGCGCGGCAAAGGTTTGCGACGAATCGACCTTCAGGAACGGCACCGTGGTGGGCGTGCTGCCGTCCCACATCATGGTGGGGGTGAAGAACGATGGCACGTTGGTGGTGCCGGTGGTCTTGTCCTGGAAGATCGAGCCGGTGACGATGTCGAGGTAGTTCGCATCGACGTAGTCGATCACGAAGCGGGCATCGAACGACCCGGTGCCGACCGCGCCGGTGGCCGTGAAGCTGGCGTCGTTGAACACCAGGTGGCCCGACAGGATGATGATGCCGTCGCCGTCCGGGTCGCCGGGCGCCGTGCCGCAGCCGGCCGAGGTGGAGCCGGTGCCATAGCAGGCCACGGAGCCTACGCCATTGCCGGGCACGGACTTGCTGCTGCCGGCGCCGGGCGTGATCTGGTCGAAATAAATGGCCAGGTTTTGCACGCCGGCACGCAGCGGATCGACGTCCATGGCGGCCGATTGCGATGGCGGCAGGGTGAAGTGCGCGGTGGTAGGCGTCTGCAAATCGACCAGCTCCTGGAAGCGCACGACCTTGCTGATTTCGAACGTCTGGTTGAGGCCGGGCGGGGTGACGATGGCCGGGATATTACTGTTGGACATGGTGCCAACCACCATTTGCGAGCGCAGCTCGGTCAGGTACGGTGCGGCGCCGCCGGGGCCGACCGTGATGCCGGGAATGAAGCCGGTGGCCAGGCCGGTATCGGTGACGTTGGTCCACAGGTCGGCATAGACGCTGTAGTTGCCGGTGCCGGTCGGATCGAACCCGACCACCGGGCCGGCGCTGGCGGTGAGCGGGGCGGCCAGTGCGGCCGCGATCGTTGCGGCGGCCAGCGCGGTTTTGCATGTTTTCATGGTTGCTCCCAGAGGTAGGTGGCACCCGGAAATCGGGACCATGCCAGCTCTTGAGCAAAAGCCTTGCCAGTGCTTGTGATCGCCGTGGAATCAAGCACTTGCGCGTGCGCGGCGCGTTTTAATACGATGCAGTGTAAAAAATTCCGTCACGCTTCAACCGGCGCGGCAGGTGCAGCCTTGAGGCGCCGCGCCGGGATGCCACCCCACACCTCGCCCGCAGCGATCCGCGTGTCCTTGGTCACCACCGCGCCGGCCGAGACAATGGCATGGTCGCCGATATGCACACCGGCCATGATGACTGCCGTGGCGCCGATGGTGACGGTGTTGCCGATGACGACGGCCTTGAGTTCGAGCCGCTCGCCTTCGATCACGTGGGCGAAGATCACGGCGTCGTGGCCGATGATGGTGTTGCTGCCGATGCGCGTGAGCGGCGGGTCGAGCAGCGCGCCGGCGCTGTAGGTATTGGTGCCCAGCCGCGCGCCCAGCGCCAGGTACACCAGCCGCATCAGCGGCACCGGCACCACGTGCGACCGCACCAGCGAGTTGAACAGCAGCAGGTAGAACAGCATGTTGACGTTGGCGATGAGCTCGTGTTGCGAACCCGGCGCCACGTCGCCTTCGCGCAGCGGCAGCAACCGCAAGAACAGGCGGTATAACGCAAAGGCATACAGGTACAGCAGCAGCACGCCGGCCAGCACGACCAGCACGCCGCGAAAGTCGCCCAGCGGCAGCAGCGCCAACGCCGCTGCGCTGGCGACCGCCAGCGCCAGGCTCGCGCACAGCAGGCACAGGAACACAACGACATGATGGGAAGGAATCGCTCGCATGGTGGTCCGCTCGATGACAACTTGAAGATGGTGGCGCGCTAGTTATTGCTCGATACTTGCCGCGTGACGAACAGGTGTCGCTGGTTACGGCGCGATGATCAGCTCGGCCAGCGGCCGGCGCAGCGAGCGCGCCTGTGCCGGCGTCCCGGCGCCGATGCGCCCCATGAAGACGGCGCGCTCCCACACGGGCTTGCCCACCAGTTGCTCGGCCTCGCGCGACAGGGTGGCGGCGCGCTGCTGCATGCCGCGCGTGCCGGAGAACACCCGGCCGTCGCGCACGTACCGCGAGAAAATCAGCGGCGTCAGTTCCGGTTGCAGCTGCAGGCCCAGCGACGTGGCCGTGAGCCAGAAGCGCTGCATGGCGCGCCCGGCAGCAAGGTAGTCGGCAACCCGGTGCGGACGATGGGGCGCCGCCAGCACGAAGTGGGCGGCGCAGGCCAGGCCGGGGATCAAATCCATCTGCAAACGCGGCGCCACCGTACCCGCCAGCCAGGTGTTAAAAAACTCGACACGGCGCCAGTCGTGCATTACCCAGCGCATCATTTTTGCCGTGAAGGGATCGACGCCGAGCGCGCGGTCGGGCATGCGGTCGGCGCTGTGGCGTGCATTCCATTCGATCACGGCCTGGTGCACCTGGTGCGCCTCGGGCATGGTCAGCCGCAGCTTGGCATTGCGGAACATCAAGCCGGCCGCAGCCGTGCGCTGCTTTCCTTCCAGCCAGGTGACCTCGTAGCCGGCCGGCAGCGTGGCGGTCAGTGCCGTCTTTTCGCTGGTCGTGAGCGCGCGCCGGCTCAGCGGCAGCCGCTGCACGCTGCGCGCCAGGATGTGCGCTGCCAGCGGATCGGGCGCCAGTGCCGCATCGTCGCTGAATTCGACGGTGAGGGTGGGGCGGTGGGCCGGCGCATCCACGTGGGGAAAGATGCGGGTGGCCAGACCGAATGTGCTGGCGGCAATCGCCATGGTCTCGAGCAGGGCGCCGATCGAGATCTGGCTCGGGTGGCCGTCGAGGTCATACACGCAATGGTCGCGCGTGTCGTGGCCGTGCACGACCAGCCGGCGCGCATCGAGTATTTCGAAACGCCACGGCTGGGTATTATCGCCGCTGGGCGCCCAGCGCGCCAGGTCAAGGATTTTTTCCAGCGTCGGATCAAGCTGGCGCGGCGGCTTCATGAGGTTGCCTCAACCATCCGCCGGCGCGCCAGCATCATCGCAATGCGCTGCAACGGATGGCGGTTGCCGCCGGGGCGGTAGGTGCGCGTAAGTTTGTTGCGGTAGGCGTCGAACTGGTAGCCGTACGGCGCGGCCAGCACCTCGCCCCGGTTGAGGAGGATTTTCAATGCCTCGGTGGCGGCCGCGCCGGCGCACAGCTCGCATCCCATGATGGTCGATGGACCGCGCTTTTCTGCCAGGTTGATGGTGGACGGATCGACCAGGTAGTCGCCATGCAGGCCGGCCGGCGCCAGGCCGATCAGGAAGCGCAGCGCCTTTTCGCGCTCGGACAGGTCACCCCAGCAAAAATATTCCTCGAACGTCATCTGGCCCGGCAGGAAGCTGAGCACGGCCGTGCCCATGCCGAGCGGGGCGGCGGTAATGGCGGGAATGTGGCGCGCCGCGCAGGCGGCAAAGGTGGCCTGGCGCGCCTCGAAGGCAAAGAAATCGAGGCCATCGACATACAGGTCCACCCCCAGCAAAAACTTGAGCAGGTTGTCGCCGGTGACGCCGTCGGTAAAGCTGACAATGTTGAGCTCGGGATTGATATCGCGCGCCATGCGCACCAGCACCTCGGCCTTGGGCTGGCCCAGCGTGGAGACGGTAGCGCCCACCTGGCGATTGAAATTGGCGACATCGAAGGTATCGAAATCGGCGACGTGAAAATTGCCGATGCCCAGGCGCGCCAGCGTGAGCAAATGCACGCCGCCAACACCGCCGAGCCCGGCAATTGCCACGCGCTTGTCGCGCAACACCGATTGCTCGGCATGGGTGACCCAGCCGATGTTACGGGCAAAGGCGTTGTCGTAGGAAAATGAGGATGTCATGTGTCTCCCGGAAGTGGCCATCTGTGCGGCTGAGCTTATTTGACGACCAGTGCGTCAAAAAGTTCCCGGGGAAACGAAAAAATAATGGGCCGTCATCCCCGCGTACGCGGGGATCCATAGACAGTGGGTGATAACAGCTTCGTTCAACGCTACCCCAATGTTGCCGTTCCATGGATTCCCGCCTACGCGGGAATGACGGAGCCGGGGGCGTGCAGGCGTCAACAACAACCGCCGCGCTTGCCGGCGCCGCCGTAGCGGGCTTCCTGCCGCTCCTTGAAAAACTCCTCGTACGTCATCACCGGTTCGCCCGGATGGGTCACCTCCCGGTGGCTGACATACGTGTCGTAATCAGGCAAGCCCATCATCAGGCGCATGCTCTGCCCGAGGTAACGGCCGGCCTTGGCAATGTCGCCTAACATCACTGCACCTTGGCGAAGACCAACGGGCTTTCGTTGACCGTCGGCTGGCTGCTGGCGCGCGCCTTGAGCACGGTGCGGATGCCGAACACCAGCACGCTCAGCACGACGATCACGAAGAAGCCGGCCAGGCCCGCGTCGAGGTAGTCGTTGAAGACCACCTGCTGCATCTGCGCCATCGACTTGGCCGGGGCCAGGATCTTGCCTTCATCAATCGCTGCCTGGTACTTCGAGGCATGCGCCAGGAAACCGATTTTCGGATCGGCATGGAACATTTTCTGCCAGCCTGCGGTCAGCGTGCAGAGCAGCAGCCAGATGGTCGGCACGATGGTTACCCATGCGTATTTGCCGCGCTTCATCTTGAACAGCACGCAGGTACCCAGCATCAGCGCGATGGCTGCCAGCATCTGGTTGGCGATACCGAACAGCGGCCACAAGGTGTTGATGCCACCGAGCGGATCGACCACGCCCTGGTACAGGAAGTAGCCCCACGCCGCCACGCACAGGCCGGTGGCGACCAGGTTGGCAAACGTGTTTTCGGTCTGCTTCATGGCCGGTACGAACGCGCCCATCAGATCTTGCAGCATGAAGCGGCCGGCGCGGGTGCCGGCATCGACGGCGGTGAGGATGAACAGTGCCTCGAACAGGATCGCGAAGTGGTACCAGAACGCCATCATGGCCTGGCCGCCGATCACGCTCGACAGGATGTGGGCCATGCCCACCGCCAGGGTCGGCGCGCCACCGGCGCGCGAGATGATGCTGTGCTCGCCAACGTCCTTGGCGGTTTGCACCAGCATTTCCGGCGTCACGTAGAAGCCCCATTGCGAAATGGCGGCAGCGGCGGACTCTGGCGTGGTGCCGATCAGCGCCGCCGGGCTGTTCATGGCGAAGTAAATGCCGGGCTCGATGGTCGAGGCGGCGACCAGCGCCATGATGGCCACGAACGATTCCATCAGCATGGCGCCGTAGCCGATGTAGCGGGCATGGGTTTCGTTTTCGATCATCTTGGGCGTGGTGCCCGAGGCGATCAGCGCGTGGAAGCCGGACACGGCGCCGCAAGCGATGGTGATGAACAGGAACGGGAATAAAGTACCCGACCAGACCGGGCCGGTGCCGTCGATGAACTTGGTCATGGCCGGCATTTTCAGGTAAGGGGCCACCACGATGATGCCCACGGCCAGGCCGACAATGGTGCCGATCTTGAGGAAGGTGGACAGGTAGTCACGTGGCGCGAGCAGCAGCCACACCGGCAGGACCGACGCCACGAAGCCGTAGCCGATCAGCATCCAGGTCAGCTCGGTGCCGGTGAAATCGAACATCGGCGCCAGGGCAGGGTGTTCCTGCACGTACTGGCCGCCGAAGATGGCCGCCATCAGCAGGACAAAACCGATGATCGACACTTCGCCGATGCGGCCCACGCGGATAAAGCGCGAGTACACGCCCATGAACAGCGCGATCGGGATGGTGGCAATCACCGTGAAGCTGCCCCACGGCGAATGCGTCAGGGCTTTTACCACGATCAGGGCCAGCACGGCCAGGATGATCACCATGATCATGAAGGTGCCGAGCAAGGCGATCATGCCGGGAATCTGGCCCAGTTCGGATTTGATCAGGTCGCCCAGCGAGCGGCCGTCGCGGCGCATGGAAATGAACAGGATAATAAAATCCTGCACCGCGCCGGCAAACACCACGCCGGCCAGGATCCACAGCATGCCGGGCAGGTAGCCCATCTGCGCGGCCAGGACTGGCCCGACCAGCGGACCGGCGCCGGCAATGGCGGCAAAGTGGTGACCGAACAGCACGTTCTTGTTGGTGGGGACGTAGTCGAGGCCGTCATTGAGGCGTTGCGCCGGCGTCAGTCGCCTGGCGTCGAGCCCGAGCACGTTCTTGGCAATGTACAGGCTGTAATAACGATAAGCGATCAGATAGACGCACACGGCGGCAATCACGATCCAGATGGCGCTGATCGACTCGCCGCGCTTCAAGGCAATAAAGCCCAGTGCGGAAGCGCCGAGCAAGGCGACGACGGCCCAGCCCAGCTTGGCGCCGAGTGTCTGGGGTGCGGTTGGAACAGGTGTCATGCTTCCTCCAAGGATGGGGGCTGCTCTTGCCAATTCGGCATCGCGGCAGCTTATGGCGAGTATTCACGAATTACATAATTGAAGCAAGCGCAGGATTACGCAGCTGTGTTGCGTATTTCTACGTAGGGGTGCGGGCGCGGGGAGGCGTAAAATCTCGTCTATACAAAATTCGATGGGAATACCCTCATGAAGTTGCGGCAAAAAGTCATCTTCCTGGCCATTACGCCGCTGATTTTCGCCCTGTGCGCCATCGCACTGGCGGTGCAGCACCAGTCCGCCTTGCTGGCCCAGCAACAGCGCGACACCATCCAGCAAGCCTACCTGAGCAGCAAGGAGGCCGAACTCAAGCACTACGTGGCGCTGGCCACCCATTCCATCTCGCACCTGTACAACTCGGGCCGCAACGACGAGGCCACCCGCAACGAAGCCAAGCGCATCCTCGAATCGCTCAGCTACGGCGACGATGGCTATTTCTTCCTCTACGATATGCAGGGCAATACCCTGATGCACCCGCGCCAGCCCGACCTGGTGGGCAAAAACCTGTTCGAGATGCGCGATGCGCTGGGCCGCCCGACGATCCAGAACCTGCTGCAACGCGCGCGCAAAGGTGGCGGGCTGGAGCGCTACATGTGGGTCAAGCCCTCGACCCAGCAAGCCGTGGCCAAGCTCGGCTACGTGATCGCCATGCCGAACTGGGGCTGGATGATGGGCACCGGCATTTATCTCGACGACGTCGATCGGGCGCTGGCGCAGATCGACACCCAGCAGTCCGGCAACATCCACAACACCATGCTGTGGATTGCCCTGATCGCGATTGCCGCCGCGCTGGTGGTGGCCGGCGCCGGGCTGGCCCTGAACGTCAGCGAACACCGCGTGGCCGACGCCAAGCTCAAGGTGCTGGCGCAGCGCGTGGTGGAGTCGCAGGAAGAAGAACGGGCCCGGCTGTCGCGCGACCTGCACGATGGCATCAGCCAGTGGCTCGTTTCCATCAAGCTGCAGATCGAGGCCGGCATGATCCGGCTGGCGTCGCCGAAACCCGAGCAGCGCCAGGCCGCCACCGCCGTGTTCGAGCACGCGGCCGACCAATTGAGCAACGTGATGGGCGAGGTGCGCCGCATTTCCCACAACCTGCGCCCGGCCATCCTGGATGACCTGGGCCTGGCCGCCGCACTGCACCACCTGGGCCAGGAGTACACGCTCAGCTCGGGAACCCCGGTACACTTCGATACCACGGGCGCGGTCGATGCCCTGTCGGACGTGGCCAATACCGTGCTGTTCCGGGTGGCGCAGGAAGCGCTCACCAACATCGAACGCCACGCCGGCGCCAGGCACATCGGCATCCGCCTGACCGGTACCGCCGCCGGGGTAAGCTTGCGCATCAGCGACGACGGCAACGGTTTTGATGCGGAAAGCATCGCGCTGCACCCCAAGCACGGCATCGGCCTGCGCAATATGATGGAACGGATGGACGCCATCGGCGGCCGTTTCGAGATCGTGTCGTCCACCGAAGGCACCGTCCTCACGGCTTACGCCGCCTATAACAGCTAAATGACTATGACAACACCTATCAAAATCCTGCTGGTCGATGACCACCCCCTGGTACGCGACGGCCTGCGCGCCCGCCTGGAGGCAATGCCGCAATTCGAGGTAGTGGCCGAAGCCGGCGGCGCCGCCGAAGCACTGGAGCAGGCGGGCCGCCACGCCATCGACCTGGTCCTCATGGACATCAATATGCGCGGCGCCAACGGCATCGAAGCGACCGCCCAGTTCAAGCAGGCATTCCCCCGCATCGCCGTGCTGATCCTGTCCATGCACGACAAGCTCGAATACGTGTCGCAGGCGATCCAGGCCGGTGCGCGCGGCTATGTACTGAAAGATGCGCCGGGCAAGGACATCGTGGTGGCGATCGAAACCGTGATGTCGGGCGGAATTTATTACAGCGCCGCGCTGGCGCGCCAGCTGGCCCAGCCGCAGAACCAGGACAACCAGCTGACGTCGCGCGAGCACGAAGTGCTGCGCCATATCGCCAACGGCGAATCGAACAAGCAGATCGCCCGCGCGCTCGACTTGTCGGTGCGCACCGTGGAAACCCACCGCCTCAACATCAAGCGCAAGCTGGGCATCGAAGGGCAGGCGGAATTGATACGCTTTGCCGTGCAGCACGCACAATAGTGTCGGGCTATTTGTAAGCATGCAACACTTTAGAGTCACTTTCCTAATAGTATTAAGCTCTTTCTAATATTTCGTGTTTCTGGGGCAATATCTGCTATATTCGGACTGCTTGGAAAAGAGCAATTGTGTAAAAATATAAAATGTTTTCTATCCTGTAAGTTGGCTCACTACTCGTCATATGGCACATCGCACAGGGTCCGAACAACGCGCGCCGAACCTTCAAAGAGAACTTGATGTCTGCGCCTGAAAATAAATCGTTCCCACTCGCGGAACTCCAGGCAGTGTCCGACGCCCGCTACGCCTGGGTGGCGCTGGTGCTCACCCCTGCCGGGCACGACGGTGCCGAAGTTACCGACCCGTTCCAGGACGCACTGATCCTGCTCAAAACCCCGGCCGTGTTCGACCTGCTGGCGCCGCTCGACGTGGTGGTGCCGGTGGCCGCGCCAGCCCGGCTGGAACTGTCGCAACTGTCCACCTTGCCGCCCAATCGCGTGATCCTGCGCGTGCCGGCTGCTGCCTGCGTCGATCCGGCGGTACAGAAAAAACTGGCCACCCTGGCCGACGCCGGCTACCGCACCATGACCGACGGCGTGGCGCCGGGCTCGGCCGCCACCCTGTGCAGCGCCCGTTCGCTGATGGTCGATGCTTCCGTGGACTTGCCGCCGGTGGTAGCCCTGATCGGCCAGCCTGGCCCGCACCTGGCCACCAATATGCCCAGCGAAGCGCGTATCGTGGTCTGCGCCCAAGCGGGTTTCAGCTGGTTCATGGGAGACTTTGCCAGCAACCCGGACCACGACAACGCTGGCGACGGCACCTCGCGCAAGCGCCTGCTGGCGCTGCTGGGCTTGCTGGCGCGCGATGCCGATACGCGCGAGCTCGAAGTGCTGCTCAAACAGGATCCGTCGCTGTCGTACCACCTGTTAAAACTGGTCAACTCGGCCGCGTTCGCGCTCAGTTCGCCAGTGCACAGCTTCAGCCAGGCCATCAACGTGCTGGGCCGGCGCCAGTTGCAGCGCTGGCTGCAACTGCTGCTGTACGCGCGCCAGCAGGACGATGGCCTGCCCAACCCGCTGCTGCCGCTGGCCGCCGTGCGCGCCGCGCAAATGGAAGCGCTGGTGCGCGCCCAGGGCGGCGACCGCGACCGGCAGGACATGGCGTTCGTCGCCGGCGTGTTCTCGCTGCTGGACCGCTTGCTCGGCATGGAGATGACCGAAATCGTCGCCGCCCTCAGCCTGGACCTGGACGTGGTGATGGCCTTGCTCGACCGCGCCGGCCCGCTGGGCGAACTGCTCAAGCTGGTGGAAGGCCACGACCGCGCCGCGCTGGCCCAGGCCGGCATCGACGCCGAAACATACTGGCAGACCCAGCTAGAAGCCCACCAGTGGGCGCTGCAGGTCAGCCGGAGCCTGTAACGACCATGCGCAGCCACCCCGTCACGGATTTCATCGCCAACAGCGCCGCCCTCTGCGACGCCGTGCTGCGGCTGCGTGGCCACGCGCTGGTGGAGGAACTGGGACGCATCGTGCGCAGCGTGACCGGCAGTCCGCTCGGCGAATATTTGCCGGCCGAAGCTGCGTCGCTGCTGGCCAAGCTGCCGGCGCCCGAAATCCACGCCGCCAACGACGCGCCGGTGCCCACGCTCACCCAGGACATCTGGTTCGACAGCAAGTACTTCGGCCGCTTCACCGTCTCGGGCCGCCTCGACTACAGCGACCTCGACCGCCAGCACCTGGCCAGCCTGGCCACGCTGGCCGGCAGCGTGCTGCAAGTGCACTCGCTGGCCCAGCGCAGTACCCACGCGTACAGCCAGGTGGAAGCGAAGTTGCAGCACCAGGCCCAGATCCTCGACCATATCCACGAATCGGTGGTGACGATGGACATGAGCGGCTTCATCCTTAGCTGGAACAAGGGCGCCGAACGGCTGTTCGGCTACACCGCCGTGGAAGCGTTGGGCCGCAACATCCTGTTCCTGTACGAAGACGAAGACATGGGCTTCGACGACCCGTTCGTGGAGCAGGGCGGGCGCCTAATGGAAGTGCGCCGCAAAAAGAAATCGGGCGAGGTGTTCTGGGCCAGCCTGTCGCTGTCGCCGCTGTGCGACGGCAACAGCCGCTCGGTCGGCCTGATCGCGTACCTGACCGACATCACCGAACGCAAGATGGCGGAAGAACGCATCCACCACCTGGCCTATTACGACGCGCTGACCAACCTGCCCAACCGCACCTTGCTGACCAAGCTGGTGGACCAGGCGCTGATGGTGGCCCAGCGCGGCCGCCTGCACGGCTGCGTGCTGTTCATCGACCTCAACCGTTTTAAGTTGATCAACGACACGCTGGGCCGCAAGATCGGCGACGCGCTGCTGTGCGAAGTGGCGCGCCGCTTCCGCACCGTGCTGCGCGACCAGGACCTGGTGGCCCGCCTCGGCGGCGACGAATTTGCCGTGGGCCTGTTCGACATCGGCCAGCATTTCGAAGCGAGCATGGTGGCGCAAAAGCTGCTGGCCACGCTCAACACCCCGATCATCATCGACGGCCACGACCTGCGCGTGGGCGGCAGCGTCGGCATCAGCGTGTATCCGCAAGACGGCGACGATGCAGAAACCCTGTTGCGCCTGGCCGACATCGCCATGTACCGCGCCAAGCAGGAGGGCGGCAGCGACGGCGACCACGTGGCTTTCTACAGCCAGGACATGAACCAGGGCATGCAGGAACGCATGCGCATCGAAACCGGCCTGCGCGCCGCGCTCGGCAACGGCGAACTGCTGCTGCACTACCAGCCCAAGTTCTGCATCGAGAACGGCAGGATCATCGGCGCCGAAGCGCTGGTGCGCTGGCGCCACCCGGTGCGCGGCCTGGTGCCGCCGTCCGAATTCATCCCGCTGGCCGAATCGACCGGCCTGGTGGTGCAAGTGGGGGAGTGGGTGCTGGAAGCGGCTTGCGCCCAGGCCAAGCAATGGAAAGACGCCGGCCTGCCGCCGATCCGGCTGGCAGTCAACGTCTCCGCGCGCGAATTCACGTCATCGTTGCCGGGCCGGGTGCAGGACACGCTGGACCGCTACGGCCTGGAGCCTACCTGGCTGGAACTGGAAATCACCGAAAGCACGCTGATGCACAACATCGACCGCGTGATCGGCATCATGGACCGCATCACCGCCATCGGCGTGACGCTCTCGCTCGACGACTTCGGCACCGGCTACTCGAGCCTGTCGTACCTGAAACGCTTCCCGATCGACACCCTGAAAATCGACCGGTCGTTCACCATCGGCCTGCCGAGCGACGCCAACGACTGCGCCATCGCCAACACCATCATCAGCATCGCCCAGCAGCTCAAGCACAAGGTGATCGCCGAAGGCGTGGAAACCGTGGAGCAGCTGGCCTTCCTGAAAAACAGCGGCTGCGACGAAGTGCAGGGATATTTGTTTGCCAAGCCGCTGGAGGCGGACGCCTTCGAGCAGGCGCTGCGCGAGAACTGGGCGCCGGGCCACGCCACGCGCGCTGCCTGAACCGGCGTCGCGCTGACGGCGCTGCGCCACCGGGTCGGCAGCGCTGGCGACAGATAACCTTCTTGCGCGCCTTTCGTTACAGGTCCACTTTCATGCTCAGCTTGATCAGGCGCGGCGCACCGGCCGCCAGCCGGGTGCCGGCGCCGGCCCAGTACTGCTTGTCGCCCAGGTTTTCCACGTTGACCTGCCACGTGGTCTGCCGGCCCATCACCTGGTTGACGTAACGTGCGCCAGCGCTGAACAGCGTCACGCCGCCCAGGAATGCCTGGTTCAAATCGTTGACCGGGCGCGCACTGTAGTAATACGCGCCGCCATTGAGCGACAGGCCGGGCACGGTATCGAACGCGTACGACAGGAAGGCGCTGGCCGTGCGCTTGGACGCATTTTCCGGCGCCTTGCCGTTGTATTCGGCGGTCGTGTGTTCGAACTGCGGGTTGAGCAACTGGCCCGACGTCTGCCACGACAACTGGCGCGTGAGCTTGCCTTGGGTGGAAATTTCCAGGCCCTGGTAATGCTGCTCGCCGTCAGCCACAAAATAGTTGGCGGCGTTGGTGTAATAGCCGGGGCGGCTGATGTCGAACAGTGCGGCCGACACCAGCGTGCCGTTGGCGGTCAGCCAGCGCGCGCCGAGTTCCTTCTGCTTGCTCACCCCGGGCGCCATCTTGACGCTCTGGTTGACGGTGCCGGTAGGGCCGGTTTCGCCTTCCTCCAGGCCGCGCGCGGCGGACGCGTAGAACGACAGCTGCAGCGACAGTTTATAGATCAGCGACACCATCGGCGTGGTCTTGCTCACGTCGTAGTGGGTAGAACCCTGGTCGCTCCGGTACGACGAGTGACGCACGCCCAGCACGCTTTGCCATTGCGGCGAGAACTCGATGCGGTCGAGCGCATAAATACCCTTGTCGCTTGTTTTCAGCGCAGCCGTGGTCGGCGTGGCGGGCCTGGCGCCGAACACCACGCTCGAGAGCGGAATCGTCACCGGGTTGTACAGGTTTTGCGACGCGATCGTGTAGTTGCTCTGGTAGATCGGGTCCTGGGTTTTTTCAGTGCGGGCAACGCCCACCGTCAGCTCGTGCTTGAGCGGACCGGTCCGGAGATTACCCACCACCTCGGCGCGCAGCAGGTCGGACCCGGTGACGCTGTGCTGCATATTGCCGGTAATGCGGCCGGCGCCGGTGGCCAGTGCGGCAGCGTTATTCAGGCGGAAGATCGGCAGCGTGCGGTCGCGCGCCGTTTGCGAGTGGCCGGCCTCCACGGTCACGGCCCAGCCGTCGGCCAGCGCATAGTCGGCGCGCAGCTGGGCATTGTTGGTCGTGGCCTCGAAGCGGGCCCAGTCCGGACCGATCAGCGCCTTCGGATCGACCGCGCGCGGCAGCGTGATCACGCCATTGACAGCGGCAGGCAGCGCCACGCCGGCCTGCTCCGTCACGCGGCGCTGGTCATGTTCGAGATCGGCCTTGAGCAGCAGGCGGTTGTTCACGCGCCAGTCCAGCGCGGCCGAGACAAACTTGCGATTGCCATTGCCCACGTCGCGCAGGTACGAGCCCAGCGTGCCACCGGCAGCATTGATGCGCACGCCAAACTGCTGCTGATCGCCAAAGCGGCGGCCCACATCGGCATTGGCCACCGCCGTACCGTTCTGGTCTACCGTCAGGCCCACGCTGGTCACCGGCGTACCGCCCGCGCGCTTGGTGACAAAGTTGACCACGCCGGCCGGCGACGTAAAGCCGTAGTACAGGGCGGACGCGCCCTTGAGCACTTCCACGCGCTCCTTGTTTTCCATAGCCACTTGCGAGAAGTTCATGATCGGCATGGATCCGTTCAGGCGGTAATTGGTACGGTTTTCCACCGCGATGCCGCGAATGACCAGCTGGTCCCAGGTGTCACCGCCGTTTTGCTGGCGCGTGACGCCAGCGGTATTGCGCACCGCATCGTACAAGCCGCCCATTGCCTGCAGATCGATCAGCTCGCGCGTGACCACGTTGACGGTGGAAGGCACGTCCATGATGTTCGAGCCGCGAAAGCTGCCGGCCTCGGTGGTGGTCGGCAGCAAGCCGTCTGCGCGGGCGCCGGTGATCTGCACCGCCTGCAACACCTGCACGTCGTCCGGTTGCGCTTGCGCCATTGCGAGGCCGGGCAGGCAGGCCAGGGGCAGGGCGTGGGTGAGCAGGAAGTAGCGAGGGCGGCTGGTAGGTGTCATGGTTGTCTTGAGGAGAGCTAGGTCAGGTGCGCATGGTATAGAAAATGAGAACCATTCGCAATTGTGGCCGTTACGTAGGGTATGGGGTGGTTTCGTCGCCAAAGCGGGACGAAATCTGTATAATGCCCCGCACTAGGAAGCGTGGCCGAGTGGTTGAAGGCAGCAGTCTTGAAAACTGCCGACGGTTTGCGCCGTTCGTGAGTTCGAATCTCACCGCTTCCGCCAGGAAATAAAATAAACCGCCGTCAGGCGGTTTTTTTATTGCTGGGCGGAAGCGAGCAAGGCCCCTGCGGGCCTTGCGTGTGAGATTTGAAGGGCATGGCCCTACCGGGCCATCCCGCTTCGAATCGCCCATCTGCCGAGCGCTTTGCGCCCGGCGTCGCGCGCCGCAGGCGCGCGTATTTCATCCGATCAGCTAGATCAATCGATGGTGTCCCCAGAAGTGGTGCATGAGAAGTGATTCTCGAGGGGCTGGGTCCGCGATCAGTTAATCACGGCGGAGAGCAGTGCAGGCTGATTGTCGCTCAAGGACTGCAATCCTTCAAGCTGCATGTAATGGCGCTGTAAAAACCACTCAACGTTTTGCTCGAGCATCATGGCGCCGACCAGGCGGATGATGGCGCCATCGTGGGGAATGCCGATGACGTTGGTCCTTCGTTTGACCTCGGCATTGAGCCGCTCAAGCGGATCGGTACTGTGGATCTGCCTCCGATGGGCCTTTGGGAACGTCATAAATGTCAGCACTTCATGTTCAGCATCGTCCATCATGGCAGCGAGCTCGGGTAACTTTGGCCGTAGCTGATCGGCGACGCTGCGTCATTGCACGCTGGCTACCTGCGCAGTGTCCTGCACGAAGATGGTATTGATCATGGCGAGCACGCCTCGTCGATGACCTTATCGGCATGGGCCAGCGCGTTGCGGATGAAATGAACCCGGCAGCGCTGCCAGCACCTTGCCCTTGCCCCCACGACAGCGCGTTGGCGTCAAGGCGACACCGTCATGGGGAATGCAGATATCAAGGCCGGCACTGCGATTGCCACATTTGTCAAAGGCTGATACCCGAACCAGGCGCACGGCAATCATGCCGCGCTATACGTCGGTCCTGCAAGCGGTGGAATGTATATCGCCGACCAATGGAGAGCCGATAACAAAACCAAAATTTCAATACGTTTGATCCGCTCGCAGGGTAAAGGCAAGGATGGGAGGTATATCGATGCATGTAGATGGTGTCCCCAGAAGTGGTGTATGAGAAGTAATTCTCGAGGGGCTGGGTTCCCGATCAGTTAATCACAGCGGATAGCCGTGCAGGCTGATTGTCGCTCAAGGACTGCAATCCTTCAAGCTGCATGTAACGGCGCTGTAATGACCACTCGTCGTTTTGCTCGAGCATCATGGCGCCTACTAGGCGGATGATGGCGCCATCGTTGGGAAAAATGCCGATGACGTTGGTCCTTCGTTTGACCTCGGCATTGAGCCGCTCAAGCGGATTGGTACTGTGGATCTGCGTCCGATGCGCTTTTGGGAACGTCATAAATGTCAGCACTTCATGTTCAGCATCGTCCATCATGGCAGCGAGCCTGGGGAACTTTGGCCGTAGCTGATCGGCGACGCTGCGCCATTGCACGCTGGCCGCCTCCGCAGTGTCCTGCACGAAGATGGTATTGATCATGGCGAGCACGGCTTGCCGCTGACCTTTACCGGCATGGGCCAGCGCGTTACGGATGAAATGGACCCGGCAGCGCTGCCAGCTCGTTTTGAGCACTTTGCTCGCTGCCGCTTTGAGGCCTTCATGCGCATCGGAGATCACCAGTTTCACCCCACGCAGACCACGGCGGGTCAGACCGCGCAGGAAGTCGGTCCAGAACGGCTCCGCTTCCGAAGGGCCGGTCGCTACTCCGAGAATTTCGCGCACGCCATCGGTATTGACTGCTACAGCGATTATCACGGCCACCGAGACCACACGGCCGGCCTGGCGTGATTTCACATAGGTGGCGTCGATCCAGAGATAAGGCCAATCGCCTTCGATCGGTCGATTCAAGAAGGTCTGCACGCGCTCATCGATCTCCTCGCATAGCCGTGATACCTGACTTTTCGAGACCCCGGTCATGCCCATGGCTTTGACCAGGTCATCGACCGAGCGGGTCGAGATTCCCTGAATATAGGCTTCCTGGATCACTGCCGTGAGAGCCTTCTCGGCCGTCCTGCGCGGCTCGAGAAATCCGGGGAAATAGCTGCCTGTACGGAGCTTTGGAATCTTTAAGTCGACTTTGCCGGCCCGGGTTTCGTAGCCGCGGTCCCGATAACCGTTGCGGCTGTTGATACGTTCGTCGCTGCGCTCGCCGTAAGCTGCCTGGCAAAGCGCCTCGACGTCCATTTCCATGAGTCGCTGCAGAGCGTGCTGCAGCGTCTGGCGGATGAAATCTGCATCTGCCCCCTTTTCGGCAAGCTCAGATAATGCGATAGTGGTGTCGGTCATTGTGGTTCCTCAAAGTGGTTTTGTTAAGGTCTTCGTAAACCCAACATTACCTCAAGAATCACAATGACCACCTTCTCGCGGCCTTCCTAAACGCCATCTCTGGCGAAGTCTTCATACACCACGTCGTGGGGCACCATCTGCATGTAATAACGCCGATGCTTTCTCGGTCATTGAATGAGGTAACGCCATGACCACTCCCGACTTCAAAAAACAGCGACCAGGATATCTCGTCCATCTATTGGGGGTGCCGCTGTTTCTGTATGCGACCACGTGCGCTGCGGCAGAGCCACAATGCCCTGAATCGATTACACCTGCACGTGTTGAACTGACCGGTCCACCTGCCGGCTGGACGGCGTCCATCGGCAGCAGGTTTTATCTGCACAGCGCTGCACCAACCAGTGGACCACCCGAAGAGCGGGGCGAATTGGCCGGCTTCCGGCAGTCGGGACCGCCCAAACGCAGGACTTACACCTACGACCTGGCTGGCATTTTTCCCGCTGGTAAATGGCTGGCCTGCCGTTATGGCACGTCCGACGAAATCACGCTGGCCAGGCGGCTCGATGACGACGTGCGGTCGTGCTCGTTCACGTACCAGAAAGGGGGGCACGTCGGCCAGAACCAGGTCACCATTGCCTGCAATCGGTAGTGGCGAGAGGGACGCGAGCACGCGCCCGCATCGGCGCTTGGCGACCTCTAGACCTGGGCGCTCGAGGCAGTCAGGTTGCCCCTTATCCGCCCGCATGGTCTTCGTCACCGTGCGCGGCGATGAACATGGCGACGGCCGACCGGCAGTAGGCGTCGATTTCGTGGTCGTCCCCGGCGGTCGCCTCATCGAAGCGCGCCCTGAGTATCAAGTCCGATCCCTTTAAAAGCGCGGCAAACAGGCGTGCGGACTGGTGCGGGTCGGGCACCTTCAGGGCCGCCTTGGCGTGCAACTGGCGCAATAACGCTTCGATCTGGGCGATCACATAGGCGGGGCCCGCCTCGTAATGGAGCTTGCTCAGCGACTTTTGATTCGTCTGGTCAGCCATGAGCATGGCTTCGACACTGCGCACGTCCGGGCTCAACAGCGTACGCAGCAGGGATCTCCCCACCAGCATGAGCTGGTCTGCCGCCGAACCATCAATGCCTTCGATAAGCGCCAGTGGCGCAAACTGGTGGCAGTGGGCCGCGATGGCGGCGCTAAACAGCGCCTCCTTGTTCTCGAAGTGACGATAGATGCTGAGCTTGGATATCTTTGCCCGCTGGGCGACCTTGTCCATGGTCGTCGCTTGAAAACCCAGTTCCACGAATAGCTCGGACGCAGCGTTGGCAATGGTTTGGCCCAGCGCCTCGTTGGCAGGGCGGCCGCGCCGGGTGTGATTTTTTTCAGTCATAAAAAATTCCAGTACTTGACAGTATCCAATTCTATAATTAGGATACCACGTAGTATCTAAAAGCTGCAAGCCTGGACGCCAGGCGTACTCTTCATCCACAACACGGAGTCCCCACCATGAATGACGTCATCATTATCGGCGGCAGCTTTGCCGGCCTCGCCGCGGCCCTGCAGCTTGGCCGTGCCCGCCGCAAGGTCACGGTCCTCGACACTTGCCGGCCGCGCAACCGCTTCGCCGGCCACTCGCATGGCCTGCTCGGCCACGATCACAAACCGCCGCTCGACATCCTGGCCGAGGCGCGCCAGCAACTGGCGCGCTATCCAACGATCAAGCTGGTCAATGCGCGGGCCGAAAGCATTTCCGGCATCATCGACGATTTTCGGGTCGTCACCGACGATCACGAAAGCCTGACGGCCCGTCGCTTGATCCTCAGCTATGGCGTCGCCGACCAGATGCCCGATGTTCCGGGCTTTGCGGAAAATTGGGGAAAGTCCATCGTGCCTTGCCCGTATTGCGACGGCTTTGAAGTCGCCGACCAGCACTGGGGGCTCATCTGGTCCGGCCCGCAGTCGCACAACTATGTCAGGCTGTACCGCGATTGGACCACGACGTTGACGGTTTTTGCCGACGGTCACGACCTCGCAGCCGATGTCCGCGACGATCTGGCGCGCCGCAACATCTCTGTCGTCGACGGCCGCATCACCGAAATCGTGGGGCACGGCAGCCATCATGCCACGGTCAGGCTCGATACCGCGGCCAGTGTGGCGGTCAATATGGTGTTCGCGCATCCGCGCAACAAGCCGTCTGCCAGCCTGCACGAAGCACTGGGCCTGGCCATGGTCGAGACAGCGCTCGGCAGTGCGGTCAAGGTCGACGAGCGCCGCGAAACCAGCGTCCCCGGCATTTACGCTGCCGGCGACCTTGCAAACCCCCTGATGGCCTCGGTCACCACGGCAATCTCGCAAGGCGCAACGGCCGGTATCTCGGCCCAGCAGTCGATGCTGGTCTGAGCGCATCGATTCCTGCTTCGGCGGCGCAACTGCCCGCGCTTGCTGTTGAAGCAGCATCGAGCATGCATCTGGCAATATCGCAATAGATCGGATCACGATGGCCGACGCCAAGTCGCTGGACGAGCAAGTGCCGTTTCAGCGCCAACCTGGCATCGCAACCGCGCCGCTGGTGCTTATCGACCTCTGCACGCCTGATGGCGCCGACGAAGCGGACTCCCGCGATGCTTGACGGCGACTGCCGGCATTTCGTGAAGACAAGGAACTTCCATGACAGAGAAAAATGCAGATCAAGTGGCCAACTGGAATGGCGAAGGCGGCGGGCGCTGGGTGGCCAACCAGGCCCGGCTCGACGCCATGGCGGCGGTGTTCGGCCAGGCCGCGCTCGAAGCCGTCGCGCCCGCGACAGGCGAGCGCGTGCTGGACGTTGGCTGCGGCGCCGGTGCGTCGAGTCTGGCCCTTGCCGCCCGCGTGGGTGCGCAGGGGCACGTGCTCGGCGTGGACATATCCGCAGCACTGATCGGCCGGGCGCGCGCGCTGGCACCAGTCGATGCGCCGGTCCGGTTCCAGGTCGCCGACGCCAGCAGCGTCGAACTGCCGGAGGGCGCGTTCGACATCGTGTTCTCGCGCTTCGGGGTGATGTTCTTCGACGATCCGGCCAGGGCGTTCGCTCACCTGCGGCAGGCGCTGCGGCCGGGCGGGCGGATTGCATTCGTCTGCTGGCGCGGCGCGACCGAGAACGAGTGGGTGCGCCTGCCGATGGCCGCGCTGCAGGGCATCGTTGCGCCAATCGCGGCACCCGACCCCGAAGCACCGGGCCCATTTTCATTCGCCGACCGGGACCGGGTGACGGGAATCCTGGCAGCCGCCGGTTTCACCGATATCGCTCTCGCGCTCTTCGATGCCGCTGTTCCGTTCGGCGAAGGCGGGACGCGCGACGCTGCGCTCGACGATGCAGTAAAGATGACGCTCGAGGTGGGCCCACTGGCGCGCGTGCTTGTCGACCAGCCCGACGACATTCGCGCCCGCGCCTCGGCCGCCGTTCGTGCCGCTTTCGCGGGCTGCCCCGGCGAGCGGTCGGTGGTGCTTGCCGGCGCGGCGTGGATCGTCACGGCGCGCAATCCGCCACTGGGTTGATCAGGGGAGGGGGCGGTGCAGTGATGCGCTTTGCGCAGATATCCCTGTTGGCCTGACCAGCCTTGGGCGCGTGCGCGTCGTTGCTCACATCTAAACGGTCGGATTGCCAAGTGTAGCGAGGTCACCTGTGCTTGTCTCGATGCGTCACCAAGGCGTCGAGATTGCCGGTGGCGGAATACAAAGTACGCGGTGTCCTTGCCTTGCCCATTGCCAACAGATAAGCACTTCGATTTTTCTGGAAACTGCCGCTCAGTCCGAGATCTCCATACGGAAAGCTGATGCACAAAAAGTTGGTGCCACGATCAGTTACGACCGACCACTCGGCTACAAAGGGATCCAGTTCAGTGGGAGTAGGCGCGAAGCCTGACAGCGGCTGGGCCTTATCAAGGGGAAAGAGCTGATTGCCGTACAGGATAGCTTTAATCTGGCCACGCTCGGCATATCCTATCGCCTTGCTCCCTGATTTGATGTAATAGATGGCGTTGAAGCCATCCATGTAATCGGGTTCGGAGTAAATTTTTTCGTCAGGCAGGAGCGTCCACCTTGTCGCCGCGGAGATTGACTTTGCCGACAAGCAGCTTATAACCGCCGCCCGCGATGGCGGCTTGGCTTGCACCTCGAGGAAGACACCTGAAAGAAAAATCAAAAGGCAAACCGACTTCATTTGTATTCCCTACCTCGCGTCACCATCAGAAACTCTGGATTCAACTTCCAGAAAATAGTGCCACCGTAAGCTGCAGTCGAATCGTACTGGTGATCAAATCGGCCGATTTCTTCTGTTGTGGACGATATTTGTCCCGTATTCCTATTTCGAGTCTTGGTCGTTTTCGATAGGATGATTAATTTTTTCGATTCCTTGATCGTATAAATATTATGAGCCAAATCCGTGAACTTAATGCCACGTCTCACTTTGAAGTGACGCGTATAATTGGTTTTGATATCCGCGCCATCCCAAAAATAGGCGCCGTGGGATTTATCTTCCCCGCCATTTATAGCGTTGACTGCTGCAGCAACTGCGGTCCTTAAGCCTGCCTGCTGCGCAATCTCTTGCTCAGAAGCTTTCATCAGTTTTTGAAATCGAACGTTCCCATCGATAGCGGCGTAAGCAAATGTTTTCTCTTTAGCTGCGAAGCTGGCCACACTCGTATATCCTCTCGCATCTTTCTGCCGGACAAGCACGCTTGCCAATGCGAACATCTCGTCTGCATCGTCCTTGGTTGAGGCTTCTCCATACGTTATCGCTGCAAGCAATCTCACCTCGGCATCCAGCGGTTGCGTGCACTCCTTGGCCGGTTCAGACATTTTCGTTACTTTCGTCAGCAATTGGCCATGTCACCAAAGTCAATCGCTGACTGTCACCTTGAACGACAATTGTATTTCTATCCTGAAGTTCGACGGCGCTGACATGAATCTTGTCATTTATATAGAGGTCATAACGAAATCCGCCAACAGCGGTGTTGTTCTCATCATGAATGTAAAATACTTGCTCCAAGATGTCTTCGTCTTCGGCGCTAGATGCTTTCGCGTCCCGAGTCGCCAATGGCGATAAAGAGCTTTCGATCACCTGAAAGCGCAGGCTTTGACTTGGCCTGAGCTTTGGAGGAGGCGAGCACTTACACATGCAAAGGTCGTTTTCAAGGGCGACTTTTTTACCATTCCATGTTTCCGGGATACGGGGGCCGACACACGTGATTTTCCCGCTGAATTTGCACGCAGGACATATTACCAAGTCCCCCTCCAGAGCGATGCATCTGCCATTGATGCTGCCGTTACTGTTAGCCGACGTAACCTTACCGCCGACCGTCGTGGAATCACCCAATGTAATGTGGTAGCGCCGCATGCTTGTTCCTTACTGAAACATACCAGGAGGAAACGAGCCTAACTAAAATAAGCAAAGTTTTCATTGATCAAATGCAATATTTTGAGAATTTATGTGATGTTCAGGTGCGTGATAAAAAACTAAAACCACTTGGAGGGTGAAACGCATTGCCGTTTTATGCCGACATCGTTTTTGGTCATCTGTCTCCCTGCGTCAGTCAGCAGCGTCCTGCTCCTCAGTCAGGTGGAAATACCGCTGCACGCTATCAGGCGAACTCAGCGCCGCCAACTCTGCCGCCAGGTTATCGCGGGCATTCGCATGCCGCGGATCGATGGCAAGCGCCGCCTGGCAGTGCCTGATCGCCAGCGCGCTGTCGCCCAGCTCCGACGCCGCCACCGCCGCATTGGCCAGCAGATCCGCATCGTGCGCCTCGATCTGCAGCGCCGCGTCGTACGCCGCCAGCGCTCCGGCCGCATCGCCCGCCACCAGCCGCAAGTTGCCCAACTCCCTGAACGCCCGCCACTCGGCCGGCTTGATCACCAGCGCCCGCTCGAAGTCGGCGGCGGCGCCCTCCACGTCACCGAGCTCGGCCCGCAACATGCCGCGGTTCACATGCGCTTCGTAATACGGTGGCGACAACGCGATCGCGCGCGCGTAAGCGTCCAGCGCTTCGTCCTCGCGCCCGTGCGACCGCGACAGCAGGTTGCCGAGGTCGTTGTAGTACTCGGCATAAAACGGATCGCAGGCGATCGCCGTGCGCAGCCGGCGTTCGGCGCGTTCGAGGTCGTTGACCAGCTCGTACACCTGGCTGGTGTTGTAGATCAGGATCGAGCGGTGCAGCTGGAACTGGTCTTCACCATAGGCGCTGACGATCTCGGCGATGCCGTGCTCGCACAGGGCCAGCGCTTCGTCGAACTTGCCCTGGCGCGCCTTGATGTAGGCATAGGCGTTTTCGGCGAACACCTTGATGTAGGTGTGGCGCGGATGGTCGGCGAATTGTTCGGCGATCAGGCGCAGGTTGCGCACGGCGCAGTCTTCCGCTGCCGGCAGGTCCACCGGCACCTGGTAGCGGCCGTACGTCATCGATTGCGCGTACAGCGCGGTGGGCACGAAGCGGCTGGCGGGGAAGGTGGTGAGAAAATCGTCGAGCAAGGCCAGCGCGGCGGCCGTGTAACCCATCGCGTACAGCACGAAGGCGGCGTTGATGAACAGGCCGTTGATGGCGTCGTCGCCGCTGCCCTGGCGGCGCAGTACGTCCGATGAAAACAGTTCGGCAAAAAAATCGAACCAGGTGTCGTACAAGCCTATGCCCATCAGCACGTCGCACGGTTCCACCAGCGCTTGCAGCCGGCGCAGCGGGTCGCGGATCGCCAGCGCATGGACCAGCACCAGCGGCCCCTGGCCGGCTGTGTGGCGCTGCCACGCGGCCACGTGCGCGGCATGGTGCAGCTCATCAAGCTCGGCGGCGGGCAGGGTGGCGGCGTTGCGTTGGGCGATCAGGTCGCCCTGGCAGCTCGACGCCACCCAGTCGCGTGCCAGGTCGCGGCGGCGCGCCATATCCAGCGTGCCAAGGTACAGATCGATGACGGTGGTGACCGGCAGCGTGGCAGCCTTGCCGAGGTCGTGGCCCAGGCACGTTGCCAGCACCCGGCAGGTGGCCGGATTGCCGCCGGACTGGCGATATACCGTTTCGCGCTGGAATGGCGTGAGGTGGACGAGGTCGGTAGCTGCTTCGAACTCTGCCAGCGTCAACGGCGCGATCCGGATGGTGACGGGATCGGTGATGTGCTTGGCAGCGCGGCCGGTATCCCCGCCGTTGTTGCAATCGACAAAGCTGCCGGTACCGCCACCGGCACTGTGGTCAGTAGAGCGGCGGGTATCGCAGCCAGCATGTTGGCCGGTAGAGCGGCCGGTATCGTGGTCGGCATTGCAGCCGGTATGGCTGCCATTGAGCCCGTTCGCGTCACCGCGTTCCAGCAGGACGCACTGTAAGCAGCACGTTCTCCCCGGCAGTCGGGCTGACCGTTCCTGCAACCGCCGCAATACCGCCAGCAGGCTGCGCGAAGTCGGCGGCAGTCGCTCCGCATTGTCGATCACCACCACCACCGCTTGCCGGCGGACAGCCAGCACGGCAAGCATGAATTCGGCCAGTCCTACCAGCAATTTGTTCTGGTATTCGTGGTGATAAAACCGCGTGCGTTCGTCGCGCACCGAGGTGCTGGTCAGGTCGCGCGGCAGCGCGTAAGCGGACGAATCGCGCCGTGGCCACAGGCGCTTGAGGCTTTGCTCGTGCGCAGCCACCAGCGCCGGGTGGTGGCGCTCGGCCTCATCCAGCAACTGCAGGGCCAGCGGTTCGAAGCCCGCCAGGCAGCCGTGCGCGTGGCCGTCACCGTCGAGCTCCCATATTTCGCGGTCGGCTTCGACTGCCTTGCGGGCCGTGGCACGCAGGCCCAGCCCATGCGCACCAGCGACCACGGCAATGCCATGGTCGCGCAGTGCGGCGGCGATGGCCGGCACATAGGCAAGGCGGGCAGTCATCGCGCGCAGCCGGTTATACCGTGCCCAGGTAAGGCGTGGTGGTGCGTATCTTGATCTTGCTGACGGTAACCTTCTTGATGATCGACGTGCCGCGCGGCGCGCCCGATTCATAGACGAGTTTTTGCTCTTCGGTTGATTCCTCGCGTTCGTCGGTCTCGGTCTCCGTGATGATTTCAGGATACTTGGCGTTGAGGGGATTGCTGCTGGTGGCCAGTTCGCTCATGATGATTCTCCTTGTTGGTTGAACAACGGCAGTGAAATCGCAGGCGGGGGTCAGACCGTGCTGCGCGAAAAATAGGTGCGCTGGCGGCTGCGAAAGCCGGCGCGGTAATACGCTTGCGCCCAGCTGCAATCTTCCACCAGCGGATTGCTGGCGAAGAAAGTGCCGGACGCCATGGCCGCGCGCACCGCGTCGCGGAATGCGTAGTGCGTGTACGAGCGCATGAATTCGCCCAGGTAGATGTCGGCCACTTCGTGGTCGCCGGCGATGACCAGCATGTTCTCGTCGTTCTGCTTGCTCGATGCGAGGCTGAAATTGGCCGAGCCGCTGATCACCAGCGGCCGCTTGCCGAGCGGGTCGATCAGCATGAACTTGGTGTGGATGAATTGCACGTGCTGGGCCATGGCGTTGCTGCGTTCCAGCAGAAACTGGTCGAGCGCGTTGGTGCGCAGGTAGGCGCCCATCGCCACGCGGCCGCTCTCGGTGGCGCGGATCTGTTTGACGATGCGGCCGATCTTTTCCACCTGCTGCTTGTTGCCCTTGACGCCGTCCATCAGCACGTAGCGCACGCCGCGATGCTCGGGCGACAGCGCTTGCCCCAGCCGGCCGTCGATGGAAAACGCCAGCGTGAGCAGTACCGCATCGGCAGCGGGTATTGCGTCGATGTAGCGGTCGAGCGCGTCGCGCTCCTTGCGCGGGCTGAAGATCGGCGTGCAGCCGTCGGGCCATTGCGCCGGCAGCGGGAACGCGGCGGTGATCGCTTCGCGCAGCGCCACGCTGGCCGGATCGGCTGCAAGCATTTGCCAGTAGGCGAGGAACTGCTGTGCCACCGTGGCGTCCCATACTTCGTGGCCGGTATTGAGCTGGCCGAAGAAGCCGTTCTGCGACCAGTTGAGCGAACCGCCCCACACCGCGACCGGTGCGCCCTGTTTCGACAGCACGATGAACTTGTTGTGGGCGATATAGCTGGGATTTTTCTCGCGCGCGATGCCGATGTCGGCCAGGTGTGCCATGTCGAGTTCGCCGATATTTTCCTCGCGTGGATACGAGGGGCTGTCGTCGTCGCCGTTTTCCTTGGCGTCGAACACGATGCGCACCTCCACGCCGCGTTCGCGCGCTGTGCGCAAGGCGTCGAGCACGGGCGGGTGGCGCGCCTCGTAAATGGCCGCGTGCAGCGCGTCGCCGGCTTGCGCCTCGGCGATAAACGCCAGCAACGATTCGAACAGGCCACGGCTGAGCCACTCGAAAGCCTGGTTGTTGGGCACATCTTCTGGCGCGCGGTTGGCGAAGCGCCTGGCATACTCCTGGGCGGCAATTGCGCCGCGATTGAAGTGAATCGCGTGGCCCGACGCCGTGCGCGTAATCGTGCGCACCGGCACCACCACTTCGGCCAGCGCCGCGAGCGCAGCCGGCGTGCCGCCGAGCGCGACGATCCGATACGTGTAATCGACGCCGGGGCGCACCGTGTAGTCGGCCCACTGGAAGGTTTGCAGCGGATGGTTGCGGGTGGAAACGCGCGTGCCCTTGTCAAGGCCGGGATCGGTGGTGGCGTAACGCTTTTGCGCTTCGAGCCAGTCGGCGCGGCCGGTTTCGTGATCGGTACGGTGGATGGCGAAGCCTTGCAACAGCCCCGCCTGTTGCTCGGGCCAGTCGAAGCCGAACACGATCACATGACTGCCGGCAATCGCCTGTACATGCAGGCCGCCTTCGGTGCGTTGCGCGCGCATGGCCGTCTCCTTGCGGATCAGAAGGTCACAGAGTAGCCGGGGTTCGATGCCTGGGCCTTGGTGTAACTCACGCCGTCCACGCGCAGTCCATCGGCGTTGAGCAGTGTGATGATGCCGCCCTTGTTGGGCAGCACGACCGGCGGAATGAGCGTGACACGCAGCGCCTCGCCGGCGGCAATCGCGCCCTGCAGGGGCATGGCGTTCTTGTCGCGGTCAAGCAGTTTCCAGCCGGCCAGATCCACTGTTTGCGCAGTGGCGTTGAGCAGGGTGACGGTTTCGATTTCCGGCGACTTGACCGGATTCACCAGCGCGGCAACGATGCGCACCGCACCGTCCGGCGCCTCGGGCGTGGGCGTGGTGCCGGGCTCGAACGGGTTCGGTGGATTGGGGTTGTCCGACGGCGGACCGCTGACGCCCCCTTCGATGCGGTGGCCGGTCTGGTCGTCGCTGTGCCAGGTCTGCGACTGAAACTTCAGGAAGATGCCCACCCACTGGTTTTGATCGGAAAAATGCAGCAGCAGCGCGCCGTCCTGGTACACGCCGTCGTCCTGTTTGAAGTTGGCGGCGTTGGCCTGGTTCATGTGGATGTCGTGCACGCCGTTGCCGGGCAAAAAGCCGAAGATTTTATCTTTCTTGCCGGCCTCGGGACCCCAGCGTTCGCCGAACGCATACACCACCGCATTCTCGTCGGACAGCGCGCGCTGGATGTGCTGGTCGATCTTCTCGTTGAGGTCGTTGTCGGGGCCGTTGATGCTCAGCGGCAGCGGCACCATCTTGCGCGGATCAAACAGGTTGCTGCGGATGAAGTCGAGCGCGGGACCACCGGGCGTTGATGCCAGCTGCGACCAGCCCACCGGCAAGGCCTCCAGTTGCGCCAGCACCGGGTGCTGAAAATGCGCGTCCACCAGGTACTCCACCTCGGACGGCGCCAGCTGCGATTTGACGTTGATGGCGATGCGGTAATCGGTGGTGTCGTCGACCACATGGACTTGATAGTGGGCGTTCTGGTTCGATCCAAGCTGGCGATTGATCGGGCGTCCCTTGAGGACACCGTACTGATGCAGAGGCATGGCGGGCTCCCGTTGAGGTGTAACGATAGCGGACAATATAGATCGAAATTGAAAGAGTGCAAGGCCGATTTTTAGCGGGCTCTGCGCTATTAAACGAGCTGGACAATCAATCACCACAAGGCGCCGTTCGAATTGGACGGCATGAAAAAAGCCCGCAAGCTGTGCAGCGTTGCGGGCTTTTGTCGAACCGGTATCAGCCTTAAATTTCAGGCTCCGCCACCGGCTCCACCACGCTGGCCACCAGCACCACGCACAGCAACGCCGTGCCCACCATGTACAGGAACACGCTGCTCCAGCCGAAGTGGTCGAGCAGGATGCCGACCATCAGCGGCGCCACCGCGCCACCGATCTGGCCGAGGAAGTTGACGATGCCGAACGCGGTCGGGTACGTCGATTTGCTGACCAGGCCCATCGCATACGCCGAGTAGCCGGCAAAGCCGATGCCCACCATCAAACCCGAGATCAGCAGCGTGGCGCCGAGGAACGTGGCGCTGTCGGGGGCATTGATCAGCAGGCACAGCATCAGGGTGGTGCCGATGGCGCCGAGCAGCATCATCGGTTTGCGGCGGCCGTCGAGCAGGCGGTCGGAGATCAGGCCGCCGATCATGTTGCCGGTCACCGCGCCGATGAACGGCGCCGAGGCCAGGAAGCCCATCTTGACCGATTCGAAACCGCGCACCGTCACCAGGTATGTCGGAATCCACGACATGAAGATGTTGGTGATGCCGATCATGCAGCCGTAGCCAAGCGCCACGCCGATGATGTTCCACGAAGTGAAGACCTGGCGAATCGTTTGCAGGCGCTCCACGCGGCGGGTGCGGTTGATGGCGTCGAGCAGCGGCATGCTGCGCAGGTAGCGCAGCGCCGGTTTTTTGCCGGCGTTGGCAGCATCTGCCGGTGCACCTTCGCCACGGATATAGCGCTGTTCGGCCGGCGAGCAGAAACGGCTCTCGCTGGGCGAGTTGGTCACCAGCAGCATCCACAGGATGGCGAACAAGAAGCCCGGGATGGCGAACACGTAGAAAATCTCGCGCCAGCCCCAGATGGCAATCACGATCAGGCACACCGACGGCACCATCAACGGCCCCAGCTTGGACGCGGCAATCCACAAGCCCGTTGCCAGGCCCTTTTCCTGCGGCGGGAACCAGCGGTTAATCACATTGGTGCAACCGATCCCGAGCGGGCCTTCGGCAAAGCCGAGTCCGACGCGGTAGAGCTGCAGCAGCAGCACGGACGTGGTGGTCGCCATTAGCGCCGTGAACAGCGACGTAAACACCATGCACAGTGCCAGGAAAATGCCGCTGGCTTTTTCACCGAGGCGGCGGTACAGCATACCTACCGGAATTTGCACGATGGCGTAGGCAAACGAAAACAGGCTGACGATCAGGCCCGCTTCGGTATTGGTGATGTGGAATTCCTTCTTCATGTAGGGCAGGGCGATACCGAAGTTGGCGCGGTCGGCGCAGGCAATGGCCCAGATACAGAAAATCAGGCCCATCACTACCCAGCGGTAGTTGGTCTTCTTTTCTTCCTGCGGTGCTGCTGCTTCAGATGTTACCGGCATGCTCGCGGTGGATTGCTGTCGCATAGATGTCTCCAGTGATGTTTTTATTTGGTTTTAAAGGCGCTACAAATCCTCCCACCCGGCCCCGGTCGCGTCCAATCTTTTATCGACATGACGTGATCCGCAAATTGAATCACTGCCGACCGTGTATCAACTGATAGCGTTTTGGGATTGGACGTGCAAAACAAAACATCCCATGATGCGCTCACATCTCGATGCTTGCCATCGCCTAACAGGGAGACCCAATTGAAACCACACGTCCTGCAACTGAACCCGATTCTCGTACCAGCCATTAACGACAAGCTGAACGAACTGTACACCGTGCACCGCCTGTTCGAGCAGCAGGACAAGACCGCGTACCTGGCCCAGCACGGCGCCAATATCCGGGGCGTGATCACCGGCGGCCACACCGGCATCACCAACGCCATGATCGAGAGCCTGCCGGCGCTGCAAGTGATTGCCGTCAACGGCGTGGGCACCGACGCGGTGGACCTCGAATTTGCCCGGTCGCGCAAGCTGCCGGTGACCGCCACTTTCGGCGCCCTGACCGAAGACGTGGCCGACCTGGCCATCGGCCTGATCCTGGCCTCGTGCCGCGAGATTTGCTCGGGCAACGATTTCGTCAAGACCGGCAACTGGCAAAAGAATCCGCACCCGGGCGCGATCCCGCTGTCGCGCCGCTTCAGCGGCAAGCGCGTGGGCATCGTCGGCATGGGCAAGGTGGGCCGGGCGATTGCCCAGCGCGCTGCCGCCTTCGATTGCCCGATCGCCTACACCGACCTGCGCCATATCGCGGAATTGCCGTACAACTTCGTGCCCGACCTGCTGCAGCTGGCGCGTGACAGCGACATCCTGGTGCTGGCCGCCGCTGCCGACAAGGCGCAAGGCATCATCAACGCCGCCGTGCTGGACGCCTTGGGCAAGGACGGCTACCTGATCAATATCGCCCGCGGCAAGCTGGTGGTCGAAGCCGACCTGGTCGACGCCCTGACGCGCGGCGCCATCGCCGGCGCCGGCCTGGACGTGTTTGTCGATGAACCGAACGTGCCGGAAGCGCTGTTCCCGATGGACCGCGTGGTGTTGCAGGCCCACCGCGCCAGCGCCACCGTCGAATCGCGCACGGCCATGGGCGAGATGGTGCTGGCCAGCCTGGCCGCCGGCCTGGCCGGGCAGCGCCCCGAAGGCAGCCTCACCACTTAACCCTGAAGACAGAGGCGAGTCGAGCACGTCCTGCAGGCAATTATCGCTATCATGGCTGACCTTTTAGCCATACAGGACACACCATGCTAGACCTGGGACAGGTGCGCTGCTTTGTTGCCGCAGCGACCGAACTGAATTTCCGGCGCGCTGCAGCGCTGCTGAACATGACGCAACCGCCGCTGTCGCGGCAGATACAGCTGCTCGAGCACAGCCTCGGCGTGGAACTGTTCGACCGCGTGGGCCGCACCGTCAAGCTCACCACGGAAGGCCGCATTTTCCTGATCGACGCCGCCCGCTTGCTGAACCTGGCGGAGCAGGCGGAAAGCACGGTGCGGCGCGCCAGCAAGGGCAAGACCGGCCGCGTGCGCATCGGCTTTACGGGGGCGGCCGGCTACGAGCTGATACCGGGCTTGCTGGCAGTGGCCCGGCAGGAGTTGCCCGATATCGACGTGGTGCTGCTGGAACTGATTTCGGTGGCGCAGATCGAGGCGTTTTATGCCAACACCATCGATCTCGGCTTCATGCGCCCGGTGTCGTCGCGCCAGCAGCTGGACATGATGCTGGTGGAAGAAGAGGCGCTGGTGGTGGCTTTGCCCAAGGGACATCCGCTGTGTGCCTCGGCCACCATCGCCTTGAAGCAATTGAAAGACCAACCGTTCATCATGCACTCGCCCGTGCATGGCAAGTATTTTTACGACCGGCTGATGGGCATTTTTTCCAGCAACGATGTACACGTGCACATCACGCAGTACCTCGACCAGAGTCCCACCATCCTGTCGATGGTGCGGGCCGGCCTGGGATTGTCGATCTTGCCGGCCTCGGCGCAGCGCTTCCATTACGACAATGTCGAATTCCGGCACTTGAGCGACGTGGTGGCGCCCGCCGAGATGAGCATGGCCTGGCGACCGGACCAGGAAAATCCCGCCGTCACCGCGTTCCGGCTCCTGGCAATCGACTACTTTGCCAAACAACAGCGCGAGGGGGGCGACCATAACTACTAGAGGAGACACATGAAACAACGGAATTTCGCAACACCCCTGGTCACCGCCATGGCGCTGGCCTTAGCCGCCGCCGCACCGGTCCACGCGCAATCGAACGTCACCATTTACGGCATCGCCGATGTCGGCATCGTCGGCGAACGCGGCGGCGCCGACGGCAACGTCACCAAGCTCACCAGCGGTCCGGCAGCATCGTCACGGATCGGCTTCAAGGGCACCGAAGACCTGGGCGGCGGCCTGTCCGCCTTCTTCATCCTGGAGGCCGGCTACAGCATCGATACCGGCATGCAGGCCTCGAGCACCATGCTGTTCAACCGCCAGGCGCTGATCGGTCTGAAGAGCACTGCCGGCACCCTGATGCTGGGCCGCCAGACCACGCCATACCACAACACGCTGGTGGCGGTGGCCGACCCGTTCGCCACCGGCTACGCGGGCACCATCAAGAACACCTTCCCCGACTGGGGCACCAACGTCCGTACCAACAACACGGTGATGTATGCGTCGCCCGATGTGCGCGGCTGGAATGGCGACGTCGCCTACAGTTTCGGCGAGCAGGCCGGCAGCGAAGCGGCAGGCCGCCAGGTGGGCACCTCGTTCGGCTACAGCAACGGCCCGCTGGTGGTGCGCTTTGCCTACAACCACAAGAATAACGACGTGGTGGGTACGCCCACCACGCCGGCCGTGATCCGTGGTTCGGCCAGCAACAAGCTGCTGGCGGCCAACTACAACTTCGGCGTCATCAAGCTGTTTGCTGCGGTCGGCATCGACAAGGGTTTCAATGCCGCGCCGCTGGGCAATACCGGCAACCCTTACGGCGGCGTGCCGCCGACCGCGTCCACCGATGGCCGCGAAGCGCTGCTCGGCTTTACCATGCCGCTTTCGACTGGCACGCTGATGGCGTCTGTCATGCGCAAGGACGATCGTACCGCGTTCAACCAGGATGCCAATACCTGGGGCGTGGGCTATGTGTACCCGGTGTCGAAGCGCACCAGCTTGTACGGCGTCTATGGCAGCATTTCCAACCGCAACGGCGCCGGCTACACGGTGGCCAATAACAGCGAAGCCGGCAGTGGCGACCGTGCTTACAACCTGGGGCTGCGCCACAATTTTTAACAAGCGGCTCCGCCTGGGGGCGAGGCGCGCAGGCCCGATCAATCCAGCTTGAGCGCCTTGGCCACGTCGTCCCAAGCCACCATCTTGAAGTTTTGCGGGCCGTCCGGCAGGCGCTTGTAGCCGTCCTGGATTACCAGCATGCCGTTGCCGTACGGGCCGCCGAAGTTGGCCGAGCTCACTTCCAGGCCGTCGGTCTCGGACGTGCCGTCGATGCCGGCGGCCAGGTTGTAGCCGACCCGGAAGCTGCCGCGCACTTTATATGGCGCCTTGGCATCCATCACCAGGTAGCTGTTGTCGCCCTGGCTCGACACCACCAGGTAGTCGGCCTTGGCGCCATGGTAGATCCCCATGCCTTCCACGTCGGCCACCAGTTGCGGGCCGACCGGCATGATCATCTCCAGCCTGGCCGGCGCATCGCCCTTGGCCGCCACGGTCCACACTCCGCGCCGCTCTTCGCCGAGGAACAGGCGGTGGTTGCGGTCGTCGGCCACGCAGCCTTCGGGCTGGCTCTCGACCTTGAAGCGGCGCAGCAGCTTGCCGCTCACCTTGTCGCCATCGGCTACGATGCGGTATTGCAGGAAGGTGCCGTCCTTGTCGTTGATGAACGCTTCCACGCCACCGTCCGCCGGGCGGTACAAACACATGCCGTAAATATCTTTCAGCCCGGTATTGAAAGCGCCGGCGGTAGCCACCGTGCCTTGCGCATCGATGGTGAACACCATCACGCTGTTGTCATCGCGCTGGGTAGCCACTGCCACGTCAAGCTGGCGATTGCCGATCTTGACGTCCTGGCGCACATCGACGTTGTTCAAACGGCCCACTTCCAGCAGTTGCAGCTGCTTGCCTTGCAGGTTGTACACCAGCAAACCCTGCTTCTTGTTGGTGCCGAGGATACGCGCGCCCTGTGGGTCGGCCGGATTGCGCCAGATGGCCGGGTCGTCGGCAGCATCGCCGGTGCGCGCGACCGGCTCGGTCTGGGCGCGCGGCATGATGATTGCCTTGTTATTCGCCTTTGGCGCGGTAGCGGTCCAGGCCGGCGTGCGCACTTGCCAGCCGGCCGCTTCTTCGCCGCCGATGGCCAGTTGCAGTGCGCCGTCGGCGGTGGTGCTCACCGCCAGTTGCTCGGCGCCCTTGATATTGGTGTCCATGGCGGACACGGTGTTCCATTTTCCGGCCTCCTGGCGCAGCAGGTGCAATTGCCTGCCCTTGGCGTCGAGCACGGCGACGCCTCCAGGCAGGATGGCCAGCGCGCCTGCGCCTTTGTCCAGCGTGCCGTACGGTTTCTTGAGCAGTACCGCTGCGCGGCTTGGCGCGCCTTCGGCGTCGGCGTTATAGGACCACAGGCCGGTGCCATCCTCGCTCACCAGCAACTGGTGGCTGGCGTCGTCGGCACGGCAGTGCTTGCTGTGCGGGGGCAGGGCCAGCTTGCGTACCGGCAGACGTTTGTCGCCCTGCATTACCCATTGCTCGGCCTGGCCATCCTTGGCAACCAGGAACAGGTGGTCGAGTTGCTGGGCATCGCGATACAGGCAGGCCGCTTCGATACCGAAGGCGGGTGCGGGGAACGGCGCCTGGGCGGTGAGGGTGCCGGCGTTGGTATCGACCAGGATGGGCACTGCCTGTTCGGCATTGGCATCGACAATCACGGCCAGGGTGTTGGCGCCGAGCGGACGGGTGTCGAGGTGCTTGGCGCGGACTAGCAAGTGGGCGCGCTCGGTGCCGTCGGCGGCCAGCAGGCGCAGCGCGGTCTTGTCGAGGGCGAGCCAGTTGCCGTTGGGCAGCGGGGCAAGTTCGTGGGCGTGAGTGGTGGGGCCGGGCGTGGTGGCGGCTTGTGCGGTCGTGATGGTGGCCAGGGCGATGGCGACTGCTGACAGGGACAGTTTCATTTTTTTGTTGGCGCGTGGGCGCTTGCTCAGTATGGATCCCCGCTTTCGCGGGGATGACGGATTGCAGGACAGTGGCTGGCGGTTGCGGCTTTTCCCTGCCCGGTTAAATTGGATCCCTGCTCCTGCGGCGGTCTGCCGGTGCGGGGGACGGTTCTTCTGTTGGCGGCCAGCGGTGCTGGCATTGCGTGCTGGCCGCTTCCCTTCCTAGAACAGGCTTACTTTCAGACTCAGCTTGTAGGTGCGGCCATATTGTTCGTACTGGGCGTTATAGGCCTTGCTGCCCAGGTACGTGTAGTACTTTTCGTTATTCAGGTTGGCCGCTTCCATGTTCAGCTGCACTTGCCTGGTCAGCTGGTACGACAGCGAGAAATCGACCTGTTTCTGGCTGTCCACGATGCGGTCGCCGCTGCCGTCGAGGATGTCGTCGCCCATTTCCAGCAGGTAGGGCGACTTGTAGTTGACGGCGATGCGGGTGGACAGCGGTCCCTGTTCGTAGCCGAGCATCAGGTTCATCACGCGGTTCGACTGGCCCGGCAGGTGGATGCTGCGCGAACGCATTGCACCGCCATCCTGGTCGTAGCGCGCCACGTTGGCCCTGGACCGGGTCAGGCTGCCGTTGGCGCCGAACACCAGGTTGTTGAATGGCGCCGGCAACATGCGCAGCGGCTGGTTGTACGACAGTTCGAGCCCTTTCACGCTGGCCTTGTCGCCGTTGGCGTACGTGATGGCCGAGGTGTAGCCGGCCCAGGCGCCGCTGCCGGCCAGGTTGGTGGTGTAGGTAAAATTCTTGATGTCCTTGTGGAACACGTAAGCCGATATCGCGCCGTCGTCGCCGAGCACGCGTTCGATGCCGAGGTCGAGGTTGGTCGATTTGAGCGGCGCCAGGTCGGGGTTGCCGATGGTCGCTTCGGTGTCGCTGGACTGGCTGATGCCGGGTTTCAGTTGGTCGAAGTTGGCGCGCACCACCGAGTGGGTCCAGGCGCCGCGCAGGCTGGTTTTGCCGTCGAGGTCGTAGCGGGCTTGCAAGGTCGGCAGCCAGTTGGTGTACGAGCGCTGACGCTCGACCGGGGTGAAAGTTTCTTCTTCCTCGTTGACGCTGGTGCCTGCCGCCTTGAAGCGCGTGTGCTCGGCGCGCACGCCGGCCAGCAGGTGCCAACTGTCGATGTCGTAGCTGTGTTGCAGGTAGGCGGCGTCGATGTCTTCGTGCAGGTTGTAGTCATCGACGGTGGAGTCCACCAGTACGCGGGCATTGGCGCGATTGAGGGCTGCCACCAGCTGGCGGATCGCGCCGGGATTGATGGCGTTGCCGATCCGGCCCAGTTTAAAATCGAGCTGGTCACCGGTGACGTAGCTGGTCAGCGCAGTGCTGGCGCCGCCGATCTGCGAGCTGCTGTATGACCAGGCCTCGGTATTGTTGTCCTTTTCGCGGCGGCTCAGCTTGGCGCCAAACTTGAACTTGCCGGTGCCTTCGCCGAGATCGTATTTACGGCCGAGGTCGAAGCGGATATGGTGTTCCTTGTCGGTGGCGTCGCTTTGCTTGAGGGCGATCGAGTTCAGCTTGTACTTGCTGGCGTCGTACAGCGACTCCGGGCCGCTCAAGCGCGGGATGTCGGTGCCGGTGAAGCCCACGCCGGCAAAGTTGCTGGCGCCACGGAAGCGGGCGTCGTTGATCGATTCGGGCGCATCGTCGCTGGCGCGGCTGGAACCGGCCGACGCTTCCAGTTTCCAGCGGTCCCATTTGAGTTCGGTGCCGGCCACGACCGAGCTGATGGTTTGCGTGTACTTGCGCTGGCGCAGGCGGCGTTCGCCACGTGCAGTGGCGGTGGCGCCTTCGGCCAAGCTGCCGCCGGCAATGTTGCTGATGGTGAGCCGGTCGCGCACTTCGTCGTCGCTGAAGTCGCTGATAAAGCTGCGCACGTAGTATTTGCTGTGTTCGTCCAGGTGGTAGTCGAGGTTGATGGCGGCGGCGCGGCGTTCGCGCGTGGGCAGGTAGTCGCGCAGTTCCAGTCCCGTCAGTTTGCCATTGTCCCAGGCGCCACCGGTTTCCACGTTGTCGGAGCCGAACTCGCGTTTTTCGTAACTGATGCCGCCGGCCACGCCCAGTTTGCCGCCCATAAAACGGTCGGCAAACAGCAAGCTGGCGTTGGGGCTGGTCTTGCCGATGTTCTGGTCGCGGCTGGCGCCGATCGAGCCGGACAGCAGCTTGCCGGGCAGGTCGAACGCGGACAGGGTTTTCACCTCGACCGTGCCGCCCAGCGAATTGGCGTCCTGGTCCGGCGTCAAGGTCTTGCTCACTTCCAGCGAGCGGATCAGGCCGGCCGGCAGCACGTCGAGCGCCACGGCGCGGCGGCCCGCTTCGGGCGACGGCACCAGCGCGCCGTTGATGGTCACCGCGTTCAGGTCGGGGCCCAGGCCGCGCACGCTCACGTAGCGGCCTTCGCCCTGGTCGCGCTGGACCGACACGCCCGGCAGGCGCGCCAGCGCTTCGGCGGCGTTCTTGTCCGGCAGGCCGCCGATGTCGTCGCTGCTGATCACGCTCACGATATTGTCCGCCTTCTCCTGCGCAGCAATGGCGTTGCGCAGGCTCGAGCGCTGACCGGCGATGACCACGCTGTTGGCGGCAGTCACCAGGGCAGCATTGGCGCCGTTGGCGCCGTCGAGCGGCATGGCGGTCTGGGCAGCAGCTGTGCCTGCCAGCATGGCCAGCACGCCGAGCGTCAGCGCATTGAGGCGTGGATGGGTGGAGAGGTGAGGAGCGTTGGTTTTCATGGCGTACCGTGGGTTGGATGAGGGAACGCTGCGGATTCTAGGGATGCTATATGTCAAATGCATGACATGCCCCGGCGGCAAGTGCTGTAAACCGCCGCCTTGCAGGCGGTGGCGTGGCGAAATGAGCTCGATTGACCCGCCGCCGATTGTGGTCGATTGTGGTCAGCTATTGCGGCTTACCGCTGCTGCTCACCAATGCCGCTCGTCATTGCCGCCTGCCACAGACTGCTTGGCGGTGCTCACCGGCGCTGGTGTCCGTTTGCGATAGCTGGACTTCGCCCTGCGAACGTCGATGAGCCGTAATGACCTGTCCAAGCTGCGGTGTTGTGTATTTGCCCATGTCGGGCCTTGTCACACGGCGGTCATATGCAGGCGCTAAGCTGCCGCCGCAGTAACCACGTTCCGGTAAAACCTTATGCTGCAATTGCACCGCTCCACCTTGATCGTTTCCTGCCTGGCGCTGGTCGCCTGCGTGTTCCTGTATTCCACCCTCGGTGTGGCGAAGCCGTTCCACATGTGGAAGTGGACCGACATCGTCAGCGAAGGCGGCACGGCGGTGATGGCTGGCAGCTGGGTGCTGTTTACCTTGAGCAGCCGGCCCGGCGGCCTGGTCACGCGGCTGCTGGCCGGTGGCCTGGCGATGATCATGGTCGGATCATTTGCCGACTGCATGGATGAATTTTTTGCCGTCAGCAAGGCGGCCAGGTGGGACCACTGGCTCGAGATGCTGGTGCCGCTGGGCATGCTGGTGCTCACCTGCGGCATGTATTACTGGCGCCACGAACAGTTTCGCCTCAATGAGCACTTGCAAAAACGCGAGCGGCTGTTCCGCGACCACCGCGCGTTCGACCGCATCACGCAACTGGCCAATGCCGACTACCTGCGCCGCCAGATCCGCCACGAGCAGGCGCAGCGCCCGGGCCGGCCGTGCGCGCTGGTGCTGCTCGATATCGACAGCTTCCACTTGATCAACCGCGAGTTCGGCCAGCGCGAGGGCGACCGCGTGTTGCAGGCCGTGGGCCACATGCTGCTGCTCAACCTGCGCAACGACGACCTGCTGTGCCGCTACGCAGGCGACCGCTTCGCACTGCTGCTGCCGGACACCGGCGTGGCCGAGGCCGAAGCGATGGCGCGCCACCTGGCAGCAATGGTGGGGCAGATGCGTCACTACGCGAAGGATGGCCGCGTATCCATCAGCGTGCGCCACGCCAGCGCCAGTGCGGACACCGATGCCGACGTGTTGCTGGCGGAACTGGGGCGGATACTGGCGGCTTCAGCCCAGCCGGTACAGTCAGCGCACGCTACCCCGCCGGCAGTGGCCGCGCAGCCGGCGGCCGCTGCGCAATCGGCGCCGCTACTGCCACGGTCTGCATCATCGGCTTGCGTGGCTGGCGCTTCGGCGTGATCGCGTACCGGCAAACCGGCGATAGTTTCATCGTGGCGCGCCACCAGCCGGCGCTCGTGCTCGACTACGCGCGCAGCCAGGAGATCGACGGCGAGCAACTGCTGCGCGGCACCGGCCTGGTCGACGATGAGCCGCCGGCTGCGCACGTATTGCTCACGCCGCAGCAGTACCTGCAATTGCTGGCCAACGTGATGCGCGCGCTGGCCAGCAGCGACACCAGTTTCATGCTGGGCCAGCAAATGCTGCCCGGCCACTACGGCGCACTCAGCCATGCGCTGCTGCAGGCGCAAAACCTTCGCCAGGCGCTCGACATCCTGTGCGCCGGCCACGCGCGCCTGTGCCCGCTACTGACGCCGCGCTGGCGCGAGGACGGTACGCAGGGCGGCACTCATGGCGGCATGGCCGTGCTGTACTGGACCGACAGTTTCGGCGCGCCGAGCCAGTTGCCGGCGCTGGTGGAAATGCACATGACGGCCGTGACGGCGATGTGCCGCTGGCTCGGTGGTGAACGCCTGCCGTGGCGCTATTGCCTCAACCGCAGCGCACCGTCCCACGTCGAGCAGCACGAGATGCACCTGGGCAACGACCTGCGCTTCAACTGCCAGTTCGACGCCATGCTGATCGATCCGGCGTGGCTTGATCGTCCCTGGCCACGTGGCAATGCGCTGGCGTCGGCAGCAGCGTTGCAGGGCGTTGCGGGCGAGTCACCGGAACTGGTGCCCAGCCTGCTGACGGCACTGTACGATTACCTGCTCGACAATATCCGGCTGGGGCCGACGCTGGAGGGCAGCGCTGCGGCGTTTGGCGTCAGTCCCGCCACGTTCAAGCGCCACCTGGCGCGCCACGGCAGCCACTTCCAGGCCGAGCTGGACCAGGTGAGGGCGCACGTGGCGATCCACCTGTTCCAGGTGCGCGGGTATGACAACGAGGCGGTGGCGCAATACCTGGGCTTCCACGACGCCACCAACTTCCGTCGCTCGTTCAAGCGCTGGACGGGGTTGGTGCCGAGCTTGCTCAGGGATGCGTTGTTGCGGGGATGACCTCGGCCTCCTGGTACAGCAGCGATTCCCGCGACAGGTCGGGTTCGAGCAACTCGAGCGGCAATGGCGCGGGCTGGGAATCCATCGGCAGATTAAATGGTTTCGGCGGTTGCACCGGTCTTGGCGCCGCGACCAGCTTCGGCGCCGGCTCGCCGTCGAGCTCGAACGTGAGCAGCGTATCGTCGGGCCATTTGTCGTCGCCGAGCGGGGCGTTGAATGCCAGTTGCTTGCCGCTGGCCGGCATGACCTGCTTGCGCGAGCCTGCCGTGTACGTGATGCTGTTGTACTGTGCCGGGGCGTCGAACATCCGGTCCTGCTCGCACGGACCTTTTTCAAACCAGCTCTTGGCGTCGAGCAGTATACGTTCGCGCAACATGTCTTTTTTCAGGATGCGGACCTGGACTTCGCAGGCCAGCCGCAAGTCGCCCAGCCGCAGCACGTTGGGGAGCAGGTCCGGCGTGCGCACGGAAACAATCGGGTGCTGGTAGAGGCCGGACGGAAAGCGCCGGCTCATCACCACGTACGCACCGTCGGACTTGGCGCGGTCATTGGGCGGCAGCACGAAGCTCAGGTCGGGCGCCAACGGCAGCGGCACCGACCAGCCCTTGACGGCGATGGCGGCGGTGGTGTCCTCAAGCTTGCCATCCTTCTCCTTGGGCGGCAGCATGCCCTTGGGCATCTGGTAGCGCATGAGGGCGCCCGGCGCCAGTTGCGAGCTGCGGCGCTCGAACATGTCCACGCCGGCACTCAGCCCGGTATAGCTCCATGCCATCGGGGTGGTGCCAGGCTGGAGCGGCCCGACGACGGTGACGGCGTCGCCGAGCGGTGAAGGGGCCTGCGCACTGGCGCCCGGAGGTACCAGGATCAGTGCAGCCAAGGCCGAGGCCAAGGCCAAGGCCGGGGTGATAGTCGTTAATTTACGCATTGCTGTTATAAAATTTTAGCGGTCCAGAACGAAGTTGTTTATAAAACGGCCTGCGCGGCAAACCACGGCTGCAGGCGGGCGATGGCGTCCACGATCTGCGGCGTGGACACGGCAAAACTCATGCGGAAAAAATGGCGGCCGTCCACCGGGTCGAAATCGATGCCGGGGGCGGTGGCCACGCCGGTGTCGTTCAACAGGCGCTGGCAAAAATCCAGGCTGTCGTCGGTCAGGTGGGCGATGCTGGCATAAATATAGAACGCACCGTCGGGCGGAGCGATGGCGCGCAGGCCCAGGTCGGGCAATGCCGCCAGCAGCAGGCGGCGGTTTTCCGCGTATACGTGCAGGTGGCTGTCGAGTTCGGCCAGGTCGTCGAAGGCGGCCAGCGCCGCGTGCTGGCTCAGCGATGGCGCGGTAAGAAACAGGTTGCCGCAATACGCCTGGGCGCGGGCGATATGGTCCTCGGGCACCAGCAGCCAGCCCAGGCGCCAGCCAGCCATGCTGAAGTACTTGGAAAAACTGCTCACCACCAGCGCCTCGGGCGCGTAGGCCAGGATGGTTTGCGCCGGTTCCACGTAGCTCAGGCCGTGGTAGATCTCGTCCGAGATGATGCGGATGCCACGCTCGCGGCACACTTCGGCAATCGCCGCCAGTTCTTCGGCCGCAATGATGGTGCCGGTGGGGTTGGCCGGGCTGGCGATGATGACGGCGTGTGGCGCCGGTTCGATGGCGGCCAGGGCCGCAGCGGTAAGCTGGTAGCGCACCTCGGGGCCGCACGCTATTTCCACCGGTTCCAGGTGCAAGGCTTTGAGGGCGTTTCTGTAGGCAACGTAGCCGGGCCGCGCCAGCGCGACCCGGTCGCCTGGAGAAAACAGCGAATTCAAGGCCAGCACCAGTGCCGGCGAGGCGCCGCAGGTGAGGATGAAGCGCTCGGGATCGACCGTCACGCCGTAACGTTCGTGGTAATGCCGCGCCAGCCGCTGCTTGAGCGGCGCGCTTTCCCAGTAGCCCATGGCGTCGTCGTCCAGCACCGCGTGGGCGCGGGCGATGGCGGCCGGCGGTGCGCCGGTGGACGGCTGGCCGAACTCCATGTGGATGATGGAGCGGCCCTGTGCCTTGAGGGCATGGGCCAGGCGGCTGATGGCGATGGCGTGGAACGGTTCGAGTTGGGCTTGCATGCTATTGCATTTTACGTAACGAGTCGGCGATTTTCGTATTGTAAGCCCTGCGCGAATTACTTGGCGGCCGCTGCGGTGCCGGTCAGCAAAGCGAGTTCGCTGCGTGCCAGCAAGGTGGACTCGAATCCGCGCAAGCCGTGGTCGGCCACGTAATTGAGCGCGCCGATGGCTTCGGCGGCTTTTCCCTGCGCCCGCAGGTTCGAGCCAATGGCAAACCAGGCTTCGTTGAGCGCCATCTCGCGCTTGACCGGGCCGAATTCGCGCGCAACACCGAGCAAGGCCTGCTGGCTGATCTTGCCGGCCAGGTAATCGAGCACCGGGCGCGGCCACGCGCCGTCCGGTACCGCATCCACGTAGGCCTGCAAGTCCGGGGGCAGCGGCTGGTGCGCATGCTGGAACACCAGCGCCACCTGGATCGCTTCGCTTGGCAGCAGCTTGCCTTGCTTGAGCTTGGCCTTGGCGTAGCGGCCGGAGTCGCCAGCGGCAGCGGCGGTATTGCCGAGCGACATGCGTGCCCAGGCTTGCTTGAGCAGTGCGGCGTCGTCTTCCTTGACGTCGGTCTTGGCAAAGGTTTCCAGCGCGCGCGCATAGTCGAGCTGGCTGAAGTACACCTGGCCCAGGCACAGGTCGCGTTCTTTATCGAAACCTTTTTGCTGCGCCACGTCGGCGATCATCTGCGGCAGATACCGTAGCGTGCCGCTGCCACCGTCACCTGCCGTCACCAGGTGGCGCACGGCCGCGCACTTGAGGCCCAGGACCTCTGCGGTCATCGGCGACCGGCTGCGCTCCTTGATGGCTTCGCCCAGGCTCGCCAGTATCGTTTTGTTGCGCATGGCAATCGCATCCTGCACCGTCAGCTGCTCGGCGCCGACGTTGATGGCAAACGCCTCGTGGAAGTGCACATTGCCTTCGCCAAACGACTGCAGTGCCGGATTTTTGACTGCCGCGCCCAGCTGCGGCACCTCGGCCGCCGGCACTTGCGCGCGCTTGGTGGCGTAATCAATGGTGTAATCGAGTTCGTTGCCGCGCCAGGAAAATTCCTGGCGGGCGTCGAAGAACGGGTTGTCGATGTCCACCGCACCTTCGCTGAACATCATTTTTACCCGTTGCGGCCATTGCACCTGCATGCGGTAACGGGTCTGAAACCGGCCCATGGGCATTTGCAGCGGCAGCGTGCGGGTCAGCGAACCGGGGATGCGCAGCAAACCATTGAGCACCTTGGAATCGAAGCGCATGACGTAAAGGCTGTTCTGCTGCAGGATCGGCTTGGGCAGGCGCAGGCCGGACAGCACCGAGAATGTCGTGCCGTCCGCGCTGTCTTCGAGCGTCGGCCCTTCGACCAGCTCGGCGCCTGGATACAGCTTGTCGAAGTCAGCCAGTACATTCTTGGCCAGGTCCGTTTGCGAACTGCCGTTCAACGCTGCCCGCACCGGCGCCGCCAGGTTGCCGCGGTAGCTGATGCGCACCTTGAGCCGGGCGTCGCCGTCGAGCTCGTCGAGGACGAACGACTCCAGCCGCTCGATCACCGGCTGGTCCACGACTTCTTCCGGCAAGGCGATCAGATCGGTGGTGTCGGGCGCCACCACCAGCCCGGCGGCGCCCGGTACGGCCGTCGTCAGCAGCGGGATCAGCGCCTTCTCGCCCACCCGGGTAGGATCAACGAAATAGGTTTTGCCATCGAGGTGCACGCGCACGATGGCGTGATCGAACACGGTGGGTGCAGCAATGCTCTTGCGCGGATAGGTGGGCAACTGGGCGTTGACCAGCACCGGCTCGGCCTTGATGCCCATCTGCGCCAGCAGGGCGATCAGCAGCACGCTCTTGTCCTTGCAATCGCCGAAGCGGCGCCGCAGCACCTCGCCCGGCACTTGCGGGCGGTGCGAATTTTCGCCCAGCGCCACGCTGAAGTAGCGGATCTCGTCCTGCACCCAGCGCAGCGCGGCGCTGGCCCGTTCGGTATCGTTGGCGCCGCCGGCGAAGCGCTGCGCCAGTGTGACCAGTTCGGATGGCGCCTCCGGCTTTTTGGCCGCCGGCCGCGCGGTCGATGCCGGTAGCGGCGGTGCAAACAGCGCGTTGGCCCATTGCGCCACCTGTTGCCAGCTGCCGTATTCGCTGAACTGCAACATGCGTGTGCGTACTACGTCGTTGGGCACGCCTTCGTCGAGCGAAAACGGCGCCAGCGCCTGGCCTTCGAAGCGCAGGCGCTCGATATTGCCGATGCGTTCGAGTACCGGCGCCAGGCCGGGCGGGTAGGCGTCGCTCACTTCGCGCCAGTGCAGCGGCGTGGCGGCCGGATGCGATACCAGCAGCTTGCGCGTCTCCTGCGGAATATGGCGGTCCCACTGGTAGTCGTCGGTCCAGGTGCTGCCGAACACCGGGTTGGCGCCCTCGGTCGAATAGACGATTTGCAGCGTGTCGCCCACCCGCACATCGTCGAGCAGCAATTGCGCCGAGGTGACACCCATGTAGAAGCCGGTGGCAACGCTGGTTTCCTGTTCCAGCAGGCGGATGTTGACCGTGGCCGTGCGGTCGAGCACGGTGTCGCCGCGCAGGATCGCCACCCGGTGCAGCGACAGCTTCTCGTAGGCGGGACGATAGGGCAGCGAATATTGGCCGATTTCGCCCAGCTTGCTCTTGTCATTGACCTGCACTGCGCGGTTGACCAGCACCACCGGCTTGGGCCCGGCCCAGGCCTGGGTTTCCATCAGGCGCAGCACGACCGGGCCGGTCTGCACCGCAGGCGGCACTGCCGACAGCGGCGCGATCCATTTCGGCAGCGGGGCGTTGCGGATGAAGGTGCTGTCCTGCCTGGGGACAGCCGCCTTGGGGGCCGCCAGCACCGGCTGGGTGGTAACGTTGGCGGCAACGAGAACGATGGCGGCGGGGAGTAGCGCAGGAGAGAGTCGCATTGTCAGATGGCTGAGAAGCCAATAAATTGATTCAAGTAAACTATTATAATGGCAGCTGTTGCAACTTTGTATATAAGACCGAGCGATGGGCAAAAGGTGGAAGCGGTGGGGCATGGGCATGGCTGGCGCGGCGGGACTGTACGCGGCGGTGGGCGGCTGGGTGCTGCCGCACGTGCTCAAAACGCAGTTGCCGGCCTTTGCCGCAAGCCACCTCGATCGCAAGGCCAGCGTGGGCGAGTTACGCTTCAACCCGTTTACCTTGCGGCTCGAGGCGACCGACCTGGTACTGGCCGAGGCCGATGGCGCGCCGCTGTTTGCAGTGCAGTCGCTGGCCGTGGAATTACAATGGCGCTCGCTGCTGCGCCGGGCCTGGACCCTGGCTGAAGTCCGACTTGGTGCGCCATCAGTGCAACTGGTGATCGACAAAAACGGCTCGCTCAATCTGGCGCGCCTGATCGACACCCTCAACCGCGACCGGACCGACGAGCCGTCAACGCCCCCGCCGCGCCTGGTGATCGAGCATTTCGTGCTGGCGCAGGGCAAGTTGGCGCTGCACGACCGTCATGCCGGCTACGACGAAACCTTCGCGCCGATCACGTTCGAACTGCGCAACCTGAGCACCCTGCCGAACCAGCACGGCGACTACACGCTGAGCGCCGATGCCGGCCGTGGCGGAAAACTGCACTGGCAGGGCCGGGCCAGCCTCGATCCCCTGGTGCCGCTGACCGGCAGCGGCGCGCTGGTGCTGCGCAATGTCGCCTTGCCGGGACTGGCGCCTTATCTGCAGACCCTGGCCGGCGTGACGCTGACGCAAGGGCGGCTGTCGGCGACCTTGCCTTACCACTACGCCTACACCGACGGCAAATTCGACGCCCGTCTGCCGGGCGCCAGCGTAACGCTCGACGGCGTGGCGCTGGGCCTGGCCGCGCGTCCGGCGCTGCGGGCCAGTGCCGACCGCGTCAAGCTGGGCCTGGCGCTTCACGTGCGCAGCGCCGCCAGCGGCATGCAGCTCGACGTCGACCGGGCGGCGCTGGCAGTGGCGCAACTGGCGCTGGCCAACGGTGCGGCCACGCCGGTGACCGTGGCGCGGCTCGGCGTCGAAGATGGCGCGCTCGACCTGGCGGCGCGGCGCGCCAGCGTGGGGCGGCTCTACGCCGAAGGCGGCCAGTTCGATTTGTCGCGCGACGCGGCCGGCCAATGGCGCTTGCTCGAAGGCTGGGCGATGGCAGGTCGTGATGGCGGTACCCCTGTCAATGGCGGCAAGGTTGGCAACAATGTCGTTGGCGCCAACGGGGGCAGTGCAGGTAGCGTAGCCAGCATAGCCAGCGGAGGTAATGGAAGCAGCGGAGATAGAAGGGCCGGCGCGGGCAACAACGGCAGCGAAGGTCGTGGCGTCAATGGCCGCGAGGTTGAGCTTGCGCGGCAGACGTCGGCCGGCAAGCCTTGGACTGCCGTGGTCAAGTCGGTGCAGGTGCGGCAGTTCGGCGCGCTGGTGGACGATGCCGCCAGCGGCGTCAAGGTCCACCTGCAAGACTTTTACCTGAATCTTGCGGGTGTCGGCACCGACCGCGCGCGTGCGCTCGCGTTCGACGGCGGCGTCGGCCTGCGCGAGGGCGGCCAGCTGACTGCCAAAGGATCATTCGTGCCGGCCGGCGCCGTGGTCGATACCGAGCTTGCCTTGAACGGGCTGGCGCTGGCGCCATTGCAGCCGCTGCTCGACCAGTACGTCAGGCTCAAGCTGGTCGATGGCAGCGTGTCGGCCGCCGGTCGCTTGCGTACCAACACCGTTACCAGCACCGGCGACAAGGCCGTGCCGGCGCTGCGCTACGACGGGTGGTTCGAGGTGGCGCAGCTGGCGCTCAACGAGCACGATGGCGACCACTTCGCGCACTGGAAATCGGTGCGCGCCGACCAGGTGGCATTCACGCTGGGACCGGACCGGCTGGAAGTGGCCGAGCTGCGCGTGGTCGAACCGAACGCCATCCTGATCATCGACAGCGACCGCAGCCTCAATGCCCAGCGCTTGCTGGTGCAGCGGCCGGCCGCTGCTGTTGCACCAGCGGCCGTGCCCGCGCCAGGGGAGATGCCTGCCGCAGCGCGTACCGAAGCTGGCGTCGAGGCATTTCCGGTGCGCGTACGGCGCGTGCGTGTCGAGAATGCCAAGCTCGATTTCACCGACCTGAGCCTGCGGCCGCAGTTTGCCGCCAGGGTGGTGGAGTTGAATGGCGTTGTCTCCGGCCTGTCCACCCGGCCCGGCGCGCGGGCCCAGATCGAGCTCGATGGCCGGGTTGACGACTACGGCCTGGCGCGCATCCGTGGCCACCTGAATCCGTTTGCGCTGACCGACAACACCGACGTGCAAGTGATGTTCAAGAACCTGGACCTGGTGTCGGCGTCGCCGTACAGCATGAAGTTTGCCGGCTACAAGATCGCCCAGGGCAAGGTATCGCTGGACCTCGATTACCAGGTGCGCCACGGCGCACTGCAAGGCAGCAACCGCATGGTGCTCGACCAGTTGACCCTGGGTGAGCGCATCGCCAGTCCCGACGCGTTGAAACTGCCGCTGGAAATGGCGCTGGCGCTGCTCAAGGACGGCGATGGCCGCATCGATCTCGGGGTGCCGGTGACCGGCGACCTCAACGATCCGCAGTTCAGCTACGGCGCGGTGGTGTGGAAAGCTGTTGGCAACATCATGACGCGCGCGGTGACGGCGCCGTTCCGCGCGCTGGGCCGCCTGTTTGGCATCGATGGCGAGCGCCTGCAGGCGGTGGAGTTCGATGCCGGCAGCGACCGCCTGTTGCCGCCCGAGCGGGAAAAATTGCAGCAGGTGGCGCAGTTGCTGGCGAAAAAGCCGGAACTGGCGCTGACCGTGCCGGCCAGTTACAGCGAGGCGGCCGATGGCCTGGCCTTGCGCACCCAGGCGCTGCGGCGCGCGGTGTTGGCCCGCGCCGGCGTGCACGTCGAGACCGACGAGCAGCCGGGCCCGCTCGACCTGGGCGGCCGCAAACTGCGCACCGCCTTGCGCGACCTGTACGCCGAACGCCTGGGCACAGCGGCGCTAGCGCAGCAGAAGTTGTTGGCGGAAAAGGCAAGCGGCGTTGCAGTGGCGGTTGACGGCACGGTCGTGAGTGCGGCCACGGCCGCAGGTGCTGGCGCTGTTGCTGGTTCTGGTGCGGCTGGCCGGACTGCTGGTAGTGATATCGGCGCCGCTGGCACAGCAGCCAAGCTGCCGCTGCTGCAACGCCTCGGCAAGCTGGTACAGGGCGAGCCGCAGGTGGCCGATCCGTCCGCCTTCTACGCGGCCCTGCAGGCGCAACTGGTCGAGCGCCAGGAATTGCCGGCGGACGCCTTGCCGCAACTGGCCGCGCGGCGCGCTGCTGCCATAGTCGCGCAGCTCAAGCTGGCTGGCGCTGGCACGGTAGCGGTCAAGGCGGGCGCGCCGCACAGCCTCAAGGTGGCGACGGGCCGGCCGGTCGCGCTGGCGCTGGAATTGTCGGCCAAATGATGACCAGGAATAATCCAAGACGACCAGCGACGCCCGGCGCCTGGCCGCTGCACCGCCTGACGCCACCGGCAGCCCGAAACAGATGACGACACAAAAATCAACCACCGCCGGTAGCCCGGTCCTGGCCAGCCTGGCGCTGCTGGCCAGCCAGATCTCGCTCAACGCCGGTGCGGCCGTGGCCAAGCACCTGTTTCCGCTGGTTGGCGTCGAAGGCGTGACCGCGTACCGGATCGGCTTTGCGGCCTTGCTGATGATGGCGATCTTCCGTCCGTGGCGGGTGCCGCTCACGTGGCGCCAGGCCGGCAATGTCGCCGTATATGGCAGCGTGATCGGCCTGATGAACCTGCTGATCTACCGCGCGTTCAGCCATATTCCGATGGGCATCGCAGTGGCCATCGAGGTGTCCGGCCCGCTGGCGGTGGCGGTGTGGACCTCGCGCCGCCCGCGCGACCTGGCAGCGGTGGGGCTGGCGGTGCTGGGGCTGTATTTCCTGTTGCCCCTACACGGCAAGGTCGATCAGCTCGACCCGGTCGGCGTTGCCTATGCGGCGGGGGCGGCCGTGTGCTGGGCGCTGTACATCGTGTTCGGCAAGCGGGTGTCGGTGATGCACGGCGGCCAGTCGGTGGCGTGGGGTATGACGGCCGGCGCGCTGTTCATCGTGCCGCTGGGCGCCTGGACCTCGGGCGCAGTGCTGCTCACGCCGTCGTTCATGGCGGTCGGCCTGGCGATCGCGGTGATGTCGAGCGCCTTGCCGTACACGCTGGAGATGCTGTCGATGCGCAGCCTGTCGTCGCGCACTTTCAGCATGTTCAGCAGCGCGGCGCCGGCGCTCAGCGCGCTGGCCGGCATGGTGCTGCTGGGCGAGCACCTGACGCCCACCCAGTGGCTGGCGATCGCCAGCATTGTTGCGGCCTCTGCACTGACCACCTTGCGCTAGGCCCAATTGTTCGGCTAGTATGGATTCCGGTGCAACATTGCATCGACGTCGCTCGGACGGTTCCGGGCGCTTACGTGAGACATCCATGACTGACACCCAAACTCCGCGCAAATTTTCGCGCATCGATCGCCTGCCTCCCTATGTTTTCAATGTCACCGCCGAGCTCAAGCTGGCGGCGCGCCGCCGTGGCGAAGACATCATCGACATGTCGATGGGCAATCCGGATGGCGCCACGCCGTCGCACATCGTCGATAAGCTGGTCGATACCGTGCGCCGGCCAGACACCCATGGCTACTCGGCTTCAAAGGGCATCCCGCGCCTGCGCCGGGCGATCACCAAGTGGTACCAGACCCGCTACGCCGTCGAGTTCGATCCCGATTCGGAAGCCATCGTCACCATCGGTTCCAAGGAGGGGCTGGCGCACCTGATGCTGGCCACGCTCGACGCCGGTGATACCGTGCTGGTGCCCAATCCCAGCTACCCGATCCACATCTGGGGTGCAGTGATTGCCGGCGCGAATATCCGCTCGGTGCGCATGACTCCTGGCGTCGATTTCTTCGAGGAGCTCGAGCGCGCGGTGCGCGAGAGCTACCCCAAGCCGAAGATGATGATACTCGGCTTCCCGTCCAACCCCACCGCGCAATGCGTGGAACTGGAGTTCTTCGAGCGGGTGGTGGCGCTGGCGCGCCAGCACGATATTTTGGTGGTGCACGACCTGGCCTACGCCGACATCACTTTCGATGGCTGGCAGGCGCCGTCGATCATGCAGGTGCCGGGCGCGCGCGACGTGGCGGTGGAATTTTTCACCATGAGCAAAAGCTACAATATGGCCGGCTGGCGCATCGGCTTCATGGTCGGTAACAAGGAGCTGGTGGCGGCGCTGGCGCGCATCAAGAGCTACCACGACTACGGCAGCTTCACGCCGGTGCAGGTGGCTGCGATTGCCGCGCTCGAAGGCAAGCAGGACTGCGTGGAAGAGATCCGCGCCATGTACCAGAGCCGGCGCGACGTACTGCACAAGGGCTTGTGCGAAGCGGGCTGGCCGGTGGATAAGCCGAAAGCGTCGATGTACATCTGGGCCCGCATACCGGAGGCGTACCGCCACCTCGGTTCGCTGGAGTTTTCCAAGCTGCTGCTGGCCGAGGCCAAGGTGTGCGTCTCGCCCGGCATCGGCTTCGGCGAGTACGGCGACGATTACGTGCGCTTTGCGCTGATCGAAAACGAGGCGCGCATCCGCCAGGGACTGCGTGGTATCAAAGCCATGTTGCGCAAAACCGCCACGTAAAATCGCGCAAAGTTTAATCGGTATCAAATAGATTGTTTGATCAGACGGCTATGGTGAGGTTTCGTTTGCTTCTGGAGCCCACCATGTCCACCGTGCCCGTCGGCGACAGTACCCGCCACCTGATTGCCGCCGTCAAAAAGCTCGAACACTCGCTGCACACGTCCGGACTGCCGCGCTGGATGGCGCGCTTGCCGGCCTGGTGGCTGGGCTGGCATTACTGCCGCATGCTCGATCATAAAATCGCCCGCATGCGCCGCATCGCGCACAAGTTCGAGCAATGGCTGCCGGCCATCCGTGCGGCCGACCAGGACCCGCGCGCGCAGCTGGAGTTCATCGACATGGACCACGCCATGCGCGACGATATCGACGCTACCCGGCAAACCATGTGGGAACTGCGCGCCTATTGCATCGACATCGCCACCATGTTCGACCAGCTCGGCTATCAGTCGGCACGGCTGAACCGCCGCCAGCGGCTGTTCCTGTCGGTGATCGAGCATACCTGCGTGCAGGCCGCCACCATGCAAGACATGCTGGTGGCGCACGACGCTCGCGTGCTGACGCTGCTACAGCAACGCCAGCAGCCGCATCTGCCGGTCTGCGCCTGAAATTCAACCTGCGTCGCCAGCCCGCATAGCCCGGTGCGGGCGCGACTCCAAGCGGCAATGGCGACGTATTGCCTGCAGCGATGTTCCGGGTTCAGCCTTTCCAGCCTGCCGGATTATTCAAACCCTTCCAGCACGATCTTGCCCTTGGCGCGGTTGCTCTCGATCAGCGCGTGGGCGCGCTTGAGGTTGGCCGCATTGATGGCGCCGTAGCGTTCGCCCAGCGTGGTCTTGATCACGCCCGTGTCCACCAGTTGCGCCACGTCGTCCAGCAATTGATGCTGCTGCGCCATGTCGTCGGTCTCGAACATCGACCGGGTGAACATGAATTCCCAGTGCAGCGACACGCTCTTGCGCTTGAGCACGCGCACGTCGATGGCGGCCGGGTCGTCGATCAGTGCCACCTTGCCCTGCGGCGCCACCAGTTCGGCAATGGCCGGCCAATGGTGGTCGGTCTGGTTCAGCGCGGCCACGTAGGTCACCGGGGGCAGGCCCAGGCGGGCGATTTCCTCGTTCAACGGTTTGCTGTGGTCGATCACGTGGTGGGCGCCCAGTTCCTTTACCCAGTCTGCCGTGTCCTCGCGCGAAGCGGTGCCAATCACGGTCAGGCCCGTCAACTGGCGCGCCAGCTGCACCAGGATCGAGCCGACGCCGCCGGCCGCGCCGATCACCAGCAGCGATTTGCCGGTGACGCCCTTGTCGCGACTGACCTGCAGGCGCTCGAACAGCAGTTCCCACGCGGTGATGGCAGTCAGCGGCAGCGCGGCCGCCTGCGCGAAGTCGAGCGTGCGCGGCTTGTGGCCGACGATGCGCTCGTCCACCAGGTGCAGCTCGCTGTTGGTGCCGGGGCGGGTGAGGTCGCCGGCGTACCAGACTTCGTCGCCGGGCTTGAACATGGTGACGTCGGGACCGACCGCCTGCACCACGCCGGCCGCATCCCAGCCGATCACCTTGGCCGCGCCCTCGGCAGGCGGCGCGTTGGCGCGGATCTTGACATCCACCGGGTTGACCGAAATGGCCTTGACCGCCACCAGCAGGTCGCGCCCCTGCGCTTGCGGGGCGGGCAGGTCGATATCGATCAGCGCTTCGTCGTGGGTGATGGGCAGGGACTGTCGGTAGGCGATGGCTTTCATGGGAACTCCGTTGAGGTTAAGTGCATGTATGATCATTTATTTCGCTTGAGCGAAAAAGAGCCGTTTGGCTGAAACACTTTCAAAGGAATGAAGATAGTGGTGCGATTCGATGATGTGACGGTGTTTGTCCGCACGGCAGACCGGGGCAGCCTGTCGGCAGCGGCGCGCGAGCTGGAGATTTCGCCGGCGCTGGCCAGCGCGGCAGTCAAGCGCCTGGAAAACGAACTGGGCATACGCCTGTTTGCCCGCACCACGCGCTCGCTGCGCCTGACTGACGAAGGTGAACGCTACCTGCGCCACGCGCGTGACGCCTTGCGCGCACTGCAAGACGGGCACGACGCGCTGGCCGAAGGCAAGGAAACCCTGGGCGGCGTGCTGAAGATGTCGATGCCGTCCGACCTGGGCCGCAATATGCTGGTGGGCTGGCTCGACCAGTTCCAGCACCTGTATCCGAAGGTGAGCTACCAGCTCAGCGTGGGTGACCGCTTGTCGGACCTGTACCGCCAGCCGGTGGACATTGCGATCCGCTACGGGCGGCAAGACGACTCAAGCCTGATCGCCTTGCCGCTGGCGCCCGACAACCGCCGCGTCCTAGTGGCCTCGCCCGAGTATGTGCGCCGCCACGGCCCGCTGGCCGATCTGCGCGACTTGTCGCGCCACAACTGCCTGCGCTTCATGCTCGACGATGTCATCCACGATCGCTGGAATTTTTATCTGGCCCATGGCGCGGCAGAGCAGGGGACGCCGGTGGCGGTGCAGGTCCACGGCGATCGCAGTGCGGACGATGCCGACCTGGTGCGGCGCTGGGCCGTGGCAGGACTGGGCGTGGCCTACAAATCGCGGCTCGACGTGAGCGGCGACTTGCGCGCGGGACGGCTGGTGGTGCTGATGCCGGACGTTGCCGGCGAGCCGACCCCGCTGCACATGGTGTGCATGCACCGGTCGCAGGTATCGGCGACCGTGCTGACCTTGCGCGATTTTTTGCGCGAGCAGTGCGGCAAGGCTTAGAAGACGATTAAGCCCGGCATCTGCTGTACTGTGCTGCGAGGAAAAACAGTTAACATAGATGCAGACTTGTCGATCTGCACCACGGCTATGAACTAGGACTGCGGTTTGCGCTGTGGCGTTTGACGGTGGCCCAGCTGCCAGATCCAGGTGAGGAGCGCCTGCGAGCTGGCGGCATCTGCCGGGCTATCGGGCGACTGGATCGGGCAACTGGTACCGACAATTGCTGAGGCAACCATTAATGCGCCTTCGACATGATGAGCAACCAGCGGCGGCACAGCAGAATTTCGAGGTGGCCTGCCTGCACGCCGGTATCGCACTCGATGACCGGGTTGACGGCGTAGAAGCGCTTGCGGAAGTCACGACAGACCAGCAATTCGCGCTTGCCCATGCGTACCAGGAACGAGGTAGGCATGTATTCGAGACCGAAACGGGAGCTGAGGCTACTGTTGATCATGACATTTCCTTTAGGGCGATGTGTTTAACGAGGAGTTCAGAATAGCATAAGTACTGTATGGATAAACAGGTACTGTTTAAATAAACAGTAAATTTGTTGTTTTGTGATTTTTACGCCAGCTTCTACGGCGACCTATGCGGAGGCACCAAATTTTTAGCAAAATATTACGTTTCATGGGGGCAAGATTGACTCCCGGCGGCCAGTTCGGCCTGCACATGACCCTGGGCGTGCTGATCATGATCGTCGCGGTCGCCGTCTTCGGCAACATCGCCGACGAGGTCACCGACCAGGACGCTATTACCGTGTTGGACGTGCACATCGCTAATTGGTTCAACACCCACCACGTTGAGCCCTACACCAGCTTCCTGCTGTTTATCTCCTTCGTTCACAAGGTGGGCGGCATGATCCTGCTGGTGGCCGCTTTCGGCTATTACCTGTGGCGCCGCCGGCAGCGCTACTGGCTGCTGGCGCTGGGCGTTACCGTCCTGCCGGGCATGATCCTCAATGTGGTGCTCAAGCAGGTGTTCCAGCGCAGCCGGCCGCTGTTCGAGGAGCCGCTGGTCACGCTGTCCACCTACAGCTTCCCCAGCGGCCACACGGCGGCGGCGACGCTGTTCTACGGCGTGCTGGCGTGTTACATCATGATCGCCTGCAAGGGCTGGAGTGTGCGCTTGGCAACAGCGGCGTTCTGCGTGGTGATGATATTCTTGGTGGCATTCAGTCGCGTGTACCTCGGCGCGCACTATTTGAGCGATGTGCTGGCAGCGATGGCGAGCAGCGCGGCCTGGCTGGCGGTATGTATCACGGCCATTTCCACGCTGCGCCGCCGCAGCGAAGCGCGCTCGCTTGCTGCCAACGGAACTATGTAAGGAACTGCGTGCTCAATTCGATCGTCGTCATCATCAACGCCAGTGCCGGCCTCGGTTACTGCGGCGGCTGGTCCGCCGCGCTGGCGGAAAAATTCCGCCGCCACGGTGTCGAACCGGAAATATTATTGGCCAAGAGCGGCGAGGAAATGATCAACCGCGCCCGCCAGGCGGTTGCCGACAAGGTCACAGTGGTCGTGGCGGGCGGGGGCGATGGCACCATCAACTGCGTGGCCTCGCAACTGGTGGGCAGCGACACCCACCTGGGCGTGCTGGCGCTCGGTACCCTCAACCACTTTGCCAAGGACCTCAACATCCCGCTCGATCTCGACGAGGCGGTGGCCCACGCTGTCACCGGCAAGCCATTGCGGGTGGACGTGGGCGAGGTAAACGGGCGCATCTTCCTCAACAATTCCAGCCTCGGCATTTACCCGGACCTGGTGCGCGACCGCGAGCAGCAGCAGAAAAAACTCGGGCGCAGCAAGTGGCATGCGTTCGGCCGCGCGCTGTTCGTGGTGCTGCGGCGCTTTCCGTTCATGCGCGTGCGGCTCACCATCAATGGCGAGGAACACCTGCGGCGTACGCCCTTCGTTTTCATCGGCAACAATGAGTACTTGCAGGGTCTCACCATCGGCGAGCGCGAGCGGCTCGACAGCGGCAAGCTGGTGATGTACGTGGCGCAAAAGCCCACCCGGCTGGCGCTGTTTCGCTACGCCATCCACGCGCTGTTCAACCGCCTGTCAGAGGCGCGAGATTTCGACGTGCTGACCGCTGCCGAACTGGAAATCGATACCCGCCACCGTCACCTGCGCGTGGCCACCGATGGCGAAGTGACGGAAATGAAGCCGCCGCTCAAGTACCGCTCGCGCGCCGGCGCGCTGAGCGTGATCGCGCCCGGCCGCACCATCACCAGGGGGAGCTAGCCATGCGCACCATCGTTCATTTGTCGGACCTGCATTTCGGCCGCGTCGACCAGCAGTTGCTCGAACCGCTGCGCGCGCTGGTGGCATCGCTGGCGCCCGATGTGCTGGTGGTGTCCGGCGACCTGACCCAGCGCGCCAAGACCGAAGAGTTCATTGCCGCGCGCGCTTTCCTGGACACCTTGCCAGGCCCGCAAATCGTCGTCCCCGGCAACCACGACATCCCGCTCTACAACGTCGCCAGCCGTTTCCTGACGCCGCTGCGCAGGTACCTGCGCTACGTCACGCTCGATCTCACGCCCGAGTATGTCGATGACGAGATCGCCGTGCTGGGCCTGAACACGGCGCGCTCGCTCACCATCAAGGACGGCCGCGTGAATCCTGAGCAGGTGGCGCTGATCCGCCAGCGCATGAGCGCCGTGCCGAAAGACGTTACCCGCATCGTGGTCACGCACCACCCGTTCGACTTGCCGCAAACCTTCGACAAGGACGACCTGGTCAACCGCGCGCCGATGGCGATGCGGGCGTTTGCCGAGTGCGGTGTCGATCTGCTGCTGGCCGGCCATTTCCACGCCAGCAGCGCGGGCCTGAGCACCGACCGCTACAAGCTGCCCGGCTATGCGGCGCTGGTGGTGCAGGCCGGCACGGCCACGTCCACCCGGGGCCGGGGCGAGTCCAACTCGTTCAACGTGATTCGCGTACATAGCGACAAGATCGAAGTGGTGCGCTACAGCTGGGTCGATGGCACGGCCACGTTCGAGCCGGCGCAGACCGAGATCTTCGAGCGCATCGGCGAGGCCTGGCATACCACGGCGGTGGCCTGAGACTTCAAACAATGGCCACGCCATTGAGTCCCGGCGTTGCGGCAAACAGCGCCGCAATAAAATCGATGAACACGGTCGCGCGCCGGGGCACCATGGTTTGCGTCGGATACACGGCATTGAGCGGCGCGGGCGGGCCGGCATGGTCGCTGAGCACGGCGCGCAACTGGCCGCTGCGCAACTGCTCGGCCACCATCCAGGACGGCAGGTAGCCGATCCCGACATCTTCCAGCACGGCGCGCCGGATGCCTTCCAGGCTGTTCAGGCGCAGCCGTCCCGCCACCGCCACCTCGCCGTTCTTGAACGGCCAGCCGCCACTGCTGGCCATCAAGGTGTACACCAGGCACTGATGTTGCAGCAGGTCGGCCGGCACCACCGGTGTGCCGTACCGCGCCAGGTAGGCGGCGCTGGCCACGCAAATGCGCTGCGACGTGCCAACCCGGCGCGCGCGCAGCGCGCTGTCCTTGAGCACACCACCACGCAGCGCAACGTCGATGCCTTCCGCCACCAGGTCGACATAACCGTCGTTGAGCCGCAGGTCGATTTCAACGTCGGGGTACTGCGCCAGAAAGGCCGGCAAGGCGCCGATGATTTTCTCCGTTCCGAGGTTCGGCGTGCAGGTCACGCGCAGCAGCCCGTGCGGGCGCTGCAGGCCACGGGCATCGGCCTCGGCTTCGGCAATCACGTCGAGCGCCTGGCGCGCCTGCGTGTAATAACGCTGGCCTTCCGGGGTGGCCACCATGTGGCGCGTGGAGCGGTGCAGCAGGCGGGTGGACAGCGTCTTCTCCAGCGAGGCGATATGGCGGCTGACGTTCGGTTGTCCGATACCGAGCTCGCGCGCCACGGCTGAAAAGCTGCCGGTTTCCACCGCGCGGACAAAGCAGTGCATCCACAGTAATTTATCCATTCCAGCACTCTCCATTTCGCCATTCATGCAGCAGGAGCATAGCTGATATGAGCGCAGCCTGTCTTCCGGGCGCGTGCTTTGCGCTGCACACTTGCCTTGCGGTTCCCCTACAACTTCCAAGGAAAACAACATGAAACTTGCAGAAAAAGTCGCAGTGATCACCGGTGGCACCACCGGCATCGGCTTGGCCATGGCCAAACGCTTCGCCAGCGAAGGCGCCCATGTGTACATCACCGGCCGCCGCCAGCCCGAGCTCGACGCGGCGGTGCAGGCGATCGGCGCCGGCGCGCAGGGCATGCGCGTCGATTCCGCCGACCAGGCGCAGTTGCAGTCGCTGTTCGACCGCGTGCGCGCGCAGCACGGCAAGCTCGACGTACTGGTTGCCAATGCCGGCGGCGGCTCGCTGCTGCCGCTGGGCCAGATCACCGCAGCACACTTCGACGACACGTTCGGCCGCAACGTCAAGGGCACGCTGTTCACCGTGCAGACCGCGCTGCCTTTACTGGGACAGGGTTCGTCGGTAATCCTGACCGGTTCGACCGCAGCGAGCGGCGGCACCGAGGCCTTCAGCGTGTATGCAGCATCAAAGGCGGCCGTGCGCGCGTTCGCCCGCAACTGGATTCTCGACCTGAAAGGCCGTGGCATCCGCGTGAACACCCTCAGTCCCGGCCCGACCAGGACCGCTGGCCTGGTGGAACTGGTGGGCACCGACGCCGCGCAGCAGCAGGGCTTCCTCGACCACCTGGCAGGCCTGATACCGTCGGGCCGCGTGGGCGAGCCGGACGAGATCGCCAAAGCCGCGGTGTTCCTGGCCTCGGACGACGCCAGTTTCGTCAACGGCATCGAACTGTTTGTCGATGGCGGCCAGCGGCAGATCTAGCGTTTAACTGGCCGGACTGGGTCGAATAGCTAACTGCGATGGCGGCCAGACGCAGCTGGTGCGGGTGCCCCTGGCGGGACTTTTACAGCCAGTAATTGGTCCACTGCGCCGCCCACTCCTGCACGCGGTCCAGCCATGGCCGGTCGCGCCACTGTTCCAGCGTGATCTGCACCGAGTCGCGGATGTCTTCCTGGAAGGCGCGTTCCATCTCGTTGCCGAATGCCTCGCCGAGCACCACCACGTTCAACTCGCTGTTGTGCAGGAAGCTGCGGGTATCCATGTTGGTGGAGCCGACGGTGGACCATTTGCCGTCGATCACCGCGGTCTTGGCGTGCAGCACGGACAGCTTGAGCTGGTAGATCTTCACGCCCGCTGCGAGCAGTTCATCGTAAAAACTGCGTCCCGCGTGGAACACCAGCCCGCTGTCGGACACCCCCGGCAGCACCAGCTTGACGTCCACACCGCGTTTGGCCGCCGCCTTGAGTGCTTCGACGGTTTGCTTGTCCGGCACGAAGTAGGCGGACGTGATGTGGATGGTCTTTTTCGCTTCCTGCATCGCCAGGTTGTAGGCCTTGAAGATTTCGAACTGGCCGCCCGGGTCGCTGCCGAGCACCCGCACCACCTTGTCGCCGGCGATGATCGGGTTGGGGAAGAAGTCGGCGTCGGTCAGGTCGGCGCGGTCTTGTGCGGTCCATTGGCGCACGAACAGGTACTGGAACGCTTGCACCGCAGGTCCCTCGATCTTGATGTGGGTATCGCGCCAGCCCACGTCGTTTTCACCCTTGGACGATTTGTTACGCGAGCGGAACAGCGAGCTCTTGGAATAGGTGCCGCTGATGTTGATGCCGCCCGTGAACGCAATGCGGCCGTCGACGATCAGCACCTTGCGGTGGTCACGGCTGTTGAGCTTCCAGCTTTCGCCGGACAGCTTGGACGGATTGACGGGATTAAATTCCAGCAGGCTGATGCCGGCGTCGCGCATGCGCTGGAAGAATTCCTTCGGCACGCCGATCGTGCCAACGCTGTCGTAGATGATGTTGACCGCCACGCCGGCCTTGCGCCGCTCGATCAGGGCATCGGCAAACTTCATGCCCATGCCGTCCTGGTCGAAGATATAGGTTTCCAGGTTGATGCTGTTCTTCGCGCCCTCGATGGCCTTGAGCATTTCGCTCATGGTCTGCGGGCCGTCGAACAGCAGCGTGGTCTTGTTGCCGGCGATGAGCGGCACACCGGTGGCCGCTTCCTCGAGCGCGGCCTGCTGTTGCAGGTCCAGCGTGTTTTTCGTGTAGCGCTTGCTGAGCAGCGCCTTGGCGCGCGCGGCGCTCAGTTCGCCATTTTTGCCATGCACGCTGGCCGGTTCGGCGGTGTCGAGCCGGGCGCCCAGTTCATTGACATTGGGCAGCGAAGCGCAAGCGCCCAGCAAACCCCAGCACATCAGGCAGGCGGGAAGCCAGAGTCGCAAGCTGGTCGCTTTCATTTTGGTGTTTTCTCCAGTAACTGCGGTTCATCGAACGTTAATGCGGGGACTGCCCTGGCACCGATGAGGAAAGTCACCGGTCCCTGGAAAAAACGTTTGACCAGCGCCTTGGTCAGGCGCCAGCCATGGGTAAAGCGCACCTGGCGCGAGCGCAGCGCTACCCACAGCGCCAGGCCGAAACTGACCATCAGGTTGACCACGCCAATGGCCAGGAAACCTGCCACCGACGTCACTACTAGTTGCCAGCTGACATGGTAGTCCAGTCCGACCATGGCTGTCGCGAAGTTGGCCGAGGAGAAAGTAACGTGGCGGATATCGAGCGGCAGACCCAGCAGGAAGCCCAGCAGCGGCATCACGCCGAGCATGATGCCGAAGCAGAAGTTCCCCATCAGGCCACCCAGGTTGGTTTCCATGTAGGCGCCGAAGCGTTGCAGACGCGCGGGGCCCAGCAGCCAGCGCAGGCCGCGCAGTTGGGCAATGCGCTGCGCCCAGCGCGTGTACAGCGCCTTGTTGTCGTAGTAGCCCGAGATCAGGCCGGCCAGGAACAGGCACACGCCGGCTACCGCCGCGTACAGCAGGTTGGGGCCGTGGATCGGGTCGATGTCGGCCAGCAGGTGCATGGCCTTGCCTTGCGTGACCAGGTGGTGGCCGGTCAGGTACGGCCAGGCCATGGCGATCAGCCAGGCGGTGGGGATGGCGGTCGCCAGGTTGCCCAGCACGGCCATGATCTGGGTGCGCAAGACCTTGTTGCACAGCTCGGCCATGCTGTCGAGATCGATGTTCTTGCCATCCTTGCTTTGCAGCTCGGCCGCGATGCGCGAGGCGGTCATGGCCGGCTGCTTGGTGGCGACCGTGAAGTGCAGCAGGTGAATGAAGACGAAGCCCAGCGAGTAGTTCATGCTGAACAAAAAGGTTTCAACCAGCGGTGCGGCGCGCAGGTACGAGAACAGGATTTTGAACAGCGCCATGAAGCCGATGATCAGGCCGGCGCCAGCGGCTTGCAGGAACATTCCGAACAGCGCGGTGCGCGATTCGGCCACGTAGTGCTCGCCGGTGTGGCTGGCGTTTTCGGTCACGTTGCGCGCCAGCAGGTTGATGTTGTCGCGCAGCAGGTCGCTCACCATGTACTTGTTGTTGTGCGCCGTGACCAGTTCCAGCGCCAGGTCCACTGCCGCTGCCTTGCGGCGGTCGGGCACTACCTGCTGCGCCACCGGTTGCACGAACTGGGTGTCCGCCGGCGTGGCCATGCCAGCATGGGGCAGGATGGTATTGGCATCGGGCGCCAGCTCGCCGCTGGTATCGACCAGGTACAGCAGCTTGCGCAGGCGGTTGATGCTTTGCGTGAGCGTCACCAGCAAATAGGTCAGGGCAATGCTGGTGCCCTGGCTCAGCGCCTTCTTGCGGATCTTGACCACCACGGTTTCGCACTGGTCGAGCATGACCAGCAGGTGGCGCGCATCTTCCATCGCCACGTCGTCGCCGGCCAGCTTGCGCTTGTACGCGGCCAGGTAGGCGTTCACCTCGATATTCTGGCCTGTGAACGGCGACTCGTAGGTCTCCATCTCGGTATGGAAATTGGTGAGCTTGGGTTCGAGGCCGATCGCGCACACGCGGTAGGACAGGGTCTGGATCGCGTCGAGCAGGCCCGGCAGCATCAGGTTGGAACCCTGGCGCGGCGCGTGGCCGGCGCCGGCGTTGATGACGTCGATCAGGTCGAGCCAGTCGGCGGGGGGCACTGCGCTCATCCAGATGTAGTCGGTGCGCTTGTAGAGCACCTGGTCGATGGCGTCGCTCAGGTATTCGTTGCCCAGCGCGGGCGGCAGGATGCGCGAGGCGATGCGCTGCTTGAATTCGGTGAAAAAGCCGTCGTTGGAGAGCACGCCGATTTCGGTGTACAGGCTGGCATGGCGGCGCGCAGCGAGCAGGTTGCGGGCGTAGCCGCGCAGGGCCAGCGCATGGGCAGGATCGCCCTTCAGTAATTGGGTGAGGGTGCGGACGTTGGCCGTGGCGCGCGCGCCAGCTTCGGAGCCATGGGGACGCTTGGGGCGCAGGGTGGCGAACAACTCGACCATGAGGCCGATATCGTTGCTGTTGGCGTCCAGGCGTTGAAGAATCTCGAGCATGCATCGGGCGGCAAAAGCCGCAGTAAACTAAAAACGAAGTATACCCGCTCGGCTCCGACCCGGTATGTACGCTCTCGAACAGTCATTTCCGGCATGTAATCAAGTTAGTGGTTTCAACACAACATGATGCGGCGCGCGGCCTGGCGCAACTCGTGGCGAAAGTCGGGGTGGGCGATGGCAATCAGGGCCTCGGCGCGCTGGTGGGCGGTCTTGCCGCGCAGCTGGGCCACGCCGTATTCGGTGACCACGTAGTTGACGTCGTTCTTGCCGGTGGTGACATGTGTGCCAGGCGTGAGCGTGGGCACGATGCGCGACACGGTGCCTTCTTTGGCGGTCGAGGGCAGCACGATAAACGCCTTGCCGCCGCGCGAGCGGTTGGCGGCGCGCACGAAATCGACCTGGCCGCCGGTGCCGGAATAGGGCAGGTGGGCCAGGCTCTCGGAACCGCACTGGCCCAGCAGGTCCACTTGCAGGCTGGCGTTGATCGCAACCATGTTGGCGTTTTGCCCGGCCAGGTACGGGTCGTTGGTGAAATTAACAGGATGCATTTCCAGCATGGGATTGTCATGCATGAAGTCGTACAGCCGGCGCGAGCCGAGTGCAAACGTCGCCACCATCTTGCCCGGCATGAAGGTCTTGCGGCTGTTGTTGACCGCGCCGCATTCCACCAGCTTGAGGATGCCGTCGCCGATCATCTCGGTATGCACGCCCAGGTCGTGCTTGCTGGTCAGCTGCATCACCACCGCGTCCGGAATGCCGCCGTAGCCGATCTGCAAAGTGGAGCCGTCGTCGATCAGGTCGGCCACCAGCTTGCCGATCGCTTCCTGCACCGGGCCGATGGCGGGCAGGCCTACTTCGATTACCGGCTCGTCGCTCTCCACCAGCGCGGTGATCTGCGATATGTGGACGATGCAGTTGCCGTGCGCGGTGGGCACGTTGGGATTGACCTCGAGCACAATCACGCGCGCCTTGAGGATGGCCGCCATGGTGTAGTCGGCGCCGAGGCTCAGCGCAAAATTGCCGTATTCGTCCATCGGCGACGCCAGCGAAAACACCACGTCGGCCGGCACCAGGTCGCGCTCGATCAGGCTGGGCAACTCGGAAAAATAGGCGGGGACAAAATCGGCCCAGCCCGCTTGTCCCGCTGCGCGCGAGGCGCCGCCGAAGAACAGCGCCACGTGGCGCACGTGCTGCACGGTGTCGCAATCGAAGTAGCCGTATTTGCGCATGGCCAGGATTTGCGCCACCTTGATGTCGTGAAAACGCCTGCGGTGGTCGGACAGCGCGTGCAGCAGCGACGGCGGTTCGCCGGCCCCGGTGGGCACGATGATGGTGTCGCCATCTGTCAGGCAGTCGAGTGCCTGTTCGGGCGTGCAACGTTTGCTGCCGTAGTGCGAGTGCAAGTGCGCATGCATGGGAGCGGCCTTTCACATGATGAAATGCCACTATAAACCAACTGGCGTTAGAAGTGACTGCTTACGTGGCGGTCCGCACAGAACTATGGCCGGGCGCGGCCTATTATGAAATCACTAATCCACTCTTTCATCGCTCATCATGAAACCGACTATCCTTGCGCTGTCCCTGATCGCGCCCCTGACCGCAGCGGCGCAAACGCCGCCGGTCGAGGTGTATGGTCTGCTCGATGCCGGTGTAGTGGTCGAGCGCGGTTGCCAGGGCGACTGCGCCCGTACCCGCCTCGACAGCGGTGTCGCTTCCGGTTCGCGCCTCGGCATCCGTGGCCGCGAAAGTCTCGGTGGCAGCACGGCTGCCGTGTACACGCTGGAAGCGGGCATCAAGAACGATACCGGCGCCAATGAACATCAAAACAAGCTGTTCGGCCGCCAGGTGTTTGTCGGTCTCGAGGGGCCGCTCGGTGCGGTGACCATGGGCCGCCAGTACAACCTGTTATACGAGGCGCTGACCGACGTGGCCGATCCGTTCCATGGCGGGATGGCCGGCAACGCCGGCAACCTGGTTGGTTACACGACCAAGCGCTATGACAATTCGATCAAGTACAAGTCGCCGCGCAGCCGCAGCGGCCTGATCGGCTCGGTGATTTACAGCTTCGGCGAGTCGCAGTTCAACAGCAAGGTCAACCGCGCGTATGGCGCCACCATCGGGTATGCCAAGGGGCCGGTCAATATCAGCATCACGCACCAGCGCAAAAACAATCTGCTCGAAGCCAATGCCACCACCCCGGCCGTCGACCAGTCGGCGCGCAACTCGCTGGTTGCCGCCAATGTCGATTTCGGCGGCGTGGTGGGCTACGCCGCCTACGGCCACAGCCGTGGTGCCGGCAGCAACCAGTGGGACCAATCGAATCCCTATGGCGCCATGGTACAAACCCTGCCCACCGACCGCAGCCGCGACGCCCTGTTTGGCGTGGCCGTGCCCAGGGGCGCCACCACTTTCCTTGCTTCGTACATCCGCAAGGACGACCAGGGGCTGGCCAACCGCGATGCCGACCAGATCGCCATCGGCGCCAGCTACGCCATGTCCAAGCGCACCGACTTTTATACTGCGCTGGCCAAGATCAAGAATCGCAACGGCGGCAATTACGCAGTTGGCACCGCCACCACGCGTGGTCGCGGCGACCACGCCATCAACATCGGCCTGCGCCACTCATTCTAGGGTTTGGCAGGGCAGGTTGCACTGACCCAGCGGCCGGTCGAGTTGATCTTGACGTCGTGCTGGGCGCCGGTGGCGGTGGTGCTCACATCCATCACCATGGTGTAATTCCGGTCATCCACGAATTTCACGGTTCCCCGTCCGTTCGAGACCGGGTCCTTGCACGTGAACGACACATCGTAGCCGCCTGCGATCGGCGTGCTGGTGGACGTGCATTGTCCTTTCTGATTTAACGGCAATCCCTTTCTGGCCGCCATCTCTGGCGTAACGCAAGCGCGCACGGCGATCGCGCCGTCGGTGCCCACGGTCGGCGACGAGACGCCGTTCTTGGCCAGGAAGGCGTCCATCTGCGCCTTTTGCGCCGGCGGCAGATTGCCCAACTGCTGCATGGCCATGTCCAGCGCAGCGTTGGTCTGGATGTCGGCGGTGGAGACCTTGCTGCTGGTTTCCCACGTGCCCGGCTTGATGGCAGGTGCGGTTTGGGCGTTTGCCGACAGCGCGGCCAAAGCCGTGAGCATGATCGCGATGTGTTTCATGGTGGTCCTTTCAAAATAAAAAAAGCGGCGTACCACCAAGAAGGTGGGACGCCGCCTATTCTAAGCGGGTGACGTACTAGACGCCGCGACCGCTGATCAGGCGCAGCAGCACCATGATGATGGCAACGACCAGCAGCACGTGGATGAAGCCGCCGATGGTGTACGAGGTGACCAGGCCCAGCAGCCACAGGATAAGCAGAACTACAGCGATGGTATAGAGCATGATTCTCTCCTTGGTTATGTTGTGACGTCCGCAGTGGGCATCGAAGCGATGTCGAACTGTTCGTTCGTATCTTGGAATCTATTATCTTTCTATACAGCCCAGGCTTCTGTACGCTGTCCCACGTAAATGATGCACTGCTGTCTTAAAAGCACATTAACCAACAATTAATTTGCAGAACGCAGCTTGCCATCGATGACTTTCACCTCGTCGCCCTCGCGCCAGGCCGGTTGCGTGCTGTGATTGAACGTACGCTTGGTGCCGTTGTCCATGCGCACTGTCACCTGCCAGCTGTGGGTGGTCTTCATGTGACCTTCGATCTGGTTGCCGGCGACGGCGCCACCGACCGCGCCTGCCACGGTGGCCAGTTGACGGCCATGGCCGCCGCCCACCTGGTTACCGAGGATGCCGCCGAGGATGGCGCCGCCGGCCGCGCCCACGCCGCTGCCTTGCGGACGGTGCTCGATGGTGCGGACCGAGGTCACCACGCCACAGTTCTTGCATACGGCTGGAGCAGCCGCTTGCGGCTCGGGAGCCCGCTCAACTGTCCGGTCCGATTCGCGCAGCGGCGCATTGGCCGCAGCCAGTTGCAGCGGCGCTTGCTGGGACTGCTGTGCAGCTAACTGTTGGTTGCCAGCGGGCGCCTGTTCACCCGGTACCAGCTGGCCGGCCACCGCCGGCGGCAGGTCGGCATTGGCGTTGGATTTTGGCAGCCAGCCCATCAGGGCAGCGATGCCGACCGCGCAGAACAGGATGACGGCGACGGCGGCGATCAGCAGCATCGGGTGCAGGCCGGACTTGGGTGTGTGGACGGGAGTATTCATGACGGTTCCTTGGTTTCTTGTTGGTTACTTATCAGTTACTGATAGAAGACTTTAATGTGTTGTATTGCAGTTAATTTGCATTAATGTGCAGCACCGCACATTGTCCCGCCGGGGCGGCTTTGCTTCCGTGCGTCAGCGTACATACTCCCCAAATCATTGCCGTTACGCTAAGCCCTATGCATACCCACCACCACCACCTTGCCGAAGATGACAGGAGCCCAACGCGTGCGTTGGTTAATCGTTTACTGTCCAGTTTGCCCGAAGAAGAACAGGGCCAGCTGGCGAGGCTGGGAGAAATAGTGAAGGTGGACGTGGGCGACGTGCTGTACGAGCCAGGTCAGACCGTGCGCCACGTGTACTTCCCGCTCGATTGCCTGCTGTCGTTGCTGGCAGTGGCGGAAGGGCGCATGACGCTCGAAGTCGGCTCCGTGGGGCGCGAGGGCATGATCGGGGCGCCGGTGGTGCTCGGCCACGAGCTGGCGCAAGTGCGTGCCGTGGTGCAACGCGCCGGAAGGGCGGTACGCATCGACGCTGGCGAGTTTCGCCTGGTGTACGCGCGCATGGAGCCGTTGCAGCGCCTGCTGCACCGCTACACCGACACCTTGCTGGCGCAGGCGATCCAGATCGCCGTGTGCAGCCGCTTCCACGTGCTCGAAGCACGACTGGCACGCTCGCTGCTGATTACGCGCGACCGTTTGCAGTCCGATAAATTTCATCTCACCCACGAGTTCCTGGCGCATGCGCTCGGTGTACGCCGGGTGGGAGTGACCAAGGCGGCCAGCGCCTTGCAAAACCAGAAGCTGATTTCCTATAGCCGGGGCAATATCGAGATTCTCGATGCGGCGGGGCTGGAGGCGGTGTCGTGCCGCTGCTACGAGCTGGTCAAGGACGAGGGTTTGATCGGGATTTCCAACGTATTTGTCTGAGGTATACACATAAAAAAATCCGTCATCCCGCTGGCGCGGGCATGACGGATTTTTCCATCGCTGGCGGTCGATTAACGCGTGGGTTTTTGCACCTGGTTGCCGATCACACCGCCGACTGCCGCGCCACCAACCGCGCCGACTGCGCTGCCGCCAGTCAGCACCGAACCGGCCACTGCGCCGACACCGGCGCCAACTGCCGTGTTGCGGTCCTGGTTGGACATGCCGGCGCACGCCGTCAGGCTCAGGGTTGCCACTACCACAGCCGCTGCCGAAGCTACTCGTTTGATCGTATTCATTGTATTCTCCTCAGGTCGCTCATGAAGGCGCGGTCTCATCCGCACCGATGGCTGAAGAATACTTCTTGCCGAACCGAATCTCAGTTAGGCACCGCACCCTGAAACACCTTGTTACCCTTTACCGGCCTGCTCATTTGCCAGCGGCGGGACCGCGTGCCAGCAGTGCCGGACATTGCGACGCTGGCGACGCCCCTGACCCCGTGGTGACCAGCGGCACGATGGCCGCCACCGGCGCCACCAGCGCCAGCGCCACGGCGCCGCCGGCGCGCAGCGCCATGCTGCCCTTGTCGATGCTCACATCGGTGTCCTTGAACGTGCCGCGCACGTAAATCGGCGAACGCAGCGACAGGATGCGCATGCTCCTGGCGTCGGGTTTGAGCGTGAGGTCGAGCTTTTCGTTGGCCAGGTTAACGGTGCCGCTGGCGTTGATGACTGCTTCCGCCGTATCCACCACGAACAGGCGCGAGCGCATCAGGCCGTTTTGGACGCCAAAGTCGGCCACCAGGCAGTTGAGCTTGACCTGCTCGTCGCCGAACAGGCGGGTGACCACCACGCTGCCCAGGTTCAGGCCCATTTCCTCGAGCATCAGCTTGCTGACACTGCCGCCGCTGACGGCGCCCTTGAAGTCGCCATTGGACGTACCGAGCAAATCGGCGACGGAATTGCCGCTGGCTGTCAGCGCCACATCGGCATTGACTTCGCCGACGGTGGCGCGCATGCCATCGATGTTGGGAAACAGTTGCTTGAGTTGCAGGCGCCGCAGGTCGGCCTTGAGCTCGGCGCGGATGGCGCGCGGATCGACCTTGCCGCTGCCGTCGAGCACGATGTTCGAGGCGAATCGACCGCCGGCGATATCGAAGTTGAGTGGCTTCATCGACAGCACGCCATCTTTCATGTGCACCTGGGTCTCAACATTTTGCACGGGCAGACCCTGGCCGCGCGTGACGCGCCGGGCTTCGAGCCTGACGTCGGCGTCGAGCGCGGTCCAGCGGTCCTTGCGGAACGCCTCCACCGGCAGCACCCTGTTGCGCGGCTGGACAGTCTCGGCCCCGCGCGCTGCGCGGCTGGCGGCGGAATCGGCGCCCACCAGCGGCCCCAGGTCGGCAAATTGCAGCAGCTGCGAGGTGACCGTGCCGGTGAGCAGCGGGCGCGGCGTGGCGGAGCGGTAATCGAGCCGGCCCGCGATGTCGCTGCTGCCCACCCGGCCGGTAAAGTCCTGGTAGCGCCAGTGGCTGCCGGTCCGGTTGATGCTGCCGGTGAGCCGCCCTTCGGTGGAAAACGGTGGCGTCTCAGGCAGCAGCACACCGGTGATGCCGTACAGGCGCGCCATGCTGGGACCGGATATCTTGAGCTTCAGGTCGAGCGCGGTAAGCGCGGCGGGGCGGGTCAGTGTGCCTTCGGCGGCGATGCGGGTGCCGCCCACGTCGAGGCTTGCCGCCAGTGGGTACGGCGTGGCGTGCTCTTGCAGGCCCAGCACCGCGCCCGACTTGCCGCTGCCGTTGATGGCTTGCTCGTTCCACTTGCCCTTGAGGGTCCACGCCACGCCGTAGGTTTTGTCAGTGGCTATGCTGTCAACCGTGGCCACCGCATCGACATGGGTGGATGCGTCGCGGTAGTTGACGACGCCGCGCGTGAGCACCACGCGCTGTACCGCCAATTGCCATGCCGGCTGCTTGTCATCCTGCTGAAAAGTCCAGTTGTTGCGGCCCGCTTCATCGCGCAGCAACCACAGTTGCGGCTGCTCGAAGCGCAGTACCGGCACCACGATGCGCTGGCGCAGCAGCGGCAGCAGTTCCACCGCGAACGCAAACTGGCCCACGCTGGCGAACTCGCCGCCAGCCTGCATCGCTGCCGGCTGGCCGATATGCACATCGCGCGCCACCAGGTGTGGCAGTGGCAAATAATCGCGCCAGGTGCGGTTGGCGCCGGACCCCTGCTGGCGCCAGGCCAGCGCCAGTGGTCCCCGGATGGCAAACGGCCGATCGATCGCCTCGCCGATGCGCTGGCTGATCCACGGCCGCGCGCTGTTCCAGTCATAAGTTGCCAGCGCGATCGCGGCGGCAGCAGTGGCGAGCACGCCCACGCCCGCGACAACAAGAACGATACGAACGGAGCGGCGACGGAGCAGAGCAGGAGACATGGGCAGTTTGCGACGGGAAGGTTGCCACATTCTACACAGGACCGTCACGGCGACCCGTCCCGGTGCGCCAGCGCACGTACGGCGTGCACCGGCGCCATCGACGCCTCTCTATGTGCGGCACCGAACTGAGTGCGGCGGGGCATGGGCCTATAACGTTACTTGTCAGTTCAATATTTTCACAAGGAGAACAATAAATGAACACCGTTCAGCATAAATTCAAAGTGATCTGCGGCGCCCTGGCGCTGCTGGGCCTGGCAGCTTGCGCCAGCGAAAAGACCCCGGCCACCGCCGACGTCGCCGTCTCGCGCGCTGCTGTCGCCAACGCCACCTCGGCCGGTGCTGCCGACCTGGCGCCGGAAGAGATGAAATCGGCCCGTGAAAAAATGATGCGCGCCAACCAGGCGCTGGCCGCCAAGGACTACAAGCTGGCCCAGGACCTGGCCGCGCAAGCGCAGGCCGACGCCCAGCTGGCGCAAAGCAAGGCCAACTCGGCCAAGGCCACTGCTGCTGCCGACGAGCTGCAACAAAGCATTCGTGTGCTGCGCGAAGAAGCCAATCGCGCCAATACCCAACAACAATAATCAATAAATCCGGAGCCCCACATGAAACTGATGACCAAACTGCGTATCCTGCCTGCCGCCGTTGCCGTGGCAATTGTCCTGTCTGCTTGCAGCAGCGCACCGATCACCACCAGCGAGCTCGATGGCGCGCGCGGCGACTTCGTTGCCGCCCAGAGCAACCCGGCCGTTGCCGCCAACGCCCCGGTAGAGTTCAAGGCCGCTGCCGACGCGCTCGATCGCGCCAACGCTGCCGCCGCCCAGAAGGAAAGCCTGGCCGACATCGACAAGCTGGCCTATCTCGCCAAGCAAAAAATCGCCGTGGCACAAGAGGTGACCAAGCAGCGCCAGGCCGAAGCCAACGTGGCGCAAGCGGGCCGCCAGCGTGACGAAGTGCGCCTGGAAGCGCGTACCGCCGAAGCCGACAAGGCCCGCACGGCTGCCGAGCGCGCCAAGGCCGAGGCCGATGCTGCTCGCCAGCAGGCGGACGCAGCCGCAGCATCGGCGCGCGACGAGCAGGCCAAGGCTGCAGCGCTGCAGCAGCAGCTGAACGATCTGCAAGCCAAGCAAACCGATCGCGGCCTGGTAATTACCCTCAACGACGTGCTGTTCAACGTGGACAAGGCCGAATTGAGCGCCGAAGGCATGCGCACCGCGCAAAAACTGGCCGACGTGCTGGCGCAGGAACCGAAAAGCATGGTGCTGATCGAAGGCTTTACCGATTCGACCGGCAGTTCGTCGCACAACCTCGACCTGTCGCAGCGCCGCGCCGACGCCGTGCGCCAGGCGCTGGTCGGCATGGGTGTGCCAGGCAACAAGATCTCCACCAAGGGTTATGGCGCCGCCTACCCCGTGGCCGGCAATAACGACGCTGCCAGCCGCCAACTCAACCGTCGCGTGGAAATCGTGCTGTCGCAAAACGGCGCACCGATCACCAACCGTCGTTAATCCCGTATTTTTTCTTGAAAAGGACTATTCATCATGGCTGAATCCAATCCCACCCATCCGGCAGGCATCGATCGTGAAGCCATCCGCGAAGCAGCACGCAATATGCTCGACGGCCCGGTGACGGCCGGCTACAAGGGCGACCGCGAGGCAGTGATCAAGATGCTCAACGACGCGCTGGCTACCGAGCTGGTCTGCGTTCTGCGCTACAAGCGCCACTACTACACGGTCAGTGGCTTGCAAAACGGCCCCATCAAGGCCGAGTTCCTCGAGCACGCTACCCAGGAACAGGAACACGCCGATTCGCTGGCCGAACGCATCGTTCAGCTCAACGGTCAGCCTGATTTCAATCCTGCAACGTTGCTCGCACGCAGCCATGCCGAGTATGATGCATCGGACGACGTGCAAGCGATGATCAAGGCTAACCTGATCGCCGAGCGCGTCGCCATCGAGTCTTATCGTCAAATGATCGAGCAAATCGGCGATACCGACCCGACCACGCGCCACCTTTTGATCAGCATCATGGCCGTGGAAGAAGAGCACGCGGACGATATGCGCGATCTGCTTGAATAAGCGATTAGGCCAGTTGGTGAATTTGTTGTACAGTTTTCACTTCTCACAACCATAACAGGAGCATCATTATGTTGGAACAAAATATCAGCACCGTGAATAACGACGTGAAAACTCTGGTCAAGGATGCTCAGGCATTGTTCACCGCCGCCACCGCGCTCACCGGCGAAAAAGCCGACGAGCTGCGCGGCCGTGGCATGCGTGCCCTCGACTCCGCACTGGCCAAAGCCCACGAAGCGCAAATCAGCGCCGTGGCTGCCAGCAAGGAAGCCGCCAAGCAGGCCGATGCTTACGTCAAGGACAATCCATGGCGCTCGGTCGCAGCAGCAGCCAGCATCGGTTTGCTGGTCGGTGTGATCATCGGCCGTAAGTAACCGATGGCGCAAGCTGACGAAGTGAACCGTCCGCCCGGCCTGATTGCGTCGCTGGGCAACATCGCCCGCAACAGCATGGGCCTGCTGCTGACGCGGCTGGAACTCGCTGCCCTCGAGCTGTCGCAGGTGCGTAATCACTTGCTGCAACTGGTGGTCGCGTTTGCCGTCGCGCTGGTGGCCGGCTGTTTTGCGTTGGCGTGCATTACGGTCATGGTGGGTTACCTGGCGTGGAACGCGCTGGGCTGGCTCATCCTGCCGATCCTGGCGGGCTTCTTCCTGCTGCTGGCGATAGGCTTGATCATGTACGCGCGTGGCCTGATCAACGCCGGCAAGCTGTCGATGCCGGCCACCATGGCCGAGCTCAAATCCGACCGCGACATGTTGATGTAAGGAGAGCAGATGAGCAAACAGGCACATGATCCGGTTGCGGCCGACATCCAGCGCTTGATCCGCGAGGGCGAGCTGTATCGCATCAAGGTCGTCCACGCCAAGGCATTGGTGGCGCAAGCCATGCGTCCCGATGCGCTGATGCATGGCGCGGTTGATCACGCGGTCAGCCTGGCCCAGGCCCGCCTGGGCGGCTTGATGCAGCCGGGCGGCTTGAGCAACTTTAACTACAAGGCGCTGATGCCGTACGCCATCACGGTCGGCTCGTTCCTGGCGCGCAAGCGCCTGATCAAGCCGGTCCTCGGTGTGGCGGCGCTGGCCGGCGTCGGCGTGGCGTGGCTGCTCAAGCGCAAGCGCTCCACTGGCTGATTCTTCAGCCGAGCGGCTGCCAGATCGACAAAAATCGGGCCCGTGAGCGATATTCGCTGACGGGCCCGAATGTTTTTAACGGAGCAAAAATCAGGGTTGGCGCGGTGGTTCGTTCTCGGCGAGCACCGCCGTCACGCGTGCCATGTCGTGGCGATAGGTATCCTGCGCCTGCTTCAGGCAGCTGGCCCGCTCGGCGGCGGGCCCCTTTGCACAGGCCTGCTTGGCTTCGGCCAGGGCTGCGCCGATTTCCTTGCGCAGGGTGCGCTCTTTTTGCGCAGGCGTGACGTCTTCGTGGTGCCAGCGGGCCGGATCACCCTTGGCGATTTCCTGCTGTTGCAGCTGGATGTTTTGCGGAGGCGTATAGTCTTGTGCCTGCGCGGCAAACGCCGCGCAGGACAGGGCGAGCACGGCGCCGCATTTCAGGGTCTGGAAAGGCGTCATGACCGGCTCCCCTTAACTTAAAGGCGCCCGGTCAGCAGCATGATCAGCAGGATCACGACCAGCAGGCCGGTGATGCCGCTCGGTGCGTAGCCCCAGTTGCGGCTGTGCGGCCAGGTAGGCAATGCGCCCACCAGTAACAAGACCAGGATGATCAGAATGATGGTGCCCATGGTATTCCCCTTAAGTTTGAGTTATTGATCGGGATGATCGCGATAATCGGAAAAAATTAATAGCGGTACAGGCGACCGTCGATCAGGCGCACGCGGTTGCCCACGCGCAGGTCATAAACGCTGTCCTGGTTCACCAGGCGGTAGTCGCCGTTGTCCATGCGCACGCTGATCTGGTATTCATCGCGCGGTGCGTTGCGGTTGTTTTCGACGTTGTTGCCCACCACGCCACCAGCGACTGCGCCGGCCACGGTGGCTGCGGCACGGCCGCTGCCCGAGCCCACCTGGTTGCCCAGCAATGCGCCCACCAGCCCGCCTGCAACGGCGCCAGCGCCGCTGCCTTTGCCCTCGACGGTTCTGACCTGGATCGATTCGATGGTGCCATAGCTGGCTGCTTCGTTCTGGTAGCCGGTCTGGTGGCCGTAGCCTGGATTCTGGTTGCTGGTGGCGCAGCCGCTCAGTACGGCGGTGGCGGCAAGTACGACAGCGGCAAGGGTGCGGTTCGAATTCATGTTGTCCTCCTGAAAGTAATGAATCCAGAATAATCATGCTGCGCATACCGGTCTGTGCGCTTTCGCACCAAGTAATTACGTGGAATAAATGTGGTGACTTTGCCAAATTTCAGTGTGTGTACGATACCGTACAGAGTCCTTGCCGCGATGGGCGTAAAACGTTTCCATCGGCAGCAGCGACGACCAAACAACCGTACGGCGTCGCTCGGCTGACAAACTGATTCGATCAAAACACCAAGGAGAACCACCATGAAAATCGCCCACAAAATCGCTACCGCACTGTTCACCGTCTCGCTGCTGGCAACTGCTGGTTGCGCTTCGACCGCCACCAAGTCGGGCACCGGCGAATACGTCGATGACACCATCGTCACCGGTAAAGTGAAAGCTGCGATCGTCAACGAGCCTACCCTGAAAGCCACCGAAATCAACGTGGAAACCTTCAAGGGCGTGGTGCAGTTGAGCGGCTTCGTGGCCCAGCCTGCCGACGTTGCCAAAGCTGGCGAAGTGGCGCGTAGCGTCAAAGGCGTTTCGTCCGTCAAGAACGATATCCGCGTGAAGTAATTCCGCTCGATGTCGCTGGTTTGCCGTTGCCGGTTTCCGGCAACGGCGAACGCGATCGGCGCGACATGCTTCGGTATGTCGCGCCGTAATTTCATTGTGAGTCATCATGAGCCAGCAGCCCGCAGATCTTCCTCCCGCCACCCTCACGGCGAGCCCGGCATCGAGTAGCGCAGCCGACCCCGGTGTGCTTCAGCGTTTCCCCATCCATGTCAACGCCCGCGGTCTCGCGCTGGGCATCATTGCCACCGTCGCCTTCGTCTGGGCCCTGCAGTGGTCGCGCAATTTCCTGGTTCCCCTGCTGCTGGGCATTCTGATCAGCTACACCCTGAGTCCGCTGATGGGCTGGATGACGCGCCGGCGCGTGCCGCGCGCCATTGCCGCTACCCTGATCACGGCGGCCATCGTGGGCGGGTCGGTGATGGCGGTCGATAAACTGCACGGCGAGTTCGAGGCCATCGTCGAAGAGCTGCCCAGCACCGGCCACAAGCTGTCGAAGCTGGTCAGCGAACGCCTGCACGGTGGATCGAGCGCCTTGCAGCGCATCCAGGCCGTGGCCACCGAGTTGCAGCAGGCCACCGCAGGCGCCCAGGAGCGGCGCGCGGCGCGCAAGGCCATCCCGGCGACGTCGCCCGAGTTCCCCTTGATGAACTGGGTGTGGGCAGGCTCGATGGGGCTGATGGGCTTTCTGAGCCAGGCCACCATGGTGATCTTCCTGGTGTTTTTCCTGCTGCTGTCAGGCGACACCTTCAAGCGCAAGCTGGTCAAGCTTACCGGGCCGTCATTATCGAAGAAAAAAATCACGGTTCACATCCTGGAAGACATCAATACGTCGATCCAGAAATACATGCTGATGCTGCTGGTCACCAATGGCATGCTGGCAGTCATGATGTGGATCGCGCTGCGCTGGATCGGCCTGGAAAATGCCGGCGCCTGGGCCATCGTGGCCGGCTTGCTGCACCTGATGCCGTATTTCGGGCCGCTGCTGATCATGCTGGCAACGGGCCTGGTGGCGCTGCTGCAATTCGAGTCGATCCAGATGAGCGTGCTGGTGATGGGCACCTCGCTGGCCATCGCCACCCTGGTGGGCACCATCATCACCACCTGGATGACGGGCCGCTTCGCGCGCATGAATGCTGCTGCCGTGTTCGTCAGTTTGCTGTTCTGGGGCTGGTTGTGGGGCGTCTGGGGCTTGTTGCTGGGCGTACCCGTGATCGTGATCGTCAAGGTCGTGGCCGAGCGGGTGGAAGGAATGGAGGTGGTGGCCGAACTGCTGGGAGAGTAGGGCGGTTGCTGCGACGACGGGGCGCTGGCGTTGCCGGCGCCCCTTTTGTCATGGCGCCGAAGTTTTGTCTTTCAGGCTGCCCAGTTGCAAGGCATACTGCCGCGCAAATTCCGCGCCCAGGAAAAAGATCTGCGCCGAGTAATACACCCAGAGCAGCAGCGCAATCACCGAGCCGGCCGCGCCATAGCTGCTGGCCACGCCGCTATTGCCGATATACGCGCCGATGGCAAACTTGCCTAGCGTGAACAGGGCAGCGGTACCGAGCGCGCCAATGCTCACATCCTGCCACGACAGCTTTACGCGCGGCAGCATCTTGAAGATCACGCCAAACAAGGCGGCAATCACCAGGAAGCTGATCGCGTAGTTGATGCCGGTGAGCGCTTCGCCGGCATCGACCCAGATCCGGTCCCAGTATTTCTGGATGATCGTCAACACGGCGCTGACCACCAGCGACACCATCAGCAGGAATGCCAGCACCAGCACCATGCCGAACGACAGTAGCCGGGTACGGATCACGTCCCATGCCGTGCTGGTCGTCACCGGCGGCACCTGCCAGATCACGTCCAGGCTGGACTTGAGTTCGGCAAACACGGTGGTGGCGCCAAAGATCAGCAGGAAAAACGCAATGATGGTGGCCAGTTGACCTTCTTCCTTGTTTTTTGCCCCGGCCAAGACCAGCTGGATCGCTTCCGCGCCTTGCTGGCCGACCAGGCCGTTGAGCTGGGCGAACAGCTCGCCCTGCGCCGCCTGCGGACCATAGAACCAGCCGGCAATGGCCAATACCAGCACCAGGATAGGCGCCATGGAAAACAGGGTGTAGAACGCCAGCGCCGCGCCCATGCTGCCGGCGCGGTGCGAAAACCATTCGGAAACGGTACATTTCAGCACCGAAAATATATCTCTTTTTCTCATGAGTAAAAAAAAAGCCCCGCAACCGAAGTTGCGGGGCTCTTCCGAGTGAATTAGTTCACGCGACGTTCGATGGTGATTTGTTCCACCTCGACGCGACGGTTAGGCTCCAGGCACTTGATCAGGTCAGCTTTACGCTTGTTGTCGCAGGTGACAACAGGGTTCGCTTCGCCACGGCCTTCGGCGCTCAGGCGGTTGGCTGCAACGCCTTTGCCGACCAGGTATTCCTTGACCGAGTTGGCACGGCGCTCGGACAGTTTCTGGTTGTAGCTCTCGGCGCCCAGGCGGTCGGTGTAACCGGCGATGGTCACATCGTTGATGCCAGGGTTGTTGTTCAGCAGGGTCGCGATCTCGTCCAGTTTAGGCTGGTTCGGGTTCAGCTTGGCGCTGTCGAAACCGAACATTTCGGTGGCCGACATCGTCACTTTTTCCATGCGCACCGGTGGTGGTGGCGGTGGTGGCATTGGTGCTGGTGGTGGCGGTGGTGGTTCGGCCACGACTGGTGCCGGTGGTGGCGGTGGTGCCGGACGTGGTGGCGCGGCGAAGGCGAAGTTCACACCCACGGTCAGGTACAGGTTGTTGCTCTTGTCGGTGCGTGGGAACACGTCGTCACGCAGGAAGCCGTGCACGTTGCGGATGTCGGCCTGGAACGTGGTACGTTCGTTCATGTCAGCCTGGAAACCCAGACCGGCGCTGATGTAAGGCGAGTTCTTGGAGATCTCGTTTTGACCGGCCAGGGCCAGTTTGTCGCGCTGGACACCGGCGCCGACCAGGATGAATGGACGGAACGACTTACGCGAGAACAGGTACAGGCCGTCAACGCCCAGGGTTTGCTGCTGGTAGCGGTCGCCATTGTCTTTCGAACGGGCGTAGGTGCCACCCATTTGCACGTCCCAGTTTTCGTTGACTGCCTTACCGAACTTCAGGCCACCACCCGGGCCGCGACGGTCTACGCCGAAGTCGTCGTCCGGTTTGATGCCGTTGACGCTAGGCTGGACATACCACGACGGGTTGATGACCGGCTCTTGAGCCATGGCGGAGAACGACGCACACAGTGCTGCTGCGGCGAGGGCGATTTTCTTAGTTTTATTCAAGGTAAGCTCCCGATTAATGAAGGATGTTTCGATGTTTCGTTGTCAGCTGTGTTTTGTTCACCGCTGCTAGGAACGAACTTTATGCAAAATAGTCAGTTCATTCAGTACGCTACCGCACAAAAGATTGTGCTGTATCAAATTCAACACAGATTGTGGATTTGATCGGGCAATTCATGCAACTTCCCGAAATGGGGGGTGTCCTATATTCATTGTTCGGGTTTCGCCGCTAATGTTCGTTGCCGCACAGACTGGTGCGCGGCAAAAAGGCATTCTGGCGTCAGATGCAGAGACTGTGGCGCTTGATAAACGATGTGCTTCAACCACACAGCCTCCGCTGCCAAATATCCCGGCAAAACCAATCTCGGCAATTTGTTATTAAGGAGTGTACACATGCACGCACAACCCCAAACCCTGGTTCAGAACGAAATGAAAGCGTCGCTCGACATGCAATCGACCACCAGCAAGCTGTTGGAGCGTCCCGTGCCACTGGACCGCAAACCCGGCTTGTCGATGGCCTCGATCGAGCGTGTGCGTTCCACTTCCGCCACCCTGCGCCGTATTGAAAACATGCAAAAGCTCATCGCCGAGCTGTCCATGCACGAAATGCTGGCCGATGAAATCGCCTGGTTCCTCAAGTTTTCGCCATCGGGCGCTCGCAAGTACATCCGCGACCTGCGCGAAGCCGGCGTGATCGAACTGGCGCGTTACGTCGAAGGCACCGCTACCTACCTGGGCAAGGCTGTGTACCAGCTCACGCCGGATCCGGAACGTGTCGCCGCCTTCCTGGCCGCCATCGTCCAGCCTAAACGCGAAGGTGCGCCACCGCGCAAGGAACGTCCAGGCCTGCGCGAGCAAGCCATGGCCGGCAGCGGTCGCCACTTCCACATCCTGGCCGATGACACCCATTACGCGATCCGCGTTAACCGTGGCCCGGTGATGCGCGACCCGCTGGTTGCCGCGCTGTTCGGCTCGGCGCCATCGCAGCAAAAAGCTGCCGAGTAATTTCGGCGGTGCATCCAAAAAAGCCGGGTTCGTCCCGGCTTTTTGCATTTCGGAATGTTTGCGTTGCAGATGTATTGAAAGAGGGGCAAGTGTCCTCACTTAAGCATCACTGAACTTTTACGGATGCGCTGTACATGGAAGCCTTGATCTGGATAGTCCTCACGCTGCTGGCCATAGCGCTCCCGCTGTATTACCCGCGCTGGCGCCTGCGCCGATTGCTGGCGCGGCCGTTATCGGCCGAAGCGCAGGCTATCTTGCAGCGTAATATCCCTGTCTATCTCCGCATGCCAGCCGAGTTGCAGCAGCAGTTGCAAAAGCTGGTCGTGCAGTTCCTGCATCAAAAGAAATTTGTCGGCTGCGAAGGGCTGGAGATGACCGACGAAATCGCCGTCACCATCGCCGGCCAGGCGTGCATGTTGCTGCTCAACCGACACACCAAGGTCTATCCGGCCTTGCACACGGTGCTCGTGTATCCGTCCGAATTCGTTGCGCAACGGGCGGAAATCGGCCCTGGCGGCGTGGTCACGCCGGGGCGCCAGAGCATGCTGGGCGAATCGTGGGACGATGGCCGCGTGGTGCTGTCGTGGGACGATGTGCAGCGCGGCGCCGGCGACTGGACGGACGGCCACAACGTGGTGCTGCACGAATTTGCCCACCAGCTTGACAGCGAATCGGGCCGCGCCAACGGCGCCCCGTACCTCGGTAACCGGGCCAGCTACCGCGAATGGTCGGAAATCTTGCAACGCAACTACGACAGCCTGCGCATGCGCGCCATGTATCGCCAGGAGACGGTGATGGACCCTTACGGCGCCACCAATCCGGCCGAATTCTTCGCGGTCGCCACCGAAACTTTCTACGAAAAGCCGTACCAGATGGCCGAGCACCATGCCGAGCTGTTTGCCGAGTTCCTCAAATACTACCGCGTCGATCCGCGCCAGTGGATGCCGCCACCACCGCCGCCGCCCCCGGTCCAGCTGGAGCCGGGCGAGATCAGCTACAGCTTCAACCTTCATTAGGCTTTGCCGGGGTGCGCCTGCGCACCGACTCCCGGTGGGTGCGGGTGCATATTGCTGCCATCGCCGCTTGCGGCCCGACCACAGGGAGAACAGCATGAGCCACATCATCGCAGGACATTTCCAGATCCAGGACGAGATCGCTGCGGCCCGCGCCGCCTTGCAGCAGGCAGGCTTTGCCGACGAGGATATCAGCGCCTTTTACGTCAATCCGCAGGGCCAGCACGATGTCCACGAGCTCGGCGGCGACCAGGATAAATCGCCGGGCGCCAAGGAAAGCGACGAGGGCGTGGTGCAGGGCGGCGGCGCCGGTGCCGTCGCCGGCGCGGTGGCCGGCAGCGCGGCGATTCCGATCGCCGGTCCGCTGGGCCCGGTAGTTGGTGCATTGGTGGGCGCCCACGTCGGTTCGCTGTTCTCGCTGTCGAAAATGAAGGATGCGGGCGAACCCGAAGAAGGGCGCGACGGCCACGAAAACATGATCCCGCCGCGCAAATCCGGCATGATGATAGCCGTGGCAGTGGCCGACCAGGCCCGCGAACAGCAGGCGCTCGACGTGCTGCGCAGCCTCGGCGCCAGCAATCTCGAGCGTGCTGAAGGAACCATCGCCGCCGGCGACTGGCGCGACTTCGATCCGACCTCGCGCCCCGTGCCGGCTTGAACCGTCCTGTTGCGTATCCGGTACTGGCGCGCTGACAATCGCGGATTTCCCGATAATCATTGCTACAATGAATTGACAAATCCGGGGAGGCGCGGCGATGACACAGGCATGGGTAGTGCTGACCCGCCCGGACGGGCGCGACTTGCAGGCGCCGTCCGAGGCGCAAATGGCCGATGCCCTGGCCGAAGTCTATAGCGGCAAGGCCGCCAGTCCGGACGGCGAGCCCGGCAGCGCCGTGTTGCGCTTCGGTTATGACGACGGTTTGATGTACGAAGTGGAAGTGTCGAGCGGCGGCGCCGTGCGGTTTGCCGAGTGGTCGGACCGCGATTGCGAGCTGGCGCTGGCCGACCCGCGCGTGATGACCGCGCTGCCGCAAGACGATGCCTTGCAACTGTGGCGCTTGCTGGCGCAGCGGCAGGTGGCGCGCATCCGCAGCCAGCCGTGGCAATAATTACATCGATTCTACCCGCGCCTTGAGTTTTTCATAAGGCGCCACCAGCTTTTCCGGCGCACCGGTGGCCACTGCCGCCGCCAGCGACAGCAGCTCCCCTGTCAGTGCGATCAAATCCTTGATCTGGTCGATCTTGCGGATCTTTTCCTGCGCCTGCGCCGTCACGTCCAGCAACTGGTTCTGCAAGTCGCCGAGCCCGGCAGCGGCCAGGCGGGCCGCTTCCAGGTACAGGCCCAGCGCATGCTGGCGCAAAGTCACTTCGTTGGCGAACAGCGCCTGCGCGGCAGCCCGGCTGATGGCGGGTTCGCTGGTGCCCGGCGTCTTCTGACGGATGGCCCGCATCAGGCGCGCGTGGAGCGCATCGGCGCTGGCGGACAGGCTGTCGGCCAGTGCTTCGAGACCGAGCTGGGTGTTGCTGCTGGGTTCAAGGCTCATGATGGCTCTCCAAAATCAAGGCTGTGGCAGACTCTCGACCAGCGCCCGGTGGCGCCGCTCGATCAGGTCCAGGTTCTTGCGCGCCAGCGTGTGGCGCAGGCCGATCAGGCGGTATTCGGCGGTCTTTTCCTGCAGGTGCGACTTGGCCAATGCGATCAGGAGGCGGTCGCGGTTGGCGTCGAGATAGGGGATTTCCATCTCCAGCATGCCCAGCACGATGCGCTGCTCGTTGTCGTTGGAGCGGTCGTACAGTCGCAGCAGCTTGCGCATGGCATCGAGCAGCTGCTGCACCGGTTCGCTGGCGTCGCGCACCAGGTCGTTGACGGCGCGCTCCTGCATCGGCGCCGTGATCGCGCGTGACAGCAACCGGGTCAGGCCGGTAAAGGCGTTGACGTGGCGGTCTTCCAGGCCGGTGTCTGGCCAGGCCTTGATGCCGGTGCCGACCACCTTGAGCGGGTCGCGCAAGTCGTACCGGCGGTCGCCGGCCAGCGCGCCGAGCGCCTGCATATACGCTTGGACCACGTCGTCGATGCGGCGGAAATCGTCGCTGGCCTGTTTGCGGCTGGCGTCGAGCGCACGTTCGCGCAGGTCGGCGGCGGGCGCCAGGTACGGCTGCTGGCGCTCGTAGGCGCTACGGTAGCGTTCGGTCAGTTCGTGGTAGGCGTTGAGCTTGGGTGCGTCGGCGGCAAAGGCGCGCACGTCGGCCATGCGCGGGGTGCTGCTGGCACAGCCGCCCAGCATGGCAAAGACCGCCAGCAGGCACCCAATCAGCAGCGCGTGGACGGACAAATGTAGCCAGGTCAAGCGTAGCGAAATCATGGGGCCTCCTCAAGGAAATGAGGATCATTGTTGCCCTGCGCTTGATGCGTGGTGTTGCGACTGCGCAGACCTGGCTAGGTGAGTGCGGTCAGCCAGCCCAGGCCCGCGCGGGTGTCGCCGGCCGGGTTGTACTCGCAGCCGATCCAGCCGTCGTAGCCCAGCTGGTCGAGCAGGGCGTACAGGTGGCGGTAATTGATTTCACCGGTGCCCGGCTCGTGGCGGCCCGGCGTGTCGGCCACTTGCAGGTGGGCGATGCGCGGCAGGTTGGCGCGGATGGTGTTGCTCAATTCGCCTTCCATGCGCTGCATATGATAGATGTCGTATTGCAGGAACAGGTTGGGGCAGCCGGCTTCGTCGATGATCGCCAGCGCCTGCGCGCTGCGATTGAGCAGGTAGCCGGGCATGTCGAAATGGTTGATCGGCTCGATCAGCAGCTTGATGCCGTGCGGCGCCAGCAGCCCGGCGGCGTAGCGCAGATTGGCAATATAGGTGGCGCGCGCCTGCTCGGGCGCCAGGCCGGGCGGGATTTTTCCGGCCATGCAGTGTACCTGTTGCACCCCCAGCACCAGCGCGTAATCGCGCGCGGCGGCCACGCTGGCCTGGAATTCGTCGCTGCGGTCCGGGTGGCAGGCCATGCCGCGCTCGCCCGCGTCCCAGTCGCCCGGGTGCAGGTTGAACAGCACCAGTTGCAAGCCATGCTCGCGCAATTGCGCGGCGATCTGCTCGGCGGGCCATGCATAGGGGAACAGGAATTCGACAGCCTCGAAGCCGGCGGCGCGGGCGGCGCCAAAGCGGTCGAGGAAGGGGACGTCGGTAAACAACATCGACAGGTTGGCGGCAAATTTAGGCATGGGTAAATTATAAGGCAATAAAAAACCGCCCGAAGGCGGTTCGATATTGTTAGCCATCATTCCGTCATCCTCGCGTGCGCGGGAATGACGGAGCTGGAGGCTTCGGGCTGCGATTAACGCCCGCGGCCACCCGAGCGGTGCTGCGACGGGTTGGCGCCATTGCGCGGGGCGCTGCCGTTGCCGCCGCCACCGGTGCGGGCTTGACCGCCGCCACCGCCGCCGCTGCGGGCGCCGCCGCCATTACCGCCACCACCGTTGCCGCCGCGACCACCGCCGCCAGCCGACGCGCCGGCGCCAGCGCCGGGCGCGCGCGGTTTTCCGCCACCGCCGTTGCCGCCATTGCCACCGGCGCCTGCCGGCTTGCCACGGCCACCGCCGTTGCCGCCGCGTCCACCGCCGCCGCCGTTGCGATGGCCAGGGCCGCCGCTACGCAGCTGGATCGGTTGTGCGCGCGCGTTCAGGTCCGGCTCGAAGCCAGGAATCACTTCACGCGGCAGGGTTTGCTTGATCAGCTTTTCGATATCCTTGAGCATGTCATGCTCATCGACACACACCAGCGACACCGCTTCGCCGGTGGCGCCGGCGCGGCCGGTACGGCCGATCCGGTGTACATAGTCTTCCGGCACGTTCGGCAGGTCGTAGTTGACTACGTGCGGCAACTGGTCGATGTCGATACCGCGCGCGGCGATGTCGGTGGCGACCAGCACTTGCAGCGTGCCATCCTTGAATTCGCTCAGCGCGCGGGTACGGGCCGACTGGCTCTTGTTGCCGTGGATGGCCATGGCAGTGATGCCGTCGCCACCGAGTTTTTCCACCAGGTTGTTGGCGCCGTGCTTGGTGCGGGTGAAGACCAGCACCTGGGTCCACTTATGGGCCTTGATCAGGTGGGCCAGCATCGGGTGTTTCTTGTCGCGGTCAACCGGGTGGATCTTTTGCGCGATCACTTCCACGGTCGAATTGCGGCGCGCCACTTCGATGGTGGCCGGGTTGTTCAGCAAGCCGTCGGCCAGCGCCTTGATCTCGTCCGAGAAGGTGGCCGAGAACAGCAGGTTCTGGCGTTTCGGCGGCAGCACGGCCAGCACTTTCCTGATGTCGCGGATGAAGCCCATGTCCAGCATGCGGTCGGCTTCGTCCAGGATCAGGACTTCGACCTTGCTCAGGTCCACGGTGCCTTGCTGCATGTGGTCCAGCAGGCGGCCCGGGGTGGCGACCAGGATGTCGACGCCGTGTTTAAGTTGCTTGATCTGCGGATTGATGCCGACGCCGCCGAAGATCACGGCCGAGTTCAGCTTGGTGTACTTGCCGTAGATGCGCACGCTTTCCTCGACCTGGGCCGCCAGTTCGCGGGTCGGGGTCAGGATCAGGGCGCGGATGGCGCGCGGCGAGCTATTGGTGGTGAATGCCTTGCCGACAGCGCTGGACGACAGCAGTTGCAGCAGCGGCAGGGTGAAGCCGGCGGTCTTGCCGGTGCCGGTCTGGGCGCCTGCCAGCAGGTCGCCGCCGTTCAGGACGGCAGGAATGGCCTGGGTCTGGATCGGTGTCGGGGTGGTGTAGCCGGTGTCGGCAACAGCGCGGACGATAGCGTCGGACAAACCGAGTGAGGAAAATGGCATGGGTAGCTTTGTATGAGATCGGCCTGTCGCCCTCTTGGGGCGCCAGTCGCAGGCAATCGGGATTATCTAGGTACGGCGCAAGACTGGATGGCAAGCCGCAGCTAGCACTATAACAGCTAAGCTGGAAGGGAATTTCGCTTGGGAAACAAAAAGGAGGCGGATCGCCCCCTTTTTTTGTAACAAACCTTACGTCAATGAAACCAGCGCAAGGCTTTTGTTATGTGTTTCTTATCTATCAGGCAAACGGGGTCAGCAGACCCACCATCTGGCCGAAGATTTTCGGGCTGGCGGCAATGATGTCACCCTTGTACAGGTAGTCCGATTCGCCATTGAATTCGCCGACGATGCCGCCCGCTTCGGTCACCATCAGGGCGCCCGCTGCGATATCCCACGGCTTCAGGCCTTTTTCGTAGAAACCGTCGAGGCGGCCCGACGCCACGTAGGCCAGGTCCAGCGCGGCGCTGCCCGGACGGCGTACGCCGTGGCTGCGTTCGGCCATGATGCCGTACATTTTCAGGTATTCGTCGAGGGCCTTGGCGTTGCCGGCCTGGTAGCCGGTGGACAGCAGGGCGTTGGCAATACGATCGAGCTTGGTAACGCGGATACGTTTTTCGTTCAGGTAGGCGCCGGCGCCCTTGGTGGCGGTAAACAGGTCGTTGCGCACGGGGTCGTAGATCACGCCCTGGGTGATCACGCCGCGCTGGGCCAGTGCGATCGAGATGCAGTATTGCGGGAAGCCGTGCATGAAGTTGGTGGTGCCATCGAGCGGGTCGATGATCCAGCAGTATTCAGCCTCGTCGTGGTTGTTCTTCGATGCGCCCGACTCTTCAGCCAGGAACGCGTGGTCGGGATAAGCCTTGGACAGCACGCCAATGATCTCTTGTTCGGCCGCCTGATCGACGTCGGTGACGAAATCCTTGTGATTTTTCTCGGTCACGATCACGCGGTCGAGGTCGAACGAGGCGCGATTGATGACGGTGGCGGCGCGGCGAGCAGCTTTGATCGCCGTGTTGAGCATTGGGTGCATGATGACTTTTCCGTTAAAAGAACGCTAACGCCCACCGGGGCAATGCCATCGGCGACGCGTTAGAGGACAAGAGTGAATTAAAGAGCGGGGCGGCGGCAACAAGGTAAAATCCGGGGCAGAACTCCCTGCGGAACAACCGTATTGAAACTGCGCAATAGCGATATTTTAAATGAACCTGCCCCAAACCCCTACTAACTTTTTCAAACAGCTGCGTTTCATCCTGGTCGAGACCAGTCGCGCGGGCAATATCGGGGCGGTGGCGCGGGCCATGAAAACCATGGGTTACAGCGACCTGGTGCTGGTCAATCCGCGCTTTGCCGATGCCGTGCAAGACCCGGAGGCGGTGGCATTCGCCAGCGGCGCCCAGGATATCCTGACCGGCGCCCGCGTGGTGGGCAGCATGGCCGAGGCGCTCGACGGCATCAACTTCGCTGCGGCCGTCAGCGCCCGCCTGCGCGAATATTCGCCGCCGGTGCTCACGCCACGGCAGTTTTCCACGCAACTGGTGGCGCAGCCTGAATTGCACGCTGCTGTCATTTTCGGCAACGAACGCTTCGGCCTGCCCAACGAGGTGGTCGAGCAGTGCAATGTGCTGATCAACATTCCCGCCAATCCCGAATACTCGTCGCTCAACCTGTCGCAGGCGGCGCAGGTGGTGGCGTACGAGTGCCGGATGGCCGTGCTCGACCAGGCGCCGCAGGTGGTCAGCGCGCGCCAGCCGCAGGGGGACGCCAACGAGATCGGCTTCCACGGCGAAGCTGCCAGCCTGGCGCAGATCGAGGGCATGTACCAGCACCTGGAAAGCGCGCTGGTCGAGATCGGTTTTCTCGATGCCGGCAATCCGCGCAAGCTGATGCCGCGCCTGAAGCGCCTGTTCGCAAGGGCGCAGCTGGAGAAGGAAGAAGTCAATATCCTGCGCGGAATTGCGCGGCAGATGACCGCGGAGCGCAAGTGACGCTGGCCTTCTGCCGGGGGACGGCCTGCCGCTGCGAGGTGAGGGGTTGTCGCGTTCGTCGTGCGCTGCCGGCGCCAGGCCTGGTGCATACATCAACCTTGTCTTCATGATCAAACGTCTGCTGATCCTCTTATTAGTGATCGAAGTGCTGGGCGTGCTGGCCGTGGCGGCCGGCCTGCGCACCTGGCTGCCTGACGACTGGCCGGCAACTGTCGCGGTACTGGTCGCGCTGGCCGGCGGTGTACTGGTATTGCTGCTGGTGCGCATGCTGATCGCCGCCAACAATTTCCGCATCAGCTGGCGCGCGCGCAGCGTGCCCGGCGCCATCCATGCGCTCAACCCGCTCACAGCAGCGCGGCTGTTCCTGCACGAGTTCGCATCCACCATGCTGACGTCGTCCTGGTATATGTTGCGCCCGGTCGGCCTGCAGTGGCAGCCGCAGGCGCGCGGGTTGCCGGTATTGCTGATCCATGGCTATGGCTGCAACAGCGGCTACTGGCGGCCGATGAGCGACCAGTTGCGGGCCGCCGGCATCAATCATTACGGTATCGACCTCGAGCCGCCCGGCGCCGCTATCGACGATTTCGTGCCGCAAGTGCAGGCGGCGGTAGCGCATTTGTGCACGGCGACTGGCAGCGCGCAAGTAATCATCCTGGCCCACAGCATGGGCGGGCTGGTGGCGCGCGCGTACTTGCGCCGTCACGGCGCGGACCGGATTGCCCGCGTGATCACGCTCGGTACTCCGCACCACGGCACCGTGCTGGCCGACCTCGGCCCCGGCAGCAACGCGGTGCAAATGCGTTGCGGCAGCGATTGGCTGGGCGCGCTGGCCGCCTTCGAGACGGCCGGTGACGCTAATTTGCAACGGACCTTGTTCTGTTCCATTTATTCTGTCCACGACAATATCGTCGCCCCGCAGGACTCGAGCGAGCTGCCCGGCGCGCGCAACCTGGTGTTCGGCGCCATAGGGCACGTGGCGCTGGGCCGGCATCCGGAGATCGTGCGCTGCGCGCTGGCAGAAATCGTTTCCACGCAACAGTGTGACTTTGTGTGACTTTGTGTTGTTCTTGGTTGCTGTATGGTTACTCCTGTGAAGTGCAGCAAACAAGGCGGACCGGCCGTGACAGACTTTGGCACATTGATACTCGAGCAAATGCCGGACGCGGTGATCTTGACACGCCTGGACGGCGAAGTGGTCTATTGGAACAACGGCGCCGAAGCCGTGTTCGGCTATGGCAGCACGGAGGCAATAGGCCACCGGCTGGCCGACCTGATCGAGCCGGCCGGTGCGCAAGACGCCGCCAGTTCCGACAGCGTGCTGCGCCAGACCCTGGCGACCGGATCGGCCAATTACGAGTCGCTGCGGCACGCCCGCGATGGCGTGCTGGTGTACATCGACAGTTCAGGCAAGCTGGTGCGCGACGCCGACGGCGCGCCCGAATATATTTTGTGGAGTAAAAAAGACGTTACCGCGCTGCGGGTGTTGCGCGACGCCAAGCTGGTCGAGGCGCGGTTCCACGGCATCCTCGATTCGATGCCCGACGCCATCGTGGTGGCCAATATGACTGGCCGCATCGTGCTGGCCAACGGCCAGGCCGAAAGGCTGTTCGGCTATGCCCAGGGCGCGCTGCGCGGGCTGGAGCTGGAAGCGCTGATGCCGGCGCACATGCGCAGTGCCCATCGCAGCCACCGTGGCGGCTATATGGCGCAACCGTCGGTGCGGCCGATGGGCGCGGGCCTGGCGCTGCATGGCTTGCGCAGCGATGGCGTGGAGTTTCCGGTGGAGATCAGCCTGAGCCCGATCACGACCGAGGAGGGCACCCTGGTCATCAGCGCGATCCGCGATATCAGCGATCGTAAACTGGCTGAATTGGCGTTGCAAGAAAAGAATATTGAACTGGCAAAAGCCAACGCCGCCAAGGACCGCTTCCTCGGCGGCATGTCGCACGAGTTGCGCACGCCATTGAACGCAATCATCGGATTTACGGGTACTATGCTGATGAAGTTGCCTGGACCCATCAATACGGAACAGACCAAGCAGCTCCGGATGGTGCAGGACAGCGCCCGTGATCTGCTAACGTTGATTAACGATTTGCTCGACCTGACCCGGATCGATACCGGCAAGGTGCAACTCGACGTCGTGGCCGTGGATAGTCGTGCGCTCGTCGATGAAGTGCTGGCGCTGCTGGCGCCGCAGGCGCACGCGAAAAAGCCGGTGGGACTGGTTTTCGACGTCATAGCGCCACCGGACTTGCCGACCGTGCGGACCGACCGCCGCGCGCTGCAGCATATTTTGATGAACCTGGTCGGCAATGCGATCAGGTTTGCCGACCAGGGCCCGCTGCTGGTGCGGCTGGCGCCGGCCACCGTTGGTACACGCCGCTGCCTGACCTTTAGCATCGGCGATACGGCTGCCGGAGCGGCGCCGTTGCAAGCCGTGTCGCAACTGGACACGAGTGCAATGCAGCAGTTTGAAGGCGCGGGCTTGAGCCTGCACCTGAGCCAGAAACTGGCAGCGCTGTTGCATGGAGAGATATTGTTCGACAGCGCGTATGGCGTGGGGAGCGTGTTGACCCTGGCCCTGCCGCTGGAGACTTGAATAAGGAGTCTTTGTGTCTGCAAGAATACTGATCATCGAAGACAACGCCACCAACATGGAGTTGATGGTGTACCTGCTGCGCGCTTTCGGCTACACGCCGCTGTCGGCGTCCGATGGCGAGGCCGGCGTGGAAGCGGCCCGGCGCGAGCAGCCCGACCTGATCATCTGCGACGTCCACCTGCCCAAGCTCGACGGCTATGGCGTGGTGGCGGCGCTCAAGGCCGACCCGGCCACGCGTGACATTCCGGCCCTGGCCGTGACCGCGCTGGCCATGGTGGGCGACCGCGAGCGCCTGCTCGAAGCCGGCTTCGACAGCTATATCGGCAAGCCGATCGAGCCGGACACTTTCGTCAAGCAAATCGAGTCTTTTTTGACCGGGGAGATGTCGACCCCGCCTAAAACCGACATCGCCACGATCCTGATCGTGGACGACCATGTGCTCAACCGCGAGTTCCTGATGACGCTGCTCGGTTACGGCGGCTACCGCCTGATCGAAGCGGCCAATGGCGCCGAGGGCCTGAAAATGGCGCTGGCCGACAAACCCGACCTGGTCATCTCCGACATCCTCATGCCCAATATGGACGGCTACGAGTTTGTCACGCGCATGCATGAACATCCGGACACGGCCGACGTGCCGGTGATTTTCTACACCGCCACGTACCGCGAACGCGAAGCGCTGGCCGTGGCCGAGTCGTGCGGCGTGCGCTGGGTGCTGCCCAAGCCGTCCGATCCGGACGTGATCCTGCGCACGGTGCAGGAAGCGCTGGGCCAGGAGCCCACCCCGGTCGTGGAGTCGGACGACGACCGCACCGCCGTGGTGCCCGACCTGCCGCAGGAAAAACGCCTGCTCGACATCGACCACCAGGTCGCCGAATACCTCGACGAACTCGAATCGAGCAGCCAGCTGATCACGCGCCTGGCGTCGGCGCCGGCGGCGGTCGATGTCGCCACCGAAGACCTGGCGCGCATGACCCAGCGCCTGTCGCGCTCGCTCTCGAGCTTGCAGGCGGTGAGCCTGCGCCTGACCGCGCTGATCGAACTGGGCATCGAACTGGGCGCCGAGCGCGACCCGCGCGCGCTGCTCGAAATCGGCTGCCGCGTGGCGCAAAACATCTGCGTTTCCAAGTACGCCTGCATCGGCGTGCTCGACGAAGAAGGCGTGGCGCTGGCCTACTACTCCAGCTGCGGCGCCGGCGTGCCGATCCATGAAATCGCCCAGAACCCGCGTGCGGGCGTGCTTGGCGGGCTGCTCGAACAACGGATTCCGTGCCGCATCAACGACCTCGATGGCGCGCCGTTCAATGTCGGCCTGCCCGCCAGCCATCCGCCGGTACACACGTTCCTCGGCGTGCCGATCGCTTCGCGCGAGCGCATCCACGGCTGGTTGTACCTGGCCGATAAACTCGGCGCCGACGGTTTTTCGGAAGTCGATGAACGGGTGGCGGCCACGGTGGCCGCGCAACTGGCCGGCGCCTACGAAAACCTGCAACTCTACGACGAGATCAAGCGCAACCACGCCCAGCTGACGCTGGACATGAACGCCCGCATCCGCCTCGACGAAGACTTGCGCCGCTTCCGCCTGGCCATGGACGCTACTGCCGACGCCATTTTCCTGGTCGATCGCGCCGGCATGTGTTTTGTCGATGTCAATGCCACCGCCTGCCGCATGCTCGGTTTCGAGCGCGAGGATTTCCTGCAAGTAGGCCCCAACAAGCAGGTGGAAGGGGACCTGGTCAAGCTCGAAGTCCTGTACGAAAAACTGCTTTCCGGCGATCAGAGCGGCGCCATGACGGAATTGCTGCTGCAATGCCGCGACGGCTCGCCGCTGGCGGTGGAAGTGCAGCGCCGCACGCTGCGCTCGGGCTCGAGCTGGATCCTGGTGGCGGTCGCGCGCGATATCACCGAGCGCAAGGAAGCCGAGCAGCGCCTGCTCAAGCTGGCCCACTTCGATACGCTCACCGGCTTGCCCAACCGCAGCCAGTTCAACGATTCGCTCATGCATTCGATGCGGCAAGCAGCCGAACACCACTGGTCGCTGGCGGTGCTGTTCCTCGACGTTGACCGGTTCAAGAACGTCAACGATACGCTCGGCCACACCATCGGCGACGAGCTGCTGCGGCAGTTCTCGAGCCGGCTGGTCGATTGCCTGCGCGTGCGCGACACCATCGGGCGCTTCGGCGGCGACGAGTTTGCCGCCATCCTGATGCTGCCCGAGGGCGCGCAAAACGCGGTGGTGGTAGTCGACAAGATCCGCGAAGTGCTGCGCCGGCCGTTCGACCTCAAGGGCCACGAAGTGACGGTGACGGCCAGTATCGGTATCTCGGTATTTCCCGACGACGCTGCCGATCCCGACACCCTGATCCAGTACGCCGACACTGCCATGTACCGCGCCAAGGAAGCGGGGCGCGACGCGTTCCGCTTCTTCACGGCCGAGATGAACGCGCAGTCGATGGCGCGCCTGGAACTGGAAAACGCGCTGCGGCGCGCCATCGAGAACGATGAATTCGTGCTGCACTTCCAGCCCAAGGTGAATATTTCGAGTGGCCGCATCAGCGGTGCCGAGGTGCTGATCCGCTGGCAGCGCCCGGGGCACGGCATGGTATCGCCCGCGCTGTTCATCCCGATCCTGGAAGAGACCGGGCTGATCGTGCGGGTGGGCAGCTGGGTCATCAACGAGGCGTGCCGCAAGATCGCCCAATGGCGCCGCACCAGCGCCGGCGCCGTGCACCTGTCGGTCAATGTGTCGGGCATCCAGTTCTTCGTCGGCGGCCTGGAGGAGGAGGTGCTGCGCGCCATCAAGGAGCACGATATCTCGCCCGAGCTGCTCGAACTCGAACTGACCGAGAGCTCGCTGATGTCGAACGCCGAAGAGACCATCACGGTGCTGCAGAATTTGAAAGCGCTGGGCATCAAGATTTCGATCGACGACTTCGGCACCGGCTATTCGTCGCTGGCGTATTTGAAACGCTTCCCGATCGACAAGCTCAAGATCGACATCGCCTTCGTGCGCGAAGTGACCAGCAACCCGGACGATGCCGCCATCGTGCTGGCGATTATCAACATGGCGCACAGCCTCAAGCTCGACGTGATTGCCGAGGGCGTGGAGAAGGATGCGCAACTGGCGTATTTGCGCCGCCACGGCTGCGACGAGATGCAGGGTTATTACTTCAGCCGGCCGCTGCCCGAAAACGAATTCGAAGCCATGCTGCGCGACGGCCGCACGCTGCAGGCGCCCGAAGACGAGCAGGCCACCGAGCAGCCGACGCTGTTGATCGTCGATGACGACGCCTTCATGCTCGACGTGCTGACCGATTTCCTGTCGCAGGACGGCTACCGCATCCTCACCGCGCAAACCGCCGCCGAAGGTTTCGATATCCTGGCCCGGCACCGCGTCCAGGTAATTCTTTGCGACCAGTGCATGCCGTTGATGAGCGGCACCGAGTTCATGGAGCGGGTAAAAAACCTGTGCCCGGACACGTTCCGCATCATGCTGTCGGCCTACGCCGACCTCACGCCGATCATGGCGGCGATCAACCATGGCGCCATCGACCGCTTTTATACCAAGCCGTGGAAGGGGGCGGCGCTGCGCGAGAATATCCGCGAGGGCTTCCGCCTGCACGCGCAGGCGCATGGCAAGCTGCCGTTCATTAACACCGAGCAGGCCTGAGCAGGGAGGCGCACGGCTGGCATCGGTGGTATGCTGGCGACAGATTTCACCGAGACCACCCCGCCATGCAACAAAAAGCCCCCCGCCGAACCCGCGAGCGCATCCTCGAACTGTCGCTGCGCCTGTTTAACGAGTTCGGCGAACCCAATATCACCACCACGGTGATCGCCGAAGAGATGAACATCTCGCCGGGCAATCTGTACTACCATTTCCGTAACAAGGACGACATCGTCAATTCGATCTTCGTGCAGTTCGAGGCCGAGATCGAGCGCATCCTGACGGTGCCCAACGGCCGCCGCTCGAACATCGACGACGTCTGGATGTATTTGCACCTGATGTTCGAACTGATCTGGCGCTACCGCTTCTTTTACCGCGACCTCAACGACCTGCTGTCGCGCAACCGCAAGCTCGAGCTGCACTTCAAGCAAATCCTCGACCACAAGATCAAGGTGGCCAAGCAGCTGTGCGAAGACTTGCGCAGCGAAGGTTCGCTGGAAGCGTCCGACGTCGCCATCGACGCCATGGCCACCAATATGGTGGTGGTGGCCACGTACTGGCTGTCGTACGAATACGTGCGCAATCCGCGCAAGTACAGCGAGCAGCAATCGATGGCCGACGCGCTGGCGCGCGGCTGCTACCAGGTGTTGTCGCAGATCGGCCCCTACCTGCGCAACGAGACCAGCTTGCTGTTCCAGAAGCTGTCCGAGGAATATCTGAAAAAGCTGAATTAGTATTTTTACGTCACGGAGATAGCATGGTCTGGACCGCCTTCCCGTATCCCGATGCCGGATACCGCCACACACCGGAAAGCCTGCAACAGGCCTGGCCGGTGCTGCACAGCGGCGACTGCGAACCGTTTCCCACCCATCCGGCGCTGGTGCAGGCCTGGATCGCTTTTCACGCCGGCGAGTTCGAGCGCGCCACGCGGCTGGGCCTGGACGTCGGTGTCAACGGTTACGCTGTCGCCCACAAGGCCATCTGCATCTACACCCAGTACCTGGAAACCAATCCGCGCAAGAAAATCGCCACCTTCGAATGCGTGGCCGAGCGCTGCGAGCGCCAGCAGCGCGAGCAGCCCGGCAACCCGTCCGGCTGGTACTGGCACGGCTATGCACTCGGCTATTACTCCACCGGTATTTCGGTGGTCAAGGCGCTGGCCCAGGGCCTGGGCGCCAAGGTGCGCCACAGCCTGGAAACCACGCTGCGGCTGGCGCCCGAGCGTCCCGACGTCCACGTGGCGCTGGGCGTGTATCACACCGAGATCGTCGACAAGGCCGGCGCCATGATCGGCGGCCTGACCTATGGGGCAAAAAAGGAGGAGGGTTACCGCCACTTCGAGACGGCCTTGCGGCTCAATCCCGGGTCGGCGATTGCCCGCGTCGAATATGCGCGCGCCTTGCGCCTGCTGGAAGGCAAGCGCAAACTGGCGCAAGCACGGACCATGCTGGAACAGGCGGCGGCGGTGCACGCGCACGACGCCGTGGAGCGGCTCGATATCGAAGCTGCCCGAACAGAACTCAACATAAAACTCAACGAGGAAAAGCAGCAGTGACCAAGACCATTTGTGTATATTGCGGCGCCAACGCCGGCATCAGCGACAACTATGCGGCAGCGGCGCGCGCGCTGGGCGCGGCCATGGTGGAGCAAAACCTGGCGCTGGTGTACGGCGGCGGCAAGGTGGGCCTGATGGGCATCATCGCCGACGAGGTGCTGCGCCTGGGCGGCGAAGTCACCGGCGTGATTCCCACCGCGCTGGTCGAGCGCGAAGTTGGCCACGCGGGCCTGACGCGCCAGTTCATCGTCAAGGACATGCATGAACGCAAGGCCATGATGGCCAGCCTGTCCGACGGCTTTATCGCCATGCCTGGCGGCATGGGCACGCTGGAAGAACTGTTCGAAATGCTGACGTGGTCGCAGCTGGGCATCCACGCCAAGCCGATCGGTCTGCTCAACGTCGATGGCTTTTATAACGGCCTGATCGACTTCATCGGCCACGCGCGCGAACAGGGCTTCATCCGCCCGCAGCACGCGGCGTTGATGATGTCGGCCAATGAGCCGGACGCACTGCTCAAACTCCTCAAGCAGTAACCACCGCGAAGGCGCAGCCATGCAGCTCCCTGTCGTGCAGCCTACAGTTGTACAGCCTCGCATCCTGATCCTGGCCGTCGGCAGCGCCGGCGATGTCTATCCCTTCATCGTCATCGGCCAGGCGCTGCGTGCGCGTGGCTACGAAGTGACCTTGACTGCCTCGGCCAATTTCGAGGAACGGGTGCAGCGCGCCGGCTTGCAGTTCATCTCGGGTCTGGCCCAGGAGGAGCTCGAAAACGGCATCCGCGATCCCGACCTGTGGCACCCGGTCAAGGGTTTTGCCACCATCTGGAAGTACATGGCGCGCCACTTGCCAGCGGCTTACAACCAGCAGCTGGCGCTGGTGCGCGAAAAGCCGACCCTGATCGTCGCCAGCACGCTGGGCCTGACCGGCCGCCTGTTGCAGGAAGCGCACGGCGTGCCGCTGGTCACCGTCCACCTGGCGCCGTCGTGCCTGTTCTCTGCCGACGATACGGCCGTGCGGCGCGGCTTGTCCTGGCCGCGCGGCTGGCCGCGCTGGGCGGTGCGCATCACGCTTGGTTTGATCGACCGCCTGATGGTCGATGCCGTGGTGCGGCCAGCACTGAACGGCATGCGCGCCCATATCGGCCTGGCGCCGGTGCGGCGCGTGATGAGCCACTGGCTGCACTCGCCGCAGCACGTGGTCTGCGCGTGGCCCGCCTGGTTTGCCGCGCCGCAGGCGGACTGGCCGCCCAATGCGGTGTGCGCCGGCTTTCCGCGCATGCCCGCATCGACCCCTGAACTTGATCCGGCGTTGCAGCGATTTATTGACGATGGCGACGCGCCGATCGTCATTACCCCCGGCTCGGCGATGGCCCATGGCGGCGATTTTATCGTCCGCGCGCTTGCTGCCGCTACGGCGTTAAAGGTGAGGGCGGTGGTGGTGACGCCCTACCGCGAGCAGGTGCCATTGGAATTGCCTGCATCTGTGCATTACGCCGCCTACGCGCCGTTCGATGTGCTCAGCCGCCAGGTGGCGGCCTTCGTGCACCATGGCGGCATTGGCACCAGCGCCACCGTGCTGGCGGCGGGCAAGCCGCAGCTGATCGTGCCGTTCGCGTTCGACCAGCCCGACAATGCCGCGCGCCTGACGCGCCTCGGCGTGGCGGCCACCGTGCTGCCGGACTCGCCGCCAGCCATGTGGCAGCAGGCGCTGTCCCGTTTGCTCGACGACCCGGCAGTGGCCAAGGCCTGCGCCACGTTTGCCACCGTGATGGCCGCGGAACGGCCGGCGGCGGACCGGATCGCTGAGATTATCGAGAGCGATCCCGGGCCGGGCCAGGTGACCTGACGTTTCATCGCGCATCAGGCGTGGCCGGCCTGGCTGGCGGATAACAATCGTCTCGGTGACCGATGTGCTGGTGTTGCGGCGATGCTGTTGCTTGCGTGGAGACATCTCCCTATGATCGACATGGGTGAGAGATGACGTCAACCACGGAGACCAGCCATGCATAACGACAACAACAGCGACAACAACAGCGACATCGACAGCGGCGCTGACCGCCAGGCCGGCACCAGCCGCCGCACCATCCTCAAAGCCGTCGGCGCCACCGCCACCGGCTTGCTGCTCGGCAGCAGCGCCTGCGCGGCCGCGCCGCGCAAGCGGTATGCCGTGGTGGGCGTCGGCTCGCGCGCCCGCATGTTTACGCGCGCGATCACCGATGACTTCCGTGACGATAACGACATCGTTGCCGTGTGCGATAACAATGCCGGCCGCGCGGCGCTGGCCGTGCGCACGATCGCCGCCACCGGCGCCAGCCATCCCCGCGCTTACAGCGCTGCGCAGTTCGACACCATGATCCGCGAGACCAGGCCCGACTACGTGATCGTGACGACTGTCGATGCCACCCACGACGATTACATCGTGCGTGCGCTCGACCTGGGCTGCGACGTCATCACCGAGAAGCCGATGACCACGACGGCCGCCAAGGCCCAGCGCATCCTCGACGCCGTCAAGCGCAGCGGCCGCCATGTGCGCGTGACGTTCAATTACCGCTACGCGCCGCCGCGCACGCAGGTCAAGGACATCCTGATGAGCGGCGAGATCGGCGATGTGCTGTCGGTGGATTTCACGTGGCTGCTCAATACCGTGCACGGCGCCGACTATTTCCGCCGCTGGCACAGCAACAAGGCCCGTTCCGGCGGGCTGATGATCCACAAGGCGACCCACCATTTCGACCTGGTCAACTGGTGGCTGGGCGCCCAGCCCGAGCGGGTGCACGCGTTCGGCTCGCGCCAGTTTTACACGCCGCAGACGGCCCGCCGCCTGGGCCTGCAAGGCGCGCACGAACGGTGCCTGACGTGCAGCGAAAAAGCCCGATGCGCGTTCTATTTCGACCTGGCGGCCGATGCCGGCCTCAAGGCGCTGTACCTGGAAAATGAACAATACGATGGCTACTTCCGCGACCAGTGTGTGTGGCGGCCGGAGATCGACATCGAGGATACGATGAATGTGATGGTCCGCTACGACAACAACGTCCAGCTCAACTACGCGCTGTCTGCCTACGACGCCTGGGAGGGGTACCACATCGCCTTCAACGGCACCAAGGGCCGGCTCGAGCACCGCATTGTCGAAAAAGTGGGCGTGGCCGGCGCCAACGAGGTGCAGAGCATGAGCGAAGGTGTCCATACCCGCATCATTCCGCTGCGCGGCGCCGCGCGCGACATCGAGCCCTGGGTGGGCAAGGGCGGTCACGGCGGCGGCGACCTGGTGATGTTGACCGAAATCTTCGGCAAGGCGCCGGCCGACAAGTACCTGCGCATGGCCGATGAACGTGCCGGCGCCTGGTCGTGCCTGGTCGGAGTGGCTGCCAACCGGTGCTTCGAGACGGGGCAGACGGTCAAAATCGCCGACCTGATCAAGGGGCTGACGCCACCGGATCGGCCGGCCATGCCTTCGCGCACCGGACCGCTGAAGGTGAAAATGACCTGACCGTCAGGTCAGGCCCATAGCTTGCCACTGCCGGTATCGAGATGGGTGAGGTACAGCCGCAAGTCGAACTCGTACTGGTGGTAGTTCGGTTCCATGTACGTGCACAGTTTATAAAACGGCTTGTCGTGCTGCTTTTCCTTCACGTGCGCCAGTTCGTGCACGGCAATCATGCGCAGGAATTCCAGCGGCGCTTCCTTGAACATGGTGGCCACGCGGATCTCGTGCTTGGCCTTGAGCTTGCCGCCTTGCACGCGCGAGATCGATGTGTGCAGGCCCAGCGCGTGGTTGATCACGTGGATCTTGCTGTCGTATTCGACCTTGTTGATCGGGTCGGCGTTGCGCAGGTGTTCCTCGCGCAAGTCCTGCACGTAGTTGTACAGCGCCTTGTCGGTGCGCACGTCGTGGGCCTTGCTGTAGCGCTTGAGCAGCACCTCGCCCAGCTTGTTCTGGGCCAGCAGTTGCGACACTTGTTGCTGGGTTTGCTCGGAATAGGCGCTCAGGTACTTCAGGGCAGGCATGGCAGGAAGGCGAAAAATCAATCGAGGGCGCAATGTATCACACCTGTCCTTTTGCCCGGGTGCATCCAACGATGATCGCTATATAATCATGTATATTACGGTTTTCACTTGGGAGCGGCAATGCGGAAGACAACGATGATGGTGGCGCTGGCGCTGATGCCGGTATTGGCAGCGACGGGCGGCACGGCGGCGGCGGCGGACATCACGGTCTCGGCGGCGGCCAGCCTGACCAATGCCTTCAAGGAAATCGGTACGGCCTACGAGAAAGACCACCCGGGCGACAAGGTGCTGTTCAACTTTGCCGCATCCGACCCGCTGGTGCAGCAGATCGCCAAGGGCGCGCCGGTGGACGTGTTTGCCTCCGCCGACCAGGATGCCATGGACAAGGCCGAAGGCCTGAAGCTGCTCGCTGCCGGCACCCGCAAAAATTTCGTCGCCAACACCCTGGTGCTGATCACGCCGGCCAACAGCAAGCATGCGATCAAGGGACTCAATGACCTGCAGCAGCCGGCCATTACCCGCATCACCCTGGGCAATCCGGCCAGCGTGCCGGTGGGCCGCTATACGCGCAACGCGCTCGAGCAAGCCAAGCTCTGGAGCACGGTCGAGCCGAAGGCCATTTACGGTACCTCGGTGCGCCAGAGCCTGGACTACGTGGCGCGTGGCGAAGTCGATGCCGGCTTTGTTTACGCCACCGACGCTGCCGTGCAAAAGGACAAGGTCACGGTCGTTGCCACCATCCCGACCACGACGCCGGTCACCTATCCGATCGCGCTGATTGAAAAAGGCCCGCAAGTGGAGGCCGGCCGCCGCTTCATCGCCTACGTGATGGCGCCGGGCGCTCAGGCGGTGCTGGCCAAATACGGTTTCAGCCGTCCATAAACAGGGCGTGGACAGTTTTTTCAACGAGCCCGCGTGGATCGCGCTGCGGCTCTCGCTCAAGGTGGCCTGCTGGGCCACCTTGTTGGCGCTGGTGGCCGGCACCGGGTTCGGCTACCTGCTGGCACGCAAGCGGTTTATCGGCCGCGAGCTGCTCGACGCCATGTTGACCTTGCCGATGGTGATGCCGCCGACGGTGCTTGGCTACTACCTGCTGGTGCTCATCGGCCGCGAGGGCGTGGTCGGCGCCTGGCTGCAGCACCATTTCGGCATCAACCTGATCTTCACCTGGCAGGCGGCGGTGATTGCGGCGGCCGTGGTGGCGTTTCCGCTGGTACTCAAGGGCGCCCGCGCCGCGTTTGAAACAGTCGATATGCAGCTTGAACAGGCGGCCATGGTGCTGGGCGTGTCGTCGTTCGGCGTGTTCCTGCGCGTGACCTTGCCGCTGGCCTGGCGCGGTGTGCTGGGCGGCACCTTGCTGGCGTTTGCCCGTTCGATGGGCGAGTTCGGCGCCACGTTGATGGTGGCCGGCAGCATCCCCGGTAAAACCCAGACCTTGTCGATTGCCGTCTACGAGGCCGTGCAGGCGGGCCAGGACGATACCGCCAATTTGCTGGTGATCATCACGTCGGTGGTGTGCGTCACCGTGCTGGTGGCGGCCAACAAGCTCACCCCCAACCGCAATCCGCAACGATGACCATGGTAATCAACGTCGATATCCGCAAGACCCTGCGCTCGGGCGACCGCGTGTTCGAGCTCGATGCCCGCTTCGAGTCGGCCAGTACGCGCGTGGTGATCTACGGCCCGTCGGGCGCCGGCAAGAGCCAGCTCCTGAAAGCGGTGGCGGGCTTGATGACGCCGGACCAGGGCCGCATCGCGCTGGCCGGGCGCTGCCTGTTCGACGCTGCCGCCGGCATCGATGTGACGCCGCAACACCGCCGCGTGGCCTACCTGTTCCAGGACTATGCACTGTTCCCGCATCTCAATGTGCGGCAGAATATCGCTTTTGGTCTGCAACCCGGCTGGCGCAATCCGCTGGCGCGCGTCGATGTGGAGGCGGTGCGCTATTGGCTGGCAGCGTTCGAGCTCGAGCACGTGGCGCAGCAGTTGCCGCACCAGCTGTCGGGCGGCCAGCGTCAGCGCGTGGCCCTGGCGCGCGCGCTGGCGCCGCAGCCGGGCGCATTGTTACTCGACGAGCCGTTCGCCGCGCTCGACCCGGGCCTGCGCGAACGCATGCGCGCCGAGCTCGATGCATTGCAACGCCGCCTGGCGATACCGATGATACTGATCACCCACGATCCCGAGGACGTGCGCGCGTTCGGCGACCACGTGCTGCGCATGAACCAGGGACGGCTCGAGGAGCACGCACCATGAATGACGATCACAAGACGCTGGCATTGCAGGGCAATGTCTGGATGACCATCGGCGGCCAGAAGCTGGGCGGTCAGGACCGGGTGGAATTGCTGTCAGCCATCGCTGCCCACGGTTCGATCACGGCGGCGGCCAAGGCGGTGGGCATGAGCTACAAAGGCGCCTGGGATGCCATCGAGGCGATGAACAACCTGGCCGGCGAGCCGCTGCTTGAACGCGTGGCCGGCGGCAAGGGGGGCGGCGGCACCCGGCTCACCAGCCGCGGCACCCAGCTGGTCGAGAATTTTCGCAAGATCGAGGCGGCGCACCGCCAGTTCGTGGCGCACCTGAGCGAACAGTCGCACGCGCTGGCCGATGATTTGTTAATGATACGGAGAATGAAAATGAAGACCAGCGCGCGCAACCAGTTCAGCGGCACGGTGGTGGCCTTGAAAGAGGGTGCCGTCAACGACGAGGTGATACTCGAGGTAGTGGGCGGTCAGAACATCGTGGCCACCATCACCCGCGACAGCCGCGAGAGCCTGGGACTGGTGGTCGGCGCGGAAGCGTTTGCGCTGGTCAAGGCTTCATCGGTGATCGTGGTGACGGACCTGGGCGGCGCGCGCTTGTCGGCCCGTAACCAGCTGGCGGGCACCATCAGCCGCGTGGTGCCCGGCGCGGTCAATACCGAGGTGAGTATCGACCTGCCGGGCGGCGGCGTAATCGCCGCCATCGTCACGCGCGACAGCGGCGAGGCACTGGGCCTGGTCGAGGGCGGCGCGGCGGTGGCAGTGTTCAAGGCGTCGAGCGTGATTGTAGGGACGTCGTAGGGACGCCGTAGGAACGCCATCGGCACGCTCCGCTGCTCAGGCACGCCATGATGCATACCATCACTACGCCGGTCTGACCGCCGAGATACGTCGCCATCAGGCGACACCCGTGCCGGACCGGCGTCCGCCTAGCCCTTGCTACTCTGGCGGTTGCCGCTGCCGGAAGCTTGCTCCGAGCCCCGGCTGCTTCGTTCGGCAGCTGCCGCCCGCGCGGCCGATTGCCGGCTTTCGCCGCCCTTGCGGCCGATGGCGGCCATGTGCTCGCGGTTGCGGCTGACCGCCTCGCCGCCTTTCTGGCCGGCGCGCCGTGCTTCTTCGGAATCGAATTCATGCGCCGTGCCTTTTTGGTGCGCGGCCTGTCCGCCCTTGCTGGCGATGCTGCGTTGGGTGGCCTGGTCCATGGCGGCGAAGCCGCGCTTGGCCGGGGTTTTGGGTTGGGTCTGGTCTTCCCCATCCTTGCTTGCTGCATTGCGTTGATTGCTGCTTGCCATTGCTGCCTCCTGGGTTGTGGTCGGGTTGCGAACAGCCAAAGCCGCTGCTCTGCATGTTAGAGGTGCAAGGTTGATGAAAGTTCCACGTCATTTGCGATGCGATCGACGTGGTGTTTGACGGTGCGCCAACGGCGCGCGGGCCGCAGTTTTACTGCAATGGCCGCGCCGTGCGACAATACCGGCCTCGTTATTCTCTTGTTGTTATTGAAATTGACTGCGGCGGCCATGACCAACCCTGAATACATCCTCACTCTTTCTTGCCTCGACCAGCGCGGCATCGTGCACCGCGTGTCCGGTTTCCTGGCCGATCACGGTTGCAACATCATCGACTCCGCCCAGTTTGGCGACAGCGAATCGCGGCTGTTTTTCATGCGCGTGCATTTTGCGCTGGAAGACGGCGGCGTCAACGACGAGCTGCTGCGCGCCGACTTTGCGCTGCTCGCAGCCGGCATGCAGCTGGACTGGGAACTGCGCGACGCACACTACAAGCCGCGCGTGCTGCTGATGGTGTCGAAAATCGGCCATTGCCTGAACGACTTGCTGTTCCGTTACAAGAGCGGTTTGCTGCCGGTCGAGATTCCGGCCATCGTTTCGAACCACATGGATTTCTACCAGCTGGCAGCGAGCTACAATATTCCGTTCCACCACCTGCCACTGGCCGCTGGTGCGCCGGAATCGGCCAAGCTGGCGCAGGAAGCGCGCGTGCAGGACCTGATGCAGCACCACCAGATCGACCTCGTGGTCCTGGCGCGCTACATGCAGATCCTGTCGCCGGGCATGTGCGCCGCGCTCAAGGGCAAGGCCATCAATATCCACCATTCGTTCCTGCCCAGCTTCAAGGGCGCCAAGCCGTATGCCCAGGCGCACCATCGCGGCGTCAAGCTGATCGGCGCCACCGCGCACTTCGTCACCGGCGACCTCGATGAAGGCCCGATCATCGAGCAGGACGTCGAACGCGTCGATCATTCGATGGATGCCGAGACGCTGTCGGCCATCGGCCGCGACGTCGAATGCGTGGTGCTGGCGCGCGCTGTGAAATGGTTTGTCGAACACCGCATCTTGCAGAACGGCGACAAGACTGTCGTCTTCAAATAATTTACAGAGAAATACCAATGGCACTCAAAGCAACAATCTACAAAGCCGAGTTATCGATTGCGGACATGGACCGCAATTACTACGGCACCCACGCGCTCACCCTGGCCAAGCATCCGTCCGAAACCGACGAGCGCGTGATGGTACGGCTGCTGGCCTTTGCCATCCACGCCAGCGATTCGCTCACGTTCACCAAGGGGCTGTTCGACGTCGACGAGCCGGACCTGTGGCAGAAGGACCTGACCGGCGCCATCGAGCTGTGGATCAATGTCGGCCAGCCCGACGAAAAAATCATGCTCAAGGCCAGCGGACGCTCGAACCAGGTGGTGGTGTACAGCTACGCGGCCACCAGCAATATCTGGTGGAAGGGCATCGCCAACAAGGTCGAACGCTGCAAGAACCTGACCGTGATCGACCTGCCGTCGGAAGCGACCGAGCAACTGGCGCTGATGGCCCAGCGCACCATGCAACTGCAATGCACGATCCAGGACGGCCAGATCTGGCTGACCGACGGCGTCACCACCATCGAATTCCCGCGCGAAACGCTCAAGGAAGCGCGCTAACCATCTGCTCTCACGCGGTTTGATCCATCGCAAACCGCGTGCATTTCACCGGCGATCTGGGCCGGTCATGCCAGTGCTACATTTGGCCATGACCAGCCAGGCCGACACCGTCTATAAACAACTGTTCTCGCATCCCGAGATCTTGCGCGAGCTGCTGACCGGCTTTCTGGAAGCGGACTGGGCAGCGTCGCTGGGCGTGGGCGCGTTCGAGCGGGTCAATGCCAGCTATGCCAGCGAGCGTGGCAAGGCGCGCCACGACGACATGGTGTGGCGCGTCAATGTCGGCGGCGAATGGGTGTACGTGTACATCCTGCTCGAGTTCCAGGCGCGCTCCGAACATTGGATGGCGCTGCGCATGCAGGTGTATATCGGCCTGCTGTACCAGGACCTGTTGCGCCAGCGGCGCCTGAGCCGGGGGCGCAAGTTGCCGCCGGTATTGCCGGTGGTGCTCTACAGCGGCCGCCAGCCTTGGCGCGCCGCGACTGAACTGGCCGAGCTGTCGCTGCCGCCACCGCACGGACTGGAGGCGTATCAGCCGAAGCAAAAATACCTGCTGGTCGAACAGCGCTGGAACCAATCGGTGGATGTACACTCTAATGTGCTGGCAATCGTGTTTAAGCTGCTGCGCGCGCAGAGCGATGCCGAGTTGCGTGCGGCGCTGAAACTGTTTGCCGAGCGGGTGAGGGCGCCGGATTTGCAGCCGGCCCGTGAAAGTTTGTTGCGCTGGCTGCAAACGACCTTGCGGCTTGAGTTCAGTGAGCTCAATGTAAATATGGAGGAAAAAATGGGTATCTTGTTCGATCAACGGTTCAAGCGCTATGAAGATTTGCTGGAGTACGAGGCGATCGAAAAGGGGCGCAAGAAGGGGATTTTGGAGGGACGGCAAGAGGGACGGCAAGAGGGGCTGCAACAAGGCTTGCAACAAGGGTTACAACAAGGCTTACGTGAGGTTTTGCAAGACATTCTCCAACCCGGTGATCAGGGCAATCAGAGCCAGCTGCAATCCCACATAGCCGAAAAAATCAACGCCGCCAACCCCGACCAGCTGCGCGAGTGGATCAAGTCCCTCGCGCGCGGCGCCAACCCGCGCCAGCTGTTTGGCGCGGACTGACCATGGCTTGTTTTACCGAGGTGCCGCACCCAGGCGTTTCACGTTGCCCGACCCCACGATGCTTTTGCTGAGCTTGGGATCGCCGTAGTAAGCAACGTCGCCCGAACCCGCCAGGCTTACCGACAGCGTGTTGGTTGCCCACACCGTGGCTTCGCCCGAGCCGCCGATGCTGACGCTGGCCGTGCGGGCGGCCAGGTTGCCGGCCTGGACGTCGCCCGAGCCGCCGATCGACACTTGAACGCGCTCGGCCTTGCCGCTCGTTTCCACGCTGCCGCTGCCGCCCAGCGATACGGTCACTGCTTCCGCCGCCAGTTGGCGCGCGATCAGCGAGCCCGAGCCGCCGATGTCGAACCGCAAGGTCTCGCCGCGCAAATTGTCAGCACGCACCGCCCCGGAGCCGGCCACCGACACCCGGTCCAGCGCGCGTGCCTGCACGATGATCTTCATGGTTCTGGTTGACAGTGACAGGCCCTTGCGCACCGGGCGGATGCGCAGCGTGCCTTTCTCCACCACCGTTTCCAGCAGTGCTTGCAGGTTGTCGTCGGTCTCCACGGTGACGCTTTCGGTATTGCCGAGTCGGACTTCGACATCACCGCTGACGCTGCTTGCCAGCGCGCTGAAATGGCCGAGTTCGCGGCTCTGGGTGGTGATCTTGCCGCTGCCCTGGACCCGCTCGCTGCTCCAGCCGTCCATCAGGCCTGCATGGGCAACGCCGGCCGGAGCGGCCAGCGCCAGCAATCCGGCGGCGATCAACATTGTGCGAAAGGCGGGCAGGGTGCGGCGCAAGACAGGGTAGGACATGGTGTTCTCCGGTAGGGATGGTATGGAAGCGATAGTAACGATGCGCCACGAAACACGACAGCGCCTTGCGACAGACCGCATTCCCGGCGCCCTGAAATGCAGCTTGCCGCGACCGGAGGCAGGCACCTGGACGGCGCCATGAGGTATCATGCGGCTTTTACGCCCGACCACGCCGCACCACTACCATGCTCATCATCACTATCAAACAAGGCAAGGAAAAATCCTTGCTGGCCGGCGACCCCTGGATTTATCCCACCGCGATCGACAAGGTCGATGGCAAGCCGCAGGAAAAAATGAAACCCGGCTCCACCGCCATCGTCCAGAGTTCGTCGCGCCAGTTCATCGGCCGCGCGGCCTATAACTCCAAGTCGCAAATCCGCGCCCGCATGTGGAGCTACAAGGAAGACGAGCCGGTCGATCACGCCATGATGAAGCGCCGCGTCAAGGCCGCCATCGCCAAGCGCGCCGACAGCGTGCGCGCCGCCCATCCACAGGCGCTGGTGCCGGTCGTGCTGGGCGAAGAAGACGGCCTGTCCGGCCTGATCGTGCACAGCTGGGGCGGCGTGCAGGGTTACCTGATCTGCCAGTTCCAGTCGGGCGGCGTCGATGCCTGGAAAGTGCCGATCGTCCAGGCCCTGCTGGCCGAAACCGGCTGTCCCAATGTTTATGAGCGTTGCGACGAGCTGATCCGCAAAGGCGAAGGCTTGCCGCTGATCCAGCGCGAACTGGCCGGCGAAGCGCCGCCGGACCACGTGCTGGTGGTCGATGGCAAGGAACGCTACAGCATGGACTTGCGGACCGGCTTCCGCTACCCGAAGCTGCGCAGCTAACCAGCTAACCAGCTAACCAGCCGACCGGCCGACCAGCGGCTAACCGGCCATCTGCCGCCGATCACTGGTCGAGCGGCACCGCCCGGTAGCGATTGATTTCGTTGGCCGTGACAGGCGCTGCATTATTGCCCCAGGCGCTGCGCAGGTACGACACCAGTTGCGCCACCTCGATATCGGTCAGCACATGGCCGAACGGCGGCATGCCGTACGGACGCGGATTGCCTGCCGTCGCCGGCGCGAAGCCGCCGTTGAGCACGATGCGGATGGCGTTGACCGCCGGCGCCTGGCCGAGCGCGCGATTGCCCGCCAGTGGCGGATAATGCGGCGCCTGTCCGCCGCCATTTTCTCCATGACATTCCACGCAGTGTTGCCGATACAGCCTGGCGCCGGCGGCCAGGAAGGCGTCCGCTTGCGGATTCGCGTCACGCCGGTAGGGCGCGGCCGGCGCGGCGGCGGGCAGGCTGCGCAGGTAATGCGCGATGGCGTTCACGTCGGCGTCGTTCAGATGCTGCAGGCTGGCGCGCACCACCTCGGCCATCGGGCCGGAGGCGGTTGCCTGCGGCGCCACGCCGGTTTTCAGGAAGGCCGCCAGGTCGTCCTGCGACCAGGCCGGCTTGCCTGAACCCGCCCCGAAGGTCAGTTCCGGCGCATACCAGCCAGGCCCATCGAGCATGCCCCCCGACAAGCTTGCACCTTCCGCCCCGAGGCCGTTGCGCGGGCTGTGGCAGGCGCTGCAATGCCCCAGTCCCTGCACCAGGTAGGCGCCCCGGTTCCAGTCCAGCGATTGCGCCGTATCGACGCGGTACACGCCGGGCCGGAAGTACAGCGTGCGCCATGCCGCCAAGGCCCATTGCTGGTTGTACGGAAAACGCAAGCTGTGCGGCGCGCTTCGCTGGCGCACCGCAGGCACCGAGCGCATCCAGGCGTACAGCGCATCGGCATCGTCGCGCGTGAGGTGGGTGTAGCTGGTGTAGGGAAAGGCGGGATACAGCAGGCGGCCATCCTTGCCTTTGCCATGATGCAGTGCGCGCCAAAAATCGTCGGCGCTCCAGTTGCCGATGCCGGTGGCGACGTCGGGCGTGATATTGGGCGTGACGATGTCGCCGAAGGCGGTGCGAATGACGCGCCCGCCGGCGTACTGCGCGCCGCCGCGCACCGTGTGGCAGGCCATGCAGTCGCCGGCCCGGGCCAGGTAGGCGCCGCGGGCGATGCGTTGCGCCGGCGCCAGGTCTGCGGTGGCAGCGGGTGGCGGCCCGGAATCGTCAGCTGGCGTCCACAGCCAGGCTGCAAGGATCAGTGCTACCACTGTGATCAGCAGGCCAACCACGGCATACAGGGTCTTTTTCATGGCGCTACCTTTTCAGCCAGGCGGCAACAAGGCAGGGCACGGGCCTACATGCCGGCAGCAACGCCATCAATGCCATCAACGCAGGCAAGGCTGTCCTCATGGCGCCGCCTTCCCGGCCATTGCGCCACAGGGCAGGGGCAGCGGCGCAGGCAAGGACCCGGCAGCGGCAGGCCGCGCAGCCGGATCGGGTGCCTGAAGGCTGAGCCAGCTCGATAACGCCGCCACATCGTCGCCCGCCAGGCGGCCGGCGATGTCGGCCATGCAGTCGGGTGCGGCGGCGCGGCGGGTGCCGCTGCGCCAGGCGCCGAACTGGGCGTTGATGTAATCGCTGGGCAGGCCCAGCAGTCCCGGAATCGCTGGCGCCACGCCACCCAGCGCCGCGCCATGGCAGCTCACGCAGGCGGGAATCTTGCGCGCCGCATCGCCATGCAGCACCAGTTGCCGGCCGCGTGCCAGCGCAGCGGCGCCAGCGTTGGCGCCGCTGCCCGGGGTGGCCGGTGGATAGGCCGGGTGCAGGGCGGCGAAAAAGTCGGCGATCTCGCGCAGGTAGTCGTCGGACAGCTGCGCGACCATATAGGTCATCATCGGATAATTGCGGCGGCCGTCGCGAAAGTTCAGCAGCTGGTTGTACAGGTAACCGGCCGGCTTGCCGGCGATGCGCGGAAAATATGCGTCGCGGCGCTCCTCGACGGCGTGGCAGGCGATGCACGCGGCCACGCGCTGTTGCAAGGTATCAGGTGGCGCTGCCGCTGCGGTCGTGGTCAGGCACAGACTGGCGCTGCCAGCAATCAAGCGCATCAAGCGCATCGGCGCACGGGTATCGGTCACCGGTCTCCTCCTGGTGGAAAGCCTTCGAACGAGGCTGTCGGGTCAGGATATACCGATGTTGCTAAAAGATATAGTGGACAGAATGCCTAAGCGGCGGGAATTGCCGGCTTCGGCGGGCGTGGCAGCTTGACGCCCTTCATGGGCTTGAGCTGGCCGCCGGTAGCGAGCCACTGGCGATACACGCGCAACGCCACCTGGGCGTCGTCGGCCGCGTACAACAATTGGCTGCTGGAGAGGCGCGGCAGGGACCAGTTGGTCGTGGAGATTTTTTTCGATTTTTGCAGCTTCAGGCCGAAGAACTTGGCCACGGCGGTCTTGGCGCCCAGGTCGTTGCGCTGACCCGGAGTGCGCAGCGCCACCGACAGGTCCACCACGCCGCCGGCGCGGATGGCCAACTTGGCGTGCAGCCGCTTGACGTCGTCGGACAGGCCAAAACCCACCTTGAGCGGCGCGGCCGGTTCCAGGATCGCCTGCAGGATCGCCAGCGTAGCGTCGTCGATGTGGCTGCCCACCTGGAACAGGTAGGCCTTGGTATCGGTGGCAAACTGGATCAGGTGCGGCCCGGTGGACACTTCGCCCTTGGTAAACGTGGGTTTCGATTCGGTATCGAAGCCGATCGCGTCGCAGGCGAGCAGGGCGTCGCGTGCTGCCAGCGCCTGCTCCGGTGTTTTTACCAGCAGTACGTCATCAAGCAACAAGCCTGTGTACGGCGGCAATTGTTCCTCCGCCGCAGGGGCGGCGGAGGGCACACGCGGTGCGCGGGGCGAAACGTCCAAGAAATGAACCTTACTTTCGCTTACTTGCGCGAGAATTTCGCGGTCAGCTGGTTGAGCTTGTCAACGCGGACACGGGCGGCTTCTTCGGCAGCGGCGGCTTCGCGCTCGGCCTTCTTGCGGTCGGCTTCTTTCTTGAAGCGTTCCTGCAAGACCTGGGTAGCATGGGCGCGGTGGGTGTCGGTGACTTCGGCGCCGGGAGTGCCGTCGAGGTCGTGACGTACCTTGGCTTTTTCCATGACCTTCAGGTAGCGCAGCGAGCCGGTGTGGATGCCGAGCGCAGTCCGCATGATTTTGCGGTTCAGGTCGGGCATGACCGCCAGGATCTGCTTGTCGATGCCGATGGACAGCGGCAAAAAGTCGCGGAAAGCGGGGAATTGGGTTTGCAGTTGCTTGAGCAAGCTGCGCGGAGTCATGGCAACAGCGGCGACAGCGACGGCTTCGGCGGCCGGAGTAGCAGCGTCCGCTTCGGTGGCCGCAGTTGGAGTGGTAAGGCTAGTGTTCATCGACTTCAAAGGTTAAGCAACAAGCGCCATCGTATCATGCGGCCCTGCGGAATGCAGTGCCTTTTCGACCAGCGTGACACTTTGACTAGCAGGTTGAGGGGGAAGGATCGCGGCGGCGAGGTGCGTTCGACGCCAAAAATGTGTATAATGTCCGACTCACCAGCGTGCAATGACACAGTTGGCAAAGCTACACAGAGTTGGAAGCAAGTTAGAAACACGCTAAAAACAAGCCCGTAGTTCCAAGCGGGCTTTTTTTATTCCGCAGGATTATCGTCAGCTAAATTACAACATTCCATCGATGCGCCCCGCCCAGTGCGGCTGGTGCGCGCTATGGCTTTTGTAATCCGCCGGCGGCTTCGCATTGAGAGATTTTTAATGACAAAAACGCCGAAAACTTTAACGTTGTCCGTCAAGACCGCCCGTCCCAGCTCCGCCCCGCTGGTCGTGCCGAAGACGACTCTATCTTATGTCATCGATAATGCGCAAGAGGCAGCGAGCAAAGTAACGGTAGTCAAGAAGAAAACGCGTCTGAGTTCCGCAACGATCGAGCCGGTGGCCACCATGGCTGCCGCCGCCGAGTCCGACGCCCCGGCGCGCACCGTCAAGCTGGCGCGCAAGCCTGGCGACGCCGGCGATGCGGCCGCAACGGCTGAAATGGCCGTGCCGGTCGTGCGCACCGCGCCAAAATCGAAGCTGGTCAAGGCGGTCAAGGAACCGGCGCCGGTCGTCATTTCCACCGGCGGCACGACCGTGAGCCAGGTGACCGACGCCGCCACCCTGGCCTCGATCGATACCTCGGGCTATTTGCTGCCGAGCGTGAAGGTGCCGGGCCGCCGTGGCCGCAAGCCATCCGAATTCACCCCGGAAAACGACGAAGTCGCGGCGCTGAACGCGGTCGAGCGCGCCGAGTTGAAGGCAGTGTCGAAGGCGCGCGAGCGCAAGGCCAAGGGCGGCGCCGAGCTGCTGGGCCTGGACAGCAAGAGCACCGCCGAAGAGCTGGAGCGCCGCCGCGCCCAGATCAAGAACCTGATCAACATGGGCAAGGAACGCGGCTTCCTGACCTACGCCGAGATCAACGATCAACTGCCGGAAAACATCATCGATCCGGAAGCGATCGAAGGCATCATCGCCACGTTCAACGACATGGGCATCGCGATCTACGAGCGCGCGCCGGACGCTGAATCGTTGTTGTTAAGCGACAGTGTTGCCACCGTCACGTCCGACGACGAGGTGGAAGCGGCTGCCGCCACCGCCTTGTCCACGGTCGATTCCGACTTCGGCCGCACCACCGACCCGGTCCGCATGTACATGCGCGAAATGGGCGCCGTGGCGCTGCTCACGCGCGAAGGCGAGATCGAAATCGCCAAGCGCATCGAAGGCGGCCTGAAAGACATGATCCAGGCCATTTCCGCCTGCCCGACCACCATCGCCGAAATCCTGGCTCTCGCGGCCAAGATCGACGCCGACGAAATGAAGGTCGATGACGTGGTGGACGGCTTTGTCGATGCCAACGAATCGGCGCCGGCGCCGGTCGTGGCCGCACCTGCCGCCTCGGACGATGACGAGGAAGAAGAGCTGGAAGTGGAAGAAGAGGAAGAAACCGATGGCGCAGCCGGTGGCGGCGCGGCTGGTTTCTCCACCGAACAGCTGGCGCAGCTGAAAAAGTCGGCGCTGGAAAAGTTCGCCCATATCGAAAGCCAGTTCGAAAAAATGCGCAAGGCCGCCGGTGGCTATGGCTCCAAGGCCTACGTGGCGGCGCAGGAAACCATCTCGGCCGAATTGCTGGGCATCCGCTTCACCGCCAAGGTCGTTGAAAAGCTGTGCGACACCCTGCGTGGCCAGATGGAAGAAGTGCGCTCGATCGAACGCGCCGTGCTCGACCTTTGCGTGAACCGCTGCGGCATGCCGCGCGCCCACTTCATCAAGGTCTTCCCGGGCAACGAGACGGACCTGGACTGGGTCGATGGCGAAGTCGATGCCGGCTACCCATACAGCACCGTGCTCGGTCGTAACGTGCCTGCCGTGAAAGAGCTGCAAAAGAAAATGATCGACCTGCAAGCCCGCGTGGCCTTGCCGCTGGCCGACCTGCGCAAGATCAACAAGCAGATGGCTGCCGGCGAAAAACGTGCACGCCAGGCCAAGCGCGAAATGACCGTCGCCAACTTGCGCCTGGTGATTTCGATCGCCAAGAAATACATCAACCGTGGCTTGCAGTTCCTCGACCTGATCCAGGAAGGCAATATCGGCCTGTTGAAGGCGGTGGACAAGTTCGAATACCGTCGCGGCTACAAGTTCTCGACCTACGCTACGTGGTGGATTCGCCAGGCGATCACGCGTTCGATCGCCGACATGGCCCGTACCATCCGCGTGCCGGTGCACATGATCGAGACCATCAACAAGATGAACCGCATCTCGCGCCAGATCATGCAGGAAACCGGCAGCGAGCCGGACCTGGCCACCCTGGCGCTGAAGATGGAAATGCCGGAAAACAAGGTGCGCGAAATCATGAAGATCGCCAAAGAGCCGATCTCCATGGAAACGCCGATGGGCGAGGATGGCGATTCGCAACTGGGCGACTTCATCGAAGACAACACCACGCTGGCGCCGCTGGACGCAGCGCTGCATGCGTCGATGCGCAATGTCATCAAGGAAGTGCTCGATTCGCTGACCCCGCGCGAAGCGAAGGTGCTGCGCATGCGTTATGGCGTGGAAATGTCGAACGACCACACGCTGGAAGAGGTGGGCAAGCAGTTCGACGTGACCCGCGAACGTATCCGCCAGATCGAAGCGAAGGCCATGAGCAAGCTGCGCCAGCCATCGCGTTCGGACAAGCTGAAAACTTTCCTGACGCAGAATTAATCGGGGAGGCTGCGGCCTCCTTCACTGAAATGCCGTCCAGCTTTGCAGCGGGCGGCATTTTTTTTTGATTGGCGTAAAAATCGATGAATCTTGATTTCAAGCTACAATTGCATGAATGAAAATATCGAACTTTCTCTCCACGTGTCGCTGGGCTGTGCTGGCTGCGGCGGCCCTCTTGACGACCGGCGCCCAGGCTGTTGACACCTGTGGCGGTTTCAAGCGCCTCGACGTCACCACCCCCGACGGCTTATGCGCAGCCGTCCTGGCCGATGGCTTCAAATTTCCGCGCGGGATACAGCCGCTGAGCAATGGCGAACTGGTCGTGGTCGATATGCGCAGCTGGGAGCCGAAGCAGGGCCGCGTGTGGTTGCTCAAGCCGGGCGCGGCGGGGCACTATGAGCAAGTGCTGCTGCTCAAGGGTCTGGATCGCCCCAATGGTATCGTCCTTGGCCCCGATGGCTTGTTATACCTGGGGCTGGTCGGACGCATCGTGCGCTTCGATCCGAAAAACCCGGAGGCCACGCTGATCGATGTCATCGGCGGCAAATCGGGCGTGGCGCCGCTGCCGGGCAGAGGCCGCCACCTGCTCACCAATATGCGCTTCGATGCACGCGGCGATTTATATGTGAATGTCGGCTCCGCCACGGACCATTGCGAGGGCGAGAACGGCGCGGCACCAACAGCCGGCCAGCCCTGTGCCGAAGCCGAGGGGCCGCAGGCCCTGGGCGTGATCCGCAAGTACAAGCTGCTGTGGCCGATGGCCATGGTCAAGGATTGGGAAAACTATGCGTCCGGCCTGCGCAACTCGATGGCGCTGGCCGTGCACCCCGTCAGCGGCGACCTGTGGCAGGCCGATAACGGCCGCGACGCGATCCAGGCTGCCATGCCGAATCTCGCCAACGACAACGACTTGCCGCACGACGAGCTGAACCTGATCGCACGCGGCGCCAATTACGGCTGGCCTTACTGCTACGACGCCAACGTCGCCAGTCCCGAATATCCGGACAAGGATTGCAGTGCCTACCGCGCGCCGGCAAGGCTGCTGCCGGCCCACGCGGCGCCGCTGGGCATGACGTTTTACACGGGCGACCGTTTGCCGGCACTGTACCGCAACAGCCTGATCATCGGCTATCACGGCTACCGCGCCCACGGCCACCGGCTGGTGGCGCTGCTGCCGAACAGCAAGGGCGCGCCGCTGGGCAAGTCGGTCGAGCTGATCGGTGGCTGGCACAGCAAGCCGGGGCAGGGCATGGGCGCGCCGGTCGATGTCAAGCAGGGGCCGGACGGCAATATCTACCTGGTGGAAGACCGCACCGGGCGCGTGGTGCGCTTGCAGGTTGATGCACCATGAGCGCCCGCCCGCGCATCCGCGTGACAGTCGAAGATCCGGAGACAACGGATGCGGCGCTGCTGCTCGATGAGCTGTCGGATCAACTGAGCCTGATTACCGGCAGCAGTGGCAAGGCGTCGTTCGATGTCAACGATGTGCGTGGTGACCGCGCCCTGTTCGTTGTCGCCCGCGACGGCGACGGCAAGCCCGTCGGCTGCGGCGCGCTGCGCCCGCTGGAGCACGACGTGGCCGAACTCAAGCGCATGTACTCGCGCCGCACGGTGCCCGGTATCGGCACGGCGGTGCTGGCGCACCTGGAAGCGCAAGCGCAGCAACTGGGCTATGCCGCGCTGCGCCTGGAAACCCGTGCGGTCAATACCCGGGCGGTGACGTTTTACGAACGGCTCGGTTACGCCCGCATTGCCAATTTCGGTAAATATGTCGGCCGGCCCGAGGCCGTGTGTTTCGAAAAAAGGCTGGCGCCGGGTTAAGGCAGCGCCCAAGGTTTACCTTGAAATATATGGTTCGTATATAATTCGTATATTAAAATTTACGAGGATACGCCATGGGCATCGTCAACATCGACGAAGAACTGCACGACCAGCTGCGCAAGGCCAGTGCGGTCGGTTGCCGCTCCATCAACGCCCAGGCCACGTTCTGGATCAAGATGGGCATGCTGGCCGAAATGAATCCCACGCTCACGTTCAACGAGATACTGGCGCGCGAATTCCGCTCGGCCGGCGTGGAAGCGCAGGTGTTCCGGGAAACTGCCACATGATCAAGCGCCCCGAGGAGATCGCCCTGATGGCGGAGTCGGGCCGGCTGCTGGCCAGCGTGTTCGGCCACCTCGATCAATTCGAGCTGACCGGCATGTCCACCATGGCCGTCAACGACCTGGTCGAAACCTTCATTGTCGAGCAATTGCACGCGCGGCCGGCCAGCAAGGGCCAGTACGACTATGCGTACGCGCTCAATGCGTCGCGCAACAGCGTGGTGTGCCACGGCGTGCCGTCCGCTACCGAGTTGCTGCAGGACGGCGACATCGTCAACTTCGACATCACGCTGGAAAAGAACGGTTTCATCGCCGACTCCAGCAAGACCTACCTGGTCGGCACCGTTGCCAGCGCCGCGAAAAAGCTGGTGCAGGTGACGTACGAGGCGCTGTGGCACGGCATCCACGCGGTGCGCCCGGGCGCGCGGCTCGGCGACATCGGCCACGCCATCGAACGCCATGCCCGGCGCCACAACTACACGGTGGTGCGCGAGTATTGCGGCCACGGCATCGGCCGCGAGATGCACGAGGAGCCGCAGGTGCTGCACTACGGCAAACCGCATACGGGACTGGTCCTGCACGAAGGCATGGTTTTTACCATCGAGCCGATGATCAACCAGGGCCGGCGCGATGTCCACACCGAGGACGATGGCTGGACCGTCGTTACCAGCGACGGCAAACTGTCGGCGCAGTTCGAACACACGGTGGCGGTCACGCGCACCGGCGTCCGGGTGCTTACCCTGCGCGCCGACGAACCCTACGCCTTAGCGCGCGCCAGACCGGCAGCGTAACGGGCAACCCCGGCCCCGCTGCGGGTGTGCGCAAGCAGCGCCTCATTCCGTGCCGGGACCGATACTCAGCGGGCGCCGTACTGGCGCGGCAAGGTCAGGCGCAGGCTGGTGCCGCCGCCCTCGCGGTTGCCCACCTCCAGCGTGGCGCCGATATTGGCGGCCCGCTCGCGCATGCCCACCAGGCCCCAGTGGCCATTTTCGGCGCGCGTCAGCGCGTCCGGCGGTATGCCCTTGCCGTTGTCGCTCACCAGCAGGGTCAAGCCGCCCGGCGTGTATACCAGGTCCAGCTCGATCTCGCTGGCCTCGGCGTGGCGGAATGCGTTCCAGATCGCTTCGCGGCCGATGGCGAATACCTCGTCCTTGACCAGCGGCGCCAGCTGGCGCGGCGTGCCGCGTACGTGCATGCGGAAGCCGGGTGGCAGGCCGGCCGCCAGCCGCTCGCCGTAGCGTTGCAGTGCGGCGTCCAGCGATTCGTCGGCGCGGGCGGACGAGCGTAAACCCATCACCTCGTCGCGGCCTTCGATCATCGCCTTTTCGATATAGCCGATGCCGCGTTCCATCGCCGCGCGTGCCGGCAGCGACGGTGGAATCTGCGCCATCGCCGTGTGCATCATCAGTACCGTGCCTTGCGCCTCCTGCAGGAAAGTGTCGTGCAGGGCGCGGGCGATGCGTTCGCGCTCGTGCAGCCGTTCGAGCTGACGGGCCTCGATCAGGCGCGCCATCTGCGCCAGGCGCCAGCGCCACGCCAGCGCCACCGCCGCCAGCAGCGCCAGCGCGCACAGCGCCTTGAACCACAAGGTTTGCACGAAGGTGGGCGGGATGGTGATGTCGAGCGTGGCGCCGGCCGTGTTCCACACGCCATCGCGGTTGGCGGCGATCACCTGGAAGCGATAGGCGCCAGGTTGCAGGTTCGTATAAAAGGCTTCGCGCCGGTCGCCCGCATCCTGCCAGCCGTCATCGACGCCCTGGAGCCGGTAGCGAAAGCGCGTGCGCTGCGGCGCCGCCAAGCCTTGCGCGGTGTAGGTGATGTGCAGGTTGTTGGTGCCGGTAGGCAGCGCCAGCGGCGAAACTGGCGTTCGCGCCTGGCCGTCGCTGCTCACCGCGCGGATATCGACCGCCGGCGGCATGGTTTCGCGGCGGATGGCGGAGGGCGTGAGCAGCATGGCGCCACCGGTGCCGGACACCCACAGCACGCCGTCGCTCGCCGCCACGATGGCGGGGAAGGGGCCGGTGGGCTGGACATTGCCGCTCACGCCATCCTCGCTGCCCAGCAGTTCGGCCGGCACCGGGGCAGCGCCGCGGTCGCGCACGAAGGCCTGCACCTGCTCGGCCGCGATACGCACCACGCCGTCGTGCGTGCGCAGCCACAGGTCGCCGGCGGCGGTGGACAGCAGGCCGCTCACGCCGCGCAACTCGCGCCCGTCCGCCAGGCGCAGTGTCTCCAGGCGCGCGCCGCTGCTGTGCCCCGCGCCGGTCATGCGCTGGCCTGGCACGGTCTCGACAAAGCGGGCCACGCCCCGTTCGCCGGCCACCCACACCTGGCCATGGCGTTCGACGATGGTCTGCACATTGCCGATGCCCTGGCCGTCGCCGGCATCGACCAGGCGCACGGTATCGTTTTCGATCAGCGCCACGCGCCCGCCCTGGTAGCCGACCCACAGGCGGTTCTTGCTGTCGGAGAGCAGTGCCATGATGCGCGCCTGCGGCAAGCCGGGGTAGGGCGCATCCCAGCGGCCGCTGCCTGGTACATGGCGCTGCAAGGGCTGGTTCAAACATGCCGCCCACAGCGCGCCGCTGGCGTCTTCGGCCAAGGCATCGACCCGCACGTCGTTCTGGCCGGCCAACGCCGGCGCGGTTATCAACGTGCGCTGCGGATCACCGGCGCGCCAGATGCCGCCCCAGCCGCCGAGCCACAGGCGGCCGTCGCGCCCGCGCGCCGAACTCCAGAAAGCCGGTCCCGCCGGCCCGTGGCGCACCCCGTCGCGGCCGGTCAGCCAGGAGTGGTTGTCATCGCTGAGCCACACCAGGCCGTCGGCGCCCGGGGCCAGTGCCGGCGTGACCACCGGCGCCAGGTTGTCGGCGGCCGGCGGCAGCGGCGCTACCCGGTTGGGACGGAACTGGTCGAGGCCCGCGACGGTGCCGATCCAGATGGTGCCGTCGCGGTCTTCATAAAAGGTTTGCGGGTGCATGCCGGACAGGCCCCGATCGTGCGCCAGTTGCTGGCGCGGATCTCCCGCCTTGCTGCCCGGCGCCACGCGTGCGACATGGGTTTCGCTCAGCAGCCACATGGTGCCGGCGCGGTCGAACCACATGCCGCTGCCGGGCAGTTCCGGCTTCGGCGGCGGCGCCGTGGCGGCAGCTGCGGAAGTCGAGAGCCGGTAGTTGGCATCGCGGCCGTTCGATACCCACACCGTGCCATCGGGCGCGGCGGCCAGCGAGGACAGCGCGATATTGGCGGGGCTGGCCACCTGGAAGCGGGCCTGGCCCGCGCGGCGGTAGTACACCTTGCGCGAGGTCGACACCCACTGGGTGCCGGCGCGGTCAAACAGCACCTGCCAGATCGTCGCCCCGGGTGCGAAATCCGCCTCGGGCCCCACCCGCACCCAGCGATCCTGGCGGCTGTCGAGCCACGCCAGGCCGGCGGCCGTGGTCACCCACGTCACGCCGTCGGGCGCTACCGTAAAACTGTGGGTGGCGCCCGGCGGAAACCCCTGGTCGGCGCCGTAGTGGCGCACCCGGTTGCCGAGGAAAGCGCTGGCGCCGCCGAAGCGGTAGCCCACCCACAAGGTGCCGTCGGGCGCGGTATGCAGCGGCAGCACGATCGATGAACGCAGCGCGTGGCCGTTGACGGCGTCGTGGCGTTCGAAGCGCACGCCGTCGAAGCGATACAGTCCGGTCGGCGTGGAAATCCACAGCCAGCCGTCAGGGGTCTGGGTAATTGCCTGGATCTGCGCAGGTGCGCCTTGGGCCGCCGTCCACGCGCGGTGGGCATACAGGTCCAGCAGGCCGGGAGCCGGGGAAGAGTGGGCTGGCGGCGAAGCCGCCAGCGTCAGCAAGCAGATAAGGGAAGCGATCCAACTTGTGATGAATTTCATAGTGCAAGGATACCGGGTTTTACGTAAACTTGCCAAAATACACCCCCTCCCCGAGGAGAGGGGGTGTACCGGTTAACCCGTGTTGCGCAACCCTGCCGCCACGCCGTTGATCGACAGGTGGATGCCGCGATGGACACGCTCATCGGTCTTCGCTTCCGTGGTCAAGGCGCGGTGGCGCTTGATCAGTTCCACTTGCAAGTGGTTGAGTGGATCGATGTAGGCGATACGGTTCTGGATCGAGCGCGCCAGCAGCGGGTTGTTGACCAGCCGTTCTTCGGCGCCGGTGATGCGCTGCAGGATGGCCAGCGTGTTCGCATGCTCTTCGGTGATGCGCTTGAAGATGCGCTCGCGCAGTTCCTTGTCAGCGACCAGTTCGGCGTAGCGCGAAGCGATCGCCAGGTCGGTCTTGGCCAGCACCATGTCCATATTGGACAGCAGCGTGGCAAAGAACGGCCACTCGCGCGACATCACCTGCAGCTGCGCCAGGCGCTGATCCTGCTCGGCGCCGCCATCGGCCACCCACGCGCCGATGGCGCTGCCGAAGCCGTACCAGCCCGGCAGCAGCAGGCGGCACTGGCCCCACGAGAAGCCCCACGGGATGGCCCGCAGGTCCTCGATGCGCTTGGTCGATTTACGCGACGCGGGACGCGAACCGAGGTTCAGTTCCGCGATCTCGGCGATCGGCGTGGCGGAAAAGAAGTAGTCGGTGAAGCCCGGGGTTTCATAGACCAGGTTGCGGTAGGCCTTGTAGGCGCGGTCGGAAATCTCCGCCATCACCGACTCGAACTGCTGCAACTGCGCCACGTGGGCCGCGTCTTCCGGCTGCGGCAACAGGCTCGCTTCCAGCGTGGCGGCAACGAGCAGCTCCAGGTTGCGGCGGCCGATGTCCTTGTTCGAGAATTTCGACGCGATGATCTCGCCCTGTTCGGTCAGGCGGATCTGGCCGTTGACGGTGCCGTGCGGCTGCGCCAGGATGGCCTCGTACGATGGACCGCCGCCGCGGCCGACGGTGCCGCCGCGGCCGTGGAACAGGCGCAGCTTGACGCCGGCGTTGGCGAACACGGTGACCAGGTGGGTCTCGGCCTTGTACAGCTCCCAGGTGGACGTGAGGAAGCCGCCGTCCTTGTTGGAGTCCGAGTAGCCGAGCATCACTTCCTGGATCTGGCCCTGCTTGGCGATCAGCGCCTTGACCAGCGGGATTGCCATCACGGCTTCCATGATGCCTGCCGCGCGTTGCAGGTCGGGGATGGTTTCGAACAGCGGAATGACCATCAGGTCCAGTTCCTGTTCGGCCACCCGCAGCAGGCCCATTTCCTTTTGCAGCAGCAGCACTTCGAGCAGGTCGGAGACGGTCTCGGTGTGCGAGATGATGTAGTTGCGGATCGCGCGCACGCCGTAGCGCTGACGGATTTCGCGCGCGGCGCGCAGCACGCCCAGCTCGGACTGGGTTTCGTCCGAGTAGGCGATGTACGGCGACGACAGCAGGCGCGCCTGGCCCAGCTCGGACAGGATCAGCGCGACCTTGGCGTCTTCGTCCAGTGCCGAATAATCGGCTTCGGCGCCGGCCTTGGCGAACAGTTCGGCCAGCACGCGTTCGTGCACGTCCGACGACTGGCGCATGTCGAGCGAAGCGAGGTGGAAGCCGAAGATGTCGGCCGCGCGCTTGAGCGTGGACAGGCGCGGACGCACCAGCACCGCGCCGTGGTGCGCCTCGAGCGACTCGACCAGCACTTGCAGGTCGGCCGAAAACTCGGCGGCATTGGCGTACGGCTCGGCGTGGCCCACTTCCTTGCGCAGGATATTGGTGGCGCCCAGCGCGCGCGCGGTGCTGGCCAGGCGCGCATAGACGCCGATCAGGGCGCGGCGGTACGGTTCGTCGGCGCGGTGGTCCGACGTGTCGGGCGACTGGTCGGCCAGTGCCTGCAGCGCCGGCGAGCAGCCGATCATCAACGTGGAGATCGACAGCTCGGCGCCCAGCGTGTGCGCTTCCTCGAGATAGAAATCGAGGATGGTGGTGGCCTGGCGCGTGAGCGCGTGCTGCATGGTGCCGCCGTTGACGTTGGGGTTGCCATCGCGGTCGCCACCGATCCAGCTGCCCATCTGCACGTACGGCGCGTCGATGGTGGTGGTGTCGGCTTCACCGTAGTGGCTGGCGATGTCGCCTTCGATGTCGTCGTAGAGGCCGGGCAGTTCGCGCAGGAAGGTGATGCGGTAGTAGGACAGGGCGTTTTCGATTTCGTCGGCCACCGTCAGCTTGGTGTAGCGCAGCATGCGGGTTTGCCACAGCGTGGCCACGCGCGCGCGCAGCAGGTGCAGGTTGGCCGCGTCTTCCTTCGGCGTCAACGGCTGGTCGCGCTGGGCCAGCAGGCGCGCGATATCGTGCTCGGCGTCGAGAATCGATTTACGCTGCACCTCGGTCGGGTGGGCGGTAAGCACCGGTGCGATCAGGGCGTCCTGGAAAAACGTTTCGACGGTGTCGCGTTCGACGCCGGCGCTTTTCAGCTTGGCCAGCGCATAGCTGACGCTGCCCTTCTGGGCGTCGGAGCCGGCCAGCTGGTGGGCGCGGCGGCGGCGGATGTGGTGCTGGTCCTCGGCGATATTGGCCAGGTGCGAGAAGTACGAGAACGCGCGCACGACGGTAATGGTCTGCTCGCGCGTGAGGATTTTCAGCATGCCGTCCAGTTCATTGGCGGCGGCCGTGTCGTCTTCGCGGCGGAAGCGCACAGCGGTCTGGCGGATGGTTTCGACCACGGCGAATACTTCTTCGCCTTCCTGGTCGCGCAGCACGTCGCCGAGCAGGCGGCCGAGCAGGCGGATATCTTCTTTCAACGGCGCGTCTTTATCGGCGCCGGCTTGTTCGGGAATATTTTCAGCTTGGAAATCGTCAGTTGCACTAAATTGGTTTGCCATGAGTTATGCCGCAAAGAAATAAAATGTCGGTGCAAAGGCGGGTGGCCCGGGTCTGCAAGAGGGTGAGCATGGTAAAATTTGTGATCTTAGCCATACACGCTTGACTGGTCTGCGCCGGTTGGGCAGCAGCGACAGTGAAAGAACAGTTTTGAAAACATCCGAAGTAGTCCAGAGTACTCCATCCAGATTGGTGATCGCTTCGCGCGAAAGCCGGCTCGCCATGTGGCAGGCCGAGCATGTGCGCGAACGCTTGGCATTATTATATCCGCAGTGCGATGTCAAAATTGTCGGAATGACGACACGCGGCGATCAAATTCTGGATCGCACCTTGTCCAAGGTCGGCGGCAAGGGTTTGTTCGTGAAAGAACTCGAAGTCGCCATGGCCGAAGGCCGCGCCGACCTGGCCGTCCACTGCCTCAAGGACATGCCGATGGAGCTGCCCGAGGGCTTCGTGATGGGCGCGGTGCTCGAGCGCGAAGACGCGCGCGACGCCTTTGTCTCCAACGACTACGCCACCCTGGCCGACCTGCCCGACGGCGCCATCGTCGGCACCAGCAGCCTGCGCCGCCAGTCGCTGATCGCCGCCAGCTTCCCGCGGCTGATCGTCAAGCCGCTGCGCGGCAACCTCGATACGCGCCTGGGCAAGCTCGATCGCGGCGAGTACGCCGCCATCATCCTGGCCGCTGCCGGCCTCAAGCGCCTCGGCCTGGCCGCCCGCATCCGCTCGGTGCTCGATCCCGAAACCAGCTTGCCGGCCCCGGGCCAGGGCACGCTGGCAATTGAAATTCCCGAACGCAGCGACGGCGTGGACCTGGTGGCGCTGCTGGCGCCCCTGCACCACGAAGACAGCGCGCTGGTGTCGATCGCCGAGCGCACCGTCTCGCGCGTGTTCGGCGGCAGCTGCCAGGTGCCGCTGGCGTCGTACGCCACCATAGACGGCGACCAGATGCACCTGCGCGCCATGGTGGCCACGCCCGACGGCGCACGCATGATCAGCGCCGAAGCGCGCGGCCCGGCGGTTGACGCCGCCGTGCTGGGCGCGCAAGTGGCGCAGATGCTGGGCGAGCAGGGCGCGGTCGAGATCCTGGCCGCGTGCCTGAGCGAAGCGGCGCAAGCCGACGATGCGGCCCGCTCGGCCGAGCTGAAGGCCGATGCCCAGGCTGACGTCGAAGCTGGCGTGGCGCAAAACCAGCCTGAAGTTCAGCCGGCGGAGCAGCCGCAGGCCGCGAGTCTGCCCGGAGTTCAGCCCGGGACCGGGACCTGAGTGGCGCCCCCGGCGCCCATGTCAAGCGAGAGTTTGTGATGGCCGGCGCCGTCATCATCACCCGTCCGCTGGCGCAGGCGCGCCCGCTGGCCGCGCGCGTGGCGGCGCTGGGCCACGCGGTGGAAGTGCTGCCGCTGCTCGAGATCACGCCGCTGCCCGAACCCGCCGAATTGCTGGCTGCCCTGGCGCGCCTCACGGCTCATCAGCCTCAATCGCAACCTCACTCGCAGCCGCATTCCCAGCTTCACCCCCAGCCTTATTACCAGTTGGTCGCGTTTGTCTCGCCCAACGCCATCGATGCCGCTTTCGCCCACTTGACCACCGTGCCGCCCGGCGTGACCTGGGCGGTGGTGGGCGAGGGCAGCCGGCTGGCGCTGGCCGGCCATGGCGTGGCTGCTCCCGGTGCGCACGTGGTCAGCCCGCATGACACCGCCCACAGCGACTCCGAACACCTGCTGCAAACCCTCGATCTGGCTGCCTTGAACGGCAAGCGCGCCCTGATCATCCGTGGCGATGGCGGCCGCGATCTGCTGGCCGACGGGCTGCGCGCGGCCGGCGCCCAGGTGGACGTGGTGCCCGCCTACCGGCGCGCGCCACCAGCGCTCTCCGCCGAACTCGAAGCCACGCTGCGCCGCCTGCTGGTGCGGGACAACGACTGGATCATCACCAGCTCGGAGGCGCTGCGCGGCCTGTGCGGCATCCTGGCCGAACTCGACGCGCGCACGCCGGCCGGTGAAACGCCATGTGTTGTATCAATGCAACAACAGCATTTGATCGTACCGCATGCCCGGATCGCGGAGACTGCGCATAATCTCGGTTTTTCCCGGACCTCCCTCACCGGATCAGGCGACGAACGGTTGCTGGCCGCGCTACAATCACGCCTATGAACGAACTGCCTACATTACCCGACCCCGCCGTCTCCGGCGCTTCCGCTCCCGGCGGCGCCGATCCTTCGGCCGCGCCGTCCAAGCCGGTCCTGTCGTCCTCCGAGCCCACCTTGCTCGCCACGCTGCAGCAGCCCAAGGTGCTGCTCGTCGGCGTGGTGGTGCTGGCGCTGCTGCTGGCCGGCCAAACCTGGTCGTCGCACAGGCAAGTGAGCAAGCTGCGCCAGGAAATGGCGCTGCGCCTGCAAAAGGGCGACACCATCAACGGCGAGACCAACAACCTGGCGCGCCAGGTACAGGAGTCCAGCCGCGAGCTGCAAGCCAAGGTCACCGTGCTGGAAAGCCGGCAGCAGGAATCGCAAAGCCAGCAACTGGCGCTCGAACAGCTGTACCAGGACCTGTCGAAGAACCGCGACGAATGGGCGCTTACCGAGATCGAGCAAGTGCTGTCCACCGCCAGCCAGCAGCTGCAACTGGCCGGCAACGTGCCGGGCGCGCTGATCGCGCTGCAAAACGCCGACCGCAGCCTGTCGCGCTCGGACAAGCCGCAGTTCATCACCATCCGCCGGGCGATCGCCAAGGACACCGAAAAGCTCAAGGCCCTGCCCAATGTCGATTCGGTGGGCGTGGCCCTGCGCCTCGATAACGTGATCGCCCAGATCGACACGCTGCCCATGCTGTCCGACGAAAAGCCCACGCTGCCGGCCGCGCCCGAACGCAAGCCGCGCAAGCCGGTGCTCGACAAGAACGGCAAGCCGGTGCCGGTGGCCGCCAACGCCGAACCGGAATCGACGCCGTGGCTGCAATCGCTGCAAGGCGCCTGGACCGGCTGGAGCACCGAGATGTGGACCGACGTGCGCCAGCTGATCCGCGTGCGCAGTGTCGATCATCCCGATGCGCTGATGGTCTCGCCCACCCAGGCCTACTTCATGCGTGAAAACCTCAAGCTGCGCCTGCTCAACGCCCGCATGGCGCTGTTGTCGCGCAACGAGACCGCTTTCCGCGCCGACCTGGCTGCCGCCCAGGAAGCGCTGGTCAAGTACTACGACACCCGCACCCGCGCCACCCAAAGCGTGCAGGCGCTGCTGCGCCAGGTTCAAAGCAGCAACCTGGCCATCGAGATGCCCACCCTGTCCGACAGCCTGAACGCGGTACGCAACTACAAGGCGAAGCCATAGCATGCGGATATTTCTCTGGTTAGTCGCGCTGATGGCTGCGGCCATCGGTATCGCCGTGACAGCCCGCTTCAACCCGGGCAACGTGGTGCTGTTCTACCCGCCGCACCGCATCGACCTGTCGCTCAACCTGTTCTGCGTGCTGCTGGCGCTGCTCTTCGTGCTGCTGTACGTGGTGATCCGCGCAGTGCGCGCCACCGTCAAGATGCCGCGCAAGGTGGCCGCCTACCGCCAGCAAAAGCGCGAACGCGATGGCAACAAGGGCCTGCGCGAAGCGTTGAAGGCACTGTTCGAAGGCCGCTTCGGCCACGCTGAAAAAGCCGCGCTGCGCGCGTCCGAACTGCCGGAAAACGCCGGCGTGGCCGCGCTGATCGGCGCCCGCGCGGCCCACCGCATGCGCCAGGCTGCGCGCCGCGACCAGTGGCTCGCCCGCCTGCAGGACGACAACGCCATGAAGACGGCGCGCCTGATGACGGTGACCGAATTGCTGGTGGACGATCACCAGCCCGAGGCCGCGCTGGCCGCCGTGCGCGAACTGAACGCCAGCGGCACCCGCCACATCCACGCGCTGCAATGGTCGCTCAAGGCTCACCAGCAGGCCAAGAACTGGCCCGAGGTGCTGCGCCTGGTGCGCTCGCTCGACAAGCACCGCGCGCTGCATCCGGCGCTGTCGTCGCGCCTGCGCGAGCTGGCCTACGAAGACCTGCTCACCGATAAAACCCACGACGCCGAGTCGCTGCTGCGCGTATGGTCCACCGTGCCGAACGCCGACCGCATCAAGCCGTACATCGCCTGCCGCGCCGCCACCGCCCTCAACGCCCGTGGCCTGCACGACGAAGCGCGCCTGGTGGCCGAGGAGTCGCTCAACGCCGACTGGGACGACCGCGTGGTGCGCACCTACCGCGAAGCGGCGGCGCCCGCTGGCTCGGCCGCGCTGCTCACCCAGATCAACCACTGCGAACGCTGGATGCAAACCCGCCCGACCGACGCCGAACTGGCGCTCACCCTCGGCTCGCTGTGTCTCAAGCAAAAACTGTGGGGCAAGGCCCAGCGCCACCTGGAGCAGGCTTTGTCCGACGCCGCCGACCCGCGCATGGTGCGCGAGTCGCACCTGAAGCTGGCGCAGCTGCACGAAGCGCTGCAGCAGACGGAGGAGGCGGCCAGCCACTACCGGCAGTGCGCGCTGGCGACCGTGCTGTAAAAAAATTGGACCGCAGCGCGGTCCAATTTGCCTAGAACTTGTAGTTGGCTGTCACCACCGCGCTGCGCGGATCGCCATACACGCCCGTCCCGTACGACCCCATCCCCGGCATATAGGTCTTATCGAGCACGTTGTTGACGTTTAAGGCCACGCTTACGCGCCGGTTGATGTCATAGCGCGCCATCAGTCCCAGCACCGCGTAAGACGGCTGCGTTGCGCGCCAGCGGCGGGCGTCCGAGGTTTGATAATAGGTCTCGCTCTGCCAGGTCAGCGAACCGCCCACGGTCAGCTGGTCCAGCGCGCCCGCCAACTGGTAGGCCGTGCTCAGTTTGAACAGGTGCTTGGGCTGGTTGGTGTTCACCGCGCTCAGGATCACGTCGGGCTGCGACGGAATGCGCGACGTGCGGAAGGTGTAGCCGCCCGCCACATTCCATCCCGGCGCCGCCTGGCCCGACAATTCCAGTTCCACGCCCTTGCTGGTCACGCCCTCGATCGGGCGGTAGATCTCGCCGCCGGTGGCCGCGTTGATGCCCACGTACTGCGCCGAGTTGTTTTGCTCGGTACGAAACACGGCGATACCGGCGTTCAGGCGCTGGTCGAAGAACTCGCCCTTGATGCCCGCTTCGACATTCTTGCCGGTCAGCGGATCGAGCGAACGGTCGCTGGCATCCTTGTAATAGGTTTGCGGCCGGAAGATGTCGGTATAGCTGGCGTACACCGACCAGTGGCGATTGACGTCATATACCACGCCCGCGTACGGCACCACTTTTTCGCCGATGTCGAGGTTGTCTGCTACCGCGCGCACGCCGGCGTTATTGACCTGGAAGTCATACAGCTTGTACCAGCTCATGCGCGCGCCGAGGATCACCGACAAGGCGTCGGTGGGGCGCAAGCGGGTGGCCAGCGACAGGCCCTTTTCGGTGATCGTGGTTTCGCGGTCGGCACGCCGGGCATAGGATACCGGCTGCGCCAGGGTGCCGTTCCACGCAAAATAGTCGGGTACCGGGATCAGCGCCGGGCTGGTATACAGCTGGGCGTCCTTCACCGCGCGCGAGTAGCCGGCGCCGAGCATCAGCTCGTGCTGGCGGCCGAACAGGGTAAACGGGCCGGTCAAAGCCAGGTTGGCGCTGTCCGTGTGCGCCTGGCTGGGCAGCACCCCGGCCAGCAGCCGCACGCCGGCGCCGGTGGCGCGGTCCACGGCGCCGTTGTAGGCCGAGCCGTATTCCACTTCCTTCGACTGCTTGAGGTGGCTGGCCGACAGATCGAGCTTCCAGCCGCCGTCGAAACTGTGCCTGAGCGAGGCAAAGGTGTTGGCGCTGTTGTTGTCCCAGTACGACCAGCGCGCGGCCGGGTTGAGCGAGCGGCGGAAATCGGTTTGCGCGCCGTCGCTGTAGAACAGCGGAATATGGCCGAAGGTGGCGCCATCGGCGCGTGAACGCATATAGTCGATGCCGGCCGTGAGCACGGTACGCGGGCCGAGGTCGGCCTCGACGATGGCGTAGGCGTTGCGGGTGTCGCGCTGGTAGTAATCGATATACGAGTCGGCATTTTGCGCGGCCAGCACCACGCGTGCGCGCACCGTACCGGCAGCGTTGAGCGGACCCGAAACGTCGGCCACGCCGCGATAGCGGCTCCACGAGCCGGCGCTGGCATTGAGGGAGCCGGCAAATTCGCTGGTGGGCCGCTTGCGCACCAGGTTGATGGTGGCGGACGGATTGCCGGCGCCTGTCAAGAGCCCGGCCGCGCCGCGCACCACTTCCACGTGATCGTAGATGGCGCTGTCGCCAATGGCGGTGGTGTACTGGTTGGAGCTGTCGAGGGTGTTCGGCACGCCGTCGAACTGGAAGTTCTCGATGGTATAGCCGCGCGCATAAAAAGTGGCGCGTTCGCTGTCGTTACGGCCGACGGTCACGCCCACGGTTTTTTCCAGGATATCGGGCACGGTGACGAGGGCCTGGTCGTCCATTTGCTGGCGCGTGATCACGCTGACCGACTGCGGCGTTTCGCGCGCGGACAGGCCCAGGCGGGTGGCGGTGCTCATCGAGCGCATGCCGTAGGCGCCGCTGCCTTCGGTGACGTTGTCGGCTTCGCCCCGGGCCGAGACGCTGATGGGGGCCAGCGTTTGCGCGATGGGCGCAGCGGAGGCTGGCGTAGCGATGCGGCGCACATTGTAGCTGCGCTCGCCCTGATTGACTGCTTCCAGGCCGCTGCCGGCCAGCAGCGCGGCGAAACCGGAGGCCGGCGTATGCGCGCCCTGCAGTCCGGGCGAGGTATGGCCTGCAGCGAGCGCCGGATCGAACGACAGCGCGGCGCCGGCGGCGGCCGCGAACTGGTTGAGGACGGACGCCAGCGGTCCGGCGGGAATCTGGTAGTTGCGGGTGGACTCGGCGGGCGCGGAGATAGCAAACGGCATGGCGAGCGCCAATGCCAGTGGGGTCATGCGGAGATTGAACATACGGGCCTTGTAAAGTTGGACGATCAGGGAGTTCCTGTCCTGTAGGCCGGATGAAATGCAAAAAGTGGAAAATTATTTTGAAAATAGTTGAGCACCTGCGTTTAGCGCGGTCCCAGTGTGACCCAATAACGCGTAAGACTGCGCTGGCGCAGCGGGAAGGTGCGGGTGAGCAGGGCCAGCGCGCGGTCGGTGTCCGTCAGCGGAAACACGCCGGAAATGCGCAAGCCCGCAACGCCCGGATCGCAGCCCAGGCGCCCGTGGCGATATCGCGACAGCTCGGCGAGCACCTCGGCCAGGCTGCGGTCGTTGACCAGCAAATGGCCCGAGCGCCACTGGCCGGCATTGTCCGGCGCGGCCTGCGCTGCCTCGGCCCTGCTGCGGGTAAAGCGCACCTGCTGGCCAGCGCGTAGCAGCGCCGGCTGATGAACCGCGTTGGTTGCTGCTGGATTGCCTGCCGCAGAACCGCTTGGCGCAGGAACGCCGATCAAAGGATCGCCTGCCGCAGGATCGCTTACACCAGCACCGGTTGCCGCAGCACCTGCTCCGGCAACCGCGCCAGCGCATATCGCCACTGCATGCTCGAGTACCGCCACCTCGGTATAGCCACCGGACTGGCCCTCAAGTGGAGCATCGTACTGGCGCACCGTAAAGCGCGTGCCGAGCGCGGTCACGCTGCCTTGCGCCGTCTGCACGATGAACGGGCGCGGATCGGCTGCCTGTTGCGGCTGGCGCTGGCGCGCCGTCTCGATCAGCACGGCGCCGGCCCACAGCCGCACCACCCGTTCGGTACCGGTAAAACGTACATCGACGGCGGTGGCGGTGTCGAGCACCAGCAGCGAGCCATCGGCCAGCACGACCTCGCGTTGCTGGCCGATGCCGGTGCGGTAGTCGGCCAGCAACGGCCGCGCAAAACCCTGTTCGCCCGCGCCGCGCCAGGCCACGTAACCGAGCGTGCCGGTGGACGCCAGCAGCGCCACGCCGCGCAGCGCCTGGCGCCGGCTGCGCGCATGTTCGGTCATGCGCAGTGCGGGCGCGGCGATATTGGCGGGCACTTGCAGCAGCGCCGCGCGCATGGACTCGATCCGTTGCCAGGCGCGCCCGTGGTCCGGGTGGGCGGCCTGCCACTGGCGCCACGCCGCGCGTTCGGCATCGGTGATGGCGCCCGAGCACAGGCGTGCGTACCACGCCACCGCTTCCTTGCGGACCACGGCCTCGTCGCGCGGCGCCTGCGCATCGGTTGCGGGCAAACGGGCGTTCATGGCGCCAGCAGGTAGCAGTGTTCGATGGCCTTGCACATGTGGTTGCCGACCGTGCGCCTGGTCACGCCCAGTTCCACCGCGATCTGCTCGTAGGTGAGGCCATCGAGTTGCGATAGCAGGAACGCCTGCCGCACCTGCGGTTTCAGTCCGTCGAGCATGGTGTCGATGGCCACCAGCGCTTCGAGCATGATGGCGCGTGTTTCCGGCGACGGCTGGTGGACGTCGGGCAGGGCGGCCAGCGCATCGAGGTAAGCGCGTTCGACATCCTTGCGGCGGAAAAAGTCGGCCATCAGGCCGCGCGCGATGGTGCCCAGGTAGGCGCGCGGCGCGCGCAGTGCCGGCGCCTGGGCCGGGCTGCTGCGGGTGAGCACGCGCACAAAGGTATCGTGCGCCAGATCGGCGGCATCGCCGGCATTGCCCATCTTGCGGCGCAGCCAGCCGTGCAGCCAACCGTGGTGGTCGCTGTACAGGGTGGCGGCGCTATTGTCGTGGAGGGTAATGGGCGGCACGATGGTTCTATATCAAATGGTAATCATTCTCATCTGAGTGATCATAACATCCCTCCCGCGTGTGCGCCACCACCAACAATCGGACGCACGCGCGGGTGCTGCGCCGCACAAGCAAGCTGTACTTCGCTATAATTACGCGGTTAATCCATTGTCCAATTGTCAGCACCCCTCCAACAAGGAAAACCCATGAGCTTGAATAAAGTGCCTTCGGGCCGCGATGTGCCTAACGACTTCAACGTGATCATCGAAATTCCGATGAACGCCGATCCGATCAAGTACGAAGTCGATAAAGATTCCGGCGCGATTTTCGTGGACCGTTTCATGGGCACCGCCATGCATTACCCATGCAACTATGGCTACGTGCCGAACACCCTGTCGGATGACGGCGACCCGGTGGACGTACTGGTGATCACCCCGTTCCCGCTGATCCCTGGCGTGGTCGTGCGTTGCCGTCCTATCGGCGTGCTGAAAATGACCGACGAATCCGGTGAAGACGCCAAAGTCCTGGCCGTGCCGGTCGATAAAGTACTGTCGATCTACAGCCACTGGCAAAAGCCGGAAGACCTGAACGAACTGCGCCTGCGCCAGATCCAGCACTTCTTCGAGCATTACAAGGATCTGGAAAAAGGCAAATGGGTCAAGATCGACGGCTGGTACGGCGTGGAAGATGCCAAACAAGAAATCCTGAACGGCGTTGCGTCGTACAACAAGGAAAACGCTGCCGGCTAACCCGCCAGCGCGTTCCATCAAAAAGCCCGGCTGCATTGCGCAGCCGGGCTTTTTTGCTTTCGACGCCGCCGTTCAGGCGCGGCTGGCCAGATGCAGCATCGGATGATGTACATAGTGCCCCACACCGTTGCGCACGAGCGGGTCCCGCGCCGTCAGCGCGTCGATGTCCTGGTCGTCGGCGATGCGGTACAGCGACACACCGTAGGCGCCGGCCGGGTCCAGTACCGGGCCGTGCGCCACGATCAGCCCCTGCGCCATCAGGTCGTTCAGGAAGGCGCCGTGTGCGGCCATCCATTGCTGCTCGTCGGCCGACATGGTGGCCAGGAAGTCCGCGCGGGGCGGGATGAATTGGCACAGGTAGTTTTTCATGATGCCGCCTCGGTCACGCTCTTGTGGATGGCGCTTTCAAACATCTTCGGCAAGTACTGCTGCAGGAACAGGATCATGCCGGTCATTTTACCCACCGGGTTGCTGAAGCGCGGCCGCGCCGTGCCGATCAGGCCGACGATGGTGTTCACCACCGCGTCCGGCGCCTGCGCTTCGGCAATGCCTTTGCGGGTGGCGGCGTCGGCCTTGCGGCGGTACGTATCGTAGTCGTGAATGGTGTTTTTCTTGGCGGCCACGGCGTTATGGCCCAGTTGGGTCTTGAACCACATCGGTTCGACCATGCTGACCTGGATGTTGAACTGGTCGAGTTCGAAACGCAGCGCCTTGAAATAGCCCTGCACCGCGTGCTTGGATGCCGTGTAAAACGCCAGGTTGGGCGAGCCAAGCAGACCGACTATGGAACTGACGGTAACGATTTGCCCCTGCTTGCGGGCGCGGAAGTGGGGCAGCAGGGCGTTGGTCACCGCCACCGTGCCCCAGAAATTGGTCTCGAACTGCTCGCGGCCCAGCGCCAGCGGGGTTTCCTCGGCGAGACCGGTCACCATGTAGCCGGCGTTGTTGACCAGCACATCGAGGTGGTCCACTTTGGAAAACAGCAGCGCCGGCAAGTTCGCCACCGACTGCGCGTCGTCGAGGTCCAGCGGCAGCAGGGTAAACGGCACGGCGGCGGCATATTTTTCCGGTTGGCGGCTGGTGCCGATGACCTGGTAGCCGCGCTGGTGGAGGGTGGTGGCGAGCATCAGCCCGAAGCCCGACGAGGCGCCGGTGATCAGCACAGTCTTTTTCATGATGTTTCCCTTGGTGTCAGTTTGCGATGAACGAACTTTGCCTGCGAAACGCGGCGGTGACACTCGCGCAACGCGCCAACATGACTGCCAAACGCGCCAACTTCGCCGCACGCTGCGTGCCGATGCGATTGGCGCGTTCGGCGATTGCCGTGGCGCGATCGGCCCGCTAGACTGATTGCATGGAAACTCATATCGCTACCTTGCATCATCATGCCCGCAGTCGCGCACTCGACTATGCGGTCTGGCCGGGCTGGCGCGTGCTGATGGAAGACGCCGGTTTGCGCACGGCGCCCGTGTTGCGCCGCGCGGGGCTGCCTGGTGACCTGTTCGCGCGGCCCCAGGTCAGGCTAGATCCGCAGCAGTTCTTTCAACTGTGGCAAGCGCTTGAGGCCGAGGCGCTGTCGCTCGATTCCGATCTGCCGGCGCCGCTGCGCATCGCCCGGGTGATGACCGCCGACTGGTTCGATCCGGAATTGTTTGCCGCGCTCTGCAGCCCCGATCTCGGCAGCGCACTCGCACGCATTGCAACGTATGTACGGCTGATTGCGCCGATGCAGTTTCACGTCGAGCGCGGCAGCCGGCAAAGCCGGCTCACCATCGACTTTCTCGGCGGCGTGATGGCGGCGCCGACGGTGTTCCTGGCGTTCAAGCTGATCTTCTTCGTGGGACTGGCGCGGCTGGCGACGCGGTCCCCGGTCCGACCGCTGCAGGTGGGGTTGCCGGGGCCGCCAACCGGCGCCGATGCCTCGCTCTACGAGGAATTTTTTGGCGCAACGATCCAGCCCGCACCGCTGGCAACGCTGGTATTTTCCAATGAAGACATGGATCGGCCGTTTTTAACGGAGAACCACAAGATGTGGCAGGTGTTCGAGCCCGGACTGCGCCAGCGCTTGGCCGACCTTGATTGCACTGCCGGCATGGCCGAGCGGGTGCGCAGCCTGCTGCTCGAGTTGTTGCCCGCCGGGGCGGTGTCGATGGGGGAAGTCAGTCGCAAGCTGGCGGTCAGCACTCGTACCTTGCAGCGCAAGCTGCACGAGGAGGGCACGACGTTCCAGCGTACGCTCGACGCCGTGCGCGATGCGCTGGCCCATCACTACCTGGGTAGCACCGCCATGTCGGCGGCGGAAATCTCGTTTCTGCTGGGATTTGAAGACGCCAATTCCTTCGCCCGGGCGTTCCAGGGCTGGACCGGCCATACGCCGCAAACGGTACGCAATCGATTGCGGGAAGCGGCGGCGACGTCTGCTGCGTCCATGCGCAGCAAGTGAAGGGCGGGGCGCGTGCGATATGGCCGCGCCCGGCCGTGCCGAGTCAGTTGCGGGCGTAAGCCTCGGCGTTGGATTCCGCACCGGCTTCGATACCGGCCAGTTCGGCTTCCGCCTCGCGGCGCAGGCGCGACATGTACTGCGGCGTGATGCCCAGGTACGAAGCGATGGCCCGCTGCGAGATGCGTGCTTCCAGGCCGGGATATTCCTCGCGGAATGCGGCCAGGCGCTCCTGGGCCGAGGTCTCACCGGTGGCGTAGGCGCGCTGGGCCAGGTTGTGCATGCCGTGCATGGCCGCCTGCAGGTGGTAATGCTGCATCACCTCGCTTTGGGCGCGCAGGGCGCTGGCCTGGGTCCAGTCGAGCGTAAAGCCGTGGATCGTGGTTTCCGCCACCAGGAACTGCACGGCCGGCTGGCCATTCTCACCGGCGATCAGGTCGGTGAGGGTAGTGGCCGACTCCCCTTCGCGATAAAAGCGCAGGGTGACCTCCACGCCGTCGCGGTTGAAGAACCCGCTGCGCGCCACGCCGCTGGCCAGCCAGTGTACCTGGGTGGCGACGGCGCCGGCACGCTGCAGGAACTCGCCCTTGCGCACGGTAAATGGCTGGGCGATCTGCGCCAGCTGGTCGGTGACATTGGTATAAGCCTCTTCGGTAACACCAAGACGTTTCATCGTCGCGGCCTTGAAGCGGTTCCGTTGTTTTATAAAATCTGCATTCATTGTTTTACGTCACGTGTTGTGACAAAACCGTCAACGGGCATAGAGTATAGGCGCGTTTGAAAATGCTGTGAAGCAAACTGGTTTCATCCATGGTCAGATAGTTGCTACCGCTAACATTCTACCCTTTTAACGAAATCCTCACATAATTACGTAAGGGTTACCCTTATTTGAACGGCGCGTGCTCGGCCAACTCGTCGATATATTCCTCGATGGCGGCAGTTTCCTGCGCCAGGAAATCGCCGATGGCGGCGGCAAAACGCGGGTCCGCCACCCAGTGCGCCGACCACGTGGGCGTGGGCGATAGGCCGCGCGACATCTTGTGCACGCCCTGGGCGCCGCCCTCGAAACGGGCGATGCCGTGCGCAATGCAATACTCGATCGCTTGCACGTAACAGGTTTCAAAATGCAGGCCCGAGACAAATTCCGTCGTGCCCCAGTAGCGGCCGTACATGATGCCGCCGCCCACCAGGTTGAGCGCCACGGCCACCGGCTGGTCGCCGCGCTGCGCCAGCACGATCATCAGGTTGTCGGCCATGTGTTCGCGCAATTGCTCGAAAAAGGCCAGGCTCAGGTAGGGTCTGTTGCCATGGGCCTGGTACGTGGACACGTAGCAGCGGTAAAAGAACGCCATCACCTCCTGCGTGATGGCGGCGCCGGCCAGGTGCTGGAAGGTGATGCCGGCGTCAAACACGCGGCGGCGGTCCTGGCGGATCTTCTTGCGCTTGTCCATCTTGAAGCTGGCCAGGAACGCGTCGAAATCGGCGTAGCCGGGATTTTCCCAGTGGAACTGCACTCCTTCGCGCAGCATGAAGCCGGCCGCTTGCAGCGCTTGCCGGTCCTGCTCGTCGGGGAACAGGATGTGCAGCGACGAGGTTTCCAACTGTTGCGCCACTTGCAGCACGGCGCGCGCGAGCAGGGCGCGGTCGTCAGGCGTGCGCGCCAGCAGGCGCCTGCCGGTCACCGGCGAGAACGGCACCGCCGAGAGCAGCTTCGGATAGTATTCGATGCCGTTGCGGTGGAAGGCGTCGGCCCAGGCGTGATCGAATACATATTCGCCGCGGCTGTGATGCTTGAGGTAGAGCGGCATGGCGCCGTGCAGCACGCCGTCGCGGTACATGACCAGGTAGCGCGGGGTCCAGCCCGTTTGTGGGCAGGCGCAGCGGGTGGTGTGCAGCGTGTGCAAAAAGCGGTATGCCAGCGTGGGATTGTCGCCGGCCAGCGCTTGCCACTGCTGCTCGTCCACGCCCTCCAGCGACTCGATGATCGAAAACTCTGCTTCTGACACACTGCCTCCTGCCCATGATGGTAGGCCAAGTCTAGCGTATCCACGCCCTTTGCGTTGGCGGTGCGCATGCGATAATTGGATTCCATGCCTGTGCACCACCGTCGGAAAGATCCTTTATGAGCTCGAATTTCCTCAATCTGTACACCCACGATTTCGCCCGCGTGGCCATTGCCGCGCCGGTGTGCCGCATCGCCGACCCCGCCTACAACGCCGAGCAGACCATTTTGCTGGCCAGCCAGGCGGCGGAGCAGGGCGCGGCCCTGGTGGCGTTCCCGGAACTGGGCCTGGCCGCCTATACCTGCGATGACCTGTTCCACCAGCGCGCCCTGCTCGACGCCTGCCTCGATGCGCTGGCGGAGATCGTCAACGCCTCGTTGCAGTGGAAGATGGCGGTCGTGGTGGGCGTTCCGCTGCGGGTGGAGCACCAGCTGTACAACTGCGCGGTGGTGGTGGCCAACGGCCAGATCCAGGGCGTGGTGCCCAAGTCGTACCTGCCCAACTACGGCGAGTTCTACGAAGCGCGCCAGTTCAGCAGCGGCGACTACGCGGTGGCGGTCGAGATGGACTTGCTCGGTGAACGCGTGCAGTTCGGCGCCGGGTTGCTGTTCGAGGTGGCCGACGTGCCGCTGCTCAAATTCCACGTCGAGATCTGCGAAGACGTGTGGGTGCCGGTGCCGCCGTCGTCGTTCGCGGCGCTGGCCGGCGCCACGGTACTGGTCAACCTGTCGGCCTCCAACGCGGTGATCGGCAAGGCCGGTTACCGCAACCAGCTGGTCGGCAACCAGTCGGCGCGCTGCATTGCCGCCTACCTGTACACGTCGGCCGGCGGCGGCGAGTCCACCACCGACATGGCGTGGGACGGCCAGGGCGTGATCTTCGAGAACGGCGAACTGCTGGCCGAATCGAAACGGTTTACCGACGAACCGGTGCTCACCTTTGCCGACATCGACCTTGAGCGCCTGTCGCGCGAGCGGATGCGCATGAATACATTCGCCCAATCGGTGCAGCGCCACGCGGCCGAAGTCAACAAGTTCCGCACCGTGTTCTTCGAGCTGGAGCTGTCGCGTGAAGAGCCGCTGGCGCTGCGCCGCTGCGTCGAGCGCTTCCCGTACGTGCCGGCCGATGCGCGCCGCCGCGACGAGCGCTGCAACGAGGTCTACAACATCCAGGTGCAGGCGCTGGCGCAGCGCCTCAGTTCCAGTGGCATCAAGAAGGTGGTGATCGGCGTCTCGGGCGGGCTCGATTCCACCCACGCGCTGCTGGTGTGTGCGCGCGTGATGGACAAGCTGGGCTTGCCGCGCACCAACATCCTGGCCTATACCATGCCCGGCTTTGCCACCAGCGAGCGTACGCTCAAGCAGGCGCACGCGTTGATGCAGCTGGTCGGCTGTTCGGCCCAGGAAATCGATATCCGCCCCAGCTGCATCCAGATGCTCAAGGACCTGGGGCACCCGTACTCCGAGGGCCAGGCGCAGTACGACATCACGTTCGAGAACGTGCAGGCCGGCGAGCGTACCAACCACCTGTTCCGGCTGGCCAACCACCACGGCGGCATCGTGGTCGGTACCGGCGACCTGAGCGAGCTGGCGCTGGGCTGGTGCACGTACGGCGTGGGCGACCATATGTCGCACTACAACGTCAACGCCAGCGTGCCGAAGACGCTGATCTCGCACCTGGTGCGCTGGGTGGCCGAATCGGGCGTGATCGGCCGCAATGATGCGCAAGTGCTGCTCGACATCCTCGGCACCGAAATCAGTCCCGAGCTGGTGCCCGGCACCGCCGGTGGCCAGCCCGAGCAGCGCACCGAGAGCACCATCGGCCCATACGAGCTGCAAGATTTTAATTTGTACTACGTGCTGCGCTTCGGCTTTGCGCCGTCCAAGGTGGCGTTCCTGGCGCTCAACGCCTGGCGCGACAGGACGCTCGGCCGCTGGCCCGATGGCGACCACGTGGCGCGCAACCAGTACGACCTGGCAGCGATCAAGCACAACCTCGGGATTTTCCTCGACCGTTTCTTCCGTACCAGCCAGTTCAAGCGTAGCTGCGTGCCGAACGGACCGAAGGTGGGCAGCGGCGGCTCGCTGTCGCCGCGCGGCGACTGGCGGGCGCCAAGCGATGGCCAAAGCGTTGTCTGGATGGAAGAATTACGCGCCATTCCGGTGCACGACTGACAAAAGTCCGGACTCGGCGTCAAGGCGGCTGGTAAGTGCGCTGTTGTCGATTACAATAGATCCATTGCTATTGCTGGCCAAGAATTTTTGATTCAAATAATAGGAGAAGTCATGAAACAGATTACCGCAGTGATCAAGCCGTTCAAGCTGGACGAAGTGCGCGAAGCGCTGGCCGAAGTGAACGTGACCGGCCTGACGGTGACCGAGGTCAAGGGCTTCGGCCGCCAGAAAGGCCACACCGAACTGTATCGCGGCGCGGAATACGTGGTCGATTTCCTGCCGAAGGTGAAGGTTGAAGTGGTCGTGGACGACGGCGTGGCCGAGCAGGTGGTGGACGCCATCATCAAGGCTGCCCGCACCGGCAAGATCGGCGACGGCAAAATCTTCGTGCAAAACGTCGAGCAGGTGATCCGCATCCGTACCGGCGAAACCGGCCCGGACGCAGTGTAAATCAGTTCAATACGTCACTCCCGCCCGGGAGTGACGCAGCCGCCGCCGTCGTTTTAACGGCGGTTGGCCCTGCGGCGCCATCCGATCAGCGCCAATCCTCCCATCAGCATCGCCCACGTCTGCGGTTCCGGCACTGCCAGCACCCGCACATTGTCGATTGCCGCCGCGCTGAAGCCGCTGGTCCGGTTGGCGGTCGAGAACGCGTAGAACCGTACTTCGTCCATCCCGCGTACGTCGCTCAGTCCCAGCACCGAAGCGCCGCTGAAATTGCCCGACCCCGTCAACAATCCGTCCAGGTAAGTGGTCCAGTAGCCGTGCCGGTTCAGGTAGCCCGAGCCGACGCCGAACTCGATGCTGGTGAAGTCGCGGCCATCGGCGACGCGGATGCCGATATAGGCATTGCTGCCCGCCGTCGCCAGGTAGTTGCCGGAGAACGCAGGGCTGAGTTCATTCGGCGCGTCGTAGCAATCGATGCCGGCGTAGCCGCAGCCGTTGTTGCTGGCCGAGCCGCTGGCAAAGAACAGCAGGCCGTCTTCGGTCCAGGTGTTCGACAAGGCCGCATTGCCTTCGAACGTGGCGGCGTGGTTGTAGCCGGCGAGAATGGCGCTGTTGCCGGTGGTGGCGGTGACCGCCGCTGCGGCGCTGCCGGCGGCGCCGGCCAGCAGCACCGAGAGGGCCAGGGTACGTAGATTCATGGGTTTTCCTGATGGGTTATGGTGTTGGAATCAGATCGACGGCATCCCAGGCATAGCCGGGGCTCAGGTACTTGACGCCGCTCGAGCCGCTGATGGCCGTGAGCGTCAAGATGTTCTGGCCCACCAGCAGCTCGCTGGCCGGGATGTTAAAGGTCAGCATGGTGTTATTGCCGCGATAGGTGCCAACCGTGAGGGTGCGGGTTTTCGGCTGGTTCGGCGCGGCCGGATTGGCCGAGCTCCAGCCGTTGACTGCGATCTTGGGGCGGCCGCCGGCGTAACCGACCGTGATGCCGGCGCGCAGCGTGTAGGCGCGGATTTCGCTCTGCTTGAGATTGAAGCGGATCACCAGGTTGCCGTTCACTTCCTTCCACTGGTAGGCCGGGAAACCGGTGGCCGGGGTGGAGGTGCCGATCACGTAATCGGGCACGGTCCAGGCGGCCATGCGCACATCCTGCGGGTGCATGGTGGTGAGCTTGTCGCCGTTGATGAACTCGTTGGGCGTGCCGTCCCAGTCGCCGATGCGCCACTTGGGCGTGACGCTGCTCGGGTCGCCCGCGACGGTGATGGTATTGAGCGTGGTGACGGCGCCGGCGTTGACCGTCACGCTGCGGGTATCCACCGCCAGCTCGTTCTTGTACACCGTCATGGTGTAGGTGCCGGGCAGCATGCCGGCGCTGCTGTAGTAACCGTTGGATGGGTTGGCGTCGGCATAGTACTGCGCCGTGGCGTTGGCGAAGCCGACCGTGTAGGCATAGCGCGTGTCGCGGTTGGCGATGCCCACGCCCGCCACGCCGCCACGGCCGCTGTCCGGCACGTAGCCGAGCAGGCCCATGCCGGCGAACCATGATGTATCGATGGCGCCCGGTGCGCTGCCGTCGGTGAAAGTCATGGTGTAGGTGTTGAGGATGCCGGGGCGGAACGCCTCGGTCTGCGCCTCGCCGTAGTTGATGATGTAGGTGATTTCCTGGTTGCTGGACGTGCCCTGGTTGAGCAGGCTGCGGTAGAACGGCCCGCCCGAGCCGCCTTCGTGGTTGTCGCGCACGATCCACAGGCCGGCGGTGGCGCTGGTGGCGCCGATGTAGCGCCAGTCCTTGAGCCGCATGTTCGAATAGTGCTTGGAGCGGGTTTCGCCGTTGGGCATGCCGAACACGTCGCCCGATTCGATGGCGCCGTTGGTGCCGCGCAGGTCGGACGGCACCGGGCCGTTGGGCAGCGCGGCGATCGGTACCCGCACGATGAAGCGCGCCAGGCCCAGCGTGCTCGGTTCGGTCGTGAAGTACGTGCCCATGTAGATGTTCGGATCGCCCCGGCGCGCCATGTAGTAGTGGGTGAGGTCGCCTGCTTGCACGGTGATCTTGATGGTGTCGGCGCCGACCGTGGTGGCGGTCACGGCCACCGCCGAGACATTGTTGTACAGGTAGTCGAAGCCCGAGTTCAGCTGGGTGCCGCGCGCCTGGTCCTGGTACTGTACGCCGTTGTAGATCATCGAGGCGATATCGCCGGCCGACTGGGTGCTCACGCCATTGTCGGTGCGGCGGATCTTGAACACCAGTCCGGCGCCGGTATCGACGGTGTAGAAGTTGGCGTCCTGGGTGAGGCCGAAGGTTGCGGCGTTGGCCAGCGTGGCATTGCTGGCGTCGGCGCCCGCGACCGTGGTGGTGGCGAGCGTGCGGGCCGCTGGCATGTTGCTGTCGCTGGTACTGCTGCCACTGCCACCGCAACCGGCGAACAGGGACAGCGCTGCCGCGCCGGTGAGGACGCGCAGGGTGTTGGTTTCCATGATTGTGTCTCCCTAAATATATTATTTATATTGAATAGGGCGCGCCGGCACGCTGACACACATAGTCTTGCGTTGCCCGGCGGCGGTCAACGCCGCCGATGCAACAATTGCAAATAAATCACTTTGCTGATTGTCAGCGACTATTTGTCGGACGGCAGATGTAACTCGAACTTCCACGTCACCAGCCGCATCACCGTGATCGAGGCGGCGCTGGCCCACAGGGCGACGTCGTCGGAGACGTCGGTGTATTGCAGGCCGATGTACATCCAGCAGCCGAAGAAGGCGCAGATGGCGTAGGGTTTGCCGTCGCGGAAGACCATCGGCACTTCGTTGCAGACGATGTCGCGCAGCACGCCGCCAAAGATGCCGGTGATCACGCCCATCATCGAGGCGATGAACAGCGGCATGCCCGCCGCCTGCGCCTGCGACACGCCCGCCACCGCGAACAGGCCCAGGCCGATGGCGTCGGCGATCACGATCAGGCGTTCGGACAGGATTTGCTTGAGGGTGCGCATCAGCGGCGCGGCGATCAGTGCCAGCACGAAAATCAGGATCGCGTATTCCTGGTGCATGACCCAGAACAGCGGCCGGCGGTCGAGCAGGATGTCGCGCAACGTCCCGCCGCCGAACGCGGTGATGAAGGCCACCGTGAATACGCCCACCAGGTCCATGCGCTTGCGGCGTGCCTCCACGAACCCGGAAAACGCGCCCACCAGGATCGCCACGATCTCGATGACGGTGACCAGGGAAACGTGAACCGGAACGTGGGACATGTAGGGCATCGGGTGCGAACGGTAGCGGAAGTCGAAGATTGCTCAGGTTAACATGACCGCCGCCAACCGTGTAACTTAGTTGCTCGGCTGACACGCTGCGAAGCTTGCTGCGCCTGCTTAGGCGATTTGGCCGCCCCGACTGCACCTAATTCATTAATGAATTATGATGCTGTTCAGATCAACTTTAAAGTTTGAGCGATGACCGCATTATTTACCCCGTTTTCCCTCAAGGACGTCACGCTGCGCAACCGTATCGCGGTGCCGCCGATGTGCCAGTACAGCGCCGACGATGGCCTCACCAACGATTGGCACCAGGTGCATTACCCGGCCCTGGCGCGTGGCGGCGCCGGCCTGGTGATCGTGGAAGCGACCGCCGTGTCGCCGGAAGGGCGCATCACCCCCGGTTGCCTGGGCCTGTGGAACGACGAGCAGGCCGCCGGCCTGGCCCGCATTGCCGCCGGCATCAAGGCCGCCGGCGCCGTGCCCGGCATCCAGATCGCCCATGCCGGCCGCAAAGCCAGCGCCAACAAGCCGTGGGAAGGCGACGATCACATCGCTGCCGACGATCCGCGCAGCTGGCAAACCATCGCACCGTCGGCCGTGGCGTTCGGCGCCAACCTGCCGCAGGTGCCCAAGGCCATGACGCTCGACGACATCGAGCGGGTGAAGGCAGATTTCGTCGCGTCCGCCCAGCGTGCGCGTGACGCCGGCTTCCAGTGGCTCGAACTGCATTTCGCCCATGGCTACCTGGCGCAAAGCTTTTTCAATGTTGATGCCAACGTGCGTGACGATGCCTACGGCGGCGACTACGCCGGCCGTAGCCGCTTCATGCTGGAAACTCTGGCGGCCGTGCGCGCGGTATGGCCCGAGCACCTGCCGTTGACAGCCCGTTTCGGCGTGATCGAATATGACGGCCGCGACGAGCAGACGCTGGCGGAGTCGATCGATGTCACGCGCGCGATGCATCAGGGCGGGCTCGATCTGCTCAACGTGAGCGTGGGCTTCTCCACCCCGAACGGCAATGTTCCGTGGGGAACGCCCTTCCTGGCGCCGATCGCCGAACGGGTGCGCCGCGAGGCGGCCTTGCCGGTGGCGTCGTCGTGGGGGATCGATGCGGCGGAGGTGGCCAACCGCGTGGTGGCCGACCAGCAGATGGACCTGGTGATGATCGGCCGCGCTTTCCTGGCCAATCCGCACTACGCCGCGCAGATGGCGGCGGAGTTGAAAGTGGAGCGTCCTACGTGGCTGCTGCCAGCGCCGTATGCGCACTGGCTGGAAAAGTATCGCCCTGGTTGATTAGCGCTCGGGCCGCAGCGCGGCCCTCAGCAGCACCATCAGCGCGCCTTCTCCACCTTCCGAGGAGCGCGCCTGGCAGAATGCCACCACTTCTTCTTTTTGCACCAGCCAGCTGTGCACCATCGATTTGAGCACTGGTTCCTGGCCGCGCGAACCAAAACCGCGGCCGTGAATTACGCACACGCAGCGATGGTTGCGCATGGTCGAACGGCGTAAAAAGTCGCCGATGGCGTCGCGCGCCTGGTCGCGCCGCATGCCGTGCAGATCGAGCTCGTCCTGCACCGGCCAGTGGCCCTTGCGCAATTTTTTCACCACGTCGGAACCGACGCCGGGCGCGGCGTAATTGAGCGCCGGGTCTTCTTCCAGGTAATGATCGACTTCAAACAGGTCGGACAGCGATTCGCGCAGCACTGCAGCGTCGTCCTCGGCTTGCGTCAGCTTGCGCTTGACGGGCAGGGCGGCACCGGCCGTTTTCGGCAACTGCGGCACATGGCGGTCCGATTCGGGCAGGCGCTTGACGCCGCCGAGCGCCGACTGGAAGATATTCGCCTCAACCACCTGGGTCTTTTCCCGCTTGACGCGCTCCGCCTCGGCGGCGGCGCGCGCCTCGGTCTGTTCCCTGAGCTGCTTGCTCAGCGATTTCAGTTCCGAGAAGTCTTTCATCGCGGCTTACTCCTGCGCTTCGAGGTAGCGCTGGGCGTCCAGTGCGGCCATGCAACCGGTGCCGGCGCTGGTGATCGCCTGGCGGTAGATATGGTCCTGCACGTCGCCAGCGGCAAACACGCCCGGGGCGGTGGTGGCAGTGGCCATGCCTTCGGTGCCCGAACGCGTTTTGATGTAGCCGTTGTGCATTTCCAGCTGGCCTTCGAAGATGCCGGTGTTCGGCTTGTGGCCGATCGCCACGAACAGGCCGTGCACGGTGATTTCCGAGACGGCGCCGTCGTCGGTCGATTGCAATTTCAGGCCGGTCACGCCGCCTTCGTTGCCGAGCACTTCCTGCAGCGTGTGGTTGTACTTGATCTCGATCTTGCCTTCGGCAACCTTGGCGTGCAGGCGGTCGATCAGGATCGCTTCGGCGCGGAACTTGTCGCGGCGGTGAATCAGCGTGACCTTGTTGGCGATGTTCGACAGGTACAGCGCTTCCTCGACTGCGGTGTTGCCGCCGCCGATCACGGCCACTTCCTGGTTGCGGTAGAAGAAGCCGTCGCAGGTGGCGCAAGCGGAGACGCCACGGCCCATGAATTCCTGCTCGGTCGGCAGGCCCAGGTACTGGGCCGACGCGCCGGTGGCAATGATCAGGGTGTCGCACGTGTATTCATGGCTGTCGCCCAGCAGGCGGATCGGCTTTTCCGACAGGAAGGTCGTGTGGATGTGATCGAACACGATCTCGGTCTTGAAACGCTCGGCGTGTTGCAGCAGGCGCTGCATCAGGTCCGGGCCTTGCACGCCCATCGGGTCGCCGGGCCAGTTTTCGACATCGGTGGTGGTCATCAACTGGCCGCCTTGTTCCACGCCGGTGACCAGCATCGGGTTCAGGTTGGCGCGGGCGGCATAAACGGCGGCGCTGTAGCCGGCAGGGCCCGAACCGAGGATCAGAACGCGGGCGTGTTTGGTAGTGGTCATGGCGGGCTTCTTTGTAGATTGGAGTACATCGGAGTTGGGGGCATCTGCGGTGGAGGCAAGGGCAATGCCTCTTGCATTCACGCAGGCAATACAAGATTATAGTGCAAGCAGAAGATCAGGATGAATCGTGGGGCGGATGTGGCCTGTATGCCTTAGAATAGCTGTCTCTGAATCTTTCCTGTGCGATAACGTTGCAACACCTTAATACCTATGAGCAGTAAAAAAGTTCAGGAACGATCTTCCAAGTCTGGCGCAGGCGCCGGAACGACCTCGTCCGCAGCGTCCGCCAACGGCTACAAACGCACCCCCACCGAGCGCCAGCCGCTGCCCAATCGCCTGGTCAAGCTGCTGTCCGAAGCGCGCTGGCTGGCGCTGGCCGTGCTCGGCCTTTATTTCGTGCTGATCCTGGCCAGCTACAACAAGCTCGACCCCGGCTGGTCGCACGAAACGCTGGTGCCCAAGGTGACCAACCTCGGCGGCCGCGCCGGCGCCTGGCTGTCCGACTTACTGCTGTACATCTTCGGCATCTCGGCCTGGTGGTGGGCGTTTTGCGTGCTGCGCTACGTGTGGCAAGGTTACCGTAGCCTCACGCAAAAATTTGTCATGACCAAGCCTGCCGAGCCCGAGCATGCGCAAGAGCCGCTGATACGCGGTATCGGCTTCGTGCTGCTGTTCGTCGGCAGCGTGGGGCTCGAATACCTGCGCCTCGGTTCGCTCACGCGCCACGCAGAGTTGCCGCGCGTCTCGGGCGGCGTTTTGGGCGAGCTGATCGGCCATTCGGCGCACGTGGCGTTCGGCTTTACCGGCGCCACCTTGCTGCTGCTGTTGTTGTTCGGCCTCGGTTTTTCGCTGTTCTTCCAGGTCTCGTGGCTGGCGCTGGCCGAGCGCATCGGCTTCACGATCGAATCGGGCATCGTCTGGTTCATCCAGCGCTACCAGTACCGCGAAGACCGCCGCCAGGGTGAAGTCGCTGCCGTCAAGCGCGAGGAAACCGTGGTGATCGAGCGCGCCAAGCACGTGGAAAAACATCCGGTCGCCGCGCCGATCGTCAAGATCGAGCCGCAAGTGGTCACCGTGGTCAAATCCGAGCGCGTGGAAAAGGAGCGCCAGGCCAGCCTGTTCCAGGACCTGAACGGCAATCCGCAGCTGCCTACCTTGTCGCTGCTGGACGAGGCGCCCGAGGTGCAGGAAACCGTGGCGGTCGAAACGCTGGAATTCACCAGCCGCCTGATCGAGAAAAAGCTGTCGGACTTCGGCGTCGAAGCCAAGGTCGTGGCCGCCTATCCGGGCCCGGTCGTCACCCGCTACGAAATCGAACCGGCCACCGGCGTCAAGGGCAGCCAGATCGTGGGCCTGGCGCGCGACCTGGCGCGTTCGCTGTCGCTGACCTCGATCCGCGTGGTGGAAACCATTCCCGGTAAAAACTTCATGGCGCTGGAACTGCCCAACGCCAAGCGCCAGATCGTGCGCCTGTCGGAGATTGTCGGTTCCAAGGTCTATAACGACAACCCGTCGCCGCTCACCGTCGCGCTGGGCAAGGACATCGCCGGCAAGGCTGTGGTGGCCGACCTGGCCAAGATGCCGCACTTGCTCGTTGCCGGTACCACCGGCTCCGGTAAATCGGTCGGTATCAATGCGACGATTTTGTCGCTGCTGTACAAGTCCGACCCGGCCGACGTGCGCATGATCCTGATCGATCCGAAGATGCTGGAAATGTCGGTGTACGAAGGCATTCCGCACTTGCTGGCCCCGGTCGTGACCGACATGCGCCAGGCCGGCCACGCCCTCAACTGGGCGGTGAACGAGATGGAACGCCGGTACAAGCTGATGTCCAAGCTCGGCGTGCGTAACCTGGCCGGCTACAACGCCAAGATTGCCGAGGCGACCAAGCGCGAGGAACACATCCCGAACCCGTTCAGCCTCACGCCCGATTCGCCGGAACCGCTGGAAAAACTGCCGACCATCGTCATCATCATCGACGAGCTGGCCGACCTGATGATGGTCGTCGGCAAGAAGGTAGAAGAGTTGATCGCCCGTATCGCGCAAAAAGCGCGCGCCGCCGGCTTGCACTTGATTTTGGCTACCCAGCGCCCATCTGTGGATGTGATTACCGGCCTGATCAAGGCGAACATTCCGACCCGGATCGCGTTCCAGGTTTCGTCCAAGATCGACTCGCGCACCATTCTCGACCAGATGGGCGCGGAGACCCTGCTGGGCATGGGCGACATGTTGTACATGCCGCCTGGTACCGGCCTGCCGGTGCGCGTGCACGGCGCCTTCGTGTCGGATGAAGAGGTGCACCGCGTGGTGGCGCACCTGAAGACCACGGGCGAGCCGAACTACATCGAGGGCATCCTCGAGGGCGGCACGCTGGAAGGCGAGGGCGGCGCCGAAGGCGGTGCGGCTGGCGAGGCCGGTGGCGAGGCCGATCCGATGTACGACCAGGCGGTGCAAGTGGTGCTGAAAAATCGCCGGGCGTCGATTTCGCTGGTGCAGCGTCACCTGCGCATCGGCTACAACCGCGCGGCGCGCCTGCTGGAACAAATGGAAAATAGCGGCGTGGTTTCGGCCATGCAATCGAACGGCAACCGCGACATCCTGGTGCCCGCTGCCAGCGCAGAATAAGGAAAGCAATATGATGCAATTGAAGAAATCGGCTGCCCTGTTGGCCGTGGCCGGCGCACTGTTCGCCGGCTCGGTCCACGCCAGCGCGCTGGAACAGTTCAAATCGTTCGTGGCGTCCACCAAGGCCGCCAAGGGCGAGTTCACCCAGCGCCAAGTCAAGGGCGAGGGCAGCGCCAAGGCCAAGCCGACGCCACCGTCGAGCGGCACGTTTTTGTTCGCCCGCCCCGGCAAGTTCATCTGGACTTATACCAAGCCGTACGAGCAGGTGCTGCAGGCTGATGGCGAGCAGCTCTACATCTTCGACAAGGACCTGAACCAGGTCACCACCAAGAAACTCGGCGACGCGCTGGGTTCGTCGCCGGCCTCCATCCTGTTCGGCAGCAACGACCTGGAAAAGAGTTTTACCTTGTCGGAAGCGGGCACGCGCGATGGTCTCGAGTGGCTCAAAGCCGTACCGAAAGCCAAGGATTCGAGCTTCGAACAAATCACCATCGGTCTGCGCAACGGCTTGCCGGAGGCGATGGAACTGAAAGACTCGTTCGGCCAGACGTCGGTGCTGGCGCTGTCGAAAATCGAAAAGAATCCGGCCTTGACGGCCACCAGCTTCAAGTTCGTGATGCCCAAGGGCGCGGACGTGTTCAACAACTAGGTAGCAGGGCGCTGCCAGTCGTTCAGCGTCGCACATCTCAACACCATGGCAGACCTCTTCACCAACGAACCCCGCCAACCGCTGGCCGAAGCGCTGCGCCCCAAGACCCTCGATGAGGTGATCGGCCAGCGCCACCTGCTGGGGCCTGGCAAGCCGCTGCGGCTGGCTTTCGAATCGGGCCAGCCCCACTCGATGATCCTGTGGGGCCCGCCTGGCGTGGGCAAGACCACGCTGGCGCGCCTGACCGCCAACGCTTTCGATTGCGAATTCATCGCCTTGTCGGCCGTGTTCTCGGGCGTCAAGGATATCCGCGCCGCCATGGAGCAGGCCCAGCAGAACCTGGTGCTCGGCAAGCACACGATCTTGTTCGTCGATGAGATCCACCGCTTCAACAAGTCGCAGCAGGATGCGCTGCTGCCGTACGCGGAATCGGGGCTGGTGACGCTGATCGGCGCCACCACCGAAAATCCATCGTTCGAAGTCAACTCGGCACTGCTGTCGCGTGCGCAAGTGTATGTGCTCAAGTCGTTCGATGAGGCAGAGCTGCGCGAGATGGTGGACAAGGCCCGCGCGCGGGTACTGTCGCACCTGGAGTTTGATGATGCCGCACTCGATACCCTGATCGGTTATGCCGACGGCGACGGCCGCCGCCTGCTCAACCTGCTGGAACAGACCAGCACCGCCGCCAATGCCGCCAAGACCAACAAGATCACGCCGGCCTTTATCGAGAACGCGTTGACGCTCAACGCGCGCCGGTTCGACAAGGGCGGCGACAATTTTTACGACCAGATCTCGGCGCTGCACAAATCGGTGCGCGGCTCCAACCCGGACGCGGCGCTGTACTGGCTCACCCGCATGCTCGATGGCGGCGCGGACGCGCGCTACCTGTCGCGCCGCATCGTGCGCATGGCCTGGGAAGACATCGGCCTGGCCGACCCGCGCGCCATGCAAATCGCCAACGATGCCGCCACCACGTTCGAACGGCTGGGGTCACCCGAAGGCGAACTGGCGCTGGGCCAGGCCGTGATCTACCTGGCGATCGCCGCCAAGAGCAACGCCGGCTACAACGCCTACAACCAGGCCCGGGCGTTCGTCAAAACCGACAAGAGCCGCGAAGTACCGGTCCACCTGCGCAACGCCCCGACCAAGCTGATGAAAGAACTCGGGTACGGCCACGAATACCGCTACGCCCACGACGAGCCGAACGCCTACGCCGCCGGCGAAACCTACTTCCCCGACGATATGCGCGAGCCGGGCTGGTACCAGCCGGTGCCGCGCGGGTTGGAGAGCAAAATTGCGGACAAGCTGGCATTCTTGCGCCAGCTCGATGCCGACGCCGGCAAAACCTGATCCCTGTCTAGAGGAACCCCATGCAACAGCTCGTGGTCGATGGCATCGACATTTACATCGATGGTCCCGAAGAGGACGAGCATGCCGAGACCATCGTGATGATCCACGGCTGGCCCGATACGTATCGGCTGTGGGAGCCGCAAGTGGCCGCGCTCAGGCATCGCTACCGCTGTGTGCGCTTTACCTTGCCCGGCTTCGACAACAGCAAGCAGCGCCGGTCGTACACGCTGGACGCGACCATGCGCATCCTGCTGCACATCGTCAACAGCGTCAACCGCAAGCAGCCGGTGATCCTGATGACGCACGACTGGGGTTGCGTGTTCGGCTACGAGTTTTACATGCGTCACCGGGCTGCGGTGTCGCGCATCGTCGGCGTCGATATCGGCGATGCCAATTCCGAGACGACGCTGCGCTCGCGCTCGCTGGGGCAGCGCATGATGCTCAACGGTTACCAGAATGTGCTGGCGCTCGGCTGGGCCATCGGCGGCGGGATCGGCAACCTGGTTACCCGCACCATGGCAGGCATCATGAAAGTGCCGTCGCCGCGCGAGCATATTTATTCGGGCATGAATTATCCGTATTACATCCTCACGGCCGGCAACATCGGTTCGTACCGGGCGCTGGTGCCGTTCAAGCCGCGCGTGCCGATGCTGTTCATCTATGGCATCCGCAAGCCGTTCATGTTTCATTCGGGGCCGTGGACCGAGATGCTGGCGGCAAGAAAAGGGTGCAAGGTGGTGGCGTTCAATACCGGGCACTGGCCCATGGTGAGCGAGCCGGAGCGGTTCAACCAGGTCGTGCTGGACTGGCTCGATGGCGTGGCCGAGGCGGCGCCGAAGGAAGAAGGGGACGGGGAAGTCGTCGTGGCAGAGGAGCAGGCTGCCGCCGGTGATGATGCGGCAGCCTGATAATACAACTGATCAGCGCAGGCGGATCGGCTTGATGTAGGGAGCGAACGGCGGTGCCGGCAGTTGCACGTCGGCATAGGCCTTGCGGAAGCAGTCGGCTTTCTTGTTGTCCACGTCGGTGGTGCTGCTGACGACTTTGCCGGCGCTGTCCAGGGTCAGGATGATGGTGACCGGATACTTGGACAGGTCGTGGCAGTTGCCGCGATCATCGAGCTTGTGGGTATTGTTGTAGTTCAGCGAAACTTCTTCGTACTTGGTCGCCTTGTCGTTGGGGAACTGGGCATTGAACTTGGCCATGACGCCGGCAAACGCAGGGTTGGCCGGTGGCGGCGCTTCGTTTTCCGGCGGACCGCTCATGGTCGAGCAACCGGCCGCCAGTGCCATCAATGCGCCCATGGCGCCCATTTTCAGGAATTGTGTTTTCAAGTTATTCTCCGATAGGCTTGTTGTTGACTCATCGTACACATTTCAATGCCGTCATGGCGCACGATTAGTTGCGTAGTTGAAATCCTGCAAGCAAGTCCCCGGCAAGTCCCCATTCAAGCGCCGAGTCCGGCTGCATCGGCACCGTCTTTTTGCAGTCCATCCGCCATTTACGGCGCTTCATCGCATCCGCCGCGCAAGCCATACGCCCTTTAGCTACAGTACATCCATCGCAGGACAACTTGTAGACCACCCACTCAAAGGAGCGCATCATGAACATCACCAAACACATGGAAAGTATCTTCGTCGCCGCCGCTGTGATCGCCGGCGCCACCAGCTTCGCCAGCGCCGCCGATGCCGACGCCACCCGCCTGGCGCTGAGCGCCCCGGTGACGCAAACGGTGATTCACCACGCCAAGATGCAGGTAGTGGTCGTGGCAGCCAAGCGCTTGAGCGCCGCTGAAAAAGCCGCACTGTAACCGCCACCCCGATCGGGACAGCCGGCGGGCTGTGTAAAACTCGCTGGGAACGGACTTCCTCTTGGTACAATTGACGTTTTCGATACAACGGCACTGCGCTCCCATGATTGATATCCAACTCCTCCGTAAAGACATCGCCAACGTCGCCGCGCGACTGGCCACCCGCAAGTACCAGCTCGATGTGGACGCGTTCAACGCGCTCGAGTCGGAACGCAAAGCGATCCAGACGCGTACCGAGGAATTGCAAGGCAAGCGCAATTCGCAGTCCAAGCTGATCGGCATGTTGAAGGGCAAGGGCGAAGACACCACCGCGCTGATGGCCGAAGTGTCCGGCCTCGGTGACGAACTCAAGGCCAACGAAATCGCGCTGTCGGCGGTACAGGCCAAGATCAGCGACTTCATGCAGGCAATCCCGAACCTGCCGCACGAGTCCGTACCACAGGGCACCGACGAGTCGGGCAACGTCGAAGTGCGCAAGGTCGGCACGCCGCGCACGTTTGAATTCGCAGTGAAAGACCACGTCGATGTGGGCGCGCCGCTGGGTCTCGATTTCGATGTCGCCACCAAGCTCACCGGTTCGCGCTTCTCGGTCATGAAGGGCGGCATTGCGCGCCTGCACCGCGCGCTGGCGCAGTTCATGCTCAACACCCATACCGACGAGCACGGCTACACGGAGTGCTACACGCCATACATGGTCAACGCCGATTCGCTGCGCGGCACCGGACAGTTGCCCAAGTTCGAAGCCGATCTGTTCTCGGTGAAAAAAGGCGGCGTGGAAGGCGAGGGCGAGAACTTCTACCTGATCCCCACCTCGGAAGTGACGCTGACCAACCTGGCCCGCGACGAAATCCTGGCGGCCGACGCGCTGCCGATGAAGATGACCGCCCACACGCCATGCTTCCGCTCGGAAGCGGGCAGCTATGGCCGCGACACGCGCGGCATGATCCGCCAGCACCAGTTCGACAAGGTCGAGATGGTGCAGGTGGTTCATCCCGACACGTCGTACACGGCGCTCGACGAAATGGTCGGCCATGCCGAAACCATCCTGCAACGGCTGGGCCTGCCGTACCGCGTGATGTCGCTGTGCACCGGCGACATGGGCTTTGGCGCCACCAAGACCTTCGACCTGGAAGTGTGGCTGCCGGCGCAGAACACCTATCGCGAAATTTCGTCGCTGTCGAACTGCGAAGCGTTCCAGGCGCGCCGCATGCAGGCGCGTTTCCGCAACCCGCAAGGCAAGCCGGAAATGGTGCACACCCTCAACGGTTCCGGCCTGGCCGTGGGCCGCACGCTGGTGGCCGTGCTCGAGAACTACCAGCAAGCCGATGGCGGTGTCGAAATTCCAGCAGTGCTGCGTCCGTACATGGGCGGCCTGACCCATCTGCAAGCTGCCTGATCGCGGGCTGGAAAAAAGGCCTTCCATTTTCCGGAAGGCCTGCTATAATCTTGCCTTCTCGCACCAACACGTTAGTGTCTGATGCAAGAAAAGGAGAGGTGGCAGAGTGGTCGAATGTACTTGACTCGAAATCAAGCGTAGGGGCGACCCTACCGTGGGTTCGAATCCCACCCTCTCCGCCAAAGATGTGAGAGAACCCGCTTCGGCGGGTTTTTTCTTTTCTGCGGCAAAAAATCAAGATAAATAGTTTGTTGAAAGTTTGCACCGGCAGGCATGGTTGGCCCTTCCGTTTTTGACGGCGGCCTGCTATGATCCTGCCTCCGCTGGCAACAGCGGAAAGGAGAGGTGGCAGAGTGGTCGAATGTACTTGACTCGAAATCAAGCGATGGGGCAACCTATCCGTGGGTTCGAATCCCACCCTCTCCGCCAAGGATGTGAGAAAACCCGCTTCGGCGGGTTTTTTTTCGCCATGCTAGACTGGCGTGTTACACATTCCGTCCGTCCGCCCCATGTCCGCGCTTGTCCCTCCCTTTGTCGATATCGATCTGCGCAGCTACGGCGAGCGCTGGGGGACCGATCGCCACGAGTTTGCGCAGCTGGTGTTGCCGGTTACCGGCGTGGTGGAGGTGGAGGTGCTGGGCCGCCAGGCCCGTCTCGATCCGCTGCATGGCGCAGTGGTGGTGGCCGGCGCCTGGCATGCCCAGCGCAGCGACGTGGACAACCGGTCCATCATCCTCGATTTCGACCAGGCCGAACTGGAACAGCCGAGCCGCCAGCTGCTGCTGGAGCGGCCGTTCGCTGCCATCGGCCCGGCTGCGCGCAAGCTGATCGAATTCATGCACCTGATGGCCGAGCAGCAAGCTGTGCAGCCCGGCATGTTGCGCGGCTGGACGCCGTTGTTGCTCGATACGCTGGCGCTCGGCGTGCCGCAAGCGCGCTCGCGCCTGTCGGCATTGCTGGCGCAGGTGGAGGCCGATCCCGGTGCCGCGTGGAGCACCGAGTCGATGGCCGCGTTTGCGCGCCTGAGCACCAGCCGCCTGCATGCGCTGTTTCGCGAAGAACTCGATACCAGTCCGCACTTGTGGCTGCTGCACCGGCGTCTGGACCTGGCCTGCGCGCAGCTGGCGGAGGGCAGCCGGCCGCTCGCCGAGGTGGCGCTGGCCTGCGGCTTTTCCGAGCAGAGCGCGCTCACCCGCGCCATGCGCACGCATCTCGACACCACCCCCGCCGCCTATCGCCGCAGCAAGCAGGAGCTGGCGTCAACAAAGCAGTAGCCTACGCCAAGAATTCCATCGCGCCAGCAGGGAGAATCACTTCTTTCGGAAGGATCTCCATGCTATTGAACAATCATCGACTGGGCATCGCCGCCGGCGTGCTCGCCTGCGCACTGTGGGGGCTGGTGTTCCTGGCGCCCGAAGTCACGCCCGGCTTCACGCCGCTGCAATTGTCGGCCGGCCGCTACCTGGCTTACGGGCTGGTGGCGGCGTTGCTGATCGGGCCTGGCTGGCGTCGCCTGCGCGGGCGCCTGACCTGGCGCGAATGGCGCGGCCTGGTGTGGCTCGCGCTCACCGGCAACCTGGTTTATTACGTGTTGCTGGCCAAGGCCGTGCAGGCGGGCGGGGTGGCGATGACGTCGCTGGTGATCGGGCTGTTGCCGGTGATCGTGACGCTGGTGGGCGCGCGCGACCGCCACGCGGTGCCGCTCAAACGCCTGCTGCCATCGCTGGCGTTGAGCATGGCGGGGTTGCTGTGCATTAGCTGGCAAGCGCTGGCCGCGCCAGGTCATCAATCGACGTTGGGGCTGCTGTGCGCGCTGGGCGCCTTGCTGTCGTGGACGACCTACGTGGTCGCCAACAGCCGCTGGCTGGGACGCTTGCAGCAGGTGTCGGCGCATGAATGGAGCTTGCTGACGGGGCTGGTGACGGGCGCACTGGCGCTGGCGCTGGCAGTACCGGCCTTCGTGCTGGCCGCGCCAAACGCCGACCATGACACCTCGGGCTGGCTGGTGTTCACCGGCATTGTCACCGGGGTGGCGGTATTGTGCTCGGTGATCGGTAACGGCCTGTGGAATGTCGCCAGCCGCACGCTGCCGCTCACCATGACCGGCCAGTTGATCGTGTTCGAGACGGTATTTGCCGTGTTGTACGGATTTATGTGGGAGCAGCGCTGGCCCACGGTCGCCGAGGGCGCAGCGCTGTTGTTGCTGCTCGGTGGCGTGGCGCTGTGCGCGCAAGCGCACCGGCCGCAGCGTACGGCACCGCCCGGTATGCCTGGCAAGCGGCAGCCTGCCTGACCCGCTGCGGCAGGCGCCGACCCCGGAACGTGTACCGGCAGGGCGCGAGGCATTCCTTGAGAGAATACCTCGGCTGTCTTCTCGCTGCCTGGACAGGTTCTTACAGCGAAGGACGGCGGCCTTCCATGGCGGCAGGCGGGATCATCGGCGGAGGAATCTCTTCGATCTCGTCCTTGCGCGCCTGGATCTGTTCGCCTAGCGCGACCAGGTCGATGCCGGCTTTTTTAGCCTGCGGGAACATTTCCTCTTCTTCTTCCTTGACGTGATGGTCGATGTATTCGCCCAGCACTTTCACCTTCGCGTCGTACAGGTCGTCGTGCGGATCCATGGCGTGAATTTGCGCGATCAGATCCTTGGCGGACGCGTGTTCAACGGTTGCTTCGTCAACCAGGTCGTCGCCTTCCTTGACGTCGGCGCGCACGGCCGGATAGAAAATTTCTTCTTCGGCAATCGCATGCTTGGTCAATTCCAGGCAGATTTTCTCCGCCAGCTTCTGTTTGGTCGCAAACGCGCGGTCACCCAGTTCTTCGTATTGCTTGAACATCGCTTTGACTTCGTCATGATCCTGCTTGAGCAGGGCGACGGCATCGCGTGGTTTGGCTATGGAACTCATGGCTACTCCTTGTGGGTTGGGTTGCTGAACTGCCAGCATGGCAGAGGACCGACGGCCACTCCGTGCGGTGGGACGGTAGGCGCTGTAGGTAGTGTCCTACTCGCTTGCGGGTGGAGGCAGTGTAAAAAACATAAAACAATTACTGCTATTTTTGGAATGTTTTTTCTCATCCGCTGCGCTGCCAGCGAAACAATCCCATGCTCCAGTTTGAATATCCGCGGCCCCAGCTGGTACGCGATGGCTGGACGTCGCTTAACGGCGAGTGGAACCTGGCGTTCGACGCTGCGCGCCAACATCGCGGTCCCCAGGATGCCATCGACTGGCCCCATCGCATCCTGGTGCCGTTGCATCGGAGGCGGCAGCGAGCGGCATCGGCGACCACGGTTTCCATCCCTGCGTATGGTACCGCCGCAAACTCGACGGTATCACGGCCGGCGGACGTACCTTGCTGCGTTTCGGCGCGGGGGAGTACTACCACTCCGACCACGCGTTCCTGGCCGGTCGGACCGCAGCCGAAAAAGTACGCGCCGCCAGCACTGGCGCCAGCGACGCGGTGCAGGTCGCGCAATCCTGGGAGTAGGGTGACTTATCGCGCCGGCTTCGCGGCCGGCGCGTGCTGGACTGCCGTTGGCGCAATCGCTGCCGATATCACCGCCGCCACGATCACGGCCACCACGGCCAGCGCTGCTGCCGCATACCCCACCGCATGCACGCCCCAGCTCGAAATTGCCAGCCCACCGAGCGCCGCACCCAGCGCGATACCGCCATTGGCCGCCGACACATTGATGGTGCCTGCCAGCGCCTGGGCGCCGGTCGCGGCCTTCATCACGCGGATCTGGCAGATCGGATACAGCGCCGTGTTGGCAATGCCCCACACACCGAGCGCCAGCGCAAACCACGCACGATTGCTGCCGAAGCCGGCCAGCGCCGTGGTGGCCGCCATACCGAGCGCCAGGACCATGCAAAACAGCGCCGTGGTGGCGAGCGGCTTGCTGTCAACCCACAGGCCGCCGAGCCAGTTGCCGAACAAACCGACCGCGCCAAAGCCCATCAGCCACCAGCCCACCAGCGACGGCGCGATGCCGGCCGATTTTTCCAGCAGTTCGGCCAGGTACGTATAGCCGGTAAACATGGCGGTAAACACCAGCACCGACAGCGCCACGTTGGCCAGGAAATATGGGCGCTTGAGCACGGCCGCCTGGGTGCGCAGCGGCACCGCTTCGGTGGCCTGCACGGTGGGCATGCTGATGGTCATCAATACTGCAATCACGGCCGACAGCGCGGCCAGCAACGCGAACGCACCGCGCCAGCCGATGGCGTCCGCTGCCAGGGTGCCAAGCGGAATGCCGAACAGCATCGCCGCCGAAATCCCCAGGTAGACGGTCGAGACGGCGCGGCCGCTGTTGCCCGGGCCGGCAATTTGCGCAGCGGTATCACTGGCCGTGCCCCAGAACACGGGCAGCGCCAGTGCGGGCAACAGGCGGGCAATCGCCAGCACCCAGATATTCGGCGCCACGGCGGCCAGCGCATTGGCGGCGGCAAACAGCGCCAGGATGGCAATGAACAGCTTCTTGCGGTCGAAGTGGGCCAGCGCGGCGGTCAGGAACGGTCCCGCCACCATCACCACCACGGCAAACAGCGTCACCAGCTGGCCGGCCGAGGTAACGGATATCGCCAGGTCGCGCGCCAGTGCCGGCAGCAGGCCGACGATCAGGAATTCGGTGGTGACGATGATGAAGGCGGCAATCGCCAGGATGGCAATCGAGGCTTTGGAAGAAGAGGTAGCCATGGTTTTTCTTGTGAGTTGTCAGGTTAAACAGGGATAAATGATATAAAAGAAAAATATTCCACTGTTGGACAAGAATTCCACTTAATTTAAGAAAATAATTCCAGTGCATCCGACCGAACGCTTGAAAGGCATTGCCACCTTCGTTGCCGTTGCCGAAGCCGGCAGTTTTACCGCTGCCGCCCAGCGCCTCAATCTGACCAACTCGGCGGTGGGCAAGGCGATTGCCCGCCTGGAAGAGCGGCTGGGTAGCCGATTGTTCGAGCGCAGCACGCGCCGCTTGCGCCTGACCGACGCCGGCCACGCCTACCGGCAGGTGTGCGTGCAGGTGCTGGAAGACCTGGAAGCGGCCGAGCGCGTACTGGCGTCCGACGATGCGGTGCCGTCCGGGCGCCTGCGGGTAGACTTGCCGGCGACCTTCGGCCGCCTGCGGGCGTGGCCGGCGCTGCTGCAGTTTGCAGGCACGCACCCGCAAGTGATGCCACACGTCTCCTTCACGGACCGTTTCGTGGACCTGGTGGAGGACGGCGTGGATGTTGCGGTGCGCATCGGCGGCGCCGACAACGAGGTATGGCCGGCGGCGCTCGACCATCGCACGCTGGGATACGAAGAATTGATTTTTTGCGCAGCGCCAGCCTACCTGGATATCCACGGCGCACCGGCATCGGGCGCGGACTTGCTCGATCATGCAGCGGTGCTGTACGGTCGCGCCGACGGCAGCACGGCGCCATGGCTGCTCCGCGCAGAATCGGCGTCGGTGGTACGCCAGCCGATGACCGGGCGCGCCGTGCTCGGTAATGCCGAAGCCCTGGTCGGTGCGGTGGAGGCCGGCCTCGGCGTGGCACAACTGGCGACCTGGCTGGTGGCGCGCCAGATTGCCGAGGGACGGCTGGTGGCGCTCCTGCCGCAGTTGACCACGCAGGGCTTGCCGCTGCACATCGTCTGGCAGCGCAGCCGTTCGCATGCGCCCAAGGTGCAAGCGCTGATCGCGCACCTGGCGGCAACCTTGCATATCGGCGCCTGAGCCCGGTAGGGGGCCGCTCGCGGTGCATTGCGGCGCCGGTGGGCAATATGCCCCAGCCGTTGGTGATGACTTTATTGTAAGCAGCAGCTACCATGGTCCGACAGAGCACTACTGACAGGGAGAGACCATGAAAGTTGCGGTATATAGCGCGCGGCGCTACGACAAGGCACTGCTGGGACAGGCCAACAAGGAGGCCGATGAACAGGGCGGCCACACGCTGCGGTTCCTGGAGGACCGCCTGACCGCCCACACGGCGGCCCTGGCCGAGGGCTGCGGCGCCGTCTGCGTGTTCGTCAACGACACCGTCGACGCCGAGGTGCTGGCGCTGCTGGCCGCGCAAGGCACGCGGCTGGTGGCCACGCGTTCCACCGGCTACAACCAGATCGACACCGAAGCGGCGGCGCGGCTGGGCATTGCGGTGGTGCGGGTGACCGACTACTCGCCGCATTCGGTGGCCGAGTTCGCGGTGGGCCTGCTGTTGGCAGTGAACCGAAAGATCGCCCGCGCCAGCGCGCGCACGCGCGACGGCAATTTCGACCTCGACGGCCTGATGGGATTTGATTTGCACGGCAAGACCGTGGGCGTGATCGGCACCGGCAAGATCGGCACCATTTTCGCCCGCATCATGGCCGGCTTCGGCTGCACGGTGGTGGGCCATGATCGTTACCCGTCACCGGCGTTCGAGGCGCTGGGCGGGCGCTACGTGGGAGTCGATGAATTGCTCGCCTGCAGCGACGTAGTATCGCTGCACTGTCCGCTCACCGACGACACGCGCCACATCGTCAACGCCGACTCGCTGGCGCGGGCCAAGCGCGGCAGCGTGCTGGTCAATACCAGCAGGGGTGGCCTGATCGACACCGACGCCGCCATCCAGGCCCTTAAAACGGGCCAACTGGGCGGGCTGGCAATCGACGTCTATGAACAGGAAGCGAACCTGTTCTTCCAGGATTTATCGTCAACCATCATTTGCGACGACGTGATTCAGCGCCTGGTGTCGTTCCCCAATGTCATCGTTACCGGCCACCAGGCTTTCTTCACGGTGGAAGCGATCGGCCAGATCATGCGCACCACCATCGAGAGCATCACCGCTTTCGAGCGCGGCGAAGAACTGGTCAACCGCGTGCCGGCAAATTAGCCCGGCTTACTTGCCTTCGCCGCAGCACTTTTTGTACTTCTTGCCGCTGCCGCAAGGGCAGGGATCGTTACGTCCCACCTTGGCGGTCTTGGCGGGGGCCGCCGGGTGGAAGTGGGCGTGGATAAGGATCACCGAGGGTGTTACTGCCGCCTCCCAATCCTCGCCGGCGCGCGCGAACGGCGCCAGCCAGGTGGGCTCGGCGGCGCGCAGGGCATGCCAGCTGGCGGCGTCGAGTTGCATGCCGGCTTCAAAGCCGGCGGTCCAGGCTTCGGCCGTCCAGGCGCCGCCGCATTCGTAGATCGGCTCGAAACTGGCCGGATCTTTTTGCATCCAGGTGCGCATGTACTGTTCATGGCGCAACACCAGCACGGTAGCGGCCTCGACCGCTTTGGCGTCGGCCGGCGCGGCATCGCCCCAGACCACCGGCAACCACGCTGCGCGGGCGATGTCGCCAGGGCCGATCACCAGCGCCGTCAGCAAACCTTCGAGTCCGGCCACGTCCAGCGCTTGCGGCGAGATGGCGGCCAGCAGGTCGTCGAGTTGGTCGTATTCGTCATCGTTGAGCGGAGTGTTGAGCATGGCGGCAATCTGGTAGTGAACTAATCGAGCCGACATTGTACCCGTTGCAACACAACAGCTGGTATTGCAAGCAATTGGTAGGGCTTGGGTGCGGTGGCGCACTAAATAATCGGACCGCATGGCCGAGAATGGCGGTATTCAATGAGGAGAGCACCATGCCCGCCATGTCAAACACCCCAGCCGAGCTGCGCGCTCACATCACGCCCGACCCGGACGTGCCGCCGCCACCACCGGAAAAAGACCCACCGCCCGATAACACGCCGCTGCCCGAGGAGCCTCCGATCGAAGAGCCTACCCCCAAGCAGCCGCCAATGAAGGTTTAAGGTTGGGACGGCGCCGCGTTACCGTCCTTCGGTAACGGCGGAATGCTCTTGATCGCTTCGTCAGTCTCCTGCTTGCCTGGCGAAGGTTCGCCGCTGCCGATATCGGCCTCCTCGGTCAGGTGGCCTGCGTCGCGCGCGGGATCGTGGTCGCTGGTGCCCGGTTTGGATGCTTGATTCATATGGTCTCCCGTTGATGTGTCGTCACAGCCTAGCATGTTCATCCGCGGTCCGGCGCACGCGCTGGCAATGGTGCAAACATGATAGAAAGTGTGACAGTTGTTGCTCTTGAGTTACATATTTTCATATTTCTTCGGTGCGTCACACTGCTGTCATCGAAGTGTTTCTATAATTTAGTCAGATCATCGTTTTTCACAACGGAGAGCATCATGGGCAATTCCCTGCACAATAAAATCTACCTCGGCCGTCGTAGCGTTGCCTTGGGCACCAAGCGCGTACAGGCACTGCTGTGCGTAGCGGCGTTTGCCAGCATCGGCGCGGTCTGGTTGCTGATCCGCGCGTTGTAGTGCCTTGCCCGCGGACGATGCAGGGCTGCGCGCCTTGCCGTCGTGCCGTGGTGCGCGTACCATGAGGGCCGCAGCAGTCTCTTATGGAAAAAATGGCAATGAAGAACGACAAATTAACGCAAGACGAATACAACGCGCTCGATGAAATCAAGGCTGGCGTCAAGACCGAGCGCTACAGCGCCTGCGTGGGCCGCAATACCAAGCGCTTGGCTGGCCTGAAATTGTTCAGCGTTGCCCGCAACGGCCGTATCTCCCTGACCGACAAGGGCGAGCAGACCTTGTTCCTGCGCCGCTGCATCCTGGCGCTGCGCGCCATTGCCGACGATGGCGCGAGCCCGATCGGCGCCGACGTGGCCCTGTTCCTCGGCAAGAAATCCCATATCGTGCCGCGCGCCGAAGGCGGCTTCGAGATTTCCGACAAGGGCCGCGAATCGCTGGCCGACATCGAACAACAGGGTCTGTAACGACCAGGTATCACCAAAAACGCTCCGCTGGAGCGTTTTTTTTTGTTGTATCCTAGCATTGCCACCACACCACTGCGCCGCCCGTGAAAAGAATCGATACCCTGCAAAAATTCAGGAAGCTGTTCGGCGTGCTGGTGGTCGCCGTCGCGGTGGTGGTAATGATCATCGTCATCGGCCTGGCCCATGTGCTCAACCAGAGCCGGCTGCGCTACTACGCCGCGGCCGATGAAACCGCGCGCAACCTGGCCATCACGCTCGAGGGATTTTTACAGGCGCATTTCCTCGAGGTGGACCTGGCGCTGCGGCGCGCCAACGCCGAGTTCGGCGCCATGCACGCAGCCGGCACCTACACCGACCAGGCGTTCAGCACCTATCTGAGCAGCCTGAAGGAGCGCGTGCCGCAGGCGCAGGCGGTGCGCGGGTCCGACGCCAGCGGCCGGGTGATTTTTGGCGACGAGGTCGATCCCGCCCATCCGCAAGACATCAGCATCCGTGAATTCTTCCAGCGCGCGAGGCTTGAGCGCAAGCTGAGCTTTGGCTTGCCGGTGCAATCGCGCATTACCGGCAAGTGGGTGTTGCCGGTGGCGATGCCGCTCACTTTGCCCGATGGCAGCTTCGGCGGCACGGCGTATGTGACCATCAACAGCACGACGCTGGACCAATCGTTTGCCGCGCTCAAGATCGGCGCGCACGGTTCGATCGTGCTGCTCGATGCGCGCAAGCGCGTGCTGCACCGGTATCCGCAAGTAGAGGGCATGGAGATCGGCAGCATCATCAAGGTCAACCCGCTCACCCAGGACATTCTCGACGGCAAGAGCCGGCGCGGTACGTTTACCGTGATCAGCCCGCGTGATCAGCTCGAACGCACCTTGAGCATGGAGCAGGTGGGCAACTATCCGGTGTACGTGGTCGTTGGGCTTGCCAGCAAGGATTTCCTGGCGCCGTGGTATCACAAGGAAATTCGCAACGTCGGCATCTTCATAACGCTGATGTTGCTGCTGGCCGCTGTGCTGCTGCAGAGCTTGCGTGTCGGCTTGCGCAAGCAGTGGCAATCGGTGCAGCAACTGGTGGAGGCCGAAGACGCGCTGCAACAGTCGCTGGCGCGGTTGACCGCTTCCGAATCGCGCTGGCGCTCGCTGACCGAAGGCTTGCCGCAAATGGTGTGGACCGCGCGTGCCGACCTGCGCCTCGATTTTCTCAGTCATCACTGGCAAGAATTCAGCGGCATTGCGGCACAGGAAATGATGGGCGACGGTAACTGGTCGCGCGTGATCCATCCCGACGACATGGCCCCGCTCGCTGCCGAATGGCTGCGCGCCAGGCAAGGCGGACGCGAGTTTCGTTGCGATGCCCGCCTGCGCCGCCACGACGGCGTGTGGCGCGTGTTCGACCACCATGCGCTGGCCCAGCAAGATGCCCATGGCAATGTGCTGGGCTGGGTGGGCAGCAGCACCGACCGCACCGAATCGCGCGCCGCCCACGAGGCGCTGTTGCTGGCGAAGGAGGAGGCGCTCAAGGCCGGCCGCGCCAAGACCGAGTTCGTGGCCAATATGAGCCACGAAATCCGCTCACCGATGAACGCCGTGCTGGGCATGCTGCAATTGCTGCAGCAAACCGGCATGAACGAGCGCCAGCAGGATTACGTGGCCAAGGCCGGCTCCGCTGCCCGCGCCTTGTTGGGGCTGCTCAACGACATCCTCGATTTTTCCAAGGTGGAGGCCGGCAAGCTGGCGCTCGACCCGCACCCGTTCCGTTTCGATAAATTGTGGCGCGACCTGGCGGTGATTCTGTCGGCCAACGTCGGCGCCAAGCAGGTGGAAGTGTTGTTCCGCATCGACCCGGCGCTGCCGGCGGCAGCCGTGGGCGACGACCTGCGCCTGCAACAGATTCTGCTCAACCTGGCCGGCAACGCCATCAAATTCACCGAACGCGGCGAAGTGGTGGTGTCGGCGCGGCTGGCAGCACGCAGCGGCACGCGGCTGGCCGTGTGCTTTGCCATCAGCGATACCGGCATAGGCATCTCGGACGAACAGCGCCAGCGCATTTTCGACGGCTTCTCACAAGCCGAGGCATCGACCGCGCGCCGTTACGGCGGCACCGGCCTGGGCCTGGCGATCAGCCAGCGCCTGGTGGCGCTGATGGGCGGCCAGTTGGGCGTGCAAAGCACGGTGGGCAAGGGCAGCGTGTTCGACTTCATGCTCGAGTTCGAAATCGCGGACGGCGCGGCGCTGGCGCCGGTACCGTTCCATGCGCTGGCCCACCTGTCGTGCCTGGTAGTGGACGACAATCCCACCGCGCGCGCGGTGCTCGGCGAAATGGCGACCTCGTTCGGCTGGCGGGTGGACCTGGCGGCCGGCGGCGAGCAGGCGCTGGCGATGATCGCCGCCAGGATCGAAGCCGGCAGCGCCTACGACGTGGTGTTCATCGACTGGCGCATGCCAGAGCTCGACGGTTGGGAAACCAGTTGCCGCATCCGCCAGCTGGGCGCCAGCGGCAAGTTGCCGCTGATCGTGATGGTCACTGCCTATGACCGCGAAATGCTGGCCCAGCGCCAGCAGGACCTGTCGCCGGTGCTTGACGGCTTTGTCGTCAAGCCGGTGACGGCGTCGATGCTGTTCGACGCCGTGGCCGATGCCCGCCTCGAGCACCGCGTGCACCGCCCGGCCGTGCCGATGCCGGCCGGTTCCCGCCTGGCGGGACTGCGGCTGCTGCTGGTGGACGACAATCCGGCCAACCAGCAGGTGGCCAGCGAGTTGCTGAGCAATGACGGCGCCCGCGTGCAGGTGGCCAGTTCCGGTCTGCTGGCGCTTCAGGCGCTCTCCGGCCAGGCGCCGTTGCCGGACCTGATCCTGATGGACATCCAGATGCCGGAAATGGATGGCTACCAAACCACGCAAGCGATCCTGCGCCAGCTGGGTCCGGCAGCGCCGCCGATCGTGGCCATGACCGCCAACGCCATGGCCGCCGACCGCACCGCCGCCCTCAACGCCGGCATGGCCGACCACGTGGGCAAACCGTTCGATCTGGCGCAGTTGATCGATGTGATCCTGCTGCACGTGGGGCGCGCACCGGTGTTGCCGATGGAGGCGGCGCCGGCATTGACGTTGGAAATCGGCGCTGCGCCCGTGGTGCATGACCGCAGCTTGCCTGCCCCCGGCATCAACAGCGAAGCCGCGCTCAAGCGCATGGGCGGCCTGAAGTCGATTTACCTGATGGCCTTGCGCGGTTTCGTCGAGGAAGCCGCGCGGCTGCTCGCGCAAATCGACAGCGCCCGCCCGACCCATGACGTGCAGGCCGCACTGCTGCCGCTGCATACCCTGAAGGGACTGGCCGGCACCATCGGCGCCGAACGCCTGCAAGCGCTGGCGCGCACCGCGGAAAGCGCGTTGAAGAACGCGCCGCACGCGTGGGAGGAGCTGGGGCCGGTGATGGAGGAAACCGCAGGATTGGGCGACGAGATTGCCACGCTGGTAGCGACACTTGCTGCGCCACCCGCCGGTTGATTGTTGCAACAAGTTAGCCCACGGTAAACATCATACTACCGCCCAACGCCATCTTTTCCCGCAACAGCGTGCTGGTGCCGATATCTTCGAGCGTCGGCCAGGCGACCAGGCTGGTGAGCTGGACGGCGGCGTAAGCTCCGTCGTCGGCGTGCCAGACCACGCTCAGGACCAGGCTTTCAATGCCTTCTGGGGTGACGCCCCGGACGTTCGCACCGGACGAGGTCGCAACATCATATGCATAGCGCTGGTGGTGCACGGGGAGGGCAGCGTATTGCTGCCTGGCCCATGCCGGGTCCGGCCGCTGGAGCGGCCCGGGGTCTGGATCGTCCGGAAATAACTCGGCAAAGGTTCTGCCCGCAGGCTCGGTGGCGCCGTCTGCCACCAGCGCGACAGTCACGCGCTGGTCCGGTGACAGTTCGCGTACCGCGACGAAGGTCAGCATGGTGGTTGGAGCGGCCGTGGCGCCACCCACGTCGAGGCAGGCGCGCGGCGCCATCGTGCGGCGGCTCGCGAGCCGCACATCGATCATGGTCATGCCGGCCGTGCTGACTGTCGCCATCACGACATCATCGACCTCGATACGCAAAGCCGGCATGATCCGTTCCCTATTTGGCGGCTGGCTGGAAGCCATCGGTGCCGATGTCGAGTTCCGTCACGTCGCCGTATTTTTTGGCGACGTCGCGGATGTCGTCAGCCTTGCCGATCAACACCGTTTGCAGGTTGTTGCGCGGGAAGTGCTGGTTCACCAGTGCCTTGGCGCGCTCGGGCGTGAGGCTGTCGACGTCGCGCGTAAAGTTGTCGATCTGTTCGCGGCCGACGTTGGACGCGTACATATCGCCGAGCAGCCCGGCCAGCTGTTCGCCGGTTTCATAGCGCGGCGGGAACTGGCCTTTCACGTACGCCTTGGCCGAATCGAGCGTGGCCTTGTCGATGCCCTTGTCCCACAGGCGCTGGTAGGTCTTGTGCGCCAGGGCCAGCGCATCGCCGGTCTTGGCCGACGCCGTGAAACTCGAGATGGCAAAGGTGCCGGTTTGCGACAGCACGCTGAACTGGCTGTTGGCGCCGTAGGTCAGGCCGGAGTTTACGCGCAGCTCGTCGTTGAGCCACGACGTGAAGCGGCCGCCCAGGATGGTGTTGAGCACTTGCAGCGGCACGTAGTCGGCGTCGTTGCGGGCGATGCCGGCGCCGCCGATCAGGAACGTGGTCTCGATGGCGTCGGGCTTGTTCACCAGCCACACGCGCGACCTGTCGGCTTGTACTTTACCGTTGTCCTGCTGCTGCGGCGCCGGGCCGGCAGCTTTCCAGGCGCCGAACAGCGATTCGATCTGGCGGCGCATCTCGTCCTTCTGGAAGTCGCCCACCACCACGATGGCGGCGTTGTCCGGACGGTAGAACTGGCCGTAGTAGCGTCGCACGTCAGCTTGCTTGAGCGCGCTGACGCTGCCCACCGTGCCGCTGGCGGGAATACCGTACGGCGCGCTGCCGAACAGCATGGCGCGGTAATACGTGTTCACCACGTTGCGCGGCGCTTCCTTGGCTTGCTTGAGACCGATCACCTTGCGGTCGCGCAGCTTGGCCAGTTCGGCCTCGTCGAACGACGGCTGCTGGACGATCTCGGCAAACAGCGGCAGCAGGGCGGCGGCGTCCTTGCGGGCGAAGTTGGCTTGCACCGTGCTGGCCTCGGCGCCGGCGCCGCCGGCCAGGCGTGCACCGCGGAAGTCGAACGCCTCGTCGATGGCCTTCTTGTTGCGGGACGTGGTGCCCAGCAGCAGGGCGTCGCCGGTGAGGTTGGACAGGCCCGGCTGCGCGGCGTCGTTGACGGCGCCGGCCTTGACCACGGCGCGCACCGAGATCAGCGGCACTTCGTGGCGTTCCATCAAGTACACGGTCAGGCCGTTGGGCAGCTTGACGGTTTCGAACGCGGGCAGGCGGAATTCAGCGGCGGTGGCGGTGGCCGGCAGTGTGGCGGCGGCCAGCACGGTGCCTGCTGCCAAAACAGCTATCTTGGTGTATGTCATGTAATCAGTCCTCCTTCGCAGCAAGCACACCGATGGTGCGCTGCGACTTTTTCTGGTATTTGGCGGCCACGGCCTGGATGTCGGCGGGCGTCAGCTTGGCGTACGCGGCGGGGGCGTCGAACATTTTCTTGTAGTCGCCGAAGAACATCTCGTAGTTGCCAAGCTGCTGGGCCTTGCCGTTGATGGTTTCCTGCTCGCGGTACAGGTTGACCAGTTTCTGGTTGCGCACCTTGTCAAGTTCCTCGGCGGTGACGCCGTCCTTGACCACTTTATCGAGCTCGGCCAGCACCGCTTTTTCCAGCGTGGCCGGATCGACCTTGGCGGCCGCCACGGCAAACACGTACAGCAGGCCGGGATCGAAACCCTCGGCGGCACTGGCCGACACTTGCGTGGCCAGTTGCTGCTCGACCAGCGCCTTGTACAGACGCGAGGTCTTGCCGTCGGCCAGTATGCTTTGCAGCACTTCCAGCGCGTAGTAGTCGGGGCTGTTGGCCGCCGGGATTTTGAAGGCGACCGCGAGGTTGGGCGACGTCGCCGATTCCTTGGTCACGAAAATGCGGCGCTCGCCGGTTTGTGGCGGCTCCACCGTGCGCACGGCCGGCGGCGGCGCGCCTTTCGGAATCTTGCCGAAGTAGCGCGTGGCCAGCTTCTTCACTTCCTCGGCCTTGACGTCGCCGACGATCACCGCCACCGCGTTATTCGGTGCGTAGTACGTTTTGAAGTAGTGTTCGAGGTCTTGCTGGGTCCATGCCTTGATGTCGGACTCGTGGCCGATCACGGGCCAGGAATACGGGTGGGCCGAGAAGGCCACGCCATTGACGGCCTGGTGCAGGGCGCGGATATTCGAGTTTTCCAGGCCGGTGCTGCGTTCGGACAGCACCACGCCGCGTTCACTGGCGACCATTTTTGGATCGATGTTCAGGTGGGCGATGCGGTCGCTCTCGAGCGTGAAGATGGTCTCGAGCGAGCTGGCCGGGAACCAGTCCTGGTACACGGTCAGGTCGTTGCTGGTGTAGGCGTTGTTGGAGCCGCCCTTGGCTTCCATGGTGCGGTCGAACATTTTCGGGCCGAAGTTTTTCGAGCCGTTGAACATCATGTGTTCAAAGAAGTGCGACAGGCCCGTGGTGCCGGGCGCCTCGTTGCGCGAACCGACTTTCCAGAACGTGTACATATTGGCGTTGGGGATGGTGTGCGATTCCAGCACGATGAACTTCATGCCGTTGGCCAGCGTGAAGGTCTGCACCTCGTCGGCCAGGTTCGCTTCCTTGGCCTGCGCGGTGGCGGCCATGCCGAGCAGAATGCTGGCGGCCAGGACTTTCCATTTCATATGCGCTCCTTGTATTGAAGCATAAAGCATACGATATCCGGCAATATTGTCGTTAATTATTTGCGGATGGCAAGCTTAGCAGATAGCATGACAGGAACTAAAAACCAGGGAGCAGCAGATGGAAAAACCGATGGCCTGGGTCGCTCACGAGTTGAGCATGACCGTGCTGATGACGCCCGACATGGCCAATTTCTCCGGCAACGTCCACGGCGGCACCATTTTGAAATACCTCGACAGCGTGGCCTACGCCTGCGCCAGCCGCTACTGCGGCAGCTACACGGTAACCTTGTCGGTGGACCAGGTGATGTTCTTGCAACCGATCCACGTGGGCGAGCTGGTGACGTTCCTGGCGTCGATCAATTACACCGGTAACACGTCGATGGAAGTGGGCATCCGCGTGGTGACCGAAAACATCCAGAAGCGCCTGGTCCGCCACGCCAACAGCTGTTACTTCACCATGGTGGCCGTGGACGAACACCGCAAGCCGCTGCCGGTACCCAAGCTGGTGCTGGAAACCGACGAACAGAAACAGCGCTGGGAACAGGCACTGCGCCGCAAGCACGCACGCCAGTCAGTCCACGGCGAACGCAAAAAATAACCCCCACTTCGGGGTCAGTGCCGACATTTGGACACGAACTGGGCCTTATGGCTGTTGGGCTCGTGTCTAAATGTCGGCACTGACCCTGAACTGACGCTGACCCTGAACTGACGCTGATCCTCTGTCCCCCCCCGATTTAAGGAAAGTCATGTTGCGACGTATGGTGGTTGTGGTGGCGGTGCTGGCAGCCTTGGCGGGCGCGGCGAGGGCGGTTGAGCCGGTGCAGCCGGCTTTGCGGGCGGAGTTGTTAGCGATGAAGGAGCAGGACCAGGCCGTGCGGCAGGCCACCACGCTGGAACAAATGCGGAAATGGGAGGCGGTCGATGCCGCCAACCTGGTGCGCATCAAGGCCATCGTTGCGCAATACGGCTGGCCGACCGTGTCGATGGTCGGTCAGGATGGCGCCAGCGCGGCCTGGATACTGGTCCAGCATGCCGGCCGCGATGCGCCGTTCCAGCAACAGGTGCTGGCCATGATGGAGCCGCTGGTGGCGCAAGGCGAAGTACGCGGCGTGGAGTATGCCTACCTGTATGACCGCACCCACTACCCGCAGCGCTACGGTACCCAGGGTACCTGCGTCAACGCCCGGGCGTGGCAGCCATTCGAGATCGAAGATCTGGCCAATGTCAATGCGCGCCGCCGCGCACTGGGGCTAATGTCCATGGCCGAGTACGCAAAGCATTTCGAGTGCGATGGGCCGCTCATGTCCTTTGGCCATGCCACCAAGCGCACGGTGCCGGTACCACCGGACGACAAGCCCGCGACACCGTAGTAAACTGGTCGCCCCATCGTTCTTCAGGAGTGCGATATGGAAGCTCAGCAATTACATCGTGGCAGGCTGATCGACCACCTGCAACTGGTGGTGCGCGACCTGCCTGCGTCCCGGCAATTTTACGAGGCTGTATTGAAGGTGCTAGGGGTGCCGATTGGCGGCGAGGGCGACAGTTATTTCTGGGCCGACGAGCTGTTCGTCTCCACCGCCGAGAGCGACGCGGCGCTCGGGGTGCTCACCGGGCGCCACCACCTGGCGTTCCAGGCTGCCGACCGCGCCACCGTCGAGGCGTTTTACCGGGCCGCGCTCGCTCATGGCGGCACCGACAACGGCGCCCCGGGCGAACGGCCGTATCACCCCGGCTATTATGCGGCGTTCGTGCTCGACCCCGACGGCAACAACATCGAGGCCGTGTTCCACGGCGCCGCCAGGCGCAGCGCACCATCGGTCGAGATCACTTTTTGAGGCGTGGCGCCAAGTGTGCCAGCACCAGCCGGCATGACTGATCAAGCGGTATGGCGGACGTGTCGAGCGCAAGCGCCGGTTGCAGCGGCGCCTCGTACGGCGCCGAGACGCCGGTAAATTCCGCGATCAGTCCGGCGCGCGCCTTTTGATATAAACCCTTGGGGTCGCGTTGCTCGCACACCGCGCCTGGCGTGCTGATCCAGGTTTCGATGAACAATTCGGCGCCGATGATGTCGCGCGCCAGCGCGCGGTCGGCCCGTTGCGGCGAGATGAAGGCGCAGAGCACGATCAGGCCGGCGTCGTTCATCAGTCGCGCCACTTCCGCCGCGCGGCGGATGTTTTCCTGGCGGTCGGCCGGGGAGAAGCCGAGGTCGCGGTTCAGGCGGCAGCGCAGCACATCGCCGTCGAGCACGGTGACGTGATGGCCGGCAGCGGCCAGTTGCGCTTCGAGCGCAAACGCCACCGTCGATTTGCCGGCGCCACTGAGGCCCGTGAGCCAGACCGTGAAGCCGCGCTGGCGGGCTGGCCCTGTTGTTGTCGCCCGGTGGTCGTTCATCGCTGGGCCGCTGGCAGGATAGTGCGCATGGATCGAAGCCAGGACTCGGCCATAAATATTGTCAGCCGTAATTATAGCGGCCCAAATACGGTGGCTGAAAATAAATGCCGCCGAGTGTGCAGAAGCACACCGGCGGCAGCGAGCGCGCCCTCCAGCCCTTACTTCTTGGGCCCCCGCGTCAGGAACACCAGGGCCGCGGCGACCAGCGACGCCGCCGCCAGCCCATACAGGCCGCCCTGGATCGAACCGGTCTTCTGCTCGAGGTAGCCGAAGGTGGTCGGCGCCACGAAGCCGCCCAGGTTGCCCAGCGAGTTGATCAGCGCGATCACGGCCGCAGCGATGCGGGCGTCCAGGTATGCTTGCGGAATCGGCCAGAACAGCGCGGATGCCGCCTTGAAGCCGATGCCGGCAAAGCAGATCGCCACGAACGCGAACACCGGGCCACCCACGGTGGACATGAACATGCCGGTCGCCGCGATCACCAGGGCTATCGCCACCCACATCTGCTGGTGCTTGAAGCGGGCGGCCAGCGAGGCAAACATATACATGGCCGCGATCGAGATAATCCACGGAATCGAGTTGAACAGGCCGATCTGGAAGTCGGTGTAATGGCCCATCTTCTTGATGATGCTCGGCAGCCAGAAGGTGGCGCCATAAATCGTCAGCTGGATGGCAAAATAGATAAAGCAGAACAGCGCGATGCGGCTGTCGCGCAGCAGCGAGAACATGCTGACGTGACCCGGTTTCGATTTCTCCCGCTCCTTCTGTTCGGCCGCGATCACGGTGACCAGCTCGTGACGCTCGGCGTCGGTGAGCCACTTGGCGTCGCTCGGCTTGGAGTCCAGGCAGAACCACACCACAAAGCACAGCAATATCGACGCCACGCCTTCGATGATGAACATCCATTGCCAGCCGTGCAGGCCGCCGCCTTCGATTTGCAGCAGCGCGCCCGACAATGGACCGGACACCACCGACGCCAACGCCGAACCGCTGAGGAAAATCGCCATCGCCTTGCCGCGCTCGGCATTTGGCAGCCACTGGGTGAAGTAATAGACCACGCCCGGGAAGAAGCCAGCCTCGGCCACGCCAAGCAGGAAGCGCATCACGTAAAACGACGTCTCCCCTTGAACGAACGCCATGCCGGTGGCGACGATGCCCCAGGTGGCCATGATGCGGGTGAGCCACGCCTTGGCGCCGAAGCGCTGTTGCAGGATATTCGACGGCACCTCGAACAGCGCGTAGGCGAGGAAGAAAACCCCGGCGCCGAAGCCGAACGCGGCCGCGCCGATGCCCAGGTCCGCCTCCAGGTGGGTACGGACAAAGCCGATGTTGACGCGGTCGATGTAGTTGGCGATGAACATCACCACGAACAAGGGCAGGATGCGCCACTTGATCTTGCTGACCGCGCTGGCCAGCACGCTCGATGGCGCGCCGGCGGCGGTGGGTAAAACTGTACTCATGTTGCAGTCTCCTCAAACTTGCATGAATCGGATGATCAGCGCACCAGGCAGGGCTTTTTGTTATCGAATTTCCAGCCTGGAATCAGGTACTGCATGGCGACGCCGTCGTCGCGGGCGCCCAGGCCCATGTTCAGGTACAGCTGGTGGCCCGCTTCCAGCGCATCGAGGTCGAGTTCCACGCCCAGGCCCGGGGTGGTGGGCACTTGCACCTTGCCGCCTTCGATCTGGAACGGGTTGCGGGTCAGGTGCTGGCCGTCCTGCCAGATCCAGTGGGTGTCGATGGCGGTGATCTTGCCCGGTGCTGCGGCGGCCACGTGGGTGAACATCGCCAGCGAGATATCGAAGTGGTTGTTCGAATGCGAACCCCAGGTCAGGCCCCATTCATGGCACATCTGCGCCACCCGTACCGAGCCCTGCATGGTCCAGAAGTGCGGGTCGGCCAGCGGAATGTCCACCGATTGCAGCGAGATCGCGTGCTGCATCTCGCGCCAGTCGGTGGCAACCATATTGGTGGCGGTGAGCAGGCCGGTGGCGCGGCGGAATTCGGCCATCACTTCGCGGCCGGAGAAACCGTTCTCGGCGCCGCACGGATCTTCGGCGTAGGCCAACACGTCGTGCTGGTCGCGGCACAGGCGGATCGCGTCCTTGAGCAGCCAGCCGCCGTTGGGGTCGAGCGTGATGCGCGCCTGCGGGAAGCGTTCGTGCAGCGCGGTGACGGCCGCGATCTCGTCCTCGCCGCGCAGCACGCCGCCCTTGAGCTTGAAGTCCTGGAAGCCGTAGCGGTCGTACGCCGCTTCGGCCAGGCGCACCACCGCTTCCGGTGTCAGGGCTTTTTGATGGCGCAGGCGCAGCCAGGCGTCTTGGTTGTCGGGATCGGCCGCGTAGGGCAGGTCGGTGTCGTTGCGGTCGCCAATGTAGAACAGGTAGCCGAGCATTTCCACCTCGGTGCGCTGCTGGCCGTCGCCGAGCAGGGCGGCCACCGGCACGCCCAGGTGCTGACCCAGCAGGTCGAGCAGCGCGGCTTCGAGCGCCGTGATGGCGTGGATGGCGATGCGCAGGTCGAACGTTTGCAGGCCGCGACCACCGGCATCGCGGCCGGAAAACGCCATGCGGGCAGCGTTGAGGATGGCCTTGTAGTTGCCGATGCCGTGGCCGATGACGAGTTCCCGGGCGTCTTCCAGGGTCTGGCGGATCGCTTCGCCGCCTGGGACCTCACCGACGCCGGTGTGGCCGGCGCTGTCGGTGAGGATGACGATGTTGCGGGTGAAGTAGGGGCCGTGAGCGCCGCTGAGGTTGAGCAGCATGCTGTCGCGTCCGGCAACCGGGACCACGCGCATGGCAGTGATGGTAGGCGTGTCGTTGTGGGTCTGGCTGGTCATCATGAATCCTTGGTTGTTCTTGAAATGATTGCGCTGTCATTCAATGGTAGCGATGTCATTTGCAAATATCAATCTAAATTTGCGAGATTTACGCATTTTTATGATTGAAGCAAATGATAGAAAATGATGTGTTGCTATATAATCGGGCCCATGACCATCAAAAACGACCAATCCGAGTTGCGCGTCCTGCGCACCGCCAACGCCGACATTCCGGTCAGCGGCGCCACGCTGGCCGATGTGGCCAAGGTGGCCGGCGTGTCGCCGATCACGGTATCGCGCGCGCTTAACCAGCCGCAGCTGGTGCGGCCGAACACGCTGGCGCGGGTGCAGCAGGCGGTGCAGCAGACCGGCTACGTGAAAAACATGATGGCCGGTGCACTGGCATCCAACCGCAGCAAGCTGGTGTCGCTGGTGATCCCCAGCATCGCCACGCCGATCTTTGCCGAAATGGTGGAAGCGGTGACCGATACCCTCACGCAAGCCGGTTACCAGTTGCTGCTGGGCTTGTCACGCTACGAGCCGTGGCGCGAGGAAGTGCTGGTCGAAACCATCCTCAGCCGTCGCCCGGACGGCATCATCGTCACCGGCACGCTGCATACCGACAACACGCGGCGGCGGCTGGAGCTGTCCGGCGTGCCGGTGGTGGAGGCGTGGGACATGGCGTCGTCGCCGATCGACATGGTGGTGGGCTTTTCACACGAAGAAGTGGGACAGGCCACGGCGCGCCATTTATTGAAACGCGGCTACCGCCGCATTGCGATTTTGGCCGTCAACGACCCGCGCGGCGCGCGCCGCAACCAGGGGCTGCAGGCGGAACTGGCGCGCCACGGCGTGGCGGTGGCGGCGGTGCAACTGATGCCGCTGCCCACCACCTTGCAACTGGGTCGCGAGGGACTGGCGCAACTGCTGGCGCAAGCGCCCGAGCTCGACGCCGTCGTGTGCAGCTCCGATACGCTGGCGCACGGCGTGCTGACCGAGGCCGTCAGCAGGGGACTGGACGTGCCGGGGCAGGTGGCCGTGATCGGTTTTGGCGATCTGAATTTCGCAGCCCACACGTATCCGCCGCTCTCGACCATCCACGTCGATGGCCGCAACATCGGCACCGTGGCGGCGCAACTGCTGCTGGACCGGCTCGATGGCGGCAACCAGGTGCGCCCGCGCGTGATCGATACCGGCTTCGAGTTGATACACCGGGCCAGTACCTGACCGAGCCGTCACTGCGCATCGCGGACCGCCGCGTAGGCGGGAATCCAGGTTTGCCCCCGTTGTCTCGCCCGTCCTCGACAGCAGCACTACGCCGCTGGATTGCCACCTGCGCCATATTGACGGATCGAGGCCCTGCGCAGTTTCCAGACTATCCAGCTGGCCCAAAAGCGGTTAAGCCACGGTGGCGAGATTCGCCCCGCCAACCGGCGCTGCATCGCCAGCGCAGGCGACGGCTGCGCGCCCGGCACCGCAAACCAGATCCGGTTATTGCCCGCCACCCCGCGCAAGGTGCAGATCCTGCCGCCGAACGCATGCCGCAGGCGCCGCAGCATGATGCCGTACGACGGGTCGTAACTGAAAACATTGGCCACCAGCACGCCGCCGGGGCGCAGCGCGCGGCGGCAGTCGGCGTAAAAGGCGGCACTGCCCAGCGGCGCCGGCAGGCCGTGTTCGTCGAAACCGTCCACCAGCAGCACGTCGGCGCTGCCGCGCAGCTGGCGCATGTAGCTGGCAGCGTCGGCATGGACGATGCGCAGCCGGTCGTCATCGGGCGGGATGGCGAACTGCTCGCGCAGGGCGATCACGTCGGCCCGCAATTCCAGCACGGTGATGCGCGCGCGCGGCAGGTAGCGGTAGCAGAACTTGACCAGCGAACCGCCGCCCAGGCCCACCATCACGATGTGCGCCGGCTGCGGCTGGAACAGGGTAAAACACATCATGGCGCGGCAGTAGGCGAGTACCAGGTCGTCGGGATGCGATAGCTTCATCTCGCTTTGCACCATGCCTGGGCGAAATTCCAGCAGGCGGCGATTGCCACGGGTGTGGACCTGGGGATGGGGATCGGGTGGCGTCAAGTGTCTGAAAAATCCGGGATGTCGATTTATAGTAGCATGCGGCCGTCACTTTCATTTACAGAAGGAAAATTTCTAGGTAAATTGGCGGGGCACCGCCACGGGCGGACCATACGCAAAACCGGAGAACCACGATGTTTTTAGATCACCCCACGCTGACCGCCACCAACAGTATTACTGAACCCGACCGTATCGAGCGCCTGACCCGCGTGTACGGTTACGTGGTGGCGCTGGCCGACCTGTCGGGCCACCAGAGCTTCATTGAAAAAGTCAGCCAGCTGCACGATCACAAGGGCACGCTGATCGTGTTCTGGCACGACAGCCCCAACGAGGACGAAAAAGAACTGTTCTCCAGGGCCTGGGCCAGCAAGATGGGCGACGGCACCACCAACGTCGAACACGAGGTCTGAGTCGCCCCCGGTCATGGATATCAAGACGCTGGTCCTGGCGCTGGCGCTGGGCAACCTCAGCCTGTGCGTGGCGCTGTTCTTTTTCGAGCAGCCAGCCGGCGCCGCTAATGCGGCGCGCGGCAATGCCACGTGGGCGCGCGCCCGGCAACTGCAGGCACTGGCCTGGGGCCTGGTGTACCTGCGCGGCACGCTCCCCGATTTCCTGACCATACCCTTTGCCAATACCCTGCTGCTGGCCGGCTTTGCGCTGGACGCGGCGGCGCTGTGGGATCAGGCCGGCCGGCGCATCTGGCGCCGCTACCTGCTGCCCGTGCTGCTGATCGCGGTGGCGGCCTTTGTCGGCGCCTGGCTGTTGCAACGCACGCCGCCCGAGCGGCAGGCGATTTCTTCGCTGGCCATCGGCTTCTTTGTCGCTGCCGGCGCCGGCGCGCTGGGCCGGGGCTGGTCGGCGGGCACGCTGCTGCGCCGCTACCTGGTGGCCAGCACGGTGGTGCTGGCGCTGGCAGTCGTCGCGCGCGGCCTGCTGGTGCTGCTCCTGCCCAATGGCTGGTCCTGGGTGAGCCCGGAGCTGGTGCAGGGCATGGGCCTGGTCGCCCTTTACCTGGTCATGCTGGGCAACGGCTTCGGCTACCTGCTGCTGGTGCGCCAGCGCCTGCAAAACGAGCTGGAACGGCTGGAAGTGATCGATCCTTTGACGTCCGCCCTGAACCGGCGCGGCTTCCACCAGGCGCTGGCGCCGTGGCTGGCGCTGGCGCGCCGGCCCGGTCAGCCTACCGCGCTGGTGATCATCGATCTCGACGATTTCAAGCGCGTCAATGACCATTATGGACACCTGGCCGGCGACCAGGTGCTGGTCGCCATGGCCCACGCCTGCAAGCGGCAGCTGCGTGACAGCGACACCCTGGGCCACCTGGGCGGCGGCGAATTCGCCATCCTGCTGCCGCGCACCGCGCTCGATGATGCGCTGCTGGTGGCCGAACGCGTACGCGGCGCACTGGCCGTGCAACCGGTCAAGGCCGAAAAAGCCATCATCAACCTCACCGCCAGCCTGGGCGCCACCACAATGCGCGCCGACGACACCACCGTGGGCCTGTTCCAGCGCGCCGACCTGGCGCGGCAACTGGCCAGGGCGGCCGGCGGCAACCGGGTGGCCGCGCAGGCTGCCGCCGATCGCGCCGCCACGCTCGACGCCTGAGTGCCGGAGCACCTGGCCAATTTATCCCGCATGGCGGACTCGATTGTCATCATGCCGTCACAAGTACGGCATATCGTGATAGCATTTTTAAAATCATCTAAATCGTTTAGTTAAATTTTTTTCCGCCGGCGCGCGCCGGGCGGGCATGGGTTCATATTATGTATGCAGCAGTAGACCTGGGTTCCAACAGCTTCCGCCTCCACATCGGCAAACACGATGGCGATGCGATCCGCGTGCTCAAGAGCGTGCGCGAACCGATCCGCCTGGCTGCCGGCCTCGACGACAAGGGCAACCTCACCCCGGCCGCCATGCAGACCGCGCTGGCGTGCCTGCGCAATTTCCGCGAGGTGCTGGCCAGCTACAAGCTCGACGCGGTGCGCGTCGTCGCCACGTCGGCCATGCGGGTGGCGCGCAATTCGGCCGTTTTCCTGCCCGAGGCCGAGCAGGCCATCGGCTATCCGATCGAGATCATCTCCGGCGAAGAGGAGGGGCGCCTGATCTACATGGGCGTGGCCAGCGCCGTGGCGGTGCCCGGCGAGCGGCGCCTGGTGATCGACATCGGCGGCGGCTCCACCGAGTTGATACTGGGGCGCGGCCAGGAAATCGAGCGGGTCGAATCGTTCAGCGTGGGCACCGTCAAGCAAAGCCTGTCGTTCTTCGTGGGCGGCCGGGTGGACGGGCCGTCGTTCGAGGCGGCCATCCTGTCGGCGCGCAGCCATTTCGAGGATGCCGCGCCGCCGTACCGGCCGCAGTTCTGGAAGCAGTGCTACGGCTCGTCCGGCACCGCGCGCACGATTGCCGACATCATCGTCAAGAACGGCATCGGCAAGGAGGTCAATGCCGAGACGCTGTCCGCGCTCAAGCAGCGCTTCATCGAATTCGGCCACGTGAGCAAGATCGATATGCCCGGCCTGCGGCCCGACCGCGCCAGCACCATCATCGGCGGCCTGGCGATCTTGATCGGCCTGGTGCGCGAGCTCGGCATCCCGGTGGTGCAGCCGATCGAGGCGGGCCTGCGCATGGGCGTGATGTGGGATTTGCACCTGCGCTCGACCAAGCGCGATCGCCGCGAGCAGTCGGTGCAGGCGTGCGTGGAAAAATTCCACGTCGATCAGCGCCGCGCCAACCGGGTAGCCGACGACGCGCTGGCGCTGTACGCGCAAACCAAGCCGTCGTGCGAGGTCTATACGCGCCACCTGTACTGGAGCGCGCTGCTGCACGAGGTAGGACTGGTGGTGTCGCACACCGGCTACCACAAGCACGCATGCTACATGATCGAAAATGCCGATCTGCCGGGATTTACCACGCGTGAGCAAAAGCTCATGAGCCGGCTGGTGGTGGCGCACAAGGGCAACTTGCGCAAGGTGTCGGAGATGATCGAGGAAGTCGATATCGCCAAGGCGGTGGTGGCGTTCCGGCTGGCGGTGCTGTTCATGCACTCGCGCATCGACATCGACTTCAGCCTGGTCAAGCTGCGCATGAAGAGCCGCGTCGAGCTCGACATCCCGCGCGAGTGGGTGGCCGACCACCCCACGCTGTCGTACTGGCTCGAAAAAGAACAGGAACACTGGGACGACGTGGGCGTGGATTTCACCATCAGGACTACCGGATGATTGCCCAAAACGCCAGCACATTTGCGATTGCACAAGCAAAATTCCTTTAAATGATATATATTGTTTATATCGTTGGATAATTTTGGAGCCTGTATGAATAAAACTATTGATGAACAAGTGATCGATAAAACGCCTTCAAGCAAAGCCGCTGTGAATGCTGTGCCAGCCAAGTCCGCCGAAGCGAAAGTCGAGTCCGCACCGGTTGCCAAGCCAGCCGCCGCGAAGCCTGCGGTTGCCAAACCGGTCGCCGCCAAGGCGGCAGTTGCCAAGCCGGCAGTTGCCAAGACTGATGTCGCCAAGGCCGCTGCGGCCCAGCCTGCTGCCGCCAAGCCAGCCGCTGTCAAAGCAGCTGCCGCCAAGCCTGCCGCCGCCAAAGCCGCTGCTGCCAAGCCTGCTGCAACCAGGGCCGCCGCTGCCAAGCCAGCCGCCGCAGCCGCCACTAAAGCTGCCGCCAAGCCAGTGACCAAAGCTGCCGCCAAGCCAGTAGCCGCTACACCAGCAGCCGCCAAGGCCGCGCCGAAGGCTGCCGTCAAGCCAGCCAGCAAGCCCGAAGCCAAGGCCGCCGGCAAGCCAGCCACGAAAGCCACCGCCAAGGCCGCGCCGAAGGCCGCTGCCAAGCCTGCGGTGAAAGCATCGAAGCCAGCAACCATGCAAGCAACTAAGCAAGCAACTAAGCAAGCAACTAAGCAAGCAACCAAGCCAGCTGCCAAGACCGCCGCCGTGGAGGCCGGCGCCGACAAAGCCCGCAAGGACAAACTGGTGCGCGACAGCTTCACCATGCCCGAGCAGGAGTACGCAGTGCTCGGCCAGGTCAAGAAGACCTGCCTGAAAGCCGGCATCGAGATCAAGAAAAGCGAACTGCTGCGTATCGGCGTGGCACTGATCAGCCAGATCGATCTGGCCACCCTGAAAAAAGTGCTGGCCAGCCTGCCGCAACTGAAAACCGGCCGTCCAAAGAAGTCCTGATGGAGGAAACACTGATCTGAATACAACAGATCGGTGCATGTCACGGAAATGACATTTTTCTGTCATTTCCTTGAAGTATTCGATGGTTACGCTTGCTTCGTCACCCACACAAAGGATGAAGCATGCAAACCTCGATCTTACAAGCTGCGAACCTCCCGGCGGACGTCCGTCCCGCTTCCGGCAAGCTGGTGCTGAGCATGGCAAGCACGCCGGAAGAGCTGCACGAAGTGCAGCGCCTGCGCTACAAAGTCTTCATCGAAACCATGGGTCTGTCCTCGCTCGAAAGCCCCGATGGCCTCGACAGCGACGAATTCGACGCCTATTGCGACCACCTGATCGTGCGCGATGTCGATACCCTCAAAGTCGTCGGTACTTACCGCCTGCTGAGCGCTACCCGCGCCCGCAAGCTGGGCCGCCTGTATTCCGAAGGCGAGTTCGATCTTGGCCGCCTCAATCACCTGCGCGGCCGCATGGTGGAAGCGGGCCGCGCCTGCATCCATCCCGCCTACCGTGGCGGCAGCGTGATCATGTTGCTGTGGTCCGGCCTGGCCGAGTACATGCGCCGCGAAAATTGCGATTACCTGATCGGCTGCGCCAGCATCAGCCTGGCCGATGGCGGCCACAATGCCGTCGCCGTCTATCAGCAACTGATCGGCAAGCACCTCGCTCCCCTCGAATACCGCGTAACTCCGCACCTGCCATTCCCGTTCGGCAAGCTGGAAGCGGCGCAAAAGCCGCAAGTACCTGCGCTGCTCAAGGGCTATATGCGCTCGGGCGCGTGGATTTGCGGCGAACCGGCCTGGGATCCGGATTTCGAAAGCGCCGACCTGTTCCTGATGATGCCGCTGGCGAACCTCGATGCGCGCTATGCGCGCCACTATGGCGTGGGCGGCGAGCCGCTGGCAGCTTGACCGCACCCCGCCTTCGGCGATACGCCGCCCCAGCCTTGTCGGGATGGACTGCGGCAGCGACCGCCCCTGGGCGTCCCTGCGCGGTACAATCGAGCCTTGTACGACTACGCGGGGCGGCAATGAAACTCGACCAGGAAACAGAACGCAGCGGCACCCAGCAGCGCCCGGTGCTGCGCCATCGCGGCATCGCGCCGGAAGGCGCGATCGCCACCACCGACCAGGTGGCGGAAGAGCTGCCGGTGGCGCTGGTGTTTAATGGCATCTCGCACGCGGTGATGATGGTCACGCCGCGCGACCTGCAGGCGTTTGCCATGGGCTTTGCGCTGACCGAAGGCCTGGTGGGCAAGGCGTCCGACGTGTTCGATATCGAAGTGCAGGAACACGCGCGCAGCGTGGAGGTGGCGCTGACCATCGCGCAGGAAGACTTCATGCTGCTCAAGCAGCAGCGCCGGTCGATGGCGGGGCGCAGCGGTTGCGGCGTGTGCGGTGTCGAGAGCCTGGAGCTGATCGATGTCACGCCGCCGCGCATTGACGCCGCGCCGCTGCACGACGACGTGTCGCTGGCGCCGGCCATCGCCCGCGCCGCAGCCGGATTGGGCGCGCACCAGCACCTGATGCGCGCCACCGGCGGCGTCCATGCCGCCGCCTGGTGCGACGCCAGTGGCGCCGTGCTGCGCGTGTGCGAAGACGTGGGCCGCCACAACGCCATGGACAAGCTGATCGGCTACCTGGCGCTCGAGCGCGTGGACATGACCCAAGGCTTTGTATTCATGTCGAGTCGCGCCAGCTATGAGCTGGTGCGCAAGGCCGCACGCCTGAACATCCCGCTGCTGGCCACCATTTCGGCCCCGAGCACCCTGGCGATCGACGTCGCGCTGGCAGCCGGCATCAAGCTGGTGAGCTTTTGCCGCAAGGACGATTGCGTCGAGTACACTTGACTTTATACCAAGCCGAGATCGCGCCCCCTGGTGCCGAAGATGGTTTCCACCTGGCCGCTATTCAAGCCGTACATGCGCGCCAGCAGGCCGCCGAACATGGCGCGGTATTCGTTGAGCACCGGGTAGTCACGGTTCTGGAACAGGGTTTTCTGTTCCAGCGCGATCTGCTCGCCGCGCACCGCGTTGCCGCGCACGCCGCCACCGAGCACCCAGTACACCGAGCCGTGACCGTGATCGGTGCCGCGGTTGCCGTTCTCGCGGAAGGTGCGGCCGAATTCACTGACCACCACCACGACCGTGTCTTTCCACTCCGGCCCCATTTCCTGGGCGAAGCCGGCCAGGCCGCGGCCCAGTTCCTCGAAGCGGTTGGACAGGTAGCCCGCGCCGTTGCCCTGGCCGACGTGGGTGTCCCAGCCGCCCACGTCAACAAACCCGACGTTGTATTTCTCCTTCATAAGCCTGGCGATGCGGCGCGCTTCCAGTTCAAAACCCTTGGCGGTGATGGCGTTGCGGTTGGCGGCGTCCATTTCGCCTATCATCTGCTTCATCACGTCCTCGCGCACCACGAAACCCTCGCGCACCTGCGACGCCAGCGGACTGCCGTCGTACATGGCGGCGATCATGCGGGCCTGGCGGGCATCGACCTGAGGCTTGCCGAGCGAGCGCAGCGCCATGTTGGGCAGCTGCGCCGTGCCCTGCATGATCAGCGGCAGCTGGTCGGTGAATGAAATGGCGCTGGCGCGGTCGGCATTGAGCGTGGTGGCCAGCCGGTTCAAGAAGCCGGAGCGATAATCGCGCGTGCCTTGCAGCGGTTGCCCCAGTTCGATGCTGTCCTGGGTTTCGAAGTGGCTGCGCGAGAGGTCCTCGGTGCCGGCAAACGGCACGAACGCCGCCTCGCCGCTGGTAAACAGCGGGTAGATGGTGTCGCGCAGCGCCGGGTGCAGGCCCCAGTCGGCATTGATGGCCAGCGCCGACTTCAAATCGTCGGACGGCTTGGGGATGGCGATATTGGGCCGCACCTGGTAGTAATAGTCGCTCGAGATCGGCACCAGCAGGCTGGTGGCGTCGTAGCCGCCGCGCATGAACACGAACAGCAGGCGGGTCTTGCTGGCCGGTGCGGCCCACAGGTTGCCGGCGGCGGTGGCTGCAAGGGGCAGTGCGGCCAGCGATTTGAGCAGGGTGCGGCGTTCCATGGTGGTCTCCTTGTTCTAACGGTGCATTAGTTCCGGTGACGACAGCAGCAGGGTGTTCCATTCCTGCGGCGAGGTTGCCTGTTCCAGTGCCCGGCGCGTGTTCGGCGCCAGGGTTTGCTGCAAGGACTGGTAGTAAAAGGCGCTGGCCAGTTGCGGGAACGCGGCGCGTTCCTGCGGCTGCGGCCCTTCGGCCTTGAACAGTCCCGCGTTGCCCGAGCCAATGGCCTTGGCGATCTCGAAGCGGGTGGTCATCTGGCCCGGGCTGGCCCAGCCGGGCTGGGTGAGCGCATAGCCGTCCGGCGTTTGTCGGCCGTACAGCGGCTGCGCCATGCGGTTCAGCCACCCCAGCATGGGCGCGGTGTTGAGCACCACCTTGTCGTCGTAGGTCAGGCGCACGGCCGCGACCACGTAGTGCACCGGGTCCTTGAATTTCTTGCCGAGCGACTCGGCAAACTCGGTCGATGTGAGCATGGTGCGCATGACCGCCGCAATGTCGCCGTCGGACGACTGGAACACTGCGGCCATGCGGGCCACCAGCGCCGGCGGCGGTTCGTCGGCGACGAAATATACGGCCAGCTTGCGGCTGATGAAGCGCGCCGTGGCCGGACTGCGGCACAGGCGGTCGAGCGCCTCGTCCACCTCGGCCAGGCCGCGTCCCTTGATCGGCTGGCCCAGGAACTGCTTGTTGCCGTAGTCGTGGCGGTTGGGATTGAACTCGAACAGACCGGTGCGCACGTACTGCGACTGCAATTCCTTTTTCACCTTCGGTGCCGTATCGCCCAGGTTGATCCCGATGCCGGTGAGGATGCGCGCCAGTTCCTGAACGTCGCGCTGGCTGTAGCCGCCGTCCACGCCCAGCGTGTGCAGCTCCATCAGCTCGCGTGCATAGTTTTCGTTGATGCGGTTGGCGGCATTCTGTTCGTTGTCCAGGTAGCGGATCATGGCGGGATGACGCACGGTGGCGCCCAGCAGGTCGCGGAACTTGCCCAGCGCATGCGGCCGGATCGCGGTTTCTTCGTAGTCGCCCACCAGCGCGCGCAGGTTGCTCTTGCCCGAGTGGACGTTAAAATGGTTCATCCAGAACCACGCCATCTGCTCCTGCAACTGGTTGGGCGAATACAGGTCGCGCAGCAGCGAGCGCGTGGCCGCCTCGCGCGCCAGGTTGTTCATCGCCTGCTGGTAAGCCTTTTGCGCGGTTTTCTTTTGTTCGTCGTCGGCGATCTTGTCGGCGTCCTTGCGTTGTTGTTCCAGGTCCGCCACCAGCTGCGGCAGCGGCTTGCTGGCGATGGTTAAACCGTCGATCTGGGTCTGGGCGGCGGCCGGCAAGAATGCCGGGGACGGCCGCAGCTGCTGCTCCAGCCAGGCATCATAGCCCAGCGCCTGCGCCTGCTGCCAGGTGCCCTGGTTGACGCCCCAGCTGACGCGGTTGACGGCGGCGGGCAATTGCGCGGACGTGATGATGGCGGCGCCAGCAGTGCCGGGAGCGCGGTCGCCGGTGGCGGCACAGCCGGCCAGCAGCGTGATTGCGCCGGCAAATAGCGTGACGATCAAGGTGCGCATCGTGTTGGTTTTGGTTTGCATGGCGTGTCCCGGAACGCTAATGACGCAAGAGTATGCCAAATTGAGGGCCCTGCTATATTTCTTTTGTGTAGGGTGCAACAAATTGTTACCGGGAGACGGGACGTGTAGGCACAGCCGGGAGGTAAAACTGGAGGGGGGAGAGTAATGCAGCTGTCAGCGGGGTTTGGGCTGAAGCATGATCGCATTGGGGGCGCCGGTACCGCATGCCGGCGCCTGGCATAGCAAGATCAGCGAGGCTGTTCAATGCATTGAGGCGGTCGACAGATCTTTTAGTTCTCGGATGCTGATATCTGACTTTTCGTGCATCCGCAGCAAAATCGTGGCCCCCACGGCCAACTTACGGTGGCGAATTTTGCTGATGATCGGCGGTTGAACTTCCAAAACGCGGCACAGCTCTGCATCGTTTTTAAGGTTCATCTTTTCGATCAAAGTATCGAGTAACTTGTTCGGAACAAAACTGGAAGGTTCCAGCGCCCGAGCACGATTCATCGCTTCGATCAATTCCATCTTTTTTTGCCTTACGTTCATTTTTCGCTCCTCCTTAGCTTAAACGTGAAGAAATGACGTCTTCCCAGCAAGGCTAGCGCTCACACTATTGCTTTGAATGTGGAGCGCTACTCAACATTCTTGATAACCGTGCAAGTTAGTTCAAATCATACTCCTTTGCGGCCCTGGCTGCAGCGTTTAACAATTGAATTATCTTGTTTATTGCTCAAATGGCTTGACGATTGTTGTTTCTTGTATGCCGCATTTCGATAGTTGTAGGATTTTGTCTGTCATTTCGGCGGCGATGTGCGAATGTGTGACCATGATGGCGCAGGCGCCGGTCGATTTGATCTCGCGGTGGAGCAGTTCCAGGATGCCGTGGGCGGTGTCGGGGTCGAGATTGCCGGTGGGTTCGTCGGCCAGCACCAGGGCCGGGCGGTGCACCAGCGCCCTGGCAATGGCCACGCGCTGCATCTCGCCGCCGGACAGTTGATGGGGGAAGTCGTCGCCACGCCCGCCCAGGCCCACGGCGTCGAGCATCTCGGCCGCGCGCGCCACGGGCAGGCCGTTGAGCAGCAGCGGCAGGGCGACGTTTTGCAGCAGGGTCAGGTGCGGCAGCACATGGAAGGCCTGGAAGATGAACCCCATGCGCGAACGGCGCAGGCGGGTGGCGGCGTCGTCGTCCAGGCCCGCCATCGGCACGCCATCGATGATGATGGACGAGGTGCTGGCCGGATCGGGCGCATCGAGGCCGGCGATCAGGTTGAGCAGGGTGGACTTGCCCACGCCCGAGTCGCCCATGATGGCTACGAATTCGCCGGCCCGGAAGGTCCACGACAGGTTGGCCAGCACCGGGCGGCCCTGGTACGACTTGGACAGGTTGCGAAGTTCTAACAGGGGCGTGGGCATAAAAACCTAGCGGGTGAGGGCGCGCCGTAGCGCATAGCTGATGGCGTCTACCAGGGCCACCAGTACCAGCATGGCGATGATGACGGTGGCCGCCTGCTGCATCTGGAACAGCGACAGGTGGTATTTGAGCATTTGGCCGAGGCCGCCGGCGCCCACCACGCCCAGGATGGCGGCGGCGCGGATATTGTTTTCCCAGCGGTACAGCGTGTACGAGAGCATCTGCGGCAGGGTTTGCGGCAGGGTGGCGTAGAGAAATGCGGCAGCGGCGCTGGTACCGTTGGTGCGCAGCGTGGCTTCCGGTCCCGGCGGGGCGTTTTCCAGTGCGTCGGCAAACAGCCGGCCCAGCACCCCGGCCGTGTGGGCAGCCAGCGCCAGCGTGCCGCCAAACGGCCCCAGGCCGGCGGCAATCAGCAGGATCGAAGCCCACACCAGTTCGGGAATCGAGCGCAGTACGTTGAGCAGGGCGCGCACGCCCGCGCGCGGCGCCTGGCCCAGGCGGCCCGACGCCGGCAGCGCCAGCGCCAGCCCGGCCACCACCGCCAGCAGCGTGCCCAGTGCCGACATCGACATGGTTTCCAGCGTGGCCCACGCGGTCTTGACCAGGAACGGCGTGGCGGTTTCCGGCGGAGCGAAGCCGGCCAGCAGTTCGGCGGCGCTGTTGACGGCGTCGAGCGTGAAAAAGTCGCGCCACTTGAGCGGCAGCGACGCGAAACTGGCTGCCACCAGCGCGGCAAGCAGCGCCATCACGGCGATGATGGTCCAGTCGCGCGCCGGCGGCCTGGGCATGTGTTGGGTGTCATGCATATGCTTCATCCGAGCCGCCGCCGCAAGATTTTGGAAAACAAATCGGCCAGCGCGACCAGCAGCACGAACACCAGCAGCATCGACGACACCTCGGCGCCGGCCAGCATCTTCATCGATTCGTCCATCCGCTGGCCGAGGCCACCGGCGCCCACGAAGCCCATCACCACCGAGCCGCGAATCGCACACTCCCAGCGGTACACCGTGTACGACATCAGTTCGGACGCCGATTCCGGCAGCGCGCCGTACAGCAGCGCAGCCAGCCTGCCGCTGCCGTTGGCCAGCAGGGTGTCGGTGCTGTGGGTGTCCGATGATTCGAGGATCTCGGCATACACCTTGCCCAGCATGCCGCAGTAAGTGAGCGCGATGGCCAGCACCCCGGCGGTGGGGCCGAAACCGATGATGCGCACGAACAGCAGCGCCCACACCAGTTCCGGCACGCTGCGCAGCAGGATCAGGATCCAGCGTACGCCCTGGCGCAGCAACCGCGCGGGCAGGCGCGTGCGGCCGTTGCCCAGCGCCGAGATCGACAGCCGGTCGGTGATGATCAGCGTGGCCGGAATGGCCACCACCAGCGCCAGCGCCAGGCCGGCGGTGGCAATGGCCACCGTTTGCCAAGTTTCGCGCAGCAGCAGTTGCAGGAATTCCGGGTCGTGTGCGGGTACCAGGAAGTCTGACAGGAAGCGGCCGGTGGCGGACAGGCTTTGCCAATCCCATAAAATCCACGGCTTGAACTCGCTCATCACCAGCATCGGCCACACGAGGGCCACCGCGAGCAGGCAGGCGATGATGCGGCCGCGCCAGGCCGGATCGCGGTGCAGGTGCGCCGGCAACTGCGCGGCCAACTGCGTGGATGAGCGGGCGGACATCGGGCGGTGCATTGCGGTCACAGGCAGGCGCCGGCGCCGGGTTTGACCGGCAGGGTCTCCGGTTCCGGTGCTGCTGGCGGTGCCGGCCTGGCGGGTTCGCCCTGGTACAACTGGGCGATCATCTGTGGCGTGACCTGCTCGCGCGGCAGGTCAAAGACGATGCGGCCGGCGCGCAGGGCGACGATGCGCGGAAAATGCGCCAGCGCCAGGTCCACCTGGTGCAGGCTGCACACCAAAGTGGCGTTGCGCGCGGCGGCCTCTTCGCGCAGGGTACTCAAGGTCAGTTCGGAGAGCACCGGGTCGAGCGCGGACAGCGGCTCGTCCACCAGCAGCGCTTGCGCCGGGGAGAGCAGCAGCCGCGCCAGGCCGCAGCGCTGGCGTTCGCCGCCCGACAGGCGGTCCACGCGCGAATACAGTTTATCGCCGAGGTTGAAGCGCGCCAGCGCCTGCCACGCGGCTTGCGGATCGGCCGGCTTGAACAGCGAAGCCAGTGCGCGCCAGATGCTCCATTGCGGCAGGTGCGCGGCCAGCACCGCCGTCACCACCCGCTGGCGCGGCGGCAGCGGCGGCGTTTGCGGCGCCAGGAACAGGCGCGCACGCAACCGGTGGCGCGCAGCGTTGCCGAGCGCCCACGGATCCTGATCGAACATGGTGAAAGTGCCCTCAAGGGGCTGCTGCGCGCACGCCAGGGTGGCCAGCAAGGTGGTCTTGCCGGCGCCGGATGGGCCGATCAGCGCCAGTTGCTCCCCTTGTTCGATGGTGAGCGAGAGACCCCGCAGCGCGGGCAGGGGGACGCCTGAAGGCGCACCTGACGATGCGCCGCGATGGCGCACCGTCAGGTCGTGCAAATGGTAGGTCGGCATGCAGGGCTGAGATAAAAGCTGGGATTACTTCTTCAGCAGGCCGGCGTTTTGCGCGGCAGCTTCGATGGCGATGTAATTTTCAGCCTTGGTCGGAATGAACTTCGATGCGCGTTGCAGGTCCATGATCACCTTGTCTTGCGGGTTCTTCGGATCGAGCGCCAGGAAGGCATCGGTCAGCTTTTTCTTGAGGTCCGCGTTCATGTCGGTGCGCACGGTCCAGTTGTAGTCGTAGTAGCCGGGGGTGGTGTAGAACACGCGCACCACGCTTGGGTCGACCTTCTTCTCGGCCACCAGCTTTTCCCAGACCGAGATGTTCAGTGCGCCGGCATCGACCTTGCCGCCGGCCACTGCCGCCACGGTGGAGTCGTGCTGGCCGGAGAAGGCGATGCGTTTCAGGTCGGTGTCCGGATTGATCTTGGCGGCCAGCAGGAACGAGCGCGGCATCAGGTGGCCCGAGGTGGACGATTCCGAACCGAAGGTGAAGGTGTGGCCTTTCAGGTCTTCCAGCTTGTTGATGTCTTTCTGGGTGGTGATGAACACCGAGCGGAATTTTTCATCTTCGGCGCGCTGCACCAGCGGCGTGACCTGGTTCTTGCTGCGCTCTTTGGCCTGCACGAAAGTGAAGCCGCCGAACCACACCATGTCCACTTTCTTGTTGATCAGCGCTTCCACCGAGGCGGCGTAATCGGTCACCGGGGTGAACTCGACCTTCATGCCGATTTTCTTTTCCAGGTAGTCGCCCAGCGGCTTGAACTTGCGCTGCAGCTCGGTCGGTGCTTCATCGGGAATCGCGGTGACGCGGAACACGCCGTTGGCCGATTGCGCCTGGGCGAATGCTGCGGTCACCAGTAAGCCGGCGGCCAGCACCGATTTCAAGGTGCGCAGGGAGGAAAATTTCATCATGGAAGGCCCTAAGGGTGAGTTGGGTGAAACGCCGCACAGTGTTTTTATGCGCGCCGCGAAAGAATGCGTATTCGGCTATGATAACAAAAAGTCGGCTCTTGCCTTGCAGCCTAGTGCAGACCGGCATTACCCCTAAAGGCAGAGCAATTTATGCAGACAACCCGCCCGGAGCATCCCGCGCGCGCCCACGGCAGCGCTGCGGTCATCGCGGAAATTTCCGCCGGCCTGTTGGCCCCCACCGCCCATACGTCCCCCAAGTTCCTGTACGACAGTCTCGGTTCGCGGCTGTTCGAAGCGATTTGTGAATTGCCCGAGTACTATCCCACCCGCACCGAAGCGGCGATCTTCGCGGCCCACGGCGCCGCCATGGCGCAGGACATCGGCACCGGCGTCTCGCTGATCGACCTGGGCGCGGGCAATTGCGCCAAGGCGGCCAGCCTGTTCCCGCTGCTGCAACCGGCGCAGTACGTGCCGGTCGATATCTCGCGCGACTTTCTCACCGAGTCGGTCACGCGCCTGCAACAGCGCTTTCCGCACATCGAGATGACCCCGCTGGGGCTCGACTTTTCCGGCGGCTTCGCGCTGCCCGACAGCGTGCGCTCCAGGCGCCGGCTGTTTTTCTACCCCGGCTCATCGATCGGCAATTTTTCACCGGAACAGGCGATCGCGTTTTTGCACGGCCTGCGCGCCAATGCCGGCGACGACGGCGGCCTGCTGATCGGCGTGGACCTGGTCAAAGACAGCGCGGTGCTCGACGCGGCATATGACGACGCCATCGGCGTCACCGCCGCGTTCAACCTGAACATGCTGCGCCACGTGAACCACCTGCTCGGCGCCGACTTCAATGTGCGCGACTGGCAGCACCACGCGTTTTTCAACCCGCACGAGAAGCGCATCGAAATGCACCTGGAGGCGCGCAGCGCCGTCACGGTGCGCTGGCAGAACCATGAGCGCCACTTCGCCAGCGGCGAACGCATCCACACCGAAGACAGTTACAAATACACGCGGCAGTCGTTCGTCAGCCTGCTCGAACAAGCGGGCTTTGCCACCAACCGCGTATGGACCGACGAGAACAACTGGTTTGCCGTGATCTACGCCCGCGTCATCCCCGACTGAGGAAATCCCTGATGGATATGCGCCAGCCGCAAGTAATTTACACGCAACCGGGTGACACGCAACCGAGCGATACGTCACTGGGCGACTTGCCCCTGGACGCACGCTACAGCGCGGTCCGGGCCCACACGCTGGCGCTGGCCGCGCCGCTCAGCGACGAGGACTGCGGCGCCCAGTCGATGCCCGACGCCAGCCCGGTCAAGTGGCACATGGCGCACACCACGTGGTTTTTCGAGACCTTCATCCTCGAGCGCATGGAGCCGGATTTTGCGCCATTCCATCCGGCGTTCCGGGTGCTGTTCAATTCGTATTACAACGGCGTGGGCGACAAGCATCCGCGCGCCCAGCGCGGCCTGCTCACCCGGCCCGCCATGGCGCAGGTGCGCGCCTACCGTCACGATGTCGATGCGCGCGTGGCGCGACTGCTGGCATCCGCACTCGATGCACAGCAGCGCGCGCAACTGGAACTGCTGGTCACGCTGGGACTGCAACACGAGCAGCAGCACCAAGAACTGATACTCACCGATGTCAAGCACCTTCTGGCGCAAAGCGCCTTGCTGCCTGCTTACCTCGATGCGCCGCGCCCCGCTGCGCCGCCGGCCGCGCCGTTGGCCTGGGTAGATATTGACGGCGGCCTGGCCGACATCGGCCATGCTGGGGACGGCTTTTGTTTCGATAACGAATTGCCGCGCCACAAGCAATACGTGGCGCCGTTCCAGTTGGCCTCGCGCCTGGTCACCAACGGCGAGTACCTGGCTTTTGTTGCCGCCGGCGGCTATTTCAATGCCGCGCTGTGGCTGGCCGAAGGCTGGGACTGGGTGCGCTCGCAGGGCTTGAAGTCGCCGTTCTACTGGCGCTGCGACGAGCAGGGCGCCTGGACCGAATTTACGCTGCACGGCGAGCAGCCGCTCGATCTCGAGCGTCCCGCGACCCACCTGTCGCTGTTTGAAGCCGATGCTTATGCGCACTGGGCCGGTGCGCGCCTGCCGACCGAAGCGGAGTGGGAAGTTGCAGCCGCGTCGGCGCAAAATTCGGAACTGCAACAGATGTTCGGCCACTGCTGGCAATGGACCAGCAGCAGCTATGCGCCATACCCCGGCTTCCAGGTCGCGCCCGGTGCGCTGGGCGAATACAACGGCAAGTTTATGTTGAACCAGTACGTGCTGCGCGGCTCGTCGTGCGCCACGCCGGACGGCCACGCGCGCGCTAGCTATCGCAACTTTTTCCCGGCCGGTGCACGCTGGCAGTTCACCGGCTTGCGGCTGGCGCGCCAGGCTTGACCACTGTATCACTCAAATTCACGAGTATTCTCACCAAGAGCGGGGCAACGCTCGATCTTTCGTGCCCGTTCGCTTGCTATTAGCAATCAGGTAAATGATAATTTAAACATCTTTTCAATCGCACTAATCATTTACTTTACTTCCTACCATGCCCATCCACATACGACGATTAACCCCGGCGGACTCTGCTGCCTTCCAGGCGCTGCGTCTTGCCGGCCTGCGCGAAACCCCCAACGCCTTCACCTCCAGCTACGAAGAGGAATGCAACACACCGTTGTCGGTCACGGAAGCCTATTTCGCGTCCGAAGCCGGCCGCAACCGCTTCGGCGCCTTTGACGGCGAGCGACTGGTCGGTATGGTGGGAGTGGGGCGCGAAGCGCAGATCAAGCTGCGCCACAAGGCTTTCATACGCGGTATGCAGGTCGATATGGCGTATCGCGGCACCGGCGTGGGACGCCAGCTGATGAACCAGGCGATGGAGTGTATTGCCACCATGGAAGGCGTGACCAAGGTCACGCTGGCGGTCACGGTGGGCAATGCGGCCGCGATCCACCTGTACGAGTCATTGGGCTTCAAGGTGTATGGCCGCGAGCACTGTGCGCTGATCGTCGATGGCGTGCCGTACGACGACATCCTGATGGACAAGAAGTTGACCAATGAAAATGACGAGAGCGATTTGCTCTCGTCAGTGGCATCGTCCGGCTTCGACCAGACGATCTGATCGCTGCCTGATCAGGCAGCGATGGCGGCCTTGGCCTGCGCTGCGTCGATGGCGTTCAACTGGCGGTTCACCGCGCTGAGCACCGCCTTGAACGACGCCGTCAGAATATTGCTGTCAGTGGCTGCGCCGAACAGCGTTGGACCGTTGGCCAGGCGCAGTTCCACATAGCACGCCGCCTTGGCGTTGGCGCCCGAGCCGATCGAATGCTCGTGGTAGTCCATCAGCTTGATGTCGAGGCCCAGTGCATCGACAAACGCGTCGATCGGACCGTTGCCGCCGCCTTTCAGGGCCAGCGCCGCATCGCGGTGGGTGAGGGCAATGTCGATCTGCACCGGCTCGTCGCTGGTGGTGTCTTCCACCATCTTGTGGGCGTTGTACGCGTACGGCTGGTTCTGCTCGAAGTATTCGCGGCTGAAGATCTCGTAGATGCCTTCGGCAGTGATTTCCAGGCCGGTCTGGTCGGCCACGGCTTGCACCGCGCGCGAGAACTCGATTTGCAGGCGGCGTGGCAACACCAGGCCATAGTCCTGCTCCAGCAGGTAGGCCATGCCGCCCTTGCCCGACTGGCTGTTGACGCGGATCACGGCATCGTAGCTGCGACCGAGGTCGGCCGGGTCGATCGGCAAGTACGGGATTTCCCACAGCGCGCCATCTTTTTGCTGCGCAAAACCTTTTTTGATCGCATCCTGGTGCGAACCGGAGAAGGCGGTGAACACCAGGTCGCCCACGTAAGGGTGGCGCGGGTGCACCGGCAACTGGTTGCACTCTTCCACGCACTTGCGCACTTCGTCGATGTCGGAGAAATCGAGGCCCGGGTGCACGCCTTGCGTGTACAGGTTGAGCGCCAGCGTGACCAGGTCGACGTTGCCGGTACGCTCGCCGTTACCGAACAGGCAGCCCTCGACGCGGTCGGCGCCAGCCATCACGGCCAGTTCGGCCGAAGCCACGGCAGTGCCACGGTCGTTGTGCGGGTGCACGCTGATGATCAGCGCGTCGCGGCGGGCCAGCTTGCGCGACATCCATTCGATCTGGTCGGCGTAGATGTTGGGGGTGCTGCACTCGACCGTCGAAGGCAGGTTGATGATCATTTTCTTTTGCGGCGTCGGCTCCCAGATGGCGGTGACGGCGTCGCAGATATGCTTGGAGAAATCGAGTTCGGTCGTGGAGAACGATTCCGGCGTGTACTCGAAACCCCAGTCGGTTTGTGGATGCTGCTTGATCAGTTCCTTGACCAGCTTGGTACCGGTGGTGGCGATATTGGTGATTTCTTCACGCGACATGCCGAACACCACTTTGCGGAACACCGGTGCTACCGAGTTGTACAGGTGGATGATGGCGCGCTTGGCGCCTGCAGCCGATTCCACGGTGCGGCGGATCAGTTCATCGCGCGACTGGGTCAGCACGATGATGGTGACGTCGTCGGGAATGCGGTTCTCTTCCACCAGGCGGCGCACGAAGTCGAAGTCGGTTTGCGACGCGGACGGGAAGCCCACTTCGATTTCCTTGAGACCCACCTTGATCAGGAGGTCGAAGAAGCGCAGCTTTTTCTCGATGCTCATCGGCTCGATCAGCGCCTGGTTGCCGTCACGCAGGTCGGTGCTCATCCAGATCGGCGGCTTGCTGATCACATTGTTAGGCCATTGACGATCCGACAACTGGATGGCGGGGAAGGCGCGATATTTCGCTGCTGGGTTCTGCAACATCATGGGGTGCTCCTGGGTCTCGAATTTTGAAAAGTGCTGTGCCAGCGGATGGCTGGCGCGGTGTGGCGGGCGGCTGCCGGGCGGCCACGGAACGCTAGGCCAGGCAACCGATCGGTAGCTTTAGCAATAGCTTAGCGAAAAAATCGCCAGTGCGGGATGGAGCATGGGTAGCCGTGGTCAACATCGGTGCAAACTTTCCTGGATTTGGGGAGACTGTGTGGCTTATGGCCGACACGGGTACAGCTGAACGCTAAATTAAGCGTGTGCAGGTAGGCGCGCTGCTAGCGATAGGGCGCTAGCCAACGGCAACAGGAAAGCGGATAGGTGCAGATGCGAAGTCATGCCCTAAATGTACGAGATTGCAAGCCCCGCTGTCAAGGATTTGTTACGCAGAATCGAACGAGAAGCAGGGTGGATACTGGTGGAAGCCGTCGAAATCGGCCTTGCCGATCGGCACCCCGGCCTGGCGCGCGATCGCGTACACCATCGAGTAATGGAAAAAGAAGTTGGGCACCGCATACAGCAAAAAGTACTCTTCGCTGTCGAGCGCCAGGCCTGCAAACCCGGCGGTGGTGGCAACGGGCCGCGCCGCCACGAGAAAATCCTCATCGGGAATCGCCGCCAGGTAAGCCACCGCGGCATCGAGCTGCGCGTGCACGCTGGCAAAACTGTCGTGGTCGGCGCCGAACGACACGATTTCCCGGCCCGCGAGCGGGCAGGTGCTGCGCAAGGTAAAACCGATGGCCGTGCGCGCCTGTTGCAGCAGCGGAAACATGGTCGGATGCAGCCGCGCGGTGCCAACGTCGGCATCGAACCGTTCGGCCACCAGCAGCAATTGCTTGAGCCGCGCCAGGTAATGCAGAAACAACTTCGTCGGCACCATGCCCGCTCCGTGTTTAGTTGACCGTCACGCGCGGCGCGCCGTCGGCCATGCGGCCGATGACAGCGGCTTCACCGAAGCCTTCGCGCGCAAACAGCGCCAGTACGTCGTCGACGCTGGCCGCGTCGCACGACACCAGCAGGCCGCCCGAGGTTTGCGGGTCGGTCAGCAGCGCGTGGCGCGCGGCCGAAATCCCCGGCGCCAGGTCGACGTCCTTGCCGTACGCCTCCCAGTTGCGGCCCGACGCGCCGGTGAAATAACCGTCGGCGGCCAGCTGCTCCACGCCCGGCAGCAGCGGAATGGCGTCCATGTCCAACTGCGCTTCGAGCTTGGCGCCGCGCGCCAGTTCCAGCAGGTGGCCCAGCAAACCGAAGCCGGTGACGTCGGTCATCGCGTGCACGCCGGCCATATCGGACAGCGCCTTGCCCGGCTTGTTGAGCTTGGTGGTATTGGCGATCATGGCGGCGTAGCCGTTCGCATCGAGCTGGTCTTTCTTGAGCGCGGCCGACAGCACGCCCACGCCCAGCGGCTTGCCCAGGATGAGCACATCGCCGGCGCGGGCGTCGGCATTGCGCTTGATTTTCGACGGGTGGATCAGGCCCATCACCACCAGGCCGTAGATCGGCTCGACCGAATCGATGGTGTGGCCGCCGGCGATCGGGATGCCCGCTTCGGCGCAGATCGATTCGCCGCCCTTGATGATCTGGCCGATGGTCTCCACCGGCAGCTTGTTGATCGGCATGCCGACCAGGGCCAGCGCCATGATCGGCGTGCCGCCCATCGCATACACGTCGGAGATGGCGTTGGTGGCGGCGATGCGGCCGAAGTCGTACGGATCGTCGACGATCGGCATGAAGAAATCGGTGGTGGCGATCAGCGCCTGCTCGTCGTTGAGCAGGTAGACGGCCGCGTCGTCGGCGGTTTCGATCCCGACCAGCAGTTCCTTCGGCACCGGGAAACCGCTGGAATTCTTGAGGATCTCGGACAGCACGCCGGGCGCGATCTTGCAGCCGCAGCCGCCGCCGTGCGAAAAGGAGGTCAGTTTGATAGCGTCGTTGCTCATGGTTTGTTTCCTTCTTGAGGGTTCAGCAGATTATCCACCAATGCGAGCAATGCTGCCCGCTCGGCCGCTGGCGCGAACAAGGGCGCGCGCGCGGCGCACTGTTCGCGCAGCAGCTGGTGGAAACGGGGTTCTTCGATGGTGCGGTCGATCAGGCGCGCCAGCGCGGCGGCGTCGCCGGGCGGGAAGTAGCCGGCATAGTCGTCCCCCAGCATGCCGCGGTTGCCGTTGATGTCGCTCGCCAGCACCGGTACGCCGGCCGTCACCGCTTCGATGATGACGTTGGCGCCGCCTTCCATGTGCGAGGTAAGCGCCATCGCGTGGCAGCGTTTCAGGCGCTGGCGGGTGGCGGCATGGGCCATGGCGCCCAGCCAGCGGTAGCGCGGCTGCTGCGCAGCGGTTGCCTGCGCGGCCGCGGCCAGCTCCGGTTCCAGTACCCCGCCGATATGGACCAGGCGTGCGGCCGGCGCCCGCACCAGTTGCGCCGCGCGCATGAAGGTGAGCGGATCTTTTTCATGGCGCAGGTGGCCTACCATGGCGATGTCGAACCGGCGGCGCGCCGTGGCGGGCACCGGCGCGAGCGCGGTGGCGGACTGGTAGATCACGTGGGCGCCGGCGCGCAGCGCCTCGGGCAGCAGCATGCGGCCGGCCGGCTGCAGCAGCACCAGCGCGGTGGCCTGCACCAGCGCGCGCTGGGCGTCGGCGTCGACCGCGATGTCGCGATAGAGGTCGGTGCCGGTCAGCAGCAGCACGGAAGGGCGGTCGGGCCAGGCGCGCGTCCACGCGTCGAGCGATGGCGCCGAGCGGCGCGCGTGCAGCGCGATCAGCAGGTCGGGGGGCGGCGCGTCACGGCCTGGCGTCGCGCCGGTGGCCGTGGTGGTCACCAGTCCGGCGGCCTGTGCCTCGGCAGCAGCAGTAGTGGCGCTGGCGCCGGCACCGGCATGTGCCTCGGCAGCAGCAGTGGCTTCGGCGCCGGCATTGGCGTGGGCAGCAGCCGCGCCAGCGGCGCGTGCCGCCGGCCACTGCTGCGCCAGCGTCACCCGGTAATGTGCGCGCAAAAACCTGGCCCAGCGGCTGGCGCTCTGCCAGTTGCCGTTGTTGGCGCCCGCCGCAGCGGGGCCGACGATCCAGATATGCTGTCGTGGCTTCAAAGATTTTCCCGTTACAATCGCCGCATGAATACCAGCCCCTGTTCGTTCCGGACCGCCACGCCGCAGCAGCTCGCGCAGTCACTCCGACTGGCACGCGATTATACGCTGCGGCTGTTCGACTGCCTTGCCGCCGCCGGCATGGATGCGCCCGCGCGCGTGCCTTACCTGCGCACGATTAATCCGCCACTGTGGGAAATCGGCCACACGGCCTGGTTTGCCGAATGGTTCATCCTGCGCGAGGCCACGTCCAGCCATCCGGCCGACGGCAACGGCAGCTGCCTGCTCACGCGCGGCGATGACTGGTTCGACTCGGCGCTGGTGCCGCACCGCAGCCGCTGGACGCTCGACCTGCCGCCTCCCGCGCAGCTGAAAACCTATTGTCGCGAAGTGCTCGACCGGGTGCTCGACAAGCTCGCGCGCGAACCCGATACCGACGCCGCGCTGTACCCATACCGGCTGGCGCTGGCGCACGAGGACATGCATGGCGAAGCATTGCTCTACACCTTGCAGACGCTGGGGCTGGCCGCGCCGCCAGGCGTCGTGCCGGCCGCACCGGAACAACGTGGTTATGCGCCGTCGGAGATCGGCTTTGCCGGCGCCACGTTCGAGCTGGGCGCCAACGGCCCCGGCTTTGTCTTCGACAACGAGCGCCAGGCGCACCGGTTCGACATCGCGCCGTTCGCCATCGACAGCACGCTGGTGACCAACGACCAATTTGCCGCTTTTGTCGACGATGGCGGCTACGACCATCGCCAGTTCTGGAACCGGGAAGGCGCCGACTGGCTGCTGCGCCAGGAGCGCAGCGCGCCGCGCTACTGGCACCGCGACGGCGCGCAGTGGCGCACCGTGCGCTTCGGACAGGCGGCAGACCTCGACGGCGCCGAGCCGGTACGCCACATCACCCTGCACGAAGCACTGGCTTATTGTGCGTGGGCAGGACGGCGTTTGCCGAGCGAAGCGCAATGGGAGTTTGCTGCATTGTCGGGCCACCCGGCGTTTCGCTGGGGCCAGTTGTGGGAATGGACGGCTACGCCGTTCGAGCCGTACCCGGGCTTCGCGGCGGACCGGTACCGCGAGTATTCGCAGCCGTGGTTTTCCAGCCACCAGGTGCTGCGCGGTGCGTCGTTTGCCACGCCTGCGCGCTTTATCTCGCCGCGCTACCGCAATTTTTATACGCCGGAGCGCGACGACATGTTCGCGGGACTGCGCACCTGCGCCTTGCCGCGCTGAGCGGCGCCAAGGGCAGGTGGTATGGTGAAGATCAGATCAGCGATTCGCCCAGTTCCACCAGGTCGTCCGCGTATTCCGATTCGATCAGCTCTTTACGGGCCACGCCGCTGCGATACGCTGCGGTGGCGATTTTCGGCGTGACGCCGCGCAGCAGGCGCGGGTCCAGCAGACCTGGCACCACGTAGTCCTTGCCGAAGCGGGCATCGCTGCGGGCCATGTCGGCCAGGGCCACCACGCAGGCGCGCTTCATTTCCTGGTTGATGGTCGAGGCGCCGCAATCGAGCGCCGCGCGGAACAGGTAAGGGAAGCACAGCGCGTTGTTGATCTGGTTCGGGTAGTCCGAGCGGCCGGTGGCGATGATGGCGTCGGGCGCCACTTCGCGCACCAGTTCCGGGCGCAGTTCCGGCTCCGGGTTGGCCAGCGTGAAGACGATCGGGTGCGGGTTCATGGCGACGATGTCGGCCTGCGACAGCACGCCCGGACCGGATACGCCGAGGAACACGTCGGCGCCTTCCATCACTTGCGACAGCGTGGTGAATGGTGTATCGCGCGCCCATGCGGCCTTCTCGCCGTCGAGCGGACGCACGGTGGACAGCACGCCCTTGCTGTCGCAAACAAAAATATTGTGTTTTTGCGCGCCCAGGTCCACCAGCAGTTCCAGGCAGGCCATGGCCGCGGCGCCGGCGCCCGAGCACACGATCTTGACGGTGGCGATATCGCGGCCGGTCATTTCGATGGCGTTGAGCATGCCGGCGCCCACGACGATGGCGGTGCCGTGCTGGTCGTCATGGAAGACGGGAATCGACAGGCGCTCGCGCAGCTTGCGTTCGATGTAGAAGCACTCGGGCGCCTTGATGTCTTCGAGGTTGATGCCGCCGAAAGTAGGGTGCAGCGAGGCGATGATGTCCACCAGCTTGTCGGGATCGGCTTCGTCGATCTCGATGTCGAAGGCGTCGATGCCGGCGAACTTCTTGAACAGGACCACTTTGCCTTCCATGACCGGCTTGCCGGCCAGCGCGCCGATGTTACCGAGACCCAGCACGGCGGAACCGTTGGTGATCACGCCCACCAGGTTGCGCTTGGCGGTGTATTCATAGGCCTTGGCCGGCTCGCGGGCGATTTCCATGCACGGCGCAGCCACGCCCGGCGAGTAGGCCAGCGCCAGGTCTTCCTGGGTGGCGACGCTCTTGGTCACTTCGATGGCGATCTTGCCGGCGCGGCCGGCACGGTGATATGCGAGGGCCTTCTGTTCAATGGTGCTCATGGTTTCCTTATCGTGTATGTATAAATTATTATGTTTAAAGCGAAAAACGCCTGCACGGGCGTGAACCGGTGCAGGCGCAATGTGACGCTGTTCGTTACATCAAGGGTACAGGCCGCGAACTTCGCGGGCCTGCAGCACCCGAGTGCAGGCAAGAATGAAGGTCGCGGTGCGCAGCGTTACCTTCTTCTCCTGCGACACGGCCCATACCGACTTGAAGGCGTCTTGCATGATGTGCGTCAGGCGGGCGTTGATTTCGTCCTCGCTCCAGAAGAAGCTCGAGAAGTCCTGTACCCATTCGAAGTATGACACAGTTACGCCGCCGGCGTTAGCCAGCACATCGGGCACGATCAGCACGTCCTTGTCGGTCAGGATGTCGTCCGCTTCCGGCGTGGTCGGGCCGTTGGCGCCTTCCAGGATGATCTTGGTGCGGATGCGCGGTGCGTTTTCCGCCGTGATCTGCTGTTCCAGTGCAGCCGGAATCAGGATGTCGGACTCGATACCCCAGAACGCGTCGCGGTCCAGGAAGGCTTCGGCGCCGGGGAAGCCGGTCACGCTGCCCGCTTCGGCCACGTGCTTGTGCAATTGGGCGATATCGAGGCCGCCTTCGTTGACGACGGTGCCGGTATGGTCCTGCACCGCGATGACCTTGGCGCCGGCGTCCGCAAACATGGTGGCGGCCACGCCGCCCACGTTACCGAAGCCCTGGATGGCGACCCGGGCGCCTTCGATGGCCACGCCGCGCTGTGCTGCCGCTTCGCGGCCCACCACGAATACGCCACGGCCGGTCGCTTCGCGCCGGCCCAGCGAGCCACCGAGCGAGATCGGCTTGCCGGTCACCACGCCGGTGGACAGGTTACCTTCGATCATGGCGTACGAGTCCATCATCCAGGCCATTACCTGTTCGTTGGTGTTGACGTCGGGCGCCGGGATGTCCTTGTTTGGTCCGATGATCAGGCTGATTTCGCTGGTGTAGCGGCGCGTGAGGCGCTGCAGTTCGCCGCGCGACAGGGTTTTCGGATCGACGCGGATACCGCCCTTGGCGCCGCCGTAGGGCACGTTGACCGCTGCATTTTTCACCGTCATCCACGCCGACAATGCCATCACTTCCGACAGCGTCACATCCTGGTGGAAGCGCACGCCGCCCTTGCCCGGACCACGCGACATATTGTGCTGCACACGGTAACCCTCGTAGTGCGAGATGGTGCCGTCGTCACGTTCGATCGGCACATCGACCGTCAGGATGCGCTTGGGGCGCTTGAGGGTTTCCACCCAGCGCGACAGCGAGCCGAGATGCGGCGTCACGCGGTCGATCTGCTGCAGGTAGACGCCCCATGGACCCAGGTCGTCGGGATTGAGGTAGGAAGGCAATACGTGCTGCTGGTGCGCGGTGGTCATGCGTGTGCTCCTGTGGATTCGTCAAGAATTCGTTATATTGGAACCGGGCTTGTGGCGTTGTTCCAGTGTGTCGAATCATAGGACTGCGCCGCAGGAGCGGCCAATGCCGTCTGCGCATCCGGTTATGCAAAAGACGCATAGTTACATTATTTTTACTATTTTTGAGGTTATCGCTCCGAGGCCGGCACGCGCCGGCGCGGCGCCTTGTCGTTCTGGCGCTGTTCGAGGAAATCCCACAGGCGCCCCACGATGGCCTTGCCGCGCCGCTGGGCCGACGGGCGTTCGCGGTACAGGCGGATATCCATCTCGATCTCCCAATCGGCGCTGTTGTTGTCGGCCCGCGCCAGCTGCTTTTGTTTGAGTTCACGGGTGACCGCCGACTCGGGTAAAAATGCGATGCCCCGGCCCTCCAACGCCATCATTTTCAGGCCTTCGGCCATGTCGGTTTCGTAGTGGGGTTCCAGGTGCAGCGGCGGCTTGGCGTCGCCGAGGATCAGTTCCACCATGCGGCCCAGGTAGGCGTTGTTGGTGTACGAGAGGAACGGCAGCGGCGCCTTGCGGGTGCCGGGCAGCACGAATTCCGGCACGCGGTTCTTGTCGCAGCGGGCGTAGGCGCGCAGCGATTCGCGGCCCAGCACCAGCATGTCGTAGCGCGACGGGTCGAGCTGCACCGGCTGGCGCGGATGGTGATAGCACAGCAGCAGGTCGCAGCCGCCTTCCACCAGTTGCAGCACGGCGTCGTGGACGTTGACCGCCATCAGGCGGCTGTTGATTGGCGCAAAATCGGCTTCCAGCGCGGTGAGCCACTTGGGCACGAACGTGAGCGACAGCGTGTGCGGCACGGCCAGGTCGATGCTGTTCTGCGCGGCCGCGCGCTTGGAGCGCAGCATGTCGCGCGCGCCGTTGATTTGCGCCAGCATCTCCAGCGCCTGTTCGTAGAACACGATGCCGGCCGGGGTCAGGCGGGTGGGATACGACGTGCGGTCCACGAGATCCGTGCCGAGCCAGTTTTCCAGCGACTGGATGCGGCGCGAGAATGCCGGTTGCGTCACATGGCGCAGCGCCGCCGAGCGGCTGAAGTTATTGGTCTCCACCAGCGAGATGAAGTCTTCGAGCCATTTGGTTTCCATGCAAAGTCCTTAGTGCGGTTGCGGCGTATCGTTAAGCGGCGCGGCCGTGATGGCGCGCATGGGCGTGAGCAGCCAGGCCAGCGCCGCAAACACCACCAGTATGATGCCACCGCCGACGAACAATTGCGACAGCGAGATCAGCGTCAGCAGCCATCCGGTACCCGCCGCCGACAGCGGCGCCAGTCCCATGAAGATGAACATGAAGATGCTCATGGCGCGGCCCATCATGGCCGGCGCTACCCGGCGCTGGATCCAGGTGAACACGCCGATCTGCATATAGCCAGACACGGCGCCGATGGCCAGCATCGGCAGCACCGCCTGCCACAGCGTGCCGGCGGCGCCGAGCGGCATCACCAGCAGCCCGACCAGCGCATCGGCCGCCAGGATGGTGCTGCCGAACGTGAGCAGCGTTATCCGGTCGCCGGCCTTGGCAGCGATGCCCATGCCCAGCAAGGTGCCGGCGCCGTTGGCGCCCATCAGCAGCCCGAGCGTGGACGCACCGTGCAGTGCGCCAGCCAGCACCGGCACCGCCACCTGCATGGCGCCGCCGATGAACAGCGCCACCACGCCCCAGTAGATGAAGCACAGGCGCATCGGCTGATCGTCCCACACCATGCGCAGCCCCGCGCCCACGGCGCGCAGCACCGGCTCCGGCGCAGCGGTGGAAGCTGCCGGCGCGGCGATCAGCGCCACCCGCGACAGCGTCCATGCGGACAGCAAAAAGCTGGCGGCATCGAGGCCGAATGCCAGCGCCAGCCCCGCCGGCTCGGCGCCAGCGCCGCCACTGCCCAGCGCCAGTACCCCGGCCGCCAGTAGCGGCCCGGCCAGCATCGACAACTGGCGCAGTCCCATCAGCATGCCGTTGGCCGCCTGCAGATGCTCCGCCGGCACTGCCTGCGGCAAGATCGACGTTCCGGCCGGAATGCCGAATGCCTGCGCCAGGCCCAGGCCGAACGCCAGCGCATAGAGCAGCGCCAGCGGCACGTGCCGGTCCAGCAGCAGTGCCGATGCCAGCAGTGCCAGCAAGGCCGCGTTGGCGTACTTGCTGAGCATGAGCACGCGCTTGGGTGAGTGGCGGTCCACCAGCGCGCCGCCAAGCAGGATGAATACCGCGCGCGGTATGCTCATCAGGGCGATAGACAGACCGAGCGCCAGCGGGTCGCCGGTGAGCGACAGCACCAGCCATGGCAGGGCGATCATGGTCAGCTGGTCACCCAGCATGGAGATTGCGCCGCCGCGCAGCAGCCAGCGGAAATTGAGGTTGCCCATCAGGGCGCTACGCGGTTTGCCGGTACTCATCGGTGTCAGGAATTGGACGCGTTCATGCCGGCGATCAGGCCCAGCGCGGTGCTCATTTCGCTCAACTGCGCCGGCGGGCAGCTGCGCAGCAAGTCACGGCTGATCTGCTCGGCGACCACCACCGCGTTGTCCAGCAGTTCGCGCCCGGTGGGGGTGATGGCGGCATACGCCACGCGGGCGTCGCGCGGGTCTTGCTGGCGTTCGACCAGGCCGATTTTTTCCAGCGGCAGCAGGGTACGGGTGACGCCGGAGGCGGTCAGGCCCTGGCGCTCGGCCAGGTCCACCCGGCGCAGGCGGCCGCCCGGTGCGCGGCTCAGGTAGTGCAGCAGCATGAAGTCGCCAAAGCTGATGCCGTGGTAGCCGCCCAACACCTGGTCGAGCCGGCGTACCAGCGTGGCTTGCGCGCGGGCCAGGCGCAGGGTGAATTCCAGGCCGGGCGCCACTGGCGGATTGTCGTGTTCCATCACATGCTCCTTGATGTGGTTGTCCATTCCTTGAATATTACTTGATTAATGCTTGAGTAAGCAAGTAATTATTTGTTTATCCCTCAGCCCGAGATGGCTATGATAACGTTTTCATAAACATATAAAATCCGGGGACACCACCATGCACATGGGTACTACCGAAATTTTCCTGATCGCAATGCTGTTGATTTTTGCCGTGCCCTACCTGATCTGGCGCGTGGGCGGCACCGACTACTACGCGCCGCTGGTAATCGTGCAGATCATCACCGGCGTGATCCTCGGGCCCGGCATCCTCGGCCGCGCCTATCCCGAGTACTACACCTTCGTGTTCAATCCGCAGGTGGTGCAATCGCTTAACGGCATCGCCTGGTGGGCGGTGATGATATTCGTGATGCTGGCCGGGATCGAACTCGATCTGAAAAAGGCCTGGGAGCACCGCCGCGAGAGCACGGTTACCGCCAGCCTGGCGCTGGGCACGCCGCTGCTGTTCGGTTGCATCGCCGCGGCCGGCATGCTGGGCTTTGCCGGCTGGATCGGTCCGAAGGCGCAGTCGTGGCAGTTCGTGCTGGGCGTGGGCATGGCGTGCGCCGTGACGGCGCTGCCGATCCTGATTTTGCTGATGGAAAAGCTCGAGATCCTGCGCGAGAACATCGGCCAGCGCATCCTGCGCTACGCCAGCCTCGACGACATTGCCATCTGGGCGGTGCTGGCCGTGATCATGCTCGACTGGGACCGCGTGACACGCCAGCTGGGTTTCATCGGGGTGTTCATCGTCGCCACCCGGCTGTTCCGCATGTTGATGGCCAGGCTCGAGGAGCGCGACCGCTGGTTTGTCGCGCTGATCTGGCTGGTGGCGGTATCGTTCGCGGCCGACTGGGCCGGCTTGCACTACATGGTGGGCGCATTCCTGGCCGGCGCCGTGATGGATGCACACTGGTTCGCCCAGCAGCGGCTGGACTTCATGCGCCAGACCGTCCTGATCACGATCATGCCCGTGTACTTCCTCAGCGCGGGCCTGCGCACCAACTGGGCGGTGGGCGGATCGGCCGTGTTCATCGCGGCGGCAGTGCTGCTGGCGGCGTCGTTGTCGGGCAAGCTGATCGGCACCCACATCGCCGGCCGTATCCTGAAATGGGGGCCGGGCGAAGCGTCCATCATCGGCTGGCTGTTGCAGACCAAGGCGCTGATCATGATCATCTTTTCCAACATCCTGCTCGACAAGGGCCTGATTACCAACGAGACCTTTACCGCGCTGCTGCTGATGGCCATTGCCAGCACCATGCTGACGGTGCCGATGGTGTATCCGAAATTGCGGCGCGCGGCGCAGTTGATCGTTAAAACCAGCTGATATAATTATGGGATGAACGAACCTATCCAAACCCCACAACAGCCTGCGCTGCCAGATCGCCTGTCGATCGACCCGCGCAGCCCGCACCACGTTGCCGCCGTGTTCGAACACGAAGTTGGCATCACCTTCAACGGCAAAGAACGCATGGATGTCGACGAGTACTGCATCAGCGAAGGCTGGATCAAAGTCCCGGCCGGCAAGGCAGTCGATCGCCGCGGCAACCCGATGCTGATCAAGCTCAAAGGCGTGGTCACCGCGTTTTACAAGTAAGCGGATACTGCTTATTCAAAAAGCCACCTCGGGCAACCGCAGGTGGCTTTTTTCATTCCAGGGGGCCCGTTGCTAGTTAGCCAGCGGCTGCTTCGGCGGCACGTCGCGCAGCTTGTCGAGCATTTGCAGCGTATTCGGCTGCAAATTCATGATGCCGTGATAGGCGCAATACTCGCAAAACGCTTCTTCAGGGCTCATGGCGATAATCGTCGCATCCGAGTGGCCACGGCGGCGCAGGGCGCGCAGGCAGGCTGCATCCATATTCCTGGGGTTCATGCACTTACTCCATTTCGAGATATTAGTTAATCGTCTAATGTCCAGAATTATAAATGAAATAGTGCCACATAGAAACTTTATTGAACTTTTTTATATGTGATTTGAATGTAGTAAAACTCTGGGCATATTTGATCATGCGGCAGGAGTGTGCGTTAGCGCACATCAGCTACGGCCGTGCCGGGGCGCGCTGGTCGAGCATGCGCACCAGTACCAGCGATCCGAGCGACGTCGCCACCATCAAATAGCCGATCACATCGAAGTGTTGCAGGCGCCCATCGGCGCCCTGGCTGACGACATGTCCGGCCACCACGGACGCCACACCGCCGGCCAGTTGCTGCAGCGACGCGCTGATGGCGTTGAAGGCGCCACGCTGGGTGGGCGGCGGGATCGAGGCTGCCAGCGCCTGGAACGGGATCATGCGCGAGAAAATCCCCACGAACATGATGGCGTTGAGCACGATCAGCACCGGCAGCGAAATCCGCGGCAGGTGGGTATAAATCACCACGGTAACGATCGAGACGATGGTACCGAACAAAAACACCGGGAACTTGCCGCGCCTGTCGGCGATACGGCCGATCATCGGCCCGGCAAAGATGGTGCAAATGCCGGTGACCAGGTACACGGTGGGCAAATGCTGCATGTCGATGCCGAGGTTGTTGACGATGTAGGCGCTGCTGAACGGCATCAGCATGAAGCCGCCCATGGTCAGCAAGGCGGTGGTGGCAAAAGCCAGCAGGTGGTGCGGCACTTTGACCGTGTGATACAGGTGCATCCAGGGGCTGTGTTCCTGCGGCTTGTCCAGGTGGGCATTGACCGGCTCCATCTGCCACGCCACCACCAGGCCACCGACCAGGCCGAAAGCGGCCAGCGCCAGGAACGGCACATGCCAGTCCCAGTGGTTGGACAGATAAATGCTGATCGGGATGCCGAGCACCTGGCTGGCGGCAAACGCGGTCTGGATCAGCCCCATCACGCGGCCCCGCATGGAAGGTGCGAACAGGTCGGTGGCAATTGCCAGCACCACGGACCCGATCACGCCGCCAAACAAGCCGGTCACCACGCGCGCGATCACCAGCGCCTCGAAACTCTGCGCCAGCCCGCACCACACGGTGCCGAGGATAAAGCCCGAGTAAAAGAACAGCAGCAGTTTTTTGCGGTCGTAACGGTCGGCAAATCCAGCCGTGAGCAAGCCGGAAATGCCGGCGCTGAATGCGTAGGCCGACACCACCAGGCCGAATTCGGCGGGACCGATGGCAAGCGCCGGCATGATCACCGCGCCCAGTGGCGACATGATCATGAAGTCGAGGATCACGGCAAACTGCAGGAAGGCGAGCAGGGCGACGACGATTTTCTGGTAGCGCGAGAACGCTGGGGTTGCTGGCGATTTTATTGTTGTTGGCATGGCTGGCTTGGTTAAATGCTTGGGTAAATACTTGATTAAGTGCTAGTTGGTGGCGTCGACCTTATTGCTCGAGCTGGCCGAATGGGGAGTAAGGTACAGCTTGCCGCCCTGGTAGTCGAACACGATGTCGAGCTGGCGCAGGATGCCGTTGCTGATGTTGCCGGCAATCGCGGTGCCAGTCGTGCCATTGAGCAGACCGCCGGCGTGGGTCGCCAGTTCCAGCGTGGGATCGGCGATGCGCACATCGCCGATTTCAAACAGTTTGCCTTGCGTGGCCAGCACCCGGCTCTTGCCGCCGATGCCTTGCGCGGTTTGCACCACGTCGCCGGCGCCGTATTTGGCCACCAGGCCGTGGCGTTCCACGAACGACTGGTTCAGCGTGAGCGAATAGTCGCTGCCGGTGTCGATGGTAAACATCCCGGGCAAGCCATCGAGCTTGGCCGCCACTTGCGGCGTGCGGTCGTGGAAGGTGAGCGGGATGGCCGTGGCCGCGCCGCGATAAACGAAATCCCTGGGATCGTAAAACGTGATCTGGCGCGCCGCATAGTCGATGCGGGTGGGCGTGAGCGACAGCCATTCGTAGCCGATGGTGCCGTCGATGGGCAGGTTGTCGAGCGTGGGGCTGGTAAAGAATGCCTGCTGGTTCAGGGTCAGGCCGGCCAGGCCGATCTGGTTGATGGTGGTGAGCATGCCGCGCTCGCTTTGCGGTCCCATGCCGGACAATACGGCTACGCCCTGCACGGGCAACTGCAAGCGCCGGTGCAGCCTGTTGCTGATGACGTTGCGCGCGCCAGTGTCGAGGATGAAGCGGAATGGTCCCTGGCCGTTCAAAGTCATCGCGACGCAGATGTGCGCCTGGCACGGCTCGAACGGTATCGTTACCGACCGCCGGCCGGCGCCGAAGCCGTCGATGGCAGCCGGCGCCGGCAGCGTGAAGTCGAGTTGCGCGGCAGGGCGGTTCAGCACCATGCTGGTCACGCGCAGCACGTCTTCATCGCGCTGGTCACGACCGTCGCGCGTGCGTTCCTCGAACGGCATGATGACCTTGTCCACCCGGCGGAAATCGCGGTAATCGACGGTGAGCAGTTTGCCATCGACGACTTCCTGGCGCCGCTCCACGCGGCCGGTGGCGGTGTTGATCCAGAAGTCGAACGCTGCGCCGCGCTGCGGCGTCACCTGTACCACGGTGTAATCGACGCCGCCGTGCCGGCGCGGCCCGCGCAGTTCCAGCTTGCTTGCCTTGCCATTGCCGCGCGCGAACCACCAGCCGTACGATTGCCGGCGCAGGTACTGTTCGGGATTGGGCGCAGCGGCGTCGAGCTTTTCCACGCGGCCCATGCGCTGCTGCCAGAAATCGCGCCCGTCCGAGCGCGACATCTGCCGCGCCACTGCCGACGACGGAATCCGCTGCGCGTAACGGCCGCTGACGAAATCAAGGTCGCTGCTGCCGGCTTCCTCGTGATCGTCATTACCCGTATTGCCGCCATTGCCACCATAGCTGCGCACGAACTGCGTCTGCAGCGTGGTGACGGTGCGCCAGGCCTCGCCACCCACGGCCACGCGTGCTTGCGCCATCAATGCCTGTGCAGTGGGCGCCGCCGTGGCGGAGGGCAGGGCGGCAACTGCCAGCCACAGTGCGCCGGCAAGCCGGAAAAGAGTACGGGCAGTCAACGATAAAACTTTCGGTAGAGGACGGGATGAGACATGCATGGTAGCCCAAAAGCACCTCCACGCGTAAGCAACCGCGCGCCTAAATAAAAACGGCCACCGGATCGCTCCGGTGGCCATGTTTTAATACCTAGTCAGCTGGCAAATCGCGATTAACGATCGCCGTAGCTGCGACGGGCGCCGTCGGTGCTGCGCGGGTTGCTACCCTTGTAGCCGCCGCCCGAGCCTTCCTTGCGTGGTGCGTTAGGATTGCTGAAGCTGCGTTGGCCCGGCTTGGCGCCGCCACGGTTGTCGCCTGGTTTCCAGCCGCCTGGACGCGAGGTCGAGCGTGGCGCCATGCCCGATTTCTTTGGCTCGTAGCCCTCGACCACGTTCACCGGGATCAGCTGCTTGGTGAAGCGTTCGATGCGCTTGACGTTCATGCCTTCGGCATGGTTGACCAGCGAGATCGCCCGGCCGTTGCGACCGGCGCGGCCGGTACGGCCGATGCGGTGGACGTAGTCTTCCGGGAACTTCGGCAGATCGTAGTTGAACACGTGGGTGATCGTCGGCACGTCGATACCGCGGGCGGCAACGTCGGTAGCGATCAGGATCTTCACCTGGCCGCGACGCAGGCTGTCGAGCGTGCGGTTACGGGCGCCCTGGTGCATGTCGCCATGCAGTGCGGCAGCCGAGAAGCCGGCGATGTTCAGGCGGTCGGCGATGGTGTCGGCGTCACGCTTGGTGGCGGTGAAAACAACTGCCTGGTCGAGCGACTCGTCGCGCAGCAGGTGGTCCAGCAGGCGGTTCTTGTGCGACAGGTCGTCGACGAAGTGCACCGTCTGGGTGATGTTTTCGTGCTTGTTGGCAGCGCTGATGATCTGGATGACCTGCGGATCCTTGGTGATGCGGCGAGCCATATTGCCCACGACGCCGTCCAGGGTGGCCGAGAACAACATGGTCTGGCGCGTCGATGGGGTCGCTTCAACGATTTTTTCGATGTCGTCGATGAAACCCATGTCCAGCATGCGGTCGGCTTCGTCCAGCACCAGGATTTCCAGTTGCGAGAAGTCGATCTTGCCCGATTCCATGTGGTCGATCAGGCGGCCAGGGGTGGCCACCAGGATTTCAGGATTCTTGGCCAGCAGTTGCATCTGCTTAGGGTAAGGCATGCCGCCCAGGATCGAGACGGCCTTGATACGGCGCAGGTTGACGCTGTACTTGTCGGTGTTGGTGGTCACTTGCAGGGCCAGTTCGCGGGTAGGCGTGAGCACCAGCATTTTTGGCTGGGCGGCCTTGAAGCGCGGACGCTCGCCACGGGCGCGGGCTGCCTGCATTTCCTGGTTAGGCGTTTTGCCGGCAGCTGCCGGCTCGGATGCGAATAAACGGTGCAGCGACGGCAGCATGAATGCTGCGGTCTTGCCGGAACCGGTTTGCGAGGATACCAACAAGTCCTTGCCTGCGATGGCCGCAGGAATAGCCTGCTGCTGAACCGGGGTCGGCGCGGTGTAGCCGGAATCGGTCAGGGCTTTAATGATGGACGTGTTGAGACCAAGTGCTTCAAATGTCATGCTGTTCTTTCGTAAAAATCTGCGTTCACGCTTGAGCGGAACGCGAAATAGCAACGCCTACCAAAACGAAATGACTCAATCAAAATCGAAAGAAATTTCGGCACAAAAGCTTTGCGCCGGGACGGTGTCAGGTGCGACACCAGAGGCGGGAGGGCTTTAGCGACATCAGGATGATGCGCAAGGGCTGCGTAGCTGCTAATAAATCCTGGCTGAACAATCGGCGCCGCTGCTTGATTTGCGACGCGCTCATTGCAGCGCACAAACAGGACTATACAGCAGTTAGGGCGGTCTGTACAGGTGCACAGTATAAACGAGGCCGGGGGCGCTTCGAAAAGCGCCCCCGGCCGGTGCTGCGAACGATTTTTAGAGCAAGATTACAGGTAATCTTCCGCGTTCAGACCCATCACGTGCGAGAAGCCGCCGTCAACGTAGGTGATCTCGCCGGTGATGCCCGAGGCCAGGTCCGACAGCATGAAGGCGGCGGTATTGCCCACTTCGTCGATGGTGACGTTGCGGCGCAGCGGCGCGTGCGACGAGGCAAAGCCGAGCAGCTTGCCGAAGTCCTTGATGCCCGAAGCGGCCAGGGTCTTGATCGGGCCGGCCGAAATGCCGTTGGCGCGGATACCCTTTTTGCCCAGGTTCTCGGCCAGGTAGCGTACCGACGCTTCCAGCGAGGCCTTGGCCAGGCCCATGGTGTTGTAGTACGGGATGGCGCGGATGGCGCCCAGGTACGACAGGGTCAGCAGCGACGAACCTTCTTTGAGCAGCGGCAGGGCAGCCTTGGCCATCGCCGGGAAGCTGTAGGCCGAGATGTCGTGGGCCACGCGGAAGTTCTCGCGGGTCAGGCCGTCGAGGAATTCGCCGGCGATCGCTTCGCGCGGGGCGAAGCCGATGGCGTGGACCAGGCCGTCCAGGTGCGACCAGTTCTTGCCCAGGTCGGCGAACAGCGCGTCGATTTGCTCGTCGCTGCCGACGTCGCAGTCGAACACCAGCTTGCTGTCGAATTCGGCGGCGAATTCGGTGATGCGGTCTTTAAAACGTTCACCAACGTAGGTGAATGCCAGTTCGGCGCCTTCGCGGTGGCAAGCCTTGGCGATACCGTAAGCGATGGAACGGTTCGACAGCAAACCAGTGATGAGGATTTTTTTGCCTTGCAGGAACGCCATAATGACTCCAATTGCGACTGCGCCCCCGTGCTGGCTCAGAGCCTGCAGGGCGACGGCAGTGGGGGGTTGTTTTGTACTGTGTGGTTGGCTATTGCCGGACACGCAAGTCCGAGATTGTAGGGCGTGTCTGCCGCGACTGCAAGAATTCTTCACAGGCCGCGCACCGGCGCGCGGCCTGCTGCCTCAATGTAGCTACTCGGTTGTCGTTAATTAATTGCTTTTTTTGCGGTTCCTGGTTTTGATCGAGTCGCGCGAGACGCGCGCCTTGACCAGCGACACCGGGCCGGACTTGCTGCCGGCATTGGCGCCGGCGCGCTTGTAGCCCGACTTGCTGACAGTGCGCTCGGGCTCGAAGGCCACGGTGGCGTTGTCGGCCACTTCGGGCGCGATGTCGGTGTAAGTGCCGGTGGCGATTTTCGGCACCAGGATGGTGGAGCCGGCTTTCAGCAGCGAACGCTGCGGCAGGTTGTTGGCCTGGCGGATCACGTCCGGCGTGGTGTGGAAGCGCGACGCAAGCGAGCTGATGTTCTCTTTGGCGCTGGTAATCTTGTGCACGGTCCAGGTGGACAATTCCTTGCCCCACTGCGCCAGGTTCAGGTGGAACTTGTCGGCGTTTTCCTTGGGCAGCAGGATCTTGGTCTGTTCGTCGCCGGTGATCACCGGGCGCTTGAATTGCGGGTTCAGGGCCTTGAATTCGTCGATCGACAATTCCGCCAGTTGCGCAGCAATGGTCATGTCGATATCGCTGGTCTTGTCCACCGCCGTAAAGTAGGGCGTGTTGTCGATGATCGGCAGGCTCACCCGGTACTGGCTCGGATTGCCGATGATGTTCTTCATCGCTTGCAGCTTGGGCACGTATTCGCGCGTCTCGGTCGGCATCAGCGGCGACAGGCTCTCGAAATCGGTGGGCTTGCCGGCGGCGCGGTTGCGGGCCACGGCGCGCTGCACCGAGCCTTCGCCCCAGTTGTAGGCGGCCAGCGCCAGTTGCCAGTCGCCGAACATGTCGTTCAGGCGCTGCAGGTAGGTGAGGGCGGCATCGGTCGATTCCATCACGCCACGGCGCTCGTCCTTGAACGCATCCTGCTTGAGGTTGAAGTCGCGGCCGGTGCCCGGCACGAACTGCCACATGCCGGCAGCGTTGGCGCGCGACAGCGCTTGCGGGTTGAAGCCCGATTCGATGAACGGCAGCAGCGCCAGCTCGGTCGGCATGCCGCGCTTTTCCAGTTCGCTCACCACGTAGAACAGGTACAGCGAGGCGCGCGCGCTGGTGCTGGCGATGTGGTCGGGGCGGGTGCTGAGCCAGGTGGTGTGGCGGGTGACCAGTTCGCTGTTCAGGTCAGGGATGGCGTAACCGCTGCGGATGCGGCCCCAGAGATCTTTTTCGTGGTACTCATCATCGGCGCGGGCAGGCTTGCTGGCCTTGAGCGAGACGGCGATGTCGGAGATGGAGGTTTTCGGCAGGGAGGGCAGGGTGCTGAGCGATGCAGCGGCGGCAGTAATGGGTGTCAGGACGTGGGCGTCGTCGAGGTCGTGTTCGAGGGCATGGCTGGCAAACGGCGCCAGCAGGGCCAGGAACGCGGCCAGGGCCGCTGCGGAGTGACAGTTGTTACGGTTGCGTGCTTGCATAGTTTTCCATTGCTGTTGTTGAACCAACATCGAGTGGACCATGAAATAAACGTGGAGTGTACGAAGCTCGTCGATGCGCGTCAAGGATTATGTCAATCACGTGACTTCATTATAAGGAATAGTTGCCGGTAGATAAGGATGTGATCGAAGCAAAATGCATGAAGTATCGGTCGTCTCCAAGAGTGCGTACAATCTCGTCTTTGCATAGTTTGAAACAAGGAATCGCCCCATGAGTACCTCCGCCCCCGCCCTCGATCACGACGCTGTCGTTGCCGACACCGTTCACTGGCTGGAAAAGGCCGTAATTGGCTTGAACCTGTGTCCGTTCGCCAAGGCAGTCCACATCAAGAAACAGGTGCGCTACGTGGTGAGCGAGGCGACCACGCCGGAAGCGCTGCTGGAAAAGCTGATGGAAGAGCTCGAACACCTGGCAGAAGCAGACCCGGCAAAGCTCGACACCACGCTGATCATCCACCCGCATGTGCTGAAAGACTTCGAGGATTACAACGAGTTCCTCGACGTGGCCGATGCCGCGCTGGAAGACATGGACCTCGACGGCATCCTGCAGGTGGCCAGCTTCCACCCGGACTACCAGTTCGCCGACACCGACAAGAACGACATCGAGAACTACACCAACCGCACCCCGTATCCCACCTTGCACCTGCTGCGCGAAGAGAGCATCGACCGCGCGGTGGAAGCGTTCCCGGAAGCGTCCGAGATTTTCGAGAAGAACATGGACACCATCCGCGCGCTGGGCCACGATGGCTGGGACAAGCTGATGGACAAGGCATGAGCGCAGGCAGCAATGACGACCTGCCCGAACGCCCGGACACGCCGTGCGTGGCCGTGTGCTCGACCACGTTCGACGACGTGTGCCGCGGGTGCGGGCGCACCGTGGTCGAAGTGGCGCACTGGGTATCGATGACGGCCGAGCAGAAAGAGCTGGTCTGGCAACGCATCCTGGCGCAGGGCTACCCGCGCCGGAACAAATAAACCGGTATCGCCAGTATCGCCAGTATCAATAGGTACCGATGTAATCCTTCTTGCCCACCTCGACACCGTTATGGCGCAGGATGTCGTACGCGGTGGTGGCGTGGAAGTAGAAGTGCGGCAGCGCGTAGTGGAACAGGTACGTCTGGCCGGTGAAGTGCTTGGTCTTCTCGCCGCTGCCGGTCGTGATCGCACGCGTTTCGCTGCCTTCGATGGCGTCCTGCGGCACGCTGTCGATGTAGGCCAGGGTCTTTTCGATGCGCTGCTTGAGTTCCGCGAACGTTACTTCCTTGTCGTCGTACGATGGCACGTCCAGGCCGCCCAGGCGGGCGGCTGCGCCCTTGGCGAAATCGCAGGCGATCTGCACCTGGCGGGTGAACGGCAGCATGTCCGGGAACAGGCGGTATTGGAGCAGGGCGTTCGGGTCGATCTTCTTGTCGGCGATGTGCGCTTCGGCCTTGCCCAGGATGTTGTGCAGGCTGTTGAGGATCTGCTTGAATGCTGGAATCGAGGCGGAGTAGATCGAAAAAGTGGTCATTGGAGCTTTCCATATGTTGACAGGGAGCCGCGATATTAGCCTGTCGTCACGATTTTTGCTTGCATGGCCGTTTTTTGACGCCGGTTTGCGTGCATAATTCTGAAAGGTAATATTTTGCAACGCTCACCGTGACATTTCCGACGATGCCCAACCCTTTCCTCTTGCGCCATTCGATACCGCTACCTAGTCTGTCCGTGCATGGGTAAGGCCATCGAACGCTTGCGTGTCCGGCTCGGGGCTTTGCGTGGTTTGCCGCGTTCGTCGATCTATGGCGCGCTGCTGGCGGTCGTGTTCGGTGGCCTGGTGGTGCCGGCCGCCATCGGCAGCTACGTGCTGATCGGCGTGCACGAGAAGGAATCGGCGCGCATCGCCCTCAACGAGTCGCTGCAACGCAATGCCGACATCCTGGCGCTGGGCATGCAGGAGTCGCTGTGGAATATGAATGCCGAATCGGCCCATTCGCTGGTCGAATCGGTCATGCGCGACAAATCGGTGGTGCGGGTGGAAGTGGTGGGCCAGGCCGACACCCAGTTCATGCATGTCGATTCCCCGCGTAAGCCCACCAGCAATATCTACCGCGCCGAGCGCGAAATCACCGTGCGCGGCGAGCGCATCGGCCGCATCATGGTCGAGATGGACGACGCCCGCAGCCAGCAGGACTTGCGTGAAAAACAGTGGTCGTACGTGCTGGTGCTGGCCGCCCAATTGATGGTCTCGCTGGTGCTGATCGTGCTGTTCCTCAATGCCCGCCTGATCCGGCCGCTGCGCAAGCTCACCGGCTTTTCCGACCGCCTGGCGCGCGGCGACTTCGATACCCAGCTCACCGTGCGCGGCCGCGACGAGCTGGGCCGCCTGTCGCTGCAACTGGAACAGATGCGGGTGGCGATCAAGCACCTGTTCGAGGATATCGGCCAGCGCGAGGAGCGCTTCCGCACCATCGTCACCCAGGTGCCGGGCGCGGTGTTCCGCTACCGGCCCGACGGCCCGATCGAATTCGTCTCCGACGCCATCGAGGAAATTTCCGGCTATCCGGCCAGGCAGTTCATGCGCGGCACCACCGACAGCTGGACCAACCTGATCGCGCCCGACGACCGCAAGCGCCACCGCCGTACGGTGGCCGACGCGCTTGCCAGCGGCAAGCCCTACCAGATCGAGTACCGCATCATCGATGCCAGCGGCACCGAGCGCTGGCTGGCGGAAAACGGCCAGCCGCAAGCGGGCGACGACCACAACCCGCTGTGGGTGGACGGCATCATGGCCGACATCAGCGAGCGCAAACACAATGAGATGCGCATCGAGGCGCTGCTGGCCGAGCAAAGCGCCATCCTCGACAACGTGATGTTCGGCGTGATGTTCGTGCGTAACCGCCACATCGTTTCGGTCAACCGCCGCTGCGAGGAACTGTTCGGCTATGCGCCCGGCGATATGCTCGGTTCCTCGACCGCGATTCTGTTCCCGACGGCGTTCGATTTCGAGTCGGCCGGCGCGCGCCAGTATCCGTCTTTGTCCGAGGGCAACTACTTCAACGAAGAGCGCCATTACCTGCGCCAGGACGGCAGCTCGTTCTGGTGCATGGTGAGCGGCTATGCGCTCGACCACCGGCGTGCCAACGAGGGCAGCATCTGGGTGTACGCCGACATCACCGAGCGCAAGGAGGCCGAAGAAAAGCTGCGCCTGTCGGCCACCGTGATCGAACACATCGCCGACGGCGTGGTGGTGCTCGATGCACAAGGTACCATCGTTACCGTCAACCCGGCCTTCACCCAGATCACCGGCTACACGGCGGCCGAGGCGATCGGCCGCGACTACATGCTCACGCGCTCGGGCCGCCACGAACAAAGCTTCTACGACGAGTTGTGGCGCGAGCAGGTGGACACCGGCTTCTGGCAGGGGGAGTTGTGGAACCGCCGCAAGAACGGCGACGTTTACCTCGAATGGCTGACGGTCAGCGCGGTACGCGACAGCCGCGGCCGGGCCACGCACCACGTGGGCGTGTTCAGCGACATCACCCGCGCCAAGGAGTCGCAGGACAAGCTCGACCACCTGGCGCACCACGATCCGCTCACCGCGCTGCCCAACCGCCTGCTGTTCAACGACCGCCTGCAGCATGCCTTGCAGCGCGCCACCCGCGACGGCGAACAGCTGGCGCTGCTGTTCATCGACCTCGATCGTTTTAAAAACGTCAACGACACGCTGGGCCACCACATTGGCGACGAGCTGCTCAAGCAGGTTGCGCGCGCGCTGCTCGAGCGCCTGCGCGATGGCGATACGCTGGCGCGCCTGGGCGGCGACGAGTTCATCGTCCTGCTGGAAAACGTGGGCAGCCATTACGGCCCGGCGCACGTGGCCGAAAAGCTGGTGCAGATGTTCGACCAGCCGTTCCAGGTGGCGGGCCACGAATTGTTCGTCACGTGCAGCGTGGGCATCAGCCTGTTCCCCGACGACGCCAGCGACCTCAATATGCTGATCCGCAATGCCGACGTGGCCATGTACCAGGCCAAGGCGCGCGGACGCAACGGCTACAGCTTCTATATGCCGTCGATGACGGGCGAGGGCGTGGAGCGCCTGCGCCTGGAAACCTACCTGCGCCGCTCGATCGAAAAGAACGAGATCTTCCTGACCTACCAGCCGCAGGTGGAAATCGACACCGGCCGCCTGATCGGCGTGGAAGCGCTGGTGCGCTGGAACCACCCGGAGCTGGGACTGGTGCCGCCGGTGCGTTTCATCCCGCTGGCGGAGGACACGGGCTTCATCAACCAGCTCGGCGAATGGGTGCTGCACGAAGCATGCCGGCAGATGAACCGCTGGCAGGAAGCTGGCCTGCATGTTCCCAAGATGGCGGTCAACCTGTCGGCGCGCCAGTTCGAGCGCGGCGGCATCGTCAACCTGGTGGCCGACATCCTGGCCGATACCGGGCTGGCGCCGCAGCGCCTGCAACTGGAAGTGACGGAATCGGTGATCATGAACACCGGCGACGCCATGGTGTTCATCAACGACCTGCACGCGATCGGCGTGGCGCTGGCGATCGACGATTTCGGCACCGGCTATTCGTCGCTGGCATACCTGAAGCAGTTGCCGGTGCAAACGCTCAAGATCGACCGCTCGTTCATCAAGGATATCTCCACCGACGCCAACGACGAGGCGATCGCGATTGCCATCATCCAGCTTGGCAAGAGCATGAACCTGTCGGTGATCGCCGAAGGCGTGGAGACCAAGGAGCAGGCGACCTTCCTGCTGCGCCACGGCTGCCGCCTGGCGCAGGGCTATCTCTACGGCAAGCCGCTGAGTCCGGCAGATTTGCTGGCGCGCTGGCATGTCTAACCTTTCCCGACGACGTTTCCTGTTCGGCGCGGTGTCCGCCGGCGCCGCCGCAGGAGCACTGGTGGTGGGCTGGGGTGTGCTGCCCGCGCGCCAGCGCCTGCATGCGTCAAATCCGCTGCCGCTGACCGACGGCGCCGTGGCGCTCAACGGCTGGGTGGCGGTCGCGCCCGATGGCAGCGTCACCATCGCCATGCCGCGCTGCGAGATGGGGCAAGGTGTACACACCGCCCTGCCGATGCTGGTGGCCGAAGAGATGGACGTGCCGCTGGCCTCGGTGCGGCTGGTGCAGGCGCCGCTGGACGCCATTTTCGGCAACATTGCCATGCTGCAGGACGGCCTGCCGTTCCACCCCGATGACGATGGCGCGCTCCAGGCCGGCACGCGCTGGATCGTGGGCAAGGTGGCGCGCGAGCTGGGCATCGTGATTACCGGCGGCTCGTCGAGCGTCAAGGATGCATGGCTGCCGATGCGCGAAGCCGGCGCCGCCGCGCGCGCCATGCTGGTGACGGCTGCCGCCAGCCAGTGGCGCGCGCAGGTGGCCGATTGCCGCACCGGGAACGGATACGTGCTGCACGCGGACGGGCGCAAGCTGGCCTACGGCGCGCTGGCCGCTGCCGCCGCCACATCGCAGCCAGGCGCGGTGCGCCTCAAGTCACCGCAGGATTTCACGCTGATCGGCCGCGCGCAGCCGCGCCGCGACACGCCGTCGAAAGTCGATGGCAGCGCAGTATTCGGCATCGACGTGCGCCTGCCCGGCATGGCGTACGCAGCGGTGCGGATGGCGCCCGTGATCGGCGGCGTGGTGGCCTCGGTCGATTCGTCGGCCGCGTTGCAGATGCCGGGTGTACTGCGGGTGGTCGATTTTTCCGGCGCCATCGCGCACCTGGCTGGCGCCGGCGCCGGGGTGGCCGTGGTGGCGCGCAGCTGGTGGCAGGCCAAACAGGCCGCGCTGGCGCTGGTGATCACCTGGCGCGACGGCGCTCATGCCGGGCTGTCGAGCGAGGCGGTGTTTGCCGGCTTTGCCGCCAGCCTGGACCGGGAAGCGGGCTACGCCTACCACCAGGCCGGCGATATGGATATCGTCGAGGGCAAGGGTAGCAACGTGGCCAGGACCATCGGCGCCGAGTACCGCGCGCCGTACCTCGCGCATGTGGCCATGGAGCCCATCAACTGCACCGCGCAGGTGAATGATGGCAAGGTGCACCTGTGGGCGCCCACGCAGGCGCCCGGTTTCGCGGTGAAGGCGGCGGCGCAGGCGGCCGGCGTCTCGCCTGAGGCGGTGACGCTGGAGGTGACCTTGCTGGGCGGCGGCTTCGGCCGCCGGCTGGACGTGGACATGGTGGCGCAGGCGGTGGCGATTGCCCGCATGATGGATGGCGTGCCGGTGCAAACCATCTGGTCGCGCGAGGACGATACCGGCCACGACGTCTATCGCCCGGCAGCGCTGGCGCGCTTTTCCGCCACGCTCGACGGCGTGGGCCACGTGCTCGGGTTCGACTGCAAATCGGCCAGCGGGTCGGTGTCGCACCAGTTCTTCAAGCGCAACCTCGGGCTGCCGGCGGCGGGGCCGGACAAGACCACGGCCGAAGGCGCGTTCGACATGCCTTATGAACTGCCCAACCAGCGCATCCGCCACGTGATCGTGGACAGCGCCGTGCCGCTCGGTTACTGGCGCTCGGTGGGCCATTCGCACAACGCGTTTTTCAAGGAGAGCTTCATCGACGAACTGGCGCACGCCGCCGGCCGCGACGAGGTGGCGTTCCGCCGCGCGCTGCTGGCGCGTCATCCGCGCCACCTGGCGGTGCTCGATGCGGCCGTAGCGCGCGCCGGCATCGCGCCCGAAGGCCGCGCGCACGGCGTGGCGCTGCACCAGTCGTTCGGCACCATCGTGGCGCAGGTGGCGCAGGTATCGGTGGAGGGCTCGGAGATCCGGGTGCACCGCGTGGTGTGCGCGATCGATTGCGGCCTGGCGGTCAATCCCAACATCATCGCCCAGCAGGCGGAATCGGGCGTGGTGTTCGGCCTGTCGGCGGCGCTGTTCGGCGCGGTGACCATCAAGGACGGCAAGGTGGAACAGTCGAACTTCCACGACTACCCGGTGGTGCGGCTGAACCAGGCGCCGGTGGTGGACACGATCATCATGGCCAGTGCCGCGCACCCGGAAGGAATGGGCGAGCCGGCCGTGCCGCCGGTGGCGCCAGCCGTGGCCAACGCCGTGTTCAAGTTGACGGGCAAGCGCTTGCGCAGCTTGCCGTTGACGCTGTCAATTTAGCCGAGGGCGTTGCGCAGCAGCGCGCGCAGATTGCATTCGCGCTGCCAGCGCGCGCGCTCCTCGCTGTTGAGGACCATTTCCGTCATCTCAGCGTCGGAGATGTCGGTTTGCGCCTGCACCAGCCGGTGCGCCAGCGCCGGATCGGGCAGCATGGTGCCGAAGAAGGCCACCAGCTCGTGGTGCTGGATCAGCAGGGTGGGGAAGTTTTCCACGTCGAGGTCGCCAACGACGTCGGCATGGTCTTCGATGTCGATCCACAGGAACAGTTTATCGGGGTGGCGCGCGGCCACGCTCTCGAAACTGGCCTGATAACTGTCGCAGGTGCCGCACCAGGCGGCGCATAGGCAGGCAATGATCCAGCGGTCGCCGGCCAGCGCGGCGGCCACTTGCTCACGGTTATCGGAATTGAGGGCAATACTGTACATGGTGTTGGCGGCGTTCTCGGCGGTCCAAACCGTTATTTTACATCCCGACGCAGGGTCGCGCCGGCCGCCGTGCCGGGTTAAAATGCGGGATGCCTACAATTTCCGCTCATCCCGTCATTATTGCCGTCGAAACCTCGTCCGAGGCCGCCTCGGTTGCCCTGTTGCGTGGCGACACCGTGACCAGCCGTGCGTCCTCGGGCGTGCGCACCCATTCCCAGTCGGTCTTGCCGATGATCCAGGAGCTGCTGGCCGAAGCCGGCATCACCCTCAAGGACTGCAACGCGGTTGCCTTCGGTTCCGGCCCCGGCTCGTTTACCGGCGTGCGCACCGCCTGCGGCGTGGCCCAGGGCCTGGCCTTTGGCGCCAACCTGCCGGTCGTGCCGGTCGTCACGCTCGACGCCATGGCCCTGGCCTGCCACCAGCGCCAGGGCGCCACCGACGTGCTGGCCGTACTTGATGCCCGCATGGGCGAGGTGTACTGGGCGCAATATCGTTTCGATGGCGGTGCCGTGCTGGCCGAGCCGCAGGTGGTGCAGCCGGCCGTGCTGTCGGCGCCGGGCGCGGTGCAGGCCCAGGGGGCGCCCGTCTTGTGCGGCAATGGCTTGTCGGCGTATGCCGACGTGTTTGCCGCTATGGCCGATGGCTCCCTTGCGGAGGTTGCCGAAATCATGCCGCATGCCGAGCAGATCGCCCAACTGGCCAGCCTGGCGCTGGCCGCCGGCCGCACGGTGACGGCGGCCGAAGCGCAACCGCTGTACCTGCGTAACAAGGTTGCCTATACCCAGGCCGAGCGGCGCGACATCAATGCTGCCAAAGCGGCGGGTGGCGCATGAAGCAGGCGTGGGACCTGGCGCGGCTGGTGTATGAACCGATGCAGCGCACCGACCTGGAAGAGGTGCTGGCGCTCGAGCAAAGCGTCTATCCGCACCCGTGGAGCATGGCCAATTTTGCCGATTCGCTCGCCAGCGGCTACCACGCCTGGGTGTTGCGCGACCACGGCGGCGTGCTGCTCGGCTATTTCCTGTTGATGCCGATGGTCGATGAAGCGCACCTGCTCAACGTGGCAGTGGCGGCCGACCGGCAGGGGCAGGGCCTCGGCCACCTGCTGCTGAACCAGTCGGTGGCCTGCGCGCGTGGACTCGGCATGGAATCGGTGCTGCTGGAGGTGCGGCCGTCCAATATGCGCGCGCTGGCGATTTATGAGCGCTACGGATTCAAACAGATCGGTCGCCGCAAGGGTTACTACCCGGCAGCGAACCAGTTACGCGAGGATGCCATCGTGATGCGGTTCGAGTTATGAGCGTCTCTCCCCGCAATGCAGTGTTTCTGCAAGAAATGGGCGTTGGCGCGCTGTGGACGTTGCGCCATGCCGGGACGGCGTTGGCGCCGGGCGATGGTGCCGACGCGGCTGCTGCCGGTGTAGCGGATCAGCATCAGGGCATGGACGTGCCTGTGGCTGCAATGCCCGGTGCGCCCACCGCGCCAGCCCGACCGCCGTTACCTGCTGCGACGGCCGCCGCGCCAGCACCAGCCGTGGCAGATGCCGCCGCTGCCGCACCTTCGCCTGCGCACGAGGCAAGCCCGGCACATGGGCACACGCCGGCACAAGTGCCGGCGTCTGCGCACGCATCGGGGCCAGCCCCGGTTTCGGCCCCGCTGCCAGCACGGCATCCGGCCACGTCGCCCGTGGTCGCTTCTGACGACGAATCGACCGCCTGGTTCGACGATGTGCCGGCCGCCACGCCGCCACCGCCGCGCCCGCGTCCAACGCAACCGGCGCAACCGGTCACCGACGAGGCCATCGCCGCCATGGACTGGCCTGCCTTGCAATCGGCCGTCTCGAACTGCACCCGCTGCCCGCTCGCCGCCACGCGCCGCCACGCCGTCAATGGCCGTGGTCCCGAACAGGCGGCGTGGCTGGCGATCGCCACCGGGCCCTCGGCACTCGATGAAACCGAGATCCGTCCGCTGGCGGGCGACGCCGGCCAGCTGCTGGACAATATGTTCAAGGCCATCGCGCTCAAGCCCGAGGCCGATGTGTATATCACCCACCTGGTCAAATGCCGGCCGGCCACGGACGACGGCGCCCAGCGCAACCCGACCGCCGACGAGCTGACCGCCTGCCGGCCATACCTCGACCGCGAACTGGCGCTGACCGGCGCCACCATGGCGATGACCTTCGGCCAGTTCGCCGCCAAGGGCCTGATGATGGGCCCGGCCGCACGCGGCAAGGTGATGCGCTATGGCGACCTGCCGGTGGTGGCCACCTACCACCCGGACGACCTGCTGGCACGCCCCGAAGACAAGGCCAAAGCCTGGGGCGACCTGTGCCTGGCCAGGACCGCGCGTGACTGAGGACCGCGCCAGCGCAACCGCCAGCCCAGCCATAACGGCTGGAGGTCGCGCCAGCGCTTCCACCAGTTCGGATTCTTATCAGGCTGGATTCGCCCAACGCTGGAGCAACCTGCATCATCCCCGGGTGCGGGCGCTGGCATGGTTGCTCGATGCCCCCGACCTGCTGGACCCCGCCGCACCGCACTGGCAGGGCCGGATCGCCACGCTGGGCCCGGTAACGGCAGGTGATGCCGACTGGCTGGCCGCGCTCGATCTCGATCCGGCGCCGCTCGACGCCGCGCTCGGTGAGCGTCACTATTCCCGCCTGGGCCTGTACGCGGAAAAGCTGCTGGCCTTCTATTTCGCCAGCCGGCAAACCCTGGTGGCGCACGGCCTGCAAGTGCGCGCCAGCCGCAACGATACCGTGGGCGAGTTCGACTTCCTGCTGCGCGACGGCGCCGCGCTGGTGCACCTGGAATTCGCCACCAAGTTTTATCTGTTGGACGCGGCCACCGCCGGCGCCGACTTCAACGGCCTGATCGGCCCCAACCTGGCCGATACCCTGGGCGCCAAGATGCGCAAGATTTTTGACAAGCAATTGGCGCTGGCCCAGCACCCGGCCGCCCAGCCGCTGCTGCCGCAAGCGGTGGACCGGGCGCAGGCGCTGGTCAAGGGCTGGCTGTTCTATCCGCACGATCAATCACCGGGCGTGACGCCTGGCATTTCACGCGAGCACTGCCAGGGCTTCTGGATGCCGTTGGCGCAAGTGGTTGACTTGCCGGGCGAGCAGTTTTGCATCATGCCGCGCCTGCAATGGTTGGCGCCGTTGAAGGTGCCGACTGGCGCTGGCATGGACCGCGAGGCATTGCAGGCAGAACTGGACTGCCAGATGGCGCAGGTATCCGCCCCGGTCATGGTGGCGGTGCTGCGGCAGGAAGGGGAGTGGCTGCTGGAGCAGCGGCGCGGCTTCATCGTGCCCGACGACTGGCGCGACCGCGCCGCGCAAAACCGCCGCGACGGCAAACTGCCTTAGTGCTTCGCTTCTCCAATTAAGGAGACCGAATCAAACTCGCGCTGATTCGCCTTGTGACGGCGAAGAATCATCAACATCGTCCCCGCCAGGAACATCCCGAAGATCATGATGATCACATTCAGGTTCATATGGCCGCGCAGCATCAGCGAGTAGGCTGCCAGCATGGTCAGGATCGACAGGTTTTCATTGAAATTCTGTACCGCGATCGAGTGACCTGCGCTCATCAGGACGTGGCCGCGGTGTTGCAACAGCGCGTTCATCGGCACCAGGAAGAAGCCGCCCAGCAAGCCGACCAGCACCAGCAGCGGATACGCCAGCGCCACCGATTTCACCAGCGTCATGCCCATCACGATCACGCCCATGGCAATCCCGACCGGGATCACCGTCAGCGAGCGGCGCAGCGTGATGCTGCGCGCCGACAGGATCGCACCGACCGCCACGCCGATCGCCACCACGCCCACCAGGCTGGTGGCTTGCTCATAGGACAGCTTGAGCGTGCGGTTGGCCCATTCGAGGACGATGAATTGCAGGGTCTGCGCGGCGCCCCAGAACAGGGTGGTCACGGCCAGCGAAATCTGGCCCAGCTTGTCTTTCCACAGCAGGCCGCAGCAGGTCGCGAATTCGCTGATCAGCTTGATCGGATTGCGTTGCTGGTGGCCATACACGCAGCCGGTGTCCGGGATGCGGGTGTTGAAGATGGCGGCCAGCGCATAAATCACCACCACCACGCACAGCGCGGCTTCGGTCGGGGTTTCGATGCCGGTGTCGATGAATGGCAGGTCGAAGCCGAGCAGCACCGACGACAGCCGGTCGCCAACCAGCGCGCCGCCGAGCACGGTGCCGAAGATGATGGACATCACCGTCAGGCCCTCGACCCAGCCATTGGCAGCAACGAGCTTTTCAGCCGGCAACAGTTCAGTCAGGATGCCGTACTTGGCGGGCGAATACACGGCCGCGCCGAAGCCGACGACGGCATAGGCCACCAGCGGATGAACGTGGGCAAACATCAGCATGCAACCGCCAACCTTGATCAGGTTGGAGACGAACATGACTTTGCCTTTTGGCATCGAATCGGCAAACGCGCCGACAAATGCTGCCAACAGGACGTAAAACAGGGTGAAGGAAAGCTTCAGCAGCGGCGTGATCCAGCCGGGCGAATTCATGTTGATCAACAGGTCAATCGCGACGAAGAGCAATGCGTTGTCAGCCAGCGAAGAAAAGAACTGCGCCGACATGATGGTATAAAAACCACGATTCATTCTGGACTGCCTGAAAGCTTATATTGGCTTGCTTTATACCACGCTTTGTTCGTAACCCCAAGAATTGAGCGGTGCGCCGGCGGGCGCAATTGGTACGCAGTTGGTAGAATACCGCCTTCACAGATAGCGCAGAGAACCCCCATGCCCAGGCCGATACTTGCCACCATCCACATCGCATCCATGCAGCATAATCTGGCGGTTGTCCGGGCCTGCGCGCCCGGCGCCAAGGCCTGGGGCGTGCTCAAAGCCAATGGCTATGGCCACGGACTGGAACGCGCCATGCGTGGCTTCGCCGATGCCGACGGCTTGGCGCTGGTCGAACTCGACAACGCCATCCGCCTGCGTGAGCTGGGCTGGAAGAAGCCGATCCTGTTATTGGAGGGTTTCTTCGGTTTCGAGGACTTGCATACCATGGCCGGTTACAGCCTGCAGTCGGCCGTCCATTGCAACGAGCAACTGGCCTGGCTGGAAGCGGCCGACGCCGACCTTGGCGAGCGCGGCATCAAGTTCGACCTGCACCTCAAAATGAATACCGGCATGAACCGGCTCGGCTTCAAGCCCGAGGCATTTGCTGCAGCCCATGCGCGCCTGGTCGCCCTCGCTTGCGTGGGTAATATCACCCTGATGACCCACTTTGCCAATGCCGACGACGCCGAGCATCCGCTGCTGCCGATCGCCGAGCAGATCCGCCGCTTCGAGGCCGGCGCGGCCGGCTTGCCCGGCATGCGCAGCCTGTCCAATTCGGCCGGCGTGCTGCGCCAGGGCGAACTGGAAGACCTGTTGCGCAACGACTGGGTGCGCCCCGGCATCATGCTGTACGGTGGCACCCCGGGCGGCAAGTCGGCAGCCGACTACGGCCTGCGGCCCGCCATGACGTTAACCAGCGAAATCATCGGCGTGCAGGACATCGCCGCTGGCGACGCGGTCGGCTACGGCAGCCGCTTCACGGCCGATGGCGCTATGCGGGTGGGCGTGGTCGCTTGCGGCTATGCCGACGGCTACCCGCGCCACGCGCCGCTCGACACGCCGGTGCTCGTCGATGGCGTACGCACGCGCCTGGTTGGGCGGGTGTCGATGGACATGCTGACGGTGGACCTCACGCACATTCCCGCTGCCACGGTTGGCAGCAAGGTGGTGCTGTGGGGCGACGGCTTGCCGATCGACGAGGTGGCCACTGCTGCCGGCACCATCGGCTATGAGCTGATGTGTGCGCTGGCGCCGCGCGTGGCCGTGGTAGAGGGATAACCGTGGCCAAGGCAAAAACCAATTTTGTGTGCACCGAGTGCGGCAACATCGCCACCAAGTGGACCGGCCAGTGCTCGGCTTGCCAGCAGTGGAATACCATGGTGGAGAGCGTGGTCGAGCAGGGCGGCAACAACCGCTATTCGCAGCCACAACACCTGGCGCTGGCGCAAACGGCGCCGGTGCTGTCGCTGGCCGATATCGACGCCATCGACGTGCCGCGTTTCGGCACCGGCATCGAGGAATTCGACCGCGTGCTCGGCGGCGGCCTGGTCAGCGGCGGCGTGGTGCTGATCGGCGGCGACCCCGGCATCGGCAAATCGACCTTGCTGTTGCAGGCGCTGGCCAATGTGTCGCACATGAAGCGGGTGTTATATGTAAGCGGCGAAGAATCGGGTGCGCAAATCGCGCTGCGCGCCAAGCGCCTGATGATCGACGCCCGCGATCTGAAATTGCAGGCCGAGATACAGCTGGAAAAAATCCTCGGCACGCTGGCCGACCTCAAGCCCGAAGTGGCCGTGATCGACTCGATCCAGACCGTGTATTCGGATGCGCTCAGTTCGGCGCCGGGTTCGGTGGCGCAAGTGCGCGAATGCGCGGCGCAGCTCACCCGTGCAGCAAAGCAGACCGGCGTGACCATCATCCTGGTCGGCCACGTCACCAAGGAAGGTGCGCTGGCCGGTCCGCGCGTGCTCGAGCACATCGTCGATACGGTTTTGTATTTCGAGGGCGACAACCATTCGAGCTTCCGCCTGGTGCGGGCCATTAAGAACCGCTTTGGCGCCGTCAACGAGCTCGGTGTATTTGCCATGACGGAAAAGGGCCTGAAGGGCGTCTCCAATCCGTCGGCCTTGTTCTTGTCGCAACATGATAACCAGGTGCCCGGTTCGTGCGTGATGGTCACGCAGGAAGGCACGCGCCCGCTGCTGGTGGAAATCCAGGCGCTGGTCGATGCCAGCCACTTGCCCAACGCGCGCCGGCTGTCGGTGGGCCTGGAGCAAAACCGTCTGGCCATGCTGCTGGCGGTGCTGCACCGCCATGCCGGCATTGCCGCGTTCGACCAGGACGTGTTCATCAACGCCGTGGGCGGAGTAAAAATCACCGAGCCGGCGGCCGACCTTGCCGTGCTGCTGGCGATCAATTCATCGATGCGCAACAAGCCGCTGCCGCGCGGCTTCGTGGTGTTTGGCGAAGTGGGGCTGGCCGGTGAAATCCGCCCCGCGCCGCGTGGCCAGGAGCGCTTGCGCGAAGCGGCCAAGCTCGGTTTTTCGATCGCCATGATCCCGAGCGCCAACGCGCCCAAGCAACCGATCGAAGGAATGACGATCATTGCGGTAGATCGTATCGACGATGCTTTCAATAAGCTGCGCGAAATCCAATAAAGCTGTATTGTTACGTGTTTCTAAGAGCAATAGTGCTCTTTACGTAATAAAGGACAGGGAAATTGTTAGTCGATCAACGATCCGCCGCACGCAAGATCGTGCGCGCCAAGGCAGTGGTGGTAATGGATGGCCTGCCGCCGCAGCAAGGGCGGACCATCGATATCAGCGGCATCGGTGTATCGCTCACCTTCGACCATAAGCTGGCGGTCGGCCACATGGGACAGGTCACCTTCGAACTGTTCATGGACGGCAAGGGCCAGCTGGTCAGCACCCGCTGCAAGGTCAACTACTGCATCTTCAGCGGCGACCAGTTCAAGATCGGTTTCACCTTCGTCAACCCGGACCTCGGGACCATGGCGACCGTCAACAAGTTCCTGCGCTGAGAATGTAAATCTTGCTACGGCGGAGGCGGTTTGATTGAGACGATCTGACCTTTGCTGATCTGGTAAGGCTTGGCGAACCACGCCATATCGTCATCATCTATTTGTATGGTGAGCGTTCCCATTGCATACTCCCTGGAAGTGCCAAATCGACTTCAGTGTATAGCATTTGTACGGCGTTGCTGCCGTCGTTTCGTGCAGGATATCGTGCAGCGTATCCTGCCGATACCGCCAAGGTTTTTATTGAAGATTGACTGCACCCACGCAGCAGCCTAAGCTCGGCACACGATCAATCTTCCGGGGCTTGCATGGCTGACGACTCTCATCCTCAATCGCATCATTTGCTGGCCGCCATCTGGGCGGCGCTGGAACTGCCGGCGCCGGCAAGCGGCGCCGTCACGTTTACCGGCCACGGCAACTTGTCATCGTACTACGCGGTCACCGATCTCGCTGCCGCCTCGATCGGGGCGGCGGCGCTGGCGGTGCGCGAGCTGGCCACGCTGCAGGGCGGGGCGCAGGCGCCGGTGTGCGTGGACCGTCGTCTTGCTTCGCTATGGTTCGGCTGGTCGCTGGCGCCGGTCGGCTGGGAGCGACCGGCCTTGTGGGATGCGGTGGCCGGCGACTATGCGTGCCAGGACGGCTGGATACGGCTGCACACCAATGCGCCGCACCACCGCGACGCTGCGCTCGATGTGCTCGGTTGCGGGCCGGACCGGCAGGCCGTGGAACGGGCGGTCGCCAGGTGGCCAGGGGCGGCGCTGGAGGCGGCAGTCGTCGCCAACGGCGGTTGCGCCGCGCAGATGCGCTCGGCCGACGACTGGCGCGTCCATCCGCAAGGACTGGCAGTTGCCGCCGAGCCGCTGATCGCGTTTGACAGCCAGCCCTGCAACGCGCAGGCTGGCTTGACCGGCACGGCGGCGCGGCCGTTGGCGGGCCTCAAGGTGCTGGATTTGACGCGGGTGCTGGCCGGCCCCATCGCCACGCGCTTCCTGGCCGGTTACGGCGCCGACGTGCTGCGCATCGATGCGCCGGACTGGAACGAACCGGGCGTGATTCCTGAAGTCACGCCCGGCAAGCGCTGCGCCCGGCTGGACTTGCATCATGCGCCCGATCGCGCCGAGTTCGAGCTGTTGCTGGCCGGGGCGGACGTGCTGGTCCATGGTTACCGCCCCGAAGCACTGGCACGGCTGGGCTACGGCGAGGCACATCGCCGGCAAGTCAATCCCGGCCTGGTCGATGTCAGCCTCGACGCCTATGGCTGGAGCGGCCCGTGGGCCGGCCGGCGCGGTTTCGATAGCCTGCTGCAGATGAGTTGCGGCATCGCCGAGCACGGCATGCAGGCCAGCGGCGCCGGCAAACCGGTACCGCTGCCGGTGCAGGCGCTCGATCACGCGACCGGTTACCTGATGGCCGCCGCCGTGGTGCGCGGCCTGATCGTCAAGGCGACGCAGCAGCGGTCAACCCGGGCGCGGCTGTCGCTGGCGCGCACGGCGGCGTTGTTGATGACCGCGCCCGGCGATATCAGCGCCCAGCCGCTGGCGCCGGTTGCAGCCGACGATTACGCACCGGAACTCGAGCATACCGACTGGGGCCCGGCCCGGCGGTTGCGCCCGCCGGCGGTGATCGACGGCATGGCGATGGCGTGGCAGCGTGGCGCCAGCGACCTCGGGTCGGCGCCGGCACGGTGGCGCGCGCCATAAAAAAAAGCCGGCGCTCCAGGCGCCGGCTGCAGTTAGTGCATCAGGACATCAGAAACGGTATTTGAGCGCAGCCGTCACGCGGCGTGGCGCACCATACGTGATCTGGTTGTACGCGGCAAACATGGCCAGGTGTTTCTTGTCGGTCAAGTTGTCCACGTTCAGCTGCGCCGACCAGTTCTTGTTGATCTCGTAGCGCGCCATCAGGTTGACCATCGCGAACGAGTCTTGCAGGATCTGGTTGTTGGTGGTGTTGCCGGCAGGCGCGGCCGGGTCGGTGGTGTAGGTTTTGCCTTCCCAGTTGATGCCGCCGCCCACGGTGACGCCGGCCAGCGGGCCGGACAGGTCGTAGGTGGTGAACACGCGGAACAGGTCGCGCGGATAGATGCTGTTGAACGGCAGGCCGTCGGCATCCTTGGCGCTGTAGTGGGTGTAGCTGGCGCTGGCGTTCCAGCCGCGCGCCACTTCGCCCGTTACTTCCAGGTCGAAGCCCTCGCTGGTGGCGCCGTCGGCAGCGCGATAGTACGCTTCCGGCAGCGTGCTGCCCGGACGCACCACATTGCCGGCCGCCTGGGCCAGCTTGTCCTGCGAAATCTTGAACAATGCGAACGACGCGTTCACGCGGCCGTCGAGGAATTCGCCCTTGATGCCGATTTCCTTGTTTTTGCCTTCGATCGGATCGAGGTAGTTGCCGGCAAGGTCCTTGTAGTTCTGCGGCTGGAAGATTTCGGTGTAGCTGCCGTACGCCGAGAAGGTGCTGTTGATGTCGTACACCAGGCCGGCATATGGCGTGACTTCGTTGTCATGCTTGATGTTGTAGGCAGTGGTGTACAGGCCGGTGCCCGATTTCTCGTACTTGGTGACGCGTGCGCCGACGATCAGCTTGAGCGGATCGGCCAGCGAGAAGCGGCCCACGCCGTAGAGGCCGTCCTGGGTGGTTTCACTGCGCTCGTAGAACGTCTCGGGACCCCAGGTCGGTGTAGGGTAGGCGGCCGGATTCCAGTTGTTGAAGTTGCCGACCGACGAGTCGGCAGTGCCGAAGTCGGCAGCGCGGCTGTTGGAGTTGAACTTTTGCTTCGAGTGGGTGTAACCGAAGGCGGCGTCATGCTTGCGGCCGCCCAGGTTGAACGAGCCGTTCAGTTGAATGCCGGCGTCCTGCTGCTTGGTCTCGGTGACGTAGGCGCCGGAGAAGGCGAACATGCCCAGGCCGGTCACGCGGTCCGGCGTGCCCGACAGGTACAGCAAGGCGGAGTCCGATTTACGCACGCTGTCGGTGTAGGATGCGCGCAGTTTCCAGCCGTTGTCGAACGTGTGTTCGAGGTTGGCAAAGGCGTTGTTATACGAGGTTTCCCACTTGGTCCAGTTGGCGGTGGACGTTTTGGATACATCCCAGTTGGTTTGCGTGCCATCGCTGTACCAGAATGGCAGGCCGCCCCACATCGGGCCGTTCGGATCGGTGGTCTGGCGGCTGAAGCCGACCGATACCAGCGTGGAAGGCGTGAGGTCGGCTTCGACGGTAGCATAAATGGTGTTGTCGTCGGTCTTGAGCGAGTTGACGTAGCTGTCGGCCTTGTGGATTTCGCCCACCACGCGGGCGCGCACATTGCCCGACTTGGTGAGCGGGGTGGAAACGTCGACCAGGCCACGGCGGTCGCTCCAGCTGCCGACCGACACGTCGGCCGACCCGGTGAGCACCTTGCTGGTGGCGCGCTTGCGCACCAGGTTGATCGAGGCGGACGGGTTGCCGGCGCCGGTCATCAGGCCGGTGGAGCCGCGCACGACTTCCACGCGGTCATAAGTTGCCAGGCTGGACAGGGTCTCGCCGCCGCTCCATTGTTGTTGCCAGGTGGTGGGCACGCCATCGATTTGCAGGTTGTCGATGTCGAAACCGCGCGAGGTGAAACCACCGCGGTGGGTTTCGTACTGGTTGACCGAGACGCCGGCCACGTTGTTGATGACATCGGTGACGTTTTGCAGGAACTGGTCCTGGATGCGCTGTTGGGTGATCACGGTCACCGATTGCGGCGTATCGCGCAGCGACATGTCCAGCGGCGTTGCCGAGCGGGTACGACCGACATTGTAAGTGCCGGTGGTGTCATCGGTTTTTTGAGCCGACACTTCAACTTGTTGCAATACAGCATCCTGTCCGGCGGTCTGTGCCTGGACCAGTAACGGCATGGCAAGCGCGACAGCGACCGCGAGACGATTGAGGGTAAGACCCGTGCGGGCGTGTGCTTGCTGATTCATGTTTGCTGTAGTCCTGTTGGTAGAATAAAAATGAAAACTTTTAGGCGAAAACAATAATGATAACGATTCGCATTCTAAAGTCAACGGCAAGCCGTTAATTGTGCAATGAAAGTCAATGATGCAGAAGGAAGAGGTTCGTTTTCCACGGCACCGACGGATAGAAGCGAAATTGGCCGCCTGTTCATTGCTTTGAAATAGAGTTTCTGTAGCATACTATTGGTATATATAACTGCCGAAAACAGCCGAGACCCCGCTATGGCCATCAATCCGCTCACCAGCTCTGCCACCAACACTGCCAGCACCACCTCATCGATCAGCGCCGACGTGTACAAGCGCGTCGAGCAGACTATGATGTCGCAGAACAATGGCGCGACCAGGCTCAACGCCGCGCTGGCCAGCAGCCAGACCAAGCTCTCCGGCCTGGGCCAGTTGCAAAGTGCGCTGGGCAGTTTCCAGTCGATCGCTGCGGCATTGACCGGCAGCGGCCTGTCCACTTCGGCCGCCAGTTCCGATAAAACCGTCCTCACCGCCACGTCGACCGGCGGCGCCAAGGCCGGTACGTATGCGATCAACATCCAGCAGCTGGCGCAGGGCCAGTTCCTCACCAGCGGCGAATTCAGCTCCGCCACCGCCAAGGTCGGCACCGGCGCGCCCACCACCGTCAAGATCGACTTCGGCACGGCCGGCGACAAGGGCTTTACGACCAACGGCACCGCCACCAGCAAGACCATTTCCATCGACAGCACCAACAACACCGTTGAAGGCATCGCTGCCGCCTTCAAGGCCGCGGGCGTGGACGTCACGGTGGCCAAGGGCGACGATGGCAAGGTGTCGCTGTCGATCGCCGGCCAGAACGGCGAGGCCAACAGCATGCGCATCAGCGTCAGTGGCGACGGCGCGCTGAAAAACCTGCTCGGCTACGATCCCGACGAAAAAGGTAAGCAGGGCTTCAAGCAGACCACGGCCGCCCGGGACGCCATCCTCACGGTCGATGGCAAGGAGATCAAGAGCGCCAGCAACACGCTGGACAAGAACAAGGGCATAGACGGCGCCGCGCTTACGCTCACTGGCAAGGGCAAGGCCGACATCACCATCAGCCAGGATGCCAGCAAGATCGGCGACAACCTCAAGACCTTCGTGGCCGCCTACAACGACCTCAACAGCAAGCTGAAAACCCTGGCGGGCGGCGCCCTCAAGGGCGACACCGCGCTGGGCCAGGTCACCATGCAGATGGACCTGCTGCTCAAAACGGGGGGCGGCAACGTGTCCTCGTCGGCGCTGGCGGCGGCCGGCATCAGCCAGGACAAGGACGGCAACCTGGTGATCGACGACAAGAAAATGCAGGCAGCCATCACTGCCGACTCGTCGCAGGTCGCCAAGCTGTTTACCAACGACGGCAAGGGCCTGGCCGACCTGATGGGCGCGAAAGCGACCTCGTTTACCGACAAGAACAGCGTGATCAGCCGCGAAACCACCCAGGTCAACCGCGAGCTCGACGCCACCAACACCAAGCGTGCCGCGCTGACCAAGGCACTCACCGCCCAGGCCACCGCGCTGGCGGCGCTGTACTCGGCGCAGTCGCAGACCGGCACCGGCGGCGGCATGTTCGGCACCGGCAGCACCGGGTCCACCGGCACCTTGTTCGATTTGCTCGGCTAATCCAAACGAACCGCTTGCACGTAACGGCCCGATGCCGGATCATCACGGCTTGTGTATGAATCCCACTCGGAGGTGTTATGGCAGGAAAGTTCGTTGGCGTGCTGGCGGTGGCCGCAGTGGCCGGATCGATGGTGACTGGTCTGGCTCAGGCGCAAGAGGAAAAAGTCCTCAACATCTATAACTGGTCCGACTACATCGCGGAAGACACGGTCAAGAATTTCGAGAAAGAGACCGGCATCAAGGTGCGCTATGATGTGTTCGACAACAACGAAATCCTGAACTCCAAGCTCGTGGCCGGCAAGTCGGGCTACGACATCGTGGTGCCCACCGCCCAGTGGGCGCGCCTGCAAATCGAAGGCAAGCTGCTGCGCAAGCTCGACAAATCGAAGCTGCCCAACCTGAAAAACCTCGATCCGGCGATCCAGGCCAAGCTGGCCAGCATCGACCCGAACAACGAATACCTGGTGGACTGGCTGTGGGGTTACACCACGGTCGGCATCAACGTCAATAAGGTGAAAGCCGCGCTCGGCGGCATGCCGATGCCGGCCAATGCCTGGGACCTGGTGTTCGATCCCAAGTATGCATCCAAGGTGAAATCGTGCGGCGTGTCGTTCCTCGATTCGCCGTCCGAAGTATTGCCGGCCGCGCTGATGTATCTCGGCAAACCGGCGTACTCGAAAAACGCTGCCGACTATGCGGAAGCTGGCAAGCTGCTGCAAACCATCCGTCCCAACGTCACCCTGTTCAGTTCGTCCGGCTATATCAACGACATGGCCAATGGCGCCGTGTGCGTGGCGCTGGGCTGGTCGGGCGACATCAATATCGCCCGCCAACGCGCGCTCGACGCCAAGAACGGCAATGTGATCGAGGTGCTGGTACCGAAAACCCCGGCCGCGCTGGTATTCGACACCATGGCCATTCCCGCCGACGCCCCGCACCCGAACAACGCCCACCTGTGGATCAACTACATCATGCGCCCGGAAGTGCATGCCAGCCTGACCAACAAGGTGTTCTACGCCAACCCGAACACGGCCAGCATGAAGTTCGTGCGCAAGGATATCGCCGGCAACAAGACCGTGTTCCTGTCCGATGCGGACAAGCAGCGCATGGCCGCGCCGGAGTCGGTGCCGGCCGATATCCGCCGCGTGATTACCCGCACTTACACCAAGTTCAAGACGGGCCGCTAAGCCCGTTCCCCGAACGCGGGCCTGGTTATTTGACCAGGTCCGCGCTCATCACCGCCTTCAGATACACGCTGCCCGGGTCACCCGGCTCGCGCTGGGCAAACCACCAGGCGCTGGCCTTGCGGATATCCCAGTCCAGGTCTTCGCCCGTCAGCAGCAGCGCTGCCACCATGCCCAGGGTCGGCTGATGGCCTACCACCAGCACCGAATCCTTGTTACCGGGCCAGTTGACCGCTTTCAGGATGTCGGCCGGGTCGGCGCCCGGCGCCAGGTCGTTGTGCAGCTTGAACTTGCGGCCCAGCGCTTCCACCGTTTGCAGGGTGCGTACGGCCGGGCTGGCCAGGATGCGGCAACTGTCGGGCAGTTGCGAATCGAGCCACTGGCCCATGCGGCGCGCCTGCTTGACACCCTTGCCGGTCAGCGCGCGTTCCAGGTCGGACATGCCGGGCGCCGCGTCTTCGGCCTCCGCGTGCCGCCACAAAATGAGATCCATATGTTTCTCCTCGATACAAGTTGGTGAAATCAGATCCCTGTGAAGCACCTCCCGGCGCTCCAGATGATTACTCGATCATTGCGCCGGGCATGCCCAGCGTCTCCATCAAATGCTGCTGGGCGGAGAAGCCGCCCTGCTTGCCGCGTGCCTTGCGGCGCTGGTAGTGGCCGTCCGGTTCCAGTTCCCAGGCGTTGCGGTTGTCCTTGAGGTAGGGGTTCAACCCTTCCGACATCACGCGCCGCTTGAGTGCCTTGTCCAGGATCGGGAAGGCGACCTCGATGCGGCGGAACAGGTTGCGGCTCATCCAGTCCGCGCTCGAGAGCATGACGTCGTGCGCCAGGTCGTTGCGGAAATAATAGATGCGGCTATGTTCGAGGAAGCGGCCGATGATCGAGCGCACCTTGATATTTTCCGACAGCCCCGGCACGCCCGGCTTCAGGGTGCAGGCGCCGCGCACGATCAGGTCGATCTTGACACCGTCCTTGGACGCCGCGTACAGCGCGCGGATCACCGATTCGTCCACCAGCGCGTTCATCTTAACAATAATCCGGCCCGGACGTCCGCTGCGCGCGATGCGCGCCTCGTTGCGGATCGCCTTGATGATTTCGTTCTGCAAGGCGAACGGCGCCAGCCACAAGTGGGTGAGCCGGTGCGGCTTGGTCAGGCTGGTGAGGTGAATAAATACCTCGTTGACCTCCTGGCTGATGCCCGGGTGGCAGGTCAGCAAACCGAAGTCGGTGTAGAACTTGGTGGTGGTCGGGTGGTAGTTGCCGGTACCCAGGTGGGCGTAATACTTCAGCTTGCCTTCCTCGCGGCGGATCACCAGCGCCACCTTGGCGTGGGTTTTCAGGCCCACCACGCCGTACACGACCTGGGCGCCGGCTTGCTCGAGCTTGTCGGCCCAGTTGATATTGGCTTCTTCGTCGAAGCGCGCCTTCAGTTCCACGATCACGGTCACTTCCTTGCCCGCGCGGGCGGCCGTGATCAGCGCTTCCATCAGGTCGGAATTCATGCCGGTGCGGTATATCGTCTGCTTGATCGCCACCACGGCGGAATCGTGGGCCGCGCTGCGAATGAAGTCGATGACAGTCTGGAACGACTGGAACGGGTGGTGCAGCAGGATGTCGTGCGCACGCAGGGCGGCAAAGATGTCGGCGCTGCCCGGCTTTTGCGCGCTGCCGGGGAAGAACGGCGCGAAGCGCAGCGACGGATCTTCCACGTGGTCCATGATCTCGGTGAGCCGCACCAGGTTGACCGGGCCGTTCACCGCGTACAGCCGGCTTTGCTGCAGGCCGAACTGGTCGAGCAGGAACTGCGACAGCTCGGGCGGGCAGTTGATCGCCACTTCGAGGCGCACCGAGGTGCCGAACTGGCGGCCCTGCAACTCGCCCTTGAGCGCCTGGCGCAGGTTTTTGACCTCGTCTTCATCGACCCACAAGTCGCTGTCGCGGGTGACGCGGAACTGCGAATAGGCAATTACTTCGCGCCCGGCAAACAGGTCCGAGATATGCGCGTGGATCACGGACGACAGCAGGCAGAACGACACGCCGCCACGGTTGGAGAGCCCGTCGGGCAGGCGGATCACGCGCGGCAGCACGCGCGGCGCTTTTAATATGGCAATCGCCGTGCCGCGGCCGAAAGCGTCCTTGCCTGACAGCGAGACGATGAAGTTCAGGCTTTTATTGACCACCTGCGGGAACGGGTGGGCCGGATCGAGCCCGATCGGCGTGAGCAGCGGCCGCACTTCGGTGTCGAAATAGTCCTTGACCCAGGCGCGCTCGGCCTCGGTGCGTTCGTTGTGGCGCACCAGGTGCACGCCGCTGGCGGCCAGCTCGGGAAGTACTTCCTGGTTGAGAATATTGTATTGGTGGGTGACCAGCGCGTGGCATTCGTTGCTGATGCGGGAGAGGGTGGCAAGCAGGGCGGGGTGGGTGGCCAGCACGCCATCGGTGCCGGCGGCGGCCAGCAGGCTGGCGACGCGTACTTCAAAGAATTCATCGAGGTTGCTGCTGGCAATACATAAATAACGCAACCGCTCGAGTAACGGGATGCTCTTGTCTTCGGCTTGCGCCAGCACCCGGCGATTGAACATCAGTTGCGACAGCTCGCGGTCGAGGAACGCGGAATTCTTGCCGACTTCGGCATGCACATCAGGCTTCATGTCTCTTGGGTCACTTTGCAGATAAGGTAATTCTAGCCTGTAATTCAACAGAAGAATGATGCAACAGTGTAAAGACCAATTATGACAAGTTTGTGACACACGCTGTCATAAACCGCCAAAACTGCCCGTCTTTTATGACATGGACGTGTCACAATCACGTTATTCGCGCATGACATGCACTTGTTTTCATAGGGAAGAGGGCTGTCACTCGGCAAAAAACTTCTTTTTGGACATTTTTTCTCGATGTCATAAACCTGTCATATTGGCCGGTTAGACTTCGCAGCATCCTAACCTGTCATAACAAAGGACTTTGAAATGCGAATGAAACAACTGATCTCTTCCCTGGTAGTCGGTGCCTGCGCCATGATGGCTCTCTCGTCCGCTGCCACCGCTGCCGATATGACCGGCGCCGGCGCGACCTTCCCATACCCAATCTACGCAAAATGGGCTGAGACCTACAAAGCCTCTACCGGCAATGGCCTGAACTACCAGTCCGTCGGTTCGGGCGCTGGCATCAAGCAAATCAAAGCCAAGACCGTCGATTTCGGCGCCTCGGATGCCCCGATGAAAGCGGAAGACCTCGACGCCGAAGGCCTGATGCAGTTCCCGGCCATCATGGGCGGCGTGGTGACCGTAGTCAACGTTCCAGGCATGGCCCCAGGTCAACTGAAACTGACCGGTCCGATCGTGGCCGACATCTACCTGGGCAAGATCACCAAGTGGAACGACCCGGCAATCGCCGCACAAAACGCCGGCGTCAAGTTGCCAGCAGAAGACATCACCGTGGTGCACCGCGCCGACGGTTCGGGCACCTCGTTCCTGTTCACCGACTACCTGTCGAAAACCAGCCCTGATTTCAAATCGAAAATCGGCGCCGGCACCGCGGTGAAATGGATCGTGGGCGTGGGCGGCAAGGGTAACGAAGGCGTTGCCGCCAACGTGCAGCGTATCAAGGGTTCGATCGGCTACGTCGAGTGGGCGTACGCCAAGAAAAACAAGATGCAGCACACCCAGCTGAAAAACAAGGACGGCAACTTCCTGCAACCTGACGACGAGTTCTTCAAGGCAGCAGCCGCCAACGCCGAGTGGACCAAGACCCCGGGCTTCGGCGTCGTGCTGACCGACCAGGCTGGTAAAAACTCGTGGCCGATCACCGGCGTGTCGTTCATCCTGATGCACAAAGTGCAACCGGACGCCAACAAGGGCAAGGAAGTCGTGAAATTCTTCGATTGGGCCTTCAAAAACGGCGGCAAGTCGGCTGTTGAACTGGACTACGTACCGCTGCCTGACTCGGTGGTGAAACTGGTGCAGGATTCCTGGAAAGCCAACCTGAAAGACGCTTCGGGCAAGGCCATCTACTAATCCTGATTCCCTTCACCGCCTGCAACACAAGGCGGTGAGGGGGTTAGCCTGCGGTGCCCATGTGGACATCGCAGGCTAGCTTACCTTCCCGAGATAACAATATGAGCGCTGACATCACTACCACGCCAATTCCAAAACCGGAGCCGGCCTCGCAATTCAGTACCGCGCAGGCCACCGCTGCTGAACAAGCCGCCATGCAGTCGATGATGCGGACCATGCGCAAGCAGCGCATCCAGGACTTCTTCTTCCACAAAACCACCATGCTGTTCGCGCTGTCGGTGCTGCTGGTGCTGCTGGGTATCATCATTTCGCTCATGGTCGGCGCCTGGCCGGCTTTCAAGGAGTTCGGTCCCGGCTTCATCACCCGCGTCGAGTGGGATCCGGTCAACGACCAGTACGGCGCCATGATCGCCATCGTCGGTACCCTGGCCACCTCCGGCATCGCCCTGCTGATCGCGTTCCCGATCAGCTTTGGTATCGCGCTGTTCCTCACCGAAATCTGCCCCGCCTCGCTGCGCCGTCCGCTCGGCACCGCCGTCGAACTGCTGGCCGGCGTGCCGTCGATCATCTACGGCATGTGGGGCCTGTTCGTGTTCGCCCCGCTGTTCGGCGACTACGTGCAACCGTTCCTGAAAAGCACGCTGGGCGTGCTGCCGATCATCGGACCATTCTTCAGCGGCCCCACCATGGGCATCGGCATCCTGACCGCCGCCCTGATCCTGGCCGTGATGATCATCCCGTTCATCTCGTCGGTGATGCGCGACGTCTTCGAGATCGTGCCGGCTGTATTGAAAGAATCGGCGTACGGCCTGGGCTGCACCCGCTGGGAAGTGGTGCGCAAGATCGTGCTGCCTTACACCAAGACCGGCGTGGTCGGCGGTGTGATGCTGGGCCTGGGCCGCGCCCTGGGCGAGACCATGGCCGTGACCTTCGTGATCGGTAACGCCAACAAGCTGTCGTTCTCGCTGTTCGCTGCCGGTAACTCGATCGCCTCGACGCTGGCCAACGAATTCGCCGAATCGGACACCGTGCTGCACACGTCGTCGCTGTTCGCCTTGGCGCTGATCCTGTTTGTCATCACCTTTATCGTCCTGTCCGCCGCCAAACTGATGTTGGTTGGCATGTCCCGCAAGGAAGGCCTCAAATGAACCAAGCCGCCATCAACCCGCAGGAACCGATTGTTCCGATGAACAAGGTGTACCGCAAGCGCCTGTTCCGCCACCGCGTGGGCATCGCCATGTCGGTGCTGGCGATGTCGCTGGGCCTGGCCGTGCTGGCCTGGATCCTGGTCACCCTGGTCATCAACGGCTTTAGCGCCCTGTCGGTGAACATGTTCACCGAAAGCACCCCGGCGCCGGGCAGCGAAGGCGGCGGTTTGGCCAACGCCATCTTCGGCAGCTTCATGATCGTCGGCCTGTCCACGCTGGTGAGCACGCCGATCGGCATCCTGGCGGGCATGTACCTGGCCGAGTACGGCAACGAGAACAAGCTGGCTGCCGTCACCCGCTTCGTTACCGACATCATGCTCTCCGCCCCGTCGATCGTGATCGGCATGTTCGTGTGGGCTGCCTACGTGGCCACCACCAACCATTACTCCGGTTACGCCGGTTCGATCGCGCTGGCCCTGATTGCCGTGCCGGTCGTGGTGCGCACCACCGACAACATGCTGCGCCTGGTACCGAGCAGCCTGCTGGAAGCGGCGTTCGCCCTCGGCGCGCCGCGCTGGAAAGTGGCGATGACGGTGCGCTTGCGCGCCGTGAAAGCCGGCGTGATCACCGGCGTGCTGCTGGCCGTGGCCCGCATCTCGGGCGAAACCGCACCGCTGCTGTTCACCGCCCTGAACAACCAGTTCTTCAGCAAGGACATGAACGGCCCGATGGCCAACCTGCCGGTCGTGATTTACGGCTTTGCCATGAGCCCATACGACAACTGGCGCGAACTGGCCTGGGGCGGCGCGCTGCTGGTCACCTTCAGTGTTCTGGCGCTCAACATCGTCTCGCGCACCATGTTCAGCCAAAAAATTCCAAACTAATTAGCGACCACTTACATAAAGCGATCGACACATAATGAATACGCAACTGAGCCCAGAAACGACCACCGCGCCAGCAGGCGCCGGCAAGCGCACCACCATCGCCATCTCGAACCTGAATTTTTTCTACGGTAAGACCCAGAGCCTGACCAACGTCAACCTGAACATCCACGAGCGCCAGGTCACCGCCTTCATCGGCCCGTCGGGCTGCGGCAAATCGACCTTGCTGCGCACGCTCAACCGCATGTACGACCTGTACCCTGGTCAGCGCGCCGAAGGTTCGATCATGTACCGCGGCCGTAACATTCTCGACGCCGGCCAGGACTTGAACATGTTGCGCGCCAAAATCGGCATGGTGTTCCAGAAGCCGACCCCGTTCCCGATGTCGATCTACGACAACATCGCCTTTGGCGTGCGCCTGTACGAAGACCTGTCGAAAGGCGAGATGGACGAGCGCGTGGAATGGGCGCTGAAAAAAGCCGCGCTGTGGGGCGAAGTAAAAGACAAGCTGACCAAGAGCGGCCTGTCGCTGTCGGGCGGCCAGCAACAGCGCCTGTGCATCGCGCGCGGCGTGGCGGTGAAACCGGACGTGCTGCTGCTCGACGAGCCAACCTCGGCGCTGGATCCGATCTCGACCTCGAAAGTGGAAGAACTGATCAGCGAACTCAAGCAAGACTACACGATCGCCATCGTTACCCACAATATGCAGCAGGCCGCGCGTTGCTCGGACTACACCGCCTACATGTATTTGGGCGAGCTGGTGGAGTTCGGCGAGACCGACCAGATCTTCATGAATCCTGCGCGCAAGGAAACCCAGGATTACATCACCGGCCGCTTCGGCTGATCGAACTTATAATACGTCAATACGGAGAATCAGCATGATCGGTGAGCACTCATCCAAACAATACGATAACGAACTCGAAGCCATCCGCTCCAAGGTGCTCTTGATGGGCGGCATCGTCGAGACCCAGTTCCTCGACGCCATGACCTGCTTCCGCATCGGCAACCCGGAACGCGCCGACCGCGTGATGCGCGAGGACGACACCGTCAACCAGCTCGAAGTGTCGCTCGACGACGCCTGCAGCCACCTGATCGTGCGCCGCCAGCCGGCCGCCAACGACCTGCGCACCATCATGGCCACCATCAAGGTGATCACCGACCTGGAACGCATCGGCGACGAAGCAACCAAGATCGCCCGCACCGCCAAGGCCCTGCATTCGCGCGGCACGGCCACCGTCAACCATTACGAAATGGTGCGCAATATCGCCAACAACACCAGCGACATGCTGCACGACGCGCTTGACGCGTTTGCGCGCAACGACGGTGTGCAAGCGCTGAAACTGATCGCCCAGGATGCCGTGATCGACCACGAATTCCGTTCGATCATGCGCAACCTGATCACCTTCATGATGGAAGATCCGCGCACGATTTCGGCCGCTCTGGACACGCTGTGGGTGGCCAAGGCCATCGAGCGCATCGGTGACCATGCCAAGAACATCGCCGAGTACGTGATTTACGTAGTGGAAGGCAAGGACATCCGCCACACCAAGTCGGTGCCTGCCATCGAAGACAACATTGAACCTGCATAAACAAGCATATGGCATCTGATAAAACCACCGTACTGATCGTGGAAGATGAACCGGCGATTGTCGAGTTGGTGACTTTTTCGCTGCGTGAGGCAGGCTGGAACTGCTGCGCGGTGCAAAGCGTGGGCGAGGCCTGGGAGTTCATCCAGACCCGCACCCCGCAGCTGATCTTGCTGGACTGGATGTTGCCGGATCAAACCGGCTTGCGCCTGCTGGCGCGCATCCGTTCCGACCGCAATTTCCAGGAAATCCCGGTCATCATGCTTACCGCAAAAAGCATGGAAGAGGACAAGCTGGCGGGCCTGAACACCGGCGCCGACGATTACGTCACCAAGCCGTTCTCGCCGCGCGAGCTGCTGGCCCGGGCGCGCGCGCTGCTGCGCCGCAAGAGCCCGGAGCATGCGCAATCGACCATGCGCGCCGCCAACATCGCGCTCGACCCGGTCAGCTGCACGGTGTCGATGGACGACCAGAAGATCGACATCGGCCACGCCGAATACAAGCTGCTGAAGTTCCTGCTGGCGCACCCGGAGCGCGTGTTCTCGCGCAGCCAGCTGCTCGACAAGGTGTGGGGCGACCACGTGGTGATTGAGGAACGCACGGTGGACGTCCACGTGCTGCGCCTGCGCAAAGCCTTGAAAGAAGCCGAGCACCTGATCAAGACCGTGCGCAGCGTCGGTTACATGTTGTCGGAGAAAACCTAGTCCCATGAATCCAAAACTGCTGTTCTGGGTACCCGCCGCCTTGCGCACCGCGCTCGTTGCGGCGGGCTGCGCCTTGCTGGGCTGGATGTTCGGCTGGATGACCGGTGTTGTCGTGGCCTTGCTGGCGACGATGGTGATGGTGTTCGTGCAGCTGTCGTATTTGTACCAGCTCAGCAACTGGATGGACGACCCGCAAAGCGCCAAGCTGCCCGACGGCTGGGGCGCCTGGACCAATATCTTCTCGCGCCTGTACCGCATGCGGCGCGACGACGAAAAAAACCAGACCGAGCTCACCGAGTGGCTGGCGCGTTTCCGCCAGGCCATGCACTTGCTGCCCGACGGCGTGGTGATCATGGACGACGTGCTGTTTTTAGAGTGGTGCAACCCTGCTGCCGAGAAGCACCTGGGCCTCACGCACGAGCGCGACAAGGGCATGCGCGTGACCAACCTGGTGCGCAACCCGGACTTCATGGATTACATCATCCTCGGCCGCTACGAGCAGCCGCTGACGATCAGCTTCCGCGAGCGCAAACTCATCGTGCACATCATTCCGTTCGAGAACCGCCGCCAGATCCTGGTCACGCACGACGCCACCGAGACCGAGCGCATCGAGGAAATGCGGCGCGACTTCATCGCCAATGCCTCGCACGAGCTGCGCACGCCGCTGACGGTGATCGTCGGTTTCCTGGAAATTGCCGCCTCGGAAGGGCTGGACGTGGCCACCCGCAACGCCCACCTGAAACTGATGACGGAGCAGGGTCACCGCATGCAGCACCTGATCGAGGACATGCTGACCTTGTCGCGGCTGGAATCGGTCGATTACCCGATGCGGCCCGAAACCGTCGATGTGCGGCGCCTGATGGAGCAGGTGGCCAGCGACGCCCGCGCCTTATCGGCCGGCAAGCATGAGATCACCTTGCAGATCGACGGCCCCGACGTGGTGGGCAGCTACGAGGAATTGCATAGCGCCTTCGGCAACCTGGCCTCCAACGCGGTCCGCTACACGCCGGCCGGCGGCAAGATCGCCCTGGTGTGGCGCGAGTTCGAGGGGGGCATCAAATTCAAGGTGGAAGACACCGGCATCGGCATCAGCCCCGAGCATATTTCGCGCCTGACCGAGCGTTTCTACCGGGTGGACAAGAGCCGTTCGCGCGAAACCCAGGGCACCGGCCTGGGCCTGGCGATCGTCAAGCACGTGCTGCTGCGCCATGGCGGCACCTTGCAAATCAAGTCGGAAGCAGGCAAGGGCAGCACCTTTATCGTTTGCCTGCCCAGGAGCGCGATCGTGCCGAAGCAGGCCGAACTGCTGCTCAGTCCAGCCGCTGCCTAGTCAAACCACTGCGTCAGCGTGGCGCGGGCCTTGGCCGTGTGTTCGTCCTTGATGTACACGGCCACCGCGCCCAGCGCTGCCACCAGTATCCCGAGGTCGTCGCTGTAGCCGACCACCGGCAGCAAATCCGGTATGCCGTCCAGCGGCGAGATGAAATAGCCGAGCGCGCCATAGATGGTGGCCTTGGCCCAGCGCGGCGTGTCCGGGTCGGTGGCCGAGTAATACATTTTCAGTGCCGGTTCCAGCACGCCACGGCCCGCCGTCTTGGCGTAGCCCCTGACCTTGCCCCAGAAGCCGTCGTCGGAATACTGCGCCGTGTAGTCGGCAGCGTTGTCGGTCTTTGCCATCGTGTATCCCAGTTCAAATGATGATGCGGTCTATGGTAGCGGTAATTGCGCTTGGGCGTCGCCCTAACTCTTGCGCGGCATGGCCCGCAAGCAAGTATTAAGCGCATCCTCGAACGAAGCGGACACGTGGTCGGCCTGCGGGAAGTCGCAGTCCTTGAGGTCGCGGTTGCCGAACGGGCTGGGCAGCAGCACCGCCAACTGCTTGGCGTGCGGCAGGCGCACCCGCAGCTCGGCCATCAGCTGGCGCATTTGCGGCGTATCGTTGACCGGATCGACCGTCACCAGGCACACGATGGATACCAGCTCGGCAGTGGCTTCGGGCGGCAGCGGCTCGTCGATGTCTTCGCTGCTCATGCTGCGGGCGTCGAGTTTCTGGTCGCGCATGATGCGCACCAGGATCTCGGTGGCCAGCTCGTCGTACGACGTCGCCAGGCCCACGCTCAGGATCAGGCTGCCGGGCGGGATGTCGAACGAGCCTTGCCATTCGCCGGTGGCCGAGATGCGCCGCTCGCGCAGCTGGCGCCCGATGCCCATGCCGGCCAGCGCCGAGCTGCCTTTGCCGGCCTTGGGCGCCTTGGGGCGGCGCCACCACGACTTGCGGTCGCTCAGCGTCTCGATCACGGTAATGATGGCGCTGGTGACCTTGGCCTGTTCATCGGCCGTGATGGTCTTGCCGCGCAGGTCGAAGTTGGCCAGGTGCAGTGCCGGCACCAGCACGCTGTCGCAGTACTGGGCCAGCGTCTTCTTGCGCATGTAGCGCCGCGCCGCCGCAATGATCTCGTGGGCGTCGCCCGACAAGGCGCGCTGGTAAAAATTCTGCGGCAAGGTCAGGGCCGGCAATTCTCCGAACATGATTTCCAGCACTTTCAAAGCCCGGATGTACCGGCCGGCCACTACCAGGCAGAGGGTGAGCGGCGTGGACAGCACCAGGCCGACCGGGCCCCAGATCCAGCTCCAGAATATCGCCGCCACCACCACCGACAGAGGCGACAGCCCGGTCGTGTGGCCGTACAGCTTGGGTTCGACGGTTTGCGCGACCACGATGTCCACGACCAAAAAGATGCCGAATGTCATCAGCGCCAGCGACCAGCCCGGGTCGATCGCGGCGGCCAGCAGCGTGGCGCACAGCGCGGCGATCCAGAAGCCGACGTAGGGAACGTAGCGCAGCACGGCGGTCATCGCCGCCCACAGCAGCGCCTGCGACAGGCCGATGATCGACAGCCCGATCCAGATCACCAGCCCGGTGCACGCATTGACTGCGAATTGCGAGATGAAAAAGCGCGACAGCCGCTCGCCGGCATCGTTGACCGCGACCGTGGTGGCGCGCAAGTCTTCGCCGCCTGCCAGCCGGATGAAGCGGTCGCGCAGCGATTCATGTTCGAGCAGCACGAAGATCAGCACGATGAAGACGATGCCGGCCGTCTCCAGCGGCGGCCACACCGAAGCGACCACCTTGGAGAGAATTTGCAAGGGCTTCAAGTCCGGTTCGTGGATTTCCACCAGCACCGGCGTGGTGCCATCGCTGGCCAGGCGCGGCTTTGGCGCCTTGCCGAACTCATCGCTTGAATTCTGGGTCAGGTGCTCGATCAGTTGCCCGGCCGGGCCGCCGATGCTGCCAATGGTGCCGCGCGTGATCTCGTTGAGCACTTCGAGCTTGGTGGCGATGGTGTCCTGGTACTGCGGCAGACTGGCGCCCAGGCGCGTGACCTGGGTGACGATCACCGCGCCGGCCATCAGCACCACGGCCGCTACCACGGCCACGCCGGTGAGCACCGAGGCGGTCGGCCCCAGTCCCACGCGGCGCAATGCCCGCACGAATGGCGCGATCAAAAAGCTCAGGATGAAGGCGAGGGTGATCGGGATCAGCACGTCGCGGCCGAAATACAACAGGGCCAGGACGGTGGCGGTGCCGACCAGGCCGACAACGGCGTTGGGTAATGCGCGAGCTGGTAATGAATCTGACACCGTGTTCCCTGAAAATCGTGAGCGTGACGCAGGACGACGCACCTGCCTTGTCGAGCCTAGATTATGGGGTGCACGGTGTCAATCGAATTTACCGGACGCAACAGAGTCAGCCGGCCTTTTTCTGAGTAATGCCTGCCGCAAGCATCGCCGCGTCGCGGGCGGCGTTGATCTCGTCCACCATGTCGCTCAGGCCGCGTGCAGTCACCTTCGGTAACAGCGACTGGTCCACCTTGGACGACGATGTGATGTCAGTGGCACTGGTCTGGCCCGGCAGCGGCAGGAAATTATCGTAAATCACCGTGCCGGGTACGGCGCGCATCAGCTCGGCCAGGCGGCGGTCGGCCAGGCTCTGGCCGGCAAAGTCTTCGGTCAGTTTCAGACCCGGCACGTTCTGCTGGGTGTAGGCGCTGCCGCTGTCGTACACCATGGCGACGACCTGGCCATTCTTGACGATCTGGGCGAACACCCGGTCAGGGTTGGCAGCGGCCGCCGCCTGGTTCGCTTGCTGGCGTGCTTCCATCTGCTGGTCGTGCTGGGCCAGTTCGGCCTGCAAGTGCTCGGGTAGCTTGAATGCCACCATTTTCTTCTGCTCGACCAACTGGCCGATAGAAGTGACTGGGCCCTGGATCTTGAACGAAGCCGAACCTTCGATGCGCGACATGACAACTCCTTGGTGAATGAGAGGAAGACCAACGGCAGGTTAGCACGAAAGTAATTCTTTTGGTAAACATTGACTTTCAACTACGATAGTCGCTCGCGCCATTCACCGCGATTGCCTAGAACTTGTAGACCAGGCCGGTCGTCACCATCGGCGTGGTCTTGCGCTTGGTCAGCGGGCTGTCGGCGGCATCTCCGACCATGCGGGTCAAGCCGGCGGCGCTGGTGACCGACCAGCGCGCGTCGATCGCGTGGTTCCAGTTGACGCCGACGTTGATGTTTTCGAAGCCGCGTTCGGCGCGGTAGCTACCGTAGCCCGAGCGCGCGCTCTGGGTGGCGGTGACGCCGTAGTAGGTTTGCGCATGCTTGTTGTCGCCATAGACGGCGGAGGCGTTGAACGACAACTGGTCGCTGGCGCTGGTATAGAACGGGGTGGACGCGCCGATGGTGTAAGTGCTGCCGTTGTCGCGCCTGGACAGGGCCTGGGCGGTGCTGAGCGACAGGCCGATGGTGCCGACCTGGTAGGTAGCCGTCAGCAGGGCCAGCGCGCCGCCATGGACTTTACCCATGCCGCGCAAGTCATCGGAACCGGCGCCGAAGTTGCGCTTGTGCTCGTCGCGCTTGCCGCCATAGCCGAGCGCGGCCGAGAGACCGAAGCCGCCGGCAGCGGTCTGGTAACCGAGGCCGCGCCGGGTGCTGGCAAAGAAGCCGTTGCCGAAGCTGTGGTCGAGGATGGGAGCGCCCACCAGGTGGTTGTCGTCGGCGCCGGCGTATTCGGGCACATAGCCGATGCCGATGCCAACCAGCGTACCTTCCGGAGCGGCCTGGGCAGCGGCATGGCCGGCGGCGCCGACAGCGCACAGGGAGACGAACAGGGGGGCTAACTTGAGGCTGTAACGCATGATGATTTCCTGGAAAGAGTGGTTCGGAGTCTGCTGGCATCTGGACGTGCCGGCTGGGACGGGTGGCAGTGTGTCACAAACCGCGCCAGACGCCGACACCGCAGGTGCATCGGCATTTCAAGTATCATTTGGCGAATTCACTGGTATCGCCTGCCGATGCCGCGTCTCCTGGAGCTGCCATGCCTGATACCCCAGCACTACATTCCTCACCCCAGCCCGCGCTCACGCTGTATTACCACCCGCTGGCGTCGTTCTGCCACAAGGTGCTGATCGCGCTGTACGAAAACGGCACCGGGTTCGACAAGCGCGTCATCAACGTGGGCGAGGATGCCGACCGCGCCGAGCTCACGGCCATGTGGCCGATCTGCAAGTTCCCGGTGATCCGCGACCACGAGCGCATGCGCGACATCCCGGAAACCTCGATCATCATCGAGTACCTGGACCACCATTTTCCCGGCCCGCAGCCGATGATCCCGGCCGACTGGGACGCCGCGCTCGACGTGCGGCTGTGGGACCGGTTCTTCGACAATTACGTGCAGGTGCCGGTGCAGACCATCGTCACCGGCCACCTGACCGGCATGCAGTGCGACCGCACCAAGGAGCGCACCAAGCTCAAGACCGCCTACAAGATGATCGAGAAGCGCATGGCCAGCCGCTCGTGGATGAGCGGCGAGCACTTCAGCCTGGCAGACTGCGCGGCGGCGCCGGCGCTGTTCTACGCCGCCACGCTGTTGCCGTTCCCCGAGGAGTACACCAACCTGCAGTCGTACTTCGAGCGGCTGGTGGTGCGCCCGTCAGTGCGCCGCGTGCTGGAAGAAGCAAAACCGTACTTCCCGCTGTACCCGTTCGTGGCCGGGATTCCCGAGCGCTTCCTGTAGGGGTTGGTGCAGTGCCGCACGGTGCGCACGGTGAGAACTTGGAATGATGGGTTACTTCACTGTTCTCACTGAAAGGCAAGCATGCAACCTGAAAATCCCAACGCATCGCGCCGGGCCATGGTCGGCGGCCTCGCCACCGGCCTGCTGGGCGCGGCCATCGTTCCTGCCTCGGCAGCTTCGGCTGCGGACCAGGTCAGCAACGGCACGCCGGCATCCGCGCCAAATGTGCCACTGCTCGATCCGCGCACTGCCTATAAGCAGCCGCCGTTCGAGACGCAACAGCAACCATGGCCTGGCCTCTCCGGCAAGATGAACCCGCGCCCCGATCACGGTGAGACTACCTACAAGGGTAGTGGCCGTCTCAAGGGGCGCAAGGCGCTGATCACCGGTGGCGACTCCGGCATCGGCCGCGCTGCCGCCATTGCCTACGCGCGCGAGGGCGCCGACGTGGCGATCAATTACTTGCCGGCCGAGGAAGCCGATGCGCGCGAGGTGGCCGACCTGATCCGCGCCGCCGGCCGCAAGGCCGTGCTGATCCCGGGCGACCTCAAAGACGAAGCGTTTTGCCGCCGCCTGGTGGCGGACGCCGCGCGCGACCTTGGGGGGCTCGACATCGTGGTCAACAATGCCGCGCGCCAGTTTTCGCGCAAGTCCATTCTCGACCTCACCACCGCCGAGTTCGACGAGACCTATAAAACCAATGTGTATGCGACGTTCTGGGTGACCAAGGCCGCGGTGCCGCTGCTTAAACCCGGCGCGACCATCATCAACACCACCTCGGTGCAGGCGTACGACCCCAGCGAAAACCTGCTCGACTACGCGTCCACCAAGGCGGCGATCATGAATTTCAGCAAAGGATTGGCCAAGCAGCTCGCGCCCCAGGGCATCCGCGTCAATGCGGTAGCGCCCGGGCCATTCTGGACCCCGCTGCAGGTGACGGGCGGCCAGCCGCCGGAAAAGCTGCCCGAGTTCGGCGCTGACTCGCCGCTGAAACGCCCCGGCCAACCGGCCGAACTGGCTGCCGTATATGTATTGCTGGCCTCTAACGAGTCGAGCTACGCCACCGGCCAGGTGTATGCGGCAGTGGGCGGAGCGGGGGGGCCATAAATCCCGGCTAGTTCTTGTTGCCGCTATCTTCCGCGCTTTGCATGGACGCAGGTTCCTGCATGGCGCGGTTTTGCGTGGCGACCTGGGCGAAGCGGCTGGCCTGGTCGATCAGGTCGCGGCTTGCGGTCTGGTTGATGCGCCATTGCTGGTCGGTTTCGGCTGCGGCCTTTTGCGACACCACCTCGGCCAGCGCGGTGGCCGTGCGCGTGGTTTGCGGCACGTGCTGGCGCATCACGTCGGTGATCGAGGTCTGGAAGTCGCTGGCGATTTGCGCCACGTGCCGCTGGTACGAGTGCAAGGTCTGAGCGACGGCCTCTGCCGTGGGTCCTGCCACTTCACTGCGCTCGGCGGCCGGGGTGAGTACGGCTTGTTGCCAGGCATTGCTGGACTGTTGCAACCAGTCGCGGCCAAATTGCAGGTTGGCTTCTGCCAGTTGCCGGGTGGAGTGAACCACGGCCAGCGCCACGTCGTTGACGTACGCGATTCTTGCTGCGATATGCTCTTTGGCTACGGGCGAGATGGTGTCCACAAACGAATTCATGTCATGCTCCTCAAACTGGAAAGGGGCCAATACAGGAAGTGCCGAGAGCGCTTTGGCCGGACGCCCAGCTTCCTATAGTCGCAGGTTAAAGCGCTTTGTGCTACACCTGCGGGACGAGAAAATTTTAATTTTATTTCACCAATACATTTCTTCGCACCCTAAGCAATGCTTAAGAACTGCAAGCCAACCCAGCCGTGACAGGCTGCTGCCCCTGTGTGCGCCGACTATAATATCTGCTTCTATCAGGAGAAATTATGTCGGTACCTTCAGTTCTTTATTTGCATGGCGGTCCGGGCCTGGGCCCCGTGTTCGAACTTGCCCGTTATCCCGATGCCACCCACGTTCACTGGTGGCGCCAGCCGCTGGCCAAGCCGTGCGCGGCGCGGCCATTCCTGGATTTGCAGGCGTCCGCACTGGACGAGCTGCGCCGGCTGGCGGCTGAACGCGGCGCCCCGGTCACGCTGGCGGCCAGCTCTTTCGGCGCCCACCTGGCCGTGCACCTGGCGCGCCATGCGCCGGAGCTGATTGCCCGCATCGTACTGCTGGCCCCCACCTTCGATCCCGAACAGGCCGCGTTGCGCCTGGCCCGGCGCGCGTTCCGCGTGCACACCGACCATCCGTGCGCGGGCCAGCTGGCCATGGCGCTGGCGGCCTACGAGGATGATCCAGGCCGGCCGCGGTTCTGGGACGTGTTTGGCGCACTGTCGCTGCTGCCCGATGTGACCTCGCTGTACTTCGGTCCCAACGGTGGTGAAGCGGCAGCGCGCTCGTTCGCGGAACTGATCGAGCAACCGGGCGCCTTCGACGGCCCGACGTCGGTGGCAACCTCGGACGATTTTTCGGCGATTGATCGCCGCCCGGTGGTCAGCGCCTTTGGCGGCCCGGTCACGGTGCTGTTCGGCGCGCATGATCCGATGATTGATGCGCAGCAGGACGAGGCGGTATGGAGTGTGATCTTCCCGCAGGCAGAGTTTTTCAAAGTGGAGACCGGGCATTTCCCGCTGCTGGAACTTACCCTGGAAGAATGCGGGATCGGCGCGCCGTAGCACACTGCAGCCAGATCCGTTGCCGGGGGGCGGCCGCCTGAAAGCGTCGTTTTGCATCGGCGGACCTCCGCGCAGGCGCGCGATCCGATGCGGCGCACATTTCAATCAATTGCACACAACCCGTCCCCGCCTTCGCGGCTGTCCGCCATACGGTACGACGGCCAAGGAGCGCTCAGCTTGGCGGCGTTCGCTATTTCGCCGGCTTTTTCGGCTCCGCCGGCCCGATATTTTCATCGATATCGCTTGACGCCGACTGCACCCGCTTGTAGTCCACCGCGCCGCTGTTCTCCGGCAGTGGCGCACCGGTGTACACCAGCGCCAGTTCGGCCAATGCCGCCGTGTTGTCGGCGCCAAAGCCCGACAGGGCGGTAAAACGCAGCTGGCGCGCGGTGACATTGCGGCCGAAGGCGATGCGCTGCTGGTCGTAGGTCGAGACCAGCGAACCGCGCTGCAGCTCCTGCCAGTGCGCGCCGTCGTCGCTGGTCTCCACCAGGTATTCGCGCGCATCGCCCTCGTGGTCGCGGTGGTTCTGGCGCGGCATCAGCACCAGCCCGGAGAATGGCATCGGCTTGGCGAAGGTGATGGTCAGCGCTTGCGGCATGCGCTGCGCCTTCGGGTCGCCAGCGCTCCAGAACGTGTTCGGATCGCCGTCGATGGCGTAAGCGGGATTGTTGCCTCCCGCCGCCTGCGCACCGAGCTTTTTCATCACCAGCGTATCGAACAGCGCCAGCCGCACCTCGAAGGCGCTGACGGCCACTTGCGGCTCGAACTGGCTCGACGCCATATAGTCGAGCACCGACTTGCGCAGCTGGCGCGCGACGATGCGCTGGTCCAGGTTCGAAACCAGGTCGGCGCTGGCCATCATCAGGCGGCCGTTGCCGACTTTCGCTTCCACCAGCAAACCCAGTTTGTAGTTGCGGTTCCAGTCATCGACCGGCTGGACGATCGGTTGCAACGCGGGCGGCAATTTATCGAGATTGATGGTGCGCGCGCCCTTGATCAGTTCCGTCCATTGCCAGTCGTTGAACCGGTCGGTGGGGAAGTGCGCCAGCGCCGGGTGACGGTTGTCGATCGCTACGCCCAGCGTGCGGCTCCAGGCCGGGTTCATCAGGCGGTTCCAGAACACCGGCACGCTGTCGAGCGGCGGACCGCTCCAGTCCAGGTCCGCTGCCAGCGGCAGGTACAGCACCTTGCCGCCCTGCGCCAGGCGCGCTTCGGCCGCGTTCCAGCTGCGCGTGACCAGCACATCGGCTGGCTCGGCCGTGTCGGTGGCTGCTGCTGCCGGATACACCCAGATGCGCCAGTCGTTTTGCCCTGAAGGGAGTGGTGCGCCGCCGGTCTCGCCTGGCATTGCGCCGGCGATGGTCACCTCCAACCGGTAAGTCTGCGGCGCCGCCAGGTCGCGCAGCGGCAGTTCGATCGTGCCCAAAGCGATGTTCTTGCCGATGGCGATGGTCTGGCGCGCAAAGGCGCCGCTGGCCGCTACCCGGCCGGCGTCGTCCAGCAGTTGCCAGCGCGGCTGCGCATCGACCAACGGGGCGGCGCCGAAGTGCGCCACTTCCACCGGCACGGTCAAGCTGTCGGTCGTGGTGTATACCCGTTTGGCCAGGCGCGCCAGCGGCACGGTCTCGCCGTTAAAGCGGCGGAACTCGGGCGCCGTCACATAGCCTTTCGGCTCCCAGAAGGTATCGAGCACGCCGACCAGCGCCGTGCCCTGGCCCAGGTAGTCGTGCAGGTCCAGCAGTTGATAACCGCCCAGGCCCGGCGTGCGCAGGTTCGCTTCGATTTCTTCCTTGTAGGCCTGCACCTGGAATTTGCCCGAGGCCCAGGCAAAATCCTTGTTGCGCGCGGCCATGCCGTGGCGCGCCAGCGAGTCGCGGAAGATCTCGTAGTTCCCCGGCCGCAGGTAGCCGGTAAATTTATCGATGATGTCGTAGTCGGGGTAGGCCACCCATTGCCCGGTTTCGTGCGACACCACCGGCACGTTGACACCCTCGAGCGAGGCGCCGTAGTCACGGCCGAACCAGCCGCGCTCGCCGCGCAGCGGCTTGGGGCCGATGCGCTGCATGGCCAGGTAGTCGGTGCCCTCGGCCAGTCCCGGCACCTGCTTCTCGGTGTGGCCGGTGCCGTTGGTGTACAGCCGGCGCGGATCGGCCTGGCGATAGTGGGCGATCCACTTGTCGAATGCTTCCTTCCACTTGCCTTTCGGTTCGTTGCTGGGACTGAGCAGCAGGAACGATGGGTGGTTGCCGTAGGCGCGTATCATGCGCTCGGTTTCTTCGTACAGCATCGCCTCCATGGCCGTGCCGGGCGAGACGTCGTTCCACATGCCCGGTTCCGGTTGCAGGTACACCCCCAGTTCGTCCGCGGCCTGGAACGCTGCCTCGGGCGGGCAGAACGAGTGGAAGCGGATGTGATTGATGCCCCAGTCCTTGTTGATCTGGATAATCTTGCGCCAGTAGGCGAGGTCGGTGGGCGGATAGCCGGTGAGCGGGAAGTCGCCGCCGTGGTGGGTGCCGCGCAGGAAGATGGTGCGGCCGTTGAGCACGAAGTCCTTGCCGACGGCGGTGATCTGGGCAAAGCCGAAGCGTACGTTCTTCGTGTGGGCGGCATGCGGGCCTTGCAGTTGCAGGCGCAGGTCGTGCAGCACCGGGTGGAATTCGTCCCAGGTCTGCGCGTTGGCTGCAAACTTGACGGTGATCTCGGCGCTGCCGCCGCTCTCGCTCCAGCGCACCGGGTGGCGCACGCCATTGGCAGTGATGGTACCGCTGCCGGCGCGACCACCGGCGTTGCCGATCCTGATTTTCACCAGGGCGGTGCGGTTTTGCACGTTCGGGTACACCTGGGCGTCGTCGATCCATACGGGGGACGTCGCGCGCAGTTCCAGTTTGCCGATGATGCCGTTCCAGCTCATGCCCAGCGAATCGGAGACCGAGTGGGCATCGGGCCGGTACGCCATCAGCATACGGTTGTCCACCCGGATCGAGATGCGGTGGCGGCCCGGCGCCAGCAGGCCCAGGTCGTAATCATGCGCCGCCACCAGGCTGAGATTACTGCCCACCTGGCGGTCATCGACCCACACGGTGGATCCCCAGCGCGGCCGCTCCAGGTGCAGCACCACGCGCTGCCCGCGCCAGCCCTTCGGCACATCGCCCCGGCCGCCTGCTGCGGCCGGAATATCACCCCGGCCGCCGGCTGCGGCCGGAATATCACCCCGGCCGCCGGCTGCGGCCGGAATATCACCCCGGCCGCCGGCTGCGGCCGGAATATCGATCTCGCGCTGGTACCACGCGGCGCCCAGGTAGTGCTTCGGCGGCTGCGACAGGAACGGTACCTTGACCTGGCCGGGCGTGGTGTGGGTCTTGTAGTCCTCGCGCAGCTGCCACTGCTTGTCGTACAGCGACAGCACCCACGGCGTGCCGGTGCCGATATCGTCGCCATACCCTTGCGCCTGCAGGATGCCGGGCAGGGTGATCCGGTCTTGCAACTCCCGCTTGAACCATTGCTGCTGCACGCCGGTATCCTGGCGGTCGAGCGCGAAACGCCACTGGCCGGCCAGGTCGAGCACCACGCTGGCATCGGGCTGTGGCGCGGCGCCGGCGACCGGCGCGGTCAGGGAACTGAAGAGGAAGAGGGCGATGGCGAGAATGCGCTGCATGGCAGACCTTGGCGACGGCAATGGCTGGGAAGCGCAGATTATCGGCCATAGTCCGGCGCTTGCGGGCGCGCGGACGCTCAAATCGCTGCGCGTTTGGCGGTGATGGGGCTGCTTGCGATAGAATGTGCTGCGCCCATTTTTCATGCGACCATTCATGCCCTTACGCCGTCTTGCCCTTTTATCCATCACGCTCGCCGTCGCCGCCCTCGGCGGTTGTAAAACCACACCGGTGATCGACACTCCCGTACCCGTGACGCCCATCGCTGCGCCTGAGCCGAAGAAAATCAAGATCGGCCTGGCCCTGGGCGGCGGCGCCGCGCGCGGCTTTGCCCACATCGGCGTGATCAAGGCGCTCGAAGCGCAGGGCATCTATCCGGACGTGGTGGTCGGCACCAGCGCCGGCAGCGTGGTCGGCGCCCTGTACGCGGCCGGCAATACCGGCTTCCAGCTGCAAAGGCTGGCGTTCGACATGGACGAAGCGGCGATTTCCGACTGGGCCATGCCGCTGTTCGGCAAGAGCACCGGCGTGCTCAAAGGCGAGGCGCTGCAGGCGTATGTGAACAAGGCCGTCAACAACCAGCCGATGGAAAAGCTGAAAATTCCGTTCGGCGCAGTGGCCGCCGACCTGAAAAACGGCCAGCCGATCCTGTTCCAGCGCGGGAACACGGGCATGGCGGTGCGGGCCTCGTCGTCGGTGCCCGGCGTGTTCCAGCCGGTGACCATCAATGGCAAGACGTATGTCGATGGCGGCCTGGTGGCGCCGGTGCCCGTAAAATTCGCGCGCGACATGGGCGCCGACTTTGTCATCGCCGTCAACATCTCCACCCAGGCCGACGTGCAGGCCACCGTCAGCTCGGTCGATGTGATCATGCAGACGTTTAGCATCATGGGCCAGCGCATCAACCAGTACGAATTGAAGGACGCCGACATCGTCATCACCCCGAGCCTGGGCAAGATGGCCAGTAACGATTTTAATAGCCGCAACCAGGCCATCCTGGCGGGCGAGCAGGCTGCCGCCCAGGTGATGGCCCAGATCAAACAGAAGCTGGAAGCGAAGCGCCGGCCCTAAATATCGATTCAACCAGAAGGAGTGTCATGCAAACCAAACCATACCTGTCGCTTGCCGACGTCAAGAAAATCGCTGCCGCCGCCGAAGCGGAAGCACTGGCCAACAACTGGGCGGTGGCGATTGCCATCGTCGATGACGGCGGCCACTTGCTGTGGTTGCAGCGCAATGATGGCGCCAACGCGCTGTCGTCGCACATCGCCCCGTCGAAAGCGCGCGTGGCCGCGCTGGGCCGCCGCGAATCGAAGATTTACGAAGACATCATCAACGGCGGCCGCACCGCGTTCCTGACCGCGCCGTCGCCGCAGGCCGATGGCATGCTTGAAGGCGGCGTGCCGATCATCGTCGATGGTCACGTGGTGGGCGCAGTGGGCGTGTCGGGCGTGAAATCGACCGAGGACGCGCAGATTGCCAAGGCTGGGATCGCCGCAGTCGTGTAACGTTGCTGTCGAATCAAGGGCCGCCAATTCGGGCGGCCTGCCTTGTCAAACGGTGGGGAACTGGTTATAATTCAAAGGTTTAGCCAATCACACCCTACCGTAGCGACTACCACTCACTCCATCATCAATTGACCTTCTACCCGCACATCACCACGCGGGCACAACGACGGTCGTCTGACGTGGCGCAGCTACGGTAACTTTATCAGGAGTTGCCCTTGCCGCCATTTTTTTCTGGCTCCACCGTTCCAGCCATACTGGCCCTCGCTGATGGAACCATCTTCAAAGGTTTTTCGATCGGCGCTGCCGGTCATACGACCGGGGAAGTCGTTTTCAATACGTCCATGACCGGTTACCAGGAGATCCTCACCGATCCTTCCTACAGCCGCCAGATCGTCACCCTCACTTACCCGCACATCGGCAACTACGGCATCAACCCCGAAGACGTCGAGTCGTCCAAAGTCCACGCCGCCGGCCTGATCATCCGTGACCTGCCGCTGCTGGCCTCGAACTTCCGCTCCACCCAGTCGCTGGCCGAGTACCTGAAGGCCGAGAACATCGTCGCCATCGCCGGTATCGACACCCGCAAACTGACCCGCATCCTGCGCGAGAAGGGCGCCCAATCCGGCGCCATCCTGGTCGGCACGCAAGGCAATGAGCCATCGACGTCGCAAGCGCTGGACCTGGCCCGTTCCTTCCCCGGCCTGTCGGGCATGGACCTGGCCAAGGTGGTCTCGGTCACCGCGCAATACGAAACCGTTGAAACCGAATGGACCCTGGGCACGGGCTACGGCAAGCTGGCCGCCGCCGACCAGAAATTCCACGTGGTCGCCTACGACTTCGGCGTCAAGCGCAATATCCTGCGCATGCTCACCGCGCGCGGCTGCAAGGTCACCGTGGTGCCGGCGCAAACGTCCGCTGCCGATGTGCTGGCGCTGAACCCGGACGGCGTATTCCTGTCGAACGGCCCTGGCGATCCGCAGCCATGCGACTACGCGATCGCTGCCGCCCGTGAATTCATGGTGAAAAAGATTCCGCTGTTCGGCATCTGCCTCGGCCACCAGATCATGGGCCTCGCTTCCGGCGCCACCACCCTGAAAATGAAATTCGGCCACCACGGCGCCAACCACCCGGTGCAGGACCTCGACAGCAAGCAAGTGCTGATCACGTCCCAGAACCACGGCTTCGCAGTCGATCCCGACACCCTGCCGGCCAACTGCCGCGTAACCCACGTGTCGCTGTTCGACGGCTCGCTGCAGGGCTTTGAACGCACCGACACCCCGGCGTTCTGCTTCCAGGGCCACCCTGAAGCATCGCCCGGCCCGACTGACGTCGCTTACCTGTTTGACCGCTTCATCGGCCTGATGGAAGCTACGGAGAAAAAATAAGATGCCTAAACGTTCTGACATTAAAAGTATTCTGATTATTGGCGCTGGTCCGATCATTATCGGCCAGGCCTGCGAGTTCGATTATTCCGGCGCCCAGGCCTGCAAGGCCCTGCGCGAAGAGGGCTATAAAGTCATCCTGGTCAACAGCAATCCTGCGACCATCATGACCGACCCGGAAATGGCCGATGTCACCTACATCGAGCCGATCACCTGGCAAGTCGTCGAAAAAATCATCGCCAAGGAAAAGCCGGACGCGATCCTGCCGACCATGGGCGGCCAGACTGCACTGAACTGCGCACTGGACCTGCATCGCCACGGTATCCTCGACAAGTACAAGGTCGAGCTGATCGGCGCCACGCCCGAAGCCATCGACAAGGCCGAAGACCGCTCCAAGTTCAAGGATGCGATGACCAAGATCGGCCTGGGCTCGGCCCGTTCCGGCGTGGCGCACTCGCTCGACGAAGCGTGGGCGGTGCAGCGCGAAGTCGGCTTCCCGACCATCATCCGTCCGTCGTTCACCATGGGTGGCAGCGGCGGCGGTATCGCCTACAACGAAGAAGAATTCGAAGCGATCTGCAAACGCGGCCTGGAAGCGTCGCCAACCAACGAGCTGCTGATCGAAGAGTCGCTGCTGGGCTGGAAAGAGTACGAGATGGAAGTGGTGCGCGACAAGGCGGACAACTGCATCATCATCTGCTCGATCGAAAACCTCGACCCGATGGGCGTGCACACCGGCGACTCGATCACCGTGGCGCCAGCGCAAACGCTGACCGACAAGGAATACCAGATCATGCGCAATGCCAGTCTGGCGGTGCTGCGTGAGATCGGTGTCGATACCGGCGGCTCCAACGTGCAGTTCTCGATCAACCCGGCCGACGGCCGCATGATCGTCATCGAAATGAACCCGCGCGTGTCGCGTTCGTCGGCCCTGGCCTCGAAAGCGACTGGCTTCCCGATCGCGAAAGTCGCGGCCAAGCTGGCCGTGGGCTTTACGCTGGACGAGCTGCGCAACGAGATCACCGGCGGCGCCACGCCAGCATCGTTCGAGCCATCGATCGACTACGTGGTCACCAAGATCCCGCGCTTCACGTTCGAGAAATTCCCGACCGCTGACCACCACCTGACCACGCAAATGAAATCGGTTGGCGAAGTGATGGCGATCGGCCGCACCTTCCAGGAATCGTTCCAGAAAGCCTTGCGCGGCCTGGAAGTGGGCGTCGATGGTCTGAACGAAAAAACCAAGGACCGCGAAAAGATCGAAGAGGAACTGGGCGAGCCAGGTCCCGAGCGTATCTGGTACGTGGGCGATGCATTCGCCCAGGGCTTCACGCTGGAAGAAGTGCACGCGCTGACCAAGATCGATCCATGGTTCCTGATCCAGATCAAAGAGATCGTGGACATCGAGCTGTGGCTCGACACGCAAAAGCTGGACCTGCTCGACAAGCCCACGCTGTACAAGCTGAAACAGAAGGGCTTCTCGGACCGCCGCCTGGCCTTCCTGCTGCAAACCGATGCCAAGGCCGTGCGCACCCGTCGCCACGAACTGGCGATCCGTCCCGTGTACAAGCGCGTGGACACCTGCGCCGCGGAATTTGCGACCAACACCGCGTACATGTACTCGACGTACGACGAAGAGTGCGAGTCCGCCCCGACCGACAAGAAAAAGATCATGGTGCTGGGCGGTGGCCCGAACCGTATCGGCCAGGGTATCGAGTTCGACTACTGCTGCGTGCACGCGGCGCTGGCGATGCGCGAAGACGGCTACGAGACCATCATGGTCAACTGCAACCCTGAAACCGTCTCCACCGACTACGACACGTCCGACCGCCTGTACTTCGAGTCGCTGACGCTGGAAGACGTGCTGGAAATCGTCGAGCTGGAAAAGCCGGTGGGCGTGATCGTCCAGTACGGCGGCCAGACCCCGTTGAAACTGGCGCTGGACCTGGAAGCGAATGGCGTGCCGATCGTCGGCACCTCGCCGGACATGATCGACGCCGCCGAAGACCGCGAGCGTTTCCAGCAACTGCTGCACAAGCTGAACCTGCGCCAGCCGCCTAACCGTACCGCCCGTACCGAAGCCGACGCCCTGGCGCTGGCGCAGGAAATCGGCTACCCGCTGGTGGTGCGTCCTTCGTACGTGCTGGGCGGCCGCGCCATGGAAATCGTCCACGAGCAGCGTGACCTCGAGCGCTACATGCGCGAAGCGGTCAAGGTCTCGCACGATTCGCCGGTGCTGCTCGACCGCTTCCTGAACGACGCCATCGAGTGCGACGTCGATTGCATCAGCGACGGCGAAACCACCTTCATCGGCGGCGTGATGGAACACATCGAACAGGCTGGCGTGCACTCGGGCGATTCGGCCTGCTCGCTGCCACCGTACTCGCTGGCGCAGGAAACCATCGACGAACTGAAACGCCAGACCGCGCTGATGGCCAAGGGCCTCAACGTGGTCGGCCTGATGAACGTGCAGTTCGCGATCCAGAAGCAGGACGTGGACGGCGTACAGCAAGACGTGGTGTACGTGCTGGAAGTGAACCCGCGCGCTTCGCGCACGGTACCGTTCGTGTCGAAAGCGACCGGTCTGCAGCTGGCCAAGATCGCCGCCCGTTGCATGGTCGGCCAGACCCTGGCAGCACAAGGCATCACCGAAGAAGTGGTGCCGCCGTACTACAGCGTCAAGGAAGCCGTGTTCCCGTTCGTGAAGTTCCCTGGCGTCGATACCATCCTCGGACCAGAGATGAAATCGACCGGTGAAGTGATGGGCGTGGGCCGTACCTTCGGCGAAGCGTTCGTCAAGTCGCAGCTGGGCGCCGGCGTCAAGCTGCCGAAGTCGGGCAAGGTGTTCCTGTCGGTGAAATCGTCGGACAAGCCGCGCGCCGTCAAGGTGGCGCGCGACCTGGTCGATGCCGGCTTCTCGCTGGTGGCCACCAAGGGCACCGCTGCCGTGATCTCCACGGCCGGCATCCCGGTCACCGCCGTCAACAAGGTGGCTGAAGGCCGTCCGCACATCGTCGACATGATCAAGAACCACGAGATCGTGCTGGTGATTAATACGGTGGAAGAAAAACGCAGCGCCATCAACGACTCGCGCGCGATCCGCACGTCGTCGCTGGCCGCGCGCGTGACCACGTACACGACCATCGCCGGCGCCGAAGCGGCAGTGGAAGGCATCCGTCATCTCGACGAATTGCAAGTGTACGATTTACAAGGGCTGCATAAGGCTTTACACTAAACCTTAGCGGTACCCAATTAACCACAGAGCTCACGCTGCAGTTGGCGTGGCCTCTGTGGTTTTCCATTGTAAAAACAGAGTAAACAGATATGACTTCAGTTCCACTTACCATATTCGGCGCAAATCTCCTGCGGGAAGAGCTGCACCAGTTGAAGACCAAAGAACGCCGTATCGTGATCGACGCGATTGCCGAAGCGCGCTCGCACGGCGACCTGTCCGAAAACGCCGAGTACGATGCCGCCAAGGAGCGCCAGGCGTTTGTGGAAGGCCGTATTGCCGAACTCGAAGGCAAGCTGAGCGCCGCGCAGATCATCGACCCCACCACGCTCGAAGCCGATGGCCGCGTGGTGTTTGCCGCGACCGTTGATCTGGAGGACCTCGAGTCCGGCGCCAAGGTCACGTACCAGATCGTCGGCCTCGACGAAGCCGATCTCAAACTGAGCAAAGTATCGGTGACCTCGCCGATCGCCCGCGCGCTGATCGGCAAGTCCGCCGGCGACGTGGTGGAAGTGCAGGCGCCGTCCGGCCCGCGCGAATACGAAATTCTGGAAGTGCGTTACGTCTGATGCTATTAGCCCGTACCCGTTTGCTGGTTGCCACGCTGTGGGCCGGCAGCCTGTGGGGCGTCGGCTATATCGCCGCGCCCACGCTGTTTGCCACCGTGCCTGACCGCGTGCTGGCCGGCACCATCGCCGGCAGCCTGTTCAACACCCAGGCCTGGGTGTCGATCGCGTGCGGCGTGTTGATGCTGCTGCTGTTGTGGGCGACCAGGCCCGGTACCGAAGGCATCTTTGCCGGTCCGGCCGTGAACATGGCAGCCAAGGGCCGCCGCACGGTGATGATCATCGTGGTGGTAATGCTGGCGTGTACGCTGGTGTCGCACTTCGGCCTGCAGCCGATGATGGCCGCGTTGCGCGCGAGTGCTGGTCCGGGAGGGGTGATGGAATCGGCTGCCAAGAACGAATTCGGCATCCTGCACGGCATCTCCAGCAGCATCTTCCTGGTACAAAGCCTGCTGGCTGCGTGGCTGGTGGTAAAACAATAACTGCACCGTCGCTGCCGCCTGCGCGGGAGCGACGATACGTTGGCGCAGCTTACTTCGAACCGAGCGCGCTTTTCTTGCTGGACTTCTGCTGTGGCTTGGCGCGTTTGATGTTGCCGCCCTGGGTCACTCGCTCATTCCCTTTAAGCAATACCTTGGTCACCGATGGACGCTTGGTGCCGCTCGGGCTAGGCTTGACGATGGTCACTTCGCGCAGGCCCTTGCCGGACGTGGAGCGTTCCTTGGTGGTTTCCACCTTTGGACGGTACAGCACGAACAGCTTGCCGATGTGTTGCACCGGTGCTGCTTCGAGTTCCTGGCAGATGGTGTCGTACATGGCAACGCGCGCTTCACGGTCGTCGCCGAACACGCGCACCTTGATCAGGCCGTGCGAATCGAGGCCCAGGGAAATTTCCTTGAGGACGTTGGCGGTCAGTCCCGCTTCGCCGATCAGGACGATGGGCTTGAGCGCGTGAGCTTCGGCGCGCAGGGCACTGCGCTCAACGGGGGTAAGTTTAATCATAATTAATTTCTGGTAGTTCTCTTAAAGGCAGTATTCTACGCGAATGGCAAAGAACAAATTAAACAAAAACTGGATTCACGACCACATTAATGATCCGTACGTGAAATTGGCCCAGAAGGAGGGCTATCGCGCCCGTGCGGCTTTCAAGCTGAAAGAGATCGACGAGGAAGAAAAACTGATCAAACCGGGGCAAGTCATCGTGGACCTCGGCTGCACCCCCGGCAGCTGGGCGCAGTACACGCGCCGCAAGCTGGCCGGCAAGGATGGCGGCGGGGTCAACGGCACGCTGATCGGGCTCGATATCCTGCCGATGGCGCCGGTGGCCGATTTCCATTTCATCCAGGGCGACTTCCGCGAACCGGAAGTGTTGCAAAAAATGGAGGACGTGCTGCAAGGCCAGAAAGTGGACCTGGTGTTGTCCGACATGGCGCCCAACCTGTCCGGCATCGCCGACAGCGACGCCGCCCGCATGGAGCACCTGATCGACCTGGCCATCGAATTTTCGCAGGCCCACATGAAACCCTCGGGCGCCTTGCTGGTCAAATGTTTTAAAGACATGGGTTTTAACGATATCGTGCTGAAATTCCGTAAGGAATTTAAAACCGTGACGCAAAAAAAGCCCAAGGCCAGCCGCGACAAGTCGTCCGAAATTTTCCTGCTGGGCCGCGGCCTGAAAAACCCGACCGACAGCATGGCGTCCGCAGTACCCTACGAACTCGACGATTTCGCGCCGGTTCGCCCCGAAGTTGACTGATTTACCCTTGATATTCGTGCAGCAGGCCGCATATCGGCCAAGGTGAAGCATTTTTATCTTGATCGACCAGTAATTTTGATCAAATAATGTGAGCTTGGCCGGGTTTGCGCCCGGTAGAGGAGTGGGCTTCTGGCACCGCCTGCTTATTGCGAGTAAAATCGGGTTTCTAGCTATAGGTTAAGAGATGCGCCCTGCATCCAAGGAGTTTTCGTGAATAACATGTTTTCCAAGTCAGCCATTTGGGTAGTTGTCGTACTGCTCCTGCTCATGCTGTACAAGCAGTTCGATAGCCATGGCGTTGCTGCTGGCGCCCGACCTATTCCATACTCCGAACTGCTCGATGCGGTGAAAGCCAAGAACATCAAGGAAGTTGTCATTGAGGGCAACACCATCACTGCCGTCAAGAGCGACGACACCAAGGTGCGCACCACTGCCACCATACTCGATCGCGGTCTGATCGGCGACCTGCGCGACAACGGCGTCAAGTTCGACATCCGTCCGCCGGAAGAGCCAGGCTTCCTGCAGCAAATCTTCGTCTCGTGGTTCCCGATGCTGTTGTTGATCGGTGTGTGGATTTTCTTCATGCGCCAGATGCAGGGCGGCGGCAAGGGCGGCGCATTCTCCTTCGGCAAGTCGAAGGCGCGCATGCTGGACGACTCCAATAATTCGGTCACCTTTGCCGACGTTGCCGGTTGCGACGAAGCCAAGGAAGAAGTCAGCGAAATCGTCGATTTCCTGCGCGACCCGAGCAAATTCCAGAAACTCGGTGGCCGCATTCCCCGCGGCGTGCTGATGGTCGGTCCTCCAGGTACCGGTAAAACCTTGCTGGCCCGTGCGATTGCCGGCGAAGCCAAGGTGCCGTTCTTCTCGATCTCCGGTTCCGACTTCGTCGAAATGTTTGTCGGCGTCGGTGCATCGCGTGTCCGTGACATGTTCGAGAACGCCAAGAAGCATTCGCCGTGCATCATCTTCATCGACGAGATCGACGCGGTCGGCCGTCACCGTGGCGCCGGCATGGGCGGCGGTAACGACGAACGCGAACAGACGCTGAACCAGTTGCTGGTCGAGATGGACGGTTTTGAAGCGCAATCCGGCGTGATTGTGATTGCCGCGACCAACCGTGCCGACGTGCTCGACAAAGCGCTGCTGCGCCCAGGCCGTTTCGACCGCCAGGTATCGGTTGGCCTGCCGGACATCCGTGGTCGTGAGCAGATCCTCAACGTGCACATGCGTAAAGTGCCGATCGGCACCGACGTCAAGGCCGACATCCTGGCCCGCGGTACGCCTGGCTTCTCGGGCGCCGACCTGGCCAACCTGGTCAACGAGGCTGCGCTGTTTGCCGCCCGCCGCGCCAAGCGCCTGGTCGATATGGCCGACTTCGAAGATGCCAAGGACAAGATCTTCATGGGTCCCGAGCGCAAGTCGATGGTCATCCGCGAGGAAGAGCGTCGCAATACGGCTTACCACGAGTCCGGTCACGCCGTGGTTGCCAAGCTGCTGCCTAAGGCGGATCCGGTCCACAAGGTAACCATCATGCCGCGCGGCTGGGCCCTGGGCCTGACCTGGCAGCTGCCTGAACACGACCGCATCTCCGGTTACAAGGACAAGATGCTGGAAGAAATTTCCATCCTGTTTGGCGGCCGTATCGCGGAAGAGATTTTCGTCGGCCAGATGTCCACCGGCGCCTCCAACGACTTCCAGCGCGCCACCAAACTGGCCCGTTCGATGGTCACCAAGTTCGGCATGTCCGATTCCCTTGGCGTGATGGTTTACGAGGATGAGCAAAATGATGGCTTCATGGGTGGCAGCAACAAGACCATCTCGGAAGCGACCCAGCAAAAGGTCGATGCGGAAATCCGCAACATCCTCGACCAGCAATATGCACTGGCCCGCCAGCTGCTGGAAGACAACCGCGAAAAAGTCGAAGTCATGACCAAGGCGCTGCTCGACTGGGAAACCATCGATGCGGACCAGATCAACGACATCATGGCCGGCCTCGAGCCGCGCCCGCCTAAACCAGGCGTGACCATCCGCAAGCAGCCACCTGGCGACGGCGGTTCGGGCGTTTCGCCTACCGTGACCGCACCAGCGTAAGCCTGCGGCAGGTATTCAACACCCAAGGGTGAGGAGCAATCCTCGCCCTTTTTCTTTATAGAATCAGATGCGATCCACATTCCAGTTCGGCCGTTTCAACTATCCTTTGCAGGGCGCAGGCCGGCGCCCGCGCGTGATGGGCATTCTCAACGTCACACCCGACTCCTTTTCTGACGGCGGCAACTACCAGGCGCTCGAGTTCGCGCTTGGCCATGCCGAAGCGATGATCGAGGAGGGCGTCGATATCATCGACATCGGTGGCGAGTCCACCCGGCCCGGCTCGCCGCCGGTGTCTCTGGAGGACGAGTTGCAGCGCGTGATGCCGGTGGTCTATGCGCTGCGCGACCTCGGCCCCGCCATTTCGGTCGATACCTACAAGCCGCAGGTGATGCGCGAAGCCATCATTGCCGGCGTGGACATGATCAACGATATAAACGGTTTCCGCGTCCCCGGCGCCATCGATGCGGTACGCGACAGCGACTGCGCGCTGTGTATCATGCACATGCAATCCGATCCGCAGCACATGCAGCTCGCGCCCAGCTACGCCGACGTGGTGGACGAGGTCATCGCTTTCCTGCGTGAACGCATCGACGCGCTGCTGGAGGCCGGGATTGATCCGCGTCGATTGTGCATCGATCCGGGTTTTGGCTTCGGCAAGACGGTGGAGCATAATTACGCATTGCTCAAGGCGACAGGCCGCCTCATCGAAGAGACAGGCATGCCGCTGCTGGCGGGGCTGTCGCGCAAATCGATGATCGGCGCGGTGACCGGTAAGCCGGTGGAGCGGCGCGCAGCTGGCAGCGTGGGCGGCGCCTTGGCTGCGGTGGCGCAAGGCGCCATCATCGTCCGCGTGCACGACGTGGCCGACACGGTGGACGCGCTCAAGGTATGGCAGGCAGCCCAATAAAAAACATACAGACAAAGAAAAGAGCACAAACATGGCACGACAATATTTTGGCACCGATGGCATCCGCGGCCTGGTGGGCGTCTCGCCCATTACGCCTGACTTCGTTATGCGCCTCGGCTATGCCGCCGGCAAGGTTTTGGCCGGCAAGGGCACCGGGACGGGCAGCAAGCGTCCAACGGTGTTGATCGGCAAGGACACGCGCATTTCCGGCTACATGCTCGAAGCCGCGCTCGAAGCCGGCCTGGCCGCCGCCGGCGTGGACGTGATGCTGGCCGGCCCGATGCCCACGCCAGCGATTGCCTACCTGACGCGCGCCCTGCGCCTGTCGGCCGGCGTGGTGATTTCGGCGTCGCACAACCCGTTCCAGGACAACGGCATCAAGTTCTTTTCCGACCAGGGCACCAAGCTGCCCGACGCGGTCGAACTCGAGATCGAAGCCGCGCTCGAGCATCCGATGGAATGCGTGGCGCCGGAAAAACTCGGCCGCGCCAAGCGCCTCGACGATGCCCAGGGCCGTTACATCGAGTTTTGCAAGAGCACGTTCCCCAACGAGCTCGACCTGCGCGGCCTGAAAGTGGTGGTCGATTGCGCCCATGGCGCCGCCTACAACATCGCCCCGCACGTATTCCATGAACTGGGCGCGGAAGTGATCGCCATCGGCAACAAGCCGGACGGCTTCAACATCAACAAGGCCCACGGCGCCACTGCGCCCGAAGCGATGGCCGCCGCCGTGCGCGCCCACGGCGCCGACCTCGGCATCGCCCTCGACGGCGACGCCGACCGCCTGATCATGTGCGACGCCAACGGCCGCCTCTACAACGGCGACGAGCTGTTGTACCTGATGGTGATCGACCGCCTGGCCACCGGCCCCGTGGCCGGCGCCGTCGGCACCCTGATGACCAATATGGCGGTGGAAGTGGCGATCAAGCAGAAGGGCGTGGGTTTTGCGCGCGCCAAGGTCGGCGACCGCTACGTACTCGAAGTGATGCAGGAGAAGGGCTGGCTGCTGGGCGGCGAGGGCTCGGGCCACCTGCTGTGCATCGACAAGCACACCACCGGCGACGGCATCATCTCGGCGCTGCAAGTGCTGTCGGCCCTCAAGCGCGCGGGCCGCTCGCTGGAAGAGGCCACCGCCGACCTGGTGTTGTTCCCGCAAACCCTGATCAACGTGCGCGTCACGCCCGGCTTCGACTGGACCGAGAACGCTGCCATGGTGGCGGAAAAAGAGCAGGTCGAGCGCGAGCTGGGCGACACCGGCCGCGTCCTGATCCGCGCCTCCGGCACCGAACCGCTGATCCGCGTGATGGTGGAAGCGCGTAGCGCCGACGACGCCAAGTCGATGGCGCAGCGCATTGCCGACAAGATCGACGTCAAACTGGCGGCATAAGTTAGTTTCTGCAAGATACTTCGGGCCGTCCATTGACGGCAACGCCCCGGAGTATTAGAATGCTGTCTTCGGAGTGTAGCGCAGCCCGGTAGCGCACCTGGTTTGGGACCAGGGGGTCCAAGGTTCGAATCCTTGTACTCCGACCAAAAACACTAAACGGGTTGTCCTAGACAACCCGTTTTTCATTTCTGCGGCGAATTCTCGCTGTACAAAAACTGCCCATAGCTCAGTTGGATAGAGCATTAGCCTTCTAAGCTAAGGGTCGCAGGTTCGATTCCTGCTGGGCAGGCCAAAATCCCAATTGATCGTATTTTCCGGTGTGGCATCAGGGCGTGACGGGCCTGGGCTTCTGGTGCTGCGCCAGCCTGGTTGCTGCAGCAGGATCGGCTTCGGCCGCAGGCACATTGAAGGTCGCCCAGCACTTGGTCGGCGCAGCGCACAGCAGTTGGATGGTTGCGTCCTTGTGCACCCACCGCGCAGAGCGGCCATCGTCGGAAACAGGAGCGCCGAAGCGGGTCGAGATCGACTGGAAAATCGTCTCCCGCTCCGTGCCTTCCGCCAGCACTTTAATGCGCGTCACGGTCAGATCTTTTTTCAACGCGATCTCGAACCATCCGCGCGCCGCCCAGAGCGGACGCGAGTCCGGGTCCGGCAGGTGGGCGCTGCCCCAGCGCCCGCCGATGTCGTCCATGCGCGGACTGCTTCGCCAGCAAATTTGTTCGGCTTTTTCGTTGTTGAGCGGACAGATGCCAGGCGAATGCTTGAGCTTTCCATTAAAGGGAATGCCGAGCACCTGCGTGGGAGCCGCCATGACAGCGAGCGGCAGGGCTGTCATCACGAGCGCTAAAAAAGTTTTCATGGCGGTATTCTGAGAGTAGTTACCTTCGCGTCGCTTGGTCTTGCCGACTACCATGTATTCTACTGAAGCTCAGGTATGCCTAAACTCGGCTCAACGGTGCAAACCGGCTTCTGATCTTCAAATTGAAGGTGCCGATGCCATCCGTTAAGGTACGGGTGTCAGCACAGCCAGGTATTTAGCCAAATCACTGCGGCGTCAACATCTGCCGCGCATAGCGCAATCCCACGCCATAACCGCCGCCATTTTTCTCCACCACCGCGCGCGCCGCGTCGTAGGTGTCGTGGCGGGTCCAGTCGCGTTGCAGTTCCAGCAGCACTTGCAGCCAGCTGGTCGGTTGTGCGCCTTTGGCGATCATCCGTTGCAGTGCGAGATTGTGGCCCATTTCGGTGAGGCCGCCGCAGGCGTCGCCGGCGACGTAGCACTCATAGCCCGCTTCGATGGCGCTGAGCACGGCAAAGCTGATGCACGCTTCGGTCAGCATGCCGGAGAAGATCAGCTTTTTGCGGCCGGTGGCGACGATGGCAGCCTGCACCGCCGGGTCTTCCCAGGCGTTCATGTTGCGGCGCTCCAGCACCGGGTGGTCGGGGATCAGCGCGTGCAGGTCGGGCAGTAGCGGGCCGCTGTAGATCTTGCTGGCCGAGGTGCTGGCGACGATCGGCAGCGAGAATGCCAGCGCTGCCTCCAGCAGGGCCACGGAATTGTTGAGCAGGGTCTGGCGGTCCATCGATTGCACGGCAAATTGCAGACCGGCTTGCTGGTCAAGCAGGACCAGCGTGCAATTGTCGGGGGTAAGTAAATCTTGCATGGTGTGCTTTCGAACGAGGGAGGATGCTGTCGATTGTAGGCAAGTCGCCAGCGCTGCATAACCCGCGAAGTGGGCGGGTACGGTTCCCTCCTAGGTAGCAGACGCCACGGGCAACCTCCGCGCGCACCGTAGCCGTTTCAGATTGGCAGAAGGCGTGCCGCGCTGTATGCTGCGGCGGCTGACAACCATCACGAAAGAACCTCATGAAACTGCTGTCCTCCGCCATCCTCGGTTTGACCCTCACGCTGGCTTTGGCCGCCTGCAACAAAAAAGAAACCCCGCCTGCCGCCGAAGCCCCGGCTGCGGCCACAACGCCGGCGCCAACCCCGGCTGAGGCGCCAGCCGCTGCACCGGTGGCCAGCACCGAACTGCAAAAGATCGACACCGTCGTCGGCACCGGCAAGGAAGCCGTGGCTGGCGCCACCGCCGTCGTCAACTACACCGGCTGGCTGTATGTGCCAAGCGCCCCGGCCCAGCATGGCGAGCAGTTCGATTCGTCGGTTGGTCGTTCGCCGTTCAGCTTCCAGCTCGGTGGCGGCCAGGTCATCAAGGGGTGGGACGAAGGCGTGCAGGGCATGAAAGTGGGCGGCAAGCGTACCCTGATCGTGCCGGCCAGCTATGGTTACGGCGAGCGCGGCGTGGGTCCGATTCCACCGAACTCCAACCTGATCTTCGACGTCGAACTGCTCGACGTTAAGTAATGTCACACCAGCCTCCCAGTGCGGGAGGCTGTCTTCACCGCATCAGAAACGGTATTTGGCCGTCAGCGCCACCGCGCGGCCAGGGCCGTACATGCCCGAGTACCACCAGTCCGACACCGACGCCGTGTATTTCTTGTCGAACAGGTTGCTCACATTGACCGTCGCCGACAGCTTGTCGCTGAAGTCATAGCGGCCCATCAGGCTGGCCACTGCGTACGATTTCTGTTCCCAGTACAGGTCGCGCTCGATTTGCCACGCCGAAATATCCGAATACACCTTGCTCTGCCAGTTGAAGCCGCCGCCCACGGTCAGGCGCTTGAGTTCGCCCGGCATTTGGTACGTGGTCCACAGCTTGACCAGGTTGCGCGGGAAGGTGGTCTGGATGGTCTTGTCTTCGTTGCTCCTGGTGCGGCTGTAGGACCAGGAGGCTGAAACATTCCAGTTCGGCGTCAACGCGCCGGTCGCTTCCAGGTCCAGCCCCCCGGTGCGGGCGCCCTTGATGGTGCGGTAGGCGGGCATGGTGGTGCCGGGCACGTTGAAGCCGGGGTCCGACTCGGACAGGTTCTCCTGTTGAATCCGGTACACGGCCACGCTGGTATTCAACTGGCCCTGCAACCAGCCGCTTTTTACACCAGCTTCATAGGTCTTGCCCTGGCGCGGCGCCAGCAAGTTGCCGTAACGGTCTTGCGCCGCCTGCGGCTGGTAGATGGTGGAATAGCTGGCGTAAGCGTTGTGGATGTCGTTGATTTCATAGACCAGGCCGCCGTATGGCGTTACCACGTGTTTTTCCGAGGCGGGCGCGGCGCTGTAGTAGGGGATGGTCGGCGCGTCGGTGACGTAGTTCTCGTCGTAGCGCATGACCTTGGCGCCAGCGATCAGGGTCAGCTTGTCGGCCAGGTTGAAGCGGCCGGCGGCATAGGCGCTGGACTGGCGCCGGGTGCTGTCGTAGGTAACGTAGGTGTCGCCAAACACCGGCGCCTGGTTGCGGTCCCAGGTGTAGAGGTTGACCGGTGTGCCTTGCAGGTTCCAGTCGAAGCTGCCGTCGGTCTTGCTCTGGAATTCGTTGTAGTCGAGGCCGAACACCACTTCGTGCTTGCGGCCCCACAGCGTGACTGGGCCGCGTACCTTGACGTCAAAGCTTTTCGATTTCAGGTGGTAATTGCGGCGGTTGGCGGCCAGCAGCAGGCCGTCGCCGCTGGCCTGGTCGGCAAAGCCGCCGCTCACATCCAGGTACACCGAGCGTTCATCCTGCGACGACGTCAAATGGCTGGCCGAGACTTTCAGGCTCCAGTTGTTGCCCAGCGCCTGCTCGAGCGTGGCGAAGACGTCGGTGGAATCGGTGTCGAAGCGGTTGCCGGGCGCTGCCGGCGAGAACGAGCGGGGCAGGTCGGTCATCACGCCGTTGCTGTAAAACAGCGGGAAGCCCAGGTACGACAACGAGCCTTTCGAGCGGTTGCGCTGGTGGGTCACGCCTGCGCTTACCGTGGTGCCGGGCCGCAGGTCCGCTTCCACCACGCCGTACAGCACCTGCTTGTTGTGCCGGTAATGGTCGATATCGCTCTCGTTGTCCTGCGCCACCGTCACCAGGCGGCCGCGCACGCTGCCATCGTTATTCAGTGGCCCGGATACATCGAAGGCGCCGCGCAGTTGCTGGTTCGACCCTGCCCGACCTGCCACTGACGACTGGGATTGCCTGGTCGGTTTCTTGCGCACCATGTTGAGCGCCCCCGACGCATCGCCGGCGCCGGTCATCAGGCCCGAGGCGCCGCGCAGGATTTCGATGCGGTCGTACAGCGCCATGTCGGCCAGGCTTTGCGAGGGCAGGGCATTGAGGCCCAGGTTTTCCGAGTGGGTATTGACGCCGTCGAGCTGGTAGTTGGTGATCGAGTAACCGCGCGCAGTAAAGCCGGTGCGCTCGCTGCCCAGCGAGAACAGGGTGACGCCGGGCGCCTGCGCCATCACCTGGCCGATGGAGGTCAAGCCCTGGTCGGCCATGCGCGCGCTGGTGATCACGCTGATCGATTGCGGCGTCTCGCGCAGCGACAGGCCCAGCGGCGTGGCGGTACCGAGCGCTGCGGTGGAGACGTAGGCGCCGGTGCCCTCGCTGGCATCGCCTTGGGCCGTGACCGAGACGGCCGGCAGGCTGCCCATGGTTGGCGCTTCGGCCGCGCGCAGCACCCAGGCGCCGTTGCCGCTGAGGGCCGCAGTCAGGCCGGTGCCGCGCAACACGCCGTTCAGTGCGTCGGGTACGGTGTGGCGGCCATCGAGGCCGCTGCTGGTCTTGCCGCGCGTTTGCTCGGGCGTAAAGCTCAGCAGCACGCCGGCCTGGCTGGCGACCTGGCGCAGCGCGGCGCCCAGCTCGCCGGGAGGCACGCGGAAGTCATGGCTGGCCGGGGCCGCAGCAGAGGACGGCGCGGCTTGCGCCTGCACGTTGCCGGTGCCGGCCAGCAATGCCGAGGACATAAAAACCAGTTGGATGGCAACAGCCATCGGGGTACGGATGAGGGACATGGTGACCTTGTAGTGGTGTGTCGGTTGACTTTGCCTATACGGGTCACGCCGGAATCGAAAACGGGTACTGTTTTTTTAAATATTTTTTACTTTGCTTGTAACTGCACCCAGTACGGTGTGCGGTATTGAACCCGCACCGGCAGTGCATCGGGCAGAGAGCGCAGCACGGCGTCGGTGTCGGCCAGCGGGTACACGCCCGAAATGCGCAGGTCGCCCACGGCGTCGTCGCAGGCAATGAAGCCGCTGCGGTAGCGGCTCAGTTCGTGGATAAAGTCGCGCAAGCGCATGGAATCGGCCAGCAGCAGGCCCTGGCGCCAGGCCCAGGCTTCGGGGCCGACGGCGCGCACCGGCAGCACCTGATTGTTCGTCATGCCCGCGCCCTGGCCGGCCGCGACAATCACGGCGGCGCCACCGTCGCGTGGCGTCAGGCGCACGCGGCCCTGTTCGACCGCGACCATGGTCCGGTCGTCGTCCTTGCGTACCAGGTAGCGGGTGCCGAGCGCCAGCGCGCGGCCGTGCGTGGTCTCCACCAGGAACGGGCGGTACGGCGTGCGGTGCTCCTGCGCGGTGGCCACATGGATTTCGCCCCGGACCAGTTGCAGCAGGCGCCCGCTGGCCGTGTAGCGGAGATTGACTGCCGTGTGGACGTTCAGGTGCAGCGCAGTGCCGTCTTCCAGCGTGATTTGGCGGCGCGTGGTGCCGGTCGAGACATCGGCCAGCAAGGTGTGCGCGGTATCGCTGCGGCTGGCGAACCAGCCGGTGGCGCCGAACGCCGCCAGCCATACCAGCGCCCGCAAGCCCTGGCGGCGCGCGGTGGGCTGGCGCGCCAGGGCCTGGCGGCTGGCGCGGGCGTCGAGTTCCTGAAAGTTGCCGCTCACCTGTTCGATATGGCGCCAGGCGCGGTCGTGGTCGGGATGGGCGTCGCGCCAGGCGCGCCACGCTTGCCGCTGCGCCACCGTGGCATCGCCATCCATTAGCGTAGTGAGCCATTGCGCTGCCTGCATGGCGATGTCGAGCGCGATCGGCTGGCCATCGGCATAGACGGTGGTCTCGGCCATGTCAGGACGCGGCAAAATCGGGCACGGCAAAGAAGCAGAGCAGGTTGGCCCTGGTCAGGTATTTCTTGACCGAGTGCGTGCTCACGTTCAATTCGGCGGCGATATCGGCGTAGCGCATGCCGTCCAGGTGCGCCATCAGGAACGCTTGCCTGGCCGGTTCCGGCAACTTGGCAAGCGCGCGGTCGATCAGGTGCAGCGATTCGACCACGATGGCGATGGTTTCGGGCGAGGGTGCACACGCTTGCGGCGCGTGCAGCAGGGCGTCCAGATAGGCGTGCTCCAGCGCTTCGCGGCGGCAGTGGTTGGCTATCAGGCGCCTGGCGATGGTGGCCAGGAACGGGCGCGGCTCGGCAATGGCGCCAGCCTCGCGCGCCACCAGGATCTTGATGAAAGTATCGTGCGCCAGGTCGCCAGCCAGCCCCGCATCATGCAGCCGCCGCTTGAGCCAGCCGAGCAACCAGGAATGATGGTCGGTGTACAAGGCCTGGAAATCGGGCTGGGGGCTGGAGGAGGGGGATACGGCAAGCATCTGGCAATTCAATGTAAATGAGAATTGTTATCATTGTAGCCGGATGCGGGCTGGCAGACAATCGCTAGCTGGTGTTGTCTGCGCCATGCTGGTGCCGCACCAGGTAGTCAATAAACGCCCCCGCCCCCAACGGCTTCGAAAAATGGTAACCCTGTGCCACATCGCAGCCCCATTCACGGATCAGCGCCAGCGACTGCGCGGTTTCCACGCCTTCGGCCACGACCTGGTAATCGAGTTCGCGCGCCAGGGCGATCAGCGAGCGGACGATGCGCTGGTCGCGCGGGTTGGTGTGGACGTGGCGGATCAGCGATTGGTCCACCTTGACCACCGTGGCCGGCACTTTCTGCAAATACGCGAAATTGCTGTAGCCGGTGCCGAAGTCGTCGAGCGCCAGGCCCATGCCCAGCGCGCGCATGCGGTGCAGCGTGGCCAGGATGTCCGCGCCTTCCATCCAGACGCCCTCGGTACATTCGATTTCCACGTAGCGCGGATCGACGCGATGCTGCCGGCAGGCGGCGGCCAGCCGGTCCACCAGGTCCGGTTCCTCGAAATTCCAGGCCGACAGGTTCAGCGCCACCTTCACCAGGTGACCGGCCGCATGCCACGCGCCCAGCTGGGCGATGGCGGTGTTGATGACCCAGTCGCTGAGCGGACCGATCAGGGCGGTGGTTTCGATCAGCGGGATGAATTCGGCCGGCGAAATGGCGCCCAGCTCGCGGTGGTGCCAGCGCAGCAGCGCTTCGGCGCCGTGGCAGGCGCCGCAGGGCAGGTCGTGCTTCGGTTGATAGACCAGTTCGAACTCGCCGTCGGCAATTGCCCTCCGCACATCGTGCAGCAGGCGGAACGCACGCCGCTGTTGCGCGTCTTCGGTGTCGCTGTACAGGCTCCAGCGCTGCTGCGCGCTCAGGGCCTGGTTGACGGCGGCGGCCGCCTGGCGCGGGGCATCGGCGGTCGAATCGGCGCCCAGCGCAAAGCGCACGATGCCGCCAAAGCCGGGCAGGACCAGCGGGATGTTGAGGCTGGTGAGCGGAGTTTGCAGCGCCGCGTCCAGCCCGTGCAGGTAGTCGATGAAGGCGTCGCTGTCGGCGTCGCGCGCGAGCAGGGCGAAGCGGGTGTCGCCCAGGTGATAGACCTGGGCGCGATCCGCGAACAGTTGTTGCAGACGGGCGCCCACTTCGCGCACCAGCTGGTCGTGCACGGCCGCGCCCATCACGCGGATGATTTCGAAGGCGCGGGCGGCGTCGGGCATGGCAAGGTCCACCAGTACCCGTTGTGCGCCCGGGGCCAGCGCGGCGGCTGCACCCAGGTCGTCAGCCAGCTGGTATTTATTCGGCATGCCGCTCACCGCATCCACGTGCCCCACCGCGCGGCCCAGCGTGATGTGCGCCATCACCAGGCCGGCCAGCGTGGCCAGGCGCTGCTGGTCGCTGGCAGGGAGAACGCGCGTGCGCTGGTCGATCAGGCACAGTGCACCGATGGCATAGCCGTCTTGCGTCACCAGCGGCGCGCCGGCATAAAAGCGCACGCCTTGCGGCCCGGTCACCAGCGGGTTGTCGGCAAAGCGGGGATCGCGCAGCGTGTCTTCGATCACCAGCACGCTGGCCTGGGCGATCGTGTATTGGCAGAAGGTCTTGTCGCGGTCGGTGTTCGGCGGGCAGTAGCCGACTGCCGACTTGATCCACTGACGGTCGCTGTCGAGCAGCGAAATATAGGCGCCCGAGACGTCGAACAGGGTTTTTGCCAGCGTAGTCACGCTGTCGAAGTAGTCGCTGGTGTTGGTGTTGAGGACGCCCAGTTGCTGCAGCGCCCGCACCCGCTCCGGTTCCGAGTTTTGCCGCAACAGCACCGGCAGCGTCATGCCGTTGCGGCCAGCAGCAACTGCGGCTCCGGTGTGCGTGCGGACCGGCCTGCCGGCGCCGCCACCGCGCTGCGCTCGGTCTTGAACACGCCAACCGCGTGGTTGAGCAGGGCGGCCTGGTCCTGCAGGGTATCGACCGTGCCGGTCGCTTCTTCGACCAGCGCCGCGTTCTGCTGCGTCACCTGGTCCATCTGGGCGATGGCGCGGTTGACCTCCTCGATACCAACGCGCTGCTCCTCGCTGGCGCTGGCAATCGATTCGACCATGTCGGAGACGCGCTTGACGCTGCTGACGATGTCCTGCATGGTGCTGCCCGCGTGTTCGGCCAGGTCGGTGCCGGTGTGGATGCGTTCCACCGATTCGTCGATCAGCGCCTTGACTTCGCGCGCGGCGGTGGAGCTGCGCTGGGCCAGGTTGCGCACCTCGGTGGCGACCACGGCAAAGCCGCGGCCCTGTTCGCCGGCCCGCGCGGCTTCCACCGCTGCGTTCAGGGCCAGGATATTGGTCTGGAAAGCGATGCCGTCGATCACGCTGATGATCTCTTCGATCTTGCGCGAGGACGCATCGATGGCGTTCATGGTCTGCACCACCTGGCCGACGATCTCGCCGCCCTGGCTGGCGACGCCGGACGCTTCGCGCGCCAGCTTGCTGGCGTTGCGGGCGCTGTCGGCGTTCTGTTTGACGGTGGCGGTCAGCTCTTCCATGGCCGACGCGGTTTCTTCCAGCGAGCTGGCCTGGTCCTCGGTGCGGCTGGACAAGTCCTGGTTGCCTGCCGAAATCTGGGTGCTGATGCTGGAAACGGCCTGCGCCGCGTCATGCACTTCGGTGACGGTGGCGTGCAGGTTGCCGCTCATCTTGACCAGCACCGCCATGATGCTGTCGCGGTCGCCATCGCGCAGGCTGACCTGGTGATACAGCTCGCCGCGATCGACGGCGTTGGCCAGCGCCTTCACTTCGGCCGGCTCGGCGCCGAGTGCACGCAGCAAGTGCTGCGACACGCGCCACGCCACCACGGCGCCGATTGCCATCGCGATCGCCACCGCCAGCAAGGCCAGCGACTGGAAGTTGTGGGCGCCGTGGCGGGCCAGTTCGGACTCGGCCTCGGTCATTTTTTCTTCCTGGTCGATAAAGCCGTTGATGCTGGCCAGCCAGTCGATGAAGGCCGGCCTGGCCTGGCCCAGCATCAGGCTGCGCGCGCCGTCGATATCGCCGGCGCGGCGCGCTTCGATGATCTGCTTGACCAGCGGCGTGGCGCGCGCTTCGTTCTGCTTGATCTTGTCGAGCCAGGCGCGTTCCTCCGGCATCACCTTGGCCTTGGCCTGGCCGAACTGGGCGTCCATCGGGCGCGCCGATTGCTGGTAGTCGGCGTCGAGCTTGTCGATCAGGGCCACCACGGCGGCCACATCTGCGTCTGCCACCAGGGTGACGTCGCGCAGCGCAATCGCGCGGTCATGCACGCTGCCACGGAAATTGATCGCGTAGCGCTGCTTGACGTTGTTGACCTCGCTGATGTGCTGCAGGCTGTTGTCGATGGCGTTGACCTTGACCACGCTCAGGGCGGTCAACGCCAGCATCATCGCCAGGATGATGCCAAAGCCGATCCGCAGGCGGGCCGCGACGCCGAGGCCGGTATGATTGTTTTCCATGGAATTCCTTAAGTGGCAACGACGGTAGTGAAGCTGATGCCGCTATCATATTTCCTAAAACCAATTCTGTTAAGTTTATAGATTAAATAAACTCAATAGAGTTTTCCTATTGGAAATAGTAGTGTTGCAACTTTACTGCGTCAGGCAAGGAAAATCCCTCCCTCGAATGGGAGGGTTCCCATGGTCTGTCTGCTTGCTTAGCGGGGACCGGGCAGCACCTGCACCTCGATGCCCGAAAACATCGACGGAGCGCGGTACACGCGCTGGGTCGCCTTGCGGAAATCTTCGGGCCTGGCCTTGGGGATATCGACAAAGGTTTGCGGGTTCAGGTCCACCAGCGGGAACCACGAGCTCTGGATCTGCACCATGATGCGGTGGCCGCGGCGGAACGTGTGGTTGATGTCGGTCATGCTGAAATTGACCGGTTCGACCTTGCCGGGTGTGAACGGCTCCGGCTTCTCGAAACCGTTGCGGAACTTGCCGCGCAAGGGATCGCCGCGCACCAGTTGCTGGTAGCCGGCCATGGGAATGGCCGGTTTCTCGACATCGGTCCGCGGGCCGTCGGGCTTGGCGGCCGCCGGGTAGTCGTCGGGATAGACGTCGATCAGTTTTACAATCCAGTCGGCATCGGTGCCGCTGGTGGAGACGAACAGGCGCGGTTTTACCGGACCGCTCAAGGTCACATCTTCGTCCAGCGGCTCGCTGCGGTACGTCAGCACGTCGGTGCGGCTCGCGGCAAAGCGCTGGTCGCCCACCATGTATTCCTTGGGCACGCCGATGGCCGGATAGCCGGTGTACGGCACCGGCTTGCGCGGATCGGCAACGTATTCGTCGAAGCCGTCGCCGCCGGCCGCCGGCTGTTGCCAGGCCAGGGTGCCGTTGGCGCCCAGGTACAAGGTGCGCGCCTGCGCCTGCTTCGGTGGCCAGGCCGCGTACTCGCGCCAGACATTGCTGCCGGTCTCGAAGGCATGCACTTCCGCCTTGTTGGGATTGGCCACGCCTTTCAGGTGCTGCTCGAAGAACGGAAACTCGATGTTTTTACGGAAGTACTCGCCGGTCTTGGCGCCGAACTGCACGCTGCCCAGGCTCTGGCCGTCGTAGCGGCGCCAGGCGCCGTGCGACCATGGCCCCATCACCAGGCCGCTGTAGATCGCCGGATTATTGCGCTTGATGGCGTGGTAGGTGGTGAGCGGGCCTTGTAAATCTTCGGCGTCGTACCAGCCGCCCACGGTCAGCACTGCGGCCTTGATGTTTTTCAGGTGCGGCGCGATGTTGCGGGTTTTCCAGAAGTCGTTATAGGTCCAGTTGGCAATCGTCGGCATCAGCAAGGCGCGCTGGGAGGCCGTCATGGTGTCGGTGATGTTGGACAGCGTCAGGTGCGACAGGAAGAAATCGTAGCCGTCCGGGGTGCCGTAGTCGAAGTTGCTCCAGCTCCTCGGCAGCGGGGTCGGGTTCTGGGCTTCGACAAAGGCGGCGTAGAAGTCGAAATTGGCCGCCAGCATGAAGGCGCCGCCATGGTAGGAGTCGTCGTTCATGTACAGGTCGGTCACCGGCGCCTGCGGCGAGGCCGCCTTGATGGCCGGGTGCGAATCGATGATGCTGGCCGACGTGTAAAAGCCCGGATAGGAAATCCCCAGGATGCCGACCTTGCCGTTATTGTTGGGAACATTTTTCAGCAGCCACTCGACCGTGTCGTGCATGTCCTCGCTTTCATTGCCTTCGCCCCTGGCGCGGCGTGCGTTTACATGCGGTGTCATTTCCTGCCATTTGCCTTCCGACATGTAGCGGCCGCGCACGTCCTGCTGCACGAAGATATAGCCGCTGCGCTGGAACTCGGGCGACGGGCCCAGGCGCGCGGGATAGAAATCGACGCCGTAGTGCAATTCGTCATCGGCGTGCACGCCAGCGCTGTACGGCGTGCGTTCCATCAGGAACGGATAACGGCGGCTGGCGTCCTTGGGGACGTACACGGCGGTGAACAGGCGGGTGCCGTCGCGCATCGGGATGCGGTATTCATACTTGGTGTACTGCTCGCGCACGCTGGCGACGGTGGAGGCGGCCGGTTCGTCGGCGGACTGGGCCGGGGTAACGATGCTGCCCAGCAGCGCGATGGCGAGGGCGAGGGTATGCAGGCGATGGTTCATGGTCTTCCTGTGGTCGGTTCAGCAAACTTGCCTAGTGTAATGTCAGTGGATAACTTTCGCTGCGTTAAATTTACGCAAGGCAAAATTCCTATTTAAAAACAACTACTTGAAGTTGGGCGTCATGGCTTGTTAACAGGCTTATCCACAGAATCTGTTAACAACAAGGGTTGTATGTAAAAGTGTCCAGGAAGCCAACTAGTTTGCAAAAGCAATCACTGTGTTAGGTAACTAACAGTTGATTCCGATACAACTAGCTTATTATCTTGTCACCGGTGCTGCGTACCGGAACGCCAACTAACAATCTTTCAACGGAATGACTATGAAACTCAAAAATATCCTGATCGCATCGATGATCATGGGCGCCAGCGTAATGACTTCGTCGGCCTTCGCAGCAAACGTGGGGGACACGGAAGCGGCTGTTCTGGTCAGCAACAAGGCTGGCGGTTTCCAGACCGTGGTCGGTAACACCTTCGACGCCGATCAGGTGTCCAACGTTTTCAGCGACAAGTTCACGTTCACCCTGAACGGCAACTACAACGCTTCCGGCACCTTGAGCTCGACCTTCCTGAGCACCAACCCGATCCAGGATCTGGTCATCAACGGCTTCAGCCTGGTGAAATATGATCCGGTGACCCAGGCCGTTATCTCCACCTACGCCGGCACCAACGTGCTGGGTTCGGGCGTGGGCACCGAAGACTACTGGAAATTCAACGCCAACGGCCTGACCGCCGGCAGCTACTACCTGTCCGTGAACGGCCTGGTACAAGGCGCGGGCGGCGGTTCGTACTCGTCGAACGTCAACCTGGCCATGGCACCCGTGCCAGAAGCCGAAACCTATGCCATGATGATCGCCGGCCTGGGTCTGCTGGGCGTGGTGGCACGTCGTCGCAAGGCTGCCAAGCAAGCGTAAGTTTAGCTGGTTGTGATTCCCTGCGGGGCGGGCGCGCAAGTGTCCGCCCCGCAGTCGTTTACGGCCTGTGCCAGAATACGCGGTGGCGCCATCCGGCGCCGACTTTCCAGGAGCAATATGGACGACCGCTATTTCTACCAGCCCGCACAAGGCCACGGCCTGCCGCACGACCCGTTCAACGCCATCGTCGGCCCGCGTCCGATCGGATGGATCTCTTCGCAATCGGCTGCCGGTGTGCTCAACCTGGCGCCATACAGCTTTTTCAACGCCTTTAATTACACCCCGCCGCTGATCGGCTTTGCCAGCATTGGCCGCAAGGACACCCTGCGCAACATCGAGGAAACCGGCGAGTTCGTCTGGAACCTGGCCACGCGTCCGCTGGCCGGGGCCATGAACGCCAGCTGCGCAGCGGCGCCGCCCGACGTGGACGAGTTCGCGCTGGCCGGCCTGGCCACGGCGCCGTCGCGCATCGTGGGTGTGCCGCGCGTGGCAGCGAGCCCGGTGTCGTTCGAATGCAGGTGCAGCCAGATCATCCGCCTGCAAGGCGCATCGGGCGACGCCACCAATACGTGGCTGGTGATGGGGGAGGTGGTGGGGGTGCACATCGCGCAGGCATTGCTGCGCGATGGGATTTACGATACGGCGGGCTCGCAGACCATCCTGCGCGCCGGCGGCCCGGCTGATTACTTCGAGATCACGGCCGCCAGCCTGTTCCAGATGCGGCGGCCGGACTACCCATGAATCAATAGGTATAGAACATTTGCTGGATGGCCTTGGTGTCGGTGGTTTTGGTCAGCGCCAGCATCAGCAGGATGCGCGCCTTTTGCGCGCTCAGCGTGTCGGCCGCAACGAAATCGAGTTCGTCGTCGTTGGCTTCGCCGTTGCGCGCCAGGATGCCCTGGCCGACGCGGCTGGCGCGCACGATCACCACGCCCTGCTTGCGCGCGGCCACCAGCGCCGGTTTTACCGTGGCGGCCAGGCTGCCGTCACCCACGCCGGCATGGATGATGCCCTTGGCGCCCGCGGCCACCAGCGCATTGAGCGCCACCGGGCCGACGTTGGCGTAGCCATAGACGATATCGACTTGCGGCAGAGTGGTCAGCTTGCTCACGTCAAACTCGGCGTCAACCGTGTGCTTGCGGGTGGATGCGCGGTAAAAATACGGTTTGCTGCCCTGGATGTAGCCGAGCAGGCCCAGTTCCGGCGTCTTGAAACTGTCCGGCGTGGACGTGTTGGTCTTGCTGACATCGCGCGCGCTGTGGATCTGGTCGTTCAACGCCACCAGAACGCCTTTGCCAACCGCGTCCTTGCTGGCAGCCAGCAGCACCGCGTTGTACAGGTTGATCGGACCGTCGGCCGACAGCGCCGTGCCGGGACGCATTGCGCCCACCAGCACCACCGGCTTTTTGCTCTTGACGGTCAGGTCGAGAAAATACGCGGTTTCTTCCAGCGTATCGGTGCCGTGGGTGATGACGATGCCATCGACGTCCGCTTGCGCCAGCAGCGTGTTGACGCGCTTGGCCAGCGCCAGCCAATGCTCATTGGTCATGTTCTCGCTGGCGATCTGGAATACCTGCTCGCCTTTTACCTGCGCCACGTTCGACAGCTCCGGCACGGCCTTGATCAGGGTATCGACACCGACCGTGGCCGCGGTGTAGCCGACCGTGGTGGTGGAGCTGGCGCCGCTGCCGGCAATCGTGCCGCCGGTGGCCAGGATGGTCACATTGGCCAGCTTTTCTGCTGCCCCCGCATAACTGCCCAACAACATGGTGCAGGCCAGCAGGGTTTGTACGGTGCGTACCAGGCGGTCGGGAAGGTTGTGTGACATGCGGTCGTTCTCCAGTTGCAGTGCTAAAAGCTGGTCAGTTTAACAAAGTCGGTGGTTGTCAACAATGCCGAGGGGTGATGCGTTAAGTGGGGTGTATCTGGCATCATGGACAAGATGAGCAACCATATGAATTTTTCACACACCTTGCGCCGGCATGGCGCCGGATTGCTGGCGGTGGCCGCCATGCTGGCGCTGGCCGGCTGCGGCGAAACCCGCGCACAGAAAAAACAGCGCGAAGCGAGCGCGGTGATTGCCATGGGCGAAAAATACGTTCGCGAGAAAATCCGCGAACCGGCGTCGGCGCAGTTTCGCAACCAGTTCATCGGCAAGGGCGGCGCGCCTTGCGGCGAAGTCAATGCCAAGGATGCGTTCGGCGCCTACCTGGGCTACCAGCGCTATATCTCGGTGGCGCGCGAACTGACCATGCTGGCGCAGGATATGCCGCACGACGAGTTCGAGGAATCCTGGCGCGAGATGTGCAAATAGTATTATTGATTGCTGAAGGGGCGGCTGTAGCGCGTGGCGCGCCGTACGTCGGGATGGCGGCCGATGGGGTGCGCCAGCGCTTCGCGGGCGCGGTCGTAGCCGTATTGCCACTGGTCGCGCGCGTGCTGCACGAAGATGTCGTACGTGGGCGGCATCGCCAGTTCGATGCGGTTGCGGCTCCAGTGCAGTTTTTGCTGTAATTGCTGGCGCGCCAGCGCCTTCGAGATATCGGACGAATCGATGCGCAGGTCGGCCAGGTAGGTGTTGGCGTAGCGCAGCCGCGCATTGCCGTTCAGGCCCAGCACCGAGCGCCAGGCCGGGATCGAAAACACCTGGTCGAACGCTTCCTTGAACTCCATCACCACCTCCGCGCCCAGCTGGCGGGCGATTTCGACCGGGAACAGGTCGAGCACCCCGCCGATGTATTCCGCGCCCTGGTACTGGCGGCAGCGGAAGTAGATCATGTCCGCGATCGAGATGCGCGCGGCCTCGGTGATCGGCACGCCGCTGTCGATCAGCAGCTCCGGCGCCACGGCGTGTTCGCCCCAGCGCGGGTCTGCCAGCGGCGACGCCATGCCGCGCAGCGCAGCGGCTGCGCGCTCGCCGCAAAACACGGTCTCCGCAAACAGCTTGCGCTGGCCGCGCGGGCGTCCCACCTCATGCGCATCGAACAGCAGCTTGCCGCCGATGATGGCCACATCGACCTCCGGCGTGCCGGCGGGCGCAGGGAAGGGCAGCTGCGACGGAATGTCGAACAGGAAGTCGCCGAACAGGTCGGGTATCACCGGCGCGCGCGCCGACGACAGCGTGCGCCGCGCCGCCCGCGCCAGCGTGGCCAGCAGCGCCGCGTGGCGCGTGGATTTGAGCCCGCACCAGAAGTCGTACATGGCGCGCGACGCCAGCCAGTCGCGCTGCGCCTGCGGCTGCGGCAGATTGTGGATGATGGCGGCGGCAATCGCGCCGCCGCAGCTGGCCACGATCACGTCGGGCGCCTTGCCCGCCTCGCGCAGTGCGGCATACATGCCGATGTAGATGCCGAAGCGGAAACCGCCGCCGCCCATGATCATGCAGCGCTGGTACGGTCGATCGTTGCGGGTGGGGGAGGTCGGTACTGTGGTCATGGGTGAAACCATACCACAGCACGGCTACCGGAACTGGTGTTCCACCATCACGCGCACGGCGGCGCTGGTGGGCGTGATGGTGGAACGCGCGCGCAGGCCGGTGGCCTGGAACTGCTGCCAGTCGCGGGACTGCTGGTGCAGCAGATTGGATCCCGCCACGCGCAGCTGGGTTTGGGCGTCGAGCTTCCACAGTGCATACAGGTCCAGCTGGCGGCCTGGCGACGTGCCCAGCCGCAGCTGCGTTGATTGCTGCGCGGTGACGCCGCCCTTGTAGGTGAAGTCGCCGCCGACGGTCCAGGCGCCGCCGGGCAGCTTGTAGTCCGCGCCGAGGTTGGCGGTGACCGGCACCTGTTCTTCGAGTGTGTTGTGGGGGCCGGCCACGCTGTCCACGCGCGACCAGTTGCGCGCCAGGTTGGCGCGCAGGTCCACCGCCGGCGCCGCCGTCCAGCCCAGCAGACGATGCAGCGGCAGTTTCGCTTCCAGTTCGATGCCATGCACGCTGGCGTTGCCGTTGTTGAACGGCGTCTGCACCCACACGCTGCCCTCCTGGAACAGGCGGGTTTGCGTGACGTCGCGGATGCGGCGCCAGTACACGCTTACGCTGGCCAGGGCGCCGTCGCCCAGGTAGCGCTCGTAGGCGGCGTCGAGGCCCCAGGCCAGTTCGGGGCGCAACAGCGGGTTGCCTTGTTCGTCGGGATTGGTCGGGTTGTTGTTATTGTCCATGGTGTAGCGGCGCGGCACCAGCTTGGCCAGCGTCGGCGCCTTGTACGTGCGCGCCAGCGCCAGGCGCAGCACGTCCCGGTTGGGCAGTGCGTAGCGTGCCTGCAGCGACGGACTCCACACGGCCGATGTGACATCGAGCGCATCGGGCGAATTGGCCGCCAGCGCGCGACTGGCCGTTTGCAGGCGCTCGTGGCGCAGTCCCGCATACACCGAAAACTGTTTCGATATTTCCCATTCGTCCTGCGCGAACAGCGCCAGGCGTTTGACCACGGCGCTGTAGTCGGCGTTGCTGGCCTCCGTCCGGGTGCCGGCGCCGTCAAAAATGGTTTCGCTGCGGTCTTCGTCGCGGCGCGCCCGGCTGGCGTCCCAGCCGATCGCCAGCGCGTGGCGCGCACCCACCGGGTGGCGCCAGGTACCGGTGAACGTCACGGCCGTTTCGGTGGGACCGGCATCGACGTGGCGGTGCACGGCCGGCGCGCCGTTCGCGTCCATGCCATAAAAATCGTAGCCAGTGCTACGGCGGTTGCTGTTGGCGCCCAATTTGGTTTCGAGCTTGTCGCCGTTGGCGAGATTGTGGTTCCACTGCAGGTCGCTGCGCAGCATGGTGATGCGGGCGTGGTAGTCCGACACAAAATGCGGAAATTCGCTGGCATCGCCCACCAGCGTTTGCTCGTCGGCGCGGTTGCGCACATCGAAATGGCGCAGGTTGGCGAAGCCTTGCCAGGCTAGGGTGTCGCCGCCGCCCAGGGTCCAGCTCACGCGCGGCGTCAAGGTCAAATTGTCGTTGCGGCTGGACTTCGGTTGCGGCGTATGGCGCCGCAGCGTGACCACGCCGTCATCACTGGTCAGTGTTTCGTCGTCGGCAATGGCTTCCTCGGTGCGCTGGCGCGACAGCGTGGCGGCTATGCTGTACGAGAGCTTATCCGCCTGGTCCGACAACTGCGCGGTAAGGGTGGGCGACGTGGTGCCGCCACGGCGGGTGGCGCTGGCGGCCAGCGACCGCTGGCCGCGCCTGGCCGCCTTTTTCAGGATGATGTTGATGCTGCCGGCCACCGCCTGGTTGCTCGACGCTGCCGTGGCGCTGCGCAGGATTTCCACCCGCTCGATCATCTCGGGCGCCACCGAGTCGAGCGAGAAACCGGTCGCCACCGGCTCGCCGTTGAGCAGGATCTGGGTGTAACCCTTGCCCAGGCCGCGCATGCTGATCTCGCCGCCCTGGCCGGGCACGCCCGAGATGCTGATGCCGGGCAGGCGCTTGAGGGCGTCGGCCAGGGTCTGGTCGCCCTGGCGTACCAGCTCGGCGTGGGTGACGACGATGGCGGTGGTGGTTTCGCGCTGGCGCACGTCGGCGCGGGCGGCGGTGATGTCGATCTGCTGCGGTGCTTCGGCAACGATGGGCGTGGCTGGCGTGGATGGCGCGGCCAGCAGCATGCTGGCGGCCAGTATCGGAAGTGACATGGTGGTTCCTGTGGGGGTTTTTGAAACGGATCGTCAAAACGCGGACGATAAGAGGCCTGTCCGCCACCGGTCGGGTGGCGGATGCAGGCATGGTTATCGGTGGTTAATAGCCCAGTTGCTGGCGCCGCACGGCAAGTGCGCGCCTGGTCGCATGCTGGTCGAGACCGGCAAGCACGGTGGCGGGATCGATGGCCCGGCCGTTCTGGCGCAGCTGGAAGTGCAGGTGCGGGCCGGTGGTAAAGCCGGTCACGCCGACGGTGCCGATGACCTGGCCCGCCGCCACCTTTGCGCCCGGTTGCACCGCCGTGGTGTCCAGGTGGGCGTAGAGCGCCTGGGTGAGATTGCCATCACCGCTGGCGATGAGGACGGTGGTGCCGTAGCGGCCGTTGTTTTCGTCCAGCTTGCCGGCAGCGAGCACGGTACCGGCAGCAGCTGCGCGCACCGGCGTGCCCACCGGCGCCGGCAGGTCGAGACCCTGGCTGGGCCGTGGCGAAACGCTGCGCATCACGCCGAAAAAGCCGGAGACACGCATCTTGTCGAGCGGGTTGTGCCAGGCGATGGGGGCTGACGTTGACGCCGAAGCGGCCGGCGCGGTGGGCGCCACGACAGGTCCTGCTGGCACCGGCGAAGTGTCCGCTGCTAATGCCGGCACAGTGCCTACCGCCAGTGCGGGGCGCAGCAATGCGCCACCAGTCAGCACACCGATCAGCATTACCGCCACGGTCCAGGCGCCGGCAGCTGGCAACGCAGGCGCCCTGGCGTGGCGCAGCTGTTCGATGCGCTCGCCCACCGTGTGCGCGTCGGCGCCGCCAAAGGCGAGGGCGGCTGCAGGCGGCGCAAGCAGTTGCGCGCGCCACTGGGCCAGCAGGGCGCCAGCGTACTGTTTGCGCTGCTGCGGCGGGCGACCGGCCAGCACGCGGCGGTCGCATGCCAGTTCCACCGCCCAGGCCAGGCGCGCGCCGAACCAGCGCGGCGCGGGATTGAACCACAACAGCGTTTGCACCAGGGCCGACCCGCCCAGCAGCCAGGGATCGCGCGCACGGCGGTGTTGCAGTTCGTGGGCGATGACCATCTGTTGTTCGATCACGGGAAAATCACGCAGGTGGCGTGGCAGCAGCAGCACCGGCCGCCATGCGCCCACCAGCATCGGCGAGACCGCCGCATCGGTTTCCATCACCGTCACGCGGTGGCGGGCGATGTCATACAGCTGGCGCGCGTCGAAGCCGCCGTGCGCGCCCAGCGCCTGCCGCGACAGGCGCCGTGCGCCGCCCAGCAGGCCGCGCCACAACCGCCAGGCGCGCAACATGCGCCGCACGGCACAGGCCAGGCCGGCACAGTAGATGGCGGCCCAGAGCAACGGTACCCAGGCAAGCAGCGCCGCTACAGTAACGGTGAAGGGCGCGGGATTGACTGTAGTAATCGCAGTCGCAGGCGTGGCAGCGGTAATATCAGCGCTCGCGCCGACCCTGGTCCTGGTTTCGGCAACGGCACTTGCTGTCGCAGTGAAAATAGTTGGCGGTGCAGTGACCGCAGCAGGCGTGGTTCCGGTACGCACGATTGACGAAGGCAGCGCCGGGGCGAGCGGCGCGGGCACGGCGACAATCAACGTTGGCATCGCCGCCCGGTCCAGCGCCGGCAGAAACGGCAGCAGCGTAACTGCGGCCACCACGGCTTGCGCAGCCAGCCACACCAGGCGCTGGCCGTGCAGTGCCGGCCAGGTGCGTGTTGCCAGTGTGAGCGCCGCATGCACCAGCAGTCCGGCCAGCACGCAGCCGAAGCAGGCCAGCAGCCATTGCCACAGCAGCAGCGTGGGCGTTGCCATCGTCAGCGCGCTCATGGCTGTTCCGCCGCGTCGTCCGGCCAGTCGTTGAGCATTTGTTCGAGCCGGGACAGTTCCTGCTGGTCCACCAGCTTGCTGCCGGTGAACATCGCCACCGGCAGCGGTGCATCCAGTTCCATCACGCGGCGGCCGAAGTCGTGGGCGAACGCGGCCAGCGTGCCCACCTTGTCAAGCCGGGGGCTGTACACATTGACGCCGTGCATGACGTGAACCGCGATCATGTCCTTGTCGAGCATGCGGTCGAGCGTCTTGCGGGTCGATGAGAACGACCACGCCAGTTCGTCGGCGGCAGCGTCGTGGATTTCACGGGCGCTCAGCGGTTGCTGCTTCCACAGCGCCTTGAGCAAGGTCAGTTCGCTGACCGACGGGATAGGATTGGACATGACTTTTCCTGTTTTGCGACGAATGGGGTTATTGTGCGACAATTGTCGCGCAATCGTCAAGCGATAGTGTCGCAGTTTGTAACATTGCTTTGAATAAATTTTTTATGTGCTACCATTAAGTTTTTGTTAAGTATCACGGCAGCCGGCGCGCTATACAATGGTTCGCTTTACCAGCATCGGAAGCCCTATGTATTACGGAGAGCGCTTCAACAGCATCACCCACACGGTGGGCGCAGCCCTGGCAGCGGCAGGTGGCATTGTTCTGATCGTATTGGCCGCGCGCAGCGGCGATCCCTGGAAAGTGGTGAGCTTCAGCATTTTTGCCGCCACCCTGTTCGGGCTGTACCTGGTCTCCACGCTGTATCACAGCCTGCGCGGCCGCGCCAAGGACGTGCTGCGGCAGATGGATTACTGCGCCATCTACCTGCTCATTGCCGGCACCTATACGCCGTTCACGCTGGTGAGCCTGCGCGGACCGTGGGGCTGGTCGTTGTTCGGCGTGGTGTGGGGGCTGGCGCTGGTGGGCATTGTCCAGGAGCTGTGGTTCGCCAAGGGCAAGCGCATCCTGTCGCTGGTGATTTACGTGGCCATGGGCTGGGTGGGCGTGATTGGCGCCAGCCCGCTGATTGCGGCGCTGGGCATGGACGGCTTCCTCTGGATCGCCGGAGGCGGCGTGGTGTACACGGTGGGCATCGCTTTTTTTGTGACCGATCACAAGTGGCGCTACGGCCACGGCGTGTGGCACCTGTTCGTACTGGGCGGGAGCGCCTGCCACTTTGCCGCCGTGCTGTTGTACGTGGCGTGAACGATCAATCAAGTAGAGTTGAACCAAGTGGACATTAATTCGGACGATCTGAAAACCTTCATCACCGTGATCGACAGCGGCACCCTCAGCGCTGCCTCGGTGCACCTGGGCCAGACCACGTCGGGCGTGAGCCGGGCGTTGTCGCGGCTCGAGGACAAGCTGGCTACCTCGCTGCTCACGCGCACCACGCGCCGCATGGAATTGACCGAAGAAGGCCAGTTGTTCCTCGAGCGCGCACGCGCCATCCTGGGCGCCATGGAAGAAGCCGAGGAAACCATCCGCATCCGCCGCCAGCAGCCGGCCGGCCGCCTGTGCGTGGATGCGGCCTCGCCGTTCATGCTCCATTGCGTGGTGCCGCACGTGGCGGAATTCCGCGCGCTGTACCCGGAGATCCGGCTCGAGTTGAGCAGCAACGACCAGATCACCGACCTGATCGAACACCGCACCGACATTGCGATCCGCATCGGCACGCTGCCCGACTCCACCTTGCACGCGCGGGCGCTGTCCGCCAGTCCGCTGTACGTGCTGGCCAGTCCCGACTACCTGGCGCGGCACGGCGCGCCGCGCACGCCGGAAGACCTGGCCAATCATTCGCTGCTGGGCTTTGCCCAGTACGAGCAGGGCAACAGCTGGCCGCTGCAGCACGCCAACGGCAACAGCCTGGCCGTCACGCCGTCGCTGTCCGCCTCCAGCGGCGAGACCTTGCGCCAGCTGGCGCTGGCCGGGCAGGGCATCGTGTGCCTGGCCGACTTCATGACCCGCGCCGACATCGCTGACGGCCACCTGGTCAAGGTGCTCGAAGACAGCTATACCGGCTACCGCCAGCAAATCCACGCGGTCTATTACCGCAACACGCAACTGGCGCGGCGCATCGGCTGCTTCCTCGATTTTCTCCAGCAGAAGTTGTAACTATCATCGAGTGTGAGGCCGCGTACAGAATACGCGGCAGTCCCACGCTATAGTGGCTGCGCGTGCCTGGAGCGCATTCTTGCAGATGTCGCTCGGCAGCAGGTAAGCCGGTAGCCTCAAGTACCGGCACCAGATTTGGAATGGGGCTCGCCAGACCGGCTGCGCGGCCCGCTACGGTCTTGCGATGCCCCCGAGACTACACTGCATTTGCCTCACTACTTTTGCCGCGCTACATTTGCTTCACTACCTTTTCGGGAGACGGACATGTCGCAGACTTTGCACCCTTCGAAGCATTTGGTACGAGCATGGTTGGAGCGTCGGGCGCGTGAGTTCAAGCCGCCGCCGACGCCCGAGGAAATTCGCCGTCAACTGGGCTGGGGATTGATGTTGTTCGAGCCTGCGCTCGTTCCTGCCAAGGTCAATCCACGCACCCGCCGCTGAGCACGGCCGCCTTTATCCAAAAACCCACCCGCCAACGGCGGTGTGGGTTTTTTTTCGTCTGAACGCCGTTCACCGGTGCATTTCCGTCATTCGCCGATTAGTGGTTTGCCGGCCGGCGATTCCCCGTTATTGTGATGGTCATGTCACAAGGGGGAACCGAACATGAATGTGGAAACCGTTTATAAATGGCGCCAGCAACTGGTGTGGGGCATCGGCCTGATCGTGGTGGGGGTGGTCGTGCTGTTGCAGCGCGCCGACCTGATCGACCTCGACCTGCGCGTGTCCGAGCTGTGGCGCTACTGGCCCTGGCTGCTGGTGATCAGCGGCCTGACGCAAGTTATTCCGCCCACCACGCCCGCCTATCTGCTCAGCGGCCTGTGGAGCTTCTTCTTCGCCGGCTGGTGGTACGTATCGTTCAACCGCATCTGGGGCTGGGGTTTCGGTGACACCTGGCCGGCGCTGATCGTCGCCTGCGGCGTCGGCCTGCTGCTGCGCCCCCTGCTGGAAAATATCTTCGACGCCCACAAGGAGCAAAAATGAGCCGCATCGCCAAAACCAATCCCAAGGCGCAAATGGTGCTGGGCCTGCTCGTGGTCGTCATCGGCCTGCTGTTCCTGGTCGATAACCTGGGCTGGATCGACCTCGATTTCCGCCGCCTGCTGGTGCCCACCGCGCTGCTGCTGGCCGGGGTGCTCAAGCTTACCCACACGCGTACCAATTCCGGCAACGTGGTGGGCGTGGTGCTGGTCTGCGTGGGCAGCATCGGCGTATTGCGCGGCATCGGCTTCCTCGATTTCGACTGGCGCGATATCTGGCCCGTGGTACTGATCATTGTCGGTATCGGCATCGTGTATAAAGCCAGCAACGCCGCCAATGGCACCGGCAGCAGCGGCGACTGGGCCGGTGGCGACGATCCCAAGGCCGCGTTCCTGGCGCCCGGCGACGACTACGTCAAGTCAGAGCGCGGCGCCGACGGCGACGACGTCATCAACTTCGTCTCGGTAGTGGGCACGTCCAACCGGCGCGTGAATACGCAGAATTTTCGCGGCGGCGAAGTGACCGCCATCCTCGGCAGCGCCGATCTCGACCTGCGCCAGGCCTCGATCCAGGGCGATGCTGTGCTCAATATCTTCTCGCTGGCCGGCGGCATCACCATCAAGGTGCCGGTGGACTGGGTGGTGGTGATGGAGGGTACCGCGATCATCGGCGGCTTCGAAGAAAAAACCGCGCCGCCTGCCGGTACCGGCAAGCGCCTGGTCGTGCGCGGCTACGCCATCCTTGGCGGCCTGGAAGTGCGCAACTAGCAGGCCCGGACCACCATGCTCGAAGCGTTCTCGAACCGTCGCGGCGCCGCCATCTACATGGTGGTGTGGCTGTTCTTCGGCCTGGCGCTTGGTGGCGTGATCGCGCTGACCAGCGATACGCCGCTGGCCAACGCCATGCTGTTCGCGATCCCGCTGAACATGGTCTATGCGCTGGTGGCCGGCTACTCCGCCTACTACCTGTGCCGCGCCTATCCGCTCGGTGCGCGCCCGGCCGGCACCGTCGCTGCGGTGCTGACGGTGGCGGCGGTGGTGTCGGGCGTGCTGTGGCTGCTGGTCGGGCACTTGTGGAATGCGGTGACCGCGCTGCCGGACCTGGCGTGGGCCGGCATCGTGCTCACGCCGCAGCTCTCGGCGTTGATCGTGGGCCTGGGCATACTGCTCTACGGCTGCGCGGCGGCGGTGCACTACCTGGTGATCGAATTCGTGCGGGCCAGGAGCGCCGAGCGGCGCGAGCTCGAATCGCAGCTGCTGGCGCAGGAGGCCGAACTGCGCATGCTGCGCACCCAGATCGATCCGCACTTCCTGTTCAACAGCCTCAATTCGATCAGCGCGCTCACGTCCTGCGACGCCGGCGCCGCGCGCCGCATGACGCTGGAGCTGGCCAGCTTCTTCCGCCAGAGCCTGGGCATGGAGGCGCACAAGATGGTCACGCTGGGCGAGGAACTGGTGCTGATCCGGCACTTCCTGGCAATTGAACAGGTGCGCTTCGGCGACCGGTTGCGGGTGGCGTGCGCGGTGGACGACGCGGCGCAGGCCTGCCTGGTGCCGCCCATGCTGATCCAGCCGCTGGTGGAAAACGCCGTCAAGCACGGCATCTGCAACCTGCCCGAGGGCGGCGTGATCCGCATCGCGGCGCAGCGCGCCGGTTCGTTGCTGCATATCCGGGTGGACAATCCGGTGGACGAGGATCTGCACGCAGGCACGGGCGGCAGCGGCATCGGCCTGGCCAATGTGCGCCAGCGCCTGGCGCGCGCCTACAAGCACGAGGCCAGCATCCGGTGGGGGCGCCAGGACAACAACTTCAACGTGGACATCGCCATGCCGGCGCACACCACAGCCGACAGGGAATAGCAGATGCGGGTATTGATCGTCGACGATGAAATGCTGGCGCGCGCCGTGGTGCGCGAGTACCTCGGTGCGCATGCCGATATCGAAATCGTCGGCGAATGCGCCAACGGCTTCGAGGCGGTAAAAGCCATCACCGAGCTGGCGCCCGACCTGGTACTGCTCGACATCCAGATGCCCAAGCTCGACGGCTTCGAGGTGGCCGAGCTGGCCGGCAACCAGACCCGCTACATCTTCGCCACCGCGTTCGACCAGTACGCGATCAAGGCATTCGAATTCCACGCGCTCGACTACCTGCTCAAACCCTTCAGCCAGCAGCGGCTGGACCAGGCGCTGGCGCACGCGCGCGCCAACATCTCCCAAGGCGCCGGCGACGCCGCCATCGAACGCCTGGTGCGCGACGCCGCCAGCCGCAAGCAGCCGCTGGACCGGGTGCTGATCCGCGACGGCGCCAGGGTCCACGTGGTGGCCTGCGACCGGATCGACTATATCGAGGCGCAGGACGATTACGTGCGCATCCGCGCCGACGGCAAGGACTATCTGAAAAGCCAGCGCCTGGCGGAGCTGGAAGCGCAGCTCGACAGCGCGCGCTTCCTGCGCATCCACCGCTCGTGCATTGTCAACATCGGCCGCATCGATCGCATCGAGCAGGCCACGCGGGACAGCCACGTCGCCATACTCAAGGACGGCAGCCGGCTGCCGGTCAGCCGCAGCGGCTATCAAAAGGTGCGCGCGGCGCTGCTGTAGGTAGCGCCTGGCGGGACGCTGCGAACGGCGCCGGACCGGGCACTTGAGAAAAGTACAATTGCGCCTGGATTTATTGTGGCTAACGCACCAGGCACACCATGACAGCACTCTCCGCACCGATATCCTTTGCCGCCTACACGGCGTATGCGGACCGGCGTCCGCGCCCGGCGGCGGGAGCGGCCATGGTGGTGGCGCTGCACCTGGCACTGCTGTGGCTTGCCACGCGGCCGGTGCCTGCGCCAGTGTCAATCGATCGCCGGGTGTGGATACAGCTGCTGCCGTTGACCGCAGCGCCGGTCGCTGCCACGCTGAAGGTGCAGCCAGCGCAACGCCTGCCGCCTGAACCCGTGCCACGTCCGGCAGTGCAGCAGCGTCCGCAGGCGGCCAGTCCGATGTCATCGGCTGCACCAGGTGCGCCGGAGGCATCGGATGCCCGGCCGCCGAAGCCAGTATCCGCGCGGCCCGCAACGGCCACTACGCCCCAAATGCCGGCAACGTCGGCAACAGCAGCGGCAGCTTCAACAGCAGCGGCAGCCTCAGCAGCCGCAACAACTTCAACAGCCGCAACAACTTCGACAGTCGCAGCACCCGCTGCTACCCCGGCAGAGCGAACGCCCTACGTCGATCCGCTGGCCGCACAGCCTGCGCCCGCAGAGCTACCCGCCGATGTGCGCGAGCAGGCGCTCAAGGCCGTCGGCGCCATCGACCGCGAGCTGCGCGCCGGCGAACGCAAGCTGATCACCGCGCCGCTCGATACGCCGCAGGCACGCCTGGAACGGGGCTTTGCCGAGGCCAGCGCGGCGGTCAAACCGAAATGGTTCGAGTCGGCAAAGATAGAGCTGTTCAGCGCGCCCAACGACCCCAAGCGCATTTACCGCATCATCACCGCGCTAGGCGAGTATTGTCTGTTTTATCCAGACAAGGCCAGTATGAGCGCCAACAGCGCGGCGGGCTCTGGCCACGCCAGCTTCGGCCAACCCCTGATGGGAGGCTGCCCCCGGCGTTTCTAGCGCTGCGCATCGACGCTGTGGCAGCGCCAGGCGCGTCGTCGTGCCGCGCAGTCATTGATTCAGGGCCTGCGCCAGCAGCACTCTCGGTAACGCGCGGGAATTCGTCAGGCCGATACCGCCGGTACCGCCGCCGTATCGATACTCCACCACGCCGGCATCAGCGCCTGGATCTCGGGGCGGCCGAAGCGGTCGTCGATCAGGAACACGGTGCCCTGGTCGGACTGGGTGCGGATCACGCGGCCTGCTGCCTGCACCACTTTCTGCATGCCGGGGTAGGTGTAGGTGTAGTCGTAGCCGGCGCCGAAGATGGCGTCCATGCGCAGGCGGATCTGCTCGTTGACGGGATTGATCTGCGGCAGGCCGAGCGTGGCGACAAACGCGCCGATCAGGCGCGCGCCGGGCAAATCGACGCCTTCGCCGAACGAGCCGCCCAGTACCGCGAAACCGATGCCCCGGCTCTCGAGCGTGAAGCGCGCCAGGAAGTGGGCGCGTTCCGCCTCGTCCATGCGGCGGGACTGGCGCCAGGTGGGGACGTCGGGGTAGCGCTCGGCAAACGCATTGGCCGCCTTTTCCATGTAATCGAAGCTGCTGAAGAACGCCAGGTAGTTGCCGGGCTGGCGCAGGTACTGTTCGCCCATCAGTGCGGCAATCGGCTTCAACGATTGCTGGCGGTGCTGGTAGCGGGTGGAGATGTGCGACGCCACCTGCACCGACAACTGCTCGGCCACGAACGGCGACTCCACGTCCACCCACGCGGTGGATTCGGGCATGCCCAGCATGTCGCCGAAATAATTCCAGGGGCTGAGCGTGGCCGAAAACAGTGCCGTGGTGTGGGTGCTGTCGAAGCGCGGTTTCAAAAACGGCGCCGGCACGATGTTGCGGATGCACAGCAGCGAATCGGCATGGCTGGCGCGCGCCCCCTCGGTTTTTTCGATGTCGAACAGCGCATGGTCGCCAAACGATTCGCCGAGGCGCCCGAACAGCAGCGCGCCAAAATAAAACTCCTGCAGTTCGGGATCGTGGTGGGTGGGATGCTCGGCCATGTAGTCGGAGATGGCGGCGGCCGTGGTTTGCAGCGCGATCATGAATTTTTCGGGCAGCGTGGCGTACGATTGATAGTCGACGTCCTGCTCTTTTTCGAGCTGGTTCCACAGCTTGTGCACGCGGTCGAGCGGCTTTTTCAGTTCGGGCGGCGCGGTCTTGCGCAGCAGGCGCAGGCTGGCGTGTTCGAGTTCGGCCGAATACATCTTGCGCGCGCGCGACACCATGTTGTGCGCCTCGTCCACCAGCACGCTGACCTTCCAGTCGTTCAGTACCGTCAGGCTGTGCAGCATGGCGCTCAGGTCGAAATAATAGTTGTAGTCGCCGATGACCACGTCGCACCAGCGCGCCAGCTCGGTGCCCAGGTAGTACGGGCACACGTCGTGGGCCAGCGCCACGGCGCGCAAGGTCTCGCGGTCGAGCGATAAAAATGCCGCGCCGTCGGCCGGCGGGTTGGTGATATCGAGCGCCGATTGGCGCGCAGCGGGCAGGCGATCATAAAACCCCTTGGCCAGCGGGCACGATTCGCCGTGGCAGGCCTTGTCCGGGTTGACGCAGGCGGTGGACTTCGATGCCAGTTCCAGCGTGCGCAGCGGCAGCAGCGGCGCGCCGTGGCGGATCACGTCCACCGCGTCGAGCGCCATCTGCCGGCCCGAGGTTTTGGCCGCCAGGAAAAACACCTTGTCGACGCCATGCGCACAAGCGCCCTTTAACATCGGGAACAGGCTGCCCACGGTCTTGCCGATGCCGGTGGGCGCCTGCGCCAGCAGGCATACGCGGCGGTTGCTGGCCTTGTACATGGCTTCGGCCAGCTGGCGCTGGCCGGGTCGGAAGTCCGCGTGCGGAAAGCGCATCGCTTTCAGTTGCTCGTCGCGGGCGGCGCGGTGCGCCAGTTCCTGCCGCGCCCAATCGAGGAACAGGCCGCACTGCTGCTGGAAGTATTCCTGCAGGTCCAGCGCGCTGTACTCTTCCTGCAGGCGGGTTTCCTTCTGGCTGGCGATGTCGAAATACACCAGCGCCAGCTTGATGGTGTCGAGCCCGCGATTGCTGCAAAACAGGTAGCCGTAGATTTTTACCTGCGCCCAGTGCAGCTGGCGCTGGTTGTCGGCCATGCGCGCCAGGTCGCCGCGATAGGTCTTGACCTCTTCGAGGCGGTTGGTGCGCGAGTCGTAGCCGTCGGCGCGGCCGCGCACGTGCAGCGGCCCGAAGTCGCCCGACAGCGAAATCTCGGTCTCGTAACCGTCGGCGCGGCGCGCGGCCACCACCGCGTGGCCGGCAATGCCTTCCTGCGCCGTGGGCGACGGCGTGAAGCGCAGGTCGAGGTCGCCCGCCTTGGCGGTGAACTCGCACAGCGCGCGCACGGCGATGGTGTAGGTGCCGGCGGTTTCCATGTCAGGCGGCCCACTGCAAATAGCACACGGCCACCGGCATCTCGTGCGTGGCGCAGTAGTCGATCCAGCGCAGCTGGTTGTCCTGCAGGCGGTCGCCCGGACCTTTGACTTCGATCATCGTGTAGCGCCGCTCGGCGGGCCAGAACTGGATCAGGTCGGGGAAGCCGGTGCGGTTGGCCTTGATGTCTTGCAGGATGCGCTCGAAGGCGCGGCGCAGGTGCACGGGCGGAATGCACTCGAGCGCCAGGTCCAGCAAATCGTCGCTGAGCGCCTGCCAGTGCAGGAACGGTGACTGGATGCCGCGCTTGGCGCCGTGGTTGGCGCGGATGGTGGCGCGGTAATCGCCGCTGTCGAGCTGGGCGAAGCAGGCGGCAAATTGCGCGGCGCGGCGCCGCTGAAAATCGGCGCTGTGCAGGTCGGCCGGCGCCCGGTGGTACGGGTGGAAAAAAGCGCCCGGCACCGGGCAGAACACGGCTTCCCAGCACAGCAGGCCGAACAGCGAATTGATCAGCGAATTTTCCACGTAGTACACCGGCGCATCGTCGCGCGCTAGGTGGTCGCGCACGACGAATTCCACGTAGTGGTGCTCGGTGGGCAATGGCAGGCTCAGGTCGATGCGCAGCGGTTTTGCGGGCGGCACAGGCGGCGGCTTGGCGTGACCGAGCTTGCGCGCCAGCCGTGGCGCCATGCGCAGCAGTTGCTGGCGTTCGGCTTCGGTTTCGGGCGCTGCCATGGCTTGCTGCAGCAGGTCGAAGGCGGCGCGCGGCTGCTCGTCCTTTTCCAGCACGCGGATGGCGCGGGCGCGTGCGCCCGGGTACGGGCACGCGACATACACGGCGTGCGCGGCCGGCCAATCGCGCAGCTTTTCCAGGTGCTGGCCGATGGCAAACGTAAACTTGTGGCGGCGGCTGAGCAGCCATTCGTTGTCCTCGGCGCAGGCGGGCAGGTCGGCCATGATGGCGGCCGGGTCTTCGCCGAGCTCGAAGCGTTCGCGGCAGCGATGCAGGGCCAGGAAATCGTCGATGTCGCGCCGCGTGCGAAAACCGCGCGCCGCTGCCGGAAACTCCACCTTTTCGTACTGGAAGATGCCGAGGTCCGACAGCACGAATTCGGTCCAGTCCTGGTGGAAGTTGCCAAAGAAAATCAGGCGCAGGCGGTCGCACAGGTCCTGCACCAGGTTGCGGTAAGCGTGGTCGCCGGAATCGCTCCACCACTGCGAATACGGCTGCGGCGTGCAGAACTGTTCGCGCAGCGCGGCCAGCTGGTCGGCCTTGCGCAGGTGGCGCACATTGGCCCCCAGCTGGAATATTTTGCTGATTTCGGGTTTTTGCAGCAGTTCGAACAACTGGTCGAGGTCGAGGTGGGGATCGTGTTCGATCAGGCCCAGTGCGGCCAGGGGTTGGGCGGCGGCGTGGGTGTCGCCGATTTCGGCATAGCTTAATTTACTGGCGCGAAAGATAGTGCCCTTGCGCATGACCATCCGCACCAGCAGCGCGCGCGAGGGCTGGGGCAGGGTGGGAAAGTGGTGCAGGAAATCACGCTCGTCGGCCGTGAGCAGGTCGTCGTAACGGTCGGCGATCCACGTCAGTACCCGGTGAAAATTTTCCAGATAGTAGAACGGGTTATCGAGCGGATTGGAGAAAACTGGGGTCATTGCGGGCACGGCAGGGAGAGGCGATGGCTGTATTTATGTACAGTGTATCGCTTTCCGCTGCCGATGCCCAGTGAAATATCGGTTAGCCGTTGCTGGTGTTGGCGGCAGCGCCGGCTGCCTTGGCCGCTTCGGCCGCCTTTTGCTCGACCAGCGCATTGGCCTTGGCGATTTGCTCTTCGACCGACTGCACCGCCTGCTTGGTGGCCTTGGTCACCTGCTCGTAGCCGGTGAAGGCGTTGTCGATCGCGGCCTTGACGATCTGCACTGCGTTTTCCGATCCCGGACGCACGTTTTTCGTGACGTCATAGATCAGCGCGGACAGGTTGGTCTTGGCTTCGGCCATGTGGGCGTCGGCGGCGCGGGTGAATTCTTCGCGGATGTCGGCAATAATGGCGCCCAGTTGCTGGTTGTAGGCGGTGGCGCCGGCCACGCCCGGCTGTACCTTGGCGGCGGCCAGGCTCATCGCTGCCTTGGGATCGGCGGCCTGGCTGATTTCCTTGCCGGTGGCCAGGCCGTCGGCCATATTCGATTTGGCGGTGGCCATATTGAGGGCGACGACTTGCTCCACGCCTTGCACCGCGCGGGCGGTCAGGGTATTGAAGGTTTCCAGTTGAAATTCAAACAGGGCTTTGGTGGCGTTGGCAAACTGCTCGGGATTGGTGAACATACGGTCTCCTCATGTGAATGATGGGCTGATGCTCCGGGGTGGTCCCCATGTTGTTATTGGCTTTTTAGTAGATAACCAGTTTTTCGCAACGGCTGTCCCTGAACGGGCCGCGGAACTTTTTCCAGCCCGGCCCCAGTTGCGTGGGCGAGCAGGTCAGCACCTTGGCATCGACGATGCTTTGCCATTGCCAGTACTGCGCCGGCCCGGCCTGCAGTTGCCCACAGGTCATAGCCAGCGACAATAATGTTATGACTCCGAGAAAGTGTTTAGTCATGGCGCAAGAGTACAGCAAATCGCCGCGCCCTCAAAGTGGTGCGGTTTTTGGCAGGCGCAGGGTGAACCGCGTGCCGACCCCCACCTTGCTGGCCACGTCGATATGGCCGCCCAGCACGCCAGTGACGATGTTGTGCGTGACGTACAGGCCCAACCCCGAACCGCCAGCGCCCATGCGGGTGGTGAAGAACGGATCATAGATGCGCGGCAGGTTGCCGCCGGGGATGCCGATGCCATCGTCGATGACGTCGATGGCGATCTCGCCACCGCTGTCGCCACCGCCGCTGCTGTCGTAGGCTGCCACCCGCAAGGTGCCGGCCTTGCCAAGCTTGCCGCTGCCGAAGCCGTGCACCACGGCGTTGTCGATCAGTTGTCGCAGCGCCTGCAGCAGCGGGGTGGCGTAGCTGTCGAGTTCGAGCGACTGGTCGATCGCCTGTTCGAGCGTAACGCCCTGCCGGCGCAGGTCGGCTTCCATCGTGTGCAGCAGGTGGCCGACCTGTTCGCCCAGCAGAAAACGGCTGCGCTGCGAGTTGGCGCCATCGACCGCGATGTGACGAAAGCTGGCCACCAGTGCCGCCGCCCGGTTCAGGTTGCGCAGCACCACCTGGTCGGCGCTGGCGGCCTGGTCGAGATAGGTTTCCAGCACCGAGCGGCGCAGGCCGCCTTCGAGCTCGCGCCGCAGTTCGGCCGTGCGTTCGCTCATGGTGCTGGCCATGACCAGGCTGTTGCCGATCGGCGTGTTCAGTTCGTGCGCCACGCCCGCCACCAGCGCGCCCAGCGCGGCCAGCTTGTCGCGGCGCACCAGTTCCTCCTGGGTCAGGCTGAGGTTTTCCAGCGCGGCCGTCAGTTCTTCGTTGACCTGCTCCGCTTGCTCTTTCGATTGCAGCAGTTCCAGCGTGCGCGCCGCCACCAGCTCTTCCAGGTGCTCGCGGTGGCGCAGCAATTCTTCCTCGCGCCGGGTGCGGGTGATGGCAATTCCGGCCAGGTGCGAGGCGGTGCCGATGAGGGCCAGTTCGTCGTCGGCCGGTGCGCGCGCGGTGCGGTAGTACATGGCAAACGAGCCGATCACGGTGGTGCTGTCCTGCATGATGGGAATCGACCAGCAGGCGCGCAGGTCGAAGCGCGCGGCGACCTCGCGATAGGGAGTCCATAGCGGGTCATGGTCGATGTCGGCCACGATCACGGTGGCGCGGCGGTACATGGCTGTGCCGCACGAGCCTGCCGAGGGGCCGATGGGCAGGCCGACCAGCGCATCGAGATACGCCCGCGGCATGCGTGGGCCGGTTGCGGTGGCCACCGTGCGTCCGTCCGGACCCAGCAGCATCACCGTGCAAATGACGTCCGGCGATTGCGACTCGATCAGCAGCATCAGCCGTTCCAGGATCTCGGCCTGCGGCGCCGAGCGGGCGATCATTTCCAGCAGCTTGTTCTTGCCGTCGCGCAGCGCCGCGCTCCGGTTGCGGGCCGTGACATCGACCACCCGCACATGCATCAGCCGGTGCGCGCCGGAATTGAGCGGCACCATGCGCAGTTCGCAGTCGATCAGGCGGCCGGTGCTGTGCTGCATGGTCAGCGCCACCATCTGCGTGGCGCCGCCCATCATCGCTGCCACCTGTTCGGCAAACACTGCCTTCGAGGTGCGGCCATCGGGCTGTAACGGCGGGCACAGCGAGGGCAGGTCGGTTTGCACCAGTTCCGCTTCGGTCAGGCCGAAATGCTGGCGCGCGCGGCGGTTGACGTCGAGCAGCAGGTTGGTGCCGCGCTGCATCAGCAAGATGGTGTCGGGCGAGCCGGCCAGCATGGTGTGATAGTTGACTTCCAGCGTGGCCATGGTGGGCAGCGCGCGCGTTGCCGGCGCCGGCAATATCGCGTGCAGGCGTACCAGGATTTTTTCGGCCAGGTCGTCCGCCTCGATCGAGAGCGGCAGGTAGTCGGTGGCGCCGATGTGGAGCGCGCGCGCATGTTCCTCGGGGTGGGGCGCGGTGGAGAGCAGGTAGAGCGGCACCTGGAGGCCGCACAACTGGCGCACCATTTGACAGAGCTCCAGGCTGGCGCTGCCGGCCAGCGCCACATCGACGACGGCCAGCGCCACGTCGCCGCTGCGCGCCACGTCCAGCGCCTCGTTGCCGCGGCTGACGGCGCGCACATGGTAGCCGTGGCGCGCCAGCGTCTGCTCCAGGCCGGCGTGGTCGTACGCCGAACTGGTGGCCACCAGTATCGTGTGCGGCGTAGCGGAGGAGGGCGTCGGCGTCAGCGTCATGGCATGGCTAGTGTATTACAAGATCGGCGGCGAAGATCGAATTCATGCCGCCTCGATGGCGGCAGCTTTCTGGGCTTGCTCGATCAGCGGGAAATTGTTCTCGATCCAGTCCACCAGCACTTCCAGTCGCGTGGCGGCCTCGCGGCCCAGCGCGGTCAGGCTGTATTCCACGTGCGGTGGCACGACTTGCTGCGCCACGCGCAGTACCAGGCCGTCATAGGCGAGAGCGTCGAGCGTTTGCGCCAGCATTTTTTCGCTCACACCGCCGATTGCGCGCCGCAACTCGCTGAAACGGTGGGTGCGTTCCAGTAGCACGATCAGCACCAGCACGCCCCAGCGGCTGGTAATGTGGCCGAGCACGGCGCGCGACGGGCATTCGGCCGCCAGCACGCGCGGCTGCAACTGGTTGTCGCGCAAAGCCGCCCGCAGCGATTTTTGTTCGTTCATCATCTATCCAAAGTCGGAGGTGTACTTACCAAATTGTACGTACTTACAAAAAGTAAGTACAGCGATTACCATGGACGCTGTCAGTCGCCTTGAAGGTTCGCTTAAGACAAACCTAACCGTGCCAGCTTAGGCTGGTGCCTATCGTTATTAAAAAAGGAAACAACATGATCGTCATTACCGGTGCTACCGGCCAACTGGGCCGCCTCGTCATTTCGCACCTGCTGAAAACCACGCCGTCCGGGCAAATCGTTGCCGCCGTGCGCGATCCGGCCAAGGCTGCCGATTTGCAGGCGCTGGGCGTGCACGTGCGCCAGGCCGATTACAACGATCCTGCCTCGCTCGACACTGCCTTTGCCGGCGCCACCAAGGTCCTGCTGATTTCGTCCAACGATATCGGCAACCGCACCGCCCAGCACCAGAACGTGATCGATGCGGCCGTGCGCGCCAGCGCTGCACTGCTGGCTTATACCAGCGTGCTGCACGCTGACACCAGCCTGCTCGGACTGGCAAGCGAACACCGCGAAACCGAAGACGCGATCCGCGCCTCGGGCCTGACCTACACCTTGCTGCGCAACGGCTGGTACCTGGAAAACTACACGGCCGGCCTGAAGGGCGCCCTCGAACATGGCGCGCTGAGCGGCGCCGCCTCGGACGGCAAGATTGCCGCCGCCGCGCGCGACGACTATGCGCAAGCCGCTGCCGTGGTATTGGCCAGCGGCCAGCCGGTAGCGCAGGTGTATGAACTGGCGGGCGATACGTCCTTCACGCTGAGCGATCTGGCCGCAGAGACGGGCAAACAGGCGGACCGCGAGCTGCCGTACCACAACCTGGGCCAGCACGAGTACCGCGAACTGCTGGTGACCGTGGGGCTGCCGCCGGCAGTCGCCGACCTGCTGGCCAACTCCGACTTTGCCGCTTCCAAGGGCGCGCTGTTCGACGACAGCGGCACGCTGGGCAAGCTGATCGGCCGTCCGACCCAGCCGCTGGCCGATGCCGTGAAAGCCGCTTTGGCCTGAGCATGAAAAAAGCCGCAGGCCTGGAAAGAGGGCTGCGGCTTTTTTGCGGAATTTTGTGGTGCCCACGGAGGGACTCGAACCCCCACACCTTGCGGCACATGGACCTGAACCATGCGCGTCTACCAATTCCGCCACGTGGGCACTGTTGCTGCTTTACTTCTCTCTATCGCGTGTTCTGCAACAGAGGACCGAATCTTAAAGTAGCCTCGCCGCTGCGTCAAGGGCATGGCGATTCTTTTGTGAAATTATTTCATTTTCAAAATTTCGATGGCCAACTCATAATGGACTTTTGAGCTTCCTTGCCCATTGTTATGAACTTTTTCAGGCGCGCGCTGATTGCATCCACGTTGATGCTGGCCGCGTGCGAGGCCAGCGCGGACGAGGTGATCACGCTCACCAGCGGCGCATGGTTGCCCTGCCTGTCCGAGCGCGCGCCACACCACGGCGTGGTGTCGCGCATCGTCACCGAGGCGTTCGCGCTGGAGGGCGTGCGGGTCAATTATATTTTCCGGCCGTGGAGCAGGGCCTATGCCGAAGCGCTGGGTGGCGGCGCGCATGGCACGGTGGTGTGGGGCGTGGCTGGGAGCGATACCGCGCGCAAGCGCGTTGGGAGGGCGCTTCGACCTGTTTCCGGCCGATCTGTACGTGGGCCTCGGCATCATGCGCCGTATCCTGACGCCGGAGCAGGCGACCCGGCTGACCTGGGATCCGCAGCCGTATAACGTCACCGCCTACCACCTGCTGCTGAACCGCAAGAATCCGGCCAATCCGCGTTACCTGGCGCTGTTCAATCGCGGCCTGAAAAAGCTGCGAGACAGTGGCAAGTACGCGCAGTACATGAGCCAATGAAAAAAGCCGCAGGCCTTTGAAAGGACTGCGGCTTTTTCGCGGAATTCTGTGGTGCCCACGGAGGGACTCGAACCCCCACACCTTGCGGCACATGGACCTGAACCATGCGCGTCTACCAATTCCGCCACGTGGGCACTGTTGCTGCTTTACTGCTTGTTCTGCTGCGTGTTCTGCATCAGAGGCCAGAACTATACGGGACACTGCGCAAGTCGTCAAGCATTCGCCAGAAATATTACTTCTTGGCCTACAAACTAATATCGAATCGCTGCGTGCGCGAGGTGCTAGGTGCTGGTGTATTCGCTTGCTGGCTACGGCAAGTCGCCGGTCCGGGCGCAGCCGCTCACCATGGAGCAGAGCGTGGCCGAACTTGGTGCCGTACTGGCCGCGCGCAAGGTTGATGGTCCCCTGATCCTGGTCGGGCATTCGTATGGCGGTTTCCTGATCCGCGCATTTGCCGCCAACCATCCGCAGCGGGTGGCGGGCATGGTGTTCGTCGATCCGGCCGATGAGGGTTTCGAGGCGATCATTGGCCGCATCGATCCGGTGCGTACGCAGCAGGACCGGCGCCTGCTGGCTGGCGCAATTCCCGCCAAGTGGCAGGGTGAATTGCAGGCCATTCAGAAGTTGCTCGACGCCGGTCGTTTGCCGCCGATGCCGGCGCTGCCCGATGTGCCGGCCGTGCTGATCACCTCGGTGAAAGCGGACCCCGCGTCCGAGTTCTTCCAGGAGACACCCGCCATCGTCAAGCTCAAGCGTGAACGCCACGCTGCCTTCATCAGCCAGTTTTCCAGTGGCGCCCACGTGTTCACCCCTAATAGTGGTCATGGCATCCAGCGCCAGGAGCCGGAGCTCGTCGTCGCTGCCATCGACCAGGTCATCACGCTGGCCACTCAAGGCGCGGCGCGCACGGCCAAGGCCAGCGAGCAGCTCTCACAAGCAACTCCAACCCTGAAACAGCCATGAAAAAGCCATCCAACGTATCGATCGACAGCACCGCAGCGGAGGCGCGCGGCCTGGAGGACCTGGCGCCGCGCGAGCGCGAAGTGGCCGAATGTGTGTACCGGCTGGGCGAGGCGGCCGCCGCGCAGATCCAGCAGCAACTGGGATCGGACCTGAGCAACTCGGCCGTACGCGCGATGCTGGTGCGGCTCGAGGCGAAAGGCGTGCTCCAGCATCGCGCCGATGGTCAGCGCTACCTTTACAGCGCGGTGGCGCCGCAGGCGCAGGTGCGCGAGTCCGCGCTGAAAAAGCTGGTGGGCACGTTTTTCAACAATTCCACTGCCAGCGCTGCGACCGCCTTGCTCGGCATGTCCGGCAAAATGAGCAGCAAGGAACTCGATGACCTCGAGGCGATGATCGCCAAGGCGCGCAAGAAAGGGCGCTGATGGCGGGCACTGACCTCGCCCAACTGCTGCTCAAGCAATGTGTGACGGTCGTGTTGTTGTTGCTGGTGCTGCGCCTGCTGAGCGGTGCTTCGGCGGCGCGCCGCGTGTTCGCTGCCCGCTGCGGCGTGGTGGCGTTGCTGCTGATGCCGTTGGCTTGGCTGGCGCTGCCGTCGGCGGCGCCGGCGTTCCGGTTCGACATGTCGCTGGCAGTATCGGCCCCGGTGCAACCGCCACTCGAGATTCCTGCCATCGTCACCACCGCTGTGGTGCCTGATCTCGACCATGTCGTGTCGCTGCCTGCGCGCGGCGCGCAGTGGGGGCGCTGGCTGCTGGCAGCTTACGTGTTCGGTGTGGCGTGGCACCTGCTGCGGCTGGCGGCAGGCGTGTGGCGCCTTTACCGGGCAGCGGCGCAGGCGCGTGCGCTGGTCGCATAGCCGTGGGTCGATGCGCTGGCGCGGCTGCGTACCGAGTTGGGCCTGCGGCGCCAGGTGCCTGCTGGTCGACGATATGGCAGTATCCCCGTACAGCTGGGGTTGGCGCACCCCTGTCATCGTGCTTGATCATTGCAGCGTGGACAGTGCCGATCCCGACGCCGTGCTGGCCCACGAACTGGCCCATATCCGCGCCTACGACTGGCCGATGCTGCTGCTCGCACGCGTGCTGTTTGCCCTGTACTGGTGGCACCCGCTGATGTATCCGCTGCGGCGCATGCTTGAACATGATACCGAATGCGCCGCCGACGATGCGGTGCTGGCGGCCGGCGTCAGGCCGTCGCATTACGCGCATACCTTGCTGACGGTATCGCGCCAGGTTGTCGGCGGCACTGGCGGCACGGTAGCCAACCGCATCGCCAGCCGTGGCGCCATGCTGGTAGCGCGCATCGCGGCGCTGCTCGAGGCGCGCCGTCCGCGCGGCCGCGTCAGTGCCCGCCAGTGGTAGGGTGGGGCGCTGGCCACGCTGGCGCTGGTCGGCCTGATTGGCAATCTGCAATGGCGCGGCGAGCAGGTGCTGTGGCCCGACGCCTTGCTGCCGGCGGCGGGCATCATGACACCATCGCGCTGCTCGCTGCGCTCGACAATCCGAATTTCCGCCAGTTGGCCGTGGCCATGCGCGCGGCGGTCATTCGTTCCGCCAGCGCGCCGCCATTCCGGCCTTGCTGCTGGCCTTGCGCGATTCGCGGCCGGTGGTGAGACAGCTGGCGTTATGGGGACTGGGTGAAATGCGGTTTCCGGAAACCGCGCCGGCCGTCGCGGCATTGCTGGCTGACGCCGATGCGGCCGGTGCACTGGGCGACATGGGTGAAACCCGCTGGCTTGCGGTCATGATCGCCATGCTGGGCGACGATGCGCCGCTGGTGCGCGCCAGGGTAGCGCATGCATTAGGTGACCTGCAGGCGCCGGCAGCGATTGCCATGTTGCGCCAGCATGCCGGCGATGCAGATCCCGAAGTCGCCAGCGAAGTGGCCTGGGCGCTCAACGAGCTGGCGCAATGAAAAAAGCCGCAGACTTCATGAAAGTCTGCGGCTTCTTTGCGGAATTCTGTGGTGCCCACGGAGGGACTCGAACCCCCACACCTTGCGGCACATGGACCTGAACCATGCGCGTCTACCAATTCCGCCACGTGGGCACTGATGCTGCATATGCTAAAAAGGGTAGGTTTCGTACCAGATGAACTTGCGTTCCATACTGCACATCAACCCGGTCTAGCATTCCTGCTTTGCTTTCGTTTTTCAACGTTGTCGCTGCAAGAGACCAAGATTATAGAGCAATCTTGCGCGATGTCAAACGTCATTTTCAGAAAATGTTTGAAAAATTGCCCAGAGTGCGTACGAATTAGGCTATCGCCGCGTTTCCAAGTACACTACGGCTGTCGTCTGGCATATATATGCACAATATCAGTATCCCCGACGATTTTTGCCAGGCCGGATTTACCCAATACTGTCAATAACAACACCATAGAAATAACTTTTGAGCCAAATTACACACACCATTCCAAGCCGTGAGGAAATTCTCGGCATCTTCCGCAGCGCCCAACGGTCGCTTGACCTGCTCGCGGTAGCGAAGTCGCTCGACGTAGCGACCGACGCCCAGGCCGTGCTGTCGCGCCGCCTGAACGCCATGCAGCGCGACGGCCAGATCGTCGTCGATGACGCCGGCAATTTCACCCTCGCTGAAGACACCGGTTTTATCGCCGGCAAGGTCAGCAGCCACCGCGACGGTTTCGGCTTCGTGATCCCGGATGAGCCGGGCGAAGACCTGTTCCTGCCAGAGAAAGAAATGCAGAAAGTGCTGCATGGCGACCGCGTGATGGCCAAGGTGGTCGGTGTCGATCGCCGCGGCCGCAAGGAAGGCACGATTGTCGAAGTCGTCAGCCGCGCCAACACCCACATCATCGGCCGCCTGCTCAATGAAAACGGTACCTGGGTGGTGGCGCCCGAAGACCAGCGCATCGGCCAGGACGTCCTGGTCGAGGGTTCGGTCGGTAAGGCCAAGGCCGGGCAGGTCGTCAGCGTGGAGCTGACCGAGCAACCGATGCGCTTCAAGCAGCCGGTGGGCAAGATCGTTGAAATCCTCGGCTCGCTCGACGACCCGGGCATGGAGATCGAAATCGCCGTGCGCAAGTTCAACGTGCCGCACGTGTTTTCGCCAGCCGCGCTCAAGCAGGCCAACAAGCTGCCCGACCACGTGCGCGAAGCCGACCTGGGCGAGCGCGTCGATCTGCGCGACGTGCCGCTGGTCACCATCGACGGCGAAGACGCGCGCGACTTCGACGATGCGGTCTATTGCGAACCGGTCAAGATCGGCCGCGCCAACGGCTATCGCCTGATCGTCGCGATTGCCGACGTGAGCCACTACGTCAAGCCGAACGATGCGCTCGATACCGACGCACTGGAGCGCAGCACGTCGGTGTACTTCCCGCGCCGCGTGATCCCGATGCTGCCGGAAAAACTGTCGAACGGCCTGTGCTCGCTGAACCCGGCCGTCGATCGCCTCACGCTGGTCTGCGACGCCGTGATCACCGCCAAGGGCGAGATCAAGGCGTACCAGTTCTACCCGGCCGTAATCCACTCGGCCGCGCGCCTGACCTATACCGAAGTAGCCGACATCCTCGGCGACAAGCAGGGACCGGCAGCCAAGCGCCGCCCGGGCCTGGTGCCGCACCTGGACAACCTGTACGACGTGTTCCAGGCCTTGCTGAAGGCGCGCAGCGAACGCGGCGCGATCGACTTCGAAACCACCGAAACCTATATCGTCAGCAATCCATCGACCGGCAAGATCGAAAAGATCATTCCGCGCACCCGCAACGATGCGCACCGCCTGATCGAGGAATGCATGTTGACCGCCAACGTCTGCGCGGCTGACCTACTGATTCGCAACAAGCACCCGGGCACGTACCGCATCCACGCCAGCCCCACCGCTGAAAAGCTCAAGCAGGTGCGCACGTTCCTCAAGCAGGTGAACCTGACCCTGGAAGGCGGCGACAAGCCGGCCGCCGGCGACTACGCGTCGCTGATGCGCCAGATCAAGGAGCGCCCGGACGCGTCGCTGCTGCAAACCATGCTGCTGCGCTCGATGCAGCAAGCCGTGTACAGCCCCGACAATATCGGCCATTTCGGCCTGGCTTACGAGGCGTATGCCCACTTCACCAGCCCGATCCGCCGCTACCCCGACCTGCTGACGCACCGCGCCATCAAGGCGATCCTGGTGGGCAAAAAATACGAGCCGAAGATTCCCGAGTCGAGCGTATTGAACACCAACGTCTCCAACGCCACGCGCAAGCAGCAGGCCAAGGACAAGGCCGAGGGCAAAGAGAAAAAAGCTGCCGACCTCACCATCTGGGACGCGCTGGGCGTGCACTGCTCGGCCAACGAACGGCGCGCCGACGAAGCGTCGCGCGATGTCGAAGCCTGGCTCAAGTGCTACTTCATGCAGGACAAGCTGGGCGAGGAATTCACCGGCATCATCACCGGCGTGGCCACGTTCGGCATCTTTGTCCAGCTCGACCAGCTGTTCGTCGAAGGCATGGTCCACGTCACCGACCTCGGCTCCGACTACTTCCAGTACGACGACGCCCGCCACGAACTCAAGGGCGAACGCACCGGCAAGCGCTTCCAGCTGACCGACCGCGTGACCGTGCAAGTGGTGCGCGTGGACCTGGAAATGCGCAAGATCGACCTGCGCCTGTCCGGTCCCGATGCACCGCCACCGAAGCCGGAAGGCAGCGGCAACGGCGGCAAGGATCGCAACAAGACCAACATCAAGCCGGGCCCGACCACGTCGCAGCGCCACGAGGTGAAAGCCACGGCAGCGGATAACAACGGCGGTAACAAGCCCAAGTCCCGTTCCCGTGGCGGCCGCAGCAAGAACAATGCCGCGGCGTCTGCCCCGGCAGCACCCCAGGCAGCAAAACCTGCCGCAAAAAGTAAGAAGAAGCGATAAGTAAATGAAGAACAAAATGATTTTTGGGTTCCACGCGGTGACCTCGCGCTTGCGTCACGAGGCGTCGTCGGTGGAAGAGATTTTCATCGACGCCACGCGCGACGACCGCCGCATGAAAGACCTGGTGGCCAACGCCAAGGCTGCCGGCGTGCGCATCATGCCGGTCGATTCGGCCCGCCTCGACAAGATCGTCGGCACTCGCCGCCACCAGGGCGTGATCGCCTTTGCGTCGCAGCTGGCGCTGGCGCGCAACCTCGATGAACTGCTCGACGCCATCGATGGTCCGCCGCTGCTGCTGGTCCTCGACGGCATTACCGATCCGCACAACCTCGGCGCCTGCCTGCGGGTGGCCGACGGTGTGGGCGCGCACGCGGTGATCGTACCGAAAGACCGCGCCGTGGGCCTGAATGCCACTGCCGCCAAGGTGGCCAGCGGCGCCGCCGAGACCGTGCCATACATCACGGTGACCAATCTGGCGCGCACGCTGCGCGAGCTGAAAGAGCGCGACATCTGGCTGATCGGCACGTCCGATGACGGCGAGAAGGGCCTGTACGAAGCCGATTTCACCGGCCCGACTGCGCTGGTCATGGGGTCGGAAGGCGAGGGCATGCGCCGCCTGACGCGCGAAACCTGCGACGTGCTGGTGAGCATTCCAATGTTCGGCTCGGTCGAGAGCCTGAACGTGTCGGTGGCGTCGGGCGTGTGCCTGTACGAGGCGCGCCGCCAGCGCATCGCCAAGGAAGCTTAAGTTCCAGCAGCACCCTGGGGCCTCCTGCCGGGAGGTCCTTGCAAGTCCCTCCGGCAGTTCCCTACGAGCTAAGCCAACTTACGCTAAGATACGCGTTTCCGTTGTCACTCGAACACCCATGTTCCACCATCTGCGCCAAGACATCAACAGCATCATCGAACGCGACCCCGCTGCCCGCAATGCCTGGGAAGTGCTCACCTGTTATCCCGGATTGCAGGCGATCGTCATGCACCGCTGGGCGTCGTGGTGCTGGTGGCACGGCGCCAAGTGGCTGGGGCGCTTCATCTCGTATGGTGCGCGCATCGTCACCGGCATCGAAATCCATCCCGGCGCCACGATCGGGCGCCGCGTATTCATCGACCACGGCTTTGGCGTGGTGATCGGCGAGACTGCCGAGATCGGCGACGACTGCACCATCTACCAGGGCGTCACCCTTGGCGGCACGTCGCTGCACGCGGGCGCCAAGCGACATCCCACTTTGGGGCGCGGCGTGATCATCGGCGCCGGCGCCCAGGTGCTTGGCGGTTTTACCGTCGGCGACTATGCCAAGGTGGGCTCGAACGCGGTACTCCTGAAACCGGTGCCTGCGGGCGCCACTGCCGTCGGCAATCCGGCCCATGTCGTCCAGAAGGATTTACTCGGCGCTGCCGCCACTCCCCTCGCTTCCAGCCCGTTCTCGGCCTACGGCGTCACGCCAAACGGCGACGATCCGCTGTCGAAAGCGCTGCGCGGCCTGATCGAAAACGCCGTCAAGCAGGAGGCGCGCATCGAGCGCCTGGTCGCCACCATGCGCGCAGCCGGCCTCGAGTGCCAGGGCGTGCCTGAATGTGATAAATTAAATTCCGATCAATTGAACAAGCTCGTCGAATAACGCGAATAACCAGAAGAAGGAACGCTGCACATGGAAACAACGCCCGAAGGCCTCGAGATACTGGACCCGTTCGAGCTGCGCGTGCTGGCCGTGCTGGCCGAGAAGGAAGCGCTCACGCCCGATAACTATCCGCTGTCACTGAACGCGCTGGTCAATGGTTGCAATCAATTGTCGAGCCGCGACCCGGTGATGTCGATTTCGGAAGACACGGTGGCCGAGGTGTTGCAGCGGCTGATGCAGGCCAAGTACGTCAACGGCATCACCCAGGCCGGTGCACGCGTGACCAAGTACGAGCACCGCCTGCGCATCAAGTTCACGCTGGAGCAGGACAAGCTGGCCGTGCTGACCATGCTGATGCTGCGCGGCCTGCAAACGGCCGGAGAAATCCGCACCCGCAGCGGTCGCCTGCACGACTTCAAGTCGGTGGCCGAGGTGGAACATGCGCTGCAATTTTTGATCGACAAATATCCGCCGCTAGTGTCGAAACTGCCGCTGGCGCCCGGCACCAAGGAGCCGCGCTACGGCCACCTGCTGGCCGGCGAAGAAGCGCTGGCACGCGAGGAAACCGCCGCCAGCCTGGGCGGCTCGGTCGGCGGTGCGGGGCAGGGGACAAAAATCGGCGCGCTTGAGCAGGAAGTGCAGCAGCTGCGCCGCCAGGTCGATGACTTGACGGCGCAGTTCGCCGCCTTCCGCCAGCAGTTTGAATAATCAGAAACGCTGCAAGCGCCTGATCCAGGCTTCGGAGCAGGGCGCAGCGACGAAGACAGTACGAGCGTACGGCGAGGAGTTGCAACGCCGCGCTGGAGGCTGGATCAGGCGCTTAACCTTCCTCGCGGCGGCGGCGCATGCGGATCGCCACCGCAATCATCGCCACACCTGCTACCACGCCCACCCACAGCCCCACGTTAGCCAGCGTGGACCATGAATACAGGAAGGCGTCGGTCGGCGTGGGCAGGCCGTGTTCTTCCGACAGCGCCAGCCGGCTGCGGTCGAACCACATCCACGATCCCGGCACCACGCCCAGCAACAGGCGGTTGGTGACGTTGCTGATGAACCAGCCGACGCTGAGATCGAAGCCCAGCACTTTCTGCATCCACACCAACAGCAGCCCAGCGCCTACCGGCAGGCCCACGGCCCACACGAACACTTTCGAGCGCACCATGCTCGAGATCATCAGGAGCCAGCCCACGGTGGGCAGCGCCCACAGCATGTAGACGGGCAGCAGGCCGAGCACGCGCAGCGGCGCCAGGTACAGCTCGGGCGTGGCCAGCAGGTCGCCGAACAGCACCGTGCCGTGCAGTGACAGCTTGGCGGCCACCGCCAGCAGCAACACCAGCGACAGCGCAACGGCGATACCGATCACGATCAGCGGCGCGACCACCAGCGCCGTGACAACCTTGGACAGCACCGTGGTCTGGTCCGATACCGGCAACGATTTCCAGAACAGGATGCTGCGGTCGCGGCGCTCGTCGTTGAGCGCACCGAGGCAATAGAAGAACACCAGGAAGCCGAGCACCAGGTACACCGGCACGGCAGAAACGATATAGCCTTGGGCCAGCGTGCTCACCAGGGTAGCGCGCGCCTGGCCCTGGATGCTGACCGTGAAGCTCTGCGCGGTGATGGCGTCGCCGGACAACTGGATGTCCTTGCCGATGAATACCGCCAGCAGCGCCAGCGCAGCAATCAAGCCGGCGATCACCAGCGGCGTCCACACCAGCATGCCCTTGTGCTCCCACAATTCGCGCTTGATCAGCCATTTCATGGTCTTCATTGTGGTTGTCCTTTCATGGTGGCGACAAACAGGTCGGCCACGCTGGGCGTGCGCACTTCGCCGAAGGTGGCCAGTTGGGTACGGTCGGCGCGGTCGAACAGCATCACCGATTTGCCGAACACGGTGCGCTGCGAGATCGGACCCAGCGCGCTGGCGACGGCCACGAATTGCGGCTCGACCATCACCTCGGCATAGCGTTCGCCCACTTCATCCATGCTGGCGGCCAGCACGATGCGGCCGTTCTCGATGAACATCAGGTCCGACAGGATGTGCTCGACTTCCTCGATCTGGTGGGTGGTGATGACGATGGTCTTCTGTTCGTCGAAATAATCTTCCAGCAGGTTCTGGTAGAACTGTTTTCGATACAGGATGTCCAGGCCCAGCGTGGGTTCGTCGAGCACCAGCAATTTGGCGTCGATCGCCATCACCAGCGCCAGGTGTAGCTGCACCACCATGCCCTTGGACATGGCGGCCACCTTCATGTTCGGCGTCAGCTTGGTGGTGGCGATGTATTGTTCGGCGCGGGCGCGGTCGAAGCGCGGGTGCACGCCGGCCACGAAGTCGATCGCGTCTTTGACTTTCAGCCACTTGGGCAGGATGGCGACGTCGGCAATGAAGCACACGTCGTTCATCAGCAGTTCGCGCTCGGTGCGTGGGTCGCGGCCCAGCACCGACAAGCCGCCCTCGAACGGTGTCAGCCCCAGGATGGCCTTGAGCGTGGTGGTCTTGCCCGAGCCATTCGGTCCGACCAGGCCGACGATGCGGCCGGCGCCGATGGTAAAGCTGACGTTGTCGAGTGCGGTGTGTTTGCCGTAGCGCTTGGTGATGCCGGTGGCGGTGATCACGGCATCCGGATTCAGTTCGGCGTTCATGGCTTTGCTCCCGACGGTGCCGGTGCGGCAGCGCCCAGCAGGGCGGCAGTGTCGAGGCCGAGGCGGCGGATGCGTTCGAGCATGGCCGGCCATTCTTCGCGCATGAAGCGCTCGCGTTCACTCGCCAGCAGTTTGTCGTGTGCGCCTTCGGTTACATACATGCCTAGCCCCCTGCGTTTTTCCACCAGCGCCTCGTCCACCAGTTCCTGGTAGGCCCGCGACACCGTGATTGGGTTGAGTTGATAATCGGCCGCCACCTGGCGCACCGACGGCAGGGCATCGCCCGCCTTGAGCAAGCCGTCGAGCAACATGCCGACCACCTTGTCCTTCAACTGCCGATAAATCGGCGCGTTGTCATTCCAGTCTGTCGCTGACATACATGGAGTCCTCTTGATGTGGTGTTGTAGTGAACTATAACACTAAAAATCAAAAAGGCAATAATTTTGCAGAGGATGGATGGTCTTGGCCGGATGGCGCCGGGCCGGCGCGCTCACACCGTCTCGCTGCGGTCGCGGCCGGCGGCCTTGGCGCGGTAGAGGGCGGCGTCAGCGCGCGCCATCAGCGCTTCCAGGCTCTCGTTTGGCGACTGCTGGCTGGCGATGCCGATGCTGACCGTGTAGTCCGGCACGTTGCCGCCGCGCGCTGCAAACAGCAAGCCATGGATGCGTTGCGCCATCGCTTTCGCCTGCTCGGCCGTGGTGCCCGATAGCAGCACGATGAATTCCTCGCCGCCGAAGCGCGCCACGTGGTCGATCTCGCGCAGGGCGGAGACGGTGGTGCGTGCCGCATGCACCAGCACCTGGTCGCCGACTGCGTGGCCATGCTGGTCGTTGATGGCCTTGAAGTAGTCGAGGTCGATGCTGAGCAGGGTGATCGGCTGGCCATGGCGTTTCATCAGCGCTACCTCGCGGCGGTAGGCGTCGGCGAAACCGCGCCGGTTCAGCACCCCGGTCAGCGGGTCCGAGTTGGAGCGATGCTCCATCACAACCTGCAGACGCCGCGTGGCGATGGTCATGAAGCCGACCGCCATCATCAGCGTCATGAAGTTGGCGGTCAACAGGAAAATGCCCTGTACCGCGCCGTTGCTGGCGTTGCTGGTGCCGACCGCGCCGCTAAGCGCCGCCAGCAACCGCACCAGCAGCACCAGCGACTGCACCAGCAACAGCGCGCCGAAAAACCAGCTGGAGAAGTGGCGTTCGCCATGGCGCACCAGCAGCACCAGTTGCGCCACGTAGAACGACAGCGTCAACGATGAAAACACCGCCACCCGCAACGCGTAGTCCTGGGTGATGACATACCAGCCGATCAGACAGGCCATGCCGGCCACCCACGCCAGCGCCAGCCACCACCAGCTTGGCTTGCGACCGTAGAAGATCTGGGTGCCGATCAGCATCAGCCCGGCGGCGGCCAGCATGGTGCTATTGGCCACGAACAGTAACACCGCTTCCGGCATCAGTGGCCCTGCGCAGAATAACAAGCCGCTCGCCGTCAGCGATAACATGCCCAGCGACTGATGGCCCAACCCTCGCACGTCGGCAGGGAAGCTGCGGTAGGCGGAAAACAACACGATGGTCATCGCCGCCGCCATCAGGGTCGACGTCAGAACGATGGTCGTAGGATCGAGCAATATCACAGTGGAAAGTGGGGGATTTCGTGATCTGCAAGGATACCAGCAACTCCTTGCATGCCGTAAGGCTAATCGGCTTTGGGCAATGTCCATCGCCCTGAACAGTCTGATTGATGAGCCTGGCTAATAAGCGCATGCACTTTTTGCCTCGATGCGCTCGATAGCGCAGCAGCTACATTGGGTTTTCTGCAGGTTGACTCTATTCGATCAAGGAACTCACGCATGGTGATACGACTCTGGCGTATTCTGCCGCTGGCGGTGGTCTGGTGCCCGCCGGGCGTCAGGCACTGGCATGGGGCTGCGCCCACCGCCGCGCTCACCCATATCGCCGTCACCGGCAGCCAGGCAAAGTTAACCGTGAAATCTTAACGGTGAACTTCCACACTGCGGCGTTGCAGGTCCAACGCGTTCGGTAGCGCTGCGCCCGAGGCCGTATTGTCGAAGATGCACCAGGCATCGCGTCCGCTGATCCAGGCTGCCACCTGGTCCAGGTATTCGTCGGAGTAGGACGAGTAATACATGCGCGGACTGCCGTGCAGGCGTGCGTACACGATGTCGGAGGTGAGCGCGAACGGAGCCGGTGCGCCTGCCGGCGGATCGGCGATTACGCGGGTAACGTCATGGGCGCGCAGCAACGCCGTGGCGTCGTCGCCGAACCAGCTGCCGTGGCGCGCTTCGCAGGCGAGGGTACAGGCAAAGTGCTGGCGCAGGTGGGCGAAGAAGGCGTCGGCCACGCTGGTATCGAACCGCAGGCTGGGCGGCAGTTGCACCAGGATGCAGCCAAGCTTGTCGCCGAGCGATTTGGCTTGCCCGGCAAACGCGGCCAGCAGCGCCTCGATACCGACCAGCCGCTGGTCATGGCTGATACTGCGCGGCAGCTTCACGGCAAAGCGAAAAGCGTCGGGCACGCTGGCGGCCCAGCGCGCGTAGGTGGAGGCCTGGTGCGGCTTGTAGAAAGACGAATTGATTTCCACCGCGTTCAGCACGCGCGCATAGCGTTCGAGATGGCTGCCGGCGCCGGGAAAGGAGGGGGCCACTTCACGGCCGATATTCCAGCCGGCGCAGCCGATGCGGATAATGTTGTTCATCGTGCATTGTAGGGCGCTGCGCGCAAACGCGTCGCCCGACTCTGTTTATGACGCCATGCCACGCCACGATTCACTACGTATAATCAACTACGTAATATTACTGAGCATGGTTTTATTTGAATTTGCATAAAGATTATTCACATTGCCGGAAATAAAAACTCGCTTAATTTCCAATGGATAATTTGAATATCTGAATGAAAAATTTTAAGTGCTGGCAATAAAATATTAATGCAAATTCAGGTGAAAAACTTTTGTGCACTGCAAAAGTCCATGCTATATTTCTTTTCAAGCTCAACGCCAGACAAGTCCTCCATCAATGCCAGGTGATCCTTCGGCATGACAGAGCAGGACATTGCGCGCGGAATAACCACAGCGCAATATAAAAACTTTGTATTCATCCTTGTTTCTGTTTTATCCCATCTCACCCGGGAGGACGTCCTGCGCGTCGATTTATTGCGCCGGCCGCCACTCACATTTTTAATATGGACGCCCATCATGAAGAATCTTAAATATGATATTCCGGCCGCCCTCGTGGTCTTTCTCGTGGCCTTGCCGCTCTGCCTGGGCATTGCGCTCGCTTCCGGCGCGCCGCTGATGTCGGGGATTATTTCCGGCATTATCGGCGGCATCGTGGTGGGCGCGCTCAGCGGCTCGCAAACCAGTGTCAGCGGCCCGGCGGCCGGACTGGCGGCAGTGGTGCTGGCGTCGGTGACCAAGCTCGGCGGCTTCGAGATCCTGCTGGTGGCGATCCTGATCGCCGGCGCGCTGCAAGTGGTGATGGGCTTGTGCCGCGCCGGCTTTATCGCCAATTACGTGCCGTCGAGCGTGATCAAGGGGCTGCTGGCGGCGATCGGCATCTTGCTGATCCTGACCCAGATTCCGCATGCGTTCGGTTACGATCCGAAGAACGCCGACAATTTCTCCTTCTTCCAGGGCAATGGCGAGAACCTGTTCTCGATGCTGGGCCGGGCGGTCGAGTTCATCACGCCGGGCGCGCTGCTCATTTCGGCGCTGTCGATCCTCATGCTGGTGTACTGGGGCAAAACGCCGCTCGGACGATTCAAGATGCTGCCGGCGCCGCTGTTCGTGGTGGCGTTTGCCATCGGACTGAACGCCTTTTTCGCTGCCTATGTGCCGTCGCTGGCGATTTCCGCGACCCACCTGGTCGATTTGCCGCCGCTTGACGCCAGCAACCCCGGCGCCTTGCTGCTGCTGCCCGACCTGCGCCACCTGGCCAACCTCGACGTCTGGCTGGTGGGCATCACGATTGCCATCGTGGCGTCGCTGGAAACCCTGCTCAACGTGGAAGCCGTGGACAAGGTCGATCCGCTGAAACGAGAAACGCCGGCCAACCGCGAATTGCTGGCCCAGGGCGTGGGCAATATGCTGGCCGGCCTGCTCGGCGGTTTGCCGGTGACGTCCGTCATCGTGCGCAGCACCGTCAATGTCCAGTCGGGCAACCGGACCAAGGCCTCGGCCGTGCTGCACGGCGTGTTCCTGCTAGGCGGCGTACTGTTGCTCAGTCCCGTGCTGAACATGATTCCGTTGGCGGCCCTGGCCGCGATCCTGATCACCACCGGCTACAAGCTGGCCAACGTGGCCGTGTTCCGCGAGATGTACGGCAAGGGCGGCACGCAGTTCATGCCGTTCGTGATCACCGTGGTGGCGATTGTCGCGACCGATCTCCTGACCGGCGTGGTGATCGGCCTGGTTGCCGGCCTGTTCTATCTGCTGCGCAGCAACTTCCGCAACCCGTACTCGCTGCAGCAGTACAAGCTGCATATCGGCGACGTGATCAAGATGGAATTGCCGAACCAGGTATCGTTCCTGAACAAGGCCACCATCAAGGAAGCGCTGTGGAACATCCCTGCCGGTTCGCAGGTGGTGATCAACGCGTCCGGCACCGACTATATCGACCACGACGCGATGGAAGTGATCGAAGACTACCGCACTGTGGCGGCCGAGCGCGACGTGCAGCTGAGCGTGGTGGGCCTGCGCGAGGTGTATCGCCAGGATGCGCCCGACCAGTTCGTACCGGTGCTCGACCACGCCACCCAGAAAAAGCTGGCGCCCGAAGCCGTGCTACAAGTGCTCAAGGAGGGCAACCAGCGCTTCCGCGAAGGACGGCGCTTCGAGAATGATTATGTGCACCAGGCCAGCGCCACGGCTGGCGGCCAACACCCGATGGCGGTGGTGGTCAACTGCATCGACTCGCGCACGTCGCCGGAAATCATTTTCGATGCCGGCCTCGGTGACCTGCTCACTATCCGCATCGCCGGCAACGTGATCAGCCGCGAAATCATCGGCAGCCTGGAAATCGCCGCCAAGCTTGGCGCCAAGCTGATCGTGGTGAAAGGCCACTCGTCGTGCGGCGCAATTGGCCTGGCCATGCAGCAGGAAGGTTCGCACAGCATCGGCGCCATCACCGGAAAGATCCAGTGGGCGATCCACCAATGCGGCGAACACAGCCACCTGGGCGACAAGGAACTGCGCGACCGCGTGGCGCGCCACAACGTCGAAAATTCCTTGGCAGAAATTATCGACGGCAGCGAGTTCCTACGGTCCGCCATCCGGCGCGGCGAGATCGGCCTGGTGGGCGCCTTCCACGACATTGCCTCGCGCAACGTGGCGTTCGGCGAGCTGGTGGCGCCCGATACCTTCGATCCGCAGCGTCCGCTTCACATCGCGGCCTAGTTCCCGCGACACCGCGCGGCAGGTGGGTCATAATGGCGCTATCTCATCGATGGAACCACCATGACCAAGCTGAAACGCTATTTTTCGCCGTCCCTGTCGTTGCTGGTACTGGCCGGCCTGCTGTCGGCCTGCGCCGCCTTGATTGGCCCGCGCGACGTCGAAGTCAGACAGGAAAAGCTGCAACAGAACCTGGACCGGAAGTTTCCCATGCACCATCGCGTGCTGGGCATTTTCGACGTCGAGCTCAGTCGTCCGCAACTGGCCATCCTGGCCGAGAACAACCGGGTGGCGCTGACGTTCGATCTGAACGTCACGCCGCTGCTGGCGCGGCAGTCGTGGCGCGTATCGATGGCGGTGTCAGGCCGTCTTAACGTCGATCCTGTGCGCAATACCGTGTACATCGCCGACACCCACGTGGACCGGTTCGCGCTCGATAACATGGACGCCGGCAAGCAAACCCAATTGGCCAGCGTGGCCAACCTGCTCAGCGACACCCTGGTAAAAAACGTGGCCGTGCACACCTTCAAGCCGGAAGACTTGCGCTATGCCGGCGTGCAGTTCGAACTGACCGCCATCGATACCCGTCCCGGCGCGCTGGTGGCGCGGCTGCGGCCGGCGGAATCGGCAACCGGTGGCCGCTAACATGCCCGGCTTGCCGCTGCAGCACGACATCGCCGCCGACATTGCGCAGATCCAGTCGATCGAGCCTTCCCCACCATTTTCGAAACGGTGGCGGCGCTGACCGGGCTGCGCTTCGTCTGCGTGGCGCGGGTGACGGCCGATTCGTGGACCACCCGCGCGGTGCTCGACAGCGTGGCCGACGACGGCCGCTGCCGCGACCATCACACGCCGCGCATCTACGGCTTCCAGGGTTATTTTTCGATACCGCTGTTCCGCCCCGACGGCGCCTGTTTCGGCACCCTGTGCGGGCTCGACCCGGTACCCAACGAGTTATCCACGCACAAGGTGACCAGTACCCTCAAGCTGTTCGCCCAGCTGATCTCGGTGCAGCTGGAAAACAACCGCAAGCTGGCCGAGGCGGAACACGCGCTGTCGAACGCCGCGAAAAGGGCCTGGGCCGCGGTTTGTTCATTGTCGCCGAGATTGCCAAGTCGCATGGCGGCGAGATCGCCGTGGTGTCCGATGACGCTGCCACAACCTTCAGTTTCACCATGCGCGGCCTCGCTCTTAATTAACCAGGGTTGTGATGGCGCGGCGAAGCTTCTACAATCGCTCCCTTGACGATACTGTAGAGGCAGCAAATGGAAATTTTTGGCATCGGCATCCACATCCTGGTGGCAATCTTCTTTGCCGTGCACGCGGTGCGCAACGGCCAGCCGATTTACTGGCTGCTGATCCTGTTCATGTTTCCGCTGATCGGCAGCGTGGTGTACTTCATCGCCATCTACCTGCCCAGCTCGCACATCAACCAGGGCGCGCGCAAGGTCGCCAACGTGGCCGTCAAGACCCTGGACCCGGGCCGCGAACTGCGCGAGGCGCGCGAAGCGTACGACTACACGCCCACCGCGCAAAACCAGATGCGCCTGGCCAGCGCGCTGCTCGAAGGCGGCAATGCCGCCGAAGCCGCGACGACGTATGAAGCGTGCCTGCAGGGCCCGTTCTCGGGCGACCTGGAAATCCGCTTTGGCGCCGCGCGCGCCACGTTCGCTGCCGGCCGCGCCGACGATGCGGTAAAACACCTGCAAACCATCCGCGCCGCCAACGACGGCTTCCGGGCCGAGCAGGTGTCGCTGTTGCTGGCGCAGGCCTGGGCGGCAGCAGGGCGCCAGGATGAGGCGCGCGCCGAGTTCGAACATGCGTTGAGCCGCTATAGCGGTTTTACCACCCAGGCCGAATATGCGATCTGGGCGGCCGGCGCGGGCGATGCCGACAAGGCGCGCGCGCTGGAAGTGGAACTGCGCCGCACCATCGAGCGCTGGACGCCGCAAACGCGGGATCTGAACCAGCCGCTGATCAAGCGGCTCAATGCTGCAATGGCGGCGTTGCGTTAAAACTCAGGAAATAACTGCGCCACGTACATCGTGGCGCGTGATCACGCCGGCACTATCGATGGCAATCCAGCCACCGCGTGGCGGCGTCGCCTCCGGCTCCCAGTCCGGCAGCACGTAGCGGCGCGTAGCGCCTGCCAGGTGCAGGGCAGGGCGGTGGGTGTGGCCGTGGATCATGATGTTCGTATTGGTTTGCGCAAACAGGTCGGCAATCGCCTGCGGCGTCACATCCATGATTTCCATGGTCTTGGCGCCCTGGTCCTTGCGGCTGTTTTCGCGCATGCCGGCGATGATCGCTTTGCGCTGCGCCAGCGGCATCGCCACGAACTGCTGCTGCCATGCCGGCTGCCGCACCATGGCGCGAAATTCCATGTATTTGATGTCTTCCGTGCACTGGGCATCGCCGTGTACCAGCACCAGGCGCTGGCCGCCGATCTCGGTTACGAACACTTCCGGCAGCAAGGTCACGCCTGCGGCTGCGGCAAAGTCCGCACCGACCAGAAAATCACGGTTGCCGGCAATCCAGTAGATGGCCGTGCCCGCATCGCTGACGCGGCGCAGCGCGGTGATGATTTCGCGGTTGAAGGGATCAATGAGGTCGTCGTCACCGGCCCAGTATTCGAACAGGTCGCCGAGCAGGTACAACTGGGGCGCATGCCGCGCATGGCGTTCCAGGAAGTCGTGGAACGCTGCCGTGATGGCGGGCTGCGCGGCCTGCAAGTGCAGGTCTGAAATGAACAGCGCGCTTGCGTCGGACGCGCGCGCGCCGGTCAGGGTATTGCTCATCAAGAATCAGGCAGCCAGTTCGATGCTTTCGATGATCACGTCTTCTGCTGGCACGTCGGCAAACATGCCGCTGCGGGTGGTTTTGACCTTGCGGATTTCGTCCACGACTTCGGTGCCTTCGACAACTTTACCGAACACGGCGTAGCCCCAGCCGTCCTGGCCCGGGTAGTCGAGGAACGAGTTGTTCTTGATGTTGATGAAGAACTGGGCCGATGCCGAGTGCGGCGCCGAGGTGCGCGCCATGGCCAGCGTGTATGGCTCGTTTTTCAGGCCGTTCTTGGCTTCGTTTTCCACGGTGGCATCAGCTGGCTTTTGCTTCATGCCTGGCTCGAAACCGCCGCCCTGGATCATGAAACCGTCGATCACGCGGTGGAAGATGGTGTTGGTGTAGTGGCCGGCGTTCATGTAGGCCAGGAAGTTTTCCACCGATTTAGGCGCCAGTTGTTCGTTCAGCTCGGCAACCATTTTGCCCTTGTTGGTGGTGATGATGACTTTGGTCATGATGTTCCTTAATTAATTTATCAATAAGTGTCGAAGCAGCGGCAGGGCGCTATTCTACATTTTTGGGCACGATCGGGGTTTTCAAAATGGTGGCCGACTTGACGAAGATGGGGGTGACCGGGATATTCTGGAACATGCCCTTGTCGTCCACCAGCACGCCCTTGATCTTGTCCACGGTCTCGCGGCCGTCGATCACCTTGCCGAAGACCGTGTAGCCGACGCCGTCGCTGCCGGGGAAATTGAGGCCCTGGTTATCGGCGACGTTGATGAAAAACTGCGAGTTCGCCGAGTTGGGATCGTCCATGCGCGCCATGGCGATGGTGTAGGCATCGTTGGTCAGGCCGTTTGGCGATTCGCTCGGAACATTCTTGCGCGTTGGTTTGCTCTTGAGTTTTTCATCGTAGCCGCCGCCCTGGATCATGAAACCGTCGATCACGCGGTGGAAGATGGTGCCCTTGTAATAGCCCGACTTGACGTAGGCGAGGAAGTTGTCGACCGACTTCGGCGCTTTCTCGCGGTCCAGTTCCAGCACGATGTTGCCCATGGTGGTCTTGAGTTCCACCTGCGGGTGGGCGGCCGGCTCGGCCGGGGCCGCTGTTGCAGCGGTAGCGGTCATGGCGACAGCGCCGGACAGGGCCAGGCCGGCGAGCAGGGCGCCGACGCGGCCGAACAATGAAGGCTGGGTTTGATGCATGTGGACTTCCTTTAGTGGACTATGCGGTTTTTATCAATGCTATACTTCTCCAAAACCATGCCATTCTACCTGCTGGCAGGTGGAAACAATAACACTACCGAGGCCCGGCAGTCTTCCAAGGCAAAGCGAATCCAGGTGCGCCCTTACGGTGCCGCGCCCGGCTTTTGTATTGTCGAAGCACGTGGCATCACGACAATAATACGCAAGAGTCCGATGAGCAATTTAAAGATTTACAACACGCTGGCGCGTGACAAGCAGACATTCGTTCCCATCGAGGCTGGCAAAGTCCGCATGTATGTGTGCGGCATGACCATTTATGACTACTGCCACATCGGCCACGCGCGCATGATGATGGCGTTCGACGTGATGTACCGCTGGCTGCTGGCCACCGGCTACGACGTCACGTATGCCCGCAACATCACCGACATCGACGACAAAATCATCCGCCGCGCGGTGGAAAACGGCGAAACCATCTCGCAGCTGACCACGCGTTTCACGCAATACATGGACGAAGACACGGGCGCGCTCGGCATTCTGCCGCCCACGCTGGTGCCGCGCGCCACCGAATACGTGCCGCACATGCTGGCGCTAATCGAAACGCTCGAGCAAAAAGACCTGGCTTACCAGGGCACGGACGGCGACGTCAACTACGCGGTGCGCAACTTCCCTGATTACGGCCGGCTGTCCGGCAAGTCGCTCGACGACCTGCGCGCCGGCGAGCGCGTCGATGTCAACACCGGCAAGCGCGATCCGCTCGACTTCGTGCTGTGGAAAGCGTCGAAAGAGTCCGAGCCGGAAGAAGTGAAATGGGATTCCAAGTGGGGCAAGGGGCGTCCGGGCTGGCACATCGAGTGCTCGGCCATGTGCTCGGCGCTGCTGGGCGAACATTTCGACATCCACGGCGGCGGCGCGGACTTGCAGTTCCCGCACCACGAAAACGAGATCGCCCAGTCCGAAGGCGCGTTCGGCCGCACCATGGTCAATTACTGGGTGCACAACGGTTTCGTGCGCGTCGATAACGAAAAGATGTCCAAATCGCTGGGCAACTTCTTCACCATCCGCGACGTGCTGAAAAAATTTGATGCCGAAGTGATCCGCTTCTTCATCATGCGCGCCCACTACCGCAGCCCGCTCAATTACTCGGATGCTCACCTCGACGACGCCCGCGTGGCCCTGACGCGCCTGTACACCGCGCTCGACGGTGTGGACGGCGATGGCGCCGACCTCGACTGGACCGAAGCCCACGCCGTGCGCTTTGCGCAAGCGATGGACGACGATTTCAATACGCCGGTGGCGATTGCCGTGCTGTTCGACCTCGCCAGCGAGATCAACCGGAGCAAGTCGCCGGCGCTGGTGCGTCAATTGAAAGGCCTGGCCGACGTGATTGGCTTGCTGGGCCGCAGCGCCCAACAATTCCTGCAGGCGGCTGTCGGTGAAACCGATACCACCGGCGACGCCGCCATTGCCGCGCAAATCGCGCAGCGGGCAGCGGCCAAGAAGGCGCGCAACTTCGCCGAATCGGACCAGATCCGCGCCGACCTGCTGGCCGCCGGCATCATCCTCGAGGACAAACCCGACGGCACGACCAACTGGCGCCGCGCATAATGGTCACCGCCAAGGATAACGGGGCCTCCGCGCCCGATGCCGCCGGTCCGCTATCGGCCGTGCCGCCGTACTGGGAACAGGCCAAGATCGAGCTGATGAAGCGCGATCGCATCATGAAAAAGCTGATCCCGCAGTTCGGCGATCTGCACCTGGTGGGGCACGACGACCCGTTTACCACGCTGGCGCGCTCCATCGTGGGCCAGCAGGTCACGCCCAAGGTGGCCGACGCCGCCTGGCGCAAGCTGCTGCTCGCGTGTCCCAAGTGCACGCCCGCGCAAGTAATCAAGGCCGGCGCCGAGCAGCTGTCCGCCTGCGGCTTGTCCAAGCGCAAGACCGAGTACATCCTCGACCTGGCCGACCACTTCAAGAACAAACGCGTCCACAGCGCCCTGTGGGGCCAGATGGAAGACGAAGCCGTAATTGCCGAGCTGGTGCAAATTCGTGGTATCGGGCGCTGGACAGCGGAGATGTTTTTGATATTTAATTTGCTACGTCCCAATGTTTTGCCGCTCGATGACCCGGGTTTGATCCAGGGCATCAGCCAGAACTATTTCTCAGGTGAACCTGTTTCGCGCAGCGATGCGCGTGAAGTCTCGGCCAACTGGGAACCCTGGCGCACCGTGGCAACGTGGTACTTATGGCGTAGTCTGGACCCGGTTACTGTAGAATAACCACTCTAATTGCTGCGTGAGGCCTGGGTTGAGTCCGGTCCTTGCCCGCCTGAAGCAGGCTCATCGATCACCGATGGGCGCAGCCAAGAATAATCCCGGAGGTACAATGACCAAAACGACTTTCCTCAATTTTGAGCAACCGATTGCCGAGCTCGATGGCAAAATCGAAGAGCTGCGCTTCGTCCAGGACGACTCGGCCGTCGACATCTCGGAGGAGATCGACCGTCTGGCCAAGAAGAGCCAGCAGCTGACCAAAGACATCTACGCCAAGCTCACGCCCTGGCAGGTCGCGCAAATCGCGCGCCACCCGCAGCGTCCATACACGATGGACTATGTGAACGAAATCTTTACCGACTTCCACGAACTGCACGGCGACCGCACTTACGCGGACGACCAGTCCATCGTCGGCGGTCTGGCCCGCTTCAACGGCCAGGCTTGCATGGTGATCGGCCACCAGAAGGGCCGCGACACGAAAGAGCGCGCCATGCGCAACTTCGGCATGCCGAAGCCGGAAGGCTACCGCAAGGCCATGCGCCTGATGAAGCTGGCTGAAAAATTCGGCATCCCGATCTTCACGTTTGTCGATACCCCGGGCGCATTCCCAGGGATCGATGCCGAAGAGCGCGGCCAGTCCGAAGCCATCGGCCACAACCTGTACGTGATGGCGGAACTCAAAGTGCCGCTGATTGCCACCATCATCGGCGAAGGCGGCTCCGGCGGCGCGCTGGCGATTGCCGTGGGCGACTCGGTGCTGATGCTGCAATACTCGACCTACTCGGTGATCTCGCCTGAAGGTTGCGCCTCGATCCTGTGGAAAACGTCCGAGCGCGCGGCTGACGCCGCCGAAGCGCTGGGCCTGACCGCGCACCGCCTGAAAGCCATCGGCCTGATCGATAAAATCATCAACGAACCGCTGGGCGGCGCCCACCGCGACCCGAAAGCCATGGCCACCATGCTCAAGCGCGCACTGGCCGACTCGCTGCGCCAGTTCCACGGCATGAAAACCAAGGACCTGATCGAAGCCCGCCACCAGAAGCTGCTGGGCTACGGCAAGTTCAAGGAAACCACGCCGCAGGAATAAGAACCGACCGCATGCGCCGTCAGCCCGTGCAGCAGCGCGACCGTCAGCATCAGTGTTGGCTCTCAAGCGGCAATGCGGCCGCCTGCATACGCGCTGGCCGATGAGCCGTCATCCCGCACCGGCGGACGGCCGCGCACGCGGGGACCCATAGAACCCAACCGGGGGCACGCAAACGCGTCGCCCCCGGTTCGCATTTGGAATCACACAATGAAGCAGCAAATCCCTACGCTCGCCAGCATCTTCGCCCAGGCGGTCAGCGCCTCCCGCGCACAAGCCGGCAACACCGAAAAAATCGCCATCGCCCTTAGCGGTGGCCTCGACTCCTCGGCCCTGCTGCACCTGGCCCACGCCCACGCCACCGAACACGGCCTGGAACTGCACGCCTTCCACATTCACCATGGCCTGAGCCCCAACGCCGACGCCTGGCTGGCCCACTGCGAACAAGCCTGCGCCGCCCTTGGCGTGCCGTTCCAGGCGCGCCAGGTAGAGCTGCAGCGCAAGGACAAGACCGGCACCGAGGAAGCCGCCCGCAAGGCCCGCTACGCGGCCCTGGGCGCGCTGTGCCGCGAGCACGGCATTGAGTTGCTGCTCACCGCCCACCACCAGGACGACCAGGCCGAGACCGTGCTGCTGCAACTGCTGCGTGGCTCGGGGCCTGCCGGGCTGTCGGGTATGGATGCGGCCAATACTGCCGCCAGCCTGCTGGCCAACGACCAGCTGGTGATGGCGCGGCCGCTGCTCACCGCATCGCGCAAGCAGCTCGACCAGTACGTGACCGCGCACGGCATCACCCATATTTACGACGAATCGAACGACGACCCGCGCTTCGCCCGCAATGCGCTGCGCCGCACCATCATGCCGGCCCTGGCCGATGCCTTCTCCGGCTTCCAGGAGCGCCTGGCGCGCAGCGCATCGCACGCCCAGTCCGCCCAGCGCCTGCTCACCGAACTGGCGCAGCAAGACCTGGCCCTGTGTCTCGATGGCGACTGCCTCGACATGCGCCAGTTGCGCCTGCTCAGCCTGGACCGCATCCACAACCTGCTGCGCCACTGGTTCGGTACCCGTGGCCTGCGCATGCCGAGCGCAGCCTGGCTGGCGGAAACCGTGACCCAGCTGCTCGAAGCGCGCGACGACGCCCAAGTGCTGGTCACCCATCCCGACTGCCACGTGCGCCGCTACCGCGACCGCCTGCACCTGACGCCCAAGCTGGCCGACCTCGAAGGCACGCGCGAAGACCAGTTCGACCAGACCCCCGGCACGCCGTTCCGTTGGAATGGCGAGGCGCAGATGGCGTTTCCCGCGTATGGCGGCGTGTTGCATTTCGATGTGGTGGAAGCGGTCGAGGGCGCAGACAACACCGCCGCTTCGACCGCTGCAGTCGATGCCATCGTTTCGGCGCCGTCCAGCATCGATACCGGTAACCGTTTGTCGGCCGGCGTCGATACCGCCAACGCGCTGCCGACTGGCGGCGATGCTGCTAACACGTGGTCCGGCCTCGATACTGTCAACGCGCTGCCTACCGGCGTTGATGCGGACTGGCTGCGCAGCCAGCCACTCTTGATCGAGTTCCGCCGTGGCGGCGAACGTCTGAAACGCGCCGATAACCGGCCGACCCGCCCCCTCAAATATCACTTCCAGGAACTCAACATCCCGGCCTGGGAGCGCGGCCGTTTGCCGGTGGTACACGCCGGCAAGGAGCTGATTTTCGCCGCCGGCATCGGCATGGATTGCAAGCATTTGGACACTGGAGCAGGGCGTATCCGGCTGCGTTGGCAGGCTGTGTAGGAATTCGGCACATTTGCCGAATTTTGTATGTGCATATGCCTATACGGTATGAGAATATGAGCTTTGTGACTTGTTATTTTGCACTGCCGCATGTAGAGTTTAGGGTTCCATTTACCTTTAATGAGCGGAAAACTCTCTGTTATGGCTTTAATCGTGCACAAATATGGCGGTACGTCGATGGGTTCGACGGACCGTATCAAGAACGTCGCGCGGCGTGTCGCCAAGTGGCATGACGCCGGTCACCGCATCGTCGTGGTACCTTCGGCAATGTCGGGCGAGACCAACCGCCTGATCGGCCTGGCCAAAGAAATTCAATCCCAGCCCGATCCACGCGAACTGGACATGATCGCCTCCACCGGCGAGCAAGTCTCGGTCGGCCTGCTGGCCATGGCGCTGCTGGCGATCGGTAAGCAGGCCGTTTCCTACGCCGGCTGGCAAGTCGCGATTAAAACCGATTCCGCCTACACCAAGGCCCGCATCCAGTCGATCGACGACGCCAAGGTCAACCGCGACCTCGACGACGGCAAGATCGTCATCATCACCGGCTTCCAGGGCGTTGACGACCTCGGCAACATCGCCACGCTCGGCCGTGGTGGTTCCGATACCTCGGCCGTGGCCATTGCCGCTGCCATGAAGGCCGACGAATGCCTGATCTTCACCGACGTTGACGGCGTGTACACGACCGATCCGCGCGTGGTCTCCGAAGCGCGCCGCCTGAAAGCGATCACGTTCGAAGAAATGCTGGAACTGGCGTCGCTGGGCTCGAAAGTGCTGCAAACCCGCTCGGTGGAATTCGCCGGCAACTACCGCGTCCCGACCCGCGTGCTGTCGTCGCTGACCGACCCGATGCTCGACATCGAAGAAGAAGCCAACTCTGGCACCCTGATTTCGTTTGAGGAAGACAAACACATGGAACAAGCAGTCATCTCCGGTATCGCGTTCAACCGCGACGAGGCCAAAATCACCGTGCTGGGCGTGCCCGACCGTCCGGGCGTGGCGTACCACATCCTCGGACCAGTGGCCGATGCCAATATCGAAGTGGACATGATCATACAGAACCAGTCGGTCGAAGGTAAAACCGACTTCACGTTCACCGTTTCGCGCAACGACTACCAGCGCGCCATCGACGTCCTGAACGGCACCCGCGAAGAGCTGGGCGCCGCCAGTGTCACCGGCGACGCCAAGGTCTCGAAAATCTCCGTGGTGGGCGTAGGCATGCGCTCGCACGTGGGTGTGGCCTCGCAGATGTTCCGTACGCTGTCGGAAGAGGGCATCAACATCATGATGATCTCGACGTCGGAAATCAAGATCTCGGTCCTGATCGACGAGAAGTACATGGAACTGGCCGTCCGCGCGCTGCACAAAGCATTCGAACTGGAAAAAGCATAACATTTCAAAAAAAATCGTCTGGTAGCCTTGACCGAAACGGTCCTGATCTATACTATGACGGTCGTCTGCTGCAGCGTAGTTTGGTGAAGCAGACATAGTTGAGTGATCGACTAGGAGACGTGGCCGAGTGGCCGAAGGCACATCCCTGCTAAGGATGCATACGGCTTATACCTGTATCGTGGGTTCGAATCCCACCGTCTCCGCCAGAACCTTAAAAACCCGCTTCGGCGGGTTTTTTCATTTCCGCCTTTCTCATAGGGGAAACGGCCTTTTTTGAGTCCTGTAGCGTCCGCTAGTATGCACTCCAAGCCAGCGCGCACTGGGGGGTAGGCTGGGGGGTAGGATTTTGCAGGCTCAGCCGACTACCCGCCGTTTTCCGTTTGTTCCAGATCAAATTCCATCGCCTGCGCGGTCGCTACGCTGGTCCGGTTCCGATCACGCGGGAGGACTGTCATGCCCGGCATCCACAAACTGACCAGCCTGGGACTCGCCAAACTGCGCAGCCCGGGCTACTACGGCGACGGCGGCGGCCTCGTGTTACAGGTGTCCGCCTCTGGTACCAGAAGTTGGATTTTCCGCTACCAGCTCGAGGGCAGGCGGCACGAGATGGGCCTGGGTCCCTGCAGCGTGGTGGAGCTGGCCGAAGCCCGCGAACTGGCCAGGCGGTGCCGCCAGCTGCTGCACCAGGGCCTCGATCCGCTTGCCGACCGCCGCGACGCCCGCACGGCGCGCGCTGCAAAGAAAGCCCGCAGCATCACGCTCGACCAGTGCGCCGCCGCCTACATCGAGGCCCACCGTGGCGGCTGGCGCAATCCCAAGCATGCGGCGCAGTGGGCGGCCACGCTAGCCACCTACGCGGCGCCGGTGATCGGCGCGCTGCCGGTGGCCGACGTCGATACCGACCTGATCGTTAAAGTCCTCATGCCGATCTGGAACACCAAGACCGAGACCGCCACCCGCCTGCGCGGCCGCATCGAGAGCATCCTCGACTGGGCGACCGTGAGCAAATTCCGGCAGGGCGAGAACCCGGCCCGCTGGCGCGGCCACCTCGACCACCTGCTGGCCAACCCCGGCAAGGTCGCGCCCGTCAAAAACCACGCGGCGCTGCCGTGGCGCGACATCGGCGCCTTCATGGCCGAACTGCGCGGCAACGCCGGCATGGGCGCGCTGGCGCTGCAGTTCACGATCCTGACGGCCGCGCGGTCGGGCGAGGTACGTGGGGCCACCTGGGACGAGATCGACCTGCCAGGGCGCTTGTGGACCATCCCTGCGGGCCGCATGAAGGCGAACAAGGAGCACCGGGTGCCGCTGTCGGATGCATCGATGGCGCTGCTGGCAGCGCTGCCGCACCGTACCGGGGTGTTGTTCCCCGGCGTGAAGCAGCAGCCGCTGTCGGACATGAGCCTGACGGCGGTGCTGCGGCGCATGGACCGGGGTGACATCACTGTCCACGGCTTCCGGTCGTCGTTCCGCGACTGGTGCGCGGAGGCGGAAGGCAACAATTTTACGCGCGAGGTGTGCGAGCATGCGCTGGCCCATAGTTTGCCGGACCGGGTGGAGGCGGCCTACCGGCGCGGGGATCTGCTCGACAAGCGCGTTGTGCTGATGCAGGCGTGGGCGGACTATTGTTCCCGAGCGCGCTGAGCGGGCGGAGGCATGGCCTGCAAGGTGTCTTACTTGGGGTGTGGGAGGCGTGAGAACCGGTGGTACACGAAGCCCTCACGCGTGGCGGAAAGAGTCACCTTGGTGCGCTCATTGCTGGCGGCTGGCGCGGATGCGCTCTGCCACCCATCGCTCGACTTCGTGGCGCACCCACCCACGGGCGCGGCCACTGATGGCGACAGGAGGAGGAAAGCGGCCATCCCGGATGAGCAGGTAGATGCTGCTGCGCGACAGGCCGCAGATCGCCTTGACCTCCGGCAGGCGCACCAGGCACAGACTGGCCGGGCGCGCCACCGACCGGCGGTCTTCACTGGGCGCTGTCATGGCAAGCTCCGTAAGCCTCGTCCCCGTCAACTGGCGGTACCGGCGGTGCAATGCCCCGGTACAAGTTGTCGCGGAACGCCAGCGCCTTGCGGTAGCCCTCGTTGAAGCGCGCCACGGTGCGCATGGGAACCGTTTCGCGCAGCGACCGGCACCGGGTCTTCTCTGCGGCGTAGGTCGTGTGTACGGGGCCCATGTCGCGCTCTATTGCCACCACCAGCGCGTACGGTTCCCCGTCCGACTGGAAGCTCAGCGTGCCGCCGGCGCCTGTGGCAATCGCGTCATCGAGCGCCGCCCTTAACTCCAGCAGTGCAACGCGGTCGCCCACGATGGCGCCGACTTCGTCCCAGCGCGATGGTCCCATGAAATGCAGCATACGTTCGCTCATCATAGCCTCCTGGCCTGGCGCGGAACTGCCGCGCGATCAGTATGTCGAAATGACGAAACCAGTATGCAAGGGCTTCCAGACGCGGCAAAGCGAAAGACGACGGAAATATCGAATGGATCAAATGCGGCAGGAAGGTCCTTTCGGAGACGGCGCCCGTCATTGTTTCAGCCGCTAAATTCACACACCTTACTGGAGTTGACTTTTCTCAACGCGCGTCGTGACGGTCCGGTCAGCATGGTGGAATTGAGCAATGGTGGAGGGCAACACGATGGCACATCCATGTTAAAGCCGGCGACGCGGGGCGCACCGCTCCAGTTGCCGCTCGATCTCATCGACGAAGATCCGCACCAGCCGCGCGCGGCGGACAGCCCGGGCTTTTCCGCCGCCAGCCTCGGTGAACTGGCGAAATCGGTCAGGCTGCGCGGCGTCAAGACGCCGATTTCGGTACGCGAGCATCCGGGCAGGCCGGGACGTTACATCGTCAACCACGGCGCCCGCCGTTTCCGCGCCGCGCGCCTGGCCGGCCTGCGCACCGTTCCCGCCTTTATCGACAACGACTACAACGAAACCGACCAGGTTATCGAGAACCTCCAGCGCAACGACCTGACGGCGCGCGAGATCGCCGACTACATCGGGCGCGAACTGGCGCGGGGGCTGCGCCGCAAAGAGATTGCGCAGCGCATCAGCAAGTCGGCTGCCTACGTCACCCAGCATGCCACGCTGCTCGACCTGCCGACGCCGGTGGCGCGGGCATTCAGTTCGGCGCGGGTGCGCGACGTCTCGCTGGTCAATGAACTGGTGCAGGCTTACAGGGACCGGCCCGACTTGGTGACGGCGTGGCTCGATGACGATCAGCAGGAAGTTACCCGCGGATCGGTGCGCATGCTGCGCGAGTTTCTGGCGCAGTCGATCGAACTTCAAACGCTGGCCAGAGATCCGCCGGAACTGGCAGCCGGCGACAGCGTTCCTGACGCGTCCTCGCTGGCGCGGCAGGCAAGGGCGCCGGCCTTCAAGGGCGTGCTGCTGCTCACGCATGCCGGGCTATCGTGCGAGTTGCTGATGCGCCGCCCGTCGAGCCGCCAGCTGGCATGGGTGCGCTACGACGACGGGCGCACCGCAGAGGTGAGGCTGTCGGATTTGCAAGGCGATGCCTGGCGCGGTCTCTGATGCAAGAAACGATTTATCTCATTTCAGCTTCGCCGCGCGCTGTCGCCGTTGGCGCCGGCACTACGGGTGCTACGCTTGCCAGTCACCGACCTTGCCGCCAATGCGGTCCAGTCCATGATCGTGCTCGTCATTCATCAGGCGCCGACCTGGGGGAGGGCCGCCCATCTGTCGCATCCACAAGATCGTGCTTCCGAGGCGCACGCATCTTCTATCAATAATAATAGTAAGAATATTATTCCTATTAATACTCTTATTCCTATTATTACTACTGCTTGATACGCCTCAAGGTCCGTCCCAGTAATAAGAATAATATTCTTTTTAGGGGAGGGCGCATCATGAACACCGATACCGATATTCCAGGCCGCATCATGTCCGCCGCCGACACGCTGTTCGCGCAGGGTGGCGGCATCGAGTTTCCTACCGTTGATGCCGTACGCAAGGCGGCGCGCGTGAGCATGAACGACGCCAGCCAGGTCATGAAGGCCTGGCGCCGCGCGCAGCTTGCCGGCGCCAAGCCGGTCCCGGTCGATGTGCCACCAGCCTTGCAAGATATCCACCGTACCGGCCTGGAGGCACTGTGGCGCGCGGCGCAGGACCATGCCAGTCAGAGCATGGCGAACCTGCAGGTGGCGTGGGACGCCGAGCGCGCCGAGAACGAACAACTGAACCGCGAAATGGTCGAAGCCTTCGAGGAGCAGGCGGCTGAACTGGAAAAAGCCAACGATGAGCGAGCAGCGTGCAGGCAGCGCATCGCCGAACTGGAGGCCGCGACCCACGCCCACCTGGAATCGATCTCGCGCATGGAGTCAAACTTGAGCGCGGCGCAGGCAGAGGTTCGCACCCACGCAGCGCGCGCGGTGGAGATCGAGCGGCGCGCCGACGAGCTGCGCACCGAGCTTGACCGCGCCCATGCCGCCAATGCCGCCCAGGCAGAAAAGGAAGCAGCCAGCCAGACGGAGCTTGCTGCAGTTCGCGTCGAGATGCTGCGCTTGATGCAGATGGTCTCCGGTGCAATCGGCGGCAGAATTCCTGCGACAAAAGACTATAGTGATCGGAAACGACAGTGACCGCGACGACGCCCCATGCCGGGAGATTTAGATGAGCCAGAGGGTCTTGGTAATGAACGGCCAGCGCCTGCTGCAAAGCGAGAGCGACGGCAAATGGGTGACCAACAAGGTCGATAAGGCAGGGCAGCTCAAGCCGGGCATTTACCGCTTCGACGCCGCCCAGCCAGCGGACAGGGCCAAGTCCCATCTTGGCGTCATCGTCCATGCGGACCGGCACTCGGTCTTCCAGCAGTCGGGGCAGTCCCTCGTCAGGCACGACGCCGATGCCTTCGCGCAGGCGCCGGCGCACGGCGCAGCGGCGCGGATCGCATACGCCCAGGGCAAGGCAAGCTGCGAACAGGAAGGCCAGCAAGTGCGGCGCGGTATCAGGCGGTAGCGGTCACCGCAGGCCGATGTTCCACATTTCGCCGGGACGACATTCGCGCAAAGGACAGCACATCGCATCATGTACAACCAGATATTCTTCACCAACGTGCTGCGCACGCTCGATGAACAGGGCATGACCAAGAGCGAACTGGCCGACAAGGCCGGCATCTCCGTGTCGTTCCTGTCCGACCTGACCAATGGGAAAGCCAATCCCTCGCTCAAGGTGCTCGATGCCATCGCCCGCGCGCTCAATACCGCGCTGCCGGCGCTGCTGGAAATCACCGACCTTGATGAGACCACCATGGCTGCGCTGATGGATGGACAAACCACGCAGAGCCTGCCCGATGGATATGTACGCCTGAGTGCCGTGCTCACCCCTTTCCAGGCGTTTGCGGTCAAGCGCTGGGACGAGGAGAACCGCAGGAAGCTCAGGCGGTAAATTGCAGACTTGATCCGCACGAAGACGGGCAGGAGCGCACACATTTCAAACCAGATAGTGGACTTCGGCGCTGATTGAGCGTGGTCAGCCACTTTTTCAGGCGATATCTTGCCAAATGGCCAGGAGGCAGATGCGATGCGAATTGTCCTACTGCTTGTCCTGTTCATGTTTTGCGACGTTGCCTGCGCGATGGACGAGACTTTCAGCAACATTTTCCTGGATCGTAAAAGTAATGCTCGCGTCTCGCTGGCACAGGGTGGTGAACGACGGCTGACGACCCATGGCCGCGCGATGCGCGTTGCTCTCTCTGGCGACAGGCGCACGGCTGCCTGGCTGGTGCGGGAGACCTGGGAGCTCGACGGCCAACGCTTTGTCAGCGCCGACACGCTGATGGCCTACAGGGGGGACAGATACCGGCGTATCAAGTGCTCGCCGTTCATACGAAGCTATTGGTTCTGGAACGGAGGAAAGCAGCTCGCGATCGATTGTGGTGGCCTGCACTTCGCAGGAACCCTGTCGCTGTATGACTTCGCAACAGGTAAGCTCGTCGACTCGTTCTCCGAGCCGGACATCCCGGAAGCTGGGCGACCCGCCTGGTCCAGGCCGACAGATGAATACTAGTCGCGAGAGGTGTTGCCGGGCGCGCCTCCAGCAGCGGGGCTATCCCGTCAACATTTGCTTTTCTACAAGGGGACGATACCTGGAGCGCCTATGGTTGATCTTTAAACAACGAACGGAGTATCAACCATGTCGAGCGCTACCTTTTCTTTGTCATCCGCAGCACGCGGTCTACGCAGTTTCTGGTGCATCGCCATCGCCGCAAGCCTTGCCTGTTCAGGTGCGCTGGCAGCCGATGCGGGCAAGACCGCCAGTCCTGGCGAACTTGCCGAAATCGCTGGTCCCGACCGCAATGACGACGGTATCCGGGATGACCTGGAAGCCTTTGTGACCAAAAAATTTGGCGACGACGCGCGCGTGCTGCGCAGTGTGCAGAACGCATTGATCGCCTGGCGGTACGCCCTTGGTGCAACCGATAAACATTCCTCATCGGCGGCGCACTCGATGAGTATACGTTCTTCAGAATGCTTGGGCGCGCTTGTACGAGAAGGTAAAGGAATTAACATCCGTGCGATCGAGGAATTGGCAGAGATGATGGCCAACACGCCCGAACGCGTCGCCGCGATTGAGGCCCATGCGCAACGCATACGCGATGTAAATTTTGTCGTCAACAACGCGCCAGAATGGGGGGAATGGTGCGAAGGGGCGGTTGACGAGCAGGTCCGCGCTGCACGGGCGGCCATGGTCGCGGCGCCCAAGTAAGGCTGGTGGCCGGGCGGCCATTCGGCCGCCACCGCCTCACTTATCCGCTACCTGGCGCAGGTCGGCCACACCGAGTGGCTCCATGCAGGCAGCGTCAAACCGCGGCGTTGCCTGCACGTTCAGCTTCATGGCATCCACACGGAGCAAATGCTCACGCATCGCGTCCTGCCGGAAACCGGTATTCCCGATCCTCTCCGCAAGTTCCATGAAAGCGTATGCATTGAGCGATGGTTCGATCTCGGCCAGTCCTTTGATACAAGCGATCGCATGCAGGTACATCGGATGCACACGAGCCGACTGCTGCTGCGTCGTGGTAATCATTGCGTGCTGTGCACTGATCACGAAGTTCTGCATTGTCCTGGCGGCACGCTTGTCACCGCCAAAGTGCTGTTGCACGAAATCGTCGAGGTCGTCGCGTACGCCGTTGCCGTCAAGGTCAGGCTCGAGCAGGGCCGCTTTCGAATCTCGCTGGTGCACGAGCCCGTCATCCGCCGGAAAGGTCGCGGCAACAGCCCGCTCAACGGACACAAGTGCAGTAACAGCGATGACAATGATCGACAAGCGCTGGCGAAATCGGGAGGTGATTGAAACGGTCATGTTTGGCCTCGACGAAAAGATGAATAAACGTCGACAATATCGCGCAACTTGACTGCTTCAGTTGTTTCGACACAATGATCTTTGCTGGCAGCAGCTTGCCCACGCGACGATCTTGGTGAACAAGGAACCGTCGATCAGCGTCAAGGTGCCAGCCAGGGTTCTGTCGCATTAGCGAAGGTCGACGAGCCAATCAGGTAAACTGCGGCGCCCGAGCCCAGGACGAATCGACATGCTCAACTTCAAAGGGATGCGCTTTCCTATCGACGTGATCTTGATTTGCATTCGCTGGTACGTGGCGTACCCGCTGAGCTAACGAAACCTGGAAGAAATGATGGAAGAGCGCGGCGTGTCGGTCGACCATTCGTCGATCAATCGATGGGCGATTCGTTTCCTGCCCTTGGTCGAGAAGATGCCCGGAAAAACAAGCGCCCAGTCGGCCGCAGCTGGCGCATTGATGAGACCTACATCAAGGTCAAAGGCGTTTGGAAATACCTATACCGCGCCGTCGATAAGGAAGGAAAGACCGTCGACTTCCTGCTCACGGCCAAGCGCGACATGGTCGCAGCAAAGCGCTTCTTCAACAAGGCTATGGGAGCGAACGGCGATCCGGCCAAGGTCGCGATGGACAAGAGCGGCGCCAACAAGGCGGCGATCGATGCGATCAACGCCGGCCGCGACGTGCCGATCCTGGTGCACCAGGTCAAATACCTCAACAACATCATCGAACAGGACCATCGCGCCATCAAGCGGGTAACCAGGCCGATGCTCAACTTCAAATAGTTTCGCGCCGCCCACTGCGTGCTCGCAGGCGTCGAACTCATGCGCATGATCCGCAAGGGCCAGTTCGCAATCAACGGAGCCGATGCGATGTCGTTCGCCGACCAATTTTATGCGCTGGCGGGCAAGGTCCGTCCTGTTTGAGTGGCCATGTGCCATGCCGGGAAAACTCCGCCGTTTGATCAACAATGCGACAGAACCACAAAAACGTTCCTTGAAACAATCTGATAGATTTTTCAATTAATTTTCCGATAAGATCTACTGGTCGTTTCCCTCCATGAACTTTTCTAGGAATTCTATGCAGCTCGAAATAGCTGTAGCTGACCTCGGCGCGCCTGTCGGCGTTTTGCCTGCGATATCGTGGTCAGCATTCCAACCTCCGACAGTTCGCTAGACGAATCGGCTACCCTCGAAGTCCAGCCTGTAGAAGATCAGCAATTCCTTAGTGCTCTGCAGCAGTTATTTTTAGAAGGAAACATAAAGCTGAAGGACCAGGAAAGCACATCAGGAACACTGACTATACTCAAAACGCAGGAAAAAGAAGACGAAGTGTTCCTGCTATCGGGTAGCAGCTCAGGAGGCCCCGACGTTACCGGTGACTCTGGGTATGTAGTAGTAATTCCAGGCACAAGCCCGTATCCTGACTACGGGGACTATGATTCGCCCTATATTCCACCAGATGAATGGGATGCCAATTATCATGATAATGGAGCAGCCAGGGGGGAGGAGGAGACAGCAGTGGGGGAGCAGAAGTTGATTGGAGTTTCATTGAAGAACTGGAAGGAAATAGGCTCGATGGATACATACCTAAAGATGGTAACGTCATTTTGGGAAATTCGGGAGTAACCATTGCATCGGGATTGGATTTAGGTCAGAATAGCCTTGCCGGCCTTAAAGAGCTGAATCTATCCAAAGATCTAACGGATAAACTTTCGCCTTATTTGGAGCTAAAGGGCACCGAAGCACAAGCGAAGTTAGATGCGATTCCATTAAATATTACTGCAACCGAGGCATTAGAAATAAATAGTGCTGTTCATGGAAAGGCTTTGAACGATTTGGTTGTTAAATATGATTCAGCAGTTGGTGCCGGGGAATTTTATAAATTGCCAACTGAAGCACAAACTGTTATCGCGAGTGTTGGATTTCAATACGGAAATTTAGCCACAAGTGCGCCTAAATTCTGGGCGGAAGCGACATCAAAGGATTGGTCGGGGGCAATTTCTGAATTGCGAGATTTCGGGGATGTTTACAATACTCGGAGATCAAAAGAAGCCGATTTATTGCAGAGATATCTGAACAACTAATTTAAAAAAAATCGTTCGGATGTTTTTTGAGAACCAATAAGGAGGGTAGTTTGAAAAATATCAAATATCTAGCATTGGTTTTGATTTTATATTCTGGTGCGAGTAATGCTAGTAATATCACGCATGACAATGTAATGCCAATGGTAACTAAGAGCGCAAAAGAGTTTGGAGAGCGGCGCGCCAATCTTTTTCAACCTGATAGTAAAATTTCAGACGCAATCGGTGAGGGATTTGTCATTCCGGAAGACCTGCGTGAGATGCCGGGAGAAAAAATTTTTATTGCGGGATGTCGACGTCATAGTTGCATAGAGAAGGCAGCCGCAGTTGTAGATAAGAAAAACGCGAAAGTAATTGCGTTCGCGATAAGGAATTTTGAGTGTAGTTATGTTCTAGCGACTGGGGAAAGAAATATTCCAACAGGAAAATCTAAGTCTCCGGTCACCTGCGATCGTGAGCCATTACTTAGTGTCTATGTCCTTAGGACGAAAAAATTAGCGACGCGTCCTGAGTCGGAGGTTGAAGCGGTAAATAATCTTAGCGAGTGGGGTAAGAAGGTAGGCGCGGAACGGAAAACATTGTATATCGTTGAGAACAATGAGTAGGTTGCGCTTCTGCGTCAAAACGGAGAGGAGGGAGTTGGCTTCGTTACCGATTGGAGCGAACTTTAATTTCAAAGGAAAAACGCTTAGCAATGTTGTTTACGAAACAAGGCCACCTTTTCCTTGGGCAGTTATGATGAGGTCAGCCGAGCGAATGTCCGAGCGGCTAGCGAAGCGTGAGAAGATGTTGCTTGAAAATATGAATAGCCCGGCTCCTGAACTTGTAAACATTGATATTCGAGTAGCTTCAAAAGGCCTTTCAGGCAACGTTTACAGTAATAATCTGAGTCAAGATTTTACCGAAAATTTAAAAGACTATTCATGTGAGACACTTATAAATCTTCTGGCGGGAGCCGTCGTTTCTGACAGCGAGGTCAACAAGCATGATTTGAAGTATGCTATTGGGCGTCAGTCATCTTCGTTCCGCGGTGGTCCTATGTATTCATTTATGGAAAACGGGAATGCTGATATTTGTTTTTACTCTGCCACCCACATAGAGGAACAACTTTTTGATCTCGTGATAAAAGCAAATAATTTTCGGGACCGATCAAAATTAGCGGTGGCGGCGTCCGTCTTCGGACACTTTGTGTGTATTCATCCTTTCCCAGACGGGAACGGCCGAGCTGCGCGATTGTTGCTACAACGAGTACTTAAAGGGTTTGGAATTTGGGATTCGCGGAATTTGCCGCTCGGGCACTTGGCACACTTGGATAGGAAAAATTACATTTATGCCATGCGAGGTCTATCAATCAATGGAAACTATGAGCGGTACTTGGAATATGTCACCCTTTGGATATTGGCTGCGTCAGATTTAGTGTTTTTAAAGTGCGGAATGGATGCTGGATGATAAATAGACTGGATGGTAGCACTGTTGAGCACCTCGAAAAACGGTTCTGTCGCGTTAGCCGAGCCGTAGCCCGGATCGGGTAGACTGTAGCACCGGGACACTGAAACGATTCGCCATGTGGCCATGCTCAACTTCAAAGGGATGCGTTTCCCCAATCGACGTCATCCTGGTCTGCATTCGCTGGTACGTGGCTTACCCGCTGAGCTACCGGCACTTGGAAGAGATCATGGAGGAACGCGGCGTGTCGGTCGACCATTCGTCGATCAACCGGTGGGCGATTCGCTTCTTGCCGCTGATTGAGAAATTGTCCCGCAAGCACAAGCGCCCGGTCAGCGGCAGCTGGCGCATGGATGAAACCTACATCAAGGTCAAAGGCATCTGGAAATATCTTTACCGTGCCGTCGACAAGCAAGGAAAGACCATCGATTTTCTTCTGACCGCCAAGCGTGACATGGCCGCCGCGAAACGCTTCTTCGACAAGGCCATGCGCGAGAACGGTGTTCCTGACAAGGTCGCCATGGACAAGAGCGGCGCTAACAAGGCGGCCATCGATGCGGTCAACGCCGGCCGGGACGTGCCGATCGTGGTGCGCCAAGTCAAATACCTCAACAACATCGTCGAGCAGGACCACCGCGCCATCAAGCGGGTGACCACGCCAATGCTCAACTTCAAATCGTTTCGCTGCGCCGGCTGCGTGCTCGCCGGCGTCGAACTCATGCACATGATCCGCAAGGGCCAGTTCACGATCGGTGGCGCCGATGCGATGTCGTTCGCCGACCAATTTTATGCGCTGGCAGCACAGGTTCGTCCAGCTTGAGTCGCCCCAGTTCCTTTCCTGGAAAATTCCGTTTTCGGATCAACAACGCGACACAACCTTCCAAAGTCTGGTGGCTCAGGTATCGCCGGCCGCAAGGTGGTGAAACACGCGTCAGTTTTGGCGCCTACCCGGGCGTATCGCTTGCTGTGGCACGCCAGAAAGGAGAAGAAGCTCGCGAGCAGCTGGCAGCCGGCACAGACCCAGGCGTAGGTCAATCAAGCGCTTTGCCAGTTGCGGAATATCTCGCTCCTGTAGTGAATCACCTGCCCCATAGCGTCCGCTTCACCATCAATCGAGATGCCTCAGCTTGGCTGGCGCGACGGGTGCCGTGGCCCCCAGATGTTCGAAGACCTGATGAAGTCAATGAACGCTTTCAGCGGCGTGGGCATGAAGCTGCGGCCGGAGTAAAACAAAAAAGGGCCTGGGAACTCCGGCCACCAGGGCTCGAGTATCGGTTCCAGTGCGCCACTAGCCAAATGAGGTTGCAGCCAATCCTCGAACAGGTAAACCACCCCGGCCCCGTTCAGCGCGGCGTCAACGAGCAGGTCGGCCGCACCGCCCAAGCCGATAATCAGTGGGCCCTTGGGATCCATGTGGAGGGTTTCGCCATCGCGCTCGAATTCCCAGGCTGGCATGGCGCCGCTGGGAAATCGGCCCCTGAGGCAGTTGTGGCCGATCAGTTCGCGTGGGTGCCCGGGCCGGCCGTGGCGATCGAGGTAGGCTGGTGAGGCGGCCACTGCAATACGTTGCACGCGTGGCCCGATCGGTACTGCGATCATGTCCTGCTCGAGCCGTTCGCCGTAGCGCACGCCGGCATCGCAACCGGCAGCGAGCACATCGACAAAGCTTTCCTCGATGATGACTTCCAGCGTAATGTCCGGATACATGGCCAGGAATGCTGGGATGATACCGGGCAGTACCAGCCGCGCCACGCTCGTGGGCACGTTGAGTTTCAGCGTGCCGGCCGGTTTGCCGCGGAAGTGATTGACGGCCGTCACGGCCGACTGGACTTCGGCCAGCGCCGGAAGGAGCCGGGCCAGCATGTCGGTGCCAGCCTCGGTAAGTGTCACGCTGCGCGTCGTGCGATGCAGCAGGCGCACGCCCAGTTGTGCTTCGAGCCGGCGCACCGCCTCGCTCAGGCCGGACGCACTGACCCCGCCGGAGCGGGCAGCGTCGCGAAACCCGCCCGATTTTGCTACCGCCACGAAAGCCCGCAAGTCATTCAGATCAGTTTCCATTGTGCGAAATATCGCACGACCCGTGCTGATTGTCCATATTTTCATTTCTCCGAGATGCGCTTACTCTGGCGTTCCACATCGTCTAAGGAGAAGCACAATGTCAGCAATCGATCAGGTCGGAACGTTTCAACTTGGCAGCCGTAGTGTTAAACGGCTTGGATACGGAGCGATGCAACTTGCCGGTCCTAATGTTTTCGGCCCGCCCAGGGACCACTCGGGCGCACTGGCGGTGCTGCGCGAGGCGGTGGCGCAAGGGATCAATCACATCGATACCAGCGACTTCTACGGCCCGTACCTCACCAATAAGCTCATCCATGAAGCCTTGGCGCCGTATCCGCACGACCTGGTGATCGTTACCAAGATCGGCGCGGCGCGCGGCGCCGACGGCGCGTGGCTGCCGGCATCCTCGCCAGCACAGTTGCAGCAGGCGGTGCATGACAATCTGCGCAACCTGGGGCTCGATGTGCTGGAAGTGGTCAACCTGCGCATCATGTTCAGCACTGCGGGGCCGGCGGAGGGTTCAATTGAAGAGCAGTTGACGGCGATTGCCGAGTTGCAGAGCCAAGGGCTGGTGCGCCATATTGGCCTGAGCAATGTGACAGCAAAGCAGGTTGCCGAAGGGCGCGCGATCACCGAGATTGTGGGCGTGCAAAACCATTACAACCTGGCGCACCGCACCGATGACGCGCTGATCGACGAGCTCGCTGCGGCAAACATCGCCTACGTGCCGTTCTTCCCGCTGGGCGGCTTCAGTCCGCTACAGTCGACGATCTTGTCCAGCGTTGCGCAAGAACTGGGCGCTACCGCGCTGCAGGTCGCGCTGGCCTGGCTCCTGCAGCGCTCGCCAAATATCCTGCTCATTCCAGGGACTTCGTCAGTTGCGCACCTGCGCGAGAACTTGAAGGCCGCCGGCCTCTCATTACCGGCCGAAGCGGTCGCCAGGCTAAATCGGATCGGGGCGCAGGCAAACGCGGCAGACTGAGCTCCGGTCGGATTGCCGTTGCGATTCACTCCGCTAAGCAGAAATACTCTGGAGAGTTCAGTGCCCCTCAGTAGTAGTGCCCTGAACGCTTGAGCGCACGGCAGCCGCGACGACGCCGAGAATTCTGCGCAGTAACGTGCAGTAGGTTGTGAGAGCGATGCTGCTACACTGTCCATGTCGAAGCGCGGCCACATCAAGCGTCCTCGACCTTTTTTCGGGTATGGGTGAGGGTAGGGGCGCCGTAGAATTTCGTGAAAATGCGCGTTCATGCGGGTTGTGACGGATTTTAGTGATCCCACCGTCCCGCCAGAACCTTAAAAACCCGCTTCGGCGGGTTTTTTTATTTCCGCCTTTCTCATAGGGGAAACGGCCTATTTTGATTCCTGTAGCGTCCGCTAGTATGCACTCCTAGCCAGCGCGCGCGGGGGGGGGGAGGGGGGGGCAGGATTTTTCAGGCTCAGCCGCCGACCTGCCGTTTCCAGTTTGTTCCAGATCAAATTCCACTGCCTTCGCGGTCGCTTGTCAGCAAACTCGTGGCGATTCACATCGCCATCATCGGCATATGGGTTGCCCCTGGCGCGCTGTACCGATCAGGCAGACGGGCCGATCGGCAGCATGATTTCATCATCCAGCCAGTATGGCAGCTAGCACCATCCCAAGTCCGAGCATCGACGCCAGCCATACCAAAGAGCGCACATAGGGGATGCCGGCTGCATACAGCGGCACGTACGCGACGCGGCAGAGAAGGTATAACCAGCAGCCCCACAGCGTCAGCTCGCCTTCGCGGCCCGCGACGTGGGCGATCAGGACAGCACCGATAAACAGCGGCAGGGTCTCGAACAGATTCGCCTGTGCCCGCTGCAAACGGGCCGTGATCGGTCGTGGAGGCGGCGGCTCGGCATCGCGTGCACTTGCATTGTATTGAAGACCAGTTTCAGCCGTGCGCAATTGCGCCACCAGCATAATCTGGACAATGGCGAGCACCAGGGCCCAGGCCAGCAGTGTCAGTTCGGTTGTCATCTTCGGGTCTCCGATGGTAAGTTCAGTGAGGAAGAGGGTAACCCAATCCGGTCACTTGCCCCCTCGGCGTTCAATGCGCACAGTGCAGTGCTGCACACAACACCAACCGCCGCATCCTCTGATGTGGGCTGCGGCATGACTGCCGAAATCCAATACCTCCAGCCTGGCCGCGAAGCCTTCCACTCTCTGGTAAATCGATAGCCTTGGGCAGGCGTATTGCCGGGCTGCGATTGCTCTGAAAAATGGCACCTTGATCCATGATTGACTCCGCAGTATATACATCACTCATATCCAATCTTAGCAGGCTCCAGGGACATGCCAATGGTATAGCCGATCTTTCCCCGGTGGGTGCGGGTGGCTGCATTGATAGAGAAATAAATTAAATAAATAGTTTAGATAATTTATATGCCCTGGAGCTGTGTCGCTGGGTTCGCCGTAGAGCACACCGGATGAGCTTGACTTCCATGCCGTAGGCGAAACGATCACCATCATGAGTGGGATAAGAGGGTAAGGATCTTTGAAATGCACTAATATTTCAGTGAATTCGGGCACTACCGCTCCGGTGATCCTTCCCCACTTTTTCCCTGAAACCTATGACCATTCTTCATCGCGCACTCGGCAAGCGCACCATCGGGCTGCTGGCGGCCGTAATCGCGCTCGGTACCACTTTCTCGGCCGGCGCCGCCGACCAGCAGCGTATTCCCAAGCTCGACCACATTCTGTATGGCGCATCGTATTACAACGAGTACGTGCCCGCCGCGATCCGCCAGCAGCGGTTGAAGAAGGACGTGGCGTTGATGAAGGCGGCCGGCCTGAACGTGGTACGGATGGGCGAGTCGAGCTGGGGGCGGTGGGAGCCTAGCGATGGCAAGTTCGACTTCGCCTGGATGGACGAGGTGGTGGCGGAAATGGGCAAGGCCGGCATCCAGGTCATCATGGGCACGCCCACTTACTCGATCCCGGTGTGGATGTATGCCAAGCACCCGGGCATGCTGGCGCGCCCGCTGGGCGGTGGCGACACCGGTTACGGCATGCGCCAGAACATGAACATCGACGATCCCGATTATCGCCGGTACGCTGAACGCATCATCGTCGCGCTGGTGCACCACTACAAGGACAATCCGCACGTGATCGGCTGGCAGCTCGATAACGAGACCAGCGCCTACGGTTCATCGAACGCCTCCGTGCACCGCGAGTTCGTCACCTGGTTGCAGGCGAAGTTCAAGACCACGGCGGCCCTCAACGAAGCATGGCTGCTCAACTACTGTGGCCAGCAGGTGGACAGCTGGGAGAATTTTCCTACCCGCGATTTTGCCAACAGCACCGGTTACAAGCTCGACTGGGCACGTTTCCAGCAGTGGCGCGCCACGCGCTTCATCGGCTGGCAGGCCGACCTGGTGCGCCGCGCTGCCCGGGCCGACCAGTTCGTCTATCAGAACAACGCCAGCCTGAGCCGTGCGGAGGTCAATGCCTACGACATGACCCGTCCGCTCGACGTGGCCGGCAACGACGTGTATTTCAACTGGCAGGACGAGTACGACGGCCGCCACCAGACCTTGCAGGGCAACCTGGCGCGCGGCGCCAAGGGCCGCAATTTCTTCGTGGCCGAGACCACCGGCCAGGCCCAGGGCTGGGATGCGGTCAAGCAGATCCCGCCCTACGACGGCCAGATGTACCAGGACGTGTTTGCCAACATCGGCAACGGTGCCAACCTGCACATGTACTGGCACTGGTCGTCGCTCAACGCGGGCCAGGAGATTTACTGGAAGGGCGTGCTAGGCCACGACCATGAACCGAACCGCATCTATACTGAAGTATCGCGCACCGGCAACGACCTGAAAAAGGTCGGCGCCGCGCTGGTGGATCTGAAAAAAGACAACCGCGTGGCCGTGCTGTACTCCACCGACTCGAACAATGCGCTGACCTTCATGCCGTTCGATAAATGGACCAAGCCGCTGCCGCCGAGCTTTCACGCCGACGGCTACCGCCGCATCTTCGAGCGTCTGAACGCCGCCCTGTACCAGGCCAGGGTGGAGACCGACATCGTGTTTGCCGATGCGCCAGATTTTTCGAAGTACAAGCTGCTCATCGTGCCCGCCCTGTACATTGCCGACGACGCGTTGCTGCAAAAAATTTCGGACTTCGTGCAGCAGGGCGGCCACGTGATCATGACCTTCAAGAGCGGCGAGGCCAACGAGAATTTCATGGTGCGCTGGAATACCGCACCGGGACCGCTGCGCCAGGCCGCCGGTTTCAAATACCAGGAAACCTCCACCCTGCTCAAACCGCTGAAGCTGAAGGGTGACCCGTTCAAGGTGGGAGACGGCAACACCGTGGAAACCATTGCCGAGTTGCTGCAACTGGAAACCGCGCAGGCGCTGGCGTACTACGACCACCCGTTCTTCGGCCGCTACCCGGCCGTCACGCGCAACCTGTACGGCAAAGGTTCGCTGCTGTACCAGGGCACCGAGCTCGGCGAGGCGCAGCAACTGGCCGTCCTCAAGGACGAACTCAAACGCATCGGCCTGTACGGACCCGACCAGGAGTTGCCGCCAGCGGTGCAGGTCAAGCACGCAACGTCCAAGGCCGGGAAGAAGCTGCACTTTTACTTCAATTACTCCGCCGCTCCGATCAATGCGAGCTACCGCTATGGCAAGGGCACGGAGATGCTGGCGGGTGCACCGGTCCAGCCGCAGCAGGACCTGGCCTTGGCGCCTTGGGGCGTGGTCATCGTTGCCGAGGACTGACAGCATTGCGGCGCCACGCATCCGCCGTGGCAGCGCCGGGCCGCACGTTTAATGTGCGACCAATCATCAACATGACTAATTCAATTGCCGTTGTTTTATAAGCACTAACAAGTAGTCAATGAGAGTAAAAGTTTGTACACTGAAACGGTAATATATTAGTGTTTATGTACATGGCACCGATGTGTTTCGATGTGTCCTCCCTTGGCCGGCCACCGCCCGGTGGCCGGTATTTTTTCGCCAGGGACGGCCAGGCAGCAACAGCCAACCCGCGCCATCAGAGCGCTGGAGCACAACACCAGGAGACGAGATGAAAACAAACCATTCAGCACCGTTGCCACGTACCGCCCTCAACCTCGCGGTCGCCTCGGCATTGATCTTGATGGCACCACAGCACGCCGCCGCCCAGCAATCCCCCGCGCAACCGGTGCAAACCGATGCCGACGCCGTCGTATCACGGGTGCTGGTGGTGGGCACCCGCAAATCCGAACAGACGTCAAACGACGAGAAAAAGCATGCGCGCACGGCCAAGGACACCATCGTCGCCGACGACGTCGGTTCGTTCCCGGACCGTAACGTGGCCGAGGCGATCTCGCGCATTGCCGGTGTCTCGCTCGACCGCAACGACTTCGGGGAAGGCGATACCGTCAGCGTGCGCGGCAACACGGCCGACCTGACCCGCGTTGAAATCGACGGCATCGGCGTGGTATCGGGCGGCGGCACCGACTTGAACGGCGGCGGCGAAGGACGCGGCGTGGCGCTGGCCGACATGCCGGCCGAACTGATTGCCAGCGTGGACGTGGTAAAAGGCGCCACCGCCGACATGACCGAAGGCTCGCTTGGCGGCAGCATCCTCATCAAGACCCGCACCGGCCTCGATTTCGCCAAGCAGACCATCGTTGCCCGCGTGGCCGCGGAGCAGAATACGCTGGCCAAAAAATGGACGCCCAGCCTGAACTTCATCTTTGCCGACAAATACCTGGGCGGCCGTCTCGGCATCGTTGCCAACATCACCAAGACCGACGCCCGCAACGAGGCGCACGGCGTATCGCAAAACAGCGGCGCCACCGGCAGCTACCAGCGCGTGATCGACTTCGATAACTCTCCGGAAAAAACCTTCAGCTACACCCCGAGCGCGCTGTCGCAAAGCGACGCTGCATCGACCACGCCGCTGGCCAGCTGGGCGCGCAATGCCGCCTCGGGCGGTGGCCGCCTGAACTCCCTGTCGCCGCTGGAAATTCTGACCCGCTCGGCGGCGGCGCAAACCAAGGACCAGTGCTACGCCAGCATGCCGCTGCTGGTGGACGCCGACGTGCGGGGCTTGTCCTCGGCCGATGGCAGCCGCGCGCGCAACCAGCGCATCAACGAACTGCGCACCTGCCTGGGCCAGTGGAACGATTACTCGCCGTACCTGCTGCGTAACACCATCCGGCGCCAGCGCGACGAACGCCTGAACACCGACCTGCGCATGGACTTCAAGGTGAACAACAACCTCACCGTGTACGGCAAATTCAACCGCAATGAGCGCACGCTGGAAGAAGATATCCTCAATCTGAGCCTGGGCGACATCGGCTACAACGCCACCGGCAGCTTTACCGACAGCGCGGTGGTGAACGGGCGCACGGTGCGCACCCCGGTGGCCAACTCCGGCTACTATTTCTTCAATACGCCCACCAATGCCGGCAGCAGTTCCACCTACCGGGGCCTGACCAACGGCCAGATGGTCAACATCATCCCGTCGTCGGTGAAGGTGGACGCCAACCACCACCTGGTGGGCTACACGCTGGCCAACGGCACCGCCAGCACCGACCAGATTCTCACCCAGCTGAAAAATATCACCAAGACCGCCATCGTGGGCGGCACCTGGCGCAGCGATGGTTTGCGCGCGGAATTCCTGGGCGGGCGTACCAAGTCGGACTTTTATCGTTACGGCTGGCGCTCGAGCATCAGCACCAGCTACGGCCCGGTCGATGTGGCGGTGAGCCCGGTGGGCCTGTGGACGCATACTCCGGTCAACCCGAATTTCAACCAGGGCGACCCGGCCAACTACGGCCAGCTCAGTTCTGCGGGGGCCGGCATGCCGCTGCGCACCCCGGGTACGCTCGGCACCGCGCTCACGCTCGACAATCCGCGCTTCAATGCCATGAAGGAGGACATCTTCAAGACGGACCTGACCTACGCCATGGGCAAGCATGTGTCGTTCCTGCAGAACCTGAAATTCGGCGTTAATTATCGCAAGCAGAACAGCCTTTCGACCCAGGGCGGCGGCTCGGTGGTCAGCACCAACCCGCTGGTCAACGTGCCCGATGTATCGCTGCGCAGCTTCTTCTACGGCTGCCAGGATACGCCGGCATCGCTGGGCACCGCCAACGCCTGCAAATATGGCGTCAATCCCGCCGCCACTGCAATCGCCAATCCGCGCGACGGCAAGGACGTGAGCATCGTCATGACGCCCACCGACTACAACAACCTGATCGCGCAAGTGCTCACGCGCCAGACCAATCCGTTCTTCGCCGGCGCCAAGGACCGTCCGAACACGCTGGTCAACAGCTGGACCGAGCTCGATCTGCGCAAGCTGTGGCAGCTGACCGGCGTGACCAATATGAATCCGCTCGACTGCCTGCGCGAGTGCACGGGCACCGACGGCAAGGTGTATGCGCAACCGATCAACGAGGTGACGGAGAAGGTGACGGCCGGCTACCTGTCCACCGACTTCGCATTCGACCGCTTTCCATTCACCGAGCGCACCTTGCCGTTCGGGCTGGAGCTGGAAGGGAACTTCGGCTGGCGCTACGTCAAGACCAACGTCAAGGGCACCAGCTCCACCACGTTCCAGGCGGTGACGCCCAACCCGGCCGGCGGCACGGTCACGTCGGCCTTCCGCCGCAACAGCGCGCTCGAACGCGACACCACCGACTTCATGCCGATCCTGAACCTGTCGCTGTGGCCGATCAAGGATGAACTGGTGCTGCGCTACAACCGCTCCAAGCAGATCGCCCGGGCGCCGGCCAGCCGCCTCACCGGCTCGTCGGTGGTGTGTACCAACGACTACACCGACATCGACAGCGGCGAGGACGATGACGGCGGCACCATGAACTGCTCGGGCGTGATGGGCAACCCGGGCCTGCGTCCGCAGACCAACCTCAATCAGAACCTGTCACTGGAATGGTATCCGAACCGCGACACCGTACTCGGGGCCTCCACCTTCGTGTCCAAGGGTATCGTCGGTGCGGCGCAGCGCGTCAACGTGGTCAGCAAACCGTTTGCGGGCAGCGGCGAGACCGATCCGCTGGGCGGCTCGCTGGAAGACGTGCAGTTCTCGTACTCGACCTGGGAAAATGGCCCGGCGCTCAAGAAGCGCGGCGTGGAGCTGACCGCCAAGACCGCATTCACGTTCCTGCCGTCGGTGCTGCGCTACACCGGCATCAGCGCCAACTACACGCGGCTGCGGGCCACCAGCCTGGAAGGCCAGATCGTCGACCTGATGACGGGCGTAGCGCTGGAACCGGTGGGCCAGCAAAAGTATTCGTGGAATTCGTCGCTGTGGTATGACGATGGCGCGCTGCAAATGCGGGTGGCGTTGCAAGTGGTGACCGCCACCTTCAGCCGCATCGCCAGCGACGACAGTTTCTCGAACTTCCCGGCCACGTCGATCGCCTCGCCGGGCGGCTTGCCGTATCAGCCGGGCGCCCCGGTGTTCCGCGACGGCCGCCGCTTCATCGATGCCAAGATCGGCTACAAGTTCAAGAACGGCGTGGAGATCTTCGCCGAGGCGCGCAACCTGGGCAAATCGACCGTGACCACCTCGCAAGGATCGTTTGCACCGTTTGCCGACGGCGTGCCGTCGCTGAACGGCTACACCTATGGCGGGGCGCGTTACCTGGTGGGGCTGGTGGCGCGTTACTGAGGCGCCGGACTGGTCGCTGGCACGGCGAACAGCTCACCCTATGGACCGCGATCCAGCTGGTGCGCTGGGGACTGCGCCGCGCCTCGACCATCGAGCGCATCCGCCTGGGCGCGGCCAAGGCGGGGCGGCTCACCGCCATTGGCCACGAAAGCTGGTCCGGCAACCTGGGCGACCGTCCCGAAGCCGCCACCGCGCCCACCCGGCTGCTGTACGCGGGCGCCAACCGCATGACCAGGCTGATGGTGGCGCACCTCGACCTGCCGGAGGCCAGCGCCATGCGCGCGCCGGGCGAAATTCCCGGCATGATGACGCTGGAAATCGCCATGGACGAAATGGCGGAAAAGCTGGGCATGGACCCGGTGGCGCTGCGCGTGCTCAACGACACCCAGGCCGATCCTGAGTCGCCTGGCAAACCGTTTTCGCAACCCCACCGCAGCACGCAGCCAGATCATCGGCGCCATGACCATGGGCGCTGGCGCGAACGCCACCGGCATCCGCGTGCGCGATTACCCGATCACGCTCGACAGGCTGCTGGATCGCCTGCCGTGACGGGGTCAGGGGGCAGCGCTGCAATCCACCGCAGCGCGCCCAGCGACGGCATGAACAGGTACTCGCCGCCGCGCAGCCGGTTGAACGTGGTCACGCCGTCGATGCGGCGTCGCACCGGTTGCTGCGGGATGGTGAACGTGCCCGGCGCCTCGTGCAGGCCCACCACCGGGTCGCGTTCGGTGCCGAGGTCGATGAAGTTGCCGCGGTTGACCCATTCCTGCTGCAGGAACTCGATGGTGTCGTAAGCGCGCGCGCTGATGAAGATGAAATAAATGCCGCGCTCACCGTTGTCATCCTGCGCGGTCAGCTCGGGCCGCCACTTGGGGCCATACGTGGACGAGCGCCGGATGATGCGGTGGATGTTGACGTCGGTGAGGATCGACAGCTGGCTGTCGCGCGGATTCAGGCGCCGCATGTGCGATGCGTGCGGGCAGACCAGGCCGCGCGGGTCGTGCGAGAAATCGAAGCCGTTGTTGCGCTGCGGGTCGGCGCCCAGCGCCGCATCGTCGCGTTCGGGCGCCAGCGGCAACGGCGCGCCGCTGCGCCAGCGTCCCACCAGCTTGGCGGCCAGCAGCTCCTGCTCGGCCTCGCTCTGCGCCTGGCTGCGCACGAAATCGTTAAAGGCGCCCGCCTGGCTTTCGTACTTGCGCAGCACCACGAACGAGCCGTTGCGCCCCAGTTCCGGCGGCTCGGGCATGGCGACGGGCTTGCCCGTCTCGCTGTTCTCGCCGAGGATGAATTCACCGGCCGCAATCGCCCGTTCCTGGCCCGGCAACGGTTGCACGCCGCTGCCCGCGACGAATGGCTGCGAGATCGAATCGCGGAAGCCGAACGGGTTTTTCGCGTCTGCGTCGGCGCCAAAAGCGTGCTGGCCGATCAGCGTGACGCCGTTTGAGCGGTCCAGTTCTGCCATGGCCTTGTCCAGCGCTACCGCCAGCGCGGCATCGTCGCGCGCGTAAATGGTCAATGCAATGTGGCAGGCGCCCGGGGCGAACGCGTCGTCCCAGTGTTCGGGTGCGTTGCTGCCGGTGTCGCGTAGCTGCTCGGCGCGTTGCGCCATCCCTTGCTGGAACGGCAGCGGAAAGCTGTCGAGCGACGCCTGCGGCACGCCCAGCGCCTGCAGGCCGGCGAAGCTGATCGCAAGGCCCATCCAGGCATCGCGGTCGTCGGTCCAGCCAGCCGCCGACGGCACGTGGTCGGCCATGCGGCGCAGCAGGTCACGCCCGCCGGCGGCGTCATCGATGTGCAGCATCGCGTGCACGCCCACGTACGGCTCGGGACGTGAGCGCAGGATCAGGGCCTGGATGTCGTCGAGGGCCAGCGTGGTGTTGTCGCCAACGAGACGGGTTTTCAGGTCGGTGAGTATGCTCATCAGTAGTCGACTCCCTCTGGCTGGCCGATGGCTGCGCCCAGCTTTTCGAGCGCAGCACGCGTGGCTTCGTCCTGCGGCGGATTGGCGCCCATCTCGTCGAGGAAAACGGCCAGTGCGCGGTCCATGCGCTGGAAGCGGCGCGTATCGACGACGGTGACCTGCGGATTGGCGACGAACCAGCCGGCGGCATCGATCTGGTGGCCGGCGATGAAGTCTTTTACGCTCGGACTGTCGATGCCGGGCCAGCCTTCGATATTGGTGAACAACAGGTCCATCAGCTCGGGAATCTTGGTGGCGAAGTCGTTGATATAACTGTCCCAGTCGCCGTCGTAGGTGGTGGCAAACAGGATGCGGGTGTCGTTGTCGAAGAAGACGAAGCGCATGTCGTGCAGGGTGGACACGCGCTGGGCGCCATCCATATTGCCGTTGGTGAGATCGAAAATGCGGCGCAGTCGCTCGGCGCCGCCCGGCTTGAGCGGCGCAATCGCAGTGAGCTCCGACACATTGCCCGACTGCTTGCCGGCGCGGCCGGCCGAATTGGCCGTGCCCTTCAAGTCGGGATTGTGCTTGCGCACCATGGCCTCCAAAGCGATTTTCGCCAGGTGCGGCGCGTCGTGGGCGACCGCGTCGATGCGGCGGCGGATCGCTTCGAGCCTGGTTTCGTCGAGCAGGCGCGGGTCGCCCGTGTGTTCATACGGATTGGTCATGGGAAGATCCTTTAGTCGGGGATGTCGGAAGCTTGCAATGGTTCGATGCGCGGGCGCGCGTTCATGGCGTGGCGGTACGCTGTGGAGCGCTCGTACGCGTTGCGGCGCACGCGCATGATGGCGCCCAGCGGCTGGTGCGCGGCCACGCCGTTCCACGGATTGAACGACAGGCTGTCGTCGCCGTACACCTGGCGCGCCGGATGCGCGGTGGACTGCGGCGCGAAGCGCAAGGTGGCCACCGGCACGTGCGGCGACAGTTCCTCGGGCCAGGCGATGGCGGCGTCTTCGACCGGCATGCGTTCGAGGTCCGTGCACAGCTGCACTGCCAGCGTGTATTCCGCACCCTGGCTGGCGAAGTGCTCGCTGATCGCCTCGCGCATGCCGGCGTAGCCGATGTCGTCGATGTTCTTGCCATGCAGCGCGCGCACGTTGTCGGATGCCGGTGACAGCGACAGCTTGGCGAGATGGTCGCCGTAGCGCAGCGCGGCCTGGGTGTGGTAAGTCTCGCCCAGCGGATGATGGTTGTCGCGCGCCAGTCCGTCAAGCGTGGCGCCGGCCGTGCCGCCCAGGCTCTCGACCACCTGCTTGGCGCCGTGCGCGGTGCCGGCCACCAGGCGCTGGAACGTGTCCGGCGCATGGGCGTTGGCTTCCAGCAGGCCGAGCATGCGCTGGTATTTCGGTAGCGTGCCGAAGGCCAGGGCAGGGAAGTTCACCATCAGGAAATCCTGGTTATGGCCCTCGATGTCGGGTGCCAGGCGCGCGCCGTCGACGCCGATGATCTTGAAGGCAAAGCCGCGCGCGGCCGGGATTTCGTCGGAGTGGATATCGCTGGGCGCCGACGACAGGCGCGCCACGATGGCGTACGTGCGCGGCGCCGCGAACACGCCCTGGCGCAGCGCGGGCGGCAGGTTGTCGTGGACGACCAGTTCGCCCTTGAGCAAGCCGTTGGACTTGGCGTGAGCATCGCGGATCGCATGGCGATGACGCTCGAAGGCGCAGCGCGACGAGGCGGCCATCTGCTCGACGATACTGGCGATCAGTTGCTGCTCGTCGGCGGTGATGACTTCGACGTCGGGGGTGAATCGTATTGGTGTCACGGGAACCTCGGCATTGAAAACAAAATAAAAGAACGACAGTGCTTTTTATTTTATTAAAATACCATTGTTTTGCCGAGGTGGGCGGTTCGATTGGGTGTGCTCGCGCTGTTTAACCATCCACGTCGAGCACGATCTTGCCGCGCGTGCGCCCACCTTCCGACAGCGCTAACGCTTGCCCGACGGCCGCCAGCGGCAAGACCGTGGCTACGTGCGGGCGCAGTTTGCCCACCTCCACCAGCGCCCGGATCGACGCCAGTTGCGCGGCGTCGGACCGGCACTGCACGCGCGCCACGCCCACGCCGCGCTGGCGGTCGGCCTCGGCGGGAAACGCCACCGACGTCACCAGGAAGCCGCCTGGCCTGAGCGTGGCAAAGGCGCGCTGGAAGGTCTCGCCGCCGACCGTATCGAACACCACGTCCATGTCGCGCGCCACGTCCTCGAACGGCTGCGCCGTGTAGTCGATGAAATCGTCCGCGCCAAGACCGCGCACGAACTGTTCGTTCGGCGCAGAAGCCATCGCCGTCACGTGGGCGCCGGCCGACCTGGCCAGTTGCACTGCCAGCGAGCCGACGCCGCCGGCGCCGCTGGTGATCAGGATGCGCTGGCCGGCGGTCAGCCCGGCCAGATCGAACATGGCCTGCCACGCCGTCAGCGCCCCGAGCGGCACGGCCGCTGCCGCGATGAAGTCGAGGTTGGCGGGTTTGTGCGCCAGCTGGTCGGCGTTGGTCACCACGTAGTCGGCAAAGGCGCCGCTCCTGACGATGCCATAGACGGCGTCGCCCGCGTGGAACCGGTCGACGCCCGCGCCCACTGCCGCCACTGTGCCGCTCAATTCACCGCCCAGGTGGATCGGCAGCGTCAGGCCCATGCGCTGGCCGGCGCCGCTGCGGATCTTCCAGTCCACCGGGTTCACACCTGCGGCATGGACCTTGACCAGGATCTCGCCTGCTTGCGGTGCGCGATGGTCGATGTCGATGATGTTGACCACGCTGTTGTCGCCGTATTCGTTGATTACGACTGCTTTCATGGATCTGCTCCTGTCGGGTTGATGGGTGCTCATACAATGCTTGCCATCATAGGTGAACGGCTTTACGATGTGCCGCCAACCGGCATCGCTGACAGGCCAATCCATGCAAACACCGTATCCACCGCCGTACGCGCTCGAACGCGGCTTCAAGCCACGCGGTGGCGGCGCGCCGATGCACGCGCACGACGAAGCGCAGCTGACCTTTGCCGCCGCCGGCATGGTGCAGGTGCACACCGAGGCGGGCAGCTGGCTGGTGCCCGCCCAGTTGGGCGTGTGGATACCGGCCCGCGTGATGCACCGGGTGGAGGTACTTACCGACGCCGAGCTGTGGATGGTGCACTGGGATTCGGCGACCGCGCACGCATGGGCGCCGCCGGCGCCGCTCGAGCGCACGTTTGCGCTGCGCGTCACGCCGCTGATGCGCGCCTTGCTCGATGCGGCTTTTGGCGCCGATACGAAGGGCGGGGCGACCGCGCAGAAGACCGAGCTGGTGGTCAGGTTGATGTTGCACGAGCTGACCGCCACCGCGCACGCGCCCACCTTTTTGCCGATGCCCACCAGCGCAACCGGCCAGCGCATTGCCGCAGTCGCCGCAGGTGATTACCGCAACGCGCTGGGCGTGGCCGAAGTGGCGACGCGCGCCGCCACCTCGGTGCGCACCCTGAGCCGGCTGTTCATGGCGGAAACCGGGATGACCTTCAAATTGTGGCGCCAGCGCGCGCGGATCGTGCAGGCGATGGACCGCCTGGGGCGCGGCAAGACCATCGGCCAGGTCGCGTCGGAGCTAGGCTTTTCCAGTACCGCCGCCTTCTCGTGCGCGTTTCGCCAGGTGACCGACATGACGCCCACCGCCTTTGTGGGCGCCCCTGGTTGATGGCAGCAGCCTGCCGCCAGGTCAGGCTTTGACGGCGAGCAATTCGCCTTTCCCGACCGGGGCCGTGGAAAAGGAGATCGTGGAGAACGCCGGCGCCTTGTTCGACCCAGGCGGGGCCTCGAACCGATCAATGAAAGCAGCCCCGAGGACAAGCCATACGGCGAGATTGATCGGCTGAAGATGAAGTGGGTTGGCTTGAAAAAAGCTGGGGCCGTGAGCCGTGAGGCGCGCTTGGGCTGGATCGAAATCGAGCACAAGGAGGTGCCGCTGATGCGTCAGTGCGAGCTGGCAAGCGTGCCGCGCGCGACGAACTCAGGCCTTCCAGGCTTTGCCGACGAAAGGCTGATCTTTCGACAAGACGATATGGCCATTTGCATCAAAGTCGATTGCCGCCAGACCCGGTTTTTCACGGAAAGGCATCTGCTTATCGTTACAGAAATAGGTTTGCCACCAGCGACCGTTCTTGTCGCGAAAAACATTGCCGCCACCGCCACCCGGTGGCCCTTCGTGCCGCCCGCGGTACGGCCCCAAGAGGTTGTCAGAAGTCGCGAACATGAAGGAGTAACGACCTCCGATGAATTCACAGCAGCCTAGATAGTAGCGACCGCCCGCTTTGAACAAAGTCGCGCCCTCGAAACCGAGCACGCCCTTCGCGGCCGACGCGGGCCGGTCGGGATCGGGTGCGTGCGCTGGCATGTCATACTCAACTGGCTGCCAGTCGCCAGCGAAACCGCTGAAATCATGTTTGACTTCGCGGATCTGTACTGCGCCGCCATAGGTAAAGTAGACCCGACCATCATCGTCCTGAAAAAGCGTTGCATCAATGCCGCCCTTGTTGATCGGCCCGTCCTGTATGACATGAACATACGGACCCTCCGGCTTGCCGCTGGTGCTTTTCAGGACACCCATGCCAACGCCGCTGACGCAATGACAGATGTAGTAGTTGTCACTGATGAAATGAATTTCCGACGCCCAGATGGTGCGGAACGGCACGCCATCGCGCATGGTCCAGTTTTTTTCCCAAGTACCGTCGCGCTCGATGCTCCAAACGAGGCCAAGGTAGCGCCAAGTCTTCAGATCGCTTGACGCATACAGTTCGATGCCGTCATTGAATGCTGACCAGTTGTCGCCCGTCGTGCCCGTCATATAGTAGTTGCCGTCACCACCGAGGCAAATCATGGTATCGCGCAGATGTACGTCCCAGATCGGCCGCAGCGCGGGCATCAACCCATTGGTGACAGCCGAACCGCTGTCGTCGTCGGTCCAGGGCGCTGTGGGGTAATGACGTGCCACAGGTCCCTTGTATTTCATGCCCGACACCCAGCCCCCCGTGCTGTCTCATCCGTAACTGGTGCGCCGGGGCCGCTGAGGCCCGAATAAGGCCAGTAGTCCGTAGAGGGCGGCGGCACGATACGCCGGCTGTTATCGACGTCGTCGCGTTTTGGCTCTCCAGGTTTAGGATAGCTACGGTAGACAAATTTTCCTCGCGCCCAAACCGGTATTGCCAGCGTGGCAGCGATTGCAGCACAGCCAGACAGCCAGGTGCGGCGATTTAACATGTATGACATCGTGTTCTCTTTTAGCATCTCGGCATCGCTAGAGGAGCAGCCTCGCGTTTCGGCATTCCATCACCTATTCGACGGGCTCCACTTCCTTTGACGTCTGACAGACGATTTTCCTAGTCCATACGTAGGACATATTTTATAAACGCAGAAAAATGGTCACATCAGTGACTTCGAAGCGACGCTATCGGCGGAGCAGCGTGCTTGCGGCTTGTACCGACACATGGCATGCGCATTCGTCACGCATGTCATGTTCAATCTGCAACGCGTCCAGCGGCAAGACATCTTTGTCTTTCAGGAGGCCGAACGCAGCTTCGATGGCTCGATCCTGCTCATGTGCGGTTAGTCTACTCTAATGGATCGACCATGCCGCGCCCTCACACCCCGCCCAGCACCGGCAACGGCGTCACCGTCACCTGCACATCGAGGTCCTGGCGGCCGCCGCCGAGCACGATGCCGCGCATCGGGGTGACGTCGCTGAAGTCGCGGCCCCAGCCCAGGGTGATGTGCTCATGCTGGACCAGGCAGCGGTTGGTCGGGTCGAAATCAACCCAGCCAAGGGACGGGCAATACACCGAGACCCACGCGTGCGAGGCGTCGGCGCCCACCAGGCGCGGCTTGCCTTCGGGCGGATGGGTCAGGATGTAGCCGCTGATGTAGCGCGCCGGCAGGCCGATGCTGCGCAGGCAGCCGATCATCAGCTGGGCAAAATCCTGGCACACGCCGCGCCGCCCGCTCAGCACCTGTTCCAGCGGTGTCGAAATCTCGGTCGCCTTGCTGTCGAACTCGAAGTCGTCGAAGATGCGCCGGGTCAGGTCGAGCGCGGCGTCGAGCTGGGGCCGGCCCGGCGTGAAGCTCACGCGCGCGTACGCTTCCAGTGCCGGGAACCATTGCACGTGCGGCGAGGCGTACAGGTAGCGGCACGCCTCCAGCGTGGTAGCGCTTTTTTCCTTGCCCATCATGTCGCGCACGCTCTCCCATGGCAGCGAGGCCGCGATCTTCGCCAGGGTGGGGCGCGCGCGCAGCAGCACCGTCGATTCGGCATGCACCAGCAGGCTGTCGTGCGGCACCGTGAGCGCCACGTGGCGCACGGTGTTGCCGAAGTAGTCGAGGCCGTCGCGGCCCTCGCTGACCACCGGGTCGAGCCAGATCAGGTGCGATTCGGTATGCTGCCAGGCGAACGGGCGCGGCGTCATGTGCAGGTACTGCTGCGACAACGAGACCGTGCTTTGATACTGGTAGCGCGTCTCGTGGACCACGCGGTAGCGGGCGCAGGCGACGGCGCCGACCGGCCACTCATGCGTCGTCCCCGTCATGATGTGCGCTTCCTTTGCCGGTCATTGTCGGTGTAGCTGAAAAACTGCACGCTGATATGCTCGGACAGCGCCGCGCTGGCGAGCTGGATCCGGCTCAGCAACGCGGTCAGCATGGCGTTGCCGTGGGTAAGATCGGTGCCGGGCGTGAGGGCGCTCAATTCGGTGCGCAAGGGCGCCAGCAGGTCGGCGCCGCAGGGGCCGTGGGTGTGGGCGATGCGGCGCAGCGTGCCGAGGATGCCGTCGATCTGGAACAGCACCGAGCGCGGGTTGCTCTCGTCGCACAGCAGCAGGTCCAGCACCGGCAGCCACTCGGGCTGGGCGCGGTAGCGGGCGCGGTAGGTGATGATGCTGTCGGACAGTTCGAGCAGCCATTCGAGGTTGCCGTCCTGGTCCATCGCCAGTGCGCGCTGCAGCACTTCGCACTGGAATTGCAGCCGTTCGAGGCGGCGGCCGATCGACATGAAACGCCAGCCCAGGTCGCGCGTCATGCCGTCCAGCGCAAAGCCGGCCAGCATCATCAAGGAGGCGGCGGCGTCGTCGAGGATGGTCATCGCGGCCGACTGCGACGGCCGTTCGCCGGGGTGCACCGCCGGCTGCACCATGCGGTTCAATGCGCGCCAGTTATCGACCGAAAAACGTTCGTGCAGCTGGCCGGCCACGCGGTGCAGCTGGCGCTGCTGGCGCGCCAGCCCGGGCACGTCGGGCGACACCACCGCCAGCAGCAGCGCCGCTTCGATTTCGGCATCGCTGAAGATGGTGGTGGTCGCCGCAATGGTTTGCGTCTGGGTCATCCCGCCCAGCGTTTGCGACTGGGTTTGTACTGGCGCCGGCTTCTTCGCCGCGTCGAGCAGCTGGAAGTGGATGCACAACGCCTCCACGGTCGCCCACTCGGCGCCACGCTGGTCGAAGCGGACGTTGAACAGGAAGTGCAGCGCCACCCGCAGCAGGCGGCCGATATTGTCGCAACGCTCGGCATGGCGGCCATACCAGAGCAGGTTTTCCGCCACCCGGCTCGACAAATTGGTGTCTTCGCGCACCAGGTTGTCGCTGGTGATGCTGCGGTGCTGCGGCCTTTGCACTTCCACCCGGGTACGCGCCTGCACCCAGGTGTCCTTGCTGGCGCCGCCCATGTGCATGGTCAGCACGCGCGCATCGTGACCGGTGGCCACCCGCGTCAAGCCGCCCGGCATCACCACGTAGCCGTTCGGCGTGGCGCAGGCGAACACGCGCAGACCGACGGCGCGTGCCTGCAAGCCGGATGTGAGGCCGCCTTTCCACACCGGCGCCTGCGACAAACGCACCACTTCCTGGGCGATGAAATTGTTTGGGTCGGCGCGTAGTCCGGCAATAAAGGCTGCGCGCGCGGTGCCATCGAGGTCGCGGCCGAACACCGCCGACTGCGGACGCTGTGCAAAACTGGGCTTGATCACCAGCCGGTCGAGCTTTTCGATCACTGCTTCCAGTGCGGCCGGCTCGCCGCACCACCAGGTGGCCACCGACGGCATTTTCAACGGTTCGCCCAGCAGGCGGCGCGACAGCGCCGGCAGGAAGCCGAGCAGCGCGCCCGATTCCAGCAGGCTGGAACCGAGGCTGTTGGCCACCACCACGTTGCCGCGCCGCGCAGCTTGCGTGAGGCCCGCCACGCCCAGCATCGAGCTGTCGAGTTCCAGCGGGTCGCACGCTTCGTCGTCCACCCGGCGCAGGATCACATGCACGCGCTGCAGACCGGCCAGGGTTTTCAGATAGACCACACCGTCGCGCACGGTAAGGTCGCCGCCTTCCACCAGCGCCAGGCCCAGGTAGCGCGCCAGGTAGGCCTGTTCGTAATAGCTGGCGGTGCGCGGACCGGCAGTGAGCAGCACGATCAGCGGCACGTCGCCGTCGCGCAGCGGCGCCGGCTTGTCGCCGCTGGCCGCGCACAGCCGGCCCCAGTGCACCAGGCTGTCGTACATGGTGCGGAAAAATTGCGACAGCGGCTGCACTTTCAGTTCGCGCAGCAGGTCGGGGAAGGTGGGCGAGATGATCGCGCGGTTTTCCAGCGCATAGCCGGCGCCCGATGGCGCCTGGGTGCGGTCCGCAACCACCCACCAGCGGCCATCGGGCGCGCGCGCCAGGTCCACTGCATAGAAGTGCAGCGCGACGTCGTCGTGGTGGCCGATATCGTGGCATGGGCGCAAAAAGCCCGCGTGGCCGTGGATCAGCGCGGGCGGCAGCAGTCCTTCGCGCAGCATCTGCTGCTTGCCGTAGACGTCACCGAGTATCTGGTTGAGCAGGGTGGCGCGCTGGATCACGGCCGCTTCGATGACAGCCCAGTCGTCGGGCGGGAGGATCAGCGGCAGGGCGTTCAAATCCCATGGCCGCTGGCGGCCGTCGCGGTCGGCCGGCACATTGTAGGTAACGCCGTTTTCGCGCACCTGGCGCTGCACCATCTCGTTGCGCTGGCGCATCATGCCCGGCGCTTCAAGTCCCAGGTTGTCGAGCATGGCGCGCCAGTGCGCGCGCGGCACCCTGGCCGCGTCCAGCATTTCGTCGAAGCTGTCGGGCGCGGCCAGGTAATGGGCTAGAAGGGGAGATGGCATGGGCGCGCGGACTACCAAGAAAGCGGATTAAGCGGTTGCTGGACCGAAACAATAGGTCAATACGGCTGCCAGCGCAAGTCCAGGGTCATCGGGAAGCTCGGATTGTGTGCTTCTTTCATCACAGTCATCGGGCCCGGCGTGTGACCGTGCGGCCAGAAGCGCGCAAACCGGCGCGCCTCGGCGGCGTTGGCGTTGACCGGCGAGCCGACCTCGCTGCGCCCGCCCGGGTGCACCACGTGGTAGGTGCAGCCGCCGATGGCGCGGCCGCTCCAGGTATCGACCAGGTCGAACGTCAGTGGCGCCTGCACGCGGATGCTCGGGTGCAGCGCCGACCACGGGCTCCACGCGCGGAAGCGCACGCCGGCCACGTATTCGCCCGGCACGCCGGTCGGATGCAGCGGCAGCATGCGGCCGTTGCAGGCGACGATGTGACGGCCGTCGGTCAGGCCGCGCACCAGCAGCTGCATGCGTTCCACCGACGAATCGACGTAACGCGCGGTGCCGCCGCCGGTCACTTCCTCGCCCAGCACATTCCACGGCTCGATGGCCTGGCGCAGTTCCATTTCCACGCCCTCATAGACCACGGTGCCGAAGCGGGGGAAGCGGAACTCGATGAACGGCTCGAACCAGTGCTCCTCGAATTCGTAGCCGGACGCGCGCAGGTCGCGCGCCACGTCGCGGATATCTTGTGCCACGAAATGCGGCAGCATCCAGCGGTCGTGCAGCGCCGTGCCCCAGTGCACCAGCTTGGCCTGGAACGGCTGACGCCAGAAGCGCGCCACCAGCGCGCGCAGCAGCAACATTTGCAGCAAGCTCATACGTTCGTGCGGCGGCATTTCAAAGGCGCGGAATTCCACCAGGCCGAGCCGCCCGGTGGGGCCGTCCGGCGAATACAGCTTGTCGATCGAGAATTCCGAGCGGTGCGTATTGCCGGTCAAATCGACCAGCATGTTGCGCAGCAGGCGATCGACCATCCACGGCTTGTCGCCGTCGTGCATGGTCGGCAGCACCTGGTCCATCTGCTGGAAGGCGATGGCCAGCTCGTACAGGTTGTCGTCGCGCGCTTCATCGACGCGCGGCGCCTGGCTGGTCGGTCCGATGAAGGTGCCCGAGAACAGGTACGACAACGCCGGGTGCACCTGCCAGTACGTGATCAGGCTTTTCAGCAGATCGGGCCGGCGCAGCATCGGGCTGTCTTCGGCCGTGGCGCCGCCCAGCGTGGCATGGTTGCCGCCGCCGGTGCCGGTATGGCGGCCGTCGAGCATGAATTTTTCGGTGCCCAGGCGCGTCAGGCGCGCTTCCTGGTACAGCGTGGACATGTTATAAACCAGCTCATTCCAGCTGGCCGCAGGATGGATGTTCACCTCGATCACGCCGGGATCGGGTGTGACGCTGAGCAGCTTGATGCGCGGGTCGCGCGGCGGCGCATAGCCTTCGAGGCGCAGCTTGAGCTTCAGCCTGGACGCGGTGTTTTCCACGGCCGACACCAGCGCCAGGTAGTCCTCGATGCGTTTGAGCGGCGGCATGAAGACGTGCAGGCGGCCGCCGCGCACTTCCACGCACAGCGCGGTGTGGATCACGTCGCGGGCGGCGGGGTCTTGCGGCGTGCGCGCCTTGGCCTGTTCGGCCGACTTGCCGGCGGCCAGGCCCAGTACCGGGCGCTTTTCTTTTTTGGCGACCGGCAGCGCGCCGCGCGGGGAAAACGGATCGACATCGAACTCGAGGTCGGCCTCGCGTTCCTCCGGCAGCACCCACGGCAGCGTGGACAGCGGCAGGCGCAGGCCCATCGGCGAATCGCCCTCGAGCAGGTACAGGTGCTCGCGGCGCAGCGGCCAGGCCGACGTGCGCCAGTTGGTGCCCAGCATGACCGCCGGATCGTAGTCTGCCGCTTTTAACGGCAGCACGTAGCCGGCCACCTGGCCCAGGCCGCGCTCGAGCAGGCGCGCCAGGCGGCGCCGCTCTTCGGACGACGTCAGGTCGGCCTGCAATGGATCGATGTTGCGCGGCAGCGCCTGTTCGCGCTGGGCTTGCAGCAGCACGTCCTCGTAGGCGGCGATCGGGCTGTTGGCGGGCAGGCGCAGGGTTTTCGTCAGTTCGGCGATGAAGCTGGCCGCTTCGTCGCTGCCGTAGCCATCGTTGACGTGATCGTCGGAGAACAGCGACGCGTCGAACCACATCGGCTGGCCATCGACACGCCAGAAGATATTGAGGGCCCAGCGCGGCAGCGGCTCCCCCGGGTACCATTTGCCTTGGCCGTAATGGAGCATGCCGCCGGGGGCAAAGTGGTTTTTCAGGCGGTGCACCAGGTTGCCGGCCAGCTCGCGCTTCTTGTCGCCGTGCGCCAGCGTGTTCCACTCGGCGCCGTCCATGTCGTCGATCGAGACGAAAGTCGGCTCGCCGCCTTGCGTCAGGCGCACGTCCTGGCGCTTGAGGTCGGCATCAACCTGCTGACCGAGCTGGTCGATCTTGTGCCAGTCCGCTTCCGAATACGGTTTGGTCACGCGCGGGTCTTCGTGGATGCGGGTGACCGTCATCTCGTGGAAGAACGTCACCTCGGCCTGGTCGGTATAGCCGCTCACCGGCGCGGCCGACGACGGCATCGCCGTGCAGGCCAGCGGAATATGGCCTTCGCTGGCCAGCATGCCGGAGGTGGGGTCGAGGCCGATCCAGCCGGCGCCGGGGATGTACACCTCGGTCCACGCGTGCAGGTCGGTAAAATCTTCGGCCGCGCCGCTGGGACCGTCCAGCGCTTCCTGGTCGGCGCGCAGTTGGATCAGGTAGCCGGACACGAAACGTGCCGCCAGGCCCAGTTCGCGCAGGATCTGCACCAGCAGCCAGCCGGTGTCGCGGCACGAGCCCGACCGCTTTTCCAGCGTGTCTTCCGGCGTCTGCACGCCGGGTTCCATGCGCAGCAAGTACGCGATATCGAGTTGCAGGCGCTGGTTAATCGCCACCAGGAAGTCGTTGGTCAGAATCGGTTCGGCCAGCAGCGCGGCGCGGGCCGACGCCACCCATTCTTTGAGCAGCGGGCCGGCCGCCTCGGTGCGCACGGTGTTCAGATATGGGCTCAGTTCCGCAGTCAGTTGCTCCGGGTAGGCGAACGGGAATTTCTCGGCATATTTTTCAACGAAGAAATCGAACGGGTTGATGACCGTCATGTCGGCCACCAGGTCCACCGTAAAGTCGAGCACATCGGTTTTTTCCTGGAACACGAAACGGCCGATGTAATTGCCGTACGGGTCTTGCTGCCAGTTGATGAAGTGGTCCTCGGGTTGCACCGTCAGCGAGTACGACAGGATCGGTGTGCGCGCATGGGGAGCCGGGCGCAAGCGTACTTCGTGCGGCGACAGGTTGACCAGGCGGTCATAACGGTAACTGGTCTTGTGGTGCAGCGCGATACGGATAGCCATGCGGAATGCCTTTTCGATGTGGGCGCGACCTTGCGTCGTCGCGATGTGCTTGGATAAGCATGATTCATACCTGACTACCAGCGTAACACGCCGCGCATGTCAGGCACGTTTCTTGATAATAGTGTCGATGCTAATATGTCTGCACCGCACACACATCCCGCACGCACCATTATGGTGCGTAGCACTCTGTTACTGAAAGCGATACTCCCCATGTGGCTGCGTACTGCCTGCAAACTCGAATTCACTCTCGATGGTCCCACCCCGTTCATTTTGATGTTGCGCGCGCGTAGCGGCGCCCAGCAATGGGTGGCGCGCGAGTCCTATACGCTCACGCCGAGCGTGCCGGTGGTGGAGTTTACCGATATGTATGGCAACCTGTGCCAGCGCGTGGTGGCGCCGGCCGGGGAATTTGCAATCGAGACATCGGCCGACGTGATGACCGCCGACGAGATCGACGTGGCGCCCGGGGCGCCGTTCGACGCGGTGCAGCACCTGCCCGACGGCGTGCTGACCTTTTTGCTATCGAGCCGCTATTGCGAATCCGAGCAGTTCACCACCATGGCGAACGAAATCGTCGCCGATGTGGCGCCCGGTTACGACCAGGTCGCCGCGATCAGCGACTGGATCCGGCGCGAGGTGCGCTTTGATCCAGCCACCGTGTATGGCCAGATGACCGCCACCGAGGTCAACCTGCGGCGCGAAGGCGTGTGCCGCGACCTCGCGCACCTGGGCATTGCCCTGTGCCGCAGCCTGTGCATTCCGGCGCGCATGGTGGTGGGATATCTGCATGACCTGGTGCCGATGGACCAGCATGCCTGGTTCGAGGCCTGGGTGGGCGGCCGCTGGTACACCTTCGACCCCACCCAGGACACCGCGCGCGGCGGCCGTGTCACGCTCGCTTACGGACACGACGCCGCCGACGTGGCGATCTTCAACCAGTTCGGACCGGCGTCGCCGCCGGTGCTGATGCAGGTGGCGGTGGACTTGCTGGAGCCGCCGGCTTAGGCGCGGGCTTCGGCAGGTTGCGGATGCCGGTCTGCTTGTATGATGCGACCACCTTGTGCACGAAGGTCAGCTTCTCCAGCACCGGCGTACTGAGCTTGAACGGATACGAGTCCGGCATGCCGATGCTGCGATTCAGACTGTTGAGCACGTAAGTCAGCGCGAACCAGTCGGAGATGGTGTCGTCGAAGGTTTCCACCCGCGTGGTGGGCAGGGTGACGCCATCGAGCGACGGCTCGTCGGCCTTGGCGGGCTTGAGCGACAGGCCGCACGAGTGCGCCGTTTCCAGCGTGTCGATCATGTGCAGGTAGTGGGCCCAAGTTTCGGCCCAGTCTTCCCACGGGTGGGAACTGGCATAGCTGCTGACGAAACGCTCTTCCCAGTCGGCCACCGGGCCATGCTCGTAGTGGCGCTTGAGCGCTTCGCTGTAATCGGCGCGTTCGTCACCGAACAGCGTGCGGAAGCTGTCGATCCACGGCGTATCGACCACCAGCCGGTCGAAATAATAATGGCCGCTCTCGTGGCGGAAATGCCCGAGCAGCGTGCGGTAGCGCTCGTGCATCTGCTCGCGCGTGCGTTCGCGCTCGGCCGGATCGGCTTCGGCAATGTTCAAGGTGATCAGGCCGTCGTCGTGGCCCGTCATCACGCATTCGTCGGGGGTGGCGCCATCTTCCAGGAACTGGAATGCCAGCCCGGTGTCCGGCGCATCTTCTTTCGAGTCCGGCGTCAGGTTGAGCGCGGCCAGCGAAAACAGCAGGCGGCGCTTGGCGGTTTCCAGGCGCGACCAGAGAATGTGGTTCTTTTCCGACGACAGCGTGGGGATGACCACGGTCAGCTGGCAAGACTCGCACAGTTCGTGCGGATCGTCTGCCGGGATCATCCAATTGCACACGTTATGCTCCACGTAGTTGCCGCACTGCTTGTACAGCTTGCCAGCATCCCTTTTATTCAGGCTGCTCCAGAGGCCGTTATCGGCCGCTTCATAGGCGTTGATGGTGCGCAGTGCGGGCTCGAAGCCGAGCATGCTGTCGCAATTCGAGCAGTGGGTATTTTCGAAAAACACTTGCTGGGAACATTTGTCGCAATGAAACGTTTTCATGGGGCACCGGGTTGAGAGAGGTTGTGAGGGTTTTGTTATCGTAGTTTCACAATCTACCAGCAAACTTGGCAGTGCAATGGTCGTGTAAGACTATGCCTCGCAATCGTGCGCGGGGTTCGCCGTCAGTCTGTTTTTAATGTGCCCGTCTGCTCCGCATCCCTGAACGCCGCCGCGTCGCCGGCCATCATTTCTTCGAGTTCCAGGCGGCCCTTGCGGGTGATCGACACCATTTCGTCCTGGTCTTGCTGGTGCGGGTACACTTCCAGCAGGGTTTTCAGGTTGTGGTTGCGGAAGATGCGGGTGGCCTGTTCCGCGCGTTCGGTGCTGAAGCCCAGTTGTTGCAGCACCTTGCCGCCCAATTGCAGCGATGCCTCGAAAGTTTCGCGCTCGATCAGCGTCACGCCACGGTCGAGCAGCGCGTAGTAGTGCGACACGTTGCGGGCGCGCGCCAGGATGGTCAGGGCCGGGTAGCGTTCGCGCACGGCATCGACCAGTTCCAGGCTCTCGTCCACGGTATCGATGGCGATCACCAGCGCGCTGGCCTTGCCGATGCCGGCCGCTTCCAGCAGGTCGATGCGGGTGGCGTCGCCATAGAAGACTTCGTAGCCGAATTTGCGCAGCAGTTCGATCTGGTCGGGGTCGTGATCGAGCACGGTCACGCCGATGCGGTTGGCCGACAGCAGGCGGCCGATGATCTGGCCGAAGCGGCCGAAGCCTGCAATGATCACCGGGTTTTCCACCGCGATCTGGTCCGCTTCGCGTTTCTTCTTTGCCGTGCGCAAGCGCGGCGCCACCAGCCTGTCGTGCAACAGGAGCAGCAGCGGGGTGGCCACCATCGACAGCGTGACCACGAGCACCAGCAGGGCGGACGTGGCGGGCGGCAGCACCTTGGCGTCCACCGCGGTGCCGAACACGACGAAGGCGAATTCGCCACCCTGCGACATCAGCATCGCAAAGAACAGGCGCTGGCCGCGCGGAATGTCGAACCAGAACGACAGCCCGTACAACATGCCGCCCTTGATCAGCAGCAGTGCGCAGGTGAGGCCCAGCACCAGCCATGGCTGCGCCAGCAGCAGGCCGAAGTCGGCCGACATGCCCACCGCCATGAAGAACAGCCCCAGCAGCAAGCCCTTGAACGGCTCCAGGTCGCTGATCAGCTGGTGACGGTACTCGGAGTCGGCCAGCAGCACGCCGGCCGTGAACGTGCCCAGCGCCAGCGACAGGCCCACCCATTCCATCAGCAGGCAAATACCGATGATGAGCAGCAGCGCAAAGCCGGTAAACAGTTCGCGCAGGCCGGTGCGGGCCAGGTAGCGCATCACGGGATTGACCAGGAAGCGCCCGCACGCGATCAGGGTGAGCAGCACCGCCAGCAGCTTGACGGCCTTCATCCAGCCCTGCTCGTCGTGCTCGGCGACCACGCCGGCCATGGCCAGCAGCGGCACCAGCGCGATCATCGGGATGGCAGCAATGTCCTGCAGCAGCAGGATGGAAAAGCTGGCCGACCCGGCCGGGCTCGGCAATAGCTTGCGCTCGCCCAGCGTGGCCAGCACGATGGCGGTGGACGAGAGCGAGAGCGCCAGGCCGGCCACCAGCGCGATATGCCAGTCGATGCCGCAGGCAATCGCCACGCCGGCCAGCGCGGCGCTGACGGTGAGCACCTGCAAACCGCCCCAGCCGAAGATGGGGCGGCGCAGCGACCACAGTTTTCTGGGTTCGAGTTCGAGGCCGATCAGGAACAGCATCAGCACCACGCCGAATTCGGAGATGCTGAGCACGTCCTCGACGTTGCCGATCAGGGACAGGCCCCAGGGACCGATGATGGCGCCGGCAGCAAGATAGCCGAGCACGGCGCCCATGCCGGCACGCTTGGCCAGCGGCACCAGCACCACGGCCGCCACCAGGTAAAACACCATGTGCAGCAGGAAGCCGTGGCTCATGAGAAGGAGGAGAGGTTGTTCATCGGATCAGTATCGCATCCGGCGACGACCGCCGTCCATCCTCCAGTGGGGTTACACGGTTACAGCGTTACACGCCGACCATCGACACCGCCTTGGTGTTCAGGTAAGCCTCGAGCGCTTCAGGGCCGCCTTCCGAACCGTAGCCCGAATCCTTGACGCCGCCAAACGGCATCTCGGCGCTGGGCGTGGCCGGCTGGTTAATCCACAACATGCCCACTTCCACGTTGTGCATCAGCTGGTGGGCATTCTTGATCGAGCGGGTGAATGCATAACCGGCCAGGCCGAACGGCAGGCGGTTCGATTCGGCGATCGCCTCGTCGAGCGTGTCGAAGCCACGGATGGCTGCGACCGGGCCGAACGGCTCGTCGTTGAACACGCTGGCATTCAATGGCACGTCGGCCAGGATGGTGGGCGCGAAGAAATTGCCTTCGGTGCCCACGCGCTGGCCGCCGGTGGCCACATTGGCGCCCTTGGCGCGGGCGTCGTCCACCAGTTGCGTCATGGCGGTCACGCGGCGCGGGTTGGCCAGCGGACCCAGCGTGGTGCCGGCGTCGAGGCCGTTGCCGAGCTTCAGGCCTTCGGCATGCGCAACCATGGCGCGGGTAAACTCGGCCTTGATGCTGTTATGCACCAGGAAGCGGGTAGGCGATACGCACACCTGGCCCGCATTGCGGAACTTGGCGCCGCCGGCCGCTTCCACGGCCAGCGCCACGTCGGCGTCCTCGGCAATGATGACCGGCGCATGGCCGCCCAGTTCCATCGTTACGCGCTTCATGTGGGCGCCGGCCAGCGCGGCCAGCTGCTTGCCCACCGGGGTGGAGCCGGTGAAGGTGACCTTGCGGATCACCGGGTGCGGGATCAGGTAGCCGGAAATCTCGGCCGGGTCGCCGAATACCAGCCCCACGGTACCGGGCGGCACGCCGGCATCGACAAAGCATTGCAGCAGCGCGGCCGGCGACGCCGGGGTTTCCTCGGGCGCCTTGCACAGGAACGAGCAGCCGGTGGCCAGCGAGGCGGCCAGCTTGCGCACGATCTGGTTGATCGGGAAGTTCCACGGCGTGAACGCCGCAACCGGGCCGACCGGCTCTTTCAAAACCAGTTGCTGGGCGGCCGGGTTGCGCGCCGGGACGATGCGGCCATACACGCGCATGCCTTCGGCGGCAAACCAGTCGATGATGTCGGCGCCGGCGGTGGCTTCGGCCTTGGCCTGGGCCAGCGGCTTGCCTTGTTCCTGCGTGAGCAGGCGGCCGATCTCGTCGGCGCGTTCGCGCAGCAGGCTCGCTGCCTTGCGCATGATGGCGGCGCGCTCGAAGGCCGGTACCTTGCGCCAGGCGTCGAAACCGCGCTGGGCGGCTTCCAGTGCGCGGTCGAGGTCGGCGATGCTGGCATGCGCCACGGTGCCGATGGCCTGGCCGGTGGCTGGATTGATGACGGGAAGGGTCTTGCCGCCGGTGGCGTCTTGCCACTCGTTGGCGATCAAAAGGCGGGTATCGGGGTAGCTGGTGGTGGTCATTGTCTGGGATCTCCGGTCAGAATGAGTTGATACGGGCGCATTGCCACACACGGTGGTGGCGACGCGAGCGACCTCTACTTTGCCAGAAAATCAGAAACCGGGTACGACCTGCCCCTCGTCGGGCGAAGACGGACTGGGCCGGTGGAACTCCGGACCGGCCAGCACCCGCAGCGCCGTAAAGCGATCGACGCCGTGGGTGAGCATGAACTCCAGCGCCGGTCCTACGCCTTCCTTGGAAGCCACGTCGAGGCCGGTATCGACGACTTCTACGGGGCCGTCATGACGGCGTTCGATGGTGGGAAAGTAGTCGTTGTAGGTCATGGCGGTACTCTTTGCCAAAATTTCAGCATAACCCTTAGCGGCAGCTCGCTCCGTTGACTCGCGCACGTATGGCGCAAGGCGGCCGAACCTGGGAGCGGCAATGGTACACTTGCCTAAAAACACTGATAATTGAAAGACTAGCGCTTGGACCAGGATCCTACCCCGCAAAGCCGCGTCGCGCTCGAAGCGCAACTGGCGCTCCACCAGGCCCAGCGCCTGGCCCTGTTCGAAGCGATCGACGACGGCTTTTGCATCATCCGCTTCATCGACGGCCCGCATGGCCCGATGAGCGACTACATCCATATAGAAGCCAATTCCGGTTATGAGCGCCACACTGGCATTGCCGACATCGTCGGCAAGCGCCTGCGCGATATCGACCCCGGCAATGCCCAGATCTGGCTCGACCTCTACGGCAAAGTGCTGGAGACGGGGGAGCCGGCCCGCTTCGAGCAGGAGTTCCAGGCCGTTGGCCGCTTTATCGAAGTATCGGCCCGGCGCGTGGGGCCGAAAGAAATGCGGCAAGTGTCGGTGCTGTTTCGCGACATCACGGCGCGCAAGAAAACCGAGACCGCGCTGGCGGAAAACGTCCAGCGTGTACAGCTGGCGCTGGCAGCCGGCGCCATCATCGGCACCTGGTTCTGGGATTTGCCGTCCGATAAATTCAGCGTGGACGAGGGCTTTGCCAATGCCTTCGGCTTCGATCCGGCCAAAGGCCGCTCCGGCCTCAGTCTGGCGGAAGTGGTGGAAACCGTGCACCCCGACGACCGCGACGGCCTGGCCGCCGCCATCAATGGCGCCATTGCGCGCGGCGGCGCCTATGCCCACCAGTACCGCACCCGCCGCCTGGACGGCAATTACTACTGGCTGGAAGCAAATGGCCGGGTGGAGCTGGCGCCGGACGGCACCGGCAGCAAATTCCCCGGCGTGCTGATCGATATCGAGGGCCGCCGCGCCGTCGAAGCCGAACGCGATCGCGCCATCGCCGCACTGCGCACGCTGACCGACACGCTGGAACAGCGCGTGGAGCAGCGCACGGCGGCGCTGGTGGAAGCCGAGGCCGCCTTGCGCCAGGCGCAGAAGATGGACGCGGTCGGCCAGTTGACGGGCGGCCTGGCGCATGACTTCAACAATATCCTGGCCGGCATCAGCGGCAGCCTGGAATTGTTGAAAATCCGCCTGGCGCAAGGCCGCATTGCCGATGTCGAGCGTCACCTGGCCGGCGCCCAGGCAGCAGTGAAGCGTGCCGCCGCGCTAACCCAGCGCCTGCTGGCATTTTCGCGCCGGCAAACGCTGGACCCCAAGCCGTCGTGCCTGGCCCGCGTGGTGGCCGGCATGCGCGACCTGATCTCCGGCAGCGTGGGCCCCGGCATAGCGCTCGAGACCGGCATTGCGGACGATCTTTGGTGTACCTTCGTGGACGTGGGCCAGCTGGAAAATGCGCTGTTGAACCTGTGCATCAACGCGCGCGACGCCATGCCCGGCGGCGGCACCATCGCCATCCGCGCCGACAACTTGCAACTGGATGAGGCCGCAGCCGCCAAGCGCGGCCTGGCCGCTGGCGATTACGTGGCCCTGAGCGTCGGCGACAACGGCGTGGGCATGACTGCCGACGTCATCGCCCGCGCCTTCGAGCCATTTTTTACCACCAAGCCGATGGGGCAGGGCACCGGCCTGGGCTTGTCGATGGTGTATGGCTTCGCCGGCCAGTCCGGCGGCGCGGTGCGCATCTATTCGGCGCCGGGCGAAGGCACCGAGGTGTGCCTGTACCTGCCACGCCACGCGGGCCATGCCCAATCGCACGAGACCGCCGTCGAATCGCTTTCATTGCCGGCCGCCTCTGGGCGCAGGAAAATCCTGCTGGTCGATGACGAACCACTGGTGCGCGGCGTGGCGGTCGAAGTCTTGGCTGACCTCGGCTACGAAGTGCTGGAGGCCGACGATGGCCCCTCGGCCCTGCGGGTGTTTGCCAAGCACCCCGATATCGATGCGCTGGTCACCGATGTCGGTATGCCCAACGGCATGAACGGCCGCCAATTGGCCGACGCCATCCGCGTCCAGCGCCCCGGCCTGGCGATCCTGTTCATCACCGGCTACGCCGAGTACACGGTGCTCAACCATGGCGACCTCGACCACGGCATGCAGATACTGACCAAGCCGTTCACCGCCGACAGCCTGGCGCAGCGGGTCGGTGAATTGCTCCATCAGGGCAAGCGCTGAAACCCCTCGGCCTTGATCACCCACTGGCCGTCGCGCGGGAATCCCGGCGCATTCCCTGCCGGTGCGCCATCCCAGCCGCCGGCCATCAGGGCGACGGCCGCCAGCAGCGCGCCGTTGCCGGGCAGGTAGACGGGCAGGTTGGTGTTGGTGTTGTGGCCGGCGCCCGTGTAGCGGTTGTTGGGGCCATCCTTCTTGAGCAGCACGTCCACCGCCGCTTGCGTTTCGCCCAGGCGCGCCGCCGTCATGGCGATCATCGGGTAGTCCCAGCCCCAGATCTTGGTTTTCCAGTCCCAGGTGGACAGCACCGCGTGCAGGGTGCGGCGCATGGTGTCGCGGTCCACGCCGTCGCCGGGCAACTGGCCCAGCGCCATCAGGAACGACGGGTGGTCGTGGCGGCTGTCCACGTTGTCCCAGGTGTCCGGGTTTGATTCCAGCGCCACGTATTTGCCGTCCTTGACCGGTAGTGGCGACAGGTGCGTGCGTTTTTGCTCCCAGCCGGCGTCGCGCGCCAGGCCCAGGCGTTCGCGCCACTGCTGGGCGATTTCCAGGCCACGGGCCCAGTAGCTCAGTTCGTAGGCGGGATTCATGCTGGTGCGCTGGTCGTAGATTTCCTGGGCGATCCATAACGGTGGGCCCAGCAGATAGCGCTGGCCGGATGCTTCCCAGTGCAGCATGGACGCCATGCCCTCGGCGGTATCGAACACCAGTTCGCGGTAGCGCGCCAGCGTGGCCGGGGTGGGATCGGCGCGGTACAGCAGTTCGGCCAGGTGGATCGCGTGGGGCTGGTTCCAGACAATCAGAGGATTGCCGCCGGGACTTTCGCGCCCGCCGGGGCCGGTCATCTTCATCCAGCGTGCGCCGCTCAAGCCGCGTTCCTGCGCCACGGCGCGTGCGGCCGGCAGGGTGCGCTGGTACCACGACAGCGTGCGGGCAGTAAACTCCGGGCGGCCCCACAGCGCGAAGTGGGCCGTGTGCCACCACACCATTTCGGTGTGGTGCTTGCCGTACCAGGTGGACGTGGTCAGTCCGCTTTCCGAGGCCGGCAAGGTATCGCCCATCTGCACGGCGGTCAGGTATTGCGACAGCACCACGCGGCGCTCCAGTTCCGGCGCACGCGGGTCGAGGCTGCCGGCAAAGTCGATGGCCGCGCCTTGCTGCCAGAAGCGCTGCCAGTGGCGGGTGCTGGCATCGAGCACGTTGGCCGCATCGGGCGCCTGCGCCACGCCGTTCTCGGCGAAGGCGATGGTGAGGTCCAGCGACTGGCCGTCGGCCGGGGCGATCTGCAGGACGTGCGGCGCAGGGTGGGTAATGATGAGCCTGGCGCTGCTGGCCACGGTCATCGCATAGCGGGCGTTGTCGCGCCGGTGTTCGACCACCAGCTTGCGGTCGGTCTGTTCCAGCACCGTGCTGCGGTGCGCATCGGGTTGCGTAAAATCGAGTGGCGGATTGTGGTGGGTTTTGGCGCGCGCGTAACCGAGGGGCAGGGCGATGCGCACCGCCAGCCGGCCTCGTTGCAGCAGCGGCGACTTGATCGCCAGGGCCAGCGCATCGCTGTCCGGCGCGACGGCGCTGCGCACGCTGACGGGCTGGCCCAGCAGCGTCACCTTGCTCTGCAAGCGGCCTTGCCACAGGTCGAGGCGCTGGTCGATGCCGGTGATGTCGGCGCTGGTGATGGCGCGCGCGTCCTTGCCGGTCAGTACCAGGCCGATGCGCGGCAGCGGCTGCGTGTGCGGATTTTCACGCAGCCACTGGCCGGCAGGCGACTTGGCGTTGGTCGGATAGCCCACCGTGCGGCCATGGGCCGTGTAATCGACATTTGCGTCGGCCAGCGTGTAGCCGGCCGGATTGGCGTCCTCGTGCCACGACCAGCGCGCCTGTGTCTCCAGCGCAATGCCTGGCGCCTGGTACAGGTCGGGCAGCGTTTGCAGCCCGGTCACATCGGCCGTAAACGCAAAGCGCCCGTTACCCACGGTAAGCGGCGCCTGCGGATCGATCGCGCGCAACTGCGGATCATGGCGCGCCACGACTGCCTGGCGGTCGATCGGGGTCGCGGGCGTGGCGGCGGCAGCGAGGCCGGGGGCGAGGGCTAGCAGGTACAGGCAGGCGAAATGCAGTATTTTCATGTATGGATTCCAGCAACCACAAAGATAGGATAGTGTAACCACAGTGGCGGAGCTTGCCGCCAAATTTCAAACTATCTGCCAGGAACGCCCATGCCCCACACCACCGAAGACGCGGTCCTGATCCTGGTCGACATCCAGCAGCGCCTGCTGCCCAGCATTGCCGATGGCGACGCCATGGTGCGCGAGGCTTTGCGGTTGGCGCAGATCGCGCGGTTGCTGGACGTGCCTGTCATCGGCACCGAGCAAAATCCCGCTGCGCTCGGCCCGAACCTGCCCGAACTCAAGGCGCTGTGCCACACCACGCTGACCAAGCACCACTTCGACGCCTGCCGCGACGGGCTGGTGGCGGCATTACCGCCGGGGCGGCGCCATGCCATCGTGGCTGGCAGCGAGGCCCATGTGTGCGTGCTGCAAACGGCGCTCGGCTTGCAGGCGGCGGGGCTGGATGTGACGGTGGTGATCGACGCCATCGGCTCGCGCAGCGAGCGCAACCGGCAAGCCGCCGTGGCCCGGTTGGCCGGCGCCGGCATTACCTGCGCCAGCGTGGAAATGGTGGCGTTCGAATGGCTGGAGACGTGCAATCATCCGCGTTTCCGCGAAGTGCTGGCGCTGATCAGGTAATGACCGGCTCGCCTGTCACGCCTGCCGCACGGGAATGCACGACTAAGTTGATACTAAGTCGGCGACTTTACAATCAGCGTGCTTCAGGTATATTACGCACAATGTTGCATCTAGAAAACTGTCAGCAGGGTGACTGTTTTGTCACCTGTTTGTTATTATTCATGGCTGATATTCACAGCTGACTGTCCCTACAATCTGTACTGAAAGGAAACGAATATGGCTATTAGTCTGCAAAAAGGCGGCAACGTTAATCTGAGCAAGGAAGCTCCCGGCCTGACCAAGGTCGTGATCGGCCTGGGCTGGGATCCGCGCTCGTCCGATGGCTCCGCATTCGACCTCGACGGTAGCGCCTTCCTGCTCAAGACCGACGGCAAAGTGCGTGGCGACTCCGACTTCATCTTCTACAACAACCTGAAATCCACCGACGGTTCGGTCGTGCACACCGGCGACAACCAGACCGGCCAGGGCGATGGCGACGACGAATCCCTCAACATCGACCTGTCCGCGATTCCGGCCGATATCGACCGCGTCTCGTTCTGCGTCACCATCCACGAAGCCGAATCGCGCCGCCAGAATTTCGGCATGGTCGGCAAAGCCTACATCCGCTGCCTGAACGCCGCCAATAGCAGCGAACTGGCCCGCTACGACCTGTCCGAAGACGGTTCCACCGAAACCGCGATGATCTTCGGCGAACTGTATCGCCACGGCGGCGACTGGAAATTCCGCGCCATCGGCCAGGGTTTCAAGGGCGGCCTCGGTCCCCTCGCACGTTCGTTCGGCGTCAACGCTTAAATACCATCCGGCAGGAGCGCCATGGAACAGATTTCCAAAGGGGGACGCGTTACCTTGGCGCCCGCCATCGCCGACCGGGTGTTTCATGCCGAATTTTCGGCGCAGGGCCTGGCGCTCGATGTGGCCACGATTGACCTCTCAACCTTTGCGCTCGATGCCAGCGGCAAGCTGGTCGGCGAGCCGTACATGACTTTCTTTAATCAGCCCGCCACGCCATGTGGCGGGGTGCTGATCGGTAACGGATTGGCCGGCGCCCAGCGATTTACTTTTAACCTTACCCGCCTGCCTGCCAAAGTCGAGCGGGTGGTGATCACCGCCAGCATCGACGGCCCCGGCGTGATGTCGCAATTGCAGTCCGGCTACTTGCGGCTGCTGGCCGGCGACAATGAATTCGTCCGCTTTGCCTTTACCGGCGCCGACTTTGCGTCCGAACGGGCGCTGATGGTCGGCGAGATTTATCGCCGCAACGGCGAGTGGCGCTTCATGGCGTCGGGACAGGGTTTCGATGGCGGCCTCGACGTGCTGGTGCGCCATTTCGGCGGCGCGGTCGATGAGACGCCCGCACCTGCACCCGCACCTGCACCTGCGCCGGCCAAGACCGGCGTGGACCTGGAAAAACGCTTGCAACAGCAGGCGCCGCAGCTGGTCAGCCTGGTCAAGTCGGCCAGCGTCTCGCTGCAAAAAGTAGGGCTGCAAAGCCACCGCGCCCGCGTGTGCCTGGTGCTCGATATTTCCGGCTCGATGGGCATGTTGTACAAGCGCGGCCTGGTGCAGCAGTTTGCCGAGCGCATCCTGGCGCTGGGCTGCAAGTTCGACGACGACGGCGAGATCGACGTGTTCCTGTTCGGTCGCAACGTCCACCACGTCGATCCCATGGGCATCGGTAACTTTGCCGGCTTCGTGCAAGACACCATCAACCGCCATCCGCTCGAAGGCGACACCCGTTACGGCGCCGCGCTCGAAGCCGTGCGGCGCTTCTATTTCCCGGACGGCGCCGGCGGCGAACGCAGCAAGCCGCAGCGTGCAGAGTTACCCGTGTACGTGATGTTCGTCACCGATGGCGGCACGTCCGACCAGGGCCTGGCCGAGCGCCAGGTGCGCTGGTCCAGCCACGAGGCCATCTTCTGGCAATTCATGGGCATCGGCAAGGGACGCAAATCGAAGAGCCGCAAGCTCTCGAGTTTTGCCGACTCCGATTTCCCGTTCCTGGAAAGCCTCGACGAATTGCCGGGCCGCCTGGTGGACAACGCCAACTATTTTTCGGTCGCGTCACCCGACGAATATACCGACGCCGAACTGTACGATTTACTGATGGCCGAGTACCCGGACTGGCTCAAGGCCGCCCGGGGCGCCGGCCTGATCGCTTAACCCTCTAAAAACAACTACCATGCCTACCTTTACCGTCACCGGGGACGTCGATCCCTTCCTCCACGTGGCGCTGCGCCGTGGCGAAAAAATCTATTGCGAATCGGACGCAATGGTCATGATGGAAACCAATCTCGACCTCAAGGGCCGCATGACTGGCGGCATCATGGGCTCGATCATGCGGCGCATGGCCAATGGCGAATCATTCTTCCAGCAGCATATCGAAGCCGTGCGCGGCGACGGCGACTGCCTGCTCTCGCCCACGCTGCCCGGCGCCATGCAGGTGGTCGATATCGGCCCCGCCAGTTACACCCTCAACGACGGCGCCTTTGTGGCCGCATCCGACGGCGTGGAACTGAAAACCCGCACCCAGAGCCTGGGCAACGCGCTGTTCGCGCAGTCAGGCGGCTTTTTCGTGATGGAGGCGACCGGGCGCGGCCAAGTGGTGGTGTCGGGCTTCGGCTCGATGTTTCAGCTCGACGTGGTGCCGGGCAAGGATGTCATCATCGACAACTCGCACGTGGTGTGCTGGGACAGCACGCTGCGCTACGAAATCAGCGTCACCACCGGCAGCACCGGTGGCGGCATCGGCGGCATGATCGGCAATATGATCAACAGCCAGACCAGCGGCGAAGGCATCGTGCTGCGCTTTAGCGGCACCGGCAAAATCCACATCTGCTCGCGTAACCGCACCGGCTTCCTCGAGTGGATGAAGAAGGAAGTCAGCGGCCGCTGAGTCTCATCGCAGAACGCATCGCAGTACGCGCGCGCAGGGCACTAGCCCTTGCGCGCAAGCATTTGGTAACATTGCTCCTTTATACGAATTTTAATTCGCATTCCGAACTTATTTGGGTGCGAATTTACCGTGAGCCAGGCAATGAAACTAACCGCACTTCTTATTTCCGCCGCCGTGGCTGCTGCCCTGGCCTGCGCATCCGCGGCACGCGCCGCCGAATCGAACCTCGCGCTGTACGGCGCCGTCGATGCCGCGCTGGCCTACACCTCCAACCAGCAGGGCCACGCCAACCGCTACATGCGCAGCGGTAACAAGGACGGCAGCCGTTTCGGCCTGCGCGGCAGCGAAGACCTGGGCGACGGCAGGGCGCTGGTCTTTACACTGGAGGCAGGCTTTAACCTCGACGACGGCAGCTCGGCCCAGGCCGGCAGCCTGTTCAATCGCCAGGCCTATGTCGGCATCGCTGACCAGCGCCTTGGCACCGTGATTGCCGGACGCCAGTACGCGCCGTACTTCACCTTCATGAGCCCGCTCGGTCCGTTGGGCGCAGTCACCGGCGCGGCTGGCGCGGCCGCCGGCGATATCGACGGCCTGAGCATCATCATCCGCAACAGCAATGCCATCGGCTACACGTCGCCCGACTGGTCGGGCGTGCGCCTGGGCCTGATGGCGGCCAGCGGCGAACAGGCCGGACATCAAGGCAGCGGCGGCGCGTTCAGTGCCGTCCTCAAGTACGACGGCCCCGCCTGGCGCGTCGGTCTCGGCTACCAGTTGCTCAAGAACGGTCCGCAGCGCACGGCGTGGGATCCGGCGGCGTCGAGCAACTTCGCCAGGTCGCCTGTCAATGCCGGCTACCTGTCGGCTGGCGGCGTGCGCTACCTGGCCGCCGGCGCCCGTCGCCAGCTGGGCGCCGTCAGTGTGGGCGGCACCTTGACCAACGTCCAGTACCGGCCCGACGGCGGCTCGCGCTTCCGCGAGGCGGCCATCTTCAACACGGCCGGCCTGGTTGCGACGTGGCAGACGGCCAGCCCGTGGCTGCTGGCCGTGGCCGCCAACTACACTCGTACCCATGCGGCCAATGGCATCGCCAACGCCGCCAGCTATCGCCAGCTGGCGCTGCAGCAGGCTTACTGGCTGTCGCCGCGCACCGCCGTCTATGTGCTGGAGTCGTTGCAGCGGGCGCGCGGCGCCACCCTGGCGGCTGACGGCGTGACTGTCGTCGATGCGGTGGCGGTGGTGGGCGATTCGCAGGCCGGCACGCCGTCGTCGAATGGTCGCCAAAACGTCATCATGATCGGACTTCGACACGCGTTTTGATCAATTGCCGTGTGTAACAATCATCAGCTTGACGCATTTGCCTGATTACTCGCGGTTACACTCCCATTTGCGACCTGACCCTCACGGTGATCCGGCCGGTTCAAAACAACTCAAATGAAGGAGACGTACTTGATGAATTCCTCGAAGCTGCGCCGCTGCCTGACGCGCGCACTCGCGATCAGCGTAGGCTTGTTCCCGGTAGTCTTCAACGCGGTGGCGCAAGACGCCCCGGCCGCGCAGGAAAAGGGCCCGGCCCCGGCCGACGCCATGCTGCACGCGCTCACGGTCGAGTATCCGACGCCGTACCGGGCCATGAGCGCGGAAGAAGTCAAGACGGTCCTCGACCGCGTGTACACCTACCTCGAACGCACCACGCCCGCTGAGCTGATCCACAAGTCCGACGGCACGCCGATCGCCAATCTGACCACGGCCGATCCCGACGCCGTGTTCAAACCGGGCGACTTCCGCCTGACCAGCTACGAGTGGGGCGTAACGTACCTGGGCATGCTGGCAGCCGGCGCCGCCACCGGCGATGCGCGCTACACCGACTACACCATCAAGCGCCACCAGCTGCTGGCCGACCTGACCAAGCTGTACAACCCGGTGGTGCAGGCCGACCTGAAAAATTCGCACGCGCCGCACAAGAGCTTTTTGAATCCGCACGCACTGGATGACGCGGGCGCGCTGTGCCACAGCTTCCTCAAGGCCAAGCTGGGCGGCTCCAAGGTCGATTACACCCAGATGATCGGCATCTGCGGCAACTTCGTCACCAAGAAAGAGTACCGCCTGCCCGATGGCACCTTCGCCCGTGGCGGCCCGGATGGCAATGGCGGCTTCAAGGCCCGTCCGCTGAAAAACACCGTGTGGCTCGACGACATGTTCATGGGCGTGCCGACGATTGCCTACCTGGGCGCCGTCAACGGCGACAGCAAGCAGTTCGACGACGCGGCCAAGCAGGTGCTGCAATTCTCCAAGCGCATGTTCAACCCGCAGCTGGGCATCTACATGCACGGCTATGTGGAAGGCCAGGCCGACCATCCGGAAATGCACTGGGCCCGCGCCAACGGCTGGGCCGTGATGTCGATGGTGGAAGTGCTGGAAGTGCTGCCGAAAAATCACAAGCAGCGCGACGCCATCCTCAAGCAGCTGCGCGCCCACATCAAGGGCCTGTCCACCTACCAGACCCGCGACGGCTTCTGGCACCAGCTGATCGACCGCCCGGACACCTACCAGGAAACCTCTGCCACGGCGATCTACACCTACGCCATCGCCCGCGCCGTCAATCGCGGCTACGTCGAAGCGCAGGCCTACGGCCCGATGGCCAACCTGGCCTGGAACGCCACCGCGTCCAAGGTGCTGGCCAACGGCCAGATCGAAGGCATCTGCGTGGGTACCGGCATGGCGTTCGATCCGGCGTTCTACTCGTATCGCCCGACCAGCGTGAAAGCGGCCCACGGCTACGGCCCGGCGCTGCTGGCTGGCGCCGAGATCATCGAGATGAACAAGAAGTTCAAGTTCGGCCTCAATGACAGCGGCTTGATGTTCCAGGGTCCGCGTTAAACAACACTGACAGGTCTATGCGCGCGGCCCGCGCCGGCTTTATATGCTGGCGCGGGCCGCAGCTTTTCGGGATAAGGATAACAACGATGAAAACAGTATTTACATTGCGCCGCAGCGTGGCGCTGGTCGCCGCTACCCTGGCGCTGGGCGCCTCGGTGCATGGCCCGGTATCTGCCTTGACGCCGTTCACCCCCAACCTTGCACCGCGCTGGGTGGAAGCGCTGGATCGTGGCGTGGTGGCCGTGCCTGCGGTCGAACAAGGCAACCTGGTCAGCTGGCGCCTGCTGGCCAGCGACGCCCCGAACACCACCTTCGACGTCTATCGCGACGGCCAGAAGGTCAACGACAAACCGCTGGCCGGCGCCACCAACCTGGTGGACCAGGCCGGCACCAGGGCGTCGCGCTACACGGTGCGCACGCTGGCCGGCGGCAAGGAAGTCGCCGCCAGCGCGCCGGTCGGTGTGTGGGCCGACGGCTTCCTTGGCATCGCCATCGACCAGCCGGCGGGCGGCGTTACCCCTACCGGCCAGGCCTACACGTACAGTGCGCAGGAAGCCAGCGTGGCCGACCTCGATGGCGATGGCCGCTACGAAATCATCCTGAAATGGGACCCCACCAACGCCAAGGACAATGCGTTCGACGGCTATACGGGACCGGTGATACTGGATGCCTACACGCTCGAGGGCAAGCGCCTGTGGCGCATCGACCTCGGTAAAAACATCCGCGCCGGCGCCCACTACACCCAGTTCCAGGTGTACGACTATGATGGCGATGGCCGCGCCGAACTGGCCGTGCGCACCAGCGATGGCACCATCGACGCCACCGGCAAGGTGCTGGGCGATCCGAACGCCGACTGGCGCGAGCAGGGCGGCGAAGTACCATCGCGCGACCGCACCGGCGGCGTGGTCAAGGCCGACGGCACCATGGTCGCGCCGCTGCAGGGCCGCATCCTGAAAGGCCCGGAATTCCTCACCATCTTCGATGGCCCGACCGGCCGTGCACTGGCCAGCGCGCCGTACTGGCCAGGCCGTGATCCGCGCACCGATGCGCCGACCGCCGAGCAAATGAAGGAGACCTGGGGTGACGGCTATGCCAACCGGTCCGACCGCTTCCTGGCCGGTACCGCCTACCTCGACGGCCAGCGCCCAAGCATCGTGATGGCGCGCGGCTACTACGCGCGCACCACGGTCGCGGCGTGGGACTGGCGCGACGGCAAACTCACCCAGCGCTGGACCTTCGACAGCGCCACTCCTGGAAATGAAGCCTTCGGCGGCCAGGGCAATCACCAGTTCAGCGTGGCCGATGTCGATGGCGACGGCAAGGACGAGATCATCTACGGCGCCATGGCGCTCGACGACAACGGCAAGGGCCTGTGGAGTTCGCGCCTGGGCCATGGCGATGCGATGGCCGTGAGCGACCTCGATCCCACCCGTCCGGGCCTGGAAAAGTTCGGCGCCCACGAGGACGTGCGCGGCAATGGCGGCATCGGCTCGGCCATGCTCGACGCCAAAACCGGCCAGATCCTGTGGAGTACTCCGGCCGAGAAGGACACCGGCCGCGGCGTGGCTGCCGACATCGACCCGCGCTTCCCCGGCACGGAGGCCTGGGCCACCAACAGCACCACGCTGTACACGGCGCAGGGCAAGCCGATCGACGGCGTCAAGCGTCCCGGCGAAGCGAGCTTCGTGGTCTGGTGGGACGGCGACGACCTGCGCGAACTGTTCGACAAGAACCGCATCAACAAGTGGGACTGGAAGGCAGGCAAATCGCACACGCTGCTGCAGGCGGACGGCGTGGTCGCGTCGAACGGCACCAAGAACGTGCCGGTGGTGTCGGCCGACCTGCTGGGCGACTGGCGCGAGGAAGTGATCTGGCACACGCCGGACGAGAAGTTCCTGCGCGTGTACACCACGCCGCACCCGACCGAACGCCGCCTGGTGACGCTGATGCACGACCCGCAGTACCGCGTGGCCGTGGCATGGCAAAACACCGCCTACAACCAGCCGCCTTACCCGAGCTTCTTCATCGGCGAAGGCATGGCAACGCCGCCGGTGCCGAACGTGATGGTGCGCAAGGCAAAGTAACGCTGATTTGCCGGACTACCTGCGCCGGCCCCGCTGGCGCAGGTAGTCGAGCAGGTCGTCGGCGATGGGGATGATGGACAGCGCCATCAAGGTCACCGCCAGCGGCACCGTGGCCGAGTAGCCGAGGTGCTTGAAACCGAGCGCGCCGGTCACGCCGCCGACAAAAAAGCACAGCGCCAGCATGGCCAGCAAACGCAGGCGGGCGCGGTCTGGAGCCTTCGCGTCCGGGCACAGCAGCTTGCCCAGTTCGATGCCGATATCGGTGATCACGCCGGTGATGTGGGTGGTGCGGATTTCGGCGTTGGACAGCTTGGTGATCACGGCATTTTGCAGGCCCATGATAAAGCTGAGCAGCATCACCGTGGCCGACACATAAAAACCGTTAAAGCCGCTGATCTGGCTGCCCAACAAGCCAAAGCACAGCAGCAGGCCAGCTTCCACCAGCAACGGCAGCGCATATTCGCTGTGCAGGTTGCGCTGGCGCGAATGGCGCACCATCAGGGTCGATAAGGTGGCGCCCAGCAGGAACGACACCAGCGCACTGAAACCCACCAGCACCAGGCTGTACATGCCCAGCGCCAGTTGGTCGGCCATGGCCGAGACGATGCCGGTCATGTGCGACGTGTAGTGCTGCACCGCCAGGAAGCCCCCCGCGTTGACCGCACCGGCGATAAAGGCCAGCATGCAGCCCAGTTGCCGGTTGGCCGGCTGGGTGCGGGTGCGGCCGGTTAGCCGCCGCGAGTAGTTGAGTGAGTAGTTGATGGGCACGGGCACAGCCTCCAAAGGACCATGACCGAGTATAGATCAACTGGTCACCGCATGGTGGCCTCAGGCGCCGAACAGTTGCACATCGAATGCCCGCTCCACGAACCACGCCAACGCCAGCAACGCGATCAGCGCCGAGCCGCCGGTAAGCAGCCAGCGGTAGAACCGCGTATGGCGCAGCACATACGCCAGCGGCAGGAACACCGCCACGATGCACAACTGGCCCAGTTCCACGCCCACGTTAAAGCCCAGCAGGCTGGTGATCAGCGCGCCCTGCGGCAAGCCCAGGTCACCGAGCACGCTGGCAAAGCCGAAGCCGTGCAGCAGGCCGAACGCGAACGCCGCCACCGGCCGCCGGGTGCGGAACAGCGGATAGATATTGTTTACCGCCGCCAGCACCACCGACGCTGCAATCGCCGACTCCACCAGCCGCGAGGGCAGGGAGATCAGCGACAGGCTGGCCAGCGTGAGCGTGAGCGAATGCGCCAGCGTGAACGCGGTGACCACTTTCAGCACGTCGATAAAGGCGCCGCGCAGGTTGTTCGCCGGTGGCGCGAGCAGCACGGCCGGCAACAGCAGCGACAGCAGGAACAGGATGTGGTCGTAGCCGATCCAGATATGCCACACGCCTTCCTTGATGTACGTGGCGAACTGGCGCCAGCGGTCGGGCGCGGCCACCGCCAGCGTCTGGCGCGCGTGCTGCGGATCGAAAATGGCGGTCGAAGTCGCGCCATCGTGGGTCAGGCGCAGCAGGCCCTTGTGTTGCGGATCGACGTCTGCAAACAGCCGGTAGTCGAGGTCCAGCGACTTGACGGCGGCCGGGCAGGTGGCGGTGAAGCGCAGCACGCTGTAGGCACCGTCGGTGTGGTTGTCGATCAGCTGTTGGTTCGCCTTGAGCGTGCACGGCCCCTGGCTCGTCGTTAGCGCCAGGCGTTCGAGCGCATAGGCGGCAATCGCCGCGTGGCGCGCGCGAATCTCGTCCCAGGTCAGCTTGCCGTCGCCGTCCTGGTCCAGGCCGATGGCGAAATCGAGGTCGCGCAGCGCAATGTCCCACTGCCCGCTCACCTGCGCGCCGCGCACGTCGAGCGCCAGGTAGCTGTCGCTGGGCTTGTGGGCGAGCGCCGGCAGCGCCACGCCGCACAGGGAGAGCAAGCAGCACAGCCGCACCAGCCACTGGGGCATCATGCGGACTCCCCGAGCTGGCGTACCAGCTTCGCGGCAGCTGCATCTTCGGTCTTGTGCTTGGCAATCCAGTCGATCACCGGTTGCGCAGCCTCGCGGTCGCGCGCTTGCAGGGCCGCTTCAAGATAGATGCGCATGTCGGCAGGCTCTTTCTGGACCGCCCAGTTCTTGCGCGCCAAGGTCAGGGCCCTGGCGGTGTCGCGCCGCAGCAGCTCGAAGCGGGCCTGTTCGCGCTGGTGCACGGTGTCGCCGCGCAGCATGGCGGCGTCGAAACGCGCGGCCAGTTCCGCAACGTCGGCGGCCAAGGGCGCGGTCTTGCCTTGCTGCTGCAGCGCCAGCGCGCGGCGCAGCAGCAGGGCGTCAATGCGGGTCTGGTCGGCCAGCAGCGCTTCCACGCGCGATGGGCGCTTTTGATCGAGCAGGAAGTCGCAATAGGCGCCGAGCAGATAGCTGTCGTGCGGGTCGAGCGCCAGTGCGCGCTGGAAACGGGTTTCGGCCAGCGTCACGGCATCGCGCCGCTGCGCCATTTCGGCCAACAGGGTCAGCACCCATACCTGCAACTCTGGCGTGGTCGTGCCACTGCGCTCGAGCGTCAACGCCAGCAGCTGCTCGCTTTGCAGCGCGCGGCCGGTGATGCCGCCCACCTGGGCCACGCAGGTGACGGTAATGAGTTCATTGGCCAGCGACGACAGCCGTGCGCAACTGCTGGTGGCGTTGGCATAGTCGCCCTGCACGGTTTGCACCGTGGCCAGCGTGAGCCACGCCTGGGCGTTTTGCGGTTCGACCGCCAGCACGCCTTGCAGGTCGGCCAGCGCGGCGGGAAATTGGTGGGTGCTTTGCAGCAGCGTGGCGCGCAGCAGGCGCACTGGCGGTGGCGGCGCGGCCTGCTTCCACCACGGCGCCAGCGCGGCCTGGGCGTAGCCGAGGTAGCGCGGGTCGGTCTCGCTGCGGCCCAGCGCGATGTAGCGGCGCGCCAGCGTGGTGGCCAGCGCCACGTCATTGGGCTGGGCGTTCAATTGCGCGCGCAGGCGGCGCAGCTCCTGCTGCACCGGATCGCCCCGGCGCGGCAGGGTTTCGATCACTTGTGTGCCGCTGGCGGGCAGGTAGGGCGCAGCATGTGCGCCCAGGGCAGGGCTCAGCAGCGCAAACAGGGCAAGCAGTGTCTGAATTCGGGTCATCGATGCATCCGTTAATGGCAACCGGCGCCGGTCCTTGATCGGGACCGGCGCCGGGTTCACGCCTGACTGCTTATTTTACGGCCACAGGTTCCGTATCCTCGGGCGCGGTGGCTACCATGCTGTCGGTGGCGACCGGCTCGGTGGTGGTCTCGGCGCCGTCGCCGATCAGCGCCAGAACGGCAGCATAAAATGCGTCCACCATGCTGACCGGCGGCGTGGTGCCGCCGCCACCGTTGCCGCCGCCGTTGTTGCTGATCGCATGGTCATCGCTGCTGCCGCAGCCGGCCAGTGCCAGCAGCGCTATAGCGCCTATTACTGCCATCAGTTTTTTCATGGTGCGCTCCTGGCAGCGGTCGTGGTGGCCGCAGTCTGTGGCGAACCGGCGATCGGGGTTTTCAGGTACGGGAAGCTGGCGTTGAAGAAGCTGTCGTCCAGGTATGCGCCGTCCGTAAAGCGCAGGGCGCCGGCCGGTGCATCGGCTGGCGCGCAACCGAGGTTGAGCGTGCACAGTTTGCCCATCACCACGCGCAGCGCGATATCGACCACGTCGTCGCCGGGACGGCGGCCGTTCGGGAAACCGGCATTGTCGCCACCGATCACGCCGAGGCGGTTTTGCGCCCCCATCGCCACGACAGGCGTCGAAGTGTTCAGGCGCAGCATCTCGGAGGCGGTGACCGTCGCCGGCTGGTTCAGGCCCTTGACGCCGGTGAGGAACGCGGCCACCAGGTCGTTACGCGGGAAATTGGTCGGCGCCTTGGCGCCGGCGTTGCCGTACAGGATTTCGATCAGCGCAGGCAGGGTAGGGTTGGTGACGTAGTCGGCGAACCTGGTGTCGCCAGACGGCTTGCTGGCGTTGAAGGTGTCCTTGTCTTTCAAACCGATGACCACCTCGTTGACCAGCGGCGCGCCGAGGCGCGATACCTGGGTCCAGGCGCCGCCTTCCTTCGATGGCGTGGAGCTGTTCGGCGTCGGGTTCAGCACGCGCGCCTGGCGCACGCTGGCCGTGGTCCAGCCGCCGATCACGGGGTCGGTGCTGTTGGCAGCGGTCAGGCAGCTGCTGGCTACTTCCATTTCGATCGAGGTCACGTTCTTTTGCGCCAGGTCGTCCTTGGCGGCGCGTTCGGCGTTGGCAGCAAATTCCACGGCCGGGGCCTTGATATTGACCAGGTCGAAGGTCTCGCCCAGGTTGACCACGAACGGATCCTTGCGCTGGCCGACAAACACGCGCGCGGGCGTGGCGCAGCCGGGGATATTGACGCTATAGACATGGGCGGCGGCATACGCGGCGTAGTCGGGGATCGACTTGTTGCCGATATTGTCGAGCGGCTTGTCGAAGGTAGTGGCGCCGGCGGCGTTGGACACTGCGGCCCTGGTGCCGGTGCGGCGGTCGCCGCGCACCACGTTGATGGTGTAGGTTTCGCGCACATTGGCGCCGGGGGCGTTGGCGCCGGCGATGGCGCCGCCGTTGACCACCAGCGGGATCGACATCGACTTGCCGCCGATGGTCAGCTTGGTGTCCTTGTTGGTATTGGTGAAGCGGAACTGGAAGGTGAGGTCTTCCTTGGCGTCGCCGTTGTTATCGATATGGATTTCGTACAGCGCGTTGGGGTCCATCGCGAAGTAGTTCGGGCCGCCGTAGGCGTCCTGCAATGGCACGTAGTCGGCGATCAGGGTGACGAAGCCGGCGCGGCCCGTCTCGTAGCTGCGGAACATGTAAAAGTCGGTGCCATCGACTTTTGGACTTTGGGTGACGAACGGTGCTTCGCGGTGGCTCGATGCCAGCGCTGCCGGCGCCAGCGCGCCAGCCAGGGTGCCCAGTACTGCCATGCCGAGCGCATGTTTCATAAACGTTTGCATTGTATATCCCCTTTTGATTGTAACTTCCGTACCTGCACGACTGCGGTTGCTGCCCACTCCTATACGGCGCACGATAGACGCCGGATTCAGATTTGATAATTATTTTTTTACATTGTTAAAAACGGTGATTCAGCGTGAGCCGCGCGGTGCGCTGCTCGACCGGGTGAAAATGGATGTCGTTTACGCCTTCGGCCGGCTCGCCCGGCAGTCGCGAGGCGTAGTAGTAATCGATGTCGCTCGCTTTGCGGTTGAGCAGATTGAAACCGTCGAGCGTGACGCGGGTGCGCGGCGTGAGCTGGTAGCCGATGCGGCCATACACCAGCGTGGTGGACTTCGAGCGCACGCTGTTGTCTTCGATCAGCGGACGCTGGCCGAAGTAGCGCACTTCCAGCGCGCCCTGCCAGCGGTCCAGGTCCTTGACGGTGACGCCGAACGAGGCCACCTTGCTCAGCGACTCGGGCACGTAGTTGCCAGCCGGGTCGTCCTGGCGGTAGCGGGCGCGCGAGGCGGACAAATCGAGGTCAAACAGCAGCCATGGCGCAGCGATGTAATGGCTGGTCCATTCCACGCCCCGGCGGCGGCTCGGGCGGCTCGCTTCGGTCTGGCCGCTGTCGCCGGCAAATACCAGTTCCGAGTCGATATCGAGGGTCCACAGCGAGAGCGAGGTTTGCAGGCCGGGCAGCCATTCGCTGCGCACGCCCAGCTCCGCGCCGCGCGTGGCTACCAGCGGCGTGGCGGGATCGACGGCCTGCACCACGCCGCGCGCGTCGTTGCTGTGGAAACCGCCGCCGTAGTTGATGAAGTACTCGGTGCTGGCCCACGGACCCAGGATGATCGACAGCTTGGGCGACGTGCGGTGCGCGGTCACCTTGTCGCTGTTGACGTCGAAGCGGTAGGCATCGTGGCGCACGCCGAGCACCGTGCGCAGGGTCGGCTGCCAGTAGGCGGTGTTTTCGAAGTAGAAGCCGGCGCTGCCTTCCTTGACGCGGTCTTCGCGCACGGTGGCGAGGCGTCCGCGCGCCCTGGTGGCGTACAGGCCCAAAGGCGAGATATGGTCGTAGCGCGTTTGCACGCCGACCTTGTTGCGCACATCGACGCCGCCCCAGCTGGCGAGCCACGCGGTGCTGGCGTTGGCGCCCGTCATGGTGCGCCGCTCGCTTTGCTGGAACTGGTCGCCGTTGACCGGGTCGTTCAAAAAATAGGTGAAATTGCTGAACAGGTCCAGGCGCGAGCGCACGATGTACGCGGCCGCCTCGGTCACGCGGTCGTCGGTCTTGATGTGCGCGGCCCAGGACAGGCTGGCGCGGTCGGTCTTGCCGCCGTCGCTGGGGTCGATCACGCCGTAACGGCCGATCAGGCCCTGCTGCACGGCGCGCTGCGGCACCTGGTCGGTGGCGTTCCAGCGATTCCGATAAGCCATGGCGGTGACATTGTAACCTTGCCGGGCGTCGCCGCTGCTGTAGCGCAGCAGGGCGCTGGCCTTGCGCACGTTTTCCGGCGTGTCCCACGGACCGTCGTTGCGGCCGGCATCGACGCCGTACAGCAGCCTGCCATTGGCGACGGCGAAGGAGTCGGCCAGCAAAGCGCGCTGGTAGCCGTAGCTGCCGAGGGTGACGGTGGCGATGCCCTGCGGCAGGGTATCGACCAGGCTCAGGCGGGCGGCGCCGGCCGAAGAGAAGTCGCCTTCGTCGGCAAAATAGGGGCCCTTGCGGTAGTCGATGCGCTGCACCAGTTCGGGAATGATGAAGTTGAGGTCGGAGTAGCCCTGGCCGTGGGCGTTGCTGCGCAGGTTGACCGGCATGGCATCGACATAGGTGGCAAAGTCGGTGCCGTGATCGAGGTTGAAGCCGCGCAGGAAGTACTGGTTGGCCTTGCCGTCGCCGCTGTGCTGGGTGACGATCATGCCGGGCACGAATTCGAGCAGTTCGCCGGTGCGCAGGGCGGGGCGGTTGGCGATCAGGCTGGCCGTGACCGTGCCTTCGCTGGCCGCGTCCGACGTACCGACGGCGTTGTCGTAGTTACCGAGTACGGTCACGCGCGGTGGCGCGGCATCGTCTTCCCCGATGGCGGCAGTCGCCGCATTGCTTGCGACCGCGCCGGGCGCCATCACCATGGCCATCATCCCACCCATTACCAAGTCGAATCGCATCCTGTCCCCTGAAGTCGCTGTTTTATTTGCGTTATGCAAACGATTCTACGTAGTGGGCATGAAAGCGGATTCATCTTTCGTACAGTGCGCGGGCGCAGTGTGGTATTTTCATGTCGCTTCAACAATTCAATCCACTTCGTCCCCAACACACAGACAAGCTCATCGTGCCAGACACCATTACCCCCGACCCCCAGCAACTGAGATTGTGGCTCGAAGGCGCCGCCCGCCGCGATGCCGCCGCGTTCCGCGCGTTATATGACGCCACGTCGCCGAAACTGTTCGGCTTCGCGCTGCGTATATTGAACAAGCGGGAACTGGCCGAGGATGTCTTACAGGAGAGCTTTGTGGCGATCTGGAATAACGCAGGCAACTACCAAAGCCACCTCGCCGCGCCGATGACGTGGATGACGACCATCGTGCGCAACAAGGCGTTCGACCTGCTGCGCCGTACCGATCACGACACCGAAATCGACGGCGATCCGTTCGCCGCCGAGGTCATGGCGGCCTTGCACGACCCCGGCGCCACGCCGATCGAAGCGCTGCAACTGAGCCGCGACGCCAAGGCACTGGCCTACTGCATGTCCGCGCTGGAAGGCTTGCACCGGCAGGTGGTGGGCCTGGCCTTTTTCCACGACCTGTCGCACAGCGAGGTGGCCGCGCAGATGGCGCTGCCGATCGGCACCGTCAAGACCTGGATCCGCCGCAGCCTCGAAAAGCTCAAAGCCTGTCTGGCCAAAGGAGAGCGGGCATGAACCTGCGCGACAACCTGCCGCTGCGCGAAAAGCTGGCCGCCGAATATGCGCTCGGCACATTGAAGGGCGGCGCCCGCCGGCGCTTCGAAGGCTATCTGCACAACGACGCCGCACTGCGCCGCACCACCGCCGAATGGCAGGACCGCCTGGCGCCGCTGGCGGAATTTGCGGGCGCGCAGGCCCCGCGCAAGCAGGTGTGGACCGGCATCGAACGCCGCCTCGGCCTGCACCCGGCTGCAACGGGCTGGCAGTTCTGGCGCAGCGATGCTTTCGCCTGGCGTCCGCTGGCGCTGGCCTCCACGGCGGTGGCGCTGGTGCTGGCAGCGATGCTGGCCACCCATACCCTGAGGGCGCCGCAGGTCGATTACATGGCCACGCTGATCGACGACAAGGCGCAACCAGTGCTGGTGCTGGCGGCCGACCATCGCCAGCAGCAGTTGACGGTGCGCGTGGTGCATGCCGCGCCGGTGCCGGACGACAAATCGCTGCAACTGTGGGCGGTGCCCAAGTCCGGCAATCCGCGCTCGCTGGGGCTGGTCGATGCGGCCGGCCAGGCCACGCTGACGCTGGCGTTGGGCGCGCCCGGGCGCGCCATCGGCGACGACGTGGCGCTGCTGGCCGTGTCGCTGGAGCCGAAGGGCGGCTCGCGCGATCCGAACGGGCCGACCGGCCCGATACTCTACAAGGGTAACTGGGTGCGTACGCTGTAGGGGAGACTGCCTCCGGTTGACTGCGTCAGCCAAATCGGGGATGATCGTGAAATCGTTTTCATGGTGACGCCGGGCGTGGCTGTCGAACAGCCGGTGTCGGCCGGCCTTGCGCTGGCCGCAGCGCGGTACCGACTGCGCCAGGAAAATCAATTACAACAACGAGACATGACATGCCAACTTCCCTGAAATACCTGGCGGCCGCCATGGCCTGCCTGGGCGCGGCCAGCGCATCCGCTGCCGAGATCAAGCTCAATCAACTGGGCTTTCTGCCCGGCGCGGCCAAGGTGGCGGTGGTGCCCGTGGACGCGGCGACGACGGGCGCCACGGCCTTTGCCGTGATCCGGGCCGATGGCGGCGCTGTGGTCCGGCACGGCACGCTGGGTGCGGCCAGGGCGGCGCCCGACTCGGGCGACACGGTGCGGCTGGCCGATTTTTCGACGCTCACCACGCCGGGACGCTACCGCTTGCGCGTGGCAGGTCTGCCCGATTCGCTGCCGTTCGAGGTCGCCCCCGGCGCCTACCAGGCCCTGAATGCCGGCGCCATCCGCGCCTATTACTACAACCGCGCCGGCATCGCGCTCGACAAGCAGCATGCCGGCGCCTACGCGCGCGCGGCCGGCCACCCGGATACCAGTGTGATGGTGCATGCCTCGGCCGCATCCCCGGCGCGGCCGGCCGGCACCATCATCTCCAGCCCGAAAGGCTGGTACGACGCCGGCGACTACAACAAGTACATCGTCAACTCGGGCATCGCCACCTACACCTTGCTGGCCGCGTGGGAAGACTTCCCGGCGTTCTTCCAAACGCAGGCCCTGAATATCCCCGAGAGCGGCAACGGCATTCCCGACCTCCTCAACGAAACGCTGTGGAACCTGGAATGGATGCTGACCATGCAGGACCCCAATGACGGCGGTGTCTATCACAAGCTTACCGATAAAAACTTCGACGGTTACGTGATGCCCGCCGACGCCCGCCAACAGCGCTACGTCGTGCAAAAGACCACCGCCGCCGCACTCGACTTTGCCGCCGTGATGGCCACCGCCAGCCGCGTACTCGCACCCTACGACAAGCAACTGCCCGGCATGGCTGCACGCATGCGCACCGCTGCCGAGCAGGCCTGGCGCTGGGCCCGGGCCAACCCCAAGGCTTACTATCAGCAGCCGGCCGACATCAAGACCGGCGAGTACGGCGACAAGGACGTGCGCGACGAATTTGCGTGGGCCGCCGCCGAACTGTTCATCACCACCGGCGATCCTGCCTATTACCAGGCCATGCAGGCGCCCGCGCTGCAGGCCACGGTGCCGACGTGGGGCGAGGTCAGCGGCCTGGCGTGGCTGTCGCTGGCGCGCCATCGCCAGCACTTGAATCCGGTGGCCGACCAGGCGCTGATCGCCAGCCGCATCGACGCGTTATCGAGCCAGCTGGCGGCAGTGACGCAGCGCTCGGCCTATGGCTTTGCCATGCAGACCGCCGACTATGTTTGGGGCAGCAATGCCGTGGTGCTGAACCAGGCCATGGTGCTGGTGCACGGCTACCGCTTGACCGGCAAGCGCGCCTACCTCGACGCGGCGCAGGCCAATTTCGATGTCATCATGGGCCGCAACGCCGTCGATCTGTCGTTCGTGACCGGCTTCGGCGCCCGCTCGGCGCAGCACCCGCACCACCGGCCGTCGGCGGCGGACGGCATCGCCGCACCGGTGCCGGGCTTCGTGGTCGGCGGCCCGCAGCCGGGCCGCGAAGACCAGAAGGACTGCAAGGCGCAGTACGCATCAGCGCTGCCGGCCCGGGCCTACCTCGACGACGCCTGCTCGTACGCCAGCAACGAGATCGCCATCAACTGGAACGCGCCGCTGGTGTACGTGTCGGCGGCATTGCAGGTGTTGACGCCGGCGCCGGGCAAGTAGCCACCGCCACCGGGACAAGCTGGAATTTGCTGCTGGGGTACTATCGAGTCCGCAAGCGCGCCGCCGGTGGCGCGCCACGACGGGAGACACGATGAAGGGGACCAATACACCACGCAGCGCGCTGCTGTTGGCAGGCGTAATAATTCTGGCGGCCGGCGCGCCTGCCACGGCACAACGGCAACCTGCCGCAAGCGCAAGCGCAAGCGCAAGCGCAGTCCCGGCCCAGGCCCAAGTCCTAGCCGCAGCCCCAGCCGCACCTGTCCCCGCAACCGCAACCGCGCCGCAGGACGTGCCCACGCCGCAACAACTGTTCGGTCCCCTGTACCAGGCGGTGCAGACCGCTCATATCTATCCAGACGCCAAGACCTTTGCCGATGCCGTGCCCAGGTCCGATCCGCAAGCGATCCTGGCCAAGTACCGGCAAGAGCAGCCGCAGGACAAGGCCGCGCTGCAAGCATTCGTCGAACGCCATTTCGAGCTGCCCGCGCCGGCCACCATCACGCTGCGCCAGCACATCGCCTCGCTGTGGCCGGTACTGACGCGCCCGCCGCTCGATCCGCCCAAGTGGTCGTCGGCCTTGGCGCTACCGGCCAATTACGTGGTGCCGGGCGGGCGCTTCCGCGAGATTTATTACTGGGATTCGTACTTCACCATGCTGGGCTTGCAAGCCGACCATCGCAGCGACCTGGTCGATTCGATGATCACCGGTTTTCAGAGCCTCATTGAACGCTACGGCCATATCCCCAACGGTACCCGCAGCTACTACCTGAGCCGCTCGCAGCCGCCGTTCTTCGCAGCCATGGCGCAATTGAAACCGCTGGGCGACGCCAAGGCCGACGCCAGGGCGGAAGCCCGCCTGCTCGCTGCGCTCAAGCGCGAACATGCTTACTGGATGCGCGGCACGGCGTGCCTGCCCAAGACGGGGCAGGGCGCGTGTGAACACGTGGTACGCCTCGCCGACGGCACCATCCTCAACCGCTACTGGGATGCGAAAGACACGCCGCGCGACGAAGCAACGCAACCCGACCTCGACACTGCGAAGGATACCGACCGTTCCAAACCGGAGCTGTACCGCGACTTGCGCGCGGCAGCCGAAAGCGGCTGGGACTTTTCGTCGCGGTGGCAGGACGATCCGCAGCGCCTGTCCACCGTGCACACCACCGCGATCGCGCCGGTGGATCTCAACAGCCTGCTGTACCAGCTGGAGGGCGAAGTAGCGCGCCGTTGCGAGGCCGCGCGCGACACCAGCTGCGCCACCCGGTTCAACCAGGCCAAATCCAGGCGCGCAGCGGCGATCAACCGCATCTTCTGGGTTGCCGCCGAGCAGCGCTACGCCGATTACGACCTGCGCCAGCAGCGGCCGACCAGGGTGCTGAGCGCCGCGACCTATTATCCGCTGTGGGTCGGCATTGCCACGCCGGCACAGGCGGCGGCCGTGGCCGACACCACGCAAAAACAGCTGCTCGCTGAAGGCGGCCTGCGCACCACCTTGCTGCGCACAGGCCAGCAGTGGGATGCTCCCAACGGCTGGGCGCCGCTGCAATGGATCGCCATCGACGGCCTTGCACGCTACGGCCACGCCCCGCTGGCGCGCGAGATCGCCAAACGCTGGGTCGCCACCGTGCACCGCACCTGGGTGGAAACCGGCAAGCTGCTGGAAAAATACGACGTCGAGGAACGCAGAAGCGGCGGCGGAGGAGAATATCCGACCCAGGACGGCTTCGGCTGGACCAACGGCGTGACCAGCGCGCTGCTCGAGCGTTATCCGGACCTGGCGCAGTAGCAGCGCCGATGGTGTCGAATCTGGTGCATCGCGCGCGGATCCGCACCGCGCGCGCGCATCGCCGCACCCTGCTGGTGAAAGGTGTTGTTTGATGCATTCTTGCGTCGATTGATTGCTCTTTCAACGTTGCAATCTCGTACAAGGTCACGCACAATGCCCCGGCTTGTGGCCGTGTTTGTATCCGCAACACTGCCATGTACCCAGACCCCCGCGATGCAAGGACAAAAATTGATGGAAGCTTTTATCAGCAGTTTGAATGGCGTAATCTGGAGTCCTGCGCTGATTTATTTGTGCCTCGGCGCCGGACTGTTTTATTCGATCCAGACCCGATTCGTCCAGGTGCGCCTGTTTACCGAAATGCTGCGCCTGCTGTTCAAAAAACGTGACACCGCTTCCGGCATCTCGTCGTTCCAGGCGCTGGCCGTGTCGCTGTCCGGCCGGGTTGGCGTGGGCAATATCGCCGGCGTGGCCGCCGCCATTGGTTTTGGCGGTCCCGGTGCGGTTTTCTGGATGTGGATGGTGGCCTTCCTGGGCGCCAGCACGGCGTATGCCGAATCGACACTGGGCCAGCTCTACAAGGTCGAAGAGAACGGCCAGTACCGCGGTGGTTCCGCCTATTTCTTCACGCGCTGCCTCGGTTGGCCGTGGCTTGGCGCGCTGTTCGCCATCTCGGCCGTGATTTCCTGCGGCATCTTCCTGCCCGGCGTGCAAGCCAACGCCGTGGGTAACGCGGTGACGCAGATCTTTGGCGACGGCGCCATGGTCGATACCTTCATGGGCAGTGTTGGCACCCACAAGCTGGCCGGCCTGGCGGTGATCCTGCTGGTGCTGGGGGTGATCATTTTCGGCGGCATCCAGCGTATCGCCCAGTTTGCGGAGTACGTGGTGCCGTTCATGGCGTTCGGCTACATCGTGCTGGCGCTGATCGTCGTCGGCATGAATGTGGACAAGCTGCCGGGCATGTTCTCGCTGATCTTCTCGGATGCGTTTTCGGCCCAGGCCGGCATGGGTGCGGCGATTGGCTGGGGCGTCAAGCGTGGCGTGTATTCGAACGAAGCGGGACAGGGCACCGGCACCCACGCGGCCGCCGCGGCCGAAACCGAGCACCCGTCGCAGCAGGGCCTGGTGCAGGCGTTCTCGATCTATGTCGATACCTTGCTGGTGTGCACCGCCACCGCGCTGATGATCCTCATCACTGGCCAATACAATGTGCAGGGCACGCTGCCCGATGGCCAGTTCCTGGTGCAGAACCTGCCGGCCAATACCGAGATCGGTTCGGCTGCGTTCACCCAGATGGCGCTGCAAAGTACGTTCGGCAGCTTCGGCCCCATCTTCGTGGCGCTGGCGTTGTTCTTCTTTGCTTTTACTACCATTGTCGCCTATTACTATATTGCCGAGACCAACGTCGCGTACCTGAACCAGTACTTCAAGCGCAGCGTGCCGCTGGTCGTGGTCAAGCTGCTGATCATGGCGATGGTCGTGTTTGGCACTATCAACAGCGCCGGCTATATCTGGAACCTCGGCGACATCGGCGTGGGCCTGATGGCGTGGATTAACATCATCGGCATCCTGATTATCTTCTTCATCTCGCGCCCGACCATCGTCTGCCTGCGCGATTACGAGCAGCAGCTCAAGGCCGGTGGCAAGATCACTTTCGATCCGGTCAAGCTGGGCATCAAGAACGCCACGTTCTGGGAGCGCCGCGCGGCGGCACGCAAATAGGCAAACAGGCCCGGGCCCGGTAGAGCATTAACAAAACCCTATCGTTGTCCGGGCTATATTAGAATGGCGGTTGACCATTCATCTTGCCCTGAAAGAAACAACCAATGCACGAATTTCTGACCCTGCTGAGCGCCTGGTTCCTGCACCTCGACGTGCACCTGTCCGAACTGGTGGCGGCATACGGCCACTGGATTTACCTGCTGCTGTTCGCCGTGATTTTCATCGAAACCGGCGTGGTCATCATGCCGTTCCTGCCCGGCGATTCGCTGCTGTTCATCGCTGGCGCGCTGGCCGCCAAGGGGCTGTTCGATCCGTGGATACTGTTTTTCCTGCTGCTCACCGCCGCCATCACCGGCGACGCGCTCAACTTTGCCATCGGCACCTATGTGCGGCGCAAGGCGGTCGATACGTCGCGCATTCCGTTGCTGAAAGCCGAACACATCGTCCTCACGCAAAAATTCTTCGAGCGCCATGGCGGCAAGACCATCATCCTGGCCCGCTTCGTGCCGATCGTGCGCACGCTGGCGCCGTTCGTGGCCGCGCTCGGCTCGATGCCGGCACGCGTGTTCTTCATGTACAACGTGGTCGGCGGCCTGATCTGGGTGGGCAGCCTGCTGCTGGCCGGCTACATGTTCGGTAACATTCCATGGGTCAGCAACAACCTGACCGCCGTGGTGCTGGGCATCGTGTTCCTGTCCATCCTGCCGGGCATCATCGCCTGGCTGCGTTCGCTGGGCACCCGGTCCAGCAAAGCGTAGTGTTAGACATCCTGGCGATCACCAGCCCCATCTACCTGGTGGTGCTGGCTGGTTACCTGGCCACCCGGTCCGGCGTGTTCAACCGCGCCGACATGGCCGTGTTCGGCAAGTTCGTGCTGAACCTGGCGCTGCCCGCGCTGATTTTCAACGCGCTGGCGCAGCGCCACATCTCCGACGTGCTGCATCCGACGTACTTGCTGGCCTACCTGGGCGGTTCGCTGCTGTCGATGAGTACCGCCTACCTGATCGGCCGCCGCCTGTGCGGCTGGAACGGTACCCGCAGCACGTTTCTCGCCATGGGCGTGTCGTGCTCGAACAGCAGCTTTATCGGCTATCCGATCTTGCTGCTGATGGTCGCGCCCGTAGCCGGCGTGGCGTTGGCACTCAATGTCCTGATCGAAAACCTGCTGATGTTGCCGCTGCTGCTGGCGCTGGCCGAGAGCGCGCGCGGCAATGGCGGCACGTGGTCGCAGGTGCTGCGGCAATCATTGCTGCGCCTTGCCCGCAATCCGCTGGTGCTGGCGGTGTCGGCCGGCCTGGCGATCAGCCTGGCGCAGGTGGACCTGCCGCAACCGCTGCTGCGCACCGTGAACCTGTTCGCCCAGGCCAGTGGCGGCCTGTCGCTGTTTGCCATCGGCGGCATGCTGGTGGGCTTGCCGTTGCGCTCGGGCTGGCAAAAAGTGGTGCCGGTGGTGCTGGGCAAGCTGGTGGGCCATCCGCTGGCGGTGCTGCTGGTACTGACCGTGGTCACCGTCCTGGGCGTGGCGCCGATGGAACCGCAACTGCGGGCAGCGGCGCTGCTGATGGCGGCGATGCCGATGCTCAGTATTTATCCGATCCTGGGGCAGGCGTATGGCGAGGCGGACCGCAGCGCGACGACCTTGTTGCTGTGCATGGTGGCGTCGTTCTTTACGTTGAGTGCCTGGATGTGGGTGCTGAAGTGAAAAAAGCCCCGTGAGCGCTGGCGCTGACGGGGCTGCGTACCAAGGGGCGTTCGCCCCCTTATTTACAGCTTAGATCGTATCGAGCGCAGCGTTGAAGGTCGCGCTAGGACGCATTGCGGCAGCGGTCTTGGCTGGATCAGGCTGGTAGTAGCCACCGATATCGACTGCCTGGCCTTGTACCTTGGCCAATTCTTCCACGACCGTGGTTTCGTTTTCCGACAGGGTCTTGGCCAGCGGCGCGAAGTGCGCTTGCAGTTCGGCGTCGTCGGTCTGCGCGGCCAGGGCCTGGGCCCAGTACAGCGACAGGTAGAAGTGGCTGCCACGGTTGTCCAGCTCGCCGGTGCGGGTCGAAGGCGACTTGCTGTTGTCCAGCAGTTTGCCGGTCGCTGCATCGAGCGTTTTCGCCAGGATCTTGGCCTTGTTGTTGTCCTGCTTGATGCCCAGCTCTTCCAGCGACACGGCCAGTGCCAGGAACTCGCCCAGCGAATCCCAGCGCAGGTGGTTTTCTTCCACCAGCTGTTTCACGTGTTTCGGCGCCGAACCGCCGGCGCCGGTTTCGTACATGCCGCCACCAGCCATCAGCGGGACGATCGACAGCATCTTGGCCGAGGTGCCCAGCTCCAGGATCGGGAACAGGTCGGTCAGGTAGTCGCGCAGGATGTTGCCGGTCACCGAGATGGTGTCCAGGCCGCGCGAGACACGCTCCAGCGTGTAGCGCATGGCGCGCACTTGCGACATGATTTCGATATGCAGGCCGCTGGTGTCGTGGTCTTTCAGGTACGTTTGTACCTTCTTGATCACTTCGTTTTCGTGCGGACGATACGGGTCGAGCCAGAAGATGGCAGGCATGCCCGAGTTGCGCGCGCGGGTCACGGCCAGCTTGACCCAGTCGCGGATCGGCGCGTCCTTGACCTGGCACATGCGCCAGATATCGCCTTCTTCCACGGTTTGGGTCAGCAGCACTTCGCCTGTTGCCAGGTCGGTGATGTTGGCGATGCCGCCTTCGGTCACTTCAAAGGTCTTGTCGTGCGAGCCGTATTCTTCGGCTTGCTGCGCCATCAGGCCCACGTTCGGCACGGTACCCATGGTGGTCGGGTCGAAGTTGCCGTGCCATTTGCAGAAGTTGATCATCTCCTGGTAGATACGGGCAAAAGTCGATTCCGGCATTACCGCCTTGACGTCGGCAGTGCGGCCATCGGCGCCCCACATCTTGCCGCCGATGCGGATCATCGCCGGCATCGACGCATCGACGATCACGTCGTTCGGCGAATGGAAGTTGGTGATGCCCTTGGCCGAATCGACCATGGCCAGCTTCGGACGGTGTTCCAGGCAGGCGTGCAGGTCTTTGAGGATTTCGTCCTTCTGCGACGCTGGCAGCTTTTCGATTTTTTCCAGCAGGTTGGACATGCCGTTGTTGACGTTTACGCCCAGTTCTTCGAAGACCTTGGCGTGCTTTTCGAACGCTTCCTTGTAGAAGATGCGCACGCAGTGGCCGAACACGATCGGGTGCGACACCTTCATCATGGTGGCCTTGACGTGCAGCGAGAACATCACGCCGGTTTTGTAGGCGTCGTCGATTTCCTTCTCGTAGAAATCGAGCAGCGCTTTTTTGCTCATGAACATGCTGTCGATGATTTCACCGGCTTGCAGCGAAACCTTCGGTTTGAGCACGATGGTTTTGCCCGACGCGGTGATCAGTTCCATCTTGACGTCGCGCGCTTCGCCGATGGTCATCGATTTTTCGCCGTGGTAGAAGTCGCCGGCATGCATGTGCGACACGTGGGTGCGCGAAGCCTGGCTCCATTCGCCCATCGAGTGCGGGTGCTTGCGGGCGTATTCCTTGACCGCTTTTGGCGCGCGGCGATCGGAGTTACCTTCGCGCAGGACCGGGTTCACGGCCGAGCCGATGCACTTGCCGTAGCGTGCCTTCAGCGCTTTTTCTTCGTCGGTTTTGGCATCTTCCGGGTAGTCGGGCAGGGCGTAGCCCTTGCCTTGCAGTTCGCGGATGGCCGCTTGCAGCTGCGAGACGGACGCGCTGATGTTCGGCAGCTTGATGATGTTGGTGTCGGGATTCTGGGTCAGTGCGCCCAGTTCGGCCAGCGTGTTCGGCAGGCGCTGCGCTTCGGTCAGGAACTCGGGGAATTCGGCGATCACGCGGGCGGCGACGGAAATGTCGCTGGCGACAACGTCGACGCCGGCCGGGGCGGTGAACTTCTGGATGATCGGGAGCAGGGAATAAGTCGCCAGCAGCGGCGCTTCGTCGGTCAGGGTGTAAATGATTTTAGATTTTTCTGTTGCCATGTTGATTCCCTCGGTTTTACCAAATTGGATCGGTGCCAGACGGCAGGAGTGTTAGCGGTCAACTAACCCAAACGAATATTTTAGACGTTCCACGTGTAGTTTGTGCAAATTCCGTGTTCCGCAGAGGGCTAATCACGGTAATTTAATCATTGAGTAAGTAAAAACCCGGATCGGCGAGCGCAACAGCCTGACTCAACTTGCCGATTGGATAATTTTATACTGGACATCATTCAACGCTTCGGTCAATATTGCTTGTTATCAATAAAATACCGCTTACGCCATGCCCAACCATGCCCTGCGTCTGAAATCCCTGTCCAAGTCGTTCGGCCGCCCGGCTGTCGATCATCTCGACCTGGCGGTGCGCCGCGGCGAGTTTTATGCGCTGCTCGGCCCCAACGGCGCCGGCAAGACCACGACCTTGCGCATGGCTACCGGCCTGCTGGCGCCCGACAGCGGCAGCGTGGAAGTGCTGGGTGTCGATATGTTGCACGACCCGGCCGCCGCCAAGCGCCACCTGGCCTACCTGCCCGACGAACCGATGGTTTACGCCAAGCTCAAGCCCACCGAGTACCTGGAATTCGTTGCCGGCCTGTGGGGCATCGGTGCGGCGGAGGCCGAGCCGCGCGCGCGCCACCTGCTCGACTGGCTTGACCTGACCAAACACGCGCACGAACTGACCGAGGGTTTTTCGCGCGGCATGAAGCAAAAGCTGGCGCTGGCCGGCGCCCTGATCCACTCGCCGCAATTGCTGATCCTCGACGAGCCGCTCACCGGCCTCGATGCTGCCGCCGCCCGCCAGGTCAAGGATCTGCTGCAACAGCACGTGGTCGATGGCGGCACCGTGGTGCTTACCACCCACATCCTGGAGGTGGCCGAGCGCCTGGCCGAACGCATCGGCGTGATCCGCGCCGGTCGCCTGATTGCCGAGGGCACGCTGGACGAACTGCGCGCACTCGCTGGCCTGGGCGCCGCTGGCACGCTGGAGGACGTGTTCCTGCAACTGACCGGGGAGCCGGCATGACGAAACTGAACGGCGCCCCGGGCGGGACCTGGTGGCTGCTGCGCCACGAGGTGCGCATGTATTTCAGCGCCACGCGCAAGCTGCGCGCCAATGGCAAGATCAGCGCCAGCTGGCTCGGCACGTCGCTCACTGTGGTGTTGCAACTGCTCCTGCACTGGGGCGCATACCTGCTCATTCCTCTCATCCATCGCCATGGCCCGACGCCGGCGCTGGCGGCCATCCTGGCCACGGCCGCCTTGCTGGTGGGCGTGACGCTGATGCTGGCGACAGCCTTGCGCGGCAGCGTGGCCGCGCTGTTCGAGCGGGGCGACCTGGACTTGCTGCTGTCGTCGCCGCTGCCGGCCAAGAGTATTTTCTTTGCGCGCTTGCTGGGCATCGTGGTCAGCGTGGCCGGCGTCTTCCTGTTCTTCCTGGCGCCGCTGGCCAACATGGGTTTGCTGACCGGCCATCCGCAATGGCTGGCGCTGTACGTGGTGGTGATTGCGCTGGCGCTGCTGGTATCGTCTTGCGCGATGCTGCTCACATTGATCCTGGTGCGCCTGATCGGTGCGCGCCGCACCAAGGTGCTGGTGCAGGTGCTGTCGGCCGTGGCGGGGGCGCTGGTATTCCTGCTGTCGCAGGCGGCCAATAGCCGCAACGAGCTGGGCGCGCGCTTGCAGGAGATGCTCCACGGCGACTGGTCGGGCGTGTTGTGGCTCGGTCACGCCGTGCTGGGCCAGCCGGCGCCGCTGGCCGGCCTGCTGGCGGCCGGTGTGGTGCTGTTCTTCTTCACCACGCGCACGACCCGGGGCTTTTTTGTCAGCGGCGTGCAGCAGGCGGCCGGGTCGGGCCGGGCGGCGGCAGCGCCGTCCGGCGGCCCGCGTTTCAATTTCGGTCGCGGCCTGGTATGGGCGACGATGGTCAAGGAATGGCGCCTGATCGCGCGCGATACGCGCCTGCTCACCCAAGTGCTGCTGCGCCTGTTGTACATGCTGCCGCTGGGGTTCATTATTTTTAAAAATTCCGCCACCATCAACCATGCCGCCGGCGCCTCGCTGGTGTTCGTGTGCGCGTCGCTGGCCGGTTCGCTGGCCTGGATCATCATGGCCGCCGAAGATGCGCCGGACCTGCTGGCCAGCGCCCCGCGCAGCGCCAGCCTGATGCGCCGCGCCAAGCTGGCGGCGGCGACCGTACCGCCGCTGGCCCTGGTACTGCTGCCAGTACTGTGGCTGGCGCTGCACCAGCCGGTGATGGGCGTGGTGACGCTGATCGCCTTGCTGCTGTCGTCGCTGGCCAGCGGCATCATCGTCATGTGGAGCGGTCGTCCCGGCGCCCGCGCCGACTTCCAGCGCAGCGGTGGCGGCGTGGGCGGCACGCTGCAAGGCGTCAGCTGCCTCGCCTGGGGCGCCGTGGTGTGGTTGCTGCTCGCAGGGTTTGAGCACGGCGTGTGGTTGAAATGGTGTGCGCTGGCGCTCGGTATCGCGCTGGCGGCATTGCTGATCGCTTGGGGGATCCACGCTGCCAGGGTGGGGCGGTGGCGGCAGCAATCGCCGGTGGGTCAGGTCAAGGTGGCTTGAGGCGGTGTCTGGCCAGGTTGTCGGTGCAACCGTCGTCACGATGAAGGCGTTTCCGTCCGGCTGATCAGGCTGCCGATGCGAAGCCGCCAAACAGCGCCAGCACCCCGCGTGGCGCCTGCTCATCGAAAAACATCGCCATATTCTGCGCCGACTCGCGCGCGCACGGTTCGCTGCGCGCGAACATCGCTGTCTCGTAGCTGGCCAGGGCGGCTTCCAGGTCTTGGGGACTGGCAGCAATTGCCTGGCCCAGTTCGGCGCCGTCGAGCAGGGCCAGGTTGGCGCCTTCGCCGGCGAACGGTGACATCAGATGGGCGGCGTCGCCAAGCAGGGTGACACCGGGCACGCGGTGCCAGCGGTGCCCAGTCGGCAGCGCGTGGATGGGGCGCAGCAGCGGTGCGCTGTCGCCGCCGGTGATGAGAGCGGTGAGTGCCGGCGCCCAGCCGTCGAACTCGCGCGCGAGCAGGGCTGCCGCCTGCGCGGGGGCGGAAAAATCGATGGCTTCAAACCATGGCTCGGAGCGATTGAGGGCCACATAGCTTTGCAGGCTGCCGTCGCCGTGGCGGTGCGTGAAGATGCCCTGGCCGGGCGCGGTGGCGATCATGGTGCCGTTGCCTGCCAGCTCGGCGCTGGCCGGATGCCGGCGCTGTGCATCTGTCATGGTAATTTCGACGAACGAGGTGCCGCTGTACGCTGGTACGGCCGTCGTCACCAGTGGACGCACGCGCGACCAGGCGCCGTCGGCGCCGACAAGCGCGGTGGTGGTGACCGTGGCGCCGCTGGTGAAGGCGACTGCGTGGCGGCCAGCGCCGAGTGCGCGCGCATTGGCGAGCTTGTGGCCCCAGTGGATGCTCTCCGGCGGCAGCGAATCGAGCAGGAGGCGCCGCAGCGCGCCCCGGTCCACTTCGGGCCGGCCGCTGTGCACGATATCCGGGCGGTCCAGCAGGATCTCGCCGGCGGTGCTCACCACCCGCTTGGCGTCGGCGCCGGGGATGACGATTTCCAGGAATTGCTCGTACAGTCCGCCAGCCTTGAGCGCCAGTTGGCCGTTGTATTCGTGAATGTCGAGCAGACCGCCCTGCGCGCGGGCGTCCGGTCCCGCCTCCGCTTCGTAAATGGTGGCGGCGATGCCGTGCACGTGCAGCACGCGCGCCAGCATCAGTCCCCCCAGGCCGGCGCCGATGATGGTGATCTGTGGTTGCATAGGTTTTTCATTGGAATGACGTTCCATAATATTGGAATGTTATTCCAGATGTGTCAAGATGCGGGATGAACAAAAAAACCGTCACCAGGGCGCGGCGCGACGATACGCTGTCGCGCGAACGCATCATCGAGGCCGCCATCGACCTGCTCGATCGGGAGGGAGAGCGCGGGCTGACCTTCCAGGCGCTGTCGGCGCAACTGGCCACCGGTCCTGGCGCGATTTACGGCCACATCGCCAACAAGGCCGACCTGCTCACCGCTGCGTGCGACGCCATCGTGGCGCGCGCCGTGATGGCGCCGTTGGACGGTGCCACGCCACAGGCAGCGATCCGCGCCGTGGCCCTGGCGCTGTTCGACGCCATGGACGTCCACCCGTGGGCCGGCGCCGCGCTGATCCAGGCCGGCGGGAAAATGCCGGTGGTACGGATCCTCGAATGCATCGGCCGCCAGATCAGCGCGCTGGACGTACCCGAGCCGGCGCGCTGGGCCAGCGCCTGCGCGCTGGTCAATTACATCCTGGGCGTAAGCGGGCAAAACGCCGCCAACGCGCAACTGGCGCGCTCGCAGGGAGCGGATCGCGGTAAATTTTTGGCCGCCGTGGCAAACGACTGGACCCAGCTCGACCCGGCGCTGTACCCGTTTACGCGCAGCGTGGCGGGGCAGTTGCGGGAGCATGATGATCGCGAGGATTTTCTTGCTGGTGTGGATTTGCTGTTGGCAGGTTTAGTGGATCAGGAAGTGAAGTGAAGTGAAGTGAAGTGAAGTGAAGTGAAGTGAAGTGACAGCGCAGAAGCGGGGTGCAAAGCCGGGCAGCGGGCTGCGCGTCGTTCGCGAGCAGCTGCTGCGCCCGGCGGCGCATGGCATCACACCCGCTGAACCGCCACCTGCAACGTCGCCCTCAACCCCGGCAAATTGTCAGCCAGCGCCAGCCTGCCGCCGTGCAGGCGCGCCACTGCCGATACCACCGACAGCCCCAGTCCCACGCCAGGCGTGCCACGGCTGGCGTCGCCCCGGTAAAAACGTTCGATCACTTTCGGCCGTTCGTCCTCGGCCACGCCGGGGCCGTTGTCGGCCACGACCAGCTCCAGCGTCTCGTCGGCCAGGCGGCGGGCGGTGATCGCGATCACGCCGTTTTCCGGTGCGTATTTCAGGGCGTTTTCCACCAGGTTGCCCAGCGCCTGCGCCAGCAATACCGGGTCGCCCACGGTACTGAGGTTGCCGTTGGGGGTGAAGCTGAGCGCGATATCCTTCAGTTCCGCCACCGGTAAATAAAACTCGGCCACTTCGGCGCCCAGGCGCGCCAGGTCCACGTCGACGAAACCGCCACGGCGGCTGCCGCTGTCGATTTCGGCCAGGCGCAGCAGGGCGTTGAAGATGCTCATCACGCGATCGACATCGTTGATCGCCGCGTCGATTTCGGCATACGTCTCCTCGTCGGACGGGCGGCCCACCGACAGTTCTTCCAGCCGCGCGCGCAGTTCTGACAGCGGCGTGCGCAGGTCGTGGGCGATGGCGTTGGAGACGTCCTGCACGCCGGTCACCAGGTGCTCGATCTGGTCGAGCATGCGGTTGACGGTCTGCGTGAGCAGTTGCAGCTCGTCGCCGTCGCCCGGCTCTTCCAGGCGGCGCGAGAGCTGGCCTTCGATGATGGCCGACGTGGTCTGGCTGATGTTCTGCACGCGCGAGAGCAGGGCGCGCCGTATCATCATGCCGCCCAGCGCAGCGACCAGCAGCACCGCGATGGCGCAGCCCAGCAAGCCGTAAATGAACAGGTGCTCCAGCACGTCGAAGCGATTGAGATTGCTCGCGACCAGCAGCCGGTGGCCGTCTTTCAGCGTCACCTGCACCATTTCGATCCGGCGCGGCATGCCATCGACCTCGATGGTGGCCGAGCTGCTGCCATCGACGCGCGGCAAATTGGCCGGCCATTGCGGCAGGTTGCCGGCCAGCTTGACGCCGTTCGGTGCAGTAAACAGGATGATCTTGCGCACGCCGTCGTTGGTGCCCATCACCTGGCTGTCGATGGCGGCCGCCAGCGCGAAGGCGCCGTTGCGGGCGAACAGGTTGCACATGCGGCGCGAATCGGCTTGCAGCAGCTCGGTGCGCACCTGCTCGATATTGGTGTTCCATGCCCACCACAGCGGCCCGGCAAACATCGCCAGCACCAGCAGGCTGATGGCGGCGTAGCCGATGGCGATGGTGCGGGCGGAAAAGCCGGGCAGTTTCAGCATGGGCGCGTGGTTATTCGTGGTCGGTCAGCATGTAGCCGGCGTTGCGCACGGTGCGCAGCAGCGGGGTGGGGAAGCCGGCGTCGATCTTTTGCCGCAGCTTGCTGATGTGGACATCGATCACATTGGTCTGCGGGTCGAAGTGGTAGTCCCACACGTTTTCCAGCAACATGGTGCGGGTGACCACCTGGTTGGCATGGCGCAGCAGGTACTCGAGCAGCTTGAATTCGCGCGGCTGCAAGGCCACCGGCTTACCGGCGCGCACCACCTTGTGCGCCAGCAGGTCCATGGTGAGATCGCCCAATGCCAGCGTGGTCTCCACCGACACGCTTTGTGACCGCCGCATCAAGGCATCGAGGCGGGCCAGCAGTTCGCCGAACGCGAACGGCTTGATCAGGTAGTCGTCGCCGCCGCTTTTCAGGCCGCGGATGCGGTCATCGACGCCGTCGAGCGCCGACAAGATCAGGATCGGCACGCGGTTGCCGTGCATGCGCAGCGCTTCGATGATCGACAGGCCGTCGATCCCGCCGGGCAGCATGCGGTCCATGATGATGGCGTCGTACGGCTCGCTCACCGCGTGGTACATGCCGTCCTTACCGTTGTCGGCATGGTCCACCGTGTGCCCGGCCTCGGTCAGCCCCTTCTTGACGAAGCGGCCCACGCGTTCATTGTCTTCGACCAGTAATAGTTTCACCGCTGTCCTCCACCCGCCATCACGATGCGGGAATCTGTGCGCCGCTGTCGGCCGCCGCCGGCGCATCGCCGGTGTGCTCGATCCAGCCGCCGCCCAGGGCGCGGTACAAACCCACCAATGAACTGAGCCGGTTCTGGCGCGCCGTGATCAGGTTGATCTGGGCGTTGTACAGGTCGGTCTTGGCGGTGAGGACGCTCAGGTAGTCGTTGATGCCGTTGTTGTACAGTAGTTCGGCCAGCGTGACGCGGCGCTGCTGGGCATCGACATTGCGCTGGCGGGCGGCTAGCTCGGTATCGTAGGTGCCGCGCGCGGCCAGGCCGTCGGCCACTTCGCGGAACGCCGTCTGCACGCTCTTGCGGTACTCGGCCACGCCGATATCGCGGTTGATGCGTGCCGTATCGAGATTGGCCTGGCGCGCACCGCCGTCGAAGATCGGCAGCAGCAGTTCGGGCGCGAACGACCACGCGCCGGAGCCGGCCTTGAACAGTCCACCCAGCGAATTGCTGGCCGTGCCGGCAGCAGCGGTCAGGCTGATACGCGGGAAGAAGGCTGCGCGGGCGGCGCCGATGTTGGCGTATTCGGCGCGCAGCAGCGCCTCGGCCTGCTGTACGTCGGGACGGCGCAGCAGCAGGTCGGATGGCAGTCCGGCCGGAATATCGGCCAGCATGGTTTGCTGCGCCAGCGGCACGGCGGCCGGCAGGTTCTCGGGCAGCGGTTGGCCGAGCAGCAGCACCAGGGCGTTTTCGGCCTGGGCGCGCAGGCGCACTTGCGCGGCGTGATTGGCCTCGGCCTGCTGCAAGGTCACTTGCGCCAGCGATTCGTCGAGTTCCGACGTGGTGCCGGTGTCGTATTGCAGCTTGACGATGCGGTACGATTCGCGCGCGGCCCCCAATGTTTCGTCGGTCACCTTGAGCTGCTCGTCGTACGCCAGCATGGTCAGGTACTGCTCGGCCACTTGCGACACCAGCAGGATGTGCGCGGCCTGGCGCCCGTAGGCGCTGGCCAGGTACTGCTCGCGCGCGGAGTCGCTCAGGCTTTGCAGGCGGCCGAACACGTCGATCTCCCACGCCGTATTGAGCATCACCGAATTGCTTTGCGTGGTGTTGCGGGTATTGGCGGCATTGGCCGTGCTGGACGAACGCGCACCGGAAGCTTCGGCGTTCAAGGTCGGCAGGGCGGCCGCGCGCTGCAATTGCAACGCGGCCTGCGCCTGGCTTACGCGCAGCAGCGCCACGCGCAGGTCCTGGTTGTTATCGAGTGCGATGCGCACCAGAGTGTGCAGGCGTTCATCGACCAGGAAGTCCTGCCAGCCCGTGTCTGCGGCAGCGGTGGCGTTCGACGTGGTCGGCGCCGATGCGGCATAGGCCGGACCGGCCGGGTAGGCCGGCGTGGTGGTCGTGGCGCTGGTGGCCGGTTGCTGGTAGGCCGGCTGCAGGGCGCAGCCCGATACCAGCGCCGCACCCACGGCAAGGATCAATGTTTTAATAGTCGTATTCATCTCAGTGCGCCTCCGGTGTGGCGGCAATGGCAATCGGTGATCCATCTTCGGACGGCTTGCGCTGCTTGATCTTGCCCGCGATGAGGACAAAGAACAGCGGAATCAGGAACGTCGCCACGAAAGTGGCGGTGAGCATGCCGCCGATCACGCCGATACCGAGCGCGTTCTGGCTGGCCGCACCGGCGCCGCTGGCAATGGCCAACGGCAGCACGCCCAGCACGAACGCCATCGACGTCATGATGATCGGGCGCAGGCGCAGCTTGGCCGATTCCATCGCCGCGTCGAGGATGGAGTAACCCTGGATTTGCAGCTCGCGCGCAAACTCCACGATCAGGATCGCGTTCTTGGCCGAGAGACCAATCGTCGTCAGCAAGCCCACCTGGAAGAACACGTCGTTCTCCAGCCCGAACATGGTGGCCGCACCAAGCGCGCCAAGCACGCCCACCGGCACCACCATGATGACGGATACCGGGATCGACCAGCTCTCATACAGCGCGGCCAGGCTCAGGAACACCACCAGGATCGACAGCGCGTACAGCAGCGGCGCCTGCGCGCCGGCCTGCGATTCCTGCAGCGAGATGCCGCTCCATTCGTAACCGAAACCTTCGGGCAGTTGGGCGACCAGGCGCTCCATGATCTTCATCGCTTCGCCGGTACTGTGGCCCGGCGCCGGCTGACCGAGGATCTCGGCCGACTCGATGCCGTTGTAGCGCGCCATGGCTGGCGCACCCCACGACCACTGGGCCGTGGCAAACGCGGAGAACGGCACCATGTCGCCCGCCTTGTTGCGCACGTAGAGCAGCTTGATGTCGTCCGGGTTCATGCGGAACTGGGCATCGGCCTGCACGTACACGCGCTTGATGCGGTTGTCGGTGTCGAAGAAGTTGTTGACGTAACGCGACCCCCAGGCGGTGGAGAAGGTCTGATCGACGTCGGTCAGGCTCACGCCCAGTGCCGCCGCCTTTTCGCGGTCGATATTGATTTTATAGGTCGCGTTGTCGGCCTGGCCCGTGTAGCGCACGCGGCCCAGGGCCGGTTCCTTCCTGGTCAGTTCCAGCAACTGGTCGCGGGCCTTGGCCAGTGCTTCGTGGCCGGCATTGCCGCGATCCTGCAATTGCAGCGAGAAGCCGGAGGCCGATCCGAGGCCGCGAATCGCGGGCGGCTCCACGGCCGTGATCTGCGCGCCCTGGAAGTTCGCATAGCGCGCGGAGATGCGTTCACTCAGCGCGGTCACACTGAGCTTGTCGTCTTCGCGTTCGTCCCACGGTTTGAGGCGCACGAACAGGCGGCCCTGGTTCTGGCCGCGCTGCGGCTGGCTGGCGCCGTTGGTCATGAAGGTCGATTCGACCATCGCCTTTTCGTCGGTCAGCAGGTAGTTGCTGATCTCGTCGAGCACCTTGCCGGTGGTCTCCAGCGTGCTGCCTGCGGGCGTCTGCACCTGCACGAACATATAGCCCTGGTCTTCCTTGGGCAGGAAGCCGCCGGGCAGGCGCAGGAACAGGAACAGCACCACGCCGATCATCACCGCGTAGAGCGTCATCCACAGGCCACGGCGGCGGATGATGCTGCCCACGCTGCCCAGGTAGCGGTCGCGGCTCTTGTCGAAGCTGCGGTTGAACCAGCCGAAGAAGCCTTTCTTTTCGTGGTGGTCCGGGTCCGGGCGCTTGAGCAGCATGGCGCACAAGGCGGGCGTGAGGGTCAGCGCCACGAAGACGGACAGCAGCATCGACGCCACCACCGTCAGCGAGAACTCGCGGTAGATCGCCCCGACCGTGCCGCTGGAGAATGCCACCGGCACGAACACGGCCGACAGCACCAGCGCCACGCCGATCAGAGCGCTGGTGATCTGGCCCATGGCTTTTTCGGTGGCCTCGTACGGCCCCAGGCCATCCTCGTGCATTACCCGCTCGACGTTTTCCACCACCACGATGGCGTCATCGACCAGCAGGCCGATCGCCAGCACCAGGCCGAACATCGACAGCGTATTGACGGTAAAACCGAGTGCCGACATGATGCCGAAGGTCCCGAGCAGTACTACCGGCACCGTGATCGACGGGATCAGGGTGGCGCGGATATTTTGCAGGAACAGGTACATCACCAGAAACACCAGCACGATGCCCTCGATCAGGGTTTTCACCACTTCGTGGATCGACACCTTGATGAACGGCGTGATGTCGTTCGGGTACACCACGCGCAGGCCGTGCGGGAAATAGGCTTTCAGGTCTTCCAGGCGCGCGCGCACGGCGTCGGCCGTGGTCAGCGCGTTGGCGCCGGGCGCCAGCGATATGCCCAGGCCCGACGCCGATTTGCCGCTGATGCGCACATCGACGTTGTAGTTCTCGGGGCCGAGCGCCACGCGCGCCACGTCGCCGATGCGCACGGCGGCGCCGTCGGGCTGCACCTTGAGGAGGATGCGCTTGAACTGTTCGGGCGTGCGCATCAGGCTGGCCTCGCTGATGGTCGCGCTCAGGGTCTGGCCCGGCACGGCGGGCGAGCCGCCCAGCTGGCCGCCGGAGATCTGCACGTTTTGCGCCTGGATTGCGGCATTGACGTCGAGCGGCGTGAGCGAGTAGCTGCGCAGCTTGACCGGGTCGAGCCAGATGCGCATCGCGTACTGGGTGCCGAACAGGTTCATGCTGCCCACGCCGGGAATGCGCGACAGCGGATCCTGGATGTTCGAGGCCACGTAGTTGGCGATGTCGAACTTGGTCATGCTGTTGTCGTCGGAGACGAACGCCGCCACCATCAGGAAGTCCGACGTGGATTTGCTGACGCGCAGGCCCGATTGCTGGACATCGTTGGGCAGGCGCGGCACGGCCGATTGCAGCTTGTTCTGCACCTGCACCTGGGCGATGTCCGGGTCGGTGCCGGCAGCAAACGTCATGGTGGTGGTGGACTGGCCGGTGTCGTCGCTGGTGGACGTCATGTAGAGCAGGTTGTCGATCGCGGTCATCTGCTGCTCGATCACCTGCACCACGGTGTTCTGCATGGTCTCGGCGGAGGCGCCGGGGTAGGTGGCCTGGATCTGCACGGTGGGCGGCGAGACCGGCGGATATTGCTCGACGGGCAGTTTGAACAGCGAGATGCCGCCGACGAGCATGATCAGGAGCGCAATGACGATCGCGAAGATCGGGCGCTGGATGAAAAATTTAGGCATGGTCGGACCGCCCCTTAGTGCGCGGCGGCAGGGGCGGCGGCACCGGTGGCGCCGGCTCCCGCAGCGGCGGGCGGCGTGGTCGCAGCACCGCCAGCAGCGGCGCCATTGGCCGCAGTGGCCGCAGCAGCCGGCGCCGCAGCGCGCACCTTGACCACGGCGCCCGGTTTGAGCTTCTGGATGCCGCTGGTGACAATCCGTTCGTTATCCTGCAAACCCTTTTCCACCAGCCAGTGGCCATCGACCAGCGCGCCGGTTTCGATGGTGCGTTGCACCAGCTTGTTGTCGGCGCCAACCAGCATCACGGTCGCTTCGCCTTGCGCGTTGCGGGTGACGGCCGGTGCCGGCACGCGCATCACGTCCGGGCGCACGCCCTGGCTCACCGAGGCGCGCACGTACATGCCGGGCAACAGCAGGTGGTCCGGGTTGGGGAACTTGGCGCGCAAGGTGACCGAGCCGGTGGCCGGATCGACGGTCACGCCGGAGAATTCCAGCGAGCCGGTGCGTTTATACGTGGTGCCGTCTTCGAGCTTGAGGGTGACGGTGGCGTGGTTGGCGCCGTCGAGCTTGAGCGCGCCGGCGGCGATATCGCGGCGCAGCGCCAGTCCTTCCACGCTCGACTGCTGCAAATCGACATACATCGGGTCGATCTGCTGGATCGTGGTGAGCAGGGTGGCCGAGCCGCCTTGGACATAAGCGCCTTGCGTGACCTGCGACACGCTGCTGCGGCCACTGATCGGCGCCGTGACGCTGGTGTAGCCGAGGTTGATCTTGGCGGTGGTGACGGCCGCCTTGGCCGACGCCACGTCGGCGGCGGCCTGCAATTGCGCCGCCTCGGCGTTGTCGAAAGCCTGCTTGCTGACCGCGTTGCCGCCGACGAGCACCTTGTAGCGGTCCAGTTGCGCGCTGCTCGACGTCAGGTTCGCCTGCGCCCGTTGCAAGGTCGCCTCGGCGCTAGCCAGTGCCGCGCGGTACGGTGCGGCGTCGATCATGTACAGCGGCTGCCCCTGTTTGACATCGGCGCCTTCCACGAAGCGGCGCTCCTGCACGATACCATCGACGCGCGCGCGTACCTCGGCCAGCAGGAACGGCGCCGTGCGGCCGGGCAGCTCCACCGTGAGCGGCACGCTGTCATGTTTGACGGCCAGCACCGTTACTTCGGGAACAGGCGGCGGCGCGGGTTTCTTGTCTTCACCGCAGGCGGCGAGGGTGAGCGTGACGGTGGTAACGGCAGCAGCGAGCGCGGAGCGGCGCGCAAGGGTGGTCAGGGGCATTGGTCGGTCCAGTTGGCAATATGGTCGTGGCGGTCGAAGTATTTCTGGTCGCACAGTACTATGCCGGGTGGGGGCTTAAATGGGCGTGTGCGATTGATTAAATTTAGTTAATGTAACTGCGACAGTCGCAAAAAGACATCACCTGATGGAAACAGGCGCGGATTTGATCGAATATGGGGGAGGGATAAAACTGGAGCGGGAGAAGAGTCTCGAACTCTCGACCTCAACCTTGGCAAGGTTGCGCTCTACCAACTGAGCTACTCCCGCATTGGAGTGAATTGAAAACTAACTATTTACTGCGCCAATCCAGCCTTCCGAAAAAAACTGGAGCGGGAGAAGAGTCTCGAACTCTCGACCTCAACCTTGGCAAGGTTGCGCTCTACCAACTGAGCTACTCCCGCATGGGGCGCTATTGTAGCAACGTTTTTTAAAAGTTGCCAGAGCAAATTGGCATATCGTTTTGGTTATGTATAACCATGCAAAAGTCATTGGTCCGGCATCGCGGCCTCACTTAGCATAGCGGTAGCTTGCATTACTGCGCCTCACTCACATCTAGAAAGAGACACCATGTCCGCTATCAAACTCGCCATCGTCGGCGTCGGCAAGATCGTGCACGACCAGCACTTGCCCGCGATTGCCGCCAATCCCGATTACCAGTTGATCGCCTCGGCCAGCCGTAACCATACCGTCGAGGGCATTCCCGGCTTTAAATCGATCGAAGAGATGCTGGCGCAGATGCCGGAAATCGAGGCTGTCTCGCTGTGCATGCCGCCGCAGTACCGCTACAGCGCCGCCCACGCCGCGCTCACTGCCGGCAAGCACGTGTTCCTGGAAAAGCCGCCTGGCGCCACCCTGTCGGAAGTGGCCGACCTCGAAGCGCTGGCCGTCTCGAAGGGCTTGACGCTGTTTACCAGCTGGCACTCGCGCTACGCACCGGGTGTGCAGCCTGCCAAGGCCTTCCTGGCCGAGCATGCGCCAAGCAGCATGCACGTGATCTGGAAAGAAGACGTGCGCCACTGGCACCCGAACCAGGAATGGATCTGGCAAGCGGGCGGCCTCGGCGTGTTCGATCCGGGCATCAACGCGCTGTCGATCGTCACCGAGATCCTGCCCGAGCGCGTGTTCCTGTCCGGCGCCAGCCTCGAGTTCCCGGACAACCGCGAAGCGCCGATCGCGGCCGACCTGCATTTCCAGAGCGCGGGCGAACTGCGCGTGCACGCTGAATTCGACTGGCGCCAGACCGGCAAGCAAAGCTGGGACATCCTGGTGGAAACCGCCAAGGGTCAAGTGAAACTGTCCGACGGCGGCTCGCGCCTGTGGATCAACGATGTCGAGCAGCCACTGGAGAAGGAAGCCGAGTACCCGTCGCTGTACCGCGTGTTTGCCGACCTGGTCAAGGCTGGCAAGTCGGACGTCGATGTGGCGCCGCTGCGCCACGTGGCCGATGCGTTCATGCTGGGCAAGCGCAAGGTCGTGGAAGCTTTCCACGATTAATCAACGTCGCAGCAGAAAATAACAACGGCCCGCGCTTTAACCACGCGGGCCGTTTTTCATCTCACATCACGGCAGCTTGCCCGCGCCGGCATTGGCGGGTACCGACGTCAACGTGGCCGCTGCCGTTTGCAGCGTGTAGGCGTAGGGCGGCGTCCACACGTTGTTGCCGGTCGGCGGCGCGTAGCCGCACTGGCCGTCGATGGCGCTGGTGCCCGACTTGTCGCTGGTGAAGATGTGGCCCGACGAGCGGAAGCCGATGAAGTCCTTGCCCTTGATCGCCTTGCCGCACACCTCCGTCACTTTCAGGCCGGTGAAGCTGTAGTAATGGTTCTCCAGCAGCATGTTGGAGCGATAGCGCGCGTCGGTACCGCCTTCGAACTTGACGTCGCTGTCCTTGGTGCTGGTGCTGCCGGCGATCAGGTTGTTAAACATGTGCACCTGGCCGTAGCGGTTGAGCGGCAGGCGCGTGTTGGCGCCGTCGTACCAGTTGCCCGAGAAGGTCACGTGCATGCGGCCCTCGTCGCTCCAGGCGCGCCCCGCATCGCCATTGCCGACCAGCGTGGTCTTGGCGTGCTTGTTGAAGACGTTGCTGGCGATGGTGACGTAGTCGCTGCCGCGCACCACGTCGAGCGCGCCGTCGTGGCGGGTCTTGTTGGTGGAGCCGGCCAGCGAATCGGGCGTGTCGCCGTCGCTGATCGACAGGTGCGAGATGTAGATATTCTGCGCGCGCGAGAGCGTGATGCCGTCCGCGTAGGCATTGGCCGAGTCTTCCGGGTTCACATCCCACGGCGTGTCGAAGGCGATATTGCGCACGATGACGTTGCGCGTCCAGGTAGGGTAGTCGTCGCCATCCTTGCCGTCGGCAATCCATTTTTTGAAGTCGGCCTGCTCGTCGCCAGTGGCGGTCAGCGCCAGTTCGCCGCCGATCAGAATCGACGTGCCGGTCATGCGCGCCGGGAGTCCTTGCGCGTCGTTGATGCCGACCAGCGTGGTGTTCGACGGCAGGCTGATCGAGCCGCCGAACTTCTGGTCGCGGTAGCTCGTGTACTCGCGGAACACGGTGTTGTTCTGGCTCCAGCGCAGGTCGATGTGGCCGACGACGCGGATGATCTTCGGCTCGTTGCCGGCCTGGTTGATGGCGGCCACCAGCTGCTGGCCGTTGTACACGGTGTACACGCGGTCGGCGCGCGCGGCGCCGCCGCCGGTCACCAGCACCGCGCCCTTGCGCGACCACGCGTGCCAGCCGTTCGATGGCGCCGGCTGGCGCTCGAAGGTGAGCACGCCGCCGGTCGGATCGGCCTGGGCGAAGCGCCATACCGGCAGCGCCGGCGCGGCCATGTAGTTGGCGGGCGAGTGTTTGCCGTCGGTGAGGACCGGCGCCGAATAATTGCGCACGCCGTACTGGGCGGTTTGCAGCGGCGTGCTGGCGCCGGTCAGGGTGGCGGCGTCGATGGCGGCGGATGCGTTGGCGGCAGCAAGCCAGCCTGCGGCAGCGGCAAGTAGCGTTAAAGCGAGTTTCATTGGTGTCTCCACTATTTTTATATAAATGATATGGACCGTTTTCGCGAGCATTGCGACAGCAGGGAAAACGGGAACGTTCAGCGCCGCGCATGGCGGAAACTGAAGCAGGCACCTTGCGTACCTGCAGCCTTAGCGACGAGGGCTTGGGGGAAGCCGAGGTCGGTCAGGTGGCGACGACCGGTGAATAGTAGTCCTGGGAAATGAAATACGCAACCGACAATGTTGGATTTGCGTCATGCGATTTCTGTATACATTTTCGTGGAAAAATGATTGGTCCCGCGACGCGCCCGTCCGTAGCATATCGCTAGTTTTACCCATACCAACATTCAGAGAGACGACATGAAAAACATCCTTCGCGCTGCGCTTGCCAGCCTGTTACTGGCTGGCGTACACCACGCCACCGCCGCCGAGCCGGGCACCTTCGCCAAGGGCGCCGACATCAGCTGGATCACCGAGATGGAAGACGCGCGCCGCAACATGCTCAACCGCGACGGCAAGCGCCAAAGCCTGCTCACCACGCTCAAGGAGCAGGGCATGGATTCGGTGCGCCTGCGCGTGTGGGTCAACCCGGTGGACGGCTACAACAACCTGCGCGACACGCTCGTAAAAGCCAAACGCGTCAAGGCGGCCGGCATGCGCCTGATGATCGACTTCCACTATAGCGACGACTGGGCCGATCCGGCCAAGCAGTTCAAGCCGGTCGCCTGGCAGAACTACAGCGTCGATCAGCTGGCCACCGCCGTGGCCGACCACACCCGCACCACGCTCACCGCGCTGCGCGACGCCGGCATCACGCCCGAGTGGGTGCAGGTCGGTAACGAGACCACCAACGGCATGCTGTGGCCCGAGGGCGAGGCCAGCAAGAACATGAAGAACTACGCGCGCTTTGTCACCGCCGGCTACGACGCAGTCAAGCAGGTATTCCCGCAGGCGCTGGTGATCGTCCATGTCGATAACTGCCACGACGGCGCGCAGTTCCGCTGGAACTTCGACGGCCTGGTCGAGAACGGCGGCAAGTTCGACATCATCGGCGCATCTTCGTACCCGACCACGGCCAAGAACATGACCTGGCAAGCCGCCACCGCCGCCTGCCTGACCACCATGAACGACGTCACCGCCCGGTACAAAAAACCGGTGATGCTGGCCGAAGTGGGCGCGCCGTGGGATCACCCGCAAGGCAAGACCATCATTGCCGACCTGCTGGCCAAGGTCCGCGCGGTCAACAACGGCATGGGCGTGGGTGCGTTCTACTGGGAGCCGCAGGCGTACGACTGGAAGGGCTACCCGATGGGCGCGTTCGATTACAAGGGCAAGCCGATGCCGATGCTTGATGCGTTCATGGAAAAGTAAGCCAGGTTGAGCCCGGCGGGCTGCGTATCCGCAGGGCTGGCCGCGCTAGCAGCCAGTCAGCTGGCTGCGCCGCGCCAGGTCCATGGTGCGGTAACTGGCCTGCTCGTGGGCGGTGCCGGTGGTGATGAATTCCACCAGTCCTGTTCCGGCCAGCGCCATGCGGTAGAGCTTTCCCGTGTTGGGCGGGATCAGCAGCGCCACGTGTTTCACCACGTAGCCGGTGCACCCATCCGTGTCACGCACAACGATGATGCGCGCGCCGCTGCCGGGGGGCGTGGGGGTGGCCGGCGGGCGCAGGTCCACCAGTGGCAATGCCTGGCCGCGCCAGGCGATGGTTGGCAGCAGGTGTTCTGCGGCGTCCACGTGGGTGGCTGCCAGCGCCAGGATTTCCTCGATCGGCTCGATGGGCGTGGCGTGGTGCTGGTCGGTCTGGAAGACGATGTAGGCGTTGCTGTTGAGGCGCTGCACTGCGGCCGTCGTTGCCACCGCGCCGGATGCAGGCGCGGTGGCGCGGCTGATGGAGGCTTCCGGTACGCGCGCCAGCAGTGCTGCGATGTCGATCACGCCGATGGCGCCGCCATCTGCGCCGATCACGGTGGTGACGACCGCGCCGGTATCCGTGCCCATTGCTGTGGTGGCGACCACGCTGCCGGCTGGACCGTCCGGGGCGGCGAGCATGCACAACTCGAGAGCCGCGTGTACCATCAAGCCCAGCGCCAGGTCGCCAAGTTCGACAATGGCCAGCAAGGCTGGCTGCGTATCGCCCGGCAGCCCCAGCAACCTGGCGGTATCGATCACGGCGACATTGCGGTCGCGCCAGTTGCAATAGCTGCTGCCGCCGGCCGGGCCGATGGCCCGCAGCGTCGGCAACCGGATCACCTGCGCCAGTTGTGCGGCGGGCACGGCGATGCGGGTGTCGCCGACGGCCAGCAATGCGTACAGGGCAGCCGCCTTCGCTGCGGCGACAGCGCCAGCGCCGGTGCCTGCGGGACCATCCCCACCAGCGCTCACCGCCGCTGACGCTTCATCGCCCGTAACGCCCCTGGCGCCAGTATCGCTGTCATCAGCGCCATCCGGACCATCAACTGCATCGCCCCCATGCCAGGCGCAAGCCAGCGCCAGCAGCCGTCCCACATCGAGCACGCTGATCACCCGGTCGAGTTCTGCGGATTTGACGACCGTATCGAATACCTCCTCGGGCGCGTCGTCGTGCAGCAGCCGCGTGGGCGCCGGCACGTTGGCCAGGCCCACCAGGGCATCGACGCGCAAACCGATGGTGCGCCGGCGATCGCCGAGGACCAGGATGCGCGCAGTCTTGTCATTTGCCTCTGTCGCACTGCCCACGTCCACCCACTGCGCCAGGTCCACCACCGGCACCAGCGTCCCCGCGTGCTCGGCCACGCCGCACAGCGCGCCCTGGCGGCGCGGCAGCGGGTGCAGGGCGCAGGCCAGCGGCAGCGCCTGCAGCACCGCCGCCACCGGCACGCCCACCGCCACCGCGCCGACCGTGGCCACTGCCAGTTGAACCGTCGGGGAGGCCTGCTCGCGCACGGCTGTCATGTCAGTGCTTGGGCGTGATGGTTTCGAGCTCGGTCAGCAGCGCCGAGGCGTCATGCGTGGCGTTCGCTTGCGCCGCGGTGGAGGCGTGGATCTGGCCAATCGATTCGCTGGTCCTGCCCACCGACCTGACGATGCGTTCGAACGCCGCTTCCACCTCGCCGGACAGGCGCGTGCCTTCATCGACGCGGTTGACCGTATCGTTGATCAGCTTGGCGATTTCGCGCGTGGCGACGGCCGATTTTTCGGCCAGCTTGCGCACCTCGTTGGCCACCACCGAAAAGCCGTAACCGTGTTCGCCGGCGCGCGCCGCCTCGATGGCGGCGTTGAAGGCCAGCAGGTGGGTCTGGCTGGCGATGTCGCTGATGGTGTCGATGATGTCGCGCACGTCGCCCGACGATTTCTGGATCGCCACGATGGCATCTGTCGAACGCGCCAGCAGCTTGCTGCCGTCGGCGGCCTCGGCCTGGGTCTGGCCCGCCAGGCCGGCGGTTTGCTGCGAGCCGTCGGCAATCACGCCGATCGAGCGCGTCAGGTCGGCCAGCACGCTGGAAATCGCCTGCACCTTTTCGCTGACCAGCATTTCGCGCTGCACCTGGTCGGTCACGTCCATCGCGAACTTGACCACCTTGTAGGCCTTGCCGTTGATGTCGAGGATGGGGTTGTAGGTGGCAAGTATCCAGATGTCGGCATCGTGCTTGCCGCGCCGCTTGAACAGGCCCGACTGGAATTCTCCCTGGCCCAGCGCGGCCCAGAAATTGCGGTACTGGGCGCTCTTGACCAGGTCCTCCTCGCAGAACATGCTGTGGTGCGCGCCCACCACTTCGTCCTCGGTATAGCCCATGGTGCGCAGGAAGTTGTGGTTCACCGACAGCACGTGGCCGCGCATGTCGAATTCGATCACGGCCTGCGAGCGGCCGAGGGCTTCGAGCTTGCCGCGCGACTCGGTGCTGAGCTTTTTCTGCTCGGTGATGTCGGTGGCGAATTTCACCACCTTCACCGGCTTGCCCTCGGCATCGAAAATCGGGTTGTACGAGGCCAGGATCCACACGTCCTTGCCGCTTTTGGTCACGCGCCGGTATTCGCCGGCATTGAACTCGCCACGCCCCAGCCGCTCCCAGAACGCCAGGTACTCGGGCGAGTGCACGAAGGCGCTGTCGCAGAAAATACGGTGGTGCTGGCCCTCGACTTCCTCGAGCGCATAGCCCATCACATTGAGGAAGTTGTCGTTGGCGGTGAGTACCCTGCCGTGCAGGTCGAATTCGATGATCGCTTGCACCCGGTTGACAGCGTCGCGCTTGCCTTTAAACTCGGCAGCAGCAATCTTCTGCGCGGTGATGTCGGTGGCGAACTTGATCACCTTGACCGGCTTGCCGTCCGGGCCCAGCACCGGGTTGTACGAGGCGGCGATCCAGATATCCCTGCCGCCCTTGGCGCGGCGCTTGAACTCGCCGGAGTGGAATTCGCCATCGCCCAGGTGCTGCCAGAATTGCTGGTACTCGGACGAGGCGGCGTAACCGGGTTCGCAGAAGATGCGGTGGTGCTGGCCGACGATTTCCTCGAGCGTGTAACCGACGGCGGCGAGAAAGTTTTGATTGGCGTGCACGATGGTGCCGTCGAGCTGGAATTCGATCACTGCCTGCACCCGGTTGATGGCGTCCAGCACCGACATGGCGGTGGCCAGCCGGGTTTCGTGGTCAAGGCAGGTCAGCTCTTGAGTGGAATTCTTCATCGTCAGTCTTTCATCAGTAAAGCGGGCGGTGCCAGTGTAGCGCCGGGCATTCACCTGCAAGAGCAAAGCTGACACGGCGACAACAGAAATTTGCCACGCCCGTTGTGTTATTGCATCAAAGTATTAACTTCCGAGCGCGAAGTCGTTATCCCATCGCCGTATCGAGCACCATCATGATGATGAAACCGATCACCAGCGAGAACGATGCCGTGCCGTAGTTGCCGCGGCGCTGGGCCTCGGGCACCACGTCGTGGCAGATCACGTACAACATGGCGCCCGCCGCGCCCGCCAGGCCCCACGGCAGCAGCGCGGCCGACGCTTCGATCATCAGGGCGCCGATCACTGCGCCGATCGGCTCCACCACGCCGGACAAGGTGCCCAGCGCGGCCGAGAACAGGCGGCCGTAGCCGGCCACGCGCAGCGCCATGGCCACCACCATGCCTTCGGGAATGTCCTGGATGGCGATGCCAGTGGTCAGTGCATTGGCCTTGCTCAGGTCCACGCCGGCGTAGCCCACGCCGATCGCCATGCCCTCGGGAATATTATGGATGGCGACCGCGCCGACGAACAGCCAGGCGCGCACCAGGGTGTTGGCGTTGTCGGACCTGGTGTTGTCGAGCACGTTGTCGGAACGGACCAGGCGTTCGAGCAGCATCACGATCAGCATGCCGATCAGGATGCCGCCGCCCACCATCAGGCTCGCTGCCATCGGCGTGTTGCCGGCGCCCTTGCTGGCGGCAATGGCGGGCAGCACCAGCGAGAATGATGTGGCGGCCAGCATGATGCCGCCGCCCAGGCCCAGCGCGGCATCGTAGGTGCGCGCCGAAAAACTTTGCGACAGCAGCACCGGCAAGGTGCCCACCGCCGTGGCGGCAGCCGCCCACAGGCCCCCGATCAGCGCATGATAGACCGGTGGCGGCATGGCGGCGAGGACACCGGGGCTGCGCACGAGCACCAGCGTGCATAGTCCGACGATCAGGGCGGCCGTCAGCAGGCGGCCCGGCGTAAAGGAACTGGATCTGAACATGAATTTTAAGATTGTCGAAAGTACACAAAGTGTACAGGGTCTGTGGCTGCGCGGCGCATCGGGATGCGCAATGGTGTGCGTGGCTTCGGCCGCAAACGTGCGGATGCTAGAATCACAAGGATAACATTTACCTGGCGCGCGATGACAGTTGAAACTTCCCTTGTAGTGCAGGCCCTGCCGTTCGCCATCCTCGTGCTCGATGCTTCGCCCGAGTTTGTCATCCTGCACGGTTCCGACGAATACCTGGCCGCCACCATGACGTCCCGCGCCGACGTCATCGGCCGGCCGCTGTTCGAGGCCTTCCCGGCCTCGTCCAGCGATGCCGACGGCCCCGATCGGCTGTGCGCCTCGCTGCACGAAGTGCTGCGCACGCGGCGCCTGCACACCATGGACTTGCAGCGCTACGATGTGCCCGACCGCAAGGGCGACGGTTTCATCGTGAAATACTGGCTGCCCACCAATCTCCCCGTGCTCGATGCGGACGGCCAGGTGGTTGCCATCATTCACCGCGTGTACGACATGACGGCGCTGGTCGGAGGCGACAACGCCTTGCCGCCCGGCGATCCGTCCGAGCATGTCAAGCGGTCGTTCGACGACCTCAAGCGCGTGATCGAAGTGGTCAAGGAGGGCGAGCGGCGCCGCACCGCCGCCGAGGCCCGCGCCACCGAGGCCGGCGAGCGGCTCGACCTGGCGGTGCAGGCCGGCGAACTGGGTACCTTCTACTGCCCGATGCCGATGGATAAAATCTACTGGAACGACACCTGCAAGGAACATTTTTTCCTGCCGCTCGACGCCGAAGTCGATTTCGACCTGTTTTATGCGCGCATCCACCCCGACGACCGGGCCCACACGCAAGCAGCGGTCGAGGCAAGCGTGCGCGACAAGCAAATGTACGATGTCGAGTACCGCGTGGTGGCGCCGGACGGGCGCGAACGCTGGCTGCGCGCCAAGGGCCGCACCTATTTCGACGCCCACGGTGCGCCCACCCGGTTCGACGGTATCACGCTCGACATCAGCCGCCAGAAGCAGGTGGAGGCCGAACTGTCGCGCAGCAACCGCCAGAAGGACGATTTCCTCGCCATGCTGGCGCACGAGCTGCGCAACCCGCTGGCGCCGATCAGCGCCGCCGCCGACCTGCTGGCCATCGCGCCGCCCGACCCGGCCCGCATCGCCCGCATGAGCGAGGTGCTGTCGCGCCAGGCGCGCCACATGTCCGGCATGCTCGATGACCTGCTCGATGTCTCGCGCGTTACGCGTGGCATGGTGGAACTCGACCGCGTGGTGGTCGATTGCAAGCACGTGGTGGCTGCCGCGCTGGAGCAGGTGACGCCGCTGATCGAACAGCGCGGCCACCGGGTGCATACCCACATCACCCACGAGGGCACGCTGGTGCTTGGCGACGAGAAGCGCCTGGTGCAGGTGCTGGCCAACCTGCTGGGCAACGCCGCGCGCTACACGCCGGTCAGCGGCCGCATCGAGGTTGCGCTGACCGTGGCCGGCAACAACGTGGTGGTCTCGGTGGCGGACAACGGCGTTGGCCTCGACCGGGAGCTGGTGCCGCGCATTTTCGAGCTGTTCGTGCAGGCCGCGCGCACGCCGGACCGCGCCCAGGGCGGCCTGGGACTGGGGCTGGCGCTGGTGCGCAGCATGGTCGAACTGCATGGCGGCCGGGTCGCTGCCGCCAGCCCGGGCGAAGGCCAGGGCGCCACGTTTACCGCGTGGCTGCCGCGCCACCAGGCCGCGCCCCAGGATGCGGCCCCGGTCGGCGGCCATCGCTTCGACGCGGCGCAGCCGCTGAAAATCGTGGTGGTGGACGACAACGTCGATGCCGCCTGGACCCTGGCCACCTGCCTGCGCGCCATCGGCCACGACGTGGTCGAGATCAACAGCCCGAAGGCGGCGCTGGCGCTGGCGCCCGAGCACGCGCCGGACGTGTTCCTGCTCGACATCGGCATGCCCGAAATGGACGGCCGCGAACTGGCGCGCCGCCTGCGTGCACAGCCGCACACGGCCAGCGCGCGCCTGATCGCCGTTACCGGCTACGCCAACCCGGAGGAAGCCGATACGCCGTTCGACCGTTACCTGGTCAAGCCGGTCGATTTTCCGGCACTGGCCCGCATGCTCGAACAGCCCGCCTGACGACGCCGCAGTCGCGGCGTTGCAGCGCCTTGCCGCAGCTGCGTCCGGTATTCGTCGCTGTGGCTTGTGCCTTGTGCCTTGTGCCTTGCGCTGAAGTCCGCGGCCGGCGCGTTGTCAGGCGGCCGGCCGGGAGATAGGGCGGCTCAGCGCCTTGTCCAGGTCGTGCACCAGCCAGCCGTTGCGGCCTTGCGCCTTGACCCGGTACAGCGCTTCATCGGCGGCCTGCATCACCTCGGCCGGCTGCGCATGGGCGATGTCGGCCAGCGCGATGCCGATGCTGGTCGTCATCGGCAAGGCCAGCGCGCCGATCTGGAATGGCGGCGCCATGGCGTCGATGATGCGCTGGCCCAGCACGCCGGCCTCGCCGGCCTCGTTGTATGACTCGACCAGCTCGAACACCACCACGAATTCGTCGCCGGCCAGCCGCGCCACGGTATCACTGGCGCGCACGCTGTCCGTCAGGCGCCGTGCGAATTCCACCAGCACCGCGTCGCCCACGGCGTGGCCATGGGTGTCGTTGACCGGCTTGAACTTGTCCAGGTCCAGCATCGCCAGGCCCACGCGCCGGCCATTGCGCTGGCCGCGCGCCAGGGCGGTCGGGAAGAAGGCGTCGAACAGGCGGCGGTTGTGCACGCCGGTCAGGGCGTCGGTGGTGGCGATCTGCTGCAAATCCTTTTCGAACTGGTCGCGGCGCTGGCTGATGGCGTGGAAGGCCCGGCTCAGCAATCCGAACTCGTCCTGGCGCTCCGTCTCCAGCACCGCCAGGCTGGCGGTGCCGCTGTCGATGGCCACCACGTGGTCGCGCAGGCGGTTCAGTGGCCTGATCAAGCGGGTGGTAATGATCCAGCCAAGCAGCGCGGCAAACGCGGTGATCAGCGTGATCGCCGCCAGCACCCGCAGCCGCACATTGGTCAGCGGCGCAAAAGCGCGCTGCAGCGGCCGCGAGACCGCCACCGTCCAGCCCACGCCGCGCAGGCGCTGGTGGACCAGCAGCGCCGGTTCGCCGCCATCGAGCACGTCGTCGCTCCAGCCGTCGGGCGAGGCCAGCGCGGCAGCGATCACGGCGCCGGTATCGTCGGGCTGGCGGCGCAGGATGAAGTCGCGGTCAGGATGATGGATGATGGTGCCGTCGGCGGCCACGATGAACAGGTAGCCGCCGGTCTTGGCGTCGAGCTCGCGCATCTGGCCCGAGAACGACGGCCGCACCAGGTCCACAGCCCCCACCAGGATGGCGACGATGCTGCCGTCTTCGGCCAGCATCGGCTCGGTGATGACCACCACCGGTTTGCCGCTCAGCTGGCTGCGAAACGGCGCCGAGATCAGGCCCGCGCCGCTGGCCATGGTGTCGCGAAAGTAGTCGCGCCCGGCGTAATTGCCCTTGCCGATGGTGCGCCGGTCGAGCAGGTTGGCGATCAGCTTGCCCTTGGTATCGAAGGCGGTGACGTTATAAAAATCATCGCGCAGCGAGCGATGCGCCTCGAGCAGCGCCTGGATCTGGTCGGGCCCGACGCGGTGGCCGGGCCGTTCCTCGGCCAGCAGCCTGAGCGCCTGGCGCTTGCTGTGCAGGTCGTTTTCGATGAAGGCGGCGGTGCTGGTCAGCATGGCCATTTCCTGCGCCGCCAGCAGCTGGCGCATCGACACATCGAAGATCACCAGCGATACCCGGCCCACGCCGATGGCGGCAACGAAGACCATGACGGCGACGGTGGCGGTGATCTTGAACTTGAAACTGTGAAAAAACGGGAGCAGGGGCCGCACGGATGATTCCTGGCGCCAGAGGCGCACAACAATTCCGGCGGGGATGGGGCCAGGTGGGCGGCCGCGACGGGTGTTGGGTGGCGGACGCGGCGCTAGTATACCTTGATTACCGCACGAAACTCGGCCGCTTGTTGTCGAATTTCCAGCCCGGGAAGAAGAACTGCATCGCGGCCGCATCGTCGCGGCTGCCCAGGCCCATGTTCAGGTAGCGCTGGTGGGCCGCCTCGATGGCGTCCAGGTCCGGCTGCACGCCCAGGCCCGGCGTGGCCGGCACGGCGATCTTGCCGCCGGCGATCTGGAACGGGTTGTGGGTCAGGTGCTGGCCGTCCTGCCAGATCCAGTGAGTGTCGATGGCGGTGATGTTGCCCGGCGCGGCGGCGGCCACGTGGGTGAACATCGCCAGCGAAATGTCGAAGTGGTTGTTCGAGTGCGAACCCCAGGTCAGGCCCCATTCGTGGCACATCTGCGCCACCCGCACCGAGCCCTGCATGGTCCAGAAATGCGGGTCGGCCAGCGGGATGTCGATCGCCTGCAATTGCACCGCGTGGCCCAGCTCGCGCCAGTCGGTGGCGATCATGTTGGTGGCGGTGGGCAGGCCGGTGGCGCGGCGGAACTCGGCCATCACCTCGCGGCCCGAGTAGCCGTTTTCGGCGCCGCACGGGTCTTCGGCGTAGGCCAGCACGTCGTGCTGGTCGCGGCACAGGCGGATCGCATCCTTGAGCGACCAGGCGCCGTTGGGGTCGAGCGTGACGCGCGCGTCCGGGAAGCGCTCGGCCAGCGCGGTGACGGCGACGATTTCGTCCTCGCCGCGCAGCACGCCGCCCTTGAGCTTGAAGTCGCGGAAGCCATAGCGCTGGTAGGCCGCCTCGGCCAGGCGCACGACTGCTTCCGGCGTCATGGACTGCTCGTGGCGCAAGCGCAGCCAGTCATCGGCGGCATCTGGCGCGCTATCGTAGGCCAGGTCGGTGGCCTGGCGGTCGCCGATGTAGAACAAATAGCCCAGCACATCGACCTCGGTGCGCTGCTGGCCGTCGCCGAGCAGGGCTGCCACCGGCACGCCCAGGTGCTGGCCCAGCAGGTCGAGCAGCGCCGATTCCAGCGCGGTGACGGCGTGGATCGCCACGCGCAGGTCGAATGTTTGCAGGCCGCGTCCGCCGGCATCGCGGTCGGCAAACGCCTGGCGCGCCTGGTTCAGGATCGCCTTGTAGTTGCCGATCGACTGGCCCAGCAGCAGCGGGCGCGCGTCTTCCAGCGTCTTGCGGATCGCTTCGCCGCCCGGCACTTCGCCCACGCCGGTGTGGCCGGCGCTGTCGGTCACCAGCACGATGTTGCGGGTGAACCAGGGGCCGTGGGCGCCGCTCAGATTGAGCAGCATGCTGTCGCGGCCCGCAACGGGGACGACGCGGATGGCCGTGACGACAGGCGTTGCAGCAGGAGGAGTGGAAGATGCGGAGGATGCGGAGGCGGTCATGTTCGGATTCACTGTGGTAAAAATTCTCGGGTGGAGCGGAAGGGCACGGCCGGCAGGCCGGCGCCGTTGATCAGGTTCGGTTGCGCCGCTTCGTCCCAGCCGAAGCGCACTGCCACGGGTGCCGGCACGTGCGGACTGGTGACGACGACCTTGCCGTCGCGGACGGTGGCCTCGCCGGCGAAGTAGCGGCCGTCGGCGCCGGCGATGTCGAACCAGGTCAACGGCTTGCCGTCGCGCGCGGCCAGGCCGTCGGCATGGTCGAAGCTCAATAGAGCCTGCTTGCCGTCGATGGTCAGCGCGCGGAATGCCGGGCCGAAGGCGGCAATGTCGTGCCGGCCGTAGGTCTGGTTGAGCGCCACGTTGGCCAGGCGCAGGCCCACGGTCTGCTTGTCGCGCGGGTGGATGTCGTACAGGTCGTCCACCAGGTCGGTGGTGACGATCATGCCGGTGTGGGGAATGCGGGCGGCATCGGCTTGCGCTTCCCACAGGCGTGGCGCCGCCTGCGGGTCGAGCACGGCCTGGCGCCGCACGATGTGATAGAAGTGTGGCGCCACCTGGGCGTAATAGAACGGCAGGTCGGGCTGGCCCCAATACCGGCGCCAGCCTTCGATCAGCGCCTGCATCTGGCCGGTGTAGCGCGACAGGTCGGTGTGGTCGATGTTCGATTCGCCCTGGTACCAGATGGCGCCGCGCAGCGCATGCGGCGCCAGGCCGGCGATCATGCCGTTGAACAGCGCCGACGAGTTGCCGGTACCGGATGCGGACGGCGTCCACGGTTCGATGCGGGTGCCGCCCCAGGTGGCGTCGATCAGGCCGACCGGCGTGCGCAGTTGCTGGTGCAGGCGCCGCCCGAAGAAGTATGCAGCAGCGGAAAAATTGATGCGGCCGATGCTGGAAGGAGCGCAGCGCTCCCACACGCCATTCACGTCATCGAGCGGCTGGCCCGCTTTCTTGCGCAGCACCTTGAACAGCCGGATGTCCGGGTAGTTGGCAGCGGCGATTTCCTGTTCGTGGTTCGGTACCGGCTTCTGGCCCGATTTTTCGCCCAGCGGCTTTTCCATGTTCGACTGGCCCGATGCCAGCCATACCTCGCCCACCAGCACGTCATCGACGGCAATCGCATTGGCGGCGCCGCGTACATGCAGCACGGCGGGCGCGCTGGCCGCCTGGCGCAGGTCGAGCGCCACGCGCCAGCGGCCATCGGCGCCGGCACGGGTGCTGGCGCTTTGCTTGCCGAATTCGACCGTGACCGCTTCCTGCGGATCGGCCCAGCCCCACACCGGCACGCTGGCTGCGCGCTGCAGTACCGCGTGGTCCGACAGCACGGCCGGCAGCCGCACCACGGCGCCGGCACACGCGCATAGCAGCAGGGCGGCAGCGGCAGCAAGCAGAGGGCGAAGTGGAAGCGAAGTCGAAGTCATGGCGCCGGGATGGTCAGGAGACGAGGCAGTAAAACATTGATATATTAGTGTGTCAACTTTGGGCACTGCATTGGTCAGGTTGTTGAGCAAAGTGTCAGTTGCCGGGTTTACGTACTTCTAAAATGCTAATATTTTAGCGTGAACTTTTTGAGAGCGCTTATGACCACCGTGCCGCGTCTGCTGTTATCCCTGCTGGTTTCCCAATGCTTCCTGACGGCAGCACATGCCGAGCGTCAGTCCTTCAATTTCAACCCGGCCTGGCGTCTGGCCGTGGCCGATCCGGCCAGCGCGTCCGAATCCGGCTTCGACGACCGCGCCTGGAAAACAGTGACGTTACCGCGCGCGTGGAACGAGGACGACGCGTTCGGCAAGGACATCGTCGATCATTCGACCGGCATCGCCTGGTACCGCAAGCGCTTTACCTTGCCGGCCGGTGCGCGCGGACGCAAGGTGTTCCTCGAATTCGAGGGCGCGCGCCAGGCGGCCGAGGTGTACGTGAACGGCAAGCAGCTGGCGCTGCACGAAAACGGCATCACCGCGTTCGGCGTGGACATTTCGGCCGCGCTGGTCGATGGCGAAAACACGGTGGCGGTGCGCACCGATAACCGTTGGGACTACCGCGAGCGCGCCACCAACCAGCGCTACCAGTGGGCCGATAAGAATTTCAATGCCAATTACGGCGGCTTGCCGAAGAACGTGCGCTTGCACATCACCGACAAGCTCTATCAGACCCTGCCCCTGTTCGCCAGCCTGGGCACCACCGGCGTGTACGTGTACGCGCAGGACTTCGATATCGGCGGCCGCCGCGCCACCATCCACGCCGAATCGCAGGTGAAAAACGAGTACGCCGAACCGCGCACCTTTACCTATGAGGTGGTGCTGCGCGACCGCGACGGCAAGCAGGTGGCCAGCTTCACGGCGCCCGCGCTGACGGTGGCGCCGGGCGACACCGCCACCGTCAAGGCCAGCGCCAAGGTGGAAAACCTGCATTTCTGGAGCTGGGGCTACGGCTACCTGTACGACGTCACCACCACGCTCAAGGTCGATGGCAAGGCGATCGACAGCGTGGTCACCCGCACCGGTTTCCGCAAGACCGCCTTCGGCGAAGGCATGGTGCGCCTGAACGACCGCGTGCTGCAAATGAAGGGCTATGCGCAGCGCACGTCGAACGAATGGCCGGCAGTGGGCATATCGGTGCCGGCCTGGCTCAGCGACTACAGCAACGGCCTGGCGCTCAAGAGCAATGCCAACCTGATCCGCTGGATGCACATCACGCCGTGGCGCCAGGATACCGAGTCGCTCGACCGCATCGGCCTGATGCAGGCAATGCCGCCCGGCGATTCGGAGGCGGACGTGACCGGCCGGCGCTGGGAGCAACGGATGGAAGTCATGCGCGACGCCATCATCTACAACCGCAACAGCCCCAGCATCATTTTTTACGAAAGCGGCAATCGCGGCGTGAGCGCGGCCCACATGCAGGAAATGAAGGCGCTGCGCGACCAGTACGATCCGCACGGCGGCCGTGCTTCCGGCAGCCGCGAAATGCTCAGCAGCGCCATGCAGAACGTGGCCGAATACGGCGGCGAAATGCTGTACATAAACAAGAGCGCGCGTAACCCGATGTGGGCGATGGAATACTCGCGCGACGAGGGCGCCCGCAAGTTCTGGGACGCGCTTTCGCCACCGTTCCACGCGGACGGCGACGGCCCGCAATACAAGGGGCAAAGCGCGGCCACCTACAACCGCAACCAGGACACCCACGCGATCGAGAACGTCAAGCGCTGGTACGACTACTGGCGCGAGCGGCCCGGTACCGGCACGCGCGTGTCGTCGGGCGGCGTCAACATCATTTTCTCGGATTCCAATACCCACCACCGCGGCGCGGAAAAGTACCGCCGCAGCGGCGAAGTCGATGCCATGCGCATTCCCAAGGACGGATACTATGCGCACCAGGTGATCTGGGATGGCTGGGTGGACGTGGAGCGCCCGCGCGCCCACATCGTCGGCCACTGGAACTACCAGCCCGGCACGCGCAAGCCGGTGACCGTGATTTCCAGCGCCGAGCGGGTGGAGTTGCGCCTGAACGGCAAGCCGGTCGGCGCTGCTGCGCGCCAGAGTGAGCGCTTCCTGTTCACGTTCGACGATATCGCCTGGCAGCCGGGCGAGCTGAAAGCCATCGGCTATGACGCCGCCGGCAAGCAGGTATGCGAAAGCGTGCTGGCCACCGCGGGCAAACCGGTGGCGCTCAAGCTCACGCCCATGACCGGCCCCTCCGGCCTGCAGGCCGATGGCGCCGACCTGGCGCTGGTGCAGGTGGAAGTGGTCGACGCCGAGGGCCGCCGCAACCCGGTGGCGATGGATACCGTCACCTTCGAACTGGACGGCCCGGCCGAGTGGCGCGGCGGCATCGCCCAGGGACCGAACAACCATGTGCTCGACAAGTTGCTGCCGGTGGAGGGCGGCATCAACCGTGTGCTGGTGCGCAGCGCCACCGAGGCCGGCAAGATCGTGCTGCGCGCCCGCGCCCAGGGACTGCAAAGTGCGCAAGTGGTGCTGCAATCGAAACCGGCGCCGGTGGTGGCGGGCTTGTCGCAGCGCCTGCCGGGTGCGGATTTGCCGCTGTACCTGGAGCGCGGACCCACGCCCGCCACGCCATCGTTCAAGGTGAGCCGGATCGCCGTGCCGGTGCAGGTGGCCAGCGCCGCCAGCAACGCCGCAGACGCCGGCAACTCCATCGACGACGACGAAACCACGCGCTGGGCCAGCGCCCCGGGCGCGTCGGCGATCACGTACCGCATGGCGCAGCCCACCACGCTCACCGAGGTCACCATGAAACTGTCGGGCTGGCGCGAACGCAGCTACCCGGTGCGCATTGCTGTCGATGGCGAGGAAGTCTTCAACGGCATGGCGCCGCGCAGCCTCGGCTATGTCACGCTGCCGGTCAAACCAAAGCAGGGCAGCCTGGTGACGGTGGAACTGGTGGGCGCGGCCGAGGAGGGCAATGCCGTCAAGATGACCGAGGTGGCCAACCAGGCCATCGTCGATACCGGCGCCAACTCCACGCCGAAGGGCGTGTTGTCGATCGTGGAGATCGAGTTTTATCGGGCAGCATTGGCCCAATAAATTTGCGAGTAAGCCCGCAATATTGATATGTTAATATATGAGATCATTACAACACCCCGGTCTCAGCATGGCTTTGCAATCGTTGCCAGGAAATTTCAACCTTGACCGTTCGCGCAACGCGACGGTCCAGGTGTTCGAGCATTTGCGCGAATTGATCGTTACCATCGCGCTTGAACCCGGCACCGTGCTCGCGCGCCAGCAATTGGCCGAGTATTTCAAGCTGTCCACCACGCCCATCCGCGATGCGCTGCTGCGCCTGGAAGAGGAGCGGCTGGTGGACATTTATCCGCAGCACCTTACCCGCGTCAGCGCCATCGACCTGGCGTCCGCGCGCCAGGCCCACGTGCTGCGGCTGTCGGTGGAGCTGGAAATGGCGCACCAGTTGTCGAAGCAGCGGCCGCCGAATCTGGACGGCTCCCTGAGCGACCTGATCACGCGCCAACAACAGGCGCTCGAACGCAAGGACCTGGAAAGCTTCGCCCGCATCGACCTGGAATTCCACCGCACCATGTATGCGGCGGCCGATATTGCCGACCTGTGGGACCTGGTGCGCCGCCTCAGCGGCAACCTCGACCGCCTGCGCCGCCTGCACCTGCCACTCAACAGCAAGGCCCAGCGCATCCTCGACGACCACAGCGCGATTGCCAACGCGATTGCCGCCGGCGCCTCGGACCAGGCGCGCGAAGCGGTGCGCCACCACCTGTCGGGTACCTTGTCCGAAATCGACGCGCTGCGCGACAAATACCCCGACTTCGTGCTGCCGCCGCCGGGGTAACTGCCGGTCAGTTCACGCCGCCAGCCCTGGCATACCGGATATTCGGCTTCGGTGGCGGCGCCATGCCGTCGCCCAGGTAGTAATCCGGCAGGCCCGACTGCATGTAGCCCTTGACGGTCATGTGGTTGCGGTAGGCCGGATTGTGCGCCATGGTGTACAGCCGCGTGGTCGTCGGCAGGTTGGTGGTGAAGATGATCAGCTCGGTTTGGGCCGCATTGATGGTGACCACTTCCGTGCGCCAGTCGCCGAGGATATCGCCGAAGAACATCGGGTTATGGTCCCAGATACGGGCGCCGAACTGCGACATGGTCAGCAGGCGCGGCAGTGCGTTCGATTTTCGCGGCGCTAAAGGATTCCACTTCTCGATCTTGTAGTCGTTCAAGCCTTCGCTGAGCAGGTCGCCGTCCCACCAGATGCTGTGGGTAGGATAGGGCGAGAGCGTGGTATCGGGCTCGGTGAGGGCGCCGGTGGCCGCGTTTTTCAGGCCCGAGAACGACCACGCCTCGAAGCCGGGAAAGCGCGGATCGACATCGCCGACCAGGCCGCGTCCCACGTCGATGATATTGCCGGGCGTGGTGCTGTGCGACCAGATGATCTGGCCGGTGGTGCCGTTGTAATAGTACTCGAGCAGGCCGCTCGGGTTGTTCTGTTGGATGCCGTAGCCCTGGATGCCGGGGGCGCCCGGGTCGAGTTTGCCAAGGAAGAAGCGGTCGCCGTGCACCACGCCGGGCAGGATGTAGCGCAGCGTGCCGTCGCTGTTGATCATGAAATTGCCGGTCGCCATTTCATCCTTGCCGTCGCCATCGACGTCGATGATGCGCATCTGGTGCGACGCTTCCTTGGCGCTGTCGGGCGCCAGCGGCAGTACCCAGTTTTCAGCGATGGTGGCGCCGCCGGTCCAGGACCACGAGGCGAACACGTCGTTGAAACTCTTGTTCTTGTTGCGGTTACGGCCCCAGAAATAAATGCTCGGGTGGACGCCATCGGGATAGCCGATGCCAAGCTGGGTGCCGTAGGGTCCGGCCTGGGTGTAAAAATTGGCCGGGAATGGCCGCGTGGCCAGCGGCGTGCCGGTCAGACCGTCGAGCACGGCGATGAATTGCTGCTGGCTGTCGGCATGGGTGAAGGTGGTGCCGTCGCCGAACTTGACGCCGTCGGCGATTTTCAGGATCACCTCGGCCTTGCGGTCGCCGTTGAGGTCGAATACTGTGGCGCCATCGTACATGCCCATGCTTAGCGTCGTGGGACCGGGGCTGATGTTGTAGGTCTTGCGGCTGCCGGGACCCAGGTCGATCTGCCACAGGCGCGTGCCGTCGCTCTTGTACGCCTCCAGGTACTGGTTGCCGAGGCCGATATCGTCGTTGGTGGGATCGAACGGCGCGATCCGGTCGAGCACGTAGTCGTATTCGCCATCGCCGTCGAGGTCGCCCACCCATACGTACTTGGTGCGATAGCCGTCGCCCGGCAGCGCGGCCAGCGGCACCCGTATCACCGGCTCCACCGCGTGGTTGGCGGACAGCACGAACTGGCCCGCGCCGGTGCGCGACTCCATGCCCTTGAGCACGTGGCGCACCGAGTAGGTGTTGCTCACGGTGAGGTCGGCGCTGGTGTCGGTGAAATTGGTGCCGCCGCTCAGCGGCGCCGCATTGAGCTTGACGGGCGGCGCGCCATTGGCTGAACGGTACACATTGAAGCCGAGGCCGTCGGTGTCGAGCCCGAGCGACCGCCAGCTCAGGAACACCGACGTGGCGGACGCCCGCACCGCCACCAGGCCGCGACCCAGGTGTTCCATGATGCGCGGCGGTGGGCTGGTGGTGGCGGTAATGCCGGCGGCCGCTTCGGACGACTGCACGCCGCCGGCCAACTGGCGGCTGGCGGCGGGCGCTTCGTTGGAGCTGTCGGCGGCACCGCCGCAGGCGACCAGCAGGGAACTGGCAAACATGATACCGATCCTGGTTTTCATCTTCGTCTCCTTGCGCTATCAATTTAAAACTGATGCGCTAATATATTAATGTGGGAGAGGTGAGTGTAGGTCGGGATGCAGCAAAGACAAGGTGATGAAAAAAATAATCAGATTTTTGCGCAACTGCCACAAAGTTGCAACGATAAGTGATGTCACCCGGCCACTGCAATCGCTCTTAAGCCGCCCCGATCCAGCAGTTTGATCCGCCGGTTCTGCACATCGAGCAACCCCGCCGCGCGGAACTGGGTCAGCTGGCGGCTCACGCTTTCCAGCGCCAGCCCCAGGTGCGAGGCGATGTCGTCGCGCGACATGCGCAGTTCCACCGTGTCGGCCGGTTCGCCAGCGCCGCCATCGGCCAGGTCCAGCAGGAACGCTGCCAGGCGCTGCGGCGCCTTGGCCGTGCCCAGCATCAGCATGCTGGTTTGCTGACGGTCGAGTTCGGCGCCGACCAGCTGGTGGAAGCGGCGTGTGAGCGCCGCGTATTGTTTCATCAGGCGCGTCAGGCCCGTGTACGAGATGGCGCACGCGGTGCTGTCGCACAGGGCCAGTACGTCGCAGCGGTGGGTGTTGGCGGCCAGCGATTCCAGGCCCAGCAACCGCCCCGGCTGGTAGAAGCCGATCACTTGGGGGCGGCCGTCCGGCATGGCGCGCTCGGCTTTCAGTTGGCCATGCTGGACCGAGTACAAGGTGTCGAACGGCGCGCCGCGCGCGACCAGGCGCTGATGGCGATTGAGTTCGTGGCGGCGCAGTACCACCTGGTGCTCGAACGCTTCCAGCGCGGTGGCGTCGAGGCCGGCGGCCAGGCAATGGCTGCGGGTGTCGCAGTCGCGGCAGCACGGCGGCAGGGCGCCTCGTTGCGAAGGCCTTGCTGGACGTGCGGGAAGGGTGGAAGTGGATTGCATGGGAGATGTTCAAGTCACGATGTGCCAAGATTAGCAACTCTTACCTGAAAAATATTTGATCCACGTCAAGTTTCTCCCGGTACGCGTTGATCAAAAAATTTGATGTGGATCAATTTTATTATTGATGAAAATCATTATCCTTTGCTCTTGTGATTTATTGCTGAGGAAATGTCCATGAGATCTGCGATGCCTGTCGAGACGCCCGGCACCATCGACGCCCTGACCCGGCGCATCGCCGCACTCGAGTCGGAGCTGCGCGTGGCCACTGCCGCGTTCGAAACGGCCGAAGGCATGCTGGTGACCGACGCTCATGGCATCATCCTGCGCGTGAACCAGGGATTCAGCCGTATTACCGGGTACACCGCCATAGAGGCGGTCGGCCAGCGGCCCGCCATGCTCAGCTCGGGCAAGCATGATGCCGACTTCTACCGCAAGATGTGGGACGCAATCCACCGCGACGACCGCTGGGAAGGCGAGATCTGGAACCGCCGCAAGGACGGCGAGAAATATCCGCAATACCTGAGCATAGCCGCCGTGCGCGACCAGGGCGGCCGGCTGACCAATTACGTGGCCGTGCTCACCGACATCACCCAGCGCAAGGCCGCCAGCGAAGAGATCGAGATGCTGGCGTTCTATGATCCGCTCACGCGCCTGCCCAACCGCCGCCTGCTGCTCGAACGGCTGCGGCAGGTGCTCAACACCAGCCGCCTGCACGACCGCTACGGCGCGCTGATGTTCATCGACCTCGACAATTTCAAGACCCTCAACGATACGCTGGGCCACAACGTCGGCGACATGCTGTTGCAGCAAGTGGCCGGCCGCCTGCAGGCCGCGCTGCGCCACGGCGACACGGTAGCGCGCCTGGGCGGCGACGAGTTCGTGGTGCTGCTCGAAGGCTTGAGCAGCGACCAGGACGAGGCCGCCGCCCACACCGAAATGCTGGGCGTGGCCATCCGCAACGCGCTCAACCAGCCTTACCTGCTGGGCAGTCACACCTGCCACAGCACGCCGTCGATCGGCGTAACCCTGTTCCACAACGGCCATCCGCCGCACCCGGACGAGCTCTTGATGCAGGCCGATATCGCCATGTACCAGGCCAAGCAGGGCGGACGCAACGGCATGCGCTTCTTCGACCAGGGCATGCAGGACCATATCACCGCCCGCGCCGACATGGAGCGGGCGCTGCGCATCGCCATCGACCTGCACCAGTTCGAACTGTACTACCAGATCCAGGTGGACCAGCACGGCCGCGCGCGCGGCGCCGAAGCGCTGGTGCGCTGGCGCGCGGACGGCAAGATGATGTCGCCGGCGCAGTTCGTGCCGCTGGCCGAGGAGACCGGCCTGATCCTGCAACTCGGCAGCTGGGTGCTGGAGGAAGCATGTGCCTGCCTGCGCGCCTGGCAGGAAGATCCCGGCCTGCGCGCGCTGACCTTGGCGGTCAACGTCAGCGCGGCGCAATTCCACCAGCCCGGCTTTTGCGAACAGGTGCGCGGCGCCGTGGCCAGGCACGCGATCGATCCGCGCCTGCTCAAGCTGGAATTGACCGAGGGTATCGTGCTGAAAAATGTGGAAGTGACGGCGCAGAGCATGGCCGCGCTGCGCGCCATGGGCGTGCGCCTGTCGCTCGACGATTTCGGTACCGGCTACTCGTCGCTGCAATACCTGAAGCGCCTGCCGCTGAGCCAGCTGAAAATCGACCAGTCGTTTGTCCGCGACCTGGTCAACGACCGCAGCGACCAGGCCATCGTCACCACCATCATTGCCATGGCGCGCAGCCTGGGACTGGACGTGATCGCCGAAGGGGTGGAGACGTCGGCGCAGCGCGTGCTGTTGCAAAAGCTCGGCTGCTTCCACTACCAGGGCTACCTGTTCGGCCGGCCGGTCGCGGTGGCCGAGTTCGAACAGTTGGTGCTGGACCAGGTGAGCGCCAAACCGCGCGCCTGACAGGTACATGGCCATGATTCCAGCCTGAATCCGACCTTGCTGCTGGCTGTGCTCCTACAGGCGAACCCGGCCAACGGTGCAACAATAGACCTTTGTGCTACCAAGGAGTCATCATGTCCAAATGTACTTTCGCAGCGGCGTTCGGAGTTGCCGCCCTGTGCCTGGCTGCACTGTCGCACGCCCAGACCACTTCGCCGGTCCAGCCCACCGGTACCACGGGCGCGACCGCCTTCCACCCTGCCGGACAGGGCAAGGCCGAGGCTGACGCCAGCACCACATCCGGCACCGACAAGGCCGGCAATGCGGGCATGCAGCCGTCGACCAAACCCGGCTTCGACAACAAGCCGCCCAAGGGCGTCAAGGAAAATTGCCACCGTCCGCAGGGCGGGGTGGATGCCAGCGGCGGCGAGAACCTGACCGCCACCGGCAAACAAAACACGTCTTGCACGGGTAACAAGTCCGACAAATCGGGCAAGCCTGCAAAAGGTTAATCTTTATCTGCAGCCGGGGCGGCGCCTGCCTCGGCTTCCAGGTTGCCCTTGATGCGCATGAGCAGCGACAGCAACTGTGCGCACTCTTCCGTGCTCATGCCTTGCACTGCCAGGTTCGAGACCTGCGCACCCATGCCTTCCAGGCTGTCGATCACATTGCGCCCGAGCGGCGACAGCCGCAGGCGTGTGCTGCGGCGGTCGGTTTCATCCACTTGGGCGTCGAGCAATTGCTGATCGCGCAAGCCCTTGATCAGGCGCGCCACCTGCGCCTTGTCGCGCCCGGAGTGGGCCACCAGTTCGCTCTGGCTGGCGCCCGGGTGGCGGGCGAAAAATCCCAGCACCTTGTACTCCATGTGGGTCAGTTCGTGCGCGGGGTCGCGCGTGCTGTCGCGCAGTCCGCGCAATTGCATCGAGCGGTACAGGTGCATGACGTTGTGGACGGCATCAAGTACGGCGTCCGCCGGCTTGCCCTGTGATTGGTTGACAAGATCAACTGTTTTCGGTAAATTGGGGGACATTGTCAACTAAGGTGAAAATCATGAGTGAGAATAATCGCATACAACGCGTGCGTCACGAAACCCGGATGCGCGACGTGACGGTGGTGAAGGTCGAGCAATTGGCGCCGGATTTCGTTAGCGTAACATTCGAGGGCGAGAGCCTGGCCGATTTCGTCTCGTCTTCCTATGACGATCACGTCAAGTTCGTCCAGCAGATCGGCGATGAGCGCGTAATGCGCGACTACACGCCGCGCCACTACGATCGCGCCGCACGCCGGTTGACCATCGAATTCGCACTGCATGAACAGGGCGCCGCTTCCGACTGGGCACGCGGCGTGGCCGTGGGTCAGCCAGCGGTGATCGCCGGGCCGCGCGGCTCAATGATCATTCCCATGGATTACGAATGGCAATTGCTGGCCGGCGACGACACCGCGTTGCCGGCGATCCGCCGCCGGCTGGAAGAATTGCCGGCGGGCGTCAAAGTGCAGGTGCTGGTGACCGGGCCGGCGGCCGAGCAGCTGGACTTTGCCAGCGCTGCCACGGTCGAACTGCGCATCGTGCCCGACGCCGCCGCGCTGGTGCAGGCGTTGCGCGACCTGGCCTTGCCGGACGGTGATGGCTTCGTCTGGTTTGCCGGGGAGGCGGCGGTGGCCAAGCAGGTGCGCGATATTGTTTTTGTGGAGAAAGCCTTTCCACGACAGGCGGCACGCATTTCTGCCTACTGGAAACAAGGCGCCCTGGGGCACCACGAGAACCTCGAATAAAGCAGGCGGACACGTCCAAAATACTCGCAATAACAAGGTGAAAAATAAAGTCGTTGCATTATTGCTGAAACGTTAGATTGCACGCATTTGTGCGCGGTTGGTGGTGCGACAATCGAGGCCTTCTTCAAGGAGAATCACGATGTCCAGCAGCCATACCTATCGCCCCGACCTGGTGTCGTCGGAAATCGTCCAGACCGGCATCGAGCTGGCGGACCAGCAAGGACCGGCCAGCGCCGCCGCCTATCTCAGCGGACGTGGCGTACTGCCGACGGTCATCAACCGGGTGGTGTCCGAGCCCGCGCAGCGCCGCAACATGGGGCGCCTGCGTGGCAAGGACGAGCACGCGCTGGCCGAAGAAGCCTCGCGCTTTAAATTCATGCTGTGATGTTGTTGCTTTGCCACGGTGGCCGGCCTGCCAACCACGCAGCCGGCGCCGTGGCTTTTCCCCGCCTGACAAGGGTGGCGGCTGCTATTGCACGCTGTTTACCATGACTCCCATGTTGCGATGCAATACGGATAGATCTTTACAAAATCCGGCATTACGCTAAAGTTCAGTCATCAATGATAACGCTAACTTTTGATCCACCCGCGTCATCGAACATTTTCCCTTATTTATGAGCCGAGTCCTGCATATGCCAGTCCATGTTTTGAGAATAAAAATGTTAGCGCTAACTTGGAGTCATGCATGAGCCAGGTACGCTGGGTGGTGATGGGCGTGAGCGGTTGCGGCAAGAGCACCGTTGGCCAGGCCTTGGCTGCGCGCCTGGACGTGGCGTTTGTCGAGGGTGACCAGTTTCACCCGCCCGCCAACGTGGCCAAGATGTCAGCCGGCCTGCCGCTCGACGACGATGACCGCGCCGGTTGGCTGCTGGCCTTGCAGGAGGAATTGCGCCGGGCAGCCGGGCAGGGCGTGGGGCTGGTGGTGTCGTGCTCGTCTCTGAAGCGGCGCTACCGCGACCTGCTGCGCGTCGGCGATCCGGCACTGCGTTTCGCCCACCTCGACGGTCCGCGCGAATTGATTGCCGCCCGGATGCAGGCACGGCACGACCATTACATGCCGCCATCGTTACTCGACAGCCAGTTCCGCGACCTGCAACCGCTGCAAGCCGACGAGGCAGGCGTGACGCTGTCGATCACGCTGGCGCCGGACGAGCTGGTGGCGCGCATCCTCGCCACCGACTGATTTTTCAAGAGAGCCTGAATAGAAACAACCACAGCAGCGGACCGTCAGCAGTACCGCGCGGACAACACACATAAAACAAACGAAGATCGGAGACAACATGCAACACCCAACCCCAACCCGTCTTACCATCATGCGCCTGGCCGTGGCCAGTGCTTGCGCCTGTTTCGCATTATCGGCGCAGGCACAGCAGGCGGTCGCCGAGGCGCAGCAGGCGCCAGCCGATACACCGCCGGCCACTGCCGCGCCAACCGTGGCACCCGCTACAGTGGAACCGGCCGCCGCTTCACCCCAACCAGCCCCGGCAGCCATCGAGACAGCGCTGGGACCGGCAGCCGAGGTAGCGAAGGAAAACGTGGTGACCGTTTCCGGCTCGCGCATTGCCGCACGCGGTTTCACCCAACCGACGCCCACCACGTCGCTTGGCGCCGAAGACCTGGCCAAGACCGCCAAGCCCAACCTGTTCAACGCGATTGCCGAACTGCCGGCCCTGCAGGGCAGCACCGGCCGCACCACCAGCACCAATAGCACCAGCAGCGGCGTGCAGGGTCTGAGTTCGCTGAGCCTGCGCGGCCTCGGTGCGATCCGCACCCTGACCCTGCTCGACGGCCAGCGCGTGGTGGGCGCCAACGTCACCGGCGTGACCGACGTGAGCCAGTTCCCGCAGCTGCTGATCAAGCGGGTGGACGTCGTCACCGGCGGCGCCTCGGCTTCCTACGGTTCGGACGCCATTGGCGGCGTGGTCAATTTCATCACCGACAAGAAATTCGAGGGTTTCAAGGCGAATATCGAAGGCGGCATGACCAGGTATCACGACGACAAGAACGGCTCGCTGCAAGCAGCCTGGGGCAAGGCGTTCATGGACAACCGCCTGCACGTGACGGCCAGCGCGGAATACGGCCGCGAGAAGGGCATCGAGTCGCCCGGTTTCGGCGAAGTGGGGCCGAATGGCCGCACCTGGTACAAGAACCCGGCGTTCCAGGTCCGTCCCTTGAACCAGACCAACGACGGCAAACCACAGTACACGGCCATCGAGCACGCCCAGCAATACCAGTATTCGAAATTCGGCCTGATCACCAGCGGCCCGCTGCAGGGCACGGCGTTTGGCGTCAACGGCCAGCCGTACCAGTTCAACTACGGCTCCAATGGCGTGCCGACCGGTACCGGTTCGGTGACCAACTGCGTCAACCCTTTCTGCGTCGGTGGTGACCTGAGCGGCAGCGTGGGCGCCGGCACCAACCTGGCCATGGACCTCACGCGCCAGGTGGGTTATACCCGGGTGGGTTTCGACATCAGCCCCGACCACGAAATTTACTTCACCGCCAACTACGGCAAGGTCAAATCGCATTTCTCGCCGAATCCGGGCGCGGCCAAGAACGCCAACCTGAACATCCGCTGCGACAATCCCTACCTGCCGGCGTCCATCGTTGCCGCGTGCGCCGCCAACAACATCGCCAGCTTCCAGTACGGCACGGCCAACGCCGTGTTCCCGGAAAATATAAATGTCCATCCCACCCGCGAAATGAAGCGGGTGGTCGTCGGCGCCAACGGCAAGTTCCAGCTGGGCGGCAAGGAATGGTCGTACGACACCTACGCCGAACACGGCGTCAACCGCACCGACATCATCGTCCATGACATGACGCTCAATGCACGCTACAACGCAGCGATCGACGCCGTGCGCGCGCCCGACGGCACCATCGTCTGCCGTAACGCGGTAGCCGCTGCCGCCGGCTGCCGGCCGTTCAACATCATCGGCGACGTGCCGGTGGACCAGGCGGCCTGGCGCTATATCGCACCGGCCAACGGCCCGCAGCAGCACACGCGCCAGACCCAGGACGTGGCCAGCATCAACTTCAACGGCGAAGCGTTTTCGTCGTGGGCCGGTCCGATTGCAATCGCCACCGGCGCCGAGTACCGCCGCGAGCATTACAAGGTCACCGGCGACCCGTACGGCAACGGCATCTTCGCCGACAGCCCCAATACCGCCGACTACCCGGCCGACCCGCTGCTCAATATGGCGGTGGGCAACAACTGGTACGCCGGCAACTACCACAATGCCCAGGGCACGTATAACGTCAAGGAAGCGTACGTGGAATTGAATGTGCCAGTATTAAAATCCGCCACCTGGGGCGAGGCCAACCTCAACCTGGCCGACCGCCACACCAGGTACAGCACTTCGGGCCACGTGGAAAGCTGGAAGCTGGGCGCCAACTGGAAGACCGGCCTTGACGGCTGGCGCCTGCGCGCGGTCACGTCCAAGGACGTGCGGGCGCCTAACTTGAGCGAGCTGTACGCGGCGCAGGTCGTGGTCAACAACATCGTGCAATACCAGGGCAATACCGTGGCGATCCAGCAGCGCAGCGTGGGCAACACCCGCCTGCGTCCCGAGATCGCGCGCAATACCATCGTCGGCATCGTGCTGTCGCAACCGTCGTGGGCGCCGGGTTTCTCGGCGTCGATCGACTACTTCGACATCAAGGTCGATGGCGTGATCTCGGCGCTGACGGCGCAGCAGGAAGTGGATTTGTGCGTGGCTGGCAACCAGGAAATCTGCGGCGCCGTGTCGCTGGGGAACCCGGTGGCCACCAACAACTTCGTGACGGTGCAGGCATTTAATCTGGCTTCGCTGCGCAGCAAGGGCTACGACCTGGAAGGCTCGTACCGGATGAACCTGAAGGACTGGGGCTTGCCGGGCCGCCTGACCCTGCGCGCGCTGGTCACCCGCAACATCAGTTTTCTGACCGATCCGGGCGTGGTGGGCACGATTCCATCGGAAGGCGCCGGCAACAACCTCGGCACCACGCCGCGCTGGAAGGGCCTGGCGTCGCAGTCGTGGGATACCGACCAGTACAGCCTGACCCTGGCCCAGCGCTGGATCAGCAAGGGCGTGTACAGCAACGAGTACATCGAGTGCCAGACCGATTGCCCGGTCTCCACCATCATCCATCCGACCATTGCCAACAACAAGATGAAGGGCGCGTTTTACGTGGACCTGGGCGGCAGCTACAAGTTCAGTGACAAGCTGACCGGCTTCTTCAAGATCGACAATATCGGCGATGTCAATCCGGCGCCGGCGCCGCAGACCAACCTGAGTTTCGGCATCAATCCGCAGCTGTACGATGTACTGGGCCGCGTGTACCGCGCCGGGGTGCGCTATAACTTCTAAGGAGGGGAAATGCGCCGATGCGGACCGGTCGGCGGACTGGCCGGACCAAGCGTTGGCTGGCTGGTGTCGGGGGGCAAGGCGAGAGGAGCGGCTTCGCCAGCGATGAGCAAATGAGCGAGGGTTAATGCGTCAGCTTGAGGATCAACGCGGCGATTAGCGCCATTTGCAATACGCCCACCGAGACCACCCAGCGTATCAATTCGCTTTTTACCTCGGCAGCGCTTCTGTCGATTTTCAGGTTAAGGGTGGCACCAAGGTTATCGATCGATGCCTTGATGCCGACCAGTTCCTGCGCAACGTCGTGCTTGCTCGCGTAACGCTCGGCAGCATGGGCCTTTTCCTTGCCGATAACTTCGGCAAGAACTTCAGCCTGGGCTTTGGCCTGCGCGTTGGTAAAACCGGCGCTCTCCAGGCGTTCCATCATTTTCAGGGTGTCGAACGGTATCGATGTCATGAGATCCTCCAATCAGCAAGGCTGACCTGATTGCACCGCCCATGCTTTGATCAATATCATATCACCGGTTCAAACCCGTGTCTCCGCCTGCCCGGCGCCACTATCTTACCGCGACAACTGGCGCCGCACCTCGCCCACATTACGGCCCACTTCGCGCACCACCTGGATCAGCCTGGACGGGGTAACGCGGAATTCCTGGGCCCAGTAAGCGACCGCCTGGGCGATGTTCGGGTTGATGTAAGCCTGGTGGCGGAAGTCTCCGGTATTGTTTTGATGTTGGGTGTTCATGATTGTGTGTCCGATAATTCTTGGGCGCCCATCATGGCACTTCGGCTTTCGGCACTCGGTGCTCTCGCTCACATAAGAACCTATCTCAGTAGGGAATGAGGCGCTGCTTGCGCGCCTCGGCAGCCGGGCCGGCGTTGCTCTTCATCGCATGGCCTGCCATGCTTCTTCATCGCGCCTTGCCCCCGCCACCGAGGCATCGCAATCCGCTGCCTCCTCCCTACTGAGACAGGTTCTAATGAATATACCGGATGTTTTCTTGACGCATGACCAAGCTATCACGATAATAGCAATCATTCTCAATTACAATCAGGTCTTGCCGTGAAATCCTTGTCCTCCGCGCCCAGCCCCTGCGCGCTTGTTGTGCTCGTGTCCGCCGTATTGACTGCCTGGGTTGCGCCCGCCGCCCGGGCCCAGGAAGTTACCGACGCCAATACCGTGATCGTCTCCGCCTCGCGCTCCAACATCGCCGCCAACCAGGCGCCGCAAACGGTGGTGATCATCAAGCAGGAAGACATCGAGAAGCAGCTGGCCATTTCCGGCAATTCGTCCGATGTGCTGTCGAGCATCTTGCCGTCATACACGCCCAGCCGGGGCAAGATGAATGGTTCGGGCGAAACGCTGCGCGGCCGCACGCCGTTGATCCTGGTCGATGGCGTGCCGCAATCGAACCCGATGCGTCCCACCGGCCGCGAAGCGCACACCATCGATTTTTCGATGGTCGAGCGGATCGAAATCGTCCAGGGCGCCAACGCCATCAACGGCCTGGGCGCCACCGGCGGCACCATCAACATCATCACCAAGCGGCCGGAAAAGGGCGCCTTCAACCAGTCGGTCGATGTGCAGACCACGCTGCCCACCACCGATTTCGGCAGCGATACGGCCAACTACAAAACCTCGTACAACGCCAGCGGGCGTAACGACAAGTTCGAATACCTGTTCGGCCTCAGTTACGAAGACCAGGGCCTGTACCTCGACGGCAAGGGCCGCTCGATCGGCGCCGACACCACCCAGGGCGACCTGATGGACTCGCGCAGCTACGACGCGTTGGTCAAACTCGGCTACTGGTTCGACGACAATCAGCGCCTGCAACTGTCCGTCAATCGCTACAAGATCAAGTCCAAGGCCAACTACCAGGTGGTGGCCGGCGACCGCGCGCTGGGCATCCCGAGCACCTCGGTCAAGCTCACGCCCGCAGGCACGCCGCCATGGAACGACGTGTGGACCTCGAGCCTGAGCTACCGCCACGCCAACCTGGCCGGCATGGAACTGACCGCGATGATCTTCAACCAGGAATTCGAAGGCCTGTTCGGCGCCGATATCTCGGCCACCTTCCAGGATCCGCTGATCGCGCCCACCGGCACCTTGTACGACCAGTCGCGCTCCGTCGCCTCGAAGTACGGCAGCAAGGTGGGCCTGGGCCGCGACGATCTGTTGAACGGCCGCCTGAAGCTTACCGTGGGTTTCGATACCCTGTTCGACAAGGGCAAGCAGGACCTGTACCTGACCGGACGCACCTACGTGCCGAACTCCGAGTACCGCAATTATTCGCTGTTCGCCCAGGGCGAGTACAAGCTTACGGACAGCCTGACCGCGCACGCCGGCGCCCGCAAGGAAAAGGCCGACCTCACGGTGGACACCTATCGCACGCTGGCCCAGTACCGCCGCGTGCTGGTCGAAGGCGGCAAGCTCGATTTCAGCGAAGAGCTGTATAACGCCGGCCTGGTATGGAATCCGGCCGCGGGCCTGACGCTGTTTACCAGCTACTCGGAAGGCTTCGGCATGCCCGATATCGGCCGCGTGCTGCGTTCGATTAACACGGCGGGGCAGAGCGTCGCGAACATGCGCGACCTGGCGCCGATTCTGACCAAGAGCGTGGAACTCGGCGGCCGCTATCACAAGGGCGCCTGGGACCTCGACGCCGCCTACTTCCGCGCCGATTCCGACTTCGGCACGCGCGTGATCGCGGTCAACGGCGCCTTCATGATGGCGCGCGAAAAGACCCGCACCGAAGGCCTGGACCTGGGCGCCGCGTACCGCATCAACACCGCGCACCGCGCCAAGGTATCGTATGCCTACACCAAGGGCCGCTACGACACCAACGGCGATGGCTCGCTCGACGGCAAGCTCGATGGCCTGAACGTGGCGCCCAATCGCGTGATCGCCACCTGGAACGCCGACTGGAACGACCGCTGGTCCACCTTCGTGCAGGCGCAGCACGCGTTCAGCCAGTCGTTCGACGAGGCGGCCAAGGAGTTCAGCGGCTATTCGCTGGTCGATGCCACCACCAGCTACAAGCTGGGCAAAGGCAACGGTGAATTGCGTCTGTCGGTCGCCAACCTGTTCGACAAGGACTACATCACCTATTACTCGCAAAGCGCGCTGGTCGAACCGAAGCGTTACTTCGCCGGCCGTGGCCGCACGGTGAGCCTCGGCTACGCGCTGCGGTTCTAAGGTGACGCCCACTGACGCCAGCGCCGGCTCTTCCGGCGCGCCGCCGTCCGTGCCGGGAGAACTGCGTCAGCAGGACTATCGGCACAAACCGCACGAACCGCACAGCGCGCGTGATCACGGTCGCGCGCCCGATGCCCTGTACCGGCTGCCGGCGTGGCTGGCCCTGGTGCTGCGCCTGGTCGGCGCCATCGGCGGCGGCTACGCGGTCACCGCCCTGGCCGTGGCGGCATGCAGCGCCGCGCTGGCGTCTGCCGGCATGGTGCGCTCCGAGGCGGTGGCGTTGTGCGCCATGCTGGGCTTCGTGTTTTACCTGGTGCTGGCGCTGTGGGCCTTCAGCGTGCGCAGCGTGATGCGTCTGTGGCTGGTGCTGGGCGGTCTGGCGGCGCTGCTGGCCGCGTTATGGTGGGCGGTAACCTGACATGGGCGATACGTTCACCAAGTCGATGGCGCTGCTGCACACGTGGGCGGGCGTGATCATCGGCAGCCTGCTGTTCGCGATATTCTGGTTCGGCACCCTGAGCGTGTTCGGCAGCGAGATCGACCGCTGGATGCTGCCGCAAACCCGCATCGCCGGGGCGATCGCGCCGCTGTCGCTGGACCGGCTGGCGGCAACCGCCGCGCCACAGGTGCCGGCGGGCGCCAGGCAATGGCGCATCGACCTGCCCACCAGCCGCAACCCGGTGGCGGAACTGACCTGCCGCGACGCCAAGGGCGCCGAGCATGGCCGCTTCATCGACCCGAACACCAACACCTTGCTGGCGCCGCAGCAGTCCGATGCGGCCACCGGCTTCCTGGTGCCGTTTCACTATACCCTGCACATCAAGTGGCTGGAGCTGGGCAAGTGGCTGGTGGGCCTGTCAGCGATGAGCATGCTGGTGCTGCTGGTCTCCGGCGTGGTGGTCCACAAGAAGATCTTCAAACAGTTTTTTACGTTTCGTCCGCACAAGCGCTTGCAGCGCAGCGCACTGGACCTGCATAACCTGACCGGCGTGGTGGCGCTGCCATTCCACTTCATGATCGCGCTCTCGGGCCTGATCATCTTCATTACCCTCTACTTCCCGCAACTGCACGCGGGCGCTTACGGCGAGGGCGCCAAGGCCAAGGCGGCGTTCATGGCCGAAGCCTATGGCAAGTACACGCGCAAGCCGGCCCAAGCGCCCGGCCAGCTGGGCTCCATCGACGCCATGCGCGCGACAGCTGCAGCCACCTGGGGCGGCGGCGAGCCGTATTTCGTGCGGGTGTTCCACCCCGGCGACGCCAACAGCTATGTCGAATTGCGCCGCTCGTACGCCAGCGACGTCACCATGAACCTGGACCAGATTTTCTTCGATGCGCAAACGGGCCGCGTGCTGGCGCGCTTCGAGGCGGGACCGGTGATGACCGCGCAGCGCTTCATCTCGGGTCTGCACTTCATCCGCTTCGACCACGCGCTGCTGCGGTGGCTGTATTTTGCAGGCGGGCTGGCCGGCTGCGCGATGATCTGCACCGGCTTCCTGTTCTGGATCGAAGGCCGGCGTGCGCAGCATGCGAAACGGGGACTGGCCGGTGTGCGCGTGGTGGAGGGACTGGCCATCGGCAGCGTCACCGGCATCGTGCTGGCCACGCTGGTGTTCATGGTCGCCAACCGGCTGCTGCCGACAATCGATAGTCATGCCGGGGGCAGCGCGCTACACGAAGTGCAGGCGTTCTATGGCGCGTGGCTCGCGGCATTTGCGCACGCGTGGTGGCGCGGCAGAGCCGCGTGGCGCGAACAGGCTATCGTCATCGGGGTGCTGGCGGTGCTGGCGGTGGCGCTCAATTGGGCCACTACCGGCGATCATTTGCTGACCGCCCTGTTACAGGGCCAGCGTGGCGGCGCCGGGGGCGTGGGCGTCGCTGGGGTCGATTCTGTGTTGCTGTGCGTGGCGCTGGCAGCCGCTTACATCGCCAGGCGTTTGCGCACTTCGTAAAGATTGCGGCCCACTTCGCGCACGACAGCGATCAGGCGCGCCGGCGGAATGTGGAACTCCTCGGCCCAGTAGCGCACTTCCTGCACGCGGTTGGGATTGATAAAGCCCTGGCGGCTAGCTACAGTCGAATTAGTGTTTGAATATGCTTGCATGATCGTCCAGCTCCATTCTGCGTAAGGGTGTCTCAGCGCCGTTCTACTGTGCCACTGCGGGCATTCGGTGTCGAGACATTCCCTTAACGCGCGAAGCCTGCCGGCGGTTGACACCAGCAGGAAGACGAAACAAGTGTTGCTTATTTGCCCGGGTCTTTCATGTTGGGGAACTGGTCGAACTCGATGTTGTAGACCTCGTTGCCAACCTTTTCCACCTTGCGCACATACACCGTCTGGACGATGTCGCGGGTGGCCGGGTCGATTGTGATCGGGCCGCGCGGGCTATTGAGCTTGATCGTCTTGAGCACTTCCATCGCCTTGTCGCCGTCGATCTTGCCGTTCAACTTGCGGGCCACTTCGTAAATCGCGGCCATGCCGTCGTAAGCCGCCACCGCCATGAAATTGGGGCGGCCGCCGCCGGGATTGGTGGCCGCAAAACTTTTCAGGAATGCGGCGTTTTCCGGCGACTTGTGGGCAGCTGAATAGTGGAAGGTGGTGATCACGCCCAGCGTGGCGTCGCCCATGGCCGGCAGCACGTGGTCGTCGGTCAGGTCGCCGGTGGCGATGACCTTGATGCCGGCAGCGGCCAGGCCGCGCTCGCGGTAGCCCTTCATGAAGGCGATGCTTTGCTCGCCGGCCGGCACGAAGATGAACACCGCGTCGGGCTTGGCGTCCTTGATGCGCTGGATGTACGGCGCGAATTCCGGGTTGCGCAGCGGGACGCGGATCGCTTCGGTCACCGTGCCGCCGCCTTTTACCAGTTCGGTCTTGAAGGCGGCCTCCGCATCGATGCCAGGGCCGTAGTCGGCCACCAGGGTCACGACTTTCTTGATGTTGTTCTTGGCCGCCCACGTGGCCATCGGCGCCGAGATCTGCGGCAGCGTCATCGAAAAGCGGGCGATGTAATTGGACTTGGTGGTGATCGACGACGTGGCCGCGTTCATGATGATCATCGGCTTCCTGGCCTGCTGGGCAATCGGCGCCACGGCCAGTGCTTCCGGTGTCAGGCCGAAGCCGGCCAGGAAGTCCACCTTGTCGCGCACCACCAGTTCCTGCGCCAGGCGCTTGGCGATTTCCGGCGCCGGACCGGTGGTGTCCTTGACGATGATCTCGATTTTTTTACCGGCCACGGTCGATCCGTGCTGCGCCATGTAGGCCTTGATACCGCCTTCGATCTGCTTGCCGTAATCGGCAAAGGGGCCGGAGAACGCGGCAATCACGCCGACCTTGATGGTGTCCTGCGCGTAGGCGTTCGGGCCGATGGACAGCGTGAGCGCGGCCAGCGCAATGGTGGTCAGTGAAGTCTTTACAAAATTTTTCCTGTTCATGCCGGTCTCCTGTTTTTGTCTATGAAATGCGCGGTGTAGCCCCGCGTGGCGCTGCTCGCAATGTTGCATTGTGGCCTAACGATGATATCAGGCAGCTTGACATCGCCTCGCGACGATCATAGTATCCAATTTATGTGCGATTAACAACCAGATGTTCGTTAATCGCACATGCTTATAAAGAGACAATAAAACAAACAGGAGACAGCAATGAAAAACAGTATCCGTGGCGCCGTGGCGCTGATGGCATGCGTAGGTGCGTCCGCAGCGATGGCCCAGTCCAGCGTCACCGTGTATGGCCTGCTCGACACCGGCGTGGTCCACACCACCAACGCCAACGCTGCCGGCGATTCGGTCACCAAGATGCCATCGCTGACCGGTTCCTTCCCGTCGCGTATCGGCTTCCGCGGCGCCGAGGATCTGGGCGACGGCCTGCAACTGGTGTTCACGCTCGAAGCGGGTCTGACCATGGACAGCGGATCGATGGGGCAGGGCAACCGCCTGTTCGGCCGCCAGGCATCGGTGGGATTGAAGGGCGCCTTTGGCACCGTCACCCTGGGCCGCCAGATCAACATGACGTATATCGCCGGCATGAAGTCGGACGTGATGGGTCCCAACCTGTTCGCCATCGGCAGCATCGATCCGTACCTGCCGAACGCCCGCAGCGACAACGCCATCGGCTACCTCGGCAATTTCAACAACTTCGTGATCGGCGCCACCTACAGCACCGGGCGCGACGTGTCGGCCGCCGGCGGCCCGGCAGCAACGGGCTGCCCCGGCGAAGTGGCGGGCAACTCCAAAGCCTGCCGCCAGATCACCGGCCTGTTCGGCTATGAAACGCCGGCCTGGGGCCTGAATGCGTCCTATGACATCATGTACGGCAACGTGGGCGCCGCCGGTGGTTTGACCAGCAGCGATAACAGCGACAAGCGCGTGACCGCCAACGGCTACGTCAAGGTAGGCGAGGGCAAGATCGGCGCCGGCATCGTCGACCGCACCACGCGCGCCGCGACCGGCCTGTCGGAATCGGATTTGTACTTCCTGGGCGTGAGCTATCCGGTCACGCCACTGACGACGCTCGACACGCAAGTGGCCCGCCGCGATCTGAAGAACAGCAACGCCGACGCCACCATGGTGGTCGCGCGCCTGACCTATTACTTCTCCAAGCGCACTGCCAGCTACGTCGGCATCGGCCGCATGAAAAACAGTGGCCTGTCGGCAATCGCGCTCGATGCCGGCGGCACCGTCGGCGCCGGCAAAACGCAGAATGGTGTTATGGCAGGCTTGCGCCACTCCTTCTAATCGGCCATATCAGCGACGCCATGGTGTCGTTGCAGCGCCTTGCCGTGCTAGCGCACTGCCTGCGGCGCTGCGCCTAACCCTGGCGCCGCTGAAATGGCCTCGCTCGGCGATATCAGCGACGCCATGGTGTCGTTGCAGCGCCTTGCCGTGCTAGCGCACTGTCTGCGGCGCTGCGCCTGACCCTGGCGCCGCTGAAATGGCCTCATTTAAGGTAGCAAGATGGAGAGTTCCTGCGCTCCTTTGAGCAGCACCGGCAAGAACTCCTTTTCGAGTTCCTTGACGCTGACACGGGCCGCTTGCGCGCCCACGTTGAGGGCGGCGAGCACCGTGCCCGAGGCGCCGCGCACCGGCACTGCGATCGACCGCAATCCCAGTTCCAGTTCCTCGTCGTTGACGGCGTAACCCTGTTCGCGCACGCCGGCCAGGATTTCGCGCAGGCCCTTTTGGCTGACGACGGTGTTCCTGGTCATCGCGCGCAGCTTGGTGTTGGCCAGGTAGCGGTCGAGTTCTGCGGGCGGCAGGTGGGCCAGCATCACGCGGCCCAGCGACGTGCAGTAGGCGGGCAAACGGCTGCCGGTATTCAAGGCGACCGACATCACGCGCGACGTGGCGGCGCGGGCAACGTACAGCACCTCGCCGTCGTCCAGCACTGCCAGCGAGCTCGATTCGTTGAGCGTGCGGCTGATGCTGTTCAGGTAGGGCTGGGCCGATACCGTCAGAGGCGTCGATGACAGGTAGGAATAGCCGAGCGTGAGGACCTTGGGCCGCAGCGAGAAGTTGTTCAGCTCCGCGTCCACGTAGCCCAGTTCGCGCAGCGTATGCAGGCAGCGGCGCACGGCGGCGCGCGGGATGCCGGTCTTCTGGCTGATGTTGGCAATGGTTTGCGGCTTGCGCGAATCGCTGAACGCCTGCACCACGGCCAGGCCGCGCGCGAGCGACGTCATGAAGCTGGGATCGGTCATGGCGTCGATCTGTTCGGCGATGGTGGGCTCGCGGTCCTCGTCGGCGGTTGCAGGGACAGGCGCAGCGGTTTCGGTTGGTTTGGCTTTTGACATGGCGTGATTTTAATCCAGGCGATCGATTCGATAGACGGTTTTTCTTGACCACCGCCGAAGCAAGTCATACACTGGGTGTGCGGTAATCAATCATTAGTTCGATTATCGCACAAACCGAAACAAGAAGAATCATGAAAGCACACGATGATCGACAAAACTTTTGAATCACTGGAGCGCGCGGTGGCCGATATTCACGACGGCGCCACCGTCATGATCGGCGGCTTCGGCAACGCCGGCATGCCGTCGGCGCTGATCGACGCGCTGATCGCACAGGGCGCGCGCGAACTTACCATCGTCAACAACAACGCCGGCAATGGCGAGACCGGCCTGGCCGCGCTGCTCAAGGCCAAGCGCGTGCGCAAGATCATTTGCTCGTTCCCGCGCCAGGCCGACTCGCAGCATTTCGATGCGCTGTACCGCGCCGGCGAAATCGAGCTCGAACTGACGCCGCAAGGCAACCTGGCCGAGCGCATCCGCGCGGCCGGCGCCGGCATCGGCGGCTTCTTCACCCCCACCGGCTACGGCACGCTGCTGGCCGAAGGCAAGGAGACGCGCCTGATCGACGGCCGCCATTACGTGCTCGAAGCACCGATCCACGCCGACTTCGCGCTGATCAAGGCGCTGCGCGGCGACCGCTGGGGCAACCTGGTGTACCGCAAGACCGCGCGCAACTTCGGCCCGATCATGGCCATGGCGGCCAAGGTGGCCATCGCCCAGGTGCGCGACGTGGTGGCGCTGGGCGAACTCGATCCCGAAACGATCGTCACGCCGGGCATTTTCGTCCAGCGCGTAGTCAAGGAGGCAGCATGAGCGATACCAGCAAACCCGCAAAGCGGTTTACCCGCGACCAGATCGCCGCACGCGTGGCGCAGGACATTCCCGAAGGCGCGTACGTCAACCTCGGCATCGGCCTGCCGACCAAGGTGGCCAACTACCTGCCGGCGGAACGTGAAGTCTTCCTGCACAGCGAAAACGGCCTGCTCGGCATGGGGCCCGCACCGGCGCCGGAAGACGAAGACGAAGACCTGATCAACGCCGGCAAGCAGCCGGTCACGCTGCTCACCGGTGGCGCCTACTTCCACCACGCCGATTCGTTTGCGATGATGCGCGGCGGCCACCTCGACGTGTGCGTGCTGGGCGCCTTCCAGGTTTCCGAGCATGGCGACCTGGCCAACTGGCACACCGGCGCGCCCGATGCGATTCCTGCCGTGGGCGGCGCCATGGACCTGGCCATCGGCGCCAAGCAGGTGTTCGTGATGATGGACCACGTCACCAAGCTTGGTGAGAGCAAGATCGTCGAGGCGTGCAGTTACCCGCTTACCGGCGTGGCGTGCGTGAACCGCATCTACACCGACATGGCCGTGCTCAACGTGACCCCGAATGGCCTGACGGTGCTGGAAATGGCGCCAGGCCTCACGTTTGAAGAACTGCAGGCGGCCACCGGCGCCACGCTGGTGCAATGAAAGGATTAATGATGACCGATGCTTACATCTGCGACGCGGTGCGCACCCCGATCGGCCGCTACGGCGGCGCCCTGAAAGACGTGCGCGCCGACGACCTGGGCGCGGTACCCTTGCGCGCGCTGGTCGAACGCAATCCCGGCGTGCAGTGGGACCAGGTGGACGACGTGTTTTACGGCTGCGCCAACCAGGCCGGCGAAGACAACCGCAACGTGGCGCGCATGTCGTCGCTGCTGGCCGGCCTGCCGGTGGCGGTGCCCGGCACCACCATCAACCGCCTGTGCGGCTCCGGCATGGACGCCGTGGGCACGGCGGCCCGCGCCATCCAGGCCGGCGACGCCAGCCTGATCATCGCCGGTGGCGTCGAGTCGATGACGCGCGCGCCGTTCGTGATGGGCAAGGCCGACAGCGCCTTCTCGCGCAATGCGTCGCTGCAGGACACCACCATGGGCTGGCGCTTCATCAACAAGGCATTAAAAGATGCCTATGGCGTGGAGACCATGCCTGAAACGGCGGAAAACGTCGCCACCGATTACCAGGTGAGCCGCCTCGATCAGGACGCGTTTGCGCTGGCCAGCCAGAACAAGGCCGCCACCGCGATTGCCGAAGGCGTGTTCCAGCGCGAGATCGTGCCGGTCACCATCCCGCAAAAAAAGGGGGACGCGATCGTCTTCGCCCAGGATGAACATCCACGCGCCACCACCGTCGAAGCGCTGGCGAAATTGAAGGGCGTGGTGCGGCCCGACGGCAGCGTTACCGCCGGCAATGCCTCGGGCATCAACGACGGCGCCTGCGCGCTGCTGATCGCCAGCGCCGAGGCAGCGCAGCAGCATGGCTTGAAGCCGTTGGCGCGCATTGTCGGTATGGCCACCGCTGGCGTGGCGCCGCGCGTGATGGGCGTGGGGCCCGTGCCGGCGGTGCGCAAGCTGCTGCGCCAGACCGGCCTGTCGCTCGAGCAGATGGACTGGATCGAGTTGAACGAGGCGTTCGCGTCGCAAGGCCTGGCCGTGCTGCGCGAACTGGGGCTCAGTGATACCGACCCGCGCGTCAATCCCAACGGCGGCGCGATTGCACTCGGCCATCCGCTGGGCATGAGCGGCGCGCGCCTGGTGACTACCGCCACCTGGCAGTTGCACCACAACGGCGGGCGTTATGCGCTGTGCACCATGTGTATCGGCGTGGGGCAGGGCATCGCGATCATCATCGAGAAAGTCTGAAACGGTGTGATTTAATGTAATTCCGAGAATGGCAGGAGACAAAATGAAACAACGACACCAACACGGCGCCGCAGAGCGCCTGGACATGAAATGGGGGCAGCCATGTTAGCCAACTTCGCGGGCGTGCTGTTCGATGGCATCGCCTATGGCAGCTTGCTGTTCCTGATCAGCGTGGGCCTGTCGGTCACGATGGGCATGATGAACTTTATTAACCTGGCCCACGGCGCCTTTGCCATGCTGGGCGGGTATGTGAGCGTGACCGTGTTGTCCGCCCTGGGCGTGCCGTTCCTGGCGTCGCTGCCGCTGGCGTTCATCGCGTCCGCCCTCGTGGGGCTGGTGCTCGAGCGCCTGCTGTACCGGCGCCTGTACAAGGCCAGCCACCTGGACCAGGTGCTGTTCTCGATCGGCCTGACCTTCATGTCGGTGGCTGCTGCCACCTACTTCTTCGGCCCTACCCAGCAGCCGGTCACGCTGCCCGAGTGGCTGCGCGGCCAGGTGCATATCCTGGGCCTGGACGTGGGCGCCTACCGGGTCTTCCTGATCGGCGTGGTGGTACTGGTGACGATTGCTCTTGGCCTGCTGATCGAGCGCACCCGCTTCGGTGCGCAGATCCGCGCCTCGGTGGACAACCAGACCGCGTCGGCCGGCCTCGGTATCAATGTGAGCCTGGTGTTCAGCCTGACCTTTGCGCTCGGTTCCGGCCTGGCCGGCCTTGGCGGCGGGCTGGGTATCGACGTGCTGGGACTCGATCCGAGCTTCCCGATCAAGTACATGGTGTACTTCCTGCTGGTGGTGGCCGTAGGCGGCGCCGGCACCATCAAGGGTCCGCTGGTAGCGGCGCTCATCCTCGGCGTGTTCGACGTGGCCGGCAAATACTATGTGCCCGAAATCGGCGCCTTCGTGATCTACGCGCTGATGGTGGTGCTGCTGATCCTGTTCCCTGCTGGCCTGATCCGGAGGAAAGCATGAACGCCATGACCGACACCTTGAAACCCGCAACCGTTGCGAAGACCACCATGACCACCATTCCAACCGCGCATCTGAACCTGCCCAACGACCGCTGGAAGCCGCTGGAAATCGTGTTCTGGCTGCTGCCCATCGCCGCCTACTTCGCCTTTCCCGGCTACCTGGTCCTGATCAGCCAGATCATGATCATCGGCCTGTTCGCCCTGTCGCTGGACCTGATCCTCGGCTACGCCGGCATCGTCTCGCTGGGTCATGCCGCGTTCTTTGGCCTCGGCGCCTACACAGCCGGCCTGCTGGCCGTGCATGGCTGGGGCGAGCCGCTCAGCGGCCTGCTGGCGGGGGCCGTGGTGGCCGGCATCTTCGGCTTCATCGTCTCGTTCCTGGTCGTGCGCGGCCAGGACCTCACGCGCCTGATGGTCACGCTCGGCATCTGCCTGATGCTGCACGAAGCGGCCAACAAGGCGTCGTGGCTGACCGGCGGCGTCGATGGCCTGTCGGGCATGATGGTCGGTAACCTGTTCGGCAGGTTCGAATTCGACTTGAACGGCACGGTGGCCTTCTGGTACAGCTTTGCGGTGCTGTTCATCCTGTTCGTGGTGCTGCGCCGGCTGGTCAAATCGCCGTTCGGTTTGAGCCTGATCGGCATCCGCGAAGGTGTGCGCCGCATGCCGTCGCTCGGCGTGAATGTCAATCGCCGCCTGATCGCCATCTACACCGTGTCGGCCGTGATTGCCGGCGTGGCCGGCGGATTGCTGGCGCAGACCACGCAGTTTGTCGGTCTCGATTCGCTGGGCTTCCCCCGTTCGGCCGAGCTGTTGATCATGCTGGTATTGGGCGGCACCGGGCGCCTGTACGGCGCGCTGATCGGCGCGGCCGTGTTCATGGTGGCGCAGGATTACATCTCCGGTCTCAATCCCGCTTACTGGCAGTTCTATATCGGCTTGCTGCTGGTGCTGATCGTGCTGTTTGCGCGCGGCGGTATCCTCGGTGGCCTGGAAAAACTGGCGGCTGGCTTCAAATCGAAAAAGGAGGCAGCATGAGCACCGTCGGCACCGACATCACCTTGCGCACCGAAGGGCTGTCCAAGCGCTGGGGTGCATTCCTGGCCAACAGCGATGTGAGCCTCACCTTCAAGCCCGGCGCGCGCCATGCGCTGATCGGTCCCAATGGCGCCGGCAAGACCACCTTCATCAACCTGCTGACCGGCAGCTTCATGCCCAGCAGCGGCAAGGTGTTTTTGGGTGGCGAAGACATCACCGAGCTGCCGCAACATGAACGCGTTCATCGCGGCATGACGCGCACATTCCAGCTCAACACCCTGTTTGCCGGCATGACGGTACTGGAATCGGTGGCGCTGGCGATCTCCGAGCGGCGCGGCCTGCAGTCGGTCTGGTACAAGACCGTGGCCAACCACCCGGACGTGATCGACGAGGCGATGGCGCTGCTGGCTACCCTCAAGCTCAGCGACCAGGCCAACAGCATCACGCGCAGCATGGCCTATGGCAAGCAGCGGCTGGTGGAGATCGCGCTGGCGCTGGCCACCAAGCCGCGCATCCTGCTGCTCGATGAACCGGCGGCCGGCATTCCGTCGGCCGAGAGCCGCGAGCTGTTCGAAGTGCTGGCCAATTTGCCGCGCGACGTGACGGTGCTGTTCATCGAACACGATATGGGACTGGTGTTCCGCTTTGCCGACCGGATTACCGTCATGGTGGGCGGCAAGGTGCTGACCGAAGGCACGCCCGAAGAGATCGCGGCCGATCCGCGTGTCAAAGAAGTGTACCTGGGGGAGGCGGAACATGCGTGAATTACTGAAGCTCGATAAAGTCACGGCCGGCTATGGCGAGTCGATCGTCCTGGAAGACGTGTCGTTCTCGATGAACGAAGGCGACAGCCTGGCGCTGCTGGGCCGCAATGGCGTCGGCAAAACCAGCCTGCTGGTGACCCTGATGGGATTGACGCGCCTGCACGGCGGCGGCATTCACTGGGACGGCGCCGACATCGGCCGCATGACCACCCACAAGCGCGCCCGCGCAGGTCTGGGCTGGGTGCCGCAGGAGCGCCATATGTTCCCGTCGCTCACCGTGGAAGAGCATCTGACCGTGGTGGCCCGTCCGGGGCCGTGGAACCTGCAAAAGATCTACGGGATATTCCCGCGCCTGCACGAGCGCCGCGCCAACATGGGCAACCAGCTTTCGGGCGGCGAGCAGCAGATGGTGGCGATCGCCCGCGCCCTGATGACCAACCCGCGCATCCTGCTGCTCGACGAGCCGATGGAAGGCCTGGCGCCGATCATCGTGCAGGACCTGGTGGGGGTGATCCGCAAGCTGGTGGAAGAGGAGGGCATGTCGGTGATCGTGGTGGAACAGCATGCGCGCCTGGCGCTGTCGCTGACCAAGCGCGCCATCGTGCTCGATCGCGGCCGCATCGTGCACGACTCGGACAGCGCCAGTCTGCTGGCCGATGGCGACAAGCTGGACAAGCTGGTCGCGGTGGCTTGACACCTCCTATTTGACGCTGCCGGTGGCAGCAGTGAGCGGCGCGCGGCTCTGCTCATTGTTTTCCTGGACCAGCTTGGTGAGCAGCGCCATGAACTGCAATTGTTCCGGCCCCGTCAACGGCGCCAGCAAACGGCGCCGCAGCCGCTGCGCGCCCGGGATCATGTCGGCCAGTTGCTGCTCGCCTGCGCCGGTGATGGTCAGTGCACGCTGGCGGCGGTTGGTCGGAATCACCTTGCGCTCCAGCAGTCCTTTTTCCTCGAGCCGCGCACACACGGTGGCGCCGGTGGAGGTATCGATGCCGGTGAGCGCGGCCAGCGACACCTGGTCGGTGCCCGGATGGCCTGCCAGGTTGCGCAGTACCGCGTACTGGATCGGCGTCAGCTCGCTGCCCATTTCATCGTAAAAGATCGACACCGATATCTGCTGCGCGCGCCGCAGCAGGTGGCCCGGATGTTCGTACAGGTTGATCAGGGTGCTTTCGGTTTCTGGCATGGCGGTTCCCGGCGCCGCTGGTGCGGCGCAATATGAAAAGAGTTGGGCGCGGAGGTTTACTTCTCCGCTTTCAAGACTATACTCTACGACATTCAGTGTACTGAATATTGAAAACAAAGGAGACAATATGTACCCGAAAAATACCTGGTATGTAGCCTGCACACCGGACGAAATCGACGGCAAGCCGCTGGGCCGCCAGGTCTGCGGCGAGAAGATCGTGTTCTATCGTGGCGCGGACGGCAAGGTGGCGGCGGTGGAGGATTTCTGTCCGCATCGCGGTGCGCCGCTGTCGCTCGGCTTTGTCCGCGACGGCAACCTGGTCTGCGGCTATCACGGCCTGGAAATGGGCTGCGACGGCAAGGTGATCAGCATGCCGGGCCAGCGTGTGCGCGGCTTCCCGTGCATAGTCAGCTACGCGGTGGAAGAGCGCCACGGCTTCATCTGGGTGTGGCCCGGCGACCGCGCACTGGCCGACCCCGGGCAGATTCCTTACCTGGAATGGGCCGAGAGCCCGGAATGGGCTTACGGCGGCGGCCTGTATCACATCAACTGTGAATACCGCCTGATGATCGACAACCTGATGGACCTCACCCACGAGACCTATGTCCACGCGTCGAGCATCGGCCAGAAGGAGATCGATGAAGCGCCGGTGACCACCCGCGTCAATGGCGAGGAAGTGATCACCAGCCGCTACATGGAGAACATCATGGCGCCGCCGTTCTGGCGCGCGGCCCTGCGGGGCAATGGCCTGGCCGACGACGTGCCGGTGGACCGCTGGCAGGTGTGCCGCTTCACGCCACCGAGCCACGTGATGATCGAAGTCGGCGTGGCGCACGCCGGCAACGGCGGCTACGACGCCGCGCCGCAGTTCAAGGCGTCGAGCATCGTGGTGGACTTCATCACGCCGGAAACTGAAACCTCGCACTGGTATTTCTGGGGTATGGCCCGCAACTTCAAGCCCGAAGACAAGGAACTGACCGCCACCATCCGCGAAGGACAGGGCAAGATCTTCAACGAAGACCGCGAGATGCTGGAACTGCAGCAGGCCAACCTGCTGCGCCACCCGGAACGAAAACTGCTGGCGCTGAACATCGACGCCGGCGGCATGCAGTCGCGCCGGGTGCTGGAACAGTGGATGAAGAAGGAAGTCCCTGCGGAGCAGCCGGCATGACCGCCGGTCTGCTGAGCGTCCGGGTGAACCGCCGGACCCGCGAGGCGGACGACATATGCAGCTATGAACTGGTGAGCGAAGACGGCAGCGAACTGCCGCCGTTTGCCGCCGGTGCGCATATCGACGTCCACGTGGCGCCGGGGCTGGTGCGCCAGTACTCGCTGTGCAATCCGCCGCACGAGCGCCACCGCTACGTGATCGGCGTGCTGCGCGACCCGGCTTCGCGCGGCGGCTCGCGCGCCATGCACGACGGCATCGCGGCCGGCGCCCGGTTGCAGATCAGCGCACCGCGCAACCTGTTCGCCCTGGCCGACGCGCCGCGCAGCCTGCTGCTGGCCGGCGGCATCGGCGTCACGCCCATCCTGGCGATGGCCGAGGCCTTGTCGGCGCAGGGTGCGCAGTTCGAATTGCACTACTGCGCACGCGCGCCCGAGCGCATGGCGTTCCGCGACCGCATCGCCGCTGCGCCCTACGCCGCTGTCTCGCACCTGTATTTCGATACCGGCGAAAGCGCCCGCAAGCTGGATCTGCCAGCGCTGCTGGCCAGTCTCGATCGCAGCACCCACATTTACTTTTGCGGGCCGGCCGGTTTCATCGACCACGTCAAGGCCGTGGCCGCGCAGCAGCAATGGCCGGCCGACCAGCTGCACCTCGAATATTTCGGCGCTGTCGTGGTGGAATCGACCGGCGACCAGCCGTTCGAGGTGGAGCTCAAGTTCAGCGGCGCGGTGTACGCCATCCCGGTCGGCGTGACCGTGATGAAGGTGCTGCAGGATGCGGGCGTGTTCGTGCCGGCGTCGTGCGAGCAGGGCGTGTGCGGTACGTGCCTGACGCGTGTTCTTGAAGGTGTGCCCGATCACCGCGACCAGTACCTGACCGAAGAAGAGCAGGCCGCCAACGACCAGTTCACCCCGTGTTGTTCCCGTTCCAAAACTCCCAGGCTGCTGCTGGACTTATAAAAATACCCAAGGAGACATGATGACCAACCATATCAACCAGCCACGCCGCCGCCTCGTGTTGGGCGCTGCCGCTTTATCGACCGGCCTGCTGCCGCTGTCCGCATTCGCCGCCGACCCGTTCAAGGTGGGCCTGATCCTGCCGATGTCCGGGCCGTTCGCCTCCACCGGCAAGCAGATCGAGGCGGCCGTCAAACTGTACCTCGCCCAGAACGGCGCCACGGTAGCGGGCCGGCCGGTGGAAATCATCCTCAAGGACGACGGCGGCGTGTCGCCCGACGTCACCAAGCGCCTGGCGCAGGAACTGGTCTCGCGCGACAAGGTGCAGGTGCTGGCCGGCTTTGGCCTGACGCCGCTGGCGTTTGCAGCGGCGCCGGTCGCCACGCAAGCCAAGGTGCCGATGATTGTGATGGCCGCCGCCACCTCGGTGATTCCGCAACGCTCGCCGTACATCGTGCGCACCGGTTTTACATTGGCCCAGGTGACTGCGCCCATGGCCCAGTGGGCGGCGAAAAACAAGATCCGCACGGTGGTGACGCTGGTCAGCGATTACGGCCCCGGACTGGACGCTGAAAAAGTGTTCGTCAAGGGCTTTACGGAAGGCGGCGGCAAGGTCGTGGAAACGGTGCGCGCACCGCTGCGCAACCCGGACTACGCGCCGTTCCTGGCCAAGGTACGCGACCTGAAACCGGACGCGCTGTTCGTCTTCGTGCCATCGGGCGAAGGCGCGGCGGTGCTCAAGCAGTTCACCGAGCGGGGGCTGGCCGCAGCGGGCGTGCGCCTGATCTGCACCGGCGACGTGCTCGATGACGACCTGATGGCCAGCATCGGCCCTGCGGCAGCGGGCGTGGTGAGCAGCCACCACTACTCGGCCGCGCATCCATCGGCCGAAAACAAGGCGTACGTGGACGCGTTCCAGAAAGCGAACAAGGGTATGCGCCCGAACTTCCACTCGGTAGGCGCATACGACGGCATGCACCTGCTGTACCAGGCGCTAAAAAAGACCGGCGGGGACAGCAACGGCGACAAGCTGCTGGCGGCAATGAAAGGGATGGCCTGGACCAGTGTGCGCGGTCCGGTGAGCATCGATGCGGCAACCCGCGATATCGTGCAGACCGTGTATATCCGCAAGGCGGAGCTGGTGGGGGGCGGGTACTACAACGTGGAGTTCGACCAGGTGGAGAAGGTGCGCGATCCCGGTGTTTAACGGTAGCCGCCAACCTTAAAGATCGCCATCCTCGCGAATGCGGGGATCCATGGAGCGCTTGTGCCGCGGTATATTCACGCTCGGTATGGATCCCCGCCTGCGCGGGGATGACAGATTTCACGGCTGCTTAAAGCGTCACAATGAAGCTGCGCACCGCACTGCTGAACATCTCCGGCTGTTCGATGTAGCTCAGGTGCGAAGCGTCTTTCAACACCTCCAGCTGGGCACCTTCAATGCCCTCGGCCAGCACCTGCGCCATGGCCACCGGCGTGCCCTGGTCCAGCTCTCCCGCAATCACCAGCGTCGGGGCCTTGATCTGGCCCAGGCGCGCCGTGGTATCCACGGTCCCCACCGCGTGGCAGCAGCCTGCATAGCCGACGTTGTCGGTGGCCACCACCCGCCGGCGGAATCGCGCCACGGTACCCGGATGCGCAGCGCGGAAGGCGTCGTGGAAGTAGCGGCCCATCACCGCATCGGCGATCGGTTCGATGCCATCAAGCTGCACGGTGGCGATGCGCTGGCGCCAGACCTCCTGCACCGGCGCCGGGTAGCCGGACGTGGTGTTGGCCAGTACCAGCGCCCGCACCAGCGCGGGATGGCGCAGCGCCAGCTCCTGGCCGACCATGCCGCCCATCGACAAGCCGATCCACACCACCGGGCCGGTATCGAGCTCGCGCAGCAGCGCGGCCGCGTCGTCGGCCAGGTCGGCCATCGCGTAGGCGCCGGGCGGTGACTCCGAACTGCCGTGGCCGCGATGGTCGTAGGCGATCACGCGGTGATCAAGTGCCAGCTGGTTGGCCAGCTGGTCCCACATGGTCAAATCGCAACCGAGCGCGTGGCTCAGTACCACCGTGTGACGCGGCGCCTTGCCATTGCGTGGTTCGCGCACCGTATAGTGCAAGGCTGGCCTGCCGCTGCTGCGGCCCGCGCGGCCCACGCCCGGATGGCTTGCTGCCAGCGGCGCCGAGGGTTCCAGTTCGTAGCCGATCTGCGGACCGACTTCGCGCAGGATCGCCATGGCGTGGGTGAATGCGGTGTTCGCGGCCGGCACGCCGGCGTAGATGGCGGACTGGATCAGCACTTCCTTCAATTCGTCGGGCGTGAGGCGGTTGCTGTCTTCGCCCAGCAGCGCGGCGCGCACGTGCAGGTCGAATTCTTCCCAGCGGCCCAGCGCGATGGTGATCGAGAGGACGATGGCGCGGCGCGTTTTCTGCTCGAGGCCGGGGCGGCCCCAGATCTCGTTCCAGGCAAACCGCGTGATCAGGTTCTGGAAGTCGGCATTGAACTGGTTGGCGTTGCCGAGCGAACGCTCCACCCACGCGTCGCCGAGGATGGCGCGGCGGTTGCCCAGCCCGCGCTCGAAGTCGTGGTCGATCGGGTCGAAACTCATAAGATACTCACTTGGAAAAATGGTGGATGTCGTCGCGCAGGCGGCGCAACTGCTCCTGCGCCAGCTTGTGCGCCGGCGCGGTGGCGGCGACGGGGTCGAACAGGGTGCGCAGGTGCGCCAGGTCGATGGCGGCTTGCAGTTGCGGGTCGGCGGCAATCGCCGCTTCCAGCACGTCGGCCAGGTGGCGCCCGCTGGTCAGCGATTCGCCCGTCATTTTTTCCAGCAGCGCGTGGGCGGCAGACTTGCCGATGGTGGCGGCCAGGTAGCTCGACGCGGCCTCTGCGAACACCAGCCCTTGCAGACTGTCGATATTGCGGCGCATGCGCGCGGTGTCGATGTGCAGGCCGGCGAACGCTTCGTCCAGCGCCTGCAAGGCGCCGTGTGCGCTCAGGAACAGCCCGGGCCACTCGGCCAGTTCGGCCTGCCAGTTGCCCAAGCCCCGTTCGTGCTGCTGTCCCATGGCGGCCAGCAGCGCGGCGGCGTGTTGCGGAGTGCGGGTGGCGGCGGCCAGTGCGATCATCGCCGAGACAGGATTGCGCTTGTGCGGCATGGCCGACGAACCGCCCCGGCCATTGCCCGAAGGCTCGGCCAGTTCGGCGATCTCTCCTTGCGCCATCAGGCTCAGGTCCGTTGCCAGCTTGCCCAGGCTGCCCGTCAGTACCGCCACTTCCAGGCCCAGGCGCACCCATTCGTCGCGCTGCGTGTGCCAGGCCGCGTCGGCCAGGCGCAGGTCGAGCGCTTGCGCCATGCGGGCGCCCACGGCGGCGCCTTGCTCGCCCATCACCGCCAGCGTGCCCACTGCGCCGCCCAGTTGCAACTGCAAGGCGCGCTGCGCGCATTCACGCAAACGCGTGCGCGCGCGCACCAGCGGCGCCAGCCAGCCGGCGAGCTTGAAGCCGAAGCTGGTCACCTGCGCCGGCTGCATCAGGGTACGCGCCAGCACCGGCGTGGCCAGGTGTTCTCCAGCCAGCAGCAACAGGCGGCCGGTGAGGTCGTGCAGGCCGTCGTCGAGCAGTTGCAGGGCGTCGCGCGTAGCCAGCACCATGGCCGTGTCGATCACGTCCTGGCTGGTACTGCCCCAGTGGACCTTGCTGGCCGCTTCCTGGTCGTACAGGGCCACGGTCTTGGTCAGCTCCTTGATCAGCGGGATGGCCAGGCTGCCGGCGCGGCGGCCGGCGGTGATCAGGGCGGGAAGGTCGTACAGTTGGGCGTTGCACACGCCGGCAATCGCCCGTGCAGCCGATTGTGGCAGCAGGCCTTCGTCGGCCTGCGCCTGCGCCAGCGCCTGCTCGAAACGGAACATGCCCTGCACGATGGCCGCGTCGTCGAACACGGCGATCATGTCGGTGGTGGTCAAAAAGCTGTCGAAGATCGATACACTCACTGCGGCTCCAGGCTAAACGTAGTCGAAGAAGGCGGTTTCCATGTCGCCTTGCATGCGGATGTCCCAGCGATACTGGCCGTCCGCGGTTTTAGTCGCCAGCAGGGTGGGGCGGCGCGCGGCCGGCACCTGTTCCAGTATCGCCGATTTTGCCAGCTTGGCGTCGTCGGCCAGGAACACGGCGGTGAACTGGTGTTTGACCAGGCCGCGCGCGAACACGGTAACGTAGGCCACCGGCTGACCGGGCGCCAGCGCGATATCGGCCAGGGTAAAGGTGAAGCCGCCCTGGTCGTCGCTGGGGATGCGGCGGAAGGCGGGAACATCGAGCGCTGCTTCCACCCCGGCAGCGCCGGGCTGCCAGGCCTCGATCTGGGCATCGTTGATCGGCACGCCGTCGCCATCGTAGATGGTGCCGGCAATCGTGATGCCGCCGGCAGCCGCGCTGGCGACGGTTCCGAGGTCCACCGCCCATTGCCACGCTTCGTGCGAGAACGGGCCGATGGTTTGGGAGGTTGTGATGGGTGTGGTCATGTGGTGCTCCTCAGATGCCCATGGGGGTGGCGTTGCGCCCCCTCAGGACGATATCGAATTCGTAGCCCAGCATCTGGTCGCTCACCGTCTCTTCTAGACTGAAACGCGAGATCAGGCGCTGGCGCGCGGCCAGGTCGGGAATGCTCTGGAAGATCGGGTCGTAGTCGAACAGCGGGTCGCTGGGGAAGTACATCTGCGTGACCAGGCGCTGCGCATACACATTGCCGAACAACGAAAAATGGATGTGGGCGGGACGCCAGGCCTTGTGGTGGTTGCCCCACGGGTAAGGGCCCGGCTTGATGGTCACAAAACGGTAGCGGCCTTCGTCGTCGGTCATCATCTTGCCCCAACCGTTGAAGTTGGGGTCGAGCGGCGCGTCGTGCTGGTCCTTCTTGTGGCGGTAGCGGCCAGCCGCATTGCATTGCCAGACTTCGAGCAGCGAATTGCGCACCGGCTTGCCGTCTTCATCGACCACGCGGCCGGTGACCACGATTTTTTCACCCAGCGGCGCACCGTCGCCTTGCGCGGTCAGGTCGGTGTCGAACGGCAGCAGGATGCGCGGGGAGGGCGCGATGTTCTCGCCTACCGGCACTGGCGCGTTGATGCGCAGCGCAGGCTGCAAGGGGCCGCGCTTGAGCGTGGATTTATACGGTGGATAAACGAGTTCGGGATAGACGCCGGCGGCGATGGTGTCGAATTTCACAACTGTCTCCTTGGTGTTGGTGCCAACGATGTTAGGCAAAGCACCGCCCTGCCACAAGTCGCCTGGTGCATGCTATATTCGTCATGCGCACGGTTTGTGCGAATAGCGCCCAAATCCGCATTTATCTGCTTATGACAACCGACATCGACGACAACCGCAGCCCGCGCGACCTCGTGGGCGGCCTGGAAAAAGGGCTGCAAGTGATCCAGGCGTTCGACCAGGAACGCAGCCGGCTCAGTATCGCGGACGTGGCCGCGCACACGGGCCTCACGCGCGCGGCGGCGCGGCGCTACCTGATCACGCTCACGCACCTGGGCTATATGCGGCACGAGAACAAGCTGTTTTCGCTGACGCCGATGGTGCTGCGGCTCGGCCAGTCGTACCTGCATTCGGCGCGCTTGCCGCGCCTGGCGCAGCCGCTGTTGTACCGGCTGGCATATTCGCTGGGCGAGGCGTCGTCGGTGGGCATACTCGATCACGACCAGCTGGTGTGCGTGGCGGCGGTGAGCGCCGGCCAGCTGGTCTCGAGCACGCTGCAGCCGGGCACCCGGGTGCCGGCATGGTGTACCGCCAATGGCCGCATGCTGCTGGCCAGCCTGCCGCCTGCGCAGCTGGACGCCTACCTCGAGCGGGTGCAGCCCGAGCAGATCACCGAACACACCATCGCGAGCAAGGAACGCCTGGCGCTGGAGATTTCCCGCGCCCGCGCCCAGGGTTACGCGCTGGTGGACCAGGAGCTGGAACTGGGCTTGCGCACGCTGTCGGTCCCGCTGCGCAATTTCCGCAACGAGGTGGTGGCGGCCATGAACATCAGCGTCCACGCGGGCCGCATGCCGCCGGGCGAGATGGTGGAGCGCTGCCTGCCGGCGCTGATCAAGATCCAGGTGGAGTTGAACGCGCTACTGTGACGGCACGCGCAGCCGGAACGCCTTCGGCGTCACGCCCACGCGCTTCTTGAACAGTCGGCTGAAATACGCCGGGTCCTGGAACCCCAGCTCGTACGCGATGCTGGCGATGCTGGCCGGGACGTAGGTAAGCTTGCGGCAGGCTTCGAGCATCAGCCGGTCCTGGGCGATGTCGAACGCCGATTTGCCAGCCAGTTTGACGCACAGGCGATTGAGGCGCGTGGGCGTGGCGCGCAGCGCGCCGGCGTAGTCGGCCACCTGCCATTGGTCCTTGTAGTGGTGCTCCACCTCGGCGCGAAAGCGCGAAAACAGTTCGAAGTCCAGGCGGCCCGACTGGTCGGCGATGCGGTGCTCGGCGTGCACGCGCACCAGCAGCAGCAGCACGCAGCGCGCCAGCCAGTCGAGCATCAGGGTGTGGCCGTGCTGCGGCCAGGTCGCCTCGGCCAGCAACTGCTGCAGCAGCACCTCCAGGCGCGCGCGCATCTCGGGCAAGGCTGACAGGTCGATCGCCAGCGGCGCCATGAACAGCGACGCATACAAATCGGCCTGGTTTTCAGCCGCCGAAAACACCACGTTCTGGTCCACCGTCAGCACATAGCCGTGCGCCTCGGGCGCAAAGTCGAAGCCGTGGGCCACGGCCGGGTTGATGGTGATGACGGTCGGTCCCCGGCACTCCCATACCTCGTCCTCCACGCCGGCGCACACTTCGCCGCCGAACAAAAAAAGTACCTGAAACATGCCCGGATGCGTATGGCGGTCGATATGCCAGTCGTACACGCGGCTGCGGGTTTCGATCAGCTCGATATGCACGGATTCGGCGTTTTCCGCCCGTGTTTGCTCGCCGTACAGGGCGAAGCGCGGAATTGCGGCGGTGGTGTTTTCAAGTAGCGGCGTAGTCTTGGGCATGGCGGGTGCGGTAGGAGGTGTGTCGAAATAGTACAAGTTTTATGCGCTTTCCTCCATGTTTTTTCTGCCGGTGCGGCGCTACGATGCACCCATAACACTTCAAACAACAACCCGGAGACACTCCATGCAAACCCAGGTAGCCATCATCGGCGCCGGCCCCGCCGGCCTTCTTTTATCCCATCTGCTGCACTTGCAGGGCATCGAATCGGTCGTCATCGAATCGCGCTCGCGCGACGATATCGAGGCGACCATCCGCGCCGGCGTGCTGGAACAGGGCACGATGGACATTCTCAACGAGTCCGGTGTCGGTGAGCGCATGCGCACCATCGGCGCGCTGCATCACGGCGTGGAGCTGTCGTTCGACGGCAAGCGTCACCGCATCGACCTGACCGAATTGACGGGCAAGGCGATTACCGTCTATCCGCAGCACGAGGTGATCAAGGATCTGGTGGCGGCGCGCCTGGCGGCCCAGGGCCAGATTCTGTTCGAGGTGTCCGGTGTGGCGCTGCATGGCGTGGAGACCGACAAGCCGTCGGTGACGTTCATTCATCGCGGCGAGGAAGCCCGTATCGACGCCGATTTTATTATCGGCGCCGACGGCTATCATGGCGTATCGCGTGCGTCCATGCCGAGGCAGGAGCAGCGCCGCGACTTCCAGCGCATCTATCCGTTCGGCTGGTTCGGCATCCTGGTGGAGTCAGCCCCGTCGTCCGACGAATTGATCTACGCGCAGCACGATCGCGGTTTTGCGTTGGTCAGCACACGGTCGCCAACCGTACAACGCCTATACTTCCAGTGCGACCCGAAAGACCATGTCGATAACTGGTCCGACGATCGCATCTGGTCCGAACTGCACGCCCGGCTGGAAAACAACGATGGCTGGAAGGTCAACGAAGGCCGCATCTTCCAGAAGGGGATCATCGCCATGCGCAGTTTCGTGTCCACGCCGATGCAGGCGGGGCGCCTGTTCCTGGCCGGCGATTCGGCGCACATCGTGCCGCCCACCGGCGCCAAGGGCATGAACCTGGCAGTGGGCGACGTCAAGCTGCTGGCGCGCGGCTTCGAGCAGTTCTACAAGCAGGGCAGGGATGCGCTGCTGGACGGTTACACCGACGACGCCCTCAAGCGCATCTGGCGCGCCGAGTACTTCTCGTGGACCATGACGCGGCTGCTGCACACGTTTGCCGACGCCACGCCCTTCGAGCGCGAGATGCAGAGGGCGGAACTGGCCAATATCGTGTCGTCGCGGGCGATGGCCACGGCGCTGGCGGAGAACTATGTCGGTGACTTCCAGTAGCGGGTCTCAGCCCGGGTGATCCGGGTAGGACTGGTCTTACGCTGTGTTATGTTCCTAACCTACATTAGGCGTGTAGGTGGTCCTATAAGGTAGCGAACATAGCGGGGATATAGTGTTGTTCATCAGCCGGCACTTGTAAGCGCTTGAAAATAAGCGGCGCCGGCAGCAGACAACAACACTATTTGAAGAGGCCCGCCATGTTCCACGCTACTCAAACTTCCGTCTCCGCCAACACCATCGGCAACGCAGGTCGCACCATCGCGGCGGAAGCTTCTGCTACCGTGAGCCTCACCGGCGCCCAACAGAACGAACTGCTGCGTGCCCTGTCGCGCGAAGAGCTGATCGCCATGTTCGCCGACCTGGAACTGGTGCCGCTGCAGGCCGGCAAACACCTGTTCGACATCGGCGACAAAATGGACTACGCCTTCTTCCCGACCAACGCCATCATCTCGCTGCAATACGTGACCGAAGAAGGCGGCGCCACCGAGATCGCCGTGGTCGGCCGCGAAGGTGTGGTGGGTGTGTCGATGTACGAGACCGAACGCGCCAACTGCTCGGCCGTGGTGCAAACCTCGGGCTACGGCTACCGCGTGCGCGCCTCGGTGCTGCGCAATGCCTTCTTCAGCGGCGGCGCCCTGGCCCAGCAACTGATGCGCCACACCAGCGCCCTGTTCGCCCAACTGGCGCAAACCGTCGCCGGCGTGCGTCACGGCAGCATCGAACAGCGCCTGTGCCGCTGGCTGCTCGAACGCCTGGACCGCTCGCTGTCGAACGAACTCAAAGTCACCCAGGAAATGATCGCCAACATGCTGGGCGTACGCCGCGAAAGCATCACCTGCTCCGCAGGCAAGCTGCAGGAAGAAGGCCTGATCGTTTATCGCCGCGGCACCGTCACCGTGATCGACCGCGCCGGCATGGAGCGCCGCGCCGGTGGTTGCTACACCCCTGCATAATCCTCGTTTGCACTGAACCGCCCGGTCCCGGTGCGGCTCAGTGCAGATAGCGCGGCGCCTGCTGGATCTGATCCAGCTTGCGCTGCACCACCTGGTACCAGGCGTTGGCCCAACGCGAAGCCCTCACTGATTCTTCCACCGTAGCAGCGGACATGGTCCGCTGCACGGCCACCATCTGCCGATGCAGAGCGTAGGCCGCTGGGGGATGCTTTTTAACGGTGTTGTGCGAGGTATCCATGGGTTCATTCTGCCCCTGCTCCGATTTCCCGGCTGTACGCTGCCTCACCTTGACTGATCTGAACGAGAATACGTAAACCGCATAACGATGGATGTTTTCATTCGTTTTCCAATTTTGCGTCCATCTCTATACTTGATCCCGTATCATTTCGCGGAGGTCAGGATGGTTGGGCATTATGCAAGGTCGGAATATCTCGATAGTCTTCAGCGCGCCGAAGTGGCATGCGAACGCGCCCGCCCCCTGTGGCGTGCCGAGTGGCCCACCTGGCTGCTGATCGTGGCGATCTACGGCGGCTGGCTGCTCACGCTGGCTAACTGGCGCGTATTGGGTACTGTCCCGGCAACGCTGCTCGTGATCTGGTGGAGCGCCTGGTACATGTCGCTCCAGCACGAGCTGATACACGGCCATCCTACACCGTGGCCATCGGTGAATCGCCTGTTCGGCCATGCACCGCTGGCGATCTGGTATCCGTACCGCCTGTACCGCGACAGCCACCTGGCGCACCACGTCGATTCGCACCTGACCATGCCGGCGCTCGATACCGAGAGCCAGTACATCTGCCCGCGTGAATGGGCCGGCATGAGCCGGCCGGTGCGGCTGGTGTACTGGTTCAACAAGACGTTCTGGGGCCGGGTGCTGGTGGGGCCGGCGCTGGCCATCGGCGGCACCCTGTTCGAGGCGGTGCGCCAGCCTTGGCGCGGCGACTGGCGCTACGTGCCGATGTGGCTTGCGCATATCGCCATGGTGGCGGCGCTGCTATGGTGGATGTCGTCCGCGTTCGGCGTGCCGGCGTGGTGGTACCTGCTGGCGATATCGTACCCGGCGCAATCGCTGGCCATGGTACGCTCATACCACGAGCACCGCCCTGCGCAAGACCACAAGCAGCGCATCGTGCTCAACGAAGCAGGGTGGTTTTTCCGCCTGCTGTTCCTCAATAATAATCTGCACCTGGTGCACCACGACCTGCCGTCGTTGCCATGGTATTTGCTGCCGCGCGTGTACCGCGCCAGGCGCGATACCTACAACGCGCGCAGCGGTGGCTTTCACGTGGACGGCTACGGCGAATTGATGCGCCGTTACGGTTTCACCGCCATCGACGCGCCGGTGCATCCCCTCATGAATGATCATGCACTGGAAAACCGCGCTGCCCATGTATAACGTCTCGCCCCGTTTGCAGCAGGGTTACGAAACCCTGCTCGCGGTGCTGATCGATGAAGCCGGGGTGCGCGCCACGCCGGACCATCCTGCCTCGCTGATCGATTTCTGGCGCCGGCCCGACCTGCTGGTGAGCCAGACCTGCGGCTACCCGTATGTCACCCAGCTGCGCGGCCAGGTGCAGTTGCTGGCCACGCCCGCCTACGACTTTCCCGGTTGTGACGACTGCGATTATTCGAGCGTGATCGTCACGCGCGCCGGCAGCGGCGTCGCCAGCCTGGAACAGGCGGGCGGACGCGTGGCAGCGATCAACGACGCCCACTCCAACAGCGGCATGAACGCGCTGCGGCATGCGGTGGCGCCATTCGCTGGCGGCGGCGAGTTCTTTGGCGCGATAAAGTGGTCGGGCAGCCATGCGGCCAGCCTGGCGCTGGTGGCAAGTGGCGATGCGGACATCGCCGCCATCGATTGCGTTACCTATGGCTATATCGCGCAGGAGTACCCGGAGCGGCTGCGCGCGATCTCGGTGCTCGACTACTCGGCGTCTGCGCCGGGGTTGCCGTTCATCGCGGGCGGACAGGTGCCTTTGGTGCTGGTGGAGCGCTTGCGGGCGGCGTTGTTGTGGCCGAGCGCGCGGCTGCGATCGGCCATGGATGTGTTGCGCATCAAGGGTTTCGATTATCTCGACGATGCGGCGTACGACCGCATCACCCGGATGGCTGGCGCCGCGCTTACCGCGTAGCCTTGCCGTTCCACAGCGGCACCGCCGTCGCATCGAGCTTGCGCGGCAGCAGGCCTTCGTTGTGGAAGGCGTCGGCGATGCGCTGCTGTTCGGCCAGCGCGTCCTTGACCACCAGCCGCACTTCGTAGCTGCGGCGGCCGTTGGCCAGCTCCACGGTTTTCGCATCCAGGCCCCACGCTGGCGCCAGCAATTCTGCCGCTTCCTTCGGTGACTGCTTGACCCATTTTCCGGTCTTGCGCAGCGCTTCGAATACCACTGCCAGCACATCGGGGCGCGCCTGCGCATACGCGGTGGAAGCCAGGTAGTAGCGCTGGTAGTCGGCGACACTGCGGCCATCGGCCAGGATGCGCACGGTGGACTGGCGCTGCACGCCGGCCAGGTAAGGGTCCCACGTGACCCATGCAGCCACGCTGCCGCGCTCGAAAGCGGCGCGGCCGTCGGCCGGCGACAGGTAGGCCGGTTCGATATCCTTGAAGCGCAGGCCCGCTTTTTCCAGCGCCGCGATCAGCAGGTAATGGCTGCCGGCCGCCTTGGTCACCGCGATCTTTTTCCCTTTCAGTTCCGCCACGCTGGCAATCGGCGAATCGGCGCGCACCACGATGGCCTGCGCCGAGGGGGACGGCGACTCCTGGGCGAAATACGTCAGCTGCGCGCCGGCCGCCTGGGCGAACACGGGCACCGTATCGGCCACGTCGGCGCTCAGATCGACACCGCCGACATTGAGCGCTTCGAGCAGCGGCAGGCCGCTGGAAAATTCGCGCCAGCTCACCTTCACACCGAGCGGCGCCAGGTCCTGCTCCAGCTGCCCGCGCACCTTGAGGATGGTAAGGAGGGTGGACGATTTCTGATAACCGATGCGTAGCAGGGACGCGGGCTTTTGCGCGAACGAAGCCAATGGCAGCAAGGCGATGGCGGTGAGCAGGGTACGACGGCGCAGCAAGGTCATGACGACTCCAGGTAGGGTGGTGGTCGCATTCTAGGGCGCTGCTCGGGGTGGCGGGAACGAATGGTTTCGCGTTTGATTATAGCGTTTGCAACTATGGATGCCGATACCAGCTCCGATATGCGCCATCAAATAACATTATTCTCAAAGAACATATTTAATTATGCTAAATAATTAGTTCTAGCATAATTATCGGCAGCATAAGATCGTTTCAACTTGATCATTCGTGGAGCTCTTATGCCTGTCAGTCGTCGCCATTTCCTGGTTCAACTTGCCGCCAGCAGCGGGTATGCCGCTGCTGCCGCTGCCATGACCACGCTCGGTCTCGGCGCTGCCACGGTCGCTGCGGCGGCAGATCCGGCGCCGGTGCTGCCGCAGCTGGCGCCCGGCTCCGGCAAGGGCAAGCGGGTGCTGGTGCTGGGGGCGGGGATTGCCGGGCTGGTGTCGGCGTACGAGCTGCGCAAGGCCGGATACGATGTTCAGCTGATCGAAGCGCGCGACCGCGTGGGTGGCCGTAACTGGACCATCCGCGACGGCACCCGCATCGATTACATCGATGGCAGTACGCAGGTGGCGCAGTTCGAGCCTGGACACTATTTCAACGCCGGGCCGGCGCGCCTGCCCAGCCATCACCAGACCATTCTCGGCTACTGCCGCGAGTTCGGCGTGCAGCTCGAAGCGGAGGTCAACACCAGCCGCAGCGCCTACTTCCTGCCCGATCCCGCCCGCGGCGATAAACCGATCCAGCTGCGGCGCGCCATTAACGACGCGCGCGGCCACATCGCCGAGCTGCTGGCCACGTCGGTGGGCAAGGGCGCGCTTGACGACGAACTCAGTGCCGGCGACCGTGCCAAACTGGTCGAGTTTCTCAAGGTGTATGGCGACCTGACGTCGCAGGGGCAGTTCAAGGGTACCGAGCGCTCCGGCTACAAGGTCTTCCCGGGCACCGCCGACCAGGTGGGCGAGCGCCAGGAGCCACTGTCGCTCGACGCGCTGCTCGACCCCGACCTGTGGACGTCGCTGATTTTCGATGAGCTGCTGATTTTCCAGCCCACCATGCTGCAACCGGTGGGCGGCATGGACCGCATTCCCGCCGCGTTTCACGAACGCCTGAAAGACGTGGTGCGCCTGGGGACCGAAGTCAAATCCATCCACAACCAGGCCGACAAGGTGGCGGTGGTGGTGCGCGACCGCGCCAGCGGCAAACAACAGATCCTCGATGCCGACTTCGTTATCGTCACCTTCCCGCTGCCGGTGCTGGCAAAAGTGGAAAACAACTTCGCCCCCAACGTCAAGGCCGCCATCGCCAGCGTGCATTACGACACGGCCAGCAAGATCGCCTGGCAGGCCCCGCGCTTCTGGGAGCTTGATACGCAAATCTACGGCGGCATCTCGATTGTCAAGCACGAGACAGGCCTGATCTGGTACCCGAGCGGCGGCTACCACCAGCCGACCGGCGTGCTGGTGGGCTGCTACAACATCGGTCAGGTGGCGCGCGCCTTCACCGCCAAGCCCCTTAGCGCGCAATTCGCCTCGTCGCGCGATGTCATCGACCGCGTGCATCCCGGGCGCGGCGCCGCGCTGCACCACCCGGTCAGCGTGGCCTGGCACAAGGTGCCCTACAGCCTGGGCTCCTGGGTGCACTGGGCCACGCCGGCCGAAAAGGAATACACGCTGCTCAACCAGCCCGACGGCCGCGTGCACTTCGCAGGCGAGTACCTGAGCCAGATCGGTGCCTGGCAGGAGGGCGCGGTGCTGTCGGGCCACCACGCCGTCGCCGCCATCGCTGCCCGCAACGCATAACCATCCACCCTTGAAGAAAGCCATACCATGAAAACCTCCATTCTCCTCGCCAGCCTGCTGATCTCCGCTGCCACCATTGCGAATGCCCAGCAAATCAAGCGCACGCCGATTCCGAATTCGAACTTCCCGATTTCGGTGGCGGTCACCGTGCCTGCCGGCGCCGACACCATTTATCTGAGCGGCGTGCTGCCGGACGTGGCCGATCCCGCCGCGCCCAAGGGTACGCCGGCCGCCTATGGCAACACCGAGACCCAGACGCTGTCGGTCCTGCGCAAGCTGCAGGCGGCGCTGGCCAACGAGGGTTTGAGCTTTGCCGACGTGGTGTCGCTGCGGGTGTTCCTGGTGGGCGATCCCAAGCTCGATAACAAGCTTGATTTCACCGGCTTGAACAACGCCTTCGGCCAGTCGTTCGGCACCGCCGCCCAACCCGCAAAACCTGCTCGCACCGCGCTGCAAGTGGTGGCGCTGCCGCTGCCCGGCGCGCTGGTGGAAATCGACCTGGTCGCCGCCCGCGTCAAGAACTAACCCCTACAGCTACCGGAGCCCTGCATGAAGCCATCCCGCACCAAATCAGCCATCGCCATCTCCTTGCTGTTTGCCGCCGCCCCCGTGTTGGCGGAAGACGCCGCATCCCCCATCGTGGTCCAGGATGTGGTGGTCACCGGCACCCGCGACATCACCCGCTCGGCCGCCGAGAGCCTCAGTCCCATCGATGTGATCAGCGCCAAGGATTTGCAGCGCACCGGCCAGACCGACCTGCGCGACGCACTGGTCAAGCTGCTGCCGTCGATTAACCGCCTGGCGCAAGCCGGCGACGCCGCCAATCTCACCAGCGCGCTCACGCTGCGCGGCTTGAGCCCCAACCACGTGCTGTTGCTGGTGAACGGCAAGCGCCGCCACACCACCGCCAACATCAGCGCCGACCCGGGCGCGCAGCAGGGCGCCACGCCGGTCGATATCGACCTGATTCCCGTGAGCGCGGTCGATCACATCGAGGTACTGCGCGATGGCGCCGCTGCCCAATACGGCTCGGACGCCATCGCCGGCGTGATCAACGTCATCCTCAAATCGTCGAGCCAGGGCGGCACGCTCACCGCCACCAGCGGCCAGTACTACAAGCGCGACGGCTTTACCCTGGGCGGCGCGGCCGACGTGGGCCTGCCGCTGGGTGCGGACGGCTTCGTGCACCTGAGCGCCGAGTACCGCCGCCACGAACACAGCGTGCGCAGCGGCCCCGATGAGCGCACCGGCGGCTACGACAACCGCACCCTGGGCGACCCGCGCATCCGCCGCGAATCGTTCAGCGCCAACGCCGGCATCCCGCTCGGGCCCGACGTGGAACTGTATGCATTCGGCACAGCCGCCCACCGCGCCGGCGCCACCGTGCAGAACTTCCGCCTGGCCTCGCGTCTGCCGCAGGTGTTCCCGAACGGTTTCAGCCCCGTCGAGACCAGTAACGAAACCGATGCCGCGCTCACCGCGGGCATCAAGAGCACCGACCTTGGCGGCTGGCGCTGGGACCTGAGCGCCAGTTATGGCAGCGACAACGTCAAGATCGGCATGAACGATTCGGCCAACACCGACCTGTACGCCGCCACCGGCGCCACGCCGACCAGCTTCCATCTGTCGAAATTCCACAATATCCAGCAGAGCGCCAATGGCGATATCGCCCGCTCGTTCGAGACCGGCGTGCTGCCGGCCGCACTGAGCGTGGCGCTGGGCGCCGAGTACCGGCGCGAGAGCTACGAGATCGGCGCCGGCGATCCGGCCTCGTATTTCGGCAGCGGCGCGCAGGCGTTGCCGGGCCTGTCGCCGGTCAGCGCAGGCAAGCACTCGCGCAATATCAGCGCGGCGTACCTCGATCTGTCCACCAGGTTGACCAGGCAGTGGGAAGCGGAAGTGGCGGCCCGCTACGAGCGCTTTTCCGACGCCGGCAGTACCCGCAACGCCAAGCTGTCCACGCGCTACGAGTTCGATCCGCGCTACGCCATCCGCGCCACCGGCAGCACCGGCTTCCGCGCGCCGTCGCTGGCGCAGTCGTATTACACCAGCCTGGCCGTCTCGCCCACCACTGCCGGCGGCCAGCTGGCAGTGAATTCGGATGCCGCCCGCACCCTGGGTGCTGCGCCGCTCAAGCCGGAAAAATCGCGCAGCTACAACCTGGGCCTGGTGGCGCAGCCGATCGATAAACTCAACCTGACGCTGGACGCGTACCACATCGAGATCCGCGACCGTATCGTGCAGGGTGGCACCTATAGCGGCGCGGCCGCGATCAATGCACTGACCGCCGCCGGCATCGCATTACCCACCGGGCTGTCATCGGTGAGCGCCAGCTATTTTGCCAACGGGGTGGAAACGCGTACGCGCGGCGTGGACCTGGTGGCGGGTTATCCCGCCGATTTCAGCAGCGCCGGCCGCATCGACTGGGACGTCAGCGCCAACATCAACGACAGCAAGGTGACCCGCGTGGCCAACGACCGCAATGGCCGCCCGCTGCTCAACGCCCAGCAGGTTGGCTATCTGACCACGTCCACGCCGAAGAACAAGCTGATCGTCGGCGGCACCTGGAGCCTGGACCAGTGGAGCGTGACCCTGCACGCCACCCGCTACGGCAAGACCGAGACCGAGGCCACTTTCTATTCGGGTCCGAACATCTATTCGACGTCGGTGTTCAACCACATCGAGAACAAGCCGAAGACCATCACCGATCTCGAAGTGCGCTACGCGGCCACAAGGAATCTGCAACTTGCCGTGGGCGCCAACAACCTGTTCGACGTGTATCCGACCGAGACGCCTGCCGCCAGCCGCTACCTGGGCGTGTACCGCTTCGATACGTCGGCATCGCAGATCGCCTTTAACGGCGGCTACTACTACGTGCGCGCCAACTACAAATTCTGAATTTGAAACGATACTGCTAAGATGGCGCCTGATACCGCATGCCTTACACCGAAACCCTTATGAAAATTGATGACATCAGCGCCTTCGTGGCCGTGGTGCGCAACCAGAGCATCAGCGCCGCTGCCGACGCGCTGGGGCTCACCCAGTCGGCCATCACGCGCCGCGTGCAAAACCTGGAGCAGGCGCTGGGCGTGGAACTGCTTGACCGCAGCGTCAAACCGCCCAAGCCCAGCGCCATGGGCAAGCAGGTGTACGAGCAGTGCGCCAAGGTGCTGCTGGAGGTCGAGCGGCTGCGCGACCTGGTGCAGGAAGACCATGCGCCCACCGGCGTATTCCGCATCGGCGTGATCCAGACCATCGGCGACGTGGTGCTGCTCGACACCCTGCAAAAGCTCAATCAGGCCTTCGACGGCCTGCACACGGAAGTGGCGTCCGGCTGGGGCGCGCAACTGGTGCAGCGCGTGGACAAGGGCGAGATCGACGCGGCGGTGGCACTGTTCCCGGCCACGAAGGTGCTGCCCGACGGCCTGCGCGGCCGCACGCTGGGCCGCATCGAACTGGTGGTGGTGGCGAAAAAGGATGCGCTGTCGCGCCGCGCCTACAAGCTGCGCGATATTTTTGGCCAGGGCTGGGTGCTCAACCCGGACGGCTGCGGTTTCCGCGCCGGGTTGGCGCGGGCGCTGGCCGAGCAGGGGCTGTCGTTCAAGATCAACCTCGAGACGTTCGGCACCGACCTGCAGCTGGGGCTGGTGGCCAATGGCGTGGGGCTGGGCCTGATGCCGCGGCCGATCCTCGAGCGCAGCCGCCACCGCGCACAGCTCGACATCGTCAACGTCACCGACTTCAAGCCGGTCCTCGATATCTGGCTGGTGCAGCCGCTGCAACCGGGGCCGGTGCAGCATGCGATCGATCTGTTCGCGGAATCGGTGGAGCAGGCGTTTGCGGCAGCGCCGTTGAAAATCGTGGCGCGCTGACCACGTATAACGATATACAAAATAGCGGCTTAGTAAATGGGCCCCGCTTACCTAGAATGGTGGCGGGGTCTTTTTTTTGCGCTCGTCACTTGTTTGCGCAGTTTGCGCAGTTTGCGTGACGCGCATGGTCTGGCCTCAAGATTATTCCAGAAAATCATATATCAATAGTCGAAACAATTAGTTCTATCATAATCATTTGCTTTCTATACTAGGTTTCATCGGCTGCACAGCCCTCGATAACCAGCACAGGAAAGCACAATGTCGGTACTCACTCCCGCCCTCAACGCCTCGCCGCCCGGCGCCCGCCGCTGGGCAATCGGCAAGACCATCACGCCCCTGGTCAAGCGCGCCATCGGCCCGCTGGCGCTGCTGGTGATCTGGGAAATCGCTTCGCGCACCGGCGTGCTGCCGGAGCGCATCCTGGCCGCACCGTCGCAAATCTTTGTCACCCTCGGCGAGTTGATCGCGTCCGGCGAGATGGGCAGCAACGTGCTGGTATCGCTGCAGCGCGTGTGCACCGGCCTGGCCGTCTCGCTCACGCTGGGTACCGCGCTGGCGCTGATCGCCGGCCTTACGCGCCAGGGCGAAATGGCGGTCGATTCCACCATGCAGATGGCGCGCACCTTGCCGTTCCTGGGCCTGGTGCCGCTGTTCATCCTGTGGTTCGGCATCGGCGAGTTCACCAAGATCGCGCTGATCGCGTTTGCCACCACGTTCCCGATGTACCTGACCTTGTATAGCGGCATACGCGGCATCGATTCCAAGCTGGTGGAGGCGGCGCGCCTGTTCGGCCTGTCCTACCCGCAGATGATCGTGCACGTGATCCTGCCCGGCGCGCTGCCGTCGTTCCTGGTGAGCCTGCGCTACTCGCTGGGCGTGAGCTGGCTGTCGCTGGTGGCGGTGGAGCAGATCAACGCCACGGCGGGCCTGGGCTACCTGATCAACAACGCCCGCGACTTCATGCGCACCGACGTCATCGTCGTCTGCCTGCTGGTCTACAGCTTGCTGGGCCTGGCCACCGACTTGCTGGTGCGCGCCATCGAACACTACGCGCTGGCCTGGCGTCCGACTTTTATCAAGGATTGATTCATGCAGACCATCCAACTCGATCTGCCCGGCGCTCATTTGCGTCACGATGTGCGCAATGAAGCGGGCGGCCGGCCGCAGGTGCAAGCCGTGCCAAACCCGGTCACCACGGATACCCAGGTGCGCGCACGCCAGCTGACCAAGCGCTTCGGCGACAACACCATCCTCGACCAGCTCGATCTCGATATCCGCCCCGGCGAATTCGTCGCGCTGCTGGGCCGCAGCGGCTCGGGCAAGACCACGCTGCTGCGGGCGCTGGCCGGCCTTGATCGCATCACGTCCGGCACGCTCGACGTGCCGCAAGCCCGCGCCGCCGTGTTCCAGGAGCCGCGCCTGATGCCATGGAAGCGCGCCTGGCGCAACGTCACCCTCGGCCTGAACATCGACCAGCCGCGTGAACGCGCCAACCAGGCGCTGGGCGAAGTAGGGCTGGCCCACCGCGAAAACGCCTGGCCCGCCACGCTGTCCGGCGGCGAAGCGCAGCGCGTGGCGCTGGCCAGGGCGCTGGTGCGCGAACCGAAGCTGCTGCTGCTCGACGAACCGTTTGCCGCGCTCGACGCGCTGACCCGTATTCGCATGCACCAGCTGATCCTGGCGCTGTGGCGCGAACACCGGCCGTCGGTGCTCTTGGTGACCCACGACGTCGATGAAGCGGTGCTGCTGGCCGATCGCGTGCTGGTGCTGGAAAAGGGCCGCATCGTTTCCGACATCGCGATTACCCAGCCGCGCCCGCGCAGCGCCGAGCGGCCCGAGTTCCAGCGCGTGCGCGCCCAGTTGCTGCAATTGCTGGGCGTGGAGATCGAAGCGGCGCCCGAACCGGTAGCCCCGGTATCGACGCCGGTACACACCCCGTTCAACTTCAGCAACTTTTCAATCTAACCGAGCGATCCGACCATGCCTACCTCCGTCCTCCGCTTACCGACCGCAGCCCACACGCCGCAACTGGACAGCCCGGAATTCGCCGCGCTGCTGGACACCTTGACGGCGGAATTCGCCGCCACCGCTGCCGACCATGACCGCGATGCCAGCTTCCCGCACGCGAATTTCGAACGCCTGCACCAATTGGGCCTGCTGGGTTTGACCGTACCGCGCGCCCTGGGCGGCCTAGGCGCCGACCTGGCGCAAACCACGCGGGTGGTGGCGGCCGTGGCGCGCGGTGAACCGTCCACCGCGCTGGTGCTCACCATGCAGTACTTGCAGCATGCGTCCGACCGCAAGGCCAAATGGCCGCAGCACCTGCTCGATCGCGTGGTGCGCGAAACCTTGCGCGACGGCGCCCTGATCAACGCGCTGCGGGTGGAGCCGGAGCTGGGTACCCCGGCGCGCGGCGGCCTGCCCAACACCATTGCCCGCCGCACACCGGAAGGCTGGCGCATCAGCGGCCGCAAGATTTACTCGACCGGCATTCCGCGCCTGACCTGGCTCGGCGTATGGGCCCGTAGCGACGATGCCGAGCCGCTAGTCGGCAGCTGGCTGGTGCGGCGCGACACGCCGGGCATCACCGTCATCGAGAACTGGGACCACCTGGGCATGCGCGCCACCGGCAGCCACGAAGTAGTGTTCGACAACGTGCTGGTACCACTCGACCATGCGGTGGAAGTGGCGCCGGCCGGCGCCGCGCCGGACCTGGAACCGGCGCTGCTGCTGTGGATGTCGGTGCTGCTGTCGGCCATCTACGATGCCGTGGCCCGTTCGGCGCGCGACTGGCTGGCAACCTGGCTGGAAGAGCGGGTGCCGGCCAACCTGGGCGCGCCGCTGTCGTCGCTGCCGCGCTTCCAGGAGGCGCTGGGCCAGATCGACGCGCAGCTGTTCTCCAACCGCGTGCTGATCGACGCCGCCGCCAACGGCTCGATCGCGTCCAAAGACGCGTTCCAGGTCAAGTACCTGGTAACCAACCAGGCCATTCAGGTGGTGGAAAAGGCCATCGAATTGAGCGGCAATCCCGGCCTGTCGCGCACCAATGCGCTGCAACGCCATTACCGCGACGTGCTGTGCAGCCGCATCCACACGCCGCAGAACGACACCATCCTGGTTAATGCCGGCCGCGCGGCGTTTGCTGCGCGCGCGGTCAAAAAAATATCTCCCGCCGGCGGCGCCGGCTTATCTTCAATCACTGCAAAGGAAGCATCATGAGCATCGAATTCATCGGCTTTAGCGCTACCCAGGAAGTCTCCGAAACCGTGCTGCCGCAAGGCCCGGTCGTCAACAAGGCGTTCCTCGGCGCGGTGGCCCGCGCCCACGAATACGCAGGTTTCGACCGCGTGCTGGTGGCGCACAGCAGCGCCTCGGTGGACGGGTTCCAGGTGGCGTCGTACATCGCTTCGCAAACCGAGAAGCTGGGCATCCTGCTGGCCCACCGTCCGGGCTTTGTCGCCCCCACGCTGGCGGCGCGCCAGTTCGCCACGCTCGACCACTTCAGCGATGGCCGCCTGGCGGTCCACGTGATCAGCGGCGGCGACGACACCGAGCAGCAGCGCGACGGCGATTTTCTCGACCACGGCCAGCGCTACGCCCGCACCGACGAATACCTCGACATCGTCAAGCAGACCTGGTCGTCGAGCGGCGCCTTCGATCACGAAGGCCAGATCTACCGCCACAAGGGCCAGAACGCCGGCGTGCGCCCGGTGAACGGCCACAGCGTGCCGGTGTACTTCGGCGGCTCGTCCGACGTTGCCATCGAGGTGGCCGGCAAGCACGCCGACGTGTATGCGCTGTGGGGCGAATCGCTGGCGCAGGTGGGCGAGACCATTGCCCGCGTGCGTGCTGCCGCCGCCAAGTACGGCCGCGCCGACAAGATCCGTTTCAGCCTGTCGCTGCGGCCGGTGCTGGCCGAGACCGAAGAAAAGGCATGGGCCAAGGCCGACGCCATCCTCGTCGCCGCCACCGAGCGCGTGGGCCGCAACGACCACTTCAGCCGCCGTCCGCAGCAACCGCAAAACGTCGGCTCGCAGCGCCTGCTCGACACGGCGGCGCAGGGCAAGGTGGTCGATGAGCGGCTGTGGACCGGCATCGCTGCACTGACCAAGGCGGCCGGCAATTCGACTGGCCTGGTAGGCACGCCGGAACAGGTGCGCGACGCGCTGCTCAAGTACTGGGAACTGGGCGTGACCACCTTCCTGATCCGTGGCTTCGACCCGATCACCGACGCACTGCAATACGGCCGCGAACTGATTCCGCTGGTGCGCGCCGCCGTTGCCGAGCGCGAAGCGCAGGACCAGTCCCGGCGCCTGGCCGCTTAAGTCATACAGTCATACAGTCATAAGGTCAAACAAGGAGAAGCACATGAGCGATGTCATCGTAGCCAGCCAGTTCGATCCCAAGGTCAATGCCTTGCTGGCGCAGCGCGCCGGCTTGGCCGTGGTCGATGTGCCACCGGGCCCATTGACCGCGCTGCCGCCGGGCGCCGACGTGGTGTTCGCGCTGCCGGCGCCCAAGGGCCAGTCCCTGCTGCACACGCCCGCGCCCAGCGGCTGGCAGGACGTGCGCTGGGTGCAGCTGGCGTCGGTGGGCATCGACTATTACCCGGACTGGCTGTTCGACGGCCCGGTGGTGACCTCGGCGCGCGGCACCGCGTCCGTCGCCATTGCCGAATACGTGCTGGCGGCGATCTTCACCGCCGCCAAGCGCGTGCCGGAGATCTGGCTGGAGCAAGCCAGCGACTGGCGCCGCTTGTCGCTGCGGCTGGTGCAGGGCACCACCCTGGGCCTGTATGGCTTCGGCTCCATCGGCCAGGCGCTGGCGCAGCGCGCGCTGGCGCTGGGTATCAAGGTGGTGGCGCTGCGCCGCTCCAGCGCGCCGTTCGAAGTGGAGGGCGTGGAGCGGGTGGCCACACTGGAGGAACTGATCGCGCGCGCCGACCACCTGGTACTGGCCGCGCCATCGACACCAGAAACGCGCCACGCCATCAACCGCGCCACACTCAAACATGCCAAACCCGGTCTGCACCTGATCAATATCGCGCGCGGCAACCTGGTCGATCACCAGGCGCTGCTCGATGCACTGAACGAAGGCGCGCTGGCGCTGGCCACGCTGGACGTGACCGACCCCGAGCCGCTGCCAGCCGGCCATGCGTTCTACGGCCACCCGCGCGTGCGCCTCTCACCCCATATCTCGCCCAGCACCGAGCAGATCGTGCCGGCGCTGATCGACAAGTTTTTGCTGAACCTGGACCGCTTCCGCAGCGGCGCTCCCCTGACCGACGTGGTGGATACCGCGCGCGGCTACTGAACAACAAGAGGATCATCATGAGCAGCCCTTCACCCCTGCATTCCGCGCCGCTGTCGCGCCCCCATTTGCGTACCGTCGGCAAAGCGGTGCCGCGCCCGGCCATCCACAACGCCCCGCGCGACGCCAACGGCAACATCATCTTCGCCGAACCGCCACCGCCACCGACGCTGGAAGCGCAACGCCAGCACCGCAAGGAGCGGCTGGCCGTGTCGTTCCGGCTGTTCGCGCGCTATGGCTTCGACATGGGCGGCGCGGGCCACATCACCGCGCGCGATCCCGAGTTCCCGGACCACTTCTGGGTCAATCCGGCCGGCGTGTACTTCGGCCACGTGCGGTATCGGACCTGATCCTGGTCAGCCACGACGGCAAGGTGGTGGAGGGCGACGGCCTGCTCAACCGCGCGGCGTTTGCCATCCACTCCGAGCTGCACAAGGCGCGCCCGGACGTGATCGCGGCCGCCCATTCGCACGGCTTGTACGGCAAGGCCTTTGCCGCCCAGGGCCGCCTGCTCGACCCGCTCACGCAGGACTCGTGCGCCTTTTACGAAGACCATGCGATCTTTTCGGACTTCAGCGGCGTGGTGCTCGATACCAGCGAGGGTGAGCGCATCGCCAAGACGCTGGGACCGCGCAAGGCCGTGATCCTGCAAAACCACGGCCTGCTGACCGTGGGTTCCTCGGTGGAGTCGGCCGTGTGGCGCTACATCTCGTTCGAGAACGCGGCGCAGGCGCAATTGCTGTCCGAGGCAGCCGGTCCCACCAAGCCGATTCCGCACGAGGTGGCGCGCCACACGGCCGGCCAGATCGGGTCCGACGCTGGCGGCTGGTTCAGCTTCCAGCCGCTGTGGGACGTGATCACGCGCGAAGAGCCGGACCTGTTCGATTAATTGTTTTCAAAAAGGGGAATCACATGTCCAGCGCCACTCTCTCTCTGCGCGACCGCTACCCGGCGCAAGCCACACCTGTCGCCCAGGTCGATGCAGTCGTCGTCGCACCTGCTGCCAACGACAGTTTTGTGACGTCGTATCCGGTCCTTGGCGACGGCGGCGCGCGGGCCTGGTGGCGCCGGCCCGGCGCGATCGTCTCCATCGTGCTCCACGGCGTGGCAGCGGTGGCGATCTGGAACGTCAGCAGCACGGTCATCAAGGCGCCGCCGCCACCGCTGGTGGTGCAGTTGATCCACCTGCCGCCGCCCAAGGAAATCACGCTGCCCAAGCCGGAGCCGCTGCAGCAAAAGACCCTGGCGCCGCCGCTACCGGTGGTGCAGCCGGTGCCGGTACCAAAAATAGCACCGGTGCCGCTGGAGACATTCACGCCGCCGGCGCCGGTGCCGGTTGCTGCCGTTACCACGCCGGCGCCGGTCGCGCCGGCACCCGTGGCGCCACCGGCACCACCGGCACCACCGGTCCCCGCAGCGCCAAGGCAAGTCAGCACCGAAGGCATTCCGACCGACTACGTGAGCCAGGTCTATGCCCGCATCAACAGCAGCACCGATTATCCGCGCGAAGCGAAGATGCGGCGCCAGCAGGGCAAGGTCGCCTATCGCCTGACACTGAGTCCGCAAGGCGCGTTGCTGTCGTTCGATATCGACTCGTCCGGCATACCGGCGCTGGACGAAGCGGCGCGCGAGGCGATCCGCCGGGCGGCGCCGTTCCCCAGGTTGCCCGACCTCGGTGGCGCCAGCTACCTGCTGGCCGGGAATATCGTCTTCAAGATTAACTGAGCAAGCATCACCACTTAATTCAACTCGTACAGGCGGTAGCTATGGATTCGAAGGCATCGAAGGGCGGCGCTCGTCGTCAATTTCTACAACGTTCCGCCAGACTGGGCGCGGCGGGCGGCATCGCCGCGCTGTTCGGCGGCTGGAGCACCGGCGTACGCGCCAACGCGGTTCAGGCCCGCAATGCTTTTCTGCGCGTGGGCACCTACAAGGGCGGCGACTCGTATTACTTCAAGGAGGCGGGCGTGGACCAGATCCCGTACCGTACCCAGTTGGCCGAATTCGCGGCCGGTAACCTGATCGTGGAAGCGCTGGCCGCCGATTCGCTCGACCTGGGCGGCATGAGCGAGATCCCGCCTATCTTTGCCGCCGCCAGCGGCGCCAAGATGAAGGTGGTGGCGGTGCTGCGCGGGGATGTCAACAACCAGGTGGTGCTGGTGCCGAAGGGTTCCAAAATTGCCGATCCGGCCCAGTTCAAGGGCAAACGCATCGGCTATGCGCGCTCCACCACGTCGCACTATTTTCTGATCAAACTGCTCAAGGAAAACGGCTTGACCTTCAAGGACATCGAGCCGGTGGCGCTGGCGCCGCAGGATGCATTTGCGGCCTTCAAAAGCGGCCAGCTAGATGCCTGGGTGATCTTCGGCCTGGTGGTGGAACTGGCCAAGAGCCAGGGCGCGCGCGTACTGCGCACTGCCGACGGCTATTTGTCCGGTAACTACGTGATCAGCGCCGCCACCAAGGCCATTGTCGACCCGGTGCGGCACGCGGCCATCGGCGACTACCTGCAACGCATCTCGAAGGTGTACGACTGGATCAACCGCAATCCGCAGCCCTGGTCCGCCAAGAGCGGCCAGATTGCCGGTGTGCCGGCGCAGTACTTCCTCAACCAGGTGAGCCAGCGCAGCCAGCCCTACAAGCTCACTGCCATCGACGACGCGGCCATCGCCTCGCAGCAGCAGGTGGCCGACGTGTTTGCCGATGCGGGCCTGCTGGCGCGCCGCATCGACGTGCGCCCGTTGTGGGACCGCAGCTTTTCAACCTATCTGTAACCAATATATCCAAGCAAGAGGGAATTACGGCATGCAGCAGACCACTTATAACAATAAATCGCCCCGCCTGACGGCATTGCAACTGGCACTGGCGGCAGCAGGCTTGCTTGGCGCTGGCGTGGCCATCGCACAAAGCACTGCAGCACAAACCAGCGTGGGCCAGGTGCAGGACGTGGTGGTGACCACCGGCGTGCGTGGCGAGGCCCGCACCGTGGCCGACAGCCCGGCGCCGATCGACGTGATCAGCGGCGAGCAATTGATCCATACCGGCCGCGCCGAACTGGGCGAGGCGCTGGCGCGCCTGCTGCCGTCGTTTAACTTCGGCACCAACCAGGCTGGCGTCAACTCGGTGGTACGGCCGGTGAGCAATCGCGGCCTGGGACCGGCATATACGCTGGTGCTGGTCAACGGCAAGCGCCGCCACAACTCGGCGCTGCTGACCAACGGCGGCGGCGACACCAGCGGCGTCAACGCCATCGATCTCGATACCATTCCACTGTCGATTATCGACCATATCGAAGTGCTCAAGGACAGCGCTGCCGCCCAGTATGGCTCGGATGCGGTGGCCGGCGTGGTCAACGTGATCCTCAAGACCGGCAATCATGGCGGCCAGCTGGGAGTGAGCTACGGTGAGCTAAAAGAAGTGGACGGCAATCCGGGCAACGCCAAGATCGAAGGCAATGCCGGTTTCCGCCTGGGCGAGGATGGGTTTGTGAACATCGGCGTGGCGGCGCGCAAGCGCGGCCAGTCGTGGAAAAACTTCCCATCGACGAACCTGGTGGCGTATTCGCCAGCCTCGAACCCCAAGAACGCTACCTGGAACCGCGACGGTGCCCACAACGGCGATCCCGGCATCGAAGCCTACGACGTCGGCTTCAACCTGGAAAAGCCGCTCGACAAGGACACCACGCTGTACGCGTTCGGCACGGCCGGCACCCGCAACACGGTGGCCGGCAATAACTTCCGCCGCCCGAACGGCCTGGCGACCTTGGCCCAGGTATACCCGGACGGCTACTTCGCCATCAATAACATGAGCGCCTTCGACTTCCAGTTGAATGCCGGCGCACGTGGCCGCACGGCCGGCTGGAACTGGGACCTCAGCACCGGCTACGGCAAGAACCGCGCCCGCCAGTACAGCAACCTTACTCTGAACCCGTCGCTGGGGCCGACGTCTCCGACCAGCTTCGACAACCTGGCCACGTACCAGTTCGAGCAGTGGACCACCAACGAAGACTTTACGCGCGCCTTCGACGTGGGCCTGAAAAAGCCGCTGCAATGGTCGTGGGGCCTGGAGCAGCGTTTCGAGCGCTTCTCCACCTATGCCGGCGATCGCCTCGGTTACATCAACGGCGGCTACATCTTCCAGCCCGGCGACCAGGAAGGCAATCCGAACGTGGGCCGGCCGGCAGCGGTGGGCGCGCAGGCTGGCGTGGCCCTGTCACCCGATGACGCTACGCGCGTAAAACGCACGGTGCTGGCGATCTACAACGACATCGGCTTCTACCCGGTGGAGCAGTGGTTCGTGGGCGCGGCCGTGCGGGCGGAGCACTACAACGACAGCGCCGGCAATACCGCCAGCGGCAAGCTCAATACACGCTACGATTTTTCGCCGGTGGTGGCGATACGCGGCACCGCCGGTTCCGGCTTCCGTGCGCCGTCGCTCACGCAGATCGGCTACTCGCAAACCGACAACCGCACCAACATCAACCCGGTAACGGGCGAGGTGGCGCCAAGCCTGTCCAAGCTGCTGCGCAACGACTCCGACCTGGCCCGCCGCTTCGGCGCGCGCGACCTCGATCCGGAAAAGTCGGTGAACTTCGGCTTGGGGCTGGTGCTCAAACCGGCCGACAATATCAACATCACGCTCGACGGCTACCAGGTGAAGGTAAAAGACCGCATCGTGCGCACCGGTTACATGTTCGGCCCCGCCTTCGCACCAACGCTGCGCGCGGCAGGACTGACCGGCACTGAGTGGGTGCAGTACTTTGCCAACGCCATCGACACCCGCACCCGTGGCGCCGACCTGGTGACCGATCTGACCAGCGACTACGGCAGCTATGGCCTGGTGCGCTGGGGCGCGGCAGTGAACTGGAACCGCACCAAGGTCCAGCGCATCAACGCCACGCCTTCGGAGATCAGCGCGCTGGGCGCCAATACCGGCGGCAGCTCGGTGTGGTTCGGCTACTCGGCCGGCGGCGGCATCGGCGACCTGAGCGCCACGCCGCGCACCAAGATCATCCTGTCGGCGCGCTGGTTCGCGGGCGACTGGGAAGTCAATGCGCAAACCACGCGCTTCGATTCCTACACCTGGCAAACTACCGCCAACCGTGCCCAGGATTACCATTTTGGCGCCAAGTGGCTCACCGATTTCGACGTCAGCTATGCTGTCAGCAAGAGCATCAAGCTGGTGCTGGGCGCAGCCAACGTGTTCGACACCAAGCCTGACCGCAACGGCCCCGGCGACGCCAACTCGGGCAGCAGCGGCTTTACCTACGGCCCGTCGCCATTCGCGCCGAGCGGCGCCTACTACTATGGCAAGGTCGCATATGACTTTTGATCCCGACCGCGTGCGCCGCCTGCTGACCATGCTGCCGGCGGCGGCATTGCTGGGCGCCTGCGGCAAGCAGGGTGGCGCAACTGGCGCCACCGCTGCTGCCGGCGCTGCGCCCGATCTATCAAAGGTGACGCTGGTGCTGGGCGACCAGGTCAAGCTGCTGCGCACCAAGGCCGAAGCAGCCGGGGTGCTCGACAACCTGCCGTACCAGATCAAGTGGGCCAGCTTCCAGGGCGCCGCGCCGTTGTTCGAGGCGGTGGTGTCGGGCGACGTCGATACCGCGATGGCGGCCGACACGCCGGCGCTGGCTGCTGCTGCCGGCGGCGCGCGCGTCAAAGTGGTGGCGGCCAGCGTGTCGTCGCCGACCGGCGTGGCGATCCTGGTGCCGCCCGGTTCACCGATCAAGACGGTGGCGGACCTCAAGGGCCGCAACGTGATCGTCTCGTCCGCGCGCGGCAGCGTGTCGCACTACCTGCTGTTTGGCGCGCTGCGCGAGGCAGGGTTGAAGCCGGACGACGTGGTGACCGGCTTCATGCTGCCCAGCGATGCCGCCGTGGCCTTTTCGAGCGGGAAGATCGAGGCTTGGGCCACGTTCGGCACGTACCAGGCCAATGCCGAAATCCAGGGTGCGCGCATCCTGCGCGACGGCGTGGGCATCAACTCCGGCATCGGCGTGATTGCCGCGTCGGACGCCGCGCTGGCCGACCCGGGCAAGCGCGCGGCGCTGGCGGACGTGCTGCGGCGTCTGGCGCTGTCGAACACCTGGGCCAACGCGCATCCGAAGGAGTATGCCGCAGTCTTCCAGCAGCTGACCGGACTGCCGCCGGACGTGGTGAAGCTGGTGGTAGGCCGCGACCGCCCGCAACTGCGCGCCGTCGACCAGGAGATCGTGCGCCAGTTGCAGGACGTGGCCGATACGTTTTATGCAGCGAAGCTGTTCCCGAAACGGGTGGATGCAAGTGCGCTGGTCGATGCCAGCGTGTTCCGCCCGGTCTGAAACCATACAAAGAATTGATACAAGGAGTCATCATGAGCACACATCAAGCACCGCGCCAACTCAAACTCGGCTTCATCCTCCACGGCGTAGGCCCCGGCTGGGGCGATTGGCGCCATCCCGATGCCGATCCCACGGCCAGCACCAATATCGACTTCTACCTGCGCCAGGCCAAGCTGGCGGAGCAGGGCAAGTTCGACTTTCTGTTCGTGGCCGACAGCGTGCACATCACCGAAAAATCGAGCCCGCATTACCTGAACCGCTTCGAGCCGCTCACCATCCTCTCGGCGGTCGCCACCCACACGAAAAACATCGGCCTGGTGGGCACGCTCACTGTCAGCTACAGCGAGCCGTACACGGTGGCGCGCCAGTTCGCCTCGCTCGACCACATCAGCCGTGGCCGCGCGGGATGGAACGTGGTCACCTCGTGGTTGTCGGGCAGCGCCGAGAATTACGGCAAACCGGCGCACCCGCCGCATGAAGTGCGCTACCGCATCGCCGCCGAACACCTGACCACCGTGCAGGGACTGTGGGATTCGTGGGAGGACGACGCGCTGGTGCACAACAAGGAAACCGGCCAGTTCATCGATCCGGCCAAGCTGCATACTCTCAACCACCAGGGCGAGTTCTTCTCGGTGCGCGGACCGCTCAATATCGCCCGCTCGCCGCAGGGGCAGCCGGTGATTTTCCAGGCCGGCGCATCGGAAGACGGCCGCAATTTTTCGGCGCGGTATGCCGACGCCTTTTTCACCGAAGGCTCCACCATCGAATCGTCGCAGGCGTACTACGCCGACATCAAGAAGCGCGCCGCCGCCTTCGGCCGCGCGCCGCACCAGGCCAGCGTGCTGCCGGCGCTGCGCGCCATCGTGGGCGCGACTGAAGAAGAAGCGCAGGCGCTGCACCGCCAGGCCGAAGGGCTGATCCGCATCGAAGACGCGCTGGTGGCGCTGGCCCGGTCCTTCAACGAGCATGACCTGACCCAGTATCCGCTCGATGGCCCGTTCCCGGACATCGCCCAATATGGCGCCGACAGCAACCGCAGCTCGTCGGAGCGCATCATCCGTACCGCCCGCGAGGAAAATCTCACGCTGCGCCAGGCTGCGCTGCGTTACGCCAGCCCGCGCAAGGAATTCGTCGGTACCGGCGTGCAGGTGGCCGATGCGATCCAGCGCTGGTTCCTGAACGACGCCGCCGACGGTTTCATCCTGTTCGAGGCGCTGCCGTACCAGCTCGATGCTTTCATCACCCACGTGGTGCCGGTTCTGCAGGAGCGCGGCCTGTTCCGGCGCGAGTACGAGGCCACCACCTTGCGTGGTAATCTGGGCCTGGACGTGCCGGAAAACCGCAACACCGCCGCGCGCCGCCAGGCCGCGTAATCAGGGAGTAACCATGGCAGACACCATCGCCACCGGACAACCGGCGTCGCCCCGGCTGCGCCGCTTCATCGAGGCCCTGGGCCGCGTGCTGGAAGAGGGCGCCGACGAACCTCGCGTGGTGCGCGAGGGCGCGGCGTTGCTGCGTGACCTGGTGGCCCACGACGACTGGCTGCCCGACGACCTGGCCCAGCCCGACGCCCAATACTACCGCCAGTACCTGCTGTACCGCGATCCGCAGGCGCGCTTTTCCGTGGTCAGTTTCGTGTGGGGCCCGGGCCAGTCCACGCCCATCCATGACCATACCGTGTGGGGCCTGATCGGGCTGCTGCGCGGCGCCGAGATCTCGCAGGACTTCGAGCGCACGGCCGACGGCGCGCTGGTCAAACTGGGAGCGCCGCAGCGGCTCGAGACCGGCGCTGTCACCGCCGTCTCGCCATCGCTGGGCGACATCCACCAGGTCTTCAATGCCTACGCCGACCGCGTGTCGATCGGCATCCATGTCTATGGCGCCGACATCGGCGCGGTGGACCGCAGCGTCTTCTCGCCTGAGGGCGCTGTGAAACCTTTTCGTTCCGGCTACGCCAACCAACCATGACCAAAAATCTTACCGCGACCTATCAAGACGTGCGCGCCGACCTGCTGGCCGGCCGCGAAATCGCGCTGCTCGACGTGCGCGAGGAAGACCCGCACGCCCAGGCCCACCCGCTGTTCGCCGCCAATTTGCCGTTCGGCCGCATCGAGCTCGATGCCTACACCAAGCTGCCGCGCCGCGACGTGTGCATTGTCACGCTCGATGGCGGTGAAGGCCTGGCCGAACCGGCCGCCGCGCGCCTGCGCCAGCTGGGCTACCTCGATGTGGCCGTGCTGGCGGGCGGCGTCGATGGCTGGCGCGATGCCGGCGGCGAGTTGTTCCGCGATGTGAATGTGCCCAGCAAATCGTTCGGCGAACTGGTGGAGGAACAGCGCCACACGCCATCGCTGTCGGCGCCGGAAGTGCAGGCGCTGATCGACGGCGGCGACAACATCGTCATCCTCGACGCCCGCCGCTACGACGAATACCAGACCATGAGCATCCCGGGCAGTTATAGCGTGCCGGGCGCCGAGCTGGCGCTACGCGCGCGCGAACTGGCGCCCGACCCGGCCACCCGCATCATCGTCAACTGCGCCGGTCGCACGCGCAGCATCATCGGTACCCAGTCGCTGATCAACGCCGGCGTGCCCAATCCCGTCTCGGCGCTGCGCAACGGCACCATCGGCTGGACCCTGGCAGGACAGAAGCTGGCGCACGGCCAGTCGCGCACCTATCCGCCAGCCACGCAAGCCAATCAGCGGCAGGCGGCGCTGGATGCTCGCGCGCTGGCCGACCGCGCCGGCGTGCTGCGCGTGGCGCATGAGGGATTGGCGCAGCTGATCGCGGAAGCCGGCCGCACCACGTACCTGCTGGACGTGCGCAGCCCGGCGGAATTTGCCGATGGCCGCCTGCCGGGCTTCCGCTCCGCGCCCGGCGGCCAGCTGGTGCAGGAAACCGAGCAGTTCGCACCGGTGCGCGGCGCGCGCTTCGTGCTGGCGGACACCGACGGCGTGCGCGCCAACCTCACCGCGCACTGGCTGCGCCAGATGAACCATGAGGTGTATGTGCTCGACGGCGCTCAGGCGCAGCATTTCAACGTGACCACGCCGTGGAGCGCCGACTTGCCGCCTCATGCGCCGGTGGAGGAAATCGATCCGGCCACGCTGGCCCGCTGGCTCGATGACGATGCCGACGGCACCGTGGTGCTGGACTTTACCTCGGGCGTCAATCACGTCAAGCGCCACATTCCCGGCGCCTGGTTCGCGCTGCGTTCGGACTTGCAGGCGGCGCTGGCGCGGCTGCCGACCGGCGCGAAGCGCTACGTACTGACCTGCGGCAGCAGCCTGCTGGCGCGCTACGCGGCGGCCGACGTGCAGGCGCTCACCGACTTGCCGGTCGTGGTGCTGGCGGGCGGCACCACTGCGTGGGCCGACGCAGGGCTGCCGGTGGAGTCGGGCGAGCAGCGCCTGGCATCGCCGCTGATCGACCGCTATCGCCGGCCGTACGAAGGTACGGACAACCGCGCGGAAGCCATGCAGGCGTACCTGGACTGGGAGTTCGGCCTGGTGGCGCAGCTGGGACGCGACGGTACCCATGGCTTCCACGTGGTTTAAGCAATAACTTTATAGTTAATCCGTTAGTATAATTGCCCATTGGAAATGGTGCAGGTATAGTGGCAGGAGGCCGCGTCAAGATGGTCGCCAGCCCCTCACCTCCATGGAAAAGTCTATGAGTATCACTAAACGCTTGATCTTGACCTTGTCAGTGGCCTTGCTGGCCCTGATTTTCGTTGGCGTCACTGGGCTGTCCCAGCTCTCCAATGCCCACCACCGCCTGGACATGGTGCAAACCCGCCTGATCCCGAGCATTGAAGGACTGAACTCCGCCAAGAGCTATGCCGCCGCCACGCGCCTGGCCGGCTACCGCCTGTCGGTGTTCTCCAACCTGGAGGACAAGACGGCGCTCGACAAGGCCTACAACGACGCTCACGCCAAGTTCGACGAGGTGCTGGCCAGCTACGAGAAAAATCGCATTTTCGACGACACCGACCGCAAGATGCTGGAAGAGGACAAGCAGCACATGGCCGCCTACCGCCAGGCGCTGGTGCCGTTCATCGCGGGCGCCCACGCCGGCGACATGGACGCGGTGCGCGCCACGCTGATGCCGGGCACCCCGCTGGCGCTCACCGCCGCCGCGCTGACCAAGGGGTTTGACGACCACATCGCCTACAACAACAAGCTGATTGCCGACATCCGCGAAGAGAGCGTGAAGGCCTACGACTTCGCCTTTACCCTGCTGGTGAGCGTGGTGGCGCTGGCGCTGCTGGTGACCGGTGCGCTGGCCTGGCAACTGTATAAACTGATCAAGGGCAGCCTGGAATCGATCCGCAGCACGCTGGTGCACGTGAGCGAGACGCTGGACCTCACGCGCAAGATCCCGGTTGCGCGCATGGACGAAATCGGCCAGACGGCGGTGGCCTTCAACCAGCTGCTGGCGCAGATCGGCCGCGTGATCGACACCGTGCGCGCGTCCACCGGTGCGGTAGGTTCGGCCTCGAGCCAGATTGCCGCCGGCACCGGCGACCTGGCGCAGCGTACCGCCAGCCAGGCTGCGGCACTGGAAGAGACGTCCGCCAGCATGCATCAACTGACGTCCACCGTCGGCCAGAACGCCGACAACGCGCGCCAGGCCAACCAGCTGGCCCGCTCGGCCTCGCAGGTTGCCTCCGAGGGCGGCGCAGTGGTGGAGCAGGTGGTGGTGACCATGGGTTCGATCAACGAATCGTCGCGCAAGATCGTGGACATCATCTCGGTCATCGACGGCATCGCCTTCCAGACCAACATCCTGGCCCTGAACGCCGCCGTGGAAGCAGCGCGCGCCGGTGAGCAGGGCCGTGGCTTTGCCGTGGTGGCGAGCGAAGTGCGCAACCTGGCGCAACGCTCGGCCGCCGCCGCCAAGGAAATCAAGACGCTGATCGACGACTCGGTGGAAAAAGTAGGTTCGGGCACCAGGCTGGTGGAACAAGCCGGCACCACGATGCACGAAGTGGTATCGAGCATTCGCCAGGTAACCGACATCGTCGCCGAGATCAGCGCCGCCACCCAGGAGCAGAACGACGGCATCGCCCAGATCCACCGCGCGATCACGGAGATGGACGGCACCACCCAGCAAAACTCCGCACTGGTCGAAGAAACCGCCGCCGCCGCCGAGACCTTGCGCGAGCAGGCCGACATGCTGGAGCAGACGGTGGCCGCATTTACCATCGCGGCGGGGCAGGGCACCAAGCCGGCAGCGAAACCAGCACCAGCCAAGGCTGCGCCACGCGTGGCGTCCAGGGCGCAGCCGAAGTTGAAGGCGCCGGCGGCGACTGCCGATGAGTGGGAAGCGTTTTAACTCGCATGGCGGTTTGTTTGACATTGCCGGCAGAAGAACACTCTGAAAAACTCAAGGCCATCGCACGCGGGTCTGCATGGTTCATGCACGCGCTTCGTGCCGCCAGGTCTCTGGGGCTGCCTTCCTGGTGCATTGGTGCGGGTGCCGTGCGTAACCTGGTGTGGGACCACCTACATGGCTACGCAACGCCATCAGACCTCGCCGATATCGACCTTGCGTACTTCGACGAGCAGGAGTTACCGGAAGAAGAGACGCGGCACCAGGAAATAATCGCTCATGCCTGTCCGAATTTGCCCTGGGAGGTGACGAATCAAGCCCACGTCCACCTGTGGTTTGAAAAGTATTTCGGATATCCTGCCACGCCGCTGCACAGTCTCGCGGAGGCGGTGGCGACGTGGCCGGAGTTTGCTACGTCGGTGGGCATCGGTCTCGACGAAAATGACGCACTGCATATCATCGCGCCTTGGGGCCTCGGTGATTTATTCGAGATGCGAGTCCGGCGCAATCCGGCGCGGGTGAGCGAGGAGACGTTTTTAAACCGCACCAGGAGCAAGCGCTATATGGAACGCTGGCCGAAGGTGCGTGTGCTTTAAGGCAGTGGTCTTTTTGCGGACTACGGCACCACCTGGTCCAGACTCCCCTGGTCAAAGATCAACGTCTTCACCGGCCCGTCCACCTGCACATTGACGGTATTTTTCTGTGCTGGAATCAGGTCCGTCAGCACCGCGTTATGGATGCGCGAGCCGGCGCCGAGGCGGGTGCGGGCGATTTCCTGGAAGATCACCACGCTGTCGGCATCGGCCTTCATGCCGATCCAGGTCAGAGGCAGGCGTTCGCCCTTGCGGCCCGATACGGTGAACTGCTTTTCGGTGTACTTGCGCAGCAGCGCTTCGCTGCCCGGCTGGCCCAGGTCCACCACGCGGCCGGCCTGTTTGGTCAGCAGCGTGGCGACATCGTGCGCGGTGTAGGTGTGGACGATTTCAGTGCTGCCGGTGCGTGCGTTGTAGCTGATGTCGGCAATGCCCATGTGGTAGTTATGGGCGCTTGCCGCCACGCTGGAGAACACCAGCGCGGCGGCGGCGCCGCAGCGTAGCAAGCGCAGAACCATCAATTACCTGCTTCGGCCTTGGACTTGTCGTCCTTGGCCTTCAACGGGGTATTGTAGTCGCGCATCAGGTTGACCTTGTCACGCTCGGTCTTGAACAGCTCCAGGCGCGACTGGGTCGGCTTGCGCGGCCAGGCGTTGTTGCTGGTGTCGATGTCGGCGGTTTCCCAGTACGGGTCCTGGGTCAGGCCCACCATCGGCTCGTCGGTGACGATCAACTTGGTGATCTTCTTCGGCGAGTAGCGCCATACTTCGGCCGGAACGCGTTCCACGTATTTCTTGCCGCTCTTGAGTTCAATCTCGAGGATCAGCGGCATGACCAGGCCACCCACGTTGGAGAAGTCCACCAGGTACAGGTGCTTGCCCTGGTCCAGCAGCTGCTTTTCCCACGGTTCGAGCTTGTCCACCGCTTCGGCGTACGTGTTGCGGTCCTTGTTGGTGACCGTGAATTCGTCATGCTCGTTGTAGAAGTCCTTCAGCTCCGGGTGCGCGTCGGTGCGCTTCGGCAGGGACTTGTTCAACTGCTGCGAAATCGAGATCGGTTGCGCTTCCTTCTGCGCGCGGCGCCATGCCTTTTCCTTTTCCGGGTCCTTGGTGTTGACGCCGTACTCGCTGATGCCATCGATGCTGATGTCCACCGCATCGGTCGTGTAGAACCAGCCGCGCCAGAACCAGTCGAGGTCCGTGCCCGACGCATCTTCCATGGTGCGGAAGAAGTCGGCCGGGGTAGGGCGCTTGAACTTCCAGCGCTGCGCGTATTCCTTGAACGCGTAGTCGAACAGTTCGCGGCCCAGGATGGTTTCGCGCAGGATGTTGAGCGCGGTGGCCGGCTTGGCGTAGGCGTTGTTTCCGAACTGCAGCAGCGACTCCGAGTTGGTCATGATCGGCACCTGGTTCTGGCTGCGCATGTAGTCGACGATGTTGCGCGCTTCGCCGCGACGCGACGGGTAGTTGTCTTCCCACGCCTGCTCGGCCAGGTACTGCACGAAGGTGTTGAGGCCTTCGTCCATCCAGGTCCACTGGCGCTCGTCGGAATTGATGATCATCGGGTAGTAGTTGTGGCCTACCTCGTGGATGATCACGCCGATCAGGCCATACTTGGTCTGCTGCGAGTACGAAATTTCGCCGGTCTTCTTGTCCTTGGTCGGACGCGGGCCGTTGAACGAGATCATGGGATATTCCATGCCGCCCACCGGGCCGTTGACCGAGATCGCGGTCGGATACGGGTAGTCGAAGCTGTACTTGTTGTACTGCTCGATGGTGTGCACGATCGACTGGGTGCTGTACTTCTCCCACAGCGGATTGCCTTCCTTTGGATAGTAGGACATGGCCAGCACGTTGGTGCCGCCCTTTTTGTAGCCCTGCGCATCCCAGATGAACTTGCGGCTCGACGCCCAGGCGAAGTCGCGCACGTTGGCGGCCTTGAAGTGCCAGGTCTTCGACGCGGTGCTGACCGATTTTTCGGCCTGCTCGGCTTCGGCCTGGGTGACGATCACCACCGGCTTGTCCGAGGTTTTCGCCTTGGCCAGGCGGTCGCGCTGCGCCGCGCTCAGGACATCGCCAGGGTTTTGCAGTTCGCCGGTGGAGGCCACCACGTGGTCGGCCGGCACCGTCAGTTTCACATCGTAGTCGCCGAATTCCAGCGTGAACTCGCCGGAGCCGAGGAACTGCTTGTGCTGCCAGCCCGTCACGTCGTAGTAGGCCGCCATGCGCGGGAACCACTGGGCGATTTCGAACAGGTCGTTCTTGTCCGCTTCAAAATGCTCGTAGCCGGAACGGCCGCCCAGCACCAGCTGCTCGTTGATGTTGTACGACCAGTCGATATTGAAGCTGTAGGTCTGGCCCGGCTTCAACGGCGTTGGCAGGTCGATGCGCATCATGGTGCGGTTGATGACGTGCTTGAGCGGCTGGCCGCCGGCTGTCACCGCGCCGATCTTGAAGCCGCCATCGAAGTCGCGACCGGCCAGCACGCCGCGCAAGCCTTCGAACTTGAAGCCGTCTTCGGCACCGCGTGGCTTGGTCCACGCTTCGCGCGAGGGCTGCGTGAGCATCATGCGCGCGTCGGAATCCTTTTTGTAGATGTTCTGGTCCAGCTGCACCCACAGGTAGGTGAGGGTGTCGGGCGAATTATTGTGGTAGCGGATCTGCTCCGAGCCGGTCAAAGAGCGCTTCGATTCGTCCAGCGTGGCGCGGATGGTGTAGTCGGCGCGCTGCTGCCAGTAAGCCGCACCGGGGGCGCCGGAAGCCGTGCGATAGGTGTTGGCGGTAGGGAGAACTTCGTCCAGTTGACGGAATTTGTCGTCGAAAGGCTCCGCCGCAAACGCGGATACGGTCAAGCATAAGGCCATGAAGCCGAAGGTTGTGCGCATAGTTTGTGTTCCTGCTCTTTACCCGAATAAAAGGAAGTAGTGTATAGCAACCTTCTGAATTATTTCCCGCAGATACAATAATATACAAACCAACATATGGTTTATACGATTAGTGTATTTGCATAGTCACAGCTGTCACCAAGGCGGTGCAAAACCGGACCTGCCTGCACTGTTTTGAGCCGGCCTGGCGCAGGTCTGCCACACTTTGACAAACTTTTCGGCGCCTTCCTGCATATCGTAATGAGAGTTATTCAGAAAACTCACTCAGGAACCGATATGACGATCACCACGCTCTTCCACCGCCGCCGCTCCATCCTAGCCCTTGCCGCCGCCATGGCCCTGGCCCCGGCTTACGCCCAAAGCACGGTGCAGCTCAAGCACGCCGGCGGCACGACGGCGGTGCCGGCCAACCCGAAGAAGGTGATCGTGCTCGATATCACCACCCTCGACAACCTGGCTGCGCTCGACGTCAACGTGGCCGGTGCGCCCACTGCCAGCGCGTCGAACAAGCCGCTGGCCGGGCGCCTGGCGCGGTTCAATGCGGTGCCGAAAATGGGCACGCTGTTCGAGCCGGACTTCGAAAAAATCCACGCCGCCAAGCCGGACCTGATCATCGTCGGCGGCCGCTCGCAGGCCAAGTACGCCGACCTGGCCAAGATCGCGCCGACCATCGACCTGACCGTCGATCGCGCCAACCTGGTGGACAGCGCCCGCGCCAACGTCAGCCTGCTGGCCAACCTGTTCGGCAAACAGGCCAGGGCCCAGGAACTGCAAACCAGGCTCGATGCCTCGATCGCCACGCTGAAAACCCGGGCGGCCACCGCCGGCACAGGCCTGATCGTGCTCACCACGGGCGGCAAGATGAGCGCCTACGGTCCCGGCTCGCGCTTCGGCGTGCTGCACGACAGCTTCGGCATCAAGCCGGCCGTGGCCAAGCTCGATACGGCCAACCACGGCCAGGCCATCTCGTTCGAATTCATCCAGAAGACCAATCCCGACTGGCTGTTCGTGATCGACCGCGACGCCGCCATCGGCCGCGAAGGCGCGTCGGCGCAGAAATTCCTCGACAATGAACTGGTGCGCCAGTCCACCGCGTGGAAGAAAAAACAGGTGGTGTACCTGAACGCGTTGAACTGGTACACGCTGGGCAGCGCCAGCATCGGCGCGCTGCAGGAGAACATCGACCAGTTGTCGGCTGCGCTGGCAGCCGCCCAGGTTGCTCAGGCGGGACGCTAAGACCGTGGGCCTGGCAATGCCGCTGCGAGGCGGTGCGGCGTCATGACGCGCACGGTTGCGAGGGGTGCAGAAGGAGGGCAGGGCGCGGCCGGCATGCGGCGCGTGCCGTCGCTCCTGTGGCTGGCGTTGCCGCTGCTGGCCACTGCCGCGCTGGTGATGCTCAGCGTGGGCATCGGCGCCGGCGACTTCAGTTTTGCCGCGCTGCTGGGCGGCGACGCCAATGCCTGGCAGCTGCTGGTGGTCAGCCGCCTGCCGCGCACGGTGGCGCTGCTGCTGGCGGGGGTGTCGCTGGCGGTGGCGGGGCTGATCATGCAGATGCTGGTGCGTAACCGCTTCGTCGAGCCATCGACCGCCGGCACCATCGAATCGGCCACGCTGGGCATCCTGGCCGTGATGCTGCTGGCGCCCGATACACCGGTGTTCGGCAGGATGCTGGTGGCTGCCGCCTTCGCGCTGGCCGGCACTTTCTTGTTCCTGGCGCTGCTGCGCCGCATTCCCCTGCGCTCGCCGTACCTGGTGCCGCTGGTGGGCCTGATCCTGGGCGGCGTGGTGCAGGCGGCCACCACGTTCTTCGCCTTCCGCCACGACATGCTGCAAAACCTGCATGCATGGACCGTGGGCGATTTTTCCGGTGTGCTGCGTGGGCGCTACGAGCTGTTGTGGATCGGCGGCGCGCTGGCGCTGGCCGCGTGGATCGCCGCCGACCGCTTCACCGTGGCCGGCATGGGCCGGCAGTTCACCACCAACCTGGGGCTGAACTACAAGCGCCTGACCTTCTGGGGCCTGGCGATCGTCTCGGCGATTGCCGCCGTGGTGGTGGTCACGGCCGGCAGCATTCCGTTCCTGGGGCTGATCGTGCCCAATGTCGTCAGCCTGCTGTTTGGCGACAATATGCGCCGCGCGGTGCCCTGGGTGGCGGTGCTGGGCGGGTTGTTCGTGCTGGCGTGCGACATCGTCGGCCGGCTGGTGGTGTTCCCGTACGAGATCCCGATCGGCACCGTGGTCGGCGTCGTCGGCAGCACCCTGTTCCTGTATTTGTTGTTGCGAGGCCGCTCCCGTGAAGCTTGATGTCACTCCCCAGGTTCGCCTGCTGCTCCTGGCCAGCGCCGCGCTGGCGCTGGCCGCCACCTTCCTGCTGATCGGCGCCAGCGGCAACTGGTCGTTCGTGCTGCCGTTCCGGGGCGCCAAGCTGGCGGCGATGGTGCTGGTGGCGTACGCGATCGCGGTGTCGTCGGTGCTGTTCCAGTCGATCACGCACAACCGCATCCTCACCCCGGCCATCATGGGCTTCGATACGCTGTACCTGCTGATCCAGGCGGTGATCATTTTTACCCTGGGCGGCAATCTGCCGGGCGTCGCTCCGCTGGCCGATCTCGGCGGCGCCAATGTGCGCTTCGCGGTGGAGGTGGTGCTGATGACGGGCTTCGCCTGCCTGCTGTTCCGGGCACTGTTTACCGGCGCAGCCCACAGCCTGCACCTGATGCTGCTGGCCGGGATCGTGTTCGGCCTGCTGTTTCGCAGTCTCTCCAGTTTTGTGATGCGCCTGATCGACCCCAACGAATTCATGGTGCTGCAAGACCGCATGTTCGCGTCGTTCAACAGCATCCAGACCAGCTTGCTATGGGTGGCGACGGTAGCCGTGGCGCTGGCGTCATTGCTGGCCTGGCGGCTGCGCCAGCGCTACGACGTGCTGGCGCTGGGGCGCGATATCGCGGTCAACCTCGGCATCGATTACCGCCGCACGGTAATGCTCACGCTGGCCCTGATCGCGGTGATGGTGTCGGTATCGACCGCGCTGGTAGGGCCGGTGACGTTCTTCGGCCTGTTGGTCAGCAACCTGGCGTACGTGACCGCCGGCTCCGACAAGCACAAGCACCTGCTGCCGATGGCGGTGCTGTGGGGCGTGGTGTGCCTGGTGGGCGGTCAGTTGCTGCTCGAGCGCGTGCTCGAACTGAATGCCACCGTCAGCGTGGTCATCGAATTTTCCGGCGGCCTGTTGTTCCTGTTCCTGATCACCCGTAGAAAGCAGCCATGATCGAGATTTCCCAACTGAGCAAGCGTTACGACGACACCGTGGTGGTGGACGATGTGACGTTGACACTGCCCGCCGGTGGCGTGACCGCCATCATCGGCCCGAACGGCGCCGGCAAATCCACGCTGTTGTCGATGATCAGCCGCCTGCTGCCGATGAGCGCGGGACGGGTGCTGGTCGATGGCATCGACGTGGTGCAGGGCGACAGTTCTGCACTGGCGCGCCGGCTGGCGATCCTGCGCCAGGATAACCACCTGCCGATGCGGCTGACGGTGCGCGACCTGGTGGCGTTCGGGCGCTTTCCCCACACGCGCGGCCGGCCCACGGTGGCAGACGCGGCCCACGTCGAACGGGCACTCGGCTACCTGGGCCTCGAGGAGCTGGCCGGGCGCTTCCTCGACCAGCTCTCGGGCGGCCAGCGCCAGCGCGCCTTCGTGGCCATGGTGCTGTGCCAGGATACCGACTACGTGCTGCTCGACGAACCGCTGAATAATCTCGACATGCGCCACGCAGTGGAGATGATGCGGCTGTTACAGCGCGCCGCGCGCGAATTGGGCAAGACCGTGATCCTGGTACTCCACGATATCAACTTCGCGGCGTGCTACGCCGACCGCATCGTCGCCATGAAGGACGGGCAGCTGGCGTATTTCGGCACGCCGCAGGAGCTGATCGTGCCCGATGTGCTGCGCGACCTGTACCAGCTTGAAATCCGCGTGCACGAGGTGGATGGGCAGCGCATCTGCGTGTATTACAATTAACTATCGCGGCCGTCCAGACACCGCGTCCTGGAACTCGAAGCGGGCGTCGTCGGGCGCCGCGATGGCGCGCGGTTCCACATCGAGCAGCATTACCGGCGAGCCGGCGCCGGGGACCGCCCGCGGCCATTTCGGCAGACCGGCGCCATTAGGGTTGCCGGTCTTGATGAAGTTGGCGAAGTAGCCTTGCATCTGCTTCGACAGCGCGCGGTCCTCGGGTGTCCACGCATAGGTCTTGTTGCCATCGAGGTTGCCAAGCGCGTATTCGATTTCGGCCGAATGGGCCGCCCCCGTGTCGCCGGGCCGCGCGCGCGCGTAGTAGTAGCGGTACACCGGCTTGCCGCTGTTGCGTGCATGGCTGTCGAGCCATCGCCAGGTGCCGTACGAAATGAAGCGGTCGCTGGCCAGGTTGGTGGCGGCCGTGGCCACCTCGTCGGCCGAGGCGCCTGCGCCCAGGTAGGCGAGGCGCGCCGTATCGGCTTGGTCGCCGTAGAGTTTTTGCAGCGCGGCGTCGAAGTTGTCCACGGTGGATTCGTCCTGGCCCAGCACCTGTTTAAAAGACCCCTCGTGCGAGTTCCAGCCCGCCAGCAAGGGCACCCGGGCTTGCTGGCCGGCTGCGTACATCAGTTCTGGCGAACGCGGTAGCACATAGCCATCTTCGATCACGAAGAAGCCTGTGCGGGTAGCGGGTATGGCGTCGAGCAGTTGCTGGGCCGGCAGGGCGCGCAGCGCAGCCAGGTCGGCCGCGCCGATTTTGGCGGCGAAGGCGGCGCCGGCCCGTTCGGCATCGGCCAGCGTTTGCGGCGCATGCAGGCCAAGCAGCGAACCGCTCTCGCCGATGGCGCCGGCGATCAGGCCCTTTGCCAGCGGCGAGATCATTTGTGCGCTGACCGAGAACGAACCGGCCGATTCGCCGGCGATGGTCACCCGCGCCGGGTCGCCGCCGAACGCGGCGATATTCCTGTTTACCCATTGCAGTGCAGCTGCCTGATCCATCAGGCCGTAGTTACCGGAGGCCTGGTGCGGCGATTCGGCCGACAGTTCCGGATGCGCCAGGAAGCCGAACACGTTGAGGCGATAATTGACGGTCACGGTGACGATGCCTTTGGCCGCCATGGCCGCGCCGTCATAGCGCGGTTCCGAACTGTCGCCAGCCGCGAAACCGCCGCCGTAAAAGTACACCAGCACCGGCAGCTTGGCGCCCTTGACCTTGGCGGGTTTTGCCGGCGTCCATACGTTCAGATACAGGCAGTCCTCGCTGCCGGTGTCGGACCGGAACACCATGTCGGCAAATAGCGGCAGCTGCATCGGACGCGGTCCGAACTGCGTGGCCGGGCGCACGCCGCGCCATGCCTGCGCCGGTTGCGGCGCCTTCCAGCGCAAGTCGCCCACCGGCGGCGCCGCGTACGGGATGCCCTTGTACGAGGCCACGCCGGTGGCCAGCACCGCGCCTTCGACGACTCCGGTGGCGGTCATCGCGCGCGGCGCTTGGGCAGGCGTCGCCTGCGAGGCGGCGGGCAGGGAAGCAAACGCCAGGGCGCTGGCGGCGAACAACAGGCGAGAGGCATGGGTCATGTCATGTTCATTGATGAGGAAAACGACAACTATACTCTGGCTCTCATTCCAGCGTCGCTCAAGGGTACGCTGGCGAACATACAGGGCACTGGCGCGTTGCTACGATCAACCCATCAACAATCACAACGAGGTCCATCATGGCAAGCGCAAAACAAGTCCTGGTCGTAGACGACAATGTCGAAATGGTGGAAATCCTGTCGGCCATGCTGCAGCACCACGGTTACGAAACCGCGTCGGCCCACAACGGCTACGAGGCATGCGACTGGGTGCGCGAAGGGATGCCGCGCGCCATCATCATGGACCTGGGCATGCCGTGGATGGACGGCTTTGGCGCGGTGCGCGCCATCCGCCGCATGCCGGGCGCCGAAGCGCTGCCGATCATTGCGCTCAGCGGATCAAACGACAACGACTCGGCCAAGAAGGCAGTGGCGGCCGGGTTTACCCAGCACTTCTCCAAGCCGCTCAACTTCGAGCACCTGAACCACTACCTCAACACCCTGAACTGATCAGGCAGCAGGTGCGGCCTGGCGCTTGCCGGCCGCGCCTGCGAACACCAGCAGCAGTCCCGCTGCCGCCAGCAGGGCGCCAGCCACCGGAATCGCTGCGTAACCGAAACCTTGTGAGATCACCGCGCTGCCCACGGCCGCGCCAAGCGCGTTGCCCAGGTTGAACGCCCCCACGTTGACCGACGACGCCAGTCCCGGCGCCTCGGCAGCCGCGTGCATTACGCGAATCTGCACCGGCGGTACCAGTGCAAACGCCGCCGCTCCCCACAGCGTCAACCCGATCAATGCTCCCCAGTGGCTGCCGAGCAGCAGCGGCAACGCCAGCATGATCGCGGCCAGCGACGCCAGGAAAATTATGGTGGCGCCGTCGAGCGACCAGTCGGCCAGTTTGCCGCCGATGCCATTACCGATGGTGAAGCCAACCCCGATCAACACCAGCGCCAGCGTGATGAACAGCTGCGACGCGCCGGTGATCGTGGTCAGCACCGGGGCCACGTAGGTATAGAGCGTAAACATCGCCGCCGAACCCATGACGGTGGTGGCCATGGCAATGAGTACCACCGGGCGCGCCAGCACCCGCAGTTCCTTGCCGATGTCCGGCATCGCGCCTTTTTCGCCGCGCGGCAGGGCCAGCACCAGCGCGGCCATCGCCAGCAGACCCAGGCCGGCGGTGCCGGCAAACGCCATGCGCCAGCCGATCTGCTGGCCGATCCAGGTGGCGGCCGGCACGCCCCCGATATTGGCGATGGTCAGACCCATGAACATGGTGGCCACCGCGCTGGCCCGTTTTTCCGGCGCCACCAGGTTGGCCGCAACCACCGAGCCGATGCCGAAGAAGGCGCCGTGATTGAGGCTGGTGACCAGGCGCGAGGCGAGCAGGGGCCAGTAGCCGGGCGCCATGGCCGACAGCAGGTTACCGAGGATGAAAATCGAGACCAGCGTGAGCAGCGCATGCTTGGCGCGCAGGCGCGCGAGCAGCAGTGTCATGATCGGTGCGCCAATCATCACGCCCAGCGCATAGGCGCTGATCAACAGGCCGGCGCTGGGGATGGAGACGTGGACGCCTTCGGCGATCACCGGCAGCAGTCCCATCGGAGCGAATTCCGTGGTGCCGATACCGAAGGCGCCGACGGCCAGGGCCAGCAGCGGCCAGGTTGGAGTTGTAGTGGCGGAAGGGGAGGTCATGATCGACTATTGGTTGCCTTAAAGGCCAACTATAGTCGATCACCAATATTAATGCAGAGCCTGCCTTGTTTTACTTCAGGGTCTCTACCAGAACGCGGCCTTCGGAACCCGCTGGCGGGCGCACCCGCAGGATGTTGGCCAGCGTCGGCGCAATGTCCACCACTTCCGCGTACTGGCCATAGTAGCCAGGCTTGATCCAGCGCTTACCCATGATCATCAATGGCACGTTGGTGTCGTAGGCGTACGGCGAACCGTGGGTGGTGCCGGTGGCGCCGCTGGCGAAGTACCAGTATGGACGCGTGATCACCATCAGGTCGCCCGAGGCTGCACGGTTCCAGGCGCGACGCATCAGGGTGGCGATGCGGGTGCCGGTGACGGCGCCGCTCTCGAACTGCGTGCGGGTGAAGGTGTCGCTCACGCCCGGCTGGTTCAGCAGGAATTGGGCGGCAGCGTCTTCCACGTCGGCGTGGCGCAGGCCGGCCTTGTCGGCGGCTGCGTAGTCGAGGTGGATGTTGGGCAGCGACCAGGCGGCCAGCAGCTTGGCGCCGCCGAATTTTTCGGACAGGTGCTGGCCCAGGTCCTTCATCAACTGGTCGCCGTTGATGCGCTTCGATTCGCTGCGCTGCTGGTTCGAGAATTCCGCCGTGTTGGCAAAGCCATGGTCGGCGGTGAGCACGACCAGCACGTTGTCCATGCCGATACGCTTGTCGAGGTAGTTGAAGAATTCGCCGAGCATGCGGTCCACGCGCTGCAAGTGGTCGTGCGACAGCTTGCTTTCCGGGCCGTAGGCGTGGTTGACGTAATCGTGCGCCGACAGGCTCACACCCAGCAGGTCCGGCACACCACTGTCGTTGCGGCCCAGGTTTTCGCCTTCCACCGCCGCGCGCGCGAAGTCCAGTGTCAGCTGGTCCAGGTACGGGCCGGTTTTCAGGCTGTTGTAGTAGCCGGCGTCGATCTGGCCGCTCTCGCTGTAATAAGTGTATGGCAGGCGGTTATGGCCGCCCGGTTTGGCGGGGGTGAGGTCGTCGTGGGCGTCGCCGGCGTAGGCGGCGTCGGGCAGCAGCGCGCTCCAGGTCTTGCCGTAGTAGCGGTCCTGCGGCTTGCCGGCCTGGTACTGCGTGACCCAGGCGGGGTGCGCCGGCATATAGAAGGTGCTGCTGGCGAAGTTGCCGGTTTGTTCCATATACATATAGGCAGTGCCGGTTTTACCGGCCAGCAGGATCGCGCCCCGGTCCTTGCCCGATACGGTGATTACCTTGCTGCGATTGCCGGAGGCGTAGCGCAGCTGGTCGCCCAGCGTATCGACGCGCAGCCTGGTCGGCGCCGTACCGTCGCTCGGGTCGGTATGTTCGCCGATGTAGGTGTAGTTGGTGTCCTCGGTGCAGTACACCGATTTCCTGGTGGTCGGGTCGATCCAGTTATTGCCGATGATGCCGTGCACGTAAGGGTAGGCGCCGGTGAGCACTGCCGAGTGGCCGATGGCGGTCACTGTCACGCCGTGCGCCTGGTGGGCGTTGCTGAAGGCGGCCCCTTCGGCCAGCATGCGCCCCAGGCCGCCCTTGCCATTCTTGCCGAACTGGTCGCGATAGCGCTGCACCTGCTCGTTCGGCAGGCCGTCCACCACCAGCACCACGACCAGCTTCGGTTGCGGCGCGGCGGCTGAATTGGCAGGGGCGTTGGCGGGAGCGGCGAAAGCGCAAGCGTGCAGCGCAAAGCTGGACGCGGCGATCACGAGGGCGGGCAAGGACAGTGATTTCGTCATGTGGGCGGTTTTCTAGTGAAAGGAATAACAATGATGGGCGACGGCGCATAGCGTACCATGGGCCGGGCGACAGATTAAGTGATTCATGTGACTGCCTCGTGACATGAGAGCTAGGCATACAGTCAACGTTTCCGTTGGGAAAAACACACTAATCTGCCCGGTAAGCCGCTAAATTACGTGCCTCTTGGAAAAAAAATTGCTAGAATGATGTCGTGAGGAATCTCTCTTCGGGAGCGGAAAAATGATTACGGTAAACAGTATTGGTGGCGGCACCTTGTCGGCGGCGGTGGTCGCGGAAAAGTCGCAGGGTACCCAGCACATCGCACCGGCGCAGGCGCGCGCGGATGACGACGCCGGCGCCTCGATCGCCGCCTATCTGTCGCTGCCGGGGTTTAATGCCGCCAGTGCCGTTGATACCGGCAACGATACGTCCACTGACACCCAGGCCGATGGCGGCCAGGCCGCCGCGCTGCAAGCCGTGTCGGAATCCGATGACGACGGCCTCAAGCAGGCGCTCAAGGATTTCGACGCCGCTCTCAAGAACCTCTCCCAGCGTCCGGAAACCCAGGCTTACCGCGCCAGGTTCGGCAGCGAACCGCTGGTGGAAGACAGCCTGCCGCCACCGGCGCCGCTGCCGGGCATCGACGAGAACGGCCTGCTGCTGATGCCGGGCCGCGACAGCCTGTCAGCCGACGCCGACCACGACGGCAAGGTGAGCGAAGAGGAATTGCGCCGCTACCAGGAGCCGCTGACCTACCGCATCGCCGCCGGCGCCGGCCGCCTCGACGCGCTGGCCGATGGCCCGTCGGCATTCTCGCTGGTGGAGGCCAACCGCGCCTATGGCGTGGTATCCGCCGCCGCTGCCGCCGCCTGACCAGGTCAGTTTCTCTGCGCGAGACGGGTTTTGCCTGCCGGGCGAAGCCCGTTTTTTTTCGTCGGCCCGCGTGACAATTGAACACCGCCGCCGCAAAAAATGCGACTATGTTAGCTGATGTTTACCTTTTTTCGAGACAGCAGGCTGCGGAGCGTAAACACTCCGGCTCCCTGCACCACGGGAGCCGGTCTATGGATAAACGGACGTTGCGCGCTTATGTACATCAGGTACGCCAGGTAAGTCATGTTGGCGCGCTGGCGGTGGTCGCCGGGTTGGCCGGTCTGGGCGGTTGTGCTGTCGGCCCAGACTTCAAGACCCCGGACGTGCCGGTCGCGGACGGCGCCAGTTACACCCCCGAACCACTACCCGCGCAGACGGCGTCCAGCCCCGGCACCGGCGGCGCCGCCCAGCGCTTCGTCACCGGCATGGACATCCCGGCACAGTGGTGGTCGGTATTCCAGTCGCCCGCGCTCGACCAGCTGCTGCGCGGCGCACTGGCGCAAAACCCCAATATGGCGGCGGCCGAAGCGGCGCTGCGCCAGGTGCGCGAAAACTACAATGCCCAGGCGGGGCAACTGGTGTACCCGGCCGTCAACGGCGCGCTGGGCGCGTCGCGTCAGAAAACCCAGGTCGCCACGCCTGGCGGTACCCAGGCTGCCGTGCTCGATCTGTACAACGCCTCGGTCAACGTGTCGTACACGCCCGACGTGTTCGGCGCCACCCGGCGCACGCTGGAAGGCGCGCAGGCGGCGGTGGACTACCAGCGCAACCAGGTGGAAGCGACCTACCTGGCGCTGTCGGCCAACGTGGTCACGGCCGCCATCCAGGAAGCTTCGCTGCGCGCGCAGTTGCAGGCCACGCGCGACGTGTTGGCGGCGCTCACCCGCCAGCAGAACGTGATCGAGAAGCAGTTCGAGTTCGGCGCCATCGCGCGCGCCCAGGTGCTCAGCCAGCGCAACCTGGTGGCGCAAACGGCAGCCACCGTGCCGCCGCTGGAAAAGGCGCTGGCGCAAACGCGCCATCTGCTCTCCACGCTGGCGGGCAAGCTGCCGGGGGAGGCCGGCATGCCCGAATTTACGCTCGCTTCGCTCACGCTGCCCGAGGCATTGCCGGTATCGCTGCCGTCGGCGCTGGTGCGCCAGCGGCCCGACATCCGCGCCAGCGAGGAACTGCTGCGCCAGGCCAGCGCCGACATCGGCGTGGCCACCGCCGCCCTGTATCCGCAATTTACCCTGAGCGGCAGTTACGGTTCGGCGTCGCCCACCTTCAGCAAGCTGTTCGAGGGCGACAACGCCATCTGGAGCCTCACTGCCGGCCTGACCGCACCGATCTTCAACGGCGGCGCACTGCGCGCCCGCAAGCGCGCATCCGAGGCAGCCTATGATGTGGCGGCGGCCCAGTACCGCGCCACCTTGCTTACCGCGTTCCAGAACGTGGCCGACAGCCTGCGCGCGCTCGAATCGGACGCCGCCGCGCTTACCGCGCAAGCCGAGTCCGAGGCGCTGGCGGCCGAAACCCTGGCGCTGTCCGAGGAACAGTACAAGCTTGGCGCGATCAGCTACCTGTCGCTGCTCGACGCCCAGCGCGTGTTCCAGCAGGCGCATATCGGCCTGGTACAGGCGCAGGCCGCGCGCTACGCCGATACCGCCGCGCTGTTCCAGGCGCTGGGCGGCGGCTGGTGGAACCGCGCCGACGGCGTGCCGGCCGCTGTACCCGTCTCCACCATGCCGTCCATCAGCCAGAATCCCTAATACATCTCTATCTACACCTCTATCGCAGGAGAGAGTTTCATGACCAAGCGTATGCTCATCATGGTTGGATGCGTGATCTTGCTGGTCGCCGCGCTGGCGTTCGGCAAATATCTGCAGATACAAAAACTGATCGCCAGCTCGCCCAAGCCGGGAGCGCAAACGGTCACCGCGATCAAGGTCGCGGCGTCCGAATGGCAGCCGCAGATCAGCGCCGTGGGTACGCTGGCGCCGGTGCGCGGCGTCGATGTCACCACCGAAATCGCCGGCCTGGTCCGCAAGGTCAATTTCAAGTCGGGCGACGAGGTCAAAGCCGGCCAGGTGCTGTTCGAACTCAATGCCGAATCGGACCAGGCGCAATTGCGTTCACTGCAGGCCGCGGCCGACCTGGCCGCCACCACGCTCAAGCGCGACAAGCTGCAACTGGGGGCGCAGGCGATCAGCCAGGCGCAAGTCGATAACAGCGAGGCGGAACTGAAAAGCCGGCAGGCGCTCGCTGCACAGCAGCAGGCGCTGGTCAACAAGAAAACCATCCGCGCGCCGTTCGCCGGCAAGCTGGGCATCACCGCCGTCAACCCGGGCCAGTACCTGAACCCCGGCGACACGCTGGTCACGCTGCAAACCATCGATACCGTGTATGTCGATTTCTACGTGCCGCAAAAGCAGGTGGCCGAACTGTCGGTGGGCCAGAAGCTCAAGCTCACCAGCGACGGTTATCCGGGCGTGTCGTTCGCTGCGAAAGTAACCGCCATCAGCCCCAAGGTCGATGCGGCCACGCGCAACGTGCAGGTTCAGGCCACGGTGCCCAACCAGAAACGCCAGCTGCTGCCCGGCATGTTCGCCAACGTGAGCCTGGAGCAGGGCGCGCTGAAAAAATACCTGACCTTGCCGCAGACGGCAATTACCTATAATCCTTACGGCTCCACCGTGTTCGTGCTGGCGCAGGGCACCGGCAAGGATGCACCGAAAGACGACAAGGGCAATGCGCAACTGATCGCGCAGCAGGTGTTCGTCACCACCGGCCCCACGCGCGGCGACCAGGTGGCCGTGCTCACCGGCGTCAAGGAAGGCCAGACCGTGGTCACTAGCGGCCAGCTCAAACTGAAGAACGGCACGCCGGCGGTGATCAACAACCGCGTGCAGCCGGCCAACAGTCCGAACCCCACGCCGCAGGAACAGTGAGGACGCCCGCGCCATGAACTTTACCGACATCTTCATCAAACGGCCGGTGCTGGCCACCGTGGTCAGCCTGCTGATCGTGGTGCTGGGACTGCGCTCGTTGTTCAGCCTTCCGGTCAACCAGTATCCGAAGACGCAAAACGCGGTGGTCACCATCTCCACCACGTACTACGGGGCCGACGCTGCCACCGTTGCCGGCTTCATCACCCAGCCGCTGGAAGCGGCCATCGCCCAGGCGCAGGGGATCGACTACCTGTCGTCGTCGTCCAACAGCGGCGTATCCACGATTACCGCCACGCTGCAGCTGAACTACGACTCGAACCGGGCGCTGACCGAGATCACCACGCAGGTAAACTCGGTACGCAACCAGTTGCCGGCGCAGGCGCAGCAGCCGGTGATGAGCGTGCAGATGGGGCAAACCACCGACGCCATGTACATGGGCTTTTACAGCGACACGCTGCCCACCAATAATGTCACCGACTACCTGGCGCGCGTGGTCAAACCCAAGCTCGATTCGATCGACGGCGTGCAGACCGCCGAATTACTGGGCGCGCGCCAGTTCGCGCTGCGCGCCTGGCTCGACGCCGACAAGATGGCCGCCCACGGCGTCACCGCCGCCGAGGTCAGCGCCGCGCTGGCGGCGAATAACTACCTGGCCGGCCTCGGCGCCTCCAAGGGGCAGATGGTGACGGTGCCACTTACCGCCGGCACCGACCTGCACACGGTGGAGGAATTCAAGGCGCTGGCCGTGCGCCAGAGCGGCGGCGCCATCGTGCGTTTGGAAGACATCGCCAACGTTACGCTGGGGTCCGAGAACTACGACTTCAACGTGGCGTTCAGCGGCGTGCGATCGGTATTCGTCGGCATCAAGGTAGCGCCTGACGCCAACATCCTCGACGTGGCCGAGCGCGTGCGCAAGGTGTTCCCTTCAATCCGCGAGCAGCTGCCGGCGGGGCTCACCGGCGAAATCGTGTACGACTCCACGGAGTTCATCAACACGTCCATCGTCGAGGTGGTGCACACGCTGGTGGAAGCGCTGATCATCGTCACGGTGGTGATCTACCTGTTCCTGGGCAGTTTGCGCGCAGTGATCGTGCCGGTGATCGCCATGCCGCTCTCGCTGATCGGCACCTTCTTCGTGATGCTGATGTTCGGCTATTCGATCAACCTGCTCACGCTGCTGGCCATCGTGCTGGCCATCGGCCTGGTGGTCGATGACGCCATCATCGTGGTGGAAAATGTCGATCGTCACATGAAGGAAGGCATGAAACCGTACGACGCCGCCATCCAGGCCGCGCGCGAACTCGGTAGTCCCATCCTGGCCATGACGGTGGTGCTGATCGCCGTGTACGTGCCGATCGGCTTCCAGGGCGGGTTGACCGGCGCGCTGTTTACGGAATTCGCGTTCACGCTGGCCGGTGCGGTGGCGGTGTCCGGCATCGTCGCGCTCACGCTCTCGCCCATGATGTGCGCGCGGTTCTTCAACGAGCACCAGGACGAGGGCAGGTTCGTCAAGTTCATCGACCGCACCTTCGCAAAAGTCCACGACGGCTACCTACGCGTGCTGCACCAGCTGCTCGAAACCTGGGCGGTGCTGATCGTGCTGGGCGTAATCCTCACCGGGCTGCTGGGCGTAATGTTTGCCATGTCGCAGTCGGAACTGGCGCCCGAGGAAGACCAGGGCATCGTGCTGGCGCAGGTGGTGGGCGCGCCTACCGCCACGTCGGACCAGATGCAGGCGTATGCGAAAGAGATTTTCGAGATATCGAAATCGCTGCCCGAGTATGACCAGATGTTCCAGATCACGGGCGTACCGACCACCAATGCGGGCATCGGCGGGGTGCTGTTCAAGCCGTGGGACAAGCGTTCGCGCTCGGCGCATGAGATCCAGCAGGAGCTGCAACAGCGCTGGGGCAACGTGGCCGGTGGCCGCGTGGCGGCGTTCCAGTTCCCGGCGCTGCCGGGCAGCTCAGGTCTGCCGGTGCAGTTCGTGATCACCACCACCGAGCCGTTCGAGAACCTCAACACGGTGGCGCAGGCGGTGCTCGACAAGGCCACCAAGGAAGGTAAATTCTATTTTGCCGACGTCGATCTGAAAATCGACTCGCCGCAGGCCAAGGTCGATGTGGACCGCGACAAGCTGGCCACTCTGGGCTTAACGCAACAGGACTTCGGCAACGCCATGGCGGCCGCGCTGGGCGGCGGCTACGTCAACTACTTCTCGATCGCGGGGCGCTCGTACAAGGTGATCCCGCAGGTGCGCCAGGTGGATCGCTTGAATCCATCCGATGTGCTCAACTTCCACATCAAGACGCCGTCCGGTGCGATGATACCGGCCAGTACCGTCGCCAGCATCTCGTACAGCGTGCAGCCGGAATCGGTCACCCGCTTCCAGCAGCTCAATTCCGCCACCATCTCGGGCGTGTCAGGCGCGTCGCAGGGCGAGATCCTCGAATACCTGCGCAATGCCGTGGCCGAGGTGGCGCCGTCGGGCTACACCATCGACTACGCCGGCTCGTCGCGCCAGTTCATGAACGAGTCGGGCGGATTCGGTCTGACCATGGGCTTCGCGGTGGTGATCGTGTTCCTGGCGCTGGCCGCACAGTTCGAGAGCTTCCGCGATCCGATCGTGATATTGTTCTCGGTGCCGATGGCGCTGTTCGGCGCGATGATGTTCATCTTCCTCGGCTTCGCCTCGATCAACATCTATACGCAGGTGGGGCTGGTGACCCTGATGGGACTGATCTCCAAGCACGGCATCCTGATCGTGGAGGTGGCCAACCACCTGCGCGAGGCCGGCAAGACCAAGCGCGAGGCCATCGAGGAAGCCGCCGCCACACGCTTACGGCCCATCCTGATGACCACGGCGGCCATGGTGTTCGGCGTGGTGCCGCTGGTGATTGCATCGGGCGCCGGCGCGGCCGGCCGCCATGCAATGGGACTGGTGATCTTTACCGGGCTGTCGATCGGCACCTTGTTTACGCTGTTCGTGGTGCCGGCGATGTATATGTTCCTGGCCGGGGAGCACAAGGCGGCGCCGCAAAAGAGCGGCCCCGAGCCGGCTGGAACAGTTCAACACGCGCCGGGATAACACGGCGTTGTAACAATAAATAGAAGAGACCAGCAGTGCCGATACCAGATTCGAGAAACAACAGGGACAGCCCGTTCGCTTGGCTGTCCGACCGTCGCAAGCGCAGCAAGGAAGAGGTCATCCTGATCATCATGTGCGCGCTGAGCATCCCCAGCATCCTGCCGTTCGGCCTGTACCGGCTGTGGCAGGGGGCCTGGTTGTCGGCAGCGGTGGACCTGGCGCTGGTGCTGGCCATGCTGTCGGTGATCGTGCACGTGTGGCACACGGGCCGCTACAAGCTGGCCAGCCTGGGCGTGACGCTGTTTTACTCGGCCGGCATGCTGGCCACGATCTACCTGCGCGGGTTGGCGCTGGTCTACTGGGTGTATCCCACCATGATCGCGGCGTTTTTCATGTTGCGGCCAAAGGTGGCGCTGGGCATCAACAGCGTATCGCTGCTGGTGCTGGTGGCCTTTCTGCTGCCTCAGATGGAGATGCTCAACCTGCTCACGGTGGTGGTGACGATTTCGCTGGTCAACCTGTTCGCCTACATCTTCTCGCACCGCACCGGCCTGCAGAACCGCGAACTGCATATCGAGGCCGAGCGCGACTTCCTCACCGGCGTGGGCAACCGCCGCGCGTTCGACAGCAAGCTGGCCTGCTACGCAGCCGAGCGCCGTCCGCAACCGGAGGCTTGCCTGCTGCTGCTCGACCTCGACCACTTCAAGCAGGTCAACGACCAGCACGGCCATCCGGCCGGCGACGAAGTGCTGCGCCGCCTGTGCGACGTGCTGCGCCACCACACCCGCGTGACCGACGAGATATTCCGCTACGGCGGCGAAGAATTCGCCATCATCGCCAACGGCGCCGGCCTGCGCGCAGCCGGCAAGCTGGCGGAGACCCTGCGCAGCGCAGTCGCCGCCGCACCGCTGCTCGACGGCCAGCCGATCACCGCGTCGATCGGCGTGGCCCCGATGCCGCGCGGCGGCGTTGCATCGGAGTGGCTGGAGCAGGCGGACCGGATGCTGTATGCGGCCAAGGAGGGTGGGCGCAATGCGGTGCGGGTGGCGGGGGTAGTGGAGGAGCGCAGGTGAGGCGACTGGGCAGGCTGGCGCTGTTGGCCCGATCTTTCCTGGCAGGGCCGCTCATGGCAGGGTCTCTCCTGGCCGTACCGGTAATGGCCAGGGCGCAGTCACCTGTTGATTCACCGGTCGCGACCGAGCCGCCGATGCCGCAACTGGAGGCGCCGCCGCAGCCGGCGGGCCTGACCGATGCGATCATTCAGCAGGCCGTGCGCGACACCATCGCGGAAGATCCGCAGCCGCTGCAGGCGCCGGGGCAGGGCGCGGCAGCGTTGAGCGGAGGCGTGACGCAGGTGCGCCTGAACGCGGCATTCGATCAGGCCAAGGTACCCGATTGCCTACATGGCGACGCCCTGAAACACCAGCCAGCACAGATCGGACCGATTGCCGTGGTGGGTATTTATTCGCTGCCGTGGGTGGTGGCAGCCGTCGTAAGGGGCAAGTGCAATTGAACCGCCGCACCAGCCATAGCAGATACGTCCGGTCCATCCTGTGCGCGCTGGTGCTTGGCGCTATCGGCTGGTTTTGTGCTGAGTTAAAAATTGAATTTCAAACACTTTGAGAAAGCAAACCAACTGAGACAATTGCAACGACGCCTGCAATAGCCATTGCCGCAGAAACGCATTGAACCACGCGCGCGCGTACGTTGGGGTCGGTTTCCAACTTTCTGATCAAGCTACTCATCTCATATCCTCCACGCAATGCTCGGCATTGGCTTTCAAACCGACCATGAGTACCGCAAACATGATCACGCAAAAGTGAGCAGCATACGCCCAGTTAGCAATTTTTACAGAGGTCGCGTTCGTTTCTATGGCTTTGAGGGCATCCAGATCGTAGCATGTGGCCGCAGCCATACCCATTACAGCCCAAAAAAGTTCCCCTTTACCAATTGACTTGATGACGATGTGCTTCGTCAGGGCTGCGACTTTCGTGGGCAGGCTGAAGAGCCACAGGACAAGTAGGGGGCCAAGTACGGGAACCACGATGTTGATCCCGAACCAGTCCCACTGAAAATAGTCGTAGTCCAAGATACGGTCCGGATTTCAGGTTGAACCAAGCATCAAGCGATGGTAGCAGCGATCCTCGTCACCTGACGCCTCGATACCTGTCAGCATGAAGTGCAGGCGGGTGTCCGACCATCGGCACAGTCTGGGACTGCCGATCGCAAGCCACCCTCAGCCCTCATCATCGTCCGGATCCAGGTCCGGCGCCCCTTTCGGATTCATCACAGGCGCCGGCATTGCATCCACCTGCTTCACCACCGCCGCCAGCAACGCCTGCGGCCGGTACTGCAACGCGCGCGGTGTCAGTCCCAGGCGCACCACCACCAGCTGGCGCGACGGCACGACGGCGATCGACTGGCCGTCGTGGCCGTGCATCCAGTAGGTGTCTGCCGGCAGGCCGAACGGGCCGTCCGCGTTTTGTCCTGACGACGGTCCCTGGCGCCACACCTGGCCCTGGCCGTACTGGCCGCCGGACGCCGGCGCCACCGCCTGCATCGATGCCACGAACCCCGCCGGCAAAATCCGCTTGCCTTGCCATACGCCGTCCTGCAGCAGGAATTGGCCGAAGCGCGCCCAGTCCTGGGTGCTCGCGTACATATAGCTCGAACCGACCAGGGTGCCGCGTGCGTCGGCTTCGATCAGGGCGCTGCTCATGCCCAGCGGCGCGAACAGCTGGTCATGCGGCAGGGCCAGCACGCCGATGGCGGTCGCCCCGGTCATCGGCTTGACCGGCATATTCGGTCCGGCCGCTGCGCGCTGCCAGATGCGTGACAACAGCACCGTGCTGCCGCTCGAATAATTCCAGTGCGTGCCCGGTGCGTGCGCCAGCGGTTGCGCGGCGGCGTAGGCCGCCATGTCCGGCTCCAGGTACAGCATGCGCGTGACATCCGAGACGTCGCCATACGCTTCGTTGAATTGCAGGCCGGACGTCATCGACATCAATTGCGCCAGCGTGACCTGCGCGCGCGGATCGGCGGGTTCGGGCCAGAAGCCCTTGCGTTCCGGCGCCAGGTTGCCCTTGCCGATCTCGATGCCCACCAGCGCCGCCGTCACGGTCTTGGTCATCGACCAGCCCAATAATGGAGTGGAGACGCCGAAGCCGGCGCCGTAGCGCTGCGCCACCAGCCGGCCGCGATGGATTACCACCAGGCCGCGCATGCCGGGGCCGGCCAGCGCGTCGTCGTTGACCGCTGCCTGCACGGCCGGCACGGTGTCGGTCATCGAGCCGGTAGGCCAGGGCACGTTGGGGGAGGCGCTCCAGATACGCATCGGCGTGTATTGGTACTGGTTGGCCTGGGCCAGGTCGCCGTCCGGCACGGCGGCGCAGCCGGTGCCGGGGCGGTACACGGCGAGGCCTTTGCCGACGATGCCGAGGAAGTCGGCATGGACAGTTTTGTTCTGCTGGTCCACCCGCACCCGCAAATACTTGAGCAGCGGATGGCCGGGCGCCTGCACGTCGTCGGCCAGCACGGCCTGCGGATCGCGGTGGGCGATGAACACGTTGGAGCAGACGATCTTGGCGCCGTAACTGGCGCCTACGCGCAGCAGTTCGGGCGGACGCCCGATCAGGGATAACGCACCACCGGCGGCCACCACCAGCACGACGCCGGTGGCAATGATCAGGCGGGACACCAGCTTATTCGGCATAGAACGACATGCGGGCAACTTTCGGGTCAACTTTCACAAACAAATCGACTCGATTATGCCTACATCGTCCTGCGAACACAACGGCCACACGCGCGCAGCAGCGCGACTGCCGCCATACCGGCCACGGCGCCCAGCAGGTGCGCCTGCCAGGCCACCATCACGTCCAGCGGCAGGTCCGAGGCGCCCAGCGGGAAGCCGTGCGCCTCGGCGGCGATCTTGATGGCCAATGCCACCGCCAGCAGGACAAGCACAGCGCGGACCATCGCAACATGGCTACCGCGCGCTTGCTGCCACAGGCCGGCGCCGGCCATCACGGCCAATAGCACGGCCAGGCCGGAAGCGCCGCGATAGTGCGCGCAATCGGGCGCGGTGAGCAGCAGGCCGATGGAGATAAAGGGGGCACCCAGCGCCAGCGCGCACAATATCCGGCGCGCACCGAACGACTGCGTGGCAATCAGGGCCGCCACCAGCGCGGTGGCGAGGTCGATCACCGCGTGCTGCGCCGAGTAGTGGACCAGGTGCCCGGTCCACAGGCGCCAAACCTGGCCGGCCAGGATGGCGTGGCGGTCGAACTCCAGCCATGCCGCCATATCTGCCACGTCAGGCGCGGCGGCGAACCACAACCGCCATGCCGGCCAGCAGCGCGATCAGCGCGAGGCTGACCCAGCCCAGCGCGCCGGCACTCTTGTAGCCGGCCTTGTTCTCGACCTGGTAGCCCGCGTCGTTCTTGACGCGTTCGCGGAAACCGTCGAGCTGCGCCTGCAACTGCGGGATCAGCTGGTCCACTGCCTTGTCGTAGCCGTCCACGCGCGCGGCGCGGGCCTTGTCGCCGAAGCCGGCCAGCGGGGCGCTGCCCTTGACCTGGCTGGTGCCCGGTGCGCGGAATAACAGCTTGCGGCTTTGCACGTCGAAGACGGCCGCATCGACCATGGTTTGCACGTCGTACTGTTCGCCATTGATCACGTACGCGCCGATGATGGTCCAGTACAGTACCGACAGCGCGTTGGCGTCGTTGAACTGCACCTGGTCATAGGAGAGCAGGGCCACCACTTCCACATCGAACATGCGGGCCACTTGTTCCAGGTTGGCGAAGCCGCCCTTGGCGCGCATGTACTGCGACGGGATGACCTCGATCTTGCCGATGTACTCGTGCTGCGAGAACGACGCCTTGACGCGCTCCAGCAGGCGCAGGCGCTGCGCTTCGGAGAGGTTGTCGGTGCCGGTTTTACCGGGAGCGAAGGCGATGCCCACCCTTACCGGCGGGCGCAGTTTGACGACGGTCGGCGCCATCGCCGGCGGCTGCTTGGCATCCGGGTACAGGTAATCGACCAGGCTGGCCGATTGGGTGGCGCCCCGCGGGTTATGCCAGGAGGCGCAGCCGGCGAGGGCGATGGAGGCGATGAGGACGATGATCGATTGTATGAGGCGCATGAAGTCTCCTTGATGATCGCGCCATTATAAGGGCGCGTATCGAGCGGAGAAAAACCTGCGCCCCGGTCGCCGCAGACGGTACGCGAAGTACCATCGGACGGCACCAACCGGTTAAAAACTCGTCGACAACCCGGCGTACAGCGAACGCCGCGTGCCGTACTGCGGCGCCCCCACGCCCACGCCGGAACCGTCGCGCAGCAGGTAGGATTTGTCGAACAGGTTGATCACCGCGAGGCGGCCCTCGATGTCGCCAGCGCCGGTCTGCTTCCAGTGGTGGGTGAGCGCCAGGTTGACCGTGGTGTACGACGGCAGGTGGCCCGAGTTGGGCGCTGCGCCGTCCGGCGTGGTGCGCAGGCCGCTGCCGTACAGGAAGTCGCTGCTGATCTGCGAATCGCCCCAGTGGTAATGGGCGCCGCCCGATACCGTGTAGGTCTGGTCGTGATCGACGTGGATGTAGTGGTTGCTGATGTAATCGAGTTCGTCCGCGCCGAACAGCGACTGGCCCGAGACGATGTTCTGCGCCTTGGCCTGCTGCGTGGTCAGGTTGAGGAAGCCGCCCCAGTGGGCCTGGCTGTAGATCGCCGACAGTTCCACGCCCTTGGCAAAACCGCGCTCATAGTTGAATGGCGAGAGGATCAGCGCCTGGCCGAACTGGCCTTCGTCGAGCATGTTGTGGATCTTCTTGTAGTAGGCGTCGGCGGTCACGGTCAGCTCGGCGTTCACCTTGTGGCTCACGCCCACGTCGAAGTAATTGGTGCGCTCGGCGCGCACATTGTCCGACACACCTACTTCCGGCGCGTTGGTGGTGCCGGCGTACTTGTTGATGCTTTCCTGCGCGGCCAGCTCCTGCGGCGGCGGCGTGAAGTAGCGCGAGTAGCCGGCGTGCAGCGCCGTGTCCTTGCCCACCTGCCAGGCGAGATTGACGCGCGGGCTCCATTGCTGTTCGTTGATGAAGGCCTGCACCTTGTCGTAGCGGATGCCGTAGTTCAGCGTGAGCGGCGCGGCGATATGCCATTCGTCCTGCAGGTACACGCTCGAGAGCTTGCCGGTCTGGCGGCTGTTGTCGATGATGGTGCGTGGATCGGTGGATGCCTGGGTGCCGTCGCTGTTGGTGTCGAACACCGCCACCGAATTGTCGCTGCGGGTGTTCTGGCGTGCATACGACAGGCCGGCGCGCAGCGTGTGCTCGGGATTGAGCTTGTAGCTGGCATCGAACTGCGCACCGCTGGCCGAGTTGGAGCGCAGCGTGTTGGAACCGACGCCGTTGTAAATCAGGTCGCCCAGCGCGTCCGGCGTGTAGTGCAGTTCCGAGTACTGGTGGAAGGCCGACACCTGGTAATTGAGGTCGCCCAGGCTTTTTTGCAGCGACAGCACCACGAAGCGGTTCACTTCGCGCTGCTTCTGGTCCAGCTGCGACGACGGCGCGTTGGTGGTGCCGGCGCCAGCGTCGCTCTGGCCGGTGAGCGAAAACGCCGGCGCCTGGTCCGGGTTGTTCGGGATCTGGAAACGGCCGTTATAGGTGCCGAACATCAGGCCCAGGCGGGTCTGGTCGTCGAGGAAGTACGACAGTGCGCCGAACGACTTGGCCTGTTTGGTCTGGTTGTGCAGGGCGTCGCGCGTGGGCAGCGGGTTTTCGATGCCCATGTCGCTTTTCAGGTAGCTGCCTGACAGGTAGTAGTTGAAGGCGCCCTGGGTGCCGAAGAATTCGGCGCTCGGTTCGTAGTGGTTGTTGGTGCCGGCCAGCATGCCGATGCGCCCACCCGGCTTGGTCGTGCCTTCCTTGGTCTGGATATCGACGATGCCGGCCGTGCGCAGGCCGAATTGCGCCGGCAGCGCGCCGGTAATGAAGTCGGTCTGCTGCACGAAGCGCGTGTCGATCGACTGGCCGAAGCCGCTGATGCTTTCCGGCAGCTGCACGCCATTGACGCGGTACTGCACGTTGGCGTGGTCGTCGCGCACGTGGATCGAGCCGGATGCCTTGGAATCCTGGCTCACGCCGGGCAGGCGCAGCAGCACTTCGTTGAATGGCGTGTTGTCGCCCTGGCCCAGCTGGTCGATCATGTGGCGGTCGATCGTGTAGATGGTGGTGCCCACGTTGGGCGACAGGTCGATGCGTGCGCTTTTCAGGTGCGCTGCGGTCACTTCCACTTGTTGCATCGGCTTGTCGGCGCCTGCATCTGCCGCGTCTTCGGCGTGGGAATGGGTGGTGTAGAAAGCGGCGGCCAGCAGCAGTGGCAGGGCGCGCAGTTGAGGGGCGTGTTGCATGTTCTATCCTTGGATGTTGGGCGTGACGGCGCACGGACGTGCAAAAGCGTCACGCAAGGCGTCAATTAAGCGTCAAATTAGCGTCGGTTCAGCGGCGGGCGCTGAAACTGGAAACGATCAGAGGGAGAAAACAGCAACGCCGGGCGGCGCGTGCGAAGGCGGGGTGAGATAGCTGGTACGGAGGTGCGGTGCATGATGCGCTGGCGCGGGCGGCACAAACGCCACCAGGGCTGCCACCGGCGCCACCGTGGCCGGCGGCGGCAGGTCGCCCAGCGGCATGTCGGCCACCTGGCAGGCGGCGCAATCGGTGTGGTTTTCGGCGTACGCGTGCGCGTGGGCGTTGGAACCCAGCAGCTGCAGCGCCAGGAACAGCAGCACGAACAGCATCACCAGGCGCTGGTAGCGCGAGTTGCGGTGCGGCGTGTTGGAGCTGGCGGCGAGGGCTTGCATGGGCGCGATTCTACAGGGATGTACCCATAACGACAACGCTTGCTATCGTATCAATGTTGGCTGGCTTCGCGGGCGGCAGCGGCAGTGTTCGAGTAGTCGCCCACCAGGCCGCGCCTGGTGGCCAGCACCACGGCATGCGTGCGCGCGGTGGCGCCCAGCTTGTCGAACAGGCCTTTGACATGGGTTTTGACGGTGCCCACGCCGATGCCCAGTTCGCGCGCGATCGACTTGTTGCACTGGCCTTGTGCCAGCAGTTGCAGCACGTCGGTCTCGCGGCTGGTGAGACCAATGCGGGTGAAGCTGTCGGCCACGCAGCGGCTCAGGTCCGCGCTCAGGTAGCGCATGCCGCGTCCCAGCGTGCGCACGGCGGTGAGCAGCTGGTCGGCCGGGCTGTTTTGCAGCAGGTAGCCGTGCACGCCGGCCATCATCGCCGTGCGTACTTCCCATTCGCGGTCGAGCTGGGTGACGATCAGTACCCGAGCCTGGGTGTCGCCGTGGTGGCCGCTGCCCGCGTGGCGCATATGCTCCATGCCGGCCTTGTGGTCGAGGATGACGACGTCGGCGCCATGCAGGCCGGCGCCATCTTGCGCCACGCGCACGTCCACATCGACGTTGGCGCCCAGCAGCGCGGCCAGGCCGGCGCTGACGATGGCGTCCGCGTGGGCTACCAGCACCGTGATTTTTTCTCCGTGTTGCGTGGCGCCGTTGTATCCGTTCTGGCCCGAGCTACCTGTCATGCCCGCCTGGGGCCAGCTTTTGCTATCGAGTCGCATGTCGTTTCTCCTGGTTGCCGTGCTGACGAAGGTTCGCCAGCGTGACGACAGCGTACCCGCCATTGTGCAAATTGCCACGACCCGATCCGGGGGGATCGCCCTCCCTAGATAGGGTGATACGAAAGAGGGAGGGGTGCCGATCACCCGAAAGAGGTAGTAGTAAAGGGTCAATACCAGTGATGGCAAGGCCGGGCCGCGCCCCTACACTGTGCCTCTTGAACTGAAGCGGCGTCCATGTACAAAGACAGGTGTGGCGCTGGCCTTCGGATAGTACAGTTTTGACTTTTAAGGAGTGGCCCGCCATGAGAATGTATGTCATATCGATCGCCACCGGCCTGCTGGTCGGTGTCATCTACGCGCTGTTGAATGTACGTTCGCCGGCGCCGCCAGTGATCGCCTTGCTCGGCCTGGCCGGCATCCTGATCGGCGAACAGATTCCGCCGCTGGTACGCACCTGGCTCAAGCCCGAAGCGACCAAGGTCTCGTGGGTGGAAGACCACGTCAAGCCGCACTGCTTCGGCGAACTGCCGGCCGCCCAAAAATCCGACGACACCAAAAGGAGCGCATGATGTCCCAACCCATTACCAACGCTGTGCCTGACCTGATCCTGCATCGCGGCCTGTTTACCACGCTCGACCGCAGCAACCCGCACGCCGAAGCGGTGGCCATCAAGGACGGCCGCTTTACCCACGTGGGGCGCGCCAACGAAATCATGGCGCTGGCCGGTCCCGACACCCAGGTAATCGACCTGCATGGCAAGCGCGTGCTGCCAGGCCTGATCGACAACCACTGCCACATCATCCGCGGCGGCTTGAACTTCAATCTCGAACTGCGCTGGGACGGCGTGCGCAGCCTGGCCGACGCCATGGGCATGCTCAAGGCGCAAGTGGACATCACTCCCGCGCCGCAATGGGTGCGCGTGGTGGGCGGTTTCACCGAACACCAGTTCATCGAAAAGCGCCTGCCCACCATCGAGGAACTTAATGCCGTGGCGCCAGACACCCCGGTATTCATCCTGCACCTGTACGACCGCGCGCTGCTCAACGGCGCCGCGCTGCGCGCCGTGGGTTATACCAGGGACACCCCGGAACCACCGGGCGGCCAGATCCTGCGCGACGGTTCGGGCAACCCGACCGGCCTGCTGCTGGCCAAGCCGAATGCGGCGATCCTGTATTCCACGCTGGCCAAGGGCCCCAAGCTGCCGCTCGAATACCAGGTCAACTCCACCCGCCACTTCATGCGCGAACTCAATCGCCTCGGCATCACCGGCGTGCTCGATGCCGGCGGCGGTTTCCAGAACTACCCGGACGACTACCAGGTGATCCAGCAGCTGTCGGATGCCAAGCAGCTGACCATCCGCCTCGCCTACAACCTGTTCACGCAAAAGCCGCAAAAGGAAAAGGAAGACTTCCTCAACTGGACCCAGAGCGTGACGTACCAGCAGGGCGACGATTACTTCCGCCATAACGGCGCCGGCGAAATGCTGACCTTCTCGGCGGCCGACTTCGAGGACTTCCGCGAACCGCGTCCCGACATGCCGGACAATATGGAAGACGATCTGGAAGGCGTGGTGCGCATCCTGGCGCAGAACCGCTGGCCATGGCGCATGCACGCCACGTACGACGAAACCATCAGCCGTGCGCTGGATGTGTTCGAGCGCGTGAACCAGGACATTCCCTTGACGGGTCTGAACTGGTTCTTCGACCACGCCGAGACCATCTCCGACCGTTCGATCGACCGTATCGCCGCGCTGGGCGGCGGCGTGGCCGTGCAGCACCGCATGGCCTACCAGGGCGAGTATTTTGTCGAGCGTTACGGCCACGGCGCAGCGGAAGCCACGCCGCCGGTCAAGAAAATCCTCGAAGCCGGCGTCAAGACCTCGGCCGGTACCGACGCCACCCGCGTCGCGTCGTATAACCCATGGGTGTCGCTGTCGTGGCTCATCACCGGCAAAACCGTGAGCGGCATGCAGCTGTACCCGCGCGCCAACTGCCTGGACCGCGAAACCGCGCTGCGCATGTGGACCGAGAACACCACCTGGTTCTCGAATGAAGAAGGCAAGAAGGGCCGCATCGAAGCGGGCCAGCTGGCCGACCTGATCGTGCCGGACAAGGATTTTTATGCGTGCGCCGAGAGCGAGATCACCGACATGACGTCCGAGCTGACCGTGGTCGGCGGCAAGATCGTCTATGCGGCCGGCCGCTTTGCCGCCCTCGACACGCCACCGCCACCGGCCATGCCCGACTGGTCGCCGGTGCGCCGTTTCGGCGGCTACGCCGGCTGGGGCGAGCAGATCGGCAATAACCGCGCGGCGTTGCAAGAGCTGGAAAAACGCAAGCAGCAGCAAGCGCAATTGCGCGCCCAGGCGGCGTCGTGCGGCTGCGCCAACGAGTGCAATGTCCACGGCCACCAGCATGCGTCGGCATGGGCCAGCAAGCTGCCTACCACCGACCTCAAGAGTTTCTGGGGCGCGCTGGGCTGCGCCTGCTGGGCGGTGTGATGGTGCCGGCTTTCCTGCGCGCCCCGTGGGTGCGCTGGGTCTGCCTGTTGCTGCTGTGCTCGGCGTATCTGCAGGGCGGCTTCAACAAGCTCACCGACTTCAACTCGGCCATCGCCGAAATGCAGCACTTCGGCGTGGCGCCGGCGGCGCCGATGGCGGCGCTGGTGATCATTGGCGAGCTCGGTGCTTCGCTGATGATACTGGCCGGGTTTTACCGCTGGCTGGGCGCAGGCTACCTGGCGGTGTTTACCGTCATGGCCACGCTGATGGCCAACCGGTTCTGGGAGATGTCGGGCCCGGAACGTTTTTCAGCCGCCAACGGCTTCTTCGAGCATCTCGGCCTGGCAGGCGCGTTCCTGCTGGTGGCGTGGCTCGATCTACAAGATGTAAACAAGGAATAGTATGGAACGAGGAAATATCAAGCAAGGCATCTCGCTGGCGTTCTTGGGCGGGTATGTCGATACGCTGGGCTTTATTGCGCTGTTCGGCCTGTTCACGGCCCACGTCACGGGCAACTTTGTGCTGATCGGCCGTGCGCTGGTGGAGCCGGCGCACGAGCTGATTCCGAAACTGCTGGTGTTCCCGGTGTTCATCCTGTTCGTGGCCATTTCGCGCATGCTGATCCTGCACTGGGAGCGCAGCAACAGCCCGGCGCTGCGCAACAGCTATCTGCTGCAACTGTTCCTGCTGCTGGCCACCATCGTCTGCGCGTACATCGCCTCGCCGATGGCCAATGCCCATCAACCGTTGAGCCTGCTCACCGGCATGATCTGCGCCGGCGCCATGGCCACGCAAAACGCCTACGGCAAGCTGCTGCTTGGTAAATCAGCGGCCACCACGGTGATGACCGGTAACGTCACCCAGCTGGTGATCGAGCTGACCGACTCGCTGCGCGGCGATCCGCAGGCCATTGGCCGCTGCAAGGTGCTGGTGTGGCCGGTGGTGGCGTTTGCCGCCGGCTGTATCCTGGGCGCTTATGCCTACATCGGGTTCGGCTTTGCCGGCTTGCTGGTGCCGTGCGTGGTGCTGGCGTGCATGGCGGTGGCCACCAAGGATTGAGTCTCTTGTGACGTGCTTCAGGCCGCGCCGCTTTCGAGCCGCGCGGCTTTTTTTTCGCGGCGGGCGTAGTATCTTCAGTCTCGCCAACCTTCCCGAGGAGAGTGATGATGGCTAAAAATACCATTTGCCTGTGGTACGACCGCGACGCCCTGCAGGCTGCCAACTTCTATGCCAGCGTATTTCCCGGCAGCGCAGTCGGTGCGGTGCACCTGGCCCCCGCCGACTACCCCAGCGGCAAGGCCGGCGACGTGCTCACGGTGGAATTTACCGTGTGCGGCGTGGCTTGCATCGGCCTCAACGGTGGCGATACCTTCCACCACAGCGAAGCGTTTTCCTTCCAGATCGCCACCGACGACCAGGACGAAACCGACCGCTACTGGAACGCCATCATCGACAACGGCGGCATGGCCAGCGCCTGCGGCTGGTGCAAGGACCGCTGGGGCCTGTCCTGGCAAATCACGCCGCGCGTGCTCACCGAGGCGATGGCGCAGGGGGGAGAAGTTGCGCAGCGCGCCTTCCAGGCCATGATGACGATGCAGAAAATCGACGTGGCCACGATAACGGCGGCCGTGGCCGGCGCCTAGTTTTCGACGCGTTTGTATATGGACTGATACATATCGGCGCTGTTTTAGATATTGCCCGAAAGGTATAATCTTTTGTCACACCGCCGGTGTTACCGATACTGGCGTGCCTCCGATCATACCTAGAAGGAATCTCGTGTACCGTACGCTGATCAGCGCCGCCTGCTGCGCCTTGCTTGCCTTGTCTTCCCCCTCGTTGCACGCCGAAACGGCTGCGCCGGTCTCCGGCATCGACCTGAAAACCCTCGACCCTGCCGTCAGTCCCAAGGTCGATTTCTATGGCTACGTCAACGGCGTGTGGGCCCGCAATACCGAGATCCCGGCCGATAAATCGACCTGGGGCACCTACATCGAGCTGCGCGAAATCGCCCAGCGCCAGTTGCGCGCGCTGATGGACGATGCCGTCAAGCATCCCGGCAAGGCCGGCAGCGACACCCATAAAATCGCCGACCTGTACACCAGCTACCTGAACGAAAAGGCGCGCAACGCGGCCGGCTTCAAGCCGCTCAAGGCCGAGCTGGCCAGCGTGGCTGCCATCAAGGACAAGCAGGACTTGCCGGCATTGTTCGCAGCGCTGCAACGCAGCGGCATCCAGACGCCGTTCTCGGCCGGCGTGGCGCCCGATGCGCAAAATCCCGAGCGCTACACCATCAATATCAGCCAGTCCGGCCTGGGCCTGCCCGACCGCGACTACTACCTGAAGGACGACGACGCCAAGCTCAAGGGCGTGCGCGACAAGTACCTCAAGCATATCGAAACCATGCTGACCATGAGCGGCGACAAGCAGGCCGCCGCCCATGCCGCCCAGGTGCTCGACATCGAGACCCGCCTGGCCGCCGTGCAATGGACCCGCGTGCAGATGCGCGATCCGGTCAAATCGTACAACCGCGTGGACTTCGACCAGTTCGCCGCGCTGGCGCCGGGCTTCGACTGGAACGCGTACTTTGCTGCCGCCGGCTACGCAGGCAAGGAGACTTCGGCCGTGGTGCGCCAACCGAGCTTCCTGAAAGGCTATTCCGAGACCCTGGCTGCCGTGCCGCTCGACGCCTGGAAGAGCTACCTGAACTGGCGCATCATCGAAAGCTACGCGTCGTACCTGGACAGCGCGGCAGTCAAGGAGCGCTTCGCTTTCGAGGGCACGACCCTGCGCGGCGTGCCGCAAAGCGAACCGCTGTGGCAACTGGCGCTCAAATTCACCGACGGCGCGCTCGGTGATGCGGTGGGCAAGAAATACGTGGCGATGTACCTGCCGCCGGAAACCCGTCCGCGCGTGATGGCCATGTTCGACAATTTCGTCGCATCGTTCAAGGACGGTATCGAACACCTGGACTGGATGAGCGCCGAGACCAAGAAGGAAGCGCAGCTCAAGCTGGCCGCCCTGAAACCGAAGATCGCCTATCCGGACCAATGGCGTGACTACAGCGCCATGAAAACCCAGCCGAAGGACCTGGTCGCCAACGTGCGCGCCGCGCGTGCCTGGAGCCGCCAGTACAACCTCGACAAACTCGGTAAGCCGGTGGATCGCGACGAATGGTCGATGACGCCGCAAACCGTCAACGCCAGCTACAGCCCGGCGCTCAATTCGATCACGATTCCGGCCGCCATCCTGCAACCGCCGTTCTTCAATGTGAAGGCGGAAGATGCCGTGAACTACGGCCTGCTGGGCATCACTTTCGGCCACGAGATCAGCCACGCCTTCGACGACTCCGGCAGCCAGTACGACGCCCGCGGCCGCCTGCGCAACTGGTGGACAGTGGAAGACCGCACCGCCTTCAAGGCCCGCGCCGCCGGCCTGGTCAAGCAGTATGGCGCCTACAGCCCGGTGCCGGGCTACCACATCAACGGCGAACTGACGCTGGGTGAAAACATCGGCGACAACTCCGGACTGTCGCTCACCTACAAGGCGTACCAGCGTTCGCTGGGCGGCAAGCCGTCGCCGGTACTCGACGGCCTGACCGGCGAGCAGCGCCTGTACATCGGCTTCGCCCAGAAATGGCGCGCCAAGCTGCGTCCCGAAGCGGCGATCGCCCAGATCAAGAGCGACCCGCACTCGCCGGGCGAATTCCGCGCCAAGGGCACGGTCATGAACCAGCCGGGCTTCTACGAAGCGTTCGACATCAAGCCCGGCGATCCGATGTACCTGCCGCCGGACCAACGCGTGATCATGTGGTGATGACGGAATAGGGCAGGGCCATCTTCGACCGACGCCTGTCGGTCAAAGGTGGCGTACCTGCGCCGGTGGCGTGTCCCAGTTGTCGTTCTTGCCGTCCAGGTAGGTGATCGGCGCGTTGGCAAGTTCTTTGGCTGTGACATCATCGAGGCATGACAGGTTGACCGCGTAGAACTCGCCCCAGCGCGGCGAGCGGCCGATGCCGAAGGCGTGCACGCCGCAGTGCTTGCAGAACAGGTGTTGATCGGTTTTGGTCAGAAACTGGTAGTTGCTCAGCTCTGCCGCGCCCGAGAGCAGTCGAAACGCCGCCGGCTGCACGATCGCCGGCCAGAACCGCATTTTCGAACAGATCGAGCAGTTGCACTTGATGGTGCCTGCGCCAAGGTCGATATCCGCCTCGAACCGCACCGCGCCGCAATGGCAGCTGCCATGGTAAGTTTTCAATCGTCCTCCACTGCCGCGTTGCCGCGTGGCTTCCACGTACTCCATACGATCAACGCCAGCAACGCCATCTGGACCGGCAGGCGCAGCCACAGCGCCCATAGCGGCACGTTGAACAACTCGGGCTGTTGCAGCATATAGATGTGGGCGGGCGTCACCGCCAGGGTCAGCAGGAAAAGGCCGATGCCTGCGGCCCTGCGCAGCGACGGCACCAGGATGCCCGCCGCGCCGAGCAATTCGAACACGCCGCTCACCAGCACTGCCGCCACCGGCCATGGAATATATGGCGGCACGATGGTCGCTTCCAGGTCGGTGGCAGCAAAGTGCGCGATGCCGCCGATGAAAAACCAGAGGAAGACGATCGCCAGGCCGATTATTTGCGGTCGAGACATCTGCTGCGCGTGTTTCATCAATTAATTCCCTGTAAGCTTGACTGCGGCCATGGTGGCGCCAGCCTCCCACGGTATCGGAAAATATTGCCGGCGCGTACCGTTCGCTCACCGCCTTCGTGAATCCCGCAGGCAGGCATTGGTCAGGTCCCGGCCCCGCCAGCGAGTGGCAGCGTTCTGAGCCTGTTCTCGATCGCGGCACGCACCGCATCCGGCACGTCCATCTTCAACATCGCACTTGGCCAAAGGTCCCTGGCCAGCATGACCGTGTGCGCCACCGCCGCTTTCGCAATCCGCTCGGATATGCCCGCCTGCCTGGCGACCGTGGCATAAGTGTCGAGCGTCTCTTGCCGTTGCAATTTGTCGATGGCGACACTGGTGGCGAAGCCCTGGAAGCCCGGCAATGCCGCCACACAGACGATGTCGTAAGCCGGGGACAGCGCGGGGCGCACGCCATCGCGGTAGAGCACGCTGAAGTTTTTCAGGTGGGCGTCCGAGTTGCCGAGCAGCGTGTTGACGGCTTGCCGGATGAAAAACTGACGCACATCGTCGATGCCGTTCGCACCGAGTCGGTCCAGTACCTGCAGGAATTTGACAAACTGTTTTGCGCCGGAATATTTTTGGCCGGGCATCAGCGTCAGCAACTGGCACGCGTCTTCCATGTGTATTGCGCCGCCAGCGCTGCGGTCGAACCGGTCCACCGCCAGGAAGCGCGTTTCGGCACCCAGTGCGGTAACCAGCTCCGGGTAATCCGCCATGGTGCTCATGGAGGCGGGGCGGCACTGTGCGACGTTCACCCCGGCCAAGCCAGCCAACTGCATGCACGCATATTCATTCATGACTTGCGAGTCGTTGCCGGCTGCCGGCAGTTTGGCGATCAGGTCCGACAACTCGCCTTTAACGGGCATGCAGTAGCGTTTTCCGTCCCGCGCACGCGATAGCGCCAGCTTGTCCTGCACGCCCGATAACGATGCTGCGCCCTCGGCAGCCTGCTCGGGCACCGCGATCTCGAGATTGTCTGCGCCGCCGGTGACGCCATTTGCGCGCGCCACAGCCGTCAGCTTGTCGAGGTCGGCTGGCACGACGGTCACGGCGCCCGGCAGGTCTTCACCAGCGGCGGCCAGGATGCCGAAATCATCGATGTCACGGTTGCTCTTGCGCGTGGCGGCCAGGCGGCGACGCAGCGATCCCTCAGGCAGCAGTCCGGCGAAGAAAGGCGGTAGTTCGCCACGCTCGCGGTACGCGGCCGGGTCGAAATAATTCTTCATGATGGCCTGCGTAATCTGCTCGGCACCGGGGATCGTCAGGGACAGCGACAGCGTGGCGCGCCGGTTCTCTGCCAGGTATTGCTCGGTAGCGATGAAGCGCGTTACCCTTCCTGCTTCGCACAACCAGCCCACGTGCTGGCCGTGCAGCCGCACTTCCAGGTAACGTGGACTCAACGGATGACTCATGGAGTGCTCGCGAGGAACCGGTCCACCGATGAGGGCACATCGTCCGGGCCGATGGCTTTACCGGACAACAGACGTTCCACCTCGGGTAGCAGATGCTTGGGGATCACGACAACGCTTGCCTCCATGGCATTCGCCAGCGCTTCGATGGTGCCTAACCGCGCATCGACCTTTCCACCTAAAACGTTGCTGACCTGGGGCACGCTCATGCCGGTCAAAGTCGCAAGATATTGCAAGGTTTTTCCTTGGGCGTTGCGGCGCTGTTGAAGTTGTTGAAAAATGGTCATCTTATGCTTTCGTATAAATGCATAGATGATTTTACGTTAAAACATAAGTCGAAGCGCGCATGTGGAGGTGTCTTCAGCGTGACCGCACCACCTCATCGACTTCGGCCATCAACACCCGCACCAGCTCTGCCGCCGGCATTTCCCGGACCAGCGGCGCGCCTTGCCCGGCCCAGTGCGCGGCGAATTCGTGGTTGCCGGCCTTGCTGGCTGCGCCATGCAACTGCTTGCCCGCGTCGTACGCGACCGGGTAGTCGGCTGCCGGTGGTGCGCCGGCGGCTTCGCCGTGTACGATCAGCTGGTTCATCATGCCCCGGGCCAGGCGGCCCGAGATGGCAGCGGTAAGCCGGGTGGAACCGGCGCGGTCGCTTTGCAGCATGGCGCGGTAGCCGGCGTTGGCGGCCGACTCCGGGCAGAGCAGGAAGGCGGTGCCCAGCTGGGCGCCCGCAGCGCCCAGGTCCAGCGCGGCCTGGATGCCGGCGCCGTCCATGATGCCGCCGGCGGCGATCACGGGCAACTGCGTGTGTTTTGCCAGCAGGCGCACCAGCACCGAGGTGCTCAGCCTTTCATCGGGCGCTTCGGTATCGAACACGCCCCGGTGGCCGCCCGCTTCCACGCCTTGGGCGACGATGGCGTCGATGCCGGTTTGCCCGATGCGCCGCGCTTCGTCGAGGCTGGTGGCCGTGGCCATGGTGCGGATGCCCGCAGCGCGCAGCGCCGCCAGCCACTCGGCGCGCGGCAGGCCGAAGTGGAAACTCACCACCGCCGGCCGCAGTTCGAGCAGCAACTGGAACGCTTCTTCGTCCTCGATGAAGGTCTTGTAAATCTCGTCCAGCACGGCGGGCGGTTCGATGCCGGCCTGGGCGAACAGCGGCGCCAGGTACGCGATCCATGCCGCTTCGCGCTGCGCGTCGCGCCTGGCCGGTGGGTGGCAGAAAACATTGACGTTGATCGGGCCGGCGGTGAGCGCTTGCGTTTCTTCGATCAGCTTGCGCGACTGCGCCACGGTGGCCGCGCCGATGGCCAGCGAGCCGAGGGCGCCGGCGTCGGTCACCGCTGCCGCCATCGCCGGGGTGGAGAAGGCCGCCATGGGCGCGGCGACCAGGGGATGGCGTAAGCCGAGCTGGGTGAAAAACGGGTGGACTGCTGCCATGGTGCCGCCTTCTGACGAGTGGGGGGGAGATGTTTCCCCTAGATCGTAATGATCCCACGTTTGAGCGCGATCGTCACCGCGTGCGTGCGGTCGTTGGCGGCCAGCTTGGACAGCACGTTTTTCATGTGCGCCTTGACCGTCTCTTCGGAGATCGACAGGTGCTCGGCGATGCGGCGGTTGGAGTTGCCGCTGGCGGCGTGGTTCAGCACTTCCATCTCGCGCGGGCTCAGCGGCCCCTGGCCCATGTGCTGCGCCAGTTCCATGGCGATTTCGGGCGGAATCCGGCGCTGGCCGATGTGCACACCGCGCACGGTGTCGAGCAGTTCGCGGCGCAGGGTGCTTTTCAGCAGGAAACCGGCCGCGCCGGCCTGCACCGCGCGCAGGATCTGGGCATCGCCCTTGTAGGTGGTGAGCATGATCACGCGCGCGTCGCTGTGTTCACCCCGGATGCGCTGCAACGCGGTCACGCCATCGAGCTCCGGCATGGCGATATCCATGATGGTGACATCGGGACGCAGCTCCTGGTAGCGGTCGATGGCTTCGCGGCCGTTGCTTGCTTCGCCTGCCAGGCGCATGTCGTCCTGGCTGGAAATGGCTTCGCCCAGACCGGCCCGCAACAGCGGGTGGTCATCGACAACGAGGACGGATATGGGGCGTGGAGCTTCCATGCTGTAACGAGTGTTGTATTCCAAATTTACTTTTCTGAGTCTGTATTGTGCGTTGCAGCTGCAAAGTATGCATTCTCTGAAAGAATGGCACAATAGCCAGACCTGCAAATGACCTTTGCACTATCTGCAAACCTTGGAGACCATCTTGATCGATACCTTGCATTGCCTGCTGGCCGTGGTGGAGCACCGCAGCCTCTCGCGCGCAGCCACGCAACTGGAAATGTCGGTGTCGTCGGTATCGCGCAAGCTCGACGCGCTCGAGGCGCAACTGGGCGCGCGCCTGCTAGTACGCGGCGCGCGCCAGGTGGCGCTGACCGACGCTGGCGAACGCTTCCTCCCGCGCGCGCGCAATATGCTGGCCGAACTGGCCGAAGGCATGGCGGCGGTGCAGGACCTGGACCGCGAGCCGCGCGGCGTGTTGACGGTCACCGCCCCCGCCGGCTTTTCGCGCCTGCATGCGGCGCCGGCCATCGCCAGCTTCCTGGCCCGGTATCCGTCGCTGGAAGTGGAGCTGCTGGTGGGGGACAGCGTGGTGGACCTGGCCGAACAGCGCGTCGATGTGGCGATCCGCGCCGGCGTGGCCCCCAGTGGCGAACTGGTGGCCACCCGGCTGGCGCCCCAGCACCGCGTGGTGAGCGCCAGCCCGGCCTACCTGGAATGCCATGGCTGGCCGGCCTCGCCGGCGTCGCTGGTACAGCACCAGTGCCTGACCATGGTGGGCAAGTCGCCGCGTGCCTGGTGGCGCTTCGAAGGCGTCAATCAGAACCAGCCCTTGCCGGTCAAAGCAGCCTTCCGCTGCGACGATACCGACACGCTGCTGCATGCGGCGCTGGCCGGTGCCGGCATCGTCCACCTGGCCAACTGGATGGTAAGTGACGCCATTGTCGCTGGTACCCTGGTGCCGGTGTTCCCGATGGCGCCACTGGCGCGCACTCCGGCTGCGCGCCACGACCCGGCCGAATCGGCGATCCACGCGGTACACATGCCGGGACGCTCCAGTCACGCCAAGGCGCAGCTGTTGATCGGTCACTTGAAGGAGTTCTTCGGCGATCCGCCGTATTGGGATGTAGCGATGGAGAAGGCAGGGGCGGCCAAGCGGCGCGCCCCGTAAATTCAGTCAGAGCCAGCCTTCGCAGCAAGGTGCTGCGGCGAAGGTGATGCCAAGCGCTCTAATTCCAGTCATCGCCGCCGGCGGCGCCGCCCCCGGCATCGTCCCAGCCGCCACTGACGCCGAAGTCGGTGCCGCCCATGTCGTCGTTCTGGACGATGCTGCTGCGGGTGGGGTCTTCGTAAATAATGTCGCTGCGGCCGCCGTCGGTGGCAGCGCTGTCGGTGGCGCCGTGGTTACCGCTCATGTTGCGGGCAATCGCCTCGGCCGCCATGAAGCCCGCGCCGACTGCCGCACCGGTGGCCAGGCCGCCCATGATGCGCGAGCCCATGCCCGGACCCTGCTGCGGGTAGCCTTGTTGGGGATAGCCCTGCTGCGGATAACCCTGCTGCGGGTAGCCGCCACCGGGTGGATAGCCCGGAGGAGGCGGGGTGCCGGGATTGTATCCGGGGTTGAAGCCGCCGTTACCACCCATGCCGCCACCTTGCTGCTGCTGGCGATTGCGCATGAAGCGCGTTGCCACGAAGATGAACGCCACCAGCACCCCACCCATCAGCAGCACGCTGCCCCAGGGGATGCCGGCAGAGGCTTGCGGCGCCTCGGCACGGTTGGCGTAGCCGCCGCTGTCACGGCCGGCGCGGTTGGCCGGCGCTTGCTGGTTGTAGTTGGGGGCAGCATTGCCCGCCGCGCCGCTCTCGCCCTGGGCGATCAGCGTTTTCAGGTTGGCGACCGAGGTGGCATTCACCTTGGGCAGGCCGGGCGCCAGCCGCTCGGCCGTAGCGAGCGACCGCTGGGCGGCGGCAAACTTGCCCTGCTTGGCCAGCAGTTCGGCTTCGACAAAGTGCGCCTGCGAGCTGTTCGGATGCTCCTTGAGCACTTGGTCCATCATGGCCTGGGCTTCGGCAAACTTGCCTGCCTCGGCCGCGACGTAGACCTCGTGCACGGTGGGCGATGCGGCAAACACGGGCGCCGACAGTGCCAGCGCCCCAGCCAGCATCAGGCGGGTGGCGACAGATTTTGCATTCATGGTGTTTCTCCTGTGGGAACGATCCCTAAGTATTTCCAGTCTAGGCCATTTTCAAGGGGTGGGTGGTGCGGTGGACCACAGAGCGCGGCCCGCCCACCGAAGCGAGAACAGTCTCGGCAATGGTCTCGGCCGTGGCGGCGGACAAGGTCCAGCCCAGGTGGCCGTGGCCGGTGTTGTAGAACACGCACGGCGCCTTGCCGCGCCCCACGCGCGGCACCAGGTTCGGCATCATCGGCCGCAGTCCGGCCCACGGCGTGATGTTGCGGGTGGAAACGCCAGGGAAGCAGCGCTGCACCCAGTCCACCAGCGGGGCGATGCGGTCGGCGCGGATGTCGCGGTTAAAACCGTTGAACTCCGCCGTACCGGCCACGCGAAAGCGGTCGCAGCCCAGGCGGCTGGCCACCAGTTTGGCGGCGTCGTCTTCCAGGCTTACCAGCGGTGCGCAGGCGCGGCTCTCATCATCGTCCAGGTGCACCGTGATCGAATACCCCTTGACTGGATAGACGTTGACGCGGTCGCCCACCATGGCGGCCAGCGCGCGGCTGGCGGTGCCGGCACAGACCACCACGCCGTCGTACACGGCGATCTCCGGCGCGCCGTCCTGCAGCAGCGTGACGCAGGCGCCACGGTCATCGGCCGACAGGCCCACCACTTGCTGCGCGTAGCGTGTGTGCACGCCCAGGCGCTGGGCGGCAAGCGCCAGGCCGGCGGTGAATTTATGGATGTCGCCGGAGCTGTCGCTCTCGGTGTAGTGGCCGGCATAGTAGTCGCCCGCCAGCGCGGGTTCGATGGCGCGCATTTCCTCAGGCGTAACGGTGCGCCGTTGCACGCCTCCCTGCGCCAGCAGCAGCGAGACATCTTCGCCATGTTCGAAGTCGGCGCGGTCGCGGTAGATGTGCAGGATGCCGCGCCGCTCCAGGTCAAAGGCGATGTTTTCGTCTTCGGCCCACTGGAACAGGTGCTGGCGCGCCGCCACCGCCAGTCTGGCAATCGCTATCGTGTTCTCGCGGTAGTCGGGCATCGCCGATAGAAACTCTGCCAGCCAAGACAGCTTGTGCCAACTGGGCCTGGGGTTGAGCAGCAGCGGGGCGTCGCTGCGCAGCATCCAGCGCAACCCTTTACCCACGGTGCTGCGGTGGTTCCATACCTCGGCGTTCGATGCCGAGAGCTGGCCGCCGTTGGCATACGACGTTTCCATCGCCGGATAGCGGTGGCGCTCGATCAGCGTCACGCGCAGGCCACGCCTGGCCAGCGCGTAGGCGGTCGTCACGCCGGTAATGCCGGCGCCGATGACGGCGATGGTCTTCATGGCGCCTCCGGTTTGCCTCAGGTGCGCTGGGCCGCTGCGATGTAGCGGTCGATCACGGTCGGCAGCACCGTGAGCGGCACGCCGCAGCTTTGCACCAGCGCGTCGTTAAAGCCCGGCAGGTCGAATTTGGCGCCCAGCGCGGCGCGCGCGCGTTCGCGCTGCCGCACGATCTCGTTGTGGCCTACCTTGTAGCCGCACGCCTGGCCCGGCGACACGCTGTAGCGGTCGATCTCGCTGGTCATGGCCTGCTCGCCACGGCCGGTGTTTTCGACCAGGAAGCGGATCGCCTGTTCGCGGTTCCATTTCATCGCATGAATACCGGTATCGACCACCAGGCGGCAGGCGCGGAACTGCTGCGCCTGCAGGTAGCCGATCTGGCTGAACGGGTCTTTCGCGTACAGGCCCAGTTCATCGACCAGCTGTTCGGCATACAGCGCCCAGCCTTCGATAAAGGCATTGAAACCGATCAGCGACGAGATCAGCGGCAGGCGATCGTGGTGCTCGGCCAGGTAGGCGCCCTGGAAGGCGTGGCCCGGCAAGCCCTCGTGCGCGGTGAGCGTGGTCAGTTCCTGCTTGGGCCACAGCGTGGTCGATTTCAGGTTGACGTAGTAGATCGCCGGGCGGGTGCCGTCGAGCGAAGCGAAGTTCATGTAGCCGAGTGGGGCGCCCGCTTCGATATCGGTAGGTACGCGCTTGATTTCGAGCGGCACCTTGAGGTTCATGCGCGAGATCTTCGGCATCAGGTCGCGGATCGCTTCTACCCGCTCGTTGCAGAAGGCGATCAGTTCCTCGCGGCCCTTGTCGTTGTCGGCATAGAAGCGCTTGGGGTCCTTGGTCAGCGCCAGCAGGCGCGCGCCCACCGTGCCCTGGGTGATGCCCTGCGCTTTCAGGATGGTGTCGATACGCGCCTGCAGCGCCAGGTTCTGTTCCATGCCGATCGCGTGGATTTCCTTGGCCGACAGGCGGGTGGAGGTGCCCAGGCGCAGCGCCCATTCGTAATATGCTTCGCCGTCCGGCAGGCGGTGCACGCCAGCGACATCGGTGGCCTTGGCGGTGGCGGCGGCAAACGCCTTGATCTGGCGGTCGAGCGCCGGATACACCTGGCGTTCTACCAGTTTGGTCGCGCGTGCGGCCCAGTCACCGTCGATGCCCAGCTTCTGGGTACGATCGACCAGCGACTGCACCAGCTTTTGCTGGCCCACCGGGGTGGCGCGGAATTCCTTCAACTGGGCCAGCGCGGTGCGGGCGATGAAGTCGGGCGGCATGATGCCACGGCCGGCCTGGTTGGTAATCCGCGTGTTTTCCTGCTCGAGCATGCGCGCCAGGCCGCTCAGGCGGTCGAGGTAGGCGTTGGCATCGGCCGCGTTGGCGATCTGGTGCTGAGAGTGCAGGAACTCCGGCACCCGGATGATGGCGCCGTCCTGCTGCGTGACCGGGAACGGCGAGGCATAGCCATTGAAACCGCTCGACGCGCCGCCGTAGGAAAAGCGCAGGCCCTCGATGCCCTCGTTGGCGGCGTAGCGCACGGTGTCGTAGCGCAGCTGCGCGTCTGGCCCCAGCTTGACGCGGTCCACCGCATCGAGCCGCTTGAGCATCGACTTGACCTGGCTGGCCCAGGCGGCGTCGCCCGCGCGGCTGATGTTTTCCAGTTTCGACTTGAGGTCGGCGCGTGCGCCCTTGTCCAGTCCCAGCGACGTGGCACTGGTGGGTGACAGGCGCAGGATTTCATCGGCAAAGGTGTCGAGCAGCTTGGCGAACGCGGTGTCGCCCGGCGCAGCAGGTGCGACATTCCCCGCTTGTCCCTGTGCCAGTGCGAAGCCCGGCAAGACCGAGACAGCGGTGGCGGAGAGGACGGATAACAACAGGTCGCGGCGGGAGAAATTCTGGGGCTGGTGGCTCATGACATCCTTTTTTCTTTGTTAGAAGTATTTTTCGTAACTTGAGGGTAATGCAACAGTTGCGAAAAAACAGCGCGACGATGACCATAGCGCGCCGTGCTGATCGATGTCAATGGGAATTGCGTGCGGGTTAAGCTGGGATTAATGTCAGAGCGAGGGTGTATCTACTCGTCATCCCTGACAGCGCGAATCTCGAAATCAGCCTGCGATTCGGCATACGTCATTTTCCGAATCTTGTAAGTGAACTTGCCGGCACCTAGTATTTTCTCTCCGTAAAAACAGTATTCGGCGCTATGGATTTTTTCGTCCGGCGTCGCCGCTTCCAGCCCGGCGTAGCGATAGGCGCGTGCGTGGGGCAAATACCCGCTGAACGCCCCGGCGGCCAGATCGCCATAGTCGATGCCATTTACCCGCACGCCAAGCAATGTGACGCCGGTGTCGTTGTGGAGTCGGATGTTCGATGGGGGCTTGAATGCTTCCATCATGCACAATATATAAACCACCGACAGGGTCAGGCCCAGTCCTGCGGCCAGGATGGAAAAGCGCAACCAGGGTCTGTCAGGGATGCTGTCCATCGTTATGGTCCTGTTCCGGGAAGTTTGTACTATGCCATAGTGTACGGTGTGGTTGTTCCAAGAACAAGCACCTCACTGCGGCGGCGGCACCGGCTCCTCTTCCCCAAACCGCAATCCCCACTGCGCAATCAACTCCTGTAGCACATCGGTCTCCTGGCGCGGCAGGGCCAGCGCCACGTGCAGGTCCGGACGCAGCAAGTAGGCGGCGTCTTCGAGCAGGCCGGCTTGCTCGGCTGCGGTGCTCCAAGGCCAGGCGCGCAGCGGCAGGTGCAGGGCGGTGGCCAGCGCCGCCAGTTGCGGCTCGACCACGCCGTACACGTGCAATTGCCAGTCCAGGGTTTGCAGCGGCGCGAAATTGTCGTGACCATCGGCGCCGTCCGGGCCCGGCACCCACGGCAACCGGTCGCCCCCGATGATCTCGCCCGCGCGCCCGCCCGACAGCGCGCTGTCGTGGTAATGGATGCGCACTTGCGAGATGGTGCGGAACAGCGCCCGCCGCGCGGCGTCGAAACCGGCCAGCGCCGGCAGCACGTGCGGCACCAGCCAGTTGCGCAGCAGTCGGCCGCCCGCGCCTTGCGCCACGATCAGCTGGAACGCGCGGTCGGTGGTGGCCACCAGCTTGCGGGCAAAGGCTATCCGTTCGGGTTCGTAGGTGTCGAGCAGCGCTGCATCGGCGTCGCCGCGCAGCACTTGCGCCAGTTTCCAGGCCAGGTTGACGGCATCGCCGATGCCGGTATTCATGCCCTGGCCGCCGGCCGGGCTGTGCACATGGGCGGCGTCGCCGGCCAGGAAAACCTGGTCCACGCGGAAGCTGGCGGCCACGCGGTGGTGCACGCGGTAGGTGGAAAACCAGTTTACCTGGTCGATGGCGATGCCCAGCAGCGCTTCGAGCCGGGGCCGAAGGTCGTCGAAGATCACGTTGTCGCTGCCACTTTCAGGCACGATGCCGATCAGCCGCTGCATGCCGGCCGTGCGCACCGGCAGCATCAGCGCGAAGCTGTTGGCGTCCAGGTGGACCATGATGTCGCGGTTGGCGCTGGCAGTGTGGACGTCGGCCACGTAATACAGGTGGTCGTAGGTGCCGCCGTCGAAGGCAAGGCCCAGCGCGTGGCGCGTGCTGCTGTGCACCCCGTCGCAGCCGCACAGGTAGGCCGCGCTGGTGTTGACGCGTTGCCCGCCTTGCAGCAGCACGGCGCGCACGCCCCATTCGTCCTGCTCCAGGTGTTCCAGCGCCGTGTTCCATTCCACTTCCACGCCGGCCGCGCGCAGTTGCTCCACCAGCAGCCGCTCGTGCTCGTCCTGAGGGAACGACAGCACGAACGGGTAGGGGCTCAGGTCCGCGCCGATATCGCCCAGCGGCAGTTCGGCAGCTTCTTCGCCATCCTCGCGCAGGTGCACCGCGTGGATCGGTATGCCCAGGTCCACCACCTGCTGCGCAAAGCCGAGCTGGCGGTAGAACTCCAGCGTGCGTGCATGGACCACCATCGCGCGCGAAGCCTGCCCCGGGCCGCTGGCTTGGTCGATGATGCGCACGGCCACGCCGCGCCGCGCCAGGCCAAGGGCGAGCACCAGCCCGGTGGGACCGGCGCCCGCGATGAGTACTTGAGGTTTGAGTGGTTGTGGTTGCATCGGCACAGTGTAGCGCCGCAAGCTGCGCCGGTGCGCGCGATTGGGTGACGATTCGGCTATGATGGCGATGCATATTGCATAATCAATTTTCACCTGGGCGAATTTCAGATGACCTGTTTTACTACCCGCCGCAGCTTGCTGCTGGCGCTGGCCGCCTCGCCCATGGTTGGCATGGCGGAAATCCTGGACAAGCCGCCGGCAGCCACCGTGCTGTCGCCGGCCGCGCAACTGGCGCGCCTGGAAGCCGACACCAGGGGGCGCCTCGGCGTGGCGGCCGTCAACACCGCCGACGGCCGCATCCTGTCGCATCGCGGCGACGAGCGCTTCCCGCTGTGCAGCAGCTTCAAGGCCATGCTGGCCGCAGCGATCTTGCAGCACGAGCCGTCGCTGCTCGACAAGCGCATCAGGTACACGGCGGCCGACCTGGTGAGCCATTCACCGGTCACCGAGCAAAACCTGGCCGACGGCATGACGGTGGGCGAATTGTCCGCGGCCACCATCCAGTACAGCGACAACGCCGCCGCCAACCTCCTGATGAAGCAGATCAAGGGCCCGGCCGGCGTGACGGCCTATGCGCGCTCCATCGGCGACAAGGCGTTCCGGCTCGACCGCTGGGAGACCGAATTGAACACCGCGATTCCGGGCGACCCGCGCGACACCACCACGCCGCTGGCGATGATGAAGTCCCTGCAAAGCGTCACGCTGGGCCCCGCACTCACGGTGGACAAGCGCAAGCTGATGACCGAATGGCTGATTGGCAATACCACCGGCGACACGCGCATCCGCGCCGGCGTGCCGTACGACTGGCAGGTGGGAGACAAGACCGGCACCGGGTCGTATGGCAGCACCATCGATATCGGCGTGGTGTGGCCTCCGGGTAAGGCGCCGGTGGTGATGGCGCTTTACTACACGCAGCCGGGCAAGGACGACAAGGCCAACCCGGAGATCCTGGCATCCGCTGCGCGCGTGGTGGTGGAGGCGTTCAAGCTGGCATGAGCGACGTGGCGCCGTCCACGTACACCAGCGTGCCCACCAGGCCGTCGGGCAGATCGAGGGTGACCGTCGCTCCCGACGACTGGCTGTGCGCCGGCCACTCGTCCAGCCCCACGCCCAGCCATTTCAGGTGCGCTTCGCGCGCGGTCCATGCCCGCGCAAATACGGCCGCGCGTTCGTCGCGGGGTGTGGCAGCGATGCGCGCCGTGGCCTCCGGTCCCAGGTAGTCGCGCGCCACCGCCTCCCAGCCCGCCACTTCCTCCGACAGCATCAGATCCACCCCCACTGGGCCATTGAAACACACGGCCGCCAGCGACATGCCGCCATCGTGCGCGAACGAGCAGTGCAGGCGCTGGCCGTCGGGCATGACCACCACTGGCGCGGCGCCGGGAGAGGCTTCGATTTCGATCTCGCGCGGCGGCACGTCGAACAGCGCACCGAGCGCCTCGGCCAGGGCCTGGCGCAGCTGCAGGCGCGCTTCTTCGCGCTGCTCGCCGGTGGCAAGGCCGATCACGAATACGCCGTCGTCGATGGTGGGGGCGGCGCCGGGCCAGGTGTGGACACTGAGTTTTTGCATGCTATTCATGTTCTTATGCCTTTGCTGGCGCGGCGGGGCAGCCGGCCCAGTTGCCGTTGGCGGGAATATGCTCGCCCTTCATCACCAGCGTGAGGGCGCCCAGGCGCGCATTGCGCCCGACTACTGCGCTGTATAGTACCGCGCTGCGCGGTCCCAGGTATACCCGTTCGCCGATATCGACCCGGTCGATCTTCATCACCCGGTCTTCGAACAAATGGGTTTGCGGGCAGGTAAGGGCATTGAGCTCGCTGTGGTCGCCGATGCGCACGCAGTCGAATTCGGTGATGTCGGTGGTGTCCATATAAACGCCCTTGCCGATTTTTGCGCCCATCAGGTTGAAGGCGAGCGGCAGCCACGGCGTGCCGCGCAGGTAGCGCATGAAGTTGGGCACGGCGATGCCTTCGTACAGGTTGGTCACACCCTCAGACAGCCATACGAACGGCGTCCACATCGGCTCCGACTGTTTGCGGTAGCGGCCGATCAGCAGCCACTTGAGCAGCACCACGAACACGTAATTGCCCACGCCGTACACCAGGCCGGCCAGGGTCAGGTCCCAGATCACTTCGGCCCAGCGGCCGGCGCCGGCCGCCGGCATCACTTCCAGCACCACCGTGTAGCCGACCGCAATCACCAGCGCATGCGGCGCAACGATGCGGAAGGCCTCGATCAAGCCGCGCCCCAGGCGCCGCAGCGGCGACGGGTGGAATGTGAGCGACTCGGGATAACCGCTGGTCTGCTCGCGTGCTGGCAGGTTCAATGGCGGTGAACCGAGCCAGGTATCGCCGGTGTTCATGCGGGCGTTGCCCGGTGCGCGCGAGTGCACGCCGATCAGCACCTGCTCGGGCAGCACGGTGCCATCCGGGATGTAGGCGCCGTTGCCGACAAAACTGCGGTTCGAGATCACGGTGGGCTGCATGGTCATCCAGCCGCCGTCGATTTCCTCGTCGCCCAGCATGACGGCGTCGGCGATGAAGGTTTCGTCGCCGAGGGTCAGCATGTCGGGCACCACGCCCAGCGCGGTGGAAATTTCCGCATCCTTGCCCACCTTGGCGCCCAGCAGCCGGTACCAGTACGGCGCAAACACGGTGGCGTAGATGCCATGCAGGACGTTCAGGCTCGATTCCTGGATCTGGCTCACCAGCCACTTGGCGCAGTAGGTATTGCTGTGCACTGCGAAGCGGCCCGGTTGCAGGCGCGGCAGCACGGTCCAGCGGATGCCGGCCGACAGCAGCGCGGTGAGCACGATCAGCACCGCGCTGGCAGGGAAGGCCAATACAAAATAGCGCAGCAGGCGGATGCCCATGCCTTCGCCCTGCAACCACGGCATCCAGCCCGCCTCGTCGAACCAGTCGATCAGCACGAAACTCGGGAACACCGGCATGAAGAACAAGGTGACGATCAGCAGGATGCCGAACACGAAGAACACGCCCTCCGCCACGCTGCGCACGGCCGACACCGCGGGGCGCGGCGGCAGGCGCGCGGGGTCGAACGCGCCCACGTCGCCAGCCGGCGAACCGGCCCAGATGCGGCCGGCCGGCACGTGCGCACCATCGCCCAGCGCCGACTGGCCTTCCAGGTGGCCTTGCGCTTCGATGCGGGTATTGCCTTCCATGACCGCGAACGAGCTGACGCAGGCGTCGCGTTCGAGCGTGATGCGGCCCAGTTTGAGCACGCCGCGCTCTACCCGCGCGTTCTCGAAATTGACGGCATTGCCGATGCTGGCAAAGTCGCCAATGCTGAGGAGGTCCGGCGCCCGCAAGGTCATCGAGCCGATGATGACATCCTTGCCGATCTTCGCGCCCAAGGCCCGCAGCCACCAGTTATTCAGCGACGAACCGGCCAGCAGGTACACGGGCGCGGCTTCCACCAGTCGGTCGGCCAGCCACCAGCGGTAGTAGGCCAGGCTCCAGAGCGGATATTCGCCCGCCTGCAGGCGCCCGGCGATCAGCCATTTGCCGGCGATCGCAATGGCAAACTCCAGCACCGTGGCGATCAGGAACACGCCGACCGAGGCGGCGATTGCGCGCGGCACCGAGTCGCCGGGGTCGCCGGTAAAGAAGTGGTATGTAAAGAAGGGCGCCAGCCACTGCGCCATGCGCAGGGCAACCAGCACCGGCATGGCGGCGGCCTGCGCCAGCCCGCAGGTCCAGCGCTTGACGGTCGATGGCGGCGTCCATTCGACTTCGGCGCTGGCTGCGCCGGCATTGTTGGCGCCGTCGGCCAGGGCCTGGGCGATCTTGCCCACCTGGCGCTGCTGGTAGATGTCGCGCACGGTCATGTGGGCAAAGCGCGGATCGGCGCGCAGGGTCGAGGCCAGCCGCGCGGCAAAGAACGAGTGGCCGCCCAGGTCGGAGAAAAAGTCGGCCTGGCGCAGGATGGCCTGACCGGGGAACAGCGTGGCCAGCGCCGAGAACAGCGCCGCTTCGGCCGGCGTTTCGGGCAGATCCGATTCCGCTGTGCTGCCGGCTGGCGGCGCGGATAACGGCATGGCTTTTAATGCCTTGCGGTCGATCTTGCCGGAGGTGAGGCGCGGCATGGCCGCCTGCATCTCGTAACGGCCCGGCACCATGTACGGCGGCAGGGTGGCTGCCAGCGCGGTGCGCAACGCCTTGGGTTCGACCGTGACGCCGGTTTCCGGCACCAGGTAGGCCACCAGCTGGTCGATGCCGTCGTCCTTGCGCAACAGGACCGCCACGGTACCCACGCCCGGCTGCTGCGCCAGCAGCGCCTCGATCTCGCCCAGCTCCACGCGAAAACCACGGATTTTCACCTGGTCGTCGGCGCGGCCCAGGCAAGTGACTTCACCGTCTGGGCCGATGCGCGCCAGGTCGCCGGTGCGGTACAGGCGTCTGTCATGGTCGCTGCTGGCCCAGGGATTGGCCAGGAATTTTTCCGCCGTCAGATCGGGACGGCCAAGGTAGCCGGCGGCCAGGCCCGGTCCGGTGATGCACAATTCTCCGACTTCGCCGATCGGCAACAGGCGCAAGTTGCCGGCATCGGCGTTGGCGTCCACCACCAGCAGGCCATAGTTCGGCAGCGGCGTGCCGATCGTGACCGGGTGGCCGGGGCGCAGGCGCGCCAGGCTGGCCGATACGGTTGCTTCGGTCGGGCCATAGGTGTTGAACATCTGCCGGTCCGGCTGCGACCAGCGTTCGACCAGCGCTTCCGGGCACGCCTCGCCGCCCAGGTTGATCAGGCGCAGCGATGGCACTTCCTGGTTGAACAACGCCAGCAGGGTGGGGACCGCGTGCAGCACCGTCACCCGGTTTTCATCGAGCATGCGCGGCAGGGTTTCGGGGTCGCCGCTGATCTCCTTGGGGCCGATCCACAGCGTGGCGCCGGCCAGGTACGAAATCCAGATCTCCTCGAACGACATGTCGAAGGCGACCGAGAAGCCCTGGTACACCTTGTCGGCTGCCGTTACTTGCAGCACCGCGTTCTCGCTGCGCAGGAAATGGCAGATGCTGCGCTGGGTGATCAGGATGCCTTTCGGCTTGCCGGTGGAGCCGGACGTGTAGATTACGTAGGCTGGCACGTCGGGCGAAACCGGGCCGCGCGTGGCCAGCACTTCGCCATCCGTGGGCGCGGCCAGCAGGGTTTCGATGGTCCAGGCCGGGCGTTTGATGTGTTCGAGGCGCGGCGCCAGCGCGGCGCTGGTCACCACGCCGGCGCCGTCGGCGTCATCGAGGCATACCTGCAGGCGTTCGACCGGCGTGTCTTCGTCCACCGGCAGCCAGGCCGCGCCGGCCTTGGCGATGCCGGCTTGCGCCACCAGCAGATTGATCCCGCGCGGCAGCCACAAGCCGACGATCTGGCCCGGGCGCACGCCGGCGGCCAGCAGGCGCGCCGCCACCAGGGCGGCTTGCGCATCGAGTTCGCGGTAGGTGAGGGTGGCATCACCGAAAACCAGGGCCGGGTGATCGGGGGCGCGGACGGCGCTTGCTTCGAGCAAGTCGGCCAGGATTTCCTCGCGCAGCAGCGCGGCGTCGGGTTGGCCGAACAGGATGTCGGGATGCGTCTGCGTAAGGCCCTGCGGTGCTGGCTCGGTCATGCTGGAACAGTGTGGAAAAGAGGTGCCCATTGTACGTTACGCGCACCCGCTTTTTTGCTTACCTCTCCTAGCGGTAAGGAGAATTATGCAACTTCTGCTGGCAGCCCTTACAATGGAATCCAGAGCTATCTTTTAAGGAGTCGTATGTCACCGAACCGTCCTTTCATCGCCCCCGTGCAATTCGACGATCCTGAAGCCGCTTTTGACCAGGTGCTGGCCATTTACGACGCCAACATCGCCCACCTGCGCGACGCCATGAAGCGCTTCGTGGCCGGCGAAGACGTGGGGGAGCATGTGCGCGCCTGCTACCCGTTCGTGCGGGTCCATACCGACACCGTGGCCCGCGCCGACTCGCGCCTGGCCTTCGGTTTCGTCGCCGGGCCCGGCACCTACGAGACCACCGTCACCCGCCCCGACCTGTTCAAGCGCTACTACATCCAGCAGTTCAAGCTTCTGCTGAAAAACCACGGCCACCGCCAGCAGGTGCGCATCGAGGTGGGCACCAGCGCCCAGCCGATCCCGATCCACTTTTCGTTCGCCGAGCACGAACATATAGAAGGCAGCCTGACCACCGACCGCCGCATGCTGATGCGCGACGTGTTCGACCTGCCCAACCTGGCGGCCATGGATGACGGCATCGCCAACGGCACCCATGAACCGGCGATGGGCGAGGCCCAGCCGCTGGCGCTGTTTACCGCGCCGCGCGTGGACTATTCGCTGCAACGCCTGCGCCACTACACCGGCACGTCGTGCGAGCACTTCCAGAAGTTCGTCCTGTTTACCAATTACCAGTTCTACATCGACGAATTCATCAAGCTCGGTCACGGCTTGATGGCGCAACCGGTCGATGCCGGCGAGGGTGACAACGAGTACATCGCCTTTGTCGAACCGGGCAACCTGGTCACGCGCCGCGTGGGCCAGCCGGCGGCGCCGGGCGACGCCTACGGCACCCAGCCGCCACGGCTGCCGCAAATGCCGGGCTACCACCTGATCCGCGCCGACGGTTCCGGCATCTCGATGGTCAATATCGGCGTCGGTCCCGCCAATGCCAAGACCATCACCGACCATATCGCCGTGCTGCGCCCGCACTGCTGGCTGATGCTGGGCCACTGCGCGGGCCTGCGCAACACCCAGGAATTGGGCGACTACGTGCTGGCCCACGGCTACGTGCGCGAAGACCATGTGCTCGACGAAGACCTGCCGCTGTGGGTGCCGATCCCGCCGCTGGCCGAGGTGCAGGTGGCGATCGAGGCCGCCGTGGCCGAGGTCACGCAACTGACGGGCCACGACCTGAAGCGCGTGATGCGTACCGGGACCGTGGCCAGCACCGATAACCGCAACTGGGAGCTGCTGCCGCAACGCACGCCGGAACGCCGCTTCAGCCAGAGCCGCGCGATCGCGCTGGACATGGAAAGCGCGACGATTGCCGCCAACGGTTTCCGCTTCCGGGTCCCGTACGGCACGTTGTTGTGCGTGAGCGACAAGCCGATGCACGGCGAAATCAAGCTGCCGGGCATGGCCAACCAGTTCTACCGTGACCGCGTGGACCAGCACCTGCGCATCGGCATGAAGGCGCTCGAGATGCTGCGCAATCTCGGCGTAGATAAGCTTCATAGTCGCAAGTTACGCAGTTTTACGGAAGTTGCGTTCCAGTAAAGATTGTAATACCGTGCCATCGAACCCGCCTTGTGCGGGTTTTTTTACGCTCAGGATCATGTTGATACCGGTTTCGGTATCGAAAACACCAAAAAATTGATTGGTTTGTTTTCCCGCTCACAAATAAGATCATTTCAACAGCCGATACAGGCTGGGGTAGAGCCACATAACAACGAGCACTGGAGACACATGAACACCACGATCAACGGGACGGCATCGTCCCGCGCGCAGCATTCCCTCGTCCTCAAGTCGGGCGTCGCAGTTTTGGCAGCTGCCGGCCTGCTGTCTGCTTTCCCTGTACTGGCGCAAGAAGCGCCGGCTGCGGCAACGGAGACGCCCGTCGCCGATCCCAACGTTTCGGTCATTACCGTGACCGGCATGCGCCGCGCGGCCGAATCGGCGCAAAAACTCAAACAGGACGCCGACAACGTCATCGATTCCATCGTCGCTGACGACATTGGCAAGTTCCCGGACACGAACGTGGCGCAAACCCTGGCCCGTGTGACCGGCATCCAGGTGCGCCGCGATGCGGGCGAAGCCAATACCGTGCTCATTCGCGGTTTGCCCGGCATTGCCACGCTGCTCAACGGCCGTGAAATGTTTACGACCACCGGCCGCTATATCCAGCTGGCCGACATTCCTTCGACCATGCTCCAGCGCGTGGATGTCTATAAATCGCAAAGCGCGGACCTGATGGAAGGCGGCGTGGCCGGCGTGATCGACGTGCGCACCAACCGTCCGTTCGATTTCAAGGAATTTACCGCCAGCGCCCAGGTGGGCGGCAAGAACAAGGACAAGGCCAACGCCACCGATCCCGAGCTGTCGGGCATGATCTCGAACCGCTGGAAAACCGGCGCCGGCGAAGTGGGCGCCTTGTTTGGTGTGTCGTCGGTGAAGGACAGCTATGCCGAGGAACGCGTGTTCCAGACGTTCCCGATCGATAAGAGCTTTGCCGCCCCCAACCTGACTGGCCCGGACCTGGTCGGCCTGCAGAACATCCACGGCGAGCGCAAGCGCCAGGCCGCCAACTACGCGTTCCAGTGGAAGCCGAACGCGGACCTGGAAGTGTATGCCGAAGGCCTGTATTCGACCTTCAAGCGGACCAACGAGACCGACTTCTTTGTCGGCCTGCCGTGGGCCACCAGCCCGGACCAGATCAAGGTCACCAAGATCCCCGGCACCAACCAGACCGAGACCATCAACTCGACCAACTCGTTTACCATCCTGTCCACCCAGGCGCTGCGGTCGAAAACCACGTCGTCGCAGCACGCCGTGGGCGCCAAGTGGCGCGCCACGCCGGGCTTGCGCCTGAGCTCCGAGCTGGCCGTCACCGACAGTAAATACGATTGGGCCAACCCGATCCTCGATACCAGCACCACTGCCGACAGCGCGTACATCAAGACCAATGCTGGCAAGAGCCCCTATGCGCAATACACGGGTTCCGGCCTGAGCGACCCGACCAAGATCGTGTTGTCGCAGTTCTTCGACCGTTACGGGTACGATACCGGCAAGTCCACCGACTGGCGCGCGGACGGCACCTGGACGCCGGAAAGCGATGGCTTCTTCAAGGATGTGAGCTTCGGCGTGCGCGCCAACGAGCGCAAGGCCAGTTCGATCAAGGCCAACGAAAGCAGCGTACAGTCGCGCCCCGGCATCACCATGGCCAGCGTGCCTGGCCTTTCGTGCACCACGCCCGGCATGTCGGAAAACTATGGCACCGCCAGCTGGGCTACGCCGTGCGCGGGTTATCTGCTCAATAACACGGCCTCGGTCCGCGAACTGACCACTGGTTCGTCGGCGGCCAAGCCGATCGATCCGGCATCGTTCTTCCGCAACACCGAGAAGAACTATGCGGCGTATGCCAAGACCCGCGTGGGCTTCGACCTGGGCAAGTATCCGGTGGAAGGCGTGATCGGCGTACGCGTATCGAAGACCGATTCGACCATCGACGCCAACAACGCCACCACCGATATCAACAACAACACTGTCTACACCCCGACCACCAGCAAGTCGTCGGGTACCGAGGTGCTGCCGAGCGCGAACTTCAAGCTCGAGATCCGCAAGGACCTGCTGGCGCGCTTCGCCTACAACAAGACGCTGACCCGTCCCGACTTCGCGCAGCTGAATCCGGCCACAGCCTACATCAAGCCTAACGGCACCACCAACGTGGCCAGCGCCACCGGCGGCAATCCGGGCCTGAAACCGTTCACTGCGCAGAACTTCGACGCGACCATGGAATGGTACTTCGCCTCCACCGGCTCGGTCAGCGGCACCGTGTTCCGCCACAACTTCGACGGCTACATCGTCAACCGCGTGGTGTCGGAAAACTTCGAGGGCGTGCCCTACAACGTGACCCGCCCAACCAACTCGGACAAGGGCCACCTGCAAGGCGTGGAGCTGGCGTACCAGCAGTTCTACGATGGCTTGCCCGGATGGCTGAGCGGTTTTGGCCTGCAGGCCAACGTCACCTACACCGAAGGCGGCGTCACCTCGGGCAATACGCCGCTGCTGCTGGACAAACCGTTCCAGGGCCTGTCGCGCCTGTCGTACAACATCGTTGGCCTGTACGAGAAGGATGCCTGGTCGGCGCGCCTGGCGTACAACTGGCGCTCGAAGTTTGTCGACCTGTATGCCGATACGCCCGACCGGGCCAACCTGGCCGGCAAGGACCTGATCGTGGCGCCAAGTTCGTCGCTGGACGGCTCGCTCAGCTACAAGCTGACCAAGCAGGTTACGCTCAACCTGACCGGCACCAACCTGCTCAACTTCAAATACCGCGATTACTGGGATAACGAAAACGACTTCCCGCGCGATACCCGCCGCTACGACCGCACGGTGGGGCTGTCGATGAACTTGAAGTATTAAGCAATTCCGTAGTATCCCAAGCCATCCCGCCGCGTGCGGGATGGCTGCATTGATAAGAGGTAGCTAGCAGATGTCGAATAAAAAATTATCGCTGTTGGAAAAAGTGGGCTTTGGCGCCGGCGACATGGCGCTCAACGTGGTGATCTCGTCGATGATGTTGATCATCACGTTCTTCTACACCGACATCTACGGCCTCAAGACCTCCGACCTGGCGCTGCTGTTCTTCGTCGTCAAGGTGGTAGGCGCCATCGGCGACCTGGTGGTCGGCCAGCTCACCGACCGCTACACCAGCCTGCGCATGGGCCGTTATCGCCCGTGGCTGCTGGCGCTGGCCGTTCCCTACGGGATCAGCGTGTTCTTCGTGTTTACCACGCCGGACTGGGAGTACAGCGCCAAGCTGGTATGGGCATACTCCACCTACATCATCATGACGCTGATGACGTCGGGCGTGGGCGTGGCCTACATCTCGCTGCCCAGCAGCCTGACCGACGACCCGCAGGACCGCCTGTCGGCCAACGGCTACCGCCTGTTCTTCGCCAAGATCGGCGCCTTCATGGTGACGGTGGTGGTGCCGGTGCTGTCCGAGCGCTGGGGCGGCGGCAATCCTGCCGTGGGCTACCAGGCCGCGATGGCGGTGATGGCGATCGTCGGCATCGCATTGTTCCTGTTCTGCGTATTCACCACCACCGAGCGCGTGCGCCACGTGGTGCAGCGCCAGTCGCTGTCGGACCAGTTGAAACTGCTGCTCAAGAATGACCAGTGGCTGATCCTGTGTGGCGTGTGCGTGGTGGGTACCATCGGCTACGTGGTGCGCGCATCCGCCGCCATCTACTACGCCAAGTACTACCTGGGCGGGAACACGGCCACCGTCTCGACGTTCCTGTCGATTGGCGTGGTGGCGGCGATCCTGTCGATGATTGCGTCCACCTGGATCACCAAGTTCTATTGCAAGGTCAAGCTGTTCCGCTGGTCGCAAATCGCCGTGGGCGTAATCAGCGCGCTGATCTATTTCGTGGTCAAACCAGGCGATGTGATGCTGGCGTTTGTGCTGTACTTCCTGCTGTCGTTCGTGGTGGACCTGCACGCGCCGGTGTTCTGGTCGGCCATTGCCGAGACCATCGACTACGGCCAGGTGAAAACCGGCAAGCGCGTCTCGGGCTTTGCCTACGGCGGCATTTCCGTGTGCCAGAAGGCCGGCATGGGCATCGCCGGCGTGCTGGTGGGCTGGCTGCTGACGTACTTCCAGTACGCGCCCAACCACGAGCAGACCGCGTTCGCGCTGCACGGCATCGTGCTGATGGTCACCCTGATTCCCGGCTTCTTCCACACCGTGATGGGACTGATGATGTTCCGCTACCGCGTGACCGACGAGTACTATGCGCAGGTGAAGAAGCAGATGGCTGTGCAAGCCCCGGCTTGATTGAATAACTTAGTGAATAACTTAGAGTGGAAACCGAAGCAATGCAAAACCCCGAAATCCTGCAACCGCTGATCGAACAGCGCGCCGATCCGTTCATCATCCGCCACACCGACGGCTACTATTACTTCACCGCCTCGGTGCCGCAGTACGACCGCATCGAACTGCGCCGGGCCCTAACCATCGCCGGCCTGGTGGACGCTGAAAAAGTCGACGTCTGGCACAAACCGGACACCGGCGCCTACAGCGAACTGATTTGGGCGCCCGAGATCCACTTCAACGACGGCGCCTGGTATGTGTACTTTGCCGCCGCGCCGAGCCGCGAGATCAAGCACAAGCTGTTCCAGCACCGCATGTACGCGATCCGTAACACCAACGCCAATCCGTTGGAAGGCGAGTGGGAGTTCATGGGCCAGATCGACACCGGCATCGACACCTTCTGCCTGGACGCCACCACCTTCACCCACAAGGGGCAGCTGTACTACCTGTGGGCGCAAAAGGACGTGGCCATCGAGGGCAATTCCAACCTGTACATCGCGCCGATGAAAACGCCGTGGCAGCTGGGCGGCCCGCCGGTCATGCTGAGCAAGCCGGAATTCGACTGGGAGATCCGTGGCTTCTGGGTCAACGAAGGTCCGTCGGTCCTGAAAAAGAACGGCAAGATCTTCATCAGCTACTCGGCCAGCGCCACCGACGAAAACTACGCGATGGGCATCCTGTGGGCCGACGAAAACGCCGACGTGCTCGATCCGGCCTCGTGGACCAAGAGCCCGCAGCCGGTGCTGCAGACGTGCTTCGAGCACGGCGTGTACGGACCTGGCCACAACAGTTTTACTATCGGCGACGATGGCGAAACTGTCATGCTGGTTTATCATGCAAGAACTTACACCGAGATCATCGGCGACCCGCTGTGGAACCCGGACCGTCACACCTATGTGAAACCACTGAAGTGGGACGAGCAGGGCATGCCGGTGTTCGGCAAGCCATCGGTCGCGTGATGACCGTGAGCTGATGAGCCGTCATTCCGCGTCGGCGGACCGCCGCGCACGCGGGAATCCATAGAACATGCGCGCGGCCGGGCAGGTGATCAACCTCTCCGGCCGCAGTACCATCGAGAGACCTCCACATGCAACCATCGATTTCAGAATCGCCGTTCGGCCAACTGCCCGACGGCCGCGCCGTCACCCAGTACACCCTTACCAACGCCAACGGCATGATCGTCAAGATCCTCGACCTGGGCGGGATCATCACCGAAATCCATGTGCCCGACCGCGACGGCAAAGTGACCGATGTGGTGTGCAGCTTCGACGACGTGGCCGCCTACCTGGGCGAGTCGCATTACTTCGGCGCGCTGATCGGTCGCTATGGCAACCGCATCGCCAACGCCAGCTTCACGCTCGACGGCACGCAGTACCAGCTCGACGTCAACAACGGCGCCAACCACCTGCACGGCGGCGTCGATGGCTTCCATCGCCGCCTATGGGCCGCCGAGAGCTTCAACACCCCCAAGTCGGCCGGCCTGATACTCACGTACCTGAGCGCCGACGGCGAGCAGGGCTACCCGGGCAACCTGGAAACCACGGTGATCTACGAGCTGCGCGCCGATAACGAGTTGCGCATCGCCTTCCACGCCATCACCGACCGGGCCACGCCGGTGAATCTCACCAACCACGCCTACTTCAACCTGGCCGGCGGCGGCGACATCCTCGGCCACGAACTGACGATACACGCCGACCGCTACACGCCGATCGACGCCGTGCAGATCCCGCTGGGCGACCTGCCGCCGGTGGCCGGCACGCCGTTCGATTTTCAGACGCCGCACGCCATCGGCGCGCGCATCGACGCCGACGACGAGCAAATTCGCAACGGTTTTGGCTATGACCATAACTTCGTTCTCGCCAAAAAGACGGAGGGTGCCCTGGAGTTGGCCGCGCGCGTGCGCGAGCCGGCATCGGGCCGGGTGCTGGAGGTATGGACCCAGGAACCGGGCGTGCAGTTCTACAGCGGTAATTTTCTCGGCGATTCGGTACAAGGAAAAGGGCGCATCTACGGCCATCGTAGCGCCTTCTGTCTGGAACCCCAGCACTTCCCCGATTCGCCCAACCGGCCCGCGTATCCATCGACGATTTTGCGCCCGGGCGAGGAGTACACGACCGTCATGGCTTACAAGTTCACGACCGAATAAGTGCCAGCCACCGATATCCATTTCGGTATCGAAGTCGTTTAACAATTTATTGGAAAGTTATCTCAGTACATTTTAGACTGCTTTCATCGCTGTGCTGGCGTGGTTTGGCCGGGCCGGCGCACAAGAATAACTGAGGAGATTTGCATGTCCGAGAACGACAACAAGAAAGTTAAGCTGCGCTCCGCCGAATGGTTCGGCTCCAATGACAAGAACGGTTTCATGTACCGCAGCTGGATGAAAAACCAGGGCATTCCCGATCATGAATTCCAGGGCAAACCGATCATCGGCATCTGCAACACCTGGTCCGAACTGACCCCGTGCAATGCCCATTTCCGCAAGCTGGCCGAACACGTCAAGCGCGGCATCCTGGAGGCGGGCGGCTTCCCGGTCGAATTCCCGGTCTTCTCGAACGGCGAATCGAACCTGCGTCCGACCGCCATGCTGACCCGTAACCTGGCGTCGATGGACGTCGAAGAATCGATCCGTGGCAATCCGATGGACGGCGTGGTCCTGCTGGTGGGCTGCGACAAAACCACTCCGGCACTGCTGATGGGCGCCGCGTCGGTCGATATCCCGACCATCGTCGTCACCGGCGGTCCTATGCTGAACGGTAAGCTGAACGGCAAGAACATCGGTTCCGGCACCGCCGTCTGGCAGCTGCACGAGCAGGTCAAGGGCGGCGAAATCAGCATGCACGAATTCCTGGCCGCCGAAGCCGGCCACTCGCGTTCCGCTGGTACCTGCAACACCATGGGCACCGCATCGACGATGGCCTGCATGGCCGAATCGCTCGGTACCTCGCTGCCGCACAACGCCGCCATTCCGGCTGTCGATGCGCGCCGCTATGTGCTGGCGCACATGTCGGGCATCCGCATCGTTGAAATGGTCCGCGAAGACCTCAAACTGTCGAAGATCCTGACCAAGGAAAACTTCGAAAACGCGATTCGCGTGAACGCCGCCATCGGTGGCTCGACCAACGCCGTGATCCACTTGAAGGCCATCGCCGGCCGTATCGGTGTCGATCTGGAACTGGAAGACTGGACCCGCGTGGGCCGTGGCATGCCGACCATCGTCGACCTGCTGCCATCGGGCCGCTTCCTGATGGAAGAGTTTTATTACGCCGGTGGTTTGCCGGGCGTGATCCGCCGCATGGGCGAAGGTAACTTGCTGCCCAACCCGAACGCGCTCACCGTCAACGGCAAAACCATCTGGGAAAACTGCCTGGACGCGCCGATCTACGACGACGAAGTAATCCGTCCGCTGGAGAAGCCGCTGCTGAAAGACGGCGGCATCTGCATCTTGCGCGGCAACCTGGCGCCACGCGGTGCGGTACTGAAGCCATCGGCTGCCACCCCGGCGCTGATGCAGCATCGCGGCCAGGCCGTGGTGTTCGAGGACTTCGAGCACTACAAGTCGCGCATCCTGGATCCGGACCTGGAAGTCGATGCGAACTCGATCCTGGTCATGAAAAACTGCGGTCCGAAAGGTTATCCCGGCATGGCTGAAGTAGGCAATATGGGTCTGCCGCCGAAGCTGCTGGCAGCAGGCGTGAAAGACATGGTCCGTATCTCGGATGCCCGCATGAGCGGCACTGCCTACGGCACCGTGGTGCTGCACGTGGCGCCCGAAGCGATGGCCGGCGGTCCGCTAGGCATCGTCAAGGATGGCGACTGGATTACGCTGGACTGCGCCGGCGGGGAACTGAACCTGGAAATCTCGGATGCCGAGATGGCCGAGCGCCAGGCAGTACGCGTGGCCGGCAGCGCGCCGGGACCGAAAACCGGTTACCAGCAGCTGTACATCGAACACGTGCTGCAGGCCGACGAGGGCTGCGACTTCGACTTCCTGGTCGGGAACCGTGGTTCGGCTGTGCCGCGTCATTCGCACTAAAACATATCGCACGCCGGTCCGCCGTCAACGGCGGGCCGCAGCCGTTAGCTTTTGAGTCGTCATCCTCGCGAAAGCGGGGATCCATACTGAGTAACAGGATCAGGCGTTCCATGGATCCCCGCGTGCGCGAGGATGACGGGGCGGCGGCCACGATTGCCGCGACGGCTGCGCTCAGCAAGCTGCAACCCGCAATTCAAGGAGACTTCCATGCTACTCATCCAATTCACCAACGAACAAGGCGCGCGCCAAATCGGCGTGCTGGAACAGGACACCGTCCGCATCATCGACGGCTACACCACCACGTACGCCCTGGCACAGGACGCGATCCGTAAATCGGTCGGCCTGGCCGCCCTGGCCGACAAGTCCATTGGCACCAACACCGCTTCGTTTGAGGCGATTGCCGCCGACGGCCGTCTGCTCCCGCCACTCGATCACACCGACGACGCCCACACCTACGTCACCGGCACCGGCCTGACCCACCTGGGCAGCGCCGACACCCGCGACGCCATGCACAAGAAAATCGGCGGCGACGTCGAGACCCTGAGCGATTCCATGAAGATGTTCCGCATGGGCGTCGAAGGCGGCAAACCTGCGGCCGGTGAGGCTGGCGTGCAGCCGGAGTGGTTCTACAAGGGCGACGGCTCCATCGTCGCCGCCAGCGGCAAGGACCTGGCCATGCCGGACTTCGCGCTCGACGGCGGCGAAGAGCCGGAAGTGGCCGGTCTGTACGTGATTGGCGACGACGGCCAGCCGTACCGCGTCGGTTTCGCGATCGGCAACGAGTTCTCGGACCACGTGACCGAGCGCCAGAACTACCTGTACCTGGCCCACTCCAAGCTGCGCGTCTGCGGCCTGGGTCCGGCCCTGCTGGTCGGCGCAGCGCCAGCGCACATCGAAGGCACTTCGCGCATCTATGATGTTGACGGCAAGGTACGCTGGGAAAAGGCGTTCTTCAGCGGCGAGCAGAATATGTCGCACACCATCGCCAACCTGGAGCACCACCACTTCAAGTACCCGCTGTTCAACCGCGCGGGCGATGTGCACATCCACTTCTTCGGTACCGCCACCCTGAGCGTGGCGGACAACATCGTGGTCAAGGAAGGCGAAACCTTCGAGATCGACGCGCCGCAATTTGGCCCGGCACTGCGCAACAAGCTGGCCGTGTACAAAACCGAAGTCGCGAAAGTGAAAGCCTTATGATTGATACCAGCGTTCTCACCGGCGAAGCACTGATCGCGGGCCAGCCCGTCAAGGGCACCGGCGCCTCCTTGCGTGCCTGGGACCCGGCAGCGGGCAAGCTGCTCGAGACTGAATTTTTCGCGGTCGATAACCAACAAATCGACGCGGCCTGCCGCGCGGCCGAAGCTGCATTCGACACGTTCCGCTCCATCAGCGACGAGCAGCGCGCAGTGTTCCTGGAAACCGTGGGCGAGCAGATCGTCGCCCTCGGCGACACCCTGGTCGAACGCGTGATGGCCGAAACCGGCCTGCCGCGCGCCCGCGTGGAAGGTGAGCGCGGCCGCACCGTCGGCCAGCTGAAACTGTTTGCCAACTTGCTGCGCGAAGGCTCGTGGAACGATGTGCGCATCGATGCCGCGCTGCCCGACCGTGCGCCGCCGCGCCCCGACCTGCGCCTGCGCATGATCGGTCTCGGTCCGGTCGCGGTTTTCTCGGCCAGTAATTTCCCGCTGGCGTTCTCGGTGGCCGGCGGTGACACCGCCTCCGCCTTTGCCGCCGGTTGCCCGGTCGTGTTGCGCGGCCATTTCGCCCATCCCGGCACGTCCGAGCTGGTGGGCCGCGCGGTAGCCAGGGCTGTCGAAATTTGCGGTTTGCCGGGCGGCGTGTTCTCGCTGCTCACCGGCGCCGGCAACGCCATCGGCCAGGAGCTGGTGCGCCATCCTGCGATCAAGGCCGTGGGCTTTACCGGTTCGCGCGGCGGTGGCATGGCGCTGATGGCGGTGGCTGCCGCCCGCCCGGTACCGATTCCCGTGTATGCAGAAATGAGCTCGATCAACCCGGTCTTCTTGCTGCCGGCCGCACTGGCCAACCGCGCCGAAGAAATCGCGGCCGGTTTCGCCGGTTCGTTGACGCTGGGCGTGGGTCAGATGTGCACCAACCCCGGCCTGGTGCTGGCGTTGGCCGGTCCCGAACTCGATCGCTTCACCACGGCCGCCTCGCAGGCGCTGGCTGGCGGCGCGGCAGTGACCATGCTGTCGCCAGGTATCGCCGGTAATTTCCAGCGCGGCGTGGCCCAGTTGAAGGATCAGCCCAATGTCTCGACCGTGGCGCTGGCGCCGCAGGAAGAGGGCAAGGGCGCCCCGGCGCTGTTCGTTACCACCGGTGCGGCCTTCCTGGCGCAGCATGCGCTGGGCGAAGAGATCTTCGGACCAGCATCACTGGTCGTGGCGTGCAAGGACTTGGCCGAACTGTTGCTGGTGACCGAAAACCTGGAAGGCCAGTTGACCGCCACCCTGCAACTGGACGACGCCGACCTCGATGCCGCGCGCGCACTGCTGCCGGTACTGGAGCGCAAAGTGGGCCGCATCCTGGCCAACGGTTTCCCGACTGGCGTGGAAGTGGCCAGCGCCATGGTGCATGGTGGTCCGTTCCCGTCCACCTCGGACGGTCGCAGCACGTCGGTGGGCACCGGCGCCATCGTGCGCTTCCTGCGCCCGGTGTCGTATCAGAACCTGCCGCAGGCGCTGCTGCCGGAAGTGCTGCGCGATAACGGCGCCGAAGCATGGCGCCGCCGCGACGGTGAACTGACCCGCAAGTGATGTCGGACTAGCCTGCGAGCCCCGCATAGACGGGGCCGCGGGCACAGGCGTGAGCCTAAACTTCAGGAGACTGCATGACCCAGTTGGCCAAGTTCCCCAGCTTGCGCGGCAAGCGCGTATTCATCACCGGCGGTGGCAGCGGTATCGGCGAGGCGATGGTGATCTCGTTTGCCGAGCAGGGCGCCAAGGTAGCTTTCGTCGATATCGCCCGCGATCCCAGCCTGGCCCTGTGCCGGCGCGTGAAGGAAGCCGGTTATCCCGAGCCGCTGTTCCGCCTGTGCGACATCACCGACATCGCCGCCCTGAAGGCCACGATGGCCGAGCTGACTGGCGCCATCGGCAACTTCGACATCCTCGTCAACAACGCCGCCAACGACCAGCGCCATGACACGCAAGACGTCACGGTCGAATACTGGGACCAGCGCATCGCCATCAACCAGCGCCCGATGTTTTTTACCTGCCAGGCCGTGTTCGACGGCATGAAGGAGAGGGGGGGCGGCGCCATCATCAATGTCGGTTCGATCTCGTGGCAGGTCAAGAACGCCGGGTATCCCGTCTATGCCACCGCCAAGGCGGCCACCCACGGCCTCACGCGCGGCCTGGCCCGCGAATTCGGCGCCCACGGCATCCGCGTCAATACCGTCACGCCGGGCTGGGTGATGACCCAGCGCCAGATCGACCTGTGGTTAGACGACGCCGGCGAGCAGGATATCAAGCGCAACCAGTGTTTGCCCACCAAGCTGCTGCCCCAAAATATCGCCTCCATGGTGCTGTTCCTGGCCGCCGACGATGGCGCCATGTGCACGGCGCAGGAATTCATTGTCGATGGAGGATGGGTTTAGCAGTTGAGTTTAGTAGTTGACCCAAGCAGTACCGCAATACCCGCAGCACCGTTCGCCGCCCCGGAGACAGCGCCCAGCATGAGGCGCCTGGGCCACATAACCCTAAAAAATGGTATGAACAATGGTGAAGAACTTTATCTCTGCGCTCGCGGTCGGCGTGATGGCCGCGCCGGGCGCAATGGCATTGACCCCCGAATCGAACCCGGTGAAGCTACCGGTGTCGAGTCCCGATGGGCGCATCGTGGCCAGTATCGTTGCAACGCCCGGCAAGCCGCTCAGCTACACGGTCAAGCGCGATGGCAGGCCGGTGCTGCTGCCGTCGGCACTAGGCCTGCAATTGCAGGGCGCTGATTTGTCCGGCGCGCTCACGGCCACCGCCGCATCGAAGACCACCGCCATCAGCGACGATTACCGCATGGCGGTCGGCAAGAAGCGCGACATCAGCTACCGCGCCAACGAGAAAACCTGGACCGTGCAGAACGCACAAAACCAGAAAATGGACATCGTATTCCGCGTCTCGAACGACGGCGTGGCATTCCGCTACGTGGTTGCCGAGCCGTCGCTGCCGCGCAAGACGCTGGTGCAGGAGCGCACCACGTTCGCATTCCCCGGCACCGCGAAAGCCTGGCTGCAACCGATGTCGGTCGCGCAGACCGGCTGGGAGCGCACCAATCCCTCTTACGAAGAACACTACAAGATGGACATTGCCGTGGGCACGGCATCGCCGTCGCCGGCCGGCTGGGTGTTCCCGGCTTTGTTCAAGAGCGGCGAGACCTGGGTCGCGCTGTCCGAAGCGGGTATCGACGGCACGTACCAGGCTTCGCGCCTGGCGCCGGAATCGAACGATGGCGTGTACAGCATCGGCAATCCGATGCCTGCCGAGGCTTACGGCGGTAAAGGCTTGCTGGCCGACGTCAAGGGCACCTTGACCACGCCGTGGCGGCTGATCGCACTCGGCTCGCTGGCAACGGTGACCGATTCCACGCTGGGTACCGACCTGGCTGCGCCCGCGATCAGGTTCGACGAGAAGCTGGTCAAGCCGGGCCACGCGTCGTGGAGCTGGGCCCTGCTCAAGGATGATGGCACGGTGTATGACGTGCAGAAGAAATTCATCGACTACGCGGCCGACATGCACTGGGACTACACGCTGATCGACGCCGACTGGGACCAGAAAATCGGCTACGAGAAGGTGAAGCAGCTGGCCGACTATGCCGCCACGAAAAACGTGGGCCTGCTGCTCTGGTATAACTCGTCCGGCCCGTGGAACGGCACCAAGTATACGCCCAAGGGCAAGCTGCTCACCCACGAGCAGCGCGTGGCGGAGTTCAAGCGCATCCGCGACATGGGCATCAAGGGCGTGAAGATCGACTTCTTCAACGGCGACTCGCAGGCGATGATGGCCTATTACGTCGATATTCTCAACGATGCGGCCGCTGCCGGCCTGCTGGTGAACTTCCACGGCTCCACGCTGCCGCGCGGCTGGCACCGCACCTGGCCCAACCTGATGACGATGGAATCGGTGAAGGGTTTCGAGTTCACCAGCTTCGAGCAAAAGGATGAAGACGCCATGCCCACCCACGTGGCCATGCTGCCGTTCACCCGCAACCTGTTCGACCCGATGGACTTCACGCCGATGGTATTCCGCGACATCCCCAACATCAAGCGCACCACCAGCAACGGTTTTGAGCTGGCCACGTCGGTGCTGATGCTCTCCGGCATCCAGCACTTTGCCGAACGCCCGGAAGGCATGGCCACCGCGCCCGGCTACGTGAAAGACTTCCTGCGCGAGCTGCCGCGCAGCTGGGACGACAGCCGCTATGTCGATGGCTATCCGGGCCAGTATGCGGTGATCGCGCGCCGTGCCGGCGACACCTGGTACATCGCCGGCATCAACGCCACCGAGTCCGACAAGACGATCACGCTCGACCTGTCGTTTGCCGGCAGCGGTGCGGCGCGGATCATCGCCGACGGCGAAGCCGTCACCGGCAACCCCGCCAGTTTCAGCCAGCGCAGCCTTGCCGCCGGCACGAAAGCAGTAGTGACCATCAAGCCGCGTGGCGGCTTCGTGATAACAAAAAAACAGTAACCAGGAGACCAGCATGAACCACCGTACTTACAACATCAAAAATGCCGTAGCCACCCTGTGCCTGATCGCCGCCGGCGGTTATGCGTACGCCGCGCCAGTGACCGTCACCATCGACACGTCGAAACCGGGCCCGGTAATCAACAAGAACGTCTATGGCCAGTTTGCCGAACACCTGGGCACCGGCATTTACGAAGGCATGTACGTCGGCCCGAAATCGAAAATCCCCAATACCCGTGGGTGGCGCAATGACGTCATCGGCGCGCTCAAGGAAATGCACGTGCCGCTGGTGCGCTGGCCGGGCGGCTGCTTCGCCGACGAATACCACTGGCGCGACGGCATCGGCGCGCGCGAAAAGCGTCCGGTCAAGGTCAACACCAACTGGGGCGGCGTGGAAGAATCGAACGCGGTGGGCACCCACGAGTTCTTCGACCTGGCCGAGCAGCTGGGCGCCGATACCTACGTGAACGGCAACCTGGGCACCGGCACGGCGCAGGAGATGTCGGAATGGGTGGAGTACATGACCTCCGACAGCAAATCGACGCTGGCCGAACTGCGCCGCAAGAATGGCCGCGACAAGCCGTTCAAGGTGGACTTCTTCGCCATCGGTAACGAGGCCTGGGGCTGCGGCGGCAACATGACGCCGCGCTACTACACGGACCTGTACAAGCAGACCGAAACCTTCCTGCGTGCGCCCAAGCACCTGCGTCCGCAAATCATCGCCAGCGGTGGCAACGACTACGACACCAGCTGGACCGACATGATCAGCCGCGAGGCCAAGAAGCAGACCTACGGCATCAGCTTCCACTACTACACCATCCCGACCGGCAAGTGGGAAGTGAAGGGCGCAGCTACCGGATTCAATGAAAGCGAATGGTTCTCGACCCTGTCGAACACGCTCAAGATCGACAGCATGATCAAGAAGAACGTCGAAGTCCTGGACCGCAACGACCCGGAGAAAAAAGTCGGCTTCCTGGTGGACGAGTGGGGCACCTGGTATGACGTGGAGAAGGGCACCAACGCCGGCTTCCTGTACCAGCAAAACACGCTGCGCGACGCGGTGGTGGCGGCGCTCAACTTCAACATCTTCCACGACCATGCCGACCGGGTGAAAATGACCAATATCGCGCAGATGGTCAACGTGCTGCAGGCGATGATCCTGACCGACAAGGACAAGATGCTGCTCACACCGACGTACCACGCCTACCACATGTACGTGCCGTTCCAGGATGCGACATCGCTGCCGCTCACGCTCAAGGACAATCCACAGTATTCGTACAACGGCAGCAGCATTCCTGAAATCAGTGCATCGGCCGCGCGCGCCAAGGATGGCAAGCTCTATCTGGCACTGGTCAACACCAACCCGAACAAGGATGCCGACGTGGCGGTGGATGTGCCGGGCGTAAGCATCAAGTCGGTCAAGGGACGCGTGCTGACCGCGCCGGCCATCGACACCCACAACACCTTCCAGGCGCCGGACACCATCAAGCCTGCGCCATTTAGCGCCAATGCCGGCGCGGACGGCAAGCTGACGATCAAGATCCCGTCGAAAGCGGTGATCGTGGTGGCGGTGGAGTAAGCCATGGAAGACTTCATGCTCTCGCGCCGCAAGGCGATCGCCGGCGGCGTGGCGCTGCTGCTGGCCGGCTGCGGTGGTGGCGACGGGGTGAGCAACCCTGTCACCGCCACGCCGACGCCTACCCCGACGCCAACGCCGACACCGACACCGACGCCAACGCCAACGCCAACGCCAACGCCAACGCCAACGCCAACGCCCACCACGATCGCCTTCACGGAGGCATCGGTGCACGATCCGTCCGTGATCCGGGTCGATGGCACGTACTACGTGTTCGGCTCGCACCTGGCTGCCGCCAAGTCCACCGACTTGATGAACTGGACCAAGATCGCCGACGGGGTCGATGCGGCCAACCCGCTGTTTTCCAACGTCATTACGGCGCTGGCCCCCACCTTCGCCTGGTCGCAGGTGAATGGCCTGTGGGCGGCGGACGTGGCGCGCCTGGGCGACGGCAAGTTCTACTTCTACTACAACTCGTGCAAGGGCGATTCGCCGCGCTCCGCCATGGGCGTGGCCGTGGCGGACAAGGTGGAAGGCCCGTACGTGGACAAGGGCATGTTCCTGCGTTCCGGCATGTGGGACCAGGTCAGCGAGGACGGCGTCAATATCTATAACGCGCTGACCATGCCCAACGTGGTGGATCCGCAGACATTCTTCGACAAGGACGGCAACCTGTGGATGATTTACGGCTCGTACTCGGGCGGCATCTTCATCCTGAAGATGGACAAGATTACCGGCAAGCCGGTGGCAGGCCAAGGCTACGGCAAGCACCTGATGGGCGGTAATCACAGCCGCATCGAAGGCGCCTATGTGCTCTACAGCCCGGAGTCGAAGTTCTACTACCTGTTTACGTCCTTTGGCGGCCTGGATGCCAATGGCGCGTACAACATGCGGGTGGCGCGGTCGCTCAACCCCGACGGCCCGTACGTCGATGCCAAGGGCAACGACATGGCCACGGTGAAATCCGATCCGGCAAAGCCGCTGTTCGACGACGCGACCATCGCACCGTTCGGCCAGAAGATCATGGGCAACCACCAGTTCGCACTGGCGGCGGGGGAAAGCGGCACGGCGCTTGGGTACGTTTCGCCGGGCCACAACTCGGCCTATTACGACGCTGCCACCGGCCAGTACTTCCTGATCTTCCACACGCGCTTCCCCGGCACCGGGGAGCTGCACCAGATCCGCGTGCACCAGATGTTCATCAACGCCGATGGCTGGCTGGTGGTGGCGCCGTTCCGCTACGCGCCGCTCAGCAAGAATGCGACGCCGTTGTCGGCGGTGGTCACGGTGGCGGATGCCGCCGGCAGCTACAAGATGATCAACCACGGCAAGGATATTTCAGCGGTCATCAAGGCGTCGCAAAATATCGTGCTGGCGTCCGGCGGTGCGGTGACCGGTGCGGCGACCGGCACCTGGACCCATGATGGCGACAACCGCATCACGCTGGTACTGGGTACGCTCGGTACGTTCAAGGGCGTGCTGTCGCGCCAGTGGAATACCAACGCCAGCGCGTTCGTGGTGACGTGGACGGCGCAGTCGGTCGATGGTGTGTCGATCTGGGGTGCGCGCACGGGCAGTTAAATCAAGACCCGCCATTGCTGTTGTCCAGCAATGGCGGGGGCTTTCAGTCAAAGGCATTACATGAAGTCTCTCATTTCTTCGATCATCCTCGCTGCCGCCACGGTGGCAGCACTCCCGTCCACCGCCAAGGAAGTCAGCGTCCACGATCCCGTGATGGCGAAGGAAGGGGATACGTATTACGTATTCTCCACCGGCCCCGGCATCACCTTCTACAGTTCGAAGGACATGAAGAACTGGAAACCGGAAGGGCGCGTGTTCGCCGGCCAGCCCACGTGGGCCAAGCGCGCCGCGCCGACGTTCGACGACCATATCTGGGCGCCGGACATCCAGCACCATAATGGCAAATACTATTTATATTATTCCGTCTCCGGTTTCGGCAAGAACACCTCCGGCATGGGCGTTACCGTCAACAAGACGCTCGATCCGCGTTCGCCCGACTACCGCTGGGAAGACCAGGGCATGGTGCTGCAATCGGTGCCGGTGCGCGACGACTGGAACGCCATCGACCCGAATGTGATCGAAGATGAAAACGGTGATGCGTGGATGTCGTTCGGTTCGTTCTGGAGCGGCCTGAAGCTGGTCAAGCTCAATCAGGACTTGACCGGCCTGGCCGAGCCGCAGGAGTGGCACGCGATCGCCGCGCGGCCGCGCAGCGACAAGGTGGCCGGCGAGTCCGCCGGTCCTGCCGAAATCGAAGCGCCGTACATCTTCAAGAAAAACGGTTATTACTACCTGTTTGCCTCCTTCGGCCTGTGCTGCAAGAAGGCCGACAGCACCTACCACCTGGTGGTGGGGCGCTCGAAGTCGGTCAAGGGCCCTTACCTGGACAAGCAGGGCGTGGACATGGTCAAGGGCGGCGGTTCGCTCGTGATCGCCGGCGACAAGGACTGGAAGGGCCTGGGCCACAACAGCGCCTACACCTTCGACGGCAAGGACTACCTGGTGCTGCACGCGTACGAGACAGCCGATAACTATCTGCAAAAGCTGAAGATCATGGAAATGAAATGGGACAAAAATGGCTGGCCCACCGTGGACCAGGCTGACTTGAACAACTACCGCAGCGTGCAGCTGCCCGCCAAATGAAATACCAGCTTCGCCTGCTGGCCGCCGCAGCCCTGATCGCGGTATCGAGCGTCGTCCATGCGGCGCCTCTGAAACTGTTCCCGCTGCAGGACGTGCGCCTGGGCGCCAGCCCGTTTCTGGAAGCGCAGCAGACCGACCTCCATTACATGATGGAGATGGAACCGGACCGCCTGCTGGCGCCGTTCCTGCGCGAGGCGGGTCTGCCATTGAAAAAGCCGACGTACGGCAACTGGGAGTCCACCGGCCTCGATGGCCACATGGGCGGCCATTACCTGTCGGCGCTGGCGCTGATGTATGCATCCACCGGCGATGCGGAAGTCAAGCAGCGGCTCGACTACTTCGTGGCGGAGCTCAAGCGCTGCCAGGAAAAGAACGGCAACGGCTATATCGGCGGCATCCCCGAGGGCAGCGCCGTGTGGCAGGCCATCGCCCGTGGTGAAATGAAAGCCGATAACTTCTCGGTCAACGGCAAATGGGTCCCGTGGTACAACCTGCACAAGGTGTACGCGGGCCTGCGCGATGCCTACAAATATGCCGGTAACGAGGATGCGCGCACCATGCTGGTCGCGCTGTCCGACTGGGCGCTGGCACTGAGCGCGCACCTGACCGACGAACAGATGCAGAACATGCTGCGCGCGGAGCACGGCGGCATGAACGAAGTGCTGGCCGACGTGGCCGAGATGACGGGGCAGAAAAAGTATATGGACCTGGCCGTGCGATTCTCGCACCAGGCCATCCTGCGCCCGCTCGAGGAAAAAAAGGACAAGCTGACCGGCCTGCACGCCAACACGCAAATCCCGAAAGTGATCGGCTTCAAGCGCATCGGCGACATCACGGGCCGGCGCGACTGGCAGCAGGCCGCGCAGTTCTTCTGGCAGACGGTACACGATCACCGCACGGTGGCCATTGGCGGCAACAGCGTCAAGGAGCACTTCCACGACGCCAACGATTTCACGTCGATGATCGACGAGGTGGAGGGGCCGGAGACTTGCAATACGTACAATATGCTCAAGCTCACCGAGATGCTGTTCCTCGGCGACGCGAAAGGTTCGTACACCGACTACTACGAGCGTGCGCTGTACAACCACATCCTGTCGTCGCAGCGGCCCGATACCGGTGGCTTTGTATATTTCACGCCGATGCGGCCCAACCACTACCGCGTGTATTCGCAGGTGGATAAGGGCATGTGGTGCTGCGTGGGTTCGGGCATCGAGAGCCACGCCAAGTACGGTGAGTTCATCTACGCCCACGGCAAGGATGCGCTGTACGTGAACCTGTTCATCCCGTCCACGCTCAAGTGGAAGGAGAAGAACCTCACCATCACCCAGACCAACCAGTTCCCGGACCGGGACAGCAGCACGATTACCGTGACCGGCAACGGCAAATTCGCGATGAAGATCCGCTATCCGTCGTGGGTGGCGCGCGGCGCCATGCGGGTGACGGTCAACGGCAAGACGGTGGCCGCCAAGCCGGGCGCGGACAGCTATGTCAGCGTCGAGCGCACCTGGAAGAGCGGCGACAAGGTGGAGGTCAGGCTGCCGATGACCACCTGGCTGGAACAGATGCCGGACAAGTCGAACTACTACGCCGTGCTGCACGGCCCCATCGTGCTGGCCGCGAAAACCGCGCCGATCGCCAATGAAAAGCTCAGCTTCCTGGCCGACGATTCGCGCATGGGCCATATCGCTTCCGGTCCGATGTGCCCGCTGGAGTCGGCGCCCACGCTGGTGAGCGACACCAAGGACTTCATGGACCGCTTCAAGCCGGTGCCGGGCCGTTCGCTTACATTTACCGCACCGGGACTGGTGCAAGGTAAAGACGTGGGCAGCGTGGTCTTCATGCCGTTCTTCCGCCTGCACGATGCGCGCTACGTGATGTACTGGCCGTACTCCACGCCGGCCAACCTGCAGGCGATGCAGGCCAGGGCGGCCGAAGGGGAGAAGGAGCGGCTGGCCTTGAATGCGCTCACCATCGACCAGGTGGCGCCGGGCGAGCAGCAGCCCGAGTCCGATCACTTCTTCAAGTCCGACGGCGGCGAGGCCGGGATCAACCAGGGCAAGCACTGGCGCCACGCGACCGGCTGGTTCAGCTACGACCTCACCGACAGGAAGGGAGAAGCAAGTGCGTTGCGCCTGACCTACGCCAGGGGCGATGCCGGCCGCAAGTTCGACATCGTCGTCAACGGCCAGTTGCTGGCGGAAGTGGTGCTGGACGACCAGGCCGCGCAGCCGTTCTACACGGTGGACTATGCGCTGCCGCCGGCGCTGGTGGCAGCGGCGAAGGGCAAGCTGGTGGTGAAGTTCGTGGCCAAGCCGGGGTCGATCGCTGGCGGCTTGTACGGACTGCGGCTGCTCAGGCTATATCCGAAATGATATCGAACAAGCGCAAAATGTGATTGGATAGATATTTCCCTAGCCCTTAGTATTTGCTCGATAAATACGAGCTAACCATACGAGCCATTCGGAGACTTAGGAGTTGTACATGAAACTGAAGAAAATTGCCGCCATCGTTGCTGCCGGCGTGGCGTTCGCCGCCGCCACCGTGGCCCACGCCGCCAATCCGCTGTTCCCTAAAATCTTCACCGCCGATCCGGCCGCCTTCGTGGAAGACGGCGTGGCCTACCTGTACGTGGGCCGCGACGAAGCCACGCTCAAGGACAAGGATTACGTGATGAAGGAGTGGCGCCTGTACTCGAGCTGCGACATGAAGAACTGGACCGACCGCGGCGTGCCGCTCAAGCCATCCGCCTTCAAGTGGGCGATCGGTAAAGTGGACGCCTGGGCCTCGGACATCGTCAAGCGCGATGGCAAATACTACTTCTATTCCACCGTCGATCACGCCACCATTCCCGGCCGCGCCATCGGCGTGGCCGTGGCCGACAAGCCGGAAGGTCCGTTTGTCGATGTGCGCGGTTCGGCGCTGGTCACCAACGACATGACCAAGGAGTCGCCGATTTTCTGGGACGATATCGACCCGGGCGTATTCGTCGATGACGACGGCCAGGCTTACCTGTACTGGGGTAACACGGTACTAAAGTACGCCAAGTTGAAAAAGAACATGATGGAGCTCGACGGCCCGATCGTCACCGTGGGCATGGACCGCTTCACCGAGGCGCCGTATCTGCACAAGCGCAACGGCATCTACTACCTGTCGTACTCGCGCGAGTATCCGGAAGAAACTGCGTACATGACCGGCCCGAGCCCCACCGGTCCGTGGACGTATCGCGGCGTGATCATGTCGAAGAATAAAATCGTCAAGACCATCCACCACGCGTTCATCGAATTCAACGGCAAGTCGTACATCGTGTACCACAACGACAAGCTGCCCGGCGGTGGCGAGTTCCGCCGCTCGGTGGCGGTGGAAGAGTTCACCTATAACGCCGATGGCACCATCCCGTACATCAAGCAGACCAAGGAGGGTCCAGCAGCCAACCCCAGCCCTGCTTGCGGCAAGTAAGCGAGTGATATCGAAACGAACGGTGTTGACTAAAAATCTATGCCGTTTGTGATATCATTTTCCTATGGAAACAAACCCAAACTGGTTTTTACGTGCGCGCCTCAAGACGCGGCAGCTGCTGCTCCTGATCGCGCTCGACGAACAGCGCAACATCCATCGCGCCTCGGAAGAGCTGCACATGACGCAGCCGGCCGCCTCCAAGCAATTGAAGGATCTCGAAGAGATGCTGGGCGTGCAGCTGTTCGACCGCCTGCCGCGCGGCATGGAACCGACCATCTACGGCGAGACCATGATACGTCACGCCCGCATGGCGCTCACCAGCCTGTCGCTGGCGCACGAGGACATCGTTGCCATCAAGGCCGGCCTGGCCGGCCAGGTCGATATCGGCACCATCATGACGCCGGGGATCGCGCTGCTGCCGCAGGCGATCACGCGCACCAAGCAGGCCGCGCCGCGCCTGCGCATCGGCGTGGAGATGGAGCAGTCCAACGTGCTGCTCGAGCAGTTGCAGCGCGGCCGCCTCGATTTCATGATCGGCCGCATTCCCGAGCGCCAGAGCGCCCAGGGCCTGAGTTACGAAGAGCTGGGCGACGAGCCGGCATGCGCGGTGGTGCGTCCCGGCCACCCGCTGCTGGCAGCGCGCAACCTGCAGCTGCGCGACATCTCGTCGCAGCCGTGGATCCTGCCACCGCAAGGCAGCATCCTGCGCGCGCGCTGCGAACTGATGTTCCGCCGCGCCGGGCTGGAAGTGCCGTTCAACGTGATCGACACCACGGCGGTGCTGATGATCAAGCCGCTGTTGCAGCAGACCGACGCCCTGAACGTGATGCCGGTGGCGGTGGCCCAGTACTACGAATCGCAGGGGGTGTTGAACATCCTGCCGATCGAGCTGCCGTGCCGGATGGATGCCTATGGCATCATCATGGTCGATGGTCACCTGATGTCGCCGGGGGCGGAGCTGTTGTTGCGGTATGTGCGCGAAGTGGCGCGCGAGATTTACTGAGGGTTGCCGCCTAGCCGAAGCTGGCGAACGTATCGAGCAGCACCTTGGCCCGGAACGGTTTCACGATCACCCGGCTGATATCGCGGCTGCGCAATTCCTGCAGCAGCGCCGCCGTCGGATGGTCCACCATCACGGCGATCGGGATGGTTGCGCGGCTGGCCGACATGCCGCCGCGTACCCGGTCGAGCAGCGTGAAATTGTGGGCGGCGCCGCCAAAGGCGCCGCATTCGAGCGAAATCACCGCTCCCTGGAAACTGCGTTCGCGCAGCAGTTTTTCGGCCGCTTCGGCGGTCGCCGCCTCGTGCACCGTACCCATGCCCAGCGAGCGGGCCGTCATCGACACGGTTTTGCGCAGCAATGGCTGTTCTTCCACCAGCAGCATGTTGATCGGATTGCGTGGACGTTCAGGCATGTTCATTTCCTCCCGATAATTCCTCTTGCAGCAGGTCGCGCAGGCTGGCCAGGATCGCCAGTTCGGTGGCGTCCAGGGTGCGCGGCTCGTGGTCGATCAGGCACAGCGTGCCGATGGCGTGGCCCGAAGGTTCGAGCAGCGGCGCGCCTGCATAGAAAATCACGCGCGGCTCGCCGGTGACGATGGGGTTGTCGGCAAAGCGCGGATCCTGGCGGGCGTCCTCGATCACGAAGATATCGGGCTGCACGATGGCGTGGCCGCAAAACGAGATGTCGCGCTGGGTCTCGCACACATCAAGCCCCACGCGGGCCTTGAACCACTGGCGATTTTCATCGATCACCGACAGCAGCGCGATCGGCACGCCGAATTCTTCGGCCGCGAAGCGCACGATCCTGTCGTAGCGTTCTTCCGGTGGCGTATCGAGGATCAGCAGCGCGCGCAGCGCAGCCAGGCGTTCCTTGTCGTTGGCGGGTATCGGTGCTGCAAGCATGGGCGGTCGGGGCGCGGCGGCCAGAAGGTCATGTTCGGTCAACTTTAACACTGCCTCGCGATAAACGGTGCATGGTACGCAAAGGTGTTTTGTTGACTCAGTCAGCAATATGTTCGACAATTGCTGGCAATTCATTTGACGGAGTTCCAATGTCATCACCAGTGAGCGACGACCGCGTCGCGGCCGTGCGGTCGTTCAACCGATTTTTCACGCGCCAGATCGGCGTGCTGCGCGAGGGTTTGCTGCATAGCCAGTTCACCCTGACCGAGATGCGCGTTCTGTACGAACTGGCCCATCACGGCGACCAGCCATCGGCCGCGCTGTGCCGCGACCTGGGGCTCGATCGTGGTTATCTGAGCCGCATCGTCACGGGGTTCGAGGCGGCAGGCCTGGTCGCCAAGGTGCCGTCTCCCACCGACGGACGCGCCAAGCTGCTGCACCTGACCGACCACGGACGCGCCGTGTACGAGCCGCTGGACCGCCGCTCGCGCGAGGAAGTGGGCGACCTGCTGGCGCGCTTCGACGACGCCGACCAGTTGCGCATGCTCGACGCCATGCGCACCATCCGCACGCTGCTCGACACCGATGGCGCCCTCAAATACGCACAGCCGTTCGTGCTGCGCACGCACCGTCCCGGCGACATGGCGTGGATCACGCGCCGTCACGGCGCGCTGTATGCAACGCAGCAGGGCTGGGATGCCAGCTTCGAGACGCTGGTCGGCCAGATTTGCGCGGACTTCGAGCACAACTTTGATCCGGCGCGCGAGCGTTGCTGGATCGCGGAGATGAACGGTGTGCCGGTCGGCTCGATCGCGCTGGCGCGCAGCGGCGAGGAGGGCGTGGCCAAGCTGCGGCTGCTGCTGGTGGAGGATGCGGCGCGCGGCCACGGCCTCGGTTCGCGCCTGGTGGATGAATGCCACCGTTACGCGCGCGCTGCCGGCTATCGAAAAGTGCGGCTGTGGACCACCGACCAGCAGGCCGAGGCCCGCCATATCTACCGCAACAAGGGCTACGTGCTGGTGGCGGAGGAAGCCGTGCACGCCTTCGGCAAGGACATGGTCAACGAAACCTGGGAACTCGATCTCTGACGCGATTGCCCGGCCGGCGCGGCTCTGGCACACTGGCCGGCATATCAATCATGGTCGCGGGGACGTATGCGCAACAAGCGGTGGTGGAAGTGGCCGGGGCGGGTGCTGCTGGCCGTGGTGTGCCTGATGCTGCTGGCAGTGGCCGGTGGCTGGCTGTACCTGCGCGCCAGCCTGCCCGCGCTGGACGGCACGCGGTTGGCGCCCGGTTTGCACGGCACGGTCAGCGTGGCGCGCGACCGGCATGGCGTGCCTGTCATCAGCGGTGAGAGCCGGCTCGATGTGGCGTATGCCACCGGCTTCGTGCACGCCCAGGAGCGTTACTTCCAGATGGACCTGCTGCGCCGGGTGGCGGCCGGCGAGCTGTCGGAGCTGTTCGGACCGCGCGCGCTGCCCACCGACCAGGCCCACCGCCTGCACCGCCTGCGCGCCCGCGCCGACCTGGCGCTGGCCGCGCTGCCGGCCGGCGACCAGCAGCTGTTGATACGCTACACCGACGGCGTCAACGCCGGCCTGGGTGCGCTCGGCGCCAGGCCGTTCGAGTATGTGCTCACCGGCGCCGCGCCGCGTCCGTGGCGCGCCGCCGATTCTCTGCTGGTGATCTGGGCCATGTATTTCGACTTGCAGGGCAACCAGATGCCGCGCGAACTGGCGCGCGGCTGGCTGCGCGACCACACCGATGATGCCCAGCGCGCTTTCCTGGTGCCGGCGTTCACCGCGTGGGATGCGCCGCTCGACGCGGCAACCGTCACCGGCGACGAAGCGCCGATCCCCGCCACCGCGCCCGCATGGTGGGGCCGTCCGCGCGGGCAAGGCTTGCAGACGCCGCGCCGCCTCGCTTTGGCCGATCCTTCGGCCGTCCCCGCGACGGGGCCGTTAGCCGAATCGTCCATCGCCCTGGTCCCGACGTTAGCCGAATCGTCCACCGCCTCGACGCTATCGTTTGTGCAAGCGCCGACGGACTGGCTCAACACCGTTGGCAGCAACAACTGGGCGGTGGCCGGCGGTCGCAGCGACAGCGGCGCGGCCATTGTCGCCAACGATATGCACCTCGGCCTGCAACTGCCGGTGATCTGGTACCGCGCCGCCTTGCAGTTCGCCGACGGCAAGGGTGGACAGCGCCGCGTGGTGGGCGTGACATTACCCGGCGCGCCGGTGGTCGTTGTCGGCAGCAATGGCCAGGTGGCATGGGGCTTTACCAACAGTTATGGCGACTACCTGGACCTGGTCGAAGTCGATGCCGACGCGGCCCATTCGGGGCAACTGCGTACCCCGGCTGGCCTGGAGACCCCGGTGGTCCACCACGAAACCATCATCGTCAAGGGACAGGCAAGCCATACACTGACAGTGCGCGATACCTCGCTCGGGCCGCTGCGTGAGGTCGGCGGCAAAACCTACGCGGTGCGCTGGACCGCGCACCAGCCGGGCGCTGTCAATGTCCGTGCGCATTTGCTCGAAAGCGTGGCGACGGTGGAGCAGGCATTGGCGCTGGCGCCCACGCTCGGCATCCCGGCGCAGAACATGGTGGCAGGCGACAGCGGCGGCCATATCGGCTGGACTATTGCCGGCCGCATTCCGCGCCGCGTGAGCAGTGCTGCCGGCGCCACCAACGCCACCAACGCCACCAACGCCACCAACGCCACCAACGCCACCAACGCTCCCAGCGCTGCCAACCCTGCCGGCACCACCCGCGCCACCGACGCCAGCTATCCGCTGCGCGCCGGCGACATGGCCAGTACCTGGCGAGGCTGGCTGGCGGCGGACGAATATCCCAGGTTGATCGATCCGGCCGGCGGCCAGCTGTTTACCGCCAACAGCCGCCAATTGAATGGGGCCGGCGCGGCGCTGCTGGGCGATGGTGGTTACGACCTCGGTGCGCGTTCGCGCCAGGTGCGCGACGGCTTGACCGCGCTGGGCCCGCGCACCGGCGTCAGGCAGGTGTGCGCGGTGGCGCTCGACGACCGCGCGCTGTTCCTGGCGCCGTGGCGCGACCGGGCTATCGCCGCGCTCGATGCGCAAGCGGTGGCCGGCCAGTCGCTGCGCGCCGAGGCGCTGGCGCTGCTGCGGTCCACCTGGACCGGCCACGCCAGCGTCGATTCGGTGGCATACCGTCTCACGCGCGGCTATATGTACGCGCTGTTCGACATCCTGTATGGCGGCGCCGACCAGCAGTTGTCCGCCCTCGATCCCAAGGCCGGCATGGCGGCAGCCAGCGCGCGCTGGCCGGTGGTAGTGGCGCGCCTGCTCGATGCGCAACCGCCGGCCTGGCTGCCGCCCGGATTCGCCAGCTGGCACGCGGTGCAACTGGCGGCGCTGGACCGCGTGATCGCCGATCTGACGCAGGACGGCCGGCGCCTGGCCGACGCCACCTGGGGCCAGCGCAACACGGCCGCCAGCGCGCATCCGATGGCCGCATCGATACCGGTGCTGGGGCGCTATCTGAAAGTGGCGCCCGACATGCTGGCCGGCGACCAGCACATGCCGCGCGTGGCGGGCCCCACTTTTGGCGCATCCGAGCGGCTGACGGTGGCGCCGGGGCGCGAGGAAGAGGGCGTGTTCAACATGCCAGGCGGCCAGGGCGGCCATCCGCTGTCGCCATACTTTCTCGATGGCCGCGACGACTGGGTGGCGGGACGGGCCACGCCGCTTCTGCCGGGCCTGCCTGTCCATACGCTGCATTTCAGCCGACCTTGATCCAGATCTAATCACGCTCACGCAGGCGGAACCGGGCGGTCACAGTGGAACTCCAAGCATGATAACCAGGAGTTCTCCCCATGCTCAAAATTGCGCTCATCAGTTCGTATGCTTCGCCGCTGGCCGTCAATCGCAGTGTCGATTGCGACAGCCTCGGCCTTTACGTGGCGCAACTCGGTTCGGAACTGGGTGCGCTCGGCTGCCAGGTCGATATCTTCACCCGCCGCGACCGCATCGAGCAGCCCCAGGTCCATTATTGGCGGCCCAATGTGCGCATTATCCACGTGCCGGCCGGTCCGCCCGCTGTCCTGGCGTCCGAACACATGCAACCGTTCATCGAGCAGTTCGGGCGTTTCATGGCGGGCTTTGCGCGGCGCCAGCGCGGCGGCTACGACATCGCCCACGCCTGCGACCCGTCGTCCGGTTGCGCGGCGCAGCAGCTGCGGCGCACGCTGGGCGTGCCTTATGTGATCACGCTGTCTGCGTTTCCGGCGCAGCAGGGCGGCGCGGCGGCGGTCGCCTTGCAACAACAATCGCTGGACAATGCCGACCGCGTGCTGGTGCTGTGCCGACAGCAGCGCGACGCACTGCAAGGCGTGCCGGGCCGGGCTCCCCCCCGTATCGACATCGTGCCCGGCGGATTCGACCCTGCGCTGTTCTGGCCGGTGCGGCTGCGCGCGCGCGGCGTGCTGGGGCTGCCTACGGATGCCTTTCTGGCGCTGCACGTGGGGCGGCTGGCGCCCGGGCATGGCATCGACACCGCCATCGAGGGCATGGCAAAACTGGCCGGCCGGCACGCGGTGGCAGCGCGGCTGCTGGTGCTCGGCGCGGCTGTGCCGGACGAGGATAGCCATTTGGCGCGCCCGCTCGATGCAGCGCCGTCGCGCCAGCCATGCGAGACGCCGCAGTCAACCCGGTCGCAGCAGCCATCCCAATCGCAGCCGCCCAATCAGTCGCCCCCATTGCTCCAGTGGCACCAGCGAGCGCATGTGAGCGAGTTTCAGCGCCTGCGCGACCTGGCAGGCAGGCTTGATGTCGAAATTGCTTTCGTGAGGCCGCAGCCGGCTTCCGCGCTGCGCCACTGGTATAGCGCGGCGGATGTTTGCATTGCGACGCCGTGCCACAACGCTTTTGGTGCAGCGGTGCTGGGGGCCATGGCGTGCGCCACGCCGGTTGTTGGGGCAGCGGTTGGCTGCATCGACGCCATGGTGGTCGATGGCGAAACCGGCTACCTGGTCGCGCCGCGCGATCCGGCAGCGCTCGCCGGCCGGCTGGCCAGCCTGCACGCCAACCCGGCGCAGGCGCGCAGTCTCGGCGTGCAGGGCTGGCGCCGCGCCCATCGCCACTACACCTGGCGCCGCGTGGCGCAGCGCCACATGGCAGTCTATGCGCAGGTGCTGGCCGGGGTGGCCGCCGACGTGGCTTCTGACGGTGCCAGCGAGCTTGCAGGCAAGGTAGCCAGCCATGGGGGCGCCAGCGCCTCGCTGGCCTGAGCGGGGGCTTGGACATGGTTCTCGCCCCGCACCGTCCGCTGCATCTTGCCCAGCCCGAACAAGGGGCGCAGCACCGCCACCCGCCGCACCAGCTCGAATACGGCAAAGCTGATGGTCACGGTCAGGATCACCAGCACCGCGCCTTCCACGGCCGGCGCCAGCCTGACCGGCTTGAACCAGTGTGCCATGGTCACGATCAGGGTCTGGTGCAGGATGTACACGGGGAAGACGGCTTCGGTCAAATAGCGGCGCGGGGCGCTGTCGGCGCGTACGTGGCGGTGGGCATAACCGCACACGGTCAGGATCGCCACCCACTGGTTCAGGCTATAGATTGCCCCCATCACCGGGCGCCACGGCGCCACGGCCGGGCTGTGCATCAGTTCGTGCGGCATGATGTAGCACACCACCAGGATCGCCCAGCTGCCCAGCCACATGCCCAGCGAGGTCCAGCGCAGGCGGTCGGCTTCCTGCCACACGTGGCGCTGGCTGGCCAGCAGCGCGCCCAGCACGAACAGGTAAAAGTACTGCGCATGGTTGTACCAGTCGCCAGCCAGGGCGTGGGTGCTGGGGTAGCTTGCGGAAAGCGTCAAGCGGGCCACTACCAGTACGATCACCGGCAGCAGCACCAGCTTCCAGCCGGCCAGCACGCGGCCTGCCAGGTTCGACAGCGCCGTCAGGCGTTTGCCCGCCATCCAGGCCAGCGCGCCGAACACCATCGTGTACACCCACAGGTAGGCCACGAACCACAGGTGGTTCCAGGTCGGCATGGCCAGGCAGTCGTCGCCCCGGCAAAAGCCGTCGTAGCTGGTCATGTACAGCTTGAGGAAGTCGCCGTAACCGCCCTGGTAGGCTACTTTTTCCACCACCTCGAAGTACGCTTGCGGCGGCACGATCACCAGCATGCCGAAGGCCAGCGGCACCAGCAGGCGCCAGCTGCGCTGCGCCATCAGTTTGCCGACGTGCAGTTTGCCCAGCATGAAGGCGGTGGCCACGCCCGAGATCATGAACAGCAAGCCCAGCCGCCACGGCGCAGACAGGATCATCAGCGGTTCGATGGCATGGCCGGCATCGGGACTTTTTACGTGCCAGTCCCAGCTGACGTAGTACATGCCGGTGTGGTAAAGGATCAGCACCAGGAAGGCGATGATGCGTATCCAGTCGAGAAAATACAGGCGTTGGTGGTTGTGCATGCTGGCTCCGTGGGGGATGCGTGGTTCGATGGAGCCAGCTTATGCGGCCGTCCACTCAGGGTCCAGCGTCGTGGGGCGAACCGGGATGCCGGTGGGGCGAGTTGGAATTATTGGAACTGCCAGGTGCGCCAGGTGCGCCGCCTCCCGACGCTGCGTCCGCCTGCAGGCGCGCCACCACGTCGCTGCGGAACTGGCGCGAGCATGCCACCCGGGCGCCGCCGCGCAATATCAACTCTCCGTCACCCTTGTCCAGCGCTTCGATGCCGGCCACCCAGTCCAGCTGCACTGCGGCGCGGCGGTGGCAGCGCACGAAGCGCGGGCCGAGCTTGGCGAGCAGGCCGGCCAGGGTCTGGCGCATCAACGGCCCACCGTTGGCCGTGTGCAGCACTACGTAGTTGTCGGCCGTTTCGATCCACTGGATGTCTTGTACCCGGACCACGCGCATGCCGCCGCGTTCGGGTACCAGCAGTTGCATCGGGGCGGGCAGGGGTGGTGGCGTGTCTGGCGATGCTGCTGCGGCTGGCATGACCGGATTAACCGGCGTTGAACGCGTGGACAGCGAACGGGCCGGCGAGGCAGGAAGCGGCGAGGCAGAAAACGACGAGTCCGCTTGTGGCAAGGCAGGGCATGGCGAAGCACTTGGCGGTGCAAGCGCACCTTGCGCCAAGCGTGCGCGGGCGCGGTCCAGCGCGCGCCGCAGCCGCTGCTGGTCGTAGGGTTTGAGCAGGTAGTCGATGGCGTTGGCGTCGAAGGCGCGGATGGCGTAGTCGTCGTAAGCGGTCACGAACACCACCAGCGGCGCCGGGACCGGCAGCGAGGCCGCCACGTCCAGGCCGTTAACTTCCGGCATCTGGATGTCGAGCAGCAGCAGGTCGGGCGCGAACGCCGGCAATTGTTCGAGCGCATCGACGCCGTCGCGCGCTTCGCCGATGGCGGTAATGTCCGGCTCCTGCTCCAGCAGGCGCCGCAGCTTGTCGCGCGCCGGGCGCTCGTCGTCAACGATCAGGATCCGCATGGCAGCCGCATCTCCGCCCGCACGCCGGCAGGCGCAAGCTGGATCAGGTTGAACGTTGCACCGCCAGCGTACCCGGTGGCCAGGCGCTCGCGCAAATTGCGCACACCGATGCCGGTGTTGTCGCCAGCGTCACTCGCCGCCGCCAACCGCCCCGCATCATCCTCCACCCGCAGCACCAGCAACCCGTCTTCGCGGTACGCGGTGATGGCGATGGCGGTGGGCTGGCGTCGCCGTTCCACCGTGTGCTTGAAGATGTTTTCCAGCAGCGGCTGCAGGCTCATCACCGGTACCGGGCAGTCCAGCAACGCTTGGTCGATCTGCCAGGCGATGCTGACGCGGTCGGAGAAGCGTTCGGCCATCAACGCCGCGTAGCCGCGCAGCAGGCGCAGTTCGGTGGACAGTGGCACCTGGTGCTGCTCACCCACGTCGAGCGTGGCGCGCAGCACGTCGGCCAGCTGGATCAGCATGGCGTCAGCACGGTCCACGTCGGTGTGCATCAGCGACGAGACGGTGTTGAGGGCATTGAACAGGAAGTGCGGTTGCAGTTGCTGGGTGAGCCGCAGCAACTGTACTTCGCGCAGCGAGGCGTTCACCCGTTCCAGTCTCAGTTTTTCGCTGAGCATGGCGTGGTACGACAGGATGCCGAAGGTAATCGTGGCGAAGATGAAAAAGAACACCGTCATCTTGACGTTCTCGTACAGCAGCACCTCGGGCCAGGCTTCGTGCGTGTACACATCGCCCGCCATGCCGTACAGCAGATGGCGCATGCCGAAGGCGAGCGGGGTGAAGGCCACCCAGTAGACGGGCAGCCATACCAGCTGGCGCGCGAACCAGCGCACCGGCGAACCGACCAGGTCGTCGTGGCGGGCGGTGTAGCGGCGCTGCAGGTAGAGCAGCAAGGTCACTGCCAGGAACGAGGTCGCCTCCCACGAGATCGGTTTCCACAGCGCGCCGCCACCGTTGCGGATGAATTCCTGTATCGCAGTAGCTGTCATCAGGCTCCAGAACAGGAGCCAGGCGATGGCGAGGTTGAGCCTGGTGCGACTCTGGAACTTGGCGGACATGGCGGCCATGATTGGCCATTCTTGGCACATTGTCAAACCCACCTTGTTGGTGAAATCGTTTTCAGATACCCTGTGGTCACAATAATGATGGAGAGTCATGATGACCAACGATGCCCGCCGCAAGGCCGTTAAAACCATGCTGGCCGGCGCCGTCACGCTGTCGGCCACACCTGCGCTCGCTGCCACCGCTGGCGTCACCGCCAACAGCCGCAGCGCCACAGTCGCAGGCACCGGCACCCGCCCCGGCAACGGCAACGGCAACGGCAACGGCACCCGCACCCGCCCCGGCAACGGCAACGGCAACGGCAACGGCGCAGGCGCAGGCGCAGGCGCCGCCGACACCAGCGGCAATGCCAACGCGGCTACCAGCCGGGGCGGGGATGGCTGCACGCCACCTTCGCCAGGCTGGGGCAAAGGCGTGGAAGGCCAGCGCCAGGCCGACCTCGGCAACGGCCTGTACCGCAACCCCATCATTGCCGGTGACCATCCCGACCCGACCGTGCTCAAGGACGGCAGCGACTACTACCTGACGTACTCGTCGTTCTATTCGTATCCCGGCCTGGTGATCTGGCATTCGACCGACCTGGTCAACTGGCGGCCGATCACCGCCGCCCTGACCAAGCCGCTGGGCGCCGTGTGGGCGGTGGACCTGTGCAAGCACAACGGCCGCTACTTCATCTATATTCCCGCCGCGCCCGACGGCGATGCCTGGTCGATCTACGCGATCTGGGCCGACAACATCGCCGGCCCGTGGAGCGAGCCGGTCGATCTCAAGATCGCCGGTTGCATCGATCCCGGCCACGTGGTGGGCGAGGATGGCAAGCGCTACCTGTTCGTCAACGGCATCCGCAAGATCCGACTCACCGACGATGGCCTGGCCACCGACGGCCAACTGGAAAAGGCCTACGAGCCATGGCGCTACCCGGCCGACTGGGTGGTGGAAAACTTCGCGCCCGAAGGCCCGAAGCTGCTGCGTCGCGGCAAGTGGTTTTACCTGGTGACGGCAGTGGGCGGCACTGCCGGGCCGGTCACCGGCCACATGGTGATTGCCGCGCGGTCGGCGTCGATCCACGGACCGTGGGAACATTGCCCGCACAATCCGCTGGTGCGCACCACCGGCACCGCCGAGCCCTGGTGGTCGCGCGGCCATGCCACGCTGGTCCAAGGCCCGGCCGGCGACTGGTGGATGATTTATCACGGCTACGAAAACGGCTACCGCACGCTGGGCCGCCAGACCCTGCTCGAACCGATCGAGTGGACTGCCGACGGCTGGTTCCGCGCGCTGGGCGGCGATTTGTCGCGGCCGCTGCCGAAACCGCGCGGGGGCAAGGCCGGACCTTCGGGCCATGCCCTGTCCGACAACTTCAGCAGCAACCGCATGGGCGTGCAGTGGGCGTTCCACGATCCCGCGCCCGGCGAGTCGCGCCGCGCCCGCTACACGCAGCAGGGGCTGGAACTGGCCGGGCGCGGCCATACGCCGGCCGACAGCCGGCCGCTCACCTGCGGGGTGGGCGAGCACTCGTACCAGGGTGAAATCACGCTCACCCTGGACGGGCAGGCGGAGGCCGGCCTGCTGCTGTTCTATAACAGCAAGGCGTTCGTGGGACTGGGCTTTGCGCCGGACACCATCAAGACTTTCCAGTACGCCGAAGAGCACGGCTGGGCCCGCGTACAGCGCGCCACCTCGACGGTGCGGGTGCGCCTGACCAACGTGGAAAACGTGATCACCTTTCACTACTCGCACGATGGCGGCCGCCACTGGACGCTGCACGGTACGCGCATGGAAGTATCGGGCATCCACCACAATGTGTTCGGCGGTTTTCTCAGCCTGAAGCTGGGCGTGTACTGTGCTGGCGCGGGTACGGTGCGACTCAACGATTTCACATTCCGGGCTCTCGATGCGGTATCGAAGTAACAGTTTTGTATTGGATAATTTGCATAATTTCCGAGGAGAATTAATTACTGTATAGTTAGATATTCCCCTCGCATTACATCCACGCCATGACTGCCGTTAACTCCGACCTGATGTATCGCCTGCTGGTGCAAGGCGTCTCCGACTATGCCATTTACATGCTCGATCCCGACGGCCATGTGATCAACTGGAACGCCGGCGCCGAGCGCGCCAAGGGCTACCAGGCGGACGAAATCATCGGCAAGAATTTCGCGCTGTTCTACAGCGACGAGGATCGCGCTGTCGGCCTGCCGCAGCGCGCGCTGTCGATTGCGCGCGAGGACAGCCGCTTCGAAGCGGAAGGCTGGCGCCTGCGCAAGAATGGTAGCCGCTTCTGGACCAGCGTGGTGATCGAGGCGATCCGCGACCAGCGCGGCGTGCTGCTCGGCTTTGCCAAGATCACGCGCGATGTCACCGAGCGCCGCCAGCAGCAGCTGAGCCTGATCGAAGCAAAGGAAATGGCAGAGCAGTACAGCGTGCAAATGGCCGGCATGTCGCGCTTCCTCGATTCGGTGATCGCCAATATTCCGGCCAGCGTGCTGGCGCTGGACCGCGCCACCGGCGAGATCCTGCTGGCCAACCAGCAGGCGAAACTGCTGTTCGCCCAGCCGCGCCACGACATGGTGGGCCGCACCCCCGACCAGTGCCTGACGTCGGAAATCGCCGCGTACATCGCGCGCCAGACCTCGGGCGACCTGTCCGAAGCGGAACGGGTGGACAGCGAAAGCCTGGTGCAGACGTCGATCGGTCCGCGCCACCTGCGCAGCCGGGTGGCGATCGGCAGCCGGCCCGACGAGGGCGGCGATTACGTGCTGGTGATTACCGAGGACGTCACCGAGGAACTGGCCGCCTACGCGCAAATCCACCACATGGCCCAGCACGACGGCCTGACCGACCTGCCCAACCGCGCCTTCTTCAACGCTCGCCTGGAGCAGGCCATCTTGGATGGGGAGGGCAGCGAGACCGGCACCGCCATCCTGTGCCTGGACCTCGATAACTTCAAGAACATCAACGACGCGCTGGGCCACGCCTTCGGTGACAAGATCCTGCTGGCGCTGGGCAAACGCCTGAAAAAATCGCTGCGCGAGCAGGATACGCTGGCACGCCTGGGCGGCGACGAATTTGCCGTGGTGCTGCCGCGCGTGAAACGGCTCGATGAAGCGCGGCTTGCGGCCCAGCGCCTGATCGACGCGGTGGCGCCGGCGTTCCTGATTGACGGCCACAGTTTTTCGGTGGGGCTGTCGGTGGGTATTGCACAGGCCACTGCCACCGAACCGGCCAGCGGCGAGGAGCTGATGCGCTACGGCGACATGGCGCTGTACGAAGCCAAGCGCAACGGCCGCAATCGTTTCGAAGTCTTCCGCCCGGAGCTGGAAGAAGCGTCGCGCCACCGGCGCCAGATGGAAACCGAACTGCGCCGCGCGCTGCACCAGGGCCAGCTTGCAATGCACTACCAGCCGGTGATCGAATCGGACGGCCGCATTTCCGGTTACGAGGCACTGATGCGCTGGCAACATCCCGTGCGCGGGCTGGTGCCGCCGATGGAGTTCATCCCGATTGCCGAGGAAACCGGCTTGATCCACGAGATCGGCGTGCGTGCGCTGAACCTGGCCTGCCAGGAGGCAGTCGGCTGGGAAAATAATGCGGTGGTGGCGGTCAACCTGTCGCCGGTGCAGTTCAAGTGCACCGACCTGGTCAAGGTGGTGGCGCTGGCGTTGGCCGACTCGGGCCTGGACCCGGCCCGGCTGGAGCTGGAAATCACGGAATCGGTCCTGCTCGACAACAGCGACGGCAATATCCGCACGCTGCGCGCGCTCAAGCATTTGGGCGTGGCGATTTCGCTTGACGATTTCGGCACCGGCTACTCGTCGCTCAGTTACCTGCGCTCGTTCCCGTTCGACCGCATCAAGATCGACAAATCGTTCGTGCGCGACATGGGCACCAGCAAGGAGGCGATGGCGATCATCCGCGCCATCACCGGCCTGTCGAGCAGCCTGCTGATCAAGACCACGGCCGAGGGCGTCGAAACCGAGGCGCAGTTCCTGCAACTGAAGAACGAGGGCTGCTCGCACTTCCAGGGCTTTTTGTTCGGCCGCCCGGAAGCGGCCGAGAACATGCTGCAGGATGCCTCGGCCCCGATGAATTTTTAGCGCTCGGTTTTAACGCTTATTTGTAACGCTCCTCCATCAGATCGATTTCGCGCACCAGCTTGCGCGAAATCGAATCCGAGATCTTGTCGTGCCGCGCCAGGTCGAACACCACGCGCCGCTCGGCCTTCAGTCCCGCCAGGCGCAGCTCGCGTTCGGCCGAATCGGTGCGGCGCCAGGCGCCTTCCTTCTCCGGTTCCACTTCCTTGAGCCGGTGCTCGTAGAACGCGATCACGCGGCCCGCCGCTTCCGGATACACGTTCGGATCGGCGCAGGTACCCGACTCCATCAGCTTGATCTGCGCATCCTTGACCGCTTCGAGTGCGGCAGTGGCGGCGGCGCGGCGCCCCAGGTCTTCCTCCTGCTGCTCTTCCGGCTCGGACGGGAACGTTACGCCCTTGAGCAGGCGCGGCAGGCCGATGCTGGCGATCAGCAGCGAGAGCAGGATCACCGAGCAGGCCAGGAAGATGGTCAGCGCGCGGGCGGGGAAGGGCTCGCCGTTGGGCAGCAGCAGCGGCAGCGTCAGCACGCCGGCCAGGGTGATGGTGCCGCGTGCGCCAGCCAGCGTGGTGGCCATCACCAGGCGCCACTTGATTTGGGGACCCGGCGCGTGGCGCAGGCGCTGCTTGAAAATGGTCAGCCGCAGCGACGCCCATACCCAGGCAAAGCGCAGCACCAGCAGGCCGCCGGTAATGGCCACCGCGTAGACCGCCAGCCACCACGGGTTGAGGTGGCCGCTTTCCTCGATGGTGGCGCGGGCGCCCTTGAAGATGTCGGGCAGTTGCTCGCCCAGCAGCACGAACATGATGCCGTTGAGCGCGAATTGCACCGTGTCCCACACGGCCGAGCGCTGGATGCGGGTATTGGCCATGGCCTGGCCGCTCAGCTCCACGTAGCTCATGGTCACGCCGGCCGCCACCGCCGCCAGGATGCCGGATGCATTAAGTCGCTCGGCCACCAGGTAGGCGCCGAACGGCAGCAGCAGGTTGACCAGGATCGGCGAGCCGACCGGTTCGCCGAAGTGGCGCGTGAGCCAGCGCTGCACCCAGGTCACGACCATGGTGACGGCCACGCCGGAACCGAGGCCCGCGATCACCACCCACACGAACGTCAGGCTGGCGCTGCCGATTGAAAACGCGCCGGTCATGGCAGCGGCCACCGCGAAGCGGAAGCATACCAGGCCGCTGGCGTCGTTGAGCAGCGATTCGCCTTCGAGGATGTGCATCAGGCGCTTTGGGATCGGCGTGTTGGACGCGATCGAGCTGACCGCGATCGGATCGGTGGGCGAGACGATGGCCGCCAGCGCAAAAGCGACGGCCAGCGGCATGGCCGGAATCAGCCAGTGGATCAAAAAGCCGGCGCCGATCACGGTAAAGAACACCAGCCCGAACGCCAGTTCGAGGATGGTGCCCTTGTCGCGCAGCAGGCCGCTTTTGGGGATGCGCCAGCCGTCGAGGAACAGCAGCGGCGGCAGGAAAATCAGGAAAAACAGGTCGGGCTCCAGTTCCACGCCGTGCGTGGACTTGGCAGCGATCAGCGCGCCCAGCGCGATCTGCACCAGCGGCAGCGGAATCGCACTTGGCAGCAGCCGCATCAGGTACGCGCTGGCCACCACGGCCAACAGCATGACCAGCACAATTTCAATCGAATCCATTCCAGTCCTTCATTACCATTGCTAAATGGTATGAAGTTTAACCGAAGGGCCGCACGGTAAGAACTTGGCAAACGGATAGTGCCCGGGGCTGGCGCTTTGGAAAAAGTTCTGTCATAATCTTGCCTCTCCAAGCGGGAGTAGCTCAGTTGGTAGAGCGCAACCTTGCCAAGGTTGAGGTCGAGAGTTCGAGACTCTTCTCCCGCTCCAGCATTCAGCTGTGCAGATTTTCGGTCTGCACAGCGTTCAAAAGGACCTGCGGGTCCTTTTTTTATTTCCATCGGCAGGTGACGTGGGTTGCCTTTCTATTCATAATGAGAATTCCTCATGAATGGAGAATCGCATGACCCAACGCTCCGTTGCTCCGCTTGCCGCACTGTCAATCGCCTTTTTCACCTCGGCTGCCATGGCAGCCGAGGCCAAGACAGGCCCGGACTCCGCCATGCTGCCCGACACCGTCTGCACCAGGGCCAACCAGCCGATCGACGAAAAAGGCTTCGTACAAGCTGTTGCGGGAGAACTTCGATATTTGCGACTGATCTGCTCGAGAAGGAAAACTATCAAGTTCACATCCACTGAAATTCCTGCCTGAATTGACAATGTTGCCTCGCAGACCGTTGTTTATCGTGCTGTAGGACAAGATTACGCCACTGAAAGTGCTCCGTAACAGTGTTGCGAACGTTATACTTCTCAGGCAATGGCAGCAGGGGTCCGCGGTGGACTCGCTGTTCTGCGCACCCGACGGAGACGATCTATGAAATCAGTTCAGCAGGAAGTGGATGAACGCAGTAATTTGACCAATTCCAACAAATTCGAACTGTTGCTGTTCCGCCTCGGCGCTGACGCCAATGGTGAACACTCGGAATTGTTCGGAATTAACGTCTTCAAAATCCGCGAAATCGTGGCGATGCCTGAAGTGACAGCTGTGGCCGGATCCCCGCCACACATGCTGGGCGTCGTCAATTTGCGCGGTCAAATTATCACGGTGCTCGATTTGCCGGGCATCGTGGGTGTGACCCCAAAAACTGGTCTCAATATCATGCTGGTAACCGAGTTCGCGCGTACCACGCAAGCGTTCGCTGTGGAATCGGTGGAAGAAATCGTGCGTCTCGACTGGAGCCAGGTGCTGACGGCCGAAGGTACGGCCGGCGGCAAGGTCACCAGTATCGCGCGCGTCGATGGCGATGTGCAAAACACGCGCCTGGCGCAGGTGCTGGACGTGGAGACCATCTTGCGCGAGCTGGTGCCGCCCGATGGTAAAGACGTGGACATGGAAACCATCGGCCCGAAAGTGCTGTTGAAGCCAGGCTCCGTGGTGCTCGCTGCCGACGATTCGGTGGTGGCGCGCAACCTGATCGAAAAAGGCCTGGAAGCGATGGGCGTGCATTTCATCATGACCAAGTCGGGCAAGGAAGCGTGGGAACGCCTGAACGCGATTGCCGATGGCGCCAAGGCCGAAGGTTTGCCGGTCAGCGACCGCGTGGCGATGGTGCTGACCGACCTGGAAATGCCGGAAATGGACGGCTTTACCCTGACGCGCAAGATCAAGCAGGACGCGCGTTTCGCCAAGATACCGGTGGTGATCCACTCCTCGCTGTCGGGCAAGACCAACGAGGATCACGTCAAGGGCGTGGGCGCGGATGCGTACGTGGCCAAGTTCTCGGCCGAAGACCTGGCATCGACGATTCGTACCGTGATCGGCAAGGCTGCCGCCTAACGGGATAGGCTCCTGAGCAAAACACGGTAGTATCGAGGTCCACGGCGGCAACGTCGTGGCCCTTTTTTCTTGCCCCGAAAGGATCTATCGTGACAGCCAAAAACATCCTGTTTCTGACCGGCGACTTTGCCGAGGATTACGAGACCATGGTGCCATTCCAGGCGCTGCAAATGGTCGGTCATATCGTCCATGCAGTCTGCCCGGGCAAGCGCGCCGGCGACACCGTCAGAACCGCCATCCACGACTTCGAAGGCGACCAGACCTATACCGAAAAGCCCGGCCACCTGTTTGCGCTCAACGCCAATTTCGACGAGGTCGATACCGCCAACTACCATGCGCTGGCAATTGCCGGCGGCCGCGCGCCCGAGTACCTGCGCCTCAACCCGCGCGTGATCGCCATCGTCCAGGAGTTTGCCGCAGCGGGAAAACCGATCGCGGCGGTGTGCCACGGCGCCCAGTTGCTGGCCGCCACCGAGGTCATCCGCGGCAAGACCATCGCCTGCTACCCGGCTTGCTCGCCCGAGGTCAAGCTGGCCGGCGCCACCTATGCCGATATCGCGGTGGACCAGGCTATTACCGACGGCAACTTCATCACCGCTCCCGCGTGGCCGGCCCATCCGGCGTGGCTGGCGCAATTCCTCAAGGCGCTCGGTACCGAAATCAAGCTGTAGCACTTGTCCCGGCAGTGAAGGAGGCGCCACTTGCACGCCTCGGCAACGGCGCCGGCGCGGCTTGTCAGCGCATCGCTTACGCCAGGTTCTTGGCGTGGAAGCGGATGTGGTCTTCGATGAAGGTCGCGATGAAGTAATAGCCGTGGTCGTACAGCGGATGCTGCCGCAATTCCAGTGGCTGCGATGCGTTGCGGCAGGCCGCCTCGAACACTTCCGGATAGAGCTGCTCGGCGAGAAACTTGTCGCCGAGGCCCTGGTCGATCAGGATACCGGCCGGGAAGGGCGTCTGCAGGCGCGACATCAAGACCGAGGCGTCGTACTGCTCCCAGGTTTCCTGGTCGTCACCAAGGTAGCCGGTGAACGCCTTCTTGCCCCACGGCGACTTGATCGGCGCGGCAATCGGCGCGAAAGCCGACACCGACTTGAACGCCTGCGGATTTTTCAGCGCCAGCGTCAGCGCGCCATGGCCGCCCATCGAATGGCCGAAGATACCGACCCGCGCGCCATTGACCGGCAGCTCGGCGATGACCAGCTCGCGCAGTTCGTGGATGTAGCTTTGCATGCGGTAGTGCTTGTCCCATTCCGGTTTGGTGGCGTCCAGGTAGAAGCCGGCGCCCACGCCGAAGTCCCAGCTGTCCGACTCGCCCTCAACGTTGGCGCCGCGCGGGCTGGTGTCCGGCGCGATCAGGATCAGGCCGGCTTCGGCGGCAAAGCGCTGGGCGCCAGCCTTGATCATGAAGGTTTCTTCGTTGCAGGTCAGGCCGGCCAGGTAGAACAGCGCCGGCAGGCGCGCATTGTCCAAGTTGGCGGGGATGAACACGGAGAAGCGCATCGGCAGGCCGATCTCGCGCGAGTCGTGGCGGTAAAAGCGTTGAACGCCGCCGAAACAGGCGTGTTCACTCAGTAATTCGAGCATAGAAGTTTCCTTATGTTTCTTATGGAACAGTAGTCGGTGGCGTAATCGGCCATAATACTACTAGTAACGTTAAGTGTTTTGCAAAAAATAGGAGAACTACATGCCGGAATTCCAGGTCATCCTGGCCGACCTTGGTTGGCCGCTTGCCATCGCTCTTGCCTGGCTGTTGGGCGAATTCATACACCGCTGGACCCAGCTGCCGCGCATCAGCGTGTACGGCATTGTCGGTTTCCTGTTATCACAGGCGTTTCCCGAGGCGCTCACCAGCGGCGCCTCCAGCACCGTCACCACCCTGGCCAACTTTGCCTTTGGCCTGATCCTGTTCGAATTCGGTTACCGCATCAACCTGCGCTGGCTGCGCATCAATCCGTGGATATTGGTCACCGGCCTGGTCGAATCGGCCGCCACCTTTGGCGTGGTGTACCTGATCGCCACGCTGTCCGGCATGCCGTCGCTGACGTCGTTGTTGCTGGCCTCGCTGGCCATGTCCACGTCGCCGGCCGGCGTGCTGCGCGTGATTAACGAGCAGAACAGTTCGGGGCAGGTCACCGAGCGCGTGCTGCACCTGGTGGCCATCAACTGCGTGCTGGCCGTGTTTGTCTTCAAGGTCGTGGTCGGCTTCTGGGTGTTCGAGACTTCGGGCAGCCTGACGCAAGCAATCTCGCATTCTCTGATCGAGTTGCTGATTTCGGCCGCCATGGGGGCCATCCTCGGCTTCCTGGTGCCGGCCGTGCTGCGCCGATTGGGCGCGCTGGCGCAGGATGGCACCATCGCGTTTGCTTTGGGCGTGGTGCTGCTGGTGGCCGGTTCGTCGGCGTTCGAGGTGTCGCCGGTGCTCGCTACGCTCACGTTCGGCCTGGCCGCGCGCCACAGCCGCGTCGCGTTCAGCCGTACCGAGCGCAACTTCGGCGGTATCGGCGAACTGCTGACCGTGCTGCTGTTCGTGTTTGCCGTGTCCACGCTGGAGTGGAGCCGCGTGGTGGAAGGCGCCGGCCTGGGCATGGTGCTGCTGCTGGCGCGCTTCCTGGTCAAGACCGCCAGCGTGACCGTGTTTGCCAAGGTGGGCGGTATTTCGTGGCGCAAGGGCATGTTGACCGGCGTGGCGCTGGCGCCGATGTCGGTGTTCGTCACCTTGCTGCTCGAGCAAACCCGCTACATGGGCATCGTGCTGGTCGACGAGCTGGCCGCGCTGGCCGCCATGACCCTGGTGCTGGAAGTGCTGGGACCGATCTTCACCCAGCGCGCCCTGATCTGGGCTGCCGAAACGACCAAGAAGGAGATTTGACATGTCATTGGAAAAATTCAACAATTCCGAACCGCTGACCCTGGGCGTGGAGCTGGAACTGCAGCTGGTGAGCCTGTCCGACTACGACTTGACCGCGTCGAGCCCCGACCTGCTGCACCTGCTGGGCCGCAAGCCGTTCCCCGGCAACGTCACGCCCGAGATCACCGAGAGCATGATCGAGATTAACAGCGACGTCCACACCCGCCACAACGAGCTGGTCGCGCAGTTGCAGGTGATCCGTGACACGCTGGTGCAGGCCGGCGAGCAACTCAATATCGGCATTTGCGGCGGCGGTACCCACCCGTTCCAGAAATGGTCGGAGCGCCGCATCTTCTCCAAGCCGCGCTTCAAGGAGGTGTCCGAGCTGTACGGCTACCTAGCCAAGCAGTTCACCATCTTCGGCCAGCACGTGCACGTCGGCTGCGCCAACGGCGACGATGCGCTGTTCCTGCTGCATTCGCTGAGCCGCTACGTGCCGCACTTTATTGCGCTGTCGTCGTCGTCGCCGTTCGTGCAGGGTAACGACACGCTGTTCAATTCAGCGCGGTTGAACTCGGTGTTCGCGTTCCCGATGAGCGGCCGGGCGCCGTTTACGCTGAGCTGGGACAGTTTCGAGCACGAGTATTTCGCCAAGATGGAGCACACGGGCGTGATCAAGAGCATGAAGGACTTTTACTGGGACATCCGACCCAAGCCCGAGTTCGGCACCATCGAACTGCGCGTGTGCGATACGCCATTGACGGTGGAACGCGCCGCCGCGTTGGCCGCGTACCTGCAGGCGCTGTGCGCCTACCTGCTGGAACGGCGCGAAGAGGCGCCGGCCGAGGATGACTACCTGGTCTATAACTACAACCGCTTCCAGGCTTGCCGCTTCGGCCTGGACGGCACGCTGGTGCACCCGAAAACCTACGAAAGCCTGTCGCTGCGCGAGGACATTCTGACCACGCTGCGCAAGATGGAACCGTACGGCGTCACGCTGGGCGGCACCGAAGGGTTGCAGCACCTGGTGCGCGCCACCCACGAAGGCAGCGACGCCCACTACTTGCGCCAGCAATACGACCGCAGCGGCAGTGCCGAAGGCATGGTGGACGCAGCGATCCAGCGGTTCCGCGGCCGGTAGGCTAGATGCCAGCGAGCACCGCAATGTCGCCGGTGCGCCAGATGTTATCGACCGTGTTGCGCGTGATGACCCAGCCATCGCCGGCTCTGGCCAGCTCCACGTCATACCGGTTCTTCATCAGGTAATGGCGGGTGGGATCGCTGCGCGGAACGTGCTGCGCTTCCACCAGTGCATCGAGCCGCGCCGTGTCGCCGTCGATGGTCACGCGCGCGTTGGTCACGGAGTGCGTGGTATCGAGCGTTGCCAGCGAGGCGCGCAAGGCTGCGACGATCACGTCTCTGCCCTCGATGACAGGATAGTCGAAGCCCGCCTTGGCGGCTGCCGGACGAAAATCGGAGACGGCGTTTTCCGCCAGCGCCGACGCCAGCAGGGACTGGTCGCGCAGATCGATGCCGGCAGCGAAGCGATAGAGGGCATCGACAGCCGCAAGCTTGTCGGCGGTGTCGCCGGTGAACGATGGTGAGTTGGTCATGGGTTGTCCTTTTTGGTGCGGGTGGCGGGCGGAGTGCCGCCATGCCCGGGATGTGCGCCCTTGCAGGTGCGTTGGTTATTCGAGTGCGGCGTCGATGCGAGCGATCAAACCGTCGGCACCGAGCCTGATCCTGAGCCAGCCTGTTTCGTGGCCGAAATCGCCGGTGAAGTCAACTCGGGCGGTGGCTGCGCTGTCGCTCAGCCGCTCCAGCGCCAGCAGTTTCGTGCTGGTGTGATAGCCGACGAAGTACTGCGCGAGGTAGCGGCGGATGCCGTCGGTGCCGATAAAGGCATCGCCCACCGAGACGTCCTCGATGAACGCTTCGGCGCTGAACAGCGCCAGCGTGCCCGCCACGTCGAAGGCGTTGGCGTTCTCGATAAACTGGTTTACCAGCTTTTCCATGAGTTACTCCTCGATGTCGATGATGGTGGTGTCGGCAATGCTCGCAGCAAAACCATTGCCAAACAGCGTGGCCGGCGTCTGGAAGCCGGGACGGTATTCGCCGGCCAGCACGCGCCGGCCTGCCTCGGCGGCAGCGGTGGCGGTGAAGGTGTAGCCGTTGACCGTGTCGAGGATCGAGCGCACCACGGAGCCGTCCGCACCGGTCACTTCGGCCACGGCCTGGTACCGGTTGGCTTGCCGTTCGTGTTCGGTGGGACCATCGGGCAGCGCCGCCAGGTCGCCCTGCGGAAAGCCGGGACCGGTCACGTGGACGTAGGCCGCGATGTCGGCCACGCCGGTGGCGCGCCAGAGCGTGACAAGGTCGGGCAGGGTGACCTGGAAGCACTCGACCGGCCCCTTGCCAAAGTCGAACTGGCGGATCGTGGCGGCAGGCTGCGCCACCAGCTTGCCGCCGGCGCGCGCCAGCGTCGCGTTGGTCACGCCGGCCATGGCGCTGATGGCCGAACCGCGCGACAGGCCGCCAGCGACATGCATGGCGACCGCGATGCGCACGGGATGGCTGGTTCGCGCCACGGCATGGCCGGCCAGGCAACCGAGCATGGCGACGCTGCCGCCGCTGCCGGGCAACAGCATCACGTTGGCGGCACGGGCTTCGGCGTCGATTTCTTCGGCCAGCCGGTAGCCGTCCAGCTCCGCTGCCACGTCGAGGTAATGCACGCCATTGCGCATGCCGGCCCGCATCAGCACCCCAGCGGTGGCAGCAAATGGTCCCGCGCAGTTCAACAGCACACCGATGTCCGCCAGCGAGCGGTCGATCAAGGCATTGTCGTCCAGTGCGAATACCCGGTATTCCACGCCAAGGCTGGCGGCCAGCCCGGCGAGGTCCGGCTGGCTGCGTCCCGCCAGGATCAGCGGTGTGCCTGCCGCTGCGGCGCTCTGCGCCGCCATGCGACCGGTGTAACCGGTCGCGCCATAGATCATCAGTTTTTTCATGTCAGTGCTGCCATTCCTTGCAAATCGGGATGGCCGGCGGGGCCCAGTTTGCCGTCGTAGTCGAGCACATGGGCGATGCCCAGCGGGGCCAGTGCTGTTTCATAGAATGCGATCGAGCGAGCGATGTCGCTGACGGAGATGAAAACGTGGTCGAGCATGGGTTCTCCTTGAATCAAAGGATTGATGATAGGGGCGGCGCTCCCCGCTCACTCACCTGAAGCTCTTTCAAACTTGCCTATTTCTGCTTTTTGATTGCAGGGCAGGACGCCGCCTGTTAGTGTCGAAACATGGAAGATAAAATGAAAACACTGCGGGCGTTGGCCGCCGGTGCGCAAAACCGCCGTACCGACACCGGCATCCCGCGCGTGGCCATGGTGCAGGGCGCAATCCCGGAACACCTGCTGGCGGCCGTGTACGACCCGATGATCAACCTGATCCTGACCGGCTCCAAGACCATGACGGTGGGCGACCGCACCTTGCACTAAGATCCGGCCACGTATTTTGTCATGTCGGTGGATCTGCCAGCGGTGGGGGCGGTGCATCCCGCCGCCACAGGGGAACCGTACCTGGCCGTGAGCCTGACGCTCGATCCGGCCATTGTCGCGGCGCTGATCCGCGACTTGCCGGTGCAGATATGCAGCACATTGTCCGGTTCCGGATTCTCGGTGGCGCCGGTGAACGACGACTTGCTCGATGCATGGATACGCATGCTGCGGCTGATGGAGCGGCCGAACGAGATTGCGGTGCTCGCTCCCGCCTACGAGCGCGAGATCCTGTTCCGCGTGCTGCAAGGGCCGCTGGGCTGGATGTTGCGCGACATCGCCGCGCCCGACACGGCGCTGTCGCGCATCGCTGTCGCCATCAACTGGATACGCAATAATTTTACCGAGCAGGTGAGGGTGGAGGCGCTGGCCGAGATGGCGGCATTCAGCGTGTCGGCTTTTCACCGGCATTTCAAGGCGGTGACGGCCTTGAGTCCGTTGCAGTATCAAAAACGGCTGCGGCTGCTGCATGCGCGTGCGCAGCTGATTGCCGGCCAGGGCAGCGCCACGTCGATCGCCTTCAGCGTGGGCTACGAGAGCCCCAACCAGTTCAGTCGCGAATATTCTCGCCTGTTCGGGCTGCCGCCTTCGCGCGACGTGGCGCAGGCATTGCGCTATGCGAGCAACAGCCAGGCGTAGCGTGCACGTTCACGGCTGAACTGCAAGGCGCATTGGTACCCAGCCTGAAAGGCGACCGGGGACGCGTCGTATCGCTCGAACCTGGCTTTCTGCTTGCCGACCTGCTGTTACCGCAATTTTTCAAGCGAGGAGACGATCTGGTCCAGCGCGCCCACTTCAAACGTGGGCACCGCCTGCGACGTATTGGGCAGCCGGTCGCGGTTGAACCAGCAGCTGTCGATGCCGTAGCGGTTGGCGCCGAGGATGTCGGCGTCGAGGCGGTCGCCGATGATGATGGCCTGGTCCTTGCTGAACGGCTTGGCCATCTTTGCCGCGTACTCGAAGAAGCGCACGTCGGGCTTGGCGTGGCCGGAGCCTTCCGAGGTGGCCACGAAGGAAATGTAATCCTGCAGGCCGGAGCTGGCGATGCGCAGCCGCTGGATATGTTCCGCGCCGTTGGTGATGATGCCCACTTCGCCGATCGCGGCCAGCGTTTCGCATACCTGTTTGGCGCCGTCGATCAGCACCACCGAGTTGGCCAGCGACGCCAGGTAGATGTCACTGGCTTCCTTGGGATCGAGGTCCATCTGGTGCGCCAGGAAGGTCATGCGGAAGCGCTCGACCTTGAGAAACTCGGTGGTCACTTCACCGAGTTCCAGGCTGCGCCACAGCGCCACGTTGATGGCCTGGTATTGGCTGAACAGGCCGTCGGGGACGGTGTCCAGGCCCAGCACCTGCATGGTGTGCTGGAACGAGAGGTGTTCGGAGGCGCGGAAATCGAGCAGGGTATCGTCGAGGTCAAACAGAAATAGCCGGTGCTTCATGTCTGGTCAAGGCAAGAGTTTCTAATTGGCGATGTTAGCACGCCCGGCGCTATCGTGGTCACGCTCCCCAGAGTCCGGCGATTTGCACCAGCACGATCTTTAGCACCGTCATCGACGGGAAGATCATGGCGTAGCCGATGTCGGGCCGGTCGGTGGGCGCGATGCGGTTGGCAAACGCGAGGATCGCCGGGTTGCCGGTGGCGCCGGCGACGATGCCGGCCACGCTGTCGAACGGCAGGCGGAATACCAGCATCGCCATCAGCATGGTGACGGCCACCAGCGTCGCCACGATGGCGCTGCCCAGCAGCAGGTACAGCAGGCCGTTGTCGGCAAAGGTGGCGGCAAAGGTGGCGCCGGACGATATGCCCACCACCGCAAGGAACAGGGTCAGGCCGAAATTGCGCAGCACCAGGTTGGCCGACAGCGGCATCGCCCACTGCAATGGCCCGGTGCGGCGGCGCCAGCCGAGCAGCAGCGCCACCAGCAGCAAGCCGGCAAAGCCCAGCGACAAATGGCCCAGCAGCGGCAGCGGCCAGTGGATGGCGCCAAACGCCAGGCCCAGCGTGACGCCCACGCCGATGCCGATGTAACTGATCTCGCCCGTGCCCCGGATCGAATCGCCGAACAGCACCCGCAGCGCATCGAAACTGGCGCGCGGCGCCATCACGCCGATGCGGTCGCCGTACTCGAGCAGCCGGTCCGGCCTGAGCGGCAGTTCCATGTCGCCCCGGCGCAGGTGCAGGATGCGCGCATTGAGCGCCGGCGGCAGTACCAGCGCCGCCAGCGGCCGGCCCGCCACGCTGGCGCTGGAAATGAAGAAGCGTTCGTAATCGAGGTCGCTGCGGTCGCGCAGCATGCGGCCGGGACGGGAGGGGCCGAAGCGGGTGGCGGCGTCGTGCAACTGGTCGCGGTCGGTGCCGGTCACCAGCAGCACGTCGTCGCGCTCGATGCGCATGGCATCGTCGGCCACCAGGTTGTGGTGGCCCCGGCGAATGGCGACGATCGCCACGCCCGCCGGCAGGTTGCGCGCGGCGTCCGCCAGCGTCATGCCGATCGCATAGAACTCGTCGACGGCGATTTCCTCGGCATGCAGCGCGGACGCGCCGCGCCTGGCCACCGTGGGTTTGAACACGGCGTTGTATACGCCGAGCAGCAGGATCGGCACGGCCACGCCGATCGGATAGGCCATTGAATAACTGGTGGCAGGCGCGGCGCCGAAGACGGCCAGCGCCGCCTGCAGCGCAGCGGTGCTGGTGCCGGCGCCGGCGTACGCGCCCAGCGCATGCGGCAAGTCGATGGCTGGCAGCCAGCGCGCGGCAGCGAGCGTGACCGCCAGTGCCGCGCCGACCGCGATCAGCGCCGCCAGGTTGGCCTTGAGGCCCTCGGCAGTGGTCAAGCCCCGGAAAAATTGTGCGCCATACGCAATGCCTACGCCGTACAGAAACAGCAGCAGGCCCAGGTTGCCGAGGATGGCTGGCAGTACCAGCGTGGGCGCGAACGCCCCCACCGCCAACCCGATAAACAGCACCGCGCCGGACCCGAGCGACAAACCCCTGACACTGACCGCCCCCAGCAAGTAGCCGGCAGCGATGGTAAGAAACAAGGCCAGCAATGGCTGACCGGCAAGAAATGCGCCGAATTCGAACATGACCCCGCCATCGTCGATGAAATTGCGCCAATGTTACGCTAACCGCAACTGGTTGACGGGAAATTTGGTCAATGTGATAATGAGAATTATTCTCAAATGACTGGGTATTGTGTGAACGCCGCGCTATCTCCCCCTTCCATCGCCGACATCTATCTCCAGCACAACGGCTGGCTGCTGCGCTGGCTGAGGGGCAAGTTGTCGTGCGCGGACCAGGCGGCGGACCTGGCGCAGGAAACCTTTGTGCGCCTGCTCGCCGCGCCCGCCGATGCGCCATCGCTGCGCGAACCGCGCGCCTATCTGACCACCGTGGCCCGGCGGCTGGTGATCGACCATTACCGCCACCAGTCGCTGATGCAGGCGTGGCACGACACGCTGGCGCAACTGCCCGAGCCGCTGGCGCCGTCGCCGGAGGACCGGCTCGAACTGCTGCAAACGCTGGACCGCATCGACCGCATGCTCGATGGCATGGGCGCGAAGGTGCGCGCGGCGTTCCTGATGGCGCAGCTGGAAGGGCTGACCTATGCCGACATCGCCACCCGCCTGGGCACCAGCGAACGCACGATCAAACGCTACATGGTGCAGGCGTTCGCGCGCTGCATCGTGCTGATCGCATGACCGGCTTCCTGGCCATGCCACAAGTCGACGCCCGCGCCGCGCGCGAGGCGGCGCAATGGCTGATCCGCCTGAACGGCCACAACGACCAGCACGGCCAGCACGGCCAGCAGGGCCAGCTACAGAGGCAGAGCGGCCAGCAACGGAGGCAGGGCGGCCAGGCCGGCCGGCACGGCGACGAGGACCGGCAGACGGCCCGGCCCGACGCCGCCACCGTGCAGGCGTGGCAAGCCTGGCGCGCTGCCGACCCGGTCCACGAAGCGGCCTGGCAGCGCGCCGAGCTGGTACTCCGCACGCTGGGCATGGTGCCGCCGGCCATCGCCGCGCCCGTGCTGGGCCGCCCGGCAGTGGACCGGCGCGCCGCCACCCGTGTGCTGGCCGCACTGATCATCGCCGGCCCGGCGGCACTGGCCGGCTACGCCACGGTGCGCGCCGCGCCGTGGCAGGACTGGTTTGCCAATGTGCGCACGTCCACCGGCGAGATCCGCACCTTGATCCTCGACGACGGCACCAGCCTGGCCGTCAATACCGGCACCGCCGTCGATATCGCTTTCGACGCCACCACCCGTCTGCTGCGCCTGCACCACGGCGAAATCCACGTGGCGGCCGCGCCGGACCGCAACAACCGGGTACGGCCGCTGGTGGTGCAGTGCGCCAGCGGCAGTGTTTACGCGCTCGGCGCCCGGTTCTGCGTGCGCGCCAATCATGGCGTGCTGGCGCCATCCGCGCAGGTGGCGGCGCTCGAGGGCACCGTGGAACTGCGTCCGGCCAGGGCGCCGCTGCAAGCGACGGTGCTCGGCGCCGGCTGGCAGGCGGCAATGACCGAACACGCCATCGCCATGCCTGCCGCCGTGCGCGGCGGCGTGGCTGCGTGGGTCCACGGCGTGTTGCTGGCCGACGACACGCCGCTGGCCGACTTCGTGGCCGAACTGGCGCGCTACCGGTCCGGCGTGCTGCGCTGCGATCCGGCGCTGGCCCGGTTGCGCGTGTCGGGCGCATTCCAGTTGCGCGATACCGACAACATCCTGCAGTTGCTACAACGCTCGCTGCCGGTGCGCATCCGCCAGCGCACCCGCTTCTGGGTCAGCCTCGAACCCGCATGAATAAAGTGTCCCTTTTTGCAGGCTGGCACGTCAGACCATATGACACCATCTGATCGACGAAAGGGAATTCATGAAGCAGTCTCCACCCCGCCTCCAGTCCGCCGCGCTTGCCGTCCTCTCGGCATGGGCCATGCTGTTGGCTTTGCCCGCGCAACCGGCACTGGCCCAGGCCAGCACCGCGCTCCAGAACTTTGCGATTCCAGCCGGTGCGCTGGGGCCGGCGCTGTCGCAGTTTGCCGTCGCGCTGGGCGCCAGCATCGCCATCGACAGCAACCTGGTTGCCGGCAAGACCACGCGCGGCCTCAATGGCAGCTACACGGCCGGCGACGGCTTCGCCCGCCTGCTGGACGGCACCGGCCTCGAACTGGTGGACCAGGGTAATCGCAGCTACACGCTGCGCAAGCCGGCCGTTGCCGACAACCCGGCGGCCCTGTCGGCCGTTACCGTGAGCGCCCAGGCCGATCCAGGCACCGAAGGCACCGGCTCGTACACGTCAGCCGCCATGAACACGGCCACCGGCCTGACCCTGTCGCAGCGGCAAACGCCGCAGTCGGTGAGCGTGGTGGGCCGCCAGCAAATGGACGATTTTCACCTGACCACGCTGCAGGACGTGGCGCAAGCGGTGCCCGGCATCTACAGCAAGGGACAAGCCGTCTCCGACCAGGAAACCACGTATTACGCGCGCGGCTTTGCCGTGAGCCAGGTCAGCGTCGATGGCCTGGGGCTGGACGTGACCGGCTTTAACGAGCGCAACGTCTCGGCCGACATGGTGATGATCGACCGGGTGGAGGTGGTGCGCGGCGCCACCGGCCTGATGCAGGGCGCCGGGGCGCCGGCCGGCAGCATCAACCTGATCCGCAAGCGTCCCACCGCTGTGCCGCTGTTCAACGCCTCGGCCAGCGTCGGCAGCTGGCATGACCGCCACGTGACCGCCGATGTCGGCGGCGCGCTCAACGAGACCGGCACGCTGCGCGCACGCGTGGCCGGCAGCTGGCGCGACAGCGACAGCTTCGTGGACGTGGTCAACCACCAGAACGCCACGCTGTACGGCATCGTCGAAGGGGAGCTGGCGCCTGCTACCACGCTGGCCGTGGGCTTCTCCACCCAGCAAACCCGTACCAATGGCGTGTTCGTGGGCCTGCCCACGTTTGCCGACGGCCGCCACATGGACCTGCCGCGCTCCACGTACCTGAACAATGCCGATTCGTTCCAGGACCGCGACAACGACGTGCTGTTTGCCGACCTCGAGCACCAGCTGGCCAATGGCTGGCGCGCCCGCTTTGCCGCCACCCATATCGATGCCTCGTCCGACACCCGCAACACCACCAACAACCGCATCGACGGCCAGCCGTACCAGCTGAACCAGACCGAAACCGGCTGGAAGTACGGTACCCGGCAAAGCGTGGCGGACGCGCGCATCAGCGGCCCGGTCCAGTGGTTCGGCCGCCGCCATGAAGTGCTGGCCGGCGCCAGCTACCGCAGCGACGCTTCCACCGCAGCCCAGTCGTGGGACAGCCTGTCCAGCCGCACGGTCGACATCGGCAACTGGAATCCGTACCAGTACCAGATGGTGGGCGGCGTGGTGGCGCCGTATAACTGGGGCCGCAAGACCCGCGAAAAGGGCCTGTATGCCGCCGCCAACCTGAGCCTGGCCGACCCGCTGCACCTGGTGCTGGGCGGGCGCTTCGGCTGGTACACCCAGGACGTGACGGGCTGGTACGAAACGGCCGCCACCTGGAAGCGCAGCCTCGATGAAAGCGCCAGATTCACGCCATACGCCGGCGTGGTATATGACGTCAGCCGGCAGCATTCGCTGTACGCCAGCGCCACCAAAATCTTCCAGCCGCAAAGCGCGATGGACGTCAACGGCAACACCTTGCCGCCGCTGGCCGGCACCAACCTGGAGCTGGGGGTGAAGGGCGAGTACTTCGATCGCAAGCTCAACGCCAGCGCGGCCGTGTTCCACATCGACCAGACCAACCGCGCCATGCGCGACGAAGTCAATTGCCCGACCGGTGGCCGGCTGTCGTGCTCGCGCGCGGCGGGCGAGGTCGAGAGCGAAGGCGTCGATCTGCAAGTCTCGGGCCAACTGGCGCCGGGGTGGCAACTGACCGGTGGCTACACCTATGTGCTGGCCAAGTACACGAAGGACAGCAACGCCGCCAACGTCGGCCAGCGCACCGCCACCGACGAGCCGCGCCACCTGTTCAAGCTGTTCAGCAGCTACCGGCTGGGACAGTGGAATCTCGGCGGCTCGGTGTATGCGCAGGACCGCATTTACCGCAGCGAGACAGGCTACAACACCGCGCAGGGCGCGTATGCGATTGCCGGCTTGAGCGCCGGCTACCGCATCGACAGGAACTGGCAACTGCGCGTCAACGTCGATAATCTGTTCGATCGCAGGTACTACTCGGCGCTCGGCTATTCGTGGTCGGGTGGGCTGGACCGCTATGGTGCACCGCGTTCGGTTCTGGTAAGCCTCGACTACCGGATGTAAGCCGTCTCGGGTGTGACCACAAGCGATTGCTTGCGGTAGACTGTCGGTCCATCCTCCGCCAGGCTAGTCCAGTGAGCAACATCGATCCGCCCGTTCCGCCCGCCGCATTTGCGCCCGATGCCGATTTCACGGCGCTGTTCGATGCCGTGCCCACGCCATGCCTGGCAGTCACGCCCGACCTGGTGATTGTGGCAGTCAATGATGCCCACCTGCGCGCCACCGGCGGTCGGCGCGCGCAGCTGCTGGGCCGCCACCTGTTCGATGCGTTTCCCGATAATCCCGATCTCGACCAGCCCGACGGCTCTGCCAATATCGGCGCGGCGATTGCGCGCGTGATACAGACCAAGGCGCCCGACACCTTGCCGATCCAGCGCTACGACGTGCCGGCCGAAGACGGGGTGGGCTTCGTGGAGCGCTACTGGAAGCCGGTGCACGTGCCGGTGCTGGGCGCCGACGGCGAGGTCAAATACGTGATCCAGCACGCCGAGGAAGTCACCCAGCGCGTGCGCGAGGCCGACCAGGCTGCCCAGATGCGCGCGGAACTCGTGGCGCAGGCGCAGACCATCCGCGACCATCATTCGATGGCCGAGCTGTTCCAGCAGGCACCCGTATTCATGGCCATGCTCGAGGGCCCCGCGCACCGCTTCACCTTCGTCAATGCCGGCTACCTGCAACTGATCGGCCAGCGCGAGGTACTGGGACTGACCGTGGCGCAAGGTCTGCCCGAAGCGGCGGACCAGGGCTTTATCGTGCTGCTCGACGAGGTATACCGCAGCGGCAAACCATATGTCGCCAACGGCACCCGCTACCTGATGCCCGCCACGGCGCACAGCCCCGCCGCCGAGCGCCACATCGATTTCGTCTATCAGCCAGTGCGCGACGGCGACGGCCTCGTTACCGGCATCCTGGTGCAGGGGATCGACGTGACCGATCGTGCACTGCGCGAACTGCGGCGCCATGCACTGGTGCGCCTGGGGGACGCCGCGCGCCGCGTACGCCAACCCGACGATCTGCTGATCCAGGCCTGCGTGATCCTGGGCGAGACCCTGGGCGCCAGCCGGGTGGGGTACGGCAGCGTCGATCTCGATACGGAGACCTTTACCGTGGCGCGCGACTGGTCTGCGCCAGGCTTGCAGGCGCCGCCGGCCACGCTCAAGTTCAGCGACTACGGCAATTTTCTCGAAGAACTGAGCCAGGGCAGGCTGATCGCCATCGACGATGTCGATTTCGATCCGCGCACGCGCGACATGGCCGTCAAGCTCAAGTCCCGCCATGCCGGCGCTTTTGTCGATGTGCCGGTGATCGAGCGCGGCACGCTGGTGGCGATGATCTTCGTCACCAGCGACCAGCCACGCTGCTGGAGCGAGGACGACCTGGCCCTGATCCGCGAAGTGGCCGAACGCACCCGCTCCACCAGCGAACGACTGCGCAGCGAGAGCGCGCTGCGCGCCAGCGAGGCGCGGTTTCGCACCATCGCCAACGCCATGCCGCAAATGGTGTGGTCCACGCTGCCCAACGGCATGCACGACTACTTCAACCAGCGCTGGTACGACTTTACCGGCGTGCCGCCCGGTTCCACCCACGGCGAGGCCTGGAACGGTTTGCTGCACGCGGACGACCAGCCGCGCGCCTGGGCGCTGTGGCAGCAATGCCTGGCCACGGGCGACACCTACGAAATCCAGTACCGGCTGCGCCACGTCTCGGGGCGCTTTCACTGGGTGCTGGCGCGCGCCTTGCCGATTCGCGGCGACACCGGCCACATCATCCGCTGGATGGGCACCTGCACCGACATCCACGAACAGAAACTGGCGGAAACCGAGTGGCGCCAGGCCAGCCAGCGCAAGGACGAATTTCTGGCCATGCTGGCGCACGAGCTGCGCAACCCGCTCGCGCCGATCAGCACCGCCGCCCAGCTGCTCAGGCTGCGCGGCAGCCACGACACACCGATCCAGCATGCCAGCGACATCATCATCCGCCAGGTCAAGCACATGACCGACCTGGTGGACGACCTGCTCGATGTGTCGCGCGTCACGCGCGGGCTGGTGCAGCTCGAACAGCAGGACCTCGAGCTGATGGCCATCGTCAACGGCGCTGTCGAACAGTCGCGCCCCTTGCTCGAGGCGCGCCACCACGCGCTGGTGCTGCGCCTGCCGCCGGGCCAGCTGCACGTGCGCGGCGACAGGACCAGGCTGGTGCAGGCGCTGGCTAACCTGCTCAACAACGCCGCCAAGTACACGCCGCAGGGCGGCGAAGTGGTGCTGGCGCTGGAAGCCCGCGCTGACAGTGGCGAAGTGGCCATGTCCGTGACCGACAACGGCATCGGCATGTCGGCCGAGCTGCTGCCGCGCGTGTTCGACCTGTTCGCCCAGGCCGAGCGCACCCCGGACCGGGCCCAGGGCGGCCTCGGGCTGGGCCTGGCGCTGGTGAAAAGCATCGCCGTGCTGCACGGCGGCAGCGCGGCAGCCGCCAGCGATGGCGCGGGCAAGGGCAGTACCTTCACCATCCTGCTGCCGCTGCTGCCGCCAGCGGCGGTCGCCCCGCAGGCGCCGTCTGCCGCGCCGCTGCCGACCATGCTGCCCGAAGGCCGCAGCCTGCGCCTGATGGTGGTGGACGACAACCAGGACGCCGGCCGCACGCTCGGCGCGCTGCTCGAAGCGCAGGGCCACCAGGTACTGATTTTCGAGGACGCCGAAACCGCGCTGCGCGCCAGCGCCGCCCACGAAGTCGATGCATTCATCCTCGACATCGGCCTGCCCGACATGGACGGCTACGAACTGGCGCGCCGGCTGCGCGCGCAAGCTGGCACCGCCAGCAAGCTGCTGATCGCGCTGACCGGCTACGGCCAGGCGCATGACCGGTTGCTGTCGAAGGTCGCCGGCTTCGACCACCATTTCGTCAAGCCGGTGGACCACGCGGAGCTGGGCCGGGTGCTCGCGGGTTGACGTTTTAACTTGAGGTTTGCGGCAAAGCGGCCTATAATTTTATTTCACGAATTAAAGTTCGCTATCCGAATAATTGCAGGGTGGTTTTAGCCGGCATTGGCCTGCTCTGCTCCCTGAATTTATCGAATAAAAGTTCGCATTCCGAATAACTAGCCCCAGTCTTTTGCCGGGGAGCCATCATTCGACCGCCGAACCAAACTATAATTCGCACTCCGAACTTGATGGAGTGCAGCATGACCCGACCGACAGAATCGACCAAAGCGGCGCCGGCCGATCCGAAAAACACGGTGCAGTCCCTGGCCAAGGGCTTCAAGGTACTGCAGGCGTTTACGGCGCAGGAGCCGGAGCTGACCATGGCCGAGGTGGCGCGCAAGGCGGGGCTCGACAACGCCACCGCGTTCCGCTTCCTCAACACGCTGGTGGGGCTCGGCTACGTGGACAAGGTGGACAACAGCCGGCTGTTCCGGCTGTCGTTGAATGTGCTGGACCTGGGCTTTCACGCGATCGCGCGGTCGGACTTGCGCACGCTGGCGCGGCCGGTCCTGCGCGGGCTGGTGGGCGAGGTGAACGAGGCGGCGTCGATCGGCGTGCTCGATGGCAGCAGCGTGGTGTACGTGGAGCGGGTGCAGGCGGGGCTCACGCAACTGGGCGTGGATGTGCGGATCGGCAGCAGGGTGGCGGCCTATTCGAGCGCGGTGGGGCAGGCGATCCTGGCCTGGCTGCCGCAGGACCAGCAAGTGAAGGTGCTGCGCGGCCAGCCGCTGGTCAAGCTGACGGAAACCACGCTGACCGACATCGACGCCCTGCTCGAGCGCCTGGCCCAGATCCGCGCGCTAGGGTATGCGGTGTCGAACCAGGAAACCGTGGCCGGCCTGTACGTGATGGCGGCGCCGGTGCTCGACATCGACGGGCTGCCGGTGGCGTCGCTGAGCGTGGCCGCGCCGGCGCACCGCAGCACCTTGCGCCAGTTCGAGGAAAACACGATTGCCGGCGTGGTGGCGGCAGCGGGGCAGTTATCGAAGTCCTTGCAGGCGACCGGCGGTTACGCCGGCCAGGGCCGCTAGGACGCGCCGATGGTCATCCTGGGCGCCGCCGGATACACGGGCACCACCATCATCGTGGCGATGGTGGTGGCGTACATCGCCCTGACGGGATGGCTGACCGCGCGCACGCGCAGCCGTACCGCCAGCGAATTCATGGTGGGCGCGCGCACCATGCCGGCGGTGGTGGTGGGCGTGTTGATGGTGTCCGAGTTCGTGGGCGCCAAGTCCACGGTGGGCACCGCGCAGGCGGCGTTCGAGTCGGGCATGGCGGCGTCGTGGGCGGTGCTGAGCGCGGCGATCGGCTTTCCGATCTTCGGGCTGCTGCTGGCGCGCAGGTTGTACAACTCGGGCGAGTACACGATCTCCGGTGCGATCTTCCAGCGCTACGGCCGCGCCACCCAGATGATCGTCTCGCTGATCATGATTTACGCGCTGCTGCTGGTCAACGTGGGCAATTACATCAGCGGCGCGGCGGCGATTGCGACGGTGTTGCAGGTGAGTTTGCCGATGGCGGCGTTCGTGATCGCGGCGGTCAGCACGTTCTATTTCGCCTTTGGCGGCATGAAGAGCGTGGCGTACGTGACGCTGCTGCACAGCGCCGTCAAGTACCTCGGCGTGCTGGTGGTGCTGGCGGTGGCATTGAAATTGAGCGGCGGCGTGGCGCCGATGGTGGCGACGTTGCCGCCCTGGTATTTCACGTGGGACGGCGCCATCGGCGCGCCGACCATCGTGGCGTTTTTCATCGGGAATGTCGGCGCGATTTTCTCGACGCAGTACATCATCCAGGCGATTTCCTCGACCCGGAGCGCCAATGCGGCACGCCGCGCGACGTTTATCGCGGGCTGGCTGGCGCTGCCGGTCGGGATCGCGCTGGGGCTGATCGGCGTGGCCGCGCGGTACCTGTATCCGGACCTGCCGAGTTTATATGCGCTGCCGGTCTTCATGCAGAGCATGAATGTGTACCTGGCCGGGTTTGTGGCCGTGTCGCTGGTGGCGGCGATCTTCGCCGGCGTGAGCACCGTGTCGCTGGCGATCGCCTCGCTGGTGGTGCGTGATTTTTATGTGCCGTTGTGCCAGCCCTCGCCGGAGCGCGAATTCCGCGCCACCCGGTGGATGGCCTTGGCAATCGGGCTGGTGCCGCTGGTGTTCGTGTTCTTTGCGCCCGGCCTGTTGCAGTTGTCGTTTTTTACGCGCGCCCTGCGCCTGTCGATTTCCGTGGTGGCCGTGATCGGCCTGTATTTGCCATGGTTCGGCGGCAGGCGTGGCGCCATGTGGGGGCTGCTGGCATCGAGCGTGGCCACCACCGTCTGGTACCTGCTGGGGGATCCCTGGGGTATCGACAATATGTATATCGCGCTGGTTACACCAGCGATCGTGATTCTGGTCGAGCGGGTGCTCGGTCCTGGGGGCGGCGTCAAACAATAGGCGCTGCCTATTTTTTGTCGCTCTGCGACCCTTTTGGAGATGATGCAACCGTGGTTCCGCCTGGAAGCCGGGCCAGGAATCGCGGTTGCCAATACGTATGAAGCAAACTCACAACCTGATCCTGGGCGGCATGCTGCTGTCCGGCGCCTGCGGCATCGCAGCGGCCCAAACCGGCAATTCGAACGTCAGCATCTACGGCATCGTCGACGTCGCCGTCACCCGCGTGGACCACCTGCCGGGCGGCGCCAAGACCTATATGCGCTCCGGTCCCAAGGACGGCAACCGCATCGGCTTCCAGGGCAGCGAAGACCTGGGCGGTGGCACCAAGGCCATCTTCAAGCTCGAAGCGGGCCTCAATACCGACGACGGCACCGCCGGCCAGGCGGGCAGCCTGTTCAACCGCGCCGCGTTCATCGGCCTGACCAACAACAAGCTCGGTACGCTGACCATGGGCCGCCAGTACTCGTCGTACTTCGACGCCCTGAACGCACTGGGTCCGGTACCGATTGTGACCGGTTCTGCCGGCGACCACCCGGGCGATATCGACGGCTTCGACATCACGATCCGCCACAACAACTCGATCAAGTACACGTCGCCGACCATGCACGGCTTCACCGGCAGTGCGATGGTCGCGTCGGGCGAGCAGGCCGGCCACACGGGCAGCGGCGGTTCGGCTGCCGCATCGGTCAAGTTCGACGGCAGCCAGTGGCACCACGCGCTCGGCTACCAGCTGCTGAAAAACGGCCCCAACCAGTTGAACTGGGACGCCACCACGGCGGGCAGCTTCAGCAAGTCGCCGGTCAACGCCGGCTACCTGTCGGCGCGCGACATCCAGTTCCTGGCCGCCGGCACCCGTTACCAGATGGGCGCAGTGAGCCTCGGCGGCTCGGTAAGCAATGTGCAGTACACGCCGAATGCCACTTCCGTGTTCCGCGACAAGGCCATTTTCAACACCGGCGCGCTGCTGGCGCAATGGCAAACGTCCACTCCGTGGCTGCTGGGCGCGGGCTACACTTACACCCAGGCCAACCGCGCCAATGGTATCACCGATGGCGCCCGTTACCGCCAGTTCGCGCTGCAGCAGGCGTACTGGTTCACCAAGCGTACCTCGGTGTACTTCCTGGAAGCGGTGCAGCGCGCCAGCGGCCAGACCCTGGCTGCCAACGGCCGCACCGTGATCGATGCGGACGCCGTGATCGGCACGTCGCAGGCCGGCCTGGTTGGCGATGGCGCCCATCAAACCATGTTCTCCATTGGCCTGCGCCATTCGTTCTAAGTCTCCCGCCTGACCCGTGCCGCCTGTGTGCGGCGCGGGCATCGACCGCATAGAGGTAACACAATGGCACTATCTAGACGCAAATTTTTGCTGGGCGCGACCGTAACCGGCGCCTGGGTGACCTGGGGCGCGCTGCCCGCCTGGGGCGTGGGCGCCACCGCCTCGTCGGCACAATTCATGGAAGTATCGAAGCTGCTGATCAACCACCAGCTCGACGAGACGGTAGGCGCGCGCATTGCCGCCGCTGCCGCAAAAAAATACCCGCAATGCGCGCAGATGCTGACGTCCATCGCCGCGCTGGCGCAGGCCAAGCAGGCCAAGCAAGTGGAAGACTTCTTCGGCGACATCCCGGAAGGACCGCTGCAGGAATTCGCCCACTGGGTGATCTTTGCCTGGTACTCGGGCTGCTCGTCGCCGAAAAAAGATGCGCAGCTGTTCACGTTCGAACACGCGCTCACGTACAAGACCACGGCCGATACCGTGGCAATGCCGTCGTACGGCTTCTCCGGTCCCAACCTGTGGAGCCGTCCGATCGTGCCGCTGTCCAACATGCCGATCTTCTGATCGAAGGAACACACAATGTCCAACCCAACTAGCGCCGACGTGGTCATCGTCGGCACCGGCGTCGTCGGTGTATCAATTGCCGAAACCCTGCTCGACGCCGGCCTGTCCGTGCTGATGCTCGAAGCCGGGCCGCGCGTCTCGCGCGCCGAAGTGGTCGAAAACTTCCGCAACCTGCCGCTGGCCCTGAAAGGCGATCCGTCGTCGTGCTACCCGCCAGCCGCCTGGGCGCCGCACCCGATGGCATCCATCGAAACCAAGGAAGACGCGTACCTGCAACTGTCGGGCCCCGACCGCTACGCGCAAAGCTATATCCGCTACGCGGGCGGCTCCACCTGGCACTGGGCCGGCACCTGCTGGCGCCTGACGCCCGAAGACATGCGCCTGAAAACCCTGTACGGCGTGGGCCGCGACTGGGCCATCGATTACCAGACGCTGGAACCGTACTACACCCGCACCGAATACGCGCTGGGCATTTGCGGTCCGTCCGAACCTGCCGAACAATGGCCGCCGCTGTCGGAAGGCGCCGCGCGCTCGAAGCCGTACCCGATGCCGCCGCTGCCGTTCGGCCCCGGCGAGCAGCGTTTTACCGACGTGGTGAAAACCCTCGGCTACAGCAATATCCCGACCGCGCAAGCCCGTAACAGCGGCACGTCGTACGACGATCGCCCAGCCTGCTGCGCCAACAACAACTGCGTGCCCGTGTGCCCGGTGGGCGCCAAGTACGACGCCGCCACTGCGCTCTCGCGCATCGAAGCCAAGGGCGCGAAAATCACGGCCAATGCCGTGGCCTATCGCCTGGAAACCGATGGCGCCAACCGCGTCATCGCTGTCAATTACTTCGACCAGAACAAGGCCAGCCACCGCGTGACGGGCAAGCTGTTCGTGCTGGCCTGTAACGGCATCGAGACGCCGAAGCTGCTCTTGATGTCGGCCAATGCGCGCAACCCCAACGGCCTGGCCAACAGCTCCGACCAGGTGGGGCGCAACATGATGGACCACCCGCAGCTGACCATGACCCTGACTTTGGCCGAGCCTTACTGGGCCGGCGTGGGACCGGTGGTCAACAGCGGCATCATGGAGACGTCGCAGGGCGCGTTCCGCAGCGAACACGCGGGTGCGTACTTCCGCTTCAATAACTTTGCGCGCAACCGCTTCGTGACGTTCGGCGCGCTGAAAAAAGGCCTGGTGGGCAAGGCGCTCGACGCCGAAATCCGCCGCATGACCGCCTGCACCGCCGACGTGGTGCTGGCGCACGAAGTGCTGCCCGACCCGAACAACCGCCTGACGCTGTCCGACAAGAAGGACTGGCTCGGCCTGCCGAAACCGGCGATCCATTACGACGTCGGTGACTACACGCGCAAATCGGCCGAAGTGTATTCGGTCCCGATCGGCAAGCGCATCGCCCAGGCCATGGGCGCGACCGACATCAAGCTCAGTCCCCAGTTCAACCAGAGCAAGCACATCATGGGCGGCACCATCATGGGCCTCGATCACAAGGATTCCGTGGTCGATGCCGATTGCCGCGCGTACGACCATGACAACCTGTTCCTGCCCGGTGGCGGCGCCATGGCCAGCACGGCCTGCGGCAACAGCACCATCACCATGGTGTCGCTGGCCTTCAAGGCTGCCGACGCGATGGTGCGCCAGATGAAGGGGGCGTGATGAAAGCACTGTTCAATACCTTGCGCGTGGCTGTCGTCATTGCGTCGGCGTTATGGTCCGTCGCCGCGCTGGCCCAGGCGCCGGTCCCACAATTCGACGCGGCCACCATCGCGCGCGGCAAATACCTGGCTGCGGCCTCGGACTGCATGGCGTGCCACACGGCGCACCATGGCCAGCCGATGGCCGGTGGCCTGGTGATGTCGTCGCCGGTGGGCGATATCGTCTCCACCAACATCACGCCATCGAAGCAATACGGCATCGGCAAGTACACCGCACAGCAGTTCAGCGACGCAGTGCGCAAGGGCGTGCGCGCCGATGGCCGGATGCTGTACCCGGCCATGCCGTACACCGCGTACGTTAAGATGACGGACGCCGACGTCAACGCCATGTACGCGTACTTCATGCAGGGCGTGCCGGCGGTGGACAAGGCCACGACCGAGACCAGCCTGCCGTTCCCGATGAATGTCCGACAGTCGATGAAAGTGTGGAACGCGCTGTTCCTCGACGACCAGCCGTTGAAGGTGAATCCCGAGCGCTCGGCGCAATGGCTGCGCGGCCAGTACCTGGCCGAAGGCGCCGCCCACTGCACCACCTGCCACACGCCGCGCGGCATGCTGATGCAGGAGGATAAGTCGCGCCACCTCGCCGGCGCGCAAGTGGGACCGTGGTATGCACCGAATATCACCTCGCACCCGGTGGCCGGCATCGGCGCCTGGACCGAGGACGAAGTGGTGCAGTACCTGCAAACAGGCCGGGTGGCCGGCAAGGCGCAGGCGGCGGGCAGCATGGCCGAGGCGATCAGCCTCAGTTTCAGCCACCTGGAGCCAGCCGACCTGCGGGCGATTGCCGTGTACATCAAGTCGCTGCCGGCGGCGGTTGGCGATGCGGACCAGGCCATTGGCGCCTCGCGCTTCGAGCAGGGCAAGGCAGGCAATGCGCTGGACAAGATCCGTGGCGTGAGCTATGGCGAAAATATCAAAGGCGCCAACCTGGGCGCGCAGATCTTCTCGGCCAACTGCGCCTCGTGCCACGGCTTCAATGGCCAAGGCACCAAGGATGGCTACTATCCTAGCCTGTTCCACAACTCGGCTACCGTCAACACCAGCAACCTGCTGGCAACGATCCTGCTGGGCGTGGACCGCAAAACGCTTGAGGGCCACGTGTTCATGCCGCCGTTCGGCGACCAGGTCAACGCTGTCAACCACCTGTCGGATACCGAGGTGGCAGCGCTGGCCAACTACATGCTGGCGCAATTCGGTCCCGGCCAGGCTGCCGCCACCATCACGACCAAGGCCGTGGCGGAAATCCGCCAGGGTGGTCCGCAATCGCACCTGTTGATGATGGCCCGTGCCGGCGCCGTGCTGGGCGTGCTGGCCCTGGCCCTGGTGATCGTCTTTGTCCTGCGCCGCCGCAAGCGCGCTGCCTCCGTTTAAGGAACCGATATGCATAGCATTCTCACTTCGCGGCGCGGCGCGCTCAAGGCGCTGGGCGCGCTGGCGCTGTCCGGCGTGGCCAGCCAGCTGCTGCTGTCCACTCGCGCCAGCGCCGCCCTGGCGCCGGCAGGACAAGGCTTGATTGATTTCATCGACGTCTCGCGCACCTTGACCGGCAAGGCCGAGATCAACCCAACGCTGGCGCTGGCCTTGTACCAGGCCTTCGCCAGGAACTCGGCGGAGATCGATACCGCGCTGGCCGGACTGAAAGCCACGCTGGGCACGGGCGAGGTGCTGGCGCACGACGACAAGACCACGTTCGCGGAAGCGCAAAAGGCCGAACAGGCACTGGCGCAGGCCATCCTCCAGGGCTGGTACCTGGGCGTGGTCGGCAAGGGGAAGAAATCGGTGTGCGTGGCCTACGTCGAGACCTTGTCCAACCGGGCCGTGGCCGACGTCCTCGTGCCGCCGAGCTTTTCGTACGGCCCTTGCGGCAGCTGGTCCGCGAAACCGTGATCACCTCATTTAAATAATCTCTATGAACACTATCAATTCTGCCGACATCTGCGTGATCGGTGGCGGTATATGCGGCGCGCTGCTGGCGCGCAAGCTGGCGCTGGCCGGCAGCTCGGTGCTGATGCTCGAATCGGGTCCGCGCGTGGGTCGCGGCGAGCTGGTGGAGCGCTATCGCCATTCCGCCTTCAAGTCCGACTTCATGGCGCCGTATCCGTTTTCCGAAATGTCGCCGCACCCGGTGTTCACACCGGAAGCGAACAAGTACATCGAGCAGGTGGGACCGCACGCGTTCCAGGCCCAGTACATCCGCATGCTGGGCGGTACCAGCTGGCACTGGGCGGCGCAGATGTGGCGCTACCTGCCGTCCGACTTCAAGACCCAGTCGCTGTACGGCGTGGGCAAGGACTGGCCGATCAGCTACGAGGAACTGGAACCTTATTACTACGAGGCGGAAGTGATTTCCGGCGTCGGTGGCTCGCTTGAAACCGGTTCGCCGCGCTCGCAGCCGTTCCCGATGGAGCCGGTGCCGGCATCGTACTTCCAGCAGCGCGTGACCGAGCGCCTGGCGCCGGACTTCAAGGTGCTCGACGACTGCACCGCGCGCAACAGCCGCAGCTTCGACGGCCGCCCGGCCTGCTGCGGCAACAACAACTGCATGCCGGTATGCCCGATCGACGCCCAATACCACGGCGGCATCGCCGCCACCAGCGCCGAAAAGGCCGGCGTGCACACCATCACCGAAGCGGTGGTGTACAAGCTCGAACATGACGACCAGGGCGCCATCACGGCGGTGAACTACTACGACTGGAACAAGACCAGCCACCGCGTCACCGCCAAGACCTTCGTTATCGCCGCCAACGCCATCGAATCGGTGAAGCTGCTCTTGATGTCGGCCAGCCCGAAATTCCCGAACGGCCTGGCCAACCGCAGCGACCAGATGGGCCGCAACCTGTGCGACCATCCCGCCATCGGCGTCACGTTCGATGTCGATGAACCGATCTGGCCGGGCCGTGGCCCGGTGAGCCCGTGCTCGATCGGCCAGTTCCGCGACGGCGACTTCCGCCGCGAACACGCGCCGTTCCGCATCGATATCTCGAATTCGTCGCAGGTGGCGTCGGTGACCAAGGAGCTGATCGGCGCCGGCTACTACGGCGTCAAGCTCGAAGGCTCGATCCGCGACCGCGCCTCGCGCCGCATGAGCATCAAGAACGCGCTCGAACAGCTGCCAGACCCGGACAACCGCGTGACCCTGAGCGACAAGAAGGACGCGCTGGGCCTGCCCACGCCGCGCATCTACTGGGACATCGACGACTACGTCAAGAAGGGCACGGTGGAGACGCGCAAGCGCTACGACGAGATCGCCAAACAACTGGGGGCGACCAATATCAAGCATAGCAAGGAGGGGGCGTTCAGCAACCGCCAGCACATCACCGGTACGCTCTCCATGGGCAAGGACGAAAAGAACAGCGTGACCGATCCGTTCGGCCGCGCGCACGATCATCCGAACCTGTACATGGTCGGCACCGGCGTGATGCCCACGGTGGGCACGTGCAATGTCACGCTCACCGCCGTGGCGCTGGCACTGCGCACTGCGGACAAGATTCTGTCGGAGGCGCGCCATGCTTAAGCTCTGTCGTTATGTTCTTCGTGCCGGCGTGGCCGCTGCCGCCGGCCTGGTGCTCGCTGCCACCGGCGCGTCGTACGCCCATGCCGCCGACGGCGCCACCCCGGCGCTGATCGAACGCGGCAAGAACCTGGCCGTGGCCGGCGACTGCATCGCCTGTCACAGCGCTGCCGGCCGGCCCGAGTACACGGGCGGACTGGCAATCGCCAGCCCGCTTGGAACCATCTATTCGACCAACATCACGCCGTCCGTCAAAGCCGGCATCGGCGGATACACGCTCGAGCAGTTCAGCCGCGCGGTGCGCACGGGGGTGCGCGCCGATGGCAGCCACTTGTATCCGGCCATGCCGTATACCGCGTATGCCAAGCTGACCGATGACGATACCGCCGCCCTGTACGCGTACTTCATGCATGGCGTGGCTGCCAACGACACGCAGGCGCCAGTCACCAAGCTGCCATTCCCGTTCAATATCCGCCTGTCGATGGCGGTGTGGAATGCGCTGTACCTGGACGACAAGCCGTACGTGGCCGACAAGTCAAAATCGGTGGAGTGGAACCGCGGCGCCTACCTGGCGCAAGGACTGGCCCATTGCGCCACGTGCCATACGCCGCGCAATTTCCTGATGGCGGAAGACGCTGGGCAGTACCTGCGCGGCGGCTCGCTCGGCACCTGGTATGCACCCGATATCAGCCCGGGCGCGTTGTCCGATGGCGGCTGGGACCAGGCCGCGCTGCAAGCGTACCTGGCGACCGGTCACGCACCGAACGGCGCCACCGCCGGCGGCCCGATGCTCGAAGCGATCGACAAGAGCTTTTCGAAGATGGATGCGCAGGACATCAAGGCAATCTCGGTGTACCTGACCGACTCGCCGGGTACCGCACGCAAGGCCGCCACGCCGGCCAACGTGCCGGTGCTGCCGTCGAGCGACATTGCCGAGATGGCCGGCAAGATCGGCGCCGGCGAACGCCTGTACCGCAATAACTGCGCCGCGTGCCACCAGGTGAACGGCGACGGCGTGCGCGGTTTGCCGGCGCTGCGCAACCACCCGTCGCTGCGCCACCCGAACGCCGACAACGTGGGCATGGCCGTCCTGGAAGGCGTGTGGCCCGAACATCGGCAGGGCATGCCCGGCTTCGAGGACGAGCTGACCGACCGCGAAGTGGCCGAACTGACCAACTACGTGATGGCCACCTTCGGCGGAAGCCGCGTGACCATCGATGAGCAGCGCGTGCGCACGCTGCGCGCCGGCGGGGCAACTTCGTCGCTGTTGCTGCTGGCCCGTGCCGGCATGGCGCTGGGCGTACTGGTTGTGCTGGCCGCGCTGCTGTGGTGGCGCCGCCGGCGCCGGTCCGGCCCTTCAACGATTTGAACGGACATTATCATGCAATGGTTTTACGATCTGAAAATCAGTAAAAAGCTATTCCTGTCGTTCGGCGCAGTGCTGGCGCTGACGCTGCTGCTGGGCGTGGTGACGATCGCCAGCATGGGCCGGCTCAACGCGGCGTCCAACCAGCTCTCGTCGCAGTCGCTGCCAAGCATGCGGTTCATCCTGGCGCTCAAGTCGGCGCTCAATACCACGCGCCGCTACGAGATGGAGCAGTTGCTGGCGACCGATCCGGCGCGCGTGGACAAGTACGACGAGATGATCGCGCGCATGGTGGCCAAGGTGGACAAGCTGCAAGGCCAGTTCCAGGGCACCATCACCAACGGCGAAGACCGTCAGTTGCTGGCGCAACTGGTGGCCGTGCGCGCCGACTACGCGGTGGAGCGGGCCAGGATGGTCGAGCTGCGCAAGCAGGGGCGCCGCGATGAAGTGCTGGCGATTGCCGAAGGCCGCTCGTTCAAGCTGATCAACCAGAGCGCCGACGTGATCGACAAGATCGCCCAGCGCACGCAAGACCAGGGCGATGCCAACAGCGATGCGGCCGAAGCGCAGTACCTCTCCGCGCGCAACCAGGCTATCGCGCTGCTGGCCGCCAGCATCGTCATCGGCATGCTGCTGGCGGCGTGGGTGGCCCGCATCGTCTCGCGTCCGCTGCAGCACGCAGTGGACGTGGCGCGCCGGGTAGCCGACGGCGACCTCACCGCCAACGTGCGCGTGACCTCGCGCGACGAAAGCGGCCAGCTGATGGCAGCGCTCAGGCACATGAACGACAGCCTGCAACGGCTGGTGGGCCAGGTGCGCGGCAGCACCGACACCATCGCCACCGCCTCGAGCCAGATCGCCGCCGGCAACCAGGACCTGTCCTCGCGCACCGAGCAGCAAGCCAGTTCGCTGGAAGAAACCGCGTCGTCGATGGAAGAGCTGACGGCCACCGTCAAGCAGAACGCCGACAACGCGCGCCAGGCCAAGGGGCTGGCGCTCTCCGCTTCGCAGATTGCGGTCAAGGGTGGCGACGTGGTGGGGCAGGTGGTGGGCACCATGGCGTCGATCAACGCATCGTCGAAAAAGATCGTGGACATCATCGCGGTCATCGACGGCATCGCCTTCCAGACCAACATCCTGGCGCTGAATGCGGCGGTGGAGGCGGCGCGCGCCGGCGAGCAGGGACGCGGCTTTGCCGTGGTGGCGTCCGAGGTGCGCAACCTGGCGCAACGCTCGGCTGCCGCCGCCAAGGACATCAAGGTGCTGATCGACGACTCGGTGGCGACCGTGGGCGCCGGCACCGCGCTGGTGGACCAGGCCGGCGCCACGATGGGCGACATCGTCGCCAGCATCACGCGGGTGGCGGACATCGTCAGCGAAATCACCGCCGCCAGCCAGGAGCAAAGCGCCGGCATCGAGCAGGTCAACCAGGCCATCACGCAGATGGACCAGGTCACCCAGCAGAATGCGGCGCTGGTGGAGGAGGCCGCGGCTGCGGCCGAATCGATGCAGGAGCAGGCGGCCGCGCTCAGTGAACGGATGGCGGTGTTCAAGTTGGCCGGGCAGGCGTCGCCAGCCGCATCGCGTAGCGCCTTGCGGCTGGGCGCCCGGTAAGCCGGTCATGCGGATCGCCACCGGCGGCTCAACCGCGTCCGGTGGTGGAAACAGTCGACATGAGCGTGGCGCCGCAAGTGGTCTTGTGGCCCTCGAACGCCACCGGCACGCCATCGATCAGCACTTTCGGATCGCCCTCGGCGATCTTGCAGTTGTTGTGCCCCTTGATCGGGCAGATGCACTGGTCGCCCTGGCGTGCGACTGCAATGCCCAGCACTGTGCTGTTCGGGGCGGCGGAGATGACTTTGCCGCCGTGGGTGGTGGGGTCGCCGAGGCGGATGACGCCTTTCATTTCGAATAGCCCTGGATGTACTTCGGCGCATCGTCGCGCAATCCCCACCAGGGCAGGTAGGCGTCGGCCATGCTGCGCGCGCGAAACCAGGGTTTGTCGGGATCGATGGGACGCACCACTGCCGGCGGTGAGACAACGACGGCGGTTGGCTGCTCCGGGTCGGTCGTTCCCGCCACCACTACATGTTTGCCGAAGTGATTGGCATAGCCAATGGCGAGCGCAACGTTGGTCAACGCCGAACCGGCGCCCATTTCTCCCAGCAGTGCAGGGGTGTTGAACGACTGCTCCAATAAATCGAGATCCGGCGCTTCCGTGGTGAGGGTTTGGGCCAGCGGCCCAAGCCGGCGCGATGAATCGGGGTGGGAGTTGTTGGCGTCGTGGATCACGTAGCCGACCTGGTTCGGTTTGATGGCGGCGTTGTCGCTGACTTTATCCAGCGTTGCCTTCCATGCCTGGACTATGCGTGGCGTCGCACCCCCGTCACCGATATCCGAGAGCTTGGTGGTTTCCGGGCGCGCGATCCAGGCCAATGCCTTGCGGCCGGTCTTGTAGGTGGGGCCGGCCAGTACCAGCACGACCAGGTTTTCGTTGATTTGATGGTCGAGCGGCCGGCTGGGGGCATCCCAGCTCATCGCCCATGCGGTGCGGTCGGGATGGACTTCGAGGTAATCGATGGCGGCTTGCAGGGAGGTGAAGCCGGCGTTGGGGCCGCCGGCGGTGACGCGCACGTCGGGAGGGTCGGGGCGGGTCCATAAGGTGGGCCGACTTGGATTACCCATGGCGAAGGTGTTTTGAAGAATCTGCTGCGTCTTCTTGCCTGCTGCCTCGGCGTCGAAGTCCTTGCTCGGTAACGCATATTCAACGCGTATGCCAGCGAGTTCACGCCAATACTTTTTTCTTTTGATGTTGTTGACGTTGTAGAAGTAATCGGGGTCGCCGTAGTAGTTGTCGTGTAGTAGTCCAATAAGCTCGTATTGATATCCACGATGGTAATTGAGTTTGGATGTTTGTCCTGCATTCCCGTCGGCTATCAGTGATACATATTTTACCGTGGAATAGTTGAAGGGTTTTTTGCGCAACATATCGTCATCTGCGTTCGGCTTGGCGATGCCCATAACCCATAACGTCTGCCATTCTGTTGGGTAGTCCTTGCGGTGAAGTGGATTTAGCCAGATTAATCCCACGACTTGTACACCAGATTTTTTTATCGGGTTCATACTAAGAGTTTCTTTCATTGCTAAATTTTGTTCATGCAGGGGAGAGTTTTTGCACCCGGTTAGTAAAGCGAAAATTATTAGAAGCGTGCTGCCCATGATTTTCATAAACATTTATTTGCTCCGTCGTCTTGATGAAATTTCTACGTGCGGTTGTCAACAATTTTTTTCGGGATAAGTAAGTTATTTTCCTTCTTCGATATCCATATGCTTATAGGTAGCCCATTGATGCTTCCCGATTTGAAATGATCCGACTCGGCACTGTTTTCGATGTCTTTTACATCCTGCAGATATCGCCAATCTGAAAATTTCAAGAATCGACTCATATCCTTCTCCGATATCTGGCAAATCCCCACCGCAACGTCATAAGCCAATGCCCGCTCCGAATGCATCGGATTAGTAAAAATCGTCGAATGATCAGTCGCTGCCGCATCGACGGTCTCCGCCAGGCTGACCTTGATGTGCTCAGTTCTCCAGGCCGTGTATTTCGCACTTGCCTTTGACGGGTCATCCTCCTCGACCACCTTCGCATCGGCCGCATACAACTTTTCCCGCTTGGCCCGCAAGCGCAGCATCGCGTGCTGCTCGTATCGCAGCGATGCCTCGTCGCGGTCGTTGCCCAGTGCCACATCCGTGCTGCCGTCGGGTGCTTGGTGGACATTCGCGTAAGGGTCGCCAGCCTGCCGGACCCGGTTGCCGTCGCGCGAAGCGCCTGGCGGGTCATAACCCTGATCGAACGCGGCGCTGGGCTGGCCGAAGCGCATGCCTTGCGGTAGAAAGGGCGGATAAAGCGCCGGCGCGTCAGCGGGAACTTGCCAGTCGGCCTCTGGCAGTGCATTGACGCGCTGCCTGGAAAGGGCGGTGACCAACGTCCCCAACGGCGCCAGGACGACGGTGAAAAAGCGTCCAAGGAAAGAATCGCTCGCCTCCAGCCCTTTCTTGATCGAATATCGCGCGATCTTGGAGTGCGGCAGCCAGAAGTCCTTGCTGCCGCTTTTCGGTTTGCGCCAGTGGTTATCCCAATAATGGTAGGTTTCCTTTTCGCCCACCTTGAACCCCTGGGCAAACACGCGCTGCACCAGCACGCCCTGCGCCCTGGTTGCGTCGATCTCGTTAAAACTATCGCGATTTGTGATCCCAAGCCAGCCGATGCCGCGCACCGTTACCGCAGAGATGACCTGGTCATGGGGATTGGAATATAAGGTCACGCGGCCATAAGTCGATCCTTGAACACCGTATTTCCCGCGATCGGTCTGGGCATCGAAACCTCCGGTGCGGTTGGCCATGCGGCGGTCGATCCGCTCTGTGGTTTGCAAGGCATCGAGCGCTTTGCGAGTGCGCACGATGTCAAAGAACGCGGCCAGCGTGGCGATGCGGGCTGCGTGGGTCTGCCGCCCGGTATTGCCATTCGGGTCGACCAGGTTGCCCTGGGTCCAGTCTTCAGCGAGATTGTCCTTGACCAGGCTGTAAGGCGGATTGGCCAGAACGTAATTGTCGGCCACGCACGGCCCGCTTTTGCCGTCGGCGTCCGTCACGTGCGGCATGCGGTCGCCGAGGAAGGCGGCCGCCATGCCGATCATATTGCCCTGGCTATGGCAGACGATGGTGATCGGCACATCGGCTTGCGCCTTGCGGATCGCTTCGACCAGCTTGGCCAGGCGGTACGCGGCCAATACAAAGTAGCCGCGTGGCGGGCACGCATAGACGTCACGTTCGTTGACCGGATTGAGGTGCTGGACCTGCATCCACAGGAACAGCTTCTCCGACAGCCCTTCGTTCCACAGGTCGGGTAGCGAGGTGCAGCCGTTGGCAAACGGGCCGCCGCCCCAGTAGTTTTGTTCGTTGAGATAAATCTTGTCGCCGAAGGCCTGCAACTCTTCGCCGCCGGCCTTATAGCCCCACCTGAAGCGGATCACGGGCGAGCAGGCGTTGCCCATGTCGAAGAAGTTGTTGGAATTGAGTTCGGGATTGATGAAGCCGTCGTCGGTCAACTCCTGCGCGTAGGTGATGGCCTTGAGCTGACCCGATGCCGGGCCCGGATACTTCATCTGGTCGCTCCGGCGCGCCAGCCGGGTGTTCAAGCCGTCGCACAGGCCTTGTTCGCAAGCGTCGTACCACTCGCCATCCGAGTTGACGCCGTGGACCAGGATCACGATGCCCGGCAAAGGCAGGGCGTGCGGGATGTCGTAGTGGGTTGCATCGAAGTCGGTGTGGACGCTGCCCCGGGCGAAGGCCACGCAGTCGTTATCGGGTTTCAGCGCCATGGCATCTCCGTGTCCGTTCAATCGCGCGGGATGAAAAAGGTGGCGGTCAGCTGTTGCAGCTGGTCGCCGGTGATGGTCGGGCCTTTGCCGTCCGCATCGGTAACGCCGGAGACGACCTTGCCGTCCTCGGTTGCCACCGACACCTGCACGCCTTCGCACGGCGCGCCGTCGAGGGGGCTGACCAGGCGCGGCGTGCGTCCCAGTTGGCCTTCGCCGAAGGTGGGCAGTTCGCCGCGCTGGCTGGCCGGGCCGTTCCAGTGGTGGCCATCGGTCTTGATGGTGAGCGCGCCGGGACCGCCCAGTTCCACGGTACCGCCGGAGAGCTTGAGGTAGGCGCCGCCCTGGGTCATCAGGGTGATTTCGTCTTGCGCCACGCCGACGATGCGGGTGGCGGAGGTGAGCCGCAGGTCGCGTGCGGCGTCCAGTTGCATCAGGTCGTGCTGGCTTTGCATCCGGTACTTGCCGTGGTGGGCGATCTGGGTAATGCCTTGCTGGTGGGAGAACAATGAAATGCCCTGGCCTGCGTTGATGTTGCAGCACTTCGCGGCACTGAACTGCAGGTGTCGTAGGGCTACCTGGTCGATATTGCCCACGGCGTAGTGGACCATGGTTTTTCGCGTGCCCAGCGCGATGCCTTCAGGTGCGGTGACGGCGATGGTCGGCAGGTCGGCCGGCTTGACCGCGCTGGCGCTCGAGAGCTGTTGATGCAGTTCGCTGGCGCCGGCAGCGTCAAGCGCCAGCGCCTGGTGCTGCGCCGCGTACGTGCCCAGCGACTTGAACAAATCGAGGCAGTCCTGCATCAGCGCCAGGTGCTCTTGTTGGTCCAGCTGCGTGCCGGCGGCGTCTAACCGCTGCCATGCCGAGATCAGCAGCGAGCGGGCCGTGCGCAGGCTGCCACTGCCGTCGGTGCGCAGCTCGAAGCCGTCGCCGCGCTGGTCAGCACTACCGGCCTGGCGCGGGGTGGTCAGATAGCCGAGATTTAAGGCGCTGGTGGCGTGGTCGCTGGCCAGTTGAGCGCTGATCTGGCCGGTGGTGTCGTCGAAGCGCAGCTGGCTTTTGCGCTGGCCTCGAATTTCCTTGCTGCGCATGCCGGACAGGTAGCGGTTGCCGGGCAGGCCGCCGCCGTTGCCAAGTTCCGGCGGCACGCCGACGCCGTTGAACAGCTGGCCCACGATCACCGGCCGGTCGGGATCACCGCCGAGGAAGTCGATCAGCACCTCGCTGCCCACGCGCGGCAAGCTCACTGTACCCGCTTGCTGCCGGGCAGGCCCCGCGCCGGCCCATGACGTGGCCACGCGGATCCAGGCGCTGTCGGTCTCGGTAGTGGAGGCGCCGGCGCCGCTCGCATGCTGGTGATCCTGCGCCCGGGTGGCAGGAAAGCGTACCTTGACCCGGCCCAGCGCATCGCAATGGACTTCCTCTCCGGCGGGGCCGACGACGATGGCGCTTTGCGACCGGGCGCCCGGCACGTCGATGCGCGGATCGTAGGCCGGCACGAGGTGCACATCCTTGCGCACGCACGTAAAGCGGTTGCGATAGCGGTCGCTGTGCGCGTGGGCGACGGCGCGCCAGCCGCTCTGCGCGTACAGGCCTTCGAGACGCGCATCGAGCGCTTGCGGGAAGTTGTTGCGGGCTTCGATTTCCAGCGCGGTGATCACGAAAGCGCGTTCGGCTGGCGGGTGCTGGTCGATCTCCGGGTGACCGGATAGTGTGAACCACTCGCCGGTCCGTAAATCGCGCACACCGCTCTCGCCATAAAAGCACTTGGTCTCCAGATCGAACCGCGCCATCCGCAGAGCGCCCAGTTGGCGCAGGTCGTCGTTGTCGCTGCCGGCGTGCGGCGTCTCGGCCAGGTAGTCGGTGAGCGTGGCGGCAAAGCGGTTGCCGTGGCTACCCTGGTCGGCCAATGCCTCGCTGCCGGTTTGCATGAACTCGACGCCTTTCGGCCGCTTGTAGTCCCAGCTGAAGCGCTTGACGGCGCCCGGGCGCAACTGACGCGCGGCGGTCCAGGAGGTGATGGCGTCGCGCTCCTCGGTGGCGTGGTTGCGGTGAAAGCGGATGGTTTCCGCGGCGCTCACGGGCAGGCGCGCGGCGTCGTCGAACAGCACCAGCGTGTGGGTAGGGTGGTCGGCATCCGCTGCGCCGTGCCGTACGTACCACGAGATGCCCCGACGCTTGAGCAGCCGGCGCAGGAACTGCGCATCCGACTCGTTGTACTGCATGGTGAATTCACGCCCGGGGAACGCGCGCTGCGCCAGTGCGGCGTCGATCTCGTAGTGGAACGTGGTGACCATCACCGGGTTGGTTTGGCGCCACTCGGACATCAGGATAGCGGCGATATCCAGCTCGTTCTGGTTGCGGAAGATACGGGTGTTGGTGCGGTGCTCCATTAGCGCCAGTGCGTCGCGCAGCACCAGCTGATAGGTGGCAAGCCCGCCATCGCTCATGCCGGCACAGGCTTCGGCGACGATGCCGCATACCGCGTGCAGGTCGCCGCGATCGGTGACCAGTTGCAGCTCGGCTGGCACGGCGATGAACTGCTTCAGCGGCAGCGTGGCGTCGGTGGCCACGCACAGCACGCGGTACTCGATGCCGCCGCACACGGTTTCCGTGCCGGAGATGCGGTGCGGCAGCAGCAGGTCGTCGCTGTTGCCATCGTCAAAAGCCAGCCGCAGCCGCAATGGACGGTTGCTGGTGTTGAGCAGCGCTAGCGCTCTGTCGGTGGCCATGTGTGCTCCTGTGCGGTCAGTTGCCCAGTATCACTGTTCCTATCGGCAAGTTATTGCGGAGGCGCAACTTCAGGATGCGGTGCGTACTGTCCCGGAATGGACGATGTCATAGCAAAAATCGTCGCTGTCACCGCTGCGGCCGTGCAGGAATACGCCGTGGCCGAGGCCCACGGTGGCGGACAACTGGCAGGGTTCGATATCGGCTGCGTGCAAGACCAGCCGCACCCGGTAGCGGACATTGACCACGCCGAACATGGCCAGGATGTCCGCCAGTTCTTGCGCCCCCTTTGCGCCGGGCAGAAATTGCTCGTACCGTTCGCGGCGTAGTGGACCGATTTTTATCTCGGCAGCCAGGTCGGCGCGATGACAGTGCTCACCCAGCATGGCGCCCTGGCCCAGCGTGCAATGTTCGACCCCCAGGTGCAGCCGGTCCTCGCGCAGGTACCAGCCGCCGACGAACGGCTGAAACGTCACCGGCACAGCGAAATAATCCGTGATGACAGCGGTGATGGCCGCTGCCGTCACCGGTCGCTGGCGGAACAGCGCGGCATGGTGGGCCAGCGCTTGCGGTGGCAATCCAGTCCCTGCAGGCGGGGTGCCCGCCAGCGCCAGTTGCAGCGCCAGGAACTGGTCGCGCCCTGGCGGCTGGCTATCGATGCGGTGGGCCGCCCAGGCCTGGTAAAACTGCATGGTAGCGCGCGTGCCCAGCAAGTCGAGGAAGGCGCGCGGGCCGGCGTCATGGTGCTGGCGTTCGGCCTCTGCGATGGCTTGCGTGTAATGGGCGGGCAGGGCGCTGCTGTTACCGAGCAGGCTGAATGATGCGGGGGTGAGGTGGATGACTTGCGCGGGATCGTTCTCGAGCAGGTCCAGCAACTGCTCACCGGTGCGCACTTCGCGGTTGTCGTGCGTGCGCGCCCACAGCGCCGCCAGCTCGCTGGGCGGGAAGCTGCTGGGCATGCGGCTGTGAAAGCGCAGGCGTGCCGGCGGATCCGCGGTGCCGGATTGTTCGAGCCAGCGCAGCAGCAGGCGCACAGCCTGGAACAGCTCGAACCGCGTCGGGTCGGCCAGCAGTTGCTCGATCAAACCAGGGCCTGGTGGCCGCTTCGGGGCGGGCATCGCAGCAATTCCTTTCCGGAGTTCGACAGCACGATCAGGCGGGTGAAACTGTTAAATTGGACGGTCATGGCCAGCACATGATCGATCACCTGGGCAAACACCGACAGCCCGATGCCCGCGAATGCGTGGTCGTCCACGGTGAGCATGATATCGATGCCGTACACCAGGCTGCCACCACTGCTGTCACTGCGCCAGACGCTGGCGCTGCGGTGCTGCAAGGCGGTGATGCCGTCGATTTGCCGCTGCGTCACGTCGGAAGCGGCCAGGTCGTGCAGCGCCAGCATCTCCTTCAATACCGGCAGGCCGTCGCGGGTCAGGCTCTGGTGGTTGAGATTGAGGAGCGACACCAGGCGCCACTGGGTACTCTGGTTGATGGCGAAACGCCGTGGTCGGGTTGGCCGGCGCAGCAGCAGCACCGGCACGTCGCTGGCCGATCCTTCGTGGTGCAGGTCGCCGGTTGTTTTGCCAGAGGGGAGCCGGCACGGCATCTCGCCATTGCTGCAGGTGAGATTGATGGAAGCGGATGCGGTGGTGGCTGCGGTGTGGGCTGCGGTGGTGGCTGTCAAGGGCTGCATGGCGCTGTCGGTGAAAGCGATCTTCATGGCGTGGCCGGGCGAAGAGATGGCCAGCGCCTCATCGCGGCGGACGGTCCAGTAACGGCCACCGGCTTCGCCATGGCGCATCGCGTATAACGGATGCAGGTCCGCGACCCGGCTGCGGGCGCCGTCGTGGCGCAGCATGCTCACCTGGTCCACGCTGAAGATCTCGAACGTGTGCGCGCGCGGGTTTTCCACTGTCAGCGAGTATTCCGCGCACGTGTGATCGAGTTCGATCGGGCGTGCCGGGTGGCGGAACAGGTTGACGACCGGTGCACAGCTGGTGAGCAAATGCCTGGCGTCGAGCGACTTCAGGCGCGCCATGGTGTCGTCGCGGTTGGCATCGGCCAGTACCAGGTGCAGGGTAAAGCTGCGGCAGTCGCGCGGCAGTGCGGCGCCGATGGCGTGCATGTCGAGATCGACGAAATTGAATTTTTCGGGAAAGCAGAAATACTCGGTGAGCAGGCGATAGGGCGACGGGTGGTTGCCGGTGGGGAGCAGCGCCTGGTCCGGCCGCAAGCCTACCGCCAGCAGCGGCGCCTGCACCAGCAGCGACCATGGTCCGTCGCCGCTTTCCACCAGCGCGCAGGCGGTGCGCAGGAACAGCGCGTCGCGCAGCGCGGCGGCCAGGCCGGCATCGGCGTTGATGTACAGACGCAGCGCATGGTCCGTGCAGGCAGCGCTGGCGGTGAGCGCGATGCTGATGGCCGGCCCTGCGTTGGCAGGCAGGCGCACGCTGCGCGGCACTTCGAGCGCGGATTGCAGCCGCACGCTGTCGATCCTGAGCGGTTGCAGGACCAGGTCGTCGGTGGTGGTGAACTTGCACAATATGCCATCGTGTTCGGCAGCGCTCATGACGGTGCCGCGCGGGATCACGGCGGTGTGATCGAACGGATCATCGGTAACCGCATGCACGATCGAGCAGGAAGGAAAGGGGCGCAGGTAATGCGGAAAATTGTTGTGTAAAACCGATTCGACGAACTGCACATGCGAGTCGTCGAGGCGCTTGGCGGTGCGCGCGTTGAGCAGGGCGCAAGCTTGTACCAGGCGCTCGACGTGCGGATCGTTGCAGCCTTCGCCGCTGATGCCCAACCGGCCGGCAACCGCCGGATAGCGCGTGCAAAAATCGCCAGCCAGCGCGTTGAACAGCGCCAGCTCCGCCTCGTAGTATTTCAGCAGGTCGTTCATTGTCGTTTTGGTCCCCATAGCCGCGCTGGCGAACGGCAATTATTGAGGAAAACAACAAATTAATACTGAGATGCAACAATGTAAGGTCAGCCGATCGAAGTTTTAGAACCGCGTCTCGCGCGCCACCCGCAAAAACTGGTCAAGAATACCCGTGCAGTCGAGCAGCTCCACGCCACCGGCGCGGTGGAATTCGGGGTGCCATTGCAGGCCCATGACGAACGGCGCCTTGCGGTAGCGGATCGCTTCCACCATGTTGTCGGGCACCGACAACGCTTCCACCATCATGTCGCGGCCCAGGGTTTTGACGGCCTGGTGGTGGATCGAGTTGACCGTGCCGCTGGCCTGGCCCTTGAACATGCGCGACAACGACGAACCGGCCGGGAAGGTGATGTCGTGGCGATTGCGGTCGTAGTCGTCGTTGACGTGGGCCAGCGAATCGGGCACGTCGGAAGCAATGTCCTGGTACAGCGTACCGCCGAACGCCACGTTGATCAGCTGGCAGCCGCGGCAGATGCCCAGTACCGGCTTGCCCGCTTCCACGAACTCGTGCAGCAGTTCCAGTTCGTACATATCGCGCGCGCGGTCGCCGCTCCACTCGGGGCGGGTGGGCGTTTCGGCATAGCTTTGCGGCGAGACATCGGCGCCGCCTTGCAGCACCAGGCCGTCGAGGTGGCGCGCGTAGTCGCGCAGGCGGATGTTCGATGGATGCAGCAGGCCGTCGGTGTTCACGGTCGGGATCATGAAGACCAATACGTCTCGCGACATCACCCACTGGGCGATCGATTCTTCGAGATATTGCAGATTCTTGCTGCGCAGGCCGGTGGAGCCGGCTTCGGGATGGAAGATGCGCGCCGAGATGCCGATGTGGAGCGGGCGCTGCACGATGTGGCGGGTGACCGAGGCGGCCACGCGCCGGTAGCGCGCCATCAGCACCCGGCCCCACAGGCTGAACACGGTGTCGCCGGGGTCGAGGTAGCGCGGCGTGGCGGTGTTGATCTTGCTGTCACCGCGCGCCGGCCGGCGTTCCTGGTCGGAGGCGCGACGGTGCGGTGTGCTGTCCTTGTCGTCAGGGCCGTCAGTCATGCTGTTCCTCATTTACGGTAACGTGTTGTTAGTGTGCCACAAGCCAGCGTCGGCAGTCGCCCGGTTCACAATTCCTTACATGTCAGCCGGTATCAATCGGAAAGCCCGGTCCGCCTGGGCGGCCCTATAATCGGGCCATGAGAAAACTATGGAAAACCATCGGCCGCGTGGTCGCCTCGATTGCGATTGGCGTTGCTACCGCCTGGGGTGCGCTGGCGCTGTGGTACCAGCCGCCGTTGCAGGTAGAGGCGCTGCGCGTGCCGGCCATGGGCCTGTGGGTGTCGATTGCGCCGGTCACGCTCTTCTGGTGGTGGCGCCTGCACCGCGCGCGCGTGCTGCTGCCGTGGGGCGCGGCCATGGTGGCGCTACTGGTGTGGTGGGGCACTTTGCAACCGAGCCACGAGCGCGTATGGGCCGACGACGTGGCGCGCATGGTCACCGGCGACGTGCAGGGCAGCGTGGTCACGCTCGACCAGGTGCGCAACTTCGACTGGCGCAGCGACGACGACTACACGCCGCGCTGGGAGCGCCGCAGCTACGATCTCGATCAACTGCGCTCGGTGGATGTGGCGCTGTCGTACTGGATGGGCCCTGCGATTGCCCACACGCTGGTGTCGTTCGGTTTTGCCGACGGCCGCTACCTCACATTTTCCATCGAAATCCGCAAGGAGCGCGGCGAAAGTTTTGACGCCATCGCCGGCTTTTTCAAACGCTACGAAACGGTGCTCATCGCCGCCGACGAGCGCGACATCCTGCGCGTGCGCACCAATGCGCGCGGCGAGGATATGTATTTATATCGTTTGAACATTCCGCAGAAAACCATGCGTTCGCTGTTCCTGTCGTACCTGGACGAAGGCGCGCAGCTCAAACGCACACCGCGCTTCTACAACACGCTCACCGCCAACTGCACCACCATCGTGTTCGAGATGGCGCGCCGGATCGATACCGCGCTGCCGCTCGACTGGCGCCTGCTCGCTTCCGGCTACCTCGACCGCTACCTGTTCGATCTGGGCGCGCTGGCCGGCCCGCAGCATTTCGACACGCTGCGCCAGGCTGCCCACATCACGGCGCGCGCGCGGGCGGCGGACCAGGCTCCCGACTACTCTGCTGCCATCCGCCAGCCGGCGCCCTGAAAGATCAGTGATGGAACCAGGACTGGCGGGACAGCGTCGGCGCGCGGAAGAAGCCGGGCTGGCCATGCGCTGGCGGGTAATACAGCGGCGGCAGCGCCCGCGCCGCTGCCGGGGTGCGCAAGCCGCGCATCACTCCTTGCCGGTGCAGGTTCTTAGCCGCCCCTTGAGGATCTTGCCGGTGGCTGCCGCCGGCAGGGCCGCCATCACGATGATCTCGGCCGGCCGTTTATAAGGCGCCAGGTGCTGCGCCAGCCAGGCGTGCAGGTCTTCCAGCGCCACGGGATGGCGGGCGTCCAGCTCGATGTAAGCGACCACGTCCTCGTCGCCATGCCCACCGGGGCGTCCTACCACCGCCGATTGCGTCACGCCCGGGTGGGCGTTGAGCACCGTTTCCACTTCCAGCGGGTAGACGTTGAAGCCGGCGCGGATAATCAATTCCTTGGTGCGGCCGACGATGAACAGCGCGCCGTCCGCGTCGCTGCGCGCGACGTCACCGGTATCGAGCCAGCCGCCGTCACGCATGCTGGCGGCAGTGAGTTCCGCATCGCGGTAATAGCCGAGCATGACGTTCGGGCCGCGCACCCACAGCTGGCCATCGACGCCGGGTGCGACCGGCACGCCATGCGCGTCCACCACGCGCACCGCCACGCCGGGGATGGCATGGCCGACCGACGTGTCGGTGCGCGGCTGGTCCAGGCGCGTCTGGCTGACGGTGGGCGAGGTCTCGGTGAGGCCGTAGCCGTTATGCAGCGGCACGCCCAATACCCGCTCCACGCGCGCCTTCAGGCTGGGCGCGAGCGGCGAACCGCCCGCGTAGGCGAAGCGCAAATGATTCGGCAAAGAGTCGTCAACGCTGCCGAGCCTTTCCAGCAGCTTCGCATACATGGCCGGCACGCCCTGGACGATGGTGAGTGCGTGCTCGCGCAGCGCGGCCAGCAGCGCAGCGGGCGTGAAGCGTGGGCACAGGTACAGGCAGGCGCCCGCGTAGAGGGTGCCCAGCATCACCGATGTCAGGCCATAGACGTGGGTGATCGGCAGCACGCCGTATGCGCGGTCGGATGGCACGAGGCCGCGCAGGCGGCTCGAGACTGCCGCGACGAAGAGCAGGTTGCGGTGGCTGAGCATCACGCCCTTGGGCGCGCCGGTGGCGCTGGTGGTGCCGGTGGTGTACACCAGCGCCGCCACCTGGTATTCGGACGCCGCGTGCACCGGTTCGGGTACGCGGCCGGTATGCAAGGCGCCGACCATCCAGGCGCCGAACGGCGAATCGGCAACGATGGCCGCGTGGCGCAGGCCGTGGGCGGCAGTCTCGGGCGAGGTGCTGGAGCCAGGCGCGCTGGTATAGATCACGCGGCGCGCGCCGCAATGGTCGCGGATCTGGTCCACCTCGTGCGCGGAGAGGCGGCCGTTGACGTGGACGATCCAGGCGTCGAGATCGGCGGCGGCAAAGGTGAGTGCCACTTGCGCTGCGCAGTTTTCGCCGACTACCATCAGGCGGTCGCCGGCGCGCACATCCAGCGCGCGCAAGTTGGCGGCAGTAGCGTCGATGGCGGCAGCCAGCTGGGCGTAGGTCCAGTGGCGGCAGCCGTCGTGCAGGGCGGGGGCGTGCGGGGTGTCGTGCGACCAGCGGCGCACGATGGCGCCGAGCCGCGCCGGCAAGGATGCCAGCAGGGTATGGAGATCGAAGTCGTTCATCTGGCCGGGACCGTCGTTGGCGAAAAGCGGCCAATGTGACGGCACCGCGCGCCAGTGTCAAGCCTTGATGTCGAGCAGCGAGCCCAGCGTTTCGTCGGAGGTCTTGATCACCGACAGCGATGCTTGCGTCTGCGCCTTGTACACCAGCGAATTGGTGATGTCGGCGGCCAGGTCGGTGGCGCTGGGTTGACCGCCTGCGGCCAGTTGCTGTCCTTGCAAGGAAATCGATACCCCACCGCCGGCCGGGGTCGACTCGCGGAAATTCACCTGCGCCGGCTGGAAGCCTTGCGTGGATGCATTCGCGATCGAGTGGGCGCTGTTGGACAGCGCGCTGAGGCCGGCGGTAACGCCGCTGGCGCCGATGTGTAGGGCTGAAATGGCCATGATGAAATTCCCCTAGGGCAATACCCCCGATTGTACACCTTTGATCCAGATCATGCTTGGTGCGAAATGCTCATTTAGGCTTGCAGTTCGACCTGCGCTGGCGCAATGTGCCCGGTTCGCTTTCCAGGTTGATCAACCCGCAATCCTGTTCGTGGAGGACTATCCAATGTTTCCATATTCCCAATCCGTCACGCCCGCCGTCAAATCGCATCTCGACGCCCAGATGGCATTTTTCAACGACATGTCACGTTCGATGTTTCGTACCGCCCAGCAGTTCAGCGACCTCAATCTGCAGATGGCGCAAACCATGCTGGAAGATGTCGCGCACACCGGCTGCGATTGCCTCACCGCCAACCGCGCCACCGACATGATGTCGGCCGCTGCCAGCCGCGCGCAGCCGGCCACCGACAAGCTGCGCGCGTACCAGCAGCACCTGTCGCGCATCGCCGCCGACACCCAGGTGGAAATGTCCAAGGTCGCCGGCGAACACGTGGAATCGACTACCCGCACCGCCAAGGTGCTGGCCGACGAGGTGGCCCGCACCGCCCAGGAAGAAGCCCAGCGTGCGCTGCAACAGCAGGAATCGGCCATGGAGCGTGCCGCCGATCCGTTCCGGCAAAACGGTGCGCGGCGCATGGCCGATGGCCAGGATCACCAGCCCTACGGTAGTAGCACCGGTACCCAGGCGTCCGGCCAGGCCACGGCAGCGCAAACCGCAGCGCAAGCCGCCGCCCAAAGTGGCAAGCAAAGCGGCGCCCGCAAGGAGGCATGAGCACCGGATTGCCCCTCCTGAGGCAGACGGCACCATCGTCAACGATGGTTTATCATCGGGGCCTGTTGCCCTGGAGATAAAGATATGACGAATGCCACCGCCCAACCCGATTCATTGCACATTGTTTGCCCCCACTGCGACGCCGTCAACCGGCTCCCCGCCGCCAAGCTGGCGGCGCAGCCGGTGTGCGGCAAGTGCCAGAAACCGCTGTTTACCGGCCAGCCGGTCGATCTGACCAGCGCGCGGTTTTTAAAGCATATCGAGCGCAGCGACATTCCGGTGCTGGTGGACTTTTGGGCGCCGTGGTGCGGGCCGTGCCGGACGATGGCGCCGTTTTACGCGCAGGCCGCCGCCAGGCTGGAGCCGCACTTCCGCGTGGTCAAGGTCGATACCGAGCAGGCCCAGGACCTGGCCACCCGCTACGCGATCCGCAGCATTCCCACGCTGGCGCTGTTCAAGGGCGGCCGCGAAGTCGCGCGCCAGCCGGGCGCCATGGATGCGACCAATATTATTGCTTGGGCCAATCAAAACAATCGCTAAAATCGCCATCGCCATCGCCATCGCCATCGCCATCGCCATCGCTGCGTTGCAGCGCCGCGCCGTAAGTTAGACCGTCATGCGCCGAAGGTTTTATCAGGCGCTGTTAATGGCTGGCCGCGTTGCGCATGATGCGTACCGGCTTGCTGCCGGACTCGGCCGGCTGCGCGGGCAGCATGTCGGCCAGCGTCTGTTGGTCGAGCACAGCGAGAAATGCCCTGGTGGCATCGTTGAGCGTGTGTTTGAGCTTGCAGTCGTTGGTGAGCGGACAGGTGTCGTGGGCGCGGTCGAAGCATTCGGCCATGAAGAAATCGGTCTCGGTAGTGCGCACCAGCTGGCCGATATTGATGTCGGCCGGTTCCTTCGCCAGCCGCAGGCCGCCGTTGCGGCCGCGCACCGTCTCCACCAGCCCGGTTTGCCCCAGCTGGTACACCACCTTCATCAGGTGGTTTTTCGATATCCCGTGCAGGTCCGCGATGTCCTGGATGGTCACCAGGCGGTCGCGGTTGGCGCTCAGGAATAGCAGCGTGCGCAGCGAGAAATCTGTAAATTGGGTGAGGCGCATCGGCGGGGATTCAGGTAGATTGAGGCGCTATTTTAACCGGGGACAGGGTTTTGTGCGGATGCGCACCGACGCCTTGGCGGCACCGGCCGACACTACCCGAAATACCTAGGAGGAAACATGATCGACGACCAGGCACGCCGAGAGTTCATCAACGAATTGTGGGAACGCTTCGAACAACTGCAACAATGGGCCGAAGCCAACTGGCCAGACCAGGAAAACCCGCTCACCAGCGCCGACTTCGTGGAAGCGCGCAAGGAAATCCTGGGCTTGCGCAACCCGGCGCAAGCACCGGGCAAAGTGCCCGAGGCGCGCGAGCCAGAGCAGGGCGGCGCCCAGTACGAAAACCTCAATCCTGCCCCATGGCCGTGAGTGATCAGGCTTAAAAACCGTCATCCCCGCGTACGCGGGGATCCACAGAACGCTTGGACTGCGCAACCGCTCGCATCGCCCACGGATTCCCGCCTTTGCAGGAATCATAGCTCAAGCTTGCTCGCTCAGTGCACCACCGGCTTGCCGACCTGCGCCAGCAACCACGCCAGCACCGCCACCACCAGGCTCCCCAGCACACCCCACGCCAGGTTGAGCGCGCTGTCGAACAGCAGCGGCGCCACCAGTCCAGACACCAGCGCAAACAGCAGCATCTGCACGAACGACTGCATCGACGACGCCAGTCCGCTATTGTTCGGGAAGTACTCGAGCGCCATCAGGGTGATCGGTGTCATCATCAGCGACAGGCCGAACGAATAGATAAACAGCGGCAGCACCGCCCACGGCACGGCAGCGGTGAAATACAGGTTGTAGCCGACGTTGATCACGCCGGCCAGGATCATCACCGCAAAGCCCATCCAGGCCTGCGCCTTGCGCGCAAACTTGTGGGCGAATTTGCCCGACAGCGCCGAACCCACCACCATGCCGCCGATCAGCGGCACGAACATCCAGGCAAACGCGGTTTCCGGCAGGTGCAGGATGTTCATGACGAAGTACGCGGCCGAGCCGATGTACAGCGCCACGCCGGCAAAGCTCATGCCCACGGCAATGGCCAGCAGCAGGAAATGGTGGTGGCACAGCACCTTCCAATAATTGCGCGCGATGACTCCGAGGTGGAACGGGTGGCGATCTTTTACGGCCAGGCTCTCCGGCAGCAGGCGCGTGACGGCAACGTACATCACGATGCCGAAGGCGGCAAGGAACCAGAAGATCGAACGCCAGCCAAAGCTCACTTGCAGCCAGCCGCCCAGTACCGGCGCGATTGCGGGCGCCAGGCCGAACACCATCATGATGTGGGCCAGGATTTTTTGTGCGGCGGCGCCGGTAAAGCGGTCCTGCACGATGGCGCGGCCGACGACGGAACCGGCGCCCGCCGCCAGGCCCTGCACGATGCGGCAGGCCAGCAGCACGCCGATCGACGGCGCCAGCGCGGCCCCGATCGACGCGGCGATGTACAGCACCAGCGACACCAGGATCACCGGGCGGCGGCCGAACGAATCGGACAGGGTGCCGTAAAACAGCATCATGAAGGCAAAGCAGAACAGGAACATGCTCAGGGTTTGCTGCACCATGATCGGGCTGGCGTCGAACGCCACGCCGATGGCGGGGAACGATGGCAAATAGGTATCGATAGCGAGCGGGCCGACCATGGTCAGGCCGGCCAGCAGGATGGTCAGCAGAATATTCATTAAAGGCGTATTGTTCGTTGGACCCGGCATTTTACGCGATATGCGGCCAGCGCATATCGGGCGACATTTTGATTCGTTCACCTGGCGGCGTGGTGCGCGTATGCTTGATCATCGGCGTACTATAGCCAGAATTATCGCCAAAAATTTTAGATTTTCGAGACATGACTATTGATACCTTCGACGCCACCGGCGTCAAACCATCGCACTGGAACCTGGCCAGTGTGATCGAACAGCTGCGCGTGTCGCGCGAGGCCACCCATAATATCCGCCACCAGGGCCGGGTGCGCGAGCTGCCGTCGCGCGAGGCGCTGCAAATCATCGTCAACGGCCTGTCGGCGGTGCTGTTCCCCACCCATTACGGCCGGCCCAACCTGACCGACGAAAGTATCGATTACTTTGTCGGCGACACCCTTAACACCACGCTCAACCGCCTGACCGAACAGGTGCGGCGCGGCTTGCAATTCTCGGCCACCGAAGAAGTGCCCGACGACGCCGTGCTCACCCAGCAGGCCCACGCCATCACCCGCGAATTTGCCGCCAACCTGCCGGGCATCCGCGCGCTGCTGGTCTCCGACGTGCACGCGGCGTTTTCCGGCGACCCGGCCGCCACCTCGGTGGCCGAGATCATGCTGTGCTACCCCGGCACCATCGCCATCCTGTACTACCGCCTGGCGCACTGCCTGCACCGCCTGGGCTCGCCGTTCCTGGCGCGGCTGATATCGGACATCGGCCACTCGCTCACCGGCATCGACATCCACCCCGGCGCTCAGATCGGCGGCAGCTTCTTCATCGACCATGGCACGGGCGTGGTGATCGGCGAGACCGCCATTCTCGGCCAGCGGGTGCGCCTGTACCAGCACGTCACGCTGGGCGCCAAACGCTTCCCGGCCGATGACCAGGGCGTGTTGATCAAGGGCGTGCCGCGCCACCCGGTGGTCGAAGACGACGTGGTGATCTACGCCGGCGCCACCATCCTGGGCCGCATTACCATCGGCGCTGGATCAACCATCGGCGGCAATGTGTGGCTTACCCAGAGTGTGGCGCCTAACAGCAATGTCTCCCAGGCCCAGATGCGCAACGACTAGAGCAAGCCTTCAGCGGGCCAGCAGCGTGTAGCAGATGGAGCCCGAAAACCCCATCAGCACCACTGACGCGATCCGGTGCACCATCGGCTGGCGCGGGGTGGCGCTGGGGTAGGCCAGTACGGCAGCGCCCATCGAAATCCACAGTGCGGCGATCGGCAGCAGCAGGGCGCTGAAGATCAGGTAAGCCTCGAGCAGCGCTGCTGGACCGGCCGCCAGCGGCGGGAAGACCACGGTCGCAAAAAAGAACGCCTTGGGGTTGAGCAGCGTGACCGTGAACAGGTCGCGTGGACCGATGCCCTTGCTGCCGGCTGCCCCGGCCTGCGGCGCGGTGCGCCACAGCTTGATGGCCGACCAGGCGATGTACACGGCCGCACAGGCGCGCGCCACTGGCGGCGCCCATGGCGCCACGGCAGCAGCCAGCGCCAGGAACACGCACCACACCCCGATCGAGATCAGGTAGCCGACCCACTCGGCCGCGATCAGCGGCAGCGAACGGCGAATGCCGTCGCGGCTGCCCGCCAGGAACAGCAGCGTGTTGGTGGGGCCGGGCGTGAGCAGCACGGCGGCTATGGTCAGCGCAACGAACGTGGTGCCGTGCGGCGCGAGCTCCGACAGGGAAGGAAAAGCCATGGATGCTCCCGAAAAAATGCAGACGCCAGTGTGCGGCAGTTTTGATGCTTTGGCAATCTTTCAGTATCAGAGCCGTACCGCGTGCGCCACGTGACCGGCAGCGAGCCGCGCGCCGCCACCGAGCACCTGTCCGCGCAAGGTACCGCCGTCGTACGCCGTGCGATACCGCCCGCGCCGCTGCAATTCCGGCACGATCAGCTCCACCACGTCGCGCATGCTGTCGTGGGCCACGGCAAAGGCGAGGTTGAAACCGTCGATGCCGGTGTCGTCCTGCCATGCTTCCAGCTGGTCCGCCACCTGGCGCGGATCGCCTACCAGCACCGGGCCGCGGCCACCGAGGCCGATGAACAGTGCGGCCTCGCGCACGGTCCAGGTGCGGTCGGGATCGGCCTGGGTGAACGACGCCAGCGCCGAGCGGCCCGCGTCCGATTCGATGTACTCGACGGTGGCGTCGAGCGGAAACTGGCTGAAGTCGATGCCGGTCCAGCCGGATAGCAGGGCCAGCGCCGCCTCGATATCGACGTGGTTGCGGTAGTCCGCGTACCTGGCCCATGCTTCGGCCTCGGTGGGGGCGGTGACGATCAGCGCCTGGGCGTAAATTTTGAGGTCGTCGCCGTCCCGGCCGGCCGCGCGCACTGCGGTGCGCAGGTCATCGGCGTACTTGCGCACCACGGTCTTGCTGGGACCACTGACGAATGTGCACTCGGCATGGCGCGCGGCAAAGGCCGTGCCGCGCGGCGACGTGCCGGCCTGGTACAGCAACGGCGTGCGCTGCGGTGACGGCTCGCACAGGTGAAAGCCCGGCACCTTGTAAAAGCGGCCTTCGTGGTTGATAGCGTGGATGCGCGACGGCTCGGCATACACGCCGCGCGCCTTGTCGTTGACCACGGCGTCGTCGTCCCAGCTTTTCTCCCACAGTTTATAGACTACGTCCATGTATTCGTCGGCCAGGTCGTAGCGCTCGTCGTGGCCCAGTTGCCGGTCCAGGCCCAGGTTGCGCGCTGCGCTGTCGAGATACCCGGTGACGATATTCCAGCCGATGCGCCCACGCGTCAGATGGTCGAGCGTGGAGATGCGCCGCGCGAACGTATAAGGATGCTCGTAGGTGAGGGCGCAGGTTACGCCGAAGCCCAGGTGGTTAGTCACTTGCGCCATCAGCGGCACCAGCGCCAGCGGATCGTTCAATGGCGCCTGCACCGCGTGGCGCAGCGCGGCGTCGGCGCTGCCCTGGTACACATCGTAGGCGCCCAGCACGTCGGCCAGGAACACGGCGTCGAACAGGCCCACCTCCAGCAGGCGCGCCAGGTCGGTCCAGTGGTCAGGATCGGTGTAGCGGTGGCCGGTGTCGCGCGGATGCGTCCACAGGCCCGGCGACTGGTGGCTCACCGTGTTCATCTGGAAGGCGTTGAAGCGGATTTGCTTGCTCATGTCACTTGGCCGGCTTGGCTGCCACCTCTTTGGCCAGTGCCACCTGGTAGTCGGTCCTGGAGTAGTCAGCGAATTGCTTGTTGGTGATGTCGAGGAATTCGCGCGAGCGGTAGGCGGCCGCGATGTCCCTGGCAAACGGCTTGTCCTTGTCGGCCGTGCGCACTGCCACCAGGTTGACGTAGTTGTCCGAGATTTTCTCGGTCTTTAACGCGTCCTTGAGTTTCAGGCCCGAGGCCAGCGCGTAGTTGCCGTTGACGAAAGAGTAGTCGGTGTCTTGCAGCGAGCGGGGAAGCTGCGCAGCTTCGAGCGGGATCAGCTTGATCTTTTTGAGGTTAGCGGCGATGTCGCGCTCGGACGCGCGCACCGGGTCGTACTTGTCGCGCAGCTTGATCCAGCCCAACTGGTCGAGCAGCACCAGTGCACGCGCCTGGTTGGTCGGATCGTTGGGCAGCGCCACCGTCGTGCCGTCCTTCACCTCCGCCAGTGTCTTGTGGCGCTTGCTGTAGATGGCGATCGGCGCGGTGGGCACTTTCACCAGTTCGGTGATGGGCAGCTTGTTCTCGGTGGCGAACTTGTTCAGGTACACGATGTGCTGGAACACGTTGGCGTCGAGCGAACCTTCGGCCAGCGCGAAGTTGGGCTGGATGTAGTCGTTGAACTCCACCAGCTTGACTTTATATCCCTTCTTTTCGAGCAGCGGCTTGATGCCCAGTTTGATCTGGTCCGCGTACGGACCGGCGCTGGTGCCGATAACGATTTCTTTCGGATCTTTGGCGTGAACCGGCGCGTTGGCGCCGAGCGCCAGTGCCAGTGCTGCCAGTATCGTGGTCAATGCGGCATGGCGGCGGATCGGATTGATCATGGTTATTCCTTAACGTTTGTCGATGCGTTTTGCAATGCGGTTGCCGGTGAACTGGATCAGTTGCACCATGATGATCAGGATGGCGACAGTGGCCACCATGATGTCGGTCTCGAAGCGGTAATAGCCGTAGCGGATCGCCAGGTCGCCGATGCCGCCGCCGCCCACCACGCCGGCCACAGCGGAATACGACAGGAAGCTGATCGCCAGCACGGTCAATGCCAGCACCAGGCCGGAGCGCGCCTCCACCAGCAGCACGCGCAGCACGATCTGCAGTTCCGACGCGCCCATGGCGTGCGCCGCCTCGATCACGCCGCGCGGCACTTCGCGCAGGTTCTGCTCGACCATGCGGGCGAAATACGGAATGGCGGCAAACGACAGCGGCACCGCGGCCGCCAGCGGCCCGATCGACGTGCCGGCAATCAGGCGCGTCAACGGCACCAGGGCGACCAGCAAAATGATGAACGGGAACGAGCGCACCGTGTTGACCAGCCAGCCCAGCACCAGCGCGGCCGGGCGGTTTTGCAGCGACTGGCCATCGGCCACCAGGAACAGCACGATGCCGAGCGGCCCGCCGATCAGCACTGCTGCCGACAGGCCGATGCCGAGCATGGTGAGCGTTTGGCCGACGGCAGTGCCCATCTCGGGCAGCATGGCGACGATGGCGTTGAACGACACGCCCAGCGTGGAAAACAGTTCAGACATGGGCCGGCTCCCGGTAGGCAGCGATGGCGGCAACATCGGCTGTGCGAGGGTCGGTGGCAGCATCGGCGGCGTTCGCGGGGCTGGCGAGATCGGCGACATTCGCCCTATTGGCGGTATTGAACGCAGCAAGCTCGCGGCCCAGTGCGGTCTTGCGCGGTGCGGTGTCGTGGCCTGCCGGTTCGTTCAGCGCGAATTCCTCGGCAATCGCGCCATCCTCGATCACCGCCACGCGGTTGCAGATTTCGGCCAGCACGGAAAGCTCGTGGCTGACGATGACGATGGTGACCCCCAGCCGGCGGTTGATGTCGCGCAGCGTGGCCAGCAGCGCGCGCGTGGTCTCGGCGTCGAGCGCGGACGTGGGTTCATCGCACAGCAGCACGGCGGGGCCGCTGGCCAGTGCGCGGGCAATCGCCACGCGCTGTTTCTGGCCGCCCGACAGCTGGGCCGGATAGCTGTCGGCCTTGACGCCCAGTTCCACCAGTTCCAGGCACTGGTTCACGCGCGCGGCGATCTGTTCCGGTTTCTGGCCGCCGTGGATGCGCAGCGGGAAGGCGACGTTGTCGAACACCGTGGCGTTTTGCAGCAGGTTGAACTGCTGGAAAATCATGCCGATATTGCGGCGCGCATCGCGCAGGTCGCGCTTCGACAGCGACGTCAGCTCGCGGCCGGCGACGGTAATCGCCCCGGCGTCGGGCCGCTCCAGCAAATTGAACAGGCGCAGCAAGGTCGATTTGCCGGCGCCGCTTTTGCCGATCAGGCCATAGATGTCGCCCTGGCGCACGTCGAGCGACACGTCGCGCACGGCGTCGAAGCGCCCGCCGTCGGGCAGGGTAAAGGTCTTGCTCGCATGTTCGATGCGGATCAGTGGAATAGTCATCGGGTACTTCAGGAGTAGGCGGTGGGTTCGGGCAGCGAGCCATCGAGCGCATGGCGTCCGAGGTCGCGGATCTTGTAGTCAACCGGGTCGTGCAGGGTATGCACGCGGACGTTGCGCCAGAAACGGTCGTAGCCATAGCGGACCGACGTTGACCGGGCGCCGGTCAGTTCGAACATCTGGTTGCTGATGTCGATGCCGGCGGTATGGGCCAGCACCTTGGCTTCCGCCACGGCGATTGCCAGGTCGCCGCGCTGGCGGGCGGTAACTTGCGGGCCGAGACGGAACAACCGTTCGAGTTCGCGTGCCGCATGGTCGGCCAGCACGGCGGCCGGCCGCAGCTTGAGCCACAACTGGCCGAAGCGGTGCTGCACCAGCGGATCGGCGGCAGCCGATTGGGCGCCGGACGCAAACCACGGCCGCGCCTCGTCCACCGTGTAGGCGCGCGCCGCTTCGAAGGCACCTTCGCCGATGCCCAGGTACAGGTTCGTCATGATCAGTTGCGCCACCTGCGAGCGCAGCGTCGATTGCGGCGTGGCCGCCACGCCTGGCGCCTGCAGCACCTGCGTGGCCGGCAGCGCCACGCCGGTAAAGTGGACGTTGCCGCTGTCGGTCTGCTTCTGGCCGAAGGCATCCCAGTCGGCCTGCACCTCCACGCCCGGCTGGCGGGTGGGCAGCACGCCGATCAGCGCGGTGCCGGTGGGCTCGTGCCAGGCCGAAACCGTCAGCCAGTCCGAGCCCACGGAGCCGGACGAAAAGCTCTTGATGCCATCGAGCGTGTAGCCGTAGTCCGCATCCACGGCCGCCGTGCGGCGGTCGAGCGGATTGAGGGCATTGCCCCAGAACAGATTCTGTTCGACAGTGAGCGTCAGGAAGCGGCGCTGCTGCTGCGGTGTGCCATACAGCTGGATGCCCGCCAGTTGCAGGTGGTGGAAACCGAAGATATGGGCCAATGCGCTGTCAGCGCGCGCCAGGATGCGCACCACTTGCAGCACCGTGGGCCAGTCGGCGCCCTGGCCGCCGAATTCGGCCGGTATCGACAGCGTGAGCAGGCCCGAGGCGCGAATTGCGCCGCGTTCCTGCGCCGCATGGCCGCCGGCCTGGTCGCGGGCGTTGGCGGTTTCGCCCAGGCGGCGCGCCAGGTCGGCGGCCACCTCGAGCGGATCGGGAGTAGTCGGCGGCGCCGGATCGGGCGCCGCTGTTCTGAGTGCGTTAGACATGGTATGTCCGTTGTATAGGTTCGGTGGCGCAGTATTGCACCGTGCTCCAAACCTCGTACACGAAGAATTCCGGCTATTTATATGCAAAAAAGTCATGTGTCGTAAACCGCATATGGATGCGCAAAACTATTCGTTCTGATTTCAACCAGACGGCTCTATTCTGGCCGGCACAAACAATTGACGGGGATCGATCATGAGCATTCTTCTATTAGGCGGCAGCCCGGCTGCGGTATCGAGCACTGGCCGCTTGCTGGACCATGTCGCTGAAAAACTGGCTGAGCGCAGTACCGGACACCGCTACACCAAGGTGCAAGTGCGCGAACTGCCGGCCCATGCGCTGCTGCACGCCGAAACCTCGGACCTGGCCATCAAGCGCACGCTGGCGGCAGTTAGCGAAGCAGATGCCGTGATCATCGCCACCCCGGTGTACAAAGCCTCTTATACCGGTTTGCTGAAAGCCTTCCTCGACCTGCTGCCGCAGGACGGCCTGGCCGGCAAGCTGGTGCTGCCGCTGGCCACCGGCGGCAGCCAGTCGCACATGCTGGCGCTCGACTATGCGCTGCGTCCGGTGCTGCACGCGCTCGACGCGCGCCACGTGCTGGCGGGCATTTACGCCACCTCGTCGCAACTGGTGTGGAACGAGGGCAGCGGCCTGGCTGTCGATCAAGCCATCGCCTGGCGCGTGCAGGCTGGCGTGGAAGGCCTGGCTGCGGCACTGCATGGCCACAAATCTTGGCAAGCCCAGCAAGCACAGGCGCCGTTCGTCGCGCCGGTGGAACCGATCCGCCTGGCGCGCTGAGTGGAGACTCGCACATGACCATCGAAACCATCAACACATCCGCGCCTGCCGACACTCGGGCGCAGCAACGCACCGCGCGGCGCCATACCCTGGGACTGCTGTTTGCCGTTGGCGTGCTGGGCGTCACCGCCCACGCGCCGACGCTGGCCCAAGCCAACGCTGCCCAGGGCAAGCAGGAAATCCGCATCGGCTACCAGAAATACGGCACGCTCACCCTGCTCAAGGGCCGGGGCACGCTGGAACAGCGGCTGGCAAGTAAAAACATTACCGTCAAATGGACCGAATTCCCGGCCGGGCCGCAGCTGCTCGAGGGACTTAACGTGGGCAGTGTCGATTTCGGCACCGTGGGCGAGGCGCCGCCGATCTTTGCGCAAGCCGCCGGCGCCAACCTGGTCTATGTCGGCAATGAGCCGCCGTCGCCGGCCAGCGAGGCGATCGTCGTGCCCAAGTCGTCCACCGTGCGTAGCGTGGCTGACCTCAAGGGCAAGAAGATCGTCCTGAACAAGGGTTCCAACGTCCACTACCTGCTGGTGAAAGCGCTGGAAAAAGCCGGCGTCGCTTACAAGGACGTGCAGGTGATCTACCTGCCGCCGGCCGATGCGCGCGCCGCGTTCGAGCGTGGCAGCGTCGATGCGTGGGTGATCTGGGACCCGTTCCTGGCCGCCGCCGAAAAGCAGATCGGCGCGCGCGTGCTGGCCGACGGCAAGGGCCTGGTCAACAACTACCAGTTCTACCTGGCCGCCCGGCCGTACGCCGAAAAGAATCAGGACACGGTGCGCATCGTGCTTGAAGAAATTGCCAAGGTCGATGAGTGGGGTGCGGCCCATCCGAAGGACGTCGCCGCCATCCTCGCGACGCAAACCGGACTGGAAACCGAAGTCGTGGCGCTGGCCGCCTCGCGCTATGCCTACGGCGTCAAACCGATCAGTGCCGGCGTGCTGGCACAGCAGCAGCAGGTGGCCGACGCTTTCGCCAGCCTCAAGCTGATTCCGAAGCCGATCGCGGTCAAGGATGCGCAACTTGGCGCCAGTCAGCTGGCCAGGAAATAAAGGATTACATCATGTCGTTGAATATCTTCTGGTTCATCCCCACCCACGGCGACAGCCGCTACCTTGGCACCACCAAGGGCGCGCGCCCGGTCGATGCCGATTACCTCAGGCAGTGCGCGGTTGCCGCCGATACCCTCGGCTACGACGGCGTGCTGCTGCCCACCGGGCGTTCGTGCGAGGATGCGTGGGTGGTGGCGTCGTCGCTGATTTCGGTCACGCAAAAGCTCAAGTTCCTCGTCGCGATCCGTCCCGGCCTCACCACGCCGGGTTTGGCCGTGCGCATGGCCGCCACGTTCGACCGCCTGTCCAACGGCCGTCTGCTGATCAACGTGGTCACCGGCGGCGACCAGGGCGAGCTGGAAGCGGACGGCCTGTTTGCCGACCACGCCAAGCGCTACGAAATTTCCGATGAATTCATCCGCGTGTGGCGCGCGTCGCTGGCGGGCGAGGGCGGCGATGCCGGCTACGATTTCGAGGGCAAGCATATCCAGGTCAAGGGTTCGAAAACCTTGTACCCGGCCGTGCAAAAGCCGTATCCGCCGCTGTACTTCGGCGGCTCGTCCGAACCGGCGCACGCGCTGGCGGCCGAGCAGATGGACGTATACCTCACCTGGGGCGAGCCACCGGCAGCGGTGGCCGAAAAAATCGCCGACATCCGCGCGCGCGCCGCCAAGCATGGCCGCACCGTCAAATTCGGCATCCGCCTGCACGTGATCGTGCGCGACACCAACGAGGAAGCATGGCGCGCGGCCGATGAGCTGATCAGCCACCTCGACGACGACACCATCGCCAAGGCCCAAAAGGCATTCGGCAAGATGGATTCGGTGGGCCAGCAGCGCATGGCGGCCCTGCACGGCGGCCGCCGCGACAAGCTCGAAGTCTCGCCCAACCTGTGGGCCGGCGTGGGCCTGGTGCGCGGCGGCGCCGGCACCGCATTGGTGGGCGATGCCGAGACGGTGGTGGCCCGCATCCGCGAATACGCGGACCTCGGCATCGAGACCTTCATTTTCTCCGGCTACCCGCACCTGGAAGAATCGTACCGCTTCGCCGAGCTGGTATTACCATTGCTGGGCAAAGGCAAAGCGGCGGGTACCCAGTCGCTGAGCGGTCCGTTCGGCGAGATCATGGCCAGCGATATCGTTCCCAAGAAGGCGGCGTAATGGCTCAGGCAAAGAATAAAACGCCAAGCGCGCTGGCGCCGTGGATATTGCCGGTCACGCTGATCGTGCTGTGGCAGGTAGCGTCGCAGGCCGGCTGGCTGTCGAGCCGCATCCTGCCCGAACCGTGGGCCGTGGCCAAGGCCTTCTGGGCGCTGGCCGCGTCGGGCGAGCTGTGGGTGCACTTGCGCACCAGCCTGTGGCGCGCGGCATCGGGCTTTGCCATCGGCGCCGGCCTCGGTTTGCTGCTTGGCCTGTTGACGGGCAGCTTCCGCCGCGCCGAAACGCTGCTTGACACCACGCTGCAAATGGTGCGCAACATCCCGGCGCTGGCGCTGATCCCGCTGGTGATCCTGTGGTTCGGCATCGATGAAACGGCCAAGCTGTTCCTGCTGGCGGTCGGCGTGTTCTTCCCCGTGTACCTGAACACGTTCCACGGCATCCGCTCGGCCGACCAGGGCCTGATCGAGATGGCGCGCAGCTATGGCCTGTCCGGCTGGCCTTTGTATCGCGACGTGATCCTGCCGGCGGCGCTGCCGGCTATCCTGGTGGGCGTGCGGTTTTCTCTGGGGCTGGTATGGGTGCTGCTGATCGTGGCCGAGACCATTTCGGCGCAGGCCGGCATCGGCTACATGACCATGAATGCCCGCGAGTTCCTGCAAACGGACGTGGTGCTGGTGGGGATTTTGCTGTACGCGCTGCTGGGCAAGGCTGCCGACCTGGCGTCGCGCGGGATGGAAAAGCGCTTCCTGCGCTGGAATCCGGCCTACCGCTAATCGATCTGAATTGGAGTAAACCGTATGAATATTTCCACCACCTTGTTCGATGTCGGCGGCCTGGCCCGCGAGAACCTGTCGTCGCTGTCGGCGGCCGATGTCAACCGGCCGCCGGCGCGGCGCCAGGGCGTGTCGCTGTCGCTCGAGGGTTTAAGTAAATCGTTCGGCGAGCGCGCGGTGTTGCACGACATCGAACTGCAACTGCAGCCGGGCGAATTTGTCGCGGTGGTGGGCCGCAGCGGCTGCGGCAAGAGCACGCTGCTGCGCGCCATCGCCGGGCTGGAGACGGTGGAGCAGGGCACCATCGCAGTGGGCAAGGGCGCCATCGGCAGCAGCATCCGCATCATGTTCCAGGAAGCGCGCCTGCTGCCGTGGAAGACGGTGCTGGAAAACGTGGCGCTGGGCCTGCCCCGGTCGCTGAACGCGGCGGCCGCCACCTTGAACACCGTGGGCCTGGGCGAACGCGCCAACGACTGGCCGGCCGAACTGTCGGGCGGCCAGCGCCAGCGCGTGGCCTTGGCGCGCGCGCTGCTGCACGAACCGCAATTGCTGCTGCTCGACGAACCACTGGGCGCGCTCGATGCGTTGACCCGCATCGAGATGCAGCAACTGATCGAAAGCCTGTGGCTGGCGCGCGGCTTCACGGCAGTGCTGGTCACGCACGACGTGCAGGAAGCGCTGGCGCTGGCCGACCGCGTGGTGCTGATCGAGGAGGGGCGCATCACGCTGGACCTGAAAGTGGACCTGTCCCGCCCGCGTGCGCGCGGCAATGCGGCGTTTGCGGCGCTGGAGCAGCAACTGCTGGAAAGCATCCTGCACCCGGCGCCAGCCAGGCAAGCTGGCAAGATCGCGGCTGCTGCCTGAGCCTTGAGTCCCGTTGCGCCATCCTCCATCCGGAGGGTGGCAGGCTCAAGGTTATCCCATCCTCACCCTTCCGACAGATTCCTCTCCTCCCCCTCACCCGGTATGATTCCCACCTGTGCACGAGATTGAACTTAACCGCCGGTTATGATCGATTTTCTCGATAGTAACGAGGCAAATTTTTCGTTTTACAACGTCAATTGTGCAGAGCATAATCATTGCCACCCGAGACATGGACTTCGCCGGAACCCCGGACCGGTCGCATGTCTCACTGTTCCCAACACACAGGAGTCTGACAATGAAAAAAATCTTTGCCCTGCTGGTCGCCGCCGGTATCTCGATGTCCGCATTTGCCGCACCGGAAACCTTCACTTCCGATGCCAACCACACCTTCTCGAGCTTCAGCTACAGCCACTTCGGCTACTCGATCCAGACCAGCCGCTTCAACACCACCACCGCCAAGTTCACGGTGGACCGCGCTGCCAAGACCGGCTCGGTGGAAGCGACCATCGACACCAAGTCGGTCGATACCGGCTCGAAACTGTTCGACGGCCACATCCAGGGCGAAGATTTCCTGGACACCGGCAAGTTCCCGACCATCACCTACAAGTCGACCAAGGTCAACTTCAAGGGCGACGTGCCTTCCACCATCGACGGCAACCTGACCATCAAGGGCATCACCAAGCCAGTGACCCTGACCGTCACGCACTTCCAGTGCGCCGATCACCCGATGATGAAGAAACTGGCTTGCGGCGCCAACGCCACGGCCAAAATCAAGCGTACCGAGTTCAACGCCGGTAAATACGCACCGAATGTTGGCGATGAAGTCACCCTGACCCTCGCCATCGAAGCCATCAAGGAGTAATTGAAACGGGCCGGTCCGTTGGGCTGGCTTCATTTCATTGCACTGACCTGGACTGTTGCGACATCGTGTCGCAGCAGTCCATTTTTTTAGGAGCAAGACAATGAAAATGACGCAGCTCGCGTTTGCTATAACCGTATTGGCCGCCACGTCGGCGCACGCCACCGACCTGATCATCACCAACGGCAAGGTCGCCACCATGACCAAAGAGGGCGCGTTCGCCCAGGCCGTTGCTATGAAAGACGGCAAGATCACCGCCGTGGGCAGCAATGCCAGCGTATTGAAACTCAAGACCGCCGCCACGCAAGTGATCGACGCCGATGGCAAGACCGTGATTCCCGGCCTGAACGACTCGCACCTGCACATCATCCGCGAAGGTCTCAACTACAACGCCGAGCTGCGCTGGGACGGCGTGACATCGCTGAAAAAAGCGATGCAGATGCTCAAGGAGCAAGCCGCGCGCACGCCGGACGGCGCCTGGATCAAGGTCGTCGGCGGCTGGAACGAATTCCAGTTCGAGGAAAAGCGCCTGCCGACCCTGGAAGAGATCAACGAAGCAGTGCCGGACAAGCCGGTATTCCTGCTGTACCTGTACGGCCTGGGCTTCCTGAATAAGAAAGGCATAGCAACGCTGGGTTACACCGCCGAGACCAGGTTCAAGGATGGCGTGGTGGAACTGGGCGCCGACGGCAAGCCCACCGGCAAGCTGATCGCCAAACCGAACGCCATGATCCTGTACACCACGCTGGCCAAGACCACCGTGCTGCCGCGTGATGAACAGCTCAATTCCACCATCCAGTACTACCGCGATCTCAACCGCCTGGGCCTGACCAGCGCGATCGATGCCGGCGGTGGCGGCCAGGCCTATCCCGATGATTACGCCGTGAGCCTGGAACTGGCCAAGGATGGCAAGCTGACCGTGCGTACGTCGTATTACCTGTTCGCGCAAAAGCCGGGCAAGGAGCTCGAAGATTATCAGCGCTGGCTCACCCAGACCAAGCCTGACAAGAACGAACACCTGTTCTATGCGAATGGCTACAACACCGAGGGTGGCGGCGAAAACCTGGTGTGGAGCGCGGCCGACTTCGAGAACTTCCTCGAGCCGCGCCCGGACATGCCGCACGAGATGGAAGGCGAGCTCGAACCCGTGCTGCGCCTGTTGATCAAGAACCGCTGGCCGTTCCGCATCCACGCCACGTACGACGAGAGCATTGACCGTGACCTGGCCGTGATCGAAAAGGTCAACAAGGACTTGCCGCTGAACGGCCTGCGCTGGTTCTTCGACCATGCCGAAACCATCAGCGACAAGCAACTCAAACGCGTGAAAGCGCTTGGTGGCGGCATCGCCGTGCAAAACCGCATGTATTTCCAGGGTGAGCACTACTGGAAACAATACGGCGCCCAGACCCGCCAGATGCCGCCGATCAAGAAAATGCTGGAGATGAACATCCCGGTGGGCCTCGGCACCGACGGCACCCGCGTCAGCAGCTACGGTCCGTGGCCGTCGATCTACTGGGCGGTGACCGGTAAAACCGCCGGCGGCCTCAAGCTGTGGCAACCGCAGGACGTGCTGAGCCGCTACCAGGCCCTGAAGCTGATGACTCAGGGCAGCGCCTGGATGAGCGGCGAGGAAAAGCTCAAGGGTACGCTGGCCAAGGGCCAGTACGCCGACGTGGTGATCCTGCCGCAAGATTATTTCAGCATGGACGTCGAGCAGATCAAGAACCTGGAAAGCGCGCTGACCATCGTCAACGGCAAGGTGGTCTACGCCGGCGAGCAATTCAAGCAACTGGCGCCGCCAGCGCTCGAAGTCAAACCCGAATGGAGTCCCGTCAAGCACTACGGCGGCTACCAGAACCAGTAAGCCTTACTTCGGGGTCAGTGCCGACATTTGGACACAAACTCGACAGTAAATGGTTGAGGCCGTGTCTAAATGTCGGCACTGACCCCGAAGTGGGAAGCGTCAGACCAGCTGGAACCATCCCAATACGGCGCCTGCCGCCAGCAGCCACAGCAGGTGGATGCGGGTGCGCCAGATCAGTATCCCGGCCACCACTGACAGCAGCCACAGCGGCCAGTCGAGGGCGAAGTCGCGGTGGGCGCTGCCGAGGGTAATGCCCACCGATACCATCAGCCCCACCACCACCGGCGCCATCCCCTGCTTGAAGGCGCGCACGCCCAGCTTGTCGCGGTGCAGGCGCGCCCAGCGCGCGGCCATGTAGGTCAGGCAGGTGCTGGGGATCAGGATGCCGCACATGGCCACAACCACGCCGGCGAACGCGGCGGCATAGCTGCCCGCGTTGAGGCCCACGTTCCAGCCCATCAATGCCACAAACAGCACGTTCGGCCCCGGCGACGCCTGGGCGATGGCCACCGAGTCGTTGAATTGCGATTGCGTCAGCCAGCCTTGTTCGAGTACCAGGTAGCGGTGCATCTCGGTCGTGGTGGAAATCGCGCCGCCCACCGACAACAGCGACAACAGCAGGTAATGGCCGAACAGGCTGCACCAGTCCGCCATGCTGAGCACGATGTGGATCGGTGCGCCGCTCATGGCGTTGCCGCTTCCAGGCTGCGCGTTTTCAAGATCCGGTACGTCAGGCCGACGCACGTGCCGCCGAGCAGCAGCAGGGTCCAGGCCAGCGGCACCTTGAAGACTACCAGCATCGCCACGCACAGCACGGCGGCGGCGCCGCTGAACCAGCCGGGCAGCGGATGGTTGCGCAGTGCCGAGGCGAGCTTGATGCCGGTGGCGGCGATCAGCCCGGCCGCCACCGCCGCCATGCCGCGCAGCGCGCCGGCCACGCCCGGGTGGTTGGCGTAATGCGAGTGCAGCACGGCCAGGCACAACACCAGCAGCAGCGGCACGGTCAGGATGCCGGCCAGCGCCGTCATGGCGCCGCGCAGGCCAAAATAACGGTCGCCGATCATCAGCGACAGGTTGACTACGTTGGGACCGGGCATCACTTGCGCCACGGCCCAGTCTTCGATGAATTCTTTCTGGGTGAGCCAGCGCTTGCGTTCGACCATTTCGCGCTGGACCACGGCCAGCACGCCGCCGAAGCCCTGCAGCGCCAGCAAGGTGAATGACATAAACAGGTCAGCGAGGGAGGCGGGGCGGGGATGGTCTTCGGTCATCTTGGCATTATGACCCTGCTCATTGCTTCGTGTCCACGCCCATCAAATTTACGCAATATTTTAATTGCGAAATGATAGGAGCCTGACATTGACTTTACAAAACGGTCGCGCATACTGCCGTTGCATATCTGCTTGATCCGGATCAAAACCCCTGTTTTTTAGCGAGGCTTATGATGAACGATTTGCATTTACTACGTACCATGCAAGAGCACTACCAACGCAGCGACAGCCACAGCAGTGCCATCGTCGAGCGCGGCATCATCGTGCAGTCCACCTTCAATACCGTGTGCGCCATTGAATACCTGCGTTCGCACAACGTCCAGCCGCACATCATCGAACGGGTACTGCTCCATCCCGAGCAAAGACGCCAGCTGGTGCACTAGCCATCCATAAGCTTTACCTCATGCAAGTGCCGGGTTTACTTATGCACACATCATGATGGCAAGAATGAATTTGAAAATTTTTCGTGTCGAAAAATATATCAATGTAAGTGCTTGATTTATAAGGCGATAAAAACTGCCTGTTGGATGGGCAGTTTGTTGAACCCCGCGCCGTTACAGGCGCGCTTCGTTGTCAATGGGGAGATATCCACATAGATATCCACAGAGCTTGTGGATATCGTAAAAAACGCTTGAAAATCCTGTACTTAGCGTTGTATGCGCCGGATCAAAGCGGTTTCTTCAAAGGCTGCATCACGCTGCCCACCACGACGTAGGGCGCGGATGGGTCGTCCACCACGCTGGCGGTTACCCTCAGCCGCAGTTCCTGACCGTCGCGGCGCCAGCCGGTGACCACGTCGGTCCAGGTTTCGCCGGCGCCCAGTGCACCCAGGGCGTCGGCCAGCTGGTCGGGCGGGTAGGGTGGCGTGTGCAGCAGGCGCAGGTCGGCGCCGACCAGTTCCTGGCGCGAAAACTGGAATTTGGTGCAAAACTTGTCATTAACGCTGGCAATGCGGCCGCGTGCGTCAAACGTGGCGATGACGGCGTGCTGGTCCACGGCGTCGAGCAACCGTCTGGCTTGGTCGAGCTGGGTTTGCAGGACGGCGGCGCGTTCCTGCGCCTCCTGCAGGCCGGCATAGGCGCGCAGCGACGAGATTACGGTCGTGAACAGCTTGCGCGTGGTGAGGTCGGTCTTGCACCAGAAATCGTTGATATCGTAGTCGAGAATGATGCTGTGCTCGAGCGCCTGGCCCGGCTGTCCCGTGCGCAGCACGATGCGCACCAGGCTGTTGTGCAGATTGTCACGGATTTGCCGCGCCACGTTGAGGCCGGCATCGCTGGTTTCCATGATCACGTCCAGCAGCACCAGTGCGATGTCGGGCGTGTTGCGCAGCGTGGTCAGCGCTTCTTCGCCGCTGTAGGCATGCAGGAAACTCAGGCGCCGTCCACGGAAGCAAACATTGCTAAGTGAAAATTTTGTCACAACGTGGACATCGACGTCGTCGTCCACGATCAATACCCGCCACGGCGGTGGCGCGGCAGCGGCCGCCTTGCCGCCCGACTGCGCTTCGGCGGCGACAGCATCGTCGTCGTCGATCATCCAGTCTGTGTCGTCATCATTCTGATTCATGCATTGATCCCGAAACGAGTTCTTGGAAGAAAATAGCGAAACTCTGGAGTTACACTATTCCTCGTATGCGGATTTGTCAAAGAATTCGCTGTCCGATATTCCATGGACCGTATTTATGCACACAAAAATATTTTTCAAGCCGGCTCAAAAACACGCGAGGGCCTTTCGGCCCGCGCTGTAAGTCATTGATTTTATTCCCCTAAAATTTTGCCTTCCGATTGGGCATTTTGTTGAAACGCCCGCCATTAAAGGCGGTCCCGGCTGTCAAGTGGCGGTTATTCACAACCTTATCCACAATTCGTGTGGATATCTTTAAATCGCTACAATTTCGGACAATTGCTTGCGTACGGCACCGTGCGCCATCACCAGTTCCGGGCCGTCGTGCAACATGGCGTTATACTTGGCACGGAACTCGAGGTCGCCCTGTTCGGACGGGCCGATCAGCGCTTCGATGGCGCGGCGGAAGGTCACCGCCTCAGCGGCTGTGACCGGTTCTTCTTCGTCCAGGCGTTCGTCCATCTGCGCCATCAGGCCCGACAGTTTTTGCAGCCAGGCAAAGTTAGGATGGTTGGTCACCAGTTGCAGCAGTTCCAGCGGACTGCCCACGGCGCCGAAATACTGGCTCTCGATGTGGATCAATTGCTTGTGCAGGTCGCGCAGGGCGCGGCCCAGGCTGGTCAGTTTGGCGCGTTGCGCGGTGTCGTCATTGTTCATGGCTCTTCCTGATCATGGGGATGGCCGCAGCTTAGCAGAGTCCCCCCTATGGCGGAGCCTATCTTATTGCAGTGGTGGAGGGTCGTTGCGCGCCCTACCATGAGGGTTCCTTTACACCACTCTGGAAGCATGATGATGAACCCAAAACTCGAAGTCCTGACCCCGCAAAACTCGCAGCTGATCTTCATCGACCAGCAGCCGCAAATGGCGTTCGGCGTGCAGTCGATCGATCGCCAGGTTCTGAAAAACAATACCGTTGCGCTGGCCAAGGCCGCCAAGGTATTCAATATTCCGACCACCATCACCACCGTCGAAACCGAATCGTTCTCGGGCCACACCTACCCTGAACTGCTGGACGTGTTCCCAGGCAAGGACATCCTCGAGCGCACCTCGATGAACTCGTGGGACGACCAGAAAGTGCGCGATGCGCTGGCCGCCAACGGCAAGAAAAAAGTGATCGTGTCGGGCCTGTGGACGGAAGTGTGCAACACCACGTTCGCCCTGTGCGCGATGCTCGAAGGCGGCTACGAAATCTACATGGTGTCCGATGCGTCGGGCGGCACCTCGAAAGAAGCGCACGACATGGCCATGCTGCGCATGGTGCAAGCCGGCGTGATCCCGGTGACCTGGCAGCAAGTACTGCTGGAATGGCAGCGTGACTGGGCCCACAAGGAGACCTATAACGACGTGATGGCCATCGTCAAGGAACACTCGGGCGCCTACGGCATGGGCGTGGACTACGCTTACACCATGGTGCACAAGGCCGCTTCGCGCGCCAACCCGGACCACAAGACCCTGGCCCCAGTCCCGGCGAAATAATTAAAACGCGCTGAGCAAGCCGCGCCGGGACGCCACTGTGGCGGCTTCGGTGCGGCTTCCGACGTTGAGCTTGGCAAGAATATTGTTGACATGGAATTTGACCGTGCCCACCTCGATCGCTGCGCTGCGCGCGATCATCTTGTTGCTCTTGCCGGTAGCCAAGTGCGCCAGGATTTCCAGCTCGCGCGGCGACAGCCGTGCAACTTCCGTGTGTGCGGCCAGCTTGCTGGCCACTTCCGGCGGCAGGAATTTGCGGCCCTCGGCCACGGCGTGGATGCACGCGACCAGTTGTTCCGGGCTGCTGTCCTTGAGCAGATAGCCGCGCGCACCTGCGCGCATGCCCCGGTGCACGTCTTCGTCGCCCTGGTATGTGGTGAGGATGACGATGCGGGCGTCGGGATCGAAGGCCAGGATCTGGCCGATCGCCTCGAGCCCGTGCATGACCGGCATGCTCAGGTCCATGATGGTTACCTGGGGACGACGCTGGCGGTACAGTTCCACCGCGCGGGCGCCGTTGTCGGCCTGTCCCGCCAGGGTGAGGCCGGGCAGGGCGTCGATCAGGGCGGCCAGGCCGGCCAGGATCAGCGGGTGGTCGTCGGCAATGAGGACGGAAATGGTGTCGTCGGGCGTGTTCATCCGGGATGTCCTTTGAGGCTGATGTGGAAGGCGGCGCCGTGCGGCTGGCGCGAGGTGGACCAGATGCGCCCGTTATGCGCCTGGACGATGGTGCGGCAAATCGCCAGCCCCAGTCCGGTGCCGCCGGGCTTGGTGGAAAACAGCGGATCGTACAGGCGCTCGGCCAGCTTGGCCGGCACGCCCACGCCATTGTCTTCCACGCTGATGCGGACCGTGCCGGCAATATCGGCCAGCACCGAGCGCACGTGCAGCTGGCGCGGGCGGGTGTGCACGTCTTTCATCGCTTCGATGGCGTTCAGGACCAGGTTCATCATTACTTGCTGCAATTGCACGCGGTCGGCGCGCAACTGGTGGCCGTTCAGCGCCAGCGCGTCGTGGACAGCGATGCCCTGCTTGTGGAATTCGGCGCGCAACATGCGCAGCACTTCGCGCAGCGCTTCATCGATATCGAAAGTGGTGGGTTCGGGACTGGTACGGCAGGACATGCCGCGGATGCTGCGCACCACGTCGGCGGCGGTGGCGCCCGCGTGGCGGATCAGCTGGAGTGCATCGCGCACGCGCTCGGTGTTATCGGATTGCAGGGACATCAGGCCCACTTCGGCCTGCAGCACGATGGCCGCCAGCGGCTGGCTGACTTCGTGCGCCAGCGAGGCGGCAAACTCGCCCATGGACGAGATGCGCGCCAGTCTTGCCAATTCTTCCTCGGCTTCCCGCAGCGCCTCTTCCGCCTGCAGGCGGCGGGCTTTTTCGGCCAGGTAGCGACGGTACAACTGCTCGTTGTCGAGCGACTTGTCCGTCGCGAGGTCTGCGGGTGCGGGCATCTTGCCTACTTGGCGGCCTGGGTTTGCGCGGCCAGGTGTTCGCCGATGAACCAGCTGTGCAGCTCGTTGCTGCGCACCACCTGGCTGACGATCAGGTCGTTGGTGCCGTCGTCGCCGTTGTCGGCAGCGGCGCGTGCCAGCGGACGGGCTTCGATCAGGATGGTTTCATGCGCATCGAGCAGGCCGGACAGCTGGGCTGCCGCCGTCTCGCGACCACGCGGGGCGCTGCGCGAAATGGTCGATTCTTCCATGACGTCCTGCGCCAGCGCGAAGGTGACGCCGCCCAGGGTTTGCACGCGCTCGGCGATGGCATCCATGATGGTGACCTGCTCGTTGTAGTGCTGGTCGAACAGCAGGTGCAATTGATGGAAGGTGGCGCCCGACACCTGCCAGTGGGCTTTCTTGTAGGCGTCGCGGATGGCCATGGTGTGGGCCAGCAGGCGGTTCAGCGCCTGCACGCTGTGGGTGCGCACTTCGGCCGACAGGCCGATACGCACGTCGGCCAACGAACCGAAATCTTGCAGCACTTGTTTGGTATTTGCTTTGCTCATGATGTATTTCCTTTGAAAGTGCCTTCTTGCCCACCGATTCATTATGGACCGTGATCGCCATGGCGTTTAGCTCCGAAAGAGTGAGGCAGAAGATTGAACAGGGGAGGGATTTGACTCACCCTATCGGGTGATCAGGATTGCAGGAATTCCAGCAAGCCCGCGTTGAGCTTGTCCTTGTGGGTGGTTGGCAAGCCGTGCGGCGCGCCTTCGTAAATGACCAGTTTGGCGTTCCTGATGATCTTGGCCGAGGCCTTGCCGGCGGCGTCGATCGGCACGATCTGGTCGTCGCTGCCGTGCACGACCAGCACCGGTACGTCGATCTTTTTCAGGTCTTCGGTAAAGTCCACTTCCGAGAACTGCTTGATACAGTCATAGGCGTTCTTGATGCCGCACTGCATGCCTTGGGCCCAGAACGTGTCGCGCACGCCTTCGGACACCTTGGCGCCGGGGCGGTTGTAGCCATAGAACGGCAAGGTCAGGTCCTTGAAGAACTGCGAGCGGTCGGCCAGCACGCCGGCGCGGATGCCGTCGAACACTTCCATCGGCAAGCCGCCCGGGTTGGTTGCGGACTTGACCATTTGCGGCGGCACCGCGCCCACCAGCACGGCCTTCTTGACGCGGGCGCTGCCATGGCGGCCGATATAGCGCGCCACTTCGCCGCCACCGGTGGAGTGACCCACCAGCGTGGCTTCCTTGACGTCGAGTGCGTTCAGCAGCGTGGCCAGGTCGTCGGCATAGGTGTCCATGTCGTTGCCGCCCCAGGGCTGGCTCGACAGGCCGTGGCCGCGGCGGTCATGGGCGATCACGCGGTAGCCGTGGCTGGCCAGGAAGATCATCTGGTCTTCCCAGGCATCGCCTTGCAGCGGCCAGCCATGGCTGAACACCACGGCCGGGCCGGTGCCCCAGTCCTTGAAGTGGATGCGGGTGCCATCTTCGGTGATGACGCTGTCGACTGAGAGATTGCTGTTTGCCATGTTGTTGCTCCTTGGTGTGTGAGGGGTGACTACCTACCCAGTGTAGTCAGCGCACCGTTGAAAAGCTCCTGCCAAAAGTGCAGGGCCATGGCTAACGTTTGGGCGGGGCTTCCCTGGTCACGGTGATGGCGACCGGGTCGCTCGATGGAAACGACTCGGCCAGGGCCTCGTCGAGCGCGTCCTGCTCGTGCTGCGACGGCGCGACTGGCGTGACTGGTACGACTGGCGCGGTGTTCGGTGCCTGCGGTGGCACCGGGGCTTTGCTGGGCTGTTTCATGGCGGACCTTTCCTAGATTAATTGACGGTGCCGGGCGTGCCGTCGTAGTTGAGCGGCAGCCAGTCATAGGTTTTGCCGTCCTGGCGGATGCGGCCCAGGCCCGGGAAGGCGATATGCGCGGCGCCGACCATGGTGTGGTCCTTGGCTAGCGACTGCAACAGCCGCGCGCGGGTGGCTGCAGCGTCGGCTTCGCTGCTGTCGTACTTGACGGTGGCCTCCGGGTGTTCGAGCTGGATCGCGGTCACGTGCACGATGTCGCCCCAGATCAGCAGCGTCTGGCCGGCGCTCTGCACGCGGTACATGGCGTGGCCCGGGGTGTGGCCCGGCGCCGGCAGCGCTTCGATGCCAGCGTCGAGCTGGCCGAACTGTTGGTACGGTTGATAGTGGTTGGCGGCCTGGTATGGCGCCACGGCGGCCCTGGCCGCATCAAAAAAGGTCGAGAGGAAGTCGGGCGCCTTGACTTGATTGGCGGCGGACAGCCAGTAGTCGGCCTCCAGCTGCGACAGGCGCAGCACGGCGTTCGGGAACACGGCCCTGCCCTGCGCCATGATGCCGCCCGCGTGGTCCTTGTGCAGGTGGGTGAGCAGCACCTCGTCGACCTGCTCCGGCCGGTAGCCGGCAGCGCGCAGGTTGGTCAAGAGCTTGTTGCAGCAGTCGCCATACAGCACGCCAGCGCCGGCATCGACCAGGATCAGCTTCTTGCCGGTGTTGATCAGGAAGGCGTTGATCGAACCTTGCACCGGCTGCGCCAGTTCGGCCTTGGCCAGGTCCTGCTTGATCAGCGCGGCTTCGATATGGGTCATCACCGTATCGATGGGGAATGGATGGCTGCCGTCGGACAGGGCGGTGATTTCGAACTCACCCAGCATGGTGCGGTAGTAGCCGGGCGCCTGGGTCTTGACCAGCGGCGCGGCGGCCTGGCTGGCCACGGCGATGAGCAGGGCGCACGCTGCGAGCAGGGGCAGCAGCAGGGTTTTATTGATTTTCATGGCGGTCCTTTACGTATCATCTTGGATAGATGAATGGTAAAGGTCCGCCGCAATTAAGCCACCTCCATTAAGGCGGGGCTAAGGCTCCTGCCTAGACTTCGGTTTCCGCTTCGTCGATGGCTTCGCGCACCTCGTCGGCAAAACCAAACTGCACGTCGTGGCCGCCGACGCCGTCCTGGTAGAAGAAGTGCACCGGGCCGTCTTCGTCGGCGACGATCCAGGCATCGACCTCGGCGCGCTGGTGGCGGTCGCCGATGCGCACGATGTCGATCTTGTGGCGCTCACCGGGAGCGAGCAGGTGCTTGACGACGTCCTTGGTGCGGGCGGTGGCCAGGGGAACGTAGTGGGCGGTGTGGCGGTCGATCATGGTGACTCCTTGTGATATAGGCGCAATATGCTCCCGCGAGTGTACCGCGCACGGGAGCATGGCACCTCTGCCATTGGGGGAGTTCGGTGCGCCAGCTTACTATCCGGTTACGGTTTGATGCCGTAGCCGGCGTACTCGGCGTCAATGCCGGGGCGTTTTGCCCGCGCCGCTTTCAGGTCCGCTGCCGCACCGGCTTGCTGGCCCAGGTGTTGCCTGGCGATGCCGCGTACGAACAGGGTGCCGGCCATGGTCGGCGCCAGCGCCAGGGCGCGGTCGAAACGCTCGACCGCCTGATCGAATTTGCCCAGGCGCAGCAGGATCACGCCTTCGGTGTCGAGGAAGGCCGGTGCGTCCGGCGCGTCGGTATTGGCCTTTTGCGCCAGCGTCAGCGCGGTGGGCAGGGCTGCATTGTTGGTGGCCAGGATCCATGCGAGATTGTTGAGCCGCATTGCCGTGTCGGCCCGGGTACGGGCCTTTTCCACATCGTCAGCGGCCTGGTCCGGCTTGCCCGCCATGGTGTAGGCCACGCTGCGCAACGCCAGCAGCTGGATCACGGTATCGGTATCGTCCAGGCGCTCCATCGCTCGCTTGTAGGTGGCGATGGCGTCGTCCGGACGGCCCGCTTCGCGCTCCCACCATGCCCGTGCACTGAGTACTCCTATCGGATTGTCGGTGAGCGCAAGGGCCGAGTCGAAGTCGCGCTCCCTGCCGGCCCGGTCGCTGGCCGGGCGCAGCAGGGCGCGGTCAAGGTACATCGTGGCGTCGGGTGCGCTGGCCACGCCCCGCGTCAGCACCTCCATGGCCTTCTCCATGTTGCCGTTTTTTTTGTGGATAAAGGCGATCAGGTGATACACGCGCGGCTTGTCGCTGAAATGCGTGAGCATCGATTCCAGTTGTTCCAGCGCTTCCGGCGACCGCTGTACATTGAGCAGGACTTCGACCTGCAAGATCCGCGTGAAATAGAGGTCCTCGTCGCCGGGCAGCAGCCGGTCGATATCGCGCAGTGCTTCCTGGAAGTTGCCGCGGTTGGCCGAGATCGCGGCCCGCAGGCGCAGCAGCCGTACGGAATCGGGATTGAGCGCGGCCGCTTTTTCCAGCATGCTGTCGATCGGCTTCTCTACGCCGGCCAGCTGCCACAGGTAGGCGCGCATGGCGTAGGCGTCGGCAAAGTCGGGCTTCAGGGCGTTGGCCTGGTCAAGGCTTGTCATCGCCGCTTCCATCTGACCGTCGAAGTACTGGTTTTCAGCCTGATTTATCAGGGCCTCTGCGTCGAGAGCCATGACTGGCGGCACGTTGTGATGGTCGGCCCCCGTGTTCGACAGGGTTCGGACTGCAAAAAATATAACGACCAGCAAGACCCATACCCAATACCAGCGAAACGTGTCCTCAGCCCGTGCATCTCTCATCGTTGCGCGCCGCTTCAAGCCCAGCAGTGCCAGTGCGCGCTGCCAGCCGGGCATGTTTTCCTCCATCTTGCGCCAGCTGTTAATGGTGTCGACGTCCACCACCATGGATAACCAGTTCGGGAATCGTGCCGTCATGGTCTCGAGTGCGTGCACCTGTAGCGCCAACACGCGCCAGCTCGGCATGGCGGGATCGCGCAGTTGTTGCAGCAGCCGGCGCTGGGCGTCGGCTTCGTCGTCGTGCTGCGAATCGAACAATGCGCGTTCGTCGATGGCCAGGTCGATCAGCATGCCGGCGTAGCCCAGATTTTGCACCCGGCGGCGGTCGGCCGCCCAGCCGAAAGTATCCACGGCTGCCACCAGCAGCGCCTCGTGGCCCGGCCGCCAGCCTTCTGCCAGCAGCATTGCCACGCGCCGCTCGAACTGCTCGCGCGCGTCGATGCCGAACAGGCGCAGGTCGTCCAGGCAGGTTTGCAGGGCTTGCGCCCAAGGCGTTTCGCTTTCGATGGGGCCCTTTGCGGCGGCGGCCAACGCGGGCAGGCGTGCAACGAATTCTTCGAAGACTTCGTCGCCAAGCGCTTGCGGGTCTTCGCCGGCCGGCAGCACCTCGGCTGGCAATGCGGTGGCTTCGATAACCTCGGTGCCGGCGACATCAGGGGCGGGTGGCGCGTCGGCCTGCACTTGCGCGCGCTTCTCTTCGCCATCGCCATCATCATCACCGGCGAAATACTCGGGATTGCGCACCCAGAACAGCGCCGCCTCGTACGCTTCGCGCAGGCTCTGGAAGCCGGCCGCATCGTGCTCCTGGTCGATCAGCTTGAGTTCGCGCGCATAGGCGCGGCGAATGGTGCGCTCGTCGGCATCCCCGGCCAGCGACAGCCGTTGCAAAAACATCAGTTCCATCACAGCCTTATTGCGGTTCGTTGAGTGGCATGCTTAGTGGCGTAACGAAGCTGTCATGCTCGATTTCGTTGAGCATGGCCTCGAACTGCTTGCGGGCCGGTTCGACCACGCGCTTGTCCTGGCTGTCCAGCGCCTGTTCGAACAGCACGATCTGGGCGCCGAACCATTCGCGGCCCTGGCCGCGCATCAGCTGGTACAGACGTTCGGCGCGCGCCAGCAGGGTGCGGTGCTCGATGCGATCGCGCGGGTGGATTTTAAGTTCCGACAGCGAGACGAAACGTTTGGCGATGTCTTCCTCCGACAGCAGACCCGGATTGCCCTCGATGACCAGCGTGTGCACCGCGCTGGTGGCGGTCACGGTCGCCTCCACTTGCAGCAGGCCGTTGACGTCGTAGGTAAAGCGAATATCGACGCCGCTGTCGGCGATGGCGCCGCCGGCCAGTTTCACTTTCAGGCTGCCGAGCAGGATGTTATCGCGCGTCATGCGCGCCTCGCCCTGGAACACGCGCAGCTCCAGCCATTTCTGCTTGTCGCTCACCGGGTGGTACTGCTTGACGCGGCTGACCGGCACCGGCGTATTGCGCTCGATGATGGGATCGAAGTGGCCGCCGGCGAAATTGCGCTCACCGAGCTGCATCGACACCTCGATGCCCAGCGAATAGGGCGAGACATCGGTCATCACCACTTCGTCCAGCGCGGCGTCGCGCATTTTCAGGCCGGCCTGCACGGCCGCACCGAGCGCCACCACTTCGTCCGGATTGATGTCGCAGGCAGGGAAGCGGCCGAACATGCGCGCCACCAGCTTGCGCACCACGGGCATGCGGGTAGCGCCGCCGGCCAGCACGATGTTGTCGAGTTCGGAGATTTTCAGGTTGGCGTCGCGCAGCGCCCGTTCGATCGGATCGCGCAGGCGGCGCAGCAGCACCGTGCAGATGCGTTCCAGCGCCGCTTCGTCCAGCGCCAGTGTGTATTGGGTGTCGTCGTGGTAGATCTCGATGCTGGCGGCAGCTGTATCGCTGAGCGCGCGTTTGGCCCGCTCGCACGAGGCCAGCAGGCGCTGCATGAAATACGGGTCGTTCTTGAGCGTGGCCGGTAGCTTGTGGTGGGCCAGAAAATGATCGACCATGGCCAGCACGAAGTCTTCGCCGCCCAGCATATTGTCGCCGGCCGAGGCGCGCACTTCCATCACGCCCTCGAACAGGTCGAGCACCGACACGTCGAACGTGCCGCCACCGAGGTCGAAGACCAGGAAGCGGGTTTCGGCGTCGCGCTGGTGGATGCCGTAAGCGAGCGCCGCAGCGGTCGGCTCGTTCAGCAGCCGGTCCACCTTCAGGCCGGCCAGCTGGCCGGCCGCGCGCGTGGCCTTGCGCTGGCTGTCGGAAAAGTAGGCGGGCACGGTGATGATCGCCTCCGTCACCGGGTGGCCCAGTACGGCCTCGGCGTCTTCCTTCAGCGAACGCAGGATCAGCGCCGACAATTCCTCGGGCCGGAAATCGCGCTGGCCCAGGCGCAGCGTGCGGTCGCTGCCCATGTAGCGTTTAAATACGGCAGCCGTGCGGTCAGGATGGGTTTGCAGCCGTTCGCGGGCAGCCCGGCCGACGAGGATGGTGCCGTCCTCGTCGACACTGACACACGACGGTGTCAAGGTTTCTCCCAGGCTGTTCGGGATCAGGCGCGCGGCGCCGTTTTCCCATACTGCGATCAAGCTGTTGGTGGTGCCTAAATCTATCCCGACGATCATTTTGGTGCTCAGCAAAAATAGTTATGCTAGCACAACTTGCAAACTTTGTAACGGTGTTGGTGGGTTGAAAATATCAGGAAAAATGGACCAGGCCCCGGCGCGCCGCCACCATGGCTGCCTCGGTGCGGGTGCAAACGTTCAGCTTGGACATGATGCTCTTGACGTGGAACTTGACGGTGCCGACGCCGATGCCGGCGGCGCGGGCGATGACCTTGTTGCTCATGCCGGTGGCCAGGTGGCCAAGGATGTCGCGCTCGCGCGGGGTCAGCTGGTTGCCGTGGATGCGGCTGGCAAGCTTGATCGCCATTTCCGGCATCATGTATTTTTTACCGGACAGCACGGTATGGATGCAGGCCATCAAGTCGTCGAGCGGCGCGCTCTTGGCCATGTAGGCGCTGGCGCCGGCGCGCATGCCGCGGTCGGCTTCGTCTTCGCCTTCGTGGCCGCTGAGGATGATGATCTTGGCGCCGGGATGACGGGCGCTGATGCGGCCGATCGCTTCGATGCCGTCGCAGTCGGGCATGTTCAGGTCCATCAGCAGCAGGTCCGGTTGCAGCCGGTCGCACATTTCCATCGCCTGCATGCCGCTGGCGGCCTGGCCCAGCAAGGTGAACGCATCCTGCTTTTCGATCAGCGACGCCATGCCGGCGCGGATCAGCGGGTGTACGTCGGCGATAACGATGGATGCGGAAGTCAGGGTATTCATGGTCGTGCTCCTCGTGTGGTTGGATGAGCACATTTTGCGCAAAGCTGGCGGTTATGGATAGTTATACAAAGGTATGGTGAATCGGTTAAAAAGGTTAAATTCACCATGGCCATCACCCGAAAGAGTGAGCGATGGCCGCTCCCTATGACGCGCTACGCGCTTATTGCACTGCGCGGGCCACCGGTACGTTTTCCACGTGCACGTTGGCGTAATTGAAGCCGCCGGTGCCGTTCCACTCGCCGTTGATGGCCAGGTGGGCTTCGAATGGCAGGACGACCGTCGACGGGCCGTCAGGATGGATCACGCCGGTCAGACCGACAACTTGCGTGACGTCGCCGAAACCGGTGGCGTAGATCGATCCCTTGACCTGGCCCGAATAGCTGCCGTTCTGGACGGCCTGGGTGACGTGCACGCTGCCCGTTACGCTGTGGGTGGACGGCACCACCACCAGGGCGAAGTTGACGATGGGCGCGCCCGGCATGCCGACGTTGCCGATCGTGCCTTTGACCAGATAAGCGCCTGCCAATGGATTTTGTTCGGTGGACATGATGACCTCTTGAGATTGGTTTAGTTGGAGTTCCCAGGTTTGGTACTACACCGGCGTTATTGCAAAGGACGTGCCAGCCTGGGAGCCAGTAAAACCGTGCCGATCGAATGTCAAACGCAAGGTTTTGCCATGTCAACTGAAGTTTTTTACATGTAAGATGCGCTCGCCCAGCCAGGCATGGCAACTGACCAGGACGATCCCGGCAACCACCAATGCGCTCCCGGCCGAAAACGTGGGACTGACGCGCTCATCGAGCAGCCACGCGCCCAGCGCCACGCCGAACATCGGCGTCAGGAACGAGAACGTGCCCAGGCGCGAGGCAAGATAGCGGCGCAGCAGCGCAAACCACAGCAGCAGGCTTGCCACCGAGACGATCAGCGTCTGGAACGCCAGGTTGGCCAGTACCAGCGGGGTGGGGCGGAGGTGCCACTGGCCCAGCACGCCAGCGGCAATCGTCAGCATCACGAACGCCACCAGCAACTGAAACACCGTGGTCTGGGTGGCCGGCGCCTGGGCCAGCCGCGAGCAGCGCACCAGCACCGTGGTGGCGCCCCAGGCCGCACCGGCCAGCAGGCACAGGGCGTCGCCCACCAGGGACACGTCCGAAGCAGGCCCGGGCGCGGCAGGGCCACGCAGGAATGTGACCACGATGCCGGCAAATGCCAGTGCAATGCCCAGCCACTGCAACCGCGCCAGGCGCTCGGAGCGCAGGCGGAAATGCAGCCCCACGGCGGCAAACAACGGGCCCGTGTACAGCAGCACCGCGCCGTGGGCGGCGCTGGTCAAACGCAGGCCGGCGCCCAGTAGCAGGTATTCGAGCGCGAACAGCAAACCGGCGCCCAGGCCTGCGCGCCAGGGCAGCGCTGCGGATGCGATCGTCTCGCGCCGTACGCGCATCAGCGCCAGTACCAGCACGGCGGCCAGGCCGGAGCGCAGCGCCACTTGCAGGATCGGGCTGGCGTCACCGGCGGTGGCTTTCAGGCCGATCTGCTGCATGCTCCATACCAGGCACAGCCCGGTCATGGCCATCGTTGCCCGTCCATCCATCGCCTTGTGTGGGTCCATTATCGTTGCTCCTGTTGTGGTCCGGGCATTTTGAACTGGGCGGTTTTTATTGATATAGTGAGAAACCGACAGCACATCGCTGGTTTCGGTCAACTTCACCCATTCCCCCATGACCAGGAAGCCGCAACAGGTGCTTGTCGCCCCCTTTGCCACGGCGCTGCCGGCGGCGATTTTCTTTCGCAGCGCACCGATGCCGGTCGATGGCATTTATCCCGCCCATCACCATCCGTGGGGCGAGTTCGTGTATGCCGTCAATGGCGTGGTGAAGGTGCGGTTCAAGGGCGGGCACTACCTGGTGCCGCCGCAATTCGGCATCTGGCTGCCGCCCGGCGTCGAACACCTGGGACAGAACCGCAAGGAGGCGTGGCACAGTTCGGTGTACGTGGGTGCTGCGCACTGCGCGAGCTTGCCGGACCGGGTGACCGCGCTGGGCGTTACACCGTTGATACGCGAGATGCTTGAACATCTGCGCCAGCATCCGCCGGCCATGCCGCCCATGCCGGACCAGGCGCGCCTGCTGCACGTGCTGGTCGATTTGCTGGCCGGCACCGAGCGCATGGGCAGCTATCTGCCCACGTCCACCGATCCGGCGCTGCTCAAGGTGCTGACCCTGCTGGAACGGCATGCTGGCGATGCGCGTTCCGCGGCGGCGCTTGCGCGGCACGCGGGCGTGAGCGAACGTACCCTGATGCGACGCTGCCAGCGCGACCTGGGTATGACCCTGGCTGCCTGGCGGCAGCGGCTGCGCGTGGTCCAGGCCATGCCCTTGCTGGCCGAAGGCCAGACCGTCGAGCGCATCGCGCTGGGGCTCGGATACGCCAGCGCCTCGGCCTTTATCACCATGTTCCGGCGCCTGACGGGGCAAACCCCGGACGAATACCGCAAGCGCACTGCCGGTGCCCCTGCGCGTTGAGCCGCTTGCGGACCCGCTTCAGGTCGCCAAGTGCCGCAGTTCTTCGAACCGTTCCAGGAACAACGCATACGCGCGCTCCGGTCCCACCGGCACGATGACCGCTTCGGCCGGCGGCGGCAGGTGGCCCCATTCCATCCAGGCCGGCGGCAGCAGGTCGCGCAGCTCGGTGGCCATGCACACCAGGTCGGCGTGCTTGATTGCCGGGACGTCGTCCTGGAAGCCGAAGCGGCGCCGCAGCGCCTGCTTGACGGGGTGCATGCGTTCTTTTACATAGTCCCTACCGAGCATCACCTTGACCGGCGACGGCCAGTCGCCGAGAAATTCCTCGCAGTCGTGCAGCAGTGCGGCGTACGCGTGTTCGGGCGCTACCAGGCGCGAGCACATGATCGAATGTTCGGCCACCGAGTACCAGGGCCGGGCGGCGCCGCCCCAGCGCGGCTGCGAGGCCAGGCACAGCGCGATATCGGTGATCGGCAGTCCGGAGGCATCCGGTGCCAGCAGGTTGAGGACGAAGCCGGAGGGCAGCAGGATGGACGTGCGGCCATCGGGTTTGTGGGAAGCGTGTTGGGTCATCGCCAGATCGTACACCAGCAGCGAAAATTTTATTTCGGCAACTTAATCGGCAATTTGTCCGAGTTTTGTCCTACACTATTGATCATGTTCAATCCTTAACCTACGCTTTTATGGCAACCAGACCTTCATACATTTATCAGGGCGGTTCGGCGATGATGCACTCGCCGCTGCAATTGAAAAACGCCGAGATGTACGGCTTTTTCATCAAGGGCGACAGCGCCCGCCTGCAGGCCACGCTCGACGACACGCTCAACCGCGTGGCCGGTGCACGGATGCGCTTCAAGGCGATTTCCCCGTACGTGCTCACCACGTTCACGCGTGTTAATCACGCCAATTCGGCGGTGGCGGTGGACCAGGCCAAGGGCTGGATCACCGAGATCGACATCGTCACCTGGATCATGGTGGGCGCCATGGACGAAGAGGGCGAACTGGCCCACATCTATTACTATCCGGCGCACATTTTTGTCGATGACGGCATGGCGCTGATCAACGGCCGCGAGCTGTTCGGCTACCCGAAATACCTGTGCGAATACGAGATCCCCACCGCCGGCACCGAGCCGCTGCGCTGTTCAGTGGCCGCCAAGGGTTTTCAACCGTTTTCGCCGGAGACCCGCATCGCGCTGCATCCGCTGCTGGAAGTGAATGCGACCCACAAGACCGGCGTCGAAAAGCCCGTGCACAGCGTGCTCGACCTGATCGAGGAAGCCATCACGCTGTTTCTGTCGATCCCCGATTTCTTCAACCTCGACGTGGCGGGGTGGGATGACATCATCTCGCTGCTGCGCAATCCGCGCATCGACCAGATTTTTCTCAAGCAGTTCCCCGACAGCGCCGGCATCAAGGCCGTGTACCAGGCCATCCTGGCGGCGCCTGCCACCATCGAGAAAATCCACGGCGGCAAGCTGCTCGGCTACGAGTACCAGGCCGTGCTGCATGCCTTCGACAGCTTCCCGCTCGACCAGACCCTGGGCTTCAAGCTGGGCTCGCAAGAAGCCATCCTGCCGTTCAACCTCAACTTCGATTTCACCGCCCAGCCGGGCGAGGAGCTGATCGACAACTCCACCATCGCGCCGCAGAAGATTGCCGTGCTTGGCGGCGGCGTGTCGGCCATGACCGCGGCGTATTACCTGAGCGACCAGCCGGGCTGGCAGAACAACTACGACATCACCGTGTACCAACAGGGCTGGCGGCTGGGCGGCAAGGGCGCCAGCGGGCGTAACCCGCAGTACGGCCAGCGCATCGAGGAACACGGCCTGCACATCTGGTTCGGCTTCTACACCAACGCCTTCAAGATGATCAAGCAAGCGTATGGCAGCTTGCACCGTCCGCCCGGCGCGCCGCTGGCCACCTGGCAGGATGCGTTCAAGCAGCACGACTACGTGGCGCTGTCGGAAGACGTGCGTGGCCACTGGCGCAACTGGTCGATCGTGTTCCCGACCCTGCCGGGCGTGCCGGGCGAGGGCGACCAGGAAATCACCTTATGGCAGCTGGCGGTGGCCATGGTCGGCTGGATCGAAAAATGGATCAAGAGCCTCGACCGCCTGACCGAGGCGCTGGACCTGGAAGACCATCCACACCACACCGGCATCGTGCCCGACTGGCTGTACCACCTGGCCGAGGGCGTGGCCAATACCGTGGGCGAGCTGGCCGACGACTTCAAATTGCTGGGCAGCGCCTTGTCGGGCATGGTGGCCAACCTGTCGCCCGATACCCGCCGCCATAGCGCGCTGGAGCACCACGCGCTGGCCGGTGTGATGGCCGGCGTGCGCTCGCGCCTGCACAGCCGCTACGGCAAGCTGCTGGCGCGCGCGGACAGCGCCAACGCCAGTGACGCCGGCGCCGACATCATGGACGATGTGCGGCGCCTGTTCATCTGCATCGACCTCGGCACTACTGTCATGAAGGGCGTGTTCGACGACGGCGTGCTCAAGCACGGCTTCGATGTCATCAACGACATCGATTTCCGCGCCTGGCTGCGCAAGCACGGCGGCAACGAGGAGCTGTCGGTGAATTCGGCGCCGGTGCGCGGCTTCTACGACCTGGTATTCGCCTACGAGGGCGGCGACTTCGGCAAGCCGAATATCGAGGCTGGCACGCTGCTGCGGGCCATGGCGCGCATTGGCCTCTGCTACAAGGGTGGCATCATGTTCAAGATGCAGGCCGGCATGGGCGACGTGGTGTTTACGCCGCTGTACGAGGCGCTGGTGGCGCGCGGCGTCAAGTTCAAGTTCTTCCACAAGGTCGAAGAACTGGTGCCGGACGGGTCACAGATCGGCAGCATCCGCATGACCGAACAGGTAGCCATGGCCGCCGGCCGGGAGTACTACCCGCTGGTGGACGTCAAGGGCCTGGCGTGCTGGCCAAGCCAGCCTTTGTACGAGCAGCTCGATCCCGACCAGGCCGAGCTGCTGCAAGTCAAGGAAATCAACCTCGAATCGCACTGGACCGACTGGCCGCAGCAGTACCAGGAGCGCTTCGGCAAGCCGCTGCCCACGCACACGCTCAAGCGCGGCATCGATTTCGACCAGGTGGTGTTCGGCATTTCGATCGGCTCGCTGCCGGTGCTGTGCCCGCAGTTGCTGGCGCAAAGCCCGGCGCTGCTGGCTACGTCCGAGCAGGTGAAAACGGTGGCGACGCAAGCGTACCAGGTGTGGCTGGACAAGGATCTGACCCAGATGGGCTGGAGCTATCAGCCCAAGGGCCAGCAACCGGTGCTCAGCGGCTTTACCGAGCCGTACGACACCTGGGCGCCGATGGACCAATTGCTGGTGCGCGAAGACTGGCCGGCCGGACTCGAGCCGCGCAACGTCTCGTACTTCTGCAGCGCGCTGACCGTGAGCGACTACCCGCCGGCCACCGACACCGGTTTCCCGGCGCGCATGGCGCTGCAAGCGAAGGAGGGCGCGATCAACCAGCTCAGTCACGAGATCGCCGCACTGTGGTCCGCTGCCGGCCCTGCTGGCGCGTTCCCGTGGCAATGGCTGGTCGATGGCTCGGACGCCACCGGCGTGCAGCGCTTCGACGCCCAGTATTGGCGCGCCAATGTCGATCCGTCGGAGCGTTACGTGATGTCGGTGGTGGGGAGCACGAAATATCGGCTGCGCACCGATCAGTCGGGATTCAGCAACCTGTTTTTGACGGGGGACTGGATCAAGACCGGCCTTAATGCCGGTTGCGTGGAGGCGGCGGTGATGGCGGGGATGCAGACGTCGCGTGCGATCAGTGGATATCCCATTGATATCGACGGCGAAACCGACTTCATGTGATGGAGCGTCAAACGAAGCCTCCAGCGCTTCGTTGCAGCAATTCGTTGCTGGGCCTCGCTCAGAAGGTTCGTTTGGCGCTCCGAAACTTGTGCTCAGTGCATAAAAAGGGCGCTGGATGCGCCCGTGTTCTGCAGTGGTGTGCTTAGCGGCTCTTGCCGGTATTGCTGTCGCCCCTCGCGCCGGCGGCGTTGTAGCGGTGGGTGGTTTGGGCAGCTGCGGAAGCGGCTTGCTTGCTGTCGTAGTAGCTGCGGCCCAGGTTACCCTGGCGCACGCTCTGCTCGGAACGGGCGGGCTGGCGGCCGTGTTGTGCGTTGGTGGTGGGGTTGTCGTTGCCGGGATGGCCCACGGCGTGATTACCGCTGTCGGACATGCCCTGTTCCATCGGATCGTAATCGTCGTGCGGCATGTTGGCGCCGGGTTTGAAACCGCGTTTGTTCGCTTGGTTCATGATGATTCTCCTGGAAAGGTGCTCAATGAGTGCTGAACTGGCAACGTAAATTTAACATTGTTATTGCCCGAACTCACATTCTATGCCTTCCCCCTTGCCTCGCGCGTAGGCGCACATGCCGTCCAAATGTAGGAAGCGTCTTGATGAGCTGGCTCGAAATCTGGGTACGCAAGCGTACAGAGACAGAGAGCGCCACGTGCCACGCTGGCGTATCAAGGAGACTATCATGACCAAACCCATTCCCGACGTCCGCACCGGCCAGGCGCCCGCCAAGCTGGGCCGCAACGAGTTTCACCTGCAATTCATGCGTTCCTACGCAGATCCGCGCTTTGACGATGTCCATGACGCGCTGGCCCAGGTCGAGGAAGTCGCCTGGCGCAACTATGACGACAGCCGCAAGGCGCCGGTCACGCAAAAGGCCGGCCCCGGCTTCGCAGATCCTGACTACGATATGTCGGTGGAGTGGAAGGCAACGCGCGACCGCCTGATCGAGGCGGAGCGCGTGCAAAAGGATGGCGCCACGCGGTCACGCGTATTGCTGATCAATGCCTCGGCCCGCAACGACGGTACCTGTCCCGGCGAAATCTCCAAGACCCACCGCATGGTGGAATGGGCGCAGCAGACGCTGGCCCAGTCCGATATCGACAGCGATGTGCTCGACCTGAGCCTGCTCACCTCCAGCTACGACTTGCACATCCATCCGTGCAAGGGCTGCGTTTCGACCGCGATGCCGCTGTGCCACTGGCCGTGCACGTGCTACCCGAACCACGCCGAGCGCCAGACCAGCGACTGGATGGCGGAAATCTACGAAAAATGGGTGGCCGCGCACGGCGTGATCATTCTCACGCCCACCTACTGGTACCAGGCGCCGGCCGTGCTCAAGTCGATGATCGACCGGCTGGTCTGCGCCGATGGCGGCAACCCCGATCCCACCACCACGCATGGCAAGAAAGCGGCGGAGGCGAAGGCGATCGAACTGGCGGGGTGGGATTATCCCAAGCACCTGGCGGGCCGGGCGTTCGGGCTGGTGGTCCATGGCGACGTGGCCGGCATCGAAACCCTGCGCCGCAACCTGTCGGACTGGCTGACCTGGATGGGGCTGATCGATGCGGGCAAGCAGTCCACGCTGGACCGCTACATCGGCTACTACGAATCGTATGCCGAGAGCCACGAGGTGCTGGACCGCGACCAGGCGTTCCAACAGGAGGTGCGCAACGTGGCGGCCTCGGTGGCGCAGGCGGTCAAATTGTTGCGTGCCGGGCAGTTGCAGCAGCCGGACGCCGAAGTGCCGCCGGCGCGGCCCAAGTAGCTCCGGATACTGCTTCAGGCCACCGCGTCAAGCCTCAGCATCAGGCCACCGCGTCAGGCCGCCGCGTCAAGCCGCCGCTTCAGGCAAGTACGTCAGGCCAGCGCGGCCATCGCCTCGCCCAGGCGCACCGGGCCGGCCGGTTGCCAGGCGGGGTTGAAGCACAGCGTGTCTTTCGGGAACAGCATCACCACGGTGGAGCCGAGCAGGAAGCGGCCCAGCTCAGCGCCCTTTTTGAGCACGATGTCCTGGTCGTCGTAGGTCCATTCGGTGACCTTGGGCAGGCGCGGCGGGTTGACCAGGCCGTGCCACACGGTGGCCATGCTGCCGACAATGGTGGCGCCCACCAGCGTCATCACGAACGGGCCGTGGGCCGTATCGAACACGCACACCACGCGCTCGTTGCGGGCGAACAGGCCGGGGATGCCGCGCGCGGTAGTGGGATTGACCGAGAACAGCTCGCCTGGCACATAGATCATGCGCGTAAGCTTGCCGTCCACCGGCATGTGGATGCGGTGGTAGTCGCGCGGGCTCAGGTACAGGTTGGCGAAGCTGCCATGTTGAAACTTGGCCGCCAGCGCAGCGTCGCCGCCGACCAGCGCGGTGGTCGAAAACTTGTGGCCCTTGGCCTGGAAAATCTGGTCGTCCTCGATGGCGCCGAACTGGCTGATGCGGCCATCGACCGGGCAGATGAACGCGGCATCGGCCAGCGGCCGGGCGTCCGGGCGCAAGGCGCGCGTAAAGAATTCGTTGAAGCTCGGGTAGCTGGCGATGTCCGGATTGAGTGCCTCGCCCATGTTGACGTCGTAACGGCCCACGAACCAGCGGATCAGGCGCGTGGTCATGGCGCCGCCCTTGGCGCCGGCAACACGGCCGGCGAAGTTGGTCAGCGCTCCCTTGGGAAGCAGGTATTGGGGCAAAACGGCAAGGCGGTCGGACACGATGGCATTCCAATAACGAAGAGACGATCGCGCATTATAAACGGATCGCCTCTGTTGTAGCGAAGTCACGCGCAGGTGAGATTTTTACCAAACTCCGTTATGAAATTTCGCCAAACCGGCGCGTGGACGCAACAGTAGTGCCCTAATTCATCAATGTTTAACATGGGCAATGCATAATGACGCATCCCATCGTCTATCTCCTGGTCATCCCATGTCCAAGTCCGTCCTGCGTCCTACCCGGATCGCTGCTGCCGTTTGCGCCATTTTCCTTGTCAACCATGCCGCCTGCGCCGAGGACGCGCCAGCGCCTGCGCCGGCGTTGGGCAAGGCCAACTCCACCAGCGCGCAAGCACCGGTCATGCAGACCGTGATGGTCAAGGGCAGCGCCGCCACCTACGATGCGCGGCGCGACGATACCGCCAGCAAGGTGATAGTGAACAGCGAGGAAATTCAGAAATACGGCGACACCTCGGTCAACGACGTGCTCAAGCGCCTGCCCGGGATTACCGTCGGCGGCGCGGCCGGGCGGGGCGGCGGCGAGATCCGCATGCGCGGCCTCGGTTCCGGCTACACGCAAATCCTGATCAATGGCGAAAAAGCGCCGGCCGGCTTTTCCACCGACAACCTGGCGCCGGACGTTATCGAACGCATCGAAGTGCTGCGCGCGGCCAGCGCCGAGTTTTCCACCCAGTCGATTGCCGGCACCATCAATATCGTGCTGAAAAAGACCGTCAAGCTCGACCAGCATGTGGTGAAAATCAGCGGCGCCAAGGGCAACACGTTCAGCTCGCCCAGCGCCAGCATCCAGTGGTCGGACCGCGACGGCCCGCTGTCGTACTCGATGGGCGCCAACGCCTGGCGCTACCAGTACGACCGCACCACGCCCAGCTACGAGACCGGCACCGACGCGGCTGGCGTGCCCGATGTCGCGCGCGCATCCACCTGGTCCGACCGTGGCCGGTCCGACGGCTTTAACCTGTCGCCGCGCCTGAACTGGGCGCTCGGTGACGGCGATACGCTGACCTGGCAAACTTTTATCAACTACAACACCTTCACCAGCAACAGCCAGAGTTTGACCAGCGTGGAGCTGGCCGCCGACCCCGGCCCCGACTACGACCGCATCGACGGCAGCTTTGGCAGCCACAACGGCTTTGCCCGTACCGACCTCAACTGGGTTAAACAGTTGGGCGATGGCGCCAAGCTCGATGCCAAGTTCGGCATCAGTGGCAACCGCAATGCGTCCGACGGTTACAACCTGGGCAGCAAGGGCGGTGCAGCGCCCACGCTGGACCGCAAGGTGGTGTCAAAAACTACCGAGCAGGGTTTCAGCAGCCAGGGCAAGTATTCGCGCCCGCTGGTGCTGGGGGCCACCCAGGACGGCGTGGAAGCCCCCGAGCACGCGCTCTCGCTCGGCTGGGACGTGGGCGTGACCGACCGCGACGACACGCGCCGCCAGCGCGAAGCGCCACTGCCCGGCAGCCATCCCGCCAATTTCGACGAGGATTTCTCCGCCCGCATCACCCGCGTGGCAGTGTATGGCCAGGACGAGTGGAACGTCAGCCCAAGCTGGTCGATGTACGCAGGCGTGCGCTGGGAAGGCTACCAGACCGAGATCGACGGCGCCGGCTTTGCATCCGTCAACGAGCGCTCCAGCGTGCTCAGCCCGCTGTTCCAGACCCTGTACAAGTTGCCCAACAAGAAAGATCAACTGCGCCTGGCGCTGACCCGCACCTACAAGGCGCCGGCCACCTCCAACATGGTGCCGCGTAATTTCATTTCTGCCAACAATAGCCGGCTCGACCCCGACCGCCGCGGCAACCCGCGCCTGAAACCCGAGGTGGCGCTGGGCCTCGATGCGTCGTTCGAACATTACTGGGGCGACGGCGCCATGCTCAGCGCCAGCGCCTCGCTGCGCCAGATCGACGATTACACGCACAATGTGCTGATGCAGGATGGCGAACGCTGGCTGGCGATGCAGGTCAACGACGGCCGCGCGGAAACCCGGGGCATCGAACTGGAGGCCAAGTTCCCGCTGCGCGCCGTGTTCAACGACGTGCCAGCGATCGACGTGCGTGCCAGCGTCAGCCGCAACTGGTCGCGCGTGGACAGCGTGCCGGGACCGGACAACCGGCTCGACCAGCAAGTGCCGCTGAGCGCCACCGTGGGCCTCGACTATAAAAGCGCTGGTGGCGATCTCAGTACCGGCACCAGTTTCAGTTTCCGTAACGGCGGAACGGCGCGCCTGACCGATATCCAGAGCGGATACAACTCGGTGCGCCGCGATCTCGATGTTTATGCATTGTGGAAAATCGATACCCGCAATAATGTGCGGGTAGCGGTCTCGAATTTACTGGCACAGGATTACTCCACCGAATCCCTGTATGCCGATGCCCAGGGAACCTCGACCCGTTCCACCACCAATGCCGGAGAAACCCAGTTCCGCCTGACGGTCGAGCGCCGGTTTTAACGTCTTGGACCGGGCAGTGCAATGCTGCCCGGTATATCCGGGCGTCGGATAATCGATCCGGCCCTTTGGTCCCTGCCTGCCGATTCAAATTCCTTTATCGATTCGCCGTTGCCATGATACTGGTCGAACCCGCGTTCGATAGGCAACGAGATTTGTGGAAAAACTCCGGTTTTATAGCTATATTGGTATTTGTAACGTGCGCCTCTGGAGAAAAGCGCCAAAGTTATGGTAAATTGCGCCTATAAAATTCTCACACATTCTCACTTGTGGTTTTTTAGTGAACAACCCGCCGATAAGAAGGATTTAAGATGACGACCTACCAAGAGTACAAAGCAAAAATCGCCGAGCTGGAAAACCTGGCTGAAAATGCCCGTAAAAACGAAGTCACCAAGGCCAAAGAGCAAATCGCCACCATCATGCGCGATTACGGCCTGACCATTGCCGACCTGGGCACTGTTGCCAAAGTTAAACCGGTCAAAACCCGCGCACCGGTGCCAACCAAATACCGCGACGAAGCCACCGGCCAAACCTGGACCGGCCGTGGCCGCGCGCCTAAATGGCTCGAAGGTAAAGACAAGAACCAATTCCTCATTAAATAATCTGAATCTCCAAGAACCTACTGCGCGTCTCGCTATCGCCTCTCCGTTGCTCAGCTTACATCCGTACGCCTCCGCTACTCGAGACGATAGCAAGCCGCTCGCTACGGTTTTTTGGAGATTCATTATTAGATATTAGTTTTTGCAAGTTTGTTTGCAACCTCCGGTTGCAATAACAGGCACGCGCTCTTGCCACGCATGGTAATTGACGCGTGCCTTGTATTCCCTCCCGGCATTTACAGCCGTTGCTTTTCTGATGAAAGGCGAATGCGCTGAAACCGGTCGCGGCTGTTTCGTGCGATGATGGCGGCATGGCTTCGATTCCTCTTTTCCCCCTCAACACCACTCTGTTCCCCGACGGGCATTTGCCGCTGCAAGTGTTTGAAGTTCGTTATCTGGACATGGTCAAGCGCTGTATCGAACAAGACGAACAATTCGGCGTGGTTTCCCTGCTTGAAGGCAGCGAAACGCGCGTGCCAGATCAGCAAGATACTTTATCGAGCGGCGGCACCATGGCCAGGATTACCGAATGGGTTTCTCCGATGCCTGGGCTGTTGCAGATATCGTGCATCGGTACCACGCGTTTCCAGGTGCGTTCCGCGCACCAGTTGAAACACGGTTTATGGATGGCCGACGTTGATAACGTAGCCGAAGATATGGTGGTGCCGGTTCCCGCCGAACAGCAGGACGTGGCAAATGCACTTGGCTCGCTGATACGCTCGTTGCAAAAAAAACAGATTTCGATTTCCAAAATGCCGCTGTCGCCGCCTTATCGATTAGATGAGGCCGGTTGGGTGGCGAATCGCTGGTGCGAATTACTGCGTCTGCCGCAGGAAGAAAAACAGCGATTGCTGTTGCAGGAAAATCCAGTATTGCGCCTGGAGTTAATCCAGGACGTACTCAGCGAAAACGGTTTATTGGACCAGTAAGTCGAGAAACATTTAATCGCCGGGATGCACGGTGCCGGCGCTGTCCAGCGCATGCAACCGCACCGACCACATCACGCCCGTCACCAATAACAGCATGGCCGCCACTTCCAGCACGCGCGGCCACTGCTGGTGATAGATAAAACCATAGCCAAGCGCGAACAGCGTTTCAAACAATATCAGCTGGCCCGACAGCGTCAGCGGCACGGTGCGGCTGGCGATATTCCATAAATGGTTGCCGATCACGGAGGCGCCCAGCGCCAGCGATGCATTGACGATCCAGAATACGGTCCAGTCGCGCCCGCTCGCCACGGCGCCGGCGCCGGTCACGTCGCCATGGAACGCGGCCAGCGCCGCGGCAGCGATCACCAGCGCGATCAGCCCGCTCGAGACGCCGTACAGCGCCGACCATTCACCGCTGCTGAAATGGGGATTGCGCTTGAGGTAGCGGGCATTGTCCACCGAATACCAGGTCCAGCACAGCAGGGCGCCGACGGCGCACGCCACGCCCGCCAGCTTGACTGCCAGCGTGGCGCCGGCGCCGGCACTGGTGACCGCATCGTGCGAGAAAACATCGATGTTGATGCAGGCAATCCCGGCCGCGACCAGCAGCAGCGGCCACGCCAGCTGGCGCAGCGGCACGGCGCCGTGGTCCTTGCGGCCCATCAGGGTGACGGTAATCGGCAGCACGCCGATGATCAGCGACGTGGCCGACACGCCCGCCATCTGCACAGCGAGCGCCAGCAGCATGTAATAAACGATGTTGCCGGCCAGCGCATGCTTGACCATGGCGGACACATCGGTGCGGTCGAGCCGGCGCAGCAGCGGCGGCAGGCGCCGGTGCAGCAGGCCGGCAGCGATCAGGCCGTAGGCGATATAGCGGCCGCAGGCCATCTCCAGCGGCGTGAACGCAGTCAGGTAGGCGGGCACGATGAACACCATGCCCCACATCGCGCCGGCCAGCAGGCCGCAGAAAACGCCATGCCACATGTCAGTAGCCCCAGCACAGCCAGCCAAGCGCGGCGAGGTTGCAGGCTACCGAGATCCAGAACCGGACCTGGAACGAAGTCTTGGCGGTTTTATGGCGCAGCCGGCGCTGGGCCAGCCAGCCACCGGGCCAGCCGCACAGGAACCCGAGCAGCAGCAGAACGCGTTCGGGAATACGGCGCTCGCCGCGCCGGGCGGCAGCCTTGTCGATGGCATACACGATGTAGCAGACCGTGCTGGCCACCGCATACACCGAGGCCAGCCACATGGCCAGCAACGGCCACATGGTCAACACACCGGGCGTGGGCACGCTCAGAAGTACGACAGGCCGAGCGCGGCCTTCACTTCATCGGCGGTTTTGGCCGCCACTTCGCGCGCGCGGAACGTGCCTTCCTTGAGCATTTGCATGATGTAGCCCTTGTCCTGGGCCAGTTCCTCGCGGCGGGCGCGGATCGGCGCCAGCATTTCCTGCAACACCACTTCCAGGCGCTTCTTGACGATCGAGTCGCCCAGGCCGCCACGCACGTAATGCGCTTTCATTTCCGCCAGCTTGTCCTTTTCAGGATCGAAAGCGTCGAGGTAGATGAAGGCGACGTTGCCTTCCAGGTGGCCGGGGTCTTCCACGCGCAGGTGCAGCGGGTCGGTATAGACCTTTTTGACGGCGGCGGTGATCTCGGCGGCGGTGGCGCCCAGGTTGATGGTGTTGCCGAGCGACTTGCTCATCTTGGCCTTGCCGTCGGTGCCCGGCAGGCGGCCGATTTCCGGCACCAGCGCCTTGCATTCGACCAGCACGTCGCGGTTGGCGAGGCGGTTGAAGCGGCGCACGATTTCATTGGTCTGCTCGATCATCGGGATCTGGTCTTCGCCCACCGGTACGATCGACGCCTTGAAGGCCGAAATGTCGGCCGCCTGCGAAGCAGGGTAAGTAAGGAAGCCAGCCGGGATATCGCGTTCGAAGCCGCGCAGCACGATCTCGGCCTTGACGGTCGGGTTGCGCTCGAGGCGCGCTACAGTCACCAGGTTCAGGTAATAGAAGGTCAGCTCAGCCAGTTCCGGAATTTGCGACTGGATCAGGATCGTCGATTTGGCCGGGTCGATGCCCACTGCCAGGTAGTCGAGCGCCACTTCCACGACGTTGCGGTGGACCTTGTTGACGTCTTCCATATTGTCGGTCAACGCTTGCGAGTCGGCCAGCATGATGAATTGCTTGTAATCGTCCTGGTACGTGACGCGGTTGCGCAGGCTGCCCACGTAGTGGCCCAGGTGCAGCGGGCCGGTCGGACGGTCGCCGGTCAGGATCACGGTCGGACCCTTGGCTGCGGTGGCAGCGTTGGCAGCAGGCGCGGAAGAGATAACTTGGGACTGGTCGGGCTGGTTCATCGGGCAGTATTCCTTGGGTTGCCCAAGTTTGGCTCGACGAATAAAAACGCCACCAGACTCGGGCGGCGTTGATAAAAATATCACATCACTATCGGGAAACAGTGAAATAGTGGCCGCGCTCGCTAGGAGCGGCGCCAATTCAGCAGCAATGTGGTGAAAAAATTCATGGCCGTATGGTTGCAGTTCGGCGCCGGTCTGTCAAGGCCGGTCCGTCGCATGCGGGTGGGTTGTAAAGTAGCGCCGCGCCACCACGATGGCCGCCACCTGCATGGCCGCACACAGGAAGAAGGTGGCGCCGATGCGCCAGTCGCCGGCCGGCAGGCGGCTGACCTGGGCCAGGATGGCGGAACCGAGCAGCGGCATCACGATCACGCCCGCGCTGCTGATCGACTGCAGAGAGCCCATCAACTCGCCCTGTTCGTCCGAGGGGGTGGCGCGCGAGACCAGGCTTTGCAGCGCCGGGCCGGCGGCAAAGGCCAGCACATTGCACACGATGATGGCGTACATCATCCAGCCCTCGGTGGCCAGGCCATAGGCCAGGTAGGCCACCGCGCCGGAGATGATCCCCAGCCGCGACAACTTGACCTCGCCCCAGCGGCGGATCAGCACCCCGAGCAGGCCGGCCTGCACCACGGCGGCCGTCAACCCCACGCAAAACAGCGCAAAGCCGTTCTGGCCCGGCGTCCAGTCGAAGCGGAACGTGGTGTACAGCACCCAGGTGGTATTGAGCATCATCTGGGCGCAGGTGACCAGCGTGAAGGTGATCACCAGGCCACGGATGTCGGTGCGCCGTCCCAGCTTGATCAGGGAGGTGAACGGGTTGAGGCGGGCCTTGTCGAACGGCGGACGCACGCCCGGCGCCAGCGATTCGGGCACCACCAGGTAGCCGTAGATGAAATTGGCGGCCGACAGCGCGGCGGCCACGTAGAAGGGCAGGTGGATATCGACGCCGCCCAGCAGTCCGCCCAGCATCGGGCCGCAGATGAAACCGAGGCCGAACGCCGCGCCCACCTTGCCGAAGCTCTTGGCACGGTTGTCAGGCGTGGAGATGTCGGACGCATAGGCCGCCGCCACCGACATGCTGGCCGACGACATGCCGCCGATCACGCGGCCGATGAACAGGCAGGCCAGGTTGGGCGCCCAGGCGGTGGCGAGAAAATTGGCGCACATGCCGCCCATCGAATACAGCATCACCGGGCGCCGTCCCACGCGGTCGCTCAAGGCGCCCAGCATGGGCATGAACAGGAACTGCATCAGGCCGAAGGTGGCGCTCATCACGCCGTACCACAGCGACTGCTCGTCGCGCGAGGACGTGAACTGGCCAACCAGCACCGGCAGCACCGGCACGATCAGGCCCACGCCCAGCATGTCGATGAACACGCAGATCAGGATGAAATTGAGATTGGCCGCCCGTGGCGTGGCTACCGGCGCAGACACTACGCCCACTCTTCGGCAAAACGGTCGCGAAACGCCAGCAGCTCCGCCAGCCGTTCTTCGCCCAGCTGGCGGCCGGTGGCGGTCTGCATCTTGCCGGGCAGGGTGGCCAGCTTGGTCTCGATATGGTCGAGTGCATAGGTGCGGTCGTCGCGTTCGCGGTGGCGTGCCAGCGGATCATGGCTGTGCGCCAGGTGCGATCCCATGCGCCCGGCGATGTAGAACAGCCGCGCCAGGCCGACGGCGCCCAGCGCGTCGAGGCGGTCGGCGTCCTGCACGATCTTCGCCTCGATGGTGCCGGCGGGCAGGGCGGCGGAAAAGCTGTGGCACTCGATGGCGTGCGCTACGGCGGCCAGCCGCTCGGCCGGAAAATCGCGCGCAGCCAGTTCGCGCGTGGCCAGTGCGGCGGCCTGGCGCGAGGCCAGGTGGCGCTCGGGATGGTTCTTGGGCAGGTTGACCAGGTCGTGCAGGTAGCAGGCGGCCAGCACCACCAGTGCATCCGCTTCTTCATGCCGGGCCAGCAGCAGGGTGGCGTTGCGCCACACCCGGTGCAGGTGGTTGATATCGTGCGCGCCGTCGTCGTCCTGCCCGGCGGTGGCCAGGGCGATCAGGCGTGGCTGCCAGTAGTCGAGCAAGCTGTCCATGAGACTCCACAATCAAACCGCCATCATACCTTGCCCAAGCACTATTTTCGTGCGGTGGGGAGGTTTATGAGTGAATAGTTGATGCTTGGAAACTTGACTTGAGGTAACATTAGGGCATATTTTTAGTGAAGGATTACCGCAATGAACAGCAACGTCACCGAAATGCACGCCAATTCCCCAGCCGGCGAGTTTCTTGCATTTACCCTGGGCCAGGAAGAATACGGCATCGATATCCAGAAAGTCAGCGAGATCCGCAGCTACGAAACCCCGACCCGCATCGCCAATGCGCCGGAGTTCGTCAAGGGCGTGGTCAACCTGCGCGGCATCATCGTGCCGATCGTCGACATGCGCATCAAGTTCAACCTGGGCACGCCGAGCTACGACCAGTTCACGGTTGTCATCATCCTCAATATCGGCCACCGCGTGGTGGGCATGGTCGTTGACCGCGTGTCGGACGTGACCACCCTGACCCACGAGCAGATCAAGCCGGCCCCGGAAATCGGCTCGGCCATCAACACCGACCACATCGTGGGCCTGGGCACCATCGAAGACCGCATGCTGATCCTGGTCGATATCGACAAGCTGATGTCCAGCGAAGACATGGGCTTGATTGAGAAAACAGCGATGGCTGCCTAATTATTGAATGCCGATGCTGGCATCCGTTGCAGATTGTTTTTGAACCAAAGGGCAAGAATGAATATGTTGGCGAATATCAGTATCGGCAAGCGCCTGGCGCTGGGGTTTACGGTCATCCTGGCGTTTGCCATGGTGATCACCGGCATCGGCGTGTGGCGTTTGCAGGGCGTGGCGTCGGCCACGGCCGACATGATGCAGGTGCCGCTGGCCAAGGAGCGCATGATCGGCGATTGGTCCAGTAATATTGATAGCGCTATCAAGCGTACCACGGCAATTGCGCGCAGCACCGACGCCAGCCTGGCGACGTATTTTGCCGATGAGGCGAAGTCGTCGTCGGCGCGCTCGTCCGAATACCAGAAAAAGATCGAAGAACTGATCACCGAACCGGACGAGAAGGAACTGTTCGCCCGTATCGGCGCGCAGCGCAAGATCTACCTGTCTTCGCGCGATGAACTGAGCAAGTTCAAGGCGGACGGCGACCTGGAACAGGCGCAGCGTGTGTTCGATACCGTGTTCGTCCCCGGCACCGCCAAGTACCAGGCCCTGATCGCCGATCTGCTCAAGATGCAGCGCGCCCGGATCGACGCCACTGCCGCCCATATCGATGGCGTGGCCGACAGCAGCCGCAACCTGCTGCTGGTGCTGGCGGCGTTGATGCTGGCCTTCGGCGTGCTGTGCGCCTGGCTGCTCACCTCCGGCATCACCGGGCCGCTGCGTGCGGCCGTGGTGGCGGCCCGCCGCGTGGCCAGCGGCGATCTCACCGGCCACATCGATGATCGAGGCACCGACGAAACGTCACAATTGCTGGGCGCACTGAAGGAGATGAACGCCAGCCTGCTGGGCATCGTCGCCGAGGTGCGCAGCGGTACCGACCATATCACCACGTCGTCCACCGAAATTGCCGAGGGTAACCAGGACCTGTCGCGCCGCACCGAGCAGCAGGCTGGCGCGCTGGAGGAAACCGCGTCGTCGATGGAGGAGTTGACGTCCGTCGTCAAACACAATGCCGACAACGCGCGCCAGGCCAACCAGCTGGCGGCATCGGCGTCGCAGGTGGCGGTGAAGGGCGGGCAGGTGGTGTCGCAGGTGGTGGACACCATGGATTCGATCAATGAATCGTCGCGCCGGATAGTCGATATCATTGCCGTCATCGACGGCATCGCCTTCCAGACCAATATCCTGGCCCTGAACGCTGCCGTGGAAGCGGCGCGCGCCGGCGAGCAGGGACGCGGCTTCGCGGTGGTGGCGTCGGAAGTGCGCAACCTGGCGCAGCGCTCGGCGTCGGCCGCGAAAGAAATCAAGCAACTGATCGGCGACTCGGTGGACAAGGTCAACCAGGGCAGCAAGCTGGTGGCCGACGCGGGCGCCACGATGGACGACATCGTCAGCAGCGTGGCGCGCGTGAGCGACATCATCACCGAAATTACCGCCGCCACCACCGAGCAAAGCGCCGGCATCAACGAAGTCAACCAGGCCATCGGTTCGATGGACGCCGTGACCCAGCAGAACGCCGCGCTGGTCGAGCAGGCCGCCGCTGCGGCGGAATCGATGCAGCAGCAGGCGGCCGTGCTGGCGCAGGCGGTGGCGGTGTTCAAGGTGGAAGGAGTGGCGTACCAGTCGCGCCCGGGCGCCAGGCCGCGCAAGGCGGCGTTGCAGATCACTTAGAGTCATCCCGGCAGTGAATGAGGTGCTGCTTGCGCGCCTCGACAGCGGGGCCGGCGTAGCCGGTCATCGCATGGCCTGCCATGCTTCCTGGTCGCGCCTTGCCGCCGTCACCGAGGCATTGCAATCGGCTGCCTCATCCTTGTTGCGACAGACCCTCAGTCTTCTTCCTCGGCCGGCGATTGTTCGATAGCCTGTTGCGACAGGCGGTCGGCGTCGCCGTTGCGATGGCGCGGCACCCAGTGCAGGCGGCTGGTGCTTACTTTTTCCATCAGCGCCAGCACGCGGGCGCGGTGTTCTTCGAGGCCGATTGCGCCGGTCGCTTCGCCTCCCGCATTGACATCGTTGACCACCACCTGGCTGTCGCCGTACAGCAGCAGGTCGTGCGCGCCCGCGTCCACGGCCGCTTCCAGCAGCGCGGTCAGGGCCAGGTATTCGGCCTCGCCGCTGTTGCCGTGGCCGGCGCGGCGGCTGATTTCGATGCGTTCACCACCAGGCCCGCACAGCAGGGCGCCGATGCCGATGCGGCCCGGGTTGGGGTGGGCCGAGCCGTCGAACCAGCCGCGCCAGCGGTCCTGTGGCGGCGTCCGTTGCGCCTTGCGCTGCGCGAGCTGGTCGGCCTGCTGCGCGCGGTGCGCGGCGCGGCGTTCCTCGTCAAGCTGTCTCGCTTGCGTACGCACTGCCAGCAGCGCCGCCAGATCGGCCAGCCCGCCCTGGCTTGCCGCCAGCGTCAGTATTTGGTGCAGCGCCTGTGCTTCGGGGAGGCGCGCGCGCGTGGCCAAACGGCGCGCGGCCACGCGCTCGCCGTGGAAGGCGGCCGTGGCCAGCGTTTCAAACTCGTCAGGTTGCTGCATCGATGTCATTAATTACGGCGAGGATTGTCGGGACGGTTGTCGTGGCGGTTGGGAACGCCGTCACCATCGCGGTCGCGGTCATGGCGGTTCGGCACACCGTCGTGATCGCGGTCGCCCCGGCCCCGGTTGTCTCCGCGATGATCGCCGCGATGGTCGTTGCGGTAGTCGCGGCGGTCGTCACGGTAGTGGCCCCGGTTGTCGTGGTGGTCGTAGCGGTTGGGGATGCCGTCATGATCGCGGTCGCCGTGGGGGCCACGGTTCCAGCGGGCCTGCTCGCGGTACCAGCGGCCCTGGCGCTGCACCCAGTGCGGCTGCGAATAGACGTAACCGGGACGCACGGCCACCCAGTCGCCGCCGATCCATACGTGGCGGTTGCTGCGCCAGTCCCAGTAGCCGGGCGACCAGATGTAGCCGCTGCGCGGTGGCGGCACGCGCTCGTAGCGCAACGGTGGCGGCGCCTGGCCGATCACCACGCTCACGCCCACCTGGGCGGAGGCGATCGTGGGAGTAAAGGCCGCTGCGCTCAAGGCCAGCAGGGCGGCGGCGAAAACGGTGTGCGAGCGTGTGGTCATGATGTGTCTCCGGTTTGCAGATGAATCCAATATAGCAAGCGCGATATTGAGCACCGCTGATTGATGCAACTTTTTACATATGACACAAAGTCAGGGCGGAATTGTAAGCGACACGCCACTTTCCGTCTCCCCCTGCTAAACCGCGCTGTCACCCATTGAACCCGAGAGCCGGATGCCGCGATTATTCAGCCACTTTTTGCAGGCGTGGGCCGAGCGCCGCCGCGCGCGCCGCCGCCAGGCCAACCTGCGCACCGGCGACCGGCTGCGTGCGCGGCCGGAACTTGCGCTAGTGGCTAACCGCGCTGCCGCCGTGGCGCTGCCATCAAGCCGCTCCGCCTGGCTGTGGACCACGTTGGCCGTGTTGCTGGCGCTTGTTGGCGGCGCGCTGATCGTGGGCCATGCGCGCCACCTGGGCGCTGCCGCACCGGCGCGCTCGACGCAGCCGGTCGATACCCTGCGCACCGTCTTGCCCGGTGCCGCCTTCACCGTGCCGGAACGCGCTGGCGCCACCACCAGCCTGCATGCCGACGGCGCGTTGCTGGTATTGGCCGGCATGGAGGCTGCGCCGGTGGTGCGGGTGGATTTGTGCAGCCAGTTACGCAGTCCCGCTCATCCTGGCGATGCGCGCCTGCTGCCGCTGCGCCTGGGCGAACGGTTTGCCGACGTCGAGCGCCAGGTGGCTGATAATCTCGCGTCGGGTACGCCGGCCGCGCTGCGCAATGTGCTGCTGGTGTCCGACAGCGGCGCGGGCCTCGACGCCATGCCGCAAGTGCGTATCGAAGGCAATGCCCGTGCCGATTTCGCCGATCCGCTGGCCGAGCCTCTGAGCCTTTCGTGGCGCAGCCGCCAGGGCCAGGCGCGCTGGATCGGCGACGCCAGCCTGGGCCAGGTGGAGCAGGGCGCATCTGGTCAGGTCGCGCTACGCCGGCAGGGCTGGTTGCTGTGGGGCGCCGCCTCGGCGCTGCGGCTGGAGCGGCGCGCCAATATGCTGTGCCCGCGCGCAGGAGAACTGCTGGTGCAATTGTACCGGCGCGCCGCGCCTGCGGCCGTCGATGCGGCCACCGCCCTGGTGGTGGCATTTCCCGCACGCGGCGCTGCGGTGCGCACGCGTCTTGCACCCGGCAGTTACCGGGTGCCCGCCGGCGCCGCGCCAGTGCTGGAAGACCAGGCCCTGTTTGGCGCCCTGCAAGCGGCCGGCCTGCTGCGGCTGACCGCCGCCGGCGTGATCGACCTGGCGCCACGCGACTTGCCGCAATGGCTGGCCGCCAGCCCGGCCGACCGCGTGGCGCAGCTGGACGACTGGCGCCATATCGCGCCCGGCGCGGTAACCGACAAGCTGTTCAAGCGCCTGTACCAACAGGCCGACGGCGCATACGTGCGGCAGCAGGTCGATATCTTCAACGGTGAACGGCGCTTGCTGGCATGGCGCCTGCGTGGCGATGCCTCAGCGGCGCTGGAGTGGCGCGCCAGCGTGGATGGCGGCGGGCGGGGTGGCAGCAGCGGTGACAGCGGCCCGGTGATGGTGGCGACCACCACGCGCATGCCGGTGGCAGCGGCGCGCCTGTTCGCTACCTTGCCGCAAGGTTGGCAGCCGTGGACGCGGGTGGCACGCTGGCCGGCAGCGGGCGAGGGTAGTGCTGGCGGCAACGGCAACGGCAACGGCAACGGCAACGGCAACAGCAGGCCGGCGCCGCTGGTTCGGCTGGCCGTGAACTTGCCGCAAGCGGCAACTGGCGGCGAGGTGCTGCGCCTGCTGGTGGCGGGCACGGTGGTCGGCAGCAGCGGCGCCGCCATGCGCGCTGTTCCCGCCTGCACCGGACGCGCCTGCACTGGTCCCGGCGATGTACAGGAGGTGTCGCTGACCTTGCAGACTGGCGTGCGCGAGGTGGCGATCAATGTGCGCCCGCTGGCCTTCAGCGCACCGGACGACGAGCAGTATCGTCACCTGCGCGTGGCCGGTGGCAAGCTGGCATGGCAGCCGCTGGCCGGCGGCGCGTCGGCTCCGGTCGCCGCGCCGTCGCCGGTGCGCTTGTCCGACCGCCACGGCGTGCCGCTGTGGAAAGATGGTGCGCCCACCGAAGCTGCCAGCGCCGCCGGCCTGGCGCCGTTGCTCGGGCTTGGCCCGGAACACGCCAGCAGCGTGGCCGGCATGCTGGCCCGGTTGCCGACGGCCGGGGCGCCAGTGACGGCCACGCTGACGCTCGACCTGCCGTTGCAGGCGCTGAGCCAGCGCATCCTCGAATGCGTGGGCATGCGCCAGGGCCGCTGGACCGGCGCCGGCTGCGCGGACGGGCCGGTGGTACAGCGTATATCGCAAGCGCGCCGTGCCGGCCTGGTCATCCTCGACACCGAAACCGGCGACGTGCTGGCAGCGGCCAGCGGCGGCGGCGGCGAGGTCAATGCGGCCAACTGGACCGAAGCGCGCGACCACGACCGCACCAATCCCGCCCGCAGCGCGCTGCGTCTGCCGGCCTTGCAGCACGACGGCGGCGCGCACCAGAGCCCCGGTTCCACCTTCAAGGTGATCAGCGCGCTGGGGCTGGAAATGGCAGCGCAAAAGGATCGCCAGCTCGATGCGCTGCTGGCCGGCTTGCCACTGCCAACCATCAACGCGCTGGCGCGCCAGCGCGGCTTCGGCTTTCAGACCGGCTCCCCCACGTATCCGCAGGAGCCCCGGCAAGCGCGCATCACCAACTACCGCGAGCAGGGCCTGGACCGGCGCGCGCAGGATGGCCGGCTGGGACTGGCGCAGGCGCTGACTTACAGCCTCAATACCTGGTTCGCCTGGGCCGGCGAGTTGAGCGACCGCAGCCTGTTCGGCCGGTCCGACGGCGGCGCGCCCGGCGTGCAGGCGCTCGACGCCGATGCGCTCGACACCGTACGGCCCATCGTCGCGGCGGCGCACCGGCTCGGCTTCGAGCAGCCGGTGCGGCTCGACGGCGGCCTGCTGCCATCGGACTTCGACTGGCGTACCTGGGATGCGCTGCAAGCCACGCCGGCCCATATCGACACCATCCACAGCCGCCACGAACTGCGCCAGATGGCGATCGGCCTGCGCATGCAGGTCACGCCGCTGCACATGGCGCTGGCTTCGGCGGCGGTGGGGCAGGGCCGGCTGGTCGTGCCCCGGCTGCTGCTCGATCTCGACGGCCGTCAAAGTGAAATTCCCGCGATGGCGCCTACCGGCGTACGGCTGGACCGCATCCGCGCCGGCATGAAGGGTGTGGTCGATGCGGGCACCGGCGCCGGGGCATTCGGCGGCCCCGCGCTGGCCGCCGTGCGCCCCGGCCTGTATGGCAAGACCGGCACGGCGCCCACCGGCGACGACACTGCCACCGTGTGGTTTACGGGCTGGCTGGAACCGGGCACCTTGCCTGGCCAGGCCCACCGGCTGGCATTTGCGGCTTTTGTGAGCCACTCGGATAGCACCGGCGGCGGCCATGCGGCGCCGGTAGTGGCGGCCGTGCTGGCTACCCTGGCAGGGCAGAACGCCGAACAGAGGGGAAAATAGCCTTGTAAACGCGATAATGGCGCGACCTGGCTGTGGCATGATGATCGGGCGCGCGGGTGTCAACCCCGCTGCGCATTTCGATTGATTATTCACGACAGGACTGTATGCGTTTGCCAGGAACCCGGTACCAGGAGCACGGCTGGGAACAAGTGCGCAAGCTGCTTGGGCTGTGTTCCCTGCAGGCGTTCCGCCGGCTCGATGTTGCGCTGGTGCTCGATCCGGCGCAGCACGGCGTTTTGCTCGATGCTTACACCGGGGCGCTGGCTGCGGCCCTGCGCGCGCACGCCCGCTCCGCGCGCGGCGAGATGGAGGGAAACAGCTACGGCGAGACCGTAGCCGAACTGGCCCTGGCACTGGCTTTCGAATTGCAGGCGTATCCGGCGTTCTGGGACGCGTTTGTCGCCACGCTGGTCGCCGAGCATGGCCGCAGCGGCGCCTTCTGGCGCGACCCCGCCGCTGACGGCGTGCTGCGCAAGAAGGTCAACGATATGTACGCGGGCCTGCGCGACCGGGTGGACGCCGACAACTACATCGTCGCTACGGGAAGCGACTGCTCGCCCAACAAAATCTATACTTACCGCATGCTGGACAAGGCCTACCGCGATATCGCCCGCCTGTTCGGCAACTGGCACGACCATCGCGCCCAGGTTGGCGCCATCCTGGACCGCGCGCTCGACGCGATGCCGATCGAAGCGCGGCAAATGAAGTCCATCGCCGGTTGCAAGGCCGAATGGATCGTCAACTGGAGCGCGTCGCTGGAGGAATACGGCGGCGCCCCGGGGCCGCTGCACACCCGTTCGAAGCGCTTCGCCAGCCTCAAAAACAGCCCGGACAAGATCGGCGTGATGTTGCTGGAGATCGGCGACTACGAGGAGCTGTCGTCCAACCTGGACCGCGCTGAAGGCTGGCAGGGCGAAGCCGGCGAGGCCGCCGCGTGGCTGGAGGACTACTGGCGCGTGATGGGCGACTCGGCCGCGCATGAAGCCGGGGGCGGGATGTTCGACGAGGACCGCCTTGTGCCTGCACCTCCCCAATCAGACGACGAAGAAGTGGACGACGCCGGGGATCAGCACGACGATCCTCCTCAAGCCATGCTGCCCGATCCGGTACAGCAGGCCGCCGAACAGCAACTGGCCACCGGCCTTTCCCTGCCCCCCCGCTACATGGAACTGGCGCGCGGCGCGCAGGCGGAGGGCAGCCGATTGCTGCGGATATTGAGCGAGGAATCGCTGCCGATCCGGCTGGCCGTGTACCAAAAGCTGCTGGGCGCCGCCGACGACACGTACCCGGACGCCTGGTGCGATCCGGCGACGGGCGAACTGCCCACGCTGTCGCAACTGGCGGCGCTGGACGGCATTTCCATGCCCACCCTGCGCAAGCGCCGCGACCGGGCCATCAACAAGCTGCGCGCAGCCAGTGTATTGAACGCCACGCCGGCGCAATGAAGGAGAACGAGTTGACCTCACATGATGAACAGGAAGCGCTGGCGCTGCGCCTGCAGGAGCGCGCGCTGCTAACGCCGGCAAGCAGCTCGGCGCGCGACCGCCTGGTGCTGGCCGACGACACGCTGCTGGCAGCGCTGGCCGGCACCCGCCTGCTCACGCCGAACGAGCGCACGGCGCTGGCCGCGTCGCCGCTCACGCTGCGGCGGTTTCGCCAGTTGTCGCTGCAAGGCCGAGTGAAGGACCGGCCTGCCAGTGCCATCGCGACCGGCAATTCGACAGCCCCTGTCGCCGCCAACGATGCCAACTGGTGCGGCAGCACCGGCATGCTGCGCGCGGCATCCACTGCGGCTGATGCACTGGCCTCGCTGGTCACCGACGACAATTGCTGGACCCTGCATTTCGTGGCGCAGGATGGCGGCTGGCAGGTGATCCTGGCGCTGTCGGCGCAGGCGCCGTTCGCCGCGCGCCTGCTTGGCGAACAACCGCTGCTGCGCGTGATCGACGGCAGCGGCGCCACCGTGCTGCATGGCCGGCTCGACGCCGACGGCGAGTGCGAATGCGCCTGGCCGTTCGCCACCGCCCCGGCGCCGCATTTCCAGCTGCACGGCGCCAACTTCACGGTGCTGCCGGCGCCACCGGCGGCGTTGTAGCTTATGGGCTGGTTCTCGCTGCGCGGCAAGCCGTCCGCCAATACTGCAGCCATCGCCGATCTGGGTGCCGGCCTGGTGGCGCTGCGGCTGGATGCCGGCGACGTGGCGCCACCGGGCACAGTGCTGGTGGTGTTCGGCTCCTCCGGCCAGGCGCGCCGGCTGGCGCCCGGCAAGGTGGCGTCTTCGCCCGGCGATACCGTGTTCTGCTTTCACCCCGGCCCCTACACGGTGGACCTGGCGCCGTTTGCCGCCGCACCCGAGTGGGGGCTGCGCGTACGCCTGCTGGTCGATGCGCCCAATCCACACGCGGAGCAGCAGCGCTTCGACCTGTTCCTGTATGCCGAGCACCATGAGCAGGGCGGGCGGCTGTCGCTGGCCGATCTGGGCGCGGCGCTGCAAACCGCCTTGCAGGGTGAATTGGCGCACGGCGCGCTCGACCTGCCGCCGTGCACCACGCTGGAGGAATGGCACGCGTTCCGCGCCGGCTTCAATCAACTGCTGTACACACGCTACGGTTTGACCGTGGATGACTGCGTACCGGTGGATTTGGGCGGGCAAGTTGATTTCGCAGACGTGCTGCGGGCGCGGGCCTTGGCAGCCAGCGTGGCGGCCGACGACGCCATGCAAGCCGCCTTGGCACAGTCCGGATCACAGCCGATCTCGAGGCCGACCAAGCAGCCGACCGTGAAGTCAACAACGCCCGCTGCATTGTCGGCCACCGCAGATGCTGCATCGCAGACCGCAACGCAGCCTGCATTCCATTCGATACCCCCAGCGACCGAGCCCGAACCCCGGCTCCAGCCCGAGCCGCCGACGCAGCCGCCGCCGAAGCAGCCGGAGACCCATGCCCGCCAGGACGCCGCCAGCCTGCGCCGCCTGTTCGTGGAACTGCCGGTACTGAGCCGCCACCTGCGCTTGCTGGTGCTGCCCCAGGGACCGGCAATCTTCCAGGCGCACCAGTCGCTTCTGCTGCGCCTCGACATGGCAACCCTGAACGTGGACACCATGCCGTCGCTGGCCTGGGCCGCGCCCGACCAGCCGCTGGGCGCTGCCGACCAGGACCGTCGGACCGCGGCCACCGCAATCGCCGTGGCCGCGTTGGACGAAGCCTGGTCGCTGCTGGCGCGACTGCACCTGGCCAGCAGCGAGGAATGGACCGCGCTGCTCGATGAAGCGGACCGCATCTGTGCCAACCTCGAAACCGGCCTGGCGCTGCGCCGCGCCCCATACGTCCCCCGCCAGGAGCCCGCACTGTGACCACGCTCTCGATGACCCCCACACCGTTGAATGCGGCCTGCACCTGCCTGCTGGCAGACGGCCGCCTGCTGACGATCACCGCCAGCCGCCGCCTTCGCGCCAACCGCGCCGACGTCAAATGCACGGTGCCCGGCGCACCGGCCATTGCCGCACAAATGCAGCAAGTGGTGCGGCTGGCGCGCCATACCGAGGCGCGGCTCGACAGCCGCGACCAGGTGGTGCTGAGCATGGATGTCGCACCCGATTCAGGGCAGCGCGAATGGGAGCTGGCCGCCGTGCTGGCCGACCGCATGGTGCGCGGTCTGCGCCCGATCCCGGTCAGCGCACCGCCGATGGCGCAGGGCTGGTCCGACCGCTGGCACCTGGGCCAGGCAAGCGAGGCGACCTTGGACGGGGTGGCCATCGGCCACCTGGGTGCGCTGGACGGCCATGCCGATCTGGCGTCGGCCGTCTCCAGCGTGCGCGCCTGGTTTCCGCTGCACAGCGGTGGCATCAACGATGCGCTGGCGTGGGTGGAGGTAAGCGTGTTCGCCATCGAGGCCGGCACCCTTGACGACGCCGGCGAGGAAGAGACGATTACCGCGCCCGAGCTGGACCTGGCCGCACAGCAGGATGTGCGCCAGGCGCTGGCCGGCGCCCGCCATTTCGACGGCCACGGCCTGGGACGCTGGCGCACGGTGGTGCGCTTCGGCCAGCCGCGTTTCCAGGGCGGCTCTTACCAGCTGGCGCTGGTGATGGCCGACCGGCTGGCGCGCGGGCGCGAATTCGTGCCGCGCGGGCGCCTGATCGCTACCGGCACCTCGCGGGCGTGGCATGCTGGCATGGTGGAATCGGTGGAGGGCCGTGAGCCGAAGCTGGCCCTGATCTCGACCATGGCGGCCCCGGGCGATCGGGTGCTGTTGCCGGCCGACTGGGAAGCATCGCTGCCGCCCGGGTTTGCTGCCCGTTTGCGGGAAAGGGGCGCATCCGTGGCCTGCATCGACCGCATCGGCATGATTTGAAACGAACCGCGTTGAATCGAAGTGCGCTGAATGAATCGCGCCGCCCTGCTAAAATCGTCCACTGACAGCCGGCAGGCGGCGCGCGAGATGAATCGAAGAAGGAGTCTGACATGTTCCAAATGTTTGGTTTTGGCGGCGTCAAATGCCCGCGCTGCGCGCACAAGAGCGACGACCAGTCGGGCTACTGCAAGCATTGCGGCCTCACCCTCGGCGCGCCCCGCAGCGAACCGGTCCTGCGCGATAACCGCTGGGTGCCTGGCGACGACGAGCTGGCCGTGTATTTTGGCGTGAGCGCCTTGACCGGCATCTTCACCAAGACCCTGCGCGTGCCCGCCACCACCCGCGGCTACATACTGCAAGCGGACAAGGCCACCGAGGTGCCGCAAGGCGAATACGAAATCGAAGGCTTTTTCACCCGGTTGAACCACCTGCTGCGCAATCAGAACGCTGAAATCCTGATCACCCGCAGCGCCGCGCTGCCGGTCGAGTTTTCGTTCGACGACCTGCACACGGCCGAGCACCTGAAGGTGTCGGCGCGCTTCACGGTCGCCATCAAGATCGAAAACGTGGCGGCGTTTGCCCGCCATTTCATGACCGTGCCCGGCGTGGTCAGCACCGTGCACCTGCAGGAGCTGCTGGCGCCATCGGTGCGCCAGCTGGCGGCGGAATTCGTCGGCAGCCGCTCGATGCGCGACATGGCCGGCAACGCCGACCTGCGCGCGCAGCTGGACGAACGCCTGCAGAGCGCCCTGAAACAGCGCCTGGCCTCGTACGGCCTGGCGGTGGAGCGGGTGGAAACGGCCGCCCTGCGCCACGATAAATTCGACCACAACCGCGCCCGCATCGGCACGTTATGGCTGGTGGCGGACGAGCGCCATGTGCAACTGGAACACGTCAAGCAGCTCGACCAGATCTACGACGAGGAAGAATGGCAGGCGATCTGGCGCGAAGAACAAAAGATGCGCTCCGACTTCCGCCGCGCCGAACTGCGCCAGGACGCCAACGTTCACAAGGCCGAACTCACGCTCAAGGAGAGCGAACGGGTACAGGCGCTGCGCGCGCGCGAAGTGGAGCTCTACAGCCAGGTGATGGAAGCCAAAACCCGCAAGGTGGCCATCGACAAGGGCGCCGGCACCGTGCTGGCCGACCTCGAACACGAACTGGCGCACAAAAAGGCGGGTCGCGCCGGCGAACAGGCAGACTGGGAGCACGTGCGCCACCTGGCCCAGATCAAGATGCGCACCGAACTCGAAGTGCTGCAGCAAAGCGCTGCCGAGCAGCGCCAGTTGGCGCAGCAGCGCCTTGGCCACCAATTGCGCCAGCAGGCCATCGAGAACCAGATCGCCCAGGCCCTGCAAATCGAGGACGAATCGCACCGCAGGAACGAACTGGCGGCGCTGCGCCAGCGCGAAAAGGATGAAAAGGCGCGCGAACTGCAACTGGAGTCCGAGGCCCACAGCGCCCGCATCCAGGGCATGACGGTGGCGGTAGCCGCGCGCCGCCGCGAGGCGGAGAGGGTGCAGGAGTGGGAAGATCAGCTGGCGCTGGCCCGCCAGCGCGAACTGCTGCGCGGCGATGCGGTCAAGGATGCCGCCAACGCGGTGGAAGTTGCCGAGATCAGCCAGAAGATCGAGGATCTGCGCCGCACCGGCGAGCAGGCCGACGCCATCGCCCAGTACGAAAAGCTGCTGCGCACCATCGAGGCGGACGGCATCCATGCGCGCCAGAACCAGTCGCTGGGCAAGCAGGCCGCGCTCGACCAGCTGGCCCTCGACGAGCAGCGCCAGATCTTGCGCCAGCGCGAGCGCGAGGCCGAGTGGCAGCACGAACTGAAAAAACTGGAACACGAGCGCGAGGAAAAATTCGCGCGCTGGAAGGGCGATTACGACGTCCTGCTGTCGCAGCAAAGCCACGAGATCAGCCGCATCGAGGCCATCGGGCGCCTGAGCGATATCGGCATGGTGGCTACTGCCAACGAATCGAACGCGCAGGCGGTCGCCCAGATCATGCGCATGCAGATCCAGGGCGGCATGACGCCGGAACAGATCCAGTCGCTGGCGCAGGTGGTGGCGGCCGAGCAGGGCGTTTCGCCGGTGGAAGCGGCGCGCCTGGCCTACGAACGCGTGGTCGAGGAACGCGCCCACCGCGACACGGAACTGGACAAGGACCGGCGCCACCAACTCGACCTGCTCAATGTGCAGAACGCGGCCAGCGCCAGTGCGCTGACCACCCAGAGCCAGCTGGGCATCGGCGTGGCCGGCGGCATCACGGGCAATGCCCATGGCGCCTGGGCCGAAGCGGGCCTGCCGCCGGCACGGCGCTGCCCGAACGGCCACGCCCAGCGCGCCGGCCATCCGGAAGACCGGTTCTGCCCGCAATGCGGCGCTGGGCTGGCGTAGGGTTGGTTACACTCTGATGATGCAAACAGCAAGAGACAAGATCCGCGAACTGCGGGCCCTGCACGAAGACGGTTTATTGAGCCTGCAGGAGTTCGACCGTCGCAAGAACGCCATCCTGGATGCGGAGTACGCGCCCCCGGGAGGCGCCGCCGCGCCGGCCACACCCACTCACGCGCCGCGCCAGGGTACGGAGCTCGGCCTGATGACAGGCCAGGAAATCGGCCCGCAGCACCGCCGCTACCGGCTCGAACGGCTGATCGGCATGGGCGGCATGGGGCAGGTGTGGCAGGCCACCGACCTGGCCACCCACGCGGAGCTGGGCCACAGCGAAACCGTGGCCCTCAAAATCCTGCCGCCGCAACTTACGCAAAGCGCCACCCACGCCAAGCTGCTGATCGAGGAAGCCACCCAGGCGCGCCGGCTGGCGCACGAAAATATCGTGCGCGTGTACGAGTGGGCGCAAGACCCGGCCACGTCCAGCTACTTCATCATCATGGAATACCTGGAAGGCCAGGACCTCGATGCCTACCTGGCGCAGCAAGGTTCGCTCGATCTGGACGCCGTGTGCCGGCTGCTGTCGCCGGTCGGCGATGCGCTGGCCTACGCCTGGGACAAGCACAAGCTGGTACACCGCGACCTCAAGCCGGGCAACGTGTTCCTTACCCAGAAGGGAGAGGTCAAGCTGCTCGATTTCGGCATCGCTTCGCGCGCGCGCAACGCCGGCAGCAGCCTCGGACTGCAAACGCCCAACGCCGGCACGGTGGGTTACCGTGCGCCGGAAGCCGGGGTGCACCAGCGGCAGCCGTCGCCCCGGCTCGATGTCTATGCGGTGGCGGTGATGATTTACCAGTTGCTCGAGGGCCGGGTGCCGTTCGACGACCTGCGACCGGCCGACTTCCAGCCGTCGGCGCCGCAAGGTTTGAACGAGCGCCAGTGGCAGGTGCTGCAACAGGGGTTTGCGATCGTGGCCGAGCGTCGTCCGGCGTCCGTCAACGAGTTGCTGGCCGGCCTGCGTGGCGCAGCCGGCCCGTCCGAAGCCGAACAGGCGGCGCAGCGCGAGAAGGAACTCGAAGAGCGACAACGGGAAGAGCAACGGCAGCGCCAGCGCGAACAGCAGGAACAACAGCAGCAACTGCAACGCGAACGCGAACAGGCGGCGCAACGCCAGCAGGACGCCGCCGCGCAGGCAGCAGCCCAGGCCGAGCAGGCCCGCGCGGCCGAACGCGAGCGCGTGGCAAAAGCCGCCGAACTGGCGGCGCGGCGCGAGGCGCAGGCCAAGGCTGCCGCCCTCGAAAAAGTGCGGCTCGACCAGCAGCGCCGCGCGCTGGAAGCGAAGCAGCGCGCCGAGGCGGAAGCGGCGGCGCTGGCCCGCAAGCAGGTGCTGCGCGAACAGCTGGCCGCGCGGCGCGACGCTGACGCCAAACAGGCGCGCGAAGAGCAGGAAGAAAAGCAGCGCAAGGCCGCGCAACTGAAGGCGGAAGCGGCTTATCGCGCCGAGCAGGATCGCCACCGCAAGCAGCAGGCCGAGCGCCACGCGGCCGAACTGGCGGCCCTGATCCCCAGCCCGGCCAGCCCGGTGGCCGACGCCAGCGGCGTGCTGCGCGATCGTTTTATAGACGGCGCCGGCGCCGGTCCCGACCTGGTGCTGATTCCCACCGGCCGCTTCCAGATGGGATCGCACGACGTGGAGCAGGCGGCGGCAGTGAAGGCCGGCGCCGAGAAAAAATGGTTGCAGCGCGAAGGGCCGCAGCACTGGGTGGGCATCGAATATTCGTTCGCGATGGGCCGGTACCCGGTCACGGTGGGCCAGTGGCGCCAGTTCGTGCGCGCCACTGAATGGGAGTCGCAGTCGGACGTCGATTGGCGCGCACCCGGCTTTGCCCAGGACGACGAGCACCCTGTGGTGGGCGTGAGCTGGCACGACGTGCAGCGCTATCTGCGCTGGCTGTCGGAAAAAACCGGCCAGACGTACCGCCTGCCCAGCGAGGCTGAATGGGAATACGCGTGCCGTGCCGGCACCAAAACGGCGTTCAGCTTCGGCGACACCATCGGCACCGACCAGGCCAACTACGATGGCAATTACGTCTACAACGGCGGGCCGCGCGGCGAATTCCGCCAGGGGACCAGCAGGGTGGATGCATTCCAGCCCAATCCCTGGGGCCTGTTCGACATGCACGGCAACGTGTGGGAGTGGACCCAGGACGTGGTGCATGACACCTACGACGGCGCCCCGGCCGACGGCAGCGCGTGGGAAGCCGGTGGCGACCAGGCTCGCCGCATCCTGCGCGGCGGCTCGTGGCTGTACAACCCGCGCTACCTGCGCGCGGCGGTGCGCAACGGCTATTCGGCCCTGCTGGCCAACGACATAGTCGGCTTCCGGGTGGCCCGCAAGCTGGTGTAGTTGGTATAGTTGGAATGGCAGGGGGCGGGGTGTATACTGCCGCCTCTCTTATACCAACATCAGGATCACACCCATGAGCTCTCTGCCACCATGCCCCAAATGTAACTCCGAATACACGTACGAAGACGGCGCGCAGCTGGTGTGCCCGGAGTGCGCGCACGAGTGGAGCGCCACCGCTGGCGCCGCTGCTGCTGAAGATGGTCCGCGCGTGTACCGCGACTCGGTGGGCAATGTACTGGCCGATGGCGACACCGTCACCGTCATCAAGGACCTCAAGCTCAAGGGCGGTGGCGGCACCGTCAAGGTAGGCACCAAGGTCAAGAACATCCGCCTGGTCGATAGCGACCACGATATCGATTGCAAGATCGACGGCTTCGGCGCCATGAGCCTGAAAACGGAATTCGTGCGCAAGGTGGTGTGACTTTGCCCTATTAGCGCCTCGTTCAGGAGAGGCAACCGCGAGCCGAAAGGTGTACATTGTCGGCTCCGACCAATATCGCACACTACCACCAGGGAGACCAGTCATGACCATCGCCAATCTGCTCAAGGGCCACGAGAAGGACCTGGGCGGCGGCTTCGTGGTGCGCCGCTACCTGCCGTCCGCCATCAAGCAGGCGGTGGGGCCGTTCATCTTCTTCGACCATTTCGGTCCGGTAGAGGCGCCGGCCCACGCCGACCACGACGTACGTCCGCATCCGCACATCGGCCTGTCCACCGTCACGTACCTGTTTGAAGGCGCGATGGACCACCGCGACAGCCTCGGCACGTTCCAGCGCATCGAGCCGGGCGCCGTCAACTGGATGACCGCCGGGCGCGGCATCGTCCACTCCGAGCGCACGCCGCAAGACCTGATCGACATCCCGCACCGTACGCACGGCCTGCAACTGTGGGCCGCGCTGCCGGTGGCGCACGAAGAGGACGAACCGGGCTTTTGCCACACGCCCGCCGCCGATATTCCGCAATTGGCCATCGACGGCGCCGTGATCCGGGTACTGGTGGGTAGCGCGTTCGGCCAGACTTCGCCGGTCAGGACCTATAGCCGCACGCTGTACCTCGACATCGTCCTCAAGGCCGGCCACGTGCTGGCGCTGAACGGCTTGCCGGAAGAAGCGGCGATCTACCCGATTAGCGGCGCGGTGGAAATCGACGGCGCTCCGCTCGCACTGCACAACATGGCGCTGCTGGCCACCGCCGAGCAGCAGCGGGTAAAAGCCACGGACGATGGCGAAGCCCACTTCGTGGTGATCGGCGGCGAACCGCTGGACGGCCACCGCTTCATGTCGTGGAACTTCGTTTCGTCAAGCAAGGAGCGCATCGTGCAGGCGGGGGAAGACTGGGAAGCGCAGCGCTTTCCCAAGGTGCCGGGCGAGACGGAATTCATTCCGCTGCCGGTCAAGAAGCCAGCACCAAGTTACCTCTAGAGCGCCGAAAAAACCTCCATAGCTGCGTTGCAGCCACTCGCCGTACTACCGTACTGTCTTCGTGGCTGCGCCTTGCTCTGGAGTTTTTTTTCGCTTTAGGCGGTGTGGGCGTCGTAGGCGCGGTTTGAGCCGTTGCGGTAGCCGTCGCTGACATCGCCGCCGGCGGTGCGGATGATCCAGTGTTCGGGATACGCATCGCTGGCAAATCGGCTGTGGCGCGGCACGCGGCTCAGTTTTTCCAGCGACACCGTGGGCGCCAGCGCGGTTTCCTTGCCGGTCAGCTGGTCAAGGTGCCAGAAACCGCCAGCGCCATGGAACAGCAAGGGCAGCGCCGCTGCATGGGGCGCAGCGACAAAGGTCTTGACCGGGAAGCCGGGATGGGTGTCGGGCGCCAGCACATAGTAGCACTCGGCGCTGGCGCCGTGGTCGATACGGTGCAGGATCACGCCGTGCGGCATGATGGCGGTGACCTGCAATACCGCCACGCCCTTGATGCTGGCGGTCAGCTCGATGCGCATGCCCAGCCGCAGCGCGGTGGGCTTGTGCTTGCCGGGCCATACGCCATCGAGCAGGATGCCGTAGCGCGACACGTCTTCGATTTCAAAACCGGCGCCCGCGCGGCGGATCACTGCGTGGCGGCCGGACAGGCGGCGCGTGAGGCCGTTGGTGTCCTGGCCGTCGGCCGAATAATGCGTGAGCAGCGCATGCGCTTCTGGATCGACCAGCTCGAACCGGCCGAATACGCATTCCTCGACCGCGAACAAACGGATCTGGCGCTGGGCGCCTGCCTCGGGTGCGGCATTGACCAGCGAGGCCGCGCAGCTGGCGTGCGGATGCACCGCGCCGGCCGCCGGCATGTCGATCTCGATCAGGTCCTCGTCCCAGGCGATGGTGGAAAAGCCCAGGTCCACCTTGCCGGCCGGGGCGTTCAGGTCGAGGTGGGCGATGCCGGCATTGCGGGCAGTGACGTCGATATCGAGGCTGTCGCCGCCGCTGGCGCTCACGCGCGCGATTGACGCGTCGTCGGCCATTACGCGCACGTTCTTGTGGGTGCTGAGGAAGATGCGGTGGATTTCGGTGAGCGTGGCGTCCAGGCGCGGCACCAGGATCACGAAGGTGCACACCCATTTGCGCGGCGCCTGACCAGCGTGCTGGCTCAGTACTTCGATGCTGATCTGGTACTGGCCATGCTCCTTGTCGCGCGACGAAAACTCGACGAACACGGGACGCCAGTCGCCGCCGACGGCACGCACGAACTGCTGGCGCGCGGCGCCGTGGGGGATCAATTCGGATTGCAGCTGCAAGGCCAGTTGCGGCGCGCTGGCCTCGGGCATGCCGCGCAGTTCCATTTTCAGGGTTTGGCGGCCACCGGCCGCGCGCGGATCGAAGCCGCTGATGTGCAGTTGCGGGCGTTCGGCCTGGGCGCGTTGCAGCGGTCGGGCGTAGCCGGCTGGCGAAGTGGAAGCGGGAGCGGCAGAAACCCCATGGACGTCACCCAGCGTCGTTACGGGCAAGCCGGAACGCGTTGTGCGCATGGCGCTCAGCAGGGCGTAGCTGGAGGAATCGGCTTGGGCGTGGCCGCCTTCGCAAGCTTGATTTCCTGGCATGACCCAATGAGTGCAGTGCGGGTGCTGGGCATTACTGCATTTTTTCATGACAAATCAACCGATGGGATACCCGCCAGTTTATGCGGTTTCGCCGCGCATTGCCATGCAAAGGTGCATCTGATCCGCATATTTTTGCAGACTGCTGTCCGCTGCGGACGCGCTACAACAGATCACGCGCCCGCACCATGTTCAGTTGTCACGAATGCACGCCGATTGATGCAACCGGCAGTGCCGTTTCGTCAATGTTTTCGCGCGGGCGCACGGCCGGCGCGTGGAAGCGCAGCACGATGGCGGTGACGTTGTCGATGTGCAGATCGCGCGGGGGATGGTCGGCGTACTCGCCAAACAGCGCGTCGAGCGCGGCGCCGGACGTCTGGCTTGAGCGCGCCATCAGCGCTGGCCAGCGCGCCGTCCATTCGAGCGGCCGGCCGCACGACCAGAAACCGTCGGTGGCCAGCAGGTACAGCGCATCCTCGCGCACGTCCAGCTGCCGGCGGTCGCCCAGGTCGCGCAGGTACGGTGGCAGGCGCTGCGCGTCGAGCGCCATTAGCGGGTCCTCCAGCACCTGCGGATTGCCGAAGGCGTTGCCGAGAATGTAGGCCTGAGAGATTTGTGGCCGGTGTTCGCCATGCACCTGCTGCCACCATTCCTGCTCGCCCAGCAAACCATGCATGGCGAAGCAGGTGGCCGGTACGTGGTCCACCGTCAGCGGGCGCGCGGCCAGGGCCGAGATTTCGTACAGGCGCGAGTCGCCGGCGTGGAACAGCAGGGGCGCGCCGCCGGGTGCGATTTCCAGCAGCGTGAGCGTGGTGCCGGGCCGGCGCAGGCTGTCGCCGGGATGGCGAAAGCGCTGTTGCAGCCCGCTGTGCAGGGCGTCAAGGCGCTGGTCGAGCTGCGCCTGGGTGCTGCAGGCCGGCACGCGCAGCAGCCCCTCGGCCACCGCCTCGGCGGCCTGGCGGCCATGACCATGGCCGCCCATGCCGTCCATGACCGCCACCCGCACGTGGCCGAGCGGCCAGCCAGCCACCATCACGCTGTGCGGCGCCTGGTCGCGCAGAAAAGTGGCGCGGCCGGTGGCGTCGATCAGCAGCAGGTTGTCCTGGTTCTCCGGCGCCTGCGACGCGCAGATGCTGGCGCAGCTGCGCGCGGCGATATCGAGGCCGGGGCCGAAGTCCAGCGGGTCGGTGATGCGGGTCATCGTGGCGGGCGCCGGGGCGCGGGATGCGAAAGACCACAGCTTAGCTGAAAATCCCGGCGCGGTCCCGGCGGCGGTACAGGTCCCGGTTCCGGCCCCGCTTCCGGCGTGACCGCCGGAATGTGCGCCGGCGCATCGGGCCACGTCTTCGGCCATCATTCCGGGCGCGCCGCTTCATCGCTGCGGCGCAGCCACAGGCTGCTAGCCCAGCCCGTGCTTTGCTGACCGTTGACGCTGGCCGTGACCTGCCACCAGTCGCCGTGGCGCTGGCCGGTGGCGAGCACGGTGGCGCCGGCCGGCACGGTGAGCAGGCGCGGCGCATCGACGCCGGCGCTGGCGCGCAGGTTGAGGTCGCGGTGCACCTGGAATGGTCTGCCTGGCTCCCTGACGCCAGTTTCGGCGCCGCGCCGGGCGCTGCTCGGGCCAGCCGCCATCCCCGACGTGGGGGCGGTGGACGCCGAACGCTGCCGCACCGTTGAGGCTGCGGCCACCGGCGACACTGGCACCGGCGCCGCCGCTACTGGTAACCCAGCCATTGGCAAAGCCAGCTCGGACAACGGCATCGCAGGCAACGCCATCACGGGCAACGCCACCACAGGCGCCGCCGCCAAAATCAGGCTGCCGAAGCCCCACGCGCCGGCAGCGGACAGGCCCAGTGCGCGCAAATTCGGCCGGCGCCACCAGCTGTGCGGCGTCAGCCACGCGCACAGGCTCCAGGTGAGCGCCAGGCCGGCCGCAAAGGCCCCGGCCGTGTACAGCGTGGCGGTATGCATGGTAGCTCCCCTCAGGCGTCGAAGCGCAGCACGTAGTGGCCGGCCACCAGGTGGTGGCCGTGGGGCAGCAGGTAGAGACTGTCCGGACCGGCGGCGTCGATCATCGCCACGAACGCCATCCGTTCGTCCAGGTGATAAAGCGCCTGGCTGGCCGACAGGCGGCCGATCCGGTAGCCGTGGTCCGTGGCTTCGAAACTGAAGGCGTTGCGCGACAGGCCGATGCGGTCGGCGCTGGCGGCGCCCGGCGCACCGTCGGCGCGGCGGATGAAACGCGGCGAATCGAGCACGCGCAGTGCCGCCAGCATCGCCGCACTGCGACCGAACGTGAAGCGCGCGCCGCTGGCCACCGCCGCGCCCACCGGCTGCGCCAGGCAAAGCAGCGCGTGGTAACGGTCGGCCATGGCCGGCGCGGCGGGCAGCAGGCGCATGGTGCGCGCATCGACCGGGGCGAAGGTGGCAGGCGCGGTGATGCGCTGCCGGCCCTCTTTTGTTGCGGCGTACAGGTGGTCGGCGGCGTCGATGACGAAGCTGATGGCGGTGTCGCTGTGCGCGCCGGCGTTCAGCATCAGCGACCGGTCGAATGGCAGCTCCAGCGCCTCGGCGCCAGTGTCGCGGTAGCGGCTCAGGCGCGGCAGGGCAAGCGCCACCAGTTGCACCCGTTGCTGCGCCAGCGGCGCATAGGTGGCGTCGCTCTCTCCCGGCAGTGTGGCCGGCGCCGTTGGCCGGTGGCTGACCGGGATCGAGGTGGGGTCGAGCGGCAAGCCGTCGGCGCGGCTTTGCCAGACGGCTGGCCGCGCAGTCCTGCCCGGTGCTGCATGTGCCGGCGTGCCAGCTGGCGCCGGCATTGGTGAATGCGCCTGCATGGACATGGGTACCGATGCCGGTACTGGCGCCTGCATTTGTACGGACATGGGCGCTGGCACCGGCAATGGCAGCGGTTCGGCGTCAGGGGCCGGCAGGGAGCTGGGCATAGCTGCGGGCATGGCCGGCCTGGCTGCGGCCAGCTCGCCGTTACGGACGATTTTCAGCAGCAGGCGCGGGCCGCCGCCGTCGATCTCGCGCAGCGATTTGATGGTGTAGTAGCCGCTGCGCGGATCGTAGCGGCAGTCGAAATCGCCGCGCGGACGCATGTCCACCACCGGCACCGAATCGGGACCGTCGTTGATGACCAGAATGGCGCCGTCCGGGCCGAACGGCCAGTCGGCGGCGCCCTGGCCCGCCTGTCCGCCGATCAGGGCCAGCCGCTGGTGCGGGTAGATCGGGCACACCGGGTGCCAGATCGCGCTGTCGCGCGACACGCTGACGTCGTACAGCACTTTTTCGCCAGGCGCGGGCAGGTACACGGCATGGCCGAAGCGCACTTCGATTTCACCCGGTGCCAGCGATTCGGCGCCCACCACGTCGTAGCGCACCTGGTCGCCGCCCAGCAAATCGCCGAAATCCTTCTGGTGCAGCGTGGCGAGCGTCTGCGCCAGGTCGCGGGCGCGGGCGCCGCGCGTGAGGTGGTAGTCGTCGTCGACATCTTCCTGCGGCAGCACCAGCGTCACGTGCGAAAAGCAGCGGGTAGGGGCGCGGCCGCGATGTTCGCGAGGGCTGCGTTCGAGCAGGTCGCGCAGCAGCGGGCGGCGCGAGAACAGCGCCAGGCCCGGCGCCTGCCAGATCGCTTCGGCATTGAAGACGTCGGGGATGCGGCCCAGGACTTCGTGTTGGACGTAGATCGGCATGGTCATTCTCCTTCTAAAATTGGTGCGCCGGCGGCATCGAACGCTAGCAGGGGGCAGAGGAAAAATAGCAAATGGCTGCCGCCGGCCGACAGGAAGCTCATGGGCTGGCCCATGATGGGGAAGATCGCCAGGTTGGTGCCCCACGACAGCAGGAAGTGGCCGAGCACGAAAGCCCCGCCGCCGCACAGCGCAAAGTAGCGAAAACGCGCGGCCCACGCCTGGCGGAAATTGCGGGCGGCGGCGCCGCTGCGCCACGCCGCGCGTGCCGCCAGCGCCATCCCTCCCAGGAACGCCGCCTGCGCGCACCACAGCAGCAGCGCGCCGGCCAGGCCGTGGCGGTTGATCAGGAACGAGGCGGCAAAGTCATCCTGCACCGCCGGGATGCGCATCACGTCGCCCGCATTCTGACCCAGGCCGCGCAAGCCGAACCACCAGTCCGCACCGAGCCAGCCGCCCTCGCTGATGGCGCGCGCGCCCAGCAGCAATTGCTGGCCGGTGTGCGGATGGCCGGCCGGGTCGAGCCATACCAGGAAGCGGTCGGCATAAAAGCCCCAGCGCACCAGGTCCTCGCTGCCGGCCAGTCGTAGCCAGGCGATGACGGTCACCGCCAGCAGCGCAGCCAGCAGCAGCGCGGCTGCCAGCAGGCGCTGGCGCGCCAGCAGGGCATAAGAGAAGGTCATGGCCACGCACCACACCAGCAGCAGGATCAGCGGCGAAAAGTCGTCCACCTGCACCAGCGCCAGTCCGAGCAGCGCCAGGAACAGCAGCGCCGGGGCAATCAGCCGCAGCCAGCGCGCGCCGTGGTCGGCCGGATGCGGCGCGTCGCTGTGCCAGCCGAAGCGCAGCGCCAGGCAGTGCGCAGTGAGCGCGGACAGCGCCAGCTTGGCCAGTTCCACCGGCTGCAAGTCGGACACGCCGCCTTCGTCTCCCCATAGCACCTGCGCGGCCAGGCCGGCCAGCGCCACCAGGGCAAAGCCGGCCAGCAGCCATTCGATGGCCCGCTGGTCGAGGCGCCGGCCGTGCAAGGCAGCGTGGCGGAACCACAGGCGCAGCAGGCCGCCGGCGCCGCAGCCGATCGCCAGCAGCGCCGCGCTTTTCTGGTAATAGCGCAGCCACGTGGTTTGCGGGGCGCCCAGCCCCATTTCCAGCTGCACCAGCAGGCCGGCCGCCAGCAGCACCACGGCAGCTGCCGTGAGCAGGGTGAGACGGCCGGGGAGTACCAGCCACAAGCCCAGCGCCCAGGCGCCCAGCAGCAGCGGCAGTGCTGCGCCGGGAGACAAGCCGGCGCGCTGGGCCAGCAGCGTTCCCGCACCGGCCACCAGCAGCAGCGCCGATGCCGCCACGGCGCCGCCGGTGCGCGACACCACGGTGGTGCCAGCGATGCCGGCGAGGGCCGCCGCGACCACCAGCCACGCCTTGGCGCCGAGATCACCGCGCCATAGCTGGCGCGGTTGCCAGTCCCATGTCACGGCGACGGGCAGTTTTAAATCCGGGGCGGCTTGCAGGCCGACCTGGCGGCCCGGTACCAGCGTCAGGGTGCGCGCACCGCCCGTACCTGCATCGACCTGAAAGCGCGTGTGGCCGGCGATCAGCGCGGTGGCGCCGGTCAGTGGCACTTCCTGCCGGCGCAGGTCCAGGCCACCGACCAGCACGGCCGCGCGTTCGCCATCGGTGCTGCCCGGCGTCAGCTGCAAGCGGCCATGGCTGCGCGCCAGCAGTGCCGCGCCGGGCGCCACCCGCTCCACGCCGAGCCGGTTGCCGCAATACAGGTTGCCGCCAAAGGCGAGCGGCCGGGCGATGGTCAGCACGCCAGGTGCCAGGCGGTTCCATAACGCCAGCGCGCGCGTGGAGAAACGCGCATCCGGACAATCGGGAAGGGCGCGACCGTCGCGGTACAGGGTGGCGCCGTCGTAGCGCCATTGATTGCCGTTGCGGGTGAATTCCACACTGCCGGTGTCGGCGGCGGACACCTGGAAGCGCGCGCCATCGACCTGGAACCCGGCGCCGGGCGCCAGCGTGCTGCTGCCCAGGCGCTGCTCTTCGCCGCCGCGCAGCACCACGACCTGGCGTGCTGCGGAGAGGTTGCGCAGCATCCAGCCGTCGCGCGGATCCAGGCGCAACGCCAGGTGCTGGCGGTCGGCGTGCGGCGCGGCCAGTTCCGTTTGGCCCAGCACCACCGTTTCGCCGGCAAGGGGCGTGACGTGGATCGCCGCTGGCATCCAGGCCGCCGGCGCGCGCAGCAGGGCCAGCACCTGCAACGCGCACAGGCCGGCCAGCAGAGCCAGGGTGAGCGCCATGCCAAAGTGCCGGACAGTCAGGTGGCGCAGCCGGGCGCCGATGGTTGTAGTCAGTGGTGGCGAAGGCAGACGTGCTCGCGACGGGTGAGACAGACGGGCCTGCAACAGCATGGAGGTCAGCGCCGACCGCCAGGTCGCGCGCCGTGGCAGCCCAGCCGAGGGAGCAGACCGCAATGTCCGCCCCATCACGCCGCCACCGCCGTCAATCCGCACGCCTGCGCGACAGCATCCAGCATGCGGCTGATCTGCAAGGCATGGCGGGGGCGCTGGGCCGGATCGCCATGCAGCAGCGCGCGCAGCAGCGCCACGGCCGGGTCGCGCGCGGCAAGTGGCAGCAGCGATGCGAAACGTGCTTCTTCGTCGGCGTGCAGCGTGGCGGGGATGGCGCCGCCATGGGTGCGCCGCAGCACGTCGGCACCGGCCGTGTGGTGGGCGCGGTAAGCGTGGCCGCAATCGCTGCAAAAGCGCAGCGCCTGGCCGCCCGTGATCAGAAAATAGAACATGGCGCCCAGCGAAAAATAGTCGCTGCGGGCGCTGCTGGTGTAAGCGCCATCAATGGGGAAAAACTGTTCCGGCGCTTGCCAGTTGGCGGTGCCGGCGTACGAATGCTGGCGCGCTTCGCCCAGCAGGCGGTTGGTGCCGAAGTCGGCCAGCTTTACCGTGTTGCGCTGGCGGTCCACCAGCACGTTGGCCGGTTTGAGGTCGAGGTAGCGCCAGCCGTACTGGTGGACCTTGGCCAGCGCCTGGTTGATCTGCGCCAGCCATTCCAGCGCGCGCGTGATCGTTAGCTGATCGGCGGCGTCGCGCAGCGCCGTCATGTGCTTGCCCAGGTCGGTGGACATCAGTTCGAGCGCCAGCACCGGCAAGCCCTGGTGCCAGCCACTGTCGAGCAGGCGCACAATGTGGCGGCCATCCCAGGGCGCCAGCGACTGCAGGAAGGCGATTTCGTTGGCGGCGCTGCCGGTCCAGCGGTCGCGCTGCGCGGGCTGGGCGCGGTCCATCTGCTGCTGGTTGATCAATTTGACCGCCACGTCGCCGGCGCCACGCGGGCCGCTGGCGCGCCATACGTGGCCGTAGGCCGAGCCGCCGATCTGCTCACGCAGCCGGTAATGGCCCCGTTCCATCGCGATGATTGCGTCTGCTGTCGTCATGATCCCCCCGTTGGTGTCGATTAGCGGGGGGCGACGAAAAAAAGCCCCCGGCGATGGCGGCGGGGGCGTGGAGACTCAAAGCTGATGCGGCTTAACGGCGATATCCGTCGTAGCGATCGTGGCGATCATGACGGTAATCGCGGCCACCACGGTCATAGTAATAATCGCGGCGCACTTCGCGGTATTCGCGATAGACCGGGCGTGGCGGTTCTACATAGACCACGCGTGGTGGCGGCGAGTAGTACCGTGGTGGCGGCGCGTAATAGGTGCGCGGCGGTTCGTAGTACACCGGTGCCGGCTGCGAGTAAACGCGGGTTTCGACGTAGCGGTCGTCGCGACGATAGCGGTCGCGGGAACTCAGGCCGTTGCCGACCGCCGCGCCCACCAGGCCGCCGACGATGGCGCCGTCACGGCCGCCGGCGCTGTTGCCTATCGCGGCGCCGACCACAGCACCGGCCACCGTGTTGAACTCACGGTCGCCTGCGTAAGCCGCCGACGATACTGCGGCTGCGGCCAGTAACGCGGTGCCCATCAATTTTTTGATCAACATGGTAATCCCCTTGCTGCGGCGCGGATCGGAATGATACGTCTGCCGGTAATGTCACTATAAAGCGTCAAGAAAATCACGCAATCAGTTAAACACCTGCTTACAATCAAGACGGGTTGTAACAATTAGCTTACAAGCGGGCTTACAAACGCGCTTACAAGCGACGTTCTGCCCACTCGGGGCGCAGCAGGCTGAAAATGCCCACGTCCTGGAAGCGGCCATTGATGAAAAAGCTCTGGCGCAGCAGCCCTTCGGCGGTGAAGCCGCATTTCTGCGCCACCCGCACCGAGGCCTTGTTCTCGGGCGCCGTCAGCAGTTCGAGCCGTTGGTACTGGTGGACATTGAACAGGTAATCGACCAGCAACTGGCACGCTTCCGTCATGTAGCCGCGCCCGGCCAGCTTCGGCTCGAACAGGCGGTAGCCGATTTCACGCGTGGTGGGTGTGCGGCTCTTGAAGTGGGTGATCACGCCGATCACGTGGTGCAGGCTGTCCTCGATCACGAACAACTCGCTGTCGTCGGTGACAAAGCCGTGCTGCAAGAATTCGCGGCGCAGGGTTTCGGGCGACTTGAAATGGGTGGAAAAATGGTCGCCGCGCGATGGCAGGTCGTTGACCAGGGCGATGAAGGTATTGAGGTCGGTGCCGATCACGTGGCGCACGATGCAAATCTGACCCTTGAGCATAACGGTTTTCCTTCTTGCTGTGGACGATCATCTTATTCCAGCGCCCTTGACAAATCAATGTGGATGACAAGCGCGACACGATCGGTTATCGTTGAATATTAACTTGCAATCCATTCACTTTTTACAGGGCCCGCATGAAATCCGTCTCCGCATCGAAACTGACCATCCTCGCCAGCAGCCTGTTGATTGCTTCGGCCTTCGCTTCCGCCACCGCATGGGCGGCGTCGGCCAACGATCCCGCCACCCTGGCGCAAATCCGTGACAGCGCGATGAAGGAGGACTGGGCCTACGAGCGCCTGGCCGACATGACCGATTTGATCGGCCCGCGCCTGTCCGGTTCCGCCGGCGCCGCTGCCGCCGTGGAGCAGGTGGCCGACGCCATGCGCAAGATCGGCGCCAAGGTCTCGCTGCAGCCGGTCAAGGTGCCGCACTGGGTGCGCGGCGAGGAAAAGGCGCAGCTGGTCGATTACGCCGGCCGGCCGTCGGGCATCACGCAAAAGGTCGTGCTGTCGGCATTGGGCGGTTCGGGCGCCACGCCGGCTGCCGGCCTGACCGCGCCGGTGATCGTGGTGCGCGATTTCGACGAACTCAATGCGCGCAAGGCGGAAGTGAAGGGCAGCATCGTGCTGTTCGACGTGGCGTTCGACGACGAAATGGCCAAGGGCGGCCAGGCCGGCAAGGCCTATGGACGCGGCTCCAACTACCGTGGCAACGGCCCGCGCGTGGCGCAGGAACTGGGCGCGGTGGGTGCGCTGGTGCGCTCGGTGGGCGGCGCCGACTTCCGCCTCACCCACACCGGCAACACCGGCCTGGTGGACGGCAAGCGCATTCCGGCCGCCGCCGTGACGGCGGAAGATGCGATGCTGATTTCGCGCCTGCTCAAGCGCGGCGCGGTCAAGATGCACCTGACGCTCACGCCGCAAAACCTGCCCGACGCCGACAGCTACAACGTCATCGCCGACTTCCCCGGCACCGAAAAGCCGGAAGAAGTGGTGATCGTCTCCGGTCACCTCGATTCGTGGGACCTGGCCACCGGCGCGCACGACGACGGCGCCGGCGTGGCAGCGGCTATGGCCGTAATCGATACGCTGAAAAAACTCAAGCTGCAACCGCGCCGCACCATCCGCGTGATCGCCTGGATGAACGAGGAAAACGGCACCCGTGGCGGCAAGGGTTACTTTGAAGTGAACAAGGAGAAGGTGGAGCAGCATTTCGCCGCCATCGAATCGGACAACGGCGCCGGCCGCCCGTTCGGCTTCATGGGCAGCGTGCGGCCGTCGATGGTGAAGTATTTCGCGCCGCTGCAAAAATCGCTGGACCAGATTGGCGCCGGCGTATTTGATCGCCGCGACGTGGCCGGCGGCGCCGACATCATGCCGCTCGAGCGTGCCGGCGTGCCGTCGTTCCAGCCGCTGGTGGACTTCACCAACTACTTCAACTACCATCACACGGCGGCCGACACGCTCGACAAGGTCAATCCGCTGGACCTGAAACGCCAGGTGGCGGTGATGACGTCGCTGACCTGGTACCTCGCCAACATGGACGAGAACATCGGCCGCACGGTGGTGCCGCAATAATCAGAAGCAATTGAGCGGTATCTTCAGGTACCGCACGCCGTTCTCCTCGGCGTCGGGCAACTGCCCGGCGCTGATATTGACCTGGATCGCCGGCAGGATCAGCACCGGCATGTCCAGCGTCGCATCGCGCCTGGTGCGCATTTCCACGAACTGTTCTTCCGTCACACCGTCGTGGATGTGGATATTGTGCGCGCGCTGTTCGGCCACCGTGGTTTCCCATGCTGCGTTACGCCCGGCAGGCGGGTAGTCGTGGCACATGAAAAGCCGCGTTGCCGGCGGCAGTGCCAGCAGGCGTCGCACCGACCGGTACAGCGTGGCAGCGCAGCCGCCGGGAAAGTCGCAGCGCGCCGAACCCACGTCCGGCATGAACATGGTGTCACCCACGAATACCGCGTCGCCGATCCGGTACGCCAGGTCGGCCGGCGTATGGCCGGGCACGTGCAGCGCGTGCACTTCCAGCGCGCCGATGGTCAATACCTCGTCCGGTTCGATCAGGTGGTCGAACTCGCGGCGCACGCCCGGCGCTTGCGGGAACACCCGCGCGAACGCCCGCTGCACTTCGGCGATGTGGCTGCCGATGGCGATGCGGCCGCCCAGTTCCTGCTTCAGGTAGGGCGCCGCCGACAGGTGATCGGCATGGGCATGGGTTTCCAGCAGCCAGACCGGGTTGAGGTGCTGCATGCGCACGAACGCGATCACGGCATCGGCCGAGGTGGTGGACGTGCGGCCCGACCTGGGATCGTAGTCGAGCACCGAATCGATGATGGCGCAGTCGGTGCCATCGCCTGCGTGGACGACATAGGTGACGGTGCCGGTGGCCGCGTCGAAGAACGCTTTGATCTGTGGATTCATGGCGGGCATTATAATAAAATTTCATATCAAGGAAAGGCCTGGAAGGTTTTTTGATGTTTCCCAGGCCATCCGTGCGCAAGGCGGCGCGGCCTTCATGATAGTCTGCATAGCCATCAATAGGAGCCAAGCATGGACACAAACATGGACAAGATTCACTACAAGGGCTGGGAAATCGTTCCCACCGTCCTGCCGACTAGCGACAATAAATTTACGGCCAGCTGCGACATCGAGCGCGCCAACGCCGACGGCGTTGAAGTATTCGAGGGCGCCACCATGCAGTTCGTACGCGATACCGAAGACGACGCCATCACCGCCGCCTGCGAAGAAGCCATCCGCCAGATCGACAACATCATCGCCAATCCGCTGGTGCGCCTGGCCTGACGACAGCGGCGCGGCCATGCGGGAAGCACGCCTCCTGTGATAACATGGCCGTATGACCGTCTTCTTCCGTTCCCTCATCGTGTACTGCATGCTGCTGGCGCTCCCTTACCAGGGTTACGCTGCGGCCGCGATGATGGCGTGCCTGCCTTCCCCGGCTACGGCTACCGCGGCGGCGGACGCCCACATGGTCATGCCGGCCGGTCCCCATGACCACGCAGCCATGATGGCAGCGATGGAACAGGCACACTCCGAACACGCCGCGCAATCTTCCGCGCAATCTTCCGATCACGCGTCTTCTCACGCCGGCCACACCCACGGCAGCGCCAAGTGCGGCGGCTCCGCCTGCTGCGTTGCTGGCGCCCCGGTACTGGCCGATCTGCTGTCCGTGCCGGTGCTGCCGGCCGTCTCGAGCGCGGTCGCGTTCTATGCCGGCTACCTCCCTGCGGTCGATCTGGCCCACCCCGAACGTCCCCCTCAGGCTTAAGCCGCTTTCCCGCGACAGGTCCGTCCACGGCCTGCGCCATCCCTGATATTGCCGCGACAGATCCTGCCCGGAACCTCTGCGCGCATACCATTCATACTATTTATAAAATCGAGGTGTAAGACATGATTTGTCTGCATAAACCTGGCGGCGCGATTGCCATGGCGGCGGCGTTGCTGCTGTCCGGCTGCGCGTCGCTGTCCGGCGATGGCGGCTTCAAGGCCGCCGCCGCCGTCAGCGAACAGCGCACCGGCGCACCGGCCAGCGTGGCCGGCCGCCTGCCGCAGAATGACGACGATGGCCGCGCGCTGGCCGCCGTGATCGAGCAGAAACTGGCGCAACCGCTGACCGCCAACGACGCCGTGCACATCGCGCTGCTCAACAACCGTGGCCTGCAAGCGACCTACTGGTCGCTTGGCATCGCCGAGGCGGACCTGGTGCAGGCGGGACGCCTGCAAAATCCGGTACTCGATTTCAAGCGCAGCCACGGTGGCGGCGCGCTGGAAATCGAACGCACGTTGACCTTCAACCTGCTCGGCATCATCACCGCGCCAATGGCCGGCCGCATCGAAGGGCGCCGCTACGAGCAAAGCAAGCTGCTGGTCGCGAATGAAGCGGTGCGGGTGGCGCTTGATACGCGCCGCGCCTGGGTGGCTGCGGTGGCAGCAAGCCAAAGCGCCGACTATGCCCAGCAGGTGGAAGCATCGGCCCAGGCGAGCGCGGAACTGGCGCAGCGCATGCGCGACGCCGGCAACTGGAGCGCCATGGACGTGGCGCGCGAACAGGCCTACCACGCCCAGACCAGCGCCGACGTCAACGCGGCCCGCAAAGGCGCCGTGATGGCGCGCGAAAAGCTCACCCGCCTGATGGGACTCGCTGGCGTGCAAGCGGCTTATAAACTGCCGGGCCACTTGCCCGACCTGCCCGCGGTGCCATCCGAACTGGCTGACATCGAACAGGTGGCGGTCAACGAGCGGCTCGACATCCAGGCCGCCAAACTCGATGTGGCGCACACCGCCAGCACCCTGGGTCTGACCAAAACCACGCGCTTCATCAATGTGCTCGACTTGGGGCTGGTGGCCAACAGCGAAGGTGCGACCAACACCCGGGGCTACGAGATTGCGCTGGAAATTCCGCTGTTCGACTGGGGTTCCACTCGGGTGGCCAGGGCCGAAGCGACTTATATGCAGGCCGCGAACATGCTGGCGCAGACGGCCATCAACGCTCGCAGCGAAGCGCGCGAAAGCTATGCCGATTACCGCGCCTCGTACGACCTGGCGCGCCACTACCGCGACCAGGTGCTGCCGGCCCGTAAAAAGCTGGCCGACGAAACCCTGCTGCGCTACAACGGCATGCTGATGAGCGTGTTCGAACTGCTGGCCGACGCCCGCGAACAGGCCAGCGCGGTGCGCGGCTACATCGCCGCCCAGCAGGACTTCTGGACCGCCCAGGCCAACCTGGAGGCCGCACTCGGCGGCCGGCTGCCGGCGCAAACCATCCACCAAGAATCGAAGCAAGGAGACCAACCATGACTACCCGCAGATCGTTCCTGAGCGGCGCCGCCCTGATTGGCGCCGGCATGGTGACCAAGGCCGGCGCGGCCTCGCTGCCCGAAGCGCCGGTGCAATCGTCGTCGACCACCGCGCCGCCGCTGGCTCCTCCCAACGGCCGCCCGTACAACCCGGTGGTCACGCTCAACGGCTGGACCCTGCCGTGGCGCATGAAGGACGGCGTCAAGGAGTTCCACCTGGTGGCCGAGCCGGTGGTGCGCGAAATCGCCCCCGGCATGACCGCCAACCTGTGGGGCTACAACGGCCAGAGTCCGGGCCCGACCATCGAAGTGGTGGAGGGCGACCGCGTGCGGATCTTCGTCACCAATAAGCTGCCCGAGCACACCAGCGTGCACTGGCACGGCCAGCTGCTGCCCAACGGGATGGATGGCGTGACGGGCCTGACGCAACCGGGCATCAAGCCCGGTAAAACCTTCGTCTACGAATTCGTGGCGCGCAATGCCGGCACTTTCATGTACCACCCGCACGCGGACGAGATGGCGCAAATGGCGATGGGGATGATGGGCTTCTGGATCACCCATCCGAAGAACCCGAAACAGCACGCGGTGGATCGCGACTTCGTGTTCCTGATCAGCGCTTACGACATCGAACCGGGCAGCTACACGCCCAAGATCAACACCATGACGGACTTTAATTTGTGGACCTTCAACAGCCGCGCCTTCCCCGGCATCGACCCGATGGTCGTGCGCAAGGATGACCGGGTGCGGGTACGCGTGGGTAATCTCACCATGACCAACCACCCGATCCACCTGCATGGCCACACGTTCGAAGTGACCGGCACCGACGGCGGCTGGGTCAAGCCATCGGCGCGCTGGCCCGAAGTGACGACCGACATCGCCGTGGGCCAGATGCGCGCCATAGAATTCGTGGCCGATGCGCCCGGCGACTGGGCCTTCCACTGCCACAAGTCGCACCACACCATGAACGCCATGGGCCACGACGTGCCGACCATGATCGGCGTCGATCACAAGGGGGTGGCTGCGAAGATCAACAAGCTGGTGCCGGGCTACATGGTCATGGGCGACAAGGGCGGCTCGATGGGCGACATGCGCATGCCGCTGCCGGAAAACACCCTGCCGATGATGAGCGGGGACGGCCCGTTCGGCGGCCTGGAAATGGGCGGCATGTTCACGACGATGAAAGTGCGCGAAGGCCTGGCGCGCAACGATTACAAGGACCCCGGCTGGTACCAGCACCCGAAAGGCACGGTCGCCTACGAGTGGACCGGCGAAACTCCGCCGGCGCCGCGTGCGCCGGGCGTGCCGGAGGTACCTGGGCCCAAGCCGGCGGCCGATGCCTTGAATATCAAGCGCGATGGGGGCGGGCACCAGCATCATTGAAACATGAGTTAAAGATGGCCGGTGCCCGGCCGCCGGTACGCCGGCCGCCGGTGCGCCGGCCGCCGGTACGCCGGCCGCTCAGAACGGCAGGGGGCGGGAGGTGGCGCGCCGGGTGCCGTAGCGGCGCCATGCGATCTGGTCGGTGTCGATGTCGCCGACCAGGTTGGTCGTATCGAAGTGCGCGAAAGTGCGCGAATAGCCGCCCTCGCGCGGCGATACCAGCATGATGGGCAGGGTGGGGAACACCCGCTGGGCATCGGCGATCATGCGTTCGCCGGGCTCGGGATAAGTCAGCTCCACGGGCACCAGGACCACCGCCAATGTCAGCTGGCGGATGGTGATAACGGCAGCGGTCAATTCCACTTACAGGCGGTCCTTGAAGTTGCGCGCATCGAAGCGCACGATGCGGCCGATCACAATGCAGTCGGCGCCCTTGCACGGCTCGGGGCGGAACGCCGGATTTTCCGACGCCAGGAACCATTCGCGGCGCTGGTACACCAGGCGCTTGATCACGGCCTGGCCGTTGTAATTCATGGCAAACACGCCACCGGCCTTGCGCGCCTTGTCCGCCGTGTTAATTACCACGATATCACCCTCATACATCATCGGCTGCATGCTGTCGCCCTTGATCTTGATGGCCAGCAGTGCGCGCGGCGACAGGTCGTTTTCTTCGAGCCACTGGCGCGGCACATGGTGCTGGCCATTTTCTTCGTACAGCGGCACGGTCTCGATGCCGTCGATGCCCGCTTGCAGGTGTAGAGACACCAGCTCGATCGGCACCGATGGCGGCGCCATGTCATCATCGCCGGTTACCGGCTGCGCCTCGGGCATGTCGATGCCTGCCACCGAGCGCGAAGCCTCGGCAATCTGCGCCGCAATAGTGGGGCTGAACGCATCGACCGGCACGGCCAGGCCGCGCGCAAAGGCGGTAGCGGCCTTGATGTTGAGCGGCCGCCGGCCCGCCACGTACTGCCACACCATCCCTTGCGAGCCGATGTCGAACTGCAGGCCGAACTCCGCCTGCGAGATCTTCGGTTCGCGCGCAGCCAGCAGCGCCTTGAGCCGCGCCGCGTCGTCGAGTTGCCAGGGGGCGAGGGAGGTGGTGTCAGGTTTCATGAAAGGAAGTTTAGCACGTTGTTGCACATCTGACGAGCTTTGCTATTGATTTATATAATAGCGGTGCTATTATTCAATGTGTCTTCAGCGACATTTCATCAAACCTCAAGAAAGAGCCATCATGCCCGTTCCCGACATCATCCCGTTCAGCGCCGGCGCGTTGGTTCAGATCATGGCGCTGCCAGTTGCCGCTGGCGCGGCCGCCACCGCGCTCACTTTCCTGTTCATGTGGCCGCGCACGCGCCGCGAAGCGCTGGTTCGGCTGACCTGTTCGATCTGCACTGCCGCCTTGCTGGGGCCATTGCTGCTGGTTGCCTTGCACAGCTGGTGGCCCACGCTGTTCGACTCGGCCAAGGTGCTGGCGGTGCTGTACGGCGCGCCATCCATCCTGGGCGTGGTGGCCGTGGCGTGCCCGGTACTGGTGTTGGCCGGCCTGCCCGCCTGGTGGGGGCTGGGTGCGGTCGTGCTGTGGCTGGAGCGCCGGCGCGGCAAGGACATCGGCGAGCTGGTCCATGATGCAGCGGAGGTGGTGCGCGAGGTACGGCGCGGCTGAGGACTGTTGTCGGTATGGCAGTAGCGCGGCGCTTGTGTCATAATATTGCGCTGCACTGCTCCGATGGTGAAATTGGTAGACACTGGAGACTTAAAATCTCCCGCCGCAAGGCGTGCCGGTTCGATTCCGGCTCGGAGCACCAGCCCTCATTTCAGCGGTACCTCATAAAACGCCATAAGCTCTTGAAAAACAAGGGTTTATGGCGTTTTTTGCTGTGCGCCATGGCCAACTTATGACCCTTAAAAACCACTGTTTTCTGCTACGCTTTACACAAAATTTACACACGTTTTACACAAGGAGGTTGCCATGGCAAGTTATAGCAAATCTGGAAAACGGTGGCGTGTAGCGGTGGCAGTGCAGGGCGTTCGAGATACGAAGACGTTCTCTACCAAGGCGGAGGCGATGGTATGGGCAGTAGAACGCGAGAGCGAAATCCGATCTGGCGCGACCCAACATCCAGCTGCAAGAAAGACGCTCGATGAAGCATTCGAGCGGTATCTGAAAGAGGTCTCTGTGCACAAGCGTGGGCATCGCATGGAACGCCACCGACTCGCCGCCATCGCTGGTCACGTGGTGGCTGGCAAGCGCCTGGGCGACATGCTTCTTGCCGATATCACTTCGGATGTTATCGGACAGTGGCGCGATCTTCGACTTCGGGGAACCGCTGCCGCGCGGTTCGAGGACAAGGTAAAAGGCGCGTCGGTCATTCGGGAGCTTAATCTGCTCTCGCATGTCTTCACGAGCGCGCGGCGCGAGTGGGGGTGGATGGTCAAAAGTCCCACCACCGACGTACGTAGACCGAAGGGTTCTGCCCCGCGCGATCGGCGTATCAGCGCAGATGAAATCGAGCGCATTTGCGTCGCGCTGGGATTTGACGAGGCGCCGGTGGCCTCGAAGAGTGGCGCGGTTGCAGTGGCGTTCCTGTTCGCGATCGAGACCGCGATGCGCGCTGGCGAAATATGTGGGTTGAAGCGCAGCGAAATCAAGGGGAGCGTGGCGCATCTGGCCCGCACGAAGAACGGCACCAAGCGCGATGTTCCTCTATCGATTCGTGCACTGGATCTGCTGGCATTACTTCCACCTGGCCCAGCGCTGTTCGACGTTAGCTCGGCAAGCTTGGACGCCTTGTTCCGCAAGGCGAAGACGCGCTGCCAGATCGAGGATCTGAAGTTTCACGACACCCGGCATGAGGCGATCACTCGGCTCGCAAAAAAACTCACCGTTCTGGAACTGGCGCGCGTTGTTGGACATCGGAATCTGAATGAACTGCAGACCTACTACAACGAAACTGCGGAAGAGTTGTCCAAGAAACTTCAGTAGCCATCGGCCGGGCCACTTACCTGCTTATAATTCCTGCCGATTCGGAACCGATTTTTTTTGGTCTCAGTGGTGAAGTTTGATCTCGCTTACATCGACTGCCAAGTAGAGGCCGCACCATGTCTATGTTTGCTGCAAGCGTGGCTGTGCACGATGTTTGGACGGGTGAGGATCATGAATGACACTGAATTTGTAGAGCGTCTGGCCGAAGCGCTCGCGGATATGTTAGGCCAACAATACCGCTATCCATTGACCTGTGGGACATCGGGATGATCGCGAATTATCTGAAACGCGATCCGCAAGTAGTTCGCGAGAGGATGGCCTGCCTTCCCGGATTCCCTAAAGCTATTCGCCTGCCGACCAAGACCGGCAGGGCGCAGCCGCTCTACAGCGCGAAGGAGGTGATCGAGTGGGTGCATAGCCACAAGGAGAAAAATTGAAGTCTTCCGCGCCGCATCGATATTCCTTCTTCAATCTATCTGCATCCGTTTCTGCAACGGTTTGAGAGCACGGGCGGTGCCGCCGTTTTCCGATTTGGCCAAGTTGGCAAATGAGGTAAATGGTATGTATCGTTTTATGATAGGCATTATCCAGTCCATCGACGGGTGGCAACTTACCCGCAAAGGGGTAGCCAGTCCCGAATCCGTCGTGCAATGACAATTGACTCACCTGAAACTGAGCGAAAAACTTATCTGGCCTGCCTGACCACCAGCATTCATGAGCGAATTTTGCAACGCATTTGCGCCCACAAATTGTGGCTATGGACATAAATTCTGAAGCGATCAGTTTCAGGAATGCGCCAGGGCACTGACTGCAGCACTCCTTGGAATTCAAACGCGCATTGTTGGTGCTGTCGTTCGAACCGACCGGTACCGTTGCTCGCATCCCGCGCGAACGCGGCGCCAACGCCAACTAGGTGCTCAGCTGGCGCCGCCTCTATCAACAAAAGCGCCTCGACCTGCCTGCGTGGATGCGCGGCGATGGTTTGTTACCGGTGGTGCAGGCTCCGACAGCGCCTGCTCCAGGCAAGGCGCCGGGGACGATGCCAACGCCACGATCGCGCTTGAGGTGGATGGGTCCCGGTAAGAATCAAAGGCCTACCTACCGCGGCAGTCTGGCAAAGGTCTTGATGGAGTGCTGCAATGATCAGCTTGCCAGCCGGCACCAGTGTCCGATAGACGCCGGCACCACCGACATGACCTCCAGCTTCAACGGGCGGCAGCCAACGTGTCAACAGTGCTGGAGGAAGGTTCGTTCTCCGCACAAATATTTATGTTCCGTGGACGTCGCGGGGACATCACCAAATTTCGGTGGTGGACCGGCAGCAGTGGTTTGTGCCTGCTGGCCAAGCAGCTTGAACTCGGGCGTTTCATCCGGCGCAGGTTAGCAACGATTCGGTGGCGCTGACGCAGGCGCTATCGGTGCGGCTTGAGGGCATAGAGTGGCGACGGCTGGTACGGACCTGGAAACCCGAACGTCAGCCTTTTAAACGATCCAAGTATGGCGTGAACTTAGCGCATGCACGGCCCAAACGGCTTGCCCGACGATATTGCCATTTCGGATACGCCCCAAAATATTTGCCGTATCTTGTCTGAGTGACGTCGTTGCCGATGACAGCAACGCTTTGCATGAAGTTCTGTTTAGCGCCTCCGCGGAGCGGCGCGCGGGTGCCACGGGCATCATCACCCGCTGCCGCGAAATCGGCAGCCCTTCGAGCGACCTGTGGTACTGTACGAACATACAGTTAATTTGAGGTGTTGAAGTGAAAGTATGGGCATGGCGGCGGCGGGATAGTGGCGTGATGTTGCCAGCCGCCGAGCAAATTGGCGATCCTCTGCATTCGCTGGAGTTAGTGGTGGTCGAGGTGACCGATCAGGGCCGGCGGCGGCCCACAAAGGTTGCTCGCCTGGTTCCACCGGGCAGCCGAGTTGCGGTCGCGGAGCTCGTTTCGGCAAAACTGGCCTGGTTCAATACGGACAAGTTCGTGCTGAGCGGGGAGGATTGCTTAGCCTGGGAACGTAAAACGATGCATGCATCGCAGTCGTGGTTGTGCCAGTTCGACGTGCCAAGCAAGGAGGCCGTGTTCAAGGTATGGACGAGTCATCAGGAGGGCGTGGAAATGTCGCGCCATCGCGTTCTAAATAGCGGCCCTAATTTCACCGCGTCGAGCATTGGGGTGAGTAGCATGATGCACGAGCAGCTCGGGCGGCACACCACGCAAGCTTTGGTCAGGCGCGCTACCACCACTCATCTGGCATTGCTGGACTGCGACATTGCCTGGATGTCGGAAGAGCGGTTCTGTCTGACAGGATTCCAGCACTATCCGCAGAGTGAACAGGCACCGGCTCGATTGCTCAGGCAGGGCTGGTTCTGTGAGCCAGACATTCCCGTTCTGCCAGCCGCAGTATCGGAACGGCTCTTGCGCAAGATGTCGTTACGATGAAATGTCCGACGCTGCGTGGGTTAGTGTTGGACTGACCTACTTCGCCTCAGAAGTACAGCGAGCGCCTGGCAGAAGCCGGCATCGAACCGTCTCTGGGCAGCAAGGGCGACAGCTACAATAATGCCTTGGCCGAGACGATCAACGGGCTATACAAGGCTGAACTGATCCATCGCCGCGCGCCCTGGAAAACGCGTGAGGCCGTCGAACTGGCCACGCTGGAATAGGTATTCTGGTTCAACCACCATCGCTGCTTGGGCCGCTCGGCTATATTCCGCCAGCAGAAGCTGAGGCAAACTATTACAAGCGACTGAGCACTCAAGCCACCGCGGCCTGACTCACACTACCCGGCCTCCACGAAAGCCGGGGTGGTTCACTCGAGGCCGGGAGCGGCGGCAGCGACCGGCAAACCTGCACTGCGCTTGCCGGGAGAAAAATCCAAAAAATCGATCAATGGCGAGAATTGGGCCGATGGCTGGAGCCAGTGACCGATGACACTCAGTCTGTGGCAACGATGGTGCCCCACGACGTGGTGTATGAAGACTTCGCCAGAGATGGCGTTTAGGAAGGCCGCGAGAAGGTGGTCATTGTGATTCTTGAGGTAATGTTGGGTTTACGAAGACCTTAACAAAACCACTTTGAGGAACCACAATGACCGACACCACTATCGCATTATCTGAGCTTGCCGAAAAGGGGGCAGATGCAGATTTCATCCGCCAGACGCTGCAGCACGCTCTGCAGCGACTCATGGAAATGGACGTCGAGGCGCTTTGCCAGGCAGCTTACGGCGAGCGCAGCGACGAACGTATCAACAGCCGCAACGGTTATCGGGACCGCGGCTACGAAACCCGGGCCGGCAAAGTCGACTTAAAGATTCCAAAGCTCCGTACAGGCAGCTATTTCCCCGGATTTCTCGAGCCGCGCAGGACGGCCGAGAAGGCTCTCACGGCAGTGATCCAGGAAGCCTATATTCAGGGAATCTCGACCCGCTCGGTCGATGACCTGGTCAAAGCCATGGGCATGACCGGGGTCTCGAAAAGTCAGGTATCACGGCTATGCGAGGAGATCGATGAGCGCGTGCAGACCTTCTTGAATCGACCGATCGAAGGCGATTGGCCTTATCTCTGGATCGACGCCACCTATGTGAAATCACGCCAGGCCGGCCGTGTGGTCTCGGTGGCCGTGATAATCGCTGTAGCAGTCAATACCGATGGCGTGCGCGAAATTCTCGGAGTAGCGACCGGCCCTTCGGAAGCGGAGCCGTTCTGGACCGACTTCCTGCGCGGTCTGACCCGCCGTGGTCTGCGTGGGGTGAAACTGGTGATCTCCGATGCGCATGAAGGCCTCAAAGCGGCAGCGAGCAAAGTGCTCAAAACGAGCTGGCAGCGCTGCCGGGTCCATTTCATCCGTAACGCGCTGGCCCATGCCGGTAAAGGTCAGCGGCAAGCCGTGCTCGCCATGATCAATACCATCTTCGTGCAGGACACTGCGGAGGCGGCCAGCGTGCAATGGCGCAGCGTCGCCGATCAGCTACGGCCAAAGTTCCCCAGGCTCGCTGCCATGATGGACGATGCTGAACATGAAGTGCTGACATTTATGACGTTCCCAAAAGCGCATCGGACGCAGATCCACAGTACCAATCCGCTTGAGCGGCTCAATGCCGAGGTCAAACGAAGGACCAACGTCATCGGCATTTTTCCCAACGATGGCGCCATCATCCGCCTAGTAGGCGCCATGATGCTCGAGCAAAACGACGAGTGGTCATTACAGCGCCGTTACATGCAGCTTGAAGGATTGCAGTCCTTGAGCGACAATCAGCCTGCACGGCTATCCGCTGTGATTAACTGATCGGGAACCCAGCCCCTCGAGAATTACTTCTCATACACCACTTCTGGGGACACCATCGTGGCAACGAATAACGATGGCACAGCAGATGCTACCGCAGGCGGCGCGCTGGCAGCGTACCTCTGGGGGCGCCGCTGGCGTTTCAACCGGCGTGTTCCTCGCTCTGTTATCGCAGATGCGCCGGTCGAAGAAACTCCGCTGCGGCCTGGCGTTCAGTGCACTTAACGAAATCGCTTGCGCAGTCGCGTCCGGGGCAAGCCGGCACCCCAGACTTCCGGGTCGTTGAGCCTGAGGGGGTTGCGTAGCCGCTGCGGCAGACGAGGTCACAGGGCGGGGCCATGACCGCGGAAGAAAGGATTTGATGTCAGATGGCGCAGCTTAGCCTTGCTGGTCGCCGCTGCATTGCAATCATCAAGTACCTGTGCTGTTTGCTTGTCGTTTCTTGTTTTCAAACATAGCATCGTCTGCTACCTGGATCATTTTTTCGATAGGTTCATCCGTGTCGTGCTGGAAGTGGGCAACACCGACGCTGTATTCGATCTGATAAGGCTTATCGAATGTTTTGTTCGCAGCAGCTGTTGCGACCTTGAACCGGTCGAGCACGACGCCGATTCTGTCCTCGTCGGAGTCGAGCAGCATGACGACAAATTCATCGCCACCCAAGCGCGCAATGACGTCACAATCGCGGAATGAATCGATCATTATCTGCGCGAAAGAAACTAACGCGAAGTCGCCTTCGTGATGGCCATACGAGTCGTTGATCATCTTAAACTTGTTTAGATCAAACAACACGATCGATATCGGAAGCTTATTTCTACGACATACTTTCAGGCTGTGATCGACTAAGGTCATGAAGCCCCTGCGATTGGAAATCATCGTCAGTTCATCAAGTGTTGCTAGCTGGATCGATTTAATTTCCTGCTCGATCATCTCGCCCAAGTCTTGAAGGAGCTGCTGGTCCTCTTCATCCATTTCCCGCGGCTTCGAATCGATCAGACATAGCGTGCCGATATTGATGCCCTGTCTCACCTTTAATACGTAACCAGCGTAAAACCGGATATTCGGGGCGTCAGTCACTAGAGGATTGTCAAAAAATCGCTCGTCGTTGAGCACATTGGGCACGATAAACAGTCCTGCCTGGTTGATTGCATGCCCACAGAATGATACCTCCCTAGAAGTCTCTGAGACTTCCAGACCTTGGGCAGACTTGAACCATTGCCGGTCTTCATCGATCAAACTGACCAGTGAGATTGGAACGCCAAATAGTCGCCTGGCGAGCCTGGTAACGCGGTCAAATCGCTCTTCGTGGGAGCTGTCCAGAATTTGAAGTGCTCGCAGCGCATGCAATCGCTCCGCCTCGTTTAGCGGAATATCGGGACGTTTCATAATGTCGCTTCTAATATATCTGGGTCTAATCACCAACCCATGTTTTAGATTCCTGCCATGCGTAACCGTTGAATTTCGCGATCACGCTATTGGGACTATTTGCCATTCTAGTCCAATGCTTTTTTTCCTGTAAGAAAAACGCAAAGTCGTGTGGCGGATTTGTCTCATCGCCAGCGCTATGTAACAAATTCATCTGTCGCCCCATGAATTTTCGATTGCTGCCACGCTCCAGTACTTAGTCCTTAATGGCAGGAATTTCCCTTGCGCAACACAAGTAGCTGTACAGCGGCCGTGCTAGCGAGTGTTTTTAGTGACGTTTCAGTTGCCATGTTGGGCCGGTTGAGGTGGTACCGCCCCACCCAGGACTTTGACGGCCAACTCCCCGCCTTTTTTGTTGACTTAACAGATCCAGGATCTGTCGGTTCATAGTGGCGAAGGCTCATCGCTGTAAGGGTACGCGCTTGTGCCTCCCAGGTGCATCACCGTCTTCAAAAAATATTAAGTTGCGGAGGCATTTCTAAATATTTGTCCTTCCCTCACTGGCTCAATGTGGCGGGAAAGGGGCGGCGCGATACTCGGTTGGCCGGCGCGTTCGCCGCGTCGATGCCGGCGGCCAGCGCCTCGGAGTCCACGTGTTTGGTCAAGCCGATCAGCGTATCACCGATCTTTGTACGCGGGTCCTCGCGTTCATCTTCGGCAAACACGCTGATTCGGGGCTTCATCAGCAATGGAGCTCACTCGACGTGGGGAGTGCTGAAATTTAGCCGCCTCAGGCCAGCGGGTGATATGTTTTTCGAGGTCGTCTTTAGGCCGTCGCGGCCACTAATTGCATCCGCAGCCGAACTTTGTCGTTCCTCGCAGCACAGCGTTTTGCAGATTTGAAATCTAACGACCGCCGATACAGGAAAAAAACGAAAAATTCCCGTCATTCGCATTCCTTAGGGGCGTGTCTGAAGATGAGCGGCAACCAGAGAACCGCAATTATCGTTAAAACAACTAATGCTACCATCCTTGCTAGTCCTACTTATGGCGAAAGATTGTTCACAAGCGTCAGAACCGGCTTGCCATAAACTGGACATAATGCTTCCACTATCCAGTAAGTTGCAGCACGGTAGAAATTTCTGTGCGACAGCCCAGGTCGGCATCGGTTCGCTTTAATTGCAAGAATTGTTAAAAAATAAATCCCAGTAAAAAATTTTAACGAATGGAATATTCCGACCCTCAATTACCTAAACTATGATTCGATTTTTTTTTGCTAGCCCGGAGCGCCTCATAACGGCTCTTCTGGCGAATATAGAACGGCGCCTCTAAGCAACCGAAACCAAGTGCTGCAAGGTCCTATGTATCGTCGCCTTGATGGATAGCCAGCAAAAATTACAAGCCCGACAAAAGAATCGTTGGTGTGGATACGATATACATTGTGTTTTCCTCACACACCCGTTTTTCACTTCTCACCCAGATTTTTTAGCGAATTTATCGTCCGTGCGGCCGACAGGCCGCTTCCGCCGAACTTGGAATGTGTTCGTGAGGATAGCATCTTACTTAGCTGAAAAAGACGCGAAACCTCACCACTTGGAATGGCGATGCTGACAATTCCGCTACTGCCGGAAACTGTCAGTCGCGACCCCTATAATTTTTGGGTCAACTACTCATCAAAGGACCCACGACATGACTATTCAAACCGTTGCCCACCTCAACTTTCGCGGTAACGCCCGAGCGGTGCTCGCTTTCTATCATGCCGTCTTCGGCGGCCAGCAGACCTGCGTGACCTGGGGCCAGGTCTATGGCACGACAGACGCGGTCCAGTCGGAACTGATCGCCTGGGGACAGGTGCAGTCCGACGATGGGTTTCACGTGATGGCCTATGATGTTCCGCCCGAGCGCGCCTGGAGTGCTGGCGACACGCCCTTTTTCGTGGCGGTCACCGGCAACGATGCCACTACGCTCACGCGCTACTGGGAAGGCTTGACTGTGGGCGCCTCCATCGTGCATCCACTGGCGCCAGCCGGCTTTTCGCCACTCTATGGCATGCTCAAGGATCGCTTCGGCATTACGTGGGTGCTGTCGCTGTCCACGAGCCAGGCCGTGGCTTGATCGTTGCGCTCGGCTGTGTTTGAATAGCCGGGATGCAGTCGTTTTGCCGCATGGCCCTTTAATTATTTAAATCGTATGTCCCGTTCCGAACGCCTGCTGAATCTGCTGCAAGTGTTGCGCCACCATCGGCGGCCAGTGACGGGGCAAGCGCTGTCCGCGGAACTTGGCGTGAGCATCCGCACCTTGTACCGCGATATCGCCAGTCTCAAGGCGCAGGGGGCGGTCATTGAGGGCGAGCCTGGCCTCGGTTACGTGATGAAGCCGGGTTTCATGCTACCGCCCCTGATGTTTGCCGCTGAAGAGCTCGATGCACTGGTGCTGGGCATGCGGTTGATCGCCGAGCAGGGCGATCAGAGCCTGGCGCAAGGCGCCAGCCGGGCGCTCGACAAGATCTACGCGGTGTTGCCCGCCGAGCTGCGGCGCGAACTGGAGGCGTCGGCACTGCTCGTGGGCGCTGGCCGCAAGGTGCCGCCCCAAGCGGTCGACGCCGACGTGTTGCGCACTGCCATCCGTATCGGGCATAAGCTCGAACTCAGCTACCGGACACCTGCCGGCGCGGTGTCCGAGCGCACCGTCTGGCCGTTTGCGCTGGTGTATTTCGACCTGACCCGGGTGCTCATGTGCTGGTGCGAATTGCGCGGAGCGTTCCGCAATTTCCGCACCGATCGCATCCTCGCTGCCAAACTGCTCAGCACCCGATCGCCCAGAAGCAGGCAGGCACTGCTTGCTCAATGGCGCCGTACCGAATACGTTGCCGGCCACAGCATCCTGCCCGAGGCCACCAGCGGCGTGCGCTGACCGCCAGGTGGTCGCCGACCGGTCGCGTCTGCAGCATGGCCAGCACGCCGCTTGCAGACCGAGGTGTGCTCAGCGTTGCTGCCGACGTGCACCGCGCTGCCGCACCCGCAATCTTTTCATGCCCGTCGACATCGCAGCATTACCGGCTGCCGCTTGCCAACATCATCAGAACAGGTCGCGAAACTCGGTCGCGCCCGATCATGCGTGGATGCTGATCTGGCAGTGCTCAGCGGCAGTTAGCCGGTACCGCAGGCGTATTGCACGGCGAGCTGCGGGAACCGGGCCGCAAGCAAGCCAGCAGTCCGGTTGCCTGGCCCGAGCGCCTGTTCCAGACAGCGTTGCACCTGGCGTAGCGCGTTGTCCATGTTGTGGCCAGCCGCGGCGATGTCCAGGCTACCGGGCAGGGTGGCCTTGTCGGATTCCTGCCCGGTATCGTCGCCCGTAGCGTCACCGTGCCACGGGCGCGGCCCCGCGCCAGCACCCGGCAGTTCATCCCGGATCTGGTACGCCTGGCCCACTGCCGCTGCGACACCGCGCAAGCTGCGCGTGACAGTGTCGTTCGCTTGCGCAACGATGGCGGCCATCTCGATGGCGGTGCACAGCAGGGCGCCGGTCTTTAATGCATGGGATGTGTCGATGTTGATCTGTGCCTGTTCCGGGCTGCCGACCACATTGCCGCATTGACCTGCAAACAAGCCTTGCGCACCGATGGCCTGCGCCAGCACCGCGACCAGGTCCATGCGCATCGGTGCAGAAAGGTCCTCTGCACCGGCCACCAGCGTAAAGGCCTGGCTGAACAGTGACACCGCTGCCAGCACCGTGACGTCTTCGCCATACCGGCGATGTAGCGCCGGTACGCCACGGCGCAATGCCGTGTCGTCCTTGCAGGGCAGGCCGGCTAAAACCAGGGCTGCTGCCTGCACGATGGCGATCGCGCACGCTACATCCAGCAGTGAAGGCGTGTCGTAGCCGATGTCACGCGCAATGGAGACCAGCAAGATCGACTCCAGCCGTGTTCGCGGTCCAAGCACGGCAGCGCGCATGGCGTCGCCCAGCGGATCGACCGAATCATGTCCGCCGAACACCTGCTGCAAACGTTGCTCGAGCGCCCGTTCGACGGTGTCCCAATGCATTCGGTGGCGGTCGGTCATTACGCTTTCCTCCTGAGCGTGATGCGGGTCAGTTCCGATGGCACGCCGAGACGCAATGCCAGCCCGCCCCACAGTGCCGTGCCGTTACTGACGTACAAGGTCATGCCCTGGACGTCGTAGCGGCCGGACACATAGCCGCCGTTTGCCAGCGCGAAGACCGGCCCCAGGCCCAGCACCAAGCCACCATGGGTATGCCCGGAAAGCTGCAACGCTACGCCTAGTGAAGCGGCGGCGCGGGCATTTTGGGGTTGATGGTCGAGCAGGATCATCGGTGCGTTGGCGGGCGCGCCGGCGAGGGCTAGAGCGAGGTCCGGCATGGGCAAACCCGTTTCGCTGGCCGAGAGATCGGTCACGCCGGCCAGCACCATCCTGGCACCGCCGCGCGCGAGGACGGCATGGCTGTTTTCCAGCACTGTCATGCCAAGCCTGGAAAACTGTCGCATCCATGCCTGCTGGTCGAAAAAGTACTCGTGGTTGCCAGGGATAACGAACACGCCGTCCGCAGCGCGCAGGTGCGCCAAGGGCGCGATATCGCGGGCACGCGCTGCCACGCTGCCGTCGATCAGGTCGCCGGTGACGACGACCAGGTCCGGTCCCAGCGCATTGGTCCTGCCGACCACGACCTCAGCCCATGCGCCCGGAAACAGGCGGCTCAGGTGCAGGTCGGTCAGCTGCACCACCGTGTAGCCCTCGAATGCAGGCGGCAGGTCCGCGATCTCGACCACCACCTCGCGCAGTGGCGGAATACGGATGGCCGCGTGCACCCCAATGGCTGCAAGCAGCAATGCGCCAGCGGCCAGCGCATAGCGCAAGTCCGGCGCGATCGCCATGCTACGGCCAAGTACCGGCAGCAGCGCCAGCGCGCCGAGGTCGACCAGCAGCTGGAACAGCGCCAGCAGCAACAGGGCGCTGAATGCCCAGTTGAACAGGATGATCGCGCTGCGCGGCATTTCAGCGGCAAACACGCTGCCCGAGGACCAGCGGCTGTACAGGTGATATTGGGACGCCAGCAGCACCACGATGGCCGCCGCCAGTTTGACGCCTGATGGCCAGGGGAGGGGCCACAGCGTGCGGCCGATGACGTACAGCGACGGCAGCGCGAACACCAGGTGGAACATCAAGCCGCTCCCGCCTCGGTGGTTAGCCGGCCCGTGTCGCGCAGGGCGATCCGCGCCGCGCTGCTGTTGACCAGCATCCATCCCGGGTATTCGGGCGCGGGTGCGCCGGCCGCATTCAGGCGCTCGAGCTCGTCGCGGTGCAAGGTGATGTCGGCGGCAGCCAGGTTCGCTTGCAGCTGGTCGCGCGTCTTGACGCCCAGGGTGATGCTGGTGACCACGGGCTGGTGCCGTAGCCACGCCAGCGCTACCGCTTCCATCGAGCTGCCGTGGGCGGCCGCGATGGCGTCGAGCACTGGCAGCAGCTGCGCGCCCCGCGCCTCGTCCACCGGGGGGAACTGCACGCTCGCGCGGCGGCCGCCGGTGTTGCCGTCACGGTATTTGCCGGTCAGGTAGCCGCCCGCGAGCGGACTGTACACCAGCATGCCCAGGCCTTCCGCTGCGAGCATGGGAATGATGTCGCGCTCGGCATCGCGACCGACGAGCGAGTAATAGGATTGGTAGGACTGGAAGCGCGACAGCTGCAGCCGGTCGGCCACACCCAGCGCCCGGCTGACCTGCCACGCCGCCCAGTTCGATACGCCGATGTAACGCACATGGCCCTGGCGCACCAGGTCATCGAGCGCGCGCAGGGTTTCGTCGATCGGCGTGGCCGGATCGAAGCCATGCATCTGGTACAGGTCGATGTGATCGGTGCCGATGCGCCGCAGGCTGGCCTTGACGGCATCCATGATATGCACCCGCGAGCCGCCGCTGTCGTTCGGGCCCGCGCCTGTCGCGTGTTCGAACTTGGTGGCAAGGATCATGTCATGGCGGGCAATGCCCAGCGTTTTGAGGGCGCTCCCGACCATGGTTTCGGACTGGCCGTTGGCGTACACATTGGCCATGTCGATGAAGTTGATGCCCGCGTCGCACGCAGCGCGCACGATCGCATCGACTTCGTCCTGTTCCACGCCGCTGGCCGCCGCATATCGTCCGCCCGCGTGGCCGAAGGTCATGGTGCCAAGGCACAGCTCGGAGACGAACAGGCCTGTACGGCCCAAAAGGTTGTAGCGCATAATTGTATCCTTGGTCGTTGCAAAATAAGAAATAAGTCGTCAACACATGGAACTAATCAGTTCCGGAACTAAATAGTATCGAAATTATGAAGCCAAAACAAGGGGCACGCGAGTCCGTGCCTGATGCACTTTCAATCGAGCCAACTGCGCTGCCAACCTCGCCGGCACGGCCACGCGATGGCGGTGGTCGTCCACGCGACGCCACGCGGGACGAGGCTATCCTCGACGCTGCCATTGCCATCCTGGCCGAGACCGGCTACGACCGGATGACGATGGATATGGTGGCGATACGCGCCAAGGCCGGAAAGGCGACCGTTTATCGCCGCTGGCCGTCCAAGGGAGAGATGGTGGTCGACGCGGTGGCCCGGATGAAGCGCAGCCTGGTGGACCTGAACCTACTGGCCGATACCGGCACCCTGCGCGGCGATCTGCTGGCACTGTTCCGCCCGCAATCGGTTGAGCAGGCTGAACAGAAAATGCGGGCCATGGCCGGCCTGGCCGCCATGCTGGCGGCGCAACCAGCGCTGGCCGAGGCGGGGCACGACGCGATCGTGGCGCCGTGGGTGGCAGCCAACCGTGCCCTGATCGAGCGCGCCCGCGCCCGCGGCGAAGTGCGTGCCGAGGCGCAAATTGACACCCTTGCCAACCTGATTCCGTCGCTGGCCGCTTACCGGGCCTTGATCCAGCGGCGTCCGTTCGATCAGGCGTTCCTGGTGGAGATCATCGATGGTGTGCTGCTGCCGGCCTTGGGGATGTCAGCGCCAGACGTAGCAGCGCCCTGAGCTGACGCCGCTTGTGTCGCATGTCGCCCAGACCTGCGGGCGAAGCGTCTGACAGGTTCGGCTTGAGGGCAATTAACTGGTGAGACGACGTGAGAACTTCGCTCTGGTTGTTTTTCCCATGACCAGCAGCACCCTACATGGGAACATCGGCACGCATATCCGCCTTGGCGTGGACACACGCGGCATTGCTGGCCAGTGAGTGCCACCGCGATCCGCATCCTGCCAGTACGAGGAAACTGCTACATCGGCGCAAATGTCGCCCATGATGTTTTGGAGGTGATCGAACCTTATCTGCGGCTTGTGCAAATGAGGCACGATGGTGCGCTCACGCGATCGCAGGGAACTTCTCCGGCCCGTGGGCGAGGACGTCGCTTTCAGCATTCAGTCTTGCTTTGCAGCGATAGCCGTTTGGCTGCCGCCGTGGGGGGCTTTGCACGTGACGATTCACTCTCGGGCATCGCAAAGAGTGGCTTCGCAGCGTTCACCGGCTGTGACGTAGTGCCGGCGCTTGTTGTGCAGGTTCCATAGGTAATGCGACCGACTGCTCACGGGCGACGCTGACGATGGGTGCCGATGGTGCCCGGTATCGCTGCCTGGTATGGATCGGCGAGCAACTGAGCACCAATGCGAAGGTCGACTTCGTCGTGATCGGGGAGGGCGGCGGGTTGGCAGTGATCGAAAGTTCCAGGTGTCCCGACGATGTGCCTCGCTACCGGGTTAACAAGCTGGAAATCGTTGTCGAGCACCCATTCGCACCGACGGTCGCCATCGTTGACGATGAACGCGGCTTTGCCGACAGCCTGTGCGATTATCTGAACGATAGCGGCTTGCGTGCCGTTCCTTTCTATGACCTGGCATCGCTTGAGCGGTCAATGGAGGAACGCGAGTACGATGGCTATGTCATGGACTGGATACTCGGTGAGCGGATGTCCGAATCGCTGATCAAGAAAATTCGCCATTCTGACCCCGATGGCGTGCCAATCTACGTCCTCAGCGGGAAAGTCGCCAGTGGACTTATTGATGAAGCCGAAGCTGCGCGCGCGATCAGGCAGCTTGACGTGCACGGGCGCGATAAGCCGATCAGGATGGCGACGTTTGCTGCGGAGTTGCAAAAAAGCTTGGGCACTTAGCTGGCTTGATATAACGGCTTGCAGCCGCCGGTATGACAGGTCACGGCTTTATTTTGTGCGCACCTTTGTACGGCGAACGAATGTCCCTCCCTGATGCCGCCGGAGGCATTCCATAAACCCTGTCAGGAGCAAGAAATGAAGCTAGTTCGCCTTTCGGCCAATGACTTTGGGCGTATCGCGTCGCGAACCCGGTTGGGGCCGGCCGCAACTACCATGGCCTCCGGCATTCTGGTTGAGCGGAGAGGTTTGGCTGAGGTCGCTGCCGAGCATGGCGTTAGCAAGCAACGTGTATTTCTGGCGGTGGAGTCGGTTCGCTAGGAGTATTCGAACTCGCTTGAACAGTGTGGAAGCTTCGCTGTAGAAATTGAATTGCCCCACACGCTGGCGGTGCCGCTTGAGCAGTTTGTGTTGGCACTCGACGCCCAGGAAAGCAGCGAGTTAAAAATTGCCATGGTCAGAAGGTTAACGTTGGCGCTTGAGTAGGGGCTAATGGGGAATAACTTGCGAATTACATTGCCCATCGGGCGGCGCCGGCCAAAATGCGCGTACTTCGATATTGTCGGCTTTGATAAGAACGATTAGGAAAATGAAGTGAGCACTCAATTTGACCACCTAGGCTCCGCGTTTAGAAGTGATGACTTCGGAACGTGGCCAAGACAACCGGATGTTTGCATTCTCGAAATCCAAAGGCGAGAGGCGAGTAATGCTTTCGGACGGGTCGATCGGCTGCTGGTCGAAAAGAGGAAAGAATTTGAGCTGGATTCGGCCGGCAATGTTTACCGAGGCAAGCTGCGCATCTTTTATTGGGATCTCGAAAACGATCCTCTAGATGGTGACGTGCCGGACGGTGAATTTGGGGCCTGCTATGATCGTGGCTTCAATCTGGTATCAATTACCTCAAGTTGCCTGTCAAGCGGTGGCTACGTTCTGATTAAGCCCAATCGTCTCCGTGGTGCGGGTCTGGGAACCTACTTGATGAACTTCGCTGTAGAGTGGGCAAAGCAGTGGCCCGAGGCAGAGGTTCGTCAGATCGAACTACCAAAAGGCGAGGCGAAGGAGACACCACAACAGGAATTGCGGATTCATTTTTATGGAAAGTTTGGAATCGAGTTCGATTTCACGGGTGACCTCGTGACCTCCGGGATATCCCGGCCAATGCAAGCCCGCGACCTAGTGGTAATAACCCATCGGAAGGAGACAATTACTGAACTTAGCGCAGTCGTTTTCCTTCGTGAGCGTCTTCAAGAGGCAGAGCGTGGAGCAGCAGAAGTCGCCTTTCTGAGGCGTAGCCTAAAACAAGACGGTACTATTCTTAGCCAAGCGTATCGACATCCGATCAAATGGATGTTTCAACGATTGGTAACCGATAATTTGACGAGAACAGGCCTCATTATTGCTTTTATGTTCGTCATCGGACTGGGAGTGTACCGTGCATTTTAAATCGGGATAGTGTTCACAGCGTGACCGCCGCCGGCAACGACTACTCGCTTTAAAAAGATCAATGCGATCAATGAACGATGACGTCCGGTAGTTGTCAACAAAGATGTCGCGTTTTGTCATGCTGCTTTTTGGTTTATTGATTTATACTGTTGCCGCTGTACCGCTAGGCCGTCATTTACGCCCGCGAAGGTGTCGACCTCGATCGCGCGCTGCTGGCGAGCTGGGTCGGCGCCGCCAGCGCGTTGCTGCGCCCGTTGGTCGACGCCGTTCGGCGCCATGTGCTGGCAGCATCGAAGCTGCACGCCGACTACACGCCGATCCCGGTGCTGGCGCCCGGCAATGGCAAAACCAAGACGGCGCGCTTGTGGACCTATGTGCGCGATGACCGGCCAGCTGGCGACTCGACGCCGCCGGCCGTTTGGTTTGCCTACACGCCCGACCGCAAGGGCATCCATCCCCAGGCACACTTGGCCAAGTTCGAAGGCGTACTGCAAGCAGATGCCTACGCCGGTTTCAACGCCTTGTTCGACGACGGCACGATCCGCGAAGCGGCCTGCTGGGCGCACGCGGGACGCAAATTCCACGACATGCAAGCAGCGCGCGCAACGCCGCTAAGCGCCGAGGCGCTGCGCCGGATCGCCGAGCTCTATGGGGTCGAGAGCGAGATCCGGGGCAAATTACCCGACGAACGAAGGCAAGTTCGACAAACCCGCTCGCGCCCACTGCTCGACGACCTGGAGCGCTGGCTGCGCAGCACGCTCGATACTTTATCGCGCAAGGCCGGCGGAAGAAAAACTTAACGTAGTGTCCAGGATGGGTTGACCACTACAATTCGAACTCTCTTGAACAGTGTGGAAGCTTCGCTGTAGAACTTGAATTGCCCCACACGCTGGCCGTGCCGCTTGAGCAGTTTATGTTGGCACTCGACGCTCAGGAAAGCAGCGAGTTAAAACTTGCCATGGTCAGAAGATTAACCTTGGCGCTCGAGTAAGGTTTCTGTCGGATGGCGAATCCCGGTAAGCGTCCCCTCAGCGCGCACTTTGGACAATTTGGCCGCCTTTATACTCACCATCAGCGCAAAACCGCAAGTGCACTCGCAGCAAAATCCTCCCCCATGCCCCAATCTCTTACTGCAACGAATCTCTATTTCTCCACCGGGAACATCATTTCCCGCGCCACATTTTTTCCACATTTTTTAACAAAAACTTGTACCGCTGGCCGTCGGCGAGCCTATCCGAAAAAAACCCTGCGCACGATTCAAACGTATCAAAAAATAATTATTTTTATGTAATTTAAGCACTGTGACAATTAACGTATTTTCACGTGCAGTGCAGCATTTATATTTGGCCCTCCATTGATATCCATGAGGGGAATACCATGAATTTTGCACGCAACCCACTGTCGGCCCAAACCAAACGCCTGAAACAAAAAGGCCAGGGCATGACCGAGTACATCATCATCGTGGCACTGATCGCTGTTGCGGCGATCGCGACCACGCAGCTGTTTGGCGCCACTATCCGTAACCAGATGGCCGGTATTTCGAAAGAGGTTTCGGGTAATAGCGGCGCTGCGGCAATCACCCAGGCTGGCGTTGCTGCGGGCAAGGCGGAGACGGCCGCCAAGGACAACAACAAAAATTCGCTGTCGACCTTTGGTGACCAGAAAACCACTGGTGCGCAATAAATTTTAGCGTCGCGCGATCGTGCTTCAGCCTCATCGACCACTGGACTCCCGCCCGCGCCTGGTTCGCCAGCGCGGGCAGGCGATGATCTATGGCTTGTTCATGCTGATCGCCGGATTGGCGGCGCTGTTTTTCCTGTTTAACACGGGCCAGATGACGGCCGAAAAAACCAAGCTGGTCAACACTGCGGATGCGGTGGCCTACAGCGCTGCTGTGATGCATGCGCGGGCGCTCAACTTCGATGCGTACACCAACCGCGCGCTGATCGCCAACGAGGTGATGGTGGCGCAGACGGTCAGTGTGGCGTCGTGGCTGGAGTATGCGAAGGAGCATACCGAGCGGGTGACACCGCTCAATTGTTTGACATACTACTCGGTGCCGCTCGTGCTGGGGATGCCCAAATATACGCCGCTGTGCGCGTTGATGGCGTATCCCGCTGCGGCCACCGCGATCAATCTGGCCTCGGGCGCCTTCAACGCGCTGAGCACCGGTACCATGGCAGCGACCGAAGTGGCAAAAGTGGCACTGCAAGCGTCGCAGGCCACCATGTTCGCCGCTTTTTTACCGGCGCGCCACAAGGTCATGCAGCAGGTGGCCGATGCCAATTATGCGGGCCGCGGTGTGGTCAAGGTAACCCCCGCGCCCCTGCTGGACAACTACAGCGTGTTTGACGGTGGGCCATTCATCAAACGCTATTCCGGCAACGAGCGCGCACGGTTCAAGGAAGTCGAGGTCGCTGCTGCGAACAAAGATCCGTTTGTTTCCACTCGGGGATGGACCGACCAAACACCGGGCGGGTGCATTATCGTCCTCGGTGGCAAGGCCAGCCATACCGCCAGCACCACGCTCAGTAATTATGACAACTGGTCAGCCCGCGACGACGGCGCATTCAGGACAGAGATATGGGAATTCCGCTTTCCGCGATTCCGGTGCCGTACCAAGAGCTCCTACAACCTCGGTGACGGCCGCAAGAGCGCCCGCCCCAGCGGCGGCACCTGGTACTACAGCGGCGTGCCCAGTTTTTACGATTTGTCCACCGCCGCACTCGGTTACGTGTCGACCAATAGCGATGTCAAGAAGCGCGATCCGCGCCTGCAGTTTGCCGTTCGGCTCACCCGCGACAAGGCAGAGCTGCGCACGTCCGGCGGCAGTTCGGAAGTCAAGCAAACCGGCCGGATGGATATCTACCAGGGCGCGGAGGCCCAGGATTTGATGGCGGCCGTCTCCAGTTCCGAAGTGTTTTTCGAGCGCACGTCGCCGCGCGCCTATGGCGGCAAGGAACAGGCCAGCTTGTTCAATCCGTATTGGCAGGCGCACTTGATCGGCAACTCACCCACCGTCAGGGCCGCAGCCTTGGCTCTTCAACAATGATGAATTCCATGTTTACCCTTTACCGTGGCGCGGCGCTGGCCATTTCCCTGCTGGCATTGACCGGCATGCCCGCACATGCCACGTCGCCGCAAGAGCAGACCATCTTCAGCGCGCCGCTGCCGCACCAGCTCCATGCCGGCGGCCCCATGGTCAAAGTCCACCGCGCGCGGCTCGACGGCTATCTGGATTTCGAGAACGGCGATGCTGCCGCGCTGGCCGAACTCAAGGAGCGCGTCCAGCAGTGCACGCGCGCGCTGGCAGCCAGCGGGCGGGCGCTGCACCCGCCTACCGTCTGGCCCGACCACATGTCGTCGCACCGTGACGACCAGTACAGCGCTCCCAACCGTAACATCCGCTACACCAGCGGTGTGTCCTATGTCGTAAACGGCAACGATTGCAGCCTGATCGCGGAAATCGCGTCGTCGGCGATGCTGTCGTCCAGCAAGGGGGTATGCAAGATCGACCTGGTGAGAAAAACCGCGCGCGGTGAGTGCGATGCCAGTGGCCATGCCGATGCCCGGCCAGAACCGCAGGTGCAGGATGGCATGGCTGACGTCATCAGAAAAATGGCCGCCAACCCGGCGATGGCGGCGGCTGCCGCGCAATTGACCGCGGCGGTCGGCACCGGTGCCGTGCGCGGCGGACAGCGTACCGTGGCCGGTGTACGCTGCACCGACTGGCGCCAGCAAATCGATCCGCAAGGCACCATCGCCACGCTGTGCTATGCGACCGGCGGTTCATTCGTGCCGTTTCGCGCGGTGAACCAGGAAGGTCTGGGCGGCCTGTTGCTCGCCAATACCACGCCGCATGGCCTGCAACTGAAGGCGGTCGACGCGCGCCTCGATACCCAGGTGGGTAACGCCGTGTTCGCCCCGTACATGGCACCAGGCTTCACGCTGGAACGATCGGGACAACCATGAGGCCGGCACTGTACGCGCACCGCAGCTTGCGGCCCCGCCTGCACCGCTGCGGCGGTCAGGCCCTCACCGAATTCGTCGTGATCGCGCTGGCACTGGTGCCGCTGTTCTTGCTCATGCCCATGGTTGCCAAGTACCAGAGCGTTACCCATGCCACCGAAATGGCCAGTCGCTACGTAGCCTTCGAGGCCATTGCCAACAACGACGGCATGAGCAACTACAAACCGCCCGAGCAACTTGCGCAGGAAGTGCGGCGCCGCTTCTACAGCAACTCCGATGCGCCGATCAAAACCAACGACGAGGCTGGCGACTTCAAGGCCAACCAGAACTTGTTCTGGGTCGATGCCCAGGGCGACGCGCTGATCAAGAATTTCACCGACGTCACCGTCAGCTTCGGCAGCAGCCACGGCGCCAACCATGCAGACGGCAAGAGCGCCGCCGATGACGGCAAACCGTTCAACGTGCCGTCGCCGCTCCAGGTCGGCGAGCAACTGGGGCTGAAGACCGGGATGTACACGGCCAACGTCAGCGTCAAGCTGGCCAACCTTCAGGATATCGGCCCCAGCTTTGCATCGACCTACGAAGAATTCAAAAACCTCAACCTGACCGTCAGCCGCCACACCAGCGTGGTGACCGATACCTGGACGGCGCGCGACGCGATGCAGGTGGAATCGCGCATCGACAATACGCTGCTGTTCCCTGGCAAGCTCATGCGACCGCTGAATCCGGTGCTCAAGGCCACCAATATGGTGGTGGAACTGCCCCACATCGAGCCGCCCAATATGGCCAAACTCGAACTCTGGCGCGACCAGGTACCAGCGGACCGACTCCGATGAAAGCGCCCGCCATGACCCAACGCCTGGTACTGATCGCGCTGGCCGCCTTGTCGCTGCTGGCCGCCTGGACCATTGCCAGCGCGGTGCCGACGGCCAAGGTGCCGTGGCCCGAGGTAGCGCTACCGCCGGACGCGGTCAGCTACGAAATCGGCGAACAGATCAACATGGATGGCATACCGTTGCGCATGCGCGGCTTCGATACCAGCGCTTCGCCCGAACAGACGGCGGCCTGGTTCCGCCAGAACATGGCGCGGCCGGTGGTGGAAAACAAGGTGGGCGCGGCGCTGGTGCTGGGGCGCGAGCAGAACGGCTATTACGTCACCGTGCAACTGTCGCCAGCGGCAGAGGGCGGTGGCACGCGTGGGGTGGCGTCGGTGGCCGATGCCACCACCGGCATGGCGCAGCGCGACAGCTATCGCGCCGCCAACGAGCGCCTGCTGGCGAGCCTGCCTTCGGGCACCGAACTGGTCAGCGCGATGACCTCGATCGATGAGCGGCGCAATGCCCGTTTCGTGATGCTGATTAACCGCTACAGCGAGGAAGTCAACCGCGAGCGGGTGCGCGACCTGCTGCGCCAGGAAGGCATGGAACTCGAGCGCGAGGCGCGCGCTGCCGACGCTGGTGCGGACGTGCTGGCCACGCTGCCGCCAGGCACGACCAGCGGCATCGCGCTGTTCTTCAAAGGCAAGGGCCGCGAGGCCATCGCCGTCATCAGCCGCCTGCCCGACAGCCGCGCCAGCATCGTCCTGAACACCGTAACCACCATGGAGACTTACCAATGAAGCCGCGCCCAGCCGGACCATTCCTCCAGCAACCTGACGCCCTGGCGGCGGTCACGCGTCAGGCCGGCCAATCCACGATCGAGTACCTGGTTGTGTGCGCCGCGCTCGCCTTTGCCTTGTTCGTACCGATCAGCGGCGATGCGGCCAGTCCCGACGGTGCACGCACCACGGTGCAAATCGTGCTCAACGAGTTTCAGCAAGCCTATCGCAACATCAGCCACGCCATTTCCCTGCCCAATTGACCATGAAACTCGACCGACTCAAACGACTGCGCCATTTTCGCCCTGGTAAAACCTGGATCGTCCTGGGCGTTGCGCTCGCCATTGGCGGGCTGGCGGCGTTTGCCGCCAGCCGCTATCTGAACACCCAGATGGCCGCCATCGAAGCGCGGTCCAAGGGCACGACCACAATGGTGGTGGTGGCCAAGGTGGATATCGCGCGCGGCGTCAAGCTCGACAATCAAAACGTGGCGGTGCGCAGCGTGCCGCGCGAATACGCGCACTCGGTGGCGATCACGCCGGACGACTTTCCCCGCATCGACGGTCAGGCGCTGGCCTACCCGGTCAAGGCCGGTGAAATGATTTTATGGGGATTGATGGAAACCCAGAAGGCTCCCACGTTTTCGGCGCGGGTGGAAGCGGGGCGGCGGGCGATGACGGTGCCGGTGGACGAAATCAATTCCATCTCGGGCATGCTGGAACCGGGCGACATGATCGACCTGATTGCCACCGTGGACCAGAACGGCAAAAAGCTGACCTTCCCGCTGTTGCAGCGCGTGCACGTGCTGGCCACCGGCCAGCGCAGCGCCGAAGACGCTGCCGGCGAGCGCCGCCAGTTTTCCACCGTCACCATCGACACCTCGCCGGCGCAGGCGCAAAACCTGATCGTCGCGCGCGACATCGGCAAGCTCACCGCGCTGTTGCGCAACCCGCAGGACAACCAGCCCATCGGCGCCGAGGTCAACGACCTGGCCTCGCTGCTGGGCATGAAGGCTCGGCCCAATGGCGGCGGCGGCGGTGGCCAGGCGCGCCGCGGCGTGCCTGTCATCTACGGCAACAGCAAGGTGCCGCCCGAAGCGTTGTACCTGCGCCGCACCGGCGGCCGCGCGCTGCTCGACCCGGGCACGTCGCCAGCGGCGGTGCCAGCCGATGGCGCGCCCGATCTGACCGACCGGCCCGACCCTATGCCGAACCATCCAGCCCTGGGCATGCGCTAGCACATGCCTTCGACCATCCTCCAACCCGTGAATCAAACCATGCTAGTGCGCACCCTGTTTATTTGCCGTCGCCCGTTACGGCGCTCGTTGTCGCTGTCGTTGCTGTCCCTCTCGCTATCGATGTTGACCGGCAGCGCACTGGCCGCCGGCCAGGCGCAGGTCCAGCCTGCCGCTGCCCAGGCCGCGATGCCTGCCGTGCCTGCCACGCGCAGCGCGGTACCGGCGCCGCCGCCCGCCGCCAGAGCGGCCCTGGCACCTGCTGCACCCGCATCGGCACCTGGTGCTGTCGCTGCGGTGGCCGGTGCGCCAGCGCTGCCCGCAGCGGCGGCCGGCGCTGCAACTGCCGTCAATACCCGCAATCCGATCAGCGCGGCCGGCACCATGCGGCCAGCGCGCGCGACACCCAAGGTGGTGGAGCCGTACGCGCCGATCAGCGCCGGTACCGATGCCGTGCCGGTGCCCGAAATCGAATTGTACGTGGGCGAGTCGCGCGTGTTTCCCACGCCTGGTGTGGCGCGCATTGCGGTAGGCAATGGCCAGATCCTCAGCGCCAGTGCGCTCGACGGCAAAGAAATCATCATGTTCGGCAACGGCGTGGGGGTGTCGTCGCTGTTCGTGTGGAACGAGGACGGCCGCTACCAGCGCATCAAGGTCACCATCGTGCCCGGCGAGACTGCGCGCATCACGCGCGAAGTGGCGGCGTTCCTGCGGCATATTCCGAAAGCGACGGCCTCGGTGGTGGGCGACAAGGTGATCGTCGAAGGCGACGAGCTGTCCGATAACGACCGCGAGAAAGTGGCCGAACTGGCCAAGCGCTATCCGCAGATCGTCAATTTCACCAGCCCCATCGGCTGGGAGCAGACGGTGCTGATGGACGTCAAGGTGGTGGAGTTTCCGAAAAACGAACTGCGCGAGCTGGGTCTCAAGTGGAACCCCACCGGCGGCGGCGCCATCGGCGCGATCTGGTCGCCGGCCGGGCGCGGCGACAACGGCGCCAGCGTGGGCGGGCGCCAGATCACCATCACGTCGCCAGCCGGCCAGGCCAGCCCGATCACCAATATCGATACGACCAAGGGCGTGGTGCTGCCTTCGTCGCTGACGATCATGAGCGCGATTAACATGGGTCTCAATGCCCAGCTCAATCTGCTTGAGCAAAACGGTACCGCCGCCATCCTGGCCGAGCCGCAATTGTCCACCCGCAGCGGCGCCAAGGCCAGTTTCCTGGCCGGCGGCGAGTTTCCGTATTCGGTCTCCAACCTCAACGGTACGACCATCGTCTTCAAGCCATACGGTATCAAGCTCGATATCGAACCGAAGGTGGGCCGCAACGGCGTGATCCGCGCCGAGATCGATTCCGAAGTCAGTTCGCTCGATACGTCGGTGTCGTCGGTGGGCGGACCGGCGCTGCTCACGCGCCGCACCAAGACCGAGTTCAACGTGCGCACCGGCGAAACCATCGTGTTGTCGGGCTTGCTGCAGCGGACCACCGGCACCGACATCGACAAGGTACCGCTGCTGGGCGATATCCCGGTGCTGGGCGCCCTGTTCCGCTCGAAGCGCTTCCAGAACAAGGAGACCGAGCTGGTGGTATTCGTCACGCCCACCATTGTTGACGCCCGCGCCCCCGGCCTGCAGGACCGCGTGCAGCGCACCAACGAGCGGCTGGGAACGCAGATGGGACCGTCGCCGTACCTGAGCGATCCGCTGCAGCCGGGCACCGACCCCGCCCGGGTGTTCGTGCCGGTTGCCCCGGTTGCCCAGGATGCCGCCGTTACCCCGACCCCGTCACACTAGGAGAATCCCATGCTCGATATCGAAATCATCAGTGGCGACGGCGAGATCCGCCTGCTGGAAACGCCGGACGAGGCGCTGCTGGGCAAGGGTGCCCATGTGGACGTCAAGCTCGACGGCTGGCGCGTGGGCAAGGAGCATGCACGGCTGTACCGCACCCCGGGCGGGGTGCTGGTGCAGGATCTGGGCTCGTACGGCGGCCTGTCGGTGAACGGCGAGCGGGTGGCGTCGCAGCATGGCCCGCTGGCCGCGTGCGATGTCATCGGCATCGGTCCCTACAAGCTGCGGGTACTCAACAGCATGCTGGAAGCGCCCACGGTGCAGGCTGCCGCGCCGCAGTCGCGGTCGAGCGCCGCGCCCGCCCGCAACCGCCAGGCCACGGAGGAACTGAACACCTCGCGCCAGCTGGCCGAGCAGGCTGCCGAGGTGGCCCGCGCGGAAGGTGCGAGCAAGCCGTTTTCGCTGGTGGTGGGGGCCGACCCACGCCGCAAGGAACTGGAATTCGAATGGCGCAAGCGGATCCACGCCAAGCTGCTCGACACCATGGATTTGCGCCGCCACGATGTCTCGAGCATGAGCGATGCGCAGTTGCGCACCGAGAGCAGCCGGGTGATCCGCGAAATTCTTGCTGAAATGGAAAACGACCTGCCGCGCGAACTCGATCGCGACGTGCTGAGCCGCCAGGTACTGGACGAAGCCGTGGGACTGGGGCCGCTGGAAGAGCTGCTGGCGGACGAAACGGTGAGCGAGATCATGGTCAACCGCTACGATGAAATCTATATCGAACGCAACGGCCGCCTGCAACGCCACGCGCTCACGTTTACCGGCGACCGCGCGGTGCTGGGCGTGATCGAGCGCATCGTCGCGCCGCTGGGCCGCCGCATCGATGAATCGTCGCCGATGGTCGATGCCCGCCTCAAGGACGGCTCGCGGGTCAACGCCATCATTGCGCCGCTGGCGCTCAAGGGACCGGCACTGACCATCCGGAAATTCGCCACCCGCCGCCTGACCGCGCAAGACCTGGTAACGTTTGGCGCGGTCAGTCCGGACATGGCGGAATTCCTGCGCATCTGCGTCGAGTCGCGCAAGAACATCATCGTTTCGGGCGGTACCGGCTCGGGCAAGACCACGCTGCTGAATATCCTGTCGAACTTCATTCCGTCCGGCGAACGCATCATTACGGTGGAAGATGCGGCCGAACTGAAGCTGCACCATGAACACCTGATCAGCCTGGAATCGCGGCCGCCCAACGTGGAAGGCAAGGGCGGGGTGCTGATCCGCGACCTGGTCAAGAATACCCTGCGCATGCGGCCCGACCGCATCGTGGTGGGCGAGTGCCGCGGCGCCGAAGCGCTCGACATGCTGCAAGCCATGAACACCGGTCACGAGGGTTCGCTGACCACGCTGCACGCCAACACCCCGCGCGACGGCCTGGCCCGGCTGGAAACCATGGTGCTGATGGCCGGCATGGACTTGCCGCTGAACGCCATCCGCGAACAGATCGCCTCGGCCGTGGACGTGGTAGTGCAGCAGAGCCGCTTTGCGTGCGGTTCGCGCAAGGTCACCAGCATCACCGAGCTGACCGGCATGGAGAGCGGCAAGATCCAGTTGCAGGAAATTTTCCGCTACGTCAGCCAGGGCTATGGCAACCCGGACCAGCACGGCCTGAAAAAAGTGCAGGGCTACTTTACCGCCTGCGACATGGTGCCCGGCTTTTACGAGGAATTGCGCGCCGTCGGCAACGAACTGGACATGGATATGTTCAAGCCCACGCTGCCGCCCGGCATGGAGCGGGAAGAGCGCCGCGACTGGCGCAACCGCAGCAATGTCGACCGGAGGGCTTCATGACCCCCGCCATGACGGTGACCGTGCTCAGCGTGGTCATCGCGCTGGCGGCCGGCATGCTGGCGTGGCTGGCGATCGAGGTGGGCAGTGGCACGCTCAAGCGCTACAAGTCGAGCTTTACCGAGCGTGCCCAGTTCCGCGTGCGCGAATTCTTCCTGTTCATCGATCCGCGCCAGCTGTTCATGCTCAACGTGGGCGCCATGTTGGCGGGCGCCTTGCTCACCTGGCTGGTGACCGGCAGCGTGCTGCTGGCGCTGGTGGCAGTGGCCGCGCTGACATTCGCGCCGCGCCTGCTGTATGCGCGCATGCGCGTGCGCCGCATGCGCAATTTTGAACTGCAACTGCCCGATGCGCTGATGATGCTGGCCGGCGGCATGCGCGCCGGCGCCGGCTTCGGTTCGGCGCTGGCGCAACTGGTGCAGGAAGCGCCGGCGCCGCTGGGCCAGGAGTTTTCGCTGATGCTGCGCGAACAGCGCATCGGCGTCACCCTCGAACAAAGCCTGAACAACCTGGCGCACCGCATGCCCACCCAGACCACGATCCTGGTGGTGTCGGCCATGCGCATTGCCGCCGAGACCGGCGGCGGACTGGCCGAAGCGCTCGAGCGCACCGCCGGCACCATCCGCAGCCGTCTGCAAATGGAAGGCAAGATCCGCGCGCTTACCGCGCAAGGCAAGCTGCAGGCGTGGGTGGTGGGCCTGCTGCCGGTGCTGCTGGCGCTGGTGCTGGCCAAGCTGGAGCCGGCGGCGATGGACCTGCTGTGGCACAGCCGCATCGGCTGGGCCACGCTGGCGGTGCTGTTCGTGCTCGAAGCGATGGGCGTGTACGTGATCCGCAAGATCATCGCGATCGACGTCTGAGCCGGGGAGAGAACCATGGAAAAATTATTGCTCGAACATGGCACCGCGCTGATCGTCGCCGTGGCGCTGGCCAGCGGCCTGTCGGTGGCGCTGCTGGTGTGGCTGGTGAGTGCGGCGCTGGCGGAAGTGCCGCGCGAAGACCGGTCGTACAAGGATGCGCCGCCGCTCGGTTTCCGGCTGGTATGGTGGCCAATCCAGTGGATCAGCCATTTCGTCGGCCCGATCATGTCGGTAAACCGCCGCGCCGCCATGCTGGCCAAGCTGCGCCAGGCGGGGCTGGACTACACCGTCTCGCCAGCGCAACTGCTGGCGGCACGCCTGCTGGGCGCCGGGCTGCTGGCGCTGCTGTGCTGGTGGGGCCTGTCCAGCTTTGACCATGCACGCGACGGCGAGGTGGGTTTTTCGCTGATGCTGTATCTCGAAGTGATGGGTGGCGGCGCCTTGCTGGGCTTTTTCTATCCGTCGTTCTGGCTGCGCGACCTGATGCGGGCACGGCGCAGCGAGCTGCTCAAGACGCTGCCGTTTTATCTCGACATCATCACGCTGTGCGTGGAAGCCGGGCTGAACCTGCAGGGCGCGCTCAACCAGTCGGTGGACAAGGGCCCGCGCGGCGTGCTGCGCACCGAGATCCAGCGCGTGCTGCGCGACATCCGCGCCGGCAAGGCGCGGGCCGAGGCCATGCGCGCCATGGCCGACCGCCTGAGCGAACCGAACGTCACCCATTTCATCACCGCCGTGATCCAGGCCGAACGCATGGGCATGAACCTGGGGCCGGTACTGCGCGCCCAGGCCGACCAGCGCCGCACCGAGCGCTTTGCACGCGCCGAAAAGCTGGCGATGGAAGCACCGGTGAAAATGCTGTTTCCGTTGATCGCATTTATTTTTCCGTGCACGTTCATCGTGCTGTTCTTTCCAATCGTAATGAAGTTCATGCACCCCGGTGTGTGAGCCTTCGTTTTAAACCCGCCTATTGCAATGACTGTATTACAGGACATTTTGACCAGCAACGCCGAGGAATTGCTCGACCAGTGGCTGGCGCTGATCGAGCAAGATATCGCCGACGGCTGGCGCGCATTTTATGCGCGCGCGGTGTGGATGCGCGAACACCTGCCGGCACCGTTGATCAATGGCCTGGGCCGGGCGCTGATGGTCGAGCAGCTGCGGCAAAAAATCGGCGCAAACGGCCAGCCGGTGCTCGCCGACGATGTCGGCATGGTCCGCGAACTGTCCCAGCGCCTGGACTTGCCGGAGTGCCGGAATTATTTGCAGGTGGGCATCCTGTCCCTGCAACAGCAGCCCGCGCCTCTGGACCTGGTGGCCGATGCCGCGGTCATGCGCTTGCTGAACACCGCGCATCGGCACGCCGAGTTTGAGATCCGGCGCAACCAGGCCAACTGGTACGTGGAATCGACTGCCCGCTGCACGCTCACGCCACCGCTTATCACGCTGCCCAAGGAGGGCAAGCCAGCGGTGCGCGACGACAGCGAGCCGCTGGCACTCGATACCCACTACTGGTGGAATGTGTACGAGCCCGATCATCGCGTGGCGATGGATTGCGACAACAATGGCCTGTTTACGCCCGCCGTCAGCCTGATGCTGATGGCGGCGCTGGCGCCCGATTTTCCGTACGCCGAAACCTTGAGCACGGCGAAACGGCTGGTATTCATGCAGGCCGGCGACGGCGCGCTGGCCTGGGCGATCGTGATCGAGAAAATCGATGGCGGCCGCACGTTCCGTTACCCGCCGGCGCTGATGCTGATCGACCGTCACCTCGGCAAGAAACTCAAGGACCAGCACGTGCTGTTTCATAACGTTCTGACCCGGCCTTATTTTTCCGATGCGATCAGTGGCCAGGCGGCGATGGAACTGGAACTGCGCTTTCACCTGCCGCGCTATCGCCGTCTGATCGACGTGTACCGCCCCTATATTGCAGCGACGCAGTCTGCCGCACAACAACTGCTGGCCTGACCCCCATTCCACCAACGCCTACCGACCATGACCAACAATCCCGTTCCTGATGCCGCAAACGCACCGCCTGGTGATGCCTGGCTCCGCACCTGCAGCGGCGATCACCGGTTGGCGGTGCACCGCGCCGCCGGCTTCGCCAGCCGTTTCATGGGACTGATGGGGCGCGCCGGGCTGGCTCCCGGTGCCGCGCTGCTGTTGCCCGGCTGTTCCAGTGTGCATACGTGCTTCATGCGCTTCACCATCGACGTGCTGTACCTCGACCGCGAAGGCGTGGTGCGCAAGTGCGTGCCGCAATTGCGGCCGTGGCGCGCCAGCCTTGGCGGCGCCGGGGCGCGCCACACGCTGGAACTGGCGGCGGGCAGCATCGTGCGCTGGAACATCGCACCTGGCGACCGGCTGCACGATCCGCGGTCGCACTGGGAAGTGCTGGCGCCTTTGTCGCCGGCGCCGGCGCAACCGGCCAGCGCGCCGCCGTCCGCCCCGGTGCGCGCCGCCATGCGCGGGCGCCAGCGTGGCGCGGCGGTGGTGGAGCTGGCCGTGGTAGCGCCGATCCTGACCATCATGGGGCTGGGCACGGTGCAATACAGCCAGCTGTTCTTCGCAAAAAACCAGCTCGACCACGCAGCGATGCTGGCCGCGCGCGCCGGCAGCGTGGGCAACGCCAAACTCGACGCCATCAAAAACGCCTACACCGAAGGACTGGTGCCGATGTTCGGCGGCGGCGAAACCGCCGCCAAGCTGGCGGATTCGCTGGCGGCGGCCAAGGTATCGGTGGAAGCCAATGCCTCCATCGAAATGCTGAACCCGACGAAGGAAGCATTCCAGGACTTTAACGATCCGGCCCTGCAAACCCTGCTCAACACCCAGGGCAAGCGCGTGATATCGAATCGCGGCCTGGCGTTCAAGCCGAACTCGGTGGGCCCCACATCGGGCGAGACGCTGCAGGACGCCAACCTGATCAAGCTGCGCATCACCCACGGCATCAAGCCGGTGGTGCCGATCATTTCGAGCATCTACAAGGTGTACCTGAAGTGGCAGGACACCGGCACCGATCCCGTGCAAACGCGCCTGATCAACGACGGCCTGGTGCCGGTGGTTACGCACGTTACCCTGCAAATGCAGTCCGACGCCATCGAACCCGATCACCCGGTATCGTCGCCGGGGGCCGGCAACGGCGGCAATCCGACCAACCCCGGCGATCCGCCGGTCACGGGCGAGCCGCCGCCGGACGGCGAGTGCGGCACCCTCGGCGGTTGCACCACGCCGCCGCAACCACCGGGTAACACCTGCCCGGTGCCGATTTCGGCCAACCTCAGCGCCGACGCGCTGTTTGGGTTTGACCAGGCCACGCTGCAACCGGCCGGCATCGCCGCGCTCGACCAGCTAATCCAAAGCACCAATGGCCAGACCTACGACACCCTGACCGTGACCGGCTACACCGATCCGATCGGCACCGAGGCCTACAACCTCGAGTTGTCGCGCCGGCGTGCACAGGCAGTACGCGACTACCTGATCGGCCATGGCCTGCAGGTCGATCACATCAACGTGGTGGGCGCCGGGTCGGCCAGTCCGGTGGTGCAGCCGGGCGGCTGCCCGGGCATGACCGGCGCCGCGCTGCAAGCCTGCTACGCGCCCAACCGGCGCGTAGTGGTCGAACTGACGCCGAGAGGTTGACGCCATGATCTCATTGCTTCGATCGCTGTTGACGGCACGCCGGCGCGCCACGCTGGCGGCGCTGCTGCTCTCTGGCGCCGCCGCATGGCCGCAGGGGGCGCTGGCCTGCCCGGGCGACGGCGGCGCCACCTGCGGCGCTGCCGATGCGCCGGCCACCCAGCCCGGCGCCACCAGCGTGAATATCGGCGCCGGCAATCCGATCAACATCATCACCGGCAACAAGTACCAGCGCGAGGACGACCTGCCGGCGCTCCCCGGCGTGCTGGGCCTGGAAATCGTGCGCCACTACAACAGCCGCTTCAGCGGCACGGCAGCGGTGCCGGGTCTGGTGGGACGCGGCTGGAAGCTCTCGTATGAAACCGAGCTGGCAATCGACGGCGACACCATCCGCGCCTGGCAGGCCGACGGCAGCAGCTTCATGTTCCGCCGCGACCTGGCCAACCCGGCGCTGGCCAACAGCGCCGATCCGGCCAACGGCAGTATTGCCATCCGCCGCAACGGCGCCGGGCGCGACGAATACCTGTGGCGCTGGGCCAATGGCCGCGAACTGAGTTTCGACCAACGCGGCAAGCTGGTGCAGATCAAGGCCGCCACCGGAGAAATTCTCAGCCTGCTGTACGATGCCCGCGGCTTGCTGGTCAAGGTCACCGATCCGCAGGGACGCAGCCTGCGCCTGTCGTACCTGGACCGCCAGCAGGTTGCCGCGGCCGACCGCTTCCGCGGCGTGCAAAGCATCGATACGCCGGTGGGGCGGTTCAGCTACGAATACGGCAACCCGCCACCGAAAAGTTCCACGCTGGCGCCGCAGTACCTGCTGGCCAACCTGGTGCGGGTGCGCTATCCGGCCAGCGCGGCGGGTGCCGCTGGCACCGGTCGCCAGTACCATTACGAGGCGGCCGCTCACCCCACCAACCTGACCGGCATCACGATCGAAGGCCAGGGCGCGGATGGCAAGCCGACCGCGCAACGCTACGCCACCTTTGGCTACCAGGCCGACGGCCGCGCCGTGCTGTCTACCCACGCCAACGACGTGGACAAGGTCACCGTCAGCTTCGAGCGGCCCGGCATTACCGTCGTCAAGAACAGCGCCGGCCAGCAGACCACGTATCGCTATGCCAGCATGGCCGACGATTACCGCCTGCTGGAAGTGCGCGGCGCCGGTTGCGCGCTGTGCGGACCGCCCAACCAGCGTTATCGCTACGATTCGCAAGGCCGGCTGCTGGAAACCATCGAGCTCGATAGCCAGGGGCTGGCGCTGCACAGCCAGGTGACCGAAGTGGATCACTACGGCCGCGCGCTGCTGGTCAGCCGTATCGAATACATCAAGGGCAAGGCCCAGCCAGCGCAGTGGCAGCTGCGTTACGAGTACGCGCCAGGCAGCGCCGGCGGGCCGGTGCTGATTGCCCGGCCGAGCGTGGTGCCGGGGCGTGAGGCGGTCACGCGCATTGCCTACAACGACCGCGGGCAGCCCATCAGCGTGACGGTCAGTGGCTGGTCACCGCAGCCGCCGGGCATGGGCGCGCCACTGGCCATCGTGCGCACCACGCGCTACGCCTACCAAATGGTCAATGGCCTGAGCGTGCTGGCGCAGGTCGATGGGCCGCTGGCCAACGGCAAGACGAACAGTCCGGCCGATTCCGACATCACCCGCTTCGAGTTCGAAGCCAGCGGCCACTTTGTCAGCCGCGTCACCGCGCCAGGCGGCATCGTTACCGACGTGCGCGAACGCGATGCCGCGCTGCGGCCGGTGGTGCTGCGCCGCGTGGACGGCGCCCTGCAGCAGATCGCGTCCAATCGCCTCAATTGGCGCGGGCAGACCGAGGTGGGCAGCGTGGCGGCGACACAGGCCGGTGCCGACGCCGCGCAGACCCGTACGCTGCAGTACGCCTACGACGCCGCCGGCAATCTGACGGGCGTTACGCAGCCGGGCAACCTGACCACCCGCTACGTGTACGATGGCGCCGGCCGTCTGGCCGAACAGGTGCTGGCCGACGGCAGCCGCATTGCCACCCCGCGCGATACCGAAGGCCGCCAGCCGGGCGCCGCCAGCCCGGCCGGCAGCGAACAAGATCTTTGGGGCCGTTCGGTGGCGTGGCGCGACGCCAGCGGCGCGCCCTTGTTGCAGGCGCAGTGGGGCGCGATCGGCACCGCCGCGCAAGGCGATGTGCTGGCGCTGAGCACGCGCAATGCGCAGGCGCAGCGGCTGCTGGACGACGATGGCTGCGTGGTGGCCATCCGCAATCCGGGCCAGGGCTGGCAGACCGCGCGCTACGACGCCGCCGGCCGTATCGAAGAAGCCACTGATCCGCGTGGTGCCCGCCAGCGCGCCAGCTGGGACGTGGCCGATCGCCTGCTGCGGCTGGAGCGCTACGCGGCCGGCGCCAGCACGGCGGAACAGGTGCTCACGTATCGCTATGCCGGCGCCTGGGCCAGCGAAGAAACCATCACCGACGCCGACGGCGCGCGCACCACGCTGACGGTGCGCGATGCCCAGGGCAGGGTGCTGAGCGAAACGCTGCGCATCACCGCCACCGGCCCGCTGGCGGCCGCGCTGGCGCAACCGGTGCAGATCAGCCAGTCCTACCGCTACGATGCGGCCGGCCGGTTGCTGGCCCGCATCCTGACCGACAACACCGGCCGCACGCTGGAACTGGCCACCACGCTGGACGCGCAAGGCCTGCCGGCGAACATCGCTGCAGTGGGCCTGCTGCCGTCGTGGCTGGGCGGACGCCAGGCGCTGATCGACCGGGTGCAGTGGCAACAGCTGCCTGGCGGGCCGTATGCGACCGAGATCGCCCACGGCGACGGCAGCATCGACCGCTACCCGCGCATCGATACCGGGCGCGTGGATGCCGACGGCGTGACCACGCCGGCCGCGCGTGCCAGGGCGACCTCGGCTGCCACAGCGACCGCGACAACGAGCGCAACCTCAAGCGCAACAGCGGCCGCGCTGGCGGACGCACCTTCCGCCTTGCCGGACGGGGGAATGGCGGCCACGGCATCGGCCACCGATGCCGGCCAGGACCGCGCACCATTGGCCGGCCCGGGCGCGTCGCCCGACAGTGCCGGACTGCCAGCGACCGTGACGACTGCGCAGGGCGAACAACGCTTGCACTGGAACGCGGCCGGCCAGTTGAGCGCCACCGCGCGCGCCGGCAGCAGCAGCCGCTACCTGTACGATGCGCGCGGCCGCCGGGTGGTCAAGCTGGTCACCGACGCGCAGGGTGCGGTGCAGGTCTCCTTGATGGCGTACGAAGGCAACAACCTGGTGGCCGAGGCCGATGCCCACGGCCGGGCCAGCTTTGCCTATGTGCACCTGGGCTCGCGGCCGGTGGCGCAGCTCGACCTGCGCCCCGGCAGCTGGTGGCAAACCGTGCAGGCGCGCCTGTTCGGCGTGACGTCGCTCCACCTGCACACCAGCCGCGCCGGCCTGGTGCAGAACATGACCGAGGGCGGCAAAGTGGTGTGGCAGGATGCGCCATCGAACCGCGCCAACCCGGTACACCAGCCGCTGCGCTACGTGGGCCAGTACCACGATGCCGACAGCGGCCTCGCTTACCACGGCGCCCGCTATTTCGAACCCGGCAGCGGCCGCTTCATCAGTCCTGATCCGCAGGGCGTGGCAGACGCCGTCAACGAACTGTCCGGCGATTTGCTGCTGGACCTGTACGCTTACGCGGGCGGCCAGCCGAACGACTACTTCGACCCGGACGGCGCGGCGCGCATCCGGTATTTTGCGATTACCACCAAAGCCAATGGCCAGGCCATCGGCCAGGACCAAGGATATACCAAGGCACGCTGGGCCTTTATCGTGGATAACATCCAGGGTGGCGGCGATAGCAGCGCATTGGGGCAAAAGCGTAATGAATATGCCCAGAACGGCGCGGGACTGCTGGTGGACGCAAATGGCAGCTTCCTGGGCGTGGGACAGGAGGCTGCCACCTGGACCGGTGCGAACGGCAGGCTGGACGAGTTTACAGCGCATTACGGTGCCAACCTGATCGCGATCCCGGAATTTACCATCAATGATATGAGCGACGATGACGCCACCAAGCTGATCGCCAGTTACATCGCGGCTGACCGGCAGGCGCTGTTCCCGACCCAGTGCCCGGGCAAATCGACCTTGCTGCCGCCGATTAAATTCGGTACCGGCGATGCCGATATCAATATCATGATGGGTACTGCAAACGGGGCAAACAAGCAGCGAATTCTGGCGTGCGGTGCAGGGTCGAGTACCGATATCACACTGCGCCGTATCGCCAAGTACGAGGCGGCTGCGGAAACCAACGAGACCGCGCGCATCAACCGTGATTGCTCCACAACCGGTTGCCCCGGCATTGGGTACTACTGTAGCGCCACCAAGTGCTTCACCCCCAGGGACCAATTGCTCTACGGTCCGCCAGATACCACGGAGCCGGTGTACACGCCTTCATATGGACGTTCGCAGTTTATCGGCAGCACGCTGGTCGGGGAATTGTTGGGTGGTTACACCGCGTTCAGCGCCGATATTCTGACGCAGCTGGGCCTGACTCAACCGATGAAAACGTCGCTGGAAAGTGCAAAGGTCCGTGGCAACAAGATGGTTGCATGGTGGGACAGTGCAGTCCCGGCGGCCAACTATGCTGCGGCCAACCAGGCCTGGGCCAATCTTTCGGCAGCCAACAAAACGCGGTTCACTGCGGAAACTGGGCTTGGTGAGCGCGCCTACGTAGACATGATCCGTATTAAAACTCAGCCGCCCACCAATTCCAATGGCGCCGACTTGTCCGGTGATGCGAAGCAGGCGTTGGTGACCACCGCTATCATGAGTGATACCGTCGTCAAGGATTTACTGATGGGGATCTTCCAGGACTTCGACAAATTTACCGTGATGAGCCATGCCCTGATGCGAAAAAATCTGGAGGCGGCCATCGCCTACCAGTCGACTGCATCGGAAGCGTACCTGGCGGCCATGGTCGCGCGCGCCCACAATGGCGGCGTGTGGAAGAGAACGTATCAACAGTTGACGACCAGTGACTCCTATGATTATGTGAAAAACTTCATCGGCGCCCCGGGCCATACCGTGAAAGGCGACTGGAAATCGCTGCGCTGCACCGAGAGCCTGGGCGACAACACCGTCAGGCCCGGCACCGGGGGCGTAGGGATAGGCGGTCTGCAATTTACACCACTGATATTGAAATGAACTACTGATGAAAAAAATCTTGCGCAATGTGATACCGCTCCTGCTGGCATCGGCCTGCGCGGCCGCCGCGGGTCAGACCACCGGACTGACGAATACCATCCCGGCGTGTCGTATGCCTGCAGGTAAAGTCCTGCCGGATAAATATTACACGCTGTCAAAAGCCAAAAACGCGTTCAACTGGGTAGCTGGTGCCACGCGCGGCGACGGTGTGGTGGAAGGCAATGGCTGGGAGCGTGTAGACGGCTCCGGGATGCATGACTGGTTTTCGTTTTACCGCATCGATCTGAATGGCGATGGCCTTTGCGACTGGTATCTGAACGCTGCGGCGCCCATGTCCACGGGCGGGGATCGGGAATCGATCAACACGCTATACCTGGGGCGAGCGGCGGGCTGGACCCGTATTGGCGCCGACGTGCCGCAAGATAAGCCGGACGGGCTGGGCTACGGCAAAACCGGCGCGCAGCAGCGCCAGTTTCTGTTTGGTGAGGAACCGGCGGTCATCCATGATGCGGCCAGCAAGGCCAATTACATCGTGGCGGCGCTGTACAGCCGGAACGGCCAGCGCAACGGCAGGCCGGGCTATCGCATTTTCAACTGGGATGCCGACCGTAACACCTTGCGGCTGCTCGATAAATGGGAGCCCGGTTCGAAAGCCGCCCAGGTGTATGCCTACTTCAAGGCGCACGGAGCGAGGATGCCCGCGTCTGCAGCGACCGCAGCAAGCGACACCATCCAGGCCTTCGATCCCGACGTGGAAGCGTTCGAGCTAGAGCAGGCTTGCGATCCGCAAAGTGCATTGCGGTCATTTCCCGAAGCGAATGGCGTGGTATCGAAGTACCTGCTGGTCCGGTGCAAACGCTAAGCGGTGAAGCCGTGTGCATCCAATGAAAGAAGCGACAGTGAAAAAGATCTGGATAGCGTTGGCATCGGTAATCTGTGTGGTGTCGGCGCAGGCGGCGGCACTGCAGCGAGCGGACTTGAGCCTGAAGCCGCCGGCCGCCTGCAAAGGTGCCGGTCGTCCGGCGCCGAAGATGAAGGAAACGGTGCATGCCGAAACGGTGGGCGCGGCCGCCACCACGATAGACCTCAATGGCGATGGCTGGTGCGACTGGATCATGACGCTGGCATACCCGATGAATACCGGATTACCCGAGTACGGCGCAAAGGAAGCGATCTTGCTGGGCACCGACAAAGGCGCGAGAACCTTTGGCAACATCGAGAAAATGAGACCGCATTGGAAGCAGCAATTGCCCGTACCCGACGGCCTGGTGATGCCCGATGGCGTGACGGGAATGGCGCCGGTACTGGTGGCGTATTCCAGCAAGTCCAAAGCGCCGTACTTTATCGGTTTCTCCAACGCCTATCCCGACTTTGTGGCCGATGCGGACAGTTACGCCGTATACCAGTGGAACACTGAATTCGACACGCCGCAAATGGTCAGCAATGCCGACTATCTGACGGTGATGAACTTTTTACGCAAGCAGTACTGCGAGGGCAAGCACTATGCGAGCCAGGATTTTCAGCATCCCGAAACCAGCAATGCCGACCATCCGCTGGAAGTTGTCATGTGTTCGCCGCAGATGGCCGCTGCAATCGAGCGTGCAGAGCATCGATCCCGGCCATGAGATTAACCTGGAACCGGCACTTGCAGATGGCTGCCGTCACGTTCGCCCCAATGATTGATGCCTGACCAGTTGCCATTGTCCAGTTTTAAACAGGAGAGCACTTGAACCTCACCCCCCGTACCCTGATGTTGCTGGTCACCGCAGCGATAACCACGCCATGGCGAACCACTCCGCGCGGCGGCTGGCGCACGCGCTGGCTGGCCGGCGTCCTGTGGGCCGCTGCGGCAGGCACGGCAGTGGCCTGTCCCGGCGATGCCGGTCCCACCGGCGGCAAGTGCGATGTCCGTACCGCGCCAGCGAGCCAGCAGGCCGGTGCGGCCAGCGTGAATATCGGCGCCGGCAATCCGATCAATGTCATGACCGGCAATAAGTACCAGCGCGAGGAAGACATGGCGGCGCTGCCAGGCGTGCTGGGACTCGAGATCGTGCGCCACTATAACAGCCTCTACAGCGGCAATGGCACGGTGCCGGGACTACTCGGACGCGGCTGGAAGCTGTCTTATGAAACTGAATTGGTCGCGGTGGGCCAGACGCTGCAAGTGTTCCAGGCCGAGGGCAGCAGCCTGATGTTCAGCCGCGACCTGGCCAACCCGGCGCTGGCCGTGGGCGCCGATCCGGCCAACGGCAGCATCGCCATCCGCCGCAACGGCCAGGGCGGTGACGAGTACATCTGGCGCTGGCGCGATGGACGCGAACTGAGCTTCGACCAGCGCGGCAAGCTGGCGCAGATCAAGGCTGCTACCGGCGAGATGCTCAGCCTGATGTACGACGCCAAAGGCTTATTGGTCAAGGTGACCGACCCGCAGGGACGCAGCTTGCGGCTGCTGTATCCGGAGCGCCAGCAGGGCGCCCGCTTTCGCGGCGTGCGCGGCATCGACAGTCCGGTGGGCCGCTTCGACTACGACCATGATGACGGCGCGGCGCAACCGGCACGGATTGCCAACCTGGTGCGGGTGGGCTATCCCGGTGGTGCCGAAGCACGCCAGTATCACTACGAAGATGCGGCCCATCCTTCGTACCTGACCGGCATCAGCATTGCCGGCCCGGCCAGCTGGCGTTACGCCACGTATGCGTACCAGGCGGACGGCAAGGCAGTGCTTTCGACGCACGCCAACGATAGCGACAAGGTGACGGTCCGCTTCGACCGCCCCGGCCTGACCACGGTGACCAACAGCCAGGGCGGCCAGACCACCTACCGCTATGCCACGATGGCCGATGATTATCGCCTGCTGGAAGTGCGCGGCGCCGGCTGCGCACTGTGCGGTCCCAGCAACCAGCGCTACAGCTACGACAAGCTGGGACGGCTCACTGCCGTAACGCAGCTGGACCGGCAAGGCGCGGCGCTGCAACAGGTCCAGACCGAGCTCGATCATTACGGCCGGGTGCTGAGGCTCAGCCTGATTACCTATCGCAACGGGCGGCCTGGTCCGGCCCAGCTGCAGGCGCGGTATGAATACGGCAGCGCCACCGCCGCGGGGCCCACGCTGATTGCGCGGCCCAGCGTGGTGGCGGGCAAGGAGGCGCTCACGCGCATCCTGTACGGCCGCGAACGTACCGCGCAGCTGCCGCTGGCATTGCAGCAAACCGGCTTCGTGCCGACCTACGACGGCCTGGGTGTGGCAGCGACGCTGAGCCGCGCCAGCGGCTACCGCTACGATGCGGCCGGCCACCTGGTGCAGCACGATGGTCCGCTGCCCAATGCCGACCGCGATGCCGGCCCGGCAAACAGCGACATCAGCCGCACCGACTATGACAGCCGCACCGGCCTGCCGTTGCGCAATATCGCACCGGGCAATGTGGTCAGCGAAGTGATCGAACGCGACCAGGCATTGCGCCCGGTGCGCGTGCGCGTGACCGACGGCGCGCTGGTGCAGACCACCACCACCCGCTACAACTGGCGCAGTCAGCCGCTGCAGGTCGATGTCGAGGCGTACTATAACGACCCCGCCGGCAAACCCGCCGCGGCCACGCGCATGCACCGCGTACTCAGCTACCAGTACAATGCCATGGGACTGATGACCAGCACCACCACTGGCGGCGTGCTCACCACGCACGTACTGTACGACGCGGCCGGCCGGCCGACCCACCGCATACTGCCGGACGGCAGCCAGATCGTGCTGGCGCACGACAGCGAAGGACGCCGCCAGTCCGAGTTGCGCTACGCTGGCGCTGGCGCCGGCGATTTGCGCAACCGTATCGATTTCCAGTACGACGACGCCAGCCGCCTGACCCGGGTGGGCGACAGCCTCGGCCTGCTACGGCACAACCGCTACGACGATGCCGGCCGCCTTACGGCTAGCAGCAACGTGCTGGGCATCGCTACCCGCTACGACTACGACGAGCAGGGCCTGCTGGCGCAGCGCACCGATGCCGATGGCAGCGCCGATGCCGCCCACATCCGCCTGCGCCACGACATCCTGCAACAGCTCACTGCAGTCACCGATGCCAATGGTGTGGTGACCGAACGGCGCTACGATGACTTCGGCCGCAAGGTGATGGAAGCGAACGCCGATCGCGGCGTCACGCTGTATCAGCATGACGTGGCGGGCCGCATGGTGGCGCGCATCGACCAGACCGGCAACACGGTACGGTTTACCTATGACCACGCCAATCGCCTGCTAGCGCTGGGCGCCGGCGCCCAACCGGCCCTCACGCACTACCGGTACCAGGGACTGCGCCTGGCAGCAGTGCTGGTCACGCGCGACGGCAACCCCGACCACCCGGTGGAACACACGCAATTTGCCTACGATGCGCTGGGCCAGATCACCGAAGAGCGGCAATGGCTGGCCAAGGTGGACGCCGCGCCCGGCAAACCGGCGGCGCTGCGCACGGTGGCGCTCACGCAGGCTGCCGGCCTGAATTTCGTCACCCGCAACAGCTACGACGGCGCCGGGCGGTTGACCGCCCAGGTGCTGCCAGATGGCCACACGCTCAGTTACCGTTACGCGCCGCAGGGTGCGCGGCTGCAGCAGGTGCTGTTCGACCAGCAGGTGGTAGTGGGCGGCATCGAGCAGACCATCGTGGGCGGTATGACCGCGCTCACGTTTGGCAATGGTGTGCACCAGCAGATGCGGTTTGACAGGCGTGGCCGCATGACACAGATCGATGCGCAGCGCGGCGCGCCGCCGGACGATGCCCCCTGGCTCGACCGCCTGCGGGCCTGGTGGACTGGCGCGGGACAGACCGCGCCGCTGGTGTATAGCCAGGACAATCGTTACGACCAGGCCGGCCGCCTGCAAGCGTTGCAGCGCGCCCAGGGCGAGGCCGGCAATCTGCCGGCCAGTACGCGCCGTGAGCATTTCCAGTACGATGATCTCAACCGTCTGACGTCGGTGGCGGTGGATGATGACACGCCGCAGCACTACGCCTATGATCGCGGCGGCAATCGCCGTAGCACCGATGGCGGCGCCGGCCCGGCGCTGCACTACGCCTATGCCGCCGGCAGCAATCGCCTGCAGGCAATTGCTGCCGATGCCGCCAGCGGGCCGCCGCAATCGGCCTGGCTGTATCACGCGTCTGGCGTGCCGCTGGTGCAGCTGGCGGCAACGGCCAGCAGCTGGCGCAACCAGCGCGTGACCTACAATGCGGGACGGCGGCCGGTGGCAGTGTATGCCGCCAACGGCCGTCCGCTGGCGCGCTACGCGTACGGCAGCCTTGGCGAGCGCATGGCGAAAACCGTGTACGGCAGCGATGGCGTGGCCCGCACCAGCTACAGCCTGTACCGCGAACAGCGGCTGGCAGCGGAAACCGACGCCGATGGCCGCATCACCGCCCACTATATTTATTTGTACGGCAAGCCGGTAGCCAAGGTCGATATCGTGCCCGACAACAGCACCACCGCGCGTCTGTGGCACAAGCTGGGCGCCTCGTCGCAGCCGGGCACGGTCGCGCGGTTGTCGGCCATCCATACCGACCACCTGGGCGTGCCGCAAGCCATGACCGATGCCCGGCAGCGCATCACCTGGCTGGCGCGCAGCGACGCGTTTGGACTGGCAACCGTCCTGTACGCCGCGCACGAAGACGGCCAGCAAGCCAGCATGTCGCTGCGCCTGCCCGGCCAGGTCTACGACGCGGAAACCGGCTTGCACCAGAACTATTACCGCGATTACGATCCGCGCACCGGGCGTTACACCACGCCCGATCCGATGGGCGTGGAAGGCGGCCTCAATCCCTATACCTATGCCGCGTCGAACCCGCTGGCGAATATCGATCCGCTGGGCTTGTACGAAAGCGATATCCACTACTACACCACCTTCGTGCTGGCGCTGGCGGCGGGACTGAGCCAGGCCGATGCGCGCATGCTGGCGCTGGGCGCCCAGTATGTGGACGAGAACCCGCTGACCAAGCCCATGCCGCATGGGACTAGTCCGCAATCGATGAGCGTGAATGCCGAAGCATTGCTGAAATATCACTTCGTGCTGCCCGGCGGCCAGGGCGACGCCAGCATCATGAATCCGAGCAGCCCGCAGTTGAGCAACCTGGAGAATGCCGCCGCGATTGCGGCCGCCGCCGGCAACCGCAACGCGTGCCTGCAATTCGCGGGCGAGTTTCTGCACTCGTTCGAGGATACTTTCTCGCACCGCGACTACAATAACGTGACCTTCGATCCCGTCAAACAGATCAACGTGATACGCTGGGGCATCCTGGGGCTCACGGTCGACCAGAAAAACCAGGGGCTGGGCCACGGTTTGCTGGCCCACGATCCCGACTATACCTACAACCACCAGGGCAAGGAGTGGGGCGAGTGGACGTCGGACAACCACGGTACCGTCAACCTGTTCCTGCCGCCGCACGATGTAAACTGGGATGTCAACGAACTGCGTACGCTGAACATGGAGCAGGCGGCATTCAATAAATTGCTGGCGTACGGCGATCCGGCGAAGGCAGGCAACTGGACGGTGATCCGCCAGTTCATGATGGAATTTAATGCGATACCGGAGAACGAGAGTAACGCCGAGGACTTCCCGCTGAAGCTGGCAAAGCTGTCTGCATTGCTGCGGGCACTGAATATCGAAGGCATCGATCTCACCGGGGCGGATCGATATAAAGCGACCGATGCCAAGAACAATCGCGATACCAATACCCAGGGCCTTAATCCGACCGACTACCCCGGCACCATCCTGCGTTGACAAGGAATGAGCAATGAATTTACCGCATAGTATCAGCGCGGTGGCGGCCAGCCTGGCGCTCGCCATCGTCTTGCCGGCGATCGCGCAGCAACCGGTCAGGTCCACCGCGCAGGCGGCAGCCGGCGCGTGCGAAGTCCTGCACTGGGACCGCGCCGGGTTCGACAAGCCTACCCTCAGCATTACGCGTCCCGGCAAATACTGCCTCGACCAGGACTACGAGTTTGCCTGTGCGCCGCTTGCCCATGGTTGCATGGGCCACTTGATCGATATCGGCGCCAGCAACGTCGATGTGGACTTTCGCGGCCATACGCTGCGCGTGTCGGGTACCCGAAGTTTTAGCGGGGTACTGGGTAACGGGCGCAATATCCGCATCCACCATGGCCGCATCGAGGGCGCTGGCAAGGGCATCGTCTTGTCGGACAAAGGCAACTCACCGGTTGGCGCCTATCCCGCCTTGCCGGTCTCGACCACCGACGTGTTTACCGCGACCGGTTTCGTGGTGGAGCACATGCAGTTCAGCGACGTGCGCACGGCGATCATGGTGGGCGGCAGCGGCAACCAGATCCGCGACAACCGCATCGACGCCACGCTTGATAACACGGCTCCCGGTGGTCCGCCGTTTGCCTTGCTCAGCTACGGCCCGGCCGCGCGCATCGAGCGCAACACGTTTCGCCTGAGCGACCTCACACCAGGCTGGAAAGGTTACGCCATGTATCTTCGCTCTGCCAATGGCACGCTGGTAGCCAATAATACGGTGCAGGTGGGCGGCGCCCGCACCGGCACTATCGGCGTGGGCCTGAGCAGCAGTACCGATGTGGTGCTGGAGTCGAACGAGATCGACACGGAAACAGCCACCGAGCTCGACGAACGCAGCAGCGTTCGCCAATGACGGCAGGCGCGCAGCACTACCACGGAGTAAGCCACATGAATTTTCGACGGACGATATGCGCCGCCATGCTGGCGGCAATTGTCACGCCAGTCGTGAGTGCCCAGGAAATAGGGGGCGGCCGCCTGGTGTGGGAGCTGGTGAGCGAAGGCATCAAGCAGCAGCTGGTGCCGCGCGAGATTACCGTACCGGTTCCCGGCGTGCAGCCGGACCTGCGTGCGTGCGAGGTGGTGCAGTGGGAGCCGGATATGCCCGGCAAGCCGGCGCTGGTCATCCGTCATCCTGGCAAATATTGCTTGCAACAAGGGCATGTGTCCGAGTGTCCACCGGCAGCCCGTGACTGTGGCGGCTACCTGATCGAGATCCGCGCCAGCAATGTCGATCTTGATCTTCGCGGCAATATACTGCGCGTGTCCGGCACCCGCGACCGTGGCGGGATCTGGGGCAGCGGCCGGGGTATCCGCATTCACAACGGCCATATCGCCGGGGGCGGCGTCGGCGTCACGCTGGTCGATGGGGGCAGTTCCCCTCTGCCCGACGATGCTGCCAGGCCGGCCAGTCCGGCTGACGGCTCAAGCGGTACCGGCTTCGTGGTGGAGCAAATGCGGTTTACCGACGTGCGCACGGCGATCGAGGTTGGCGGCAGCGGCAACCGGATCCGTGATAACCGTGTCGATGCTGCGCGCGAATAGGCGGCGAGGCATCAATGCTTTTCTTTGGAGCGTCGACATTGCCGGTTGCTGAATACAAAACGCGCTGTGTCTTTGTTTTGTCCGTGGCAATAAGACATGTAGTCACAACGAAAAGGAACACGGCTTAGTCATAGAATTGATCTTACTATTTGAAAAAATTTAACGAACTGGCTGAGTCACTTTTCGGTGAGGGTATCGGAACCGCATAAAATCGGACGAATTGCTTCTGCCTGGCTGGTCGAGGCCTGTGTGTCCGAAGTCATTTAACTAATTTCAATGCTTGGTCACAGGTGCGCCGTGAAGCGCTCGGCGAACAGGATGGCGAATTGGTTTTTCGCGGCGCGCCAGGTGATGGCTGGCATTTTCCAATTTTTCGCGATGTTGCGCAAGGCTAGCCAAATCAGTTTTGTCGCCGCCTCGTCGTTGGGGAAGTGGCCGCGATTCTTGATCACCTTACGCACTTGCATATTTAGCTTTCGATGGCGTTAGTCGTGTACATGATCCGACGCACCTCCACCGGATAGACGAAGAACGGAATCACCTCTTGCCACTGGCGCCGCCAGATCGCGGTTATGGTCGGATACTTCAGTTCCCAAGGGCCGCTGGCAAACGCTTCAAGAGCCCGCTGCGCCTCGTCCTCGGTGGTGGCGCGGTAGATGTTTTCAGGTCGGCGGCAACCAGTTTGGGCTCCTTCCAGCCGACGAATCCCTGGCTATTACGGATCAGGTGCACGATGCAGGTCTGGATCTGCGCTTGCGGGAAAACGCCGTTGATGGCCTGCGGGCCACGAGCTGCGGCTCAAAGCTGCCGTCGCGGTCGCGTGGGATGTCGAGTTCAAGTTTCGTTTCGGCTGCCAGCACCGACTTCTTGCTGCTGCCGTTGCGGTGATTCCGCGTCGGCTCCGGACCACTGCGTTGCTGCGCCAGGTGATGCGTGAGCTCTGCCTGGAGCATTCTTTCTGCAAGCGCTTTTTTCAACTGGCCGAACCGCCCGGCGTCGGTGAACATGGTTTCTCGTTGATGCGCGTGACGGTGCCCATACGTTCGCGCAGGTGCTTGTCGGTGAAGCTGACCGTGAATTCCTATTCGAGTAAGTGACACTTGACGTGCACGGCCTTGGATACAGACTCCCCAGATTTTACGCAACCGGTGCGCAAGCTGTTGATTTTTAACGACGTTCGATTCCGGCTCGGAGCACCAGCCCTCATTTCAGCGGTTCCTTATAAAACGCCATAAGCTCTTGAAAATCAGGGGGTTTATGGCGTTTTTGCTTTGCATCATAGCCAACTTCTGACCGTTAAAAACTACTGATTTCTGCTACGCTTTACGCATGATTTACGCATCCTTTACGCAGGAGGTGCATCATGGAAAGCATCAAGAAATTCGGAGCCGGTTTGGCGCGCATAGGTGGCGATGGCAGGCATACAGCAGTCCAATCATAGGCAAATTACTTTGTGGTAATGCGATTACATCTGGATTTCCATATCAATAAGAGGTGATGGCGCCTTTGGGCTTAGACGGACATGCTGTTAAATCAATATATCCAAACCCACAAAATTTTCAATATATCAATATTGGCAGACGGTTTTGTTATTGGGATTTGGCAGTAAAACCTTTTGCAAATGGATTATGAATTCCTAATTCCTCCAGGCCATCCTGCTATTTACCCCTCCGCCGTGTAGGAGTTTTCGCTATCCGCTCTCGTTGTGTTGTACTGATGGGCGGCAGGCAACGGGCTGGAGGTGGCGACCTATCTTGACGCGCTGAGTAATTTCAAGCATACCTCCTCGTCAAAATCTCTCCCGCTGGGTTAAGCGTCGTTTCACTGTCCGCCGCTGTTTGTTGTTTTTAAAATCTTCATTGGTACACCCACTGGCTGCGGCGGTGAATAGGCGCAATAATTGCTGTGTCAAGAGCGACATCGTAACCCGCGAATTTATAATAAATATTATTAAATAATCACCTATTGGAGGAGTGGCAATGAAGATGTCAAACATGCGTATCGGTATGCGGCTGGGTGGGGGGTTCGGAGCGGTATGCCTGCTCTTGCTGTCGATGCTTATCGTGAGCAATCTGATGATGTCACGCATCAACGCCAGTACGGACGAAATTGTCAATGACAGGTTGCCGAAAATTGAAGCTACCACGCAGATACTCGTCGGAGTCAACGAGGTCGCAATTGCGCTGCGCAACATGATGCTCACTGACGACCTGTCCGATCGCCAGGCACAGGTGCAACGGATCATGGCGACGCGCCAGCTCAACCAGGCGGCCATGGACAAGCTGGAGGCCACTTTAAAAGATCCCAGGGCACGTGAAATGTTCGCCCAGATGAAAATCCAGATTGGTCGCTACCGGCCAGGCCAGGATCGCCTCATTAGCCTGGTCCAGGAAAATCGGCCAGACGATGCCCGCAAATTCTTGACCACCGAATTGCGCCCCATTCTCCAGGACCTTAAACAGGCCACCATCGCGCTGGCAACGCGCCAGAAGGAGTTAAGTGCCAGCACAGCAGCCGCAGCCGCGAGCACCTTCCACAATAGCCAGTTGTTGACGTGGAGCCTCGGCGCGGTGGCGCTGGCGCTGGGAGCAGCCATTGCTTATGCTATTACCGTTTCGATCACGCGTCCCGCCCAGCGGGCGCTGGCTATTGCCCAGACCGTCGCCGCTGGCGACCTTACCAGCCAAATCAATGTCGAGACGACCGACGAGATGGGACAGCTCTTGCTGGCCCTGAAAGCGATGAATGAGAGCCTTGCCGCCACGGTGGGGGCCGTGCGTACTGGTACGGAGACCATTGCCACAGCCGCCAAGGAAGTGGCATCCGGCAGCATGGACCTGTCGTCGCGCACGGAACAACAGGCGAGCTCACTGGAAGAAACTGCGTCGTCCATGGAGGAGCTGACGTCCACGACCAAGCAGAACGCCGACAACGCACGCCAAGCCAATGGCCTGGCGCGCACGGCATCGGACGTGGCCGCACGTGGGGGGGAGGTGATCGAGAAAGTCACCGAGACGATGAACGACATCAATGCTTCCTCGGCCAAGATTGCCGATATCATCAGCGTGATTGACGGTATCGCATTCCAGACCAATATCCTGGCGCTCAACGCGGCAGTCGAGGCAGCACGCGCTGGCGAAGATGGACGCGGCTTTGCGGTCGTAGCGTCCGAGGTCCGGAATCTGGCGCAGCGCTCGGCTTCGGCCGCGCGTGAAATCAAGGAGCTCATTGATGCTTCCACCATCAAGGTGGCCGATGGGAGCGCGCTGGTCAACCAGGCGGGCAATACCATGCGTGAGATTGTCACGAGCGTGCAAAGGGTTACGGACATCATGGCGGAAATCTCGTCTGCGAGCGCCGAACAGACAGCCGGCATCGACCAGATTAACCAGGCGGTGATGCAAATGGATGCGGTCACACAGCAAAACGCAGCGCTGGTGGAGCAGTCTGCCGCCGCATCCGAGTCGATGCAGGAACAATCGGCGGCTTTGGCGCAAGCGGTGGCAGTCTTCCGGTTGACTGCCGATCCCGTTGCCGTTCCCGTGCGCGCAGCGGCCTCGAAGGGGAAGGCCGCCCCGGTGCCGCGTGCGTTGCCTGCCAAGGCCACGACGGCTGCGCCGCGCGCCAAGCCGACCCAGAAGCCGGCGCCTTCCAGCGCCAAACCGATGATGGCCAAAGGCGGGGCTGACGAGTGGGAAGAGTTCTAAGTCCGCTTTTTCTCCCTGTCTACCCGGCCCTGCCAAGCCCGTTGGGGTAACGCGATAGGATAGTTAAGGGAGTGCGGCGATTGCACCGGGTAATGCCGGCCGCACCGCCAGTCAGCTGCCGTTTGCCGATTGGCTCAATGGCTTCACGGTGGGAAAACATCACAAGCGAATCTCTTTGGGATTGAGTGCATATTTTTTATGTAGCGATTTTGAATCGCCCCGGAAATTTAGGAGGCCGTTTGGTGTGAGTCAGGTGACATAGCCTGCTCGGAAAGTTGTCGATAGTAGTTTGCGATGGTCTCGGCCAGGGCGTTGTCATAGCTCTCGCCCTTACTACCAACAGAGGGCTCAACGCCGGCTTCAGCAAGACGCTCGCTGTAGCGGATGCAAACATATTGCGAGCCCCTGTCGCTATGGTGAATTAAGGCGCCGTCGCGCTCAGGCTGACGGGCGTATAGCGCCTGCTCCAAGGCATCCAAGACGAAGTCGGTGCGCATCGAACTGCTGACGCGCCAGCCCACAATGCGTCGGGCAAACACATCAATCACAAACGCCACATAGACAAAGCCTTGCCAGGTCGAGACGTAGGTGAAGTCGGACACCCAGAGTTGATTGGGCCGCTGTGCCTTGAACTGGCGATGGACCCCATACGCTTGGCGGTGCTGATCGATGAACGTTCTCACGACTTGAAACGACGGTCGAGCTCCGCCTGGGCGAAAAACGCGTTGGCCAGGCGTGGAATTTCATTTGCCTTGCGCAGCTCCTTAACTTCTCGCTCCAGCGTTTCGAGGCGCTCGTTCTCGACGGTGGTGGCGCCCTCACGCTGGCCAGTGTCACGCGCACGTTGGCGCACCCAGCGACGCAAAGTTTCGGCGGTACAGCCTATCTTGCCTGCAATGGACGTGATGGCGGCCCACTGCGACTCGTACTCGCTGCCGGCCTCTTGGACCATGCGCACGGCGCGCTCCCTCACTTCAAGGGAATATCGGACTGGTTTTTTATGGTGGCTCCATTTTCTCAAATGTTGGAGCCTCCTTCAAACCCGGGGCGATTCACTTTTCGACCTGCTTTCTCGCCGCTGCGAAGCGGCGCAATGTCATAACGGATGGCCTAGCTTAAGCCCCCCATTCTAGAGTTCAGATCAATATCGATACCGTGTGGCGATTGGAAGACGGGCAATATAACGGTTTCAAGCAACTTTTCTACTTGGTGAAACGCCGCACATAGTGCCCCAATAGTTGTTGTTAAAATTTTACTTCAGGTCGAAATGACGGAAGCCTGGTTGCTTGCATCAATAACGTCAGCGTTTTTCGAGGAGCGTACATGAGCCAGTTCGAGTATCCCAGGCCCCAGTTGGTAAGAGACGGATGGCTGTCCCTCAATGGCGAATGGGATTTCGCTTATGACGACGAACTGCAGTATGGCGGGCCCGATGAGGGCATCAACTGGGAGCATCGCATCCAGGTGCCGTTTGCCCCGGAATCGGCAGCCAGCGGACTTGGCGACCAGAACTTCCACCCGTGCGTGTGGTACCGCCTGAACTTCGACCTGATCCGCGACGGCGAATGCGTGTTGCTGCACTTTGGCGCAGTCGACTATGCCGCCAAGGTATGGCTGAACGGTCGCCTGGTTGCCCAGCACGAAGGCGGCCACACGCCGTTTACGGCCGATATCACCGATGCCCTGGTGACCGGCGCGCCACAGGTGTTGATAGTCCGGGCCGAGGATGATCCGGCCGACTTGCACAAACCGCGCGGCAAACAGGATTGGCTGCGCGAACCCCACTCGATCTGGTACCCGCGCACCACCGGCATCTGGCAGACGGTGTGGATCGAGCAGGTGGCTGCCACCTATATCAAGCAGCTGCGCTGGACGCCGATATTTGACGGCTTTGAAATCGGTTGCGAGGTCCTGGCGGCTGGCAAGCAAAAATCCGGACTGTCGGTGGAGGTCCGGCTCTCGCTCGGCGACAAGGTGCTGGCCGACGATATCTACATGCTTGTTGGACTCGAAGCGAATCGGAAGATCGCCTTGTCCGATCCCGGCATCGATGATTCCCGCAACGAGCTGCTGTGGAGTCCCGAGCGGCCCATCCTCATCGATGCCGAGCTGACGCTGCGCCACGGTGACCGCGTGCTCGATACCGTGCGATCCTACACCGCACTACGCTCGGTATCGCTCAACCGCGACCGCTTCATGCTCAACGGACGGCCGTACCAGCTGCGCCTGGTTCTGGACCAGGGCTACTGGACCGAATCGCTGATGACGGCGCCCAACGACGAAGCGCTGCGCCGCGATGTTGAACTGGCCAAGGCGATGGGGTTCAATGGCGTGCGCAAGCACCAGAAGATCGAAGATCCGCGCTACCTGTACTGGGCCGACAAGCTCGGGTTACTGGTGTGGGAAGAAATGCCTTCCGCCTACGCTTTCAGTCCGCGCGCGGTGACACGGCTGGTCAAGGAGTGGACCGAGGCCATAGAGCGCGATTACAGCCATCCCTGCGTGATCGTCTGGGTGCCATTTAACGAATCGTGGGGTGTGCCCAATCTTACGGCCATGCAAGCACATCGTAACGCCGTCGAGGCCTTGTACCATCTGACGCGGGTGCTGGACGCCACGCGCCCGGTGATTGGCAACGATGGCTGGGAAGCTGCCGCCACCGATATTCTCGGCATCCACGATTACGATGGAGAGCCGCAGCGCCTGCGCGCGCGCTACGAAAGCCAGGAGTCGCAAACGCTGTTCGACCGGCGTCGCCCTGGCGGCCGGATACTGACACTGGACGGCTTCCCGCACAGGGGACAACCGATCGTGCTGACCGAATTTGGCGGCATCGCGTATGACCCCAAGGCGCCATCGCATCACACCTGGGGCTACTCGCGCACCAACACCGCCGAAGCATTCGAAGGCATGTACCGCGAACTGCTCAAGGTCGTCAACGAGACGCCGATGTTCAGCGGCTTCTGCTACACGCAGTTTGCCGACACCTTCCAGGAGACCAATGGCTTGCTCAATGCAGACCGCACCCCAAAGATTCCGCTTGAACAGATCAACAGCGCTACCCGTAATGCAGGACGCTGACGCCCGCGGTCTACTGCACCGCTAACCACCGGCTCGCAAGAGCCCGCCAAGGAGAGTCTCATGCAAACCGTAATCGTTTTCTGTCACCTGCGTTGGGACTTCGTTTATCAGCGGCCGCAGCAGCTGCTCACGCGTCTCGCCGAACACTACAAGGTGCTGTTCATCGAAGAACCGCTGTTCGATACGGCCGCGCCGCACCTGCACGCTTATAGCCCTGCACCTAATCTGACCGTGTACCAGCCTCACACCCCGGTGCAGGCCCCCGGGTTCCATGACGAACAGATGCCAGTCCTGCAATCGCTGCTGGCCAACCTGGTACCGCCTGATGACGATCCGATCGTGTGGTTCTACACCCCGATGGCGCTGCCGTTGCTGGCGCAGCAGCATCCGTCACTGGTGGTGTACGACTGCATGGACGAACTCTCGGCGTTCAAGAATCCGCCTCCCGAACTGCTGCAGCGCGAGGCGGCGCTGCTGGCAGTTGCCGATCTCGTATTTACCGGCGGGCCCAGCCTGTACGAAGCAAAGCGCAACCGGCACGCCAATGCCTACTGCTTTCCCAGCAGCGTCGATGCAGCGCACTTTCAACGTTCGCTCGACCGTAGCGACGTCCATCCCCTGCAGCAGCACATCCGCAGGCCGCGCCTGGGTTTCTACGGTGTCATCGATGAACGGTTCGACACCGGCCTGATCGCAGCCATTGCCGATGCGCATCCGGATTGGCAAGTCGTACTTGTCGGACCGGTCGTCAAGATCGACGCGGCGGACCTTCCCGTGCGCCCCAACATCCACTACCTCGGGCAGCATTCGTACCAGGTGTTGCCGCAATTTCTGGCGGGTTGGGACGTGTGCCTGTTGCCCTTCGCGCTGAACGAGTCGACCCGCTTCATCAGCCCGACCAAGGTATTGGAGTACATGGCCGCATCGCTACCCATCGTCAGCACCGCCATCACCGATGTCGAGCAGCCGTATGGCCATGTGGTTGCCATCGGCCACGACCACGCCGAGTTCATCGCCCATTGCGAAAAAGCGTTGTGCCAGACCGGCGAGCGAACTGGCGCGATGGCGCAACAGATGCGGGCAATTATTGCGGCGACGTCCTGGGACGCCACGGCAGAACATATGCGCGAGTTGCTTGAACACGCCACTGCCGAACGCGTGGCCGGCTCGCGGCATGACGTGCCGCCGGTGGAGTCGGCAGTACTTGCGGGCAAAACCGGCGCCCACGAACTCGATGCAGAACGCGCCCTCGTTCAGCGGCCCGAACTGGTAGCGTGAACCACCGCCGGGCGGCTGACGCGGCCGCGTTCGCTGCCCGGCTCGAACCGGCCGCGGCCGCAGTTAATAACCCACACGTTGCGGGAGACCAGATGAAACCTATCGCCATTGTCGGTGCAGGATTTTCCGGGGCCGTGATTGCCCACCAGTTGGCGCAAGCCGGCCATACCGTCCAGGTGTTCGAGGCACGGCCTCACGTGGGCGGCAACTGCCACTCCGAACGCGATGCCGAGACCGGCGTCATGCTGCACGTGTACGGCCCGCATATTTTTCACACCGATAATGAGCGGGCATGGGAATTCGTCAACCGCTTTAGCGAGTTCAAGCCGTATGTGAACCGGGTGAAGGCGATTACGGGCGACCGGGTCTACACCTTGCCGATCAACCTGTTGACCATCAACCAGTTCTTCGGCAAGACTTTCCGCCCTGCTGAGGCCGCCGAGTTTCTGGCGGCCCTCGGTGACAAAACCATCGATAATCCGCAGACCTTCGAAGAACAGGCGCTGCGCTTTGTCGGCCGCGAGCTGTATGAGGCGTTTTTCAAAACCTACACGATCAAGCAATGGGGGCTGTCGCCCAGTGAACTGCCGGCAAGCATCCTGAAACGCTTACCTGTGCGCTTCAATTACGACGATAACTATTTCAGCCACAAGTACCAGGGCATGCCGGTGAACGGCTACACGGCGCTGGTCCAGAAGATGCTCGATGTGCCGGGCGTCAGCGTGTACCTCGGCACACCGTTCGACCCGGTATCGAAAAACGATTTCGAGCATGTTTTCTACGCCGGCCCCATCGACGCGTGGTTTGGTCATTCGGAGGGTCGTCTGCCATATCGAACCCTGGACTTCGAGGTGTTCCGCGACCGTGGCGACTACCAGGGTAACGCCGTGGTCAATTATTGCGACGCTGCCCAGCCATATACGCGGATTACCGAGCACAAACATTTCTCGCCGTGGGAGCAGCACGAAGGCACGATCCTGTACAAGGAATACAGCCGGCAATGCGAGGACAACGATATTGCGTACTATCCGATCCGCCTGGCGCGCGACAAGGAGCAGCTCGAACGATATGTCGCAATCGCCAGGCAGGAGCGCAACGTCACCTTCGTCGGGCGGCTTGGCACCTACCGCTATCTGGACATGGATGTCACCATCCACGAGGCACTGATCACCGCCGACAGGTTCCTGGCCAGTGCGGATGACCGCGTTGCCATGCCTGCATTCGTCATCGACCCACTGACGTAGCGCCTTGCCGCCGTTCGTGCTCCGACCGCTTCTTGCAAGGGACTCCGCATGCAGATTTTCCGGAACAAATCAGTGACGCAGCCGCTGGCCTTATGGGGCGGCATCGAATGCACGGTCAACCGCGTCGGCGATCGGTATTTCGACCAGGCCGCGCAGAGCGGCCACGAGTCCCGCCCCGACGACATCGAACTATTGCATACCACAGGCCTGTCGGCACTGCGGTATCCTGTATTGTGGGAGCGCGTTGCGCCCGATGGTCTCGACCAGGCCGACTGGTCGGTGGTCGACGTGCCGCTGGCGGCCTGTCGCGAACGCGGTATCACCGTGATCGCGGGCCTGGTGCACCACGGCAGCGGGCCGCGCAATACGAGTCTGATCGACGCCGGTTTTGCACCTGCACTGGCTGCCTATGCGGGTGCCGTTGCCGCACGCTATCCCTGGATAGACCATTACACGCCGGTCAACGAACCGCTGACCACGGCGCGCTTTAGCACCTTGTATGGATTGTGGTACCCACACGCCTCCAGCGACCGCGCATTTGTCACCGCCGTGCTGAACCAGGCGCGCGCCACGGTATTGGCTATGCAGGCCGTGCGCAGCGTCAACCCGTCCGCGAAACTGGTGCAAACCGACGACCTCGGTAAAACCTGGGGCACGGTCGAGATGGCAGCGGTGACGGAGTTTTACAACGACAGGCGCTGGCTGGCGTGGGACCTGTTGTGCGGCAAGGTCGATCAGCGCCATTCTCTGTGGGCGTACCTGCTCAAGCACGGCGCCACCGCTGCCGATCTACTGTGGTTCCGCGAACACCCGTGCCCGCCCGACATCATCGGCGTCAATTATTACGTCACCAGCGAGCGCTGGCTTGATCACCGTGTCGAACGATATCCGCACCTGCGCCCCGGCCTGATCGATGGCCAGCCCTGTATCGATACCGAAGCGGCGCGGGTGGCCGAAGCACCGCAGGCGCATCTGGCGCCGTTGTTGATCGAAGCCTGGCACCGCTATGGTTTGCCGATCGCCATCACGGAGGCGCACATTCATGCTGGCCGTGAAGACCAGCTGCGCTGGATGGCGGAAATCTGGGACGCTGCCCTGGCGGCCCAGGCCGCAGGCGTCGACATGCAGGCGGTCACGGCCTGGGCGCTGCTGGGCTCGTTTGACTGGGACAGCCTGGTCACGCGCCAGGCGGGCCACTATGAATCAGGCGCTTTCGACATTCGTGGCGGCAAACCGCGCCCCACCGCCGTGGCCCGACTGCTGCAACAGGTCGCCGCCGGTGATAGCCTTTCGCATCCAGCAGCCCTGGGGCTGGGCTGGTGGCGGCGCCCCACGCGCTATCATCCGGGCCGGCGCAGTGCCTTGCGACAGAGTATAGCGGCGGCCCCTGCGGCACCGGATGCCGCCATGCGTGCACCGTTGCTGATCTCCGGCGCAAACGGCACGTTGGGCCGCGCTTTCGCCCGGATCTGTACCGAGCGCAACCTTGCGTTCAGGCTGGTCAGCCGGGACGAGATGGACATCACCGACCCCGACTCGGTCGAGCGCGCACTCCAGCGCTACCAGCCGTGGGCATTGATCAATGCCAGCGGCTATGTTCGCGTTGACGATGCAGAGCGCGATGCCGAACGATGTTTTCGCGAGAACGCCCATGGCCCGCATGTACTGGCCATGGCATGTGCCCGCCATCGCATCCATCTGACTACCTTCTCCAGTGACCTGGTGTTCGATGGCCGGGCAGGGCAACCGTATGTCGAAACCGATGACATCTCGCCCATCAACGTCTATGGACGCAGCAAGGCTGACGGCGAGCAGGCGGTTCTGGGCCTGTTGTCTAATGCCCTGGTCATACGCACCAGCAGCTTTTTCGGCCCATGGGACAAGTACAATTTCGTGCATCGCGCGCTGGGGGCGCTGGAAGCAGGGCAGGCATTCGGCGCTCCCGGTGACCTCATCATCACGCCCACCTATGTCCCCGACTTGGTCGATACGTGCCTGAACCTGGTCGTTGACGGCGAGCGCGGAATCTGGCATCTCACCAACGGATGCGTGGTTTCATGGTTCGCGCTGGCACGCAGGGCGGCCGTGCATGCGAGGATGGACCCCACGGCCTTGTACGAACAGAAATCTTCCGACTGCAATTACATTGCCAGGCGGCCCGCCAATAGCGCGCTGCGCAGTCACCGCGCCGTGCTGCTGCCCACACTTGATAACGCATTGACCCGGTTCATGGCGCAGCGCACCGATCATCTCTCTGGCATCGAAGCGATCAGCGGCTGACTTCCTAAATGCCTTCAAGGCATATGTCATGCCCAATGGGCAGATCGCACTGGCCAGGAAACCTGATTACCTCGACTGCGCTACCGTGGAACTGGCATCGCTGGTCGAGGCGCTGCGGATTGCGATCACTGGAAAGTCATGGCGAGACGTCCTGTGCATGCTGCAGAATAAGAAGCTATCGCTGGCGAAACACCTGGCGTATTGGAAGCATTTTGCCATCATGGTACGGCAGGGATACGCCAGACAGGCTGACGCATCAGCCGGCATTTCAGCTTCCTGATGAACCAGCGTAACTGATTCAGCCAGCTGCCAGCCTTTCCCTTACTGCCTTCACGCTGACGCCGGCTTCTTTCACCAGTTGTTGTAAGCGGTCTTTCGTCACGCCCAGTTCCCCGGTCCAATAAGCCACCTCGTGCGGTTCATTGACATTGATTCGGGTGCGATCCTGCACTCCGGTTTTCGTTAAATCGTCACTCATGTCGTTCTCCTTTGTGTTGACTTCAATAATTTCACGATCGAGGTGCTTTCTCTGTTAATCGTCTAACGCCCGGTCTTGAAAGGCCAGATATCAGTGTTTACAGTCCCGCTTTCGAACTGCGCGCGTCGGGTTGCCGTTTTTCGATATGGTTGTATGCCAGGCCGGTTTGCCGTCCTCGCAGCCGCAAGCAGTGGGCCGGATGGCATACCGGTGCTGGGGCCAGCGCTCGAGAGGAGGCAGGGTCCTTCCCATTTATAACGAATGCAGAAATGGCTCTTATGACGAACACTTCGCGACGTGTCAAACGGATCAGTCTCGGGCTCCAGGGCGCTGGAACTTATGGTGCATTTACGTGGGGCGTACTCGACAGATTACTGGACGAAGACGATTTGAAGATCGACAGTATCAGCGGCAGCAGCTCGGGCGCAGTCAATGCCGTCGTGATGGCCGATGGGTACGCTTTCGGCGGCGGACGAAGGGGGTCGCAGCAGGCGCTCAGGCGCTTCTGGACGGCGCTGGGACGGACCATGTCCCTGAGTCCAATGGCCCGCACGCCGCTTGACAGGGTGGCCGGGAACTGGACACTGGAATATTCCCCGGTCTATCATCTGCTGGAGATGGCCGCAGCTTTTCATGGCCCGGTACTGGAGACGCCTGTCAGTCAAAACCCTTTACGTAACGTGTTGAGCGCATTGGTCGATTTCGACCGTGTGCGCCGCTGCGAAGAGCTGCAATTGTTTGTCGGCGCAACCAATGTACGTACCGGTGGCGGCCACGTCTTTATCCGCAAAGAGCTGGACCCGCAGCGCGTGCTGGCGTCCGCGTGCTTGCCTACGGTGTTCGCCGCTGTTGAGGTCGACGGCGAAACGTATTGGGATGGCAGCTTTACGGCCAATCCTCCGCTGGCGCCATTTCTGCAACTGGGGGCAAACGACGTTATCGTGGTACAGAACAACCCGGTCTCGCGGTCACAGATACCGCGCAGCATGGCCGACATCGGCAATCGCGCCAACGAGATCGCATTTAATATCAGCTTTTTACGCGAGCTGACCACCTTACAAAACGGTCTTGGCATTCCGGACGAAATGAACGGCAACAAGATGGTGCCGGGCGCGCCGCGCGTGCACCTGATCACCGGGCTCGATTCGCTGTCCGACTACAGTATTTCCAGCAAACTTAACGGTGAATTATCGTTTTTGCTGCACTTGCATGAACTGGGCGCCGCCACGGCCGATACGTGGCTGGGCCAGCACCGTGATGCGATCGGAGGCTAATTGTTGTAGTCCAATCATCTCGGACACTTCGTTAGCGTAAGCCAATCTGCAATCAAACTGATGTGCTCGCCCCCGTGCTCTGCCAAGCCTTCGATACGCAGATAGCCACTCTAACTCCACTATCAGTGTGTCTAAGTTTTCCGAGAAATTTACATAGTTATTTATTGCTAACTTTTTCGAAAGTCGGTACGATTTCCACATCGACTCTTTAGTCTTCATCGTGATCATTTCTTCTTTATTTCCTTCGGAAGATTGCCCGTCAAGTGTCCCACCGTCTCTCGACGCACTTGAGGAAGCCGTGTTCGCCTGGATGAAAACACCTGCCGCATGGGACGAGCGCAAGCACCCAACCATTGTTCAATTCCTTCGAGATATCCGGCGGCACACAATTGGGATCTGCGGCGCCGGGGATGTCTCACTGACGATTCTGAATCTGGAACTCGATCGGCTTGCCAAAAAGGTCTGCTGCACGGATGTTGACGCAAGGATCGATGACTTGCGCCACGCTTTATCGAGCCTGCATCTTGTTCCTCAAGTCAGAGCAGCGAAAGCAGGCAGCGAGCCTGTCGGTGAAAACAAATTATCAGCTCCGGGTGGCTGTACGGTAAGTACCGGGGAGCAGGAAATAGCGAGGCCGAACATGTCGCAACTGGCGGTGGGGGACTTGGTGACACTTGAGGATAATGAATGCGAAATGCTGGTAGTGGGAAGTGCAGATGAAGTGACGCAGCCGACCTGCAGTCCGTCAACCTGGTTTTGCGTCTGGGAGTGCGATCACCGCATGTTCGAGGAGGTGTTTGCGGAGGATATGTTGCGTCTGCTGCGAAAGGAGCGTCGACGAATTCCGAGGCCCTCCGATGCTGTCTTCCCCGGCCACGGCACCGGAACGAGGAAAAGCTGAAAGGATATCGCTTGGCTTGCATCCGGTCCAGCCGCTTGCATCCTGGTGCGCGGCTCCTCATGCGTACGAAACGGTAGGGAATGTGCGCCCATGTCGCCTGGGCTGGTGGTGGCCGAAGAAGCCTGCAGTTGTGATGAGTGAGGAAGCTAACCAACTCACCGCTCAATGCGAGGCATCATCAGAACCTCCTTCACCGTTCGGTCGGTTTTCCAGGTGCGCTGGCCGTGATCGCGAAGGCATATCAACAGTCTTTTATCGAGGGGATGCCTATGCCAACCGGTGCAAATCCAAAGCGCGAACGCGAGTATAAAAAGCTCGAGCGCAAGTTCAAGAAGGAGGGGCGCTATGCGGGAAGGGAAGACGAGGTGGCCGCGCGCATTGTGAATAAACAGCGCGCCCAGACTGGTGAAGCGAAACATAGCCACAGGGCGCCGCAGCGCTCGGCGTCGCGCCGCAAGAGCCGGGGCGCCCGGTCGGCTTCGCGTCGCGGGAAGTCGTGAGTCAGCCTGTAGGCCAGGGGGCGGCCGTGCGTCGGTCGGCTTGATCCGGGAGAATTGTAGTTGGAGAGAAACTCGCTAAAAGATCAGTTGCGCAATGTGCTGGAGGAGGCGCGGATGGTGCTGCCGGGCATACAGGCGCTGTTTGGCTTTCAGACCGTGGCGGTGTTCAATCAGGCGTTTTCAGAGCTGCCATCGGCGACCCAAGCGGTGCACCTGGTGGCGCTGCTGTCGGTGGTGTCGGCGATTGCGCTGGTCATGATGCCCGCCGCCTGGCACCGGATCGTGGAGCCGCATCGCGTATCGACCACCACCGTTTCACTTGCCTCCCGGTTGATCTGCGCCGCGCTGCTTCCTCTTGCTGTCGGGTTGGCGCTTGATATTTATGTCGTGGTCTTCGCCGTTACGCGGTCGACTGCTGTCGCTGTGTCCGTGGCGGTGACTACCGCGACGGTCCTGATTGGTCTGTGGTTTGCCATCCCTTTCCTGCGACGTTCCTTCGATCACGACGGTCAGCCCTCCTGACGGCTTTCTAGGCCGGGCACTTGCAACGGGCTGGCAGAGCGCGCTCATGGACAGTCCGACACGTCGTTTCAGCCAGCCGGGTCTTGGTGGTCTGCCGTACAGAGCTCGTGCCATTTGTTCTTCAAACTCGGTGACCAGAGAGGCCCAAACCCGGAACCAATTGCGACCTGGCCTCTGCCAAGCGTACCGGTGTGGCCAACCCTGCGAACGTTCATGCGACGCTGAAAACGATGTTTCAGCCGTCGAGGACGCAGACGTCAAGGCATTGGCCGCTAAGCTCGAATCCACCGTCGCGCGTCACCTGGCAATGGTCAGGACGCTGGCCGCTGCGGTCAAGTGACATCGCTAAACTGGAGGAAATTCTATGACTAAGCCATTGAAAAAAATTGGCTCGCAGGCCATCGTCATTACAGGCGCCACCAGCGGCATCGGGCTGACGACCGCCCGCGCTGCTGCTGCCAGGGGCGCCGGCCTGGTACTGGCTGCCCGCGACAGCGACGCCCTTGACCAACTAGTGGCCGAACTGCGTGCGCAGGGCGCTGATGCTATCGCTGTGCCGACCGATGTGGGCGTGCGCGGAGAGGTGGAGGCGCTCGGGCTTGCGGCTATGCAACGCTACGGTCGCATCGATACCTGGGTCAATAACGCCGGCGTATCCATCTACGGCCGTTACCAGGACGTGCCGCTGGCGGACCAGCAACGGCTGTTCCAGACCAATTTCTGGGGAGTGGTGCACGGTTCGCTGGTGGCGCTCGACATGATGCGAGAAGGTGGCGGCGCCATCATCAACCTGGGCAGCGAATTGTCCGACCGGGCCGTGCCGCTACAAGGCATGTACTCGGCATCCAAGCATGCGGTCAAGGGATTTACCGATTCCTTGCGAATGGAAGTGGAAAAAGACGGTCTGCCGGTCTCGCTGACGCTGATCAAGCCTGCGGGGATCGACACCCTGTACACCAAGCACGCGCGCAACTACATGGAGAACGAACCCGAGCTGCCGGCGCCATTGTATGCCCCGGATCTGGTTGCCGATGCAATTCTCTACGCTGCCGAGTCGGGCGGGCGTGATATTTACGTGGGCGGCGCCGCGCGCATGATCTCGGCCGAGGGCACCCTGATGCCGCGCTTACTCGACAAGTTGATGAATGCGATCATGTTTAAGCAGCAGAACACTGGTGAGCCTTCAGCGCCCGGCCGGCAGGACTCGCTGTACGCATCGAGCGGGCCCAGGCTGCGTGAGCGTCTTGGCGACCATGTCAGCAATGTCCACGAACATTCTGCCTACACCTACCTGACAACCAGGGGGAAACCGCTCGGGATCGGCTTGCTGATCGGTGCTGTCGCTATCGGGGTATTAGCGGTTGCAGGGAGTGAGGCAAAGCGTGAATCGGTATGAATGGTTGTTGCAAAGACCGCAGCAACGCGCGATGGATGAGAGGAAGCAAAATGAGAGGAAGCAAAATGAGAGGGCGCCAGCCGTGACCCGGCCGCCGTCCTCCCGGCGTGATGTCAATGCTTGCGGCTTTGCTTGGCGCCGCCGCCAGCGGTCTTGGTGCCGGCCGCCTTGGTGTGGCTTTCAGCATCCTTGCCGGTCTTGGACTTCTCTGGCGTCGCCGATTGCTTCGATCCGCTTTCGGTTGACGACTGCTTGCTGGAACCGCCTGACTTTTGCTTGGTCATGATGAACTCCGTGGGGTAAAGGAGATGCTATCTTGCGCCCCTTGTCGTAGGTTGGATGTGTGGCAGCGAACGCTCGCCACAGTATGTGGCGATTCCGCGCCCGCCTCCCGTTGCCATCGCCGGCGTTCCGCCAGCATTTCAGGAAGCCCTTCCAGATGAGGCAGAAGCGTGGCGCAAGACGTTAGTGCGTTTGGTGGAAACAGGCAGTTTAGTTTAGATAACCCGGGTTCTGGCGATGCGGAGCGCCGCACAACGTCGCCTGCGTCGTCCGCAATCGGAATATGGTAAGGTGGCCCCCACTGCATCCTGGGAGAAATCATGAACAGCCAAATCGTCCGCATGCTGCCCAGTTTCGAAGCTGCCGAAGCGGCCCGTGTTGAATTGCTGGCAGACGGTTTCGACGTAAACGGTATTGATGTCAACGTAACGACCGACGAAGCAGGTCCCGCTGAAAGCAATTTTTATGTGGGCGACTCTCCCGCCGTCAAGGGTAGTGCGGACTACGAGGACGTGTTCAAGCCCGCCGCTCGTGGAGACTTGTGCATGATGACGGTAACCGTCGCGGATGCCGCCGAGCGTGAACGGGCAAGCGTCATCCTGGAAAAATGCGGTGCTGTAGATGTCGATCCCGCGCACGGTGCAGCAAAAAGCAGTTTCTAATTGGACCGCGGCCAGCCTGACGATTGGGTTGCCGCCAGACACCACCCGCTCTGACGGAATTTTCGGCCGGCGTATTCGTGCGCTCAATCCGCTCTCGCATGTGTTCACCAGCGCGCGGCGCGAGTGGGGCAAGGCTCGCGGGTGTCTGGCAAACTCGTGTCGATTCACATGTCGTCGCTCACCGCATGCGGTCGCTTGCAAATGCATGCCATGACGTTCATCTCCATTCACCGCGCCGGTCCTGCATGGCCGCCCGATGCCGGCACCTTTTATGGTCAGCACCACGGCTGGCTGCTCGGATGGCTGCGTAAAAAGCTCGGCTGTGGTCATCATGCTGCCGACCTGGCGCAAGACACGTTCCTGCGCGTATTGATTACGCCGCGCGCGGACGGATGTAATCGTGCCCAGCAGCTACTGCCTGCGCTGCGCGAACCGCGCGCCTACCTGACCACCGTCGCCAGCCGCCTGCTGCTCAACCATTACCGCCGCCTGTCGCTCGACGCGCCTACCTCGAGGCGCTGGCGCAGGTGCCTGAACCCCACGCGCCGTCACCGGAACAGCAATTGCTGACGCTGCAAACGCTGCACGAAATCGATGCCATGCTGGACGCCTTGCCGGCCAAGGCACGCACTGCATTCCTGCTGGCGCAGTTCGAGGGCATGGCTTACGACGACATCGCCGCGCGCTTGCAGGTGCACGTGCGCACGGTCAAGCGCTACATGGCGATGGTATTCGAAGAGTGCATCTTGCTGGCCGCATGAGCATCACTGTTTCCAGCAGCGACCGGGCGCCGCTCGAGCGCCGCGTGGCGCGCCGCGCAGCGCACTGGCTGATGTTGCTGCACTGTGGCGACGCCACACCGGCCGATATCGACGCGTGCCGGCGCTGGCGCGCGGCCAGCCCCGAACATGAACGGGCCTGGCAGCGGGCCGAGAGCGTGCAACAAAAATTTGGCACGGTGGCGGCGGGCCTGGCCATGCGAACACTGGGCCGCGATCGCCGCCATGCGCGCCGCGCCGGCATCCAGACCTTGCTCTTGCTGATGACCGCTGCGCCGGCCGGTTACGTTGTATGGCGCCGGCCGGTGCCGGCGCGGCCCGCCAGGTGCTGAGGGCCGGCCAGCAGTCCCGCTTCGATGCGGACGCCATCGAGGCGCCGGTGGCCGCCGGCCGCCATGCCGATGCATGGACGCGCGGCAGGCTGCTCGCGCGGGACCTGCCGCTCGATAGTCTGGTGGCCGACCTGGGACGCTACCGGCGCGGCCTGCTGCGTTGCGATCCGGCGGTGGCGCGTTTGCGCATCAGCGGCGCGTTCCAGTTGAACCGGATCGACGCGGTGCTGGCGGCATTGCCGCGCACCTTGCCGGTCAGCGTGGTATACCGCACGCGGTACTGGGTAACCATCGTGCCGCGCGGGCAGGCCTGAGCATCAAAAAAATAATCGAATAGTCTGTCACCTTTGCGTGGGTTGCGTGTCATCGGTAGTGACACCCCATCACGACAAGGATCTCCACGCATGAGCAAACAGCAACTTCCGCAGCAACCGCGCCTGAACCATTTCAATCAATGCCTGCGCGCCGCCGTCATGGCGCTGGCCGTCGGCACGGCCGTGGCGCCGTTGCCGGCGCTGGCCGCGCCGGCCGTCGCCAGCTACCAGGTGCCCGCCGGCCCGCTCGACGAAGCCCTGGCCAGTTTTGCCGCCAGCGCCGGCATCAGCGTGCAAATGCTGCCGGCGCAGGTGGCCGGGCGCAGCACCCCGGGCCTGCACGCCCAGGTCACCGTGGCCGAAGGGTTGGCCGTGCTGCTGGCCGGCAGCGGGCTCGAGGCCGTGGATGCGGGCGGCAGCGTGTGGGTGCTGCGCGCCGCGCCGGCTGTCGACCGCCTTGCCGCCACGCTGGCGCCGGTGACGGTTACCGCACAGGCGGAGCGTGACGTGCCCACCGAGGGAACCGGTTCGTATGTATCGGCGGCGGTCCTTACCACCGCCACGCCGCTCGGATTGACGTTGCGAGAGACGCCGCAGTCGGTCAGCGTGATGACCAGCCAGCGTCTAGAAGACCAGGGACTGACCACGATCCAGCAGGCGCTGGCGCAAGTTCCCGGCGTGCGCACAGGTTCACTGGTCAGCGAGCTCGGTAATGCCAGTGCGCGCGGCTATGCGTTCAGCAATTACCAGTTCGATGGGTTGAACACCTATGTGGAGGTGCTGGGCGGCGGGGCGGTGCCTGCATCCACCCTGGCCGACATGGCGCTGTACGACCGCATCGAGGTGCTGCGGGGCGCCTCCGGGCTGGTGACCGGCTCCGGCGACCCGTCCGGAACCATCAACATGGTGCGCAAGAAGCCCACCGCCGTGTTTCAGCGTTCGGTAGAAGCGGGCATCGGTTCGTGGCACGGCAAGCGTGGCGCAGCCGACATCTCCGGGCCGCTTAATGACGCCCGCACCGTGCGCGGCCGGTTGATCGCGGTAGCCCAGGACGGCGACAGCTACATCGACAATTACGGCAGGAAGAAGGGGATCGTGTATGGCGTGGTGGAGGCCGACCTTGGCGCCACCACCCGCCTGACGGCAGGCTTCGAGCATGAGCGCACGCGGGTCAGGGGGCAGGGCGCGTACGTGGGCTTTCCGCTATGGTACCGCGATGGCACGCGCACGGATCTGCCGGTGTCGTTTACCGCTGCCAGCCGCGACAACTGGCTGCGACTCGATTCGACCAAGGCATTCGCGGCGCTGGACCAGCAACTGGGCGGTGACTGGCAACTGAAACTGTCTGCCAGCCACGCGCGTTCCACCCACGAGGACGGCCGGATATTCCTGCGGTTTAACAGCAGTTTCGCCAACCAGGCAGGCGACGGGATTGTGCTCAACGCATCCCAGCGCGATGGACATATCCGCCAAGATAGCGTGGACGTCAACGTGCGTGGGCCGTTTACCGTGTTCGGCCGCCAGCACGAAGCAGTGCTCGGCGCCACGTACGGGGATTACAAACAGCCGATCACGGCGACCAACGCCAGCAATGGCGTCAACGGCACCGCCGCCAACCTGTTTACCTGGGACCGGTCCGGTTCGGCGCAGTATGGCGCCGCGCCGGTCGTCGGCGCCTACGTGATGCGCCAGTCCAGCCTGTACGGGGCGACCCGCCTGCAGCTGGGCGAGCGTTTCAAACTGATCGCGGGCGCGCGGATCTTCTCGCACGACTACCACTTTGCCGAACAATGGGCGGGCGGCCGCTATGCCACCGACAGTTCGGAGGACGGCGTCGTCACACCCTATGGCGGCCTGGTATACGACATCGACGGTATCCACAGTGTATATGCCAGTTATGCGACCATTTACCGGCCGCAGACGGTGCGCGACCGGAACGGCGCGGCGCTCGATCCGACCGAGGGGGCCAATTTCGAAGCAGGCCTGAAAAGTGCGTGGCTGGGCGGTCGCGTGAACACGTCGGCCGCGCTCTACCAGATCCGCCAGGACAACCTGGCCGAGGCCGATGCCGGCTACACCGTGCCCGGCACCGGCAGCACCGCTGCGTACCGCGCTGTCAACGGCGCCCGCACCTCGGGCGCGGACCTGGAAATGTCGGGCGCCATCACGCCCGACTGGAACGTCGCTGCGTCGTGGACCTACAGCCAGACCAAGAATGCCAAGGGTGATCGCATCAATACCACGTTCCCGCGCCAGATGGTCAAGCTGTGGACCACGTACCGCCTGTCCGGCGCCTGGCGAAGCCTGACCGTGGGCGGCGGCGTGAACTGGCAGGGCAAGACGTATTCCACCGTCAACGCCTGGCAGATCGGCCGCGACCTGGATTGGGAGCAGAAATCGTTTGCCGTGGCGGACCTGATGGCGCGTTTCGACGTCGATCCCCGACTGGCCGCCACGCTCACTGTCGCCAATGTGTTCGACCAGCGATACATCGCCTCGGTATCGGACTGGTGGTATGCCGGCGTGTACGGCGCGCCGCGCAGCGTGGCCCTGAACCTTAAACTGCGGTTCTGACGGCCTATGCCGACGCCGGTACCGGCGACCTGTATGTCAGTTTCGTCGACCCCGTCTTTGTCAAGGAGGGCGGCGACATCGCGGCGGTGGTGCCGGCCGATGCCAAGCTGACCTCCGTCGTCAAGCTGGGCAACGGCATTCATCCCGCTGACGAGAGTTTTGCCGCGCTCATCGATGGCGCCAGCAACACCATCCTGGCCCATGCGCGCAAGGAGCTGACCCTCAAGCCGCCAAGATCGAGGGTTCGAGCTCGATCCTGCTCACGGCGGTGGACCGCGCCGACGCCACGGCGGCGCTCACCACGGCCATCGTCAACCAGATCAGCGGCGCCAGCCGCGAGCAAAGCAGCGGCATCGTCGAAGTCGGGATCGCCGTCACGCAAATGGACGAAAACACCCAGCAGAATGCGGCCCTGGTCGAGCAGGCTGCCGCCGCCGCGCAGTCGCTGCAGCAGCAGGCCAGCGCACTGGCGGAAGTGGTTGCCGGCTTCAAGCTGCCGCAGGGCCGGCAGGCGCTTTTGCTGCTGGGCCAATCCGTGCCGTGATCGTGCCGGCGGCGTTGCCAGTTCGCCATCGGCACGGGTGGCCGCTCGCGCGGCAATGCGCAACGGTGGAAACGATACAAAACAACTGGCGCGCCGCGTGGCGCAGGGGGGAAGCATCATGTCGATGAAATTTGCCCACGGTGGTAGCGCAGCGCTGCTTGCTGCCGTATCGCTGGACGTGCTATGCGTGCCGGCCGGCCCGGCGTGGGCTGCGTCCGAACCCAGACCGGGGGCGGGCGCGGACCATGGACCGTCGCGCTGCGCTGCGCTACAGCTACGGCACCAGTCACGGTGCCGACCAGACCTACGGCGGGCTCGATCCGAACAGCTGCGTGATGCCGGGCGCATTCGGTTACCCGTACCCGGCGGCTTCGCGGGGCGACATCCATATCGCCAACCTCAGCTACGACTTGCCAGGCGAGCATCAGCTGCCGCCGGGAGCGGACGTGATGCTCTATGCCATCCATGCTAAGATTTAGGAATAAACAAGATTTCCAGGCCTGGTAATCCTGGCAGGCCGCAGTACGACCTCCAGCGCCAGGCCCCACCAGTCCGCCACGGAGCCCAAGCGATGACGATTTCCGACAGCACCACCACCTTCCGCAATAAAACAGTCGTGCAGTACGATCCCGACAGCGCTTTCGATCCGTCGCCCGACGTGGTCTATCGCCTGGCGCTGGACTACGACGACACGCGCAAGATGCCGGAGCTGATCGACAGCTTCCTGGCGCGGGCCGACAAGGCCACGCTGGAGGCGCTGGTGATCGGCATGTGGGGCGAGCCTTACGAAGCGGGCGCCGATGCGGTGATCGCCGCGCTGGTTAGCCATGCGCCGCAGCTGCCCGCGCTGCGCGCGCTGTTCATCGGCGACATGACGTACGAGGAATGCGAAATTTCGTGGATCGTGCAGGGCAATTACAAGCCGCTGCTCGACGCTTTCCCGCAGCTGGAAGAGCTGCGCATCCGCGGCGGCAACGAGCTGACCATCGAGCCGTTCGCCCACCAGAACCTGCGCAAGTTCACCATCGAATCCGGTGGCCTGGACCAGAAGATCGCGCAAGCGCTGGCTGCGTCCAGCATGCCCAACCTGGAACACCTGGAACTGTGGCTGGGCGCCGACGATTACGGCTTCTCTGGCGATGTGGCGCTGTACCAGCAAGTGCTGGCGCAACTGGCCACGCCCACCTTGCGCTACCTGGGCCTGCGCGATTCGGAGATCGCCGACGACCTGGCTGCGTGGCTGGCCAACGAGCCTTTGCTCGCCACCGTCACCACGCTGGACCTGTCGCTTGGCACCATCGGCGACGCGGGCGCCGAGGCGCTGCTCAATGGTACGCAACTCGGCAACCTCAAACGCCTGGACCTGTCCCACCACTACATCTCGCCAGCGAACCAGGACAAGCTCCGTGCCTTGCCGTTCGATGTCGTGCTGGCCGATCCCCAGGAAGAGGACCAGTATGACGGCGAGGGCCATCGCTACGTCGCCGTCGGCGAATAATCGTTGGTACGTCCCATGACCGCGATGGTCGTGCTGGCAACAGCCGGCAGCAAGCGTGTGCGGCTGCTGCAGGCGGCGCGCGCGCAGCTGGGTATGTCGCCAGCGCGCATTCTGGAATGGCGCGACTGGCTGAACTTGCCGTCGTTGCTGGAACAGGCGCTCGATCAGCAATGCCTGTTCAAGATCGAACCGCCCGGCGACGATCCCGCCGCGCACCTGCACCTGCTGCGCGACGGTTGCCGCCTGCTGGACCGGCCGGCCCCGCGTGCGCCCGAACACGGCGAATTGCTGGCGATGGACGCCTGGTTTGCCGGTTTTTCCAACGCCATGGCGCGACTGTCGAAGCAGTTGGTGGACCTGCAAGCCGCCAGCGTGGTCAACGCCCCCGGCGAGATCTCGCTGATGACCGACAAGCTGGCGTGCCAGCACCATTTTCATGAACACGGCGTGCCCACGCCGGCCCTGCTGGGGCGCGTGGACGGCTACGACCACCTGCAAGCGCTGCTATCTGAACACGACCTCGATCGCCTGTACCTCAAACCGCGCTACGGTTCCTCCGCCTCCGGCGTGGTGGCCTACCGGCGCAACCGGGCAGGGCGCCAGCAGGCCACTACCTCGGCCCGCGTTGTGCACGCGAACGGCGGCATATGCCTGTTCAATGACAAGCGCATCGTGCGCCACGAGCGCACCGCCGATATCGCCGCGCTGGTCGATGCCCTGGCCGCGCAGGAACTGTACGCGGAGGCGTGGCTCGACAAGCCGCGCTGCGGCGACAGCCATTACGACCTGCGCGTGGTCGCCATCGGCGGCCGGCCCGCGCACCGGGTAGCGCGCCTGGGCACGCAGATGATGACCAATCTGCACCTCGACAACCAGCGCGGCGACGCTGCCACGCTGCTCCACGCTGCCGATATGGCTTCGCTGGAGGCCACCGTGCAGAAGGCGGCGCGGGCGTTTCCTGGCAGCGGCGTGGCCGGGTACGACCTGGTGGTGCACCGGGGCCAAACCCACGTGCTGGAGGCGAACGCTTTCGGCGACCTGCTGCCCGGACTGTTGTGGCAGCAGCGCGATACCTATGCGGCGCAACTGCAGGAGCTGTCCCCATGCCGGACATGAACCTGGTCGTGGGCAGTCACGACATCGTCTTCATCACGCTCGATACCTTGCGCTACGACGTGGCGCAAGCGCTGTTCGAGGCCGGTGAGCTGCCGGTGCTGGGCCGCTTTTTGCCAGCCACCGGCTGGGAGCGACGCCACTCGCCCGCCACGTTTACCTATGCCGCGCACCAGGCATTTTTTGCCGGTTTCCTGCCCACGCCGGCGGCGCCGGGCCGCCACCCGCGCCTGTTCGCCAGCGCCTTTGCCGGCAGCGAGACCACGTCGGCACGCACGTTCGCTTTCGAGCAGGCGAGCATTCCCGAGGCGCTGGCGGCGCGCGGCTACCGCACCATCTGCATCGGCGGCGTCGGCTTTTTCAACAAGCAGACGGCGCTGGGCAGCGTGCTGCCGGCGCTGTTCCAGGAAAGTTACTGGAGCGCCGGCATGGGCGTAGCCAGCCGCCACTCCACCGAAAAGCAGGTGGCGCTGGCGCGCGATCTGCTGGCGCAGAACAGCTGCCGCACCTTTTTGTTCATCAACGTGGCCGCACTGCACACGCCCAATCGCGCGTATCTGCCGGGCTGCCGCGCCGACAACCTGGAAAGCCACGCGGCCGCCTTGCGCTACGTCGACCAGGCGCTGGCGCCGTTGTTCGACGCCTGCGCCGCGCGCGCGCCCACCTTTGCGATGGTCTGCTCCGACCATGGCAGCGCTTACGGCGAAGACGGTTACCGTGGCCACCGCGTGGCGCACGACAGCGTCTGGAACGTGCCGTATGCGCACTTCTTCATCCCCGCACTTATCGACGCACAAGCAACAGGAGCCGCATCATGAACACCTCCGAACAGCCGGGAACCCTGGCGCAGCGCATGCGCCATACGCCGTACCAGGCATATTCGTATTCTTATCCGCACAAGGCTGCGTATCGCCCGTTGTCGCAGGCGACACCGCTCGCGCCGCTGTGGGCGCAGCAGGACCGCTCGGCGCTGTTCGCCTACATCCACATTCCGTTCTGCGAAATGCGCTGCGGCTTTTGCAACCTGTTCGCCATGGCGCGGCCCGGTGTCGACATGGTTGAGCGCTACGTGCAGCAGGTGCTGGTGCAAATGCGCGCGATGGACGAAGTGCTTGGTGCGCGCAGCTTTGCCCGCTTCGCGCTCGGCGGCGGCACGCCGACGTATTTATCTGCGGCGCAGCTCGATACCTTGCTGTGCGGCGCGCGCGATATCCTTGGCATCGATCTGCATGCCACGCCGGCCGGCATCGAAGCCTCGCCCGAAACCATCACCGCCGAACGGCTGGCTGTCTGTCGTGCGCACGGCATCGACCGCGTGAGCCTGGGCATCCAGAGTTTTGCCGCCGGCGAGATGCGCGCACTGGCGCGTCCGCAGCAGAACGCCACCGTGCATCACGCCATCGGCTTGATCCGCGCGGCGGGCTTTCCGACCCTGAATCTTGACCTGATCTACGGCATCGCGGGGCAGACGGTGGCCAGTCTGCTGGCATCGATCGACAGCGCACTGGCGTTCGTGCCGGAAGAGATTTACCTGTATCCGCTATACGTGCGCGAGCAGACGGGCCTGGGCAAGGTGGCGCGCCGGCAGGGCGCACAGACCCTCGACCCCATCATGCTGGCGAGCGATGGGGACAGCCGGCTGGCCCTGTACGCGGCCGCCCGCGACCACCTGCGCGCGCGCGGCTATGTGCAGGTATCGATGCGCATGTTCCGCGCGCCGCATGCACCGAGCGATGCGGGTCCTTCCTACTGCTGTCAGAACGACGGCATGGTGGGCCTGGGCGCGGGCGCGCGTTCGTACACGTCGCAACTGCATTACTCGAGCGAATACGCGGTGGCCCGCACCGAGACCATCGGCATCATCGACAACTACCTGGCATTGGACCAGGCGCGCTTCGCCCAGGCCGAACATGGCTACCTGCTCGAGGTGCAAGACCAGCAACGCCGCTACGTGATCCAGTCGCTGCTGACCGAACCGGGCCTCGATGGCGACGCCTACACCGCGCGCTTCGGCACCGCCTGCGAAGCCGACCTGCCGCAGCTGGCCGAACTGTTTGCATTGGAACTGGTGGAGCGGGACGGACCGCTGCTGCGGTTGAACGACCAGGGCTACGCCTACGCCGACACCATCGGTCCGTGGCTGGCGTCGGACACCGTGCGTGCACTGATGGCCGAAAGCGGACAGGCGTGCTGACAGCGGCCGATGGGGCACTGGCGCTGCTGTACCGGGGCACGCTATCGAGCTGTAACTACGCCTGCGACTACTGCCCGTTCGCCAAAAAGCAGGACAGCCGCGCCGTGCTGGCGCGCGATGCGCGCGAGGTAGGGCGCTTCACCGAATGGGTGGCTGCCCAGGACCGCGCCATCAGCGTATTGTTTACGCCGTGGGGCGAAGCGCTGGTGCGGCGCCATTACCGCACCGCCATGCATATCCTGGCCACGCTGCCCAATGTGCGCCAGGTGGCGCTGCAAACCAACCTGTCCGGCCCATTAAGCTGGCTGGCCGACATGGACGAAGCCTCCCGCGCCAAGATCGGCCTGTGGTGCACCTACCACCCGGACCAGACCACGCTGGCGCGCTTTGTCGAGCGGTGCGCGCGGCTCGACGCCGTTGGTGTACGCTACTCGGTCGGCGTGGTGGCGCTGCGTGAACACTACGACGCCATCCGCGCGCTGCGCGCGGCGCTGCCGTCGCACATCTATCTTTGGTTGAACGCGTACGATCGGCGCGGGCCCGGCTACTACGCGGCTGACGACCTGGCCTGGCTCGACGCCATCGACCCGTGGTTCGCACAAAGCCGCCGCCCGGCGCCGTCACGCGGCAAGGGCTGCCTGGCGGGCGAGGCTGCACTGTCGGTGGACGGCGACGGCACGCTGACGCGCTGCCATTTCGTGCCCGAGGTGCTGGGGAATTTGTACCAGCATGAGCTGGCGGATCTGCTGCAGGAACGCAGCTGCCCGCGCTTCAAGTGCGATTGCTACATCGGCTATGCGCAGCGCAAGGACTTGCCGTTTCAGCGGGTGTTCGGGGAAGGGGTGTTGGCGCGCATACTTCCAATGGCCAGGTCCGCACGATAGAAATACGCGCCATAATGGGTCATCAATCCCCGAGGAGACTGGCATGCCATTTTATCGAGTGTGGTACCAAAACAAGTCCGAGCCGCTGGAGTTTTCCAGCGCTGCGCGCCTGCCCGAAGCGCAGATTTTCGAGCGGCTGTTCGAGCATGAAAACATCGCGCTGCCAGACGAAGCCGGGCCGTCGCTGGCCGAACTGGCCGCCAGCCACCAGCTCGCACCAGTGCGCTATACCGAAGACGAGGGCGAGCCTTACACGCTGCTGTGAGCGGCCCTTTACGCCAACGACCGCCGCCCACCGGCGGTCTTTTGTTTTTTCGACACAGCCCCAGTCAGTTCTTGACGCCTTGATGTCGTTCGCATACGATTGTCCTTATCGCATCCTTGCGAAAGGGCGGAGCCGTGGCAATCACGGCGTCATTTCCCGCCGCACTGCATCACTCCCCTTGTAGATTCCGCGCCTGTCCCGGCGCAGCCATGCCGTTCCGACCCGATCCTCACCATCGCCACGCCGATGTCCGCGCGTGTGCAGGAGCATGTCCATGGAAGACCTCACGCTCGACCAGCCGTGCGCCAACCGCGCCGACTTCGCCGAACCTTCGGCAGTCGCGCAGTTGCACTGCATAGACCCCGCCACGCGCGCCGATGAAGCCGATACCGTGGCCATGCGGCTCGGCAGCGCGCAGTTCCGCCGCGATTACGGCCTGCGCTACGCCTACCTGTCCGGCGCCATGTATCGCGGCATCGCCTCGCGGCAGATGGTAGTGGCGATGGGGCGCGCGGGACTGCTCGGTTTTCTCGGCACCGGCGGCATGAGCCTGGAGCAGATCCGTGCCGACATTATCGCCATCCGCGAACAGCTCGAGCCGCACCAGGCGTGGGGCATGAACCTGATCGCGCAGGTGGCCGATGATGCCATGGAGCGCGCCACCGTGGCGCTGTACCTGGAGCTGGGCGTGCACGCCATCGAAGCGTCGGCCTTCATGCAGATCACGCCCGCGCTGGTGCATTACCGCCTGCAAGGGCTGGAGGCAGGGCCGGATGGTGCGGTCGTGTGCCGCAACAGGATACTGGCCAAGCTGTCGCGCCCCGAGGTGGCGCGCGAGTTCATGCAGCCGGCGCCCGAACGCATCGTCGCGCGGCTGCTGGCCGAAGGTGCAGTCACCGAGCAGCAGGCACGGCTGGCGCGCGACGTCAGCATGGCCAGCGACATCTGCGTGGAAGCCGATTCGGGCGGCCATACCGACCAGGGCGTGGCATTGGTGCTGCTGTCGGCCATCCAGCGGCTGCGCCGCGAACTGGGGTGTGACCCCGGCTCGCTGCGGGTGGGCCTGGCCGGCGGCATCGGTACGCCGGAGGCGGTGGCCGCAGCCTTTATCCTGGGCGCGGATTTCGTGCTGACCGGCTCCATCAATCAGTGCACCGTGGAGGCGGGCACCAACGATGCCGTCAAGGACCTGCTGCAGGAGATCGACATCCAGGATACGGCGTACGCACCGGCCGGCGACATGTTCGAGATGGGGGCCAAGGTGCAGGTGCTGCGCAAGGGCGTGTTCTTCCCGGCGCGCGCCAACCGCCTGTACCTGCTGTACAGCCAGTACGAATCGCTAGCCGAGATCCCGGCCGCCGTGCGCACGCAGCTCGAAGAAAAATACTTCCGCAAGCCGCTCGACGACGTATGGCGCGAAACCCGGGCCTTTCTCGCCACGCGCGGCCGCCAGGACGACGTCGACAAGGCCGAGACCAACCCGAAGCACAAGATGGCGCTGGTATTCCGCTGGTACTTCGGCCACTCGATGCGCGCCGCCATCAATGGCGACACCGCCAACCGCGTCGACTACCAGATCCACACGGGCCCCGCGCTCGGTGCATTCAACCGTTACGTGAAAGGCACGCCGCTGGAGAGCTGGCGCGCACGCCATGTCGATCGCATCGGCCGCCAGCTGATGCTCGATGCGGGCGCCCTGATGCTCGAGCGCGTGGCCGCGCTCACCGCCAACTAGAGGAAAGCGAACATGCTACACGTCGGAATAGAAGCGATGAACGTTTATGCCGGCACGGCTTGCGTCGATGTGCGCGCGCTGGCGCGGCACCGCCAGCTGGACCTGGCCCGCTTCGACAACCTGCTGATGCTGGAAAAGACCGTGGCGCTGCCCAACGAGGATCCGGTCACCTTTGCCGTCAACGCCGCGCGGCCGCTGGTCGATGCGCTGTCGCCGCAAGAAAAAGACCGCATCGAGATGGTCATCACCTGCACCGAGTCGTCGTTCGACTTCGGCAAGTCGCTCAGCACCTATGTGCACCAGTTGCTGGGACTGAACCGCAACTGCCGGCTGTTCGAATTGAAGAACGCCTGCTATTCTGGCGTGGCCGGCTTGCAGATGGCGGTCAATTTCATTCTCGCGCAAACCTCGCCCGGCGCCCGGGTGCTGGTGGTGGCCACCGATATCAGCCGCTTCCTGATGGACGAGGACACGCACGACCAGGACTGGTCGTTTGCCGAACCCAGTGGCGGCGCCGGCGCGGTGGCAATGCTGGTGGGCGAAGACCCGCAGGTATTCCGGATTGACGTGGGCGCCAACGGCTACTACGGCTACGAGGTGATGGATACCTGCCGCCCGTCGGCCGACAGCGAGGCCGGCGACGCCGACCTGTCACTGCTGTCGTACCTCGACTGCTGCGAGAACGCGTACCTCGAATACCGCAAGCGCGTGCCGCAGGCGGACTACGCCAGCTCGTTCCAGTACCTGGCGTTCCACACGCCGTTCGGCGGCATGATCAAGGGCGCCCACCGCAGCCTGATGCGCAAGCTGGCGCCGGCGGCATCGGCGGAGATCGAGCTGGACTTCAACCGCCGCGTGGCGCCGGGCCTCGACTACTGCCAGCGCGTGGGCAACACCATGGGCGCGGCGGCAATGGTGTCGCTGGCCAGTACCATCGCCAACGGCCGCTTCGACACGCCGCAGCGGGTGGGCTGCTTCTCGTACGGGTCCGGCTGCTGCTCGGAGTTCTTCAGCGGCGTGGCCACCAGCGCGGGCCAGGCGCGCCTGCGCACCATGGACATCGACCGGCGGCTCGACCAGCGCTACCGCCTGTCGATGGCCGAATACGACGAGATCCTCTCTGGCGGCGGTGTGGTGCGCTTCGGCACCCGCAACGCCACGCTGGCCGAACGTTATACGCCGGCGCCAACGGACGGGCAGGGCGCCACGCTGTTCCTGCGCCGCATCCAGGACTACCACCGGGAGTATGCATGGGCGGCCTAGCGCCGGCAGGCGCCACAGTGGTCACCCGGCGCGATGGCGATGTGTGCTACCTGCAGCTGCACCGGCCCGACGCCGGCAACGCCATCAACGGCGCCCTGCTGGCGGAATGCGGCGCGGTGCTGCGCGACTGCGCGGCGTGGGCGCGGGTGGTGGTAATCGAGGGCCTGCCGCACGTCTTCTGCCCGGGCGCCGACCTGCATGAAGCGGCGCAGTCCCGGCCCGACCGCCAGGCCGCTGCGCGCAGCGCCGAGGCGCTGTATGGCTTGTGGCTGCGGCTCAAGCGCGGACCGTTCATCAGCATCGCGCATGTGCGCGGCAAGGTCAGTGCGGGCGGAGTGGGGTTTGTCGCCGCCTGCGACCTGGTGCTGTGCGCGGACGACGCCACCTTCGCCTTGCCCGAACTGCTGTTCGGGCTGATGCCCGCCTGCGTGCTGCCGTTTCTGATCGAACGCGTGGGCAGCGCCCGCGCCCACGCCATGATCCTGATGACACAAGCGGTGTCCGCGCCGCAGGCGGCAGCGTGGGGGCTGGCCGACTCTACCGCCGCCGACAGCGCCAATCTATTGCGCATGCACCTGCTGCGTTTGCGGCTGTTGCCGCGCGACGCCATCGCCCGTTACAAGCGTTACGCCGCCAGCCTCGATGGTGGCCTCGAAGCTGCCCGCGACAAGGCGGTGGCTGCCAACGCCGAACTGTTTTCCGATCCGGCCACGCACGACAAGCTGGCGCGCTACGCCGCCACCGGCCAATTTCCATGGGAGGTCGTATGAAAACCTGTCTGTTCCCAGGCCAGGGCTCGCAAGCGAAAGGCATGGGCCGCCACCTGTTCGAGCGGTTTCCCGATCTGACCGCGCAGGCGGACCAGGTTCTGGGCTACTCGATCCGTGAACTGTGCGTCGATGATCCGCGCCAGCAGCTCAATCAAACGCTTTACACCCAGCCGGCAATTTTCGTGGTGAGCGCGCTGGCGTGGTACGAGCACCTGGCCAGCCACGGCAAGCCCGATTTCGTGGCCGGTCATAGCCTGGGCGAATTCAACGCATTGCTGGCCGCCGAATCGTTCGGCTTCGAGACCGGCCTACGGCTGGTGCGCAGGCGCGCGGAGCTCATGAGCGAGGCAGCCGACGGCGCCATGGCGGCCGTGCTGAACCTGGACGCGGCCGACATCGAAGCCATCCTGCGCGACCATGGGCTCGACCAGATCGACATCGCCAACCTCAATGCGCCGTCGCAAACGGTGATCTCGGGCGCGCGCGAGCAAATTGCCCGGGCCGCGCCATTGTTGGAAGCCGGGAAGGGGCGCTGCATCCCGCTCAACACCAGCGGCGCCTTCCACTCGCGCCTGATGGAACCGGCGCGCCAGCAGTTCGAGGCCTTCCTCGCCAGCTTCGACTTCCGCGCGCCGGCCATTCCCGTGATCGCCAACGTCACCGCGCAGCCGTACCAGCCCGGCGCGGTGGCAGCCAACCTGGCGCGCCAGCTCACGGGCACTGTGCGCTGGAATGAATCCATCGCCTACCTGCTGGCGCTGGACCCCGGCCAGCAGATGGTGGAATTGGGCCACGGCGAAGTGCTGACCAACCTGCTCAAGAAAATCCGCAGCGAGCGGCAGGTGGCGCCGGTGTCCGCGCCAGCCGCCACCGTCCACGAGCGCGTGCGCGACTGGAATTTGCGCCACCCGGTGGGCACGCGCGTGCGTTCGGCCATCGTCGCCGGCGCCGTACTGGCCACCCGCACCGAAGCCGTGTTGCTGTTCCAGCACCGCCCCGCCGTGTACCTCGACGGCTACCAGGGCTATTTCGACCTCGACGAACTGCAGCCGGCTTGATATGCCGGCTGCCCAAGGAGCTAACGTGTCTGAGCTGACCGATCCGCCTGATGACATCGCAATCATCGGCATGGCTTGCCGCTTTCCCAGCGCGGGCGATTATGAAGCGTTCTGGCGCGCGCAACGCGATGGCCGGTTTTGCGTGGGCGAAGTGCCGGCCGACCGCTGGCGCTGGCAGCAGCATTATTCCACCCGGCGCGAGGACGAGAACAAGACCATCAGCAAATGGGGCGGCTTCATGGCCGACATCGACCAGTTCGACGCCGCGCTGTTCCGCATTTCGCCGCGCGAAGCGGAGCTGATGGACCCGCAGCAGCGCATCATGCTGGAACTGGCCTGGTCATGCTTCGAAGACGCCGGCTATGCGCCCGCCAGCCTGCGCGGCAGCAATACCGGCGTCTATCTCGGCGTGTGCAATTTCGATTACAAGATGCAGGTCGAACGGGCACCGGCCGCCATCGAAGCCCATATGTCCACCGGCGTGCACACCACGCTGATCCCCAACCGCGTGTCGTACGAATTCGACCTGCGCGGCCCCAGCATCCCGTTCGACACCGCCTGTTCCAGCTCGCTGGTGGCGCTGGCCGAAGCCGTGCACGCGCTGCGGCGCGGCGATTGCGGCGCGGCGCTGGTGGGCGGCGTGAGCGTGCTGCTCAATCCCACCCACTTCATCTCGTTCTCCAAGGCCGGCATGCTGTCGCCGCGCGGCGTGTGCCGCTCCTTCGACGAAGGCGCAGACGGCTACGTGCGCGGCGAGGGTGCAGGACTGATCATGCTCAAGCCGTTGCGCCAGGCGCTGCGCGACGGCGACAAGGTCTATGGACTGGTGAAGGGCGTGGCCGTCAACCATGGCGGCAAGGTAGCCACCGTCACATCCCCGAATCCATTTGCCCAGGCACGCTGCGTGGAAATGGCGCTGCGCGACGCGGCATTGTCTCCCGCCGCCATCGGTTACATCGAAGCCCACGGCACCGGCACCCCCAAGGGCGATCCGATCGAGATGAATGCGCTGATCCGCGCCTACGCCAGCCAGGCTAGGGCGCAAGGCGTGGAATTGGCTGCGCGCTCGTGCGCGATCGGCAGCGTGAAGACCAGCATTGGCCACCTGGAAGCGGCGGCGGGCATCGCCGGCATCATCAAGGTGCTGATGGCCTTCAGGCACGTCACCTTGCCCGGCATACCCGGCTTTGCGGGGCCACACGCCAACCTGGCGGCGGCCGCCGGCCGCTTCGCTTTCAGCGCCGAGCCGCAACCGTGGCCGGCGCCGGTGGACCGGGTTGGCATCATCCAGCCGCGCCGGGCGGCGATCAACAACTTCGGTTTCAGCGGCGTCAACGCCCACCTGGTGCTGGAAGAGTACCTGCCGGCAGCGCGGCAGGAGCTACCGGCACAGCCGGAACTGATCGTGCTGTCGGCCCGCACCGACGCTGCGCTGCGCCAGGGCGCCATCGACCTGTTGCAGGTGTTGGCGGATGGACCGGTGCCGGCGCTGAGCGATGTCGCGTTTACCCTGCAAACAGGCCGTGCGCCGTTCAATCGCAGGCTGGCAGTGGTGGCAGACAGCCACGAAACGCTGCGGCGCGAACTGCAACGCCACCTCGACGGCAGCGCTGTCATCACTGGCGCCAACGCCACCAACAACGCCACCATGACCACCACCGGTCGCGCCGTCGCCGAAGTCGCTGACCGCGCCCAGGCCGATGCATGGGCACGAGAGGGCCATTTGCCGGAACTGGCCCGCCACTGGGTTGACGGCGGCACCGTGGACTGGCGGCTGCTGCGTGCGGAAGGTTCGGCGCGCAGGGTGTCGCTGCCCGGTCACCCGCTGTCGCCCCGGCCGTACTGGGTCACCGGCGCCACCGGCCTGTCGGCGCTGCACGGACGGCGCAAGGCCAAACGCGCAGCACGTATCAGCAAGGGCATCAACCAGGGCGTCAACCAGGGCGCCGACAGCCAGGGTGCCGGTCTTGCCACCGCCACCAGCACCGCGCCCGCCACGTAACACCTCGAATCCCAACCACTGAAAGGACTGATATGGCGAACAATATGCAAGCACAGGCCAGGCAGGTGATCCAGCAGGCCATCCTGCGTCATGGCGGCATGGCGCGTTACGAGCAGGTCGATCGGATTGTCTGCGACGTGACCACCATGGGCGGGCTGGCCATGCGCCGGCGCGGGCTGCACGCCGATTTCCCGCTGCCTAACCGGGTCACGCTGATGCCGCGCCAGGGCCAGGCGGTGCTGCATGACTATCCGGCGCCGGGACGCTCCTGCCTGTACGACAACGGCCGCGTGGCAATGGTGGGGGGAGGGCGCGAGACGGTCTTCGACAGCGACAATCACCGCCAGCAGATGCTCAGCGTCTCGCGCCTGCGGCGTCCATGGACCGTGCTCGATGCTGTCTATTTTTTCGGCTATGCGATGACGCACTACGCCTCGCTGCCGTTTTCGCTGCCAGGGTTGAAAGTGGTGGGGCTGGCGCGGCGCAGCAGCGGCGACTGGCGCACCCGCATCGATGTCGAGTATCCCGATGGCGCCCACACCCACAGCAAGCAGGAGACCTTCTATTTCGATGACACCGGCCTGCTGGTGCGCCACGACTACCGTCCGGAGGTGAGCTCGCCGGTCGCGCGCGCCGCCAACTTCCTGCACGAGTACAAGAACTGCGACGGCCTGCTGATCACCGAACGGCGCAAGGTCCACTTCCGGCTCGGGCGACTGGTCACGCCGCTGATCGTGATGGACGCCAGCATCAAGGTGCGGGAAGTGATGTACAGCTCCCCTGAAATGGCGGTCATCTCGGCATGAAGCACTCTTATTGAAAATCAAGGAGGAATCAACGTGGAAACTCAAGCTATCGTCGATATCATCGCCGGCCACGCGCGCGAGGTGCTGCCCGACCTGGGCACGCGGCCGCTGGGCAGCGCCGACTCGTTGCGCGAACTGGGCGCCAATTCCATCGATCGCGCCGAAATCCTGATGCTCACCACGGCCACGCTGGGTCTGCGCATTCCGCTGATCGAGCTGGCGCAGCCGCGCAACGTGGGCGAACTGGCCGAGTTGCTGTGGGAGCGGCTGGCGGAGCGGGGTGCACGTGTCGCCTGACGCCGTGGTCACCGGCCTGGGCGTGGTGTCGGCCGTCGGCCAGGGCAAGCAGGCGTTTTTCGACGCCTTGCTGGACGGACGCCAGGCGTTCGGCGTGCTGCGGCGCCCGGGGCGCCAGCTGCCCGCAGGCGACGGTGAAACCGTTGCGCCGCCCTTTATCGGCGCCGAAATCGCCGACCTGCAACTGTGCGCAACCATGCCGCGCAAGGGCTTGCGCACCGTGTCCCTGGCCGGCCGCGCGGCGTTGGCGGCGCTGCACGAAGCCTGGCACGAGGCACGCCTCGACCAGGTGCGGCCCGAACGCATCGGCCTGATTATCGGCGGCAGCAATGTGCAGCAGCGCGAACTGGTGCTGGCGCAGGCCGCGCTGGCGGGCGAGCCGTGGTTCATCGCACCGGCCTATGGCCACACTTTTCTCGACAGCGATGTATGCGGCCTGTGTACCGAGGCGTTCAATATCCGGGGCTTCGCCTACACCTTGGGCGCGGCGTCGGCCAGCGGCCAGGTGGCGGTGTTGCAGGCGGTGGAGGCGGTGCGTGCGGGCCAGGCCGACGCTTGCATCGCATTGGGCGCCTTGACCGACCTGTCGTACTGGGAGCTGCAAGCGTTGAGTTCCATGGGGGCGATGGGTTCCGCGCGCTTTGCCGGCGAACCGGCGATGGCCTGCCGGCCGTTCGACCGCGATCGCGACGGTTTTATTTTTGGCGAGGCGTGCGGCGCGGTGGTCGTCGAGCGGGTGGAGCGCGGCGCGGCGTTCGAGCGTGCCGGCGTGCAGCCGTATGCGCGCTGCCTGGGTGGGGCGGTCAACGTGGATGGCAACCGCCATCCCAATCCATCGCTGGCCGGCGAGTGCCTCTCCATCCGCCGCGCGCTGCGCCGCGCGGCGCTGACGGCGGCGCAGATCGATTACGTCAATCCCCATGCCAGCGGCTCCCGTATCGGCGACGAGACCGAATTGCTGGCGCTGCGCGAGAGCGGCCTGGCGCACGCCTGGCTCAACACCACCAAGTCGCTCACCGGCCACGGCCTGGCGGCCGCCGGCGCGGTGGAGGTGGTGGCGACGCTGCTGCAGATGCGCTCCGGGCGGCTGCACCCGTGCCGCAACCTGGACCGGCCGCTGGAAGCCGGCTGGAATTTCGTCGGTACGGCCGCGCAAGCCTGCGACGTCGAACACGCGCTCACGGTGAGCATCGGCTTTGGCGGCGTCAACTCGGCGCTGTGCTGGCAGCGCTTGTGAGGCAGCCCATGTCCGTCACAACACACGGCCTGCTCGAGCACTACCTGCCGCGCTATACCTTTGCCCACCGCTACAAGACCGTGGTGCGTTGCGGCGACATCGGCCGCGTGTACGATATCGCCCGCGACGTCGATTTATCGCGTTCGCGCGTGATCGTGCTGCTGTTCCGGCTGCGCGGCCTGCCATGCGACCGCTGGCGCGCGCGGGCGTTTTGCGCTGCCATGCACTGGACCGAGCTGGCACAGCGGCGGCCTGCGGAATTCCTGGTCGCCTACTGGCGCGGCGGCGACGGCAACCGCATTCGCCGCATCGAGGACGCCGCGCAGTTTTGCGGCGCGCTGCCGGGCGCCACGCAAAAAGCGGGCTTCACGTTCCGCTTCCGCCAGATCGATGCCAAGCGCGTGGAAATCGATACCGAAACCCGGGTGCTGTGCATCGGTGCGCGCAACCGGCTGAGCTTTCTCGGGTACTGGCTAATGATCAAGCCGTTCAGTGGCCTGGTGCGCAAGGAAATCCTGCGCCTGATCCGCCTGGAGGCCGAGTCATGACGGCGGCAGCCAACCAGTCCAATGCCATGGTGGTCAAACTGCCCTTGATCGTGCTGGCGCCGCTGCGGCTGTATTTTCAGCTGGCCGGCCGCATCGTGCCGCAGGCGGCAGAGGGGGCGTTCCGCTGGCTGCTGTCGCACATGCCGCGCCGGGGTCTGTCTGCCCACGAGCAGGCGTTTCTGGATGGTACAGAGCGCCTCGCCTTCGATTGCGGCGATGCGGTGCTGGCCGGCTACAGCATCGGCGCAGGTCCCGTCGTGCTGCTGGTGCATGGCCTGCAGGGCAGCGCCGCCAATTTCCGCGCGCTGGCGCCGGCGCTGGCGCACGCAGGGTATCGCGCCGTCATGTTCGACGCAGTCAACCACGGCAACTCGCCACCGGGCACCGCGTTTTCCGGGCGCTCGGTGCAGCACCTGCGGTGCGTGATCAAAAAACTGGGGCCGCTGCACGCCATCGTCTGTCATTCGGCCGGCGCCTATCTGACCATGCTGGCGCTGTGCGAACCAGCGGCCAGCGTGGAAAAATGCGTGTACCTGGCGCCGTACCCGGATATCGCCACCACGCTGCGCACGTTTGCCGACTACCTGTGGGTGCCGCGAACGATGGAGCCGCGCCTGCGGCGCTGGTTCGAGGACATCGGCGGCATGCCGTTCGAGCAGCAGTCGATGCGTCACTGCCTGCCGCGCCATGGCACTACCCGCAACCCGCCATGCCTGTTCGTGCACGACACCGACGACCGCCACATCCCGCTCGACTGTACCTACGCCACGCTGCGGCACCTGCCGCACGCGCGCCTGCACGTGACCAGCGGCCTCGGACACTTCCACATCCTCAAGGAACCGGGCGTGATCGCCCATATCGTCGAATTTCTCCAACGTCCATGACCAGTATCCACGCAATCAAGCCATCCCGCCCCGAGCTGGTGTTCCTGTTCCCCGGCCAGGGTTCGCAGCACTACCAGATGGGGCGCGCGCTGTTCGACGCCGATCCCGCTTTCCGCGATCTGATGACCGGCCTCGATGCGCAATTCACCGAACGCGAGGGCGTGTCGCTGCTCGCCCGCCTGTACGGTTCGCTCTCGGCCGCCACGCCGCTCGACGACATCCACCTGAGCCACCCGCTGGTCGTGATGATCGAATACTGCCTGGCCACCGTGCTGCGCCAGCGCGGCCTGCATCCGACAAGGGTGATTGCGTCCAGCGCCGGTGAGTTTGCCGCGCTGGCGTTCACCGGCCGCATCACCATCGAGACCGCGCTGGACATGATGGCGCGCCAGGCGCAATGGGCAACGCATTACGTGGAGCCGGGCTTCATGCTGGCGGCCATGGCGCCGCGTGCCTGGTGCGCGGCCGATCCCGACGTGTGCCGGCTGGCGTGGGTGGCTGGCGTGGGCATGCCGTCGGCCACCGTGCTTACGGGCCGGCGCCAGAACCTGGCGCCGCTGGAGACGGCGCTGCGCGCGCGCGGTGTGGCATTTGGCCGCCTGCCGGTGCGGGTGCCGTTCCACAGCGCGCTGATGGACCCGATGCGCGCGCACTGGGTGCGGCGCTACAACGGCCATCCGCACGCGGAGGCGCTGTGGGACGTGATCCGCCAGCCGTTCGACTTTCCGGCGTCGCTGGCCATGCTGGACCGGCAGGCGCCATGCACGCTGGTGGACGTGGGGCCGTCGGCCACGCTGGCCAACTGGATCCGCCACGGCGCCGTGCCGCATGCCGACCAGTGGCGCGTCCACGGCATCCTCTCGCCCTGGGGCGGCGACCTGCCACGGCTGCAGCAGGTGCTCGACCTTGCCGATGCCCACACCGCCGCATGATGACGCGCGGCGCCCGCCTGTTCCTGTTCGGCGTGATGGCGTTCGGCCAGTTCATGGCGCTGGTCGATATCCAGATCGTGGCCGCCTCGCTCAACGCCATCCAGGCCGGCCTGTCGGCCGCACCGGACGAGATCAGCTGGGTGCAAACCGCGTACCTGATGGCCGAACTGGTGATGATCCCGCTGGCTGGCTTCCTGGCCAAGGCCCTGTCCACGCGCTGGCTGTTCACGTTGTCCGCCGGGCTGTTCACGCTGGCGAGCGCCCTGTGCGGGCTGGCGTGGGATATCGATTCGATGATCGCCTTCCGCGTGTTCCAGGGTTTTGTGGGCGGCGCCATGGTGCCCACCGTGTGGGCCACGGGCTTCATCCTGTTTACGGGCCGCGACCGCGCGCTGGCCTCGTCCATCCTCGGCGTGGTGACCATGCTGGCGCCGGTGTCCGGGCCCACCATCGGCGGCTGGATCACGGAGCTGATCGACTGGCGCTGGATTTTTTACATCAACGTCGTGCCGGGCATCGTGGTGACGGTGCTGTCGGCGGCGCTGATCCGCTTCGACGAAGCGCGGCCGGCGCTGCTGCGCACGCTGGACTGGTCGCACCTGCTGGCAATGGCGCTGTTCCTCAGTTGCCTCGATTATGTGCTCGAAGAAGGCCCGCGTCACGACTGGTTCAGTGACACCGGCATCGCCGTGGCGGCGTGGGTGGCGCTGGTGGCGTTCGTGCTGTTCGTCGAACGTTCGCTGCGCTCGGCCACGCCGGTGGTGCGCCTTACGCCATTCAAGCGGCCGACGTTCGTGCTGGCCAGTATGCTGGCGCTGGCCACCAGCGCGGCCATTTTTGCGGCCACTTACCTGGTGCCGGTGTTCCTGGGCCGGGTGCGCGGCTACAACAGCCTCGATATCGGCACCACCGTGTGCGTGACGGGACTGGGCATGCTGATCAGCGCGCCGCTGACCATGCGCCTGCTCAGGCATGTCGATCCGCGCCTGGTGATCGCGCTCGGGGTGCTGATTTTTACCGCCAGCCTGTGGATGTTCTCGTTCATCGGCCCGGAATGGGGTTTCAAGGAACTGTTCTGGCCCCACGTGCTGCGCGGCGTGGCCGGCATGCTGTGCGTGGTGCCGGCCGCAAACCTGGCGCTGGCCGATCTCGAAGACGAGGCGCTGCACGAAGCGTCCGGCCTGTTCAACCTGCTGCGCAACCTCGGAGGTGCGTTGGGCATCGCGCTGGTCAATACCTGGCTGCAGGACCACAGCCGGCTGCACCTGCTGCGCCTCGGCGAGGCGCTCGGCGCGCGCGGCGACGGCGCCCGGCAACTGCTCGACGGGCTGCTGCACGACCTGTCCACCCGCACTACCGACGCCGCGCACGCCTGGCTGGCCGCGCAGGCGCTGGTAGAACGGCACGTGCAGCGGCAGGCGCTGGTGCTGGCGTTCGACGACGTCTTCCGCCTGATGGCCTGGCTGTTGCTGGCCACGCTGGTGCTGGTGCCCTGGTGCCGGCCGGCGCCGCCGTCTTCCAACCCTCATTCGATAGAACCATGACGCAAACCGAAACAAAAAGCCGGCGGCGTGCTTTGCTGCCGCTGCTGACGGCACTGGCGGTCGGCGGCGCCGGCGCCCTGTGGCTGGCGGCACCCGGCAGCCAGGTCTCGACCGACGACGCGTACCTGCGCGCCGACGATACCAGCATCGCCCCGCAGGTGAAGGGGAGGGTGCTGGAAGTGCTGGTGCGCGACCACCAGCGCGTGGTGACCGGCGCGCCGCTGGTACGGCTCGACGCCGACGACCTGGCCGCGCGCACCCGCGCCGCTGCTGCCGACCTGCAGGGCGCGCGTGCCAACGTGCAGGCCGCGCAGGCAGCGCTGGACAGCCTCGATGCGGAGGAACAGCTGGCGGCGGCCCAGATCACCACCGTGCGGGCGGGGATCGTCGCGGCACGGGCGCGGGTAGCGCGCACCGCCGCCGAGCAGGCGCGCCACGAAAAGCTGGCGCAATCGGGCGCCGTGGCCCAGCGCGAACTGGAACTGTCGCGCACCGGCGCGCTGGACGCCACGGCGGACGCCGACCGCAGCACCGCGCAACTGGCGGTGGCGCAGCGTCAGCTGGAGCTGACACGCAGCCGGCGCGCCAGCCTGCGCGCCGCGCTGGCCCAGGCCGAAGCGGGCGTGGCCCGCGCCGACGCCGCGCTGGCGCTGGCGCGCCAGGAGCAGGGTTACGCGGTGATACGGGCGCCGGTCGATGGCGCGGTGGGCGCCTTGCAGGTGCATCGCGGCGATATCGTGCAACCGGGCTCTGCATTGATGACGCTGGTGCCGCTCGAGCGCATGTACGTGGTGGCGTACTTCAAGGAGACGCAAAGCGAGCGCATCGTCGCCGGCCAGCCGGTGCGGCTCGATATCGACGCGCTGCCCGACCAGCCCTTGCGTGGTACGGTGGAGAGTTTTGCTCCCGGTACCGGCGCGCAGTTTTCACTGCTGCCGTTCGAGCCAGGGACCGGCAACTTTACCAAGATCGTGCAGCGGGTGCCGGTACGGATTGCGCTTGATGGCGGCCAGGAAAAGTGGTTGTCGAAACTACGGCCGGGCTTGTCTGTTACGGCCCGGGTCGCCATCAAGTAATCAAGGAGGCCAATACTTGCAAGGCGCGCTTGTCAAGCCGCGTAATTACTATCGGTGGCAAAATTGTCGCGTAGGCCATTTTTTTGTTTCGTTCAATTTTGCCTGTCGTTACAATCGCTGCATCGGAATTCCAAGGCGTGCGCACCATGATTTGCCTGATCGTCGATCATCATCCCGTCATTTCCAGCGGCCTGGCGCAGATGGTGCGCGCCAGCTTTCCCGGCTGGCAGGTGGATATCGCCCACACCGTTGCTGCCGCCATCGAACAGGCCGGTGCGCACCAGCCCGATGTCGTGCTGATCAGCCTGCTCATGCCGGACAATTCGGGACTGGCGCTGCTCGGCCACTTGCAGCAGCACGATCCGAACAGCCGCCGCACGGCCAGCATCGTCATCGCCGATGCGCCCGACGCCGAGACGGCGCGCCTGTGCGAGCGGCTGGGCGCGCACGGTTTCATGTCGCGCGCCCACGCATTTACCGCGATTGCCGCGGCGATCCGCGCGGTCTGCGCGCGGCAAAAATATTTCGAGCCGGCGCCCGATACGGCGACGCCTGTACCGGCGCCGATCCGCTTTACGCCGCGCCAGCGCGACATCGTCGATCTGCTGTTGATCGGCTACTCGAACAAGCAGATCGCGTGCACGCTCAACCTCAGCAGCGGCACCGTCAAGAACTACATCTTCGACCTGATGCGGATGATTTCGGTCAGTTCGCGGCTGGAGATGGCGCTCAAGATCCGCGACAGCGGCTACCAGCGCTCGTGACGCCCACCATCGAGACCCTGCGGGGTCTTTTTTTTTGCCTGTCGCCACCCACCGTGCCGGATGGCACCTGCCATCGGGCAGGTATCCACTGACATCTGTTCTTGTCAGTTCGACAAAAACATAATGAACCTCGACACCCTAGACCAACGGAGGTTCCATGAACGACGCATCCCCCAATCCGTGGCTGGTGCTGCGCACCCGCAGCCGCCAGGAAAACGTGGTGCAGGAAGTGCTGCGCCAGCGCCAGATCCATTCCTACCTGCCCAAGCACCGCGAGGCCGCCAAACCGACCGAAACGGCGCTGTTTCCCGGTTATATCTTCGTGCAGCCGCGCCCCGAGCAGGTCAGCGCGCTGCGCACCGTGCGCGGTTCGTGTGGCCTCCTGATGAGTTGTGGGCGCCACGCGCAGGTGGCCGCCAACGATGTGCTGGCGATCCGCATCATGGTCGGCAGCGGCGCGCCGCTCGATGTCCATGCCGACCTGGTGGCCGGGCAGCCGATGGAAGTGATCGCCGGGCCGTTCAAGCATGCGCAAGGGCAGTTCGTCAGCGTGGGGCGCCAGCGCCGGCTGGTGATCAACCTGCACCTGATCGGCCGTGGCCTCAGCGTCGAGATCGACGCCGCCCACGTACGTCCGCTCGCCAACGCCGCCTGACAGGAGCCAGCCATGTCGATCACCGAAATCTACCTGCTGGCGATGATGATGATTTTTGCCGTGCCTTACCTGGTGTGGCGCCTGCTCAATTCCGACAACGTGGCGCCGCTGGTGGTGGTGCAGATCGTCGGCGGCGTGCTGCTCGGGCCCGGCGTGCTGGGCGCCGCCTATCCCGGGTACCACGCCTTCGTGTTTTCGCCGCAGGTCACGCTGGCGCTGAACGGCATCGCCTGGTGGGCGGTGATGGTGTTCGTGTGGATTGCCGGCGTCGAACTCGATTTGCGCCAGGCCTGGCGCCATCGCGGCGAGAGCCTGGTGGTGGCCGGCATGGCGCTGGTCACGCCGCTGCTGCTGGGCGTGGGCGTGGCGCTGGTGCTGCTGGGCTGGCAGTCCGACTGGATCGGCCCGCGCGCCCATACCTGGCAATTCGTCACCGGCGTGGGCATGGGATGCGCGGTGACGGCGCTGCCGATCCTGGTGCTGTTCCTGGAAAAGCTCGGTGTCCTGCGCAGCACGCTGGGCCAGCGCCTGCTGCGCTACGCCAGCTTCGACGACCTGGCGATCTGGGGCGTGCTGGCGCTGATCCTGCTCGACTGGGAGCGCATCGGCCGCCAGGGGTTGTTCCTGTGCGGTTTCGGCATCGCCGCCTGGCTGGTGCGGCGCGTGATGGTGCGCTTGCAGGAGGGCGACCGCTGGTATGCCAGCCTGACCTGGCTGCTGGCCTGCTCGTTTTTGTCGGACTGGGCCGGGCTGCACTACATGGTGGGCGCGTTCCTGGCGGGCGTGGTGCTCGATGCCGGCTGGTTCGACCGCGCCCGCATGGACGCGCTGCGCGAGCAGGTGCTGTTTGCCTTCATGCCGGTGTTTTTCCTCAGCACCGGGCTCAAGACCACCTGGACCGTCGGCGCGGAGACGGTCTTCGTGGCGGCCGGCTTGCTGATGGCGGCCAGCGTGGCCGGCAAGCTGCTGGGCGTGGGACTGGCCGGGCGCATGCTGGGCTGGCCCCGTGGCGATGCGCGCGTGATCGGCTGGCTGCTGCAAACCAAGGGCTTGATTGAGCTGATCTTCGCCAACATCCTGCTCGACAAGCAGATCATCTCGAACCAGATGTTTACTGCCATGCTGCTGATGGCCATCGGCAGCACCATGCTGGCCTTGCCGATGGTGCGCAACAGCCACCTGGTGCCGGCCCGCGCGCCGGCCGCCATCCCAGGCGGTCCGCTGCGTGAATGAGGTGAGCGACCTTTGCGTGGTGCTGTGCGTGGCGTTGCCGGACGAATACCACCCGGCAGCGCTCGAGCGCGGGCTGCGCCGCCGCCTCGACCGGCCAACGCTGGACCGCATCGACCGCCTGCGCCAGCCGGTGGACCGCTTGCGGTCGATGCTGGGCCGCCTGCTGCTGCGCCACGGGCTGCGGCTGCGTGGCCTCGACGATGGCGCCGGCGTGACGATCGGCCACTATGGCAAGCCACGTCTGGTTGATGGCACGGCCGAGTTCAACCTCTCGCACGCGGGACGCTGGGTGGTGTGCGCCATCTCGCGGACGGCGGTTGGCGTCGATGTCGAACAGGTGCGGCCGTTCGACCTGGTGCTGGCGCAGCGCTTCTTTCACCGGCGCGAATGCGCGGCGCTTGCCGTGCAACCGGCAGCCGCCCGGCACGACTATTTCTTTCGCCTGTGGACCGCCAAGGAAGCGTACATGAAGGCGCTCGGACTCGGTTTTCAGCGCGACATGGCGTCGTTCAGCGTGGCGCCGCGCGCCGACCTGCACGTGGCGCTCGACGATCCGCAGATGTCGCCGCAGCCCTACGTACTGTCCCACCTGGAGCTCGATCCCGGTTACCGCCTGGCGCTGTGCCACCACGGTGAGCCGGTGACGGTGCTACTGGTAACCATCGAGCACTTGTTGTCACCAACCATCATTCATTAACTTACCTTCAGGCTACTGTGCTGTCGTGCCCGCTTTGAAACGGCATAATGCGCAACAGGGTTGGTTGCCTAAAGGACATAAAGTGCTGAATGGAATGTTGAAACGCGACCTGTCGTGGCTGTGGGCAGCAATCGCTGCGATGGTGTTGCTCATCATCTGGCTGCTGTTGCAACTGGGCCGGCAAGGATCGCAGGCGCAAATCACGGCCGCCCGCACTCGTGCGGCCGTGATTTGCCAGATCATGCGCGCGGGCGCCCAGCGCCTGGACGGCGAGGAGGCGCAGGCCGAAGCGGTCGAGCGCGCCGTGGTCGACATGGCGCTGCGCGAAGACAGCGGCGTCGAGGGCGGCCTGTGGCAGGCGCAGCGCGGTGTGTATGCGTACGCCTTTCCCACCTACGACGGCAGCGGCATCAAGAACGATGCCCCGGCTGCCGAGTTGCCGCGCATCGGCTCGCTGGCGCAGCGCGCTTTGGCCAGCGCCGCGCCGGTGATCGAGGTACGCCCCGGCCTGCGCGAGGCGGTCGTGTATGGCGCCTGCCCGGTGCGCGATAACGTTGCCGGCTGGACGTTGACGCGCGTCGCCAGCATGGCCGACAACGCGCTCGACCACCTGGTCGTGGCCGTCAGTGTGCTGCTCTGTTCGCTGGTGCTGGCCGGAGCCTGGTTCGCGGTGCTGCTCACGCGCTGGGGCCGCGAAGTGCAGCGGCTGTCGGGCCTGCTGGTGGCCAGCGAACGGATGGCTGCCCTCGGCAGCCTGGCGGCCGGACTGGCGCATGAAATCCGCAACCCGCTCGGCACCATCCGCATGAAGGTGGACAATGCGCTCGCCGCCGCGCCCGAGCGCCGTCCCGCCCGCACCGAGGCGGCGCTGCACACCACGCTGCTGCAGGTGCAGCGGCTGGAAACCCTGGTGGCCAGCCTGCTGGCGCTGACGCAGCCGTTCCACCCGCAGCGCGCACCGGTGGCGCTGGCAGACTGGCTCGAGCAGCGGCGGCTGGACCATGCCGATGCGGCTGCCGATCTCTCGGTGACACTGGCGCTGAAACTCGGGCCTGGCCTTGGCGCTGCCGTCCACCGTGCTGCCACCGTCCAAGCCGGTACTCACGCGGCCTGCGCGGGCGCCGCTGCGGCCAACGCCGATATCGCCGCAGCTCACGCCGACCGCGATCCAGGCGCCGCTGCCCATGCTGGCGCTCATGCAGCATCTCCAGACGCTGTCGCTGCCGAGGTCGCCGCCGCGCACGCTCACCGCGGCCCGGGCGCGCGCAGCGCCGTCCACACCGAGCAGGAGGTAGCGCTGTTCGATCCGGCGCAGATGGCCCGCGTGCTCGACAACCTGCTGATCAACGCGCTGGCTCACACCACGGCCGGCGGGCACGTGGAGTTGGGCGCCGCCCGCGACGGCGATGTCCTGCGGCTGTGGGTGGCCGACGACGGGCGCGGGGTGCCGCCGGCCTTGCAGGCCAGCTTGTTCGATCCGCTGGTGACGGGGCGGCCCGGCGGTACCGGCCTCGGGCTGGCGGTGGTGCGCGAAGTGGTCCACGCCCATGGCGGCACCGTCGCCCTCGACCCCGCCCACGTACCCGGCACCCGCATCGTGATGGCGCTGCCATGGAGCTGATCCTGGTCGTCGATGACGATACCGCCTTCCGGGCCACGCTGGCCGAGACGCTGGAAGATCTCGGCTACCGCGTGCGCCAGGCGGCCAGCGCCGAGGCGGGGCTGCGCGCGCTGGGCGAGGGCGGCATCGCCGCCGCGATCGTGGACCTGCGCCTGCCCGGCGACGACGGCCTGGCGCTGCTGCGCGCCGCGCCGGCGATCGCGCCGGACGTGCCGTGCATCATGCTGACTGCATATGCCAGCGGCGCCAACACCATCGAGGCGATGCGCCTGGGCGCTTTCGACCACCTGACCAAGCCGATCGGACGCAGCGCCCTGGCCGCAACGCTGGAGCGGGCGCTGCGGGCCAGGGCAGCGGCAGCGCCGGCGCCGGTGGAAGCTGCTGCCGATCCGGCCGACACCATGGTCAGCAGCAGCGAAGCGATGCGCGCCATTTTCAAGCGCATCGGCCTGGTGGCCGACAGTGACAATTCGGTGCTGGTACTGGGCGAGACCGGCACCGGCAAGGAACTGGTGGCGCAGGCGCTGCACCGCAACAGCGCCCGCGCGGGCGGTCCGTTCGTGGCTGTCAACTGCGCGGCGATACCGGCCGACCTGCTCGAGAGCGAACTGTTCGGCCACGTAAAAGGCGCGTTTTCCGGCGCTGCCGCCGACCGGCCCGGACGCTTCCGCGAGGCCGATGGCGGCACCCTGTTCCTCGACGAGATCGGCGACATGGCGCTGCCCACCCAGGCCAAGATCCTGCGCGTGCTGCAGGAGCGGGTAGTGACGCCGCTCGGCGGACGCCACGCGCAGCCGGTCAACCTGCGGGTGGTGGCGGCCACCCACCGCGATCTCGAACGCGAGGTCCTCGATGGCGCCTTCCGCGCCGATTTGCTGTACCGTTTGCAGGTCATCACCATCATGTTGCCGCCGCTGCGCGAGCGGCACGGTGATATCGAAGTGCTGATCGCGCATTTTCTCCATCACGGCGGCGGACGCGGCAAGCACCTGTCCGGCGCCGCGCTGGCAGCCCTGCGCGCGCACGACTGGCCGGGCAATGTGCGCGAGCTGCGCAACACCGTGCAGCGCGCAATTGCGCTGAGCGAGGGGGATTTGATCGAGGTCGAGCACCTGGGGCTGAGCGCGGTGACTGGTGTGTTGCCGGGTACTGCCGCGCCGCTGCGGGCTGATGCCGACGCTGTGGATGTTGTTCCCGCCATTGCTGGCGGCATTGCGACGGCTGCGCATGCTGGCCCCGGCGAAAATGTTGCTGCGGCAGCGCCTGCGGTCGCGGAGGGTGTCGCGACAGCCGTTTCGGCGGCTGGCGGGTTGCCCGCCATCGACTGGGATGGCAACCTGGACCGGGCCGTGGCGCAGCTGGAGGCGGCGATGCTGGTCCGCGCGCTGGACGCCAGCGACGGCAACCGCAGCCAGGCGGCGCGCCGGCTGGGATTGTCGCGCCAGCAGTTGTACCGCAAGCTGGCGCAATATGGACTGGATATGTGACGCCTGTCCGCAGGACGGACAAGCTGGTGTCACCAATCCGGACAGGTACGGGCAGCGAGCGGTCCAATCCTGCGCTGTACGGCGCTAATGGCGCTGGCACGCTATCTGCATAGACATGGTTACCCCGCCTTTTAATGAAACAAGGAGAGAACCATGACTGTACTGAAACTGAAACCCGCCATGCTGGCCGCCGCACTGTCCATTGCCACCGCCGCCGCCACGGCTGCACCACGGCCACCGCAGCCGCCGGCAGCGCCGTTGCTGGCCCAGGCCGACACGCCGCCACCGCCACCAGCAGCCGGCGCGCGCCGGGCCAAACCGCCTGGCCAGCCAGGCCAGGGCGTGCGGCCACCGGCCCCGCCGCGTGATGGCGTGACGCCGCCACCAGCAGGAGCCGGTGCGCCGCCCCCTCCACCAGCCGGCGGCGGAGCGCCACCACCGCCCCCTCCGGCAGGAGCAGGCATGTCACCGCCAGCTCCGGCAGGAGCGGGTACGCTACCACCACCACCTCCGCCAGCAGGTGCGGGTACGCCGCCACCAGCCGGTGCCGGTATGCCGCCGCCACCTCCAGCAGGAGCGGGTACGCCGCCACCACCACCAGCCGGTGCCGATATGCCGCCACCACCACCAGCCGGCGCTGGCGCGCCGCCACCATCGCCTGCTGCCGCCGGCATGCAGCAGCCACCGGCGCCGCCAGTTGGCGGCCAGCTCTAACCGAACGGGACGCGACCGATGCAATGGCATAGTCGCCTGTCCGCCACCTTGCTGACCGCGCTGCTTGGCTGCGCTGCCGCCGTCGCCAGCGCAGCGCCGCCGGGACCGCCGATGCCGCCAGCGCTGCCAGGCAAGGCGGCGCTGGCGGTCATCGAAGGCCAGGTGCAGCGCCTGCTGGTCACGCCTTACGGCGAACCGAATGGCCTGCGTTTCGTTGACGGCACGGTGGTGCTGCTGCCGCCGCACCTGGCCGTGCGACTGACCGGTGTCGTCGCCGTGGGCGACCGTGTGCGCGCGATCGGGCTGTCGGCCAGCGGTGGCGCCTTGCGCGCGCAGGCGCTGGTCAACCTGGCGACCGGCGGCGCGGTGGACGAGCAGGGTGAAGGTCCGCCCCGGCCACCAGCGCCGCCGCCACGTCCGCCGTTGCAACAGTACGCAGTGCAAGGCACGATCGATGTCGTCTTGTACGGCCCGCGCGGGGAGGCCAACGGCGTCATCCTCGCCGATGGCGCCATCATCTATTTCCGGCCCGACCTGGTCGGCTTTGCGCTGGCGCCGGGTCTGCCGTTCGCGGCGGCGGGCATCGGTACGCGCAGCGCGGCAGGCGTGGCGATCGAGGCGATTTCCGCCGCGGCCGGCAAAACTGACAATCCAGCCAATTCCAACCATGTCGAGTAACACCATCCTGTGGACTATCACCGCCATCACCATGCTGGGCATCGTGGTGCGCCCGTGGCGCCTGCCCGAGGCCGTGTGGGCGGTGCTGGCCGTGGCCGCGCTGCTGATCTTCGGCCTGATCGACATGGCGCATACCGTGGCCGGCGTGGCGCGCGGCAACGATGTTTATTTGTTCCTGGCAGGCATGATGCTGCTGGCTGAACTGGGCCGGCGCCACGGCGTGTTCGACTGGCTGGCCGCCCACGCGGCGCGCGCAGCCGGCGGCTCGGGCCACCGGCTGTTCCTGCTGGTGTACCTGGCGGGCACGGTGGTGACGGTGCTGCTGTCGAACGACGCCACGGCCGTGGTGCTCACGCCCGCCGTGTACGCGGTGGCGCGCGCGGTCGATGCGCCGCCGGTGCCGTACCTGCTGATCTGCGCCTTTGTCGCCAACGCGGCCAGCTTCGTGCTGCCCGTGTCCAACCCCGCCAACCTGGTCGTGTTCGGCGAGCACATGCCGGGCCTGGCCGACTGGCTGGCGCTGTTCCTGTTGCCATCGCTGGGCGCCATCGTGGTCACGTACGCGATACTGTATTACCGGCTGCGTGCCGGGCTGCCGCAAGTCATCCGGCGCGCAATCGCGGTGCCGGCCTTGTCCACCGGCGGCCGCGTCACGCTCGGTGCGCTCGCCGGTACGGCGCTGCTGCTGGGTGCGGCCTCGGCGTTGCGCTTGCCGCTGGGGCCGGTAACGCTGGCGGCCGGACTGGTGGCGCTGCTGCTGGCCAGCGTGGCCGCGCGGGTGTCGCCGCTGGCCGCCGTGCGGGCGCTGTCGTGGGACGTGCTGCTGATGGTGGCCGGCCTGTTCGTGCTGATCGAGGCGTTGCAGGCGCACGGCGTGGTGGCCGCGCTGGCGGCGCAATTGCAGCGCCTGCAGGCGGCTGAACCGGTCATTGCCGATGGCATTGCCGGCGCCGTGCTGGCCCTGACCTGCAACCTGTTCAACAATCTGCCGGCCGGCTTGCTGGGGGCAGCCACGCTCGACCACGTGGCGGCCGACCCGTCGCTGCGCGCTGCCGCCCTGATCGGCATCGATCTCGGCCCGAACCTGTCGGTAAGCGGTTCGCTGGCCACCATCCTGTGGCTGACCGCGCTGCGGCGCGAGGGCGTGCAGTTCAGCGCGTGGCGCTTCCTCAAGCTTGGCGTGCTGGTGATGCCGGCCAGCCTGCTGGCTGCGCTGCTGCTGTTGCAGGTGGCTGCATGAGCGCGGTACCGGCCGTTATCGGCGCCAGGCCCGCGGGCCCGACCGCCGCCACCCTGTGGGCACTGGCGCTGCTCAATTTTTTCCTGGCCGATGCGCGCGACGGCCTAGGTCCATTCCTCGACGCTTTTTTGACCACCAAGGGGTGGCAGCCGCTGGACCTGGGCATGCTGGCCACCATTGGCGGCGCCATCGGCCTTGCGGCCGGGGTGCCGGCCGGCGCTTTTGCCGACCGCACCCGCAACAAGCGCATGATGATCGTGGTGCCGATCGCCGTGATCACCGCCATGAGTTTCCTGTGCATCGCCTGGCCACAGAAAGGCTTGGTGTTCGTGACACAAGCGCTGGCCGCGCTGGCCGGCGTGCTGATCGCACCGGCGCTCACCAGCATCACGCTCGGCGTGGTGGGGCCCAGGCACTTCGGCCGCCAGCTGGGCAGGAACGAGGCCTGGAATCACGCCGGCAACGTGGTGCTGCTCGGTGGCACCTGGGGCGCCAGCGCCTGGTTCGGCCTGCCCGGTGTGGCCGGGCTGATGCTGATGACGACCATGGCTGCCATCATGGCCACGGTGGCCATCGCCCCGGCCAGCATCGACCATGCGGCTGCGCGCGGGTTGGCGCCGGCCGGTCCCACTGCGGTACAGCAGGCAAGCGGAGTACCGGCGGAGGCGGCAACGCCGTCGTGGCGCGTGCTGGCCACCAACCAATCGTTGCTGCTCCTGAGCGTGGCCTTGCTGCTGTTCCACTTCGGCAACGCGCCGCTGGCGCGGCTGATCGCCCAGCAGTTCGCCTTGCAGATGCAGCGCCCGTTCGAGACCACGGCGGTGATCACCATGGTGTCGCAGCTGTCCGCCCTGGCGGCGGCGCTGGCAGCGCAGCGCATCATCCGGCGCGACTGGGTGCGCGCGGCCGCCGTGCTGGCGGTGCTGAGTTTGCCGCTGCGCGGCGTGCTGGCGTGGAGCTTTTCCGACTTCGCCATGATTTATCCGGTGCAGTTGCTCGACGGCCTCGGCGTGGGTCTGCTCGGCATCCTGACGCCGTTCCTGGTGGAGCGCCTGACGCGCGGCAGCGGCCATTTCAACATGGCGCTGGCGGCGGTGATGGTGGTGCAGGGCGTGGGGGCGGCTTCGAGCAACGTGGTGGCCGGCTACCTGGTCGCGCACTACGGCTATCCGGTCACGTACCTGCTGCATGGCAGTTTCGCGCTGCTGGCGCTGGCGGCCTTGTTGCCGGCGCTGGCTGGCGCCAGGGACAAATCGCAAGCTTCGTGCGGCTTGCCGCATTAACCGCACTAGCTGCAGTGGCCGGCAACGCCGGCCATCTTGTGCCGACCGCCGCCCTGCATGGCCAGTGCCAAGCTCGGCCGGCCAAGGGCACGCCCGGCCCGGTCTGCCGCGCGGGCGGCTTGGCGCTATAATTCCGGTTTGCCGGCTCGGCAGCGCCCAGGGCGCCGCGGCAACCGGCCGGTCTCACTGGAACTTATGGAAAAATCAATCGATACGCGTGCCGTGCGCACGCTGGTGATCTCGCCCAACTGGATCGGCGACGCCGTCATGGCGCAGCCGCTGTTGCGCGCCCTGAAGGACGCCAATTCGCAGCGCCGCATCGACGTGCTGGCCCCGGCCTGGGTGGCGCCCGTGTGGCGCGCTGCCGCCGAGGTGAGCGAGGTGCTGGAAACGCCGTTCAAGCACGGCAAGCTGCAATGGGCCGAACGCCGAGAATACGCGCGCATGCTGCGCGAACGCGGCTACGACGAAGCCTATATCCTGCCCAATACCCTGAAATTCGCCCTGATTCCGTGGATGGCGAAGATCCCGAAGCGGATCGGCTACAAGGGCGAGATGCGCTACGGCCTGATCAACGTGATGCACCACGACGATCCCAGGCACAAGCGACCGATGCTGCCGTTTTACGCGGCGCTGGCCGGGCCGGTCTCGAAGACCCCGCCGCAGAACGTACCGTTCCCGGTGCTGACCATCAGCGATGAGGACAAGGCCGCCGCGCTGGGCCGGGTGGGCATTGCACCCGGCACCACCATCGTGGCGTTCGCGCCCGGCGCCGAGTTCGGTCCCGCCAAGCGCTGGCCCAGCGGCTATTTTGCAGGCCTGGCGCGGCTGTTGCAGCAGTCCCGGCCCGAGATCACCATCGTCCTGATGGGGTCGGCCAAGGATGCAGAGGTGTGCGACGAGATCGTCGCCGCGGCCCCTGGCGTGCGCAGCCTGGCCGGCGTGACGTCGTTATCCGATGCGCTCGCCATCCTCGGCAGCGCGGCGGCGCTGGTGACCAACGATTCCGGCCTGATGCACATAGCCGCCGCCTTGAACCGGCCGGTGGTGGCGCTGTACGGTCCGACCGATCCGAGGCATACTCCACCGTTGTCGGATATCGCCAAGGTACTGTGGCTGCATCTCGAGTGCGCGCCGTGCCAGCAGCGCGTGTGTCCGCTGGGCCACCAGGCTTGCATGCACAAGCTCACGGTGGACCTGGCATGGGCGCCGCTGCGCGCGATGCTGCCGGCGCGGCCGGCAGCCCTTTAATTTTAGAACAGGACAGATCATGATTTTGGTGACCGGCGGTGCGGGTTTTATTGGTAGTAACATCGTTCACGCGCTGAGCCAGCGCGGCGAAGCGACCTTCGTGGTCGATAACTTGAAGCGCCCGGAGAAATTCCACAATGTCGTCGATGCCGAGGTGGTCGATTACATGGGCAAGGAAGAGTTCATCGAGCGCCTCGAGCGCGGCGAATTCGCCGGCAAATTCTCGGCCGTATTCCACGAAGGCGCGTGCTCCGACACCATGGAAATGGACGGCGAGTACATGATGCGCAATAACTTCCGTTACAGCGTGTCGTTGTTCCACTTCTGCCAGAAGGAAAAAATCCCGTTCATCTACGCGTCGTCGGCAGCAGTATATGGCGCCGAGGAAGGCTTTACGGAAGAGCGTTCGGGCGAGCGGCCGTTGAATGTGTACGGCTACTCGAAATTCCTGTTCGACCAGTACGTGCGCAACTATTGGAAAACCAATGGCGACCGTGGCGCACAAGTGGTCGGCCTGCGCTACTTCAATGTCTATGGCCCGCGCGAATTCCACAAGGGGAATATGGCCTCGGTGCCGCTGCACCAGTACCGCCAGTTCCTGGCCGATGGCCAGGTAAAATTATTCGGAGAGTACGACGGCTACGCGGCTGGCACCCAGACCCGCGACTTCGTCTATATCGACGACGTGGTCAGCGTCAACCTGTTCTTCCTCGACAACCCGGACAAGAGCGGCATCTTCAACCTGGGCACCGGTCGTGCGCAGCCGTTCAACGATATCGCGGTGGCGGTGGTGAACAACCTGAAACCCGAAGCCGGCGCCCTGGCACTGGATGCCATCGTCGAGCAGAAATTGCTGGAGTACGTCGCGTTCCCGGACAAGCTCAAGGGCAAGTACCAGAGCTTCACCCAGGCCAACATCGCCAAGCTGCGCGCGATTGGCTACGACAAGCCGTTTTATGATGTGAGTGCCGGGGTGACCGCGTACATTGCGTGGTTGAAGGCCAACCACAAATAATCACTATTGCAGGCCCAGCTTCCTGAGCAAGCCGGGCAGCAACTGCGCCAGGAAAACGCTGCCGACGACCCAGACGATGATGGTGTTCTTCGCTTCGGCGATCCCTGCCTTGGTCTCGGCCTTGACCTCGGCGATAGACGACCTGGTGTCTGCATTGACCTTGGCGATGGCCTCGGCAAGGTCGGTTTTAGTGGCGACCGTTGCCTTGAGGATGCCGAGGTCGAGCTTGATGGCCTCCATCTCGAATTCGAGTTTTGTCACGCGCTGCTCCATGTTACGCTTCCATTTGCGTCTCGATTATTGCAAGCTGGGTAGCACTCGCGACAGCGTCGACGGCCCGGATGATGATGGTGCTTCCAGCCTATGTCCATGCTAAAAGAGTGCGCCTACCACGTCAAGCGGCACACGCGCCAGTCCGCAGAAATGCGGTTTTAGCGGCGACGCTTGCGCGGCACGAATACCCGCCACGCCACCACGCAGGCGGTCACGCTCATCGCCACCCCCAGCAACGATAACAACACGACCAGGCTGTCGCGCAGCCATGGCCGCGCCAGCAACGGGGCGAAGTCGAAGCTGTGCAGGCCGTTGTACAGCAGGCGTTGCCAGCGGTTGGAGTGTTCGGCGCGCAGCACGATGCGGGCAGAGGCCGGATCGGCATAGACCACCACGCCGTCGGCCCAGGCCGCGCGCCACACGGGCAGCGGCCGGTTCTGGCGGTTGGCAGGTTGGTTGCCGCGCGCGTAGTAGAGTTCGTCATAAGCAGTGAGGCGCGACAGTGTTACCGGTGCTTCTGCGCGCAGGCGTCCCAGTGCGGCGCTGATGTCGGCAGCGGGCAGGGCGGCGATGACGGCAGCGTCACTGGCCGTAGCCGCAGTCTCATCGACATCGTCGGCCGCAGTGATGCCGCCGGCAGCAGCGGCTCCATCGGTCGCAACGCTATGACTGGCAGCAACGACGCTGTCGACAGTAGCGACACCATCTGCACGCACGAGCACCGAACCATCCACGCCCCTCAGCCGATACCACGCCTGACCATCGAAGCGCAGCGTTTCCAGTTCGCGCACCTGTAGCGGCGCCGCCAGCCGCAACGCTGCCGCCGGCGACAATTGTGCAGCCACTTCCTGACCCGACCAGCGCCGCTGTTCGTCCGCCGTGGCGCCGCGTGGCGAGAACACGCTGAACGGATTCATCGACATCAGGCCCGAAAAAATCCACGTCAGCGTGACCACGCCAACGGCCAGCCCGAGGATATGGTGCCAGCGCATCCAGAAAACCCGGTACGGAATCCAGCGCGAACGGTTGAGGAATAGTTGCCACACGCCGATGATCAATCCGGTCGCAGCCAGCAGCACGCCCGGCAGCGACAGCCACACCACGACATTGTGCCAGCGCTCGGGCCAGCGCCGCAGTTCGGTGAAATAGATCCAGTGGGGAATTGCGCCGACCCAGTTCCAGGCGCGTTCGGCGCGACGGGTTGCGCCGACCACTTCGGCCGCGCCGGGAGAAACGTACAGCTCCAGTCCATCGTCGCCGTCGAGCTCCACCCGGACCAGCGGCCGGTAAGGATTGAAACCTTGCGCCACGGTCCACTGGTCGCGTTCCAGCGCTTCGGCGTAAATCGCGCGGCGGCCGCTGAAGGCTTCCGCCACGGCCATTGCCTGCGCCGTGCTCAGGTCGGGCAGCAGGGCGCCGGTGCTGGCATCGACTGCGATCCAGCGCTTATCGGGTGCGGTACGCAGCAGGCGCCAGACTGGCATATCCGCATGCATGCCCAGCCTGGCCTCGGCAGCGCGAAGGCCGGCGCGGGCGGCTGCCGCTGACGCCGTCAGGCAACAGCGATTGTCGACCGCCGTGGCCGGCAACCCGGCCAGTTGTTCGGCAGGTCGGTCATCCAGCGCGGGTGCCGGGAGTCCAGTCAGCGGTTCGACCGCTCGGTGGTCCAGCACCAGCGGCGGCAACCCGGCCAGCCGCTCAGTTGGTGTCAGGCTCGGGAACGGCACGAAGTACAGCACGATGCCACTGGCAAACCACACCAGGAACAGCAAGGCCAGCGCCACTCCCAGCCACTTGTGGACGAACAGCAGCGCCTGCTTCATGGTCAGAACGTGGTGCGGGCTGTCAATTGTACCGAGCGCGGGTCGGCCAGCAGCCAGCGCACGCCGGCGCTGCCTGACAAAGCGTAGTCGCGGTCGGCCAGGTTCTTGACCGACAGGGTCAGGCCCAGCTTGGGCGACGCAGTCCATGCCAGCGACGCGTCAATCGCCGTGTACGCGGGCAGGTTGGCGGTGTTGGCGGTATTGGCCTGACGCTCGCCGACGTAGCGGGCGCCGATCGCCGCTTGCCAGCCCGGCACGAAGCGGTAGCCGGTCCAGATGTTGGCGGTGCGCTCGGGAACGCCGGTGGGCGTGTTGCCGGCGCGCGAGATCGGCACGCCGCCGACCACTTCGTTGAAGTCGTCGTAGCGGGCGCGCAGCGCGGCCAGATTGGCGTCGATGGTCCAGCCGCGCACCGGTTCGGCGGCGAACGCCAGTTCGATGCCGGTCGAGGACTGCTGGCCGATCTGCAATGCCACGGTTGGATTGTCCGGGTCGCGCGAGAGCAGGTTGTTCTTTTCGATTTTATACACGGCCGCGCTCCATTCGCCGCGCAGCGCGGCGATGCCGCCCTTGGCGCCGAATTCGAGTTGCTTGCCACGGGTGAGGTCGAAGCTGGGGCTGCCGTTCGGCAAGGCCAGCGCGCCGCTGAGCGGATCGGTGGCGGTGCCGTACTGGGCGTAGAGGCTCACGGCGGGATCGAGATTCCACACCAGGCCGGCGCGGCCGGTCACCGGCGTGTAGTCTTTTGCTGCGCGCACGCCGGTGCGCAGTTCGTGGTTGTCGAGCGCCATGCGGTCGCGGCGCAGGCCGGCCACCAGTTTCCAGTGCGGCGCCAGGTCGAGCACGTTCTCGGCAAAGACCGCGGTCGATTCCAGCTCGGCGCGGCGCAGCGGCAGCGTGCGGCTGGGGATGGCGCCGGCAAACGTGCCGGGCACGAAGTTGTACGGGTCGATCACCGAACTGCCGGTATATGGCGAATTGTTGGTCAGGAACAGCCTGGTGCGATTCCATTCCACGCCCGCCACGAAGCGGTTTTTCAGGCCGGCGACCTGGCCGTCGAGCGTGACGTCGAGGCGGTTGCCCACTTGCTGCTGGTCGTGCAGGATTTCCAGGTAGCTGTCGCGGTTGATCAGCGTGCCGGTCGGGTCGAGGGTATAGCTCTCGGCGTTGCGCCAGTGGCGCTTGCTGGTCATGTAGTAGCTCTCGTTGCGCACGCGCACGCCGGCGGCAGCCTGGTAGTCCACCTTGACGCGCCAAACGCGGTCGTTGTACTTGACCAGGGCGTCATCGACGTTAAAGCTCAGGCGTTTCAGGCTATCGTCCAGCTTGCCGTTGCGCAGCGGCGTGCCGAAGTAGCGGGCGTCGTCGTTGTGGCCGGCAACGACCAGCAAGGTCACCTTCAGGTCGCGGTTGGGGCGCACGGCGACGGCGCCCGAGATGTTCTGGCGCTGGTAGCCGGAGTCTGCGCGGTAGCCGTTGCTCTTTTGCGCGTCGGCATACAGCGAATAGGCCACCATGTCGTTGACGGGGCCGCGCACCCCGACGCCGCCGCGCACCGTGTCCCACGAGCCGGCGCTGGCGTAGGCTTCGCCTTCAAACCGGTCGAAACGCGGTTGCCTGGTGACGTAATTGACCGCCGCGCCGATGGCGCCATCGCCGTACAGCACCGAGGCCGGGCCGCGCAGCACCTGCACCGATTCCAGTGGCCAGGTCGAGAACGGGTAGGTGATGGTGCCCACCGCCACCACCAGCCGGGTGCCATCGACCATCTGCGCCACCGAGTTGTGGCCCGAGAAGCCGCGCGCCGACAGGCTGGTGCCGCCATTGCCCGGCGACGGCGCTTCGCTCACGCCCGGCATGCGCACGGCGGCATCCTGGGCGCGCACCAGCACCCGTTCGGCCATGTCGGCGCTGCTCATGCTGCTGACGCTGGCCGGGGTGTCGCGCGCGGTCAAGCCCAGGCGCGAACCGGTGCCGTTTTCTTCGTCGAGACCGAGGCCGCTGTTGGCGGTGAGGCGGCTTTCGACCACTTCCACCGTGGGCAGGGTGGGGTGGTGGGCGCGGGCGGTGGCGCACACGGCCATGCTGGCGGCGGCCAGTGCGGTCAGTGTCGAATGTTTCATGTGAGAGCGGTGAGCGCGGAACAAGGCGCGCAGTTTATGACATTGACAACCTTGAGTCATTAGAAAGATTTTCACTTAAACGTGAAAATTATTCATGTAACCGGTTTTCGTTGTATTTCGATGCGTACCGCGCCCGGGTTGGCGCGGCGCTGGCGCTATAATTCGGTACCGGGGAGTTTGCCCATCCACGGCTAACCATCACTCCCCCGAAAGCCGATGACCATACCTGATTTTGCTGTCCGTAATGCCGATATGCCCGTCACGCTGGCCAACTGCGCCGACGAGCCCATCCACATTCCCGGTAGCATCCAGCCACATGGCGCGATACTGGTGTTCAACAGCGCGGCCGAACTGGTCTCGTGGAGCGCCAATGCCCACGCCATGTTGCAGTTGACGGTGCCGCTGGTGCTGCTCACGGCCCTGGCCGACCTCGGCCTGGCGGACGAAGTGCAAGAGAAGATCCACGAATGCATCGATGACATGGACGGCGGCGAAGCTCCGGCCGCGATGGCGGAAACCCTGGTCGGTACCCAGGACTTCGATTGCATCGTGCATGGCCACGAAGGCCTGGTCATCGTCGAATACGAATGCCGCGAACTGGCGGCCGACAGCGTGGCCACGTTCGCGCTCAAGGCCCACACTGCCATCGAGCGCCTCAAGCGCCAGAAGTCGGTGCCGGCGCTGCTTAAGGCGGCGGTCGATCAGATTCGCCTGATCACCGGTTTCGACCGCGTGATGGCCTACCGTTTCCGCCATGATGACAGCGGCGAAGTGGCGGCCGAAGCTAGAGACGAATCGCTCGACCCCTACCTGGGCCGGCGCTATCCGGCCAGCGACATCCCGGCGCAGGCGCGCCGCCTGTACGTGATCAACACCCTGCGCCTGATCGGCGACATGGGCTATAACCCGGTTGCCATGCTGGGCCGCACCGGCGCGGCGCCGCTCGACATGAGTTACAGCGTGCTGCGCAGCGTGTCGCCGATCCATGTCGAATACCTGCGCAACATGGGCGTGCAGGCGTCGATGAGCATTTCCATCGTCATCAACGGCAAGCTGTGGGGCCTGATCGCCTGTCACCACATGGCGCCGCGCCGGGTGCCGTACGCGATCCGCATGGCGGCCGACGTGATGGCGCAGGTGCTGGCGGCCTCGGTGCAGTCGCTTGAAACGCGCGAACGCGCGGCGCTTGCCGAACGCGCAGCCGAGGTACGCACCCAGGTCATGGAATCGCTGCTGCACTTCGACGATGTCGCCGCCGGCCTCACCGCCTGCGCGGCCGAGATCTGCGGCTCGCTGGGCGCCGGCGCGCTGGTCGTCATGCACAGCGGCCGTGTGGTGGCCCACGGCCCGGTATCGGCGGAAGTGGCGGCGGCAGCGGTGGCGTCGATGCAGCTCGAAAATGCCGACGTGGTCGAACGGTCGGCCCGGCGCGATTGGCCCGCCGCACAGCAGCAGGCCTGCGGCAAATGGGTGGGCCTGCTCGGCTTGCGCTACGACGCCTCTGCCAATGGCTGGCTGCTGGCGCTGCGCGAAGAGCAGGTCGAACTGGTGCGCTGGGGCGGCAAGCCCGACAAGGAAATCGCCCATGGCCCGCTCGGTCCGCGCCTCACGCCGCGTGGTTCGTTCGCGGAATGGCGCGAGACCGTGTTCGACCAGGCCGAGCCGTGGGAAGCCACGCGCCTGTCCATCGCGCGCCAGCTGCTGGCCGAAATGAACCGCGCTTCGGTCACGCGCCACGAGCAGAACGACCGCGCCCGCGCCCAGTTGTTCGCCATTCTCGGCCACGACCTGCGCAACCCGCTGCAATCGATCAGCATGGCAGCCACGGTGCTGGAATTGGGTGGTTCCAAGGAAACCGCCGGCCGCCGCATCAAGGCGTCGAGCGGACGCATGGAACGGTTGATTTCCCAGGTGCTCGACATGAGCATGATCAACGGCGGCATGCGCCTGGGGGGCGAAGTCGTGGCAGTGAACCTGGCGCCCATGCTGGCCGACCTGGCTGACGAATTCCGCACCGCCAAGCCGAATATCGTGCTCAACCTGGAAAGCCCGCCGCAGGTGCTGGTGCCGATGGACGCCGACCGCGTGGCGCAAGTGGTGAGCAACCTGATCAGCAACGCCTACCACCACGGCAAGGTCGGTGAAAGCATCGACGTGCGCCTGGTGCAGGACGACACCGGCGTGACGCTCGATGTGCTCAATGTCGGTGATGAAATCGCCGAGGAAACCGCGCGCACGCTGTACAACCCGTTCAAGCGGCTGTCGGCCAACAATGCCCGCAACAAGGGCGGCATGGGCCTGGGCCTGTACATCGCGCGCCAGATCATGCTTGAGCACGGCGGTACCATCGAGTACACGTACCAGGCGCCGCATGTGCGCTTTACACTGTATCTGCCCGCAGCGCCTGTCGTACCGGCGCCGTCTGCTGCCTCAGCCTAATTCACCTGCCACAGCCCCGCCAGCAGCCAGCGCAGGTCGCATTCGGGGTCGTCGCGGTAGCGCAGGAAGAAGCTGTCGGCCCATTCCTGGTCGAGCGGGGTGTCCCATTTCTCGAAGCTGGAAATCGGGTACTCCTCGCTGAACAGCAGCAGCAAATCGGTGTGCGCTTCGCGTTCGCTGGCGGCCAGGCCGCGATGCATGCTGAAGCGGACCAGTAAATCACTTTTTTTCATGTTCTAAAACCTGTGACGGCCGCAGACTACGCTCGAGCTCGTCGAAGTTGGCTGGTTTGACCAGGTGGAAATCGAAGCCGGCAGCGCGGGTTTTCTGACGGTCCGGGTCGGAGCCGTAGCCGGTGTGGGCGATCAGCCGGGTGGTGGCGAACAGCGGGTCGTCGCGCAGCATGCGCGCCAGTGCGTAGCCGTCCACCTTGGGCATGCCGATGTCGAGGATGATGGTGTCGGGACGGTGGGCGCGCGCCAGGGCCAGCGCGCGGTCGGCGTCGTTGGCCAGGAACACCTCGTGGCCCATCACGCCCAGCAGTTCACCCATTACTTCGGATGAATCGATGTTGTCGTCCACCAGCAGCACCCGGCGCATGCCGGGTGCGAGCGCCGGGTTGGCGGTATCTTGTGGCACCGGGGCGGCGCCGGTTGCGGTCGCATCGAGCAATGGCAGGATCAGTTCGAAGGTGCTGCCGTGATCGATGCCGGGGCTGCTGGCGTGCACGCTGCCGCCGTGCATATGGGCCAGCGTGGACACCAGCGACAGGCCGATGCCCAGGCCGTCGTGCACGCGGTCGTGGGCGGCGGCGCCCTGCGCGAACATATTGAAGATGCGCGGCAGGTTGTACGAGGTGATGCCGATGCCGTTGTCGTGCACCGAGATCGATACGCGGGCATCGGCCAGGCGCGCCACTTGCAGCCGCACTTCACCGCCGCGGTTGGTGAACTTGGCGGCGTTGTGCAGCAGGTTGCCGATCGCCTGCGCCAGGCGTACCGCGTCGCCGTTGATCCACAGCGGCTCGGGCGGCACGTCCACCACCAGCCGGTGCTGGCGCGATTCGAGCATCGGCTGCGCGGTTTCCAGCGCGGAATCCACCACCGCATGCAGTTCGGTGCGCTGCAACTGCAAGGTGAGCTTGCCCTGCGAAATGCGTGCCACGTCCAGCAGATCGTCCACCAGGCGCGACAGGTGCGCCACCTGGCGCACGATGATCTGGCGCGCCTTCTGGTGCAGCGCCACGTCGCCAGGCGCCACCTCTCCCATCAGCGCGACCGCGTTGCGGATCGGACTCAGCGGATTGCGCAGCTCGTGCGCCAGCGTGGCGAGGAAATCGTTCTTGTTGTCGTCGGCCGCGTGCAGCCGGTCTTCCATATCGCGGCGCTGGGTGATGTCGCTGGTGATGCGGGCGATGCGGTAGGGCACATCGGCGGCATCGCGCACCAGGAAGGCGCGGTCGCGTACCCAGCGCACGCCTGCACCAGGCACGGTAAGGCGGTATTCCTCATCGAATGGTTCACCGGCGCCGGCCAGCTGCCAGCGCGCGGCCACGGCGGCGCGGTCATCGGCGTGGATGGCGTCGAGCCAGTCGCCGGGCGCGCGTTCGAGCAGCTGCGCCGGGCGGTTCCACATGGTGGCGTAGGCATTGCTGACATACAGCAGCTCGCTGCCGTCCAGGCTGAACATCCAGAACACGTCTTCGATATTGTCGGTGAGTTGGCGGAAGCGTTCCTCGCTGTTGCGCAGGTCGGCCTGCGTGCGTTGCAGGCGCAGCAGGGCGTTGACGTTGGCGATCAGTTCGTCGGCTTCGATCGGCGCAGCCAGGTAATTGTCGGCGCCGCCTTCGAGGCCACGGATCTTGTCGTCGCGGCCGGTGAGCGCGGCCGAGGTTTGCAGGACCAGGATGGCGCAGGTATCGACATCGGACTTGATCTGGCGGCACACCTCGATGCCGTTGATGTCTGGCAGCTTGACGTCGAGCAGCACCAGCGCGGGCAGCAGGCGGCGCGCCATGGTCAGCGCGTCGGTGCCGTTGGCCGCCTCCGCCACCTGGAAGCCGGCGCCTTGCAGGATGCGGGTCTTGACGTAGCGCGCACCGTCGTTGTCGTCGACGTTCAGGATCAGGATGTCACTATTGCTCACAAGCGGTCTTTCACAGAATTGAACATGCTAAGCGTCCGGCGCGGGCGCGGGCGCGGTGCGGGGCAGGTGCAGGAAGAAGGTCGAGCCCTTGCCGCTGATGCTCTCGACGTCCACCGACCCGCCCAGCAGCGTGGCCAGCTTGCGGCACAGCGGCAAACCGAGCCCGGTGCCCTTGACCTGGCGCTGCAGCGGATGCTCGATCTGGGAAAATTCCTCGAAGATCAAGAGCAGGTTGTCGGAACTGATACCGATGCCGGTGTCGCTGACTGCAAAGGTAACATGGTCGGGGCTGTCGTTGGCGCGCAGCTCGACGCAAATCTGGCCGTGCTCGGTAAATTTGAGCGCGTTCGAGATGAAATTGCGCAGGATTTGCGCCACCATGCCTTCGTCCGACAGCAGCAGCGGGCCCGGCGGCGGCATCACGAAGACCAGTTCCACGTGCTCGTGGTGGGCCAGCGGGCGCAGCATGCCTTTGAGCGCGCTGAACAGGTTGGCGACGTCGAGCGGCGCGACCGTCAGTTCCACCTTGCCCGCCTCGATCTTGGCCAGGTCGAGCAAATCGTTGACCAGTTCCGACAGGTCGCTCGCGGCAGTGGCGATGAACTGCACCTGCCGTTCCTGCTCCACGGTCAGCTCGCCGTCCATGCGGTCAAGCAGCAGCTTCGACAGCGCCCTGATCGAACTGAGCGGTGTGCGCAGCTCGTGGCTGGTATTGGACAGGAAGCGCGATTTCATTTCGTCGGCCTTGCGCAGGCGCTCGGCTTTTTCTTCCACCTCGGCATACAGCGCCACCACGCCGCGATTGGTGTCTTCCAGTTCGTGGGTGAGCGAGATCAGGTCTTCCTGGCGGTCGCGCAGTTCAGCCAGCGCCATGGCCAGCTCGCGGTTTTGCTGTTGCATTTCCGCCACCGTGTTTTGTACCGGGCTGGCAGCGAGTTCACCGCCCAGCTGCAGCAGGCGGTCGCGGTCGATATGCTGGCGTGGTCCCAGCGCTTTGAGCATCAAGACATGCAAGCCATGCTCGGGCGAGCCTTGCACGCTGCACTCGTCCATCAGGCGGTGCGCAGTGGCGACCGCGTTGTTCAGTTGCGACTGCGGCGATTCGCTTTCGATGCCGGATGCCAGTTCGGTGGCGCGCACGGGATCGCCGTCGGCACGGATGGTGACCACCAGCTGCTGCTGGTTGCCGGAGGAGTCAAGTGCGAACACCGCGCGCCCGCGCGCCAGCCGGCTCGAGGCGCAGCGCGCCACTTCCGAAACTGCCGTGGCGATGCGCACCTGGTCTTGCGCGCCAAAGCCGAGCAGCGCCGAGATCTGGCGCGCGCGCTGGCGCACTGCCACCACGTCCGGCTCGCTGTCGATGCCTACTTGCAGGATGCGGGTCTGCGGCATCATGCACGCTCCGGCACGCGGTAGACCAGCACGCTGGCGTCGTCGCGCTGGCGCGCAAAGTCGCGCAGCAGCACGGCCGCCACCACCGACGGATCGCACGCTGCCAGGCCCGGGTACTGGTCCAGGTCCCACTGGGTGCCGATGCCGTCGGTGGCCATGATCACCAGTGCGCCCGGGCCGCACTCCACGGTAAATTCCTGCACCTTGCGCATATTGTTGCCGACAATGCCGTTGTACGACGCCAGCTGGCGGCGGCCGCCAGCGTCGATCACGCAGGCGCTGATATTGCCGATACCGGTGAAGTGCAACTGGCCGGTGGCCGCGTCGAGCAGTCCCAGCGCCAGTGCCGCACCGCGCGTGTTGCGCAGCGCCGCATGGCACGCCTGGACCTGCTCGGCCGGACGCAGGCTTGGCTGCAGCGCCACCGTGGCAATTGCGGCGGCGGCGGCCTTGGCCGCTTCCGGCCCGTGGCCCAGGCCATCGACCATCATCAGCGCCGTATGCTGGCGGGCGCCAGCCACGGCCCAGGCGTCGCCGTTGGCGGTCTCGCCGGCCAGCGGCAGCGAGATGCCGCCGCTGGCCAGTTGCAGGCCCGGCGATGGCGTGCGCCACAGGCGCATGAAGAATACCGCGCCCTTGCCGCGCGGGGCATACACGTCGAACTGGTCGGACAGCCGGTGCAGGGCACCGAGGCCGGTGCCGGCGGTGCCGGCGCTGGAGCTGCCGTCGCGCAGCGCTTGCGCCAGGTTGCCGATGCCAGGCCCGGCGTCATACGCCACCACGTCGATGCCGTCCATGCTGTCGGCATGCACGGCAGACAGCACGATGGTGCCATCGCCGGCGTGCTTGAGAATGTTGGTGGCCGCTTCGGTGATCAGGAGGGCCAGCTGGCCGGCACGCACCTCGTCAAAGCGGGCATTGCTTGCCAGTAATTGGCCTGCGCGACGGGCGGCAGCAATGTCGCTGGCGTGGGTGATCGTGATCCAGGTGGAAGTCTCGACCGATTGATTTATTTTTTCCATTTAACAATGGCTACTGCCGTACCTTCTCCGCTGCGGGAATCTATGTCGAACTCGTCGACGAGGCGCTTGGCCCCGCCCAGTCCCAGTCCCATGCCGCCACCGCTGGTATAACCATCGCGCAGCGCCTGGGTGATATCCGCGATGCCGGGGCCGTCGTCGGCAAATACCAGCCGCAACCCCTGGCGCATGCCGCTGTCGATCACTTGCGCCAGCACCATGCCGCCGCCGCCATACTTGATGGTGTTGCGCGCCAGCTCGCTGGCAGCCGTGACCAGCTTGGTCTGCTCGACCAGGCTGAGCTTGAGCGCAAGCGCGTGCTCGCGCACCAGCTTGCGCACGCCTACCACGTGCTCGTCGGTGTGCAACGGCAAGGTGATATCGCTCTTGACGCGCGCGCCCGGCTCGGTGAGCAGGGTCGAGGCGAAGCGCACCGCGTCTTCGGCGCTGAGCGCGTTCATCGCTTGCCGAGCATGACCATGCCCTTCTCAACATTGAGCGCGGTCTTCACGCCGGGCAGGGTCAGGCCCAGCTCGACCAGCGTGATCGCCACCGCCGGCTGCATGCCAACGAGCACCGTCTGGGCGTCGAGCACGCGCGCCATGGCAGCGGTATTGCTGATCATGCGGCCGATGAAGGAGTCGACCAGGTCCAGCGACGAAATGTCGATCAGCACACCCTTGGCGCGGTCGCTGACGATGCGCTCGGTCAGATCGTCCTGCAAGGTCATGGCCAGGCGATCATGCATGTCGACCTGGATCGACACCAGCAGCAGGTCGCCGATACGGAGAATGGGAATCCGTTCCATGCTGGCCTCAGGCGGCGATGCGCGTGACGCGCGCGCCCACGCGGGCCAGCGCCACTTCGAAGGCATCGGCCAGAGTGGCCTTGGTCATCACGTCTTCCAGGTTCACGCCCAGGTGGACGATGGTCTGGGCGATCTGCGGACGGATGCCGGAAATGATGCAGTCAGCGCCCATCAGGCGCGCGGCGGCGATGGTTTTCAGCAAGTGCTGGGCCACCAGGGTATCCACGGTCGGCACGCCGGTGATATCGATGATGGCAATTGCGGCGCCGGTTTCGACGATTTTTTCCAGCAAGCTTTCCATCACCACCTGGGTGCGGGCGCTGTCGAGCGTGCCGATCAGCGGCAGCGCCAGCACGTCCTGCCACAGTTTGACCACCGGCGTGGACAGTTCCAGCAGCTCCTGCTGCTGGCGCACGATGATCTGGTCACGGCTCTTCTGGAATACTTCCACCGTGTACAGGCCCAACTGGTCGAGCAGGGTGGTGGAGCCCCACAGTGCGTCGGCCAGCACTGCGGGCTCGGCGCTCAATGCTTCGCGCAGCGCGGTAAACAACGATTGCTTGAGCGAGAATACGAAAGTGGCGGTTTCGCTCGGGGTGGAGCCTTGCTTGGCGCGCTGGTTGGAGATCTCGGCCAGCAGGTTGCGCACTTCGTCCCAGGCGCGGCCTTCGATATTGTCGGTGCCGCCGGTAACGGTGGCTTCCGGCAGCAAGCCCAGCAATTGCGTGCAATGGCGACGCAGTTGATCGGCGACGGCAGCGTCTTTTCGGAAGGACAGGCTGTTGAGATGGCCGATCCACGCCTCGAGGATCTGTTGTTCGTGTTCTTGTATGACGGCGCCAAGGCGGCGTGCGGTGTCGTTCGAGCTCATCAATTCCCCAATCAACTTTAGATTTATTTCCTGTAAGTATAACAATTGATCAAAATCTACGGTTTCATCAATCGTGTGCAACCTCAAAGCTTAGCCACTTTTTAATCTTTCGACTAGGGCGCAGGTCATTAAAATCATGTGATTTGGAAAATAAATGCTGCGCGTGCAAAATCGCGTGCTTTGTCGCCGTAACGTCAAACAAGACTGCTAAGATTAAGTTTCCCTTAATTTCAAACCGGATACTGTTGGCGCGGCGTCAACTTGCCGTTAGGGAGTGGACAATTAAATATAGGGAGTGCAAGTGGTCAGTGAATCAGTTTTGGCAGCGTCGGTGCAACGGGTGTGGTTCAATCGTGCGTTTTCGTCGGTGTATACCGCCATCAGCCTGATCCGCGAAGCGGACCGGGAACAACGTTACCACCTGATTTACTCGCACGTCGCGCCGGCCACTGCCGGCCAGGTTGCGCACCAGTTCGAACTGGAACCGGCCGGTCTCAAGGGTGACGAATACGTCGAATGGTGCCTGGCGTTCTGCCGCGAGCACGCGGTCGATATCTTTGTCACCGGTAAAGAGGCACGCCTGATCACGGCCGCCGGCGCACAGTTTGCCGCCCTGGGCGTGCGCGTGCTGTCGGCTGGTTCTGCCGAGACCTTGCAATTATTGCACGACAAGGCCCGTTTCTACGCCACGGTCGAGTGCCCGCAGGCGCCGCCACCGGAAGCGATCGCCGTCCACACCCTGGCCGAGTTCGATGCCGCCTACACCGAGCTGCGTGGCCGCTACAGCAAGCTGTGTATCAAACCATCGCAGTCGATTTACGGCCTCGGCTTTGCCCTGATCGACGAGCAGCGCAGCTGCGCCGAGCTGCTGATCGCCGGCGTGCAATACACCATCGGCCTGGCCGACTTGCGCGCCGGGCTGGCGCTGCTGCCCGAGTTCCGTACCATGCTGGTCATGGAATACCTGGAAGGGCGCGAATACAGCGTCGATTGCGTGGGCGACAATGGCAAGCTGGTCGTTGCGGTACCGCGCAAGAAGCCGCAATCGTCGTCGGCCACCGGCCAGCGCGTCGACATGCATGCCGACATCCTGGCCGCGTGCGCCACGCTGTCCGAACATTACGGTTTGAACGGCTGCTTCAACGTGCAGTTCCGTGAAACCGGCGATCAGCCGCGCCTGCTGGAAATCAATCCGCGCATGTCGGGCGGCATCAGCATGGCGTGCGCGGCCGGGCCCAATTTGCCGTATATCGCGCTGGCCGGCTTCGACCGCGGTTTTGAACACGTCGCCATCGCGCCGGTGCGCAATGGCGCGCGCGTGACCGAAGTCTCGATCGCCATGGAGCTGTGATGGAGCGGCTGGCTGAAAACCTGGCCGTGGCCTTTGCCGGCCAGGACGGCGATAACTTGCGGGTGGTGGACCTGCCAACCGGCAAGCTCACCGTCTCCGCGCGCGCTGGCGCTTATCCGCTCGACGCGCTGGTGGGCTTTGCCGCCCGCGCCAACGCCAAGCGTGGTTTCCTGTTCGTGAGCAAGGTGCTGGGCAAGCACTGGCCGGTGCGTCCGAGCGCCATGCGCGGCCTGCACCAGTCGCTGGCGCGCGGTTTGCCGCTCGATCTGCCGGGACCGGTGCTGTTCATTGCCATGGCCGAGACCGCCATCGGCCTGGGGCAGGGCGTGTTCGAGGCCTGGCTCGATGAAGACTCCGGCCGCGCGGCGCTGTTCCTGCACACCACGCGCTACCGCGTGGGCGACGCCCCGCTGATCGAATTCGAGGAAGCGCACAGCCACGCGCCGCGCCAGTTCCTGCACATGCCCGACGATCCTGCGCTGGCCGCCAAGTTTGCCCAGGCGCGGTCGATCGTGCTGGTCGATGACGAGGCCAGCACCGGCAACACCTTTGTCAACCTGGCGGCCGCCTGCCGCGCGGTGGCGCCCGCCATCGAGCATGTGCACCTGGTGACCATCACCAATTTCATGGGCGAGCAGGGCACCAGCCAGTTGCTGGGCCGCTTCGGCGTGCCGGTCACCCACAACGCCGCGCTCGAGGGCGCGTTCGTGTTCGAGGCCGGTCAGCTCGACACCGGCGCCGCGCCGGCCCAGCGCTACGACGCCAGCGCCGACCGCGGCGCCAGCGCCGCGTTCGGCAGGCTGGCGGTGGACCATGCGCTGGCGTTGCCGCCGTCCCTGGTGGCCGGACTGCTTGACCAGGTGCAGCCGGGTCAGCGCGTGCTAGTGCTCGGCACCGGCGAGTTCATGCACCCGGCCTACCTGCTGGGCCGGGCGCTGGAAGAGATGGGCGCCGACGTGGTGGTGCAATCGACCACCCGCTCACCGATCCTGGTGTGGGGTGCGGTGGCCAGTGCGGTGACATTCCCCGACAACTATGGCGAAGGCGTGGCCAATTTCATCTACAACGTCGCGCCCGGCCAGTACGACCACGTGCTGGTCTGCCACGAAACGCCGCCCACGGCAGCGCTGCACGAGCTCGCTGGCAAGCTGGGCGCGCGCCTGTTCCATTTCAAGTCGGAGAAGCTGGTTGAAGAAATTCCTGTTCGTTGACCTGGACGATACCCTGTTCAGTACCCTGGGCAAATGCGCCAGCCAGGCCGATCTGCACCCGGCCGCGTATTATTCGGACCAGTCGGTGTGTTCGTACACGACTGCGCGCCAGCGCGCCTTTCTGGCGCTGATGGACCCGGCCACCACGCTGATCCCGGCCACTGCGCGCCACCTCGATGCGTTCGGCCGGGTCGGTCTGCCTTTTAATAGCTACAAGATCCTCAACTTCGGCGGCCTGATCCTCGGTCCCGACAACCAGCCAGACCCGGCATGGCTGGCGCAGATGCGCGCCGACATGACGATCGCGCTGCCCGGCCTGAACCAGGCGGCAACCGTCATCAACGCGTGGTGCGAACAGCAGGGCCTGGCCTCGCGCGCCCGCGTGGTGGAAGACGGCGGCGTGCCGTATTACACCTTGATCAAGGACGTGGACAAGCAGGCCGAGCGCCTGGCGCCGATCGAGCACGAAGCGCTGGCGCCGTGGCTGGCCGGCGCCGGCAGCGGTTTTTATGTGCACCGCAACGGCAACAACCTGGCCGTACTGCCGCGCACGCTCGACAAGGCGGTGGCGGTGGCCTATGTGACGCGCCTCTTGCGCGTCGAGCATGGCGAGATTCTGACCCTGGGCATGGGCGACAGCAAGTCCGACGCGCGCTTCATGGCCGCCTGCGATTACGCCATCATCCCCAGCAACACCCAGCTGGCGGCATTGACGGTGGCGGCGCTATGACCGGCGCACCTTTTTCCGGCAGCTACCAGGCTGGCGACGTGCAGTTTTTGCTGCTCCAGCTGCCGGCACAGCAGTTCACCAGCGTGGCCGACAAGGAAGCGCTGATCCAGTCCGGCCGCAAGCATTACAGCGAAATGCTGTCGCCCGAATCGCTGCCGTCCGAGCGTTATTTGCAGGTATTCGAGGACGCGTGCGCGGCCAACCTGGCGCAGATGGCCCGCGATTGCCTGGCGCTGGCCGGCATGATCGCCGCCCGCCGTGCAGGCGACGTCACCGTGGTATCGCTGGCGCGGGCCGGCACGCCGGTCGGCGTGATCGTCAAGCGCTTGCTCGAGCAACGGTGCGGGCGCGGCGCCGTGCATTATTCGGTCTCGATCGCGCGCGATCGCGGCATCGACGCCGTGGCGCTGCGCCAGATCGTGCAACACCACGCACCCGAATCGATCGTGTTTATCGACGGCTGGACCGGCAAGGGCGTGATTTCGCGCGAGCTGGCGCACTCGGTGGCGCGCTTCAATGACGAACATCGCACCGCGATCGACAGCGGCCTGTACGTGCTGTCGGACCTGGCCGGCTCGGCCGCTTGCGCTGCCAGCGAGGCCGACTACCTGATCCCGTCGAGCATTCTGAATGCCACCGTGTCCGGATTGGTGAGCCGCACCGTGGTGGGCGCGCCGGACCAGTTGCACGGCTGCGTCTATTACGAAGCGTTCGCGCCGCACGACCGCTCGCGCCAGTTTGTCGATGCGGTGACCGCCGCCGCGCTGGCGCTGTCGCTGGATGGGGCAGACTTGCCGCATGCTGCGCTGGACCGCGCAGCGGCCGCCGCCACCTCGCGCGCCTGCCTGGCGCGGCTGCAACAGGAGTACGGCGTGGCCGACGTCAACCTGATCAAGCCGGGCATCGGCGAGGCTACCCGGGTATTGTTGCGCCGTGTGCCGCGCCTGCTGCTGGTCCGCGATCCGGCCAGCGCAGACGTGCGTCACCTGACCTTGCTGGCACAGGAAAAAAATGTGCCGGTCATCATCGATCAATCGCTGCCTTACCAGGCGGTATCCCTTATCAGGAGTGCTTTGGATGGCTAATTGGACGGTGAACAAGCCGATGGGCGCGTCGTTATACGTACCGACCACCCACAAGGATTTGCTGGAAATTGCCAACGGCATCAAATTGCCGAAGCTGCGCTCGGTGATTTTTTGCACCGAGGACGCGGTGGCCGACCGCGAGCTCAGTTATGCGCTGTTCAACCTGTCGGTGATGCTGGAAAACATGGACCCGGTAGGCGTGCTCGACCGCTTCGTGCGGGTACGCAATCCCGAGGTGCTCGAACGGGTGCTGGCCATGAAGGGTTCCGAACACCTGACCGGCTTCGTGATCCCGAAAGCTACGCGCGACAATTTCGACGCCTACTTCAAGCTGGTGCGCCAGACCGGGCACATGCTGATGCCCACGCTGGAAACAGCGGAGGTATTCGACGAGCGCGAGATGGTGGCGTTCCGCGACCTGCTGCGCGCGCCGGGCGTGGTGGGACGCATCCTGGCGCTGCGCATCGGCGGCAACGATTTACTGGCGCTGCTTGGCATACGCCGTCCCCGCAACATGACGATTTACCGCACCCCGCTGGGATCGGTGATCGCGCGCCTGGTCACGACGTTCGCACCGTACGGCTTCCGCCTGACGGCGCCAGTGTTCGAACACCTGGACCAGGAGGCCTTGCTCGACATGGAAGTGCAGGAAGACCTGGCGCACGGCCTGGTGGGCAAGACGGCAATCCACCCAGACCAGCTGCCACTGATCGAAATGCATTACCGGGTCCAGCCGATCGACGTCGCTGCGGCGGTGCGGATCATGGACGAAGCTAGTCCGGCGGTATTCAAGATGGGGAATTCGATGTGCGAAGTGGCAACGCATCGCGCGTGGGCGCAGACGGTGCTACAGCAGGCCAATCATTTCGGGACGTATCCCGATAACAGCCTGGCGCCGAATCCGGATAGTTAGGAAAAGCGAATAAGTTGAGGCTGGGGCAGGGGTGGCTATCCCCTGAGGTCAATCGAAACACGCAGCCGGGCCGTCACTCGGTAGAGGGTGACGGCCCGGCATCACGCCAGGCTTAACGCGCTGGCGGCGGTGCTGCCGGGTCTGGCGTAGTGCCGCCCGGTGGCGTGGTCGTGGTGCCGTCAGCCGGTGGCGTGGTTGCTGGCGGCGGCATGGTGTTGTCAACTGGTGGCGAGCCGGTCGGGGCCGTATTGGCCGGTGGTGCTACAACTTCAGGTGCGGGCGGATCAACTTCCTGCTTCTTGCAACCGGTAACAGCGGCGGCGGTCAGGATCAAGGCGAAAATAAACTTGGCTGGTGCGTGATGCTGTTTCATGTTGAGCTCCTTTTGGTGACAATCGAACTACAGTTTATGCATTCCTCAGCCCGTGCGCTATCGGCGCGCTTGCGGCCTGTTTGTAGGACTACTCAGCGGTCGGCTGTATCACTTCTTTCCTGATGGCATAGACTTTTGAGCCGGATACAGCGCCTGCTGGCCCGTCATCGCTCTCGATGGCGCCGGCAGATTGCCACCGGCAGCCTTGATGACCAGGTTGTCGAACCAGGCCATGCTCAGCTTGTCTTCATCCTTGTCTTTGTGCGTAGCGGCCAGGATGCCGGCCATGCCGGCGCCGTACAGATCGTCGGTGGCGGCAAGCTGCTGCTTGCCATCGACCAGCCCGGTAATCCGGTTGCCGGCAAAGCGCAGCGTCAGCGTATGCCATTGGCCTGCTTTCACGCCTGCCACGCGGCTGGCGGCCAGTTGCTTCTCGCCGCCCTCGGACGTGTCGTTCATGGCGCGGATCAAAGCCTGCTGCTCGGCATCGCCGACCGCCTTTTTCTTGTCCTTCTTGCCGCGGATGGCCACCAGCCGCAACGCGCCATCGTGACCCAGTTGCAGAAAGTATCCTTTCGGGATGAAACCGTAGCCGGTGCCGGCATGGTTGATGCGGCCCATGACAGCGGCCGATTCGCCCGCTTGCAGGTACACGTCCACGCTTACTTCGTAGTCGCGCCAGGCATCGTCGCCGATGATCGAATAAGGCTGCCAGTCGGGCGCCCACGAAATGGTGGGAATCGGCGCACTCTGGCGCAAACAGGTGCCAACGCGGGCCGGGCAGCGCGCCAGTTCGAAGGAACCGGCAATGTCGGCCAGGTAGCGCGGCTGGTGGCCCCAGGTGGCTGGCCGTGGATAGTGTTCAAACGTTTCGCGGTACGGGAACGGGAACGATGCCAGCGCCGGCACGTCGGCCACGCCGCCTTTTTGCTGGCCGCGCGTGGTGGTCAGCGAATACACGGCGTGCGGCTCGAGCGTGAGCGTCGCCACGCCGTCGCGCACCACGGCGTCGGCCTGGCGTACGAAATGCTCTTGCTCGGTGGTGCGCCACACGGCCAAGTCGCCATCCTTCAAGCCTTTGACGTTCAGTCGCAGCTGCTGTGCAGCGGGCGCGTCCTTGGTTTCGATGATCACGCTGTAGTCGCGCTCGGGCGAGGCCAGCGTGACGAAGGTGCCGCCGCCGGCCAGATCGCCGCTGCCGCCCTGCAGGTAGGTCCAACCCGTTTCGGTGAACTGGCCGTAGTGGGCATAGCCCCACAACACCGGGTTGACGCGGTAGTGGCCGCTCCACGGCCAGTTGGCGCGCACCATCGCCTCTTTTTCGCCCGAGTACGCCTGCATCGTGTAGAGGCCGGCAATGCCGTACCAGTTGACCACCTTGGTCACACCGCTGCGCACATAGTTTTCATTGAAGGACTGGACCATGCTGATCAGCCCGTCGTAGCCGGCCTTGTACACGTGCTGCTCGGTGTTCCAGATCGGCTTGCCCATGGCGGCCGCTTTGCGTTGCACTTCGACCGGCACCACCGACTTGGGCGGGTTGATGTGGGCGCCGACGATGTCGATGGCGTCGCGCAGTTCCGCATCCCGGGCCATGTCATCGACAAAGCGGAATTTCCATGGATCGGGCCAGTTGTCGAAGCCGTGCAGCTTGACCTTGCCGAAGTCGTTGGCATTGAGCGTGGTGCGCAGCGCCTTGGCGAAACCGTAGCTGGCGCCTTTCTCGTTGCGGATGCCGATGGCGTCGAACTCCATGCCATAGACGTTGCGCAAGCCCTTGAGCCAGCTGACGTAGTAGTTGGCCGTGTCCTGCGAGAAGAACCGCGCATCGCCCTTGTAATAATCGCCCGTGCTCTGCTCGAACAGTTGGCCTTGCCGGCCCAGCCAGCCGGGCGCGCTCCAAGCGGCGCCGTCGAGCGTGAGTTGCGGATTGCGGCGCCTGGCCTCGCGCATTTCCCACCACAGGTAGCCGCGTTCGTAGTTCAGGTCGTCGCGGGCGTGCATGTGGCTGGGCATCGAGCCCTGGGTGGCGTTGCCGTCGCCGGGAATTTCCACGTACAGGGCGCTGACCGACGCGCCGAACTTCGGTGTGAACACCAGGTCGAGGATCTCGCTGCGCTGCGGTTCCGGGTAGTCCTTGAGCAGCACGCCGGTGCCGCCCCCGCCTTCGACGATGCCGATGCCGTCGAAGCGCGGACCGCCGGCGTTGCCGTCGAGGATGATGGTTTGTTCGGCCGGCTGGCGGCACAGGGTGCCGGGATCGATGCGGTCGGCCATCGGCGTCTCGGCGTCGAGCTTGATGCCCTGGCGGCGCGCCGTGCGTTCGATCACGGTGCCGCCGCCCGGCTCGGCGTAGGCAGGATCGGACTGCGCCTGTTGCAGCGGCACGTAGCGGGCGCCGGCCGCATCCAGGCGTTGCAGCACGTCGGGCAGGGTCACCGCGCTCCAGCCGCCCAGGTGGGTGAGCAGCACCTGCGGAATCACGCGGCCATACACGCGCTGCGAGTCGGCCTGCATCTTGGCGATGCCGCGCTCGACCGCCGCCAGGTACTGGGTTTTCATGGTCGTGATCGCGGCCTGGTCGCCGCTGGCCACGCAGCGCGCGTAGGCGTCGGTATAGTCCCAGTCGTCGAACGAGAGGCTGACATCGGCCACGCGGTAGCCGCGTTCGCGTAGCCAGGCCAGCGCGGCGGGGCCACGGGCGCCGCCGCCGTCGAGGAACGGCAGGCGCAAATAGCGCCAGTCAGCACCTTGCATGCGCTGCGTTACGGCGGCTTCGCCAGCCTCCACGTCGGCCTGCCAGGCCGCCAGCGACGGCGCTTTCGACAGGCCCAGGTGGGTGGCGGTATGGTTGCCCAGCGGGTGGCCGGCGGCGCGCCAGGCGTCGAGCACCCTGGCGTCGTCGGCGGACTTGGTCAGCTTGCCGGCGTTGACGAAGCCGAACGCCTCGGTCACGCCGTGTCGCTTGAAGGTTTGCAGGTGCGCTTCGGCGATGGCCAGGCGCGTCATGCGCGGCGGCAGCAGGCCGTGGGCGGGCAGGTCATCGACGGTGACGGCAACGTCGAAACCCTGGGCGCAAGCGGCGCCGGAGAACAGCAGGGCGGCGGACAGGGCGGTCAGCAGTGGAGCTAGCAGTGAAGGAGCTGCGGTGGCACGGGCGAAGGTCATGGCGGGCGATAGCGAAGTCGGAGGCAAACGCATCCTAATCGAAGCGCCGCGCCAGCGGTTCGCTGGCGCCGGAAATAATCAGCGCCGTGCGTGCGTGCCGGTTTATTCGCGTTCGATCGAGGCGCGGATCACGTGTTCGGCCGCCTGGTAGATATTCGGATCGCGCAGGATGTCGTACTGAAACGCACCGCCCGGCGTGGCCATCAGGTTGCCATCGCAATACACGCGGGCGTTCCAGTCGGCGCCGTGGCCCACGCTGTACGTGCCCAGGTAGCTGATGGCGCGGCCGTCGCGCTTGCGGGTGAAGGAACCCTTGATCGGCCACTGGTCGAGCCAGTACGACGCCATTTCGGCCGCGTAGCGGTTGGCGCCGTCAACGGTGCCGAATTCGGCCAATGGATACGATTGTTCATAGACCACGTCGCCGGCAGAAGACGCACCGCGGTAGATGCGGAAACAGGCATAGTAGCCGTTGTCCGCCGTGCGTTTGGGCGTGCAGACGATGTAGTGGCCTGCGTATGAGTAACTATGTGATTGCGCCATATAACCTCGCTAAGTGAACTGTTTGGCGCATCGCACCAAACCACCCGTAAGCTGCCTGGGCGATGTTTATAGAGCAAGAATAGCACAGGATTTCCTGGCAAGCCGGTTCAAACGTGCGCAACGACAAAAATAATATTGCGACGCAGCATGATGTGGCGCGGCGCGGGACGCGCTCAGGGCAGGCGGCCCCGGTAGCTTTGCGGCGCCAGTTCCTGCTGTGGCGCCAGCGCTTGCAGACGCTTGTACAGGACCCGGGTTTCCAGCAAATTCCACACGCGCAACATTGCCTCCAGCGTATCGAACGGCTTGGTAAGAAAGTCCTTGGCGCCCAGCGACAGTGCGCGGCGCTTGGCTTCGGCAGTAGCGTCGGCAGTGATCACCAGCACCGGGCGGAAGTCGTAGGGATCGCCGCGGCGCTTGAGGCGTTCGAGCACCGCATAGCCATCGAGGTCGGGCATCATCAGGTCGAGCACGATCAGGTCGGGATCGAAGGCGGTGTACAGGTCGAGCGCGGTGCGGGCGTCGGTGGTGCCGACCACGTGGGTCAGGCCCTCGGCAATGAACATGTCTTCCAGCAGCCGCAAATTGGCGGGCTGGTCGTCGATGATCAGGATGCGCGAAGCGAGTACTTGATTTTCCATCATGTAGATTTTCCGTGAGAATCGAGCAGGGCGAAGAACGCCGGGATATCGAGTGGTTTGGCCAGGTGCGGAACGTCGTTATTCGCCTCGCTGCCCAGGAGGACCACGGTGCCGGGCAGGGCCAGCCACTGTGCGCCGGCCAGGTTGGCTGCCAGCAGTACCAGGTCGGGCGGTTCGGCCTGCGCCACGGCCAGGCCTGCGGCGGCGTCGGCCACGGCGGTCACGCGCCAGTGCGGCCGGCGCTGGGCCAGCGTGGCCACCAGGATGCGCGTGGCGGGGTCCGCTTCCACGCACAGCAGGTGGCGGGTGCTGGCGCTGGTGGCCGGCACGGCCGCAGCGGGCGCTGGCTGGTCGGCCGGTTCCTGTTGGGCGGCCTCGTCGGTGGCCCCGGCGTTGGTCGCCAGCGGCAAGGTCAGCGTGAAGCGGCTGCCGGGCCCGGGCTTGTCGTGCAGGATGACGTCGCCACCCATGGCCTGCATCAGCGCTTTCGAGACTGCAAGACCGAGGCCGGCGCCCTCGGTCTTGCCACGTTCGGCGCCGAGGCGGTCGAACGGTGCAAACAGGCGCGTGCGCAGCGACGGCGTGATGCCGGGGCCGTTGTCGTCGATGTGGATGGCGGCCAGTTCGGCGCCGGGCGCCAGGTGCAGCGCCACGATGCCGTCAAGCGGGCCGTACTTGATGGCGTTCGACAGCAGGTTGAGCAGCGCCTGCAGCAGCCGCTGGCGGTCGGCCAGCACGGCCACCGCGAGGCCGGCGTGATCGTGGCGCAGCTGCACGCCGCGCTGGCGCGCCAGCGGCGCCATCAGCATCATCGCCTCGTCGAGCAGCGGCGCCAGCGCCACCGGCACGCATGCCAGGGTGAGCTTGCCGGCCTCGATGCGGCCGATGTCGATCACCTCGTTGATCAAGGCAAGCAGGTGCTGGCCGGCCTGGCGGATGTGTTCCGCATGTTCGCGTTCGCGCGGTTCGCGCAGGCCCGCTTCCAGCAGTTGCGCGTAGCCGAGGATGGCATTGAGCGGAGTGCGCAGCTCGTGGCTGGTGCGCGCCAAAAACTCGGTCTTGGCGCGGCTGGCTGCTTGCGCCGCCGAGGCGCGGCCGGCCAGCAGCACGCTGGCCTGGTGCAGGCGGTCGGCCAGCTGGCCCAGCTCGTCGGTGGTGGCCGGTGTGGGCTTGAGCGGCAGGTCGTTCGACAGGCGCTCGGCGTTTTCGGCGGCCAGGCGCACGCGCCGCACCAGCCCCAGGGTGAAGGTCAGCGTTGCCATCGCGCCAGCCATGCCGGCGCCAATCACGATCATCGCCATCCACAGGTTGCGGTTCGACGCCTGTTGCAAGGCCAATGTGCGCTGCTCGACCAGCGCGGCCTCGCGCAAATTCATCACGCCGATTTCGGTACGCAACTGGTCGAGAATCTGCTTGCTGCTGAGCAGATGTTCCTGCAACTCCGCCGTGCTGGCGTTGCGCTGCCCGCGCATCAGGTTCAGGCTGGCGAGCTTCTTGCGCAGCAGCGGTGTGATGCGCGCCAGGCTGGCCAGCTGTTCGGGATCGACGGCGCGCGCCTGCAAGCTGGCCAGGGTGGCCGGCAGTTGTTCGGCAGCGATGTGGTATGGCATCAGGAAATCGTCGCGACCGGTGAGCAGGTAGCCGCGCACGCCGGTGGCGGCCTCGGCGATCTGCGTGTGCAGGCGCTGGATATCGGCCTGGGCCTGCATGGTGCGCAGCATGTCGGCGGTGGCGGCAGCGGTATTGCGCTCGAGCGTGTAGCTGGTGGCGGCCGAGCCCACCAGCAGGGCCAGCGAGGCGACAATGATTGCGCCGCCCTTGAAGCCGAGCGACCAGTGACGCGGGTTCAGCCTTGCGAGCGCGCTCATGATCCGAGCCCCAGGTCGGCCGCGCGCACGGCGGCCTGGGTGCGGTCGTTCAGGTCCAGCTTGTGCAGGATGCGTTCCACGTGCACCTTGACGGTGCCGGCGGCGATGCCCAGGTGCTCGCCCATGGCGGCGTTGGTCCAGCCTTGCGGCAGCAGGGCGAGGATTTGCAATTCGCGCGGGGTCAGCGACTTGAGGATGGCGGCGGCCTCGGTGGCGCCCACGCGCGGCGCCGCCTGGCTGTTCGCCAGCGCCGCACCCAGCAGGGTGGACAGCGCTTGCAGCGTGAGCAAATCGTCGGGGTGGGGCGGCGGCGCGGCCGTGGCGCACAGCAGGGCCAGGATGCCGCGATGCTTGCCGTCCAGGCACAGCGGCACCAGCACTTCGAGGCCGGTGCGCTGCTCGCGACCGATGCGCAGTCCGCTCGGTACGTCCTGCCGCACCAGCGGCGCCACCGGCCCCGGCTGCAAGACGGTGTGCAGCGCCATGGCATGCGCCACGCGCGCGCCGACCGGCGGCACGTTGCCGTGGCTGGCCGCCACGTGCAAGGCGTCGTCCTTGAGCACCAGCAGCAAGCCATCGTCGAGCGAGAGGAAGGCCAGGGTCTTGGCCAGCACGGTGGCAAGCGCGGCGGGGCGCACGCCATCCTGGGCCAGTGCGCCGGCCGCGTCGGTGAGCAGGCGCCAGCGCGCGGCGCTGCTTTCGCTGTGGCGGTAACGGCTACGGATGGCGTGGGCGCTATCGGCAGGAGAAGAAGAGCTCATCGCATGCAACCAGTTTCATGTGTGGAGTCGCGAATTATATGCCACCCGGCATATGCCGCAACCCCCGGCCGGCAGATTTTTCAACGACCCGGGTCCGCGATACTCGATTCATTGGCAGACACCGACTGCCGATGATCCTCAACTACATGGAGCACATAATGAAAAAAGTCCTGATCGCCCTCGCCCTCGCCGCCTCGACCACCTTCGCTGTCGCCGACATCGCGCCGAAGTTCTACGCCGGCGTAGTCACCGCCCCGGTCAACGCCCAGGAAGCGGAAATCGCGGCCCTGTTCGACAAATGGAATGCGACCCTGGCCACCGGCAACCCGGCCAAGGTCGCCAGCCTGTACGCCAGCGACGCGGTGCTCGAGCCCACCGTGTCGAACGAGGTGCGCACCACCCCGGCCGCGATCGAAGACTATTTCGTCAAGTTCCTCAAGATGAAGCCGGTCGGCACCATCAACATGCGCCAGATCCGCATGCTGGGCAACGATTCGGCACTGGATACCGGTGTGTACACGTTCCGGGTGACGGTCGATGGCAAGCCGCGTGATGTGCAGGCGCGTTACACCTATGTGTACAAGAAGGTCGGCGGCGAATGGAAAATCCTGAACCACCACTCGTCGGCAATGCCGGAAGTGATCGCTGCCAAGTAAGAAAAATGGAAAAAGCCCCGCGGTAGCAGCAACTACCCGGGGCTTTTGGTCAATAGCTGGAGAAAGCATGTTTGACTGCTGACGATGATAATGAGCGATTCTTAAGCCAATCTTAGCTGCACTGCACCATTTATACATTTTCAACCTTGAAGCCACTTTTTGCCGCACCGTCCGGATGGTGTAGCATGTCGGGTGGCGCAGTGGGCGGGCGCATTTTGCCAGCCGCCGCCGGTACTTCAAGGAAAACCATGCAAATTAAAATTAACGACGTGTTGCGGGCCTACATCGAGCCGCTGACCGAGGCCGAGTACATGGCGCTCGAGCGCAGCGTTCTGGCCGAGGGCTGCCGCGACGCGCTGGTCCTGTGGCAGGACACCCTGGTGGATGGCCATAACCGTTATCAAATCTGCCAGGAACACGGCATTCCGTTCAAGGCCGTGGAAAACACCAGCTTTCGCGACCTCGACGACGTCAAACTGTGGATGATCGACAATAACCTGGGGCGCCGCAGCATTTCCGACTATCAGCGCGGCGTGCTCGCCCTGCGCAAGAAGGAAATCGTCCGCGCCCGCGCGCTCGAACTGGCCGCTGAGGCCGCCGCCGAAGACGCGGCCATCGCGCCACCGGACGGCGAAGCCAAGCCCAAGCCAGCCGCCATGCCGCTGACCTCGCGCGAAGACATTGCCCGCGCCGCGCGCCTGTCGAGCGCCACCATCAGCCAGATCGAAAAAATCCAGAAGACCGCCACGCCGGAATTGGTGGAAGCCGTGCGTTCGGGCACGATCTCCATCAACGCCGCGGCCACCGTGGCGTCGCTGCCGGAAGATGCGCAGATTGCCGCTGTTGCCGGCGGCAAGAAGGAATTGCAAAAAGCCGCCAAGGAAGTGCGCGAACTGCGCACGGCCGGCAAGCCGCCCAAGGAGGCCAAGGGTGCGCGTGAGGACGGCGAGCGCGATTACAATCGCAATCCCACCGAAGCGGACGAGCTGCGCCGTGAAAACGCGGCGCTGCGCGAAAAGAACGCGGCATTGCTCGAGGAAATTACCGCGTTGCAGCGGCGCATTTCCGAACTCGCATCGAGCTGATCCCTAGGTTGAACTGTTAATCCGGAGTTTGTCGATGCACCGATGGCGCGCCACGCTGGCCTTGCTTTGTTTTGTTCCCCTCAATGCAGCGCTGGCGGCCACGGCGGCGCCGTTTCCCCTGGCCGGCGCCGAGCTGGCCCGCATGCAGGCCCAGGCCAAGCGCGTGACCATCGTGCGCGACAAGTGGGGCATTCCGCACGTGTACGGCAACAACGATGCCGACGCCGTGTTCGGCCTGCTGTACGCCCAGGCCGAGGACGATTTCCGCCGCGTCGAACGCAATTACATCAACGCCCTGGGCCGCCTGGCCGAAGTCGAAGGCGAGGCCGAGCTGTACCGCGACCTGCGGATGAAGCTGTTCATCAACCCGGACTTTCTCAAGGCCCAGTACCGGCAGAGTCCCGCCTGGCTCAAAAAACTGATGGTGGCCTTTGCCGACGGCCTGAATTACTACCTGGCCACGCATCCCGAGGTCAAACCCGACCTGATCACCCGTTTCGAGCCGTGGATGGCGCTGGCCTTCAGCGAGGGCAGCATCGGCGGCGACATCGAAACCATCGATATCAAGCAACTCGAAGCCTTGTACGCGCATGGCGCCCACCCGTTGATGGCGCCGATTTTGCTGGCGGAGCAGGGGAGCGACCTCGATCACGAACCGGGCGGCTCCAACGGCTTTGCCATCGCGCCGGCGATCACCAAAAACGGCCACGCGCTATTGATGATCAACCCGCACACGTCGTTCTACTTCCGCCCCGAAGTGCAGGTGCACAGCCGCCAGGGGCTCAATGCCTACGGCGCCGTGACCTGGGGCCAATTCTTCGTGTACCAGGGTTTTAACGACCGGGTGGGCTGGATGCACACGTCGGGCGGCGGCGATGTCATCGACGAATACCTGGAAACCATCATCGACCGCGATGGCCAGTATTTCTACCAGTATGGCGACGAGCAGCGGCCGTTGAAGGCGGTTGACATCGCCCTGCCTTACAAGACCGCCAGCGGCATGGCCAGCAAGACGGTCAAGGTGTACTACAGCCACCACGGTCCCATCGTGCGCGCCAAAGACGGCAAGTGGGTTGCGGTCAAGCTGATGAACGAGCCGCTGAAGGCGCTGACGCAATCGTTCCTGCGCACCAAGGCGCGCAACTACAAGGAATTCTATCGATCGATGGATTTGCGTACCAATTCCTCGAACAACACCGTGTATGCGGATGCTGACGGCAATATCGCCTATTTCCACGGCAATTTCATCCCGCGCCGCAATCCAAAAATCGACTTCAGGCGCCCGGTCGATGGCAGCGATCCGGCCACCGAATGGCAGGGTTTGCACGCGGTGAAGGAAACCATCACGCTGTTCAACCCGAAAAACGGCTGGATCTATAACACCAACAACTGGCCCTACACGGCGGCCGGCCCCTACAGCCCCAAGGCCAGCGACTATCCGGCGTACATGTCGATGAATCCGGAAAATCCACGCGGCATCCACGCCGTGCGGGTGATGGAAAACCGCAAGGACTTCACCATCGACAGCCTGATCGCGGCCGCCTACGACAACCAGTTGCCGGCGTTCGAGCCGCTGCTGCCGCAGCTGTTTGCGGCTTACGATGCATTGCCGGCCGGCGACCCGCTGATCGCGTCATTGGCGCCGCAAATCGCCGCGCTGCGCGGCTGGGACATGCGCTACACGCTGGCGTCGGTGCCGACCTCGCTGGCGATTTATTGGGCGCAGGATCTGACAACCGCTTTCGGTCCGGCCGCCAAGGCCAGGGACGTGCTGGTGCTCGATTATATCCAGGCCGCGCTGACGCCGCGCCAGCGCCTGGAAGGGCTGGTGCGGGCATCGGACAAGCTGACGGCCGACTTCGGCACCTGGCAAACCGCGTGGGGCGAGATCAACCGCTTCCAGCGCCTGACCGGCGACCTGGCGCAGCCGTTCGACGACAGCAAGTCCAGCCTGCCGATTCCGTATGCATCGGCCAACTGGGGCGCGCTGGCGGCCTATGGCATGACCTCCAAGCAAACCACCAAGCGCATCTACGGCGAACGCGGCAACAGCTTTGTCGCCGTGGTGGAGTTCGGCCCGCGCCTGAAGGCGCGCAGCATCCTGGTGGGCGGCCAGAGCGGCGATCCCGCGTCGCCGTATTTTGCCGACCAGGCCGAGATGTTTGCCAGGGGACAGTTCAAGGAAGTGCTGTTTTACCGCGAAGACGTGGAGCGCAACGCCGAGCGCCGGTATCACCCTGGCCAGTAATAATTGTTGGTCATATGCAACGTTGTTAATTATTTTTTTGCGATGAATTCCAATATTGATATCGTAATCAATATGTCTTCGTGGAAATATAGATTCATCACTGCGGACACCCGGTAAAGCCTTATCCTGCTTGGGTGCGTGGTTTTTAGATAACTGTTCGAGCTTGCCTGACGCCGCCTTGGATTGTGTTACAGCCGAATTTTGCCTGTTTATCAGCATTAATATTCTATATAAGAAATATTAATTTCCGCTGATATAGTGATATCGATAGGAATGCTCAAGGGCAATTCCACTGGCTTTCACTCACTTTGGCAAGGCACACTCCATGAAAAATCTTAATATCGGCGTCCGCCTGGGCATCGGTTTCGGCATCGTATTGCTGCTCTTGGCGGTCACTACCGCGATCGCGGTCCTGCGCATGCAGGAAGGCACGGCGCTCACGGACCGGCTCATCAACACCAGTTACAAGAACCAGCGCCTGGTGGCGGAATGGGCCAAGGTCATCGAAATCAATGCGGTCCGTTCGTCCGCCGCCTGGCAGGCCAGTGACGCGGAAGATCAAAAAACCTACGAGGCCGGCATTGCCGCCGCGTCCGCCCGCGCGGGCGAGGTACAGGAAGAGATCAACAAGAGCATCCGCAACCCCGGCGTACGGGCCCAGTTCGACCAGGTGCTGCTCGCACGTACCGCGTATATCGATGCGCGCAAGCTGGTCTTTCAACTCAAGACCGCCGGCGACCTGGCGCAGGGCAAGATTGCCTACGATACCGGCCTGGTTCCCAAGGCTGCCGCTTACCTGGCCGAAGTGAACAAGCTGCAAACGCTGCAAGTGGCTGCTGCTGACGGCATTGCCAGCAATGTGCTGGACCTCTCGGTTTCCACCCGCAACGTCATCATCGTGCTGGGCCTGCTTGCGCTGGCGCTGGGCGTGGGCTTTGCGCTTTACATCACGCGCTCGATCACCGGTCCGATCAACCGCGCACTGCAAGTGGCCGAGACCGTTTCTGCCGGCGACCTTACCAGCGTGATCGTGGTCGATAGCCGCGACGAGACCGGCCGCCTGATGCAGGCGTTGAAGACGATGAACGACAACCTGGTCACCATCGTGGCCCAGGTGCGCAGCGGCACCGACACCATGGCTACCGCCTCGGCCGAAATCGCGGCCGGCAACCAGGACCTGTCGAGCCGCACCGAGCAGCAAGCCAGTTCGTTGGAAGAAACTGCCTCGTCGATGGAAGAGCTGACGGCCACGGTGCGCCAGAACGCCGACAACGCGCGCGAAGCCAACCGCCTGGCGCAGGACGCTGCCGGCGTTGCCAACCGGGGCGGCGCGGTGGTGGCCGACGTGGTCGATACCATGGGCTCGATCAACGAATCGTCGCGCAAGATCGTCGATATCATCTCGGTCATCGACGGCATCGCCTTCCAGACCAATATCCTGGCCCTGAACGCGGCCGTGGAAGCAGCCCGCGCGGGCGAGCAAGGGCGTGGTTTCGCGGTCGTGGCGTCGGAAGTGCGCAACCTGGCCCAGCGCTCGGCGGCAGCGGCCAAGGAAATCAAGGTCTTGATCGACGACTCGGTGCACAAGGTGGAAGCCGGCTCGGCGCTGGTGGACCAGGCCGGTCACACCATGAACGAAATCGTCCAGGGCATCGGCCAGGTGACCAGCATCATGGCCGAGATCACCAGCGCCAGTGCCGAGCAGAGCGCCGGCATCGAGCAGGTCAACCAGGCCATCACCGAGATGGACCAGGTCACCCAGCAAAATGCCGCGCTGGTGGAAGAAGCCTCGGCCGCCGCCGAAGCGATGCAGGACCAGGCAGCCGGACTGTCGCAGGTGGTGAGCGTGTTCAAGCTTGACGGCATGGCCCAGTCAGCCCCGGCACGGCAAGCCGTCAAGCGGGCGCCAACGCGCAAGCCGGCGGCAGCACCGGCGCGCTTGGCGGCAGCAGCCAAGCCTGCCACATCAGCATCAGCATCGGCACCGGTCCGCAAGCCGGCGCCAGCCAAGGCAGAAACGAACGAGTGGGAAGAGTTTTAAACAACGCCATTTATCAGCGATTCGTTTGCGCTGACTACATATCGAACTGGCCACCGCTACTACCGTGACTCCTGAGAGTTCTTTCAGGAGGTCACGTGCCCAGATACCGTGATGCCATTGCGGACGGTCTTGTAAGCGCGCTCTTGCGCTGGCAGCAAGATCGAGACAATTGGTTTGAAGTCGATCTTGAACTGCCATACGGCGTCGTACAACTTGCTGCCGAACTTGTGCTTGATCCACAGTCCGGCACGCTGGCACTGTTCGACGTTGCGATCTACCCGCTGGACGACATGATTTACCCGGTAGGCTCCTCGACCGTCGCATTTCTAGAAGCGATGCGCGACTTGCGGTATTTGGCGCGACAATACGGCTACGCCCATGTGCAAATTATGGGGGAACGCGTATCCAATAGTTCGTCCGCACGCCCTGGCCACAAAATTTGTGTTAGGTTGTGATGATAAGGAGGCCATATGAATACTCCCACCTATGAATATTTGCTTGCGGATATCAAACGCATGGCGTTTGCCACGCCGGAAGAGGCGCAGCACTACCTGTGCCAATCGCGTGCGTCTGTCATTTTGGCTATCAGGGTAACGCGCGCTGCCTTCGGGCTGTCGCTGGGACAGGCCAAGAAAGTGGTTGACCGGCATCCTGTTTGGCATCAGAAAGCCGTATTGGGCGGCCGCATACAAAACGTCGCGATGAAGGTCGCATTGCGCTATGGCGAACAATGCGAGCAGAGAGATCTGCTGCAGCGCTAAGTTATCTTTGCTGCTCGTATCAGGTCTGGATCAGATTCTCCGACTCTTCTCTCGTCAATAGCGGCGGCTCCGCCTCCGGCACGCCGGCCACCAGCTCCAGGTTGTCGATATTGTTGTTGCGTACGTTGCCGTCCTTGTGGCGCACGCTGGTGTAACGCTTGGGGTTGGGCAGGTACACTTCCGCCACCAGTTCGTGCACGTAGAACTCGCCGGTCCTGTTGCCGCCGCGCAGCTTGACGCGCAAGCCGTCCGGGTACAGGGTGGGGCGTACCGCGCTCACCTTGGGCCCGGCGCACATCAGTACCCGGCCGTCGCGCGAGATCTTGTACATGCCGCTGCCGGGGATGGGCTTGGCGCTGGCTACGGTGATCGAGTACAGCACCCCGAGGGCCAGGACGCCGGCGATAATGAAGACGATTTCCATCTTGGTGGGTGTGGTTGTGGTGATGGGGCGATACTAGCAGCTATATCGCATCGAGCGAGCGCCGAATATCGGCCTTTAAATCCCCTATATCTTCGATTCCAACCGACAACCGTATCAAGCCGTCGCCGATGCCGAGCTGCGCGCGTTGCTCGGGCGGGATGCTGGCGTGGGTCATCAGGGCAGGGTGCTCGATCAGGCTCTCCACGCCGCCCAGGCTTTCGGCCAGCGCAAACACCTGGCAATGCTCGAGAAAACGCCGCGCACCGGCCAGGCCGGTGTTCAGGTCGATCGAGATGATGCCGCCGTAACCGTCCATTTGCCGCTGCGCCAGCGCGTGCTGCGGGTGCGAAGCCAGGCCCGGATAGAATACGCGCCGCACTTCGGGCTGCTGTTCGAGCCAGGTGGCCAGTTCCAGCGCGCTGCGGCAATGGCGCTCCATGCGGATCGCCAGCGTTTTGACCCCGCGCAGTATCAAAAAGCTGTCGAACGGTCCGGCGATCGCCCCGACCGAGTTTTGCAAGAAACCCAGTTGCTCGCGCCAGCCTTGCTGGTGCGGCGCGCCGCCGACGATGGCGATGCCGCCGATCACGTCCGAGTGGCCGTTCAGGTACTTGGTGGCGGAGTGGACCACGATGTCGAAGCCATGCTCGAGCGCGCGCTGCACCAGCGGGCTGGCGAAAGTGTTGTCGGCCACGGCAATGATGCCGCGCTCGCGGCAAATGGCCGCAATCGCCCTGAGGTCGGCCAGCTTGAGCATCGGATTGGTCGGGGTTTCGACCCACACCATTCTGGTTTCCGGGCGCAGCGCGGCCAGCAGGTTGGCCGGGTCGGTGAGGTCCACGTAGGTAAAATCGTGGCCGCTGCTGCGCCGGCGCACCCGTTCGAACAGTCGGTACGTGCCGCCGTACATATCGTCGCCGGCAACGATGTGAGACCCGGCGTCGAGCAGTTCGAGCACGGTGGAAATCGCTGCCAGGCCCGAGGCGAACGCGTACGCCTGGGCGCCGCCTTCGAGGTCGGCCACGCAGCGTTCGAGCGCCCAGCGCGTGGGGTTGTGCGAGCGGCCGTAGTCGAGGCCCTTGTGCACGCCCGGGCTTCCCTGGACGTACGTGGACGTGGCGTAAATCGGCGGCATGATGGCGCCGGTGGAAGGGTCGGGCGCCTGGCCGGCATGGATCACGCGGGTGGCCAGCGCCTGCTTGAGATGGTCGTTCAAGAGAGCTTCCTTCGCAGGTGGTTGAGCAGGTCGAAGCGCGTGATCAGGCCGTAAAAAATATCGCCATCGGCCACCACGGCGGTGAGGCCGCTGTCGAGCACGGTGCGTAGTGCGTGCAGGTCGGCCTGTGGATGCAGCATGTCGAGCCGGCGCGTCATGGTGTCGCCCACGGTGCGGGCAAAGCGTTCGGGGTGGGTATCGACCGCCAGCAGCAGGTCCGATTCGTCGATGATGCCGGCCAGCTTGCCGCCGGCGATCACCGGCAACTGCGCCAGGTCGGCGGCGCGCATGCGGTTGAAGGCGATCAGCAGCGAGTCGTCGGGGGCCACGCTGACGACCTGTCCGGCATCGTAGCGGCGCCCGATCAGGTCGCGCAAATCGCGCTCGGGTGCGTGTTCGATCAGGCCCTGGTCCTGCATCCAGCCGTCGTTATAGACCTTGGACAGGTAGCGGGTGCCGGTGTCGCACACGAAGCTGACCACGCGCTTCGGCACCGTTTGCGCGCGGCAGTATTGCAAGGCGGCCGCGAGCAGAGTGCCGGTGGACGAGCCGCCGGCAATGCCTTCCTCGCGCAACAGCGTGCGCGCGGTGTCGAAACTTTGCTGGTCGGTGATGGTGTAGGCTTGCCTGACACCTCCGAAGTCGGCAATGGCCGGAATGAAATCCTCGCCGATGCCTTCCACCGCCCACGAACCGGAAGTCTCGCTGGCGTGGCCGGTGGCGATGTACTCGGCCAGGATGGAGCCGGCCGGATCGGCCAGGATAAAGTCCACCTGTGGCGCCACGCGGCGGAAGTAGCGGGTGAGGCCGGTGAGCGTGCCCGAGGAACCCACGCCCACCACGATGGCGTCGATGTCGTGGCCCATCTGCTCCCAGATTTCTGGGCCGGTGGTGGTTTCGTGGGCCAGCGGATTGGCGGGGTTGTTGAACTGGTCGGCAAACCACGCGCCCGGCAATTCGGTTGCCAGCCGTGCGGCAAAATCCTGGTAGTACTCGGGATGGCCCTTGCCCACGTCCGAGCGCGTGGTGCGCACTTCGGCGCCCAGGGCTTTCAGGTGCAATACTTTTTCGGCGGACATTTTGTCGGGCACGACCAGCAGCACGCGGTAGCCTTTCAGGCGTCCGACCAGCGCCAGGCCGAGGCCGGTATTGCCAGCGGTGGCTTCAATGATGGTGCCGCCCGGCTGCAGGCGGCCATCGGCCTCGGCCGCTTCGATCATGGCCATGCCGATGCGGTCCTTGATGGAGCCGCCGGGGTTTTGCGATTCGAGCTTGAGGAACAATTGGCAGGGGCCGGTGTCGAGACGGGTAATCTCGGCCAGTGGCGTGTTGCCGATCAGGGAAAACAGTGCGGGTGCGGACATCCGGGTCTCCTTGGGTCTCATGGTCAGAGCACGGCAAGTATGCCCTTTTTTTGTATGGCACGGTTGATGGCGTCTATAATCGCGCTCATTCTTTTTTGCGCGCCTCCGCGCTGCAGATTCACATTATTTTGGAACGTTATGGCTAGTCTTCACTTCAGGTATTCGGCGATGAACGCGGGCAAAAGTACCTACCTGCTGCAGGTCGCGCACAATTACAAGGAAAACGGCATGGAGGTGCTGCTGCTGACCTCCGCGCTCGATGGCCGCGACGGCTTTGGCGTGATCGCCTCGCGCATCGGCCTCAAGAGCGAGGCCACCACCTACAGTGCCGACACCGACTTTGCCGCGCTGCTGCAGGACGTGAAAGTCGCGTGTGTGCTGATCGACGAGGCGCAATTCCTCACGGTCGCGCAGGTGCATCAATTGCACTGGTGGGTCCACACCACCAACACGCCGGTGATGTGCTTCGGCCTGCGCTCCGATTTCCAGGGCAATCCGTTCCCCGGCTCGGCTGCCTTGCTGGCGCTGGCCGACAGCCTCGAAGAAATCAAGACCATCTGCAAGTGCGGCAAGAAGGCGACCATGAATATCCGCACCGACGAGCATGGCGTACGGGTGCGCGAAGGCGACCAGGTTCTGATCGGCGGCAATAGTGCGTACCGCCAGGTGTGTGCGCGTTGCTTCTATACCGTGGCCTGATGACACCTGCCAGGCAAGATCCGCTATTGCGCCTGGACTTAATGGGTGTGGTGGCCCTATCCAAAGACAGAATACAAGGTGCCAGGCGATGGTGTCCAATGGTGGTATCAGCTCCCGCACAGCGCGAGCAGTACCAACCACCCGAACGACAACCTGCCAGGAGCACCACGTGAAATCCGATCACACCCCAAGCGACACCGTTACCTCCCGCCGTACCGCCATCGTTGGCAGCCTCGGCGTTGCTGCCGCTGCAGTCGCGGCCACTTTGCCGGCGGCATCGTCGGCCGCCACGCCAGCGGGCCGCAGCGCCACCATGGACAGCGGCTTCGTCACCGTCAAGGACGGCGCCCAGATCTTCTATAAGGACTGGGGCCCGAAAGACGCGCCGGTGGTGTGGTTCCACCACGGCTGGCCGTTGACGTCCGACGACTGGGATGCCCAGATGATGTTCTTCCTGCAGAACGGCTACCGCGTGATTGCCCACGACCGTCGCGGCCACGGCCGCTCCACCCAGACCGACAAGGGCAACGACATGGACACCTACAGCTCGGATACCGCCGAGCTGGTCGCTGCGCTGAAAGTCAAGAAGGCCATCCACGTGGGCCACTCGACCGGCGGCGGCGAAGTGGCGCGCTACACGCGCCAGCATGGCAAGGGCCTGGTCACCAAGGCAGTGCTGATCAGCGCGGTGCCACCGATCATGGTCAAGTCGGCCACCAATCCGGACGGCGTGCCGCTGTCGGTGTTTGACGATATCCGCAAGGGTACCGCGTTCAACCGCTCGCAGTTCTACATGGACCTGACGATCCCGTTCTACGGCTTCAACCGGCCGGGTGCGAAGGTGTCGGAAGCGGTGCGCAACAACTGGTGGCGCCAGGGCATGATGGGCGGCGTCAAGGCGGCCTACGACTGCATCTTCCAGTTCGCGCAAGTGGACTACACCGACGACCTGCGCGCCATGGACATGCCGGTGCTGGTGTTGCACGGTGAAGACGACCAGATCGTGCCGTTCGCCAACAGCGGCGCCAAGTCGGTCAAGCTGGTCAAGAATGGCAAGCTGATTTCGTACCCAGGCTTCCCGCACGGCATGCCCACCACGCACGCCGACGTGATCAATGCCGACCTGCTGAAGTTCTTCAAGTCGTAATCATCGGCCTGCTGCTGGCGGCGCGCCGTAGTAGTCGGGCGCGCCGTCGGCGCTGATGTCGATGCGGTCCAGGATGAAGCCCGGGTCCAGCGCCGCCACCTCGATGCGGTGCGCGCCTTTGGCCAGCTGTGGCCGCTCCAGGGTGCGCACCGCCGTGTTACTCAGCACATTCTGCTTCCATTCATCGCTGCGCCCGAACGTGCGGAAGTCCAGCACTTCCCACGGGCCGCCGTCGATGCGCACGCCGATGCGCAAGCTGTTGGACGATGTCAGAGGATGCACGGGCACAGCCACCAGCTTGATCCTCGCGCTGCCCGTATTTTTTTGCTCGAAGCGGTAGTCGAGCGGCGAAAGTTTGGCCGCTTCCTCCATCGTCACCGAGGCCATGTCGAGCCGGCTGCGCAAGGCGTCGCCGTTGCTGCCCAGTCCCGGCACCACTTCCCACGCTGCATTTTTTCCGCTTGACGCCGCCGCCAGCGAAATCACCGGCACCTTGCTGACCGGCAGGGCGATCGCCTTGGCCGGCGCAGGATAGGTCGGAAACACCGGTGCGTGGAACACCGGCAGCCGGCGTGGCGCCAGGTCCATCATGTGTTGCCATTTGCCGCCGGCCAGCGCGTTATACCGGGCGGTGTCGGCCACCAGCGCGTTGTGCGCGGCCCTGGCTTGTTCCACCTGCTCCTGGGCGCCGGCCTGGCTTTGGCGCGCCATGGCCGCCGCCAGTTCCAGCTTGAGGATGCGTGCATTGAGGTTGGCGCTGGCGCGGATCGGATACAGCACCAGTTCGAAGTACGCGTCCTGGCGATCGGCCGGCAGGGCGGCGCCCAGCTGCTCGGCCTGTTTGGTCAGTGCTTCGTAGCGGGCCAGGCGGCGGCGCGCTTCGTCGCCACCGGTGCGCAGGTAAGCGTTGACGCCGTTGGGCGTGGTCGGCTCGGTCTGGCCAAAACCCATGAACTCGGGCCGGCGTTCCCAGGCCAGGTCGTAGTACTCGCGCTTGAGCGCGGCCAGCGCGTCGGCCTGCTGGCTGCCGAACTGCGCTGCGAACCAGGCGCGCTGGTGCTGGTCGGGCGTTTGCGCGATCTGCGTGTGGTCGAAGGCGAGGTCGAGGAAATACTGGGTCAGGTATTCGACTGGCTTGATGTCGCCCACGTTGACGATCCACATATTGCGGGCGCCCGTCTGCCAGGCGCGGTCGAGCTGTTCGCGCACCAGCGCCGGCCGGGTGGTGCCGAGCCACAGGTAGTCGTGCGGCCGGCCCCAGTAGGACAGGTGGTAATAGATGCCGGCGCCGCCCGCCCGGGCGCGTTCCTGCGGCGTGCTCAGTTGGGCCAGGTAGCCGTAGTTGTCGTCGGGCCAGACGATGGTGGCGTCGCCCGGCACCTTGAGCCCGGCCTTGTACAGGTCCAGTACTTCCTTATACAGCGTGAGCGCCTGCGGTACCTCGCCGACCGGGTTGCCGGTCGATTTGGCCAGCATTTGGCGTTGCAGGCCGACCACTTCGGCCACCGCGTCGCGCGCCTGCTCGGCGCTGCTGGCACCTTCCATCGGCGAATCGTGGATGCCGCGCACGCCGAGGCTGTAGATATTCTCGTAGCCCTTGACTTCATCGACGCGGCGCTGCCAGTAGTCGAGCATCTTGTCGCGATTGGTGAAGAAGTTGAATTCGCCGTCTTCCTTTTTGCGCCACTCGCGTACATTGTTGCGCATCATCGGCTCGGCATGCGAGGTGCCGACCACGATCGCGTAATCGCGCGCCATCTCCGGGTTGCCGGCGATCTGGTAGAACGGTTTGGTACTGTCGTGCATGGCGGGCCAGATGGTGTTGGCTTTCAGGCGCCACAGCAGCTCGTAGATGCGCGCGTAGGTGGCCGGGCCGATGTCCTTGGCTGCTTTATCGTAGGTCTTGGCGGCCCACGGTTGCAGGCCCCAGTCCTCGTCGTTGAGGAAGATACCGCGATATTTCACGGACGGCGGTGCCGACAGCACGGCGCGGTCATCGACCGTGATGCTGGCCTGCTTGCGCGGCGCCACATCGGCCCACCATTCCCAGCTCGATACGCCCAGCTCGCGCGTCAGGTCCACCACGCCCCAGGTGGCGCCGCGCGCGTCCGATCCGGCAATCAGCAGGTAGGTCGTCGCTCCATTTGGCACCACCGCGCGCCGGTAGCGCTCCCACTGGCCGCGCAGGTCGTCGAGCGGCAATTTGGCGTCGGCCGCGATCTTTACAACCTGCGGCGCATCCCGCCGGCCGAGCACGATGCATACCCGGCCGCAGTCGGCCAGGCTGGTGCCGACCTTCGGCGCCACGCCGCTGACCGCTTGCAGGTCGCGCGCCAGCAGGCGAGCGGCGAGGGCGGCGGTGGGGGTGTCTTCGTGGACCACGGTGGCGACCTGTTTGCCGTCGTACAGCGTGAGGGCGCCGGCGGGCAGGGCGGCCAGCAAGGCCATCACAACGGGAATGATACGCAGCGCGATAATGGTGGGAGTGCTCATCTGTTCCTGCTAGGTGGGTGACACGACGAAAGAGATGGCAGATAGTACAAGAAGGCCAATTGCTGTACTAATGTTTTACCAAAGTGCTCAATTGAATGATTAAATACACGTTTGCTGGCGCATATCCTTAATGCAATTTAGTTGCGTTGCATGTAGAATGCAAGTCTGTTGCGTTTAATTTGTGGAGCATTCATGCCTGTCGTTCGTCCTTCGCGTCTTGCCGTTTGCCTGGCTGCCGCCTATCCGTGGTTTGCCGTGGCTGGTCCGGCCGAAGACGCCACCAATGCAGCCGAATTGACCGACGTGGTCAACGTGGTGGCCGCGCGCCAGCCGTATCGCAGCCTGTCGGCCACCGGCGCCACCAAGACCGAGACCGATCTGAAGGACTTGCCGCAATCGGCCCGCGTGCTCACCGCCGACATGCTCGGCGACGCCGGCGTCACCCGCCTGGCCGACGCGCTCGACATGGGCAGCAGCATCGCCCGCCAGAACAACTTCGGCGGCGTGTGGGACAGCTACTCGGTGCGCGGTTTTACGGGAGACCCCAACTACGGTTCCGACTTCCTGGTCAATGGCTTCAGTTCCAGCCGTGGCTACAACGGCCTGCGCGATATCGCCAACGTTAGCAGCATCGAGATCCTCAAGGGCCCGGCCGCTGCACTGTACGGCCGGGGCGAGCCCGGTGGCATCATCAATATCGCCACCAAGAAGCCGCTCTTCCAGCCGTCTTACGCGCTGGAGCAATCGGTCGGCAGCCACGATACGTATCGCACGGCGGTGGACCTGACCGGTCCGCTGGGCGAGAACGTGGCCTACCGCCTGAACGGTTCGTACGAAAAAGGCCACAGCTTCCGCGACTTCGTCACCAGTGAGCGCCATCTGTTGTCGCCGTCGGTGATCTGGCGCATTTCCGACGCCACCACGCTGTCGTACGAACTCGAGCAAGTCGAGCAGAAGGGCAATTTCGACCGTGGCGTGGTGGCGGTGAAAGGCGTGCTGGGCCTGATCCCGAATTCGCGTTTCCTCGGCGACCCGGCCGATGGTCCCACCACCATCAAGTCGATCGGCCACCAGGTGTTCCTGCAGCACGATTTCCAGGAAGGCTGGTCGCTGCAAAGCGGGCTGTCGTACCGCAGCAGCGAAATGAAAGGTTATTCCAGCGACGCCACCGTGTTGCAGGCCGATGGCCGCACGCTGTGGCGCCAGCGCCGCTTCCGTGATTTTTCGGGCCAGGACTGGTCTGGCCGCGTGGAGCTGCTCGGCAAGCTCAGCACCGGCGCGGTGCGCCACAACGTGCTGTTCGGTGTCGATGGCTACCGTTTCGTCGATGATCGCCTGCAACTGCGGCGCAACCCGAGCGCGGCCGCGCCGTACAGCATCGACATCTACAACCCGATCTATGGCGGCGCGCAGCCGACCAATCTGGCGCGCTCGATCGATACCCGCGAGCAGCAATGGTCCACCGGCGTGTACGTGCAGGACCAGATCGATTTAAGCCAGCAATGGAAAGCGCTGCTGGGCGTGCGCCGCGATGCCTATCGCCAGCGCATCACCAACGCGCTGCTGGCCGGACGCGTCAACGAACAGCGGATCGAAGCGACCAGCCCGCGCGCCGGCCTGGTGTACCAGCCGACCAAGCAGGTGTCGCTGTACGTATCGGCGGCCAAGTCGTTCCGGCCCAACAGCGGCATCAGCATTGCCAACGAGTCGTTCCCGGCCGAGAGCAGCCGCGCCTACGAGGCGGGCGTCAAGTTCGACACGGCTGACGGGAAACTGAGCAGCACGCTGGCCGTGTACTCGATCAAGAAGGAAAACGTATTGACCGTCAACCCGGTCGATAACAACTTCTCGCTGGCCGCCGGCGAAGTGGGCAGCAAGGGCGTGGAGCTCGACGTGGCGGGCGAGGTTGCGCGCAAGTTGCAGCTATCGTTCTCGTACGCTTACACGGATGCGACGATCCTGCGCGACAACGTGCTGGCGGTGGGCGGCACGGTGGCCAATGTGCCGAAGCAGAGTGCCAACCTGCTGCTGGTGCGCGAATTCAAGGTGCTGGGCAAGCGCGCCTCGCTCGGTGGCGGTTTCAATTACGTGGGCGAGCGCAATGGCGACGTGGCGATCAGCCGCAGCTTTGTCTTGCCGGCGTACACCACGGCCAAACTGGTATCGTCGTTCGACGCGACGCGCCAGTTGCGCCTCTCGCTCGACATCGACAACCTGTTCGACAAAGTTTATTATCCGAGCGCCTACCAGCAAACCTGGGTCGCGCCGGGCGACGAGCGCCGCGTGACCTTGAAAGCGCACTATAAATTTTAACGGGTGGATATGAATGTAGTGAAGAATGCGCGCGTGGCGTCGATCGACGTCATGCGCGGGCTGGTCATGATGATCATGATGCTCGACCATGTTCGTGAAACGTTTTTCCTGCGCTGGCAGGTCACCGATCCGATGGATGTGGCGCAGACCGAGCCGGCGCTGTTCTTCAGCCGCTTTGCCGCCCATTTTTGTGCGCCGATGTTCGTGTTTCTCACCGGCTTGTCGGCGTGGTTGTATGCCCATCCGTCGGCGGGGCCACGCCCGGCCACCGGTTTTTTGCTCAAGCGCGGCCTGTTCCTGGTCGTGCTCGAAGTGCTGGTGGTCAGCGTGGCCTGGACCGGCATCTTTCCGGCCCCGACGATTTATTTGCAGGTGATCTGGGTGATCGGCCTGGCGATGATCGCACTGGCCTTGCTGCACCGGTTGCCGCGCGTGGTGCTGGCCGTGATCGGGCTGGTCATCGTGGGCGGTCACAACCTGCTCACACCGGTGACGTTCGCGCCCGGCGACTGGGGCTATATTCCGTGGACCATCCTGCATGATCGCGGTTTCCTGGTGGCCGAGGGCGCCTTGAAAATCAAGGTCAGCTATCCGCTGCTGCCGTGGATCGGCGTGATCGTGCTCGGCTACGTGGCCGGCCCTTGGTATGCGCGCACGGTGGAGTCCGCGCGCCGCCGCAGCCTGCTGGTGACCACCGGCGTGGCCGCACTGGCCGTGCTACTGGTGCTGCGCGGCTTGAATATCTACGGCGAAACGCTGGACTGGACGACGGGCGAGACCGCGCTGCGCACCGTGATGTCGTTCCTCAACCTGACCAAGTACCCGCCGTCGCTGGCGTTCCTGCTGCTGACCCTCGGTGTCGGCCTGGTGGTGCTGGGCTGGCTGGAGCAGCGCGACAACCTGCTCCTGCGCGTGTGCGCCTGGTTCGGCGGCGCGCCGATGTTTTATTACCTGCTGCATCTGTTCCTGCTGCTGGGCTTGCAGAAGCTGGCCGTGGCCATGTTCGGCGCCAACTATGGCAGCCGCTACGAGTTCGACCACCTGTGGCAGGTGTGGCTGTTGTCGGCGGCGCTGATCCCGTTGCTGTACTGGCCGTGCAAGGTGTTCGCCGCGTTCAAGCGGCGCACCAGCATGGGGTGGGTACGGTATTTGTAACTACGTTAGGCATCGACCACGATTCGATACAGCCGAGTAATTGAACTTCACTCAACGTTGGGATAACGTTAATCACACAACTTGATCGTCGCGCGGTTTGACATTTGAGAACAAGTGATTACAATGAGTGAGAATAGCCAAAAAAAGACGGCGAAACAAACGGCGGCTTATCGCTGCTGGTTTAACGCCATGCTCGACCGCGTTGCCAAGACCATCGTCGCCAGTAGGGTGGAGCGCCTGCAGATGGGCCTTTACGGCGACGCGAAGAAGATGTTGGCAGACATGAAGCAGCTGCTTGCCGAGAAAAAGCGCAAAACATGATGGCAACGTCAGCCTGCGCTACTGATCCAGACGAAGGAAAGGAATAGCCATGACCAACGATGACAGCAAATACCTGCTCGACAGCCTCGACGGTATCGAGGGACTGACCGATTTCAATGTCGTTGATTACCTCACCAGCCCTGAGGCCATCGCGGCTTACATCAACGATGTGATCTCATCCGGAAATTCCGACCTGATGAAGGAGGCCATCAAAAATGTCCTGCAAGCGAAAGGCGTGGCGAAAATCGCCGAGCAAGCGGGCCTGACGCGCGAGGGCGTATACAAAGCGCTGCGGCCGTCTAGCAAACCGCAGTGGGACACGATCCGCAGCCTGCTGACCGGCCTGGGGCTCGAAGTGCGCGTGGTCGCGATCGGCGACAGCAAAGGACCGGCACTGGCGGCCTGAGGTATGAGTACCGCATGAAAAACGGCCGCCAGATCGCTCTGGCGGCCGTTTCGTTTATAGCGTGAGCAGCTCGATCAGGCGCGGGTTACCGGCGTCTTGAATTCGAAGCGCTTGATGTCGCCTACCATGAACACGTAGCACAGGATGGCCACGGCAGCGTTGGCGCCGACGAATACCAGGGCGCCAGCGAACGAACCGGTCGCTTCCAGGATGTAGCCGATCACGATCGGGGTGGTGATGCCGGCGGTGTTGCCAAAGCTGTTGAACAGTGCGCCGCTTAAGCCGCCTGCTTCTTTCGGCGACGTATCCGCTACCACTGCCCAGCCCAGCGCACCGATGCCTTTGCCGAAGAAGGCAAGCGCCATCACGGTAATGACCAGCCAGTCCGCATCCACGTAGTTACAGATAACCATGGTCATGGCCAGCAGCATGCCGCTCACGATCGGTATCTTGCGCGCCTTCGACTGCGAATAGCCACGCTTGATCAGGCGGTCGGAAATCACGCCGCCCAGCACGCCGCCGAGGAAGCCTGCCAGCGCTGGCAGTGCGGCCACGAAGCCCACCTTCAGGATCGTCATATGGCGTTCTTTCACCAGGTAGATCGGGAACCAGGTCAGGAAGAAATAGGTCAGCGTATTGATGCTGTACTGGGCGATGTACACGCCCAGCAGCATGCGGCTGCCCAGCAACTGACGGATCGCCGACCAGGTGTCGATCTTGGCGCTGGGTGCGTTCTTGTCCTTGGTCTCGAGGTCGATCAGTGCACCGCCGGCAGAGATGTAGTCGAGTTCGGCCTTGTTGATGTTCGGATGGTCTTTTGGACCATACACCAGCTTGAGCCAGAAGAACGACATCACCACGCCCAGGCCGCCCATCACGTAGAACACGCTTTCCCAGCCGTGGGCGTGGACCAGCCAACCCATCAACGGGCCGAACAGGACGGTGGCGAAGTACTGCGCCGAGTTGAAGATGGCTGCCGCCGTGCCGCGTTCGGCGGTCGGAAACCACGAGGAGGCCAGGCGGCTGTTGCCTGGGAAGGAAGGGGCTTCCGCTGCGCCAATGGCCAGTCGCAGGCAGAACAGGGTGGTGAGAGCGGCCGCGCCGGTCAGGAAGCCGACAGTGCCCATCAACATGGTGAATACGGACCACAGGAAAATACTGAAGAAATACACGATCTTGGTGCCGAAGCGGTCGAGCATCCAGCCGCCCGGCAGCTGCGCCACCACGTACGACCATGAGAAGGCCGAGAACACATAGCCCATTTGTACCGGCGTCAAGCCGAGGACGCGCGTCAGTTCCGGTCCGGCGATACCGATGGTGGAGCGATCGGCGTAATTAATGGTGGTAACCGCGAACAGGATGGCCAGTATCAGCCAGCGTACCCGCGTTGCTTTTTGTTGCTGCGTTGCCATGCGTGGATCTCCTTCTTATCAATATGCGCCGATCATAACGCACATATCAGACATCATACAACTGGATATATGAAATATTCATACCCGTCATATAAACCCGACGCAAGTCTTACTTAATTCTTACAAATCAACAAGTTAAACGTTTTCCTATTTGCTCTAAGTTGTACGATGACGTATGAGAATGGAAGGGGAGACGAAAGGGCGGGGCGGTGTCAGTGCGGCGGGGAAAGAGCCGGCTACCAAGTGCGGTAGCCGGCCCGCAGGCATCAGTGGCCGGCGTGGGCGGCGGCGTTGAGCGGTTTGACCAGCGCCTCGACCTTGATGCTGCTGCGCACCTTGGCCGCGTCTTCAACTTCCAGCACCAGCGGCACCTTGTCGCCGTCCTTGAGCTGCTGCTTGAGCTGGAACAGCATCAGGTGGTAGCCGCCCGGCGTCAGCGCCACCGGTTGGCCGGCCGGCAGTTCCAGCGCCGGAACCTGGCGCATGCGCATCACGTCGTCCACCATCTTCATTTCGTGCACTTCGACCGCGCCGGCGACCGGCGAGCTGACGGCTACCAGGCGGCTGTTCTTGGCGGCCGTCAGCGTCATGAAGGCGCCCGTGACTTTTTGCGCGGCCACGGTGCCGCGCACCCAAGGCTGATCGACGGTCACTTGCGACCAGGCGGGTGCGGCAGCCAGCAGGGTGGCCCCCAACATTACGGAAACGATGGTTTTCATTGGAACAGTCCTTGTAAAAAGCCCGGTTTTTTCGGGTTGATCAATTGGCGCAGGTCGTCGGCGCATTGCTGAGCGGTCTGGTCGTGCTTGAGGCCCAGGCGTATCTTGCCGTTGGCGTCGAAGACATAGGTGATGGCCGTGTGGTCCATGGTGTACGACCCACCGCTTGGCACTTTTCGATACATGATCTTGAAGTCTTTTGCGGTCCTGGCGGTTTGCTCGCCGGTGCCGCGCACGGCAATAAAGGTTGGATCGAACGCCGCCATGTATTCGCGCAGCAGCGGCCCGGTGTCGCGCTCGGGGTCGATGGTGGCAAACACGATCTGCAGCTTGTTGCCGTCGGCGCCCAGCAGGCGCTTGATTTCCACCGCGCGCGACAGCGCCGTCGGGCACACATCCGGGCACTGGGTGAAACCGAAGAACAGCAGCACGAACTTGCCGCGAAAATCGCGCAGCGTGGCCGGTTTGCCGTCCGGGTAGGACAGCAAATAATCGGGGCCGATGGCGGCGCCGGTAAGGTCGATCGCGGTGAAGCCGCGTGCCTGCGCCGCCAATGGCAGGGCGGCCAGCGGCAGCGCAGCTACGGTCGAGAGAAAGGAACGTCGTCGCATAAAACTCCTGGTAATGTCTGGATGACGCCAGTGCAGGCACCGGCGCAAGGGCAGGGGTCAGGCGAACGTGGGTGGTGCGCGGGGACGGGCATCGGGCCAGGCGCAGCAGGGCGCAGGCGCCGTATAACCTGGCGCGGAGAAAACTGCTGAAGCGGCAATGGGCGCGCGCAAGGCCAGGGGCGCGGGCGGCGGCGCGCCAGCCAGGCTGGCGCACAGCGCACAGTGTTTCAGGTGATGGCCGGCAATCGGAACCTGTTGCTGGTCGTTGCGGGCGGGAGTGCTGTAGATATTGCCGCTGGCGCTGCATACCTCGCCGGCAATGGCGTCGATACCCGGCGCCACCATTGCCTGGCCCAGCGCGGGCCACAGCAAGTTGAGCATGATCGCCAGGCAAACGATCAGGCTGATGTGGCGACGCTGGGAGAGAAACTGGGGCATGGCCCGATTATAAAGTAAAAAAAGCCGCCACCGCTGGTGCGGGGGCTGCCCTGGCCAGGCAAGCACCGGTTACTTCAGCGCCAGGCGCGACGGCGTAGCTGCTGGCGCCCTGGCGGCGCCGGCATTGCTGCCGAGGTTGAAGATGCGCACCACTTCCACCAGGTCGTGGGCCTGATCCTGCAGCGCAGCGGCGGCTGCGGCGGCCTGTTCCACCAGCGCGGCGTTTTGCTGGGTTACTTCGTCCATCTGGTGGATGGCGTCGTGCACCTGACCAATGCCGGCGCGCTGCTCGTCGCTGGCGCTGCTGATTTCGGCCATGATGTCGGTTACGCGGCGCACGCTCTCCACCACTTCCTCGATGGTGCTGCCGGCTTCGGCCACCTGGCGGCTGCCGACGTCCACCTTGCTGACCGAGTCGTCGATCAACTCCTTGATTTCCTTGGCGGCCGTGGCCGAGCGTTGCGCCAGGTTGCGCACTTCGGTGGCGACCACGGCGAAGCCACGTCCCTGCTCGCCGGCGCGGGCCGCTTCCACGGCCGCGTTCAGCGCCAGGATGTTGGTCTGGAACGCGATGCCGTCGATGACGGAGATGATGTCGACGATCTTGCGCGACGAAGCGTTGATCGATCCCATGGTATCGACCACCTGCGCCACCACCGCGCCACCCTTGGCGGCGATGCCGGACGCGGCCATCGCCATCTGGTTGGCTTGCGCCGCGTTGTCGGCATTCTGGCGTACGGCGCCGCTCAGTTCTTCCATCGAGGCAGCGGTTTCTTCCAGGCTCGACGCCTGTTCTTCGGTACGGCTCGACAGGTCGAGGTTGCCGTTGGCGATCTCGGTGGCGGCGGTGGTGATCTGCTCGGCGCCGGCGCGCACCTGGCCCACCACGCTCGACAGATTGCTGCTGATGCCGTTCAGCGCGCGCAGCACCAGGCCGATCTCATCCTTGTTATGGATTTCCAGGTGGACGTCGAGGTCGCCCTTGGCGATGCGGTCGGCAGCCTGCTCGGCGCGGGCCAGCGGCCGCGATACCACCGTGCGCACCAGCACGAACAGCACCACCGCGAAGATCACCAGCGCAGCCAGGCCGATCAAGGCATAGCGATTGCGCAATGTCGCCGCTTCGCGCGTGATTTCGTCGGTGTAGGTGCCACCGACGATGAGCCAGTTCCAGTCCTTGAAGGTGTGAAACTCGACCATTTTCTCGCGCGGCGCTTCGCTGTCGGAGGCGGCCCAGTTATAGGTCATGCCGCCCGATTTGGCTTCCAGCATGTCGCGGATGATGGGGGTGCCATCGGTGCTCTTGATGTCGATCAGGTTGTCGCCTTCGCGCTTCGGGTGGACCAGCGCCGTCCCTTGCTTTTCCCCCTTGGCGGCATTGATCACGTAGATGTAGCCGGTGTCGCCGATCTTGATCGCCTTGATCTTTTGCTTGAGCATGTCCATGTTCTTGGAGATGTCGAGGCCGATGAACAGCACGCCGATCACATTGCCGGCGCCATCCTTGATGGGATCGTACTGGGTGATGAACTGCTTGCCGAACAGCGTGGCCAGGCCGATATAGCTCTGGCCGTTGCGCAGCAGCGGATAGCTGGGGTGGGCGTGGTCGAGCTGGGTACCCACGGCGCGCTCGCCGTTTTCCTTTTTCAGCGAGGTGGTCACGCGCACGAATTCGGCGCCGTTGGCGGCAAAAATGGTGGCGATGACGCCGGTCTCGTTGGTGAACTTGTCCGGGCCGGTAAAGTCGAGATTGAGCGCCTTGCCGCCGTGGAACAGCGACGGCGTCGGTTTGCCTGCGATCTCGACCGTGTTGGCGGTGTCCAGGCTGAACTTGCCGTCATCGAACTCGGACGCGAACAGGCGCGCAAAGCTCGATGCCTCGTTGGTCATGGCGTTGTTGAACACCTCCACCGTGTTGCTGATGCCGTGCAGCGAGTTGGCCACGTTGGACTTGGCGCGCTCGGTCAGCATGGTGGACGTGCTGTGGTTAATCAGGACCAGTATCACGGCCATGATCACGGTCATCAGCGCGAACGTAAACACGGTGATCTTGGTGCCGACGCCCCAGTCGCGGGGATTCATCAGGGATTTGCTCATTGGATTCCAATATTTCGGTAACGAGTCGTTCGGAAACGGGGTATGCCCCCGAAAGGTCGGGAGCGCTGCTTGAGGCCAGGGAAAACATGCGCCTCACGCAGTGAGGCGGGCTGCCACCGCCGGGGTCCGGGGCGGTGCCATCATTGGATGATGAAACTGCTATCAGACGAAATTCTAGCAGGATTTTTCTGCTGAGCAATCATTTTTTTGATATATATCAGGGAATTTCTTTTCTAAAACAATGACTTAAATAGTCTATTGATGAATTTAATTACGGGTTACTACGTATTGTGATAGATGGTGTTCAGCCGTGCTTAAGCTTCGTCGCGGAAACTCGCCATTCACAGAACGGCGTCCCGACTGCTATCCTGTAGAATGAAATTCAGTGCAGCGCCTGCAATAACCTCAATAAAACACTCCGGAGTTAGCCGATGAAGAAAAAAATGCTGTTGGTGGCCATGATCGCGGCCCTGTCCTTCCAGGCCGGCGCTGCCGTGCCGGACAAAGTGGCAGATGCGCCGCTCAAGCCCCAGATTGGACAGACCCAGGCCGCAGTGCTGGCCTCGCGCGTGCTGACCAAGCTGCATTACAAGGCTGCGCCGCTGGACGATGCCATGTCGGAGAAAATCTTCGACCGGTATTTCAAATCGCTGGACTCGGAAAAACTGTTCTTCACCCAGGCCGACCTGAACCAGTACGCCATCGTGCGCACCCGGCTGGACGACGCCATCAACGGCGAAAACCTCAGCGTGCCGTTTGCCATCTTCAACCTGTACCAGACCCGCCTGCGCGATCGCATCGCTTACGCGCGCGACCTGGTCAAGACCGGCAAGTTTGAATTTGCGTCGGAAGAAAGCTACCAGTTCGACCGCGAGAAGGCCGAGTGGGTCAAGAACGACGCTGAAATGAAAGACCTGTGGCGCAAGCGCGTCAAGAACGAATGGCTGCGCCTCAAGCTGGCCGGCAAGGACGACAAAAGCATCCGTGAAACGCTGGACAAGCGCTATGAGAATTACCTGAGCCCGTCGCGCCAGCCGACCAGCGAAGACGCATTCCAGATCTTCATGAACGCTTACGCCATGTCGATCGAGCCGCACACCAATTACCTGGGCCCGCGCGCTGCCGACAACTTCGATATCGCCATGCGCCTGTCGCTCGAGGGTATCGGCTGCGTGCTGCAAAGCCGCGACGACTACGTGGTCGTGCGCGAAGTCGTGCCGGGCAGCCCGGCTGGCCTGTCGGGCAAGATCAAGGTCGGCGACCGCATCGTGGCCGTGGCCAAGGACGAGAAAACCCCGCTGACCGAAGTGCTCGGCTGGCGCCTGGACGACGTGGTCGCCCTGATCCGTGGTCCCAAGGATTCCACCGTCAAGCTTGAAATCATCCCGGCCGATGCCGGTCCCGATGGCAAACATGCGTTCGTCTCGCTGGTGCGCCAGAAGATCAGCATGGAAGAGCAATCGGCCAAGAAAACCATTTACGAAGTCAAGGATGGCAATACCAAGCGCCGCGTGGGCGTGATCTCGCTGCCGACCTTCTACCAGGATTTCGAAGCGCGCCGCAAGGGCGATAAAGACTTCAAGAGCGCTACCCGCGACGTCGAACGCCTGCTGGTCGAACTCAAGAAGGATAAAGTCGATAACCTGCTGATCGACCTGCGCAACAACGGCGGCGGTTCGCTCAACGAGGCGGTGGAACTGACCGGCCTGTTCATCGACAAGGGCCCGGTCGTGATGCAGCGCAGCGCCGACAAGAAAGTGGAAATCGAAAGCGATACCCGCGCCGGCATGACCTGGGACGGCCCGATGGGCGTGCTGATCAACCGTGGTTCGGCTTCGGCCTCGGAGATTTTCGCCGCCGCCATCCAGGACTACGGCCGTGGCGTCATCATCGGCGAACCGAGTTTTGGCAAGGGCACGGTGCAGACCCTGTTCAGTCTGGACCGTTTCGCCCAGGACGATAAGGTGCGCTATGGCGAAGTCAAGTTCACCATTGCGCAGTTCTTCCGCATCAACGGCGGCACCACCCAGCTGCGCGGCGTGACGCCGGACCTGAAGCTGCCGACCATGACGGATTCGGATTCCTTCGGCGAATCGAGCTACGACAATGCCTTGCCGTGGACCCAGATCACGCCCGCGCCGTTCATCCCGGCAGGTGACCTGAAAGAAATTATCCCGGTGCTCGATAAAAAGCACACCGCGCGCATTGCCAAGGACAAGGACTTCCAGTACCTGGCCGAAGACATCGCCCTGGTGAACAAGCAGCGCAAGGAAAACTCGATTTCGCTCAACGAAGCCGTGCGCCGCAAGGAACGCGAACAACAGGAAGCCCGTGCCAAGCTGCGCGAGGCGCGCCTGCTGGCGGCCCCCGGCGCCGACGATCCGATCCTGCTGCCCGATCCGAAGGACGCGCTCAACAAGGCAATTTCGGCCAAGCCGGCCAGTGGCAAAACCGCGCCTGTCCCGAAAGTAGCCGGGGTAAAAGGTGCGTTGCGCAGCGACGACGGCCTGCAGGGCGCCGAGCGTTCATTGGCAGCCGAGCTGGAAGCGGAGAAACAGGCCAAGGCAGCCAAGGACGTGTTGCTCAACGAGGCCGTGCACATCCTGGCCGATGAGGTGGCCTTGCTCAAGACCGACACCCGCATGGCAGCGCGGGTTCTGCCTTACGCCCAACCCGCCACGGCCGGCAAATAGTGCTGTTTTTGGGATGTTGGAGATAGTTATTCTTAATGTGAATTTCCAACATTACCAATATAAATTGGATTTATATGCTGCAGAGCGGCATTATCATTCCTGTCTCCTCTATTCTCCTCCAAGAAAATAGATTCAGCCCGCTCCCTGAGCGGGCTTTTTTTTATCTGCGATTCTTGCTGCGCGCGCGTGCCGCCACCAGGGCCAGACCGGCCAGCAGCATGGCGTACGTGGCAGGTTCAGGCACGGCTGATACGTTGCCGCGCGCCAGGATCGACCGCACGGTCAGGAAATCGGAATACTCGCCAGTACGGTCGGTGACCAGTGCGAACGGCCGCACGCCGGTCGGGGTAGTCAATTCCCTGGCAAAAAATGCGAAGCCGCCCGAAATGCCGTCAGCGTCGCCGTAACTGGTATCGCCGCGCGGGTCGGTGCCCACCACCACGCGCTGGCCGATCAGCTCGCGGCTGAAGTCCATCGGTCCCATGGCATAGAACAGGATCGAGGAAAAGTCCTGCATGCCGAACACGCCGTTGCCGGACGAGGCGCCGCTGACGGTCAGCTTCAGGCCGGTAACTCGGCTGATATCGATAGGGTGGGGAACGGCGGGCGCGGTGTCGATCAGTGCCGAGTCGAGCGTCAACTCGGCAAACGCCGTATCGACGCCGCTGGCGTTGGCCCATTTGATATCGAACGTCACCATCCCGGCCTGCGCCAGCGGCGCCACGGTCAAGGCGCACAGCGCGGCAGCCGCGACGGCCATCTTTTTCAACGAATTCATCATCATCAGTCCTGCTATCGGTAAGGGGATTCTTGTATGGAAGTCATGCAACCGATGCAATATAACTGTGACTATGTGAAGGCGCAACCTTTAACGCGCAAACGTGATTGGCGCGCGACAGATATCGCCTGCGGTGCTTCGTTGTGCTCGCTTTCAACTAACGGAAATTGAGGTTGATGCTGGGGAGCGCGCACCGGCCAACAAGTGTTGGCACGGTCTACGGGGAGGTGAATCAGGATGCACGCCGAAGTAACTTGCGCAGGCGATAGTTGTCAGCAACGAGGCCCAGCAACGCCACAATCATTAAACGGCGAAGCCATATTTGCCGGAGAAATGCCAGAACGCCCATGCCGAGCCCGAGCATATCAACGCCCAAAGCAATAGCGATAAATTATCTTTTGCTGTCGTTTTCATGGTTTCGATGCAATGTATCTGCAAGAGTAGCGGCCGATGGCGTTTGGCTGATAGATCGCTGGGGCTTTTTGCAACACAGGTGTAAGCCAAGCGCGATCTATCTGGTGCCTCCTCGCTAATAGTAAAACATCTGCGATGCTCACGCCACCGGCTAGTGTGCGGCCGGTCGCCACCGCGAGACTGCCGATACACGCCCCAACATAAAACGCAGCGGACAGCGCCGCCACTGTCGCTAATTTTTCAAGGCGCGTACCGGCGCCGACAAGGAAGCATATGCTGGCGCGCGCAGCCACATCTGACTTGTGTCATTTGCCGGGGGCTGCCTGTGAATTGTTCGTCCCTGCCACCGCCCAAAAAACCAGCGCCGCCAGGCTTACTCCGGCGCCGAGTGTGCACACGCCGTGCCAGCCGGCGATGTCGAATACCGCTGTTGCCGCCCAGGCGCCCGTGCCACTGCCCACCGCGTAGAACAACATGTAGCAGCCCACCAGCCGGCTATGCGCCTCGTTGCCTCCCCGGAAAATCAGGCTCTGGTTGGTGACGTGTAGCGCTTGCACGCCAAGATCGAGCATTAATATGCCAAGTACCAGCATGAACGCGGTGGGGGCTGCGCCGGCGCCGGGGGCAAAAGCCGCGCTCAGGGGTAGCCATGACAGCAATAGCAGTACCAGCGCGACAGCGCTGGTGCGCCGGCTGTGACCATGGTCGGCCCACTGGCCGGCGCGGGCGGCGGCCAGCGTGCCGCCCAGTCCGACCAGGCCGAAGGCGCCGATGGCGGTGTGCGAATAGTGATAAGGGGCGGCACTGAGCGGCAACACCAGCGCGCTCCACAAGATGTTGAACGCGGCGAACATCAACAGCGCGATCACGCCGTGCACTCGCAGCACGCGGTCGTCGCGCAGCAGTGTGAACATCGAGGCAAGCAGGCGCGGATAGGATAGCGCTGCTTGCTGAACAGGCAACACCGGCAGCAGCCGCCACAGCAGCACAGCCATCACCAGCATCGCCATGGCCGAGCCGCCGTACACCGCGCGCCAGCCGGCCAGGTCGGCCACTGCGCCGGCCACCACGCGCGCCAGCAGCAAGCCCGACACTACGCCACCTTGCGCCGCGCCGACCACGGCGCCGCGCTCCGACGCATCGGCCGCTGCCGCCGCATAGGAAATCAGGCCCTGGGTCATGGCTGTGCCCAGCAAACCGACCATCAGCATGACAGCCATCAACCATCCTGCGCTGCTGGCGCTGGCCGCCGCCAGCAGCGCCACCACCAGGGCCAGCATTTGCCACAGCATCAGGCGCCGGCGTGGCAGCAGGTCCCCCAGCGGTACCAGCAACAGCAAGGCCAGCACGCTGCCGGCCTGGGTGGCGGTGACCACAACGCCGATGGCGGCACGCGCAATGCCGAAGTCATCGGCCAGCGCACCGAGCAGCGGCTGGGCGTAATACACGTTGGCGACGCAGAAGCCGCTGGCGCAGGCAAACAACACCACCAGTGGACGGGGCAGGGAAGGGCTGTACATGAATACCTCAAAGTGGTTGCAAATTAAAACCAGTTGAAGTGTAAGTATTTTGGTTTTAAAATGCAACCAATTATCTGGAGAAATTATGGCCAAGCGAAAGTCGATGCAGGACGATGCCTGCCCGGTGGCGCGGTCGCTGGACCTGGTCGGCGACCGCTGGTCGCTGCTGCTGGTGCGCGATGCGTTCGACGGCATCCGCCGTTTCAGCGACTTCCAGCGCAACCTCGGCGTGGCGCGCAACATCCTGTCGGACCGGCTCGCAACGCTGGTGGAGGCGGGCGTGCTGGCGGTGCAACCGGCGTCCGACGGCACGGCGTACCAGGAATACGTGCTCACGGCCAAGGGCGAAAGCTTGTTCCCGGTGGTGGTGGCGCTGCGCCAATGGGGGGAGCGGCAACTGTTTGCGCCGGGTGAACCGCACTCGCAACTGCTGACGACGGCTACGAAGCAACCGCTTGCGCCCATGTTGCCGAGCAACGCAGCGGGGCAAGTGGTACAGTCACACGATACATTCGTGAACAAATTGCCACACGATAAATAGACGATGGAGACAGCATGGATTTGAGCTATACGGCAGCGGACCTGGCGTTCCGCGACAAGGTGCGCGCTTTTCTAGCCGCCAACCTGCCGCCCGATTTGCAAAAGAAGGTGCGCAACCATCTGCGCCTGACGCGCAACGATTACGTGCGCTGGCACCAGATCGCCGCACGCCAGGGCTGGTCGGCGCCGGGCTGGCCGGTGGAGTACGGTGGGCCCGGCTGGACACCCACCCAGCGCCATATCTGGGAAGAAGAGTGCGGCCGCGCGGGCACGCCGCAAATCCTGCCGTTCGGCGTCAACATGGTGGCGCCCGTGATCATGGCGTTCGGCAGCGCCGCGCAAAAAGCGCATTACCTGCCGCGCATCCTCAATTGCGAGGACTGGTGGTGCCAGGGCTATTCCGAACCCGGTTCCGGTTCCGACCTGGCCTCGCTCAAGACGCGCGCGGTGCGCGTCAACGACGTGTACATCGTCAACGGCCAGAAAACCTGGACCACGCTGGCCCAGCACGCCGACATGATGTTCTGCCTGGTGCGCACCGATCCCGACGTGCGCAAGCAGGAGGGCATCTCGTTCCTGCTGATCGACATGACGTCGCCCGGCATCACGGTGCGGCCCATCATCACGCTCGACGAGGAACACGAGGTCAACGAAGTATTTTTTGAGAATGTGCGGGTGCCGGCGGTCAACCTGGTGGGCCAGGAAAACAAGGGCTGGACTTACGCCAAGTACCTGCTGGGCCACGAACGGACCGGGATTGCCGGCGTGGGCCGCTCCAAGCGCGAGCTGGCGTTCCTGAAAAAACTGGCGATGGAACACACCCGACACGGCAAGCCGCTGTTGCAGGACCCGCTGTTCGCCAGCAAAGTGGCCAACGTGGAAATCGAACTGATGGCGCTGGAAACCACGGTATTGCGCGTGATTACCAGGCAAGCGCACTCGCCGGGACCGGAAGCATCGCTGCTCAAGATACGCGGCACCGAAATCCAGCAGTGGCTGACGGAATTGATGATCGAAGTGCTGGGTCCGAATGCGCTGCCGTTCGACCTCGCCTACCTGGACGGCGACAGCGAGCACGCGGTGACCGGCGACGACGCTGGTGCGCCGCTGGGCGCCAACTACCTGAATATGCGCAAGACATCGATTTACGGCGGCAGCAACGAAATTCAGAAAAACATCATCGCCCAGATGATCCTGGGACTGTGAGGGGACGGCATGGACTTTAATTTCACCGACGATCAGCAGCAGTACGGCGACGCCCTGCGGCGCTGGATCGACAAGCATTACACGTTCGAGACGCGCCAGCGCATCGTCCATTCCACCGCCGGCGTGTCCAACGCGGCGTGGCAAGCATTGGCCGAGCTTGGCATGACCGCGCTGCCGGTGCCATCAAGCCAGGGCGGCTTCGACGGCGACGCCATCGACATGCTGGTGGTGATGCAGGAACTGGGGCGCGGCCTGGTGGTCGAGCCGTATTTCGCCACCGCCTGGGGCGCGTACTTCCTCCAATTGGCCGGCAACCAGTACCACCTGTTGCAGGACGTGGCCGAAGGCCGCGCCAAACTGGCGTGCGCGCTCGGTGAAAAGCACTCGCGCTACGACCTGGCCGACATCAAGACCCTGGCTGCGGTCAACGGCGAGGGCTACCGCATCGACGGCACCAAGACCGTGGTGATCCACGGCGCCCAGGCCGATGCGCTGATCGTCTCGGCCCGCAGCGCCGGCGGCCAGCGCGACGTCAACGGCATCAGCCTGTTCGTGGTGCCCACCGACACCCCGGGCCTGACCATGCGCGACTACCGCACGCTCGACGGCCAGCGCGCGGCCACGGTGCAGTTCAGCCACGTGGCGGTGCCGGCGTCGGCGCTGCTGGGACGGCTCGGCGCCGGCTGCGACATGCTCGACGAGGCGGCCGACTTCGGCGTCAGTTTGCTGTGCAGCGAAGCGCTGGGCGTGATGAATGCGCTGTTTTCCAGCACCCTGGACTACATCAAGACACGCAAGCAGTTCGGGGTGCCGATCGGCAGCTTTCAGGCCTTGCAGCATCGCATGGCCGACATGTATATCCACCTCGAGCAGGCGCGGTCGATGGCAATGCTGGCAGCGGTGCGCATGTCGTGCGGCGACCCCGGCGAACGGCGTCGAATCGTGTCGGCCGCCAAGGTGAGGGTGGGGCAGGCGGCCAGGTTCATCGGCCAGGAAGCGGTGCAACTGCACGGCGGCATGGGCGTCACCGACGAACTGCCCGCCTCGCACCACTTCAAGCGCCTGGCCGTGATCGAACGCACCTTGGGCGACATCGACCACCATCTCGAACGCTTCGCCGCCCAGAAGGCGTTTCAGCCGTAGCGTCAGTCGCGGTGGTAGCGGTTGCGGCCACCCTGCTTGGCCTGGTAGAGCTTGGCATCGGCGCTGCGGATCAGGGCGTTGGCGTCCTGGCGTTCCAGCGGCGGCATGGCCGTGGCCAGGCCCATGCTGACGGTGACGATGGGGGCGGTGGACGATGCCTCGTGCGCCACCGCCAGCTTGCGCACCTCGTCCTGGATGCGCTGGGCCACTACCTCGGCGCCTTCCGGCCCTTCCTGCGGCAGCAGCAGGATGAATTCCTCGCCGCCGTAACGGGCCAGTAAATCCTGCGGTCGAGCGGCGCAGCGTTTCATGGTCGCGCTCACCTGTTGCAGGCACAGGTCGCCGGCCTGGTGGCCGTAGCGGTCGTTGTACAGTTTAAAGTGGTCGATGTCGATCATGATCAGCGACAGCGGCAGGTTGGCGCGCGCGCAGCGGCGCCATTCCGATTCCAGGCGGTCGTTGAAGTGGCGGCGGTTGGCCACGCCGGTCAGGCCGTCGGTCAGGCTCAGCTCGCGCATGGCGTCGGCCTGGCGCTTGATGGTCAGCTGGCTGCGCACCCGCGCCCGCACCACGGCAACGTTGAACGGCTTGCTGATGAAATCGACCGCACCCGCTTCCAGGGCCCGGGTTTCATCCTCGGGCTGGCTCAGGGCAGTGACGAAAATTACCGGGATATCCTGCAGGCGCGGCGAGGCCTCAAGCGCAGCGCACACGGCGTAACCATCCATGCCGGGCATGACGGCGTCGAGCAGGATCAGGTCCGGCTGCTGCGCCAGCGCGACGTCGATGGCTTTTTCGCCGGACAGGGCAAACAGCACCTCGTGCTCGTCGCGCAGCGCTTGGTGCAGGATCTGGACGTTTTCCATGGCGTCATCCACCACCAGTATCCGTCCATTCCTGGCCAGGTCGGTCCAGCTCATGCACTATCCTTTCGCTGCTTCATCTCTTGTATCACCTCGTCCACCAATCGGGCCGCCCTCTCGAAGTCCAGGCTCTCGACGGCCTCTGCCAGCTGCACCGCATGTTGCATCGCCGCAAGCGAAGGTCGCAGCATCCGGAAGTGCTCCAGCGCCTTCAAGTTGTTATTCTGAAGCAAACTTTGCAACTCCGCCAGCGTTAGCGCCAATTCCGCCTGGTTAATGTTGCTACTTGGAATAATTTCTTCCTGTATATCCAGCACGCGAGCGCCGCCCACCACGGTGTCCAGCGCCAGGGCCAGATGGTCCAGCGCGGCATGCAGGGCGGCTTCGGTGTGATGCTGGTGCAGCGCGGTTTCCACCACGGCGCTCAATCGCGCCACCTCGTTGGCGCCAAGGTTGGCGGCCACGCCGCGCAACCGGTGCAGCGACTGCACGGCCGTCAGGCGTTCGCCGCTGCCGATCGCGGCGCGTACTTCGAGCACGGTGTCGCCATGGGTGCGCTCGAAACGCTTGAGCAGCACCGCCAGCGCATCGTAGTTGCCGCCCATGCGCGCCAGCGCAGTGTCGAGGTCGATACCGGGCAGGTGGGCGGGCAGGGCATAGGCGGGCGCCGACAGCGCCGCCGCCGGCAAGCTGCCGCGTGCACCCGGCGCCGCCTCGGGCACTACCCCGGGGGCCAGGTCGCGCAGGATGGCGATCAGGATTTCCACGTCCACCGGCTTGGCGACATGGGCGTCCATGCCGGCCTCGGCAGCGCGTTGACGGTCTTCTTCCATGACGTTGGCGGTCATGGCCACCACCGGCAGGGTCAGGCCGGCGGCGCGAATTGCTTCGGTGGCGTCGTAGCCGTTCAGCACCGGCATCTGCACGTCCATCAGCACCGCGTCGTAGCGACCGGCGTCGGCCAGCAACTGGTTGACCGCCAGCTGGCCGTTGCTGACCATGGTCACCACGGCGCCCGCATGTTGCAGGATGTATAGCGCGACTTCCTGGTTGATCTCGTTGTCTTCCACCAGCAGGATCCGCATGCCGGCCAGCCGGCCGTGCAGCGGCGACGGCGGCTCGGTGGCGGTGGCGCCATCGCCGTGATCGCCTGCCAGCAGGCCGCGCACCCGTTCCAGCAAGCGGTACGGGCTGACCGGCTTGGACAGCACGCCGGCCACGCCGCTGCCGTCGGCATCCTGCAACGCCACGGCGGCCTCGTGTTCTGACACCATCAGCAGCACCGGCGGCAATATCTGTGGCACCACCGCACCTGGACGCAGGTCGCGCGCCAGCGCTGCCGGAAGGTCGTCGTCAAGGCCCGCCAGGTCGCGGTCGAGCAGCAGCAATTCGTATGGATAGCCGTCGTCGCGGCCGCTGGCCAGCATGGTGCGGGCCTGGTCGGCATCGGCGGCGCTGTCGGCCTGCCAGCCCAGCCAGGCGCAGGCGTTGGTCAGCGCGCGGCGCACGGTGGGGTTGTCGTCGGCGATCAGTACGGCGAGACCTTCGGCGGCGGCCGGCACCTCGGGCGGGCGCGGCGGCGCCATGCATTCGAGCGGGCAGGTGAACAGGAACTCGGCGCCCTGGCCCGGTTCGCTGCGCACCTGCACCGCGCCACCCATCATGTCGGCGAGCTGGCGGCAAATCGCCAGGCCCAGTCCCACGCCGCCGAACTTGCGACTGGTGCTGCTGTCGGCCTGCGAGAACGTGTCGAAAATGCGGTCCTGCTGTTCTGCCGGGATGCCGATGCCGGTATCGCGCACGGAAAATTCGACCAGGATGGCGCGGTTGGCCGGACAGCCACCTTGCGTGTCATCGTCGGCGTTGGCGCCCGCGCGCACCGACAGCACGACCTCGCCGGTGGCGGTGAACTTGATGGCGTTGCTCAGCAGGTTGAGCAGTACCTGCTGCAAACGCATCGGGTCGCCGGCCAGCTCGTTGGGCAGGTGCGGGTCGATGTCGTAGGCCAGCTCGATGCCCTTGTCGGCCGCGCTGCCGCTGATCAACACGCTGATGCTGTCGAGGATGTGCCGCAGCTGGAACGGCGCGTGTTCGAGCTGCAACTGGCCCGCCTCCACGCGCGACAATTCCAGCACGTCGTTCACCAGGCCCAGCAGCGATTGCGTGGCGACCTGGATCTTGTCCAGGTAGCCGCGTTCGCGCTGTGCCAGCTGCGCTTCCTGCAGCAGCCGCGCCAGGCCGATGATGGCGTTCATCGGCGTGCGGATTTCGTGGCTCATATTGGCCAGGAACTCGCTTTTCGCGCGGCTGGCGCCTTCGGCGCGGTCGCGCGCCAGCACCAGTTCATCGTTGACTTCCTGCAAGTGTAGCTCGGTTTCCTTCAGTTCCGTCACGTCGGAGATCAGCACGAAGAAGCCACGTACCTCGCCGAATTCGCCCACGTCGGGAATGTAGTTGACCCAGGTGTAACCCACCTTGCCGGACGGCCAGCGCAGTTCGCCCGCAAAGCCCTGCGGCTCACCATCGAGCGCGCCTTTGACGTAAGGAGCGTTGCTGGCGTAGGCCGCCTCCTTGAGGACGTCGGGCATGAAGGCCCCCAGCATCTGCGCTTCATCCATGCCGTGCCAGTCGAGGAAATAGCGGTTGGCGAAGCGGCAGCGCAGTCCGGCGTCCCAGTACGCGACCATGCCGGGCAGGCTGTCGGTGAGCGTGCGCAGGAAGTGTTCGCTCTTGCCCAGTTGCTCGATGGTGGCGCGCAAGGTTTCCTTGACCTGCTTGCGCTCGGTGATGTCCATCGCCAGGCCCAGTACGTGGGTGGGGACGCCGTGCTCGTCGCGCAGCGCCACCTTGCGCGTGGTGAGGTAGCGCGTCATGCCGCTGGCGTTGACGATCGGCTCCTCGGCGATTTCGGTGATTTCATTGGCATTGGAAGCGAGCACCGCGCGGTCGGCCTGGTTGTACAGCTCGGCCAGTTCGGGCGGATAGAAGTCAAAGTCGGTCTTGCCCACGAACTCATCGCTGCTAAGACGCCCGGACAGCACGGCGCCGTAGCGGTTGACCATTTCATAGCGCAGGTCGGACGCGCGCTTGAGGAAGATCATGGCCGGCATGTTTTCCACCACCGAGCCGAGCAACTGGCGCGAACGCTGCAACTCGGCGGCAATGCGCCGCTGATCCGTCACGTCGAGCAGCAAACCGGTGATCGCCGTCACCAGGCCACCGGGACCGAACTGCGGGTAGTAGCTGGCCACCCAGTGCCGCACATGCTGGCCTTCGTCGGGCCCGGTGCCTGCCAGGCCCGAGCGCTCGATGCCGACCAGCGGCCTGCCCGTGTCGAGCACGGTACGGTAATCGGCCAGCATGGCGCGGCGCAGGTCCGGATCATGGATCATGTCGCCGATGTGGCGACCGATGTGCACCACGACCGGCTCACCGGTCAGGCGGGCCAGGAAATCGTTGACGCGGATCACCCGCAACTCGTTATCGACATAGCTGAGGCCAACCGGCGCGGTGGCGTACAGGGTTTCCAGCTGGCTGCGCGAGCGTTCCAGTTGCTCGGTGCGGTCGTTGACCAGCTTTTCCAGGCCATGGCGGTGTGCCTTCAAATCGATTTCCAGCGCATTGAACGCTTGCGCCACCGCGTCGGCTTCGCGGAAGGCCATCGGTTCGAGCGTAAACGGCCGGCCGCTGGCCAGCGCCTCGGCCGGCCCCACCAGCGCCCGCACCGAGCGCGCGATCCGTCCACCGACCAGCCACGCCAGCGAGAAACCGGCCAGCAGCACCAGCCCCATGGTCAGCGAGATAGTGGTGACCGCGCGCAGCAGTTCTTCCAGCGCCTTGGCCTGCGGCGTGGAAATGACCACGGCGGCGCCGCTCACCGGAGAACGGCTGTAGCCCTGGTAAATCGCCTTGCCCTCGGTGTCGGTGGTGGCAAACAGGGCATCGGGCGCCTGTTGCAGCCGCGCGCGCAGTGCGGGATCGGCCACTTGCCCCAGCAACTGGCGCGGCCCGCCGGCCTGCGCCACCAGCCGGCCCTCGCCGTCGTACAGGGCCATGATCTGGTGCGGCTTGATGCGTTCGTCGCGCAGGATTTTGTCGAGTTGGTCGGGCTTGAGCAAAGCCGTCAACCCATACACCACCTGGTTGTCCACGAATACCGGCACATCGACCGCCAGCAGCGCACTGCCGGCCACGTACACCACCGACAATTGCGACCGCGCCGTGTGGAACAGCGGCGCCAGCCGGCTGGCGTTGTTGATCGAATTAAAGGTCTCGGGCAGCGGCGCGCCCACGTGCATGGTCACCTGGCCGGTGCTGTCGCTGAGCAAGAATTGCGATGCCGGGAAGTGCGGTCCCAGCAGGCCGCCCGCCTGCAGGCGCAGCGTTGCCATGTCGTCGATGCGGATGCTGGGCGATATTGCCAGCGCTTGCGCCGCGCCCTCGCTTTGCACCAGGTCGCGGTCGATGGCGGCAGCCACCATGCGCGCAGCCTTGCGGGTGTCTTCCATCAGGGTGTTGCGCTCGCGGCTGTAGAACTGCTGCACCACCGCGCCAAAGCCGATTGTCGTCGGCAGTGCACAGGCCAGGACCAGCAGGGCGATCTGCGCGCGGATCGACGGCAGGCGGGTTTTGTCTGGCACTGGCGAAACTCCTGGTCGTTGGGCCGGCCTGCGCTAGAAGAATACGGCGGTGCGCTGGATCACGCTGCCGTTGTTGGTGTAGGGCGCGGTGGCGCGCACCGAGCCGGTGTCGAACTTGCCGTCGTCGAGCTTGCTGTCAATCTGCTCGGCGAAACCGTCCGGCAGGTTGTCGAGGCGCACGCCGTTGCCGCCGCGTCCGCCCACGGCGTCGTTGTAGATATACACGGCGCCGCCCTGGGCGCTGGTCATGAAGTCGGTGGTGCCGTTGAATGACCCGGTGATGAAGCCTGCCAGCGCCAGGTGTTGCGGCGCCAGCAGGTATTCGGCGATCTGGCCGTCGCCATTGCCGTTGCCGGTGGCCCCGGGCGCGTGGGTGGTGCCTTGCACGTCGTCGCCGGGCAGGGCGCGGAACTTGTCCTGGTAGGCGTTGACGGCCGAGGTGAGCGAGGTCGATTGCTGGATGATGTTTTTGACGCGGGCGCTGTCGATCAGGCTTTGCCCCTTGAGCACGCCGCCGAGCAACAGCCCGATGATCACCAGCACGATGGCAATTTCCACCAGGGTAAAGCCGGCTTGCCGCGCAGGCTGGCGTAAGGAGTGACGGAATGCGCGCATGGGAAATCCTTTCTTTAAAACAGCTTGTAGATCTATCGACATATTACCGCAGCGCTAACGCCCGGTGGGGTGGTTCTGTTGCTGCTGCTGAAGCTGTTGCAGACGGTCGGCCAGGAACTTCAGTTCGCGCGGATCGGTGACCTGGCCGCTGTCGAGCAGGCCGCCGACCAGGGTGCGGGCAGCATCGAGCTCGTTCATGTCTTCCAGGATGAAGATTTCCAGTTGCCGCGCCCAGTCCGGCACCTGGGGGGATGTGGCGTACAGGCGGATGTCGCGGGCATAGGCGCGTGCCAGCGGCAGGTCGTGCAGACGGTGCCTGGCCACCAGCGCCGCATGGGCCAGCCACGGCCAGCGGCGGTCGGGATCTTCGGCAAAACGGGCGTGGACGAAGTCGAGCATGAGCCGGGCGCGCGTCGGGTCGCCGACGGCGCCGTACACCTGGCTGGCGGCCAGTAGCGGCGACTGGCCGCGCGGGTCGAGCTCAAGCACGCGTTGCAGCCAGCCGATCACGGTGGGGTAGTCGAGTTCGCGCCACGCCACGCTGACGCCGGCCTGCTCGTCAGCACCCTGCACGTACAGCATGGTCAGCCGCGCCAGCGCCACCGGCTCGCCCAGCGCCGCCAGTTGTAACGCCGCACTCGACGGCGCCGGCGGCAGCGCCCGCGCCCGTGCCGTATCGAGCGGGCGGCTGGCTTGCCAGCCGATGTTCAGCAGCAGGGCCAGCACCAGCAGCAGCCACACGCCGCGCGGCACCGCCGTCAATGGCTTTTGCGGGGCCGCCATCAAATTTGCTTGCGGTAAAGATCAAACAGGCCGGCGCCGGCCATCAGAGCCACGTACAGCGCGGTCTGCACCACGATCGCCAGCAGGTCGGCGCCGCTGCCGCCGTGGTACACCAGCCAGTCGCTGCGGGTAAACCGGTCCAGGTGCGGCAGCAGCAGGCGCAGCAGGTCGATGCCACCCCCCAGCACGTGCTGGCCCAGCGTATCGGCCGTGGCGCCCGCCTGTTTCATCAGTTGCAGGGCGCCGATGGCGCGCGCCATCAGGTAAAACGCCGTTGCTGCGGCCAGCGCCGGCAGCACCTGCTGCAAGGTCAGCACGCATAGCAGGCTGAAGGCGGCCACGATCCAGCACTCGCACAGCAATGAAAATGCCCAGAGCGCGGCCTGGTCCGGCGGCGCCAGGGCCAGCGCCAGGCCGCCGAACAGCAGTGCCGGCAGCACGGCCAGAATGCCGAAGCCGGCCAGCTTGCCGGCCAGGTACACGGCACGCGGCATGGGCAAGGCCAGCAGCATTTCCAGCCCCTTGTCACTGGCTTCACGCACCATGCTGGTGATCACAAAAGTAGCCACCAGAAACACGCTGGCCATCCGCAGCACGGCGCCCAGTAATGCCGCCTGCAACTGTTGGCTTTCGGTCAGCGCCAGTTCCTGCAGAAAACCGGCCAGGCCCACCGCGCCCAGCGCGGCGGCGATCAGCAGCCACAGCAGCCGATTACGCAGCGCTTCGAGCAGCGTGTAGCGGGCGATGGTGACAGCCATGGACAGGTGCATGCGTCTCATGGCAGTTTTTGCGCCGCGACCATGCGGTTGATCAGGACATTCGGCGACATCCACAACACCAGGTCGTCGTACTCGCCGCCGGGCGCACGGGGATCGGTGCTGGGCGGGCGGGTGACGAACGCCACGCCTTCGCCAGCGAGGTTGGTCTTTTCGTCGATATTGCCCTGGCCGGCGTCGAGCAATTGGGTGTTCTGGTCGCTGGTGGCGCCGTAGCCGTTGCGGCCGAACGACAGGATCACGGCCGGGATGTCGTTGGCGTCGGACGCCGGGATGATCTGGCCGTCCATGCCGCGCGTGGCCACCGTGATGTCGCGCGGCGAGTTCAGCGTGAAAAAACTGACGCTGTTGGCAAACGATGGCGTGACCGAGTAGGCCAACACCCGGCCCCAGCCGTCGAGCCTTTGCACGCCCAGCGTGGCCCACGGCAGGTAGCCGTAGCGCTTGTTGCAGATGCTGCCGGCACGGTCTTCGCGGCCGTCGATGGCGGAAATGGCGGGGCAGGGCAGGTAGCCATTGCGCAGCGCAAAGCCGAACAGCGCTTCGCGCGCGTCTTCCATCGCGCGCTGGGTATCGGTCACGCGCCGTTGTTCCAGTTGCGACGACAGTGGCGCCACCAGCCCGCCGATCATCAGGCCGACCACCAGCAGCACGATGGCGATTTCGACGATGGTGAAGCCGGCTTGGCGGGAACGGTGGCGTAATGGCATGGGCAAAGTTATCGAGGTGATTTGGTGACGGGCGCGGTAGCGCGCAGGCGTTGGCGGATCAGCCGCAGCGGCACCCAGCCGAGCTCGTTGCTGAAACTGCCGCCGAGGCTGCGCACATCGTCGGTGGCGGCGCGCGCCATGAAATCGCGCACGGCTTCGGCGTTGGCCTGTTCGTCGAGGTTGTCGGTAACCGCGCTGGCCTGCTCGATGCCGGCCAGGCTGGTGCCCAGGTGGCGCCCGCTGGACAGGATCACGGCCGGCGCACAGCGGTCGTCCACCACGCAGTTGGCCGAGCCCACGCGGTAAAAAATGCCGCCGTCGTCGCTGCGGTCCAGCAACGTCTTGGTAGCCTCGCCCGCCTGGTCGAGGTTGCCGTTGGTGAATTCCGGCGAGACGCTGTAGCGCAGCAGCTTGTTCCAGCCGTCGCCGGGCGTGATGCCCAGCGTAATCCACGGCAACCAGCCGGTGCAGGCGGCGTCGTCAAGGCACGGCTGGCCGCTTTCGCGCCCGTCCAGCGCCGACTGTGCCGGACGCGGCAGCCGGCGGTGGATGATGGCATAGCCGATCAGCGCCTCGCGCGCATCGGCCAGTGCGGCGCGGGTGACGGCCTGGCGGCGCAGGTCGCCCTTGGGCTGGCTGAACATGCTGATCAGGAACGACGACGCGCCAAGGCCCAGTACCAGCAACAGCAGCAAGAGTGCCGCGCCGCGCTGGCGCGCCCGCGGTGGATGTAGCGTCAACGGCCGCCGTGGCGCCGGGCGGGGCTGTGGGACCGATGGCTGCGTTAGCACCAATGGCCGCAGGAGCTCGGAAGGCAGCTTTAGCATCAAAGTCCGCTGTAGCACCAAAGATAGCTGTAGCGCCACAGAACGATGTGCCTTCCAGGGCCGAGGTTGCACCGACGGCTGATGATATCCCGGCATGGGCTGGCCGGTGCTCATTGGTTGACGTCTTTCACGCGGCCGTCGGACAGGTCGTAGCGCTGGCCCGGTCGCAGCACGATGCGCTTGCCCGACGGCAGCGTGACTGTGACCGCCTTGCTGTCGCGGTTGGTGAACTTGTTGGCGGCGCCGCGCTGCGGCTGGTTGTTGAGCCAGACTGTGCTGCGACCGGTGCTGCTGCGCAGGACGCCGTTCATGGTCAGCTGTTCGGAAGGCGGTGGCGTATCGGCTACCGAGCCGGGCATGGGCATTTGCTGCATTTGTTGCATCTGCTCCATTTGCGGCGGTTGCTGTTGTTGCTGTTGGTGCTGCGCCATGGCCGCTGCCTGGTTTGGCGCTGGCGCCAGTTCACGGGCGGCGCGGGCCATGGCGATCATCTCGGCCCGCATGCCGGGCGGTATATTGGGCGGCAGGTCAGGCACGACATCGGGTGCCAGGCCGGGGCGCGTTCCCTGCTCCATGCCGGCCGCTGGTGGCATCTGCATCCCCGGCGGCATCCCGGGCATCAGGCCCTGCTGCATGGATTGCGGTACCCCGCCAGCCATCCTCTGCACCTCAGTCTGCGCCATTTCGCCAGTCAAGCCGGCGCCACCACGCGGATACGCGGCACCCGGTCCGGCCGCTTTATTGCGGCTGGCGTCGATAGTCTGGCGTTCCTGCGGCGTATTGAACAGCCGGCCCAGTCCCGGTTGAGCCTGCGCCAAAGGCAAGGCCAGCAGCGGAAGCAAGCAGAAAACTCGTTTCATGGCCAGCAGTGGGCGCAACAAGCAGGTGCGTCGCGAGGCCAGCAGCGGCGGTAATACGACAACGCGCCTCATGGCTGCCTTCCCGTGGCCAGCACCGGCGGCTGTGCGGCGAGGGGCGCGGGCGCCATGGTGATCCAGTTCAGCGTGCAGTCGACGCCGAGGTTGCCGCCCAGGGCGGCCTGGCCGGACTGGCCCGGTTCGCTTAGTTGGCTCAGTTGACCAACTTGGCTAACCTGGCCGCCAGCGGCTGTCGCCAGCCGCTTGAGCGAACAATCCTGCGCCGCAAAAAAGCCGCGCGCGTGCAGGCCGGCGAGGAAATCGAACAAGTCCATCTCGTGCAGCAGTTCCATGTGCAGGCGCATGCGGCTGCCGCGCAACTGGTAGTCGCCGAGGTCGAGCGCGGCTTCCAGGCGTACCGGTTGCTGCGGCTCGATCTGGTAACTGAGCGGCGGCAGTTGCAGTTCTTCCTGCACCTGGCGGATCGCATCGACCCATTCCAGCCGCCGCTCGTCGCCGATCAGCCCGCGCTGGCGCAGTTCCACGTAGCGTTGCTGGAAGTTGCGGATGTCGCGCTTTTCGTTATCGACGTGTGCGTAGCGCGAATGGGCGGTGTCGCGCAGGCGCTGGGTGCGTTGCAGGTCTTCGTCGGCTTCGTGGCGCTGGGCGGCGGTCACCGCCACCAGCGTGGCGCCGATGACGACCGCCGCCAGCGCGGCCAGCGCGGCAGTGCGGATCTGGGCAAAGCCGGCGATCCAGTACGGCAGCGCGATCGTGTTCGCGGCCTTTTTGGCACCGGCGGCCGGGTTGGCTGGATTGACTGGATTGACTGAATTTGCGTTCATGGCTTCCACACCAGGTTCAGGGTGAATTTGGCGCGGGTGCTCGAACCGGAGGCCGTGGCGGCGCCGGCCTTGCCGTCCAGGCGCACGGTGGGACGGGTGTCGAGTGGCGGCTTGTCCACCTGCACCAGCAGGCGCGGGTTGGCCGCCAGTTGCTGGGCGAACTGGTTCATGGTGTTGACGGCGTTGCGGTAATCATCTTCGGGCGACAAAATCTCCGCTTCGACCTGCAGCGATTGCGGTGGCCGCGCCGGAATGCCGGCCAGCAGCGACGACATCGGCGTGACCGTTGCCGCGCCGGTGCTGCCGTTGACCAGCACCGGCGCGCCGGTCGTGGGCTGGCCCGGCAAATCCACTTTCCAGCCCAGTTGCAGCAGGCGGATCTGCGGCGACTGTTCCAGCGCGGCGCTCACCATGGACACCATCTGCCACGGCGACGGTCCCTGCAGCACCAGCATGCGCTCGACATTGACGGCCGCGCGCATATTGGCGGTCGATGTTACGCGCGGCGGCATGGCAGCCATCACCTCGTTGTAGCGGCGGTCGAACTGCTGCGCTTCGTGCGCCAGCTGCGCGCGGTCGGCGCGGGCATCCCAGGTTTGCCACAGGTTGATGCCGACCGCGCATCCGGCCACCACGGCCACGGTACCGGCCGCGTAGTACAGGTTGCGGCGCGCGCGCCACAGCTGGAAGTAGCGGCGCAGCGGCCCCAGTGTGTAGTGGCTGGCCGGCTGGGTTTTGGCCAGCAGGGCCAGCAGCATGGAATCAGCCAGGGCGGCGCTATTGTCATGCGCCTTGGCCGCTTCGATCTTGAGACCGAGGCGGTCGGCCACCTGTGCCAGCGGCAGGAAGCGGAACGCGGTTTCCGGGCCATCCTCGCACTGCGTTTCCAGCGCCGGCAATTGCTCGCCCTGTGCGATCACCACGGTTTCCAGCACGCTGCCACGCGCGAACAGCCGCACGCTGGTCAGAAATTGCTGGGTCTTGGCGGTTTCGGTACCGACATTGACAGCGTCGCCGTCGCGGTCGATGGCTGGCGTCAGGCGCGAAAATTTCAGTTGGCCGCGCTGGAAATAGCTCTGGCGCCAGCCTGCCGACTGCTGGGTCACGAGCAGCAAGTGTTGATCCAGCAACCCCAGCTTTTTCACCAGGTGTTCACTGAGCAAGGTGGTCGAATACAAGCCGGCGAGCGGAATGCGCTCCTGATCCAGCGCCTCCACCCACGGCAACACGATCGACGGATTGGTCAGCGCGGACAGCAGCACGATGTCGTCGCGGCGGCCGCCGGGCTCGCGGCCCTGCACCTCGTGGTGGCGGAACGGCGTTTCGCGGTATTGCTGCACCAGGCGCCGCTGCATCAGCTTGGCGCCGGCGCGCCCGCCCACGTGCGGCAGGTGCAGGCGCTGGAAGTCTTCCTCGATCAGGTCGGCCAGCAGCACCACCGGCATGTCGCGCTGGTCGTCGAGATAATCGAGCAGGGCGTCGATGCCGCTGCTGTCGTTGGTGAAGCTGGCGCCGCCCAGCAGGCGGCCGCGCTGCCAGCGCCAGGCGGTCAGGCAGTCGTTGCTCAGATAGAGTACATGTCGGTTCAGCACGGGAGCCTCAGGTCTGGATCTTGCTGATCGTGTCGTATATCGGGCCCATGACGGACAACATGATCCAGCCCACCATCAGGCCCAGGATCACGGTCATGGCCGGCTCTATCATCGATTGCACTTTCTCGATCATTTCCTTGACTTCGCGGTTGTAGAAGTACGCGACGTTGCGCAGTGCGCCGTCGAGCGCGCCCGTGGTTTCGCCCACCTTGAGCATGCGGATCACCAGCGGCGGAAAAATACCGGTGTTCTGGAATGCCGCCGTAATGCCCTGTCCCTCGGAAATCAGCTGCCCGGCGCGGCGCAGGCCGCTGGCGACCACGCGGTTGCCGACGATGCCTTCCGACAGGCGCAGGCATTCGAGAATGGAAATGCCGGACGCATACATCATGGCAAAAAACGTGGCGAACCGCGCCAGCATGATCTTGTGCAGCACCGGGCCGATCAGCCACACCCGCAATTTGAAACCGTCGGCAACAAAACGCGCATGTTCGCTGTGGCCGAGCCAGGCGCGCAGGCCCACGTACGCCACGATCGGCAGCGCCACGATGATGTACCAGTAATTGATGAAGATGCCGGACACCCAGATCAGCGCCCTGGTGTGCAGCGGCAGCGTGTTGCCCATGTTTTTGACAAAGCTGGTCAGCTGCGGCACCAGGTAGATCATCAGGAAGAACGTTACGCCGGTAACGAACAGGCCCACCGCCGCCGGGTACATCACGATTTTTTTCGTTTGCGATGCCAGCTCGTCCTGCCACTTCAGGCTTTCCGACAAATTCTTGAACACCTCGGTCAGCTTGCCGCTTTGCTCGCCCGCCATCACCAGGCTGGTAAACGTGTGGTCGAACACTTCCGGGTACGCGGCCATGGCGGCCGACAGCTGCAGGCCGCCTTCGATATTTTCGATCAGGCCCGTGATCATCTCGCGAAAGCGGGGATGGTCGATGCTTTCACGTAAATCGTTCAAGCCTTCCAGGATCGGTACGCCGGCGCCGGTCAGCTGCTCCATGTGGAAGCAGAAGTTGATCAGGTCGCGCCGCGTGATCACGCGCTTGAGCGCCACCACCCGCGCGCGCGAGACGCGGCAGTCGATCAGGTCCAGCCCCATGCGGTGCAGGCGCAGTTCCAGGTCCGGCTCGTTGGATGCATCCATATTGCCGGGCTGGATCTGGCCGGCGGTATTCATGGCGCGGTAAAAATACTGGGGCATCAGTGCAGCCTCCCCAGGCGCTCGGTGAGATCGACCACGCGGCCCACTTCCTCGAGCGTGGTCACGCCCTCCAGCACGCGGCGCACGCCGTCGTCGATCAGGCTGTGGAAGCCGCCGGCCGCTGCTGCCGTTTTCAGCTCGCGCGACGACACGCGCCGCGCCACCAGTTCATCGAGCGCCGGCGTCATTTTCAATAATTCGATGATGGCAATCCGCCCCTTGTAGCCCTGGTGCGCACAGCGGTCGCAACCGACCGCGCGGTACAGGGTTTGCGGCGGTGCGTCCTCGCCTAGTCCCAGCAACTGGCGCTCGATATCGTCGGCCAGGTGCGCCTGGCGGCAATGCGGACACAGTTTGCGCACCAGGCGCTGGGCGATGATGCCGATGATGTTGCCTGACATGATGTCGGGCAGCACGCCGATATCGAGCAGGCGCGGGATCGCGCCGATCGCCGAGTTGGTGTGCAGCGTGGAATACACCTGGTGGCCGGTCATGGCGGCGGCAAAGGCCATCTCCGCGGTTTCCTGGTCACGGATTTCGCCCACCAGGATGATGTCCGGATCCTGCCGCATCATCGAGCGGATGCCTTCGGCAAAGCCCATCTTGGCCGATTCGTTGACCGACGTCTGCCGGATCATGTTCATCGGGTACTCGACCGGGTCTTCCAGCGTCATGATGTTGACGCTCTCGGTGTTGATGTGATTGAGGATCGAATACAGCGTGGTGGTCTTGCCGGAGCCGGTGGGGCCGGTCACCAGGATCACGCCGTCGGGCCGCGCGATCATCAGTTTTAACAAACTCAGTTCGGCTTCGCCAAGGCCGAGCCCATCGAGCGGCACGATGCCCTTCTGGCGGTCGAGCACGCGCAGCACGAAATTCTCGCCGTGCGTGGTCGGTTGCGCGGACGCGCGGAAGTCGATCTGCCGGCCCGAGAACTTGATCGAGATGCGGCCGTCCTGCGGCGCGCGCGTCTCGGCGATATTCATGTTCGACATCACCTTCAAGCGCACGGCCATGGCCGGCCAGTACGACTTGTGCAGGCTGCGGATCTGGCGCAGGATGCCGTCGATGCGGTAACGGATGCGCAGGAACGACTGTTCCGGTTCGAAGTGCAGGTCCGATGCGCTGTTCTGCACGGCGTCCGCCAGGATCGCGTCGATCAGGCGCACCATCGGCTGGCTGTACTCGTCGGACGTGGAACCCATGCTGGCGTAATTGACTTCGCCGGTTTCGATCTCGTGCAGGATGCCGTCGATCGACAGTTCGAAGCCATAGTACTGGTCGATTGCCCGTGAAATGTCCGACTCGTTGACCAGCAGCGGCGTAATCGTGATGCCCTTGACCAGCATGGCGCTGATCTGGTCGAGCGCGACGATGTTGCTGGTGTCGGACATGGCCAGGATCAGGTTGTCCGTTTGCCGCTCATAGACGATCGGAAACACGCGGTAGCGCTTGGCCACTTCCTTCGGGATCAGTTTCAATGCGATCGCATCCACCACCAGGCTGGTGAGATCGGCGCTTTGCTGGTTGAGGTTTTCCGACAGCGCCATGCGCACGGTGGCTTCGGTGACGAAGCCGAGCGTGATCAAGAGTTTGCCGAGCGGCTCGTTGCTGCGCTTTTGCTCGATCAGCGCGATGCGCAACTGGTCTTCGCTGATCACGCCTTTCTGGATCAGCAGCTTGCCGAGCGGGAGTTTTGCTTGTTCTGCCATGGAACTCCTAGTGCGCTCCGCTCAGCTCGTGCATGCGCTGGCGCAGCGCGGTGCGATCGAAACCGGCCGGCTTGTCCTGCCCCAGCGCCAGTGCGCGCTGGTAATAGGTCAGCGCCAGCTTGCCCTGGTTCAGGCGGTCGAGGCCGATGGCCAGGTTGTAGGCATAGTCGGCGTTGTCCGGCGCTGCCGTGTAGGCGCGGAAATAGGTTTGCTGCGCGTCGGGCCAGCGGCCTTGTTGCGCGTACAGGTTGCCGAGTGCGAACAGTACCGGGCCGGCATCGGGATTGCTGGTCAGGATGGCTTTCAGGCGCCGCTCGTTCTGTCCGGCGTCGCCGCCGCTCAATCCCACCAGTCCGGCCACGGCCGTGGCATCGTTGGGATCGAGTTCGAGCAGGCGCAGGTAGTAGCTCGATGCCTGCGCGCCCTGGTTCTGGCGCGCGGCCACGGTAGCCATGCCCAGCAGGGCGTCGCGGCTGTTCGGGTCCTGGCGCAGTGCCGTTTCATATTGTTGCTGGGCGGTGGACAGGTCGCCGATGCGCAACAGCTCGTAGGCATTTTCCAGCGCCGGGGCAATCCGCGCCGGTTGCACGGTGCGCGCCACGCGGATGTCGGTATTGTCGGGCGCGGCCACGGGCGGCAGCCGCTCCTGGCGCGGCATGTTCGCTTGCGCCTGGATCGCCTGCTGGGTGGCGGCCAACTCCTGCTCGGTGCGTTCGAGGCGGCGTTCGAGGTCGTCGCGCGCAGCGCGGCTCATGCCGCTCATGGGGGAGGGCGCCAGCATGCCGGCAACCGACGGATCGCCGCCCGACGGATCGCCGCCCGACGCATCGACGCCATTGCCAAGCGCTGCGGGATCGGTCGCGCCGGCGGGGCCGACGATCTGCACCGCGCCGGTGGCGCCAGTTGCACCCGGAGGCGGCATCGCCACCGGCGGCAGGCGCGAACCGGCGCCCGGCGCCATCACGGCTTGCCAGTAGTAATAGCCGAAGCCGAGAATGATCAGCGCCAGGACCGAGAGCAGCCCGATCAGGCGCAGCCGTTCCGGGTCCATGCCCGGCGGCTCGGCATTGCCGGCGGCTGCCGCGCGGGCGCGGGCGCGTGGTGTGGCGTGGTTGCCGTTGCTGCTGCCGTTGCCATTTGCGCCACCGGTACGCGGCGTAGCGCGTGGCTTGGCTTGTGCCGCTGCGCTGGCGGCAGTGGCTGCGGCGGTTGCCGATGCAGCGGAGTGGGCCGGCTCGCCGGTGATCGGATCGACGTTGGCAGATGGCGCGCTGCGCGCAGTGCCGGCAGTTGCCGAGCCGGACGCGGCTGACGATCCGAAGGCGGAACCAGGACCGGAACCGGGACCGTTACCGTGCGGGGTAGCAAAGTCGGCTGCATAGCCGGAACCCGGGCCGGCGGCAGAACTGGACGGGGCAGCAAAGTCGGTCGAGTAGCCGGAAACAGGGCCGGCGCCCGAACCGAACGAAGTGTCGGTTGCCAACAGGCCTGCGCCATCGAATCCTGCGGCGTCGGCGCCAAATGAAGCGGGGCTGCCGCTGGCGCCACCGCCTGCGTTACCGGCGCTGGCATCGGCCGCTGCCGATGCCCCGCGCGCGCGCGGCGCGGCCGGATCGGGCGCAAGATCGAAGGACAGCCCGGATTCCTGCTGCGGTGCGTTTGGCGGCACCGGGTCCGGCATCGGGCGAGCGGTGGAACTGGCGGCGGCAGCGATGGTCGGTGAGGTCGGCTCCAGGCTGAACGATGGCTCGAAGTCCAGGCTCAGCTCCCGCTTGGCCGCTGCCGCCCCGGTCATTGCGGCAGTCGCGGTTGTTGGGGCGGCCGCCGCAGTACCGGCACCGCCAGCAACAATACGGCTGGCTCCATCACCGCCGTCACCGGAACCGGCGCCAGCACCAGCAAGGCCAGCACCGGCACGAGCACCGCCACCATCAGGCGCGGGCGCAGGTTCCGGCGTCAACGCCAGGATATCGTCGAACTCGCGCGACGGCCGGTCCACCTCGGTGTCGCCGGCGGCATTCTGTTTGGCGCGCTCGGCTTTCTTGAGCGCTTGCATTAACAAGCTCATGATCCGTTGGCCTTGGCGGTAGGGACAGGGTAGGTGGACGGTACCGGGTACGGTTCGTTGTCGGGCTCGCCCGGCAGCAGGTCGCGGTAATTCTTGTAGTCGCCGTTGACGCTGGCGTCCTTGATCACCACCGGCCGCATGAAGATCACCAGCTCGGTCTTGGTGCTGGTTTCATTACGGTACGAGAACAGGTCGCCGATCACGGGTACGCTCGAGAGCAGCGGGATGCCATCCTTGAGGTTGTCCACGCTGTCCTGCATCAGGCCGCCCATCACGGCGATCTGGCCGCTCGGCACTTTCATCAGCGATTCCAGTTCGCGCGCCTGGATCACCGGCACCCGGCTGACCACCTTGGCATCGGCCAGCGCCGGGTTGGGGTCGTTGACGTAGCCGACGATGCGGGTAATCGTGGGACGGACGTTGATGGTCACTTCATCGTTGTCGGCGATCTGCGGCGTTACGCTCATGACGAAGCCGACCGGCACGGTCTCGAGCTTCGATTCGTACACCGCCTGCGAAATCGGGTTGCCGTTGGTGCCCAGCACGGCCGGCGTCACCTTGATCGAGAAGAACACGTTGTTATCGACTACCTTGAGCAGCGCGGTCTGGTTGTTCATCACGCTGATTTTCGGGCTTGACAGCACTTTGACCTTGCCGAACGATTCCAGCAACTGGATCGCCGCCGTCAGGTTGCCCAGCTTGCCTGTCGCCGAGTAATTGAGCAGGAAGGCGCCGGGGCTGGTGCCGGGATTGACGCCGCTTGGCAAACCGGTCTGGCCCACCGCCTGCTGGGTAAACCTGACGCCGCCGCCGGAGATGGTCGACCAGTTGATGCCCTGCTGGTAGTTGTTGCTCAGTTTGACTTCGAGCACGGTCGCTTCGATCAGCACCTGGCGTTTGGCCGAGCCGAGCACGATGTCGAGGAACTCGCGGATCTTCTCGTGCTGGCGATTGGTGGCGCGCACGGCGATCAGGCCGCCCTCGGCATTGACCACGACCGAGTTGGTGGTGGCGTTGCGGTTGCCGCCGAAGGCGCCGCCATCGAACGGTGACGGCGCACCTTGCTGGTTTTGCTGGCTATTGCTGCCCTGCGCTCCTTGCTGCTGGCTGGTCTGGCTGGGGGCGGGCGCCGCCAGCGGATCGACCAGCTTGTCGTTGATGGTGGTCGGGCGCAGCATGTCACGGATATTTTTTTCCAGGCTGTACCAGAAATTATTGTCCGAGCGATTGTTGACCACGGTGGTCGAGTTATTGCTCGGGTTATTCGTCGAACTGTTGCCGCCGAACGAACTGCCGCCCGTGCTACCACCCTGGCCAGTACCGGTGGTGGCGCCCACCGGGTTGGACGCGCTGCCGCCGCCACCGGTGGTGGAAATCTGGGTGGCGATATTGACGCTGCTGTTGGTGCTGCGCGCGATATTGACGTAGTCCACCTTGTAGTTGCGCCACTCTGGCGTGTCCGGCAATACGGTCAGGGTGGTGCCGTTGATCTCGTAGCGCATGTCCACCTGGCGCTGTATGCGCGACAGCAACTGCGGCAGGGTCTGGTCGAGCGCGTTCAGGGTGACGCTGCCTTCCACGCCCGGGTGGACATCGACGTTGAGGCCGGCATCGCGCGCCAGCGCGAACAGCAGCGACTGCACCGGCACCTTGTGCACGGTCACGCTATAGGTTTCCACCTTGGCCGTCGGCTTCGGTGGCGGCAGCATGGCGCTCTGGCGCACCGGCTCGGGAATCGCCCCGGCTGCGCGCGGCGCTTCCGAAATATGGGTGGACGAGGGCGGCAATGCGCGGGTGGCGCACCCCAGCAGGAACAGCGGTACAAGCGAACAGGCTAGTTTTTTCATTGAGTCTTTCCGGCCCGGTGACACTGCAGGATATTGTAAATTTGCAATTTTAACGACCATGATCTTACAATTCGGAAGCCGTCGCAAGGACGCTCCAACAGATTGCAACAAATAGCAGGCTCAGCAAACACGCCGTTACAACAGTGCGTGGTTGCAAGCCTGCAAACCGTGTCCGGTGCCAAGGCTGAAGCGCCCGGTACGACCGGAACGGCGACTCGGCAATCGCCAGCCGGGCATGCCGCGCTTCCACCGTTGCCGCATCGTCGGCAAACGCTGCCAGCAGCGCCTTGTCCGCCAAAATATTGATACGCCGGACGATACCTTCCGAGGCGTCGCCGATCAGCCGCACCGCATCGCTGCTGAACACGGGTGCGCCGTCGTGGCCGGCCGCGGCCAGCCGGAACGCCAGGAATTCCGCCACCAGCGACTGCGCCATGGCCGGCACCTCGAAGCTGTGGGTGATGCGCTCCTTCAGTTGCCGCATCGACGGCAAGTCCAGGTGGCGGTCCAGCTCGGGCTGCCCGAACAGCACGATTTGCAGCAGCTTGCTGCTGGCCGTCTCCAGGTTGGTCAGCAGGCGGATCGCTTCCAGCGTGTCGAGCGGCATGGCCTGCGCCTCTTCCACCAGCAGCACCACGTTGCGGCCCTGGCCATGCAGGCCGATCAGGTGCGTCTGCACGGCGCGCTGGATTTCATCGACCCGGTAGCCGCGCGTGGCCAGGCCCAGCTCGGCCGCAATCGCATACTGCACTTCGACCGCGCTCAGATTCGGGTTGACCAGGTAGATCACCTCGATATGGTCGGGCAGGCGGCTTTCCAGCATGCGGCACAACATGGTCTTGCCGGTGCCGACTTCGCCGGTAACCTTGACGATGCCTTCGCCGTGGCACACCGCGTACAGCAGCGCCTCGAGGATATCGCCGCGCGTGTTGCCGGCGTAAAAAAACGCCGGGTTGGGCGTGATGCCGAATGGTGTCTCGCGCAGCCCGAAGTGGTCCTGGTACATTGCCGTGGTCGCCATCATGCGATGCAGGCCAGAAAGGCTTGCTCCAGGGTCTCGGCGCCATGGTGCGCGCGGCACTCGGCCGGCGTGCCGGTAAACCGGATCGCGCCGTCGTGCAGGATGGCCATGCGGTCGCACAGTTCATCGACGTCGGCCAGCGCGTGCGACGTGAAAAACACCGTGCTGCCGCGCTGCTGCAAGGCCCGCAATTGCTGTTTCAACAGCGCGCGCGCCTTTGGATCGAGGCCGCTCATCGGCTCGTCCAGTACGTACAGGCGTTTATTGGACAGCAGGCAGGCGGCCAGGCCCAGCTTTTGGGTCATGCCTTTCGAATAATGGCGCACGGTTTTTTTCAACGCGGCCGGGTCGAGGTCGAGTGCGGCCAGCATGGTGGTCACCGCCGTTGCATCGACCTTCAACCCCTGCAAGGTCATAAGGTACTTGATGAAGTCGGCGCCGGTCAGGTAGTAAGGCGGTGTCAGGCGCTCGGGCAGGAAGCCCAGCGGCGCGCGGCTGGCCGGGCGGCCGTGCGGCTGGCCGAAAATGGCGATCTCGCCACCGTCGAGCGCGCAGAAATCGAGCAGGCACTTGATCAGGCTGGTCTTGCCGGCGCCATTCACGCCCACCAGGCCGAAACATTCGCCCGCCCGCACCGCCAGATCGACTCCTTGCAGCACGCAGGCCTGGCCATAGCGTTTGACAACTTGCTGGAAGCACAGGGCAGTTTCAGTCATTGATGCAGGGGGAGAATAGCCGGTGGGAAACAAGGTAACACTGTAGCGTATCCGTGCGCGGAATGCGACATCGTTTCGTCTTTCTTCATCGCAAATGTCACATTCTCGTCTAGAATGTCTGGCAAGTTGTCTTAGGGTATTTCTTGATGCCCGCGCGAATCTCACAAGGAGCAGGTATGGCAAGGCCGGAAAAAGTCAGGCTGGGGGAAATCCTGGTACAGCAAAAGCTGCTGTCTGAAGAGCAACTGGGACTGGCGCTGACCGAGCAAAAGCGCAGTGGCCGCAAGCTGGGCCGGGTGTTCGTCGAGAACGGCTATGTGACCGAGGAACAGATTGCCAATGCGCTGGCGCGCCAGCTCAACATTCCTTACCTGAACCTGAAATTCTTCAACGTCAATCCCGAGATCGTGCGGCGCCTGCCCGAGACCCAGGCGCGCCGCTTCCGCGCACTGGTACTGGAAGACCGCCAGGGAACGCTGCTGGTCGGTATCTCCGATCCGACCGACCTGTTCGCGTACGACGAGATCGCCCGCATCGTCAAGCAGCCGATCGAGCTGGCGGTGGTCAACGAGACCGAGGTGCTGGGCGTAATCGACCGCATCTACCGCCGCACCGAGGACATCTCCGACCTGGCGCGCGAGCTCGAGCAGGATCTGGGCGACATCTCGGTGGACTTCGGCGCGCTGGCCGCCAACCCGAACCTGGAAGAGGCACCGATCGTCAAGCTGCTGCAGTCGGTGTTCGACGATGCCGCCCAGGTGCGCGCGTCCGACATCCACATCGAGCCGCAAGAGGGGCGGCTGCAAATCCGCTTCCGCATCGACGGCGTGCTGCACCTGCAAACCGAAACCGATATCAAGATCGCACCGTCGCTGGCGCTGCGCCTGAAGCTGATGTCGGAGCTCGATATTTCCGAAAAGCGCTTGCCGCAGGACGGCCGCTTTGCCGTGCGCGTGCGCAACCAGCGCATCGACGTGCGGATTTCGACCATGCCCACCCAGTACGGCGAATCGGTGGTGATGCGTTTGCTGAACCAGGGCGGCACCCAGTTGCGGCTCGACGCCATCGGCATGCCGCGCGCGCTGGTGGAGAAATTCCGCGCCATCGTCCAGCGCCCCAATGGCCTGGTGCTGGTGACCGGGCCCACCGGCAGCGGCAAGACCACGACCCTGTATTGCGCGCTGGCCGAACTGAACTCGGTCGAGAAAAAGCTGATCACGGTGGAAGACCCGGTCGAATACCGCTTATCCGGCATCAACCAGGTGCAGGTCAACGAAAAGATCGAGCTCGACTTTGCCCGCGTGCTGCGCTCGGCGCTGCGGCAGGATCCCGACATCGTGCTCGTCGGCGAGATGCGCGACCAGGAAACCGCGCAAATCGGCCTGCGCGCCGCCATGACCGGCCACCTGGTGCTGTCCACCTTGCACACCAACGACGCCGTCAGCACGCCGCTGCGCCTGATGGACATGGGCGTGCCGCGCTACATGGTGGGCAGCTCGCTGCAGGCGGTGCTGGCCCAGCGCCTGGTGCGCACCATTTGCGAAAGCTGCACCACCCCGTACGAACCGACGCCGTCCGAGCGCGAATGGCTGAGCCTGGAACTGAATGACAAGGTGGACATGGCGCGCTACTTCCACGGCAAGGGCTGTTCGCATTGCAACGGCATGGGGTATCGCGGCCGTACCGGCGTCTATGAATTGCTGGAAATGACACGCGCCGTGGTCGATGCCGCCAACGATCCGAATCCGTCGCACTTCCTGAAAGTGGCGAAGCAGCAAATGGCTGGCGAAACCCTGCGCCGCCACGCCGTGCAACTGGTGGTGCAGGGCCGCACCACCATCGCGGAAGCGATGCGCATCAGCAACCAGATCGAGGAATGACGTGCCGTATTTCGCCTACAAGGCCCGCAACGCGCGTGGCGAACTGATGCAAGGTGTGCTGGAAGCGGCCGACAGCGGCGCCGTGGCCGACCAGCTGTTCAACACCGGCCTGACGCCGATCGAGATCACCGTCACCCAGAAGCGCGTGACCGACGATGGCGAGGGCTGGTGGGCCAAGCTGCTGGAAAAGAAGGTGACGTCGATGGACGTGCAACTGTTCAGCCGCCAGCTGTACACGCTACTCAAGTCCGGCGTGCCCATCATGCGCGGTCTGGCCGGTTTGCAGGAGTCGGCGGTCAGCAAATCGTTCGGCAAGGTGATCAAGGATTTGCGCGAGTCGCTCGATTCGGGCCGCGAACTGTCGGCTGCCATGCGCCGCCACCCGGACGTGTTTACGCCGTTCTACCTGTCGATGGTGCGGGTGGGCGAGATGACCGGCCGCCTGGAAGAAGTGTTCCTGCGCCTGTTCGACCACCTGGAATTCGACCGCGACATGCGCGACCGCGTCAAAACCGCGCTGCGCTATCCGAGTTTCGTGGTGCTTGCGATGATCGCTGCCATGGTGGTGGTCAATATGTTCGTGATTCCGGCGTTCGCGGGCGTGTTTGCCAGCATGCATGCCGAATTGCCGCTGATGACGCGCGTTTTGATCGGCTTCTCCAACTTCACCGTGCGCTACTGGCCGCTGCTGGCGGCGCTGGCGGCGGTCAGCATCTTCGGCTTCCGCAGCTGGGTGCGCACGACCGCGGGGCGCTATCGCTGGGACAAGTTCAAGCTGACCATCCCGGTGGCCGGCAAGATCATCCTCAAGGCCACGCTGGCGCGCTTTGCGCGCAGCTTTGCGCTGTCCTCGCGCAGCGGCGTGCCCATCGTCCAGGCGCTGACGGTGGTGTCGCAGACAGTCGAGAACGCCTACCTGTCGGCGCGCGTGGAGCAGATGCGCGACGGCGTGGAACGCGGCGACAGCATCCTGCGCACGGCTGCCGCTGCCGCTGTATTTACGCCGGTGGTGCTGCAAATGATCGCGGTGGGCGAGGAGAGCGGCGCCATCGACGACCTGATGGACGAGGTGGCGCAAATGTACGAGCGCGAAGTCGATTACGAGCTCAAGACCCTGTCAGCGCAGATCGAACCGATCATGATCGTGTTCCTCGGCATCATGGTGCTGATCCTGGCGCTCGGTATTTTCCTGCCGATCTGGGACCTGGGCAAGGCGGCGCTGCCGCACTAGGCGCGCCACCATGAACCCGATGACAATATTTGTGACGCCAAAACAACGCGGTTACACGCTGCTGGAATTCGCGGTAGTGGTCGTCGTCGTGGGCGTGCTGGCAGCGGTGCTGCTCGACCGCATGGCGTATTACCAGGTGCAGGCCGAGCGTGTTTCTTTGCAAACAACTGTTGCCAACCTGAGATCCACGCTGCAAATTCGGTTGGAGCAAGCCAAGTTGCCGGGCGGCAGTTTAGATTTAACGATGTTGGCCGAAGAAAATCCATTCACTTGGTTAAAGAGCAAGCCTGTCAATTATGCAGGAGAATACTATTCGCCCTCGGACGCGCAGATTGGCGCCGGTAACTGGTGCTTCGACCGCAGCGACAAAAGCGTCGTGTATTTGTTAAATAATTCAGAAACTTTTTCTGGTCCAAAGACTATGCGCTTGAAATTCAAGGTAAAATTATTGCACTTGCTCAACACCTCTGGTGCTGTGGGAACGGGCGCCGGCCCGGTGGTCGGTATCGACATCGAGCAAGTGAAAGCCTGACGCCAGCGCGCGTCGCCTTTCCTCATTCAATGTCCGATTTGGAGAAGTTTAATGAACAAGCAAGCGATGTCTGTCACCCGCGCCCGTGGCGCTCAATCGGGTTTTACCCTGATTGAACTGATCGTGGTGATCGTGATCCTCGGTATTCTGGCTGCGGTGGCGTTGCCACGGTTTACGAACCTGAGCGGTGATGCGCGCGTGGCGTCGCTCAACGCGGTACGTGGTGCGCTGGCTTCTACCGCTGCTACCGCGCATGGTGCGTGGCTGGTCAATCCTGTCAATCCCACGTTCGAGGGCACCGTGGTACAGATGGATGCCAATGGCTATGCTCTGGCCGGCCAGAGCCTGTTCGATGCCTCGGGTCTGGTTGCCGATGATTACACCCTCATCCCCGGGGCCGCTGCGGCCACCAATGCTACCGCGACCACCCCGGCGATTCCCGCCAACGGTTTCGCAATTGTTCCACGTGGCATCGCCGGTACAGCAACTGCGGTGAATTGCTTCGTGACTTACGCGCAATCTACCGGTGTCAACATCGCGCCAACGGTGTCGGGCGCTCCAACCGCCGCCAACTGCCGCTGATCGCAATCCGGCAGGCGAGGGCAGTCGATGTTCATGCCTCCGGCGGGCACGCGCCCTGACCGCGCCGGCTTCACCATGGTCGAACTGATCATGGTGATGGTCCTGATCGGCATCCTGGGCGCAGTGGCCGGCAGCCGGTTTTTCGACCGCGAGGTCTTCGAGGCCAGGGCGTATGCGGATCAGGCCAAGGCATTGATCCGCTACGCCCAGAAGCTCGCCATCGCGCAAAACCGCCCGGTGTTCGTGCGTTCCACGCCCGCCGGTTTCGCGGTCTGCTTCGATCTCGCTGTCAATGCGACTTCGGGTGCGCGCACGGTCTGCAATACGGCCGCCGACCTGGCCCAGGCGCCCGGTGGCGCCAATAATGGCACCACCGCCACGCGCGCTTTCTGCATCGCTCCCGACAATCTTTACATCGCCAACTGGGCCTGCCTCGGCCGTCCGCCATCGGTGGCCGTTGCCAGCACCGCTGCGCGCAATGAAATGGCTGACAGCGGATTTTTCTTTTTCGATTCGGCCGGACGGCCGTTCAACCGCAACGACACCGTCGGCGGCGCCTCCAGCTTTGCCCGGCTGACGCTCAACGTCGACAGCGGCAACCAGCGCGCCACGCTCAATATCGAGGCGGAAACCGGTTATGTTTTCTAGGCGGTTTTCCAGGCGTGCACGCGGCGTCACCATCATCGAACTGATCGTCTTCATGATGATCATGGGCGTGGCGGCGGCCGGCATCATCGGCGTGATCAACCTCAGCAATAGCCAGAGTGCCGAACCGTTGCGCCGCAAGCAGGCGCTGATGATCGCCGAAGCCTTGATGGAAGAAGTGCAACTGGCGGGCTTCAGCTTTTGCACCCGCGCCGATCCGAACGCCGACACCGTTGCCAACCAGGCTGCCTGCACCTTCCCGGTACAAATCGGTGCGCGCGCGGCCGGCGCCACGCGCCCGTATGGCAACGTCGCGGATTATGCCACGGTGGCCGGCACGCCGCAGGCCACCTTTGCCAACGCCGATGGTGTGGACGTCGATATCAGCGGCCGCCCGCTCGGGGTGGACAGCAGCGGCAACACCATGGGCAGGTCCTCGCTGGCGCCCATCCGCTCCACTGTCACGCTCAACTTTGTCGGTGCGCTGGGGCCTGCCGGTGCGACCATCGCGTCCAGCGCCGCCGCACTGAACGCGCTGCAGATCACCATCATCACCACCTACGGTACCGGCGCCAACGACTTCGTGCGCCTCGACGGCTACCGCACGCGCTACGCGCCGAACCTGGTGCCGCGATGACGCCGAACACCATGCCCCACCTGGTTTTCAGACACCCCCAGCGCGGTTTCACGCTGGTGGAAATGATCGTGGCGATCGTGCTCACCGCCATCATCGCCGGCACCCTGGTGCTGTTCATTCGACGGCCTGTCACCAGTTACCTCGACAGCGCCGGCCGCGCCGAGATGACCGACGTTGCCGACCTGGCCTTGCGCCGCATGGCGCGCGAGATCCGCGCATCCCTGCCCAACAGCGCCCGCCTGACGCCGGCCAGTGTGCAGAACGGCGGCGTGTTGACCCTGGAATTCATCCCCACCTTCGGCGGCGGCCGCTACCTGTCGGTGGAAGACAGCACGGTGAACGGCACGCCGCTCAGCTTTACCAGCCTCACCGCCAATACCTTCAGCGTGGTGGGCAGCGTGCCGCCGATCCAGTTGCCGCCGGCGCGCCAGGATTACCTGGCCATTTACAACCTGGGCGCGGGCTTCCAGGATGCCGATGCCTATGCCGGGACCAACCTGGCGCGCATCACCGGCCTGCCAACCGTGACGGCAGGCGCGCAGACCATCCTGAACATCAGCTTCAGCAGCCTGGCAGCGGCCGATCTGCCCGCCGGCAGCACGGTGTCCACAGTGGCCAATCCGTTTGCGGTGCCGGCCAACGCGGCCACGCCGCGCCCGGCCAATATGTCGCCGGACCAGCGGTTCCAGGTGGTGGGCAAGCCGGTGATTTTTCGCTGCGCCGGCAACGCCAGCGGCACCGGCACGCTGACGCGTTCGGTCGCGGCCACGTTCAGCACGACCCCATCGGCGCCGGACGCTGCTGCCGGCGTGCTGCTGGCCAACAATGTCGTGGCCTGCGATGTCACCATCGATAGCAACGCCCATCGGCAATCGGCGCTGGTGGGGCTGACACTTACGCTGGGCCGGATCAAGCCGGAAGGCGGCCTGGAAACGGTGACCTTGGTCCATCAAATCCACGTGGACAATACGCCATGACCCTGCACTCGATGCAACGACTGGCCCACCGGCCCATGCCGCGCAAGGCATCCGGCGTGGCAGTTGTGACCGCGATCTTCCTGCTGGTGGTGCTGGCCGGCCTGGCCGTGGCGGTGGTGTCGCTGACCGGCACGCAGCAAGTCACGCGCACCCAGGACGAGCTGGGGGCGCGCGCCTACCAGGCGGCGCGGGCAGGCATGGAGTGGGCGCTGTTCAGGCGGCTGCAAGACCGCAGCTTCAACTGCGCGCAAGTGAGCACCTTCGCGCTGCCTGCCAATACCACGCTCTCGGGCTTTACCGTCACCGTGCGCTGCGAAGGCCCTTCGGCCGGCTTTGGCGCGGCGGGCGGCGGCGCCGATCCGACTGCCGGCCGCATCACCATTACCTCGACCGCGTGCAACGCCGCGCCTGGCGCTGCCTGCCCCGCGCCGACGGCCAGCCCCGACTACATCCAGCGCGTGGTGAGGGCGCAACTGTAGGCCGGAGTGATCGCCGCGCAGCGTGAAAGAAACAAGCTGTACGGAAAAATGTGTATTTTTACGGCATGAATGTCAAATATTGTAAAAGTCTGCCGTAAGTTGAATATAATCAATGACATAACCACAGAGAAGCACGCGCATGGGATTTTTCACAAGAACTAAAAAGAAGGAAGGCTGGATTACCGTCTCCTTTTTGCGTGACGGCCTGTGCGCCGCCCGCGTCCAGCGCGTGCGCGACGGCAAGGCCGTGGTGGAACTGTCCGCTTTCCATGCTGCCGCCGACAGCCGTGCGCTGGCCGCGCTCGAACGCGCGGCGAAAGACCTCAAGCTGGCCAGCTACCAGCTCGGCACCATGCTCGGCGGCGGCGAATACCAGCTGCTGACGGTGGAAGCGCCCAACGTGCCGCAGGACGAACTGAAAACCGCCGTGCGCTGGCGCCTGAAGGACATGCTCGACTTTCACGTCGATGACGCCACCATCGACGTGCTCGACATCCCGGTCGATCCCAACGGCATGTCGCGCGGCCATTCGATGTTCGCGGTGGCCGCGCGCAACACGGTGATCCAGGCGCGCCAGGCGTTGTTTGCCGAAGCCCAGCTGGCGCTGACGGTGATCGATATTCCCGACCTGGCGCAGCGCAATATCTCGGCGCTGCTGGAAGTCGATGGCCGCGGCCTGGCCATGTTGTCTTTCGACGGTGACGGCGGCTTGCTGACCATTACCTTCAAGGGCGAGCTGTACCTGTCGCGCCGCATCGACGTCACCATCGCCCAGCTGCTGGAACCCGATACCGACAAGCAGCAAGTCTGCTTCGACAAGATCACCCTGGAACTGCAGCGCTCGCTCGACCACTTCGACCGCCAGTTCAATTATGTGAACGTCAAAAAGCTGCTGCTTGCGCCCACTGGCGCGCCCGGCCTGCACGAATACCTGGCCGCCAACCTGTACACGCCGGTCGAGGCCATGGGCCTGGAGGACGTGTTCGATCTGAGCCAGGTGCCAGCCTTGCGCGAGGTGGAACAACAGCAGCGCTTCTTCCTGACCCTGGGCGCGGCCTTGCGGCACGAGGAGGTGGTGCTGTGAGCCAGCAGATTAACCTGTTCAACCCGATCTTCCTCAAGCAGAAGAAGATTTTTACGGCAGTGCCGATGGCCGAGGCGCTGGGCGCCATCGTGCTCGGCACGCTGCTGATGACCTGGTACGCCAGCCACAATGTCGCGCAACTGGAGCAGCGCGCCGCCAGCGGCAAGACCTTGCTGGCCGAGCGCGAGCGGCGCTTGCAGGATGCCAACCGGCAGTTCGCGCCGCGCCAGAAAAGCGCTGCGCTGGCCACCGGCCTCGCCCAGGCCCAGGCCGAACTGGCGGCGCTGCGCCGGGTGGAAGAGTTCATCAAGCAGGGCACGCTGGGCAACAGCGCCGGCTACGCCGCTTACTTCCGTGCCTTCGCGCGCCAGAACGTCACCGGCTTGTGGCTGACCGGCGTTACCATCACCGGCGCCGGCACCGGGATCGGTTTGCAGGGCCGCGCCCTGCAACCGACGCTGATCCCGCAATATATCGGCCGCCTGAAAACCGAGCCGGTGATGCAGGGTAAAACCTTTGCCAGCCTCGACATCGGCCGGCCCGACGTGGCAGCCGCGCCTGTGATATCGCCAACTTCCAGCACGGCAGGGCAACCGGTGAGTGCGCAACCGGCAACCAGCATCACGGCGGCGCCGTACGTTCAGTTCAGCCTGCAATCGACGGGAGTGCAGGCCAAATGAAACAATTGAAAAACACCTGGAACAAGCTCAGTGCCAAGCTTGACGCGATGACCTTGCGCGAGCGGGCGCTGGTGTTCGTTGCCGCGACCGGCCTGATCCTGTTTCTGCTTTACACCCTGGCGGTCGAACCGCTGCTGGCCAGGCAGGCCGCGCTGCTGGCGCAAATCCAGCAGCAGCAAAACCAGGTGAGCGGCATCGACACGGAAATCGCCGCCCGCGCCCAGGGCTTCGTGCTCGATCCCGATGCCGAGGCGCGCGCGCAGTTACAGCAGGCCCGCGCCGAAATCGACAGCATCGGCGCCAGGCTCGTGGCCGTGCAAAAAGGCCTGGTGGCGCCGGAGAAAATCGCGCCGCTGCTCGAACACCTGCTGCAAGGCGGCAAGTTGAAACTGTTGGCGCTGCGGACCTTGCCGGTCACCGGCATGAACGAAGCAGCCGGATCGGCCGCGCCTGCCGCGCCTGCCGAATTCCAGGCGCCGGACCCGGCGGCAGCGCTGGAACCGGCCCTGCAACAGTCGGCCTTGCAAAAGACGCCGCCTCCTGCCACGCCAGCAGGTGCGTTGACTGCTGCGCCAACAACTGCGCCGACCAGCGCACCGGCAGCCGCGCCGCCGCCAGTAGCGCAACCGGGCCACGGCAGTGTCGCCGGCGCCGAGGTCAAGGCGCCCGAGCTGCTGTACCGGCACGGCGTGGAAATCGTGGTGCAGGGCAGTTACCTGGAGATGATCAACTACATGCAGGCGCTGGAAGCGTTGCCCGTGCAACTGTTCTGGGGCGGCGCGCGGCTCGACGCCCAGCAGTATCCCGAGGCGCGCCTGACCCTCACGCTCTACACCTTGAGCCTGGATGAAAAATGGATGAAACTATGAGCGGGGCCGCCGTCCCCGGCGCAACTGGCGCGTGGCTGGCGCGGGCAGCGGCGCAGATGCCGACGTGGGAGCGCACTCGCGCAACGGCAACGGCCCATGCATCGGCGCAGGCAACGACACCGGCGCTGGCACCCGCATCGGCACTGGCGCTGGCGCAGGCACCGACACTGGCGTCGGCACCCGCATCGGCACTGGCTCGTGCACTGCCACTTGCCCTGGCCCTGGCCCTGGCGCCGGGCCTGGCTCGGGCGCAACTGGCCGACCCCACCCGGCCACCGCCCGAGGCGCAACTGGCCGCTGGCGCGCAGGCCGCGCCAGTGCACAGCGGCCCGCAACTGCAGTCTGTGCTGAATGGCAACCATGGCCGCCAGGTGGCCGTGATCGACGGCCAGGCGCTGCGCGTGGGCGACAAGATCAACGGCGCAACCCTGGTCCAGGTTGGCAAGGACCAGGTCGTGCTGCAACGCGGACGCGTACGCCAGGTCCTGAAACTGTATCCCGATGCCAGCGCCGCCAGCGGCACGGTCCGGCGTCAACGCGCCTCCAATACCGCACCAGAGAATTGAACCGATTATGCAAAAGCACCTGTCCATCGCCGTCCTGACTACGCTGATCTTGAGCGGCTGCCAAACGGCGCCCAAGCGCGACACCTACAACCAGATCGGCGCCGAGGTCGATACCGCGCTCAACGCCAAGCCGCCGGCCGCCAGCCAGGCCGAGGCCGTGGCCAGCGCCTTGCTGCCGCCGGTGGCGCAATTGACCGAGCAGTTGCCCAAAGCGCGTGCGGTGCTGGAAGAGCGCTTCAATGTGTCGTTCAACAATGTGCCGGTCCAGCAGTTCTACAATTCCATCGTGGCCGGCACCCGCTACAACATGCTGATCAACCCCGAGGTGACCGGCAATATCACGGCCAATCTCAAGGACGTGACCCTGTTCGAAGCGCTGGAGGCGATCCGCGAACTGTACGGCTACGATTACAAGATCGACGGCACCCGCATCTACATCCGTCCGCTCACCATGCAGACCAAGATGTTCAAGGTGAACTACCTGACCGCTACCCGCAAGGGCGTGTCGAGCTTGCGCGTGTCGTCGACGTCGGTGGCCAATGCCGGCACCAGCAGCAGTGGCAGCAACAACAATGGCAACGGCAACGGCAACAACGACAATTCCGGCAATAACGGTAACAACAACGGCAATAACGGTGACAACAGCGGCGGCGGCCGATCGCAATCGCAGCGCGACGCTGCCAGCGTGCAGACCACGTCGGCCAGCGACTTCTGGGTGGAACTGAAAACCGCGCTCGACGCCATCGTCGACAGCGGCACCGACGGCCGCAGCGTGACGATCAGCCCGCAATCGGGCGTGATCGTGATCCGCGCCATGCCGGACGCGTTGCGCAACGTCGATGAATACCTGCGCGCCACCCAGATATCGGTGGACCGCCAGGTGATCCTGGAAGCGAAGATCCTCGAAGTGGAATTGAACAGCAATTTCCAGAGCGGCATCAACTGGTCGGCGTTCGGCAAGCTCAGCTCCAACAGCCGCATTTCCGCCGGCCTGGTGCAGCCGGGCACCGCGTTGGCACCGCTGGGCGCCAACAATGCGGGAGTGACGGTCAATAACGGCAGTATTATCGCCAACCCCGGTGCGGCGATCGGTGCCGCCGGCGACGCCATGGGTTCGCTGTTCGGCCTGGCCTTCCAGACCAGCAATTTTGCCGCGCTGATTTCCTTCCTCGAAGGGCAGGGCACCGTGCACGTGTTGTCGAGCCCGCGCATCGCCACCCTCAACAATCAGAAAGCGCTGCTCAAGATCGGTACCGACGAATTCTTCGTTACCGGCGTCAGCACCACCACCAACAACAATGCCAACGGCACCGGCGTGACCACGCCGAGCGTCACGCTGCAACCGTTCTTCTCCGGCGTGGTGCTGGACGTGACGCCGCAGATCGACGACCAGGGCAACATCATCCTGCACGTGCACCCGTCGGTGAGCCAGGTATCCACTGTCAACAAGGCGGTCAACCTCGGCGTGGCGCTGGGCAGCCTGTCGCTGCCGCTGGCGTCGTCTTCCACGTCCGAGATGGACAGCATCGTGCGCGGCCAGAATGGCCAGGTGGTGGCGATTGGCGGCTTGATGCGCCAGGCCACGACTTCGGACCGCTCCGGCGTGCCGGGCATCGGCGGCTTGCCGGTGGTGGGTGCGCTGTTCCGTTCGACCGGCGAAGTGGTGCAGAAGCGCGAGCTGGTGGTGCTGATCAAGCCGACTGTGATCGAATCGATCTCGGACTGGAACCAGGATCTGCTCGACAGCAGCCGCCGCATCAAGGATCTCGATCCGCACCGTCGCGGGGGACGTCCGTAACCATGTACGCCAAACACTTCGGTTTGCGCGAAGCGCCGTTCAACATCACGCCGGACACCAGCTATTTCTTCACCTGCCCGCATGCGCAGGAGGCGTTGAATACCTTGCTGGTGGCGGCCAGGAGCGGCGAAGGCTTCATCAAGATCACCGGCGAAGTGGGCACCGGCAAGACCCTGCTGTGCCGCAAATTCATTGCCACCATCGGCCCCGGCTTTGTCACGGCGTACATTCCCAACCCCTTGCTGGAGCCGCGCACGCTGATGCTGGCGCTGGCCGACGAGCTGGAAATCGCGCTCGAGCGCGACGTCGATCAGCACCAGCTATTAAAATCGATCACGGTGCGCCTGATCGAGCTGGCCCAGCAGGACCAGCAAGTGCTGCTGCTGCTCGACGAAGCGCAGGCGATTCCGGTCGAAAGCCTGGAGGCGCTGCGCCTGCTGTCGAACCTGGAAACGGAAAAGCGCAAGCTGCTGCAAATCATCCTGTTCGGCCAGCCCGAACTCAATGTGCGCTTGCAGGACAATGCGATCCGCCAGCTGGCCCAGCGCATCACCTTTCACTACCACCTGGGGCCGCTCAAGCGCGACGATATCGAATATTATCTGGCGCACCGCCTGCGGGTGGCCGGCTACGACGGCAGCCGCCTGTTTACGCGCGGTGCGGTGGCGCGGCTGTACGGCGCCAGCGGCGGCATTCCACGGCTGGTGAACATCATTGCCAACAAGGCGCTGATGGCGTGTTTTGGCGAGGGACGGCAACAAGTGACGCGGCGCCATGTCAGCCTGGCGGCGCGTGACACGGTGCAACCGCGCTCGAACTCCCGGTTGGCGTGGATTGCGGCAGGCACGGCAATTCTGGTGGCCGCTTGCGGCCTCACTTGGACACTGAGCAAATGAGTCTGATCAATAAAATGTTGCAGGACCTCGATGCACGCGGTGGCGCGCGCGAGGAAGATATGCAGCAGCGCGAACTGAAAGCGGTACCGCTGCCCGAGCGCGAGCGCCGGCCGCTGGTCTACGCCGGCGCCGGTGTGGCGGTCGTGGTGGCGGCAATCGCCGGCTGGTATGGCTGGAAATTCGCCCACCGGCCCGCGCCGGGACCGGTGCCGGTGATGGCAGCGCCGCCAACTGCGTCGCCAGCGCTGGCGTCAACGCCAACGCCAACGCAGGCTGCAGGGCCTGCCGCAGTGCCGGTCGGGACATCGCCTGATGGATCGGTTGTGACGCCGGCCGCGACATCGCCCGCAACGGCGGCTGTCAACTCGACTGCTACGCCGGCGGCAACGTCAACTGGCACAGCCGCTGCAGCCTCGACTGGTACAGCGGCTGGCACGTCGAATCCTGTGACGGCTGGCGCGCCGTCAACGGCAGCGCCGGCGATACCGGCCAGTGCGGCCGCAACCGCAGCGCCGCCTTCCGCGCAGGCGGGCAGCGCCGCACCCGCACGTGCCGCCGCGACGCCTTCCGCCACCGCTGCGGCCACCCGGCGGGCAGCGGCAGCCGATGCCGGCACGCCACGCCAGCCGCGCCAGGGTGTCGCCCATGCCGACGGATCGGCCACCACCAAGCCGGAACTCACGCCCAAGCAATTGTCGGAAAACACTTATCGCCGTGGGCTGGCATCGTTGCAGGACGGCCGCCTGAACGCTGCCATGGCCGACCTGGACCGCGCGCTGGAGATCGATCCGCGCAACGATGCGGCGCGCCAGACCTATGTTTCGCTGCTGCTGGAAAACCGCCGGCCCGACGACGCCATCCGCCAGTTGCGGCTGGCGCTGGGCATCGATCCGCGCCAGCCCGGCCTGGCCATGGTGCTGGCACGGCTGCAACTCGAACGCGGCGGCCCGGCGCTGGAAACCCTGATGACCACCTTGCCGTACGCCGCCGCCAATGCCGACTACCAGGGCTTCCTGGCCGGCGTGCTGCAACGCGCACAGCGCCACGCAGAAGCGGCCCAGTACTACCAGGCGGCGCTGAAGCTGGCGCCGCTCAACGGCGTTTGGTGGATGGGCCTGGGCATCTCGCTGCAGGCCGACCAGCACAAGGCCGAAGCGCGCGAAGCATTTACCCGCGCGCGCACCGGCAACGGCATCACACCGGAGCTGCTGGCCTTTATCGACCGCCGCCTCGACCAATTGTCGCGCTAAGGCGGGAGTGCCGGTGGTGGTGTAGTGTTTTTTGCAACGATGAGAGTGCCAGTCAACTAATATGAGAGTTCAGTAATAGCCGGAGTCGTGTCTTAATATTAAGATCGTGATGTTTATTTTAAGACAAATATCACCCAACATCTGATTGAGGCTCGGCATGAAACAATTCTCTTCAAAGCAGGCTCTGGCCGTCGGACTGACGCCGTTGTTGCTGTCGCTGGCAGTCGCCAATGCTTACGCGGCCGACGCGGTACGCACCGGTAATGCCGGCCAGCATGGCGCCGACGCGACCGCGCCACTCGCCGCTGGCGCCGCCGGCACGGCCGGCCAGTCGCTGACCATCAACCCCGGCAATGCCGGCACCCTGTATAACCGTCTGACCGTCATTGGCGGCCGCGGTGGCAATGGCGGCGCGGGCGGCCCGCCGCTGCAGGAAGGCGACGCCGACGCCGGCACCGGCGGCAGCGGCGGTCACGGCGGCGCGGCCAGCGCCACCACGCTCGACCTGACCGGTTACGCCGGCGCCAGCGCGCTCGGCGGCGACGGCGGCCATGCCGGCGCCACGCCCGGCTTTTTCAACTTCACGCCTGCCGATCCCGCTTACGGTAACGGCGGCGATGGCGGTGCGGCCAGCAGCAAGGCCACCACGACCGCCGTCGGCAATGCCACCGCGCTGGCGGTGGCCGTGGGCGGCATCGGCGGCGACGCCAACGGCGGCGCGGTCGGTATTGCCGGTGTCGGCGGCGCAGCTACTGCTGCCGCCCGCGCCACTTCGCTCACCGGCAACGTTTCGGCGACGGCCGAAGCCACCGGCGGCGCGGGCGGCAACGGCGCCGCCATCGCCTGGCGCGGCGCACGCGGCGGCAACGCCACGTTGACCAATGCCGCGCGCGGCACCACCACTGGCGGCACTGTCACATTGACCCAGCGCGCCACGGGCGGCAAGGGCGGCAATAATTCGGAAATCACGATTCCGCCGTTCCAGGACTTGGCGGCCGATGTCCGTGGCGGTAAAGCGGTCTCCACGCTGGTGTTGGAGGACCACGCGGCAAGCGCGCTGACGCTCGATATCTCAAGCCTCGGCGGTGACGGTGGCAACCCGGCTTTTGGAACAGCGTACGACGGCGGGGCCGCGGCCAGCGCCCTGACGCTTACCGCTGGCCGCAGCGGCGCCGGCATCGACGCGCTGGTGACCGCCGCTGGCGGCGCGAGCGGGTTCCAGTATAACAACGGCGGCATGGGTGGTGCCGCTACCGCCAGCGCCGACTTGCGCGGCAAGGGCGCGGTCAATGGCCGCGTGCTGGCCACTGGCGGCAATGGCGGCTACGGCGGCAATGCCACCGCCTCGCTGCGCGCCAGCGGCGCCGGTACCGTGCGCGGCACGGTCGAGGCCAACGGTGGCGCGGGCCAGGATAACCGGTCCGTGCTTGACAAAAACAACTACGGCGCGGCGACGGCCAACCTGGCACTGTCGGGCGACGGCGCCCAGGGCGGCAGCTTCAGCAACGGCAGCTACGCCACCAGCAATACCACGGTGTCGGGCACCGGCATGCAGGCGGTCGATGTGCAGTCGCAGGCGGTGTCCAACGGCGCCAGCCCCCTCAATCTCGGCGCGGCAATCGCCAATACGGTTGTCAACACGGTGCGCGCCGGCGTCGCTGCCGGCACTGCCGCCGTGCGCGCCGTCTCGGTCGCCCTGGGAGGCGAACGGATCGAAACCGCCACGGCGACCACCGACGTACGCGCTGCGGGCGACATCGTCGCCAGCAGCAGGGCAGTGGGCGGTTACACCAGCAACGGCGCCATCGACTCGCTGGCCGGCACATCCTTGAGCAAGGCGAGAGCGGTGACCAGCGGCGCGCACAACGTCAGCGTCACGTCCACCGCGCTCAGCAACATCGGCGACGCCAGTGGCGCGCGGGCGTTCCGGGGCGACGCCACTGCCAATGCCTACGGCCGTTCCGGCAGCGGCATTGTCGAGAGCGTCGCGGTGGCGCGCGGTGGCATTTCCAGCTACACCGTTGCCGAAAGCAGCAGCCATGCCAATGCTGCCGCCACAGCGGTCACCACCCGCGCCGGCGGTGTCAGCCTGGCGCGTGCCGAAGGCGAGGCGTTGACCCTGAACGTCAAGGCCACCGCGCAAGGCATCGCGGCAAGCGGCGGCGCAGTCACCTATGCGGCCGGCGCCAGCAGCGCGCGCGGCAACCTGGCGCAGACTTCGGCCTCGAGCCAGTTCCGCGCCAGCGCTTTCGCGTTGCCGCAACTGGCAGCCGTTTCCACCATGTCGGCGCATGTTGGCGCCGGTCCGGTCGATGCTGCCGCGCTGGGCCTGGGCGTCAATGTCGCCGCGGCGATTCCGACCGTGCTGGGCACGGGCGTGCACGCGGCCGGTATCGAAGCGCTCATCGACGACAACCCGACCGTGCTGACCACGTCGGGCGAATTCAGCTTTGCCACCGACAGCGCGCAGCGCCTGCTGCTGGGCTTTGTATCGTCCACCTTCGCTGGCGCCGGTTTCGATGCGCTCGATCTCACCATCAGCAACAATGGCGTGACCCTGCTGTCGCAAAGCTTCACCACGCTCGCTGCCGCCAACCTGTTCTTCAACGACCACGTGCTGGACCTGGGCCTGTTTGGCGCCGGCAACCAGCACCTGGTGATCAACTCGTCGATGACGTATGCCCAGCAAGGTGCGTACGCGTTCAACTATGTGCTCGGCGGCGGATCGTCGTTCAACACCTCGGCGCTCGGTGTGGCGATGCTCGACAATGTGTCGGCAGTGCCGGAACCATCGGCCTGGCTGATGATGAGCCTGGGCATGGGCGGCATGTTGCTGGTGGCGCGCCGCCGCCGTAAGGCATCGGCTGCCTGAGCCTGAAACTAGCGGCGCCGGGTGGCTGCGTGGTCGGCGGCCGCCGGCGCGCCGGCGCGCCAGGCGCTCGGCGTCATGCCGAAGTGATTGCGGTAGGCGCGTGAAAAATGCGCGGGATGGCTGAAGCCGAACTGGTAGGCGATCTGGCTGATCGGCTGGCCGCTGCATTCAGGCGCGCGCAAGGCCAGGTGGCACAATTTCAACCGCGTGTCCCACAGCCAGGTGCTGAAGCTTTGCGCCTCGCCCGCGAACAGGCGGTGGATGTGCGCGGCTGAAATGCCGAGCGCTTCCACCAGCTCGTTGATCGACAAGCTGCTGTCGCCGATCCGCTTGAGCGCGTACTGGCGGATGCGGCCCAGGTGGTACTGGCTCATGCTGGGCCGGCGCTGCTGCTCGGCCACCACCGCGCCCAGCGCGCAGGCGGCCAGGGTTTGCCGCAACGCCTCCGCCGCGTGCAATGCCGCCGCCCGGGGCAGGGCGGCGTAGTCGGTGGCGACGTGACAATCGGCCATCGCCGTCAACAGCGCCACCTGCGGCTGGCGGCAATTTTGCACCACGCCCAGCAGGGTATCGACTAGCGGGCACAGGCTGCGCATCGGCGCTGCCGGTATTCGCGCTACTGTTACCTCGAACGGCCCCTCGAAATCCAGCCGGTACGGTTGTCCCGCTTCGTGCACCAGCATGTCGCCGGGGACCAGCCGCAATGCGCTGCCGTGCTGCACCAGCGTGGCGGTGCCGCGCCGCTGCCAGATCACCAATAAATACGGTTCATTGCTACCAGTGCGCAAGGGGCTGTCGCGCTGCACGCTGTGGCGCGCGCCCGCCGCTTGCGTCACCGTCAGCGCGCCAAGCGTCTGGCTGCGGTACGTGCCGGGAAAATCTTCGACAGTATCCATATCGAACCAGGGGGCGGGGCGGGAGCGTGTCACAGGTGTGGGCGGCATGGTGGTTCGGTTGTTGAGAGTTGGAATCAAGCAATGCGAGAGTCAAGGGAAATTATAACTTTTCTAATTGAATTACCATATTCGTAATAATAAAAATACATCCTGCCGTTGTTCCATCCTACTAAAAGGCAAGCCATGCAAATGTTCCGCCCCCTCCCCGCGGTAAGCTATCGCGCCCTGTCTCCCTTGCTGGTGTCGCTGCTGATGGCCGTTGCCGCCGATTCTGCCCAGGCCGGCCAGACCGTGCGCGTGGGCGCCGCTGGTGCTGCCGGTGCGCCGGCGCAGCCACCGGCCACCGGTCACGGTGGCGATGGCGTGGCAGGCGAAAGCGTCCAGTTCGCCGTCGTCAGCAGCGATGCATACAACGTACTCACGCTCACTGGCGGCCATGGCGGCGCCGGTGGCGACGGCTACACGCAGATGCCCTGGCCTGCGGACGACTGGCCGCCGCCACAAGGCCTGGGTGGCGCCGGCGGCGCCGGCGGTGCTGCCAATGGCGCACTGGCAGCGCAGCGCGCGCGAGGCGCCGTCAGCGCCGCCACGGTCACGCTTGGCGGCAATGGCGCCCAGGGCGGCGCCGACGGTTGCTGCATGCTCGGGGTGGGCGAGGGCGGCACCGGTGGCGCCGCGACCAGCGCTGCTCGGGCCGCCACCGGCGCAGGCGTCGCCCGCGTCCTGGCGCAAGCGACCGGCGGCAGCGGAGGCGTCAGTCGCGAAGGCGGTGCCGCCCATGCCACGGCGAGCGCGGTGTCTGCAGCCGGCGCCGCCAGCGGCCAGGTCATTGCCCAGGGCGGAAGCGGCGGTAGCGGCCGGCCCACGGCATATGGGCTCACTTTCAATCCCGGCGCTGGCGGCAATGCCAGCGCCATCCTGGCGCTGGCTGGCACCGGCACTGTCAATGGCGCAGTGCTGGCCACCGGCGGCGACGCTGGCAGCGCCTATACCGGCTGGGGGCAGGTGGGTGCGGCCGACGCCACACTCGAACTGCGCGGCGCGGGTGCAACCGGCAGCGCCACTGCCATCAACGGCCACGGCGCTGGCAGCGCGGTGGCCACCAGCGTGGCGCGGGCAGTGACGACGGGAGCGGTGGTGGTGGATATCACCTCGACCGCGCGGGGCAGCCTTAATTCTGCCGGCGCTGCCAGCGTTGACGTCGATGCCGGTTACAGCGGCGCTGCCGCGGGCAACGCCGCGGTCACGGGGCGGGCGCTGGCGACCGGCGGCGCGGACTACCAGGCCAACAACAGCGCTACCCTGATCCTGCGCGGAAACGGCGCCATCATCGGTGTCAGCGAAGCGCGTGGCGCCGACGGCTGGGACAGCGGCAGCTGCTACAACGGTTGTGCAGGGGGCGCCAGCGCCTCCAGCGTTGCCACCGGTGCCACGCGCGGCAGCGGCAATGTCGCCATCACGGCGCTGGCAGTAGGCGGCGCGCCGAACCTGGACGGCGTGATACCGACCGGCGGCGGCGCCACGGCGGCGGCCAGCGGCCAGTCCGGCAGCGGCGTGGTCACCGTGACGGCCCGCGCCCGCTCCTACTCGTCGTATTCATCCGACGAACCGTTTGTCAATCCGGAGGTAAGGGCCAGCGCCATCACTACAGCCGCAGGCGGTTCCAGCTACGCCCAGGCCATCCAGGAAAGCCTGGTCCCGTACGGCGAATACAGGGTCCTGGCCGAGGCATCCAGTGTGGGCAAGGGCGGCGCCCGGGCGGTGGCGACCGGCATCAGCAGCCCGGGCGGTTACGGCGGCATGCTGGAGAGCCGCGCCAGCGCCAGCGGCGCCGGCTTGAGGGTGTCCACCTATAACCAGCTGTGGGCGCTGTCGCGCGACGCCAGCGTGGTCAGCGACGTCAGCGTTGGCGGCGTGCTGCAGGGCTTGCCGGCCAGCGATGGCAGTACCGCGCTGGTGTCGTCTGCGACCGGCTTGCCGGCCCAGGCAGACGTCGCCGGCTTGCTCGGTGCCAGCCCGACCCTGGCCGCCACCGATGCCAGCTGGCTGGGCGCCGGAGCGTTTGCCTATTCCTCGAACACTATGGCGCTGGTATCGACCAGCGAGACGCAATATACGTTCGCGACCGCAGACGGCCAGCGTTTGCTCGTGGGTTTGTTCGGTGGGCCAAGCCAGTCAGGCGGTGACCTTGGACTCAATTTTTCTGTCAGTAATAACGGCACGCTGTTGTTCACGCGCTCCCTGCTCGTTGACGAGCTCACGCCGTTCTTCACCGACCGCCTGCTTGACCTCGGGCTGCTGGGCAGCGGGCTGCAAAACCTGACCATCGCCACCCAGTGGTACGGCAGCGCCTTCGGTGGCGATGCTGCCGGCTATGGCTTCCGTTACGTGATGGGCGTATCGCCGGTGCCGGAACCGTCCACCTGGCTGGCGATGCTGCTGGGCCTGGGTACGCTGGCGATGGTGGCGCGCCGGCGCAAGGGGTGACGGCAGTGGCTACAGGCTGGCTTGCGCGCCCCATACCTGCTTCATGCTGAAGCGGGTGTCGGCATCGTCTTCGGTGATCGCTGCGGCGATGGCCGTGGCCGGCAGCGGTCTGGCTTCGGCGGCAACTGCCACGCCGGCCGCATCGCGCAGGCAGATCACCTGTGCCGCACCGTTGCTGCCTCGGCGGGTGACCACGCCGATTTCGCCGCCATGCAAGCGCACCAGGCAGCCGGGCGGATAGTCGCCCAGTTCGTCATGGAAGAGTGCCAGCAGTTCCGGATCGACCGGGCTGGCGCGGTCTTCGCGCAGGTTGCGGATGGCGGCGTCGGGCAGGATCGAGCGCCGGTAGTTTCGGGCCGACACTTGCGCGCAATACCGGTCGGCCAGGCTCAGCAGCTTGGCGTTGAGCGTCACTTCCGGGCTGGCGATACCGGCCGGATAGCCGCTGCCGTCGTCGTTTTCGTGGTGCAGTAGCACGCATGAAATCCAATCGTCGTCCTGCACGCCCGCGCATTGCAGCAGGTTGGCCGAATCTTCGGGGTGGCGCCGTACGACGGCCAGCTCTTCGCTCGATAGCGGCGTGTGCTTGTCCTGGAACGTGTCCTGATGGCGCAGCATGCCCACGTTCATGGTCAGCGCGGCAGCCGTGAGGGTCAGCGTGTCGGCGCCGGTTTTACCGAGCCGGCGCGCCATGACCACGACGACCACGGCCGTTTCGATACAGTGGCGCACGGCGTAGCTGCCGGCGATCTGGTTGAGCAGGATGGCGGCCAGAGCAATGTCCGCGTGTTGCTCGACGGCGTGGACCACGTCGGCGGCAATCTGCCGCAACGCGCCCTCGGCATCGGGTTCGTTGCGCAGGTTTTCCAGCAGGTGTTCGAGCCGGCGGTTGCAGACATTGAGCAGGTGCAGCACCGAGGCCGATGGCGTACCAGGATCGAGGTCGGCCATGGCGGGCTCCTAGATGGCGGCCAGGCGCGCCAGGGCCAGCGCCAGCGTGGCGTCCTGCTTGGCAAAGCAGAAGCGGACGATGCCCGACTCGATGCCGTGCTGGTAGAACGCCGAAACGGGAATTGCCGCCACCTTGATTTCGGTGGTGAGCCACTCGGCAAATTCGGCCTCGGTCTGCGACGAAATTTTATCGTAGCGCACGCACTGGAAATACGTGCCGTCGGCCGGCAGCAATTCGAAGCGGGTGCCGGCCAGGCCATCGCGGAACAAATCGCGCTTGCGCTGGTAAAACGCCGGCAGCTGCAAGTACGGCTGCGGATCGGCCATGTAGCTGGCGATGCCATGTTGCATCGGCGTATTCACGCTGAACACATTGTATTGGTGCACCTTGCGGAACTCGGCCGTGAGCGCGGGCGGCGCGGCCACGTAGCCGATCTTCCAGCCGGTGACATGGTACGTTTTGCCGAACGACGACACCACGAACGCGCGCGCTGCCAGTTCCGGGTGGCGGCACACGGACTCGTGGCGCTGGCCGTCGAATACCATGTGTTCGTACACCTCGTCGGACAGGATCAATATATTGGTGCCGCGCACGATGTCGGCCAGCGCATGCATGTCCGAGCCGCGCAAGATGCTGCCGGTGGGATTGTGCGGGGTGTTGATGACGATCAGCCGGGTGCGGCTGCTGACGGCGGCTGCCACCTTGGCCCACGGCACCGTGTAGCCGCTGGCGCGCATGTCCATCTGCACGCATACGGCGGTGCCGCCCGCCAGGGTAATCGCCGGCACATAGCTGTCGTACACGGGTTCGATCACGATTACTTCGTCGCCCGGGTGCACGCAGCACAGGATGGCGGTGGTCAGCCCCTGGGTGGCGCCGGCGGTAATCGTGATGTCGTTGGCGTCGTACTGCTGGCCGTACAAATGGGCGATCTTGGCGGCAATCGCCGCGCGCAAAGCCGGCACGCCGCTCATGGGCGGATACTGGTTGAAGTCGGCCTGCATCGCGTCCGTGACGGCATCGAGCAGGCTGCGTTCGCATGGAAAATCGGGGAAGCCCTGGCCCAGGTTGACGGCGTCCACTTGCGCGGCCAGCATCGACATGCGGGTAAACACGGTGGTGCCGACGGCCGGCAGGCGGCTGGCAAGGACGGGGGAGTCTATGGTGCTGCTGCTGGGTTGGCTGCTAGTCATGTCGGCGATGTGGTGGGCAGATCGCCTATTCTAGCGCAGGTCAGCGCGTGTGCGTCACCCTTCGAGCGACCACTTCTCGGGCACCACCACCTTGAACATGCCGGCCTTGACCAGGCGCTTGCCCAGCTTGAGCAGCGCCTTGTCCTTGGTGATCAAGACGCTGGCCTGGGCGTCGCGCGCCACTTCGAGGAATTTCTGGTCGTCGCGGTCGGTGCACACGGGCAGGCGCACGCCCGATTCGGCCGGCGCCACCACGCGGATCAACTGGTCGAAGCGGGCGGCGGCCAGCGGCCGGCTGTCGTCGTCGAGCGGCAGATGCTTGTAGTGCAGCACGATATTGTATTCGTCGCGGCAGTCGGCGCGGGTGACGGCTTCGACCTTGCCGGTCTCGAGCGCATCGAGCAGCGCGGCCCAGCGCGGGTCCCTGAAGACGAACAGGTCGAGGCAGACGTTGGTGTCGATGATGATGCGGGGAACGGGTATCATGTCGGAAGTTCAGTAAATAGGTTAATCAGAATATGTTGATAGTGCTGTCGCCCGCCAAAAGTCTCGACCTCGAAACCCCTCCCACGACCAAGTTAGTTTCCCAACCTGCGTTTCTCGACCAGTCGGCCCTGCTGATCGAGCGCCTGCGCGAATTTTCGCCTGACCAGATCGGCGAGCTGATGGACCTGTCCGACAAGCTGTCGTCGCTCAACGTGGGCCGTTACGCCTCGTGGACCAAGGACACGGCCGAAGGCCGCCAGGCCATCATGGCCTTCAACGGCGACGTCTATGCCGGCTTCGACGCCTACAGCTTGAGCGCCAAACAGATCGATTACGCCCAGGCCCACGTGCGCATCCTGTCCGGGCTGTACGGCATGCTGCGTCCGCTCGACCTGATCCACCCGCACCGGCTGGAAATGGGCACGCGCCTGGTTACGTCACGCGGCAAGAACCTGTACGACTTCTGGGGCGAGACCCAGACCCGCGCGCTCAATGCGCTGGCGGCCGAGCAGGGCGCGAAAGCGCTGGTCAACCTGGCATCCGAAGAATATTTCAAGTCGGTCAAACCGAAGCAGCTCGATATCCCGGTGATCACGCCGCAGTTCGAGGACTATAAAGGCGGCAAGTACAAGATCATCTCGTTCTACGCCAAGCGCGCGCGCGGTTTGATGGCGCGTTACGCCACCGTCAAGGGACTGAGCGACCCGCAAAAACTGAAAAAATTCGACGTGGACGGGTACGCGTTCGATGCGCAGGATTCAAGCGAGACGACGTGGATTTTCCGGCGGAAGGTGGCGGAGTAAATCGGTGTAAAGGCGGCAGATCCGTCATCCTCGCGTACGCGGGGATCCATAGAACCTGTGAATATCGCCATAGTGACCAGCAGCCAGGCTGCGCATGCGCTCCATGGATCCCCGCTTTCGCGGGGATGACGGCTCAACCGCGATCGGTATTTATTTGCTGCTCCAGAACTTCCACCAGTGACGCTCGGCCTTCTTGCCTTCGTCGAGGAACTTGCTGTTCGGGTAGTTCAGGCGGAAGACGCGTTCGGTGTCGTTGCGCAGTTCGGTCATGCCCAGCTTGTCGTAGCTGCGGATCATGATGAACAGCGCTTCCTCGATCGATGGCGAATCGCGGTAGTCGTCCATGATGCCCATGGCGCGGTTGGCCGCTGCCAGGTAGGCGCCGCGACGGTAGTAGTAGCGCGCCACGTGCACTTCGTACGACGCCATGGCGTTGACCAGGTAGCGCATGCGCTGGCGGGCGTCCGGCGTGTACTTGCTGTTAGGGAACTTGTCCACCAGCTGCTTGAACGCCGCGTACGCCTCGCGCGTGGCCTTCGGGTCGCGCTCGGTGACGTCCTGCTCGTAGACAAAGTTCAACAAGCCAACCTGGTCGTTGAAGTTGACCAAGCCGCGCAGATAGTACATATAATCGACGTTGTTGTGATTGGGATGCAGCTTGATGAAGCGCTCGACCGCTGCCAGCGCTTGCGCCTGGTCCTGCGACTTGTAGTAGGCATAGGCGATCTGCATCTGCGCCTGCTGGGCGTAGGTACCGAACGGATAGCTCGATTCGAGGCGCTCGTACAGCTGAATTGCGCGCTCGTAGTGCGCTCCTTCGAGTTCTTCGGTCGCCTCCGAGTATAATTTCGAAGCGGTCCAGCCCTTTGTTTCGTCCGTCTTGTCCGAGAACACTCCGCACGCCGACAAACTAAGCATCACTAACGTTGCTGCGACTACCGATAATTTTTTTTGCATGTTGTTTTGCAAGAAGCTGTTTAACCAAAGTTTTACAATAGGCTGATTATAGCCGATGGGAATGCTGTGATATTAACTCCAAAGCCGAATTCGACCGAATCCTCCACCGAACTCGCCCTCGATCCCTCCGACCTCGACACCGCCATTGTCCTCGACGCCGATGGCGACGAGGATGACAGCCTGGCGCCGATCGAACTGGAACTCACGCCTGACGCGTGCGGCCAGCGCCTCGACAAGGTCATCTCGGGCCTGGTGCCGCAATTTTCGCGCGGCCGCCTGCAGATGTGGATTACCGACGGCTTCGTCAGCGTTGATGGCAAACCGGCAAAAAGCACCAAGGATACGGTCTACGGCGACGAGAAGATCGTCATTCTGCCCCAACCAGCGCCGGAAGACGAGGCTTTTAAACCGGAACAGGTAGAACTTAACATCGTTTTTGAAGACGACCACCTGATCGTCATTAACAAGCCGGCCGGCCTGGTGGTCCACCCGGGCGCCGGCAACTGGAGCGGCACGCTGCTCAACGGCTTGCTGTTCCACTGCCCGCAACTGGCCGGCGTACCGCGCGCCGGCATCGTCCACCGCCTCGACAAGGACACCAGCGGTCTGATGGTCGTCGGCAAAACCCTGGCCTCGCAGACCGACCTGGTGCGCCAGCTGGCCGCGCGCACCGTCAAGCGCGAATATTTCGCGCTGGTGTGGGGTACGCCGCGCATCAGCGGCACCATCGACGCGTCGATGGGCCGCCATCCGAAAGACCGCATCAAGATGGCGGTCTCGACCAGCATGGGCGCCAAGCCGGCCATTACCCACTACGAACTGCTGGCCAGCGGCGACCTCGATCGTCGTCCGGTCAGCCTGATGCAGTGCCGCCTGGAAACTGGTCGCACCCACCAGATTCGCGTGCACATGATGTCGATCGGTTTCCCGCTGGTGGGCGACACCACCTACGGCAAGCAGCACCTGTCCAACGTCTTCCCGCGCCAGGCGCTGCAAGCGCGCCGCCTGGGCCTGGTCCATCCGGCCACCGGCGAGCCGTGCGAGTGGGTCGTGCCGCTGGCTGAAGATTTCGCCGGCCTGATCGCCCAGGCCGGTATTGCCGAACCGGACCAGCACTAAATGAACAGCAATCCACAATGGCTGGTGCCGCATTGGCCGGGCCTGCCCGCCAACGTGGGCATGTTGTCCACCACGCGGCGCGGCGGCGTGAGCCCTGCGCCGTATGACGACGGCATGGGGCAGGGCGGCCTCAACCTGGGCACCCACGTGGGCGACCAGCCGCACAATGTCGCCCGCAACCGCCAGATTCTGCGCGAGATGCTGCCCGACGCCCCGGCGTGGCTGGCGCAAGTGCACGGCACGGCCGTGGTCGACCTGGGCAAGGTCGGGCCGCAGCAAGTGCCCGAGGCGGACGCCAGCATGACCACCATCGCCGGCAAGGTGTGCGTGGTGATGACGGCCGACTGCCTGCCGGTGCTGTTTTGCGACACGCGCGGCACCGTCGTGGCTGCCGCCCACGCCGGCTGGCGCGGCCTGGCCGCTGGCGTGCTGGAAAACACCATCGCAGCGATGCGCGCAGCGGGCGCCGGCGACTTGATGGCCTGGATGGGGCCGGCCATCGGCGCCTACCAGTTCGAGGTGGGCGGCGATGTGCGCCAGGCCTTTCTGCAAACCGCACCTGACGATTCAAGCGTGCGGCACGTGACGGCAGCGTTTACGCCACTCGAACACCGGCCGGGCAAGTTCCTGGCCGACATCTACGCGCTGGCCCGGCATCGCATGCTGCGCGCCGGCGTGGCGCAAGTGCATGGCGGCGAATACTGCACGGTGGCCAATTCCGGGCGCTTCTATTCGTTCCGTCGCGACGGCGTCACCGGACGCCAGGCAAGTTTGATCTGGCTCAAATAAGTATCAGGTAGCGCTGGACTTTTTAGCGTCTCGCGCCGCCTGTTCCGCCGCTTTGCGGCGTGCTTTTCTCTTGCCCGTTCCCGCGATGTAAATCAAGGTCCCCAGCGGCAGCACGCAATAGAACAAAAACGTTACAATTCCCGCGACGATGGTCGGCTCGGTGAGCGCCATCAGTCCCACGACGTAAATCCACGCAATAGCAACAATCAGCATGTAGCAACCCAGGTTAAGAGATATTCAATATTTTTTTAGGGAATCACACATGAATTTGCCCGATCCGCAAGCCATTGCCAACGCCTGGATGTCCCAGGTGGGCGACCCCAGCCAATGGCAATCCTGGTTCAGCAAGGCGCCCACCACCGAGGCGAACCCGATGGCCACCATGTTGCAGGATATCGGCGTTGCGCTCAAACCGGAAGCGATGGAGCAGCTGAAAAACGATTATCTGCGTGACTTCACCGCGTTGTGGCAGGATTTTTTGGCTGGCAAGGCGCCAGCCGTCAGCGACCGCCGCTTCAGCTCGGCAGCCTGGCAGGGCAATCCGATGTCGGCCTTCAATGCCGCATCTTACCTGCTCAACGCCAAATTCCTCAGTGCCATGGTGGAGGCGGTGGACACCGCACCCCAGCAAAAGCAGAAAATACGCTTTGCCGTGCAGCAGGTGATTGATGCCATGTCGCCCGCGAACTTCCTCGCCACCAACCCGGAAGCGCAGCAAAAACTGATTGAAACCAAGGGCGAGAGCCTGACGCGTGGCCTGGTCAATATGCTGGGCGATATCAACAAGGGCCATATCTCGCTGTCGGACGAATCGGCCTTTGAAGTGGGCCGCAACCTGGCCATTACCCCGGGCACCGTGATTTACGAAAATCCGCTGTTCCAGCTGATCCAGTACACGCCGACCACGCCGACGGTCAGCCAGCGCCCGCTGTTGATGGTGCCGCCGTGCATCAACAAGTTCTACATCCTCGACCTGCAACCGGAAAATTCGCTGGTGCGCTACGCGGTGGAGCAGGGCAACACCGTGTTCCTGATCTCGTGGAGCAATCCGGACAAGTCGCTGGCCGGCACCACCTGGGACGACTACGTGGAGCAGGGCGTGATCGAAGCGATCCGCATCGTCCAGGACGTCAGCGGCCAGGACAAGCTGAACATGTTCGGCTTCTGCGTGGGCGGCACCATCGTTGCCACCGCACTGGCGGTACTGGCGGCGCGTGGCCAGCACCCGGCGGCCAGCCTGACCCTGCTGACCACCTTCCTCGACTTCAGCGACACCGGCGTGCTCGACGTCTTCGTCGATGAAACCCAGGTCGCGCTGCGTGAACAGCAATTGCGCGATGGCGGCCTGATGCCGGGCCGTGACCTGGCCTCGACCTTCTCGAGCCTGCGTCCGAACGACCTGGTATGGAACTATGTGCAGTCGAACTACCTCAAAGGCAATGAGCCGGCGGCGTTTGACCTGCTGTTCTGGAATTCGGACAGCACCAATTTGCCGGGCCCGATGTTCTGCTGGTACCTGCGCAACACCTACCTGGAAAACAGCCTGAAAGTGCCGGGCAAGCTGACGGTGGCCGGCGAAAAGATCGACCTCGGCCTGATCGACGCCCCGGCCTTCATCTACGGTTCGCGCGAAGACCACATCGTGCCGTGGATGTCGGCGTACGGTTCGCTCGACATCCTCAACCAGGGCAAGCCGGGCGCCAACCGCTTCGTGCTGGGCGCGTCCGGCCATATCGCCGGCGTGATCAACTCGGTGGCCAAGAACAAGCGCAGCTACTGGATCAACGACGGTGGCGCCGCCGATGCCCAGGCCTGGTTCGATGGCGCGCAGGAAGTGCCGGGCAGCTGGTGGCCGCAATGGGCCGGGTTCCTGACCCAGCATGGCGGCAAGAAGGTCAAGCCCAAGGCCAAGCCCGGCAACGCCCGCTACACCGCGATCGAGGCGGCGCCCGGCCGTTACGTCAAAGCCAAGGGCTGACCACGGGGAACTGCCAGACTACCGGACTCGGCTATTGGTTGCGTTGCAATAAATGCCAGCACTATTGCGAGTTTCTGCAATCTTTCTACTTTCCCCTCTATAATAGGATCAAGTAGGCACGTGAAAAGCGGACCGAAGTTCGCTTTTTGTTTCGAATTGTTGGAGACGCGCTGCGGCGCAATAAAAACGGACTTGTGATGAGTAGTGCGAAAAAAAATGCTGACCGCCTGATCAAAAAATACCCGAATCGTCGTCTGTACGATACCCAGACCAGTTCCTACATCACGCTGTCGGACGTCAAGCAGCTGGTGCTCGATAACGAAGTATTCACCGTGGTCGATGCCAAGACCAACGAAGATCTGAGCCGCAGCATTCTCCTGCAAATCATTCTGGAAGAAGAGGCCAGCGGCGCGCCGATGTTCTCGAGCGACGTGCTGTCACAGATCATCCGCTTCTACGGCCACGCCATGCAGGGCATGATGGGGTCGTACCTGGAAAAGAATGTCCAGGCCTTCACCGATATCCAGCGCAAATTCACCGGCACCACCCCCGGCGCAATTGACGGTAAAGCGTTTAGCCCGGAAATGTGGACCCAGTTCATGAACGTCCAGGGCCCGATGATGCAAGGCATGATGAACAACTACATCGACCAGAGCAAAAGCCTGTTCGTGCAGATGCAGGAGCAGATGCAGAACCAGAGCAAGACCCTGTTCGGCACCTTCCCGTTCGGCCCGGTGGTACCGCCCACCGACAAGAAGTAATCTTTCCGCGTTAGTGGAATTTGAACGGCACAGTGGCGTTGGCTACTGTGCCGTTTTTGCTTGAGCGTTTTGTCTGAGGTTAAATCGGTAATTCCCGACTCAGCGTTTCCCCGGCCGCAAAATCGACTCCAGTTCCGCAAACGACGGCCGTTGCTTCGCTGAAATCACCTTGCGGCCGAACTCCACCGCCAGCGACGGCGCATAGCCGTTCAGGCTGGCGATGATGGTGACTTTTACGCACTGGAGCACGCCGGTCGATTCTTGCAGCTTGCGTTCGAGCAGGCTGGCGATCGGGCCGAACACGCCGTAGGCCAGCAAGATGCCGAGGAAAGTGCCCACGAGCGCGGCGGCAATCAGGTTGCCCAGTTCCGCCGGGGGCAGGCCGACCGAGGCCATGGTGTGGACCACGCCCATCACGGCAGCCACGATGCCGAAAGCGGGCAGCGCTTCTGCCACCTTGTGGATGGCGTTGATCGCCAGTTCGCCGTCCTGGTGATGGACGTCGATTTCGTTGTCCATCAGGTTTTCGATCTGATAAATGTCGATATTGCCGTTGATGATCAGGCGCAGGTAGTCGGTGATGAATTCTACCAGGTGGGGATCGGCCATCACCAGCGGAAACTTGAGGAAGATCGGGCTGCTCTGCGGGTTGTCGATTTCGTTCTCGATTGCCATCAGGCCTTCGCGGCGGGCCTTGGTCAGCAGCTCGAACATCAGGCTCATCAGGTCCACGTACAGGGCGCGGGTCTGGCGCGCGGTCTGGAACAGCGAGGGCAAAGCGTCGTACACGGCCTGGCGCGACTTGCCATCGTTGGCGATCACGAAGGCGCCCAGTGCGCCGCCGGCAATCATCATGAATTCGTAGGGCTGGAACAAGGGCGCCAGGTGGCCGCCCTCGAGCGCAAAGCCGCCAAATATCGCGCCCAGGGCGATAACGATGCCAACAATAACTGCCATGGAAGGTCCAATCGTGAATTCCGACAAGGCATCACGATACCATCTTGCAGTATGGAAAGATATACAGATGAGCATGGATCCAACATCGATTCGGCGTGCGCGGTGGTGAGGGCTTCTCTGCAGCAAGTGCGATCGGGTATAATGCCCGATTGCCCGGCATCTTCATGACACCCAACATGCAATCGCAACCACTTTCCCGTATCACCAAGCCTGCAGCAGCCACCACCATCAGCGGTGCGGCGCCCAAAGTCGGCTTTGTCTCGCTCGGCTGCCCCAAGGCGCTGGTCGATTCCGAACAAATCCTGACCCAGCTGCGCGCCGAGGGCTACGAGACTGCCAAGTCCTATGACGGCGCCGACCTGGTGATCGTCAACACCTGCGGCTTCATCGACGCGGCCGTGCAGGAGTCGCTCGACGCCATCGGCGAAGCGCTGGCCGAAAACGGTAAAGTCATCGTGACCGGTTGCCTCGGTGCGAAAAAAGACGCCGCCGGCGACGACATCATCATGAAGGTGCACCCGAAGGTGCTGGCCGTGACCGGCCCGCACGCGCTGGCCGAAGTAATGGACTCGGTCCACTTCCACCTGCCCAAGCCGCACGAGCCGTTCATCGACCTGCTGCCGCCGCAAGGCATCAAGCTCACGCCGAAGCACTACGCGTACCTGAAAATCTCCGAGGGCTGCAACCACCGCTGCTCGTTCTGCATCATCCCGTCGATGCGCGGCGACCTGGTGTCGCGCCCGATCGGCGAGCTGCTGCTGGAAGCGGAAAACCTGTTCAAGTCCGGCGTCAAGGAACTGCTGGTGATTTCGCAGGATACCTCGGCCTACGGCGTTGACGTCAAATTCCGCACCGGCTTCTGGAACGGCCGCCCGATCAAGACCCACATGACGCAGCTGATGGAAGCGCTGGGCGAGCTGGCCAAGTCGCACGGCGCCTGGGTGCGCATGCACTACGTGTACCCGTACCCGCACGTGGACCAGGTGATCCCGATGATGGGCGAGCACGTGCTGCCCTACCTCGACATCCCGATGCAGCACGCGCATCCCGACGTGTTGAAGCGCATGAAGCGTCCGGCCAGCGGCGAGAAAAACCTCGACCGCATCCTGGCCTGGCGCAAGATGAACCCGGACCTGACCATCCGCTCGACCTTTATCGCCGGTTTCCCGGGCGAGACCGAAGAAGAGTTCCAGTACCTGCTGGACTTCCTCAAGGAAGCGCAGATCGACCGCCTTGGCTGCTTCGCCTATTCGCCGGTGGAAGGCGCCACCGCCAACGAACTGGCCAACCCGGTACCGGAGGAAGTGCGCGAAGAACGCCGTGGCCGCGTGATGCTGCTGCAGGAAGAAATCTCGAAGAACCGCCTGAAGGCCAAGGTCGGCAAGACCGTGCGCGTGCTGATTGATGAGGTCAACCGCACTGGCGGCGTCGGTCGCTCGGCAGCCGATGCGCCCGAAATCGACGGCGTGGTGTACGTGAAGCCACCGTACGAGCCGCACAAGAAGCTGGTCGTCGGCCAGTTCGTCGATGTGCGCATCACGACTTCCGACGCGCATGACCTGTGGGGCGAGGCGCAATAAGCTGCTGCGGGGCGGCTATAATACGGGCGGAGCATCGATCATCTCGATGCTCCGCCTTTTTTTATTCGCTTGCTCCTTTGATGACCACCAAAAAATCCCCGCAGACCGCCCTGATCCACTCCGACTACCGTCCTCCAGCAGGTTTCAGTGCATTCCCCACCGCGATCCACCATGCTTCCACGGTGCTGTTCGGAAACGTGGCTGCGCTGCGCTCGGGCGAGTGGAAGGACAAGAACGCCTATACCTACGGCCTGCACGGCACGCCCACCACCTTTACGCTGGAAGCCCGGCTGGCCGACATCGAGGGCGGCACCCAGTGCCTGCTGGCGCCCAGCGGCCTGGCGGCGATCGCCATGGTGGACTTTGCGCTGCTCAAGACCGGTGACGACGTGCTGTTGCCCGATAACGTCTATAACCCCAACCGCGAACTGGGGCGCTGGCTGGAAGCCGACTTCGGCATCACCGCGCGCTATTACGACCCGCTGGTCGGCGCCGGCATCGCCGAACTGATACTGCCGAACACAAAACTGATCTGGACCGAGGCTCCCGGTTCGGTATCGATGGAAGTGCCCGACCTGCCGGCCATCTGCACTGCCGCCCATGCGCGCGGCGTGCTGGTCGCACTCGATAACACCTGGGCGGCCGGCCTGGCCTTCAACGGTTTCGAGCACGGCGCCGACATCGTCATGCAGGCGCTGACCAAGTACCAGTCGGGCGGCTCGGACGTATTGATGGGCGCCGTCATCACGCGCGACCGCGCCATCCACGACCGTCTGAGCCTGGCCCACATGCGCCTGGGCCTCGGTGTGGGTGCGGACGACGCCTACCTGGTGCTGCGCGGCCTGCCCACCATGCGCCTGCGTTTCGACGCCCACGACAAGTCCGCGCGCAAGGTGGCGGCGTGGCTCAAAACCCGTCCCGAGATCACCCGCGTGCTGCATCCCGCGCTGGCCGACTGCCCGGGCCACGATACCTGGCAGCGCGACTTTACCGGCGCCGGCGGCCTGTTCTCGGTGCTGTTCGACGCGCGCTACACGGAAGAACAGACCGACCGCTTCATCGATGCCTTGCAGCTGTTCGGCATCGGCTACAGCTGGGGCGGCGCCAACAGCCTGGCGGTCCCGTACCGCATCGCGCACATGCGCAAGAACTGGAGCGACCAGGGCATCCTGGTGCGCTTTAACATCGGCCTGGAAAGCGCCGATGACCTGATCGCCGATATTGAACAAGCATTGGAGTTGATGAAATGAGTCGTTTCTGGAGCAAAGTAGTCCATGGCCTGACGCCGTACACGCCGGGCGAGCAGGTACGCATGCCCGGCCTGATCAAGCTGAACACCAACGAGAACCCGTATGGCCCGTCGCCGAAAGCAGTCGCCGCCATGCAGGCCGCCGTGGACGACGACCTGCGCCGCTATCCCGATCCGGCCAACCTGGCGGTCAAGGATGCGGTGGCGCGGCGCCTGGGCGTGCGGCGCGAGCAGGTTTTTGTCGGTAACAGTTCCGATGAAGTGCTGGCCCACACCTTCCACGCGCTGCTCAAGCACGAACTGCCGCTGCTGTGCCCCGACATCAGCTACAGTTTTTACGCCACGTATTGCAGCCTGTATGGCATCACTGCCGTGCAGGTGCCATTGAATGACCGCTTCGAGATCGACGTCGAAGATTACAACGCACCGTGCGGCGCCATCATCGTCGCCAACCCCAATGCGCCGACCGGCATTGCCCTGTCGCTGGCGCAGATCGAAGCGCTGCTGCTGGCGCACGCGGACCAGGTGGTGGTGGTCGATGAAGCCTACGTGGACTTCGGCGGCGAAAGCGCCAGCGCGCTGGTGGACCGCTACGACAACCTGCTGGTGATCCAGACCCTGTCGAAATCGCATTCGCTGGCCGGCCTGCGGGTGGGCTTTGCGGTCGGTCACCCGGATTTGATCGCGGGCCTCGAGCGCGTAAAAAACAGTTTTAACTGCTACCCGCTGGGGCAGGTGGCGCAGGCCGGCGCGGTTGCCTCGCTGGACGACGTCGACTACGCGCAGCAGACGGCGCGCGCGGTCATCGCCACGCGTGCGTGGCTCACCGCCGAGATGCTGGCGCTGGGCTTCGAGGTGCTGCCGTCGCGCGCCAATTTCATCTTCGTGCGCCATCCGCAGCATGACGCGGTGACGATTGCCGCCGGCCTGCGCGAGCGGGCGATCCTGGTGCGCCACTTCAAGCAGGCGCGCATCGACCAGTTCCTGCGTATCTCGATCGGTACGGATGCCGAATGCGCGGCACTGGTCGATGCACTGAAGACGCTGCTAGCCTGATCCATTCTGATATACTGTATGAATATACAGTTGCGGAGTGGATCATGGAACTGACGGACAAACTGGAAATCCTGGCCGATGCGGCCAAGTACGACGCCTCGTGCGCCAGCAGCGGGGCGCCCAAGCGCCATTCGGTGGGCAAAGACGGCTTTGGCGCCACCACCGGTATGGGCATCTGCCACAGCTATACGCCGGACGGGCGCTGCGTCTCGCTGCTCAAGATCCTGCTGACCAATTACTGCCTGTACGATTGCCAGTACTGCGTCAACCGCCGCACGTCCAACGTGCCGCGTGCGCGCTTCACGGTGGCCGAGGTGGTCAAGCTCACCAAGGATTTCTACCTGCGTAACTACATCGACGGCCTGTTCCTCAGTTCCGGCATCATCCAGTCGGCCGACTACACGATGGAACAGCTGGTGCAGATCGCCCGCGAGCTGCGCGAGGTGCACCAGTTCCGTGGCTACATCCATTTGAAAACCATTCCGGACGCCGACCCGGCGCTGATCGCCGCCGCCGGCCGCTACGCGGATCGCCTCAGCGTCAATATCGAGCTGCCGACGCAGGACAGCGTGCAAAAGCTCGCGCCGGAAAAGAGCGTCCACACCATCAAGCTGGCCATGGGCTCGATCCGCCGCAAGCTTGACGAAAAAGCGGAAGAGCCGAAGTCGCCGCGTTTCGCGCCGGCCGGCCAGAGCACGCAAATGATCGTAGGGGCCGACGCCAGCGACGACCAGCAAATCCTGAAAACCGCCGAAACCCTGTACGGCAGCTACAAGCTCAAACGCGTGTACTACTCGGCTTTCAGCCCCATTCCGCAAAGCCCGAAAAGCGTGCCGCTGGCGCCCCCGCCCATGATGCGCGAGCACCGCCTGTACCAGGCCGACTTTTTATTGCGCAGCTACGGCTTCCAGGTCGATGAGCTGCTGCCCAAGACCGGCAACCTGGCGCTCGACATCGACCCCAAGCTGGCCTGGGCTTTGGCCAACCGCGAACACTTTCCGATGGACCTGAATCGCGCCGAGCCGCACATGATCGCCCGCATCCCCGGCATCGGCCTGCGCAACGCCCAGCGCATCGTCGATCTGCGCCGGTTGCGCCAGGTGCGCTACGCGGACCTTACGCGCTTGAAGTGCAGCATGAAGAAGATCTCGCCGTTCATCATCACGGCCGATTACATCCCGGTCAACGACGCAGGGCCGTCCGAGCACCTGCGCCGGGCGATGGCCGTGCCGGCCCAGCAAATGAACCTGTGGCCGGAGCTGCAAGCGGCATGACGCGCAGGGTGGTCCAGACGTTTGCCGAATGGCGCACGGCCGCACGCGACCTGGTGGCGCGCAGCATCGCGCCCGAGTACGTGGAGTGGGCCAGCGAGCCGGAAGACGGCGACCTGTTCTCCGGCTTCGGCTCCCAGGCCGGCGCGGCGGCGCTCAAGGCTGCGCCGCCGCCGGGCACCGAGTTGCGCCTGCCGCGCCAGCTGATGGACATGATCGAGGACGCCGCCTGTTTCAATGCGCTCGACCGCTGGTCGTTTTTATACAAGGTGATCTGGCGCTGGCATTTGGGCGAGCGCGACGTGGTGTCGCCGGCCGATGCCGACGGCGCCCGCCTGTACGCGATGGCCAAAGCCGTGCACCGCGAGCAGCACGACATGCATGCCTACGTGCGCTTCCGCGAGCGCAAGGAGCAGGACGGCGCCCCGCGCTTCGTGGCCTGGTTCGAACCCACCCACGACGTACTGCCGCAGGTGGCGCGCCATTTCGCCCGCCGCATGGGGCCCATCACCTGGATGATCGCCACGCCGAACCAGGCCATCCTGTGGGACGGCGAAAAATTGATCGAAGCGCCGTCGCTGCTGCGCACCGCAGCCGATATCGAGGACGCCGGCGAGGCGCTGTGGCTCACCTATTACCGCAGCATCTTCAACCCGGCGCGCGTCAATGCCGACCTGCTGCGCAGCCATATCCCGTCGCGGTTCTGGAAGAATTTACCGGAAGGCGCGATCGTGCCGGCCATGGTCACCGCCGCCAACAACGGCGAGCGCCGCACCGGCCAGACCGGCACCGTGGGCCAGCGCGGCGGCGCCACCAGCATCCCGATCGCACCGGAACGCGCGCAGCCGCAGCGCGAGGTACCCACGTCGCTCGATCAGTGCCGCCGCTGCACGCTATGGGAAAATGCCACCCAGGTCGTGGCTGGCGTAGGACCGGCGCAGGCGCGCATCATGCTCGTCGGCGAGCAGCCGGGCGACCAGGAGGATTTGCAGGGTTTGCCGTTCGTGGGGCCGGCCGGCGCGGTGCTGCAACAGGCGATGCAGGAGGCCGGGGTGGACCGCGACAGCATTTATCTGACCAACGCCGTCAAGCATTTCAAGTGGGAGCCGCGCGGCAAGCGGCGCCTGCACAAGACGCCGGCGCAGCGCGAGGTGGCCGCGTGCCACCTGTGGCTGGAAGAGGAGCTGAAACGGGTACAACCGCAAGTGGTGGTGGCGCTGGGCAGCACCGCGCTGAAATCGCTGCTGCAGGACGGCTCGGCCACCATGACGTCGATGATGAACGATGGCCACCCGGCGCCGGTGCAGCACGACGGGCGCTGGGTGGTCACCGTCTATCACCCGTCATACGTACTGCGCGCGCCCGATGAAGCGGCGCGGCGCCAGGCCTACGGCGTGATCGTCGAAGGCCTGCGCCAGGCGCTGCAACTGGTCGGGCGTTAGACGGCGGCCGCTTCGTTGTTACTGAGGCGCATGAAGCCGGCGATCAGGCGGTAGGCTTTCCACAGCCAGGCGCCGAGCCAGACCAGGTACGCCAGCGGAATGCCGATGATGGTGATGAATGCCAGCGCACCGACGGCCACCCATACCACGTACCACCAGAACGAACGGATCATCCACGTGTGATGGCTGTGCACGAAGGTGCCGGTGGTGCCGGGGCGCTGCGCATAGTTGATCACCAGCGGAATCACCGAGAACAGGCCCAGCGAAAAGATGAAGCTCACGGCATGCACGATGTACAGCCACCAGGCGGTGGTCTTGGCCGAGCTGTCACGACCATCGAGTATCAATTCCTGCGACATGGCGATTCCTTTAAAGTGACAATGGTGTCAAAAGTATAGCGGAATCGCCCGGTGTTCACCGAGTTTCATTGTGCGGTGGCGTACCAACCGCACGTTGCAAGAACATGTCTATATCGGCGAACAACTCGGCCTGGATGGCGCCGCGGTCGAAGCCGGGCGGATCCTGCGACGGATGGAACTCCGGCTTGGTCATCTCGGGCGGGAATTTGCTCATGAACGAGAAGTGGGCCGCACCATCAAATACCTTGTGGACCACCTGGGCACGGTCGGCCACGCCATCGAGTACGTTGAACGCGTGTTCGACCGGCGTGTTGACGTCCCGGTCGCCGGTGATCATCAGGATCGGCAGCCGCACGGTGCGCAGTGCTTCGGGACGGAACCAGGCGGTGGCTGGCGCCAGCAGCACCAGTGCGCGCACCCGGTCGTCGGGCGTTACCGGCACCGGCTGCGGCGGATTGGTCTTGCGCTCGTATGGCCCGGTCCACGGCTTGCCGCCGGCTACCGCCAGCGCCGTGTAGCCGCCGATCGAGTGGCCGATGACGGCGACGCGGTCCGCGATCAAATGGTCTTTCAGCTGGTCGTAGGCGGCGTCGATGACCAGCGTGATGTGGCGCGGCCGGTTGGCCAGGTTGGCGGCGGTGTTGGCGCGGTTGTTGTTATGGCGCGTGTTGCCGGTATGGGCGGGCAGGGCGACGATGTAACCCGATTGCACCAGGTGTTTCGCCAGCTCGCGGTACGCCCACGGCGTGCCGGCATTGCCGTGCGAGACCACCACCAGCGGATGCGGCCCACCCACCGGCGCAGCATTGAGCGCCACCTCGAGCGAATACGGACCGAATTGTTCGGTCGCTTCCACGCCCCCGGCCGGATACAGCAAGGCGAGGGGGATCATCGCCTGCTGCACGGTATCTGCCACCTCGAGCAGGCGGCAGCCGCAAACCGCCATTTATGCCAGCAGCGGCAGGATGCCGTCGAGCCCCACGAAGTTGAGCGCCACGCTGGCCTGCTCGCGCACCACCGGCTTGGCGCGGAACGCCACCGACATGCCGGCAATGCTCATCATTTTCAGGTCGTTGGCGCCGTCGCCCATGACGATCGCGTCCGATGGTGAAATGCCCAGCTCCGCGCATACGCGTTCCACGGTTTGCTGCTTGGCTTCGGCATCGACGATGGCGCCCACCACCTTGCCGGTCAGTTTGCCGTCGACGATTTCAAGCTCGTTGGCGTGGGTGTAGTCAAGATTGAGACGCTGTTTCAGGCGGTTGGTGAAATAGGTGAATCCACCGGAAACCAGCAGGGTTTTCAGGCCGGCTTGTTGCACCGCTTGCAGCATGGCTTCCGCGCCGGGCGAGAGCTTCAGACGCTCGTCGTACACGCGGTCGAGTGCGGAAGCGTCGAGGCCTTCGAGCAGCGCCACGCGGCGCGTGAGGCTGGCGGCGAAATCGAGTTCGCCGCGCATGGCGGCCTCGGTAATCTCCGAGACTTGCGCCTTCAACCCCTGCATGTCGGCGATTTCGTCGATGCACTCGATGGTGATCAGGGTGGAATCCATGTCCATCGCCACCAGTTTGAAATCGGTCATTTTCTGCACGCCGATGGTATAGGTGGCGTCGAGCTGGGCGGCGTTGGCGGCCACTTCGATGGTCTGGCGCAGCGCCGGCGAGAACGCAATGCCTTCGCAGCGCACGGCGCGGTCGCTCAGCCACGTGAGCGCCTGCGGCGCCGTCAGTGCGGCAATGCGTTCGAGTCGTGCGCGGCAGTCGTCGCGCCCTTGTAATACCAGGTTCATGGATTTTGTGGCTATTGTCATTGTTCGTACGGGTTGTAGGCTTCGGTGTTCGGGTAATGCGTGTTTAAGGTACGACCTTAGGCGCGTGCGGTCAACCCTTGATTAGTTGCCAGTGAGTTGTTTAATTGCACCTTTGATCTGGGCGACCCGCGCAGCCAGGTCCGGCATGGCGGCCGTAATCTTCAGTTTGTCCTGGCCGGCGAGCTTGATCTGGCGATTTTTCTGTATCAGTTCGATGATGCGCATCGGGTCGATCGGCGGCTTGGCCATGAACTGCAGGCTGGCCGCTTCGCCGTGGGCGTCGATCTTGATGATGCCCACGGTCTTGGCGGCGATGCGCAGGCGGTGGGTTTCGATCAGCGCCTTGACCGGGTCGGGCAGCTTGCCGAAACGGTCGATCAGCTCTTCCTGCAAATCGTCGATCTTGTCCTGGACCGTGCAGTTGGCCATGCGCTTGTAGATCGACAGCCGTTCGTGCACGTCGCCGCAGAAGTCGGACGGCAGCAGTGCCGGCGTGTGCAGGTTGATTTCGGTGGTCGTGGACAGCGGGGCAGCCAGATCCGGTTCCTTGCCGGCCTTGAGCGAACGTACCGCTTCGTTCAGCATGTCGGTGTACAGCTGGAAGCCGATTTCGGTCATCTCGCCGGACTGGTTGTCGCCGAGGACTTCGCCGGCGCCGCGAATTTCGAGATCGTGCATGGCCAGGTAGAAGCCGCTGCCCAGTTCTTCCATCTGCTGGATGGCATCGAGCCTGCGCTGCGCCTGCTTGGAAAGGCCCTGCACGTCGGTGACCAGCAAATAGGCATACGCCTGGTGGTGCGAGCGGCCCACGCGGCCGCGCAGCTGGTGCAGCTGCGCCAGGCCGAACTTGTCGGCGCGGTGCATGATGATGGTGTTCGCGGTGGGCACATCGATACCGGTTTCGATAATCGTGGTGCACAGCAGGATGTTGTAGCGCTGCGCCACGAAGTCGCGCATCACTTTTTCAAGGTCGCGCTCGTGCATCTGGCCATGGGCCACCGCGATGCGCGCCTCGGGCAGCAATTCGGTGAGCATCGCCAGGCGGTTCTGGATGGTTTCCACCTCGTTGTGCAGGAAGTACACCTGGCCGCCGCGTTTGAGCTCGCGCAGGCAGGCCTCGCGGATGATCGACTCGCCCTCGCTGCGCACGAACGTCTTGATGGCCAGCCGCTTTTGCGGCGCGGTGGCGATGATGGAAAACTCGCGCAGGCCTTCGAGCGCCATGCCCAGCGTGCGCGGGATCGGCGTGGCGGTGAGCGTGAGCACATCGACTTCGGCCCGCAGCGACTTGAGCGCCTCCTTCTGGCGCACGCCGAAGCGGTGTTCCTCGTCGATGATGACCAGGCCCAGGCGCGTGAACTTCACATCGTCCGACAGCAGTTTATGGGTGCCGATCACGATATCGAGCGTGCCGTCGGCCATGCCCTTGATGGCCTGGTTGATTTCCTTGCCGGTGCGGAAGCGCGACATCTCGGCGATGCGCACCGGCCAGTCGGCAAAGCGGTCGGCAAAGGTTTGCGCATGCTGTTCGGCCAGCAGCGTGGTCGGGGCGAGAATCGCCACCTGCTTGCCGCCCATGACCGCGATGAACGCGGCGCGCAGCGCGACTTCGGTCTTGCCGAAGCCGACGTCGCCGCACACCAGGCGGTCCATCGGTTTACCGGACGTCATGTCGCGGATGACGTTATTGATCGCCTCCTGCTGGTCGGGCGTTTCGTCGAAGCCGAAGCTCTCGGCGAAGCGCTCGTAGTCGTGCGCCGAGTATTCGAACGCGTGGCCCTGGCGCAGCGCGCGGCGGGCGTACAGGTTGAGCAGCTCGGCAGCGGTGTCGCGGATCTGTTCGGCCGCGCGGCGCTTGGCCTTTTCCCACTGGCCGGAACCGAGCGTGTGCAGCGGTGCGTCTTCGGGCGCGGCGCCCGAGTAGCGCGAGATTACGTGCAGCTGCGAGACCGGCACATACAGCTTGGTGTCCTTGGCGTATTCCAGGTGCAGGAATTCGGTCTCTCCTTCGCCCAGGTCCATGCTGGTGAGGCCCATGTAGCGGCCGATGCCGTGATTGACGTGCACCACGGGGTCACCGATCTTCAGCTCGGACAGGTCGCGCACCATCGATTCGACCTGCGTGACCGCTTCCTGCTTCTTCTTGCCCACCCGGCGGCCGGAACCCGCATACAGCTCGGTCTCGGTAATGAACACCAGCCGTTCGGCCGGCGTGGCCAGTTCGAAGCCTGCGTGCAGCGGCGCCACGCCCAGCGCCAGTTTGGCGTCGGACGTGGCAAAGCCTTCGAAACCTTCGACCGGCGTGAGGGCCAGGTCGTACTCGCTGAAGTACTGCTGCAGCGTTTCGCGGCGGCCGTTGGTCTCCGCGCAGATCATCACCCGCGTGCCCGCCTGCAGCAGATAGCTGCGCAGGTTGGTGAGCGGGTCTTCCAGGTGGCGGTTGACGGCGATGTTCGGGATGGGCGCCGACAGCTCCGATGCACCCTGGTCCGGGTCTTTCGAGATCACCATGCGGCCATACGGCTTGGCCAGGGTGAAGAACTGCTCGTCCGACAGGAACAGCATGTCGGGCGGCAGGATCGGGCGTTCGCGATCGGCTTTCAGGAAGCGGTGGCGCGAGGTGGTATCGGCCCAGAAGCGCTTGATGGCGGCGTCGATGTCGCCGACCAGGGCCAGCGCGGCGCCGTCGGGCAGGTAGTCGAACAGCGTGGCGGTCTCTTCGAAGAACAGCGGCAGGTAGTACTCGATACCGGCCGAGGCGATGCCGCTGCTGATGTCTTTATAAACGACCGAGCGCGAAGGATCGCCTTCGAAATATTCGCGCCAGCGGCTGCGGAACGTGGTGCGCGCCGCTTCGTCCATCGGGAATTCGCGGCCCGGCAGCAGGCGCACTTCACCGACCGGGTACAGCGAGCGCTGGGTGTCGGCGTCAAAAGTGCGGATGGTTTCCACCGTGTCGCCGAACAGGTCGAGCCGGTAGGGCAGGGCGGAGCCCATCGGGAACAGGTCGATCAGACCGCCGCGCACCGAGTATTCGCCGGGCGACATCACCTGCGTGACGTGGGTATAGCCAGCCAGCGTCAGTTGCGACTTCAAACGCGCTTCGTCGAGCGACTCGCCCTTCTTGAAGAAGAACGTGTACGCCGCCAGGAACGACGGCGGCGCCATGCGCACCAGCGCGGTGGTGGCCGGCACCAGCATCACATCGCACTGGCCGCTGGAGATTTCGTGCAGCGTGGCCAGGCGCTCGGACACCAGGTCCTGGTGCGGCGAGAAGGCGTCGTAGGGCAGCGTTTCCCAGTCCGGCAGCAGGTGGCAGCGCACTTCGTCGCCCGCGAACCATGGAATTTCGTCGCGCAGGCGCTGGGCGTCCGCCGCGCTGGACGTGATCACGGCCAGCATGCGGCCTTGCGCCTTGAGGGCGAGCGCCGCTTGCGCGAGCGCGTACGCATCCGAGGAGCCGTGCAGGGTGGGCAGGGCAAAGCGGTTGCCCGGTTTTGGAATGGAGTTGGCGAGGACTAGGGACACAATGAGGTGGACGCTGGTGAGCTGTGGAGCATGGTCAAAAGGTGAACAACATTATAGACGATGCACCGCAGCCCGGCAGGCGCCTACCCCGGCTTGGGTGCGGACCCGGCCGCCAGGTTGGCGATGCCGAACGGGATATGCACCATCGGTATATTGCCGGCCGGCGATTTCAGGTGGCTCAACTGGTCGTCGAAGAACAGGTGGGGCTTGAAGATGGACAGGATGCGCGCTTTTTCCATTCCGCCCAGGAAGAATGTTTCGTCGGCCGACACGCCCCAGCTCTTGAGCGTGGTGACCACGCGCTCGTGCGCCGGCGCGCTGCGGGCGGTGACGATGGCGATGCGCAGGATGCGCTGGTAGCCGGGATCGTTTGCCAACGCCTGGTCTTCGAGCCGCTGCATGGCGGAGAGCTTCTGGAACAGGTCCGCCAGCGGGCCCGGCTGGTGCGGCACCGCCACCCGTTCGCGCTCGTGGGCGTGGAATTCGGCCACGTCGTTGTTGCGCTTGAAGACAGTTTCCGATTCGTCGTCGGCGATCACGCCGTCGAAGTCGAAGGCCACCCGCAACTCGCCGTCGGCGTCGTCGTCCTCGGTCAGGCCCGGCAGCACCAGGCCGGCCGGGTAGTGCGCGTCGAGCGCCATGCGCACGTCCTGCTCGTTGGCAGTGAGGAATAGCGAGGTATTGAAGGCGGGCAGGTAGGTGTACGGCGACTTGCCGGTGACAAAGCAGGCGCGTGAAATGTCGAGCCCGTAGTGGGCGATCGAATTCATCACCCGCAAGCCGGTCTCCGGCGAATTGCGCGACAGTAGCACCACCTCGACCGGCGCGGCTTGCGGGTGGTGCGCGTTGATCGACAGGAAGCGGCGGATGAACGGAAACGCCACGCCTTTGCCGAGCACGACGTCGAGATGGCGTTCCTGGTACTGGCGATACGCTTCGGCGCCGCCTTCCAGATACACCTGGTGCGATTCGGTCAGGTCGAACAGCGCGCTCGACGCGATGCCGACCACCAGCTTGTGTTCTATCGGATAGGCCATGGAGGGGTGTATGGGTTGTCAATCACGCCACTTTAACCGATTTTCGTGCCTGCCGCGCCACACCTGCGCGTCTCGATGCACATTTTAATTGACGTAGCCTGCGTGACAACGGATATTGGCTGGGCAGAACAAAAAGGTAAGCCACTTCTGGTACCGCAGTAACATCGAGCAGCCCGCGTGGCTGCTTTTTTTTGCCTGCCGGCGCGCCTGTCTCCAAGCGGCTGGGCGGGATATCACCCTCATGCGTCCTCGCTCCTGCGCGCATAGCCGAGCGCCAGCTCCACCCGATTGCGACCGAGTTCCTTGGCCTGGTACAGCGCCATATCCGCCGCATGCACCAGTTGTGCGGGCGCCGCGCCGCCGACCGGGTGGCCGCACGCCACGCCCACGCTCACGGTCACAATGCCGCCAGGCGCTGCAGCATGCACAATGCCCAACGCAGCCACCGCATCGCAGACTGCCTGCGCCACCGCCAGTGCGTTGTCGGGATGGGCATCGGGCACGACGAAGATGAATTCCTCGCCGCCATAGCGCGCCATCTGGTCGCCGCCGCGCCGGAACTGGTCGGCGATCACCGCTGCTATTCGGCGCAGGCAGTCGTCGCCTTGCTGGTGGCCGTAGTGGTCGTTGTACTGCTTGAAGTGGTCGATATCGAGCATGCCGATTGCCAGCATGCTGCGCTGGCGTGCCGCACGCGTCCATTCGGCGGCCAGGATCTGGTCGAAGCGGCGGCGGTTGGGGATGCCGGTGAGGACGTCGGTCATCGACATCAAGGCCAGGCGGTCGTTGGCTTGCTGCAGTTCGGCCGTGCGCTGGGTCACGCGTGCTTCCAGGCGTTGCTCCGATACTTTCAGGCCGGCGATCAGGTCATTCTGGGCGGTCAGCGCTGCCGCCTGTGCCTGTTCCTTTTCGCGCCGCATGATGTGCATGCGGTCGGCCAGTGCGAACGCCAGCAGCAGCATCTCGCAGGCGGAACCGATCTGGGCGCCGAAGTTGGTGATCAGGTTGTGCGGCAAGAACGCCAGCGCTGCCAACGCGCTTCCCATGTTGGCGACGAAGAAGACGCAAAACGCGGCGCAAAAATAATAGGCGCTGCGTTGACGGCGCCCCACGCACACCAGCGCGATCAGCAGCGTGAGGGGCGAGGTGATGCTCCAGATCGCGGTCATGGCGCCAGCCACCTGCTGGTAGAAGAACACCAGCAGCACCGGTGACACCACGAACCATGCCAGCATCGCCAGCAGCAGTTTGTCGAGCCAGGGTACCAGCGTGCGCGTGCCGATCATCTCGCGCATGAAGATGGTGAGGGTGGCGTGCGACAGCGAGAACAGGATCGCGGTCGACAGGTTGGGCCAGCGCCCTCCGATCCCTGGCCACAGCCATTCGTGGGCCAGGCCGTTCTGGCTGGCGAGCGACATGGCGGTGATGGCGACGAAGGCGATATACATCAGGTAGAGCCGGTCGCGCAGCATGGCGAACAGCACCAGGTTGAACAGGAACATGGCGACAACCGTGCCAAAGAACAGGCCCTGCGCCAGGTAATCGCGCTGTTGATGGGCGGCGAATGCCACCGGGTCCCACAGGCGCACTGGTATCAGCTTGGCGCCCTCGGAGGCCACGCGCAGGTAGTAGGTCTGCTGCGATGCGGGCGGCAGGTCCAGCTGGTAGATGTAGTAGCGGTTGGGGTAGTCGCGCGAAGCATGTGGCAACGCGCTGCCGGTGCGGTGCGCGCGGTAGTCGCCGTTGTCGCCGGGCGCGTAAAACCGGATATCGCTCAGGCGCGCATTGCTGATCTCGAGCAGCCGGCGCACCGGCGTGGCGCCGGGGTTGCGCAGCTCCACCTTGAGCCAGTAGGCCGAGCGCGTATAGCCAAAGCTGATCGCCTGATCGGCCTGGCCCGTGTGACGGTACGTTTGCGCGCGCGCCTGCGCAAAGTCGAGTGCGTGCCCAGGGTCTTCAAGCACGGTAATATATTCGACCAGCGACAGTGAGCCCCGGTCCAGTTCAAGCACATCGACCGGCTTGCCGGCGGCATGGGCGGGTGCCGGCAGTCCCGCCAAGGCCAGCAACATCGAAAGCGCGGCTAGCAGCGGCAAGAGCAAATGGTACGGGAGGCGGCGCATATACAAGGCAGGCATTCCTGGTCGACGATCTTCATGTTACCGCATACGCTATAATATTTTCCATAAAATCAACTATAGAGACCACTGTGCAGCCAGACTTCACCTTCGCCCAGTTCAAGACCATGACGCCGCTCGACGCCGGCAATATCTGGGCCTACCTGCTGGACCACTACGCCGACCGCATCACCGTCAAGCGCCGCAAGCCGGCATTGGAAAACCTCGAGCGCATCTTCAATGCCACTTTCAAGCTGGCCAACGACGTCGGCTTTCGCGCCATGAACTTGCGCGACCTGTGCCAGGAAACCGGGTTGTCGATGGGGGGCTTGTACGGCTACATCAGCACCAAGGACCAACTGGCGGAAATGATCGGCGACGTGGTGCGCCACGCCACCCGCGAGGTACCGCTGCTGTTTGACTCCATTATCGATCCGCTCGACCGACTGGAGGCGCTGATACGCTCGTCGATCTACATTTCCGAGATTTTGCAGCCGTGGTTTTATTTCGTGTACATGGATTCGCGCGTGCTGGCCCCGGAGCTGCGCCACGCGGCCAAGAATTCGGAACTATATGTGCAGTCGCTGTTCGCCGACGTCATCGTGCGCCTGCCGTCACGCCCGCCGGGCAGCGCCGATTTGCTGGCGTCGCACCTGATGGCGACGTTCCAGGACTGGTACGTGAAACGCTGGAAGTACCGGGCAGCCGACGTGACGCCCGACCAGTTTGCCGGCAGCGCGGTACGGATGATGCGGGGCTACCTGGCGGCATGAAACGCTGTCATCGAGACATGATTGGCGTCCGAACAAGCTGTGCATGGCGCGCCACACTGACTGCGAAAGCCATTGACGGCACTAGTTGGCCCGATGGATATTGCGATAGGGAATTTCTCTCCAATAGTCACTCACATGGTTGAGCTGACTATCACTATTCGCATAATCGGGAAGTACGATGTTCAGGAATTTACGCATTAAATGGAAGCTGGCCGCGCTGGTCGCGATCATGCTGGTCGCTTTATTGGTGGTGGGTGCTGCCGGCTACCGGGGCATTGCCACGGTGGGTGATTCGGTCGATGAAATCGGCGTGGTGCGCCTGCCGTCGATCCAGGGACTGCTCGGCATCAGCGAAGGCCAGACCGCCGTGGCGGCCGCCACCCTGTACGCCGCCATCTACGAGAACAACTACCAGGCCCACGACAAGTTCGCCGAAGTGCAGGCGTTGCGCCAGCGCGCGTGGGCCAATATCGACCGTGGCTGGAAGCTGTACGAACCGCTGCCGCAAACGCCGGAAGAAACCGTGCTGTGGAAGCAGTTCAGCGCCGAATGGACCGCCTGGAAAGCTGCCGACGACCGGATCGGCACCGTGGTCGGCAGCCTGGCCGCCAATCGCGACGAGGCCGCACAGAAAGAGCTGTTCGCCAGCTTCTACCAGCAATACAACGCCTCGCGTCCGCTGTTTCAAAAAGCGGAAGCAACGCTGCTCAAGATCGTGCACCTCAATGAGGGCATTGCAGGCGCCAGTGTGGAACAGGGACGGGCGGCGGTGGTCAAGGCCGAATGGGTGATGGTGATTGCCGCCCTGGTGGCGTCGCTGGTCGCGATCGGCTGCGCGGCCTATATCACGCAGACCATCACGCGGCCGATCGACGAGGCGGTGCGCGTTGCGCAAACCGTGGCCTCTGGCGATCTGACCAGCCGCATCGACGTTGCCACCACCGAGGAAACCGGCCAGCTGCTGCAGGCCTTGAAGGACATGAACGCGAGCCTGATCCAGATCGTCGGTCAGGTGCGCAGCGGCACAGACACCATTGCCACGGCCTCGGCGCAAATTGCCAGCGGCAACCTGGACCTGTCCTCGCGCACCGAGGAACAAGCCAGCTCGCTGGAGGAAACCGCATCGTCGATGGAAGAACTGACCTCCACCGTCCGCCAGAATGCCGACAACGCGCGCCAGGCCAATGTGCTGGCGGCATCGGCGTCCAGCGTGGCCGTGCGCGGCGGCGGCGTCGTGGCGCGCGTGGTTGAAACGATGGAGGCGATCAATGCGTCGTCGGCGCGGGTGGTGGACATCATTTCAGTTATCGACGGCATCGCGTTCCAGACCAATATCCTGGCGCTGAACGCGGCAGTGGAAGCGGCGCGCGCCGGTGAACAGGGGCGCGGCTTTGCGGTGGTCGCGGGCGAAGTGCGCACGCTGGCGCATCGCTCGGCCGCGGCCGCCAAGGAAATCAAGACCCTGATCGGCGATTCGGTGGAGAAAGTGGGCGAGGGCGGCAAGCTGGTGGCCGAAGCGGGACAGACCATGAGCGACATCGTGGAGAGCGTGCAGCGCGTGACCGACATCATGGGCGAAATCACCATGGCCACCCAGGAGCAAAGCACCGGCATCGACCAGATCAACATGGCGGTGAGCCAGATGGATACCGTCACCCAGCAAAACGCGGCGCTGGTGGAAGAGGCGGCGGCGGCCGCCGCCTCGCTGGAAAACCAGGCTGCGCGCCTGGCCCAGGTGGTGAGCGTGTTCCGGCTCGATGCGGCAGCACCGGCGCGGGCCAGGCTCGCTTACTGATTGATCGGTGGTGGTGGCGGTGGTGGCGGTGGCACCGCGCCAGCGCCGGTAGGCACCGGCACGATATTTTCAGCGCCCGGCGGCTGGCTGTCGAGGTCCAGTGAACTACGCGCCGCGTCGCCGGTGAACTCGTCGTACAGCCACTCGCTGCCCACCTGTGTCAGGCCCACCGGCACCTGCCGGTCGCGGGCCGGGCGGTCTTTCATTGCTACCTTCATGTAGTCGAGCCAGATCGGCAGCGCCACGGTGGCGCCGAATTCCTTGTTGCCCAGCGACTTCGAGTCGTCGTAACCCATCCACGACACAGCCACGATGCCGCCGCCGTAGCCGGCAAACCAGCCATCGACCGCGTCGGACGACGTGCCGGTCTTGCCGGCCATGTCGTGGCGGCCCAGGCGCGCCACGGCGCCGCCGGTGCCGGTGCGGGTGACTTCGCGCAGCATGCTGTCGGTAACGTAGGCGTTGCGCGGATCGAGCACGCGTGCTTCGTCGGGCAGGGTGGTGCGCGGCTTGGTTTCAGAGATGATCTTGCCGTCGCCATCGACGATTTTCGCGATCAGGTACGGCTCCACCGAGTAGCCGCCGTTGGCAAACACCGAGTAGGCGCCGGCCAGCTGCGCCGGCGTGACCGCACCGGTACCGAGCGCCATGGTCAGGTTTTTCGGATGCTTGGCCAGGTCGAAGCCGAACTTGCCCAGGTAATCATGCGCGTACGGTACCGTGAGCGCGCGCAGGATGCGTACCGTCACCACGTTCTTCGATTCGGCCAGCGCGTAGCGCATGGTGATCGGACCTTCGTACTTGTTGTCGTCGTTGCGCGGGCTCCAGGGCTGGTTGCCGGTTTCGGCTGCCGTCAGCTCAAGCGGCTCGTCGTTGAGCAGCGTGGCCGGAGAAAAGCCTTTTTCCAGCGCTGCCGAATACACGAACGGCTTGATCGAGGAGCCGGGCTGGCGCCACGCCTGGGTGACGTGGTTGAATTTTTGCAGGTTGTAGTCGAAGCCGCCCACCATGGCGTGGTAGCCGCCATTGACCGCGTCCATCGACACGAACGCTGCCGCCACCTGCGGCACTTGGGCAATCGCCCAGCCCTTTTTGCCGTTGTCCATGATGCGGATGACGGCGCCGGGACGCACCCGCAGCGACTCTTTTGCCTTGTCGGTCAGCGCATTGGCGGCCAGGCGCAGGCCATCGCCGGTGATGGTGATCTCGTCGCCGGCTTCGTTCTGCACCGTGACCGACTTGCTGCTGGCGGCCAGCACCACTGCCGCAATCAGCCGGTCGCTGTTTGGACGGCGTTGCAGCGCTTCCTCGATGGCGTCGTCGCGTTCCTCGGCGTCGGCGGGCAGAGTGATAAACGCCTCCGGGCCGCGGTAGCCGTGGCGCTGGTCATAGTTGATGACGTTGCGCCGCATCGACTCGTAGGCGGCGTTCTGGTCGTCCTTGAGGATGGTCGTATATACACTGATGCCGCGCGTATAAGACTCTTCCTTGAACTGCGCATACACGGCCTGGCGCGCCAGTTCGGCCACGTATTCGGCATGGACGTCGAACTGCTGGCCCTTGGCGCTGATGTGGATCGGCTGCTTCAGCGCCGCGTCGTACTGCTCGGCGGTGATGTAGTCGAGGTCGCGCATCGACTTGAGCACCAGGTGCTGGCGCTGCTTGGCGCGCTTGAGATTGGTGATCGGGTTGTGGCGCGCCGGGTTTTGCGGCAGGCCGGCCAGCATGGCCATTTCGGCGATGTTCAATTCCTTGAGCGACTTGCCGAAATAGGTTTGCGCCGCGCTGCCGAAACCGAACGAGCGCTGGCCCAGGTAGATCTGGTTCATGTACAGCTCGAGAATTTCGTCCTTGGACAGGGCGTTCTCGATTTTCAGCGACAGCATCACTTCATTGAGCTTGCGGCCGATGACCTTTTCGCGCGTGAGGAAGAAATTGCGCGCCACCTGCATGGTGATGGTGGAACCGCCCTGCCGGAACGAGCCGCCCAGGTTGGCCTTGACGGCCCCCAGCGCGCGCAGCCAGTCGATGCCGTTGTGCTCATAGAAGCGCTTGTCCTCGATCGACAGCACCGCTTTTTTCATCATGTCCGGAATATCCTTGATGGCGATGAAGTCGCGGTGTTCCTCGCCGAATTCGCCGATCAGGGCGTTGTCGGCGGTGTACACGCGCAGCGGAATCTTGGGCTTGTAGTCGGAGATTTTTTCCAGCGTGGGCAAATTGGGGGCGATGGCCAGGAACATATAGGCCGCCAGCCCGGCAGCGCCGACCACGCCGGTCACGCCGGCCACAATGGCGGCGCGGATGGCGTTGCGGCGATTGAGCCACCGGGGCAGTTTGTTGGTTGTAGCAGTCAAAGCGTGGTTCTCGCTATCAATACGGTGCGCAGATTATAGACCAACGATATTTGCGCCAGCTTAAAGCGCCTATCGAAACGTCGCTGGCTGCGTGGCGGTACCAAAGGTCTCGCCGCAAGCCCTGCTTGCCTTAGTGGCAATGAACGTGGCTTTCATGGCGAATTTTAGGCGAGCGATACGGTTGCCCTCTATCATCAAAGTGAAATTTGTCGTACCGTAGGGGATGTGGCAAATCTTGCTATATTACAAGTGACAATTTCGGGGAACTCATGGCGGAACCGCAGCACACGCTCGATTGCGATGTCCTGATCGTGGGAGGCGGCATCAATGGCGCGGGGATCGCGCGCGATGCGGCCGGACGCGGGCTGTCGGTCGTCCTGTGCGAAAAGGACGACCTGGCGGCGCACACGTCTTCGGCCTCGACCAAGCTGATCCACGGCGGCCTGCGCTATCTCGAGTACTACGAATTCAACCTGGTGCGCAAGGCGCTGATCGAGCGCGAAGTGCTGCTGCGCGCGGCGCCGCACATCATGTGGCCGCTGCGCTTCGTCATGCCGCACTCGAAAGGCCAGCGCCCGGCACTGCTGATCCGCGCCGGCCTGTGGCTGTACGACACCCTGGCCCGGCGCGAGCTGCTGCCGCGTTCCGCCGCCATCAACCTGCGCTGCCACTCGGCCGGCAAGCCGCTCAAGCCCGAGTTCCGCTGCGGCTTTGCGTACTCCGACGGCTGGGTGGACGACGCCCGCCTGGTGGTGCTCAACGCCATGGACGCCTGCGAGAAGGGCGCCACCATCCTCACCCAGGCGCGCGTGGACACGCTCACCCGCAAGGGCGCCGGCTGGGAAGCGATCATCGACAAGCCCACCTGCGGCGGCATCCGCGTCAACGCCCGTTACGTGGTCAACGCCGCCGGGCCGTGGACGGCGCAGATGCTGCACGTGGCCACGCCGAAGGAAGGCGCCGGCCACCTGCGCCTGGTCAAGGGCAGCCATATCGTGGTCAGGCGCATGTTCGATCACGACAACGCCTACATCTTCCAGAACCGCGACGGCCGCATCGTGTTCGCGATTCCTTATGAGCGCGACTTCACCCTGATCGGCACCACCGACATCGACTACCAGGGCAACGCCGACAACGTCGCCATCGACGCCAACGAAATCGCCTATTTGTGCCAACTGGCCAGCGAATACTTCGTCAACCCGGTCACGCCAGCCGACGTGGTCTGGACCTATTCCGGCGTGCGCCCGCTGCTCGACGACGGCGCCGACGCCAAGGCCGTCACCCGCGACTACTGGCTCGAAGTCGATAGCGACGGGCCGCCGATCCTGAGCATTTTCGGCGGCAAGATCACCACCTACCGCAAGCTGGCGGAAGACGCGGTGGAGCTGATTGCCAAGGCGCTCGGCAACCGCCACGGCAACTGGACCGCCAACGCCTGCCTGCCTGGCGGCGATTTGTTCGGCGCCGAGCCGCAGAACAAATCGGTGCTCGGCTTCGACGAGTGGGTGCGCAAGGTGCAGAACCATTACGCCTGGCTGCCGCCGCTGCTGGTGGTGCGGTTCGCGCGCGCCTACGGCACCCGCATCCACACGCTGCTGCGCGAACGCGCGACCATCGCCGACATGGGCGAGGAAATCGCCCCGGGCCTGTACCAGGTGGAAGTGGAGTACCTGCGCAAGTACGAATGGGCGCGCACCGCGCACGACATCCTGTGGCGCCGCTCCAAGCTGGGATTGCACCTGCCGCCCGAGGCGGCAGCCACCTTGCAGGACTGGCTCACCGCCCATCCGATGCAGTTCAGATAAAAAAACGGCGCCACCAGGGCGCCGTTTTCGTCAGAGCGTGCAGAGCTTACTTCACGCCGTGCATCAGCTTCTGGATCAGCGGAGCAACCAGGAACAGCACCACGCCGCCCGCCATCAGCGAGTAGAAGCCGAAGGTGTAGCCCGACAGCGCCGACGTGATCGACATGCCTTCAGTGCCGCTGACGTGCGAGGCGAAGATGCCCGACAGGTTGTTGCCGATACCGGTCGACAGGAACCAGCCGCCCATGCCCAGGCCCACCAGGCGGGTCGGGGCCAGCTTGGTCACCATCGACAGGCCGATCGGCGACAGGCACAGCTCACCGATCGATTGCAGCACGTAGACCATGAACAGGGTCCAGAACGGGATCTTGTTGTCGATATTGACCAGCATCGACAGCGAATACATCAGCAGGCCGAAGGCAAGGCCGTTGAACAACAGGCCCAGGCCGAACTTGCGCGGGATCGACGGGTTGGCGCTGCGCAGCTTGACCCAGATGAGCGCGATCAGCGGAGCGAAGGTGATGATGGCCAGCGAGTTCACGGTCTGGAACCACGCAACCGGGAAGGTCCAGTTAAACATCTCGCGGTCGACGATCTTATCGGCCAGGAAGGTGAACGAGCTGCCGGCCTGTTCGAAGAACATCCAGAACATGATATTGAAGAAGAAGATCACCAGCATGGCGATGGCCTTGTCGCGGGCGACCTTGCCGTTCTTGATGCCTTCGACGATCAGCATAACCGACAGCAGGATGAACAGGATGGTCAGCACGACTTGCAGCTTCTCGGCGCCGGCGGCCAGCAGGAAGTACACGACCGGGATCACGCACAGCGAGCCGACGATCACGTACAGCAGACGCTTGGGGTCGGCGTGCTGCGCGTCCGGTGCGCCGATGCCCAGCAGGCGCGCGCGGCCGATGAAGAACCACACCAGCGAGATCAGCATGCCCACGCCGGCCGACATGAACACCACTTTATAGGCTGGCATGCCATCGGTGCCGAACACCTTGGCGGCGAGCCACTCGGTGAGCACTGGCGCTACCATGGCGCCGGCATTGATGCCCATGTAGAAAATGGTGAAGCCCGAATCGCGGCGCGGGTCGCCGGTGGTATAGAGCTTGCCGACCATGGTCGAGATGTTCGGCTTGAACATGCCGTTACCGACGATGATGGTGGCCAGGCCGAACTTGAAGACTTCTTCGTTCGGTACGGCGATCATGAACAGGCCTGCCGCCATGAAGGCGGCGCCGACGAGGATCGAGCGCTGGTAGCCGAGCACGCGGTCGGCCACGTAGCCGCCGAACAGCGCGGCGGCATAAACCAGCGCGAGATACGAACCATAGACCAGGTTGGCGGCGGATTCACCGGAAGGGTCGCCGTTGTAGAACTGGGCGACGACATACAGCACCAGGGCCCAGCGAATGCCGTAGAACGCGAAGCGTTCCCAGAATTCGGTCATGAACAACATCCACAGGGGTGCGGGATGGCCCATGATCTGCTTGAACTCGGGGATGGCTGCTTCCGATTTATTGATGGTGGCACCGCTCATGCGGGGTCTCCTCTTCGATGATCTGTTTAAAAAGGTCTCGGACTCCCTCGTGAGGAGCCAAATCGGGCGCCATTTTAATCTACAAATGGTTTAGAAAGTACTTTTTGCGCGCTGCGCCGCACCAAACTCCGCACGCATCGCGCCGACTTGTCGTATATTGGCAGGGCAGGCAACCCTGCGAGACACCGAATCTGCGCACCTGAATATAAGGATTTACGCAACATGGAACATGACGTTATCGATACCCTGATTTCGCCGGAAGGCCAGCTCGAAGTGCTGTCCAAGGCCGAAGTAAACAAACTGCTCGATACCAGCCAGGGCGGCCTGTATAACGTATTTCGCAATTGCGCGCTGGCCGTGCTCAATTGTGGCAGCACCATCGACGACGGCAAGGAACTGCTCGAACGCTTCGAGTCGTTCTCGATCAGCATCGTGCAGCGCGAGCGCGGCATCAAGCTCGATATCAAGGGCGCGCCGGCTTCCGCTTTCGTGGACGGCAAAATGATCAAGGGTATCCACGAGCAGCTGTTCGCGGTGCTGCGCGATATTGTCTTCGTCAGCAACGAGGTGACCAATTCCGACAAGTTCGACATGGCCCGCACCGAGGATGTCACGGACGCCGTGTTCCACATCCTGCGCAATGCCGGCGTGCTCAAACCCATGCTCAATCCGAACCTGGTGGTGTGCTGGGGCGGCCACTCGATCAACCGCGCCGAGTACAACTACTCGAAGGAAGTCGGTTATCAGATGGGCCTGCGCGAACTCGATATCTGCACCGGCTGCGGCCCGGGCGCCATGAAGGGCCCGATGAAGGGCGCCACCATCGGCCACGCCAAGCAGCGCCTGACCAACGGCCGCTACCTGGGCATCACCGAACCGGGCATCATCGCCGCCGAATCGCCGAACCCGATCGTCAACCAGCTGGTGATCATGCCCGATATCGAAAAGCGCCTCGAAGCGTTTGTGCGCGCCGGCCACGGCATCGTGGTGTTCCCGGGCGGCGCCGGCACGGCCGAAGAGATCCTGTACATCCTCGGCATTTTGCTGCATCCGGACAACGCCGAGCTGCCATTCCCCTTGATTTTCACCGGCCCGGAAACCTCGCGCGAGTATTTTGTGCAGATCAATAACTTCATCCACGCCACGCTGGGACCGGAGGCGCAGGAGCGCTACAAGATCATCATCGACGACCCGGAAGCCGTGGCGCGCGAGATGCAGGCCGGGATCAAGGCAGTGCGCGAGTACCGCAAAACCCGCAGCGACGCCTATTACTTCAACTGGGGCCTGAAGATCGACCGCGAATTCCAGAAGCCGTTCGCACCGACGCATGAAAACATGCGCAACCTCAGCCTGCACAAGGACCAGGAAGTGCACTTGCTGGCAGCGAATTTGCGCCGGGCGTTTTCGGGCGTGGTGGCCGGTAACGTCAAGAACGAAGGCATCCGCGCCATCGAGCAGCACGGCCACTTCGAAATCCACGGCGACAAGGCGATCATGGGACCGATGGACGCGCTGCTCACGTCGTTCGTGGAGCAGAGCCGCATGAAGCTCCCCGGCAAGGCCTACGAGCCCTGCTACCGCGTTATTCAGTAGGGCGCCTGAAAAACCTCCATGGCGGCGTTGCAGCTCCTCGCCGTACTGGCGTACTGTCTTCGTCGCTGCGCCTTGCCATGGAGATTTTGTCAGGCACCCTCTATTATGCGGGCCAGTCGCGTGGTCCGCGTCCTTCCATCTCGCGGTCGATGTAGAAGGCGGCGCTGACCAGCGCCAGGTGGGTGAACCCCTGCGGGAAGTTCCCCACCAGGTGCGCGCGTTCGTCGAACTCCTCGGCGTACAGCTGCACGTGGTTGGCGTAGCGCAGCAGCTTTTCGAAGATGTGCCGCGCCTCGTCCATGCGGCCGGCGCGCGCCAGGCATTCCACGTACCAGAACGAACAGGCCGAGAAAGCGCCTTCCTGCCCCGGCAGGCCATCGTCGCGCTTGTATCGATAGACCATGCCGTCGTCGGTGAGGTGCTTGCCGATGGCGTCGAGCGTGGCCAGCCAGCGCGGGTCGGTGGCGCCGACGAAGCGCACCAGCGGCATCAACAGCATCGACGCATCGAGGTCCTTGCGGCCGCGCTCCTCCACGAAGTGCCCCAGTTCTTCATCCCAGAAATTCTTCCAGATGTCGTCGTGGATGGCGTTGCGCACCTTGATCCAGCGGGTGAAAGGCGCCGCCAGCGAGCGCTTGCTGGCCAGCCGGATCGCGCGGTCCATCGCCACCCAGCACATCAGGCGCGAATGCAGGTGATGGCGCGCCGGGCCACGGATTTCCCAGATGCCGGCGTCCGGTTCTTTCCAGTGGCGCGCCACGTAGTCGATCACGCGGCATACGCCGAGCCAGCGGTCGTGCGAGATCGCCTCGCCGTACTTGTTACTGAGGTAAATCGAGTCCATCAACTCGCCGTAGATGTCGAGCTGCAGCTGGCCAACGGCGTCGTTGCCAATGCGCACCGGCGCAGCGCCACCGTAGCCGGCCAGGTGGTCGAGCGACGTCTCGGCCGGCACCTTGCCGCCATCGAGCGCATACATCACTTTCAGTTCGCCGCCCTTGGACGAGTGCATGGCGCGGTCGCCGAGCCAGCGGTAGAAATCCTTGGCTTCCGTGTGGTAGCCGAGGCGCATCAGCGCATAGATCGAGAACGACGAATCGCGGATCCACGCGGCGCGGTAGTCCCAGTTGCGCACGCCGCCGGCCGCTTCCGGCAGCGAAAACGTGCCGGCCGCCGCGATCGATCCGTGCCGGCGTGACGTCAGCAGTTTCAGTACCAGCGCCGAGCGTCCAACGGCATCGCGCCAGCGGCCCTTGTAAGTCGAGCGTGCTGACCAGGCGCGCCAGCGGTTGATGGTCGCCTCGATCAGCTGGCCGATCTCGTCAGCGTCGATTAGCGGCTTGCCCGGTTCATCGAGCATCAGGGTCAGGCACTGGCCCGCCTTAAGCTTGATGCTGGCGTGGACTTCGCCGTCGTCTTTCGTAAAATTGGCGCCGGACAGGCGCAGTGGCGGGCAGTCCTTGGCCGTGAACAGGGCTGCGCCACCCTTGATTTTCACGGATGGCACAGCCCGCGCATAATCGTGGCGCGGCGCGCAGCGCACGTGGATGGTTACCGTGCCGCGTGTGACGACCATGCGGCGCACCAGCCGGGTAGGCGCTTCGTCCGTTTCCGACGTGTCGATCATCAGGTCGGTCAGTTCGGCGGAAGCGTCGCTGCCCATCCAGCGCGTGAGCAGCACATTGGTGTCGGGAATGTACATCTGCACCACGCGGGGCGCGTCGATATCGGGCGCCAGTTCGAATACGCCGCCGTTGTCGGCGTCGAGAATGCCGGCAAAGATGCTGGGGCTGTCCAGGTTAGGCCAGCACAGGTAGTCGATGGCGCCGTCGCAAGCTACCAGGGCGATGGTCGCCAGGTTGCCGATCACGCCGTGATCGGCGATATCGCGTTCCTTGCGTTTCTTGTGCGGTCTGCCGGCAGCCATTAGCCGTTGTCCTCGAAGCCCGGGTACAGCGCCATGCCGCCGTCAACGAACAGCGTGCTGCCCACCACGTAGTCGGCCAGGTCGGAAGCTAAAAACAGTGCGGCGTTGGCGACGTCGTCGGGCTGGCCCACGCGGCCGTACGGGATCAGCTTGAGCAGGTCGTCGGTGCCGCCGTCGGCGGTCACTTCGGCGTTGATCGGGGTCTTGATGGCGCCGGGGGCAATGGCGTTGATGCGGATGCGTTCGGGCGCCATTTCCTGCGCCATGGTTTCCATCAACAGGTGGACGCCGCCCTTGGATGCGGCGTAGTTGACATGGCCGGCCCACGGTATGCGCTGGTGGACGGAACTCATACAGATGATCTTGCCCAATGCGCGCGAGGCCTTGCGCTGGCCCTGCCGGCGGAACGTGCGCACCGCTTCGCGCATGCACAGGAACTGGCCGGTCAGGTTGGTTTTCAATACGCCTTCCCATTGCTTGAGCGTCATGTCGGCGCTCGGTGCGTCGTCCTGGCGGCCCGAGTTGGCCACCACGATGTCGATCGCGCCGAAGTGTTCGATGGCGGCGGCAAACAGCGCCTGCACATCGTCTTCTTCACCGACGTCGGCCTGAAAGGCGAACGCCTTGCCGCCTTCGGCGGTAATCGCTGCCACCACCTCGTCGGCCTGGTCCTGGTGCGAGTGGAAGTTGACGACCACGTTGGCGCCTGCCCTGGCAAAGGCGAGCGCGATGCCGCGCCCCAGGCCGGAGTTGGCGCCGGTGACGATGGCGGTTTGATCGTGTAGCGTAATGTGCATGTGCATGCTCCTGGGTCAATGAACGGTGACCGTTTCATTGTAGACAGTGCGCTGTTGGCGGGTAGGGCGCTTGCAGGGGCGAAGCAGCTCCAGCGCACACAAAGCGGCAAAAATGCAGGCGTAAAAAAACCGCTCCGGGGAGCGGTTTCGAGCAAAGTGCTACCGACGGTTACTCTTTGCGCTTACTCTTCGCGGCGCAGGTGCGGGAACAGCAGCACGTCGCGGATGTTCGGCGAGTCGGTAATGATCATCATCAGGCGGTCGATACCGATGCCGCAACCGCCGGCTGGCGGCATGCCGTATTCCAATGCGCGGATGTAGTCGGCGTCGTAGTACATCGCCTCTTCATCGCCGGCATCCTTGGCGGCTACCTGCGCCAGGAAGCGCGCCGACTGGTCTTCGGCGTCATTGAGCTCCGAGAAGCCGTTGGCGATTTCGCGGCCGACCATGAACAGCTCGAAGCGTTCGGTAATGCCTTCGCGGGTGTCCGACGCGCGGGCCAGCGGCGACACTTCGACCGGGTAATCGATGATGTACGTCGGTTCCCACAGCTGCGCTTCGGCGGTTTCTTCGAACAGCGCCAGTTGCAGCGCGCCCAGGCCGGCGGTGGCGAACGGCTTCACGCCGAACTTCAGCAGCTCGGTCTTGATGAATTGCGCGTCGTTCAACTGCTCGGCGGTGTAGCCCGGTGCGTACTTGTTGATCGCTTCGACGATGGTCAGGCGGTGGAACGGCTTGGCCAGGTCGAGTTCGCGGCCGCCGTAGGTGAGCGTGGCGGTGCCGTGGGCGTCGATGGCGGCCTGGCGGATGATCGCTTCGGTGAAGTCCATCAGCCACTGGTAGTCGGTGTAGGCCGCGTAGAATTCCATCATGGTGAATTCAGGATTGTGACGGATCGACACGCCTTCATTGCGGAAGTTGCGGTTGATCTCGAACACGCGGTCGAAGCCGCCCACCACCAGGCGTTTCAGGTACAGCTCGGGCGCGATACGCAGAAACATCTGCATGTCGAGCGCGTTGTGGTGGGTGGTGAATGGTTTTGCGGACGCGCCACCTGGAATGGTGTGCAGCATCGGCGTTTCCACTTCCATGAATTCGTTCTTTTCCATGAAGCGGCGCATCGACGAGATGGCGGCGGTACGCGCCTTGAAGGTGCGGCGCGTCTCTTCGTTCATGATCAGGTCCACGTAGCGCTGGCGATACTTGGTTTCCTGGTCGGCCAGGCCGTGGAATTTGTCAGGCAGCGGACGCAGCGACTTGGTGATCAGGCGCAGTTCGCTGACCTTGATGGTCAGCTCGTCGGTCTTGGTCTTGAACAGGGTGCCGGTCACCCCCAGGATGTCGCCCAGGTCGTAGTGGTGCAGCGCGGCCATGGCGGCTTCGCCGGTCAGGTCGAGCGTGGCGTAGATCTGGATGCGGCCGTCGGCGTTTTTACCTGACGAGTCCTGCAGGGTGGCGAAAGCGGCCTTCTTGCCGGCTTCGCGCTTGAGCATCATGCGGCCGGCCAGCACCACGGTGACGGGATTGGCTTCGAGTTCCTCGCGGGTCTTCGCACCGAATTCGGCGTGCAGGTCGGCAGCCTTGTGTTGCGGTTTGAAGTCGTTGGGAAAGGCGACGCCTTGCTGGCGCAGGGCGGCCAGCTTGGCGCGGCGCTCGGCGATGATCTTGTTTTCGTCGGGCGCTGCTGCTTGGTCTTGAAGATCCGTAGTCATGGTCTGTTTCTTTGGTGGGGTGAAGATTATTAATTGGTGGCGTCGGCCAGCGTATAGGGCTCGGTCGCAAACAGCGCGTCCACATCGAGCTCGCTGAAGTCGCGGGCAATCGCGATCACGTTGTCGAACTGGGCGAACGCTGCGGCCGGCAGGGTGGTGGTGAGCACCACCGCGCGCATGCCGGCGCGGCGCGCCGCTTCCACGCCCAGCGGCGCGTCCTCGAACACGATGCTGTCGGCGGGCAGGCTGCCGGCACGTTCGGCGGCCAGCAGGAACACGTCCGGGTTCGGTTTGCCGCGCGCCACATCGGCGGCGCCGGCGATGGCGTCGAACTGCTTGCGCAGATCCAGGCCGTCGAGCGTGAAGTCGATATTGGCCGGCGGCGCGGCCGTGGCCACGGCCAGCTTCACGCCAGCGGCCTTGGCGCGGGCGATGAACTGCTCGAAGCCGCCGGTGACGGCCAGGTGCGGCGCATACAGTTCGCGGTACAGCGACTCTTTTTCCACGTCGAGCGCAGCGGTTTCTTCGTTGGTGAGATGGCTGCCCAGGTAGGTGCGCATGATTTCATGGCCCTGGCGACCGGCTGTGTCGCGGAAAAACGCGTCCGGGTCGAGCGTGTGGCCACGCTTGCCGAAGAACGCCAGCCACGATTCGGTGTGGTAGGCCATGTTGTCCACGATGGTGCCGTCCATGTCGAAGATGAAGGCGCGCTGTGATGTCGTCATTGTTTACACGCCTTGTTTGAGCGAAGCCGAGATGAAGTCGTCGATTTCACCGTCCAGCACTGCCTTAGTGTTACCGGTTTCGAAGTTGGTGCGCAAATCCTTGATGCGCGACTGGTCGAGCACATACGAACGGATTTGATGGCCCCAGCCCACGTCGGTCTTGGAGTCTTCCAGTTTCTGCTGCTCGCTCATGCGCTTGCGCAGTTCCATTTCGTACAGCTTGGCCTTGAGCATTTCCATCGCTTCGGCCTTGTTGCGGTGCTGCGAACGGTCGTTCTGGCACTGCACCACGATGCCCGATGGCGCGTGGGTAAGACGAACCGCCGAATCGGTTTTATTGATGTGCTGACCACCGGCGCCGGACGCACGATAGGTATCGATGCGCAGGTCGGCCGGGTTGATCTCGATATCGATCGAGTCATCGACTTCCGGGTACACGAACAGCGACGTGAACGACGTGTGGCGGCCGTTGGCCGAGTCGAACGGCGACTTGCGCACCAGGCGGTGCACGCCGGTTTCGGTGCGCAGGAAGCCATAGGCGTATTCGCCCTCGACCTTGATGGTGGCGGTCTTGATGCCGGCCACCTCGCCGTCGGACTGCTCCATGACTTCAACCTTGAAGCCTTTGCGGTCGCAATAGCGCACGTACTGGCGCAGCAGCATCGAGGCCCAGTCCTGGGCTTCGGTACCGCCGGCGCCGGCCTGGATGTCGATGAAGCAGTTGTTCGGGTCCATCGGATTGTTGAACATCCGGCGGAATTCCATGCCCTCGATGACCACGCGCACGGATTCGGCATCGACAATCAGCGCTTCCAGCGTGTCGTCGTCGCCTTCTTCCTTGGCCATGGCGAACAGGTCGGCCATGTCCTTGAGGTCGGTGTCGGCCTTGGTCAGCGCGAACACGATGGCTTCCAGCGATTTTTTTTCCTTGCCGAGATCCTGCGCCTTTTTAGGGTCGTTCCAGATCGTCGGGTCTTCCATTTCTTCGTTTACCTGCTCGAGCTTCTCTGACTTTTTATCGAAGTCAAAGATACCTCCGAAGTTCGGCTTCACGCGACGTCAGGTCGGTGAGCAGGGCGGAGAGGGAGTTGATGCGTTCGGCTTCCATGTTTTCTTCTTTTCTAAGGGCGAAATCAAACCCTAGATTATACGCTATGAAAGCCCAACAATCTTCCCCCTCGCGCCAATCGGCCGGATCAGCCGCGCTTCAACTGCTTGATCACGCTTGCCACCTTGGCGGTAATTACATCGATCGCCGGGCCGTTGGCGCCGTGCGGGAAAATCACGTCGGCGTTGCGCTTGGTCGGTTCGATGAACTGCTTGTGCATCGGCCGCACGGTGTCCATGTACTGGCCCACCACGCTCTCGACCGAGCGGCCCCGCTCCGTGATGTCGCGCTGCATGCGGCGGATGAAGCGCACGTCGGACGCGGTATCGACGTAGATCTTCAGCGACATCATGTCGCGCAGGTCGGCGTCGTACAGGGCGAACAGGCCTTCGATCACGATCACCGGCGCCGGCTTGACGGGGATGGTGCGGGTGGAGCGGTTGTGCAGGGTGAAGTCGTACTCGGGCATCTCGATCGACTCGCCGCGGCGCAGGGCCTGGACGTGCTGCACCAGCAGCGGCCACTCGAAAGCGTTGGGGTGGTCGTAATTCTGGTCGGGGCGCAGTTCGGGCGCCAGGTGCGACTGGTCGCAGTAGTAATCGTCCTGCATCACCACCGAGACCATGTCGGAACCGAAGGCGGAGAGGACCTGCTGGGACACCGTGGACTTGCCACTGCCGCTACCGCCTGCGACACCAATAATAAACGGTTGGAATGGGATATTGTTCATACCCCGCATGATACCGGAACCGCGCCTTTACCGACAGAGACCAATGGCGGCAGATTCATGCAAAAATGCGCAGGATGGCTTAAAAATCAACCTTGCATTCAATTGTATATGCCTTGATTCGCGCCCGATCGCTGCGTATTATGCTGCGATCCTCCCTGATCTGATGACTTATGCCGCTGCTGCCGCCTTTCCCCCGTCTCCGACTGTTATCCACCATCCTGCTGGCCGGGGCAGGCAACCTGGCCGTCGCTGCCACTCCGGCTGCCACGCCGGCCGGCTCCCAAGCGACCATGGCCCTGCTGGAGACCACCGACCTGCATGCCAATGTCCTCAGCTACGACTACTACAAGCTCAAACCCGAGCCGGCGCTCGGGCTGGAACGCACCGCTACCTTGATCCGCCAGGCGCGCGCCCAGTACCCGAACAGCCTGCTGCTCGATAACGGCGACGCCCTGCAAGGCACGGCCTTGTCGGATTATCAAGCCAAGGTGGCGCCGGTGCAGTGCGGCCAGCTGCCGGCCATCTACAAAGCGATGGACTTGCTGGGCGTTGATGGCGCCGGCATCGGCAACCATGAATTCAACTACGGCCTGCCGTACCTGAACCAGGTCACCGGCAGCGCTTTCGATGTGGACGGGGTGCCGGCCGATGCGCCGCGCTGCGCGGGTCCCACATTCCCGATCGTGCTGGCCAACGTGGTCAGCACCCGGTCGGGCAAGCCGCTGTTTGCGCCGTACAGCATCCTCACCCGGCAAATTTCCGCCACCGGCCCCGATGGCAAGCCGGTCACCGCCACCATCAAGGTGGGCATCATCGGCTTCGCTCCACCCGAGATCCTGGCATGGGACAAGCGCTGGCTCGATGGCAAGGTGACCGCCGAAGGCGTGCGCGAGACTGCGCAAAAATTCATTCCGATCATGCGCGCGCAAGGCGCCGACCTGATCGTGGCGCTCTCGCACGGCGGCATCGATGGCGCGCCGTACACGCCGGCCATGGAAAACGCCAATTACTACCTGGCGCAGGTGCCGGGCGTGGACGCCCTGCTGATCGGCCACTCGCACCTGCCGTTCCCGCTGGCGACCAGCACGGTCGCGCAATTCAACCTGCCGGGCGTGGACAAGGCCAGGGGCACCGTGCACGGCGTGCCGACCGTGATGGCCAGCCTGTGGGGCAAGCACCTGGGCGTGATCGCGCTGCACATGACCTACGACGGCCAGCGCTGGAATATCGACAAAACCCGCACCACGGTGGAAGCACGCAGCATCCGCAACGCCGACGGTACTTACGTGGCGGCCGATCCGGCCGTGGCGCAACTGGTGGCGGCCGAACACGAGGCCACCATCCGTTACGTGCAAACCCCGGTGGGCAACAGCGACTTCCGCATGTCGTCGTACTTTGCCGATGTGGGGGATGTCAGCGCGGTGCAACTGGTGAACCAGGCCCAGACCGATTACGTGCGCAACTACGTGCAGGCCAATTTGCCACAGTATGCCGCGCTGCCGGTGCTGTCGATGGCGTCGCCGTTCAAGACCGGCGCTGCCGGCGTGGGCGACTACACCGATGTCAAGCCGGGCGCGCTGGCGCTCAACAACGCCGCCGACTTGTACCTGTATCCGAACGAGCTGCACGCGGTCAAGGTCGATGGCGCGGGGCTCAAGGCGTGGCTGGAAAAGTCGGCCGAGCGTTTCAACCGCATCGATCCGGCGGCCACCGCGCCGCAGGAATTGATCAATACCGGTGCGGCCGGTTATAACTTCGACATGCCCACCACGGCCGACATCAGCTACCAGATCGACGTGACGCGGCCGGTCGGCCAGCGCATCGTGGCCTTGAGCTGGCAGGGCGCGCCGGTCACGCCGGGCCAGCAATTCCTGGTCGCCACCAACAACTACCGCGCCAGCGGCGGCGGCAATTTCCCGGGCCTGGACGGCAGCCAGACCGTGGTGGCCGCGCCCGACAGCAGCCGCGACGTGCTGATTGCGTATATCCGCAAGACCCGGAACCTCACGCGTGCCGCCAACGGCGCCACCCGCAGCTGGCGCTTCGCGCCCGTGCAGGTGGCCGGCCCCGTGGTGTTCCATGCCGCGCCCGGCATGATCGGGCTGGCTGGCGAGGCGGGTTTGACGGGCGTCACCGAGTTGCAGGCCGACGACGGCGGCGGCAAGGGGTTTGCATTGTATGCGGTGGACCTGGCGCAATAGTTACCTGATAACCGTGCGCGACGCATGGCGCACGGCATTGTGTGTTACTGTGCGCAACGGTCCTCGTTAACCGTCCCAGTAGACCGCCTAGTTGACGACTGGAACCCAGGACCGTCTTCATGCGTCTTAACAATCCCAATCAAAACCACCTGTTGGCGGCGCTGCTCGACGCCGAGTTCGACCGGCTGTCGCCATACCTCGATCCGATCATGATGCGCCTGGGCGATGTGCTGTACGAGTCCGGCGCCGCCATCAACCACGTCTATTTTCCGACGTCGTCGATCGTCTCGCTGCACTACGTGCTGGAAAACGGCAGCTCGTCGGAGATCGCCGGCGTGGGCAACGAGGGCATGCTGGGTATTTCGCTGTTCATGGGCGGCAACACCACGCCGAGCCGCGCCGTGGTGCAGACCGCCGGCCATGGCTATCGCCTCAAGTCCCACCTGCTGCTCGAGGAATTCAACCGCGCCGGCCCGGTGATGCGCCTGCTGCTGCGCTACACCCAGGCGCTGCTCACGCAGATGTCGCAGACCGCCATCTGCAACCGCCACCACACGGTAGACCAGCAATTGTGCCGCTGGCTGCTGCTGACCCTCGACCGATTACCCACCAGTGAGCTCACCATGACCCAGGAACTGATCGCCAACATGCTGGGCGTGCGCCGCGAAGGCGTGACCGTGGCTGCCGGCCGCCTGCAGGCCAGGGGCTACATCAGCAACCGGCGCGGCCATATCTCGGTGCTCGACCGCCACGGCCTCGAAGGCGATGTGTGCGAATGCTACGAGGTGGTCAAGAAAGAATTTGCCCGCTTGATGTCCGACGTGCGCCAGCGCCAGGAGGTTAAATGAACGCCGGCCTGCCCGTGGCAAAACTGCTGCTCGAGGCCGATGCACTGCAAGCGGCCATCCATAACAGCGCCAATTTTTGCAGCATCGCCACCGATGTCAACGGCGTGATCCAGATCTTCAACGTCGGCGCCGAGCGCATGCTGGGCTACAGCGCGGCCGAGGTGCTCAACCACGTCACGCCCGCCGGCCTGGCCGATCCGCTGGAGGACGTCGAACGCGCTGCCGCCCTGAGCCTGGAAGCCGGCGTGGAAATCGCGCCCGGCTTCGAGGCGCTGGTGTTCAAGGCCTCGCGCGGCATCGAGGACAGCTACGACACCACCTTCATCCGCAAGGATGGCAGCCGCCTGCCGGTGAGCATGTCGGTCAGCGCGCTGCGCGACGCCGGCCAGAGCATCATCGGCTACCTGTTGATGGGCACCGACAACACGGCCCGCAAGCAGGCCGAGCGTGAGCAGGCCCTGCTCGACCAGCGCCTGCGCGAGCAGCAGCTGGCGCTGCAGGACACCAACGTGGAACTGGAAGCGGCGCGGGCGCTGGCCGAGAAGGCCAACCTGGCCAAGTCCGAATTCCTGTCGGCGATGAGCCACGAGCTGCGCACGCCGCTCAATGCGGTGCTCGGTTTCGCGCAGTTGCTGGCGTCGGACAAGCCGCCGCCGACCGTGTCGCAACAGCGTTCGCTCGACCAGATCCTCAAGGGCGGCTGGTATTTGCTCCAGCTAATCAACGAGATTCTTGATCTTGCCATGATCGAATCTGGCAAGGTGACGATGTCGCAGGAGTCCATGGGCCTTGCCGAAGTGCTCAAGGATTGCCAGTCGCTGATCGCGCCGCAGGCGGAAAAACGCGGCATCCGGCTGTTTTTTGCCGCCATGAGCGAGCCGTTTTACGTCCATGCCGACCGCACCCGGGTCAAGCAGGTGATGATCAACCTGCTGTCCAATGCCATCAAGTACAACCGCCGCGGCGGCATGGTAATCGTCGAATGCGCCCAGGCCGAAGGCGCTCGCGTGCGCGTGAGCGTGACCGACACCGGCGCCGGCCTCGATGAAGACCAGGTCGAGCAGCTGTTCCAGCCGTTCAACCGCCTCGGCCAGGAGGAAGGCGCGGAAGAGGGCACCGGCATCGGCCTGGTGGTGACCAAGCAGCTGACCGAATTGATGGGCGGCGAGATCGGCGTGTTCAGCGAAGTGGGCGTGGGCACCACGTTCTGGATCGAGCTCGCGGCCAGCGTCGAGCCGGTGCTGGAAATTGCCGCATCCGACCTGCCGCCTGCGGTGGCCGATGGCGCCGGTGCGCCGTTGAAAACCCTGCTGTACATCGAAGACAATCCGGCCAATCTGAGCCTGGTGGAGCAGCTGGTGCTGCGCCGCAGCGACCTCAAACTGCTGACCGCCATCGACGGCTATGCCGGCATCGAACTGGCGCGCACCTATCAACCGGACGTGATCCTGATGGACATCAACCTGCCCGGCATCAGCGGCTTCGGGTGTTTGAAAATTTTGCAGGATGATGCCGCTACCGCGCATATCCCGGTGCTGGCGCTGTCGGCCAACGCCATGGCGCGCGACGTGGAAAAGGGCGTGGAAGCGGGCTTTTTCCAGTACCTCACCAAGCCGATCAACGTCACCCAGTTCATGTGCGCACTCGACGAAGCGCTGGCCTTTGCCGCCGTCCATGGCAGCCCGCACACCCCCACCGAGGAAACCGCATCATGATAGACCCATCCGACATCCGCGCCGCCCAGATCCTGATCGTGGACGACCAGGAAGCCAACGTCATGCTGCTCGAGCAGATGCTGGCCAACGCCGGCTACACCAACGTGCACAGCACCATGGACCCGTTCCAGGTGGCCGGCCTGCACCTTGAAAACCACTACGACCTGATCCTGCTCGACCTGCAAATGCCGGGCATGGACGGCTTTGCGGTATTGAAAGCGCTGCACGACATCGAGCCCGATGGCTATGTGCCGGTGCTGGTGGTCACGGCCCAGCCCAACCACAAGCTGCGCGCGCTGCAGGCAGGCGCCAAGGACTTCATCGGCAAGCCGTTCGACCTGCTCGAAGTGGAAACGCGGATCCAGAACATGCTCGAAGTGCGCCTGCTGCACCGCAAGCTGCGCCGCTACAACCAGCAGCTCGAATTCACGGTACTCGAGCGCACGGCGCAGCTGCGCGAAAGCGAAGCACGCTTCCAGCGCTTTGCCGAACTGTCCACCGACTGGTACTGGGAACAGGATGCCGATGGCCAGCTGGTGAACTGCCACGGCCCGGTCGCCGACATGGTGGGACTGTCCGGCGCCGCCACCGGCGGCTGGGACGTGGCCGAACGCGCGGAACTGGAAGCGAACATCGCCGAACGCAGACCGTTCCTCGACTTTATCTACAGCCGCACCGCCGAGAGCGGCGCCGTCCAGTACCTGCAGGTGAGCGGCGAACCGGTCTTCGACGAAGCGAGCCGCTTCATCGGCTACCGCGGCGTGGGCCGCGACGTCACCGCCATGGCCACCCACTTCACTTCGGGGTCAGTGCCGACATTTGGACACGAGCTCGGCGTTTTCGATGCTTCTGATCGCCCGGCTGACGGTCTTTGACGATACGCCGAAGAATGTCGCGATCTGCTGCATGGTGTACGCAGTTGAAAAATATGCCCGCGCCATTGCTTCGTCGCGCCGCGGATAAGCGGCGCGATATTCGGGAAGAGACAGCAGGGTGGCGCGTCGTTGGGCCTTGGTTATTGCCACCATGTTGTTGACCGCCCGATTGCCACAGGCTTGGGCAATGAAATGGTCATTTCCCAGCAATAGCTGATGCCTGGTTTGCTCCAGCGGACTGGCGACTCCTATCCCTGCCAGCACGAAGCGGCAATATAGTGTTGCAGCTTCGTTACGGTCGACGGCAAAGTGCTCCAGAATGCCTTCGGCGTCGAACCAGGTCGGTACTGTCATGCTGCCGGTGAGGTAACCGTGGCTGCTCCACGGCCACGCGTCAATTGATGTCACAGCCCCGGCGCGCAGCGGGTTGAGGATCACATAACGGATGAGTTCGAGCAGGTATGATTCGCGTTGCACGAGTATTGCCTTGTAACGGCCTTGAAAGACATGGCCCACCAGTGCGTGGCGGCGATTGAAATACTGCGAATAGCTACCGTTTAATACCCGCATACCCTGCGCCAGGTTGCCGTCGACAGTTTCCACGACCAGGTGGTAGTGGTTGGTCATCTGGCAAAAGCCCATCACAACGAAGTTGTAGCGCTGGCAAACCTGTTCCAGGATGGAAAGCCATACCCTGCGGTCCACGTCGTCGCGATAGATCGCTGCCCGCCGATCTCCGCGAGAGGTGACGTGGTAGAGGGCTCCCGCGTACTGCACTCTTAATGGTCTGCTCATTATCCGAAGCTAACCCTTCCGTGACGACGCATGACTGTGCAAGATCAAAAAAGTTCAAAAATGTCCGAATGTCGGCACTGACCCCGAAGCTGTACACTAGCTGGTCTTTGATGGTCACCGGAGTACGGCAATGAAAACAGTCACATTTGCGTCCGGCGTCAGCGTGCCGGTGCTGGGGCAGGGAACGTGGAATATGGGCGAGGATGCTTCGCGCAAGGCCGCCGAGGTGCGGGCCTTGCAGCTGGGCCTCGACCTGGGCATGACCCTGATCGATACCGCCGAGATGTACGGCGAGGGCGGCGCCGAGGAAGTGGTCGGCGCCGCGCTGGCCGGGCGGCGCTCCGAGGCCTTCCTGGTCAGCAAGGTATATCCGCACAACGCCAGTTTCGACGGCGTGCGCGAGGCGTGCGAGCGCAGCCTGCGGCGCCTGCGCGTCGAGTCAATCGACCTGTACCTGCTGCATTGGCAGGGCCACCACCCGCTGGCCGAAACCTTCGACGGTTTCGAGGCGCTCAGGCAGGCCGGCAAGATCGGGGACTATGGCGTCAGCAATCTCGATCTGCCCAGCATGGAGGACGCGGTCGGCTATGGCGCCCCGGCCACCGACCAGGTGCTGTACAACCTGCTCAAACGCGGCATCGAGTTCGACCTGTTGCCGTGGTGCCGCGCGCGCGGCATGCCGGTGATGGCATATTCGCCGCTCGTGAGCAGTGGGCGCGAACAGGCCGCCTTGCTGGGCCACCCGGCCCTGCGCACGGTGGCCGATGCGCATGACGCCACGCCCGCGCAGATCGCCCTGGCCTGGGTGCTGCACCAGGATGGCGTGATCGCTATCCCCAAGGCGGTCGATCCTGTACACTTGCGCGCCAACCGCGCCGCCGCCGACATCCGGCTCACCAGCGGCGACCTGGCCGCGCTGGACCGCGCCTTTCCGCCGCCGCGCCGCGCGCGTGCGCTGGACATGAGATAACTATGCGATAACTGCCGATCACCACTATGTTCAAACGACTCAAGCAACTGCTCAACCCCACGCCGCCGGCGCCGCAAGGCGACGAAATCCTGGTCAACGCCTACGCCACCGTGGCCCACCTGCCGCCGCGCGACTTCCCGCACGTGACGGGCGGCCTGCGCGGCCTGGCCGATCCCGAGCTGGCCAGGCACCTCAACGGTTTCATGCACCATGTCGCAGATGCCGGCCAGGGCAAGATGACGCGCACCCGCTACCACGTGATCCGCCACATCCAGCGCGTGCAGCAGCATGCCAGCCTGGCGCTGGCGCCGGCCGACATGCCGGCCATGCTGGCGTGGGCCCAGGACGCCAACGCCATCCTGTTCATGGCCGACGGCAGCGTGCTCGATCCGCAGGGTCGCGCGCTGCTCAAACCCGCTGCCGCCGATGGTGATTCGCAAGCGGCGCTGCCATACCCGCCCGCGGCGTGGGACCGCAAGGCCCGCACCGATGCGTTCCTGGCCCAGCGCCAAGTGACGGTGCCGGCCGACCTGCCGCCCGTGGTCTCCGAGCCCGAACTACGCCTGCGCACGCCGGAAGACGTATTGCGGCGCATGCTGGCGCTGTTCGTCGTGGCGATCCGCGCCGAGTCGTTGACGGGCGAGCGCCCGATTGCGGTGGCCGACCTGCAGCAGCGCTTTCCGCCGGCGTTTGCCGGTCTCACCGAACTGGAACGCGACTTCCTGGCCAAGGATGCGCCCACCGCGCAGGAAATCACCCAGTTCCTGTGGCGCTATGAGGCGATCCTGGTGCTGCAATGGGCGCTCGGTTTGCAGGAAGCGCTGCCGTTCCCCGACGCGATCTGCGATGTGGCGGCCATTTCCAGCACCGTCATCGAACGCGGCACCGAAGGCTTGCGCAAGCAGCCGGTCGTGCGCAGCGCTGCCGAGGTACTCGACGCACTGGACCTGCACTACCGCCTGCACTGGGCCTCGCGCCAGGCGCTGCTCAAGAAAACTGCGGTGCCTGCGGGCCTGAACGACAGCGTCCTGCAGGAGCGCCACCACGCGCTGAACTGGCTGGTGCGCTTCGAGGACCGTGAATGGGACGAGGTCGATACGCCGACCTGAGCCGCCTAAGTAAAACCCGTATGTACGCTACCGAACGGAATCAAATGTTTACCGAGAGTATATTTCACTGATCCCAGAGCAATCCTTGGGCTTAACTGAAGGAGCGAACATGAACAAGAAAATTATCCTCGGCGCAGTATTGGCAGCATTCGTGGGCACGATGGGCAGCGCCATCGCCCAAGGTCGCGGCAACGACGACCATCGCGGTAAACCCGACAAGCACGACAACAAGGGCAACAACAAGTACAAGGACAAGCACGACGACCGTCGCGACTTCGATGGCGATCGCCGCAACGACCGCTACGATTATCGCCATGACAATCGTGGCGCGAACAACGGCGCCCATCGTGGCGCCGGTCCGCGCCACGACCTGTACAAGGGCCATCGCCTGCCGCCGCAGTACCGCAGCAAGCAGTACGTGGTGGACAACTGGCGCACCCATCGCCTGAGCGCACCACCGCGCGGCTACCACTGGGTGCAGACCGGCGCCGACTACGTGCTGGTGGGGATCGCCACCGGCGTGATCGCGACACTGATCCTGTCGAATTGATCTTGACGGTAGTAGCAATGACGGGCCGCAGCGATGCGGCCTTTTTTTCGTCCGCAGTTCAGCGTGGCGCGCGGCCGATTGCCGCGTCGATCACTTCGCGCATGTGCTGCGCGTGCAGCCGCTCCTCTTCGGTCGCCGCACGGGCCGACCCATGGGCCGGCCCAGCGGCTGGCTCGCGGGCTTCGGCCAGCGCCTGTTCCAGGTAGGCGTCTTCCGTGCCGAACCACTGATCCGCGACCTCCGCACCCAGCAAGCGCTCGCGCAGCTGCCGGCGCTGCGCCTGCCAACTTGCCAGCCGGTGCAGGTCGGGATCGTCGCCTAAATTTTGTGCCGCCAACAGCGTGGCATGAGCGGCCAGATAGCGGTCGTACCGTGCGGCCAGCGCTTGCGCCTCGGCTGCGGCGCCACCGGGCAGCCTGCGGTGCAGGTGGTCATTGAGTTGTTGCAGGCGCTGCGGATTGCGTCGGTCGTTCAAATACCGCTCCATCACCATTCGCAGCGCGTGGTCGGCAACCAGTCGCTGGTCGTCGGTCAGCGCCAGGTCGGGCGGAACCGCAGGCAGCAGGGCACCCCGCGCGTGCGCAGTGGCCGTGTTCGCAGACTGGTCTGCCGGCGGCGAATCGCCAGCCGCGCCGGGCGGCGCTGGCATCGGGCCGCCTGGCGTGCCGGCTGCGCCGGTTGCCATCGCGTGGTCGGCCGGCCGTGCAGCCGTTGCCGGCAATGGCAATCCCGGTGCGACCATGCCCGGCGCCATTGCCGCTGCCAGCACCGTGGCGGCGAGCACCAGCGTGGCTGCCGCTACCATGGGCGCTGCCTGCATCAGTAGGACGGCCAGCCGTTGGTGAAGAACAGGTCGCTCATGAACAGCACCGGGGTGTAGTTGTTCTGGCTGTCGAGCGCATGGCGCGCCAGCACGCCATTGCTGATCGACTCGGCGCCCGGCGCGATGAAGCGGCCGCCACCCGCATCGAGCACGGTACCGCCGCCATTGCGCATGTCCACGCCGTTCTTGTCGAGGTACGGTCCCGTGACACTGGTCGAGCGGCCGTAGGCGATACGGTAGGTGCTGTTGGCGCCGTCGCAGCATTTACCCTTGGAGACGAACAGATAGTAATACGAACCATTGGCCACGATGAACGGGTTTTCGATGCCGATCGAGTCGGTTGCCAGCCGGGTCCTGGCACCAAAAGGTTTCAGGGTGTTGGCATCGACCCGCGTAATGTAGATCCCGGTCCAGAACGAGCCATAGCTGAGCCAAGGCTGGCCGGCTTTGTCGACGAAGAAATTGGGATCGATGGCGTTGAAGTTGTCGCCGGGAGCCGAGGTGATGACGACGCCCTGGTCCACCCAGTTACCCTGGGCGATGCTCGATGCCGTGGCCAGCCCGATGGCCGACTTCTGGCTGCCGAAGGTCGACACCGCGTAGTACAGGATTGCTTTGCCATTCCACTCGTGCAGATCGGGCGCCCATACCTGCTTTTTATTGCCGTTGTACTGGCCCCACCACGACAGGCCGTTGCCGAAAATCGGCACGCCCTGGGTCCACGCGCGGCCGTTGGCCGAGTACTTGACGCCGACACCGTTGTCGCTGGTTTCCACGATCCACCAGGTGCTGGCGGCCTTGTACAGGTGCGGATCGTGGGTGACGATATCACCGGTCAAGGTCCAGGTGGCGGCAGCCGCGCCGGCCGAGGCGATGGCCAGGCAGCCGGCGGCCGCCCATTGTTTCAGGTGCTTCAGGGTTGTCATGAGGTCTCCGTTTTTTTTATCGATGCCGTTGCTGCGGCAGTACCTCATGCTGTGCCCGGTTCGCTTGCGCGTCTAATCAAATTTTTGAGTGCAGCGATATCGTGAAGCGTATCGCTGCTACAAATATATATGTAGTCAGATTACTAAAAAATGTGGTTAAAGAGGAAAATATTTTCTGCATGATGTGCGAATTGAATGTAGTTCTGCTACATTTTGTGCGGGAGACATGATTCCCAAAAACATAACGACAAGGACACGATGATGACCCAGACGAGACTACGCAACATCGCGCGCATGCTGTGCGCCGCCGGCCTGCTCGGCGCTGTCATGGCGCCCGCGCACGCCGCCCTCAACCCCGCCGACACGTCGGTGCAAATGTTCCGCTGGAAGTGGAACGACATCGCCAAAGAATGCACGAGCTTCCTCGGCCCGCAGGGCTTCGGCGCCGTGCAGGTGTCGCCGCCGACCGCTGCGGCCAGCCTGGGCACGTGGTGGGATGTGTACCAGCCGGTCAATTTCAATTCCCTCAAGAGCAATATGGGGACCGAGGCCGAGTTCAAGGCCATGGTCAACACCTGTCATGCGGCCAAGGTACGCATCTACGTGGACGTGGTGGTCAATCACGTGGCGGCCGGCGCCGGCACCGCCACCGACGGTTCGACCTGGAATTCCAGGTCGCTGACGTACCCGTTCTTCAGTGCCAGCGATTTCCACCCGGCGTGCGACATCGGCGGCGGCGACTACGGCTACCCCGGCAACCGCAACAACGTGATGGTATGCCGCCTGAGCGGCCTGCCCGACCTGAAAACCGAGGGCAGCTACGTGCAAGGCCAGGTGAAAACTTACCTGAACAAGCTGGTGGCGCTGGGCGTGGACGGCTTGCGCTTCGACGCGGCCAAGCACATGCAGCCGGCCGACATCCAGGCCATCATGAGCGGCGTCACGTCAACTACCACGTCCGGCGAGCCGCTGTGGGTGACGCAGGAGGTGATCCCGGACAGCAACGTGGTGCGTTCGACCTATTTTGCGGCCGGCACCCTCAACGAATTCCAGTACTCGTACGCATTGAAGGCCATGTTCCGCAACGAGAACGGCGCCAGCCTGTCGCAGGTGCGCACCATCATGGGCTCGCCAGGCAACTGGGGCGGCAGCTGGGGTTTCATCCCGAGCGACAAGGCGACCGTGTTCGTCAACAACTGGGATACCGAGCGCAATGGCAGCTCGCTGGTCGCCAGCAACTATGTTGCGGGCAGCATCAATGACACGCAGGGCACCAAGCGCTACGACCTGGCCAATATCTTCATGCTGGCGTGGCCGTATGGCGCCGCGCAACTGCATTCGGGGTTCCGTTTTACCAGCTACGACCAGGCGCCGCCGTCGGCCAGCCCGTTCGATGCCAACGGCAATCCCGTCATCAACCAGCAGTGGGATTTCATTCACCGCTGGAGCGATATCTCGAACATGGTGGCGTTCCGCGCGGTGACGCGCGGGCAGGGCGTCGATAACTTCACCACTGGCACCGCCAACCAGGTCGCGTTTGCGCGCGGCGCCAAGGGCTACGTGGCGATCAACAACGACAGCGCGCCGTGGAACGTCTCACTGCAAACCCAGCTGCCAGCCGGCACCTACTGCAACGTGGTGCAGGGCCAGTTGAACGGCACGGCTTCCGCGTGCACGGGCGGCAGCGTCACCGTGGCCGCCAATGGCGTCATCAGCGTGAGCATTCCGGGCAATGGCGGATCGAGCGTGCCGGCGGTGGCCCTGCACGTCAACCAGAAAATCGCCGGCAGCGGCGGTGGCGGTGGGGGAGGCACCTGCACCTCGGTACCGGTGACGTTCCGCGTGGCCAACGCCAACACCGCGTTCGGACAAAACCTGAACGTGGTGGGCAACCAGGCCGCACTGGGCAACTGGACGCCGGGCGCCGGCACCCAGATGACGATCGAAGGCAGCGGCGCCAACGTGCCGTGGTCGAGCACGGTGCAACTGCCGCCGGCCACGGCGATCCAGTACAAGTTCGTCAAGGTTGGCGCTTCGGCCGTGTGGGAGAGTAACCAGGCAACCGCCAGCGGCAACCGCGAGGCAACCACGCCGGGATGCGGCGGTTCGCTCACGCTCGACGGCGGCAGCTTCAGGAATTAGAACCTGTCCCGGCAGGGACAGGTTCTTAATGCAGGTTCGCCGGTACGGCTTTTTGCTGCTGTACCAGGATGAACGGGCTGACCACGGACGCCCACAGCTGGGCGTTCGATTCCAGCCAGCCTTGCGCCTGCTGGTCGCTGACCTTGGCCAGCAGGCCGGCCTCCATCCACCTGGCGATATTGTCTTTGTCGTCGTGCGAGATGCGCACGGCGACGTCGACCAGGTCGAGCGAGTCGGCCACCCACACCACGTTGCCCTGGGCGAAGTGCTTGAGCAGTTCGGTCCATGGCAGGCGCGCGGTTTCGCGGTTGACCTTGTCGCGCAATTCGGTATCTTTTTCTGGTTTGGTTTGCATATCAAATAACTTCTACTGTAGGTTGCGGATTGCCGCGCCATGTTAACCGATAGACCGCGCCTTTGCGCACATTGCCCACCAGCGCAGGGCGGAAACATGCCAGGTTGGTGCCGCCCGGGCGCCGCACGCTCGGGTACAGCACACCGAGCGACCCGCCGTCGAGCAGGCGTTCGGCCAGCGTTTGCGAGTCGACATAGCTGTCCGGCGCCAGGCAGGCGGCGTAGCGCGGCTGGCCGCGCAGGTCGTGGAATGCCGCGGTGAAGTCGGCCAGCATGCACTGGTATTGCACGCTGTCGTCGAATCGGTTGATTTCAGCGTATTCCACGGTCTTGTGGAAGATGACTTCGGCCAGCGCGGTGTCGGCGTCGAACGCGCAATACCAGGCGCCGCGGCGGCTGTCGTTGAAGCGGCTGCCTTGCGGATGGGCGTAGGTGTAGGCGGCGTTGATGATGCGGAAGTTCGGCACGCCGAACACCAGTTCATCGACGCTGATGCCGGACGCGCCGCCGTTCTGCGTGCGCAGGCGGGCATTGGTGGCGTTATCGAGATCGAACAGGTCGCGCAGGTGGGCGTCGTCCTCGGCCAGCGGCGCCAGCACCGAGTCCTCGACATCGGCAAAACGCGACGGCAGCAGCCGGCAGGTGTCGAACTGGCGCAGCGCGGTCAGTGGTGGCACCAGGCTGACCACCACTACAGGCCCCCGCGCCGGGCGTCGAGCAGCTGGCGCACGGTTTGCATGGCCAGCAGGCCACCACCGAGCATGTAGACAAGCGGCGTGCGGCCTTCGAAAATCTGGTTGGTATTGGGCAGGTTGACCCATTCGTCGGCGAGCTTGTCGCCGTACAGGATGTGCAGCGCCTTGTAGATGCCGAGCAGGTAGGAGATGCGCGTGATGCAATCGACTTCCAATACCCGTTCCGGCTTCTTTTTCCAGTCGTACCAGGCGCTGTTGGACAGGCCGCCGAGCAGCTGGCGTGCATCCTCGTCGCGTACCTTCCAGGTGGCGGCCAGCTTGAAAAAGCCCTTGAGCGCGGACGTGGACAACCGCTCGCGCTCGGCCTTGGCGTTCAGATCGACTAGGACGGTGGGCTCGAAGCGGCTGCGGGGGTAGGCATAATTGAGCATAAATCCTCCGGTAATGGATTGTTTATACTCCGTTTTCGGATGAAATGCAATCTCACGCTGCTTCGGCGTGCTCCACCAGCAGCTGCACCTTGGTCACGCCGTTGAACTCGTTGGCATCGAGCCGGAACGCCACCCTGGCGCGGTCGCCGAGAGAATCGATGTGGCCGAACCAGATCGCATCGTAGCGGGCGCCGTTCTTTTCCAGCAGCAGTTTCAGATGGCGCTCCTTGAGGATGCGCTGGCTCACCACGCGGAATTCGTCGCAGAACACCGGCGGCGCGAAGCCCTGGCCCCACACCTGGCCGGCCATCAGGTCGATAAACGAGGTGGTGTAATAGGCATCTTCGAGCGGGCCGTCGGTTTCGATCACGCGTTCCAGTTGCTGCTCGGTGAGCCAGGCGCGGCCCACTTCCTCGAAGGCGATCGAGAACGCCTCGAAGGCGTCGGCGCGCAGGGTCAAGCCGGCGGCCATGGCGTGGCCGCCGAACTTGTCGATCAGGCTGGGCGCCTTTTTATACACGAGGTCGAGCGCGTCGCGCAGGTGGAAGCCGGGGATCGACCGGCCGGAGCCCTTGATCCAGCCGTCGCCGGCCGGCGCGAAGGTAATCGTCGGGCGGAAAAATTTTTCCTTTAAACGCGAGGCGACGATGCCGATCACGCCCTGGTGCCAGCTGTCGTCGAACACGCAGATGGTGCTGCTGTTGGCCGGCTCGAAGGTGTCCAGGTGCAGCAGCGCCGTGTCCTGCATGTCCGCTTCAATCTCGCGGCGTTTCAGGTTGATGTCGTTCAGTTGCTGGGCCAGCACCCAGGCGCGGTCCTCGTCGTCGGTGACCAGGCATTCGATCCCGAGCGACATGTCTTCCAGGCGGCCGGCCGCGTTCAGGCGCGGGCCCAGCGCAAAACCGAGGTCGAATGGCGACGCCGTGCGCGGGTTGCGCCCGGCCACGCGGAACAGCGCGGCCACGCCCGCGTGCATCTGGCCCGCGCGCATGCGTTTGAGTCCCTGGGCGACCAGGATGCGGTTGTTGGGGTCGAGCCGCACGACGTCGGCCACCGTGCCCAGCGCCACCAGGTCGAGCAGTTCCTGCAGCTTCGGCTGGGTCCTGGTGTCGAACACACCGCGCTCGCGCAATTCCGCGCGCAACGCCAGCAGCACGTAGAACACCACGCCCACGCCGGCGATGTGTTTACTGGGGAAACCGCACTCGGGCTGGTTCGGGTTGACGATCACGCGCGCAGCGGGCAGGGTGTCGGCCGGCAGGTGGTGGTCGGTGACCACCACTTCGATGCCACGGCGGTTGGCTTCGGCCACGCCGTCGATGCTGGCGATGCCGTTATCGACCGTGATGATGATGTCGGGCTGCTTTTCGCGCGCGGTCAATGCCACGATCTCGGGCGTGAGGCCGTAGCCGTACTCGAAGCGGTTGGGCACGATGTAGTCGATGTCGGCGCCCATCTGGCGCAGGCCGCGCAGGGCCACGGCGCAGGCAGTGGCGCCGTCGCAGTCGTAGTCGGCCACGATGACCATGCGCTTTTTGGCGGCAATCGAATCGGCCAGGAACACGGCGGCAGCGCCGATATTCATCAGGCCCGACGGTGGGATCATGGCCGACAGCTCGCTCGACAGATCCCTGGCGTCGGTCAGGCCGCGCGCCGCGTACAGGCGCGCCAGCACCGGGTGGATGCCTTCCTGGCGCAGCACTTCTGATTCACGGAACGGGATGGGGCGAATGGCGATGCGGGTCATGTCAGGCTTGCTTCAATAAGTTCAGGTTCGGCTGGCGCCAGAATTTGCGCTGGGCCATTTTCGTGCTGATCACTTCCAGCCAGCTTTCGCGGTGGCTCAGCATCAGGTGCACGCGGCCCACGCGGCCGTCCTTCAGCGCGGCCAGCAGCGGCGCACACCAGTGCTGGTCGATATGCTGCAAGGCGGCGATCCACTCGGCCCACTCGCTGGCCTGGCCCGGCGCGATCAGGTCGGCCACCACGGCCACGCTGTGGCCAGGGCGGGCGAGCAGTTGGTCCACGCTGGCCTGGCGCAGTTCGGGCGCCGCCAGTGCTTGCAGCCACGACGGCCCGCCGCTGACCGCCAGCGTTGGCGCCGATGCTGGCGCAGCGTTCGAAGACCCACCCCAGCACCAGTAAGAATTCACCGACGGCAGCCCGCGCGCTTCGCGCGCAGCGTTGACCGGGTGCTGGTGCCACAACATCTGGATTTCGTTTTGCAGGCGCCGGTAGTCGCGCGCGCGGTCGCCCTCGGGCAGCCAGTCGCCGAGGTTCTGGTTTACCACCGAATCGGGCGAGGCGGTGGCCAGTTCGGCCCAGTCGTCGGCGCGCACGAACCACAGGCCCGGCGCGGCAAACAGCAGCGGCTTGCCCAGTTCCTCGAAATACGGGCGGGCGGCATCGTACAGGGCGCGGGCGTCGGCTTCGTCCAGTTGCAGTGCGCGCGGGTCGGCCAGCGACGGATGGGTGCTCGACACTTGTATGTGCGCCGGTTGCAGGATCAGCCAGTGGCCTGCGGCCGCTTGCGCCGACAGGCCGCAGCCGCGCATGCAGGCGCCGGCCAGCGGCGCGCCGGTCTGGAACGTGATGGGCGAAGGCACCAGGTCGAGGGTGCGCGCCAGCCAGGCTTCATGCGGCAACACCCGGCTGTGCTGGGTAAAACTGTGCAGCTGTTGCTGGCTGTGGCGGCCGAGCAGGGCGGCCAGGGCCGGGGCTTGCAGGGCGCGCAGCAGGTGCGGCGCCATTTCCGCCGGAGGCAGGGCGAAGGGCAGGGCGAGGGTGATATCGGTCATCCCGAGATTGTAGGCGATTGCGGCGCACGACGAGGGATTGTTTAAAAAGTCGCCGCACACCGCGCAAACTTGAATAGTTGCACTGAAGAAAACTGTATTATTTCACGCACAAAACAATTACAAATAAAAAATTATAGTTATCTAAATCAAATCTTCGCTATAATCTCGACAACAAACATGAATGCAAGTCATCACCCAGTCCCGTGATGGCCCCGTAACACCCCATTACCGCCGCTGCACCACCCGAAATCACGTTTCGCTGCGCCGGCTCACTGTCGATAAAAAAACGAACTGAAGAAAGCGAACGCATGAGCTCGATCAATCTTGCTACCACTATTCACATTTGCGAAGATACCGAAGGTAGCTTCGAGATCCGTGACATCCTGGCCAGCGCCGGTTACACCCCCAATGCCGGCAACACGCTCAAGATCAACGCCGTGTCGGTGGTGCTGCCCGATGGTACGGTCACCAGCAAGGACAGCCCGCTGTTCGGCAAGATCGATGCGGATACCCTGTATGTTCGTCCGGGGCAGTGGGCCGCCAACTACAACGGCGAGTTCGTCACCTACGAGTTCGTGCTCGACCAGGGCACCAAGGGCAATACGATCACCCTGAACCTGCGCGTGATCGTCGATCCGGTCAACGACGCCCCGACCGGCGCCGACAAAATCTTCGACCTCGACAATGGCAGCCCGGTGACGCTCACCCAGGCCGATTTCGGCTTTGTGGATGCCGTCGAGCACGACGCGTTCCAGTCCGTGATCATCACCGCGTTGCCGCCGGCCGGCACCCTCAAGCTGAACGGCGTGGCCGTCGCCCTGAACACCGAGATTTCCGCCGCCGACATCCAGGCTGGCAAACTGGTTTTCGAGCCGAGCCAGAGCACGGCCGGCACCTTCGAAGTCGGCTTCAAGGTGCGCGATGCGGGCGGCCTGGTCGGCTGCGGCGCGGCCGATACCAGCGCCACCCCGAACTACCTCACCTTCAAGATTCCGCCAGCGCACCTGGGCGACCTGGTCTGGGAAGACGCCAACGGCAACGGGCTGCAAGATGCCGGCGAAGCGGGCGTGGCCGGCGTGGAAGTGCAACTGAAAGCGGCCAACGGCGACGTCGTGGCTACCACCACCACCGACGCCAGCGGCAACTACCACTTCGACGTCGCAGCCGGCACCTATTCGGTGACGGTCAAGGCCCCGGCCGGCTACGCCGTGGCCGCGCAAGCGCAAGGCGCCGATGGCGCGCTCGACAGCGACATCGATGCCAGCGGCAACACCGGCCTGATCAACCTGGCCGCCAACACCACCAATAACAATGTCGATGCCGGCCTGTACCGTCCAGCCACGCTGGGCGACACCGTCTGGTACGACACCAACCGCAACGGCGTGCAGGACGGTGGCGAAGGCGGCGTGGCGGGCGTGCGCGTGACCCTGCTCGACGCCGCCGGCCAGCCGGCGGGCACGGCAGTCACCGACGCCGACGGCCACTACCAGTTCAGCAACCTGAAACCGGGCGCCTACAGCGTCCAGTTCGACAAGGCCACGCTGCCGGCCAACTACCTGTTCACGGCCCAGGGCCAGGGCGCCGACCGCGCGCTCGACTCCGACGCCAACGTCGATACCGGCGTCACCGCGCAAGTGGTGCTGGCCTCGGGCGACAGCGTGCAGCACCTGGACGCCGGCCTGGTAATCCAGCAAAGCACCGTGGGCGACCGCGTGTGGGAAGACCGCAACGGCAACGGCGTGCAGGATGCCGGCGAAGCGGGCATCGACGGCGTGGTCGTCAACCTGAAGGACGCCAACGGCAACGTGGTGGCTAGCGTGACCACCCATGACGGCGGCCAGTACGGCTTCACCGTCGATCCGGGCACGTACTCGGTGGCGGTAGCGCCGCCGGCCGGCTATGTATTTACCGCTGCCGGCCAGGGCGCCAATGGCGCGCTCGACAGCGACGTGGACGCCAATGGCCAGGCCACCGTGGTGCTGGCCCCGGGCCAGAACAACCTCGACATCGACGCCGGCCTGTACCGTCCAGCATCGATCAGCGAATTCGTCTGGTTCGACAAGAACCGTGACGGCCTGGTCAGCGAAGGCGAAACCGGCGCTGCCGGCGTGCGCGTCACCTTGCTCGACGCCAACGGCAACGCCGTGCCGGGCGCCGTGGCCACCACCGACGCCAACGGCCACTACCAGTTCACCGGCCTGCAGCCGGGCACGTACAGCGTGCAATTCGATAAATCGACCTTGCCAGCCGGCTATGCACTGACCACCGCCAGCACCGGCGCGCCGGGCAGCGGCGGCTCCGACGCCAACCTCGATACCGGCGCGACCGGCAAGGTCACGCTGGCCTCGGGCGACGACGTGACCGTGCGCGCCGGCCTGGTGGCCCAGAAAGCCACCATCGGCGACCGCGTGTGGGAAGACAGCAATGCCAACGGCGTGCAGGATGCGGGCGAAGCCGGCATCGTCGGCGCCACCGTGCAATTGAAGGACAGCACCGGCAAGATCGTGCAGACCACCACCACCGGCATCGACGGCAACTACAGCTTCTCGGCCGACGCCGGCACCTACACGGTTGCCGTCACCGCGCCCAAGGGCTATGTATTCACCACCGCCAACGCGGGCATCGATACCGCGCTCGACAGCAATGTCGGCAGCACCGGCCAGAGCGGCCAGATCACCGTGGCCAACGGCGAAACCAATAACACCATCGATGCCGGCCTGTACAAGACCGCCAGCGTGGGCGACCGCGTGTGGTTCGACAAGAACGGCAACGGCTTGCAGGACAGTGGCGAAGCCGGCATTTGCAACGTCAAGGTGACTTTGCTCGATGCTAACGGCAAGCAGGTCGGTGCGGCGGTGTGGACCGACGCCAACGGCAACTACCAGTTCACCAACCTCAAGCCTGGCACCTACAGCGTGCAGTTCGACAAATCGACGCTGCCAGAAGGCATGAGCTTTACCACCGCCCATGCCGGCAGCAACGACAAGGTCGATTCCGACGCCAGCGCCAGCGGCCTGACGCACAGCTTCACGCTGGTTTCCGGCGAAGTGAACAACAGCGTCGATGCCGGCGTGGTGGCAGCTGCCACCATCGGCGACCGCGTGTGGCTCGACAAGAACGGCAACGGCATCCAGGACAGCGGCGAAAGCGGCAAGTCGGGCGTGACCATGGAACTGCGCGACAGCACCGGTAAAGTGGTCAAAACCACCACCACCGACAGCAACGGCAACTACAAGTTCGTGGTGGAAGCGGGTACCTACAGCGTGGCCATGAAACTGCCGAACGGCTACGCCGTCACCAAGCAAAACGTTGGCAGCAGCGATGCGGCGGACAGCGACGCCAGCGCCAGCGGCAACCTCGGCTCGGTCACCGTCGCCGCCGGCCAGAACGTCACCAACATGGATGCCGGCATCTACCAGACCGGCGCCATCGGCGACCGCGTGTGGCTCGACGCCAATGGCGACGGCATCCAGCAAAGCAACGAGAGCGGTGTGCGCGGCGTGAAAGTCACGCTGTTCGACGAGGCGGGCAAGGCGATCGCCACCGACGTCACCGACGCTTACGGCCAGTACCTGTTCAGCGACCTGGGCCCGGGCAAGTATTCGGTCAAGTTCGATGCGCCGGACGGCTATCTGTTCACCAAGCAGAACCAGGGCTACTACGACAGCATCGATTCGGACGCGGATGTCAACGGCGTGATTTCGCAGTTCACGCTGGCCTCGGGCGCCGTGGACCTGACCCGCGACGCCGGCCTGATCAAGGCATCGAGCATCGGCGACCGCGTGTGGGAAGACAGCAACTACAACGGCGTGCAGGATGCCGGCGAAAAAGGCGTCGATGGCGTGACCGTCAAGCTGTACGACGCCAACAATGTGCTCAAGGCCACCACCGTCACCCACGACGGCGGCCAGTACCTGTTCAGCGGCCTCACCGCCGGCAACTACAAGGTGGAAGTGACCAACAGCAGCGGCTGGTTCTTCACCAAGTCGGGCATGGGTAACGACAGCACCGATTCCGACATCACGAGTGTCAACGGCAACGTGGGCCGCACCGGCACCATCGCACTGGGTACGGGCCAGAACATCACCACCGAAGATGCCGGCATTTACCGCAAGGCCAGCATCGGCGACAAGGTCTGGCGCGACAGCAACCACAACGGCGTGCAGGATGCCGGCGAAGAAGGGATCGGCGGCGTGACCGTATCACTGTTCGATGCGGTAACGAAGAAGCAGCTGGGCGCTTCGGTCAAGACCGATGCCAACGGCAACTACAAGTTTGCCGACCTGACCCCGGGCAGCTACTACGTTCAGTTCGACAAGACCGACGTCAAGTTCAAGGGTGTCAACCTGAGCGACTGGAAGTGGGGCGTCAAGAACACCGGCACCAACGACGCCATCGACTCCGACGTGGCCGGCGACGGCAAGCTGCTTAACAACGTCACCAAGACCGATACCATCACCCTTACGTCCGGCAAGAACGACATGAGCTGGGACGCAGCGATCACCCCGATCGCGATTGACCTGAACGGCGACGGCATCCACACCATCGCCCGCGAAGACATGACCGGCAGCTTCGACCTGCTGGGCACCGGCAAGGCCATCCAGACCGGCTGGTTGTCCAAGGGCGACGGCTTCCTGGCCATCGACGGCAACCACAACGGCCAGATCGACGATATCAGCGAACTGTTCGGCGGGATGGGCAAAGGCGACGGCTTCGCCAAGCTGGCCAGCTACGACAGCAACGGCGACGGCGTGGTCGATGCACTCGATGCGGACTTCGCCAGCCTGTTGATCTGGCAGGACGCCAACAGCGACGGCAAGACCGACGCCGGCGAACTGGTGTCGCTCACGCAAGCCGGCGTGGTGAGCCTGAAGCTGGCCTATACCGACCTGGCGTTCCTCGATGCGAACAACAATCTGCACATGGAAAGCAGCACCGTCACGCTGGCCAACGGCCACAGCGCCGCCATGACCGACGTGTATTTCAACGTGGCCGCCAGCGACGCTGCCGACGCCGGCATCACGGCGCCGACCATCGACCAACTGATTGCCGATGCCGCCCAGGTGCAGCTGGTGGGGCAGTGTCCCGTGTTTGTGGTCTGAGTGATTTAAATCGATAACTATTTAATCAAGATAACCTAAGAGAATAAAATGAACATCACTTTGCAAAACGCCCTGAAATCGTCCGCTTTCGCCATCGCCATCGCCTTCTCCGGCGCCAGCTACGCGGCGCCGGCGCCGGTCGTCACCTACAACCAGAACCCGGTCGAAGGCGGCATGGTCTTCGATGCGGACGCCAAGTTCTTCAAGGAGCCGGCGGCTGGCGACTTCCACGCCCAGGGCGTGGCGCTGTACCAGATGACCAGCAACGACAGCTATGCCCAGCAGTTCTACGCCTATTGCTTCGCGCCGACGGTCGATACCCTGACCAATGCCATCTACACCGCCACCTTCAATGTGTTCGTCAAGGACTCGGTAAAGGCGCTGTTCGAAATGGCCTACGCCAATACCATTAGCAGCGTCGGCAGCGGCGACAATATCAACGCCCAGATCGCCTTCCAGCTGGCGCTGTGGGAACTGCAAGATGGCAACAGCGACCTGTTCTCGGGCGACCAGTACTACACGCGCGGCAATGACGCCAACGTGGAGGCCGCCCAGCTACTGATCGACAATATCCAGGGCTACCAGTTGAAAAACATGTACAGCTACACCTCGTTCACCGGTTTCGAGGGCACCGAGCAGTCGCAGACCATGCTGGGCGTGTCGTCCGTGTCGGCCGTGCCGGAAGTGCAAACCTGGGCCATGATGGGCCTGGGCCTGACGCTGGTGGGCGTGATGGGTCGCCGTCGCCGCAAGGATGACGACCTGGGCGACGAAAAGTTCTCCTGATTCGGTCGCATCGAAGCGGTGCGTGATGGCAATTTCCTGAAGTTGTGGCACACTGCGGCCTCAACCCATCACGCGTGACCGTTTTTATGAGTTTTATGAGTGTCGTCAGCAATTTGCCGTACGAATGGCTGGTCGGCCTGCGTTACACGCGGGCCGGCAAGCGCGGCGGCCGTAATCGTTTTATCTCGTTTATCGCCGCAATTTCCATGGCCGGCATCGCGCTGGGCGTGGCCGCGCTGATCGTCGTGCTGTCGGTCATGAACGGCTTTGAAAAGGAGGTCACCAACCGCATGTTGTCGGTACTGGCCCACGTCGAATTGTTCGACCTGCGCGGCCAGATGCCGGACTGGCGCCAGCAGGCGCTCGAGGCGCGCAAGCATCCCGAAGTCGTTGGCGTGGCGCCGTTTGCCGAAGCGCAGGGCATGCTGGTGCGCGGCGACGTGCTCAAACCCGCGATCATTCGCGGCGTGCTGCCCGAGATGGAAGCGCAAGTGTCCGACGTCATCAAGCAGATGCGCCAGGGCAGTTTCAATGCGCTGCAACCGGGCAGCGACAACATCGTGCTCGGCATCGAGCTGGCGCGCCTGCTCGATGTGAAACCCGGCGAAAAAGTGACCTTGGCGCTGGCCGATGGCCAGCCCACCAGCGCCGGCGTGATGCCGCGCATGCACACCTTCCACGTCGTCGGCATTTTCGAGGCCGGCCACAACCAGTTCGACTCCACGCTGGCCTTTGTGCACCTGGCCGACGCCGAAAGCATCCTCAAGATCGACGCGCCCGCCGGCCTGCGCCTGCGCGTGGCCGACATGCAGCAGGCGCCGCAAGTGGCGCGCGAACTCAAGACGGCCATGCCGGGCCAGCTGTATGTGCGCGACTGGACCATGCTCAACGCCACCTGGTTCGCGGCCGTGCAAAGCCAGAAGCACATGATGTTCATTATTCTCACCATGATCGTCGCGGTGGCCGCCTTCAACCTGGTCTCCACGCTGGTGATGACGGTGACCGACAAGCAGGCTGACATCGCGATTTTGCGCACGCTGGGCGCGTCGCCGTTTTCCATCATGCAGATCTTCATGATCCAGGGGGCGCTGGTGGGCGTGGCCGGCACCGCCATCGGCGTGGGCCTGGGATCGCTGCTGGCGCTGAACGTGGACGTGATCGTGCCGGCCATCGAGCAGCTGCTGGGCATGAAATTCCTGTCGAAGGATATTTACTTCATCAGCGCCTTGCCGTCGGACCTGCGCTGGGGCGATGTGCTGCGCATCGGCGGCGTGTCGGTGCTGCTGGCGTTCGTGGCTACGCTGTACCCGAGCTGGCGCGCCGCGCGCGTGAAGCCGGCGCAGGCGCTGCGGTATGAGTAATCCTGGAATCAACCTACTATGAGCATCATGAAAAATTTGCCGTACGAATGGCTGGTGGGCCTGCGCTACACGCGGGCCGGCAAGCGTAGCGGCCGTAACAGTTTTATCTCGTTCATTTCGCTGATCTCGATGGCCGGCATCGGCCTCGGTGTGGCCGCGCTGATCATCGTGCTGTCCGTGATGAACGGCTTCCAGAAAGAGGTGACCGGGCGCATGCTGTCGGTGCTGGCCCACGTGGAAGTGTTCGACGCCAATGGCTCGATGCCCAACTGGCGCGAGCAGATCGTTGCCGCCCGCAAGAACCCGGCAGTGGTGGGCGCGGCGCCGTTTGCCGAAATGCAGGGCATGCTGGTGCGCGAAGATATCCTGCGGCCCGCGATCGTGCGCGGCGTGCTGCCGGACCTTGAACCGACCGTCTCCGACGTGGCTGCGCAAACGCGGCGCGGCAGCTTCGCCCAGTTGCAGCCGGGCGCCTACAATATCGTGCTGGGCGTGGAGCTGGCGCGCTCGCTGCACGCCCAGCTTGGCGACAAGGTGACGCTGGCGCTGGCGCAAGGCCAGGCCACGCCGGCCGGCGTGCTGCCGCGCATGCGCTCGTTCACGGTGACCGGCATCTTCGAGGCCGGCCACAGCGAATTCGATTCGTCGCTGGCGTTTGTGCATCTGACCGACGCCGAGAAGATGCTGCGCCTCGACGCCCCGGCCGGCCTGCGCCTGCGGCTGGTGGACATGCACCGCGCGCCGCAGGTGGCGCAGGAACTCAAGCGCAGCATGGCGGGCGACCTGACCGTGCGCGACTGGTCGCAACTGAACGCTACCTGGTTTGCGGCGGTGCAGATCGAAAAACGCATGATGTCGATCATCCTGGCCCTGATCATCGCGGTGGCCGCCTTCAACCTGGTGTCGACCCTGGTGATGACGGTGACCGACAAGCAGGCCGACATCGCCATCCTGCGCACCCTGGGCGCATCGCCGGCATCGATCATGAAGATCTTCGTGATCCAGGGTGCGCTGGTGGGCATCCTCGGCGCCATGCTGGGTGTGGCAGGCGGCGTGCTGGTGGCGCTCAATATCGACGTCATCGTGCCATTCATTGAACATTTATTGGGAGTGCAGTTCTTGTCCAAGGATATCTACAGTAACAGCACCGTGCCATCGGACTTGCGCTGGCCGGACGTATTCAAGATCGGCGGCCTGGCCGTGGTGCTGGCCTTCCTGGCCACGCTTTACCCGAGCCGCTGGGCCGCGCGCGTAAAACCTGCGGAGGCGCTGCGTTATGAGTAATACCAATCAGCCGGTGGTTCTGTCATGCCGCAACCTCGGTAAAACCTTCACCCAGGGCAGCTACTCGGTGCAGGTATTGGCCGGCATCGACATCGACGTGCGCCGTGGCGAACGGGTGGCCATCGTCGGCGCCTCGGGCTCCGGCAAATCGACCTTGCTGCACCTGCTGGGCGGCCTCGATACGCCTACCAGCGGCACTGTCACCTTGCTGGACCAAGACTTCGCCACCCTGAGCGAAACCGCACGCGGCGACTTGCGCAACAAGTCGCTCGGCTTCGTGTACCAGTTCCATCACCTGCTGCCGGAGTTCTCGGCGCTCGACAACGTGGCCATGCCGCTGCTGATCCGCCGTGTGAAACGCGCGGAAGCGAGCAGCGTGGCCCAGCAGATGCTGGCGCGCGTCAATCTCGCCAAGCGCGTGACCCATGTGCCGGGCGAACTCTCGGGCGGCGAACGCCAGCGCACGGCACTGGCGCGCGCGCTGGTCACGCAGCCGGCCTGCGTGCTGGCCGACGAACCGACCGGTAACCTCGACCAGGCAACCGCCCAGCAGATTTTTGATTTGATGCTGGAACTGTCGCAAACGCTCGGTACGGCATTCATCATCGTCACCCATGACGTGGAACTGGCGCGCCGCTGCGACCGCGTGCTGCGCCTGACCGAGGAAGGCTTGCGGCCTTATGAATCGGCCCCACCGGTAGCTCCGGCATCGGGCACGCCTGATACCGATTACCGGACCTTGGTGTAAAACGACGGCCAGGCTGAAGGAGCACATCGTGTGGATCGATACGCATTGCCATCTTGACGCCGGCGAGTTCGGCGACGAATCCATTGCCCAGGCGGCATTGGCGCAGCAGCAGGGCGTGGAGATGATCGTCATCCCGGCGGTGGAGGTAGCCACCTTTGCCACCGTGGCGCAACTGGCCGCCAGCATCCCGAACGGCTGCTACGCGCTGGGCATCCACCCGATCTTCGTGCCGCACGCCAAAGAGGACGACTTGCGCGTGATGCGCGAGCAGGTGGCTGCCGCCATGGCAGACCCGCTGTTTGTCGCCATCGGCGAAGTGGGTCTCGATTTCTTCATTCCGATGCTGTGCGAACCGGCCATGCGCGAGAAGCAGGTCTTCTTCTTTCGCGAACAACTGCGCATCGCGCGCGACTTCGGTTTGCCGATCCTGACCCACGTGCGCAAGTCGCAGGACGTGGTGCTCAAGCACGTGCGCCAGATCACGCCCAACGGCGGCATCGCCCACGCCTTCAACGGCAGTTTCCAGCAGGCGCAGGGTTACATCGACGTCGGCTTCAAACTGGGTTTTGGCGGCGCCATGACCTTTACGCGCGCGCTGCAGATCCGGCGGCTGGCTGCCGAGTTGCCGCTGGAGGCTATCGTGCTGGAGACCGATGCACCCGATATCTCGCCGGCGTGGGTACATCCGGGGCGCAATAGTCCGGACCAGATACCGCGCATTGGACAGGTGTTGGCGGAGTTGAGGGGGATGTCGCTGGAGGAGGTGGCGGTGGCCAGTTCGGCTGCGGCCAGGGCGGTGTTGCCGAGGATGAAGCTGGCAGCCGATTGAGCGCTATCAAGGCCTGCCGGACGTCGGTATAAGCGCCACACTGGCGCGCGTGGGCCGGAGCATAATGGTTTCTTGACTATTGTCATAAATGAATCATTGCTTATGAAAGACTCCCATGATCGCCTATCCCCGCCCGATGCTCTGCCTGCCGCTCGGCCTGCTACATCGCCCGTTGCGCTGCCTGCTGTGCAGCCTCTTGCTGCTACCCGTCCTGTGCCTGGCCGACCCCAGCGATGTCTCCGAACGCCAGATCGACGTCCCCAAGTGCGCCACGCCGGCGGCCAAGGTGGTTTTCACCGAGTTCAAGTGCAAGTCCGCCGATTGCAGTTCGGGCGCCGGGCAGCAGGATCCGCGCCAGTATCGCTGGTGGCAGTCGGGCGGCACCGTCTCGCAGCCGCATTACACCGGGGTGGGCACGGGCATGACCGAAATGCTGGCGACCGCGCTCACGCAAACCGGCTGCTTCGACGTCCAGGAGCGCGCCGAGCTCGAGGAAATCCACCGCGAAATGGCGCTGATGGGCAAGCGGGTGGAGGCAGAAGCCGCCGACTACATGATCACCGGCTCGATCACTTCGCTCGGCTTCGAGCAAAGCTCCACCGGCCTGGGCGGGCTGAGTTTTCTCAAGGGCCCGCTCGGCCTGATAGCCGGCGCCGTGGACTACAAGCAGTCGAAAGTGCACATGAACATCGACATCCGCGTGGTCGATGTGCGGCGCGCGCGCATCATCGCTTCCAAGACTTTTCAGGCGAACAACCAGAAGAACGGTTTCGGCGTCTCGGCCATGGGCTGGGGCGGAGGTACCGGCCTCGGTGGCAATCATGCCAGCATCAGCGGCTCACCGCTGGAGGAAGTCGCGCGCGATTTGCTGGTCAAATCGACGGCCTTCCTGACCGAGACCATCGCAGCCAGAAATATTACCGAGCATGTGGTGGTCAAGGCCGGAGAGGTGGCGGCGAAGTAGCTCGGCGCACCTGACCCTGTGTTGAGCTGATGGCTTCGAAGCCGACAATGCGGTGACTGACAGGGGCGCGCGATGAGGGCGGCAATCATCGGATTTGCCATCGGTACAGCTTGCTTGCAGCAGCAGGCAGCGCTGCCTGAGCCCGCCATCCTCGTCGCTGGCGTGGCTGGTTTAATAGTTTTCCTGGTCGTCGGGCATTTCCTGTTCAGGAGACTGTCGCAGCATGGCAGTGCTTGGCCCATAGTCTTTATCACAGATGACAGCGCCGCGTGGCCCAGGGTCCTGATCAAGCTGGCGTCTGGCGTGGCGGGATTTATTGCCGGCTTTTTGTGGGCCGCGTGGCTGGCCCATCGCGCCATGGCGCCGTCGTTGGCGCCTGACGACGAGGGCCGCGACTTCATCGTCATCGGCACCATCGATAATCTGCCCTACCGTTTTGCCCAGGGCGTGCGTTTCAACTTTGCCGTGGAGCGGGTGGAGGATCGTACTGGCACCGCCATCCTGCCAACGCCGGTGCCACCGCGCATAGCCATCTCCTGGTATAGCGGTTTTCGCGATCAACAGACCGACGCGGTCGGTGACGTGCAGCCAGGTGAGCGCTGGCGCCTGACGGTCCGGCTGCAACGCCCTCACGGCAACGCCAACCCGCACACCTTTGACTACGAAGCGTGGTTGCTGGAGCAGGGCGTGCGCGCCACCGGCTACGTGCGTGCCGACCGCGACAACCGCCGGCGCGAGGCGTTTGTGGTCAGCGCCAGCAACCTGGTCGAGCGCAGCCGCGCGGCGCTGCGCTCGCGCATCGAGCAGGCCCTGGACGGCAAGCAGTACGCGGGCGTGATCGTCGCGCTGGTGGTGGGCGACCAGCGCGGCATCGGCCAATCGGACTGGCAGGTGTTCAACCGCACCGGCATCGGTCACCTGGTCAGTATCAGTGGCCTGCATATCACGATGGTGGCCGGGCTGTTCGCGCTGGTGGCGCTGACGTTGTGGCGGTACTCGTTTTTTACCGGCGCCCAGTTGCCGTTGCTGCTGCCGGCGCAAAAGGTGGCGGCGCTGGTCGGGGCGGCCAGCGCGCTGTTGTACGTGCTGCTGGCCGGCTTCGGCGTGCCGGCGCAGCGCACGCTGTACATGTTGATCGTGCTGGCGGCGGCACTGTGGTGCAACCGCTTGTCCGACTTTTCGCACGTGTTGTGCACGGCGCTGGGCGTGGTGGTGGTCATCGATCCGTGGGCCGTGCTGTGGCCGGGCTTCTGGCTGTCGTTCGGTGCTGTGGCGATCATCGTGTATGCCACGGCGGGGCGGACCGCGGCAAGGCCAGTGCGCCTGCAACCGGGCGAGGCGCAGCCCGCCGAGCCGATTTACACGCGCGCGCAGGCGTGGGTGAAACAGCTGTGGCCGGCACTGAGGCTGGGCGCGCATACGCAGTATGCCGTCACGCTTGGCTTGCTGCCGCTGACGATGCTGCTGTTCTCGCAGGTGTCCGTCATCAGCCCGGTGGCCAACGCGGTGGCGATCCCGTTGATCAGCCTGGTTATCACGCCGCTGGCGCTGGCTGGCAGCATGTTGCCGGCTGTGCTAGGTACGCCGTTGCTGGTGTTGGCGCATGCGCTGGTCGAGTGGCTGGCGGCTTGCCTGGTATGGTTCAGCGGACTGCGCTACGCGGTGTGGACCGCACCGGTGCCGCCGTGGTGGCTGTTTTGCCTTGCCATGGTCGGCACCCTCTGGCTGCTGGCGCCACGCGGCTGGCCGGCGCGCTGGCTGGGACTGGCGACGTGGATACCGTTGCTGGCGGCCGAATCCGTGCATCCGGCGCCGGGACGGATGACCGTGACCGCCTTCGACGTGGGGCAGGGCATGGCGCTGCTGATCGAGACCAGCGGCCACCGGCTGCTGTATGACACCGGTCCGGCGTACGGGCCTGACAGCAATGCGGGCGGACGCGTGCTGGTGCCTTACCTGCGGGCGCGCGGCATCGGCAGGCTCGATGGCATGGTGGTGAGCCATAGCGATGTCGATCATGCGGGCGGCGCGCTGGCGGTGCTGGACAATGTTCGCGCCGACTGGGTGCTGTCGTCGCTGAGTCCCGGCCATCCGATTGCCCAGGCGGCGCGCCAGCATGTGCCATGCGCGGCCGGCCAGCGCTGGACCTGGGACGGCGTGCTGTTCGAAGTGCTGCACCCGTTGGCCGCCAGCCATGCGGATGCGGCGATGAAATCGAACGCGCGCAGTTGCGTGCTGCGCGTTACGGCAGCCGGTAAATCGATACTCTTGGCTGGCGATATTGAAGCAGCGCAGGAAGCGCAGCTGTTGGCCCGCGGCGCTGGACAACTGCGCGCCGACGTGCTGCTGGCGCCCCATCATGGCAGCGGCACCAGTTCCACGCCCGCTTTCTTGCGGGCGGTCCAGCCGCGGACGGCGATCTTCCAGGTCGGACGTCGTAACCGCTACCAGCACCCCAAAAAGGAGGTGTATCAGCGCTATGGCGAGCTGGGCATCGAACGCTTGCGCACCGACCGCACCGGCGCGCTCACGCTCGACTTCGGCCCTAGGCTGGAGATTCGCCCCTACCGGCTAACCAACGCCCGCTACTGGCATGACCGATAGAGTGGGATAGCTGGCGCACAGCGTCGGGGCAAGTGGCCGTTTAGAACCTTTCCACCAAGCAGGCCAGGCATCCACCCGTTACAATTGGCAGCTAACATAAAAACAATCTACGGAGATCGCCCGTGAGCCTGCCCAAGCTTCATTTTGCCCACGCCAACAGTTACCCGGCCGGCGTGTATCGCCAGATGTTCAGCCGCCTGGGCGAGCACTTCGACATCCAGGCGCTGGACATGCACGCCCACAACCCGCATTACCCGGTCACCGACTGCTGGCCGCACCTGGTGGACGAGTACATCGCCGAGCTGGTGGCGCGCTACACCGAGCCGGTGATCCTGGTCGGCCATTCGCTGGGTGGCATGCTCAGCCTGCTGGTGGCGTACCAGCGGCCCGACCTGGTGCGCTGCGTGGTGATGCTCGATGCGCCCGTCGTGGCCGGCTGGAGAGCGCTGGTGTGGCGCCTGATCAAGCTCGCGGGCAAGGAGTACGACATGCCGCCAGCCAAGTTCTCCAAGCGCCGCCGCTTTGTCTGGCCCGATGCCGAGACCGCGTATCAACACTTCGCTACCAAGGATATTTTTGCCGCCTGGGCGCCGGGCGTGCTGGCCGATTACATCGCCTGCGGCCTCGAGCCGCACCCGGACGGCGTGCAACTGCGTTATACGCGCGAAGTCGAAACCAAGGTGTATGCGACGCTGCCGCATCACCTCGGTGGCATCCTGCGCCGCGGGCTCAAGGTGCCGATCGGTTTTATCGGCGGCGCAGATTCTTGGGAAACCAGCCAGTCGGGCCATCAACACACCAAGGCGCTGGTGGGATCGCACTTCCGCATCGTGGCCGGTGGGCATTTGTTTCCGATGGAGACGCCACTGGCGGCGGCGGACGCCACCATAGAAATGATCGGCGAATTACTGATGGAGCAGCCTAAAAATATGTTGAAGGCCGGTGCTTTCGCGTAAAATCTCGTCCATTCGGCGCAGCCGCGCCCTCCCAGCACCCAGGATGACTTTGCGATGACGATTAAAAGCGATAAATGGATACGCCGCATGGCGCAAGAGCACGGCATGATCGAGCCGTTTTTCCCGGACCAGGTGCGCATGGAAGAAGGCCGCAAGGTCATTTCCTACGGCACCTCGTCGTACGGCTACGATATCCGCTGCGCCGACGAATTCAAGGTGTTTACCAACATTAACAGCACCATCGTCGATCCGAAGAACTTCGACTCGAACTCGTTCGTCGATATCAAGAGCGACGTCTGCATCATTCCGCCGAACTCGTTCGCGCTGGCCCGCACCGTCGAATACTTCCGCATTCCGCGCAGCGTGCTGACCGTGTGCCTCGGCAAATCGACCTATGCCCGCTGCGGCATCATCGTCAACGTCACCCCGTTCGAGCCGGAATGGGAAGGTTATGTGACGCTGGAATTCTCCAACACCACGCCGCTGCCAGCCAAGATTTACGCCGGCGAAGGCTGCGCCCAGGTGCTGTTCTTCGAAAGCGACGAGCTGTGCGACGTCTCGTACAAGGACCGCAACGGCAAATACCAGGGACAGCACGGCGTCACCCTGCCGCGCGCATAACTGCGCGCGAGCCTGCAATCGATTAAAATTTGCTTTTTAATTAATCAGGCGACCAGATGGCAACGCAAGGCGAGCACGAATATTTCGAGAAAATTGGCCATGACGGCATGCAGCACGCCACGCACAAGCCCTGGTCCGATGCCGAATGCGGCCTGTACCTGATGGAGCTTGGCGCCATGCTCGGCTTGATGCCGGAGCGCGGGCGGTTGCTCGACATGGGCTGCGGCACCGGGTGGACCAGCGTGATGTTCGCCAAGCGCGGCTACGACGTGGTCGGTACCGACCTGGTGCCGCAGGCGATTGCGGCCGGTTACCAGCTCAAGGAAAAGGAAGGGCTGGAGAACCTGCAGTTCGTGGCGGCGGACTACGAGTCGCTTTCCTTCCGTGAAGAGTTCGACGTGGTGGTGTTTTTCGACTGCCTGCATCACGCGGTGGACGAAGTGAGCGCCCTGCAAAGCGCCTGGCGCGCCCTGAAGCCTGGCGGTATCTGCATTACCTCGGAACCTGGTTTGGGCCATGCGCGCCGGTCTGCCGCTGTGATGGCGGAGTTCGGCACGACCGAGCGTGATATGCATCCGGCCAAGATCATCCGTTCAGGCAAAAAAGCAGGCTTCCGCGACTTCAGCGTGCATCCGCATGCCTCTTATCTCTACATTGCCTTGTACCGCCAGACCGCCAACAGCCGCCTCGGCAAGCTGCTGCGAATTCCCGGCATGCGCACCTTGGTCGGCTTGTTTACCGTGCTGCTGTCGAAGCACCAGGCCGGGATCGTGGTGCTGCGAAAATAAACGCCAGCGGCCGGTGGTCTTAACGCTGCTTTACATCGCTTTACATGACGCGGGCTTCGGCCCGCGTTTGCTTTGCCGTTAACTCTTTAACAGAAACGTCAAGGAGTAAAAAATGGTATCAGCAATAGGATCGAGCACGGCAGCGGTGAGCACGAATTCGAGCACAAGCAGTGCATCCTCGGAAAGCAGCACCATCGCCAACCTGCAAAAGCAGATGCAGGCGCTGCAGAAGGATTTAACCGAGGCGAACAAGGATACCTCGGAGACGGGCCAGGCCAAGGCCAAGCTGCTGCAAACGCAGGTGGACGCGCTCCAGCAGCAGATCGCCCAGTTGCAGGCGCAGGCCGCGCAGAAGGCTCAACAACAGCAGGCCGCATCGGCTGCATCGGCCACGGCCGCCGATACCGCCACCACCGACACGGCAACCGCCACCAGTACCAGCGCCGCCAAGTCGCGCTACGACACGCTCGGTTCCATCATCGATACGACGGCTTAAACGACACGCTCCATGACGGCGGCCACCAGCGCCGCCGACGCCCGGTACAACGGCACATGGCCGCGCAACAGCACCTGGGCGCTGCGCCGATAGGCGGCGCTACGGATCTCGGGCAGCCCGGCCGCCATGCGCGCCACCACGGTCGCATCGAGGATGCCGGCCGGATTTTCGATGCCGACCTCCACGTCGGCAAACGCGCTGCCAAGCGACGGCACGCCGTGCGCCACCCGCTGCGCCACCGAGCCCGGCACCAGCACGGCCGCCGCCAGGCAACAACCGCCGGACACCGCCATCGACGCGTGCCCCAGTTGCGGCGTGAAGTAGCGGGTGGCGATATTGCCGCCTGCTTGCGGCGCGCCGACGATGCAAATCTTGGGGATGGTTTCGCTGCGCGCCAGCTCGTCTTCGGTCATCAGGGCGCCATCGCGCCGGCGCAAGCCCATGCGCAAGCCCGCTGCCACCCACAGGCGCTGCAAGGTTTGCTTGAAGACCGGGTCGGCATCGAGTTCGGCGATCGATTCGTGCGCGGTCTTGCCCAGCTCGGCCGCATCGCAGATCACCATCGGCACCGCCACATCCACGCACGACACCGAATAGCCGTCGATCAGATCGACCACGCTGCCGGTGGGCAGCAGCCGACCGGTCTTGGCACCCACGGGCGATTGCATGAACAGGTCCACGGCCGGGTAGGCGCCATCGACGCCCGGTATCTCTGCGGTGACGAAGCTGCCGTCAGGCGCCGCCTGCATGCGCGAGACAGTGTTCACGCCCGTGTTGGCGTTGCGTATCCGAAGGTCCGCCGATGAAGTCACCAGGCCGCTATCGGTCGCCCACAACTGCAGGGCAGCCGACATATTGCCGCAATTAACGCTCCAGTCGATGGCGCCGTGGTTGTGCGCCAGCTGGGCCAGCGTGCTGACCAGCACATCGCCTTCCGGGTCCGGTTCGATCGCGGCGAAGAACACCTTGTTGCTGGTGGGGCTGCCGCGTCCCAGGCCGGTGATTTGCTTGTTGCGGTCGTTTTTCCCGGCCAGCGGCACGCCCATCAGGTGGCGCAGCAGTTCTTCGCGCAGTGCCAGGTCCTGCGGTGACCAGCGCTCCCACAGTACCAGCCCGGTGGAGGTGCCGCCGCGCATGTGGTGGACCGGAAATTCCAGCACACCGTGGCGTAGGCGCGGGGCGAAGGATTCATCCATGGCTCAAATCGGCTTGACCGGCAAGATGATCTCCACGCACAGCCCGCCACCCTCGCGGTTGCTGGCACGGATGAAGCCGCCATGCGCTTCGATCACGTGCTGGGCAATTGCCAGGCCGAGGCCGTGGCCTTCGGTGCTGGCGTTGCTGGAGCGGAAGAAGGGCTGGAAGATGGTGTCCAGGTCGGCCGGCGCCACGCCGGGGCCACGGTCCAGCACGCGTATCGACAGGCGTTGCGCACCGGGCAGTGCCTGCACTTGCAGTTGCACCTCGCCGCCCTCGGGGCTGTGCTTGATGGCGTTGCGCACCACGTTTTCGATGGCGCGGCCCAGCAGGTCGGTCTGGCCGATCACGATCACGTCGGCTTCGCCTTGCTGCGTGACGGTGCGCTGCTGGCTGGTCGCTTCGAAACGGGCGTCGTCGGCAATCTGGTCGATCAGGTCGGCCATGCTGATTTCTTCCTGGCTGGCCTTGATGGCGCCCGCTTCCAGGCGGGCCAGGGTGAGCAGTTCACCGACCAGCTTGTCCATGCGTACGCTTTCGCGCTCCACCCGCTCCATCGACGCTGCCATCTTGTCAGGCTGCTGGTGGGCCAGGCCGATTGCGGCCTGCAGGCGCGCCAGTGGCGAGCGCAGTTCGTGCGAGACGTCGTGCAGCAGGCGGGTCTGGCCGTCGATCAGGCTGCGCAAGCGCGCGGTCATGCGGTCGAAGTCGCGGCCCAGGTCGTTGAGCTCGGTACCGCGCTTGCCGGTGGCATTGACAAAGCGCGGCGACAGATCGCCGCCGGCGGCAGCGTCGAACGCCTGGCGCAGCGCCTGGATCGGACGTGAAAAATACCAGGCCAGCAGGAACGAGAACAGCAGGCTGGCCAGCACGGCCGCCATCAGCGGCACCCACGGCGTGAGCGGCTGGAAGCGCGGGCCCATCGGTCCGCGCATGTCGCCGCCTGGCGGCCCGCGCAGATCGGCGCCTGGCGTTGCGCCCGGATTCATCTGGCCTCCTTGTCCACCTTGACCCGCCCGGTTCGGTTGGCCCGGCTGCTCCCAACGCGGTGGCGGCTGGCCACCGGGCATGCCCTCGCGGCTCATGAACATGCGCACGTCGCGGTCGTTGATGCCAAGCAGTGAGCGCTCCTTGTCGTAGCCGCGCATCCGTTCGGACGACGGCAGGAACAGCAGGTAGCGGTTGCCTTGCGGATCGTAGACATGGCGCACCACGCGGCGGCGCTCCTCGTCGCGCAGCAGGGCGCGCGATTCGCGCAGCATGGCGTCGCTGACGATGCGGCCCAGCAGCTCGCGGCCGGCATCGTTGACGGCGTACACGCGGCGGCGGTCCATGTTTTCCAGCATGCGCTTGAGCGCATTGGCGCCGCCAAATTCGAGCGTGGCGGCAGCGGAATTGATCGCCATTTCCGCCGGCGGGCTGGTGTCGATGTCGGTTTGCTCGGCCTGCTGGTTGCGGTTCTTGAGCCACACCGCGCCGCCGATGCCCACGGTGGCCGCCAGTTGCGCCAGCAGGATGCACACGAAGAACTTCCAGAACAAACGGCCCACGGGCTTACTCCTTGATCAGCTGATAGCCCAGGCGATACACGGTTTGCAGGCAGGAGCGGCCGTCGGCGATGGTGCCGAGCTTGTGGCGCAGGCTCGACAGGTGAACGTCGATGTTGCGGTCGAAGCGCGCCAGCGGACGGCCCAGGCCCTGTTCCGACAGGGTGTTCTTGCTGACCGGGCGGCCGGCGTTGCGGGCCAGCACTTCGAGCAGGTTGAATTCGGTGCTGGTCAGCTCCAGCTTGCCGCCGGCCCAGGTGGCGCGCCGCTGTTCCGGCCACATGGTCAGCTGGCCGACCACGATGGCCGAGGCGTTGCCGCTATCGGCCGGCACGCTGTGGGCGCGGCGCAGGATGGCGCGGATGCGCGCGGTCAGTTCGCGCGGGGTGCACGGTTTGGCGACGTAATCGTCGGCGCCCAGTTCCAGGCCCACGATGCGGTCGGTGTCGTCGCCGCGGCCGGTCAGCATCAGGATCGGCAACTGGCTGTTGGTGCGGATGCGGCGCAGGGTTTCCAGGCCATTCATGCGCGGCATCATGACGTCGAGGATGGCGATCGCATAGGCGCCCGTACTCGCTTCGATGGTGCCGGCCTCGCCATCGTGCACGGCCTTGACGTCGAAACCTTCCTGTTCCAGGTATTCCTTGAACATGCCGACCAGTTCGATGTCGTCGTCTATCAGCAGTACTTTGCTCTTCATGTGCAGCGATTCTTTCTATGGGGATCGCCCATCATAACAGCCCTTGTATACGGAAAGGGGCGTTTTACCCCGTTTTACAACGCGTTGCCTTTCAGAAATTAACTGTCAAAACGGCCTCTTTACGCGTTTTTACGTTGCTCTTACGTCACTTAACACCGGGCAACTAGACAATGATGGTTCCCTGAGCAACCCGAGGATGACGCATGAAAAACACCAAACAACGCTTGAACCATATCCTGCTGGCTGCCGCCGTGGCGCTGCCGCTGCTGTCCGCCGCTGGCGCCGCCCGCACCGAAGAAATCAATGGCGAGCACCCGCCTGCCATGGACGGCGGCGAGCATGGCGGTCCTGGAGGCCGCAGTGGCCCCGGTCCTGCTGGTCTGGATCGTGGTCCCGGCAATGATCCCCATGGTGCTGGCGGTCCGGGCGGCCTGCCACCCGGCTTCGGTCCAGGACCCGGCTTCGGTCCCGGCCCCGATGGACACCCACCGCTGTTCCGCGACGTGGAACTGACCGACGCCCAGGAAGACAAGATATTTGCCATCCTGCACGCGGAAAAGCCTTACCTGCGCGAACAAGCCAGGGCTGCCGCCAAGGCCGACGAAGCGCTGCGGGCGCTCGCCACTGCCGACAAGTACGACGATGCCAAGGCCGCGTCGCTGGCACAAGCGGTCGCCACGGCCGGCGCCAATATCGCGCTGCAGCACGTGCGCACCCGTCAAAAGCTGCTGGCCGTACTCACGCCGGAGCAGCGCCAGAAACAGGCCGAACAGCGTAAAGAGCGCGACGACCGCCAATCCCGCCGTCCACGCGGCTAGGCCAGCCTGAGCTGTCAGCAAGTCATTAATGAGTCGTACTGAGCTTTAACTTTATTTGCGGAGCATCCCATGTCGATCAGTGCCATCAATTCCACCTCTGCCACCAGCGCCGCCAGCTTCCTGAGCCGTGTGGGTAGCAGCAATGCCGCCAGCAGCGCGGAAGCCGCGCGCCGGCCGCCACCGCCTGACGGCGGCGGCCTGATCGGCGCCATTTCGGATGCCCTTGAATCGATCGGCATCAGCGACCTGTCCACCGCCGGCACCGACACCAGTACCGCCGACACCGAAGCGGGCGCCAGCAGCGACGAAGTGGCGGATGCCCTGGGCGGCTTCCTGCAAAGCCTGATGGGGGCGCTGCACGCCCAGCACGCCAGCAGCAGCGAGGCGTCGTCCGCTTACAGCGAAGGCCAGGGGCAGGGCGGCCCGGGCAAGCTGGAAACCGACCTGCAAAGCCTGCTGTCGAAGCTGACGTCGGGGGGCAGCGAGAGTGCCGACAGCAGCGACGGCTTGAGTGACCTGGAGGCAGCATTCCAGAACCTGCTCGACAAGGTGGACACCAGCACCGCCGGCAGCGACAGCACCAGCGGCACCAGCGGCACCAGCGGCAACGACACCAGCGCCAGGCTGGCCAGCTTCCTGCAAGCCTTGCAGTCGAAGGTGGGCAGCAGTGGCAGCAGCGGCAACCTGGTTAACACGACGGTGTAGCCCAACAAATCCAGCCAGCCAATCGCCGCGCATGCCGCCGGCGGTTTTATTTCTTGAATTTTCAGAGTAGAGGAGCAAGCATGGACCACCATGATGACCACCACCCGCATGACCACAGCCTGGCCGCCGACCTGGCCGCCATGCTCAACCTGAGCAGCGACCGCCGCCAGACCTTGCGCTGGCTGCTGGCCGGCGCGTCGGCGCTGCCGATCCTCGGTTGCGGCGGTGGTTCGGACTCGGACACCTCGACCGGCACAACCACCACCACGCCGGCGACCGGCACCACCACCACGCCCGTGACCACCACCACGCCGACCGGCTCGTGCTCGGTGATTCCGGAAGAAACCGGCGGCCCGTATCCGGCCGACGGCACCAACAGCAATGCCAGTGGCGTGGTCAATGTGCTCACGCAGTCGGGCGTGGTGCGCAGCGATATCCGCAGCAGCTTCAATGGCGCCACCGGCACGGCGGCCGGCGTGCCGCTGACCATCAAGCTGCAAATCGTCAATGTAGGCGGCAGTTGCGCCACGCTGGAAGGCTTCGCCGTCTACCTGTGGCATTGCGACCGCGACGGCAACTACTCGCTGTATTCGAGCGGCGTGACAACGCAGAACTACCTGCGTGGTGTGCAGGTGAGCGACAGCAGCGGCAATGTGAGTTTTACCTCGATTTATCCGGGCTGCTATTCGGGTCGGGTGCCGCACGTGCACTTCGAGGTGTATCGCACGCTGACGGCGGCCACCAGCGCCTCGAACCGCCTCAAGACGTCGCAATTCGCATTCCCGGATGCGGCCAGCAACGCCGTGTACGCCACCGCCGGCTACAGCGCCAGCGTGCGCAATATGGCGCAGATCAGCCTGGCGACGGACAACGTGTTCAGCGACGGCGCAACGCTGCAAACGGTGACCATCACCGGCAATGTCACCGATGGCTACGTGGCGACGCTGACGGTAGGGGTCGCGGCCTGACGGGAGGCAGGCGTTTGCACAGGAATAAAGGCAGCCGAGGCTGCCTTTATTGTTTACCGTCCGCCCATGGCGTTGCGGATTTTCTGGTCGGTCTTGTACTGGCTCAGCGCGTACACGGCCCAGATCGCGGCGGGCAGCCAGCCGATCACCGTGACTTGCAGGATCAGGCAAATGATGCCCGCCATCGGACGACCGATGGTGAAAAAGGTGAGCCACGGCAGCAGCAGTGCAATGATCAGGCGCATACGTTTATCTCTCTTGGCCTGCGAACGACAGGAGCGTTCGGACAACATGTCCGTAGAGCCAATTTAGCATAAAAAAAGAGCGGCCGAAGCCGCTCTCTCTTGTGCAGTGTGAGGCAGTAAACACTGCCCGCTACATCACTGTTTCACGCAATCGACGAAGTAACCACGCTTGCCGTCCACTTCGCGTTTTACCAGGCCGTGCACATCGGTTTCGAAGCCGGGGAAGCGCTCGTTGAAATCGCGCGCGAAGCGCAGGTAATCGACGATGGTCTTGTTGAAACGCTCGCCCGGGATCAGGAGCGGAATGCCCGGTGGGTAAGGCGTCAGCAGGATCGACGTGATGCGGCCTTCCAGGTCTTCGATCGCCACGCGCTCGATTTCGCGGTGGGCCATCTTGGCAAATGCGTCCGACGGTTTCATGGCCGGGATCATGTCCGACAAGTACATCTCGGTGGTGAGGCGCGCCACGTCGTAGGCCTTGTAGAAGTCGTGGATCTGCTGGCACAGGTCGCGCAGGCCCATCGACTCGTAGGTCGGGTTGGCCGCCGCGAACTCTGGCAGGATGCGCCACATAGGCTGGTTCTTGTCGTAGTCGTCCTTGAACTGCTGCAGCGCCGTCAGCAGCGTGTTCCAGCGGCCTTTGGTAATGCCGATGGTGAACATGATGAAGAACGAATACAGGCCGCACTTCTCGATGATCACGCCGTGTTCGGCCAGGTACTTGGTGACGATCGACGCCGGAATGCCGCTGTCGGCGAACTGGCCGTCGAGCGACAGGCCCGGGTTGACGATGGTGGCCTTGATCGGGTCGAGCATATTGAAGTTGGGCGCCAGGTCGCCGAAGCCGTGCCAGTCGTCTTCCGCCTTGATCACCCAGTCTTCGCGCGAGCCGATGCCTTCTTCGGCAAACTCCTGCGGGCCCCATACCTTGAACCACCAGTCTTTGCCCCACTCGGCGTCGATCTTCTTCATGGCGCGGCGGAAGTCCAGCGCTTCCAGGATCGATTCTTCCACCAGCGCGGTGCCGCCCGGCGCTTCCATCATGGCAGCCGCGACGTCGCACGAAGCGATGATCGAGTACTGCGGCGACGTGGACGTGTGCATCAGGTACGCCTCGTTGAAGGCGTCGCGGTCGAGCTTGACCGACTCCGATTCACGCACCAGTACTTGCGAAGCCTGCGACAGGCCCGCGAGCAGCTTGTGGGTCGATTGGGTCGAGAAGATCATCGACTCCTTGGCGCGCGGACGGTCCTTGCCGATCGCGTGCATGTCCTTGTAAAAATCGTGGAAGGTGGCGTGCGGCAGCCAGGCTTCGTCGAAGTGCAGGGTGTCGATCTGGCCGTCGAGCAGTTCGCGCAGCGTTTCGACGTTGTACACCACCCCGTCGTAGGTCGATTGCGTGATGGTCAGGATGCGCGGCTTCTTGTTGACGGCTTCGCGCGCGAACGGGTTGGCTTCGATCTTGCGGCGGATGCTCTCCATCGAGAATTCGGCCAGCGGGATCGGGCCGATGATGCCCAGGTGATTCCGGGTAGGCATCAGGAACACGGGAATGGCGCCGCACATGATGATCGAGTGCAGGATCGACTTGTGGCAGTTACGATCGACGACCACGATGTCGCCCGGCGCCACGGTGGAGTGCCACACCATCTTGTTCGACGTGGACGTACCGTTGGTCACGAAGTAGCAATGGTCGGCGTTGAAGATGCGCGCGGCATTGCGCTCGGATTTTGCGACAGGACCGGTGTGATCGAGCAGCTGGCCCAGTTCTTCGACGGCGTTGCAGACGTCGGCGCGCAGCATGTTCTCGCCGAAGAACTGGTGGAACATCTGGCCGATCGGGGATTTGAGGAATGCCACGCCGCCCGAGTGGCCGGGGCAGTGCCACGAGTACGAACCATCGTTGGCGTATTCCACCAGCGCGCGGAAGAACGGCGGCGCCAGGCCGTCGAGGTAGGACTTGGCTTCGCGGATAATGTGGCGCGCCACGAATTCCGGCGTGTCCTCGAACATGTGGATGAAGCCATGCAGCTCGCGCAGGATATCGTTGGGGATGTGGCGCGAAGTGCGGGTTTCGCCGTACAGGTAGATCGGGATGTCGGCGTTTTTATGGCGGATCTCTTCGACGAACGCGCGCAGCGATTTGAGCGCCACGTCGGTTTCCTCGAACGAGCCGGCGCCGAACTCCTCGTCATCGATCGACAGCACGAAGGCCGACGCGCGCGACTGCTGCTGGGCGAACTGGGACAGGTCGCCGTAGCTGGTCACGCCCACCACTTCCATGCCTTCTTTTTCCATCGCATCGGCCAGGGCACGAATGCCTAAACCGGACGTGTTCTCGGAACGGAAATCCTCGTCGATAATGACGATGGGGAAACGAAATTTCATGCATGTCTCCAAAAAAGCAAGCCGCCCAACACTTTGTATAAGGGGCGGCCCTGGGCGCGACCACTGTAGTACAGCGTCGCCGAAAAAAATAAGAACGGGATTCTCGCAGAAATGCAGCCGCTGCGGGGAAAAAATATCATATCCAAATACGGCCAAACCCGGGCAGAATGCCGCACCGGTGTGACCGCATTGTTACACGCATCGTTAAAATATGCGCTCAAGCGGTATTTATCCGCGCCGGCTGTACGTCACGAACGCGTACGGCAGGCCGGATGCGGCCGCGACATGGCTTGCGCGCGCGGTTTCCAGCCAGGCAGCGGCATCGATTTCCGGAAAAAAGGCGTCGCAAGCGAAGGTCTGGCCGATCTCGGTGACGATCAGGGTGGTAGCCAGCGCCATCGATTGGGCATAAATCTCGGCGCCGCCAATGACGTAGCCGTCTGCACCATCCAATAGCGCAACAGCCGCCTTGAGCGAGGCGACCGTCTCGACGCCGTCGTGGCGCCAGTCCGCGTTGCGGGTGACGACGATATTGCGGCGGTTGGGCAGCGGGCGGCCGATCGATTCGAACGTCTTGCGGCCCATGATGATCGGGTGGCCGGTGGTGAGGCGCTTGAAATGCGCCAGGTCTTCCGGCAGCTTCCAGGGCAGGGTGTTGTTGATGCCGATGCCGCGCTGCTGGTCGGTGGCGACGATGATGGTCAGGTTACGCATGAAAATACCGGTTCTGGGATGGAATAGCCGACATTATCGCGGAAATCGGCGGGTGCGGCCATTCGGCAGCGAGGCAGTCGCACCCGGGCGTGCACCTTGTCCGACGAGATTGCCGATCTGCGTTACACTGTGTGATACGTACCACCCTCTGAAATCCGGCTTTTTAGCCTAACGAAAAGCCCAACCGAGTGCCTATGACGACGACTTTTGAAAAAATTGGTAGCCGCGTGATTCCTTCGCTGCAAGCCACCGTAGAAGAATACATTTCACCGCGCACCGGTGCGCGCCACATCCACCTCGCCAGCGACCAGGCGGAAAAGGTGTTCGTCGTGGCGTTCCCCACCGTGCCCGATGTCAGCGACGGCCGTGCCCACATCCTGGAGCACCTGTCGCTGTGCGGCTCGCAGCGCTACCCGGTGCGCGACCCGTTCTTCTCGATGATGCGCCGGTCCACGGCCACGTTCATGAACGCGTTCACCTACGCCGACCGCACCGTCTATCCGTTCTCGAGCACCGACAGCAAGGATTTCTACAATCTGCTCGACGTGTACCTCGACGCCACGTTCTTCCCCAACCTCGACTACCTGAACTTCCTGCAGGAAGGCTGGCGCTACGTCCTCAAGGACGGCAAGCTCGGTTACCAGGGCGTGGTGTTCAACGAGATGAAGGGCGCTTTCAACGACCCGATCCGGGCGCTGTACAGCGGCATCGAGCACACGCTGCTGGCAGGTACCACGTACGAAGTCGAATCGGGCGGCGATCCGCTGGTCATTCCGGAACTGACGCACCAGATGCTCAAGGACTTCCACGCCAGCCATTACCACCCGTCGCAAGCCGTGTTCATGACCGCCGGCGATATCAGCGCGGTGGAAGTGCAGCAGCAGATCGAGGAAAAAGTGCTGTCCAAGCTGCCGGCATCGAGTGCGCCGCGCATGCTGCCCGAACTGGCCGCCGCCTGGACCGAACCGAAGTCGAACGAAGTGCGCATCCCGTCGCAAACGGCCAAGCCCGACGAACATGGTGTGCAGCTCACGTGGCTGATGGGCGAATCGTCCGACATCGACGTGTTCTTCAATACCTACCTGCTGTCGTCGGGCCTGTTGGGCGACTCGTCGTCGCCGGTCATGAAGGCGATGGAATCGGCCGGCTTTGGCCGTCCGTCCGCCCTCAATGGCCAGGACAACGGCCCGCGCCAGATGATTTTCCACCTCGGCATGGAAGGCCTGACCGAACCGCAGATCGACGAAGCGCGCGCCCGCATCTGGGCCGCGCTGGAGCGCGCAGCGGAAGAGGGCGTGCCGACCGAGTCGCTGCAGGCGGCCCTGCGCGACGTGCGCTACAGCCAGCGCGACACCGCCTCGGGCCGCATGCCCAACGCGCTGTCGCGCCTGCTGAACGCGCTGCCGATCTCGATGCGCGACGGCGACGTGTTCCTCGCTTTCGACAATGAAGAGCACCTGGTCAAGCTGGAACAGGCAATCGCGGATCCGGCGTACTTCAAGGGCCTGGTGCGCAAGCTGCTCGACAATCCTACCCGCCTCACCACCCGCGTGGTGCCCGACGCCGACTACTTCAAGAAGCGCGACGCGGTCGAGGAAGCGCGCCTGGAAGAGCGCACCCGCGCCCTGACCGACGCCGAGCGTGCCCGCATCGAACAGGAATCCGCTCAACTCGAAGCGCACCAGCAGCTGCCATCGAACTCCGACGTGCTGCCGCGCATCCGCCCAAGCGACGTCAGCGCCGAGCCGCGCGCTGCGTTGCCGCTGCCGGCGCCATTGGCCGATGCCGGCGACGCCATCGTGCTGCCGTTCGAGATTGCCTCCAACGGCCTGTCGTATCTGCGCGTCAGCTACGACGTTTCCGGCTTCGCGGTCGAAGACTGGCCGTGGCTGCGCCTGTGGGTGGACCTGGTCACGCAACTGGGCGTTGGCGACATGGACTATGAAGACGCCGATGCCTGGCGCCAGCGCATGGCGCCGTCGTACGACCTCAATTTCGACGCCACCCAGCACCCGGGCGGCCACCTGAGCATGGAACTGTGGTTCTCCGCCAGCGGCCTGCGCGAAGAACACGCGAACATCGCGCAACTGGTGTCGCGCAGCCTGGCCGAAGCCCGCTTCGACGAGCATGAACGCCTGGCGTTCCTGATCGACAGCCAGGTACAGGACCGCCTGAACGGCCTGGCGCAGTCGGGCAACCGCTACGCCATGCTCACTGCCGCTGCGCCATTGTCCGTGCTGCGCCGCTTCGAGGATATCGTCAGCGGCGCCGCCAGCCTGGCATTCCAGGGTGAGCTGCTGGAACTGAGCAAAACGCCGGAAGGCCTGGCGCACATCGCCGGTCGCCTGAACGCGCTGCACCAGCGTGTGATCGCCATCACGCCAACCGTGCTTGCTGCCGGCGCCGGTAACGACGGCGAAGCGCTGGGCCGCCTGCTCAAGCTGCCGGCCTCGCAAGCAGCCGTACCCGCCGTGGCGCCCAAGCTGGAGGCCATCGCGCTGGAAAACGCCGGCCTGCACGCGGTCAGCCAGATCAACCACTGCGTGGTGTCGTACCGCGCGCCGATGATGCAGGAAGATGGCGCCGCCGCGTTGGCAGTCGCCGCCGAACTGATGACCAACCAGCTGCTGCACGTGGCGCTGCGCGAAAAAGGCGGCGCCTACGGCGGCAACGCCGGCTACAACGGCGGCACCGGCACTTTCCTGATGGCGTCGTACCGCGATCCGCGCCTGGGCGAAACCTATGCCGACTTCGACACGGCCATCGACGACCTGCTCACCGGCGAGTTCTCGCAGGAGATGCTGGAAGAGGCGATCATCTGCGTGATCAAGGGCATGGACAAGCCGAATTCGCCGTACGACCAGGTGCTGCACGCCTGGGGCTTGAAACGCCGTGGCATCGACCAGGCCCTGCGCCAGCGCTTCCGCACCGAGGTGCTCACGTGCAGCATGGACCAGATCCGCACTGCCGTGCGTACCTGGCTCAAGAACGGCGAACCTAGCCGCGCGGCGTTTGTCGGTGATACGACCAAGGATGTGGCGGGGTTGCAGGTGGTTGACTTGCTGGGCCTGGCCAAAAAAGCCTAGCTAGCGAATGGCGCGTGAGTCGGGCCACCGACCCATGCGCCGTCATCCTCGCGTACGCGGGGATGACGGCTTTCAGGCTAGCGGTAAAAACTCCCGCATCTGCGCCGCCAGCGTTACCGGCGCCTCCAGCGGCACCATATGCCCGCTGGGTTCCTCTGCATCTTCGGCTATCATGTGCAACCGCGCATTCGGCAGCAGCGCCGCCATCGCGCGCAAATCATCAGCGTCGGCTAATTGGTCGCCCTCGGCACCCACGATCAGCACCGGGAATGGCAACTCGCGCAGCCGGTCCATGTAATCGACACGGTCGATGGTGGTGGTGAACTGCGCTAGCAGCACTTCCTTGCCCAGATCGACAGCCATGTCCTGGATTACGCCAGTGATCGACGTATCTTCCAGGTGGGCAGGAGCGAGCAATTCGCGCAGTCGATGCCGCGTCATGCCAGAATAGGCATTCTTTTCCAGCATGCCCACGATGCGCTTGCGCGCTTCCGCTTCCGTCGGCAGCAACCCCTTGCAGGAGTTGGCGATCAGGACCAGCGTCTCGATGCGCTCTGGGTGCGCCACTGCGTATTCGACGGCCAGGTAGGCGCCCAGCGAAAATCCCACCAGGTTGGTTTTCGGGGCGCTGTGCGCGGCAATCAGCTCGCGCATCTGCTCACGCGTGCGCGCCTTGTGCAGCGGCACGTGGTGCAGGTCGAAACCGTCCAGCAGCGGCGCCACGCGCGACCACATGCGCTCGTCGCACAGGGTGCCGGGGATCAGGTCGAGACGAATGTTCCGGTCCGTCATACCGCCATGGGCGCAGTGATCGGCGCATGGTGTTGGTAACCTTCGAGCGAGAAGTCGGACGGTTCGATTTTTTCCAGCCATTCCGGCTCGTACTTGCCGGTCCTGGCGAAGTCCGGCACGCGGTCCGAAATGCGCAGCTGCGGCGCGGCGAACGGCGTGCGGGTGAGCTGTTCCTTGACCATGTCCATGTGGTTCTCGTAGATGTGCGCATCGCCGATGAAGTAGCTGAACCAGCGCGGCGTGTAGCCGGTGAGACGGCCCACCAGGTGCATCAGCGCGGCCCCTTCGGCCAGGTTGAACGGTGTACCCAGTCCCAGGTCGTTCGAGCGCACGTACAGGCACATCGACAGCTCGCGCGTGGTCGGATTCGGGATGAACTGGTACAGCAAGTGGCACGCGGGCAGGGCGACCGCATCGAGCACCGCCGGGTTCCAGCCGTGGAACAGGATGCGGCGGCTGCCCGGGTTGTTGACGATGGTGTCGAGGCACTCGCGCAGTTGGTCGATCGACTTATGCAGCAGCACCTTGGTCGCGCCGTTGTCGTCGAACTGCGAGATCAGGCGGAAGCCGTTCTTCTGGGCGTCGGCGATTTGCGCGTGCTGGTCCACGTCCAGCAGCTTGAAGCCGGGCCACTGGCGCCACTGCACGCCATACACGGGCCCGAGGTCGTCTTCACCGAGGCGGTAAGGATTATCGAGCCATTGCCGGTTTTCGTTGGCATTCTGATCCCAGACCTTGCAGCCCAGCGCGCGGAACTCGGCCGCGTTGCGCGAAGCGCGCATGAAGGCGCACAGCTCACCGATCACGGACTTGAAGGCCAGGCGCTTGGTGGTCACGGCCGGAAAACCCTCTCGCAGGTCGAAGCGCATCATGGCGCCGGGAACGCTGAGCGTGCGGATGCCGGTGCGGTTGTCCTGCCAGCTGCCGGTGTCGAGGATGGTTTGGATCAGGTCCAGGTATTGCTTCATTCAGATCTCCAACTTGGTGCGTTTGTTGCGGGGAGCGAGGCGGCATCAAGATCAGTTGTTACGCGAAAGTCCGTCATTCCCGCGCACGCGGGAATCCATGCAGAGTTTGCAAATATTGGCTGCGAATTTAGGCGGCGCAGATCAACGGGCCTTTGGATTCCTGCATGCGCGGCGGTCCGCCTGAGCGCAATGACAGACCGGCGGACAACGGTACTGTGCCTGTGTCGCCAGCCCCAAACCCGCTATTTTATCAGGAGCGGGGGCCGGCCTTCGGCTTGCGGTTTCCTGCCTGTGCCGTGACCTTGCCGGCAGCGCGCGCCAGCGATTTGGCGCCACGTCCTCCGGTGACCACGACCGCGCCCTTAGGCGCAGCAGCCTTTGTCAGCGACCGGGACGCGGGTTTGCCGCCGCCCGAGACCGGGCCGGACGGCGAGCGCGCCGCTGCTTTGGCGCCGCCGGCCGATGCCGTCGCCTTGCCGCCGCGACCAGCCGCAGGCGAAGGAGCCGCTGAAAGCGCACGCGCCGCCGACTTGCCACCCGCCGGCCCGGTAAACGGCCGCTTCTTCTTGCCCGGCGCCGCCGCAGCAGCTTTTTTAGCCGCTGCTGCCGCCGCAGCGGCAGGCGCCGTCTCCGGCACGCGGTGATCAGCCTCGAAGCCCGGCTCCTCGAAGCGCGCGATCACCTGGCGTGTCATGGTTTCGATGGCTTTCAGCATGTCTGCCTCGTCAGCGCACACCAGCGAGATCGCTTCGCCTTCGAGGCCCGCGCGGCCGGTGCGGCCGATGCGGTGGATGTAATCTTCCGCCACCGAGGGCAGGTCGAAATTGACCACCTGCGGCAGCGCCTCGATATCGAGCCCGCGCGCGGCAACGTCGGTGGCCACCAGCAGCTGCACTTCGGCCTTTTTGAAGCGGGCCAGGGCTTTCAGGCGCGCCGGCTGGGTCTTGTCGCCGTGGATGGTGTCGGCCGTGATGCCGTGGTCGTGCAGGGTTTTGACCAGCAGCTCGGCGCCCTTGCGGGTTTTGACGAACACCAGCACCTGGCGCCAGCCGAATTTGGCCAGCAGGTGCAGCAGCAGGTCGGGCTTCCTGCGCTTGTCGGTCGGGATCAGCCATTGACGTACCGACTTGGTGATCGAATTGCTGGCCTCGACCTGCACGGTGACCGGGTCTTTGAGCAGGCCCTTGGTCAGCTTGCGGATCTCGTCCGAGAACGTGGCCGAGAACAGCAAGGTCTGGCGCTGTTTTGGCAGCGCCGCCAGCAGGATGTCGAGGTCGCGCTCGAACCCCAGGTCAAGCATGCGGTCCGCTTCGTCGAGCACCAGCGTTTGCAGCTGCTTGAAGCTCACCGCGCCCTGGTCGAGCAAGTCGATCAGGCGGCCGGGCGTGGCCACCAGCACATCGAGCCCCTTGCGCAGCTTGGCGATCTGCGGCTCGATCGGCACGCCGCCGTAGGCGACAGCCGCGCGCAGCGGCAGGTTGCCGCCGTAGCTGCGGAAGCTCTCGAACACCTGTTCGGCCAGTTCGCGGGTAGGGGCCAGCACCAGGCAGCGTACGGCCGTGGGCGCGTTTTCGCCTTCCAGAGTCAGGCGTTGCAGGATGGGCAGGGCGAAGCCGGCGGTCTTGCCGGTGCCGGTTTGGGCGGCGGCCATCAGGTCGCGGCCCGCCAGCACGGCGGGAATCGCCTGCTTCTGGACCGGCGTCGGCTGCTTGTAGCCCAGGGTGTCCAGCGTTTGCAGGAGGGGGGCGATCAGGCCCAGTGCTTGGAAAGTCATGGTATGTGCGGTGATGTCGTTCAACAGCTCGCAGTGTAGCCGGTCAGGCCCCATTACGCGAAAAAAGATGAAAAGCTGCCTTATTGATCGGCCAGCGCATCGGACCACAGTCCGAGAATCTCGTGCGCCCGCGCATCCGGCAGGTACAGCAGGTTGTCGCCCACGTACAGCTCGACGTAGCAGCGACCGGCCAGCGCTGCGTGCTGGGCGCCGTTGAACAGCCACACGCCGTGCTGGCCGGCGATGCGGTTGCGGATGTCGAGCGCATGGTCGCGCGCTACCGGCAAATGCAGGTGCAGCATGTTGGCGTGCGGGCGCCCCGGATTGGGCACCAGCAGCGGGTACTTGCGCAACTGCTGGTACAGCCACTCGGTGCGGCGGAAGTAATCGGGCATGGCGGCCAGGCGGGCGTCGAACTGCATGGCGGCGGCCACCACGTACGGCGTGCGTTGATAGACATTGCCACCCTGGCGTCGGAACCATTCGCGGGCGCGGTCGATGAAGGCGGCGTCGCCTGCCAGCATGGCGCCGGCCATGCCGCCGATGCCCTTGTACAGCGACACATAGACGGTGTTGAAACCGGCGGCAATCTGCGCCACGTCGCGGCCGTAGGCGGCTGCCGTTTCCCACAGCCGGGCGCCATCCATGTGCAGGTGGATGCCTTGATCGCGGCAGTAGTCCTTGATGGCGGCCAGTTCGTCCCAAGACGGGCACTGGCCGCCGATTTCGCGCATCGGCAATTCCAGCAAGGCCGCGCCCAGCTTGTCGGGGATGCCTTGCAGGTCTTCCACCGACCATGGCCGGTGCGGGTCGCCGATCTGCAGCGCCTGGAAGTGGTCGAACAACTGGTGATTGCCGCGCTCGTGCCTGAGGATGTGGGCGGTGGGGTGCAGCGCCACCAGCCGGCTGCCGCGCTCCATGCACGCCAGGCGCAGCGCGGTCGCCTGCGCCATGGTGCCGGTGATGCAGAACAGCGCCGACTCGAAGCCCAGCAAGCGCGCCACCTTGGCTTCGAACTCCTGGATCAGCGGCCCGCAGCCGTAAATATCATGGGTGACGTCGTTGGCATTGCACCACTCGGACATGGCGGCGAACAGCTGCGCCGGCGTCGGTTGGCGGTGGCCGGGCAGCAGGGTGTGGCAGGTCTGGCGCAGTTCCGTGTCGTTCAAGGGGTTCCCCTTCGAGATCGGGCAATCCCCGCATGATACCGGATCAGTGGACCGTGTGAACGTTGTGAAACTGCAGCGCGGCCAGGTTGGCGTAGATGCCGCCCAGCGCCACCAGCGACGCGTGGGTGCCGGTTTCGACGATCTTGCCATCTTCCATGACGATGATGCGGTCGGCGCGCTGCACGGTGGCCAGGCGGTGGGCGATGATCACGGTGGTGCGGCCGACCATGGCTGCTTCCAGCGCGCTTTGCACCAGGCGTTCCGACTCCGCATCCAGCGCGCTGGTGGCTTCGTCGAGCAGCAGCAGCGGCGGGTTTTTCAGCAGCGCGCGGGCAATCGCGATGCGCTGGCGCTGGCCGCCGGACAGGCGCACGCCACGCTCGCCCAGGAATGACTGGTAGCCCTGCGGCAGGCGTTCGATGAATTCGTGGGCGGCAGCCATGCGGGCGGCGGCAATCACCTCGTCGTCGGTGGCGTCGGCCCGGCCGTAGCGGATGTTTTCCATGGCGTTGGCCGAGAAGATCACCGTGTCTTGCGGGACGATGCCGATGGCGCCGCGCAGCGTGTGCAGGTCGAGCTGGCGGATGTCCACGCCATCGAGCTTGATGGCGCCGTGCTGCGGATCGTAAAAGCGCAGGAACAGCTGGAACAGCGTGGTCTTGCCAGCGCCCGATGGGCCGACCACCGCCACGGTTTCACCGGGCTTGATGTCGAGCGAGAGGCTGGTCAACGCTGCCGATTCGGGGCGCGACGGATACAGGAAAGTCACGTCCTCGAGGCTCAGCGACGCGCCATTGGCCGCGCGCGGCGGCAGCGCCAAAGGTTTGACGGGCGCCTCGATGGCCGACTTGACCGCCATCAGTTCCAGCAGGCGCTCGGTGGCGCCGGCTGCGCGCTGCGCTTCGCCCATCACTTCCGACAGCGCGCCGATGGCGCCGGCCACGATCGATGCGTACAGGATGAACTGGCCCAGGTCGCCGCCCGTCATTTCGCCGTTGATCACCGCGTGGGCGCCGAGCCACAGCACGAACACGATGGCGCCGAACACCAGCACGATGGCGATCATGGTCAGCATGGCGCGCGCGCGAATGCGGCGCATGGCGGTCTGGAACGCGCCTTCCACCGATGCGCTGAAGCGGTTCGATTCGATCTTTTCGTGGGTAAAGGCCTGTACCGTGGGCATGGCGTTGAGGATTTCGCCGGCCATGGCGGAGGCGTCGGCCACCCGGTCCTGCGAATCGCGCGAGAGCTTGCGCACGCGGCGGCCGAAAATGATGATCGGCAGGACGGTGAGCACCAGCAGGCCGATGATGATGGCCGAGAGCTTGGGGCTGGTCACGAACAGCATCACCAGGCCGCCGATGAACAGCAGCGAGTTACGCAGCGCCATCGAGATGCTGGTGCCCACCACGGCCTGGATCAGCGTGGTGTCGGTGGTGATGCGCGAGAGGACTTCGCCGGTTTGCGTGGTTTCGAAAAACTCGGGGCTTTGCTTGACGACGTGGCTGTAGACGGCGTCGCGGATGTCGGTGGTGACGCGTTCGCCGAGCCACGACACGGTATAAAAACGCGCGGCCGTGGCCAGCGCCAGCACCGTGGCCAGGCCGAACAGCGCCAGGAACACCAAGTCCACGTGCTTGATGCTCTTGTCACCGACTGCGCCCGGCACGCTGGCGGCGCTGCCGAAACCGAGGTCGATCATCTGCTTGAAAGCGGCGGGAATGGCCAGTGTGGCAGCGGCGGCGACCAGCAGCGCCAGGCCGGCCATGACGAACTGCCGTTTGTATGGCGCCAGGAACGGCAGCAGGCCGCGCAGGGTGGCAATGCTGCCTTTTTCGGCGATGCGCGCGGTGGAGGGCGCGGTGGACTGCGCGGGGGCGGGCTTGCTGTTGCCAGTGCTGGCGGTGGTGCTATTGGTCATCGTGTGGCTTATCTGGTTATTCCAACTACTACAATTTCATGGGGCGGACATAGCCCGTCAGTTCGAGGTACGCGCGGCCGACGCGCCGGCCGTCGCGGCGCAGCAGCACCGCGCCTTCCCAGTACACGGCGCCGGTCGAGCGGCGCGAGTCGAGTTCCTGGTCGTCCTGCAGCGGTTCCACCTGCCAGATGGTGGCGCCGGTGGTCAACCGCAAGGCCACCGGATATTCTGCCTTGGTACGCGGCGAACGCCAGCGCCGCTGCGGTGTGAAATCCACCTGTTCCGGCGCAAACTGCGTGATCTTACCGGAAGCGTCGCGCCATGTCGCGTGGGCCCATAGTTTACCACCTGTCTTGCTGCGGATCTGGAAAGCCATCAGGGCGCCGCCGTCGTCGAGGTTGGCGCCGATCCATTCCCAGCCCGCCGCCTCGGCATCGAGCACCTGCGACGACCATTCGTGGTCCAGCCACGACGCGCCTTTGACCGGCACCGCCTTGCCGGCGCGGGTGATGGTGCCGGTGGTGGTGAGCTGCGGCTCGCTGTAATAGTAGCTGGCCTGGGCGGGGCGCGGTCCCTTGCGCGAAAAGCCGCCCACGCCCTGTACCAGCACCGGCTGCGACGGCGCCAGCTTGAGCTGCAAGGTAAAGCCGGACGCCTCGACGTGGACCGCGTAGCTGCCGTCAGGCTGGCGCGCCATGCGCCAGTCTTCGAGCTTGATGTCGGTGTCGCCCACCTTGGCGTAGGCCAGTCCCAGGCCCTCGCGGGCGCTGCGCTGGTCGTGCAGCAGCTTGCCGTTGGCGGTGTCGGACAGCGCCGCGTGGCCGATGATCAGTTGCTTCGGTGCGAACTGGCTGGGGTTGGCGCGGTCATGGTCGCTGGCGCTGCGGAAGAACGTGACCTGGTAGCCGAGCGACTTGCCGTCTGCGGCCTCGACCCAGCCGGTCACGTACCACCATTCGGTCTTGTAGTCGGGGTGGGCGCCGTAATCAAGCGGGAATTGCAGTGCCGCGCCGGGCGCCAGCGGGGTGACGGCCGCGAACTTTGGCGCGGCGGCCCATGCGGGAACAGTCCCAGCCCACAGCAGGGCCACCATGGCCAGCAACAATCGTACGAGCGGCATTACCAGTCCTCCCTGACGGCGCGGATCGGACCACCGGACAGCGATTGCCGGCCCGCCAGCAGCGCCGTCAGCGCGGCGGCCGCCAGCAGCAGCGCAGCGACGGCCGCCAGCAGGCCCCACGGCAGGTGCAGTTGCATGGTCCAGTGGAACGACTGCGGATTGACCACGAACACCAGGATCAGGCTGATCACCCAGCCCAGCACGAAACCGGTGGCGATGCCGAGCGCGGTGAGCGACCCACCCTCGATGGCCAGGATGGCCAGGATCTGGCGCCGCGTCACGCCCACGTGGCGCAGCATGCCGAACTCCCTGGCGCGCGCCAGCGTCTGCGCTGAAAAGGTCGCGGCCACGCCGAACAGGCCGATGACGATGGCGATCGCTTCCAATAAATAGGTGATGGCAAAGCTGCGGTCGAAAATCTTCATCGACATGTCGCGGATGTCCGAGGGGGTGCTGATGTCCAGGGTGGCGGCGAACGGCAGCGCCTTCAAGTCCCGTTCCACGCCGGCGTGGCTGCTGCCTGGCGCGAGCCACAGCGCCACGCTGCTGGCATCCCGGTCGCCGGTGATGGCGCGGTAGTCAGCCAGACGCATCTGGATCGAGCCGGTGGGCCGCGCATAGTCGCGCCACACGCCGGCCACCGTGAACGGCTGCTGGCGGCCTGCCAGCGGCAATTCGATGCGGGCGCCCACCTGCATGCCGTACAAATCGACCATCGCCTCCGAAATCCAGACGGGCGGCGGCTCGCCCGGCACTGGCGTGCGGATAGCGCCGACCATCGCCAGCACCTTGCCGGGATCATTCGCATCGACATCGCGCGCAATCAGCGCCACGGCGGGGCGGTCGGCCGCCAGCGCGATGGCCTGCACGCGCAGGAAGTCGGTGCCATCGACGCCGGGCAGCGCGGCGATGGCCTGCTGTTCGGCCGGCCGCAGCCTGGCCGTGGCGCCGCCGCTGACGGTGCTCACGTAGATATCGGCCGGCAGGATGTGGCGCATCCAGTCGTCGAGCGACACCCGGAAGCTCGACACCATGATCGCCATCGCCACCATCAGGCTAAAGCTCGACAGCACGCCGCCCAGCGCGATGCCGGCCTGGCTCGACGCATTGGCCAGCCGCGCCAGCGTGAGCGTGAGCACCGGTGAGGCGCCCGGGCGTCTGGCGACGACCGCGCTCCAGCGCCGGTGCGCAGCGTGAAACACGCCGGCAGCCAGGCGCGGCATCAGCGCGATCACGCTGATCAGCAGCAGCGCGATCGACAGGTAACCGAAAATCGGCAGCTCGAAGACGGGCGGCGCCTGCGACAGCAGCGCCGCCACCGCGATGCCGGCCAGCGGCGGCCACACGGTGGCCAGGCGCGAAATCGCCGCTTCCTCGGTACCGGACTTGAGCGCCACGGCCGGCTTGGCGCGTGCCGCATCCCAGGCCGGGGCGGCGCAGCCCAGCAGCGCGACGGCGACGCCCAGCGCAAAATACACGCCAGCGGCCACCGGGGTGAAATGCACGGTGGGACGCACGCCGGAAAAGAAGCCGGCGCCCAGGTCGGCGCCCATGAAATGCAGTGCGGTTGCCGCCAGCGCATAGCCGGCAGCGATGCCGAGGGCCGAACCCAGTACGCCCAGGCACAGGCCTTCGAGCAGGATCTGGCGCAGCAACCGGCGCCGCTCCATGCCCAGCACGCGCAGCAGCGCGAACTGGCTGCGGCGCCGGATCACCGACAGGGCCTGGGTGGAAAATACCAGGAAGGCGCCGGTAAACAGCGCGACCAGCGCGAGAACCGTCAGGTTGACGCGATAGGCGCGGCTCATGCCCTCGTTGCGGCTGCTCTGGTCTTCGTCGTTGGGCTGGTTCACCAGGAAACGGCCCGGGTAGTGGCGTTGCAGGCGCTGCTGCAGCCGGGTTTTGAATACATCGCGGTTGACGCCGTCGCGCAGCTTGAGGTCCACCCGCGACAGCTTGCCCAGCCGGTCGAAGCGCCACTGCGCCGCGCCGATGTCCATCACGCCCAGGCGCTGGCCGGCGCGCGCGCTTTGCAGGGCGCCCGCGTAGCGCAGCGCCACCGTGCCCACGCCGAGCTGGAAGGGCAATGGCTGCTCTGCCTTTGCCGAGAGCCACTGCTGCGCGGCTGGCGACAGAAAAATCGCGTCGTCGGCAAGGGTGTCCTGCAAGTGTTCTTCGGAGGGGGCGCCCACCAGGTCGGGCGAAATGAAGCCAGCGCGGAAGACGTCGATGCCGATGATCTTGAGCGCGCTGCGCTGGCCCGGAATCGAGGCTTCCACTTCCAGGATGGGCGAGGCGACCGCCACTTCCGGCAGGGCGGCAAGCAGCGGGTAGACCGCTTCATCGAAAGTGGGTTCGGTGCCGCGCACCTGCACATCGGCCACGCCGGACAGGCCCTTGATGGCCGACGAGAATTCGTTGAAGGCGGCAGCGTTGATCAGGTGGATGGCGAAGCCGAGCGCGATGCCGATGGCAATTGCCGCCACCGCCACCAGCGTGCGCACCGGGTGCGCCCGCCATTCGCCCAGCAGCAGCCAGCTTCCCAACCGTCCCGGCGCCAGCGCCGTCATCAGCGGGGGCACTCCAGGGCCAGCAGCTCGGCGGCGCGGCGGGCCTTGAGGCGGGCGGCATCGACCGTGGCGGCCGTGGCGCGGCGCGCGTCGTCGTCGGCCCACTGGCGATTGAGGCGCAGCTTGCCGCATTTGCGCTCGTGCGTGGCGGCCAGTTGCGCGGCCTTGGCGTCAAGCTTTGCTTCGCGTTCGTCGCGCGCTACGCGGGTCTTTTCCAGCGCCGCCGCTTCCTTGCGGGCGCGGGCCAGGCTGGCTGCGGCTGCGGCTGTCGCTGCCGGTTCAGCGCGCGGCGCGACCGGTATGGCCAGAGTACTGGCCCAGGTGGCGGCGGCAGGGCAGGGCGTATCGCCATAGCTGACCTTGCCGTCGACGATGCATTTGTGGATGTCTTGCGCGTGCACCGGATGCAGGGTGGTCGCGCACAGCAGGGCCGTGGTCATCACGCCGACCGGCCCGTACAGATGAGGTTGCATGGCTGTCCCGTTCACAAAATTTTCCCGGGATTCATGATACCGAGCGGGTCCAGCGCACCTTTGATGGCCCGCATCATGTTCAGCTCCACTGCCGATTTATGGTGCACCAGCTCGTCTCTTTTCAGCATACCGATGCCGTGCTCGGCCGAAATCGAGCCGCCAAAAACTTCCACGCTGTCGTACACCACGCGGTTGACCTCGTCCTGTTTGTGCAGGAATGCGTCGTTGGACACACCGTCGGGCGGCGCCACGTTGTAGTGCAGGTTGCCGTCGCCGAGGTGGCCGAAGCACACCAGCTGGCAGCCGGGGAAGGCGGCTTCGAGCTTCGGTCCGGTGGCGGCGATGAACTCGGCGATGCGCGAGACCGGCAGCGAGATGTCGTGCTTGATGTTCTTGCCCGCCTTGGCCTGCGCCAGCGGGATATGCTCGCGCAGCTGCCACAGGCCGGTCGATTGGGCCATCGACGTGGCCACCACCGCGTCGTCGATCACATCGCCGTCCAACGCCGCGCCAATGGCCCGTTCCAGCAGGCCCACGGCATGGGCTTCGGACTCGCTGCTCGAGAGCTCCAGCAGCACATACTGGGCGTGCGGCGTTTTGAATGGCTGCGGCAGTTGCGGGAATTCGCGCGCGACCAGCGCCAGGCAATACTGCGACATCAGCTCGAAGCCGGTCAGGCTCGCACCGCAGTGGTCCTGCATCAGGTTCAGCAGGCGGAGCGCGTGAACGGGCGAGGGCAGCGCCGCCAGCGCGGTAATCGCGGCTTTCGGCTGCGGGTACAGTTTCAGCACCGCCCCCGTGATCACGCCCAGCGTGCCTTCCGCGCCGATAAACAGGTCGCGCAGGTCGTAGCCGGTGTTGTCCTTGCGTAGCCCGCGCAAGCCGTTCCATATCTCTCCCTGCGGTGTGACCACTTCCAGGCCCAGGCACAGGTCGCGCGTGTTGCCGTAACGGAGCACGGCGGTGCCGCCCGCGTTGGTGGCCAGGTTGCCGCCGATGGTGCAACTACCCTCGGCCGCCAGCGACAGCGGGAACAAACAGCCTTGCGCGGCGGCCGCTTCCTGGGCGTGCTGCAGGATGCAGCCGGCATCGACGGTCATGGTGCGGTTGACGGCGTCGACCTGGCGCACGGCATTCATGCGCGCCAGCGACAGCACCACGGCGGCGCCGCCGCCGTCGGGCACGCTGCCCAGCACCAGTCCGGTGTTGCCGCCCTGCGGCACGATCGGCACGCGCCACTGCGCGCAGGTGCGCACCAGGGCCGCAACTTCGGCCACCGTGGCGGGCCGCAGCACGGCCAGTGCCCGGCCCGTGTAGCGCCCGCGCTGGTCGGTGAGGAAGGCGGCCTTGTCGGAATCGAGGTCGAGGACGTAATCCGCGCCAACGATGGCGCGGCACTGGTCGAGGAAAGCGTTGGTTATTTCCGTCATTTGACCGTGGTGACCTTTACCTTGTCGAGCAGTTCCTTGGCCAGTTTTTTCGCCGCCCGTTTATACGGGCGCAGGTATAGCAGCGCGCAGGCGAAATACACGCAGACGATGATCGCCTCGCCCCAGCCCAGCCAGGCCGACTCGCGGTCGGCGTCGCTCCAGCCACGCACGATGCCCTCGGTGAAGTACAGCAGTATCATCATCGACGTCCACTGCAAGGTGTAGATGTCGCGCTTCCACACGCCGTACAAAGGCAGCAGCAGCGGGGCGGCCTTGAGCACCAGCCACGAACCGCCCGGTTTCAGCGGCGCGATCACCATTTCCCACAACACGCACCACACGATCAGCAGGCCCAGGCTGCCGACGGCGCCCCAGTGAAAATACTTGTGCAAGGTGGTGTGCATGGCGTCGTCCTCTAACGGGTTGCGAGCTTGACGGCTGTTTCGGCCAGGCGCCGGCCCTGGGCGATGGCCAGGCGCTTTTCGTCGTCGGTGATCGGGCGGGCGCCATCGAGGCCGGCCCAGTGGCTGGCGCCGTACGGGGTGCCGCCGCTGGCGGTGGTCATCAATTCCGGGTTGGTGTAGGGCAGGCCCAGCACCATCAGGCCGTGGTGGAACAGCGGCACCATCATGGTGAGCAGCGTGGATTCCTGGCCGCCGTGCAGGCTGCCGGTGGACGTGAACACGCAAGCCGGCTTGCCGGCCAGCGCGCCGGACAGCCACTGGCTCGACGTGCCATCCCAAAAATACTTCATCGACGCGGCCATATTGCCGAAGCGGGTGGGCGAACCGACGGCAATGCCGGCGCATTCGGCCAGGTCGTCAAGTTCCACGTACGGTGCGCCGTCCAACGGCACCTCGGGCGCCGTGGCTTCGGTGACGGTGGAGACGGCGGGCACGGTGCGCAGGCGCGCATCGCAGCCCGATACGCTCTCGATGCCCTGGGCGATCAGCTCCGCCAATTTGCGCGTGGCGCCGTGACGCGAGTAGAACAGGACAAGAATAATCAGATTGGGTTGGCTCATCGCAGGTATTATAGGGGGTTAAAGCGGGCGCAGGCGGTGTGAAAAATCGGCTGCTGCGGCTCCTGAATTCCGATTATCGCTCATGTTCCAAAAATATATACAACCGATTTTCTTCTACCTGCTGCGCACCTGCCGCAACGGCGTCAATACCGTGCGCGCGCTGTCGTGGTCCGAGGTGCGCGACCTGGTGCTGTTCGCCCACCGCCGCCTGCGCGAGGAAAGCCTGCCGCAAGTGGCCGGCAGCCTCACGTTCACCACCGTGTTTGCGCTGGTGCCGCTGCTCACCATCGCGTTGGCGATTTTTACCACCTTCCCGATGTTCAATACCTTCCGCGCGTCGCTGGAAGCGTATTTCGTCCAGAGCGTGATGCCCAAGACGATCTCGGCCACCATCCTCAACTACCTGACCATGTTTGCGTCCAAGGCCACGCGGCTGTCGGCGGTGGGTGCGGTGGCGCTGATATTCACGTCGATCGCCATGATGAACCTGATCGAGCGCGTGTTCAACCGCATCTGGCGCGTGCGTGGGGAGCGCAGCTGGACCCGCCGCATCCTGGTCTATTGGGCCATTATCACGTTGGGGCCGCTGCTGATCGGCGTCTCGCTGACGCTGTCGTCCACCGTGTTCATGGCCACGTCCGACCTGTTCGAGCAGTTTCCGGTGGTGGGCGCCATCGTGTACACGTTCGCGTCGCTGGCTGTGACCACCGCCAGTTTTACGTTGCTGTACGTGGCGGTGCCCAATCGCGATGTCGATTGGTACGACGCCGCCTGGGGCGGCCTGGTGGCCGGCGTGGCATTCGAACTGGCCAAGCGCGGCTTCGCCATTTTCATCACGCAGTTCCCCACGTATTCCAAGATCTATGGCGCGCTGGCGGCCTTGCCGCTATTCTTGGTGTGGATTTATGTGTCGTGGGTGATCACCCTGATCGGCGCCTTGCTGGTGGCCGCGCTGCCGGTGGTCAAATACGAGCGCTGGTGGCACGAGGCCAAGCCTGGCGGCGAATTCGTCGATGCCATGGCGATCCTGAAAGTGCTGTTCCTGGCATGCAAATGCGGCGACACGGCATTGGTCAGCGCCGGCACCATCCGCACCCGCACCCGGCTGGGTTTTGACGAGATGGATGCCTTGCTTGAAAAAATGCTGGCCGAGGGCTGGGTGGGGCGCGTCAACGTGCCGGCGCCGCGCCGGGTGCAGTGGGGCAAGCGCGTGTCCGACGGCAGCGACCACTGGGTGTTGCTGGCCAATGTAGAGAAACTGACGCTGGCCGAGGTGTACCGGCTGTTCGTGTTCGGCGGCATGGCGGTCAATGCCGGCGTGGTGGACGATGACACGGACGAGCGCGACAAGCTCTCGGCGCGCGAGGCGGCGCAACTGGCGCGCGAGGTGGAAAACGCTGTCGAAACCGGGCTCGGCAAAAGCCTGGCAGACCACTTCGGCCCCATCGATTGCCGCTGATAACCGGGTTTTGGTTGCGGTGCAGCATAAGAGTGTTGCAACACTCTTATCAAATTCTTGCGATATCGTGGGGCGTGGCGCTGGATTTTTCGCCATGCATAGGCTACATTCGGCTTAGGCTTAAACACTAAAATTAATAATGACATCATCTACCCACGAAGCCTCTCAGCGGACAGGACGGTCAAATATGAAAGTCTCCGAAATCCTGCAGGTCAAAGGCAGTATCCTCTACACCATTTCGCCCGATCAACCGTTGGCCGAAGCGGCCGATATCATGGCGGAAAAAGACATTGGCTCGCTGGTCGTCATGGAATTCGGCGACCTGGTTGGCATGCTCACGTTCCGCGAAGTGCTGCGCGCGTTGCATGCTAACGAAGGCAATGTCGGCGCCGGCACGGTGCGCAAGCACATGGACGACTACCCGATCACGGTCACGCCCGATACCGAAGTCAACGAAGTGCGCCGCATCATGCTGGAAAAACATGCGCGCTACCTGCCCGTGATGAACGCCAAGACCATCCTCGGCGTGATTTCGTTCTACGACGTGGCGCGCGCGGTGCTGGAAGCGCAAAGCTTCGAAAACCGCATGCTCAAGGCCTATATCCGCGACTGGCCGGGCGACCAGGCCGAGCCGCATCCGGACTGACCGGCCGCCATCCCCTGCATCCGGCGCTGCCGGAGCAGGGGGCATTTTTATCTGCCGTTATCGAGCCATACCTCCAGCGCATCGGCCTTCATCGGCCTGGCGAACAAAAAGCCCTGCGCCAGCGGGCAGCCCAGCGCATGCAGGATCTGCGCCTGGCGTTCGTCTTCCACTCCTTCCGCAATCACCGTTAGGCCCAGGTTGCGGCCCAGTTGAATCACCATCTCGGCAATGCTGCTGCCGCGAGCCGAGCCGGTAATTTCGGTGACGAACGCGCGGTCGATTTTCAAGCGGTCCACCTGCAAGCGCTGCAAGTACGACAGCGACGAAAAACCGGTGCCGAAGTCGTCGATCGCGATCGAGACGCCGGTCTGCTTGATCTGGTCGAGCATCTTGATCAGCAAATCCGGTTCTTCCATCGCCATCGATTCGGTGATTTCCAGTTCGATGTTCTGCGGCGGCGCGCCGGTTTCCTCCAGCGCGCGGCGCAGCATCTCGAGGAAATGCGGGTGGCGGAACTGCACCTGCGAGACGTTGACCGACATGACGAAATCGAGGTGGCCGGCCGCGCGCACGGCCATCAGTTCGCGGCACGCGGTGCGCAGCACCCATTCACCGAGGTCGATGATCAAACCCGAATATTCGGCGATCGGGATGAATCGGTCGGGCGAGACGAAGGTGCCGTCTTCGGTCTGCCAGCGCAGCAGCGCTTCGGCGCCGACCGGCCGCCGGGTTTCGAGGTCGATCTGCGGCTGGTACATGACGAACAGCTGGCGCTGGCCAAACGCGGTGCGCAGCGCGTGCATCATGCGTACCCGCTCGCGGATTTCCACGCCCATCGAGCGCGAAAAATAGCAGTACCCGGCGCGCTGCTGGCTCTTGGCGCGTTTCAGGGCGATGTCGGCATCTTTCAATGCGTCGCCGCCGCTGCCTTCGTGTTCTTGCAGGCGCACCAGTCCTAGCGTGGCCGAGAGCTGCACGTCCTGGCCGTCGATGCGGAACGGCTGCTGGAACAGCGCCAGCAGCGCGGCGGGCGTGACCAGGTCGGCGTCGCCCAGCAGCGCGAAAATATCGCCGCCAATGCGCGCCACCGTCACTTGCCGCCCCAGGTCCGCCTGCAGGCGGTTGGCGACCGACACCAGCAGCAGGTCGCCGAACTGGTGGCCCAGCGCGTCGTTGGTTTCGGCAAAGTGGTCGAGATCGACGAGGGCCAGCGTGGCCTGTTCGTGCGCTGGCGCGGCCGTACTGGACGCGGCCAGCCGTTCTTCGAGCATTTCGAGCAGGCGGGTGCGGTTGGGCAGCTTGGACAGCTGGTCGTAGAACGCCGCGTTGTGCAGGTGGCTGACCAGTTCCACGTTGTCCAGCCCCACCGCCACGTTGCCGCAAAAGACGTCGAGCAGGCGTTCGTTGATGTCGGAGGGCGGCGTTGCAACGTCGAGGTAGGCGACGAAGTCGCGGCTGGCCTTGCCGGCGAAGTACAGGGTGATGCAGTCCGGGCCGTACACATTGCCGCGTTGGGCCAACGCCTGCTCCATGGCCGCCCGGATGCGGTCGTCGGCCAGCGGCGCATGATGCACGTGGCGGACGTGGGCATGGGCGCCGTGGTCGAGGTGAGCCTGCCGGCCGCACGCTGCCATTACCATCAGTTCGTGGCAGTCGCCGTCGCCCGGGCAATCCTTCACGCATAATACGCCGCTGGCGGGAATGCCGAGCAGGTCGCCGATCTGCGCCAGCACGCCGGAGGCGAAATTCTGCACGCCGTGCAGCGCCATCAACTCGGTGCTGGCGTGGACGATCTGGTTCAGGCCACGGCGGCTGTCGTCGATCTTGCGGATCTGTTCATACGAACGGATGGCCGACGTGACGGTGGTATAGAGCTTGATGCGCGTGAGCTCGGACTTGGTCTTGTAGTCGTTGATGTCGAAATCGCGGATGGCGTCGATTTCGGGCGCATAGCCGGGCTGGCCAGTACGCAGGATGATGCGCACATCGGCAAGCTTGAGCGTTTCGCGGATATGGCGCACCAGGTGCAGCCCGGCGTCGTCCTGTTCCATCACCACGTCGAGCAGGATCACGGCGATGTCGGTTTCGGTGGCGAGCAACTGGCGCGCCTGGGTGGCGGAATAGGCATGGACGAATTCCAGCGGCCTGCCTTGCATGTCGAGGTTGCCGAGCGCGAAGGTGGTAGTGGAATGGACGTCCTCGTCATCGTCGATGATCATCACGCGCCATACGCCGGTGGCGCTGGTGTCTGTCGTTGCCGCCGGATGTTCGTCCAGGAATACCAGGTCGTCTTGATCATCCTTGGCCACAGACGTAACCTGTCGGTAGCCAGGAGGGGTGATCGGTTGGGGCATGTGTCGCATCTCCAGGATTGCTCGGTGTTCTTCTGGGTAAGTATATAGCGAATTGTTAAAATGAACTCGAATTTCCCCTGAGACAGTCAACCGGCCGTTGCGCCGCCGTTGCACATGCGGCTGTATTGCAACAAAGAATCGAGCTGCCCCCGCGATGGGCCATCGCCCCGGCACGCGCCGGGCGTGCGGTAGCTGTTAGAATATAGAAATCCCTATAATTCCAAAGATTCTCTTCCTATGTCCGGTAATACATTTGGTAAATTGTTTTCTGTAACTACCTTCGGTGAGTCGCACGGTCCCGCAATTGGTTGCGTGATAGATGGCTGCCCGCCGGGCCTGGCCTTGTCCGAGGCAGATATCCAGCCGGAACTCGACCGCCGCAAACCGGGCACGTCGCGCCACGTCACGCAGCGCCAGGAATCGGACACGGTGGAGATCCTCTCGGGCGTGTATCAGGGGGTGACCACCGGTACCCCGATCGCGCTGTTGATCCGCAACGAAGACCAGCGCAGCAAGGACTACGGCAACATCGCCGAGAGCTTCCGCCCGGGCCATGCCGACTACACGTATTGGCACAAGTACGGCGTGCGTGATCCGCGTGGTGGTGGCCGCTCCTCGGCGCGCCTGACCGCGCCCATCGTCGGCGCTGCTGCGGTGGCCAAAAAGTGGTTGCAGCAGCAGTACGGCACCACGTTCAAGGGCTGCATGAGCCAGTTGGGCGATATTCCGGTGCCGTTCCAGGACTGGGTCCATGTGCACGACAATCCGTTTTTTGCCGCCAGCGGCGACGCCGGCCTGATCGCCCACATGGAAGCGACCATGGACGACTTGCGCAAGGCTGGCGACTCGATCGGCGCGCGCATCGACGTCATCGCCCAGAATGTGCCGGTGGGCCTGGGCCAACCGATCTACGACAAGCTCGATGCCGATATCGCCTACGCGATGATGGGCATTAATGCGGTGAAGGGTGTGGAAATTGGCGCCGGCTTCAAGTCGGTGGCGCAAAAGGGTACCGAGCATGGCGACGAACTGACGCCGCAGGGCTTCGTCGGCAATAACGCCGGCGGCGTATTGGGCGGCATCTCCACCGGCCAGGACATCACGGTGTCGATCGCCATCAAGCCGACGTCGTCAATCCGCACGCCGCGCCATTCGATCGACAAGGAAGGCAACCCGGTGCTGGTGGAAACCTTCGGCCGCCACGACCCGTGCGTGGGCATACGCGCCACGCCGATCGCCGAAGCGATGCTGGCGCTGGTGCTGATCGACCACGCGCTGATGCACCGCGCCCAGTGCGGCGACGTCAAGGTGGCGACACCCGACATCTCCCGGTAAGACTCTTCAGGCGCGGGTAGGGGCGGTGATGGTGGCCACCGTCTCCTGTTTATGGCGCCGCTCGGCGGCGCGCACCACCATCATGCGGATGTCGTTGAGCAGCGAGAACTCGGTGGGACTGAGCTGGATCGGCGGGAAGGTGTCATCCCAGTCGCCATACAGGAAACCGGCCGCCTGGCCGTTGTACGACAGCGGAATGATGACAAAGCTGTGCGCTTCCGACAGCGAGGTTTTCCACCACTGCGGCAGCTTGGCCGCGAACTTGGCGTCGCGGGCATTTTCGATGAAGATCACGCGGTCGCTGTTGAGCGACGCGTGGAACACGTTCGGTTCGTATGCGTCGTCGAAGCTCATCGCCGCCAGCAGCTCGCGGCTGTCGTTGCCGAAGCAGATGCGCGCTGCGTACAGGCTGTCGCGGCGGTTGCGCACGAACGCGATGGCACGCGAAAACTCCAGTCCCTTGTAAATGGTCTCCAGCGCGATCTGCACCATCTGGCCGGGGCTGGCCGTGTCCAGCACGTCGCGCATATCGGCCAGGCCGCTGAGCAGGATCTTGTTGCCGGCCGCGCGCTGGCGGTGTTGCGCCTGCGCCTTCGCGCGTCGCTCGGCCGGGCGCGAAAGCGGGGCGATGGTCAGATCGTTGGCCGCTACCACCTTGGCCTGCTCGATGGCGATCATCAGGTTGTCGGCCTCCATCCCCAGCAGCGACGAATAGCTCTCGGTCAGCGCCTGCACCTCGGCTGCGCCAACGGCGTCGTCGTGCCACAGCGATTCGGCGCACATGGCCGACATGGTGGACAGGCCCGCCACCCAGTCGGCCTGCTCGATGGCGGCGCCTTCTGCGGGCGGATCCATGCGGCGCATGCCGTCGACCAGCTGCGCCGGCAGGCGCCAGTGCAGGGCGGCGGCGTGGCCCAGCTGTTCCATGCTCAGCCCCAGCATATCGGGGGCGACGGCTTCGATACTGGTGCCGTCGTCGTCGGCGCGGCGTTGCAGCTCGAGCCAGCGCTCGGGCATGTAAAAGGTGAGCATCATGCGGCCCAGCGTATGCAGCATCGAGCACACCACGGCTTCTTCGCCGCGCGGGTTGTGGGCGGCCGTGGCGATCTGCTGCGCCACGATGCCTGCCAATACCGCTTTTTCCATTTCGATGTGCGCCACCGTGGCCTCGCCGCCGGCCGTGTCGGCGCCCATTTCCTCGATCAGCTTGAGCCCCAGCGCCAGGTGGCCGATGGCGTCGGTGCCCAGCACCACCACCGCTTTCGAGACCGTGTTGACGTGCTGGCCGAAAGCCGAATACATGCTGCTGTTGGCCAGCCGCAGGACTTTTTGCGTGAGCACCGGATCGGACAGCACGGTGCTGGTCATATTGAATGCCTGGTCGTCCTCGCCGCGCATGGCGCCCAGTATCGACGTGATCGCCTTGGCGAAGCCGGGCATGTCGCCGCGCCGGCGCGTGCAGTCCCACAGCTTTGCCAGGGTCTTTTCGCCTTGTTCGCCGATGATGCCGAGGCCGGTCATGGCGTCACCTGCGCGGCCTGGGCTGGCGGCACGTGCGGCACCAGCTTGGCGTGGATGCTTTCGCGCAGCGCCGCCATGGCAACGTTGGCAGGCATTGGTTTGCCGGTCAGGTAGCCCTGGATGTACTGGCAGCCCCTGTCGTTGAGCCAGCCCATCTGCTCTTCGGTTTCCACGCCTTCGGCCACCACGGACAGGTCCAGGTGGCGCGACAGGTCGAGCACCGTGCTGCAGATGGCGCCGTCCTTTTGCGAGCCGGGCAGGTCGCGGATGAAGGCGCGGTCGATCTTGAGCACGGAAATCGGGAAGCGCTTGAGATAGGCCAGCGACGAATAGCCGGTGCCGAAATCGTCGATGGCGATGCGCGCGCGGCGCTCGGCCATCTTGGACAGGATGGATTCCGCGTGGACCGGGTCGATCATCAGCGTTCCTTCGGTAATTTCGAGTACCAGCTGTTCGCCGGGCAGGCCGGAAAAGGCCAGGGCGTCGTCGAGCACATCGAGGAATTTATCGTTGCGGAACTGGCGCGGGCTGATATTGACCGATATGTACAGGCTGCGGCGCGCCACTTCCTCGAACTGGCGCAGCTGCACGCATGCCGCCTTGAGCGCCCAGGCGCCCAGCAGGTTGATCAGGCCATTGGCCTCGGCGATCGGAATGAAGCGCACCGGGGGCACCATGCCGAGCGTGGGATGCTTCCAGCGCATCAGCGTCTCGAAGCCCTGGATCTCGCGCGTGGGCGCATCGACGATGGGCTGGTAGTACAACAGGAATTCGCCTTCGCGCACGGCCTGGAACATCGCCGCCTCGAGCGAGATATCGTGCTGCGGCGGTCCCGCGTGCGAGGGGCTGTAGACCACGCAGCGCGCCTTGCCGGTTTCCTTGGCGCGCGACATGGCGGCATCGGCCAGCGCCACCAGGCGCACCTCGTCCTCCGCGTGCAGCGGGTAGATCGACACGCCGACCGAGGCGCCCACGTAAATGGTGTGCTTGCCGATGTCGAACGGCGACTGCAGCGAGGCGATCAGCCGCCCGGTGACCAGCTTGATCTGTGCCTCGGTATGGGTGCCGGGCAGGATGGCGACGAATTCGTCGCCACCCACGCGCGCCAGCGTATCGCTGTCGCGCAGGGTTTTACGCAGGCGCGCGGCGGCCATTTGCAGCAGCGCGTCGCCCACCGGGTGGCCAAGGCCATCGTTGACTTTCTTGAAGCTGTCGAGGCCGATGGTGGCCACCGAGAAGCCCTGGCCAGAACGGCGCGCGTTGGCGATCACCATGCGGATGCGGTCAGACAGCAGCAGGCGGTTGGGCAATTCGGTGAGCGCGTCGTGGGTAGCCAGGTGGCGCAGGCGCTCTTCGGTGGCTTGTTGCTGTGACATGTTTCGTCCCACCACCAGCGTGCCGCCCGTCTGCGGCAGGAAGGAAATGCGTAATTCATGCCAGACTTCGCTCTCGGGCGCCTTGATGCGCACTTGCAGGAGCTGCGGCGTGCGCGTGGCCTGGGCTTCCGCCAGCGCCGCCGTGATCGATGCATGATGATCGTCGCTGACCAGCCGCGCCAGCGACAGGCCGGTGAGCGGCGCCAGGCGCCCGATCAGCGTGGTCGCGCGCTTGCTGGCATAGGCGACCGCGCCGGTGGCATCGAGGCGAAACACCACATCGCCAGCTTCTTCCATGAAATGGTCCAGCTCGTGGAGCAAATCGCGTGGCGTCTGAGGTGTGGGGGACTGTTGCATTGCAAAAATCTAAGCTTTCTAATTTGTATATGTGACACGCGGATTATGTGAATCTTGCAAATCCATAAAGCACTTTATCACTTCTACGCGGCGTTTTACATGGCTAAAGACAACATTCTGTTGGGTTTCATTAATTTCTTTTGAGAAATCTCTAAAACCGCACAAATAGTTGTTTCGCCATGTTGTCACGGCGTCACCGCCGCCGCGCGCGCGCTCCGCTTGTATAATGGCGCGCATAAACGTCTTCATAGAGCAAACAATAATGAAACAAGATCCGCGCTTTCCGAACCTGTTCATCACCGACCATCCACTGATCCAGCACAAGCTGAGCCATATGCGCGCCAAGGATACGTCAACCCGGACTTTCCGCGATCTGCTCAAGGAAATCACGCTGCTGATGGGCTATGAGATCACGCGCGACTTGCCGCTGACTACCCGCACGGTCGAAACGCCGCTGATGACCATCGACGCGCCGGTGATCGCCGGCCGCAAACTGGCCATCGTGCCGATCCTGCGTGCCGGCATCGGCATGAGCGACGGCTTGCTGGACCTGGTGCCGTCGGCGCGCGTGGGCCATATCGGCGTGTTCCGCGACCCGGCCACCCACTTGCCGGTGGAATACCTGGTGCGCTTGCCCGACACCGTTGAGCGCACCTTCATCCTGTGCGACCCGATGGTTGCCACCGGCAATTCGGCCGTGCATGCGGTCGATGTCCTCAAAAAACGCGGTGTGACCGACGAGCAAATCATTTTCCTGTCGCTGGTGGCGGCGCCGGAAGGCGTGGAAGTGTTCCAGAAATCGCACCCGGGCGTGAAGCTGTATTGCGCCTCGCTCGATTCGCACCTGGACGACCATGCCTACATCATCCCGGGCCTGGGCGATGCCGGTGACCGCATCTTCGGCACCAAGTAATCGCCGCATATATATAATGAACGCCTCGACCGACCCTGATTTTCGCGCCCGCCTGGCGGCGCTCAACGCCAAGTTCGCCGCCACCGTGCCCGGGACGATGGACAAGATTGCGCAGGCGCTCGCTGCCTGTCGCGCCAGTGCCAGTGCCGGGTGCGCCGCGCCCTCCGCCGCAGCGCTGCACCAGTTGCACGAACTGCTGCACGGCGTGGCGGGTTCGGCCGGCACCTTCGGATTCGCGACGTTGGGGCAGGAGGCGCGCCGCATCGAACAGCAGGTGCGCACCGTCATGAAAGAGGGCGCCGGCTGGGAGCTTATCCCCGTCCAGGTGGATCGTCTGCTGGCATGGGCGGCGCGCGACGCGAGCGCCACCGAATTCAATTGAAACACGTAGTCCACTTGATCTATCGCAAATCGGTTATGATCTAGTTGTCTATAATGACATGTACGCTTTGAACGAGAGAGTTGCTGTTCATGAGCAGCGGTAGTTGAAGCAAAAAAGGAAGGTTGTTCACGCTGTCTTCCGGCTTTTTCTACCAAAAAATGCGGTCTTTTGCATTTATTTTTGTGAACACGTGCTTTTCTCTAGTAAATGGGTATAATACGGAATCGTTTAGATTCAAGAGTACTGCAGTTTGTATGTCTTTCTTGCCTCAAACGATATCACGGGCGCAAGCCCAACTTAACTGAAATAGGAATTGTAATGGCAACTGGTATCGTAAAATGGTTCAATGATTCGAAGGGCTTCGGCTTTATCACCCCTGACGAAGGCGGCGAAGATCTGTTCGCTCACTTCTCGGCGATTCAGTCGGCAGGCTTCAAGTCGCTGCAAGAGAACCAACGCGTTTCTTTTGAAGTGACCGCTGGTCCTAAGGGCAAGCAAGCTTCGAACATTCAGCCTCTGTAATACGCTGGATCTAACGAAATAAAGAAATCCTCGGTAACCGAGGATTTTTTTTCGTCTGTACGTTTGGCAGACCGCACGTCTGCGCGCGGTAACGCCTGTCTTTCCTTTCAATGCTGCGCAGGTTTGCGCCGCCAGTAGTCCGGCTGCGCATACGCCCGCCGCAAAAAATCCACGAACGCCCGCACCCGCAGCGGCAAATGCCGGCGCTGCGCAAACACCGCGTGAATATCGTTGCCCGGCGCCGCAAAATCGGCCAGCACCGTGTGCAATTTGCCTGCTTCGATCTCGCTGCCCACTTCCCACATCGACCGCCACGCCAGCCCTTTGCCGGCCAGTGCCCATTCGTGCAGCACCTGGCCGTCGTTGCAGCCCATATTGCCACCCACTTTGAGCACCACGTTCTTGCCGTTTTCCCGAAAAGTCCAGCCGCGCTGGCTGCCTTCGCTGCTGATCACCAGGCAGTTGTGACGCGCGAGGTCGGCCAGGGTTTCCGGCGTGCCGTGGCGCTTGAGATAGGAGGGCGCCGCCACCACCACCCGTTCGTTATCGGCCAGCTTGACGCTGACCAGGCTGGAATCGGCCAGGCTGGCGATGCGGATCGCCACGTCGATGCCTTCACCGACGATGTCGGTCACGCGGTCGGTCATGTTCAGGGTGGCGGTGAGGTCCTGGTGTTCGGCCAGGAAAGACGGCAGCAATGGCGCCACGTGCCGGCGGCCGAAACCGGCCGGCGCCGAGATCATCAGGTGGCCGGTGGCACGGGCGCTGCGCTCAGCCACGGCTGATTCGGCTTCCTCGAGCTCGGCCAGGATGCGCTGGCAATCCTCGAGAAATGCCGTGCCCTCGTCGGTGAGGGCCAGCTTGCGCGTGGTTCGTTGCAGCAATTTGACGCCGAGGCGCGCTTCGAGTGCATCGAGCCGGCGGCCGATCATGGCCGGCGCAATGCCTTCCGCGCGCGCGGCAGCCGACAGGCTGCCCCTGGCCACGACCTCGACAAAGGTGGAAATCTGTCTGAATTGTCCCATCGTGAACTTTCTATCTGTGACAAAAACGCATGGATGAAGTGATATTTAGTCTCGTTTGCGTAACTAAAGAGTGAATATACTGGAAAAAAAGCCATGGTGTCACCGAGCCGACACACTAAAAAAGAAACCGGCGTGCGCACTGTGGCGATGCTTATAATTTGGTATGGAAGTTAACTTTTCTCTTGGAGATCTCGCACATGACGCTGCCTTCTGCTCAACCTCTTAATCTGCCCCAAGGCATGGAAATTACCGGTGACATCAAACCCGGTTACGAAGCCATCCTCACCACCGAGGCGTTGAGCCTCGTGGTCAAGCTCACGCGCGAATTCGAGGCGCGTCGCCAGCAATTGCTGGCCGTGCGGGTAGAGCGCGCCAAGCGTCTGGACGCCGGCGAACGCCCCGACTTCCTGCCCGAGACTGCAGAAATCCGCAACGGCGACTGGACCATCGCACCGATTCCCGCCGCGCTCGAATGCCGCCGCGTAGAAATCACCGGCCCGGTCGAACGCAAGATGGTGATCAACGCGCTCAACTCGGGCGCCGACAGCTATATGACCGACTTCGAGGATTCCAATACGCCCAACTGGGATAACCAGATTACCGGCCAGATCAATATGAAGGATGCGGTACGCCGCACCATCTCGCTCGAGCAAAACGGCAAGTCGTACAAGCTCAACGACAAGGTCGCCACGCTGGTGGTACGCCCGCGCGGCTGGCACCTCGATGAAAAACACGTGCTGGTCGATGGCAAGCGCATTTCCGGCGGCATCTTCGACTTTGCCCTGTTCATGGTGCACAACGCCAAGGAGCAACTGGCGCGTGGCGCCGGCCCATATTTCTATCTGCCGAAAATGGAATCCCACCTCGAAGCGCGCCTGTGGAACGATATTTTCGTCATGACGCAAAACGAGTTGGGGCTGCCGCAGGGCACCATCAAGGCCACCGTCCTGATCGAAACCATCCTGGCCGCGTTCGAGATGGACGAAATCCTGTACGAACTGCGGGAACACAGTTCGGGCCTGAACGCCGGCCGCTGGGATTACATCTTCTCGTGCATCAAGAAATTCAAGCTGGACAAGGACTTCTGCCTGGCCGACCGCGCCAAGGTGACGATGACCGCACCATTCATGCGTGCTTACGCGCTGCTGCTGCTCAAGACCTGCCACAAGCGCAAGGCACCGGCCATCGGCGGCATGGCGGCGCTGATTCCGATCAAGAACGATCCGGAGAAAAACGATGTCGCCATGGGCGGCGTGCGCAACGACAAGGCGCGCGACGCCACCGATGGCTACGATGGCGGCTGGGTCGCCCATCCGGGCCTGGTCGAACTGGCGATGGGGGAATTTACCAAGGTGCTCGGTGACAAACCCAACCAGATCGACAAGCAACGCTCCGACATCGAGGTCACGCGCGAGCAACTGCTCGACTTCAAGCCCGAGGCCCCGATTACCGAGGCTGGCCTGCGCTACAACATCAATGTCGGCATCCACTACCTCGGCAGCTGGCTGGCAGGCAATGGCTGCGTACCGATCCACAACCTGATGGAAGATGCTGCGACAGCCGAGATCAGCCGTTCGCAAGTATGGCAATGGATCCGTTCCGACAAGGGCGTGCTGGAAGACGGCCGCAAGGTCACGGCCGACATGGTGCGGGCGATGATTCCGGAAGAGCTGGCCAAGGTGCAGCGCGATGCGCCCGGTGGCGACGGCCCGACTTATCCGCGCGCCGCGCAAATCTTCGAAGATATGTCCACCTCGACCGAGTTTGCCGAATTCCTGACCTTGCCGCTGTACGAAGAAATCTAACGGGATGCTCAGCTGTTAGCCTTCAATCCGCCATCCTCGCGCACGCGGGGATCCATGCGCCGCACGCAATCGTGCGGCGCATGGATCCTGCTGACAGGCGGCTTTGCCCGCCCTCGCTGCAGTCACCTCAAAAATCGTTCTTCCACAAGCGCAAAGCCGTAAACGTCGCCAGCGGGGTGTCGATCTTGTCGAGCTTGCCAGCCTTCACCAATTCCTGGGCGATTGCCGGTTCGCGGTAGCGCAGGAAAGGGTTGGTGGCCTTTTCGATCGCGATCGTGCTGGGCACGGTGGGCAGGTTGTGCTCGCGCTTGTCGGTCTCTACTTTTACCCTTTCCTGCAGTGCCACGTTATCGGGCTCGACCACGCGCGCGAAGCGCAGGTTGGATAGGGTATATTCATGGGCGCAGTACACCTTGGTATCATCGGGCAGCGCGGCCAGCTTGCCGAGTGAGCTGATCATCTGCGCGGGCGTGCCTTCGAACAGCCTTCCGCAGCCGCCGGCAAACAGGGTGTCACCGCAGAATAGCCAGGTGGGCTCGGCATCGAGCGGTGCGCGCACGTAGGCGATATGGCCCATGGTGTGACCCGGCACATCGAGTACGCTCACGCGCAACGCCAGGCCCGGCACGTCGATGTGCTTGCCTTCACCGACGGGCAGGGTGACGGTGGCGATGCTCTCGTTGCGCGGGCCGTAAACGGGAACCTGGTAATGCTGTAATAATTCGGGAACGCCGCCGATGTGGTCAGCGTGATGGTGGGTCAGTAGAATGGCGGTGAGCCTGAGGCCGTGTTCTTTGAGCGCGGCCAGGACCGGTTTGGCTTCACCGGGATCGACGACGGCAGCGTGCACGCCGTCATGGATCAGCCACAGGTAGTTGTCTTTAAACGCTGGAATCGTAAGAACACTGAGAGCTTGTTGAGAAGATATGGTCATTGGATCGCTAAAGGCTGGACATGGATAAAGCAGGTTCGGAGCAATCCATTATAGCGCTGGAAGGCTGGCTGCAAACGCCCGCCGGTGTGTACATGCGTGCGTGGGAACAAACATGTTTAGATAATTTAACGGTAGATATTTTCGGCTACAACGCGGTGCAGATCGGCCTGCCGCAAATCGACGCGCTGGCCGCCAACCGCATGCCCAACAAGTGGTTGGTAGACCGCAAGGTACGGCCGGAAAACATCGCGCCAACCCCGCTGTCCGCACCGGCCGGCACCATGGCCACGATGACCGGACCGGTGATTGCCATGCCGCCGGCGCGGCCCGTCTCGCTCACCTGCGATTTCACCGAACTGCCGTTCGCCTCGCACAGCCTGGACCTGGTCGTGCTGCCGCACGTGCTCGAGTTCTCCACCGACCCGCACCAGGTGCTGCGCGAGGTCGAGCGGGTGCTGATACCCGAAGGGCAGGTGATCATTTGCGGTTTCAATCCCGCCAGCCTGTGGGGTGCGCGCCATGTGCTGCGACGCGTGGGTGGCGCCTCATTCCTGCCGCCCACGGAATCACTGATTACCATGCCGCGCATGAAGGACTGGCTGAAATTATTGAATATGGGCGACAGCCACAGCCACCTCGGCTGCTACGCGCCCGCCTGCCGCACAGAAAAATGGCTGCAACGCTATGCATTCATGGATAATGCCGGTCCGCGCTGGTGGCCGTTCTTTGGCGGCGTGTATATCATCCAGGCCATCAAGCGCGTGAAAGGCATGCATCTGATCGGCCCGGCGTGGGCCAAGAAATCGGCAACGGCCCCGGCGGTCGTGCCGGCAACCAACAAAAGACGGGAACAGCAGGATGGATAAGGTCGAAATTTTTACTGACGGCGCATGCAAGGGCAACCCTGGTCTCGGCGGCTGGGGCGCATTCCTGGTGGCTGGCAACTCCGAGAAAGAAATCTGCGGCGGCACGCGCGACACCACCAACAACCGCATGGAATTGCAGGCGGTGATCGAAGCGCTGAGCATCCTCAAGCGCCCCTGCGACGTCGTGCTGCACACCGACAGCCAGTACGTGCAAAAGGGCATCAGCGAGTGGATCCACGGCTGGAAAGCGCGCGGCTGGAAAACCGCGTCCAAGGAACCGGTCAAGAACGAAGACCTGTGGAAGGCGCTCGATATCGCGCAAGCGCTGCACACGGTGGAATGGCGCTGGGTGCGCGGCCACAATGGCCACCCCGGCAACGAACGCGCCGACATGCTGGCCAACCGCGGCGTCGAAGTGGCGCGCGCCGCCAGTAAAAAGTAAAACCGGCCGGCCTGTTATACTAGCCCGCTTGTCTGTAGCAATCACCGAAACACTATGCGCCAAATCGTACTCGATACCGAAACCACCGGCATCAATCCCAAGCTGGGCAACCGCATCATCGAGATTGGCTGTGTCGAACTCGAAAACCGCATGCTGACGGGGAATAACTTCCACGTCTACATCAATCCCGACCGCGATTCGGAAGAGGGTGCGCTCAACGTCCACGGCCTGACCACCGAATTCCTGAGCGACAAGCCACGCTTCCACGAAATCGTCGAAGACTTGCGCGCCTACATCCAAGGCGCGGAAGTGATCATCCACAACGCGCCGTTCGACCTGGGATTCCTCAACCACGAATTCAAGCTGCTGAACCTGCCGGACTTCAGCAGTCACATCAGCAGCGTGATCGACACCCTGGTGCAAGCGAAAGAATTGCACCCCGGCAAACGCAACTCGCTCGACGCGCTCTGCGACCGCTACGGCATCTCCAACGCCCACCGCAAGCTGCACGGCGCGCTGCTCGACTCGGAGTTGCTGGCCGACGTCTACCTGGCCATGACACGCGGCCAGAACAGCCTGGGCATGGATGTGGAAGAAGTGAAACCGGCCGGCAGCGAATTGCTGGCGCCGGTAGCCATGGCCGACATCATCTTCCTGCCAGCCTCGGACGACGAACTGGCAGCGCACGTGGAAGCGCTGGCCGGGCTGGACAAGGCTGTCAAAGGACAATGCATCTGGACTGCCGCCATGGCGCCGCAGTTGCCGGCGTGAGGGATAACGGAAGAATTTTCACGTTGGCCCTTCCATTTTGACTGGGACGTATCGTATAATTCGCCTCGCTTCGGGAGGTTAGCTCAGGGGTAGAGCACTGCATTCACACTGCAGGGGTCGCAAGTTCGAAACTTGCACTTCCCACCAGAATATGTATCAAAATCAGGTACTTAAGAGAATCCAGCCATTGACCGGCTGGATTTTTTTTGCCTTGTGTAATTAGCCTGTGTAATTTAGTTTTTTGCCTGAATCGGTGCAACCAGATCTGAAAGCTTACCTAACGCCGATCGCTGCGCGTCCACCTGCAGGTGAGCATATCTCTGCGTTGTCTGGACGTTACTATGCCCTAGAATTTTGCTGATTGTATAGAGATCAACACCCAGGCTTAGCATGATGCTGGCGCACGAGTGCCGGAGGTCGTGAAAATTCACATGCTCTTTCCCGGCCTTGACCCGAGCGCGGCGCCAAGCTGACTTCACTCCATCGGGCGCTAAGTCGAGAGGGAAGAACTCTAGCCAAGGTCTCAAGGCAGGTATTATCGGAATTACCCGAGTTCGAAGAGTTTTGGTGTGACTGGCAGGCAGAGTAATTGTGTCGCTGCCGATGTGCTCGGCGCGGATTTTGCACAGTTCACCCCTCCGGGCCCCAGTTAGAAGCGCAGCCCAAATGGCAGCCTGCGCCGGCTTGCTGCAGTATTGAGCAATATCTCTTACCTCATCCACCGTCAAAAACACCTCTCGTTTATTGCTTACCCTTACAGACTCGATACGTAGCCCGTGATTTTCGTGTGTGATCCGACGCTTCCATGCGAGAGTCAATCCTTTCTTGACGCAAGCCAGCGACCGGTTGATGGTGGCTGGCGCGTACGCCGGCTTCATGGATTTTGTTTTCGGATCCTCGATCAACTTGCTCATGTCCCGGATAACCTTGTCCGCAAATTCCTGGGCTTGACTCGCACGAAAGCTTGCTGCCCAGGGCTTCAGGCGCATGATATGGTGCTTGGATGAGTCAGCGCTGCGCAATTGAGAGGCGTGCTCTAAGTATATTTCCAAAATCTGCAGCATAGGCGGGTCACCTGGAATGGCTACTTGCTTGGCTTTTGGCGCGCGCGCCACTGCCGCGCGCAACTCAGCTTCAACTAGCTTGGCATCACGCGCAGTTGCGCCTTCCGGCAGTATTCGGTGAACTCTTTTCCCGGCGACCATGATCCCGACGTGTTTGCGGCCGTTTTTGTCGTCCCAGATGGACATAATTGATTTTCCTTTAACCACTTCTTGCATTCCGCCAGGTCGTAGCGCTTCGATCTCGCGCCCACTGGCGTGTACGGCATTCCCTGTTGTTCGAGCCGCCGGATTGTAGACTCGCTCACGCTCAGCGCGGTGCAAATCTGTTGTCGATTAAGCTCGCCCATCGGGCTTTTGTTTTTGCTGGCCACCAACTCCGCAATGCGGGCCAGTTCGTTTTCGTCGAATTTCACGGTGGCGTCTCCAGGTTGGATGCCGCAGCTGGGCATGAACTGCGGGGCTGACCAGGCAAGTTGCTGCCCGTGCAGTCGTGGCGGTGGTCGTTCGCGCGCGGGCAGCGTTTGTTGCCGCACGTGGGGCACAGCACCATGCGCGAGTCGAGCAGCGTCACCGGCCGGCAGGTGGTGCACCAGCACGCTGACATCAGCTTGGCCGGCGCCAGTGCCGAGGCGGGCACCGGCGCCGCGCTTACCGCCGCATCCCACTCCTTGCGGCAATCGTCCAAGCTGGCGCGCAGTTCCACCGGCAAGGCGTCGCTTTGCGACAAGTTGTAGGCAAGGTTGGCCAGCTTGGCGCCGGCATTACGGATGGCGTCCATCATGCATTGCCTTTCAGGTCGAATGCGAACCTGGCGCCCGCGCCAAAAGCTTTGCGGATCAGATCATCGACAGGGTCGTCGCTGGGGTAGCCTTCCTGATCGCAAAATGCGACAAGCGCCGCATCGATGGTCGCTGCATAATTCGCAGGCGCTGGCAATGGCGAGTGCTTCGGCTTTGCCGCCTGCTTGGCGCGGATCGATTCCACCTTCGTCCAGATGCGCGCCAGTTCGACCTCGGCGGCTTGGTGCATGTCCAAGCCATTGGCAAGGCACAGCGCCGCCAGCGTGACCATCACGCCACCAACCTCCTGCGCCGGCTCGCCGACTGGCCGGCCATACACATAGTCCACCAACTGGTGCGCCTCGCTTGGCGTCATGCCGCAGGCCTGCACCAGTTCCGTAGATTCTTCGAAGAAGCGGTGGTTGCGCTCCTTCGTGTCGGCGGAAATCTCGGCGCCGAAGCACGCCATCATCCACGGCTGCACGCGCTGCTGGAAGGGCTGCACGCTGGTGGCAGGAGCAGTGGCGGCGAAGAGGGCGCGCCAATCTTCGACTTCCAGACGCATGCACTCGATTTTCGCCGGCGACCTAACTCCATGGTTGTAGCGGTCCTGCCACCGTTGTACGTGCGGCGCAGGCTGCTGCACTGGCTGAGCACCAGCTGGTGGCTGGGCGAACATGCGCTTAGCAATTTGCTCAACTTTGTATGCAATGCGAAAGCGCGCATCAACTACCGGGCCGGTCTTATCGGCGCTACGCATGTTTTCCGCAGCACTGAAAAGAACCTGTGCATCCTCGATATCGAAGTCCTTCACTACAACAGCGGCGCCCGGCGCAGGCTGCTGAGCATGCGGAGCGCCGCGCAGTTGCTCGATGTACTCGATCAGGCTGTCCGTGGTCGGGCCGCCGCCTTTCATGTCGTCAATCCACTTCGGTAGCGGCTGCGTGCGCGCCAGCAGTTCCTCGCCGCTCACCAGCGGGATGGCCACGGTCTCGGCGCCGTATGCTTGGCGTGCGAGGGCGATGAGTTCGAGCACGGCAGACGGATTGGCGGCGGCGATATGCGCTGCGTTGCATGCCATTTCGTCGAGTCGCATCCAAACCGCGCCAGTCGCCATTGCCAACTGGTTCTGGCCCTTACCATTCGCGTACTGCTGAACTGGTCCTCCAATCACTGCCCCGTGGCGATTCAGTTCCCACGGCCCCGGCGTTGCCGCGCGCGCCAGCGCTTCCAATTCGTTCAGATCGATTTTCATGTAGGTTGCTCCAATATCGTTATGTCACATGGCCGCACCGGCTCGGCGCGCCCCTTGAGGTAGATCAGCATTTCCGCATCACCATCGTGGTGGCAGTAGGTGCTGACGAAATGCTTTGCGCCGTTGATTCCCACCGCCTGGCATCGCTGCCGCGCGCGGATGATGCGCAGGTCGTGGTCGTCGGCCAGATCCTGCGCGGTCTTGACGCGCTCGGCCGGCACCTGGTCGCGCGCGCTCACTTCGACATCCAGTCGCAGAGCAGGGCGGCCATCGCCAGGCCGTACAGCTTGAGGGCGCCGATGCAGACGACGCGGCGGGCGGTGGTACTGCTGATCATGACCGTCCTTTCTTCTTTTTCAGGTAGGGGCGCGCGCTGCCGAATGCCGGCGCACCGGCGCGCTGCATCGGGAACTCGACAGGTGCGACCTGGAACTTCGCCATTGCCGCCGCCAAGTCGCGAAACTTCGCCGCCGAGTTGATTGCGCTCAGTTCGAGCGCGGCAAGTTCCGCTTCAATGCGCCCGCGCACTGCCGCCTCCTCGTACTGCTTCGACGCCGCGATGAGCGCCTGGCCCAGGCTTGTGGCTGAAACGGCGAGCATCGCAGTCAGGCGGCGACCATCGCCGCTGCCGACGATCAGGATGCGGCCGGTCACGGCATCACCCGCTCAAATTCCACGCACCACACCCATGGGTTCGCATCCCAGCTGCCGACGCCGTTGATCGCTTCCCACAAGTGGCGGTACAACTTGAGGTGCGTATCGCAGTCCGTGCAATCCACGTCGAAGTTGACGCCGCCGCCGGCGCCCAGCGTGCTTCGCAGGCCGGTACCAGCACACGTCGAGCACAGGCTCCATCCGTCCTTGGTACGCGCCTCCGGGCGCGGGCTGTGGTCGGCATCCAACTGCATGACGCCTTCGGCCTTGGCGTCGGCCTCGCTGCAGTCGTTCAGCCGCTCCACGCGCACACTCACGATCTCCAGCAGGATCCGGCTGGCCGCGCGCGGCATGAAGATGGCTGGTCGCTTGTACCAGCCGGGCAACACGCCGCCATCGCGCTTCTTCGCCAGCGGCAAGTCGGGGGCGTCGGCGTCGTATTGGTAGGCGTGGCCGCACTCGACGGTCATGTCGATGAAGTGCCACTCGTCGCGCTTCTTCTTCTCGCTGTAGCGCGTTACCCACCGGCCGTAGGCGAAGAAGGTTTCACGGATCCAGATGCGACCACCTGGCCGGCCGTACGGGAACTTGCGGCCCATAGTTTCGTCCGACGCGCCAAATATTTCACGGCCCGGGGCGTCGTAGCCGCCGTTGTCGATGATGGTAGGGTTGTACGCGCCCACGAATGGATTCCAGTATGGGCCCGGGTCCGGCTTTACGATCCGGCGCGTCTGGCTTTTGGTGCCGGCCAGCGTGGAGCGGACCATGGCGCCATTCATGAGGATAGACCGTTCTTCGACCATGCTACTATTCCTTTCTATTAATATTTTTTACTGGCGACTTATGGACTGGATGCAATTCGTTTCTAGCCTCGTTGGATCTCTGGCATGGCCTGTAGCGCTAGTCACTATCCTTTTCCTTTTCAAAGAAGAGGTAGCAAAACACCTCCCGCTGCTACAAAAACTCAAGCTGCCTGGCGGCATTGAGGCGGAGTTCAATAAAGACCTCGCTGAAGTCGCGGCAGCGATAGAAGATTCCGTCGCTGCCCCACCCGTAGTTGCTGCAAGCGACGAGCGCGAAACCACGAACCAAGAAATGCTTGGCGTCGATCCAGTAACCTTGTCCAACATCCTGAGCTTTATGCTTCCTGATGATGATCCAGTCGCACTTCGGGCGAATCCAACCGGGGTGGTGATGGAGGCATGGAAGTCACTAGAGACCGTTCTTCGGGCTGCGACTAATCGCGCGAAAAAAAATGTTCACTTCTCAACGCGCATAGGATTCCCAAGCATCTTGCATTTCTTGGCGGACTCCAATTTCTTAACCAGCGAGGAAATTGATAGCCTTCGAAGATTGAAAAGCATGCGCGACCTTGCCGCCCACAGTAACGATCCAATTTCCGCCCAGAGCGCCACCGATTTCGCGGAATTGTCCGCCCGGATGGCGAAAAATTTAACTGTGCGAATGGGGCAAATGTTCCCTCAATAGCGCGGGGTGTGGACGTTAGGATTCGCAACTAAGTAGCTCACGATTGCCGTTCGACTGTATCGGTCCGACCACCGAGCCCTCCATCGCTTCCAGCAGGCGCGCCGCGCGGTTGTAGCCGATGCTCAGGTGGCGCTGGATCAGCGATAGCGAGGCGCGTTGGTTCGTGCGCACCACGGCCACGGCCTGGTCGTACAGCGGATCGGTGGCGCTGCCGTCGCCGGCTGGTACGTCGGCGCCCAGGCTCGTCACCACGCGCTGCTCGCGCACAGGCTCGTCGCCGGCTGCAGGGAGCGGGCTTGGTTCCACGATCTCGACCGCCGCGACCAGGAACAGTTGGGCCGAAGTCGAGCCGGTGGCCTGCTCCTTCGCCAGTGCGATGGCTGCCTCGATGGCGCCACCGGCTTCATCCATGCGCTCCCGGACGCGCGCCATGTAAGGTTCGATCGTCTGCTCGTACAGCGCACCCAGCACATGGCGGTGGAGCGCGCGCTGTTTGTACAGCTCCGCCCCCAGGCGCACGGCCCGCTCGATCTTCGGCTGGCCGGCCGGTGCCGCGCGGGTATCTTCACCAGCCTCGCCCACCGTCGCTTCGCCGCCCAGCGCTTCCACCACGTCGGCCAGCATCTTCGCCAACTCGCCGGTCATGAGCATGAAGTCGCCGTCGAAGCGCTCGTCGTCGTTGCGGCTGGTGCCGCGCGTTTCCTCCGTCAGCACGTCGAGCGTCTTGACCGACTTGATGGCCAGGGTCTCGTCCAGCACGAACGAAATTTTGCTGTCCCAGGTCATGGCCAGGCGCGTGCACTGTTTGCCGGCCTTGAAGTGACGGCGCAACTCGTCCGGTTCGAGCGTGTGGCGCTTCCACTGAACGGTGGCCTTGCTCTCGCCAGTGGCGCGCAGCGTCGCATCTTGGTCAATGGTGAAGCCGGCAGGCGCCTCGTCGGTCGAGAGCCATTCGGTCATGACGCCCACCGGCGAGCGCTGCACGCGCAGGCTTTCTAGAGGCAAGCGGTCGACGGCCTTGAGCAGCAACTTGATCACCTCGTCGGCCTTCGACGGGCTGGCCGCATCCACCACCAGCCAGCCGTTCACCGGATCGATCCAGGTCCAGATGTTCGATTCGATGCTGAAAGCGCGCGGCAGCAGTTCGTCGGCGACTCGCTCCTTCAATTCCTTCATCGCCTTCTTCCCCGGCGCGAAGCCTTGGGCTTCTTCCATTTCGGCGGCGCGCGCCTTCGTCACCTGGTTGATGACGGTGGCTGGCAGCAGCTTCTTCTCGCCGCGCAGGCGTATCAGCATTTGCTTGTTCACGGCATGCACCAGGCCGCCTTCCTTGCGCGGCTCGTCCCAGCCTTGGCGAACCAACTCGCTGCTGCTGGCTGGTGTGAACTTGTTCGACGCCAGCGCCTCGGCCAGCGCCTCGGTGGTCATTTGCCAATTTTTCGGCAGTCGATAAATTTGGAGATTCTTAAACCACATGGCTGATCCTATTCTGAAAATACGACGCCGCGCGCGGTGCCGAAGGCATACAAAAATTCAATAAACTGCGCCGCTTCCTTCACGTAGAACTCGGCGGTCTGGATGCCGAGCTGTACGGTGCGGCGCCCGTCGAAGCTCACGGTGACGCGGCCGTCGTGATGCAGCGGCGTGCAGGCCAGGCGCATCTCTTCGGCAAACTCGTCCACCAGCAGGCGCTTCATGTCGTCCGCGTCCCACTTGCGGCCGATGTGCTCAATCTGTTTCGCGATCTCGCCGATCATCGCGTGGTACTTTTCCTCCTGGGCGCGCTTCTTGCGGGGCTCCGAAAAGACGACCATCCAGCCTTCCGGGGCCGTGCCGGCAAACGCGGCCGCGCGGCGCCGGGCCTCGGCGTGGACTAGGAAAAACGTCTGGCGCGTCATGGCGGTGCTCCCGCAGCGATCGTGATTACTACCGACAGGAACAACCGCTGTGCCACCGCGCGCGTCTCGTCCAGCGTCAGGCCGGTGATGGTGATCAGCTCACCATTCGGGCGCTGCATCACTGCGCCCAGCGTGCCCTGGTCGTCAAGCTGGCCGACTTCGACCAGCGTGCCGGCGGCGATCATGGGCAGCACCTTGGCGAGCAGCCGCCCAGCTTTATTGCATTGGGGTGCGCGAAGTCTTCCGGCGTGCCGTACCACTCGCATACGCGCTCACAACCCTCACAGTCGTAGTAGAGCTTGCCCCGCCGCAGGGTCAGACCTTCCGGTAAGCTTGCCTCGAACACTTCTTCTGCCAGCGCGCGGGCGGTGGCGCGGTTCTGGTAGCGCTGCTGGGCGTTCATGTAGCGACAGCCTTCACCGGTGTCACCCGGTCCAGGAGGTAGCAGCCACGAATGCCATCGAGCCAGATCACGGCGCTATGGCCGCTGAGCACCTGAGCTTCACTGGTGGTAATGGTCTCGCGGACCTCGCCGCCGTCGAGCAGCACCGTGACGGCGGCACCGACCTGATTCGCAGCGTTGAACTTGTCGCACGCGGCCTGCAAGCTCGGGGCCGATGGAATGCGGCGGCTCACGCCGCAACTCCTGGCGTCGCCGGCTCGGCTGCGACTGGCGCCGCTGGCACCCCCATGTTCTGGTACGGGTGCTTTTCCTTGTGCGGCTGAATGTGCTGGATGAAGTGCTTGCCGACCGACTCGGCGCTGGCGAATGCGGTGTACTCCTGCGCCGTGAAGTTGGCGTAGTGGTAGACGTTGCCGGGCGCGCCCTTGGCGAAGAACTGGATGGCCAGGGTCTGGCTGGCGGGGTCGTGGCCGATGGCGTGCAGTTTGCTGGACTTGACCGGGGTGAGCGGGATGCTGTTTGCGTTCATGGATGGCTCCTGATGGTGAACGGGTTAGACGGAAAACTTGGCCTGGACGGCGGCGATGTGGCGGCTCAGCGCAGCGCACATGCGCGGGAAATCTGCTTCGTGGTACAGCTTGGCGGCACGATCGGTGGCCACCGGCGCGAAGCCCAGCGAGGTCAGGAAGTCGGCCGTGAGGGAAATACCCAGGCGCTCGCCGATCTGACCCAGGCGCAGTGCCGGCGCCGTGGTGGCATCGCCTGCGCTGGCGGCGCTGCTGGCCGAGAACAGGTCATCGGCGACGGCAGTGCCGGCCTGTGCGTTGGCGAGGTCCGTGAGCTGGCCCTGGTCAGCCAGTGCGTCGGCCTTTTCCTGCGCCAGGCTCTGGTGGGCGGCGGCGAGGGCGCTTTCGCGGGTGGGTTGCGCGTCCTGGGCTACACGCTCGGCGGCCTGCTGTTCCATCTTCGCCTTCGTTTCGGCAGCCACGCGGTTGCGCTCGGCCTGGTCGGCGGCGGCTTGGCGCTCGGCAGCGGCTTTCGCCTCGGCCGCCTGGCGTTCGGCGTCGGCGCGGCGCTGGGCGGCCAGCTCGGCAGCGGCGGCTGCTTCCGCCTTGGCCTTTTCTTCGGCCGCGATCTTGGCGCGCAGCGCTTCCTGCTTGGTGGCCTCAGCGCGCTCGTGGTCGGCGATGCGCGTGCGCACCACCAGCTGAAAGTCGTCCATCGGCTTGGCGATGATCTGCGCCATGTCCATGAACAGGTGGCCGTAGCCGGCGGCGTTCTCTTTGCACCAGGCCTGCTTGATGCGGTAGTCGGCGGCCCGCTGGTTGGCTTCGATCTTGGCGTTCGCCAGTGTGGTGTTGACGGCATCGTGCAGGCTGGCCAGCGTGCGCTTGTTCTTCATGGCACCGGCGAAGTCGGGCGGCAGCAGCGCCAGGCGCAGCGGTACGATTTCTTTTTCCAGCGCTGCGATGTGGTCGACGTACTCGCGCTTGCCCTCATTGAGGATCGTTTCCTTGATCTGCTCCTTCCGGGTCTTGACCAGCTTTTCCAGATCCAGCCGCTTGGCGCGGAATTGGGCCTTGATGTGGTCGACCGTGCGCATCACCTCGTCGATGGTCGAGGTCTGCGCCAACGCGGCAGCCTTCGCCAGCTCGAGCTTGTCCTCGGCCTCACCACAGAATTTGACGTTGTATTCGGCGTCCGCGAAATCTTGGTCATCCTGCAGGTCCGTCTTGATCGTCGAAAGGAACTTCTCGGCCGCTTTCTGATAGACCATCAGGTTGCTGCTGACCACCTTGCCCTCCGTGTGCACGACCAGTGCAGGCAGCGCGGCGGCTGGCGCGGCCTCAGGCTTCACGGCGTGGTCCACCTGCTTGTAGTTGGCGACGTCGGCGTCGAACTGCTCCCAGCCGGCGCGGATCCGGTCGAACCAGGCGGCATCCGGGTACACCCACATCCAGACCATGTTTTCTTCGCTGCCGTCCGACACCATGAACATCCACTTCTCGGCGCCGGTCACCATCAGCTGCTGCTGGACCTGCGGCTTGTGGTCGTCGGGCAGGTCGTTGGCGGCAACGGCGGCGGCCAGCTCTTCGTTCCACTGCTTGTGCTCGAAGCCGATGGTCTCGTCCATGTTCAGGCCGTCGCAGGATGCGCTCTCGCGGCCCAGCGACAGCGTGACTGGGTAGAGTTCGTCAGCGAGGATCTTCTCGGCGTTGGGGCGCGCCAGCGCCTCCACCTCGTGGCCGTAGTCCAGGATGTTCTCCTGCACCCAGTCGCTGAATTCTTTGGCCAGGCCGGTGGCCTTCATGCGCACCAGTTCGGTACGGCTTACCTTCTTCGACAGGCCTAGCATGGCGGCGGCCTCGCTGGCGCCGTGGTGCGCGAAGCGGAAGGCGTGCCAGTCGTCGCTGCCTTGCAGCAGGTTGTGGATTTCACGGGTGAGGGTGTTCTCGCGTTGCATGATGTGTCCTAGTAGTTTTCGTGGTTTGGTCGGTGGTTGCGCTGCGGATTACTCTTGCTCGTGAGCCCAGCTGTCGATGGTCATCTTCTGGCTCTCTGTGAACGTGGCGCGGGTGCTCAACATGGCGATCAGCTGGGCCGGTGTCTTTTTCTTGCTCAAGATCATTTCGCGCCATGCCGGCGCTTTTTCCTTGAACAGCTCATCGGTACATTCGGGCAACTGGTCAATGGTGTGCGGTTCAGCGACAGCCTCGCGCGGCGCCGGCGTGATGTCGCGCATTTCCCGGCTCGATTCGTCGAGCTCGTCGGGGGTGTAGACGCCTAGGATTACGTCCGGTGCGTAAAGACGCGCCCAGCGCTTCACGGCCAGGTAGGCGAGTTGCTGCTTGGGATCGGTGGCCCACAGCGGCGAGTTGCGCACGCTGGCCTGCACCAGCAGCAGTTCGAGCACGCGCGGCACCGACTCGCCGCGCAGCGTGGCCGAGATACGGATGCCCAGGCCAATCTCGGCGTTCAGGTCATAGTCGGGCGTGTGGAACTGATAGGCCTTCTTGTAGTCCTTGTCACCCTTCTTGCCTTTCTCCGGCACGGTCACCACACGCGTCTTGCCGATGATCTTTTCCCAGGCGCCGAACCACTCATAGTTGAAGCGGTCTTGCGTCACGCCGCTGGATACGATGGCCGCATTCACCAGTTGCCCTTCGTAGCCCAGCGCGCCGTTGACCACGTGCGTTTTTTGCGCAACGGCGAACGGGTTCATTTGCCACTGCATGGCCTGCATAATCACGGCCGCGCAGTCGGATGCACTGCTCTTGAGGTGGTCGGGGATCGTCGCGCGGCCCTTGGCCATGATGTCGGCCAGGCGCATGATGCTTTCCATGCTGGCGACGTCGAGGACGAGTGATGCGGTGCTGGCCGGCGCCATCGGCGTACTCGACAACTGCATGGCGGATTGGGACTCACGGGTAACTGCGTTCATGCTTCTCTCCAGGTGGACTTCGTTGTTGCCGCCGGTGGCGGAAAAATTCGTGGTACTGCGGCGCCGGCTACTTATCGACCTTGCCGGTCCAGATTTCTTGCTCGTGCTGCGCGGCGCGGGCGTCGGCTTGCTGCATGTAGCCGTAGGTGGCCGCAACCAACGTGAGCAGGGCGCCGATGGTCAGGATTTCACGCAGCTTCATGACCAACCCTCCCTTGCTCGGTGTATCGGGACATCACCCGGTTGCGCCGCAGCTGGATCGCCGCCTCGATCGCCTGGCGCCGCTCGCTGGCCGGCGCGCCGAGGCCCTCCATCGCGATCTCCAGCACCCGCAGTTCGTGGCCGCTCATGTGAGCGTTGTCGGCGAACAGCGAGACGATCCTGCGCAGCGCCTTCTCAGCCGGCGCTGGCTCGGCGTCGAGCAACTGGGCCAGCAGGCCCGGCTCCAGGGCGCTCACGTGCGCACCATGGCGGTTACGCCCAGCGCGCCAGCGTCGTACAGCGCGTCAACAATGGCGGCCAGCTTGCCGATGGCAGTGCGGCGTTCGGTGCTGCCGTCCGCGTGCTTGATGGTGAGCTGGTAGATCATGGCAACACCACCGATTGCAGGACGCCGAACCAGAGCGCGCCGGCGACGGCGCTGCCGATCACAAAGCCACCGATCGAACCGACCAGGATGGCGCGAAGAAAACGATATTTCACGAGGCGGCTCCTTCCCGGTCGGTCATTTGCAGGCGGATCGCGTTGCGGCCGGCCGTGGCGGGTGCGCTGCAGCAGCCGCCGGCGGGCACGTACTCAGCCGCGTCCAGGTTGCCGCTGGTGAGCGCATCCTCGAAACCGCTGTCCTGATAGTCGAATGCCAGGGCGCTGGAAACGGCGAGGCGCGAGGCGCGGCCGGCGGTGATGTGGCGGGCGATCACTTGGCGCGCTCCACCAGCATGGCATCGGCAAACGCATATGCACGGGCGGCGATCTCCTGCTCATTTCCGTATTGGCAGCTACCTTTGGTCTTGTTTTCGATCATCGGCGCCAACGACTGCGCCGCGAAGTAGTCGCGCAGCGACATGCCGCCGTGCGCCTCGGTATCAATCCGCTCTTGGCCGTCGCTGTCGATGCCGGTTATGGTCGCTTCAAGGCATGGGAATGCCGGGCCGCCGTTATTGGTGATGCTCATGCCACTCTCCCTGTTCGATTCGTTGTTGGGGACCGCGTTCGCCGGTCGCTGCGTGTGGTAAGTGCCGAAGCAGACCCTACCCACCCCTCTTGTGCATGGATTCGAACCATGTTCCTTCCTGTCTGCCAGGCGTGCTGCCGGATACACCTTCACAAGTCGTCACCACATGGCTGCTGACTGCCCCACCAAATCCGCCCGCGCACTGCACCAGCTCTACCTGTGTGTGTGTTCCCGCTCCTCGGCAATCAGCAGCCACGTGGTTCCCGCGCTTGCCCGGCGCGGGACGGGTAGTGCTGGCGGCCTGCACGCCGCCGTTGTGTCACGCTGCCTGCACCTGCGAGGGGCGGTAGCTGCCGACCTTGTTGTCGCCCAGGTCGATGTCGTAGTAGCTGCCCTTCGAGCCCGGGCGCTCCTTGAGGAACTTGCCTTGCACGACCTTGCTGCGGGCGCGGACGGTGACCTTCTGGCCAGGTTTGAAAGTGGTCGGAGTAGCTGCTGCCATGTGATGCCTTTCTATGGTTGGTGGTGGCCGGATACGCCGGCCGGCGGCACGGGGCGAGTGCGACGCGGGCATGCTGATCCCACAGGGGCTATTTCTTCGCCTGCCAAGGCTGAGCCGGGTGGTAGCAGCGCCCGGCGACCGCATACGGATCAGGGTGGCTCGAAGTTGCGTTCCCACTCGTGGCGCTCGATGCGCGCCTCGTCGATCGAGACCAGGCGCAGTTCGTGGGCGCTCGGCAGGTGGTCGTCGCACCAGTCGTCGAACTGCAGCAGCTGGTCGCGGGAGAAGAGGGCGGTCAGCGCCACCGTCTCGCCGGTCAGCGTCACGTCCGTCACGTCGTAGCCGGAGCCATCGAGCAGGCCGTGCAAGTCCAGCAGCAGGCCGTCGTGCTCGTGGCCTACGACCAGCACGCGGCTGTCGGGCGCCACGGTCGGCTGCTGGTCGCGCAGCACCACCGGCGCGGCGCAGGCTTTGAGCAGGGCGGGGTTGATCGGGGCATTCATTGGGCGGCCTGGATCGCGTCGAAGGCCAGTGCAAGCACGTCGGCGTCGTATGTGTTGACCTCGCCGAACTGCTCCATGGCGCGGCCGATCAGCAGGCCGTCAGCGCGGCTCAGCGCTGCAGCTTTGCGACCAATGCGGCTCAGCGTAGCCAGCGGCAGGTCGGCGCCGCGTGTAGCGCAGAACTGGGCCACGGTGACCATTCCGGTGGCGGCAGGTGCCAGCTTCGGCACCAGGGCCAGCTTGCGCGCCGGCACCAGGTTGCGGATTGCGTCGCCGGCCAGCTCGGTGAAGTTGAAGGTGCTACCGGCGTGGACGCCCACGATCAGGGCGATCATTTCCGCACCTGGGCGGCGTGCGCGGCATCACCGCGGTGCTGGGCTTCTGCAAGTGCTGCAAGTTCGGCTGGTGACATTTCGTTCTCCATCGCTGTTGGTGTGTCGATGAAGTGAACTATAGCAATTTGCTTTTGCTTTTACAATAGCAAATTGCATTTAATTTGCTTTGGATGCGAACGCTGGGGGGGGGGCACGAAAAAAGATCCTAGAATCGGAGCTTTTCGTGACCTACGGTTGTAAAAAAGCCCGCTAGTGCGGGCTAAGTTAGGGAGAGGGGGGACTCAAATGCGATTCCCGGATAAACGGGAATCCTCTGAATTTAGGCCTTCGCGGGTGCCGTTAGCAATTTCGGTAAGTACGTAAGGGCTACTGGGTCGCGTTCTTGGAAGTACTTCAGGGCCTTCTGCGGCAGCCATACGTTGTTGAAATGGGCCCGGAAATCGGCCAAATACTCATTTGGATAAAGTCGTGCATCAACCACCCTCCCATCCATATAGCGATGCTTGTAACTCGGGAACATAGACGGTTCAACCCCTTTTTCATCGCGTATCCACTTAGAAAACATTCGACCCTCTGAGATATCCGGCACCAATCCCTCGGGAAGGGTATAACCTTCCGATTCCATAGGCGCGATGAGGCCAAAAATAATTTCGTTCAGCATTGAAAAATGTGTTGCGGGAATCGCACCGCGATTTACCATGTATCGTTGAATATGAACTGGAAGATTTCCGCCGCCCGCCATACCGGGCACTCCCCCAGCCATCCATTCTGATACCCACTGCGTCACACGCACCGCGAATACCGGCGACAACCACTGTGCAAGGTGGATGGCGACTTGGGGGTGGACCCAAGTACCCGCGCCTTGCGCCGAAAATACAAGAGATTGGACTGGGATTTTGGTGTGGCGGCCCAGCTCCTCGAGGAACGCCTGCGTGTTGTCTGTAGAACGATAGTGATTCCACTGCTTGTTCGCGGCTTTGCACATTGCGGTTGCGTTGATAAAACCGTCGACTGCGCGCTGGCCGATAGTTACGCCATCGGCCTCGTGCTGAATGAGCGCCAGTTCAAGTTGCGTGTTCTTCATATTTTTAGAATTCTATCTCGAGGAGTGAGTGGGCTGGAGTTGGTAAGATTTGACTATGCTGAGCGTTAAAAATAAGGACCGAAAGATATTGGTCGCAGTGATCAGGATGACGAAGAACGCGACGATCACCACGTGCTGAAGTTGCTGGCGTTTTGCGCGAGCTGCGTGAACCGGGCTCGATATCATCGGCACAAATAGATAGTGATGAGCTGACACACAGGGGGGGGAGCCTTCCCCCTTCCAAGCTCCTAGCTCACCATCCAACTAGTTGGCGCCGTTGACAATAGCCTGCTTGCTTTCACCTGCCTTTACCTCGACGATTCCGGTAACCAGTCCGCCTTGTGCTCCGTGGAATGGAACATCCCAAGTTATCTCGGTTCGGATGTAATAAGAGCCTGCGGGGATATTCGAGAACTTGAAGCGGCCGTCGGCATCGGCGGTGGTCGATCTGCGCGCGCTCACGAACTTGGGAAATGGCGGTACGGTGCTCTTATAGCGCCACACTTTTCCCGCTTGGTACCACCATGCGCGACTGACTTCCGTAACTGGATCGATGGTTACTAGGCGGCCGGCTGCCTTGACGGTGCCGCCTCCTTTTTGCGCCAAGAAAGCCTGACCCACAATCTCCGAATTGCCATCTACAAGATAGGGCTCATACTCAGCCTCGGCGCTCGAACTGAACTGCTTGTACGTCGGAGCTGGAGGCCTGGAAGCGCACCCGGCGAGTGCCGCTATGGCGAGAGCTGCGATGATTGGTTTTTTCATGATCCCTTTTTTTGTGGAAATTACAAATGAGAGGATTATATGAAAAATTGCTAATCGGAAATCTAACCAATTGTCACTAAATGTGGTCAGTTTCTCGCTTTATTACTCTGCCGATGATGCCGCAGTCGCCACTTCGGCAGCCTTTGGGCCTGTGACGGGTTTGGTCCGGATTGTCCGAGAACAACCACCACTCGCCGCGCTCTTTCACCAAGCGCTTGATCACCGATTCGCCGTCGTAGTTGAAAGCGTAGACAGCGCCGTCCTTCATGACCTTGTCGGCCGTATCGATAATCACCACGTCGCCCGCGTATAAATTCGGCTCCATGCTCTCGCCGGTGACGGTCAAGGCCATCAGCGTATTTGGATCTATGTCTCTGCGGTCCACCCAGTTCTTGGGCAGGCTGACCGTATCTCCGTCATAAATGTCAGGAATCGTTTGGAAGCCAGTAACGCCTGCGCGCAGTTGCAGCTTCACTTTCTTGATGAAGTAGAAATTCGGATCGCCTGTCTCAGCGATGACGACGCGCATCGCGCCAGGAAGGAGGGCTTGCGCTTGCTCAAACGTCAACGGTGTATCGACTTCGGTTCCGTGTGGGAGATCCAGCCACCCGACTTCTTTCCCGCATCCAGCCTCTAATTTGCGTGCGAGCGCGTCACCGACTCCGCGCGGCGTGCCTGTCGATGACTTCGCACCGTTGAGGATCTGGCTGAGATACATCGGGGCGGTGCCGGCGAGCTGCGCTACAGCATCGGCCGTCTTGAACTCACGGACAAGGGCGCGAAGGTTTTCGATTCGTAATTCTTTGGAGGTAGCCATCGGCGCATTTAATAGCAAAGTGCTTTGGTTTGGAATACGCAATTTGCTATTGACGATGTAAAAGCAAATTGCTATAGTGGGTTCATGGAACTCATAAACTTCGTTAAAGAGCGCGGCGCGCAGCGCGCGCTGGCCCAAAAATTGGCGATCACCCCCGTGCTTATCAGCCAGTGGGCCAATCGTTTGCGGCCAATTCCGCCTGAGCGCTGCGTCGAAATTGAGCGCGCCACCAATGGCCAAGTCACCCGCAAAGACCTGCGCCCAGACGACTGGCAGAACATCTGGCCGGAACTCGCGCCATCGTGCGCCGCCAATGCGCCCAGCGCCGTGACCCAGCTCAATCCTGCCGGAGAAGCTGCATGAAGGCCGCCCTCAATCGCATCGCTGCGATGCTCGGCTACGTCCCGGCGCCCGCCAAGCTCGCGCCGAGCGTCATCACGATGGAGCTCAAGTACGAGATCGACGGCGCACCGGTGGATGCCGCAATAGCCAAGCTTGATCAACTGGCCGACGCCGCGCGCGGCGCCGAGGCCGCGATCAACGACGCGCTGCTTGCGCAAGAGGGCGAGTTCATCAGCGCTGAGCTGGTGGCTGATGACACCCAGGCGCTGATCCTCGACGAGTTGCGGAAGCTGGCCACGCTGGCGGAAGTGCTGGCAAAGCAGGGCGACATCACCGTCGCCGCGCGCAGCACCGCATGCGCCGATCTCTGCTCGGTCATTCGCCCCGCCACTGGCGCTGCCGCATCCGGCTTACCTGGCTGACGGCGCTCACCACCCCGAATTTGTAACGTCGCCGGCCCTAGACCTGCCGGTTTAAATCCTGAAGTCCGCATCACTATAGGAGCAACACATGAGCACCACCCAACGCAAGCCGGATCCCCGCTTGAACGTCGTCAAGGTCTACCTCGGCGACGAGGAGCAGGCCACTTTGCAGAGCCACTGCGCTGCCGCAGATATCAGCATCAGCGGTTTCCTCCGCCAGGCTGGCATGCGCATCGCGACGGCACACCAGCAGGTTACCCGCTTCCCGAGCCGCCAAGAAGGGGCTGGTGTAGGCCTGCGCCGGGCCTTCTCGTTCCCGGGTCAGGCCCAGGGCGTGCGCCGCGTGTCGCGCGGTGCGCTGCGCCCGATGCGCTCCTGAATCGCAACCAAGTCCCGCACCCGCCGGGCGCAACCAAAGGAAGAGCCGTGAACCACCTCAAAATCGCTGATATACCGATTCGTACCGATGAAGCAGGACGCTTCTCGCTGAACGACCTGCATAAGGCCGCCGGCGGCGAAGCCCGCCATAAGCCGCACGACTTCCTTCGAAGTCAGCAGACGCAAGCATTGGTGAGCGAGCTCGCAGGAGAGGAAAGCGATACGGGAATTCCCGCATCGGTCGTCAGCATCAAGGGCGGTCTCAACCAAGGCACCTACGCCGGGAAGGAACTGGTATACGCCTATGCGATGTGGATCAGTGCCAAGTTCCACCTGCAGGTTATCCGCACGTTCGACGCGGTGGCCAACGGCGCGCTGCCGGCACCAGCTGCAAAGGCCGTGCGCGCGGCGCCCGTGAAGTCGCCAGTGATGGTTGCGGCCGGCATGATGCCCGCCCTGGTGCGCGCGCTGCGTTGCTGCGGCATCGACAAGAACGCTGCCGCCATCGGCGCCAACCAGATCGCCACGGCGCAGACCGGCGTGAACCTGCTCGCGCTGGCCGGCCAGCAGCATCTGCCGACGCCTGATCAAGAAATCTGCTTCACGCCCACCGAGTTGGGACATCGCCGCTGCATCAGCGCCAAGACGTTCAACCGCACCCTTGCCGACGCCGGCCTGCAAGAACGCGTCGGCGAGCACTGGGTTCCGACCGCGAAGGGCCGGCCGCACGCTGTCGTCCTCGACACCGGCAAGGCGCACGGCAACGGCACCCCGATCCAGCAGGTGAAGTGGAAAGATTCAGTGCTGGCGGAGGTGGCATTGTGAATAGCCCGTCGAATAATCAGCCGCGCCCAGCAGCGGTAGAGCAGGGCGCGCTGCCAGCGTTGCCCGAGTGGGCCTACCGCGACGACCTGGGCGGCCTGGTGCCGAGCGAGATCCGCACGGCGCTGAACGAGCACGCCCGCGCCGCCTGGAACATGGGGCTGGACACTGGCCTGCTGCACGCGCCTGCCGTCACCGACACCGACTTGCCCGAGCTGCGAGACCACCTGGCCACGGCCAAGGTCATGGACCGCTCGATCACTCTGTCGCCGGCTGCCGCTGACGCGTTGTACCTGGCGGCGACCACGCCGCCCACCGAGGCTAAATCTGTCACCACCGCGCCGCAGGTGGCCGGCTACATCGAGCCGCAGGAAATTCCGTGCATCGGCCAGTGCCGCACCACGCTGTGGGCCACGAAGCAAAGCCCGGGCGCGATGGCCGTGTACTTGCCAGCGCCGGCCGCGCCCGCCACAACCGACGTGTGCGCCGAAATGCGCGCGCTGTGCAGCAGCTGCGGCGGCACCGGCGACGTCACCCGAATTGATGGCGAGTGGCTGGGTTACTGCAATTGCGGGAGCGCCAAGTGAGCCACCAAGACGAAGACAAAGGCCGGGTGAAGCTGGCCGTGCTGGTGCGTGAAATGCGCGAGAACCTGGCCGCCCACATCGAGATAGCGCAACTCAGCGCGAAGATCGGCCGCGCCAAGTATCTGGCGCTCGTGGCCGAAGGCTTCACTGAGCAGCAGGCGCTGGAGCTGTGCAAATGAGCGCCGACCTCAACGGTTTGAGCCGCAATGCGCTGTCCGCAGCAATGCGCGGCGGAACTGCCGGCTGGGGCGAGATCGGTTCGTCACATCGCCATGTGCGCTACAGCGAACCACTGCCGCAACGGCCAGGCCGCAAGAGGAAATGCTGGTGCGGCTGTGGCGGCCCGCGCACCCATACGGGCATGGCGAACGGCTGCGCGCTCACCTCGGCGTGCGAGTTGGGCATCGCGCGCTGGGTGCGCACTGGCGACGTGAAGCCTCGCCGCACTGCCGGGGCACCGCCATGACACCAGGCCCCGTGCCGCCCAGCGTGCGCGCGCTGCTGGAATACCTGATTACCGAACACCGATTGAAAAATTACGCCGAATTGGCGAGGGAAATGGAAGAGACGTCATCGACCATCAGCCGCCTGCTGCGCAGAGGGCAGCGCCTCTCGGCAAAACAGATTTTGCGCATCCATGAGTACTACGGCATGGGCGTGCAGGAAATCCGCGAAAGATCAGGGCAGATCGACTAATCGCGGAAATAGAAAAGCCGGCGTGCAGGCCGGCTTCGTACAACAAACTACTTTGGAGTAGCGATGATATCACACAAGCAAGCGAGGTCCGAATCGTGACGACCTCGATCAACTACACCGAGAGCAAAACCTTGGCGGCCGTCAAGGATTGGCGGACCACTGACAAGGCCAAGATCGGCGCCGCGCCGGCCGAGAAGAGCACCGCTGTCAAAAAACACCGCCACAGCGAGCAGAAGCTGCGCGACTGCGCCGACCAGCTGCTGAAAGGTGAGGGTGGCCGGCCATGACGCATAAACGCGCACCCCACCACGGCAGCCGCACCTTGCTGCTGCTCGCGGCATTGAAGCAAGGCCCCGCCACTTTTTACCAGCTGTGCGAACGCGCCAACATCGAGATCGAGAAGGCCGCAGATGAGCACGCCGTTCGCAATATGGTCAGCAACATGATCGGCCGCAACGTCAGTTTTGACGGTCTGCTCTACCGCTTGACCGATGCATCTCGCGATCCGACCGCCGCCGGCCAGGTCGCTGGCCCTGCGTACCGCGGCACGCCGTACCACGCGCCGGTTCGCATCGTCCGCCGCGCTGCCGGAGCGCGAGCATGAGGCGCGACGACCCTCCCGAAGAAATCACTTACGGCTCCGTATGCAGCGGCATCGAAGCCGCCACCGAGGCTTGGCACCCGATGGGCTGGCGCGCGGCATGGTTGGCCGAGATCGAGCCGTTCCCGGCCCGGGTGTTGCATCACCACTACGGCGCCGGTCGCCCTGTCCACATGCCGGATCCCGACGAGCTCAGCGACGACCTCTCTCAGGAAGATCGCGACGCGAGGCGCGCCGCAATCAAGGCCGTAAGCATGTTGCCGGCTGTGGCCACCGGGCCACAGAACTTGGGCGATATGACGAAGATCGCCGCCATGGTGCGCGCTCGCGCGGTGGCTGCACCGGCGGCACTCGTCGGTGGCACGCCTTGCCAAGCCTTCTCAATTGCCGGCCTACGCGAATCGCTTGGCGACGCGCGCGGCCAGCTCACACTTTCTTTTGTGGATTTAGCCAATGCAATCGACGCAGCTCGACATGTTCTCGACCTCCCCGAGTGCATCATCATCTGGGAAAATGTCCCCGGAGTTCTCAGCACCAGCGACAACGCTTTCGGCTGCTTTTTGGCAGCGCTTGCCGGCGAGGATAGCCCACTGCTCCCACCAGGGGGCAAATGGCCGAACGCTGGTTGTGTCTTTGGACCCCAAAGGCGTATTGCCTGGAGAGTCCTTGATGCCCAATATTTCGGAGTGGCCCAACGACGCCGTCGTGTGTTCGTTGTCGCAAGTGCTCGAGACGGGTTTGATCCCGCAGCGGTACTTTTTGAGCAAGATGGCGTGCGTCGGGATTCTCCGCCGAGCCGCGAAGCGAAAGAAGACGCTGCCGGAACAGTTAGAGCGAGCGCTGGCCGCCGTGGCGGAGTCCAGGATGAATGCGGCTTAGGGCTTCAAGCCGTTGCCACGCCGTCCCTCGCCCGCTGTGTCACAGCGGGCGAGGGACGGCGGCAGGACTACGAGACGTGCACCATCGTTCCAGTGCTGTCTGCACCGATAGCTCGCAGCGTTGAGCGCCGGCGCGGCGATGGCCTCGACACGCTGATCACCGGCACGCTGCTTGCGAACGATAAGGCAGCAGGAAGCGCCACGCAACAGGATGCCGAGGCCGGCATGTTGGTGCCGATCGCGTTCAGCATGAAGGACTACGGCGGCGACGCGAGCTTTGATCTGGCGTCGACGCTCCGGGCTGGAAATCACGCAACTAGCCACGCCAACGGCGGCCAGCCGCCAGCGATAGCGTTTGCCGCTGACGACTACAAGAACGGCACATTCTCTGCCGTGGATGTCTCTGGCGCGTTGACCACATCCGCTGACCGCACAAGGGCTGCCCCGATTGTTTGCGAGGGCAACACGAATTCCAGCAGCACGCCCGGCCTGGGTGCAATGCATGCCCAAGATTTCTGCTACGCAATTCAGGCCGGCGCACTCCGTACGAACCCGAATAGTGGCCCCGATGGCGTAGGCGTTCAGGCTCACATCGCCTACACGCTTGAGGCGCGTGCCGAGGTGCAAGCCGTGTGCATCACCGGCGAGGTCACCCATACGCTCAAGGCCGAAGGCTTCGACGCCAGCGAGGATGGCTCTGGGCGAGGGCAGCCGATAGCGGCCGCACCGCTGCCTATTGGTCTAGACGAAGAACAGAATGCGATGGTCGACGCGTTTGGTTGCCTAAAGGCACGCAGCAAGGGTGGGGGATTTGAAGGCTCCGTCATGCAGTCGGACATGGCCGTTCGTCGCCTCACTCCGCGCGAGTGCGAGCGTCTGCAGTCTTTCCCTGACTTCCACACCCTCATCCCTATGAAGATCGTTACGGCCAGTCGCGCAGAAACGATGTTGGTGAAAGGCGATCCAGTCATGGAGATTGCCGGCGTCTGGTGGGCCTTGTCCGCTGACGGACCGCGCTACAAGGCATTGGGCAATTCCATGTGCGTGTTCAACATGCGCTGGATCGGGCGCCGCGTGCATTTCGCCCTGACAGGCGCGTGGCCGGCGTGCGCGAACTTCATGCATGAGCGTGAAGTGGGTTGGGTGGCTGCGTGATGAGAGAGTCAGTCCAGCAGCAACTGCTCACCCGCCTTAAAGCAGATCTCCGAAAGTTCATGCAAGGAAGCGTCGATTGCGTTAAGCATCTTGATGGAGTCAAAAATTGCAATTGCTCTGTCCGCAGGAACTGTGGATTTCAGTACCACCAGCCTGATGTGGGCGGGAAAATTAAGTGTGAGCGCCCCAGTCGTAAGCAATCCAGCCGCAGCCTTTTCTTTCAACGGGATTATGGGAATAAGATCATCAGCCTCCCACAACTCAATGCTTTTGATTTTATGTATGCAGCGCTCAATTGCAACATCGCCACTGGCGATATCAATTGCGTCGAGGAGATCTTTGGCGGCCAACCCGATTACCTCCCTAATATCTTGCAGCTTGTATGTCAGGGCGCTGGCGTGAATTCGTGCTCGAACAAGCGCCTCTCGCTCCAGCCGACGTGTCTGGGCGGTAGCAAGCCACACGGTCCCTATCAATGCGCCGACTGTGCCGACGGCACCGACCCACATAGCCCAGTCACCGCTACTCATTTGAGCGCGCAGCCCAGTCAATATCAATGCCGCTAAAAGAGATCCAGCCAGCATCGGGTACTTCACAACCCGCGTTTTGAAATATTTGAGTTCGATTGCCATAAAGGAATCTTAGCATGATCTACGACCTCTCCCGCGAAGAGCGCCGCCACCGCGCTATCGCTAATGAAAAGCCCGCGCCGGTTCTCAAGGCGCAGCGCTGCGCTTGCGGCAAGGCCTCGCCGGCCAAGCAGCTCGCGCAGCACGGCAAGTGCGTCGCCTGCCTGTTCGCTGCGCGCGTCGCGACATTGCAAGACAACGACCTGGACATCCTGCACCACATGCTGGGAGCCACGCTGCATCACCCGAAAGCGCACTGGGGCTTCCGCAACCAATACCTGGCCAACCGCCGCGACCTGGCCGCACTTGCCCGCCTGGTCGCTGGCGGCTTCGTGCGCGCCGGCGCCGCGCTGCTGGACCTGCGCTACTTCCACGCTACCTGTGATGGCTGCAAGCTAGCAGGATTAAACGCAATGGCAGCACGTCGTGCGTTGGAGCCAGTTCGTGATCAATAAAACGTGGCCCATCATTAGCGGCATTAAATCGCGCTCAAGCTTCTGGGGGCAGCAGATTCCGTGCACGATCAACTCCCTCGGACACGCGTTCCATGGCATCTTCGCTGGCCAGCCGGAACTCTTCTACCTGAGCAAACCATTCGTCAATGTCGTGATTATCCAAGGAGGGATTCTCGCGACCAAACTCGGTGAGGCGATGTGCCGCAGTAAGGCAATTCTGCACGCCAAGCACTCCTTTGATCATTTCCGCCGAGCGCAGCTCATGCAAGGGGATCAACTCAAGAGCCCTTTTCCCTCCTTCGAAATCGAGATAGTAGGACGATACGAGAAAATAACCCATGAGAGATCCTTCTTTGCTCATATTGGTCAGTGCTTCGTCGATTATTTCCTTGGCGTGCGCGACCACGGCAAAGGCGGAGAGAAGCCGCTCAACGTCCTGTTCAAGCCTTTCTGTTTTTGCGAGTGCTGCTGCACTCTGAGCTTGTCGATTTGCGAGCGCAAAGCCCGAAGCGATGGCGATTACAGAGCCAAGCGCTTGAACCCAACCAGCTGCCTCACTCGATGCCAATCCCTTTTTCGGATCGTCGATGACAAGCCGAAGCGCAAACAACATAGAAGCGAATATTCCCAACATAAAAACGATGATTGCAATGTTCGTCATCGTGCGGAACGCAGCTCTCAATTTGGACATTTAGCTTTCCCGAGGAAAAGCGGGATCGTAGCATGATGCGCCGCTCCCCCATGAAGCCCGGCACAGCGCCGATGAAGCGCCAGGCATTCGCGCGCGGCGAGCGCATCGAAGCCCGCGAGCTGACGAAGACCATCACCAAGACCGCCCGCGAGAAGAAGCACAAATGCGCGGTCCGTACCTGCCGCGCCGAGTTCGTCCGGCCGCAGCCGTTCGTCACCTGGTGCTCGCCCGACTGCGGCACGGTGGTGGCGCTGGCCAAGGTTGCTAAGCAGAAGGCGGCCACCGCCAAGGCCGAGCGCAAGGACCGCCAGGAGAAGCTGGCCAAGTTCAAGCGCAAGGCCGACCACGTGGCCGACTGCCAGAAGGCTTTCAACGCTTGGGTACGGTTCCGCGACCGCTTCGAGCCTTGCATCGATTGCGGCAAGCATGCCAGCGACGACGCCCTGACCGGCGGAGCTTACGACGCTGGCCACTACCTGTCGCGCGGCAGCCACCCGCACCTGCGCTTCGACGAACGCAACGTGTTCAAGCAGCTCAAGGGCTGCAACCGGCCGGGCGGCACCACGGCGGCATCGTTTCGCGCCGGCGTCGTTGCGCGCATCGGCCTGGCCGCCGTCGAGGCGCTCGAAGCCGACAACGAACCGCGCCACTACACGGTCGACGAACTGATCGCCTTGACTGCGCACTACCGCAAACTTTTAAAAGAACTGAAGGCTGCGGCCTGACGGCCGTTGCTCGACCAACCAAAACGGAAACACCATGAGCCCGGAACAAGCATACGAAGAAATTTGCAGACTGGCGCGTGAGCACGCGCTGATTCTGTCTGCCGCCGGCGGCGTCACGACCATCGTCCACCCAGCAACTCAGCGCCGCGAGGGCCTGTTCGAACAGATCCAGCACATGCATGGCCTGGGTGCGCACCCCGACACGCTTGCGCGCGAGCGCGAAGCCGCGTTCAAAGCGCGCCAACTTCCGCTGCTGGGGGATGCATGACGATCAAGATACTTATCGGCGACGTGCGCGAACAGCTGCGCACGCTGGCCGCCGACAGCATTCACTGCTGCGTCACGTCCCCGCCTTACTGGGGGCTGCGCGACTACGGCGTCGAGGGCCAGATCGGCCTGGAGGCGAGCCCGGCGGAATTCATCGCCGTGATGGTCGACGTCTTCGAAGAGGTGCGCCGCGTACTGCGCCCCGATGGCACCTGCTGGATCAACATGGGCGACAGCTACGCAACGGGCGCTGGCCGGGTGGGTAATCACCCTGGTGGTGGAGCGCAGGGTGAGGCCTGGCGTGGCTCGCGAGGCGGACACGAGGGCAAGCAAGCATACAGCGTCGGCGCGCGCGGTACTGGGCAACTCACCCAGCCCAACCGCATGCCGCAGCCAGGCCTCAAGGCCAAGGATCTTGTAATGATGCCGCACCGCCTGGCCATCGCACTGCAGGACGCCGGCTGGTGGGTGCGCCAGGACATCGTATGGAGCAAACCCAACCCAATGCCGGAGTCGGTGCGTGACCGCTGCACGAAGTCGCACGAGTACATCTTCTTACTCACCAAAAGCGAGAAGTATTTTTACGACGCCGAAGCTATCAAGGAACCTGCGGTGAGCGCCGCCGACCACCCGCGCAACAGCTTCGCCACGAAGGATTACGACGTGCCTGGACAGAAGCCCCAGAAACGCGTCGCGCGCGGCGTCGGCTTCGGGCATGGTACGGACGCCGAAACGCGCCAACGCGGCCGCGTTGAGGCGTCGTGCAGCAAGGACGAAGGTCGTGATGAGCAGGGCCTGCGCACGGCGTCTCGGATGGGCGGCGGCGCCGGCTTCCGTAGTGACCGTGCCTCACGTCCGGACATGCGCAATAAGCGCAGCGTCTGGACCATGGCCACGCATTCGTTCGCCGAGGCGCACTTCGCCACGTTCCCGCCAGAGTTACCCGAGAACTGCATCAATGCTGGCTGCCCAGTGGGCGGCGTCGTGTTGGATCCGTTCTTCGGCGCCGGCACCACCGGCCTGGTGGCTGACCGTCTCCAGCGCGATTGCATCGGCATCGAATTGAATCCCGCTTATGCCGAGATCGCGCGCAAGCGCATCCAAGGCGAATCTACACTTTTTGCTGAAATCGAGGTAGCCGCATGAAGGCCGATCACCCACTTACCGCCCATCGCATCGCGGCCATCACGGCCGTGCTGCAAGATGGCCCGCTGTGCGCTCACGACGTGGCGCCGAAAATCTTTCTCTGCTACGGCCACACCTGGCGCGTGCTCAAGTTCATGCACACCCTGGGCCTGGTGCACATCGCCAAGTGGCCTTTGCGCTGCACACCGCGCGCCACCCGCGTCTCGGCGTATGCGGTGGGCGCGGGCGTCGATGCCAAGAAGCCAAAGCGCCGCACCGGGCAGCAGCGCCAGGCCCGCGCCAAGTCGAAGCTGCGCCGCGACGCCGAGCGCTACGAGTTTCACCTCGCCAAGTGCCGAGCGCGCAAGCGCAAGCCGGCGCGCGATCCACTGGTAGCCGCGGTGTTCGGCGGAGCCGCGGAGGTTCGGCCGTGAATTATTACCAGCACCACATCGGCGACTTCCGCGCCGGCACTTTCACCATGGGCCGCCTGGAGCGTTGGCTCTACCGCGACATGATGGACATGTATTACGACACTGAAAAACCGCTGCCACTGGACCACGAAATGGTGTTCTACACCCTTGGAACGACCGATGAACAGGAGCGAACGGCCGTTGAACGTCTGTTGAAATTTAAGTTCCAAAAGACAACAGAAGGATACGTCCACGAGCGCTGCGACAGCGAAATTCGGGCCTTCCACGACAAGGCGGAGAAAGCATCGGCCGCTGGCAAGGCATCTGCTGCCAGTCGTACAACAAAAAAGCCAACGGACGTTGAACAGGGGGGCAACGTCGGTTCAACGGATGTTCAACGTCCGTCAACTAACCATAAACCATTAACCAATAACCATAAGAATAAAACCTTGTCGGCGCAAAGCCCCGACGCGCCGAGGGATACCGGCGAGCAGGGTGATGATGAGGACAAGGAGCGGCGCAAGCAACGCCGCAGCACGCCCGAGGACGAGGCGTGCGCGCGCTGGCTGTTCGGCCGCATCCTGGCGAACAATCCGGGCCACAAGCCGCCCAGCTTCGAGGCATGGTCGGAGGATGTGCGGCTGATGCGCGAGCGTGACCGCCGCACCCACCGCGAGATCTGCGAGCTGTTCAGCTGGGCGCAAGACGACGAGTTTTGGAAGGCCAACGTGCTTTCGCCCTCGAAGCTGCGCGAAAAGTGGGACCAACTGACGATCAAACGCGGCACGCCGCAGAAAGGCACGAAACATGGAAACTTCTCCGCGCAGGATTACCGGGCAGGGGTTAGCGCTGATGGCAAATTCTGAGCGCCGCCCGCGCTTCATGAGCGCGATCCTCGAAACTTGCCAGCAGCACGGCGAGTACACCTCGCTGCTGCTCGCCGGCGGCTGGTCTGCCTGCGTGAAGTGCGAGCACGTGGCCGAGGCGGCGGCTACGGCAGCCGCACAGGCCTCCTGGCAGGCCGAACTGCGCAACCGGGCATGGGAGGTGCGCCTGGGGCGCGCGGCGATCCCTGAGCGCTTCTCCGACCGCCGGCTGGGCACGTACGAGCCGACCTGCGACGAAGCCGAGAAGGCGCTGCGCATGGTCACCCGCTACGCGGACAATTTCGCTGCCGTGCGCAAGGCCGGCGCCTGCCTGATCCTGTGCGGTGACGTCGGTACCGGGAAGACCCACCTGGCCGTCGGCGTCGCGCACGTGGTGCTGGAGCAGGGCGGTCAGGCCGTTTTCACGTCGGTGATGCGCGCGGTCCGGTCCGTGAAGGAGACCTATGCCAAGGGCAACTCGAAGACCGAAGCGCAGGCGATCGCCGACCTGGTCGAACCGGACCTTTTGATCCTCGACGAGGTGGGCGTGCAGCACGGCAGCGACACCGAAAAGCTGGTGCTGTTCGAGATCATCAACGGCCGCTACGAGGCAGGCCGGCCGACGATCGTGATCAGCAACCTGGCGATCAAGCTGCTAGAGGAATACCTCGGCGCGCGCGCGTTCGACCGGCTGCGCGAAGGTGGCGGCCAGCTCGTGGTGTGCGATTGGGAATCGTACCGGTCGCGGAGGGCGGCCTGATGGGCGCTCGCCAGACGCTTCTCGCCAACCCGCTCGACCTCCTGGCCGCCAAGCAAGTGGTGGGCCAGGAAGATGCCGATGCCACGGCACTGGTCGTGCTGATCGCGCTCGACGCGGCCAAGCGCGGGCTGGCGCCGGCGTCGCTTGCCAACACGCTCACGGAGCACCTGCTGACCAGCGCGGCCGTCTGGTCGCAGCAGGGTAATCGCCGACTGTACGACAAGGCGGTGCTGGCCTGGGCAGCACTGCTGAAGGCCTGCGCGCGGCCTACGGCGCTGCTCGACCTCACTACCGGCGAGTACGCGGCGATTAGGTTGTCGATCGCGTACTACGTCCGGGCGCTGCCCAAGCTCGAGGTGGGCGTGCTGGCCGTAGCGCACGAGAAAGCGCTGCGCCAGTTGCGCGACTGAAACTGCGGCCAACAGGAAAGACCTTGCCAAAATCTGCAACACTTTGCCTGTTGCCCTATTGTTTCCGGGTTTTCCGTGTGTTAACGTTCCGGCGTTGCCACGGGAGAACAACATGGGTTATGCAGATCGGTTCGTAATGAGTTTGGGCGCCAGCACGTTGCAGGACGACGCGCAGCATCACGCGGCCGAACCGCTGGCGGCCGCTGCGCTGGCGGACCTGACCGGCGCCGGCTTCGGCGCGCTGCTGACCCGCGTGAAATACGCTGACGGCTCGATTAGCAAGACCTTCGAGTCCGGCACTCAGAATCTGGCGCAGCTGCTGCGCATTTGGACCAACCGCGTGACCGAGAAAGGCCGTGAGCGCAAGTGGGTGAAGGAGGGCACCGAGTGGGACGTGTGCGCCGCCATGACCCTGTACCGCCGCGTCGCCGAGCGCTCACTGGCCTACTGGCTCGACGGGAAGTGCGGCACCTGCCACGGTACCGGCACGGCCAGCCGGATGATCTGCCAGCCGTGCAAAGGCAGCGGTCGAGGCGAGATCGGTGGCGGAGGTTTCGAACGCGAAAAGGCGCTCGACATGGTCAGCGAGCTGGAAGGCCTTCTCCAAGCACACAATGCTCGTTCAGCCGCCTTGCTCAGATAGTTCGACCGGGTGTGGGAAAAAGTCGGCCAATTCAGGCCTGATGATATTCCCCAGACTGGCGCGGGTTAATTCGGTGAAAGAGATGTCTCGGTTTTCAAATTCGCGCGCCGACACCAACAGGTAGGCTTCAATTTTTTCATTTCGCTGATCCAGTACGGCAGCAATGAGAAAGTCGTAGCCGGTAGCGAGCCGCTTATTGATTCGCCACCGGTGGTTACCCCACTTATTGTCCAGCGCGCAGCGCACCACGCGAATCGATGCGGTGACCGCGTCGTTTATACGAAGGGTGTGCGGCATGTTGGTTGCTTGCCAGGTGCCGCCTGCCTCAATAATGGCACATTTCACAATGTCGAGGAACCCGGCCTTTATCGAGTGCGTGCGGCGGCGAGTAATGATGGCCTCGGCATTGAATGGCCCCGGAATTTCTGCCAGTTCATACGCGGCGTATATGGACCCGAAGCGACGGCAGAAGAGCTGGCATGCAGGTCCGTCTGGATCCCGGTCAATCAAGGCGCTGGTTACCCTTCCGTGGGCTTTGTAAATTCGCTGCAGGGTCTGCATGAGCTCCTCGGTGGTGTATCGATAATTTCGATCACTCCGCTCTATGCGTGCGGCATGGAAGAGTTGCAAAGGCACAATTGGCGGGAAAGCTGCATCGCAGCGGACCCACAACGCCGCGGGATTCCTGACGGCGGTCTTTCGCAGCTTGTAGGATCCCTTGTTGAATATAAGGTTGCCGATGTATTTTTCGTTGCGGATCATTCCTCGGATGAGTGCGCCTGTCCACGGCCTGCCAGATTCTGAAGCGACGTTCTGCTCGTTGAGCGCGATGGCGATACGTCGATCTCCAACTTTGTCTACGGCGTACCAGTGGAATATTAGATTAACAACCTCGATTTCGTGCTTGGGGCCAGGCACCAGGACGACGCGGTGCGTCTGAACCGCCTTCCATTCGCCTTTTTCCATTATGCGGATGAAATCGCCATTCGAATCGAGTAGCGCTCGGCGCAGGCCGTATCCAGCCATGCCACCCAGTTTGTATCCCATCTTGATGATGCGGCACTGGGCAATGAATACTTTGGAAGACAGCTCGCGGCTGTAATCCGCCGCTGCTATTCGCTTCATCGCTTTGATGATCGAGGTGTAGGGCGAATCATCATTCTGGAAGGCCTCGGTGCAGTAGGTGACCTGCACTCCGTTCAGCCGGCAGATGTACTCGTAATGGGCGCTCTCATCGACGTCTTGGAAGCGGCCCCAGCGGCTGACGTCGTACACGAGGATGCAGGTGAAATCGTCTTTCGTCTGCACGTCTGCAAGCAGCTGCTGCAGGCCGGGTCGCCCCCGCATGGTGAGCCCGCTTTTGCCCGCGTCTTCATAAACTGCCACGATCGTTATCTGCTGCTCCGCTGCATACTCCTGGATGCGCTGCATCTGGTTTGCCGTGGAGTAGGTCTGTCTCTCGGTTGACATTCGCACATAGGCCGCAGCTCGACGAAACGGCGACAGGATAGTAGTTTCCAGCAAACCGCTCATCATTTTTCTCCGGTGGAATCATGGGATAGCAGCGACAGGATAACTCTTCCAGCGGACGCGTCAGGAATCTCAGCGCAAGCTCGATCGAAACGTCGTTGTCGGAGAGCAGTGCGGCGGCAAATTTGACGCCGTGGCTGGGCACCATGCCACGCGCGGCCAAGCAAAGGGGGATGGGATTTCTCATCCGATAACTTTACCGGGCGCTTGTCCTGCTGGCATTGAGAATTATCAACTTCGGCTTCGAACGCGAGAAGGCGCTCGATATGGTTAGCGAACTGGAAGGCCTGATCCAGTCGCATATTGCTCGATCGACTGCGTTACTTCGCTGAGCTCGTCGGCAGGAAGAAGTCCGAGAGGTTCCATCGTTGGTTTGCCGAGTACCGTTTGATGCTGGATTCTGTAAATGCGATCGCCCGATGATCCAGGTCACCAGTCGGGAAGAGTAGGTATGAGGTGATATTTCTGTTCGTGCGGTCCAGTAATGCAACGAGCAAGAAGTCACACCCTTCAGCTAAACGAGCCGGTATCCGCCATCGGTAGTATCCATATTTTTTGTCGTGCGCACATCGGATGGCCCTCATCGATACCGTCACACTCCCGTTTAACCGCAGTGTATGGGGTGCATCCATTAGCTCTGCCGTTGCCCCGGCACCGATTGCCAGTGCTGTCGCCTCGGCCACCATGCGGTCACGAAACCCGTAGTTCTGATCGCGTGTGACCAAGAAGTCGTTGCTCCGAAGATTTGGGATGCCTGCCTGTGTGAACGCATCAAATAGCGTGCCGAAGTGGCGAGCAATCAGCCGTGCCGTAGGCAAATCCGGATCCGCATCAATCAGGGTGCTCGAAATGCGACCGTGCGCGTTGTAGATCCGCTGCATCGACGTAATCAACTCCTGGTCGGTGTATCTCCGGTGGCGGCGCGCTCGCTCTCGCGCGACGGCATTGAAAAGCTCTTGGGGCACGATGGGCGTAATCGCGCCGTCGCATCGAACCCACTCCTCCGGCGGGTTCCGCACCGCAGTCTTTCGCAACTTGAAGGATGCTTTGTTAAATATCAGATTGCCGATGTATTTTTCATTTTGGAGCATGCCCCGGATTATGTCGGGCGTCCAGGGGCCACCTGACTCCGTTGCGACAGATTGCTCATTTAGTACAGCAGCGATTTTTCTGTCGCCGACGCCATCCTCGGCGTACCATTTGAAGACCTGGTTGACAATGGCAATCTCGGCCACCGGACCAGGCACAAGCACCACTCGGTGGGTCTGGACTGCTTTCCATTCGCCAGCCTTGAGGATCTGAATAATCTTCCCGTCCGAGTCGAGTAGGGCGCGGCGTAATCCGTAGCCAGGTGGCCCGCCCGTTTTGTATCCCATCGAAATCATTCTGCACTGGCCGGCGAAGACCTTGGCAGAAAGCTCGCGGCTGTACTCGGCTGCCGCCGCGCGCTTGAGGGCCTTGATGATGGCTGTGAACGGCGTTCCATCGTTTTCGAACACCTCGGCGCAGTAGGCGACGTTGACGCCGTTCAGGCGGCACAAGTACTCATAGTGGGCGCTCTCGTCCAAGTCCTGGAACCGTCCCCAGCGGCTGATATCGTACACAAGAATCAATGCGAAGTCGTGGTTGCCCTGCACGTCCTCTATCATTTGAGTGAGGCCCGGACGACCCTTTTTCGTAAGGCCACTGCGCCCCGAATCTTCGTAGATGGTTACCACGTCGACGTCATGGCTCGCCGCGTATTGCCGAATCCGGTCCAGTTGGTTGGCCGTCGAGTAGATCTGGCGCTCCGTCGACATACGGACATACGCTGCAGCGCGGAGGCGGACGGTTGATGGTGCTTGTGAGGACTTCATGTTCGTGCTCCTGGCATCGGTACGGCCAACAGGCACAGGATAGCTGGTTTAGCGGCAGCGTTAGAAATCGCAGGGCAAGTTCGATGGGTACGGCGTGGTCACATAAGAGCGCAGCGGAAAAAGGGATGCCATGCGTGGGCGCTAAGCGGCGAGCGGCAAGACAAAGGGCGATGTAGTTTTTCATCTGATAACTTTACCTGCCGCTTATCCTTCTGGCATTGAGAAATATCAAGGTCGGCTTCGAGCGCGAGAAGGCGCTGGATATGGTCAGCGAGTTAGAAAGTTTGTTGCACGCCCGCAACGCGCGGGCTTCCAAGAGGTTACGACTCTAACGAAGTACCCTCTGCTTTTGCCGCCTTCCGGCCATTGATTCGATCGACCAAAGCCAGTACTAGTTCCTGCGTATTAATCGGATACGATTCCTTTGTCACATGATCGAATGTTTTTGGTGCAAACATTCTCTGTGCAATTTCAGCCTTTAGAGTATCTTGTTGCTCCTTAGGTAAGGTCGCAATATATGGCCCAACTGCCTTCAAATCCAGAGATGTTTGTAAATGGGTGTATTGCTGCTGGCGGTGTTTAGCAGATTCTCTCGCGAGATATGCGGCGGGTACTGAGAATAATAGTGAGCATATAAGCTTTAAAGCCGACTTCTCCCACGAGAATTCACCTGTCGTGATGCCGTAAAAGGTAAAGCCGACAAATATCATAACGAGTACCATGAATACGATCGAAGCGATTCGCAGTGCGTCGGCTGAAGTTTTCTCAATATCAGCACTTTTTTCATAGCTTCCCACGATGCTCTTAGCCGCGATTACCCCGACAACCTCATTGACTTCGGCTAACTTTCCTTCGAGATAGACAGATGTCTCTAAAAGCTTTTCGTCTATGCGGGATCTCAATTCTGAAGCACTTAAATTAGTGTCAGAAAGTGAGGACTGCAAGCTACGGATCGAATCTTCGATCACCCCTGTTTGCTTCAGCTGTTTAGATAATGAGTCTTCAGTTTGCGATATCCGGAGATTGAAAAAATCTAGCTGTGCGAGAAACTCTGGAGAATTTTTGTTTCTTGGATAGCTCATAATTTTTGAGTGCAGCGCGTAATTCTCAGCATGCTCTTGCACTAAGTTACGAAATCCTTTGAGAATTTCCTTGATTTTTCTCGCTTCTAAAGTGCCAGGTTTGCTATAACCAATCTTATCAAGAATAACTGCTGCAATCCCCTCAAATTTATTTGCATTGTCGATAATTTCAGAAAATCCAATAGGTATACTTTTTAAAGTATTCGGTAAATCTATTAAGTTGGCCCATGCTGCATTCAGTTTTTCTCGAAGCTGAGGTGCGTCTGAAAAATCGTTACTTTCCAAAGTGCTGCTAATTAGAGAGTATAGATTATTTCCCGTTGAGATAATTTCCGCCAAACTACTATCAAGATCGAAGGGGTCCACCGTATTTCCTTATAAGTTGTCTGTCGGGAATGATATACCACATTATTTTGGCATATCAAAATTTCAGTCTTTTTCTTTTTATTTCGATTTGGTCTGCATCCCAGTTGACATTTTGAATTTGCTTGGTTAAAGTGCAGCTACACACTAACCGCACTCGTAATGAAGGCTTCGGCCTCACCGATAGCGGTGATTCGAGGATTGCACCAACTTCGTTGATGCTTTCGCTCGCGTTTATATTACACTCACCGCGCAGATAGCACGGGAGCAAATCCTCAAGCCACCCATTGCGGTGGCTTTCTTATTTCCGCGTCCGAAAAGCGAGGCGGCCATGCCAGATACCACCCGCCCGCCGAAGGAACTCGTTCGCGAGTACTTCGAGCGCCGCACGCACGCGCCATTGGATCCGCCGCCGACCCCGGAAGAGATCCGGCGTCTGCTGGGCTGGCATATGCTGCCTCCCGCGCGCCAGCCGGACCGCGACGAACGAGATTGATTCGCCGCAGTTTGCTCGAGTTAGCCCGGCTTGCTGGCGTCCTCTATCGCCTTCGCGATGCCTGCCATGAGCTTGGAATCATATGAGTAAGGATTGTGCTGAGAGCGTCCCCGCAGGATTGCTACCACTTCCCTTTGTCTTTCCTGATATTGGTCGCTGGACGCGTATGCAGTCTGAAAGAACTCAAGTGTGTCCAAGGCTTCGTGAATCGTCTGAATAGCTGTTTTTGTCATTCTTTTCTTCCAAAAGGAAAACATGAATATCATCACCCCAGTAGCACTGGTAAAGGCCGACTCGCAGGAGTATCAGGCAACCGGGAAGATCCTACGGGTCTTCGATACCAATGGCTCGGGTGAGCTTCTGCCTGTTCAACACAGGCAGCAGTCGGATGATAGCAAGTTTACATTGCAACATATGCCATTCGGCAAGATTTATGCCGAAGTAGCTCGCTAAATAAATTAGCCCTGAGTCTCCCGTTGGACCTTCGCCGCCGGCCGCATCACTGCGCTGGCGACTTTTTTTATTCGAGGTGGCTATGGCCAAGTTCCGCGAGAAACCAGTCGTGATCGACGCGATTCGATGGGACGGCACCAACGTCACCGAGGTGATGGATTTTATGAATTGGCGCAACGCCAGTCATGATGATCGCCAAGGGCTGGTCATCCACACGCTCGAAGGCAGCCACAGCGCGATGGTCGGCGACATGATCATTAAGGGCGTGGCCGGCGAGTTCTACCCGTGCAAACCCGACATCTTCGCCGCCACATACGAGGTAGCCTAATCATGGAGTATCTCGCGTCATTCCATTTGCTGCCCGAGTTCATCGGGATGCTTGCCGGCGGCGTTCTCGCGGGCGTTGTAATTGTCGTGGTGCTGCGGGCCTGGGATTGACCTGGATCGGATTTGAAACACGGGCGTACCTGCCATCGCACCCCAGCGGCAGGGCTTGCAAAAGCGGGTGCAGATCGCCGACGAAACATGACCAGGTGGGTCCGGCCGCCGGGTGCAGAACATCGCTCCCGGCGGTCCCAGCCAGGAGCGGGCGGCGACGCTAGTTATTTTTTCGGGACAGCGTTACGGGCTGTTTGCCTGCTACGCTGATTTCGAAGGAGTCACCCGGACCAAACTTAACAGTCCCTTCGTGAGAGGTAAGTGCCAAGCGTGTTGCATGCACCGTGCGAGTGCTACTACTTCCCATTGAATACCCAGATTTCTTTGTTTTGGTGACGTCTTCCGAAATCTCAATCGTGTATGCCTCAAATTCGCTGTCGCAAAGAGTCTCATACCTCACCTCGGTGATGAACTCAAGTTGCTCTATCGGATCGCTGCTAGATGAATTAGTCATTTTTGCCCTTGAAAGAAGTGGTGGAGCGAAGTAGCTCCAGTGCAATAGGATAGCAGTGGAGGTGGTACTTTGGGCAAGAGATCATCTCCACCCTTTGGGCTCGGCAGGCCCACGCCCCCCGAAAGCTTCATAGACCTGATGACCGCCCGCTACCTGCCCGCGCCGGAAGTGCTCAGGTGGGCCCGGGCCGAGATCCTCACCGAGGGCGGCCAGCTGCACAATCCCGACTTCGCCCACCTGGAGTACGCGGACGTCCAGTTCCTCTGGGCTCCCGGCAGCTTCAACAAACAAGGCCGCACCGTGCTGGGTCAGTGCGAGGAAGTCATCTTCCGCTGCGGACCGTGGCAAAAGGGCCGCCAGCAACAGCAGATGGTCGACTGGTTCGGCGCCGTTCCCGATTACCTGATCACCCTGGACGCCGAACACTGCTTGAAGTGCAGCGACGCTGAGTTCTGCTCGCTGGTCGAACACGAGCTATATCACATCGGCCAGGAGTTCGATGAATTCGGATCGCCCGCCTTCACCAAGGATGGACTGCCGAAGCTCTGTATGCGCGGCCACGATGTCGAGGAGTTCGTCGGCGTGGTCCGCCGCTACGGCGCAAACAAAGACGTGCAGCGAATGATCGACGCCGCCAGGAGCGCGCCGGAGGTCTCCAAACTCAACATCGCGAGGGCGTGCGGAACCTGTCTGCTCAAGGTCGCATAGTTTTACGCGGCTTTTACCGGATGGCAACTTATGGCAGCACTACGAGACGAGGTGAAGCTGTTCATCGTCCAAGCGCTGGCCTGTTTTGACACGCCGACGCAGGTGTCGAAGGCAGTAAAAGAGGAGTTCGGGCTCGACGTTATGCGGCAGCAGGTGGCCGCTTACGACCCGAACTGCTATGTAGGTCGCAACCTCAGCGAGAAGTGGCGCACGGTGTTCAACGACACGCGCGCCAAGTTCCGCGAAGAGGTCGCGGAGATTCCGATCGCCAGCCGAGCCTTCCGCCTTCGTGCGTTGGCCCGGATGGCGCAGCAGGCCGAGGGCATGCGCAATATCGCGCTGGCCGTGTCGGTTATCGAGCAGGCCGCCAAGGAAGTGGGCGACATGTACGTCAACCGCCGCCTCGATACGCCCAAAGCACCAGGCGACAACGGCGAGGGCATCCCGGCCGCGCCAGAATACATGTTGAAGCCCGATGAAGACCTCCCCGACAGCCCGATTCTCTGAAGGTCCTGTCGCGCTCACGCCGAAACAGGCGAACATTTACTGCTGGGGCTGGCAAAAGAAGGCCCGCTTCCGCGATGCGGTGTGCGGCCGTCGCTTCGGTAAGACGTTCCTGGGCAAAGCTGAGATTCGCCGAGCTGCGCGCCTGGCCGCTGAGTGGGGCGTCAGCACCGAGGATGAGATCTGGTACTGCGCGCCGACCTTCAAGCAGGCCAAGCGCGTGTTTTGGAAGCGCCTCAAGCAGGCGATCCCTCCCGGCTGGCGCGCCAGCAAGCCGAACGAAACCGAGTGCTCGATCACGACCAAGGCCGGCCACGTTATCCGTATCGTCGGCCTGGATGCCTACGACAACCTGCGCGGCTCCGGCTTGTTCTTTGCGCTGGTCGATGAATGGGCCGACTGCGTGTATGCGGCCTGGGAGGAGGTGCTCCGTCCGATGCTGTCCACCTGCAAATTCACCATTCAGGGTGAGCAGCGGGTTGGTGGCCACGCGCTGCGCATCGGCACGCCGAAAGGCTTCAACCACTGCTACGACAGCTACCTCGACGGCCGGGGCCGTGAGCCTGACCACAAGAGCTGGCTGTACACGTCGGTCGATGGTGGCAACGTGCCGCCGGAAGAGATCGAGGCGGCGCGCCGCAAGATGGATCCGCGCTCGTTCCGCCAAGAGTACCTGGCCAGCTTCGAGAACTATCAGGGCGTCATTTATTACTGCTTTGATCGCCGGAAGAGTCACACCGACGAAACTGTGCGGCCCGGCGACGCCCTGCACATCGGCATGGACTTCAACGTGTCGCACATGGCTGCCGTGGTCTTCGTGATCCGCGACGACATGCCGCGCGCGGTGGACGAGTTCATGGAGGTGTTCGACACCCCGGCAATGATCGAGAAGATCAAGGCGAAGTATCAGCAGGCCGGCCAGCAGCACGCGATCTCGGTCTACCCCGATGCATCCGGCCAAAACCGGAAGTCGAGTGGGGCGAGCGAATCGGACCTGACGCTGCTGCGCGCCGCTAAGTTCGCCGTGGTGGTGGACCATAGCAACCCGGCCGTCAAGGATCGGATCAATAGCGTGAACGCCATGCTGTGCAACACCTATGACGAGCGGCGCTTCCTGGTCAACACGGCGAAGTGCCCGAAATACACAATCAGCCTGGAGCGCCAGGTGTACGACGACAAAGGCCAGCCCGACAAGAAGGGTGGCTTCGACCACGGCAATGACGCCGGCGGCTACTTCATCACGAAGCGCTGGCCGGTGACCAAGCGCGAGACCAGTGTGGCTCCGCTCCGCCTGTAACAGCAAGGATTCCCATGACCCACCCAGTACGCAAACGCTCGCCCGAGGCCGAAGCGCTGAACGAGCATTGCGCCCTGATCGACGCGCTGCTGGGCGGCACGAAGGCCATGCGGGCCGCAGTCGAATACATGCCGCGCTGGCCGGCGGAAGATAAGGAATCGTACGAGACGCGCCTGAAGGTGGCGACGCTGTTCCCGGCGTACCAGCGCACGATCGAGGTACTGGGCGCCAAGCCGTTTAGCAAGCCTGTAACGCTGGGCAAGGACGTGCCGGCGAAGCTGCAGCAGTGGCTCGAAGACGTCGACCGCCAGGGCCGCAACCTGCATGCCTTCCTCGCTGAGGTCGGCCAGGAAGCGCTCGGCTACGGTTTCTCTGGCATTCTGGTGGACTACCCTCCGACCCAAGACAAGGACGGCAAGGCGCTGTACGTGACCAAGGCCGAGGAACAGGCCGCTGCCGTACGGCCGTACTTCGTACAGATCCACCCCAAGAACATTCTGGGCTGGCTGACCGATAAGGATGGCCTCAAGCAGTTACGGCTACTGGAAACCGCAACCGAAGAAGACGGCGATTTCGCCACGAAAGAGGTCGAGCAGGTGCGCGTGCTGACGCGGGGCGCCTGGGTCACCTGGCGCAAGGTCGAGGGCGGCAACAAGCAAGACGACTGGGCACCGCACGACAGCGGCGTGACCACCATCAAAAGCATCCCGTTCGTGCCGGTTTATGGAAACCGCCTGGGCTTCATGCGAGCCCGGCCGGCGTTGCTCGAGCTGGCCTACGCCAACGTTGAGCACTGGCAGAGCAAGAGCGACCAGCAGAACATCCTGCACGTCGCCCGCGTGCCGATCCTGTTCGGCAAAGGGCTCGAATCGACCGACACCATTGCCGTTGGCGCCGGATCTATGATCAAGACAGATCGCGCTGACGCCGACCTCAAGTTCGTGGAGCACAGCGGCAAGGCGATCGATGCCGGCCGTTTGTCCATCCTCGACCTCGAGGACCGCATGCGCCAGGCCGGCGCCGAGCTGCTGGTGATCAAGCCCGGTAATGTGACCGAGACCCAAACGCTGGCCGACAACGAGCAGGGCGCCTGCGCGCTGCAGAAGGTGGCTGAGAACATCGAAGACTCGGGCGACCAGGCGCTGCAGTTCATGGCCGAATGGGTTGGCGAGGCCGAAGGCGGCCACATCACCGTGTTCAAAGACTTCGGCGCCGCCACCTTGGCAGAGGCCAGCGCGGAGCTGCTGCTCAAGGCCAACCAAGCCGGCAAGCTGTCCAACGAGTCGTTCTACGGTGAGTTGCAACGGCGCGGCATTGTCCGGCCGGACGCAACCTGGGCGGAGGAACAAGAGAAGATCGACGCGCAGGGCCCGGCGCTGGGCAACATGCCGGACCCCGACGCGCCGCCGGCGCCACCACCGAAGGCCAAGCCTAAAGCACCATGATCGATCCTCTGCTCGACCACACTGTCCGCCACCAGGTGAACATGACCCAGTACGGCAACTACGTGCTGGCGAAGATGATCCGGATCCTGAACCTGTCCGATGCCGATCTGATTGGCGCCCTGAATGCGGCGCTGGAGGATATGGACGCGGACTCGTTCAAGGTCCAGCGCTTGGACAAGCTGCTGGCCAGCGTGCGGGAGGTGAACACCCAAGCCTACGCCGCGCTGTACGGCGGCATGACCGACGAGCTGGCCGCCTACGTGGAATACGAAGGCCAGTTCCAGTACGACCTGTACAAGCACGTCGTGCCGGTCACGTTCAGCATCGCCAGCGTGGTACCGGAGCAGGTCTACGCGGCAGCCATGGCGCAGCCGATGCAGGGCCGCCTGCTCAAGGACTGGGCTGCCAACCTGTCGGCCAGCCGCCTGCAGCGCGTCAAGGACACTATCGCCGTGGGCTATACCCAGGGCAAAACCACGGGCGACATCGTGCGCGAGATTCGCGGCACGCGCGCCCTGAACTACGCCGACGGCCTGCTCGACACCAGTCGCCGGGAAGTCGACGCGGTGGTGCGCACGGCCCTGAGCCACACCGCGCAGATCACGCGCAAGCGGTTCACGGAAGAGAACGACGACATTCTCGGCGACGAGATGTGGGTGAGCACCCTCGACGGCCGCACTAGCCCCGAGTGCCGCGCTCGCGACCACAAGCTGTATTCGAAGATCGAGCACAAGCCGGTGGGCCACGATCTGCCGTGGCGATCCGGTCCAGGCCGCATCCATTGGTGCTGCCGCTCGTCGTCGATCGCGCTTCTCAAGGGGCAGAAGACTCTTTACGGCTCGCGTGCTGCTGCCGGCGGACCGGTCGATGCGAACTTGACCTATGCGGACTGGTTCAAGCGGCAGAGCGCTGAGGTGCAGGACCATGTCATCGGCGCGGCGCGCGGTGACCTGTACCGCGCCGGCAAATTCGACGTGAAGGACTTCACGAACGACAAGGGCCGTATGGCATCGCTCAAGGAACTGCGAGAGCGTGATGCCAGCGCCTTTGCCCAGTGATATCATGCGGAATGACCTTACACCTCGTTCCAGCCGCGCCAGCACCTGATAAGCCAAAGTTGCGCAGCGCCCGCGCCAGCAAGCCGGCCGGCATGCTCCAGTGCCCGCGCTGCCATGGGCGCGAATTCATCGAGACGGTGATCGGCGCCATGCTCCAGGCGCGAAAGCTAAAGGGCGGCACGCGGCAGGTCCTTTGTGTGGGCTGCCTGCTTAAAGGGCAGCGTGTCGTTATCTTATGAGTAGCCAGCAAAAGGACTATCGCGCCCTCCTGTTATAGTTATAATAGTTGTTTCCTTAACTCACTCACGCATTCGCCGATGAATGATTTAATCCTGGGACTAGGGCTTAAGAACTACGATTTGGCATTATTGATCTTTTGCCCCTTAGGAGCTGCGCTTGGCAGCTTCGCGCATGCAATCCTACTCACTATAAATCCTCACAAGATCCCAAGGGCTGGGAATGTCAGAATAGTCTCGCACTTGGAGGCGTTTGGACGGGGCACTTGGATTTTTCTCAGGATGGCGCTTGGCGCAATTCTCGGACTGGTTGTTGCTCTCTATTTTATTGGAGCATTACAGGAGAACGTGTCCACCCTGGCGAAGGTTGTGGCGCTCTCCATCCTCTTGGGGTACGCTGCGCCGAAGTTATGGGTTGCGCAGGAAAATATTGTAGTGAGTGAGGGTTTGAAGCGCCTCCAGGACGCAATGTCGAGTCAAAGCCCCCCACCTAAGTCAACAACCGACACCACTTCGACGCCAGTTCAGTGAACGAATGGTTACTTGAATGGCCGACAGATATTGCCTCAAGCGCCAAAATTTTCACACCATTTTAGACCGCCCTCGAGGCGGTTTTTTTATGCCCGGGCCATATGCACATAGTCATCAACATCATCTGCTGGCTGTGGGTCGGCTGGGTCGGGTTCAACCTGTTCATGGTCGCACTGGCCGCCACCGTGCTGCCGGTGCATCAGGCGCACTTCGACGGCTTCCGCGCGCGGCTGCCGACCTGGTTGCCTGAGCTGCTGACCAGTGACGAAATAGCCGCGGTGATTTCGCACGAGCACGGCCACCGGCACCACCTGCACGTATGGACCAACCTGGCGCTGCGCTGCCTGTTCCTGAATCCCGGCGCGCGCCGCCGGCGCAGGCAGGAGATCGAGGCCGACGACTTCGCGGTCGCCCATGGGCACGGCCGCCACATGGCCAGCGCGCTGCGCAAGCTGTCCAGTCACCCTGATGACCTATCCCGGGCCGAGCGCCTGGAGCAAATGTAACCAAACCCGAATTTCACCAAGCCGCCTTCGAGCGGCTTTTTTTATGCCGCAAGCGGACGCGACGCGGTGCACGGCCGGAAGGCCATCGATAGGGCGGATGCCCGGAAAGTCAGACCATGCCATTCAAATTTAATGCCGACGGCACCATCGCAATGGACGCCGAAAAGAAGATGCCGATCTTCATCCACGCGAACGGTACCGAGGCGCCCTTCGACGCTGACACGACCATCGCCAACATCGGCAAGCTGAACGGTGAAGCCAAAGGCCATCGCGAGCGCGCCGAAGCAGCGGAAGCGAAGCTGAAGAGCTTCGACGGCATCGAAGACGGCGTGGCAGCGCTGGCCGCCCTGAACACCGTAAAGAGCCTGAGCTCCGGCGAACTGAAGACGGCAGCACAGGTCAAGGAAATCCAGGATGCCGCCGCCAAGACCGCGCAGGAGCAGGTTGCAGCGCAGGCCAAGGCCAGCGCCCAGCAATTGCAAGAATTGACCGCAACGCTGGAGAAGCGCACCAACGAATTGAATAACCACATGATCGGCGGCGGCTTCACGGGCTCGAAGCTGTTCAATAAAGAAGCCAAGCACCCAAGCCAGTTGGCGATCCCGCCTGAGATGGCGCGCGCCTACTTCGGCAACAACTTCAAGGTTGAAGACGGCAAGATGGTTCCCTACGACGCCGCTGGTAACAAGATTTTTTCGCCGACCCGCCCTGGTGAAATCGCCGACTTCGATGAAGGTCTCGCGCAGCTCGTCGCCGCCTGCCCGTTCAAGGATCAGATCCTCGCGGGCTCCGGCGCATCCGGTGGCGGCGCCCAAGGCAGCGGCGGCAAAACGCCGGACGGCAAGAAGCAGATCACCCGCGCAGCGTACGACGCCATGGACCCCATGGCCCGTGCAGGCGCAATGAAGGAAGGCGCTGCGATCGTCGATTGATCGCCTTCCACGCAGTAATTGAGGCCCGCCGCGCGCGGGCTTCTTCGTTTTCAGCAGTACCGCAGTGCTTTGCCGGCGCCTGGATGGGCAAGTCGGTGCTTTTGGGCTGGATGGCCTCTCTGTTCAAAACCTCAAACCACCAATTAAAGGCAATTCCACCATGAAGAAAATGTTGATTTCCCTCGTAGCCCTGGCTGCGATGGCCATGTCCTCGACGGCACAGGGCGCCAGTGCCTGCGTCGATAAAGCTGCGTTCTGCGTCAAGGTCGTAGGCGAACTGGTCCAGGCCCACGTCTGGAACTACGCCGCAAAGACTGGCCTGGTGCTGGGCCCGAATAACCTGACCGGCCTGATCACCACCTTGTACAACGCGATGGACGTGGTCTCGCGTGAGCAGGTCGGCATGATCCCGGCCGTGTCCGCTGACATGACGTTCGCCCGCGCTGCCGTCGGCCAAGTCGTGACGTCGCCTGTCGCTCCTGCCGCAACCGCAACCGACATCACGCCAGCCGTGACTCCACCGAACGACGGCGATCAGAACATCGGCAACAAGTCGGTGACCCTGACCAAGGCGCGCCGCGTGCCGATCCGCTGGAATGGCGAAGAAAAGCTGGCACTGGATAACAGCGGCAACAGCTACAACATCATCCTGCGCGACCAGTTCGCCCAGGCCATGCGCACGCTGTGCAATGAAGTCGAATCGGACCTGACCGCGCTGCACGTCAAGGCCTCGCGCGCTTACGGCACCCCGGGCACCGCGCCCTTCGGCATTGCCAACGACCTCGGCGACACCGCCGGTGCCCTGCGCATCTTGGAAGACAACGGCGCCCAAGGCCTCGACTTCCAGATGGTTCTGGGCTCGGCCGCGATGCAAAACATGCGCGGCAAGCAGTCGGGCCTCTTCAACGTGGAGAAGGCCGGCCGTGAAGACATGCTGCGCGACGGCATCACCGATCGCTTGCAGGGGCTGGCGCTGCGCCAGTCCGCGCAGATCAAGCGCCCAGCGAAGGGTACTGCTGCCGGCGCCACCACCAATGCAAACGGCTACGCCTTTGGCACCACGGTCATCACCTTGGCTGCCGCCGGTACCGGTTCGTTCGTTGCGGGCGACGTGATCAGCATCGCCGGCGACCCTGAAAACAAGTACGTGGTTTCGTCCGGCGACGCCAGCTCGGCGGATGGCGGCACCATCACCATCGCTGCGCCTGGTCTGCTGCAAGCGATCCCGGCCGCTGCTACCGCGATCACCGTCGCCAACGTCGCGGCGCGCAACCTGTTCTTCGCCCGCTCGGCAATCGTGCTGGCGACCCGTGTTCCGGCGCTGCCAGCGCAGGGCGACTCGGCCGCTGACCGTACCATCATCACCGATCCGGTTTCCGGCCTGTCCTTCGAGGTCAGCATGTACATGCAGTACCGCCAGGTGCAGTACGAGATCGCGCTGGTCTGGGGTGTAGGCGCCGCGAAAGACGAGCACATCGGCATCCTGCTGGGCTAATCCTTCAACATCACCCGGCGGCCGCCAAGGCGCCGGGCAACCTGCGAGAACGCAATGCCAACCATCAAAGTCAAATCCACCCATCCGGCCACCCAGGGCGCTTTTGTCGTCATCGACAAGGCCGACTTCAATCCCGACGTGCACGAGCTGTACGACGACGGCACCGACCAGGGCATGGGCGTCGTCGAGCGCGCGCCCCCCGTCGCCGAGCTGCAAGCCGCTCACGAGCGCCTGCTGGCGCGCGAACGCGAAATGGACGCCGAGCGCGACCGTCTGGCCGACCAAGCGCGCGCCAACGAAGCCGAAGCTCTGCGCCTGGCCGACGAGCGCGTCGCTGCCGAGAAGGCCGCAGCGGACAAGGTTGCCGCCGACAAGGCTGCTGCCAAGGCGGCCGAAAAGGCCGCAGCGGAATCCGCGAAGAAGTAAAGCACCACCAGCATCACGACCAGCCCGCCGCGCGCGGGCTTTTTCAATTTCGCCACCGAGATAGCCAATGTCCAACACCACCACGATCAAAGTAGGCGAGTCCGCCAAGACCATCATGCTGTCCGAGGGCAAAGCGCTGGTCCTGACCGGCGCGCCAGGCACCTCCGGTGTGGCCTACCTGCTGGACCAGGCGCTCGGCGGTACCAACTCGCTGCGGTCGTGGACCGTCGGCGCGGGCGCTCTCGCGGCCATTGGCCCGTACGAAAATACCCAGAAAATCCACATTACCTGTTCGGCCGGCTCGATCGCCGCCACGGTGAAGGAAGCGGTGTTGACGATCTCGGCCACGCCGGCACCAACCGCGCCCGGACAGCCCGCCAAGCCCGTGCTGACCGCGATGGCCGGCGCCGTGAGCTTGGCCTGGACGCCCGGTGCCGCAGGCAGTACCGCGACCACCGGCAACATCTGGACCGACATCAACGGCAACGTGACGCAGTTGACCGCGAATCCACAGGTCATCACCGCGCCGGCTGGCACGCCGTACACCGGCACGGTGACCACGCTGAACGCGCAGGGCGCCGGCCTGGCATCGGTTCAGGCGGATGCGGTGACGCCGACGGCCGCACCAGCTACGCTGCGCACGTTCGAGACATTCGATGTCGCTGGCAACAACACCAACACGTTCAACCGCGTGGCGGTGGCCGAGCTGGGGCGTGCCAGCCTGATTATCCGCAGCCCTGCCAGCAACACGGCACAGATCGCGCTGGGTTACCGCGATGCCGACAACCTCAACAATCCTAACCCCGATTTCAGCGCGCCCGTCCTGATCAACCCCGGCGAGGAAATGTTCAGTGACAACGACCAGATGCAGTACTACGCACGACAGAACGCCGCTACCGCCGTGACCGGCCAATTTGTAGAAGTCGAGAGAGTGATCACGCTATGACCCGCACCGTCCGCGCAGCAACCCCCCGCGCCAATCCTCAGTACACGATGACCGGTGTCGAATACATCGCACCGGGCGCATCTGTGATTGGCATTTCTAAAAACGGCGCTCGATTTTACGGCTCGACTGGCAACATCCTCAAAATGTGCCTGGATCTGGCCACAGCCAGTACGCCGACGTGGACCAACGTTCATGATTTCACGGCCGAGGGCGTCACCAACCACACGGTGGGCGGCATCCACGAGATGTTCAACGGCGAGGTGCTGGTTGCCTGTACCAACGGCAGCGGTTTCTCGGCGCTGTACCTGTCCCTGGGCTGGTCAGCAAATCCTGCCACGGCCACGTGGACCAAGGTGCTGACCGCAACGAACGGCATATTCAGCCCGCAATACTCGCTGACCGATTTCTGCTCGGGCACCAACGGCGTGGTGTACCTGATCGACTCCAATACCGCGCAGACGCTGGGCGGCGAGTCGAACGCAGCTACCGACGCAACGCGCGGCGGCTTCGGTATGCTCTCGACCGATTTCGGCAAGACCTGGACCAAGGTCTTCGACCTGGTGGCCTATGCGACGTCGCGGGGATTTCCGTACGCGTCCGGCCTGCACACCCACGGGAGTTGCTACGACGAGGTGGATGATCGCATCTACCAGATGTACGGCGATAACACCGGCCAAGGCAAAGACGTAGCAGGCATTAGCTTTGCGCAGGTCGTGTACAGCGACGATCGTGGCGTTACGTGGAACCGACTGCCCAACCCCGCGAAATACGACACCAATGCACCCAGCTCAGCGAGCACCATCCAGTACATCAGCGTGGCGCCTCTCGAAACCTGCGTACTGTTCAGCCCTGACGTCAACCAGCCAACCGCTGCCGTGATGTACCCGCGAGCAGGCTACCGGCAGTTGGGGGTAGCGCACATCAGCACCACGATTTATTACGGCGGTGTGAATGGCTACATGCAGCGCACTGGCGTCGGCATTGACAAGCCGTTGTTCGTCGGCGGTACTGTCGTGCAGACTCAAACTGGCAGTCGCAAGGTGCAAATTCCGATGCTCCACCCAGGGCAATCTGCATGGTCGCGCCTGGACTACGATATCCCGGTGCAGTCTCCCAACATTACCGGCTACGGGTTTGGCCGCGTGTTTGGCCCGTTTGCCAACAATCGAATCGTAGCAACTTGCCGCCACAGCGTCGGCGGATCCGGTAGCACGTTGATGCGCGCAACGCTGGTAAACCCTACGTAAGGAACGCAGATGCCCCTCATCATCGAAACCGGCGCCGGCCTGCCGGATGCTGACAGCTATGCCAGCGTGGCCGAGGCTGATCGCCAGCTGGCCGCCTTGGGCGTGACCTACTGGGCGCCGCTGGATGAGTCCGACAAAGAAGTCGCGCTCCGCAACGCGACCCGGTTCATGCGTACGAACTACCGCCTGCGCTGGGCCGGCCAGCGCGTCCACCAGACCCAAGCGCTGGACTGGCCGCGCTACGACGTCTGCGTTGACGGGTGGCCTGTCCGCAGCGACGTCGTGCCGACTGAGGTTGTCAGCGCCTGCATCGACCTGGCGGCGCGGGCAGGGCGCGGCGAGCAGCTGATGCCCGATCTCGACACCGGCTCGAACGTCGTGAAGCGCGACAAGACCGGTCCGCTGGAGACGGAATACTTCCAGAACACGACCGAGGCGCGCGAGCGCTTCGTGGCCGTGGATGCCGCGCTGGCGCCGTTCTTCGGCGCGACCGGTGGCGCGGGCATGATCAAGTTGGTGCGCGGATGAGCAAATACCCTGTGGTGCACATCGAAGGCTGCGCTGTGCACGAAAATACCTACACTTCCGGCGGCAAGGTTTGGACTGTCACCAACCTGGTGGCGCGCGCCAAGGACATCGAACCTTTCGATTTGCCGCTGGCGGCGATCTATGCGGGTGTCGATGTCTGGACGCCGACGGGTTCCGCCTACGGCATGGCCTTCCACATGCGCCGCGCGCTGGACGTGGACACCAGTTACCCGATCATCCTCTGCGAAGAGGGCTTCATCATGGACGGGTGGCACCGCGTGCTGCGCGCGTTGATCGACGGCAAGGCCACCATCAAGGCTGTGCGCTTCCCGAAGACGCCGCCGCATGATTACCTCCAGGCGACCACATGACCGACTACGCCAAGAAAGCGCGCGAGACCGACGGCAAGCTGCGCAAGAAGGGCGGCACGGTCACACTGCGCCGGATCGTGCTGGGCGACGACGATCCTGACACGGGCAAGCCCGAACAGACGATCACCGACTTCGCGGCCGCCGGCGTCAAGTTCGGCTATGTGGCCGAGCGCATCGACGGCAAACTGATCCAGTCCGGTGACCAGGAGCTGTTGTTGTCGCCGCTGCAACTGACCGGCCAGCCGCTGCCGGAGCCGTCCACCGGCGACCTGGTGCTGATCAACGGCGCCAGGTTCGCCATCCACAACGTCGCCAAGCTCGAGCCGACCGACGTCGTGATCCTCTACACCCTGCAACTGCGAGGCAACTGATGGCTGGATCCTTCAGCGCTGACCTGACCAACTTTATCCGCCACACTGGCGGCAACATCGACAAGGCGCACCGCATGGCCATCGTGCTGGTGGCGCAGGGCGTGGTGATGGGTTCGCCCGTGGACACCGGGCGCTTCCGTGGGAACTGGCAGTTCGGCAAGGTGCTGCCGCAGGGCACACTACCCACGCTCGACACCTCTGGCGCCGCCGCGATCGCGCGCATCGCCGGCCAGACGGTCGGCGTGAAAGCCGGCGGCGAGGTTTGGGTCGTCAATAACCTGCCGTACGCGGGCAAGCTCGAATACGGCTACAGTCAGCAAGCGCCCAGCGGCATGGTGCGCGTCACCCTGTCCAACCTGCCGGCGGCGCTGGAAAACTACGTCCGAGGCCTGCAATGAGCAACAAGATCATCCGCTCCGCGCTCGAAGGTCACCTCAAGGCTTGGGCCGCCGCGCAGGTGCCGCCGCTGCCGGTGTTCCTTGAGAACCGGAGCAAGGTGCCGGCCACGGGCGAGCGCCACCTGCGTGCCGACCTGATGCCGGCGGAAACACTCGACCCCAGCCAAGGCGCGCAGCACCGGCGCTACCACGGCATGTATCAGGTGGGCGTGTTCCTGCCTGAGAACGAGGGCACCGGCGACGCCGACGATTTGGCTAAAGCCATCGAGGTGCTGTTCAAGTGTCCGACCGTTATCGCCAAGCTGGGCCTCAACGTCCGCATCATGCAGACGCCATCGATTGTCGCCTCGCGGCCCGACGGCGCCGGCTTCTGGATGACACCCATCACCATCAAATACTCGGCTGACGACTTCAGCTAAACCGCCGCACATCGCACCATCCACCAGCGCCTTCGGGCGCTTTTTTTTCGTCCGAAAGGTTCTACCATGCCTATTCAAACCCAAGTTCTGACCAAGGTCATCCGCAAGAAGGAGGCCGTGTTCGGCACGCTGGCCGGCGCCACCGGCGCGCGCGAGTTCCGCAAAGTCAGCGACAGCATCGCGCTGAAGAAGAACAAAATCCAGTCCGCCGCAATCCAGACCAACGCGCAGCGGCCGATGGCGCGCCACGGCGGCCGCACCGTCGACGGCAACATCGGCGTCGAGCTGGCCCTGGGCCTGATCGATTCCGAGCTCGCTTCGGTAGTGCGTCGGGACTGGACGGCTGTGGGGCCGCTCACCAACCTGACCGTGACGGCCTCGGCCGCCGCGCCACACTTCGTCCGCGCCGCTGGCTCGTGGGTCACCGACGGCCTTGCCCTGGGCATGCTGGTCAAATTCAGCGGCTTCACCGCCGGCGCCGCTGCGAACAACGGCAAGCTGTACACGATCATCGCGCTCACCGCCACCGAGATCACCGTGGCCGAGACGGTCGTGGCCGCCGCCAGCGCCGCGGCCATCGGCCTGACCGTACCTGGCAAGATTACCTACATCCCTGAGACCGGTCACACCAACGACAGCTACACCATCGAGAAATGGTACAGCGCCGTGGGAGAATCCTACCGCTTCACTGGCCAGCGCGTGGCCTCTATCAACATCGGACTGGCTGCCGATGATAAAGTCTCGGCCGAAATCGCGTATATGGGCCAAGACCGCAAAAAAGATGTGGCACAGTACTTCACCAACCCCGCCGCTCCTGGCGGTGGCGACATGCTGGTCACGCCTTCTGGCCTGGCGATCATCAACGGCAAGGCCACCAAGGTCTGCACCAACTTCAGCCTCGACATCAACGGCAATGCGTCAGTTGGCAAGGTGGTTGGCGCGAACGTCACGCCGGACGTCTTCATGGACATGATCGATGTCAGCGGCCAGATCAGCGTGTACTACGAGAACGGCGAAATGGATGACTACTTCGACCAGGAGCAGGCCATCTCGCTGATCAACCGCCTCGACGATGGTATCGGCGGCGCGTTCGTCATCGCCATGCCGTACGTGAAAGTATTCGGCGGCGGCGAGTCGGGCGACAAGGAGATTATCCGCCAGTACGACTACACGGCGGGCCCGAATGCCGCTGGCACCGGCGCCGGCAAATCGACCATCCTGCTTCAGGATACCACCCTGGTGTAGCCCATCCGACCCGGCCGCGCGCCGGGTTTTCATTTCGGCGCAAGCCACCCCAGCACGGACCGGACGCTGTCGCCTTCGTCGGCGCAGCGGCCGGCACCGGCACCTATTCATCCGACGAAAGGTTTTATCCATGAACACCATCACCAACACCGAAACCACCGCAGTCGCTACCGCTCACAACGCCGCCACCAAGATCCTTGACGCTGGCTTCGATATCGCCCTGCTGCTGGCGCCCGATGCCAAGTCGATCGAGAAAACCTTCACGGTCAGCGTGCTGTTCGATGATGACGGTAATCACAAGGCCGGCTTCGAGATCGTGAGCAAGAACTCTACCCAATATCGCGATGTGATCCGCGCCACCTCGGTCAGCGCGATCAAGCGCAGCCAGACGAAAAAGGAGCAGATCGACGCCAAGACGGATGTTGGCGCCGGCACTCTGTTCGACCTGGGCGAAGACCGCAACCAGAAAATCGCTATGGCCGTGGTCGTCGGCCTGCCTGGCTTCGTAAGTGCTGGCCAGCCGGTACCGGTGACCGGCGAATTCCTCAAGGCCGTCTTCGACAAGTTCCCGACCTGGCAAGACGCCATCATCGCCGCACTGGAAAAGGACGCCAATTTTTTGGCGATCTAAAGCGGCAGCTGCTTGAGCACGCCGAGGCGTCGCTCAAGCTTTCGGCCAAGCAGAAAGACGGCAAGACATTGCGCTGGCACCTGGAGAAGGTGCTGGAGCAGACCGGCATCACGCCGCCGCAGCTCGACACCCCACCGATCCCGCATGAGTTGGTGCACGTCTGGGAATACTTCTGCCAGATGAGCGCCAAGCGCACTTGCGGCGCCATGGCAGCCAATCCCATTTCCGACGAGCAGGTGATGGCCTGGGAGCGGCGGCATGGCATCCGCCTGTCGCCGTTCGAGGGCGAATGCGTCGACGCGCTGGACCAGGTTTTCCTGACTAGCGAGTAGGGCGGCCGCGTGCCGCCTACACCGAATTACCAGCCGCCCGCGAGGCGGCATTTTTATTGGGCCTCCCATGACCGTTGATGTCGCCACCCTCGCAATCCGCATCAATTCGCTGGAAGCGCGCAATGCCGCCCGCGATATGGACCGCATGCGTGACTCCGGCGGCCGGGCCGAGCAGCAGACCAACGCGCTCGAATCGGCGAGTCGCAAGCTGGCGGGCGCGCTCGCACTACTGGGTATTGGTGCCGGCATCGGTAGCATCATTAAGATGGCAGACGAGTACACGAAGTTCAGTGCGCAAATCAGGTTGGCGACCCGCTCACAAACTGAATACAACCAAGCAATGGAAGATGTGCGCCGAATTTCCACGGCGGCGCAGCAGGACTTGGGCTCGACCGGTACGCTCTATGCCCGAATCGCAAATAGCCTACGCGAGATGGGAAAATCGCAGAAGCAGGTTTCCGACATTACTGAGACAGTCAATCTGGCGCTGGCGGTGTCAGGCGCAACTGCTTCGGAGGCGGCGTCTGCGCAGCTCCAACTTTCCCAGGCATTTGCATCTGGCGTACTTCGCGGCGAAGAATTCAACGCGGTGAATGAGGCCGCGCCACGCCTTATGAAAGCGTTAGCCGATGGCATGGGTGTTCCGATCGGCGCACTGCGCAACATGGCAACCGAGGGGAAAATCACGTCGCAGATCATGGCCGAGGTTTTGCCAAATGCACTGGAAAAAGTCCGCGAAGAAGCGAAGAAAGTTCAGACCATCGGGGGCTCATTCACGGTATTTAGAAACAGTATTGTTGAGCTTGTCGGCGTACAGGCTCAGGCCAGCGGCGCCGTGTCGAATATCAACACAGTGTTGACGACGCTCGCCGCAAACATGCGCACTATCGTTGAGGTTGCCTTGCTCGCGGCTGCCGCGTATGGCGGCAAGATGGTCGCCGCATTAGTCGAGTCCACCAAGAAAAAAATTCAGGATGCCGCCGCAAGCATCGAGCAGAGTAAGGCAAACCAGTTGGCCGCTCAGTCTGCGGCAAGCCGTGCCGCTGCCGAGCAGCAGGCCGCGCTTATTGGGCAAAGCAATGCCCGGGCAAGAACGGTGCAAGTCCGCGCTGAGGTTGCGGACGAGCGTTTGCGTGCTGTTGCTGCCGCCACAGCTTCCGAGCAGGCAGTTGCAGCTCGCCAGGCCCTGTACGTCGCCACCGCTCAGATCATTCGCCAAGAAATGGCTCTTGAGCAAGTACGCCTTGCTGCGCAAATCAATAGCATCGGGCGCGCTCAGCGCCTTGCGGAAATGCAAAAGCTCGGCTCTCAGATTGTGGCTATTGATCGCGCAGTTGCGACCCAAAACGCCGCGCTGACAGCAACTCGCGTCGCCAACGAGCAGGCGGCTGCAACGGCCGCAACCGCCGGCGCGGCGCGGATCATTGCCGCGCGTGAGGCTGAGACCGCCGCTACAGGCGCCGCCGCTGCGGCAACCATGGGGCTGCGCTCCGCCAACGCCGCGCTAGCGACCGCCACCGGTGCTGCTTCCGTGGCTGGTCGCATCGGTGCTGGCATTCTTGCTGCGCTTGGCGGCCCCATCGGCGCGGTGATCACCGCGCTGACCTTGGGTGCCACAGCTTGGATGCTTTGGGGTAACAAGGCGAAAGAGGGCAGTGAAAAAGCCGCGAACTCGTTCCGCGAGAATCAGGACAAGGTGCTTAAAGGGCTTGATGAAGAACTTGAGAAGCAACGTGCTCTGCTAAAACTCAAAGGCCAAGGCGTTCCGGTTGCCCAAGCCAATAAAGAACTTCCAGTTACTCAGCAAATTGACGCTACGAAATCGGCCCTTGGTGTGCTTGGCGATACTTTTAAAGGCGGCACTCGGGCAGATATGGTCGCTTACTACAAAGAGCGGGCCAAATTGACTGCCGAACTGAAATTCCTTGAGGGCGGCCTTGTTGAGAGCCGACAAAATGAAGTGGCTATCAACAAGCAAAGCATAGACGAGCGCGTCAAGGGATTGAGGAAGGAAATGGCGACCAACAATGAAAAGAGATTGGCCGAGCTGAAGGCTATCGAAGATCTGAAGGGGAAGACTGCCGATTATGACGACCTTGTCGCACGCATCAACAAGAAGTACGAGGAAAAGGGGGCAACTTCGGCGCTAACCCAGGAAGAAAACGCTTACAAGACGCTGATCTCCAACATTAAGGAAAAGATCGCCGCGAACGAACTCGAAATGGCTGGCTATAACCAGTTGTCCGAATCGCAAAAGTTGACCATCAAACTCGACGCCGAAGTGGCAACCGGCAAGACGAAGCTGAACGCCGGCGACATTGAGCGCGCACGCGCCCTGATTGCTGTAGTTGCGACCACTGATGGCGTGATCGCCGCTAACAAGGCGGCAGCCGAAGGCCTGGCCGGCTTCACGAAAATGCAAAAGGACCACGAAGATCAGGTGGCGAAGACCCTCTTGGTCGCACAAGACGAAGCAGCCAAGAACGAAGAACTGGTGCTCACCTACGGGATGTCGAAAGCGGCCATCGAACAGATGGAACTGGCGCGCTTGGAAAGCCAGTACGCGCAGCGGGTTTCCAGTGCGCTGACCCTACAGGAAATTGCTGACCTTGAGGCGCTGATCGCGGCCAAGCGGCGCAACGTCGCTGCCGTGACCAAGATCGAAGCGCTCGATACCGGCTCCGACGTCGCCAAAGCCAAGGAACTGTTGGATATCCTGGTCGCCGTGGACAACGCGGCCAAGTCGGCCGCCCAAGGTATGGCCGCTTCGTTCGGCACTGTGGGTGCCGCCATCGGGGGCCTGACCACGGCGCTGACCGACTACGCCGTGCAGCAGCAGGCGGTGGCCGCGCAGTTGGCAGCGGTGAGGGCTGATCCGAAGAGCAGCGCCGAAAAGATCGCCAAGGCAGAAATGGCTGCGTCGAAGGCAAGCGCCCAGGCGCAGATCAAATCGTACGGCGATATGGCGGCGGCGTCGAAAGGCTTCTTCAAAGAGAACTCGAAGGGGTACAAAGCGTTGGAAGCGACCGAGCGCGCATTCCGTGCGTTCGAAATGGCGATGGCCATTGAGTCCATGGTGAAGAAGCTGTTCACTATCGGCGCGGTCACCACTGCAACCGTTGCTGGCGAGGGCGCCAAGACCGCAGCAGTTGCAGCCGGCACCGCTGCGCAGGTGGCTGCTGACACGGTGAAGGGCACATCCGCTGCGGCCGTCGCCGTAGCAACGCAGGCACAGGGTGACCCGTATTCGGCGTGGGCGCGCATGGCCGCCATGGTGGCGGCGATGGCGGCTCTCGGCTTTGCAGTCGCTGGTGGTGGCGGTGGCGGTAAATCCGTCTCGCAGCAGCGCCAAGAGACCCAGGGCACCGGCTCTGTATTCGGCGACAGCACCGCGAAATCGGATTCGATCAAACGGTCGTTGGAGCTTGTGGCCGGCAACAGCAATATCGAACTGAGCTACACGCAGGGCATGCTGGCCGCCCTGCGGGGGATTCAGTCGTCGCTGTCGGGCCTCGGTAACGTACTGGTGCGCAACGCTGGGCTGACCGGAGACACTGCGGCCGGCAGCAAGAGTTCGGCAGAGAACCTGGTCAACAACTCGACTTTTCAGCTGGTATTCGGTGGTGTGTTCGGTTTGGCGCTGAACAAGCTCGATCAGGCGCTCGGAGGGTGGGGCGGGAAGCTGGCCAGCTCGGTCTTCGGTGGAAAGACTTCGGTGGAAGACACCGGGTTCAAAATCGATCCGAAGACGCTCGGCGCCGCGCTGGACGGCGGTGTCGCCTCGTTCCAGTACACCGATATCAAAAAGTCTGGCGGCCTCCTGGGCAGTACGAAACGGGATACGGATTGGCGCGGGTTGGGCAGTGAGGCAAATGCTCAGTTCACCATGGTTATCTCGAGCATCGCCGCCAGTGTCGAGACTGCAACCGCTCTGTTGGGTCTGGGTGGTGACGAGTTCACGAAGCGACTCAATGGTTTCGTGATCGACATCGGCAAGATCAGCTTGAAGGGGATGAATACCGAGGAAATTCAGAAAACGTTGGAATCGGTGTTTTCGAAATTGGGTGATGACCTGGCCAGCTACGCTGTTTCGGGTCTGGATGCATTCGCCAAAATTGGGGAAGGGCCGCTTGAGACGCTTACGCGTATCGCATCGAACTACGCCAACCTCGATTCCATCCTGGCGTCGAGTAGCACGTCTTTCGGCCAGGTGGGCATGGCCAGCATCATGGCGCGGGAGCGCCTGATTGAGTTCGCCGGCGGTATCGACGAGTTGGCCAGCAAGCAGTCGAGTTTCAACGACAACTTCCTGACTGAAGCGGAACGGCTGGCGCCGGTACAGAAGTATGTAACGGACCAGTTGACCGCGATGGGCTATGCCGGCATCGACACCCGCGACAAGTTCAAGGATGTCGTGCTTGGCCTCGCCAACAGCGGCGCACTGGCAACTGCGGCCGGCGCTGACACCTACGCGAGCCTCCTGGCCCTGGCCGACGCGTTCGCAAAAACGCACGCGGCAACCGAGGATCTGACCAAATCGGAGCAGGAAATTGCAGACGAGCGCAAGGACCTGCTGCAGCAACTCGATGAGATCACGAAAAGCGAAGCGGAGCTGCTGGTCATCCAGCGCGCCGGCATCGCCGACGTCAACAAAGCCCTGTTCGACCACGTGCAGGCAGCCAAGGCGGTGGTGTCGGCCAAGGATGCACTGTCTGCGGCTTACGACCGTGAATCGTCGGCGGCCAAGACCGCGCTCGATCGCTCGAAAGCGTGGGTCACCACGCTGAACGGCCTGAACGGCAATCTTGCGCTGAGCAACCAGTCCACCCTCACGCCGGAGCAGAAATACGCCGAGGCACGGGCGCAGTTCGAGAAAACACTGGCAGCCGCGAACGCCGGCGACACGACGGCGCAGTCCGGGCTGTCGGCAGCCGAGCAGGCGTTCCTGACGGCCTCGCAGGTGGTCAACGCGTCGGACGCCAAATATGCGGCGGACTACGCGCGCGTGGTCGCAGCCAACCAGGAGGCGGTCAAGTGGGCGAGCCAGCAGGTGGACCTGCAGCAGGCCAGCTACGATGCGCTCGAGGCGCAGGTCAAGGGCCTTATCACCATCAACGACAGCGTGCTGACGGTGGCCCAGGCCATCGCCAACCTGCAAACCGCGATGGGCGTCACCGACAGCATGGGCGGGAAATTCACGAATGCCCCAGCCGTCACGGCGATGGCTGTCGCTGCCGCGCCGGCGATCGATTTCAGCCGGTACCAGGCCGGGTCGAATGCTGGCACGGAGGTGATGGCTGCGGCGATCAAGGAGCTGCAGGAAGAAGTGAAGGGCTTGCGCGCCGACCAGGCAAAACAAACTGGCGCCATGATCCAGTCGAACGAGCGTGCGAACGCCCAGGCGGCTGACAAGGTGGTCGATGGCGTCGAGAAGTCGGCCAAGGTCTCGGCCTGGACATCTACTGTGAAAGGAGAATACGCATGACCGATGAGCAATTCATGGCCTGGCTGAAAAACCCAGCCGCAGTGCGCATGGTGCTGATCGAGGCGGAGGTGAATGTGGCCGGCGCCGAGGTGACGCGCTACATCGCCTCGCGTGAGTACGTCACCGGACCGGCCGACTTGCCGGCCAACACGGTCTATCTGCCCCTTGCAAAGGGCGGCCTAGCGTTCACCGAGCAGGTCAGCCTGACCGGTGAGGCCTCGCTGTCGAGCGGCGACATCGAGCTGGACAACGGCGACGGCGCGCTCGACAGCTGGCTGGGCGACGTGTGGCGCAACCGCCGCATTCGCGCATGGTCCGGCGACCCGGCCTGGCCGCGCGCGGAATTTCGGCTGGTGTTCGACGGCATCGTCGACGACGTGGGCAGTTCGAGCCGCGACACGGTGAACCTGGTGCTGCGCGACAAATTGCAGCGCCTGAATACGCCAATCAGTGAGGCCAAGCTGGGCGGCACATCGCCCAATAAGGACGCGGTGCTGCCGATTCCGTTCGGCGCGTGTTCCAACGTCACGCCATTGTTGAAGAATCCCGGGACACTCGAATATGGTTTCGGCTGTCAAGTCGAAGGAATTATGGGTGGGATTGAATACGGCAGCGAGGCCCGCTACAACGGAAAGCCTGTCGCAATCGATGCCAATTTCGCTGCAGGCAGTTTCAAGCTCCTGCTCAATCCGAACGGGAACACCATCACGTGTAGCGTGTTGGGGGACAACGGCAGCGGGTATGCGCCCCGCATCGCGCCGCTGGTACGCCGCATCGCCACGGCGTACGGCAAGCCGGGCGACCGGTTCACCGACGCCGACTTGGATCTGACCAATCTCGCCGCGTTCGATGCCGCCCACACGCAGCCGGTCGGCCTGTATGTGGCCGATCGTATCAATCAAGCGCTGGCCATCCAGCAGTTGGCCGCCAGCGTCGGTGCGCAAGCGGTCATGTCGGCCACTGGGCAGCTGCGCCTGATTCAGATCGCGCTGCCGGCGCGGGGCGTGCCCGTAGAGATCGGTCCCGACCAGATGCTGGCGAACTCACTACGTCCGGCCGAGCGTCTGCCGGTGGTAGCCGCGGTAAAAATTGCTTTCGACCGAAACTACACGGTGCAGACTGGGTTGGCCGCAGGCTTGCTCCCGTGGCACGCCGACCTGTACGCCACCGAGTGGCTGACCGAGACGGTGGTGGACGAGGCGGTGCAGGCGCGGTACCGGCTGACGGACGATCCGGTGCAGATCGAAACATGCCTGAAAACCCGGGCCGACGCGCGCGGCGAGGCTCAGCGGCGCCTGGCGCTGCGCAGCGTGCCGCGCACCATTTATGAGTTGGACGGAGAGCCAGAGCTGGCCGTGCTTCAGCTGGGCGCGCCGGTAGTGCTACGTGACGACCGCTGGGGCCTGGCTGCTGGCGCGCCGGGTGTGGTGGTGATGATGCAACGAAACTGGCTGACCGGCCGTGTAACTGTAGGAGTAATGGTATGACGGCAATCGTAGGCGAACGCGACAACTTGATCATGAACACCGTGCCGCGCTACGCCGCGCCCATTGATCGCGCGCTGCGGATCACGGCCAGTTCGACCACGTTCGAGGTGTCGCTGACCGGACAGCCAGCGCCGGCGACGATCACGTTCTCCGCGCTGATGCTGGGCGCCGTCGGCGAGATCATGTTCTCGTCGGAGCCACCGGTGGCGCTGGCTGTGACCAATGGCGACGCGGTACTCAAATTCGAGGACATGACCTCAAGCATCGTGACGGTCACGGCCACCACGGTCATCGACGGCCTGACCTATTTCGATCGCCAGACCGTGGATAAACGCCAGGCGCTCGACCTGCGCCCGCCGCCGGCGCCGACTGGCCTGGCCACCACCGGCCAGCCGGCCGCGATTCGCCTGAATTGGGCCGCTGCGCCGGCCAATTACGCTAACCTCGACTACACCGAGATCTGGCGCGCGCCCGTCAACGACATTGCCCAGGCCGCGCCGGTGGCGCGCGCGGACGCGCGCGAATTCACCGATCCAGTGGGGCCGGGCAAAACGCTCTACTACTGGATCCGGTACGTCTCGCGCGCGTCGATCCCGGGGCCGTTCAACAACAGCACCGGTACAGTAGGCGCTTCGGCCATCGAGGTCGAGCACCTGCTCCAGGTGTTGACAGGGCAGATCACCGAGTCGCAGCTGTACGCCGACCTGGGAGCGAAAATTGACAAGATCGAACAGCTTGAGGATGTTTTCGGTGATGCTGTCAGCGCCGCCCAGTCAGCGGCTGCTGCTGAACTCGCGCGTGCTGCTGCGGACCAGGCCGCCGGCCTGGCTGTCCAGTATCGCGACGCGTCCGCGCAGTCAGCGATCTCAGCCGAGACGGATGCCGCCAAGGCCACGTCGCAAGCTGCCGAATCGGCGCAGTCGTCAACAAACGCGGGTACCTCGGCAGCGGCTGCATCGAGATCGAAAGACCTGGCCGTGCAGGCTGCAAACGGTGCTGGGCAGAGCGCTGTCGGTGCAGCACAAAGTAGCAGCAGCGCATCGGGCTTTGCGAATGCGGCCGGCCAGTCGGCGACGGCGGCCAGCGGCTCGGCCACCATGGCGAACACGAATGCCGGCCAGGCCGGCACCTACGCGGGACAGGCCGCCAGTTCGGCCACCGCCGCTAACGGCAGTGCTACGGCGGCGGCCTCATTTCTCCAGCAGGCGCAGGCAATCCTCAACGATCCAATCACAGGTCTGGTCGATAAATATGCAGCCGTGAAAGTGCTGGCCGACGCCACGGCCAGCGCGCTCGATGGTGCGCGGGCGCGGTATGCCGTGCAACTCGATGCGGATGGTGTGGCTGGCGGGTTTGAGCTGATCGGCGGCGGCGGACGCATCGATTTTGGCGTGCGCGCCACGTCGTTTTTCATCGCTGGTCCTTCTGGTGGCCCGGTGGCGCCCTCGGTGCCGTTCATCGTGCGCACCACGGAAACGGTGATCGATGGCGTCACCATCCCGATCGGCACCTACATCGCCAACGCATTCATCCAGAACGCTTCGATCACCAACGCCAAAATTGCCGGCGACATCTGGTCGAGCAACTGGGCGCCAGGCGCCAATGGCAGCGGCTGGTATCTGCAGCGCAGTGGGGATTTCTATGCCAACAGCGTGCGCCTGCGCGGCAACATCGCCGGTGGCGCGTACACCGGCTACTCCTGGCCGGCCAACAACGGTACCGGCTACTACCTGGGTCCTGAGGGGCTGTTGCTGGGCAACCCTAGCACCGGGCGATATCTCCAGGTGGAAGGGGACGGGACCCTGCACGCTCCTGGGTTCTCGATAGAGAACGGCCGCGCCAATTTCTCCGGCAACGTGAACACCGGCATAGGAGCGGGTTTTCGCATCGAGATGGGGCCTGACGATCCGGTGTACGCAATGTGGGCCGGCGCCGGAACAAAAAACGATACGAATGCCATTTTTTACCTGAAGCGCAGCGGTGCCGGCTATTTTGGAGGCGCACTGTCGGCGGGCACCTTGCGCACGGCGGTGACCAATCCATCCATTTCTGCGAACGTTGAACTGGTGGACGGTCCGTTCGGCACCAACGGCGGCGCGATTGCGGTCGTATGTAGCTACAACTACCTGGAATTTAGGGGGCGTGATGGGGGCAGTTATTCAGTATCCGGGCCTGAGTCCAGCGCGACCGTGAGGCTGTATCGCACCATCGGGACGGCCGCAGAAACGCTCGTTCAAACATTCATCATCACAGGCTCGACAACAGTGACTAACTCAGGGATAGCCTCGGAATTGTCATTCTACCAGCGCGAGATGGGTGGTTCATTCACCTACACCGACAATGCCGGCAGTAGCGAAAATCGAACCTATCGCGCAGTGCTGTCGGATCGGAACCTGAAAACGGTGACATTCAATCCAGTTTCCGGGGGGCTCGGAGCAAGCGTCTCGACCCTCAATCAAACCCTGACGATAGTGACCACGGAATGAACAATCTACGAATCCTGCACGACAACGCCGTCGACCGCGCGGTGCTGACGGCATCGAGTCAGGCCGGCGCGCTCGGCCCCGCGAACCTGCAGCGCGACGAGCGGTCGGCGGTGCTGCGCGCGGTCGGCACCAGCGTCATGATCACGGCCACGTGGCCGACGCAGGAACTCATCGCTTGCGTGGCACCGATCCGCACGAACATGAACAGTTCGGCGCGCATGCGCGTGCGGGGGTATGAGCGCGTCGGCGACGCCGTGCCGGTGATCGATACCGGCGTGATGCTCCCATGCCCCGAGGCGCCGCTGGGGGACTCACCATTCGGCTACTTGCCGCTGGGTTGGAACGGCTACACATGGGGCGGTGTGAATACCTGGGCGCGCGGGGGCGGCTCGGACGGCGTGGCCTGGTTCGAGCCGGTCAGCGTGCGGCAGCTGGTGATCGAGCTGTCGTCGGTGGACAACCCGGATGGGTACATCGAGATCTCGCGCCTGGTTGCCGGCATGTACTGGGCGCCGGAATACAACCCCAGCTACGGCGCCAGCCTGACGGCAGTGGACACCAGCGAGGGGTATCGAACTGCTGCCGGTGCCGCCAAAACGAATGTCGGTACCCGGCACCGGCTGCTCAACATAAACCTGGAATTCCTGACGCGGCACGACCGCGCGCGCCTGGCTCGCATCGTGGACGAATGCGGAACAGTGCGCCCACTGCTGTGCAGCTTGTTCCCCGAACACGCCGACCCGGTGCTCGAACAGCAGCACATGGTCTATGGCCGCGTTGCAAATATCGACGCCATCAGCGCATCGAGTTTCGACATCTATTCCGCTCCACTCCAAATCGAAGGGTATTAACGTGGCAAATATATTCAAACCTGGCATGACCAATTTTGTCGAGGTGCTGAACCAGATGTGGGCAGCTTTCGTGGTCGGTCCATATAACGCACTGTCCCTCGCCGGCGGCACCATGACCGGACCGCTCGCCAGCATCAGCACGATTGGCGCGGAAGGCGAGGTAACGTCGCGACACCGATTGCTCTCTCCCAAGCTTCACATCGGCGTGGTCGGTGCTGACCCGGATATCAGCGTCATCGCGCGCATCGGTTCGATAGAGGGAGCAGAGGTTCTCGCCCTGGCAAACGTGGGATCGTTTTTCCACGGGGACGGTGGGCTGGGCAACGGGCTGCCTACATGCCTCAACATCTCGCGTAATGGCCCTACGGGGCGAGGCGTCACGTCGAAGGGCACGTTCAACGGCAATGGCGCCGACTACGCCGAGTACCTGATCAAGGGGCTCCTGTGCGGCACCATCGTGCCCGGGCAGATTATCGGCATCGACGCCGACGGCCGCCTCACCGATAAATGGGATCTGGCGATCTCGTTCGCCGTCAAATCGACCAATCCGTGCATGGTGGGCGGCGATACCTGGGCGGCTCACCTCGGGCCGCGCCCGATCGCGCCAGTGCGCCAGGACGGCGATACCGACGAACAGTGGGTCGATGCGCTGGCCGCCGCGCAGGTGGGCCAGCAGGTTTTCGACGCTGAGCTCGAGCAGGCGCGCCGGCAGGTGGACCGCATCGCGTTCGCCGGCCAGGTTCCGGTCAACCTGCAGGGGGCCGCGCCCGGCCAGTTCATCGTGCCGGTGCAGGATGGCGACGGCATCGGCGGCCTGGCCATCGACGAGGCCGATATCACCCTTCGCCAATATATGCGCGCCCTCGGCCGCGTGATCGCTATTGAGGACGACGGCCGAGCGCGGATCATCGTCAAGGTCGCATAGGCACCACCCATACCATCACAACCCGCTCCGGCGGGTTTTTTTACGTCCCACGAAAGGGGAAACATGCCAGCAGATGAGGCAGTAGAAGACGCGCGCCACGCGGACAACCAGCATCGAATCAAAGCGCTGGAGGAAGAGTTGGCAGCGGCTGTAGCAACGATTAATCGCCTGGACGCGCGCGCACAAGAGACGCTGGACGTGCTTGGCGCCATCAAGGGTCTGATCGACCAGCTGGACGTTCCGGCGCTGCGCGAGATGGCCGACGCGATGAACACGATGAAGGGCGGGGTCCGGGTGCTGGGCTGGCTCGAACGGCCAGCCAAGTGGCTGACGGTAATGGCGGCTCTGGCCGCTTCAATTTATGGACTGTGGAAACTCAAATGAAAAAACTCGAACTGATCGAAGACTGGCGGGCGGTGCTTACGCGCGCCTGGTCGATGAAATTCAGCATCCTGGCCGCCATCCTCGGCGGCCTGGAGGTGGGCGTCCAGTATGTGCAGCCGGCCGGCATCCCGAACGGCGTGTTCGCAGGAATCGCCTCGGCCGTGTCGCTGTCCGCCGCCGTGGCGCGCCTGGTGGCGCAGCGTGAACTGTCGGGAGGCGCCAATGGCAACGCCTAAACAACGTGCAGCGGCCGCTGCGGTGCTGGCCACGATCATCGCCGTACCTGCCGAGGGCATCCGTCAGATCGCCTACTACGACCCGCCCGGCATCCTGACCGTGTGCTACGGACACACCGGCGCCGACGTGGTGGCGAAGCGCCTGTACTCGATGGACGAATGCCGCGCGCTGCTGACGGCCGACATGCAGAAGGCGGTGGCCACAGTCGAGCGCTGCGTGCCAGGCCTGCCGGTACCGGTGCTGGCTGCCTTCGCCGACGCGGTATTCAATCTGGGCCCGACGCTGGTTTGCAGCCGCGCCAGCTCGACGGCCGCGCGCATGCTGTACGCCGGCGACCTGGTCGGCGCGTGCAACCAGCTGCCGCGCTGGGACAAGGCGCGCGTGCTGGGCGCCATGGTGGCTTTGCCGGGGCTGACCAAGCGCCGCGCCGCTGAGCGCAGCCTGTGCCTGACGGGGACGACATGAGCGCCGGCATCAAGGCCGCGCCGATGAGCGACAACCAGGTGGCGTTCGATTGCCCCGGTTGCGGCGAGGTGCACGTGCTGCCGGTCGGCCCTGCCGCCGACGGCCACCAGCGGCCTATCTGGGGCTACAACGGCGACCCGGTGCGGCCGACATTCACGCCGTCGGTACTGGCACGCAACGGGCACCACATGGACGGCGACAAACAGGAGTGTTGGTGCAACTACGAGGCCCGCACCTGCCGCAAGTCGCCGTTCAAGTGCGGCGTGTGCCATTCGTTCGTCACCGACGGCCAGATCCAGTTCCTCAGCGATTGCACGCACGCGCTGGCCGGCCAGACCGTTCCTCTACCTGATTGGAGTTGACCATGGATGCATTTAGCCTGGCCGGTGGCGCCGTCGTCGCCGGCATATGGAAAATCGCGGCGGTGGTGCTGGCCATCCTGCTGCTGGTAGTGATCACCGGCGCCGGTATGGGCTGGTGGCTGGCGGCCGCCGCGCGCGACCAGGCGCTGGCCAAGCTGGTGACGGAGCAGGGCGCCAGCGCCGCGCTGCGCGCCTCGATCGGCGTCCAAAACGAGGCGGTGGAATCGATGCAGCGCGCCACCGCCCAGGCCCAAGCGCGCGGCGCGGCTGCTCGAGCAGCGGCAGTGGCCGCCGCCCGGCGGTACGACGCCGCGCAGGCCAAACTGGCTGGAGTGCGCGCCACCACCTGCGACGAGGCCATGCCGTTTGTCGATCAGCTACTGAAGGACGTCAAATGAAAATCGCAATCATCTTGGGTACGCTGCTCCTGTCGGGCTGCGGCAGCGCGCCGCCGGTCACGCAAACCGTCTACGTGCCGTTGCACACGCCGTGCGTGAAGGACGTGCCGGCGCGGCCGGACTACGAATTCGACAAGCTGGCACTTGACTCGTCGGCTGGTGAGAAGGTTCTGGCGCTGGCGCGAGACTGGACATCCGGGCGAAAATACCTGGAATTGCTTGAAGCAGTAGTCGCTGGTTGTTTATAGGAAATGAAATCCTTCCTCAGCAGGGGGCGCGGTGCTGTTCAAGCTCGCTTTCATTTTCCTCCAGCCATACTTCGAGCTTTAAAAACAAATCCTCTGAATGCTCGTACTCGTTTTCGAACATACTCATCGACAGAATCGTCCCTTCAATCTGCATTCCTGAATATAGTTCACGTGTTTTATTGTTGAACGACGTGATCATCGTTTTCGGGTCTGTGTCAGAATATGATAATCTCATGCCTTCGTAGTTCGGATGGGCGCTTTCCGACAACCAGTTATATATTTTTTCAATTCCCTTGTATCGCTTTTCGCAGTGCTTTAACACTGTGACGATATTAATGGCTACCCACGCTGTGGATTCGTTCTTGGAGCCATGCATCAGTGCAAGCACCTTCTCCTCGAACTGGAGAAAGCTAAGTTTTCTTGTGGTTACGTCGCCGATCAATTTATCTTGATATATGAGTAGGGAAATTGTTTCAATTGCACTGCGAAGTAATATTCTTGCCCCCATCGGTTTGTGTTGAGAATGTAAAAACCAAGACTGCTCCAGAAGATCAACGAATCGCCATGCCACGGTTTCCCTATTGCATAAGACGTAATAAGTCACTTTCCATTTATGTGCAATGGGATTGCGCTCCCGCAAAGCGATGATATCTATCTGCTTGCAGAGAGTGTTTTGATAATCATTAATTGCTTGCTTTATGCTATCCATAATTAACCAAGAATAATTTCTTCAATGGATCGGGTGGGGCGTATGGCAACGGCCTTCCGGCACTGCAGCGTGCCCATATAGCATAGCTGTTCGATGCCGAGCCAAGCAGTGAGCGCCACCCCTTCGAAATTTGCGCCTAAGCTCAAACCTATTCGGACCTCAGCAAACCATCGGCCTTTGCAACCAGCCAGACGTTATCAAGTTTTGGCAAGGTCGCTCAAGGCCTGAGCGCTGCACCCTTCATTTTCTTGTAATTTCTTTGAATATTATACTTATTAAAACTTAAATTCGAGCAGAAACATTCGCCTTATTATTTCCGGTTCAAGTTGCGATACCAATTTCATTTTGTCTCCATTCCATGCCGGTTTCTGAGCAATAAATCCCAATCCCTGGACTGCTCAGAACGCTATCAGAAATTCTCATTTTACCTATTGTTGATCCAGTCGGCGTGAGTTGGACATTGGTTCCTCCGATGGCCATATTTATTTCTATCGCAGTCATGGGAAAATCATCGCGATATTTTTCAACCATATTTTTTTTGTATCTTTTCTCTGCCTCCGCTAAATTTTTTATGACCAAAAATCTTAAATGCAAATAATCTCCGTTCGCATATTTTATTTCCAGTTCCTTTCCTTGCGGCGGGCAACGAAGGTCGATCGGATTGCCAATATTTTCCCATGAGTGAGATTTAATAACTAATCTTTCTTCTGGGAGTAAACTTAGTAGATTTACTGTTAACCGCAAATAACCTAATTCGTCACGATTGAAAGCAATGACATCATATTCATCAATAACTAAAATCCTATAGGTTTCATAAAAAACATTTCCTCCTACAACCGCGAGTAGTTTGTTGCGGAGCCATTCGAGATCACCTTTTACCTTTTCTGAATTTACCCTATTCGCTTTTAGTGCGTGTAGTTGCTCATTGGTGTAATTTCCGCCATCAGCTTTTGCATGATGAACCGCGCACAAGGCAATCATGCCAGATGGTTCATTATGTGCGCGAATATTAACCGGCGGATCAAAATGATGGTACTCTAAAAAGGGAATGCCACATCCCTCGACAGGGCATCCGAAACCCACTTCTTCGCGCAATGCATGTTTCACTGCATCAGGAATAGATGTTCGTTTGTTTTTTAAGTTATTGTTCATGTCCGCCCTAAGTGATTTTGAATTTTTTTTCATTTCTGAATATTCGATATGTATCATGCACCTGCATTTCTCCCTCTACTCAAACGTGTCTGAAGCGGTTCGATTATTCCGATTCTTGCCGCCTTACCGCCTGTGAGGATGACGAACTTCGAAGAAGGTTTAGCCTGTTCTTAACTTGCCAAACTTACACCCTCTTCAACCCACACGAAGGTACCAGTTTTCGATCAACATTTGGAGGTTTAAACGTCGGAACACCTATTTGTTATACTGTATTTATATACAGTATTTATGGAGGGGGAGATGAGGGCTTGGATCTTGCGCCGGCGCGAGGGCGGTGCATACCTGCCCGAGCCGGTCCGGGTGGGCGTCGAGCCGGCGCCGTTCGAACTGCTGGTGGTCGAGGTCACGGACCAGGGCAAGCGCCGGCCGTCGAAGGTCGCGCGCCTCTACGCGCCCGGCACGAAGATCATCGTGGCCGAGCTGGCCAGCGTGCAGCTGCTGTGGCTGAAAGGATTCGAGTTCGTGCTGCACGGCGTGGACGTTACTGCCAGCGAGCGCGGGCCGGTCCACGCGGCCCAGTCTTGGATGTGCAAGCTGGATGAGCCGCTCCACGCGGTGGGGTACAGGATGCGCGGCATTTACGATCGCGGCCTAGTGCTACCGCGTCGCCAGCTCATGGATCGACCGTCCTATGTCAGCGAGGGCAAGCTGACGGTTGGCGGCGCCGTGGACGAGCGCATTGGCCGCCACGCTATGCGGGCAGAATTCACCAATGCCAGCCGACACGTCGGCACGCTGCTCGACTGCGACCTGGAATGGATGAGCGAGGAGCGATTCCAGTTGTCCGGGTTCCAGCACTACGACGCCTACGGCGACGCACCGGCGCGGCTGCTGCGCCAGGGTTGGCTGATCGAGTTCGACATTAAGACCCCAGAGCAGGTTGCATTCATTCGCTCGCTGGCGCCAAAGCCGCAGCGGTAGTCCCAAAAGCCTGTGTAAATCCCAGTGTAATCCGGTGCAATTCAATGGACTTTCTTGGCCCCCACCAAAGAACTCTCCCTATGAGAGCACTGCATTTTGGTGGCGGCAATGGCATTCACACTGCAGGGGTCGCAAGTTCGAAACTTGCACTTCCCACCAAGAATATCCTTTAATTTCAACGGGTTGCATCGCGCAGGCGAGCTCTGTTACAAATTTGGGCAATGCGAAATTCGCTGCCCTATGAAAAAACCGGCCGAGGCCGGTTTTTTTTCGCCCTAATTCTCGTCAGATCTGGGGAACTCATCCACGCGTTTTTCATTGCTTTGCTGATATAGCTGGAGCAGGCGCTGGCGCTTGTCATCCTCCAGCCCGGCGTGCACCCATTTGCCATAGGTACGCATGACCAGTGTCGTATCAGCGTGGCCCAGCCGGCTCACGACATACAGCGGGTTGGCGCCGAGCATGAGCGGGCCCTGGCGGCACATGCATGCCGCGCAGCCGAATAATCATCGACGCGACTCGTTGGCGCTTAAAATCCCGCGCCCGATTCGCTAATGTGCGGGAACTAATATATTAGTGCTTTCTAGCACTCCAATCATTACCGGTCACCGGCAGACACATGAACATACCCGATCAAACGCCCGCCCGTGCGCGGCAACGGTTCGCCCTGGCCTTGCTGGCCATGGCGGGTCTGCCCTTGCTGGCGCTGGCTGCAGGGCCCACGGTGGCGCTGACGCCGCCGATGGGCTGGAATCCCTGGAATGCATTCCGTACCGAGGTCACCGAGGCGAAAATTTTGGCGGTGGCGGAAAAGCTCAGGCAGTCCGGCCTGGCTGATGCCGGCTACCGCTATGTCAATCTCGACGATGGCTGGTGGCTCAAGCGCCGCGCGGACGGGCGCATCGAAGTGCGCACCAGCATGTTCCCCAGCGCGACTGCCGGCAACGGCAATACCACGCTGCGCCCGTTCGTCGACCGCCTGCACGGCATGGGCCTGAAAGCCGGGATCTATACCGAGATCGGCCGCAACGCCTGTTCGCAGGCCTGGGACGTCTAATCTCCCAACCTGCCGGTGGGCACCCGGGCCGAGCGCGAGGTGGGCACCTACGGCTACGGCGCACAGGACATGCAATTGCTGTTCGGCGAATGGAATTTCGATTACGTCAAGGTCGATGCCTGCGGCCTGGCGGACTACGCGGCCGGCCAGCGGCACGTGCGCGACGGCACGTACCGCCCGCTGGGCCCCTACATCGTACGTGGCCGCCCGGAGGAGGCGGCGTCCGACCAGGTGGAGGCGCTGTACGCGGACCTAGCGCAGCAACTGGCCAAGGTGCGCCCGCAGGGCGACTACGTGCTGTCGATCTGCGCGTGGGGCGAAGCGCGCGTGGCCGACTGGGCAGGCAAGTACGGCAACATGTGGCGCACCAGCGCCGATATCCGCGGCACATGGAGTTCGATGCTGCATAACTTCGACAGCGCCGCCATCCGCCCGCTGTATGCCGGCCCCGGTCGCTGGAACGACCCGGACATGCTCAAGGTGGGCATCGGCGAGTTCGATGGCGCGCACCTGGTCGCCGCCCGCGCCCACCTGTCGATGTGGGCGATCATCAACGCCCCGCTGATACTGGGCGCGGACCTGCCCCGGGTGCCGCAGACGATCCTCGACATCATGGGCAACCGCGACGTCATCGCCATCAACCAGGATCCGGCGGGCCACCAGGGCGTGACGGCGGCGCGCAATGGAGACACGCAAGTCATCGTCAAGACCCTGGCGCAACCGGGCCGCAAGGCGGTGGCGCTGATCAACCGTGGCGATCAGCCGCGCAGTGCGGCGATCTCGGTGGCGCAGCTGAACCTCGATCCCACGGCGCCGCTCACGGTGCGCAACGCGTGGACCGGCCGCGTGCTCGCGCTGGACGGCCAGCGCATCGTCACCGGGCTGGCGCCGCGCGAAACCGTGCTGCTGGTGGTGGAAGGGCGTCCGCGCGTGGCTGGCGGCGCCTACGTGACCGAACTGCCGGCCCGCCTGCGCATCCTGGACGATGGCAGCGCCGCGCTGCCGATGGCCTTGCGCGCGCAGTGGGTGCCGGTACAGGCCAACGCGGCGCCGTCGGGCGCGCCGCTGGTCGTCGATGGCCAGCCGGTGAACCATGGCATCGGCGCCCTGGTCAACTCGCGGCTGCAGGTAAGGCTGGACGCGGAGTTCGGGCGCTTCCGGGCGCAGGCCGGCGTGATGGATGTGGCCACGCTGGGCGCCGCGCCGCGCCGCGCCGCGCAGCGTCACCTGGCAAGTGTATGGCGACGGCAAGCCGCTGTTCCGGCAGGCAGGCGCCCGCGCCGATATCGACGTGGACGTGCGCGGTGTCCGCCAGCTCGAGTTGCAGGCGGAAGCGCCGCCGGGTACGCCCGGCGTGATCGCGTGGGCGGGCGCCGAGGTGACGCCATGACGGTGCGGACAGAGGACGGCCTTGACCCCGCCGAACAGCATCCGGCCGATCGGCCGGTGCGGCGCCGAACGTTTGTCGTAGCGGTAGCCTCGGCCCTGGCCGCCGGTTGCACCCCGCTGGCGCGCAGGCAGCACGAGCGTCCGGTCGTGCTGGGCGTAATCGAATACGGCCAGTCCAATGGGGAAGCGCAGGCCATGAAGGCTGCTGCGGTGCTGCACCCGGACTATCCGGCGGGACTGCGCATGCCGCAGACCGCGTCCGCCAACGTGTGGCTGGGCCAGGCCACGGTGGGCGGCCGGTCGTTCGCGGCCGACGCCATCAGCGGGCTGGCGCCGCTGCGCGGCGCCATGGGCAGCGCCACCCATGGCACCACGGCAGGCGAAAGCATGGTGCTGCGCCTGGTCGATGGCGCTGCGCAGCCGCCCGGTCAGCCGGGCCGCGAGATCGTACTGTTCAACGCTGCCGAAGGCGGCCAGGCGATCCGCAATCTGCTGCCGGACGCCGCTGCGCAATATTTCGGGTTTCGCAACCTGCAGCGAGCGGTCACGGCCGTCACCGCCGCGCTCGAGCATGAACACAAGCGTTACGAGGTACGCGTTGTCATCATGGCCCAGGGCGAATCGGACGCCCGTAACCGGCAACTGGGCGCCTTGCAGGAACAGGTGCGCGCCGCAATCGAAGTCACCGTCAAGGCGGTTACCGGCCAGCGCGTACCGGTGTGGCTGCTGACAGTGCAGCCGTCGAGCTTCTCCACGCGCGAGACTGCCGGTGTACTCGCCATCCTGGACCAGCACGGGAACAGCCTGGCGCAGCGCGGCGCCTTTTTTTGCCTGGGACCGACCTATAATTTCCCGTTCGCCCACGATTTTCTGCACCACACCACCACGGGACACGACATGCGGGGCGAACTGTACGCCGTCGCATACCAGGCCCTGCTGCGCGACGGCCGCTGGGACCCGCTGCGCGTACTGCGCGCCACGCTGGCAGGACCTCGCCGCATCGTGCTGGACCTGAGCGAAGCGGCAGCGGTGGAGCACATCGATGCTGCCGCGCCACCGCCGTGGCTCGGCATCGACGTGGTAGGCGGCGCGATTGCGGCAATCACGGTTGATGGCGCCGCCGTCGTGATCACCACGACCGGGCCGGCAGCGCAGGTGACTGCTGTGCGGGTGGGACTTGCCGGCCACGACGGCAAGCGCAGTGCCGCTACCGTGCCGCGCACCAGCATCCGGTCGGCATTTGCTTACGGGATCTATCGCAATGGTGACGTAATGCGAAAATGGCTGTGCCACGCCAGTATCGAATTGTCGCCGGTCGAGAGCTTTTAAAACCTTGATGCGTTGCACGGCACGACTGGCACACAACACCGCGTACCACGCCGCCCGGATGATGAGCGTGTGGCGCAGATCCGCATCGCCAGCGGCAACCTCGACCGGTCGTGGCCGCCGCATATCTCCGTCAACTGCAAGTTCCGGACCGTGCTGGACGAACATACCAACATCGCACGAGCGATCGCTGCCGGTAACCCTACCGACGCCCGGCAGTGGATACGACGGCACGAGCGCTGTCCGCTCAGGCCGAACCCGGTGCTGGCGATGCAAGCGCACGACAATGGCGATCTGCCGGTCAGCTTCAGCCCGAAAGGCTTGCTGAACGTGCATCGCCTGCGGCAGCGACGCCCTGGTGCTGACCGTGGCCGACAACGGTCGCGGCACGGACGACAAGCAAGTCCGGCTGCGTCTGAAGGACCGCCACTTTGGCCTGGTGGGCATGCGCGAGCGGGCGCGCCGGGTGGGCGCTGTGCTCGGTATCGGCAACGCTCCCGGCCAGGGTACCATGGCCGCGCTGAAAGTGCCGGCGCGGCGGGTGCATGCGGAAGCGCTATAAGCCGGCCCGCACCGGATCGAAGCGCTTGCGCATGTCCATCCAGCATTGCGCATAGTCGGGCTGCAGCTGGGGCGACGCCAGCGCCTGGGCAGTGGGGTGGATCACGTGGCGCGTCTCGAACATGAAGGCCATGGTGTTATCGATCTTGTGGGGCGCGCTGGTGTCGCTGGTGCTGGCTTTTTCGAACGTCGGCGCGTCCGGACCGTGGCCGCTCATGCAGTTGTGCAGGCTGGCGCCGCCGGGACGAAAGCCGGTGGCCTTGGCGTCATACTGGCCGTGGATCAGGCCCATGATGTCGCTGGCCACGTTGCGGTGGAACCACGACGGACGGAACGTGTCCTCGGCCACCAGCCAGCGCGGCGGGAAAATCACGAAGTCAAGGTTATCGACGCCGGGCGTGTCGCTTGGCGACTGCAGCACCAGGAAAATCGACGGATCGGGATGGTCGTGGCTGATCGAGCCGATGGTGTTGAAGTGGCGCAGGTCGTATTTGTACGGTGCGTAGCGGCGAATGGCCGATGGCGGCCCGCCAGAGGTTGCCGTAGAACTTGGCCACCAGTTCGAAGTCGGGTAGGTGACGGCTTTTTTTGTTCATAACGAAGATACTGGCAACGGCCGCGCTAGCTACGCATCGACCCGTGTCCGCTTCATAGCTGTCCACTCCCATCGGTTCATCAACCCGTTTTAAATAGATCGGGCCTTCATTCACGCCAGCTGCGGTGGCCGGTCGTAGCGCCGACCAAGCTGGCCCAGGCCACCGGCCTGGCCGAGCGCGCAATGCCGTCGGTGGGTGCGATCCATCCGGCGTACGCTATGTCGAACGGCAAGGCGTTGCTGTCCTGCCTGGCAGACGCGGCGGTCAGGGACTTCGTCTCGGTGATGCTGCCCACCGCGCTGTCCGAGCGCCAGCGGCCGGTCACCGAGGCGGCGCTGCGCGCAGCGTTGCCAGTGACGCCTACAGACAATGGAGTAAGCAATGCAGCAACGCTCTGCGGTAAATAGCAATTTCCCCACCGTATGCGTGGGCGGCCCGGCAGGCGGCTTGGACGCCTATATGCGCCTGCTGCGGCATCTGCCTGCCGACATGGGCTTGGCGATCGTGATCGTCAATCGCATCACCATGGCGCCCACCATGCTGCGCCACGCGCTCGCGCATATCGCACCCATGCCGGTCGAGCTGATCGAGAACGGCATGGCGGTGGTGCCCGATCGCGTGTTTGTCATTCCGTCCAACCGCGACCTCCACATCGACGCAGCCAGCTTCCGGCTGGCGCCTGTCTCCAAGCCGCGCGGCTGGCCCGAGGTCATTACAGTGTTCCTGAAGTCGGTGGCGCGTAGCTGGGATGGCCAGATCGTGGCGGTGATCGTGTCCGGCTACGACGACGACGGCGCCGATGCGCTGTGCGGCATCCGCGATGCGGGCGGCATCGCGGATGCCCAGCAACTGAGCACGGCCAGACAACCCGACATGCCGGAAAGCGCTATCGCCACCGGCTGCATCGACTTCATCCTGACCCCCGAGGGCATCGCCGCACACTTCGTTCGCATCGCGCGCGGCGACATGTCCGCCTGGCTCCGCAGCGACGCGCTGGTCACCGTGCTCGCGTCCGGTCAGCCGGCCTTGGCCGCCAGCTGACCCGCCCCGTCCACCTTGGGCCGGCTGCGGGCAAACAGCACCGCGATGGCGCCCAGCAGCGACGCGCATGCCAGGCCGTACAAGCCGCCCTGGATCGAACCGGTGCGCTGTTCGAGCATGCCGAACGCGGCCGGCGCGACGAAGCCGCCGAGGTTGCCGATCGAGTTGATCAGCGCGATCACGGCTGCGGCAATCCGCACGTCGAGGTACGACTGCGGAATCGGCCAGAACAGCGAGGACGCCGCCTTGAAACCGATCGCGGCAAAGCAGATCGCCACGAAGCCATACACATTGTTGCCAGTGGAGGCCGACGCAAACATGCCGATCCCGGCCACGGCAAACGCGGCGGCGGTCCAGCCCTGCTGGTGCTTGAAACGCTGCGCCAGCGCTGCAAAGATGTACATCGCCACGATGGAAATCAGCCATGGAATCGAGTTGAACAGGCCCACTTCGAATTCGGTGAAATGTCCCATCTTCTTGATGATGGTGGGCAGCCAGAACGTGGCGCCGTAAATGGTCAGCGCGATCATGAAGTAAATCGTGCAGAACAAAATGATTTGCGGATCGCGCAGCAGGCCCAGCATGCTGTGCTTGCCTTGCGTGCCCAGCGCCGCTTCGCGTTCCTTCTGTTCGGCCGCAATCGCGCCGGTCAGTGCGTCGCGCTCCGCGTCGGTCAGCCACCGGGCGTCGCGCGGCTCGTTATCGAGCAGGAACCATACGGCCACGCACAGCACCATCGAGAAGCCGCCTTCGATCAGGAACATCCACTGCCAGCCGTGCAGGCCCATGCCCTCGATTTGCAGCAGCCCGCCCGTGATCGGGCCGGACAGCACCGATGCCGCTGCCGAACCGCTGAGGAACACCGCCATCGCCTTGCCGCGTTCGGCGCGTGGCATCCAGCGCGTGAAGTAATACACCACGCCGGGGAAGAAGCCCGCTTCGGCCACACCGAGCAGGAAGCGCAGCGCATAAAACGAGTGCGCACCCTGGACGAACGCCATGGCGGCCGCCGCCAGGCCCCAGGTAAACATGATGCGCGTGAGCCACGCCTTGGCGCCCACTTTTTGCAGCATCATATTGGACGGCACTTCGAACAGCGCATAGCCGATGAAGAACAGGCCGGCGCCGAAGCCGAACGTGGCCGGATCGATGCCGAGATCGGCGCTGAGGTGCGGCCGGACGAAGCCGATGTTGACGCGGTCGATGTAATTGGCGATGAACATGATGACCAGCAGCGGCAGGATGCGCCACTTGACCTTGCTGATCGCGCGCGCCAGCAGGGGATTGTGTCCCGGGGCGGTAGGGGCGGGGGTGTGTTGCACGATGATCTCCGGTTAAAAGGTGAAGCGCATGCCGAGATTGACGGCGCGGTCGCCGGTGCCGCCGTCGCTCGCATTGCCGAGTGTATAGCTGGCGCCGTTCTTGTTGCGCATGCGCGCGTAGATCGCATACAGATCGGTACGGCGCGACAGCGCGTAGCGGTAGCCGAGGCCCAATTGGTCGGCGTCCTGGTTGGCCGCTTCCTTGTCATCTTTGTGGATCCACGAGGCCAGCAGGGTGTGCGGGCCGAACGGCACGCTGACGCCCAGCAGGCGGTCGGTGCTGTCGCGGGTGACGCTGGTTGCCACCGGCGCCACCGTGTAGCCGTAGGGGTTGGTGGCGTTGCGCAGCGTGGAGCTGAGCGGGCCCTTGTTGACGCCGTATGCGAAGAACAGCTTGGCCGCTTTCAGGGTGTACGTGGCGGCCAGCAGCGTGTTGCGGGCGCTGGCGAGGCGGGTGGTGGCTGTGTCGTTGCTCTTGTCGTGGTACGTGAGGCGCACGGCCAGCGGACCGTCGGTGTAGTTGATGCCGGCGCCGCGCGAACTGGCGGCGGCAGTATCGCCGGCGATCTCGCCGGCCGCGTACACCAGGTCGGCGCTAAAGCCGTGGAACACGGCGCTCGCGTACTTGATGCTGTTGTCCAGGCGGCCGCCGTTCGACACGGCGTTGATCAGGTTTTTTTCGTCGGCCGAGGTGCCGCTGGTGAACGGATCGGCCATCACCGCCGCCAAATAGTGCGGCGCGTACTGGCGGCCGAAGGTGAGCGTGCCCAGTGCGGTGTTGCCGATGCCGACGAACGCCTGGCGGCCGAACAGCACGCCGCCCTGGCCGGAGGCGCCGGTGTCGGCCTGCACACCGCTTTCCAGCACGAACAGCGCGGTGCTGCCGCCGCCGAGGTCTTCCGTACCCTTGAAGCCGAGCCGCGAACCGGACGAAATGCCGCCGGTAAGCTTGGTGATGGAACCGGCCTTGTTGCCGCCTTCGAAGGACAGGCCGGCGTCGAGCACGCCGTAGACGGTGATGTTCGACTGGCTCCAAGCGGTCGGCGCGGTCGAGGCAAGCAGCAGCCATGCGGCTGCTGCCAGGGTTTTCTGATGCATGTGCGTCTCCAGATTAGTTATAGTTGTTTATAGTTTTAGTGAGTCGGTGCTTGTCATTGACGTGGACGCCGCACCGCCCGAAGGCGTCCACGGTATGAAAATCAGCGTTTGAAGCTCGGCTGCTTCGGATCGTAAGTCCAGTCCGGCACCAGGTAGCGCATGGCGGCGGCATCGTCGCGGGCGCCCCCGGCCACGCGCTTGTACAGTTCGTGGGCGGCGTGGATGCGTTCCATGTCGGGCGTAATGCCCAGGCCCGGCCGGTCCGGCACCGCCACCTGGCCGCCGACGATCTGCAGCGGTTCTTCGGTCAGGCGTTCCTGGCCTTCCTGCCAGATCCAGTGGGTGTCGATCGCCGTGATTATCCCGGGGGCGGCGGCAGCTACGTGGGTAAACATCGCCAGCGACACGTCGAAATGGTTGTTCGAGTGCGAGCCCCAGGTCAGGCCCCATTCGTGGCACAGCTGCGCCAGCCGCACCGAGCCCTGCATGGTCCAGAAATGCGGGTCGGCCAGCGGAATGTCCACCGCGCCCAGCAGGTGCGAATGGGCCATCTGGCGCCAGTCGGTGGCGACCATGTTGGTGGCGGTGGCAATGCCGGTGGCGCGCTTGAACTCGGCCATGATCTCGCGGCCCGAGTAACCGTTTTCGGGGCCGCACGGGTCTTCCGCGTAAGCCAGCACGTGACCCTGGCCGCGGCAGGCGGCAATCGCTTGCTCCAGCGACCAGGCGCCGTTGGGGTCGAGCGTGGCGCGGGCGTCGGGGAAGCGCTGCTTGATCGCCGCCACGGCCGCCACTTCTTCCTCCGGCCGCATCACGCCGCCCTTCAGTTTGAAGTCGCGGAAGCCGTAGCGCTCCACGCTGGCCGAGGCCAGGTCGGCAATCGCCTCGGGGGTCAGCGCTTCCTGGTGGCGCAGGCCGTACCAGCCGGACTGGCCGTCGCCAGCCAGGTAGGGCAGGTCGGTGCGCTGGCGGTCGCCGATGTAGAACAGGTAAGCGAGCATCGGCACGTGGGTGCGCTGCTGGCCGGCGCCGAGCAGTTCGCACACGGGCACGCCGAGGTGCTGGCCCAGCAGGTCGAGCAGTCCCGCTTCCACTGCCGTCACCACGTTTTCCAGGCGCAGGTTGATTTCGTGCGGCTGCTTCATGACCGCCTGCTCGCCGGCATTGGTGACCTGATGGTTGTCCTTGCCGGCAATCGCTTGGCGCATGGTGTTCAGGGTGCGGTTGTAGCGGCCGACCTCGGTACCGACAACGAGCGGGACAGCTTTTTCCAGCGCACGCAGGATGCCAGCGGAACCGGGCACTTCGCCCATGCCGGTGTGGCCCGAGCTGTCCTTGAGCAAGACCAGGATGCGCGTAAACCAGGGCGCGTGGGCGCCGCACAGGTTCAGCAGCATGCTGTCGTAGCCGGCGACGGGGATAACTTGCATTTCGGTAATAACCGGGGTGTTCGATTGTTGCATATGAGTTTTAATCCACGAAAGTTGAGCTAGGATCCTAGGTAGCGGAGTCGAGTGTAACGCATGTTTTACTGCGCACGCCATCGAAATTTGAAGATTTCAGCATGCAATGTTGTGTCGCCACTGCATGCCAGCACCGGTGGTGGCCGGGCCGCGCGGGGCCTGCGCCCGGGGCGCCATGCTAGAATCGGCGCCTCCACGACCAACTTCGACGTCCCACAATGAGTTTAGACAGCCTGACCGCTTCGTTCCGCCTCGACCGTTCGCGCAGCGCCGCTTCCCAGGTGTATGAACATTTGCGCGAGGCCATCGTCACGCTGGCGCTGGAACCGGGCACGTCGCTCTCGCGCACCCAGGTGGCCGAAGCGCTCGACCTGTCGCCGATGCCGGTGCGCGACGCGCTGTCGCGGCTGGAAAAAGAGGGGCTGGTGGAGATTTTTCCGCAGCATCTGACGCGCGTGCGCGCCATCGACCTCGACTCGGCGCGCCAGGCCCACGTGTTGCGGTTATCGGTCGAGCTGGAAATCGTGCACGGTCTGGCCAGCACCCGCAGCGCCGGCATCGACAAACTGTTGATGGGCGCCGTGATCAAGCAGCGCGCGTGCCTGGAGGCGGACGATATCGGCGGCTTCATCCTGTTCGACCAGGAATTCCACAAGACCATGTACCACGCGGCCCAGTTGATGAGCGTGTGGCACATGATCCGTGGCGCCAGTGGCAACCTCGACCGATTGCGGCGGCTGCACGTGCCCGTCAACGGCAAGGCCCAGACCGTGCTGGAAGAACACACCGGCATTGCGCAAGCGATCGCCGCCGGCGACCCGGCGGGCGCCCAGCAGTGGGTGCGGCGCCACCTGTCCGGCACCTTGACCGAACTCGACAGCTTGCGCGAACGGTATCCCGACTACATCTTGCCGATGGCGGATTTTACGGACCGCGCGCCTGCATAGGCGAACGGAGCGGGGTTACAACTGTCGGTGGATTTTTCAGGCGACGACAGAACGAGTGCTGTCGATATCCTGCGATGTCTCGACCAATTCCGCCCTTCACTGATTCAAACTCTTGCCTGACCTTGTACGATAAAGGCAACTTTACCCGGGTACGACGTCGCCGCCGTCGGGCTGGAAACCGGTGTTTTTCCGGGGCAGCAACTGGACGTGGGCGCCGCGCTCGAGATTGGCGGCGCCGCCGGCCAGGGTACCGTGGTCGAACTGAAAGTGTCGGCGCGGCTGGTGTATGCGGAAGCGTTATAAGTTGGCGCGCACTGGATCGAAGCGCTTGCGCATGCCCATCCAGCATTGCGCGTAGTCGGGTTGCAGCTGGGGCGACGCCAGCGCCTGGGCGGTGGGATGGATCACGTGGCGGGTCTCGAACATGAAGGCCATGGTGTCATCGACCTTGTGCGGCACGCTGGTGTCGCTGGCGCTGGCTTTTTCGAACGTCGGCGCGTCCGGGCCGTGGCCGCTCATGCAGTTGTGCAGGCTGGCGCCGCCGGGACGAAAACCGGTGGACTTGGCGTCGTACTGGCCGTGGATCAGGCCCATGAACTCGCTGGCCACGTTGCGGTGGAACCAGGGCGGACGGAACGTGTCCTCGGCCACCAGCCAGCGCGGCGGGAAGATCACGAAGTCGAGGTTGTCAACGCCGGGCGTGTCGCTTGGCGACTGCAGCACCAGGAAAATCGACGGATCGGGATGGTCGTGGCTGATCGAGCCGATGGTGTTGAAGTGGCGCAGGTCGTATTTATACGGCGCGTAGTTGCCGTGCCAGGCCACCACGTCGAGCGGCGAATGGCCGATGGCGGCGCGCCAGAGGTTGCCGCAGAACTTGGCCACCAGCTCGAAGTCGCCTTCCATATCCTCGTAGTGCGCGCACGGCGTCAGGAAGTCGCGCGGATTGGCCAGGCCGTTCGAACCGATCGGTCCCAAGTCGGGCAGGCGCAGCAGGGCGCCGAAATTCTCGCAAACATAGCCGCGCGCCGCGCCATCCGGCAGCAGCACCTGGAAGCGGACGCCGCGCGGGATTACGGCAATCTCCTGCGGCGCGATCTCAAGCACGCCCAGCTCGGTGCGCAGCAGCAGCCGGCCTTCCTGCGGGACGATCAGCAGTTCGCCGTCGGCCGAGTAGAAATAGCGGCCAGCCATATCGCGGTTGGCGGCGTACAGGTGGATTGCGCAGCCCGATTGCGACGCGGGCGAACCATTGCCCGCCATCGTCACCCAGCCGTCGATGAAGTCGTTGGGCTGCTCCGGCATCGGCAGCGGATCCCAGCGCAACTGGTTCGGCGGCGTCTCGACGAGGCCGAAGTCGGCCACGATGCGGCCGTTGTCGCGGCGCTGGAACGGCTGGTGCATGGCGGCCGGGCGGATGCGGTACAGCCACGAGCGCCGGTTGTGGCTGCGCGGCGCCGTGAAAGCGGTGCCCGACACCTGTTCGGCGTACAGCCCGTAGGCGGCATTCTGCGGCGAGTTGCGGTGCGCAGGCAGCGCGCCGGGCAGGGCTTCGGTGGCGAGTTCGTTGCCGAAGCCGGATTGGTAAGTGGCAGTCATGGCGGTCTCCGTGGTCATGTTTTTGCCATCACTGTAAAACTTCGAACAGGGTTTTACGAGGTAAATGAATGAATACAGACTATTTACAATGTAAATAATGGTAGCCTGTGGCCGGAACTTCATTTTCCCGGAACCTGACATGATCGACATCCGCAATATCGACCTCAACTTGCTGGTGGTCTTCCACGAGGTGTACCGCGAGCGGCAGATTTCCCTGGCTGCCAGGCGCCTGCACCTGACGCAATCGGCGGTCAGCAATGCGCTGGCGCGGTTGCGGCGCACGTTCGACGACGAGCTGTTCGTGCGCACCGCGCAGGGCATGCAGCCGACGCCGTTTGCCGGGCAACTGGCCGATCCGGTGGCTGGCGCCCTGGCCAGCATTACCGATGCGGTCAACCCGCCGCAGGCGTTCGACGCCGCCACCAGCGCGCGCCACTTCCGCCTGGCCATGACCGACGTGGGCGAGGTGTATTTCATGCCGGTGCTGATCGACCTGTTGCGCCGGCGCGCGCCCCAGGTCCAGGTCAGCACCGTGCGCGCCGGCGCCATCGACCTCAAGACCGAGATGGAGGCGGGCAGGGTGGACCTGGCCATCGGCGCTTTCGATGACGTGTCGGCATCGCTGTACCAGCGGCGGCTGTTCGAGCAGGAATACGTGACCATGTTCCGCCAGGACCACGCGCTGGCCCGTGGCACGCCCACGCTCAAACGCTTCCTGGCAGCCGAGCACCTGGTGGTGGCGTCGTCCGAAAGCCCGTACGACCGCATCAACATGCTGCTGGAAGAGGCCGGCGTGCGCGCGGCCGCCACGTTCCAGGTGCCGCACTTTACGGCCGTGCCCTATATCGTGGGCAGTACCGACCTGGTGGTGACGGTGCCGGAAAAGCTGGCGCAGCGCGCCGCCGCGCCATTTCAGCTCGCGTACGTGCGGCCGCCGCTGGCGCTGCCAACCTTGCAGACCCGGCTGTTCTGGCACCGGCGCTACAGCCAGGATGCGGGCAACCAGTGGTTGCGCAACCTGGTGGCGCAGACGTTTGCGGAATAGTCCCGGTTAGCGTAGTTTCTCGCGCGCCGCCTCGATCCGCCGCACGGCCTGATCGGTATCGTGGGGCGGCTCGAGGAAGCGGCGCAGGTTGTCGTAGGTAGGCGCCACCAGGCCGGCCCTGGCGTCGCGGTCGAAGAAATAGGTGTGGCCGGCCGCCCGGCGCCAGGCGGCGGCCGTGGCCGCGCCCAGCAGCACGGCCGGTGACGTGGCTCCTGCCTGCGGCGCCAGGGTCTGGTCTGCCTCGGCGATGCGGCGCAGTGCGTCGCCTTCGGCCAGGAACGCCAGGAAGCGGTTGCGCGCCTTGGGATGGCGGCCGCGCGCCGGCAGTACCAGCACATCGAGCGGCGCTTCCTCGTAGACTGGCTGGACGGGGCGCATCACGGGGAACGGGAAGAATCCCATGTCGGGCGCGATGACGTTGGGAAAGCGGGCCGCGATGAAACTGCCGGCCACCATCATGCCCACGCGGTTGCGGTACATATAGGGCAGCACCCGTTCATGCTCCTGGTCGATGGTAGGGGCAAAGAAGTAATCGCGGCGCAGCAGGGCGCCCCAGGTATCGAATACCTGCCTGACCCGGGCATCGGTAAAGGCGATGTCGCCGCGCAGCAGCTTGCGATGAAACGCCGCGCCGTTCAGGCGCAGGTTCAGGTAGTCGAACCAGGCGGCAGCCGGCCAGGCGCTGCGTGCGCCCAGGCCCAGCGGCGTCACGCCCGCCGCTTGCAGGCGCGCGCACACTTGCAGGAATTCGTCCCAGGTGGCTGGCGCTTGCAGGCATAGTTGCCGGAACAGCGACTTGCGGTAAATAAAACCCCACACGTAGTAATACAGCGGAAAGCCGTACACCTGGCCTTCGATGCGGGTGCCATCGAGCGTGCCGGGCAAAAACTTTTTGCTTGCCAGGAGCGCCAGCATGCCGGCGTCGAGCGGCACCAGCAGCTTGTGGCCGGCGGCGTCGCGCAGGCGCTCGCCCGCGTACCAGAATGCCAGGTCAGCATGGCCCTCCCTGAGCCGGGCGCTGAAATCGCGCTTGTACTGCTCTTGCGGGAAGCCGTTGTTGATGACTTCGATGTCGGGATTGGCGGTGGCAAACTGGTCGATGATGGTGAGCCAGGCGCTGCGCTGGGGACTGTTGGAAATGACATAGTCGATCACCAGTTGCTCAGCGGCGCATGGCGGGCAGAGCACCAAAAACACGGCCCATAACCATCCCCTGGCATGTCGGCGGCGCGGACGCATGAATATGCTGGGCATCGATGTCATTGCAGTGACCGGTTTGGACGCAGTTGGCAGGATACGCTGATACTGTCTCAGAGCCATTTTAATTGTGCAAGTTTTAAATGTATGTGGACGTCTGATGGCAATGGACGACATGGCTGCTTGCCCCAATCCTACTTGCCACTACGCGTCCGTCCTACGCAAACCGGCCTCGGGCAGGCGCACAATCTCCCTGCATGTGAGAGATCATCTACAAGGAGTACCGACATGAACCTGACCACACCAACCACCATCGGCGAACTGCGCCGCCTGATTGCCGAAGCGGATGACCTTGCTGGCGCGCACGTATTGTGGATCGATACCGGCGGCGAGGTACACCTGTCGGCCAATGGCGGCAACCATGACGACAGCGCCGTGCGGCTGCGGTTTGCACCGTTCCAGGCCGGCGCCGGCATGGTCGGTCCGATGGCCGCGCACGACGACCGCCTGATCGGCAAGATGTATTTCAGTATCTTGCACCACTGGCTGCACGCCGGCGACGCGCCACCGGGACCGCTGGACGCTCAGCTCGACGATTTCGAGCGCGAGGGCGGCTGGAATGTGTCTGGCAAAACCGGCGCACATGTGATGAACATGGCGCCACGCCACGGCGCATTCGGTGCCAGGTGCCACTAATGCTGTTTCTCGGCTGCTTCTCAGCTGTTTCTTGCCGGAAGGCCATTCCGGCGGGGAGCGGGAGCTGATCGCGACTGCACCGATACAGGCGCTACCGCGTTGTAGCGCCAGTGCGCCATCCCAGTTGCAAGCACAGCAATCCAACCGCGACAAACGCGGTGTCGAAGCTGACAAACAGTGCGCTCGAAGGCAGGCCAGGCAGACTCGCATCAAGCAAAGGCAGCGCCACCCACAGCATTGCCCCCAGCCACCATAGCCCGCGCCAGGCCGCCGCGCCGCCGCGCCACCCCGAATACACGGCTGTGGCGCCCCAGCACAGGAAAAAACCGTGCACCTCCCACTGCTCGCGGTTGGCCAACCCGAGCGGCAACAGCCTATTGCTTAACAGGAAAACGGCCACTGCCACCGGTAACCCCGCCACGCATGCCGCATTGCCGGCCTGCGTAAAGCGCAGCCATGCCAGTGAAGTCGTGGCCTTGCTGCGCCGCTTGACCGTCCACAGCACCAGCCCGGTCGCTACCATCGCCGCCCCCAGCATGCTGCTGCCGAAGTACAGCCAGCGCAACGCCGGATCGGCATAACGCCCCAGGTGCAAGCCGTAGGCCGCGCCCCAGGCGGTGAGCGCCGGCCCGCTGTGTGCGCGCTCGTCGAGCAAGGCGCCGCTCGCGCCATCGAACAGCACATACGCCGGCGCGACCGAGATCCGGCCGCCATCGCCGCGCACGATCGCCACGCGCGACGCCGCATCGCCGGGATGAGTCATGATCACGCGGCCGATGCTGCCGTCGCCCCAGCGCGCAGTGGCCTGCGCCATCAATGGTGCAAGGGGAGCGGGCGGCACCATCACGCCAGTGCGTTTCGGCGTTTCGAATCGCGCCTGCATCGCCTGCGCCATCGCCGGCCGCGCCTGCTGCTGGCCGAATGCCGCCACCGCGCCCCACGGCATATAGGTCAGCATCAGCGTCACCAGACCGGTATACACGATCATCAGGTAAAACGGCAAGCCCAGCACCGAGCTGATGTTGTGGGCGTCAAGCCACGAGCGCTGGCCCTTGCCGGGGCGGAAGGTGAAAAAATCGCTGAAGATGCGCCGGTGCACGATCACGCCGCTGATCAGCACCACCAGCGCCATCATCGCGCACAGGCCGACGATCCAGCGCCCGAGCGTGCCGGGCAGGTAGTGCAGGGAAAAATGGAAGTAATAAAAGAATTCGCCGCCGTGCGTTGCGCGTGGATGGAGCACGGCGCCGTCGGCCGCGGACAGCAGCGCCCGTTTACGGTGGTCACCGCTTTCCCACGAGGCGTCGATCACGTTGTGGCGCGGGCCGGGCAGGTCGATCTGCCAGCGGTCGGCGCCGGCCGCCAGTTGCGACAGCGTGGCCAGCGCGCGCTGCGCTGCCGCCGCCTGGTCGAGCACGGTTGGGCGCGCCGGCAGTTCCGGCCGCAGCCACTGGGTCAGCTCTTCGCGGAAGTAGCTGATGCCGCCGGTAACGAAAATCGCGTACAGCAGCCAGCCGGCCAGCACGCCGGCCCACGCGTGCAGGCCGGCCATGTGCTGGCGCAGGCCGGGCGCCCTGGTTTCCATCAGAAGCGGTAGCTGGCGCTCACGTTGACGGTACGCTCGGCGCTGCGGTAGCAGAAGGTGCCGTCGCAATCGAGCAGTACCTGCTTGTCGAGCACATTGTTGAAGTTGAGCGCATAGCGCCATGACTTTTTCTCGAGCCCGAACGCCAGGTCCAGCATGCCGAACGACGGATTGGTCAGATTGACGTTGCCGTAGTCGAGCGACGAGCGCGCCTTGCCGTAGTAGCGCAGGCCCAGGCCGGCATTGGCCAGCCAGGTATCGTTCAGCTTGTGCTGGTACCGCGTCCATACCGAGGCGCTGTGCTTGACCGCGCCTTGCTGCGGCAGGCCGCGGTCGCCGTTGTTGCTCTCGGTGATGTCGGTATCCAGGTAGGTGTACTGTGCCACCACGCTCAGGTTGCGCGCCAGGTCGGCGCGCGCTTCCAGTTCCAGCCCGCGCGAGCGCACTTCGCCGCTTTGCACCAGCGCATCCGGGTCTTGCGCGGCGGCGGTGGTAACGTTCTTGCGCACCAGGTTGAACACCGACGCCGTGTAGCTGACATTGCCCTGGTCCGGCTGGTAGCGCAGGCCTGCTTCCAGCTGGCGGCCGGTCGAAGGCTTGAGCAGATTGTTGTTGATGTCGCGGCCGATCTCGGGCGAGAACGAGGTTGACCAGCTGACGTACGGCGCCCAGCCCGACGGCATCAGGTACACCGCGCCCACGCGGCCGGTGGTCTTGCTGGCCGACTGGTCGTAGGTCTGGCTGGCCGTGCCTGCCCGTGGCAGTTCCCGGGTGTTCGAGTTGTCGGCGCGGTCGCGGCGCAGGCCGGCCGTCACCACCCACTGGTCCCATTTCACCTGGTCCTGCACATACAGGCCGACCTGCTTGAGCGGGTAGCGTTCGTTGCGCGGGTTGGCTGAGGCCACCGGCGCCTGGCGGTCGCCATAGACCGGGTTGTACAGGTCCATGGCCGGCATGGGCGAGATCGCGTACGGGAAGCGGTCGACGGTCTTGTTGTCGGCGTAATCGACCCCGACGAGCACATTATGCGCGAGGGCGCCGGTGCGGAAGGCTGCCTGCGCGCGCGTATCGGCCTGCAGGCCGCGCCAGTGCGAGCTGCGCGGGTAGAACAGGCGCGTCATGGTGCCGTTGGCTTGCAGCACGCGCGGGAAGACGTTGGTTTCGTGGCGATCCAGCTTGGTGTAGCGCACATTCTGCTGCACGCTCCAGATGTCGTTGAAGCGATGCTCGAATTCGTAGCCGAGTGCGACATTCTCGCGCTTCCAGCGGTTGTCGCGCCCGCCCAGGTTGACGCTGGGCGCGGCCTGGCCGCGTGGCCCCGGATTTTGCAGCTGGTTGGGCCAGGCATAAGCCTGGTCGTCTTTCTGGTACTGGCCCAGCAAGGTCAGGCGCGTGTTGGCGTCCGGCTGCCAGGTCAGTGCCGGGGCGAAGAACACGCGGTCGTCGCGGTCGAGGTCGAGGCGGGTGCCCGCTTCGCGCGCCAGCATGGTCACGCGCCAGAGCCAGGCGCCCTGATCGTCGATGGCGCCGCCCAGGTCGGCCTTGACCTGCTTGCGGTCGTAGGTGCCGTATTCGATGCCCATCTCGCGCATCGCGCTGGCCGACGGCTGCTTGGACACGGCGTTGATCATGCCGCCCGGCGGCGACTGGCCGTACAGCACCGAGGCCGGGCCGCGCAGTACTTCCAGGCGTTCCAGGCCATATGGTTCGATCGGTGCGGCGTAGGCGCGGCCCGAGGTCAGCAGGCCGTCGCGAAAGATGCCGGCCGTGCCCAGCTCGAAGCCGCGCAACATCGAAAATTCATCGACCGCCCATGGCTTCATGTTCGGCGTCACGCCGGCGGTGTAGCGCAGCGCCTCGTCCAGCGTTTCCACCTTGCGGTCGGCCAGTTCGTCGGCCGTCACCACCGATACCGATTGCGGATTGTCGATCAGGCGGCTGTCGGTCTTGGTGGCGGTGGCGCTGCGGCGGGCCACGTAGCCGTCCACGTGGCCGAGAGCGGTTTCGCGCTCGCCGCTGACGGTCACGGCCGGCAGCGATGGCAACGGTGCGGCTGCCGGCACGCCGGTACGAATGGCCGCCTGCGGCGCCGCGCCCTGGCGCACGATATAGCGGCCGGCGCCTTGCGGTACTGCTTCCAGGCCGCTGCCGGCCAGCAGGCGGGTCAACGCGTCGTGCGGCGCCAGCGTTGCTTGCACGCCAGGGCTGGTCTTGTCGCCGGTGAGGGCGCCGTCGGCCGCCACGTACACGCCCGATTCCACCGAGAAGCGGGCGATCACGGCGTTCAGCGGGCCGGCGGGAATGTTGTAGGTGCGCGGAACCGCATCGGCAGCGCAGGCCAGGGTGGCGGTGGTGGCGGCCAGCAGGCCGAGCAGGGGACGGGGAGCGAAATAAGTCATGCGTGCTTTCGGAAAAGGAGGATATCGGTCTTCACAGAGCTTTCCGAACCACGCGGCAAAAAGGGAACCGAATTTCTGAAAATATTTATGCAGGGGCGACCGTCACCCACCACGGCAGCGTGAATTTCACCCGCACCGGCAGCGCCGCTTCCAGCATGGCCAGCGCCTGGCCGGTATCGCGCAGCGGGAAGGCGCCCACCACGCGCAAGCCGGCGATCGCCGGGTCGCAGCCCAGGTGACCGGGCCGGTAGCGCGACAGCTCCGCCAGGAACTGCGCCAGCGGCATGTCCTCGGCGATCAGCATGCCCTGGGTCCAGGCCTGGCGTGCCGGTTCCAGCGCGTCGGCGGCGGCGATGGCGTGCCGGGTAAAACGGGTTTGTTCGCCGGCAGCGATCACCCGCGCCGGCGCGTCGAACGGGGTGATCTCGACCCGGCCCTGGCTCACGCCCAGCTCGGTATTGCCGTGGTACTGGCGCACTGCGAAACGCGTGCCCAGTGCGCGCATGGCGCCCTGGCGGCTGTGCACGATGAAGGGGCGCGCCGGATGCGTGGTATCGGCATGGGTTTCTACCAGGATCACCCCCCGGTGCAGCACCAGCAGGCGCTGGCTGTCGTCGTATCGCTCGTCGAGCACGGTATCGGTATCGAGCCACAGCCGGGTGCCGTCGGCCAGCACCACCTGGCGGCTTTCACCGGTGCCGGTGCGGTGGGCGGCGCCCAGGCCGGCTACCAGCGTTTGCACGCTGTCCTGGCGCGCCACCTGCCAGCCCGCGCCCACCGTTACCGCTGCCAGCGCCATCGCCTTGAGCAGTTTGCGGCGCTGGCGCACCTGGCTGGCCGCATGCAGGGCGGCGCTGGCCGCTTGCGGCGCTTCGCGGGCGATGGCAACGCCGTCGCTGATCGCTTCCACCCGGGCCCAGGCCTGGCGATGGCCGGCATCGGCCGCCAGCCAGTCCTGCCAGCGCCGGCGCTCGTCGTCTTCGACGCGGCCGGAACGGAACACGGCAAACCATTCGGCGGCCTGTTCCAGCGTGGCGTACGGTATCTCCTGCTCGTGGCGTTGCATGGCCATCGATCAGGCCAGCGCGGCGCGGAAGGCGGCGCCCGCCGACAGGCAGTGCAGCATCGCCTGCGCCATGTATTTTTTGACCATGCGCTCGGACACGCCCAGCTGCGTGCCGATCTCGGCGTAGGTCAGCTCGTGCAATTGCGCCAGCAGGAAGGCCTGGCGCGGTTTGTCGGCCAGGCTGGCCAGGATGCGATCGACCTCGATCAGCGTTTCCACGACGATGGCCTGGTGCTCGGCCGACGGCTGCGTGGCTTCGGGACGTTCCAGCATGGCCGCCATCCACACCCGTTCGATTTCGGCGCGGCGCCAGTGGTCCACCACCAGGCCCTGGGCAATGGTGGTGAGATAGGCGCGTGGATGTTGCCCGGCATCGAGTTCGCGCGGCCGCACGACCAGGCGCAAGAACGTGTCCTGCGCCAGGTCTTGCGCGGTAAACAGGCACCCGAGCCTGTTGCGCAGCCACGCCTGCAACCAGTCGTGGTGCTCGGCGTACAGCGTATGCAATTGTGGCTGCCCGGGAGAAGATGCCGTCATGCGTCGTCACCATGGTTGAGAATAATTCTCATTATAGATTCATTCGTGGCGGCGCCACAAGCTTTGCGGGGTGGCGACTGCCCGCCGATCAGTTCGCTGCCATCGATCCGCGCGAGCATCCATGCCCGCACTGGGTTACTGCCGGGCGACGCCGCTGCGCGCCGAGGCGACGAGCACGAGGGGGCGACTCGAAGCAGGGGTGCAACAACAGTTATCTTAAGTTAAACTGCTGCACCGACTTTCGATCCTTGTGCTCCCTGATTCCATGCTTCCTCGTTCCCGGCGTACCTGGCCCCTGCGGCACCTGTTGATCATGCTCACCGCGATCGGACTGCTGCCGCTGGCGCTGCTGGGGGCGTGGAGCATCCACAGCGCCAGCGAATACCAGCAGCGTGAACAAAAACGCCTGATGCTGGACCTGGCGCGGGCCTTGTCCAGCGCCGCTGATGCCGAGCTCGACAGCGCGGTGGCCATCCTCACCGGGCTGGGCCGGGCGCCGGAATTGCAGGATGGCGACCTGCGCGCCTTTCACGGCGTGGCCAGCATCCTGGTCAAGGCGCAGCCGGAATGGCTGGGGGTGATCCTGAGCGACCAGGCCGGCAAACCGCTGTTGCGTACCATGGCCGATTACGGCGCGCCGCCGGCGCCCGTCGCCGATCCCGACAGCCTGCGCGAAGCGCTTACCACGCGTCAGCCGGTGGTGGGCCGCATCGCCCGCGGCCAGCGCGGCCAGCCGGCGTTTCCGGTGCGGGTGCCGGTGATCACCGCGTCCGGCAAACTGTATATATTGACTGCCGTGATCCGGCCCGACCGCATGGTGCGCCTGCTCGACCGCCAGCAGGCGCTGGGCGGCGCCGTGACGGCGATCCGCGACAGCAGCCAGGCGGTGGTGGCGCGCTCGCGCAACCAGGATGGCAGCGTGGGCGGTCCGCCCAGCGATTCCCTGATCGAACTGATGGCGCAGCACGGCGCCGAAGGCGTGGGCTCCGCCCGCACCACCGAGGGCCGCGACATGGTCACCGCCTATACCACCTTGTCGCACTTTAACTGGCTCGCGGTCGTCGGCCGCCCCGCCGAGCAACTGACCACCGCCTCGATGCAGGGATTGGGCATGTACGGCGCCGGCATCGCCGTGTCGCTGCTGGTGGCCATGGTGCTGGCGTCGCTGCTGGCGGCGCGGCTGGTCGATACCATCCGCGCCTTGCAGCAGAACGCCGCTGCGCTCGGGTCGGGCGCTGCGCTCACGCCGTCGCCTTCGTCGATTACCGAGGTCGAACAGATCAGTCGCGCGTTGGCGCTGGCCGACGCCCAGCGCAATACCCGCGAGCATGAGCGCAAGCTGCTGCTCGATTCGCTCAACCAGGCTCTCACCAGCCACCAGGCGGCGCTGGCCGATGCGCGCCAGGCCGGGCGCGCCAAGGATGAATTCCTGGCCGTGCTGGGCCACGAGCTGCGCAATCCCTTGAGTCCCATCGTCACCTCGCTCGATTTGCTCGACCTGCGCAACGACACGGCCAGCCGGCGCGAACGCGGCGTGATGCGGCGCCAGGTCAACCATCTGCGGCGCCTGGTGGACGACCTGCTCGACGTCTCGCGCATCATCTCCGGCAAGCTGCAAATCGAGGTCCGTCCGCTCAACCTGACCGACGTGGTGCGGCACGCGGTGGCGGCTGTGGCCGACCAGCCGGTGTCGTCCAGCCTGCCGCAGGCGGTGTGGGTGCAGGGCGACGACAGCCGCCTGACCCAGGTACTGAACAACCTGCTGTCGAACGCCGCGCGCTTCGGCAGCACCGCCACGCACGTCACCCTGACCGCCGACGCGGCCGAGGGTGTTGCCCGGCTGGTGGTCAGCGACGACGGCATCGGCATGAATACCGAGCTGCTGGCCCGCGTGTTCGAACCGTTCCAGCAGGCGCCGCAATCGCTGGCGCGCCGCACCGGCGGCCTCGGCCTCGGCCTGGCGATCGTGCGCAAGATCGTGGAACTGCACGGCGGCCAGGTCACGGCCAGCAGCGCCGGCCTGGGCGAGGGCAGCCGCTTCGAGGTGGTGTTGCCGCTGGCGGCGGCGCCCGAAGCCGTGGCGCCGGGCGGCGCCGGTGCGGCGCAGGCGGCACTGCACGTGCTGCTGGTGGACGATAACGTCGATGCGGCCAACGCCGGCGCCGAACTGCTGACCCTGATGGGCCACACGGTGCGCACGGCCCACAGCGGTGCGGCAGCGCTGGCGGCCGTGCGCGAGCACATGCCGCAGGTGGCCATCCTCGATATCGGCCTGCCCGACATGGATGGCTACGCGCTGGCCGGGGCGATTCGGGCCGAAGCCGGCGGCAGGGCGGTGCGGCTGGTGGCGCTGACCGGTTACGGCCAGAAAGAAGACGTGGAACGCGCGTATGCGGCCAGTTTCGACCTGCACCTGACCAAGCCGGCGTCGCTCGAGGATTTGCAGTTGGCGACAGCGACCGTGTAGCAGAGCAGACCTACGGTTGCCGTGGCGCGGCCGATCCCGGTGCTTGCGCCGTGGCTGGTGCGGGTTGGGTGTAGATGGTGATTGGTGCACCAGGTGCCGGCGGTACTTTCGGTGTGGCGTTGTTGAGCACGAAGGTGATGATGGTGATACCGGCCACGCCGAGGCCGATGCCCATGCCGACGATCCAGCGGATGGTTTCGTTGGCGCTGCGGTGGACTTCGGCCCGCAACTCCGCCAGGTCGGCCTTGGTGGCCATATCTTCAAGGCGCGCCTCGATCCGCGCCAGCCGTTCGCCGGTAACGGCAGCAAATTCCTCCAGGTTGACCACGCGATGTTCGATGTCCATCCAGCCATCGTAGAACGCAGGCTTGCGATCGTCAAGCAACCTCGAGCCTGCAAAACACGCGCCGTATCAAACGCTTACTGCGCCGTCACCTGCACCGGTTCCTGCGGGAACGAGGTGGCGCCATGGCCCAGGTAGAAGCTCGGGTTCGGCGGCTGGTTGTAGCCGGCGTTCTGGCCCGCCACCTGGCTGCGGTACTGCGGGTTGTGCATCAGCGTGGTGATGCGGGTAGCGGTCGGAATCGTGGTGCTGAACACCAGCAGCGCGGTATTGCTGCTGTTGCGCACCACGATTTCCTCGCGCCAGTCGCCGAACAGGTCGGCGGTCAGCACCGGCGTGGCCTTGGTGCCGTTGTTGGTGGCGCCGCCATAGGCGCCCAGGTCGAGCAGGTTGTTCATGCTGGACGTGGCCGGATTCCACTTCTGCACGATGGTGCTGCCCAGCGGTTCGCGCAGCAGATCGCCGTCCCACCAGACGCCGAAGTTCATCGAACTGGGCGCGCTGGTGCTCAACTGGGTGCCGGTGACCGTGCGCAGGCCGCCCCGGCTGGCCCAGCATTCGGCGCCGGCGTGATTCGGGTCGATGTCGAAGCACACGCCGCGACCGACGTCGGTATTCGAGCCGCTGGCGCCCCAGATCAGCGCGCCGGTGGCGGCGTCGTGCAGGCCGGAACCGCTGGCGCCATAGCTGCTCGGGCTTTCGTGGACCATGTAGATTTGCTGGCCGCTGCGGTTCGGGTCGAATTTGCCGAAGTGCAGGGCGTCGCCGTGACCGAGGCCGGTGGTGTACAGCAGCTGGCCGTTGCTGCCGATGGTGGCCGCGCCATACACGATGTCGTCCTTGCCGTCGCCATCGGCGTCGCCAGTGGCGAACCAGTGCGCACCCTGGCCGCGCGCCGCGCTGCCGGCCACGTCGGTATCAAACACCCAGCGGCTGGTCAGGTTGCCGTTGCGCCAGTCCCACGCTGCGATCACGGCGCGCGTGTAGTAGCCGCGCGAAAACACCGCGCTCGGGCGGGCGCCGTCGAGGTTGGCCGCGCCGCCGAGGAAACGGTCCACCCGGTTGCCGTAATTGTCGCCCCAGCTCGACACCGTGCCGCGCGCCGGCAGGTAGTTGACGGTTTTCATGGCAGCGCCGGTCTGGCCGTTGAACACGGTGAGGAATTCCGGCCCGGTCAGGATGTAGCCGGCGCTGGAGCGGTAGTCGGCGGTGGCCGAACCGATGGTCGTGCCCTGGCCATCGACGGTGCCGTCGGCCGTTTTCGCCATCACCTCGGCCTTGCCGTCGCCGTCGAAATCGTAGGCCAGGAAGGTGGTGTAGTGGGCGCCGGCGCGGATGTTCTTGCCCAGGTTGATGCGCCACAGCAGGGTGCCGTCGAGTTTATACGCGTCCAGGTAGGTGTTGCCGGTGTAGCCGGACTGCGAATTGTCCTTGGCATTGGTCGGCTGCCACTTGACGACGATTTCATACGTGCCGTCGCCATCGAGGTCGGCGGGCGCGCCGTCGTTGAGCTCATACGTGTAGGCCACGCCGTCGGGTGTGGTGCCGCCGGCCGGCGCCTGCACCGGGATCGATTTGTAGGGCTGGCTCCAGGTGGCGCCGGCGCTGAACTGCGAGCTGGCCTGTTCCACGCCGCCCACTACCGCACGCACCGCGTACTGGTTGCCGGCGTTGCCGGCGCTGTCGCTGTAATTGAGCGCGTTCAACGGCGTGGCAGTGATCTTGATGCCGTCGCGATAGACATTAAAGGTGGTGCCAGCGGCGTCGGTGGACAGCTGGCGCCAGCTGACGAACACGCCGTTGCCCGACGTAACGGCCACGGCGCCGCGATTGAGTCGTTCGATCTGCTTGTTCGCTGCCGTGGCCGTGCCGGCCGCAAGCGTGGCGATCAGGATGGATACCGCTGAGGCGATGCGTAAATTCATGGGTTGTCTCCATTGGCTATGGTTATGGGCCCGTCGCGCGGGCCTGCCTACGTTACCTCAGTAAAAATGCAAGTCACCGCCGCAAACCCGGCAGCAGCGTAATAGTCAACTTGTCGAGCAATGTTGTTGTTTTCGGTAGCGCAACCATGAAAACCGTTGTGACCGGCTGGGGGTTGCGTTACATTGCGGAAATGAAAAGGCGCGGCTTGACGATGGCGGTTTCCCTGGCGTGGAGCGTCGCTTCCGTGCTGCCGGTGCTGGCGGCACTGGCCGCGCCAACCGCCGTGGCCGAGGTCGGGCCACAGCACCCGCTTGATGGCAATGCCGGTGCCGGCGTAACCTCTGCCGTGAACGCCAACGCCAACGCCAACGCCAACGCGAGAACGAACGCCAACGCTAATGCCAGCGCCAGCGCTAATGCAGGTGCCAAAGTCAGCGCCAACGCCGCCGTCAGTATCAACGTCGCCGCCGGCGCCGCCGCAATTGCCGTGCCAGAACTGGCGCGCCAGCTTGGCGTGCGGGTACTGGCCAGTGGTGACGACCTGGCCGGCGTGTCCACGCCAGCGTTGCTGGGCGCCTACCGCCCTAGCCAGGCGCCTCAGGCACTGGCGGCGCTGCTGGCCGGTACCGGCCTGGTCGTGCGCAGCCAGGGCGGCAGCCTGCTGATCGAGCGTCCGGCCAGCCACCAACCGTCAACCGCATCCGAACCCGCACCGGTGATCGTGGAAGTGGCCGGCGTGCGCGCCGCCCAGCAAACGTCGATCGACCGCAAGAAGCACGCCGCCACCGCGCTCGATGCGGTGGTGGCCGAAGATGTCGGCACTTTCCCCGACCGTAACGCCGCCGAGGCCATTTCGCGCATCGCCGGCGTCACGCTCGAGCGCGGTGACTATGGCGAAGGCACCACTGTCAACGTGCGCGGCAGCCAGGCCGGCTACACCCGGGTGGAAATCGACGGCGTCGGCGTGCAGACCGGCGGCGGCTCCGACCTCAACGGCGGCGGCGGCGGGCGGGGTGTCGATTTGCGCGAGCTCTCCACCGACCTGATCAAGAGTATCGACATGGTCAAGGGCGCCACCGCCGACATGACCGAAGGCTCGCTGGGCGGCAGCATCGTGATCCGCACCCGCAACGGCCTCGATTTCGAGCGCCGCCACGTGTCGCTGCGCCTGGCCGGCCAGCAAAACTCGATCAACGGCAAGACCACGCCCAACGTGAATTTTGTATTTGCGGACAAGTTCCTCGACCAGCGCCTGGGCGTGATCGTCAACCTCGGCGGCGCCCGCGCGCGTAACGAAAATCACACAATGTCGGTGTCGAACCGCGACCTCGGCATGAGCCGGCTGATCGACTTCGACCAGTCGCCGGAGAAAACCTTCAGCTTCCAGCCCGCCACCGTTTCCACCACCGATCCGGCAGCCACCGCGCCGTTGCAGCGCTGGGCGCGCGCCGGTGGCGGCACGGTCGATTCGCTCAGTCCTCTGGAAATCGTCACCCGCGCCGCCAACGCTGCCAGCAAGGATGACTGCCGCGCCGCCTTTCCCGCCTATACCGCCACCGAGCTGGCGATGTTCGGCTCGGCCAGCGCCCGGGCAGGCGCGCAGAACCAGCGCGGCAACGAACTGCTCAGCTGCCTGAACCAGTGGAACGACTACACGCCGCAAAACCTGCGCTACCAGGTGCGGCGCCAGCACGAGCGGCGCTGGTCGGGCGATATCCGGCTCGACTTCAAGGTCAGCCAGGCGTTGTCGGTGTACGCCCGGGTCACCCGCACCACGCGCCACATCGACGACGACCAGCTGTTCTTCTCGGCCGGCGGCATCAATATCAATGGCGCCGGCCGCTACACCGATACGCCCGCCAGCGATGGCGTCATCCGCGTACCGGGTTCCGGCAGCGGCAGCTACTGGTATGCCACGCCCGCCAATGGCGGCGTTGCCGATGGCCGGTGGCTGGGCTTGACGGACGGCACGGTGGCCAATATCGTGCACGGTTCGGTGGCGGTGGACGCCAGCCACCACGTCACCGCCTACACCTTGAGCAACCCCAGCATCAATAACGACCAGATCTACGACCGCATCGAGAGCCGTTCGCGCTACAACGAGGCCGGCGGCGCCTGGCGCTCGGGCCGCTTCCAGGCCGATTTCCTGGCGGGCCTGGTCAAGGCCGAGACGGCGCGCCTGCAATGGCGCACCAATCTCGCCTTTGCCGGCGGCCCCACCCGGGTCGCGCTGGACCCGGACGGCTGGTGGCTGGCGGCGTTGCCGGCGGACGTGGCCGCCATGCAGCTGGACCCCAACCGCTACGGCGCGGTGCAGTCCTCCGCCCCCGGCCTGCCGGCGATCTCCACAGCCACCCAGCTGACCCAGGCCAACCCGCGCCTGATGGCGCGGCGCGAGGCCACGGCCCGGCTCGACATGCGCTACGCCACCGCCGCGTGGGTGCCCTGGCTGTCACGGGTCAAATTCGGCGCCAGCCGGCGCGACTATCGCACCTCGGTGTGGAATGGCCAGGGTTACACGGTGCGCTCGGCCGCAGGGGACGAACCGGCCGTGGTGGTGCCGCGCGCTGCGCTCAACAGCAGTTTCCAGGCGTGCGAAAACACGCCCGCGTCGCTGGCGCCCGGCGGTACGCCGTGCCGCTATGGCACCACCTTCAGCAGTACGCCCGGGAACGTGCTCAGCAGCCTGATCGTCATGCCGCAGGCAACGTACCGCGACATCGTGGGCCAGGCGCTGCTGGCCAACCCGGTGGGGTTCTTCAACAGCCTGCCCGACCGGCCGGCCGCGCTGCTGACGGGCTGGAGCGAAATCGATGTGCGCCGCGTGATCGCCGCCAGCGGCGTGCAGAACTTCAACCTCGATTGCGTGCGCACCTGTCGCGGCAGCGATGGCCGCGTGTACGAGCAGCCGCGCACCGGCGTGCGCGAACGCATCGACGCGGCCTATGTCAGCGCCGATTTCGCGGTTGACGATATGCCGCTGGGCGGCACCCTGGACGGCAACCTGGGCTGGCGCGTGGTGCGTACTGGCGTGGCCGCCACCGGCCTGATGACCTTGCAGTCGGTTGGCGCCGGCGCCACCAGTGCCGTCACGCGCAATACTGCGTTGAAGAACCGCGTTACTGACGTCATGCCCATGCTCAACCTGGCCTGGTGGGTGGCGCCAGACCTGGTGCTGCGTTTTGGCCGCGCCAAGGCCATTGCCCGGCCGCCGGTGGAATACCTGTACAGCAACGGCGTGACCTGCACCAGCGCTGCCGGAACCGGCACCGGAACCGGCACCGGGATCGGGACCGCAACTGACCTGCAATGCAGCGGCACCATGGGCAACCCCGGCCTGCGCCCATTGACCAACCGTAACGACAACCTGGCCGCCGAGTGGTACCCGAACCGCGATACGGTGCTGTCGCTGGCGGCGTTTCGCCAGCGCGGCCGGGTGGGCGCGCCGATGCGGGTGGCGGTGGCCGGCGCGCTGCCGTTCGCCGGCGCCGGCGTGCAGGACCCCGCCAGCGGCGCCGACCTCGGCGATGCACGCTATGCGTTTGCCACCTATGTCAACGGACCGGCGATTACCCGCCACGGCGTGGAAGTGGCCGTAAAAACCGCGTTCACCGGCCTGTCCTGGCTGCTGCGTCACACCGGTATCGACGCCAACTACGCGCGCCAGCGGTCAAGCAGCGTCGATGGCGCCTTCCGCGACCTGGTCACCGGGGTTGCGCTGGCGCCGGCGGGCGAGATGCGCTACACCTGGAATACCTCGCTATGGTACGACGACGGCCGCTGGCGTGCGCGGGTGGCGTGGCAGAGCGCGGCCGGCTATTTCCGCGGCCCGGCCACGCTGGCCAACAACTATCCGGCCGTGGGCATCACCGGCACCACCTCGTTGCCGCTCAACCCGGGCTCGGCCACCTTCCGCGACGCCAGCCGTTTTATCGACGCCAAGGTGTCGTACCGCCTGCACCCGGGCCTGGAAGTGTTTGTCGAAGGCCGCAACCTGGGCCGGCGCACGGTAAGCAATTCGCAAACCGCGGTGCAGCCCCTGGCGGACGGCACCCCGAACCTGCTCGACCGTGCGTACTACGGCGCCCAGTACATGGCAGGCATCAACCTCAAGTACTAGCTCACATTGTTACTTGTTGCTGAAGTTGACCCCCACCGTAATGCGCCGCCCCGCATACGCATAGTTCTGCAGGTTGGGCGTGCCGTCCGCGTACGGCGCCGAGCCGATGCTGTCGGTCTGGGTGTTGTTGCCCAGGTTGCGACCCTCGATGAAGACCTCCACGCCCGGGCTGAAGCGGTACGACAGCTTGCCGTCTATAAAGCTGCGGCGGTCGCGCCAGTTCGGCGAGCCGGGGTTCCACGCCAGGCTGCTGCTGTTGCTGAAGTTATACATCGGGTAGGTGTTCAAGCCGGTGCCGCTGTCGCCGCACGGCGCGATGCAGCGGAACTGCTCGCTCACGGTCTGCACTGCCACCCGCGCCTGGAACTTGCCGTCGTCATACCACAGCGTGTAGTTGAACGAGTAGCGCGAAGCGCCGGCCGGCGGCAGCGCGTTGCCGGTCAGCGGATCGAGGTAAGGCCGCACGATGGCCGACTTCTGGCGCGTGAAATTGGCGTCGAAGCCGGTGTAGCGCAGGTGCCACGGCAACGACGTAAATGCCGTCTTCATGCTGAACTCGTATCCCTTGCGGGTGGAGACGGGGCCGTTGCGGTACGTGTTGTAGTTGAACAGCAGGTCCGACAGCGGCTTGCCGGTGGCCGGATTGACCTCCGAGGTGCCGGCAAACACCGGCACGTCGAACACGCCCACCGTTTCGTTGGGACCGATGCGGCCTTCCTGGCGGTAGGTGGCGGCAGTGAACATGGTGTCGCGGTTCGGGTACCACTCCACGCTCAGGTTCTGGTTGAAGTTGCTCTGGCCGCGCAGGTCGGGGTTGCCCACCGTGGTGCAGGCCATGTTTTCCTCGTCGTCCTCGGCGCTGTTGTCGAGCCGGCGTTCGTCATACGTGCAGGTGCCGGCGGCAACCAGGCGCGAGGCCGGCGGCAGGGCCACGCTTTTCGCCGCGCTGTAGCGCACCACCGCCTTGTCCGGGATCACCCACAGCGCCAGGTTGTAGCTGGGCAGGAAGATGTGGTTGGAGGCGTTGAGCGTGGTGTTGCGAGTAATGCCGCTGGTGACCGTGCCGCCCGCCGCATCGGGATTGGACGGCTGGTAGTCGGCGGTTTTCAGGATGGTGCGGAACGTCATCTGGCCGGTGCCGCTCACCTTGCGCTTCACATAGCGGTAGCCGACATTGCCGTCGAGCTCCCAGCCGAAGGGCAGGGCGCGGTCGGTAAACGGAATCTTGTCGAAGGCGAAGTCGGCCATCAAATAGGCCGACTTGGTTTCCTCGCGGATGCGGGTGACCGGCTGCTCGTACACTTTGCCGTCGCTGGCGGTGCAGCGCTTGGTACAGTTGTAGTCGTAGTTGGGCAGGCCCAGCAGGTTGACCAGTTTCAGCACGTCGATCTGCTGCCAGTTATCGACCACGTTGTCGGGCCGGCCGCTGGCGCCGTTGAACAGCTTGGTGTCGGTGGCGCGCGCGCTGAGGATTTGCGACAGGTAGTTCTGGAAGTCCGGCATCGTCATCACGTACGTGCTCGACAGCGACGGCGCGGTACCCGGCTGCAGGCCGAACTGGCAGGCGCTGGCCGTCCCCAGCGAGGCCGGCGTATCCTGGCAACCGCGGATGGTGCCGCGCACCTCGGTGCTGGGCATGGTCACGGCGGGGATATAGCCCGGCGTGCCGGCGGTGCCCACGGCCGGCGATACCGTGTAGCCGCCGCCGCCCCAGCCGTCGCTGCCGTTGCGGCGCAGGTTGGCGCCGCCTTTCAGGCGGCTGAAGAACGGCACCGCTTCCGGCAGCGTCCAGGTCAGGTCTGCCTTGGCGGTGCGCTCGAAGGTTTCGCGGATTTGCGGCGCCTGCCACAGGATGGTGCGGTCGCGCGTGACGATGGGCGCGCCCGGCACCGGTACGGCGGTCACTACTGGCTGCGTGTAGTTGGCCGGATTGGTCAGATCGGGCGGGGTGGCGAAATCATAGCCCCAGGTGCCGTTGGGGCCGACGCTGATGCGGGTTTCGGGCCCATACACGTAGCTGAGCGAGGTGCGCAGGTTGGACCGGTTGAAGTCCGAGCGGGCGTCGCCCACCAGGAATTCTGACAGCAGGCCACCCCGGCGCAGCTTGCCGCCCAGTTGCAGGTAGCGCGTGCTGGTCTGCATCAGGTTGCGGATCTGGTCGGTGCCCACGCTGCTGTTGGTGGTGGTAAAACTGGTCAGGTGGTGGTTCTTGTCCACCACGGCGGTGGCCGGGTTGAAATTGACCACCGCGCCCTGGACCGGCGCAACACCGTTTGCACCGCTGTAACTGCCCGGCAGCGTGTACCAGCCCGATCCGGGCACGGCGGTGCGCACGCCGTTCGCATCGGTGTATGCAGGCAGACCGTTCTGTTGGGTGCCGTTAGCGCCGAACTGGCCCAGCGAATACGTGAGGAAGTTGTCATCGACGGTGCGCTTGCTGTAGGCGCCCTTGGCGTACACCGTGAAATCGCGGTCGATCTGGAAGTCGGCGCGCAGGTCGATATTCTTGCGCTCATCGATCTGGCGCTTGACGAACGAGCGCAGCAATTGCGGCGTGTAGTCGTTCCACTGGTTCAGGCAGGTGAGCAGCTCGCCGCTGCGCTGGTTGACGGCGTTGGTGCGGTTGGCGGCGCTGAGCGCGGCCAGCGCCGGCGACGACGTGGCCAGCGCCGGGAATGCGCCGTAACAGTCCTGCTTGGTCTGCGCCGCAGCCGACTTGGTCAAGAGGTCGAGCGGCGTGGCGCCGCGGAAAATCACCTGGTTGTTGGCCGAATAGCTGTTGATCGGCAGGGTGGCGGCCGGATTGCTCAGGTCCAGCGTCGAGGGCTGGAACGTGAAGGTCTTTTCCGGCGAGTTGTCGATATCGACAAAGCGGCCATAGCCCTGGCGGCCGTTGCCCGAGGTTTGGAACTGGTGCGACTCGTTGTTGAGCCTTTGCAGCGAGGTATTGAGCAGCAGCCCGAGCCGGCCTTCCAGGAATTTGTCGGACAGGATCAGGTTGACGTCCGGCGTCCACTTTTTGTTCAGGCTGCTCTGGGTGCCCGACGTGCGCACCGACACGAACGGCTTCTTGAAGTCCAGTCCGTTGCGGGTTTCGATGCGGATGCCGCCGCCCAGCGAACCTTCGGTCATGTCGGCGGTCTGGCCCTTGATCACGTCCACGCTCTTGATCAGGTCGGCAGACAGCTGGCGGAATTCCGAACCGCGGCCGTCGCCGCCGCCATTGAGGTCGCTGCCGCCGGCCGATTGCACGGCCATGCCGTCCAGTTCCACCCGGGTCAGCTCGGGACCGTTGCCGCGCACGGCCACGCTCACGCCCTCGCCATAGTCGCCACGGTCGATGGCGATGCCGGCCATGCGCGAGATCGCCTCGCCGATATTGCGGTCGGGCAGGGAGCCGACGTCTTCGGCCACCACCGAATCGACTGCCGTGGCGGCATTTTTCTTGCGGTCGATCGACGACTGCTGCGAGCGGCGGGTGCTGACGATGACCTTGGTGACTTCGTCGTCGGTGGCGGCCGGGGCTGGGCTGGCCGGGCGGGCCGGGGCAGCGGTGTCCTGCGCCGCGGCGCCCGGCGCGGCCAGCAGCGACAGCGAAGCGAGGGCCAGCGATACGGCGTAGGTCAGGCGCTTGATGCGGATGCGGCCCTGCTGGTGCCGGCACTGGTGCTGATCGATCTCATGCATTATTGGTCTCCATTATTTTTGATGTCTCTCTGCGAGCGTGGGTTCCATCCCAGCCTCGCCATCAAGACGGTCAGCCGTATGGATTCCGCCGCCACCGCGATGAACGGTCAGCAGCGTGACCGTTTGCACGGTTATCTTTTTTTTCGCTTGCGCGGCGGATTTGGCGCGCCGGCGCGTCTTATCGTCGTATCTCCTCCTCCCGATCCCGGGATTTCGGCGCGGCTGGTCCGCGTCATTTTTTTTTTGGAGCGAAGAATAATGACAATCGAGACCATGGAGACGGGCGGCGGCGCCGTGCCCGCAATGCTGCACAGCGCACCACGCGGCCGTCCACCCGCCGCCAGCGCCATGCCGTACCTGTTGACGATGCTGGCGCTGGAGCGTTGCGGCCACCAGAGCGCCGATGCGCAGCGCCACGCCCGCGCTCACGCCGAGCGCTGCTGCCACCTGTGCCACCTGCCGTATGCGAGCGCCAACCTGGCATGCCCGTGTCCGCACTGGCTGCTGATGCCCTGGCCGGACGTGGCGGGTTTCGGCGCCGTGTTCGCGCTGTCCGGGCTGGGCGGCGTGCTGCACTATTTGCTGGAATATGCCCGGGCCGACAGCACGGGCGGGCAGCCGCGTGGCGTGGTTGCCGTCGGCCAAGGGGCGGGGCGGCAGCGCGTACTGATCAAGCTGCGCGGGCGGCGGTGGCTGTTCGAGCTGCGCGCGGACGGCCAACTGTCGCTGGAGCTGCAGTCGCGTTCACAGAGGCGGCCGCATCTGGTGGTGATGGCGACCGCCGACGATGTCGTGGTGATGGACGCGGTGGTGGCTGCCGTCGGCAACGCGTAAGCCGTAACACCAGGTAGTACCCGCCCGGGCCGACCGCAGCGGGACCTGCGCCCAGGCTGGCTCCGAATGCCGGCGGGCTGGCCGCGGCCGGCATGGAGGATACGGCTACCGTCCACCGATCCTGATCTGCTCTGCCGACACCCGCACCGGCACCTTGAGCAGCGTCTGCACGTCGTTGGCGAACTGCTCCGCCTCGTACACGCGGTACCTGCCCACCAGGGTCTTGCTGCGCAGGGTCGGGTCGGCAATTATCAGCTGGCGCCGGTTGTAGCGGTTGAATTGGGCCACGGCCCGCGCCAGCGTGTCGTTTTGCAGCACGATCATGCCTTCGCGCCAGGCCAGCTGGCGGGTGGCCGCGTCGGCCTGGCGGCGCACGGCGATGGCGCCGCCCTGTTCGGCAACGTAGGCCTGTTGACCGGCGGCGATCCGCACTGGGGCGTGGTCGGCGCCGCGCCGGACTTCGACCACGCCTTCGGTCACCACCACGTCGGCGCCGCCGGGCTGGCGCTGCACGGCAAACGCCGTTCCCACCGCCGTCACGCTCACTGCGCCGGCCGACACCACGAACGGCCGCTGGGCATCCTTGGCCACCTGGAACCAGGCTTGGCCCTTGAGCAGGCCGATGCGGCGCTGGCGCGCGTCGATGCTCACTTCGAGCCGGGTGGCGCTGTCGATACTGGCCAGCGAGCGGTCGGCCAGCGGCACCTTGCGTAATTCGCCGAGGGCGGTTTCCAGTACCAGGACCGGTGTCGGCGTTGGCGCTGCTGCCTGCAGCGGCGGCTTGGGCAGCCCGTCGCTGGCCGCCATCCGGAAGGCAATGCCAACCGCCATGGCCAGTATTGCCATGCCAGCCAGCGCGGCGACACGGGCATTGCTCCGGGGGCGAGGATCGGTTGACGTTGCTGGTACGGGTGCGGGTCCAGGCGCCAATGATGTGGTTGGCCAGCGCGTCGTAGCACCAGAATCGCCACCAGCTCCGGAAGCATCGGCAAATTTTGCTTCGTTGGCAGTGTGAGCGGGATCAGAATCCGCTGCGCCAAAGCCGTCAGCCTCTCCACCATCGATTGCATGGGCGCCATCGAAGGCGAAGGCAGCCGGCCTCACCGCTTCGGGCAACAGCGCCTGCCTGAGTGTATGGTCGAGCGCGTGCGCGCGCAGCCAGGCGCCCTGGTGGCGCGGGTTGGCTGCCAGCCAGGCGTCGAGCGCGGCCTGTTCGGCGGCCGCGAGCGGTCCCCGGGCCTGGCGCGCCAGCCATTCCAGCGCTTGATGATCGATATTAGACATATGGTTTCTTGTCCGCCGCAGCGCCTTGTCTGGTTTGTTGCAATTGTTCGGCCTGGTCCACGCCCACCCGGGCAATCATGTCCGACAGCAGTTTCAAGCCGCGCATGGTTTCTTTCTCCACCACGTTTTCCGTTACTCTTAGGCACTGCGCGGTCTCGTTCTGCGACATGCCGTAAATCCGGCGCGCGCGGAACACTTGCCGGCAGCGGTCGGGCAATTCGCCGATCAGCCCCAGCACCCACTTCAGCTCGGCCCTGGCCATGGCCACCCGTTCCGGCGACGGATCGACATCGGCGATATGCTCGATGGCGGCGGCCGGATCAATGTGCACCACGGCATCCCGGCGGGCGCGGTCGATGATCAGATTCTTGGCGATCTGCATCACGAACGCGCGCGGCTCGCGCACGTGCTCCACCGACTCCGCCTGCAATAGCCGGAAGTAGATGTCCTGCATGAGGTCATCAGCCTCGGCCGGGTTGCGGCACAGGCGGCGCAACCGCGCGCGCATCTCGGCCTCGAACGGAATCACATGGGCGCTCACCCAGGCCACCCGGTCCTGATCTATTGTTGACTGCATATATTTTTGTCTCCCCCATGGCACCAGACGAACGGGCGCAGGATTTCCGCCGAAATTCTAGCGCATGGCCCGATTTTGCCGGCAGACCGGGCGTGGTATCATCGACATCCGCCTTTTTGCTTTAGATGAATACCATGTCCTCCCAGAAGTTATCCAAGATTCTCATCCTCGGCGCCATGGCCGCCGTGGCGCTGTCCGTCGTCGGCTACGTGTTCGTGGTGGTGGCGGATTACACCGACTGCGAGCGCATCGAGGCTGCCGAGCTCAAAAAAGGCAACAAAGTGTCTTGTCGCGACGTCAAGGCGGGCATGGCTGCCGAATAATTGAGGTGAGGGACGGGGCAGCGTTAGTTGTCCCACAAAGCGCGGCGACGCGCGGGGCTACAGTGGGGTTAATCCATTTTACCTGGCGAAGCCCCCATGAATGCTCCCGAAACCCTCGCGCCCTTGGGCGCAGTAGCGCAAACGTATCCGCTTACCCTGCACATCAACGGTAGCCAGCACGACTTCAAGGTCGAAGCGTGGGTTACGCTGCTGGACCTGTTGCGCGAACATGCCGGCCTGACCGGCTCCAAGAAAGGCTGCGACCACGGCCAGTGCGGCGCGTGTACCGTGCTGGTCGGTGGCCGCCGCATCAATTCCTGCCTGACCCTGGCTGTGATGCAAAACGGTAAGGAAGTCACCACCGTCGAAGGATTGGCCGACGGCAACCAGTTGCATCCGCTGCAGCAGGCCTTCATCGACCACGATGCCTTCCAGTGCGGCTACTGCACCTCGGGCCAGCTGTGTTCGGCCGTGGGCTTGATGAACGAAGGCAAAGCCTGCACCGCCGGCCAGGTGCGCGAACTGATGAGCGGCAACGTTTGCCGCTGCGGCGCCTATCCCGGCATCGTTGCCGCCGTTACCGAGGTGATGGGCATCCCGGGTCGCGACGATCCGGCCCGTCCGTTCCAGCCTGGTACGGTGCCCGCATGAACCCGATCACCTATTTTTCTGCCGAAGACGTGAGCGGTGCGCTGGCCCACCTGTACGCGGGCGTCGATGCCAACGCCGGCCCCTCCAAGGTCATCGCCGGCGGCACCAACCTGCTCGACCTGATGAAGGAACGCGTGATGGGACCGCAGCAGCTGGTGGACATCAATGCGTTGCCGCTCGACCAGATCACGCCCACGCCCGACGGCGGTGTGCGCCTGGGCGCCATCGCCCGCAATGCCGATACAGCGTATCACCCGCTGGTGCGCGCACAGTACCCGGTGCTGACGGCCGCGATCCTGGCCGGCGCCTCGCCGCAGATCCGCAACATGGCCAGCAACGGCGGCAACCTGCTGCAGCGCACGCGCTGCCACTATTTCTACGATACGACCACGCCGTGCAACAAGCGCGCCCCGGGCACCGGCTGCTCGGCCATCGGCGGCCTCACGCGCCAGCACGCGATCCTGGGCGCCAGCGCCCATTGCATCGCCACGCATCCGTCCGACATGTGCGTGGCGCTCGCTGCCTTGGGCGCCGTGGTGGGCGTACGTTCGAGCGCCGGCGAACGGCGCATCGACTTTGCCGACTTCCACCGCCTGCCTGGCGAACAGCCCGAGCGCGACACCGTGCTCGCTGCCGGCGACCTGATTACCTATATCGACCTGCCGCCGGCCGCACAATTCGCCCGCCATTCGGCCTATTTGAAGTTCCGCGACCGGGCGTCGTACGCGTTTGCGCTGGTCTCGGTGGCCGTCATGCTCGACATGGGCGAGGACGGCATGGTGCGCGACGCCCGCATTGCGCTGGGCAGCGTGGCCCACAAGCCATGGCGCGTGCCGGCCGCCGAAGCGGTGCTGATCGGCCGCCAGGTCGATGAAGCGGCGTTTGCCGAAGCGGCCGACCTCCTGCTGGCCGGCGCCCAGGGGCAGGGCCAGAACAACTTCAAGCTCACCATGGCGCGCCGCGCCGTGATCCGCGCCCTCACGCAAGCAGTCGAGGGCACCCATGACAACACCGAAGAACTGACCGACGACGAGGCATCACTGTGACCGAATTGATCCACGCATTGCGCACCCCGAGCGCGGACCCCGGCACCGGCCAGGTCCAAATCGGCGACGCCGTCTCGCGCGTGGACGGCCGCGACAAGGTAACCGGACAGGCGCGCTATGCCGCCGAATACATGCCCGACGCCACCGAAGCCGGCCTGCTGTACGGCGTGGTCGTGAGCGGCGCCATCGCCAGGGGCCATATCAAGGCCATCGACACCGGTGCCGCGCTGGCAGTACCCGGCGTGGTGGACGTGATCTGGCACCACAACCGCCCCAAGATCCGCTCGTTCGACATTTTTTACAAGGACATGACGGCGCCGGGCGGCTCGCCGTACCGGCCCCTGTACGACAACGAGGTGCACTACAGCGGCCAGCCGGTGGCGCTGGTGGTGGCCGAAACCTTCGAGGCGGCCCGCCACGCGGCAGCGCTGGTGCGCGTCGAGTACGATGTGCAGCCGCACGAAACCTACCTGCTCGAACACCAGGGCCGCGCCAAGAAGCCGAGCCGCCTGAAGGCCGGCTACACGCCGCCGCCCGACGTCAAGGGCCATCCCGACGAAGTGTGGGACAAGGCGGCCGTGAAAGTCGAGGCGTCGTACTACAGCGGCGTGGAACACCACAATCCGCTCGAGATGTTCGCCACCACCGTGATTCACGGCGCAGACGGCCATCTCACCATCTACGACAAGACGCAAAGCTCGCAGAACAGCCGCTGGTACGTCTCGCACGTCTTCGGACTGTCGAAAGACAAGGTCACCGTGCGCAACCCTTACGTGGGCGGCGCCTTCGGCTCCGGTCTGCGGCCGCAGTACCAGCTGCCGCTGGCAGTCATGGCTGCGCTCAAGCTCGAGCGCTCGGTGCGCGTGGTGCTTACGCGCCAGCAGATGTTCACCTTCGGCCACCGGCCGGAAACCCAGCAGCGATTAAAACTGTCGGCCGACGCCGATGGCACGCTGACCTCGATCGTGCACGAAGCGGTGGCCGAAACCTCGCGCTACGAAGACTACGTGGAAGTGGTGGTCAACTGGTCGGGCGAGCTGTATGCGTGCGAGCATATCCGCCTCGGCTACAAGATCGTCGATCTCGACCACGCCAGCCCGATGGACATGCGCGCCCCGGGCGCCGCCCATGGCGTGCATGCGCTGGAAGTGGCGATGGACGAACTGTCGTATGCACTGAACATGGATCCGCTGGCGCTGCGCCTGAAAAACTACGCCGAGATCGATCCCACCCACGGCCTGCCATATTCCACCAAGGAGCTGCGCGAGTGCTACCTGCAGGGTGCGCAGCGCTTCGGCTGGGAAAACCGTCCACTGGAACCCGGTACCATGCGCGAGGGCCGCGAATTGATCGGCTGGGGCATGGCCACCGGCATGTGGGACGCGATGCAGATGTTCGCCCGCGCCAGCGCCGTGCTGCACGCGGACGGCAGCCTGGTGGTCAGCAGCGCCGCCTCAGACATCGGCACCGGCACCTATACCGCCATGTCCATCATCGCTGCCGAGGCCATGGGCCTGCCGCTCGAAAAAGTGCGCTTCCAGCTCGGTGACTCCACCTTGCCGGTGGCGCCCATCGAGGGCGGATCGTCGCACGTGGCCACCGTCGGTTCGGCCGTGGCGGGCGTATGTGAAAAACTCCAGAAGACCGTGTTCAAGCGGGCGAAGGACCTGCCCGGTTCGCCGCTGGCCACCGCGCGCCTGGCCGACGTGGAGTTCGTCGACGGCGTCATCCGGCTGCGCAATATCCCCGGCACCAGCGTGTCGCTCACCCAGGTACTGGCCGGCATCGAGGAGCCGCTCGAGGAAAAATACCTGATGTTGCCCAATATGCTCAAGCAGATGAAGTACCAGCGCGCCACGCACTCGGCGGTATTCGTCGAGGTGCGCGTCGATCCCGAGTTCGGCACCGTGCGCGTGACGCGCGTGGTCAGCGCGGTGGCGGCAGGGCGCATCATCAACGCCAAGACCGCGCGCAGCCAGGTCATCGGCGGCGTGGTGTGGGGCATCGGCCAGGCCCTGCACGAGGAAACCCATTGCGACCACCGGCTGGGGCGCTTCATGAATCACAACCTGTCCGAGTACCACGTCTCGGTCAACGCCGACATTCACGACATCGACGTGATTTTCGTGAAAGAGGACGACCGGATTGTTAGCCGCATCGGCGCCAAGGGCGTGGGGGAAATCGGCCAGGTGGGGGTGGCCGCAGCCGTGTGCAACGCCATCTACCACGCCACCGGCCAGCGCGTGCGCAGCACGCCGATGACGCCGGAAAAGGTGATGCGCGGCTGAGCGGGCGAGTGAGGCGCAGCTTCGCCTTTTGAGGGAGGCACGGCTGCGTGGCGGACGGTATTCTTCGGGCCTGGTGCCGGGCGGTTTGCCCGCGCCACGCCAATTCACGAAGAAAGAGATACGCTATGCCGCTAAACAAACAGACGGAAAACCTCGGAGTTGCCTGGGAAAAAGCCTTTGGCTATGTGCAGGCGGTCAAGGTCAAGGACACCATCTATATTTCCGGCCAGTTGAGCCATGACGATGCCGGCGCGCTGGTGGCGCCGGCCCAGCTCGATGCTGACGGCAAGCCCATCGATTTTTCCAACATGGAAGCGCAGCTGCATCAGACCTATGTCAATGCGATTGCGCTGCTGGCCCGGTATGGCGCCACGCTCGACGACGTGGTGGAAGAAACCTTGTATGTGCTCGACGTCGACGCCGCGTTTACCGCCGGCGCCAAGGTCCGCAAGGCGATGTACGGCTGCGAACAGCCGCAGTGCGCCAGCAATATCATCGGCATCTCGCGCTTGGCGTTCGCTGCCCAGCTGGTAGAGGTAACGTTCCGGGCGGTGGTGGCCGACCAGTGACGGATCTGGACTCCCTGCTGATGACCGGCACCGCTCGGTCCATTGGCGCTGCAATCGCTGCGCGCACGGTCAAGGCCGTCGATGTGACCACGTGGTACCTGCAACGCATCACCCGGCTCAATGACGGTCCGGCAGGGCTCAACTGCGTGCGCAGCCTGTCGCCGCTGGCGTTGGCACAGGCGGCCCTGGCCGATGCCGAACTCGAACAAGGGCGCTGGCGCGGTCCGCTGCACGGGGTGCCATTCCTGGTCAAGGACAATGTGTTCACGGCCGACGGCACGGCCGCTTCGGCGGGAAGCCGGGCGCTGGCGGACTTCGTGCCGCCATACGAAGCGACGCTGGTGCGGCGCTTGCGGGAGGCTGGCGCAATCTTGCTGGGGAAAACCAACCTGACCGAGTTCGCCGATTTCGTCTCCGATACCATGCCCGCCGAGTTCAGTGGCGCCGGCGGCGTGGTACGCCACCCGCTGGGGCACCGGTTCGGGCGCGGGCTTGGCTCCAGCGTGGGTTCGGCAGCAGCAGTGGCTGCGCGGCTGTGCGCTTTCGCGATCGGCAGCGAGACCCAGAACTCGATCCAGGCACCAGCCCTGCACACGTCCATCGTCGGCTTCAAGCCCAGCGTCGGGCGGGTCGGCTGCCATGGCGTGGTGCCACTGGTGCCAAGCCAGGACTCGCCCGGGCCGCTGACTATCACGGTCGATGACGCCATGCTGGTCTACCGGGCCATGGCCGGCGCCGACGCTGGCAACGAGCAAGCGCCCGCCGCGCGCCCGGTGGGCGGCTGGAGAATCGGCGTGCCGCGCAGTCACATGGCAGACGCGGCCGATCCCGCCTCGAACCGGGCTTTTGCGCAGGCGCTGGCGAGCCTGGCCAACGCCGGCGCCGAAATTGTCGACCCCTGCGACCTGCCAGCGGCGCAGCAATTGAGCGAGGTGCGTTCGAGCGTGTTCCGCACGGAATTCAAGGAAAGCCTCAACGTTCTGCTGCAAGCGCATCGTCCCGGCGGCATCGCGTCACTGCAGGACATCATCGACTGGAACCAGCTCCACCCGGAAGCGATACCGTACGGCCAGTCGCTGCTGGAAGCGGCCAATGCCACGGCCGGCACCGGGGCGTCGCAGTACGTCGCGGACCGCCAGCGCGATATCGCGCTCAGTCTCGACCAGGGCATCTGCGCGGCTTTGGCTGCCGGCTCGGTCGACGTGCTGCTCGTGCCCATGGCGGTCGCTGCCAGGTGCACGGGCAAGGCCGGTGCACCGGTGGTGGCCGTGCCTGTCGGACAGGATGAAACCGGCCTGCCTTTCGGCGTGACCGTGTTTGCCGCGCCCGGCAGCGACGAACTGGTGCTTGCCGCCGCTGCGGCGATCGAACGCGTGATCGGGCGGCGCATGCTGCCCTGACATTGGCGCCAGCACGCCGTATAACAAAGTTATCGCCATCCATGAATAATTTGTATACGCCCCGCGCCCCAAATCAATACTCGATATACTGCGCCGTGATAACTGGACCGGGCGTCGCTGGCGCCCGGTCGCAGTTCGTCCGATCCTAGTCATGCGGTATTTTTTTTGGGAGTTCCAGGCACTATGACCAGTTTTATCTTGAGGCTTACGAAGCAGTTTCCGACCATCGGTGTGCTGGCGCTGGCAGTGGCATCGTCCGCCAGTGCAGCCACCATCGCCGCCACCAGCCTCAATCAGTCCTGGGACTTTTACCGCGACGACGCCAAGGTCGCCGCCACCGTGGACAAGGTGCCGGCCAATGGCTGGAGCCGCGTCAACCTGCCGCACACGGCGCGCCTGGAAGCCAAGGTCCCGGTCAATTCCTGGCAGGGCACGGCGTTCTACAAAAAGAGTTTCGATGCCAAGGTGGCGCCCGGCGAACAGGCGATCTTGCGCTTCGAAGGTGCGATGAACGTGGCCGATGTGTGGGTCAATGGCAAACACCTGGGCCAGCACCTGGGCGGCTACCTGCCGTTTTCGTACGACGTCACGCCGCACCTGAAAGCGGGCGGCGGCAACGAGCTGGTGGTGCGCATCAATAACGAAGACAATGCCATCACCGGTCCCAAGCCGCTCAAAGACCTCGACTACATCCAGTACGGCGGCATCTACCGCGACGTCACGCTCACCATCAAGCCTGCCGTCCATATCAGCGACGAGATGCTGTCCAATACCGCAGCGGGCGGCGGCATTTTTGTCACCTATCCGCAGATCGACAAGGCGTCGGCCACCGTGCGCGTCAAGGCCGAAGTGTGCAACACCGCGGCCGAGCCGCGCACTGCCGAACTGCGCCACCGCCTGCTGAGCAAAAATACCCGCGTGGCCGATGGCGTTGACAACGTCAGCCTGGCCGCCGGCGAGTGCAAACATGTCACGCGCGACCTCAAGGTCGACCGGCCGCAATTGTGGTCACCAAAGGCGCCAAACCTGTATGCACTGGAAACCACGGTCGCCAGCCGCGGCCAATCGGACCTGGTGAAAACCCGCATCGGCATCCGCCGCATCGAGATGGCCAAGGGCAAGCTGCTGATCAACGGTGAACAGACCTTCCTGCGCGGCGTCAACCGCCACCAGGAATATCCATACGTGGGCTATGCGCTGTCGCCGCAGGCCGAGTACCGCGACGCGCTGCTGATCAAGCGCGCCGGTTTCGATTACATCCGCCTGTCGCACTACCCGCATTCGCCGGCCTTCATGGCTGCCGCCGATGAACTGGGCATCATGGTGGTGCCGGGCATTCCTGGCTGGCAGTACTTCAATCCCGATCCGGCCTTCACGACCCAGGTGGTAAAAACCTGTACCGACATGGTGCGCCGCGACCGCAATCACGCCAGCGTGCTGGCCTGGGAATGCTCGCTCAACGAAACGCAAATGCCGGACGCACTGGTCGAAAAACTGCACCAGACCGTGCACACCGAGTTCCCCGGCGGCCAGGCCTATTCGGCCGGCTGGGTGCCGCAAACCTACGACGTGTATTTGCAGGCGCGCCAGCACCGCCTGGAAGACAAGCGTCCGTTGCCCGACAAGGCGCTGATCGTGTCCGAGTACGGCGACTGGGAATACTATGCGATGAACGCGGGCTTCAACCAGACTGCCTGGGGCGACCTGAAAGCGGCCGACCGCAGCAGCCGGCAGCTGCTGGCCGACGGCGAAACCCGCCTGCTGCAGCAGGCGAAAAACCTGGCCGAATCGCACGACGACAACTTCAACACCGGCGCCGTCGCCGATGGCTACTGGGTGATGTTCGACTACGGCCGCGGCTACGCACCGGACCTTGAGTCGTCCGGCATCATGACCATCGACCGCCTGCCGAAATTCTCGAATGAATTCTTCCGCTCGCAGCGCAGCGCGCTCGAGTCCAGCAAGTGGGGCGGCGGGCCGATGGTGTTCATCGCCAGCCACTGGAACAAGGATTCGTCGCCACAGGTGCGCGTGTTCTCGAACACCGACGAAGTGGAGCTGTTCCTGAACGGTCAAAGCCTGGGCCGCGTGAAGAGCGCGCCGACCAAGCTGCACCCGAACCTCAAGCATCCGCCGCTGGAATTCAACGCCGGCCAGTACGCTGCCGGTGAACTGAAAGCGATTGCCTGGCTGGGCGGCAAGAAGGTTGCCGAACACGTGGTGCGCACGGCCAGCGAGGCGGCCAAGCTGGACGTCTCCGTGGACGACCTCGGTGTGAAATCGACGGCTGGCGACCTGGTATTCATCCGCGCCAAGACGGTCGATGCCAAGGGCAACCTGGTGGCCGGCAGCGGCCAGTCGGTGAAGTTTACTGCCGGCGGCGCCTACGAAATCGTCGGCCCTGCCACGGTGACCACCGAAGGCGGCATCGCCAGCGTGCTGGTACGCGTGGGCGCCAATGGCGGCAAGGGTTCGATCACGGCCGATGGCGGCACCGTGCGCGGCAAGCTGTAAGACATCGTGACGCGGCGCGCAGGCAGCCGCTTATCGGTTAGCATGTCGCACACGATCACTTGAATAAGGGTAGTGTGCACATGATTACTTTCGGACGCGGTCAAAAAGGCAAGCTGGCGGACCTCGGTTGCGGCAGCAATGTGGCGGTGAACGTGGCGCTGCAGGCGCCGGGCGCCACCATCGACCTGTCGTGCTTTGGGCTCGACGCGCAAGGCAAGCTGTCGGACGACCGCTACATGGTCTTCTACAACCAGCTGGCCAGCCCCGAAGGCGCTGTGCGCCTGACCCTGTCGGCTGGCGCGGCCACATTCCAGCTCAATCTCGACGCCTTGCCGGCCTCGATCGAGCGCCTGGTGTTTACCGGCGCGCTCGATGGCGGCGGCACCATGCGGACGATTGCTCCCGGCAGCATCGCCATCGGCGGCGCCGCCACTTTCCCGTTGAGCGGTGCGGACTTTGCCGATGAAAAGGCCGTGATCCTGGCCGAGGTGTACCGCCGCGACGGCGCCTGGCGCTTTGGCGCCGTCGGCCAGGGATTCAACGGCGGCATGGCGGCGCTGCTGGCGCACTTTGGCGGCACCGAGGCGGCGTCGTCTGCTGCTGCAGCTGCGCCAGCGTCTGCTCCGACACCTGCTCCAGCTCCTGTGCCTGCGCCCGCGCCTGTGCCAAAAATTTCGCTCTCGAAAATCACGCTGGAAAAGCGCGGTGACAAGATTTCGCTCGAGAAGGGCGCCGGGCGCGGCTTCGGCAAGATCCGCGTCAACCTGAACTGGAACCAGCGCCCGCAGGAGCATCCGGCCAAGACCGGCTTCTTCGCCAAGCTGACCGGCGGCGGCCAGCCCAAGGGCATCGACCTGGATTTGGCCTGCCTGTTCGAACTGCGCGACGGCACGCCGGGCGGCGTCCAGGCGCTGGGCGAGAGCTGGGGTGCGTTCGACCGTCCGCCGTACATCCACCTGGCCGGCGACGACCGCAGCGGCGCGGTCAGCGACGGCGAAAACATCTACATCAACGGCGACCGCTTCGACGAAATCGGCCGCGTGCTGATTTTCAGCTTCATCTACGAGGGCGTACCGAATTGGGCCGCCACCGACGGCGTGGTGCTGATCGAAGTGCCGAACCAGCCGCCGGTGGAAGTGCGGCTCGATCACGGCGGCGACCAGCCGATGTGCGCAATCGCCATGATCGAAAACCAGGGCGGCAAGCTGCAGGTGACCAAGCTGGTGGACTACGTGTCCGGCGAAGGCAAGATCAGCGGCCACGAAGTGATCGGCAACAAGTACGGCTTCAAGCTGCGCTGGCGCGCCGGCTCCAAGGGGTGACTTTTGTTTAGTAAGTTTGTCATGGGCGTGTAACACCGCGGCTCTAGAATCGTTGGCATTCCAACCTTTCCAGAGCCGTTCATGCACAACGACGCCAAGTACGACACCACCAACGAACCAGCCAGCGAGCCACAGGCCAGCCGCCGCACGCTGCTGAAAATGGGGCTCGCTTCCGCCTCGACCCTGTCGGTCGGCAGCCTGCTGGCCGGTTGCGGCGGCGGCAGCGATCCGGTAAGCGCTGCCCCGGCCCCGGCCCCCACTCCCGCAGCGAAAATCTCGAGCTTCGCGCTGGCCGTGCTGCCCGACACCCAGTTCTATTCACGCTACGCCACCTCGGGCGAGAGCAACCAGTACCAGCGCCACTACGGCAACGAGCCGTTTGCCGCCCAGACCAACTGGGTCGCCCGCAATGCCCAGGCGCTCAACATCCCGTTTCTGATCCACCTCGGCGACGTGGTGGACCAGGTGGGCAAGCCGGAACAATGGAAGGTGGCCGACAGCGCCATGCAGGTGCTGGAAGGGGCCAAGCTGCCGTACTCCATCCTGGCCGGCAACCACGATGTGCTCAACGATCTCGATTACAGCGGCGACCAGTCGCGTGGCACCGACGCCCAGCGCGTGCTGGCCAACGAACCCTATCTGCAATGGTTCGGCACGCGCCGCGCCCAGCGCCAGGCCACCTTCGGCGGCCGCGATGCCAGCGGCTTCCACGAGTACCACATCTTCACCGCGCAGGACCAGCGCTTCCTGGTGCTGTCGCTGTCGTGGCGCATCTCGGATGCGGGCATCGCCTGGGCACGCAAGGTCCTGGCCGACAACCCCACGCTGCCGGCCATCCTGGTCAACCACCAGTTGCTCAATATCGCGCCCGACGCCGTCAGCCCGCTGGAAACCGAGTACGGCAAGATGTTGTGGGAAAAGCTGATCCGCGATAACGACCAGATCTTCATGACTCTCAACGGCCACCACCACGGCGCCGCGCGCCTGACCAAGACCAACAACTTCGGCAACCCGGTCGAGGAAATGGTGGTCGATTACCAGATGGCCTACCAGGGCGGCAACGGCTTGATGCGCCTGTACGAGTTCGACCTGACCAACAAGCAGATCAAGGTGCTGTCGTTCTCGCCGTGGGTGCCGATGAAACCGGCCGACACGCTCAACGCTTTCGATCGCGCCGTGCTCACCGAAACTAACGAGGTTTTCACCATCAGTCTCGATTTCGCCAAGCGCTTCGCGCGCTTCAACTCCACCTTCGGCACCGGCCAGGCCACGGTGGCGTCGTCGCTGGTGGACCAGGCCAAGGCATTGGTATTGAAGGGTTACACGGAACCGGCGGTGGTCACACCGGTCGCGCCCAAGGACGCAGACGACTACCCGAAAGTGGCATCGACCGTGGCGCACTGGCGCTTCTTCGGCGGCGCCGACGGCGCGGTCGTTGCGCCGGGTACGCGCATTGCGGACGTCACCGGCGCCAACCCGCTGGTGCGCGACGCCCTCAATCGCGGCGGCGTGAAAAATGCGGAAGCAGGCGACATCGTGTGGAGCGCCGACCGCCACCGCCTGTCGTCGGCCCCGGGATCGGTCAGCTTCCTCAACACCGACAAGAATGTGCCGCGCCTGAGCTATTTCATCACCGACGCTTCGGCCGCGATCAACGCCCAGACCTTTGCCACCAACGGTTACACCATCGAAGCCTTCATCAAGATCAATCCGGCCTGGGTCAACTCGAAACACGCATGGATGAACATCATGACGCGCGACGGCGTACGCGGCAACCTGGTCGGCTTCAACGGCGGGGACGCCGAATCGCCGCCGCTGCTGTTTGCGATTTCGAGCCTGCGCGAAGTGCAGTGGGAAGTGGTGCCCGACGTGACGGGTACCCGCGGCGGCCTTGCCAGCTGGTCGGGCGAGATCATTGCCGGCACCTGGGTGCACATCGCCATCGTCAACGACCCGGTCACGCACGACACGGTGATGTACGTGGAAGGCGCGCCGGTACTGCGCAACAGCAGCAACGTCGTGGGTTTGGCGACACTGTCGGCGACGTCGCCGTGGGTGGTCGGTGGCGGCTCGTGGGATGGCGAACGGGCCGATGGCTTCTTCGGCAATATCGGCGAGATCCGCGTGGCGTCGGGCGCGTTGAAACCGGCGCAGTGGCTGACGGCGCGCCGTACCTGATCTACAGGTCGGCCAGGCTGGCGCGCGTGCGCGCCGCCTGTTCGCGCACCCCATCGAGCACCGGCCCATCCATGCGCCTGAGCTGCTGATACACCATCCCCAGGCGGTGGTTGCCGGCCAACCGATCCCGGTTGCGGTCGAAAAAATCCCAGTACAGCGCGTTGTACGGGCAGGCGCGCTCGCCGGTGCGCGCCTTTTTGTCGTAATGGCACCCCTTGCAGTAATCGCTCATCTTGTCGATATACGCGGCGCTCGAGACGTACGGCTTGGTCGCCAGCAGGCCGCCGTCGGCGAACTGGCTCATACCGAGGGTGTTGGGCAGTTCCACCCATTCGAAGGCGTCGATGTACACGCCCAGGTACCAGCCGTGCAGCGCCTGCGGCGACAGGCCGGCCAATAGCGAAAAATTCCCGATCACCATCAGGCGGTTGATGTGGTGCGCGTGCGCGTGTTCGAGCGACTGGCCGATGGCAGTCGCCAGGCAGCGCATGCGCGTGTCGCCGGACCAGAACCAGTGCGGCAGCGGCTCCTCGTGGCCGAAGGTGTTCAACTGGTCGTAACCGGGCATGCGGTGCCAGTACACGCCGCGCACGTACTCGCGCCAGCCGAGGATTTGCCGTACATAGCCTTCCACCGCCGCCAGCGGCGCCGCGCCATCGGCCAGTGCCTGCACCACGCGATCCACCACCTCGTGCGGAGCGATCATTTTCACGTTCATCGCGAACGAAAGCAACGAGTGGAACAGGCGCCAGGCCTTGAAGCTCATCGCGTCCTGGTATTGGCCGAAGTGGGGCAGCGCGTGTTTGACGAAGCGTTCCAGTTGCGCCAGCGCTTCGTCGCGGTTCAGCGGCCAGCGCAGGTCGGCCGCATTGGGCGCGCCGAAACTATGCGCGCCGGATGCCTCGATGCTCGCCCACAGCGCGCTGTGGTCGTGCGACTCGCGCAGGTCGGCCGGTTCCCACGGGATGCCTTTCCACGCCTCGCGGTTGTCGTGGTCGAAGTTCCACTGGCCGCCCGCCGGCTTGCCGGTGTCCGAGACCAGCACCTTGTGGCGCAGGCGCATGTGGCGATAAAAGTGTTCCATCACCCAGCTGGTGCGGCCGTCGAACAGCGCCGCCGCCTCGTGGCGCGCGGTGTAAAAATGCTCGGTATCGGCCATCGCGGACGCAATGGTCAAACCGGCTGCATACGCCGCCAGTTGCCGGTCGAGCCGGTACTCGTCCGGCGCCTGCCAGGCGAAGTTGCTGGCGCCATACAGCGCCAGCAACCGGTCCAGGTTGGCCGGCAGCGATTGCAGGTTGTCGGGATCGTCGATGGTCAGATAGTGCACCCGGTGGCCGGCGTCGCGCAGGCGCCGGGCGAAGTCGCGCATGGCGGCAAAGATGGCGATGATTTTTTGTGCATGGTGCAGCACGTAGTCGGTTTCCTGCCGCACCTCCATCAGCACGAACACTACGCCGGGGTCCGGCGCCCGGAACCAGCTGTGCAGGCAGTTGAGCTGGTCGCCCAGCACCAGCTTGAGCGAGGCGGCGCTCACCGGATTACGCGCGGCCCAGGATCGAGGCAGCCGCCATCAGCTCGTCGATCAGCGCCAATGAGCTTTTGCCCGACAGCGCGTGCGGATTGAACTCGGGCAGCGCCGAGTAGCGCAGCAGGGTGCCGGGATTGAGCTTGTTCAGGTTGACCTGGCCCATGGTCCAGCCGGAATAGCGGCGCTCGCAGATTTCCTCGTAGTGCAGCAGGATGGCGTCGGTATGGCGCGGGTCGCGCAGGATCTTCGCATACAGCGCGTTGACCTGCTCGCGTCCTCCTTCGATCACTTGCAGGTACAGGCGGTCGCTGTGGCACAGCACCCCGGTGATGCCGTGCCTGGGGTTGTAGTTGTGCGACTGCTGCATGATGGCGGTAATGCCGCCCACGGGCGTATCCCTGGCGGCGTGGCTGGCGTACAGAAGGCGGACAAGCATGCTGGTATCTCCCGGAGGTTGGAGGTTGATTAACGTTTGATTAGCGTTTGATGAGCGAAAGGAACTCGCGGCGCAGCGCCGGGTCCTTGAGGAAGGAGCCGTGCATCACACTGTTGATCATACGCGCGTCCATGTCCTTGACGCCGCGCCACTGCATGCAAAAATGGTCCGCTTCCATGATCACGGCCAGGCCGTCCGGCTGCATTTTTTCCTGCAGCAGGTCGGCCAGCTGCACCACGGCTTCCTCCTGGATTTGCGGGCGGCTCATGATCCAGCTGGCCAGGCGCGCGTATTTCGACAGGCCGATCAGGTTCGAATGCTGGTTGGGCATCACGCCGATCCATACCTTGCCAATCACCGGGCACAAGTGGTGTGAGCACGCGCTGCGTACCGTGATCGGGCCGATGATCATCAACTCGTTGAGGTTGGCGGCGTTGGGGAACTCGGTGACCGGCGGCATCTCGACATAGCGGCCGCCGAACACTTCGTTCATGTACATTTTGGCCACGCGGCGGGCGGTGTCCTGCGTATTGTGGTCGCTCACGGTGTCGATCACCAGGCTCTCGAGCACCTTCTGCATATGGCCGCTGACTTCATCGAGCAACTGGTCTAGCTCGCCAGGTTCGATATAGGCGGCGATATTGTCGTTGGCGTGGAAGCGCGTGTTGCTGGCCACCAGCCGTGCGCGGATGCGTTCGGAGGCGGTGGTGGTGACAGGCAGGTATGCCGGTTGCGGCTCGGTGGTCATGCGAAAATCCAATCAAAAAAGAGAGTTGCTACTGCGGCGGCAGCGGCAGGCCTTCGGCATAGGCCAGCCGCTCCAGCGCCTGTTCCATCAGCATGCGCGCATGGCCGGCGCTGCGTGCCAGGTCCTGGTGCAGCTTGGCGTCGGCGGCATTGCGGCTCACGCACTGGGCGCTGTACCGCTCGAAGCTGGTCAACATCAGCAGTATATCCGCCAGGTGGCGCGGGCATTCGCAGTCGATGCTGGTGGACATGGCCGCCAGTTCCGCCAGTTGCTGGTCCTCGAGACGGCGCGGCGCGACGGGCAGGGCCGGCGGCGGCGGCGGACGACCGCCGCCGGCAAACGCGGTGGCGCACAGCAGCGCTACTTCGGCAACGTCCGATGGCGCCCGCGCCACCAGGCAGTCCTGCTCGCGCAGGCGGCGCACGGTGGCGCTGTCGCAAAAACGGTAGAGCACCACCACCGCGCGCACGTTCAGCGCGGCGCGCGTGGCCATTACTGCCGGCAGCGAGTCCGCATTCATCTCGGACGCTTCGATCAGCAGCAGGTCGGCCGTCACGCCGGCCAGCGCCTGCGGCGCCTGGTGCAGGTACTGGCAACTGGCCACGATGTCGAGCACGGGGGCAGTGCGCGCCGCCGCCAGCTGGCGGGTGAGGGCGCCGCCGGCGATCGCCAGGCGCAGCAGGCGCGGTTCGCTTTCCACCGGCGGCGCCACGCCGGCCAGGGCCAGCAGCTCGTCGATGTCGAGGCGGGCCACGGTGGAAATCGCGTGGCCCTGGTCCACCGCGCGCTTGAGCAGGCCGAGGCGCCGTACCTGTTCGGAAGAATACAGGCGCTGGCCGCGCGGCGAACGGCCGGCGTCCGACACGCCATAGCGCCGCTCCCACACGCGCAGCGTCTCCACCGGCAGGCCGGCCAGGCGTGCCGCCACCCCGCTGCGGTAGCCGGCGCTGGTGCTGGGCGAATTGTCGTCGGAGTCTGTCACGTTGGTTCCTGTCGGTTGGTGGCCGCATTTTAACAGTTTCATGCCTGTGAGCTACATTGTCCCGGTCATGAACCGCTTTTTAATCCTTTCTCACAGCTTTTCAGCATATCTTCGCCAGTATACTGGGACATCGGAAGAACAGGTAACCAAGAAAGTTTTGAAATGATCGTTACGAGACCCAATGTTGCAGTCATCGGTGGCGGCCTGGCCGGGCTGTCGTGTGCCCGCCACTTGCAGGACGCCGGCTGCCGTACCACCGTGTTCGAGAAGGCGCGCGGCCCCGGTGGACGGATGAGCACGCGACGGGGCGCCGACTGGCAGTGCGACCACGGCGCCCAATATTTCACGGTGCGCGACAACCGCTTTCGCGACGAGGTGGCGCGCTGGGAAGCGGCTGGCGTGGCCGGCCTGTGGGAACCCCGGCTGGTGGAGCTGACGGCGGCAGGCACTTGCGCGAGAAAGGCGCCGGACAGCGTGGCGCGTTTCGTCGGCATTCCACGCATGAGCGCGCCGGCCGGCTGGCTGGCGTCGAACCTGTGCGTGCATAGTGGCCATACCATCGTCGATATGCAGCACGATCGCGCCGGCTGGCGCCTGAAGTCGCAAGAGCATGGCATGCACGAGGACCGTTTCGACGCAGTGGTGCTGGCGGTGCCGGGGCCGCAGGCCACGGTGCTGCTCGCGCCGCTGTTGCCGCTCACGGCCCGGCAGACGCCAGCCGACATGCTGCCTTGCTGGACCCTGATGCTGCGCTACCGTACGCCAGGCATCCGTTTTGCGCCGGGCTACGATGCCGCTTTCGTCAACCACGGACCGCTAGCCTGGATTGCCCGCGATGGTTCGAAGCCGGGCCGGCAGGGCAGCGAAGCGTGGGTGCTGCAGGCGAGTGCCAGGTGGAGCGCCGCCCACCTTGAAGACGATGACGAGGCGGTGTGCGCCGCGTTGCTGGCCGCCTTCGCAGAACTGGGCGCACCGCCGCCGGACGCGGTGACCGCGCACCGCTGGCGCTATGCCAGGGCCGCTAATGGGCACAGCGATCAGCCGGACCAGCACGGCGCAGGCAGAGAGCCTGGCCTGCAGCGCGAGGCCGTGTGGCTGCCGGCGGTGCGGGTGGGCATGTGCGGCGACTGGCTCGCCGGTGGCCGCGTGGAAGATGCATGGCTCAGCGGGCGCGCGTTGGCCGCGCAGGTGCTGACCAGCATGGCCTGCACGACATCTTCCTGAATTACAGGCGGGCGATCACCGCCAGCAGCGCATCGTGGTCGAGCGGCTTGACAAAATAATGGTCGAAGCCGGCCGCCTTCGACACTTCGCGGTCCTCGCGCCGGCCATAGCCCGATACCGCCACCAGCGTGGCGTGTTTGCTGGCCGGGAGCATGCGCAGGCCGCGCGCCAGGTCGTTGCCGTTCAGGTCGGGCAGGCCGATGTCGAGCAGGCATAGCTGGGGTTCGAGCCGCTGCGCCGCTTCGAGCCCGCCGTGCGCGGTGTGCGCCACCACCACTTCGTGGCCGGCCGCTTCGAGCAGCAGCTGCAGCGTTTGCGCGGCGTCCACGTTGTCGTCCACCACCAGCACGCGCAGTTGCGGGCCGGTGACGTTGTCCGGCTTTGCCGGCGCCGGCGCCACGTCTGCTTTGGTAGCCGGCAGCACGATGGCGAAGGTGCTGCCCTGGCGTTCGCCGCCGCTGTCCACCGTCACCGTCCCGCCGTGCAGTTCCACCAGCATCTTGACCAGCGCCAGTCCCAGCCCCAGGCCACCCTGCGAGCGGTCCGAGGTGCGGTCGGCCTGGGCGAACAGTTCGAACACGCGGCCGCGCAGTTCGGGCGACATGCCGATGCCGTTGTCGCTCACCTCGAGCCGGACATTGCCATCCTCGGCCCGCACGCGCAGCGTGATTTCGCCGCCGCTCGGGGTGTACTTGGCGGCGTTGTTGAGTACATTGACCAGCACCTGCACCAGGCGCTTGTGGTCGCCCACCACCTGCAAGGGCTGCTCGGGCATGACCAGTTCGAAGCGGTGCTGGCGCGCGCGCATCATGGGTTCGGCCTGTTCCACCGCATCTGCCACGATGTCGGTCACGTGCAGCGGCGCGCGGGTGATCGTCACCAGGCCGCGCGTGACGCGCGAGACATCGAGCAGGTCGTCGATCAGGCGCGTCATGTGGTGCACCTGGCGCACGATGATGTCGGCAGTGCGGTCCACGGCGGCCGGCGAGGCGTTGCCGCTGCGCAGCAGCTGGGCGCCGGCGCTGATTGGCGCCAGCGGATTGCGCAGCTCGTGCGCGAGCATGGCGAGGAACTCGTCCTTGCGCTGGTCGGCCAGGCGTAGCTGCGCTTCCGCCTTCAGGTGCTGGCGCTCCTTGTCCTGCAAGGCGGCGGCCATGGCGTCGAGGGCGCGCGCCAGTTCGCTGATTTCCTCCTTGCCGTAAGTGATGCCGCTGCGGGCGCTCAATGATCCGGAAGCGATGCTGTTGGCCGTGGTGGCCAGCATTTTCACCCGCCGCAGCACCAGCACGTCGCCCACGAACCACGCCGCCAGCATGGCCAGCACCAGCGTCACGCCCAGGGCCAGCAGATCCATGACCTGGTCGCGGCGCGCCACGGCGGTGATGTCATCGACCGGGATGCCGATGGTGACGGTGTAGTCGGTAAGGCCGTTGTTGCCCACGCGGGCGAAGCGGTGCAGCCGCTCCACGCCGTCCGGTCCCGTGAGCCGCACCGGATTGCCCGGCTCACCGGCCATGGCGGCGCGCATCTCTGGCCACACCGGCTTGCCGAACCATTCCTCCGGGTTCGGTTTGCGGGCGATGATCTTGCCTTCCGAGTCGGCCGTCATCAGCACCGAGCCCGGTGGCAGCTGGATGTCGGCCACGAAGCGATCGAGCTTGGTCAGGTCCAGCGCGGCAAACACCACGCCGCGTACCTGCTCGTCTTCGTCGAGGATGGGGTAGGTGAGGTTGACCGTGTGCTTCTGGATCACGCGCCCGAAGATGTAACCGCCGGCGACGAAGCGCTTGAGGTGCACTGCGCGGCGAAAATGCGAGCGGTCGCGCAGGTTGACCGGTCCCGACGACGGGATGGCGCTGCAGGTGACGTCGCCGTTCAGCTGAATCACGCCGAAGTTGGCGTAGTCGCCATTCTGGCGCTGGATGCTGTCGAGCAGGTTGTTGCAGCGGGCCTGGTCGTTCATCAGGTCCGGCACGCTGGCCAGGTCGCGCAGGATCTGGCGCGCGCTGGCGATCGACTGCGCTTCGTTGGCGGCGGCCAGGTTGGTCAGGCGTTGCAGGTTTTCCTCGGCTACGCTGATCGCGTGGTCATGCTCGCGGATGCCGCTGATGATGGTCATCACGGCGATCGGGGCGATCGCCAGCGCCACCAGCAGCATCAGCCGTCCGCGCAGGCTGTTGAGGCTAAAGAGCAGAAAGGCCATGGTTCAACGGCTGCCGTGGCGCTGGTTGCCGAAGGCGATGATGGCCTGCACGCCGCGCCGCAAGGTGGCAACGTCATCGGAAATATAGCCGATGCGCAGGTGGCCGGGCACGCCCAGCGCGTCGCCGGGCATCACCGCGACTGCGTATTCGGTCAGCAGTTGCTCGGCAGCGGCCACGGTGTCGAGCCCCAGTGCCGAGACGTCGAACCACAGGTAGGGCCCCGAGGCGGGGGCGCGCACCGTCAGCCACGCCAGGTTGGCGGTCAGGTCCAGCACCACGTCGCGGCGGGCGCGGTAGTCGGCCAGCATGGCGGCGGACTCGGGCGAGTTGTCGGATTCGAAGGCGGCGGCCAATGCCAGCTGGATCAGCATCGGTGCGGCGGCGGTAATCGGCCCCTGCACGGTTTCCATGGCCGCCACCAGCGGCGCCGGCGCCACCGCGAAGCCGGCGCGCCAGCCCATCATGGCGTAGCTTTGCGAAGCCGAGAACAGGGTGACCACGCCGAGCGCGCGCCAGTCGGGCCGCGCGGCCAGGCTGTGGTGAACGCCGTCGAACACCAGCTTTTCGTAGCTCTCGTCAACGATGGCGCGGGTGCCGGTTTTACGCAGCCAGGCGGCGATGCAGTCGAGCTCCGTGGCCGACAGCAGCGCGCCGGTCGGGTTGTGTGGATTGTTGAGGATCAGGACCTTGGCCGGCGGCAGGCTGTCGAGCAGTTCGGTGGTGATTTGTGCAGGCAGATCGACCAGTATCGGCTCAAGGCCCAGCAGTTCGCTGGTGGCGACATACGCTGGCCAGTACGGTTTGAAGATGATCACCGCGTCGCCCGGATCGGCCATCACGTACAGCGCCTGGTACAGCGCCTGCTTGGCGCCGTTGGTGACCAGGATCTCGGCCGGCGCCGCATCGATGCCGTTTTCGCGCGCGACGCGGGCAGCCAGCCGCGCGCGCACGCCGGCGTCGCCGCCCACGGCCGTGTAGGGCAGGGCCGGGCGGTGCAGCGCCTCGTGCATGGCATTGAGTACGGCTGGCGGCGCGGGGAAATGCGAGATGGCGATGGAAAAGTCGATCACGCGTTCGCCGCGGTCCTTCATGGCATCCACCCGGCCGTGCAAGGCGGTGGTGGCAAGCGGCCGGGACTTGGCGATACGACGCGAAATTTCCATAATTATTTCAATGACTTATGCAGTGGGGTAATAAGTATATTACGTAAATAGCCGTGCGGCATCTACTGATGGCGGTCTGTCTTGTCGGATGGTATCCTAACCGGCTAAATTCGTAAGGAGTTGTATGCCGTACCCAACACACGCACCAAAAATTGCCCTGGCGATCACGCTGGGATTGACAAGCACCGCGCTTCCGGCAGTCGCCAACGCGCAGGAGATTATCAAGATCGGCCACGCGTCCGGCACGTCCGGCACCGCCGCCCACCTGGGCAAGGACAATGAAAACGGCGCCCGCATGGCAGTCGAGGAACTCAACGCCAAGGGCGTCGTCATCGGTGGCAAGAAGTACAAGATTGTCCTGCAGGCCGAGGACGACGCGTCCGATCCCAAGCAGGGCACGGCCGTGGCGCAAAAGCTGGTCGATGCAAAAGTCAATGGCGTGATCGGCCACCAGGTCTCGGGCACCACCATCCCGGCGTCGCGCATTTACTTCAACGCCGGCATTCCGCAAATTTCGCCGTCGGCCAGCAACCCGCAGTACACGCGCCAGCGTTTCACGTCGGCGTTCCGCAATATCGCCAACGACGAGCAGCAGGGCGCGGCGCTGGCCCGCTATGCGCTGCAAAACGTCAAGGCCAAACGGATTGCCGTGATCGACGACCGCACCGCTTACGGCAAGGGCCTGGCCGATGAGTTCTCGAAAAATATCAAGCGCCTGGGGCCGGCGGCAGGCGCGGCCATCGTCAGCACCCAGTACACCAACGACAAGGCCACCGACTTCAACGCCATCCTCACCACCGTGAAAGCCACCAAGCCGGACCTGGTCTTCTACGGCGGCATGGACGCAGTGGCGGCGCCGATGCTGCGCCAGATGAAGCAGCTGGGTTTCCCGGTCAAGTTCATGGGCGGCGACGGCATGTGCTCGGACTCGGTGCCGCGCCTGGCTGGCGACGGCATGAACGACGACCAGGTGCTGTGCGCCGAAGCGGGCGGCGTGGCGCCTGCACAGGAAAAGGCGCTGGCCGATTTCAAGGCTGCCTACAAAAAGCGTTTTGGTGTCGAGGTGCAGACGTACGCCCCGCAAACCTATGATGCCTTGATGACCATGGTCGATGCGATGCAGCAGGCCGGCTCGCCCGACCCGGTCAAGTACCTGCCATACCTGGCCAAGATCCACCACAAGGGCGTGACCGGCGATATCGCCTTCGATGCGCGTGGCGATATCAAGGATGGTGCGCTGACCATCTTCACGTTCCAGAAGGGCAAGCGCGTGAAGGTCGCCGTAGTCAAGTAACGCCAGTTACATGAAAAACGCCCGGTGGCCGCAAGGCGCCGGGCGTTTTTTTTGTGGCGATCAGGCGCCGGGCGGGCCGCCGAAGCCGCCGGGGCCGGGGCCACCGGGGCCGGGACCACCGGGACGGCCACGGAAGCCGCCTTCGCCTTCACCCTCGCTGCGGTTGCTGTTGACGCCACCGAAGCGGTACGACAGGCCTACATAGAACACGCGGCCGTCGAAGCGGCGGGTGCTGGTCTCGCGCAGCGTGGTGCTGTCGACGATGGTTTCCATCTTGTTCTTGTCGAAGATGTCGGTGATGTTGGCCACCAGGTTCCACTGGCTGTTCAAGGCATGGCGCACGCTCATGTTGACCGTGTTGTTGGGCGAGCGGTAACCCTGGCCCGACAGCATCTTGCCCTGCATTTGCAGCGCCAGTTGCACTTGCGTGGCCGTGGTCATCTGCCAGTTCAGGCGCGCGCGCCCGCTGAGCGAGTTGGCGGTGCGGCTGGTGATCACGCCCGCTTCATCCTGCGAGCGCTGCTGGTTGCGCATCAGGTAGCCGCTGGTGTTGAGCGTGAGCGTGGGCGTGAGCTTGCCGCTGACGGTGAATTCCAGCCCGCTCGAGTGGCTGCCTTCGCCATTCTGGCGGGTGGTCAGCAGCACATTGTCGGCAATGAAGTAGCGGTAATCGACGATGGCGTCGGTATCGCGCCGATAGTAGCCGCGCAGATTGGTCTCCAGACCGCCGAACTTGGTTTCGTAACCGACTTCGAACGAATCGGTCTTGGTCGGTTTCAGGTCCGGATTACCGGCCGAGACGTTGAACTCGTCGCGGTAGGTCACGTACGGATTGAGGTCGTTGGCCTGCGGGCGGCGCAAGCGGCGCGCATAGGCAAAGCGCATATTGGCGTCGTCCGACACTTTATACGTGGCGAACATGCTCGGAATGAAATTGATATAGTTGTTTCTGGCCGTGATGCCGCCGGTGATCTGGTGGATGTCCATGTCGGTGTGCTCGGTACGCACGCCGCCCAGCAGGCCCCAGCGCTCGGACAGGCGCATCTGGTAGGTGCCGTACAGGGCCAGCACGGTTTCCTCGATGTCGAAGCGGTTGGTGCGCGACGGGTTGACGGTGGCGAGATTGGTGACCGGGTCGATGTCGGTGTACAGCGTGTCGAAATTGTTCCTGGTGCGGGCAATCTTGTAGCCGACATTGGTGGTGCCGCCCCACAGCGGACGGCCGTAGTCGCCGGTGAAATCGATCACGCGGGTGCTGGTATCGTTGTGCTGGAAGGCGCGGGTATCGGTGCGGCCGAAATTGTCCGCACCGACGGCGTAGTCGCTGGCGTAGTGGGTGTCGCTGTCGTTGTCGGCGGCCGATACGCGCAGGTCGATTTTCAGCGTTTCGCCCGGCAGTTCGCCCTTGTGGTCGTAGCGCGCGCCCCAGCTGAAGTTCTTGGCGTCGCCGCTGCGCGAGGTGTTGCGCACGTAGTCGCTGGCGGGGTTGAAACCGGTGGCGCCGTTCACATAATGCTCGGTCGAGCGCTGGTCGTTGCCGCGCCCCATGAACGACAGGCTGCCGGTCAGGGTGTCGGTCTGGTTCATATTGTAGCTGACGGTGCCGTTGGCGCCGACCATGTCGTTCAGCCCCTTGCTTACTGAATCCTGGGTGCTGGGCACATACTGGCCGGTGCGCGCGTCGAGCCGCTCGCGGTTCACTTCCGACGTCGAATTGCGGCCGTCGTGGCGCACATTGAGGCCCCCCTGGAAGCCCCACAGCCCCTCGTTGTAGCTGCCGTTGACGGAGCTGTTGTAGCGCCCCTCGGTGCCGGCGTTGGCACTGACCGAGCCGAAGCCGCCCGGCTTGCGGTTGCGGCGCATGACCAGGTTCAGGATCGGACCGCCGCCGCCCTCGTTGCCGAACTGCGCGCCGGGGTTGTTGATCACTTCAACCGATTCGATATCGTCGGCCGGCATCGCCTGCAGCGCCGCGCCCCGGTTCTCGCCCTGCAGCATGGCCGACGGCTTGCCATCGACCATGATCTGCACATTGCTGCTGCCGCGCAGCGACACGGTGCCATCGGGATCGACCGCCACCGACGGCACGTTGTTCAGGGCGTCGGCAGCGGTGCCGTTGGTGCTCGAGACGTCGGACTTGACATCGTACACCTGGCGGTCGATGCGGTTGGTGGGGCGTTCTGCCGCTACCGTCACCGACGGCACCACCGGCGTTGCCTCGGCCTTGACGGCGCCGGGCCTGGCGGCCGGCGGGTTGGTCTGCGTAGCCGGCGGCGTATCGGTGGACTGGGCCAGCGCGGACAACGGCGCCGTCAGCAGGGAGCAGGTCAGGAGTATCTTTTGCATGGGGGAAGGAGGTGGGTGATGAATGTAGGTCAATGCCGGTATTTTACAGAAGCAATGCCTAAAAACTTGCCATTTACAATACTTTACTTACATGAAGCTGGCGTGAAGTTTGTACGCGGAGTATGTCGTCTTCTTTCTGGCAGAGGGCTGGCGCCGGCGTAACGGCTAGAATGGCGGAAAGGAGATTTGACCATGGCACAAGGATATGCCCGTATCGGGCGCGACATGTACACCACCGAGATCGAGGTGGGGGGACACAAGCTGACCGGCGACGAACCGCCGCGCAACGGCGGCCAGGATGCCGGGCCGGCGCCGTACGACTTTCTGCTGGCGGGTCTCGGTTCGTGCACGGCGATCACGCTGCGCATGTACGCCGACCGCAAACAATGGCCGCTGGAGGCGGTCAAGGTGGACCTGCACCTGGCGCGCGGCGATGACGGCACCGTGATCACCCGCACGCTGCACCTGACCGGCGCGCTCGATGCGGAGCAGGTGGCGCGGCTGGCCGATATCGCCGAGCGCACGCCGGTGACTCTGACGCTTAAAACCGGCGCCCGCATCGACACCACGGTCGGATGACAAAGCGCTTTGCGGTGTGCTGCCGCACAGTGCATCGTCACCCGGTTGGCTACTCTGGCCACAGTTACCTACAACCAGAGAGTCTCCCATGGCAGCCCCGCAGAGCAAACAAATCACCACCTTGCTGCGCAAGGTTTTCGGCATCGCGGCACTGCGCGACGGCCAGCGCAACGTGATCGACAGCGTGCTGGCCGGCGCCGATACGCTGGCCGTCATGCCCACCGGTAGCGGCAAGTCGCTGTGTTACCAGTTGCCGGCCCGGCTGCTGCAAGGGCTGACGGTGGTGGTCTCGCCGCTGATCTCGCTGATGAAAGACCAGGCCGAAAAGCTCGAGGAAGCCGGCATCGCCAGCGCCGCGCAAATCAACAGCAGCCTGTCGCGCGCCGACGAACTCGCGGCGCTCGAAGGCATCGAAAGCGCCGCCCACGACATTGTTTTCTGCACCCCCGAGCGCCTGATCACGCCCGATTTCCTGGCGCTGCTCAAGCAGAGCGAAATCGCGCTGGTGGTGATCGACGAGGCCCACTGCATCTCGCAATGGGGTCACGACTTCCGTCCCGCCTACCTGGAAATCGGCGCGGCACTGGAGGCACTGGGGCGCCCGCAAGTGCTGGCGCTCACTGCCACCGCCACCGACGACGTCATCAAGGATATCCGCACCCAGCTGGGCCGCCCGCGCATGGCGGTGGTCAATACCGGCATCTACCGGCCCAACCTGCACTACCGCGTCAAACAGGTCACCAATCCTTCCGAGAAGGCAGCGCAGGCGCTGCAGCTGGTGCGTGAAACCGCAGGCGTGGGCATCATCTACGCCGCCACCGTCAAGGCGGCAGAGGAAATTCATGCCCAACTGAAGGACGCCGGCGAGAGCGTGACGATTTACCACGGCAAGCTGCGCGCCGCCGAACGGGTGGAAAACCAGAACCTGTTCATGAGCGGCGAGCGCCGCGTGATGGTGGCCACCAATGCCTTCGGCATGGGCATCGACAAGGCCGACACGCGCTTCGTGATCCACCTGCAGATACCGGCCAACCTCGAGGCGTACTACCAGGAGTCGGGCCGGGCGGGGCGCGACGGCCTCGATGCGCAATGCACGCTGCTGTACTACCACGCCGATAAACGGCTGCAGCAGTTCTTCCTGGTCAAGCACTATCCGCAAGCCGAAGAGCTGCGCGCGGTGTACGAGGCTGCCGCCGCCCACGATGGCGCCGCGTTCACCGAGGCCGACCTGAAACCGAAGCTCGAACACATCTCGGCCAGCCAGCTGAAAATCTGCCTGAAAATGCTCAAGGACGGCAAGCTGCTCAAGCGCAGCCGCAAGCTCGATTACGCACTGGCCAAGCTGCCCGGCGGCGCTACCGGGCCCAAAGCTGCCCGGTACGACGAGATGGCGCAGGTGTACGCCGACAAGCATGAACGCGACCGCGAGGGACTGGAGCAAATGGTGGGCTACGCCCAGAGCGGCTACTGCCGTTGGAAGCTGCTGCTCGATTACTTCGACGATGCGTCGCCCGGTTTCGAGCAGTGCTGCAAGTGCGACAACTGCCTGACGCCGCCGGCGATCCAGCTGTCGACGTTCGACCTGGAGGCTGGCGCGGCGCTTGCGGAGCCGATCGCACAGGAACCGGGTCCGCCGGACGTGCCGCCGGTCGCCGCCGCCGGTTTGCCCGGATTGGCGCCGGCGCCGCTGGTAGCCGCCGCAGCGGTTGTCAATACAGGCGCTACGGGTTTACCTCGAACAGCAGGAACTGCGTAACCTGGCGGTTGTTGAAGTTGTCGTCCGAGATCAGCACCAGGCTGGCCTTGCCATTGGCCAGGCGCGGACCGAAGGCCATGCCTTCAACGTTGTCCACCAGCGCCAGGCCGGCCTGGTTCAGATCCAGCACCAGGCGCTTGGCTACCGGGGTGATGCTGGCGCCGGCCACGGTGGGCAGCTGCGCGATATCGGTGGCGCCGGCGGTGTCCACCTCGTACAGGCGCACGTAGTTGCGGTAGTGGCCGGCGTCGTCCTGTATGCCGGCGCGCTCGAGCACCAGCAGGCGGTTATCGCTCAGCGCCAGGATTTCGGAAATGCCGTTGTCGGCGTTCTTGCCGGTGCCAGGGGCGGCCGCCAGCGGCTCCAGCGCATACGCATACTGGCCCAGCACCTTGCCGTCGCGGTCAAAACGGGTGATGCGGTTGACCGCGCCGTGGCTGGTCGTAGGCACCGGACCATCCTGGTACATCGGGCCTTCCAGCGACACCCAGATCGAAGCGCCATCGGGCGTAAAACTCATGCCCTCGAAGGCCTGGTTGTTGCGCGGTCCGGAACTGTGATCCTTCTTCACATTGAACAGCGGCGGCAGCGGCAGCTCGTAACGCAGGCGGCCATCGGCGCCAGCCTGGCGCACGAACGGGTTGAGGGCCAGCGAGACATCGCCTTCGCTGCCATACCAGATGGCGCCATCGCGCGGATCGACGCGCAGGGTTTCCAGGTCGGCCACCGCGCCGCCCAGCCGGGCGAAATCATTCTTGGACGGATACGGCGTGCCATCGGCTTGCAGCAGCGTGGTCACGCCGGTCAGCTGTACCGATGTGAAGGACTGCTGGTCGTAATCGAGCCGCGCGCGGTAATAGCGCGCCGGATTATGCTCGGAGCGGTCGTCGCAGATCATCACCCAGTCGCCGCGCGCGGCGTCGTAGTCGATGCCGGACAGGCCGCCCACCAGCGTGCCCTCGAAGCGCATGCGCCAGGGCAGGCGCTGCTCGCCGATCAGGCGCAGCGATGCGATGGTATCGGGCGTGTGCGCCAGGGCCGGGGTGGTGGCGGGGGTCTGGGCGCCGGCGCTCAGCGCCAGCAGGCTGGCGGCGGCAAGGGCGGTGCGGACGAAGGAGGACAGGGCGGCCATGGAGAATCTGCAAATCGGAAAAAGCGTGCAGTATAGCCGCCCCCGCCGGAACGCGTCAGCGACCTTTTATGCCGGTTCTTCTTCGAGTTCGTCCTCGTGGCTCCAGGCCGGGAAAGGATCGGCATAGGTCAGCCAGGTGGGCGCACCGGCGGCCAGTTCGTGGTCGGTCAGCACGCAGCGGCGGAAGGCTGCTTCCAGCGCGGGACGGTCCATGCCGGCGCCAATGAAGACCAGTTCGTTCTGGCGGTCGCCAAACGGTTCCACCCAGGCCGCTTCGATGCCGGCGCGGTCCGCGTCCCCCACCGGCGGCCAGTTGGCGCGGTCGCTGGCGGCCCACCATTGTCCTACCGGTTCCACCGACGCAATGCGCCCGGCGCGCGAATAGGCGACCGCCCAGTCGGGACGGCTGGCGAACCAGATATAACCCTTGGCCCGTATCAGTCCCGGCAACGCCAGGTCGAGAAATTCATTGAAGCGCTGCGCGTGCAGCGGGCGGCGTTCGCGCACCACGAAGCTGTCGATGCCGTACTCCTCGGTTTCCGGCATGTGGATGCCGGCCAGTTCGCGCGCCCAGCCAGCCATCTGGCTGGCCTTGTCCAGGTCGAATTTGCCGGTGCCGAGGATCTGGTGCAGCGGCACCCGGCCTTTCTCGGCCAGCACCATGGTGGCGGTGGGGTTGAGCGCCTTGATCACGGCGCGCACTGCGCCCATTTGTTCGATGGTGACCAGGTCGGTCTTGCTGACCACGATCACGTCGGCGAACTCGATCTGCTCGGACAGCAGCGCGGCCAGCGTGCGGTCGTCGCCTTCGCCGGCGCTTTGGCCGCGCTGGGCCAGGAAGTCGGCACAGTTGTAGTCGTTCAGCAGGTTGACGGCATCGACCACGGTGACCATGGTATCGATGCGTGCCACGTCGTTGAGCGACACGCCGTCTTCGTCGGCAAAATCGAAGGTGGCGGCTACCGGCATCGGCTCGCCCACGCCGGTCGATTCGATCAGCAGGTAGTCGAAGCGGTTTTCGGCAGCCAGCTTGCGCACTTCGAGCAGCAGGTCTTCGCGCAGCGTGCAGCAGATGCAGCCGTTGCTCATCTCGACCATTTTCTCCTCGGTGCGCGACAGGGCGGCGCCGGCGTTTTCGGTACCGTGGCGCAACAGCGAGGCGTCGATATTCACCTCGCTCATGTCGTTGACGATGACGGCTACGCGCAAGCCTTCGCGGTTGGCCAACACGTGGTTGAGCAGGGTGGTTTTGCCGGCGCCGAGAAAGCCGGAAAGCACGGTGACGGGCAGGCGCAAATCGGCCAGGGATGGGACGGTGGTGGTCATGGATGGCTCGCTGAAAAGGCGCGGTCGCGCGCACGGAAACAAGGACGGACAAAAGCCGTCAAATGCAATTGAGTTGCATCATAAGTCCGTTTCAATGCTAATGCAAGTTTATTGCATTAGGCCTTGCGAGTTTTTATGGCTTCGATTTTGCGCAGTGCGGGCAGGTGCCCTTGATCAGAAAATCCATTTCCTGGCTCTGGAAGCCGCTGGGCAGCTTGATCGTGCGCGGCAGCGGTACGTCGGTGAAGCAGGTGACTTCCTCGCAGCGGGTGCACTGGAAGTGGGCGTGCTCGTGCGAATGGTGGCCGGCCCCGGCACGGAAACGCCACACCTGGTCGGCGCCCGCAATGCGGTGCACCAGTTCGTTTTCGGTCAGCCATTCGAGCACCCGGTACAGCGTGACCGAGTCGAGCGCTTCGTCCGACAGCAAGGCCTGGATATCGTGGTGGGTCAGCGACTTTTCCTGCCCCATCAAAAAGTCGAGCACGGTCACGCGCTGGCGCGTGACGCGGGCACCGGTGGCGCGGATCAGTGCTTCTGCCTGGTCTGAAGAGGATGTTTGCATAGCCAGCATCTTAACATGGCCTTCAGGGAGACCGGGAAGATCGCCATGTTGCGAATGAGAAGTGTTATCATTGTCACTTTCATGATACTTCTTTCATTGCCATGCCTCTTATCCGCCTGCGCGCTGCGCCACCGTTCCCGTTGACTTCCATGGCTGCAGCGTTGGCGCTGCTGGCCGCGCCCCTGGCCCACGGACAGGAACAGGCCCAGGCAGGATCAGCGGCGCCGATGGAATCGATCCAGGTCACCGGCAGCTGGCTCGGGTCCGGCCTGCAAAACAGCGTCAAGAACTTTCCCGGCGCGCGCACGGTGGTGAACAAGGAAGACATCGAGGATTCGGGCGCGCTCGACATCGGCGACGTGCTGCGCCGGGTGCCGGGCGTGCAGGCCACCGACAACTCGGGCACGGCCGGCAGCGCCATCTCGCTCAATATCGGCGTGCGCGGCCTGACCGGGCGTTATTCGCCGCGTTCCACCATCCTGCTCGACGGCATACCGCTGGCCGTGGCCCCATACGGCCAGCCGCAATTGTCGTTTGCCCCGGTGAGCTTGAACAATATCGAATCGATCGACGTGGTGCGCGGCGGCGGCGCGGTGCGCTACGGTCCGCAAAACGTGGGCGGCATCATCAATTTCCGCAGCCGGGCGATCCCGGAAGGCGCCATCAAGGGCGACGTCTCGGTGCGCTACAACGACTACCGCGACGCGGGCCACAACACCCAGTACAGCGCCTTCCTGGGCGGCACGCTCGACTCCGGCATGGGCCTGGCGCTGATGTACTCGGGCATGGACGGCGGCGGCTGGCGCACCAGCAGTAACGACAAACTCAACGACGTCGCGTTGAAATTGCGCTATCCGCTCAATGGCCACAGCGAGGTGTACGGCAAGCTCACGTACTTCGACGTCAATTCGCGCACCCCGGGCGGGCTGACGGTGGCGCAGTACGCGGCAGACCCGTTCCAGAACACCCGGCCCACCGATTTCTGGAGCGGAGAGCGCAAGGGCGGCGACATCGGCTACCTCAACACCATCTCGGCCACCCAGGAATTCGAAGTGAAGGCCTATTACAACGAGAGCTTCCGCCAGAGCGCGCTGATCAACGCCGCGCGCACCCAGGTGACCTGGCAGCCGCGCAATTACCAGGTGCTGGGCATCGAGCCGCGCTACACCCAGCGCTTTGCCGCCGCCGGCCTCACGCACGATGTCACGGCCGGCTACCGCTTCCTGCGTGAGCGCGGTGATGACAACAACTACGCCGTGACCGTGGCCACCGGCGTGCGCGGCGCCACCACCAGGTTCGACAACGCGACCGACGCCCACTCGGTGTATATCGACGACCGCATCGCACTGGGCGCCTGGCGCATCACGCCGGGCGTGCGGTATGAACGCATCCGCTCCGATCGCCGCGACAGCGGCAGCGCTGCCGCTTTTGCGTCGGACAACAACAAGGCGCTGCCATCGCTGAACGTGGCCTACCTGGTCAACCCGGCGCTGACCGTGTTTGCCAACTACACTACGTCGTTCGGCGCCGTGCAAAACACCCAGCTCAATTCGCAAAGCGCCACCAACCCGCTCAACCCGGAAGTGGCCAAGACCTTCGAGGCCGGTGCGCGCTGGAAGGACCGCGCCGTCAGCACCGAGTTCACCGCCTTCAAGCTCAAGTTCGACAACCAGATCCTGCAGGTGCCGGGCACCGTGCCTGCCACGTTCCAGAACATCGGCGCCACCAACCACGAAGGCATCGAGACTGCGTTCGATTACAGTTTTGCCGACGCCAGCGCGCTGGCCGGCCTGAACCTCTACGCCAATTACACCTATACCAGGGCGATCCAGGAATCGGGCGCCACGGCCGGCCTGGACGTGCCGTTCTACTCGCGCGGCACCGACACCGTCGGCGCGCGCTACCGGATCGATGCATGGTCGTTCAACGTCTCCGGCACCCACCAGACGCGCCAGTTCTCCGATGCCGCCAATACCGTGGCGGAAGCGGCCAGCGGCGCCGTCGGCGCCATTCCCGGCTTCCGCCTGTGGAATGCCCAAGTGGGCTGGAAACTGAAAGGACAACCAGGGTACGAGGTAATGGCCGGGGTGAACAACCTGTCGGATCGCCGCTATTACACCCGCAACGTGGATGGCAACGCGGGCCGCATGGTTGGTGCGCCACGTACCGCTTACCTGCAATTGCGCACCAGTTATTGAGTTGTTCGGTGTGCTACTACACAGTGTCTTGATGCCAACGTAGGACAAGGACCACATTTCCTCTTGCTTGGTGCCTACATTGGCCTACACGCCGGTCCTATACCGGCGGATCGGCCTGCTAGATATAGTGTCATCAACGGTGAGCGATAACCAAGTCACCAAGACCACACACCTAGAGGCAGACACCATGAACGCATACCACACCAGCTCCGCAACCACCGCCGCCAACGCCACCGCAGGCCACAGCAGCGCCGGTTCGCAGATCAGCCTGATCGGCGCCCAACAAAACGATTTGCTGCGCGCCCTGTCGCGTGACGATCTGTTGGCCCTGTTCAGCGCGCTGGAACTGGTTGCGTTACCTGCCGGCAAGCACCTGTTCGACTTCGGCGACAAGGTCGAATACACGTACTTCCCGACCAACGCCATCATCTCCCTGCAATACGTGATGGAAGACGGCGCCACCACCGAGATCGCCGTGGTCGGCCGTGAAGGCGTGGTGGGCGTGGCCCTGTACCCGACCGAGCGCGCTTCGTACTCGGCCGTCGTGGAAGCCGCCGGTTACGGCTACCGCCTGCGTACCGATGTGCTGCGCGAAGTGTTTTACGCTGGCGGCCCATTGGCCCAGCAACTGATGCGCTACACCAGCGCCATGTTCGCCCAGCTGGCGCAAAGCGTGGCCGGCAGTCGCCACACCAGCATCGAACAGAAGCTGTGCCGCTGGTTGCTGGAACGCCTGGACCGCTCGATGGGCAATGAATTGAAAGTGACGCAGGAAATGATCGCCAACATGCTGGGCGTACGCCGCGAGAGCGTGACCGGCGCGGCAGGCAAGCTGTCCGACGAAGGCCTAATCTCCTACCGCCGTGGTTGCGTTACCGTGCTCGATCGTGCGGGAATGGAAGCGCGTGCAGGCAGCTGCTACCAGGGCGGCCGCAACAAGGCGGCCGGCATGGAACAGCGTGCTGCTTGAGAAACAACAGAAAGATTAATGCAAGACGCGGGACGGCGGATTCACCAGGAAGCCGCTGAAGTCCACCCGGGGGGCAGAGCGGGTGGCCATATTGTCCAGTTTGCGCTGGACCAGTTTGTGCCAGGCGGCGGCCCAACGCGCTGCCAGTTGCGATTCCTCTGCCGAACGCGCATACAGCGTTCTCTCGACAGCGATTTTTTGGCGGTTCAGGGCGCGGGTGGCATTCATCATGGCAGACATGGCGGGCTCGACTTGAAAGTTGTTGAGTGGAAAGCAAAGCCATTTTGCCTGTCCCGACCGGTTTTGAATGTGCGCCAGTTCACCCAAGCACTGCGGTAAACCATCCCATCCGTGTAAAATACGTCTGCTGCGGCGCATCAATGATGCTCGGCAGCTATTTTTTTGCGCGGTGTTCATCGTGTTTACCAACTCTCAGATCCCTTATGTGGTCCACCAATTTCACTAAAAACGCCCTGGCAGGATTGACCACGTCGTTTGCGCTGGTTCCCGAATGCATCGCTTTTGCGCTGGTTGCGCACTTGAATCCCCTGGTCGGGCTGTACGGTGCGTTCTTTATTTGCACCGTTACTGCCGTGTTCGGCGGCCGTCCGGGCATGATTTCGGGCGCTGCCGGTTCGATGGCGGTGGTGATCGTGGCGCTCGTCGCCCAGCATGGCTTGCAGTATTTCCTGGCAACGGTGGTGCTGAGCGGCGTGATCATGCTGCTGTTTGGCGTGCTGCGGCTGGGCAAGCTGGTCAGCATGGTGCCGCATCCGGTGATGCTCGGCTTCGTCAACGGGCTGGCGATCGTGATCGCCTGGTCGCAGTTGCAACATTTTCGCGTCGATGGGAGCTGGTTGCCGGGTGCGGCCATGTGGTGGATGTGCGGGCTGGTGGCGCTGACCATGACCGTTGTTTACGTGCTGCCGCGCTTGACCAAAGCGGTGCCGCCGGCGCTGGTGGCGATTGTCGGGGTGGGGCTGTTGTCGGAACTGCTGCACCTGCCGGTACGCACGCTGGGCGACATGGCCACCATCGCCGGCGGTTTGCCGTCGTTCAGTGTGCCGCAACTGCCGCTGACCATGGAAACCTTGCGCATCGTGCTGCCGTATGCGCTATTGATGGCAGTCGTGGGACTGCTCGAGACGCTGCTGACCTTCAACCTCACCGACGAAATCACCGAAACCCGGGGCCTGCCCGACCGCGAATGCGTGGCGCTGGGCGCAGCCAATGTCGCCTCCGGCCTGTTCGGCGGCATGGGCGGTTGCGCCATGATCGGCCAGACCATGATCAATCTCGGCTCCGGCGGGCGCACGCGGGTGTCGGGCACGGTCGCCGGCATCATGATCCTGCTGTTCATCCTGTTCCTGTCGCCGCTGATCGAGCGCATTCCACTGGCAGCCCTGGTGGGCGTGATGTTCGTCGTCGCCCAGCAGACGTTTGCCTGGAGTTCGCTGCAAGTGCTGGGCAAGGTGCCGCGCCACGACGCGCTGCTGATTGTCGTTGTCACCTGCATTACCGTGGCGACCGACCTGGCGGTGGCGGTGCTGTGCGGGATCGTGATCGCCGCGCTCAGCTTCGCCTGGCGCCACGCGCGCGAGGTGCGCACCGAGACCACGGTCGATGCCGACGGCGTGAAGCATTACACGCCGCACGGCACGCTGTTCTTTGCGTCGATCGCCCACTTCAACGACCTGTTCTCGCCGCAGGACGATCCGCAGACCGTGATACTCGATTGCCGCCACCTGCGCCTGGTCGATCATTCGGCGGTGGTGGCGGTGGCGGCACTTAGCGAACGCTATACGCGCGCCGGCAAACGGCTGCAGGTGCAGCATCTCTCTACGCGCTGCGAGCTGTTGCTGGCGCGGGCAGGCGTCTCGGTGACCGCCTGACGCGTTCGTGGTATTCTGCGCATCCTTGACAGAAAATCCACTCCAATGCAGATTGCAACCATCATCAGCCTGGCCGGCACCATCACCTGCGTGGGCCTGTTCTCGAAACAAAAGGAATGGGTGTTGGCAGCGGCCTTCGCCTTCGGCGCCGCCTTTACCGCCCTGGCTGCGTTGCGGCCGTCGTTCATCCCCGGCTACCTGGTGCCCTGGTGCGCCTACACTTTCTTCGCCTTGGCTGCGGTCGAGTTCGTCCGCAAGGTCATCCTCAAATAGTTTGCTTGAATGATGGTCACAAATACATTGTTACTGTATGCTGCCAGCGCATTTTGCGGCATTGTGTTAACCATCATCAAGAAAGAGTTCTATGAGACATTTGTTTTCTTCGTGCGCGTTTGGAGTGGCGTTGGCGCTGGCTGGTTGTGGCGGCGGTGGCGGCGGTGGCGATGTTGCTGCGCCAGTGGCGCCGACCATCCCTGCGGTTCCTGACACCATCACGCTGCAGAAGATCGATAATGTGGTCGGCACGGGCGCGCTGGCCGTAGCTGGGAAAACTGTTTATGTGCACTACACCGGCTGGCTCTACGATGCCACTGCGACATCGAAAAAAGGAGCGCAGTTCGATTCGTCGGCTGGCAGGTCGCCGCTTGACTTCGTCCTGGCCGGCGGCTTGGTGATCAAGGGTTTTGACGAGGGCGTGACGGGTATGAGAGTTGGCGGCAAACGTACCGTGATGATCCCGGCCAGCATGGGCTACGGCGCCACCGGCGCCGGCAATGGTGCGATTCCACCCAACGCCAACCTGGTCTTCGATATCGAACTGGTGGAAGTACGTTGACCTTGCACCGCGCACCCGATCAATAGAAGTAGGGCGTCTTCTTCGCCCATGCGCTATTGCCGTAGCGCTTGTGCAGCACGGTGAAAGCCTGTTTCGACAATGCCTGGGCGTCGTCGTCGAGGCAGCCGCCGCGTGTTGAGCGCACCACCACGTGCAGCAGCCAGGGCAGGTCGGCGTCGTTCGGCTTGCTGGCCACGCGTTGCAGCACGTGCTCGCCAAGGTAGCCGGTGGCGGTTTTCAGCGCGCCCAGTTGCGCCAGTTCCGCCTTGCGGCGCGCGCCATCCACGCCGGCCACCTGCGGCATCGGCGGCGCCTGTTCCAGCCACACGGTTTGCATCACCCAGCCATTTTCCTGGTATTCCTGCCCGGCGGTGGACGGCATCTTGCACCACATGTCGGCCCGGGTTTCATCGACCTCGCGCGGTACGTAAGGTACGGCCATGGCCCAGGTATTGCGCATCGGGCTGAAACCATATTCGACGGCATTGAGCATTAACCAGTGGTGGCGTTCCGGGTTGGCGGTGAGCGCGCGGTACTGCCGCATCACCGGCGCCAGTTCCGGCGCATCGACTTCCACCTGCTGCGCAGCTTTCACGGCCGCTTCGTATTGGCCCGTCATGTCGAAACGCATCAGGGCGGTCAGGGCAATACGGCCGCGTTCGTCGGCCGGCAGTTGCCGGTCCGCCGCCAGCGTCAACAGGTCGCTGGCCGCCAGCCCGGTATTGAGCCAGCGTTTGCCATCCGCTGCCAGCCGCCCGCGCGCCACCGTGTCGGGATCCTGCACTGCTGCCGGTTCGCCGGTGTCGGCATCGATCTGGTAGCCCCGGCTGCGCAGCAGATAGCGGGCGGCGTCGCTCACACTGGTGGCAACAGCGAAGCGCTCCTGCAGGAACAGGTTGCGGGCGGAATCCGACGCGGTGCTCGAGAGCGCGGCACCGTTCAGTTCCGCCTCGCTCAGCGCGCGGGCCTGGTCGGCTTTGTCGTTCAGGCGGTAATGGCGCGCCAGCGCGTAGCGCACCGTCAGGTATTCGGGCGCCGAGGGCGCCACTTGCAGCATGGCTTTTTCGAGCTCGGGCGTCAGCCGGTCGTTGATCATGGCGGCGGCGAACAGCCACGCGCGCGCCTGGGCGGCGTTGCCGTCTTTCGCGTAGTGCTGCCAGCGGCCCTGCACGTGCGCCCGCGATGGTGCGCATGCTGCGGCGACCTTGGCGGCAAATTCGCGGTTGTCTTCCGGGGAATAGGGGCTGCATTGCTGCACGGTGAACACCCAGTCGACCAGCCCTGACACCGTGCGTAGCTCGGGTTGGCCCGTGGCCGGCTGGTCCAGCAGGCGGTCGGCCAGGGCCAGCCAGTCGCCCAGGCGGTCGTCGCGGTACGGGTCGTTGCGCGCATCGTCAAGCAGCTGGCTGACCTGGGCGAAGCGCTCCACCGGCGTGAACTTTGCCTGCAGGATGCGGCCGATCGCGCGGCTGTCACCATGGCGCGCTGCCAGCGCGGGATTGGTCACAATGCGGGCGATCCGCGCCTCGACATCGGCCAGCGTCTGTTGCTGGCGCGCCTGGCGCGCCGCTTTGGCGTCGGGGCTTTCCTTCGCTTGCGCTACGCGCGCCTGCCAGCGCTCGTCGGGCGTACCCGGCACGTACAGCGCAGCGCGTCCTTGCGAGCGCAGCGCCAGGTAGTCGCCCCACGCGCGCAGCGGATGGCCTTCGGTGGCGCCGATCCGGTCGAACAGCGCCGTGCTGCGCGCGTAGTCCTCGCTATAGAACGCCGCCGACGCCAGCTGGTATTCCTGCACCTGGCGCCAGTACAAGGGCTCGGTGGCAGCCAGCGGCGCCGGTTGCACCAGCACCCTGGGCCGCTGGAAGTAGTCCCGGCGGTCCAGCGGATCGTCGCCGCACGCCTTGAAGACCTCGCGCTGGGTGGACACCCAGGTCGCCAGCCGTGCCGGTGTGGCGTCCGCGCGCGCGGTCAGCTCGCCCAGCGTGCGGGTGGCGAACACATAGCTGGCCGTCGGGCAGTTCAGGTAGCTGTCGATCAGCGGATCGGCTGCGGGCGCCGGGTCCATTTCGCGCTTGAGGGCGCCGTGCACGGCAGTGCGCCAGGCGGCGTAGATTTCCCGGCCTTGGGCCTGGTCCTGCCAGCCGCCTCCACGGCGTTCCTCGACCAGGGCCAGGGCGCCCGGGGGATTGGGCGCGGTTTGTAATCCCGGCGCGCCCAGCATGACGGCGCGCCACGCGGTAAACAGATTGCTGCGGACGTAAGACGGCAGCACCACGCCGAGGTGCCCGCCCTGGTAGCGGCCCAGCGCGATGTCGGTGCGGTTGCGGTTGACGAATGAGTCAACCGGATCTTCGCAGCCGCTGGCAACGGCGTGGCCGCCGGTAAACAACAGCAGGGCGGCAATGGCAATGGCAGGGAGCGTGCGGCTCATGGCGTAGTTCCTGGAACGGGCGGTGGAAGGGGCGATGCGGCCGACGCGCTGCGCTGCCAGGCGTAACGGTCGAACCAGTAAGTCTTGCGGTAGCGGGCGATCACCTGCGGCGCGAACGATTCCTGCGGCGCGAAACCGGCGCTACCCTGGCGGCAACTGGCGTGCAGCAGCTCGGGCGTGTGTTCGACGATGTGGCGCATGCGGACGTTATCGCGGCCCATGCGGAAGAACATGGGAACCACTTCGTCGGCAGGCAGGTCGTCGAGCCAGGCGGGCGCACGGCACCACCAGGCCAGCGCAGTCACGCTCAGCTTGATCTGCGGCGGCAGCTCGGCGCGCACCCGCGCTACCAGCGCGCGGTAAAAATCGCGCTGCGACGGCTTCGCTTCCAGGTCTAGCTGCACCCAGCCCGAGGTGCTGGCCCGCGCTGCTTCGCGCATGGCTTGCACGATCATGTCGGTGCGAGTGGCGATATCGACCGGCGGATTGACGGTGCTCACCTCCACGTGCAGCACCGGCGTGACGCGGGTCATCGATGGCATCAGTGGCCAATGGGCGCGCGGACGGGTGCGGGCGGAGGGGCCGGTGAGCAGGATGTGGCGTTGCAGGACGGCCGCCTCGGCGGTGGACCATGATGGCAGCACGGCGCTGTCCCACAGCCAGGCCACGGCCGGTGCCGGCGTGTTGGCGCGGGCGCCTGCGCAGGTCAGCAAGACGATCAGTAAGGGAATTGGGGAGAGCCACGACATCGGATGGGGCAGGCTGAAACTCGGGTGCCCCATTCTAACGATATTTATCAAATAAACAAAATGGCTTATTTTGCTCCGGATGCGGTGCGGATACAAAAACGCCCGGCGCACAGGCCGGGCGTTTTATCCGTTGCGCACAAGCGCGACAGGATTACTTGCTTGGGTAGACGATGTCGTCGCGGCGGTTTTGTGCGCGCGATTCTTCATCGGAACCGGTAGCTTTTGGCTTTTCTTTGCCGTAGCTGATGGCTTCCATCTGGCCGTCTTTCACGCCTTGTACTTTCAGGGCGGTGATCAGGGCTTGTGCGCGCTTCTGGCCCAGGGCCAGGTTGTACTCGGCGCTGCCGCGGTCATCGGTGTTGCCTTCGACTTTGATCGACACGTTAGGGTTGGCAGCCAGGAATTTACCGTGGTCGGCAACCAGACCGTCGAATTCTGGCTTGACAGTGTACTTGTCGAAGTCGAAGTAGACGCTACGGTTTTTGTAGATCGAGCTGTTTGGGTCCAGGTAGGCGGCCAGTGGCGCTTGTACCGGTGCAGCGACTGGCGCTGGTGCCGGGGTAGGTGCCGGAGCAGCTTTGACTGGCTCAGGTGCTGGAGCTGGTGCAGGTGCTGGGGTCGAGCATGCGCTCAGCAGGGCTACGGTGCAGGCTGCCAGCAGGATGTTGGTGTTTTTCATCGATATACTCCCGATTCGAATTATGTTGTGGGGCACACTAAAGGGTGTGAGGCTGTCAAGCCAGCCGCGACCAATATTATATAAGGGTTTCTCTGATTATAATTGGCGCGCTGCATTATTTTTTGAGCCATGGCGCGAAGGGAGTCAAATCGGTCCCCCTTTCGACGTACCACGCGCGGCGCGCCATGTCGAACTGCGCGCCCAGTGCCTTCACCGCATCCTTCTCCTGGTAACTGGCGCTCAGGTAGTGGCGGCCCGGTGCTGCGGCAGCCGCCGCCTGCTGCTCCTGGTTGCGCGTGATGGCGGTGTCGGCGGCGGTGCTGCATTGCGGCAGGCGCAAGCGTGCAAGGAAGGGGCTGCGTGCGCCGTTGTCGGATGGCGACAACAACGTCAGTTTCAATCGTGCGCGGGTGGCGGCCACGTAGAACAGGTTTTCCTCGTCGCGGCGCGGTTGCTGCGGGTGCGGGAATTCGTCGGCCTGCAAATATGGCAGGATCACGTGGTCGAATTCCTTGCCCTTGGCGTTGGCCACGCACTCGATCAGCACTGCCTTCGGCGCGCGCTTGCGGCGGACAAACGCTTCGCGGGCGTTCATGGCGGCCCAGAAGTCGGCCAGTCCCAGTCCGGACGCGGCCGCCCACGCCAGCAAGCCGTCCACCGACTTGTTGACCACGCCGGCGTCGTACGGGCGCACGAAGATGCGCCGTGCTGCCGCCACCAGTTGCACCCGCTCGCACAATTCGATCAGGACCTGCGCCGCCGGCGTGGCCGGGGCCAGCGTGGACAGCCAGGCAATGGCGTCGATCACGGCGCGCTTGGTGGTCACGCTGGCGACATCGCGCCAGGTGGGTTCCACGCCGTCGCGATGCTCATCCTCGATCAGGAACAGTTCTCCCAGCAGGTCGGGCGACTTGGCGATCTGGGTCTTGAAGTGGTCGATGCGGCGGGCGCTGAAAGCCATTTCGGAAAAGGCGACCAGGGCATCGACCACGGCGCCGCGCACCTGTTCCGATTTGACGGCGCGAAAATCGCGCAGCGCGATGGCCAGCATGCCGCGCAAGAACAGGATTTCGTCGCGTTGCAGGTAGCCAGCCATGGCGGGCGTGCGGTAGTCGATGTCGGCTTCGATCAGGGCGTTTTCGATGGCCACCGACTGGTGGCGGTCGCGGATCAGGATGGCGCAGCCATCGAGCGCATGGCCGTCGGCCTTCCAGCGTTTGACTGCCTCCACCACCTGGCGCGCGCAGTGGGCCGCGTCGTCGTAGTGGGGCTGGCTGATCTCGGTACGCAGCGGCAGGTTCGATTCCACCGGCTTGTCCTTGAAGGCGGCCATGGCATACGCCAGGTGCGGGCCGTGGCGGTAGCTGAAGGTCAGCGGGTGGCGCGCCAGCTTCGGAAACCGTGCGGCGAAGCGCTGGTTCAGGTAGGCGTCGCTGGCGCCCAGCTTGGCGTAAATCACCTGGTCGCGGTCGCCGGCGCCGACAAAATAGCATTGCGGACGGTCGATCAGCGCCTCGAGGATGCGGAAGGCCGCCTCATTCAGGTCGTGCAGCTCGTCGCACAGCACCAGCCGGTAGTCGGGGAACTGTTCGGCCAGGCGCGCGCCGCCCACCAGGTTGCAGGCCAGGTCGTAGGTGGCGTCGAACGGCCCGCGCATCAGGGCGCCGGCGCCGCCGTCCAGGCGCAGCGCCTCGTATTCCAGCGTGGTCAGATAGTCGGCCACCGGCACGCCCAGCTGCTCGGCTGCCTCTTCCACGTCCATGAATTCGACGTCGGCGTCGAGCGCCATGGTGGCCTTGAGCGTCAGTTGCGCTTCGAGGAACTGGCTGACGGCGATGCTGTGGGTGTGCAGTTCCAGGCTGTCGAGGCGGCCGGCGTAGCGTTCGCCCACGCGGTCCATGGCGGCCAGCGCCAGCTGCTTCAACTGGCGCGGCTCGGTGCAGGTGCGCAGGCCGTCGCCGTCGATGGCGTCCAGTTGGCGGGCGCTGAAGTCTTCAAAGGTCAGTATATCGATGCGCTCGGCCAATGTGGCCGGCACGCCCACGTCCAGCAGCCGCTGGCGCATGACGTCGCGCGCCTCGGGCGTAAAGGTGAGGGCCAGGATCTGTTCGGGCGGGAGTTTACGGGCCAGCGCTTCGCCGATGCGCAGGGCCAGCGTGGTGGTCTTGGCGGCGCCGGCGTTGGCGTCCACCAGCGTGACCCGGTTTTGCGACAGCTGGATGGCGCGCTGCTCGAGGGTGGGGATCAGGCCGCGCGGGGTGAAGCGGGGTTGGTTCTGGGGTGGCAGGGACTGGGTAGCGTTCATCCGCTACATTATAGCGACCGGCGCGGACAAACCTGCGCTGCTCGCAGCGACTGCACTGAACACCGGCTCCAGGCGAGCGGTCGCGCCCTCGATGAACTGGGCGCTGAACACGCGGCGGTCCGGCGTGGCAGCGGCATTGTCGCTGCGGTCGATGACGGCGCACAGCAGTTCGGCGGCCGCCATCGCCATCTTGGGCATCGGCTGGCGCAGCGTGGTGAGGTTGTAGCTGAGCCAGTTGGATGGTTCGACCGCATCGAAACCGGCCACCGACAACTGGCGCGGCACATCGATGCCCAGTTCGTGGCGGGCGCAATCGAGGCAGCCGATGGCCATCACGTCGCTGCCGCAGATGATCGCGTCCGGCACCGCGCCCATGGCGCTGATCAGGGCGCGCAGGCCGGCCGCGCCGCTGGGGTAGTCGGACTGGCCCGGCACCACCACCGGTGGCGGCAGGCCCAGCTCGGCCAGGCGCTCGCAGGCGCCGCGCCGGCGTTCGTTGGCGACGGTGGAATCTTCAATGCCGGCGATGATGCCGAAACGGCGGTGGCCGGCGGCGGCCAGGCGCGAGACCAGCATGCGGCCGGCTTCGCGGTGGTCGCAGGTGACAGTGTTGACGGCGCGTTCGCGCACGGTGCGGTTGAACAGCACCAGCGGCATCTGGCGCCGTTCGAATTCGGCGATATGGTCGGCGGTGAGGCGGGCGGCGGCGATCACGCCATCGACCTGGTACTGCCACACTTCGGACAGCACGCGATCGACGTCGGTCTCCCTGGGCAGCGTGAACAGCAGCACGCGCTTGCCGCGTGCGCCTATTTGCTGGCTCAATTCGCCGAGCAGTTCCGGGTAGTGCAGGTTGGCCTGGCTGGCGATCAGCACGGCCACGATGTTGGAGCGGCGCGTGATCAGGCTGCGCGCGGCGGCATTGGGAATGTAGTCGAGCAGGGCGGCGGCCTTCATCACCCGGGCCAATGTGGCCTCGGAGACGCTGGCGCCCTGCTGGAAGCAGCGCGATACGGCGGACTGCGACACCCCTGCCACCAGCGCCACGTCATACGAGGTCACGCGGCGTGCCTCGCGGGCGATCAGGGCTTTGTGGGCGATGGCGGTAGTCTCCACGCACGGCTTTATTTTGGTCATTGTCTCGTGGTTGGCGCAGGGACGGACCCGGACGAGCCGGGCATTGCCGCGCCAGCGGTTGTGTTGCAAGGAGCTTAATCAATAAATTACCGTAAGGCAATATCAATTGCACCTTGTTCTTGCTTATTGGATGTTTCAATGTGGAAATCACTTACGCGGTCGGCGACCTGTTGCGGCATTGCTGCAATTTTTCCTGTTGCCGCCTATTTTCTGCTCATTTTCCTGCTAAAATACCGCCCCTTTATCAGTTGAAGGGGCGACATGGCCAACGCATGCGGCGTCGATTTCGGTACGTCAAATTCCACGGTGGGTTGGGTACGTCCCGGCCACCCCGTGATGCTCGGCCTGGAAGACGGCAAAACCACCTTGCCGTCGGTCGTGTTCTTTAACGCCGACGAGGAAGAAGTCAAGTTCGGCCGCGCGGCGCTGGCCGATTACCTGGCCGGCTACGAGGGCCGCCTGATGCGCTCGCTTAAAAGCCTGCTCGGCACCAGCCTGATCGACGGCCAGACCGAGGTCGGTGGCCGCGCGCTGCCGTTCCGCATGTTGCTGGCGCAGTTCATCGGCGAGATCAAGCACCGCGCCGAGCGCGCCGCCGGCCGCCAGTTCAATTCCGCCGTGTTCGGCCGCCCCGTGCATTTCATCGACGACAGCGCCGCCAACGACCAGCTGGCCGAAGACACGCTGGCCGAGATCGCCCGTTCGGTGGGCTTTACCGACATCGCCTTCCAGTTCGAGCCGATTGCCGCTGCGTTCGATTACGAGTCGCAGATCGACCGCGAAGAACTGGTGCTGATCGCCGACATCGGCGGCGGTACGTCCGACTTCTCGCTGGTGCGCCTGTCGCCCGACCGCGCCAAAAAGGCCGAGCGGCGCGACGACATCCTCGCCAACGGCGGCGTCCACATCGGCGGCACCGACTTCGATAAATACCTGAGCCTGGCTGCAGTGATGCCGCTGCTCGGTTTCGGCAGCAAGCTGCGCAACGGCAGCGAAGTGCCATCGAGCTACTTCTTCAACCTGGCCACCTGGCACACCATCAACCAGGCTTACACCAAGAAGATGTGGACCCAGCTGGCCGACCTGCTGCGCGATTCGGCCGAACAGGAAAAACTGGGCCGCCTGCAACGCCTGATCGACGACCGCGCCGGCCACTGGCTGGCGATGAAATCGGAAGAAGGCAAGATTGCGCTGTCCGGCGCCGAGCGCCACCTGCTGGAACTGGACCGCCTGACGCCGGCGGTGTCGATCGAGCTCGACCGCACTCGCTTCGACGACGCCATCAGCCACCTGGTCGGTTCGGTGGAAACCACCGTGCTCAACCTGCTGCGCGACGCCGGTGTCACGCCGGACCAGGTCGATACCGTGTTCTTCACCGGTGGTTCGAGCGGCGTGCGCATGCTGCGCGAGCGCATTGCGGCGCTGGTGCCGGGCGCGCGCAAGGTCGAGGGCGATCTGTTCGGCAGCATCGGCGCCGGCCTGGCGCTCGATGCGGTGCGCAAGTTTGGCGGCGCCCATGCTTGACCAGCCGATCGTGATGCTCGACTTCGAGACCACCGGCCTCTCGCCCGTGATGGGCGACCGCATCACCGAGGTGGCGGCGCTGCGCATCGTCGGCGGCGAGGTGGTCGAGCGTTATGTTTCGCTGATCAACTGCAATGTGCGCATCCCGTCGTTCATCACCGGACTGACCGGCATCACCCAGGCCATGGTGGACGGCGCGCCGCCGGTGCACCAGGTGCTGCCGGAACTGCTGGACTTTATTGGCGGCGACACGCTGTCGGCCCACAACGCCAGCTTCGACGAGAAATTCCTGCTGGCCGAGGCCGCGCGCCTGAACCTGCAGGCGCGCCACCAGTCGCTGGTGTGCTCGCTCAAGCTGTCGCGCCGGGTGTTTCCGCAACTGCCCAGCTACAAGCTGGGCCAGCTCTCCAGCCAGCTTGGCATCCGTTTCAAGAGCGCGGCCCACCGGGCCGAGTCCGATGCCGAGGTGGCCGCCCAGGTGCTGATCCATATCGGCAAGCATATCGGATCCACGTACGGCATCGCTGCCGTCGATCCGGCGCTGCTGGTGTCGGTCAACAAGCTGGCCGCCGCGAAGGTTCACCAATTTCTCCTGAAACAGCAATTGGCATCCCGTGCGACTCTCTAAGCCTCTCTAGCCGCAACGGTCCCGGACTCGTTTGACTCCGCGCAAACGCCGGACTCGGGCGGGTTTTACACTTTAGTCAACTTTGTTGCAAAGATGACTAGAGGTGTGCCATGAATAACCAACGCTCGGCCAGGGATGGCTACGACAGTTACCTGTGGTACCGGTCTGCCGCCGAGCGTGGCGACCCCTATGCCCAGTTCAACCTCGGCCTGCTCTACAAGCACGGACGCGGCGTGGCCCGCGACGACCGCCAGGCCGCGCAGTGGTTCCTCAAGGCGGCGCTGCAAGGGCTGGCATTCGCCCAGAACCATCTTGGTGTGCTGTACTACAACGGGCGCGGCGTGCCGCCCAGCGACCGCGCCGCCGTGCGCTGGTTTCGCCGCGCAGCCGGCCAGGGCGACGCCTCGGCCCAGCAAAACCTGGCCCTGATGTATAAAAAGGGGCGCGGCGTGCCGCGCAGCGACGAAGCCGCACTCTCTTGGTGTTACCTGGCGTCCGAACAGGGCGTGGCCAGCGCCCAGACCCTGCTGGGCCTGGCCTATTCCAGGGGCATCGGCGTACGCCGCAACGACGCGCTGGCGCTGGCCTGGTTGCGCAAGGCGGCGCTGCAAAACCATGCCGGCGCCCAGCTCAACCTGGGCCTGATGTACAAGAAGGGGCAGGGCGTGGCAAGCTGCGACCGCCAGGCGCTGGCGTGGCTGCGGCAAGCTGCTGCGCAAAACCACCCGGTCGCGCAGCGCCTGGTCGGCGTGGCCTATGCCGAAGGCCAGGGCGTGGCGGCCGATCCGCCGCGCGCGTTTGCCTGGCTGCTGCGCGCGGCCGAGCAGGAAGACGCCGACGCCCAGTTCAACCTCGGCATCCTGCTCGCCAGCGGCCGCTCCGGCAAGGGAGGCGAAATCATGCGCGACGACGAACTGGCATTTTCCTGGTACTACCGCGCCGCGCAGTCGGGGCACATGCTGGCCCAGTACAACCTGGCCGGCATGTATGCTCGCGGACGCGGCGCGGCCCGCGACGACGCGCGCGCGCTGGCCTGGTACCTGCGCGCGGCGGAGCAGGGGGCAGCGAGCGCCCAGTTCAACGCGGCAGTGATGTACGCCAACGGCCAGGGTACGCCCCGCGACGAGGTCCGTGCCGTGCTGTGGTACCGGCGCGCGGCCGCCCAGGGCGATGCCAGCGCCCAGAACAACCTGGGGGTGATGTACGCCAGCGGCCAAGGCGTGCCGGCGGACGAGCGCCTGGCCGCCAACTGGTACGCGCGCGCCGCGCGCCAGGGCCACGTGCTGGGGCAAATCAACCTGGGTGCCATGTATGGCAGCGGGCGCGGCGTGGCGCGCGATGCGGCGCGCGCTTTCATGTGGATGTGCCTGGCGGCGGAAAAGGGCGAGGCGGCAGCAATCACCAACTGCGCCAGGATGGCGCCGGCCATGAGCGCGGCGGCCATGGCGCGGGCGCAGGAATTGCTGCGGCGCTGGCGCCTGCGCCAGCCTGCGTGCGTTCCGCCGCAGGCGAAAATGCGTGGCCGGTGAGGGGAGTTACAACTATCGGCCTGCTAGCGTCTGTGACAGCGCGAACCATTTTGCGACACATTTCACCTTCGATCGCGCATTTTCGTCCGCATCGGCGTAACTATTGCCATGATGCATCTCCCAGGCGCTACAATGGGTGATCACGTTTTCACACTCCGGGTAAGCCATGCGACGTTTTACGAGCCGCGCTGTCATCGCCAGCGTCCTGACGGGTAGTTGTGCCGCCGCCAGCGCCACCGGCGTGGCGGTGCAAGTGCAGGACGCCACCGGCAAGCCGCTGCCCGACACCGTCGTGTACCTGGAGCCCGAAGGCGGTTTTGGCGCCGGCAAGGCGCCGGCGGGCGCCGAGATCGAGCAGAAGGGCCTGAAGTTCCTGCCGCTCGTGACCGTGGTTCAGACCGGCGCCAGGATCAATTTCCCCAATAACGACAAGGTGCGCCACCACATCTATTCGTTCTCGCCCGCGCACAAGTTCGACCAGAAGCTGTACTCGGGCCAGGCCGCCACGCCGCAAGTGTTCGACAAGGCCGGCACCGTGGTCCTGGGCTGCAATATCCACGACAAGATGCTGGCCTACGTAAAAATCGTCGACACGCCGTACTTCGCCAAGACCGATGGCGCCGGCGCGGTGCGCATCGAGCTGCCGGCTGGCGGCAAGTACACGGTGCGCGCCTGGCACTACAACACCGTGGGCGGCGCCACGCCCGAGCAGGTGGTGCTGGTCAAGGCCGGCGACGCGCTCGCCACCGCCATCTTCAAGCTGCCGATGAAACCGCCGGCGCCCGCTGACGGCGCGGCGTCGATGTAGAGGGCACCGCATGCGCTTAGCATTTCGCAGCCTGGAGAGCCGCATCGTCACCTTGTTCCTGGTGCTGATCGTGGCGGTCCAGGTGATCGGCCTGCTGGTGATCCAGCGCGGCATCGACAACAACGCCCGCCAGGCCATCGCCGGCGAATTGAATAACGGTACCAAGGTGTTCGGCCGCCTGCTGGAACAGAACGCGCAGAACCTGCGTTTCGGCGCGCGCTTGCTGGCGCGCGACACGGCCTTCCTGGCCGCCATCGGCAACAACGAGGAGGGCGACCGCGCCACCATCGAATCGGCGCTGGCCAACAGCGGGCGCCGCATCAAGGCCTCGATGACGATGCTGGTCAACAGCGAACGCCAGCTCAGCGTCTCCACCAATGCCGCCCAAGCCGGCGCGCTGGCAAAAATCGTCGATGGCATGCTCGATGCGGCCGAGGCGGCGGACGGCGCCAACGGCATCGCCATCGTCGAACGCCGCCCGTACCAGGTGGTGGTGATGCCGGTCAAAGCGCCGATCACCATCGGCTGGATCGTCATGACGTTCCCGATCGACCGCCAGTTGGCCAACGAGATGCGCGAAGTGACGTCGCTGCACGCCACCATCGCCACGCGCGACCAGGCGGGCCAGTGGCTGCCGGCCGGCTCCACCTTCCTGGCGTCGTCGGCGCAGGCCGTGACCGCGCAGTTGCAGGCGCTGCCGGGCAACGCGACGGCGGGCAGCACGTCGTTCGACCTCAACGTGGAAGAAAACCGCTACAGCGCGCGCCTGCTGCGCATCGGCGAGGACAACGGCCAGTTCGCCGGCGTGATCCTGGCCCGTTCGATCGACGAGGCCACCGCTGAATACCGCCGCCTGGAGCATTGGCTGATCCTGCTCACGCTGGGCGGCATCGCCATTTCCACGATTGCCATCGTGATTACCGCCAAGCGCATTGCCCAGCCGATCAGCGAGCTGGCCGCCACCGCCCGCCGCCTCGAGCAGGGCGACTACAAGGGCGACATCGACACCAGCCGCGCCGACGAAATCGGCGCGCTGGCCGGCGCGTTCGACTCGATGCGCGAATCGATCGCCAAGCGCGAGCAGGAAATCCGCCGCCTGGCGTACTGGGACACGCTGACCAACCTGCCCAACCGCGCCCAGTTCCTGCTGCTGCTCAACGACGCGCTGGCAGATGCGCGCCGCCGCGAGGAGGCCGTGTTCGTGCTGATGATGGACCTCGACCGCTTCAAGCACGTCAATGACGTGATGGGCCACAGCTTCGGCGACGCGCTGCTGCGCCAGGTGGCCAGCCGCCTGCAACTGCTGCTGGTCAACCGCCTGCAGTCGTCGGCCCAGGTGGCGCGTCTGGGCGGCGACGAATTCGCGGTGCTGCTGCCGGCGTCTGACCTCGACGCGGCGCAGCGCATGGCTGGCGAGATCCTGCAAACGCTGGAAGCGCCGCTGTCGCTCGACGACCAGACCGTCGATATCGGCGCGGGCCTCGGCATTGCCGGCTACCCCGAGCATGGCAACGACGGCGAGGCGCTGCTGAGCATGGCCGAAGTGGCGATGTACACGGCCAAGACCCGCAACGATGGCGCCGTGGTGTACGACACGGCGATGGACAAGTCCAGCGACAAGAGCCTGTCGCTGCTGACGGAGCTGCGCAATGCCATCGAGCGCAACGAGTTCCGGCTGTTCGTGCAGCCCAAGATCATGCTCGACACGGGCCAGGTGGTGGGCATGGAGTCGCTGGTGCGCTGGGTGCACCCCGAGCGCGGCAACGTGTTCCCCGACGAGTTCATACCGTTTGCCGAGCAGACCGGCTTTATCCGCCTGCTGACGCGGTGGGTGATGGAAAAGTCGGCGGAGCTGTGCCAGCAGCTGGCAGCGCAGGGCCATCACCTGAAGGTGTCGGTGAATTTGTCCACCCGCGATTTGCTGGACCAGGACTTGCCGGTCAAGTTCGCCGACCTGCTGGCGCGCCATCGCCTGTCACCCGCGTCGTTCTGCCTGGAGATCACCGAGAGCGCGATCATGGACGACCCGGTGCGCGCGCAGACCACGCTCGAGCGGCTGTCGAACATGGGCGTCGATCTGTCGATCGACGATTTCGGCACCGGATATTCGTCGCTGGCTTACCTGAAGCGCTTGCCGGTCAACGAGCTGAAAATCGACAAGTCGTTCGTGCTGAACATGGAGAACGACGAGGGCGACACCAAGATCGTCCGCTCGACCATCGACCTCGGTCACAACATGGGCTTGCGCGTGGTGGCCGAGGGCATCGAGAGCGAAGCCGTGTGGCGCCTGCTGGCGGAACTGGGCTGCGACCAGGGACAGGGCTATTTCATGAGCCGGCCGATTCCCGGCGACCAGCTGGTGGCGTGGCTGGAAAAGTGGCAGGCGCCAATTGCGGTGCCTGCGGCGGTGCCTGGTTACCTTACCGAATAAAAGTTTCTCTACAGGCATGCCTGGCGTGTCATATTTGTCACACTTCAGGCTATGATCTGGTTGCCGAACACATCCGTTCTGTTCAAAAACCAAGGATCGCAATGCCACGACGACTGACCCTCTTAGCTTCCCTGATCTTGACGCAAGGCGCCGCCCTGGCGCAAACCTGCAACGGCAACTGGCCGGCCATGGACTACCCGGTTACGCGCACCGTGGAGCAGCAGGATAATTACCACGGCGCCACCGTGGCCGACCCGTACCGCTGGCTGGAAGACGCCAACAGCGCCGATACTGCCGCCTGGGTGCAGGAACAGAACAAGCTCACGCAAGGTTACCTGGCACAGATTCCCGGCCGCGACGCCATCAAGGCGCGCCTGACCAAGTTGTGGAACTACGAGCGTTTCAGCGTGCCGTTCAAGGAAGGCGGACGCTATTTCTACAGCCGCAATGACGGCCTGCAAAACCAGGCCGTGCTCTACACCATGAAGTCGCTGGCCGACATGCCGAGATTACTGCTCGACCCGAACACCCTGGCCGCCGACGGCACCGTGGCGCTGGCAGGCCTGGCGGTCAGCCCCAACGGCAAATACCTCGCGTACAGCACCGCCGCCTCCGGCTCGGACTGGAACGAGATCCGCGTGCGCGATATCGAGTCCGGCAAGGACGTGGCCGACCATATCAAGTGGGTCAAGTTCTCGAACACCGCCTGGCTGCACGACGGTTCCGGCTTCTTCTACAGCCGCTACGACGAGCCGACCGAAGCAGGCAAGCTGGCCGCCGTCAACTACTTCCAGAAGCTGTACTTCCACAAGATCGGCACGCCGCAAAGCGCGGACACGCTGGTGTACGATCGCCCGGACAACAAGGACTGGGGCTTCTCCGCCCAGGTCACCGAAGATGGCCGCTTCCTGGTGATCACCGCCTCGCAGGGTACCGAGAACAAGAACCGCGTGTTTTACAAGGACCTGAAACAGAAGGACGGCAAGGTGGTCGGCCTGCTGGAAGATTTCGACGCCGCCTATAATTTCGTCGGCAACGACGGCCAGGTGTTCTACTTCCACACCGAGCGCAACGCGCCGCGCGGCCGCATCGTCGCCATCGACGTGAAAAAGCCTGCGGTATTGAGCTGGAAGCAGATCGTGCCCGAAAGCGGCAGCACGCTGGTCTCCGCATCGCTGGTCAACAACCAGCTGCTGGTGGACTACCTGAGCGACGCCCACAGCCTGGTCAAGGTATTCGACCTGCGCGGCAAGCCGCTGCACGACGTCAAGCTGCCGGGCCTCGGTACCGCCTCGGGCTTCTCGGGCAAGCGCACCGACACCGAGACCTTCTATTCGTACACCAGCTTTACCACGCCTTCCACCATCTATCGCCACGACCTCAAGACGAACAAGAGCAGCGTCTATCGCCAGCCCAAGGTGGACTTCGACCCGGCCGGCTATGAAACGCGCCAGGAATTCTTCACCAGCCGCGATGGCACCCGCGTGCCGATGTTCATCGTCTCGAAGAAGGGCATCAAGTACGACGGCAGCAACCCGACCTATCTGTACGGCTACGGCGGCTTCAACGTCTCGCTCACGCCCACCTTCTCGGTGGCCAACCTGGCCTGGCTGGAAATGGGCGGCGTCTATGTGATGGCCAACCTGCGCGGTGGCGGCGAGTACGGCGAATCGTGGCACGAGGCGGGCACCAAGCTGAAAAAACAGAACGTATTCGACGACTTCATCGGCGCGGCCGAATGGCTGGTGTCGCACAAGGTGACGTCGCCGTCGAAGCTGGCGATCGGCGGCGGCAGCAACGGCGGCCTGCTGGTGGGCGCGGCGATGACCCAGCGTCCGGACCTGTTTGCGGCGGCGATTCCGCAAGTGGGCGTGCTGGACATGCTGCGCTTCCATAAATTCACGATCGGCTGGGCCTGGACGTCCGACTACGGCTCGTCCGACAACGCCGACGAGTTCAAGGCGCTGGTTAAATATTCGCCGCTGCACAACCTGAAAAAAGGCGCATGCTACCCGGCGACCATGATCACCACGGCCGACCATGACGACCGCGTGGTGCCGGCGCACAGCTTCAAGTTTGCTGCCGCCGCCCAGGCTGCGCAAGCGGGCCAGCCGGGCGCCGCGCCGATCCTGATCCGGATCGACAGCAAGGCGGGCCACGGCGCCGGCAAGCCGACCACCAAGCAGATCGAGGAAGTGGCCGATCGCTGGGGCTTCCTCACCCGCGCCTTGCACATGGATGGCAAGTAAGGTTCGATAGCGAACATAAAAAATGTTGTGGTGGAATTACTATTGGTCATAGTTTCCACCACTGCCGATTTTATGACGACTCCTCCGACCCATGACACTGCCATCGCCACGCGCAGCAAGCGCCAGCCCACCACGCGTATTTCGACCGGCATCCATGGTCTGGACGACATCCTGTGCGGCGGCTTGACGGCGCAGCGCGTGTACCTGGTGGAGGGCTCCCCGGGTACCGGCAAGACCACGCTGGGCCTGCAGTTTCTGCTCGAGGGCGTGGCGCGCGGCGAGACCGGCTTGTACATCACGCTGTCGGAAACCGCCGATGAACTCGATGCCGTGGCGGAAAGCCACGGCTGGGACATGGCTGGCATCGACGTGTTTGAGCTGGTCAACGATACCTCGCTCGATCCCGAGGCGCAGCAATCGGTGTTTCATCCGTCGGAAGTGGAACTGGGCGAGACCACGCGCAGCGTGATGGAACGCGTCAATGCGCTCAAGCCCTTGCGCGTGGTGTTCGACAGCCTGTCCGAGATGCGCCTGCTGGCGCAAAATCCCTTGCGCTACCGGCGCCAGATCCTCGCGCTCAAGCAGTTTTTCTCGCAGCGCGACTGCACCGTGCTGCTGCTCGACGATAAATCGAATACGCCCGACCAGCAGCTGCACAGCCTGGCCCATGGCGTCATCAGCCTCGAACAGATCGCCCAGGAATTCGGCAAGGAGCGTCGCCGCGTCAACGTGATCAAGATGCGCGGCACCAAGTTCCGTGGCGGCTACCACGACTACATCCTCGAGACGGGCGGCCTGAAAATCTTCCCGCGCCTGGTGGCCGCCGAGCACCATCGCCCGTACAGCGCCCACGTCAGCTCCACCGGTTCCGACGGTTTCGATGCGCTGCTGGGCGGCGGCCTCGCTTCCGGCACCAACACCCTGATCGTCGGGCCGTCAGGCATCGGCAAGACCACCATGTCGGTGCGCTGCCTGCTGTCGGCGCTCGAACGCGGCGAAAGGGCGTCGTTCTACCTGTTCGACGAGGGACTGGGCACCTTTTTTGCCCGCGCAGCCGCGCTCGGAATGGAACTGCGCAGCTACGCCGAGAGCGGCCAGCTCAAGATGCACCATATCGATCCGGCCGAACTGGCGCCGGGCGAATTCGCCCAGATGCTGCGCGACGCCGTCGAGGGCGCGAACGTCAAGTTCATCGTCATCGATAGCCTGAACGCCTATTTGCAGGCCATGCCCGGCGAGCATTTCCTCACCTTGCAGATGCATGAACTGCTGTCGTACCTGAACCAGCAGGGCGTGACCACGGTGCTGGTACTGGGCCAGCACGGGGTGATCGGCGAGGTGCGCACCGACGTCGATCTCAGTTACATGAGCGACACCACGGTGCTGGTGCGCTTTTTCGAATCGAACGGCAGGCTGCGCCGCGCGCTCACGGTGATCAAGAGCCGCACCGCCGACCATGCGCTGACCATACACGAGCTGGTGCTGGGCAGCGGTGGCCTGGCCATCGGCCCGGCACTCGAGGGTTTCGAGGGCGTGCTCACCGGCCTGCCCACCTACCGCGGCGCCACACCCATGATGGCGACCGATGCCGATGTCCGCGCCTGATTCCGCCATCGAGGAGCGGATCCTGATCCTCGCGCCCCATGGGCGCGACGCCGAGGTGATCCACCAGGTCTTGCTGCGCGACGGGTTTGCCGGCGGCGCGGTGGCCAATGTGGAAGCGCTGGTGGCCGGCCTGCAGCATGGCGCCGGCGCCTGCGTGATCGCCGAGGAAGCACTGCGCGACTCCAGCGTCAAACACCTGCTGGCTTGGCTCGGCACCCAGGAGCCGTGGTCCGATTTTCCGTTCGTGGTGCTGGTGGCCAGGGGCGGCGGTCATACCCAGGCCGCGCGCAGCACGTTCGACCAGCTGGGCAACATCATCCTGCTCGAACGTCCGCTCAATGCCGAGACCTTGCGCAGCGCCGCCGCTTCCGCGCTGCGCGCGCGGCGGCGCCAGTACGAGTCGCGCCGCATCCTGGCCGAGCGTACGCTGGCCTCCGACAGCCTGCGCGACAGCCGCGCCGAACTGCTGCAATTGAACGAGACGCTCGAATCGCGCATCGAAGAACGCACGCGTGCGCTGGCGCAGGCCAACGACCGCCTGATGAACGAAGTGATCGAACGCGAACGAGTGCAGCTGGCCATGGTGCAGTTGCAGAAAATGGAAGCGGTCGGTCGTCTCACGGGCGGCATCGCCCACGATTTCAACAACCTGCTCAATGTGATCCAGGGCAGCATGGACCTGATCCTGCTGCTGTCGCAAGACCCCCATGCGCGCAATAAGGCCGAGGTGGCGCGCCGCGCCTGCGAGCGTGGCGGCAAGCTGACCAGCCAGTTGCTGGCGTTCTCGCGCAACCAGCGCCTGAACCTGCGCGCCACGCCGGTGCGCGCCATGTTCGACGGTGTGCGCGAGCTGATGGCGACGTCGCTGGGCAGCGGCGTGAAGCTGGTGTTCGACGTGGCCGACGATGTGGGCCTGGTCATGGCCGACACCAACCAGATGGAAATGGCGCTGCTCAACCTGGCCATCAACGCGCGCGACGCCATGCCCGGCGGCGGCAGGCTGGCGGTAAGCGCCAGCGTGGCCAGTGCGCCGGAAGGGCTGCTGCCGCCGGGCCGTTACTGCCGCATCGCCGTGACCGACAACGGTCCCGGCATCGACCCGGCCATCATCGGCAAGGTGTTCGAGCCGTTCTTCACCACCAAGAGCGTGGGCAAGGGTACCGGCCTGGGATTGAGCCAGGTCTATGGCATGGCCCAGCAGTCGGGCGGCACGGCGCGCATCGTGGGCGCCGACGGTGGCGGCACCACCATCGAGATCTGGCTGCAACTGGCGCAGCATGCCGAGGCGGAGGCGAACGCGCCGCTGGCGATCGCCCCCAAGCCGGCCGGCGCCGGTGTGCGCATCCTGGTGGTGGAAGACGACAAATCCGTGCGGCAGTCGATGGTGGAACTGCTCGAGACGCTGGGCTACCAGGTGAGCCAGGCCGACGACGGCGAAGCGGGCCTGCGCGAACTCCGGCGCGCCAAGCCGCACCTGATGATCACCGATTACCTGATGCCCGGCATGACCGGCGCCCAGCTGGTCGCTGCCGCCAACATCGAGTTCCCCGGCCTGCCCATGATCATCGCCACCGGCTACGCCGACATGGAGGCGATCGACGCCGTCATCGGCGCCAACACCGTGCTGCGCAAACCGTTCCACCTGGGGCAACTGGCGGCGACCGTCGATCAGGCGTTGCGGCGGTAGGGCCGGCTTTTACTGGCGTTCAGCGGTGGATCACCACCATCAACGCCTTCGCCTCGGCCTTGCCCACGTTGCGGATCACGTGCTGCATATCGGCCGGGTAGCGTGCCGTGGCGCCCAGTTTGACTTTTTTCTTGTCCGCGCCAACTTCCACTTCCACCGAGCCATGCAGCAGGGTCAGGTGTTCCTGGGCGCCGGGGTCGTGGCCTTGCGAGGCCAGTTCCCCGCCCGGGGCCAGGGTCAGTTCGTACCATTCGTATTTGCCGGCCAGTTCCATCGGGCCGAGGATGCGCAGCACGTAGCCGGCGTGGTTGCCGGGCAGGGTGGGGGTTTCGTGGGCTTCCAGCACGCGGATGGTGGCGGTTTCCTTTTCGGCCGAAGCCAGCAGGTCGCCGATCGGCACGCCCAGCGCGTTGGCCAGGCGCCAGGTGATGGCAATCGTCGGATTGGCCTTTTCGCGTTCGATCTGCGAGAGCATCGACTTCGACACACCGGCAATGCGCGAGAGATCCTCGAGCGTGAGGCCGCGCGCCAGGCGCAGGCGTTGCAGGGCGGCGCCGACTTCGGGCGGGGCGTTCGTCGAAACAGGTGTTTGCATTGTTTTATTCGGCGGATGGACTAAATTGCGGATGAATCTGCCGGCAACCGGCGGCTATTTCCGCATGGTTCCGGCTTGCGCAGTGCACTGGTTCTCTGTAATATCCACTATATTGAATTTTAGTTCGACATAGCGAATTTCTGCCGAGGCAGTGAAAACGTGTCGCAATCGTACCATACCCGCTACCCCAGAACCATCAGACAAGGGACCACCATGAGCATCGACGCCAAAAACACCTTCTTCACCGGCCTGCAGCATACCCTCGACCAGTTGCGCAGCGATGGCCTGTTCAAGCCGGAGCGGGTGCTGGCGTCGCGCCAGGGCGCCGAAGTGGTGGGCCAGGACGGCCGCACCCTGATCAATATGTGCGCCAATAACTACCTCGGTTTGTCGGGCGAAGCGTGGGTGGCGCAAGCCTCGATCGACGCCACCGAACAATACGGCTACGGCCTGTCGTCGGTGCGCTTCATCTGCGGCACCCAGACCGTGCACAAGCAGCTGGAACAGGCGATTTCCAAGTTTCTGGGCACCGAAGACACCATCCTGTACGCAGCGGCTTTCGACGCCAACGGCGGCTTGTTCGAGCCGCTGTTCGACGAGAACGACGCCATCATTTCCGACGCGCTCAATCACGCATCGATCATCGACGGCATCCGCCTGTGCAAGGCTGCGCGCTTCCGCTACGCCCACAACGACATGGCCGACCTGGAAAAGCAGCTGCAGGCGGCCGCCGGCAAGCGCCATAAAGTCATCGTCACCGACGGCGTGTTCTCGATGGACGGCACCATCGCCCAACTGGACAAGATCTGCGACCTGGCCGACCAGTACGGCGCGCTGGTGATGATCGACGAATGCCACGCTTCCGGCTTCATGGGCGCTACCGGCCGTGGCACGCACGAACACCACAACGTGATGGGCCGCATCGACATCATCACCGGCACGCTGGGCAAGGCCCTGGGCGGCGCCATGGGCGGTTTTACGTCGGCGCGCAAGGAAGTGATCGACATGCTGCGCCAGAAATCGCGTCCTTACCTGTTCTCCAACACGCTGGCGCCGTCGATCGCCGGTGCTTCGCTGGCAGTGCTCGAGCGCCTGTCGCAATCGACCGAATTGCGCGACCGCCTGCACCTGAATACTGCCTATTTCCGCAAGGAGATCGAGCGCATCGGCTTCACCATCAAGCCGGGCACGCACCCGGTGGTGCCGGTGATGCTGTTCGACGCACCGGTGGCGCAAAAGTTCGCTGCCCGCATGTACGAGCTGGGCGTGCTCTTGTCCGGCTTCTTCTATCCGGTAGTGCCGATGGGGCAGGCGCGCGTGCGCGTGCAGCTGTCCGCCGCCCATACCCGCGAGCAGCTCGATACGGTGCTCAAGGCCTTCGAGCAGGCCGGCAATGAACTTGGCCTGCTGAACCAGGCAGCGTAAAACCAATAATATGCACATCGTCAGGAATCACATGAACATCACTACCCCAAGCGCCGAACGCATTCACGCCGAACGTATTCTCGTCATCGGCGCCAACGGCCAGATCGGCAGCGAACTGGTGGAGGCGCTGGCCGCCAGCCACGGCGCCGACAACGTCTTCGCCGCCGACATCAGCCCCACCAACCTGTACAACGCGGCGCGCTACCTGACGCTCAATGTGCTCGACAAGGAAGCGCTGTCGGCGCTGGTCACCAGCGAAGGCATCACCCAGGTGTACCAGCTGGCGGCCATGCTGTCGGCCACCGGCGAGGCAGCCCCGCTCAAGGCCTGGACCCTGAACATGGACGGCCTGCTCAACATCCTGGAAGTGGCGCGCGAGCGCGGCGCCATTGGCAAGCCATTGAAAGTGTTCTGGCCGTCGTCGATTGCCGCCTTCGGCCCCAACACCCCGGCGGTGAACACGCCGCAAACCACGGTGATGGACCCGACCACCATCTATGGCATCAGCAAACTGGCCGGCGAACGCCTGTGCGAGTACTACTTCATCAAGTATGGTGTCGATGTGCGCAGCATCCGCTATCCGGGCATCATCAGTTTTAAATCGCCTCCGGGCGGCGGCACCACCGATTACGCCATCGCGATCTTCCACTCGGCGCTGCGCGGCGAACGCTACGAATGCTTCCTCGGCCCGCACACCACGCTGCCGATGATCTACATGCCCGACGCCATCCGCGCCACCATCGAACTGATGGAAGCGCCAAGCGAACAGGTGAAAGTGCGCTCGTCCTACAACGTGGCCGGCGTATCGTTCAACCCGGAACAACTGGCCGCCGCGATCACCCGCGCGGTACCGGACTTCAAGATCGGCTACCAGCCGGACAGCCGCCAGGCGATTGCCGACTCGTGGCCGCAAAGCCTCGACGACGCCGTGGCCACCGCCGACTGGGGCTGGAGGGCGCGCATCGGCATCGACGCCATGGTGGCCGACATGCTGGCCAACGTTAATGTCCAGCTTGGTCAGGCCGCGTAAATTTAACCATCATATAAAACTACAACGAGAGACACTGATGGACATGAGCGTATTCGATCTGTTCAAGATCGGCATAGGACCGTCGAGTTCCCACACGGTGGGACCGATGGTGGCGGCGCGCCGCTTTTTGCTGGACTGCGCGCCGCTCGATGACGCCGTCAGCGTCACCGCCGAGCTGTATGGCTCGCTGGCGCTGACCGGCGTGGGCCACGCCACCGACAAGGCGGTGATCCTGGGCCTGATGGGTGAAACCCCGCAGGGCGTGGTGCCGACGCAGGTCGATGCGCAACTGGCCGCCGCCGAAGCGGCCGGCCAGCTGGCGCTGCTGGGCGGGCACATGGTGCCGTTCAAGCGCGGCGTCAACCTGGTCTTTCACATGGCCGAGTCGCTGGCCGAGCACCCGAACGGCATGCGTTTCACGCTCACCCGCGCCGACGGTTCGACCACCAGCAAGGTGTATTACTCGGTGGGCGGCGGCTTTATCCGCGAGGAAGGGGAGGCGCAGCAGGCGGCGCCCGATACCGCGCGCCCCGTGCTGCCATACCCGTTCGACACCATGGACCAGCTGCTGGCGCACGGCCAGGCCAGCGGCCTGACGATTCCGCAGATGTTGCGCGCCAACGAGTGCGCGCGCCTGGGCAACGCCGAACTCGATGCCGGCATCGACCGCATCTGGCACGTCATGCGCGACTGTATCAACCACGGCCTGGAAACCGCCGGCATCCTGCCGGGCGGCCTGCAGGTCAAGCGCCGCGCGGCGCGGTTATGGCAGCAGGCGCAATCGAATGTAGTGCCGGCGAATCACCTGCCGCACGACGCGCTGCACCAGGTCAGCCTGTACGCGATGGCGGTCAACGAGGAAAACGCTGCCGGCGGGCGTGTGGTCACGGCGCCCACCAACGGCGCGGCCGGCATCATCCCGGCGGTGCTGCGCTACTACGCGGAGGACTGCAAACCAAGCGATCCGGTCACCGGCATCCGCGACTTCATGCTCACGGCAGCCGCCATCGGCATGCTGTGCAAGCGCAACGCGTCGATCTCGGGCGCCGAAGTCGGCTGCCAGGGCGAGGTGGGCGTGGCGTGCGCGATGGCCGCTGCCGGCCTGGTGGCGGCGCTGGGCGGCACCAACCTGCAAATTGAAAACGCCGCCGAAATCGGCATCGAGCATCACCTGGGCATGACGTGCGATCCGATCGGCGGCCTGGTGCAGATTCCGTGCATCGAGCGCAATGGCATGGGCGCGGTCAAGGCAATTACCGCCGCGTCGCTGGCGCTCAAGGGCGACGGCACCCACTTCGTCAGTCTCGACGAGGTGATCGAGACCATGCGCCAGACCGGCGCCGACATGCAGGCCAAGTACAAGGAAACCTCGCTGGGCGGTCTCGCCATCCACGTCATCACCGTCAACCACGCTGCCTGCTGAATTTTCTCAGAGCAGTTTGCCACCTTCGAGCAAGCCCTGGAACTCCAGCGGCGCCACGGGCTTGCTGAAGTAGTAACCCTGCATTTCGTCGCAATGCTGCTGCTGTAAAAACGCCAGCTGCTCCGCCGTCTCCACTCCCTCTGCAATCGTCTTCAATCCCAGGCTCCGCGCCATGTTGATGATGGCGCTGACGATCGCCTTGTCCTCGGCATCGGTGCTGATGTCGCGCACGAACGACTTGTCGATCTTCAATTTATAAACCTTGAATTTCTTCAGGTGGCTCAGCGACGAGTAACCGGTGCCGAAGTCGTCGATCGACATCCGTATGCCGCGCTCGTGCAGGTGATTCATCATGGTGATTGCGCCCTGCGGGTCGTGGAGGGCCACGCCTTCGGTCAGTTCCAGCTCCAGGTACTCGGGCGGCAGACCTTCCTCGAACAGGATTTGCGACACCAGTTCCGGCAGGTCGGTGTTGCGGAACTGGGTGGCGGACAGGTTCACTGCCATCACCAGCGGCGCCAGGCCCGCGTCGAGCCACGCCCGCGCCTGGCGCACCGCCTGGCGCAGCACCCAGGCGCCGATCTGCAGTATCAGGCCGCTGTCTTCGGCGGCGGGGATGAATTCTACCGGCGAGATGTCGCCCAGTTCCGGCGTACTCCAGCGCAGCAGCGCTTCGGCGCCGACGATGCGCTGGTCGAGTAGCGACACCTGCGGTTGATAGACCACGCGCAGCTGGTCGCGCTCGATCGCATAGCGCAGCAGGTTGACCAGCTGCAGGTGGCGCGCCGCACGCAGGTGCATGGCGGCGGTAAACAGGCGGTAGTCGTGGCGGCCGGCGCGCTTGACCTGGTACATGGCGGCGTCGGCGCGCTGCAGCAGGTTTTCCATGTCGTCGCCGTCGTCGGGGCACAGCGCGATGCCGATCGACGCCGTCACTTTCAGATCATGGATGCCCACCCGGAACGGCTGGGCGATCAGTTCCATCACGCGCCGCGCCGCATCGGTGGCTTCCTGGGCGCCGGCGCCTTGCAGCACGAAGATGAATTCGTCGCCGCCCAGGCGCGCCACCATGTCGCCCTCGCGGATCGCATGGCCGAGGCGCTTGGCCAGCTCGCACAGCAGCCCGTCGCCCACGCTGTGGCCCAGCGAGTCGTTGATGTCCTTGAAATGGTCGAGGTCCAGCATCATCAATGCCAGCGGCGTGCGATGAATGCGTGCGCGTTCCAGCGATTGCAGCGTGTGCTCCTGCAATTGGGCGCGGTTGGGCAGGCCGGTGAGGGTGTCGAAGTGGGCCAGATACTGGATGCGCTGGTCGGTCTGTTCGCGCTGGCGTTCGCGGTCGAAGTTTTTCAACGCATAGTCGATGTCGCTGGCCATCTCGATGAACAGCGACTGCACCTCGGGGTCGAAGGCGCCGGTCGCGGTGGAGTAGGCCGAGAAAAAACCCGTGATGGCGCCGTCGCGATGCAGCGGAATCGACATGGCTGCACGCCAGCCGCAGCGCTCGAAATGCTTGCGCCACTGCGGCGACTGCGGCGTCTGCCCGAAATCCTGGCACCAGAACGGCGCGTCGTCGCGATACGCGGCGGCGACCGGGCCGCGACCTTCCGGCAGTGCCGGATCGACCGAGATATGCTGTGCATTGAGGTAGTCGATATGGTCACCGGCGCCGGCCACCGGCGTCACCCGCAGCGATGCGGGATCGATCAGGCCGATCCAGGCCAGCGACATGCCGCCGTGCGAGACCACGGCGTCGCACACGCTGTCGAACAGCTCCTGCTCGTCGCGGCTGCGCACGATGGCCTGGTTGCACTGGCTGAGCGCCGCGTACAGCTTGCCCAGGCGCCGGGCCCGGGCCAGGGCGTCGGTGCGTTCCTGGTCCACCCGCACCAGGTTGTGGCGGGTTTCGGCCAGCCATGCCAGCACGCTGTCGCGCGCATGGTCAGGTACCGGCGGCGGTTCGGTGATGTCGCCGCGCCCCAGTCGGCGGATCTCCTGCTGCAACTGGTCCACCGAGCACCCCAGGGTGGCATCGAGCCGGCGCTTGGCGCGCCACAGCAGCGCTACCAGCACCAGCGCGAACAGGATGAAGCCGAGGCGCGCGCCATTGGCTTGCAGCGCCGTGTTCTGCACCGCGCGCAGGGTACGGTGTTCCACGCTCTCGGTCACCTGGGCAATCGGCAGCATGATGGCGGCCTTGGCGCGGTGGTAGCTGGCATCGAACAGCATGGCGCGGGCGGCAGCGAGCGCGTCGGGATCGTCACCGCCGAAGTCGCGCATGGCCAGCGCCTTGTTCTCGATCCCGGTCAGGCGGTCCGATTCGTCCTTGGCGCGCGTGAGCAGGCGCAGTTCTGCCGCCGTAAAGCCGGCCTCGCGCAGCAGGTCCATCAGGGGCACGGCGGCGCCGGGCTGGCGCGGACGCCGGCCGCTTTCGACGACCAGGTCCCAATACACATTGTCGTAGCCCTGCGGGCGCGGCGCGCGGCCGTCGCGGATGTCGATGATTTCCTGGTAATGGCGGCGGTATTGCGGATCGCCGGTGACCACGTAGCTGCGCGCCATGCGGGTGAGGTCGTCGGAAGACTGGCGCAGCTCCTCGATCAGCGTACGCGAGGCGTAGCGCTGCTGGTTGGCGTGGTCGATGCGCTTTTCGGTCCAGACGTAGAGCAGGAAGGCGATGGTGACGACGAACAGGGCGCCGAAACAGGCCCACAGGATGTTGACGAACTGCCTGGGCGCGGGCTGACGGGAAACTGGCAACTTCATAATGAATGGCGGCAGGCGCCTTGAAACCCTGGAAAATCTGACGTATGCAGTATATTGCCTCAAAGACAGCGAGGCCAGCGCACGCATGCTGAAATGCCCGGCGGCGTGCGTGCGGGGCCTTTCAGTACGCCATAAAACAACGATCTTCACCGCAATCGCCGTGGCGCACTATAATATCCGCTCATTTTGCAGCGTTCCGCCATTTTGTTGCCAGTACAACCGGACTTCTCTCATCTATGCAATACGTCTCTACCCGCGCCGCCTCTTCGCCGGCCGCATCGTCGAACTCCCAACAATTCTCGGACATTCTGCTCGGCGGTCTGGCCACCGACGGCGGCCTGTTCCTGCCGGCCGAGTACCCGCAGGTGACCGGCGCCGAAATCGATGCCTGGCGCAAGCTGTCGTACGCCGAACTGGCGTTTGAAATCCTGCGCAAATTCGCCACCGATATTCCGGAAGCTGACCTGCGCGCGCTCACCGCCAAAACGTATACGCAAGAGGTGTACTGCAACGCCCGTCCCGATGACGACGCGGCGCGCATCACGCCGCTGCGCGTGCTGGAAGAGGGCAATGGCACCAAGTTGATGCTGCAAGCGCTGTCGAACGGCCCCACGCTGGCGTTCAAGGACATGGCCATGCAACTGCTGGGCAACCTGTTCGAATACGCGCTGGCCAAGCAGAAGGCGGAACTGAACATCTTCGGCGCCACCTCCGGCGATACCGGCAGCGCGGCCGAATACGCGATGCGCGGCAAGCAGGGCATCCGCGTGTTCATGCTGTCGCCGCACGAAAAAATGAGCGCGTTCCAGACCGCCCAGATGTTCAGCCTGCAGGATCCCAACATCTACAACATCGCCATCGAAGGCGTGTTCGACGACGCCCAGGACATGGTCAAGGCGGTTTCGAACGACCTCGACTTCAAGACGCGCCACAAGATCGGTACCGTCAACTCGATCAACTGGGCCCGCGTAGTGGCGCAGGTGGTGTACTACTTCCGCGGCTACCTCGAAGCGACCACGGCAAACAACCAGAAAGTGTCGTTCACGGTCCCGTCGGGTAACTTCGGCAATATCTGCGCCGGCCACATCGCCCGCATGATGGGCCTGCCGATCGACAAGCTGGTGGCCGCCACCAACGAAAACGACGTGCTCGACGAATTCTTCCGCACCGGCGTGTACCGCGTGCGCAAGTCGTCCGAGACCTATCACACCAGCAGCCCGTCGATGGACATCTCCAAGGCGTCCAACTTCGAGCGCTTCGTCTATGAACTGGTGGGCCGCGATGGCGACCGCACCCGCGCGCTGTTCCACAAGGTGGAAACCCACGGCGGCTTCGATCTGTCCGGCAAACCGGGCAGCGACGGCGACGAGTTCAAACTGGTGTCCAAGTACGGCTTCAAGTCGGGCAAATCCACCCACGACGACCGCCTCGACACCATCCGCGACGTGGCCGACGACTACGGCATCGTGATCGACACCCACACCGCCGACGGCATCAAGGTGGCGCGCGAACACCTGCAACCGGGCGTGCCGATGATCGTGCTGGAAACCGCGCTGGCCGCCAAGTTCAACGAGACCATCCTCGACGCGCTGGGCGAAGACGCCGAACGTCCGCAAGGCTTCGAAAATATCGAGGACCTGCCACAGAAATTCGTGGTCATGAAGGCCGACGTGGAGGCGATGAAAGCCTACATCGCCGCCAACACCGGCCTGTGAGCGGCGCCATGCACGCCCCCAAGCCGATGCTGACCATGGCCGAGGCGCTGGCGCAGATGCTGGCCGCCGCCCGTCCGGTGGCCGACATCGAGACCGTGCCCACGCTCGAGGCCAACGGCCGCGTGCTGGCCGAGGCCCAGGTCTCCGGCATGAACGTGCCCGGCCAGGACAACACGCAGATGGACGGCTACGCCGTGCGCGCGGCCGACTGCATCAGCGGTCACGCCGTGCTCAAGGTGTCGCAGCGCATCCCGGCCGGCCGTGTCGGCCAGCCTTTGCAGGCCGGTACCGCCGCGCGCATCTTCACGGGCGCGCTGATTCCCCAAGGGGCCGATGCAGTCGTGATGCAGGAGCAGTGCGAAGTGGGCGGCGCCGACGGCGACACCGTCATCATTCGCCACACGCCGAAAGCGGGCGAGTGGATACGCCGTGCCGGCGAAGACATCACCAGCGGCAGCACCATCCTGCCGGCCGGCGCGCGCCTGCGCAGCCAGGAGCTGGGCCTGGCCGCATCGGTCGGCCTGGCAACGCTGCCGGTGCGGCGCAAGCTGCGCGTGGCCGTGTTCTTTACCGGCGACGAGCTGACCATGCCCGGCGAACCGCTGGCGCCCGGCGCCATCTACAACTCCAACCGTTTTACGCTGCGCGCGTTGCTGGAAAACCTCGGTTGCGAGATCACCGATTTCGGTATCGTGCCCGATACACTGGATGCCACCCGCGCCGTACTGCGTGACTGCGCCAATGGCCACGACCTGATCATCACGTCGGGCGGGGTGTCGGTGGGCGAGGAAGACCATGTCAAGCCGGCCGTGGAGGCGGAAGGGCGCCTCACCATGTGGCAAATTGCCATCAAGCCCGGCAAGCCGCTGGCGTTTGGCGAAGTGGGGCAGGCCGCCTTCGTGGGCTTGCCCGGCAACCCGGTGTCGAGTTTCATCACGTTTTTGATGTTCGTGCGGCCGTTCATCCTGCGCCTGCAAGGCGTGCAGGGCACGGTGGCGCCGCGCGCGTTTACCATGCGGGCGGACTTCAATCTGCCCAAGGCCGACCGCCGCAACGAGTTCCTGCGCGCGCGCATCAACGCCGGCGGCGGGCTGGAACCGTTCCGCAACCAGAGTTCGGGCGTGCTCACGTCCACCGTCTGGGGCGACGGCGTGATCGACAATCCCCCCAACCGCACCATCGCCGAAGGCGACCTGGTCCGGTTCATCCCGTTCAGCGAGTTGATGTCCTGATGGCGGTTACCGTAAAATTTTTTGCCAGCGTGCGCGAAGCCGTGGGCGTTTCCAGCGACACCCTGGTTCTGCCGGTGGAAGTGGCCACGGTGGGCGACCTGCGCGAGCACCTGTCCGCGCGCGGCGCCAACTGGCGCGGTGCGCTGGCCAGTCCGGCATTGCGCATGGCCTGCAACCAGGTGATGTGCGATGCCGCCACCCCGGTGCCGGACGGCGCGGAAGTGGCGTTTTTCCCGCCGGTGACGGGCGGTTAGCGCTCGCCCGGCCTGGTGCCGGCGCCGACGTCGTCGCAGCTGGCGCATGGCAACGCCAGGCGGTAGCGGCGCCAGTGACCGTACGTAAAAATTCCGGCGGCGGCCATGGCCCACAGCGCGGCGCTCAGGTAATCGTCGCGCGTGGTGGAGCCCTTGAACCATTCCGCGGCGGCCAGGATCGCGAACAGCGGCAACGCTGCCAACAGGTAGCGTTTCAGCCAGAACAATGCGCCCATGCAGTCTCCCTCTCATTTTGATTATTGAACACCATGCAGCCTAGTGTGCCATCTTTTCGCGTCGCCGTCATCGGCGGCGGCCCGGCGGGCCTGATGGCCGCCGAAACCCTGGCGCAGGGCGGGGCGCAGGTCGATGTGTACGATGCCATGGCCTCGGTCGGCCGCAAGTTCCTGCTGGCCGGTCGCGGCGGCATGAACATCACCCACGCCGAGCCGTATGCCGATTTCGTCACCCGCTATGGCGCGCAGGCCGCGTCGCTGCGCCCGATGCTCGACGCTTTCGGCCCCGAGGCCGTGCGCGCGTGGATCCACGGCCTCGGTGTGCAGACCTTTGTCGGCAGTTCCAACCGGGTGTTCCCTACCGATATGAAGGCCGCACCCCTGCTGCGGGCCTGGCTGCACCGGCTGCGCGAGCACGGCGTGCGGTTTCACATGCGCCATCGCTGGACGGGCTGGCGCAGCGCCGACGGCGCGCTGGTATTCGAGACGCCCGATGGCGAGTTGACCGTGCGGGCCGATGCCGTGGTGCTGGCCCTGGGCGGCGGCAGCTGGGCGCGGCTCGGCTCGGACGGCGCCTGGATTCCGCTGCTGCAGGCGCGTGGCGTGGCGGTAGCGCCCCTGGTTCCGGCCAACTGCGGCTTCGACGTGGACTGGAGCGCGCATTTCAGCGAGCGTTACGCCGGCGAGCCGCTGACCACGGTGGCAATCACCTCGGTCGGTGCGGACGGGCGCGAGTTCCGCCGCCAGGGCCAGTTCGTGGTGACTGCCGGCGGCGTGGAGGGCAGCCTGATTTATGCGCTGTCGGCCGCGATGCGCGACCAGATCGCCGCCAGCGGCCACACGACGATGTATCTCGACCTGCTGCCCGACCTGGTGCCGGAACGGGTGCTCGATGAAGTGGCGCGCCCGCGCGGCGCCCGTTCGCTGGCCAGCCACCTGCAAAGCAGGCTCGGCCTCAAGGGCGTCAAGGCGGGGCTGCTGCGCGAGTGCCTCGATAAGGAATCGTATGGCGATCCGCACTTGCTGGCGCACGCGATCAAGCGCCTGCCAGTGCGGCTCGTGCGTCCGCGCCCGATCGACGAGGCGATCAGCAGCGCCGGCGGCGTGATGTGGCAGGCGCTCGATGGCGCCATGCTCAAGGCTGCGCCGGGGGTGTTCGTGGCGGGCGAGATGGTCGATTGGGAGGCGCCGACCGGCGGCTATCTGCTCACCGCGTGCTTTGCCAGCGGCATGGCGGCGGGCCGCGACGCCCTGGCATGGCTGGACAACCCGCACGGCCAAGCAGGCGACTGCCCCGCAGAACTGCTGAACCGCTGATCCTGTTTGCGCCAAGTCCTGAAGCGGTAATCCTGTCGCGGTCGGGTACTGCGGCGCTGGAGCTTACTCCCAATGCACCGAACCCGACCCCTTGCGGCTGATCTCACGCTGATCCGGGTTGCCGTACACGGTCAGGTTGCCGCTGCCCTGCAACTCGAGATTGGCAGCTTTGCGGGCGAATACGTGGCCGGTGCCCGAACCCTTGAGCAGTACTTCCACCCGGTCCGCCGCCAGGTGGCGCGCGTCGAGCGTGCCGGAGCCGGCCAGCTGCATCTCCATCACCTGGCAGCTGCCGGCGGCCGTGATGCGGCCCGAACCCAGCAATTCCAGTTCCACGTGCTGGCCGCTGCCGGCATTGAGCGCAAGGTTGCCGCTGCCATGCACGGCCGCACTGAGCTTGCGATAGCGGCCGTTGAAGGCCACATCGCCCGAACCCTGCAATTGCAGGTCCATGCGCTCACCGTTAAAGCCGCTGACCTTGACGTTGCCGCTGCTGCGCACCGAGAGTTCCTCCAGTTGCGGCAGCACCAGCTCCACCTGCAAGCGGTGGCGCGGGTTAAGCAACATGCCCTTGGTGCCGATGTGCAGGTCGCGGCCGTCCTGCTCGGTGCCGATATTGGCCAGCGAGCGCTGCTCGCCGCGCACCTTGAGCGAGGCGACAGGGCCCTGGGTCAGTATCAGGTCGATCGGGCCGGTGATATCGACCACCGTGGCCATGGCGTTGATGCTGCGGGTTTCGCTCGACAGCGAGCGGCCGGCGCTGCTGGCCGGGTTGGCGGCGCCGTACGATTTCAGCATGCTGTAGGTGATGCCGATCAGCACGAAGGAAAACAGCAGCAGGCTGAAGCCGATTTTCATCAGGGAACGCATGGTGGGCCTCTCAGTGTCCGCGCAGCAGCGAGACGTTCATGGCGGCGTAGCGGCGCATGCCCACTACCGTGTAGCGGGTGAGCACGATGCAGACCAGGCACAGGCCGATGCCGCCCAGCACCAGTCCGAGGCCGATCAGGGTCTGGGTGGTGCGGGCGCCACCGTCGAAATCGGTGGTAATCGTCATGTCGCCGGTGGCCACGGCTTCGGCGCGGTCCCAGATGCGGGCGTTGCGGCTGCCGGTAGCAGCATCGTTGCCGGCGCCGCCAGCGTCGGCGTCGCGGAACACCTGGATGCCGCGCCCGGTGATCGCCACTTTCCAGCCCATGGCCTCTTCTTCCTCTGCGCGCGTATCGAAGCGCGAATTGGTCAGCGCCATCACCTGGCGGATCGGGCCTTGCAGCGCCAGTTCGTTTTGTCCCGACAGGCCGCTGGCCGTCACTGCCACGCCACCGATGTAAAAACTGAACGCCGACAGGTACACCGCCAGCAGCAGCGACGCATACACCGCCGCCGGAATCACCATGAACAGGTTAAAGATGGCCAGACCGATGGCCGAGCCGACGGTCCGGATGATGTGGCGCGGCGGTGACGGTTGGCGCGAGGAATCGGGTTTCATGATGGTCAATAGTTGTTGCTGTCGATGTTGGCACTGTACGCAAGAGCGCCGCGCCGCGCCACAGGCATGTGACAGTCTGCGTAAATGGCGGTACAGGCGACCCGCCAGCGCGCCAGGCCGCATGCTGCCCGACCGGGGCGCAGGCGGTCAGGCACCGTTGAGCAGGCGCGCAGCCGCCACGCCGCTGCGCACGGCCGATTCGATGGTGGCCGGATAATCGCTGGCCGTGTAGTCGCCGGCCAGCACCAGCCCGGGCAAACCGGTGGCATTGGCAGGTCGTACCAGGCCCGGGGTGCTGGCATGGGTGGCGCGTTTTTCCGTGATCACCTTGAACCATTGCGGCCGGCCCAGGTCCGGGCGCTGGAAGGCGACCGCCAGTTGCACCGCCACGGCTTCGGCCAGCAAGTCCTGCTGTTCCGCTGCGGCGCTGGCCGACGCGCTGATCACCACGGCCAGCAGGCCGGCCTGGGCTGGATCGAGCTGGCCGCGGTCGAACACGAACTGGCCCCACTCGTGGTTGTCGGCATCGTCCAGCAGGGCGTAGAAAGGCAAGTCGAGCCGGATATCGGGCGCGAATTGCAGGTAAACGGTGGTGATGGTTTCCGGTTCCAGTGCGATCAGGCTGGCGCAGGCAGCGCTGGTGTCGCAGCCGGCGATGCCGTGCAGCAGTGCCGCTGCCTGGTTGGGGCCGGTCGCCACCACCACGCCGTTGAAATAGGTGCTCCACATGCCGCCCACGGCCGCGCCGCTGATATCGGCCTGCCACAGCCGGCCTTCGATCGAGCGCAGCGCCTGTACCTTGGCGCCGGTGCGCACCGAGCCGCCGTTCGCCTCGATATATTTGGCGGCCGCCTCGGGCAGCAGCGCCGAGAGGTCCACGCGCGGCACCAGCATGTCGGATGCGGCGCGGCGCGCGCCCAGGCTGTCGCGCAGCACGGCCAGGAACACCTGCGCGGAAGCGCGTTCCGGCGGCGTATTGAGCGCGGCCAGGCAGAGTGGGCGCCACAGCAGGCGGGTCAGGCGCGGGGTTTGATCGTAGCGTTCGAGCAATTCGGCCACCGTGCAATCCTGGTGCAACTGCCAGCCCATCCAGCGCGCGGTCGATGAAAAGCGCAGCAGGCTCAGCTTGTCGGCCCGGTCCAGACCCTGGCTGCGCAGCAGCGCCACGGCCAGGTGCAGCGGCGCCGGCAACGGCAGGGCTGGCGCAACGAAATCCATGCCGCCCGGGCCGCCGGCCACGCGCGGGTAGCGCATCTGTAGCGGCAGCTTCAACAGTGCCTGGGCCGGGTCGACGCCAACCAGTTGCATCACGCGCAAGGTTTCGCGGTAGGCGCCCAGCAGGATGTGCTGACCGTTGTCGAGCAGTTTGCGGTCGGTTTCGATGCGGCGCGCGCGTCCACCAAGCACGCGGGCCGCTTCGAACAGCGTGACCTTGAAACCGGCGCGCGCCAGTTCCACGGCCGCCGTGCAGCCGGCCCAGCCGCCGCCGATGACGGCAACGCTGCGGCTGATATCGGAATCTCCCTTGGTGACAAGGCGCTTTTCAGCCGCGTTGTCAGCTGCATTGCTGCCCGGTTGATCAGCCACGGCGCCGTCAGCCACGGACATAGGTCTTCCACGCCAGCCACAGTTTGCGGATCGGCGTGAGCGAAATGCGCTGGGTCAGCACGTGGTAGCCGTCGGCCTGCACTTCGTCGAGCAGGGTGCGGTAGATGGCGGCCATCATCAGGCCCGGGCGCTGCGCGCGGCGGTCCTGCCTGGGCAGCAGCGCGAACGCATCGTCGTACGCTTGCTGGGCGCGCGCCACCTGGAACGCCATCAATTGCTCGAACTTCTCCGAGTGGCGGGCGTTGAGCAGGTCGGCGGCGGTGACGCCGAATTGTTGTAATTCGTTCACTGGCAGGTAGATGCGGCCCTTGCGCGCATCTTCGCCCACGTCGCGGATGATGTTGGTGAGCTGGAACGCGTGCCCCAGTTTTTCCGCGAACTGCAGGGTTTGCGGCGTGGTGACGCCGAAAATGCTGGCCGACAGGATGCCCACCACGCTGGCCACGTGCCAGCAATAGCGCGTGAGCGCGGCGTAGTCGAGGTAGCGGGTCTGGTTCAGGTCCATCTCCATGCCGTCGATGATGGCTTGCAAGTGTTCCTGCTTGAGGTCGTACACCGCGAGATGCGGCTGCAGCGCTTGCGTGACCGGGTGCGACTGGCGGCCTTCGTACATGCCGGCGATTTCCTTGCGCCACCATTCCAGCTTGATGCGGGCGACCGACTCGTCGGTGCAATCATCGACGGTGTCGTCCACCTCGCGGCAAAATGCGTACAGGGCAGTGATGGCGCGACGACGCTCCGGCGTGAGAAACAGGAAGCTGTAGTAAAAACTGGAGCCGCTTTGCGCGGTCTTTTGCTGGCAGTAGTCGTCGGGGGACATGAATAAAAAAGCAAGGTTGGCCTATCGAAGCCGCTATTTTATAGTGTCGCGCCCTGTAACGGGGCCGATTTCATCCTTTGCTTCATGCGTACGGCCGACCAGAACACGCCCACCCAATCGCGCCGGTCCAGCTTGGGCCGGTGGCGGAACACATCGTATTGCACGCGCTCGATCTCATCGAGAATTTTCAGGCCGCCTTGCACGACCATGCGCAGTTCGAAGCCGATGCGGCCCTTCATGCGCAGCGCCAGCGGCGCACCGCCCAGCATCAGGGCGCGCGCGCGCGTGACCTGGAACTTCATCATTGCGCGCCAGCGCGCACGCGCATCGACGGCATCGAGCGCGCCGGGCAGGACGGCGTAGCGGTTCAGGTCTTCCAGCGGCAAATAAATGCGCTCCTTGTGCAGGTCGATCGCCACGTCCTGCAGGAAGTTAATCAATTGCAGCGCACTGCAAATGGCGTTCGAGTCGCGCAAGTTTTCTTCGGTGGCCTGCCCGTACAGGTGCAGCATCAGGTGCCCGACCGGGTTGGCCGAACGCGCGCAGTAATCGAGCAGGGCGCCGTAGGTGGCGTAGCGGTGCACCGTCACGTCCTGCTTGAAGGCGGACAGCAGCGCGTACATGGGCGCGAGCGGCAAGTCGTACTCGCGCACCACCACGGCCAGCCGTTCGAACATGGGGCTGTGGTCGGTGGCGCCGTCGGCGATGCGGTCGAGCGCAGCTTCGTAGGCGGTCAGGTCCGCCAGGCGCTGTTCCGGCGTGGCGTCGCCCTCGTCGGCCAGGTCGTCGGCGCTGCGGGCAAATGCATAGATGGCCTCGACGGCCGGGCGTAACCTTTTCGGCAATAAAATGGAAGCGACAGGGAAGTTTTCGTAGTGTTCTACCGACATGTAGTGTTGACCCAAAGCAAAATTGGCAAATTTCCGGATTAAATGACTTAAAAGTCATTTGCAAACCAGTTTGCTCGGCATATAATTAATTAACGGAAAGTCATTTATTTCCAACCCGTAATGGTAGTGCCTCAAGCCGCTCAGAGCAAGGAAAAGGAAAGTATCGTGGTCTCCTCCAGATTTCCCCGTTTCACCCCTCGTATTTCCACCATTTATATCGCAGTTGCGTGTGCAGCGCTTGCGGCGTGTTCCAAGCCGGTCGAAAAGACCGAGGATATCCGCCCGGTACGGGTAATGGTGCTGGCCGGCAGCGATGTCGATGTCAATGCCGAGTTCGCCGGCGAGGTGCGGGCGCGGGTGGAATCGCGTCTCGGTTTCCGCGTGGGCGGCAAGATCGTCAGCCGCAAGGTCGATGTCGGCACGCTGGTCAAGCGCGGCCAGGTGCTGATGGCGCTCGATCCCCAGGATCTGAAACTGTCGCAGGCGCAGGCCATGGCCGCGCTGCGTTCGGCGGAAACCAGCCGCGACCTGGCCAAGGCCGACGCACAGCGCTACCGCGAGTTGCGCGGCAAGAATTTTGTCAGTCAAGCCGTGCTCGACGAAAAGGAATCGACCCTGCGCGCGGCGCAAGCCTCGGTCGATGCCCAGCAGGCGCTATACAGCGGCCAGTCCAACCAGGCGGCCTACGCCACCTTGACGGCCGATGTCGATGGCGTGGTCACGCAGGTCGATGCCGAAGTGGGGCAGGTGGTGTCGCCCGGTACGCCGGTGGTGCAGGTGGCCAAGGCCGGCGAAAAGGAAATCGTCATTGGTTTGCCGGAAGACAAGGTCGATGCGCTGCGCCAGATCACCGATGTGCACGTGCGGCTGTGGGCCGACCCGGGCCGCTCGGTCGCCGGCAAGATCCGCGAAATTTCGCCGGTGGCCGATCCGGCCACGCGCACCTACACCGCCAAGGTGACCGTGCCCGACACGCTGGACGCCAGGCTGGGCATGACCGCCGTGGTGCAGTTCGCTTCGCGCACGGCCACGCCGCAGATCAAGGTGCCGTTGACGGCGCTGTTCCACGAGAAATCCGCCACCTCGGTGTGGGTGGTGGAAAACGGCGCGGTCAAGCTGGTGCCCGTCACCGTGGCGGGCGCTGCCGGCAACGACCTGGTACTGTCCGCCGGCGTCAAGCCGGGGCAGTCGGTGGTCACTGCCGGCGTCAACCTGCTCAAGCCGGGGCAGAAAGTGACCATCCTTGGTAACGACGTGCCGGTGGCGCCATCGAAGGCAGTGGCCGGGGCCGCCAAATGAAAGGTGGCTTCAACCTCTCGCGCTGGGCGCTCGAACATATTCCACTGACGCGTTACCTGATTGCAGTGTTGCTGATCGGCGGTGCGCTTGCCTACAGCAACCTGGGCCAGGACGAAGACCCTCCGTTCACTTTCCGCGCCATGGTCGTGCGCGCCATGTGGCCGGGCGCGACCGCGCTGCAAATGGCCGAACAGGTCACCGACAAGCTGGAAAAGAAGCTGCAGGAAACCCCGGGCATCGATGAAATCAGCAGCTATTCCAAGCCGGGCGAGACGCTGATCATTTTGAAACTGCGCGAATCGACCTCGCCCAAGGATGTGTCGCAGTCGTGGTACCAGGTGCGCAAGAAGATCGGCGATATTGCCGGCACCTTGCCGCCGGGCGTGGTCGGACCGTTCTTCAACGACGAGTTCGGCGACACCTATGGCTCGATCTTCGCGCTGTCCGGCGACGGCTTCAACTATGCCGAGGTGAAGGAATACGCCGATTTCGTGCGCCAGCGCCTGCTCAAGGTGCCCACGGTCGCCAAGGTGGAGCTGTTCGGCGTACAGGATGAAAAGCTGGTCATCGAGTTCTCGCACAAGAAATTCGCCCAGCTTGGCATCCCGATCGAAACCATTGCCAACCAGATCGCCACGCAAAACAGCGTGGAATCGACCGGCGTGCTGGTCACGCCCACCGACAACCTGCAAGTGCGGGTGACCGGCGCCCTGAAAACGCCGAAAGACCTGGAACAGCTGGAACTGCGCGCCAACGGCACCACGTTCCGCCTCGGCGATTTTGCCACCGTCAAGCGCGCCTACCAGGATCCGCCGGGCGACAAGATGCGCTTCAATGGCAAGGAGGTGATCGGCCTGGGCGTGTCGATGGAGAAGGGCGGCAACATCATCGTTCTCGGCCAGAACATGGAAAAAACCGTGGCCGAGATCAAGGCCAAGCTGCCGGTCGGCATCACGCTCGAACGCGTGTCCGATCAGCCCGAGGCGGTCAAGGCGTCGGTGGGCGAGTTCGTCCACACGCTGATCGAAGCGGTGCTGATCGTGCTGGCGGTGAGCTTTGTCGCGCTCGGTTTGCACACCAAGCCGTTCCGCCTCGACGTGCGGCCGGGCCTGGTGGTGGCGCTGTCGATCCCGCTGGTGCTGGCCGTAACGTTTCTATTCATGCGCATGCTCGATATCGACCTGCACAAGATTTCGCTTGGCGCGCTGATCATCGCGCTGGGCCTGCTGGTCGATGACGCCATCATCGCAGTGGAAATGATGGTGCGCAAGATGGAGGAGGGCATGTCGCGCTTCGATGCGGCCACGTTCGCCTACACGTCCACTGCGATCCCGATGCTGACCGGCACCCTGATCACGGTGGCGGGCTTCCTGCCGATCGGCCTGGCCAAGTCCACCGCCGGCGAATACACGTTCTCGCTGTTCTCGGTCAATGCCCTGGCACTGATCATTTCGTGGGTGGTGGCAGTGACGTTTACGCCTTACCTGGGCTTCCTGCTGCTCAAGGTAAAGCCGCATGCCGACGGCCACAGCGAGCATGATATTTTCGATACGCCCGGTTTCCGCCGCTTCCGCGCCGTGGTCAACTGGTGCGTGGAGTTCCGCAAAACCACCATTGCCGCGACCTTGCTGGTGTTTGCTCTCGGCATCTACGGCTTCAACTTCATCGAGAAGCAGTTCTTCCCCGATTCCAGCCGGCCGGAATTGATGGTGGAGCTGTGGACGCCGGAAGGAACCAGTTTTGCCGCCAACGAGGCGCAGGTAAAAAAATTCGAGGCATTCGTGACGAAATTGCCGGGCGTGGTCAGCGTGACCAGCTACGTCGGTACCGGCAGTCCGCGCTTCTATCTGCCGCTCGACCAGATATTCCCGCAGACCAATGTGTCGCAAATCGTCGTGCTGCCCAAGGACCTGGCGGCGCGGGCGGCGCTGCGTGACCAGATCACCAGGGTCTTCGAAAAAGATTTCCCTGAAGTGCGCGGCAGGGTGAAACTGCTGCCGAACGGCCCGCCGGTGCCTTACCCGGTGCAGTTCCGCGTGACGGGGACCGAGGTGGCCAAGGTGCGTGCGATTGCCGACCAGGTCAAGGACATCATGCGCGCCAATCCGAATGCGATCGGCGTCAATGACAACTGGAACGAGTCGGTCAAGGTGCTGCGCCTGGACCTGGACCAGGACAAGATGCGCGCGCTGGGCGTCACGTCGCAAACGGTGATGCGCGCCGCCAACACCATTTTGTCCGGCACCACGGTAGGGCAGTTCCGCGAGGATATCCGGCTGATCGACATCCAGATCCGCCAGCCGATCGAGGAGCGCAACACGATTTCCGTGCTCAACGACACCAATATCCCGACCGCCAGCGGCAAGTACGTGCCGATCAGCCAGCTGGCGCGCGCGCATTTCGTGTGGGAGCCAGGCGTGGTCTGGCGTGAAGGGCGCGAATGGGCGATCACCGTGCAGGCCGACGTGGGCGACCATATCCAGGGGCCGACCGTGTCGAGCCAGATCGAACCGGAACTGAAAGCATTGCGCGCGGCCTTGCCGGCCGGCTATGCGATCACCATCAAGGGGGCGGCAGCCGACAGCGGTACGGCCGAAGCATCGATTGCGGCCAACTTGCCACTGGCGATCTTCATCATCTTCACGCTGTTGATGTTGCAGCTGCATAGTTTCTCGCGGGCGCTGCTGGTGTTCCTGACCGGGCCGCTCGGCGTGGCCGGGGCGGCGCTGGCCTTGCTGCTGCTGGGCCGGCCGCTGGGCTTTGTCGCCAACCTGGGCATCATCGCACTGTTCGGCATGATCATCCGTAACTCGGTGATCCTGGTGGACCAGATCGAGCAGGACATTGCTGCGGGCCACGATCCGTGGACCGCGATCGTCGAATCGGCCGTGCGCCGCTGCCGGCCGATCATACTGACGGCCGCTGCCGCAGCACTGGCGATGATCCCGTTGTCGCGTTCGGTATTCTGGGGGCCGATGGCGGTGGCCATCATGGGCGGACTGATTTTGGCGACGGCATTAACGCTGTTGTTCCTGCCGGCGTTGTATGCGGCGTGGTTCCGCGTCAAAAAGCCGCTTCCGACACCTGCTAATAGCGTGGAATAGCGGGAAAATAAGCGAAAAATGGTGCATTAATCCGGTTGGTTTAAAAAACACCACATTTCACTAAAAAACCCGTTAGAATATCGCGTTGAAGTTGAAAGCCCCCGAGTCTACCGGGGTAAGGGCGACCGTTTTCACTTACGGGTCGCCCTTTGCTTTTGTGCAAACATGCCGCGAGGATGGCGAAATTGGTAGACGCACCAGGTTTAGGTCCTGACGCCAGCAATGGTGTGGGGGTTCGAGTCCCCCTCCTCGCACCAACTGTATTATATTTTTTTGGACGATTTTTACATGGCAACTGCAGTCGAAACCTTGGGCAAACTCGAACGTCGTATCACGATCTCCTTCCCGCTGACCGAAGTCCGCGCTGAAGTAGAGAAGCGCCTGAAAGTGCAAGCCAAAACGGCTAAAGCACCAGGCTTCCGTCCGGGCAAAGTACCTATGAAAATGGTCGCAGCACAATTCGGTTATCAGATCGAAACCGAAGTGCTGAATGATAAAGTTGGCCGTGCTTTCAACGACGCCGCGAACGAAGCCCAACTGCGTGTTGCCGGCTACCCGAACATCCAGCCGAAGGAAGAGTCGCCAGCCGGCGTGCTGTCCTTCGACGCGACTTTCGAAGTTTACCCTGAAGTGCAGGTCGGCGACCTGACCACCGTGGAAATCGAAACCGTCAAAGCTGACGTCACCGACGTCGAAATCGACAAGACCATCGACATCCTGCGCAAGCAGCGCGTGCACTTCCACACCAAGGGCGAAGCTGGCGAACACGGCGACGGCGGCGAGCCAGTTGCCGCCAACGGCGATCGCGCTACCGTTGACTTCGTCGGTTCGATCGACGGCGTTGAATTCCCAGGCGGCAAAGCTGAAGACTACCCGTTCGTGCTGGGCGAAGGCCGCATGCTGCCGGAATTCGAAGCTGCCACCATCGGCCTGAAAGTTGGCGAAGCCAAGACCTTCCCACTGGCTTTCCCGGAAGACTACCATGGTAAAGACGTGGCCGGTAAAACCGCCTCGTTCACCATTACCCTGAAAAAACTGGAATGGGCGCACCTGCCGGAAGTTGACGGCGAGTTCGCCAAGTCGCTGGGCGTGGCTGACGGCGACATCGCCAAAATGCGCGAAGACATCAAAGTCAACCTGGAACGCGAAGTCGCTGGCCGTGTGAAAGCACGCAACAAGGAAGCCGTCATGGATGCGCTGGTGAAAACCGCCACCCTCGACGTGCCACAGTCGCTGATCGCCCAGGACACCGAGCGCCTGGCCGAAATCACCCGCCAGGACATGGCGCAGCGCGGCATGAACGTCAAGGACGTGCCATTCCCACCTGAACTGTTCGCGGACAAAGCCGAGCGTCGCGTACGCCTGGGCCTGATCCTGTCGCAACTGGTCGGCGAAAACAACCTGCAAGCCCAGCCTGAGCAAGTCAAAGCGCAAATCGAAGACTTCGCCCAAAGCTACGAAGACCCACGCGAAGTGCTGAAGTACTACTACAGCGATCGTCGTCGTCTGGCTGAAGTCGAAGCCCTTGTTTTGGAAGAAAACGTCGTCAACTACGTGCTGGGCCTGTCGAAAACTTCGGCCAAAGGTATTGCCTTTGACGAACTGATGGGAAGCAACGCACAAGCGTAATCCAGCTAGGCTAGAATAGAGTGCAATCGGCGGCGCAAGCATCGTCGTTCCGCGCAAGCGGGGCGATATCGCTGACGCCGCCGTTCCTCCCTCTGGGCCCTAGCTGCTTCACAAGGAAAAAGAATGACTGGTTATATTGGTAACGCCGACCGTAATCCTGCACTGGACACCCAAGCCCTTGGTTTGATTCCGATGGTGGTCGAACAAAGCGGCCGTGGTGAGCGCTCGTACGACATCTACTCGCGCCTGCTCAAGGAACGCGTGATCTTCCTCGTTGGCCCTGTCAACGACCAGATGGCCAACCTGATCGTGGCCCAGCTGCTGTTCCTGGAAAGCGAAAATCCTGACAAGGACATCTCGCTATACATCAATTCCCCTGGCGGTTCGGTATCGGCCGGCCTGGCGATCTTCGACACCATGCAGTTCATCAAGCCTGAAGTATCCACCCTGTGCACCGGCATCGCTGCGTCCATGGGCGCCTTCCTGCTGGCTGCCGGCGCCAAGGGCAAGCGCTTCTCGCTGCCTAACTCGCGCGTCATGATTCACCAGCCTTCCGGTGGTTCGCAAGGTATGGCGTCGGACATCGAAATCCAGGCCAAGGAAATCCTGTATCTGCGCCATCGCCTGAACTCGATCATGGCTGACCGCACCGGTCAATCGATCGAACAGGTCGCCAAAGATACCGATCGCGACCGTTTCATGTCGGCCGAAGAAGCGGTAGAGTACGGCATTATCGATCAGGTACTGACCAATCGTGCCTGATCTGCGGGCTTCGCGATCTCCGCAATATCGCTGACGAATTGCCATGAAACGCCCGGGCGATCAAACGTTCGGGCGTTTCGTTTTTATTTCGGGTAGCATGTGGCTTAGCGGACATTTCTGCATTCATGCTTGCCTCCTGTAACTAGAGAAAATTGCCCCATGTCAGACAAAAAAACCTCCAGCGGCGAAAAATTACTGTACTGCTCGTTTTGCGGCAAGAGCCAGCACGAGGTAAAGAAATTGATCGCCGGGCCGTCGGTGTTCATCTGCGACGAGTGCATCGATCTGTGTAACGACATTATCCGCGACGAAACTTCGGCCGTGGAATCGGTGACCGGCGCCAAGTCGGACCTGCCCACCCCGAACGAGATCAAGGATCTGCTCGACCAGTACGTGATCGGCCAGCAAACGGCCAAGCGCATCCTGTCTGTGGCGGTGTATAACCACTACAAGCGCCTCAAGCACCTCGGGAAAAAAGACGATATCGAACTGGCCAAGAGCAACATCTTGCTGGTCGGTCCTACCGGCTCGGGTAAAACCCTGCTGGCGCAAACCCTGGCGCGCATGCTCAACGTGCCATTCGTGATCGCCGACGCCACCACCCTGACCGAAGCCGGTTACGTGGGTGAAGACGTGGAAAACATCATCCAGAAGCTGCTGCAAAGCTGCAACTACGATGTGGAAAAAGCCCAGCGCGGCATCGTCTACATCGATGAGATCGACAAGATTTCGCGCAAGTCCGACAATCCGTCGATCACCCGCGACGTGTCGGGCGAAGGCGTGCAGCAGGCGCTGTTGAAACTGATCGAGGGCACCATGGCCTCGGTGCCGCCACAGGGCGGTCGCAAGCATCCTAACCAGGACTTCGTGCAGATCGACACCACCAACATCATGTTCATTTGCGGCGGTGCGTTCGACGGCCTGGCCAAGGTCATTTCCAACCGTTCGGAAAAATCGGGCATCGGTTTCTCGGCCAGCGTGAAGAGCAAGAAAGAGCGCAGCAACAGCGAAGTGATGCTCGATGCGGAACCGGAAGATCTGATCAAGTTCGGCCTGATTCCCGAACTGGTCGGCCGTCTGCCGGTGGTGGCTACCCTGGCCGAGCTGACCGAAGAAGCGCTGATCCAGATCCTGGTCGAGCCAAAGAACGCGCTGGTCAAGCAATACGCCAAGCTGCTCGACATGGAAGGCGCCGAGCTGGAAATTCGTCCAGCCGCCTTGCACGCGATCGCCAAGAAAGCGCTGGCGCGCAAGACCGGCGCCCGTGGCCTGCGTTCGATCCTGGAACACGCGCTGCTCGATACCATGTACGAGCTGCCGAATGAAACCAATGTCGTAAAAGTGGTTATTGATGAAAATACCATTACCAGCGGCGCCAAACCTTTATTGATTTACCAGGAACAGGCTAAAGCCTCTGGTGAGAATTAATTAAGAGGTGCACACTTATCTCGGATCGATGTAAAAATCTTTTCGCATCCTCCGGGCCAGGCGGTACAATTTAAATCAAGACAGAGCAGGCTTCCATCGAAAAGCCACGCGTGACAGCAGCTGTTGCGCGTGGCTTTTTTTATTGGATTATCAGCGAGACCGTCACGTGACTACGCTCCGGGCAATATTCTTTCATCCGTAGTATTATTTCTTGTAGTTCGGTCTTGTGATTGGGCAGACCATCGCCACATCATCTTCACGCTTTCACATAAGGTACGCCATGACAACTTCCAAATTAACAGAGCAAACTCAACTGCCGTTATTGCCGTTGCGGGATGTCGTCGTTTTTCCGCATATGGTGATACCGCTGTTCGTAGGACGCCCGAAATCGATCAAGGCGCTGGAAGCCGCAATGGAGCAGGGCAAGAGCATCATGCTTGCTGCGCAAAAAGCGGCTGCCAAGGATGAACCTTCTGCTTCCGATATCTACGAAATCGGCTGCGTGGCCAATATTCTGCAAATGCTCAAGCTGCCGGACGGCACCGTCAAGGTGCTGGTCGAGGGCGCCCAGCGCGCACGCATCAACAAGATCACCGACACGCCGACGCACTTCGTGGCCGACCTGACGCCGCTCGACTCCGAGCTGGGCGACGATTCGGAAATCGAAGCGATGCGCCGCGCCATCGTTCAACAGTTCGACCAGTACGTCAAACTGAACAAAAAGATTCCACCTGAAATCCTCGCTTCGCTGTCGGGCATTGACGACGCCGGCCGCCTGGCCGATACCGTGGCTGCGCACCTGCCGCTCAAGCTCGAGCAGAAACAGGTCATCCTTGAAATCTTCAGCGTGGCCAAGCGCCTCGAGCACCTGCTGGGCCAGCTCGAAGGCGAGCTCGACATCCTGCAAGTGGAAAAACGCATCCGTGGCCGCGTCAAGCGCCAGATGGAAAAATCGCAGCGCGAGTACTACCTGAACGAGCAAGTCAAAGCCATCCAGAAAGAACTGGGCGAGGGCGAAGACGGCGCCGACCTGGACGAACTCGAGAAGAAAGTCGCGCTGGCCAAGATGCCGAAGGAAGCGCTGGACAAGGCCACTGCCGAGCTGAAAAAACTCAAGCTGATGTCGCCGATGTCGGCCGAAGCCACCGTCGTGCGCAACTACATCGACACGCTGGTGAGCCTGCCATGGAAGAAGAAATCCAAGGTCAACAACGACCTGTCGAACGCCGAGAAAGTACTGGAAGGCGAACACTATGGCCTGGACAAGGTCAAGGAACGCATCCTGGAATACCTCGCGGTGCAACAACGCGTGGACAAACTGAAAGCACCGATCCTGTGCTTCGTCGGCCCTCCGGGCGTGGGTAAAACCTCGCTGGGCCAGTCCATCGCCCGCGCCACGAACCGCAAGTTCGTGCGCATGGCCCTGGGCGGTGTGCGCGACGAGGCCGAGATCCGCGGTCACCGTCGTACCTACATCGGCTCGATGCCGGGCAAGGTGCTGCAATCGCTGTCGAAAGTCGGCGTGCGCAACCCGTTGTTCCTGCTCGACGAGATCGACAAGATGGGCGCCGATTTCCGTGGCGATCCGTCGTCGGCCCTGCTCGAGGTGCTGGACCCGGAACAGAACCACACGTTCTCGGACCACTACATCGAGGTGGACTTTGACCTGTCGGACGTGATGTTCGTGGCCACGTCGAACTCGTACAACATTCCGCCGGCGCTGCTCGACCGCATGGAAGTGATCCGCCTGTCCGGTTACACCGAAGACGAGAAGACCAATATCGCGCTGCGTTACTTGCTCCCTAAACAGATCAAGAACAACGGCCTGAAGGAAGAGGAAATCTCGGTATCGGAAGCCACGCTGCGCGACATCATCCGCTACTACACCCGCGAAGCCGGTGTGCGGTCGCTGGAACGCGAAATCTCGAAGATCTGCCGCAAGGTCGTCAAGATGCTGCTGCTGAAAAAGTCCGACAAAAAAGTGCTGGTCACCCCGAAAAACCTGGACAAGTTCCTGGGCGTGCGCCGCTACGATTTTGGCGTGGCCGAGAAAGAAAACCAGATCGGTCAAGTCGTTGGCCTGGCCTGGACCGAAGTGGGCGGCGATCTGCTGACCATCGAGGCCGTGTCGATGCCGGGTAAAGGTGGTGTTATCCGCACCGGTACCCTGGGCGACGTGATGAAAGAGTCGATCGAAGCGGCCCGCACCGTGGTGCGCAGCCGTGCCAACCGCCTCGGCATCAAGAACGAAGTGTTCGAGAAGAGCGACATCCACATCCACGTGCCGGAAGGTGCAACGCCAAAAGACGGTCCTTCGGCCGGCGCGGCGATGACGGTGGCGATGGTGTCGGTATTCACGGGCATTCCGGTGCGCGCCGACGTGGCCATGACGGGCGAGATCACGCTGCGCGGCGAAGTATTGCCGATCGGTGGCTTGAAAGAAAAACTGCTGGCGGCCCAGCGCGGTGGCATCAAGACCGTGCTGATCCCCGAGCAGAACGTCAAGGATCTGGCCGACATTCCGGACAACGTCAAGAACAAGCTCGAGATCGTGCCGGTGCGCTGGATCGACAAGGTGCTGGAAGTGGCCCTGGAACGCCAGCCTGAACCGCTGACGGAAACCGCGCCGGTGGAGGCAGTGGCTGCTGCCGCTGCCAAACCGGACGGCCAAACGGAAGTGGTAAAGCACTAACACTTATTCGTTTTTAGTATCTTGTTTTACCAAAACAGGCGCTTTTATGGCGCCTGTTTTTTATTTTTACCTACTTTTCTACAGTGCCAACCTTGACAGGGAAGTACGCTGGCTTGTTTAATACGGCCTGAGATTTTTCTCGGCCGCGATTTATCAAATGCATCAACGATAAATCGACGGGCTAAATGTTATAACTTATGTGACGGGGAACTGCTTTGAATAAGACTGAATTGATCGACCATATCGCTACTTCCGCTGATATCTCGAAAGCTGCTGCTGCGCGCGCGCTGGATGCCGTAATCGACGGCGTGACCACCACCCTGCAAAAGAACGACAGCGTGACCCTGGTCGGCTTCGGTACCTTCTCCGTGAGCGAACGCGCCGCCCGTACCGGCCGCAATCCGCGCACCAAGGAAGAGATCACCATTGAAGCGGCAAAAGTTCCTAAATTTAAAGCTGGCAAAGCTTTGAAAGATGCTGTAAACTAACGGACTTCGGTGAGCAGCCAAGGTAACAAAGCTGCTTGCGATGGCAAAAACTGGGGCGGTTAGCTCAGTTGGTAGAGCGGAGCCCTTACAAGGCTTAGGTCGGGAGTTCGAGCCTCTCACCGCCCACCAGGGTTTGCAAAATGTAGTGCCTTGTAGTACAATGTTGCACCTAGTAAGTTGCTGGAGCGGTAGTTCAGTTGGTTAGAATACCGGCCTGTCACGCCGGGGGTCGCGGGTTCGAGTCCCGTCCGCTCCGCCAGCACCTTGTTAGATTGTGCAGCAAAAGCAGTAAGTGGAAGTACCAAAGGAGCGGTAGTTCAGTTGGTTAGAATACCGGCCTGTCACGCCGGGGGTCGCGGGTTCGAGTCCCGTCCGCTCCGCCAAGAACAAGATACCCCGCAGCTAGTAATAGCTGCGGGGTTTTTCTTTTGTCCGTTATATTTCGCCAAGATAATCTTAAATCTGATTAATTTCAGCTTAAACACGAGCTCGCCGTCCATAGCAAGCTGCCATGATTACCCTTGCTATAGAGGTGTGTGCGCTGTAAAATCCGGTGGAATTGGCGGACGCGAGTTCGCCATTTTTGTATGTGCAAGTCCCTATCAATCCGAATTGGCTGACCATGTTTGAATTTATTCGTAATCATCAACGTTTGATGCAGATTCTCCTGGCGATCATCATCGTCCCGTCGTTTGCCTTAGTCGGTCTCGAAAGCTACAAAGGTTTTGGCGACGATGCGACCACCATCGCCAAAGTCGGCGGTCAACCGCTGACCCAGCAAGAATTTGACAACGCCTTGCGCAACCAGCTCGACAGCTACCGTCAGCGCATGGGCGAGCAGTTCGACCAGAAAATGTTCGACACGCCCGAGTTCAAGCAAAACATCCTCGACCAGTTGATCGCCGAACGCGCGATCGGCGTCGAAGTGACCCGTTCCAACCTGACCATCAGCGATGCTCAACTGCAGCGCGCGATCATGGACCTGTTTGGCGGCGCAGCCAACTTTGACATGGAGCGCTATAAAGCCATCCTGGCCTCGCAAGGCTTGACACCAGCCATGAACGACGCCCGCATGCGCCGCGACATGGCCCTGCAACAGCTGGGCGGCGCCGTGCAAAGCACCGGTTTCGCGCCGCGCGCGGTCGCGACCACGCTGTCGAACATCGGTTCGCAAGAGCGTGAAGTGCAGGAACTGGCGCTGCCGATCACCGAGTTCGTGCCGCAAGTCAAAGTGACCGATGCCATGGTCAAGGCGTTCTACGACAAGAACAGCAAGTTCTTCGAAATCCCGGAACAAGCGAAGATCGAATACGTTGTGCTCAACAATGACGCCGTGCTGAGCCAGGTAAAAGTGACCGATGCCGACATCGCCAAGTACTACGATGCCAACCAGGCTGCGTTCACCACCCCGGAAAGCCGCCGTGCCGCGCACATCCTGGTCGCACTGAAAAAAGGCGCGAGCGCTGCCGACGTGGCAACCGCCAAGGCCAAGGCCGAAGCGATTGCTGCCGAAGTGCGCAAAACGCCAGGCGACTTCGCCAAGATCGCCAAGGCCAAGTCGGAAGACCCTTCGTCCGAGCAGGGCGGCGACCTCGACTACGTGACCAAGGGCAGCCTGCCGGCGCCACTGGAAGCTGCTGTGATGAAGCTCAAGCAGGGCGAGATCAGCGATCCGGTGCAGTCGGACTACGGTTTCCACGTGCTGACCGTGACCGAATTGAAGCCTGCCGTGGTCAAGCCGCTGGAATCGGTGAAAACCGACGTGGCCGATGCACTGAAAACCTCGCAAGCGTCGAAAAAATACTCGGAAATGGCTGAAGTGTTCACCAACACCGTGTACGAGCAATCGGACAGCCTGAAGCCGGCTGCCGACAAGCTGGGCCTGAAAATCGAGACTGCCAGCAATATCTCGCGCACGCCGTCGCCGCAAGCTGGTCCTGCGCCGTACAACAACGCCAAGTTCCTGACCGCGCTGTTCTCGAACGACTCGATCACCAAGAAGAGCAATACCGAAGCGATCGAAGTGGCGCCAAGCACCCTGGTTGCCGGCCGTATTGTCGAGTTCAAGCCGGCCTCCAAGCGTCCGCTGGCCGAAGTCGACGCGGCGATCCGCCAGCGCGTGACGATGGAAGAAGCCGCCAAGCTGGCCAGCAAAGCCGGCGCCGAGAAACTGGCTGCCGCCAGGAAGGCTGGCGACGCCACCGGTTTCGGTCCTGCCAAGCTGGTGTCGCGCAGCAAGCCGGAAGGCTTGAACGGCGTGGCCCTGCAAGAAGTGATGAAGGCCGATACCAGCAAGCTGCCAGCCTACGTGGGCGTGGAACTGCCAGGCATGGGTTACAGCGTGTACCGTATCGGCAAGGTGCAGCAGCCTGTCGAGCAGGACGCCGAGCGTCGCAAGCAAGAAGCCGAGCAGATCGGTACCATCATTGCCCAGCAAGAGATGTACGAGTACATCGAGCTGCTCAAGCAGCGCGCCAAGGTCAAGATCCTCAAGCCTATCGTCACCACCACCGTGACGGAAGTTAAAGAGTAATCAGCAACATGTAAAAAGGGCCGCGTTCATCACGCGGCCCTTTTTTATTGCGCCTGCAAAAACCTCAGTGCACGTTCTCGATCAGCCAGCGCGCCCCGGACAGGAAATCGGCGGCGCCGATATCGCCAAGCGCCAGCGGCACAGCATCGCCATACCGCACGAAATTGCGGTCGATCGAGCGCAAATAGGCGGGATCGTAATGCTCGGCCAGTAATTCATCGACCAGCTGCGGCATGGCGCCGCTGTCGGCCATCGATTGCCAGCGTCGGATCTTTTCCTTGCCATGCAAGGCCGTCAAATGTTCGAGTTGTGCATTCAAGGTCGCCGGACTGACCAGGAAATGCGCATAGTCTTCCATCAGCAGCCGCACGCGGTCGGCGCGGCTCAATGTGAGCGCGATGCAGTCGGCGCCGCGCATGGTGTCCATCAATGCGGCCGGCACGCGCAGGTTGCCGACTTTTTTGCTTTCCGATTCCACGAACACCGGCAGTGCCGGGTCGCAGCGGCGCAGGCAGTCCCAGATGCGGGTTTCGAACGCTTTCTGGCTCGGCTGCGTCTGGCTGGGCAAGTGGCCCAGCACCGAGCCGCGGTGCGCGGCCAGTTGCTCCAGGTCCAGCACTTGCGCACCTTGCGCGGCCAGCACTTCCAGTAAACGGCTCTTGCCGCTGCCGGTGGTGCCGCAAATCACCTTGAAGCGCAGTTGCGGCGCCAGTTCCAGGGCGGCATTGACCTCGGCGCGAAACGCCTTGTAGCCGCCGTCGAGCTGGACCACGGGCCAGCCGACCTTGGAGAGGATGTGGGCCATCGAGCCGCTGCGGTTGCCGCCACGCCAGCAATACACCAGCGGGCGCCATTCGCGCGGTTGCTCGAGCCACAGTTGCTCGATGTGGCTGGCGATATTTTTCGCCACCAGCACCGCGCCGAGCTTCTTGGCTTCGAATGCGCCGATCTGCTTGTACATGGTGCCCACCCGAACACGCTGCTCGTCGTCGAGCACCGGCGCGTTGATGGCGCCGGGCAGGTGGTCCTGCGCGAACTCGCCCGGGCTGCGGGCGTCGATGATGGCGTCGAAGCTGGCCAGTTGAGGCAGGACGTCGTTGATGCCGAGTACTTCCGGATATTTCATTTTGCCTTGATCGATTTTTCCAGCACGGGCCAGATATTGTTGAGAATGGTAGGGTGCGCTTCAGCCAGCGGGTGCAGGCGGTCGGGCTGGAACATCTCGGTTTTCTCGGCCACGCCGTCGAGCATGAACGGCACCAGCGGCGCTTTCAGCTCGCGGCTCAGGGTGCCGTACATGGCGTAGAATTTGTCGGAATAGTCGCGGCCATAGTTGGGCGGAATGCGCATGCCGACCAGCATCACCTTGGCGCCGGACTTGCCGGCAGTATCTGCCATGGCCTTGAGATTGGCCTGGGCGGCAGCTACCGGCAGGCCGCGCAGGCCGTCGTTGGCGCCCAGTTCGATCACCACCAGCGCCGGCTTGTGCCTGGTCAGCAGGGCCGGCAGGCGGCTACGGCCGCCGCTGGTGGTCTCGCCGCTGACGCTGGCATTGACGATCTCGGCGTCGAGTTTCTGGTCTTTCACTTTCTTTTCGGCCAGCGCCACCCAGCCCGTGCCCCGCGCCAGGCCGTACTCCGCAGAGAGGCTGTCGCCGAGCACGAGGACGGTTTTTGGTGCAGAATGGGCGCTCGCCGCTACCGCCACCATGAGCCAGGCCGCCGCGACGTGTACACTCAGTTTCTTTGCTAACTTCATTTCCATATTGCGCATGCCTGATTTCCCTAAAGCGTCTTCCAATTTCGTGCCGGATGGTCCCGGATTCCATGCAGCCGATGTTACCGCCGCCAGTGCTGCGGCCAACCATGCCTCGGCCGCCATCGTCGTCAGCGGCCTCGCCAAGCGCGTGGCCGACGCCAGCGGCGAACTGACGATCCTGCATGAGGTCGATTTTACCGTGCAACGGGCGGAGACGCTTGCCATCGTGGGCGCGTCCGGTTCCGGCAAGTCCACCTTGCTCGGCTTGCTGGCCGGGCTGGACACGCCCAGCGCCGGCAAGGTGATCCTGGACGGCGTCGATATCTATGCTCTCGATGAAGACGGCCGCGCTGCGCTGCGCAAGGAAAAGCTGGGCTTTGTGTTCCAGTCTTTCCAGTTGCTGGCGCACCTGACCGCCCTGGAAAACGTCATGCTGCCGCTGGAACTGACCGGCGTGGCAGGCGCGCGCGACAAGGCCGAAGCGATGCTGGGCCGGGTGGGCCTGTCGTCGCGCCTCAAGCATTATCCCAAATATCTGTCGGGCGGCGAGCAGCAGCGCGTGGCGCTGGCGCGCGCGTTCGTCAGCGAACCGCCGTTGCTGTTTGCCGACGAACCGACCGGCAGCCTCGATGCGGCCACCGGCGAGGCGGTGATCCAGTTGATGTTCGAATTGAACCGCCAGCATGGCTCCACCCTGGTGCTGGTCACGCACGACCAATCGATGGCTGCGCGCTGCGGCCGCACGATCACGATTGCCGCGGGGCGGCTGGTGTGATCAGGAGAGCAAGCATGTCGATCGCATCTTTTAAAACATCCGCGCGCCGATTCGGCGCCGGTTCCTTGCTGGCCTTTGCCGTGGCCGCCGCTTATGCCCAGGGTCCGGCCCAGCGGCCGGCGCCGACGCCGGCACCGGCTCCAACCATGTCCGCCGAGCAGTGGCGCCAGGCCGCGGTCGCCGATGTCGAAGCTGCCTACCTGATCACGCTCGACGACCACCCGGGCACGGTCGATCCGGCCAACCCCGATTTTGCCCGTAATCTCGAAAAGGCACGCGAAGGCGGCCAGGCGCTGGCCTCCAGGGTGCGTGACGGCGCCGGCTATGCGGCCGCGCTGCAGCACTTCAACGCCTTGCTTGGTGATGGCCGTGCCGGCGTGGTGCTGAAGGACATGCCGCCGGCGGCGCCGCGCTGGCCCGGCTTCATCACCGCCTGGCGCGGCGACAATATGTTCGTGGCCGCCACCACGCCCGGCGGCCCGGCCGTGGGCGCGCGCATCGCCGACTGCGACGGCAAGCCAATCGCGCAACTGGTGGAAACCAATGTGTTCGGCTTCGGCCAGCGCAGCGGCGGTACCGGCCCGTGGTGGACGTTTGCGCCCGACGTCTTCATCGACCAGGGCAACCCCTTCATTACTTTGCCCGTCCAGTGCATCTTCATTGACGAAGGCCGCGAATCGCGCCTTACGCTCAGCTGGCGCGCGATGGACGAAGCGGCCCAGCGCCTGCGCGACGACAGTTTCAACGGTGTCACCCAGCCGATCGGCGTCAGCACGCCACGCTACGGCCTGCACTGGTTTGCGCTGCCCACGTTCCAGCCCAACGATACCGAGCGCACCGCTTACGGCGCCATGCTGGCCGAAGTGCAGGCCAACCGCCAGCGCTATCTCGACGCCAGCGCCGTGGTGATCGACCTGCGCGGCAACCAGGGCGGCGATGCCGTCTGGGGCCTGAACCTGGCGCGTGCGCTGTGGGGCGAGGCCCGCGTCAACCGTCGCCTCAAGGTGGCGCAGGCGCGCCAGGCGGTGCTGTGGCGCGCGTCGTTCGCCAACATCGCCCACACGTCGTTCGAAGCGGCAGACCTGTCCGAACAGCAGCGCCGCCAGCTGGATTACGATCCGGCCGTGGTCGCTCAAGGCATGCTGGCCGCCCAGTCCCGCGATGAAAAATTCTATCCCGATCCGGCCCGCCGCGACCCGGTCAGCGACAGCGACCGCGCCGAGAACCTGCCTGGCGATCCGGCCCCGTTCACCAAGCCTGTGTACGTGGTGGTGCCGGGCCAATGCACGGGCGCCTGCCTGGAAGCGCTCGACGTATTCTCGCTGTTCCCGAACACGAAATTGATCGGCGCGCCCAGCGCGGCCGATTCGTCGTACACCGACATCCGCCTCGAACCTTTGAAGTCGGGCCTGGCGTCGGTGGTGGTGCCGTCCAAGGTGGTGGTCAACCGCCCGCGTAGCGCCGCCACGTTTTACACGCCGGCCATCGTGGTCAACGACGTGGAATGGTCGCAGCGCGCCTTCCTGAAGGCCATCGAAGCGGACCTGGTGCGGCGTTGAACGACGCGCGCCACCGCTGGCGCGCGGGCTTGGGTGTGTTCGTGATTTTTTTGCGCCTGGGGCTGACGTCGTTTGGCGGCCCCATCGCCCATCTCGGCTATTTTCACGACGAGTTCGTGACGCGACGGCGCTGGCTCACGGCAGCGGACTACGCCGACCTGGTGGCGCTGTGCCAGTTCCTGCCCGGCCCCGCCAGCAGCCAGGTGGGCATGGCGCTGGGGCTCTTGCGCGCCGGGTACGCCGGGGCGTTGGCGGCCTGGGCCGGTTTCACCTTGCCGTCGGCCATCCTCCTGATCCTGTTTGCGCTGGGCATGGCCCGGCACGGCCAGCTGTTGTCGGCCGGTGTCGTGCACGGCCTGAAAGTCGTGGCGGTGACCGTGGTGGCGCAGGCGGTATGGGGCATGGCGCGTAAGCTGTGCACCGATCTGCCGCGCGTGCTGCTGATGGCCGGTGCCGCCGGTTGCGTGGTGCTGGCCCCGTCGGCGTGGGCACAGGTGGGCGTGATCGCTGCTGCCGGCATCATCGGGCTGCTGCTGTTCCGGTCCGGTGCCGGCGATCCGCCGGTGAGCTTGCCGATCATGATCGGCCGCCGCGCCGGCGCCCTGTGGCTTGCGCTGTTCTGCTCGCTGCTGATCGGCCTGCCGCTGGCGGTGCAATGGCTGCCGGGCCAACCGTTGGCCATGGCGGACGCATTCTATCGCAGCGGTGCGCTGGTGTTCGGTGGCGGCCACGTGGTGCTGCCGCTGTTGCAGGCCGAGGTGGTGCCCAGCGGCTGGGTGGGCAAGCAGACGTTCCTGGCCGGCTATGGCGCAGCGCAAACCGTGCCGGGGCCGCTATTCACGTTTGCGGCCTTTCTTGGCGCGTCGATGACGGTCGCGCCGTCGGGCTGGCTCGGCGGCGCGATCTGCCTGCTGGCGATTTTCCTGCCGTCGTTCCTGCTGCTGGCCGGCGCCTTGCCGTTCTGGCGTGACCTGAGAGGCAATCGTCGCGCCCAGGCGGCGCTGGCCGGCATGAATGCGGCCGTGGTGGGCTTGCTGCTGGCGGCCTTGTACGACCCGGTATGGACCGGCGCCATGCTTGGGTGGCGTGACCTGGCGCTGGCACTGGTTGCGCTGGCCGCGCTGATGTGGTGGAAGCTGCCGCCGTGGCTGGTGGTATTGGGTTGCGTTGCAGCAGGCTGGTTCTTGTTCAGCTAGCGAGCCGGTTCAGGGCAGTGCGGATCGCCGGCACCAGTTCGCCGGCCGTCATGCCGATCGGGCCGATGCCGCTGACCACCAGCGCATCGGCTGCCGCACCATGCAGCCACACTGCCGCCAGCGCAGCCGGCCACGGCGGGCAACCTTGCGCCAGCAGTGCGGCACAAACGCCGGACAACACGTCGCCGGTACCGGCCGTGGCCAGCGCCGGGTTGCCGGTGGGGTTGATCACGCAGTGGCCGTCCGGTGCGGCGATCACGGTGCCCGACCCCTTTAATACCACCACCGCCTGCAGGCGCGCGGCCAGCGTGCGTGCTGCGGCCACGCGGTCGGCCTGCACGGTGGCCACGGTGGCGCCCAGCAACCGCGCCGCTTCCAGTGGATGGGGCGTCAGCACGGCGTTCTTGTTGCGGTGGGCAAGGGCGTGCTGCAAGTGCGGGTCGCGGGCCAGCAGGTTGAGGGCGTCGGCATCGATCAGCAATGCGCTGTTGCTGGCGATGGCGCGCGCCAGCAGGTCTGCGGCCGCGGCCGAGTCGCCGAGGCCGGGGCCGATGGCCAGCGTGGCGCGCTCGAAGTCGTAGCCGTCGGCCAGGCGGCACATCAGTTCGGGCTGGCCGCTATCGGCTGGCAACGGATCTTCGGGAAACAGCACGTAGACGCGGCCGGCGCCGGCGTGTAGCGCCGCGCGTGCCGACAAGAGCGGCGCCCCGCGCAGGCCGGGTCCGCCCCCAATGACGGCAACATTGCCGTAAGTGCCCTTGTGGCCGCTGTGGCGCCGCGCATGCAGGTAGCCGGAGAACAGCTCCGGCTGGTTCAGATGCAGTGGCGTCGGCGGGAACAGCGCCGGGTCGATGTCCAGGTCCGCCACCTCGACGCTACCCGCATGGTCGCGGCCCTCGTTGGTGTGCAGGCCGGGCTTGTCGCCGATAAACGTGATGGTGTGGCTGGCGCGCAGCGCGATGCCGTCGGTCCCGACGATGGCGCCGGTGTCGGCATCGAGGCCGCTCGGCACGTCGAGCGCGAGGACCGGGCAAGGCAACCGGTTGACTGCTTCCACCAGTTGGCGCAGGCCGCCGGCGACGGGCCGCGCCAGGCCGATGCCGAACAGGCCATCGAGCACCAGTTGCCAGTCCGCCGCCTGCAAGGCTGCCGCCATAAATTCGTCGACGGTTGCCATTTGCCGGTCGGCCTCGGGCGGTGCCGCGTTGGGCAAACCGCCGACGATGAGGGCGCCGTTGCCGCCCGGCGCGCGACAGCTGCTGGCATGCGCAGCCGGCGGCAATGCCTCGACCAGGCGCGCGCCCGCTGCTGTCGCGCGCTGCCAGGCAGCGGCCCGTTCAGGCGACTGCGTGGCTGTGGGCGCGACGTGCCCCACGGTCACCGCAATGCCGGCCGCAGCCAGGTGGGCCGCAGCTTCCAGCGCGTCGCCGCCGTTATTGCCGGGCCCGGCCAGCACCAGTACCTGCTGCAATGCCAGTCCCGGTGCCGATCCCGGTGCCGATACATGCGCCGAACCTTGCGCCGGTGTCCGCGCCGGAACCTGCACCGATGCCTGCGCCGGACCCTGCGACGGTGTATGCGCCGTTTCCGGCACCGGTGCCCGGGCAGGGAGCCGCTCCGCTGTGCTGGCGGCAGCAGGCGGACAGGATAGCAGGCGCTGCGCGGCGCACGCTGCAGCGTGCCCGGCGCGGCGCATCAACTCGCCCTCGGGCAGCATGGCGGCGGCAGCGTGTTCGATGGCGCGGATGTCGGCAGTGCGGTAAAGTGGCTTCATGCTGTCATATTAACATCGGCAATGATGCAAGCCGTGTTGGGTAACGGACGGCACACGCACTACAATAGCAGCTACACCGATAGTTAAGAGGCATGCATGGATTGGCAATTCTGGATCGACCGTGGCGGCACTTTCACCGATATCGTGGCGCTGGCGCCCGATGGCCAACTGCGCACGCTGAAGCTGCTTTCCGAAAATCCCGAACACTATGCCGACGCCGCCATTGCCGGTATTCGGCAACTGATGGGGGTGGCATCGCACGAGGCGATCCCGGTTGAACGCATTGCCGCCGTCAAGATGGGCACCACGGTTGCCACCAACGCGCTGCTCGAGCGCAAGGGCGAGCCGACCGTGCTGGCGATTACGCGCGGTTTCGGCGACGCGCTGCGCATCGCCTACCAGAACCGGCCACGCCTGTTCGACCGCCACATCGTGCTGCCCGAACTGCTGTACACGGACGTGATCGAAATCGACGAGCGCATGGGCGCCCACGGCGAGACGGTCGTGCCGCTCGACCTGGCCACCGCGCGCGTGGCGCTGCAGGCGGCCTACGACAGGGGCTTGCGTTCGCTGGCCATCGTCTTCATGCACGGCTACCGCTACCACGCCCACGAAAACCGCGTGGCCGAGGCCGCGCGTGTCATCGGCTACACCCAGGTGTCGGTTTCGCACCAGGCCAGTCCCTTGATGAAACTGGTCGCGCGCGGCGACACCACCGTGGTCGATGCTTATTTGTCGCCGATCCTGCGCCGCTACGTGGACCTGGTGGCCCGCGAACTGCCGGGCGTGAATTTGCAGTTCATGCAGTCGTCCGGCGGGCTGACCGATGCCAGGGCGTTCCAGGGCAAGGACAGCATCCTCAGTGGTCCTGCCGGCGGCATCGTCGGCATGGTGCGCGCCAGCCAGCTGGCCGGTTTCGACAAGGTGATCGGCTTCGACATGGGCGGCACGTCCACCGACGTCTCGCATTTCTCGGGCGAGTTCGAACGCGTGTTCGAAACCCAGGTGGCCGGGGTGCGCATGCGCGCGCCGATGATGAGCATCCACACCGTGGCCGCCGGCGGCGGCTCGGTGCTGCACTTCGACGGCAGCCGCTACCGCGTCGGTCCCGACAGCGCCGGCGCCAACCCGGGACCGGCCAGCTACCGGCGCGGCGGCCCGCTGGCAGTCACCGACTGCAACGTCATGCTGGGCAAGATACAGCCCGAGCACTTTCCGCACCTGTTCGGCGCGGACGGCCGCCAGCCGCTCGACGCCCAGGCCGTGCGGGTGCGCTTCGTGGAACTGGCCGCGCGCATTGCCGCCGCTACCGGCAACCCCACCACGCCCGAACAGGTCGCCGAAGGATTCCTCGACATCGCGGTCGGCAATATGGCCAACGCCATCAAGCAGATCTCGGTGCAGCGCGGTCACGACGTGACCGATTACGCGCTCACCAGCTTCGGCGGCGCCGGGGGCCAGCACGCGTGCCTGGTGGCCGATGCATTGGGGATGAAAACCGTGTTCGTGCACAAGCTGGCCGGGGTGATGTCGGCCTACGGCATGGGCCTGGCCGACCAGTCCAGCATGCGCGAAGCGGCGGTGGAAGCGCGCCTCGACGAAGACACGCTGCCCGACCTCGAAGCGCGGCTGCACGCGCTGGGCCGGCAAGCCGGCGCCGACCTGCTGCACCAGGGCGTGGAGCACGAGCGCATCACCCTGATCGAGCGGGTGCACCTGCGCTACGAGGGCACCGACACCGCGCTGATCGTGCTGTTCGACCAGGCCGGTGGCGTCGCCGCCATGCGCGCGCAGTTCGAAGCCGCGTACCGCAAGCGCTATTCGTTCCTGATGCAGGGCAGGGCGCTGATCGTGGAGGCGGTGTCGGTGGAGGCGGTGGGCGCATCCGATGCGCCAGCCGAAGCCGGTCCTGTCGAGGCAATGACTGCTGCGGCGACCGCGCCGGCGCCCCGCGCCACCGTGCCGATGTACGCCGGCGGCCAGTGGCTGCAAACCGGCTTGTACCAGCGCTCGGATATTCACGCGGGCGCCTTGATCGACGGCCCGGCCATCATCGCCGAGGCCAATGCCACCACCATCGTGGAAGCGGGCTGGCGCGCCGAGGCCACGCCGCGCGGCCACCTGGTGTTGCGCCGCGTGGCCGCGCTGCCGGCGCGCCGGGCGATCGGCACCAGCGCCGACCCGGTCATGCTCGAGATCTTCAACAACCTGTTCATGTCGATTGCCGAGCAGATGGGTCTGCGGCTGCAAAACACCGCGTATTCGGTCAACATCAAGGAGCGGCTGGACTTCAGCTGCGCGATTTTCGACGCCGACGGCAACCTGATCGCCAACGCTCCGCACATGCCGGTGCACCTCGGTTCCATGGGCGAAAGCATCAAGACCGTGATGCGCGAAAATGCCGGCCGCATGCAGGCCGGCGACGTCTTCATGCTCAACGACCCGTACCACGGCGGCACCCACCTGCCCGACGTCACGGTGATCTCGCCCGTGTTCGACGAGGCCGGCGCCGAGATCCTGTTTTACGTGGGCTCGCGCGGCCACCACGCCGACATCGGCGGCACCACGCCCGGCTCGATGCCGCCCGATTCGCGCGTGATCGAGGAAGAGGGCGTGTTGATCAGCAATTTCAAACTGGTCGATGGGGCCAGTGCGGGCGCCGCAGGCGGCCGCCTGCGCGAAGCGGAAACCCGGGCATTGCTGGCCGGCGCCCGCCACCCGGCGCGCAACCCCGACCAGAACCTGGCCGACCTGCGTGCGCAAGTGGCTGCCAACCAGAAGGGCGTGGAAGAATTGCACAAGATGGTCGCCCATTTCGGCCTCGACGTCGTGCGCGCCTACATGGGCCACGTGCAGGACAACGCCGAAGAAGCGGTGCGGCGCGTGATCAGCGCATTACGCGATGGCAGCTACCGGCTCCAGCTCGACAACGGCGCGCAAATCGAAGTGAGCGTGACGGTCGATCACGATACCCGCAGCGCCGAGATCGACTTCACCGGCACGTCGCCCCAGCTTGACAACAACTTCAACGCGCCGTCGGCCGTGTGCATGGCAGCGGTGCTGTACGTGTTCCGCACCCTGGTCGATGATGAGATTCCGCTCAATGCCGGCTGCCTGAAGCCACTGCGCGTAATCATCCCGCCCGGTTCCATGCTCAATCCGCACTACCCGGCGTCCGTGGTGTCGGGCAATGTGGAAACGTCCACCTGCATCACCAACGCCCTGTACGGCGCGCTGGGTGTAATGGCGGCGGCGCAGGGTACGATGAACAATTTTACGTTCGGTAACGCCAAGTACCAGTACTACGAAACCATCAGCGGCGGCTCCGGCGCCGGTCCCGGCTTCGATGGCGTGAGCGTGGTGCAGACCAATATGACCAATTCACGGCTCACCGATCCCGAGATCCTCGAATTCCGCTTCCCGGTGCGGCTTGAGAGTTACCGCATCCGCGCCGGCAGTGGCGGCGCCGGTGAATGGCGCGGTGGCGACGGTGGCGTGCGCACGGTGCGCTTCCTGGAACCGATGACGGCAGCGATCCTGTCCAACAACCGTATTTATCCGCCGTTCGGCATGGCCGGCGGCCACCCCGGTGCGCTGGGCCGCAATACCGTGCTGCGCGCCGACGGCACCACGGAGCAGCTGGGCCACATCGGCAAGACCGATATGCAGGCCGGCGACGCTTTCGTGATCGAAACCCCGGGCGGCGGCGGTTATGGCACGGTGCTGCCATGATCATCGGTCAGGCGACGACTGGCCGTCCGGTGCAACTGACCAGCCCGATGGCGGCGCGGGTGTATGCCCACGACTGGGCAGGCACCGGACTGGGCGACATTGCCTCCTGGCCAGCCTCGCTGCGCGTCAGCGTGAACCTGATACTGGCCTCGGATTTCCCGTCGTGCCTGTTCTGGGGCCCGGACATGCTGATGATCTATAACGACGCCTACCTGCCGCTGATGGGCCAGAAGCCGGACGCGCTGGGCCGGCCGTTGGCGGTGGTGTGGAGCGAGATCTGGGACGACATCGTGCCCATTCTCGACCGCGCCTGGCAGGGCAGTTCCACGTTCATCGAGGATTTTCCGCTGATGGTCGATCGCGACGGCCAGATGAGGGAAGCGTTTTTCACATTCTGTTACAGCCCGGTGCTGGACGAACAGGGGATTACCGTCGGCATACTCGACACGGTGGTGGAAACCACGTCGAAGGTACTTGCCATGCGCGAAACGGCGCGGTTTTCCGCAGCACTCAAGGACGAGTTGCAGGTGTTGACCCAGGATCGCGACCGCATCTGGCAGCTCTCCAGCGACTCCATGGCGCTGCTCGACAGTGACAACACCATGGCAGCCATCAATCCCGCCTTCAGCCGCACGCTTGGCTGGAAAGAGGACGAGGTGGTCGGCACCGCAGTTGCGGCACTGGTTCACCCGCTTGAACGCGATGTCGTGGTGCAGCGCCTGGATGCGATACGCCATGGCCACGGTTCGCCCCGGCTGGAGGTTCGCATGCGCCACCGGAACGGCGAGTACGTCTACATGGACTGGACCAATGCGCTCAACGGCAATTTTCTGCTGGGGATCGGTCGCGACAGCACCGCCGAACGCGCAGCGGCCGAGGCCCTCAAGCGCACCGAAGCCGCGCTGCACCAGGCGCAGAAAATGGAAGCGCTGGGCAAGCTTACCGGCGGCGTGGCGCATGACTTCAACAACCTGCTGCAAGTAATCTCCGGCAATCTGCATTTGCTGTCGCACGTAGTGGCGGGCGACAGCCGCGGTCAGCGCTACGTCGAGAGCGCGCTGGGCGGGGTGCGGCGCGGGGCCAGGCTGGCCAGCTACCTGCTGGCATTCGGCCGGCGCCAGGCGCTGGCGCCGCGCGTGGTCAAGGTAGGCACGCTGATCGCGGCCATGGACGACATGCTGGCCCGCTCGCTCGGTGAAACCATCGAGGTGGTCACCGTGATCAGCCCCGGCACCTGGAGTACGCTGGTCGATACCACGCAGGTGGAAAACGCTGTGCTCAACCTCTGCATCAACGGCCGCGATGCCATGAACGGCCACGGCAGGCTGACCATCGAAGTGGGCAACGCCACGCTCGATGACCAGTACGCCCGGCGCCATGCCGACGTTCTGCCTGGCCAGTACGTGGTGATCGCGGTCACCGACACCGGCTGCGGCATGCCGGCCGAGGTGCTGAGGCAGGCGTTCGACCCGTTCTTTTCCACCAAGCCCGAAGGGCAGGGCACGGGCCTGGGACTATCGATGGTATTCGGCTTCGTCAAGCAGTCGGGCGGTCACGTCAATATCTACAGCGAAGTGGGCAGCGGCACCACGGTCAAGCTCTACCTGCCGCGCTCCCAGCAAGCAGAGGACAACTGCGCGGCGCGGCCGGACGCCGGCGCCGTGGTGGGCGGTAGCGAAACCGTGCTGGTCGTGGAAGACGACGAGGGCGTGCGCGACACCGCCGTCGAATTGCTCAGGCAACTTGGATATACAGTGCTGAAGGCGGCCGACGCCACCGCTGCCTTGAGCATTCTCGACAGCGGCATCGGCATCGACCTGTTGTTTACGGACGTGGTGATGCCAGGTCCGCTGCGCAGTACCGACCTGGTCAGGCTGGCGCGGCAAAAAACGCCTGGGCTGGCCGTGCTCTATACCTCCGGCTACGCGGAGAACGCGATTGTCCACGGCGGCCGGCTGGAGGCGGGTGTGCAGTTACTGGGCAAACCGTATTCGCGCGAGGCGCTGGCGCGCAAGGTGCGACAGGTGCTGAACTCGCCGTCCGAGCAAGAATAAATTCTCTGAAGTATTATTTTCTGCATATTTAAATTGTTTTTAGGATACTTTAGTTTTTTTTGATCCAGTTCTGGTAAGATCGCGCCTTGTCATCGAGCCGGCCCAAAAATCGCCGTCAGTTGCCCACTTACACTGCCTGTTAAATTTTTTGGAGCCTGCTTCATGCCCACCATGCGCCTCAAGTCCGTTTTGTTGTCCCTGTCTGCCGTTGCCGCCCTGAGCGCAGGCATGACCCACGCCGCGACTAACCTGGTCACCAACGGTAATTTCGACGACACCACTAACGGCAACAACAAGCGTTTGTCGGCGTCGCCGACCAACCAGGACGACCGCACCACGCTGTCGGGCTGGACCAGCACCAGTATCGAAGGCAACGGCGGTGGCTACAACTTCGTCCTGGACGCCAACACCGCCAAGACCTGGGACTCGGTCGTCTGGCTCAGGAGCGAAGTCGATGGCGTGAGCAACGGCTACGCATCGTCGGCGAACGGCGGCAATATCTTTGCCTCCGATGCACTGTACGGCCCGGGCACGCTGGCGCAAACCATCACCGGCCTGAAGCAGGATGCCTATTACCAGCTGACGTTCGACTACGCGCTGGCGCAGCAAGTCGGTTTCACCGGCGCCAACACCAATAACTTCTGGCACGTGATGTTTGGCGACCAGAGCGCCAACTCGAGCGGCCTGAGCATCACCAGCGGCGGCTTCAGCGGCTGGCAGACTGCCACCATGACCTTTCAGGCGTCCGGCACCAGCCAGGTGCTGTCGTTCCTGGCGCAAACCACCGCGCCTGGCGCACCGCCCTTCCTGTTGCTCGATGGCGTCAACCTGACCGCCGTACCGGAGCCAAGCACCTGGGCCATGATGCTCGGCGGTTTCGGCTTGATCGGTTTCCTGGCGCGCCGTCGCCAGCGTGGCAGCGCCGCACTGGCTTAAGCACTTTCCATGTCCGAGACATTGGCCGGGTTTGCCACCACCGCGCTGCGCCTGGCAGCCTGGCTGGTGCTGCTGACGGTAGTGTTCGTGCCATTGGAACGCTGGTTCGGTGCGCGCCATGCGCCCCGGCCGCGCCGCGAGCGTGTGCACGATATCGCGTATTACCTCATCAGCAGCATGGTGCCCATTGTCCTGCTCGGCGTGCCGACAGCCTTGCTGGCGGTGCTGGCCCAGCACGTGGTGCCGGAGGTGCTGACCGGCGCGATTGCCGGCCTGCCGCTGGCGGTGAAAGTGGCGCTGGTGTTCATCGTCGGTGAAACCGGGTTTTACTGGGGCCATCGGCTCAGCCACGAACTGCCTTGGCTGTGGCGCTTCCACGCGCTGCACCATAGCACCGAGCACATGAATTTCCTGGCCAATACCCGCACCCATCCGGTCGACATGGTGATCACGCGGCTGTTCGGACTGGTCCCGCTGTACTTGCTGGGTTTGGCCGGCCCCACCATGGCCGGTACCGCCGCGCCAGCCGCGCTGCTGGTGCTGGGCACCTTGTGGGGCTTCTTCATCCACGCCAACCTGCGCTGGCGCTTCGGTCCGCTGGAATGGCTGGTCTCCACGCCGGCCTTCCATCACTGGCACCACAGCCGCAACGAGCACATCAACCGCAACTACGCCTCGACCTTGCCGGTGCTCGACCGCCTGTTCGGCACCTATTATCTGCCGCGCCACTGGCCCGCCGAAGTCGGCACCGACACGCCGCAGCCAGCCACCCTGGCCGGCCAGTTGCTCGACCCGCTGGCGCCGGCCCCCAAAGCGCGCTGAGCTTTCCACACGGTACCGATGGTATCGGCTGGCGATACCATCGCCGCTGGACTTGATGACAACGTTGCTCCGCAGTACAGTCGGACTTTTATGCTGTGCTGGAGGTTACCTTGCATCGATTGAAAAAACTCTTGCGCGGGCGCTCGTCGGCCAACACGGCGGTGCTGTCGGCATTCTTTCTCTGCGGCCTGTATTTCGCGTCGTGGTGCCTGATCAACCAGTGGTCCAGCATGCCTGGCACCATGATCTTTTACCGCTAACTATCGGTCCATTACGCCGAAGTAGCGATACCGTACTTGCGCTGTGTGTGATGATATTGCGCCATTAACGCGTCGAGTGCAGGGTGGTGCGCGTCGATCTTGCGCATGCGCTCGAGGAGGTACACGGCCTGTTCGGCCAGCGGCGCCTCCCAGCCCATGTCGTCGAGCTGCTTGAGGATGGCCGACGCGGCCGCCGGCAGCAGCGCCATATTGGCCGGCGCCTTGCGCAGGCCGGCATTGAGGGTGTCCACCGCTGCGCGCAAGTCGCCTTGTTTGCTTTTTTCGGCAGCGTGCGCGAGCAGCTCGCCCACCTGCATCCTGATCTGCTCTCCCATGCCCTGCGCCAGGTCGTGGCGTCCCGCCTTTTCAAACACGTCCACCGCATCGTCCATCGACACGCCGCTGTCGTCGTCGTTCATCAGGTCCAGCATCACCGAAGACGCCTGCTGGTCGAGCTTGACGTTCAGGCAGCTCTGGATCAGGTCGAGCTTGAGTCCGCTCGACAGCCCGCGCGTGTTGGCGATATTGTTGACCGCCATGGTCAGCTCGGTGGCGGCGGCCGTGAGGTTGCCGGCCATTTCCTGCACCATGCCGGCAGCAATCGCCCGGCAGGTGTCGGTGTTGGCGTTGCTGCGCAGCGAGCGCTCCATGTCGCGGATCACGCCGCCGGCCTGGTGGGCATCGCCTTTTCTGACCAATGTTTTGACCAGCTTGACGTGGTCCTCGGGGTCGCGGAATTCGGAGTACCTGGCCTTGTTGACGACCTGCTTGAAGGCCCGCTCGGCGGCACCGACGTCGCCGGTGGCAAACGCCACCTCGCCCAGGTGGCGCAGGCGGCGCACCATGTGCGGTGAAATTTCCACCGCGTCTTCCAGCACCTTCTTGGCCGATTGCTGCTGGCCCAGCGCCTGCAAGGTGCGCGCCAGCAAATCATAGGCTGCCATGAAGGTGGTGTGGTGTTGCAGCAGGTCGGTCAGGGTTTGCTGCGCCTCGACCAGCTTGCCCAAACCGAACTGGCAGCGCGCCAGGCCCAGCTTGGCCCAGGCGGTAGGGCGGGTGAGCAGGATGGCCTGGTACACGAACTCGGCTTCGGCCAGGTCGTCGATCGACACCAGCAGCTCGGCCCGCAAGCGCGCATAGTCGGCAGCGTAGCGGGCATTGGTCTGTTCGCCGTCCTTGCAGCCGGCAATCGCCTTGCGGATATTGCCGGCCGCAACCTGCTGGTAGACGGGCCAGAATACTTCGCGCCGCTCCACCGCGCGGCGGATCCGTTGCAGCAGGGCGTCCACGGTGAACGGCTTGAGCACGTAATCGGTCGGGGCCAGCTCCACCGCGCCGATCACGCGGCTGTACACACCCTCGGACGTGATCATGATGAAGATCGTCCATGCCGGGATCAGGCGATGATGGCGCAGGTCTTCCAACAGTTGCTGGCCGTCCTGGCCGCTGTTTTCGTTGCCGTTGCCGAGGTCGTACTCGCACAGCACGATGTCGAATTGCTTCTTGGTCAGCTGGCGTATGGCCGTGCCCGATCCGACCGCGTATTCGATACGGGTGATCTCGCACTGGTTCAGCATATTGTGCAGGCTGCCGCGCATGCCCGGATTCGGGTCCACGATCAGTACCGACAACTCGCTATATTCGGCCATGTTTTCCATCCATTCAGATTGGCTCTAGCATAACCGAAGGTCATTCGCAGCACGCGTTTTTGCGTTGTACAAGGCGCATTTCGGCGCGCGGCAGGCGTGAAATGTTGCTTGCGGAATACTTCGCGCCACGTTTCGGGGTCATCTTGGCGCTGTATGGCGAGGATGGGAAAGGGTATAATGCGCGCAAAAGGAATTCTGCAAGCCCTAGCCTGTGTTTAATTTTCGCTTTCTACCTTTAATCCGCAGCCACGCTGCATCAACTACTCCTCCATCATGTTGATACTCCCGGGCTCCAACGCCCTGTCCGCCTTCCGCAGCCAACGCCTGTTAAACCAACTGCAAGCCGCGCTCCCCCAGGTCGCCGCAGTCCAGGCCCGCTATGTCCACTTCATCGATGCCGCCCAGCCGCTGTCGGCCGACGACACCAGCCGGCTCGGCGCGCTGCTGACCTACGGTGAACCGGCTCACGCCGACAACGCTGACGGGGCGGTCGAGGAATTCTTCGTGATCCCGCGTTTTGGCACCATTTCGCCGTGGGCTTCCAAGGCCACCGACATCGTGCACAACTGCGGCATGGCGCACATCAAGCGCGTCGAGCGCGGCATCGCGTTCCGCATCAACCTGAAAGCCGGCATTCTCGGCAGCAGCATCGGCGCGCCGAAGAAGCTGTCGGACGAAGATGTGCAGACCGTGGCAGCGTTGCTGCATGACCGCATGACCGAGTCGGTGCTGCGCCACCCGGACGAAGCGGCAGGCCTGTTCCGTACGCTCGACGCCAAGCCACTGGAAACCGTGGACGTCATCGGCGCCGGCGCCGGTGCGCTGGAAAAAGCCAATACCGACCTGGGACTGGCGATGTCGCAGGACGAAATCGAGTACCTGGATGCGGCGTTCACCCGCGCCGGCCGCAACCCGACCGACGTCGAACTGATGATGTTCGCGCAAGCCAATAGCGAACACTGCCGCCACAAGATCTTCAACGCCGACTGGACCATCGACGGCGTGGCGCAACCGAAATCGCTGTTCGGCATGATCAAGAACACGCACGAACTGCAGCCGAAAGGCACCGTGGTCGCCTACAGCGACAATTCATCGATCATGGAAGGCGCCACCGTGATGCGTTTCTTCCCGCAAGGCGCGGGCCAGGAATACGCGCCTGTCACCGAGCTGACCCACACGCTGATGAAGGTGGAAACCCACAACCACCCGACCGCGATTTCGCCATTCCCGGGCGCCTCCACCGGCGCCGGCGGCGAGATCCGCGATGAAGGCGCCACCGGCCGCGGCGCCAAGCCGAAAGCTGGCCTGGCCGGCTTCACGGTTTCGAACCTGCTGCTGCCGGGCGCCGTGCAGCCGTGGGAAGTCGATGCCGATGGCAAAGCCTACGGCAAGCCTGACCGGATTGCTTCGGCCCTGCAAATCATGATCGACGGCCCGCTTGGCGGCGCCGCGTTCAGCAACGAATTCGGTCGCCCGGTCCTGGGCGGCTACTTCCGTACCTACGAGCAAAACGTCAGCGCCCAGTTTGGCGCGGCCACCGTGTTCGGCTACCACAAGCCGATCATGATCGCTGGCGGCATCGGCAATATCTCGTCGCAGCACACGCACAAGAACGACATCCCGGTCGGCAGCCTGCTGGTGCAGCTCGGCGGTCCCGGCATGCGCATCGGCATGGGTGGCTCGGCTGCCTCGTCGATGGCCACCGGCACCAACACCGCCGACCTGGACTTCGATTCGGTCCAGCGCGGCAACCCGGAGATGGAACGCCGCGCCCAGGAAGTCATCAACGGCTGCTGGCAGCTGGGCCAGGACAATCCGATCATCTCGATCCACGACGTCGGCGCCGGCGGCCTGTCGAACGCTTTCCCGGAAATCACCAATGACGCCAAGCGCGGCGCGATCTTCGACCTGCGCAAGATCCCGCTGGAAGAGAGCGGCATGGCGCCAAAAGAGATCTGGTCCAACGAATCGCAGGAACGGTACGTATTGGCCATCGCACCAAGCAGCCTGCCGCTGTTCCAGGCACTGTGCGAACGCGAGCGCTGCCTGTTTGCCGTGGTCGGCACCGCCACCGAGGAACGCCAGCTCAAGCTGATCGATCCCGAACTGGGCAACAACCCGGTCGATATGCCGATGGACGTGTTGCTGGGCAAACCGCCGAAGATGCAGCGCGACGTCGAACACGTGGTACGCGAACTGCCGGCGCTGGACCTGACCGGCATCGACCTCGAAGAAGCCGCCAGGCGCGTGCTGCTGCTGCCGACCGTGGGCGACAAATCGTTCCTGATCACCATCGGCGACCGCACCGTGGGCGGCATGTCGGTGCGCGACCAGATGGTCGGACCATGGCAGGTGCCGGTCGGCGACTGCGCCGTCACCACCATGAGCTTTGAAGGCTACCTGGGCGAAGCGATGGCTATGGGCGAGCGCACCCCGCTGGCCGTGATCGACGCGGCCGCCTCGGGCCGCATGGCCGTGGCTGAAGCGATCACCAATATCGCTGCCGCACCGATTGCCGACATTTCCGACATCAAGCTGTCCGCCAACTGGATGGCCGCCTGCGGCCAGCCGGGCCAGGACGCCGCGCTGTACGACACCGTCAAGGCCGTGGGCATGGAACTGTGCCCGGCGCTCGGCATCAGCATCCCGGTCGGCAAGGATTCGCTCTCGATGCGCACCACCTGGAAAGAGGGCGACGATGCCAAGGCCGTGCTGTCGCCGGTATCGCTGATCGTCTCGGCATTCGCACCGGTCTATGACGTGCGCAAATCGCTGACGCCACAGATCAAGACCGATGCCGGCGAGACCTCGATCATCCTGATCGACCTCGGTCGTGGCAAGAACCGCCTGGGCGCCTCGGCGCTGTCGCTGGTGATGAACCAGCTGGGCAACGACACGCCGGACGTGGACAGCGCGGAAGACCTGAAAGGCTTCTTTGCCGCCATCCAGCAACTCAATCGCGACGGCAAGCTGCTGGCCTACCACGACCGTTCCGACGGCGGCCTGTACGGCACGCTGACCGAAATGGCGTTTGCCGGCCGTGCCGGCCTGTCGATCAACCTCGACATCCTGACCCTGGAGCAAGGCCATGGCGCCGACCAGGGCGATGCCAAGAACTGGGCCGGCCAGATCGCCGAACGCCGCAACGAGCAAACCCTGCGCGCGCTGTTCGCCGAAGAGCTGGGCGCCGTGATCCAGGTCCGCGCCGACGAAAAATCGCTGGTCATGGACGTGCTGCGCAGCTTCAATCTGGGCGCCTGCAGCCATATCATCGGCAAACCGAACGACCGTGGCGTGATCGAGTTCACCCGCGACGCCAAGCTGATTTACAGCCAGCCGCGCAGCGCGCTGCACCGCCTGTGGAGCGAAACGAGCTGGCGCATCGCCCGCCTGCGCGACAACCCAGCTTGCGCCGACGCTGAATACGACCGCCTGCTCGACGAACAGGATCCAGGCATGCAGCCGAAGATCACGTTCGACCTGGCCGAGAATATCGCCGCGCCATTCCTGGCCACCGGCGTGCGTCCACGCGTTGCCATCCTGCGCGAGCAGGGCGTCAACTCGCATATCGAAACCGCTTACGTGATGCACCAGGCCGGCTTTACCGCGGTTGATGTCCACATGAGCGACTTGATTGCCGGGCGCGTCAAACTCGACGACTTCCAGGGAATTATTGCCGTCGGTGGGTTCTCGTATGGCGACGTATTGGGTGCGGGCGAGGGCTGGGCCAAAACCATCCTGTTTAATTCGGCGTTGTCCGAACAATTCGCGCGCTTCTTTGCGCGTGGCGACAGTTTCGGTTTAGGCGTATGTAATGGCTGCCAGATGATGAGTAATCTGAAATCGATGATTCCCGGCGCCCACGCCTGGCCGAAATTTACCACGAATAAATCGGAGAAATTCGAAGCCCGCTTTGCCATGGTGGAAGTATTGGATTCCCCGTCGATATTCTTCGATGGCATGGCTGGTACCCAGACCCCGATCGCGATCGCGCACGGGGAAGGTTATGCCGACTTCACCCAGACCGGGAATATCACCGAAGCTGTCGCTGCCATGCGTTTTGTCGATAACCGTGGTGATGCGACCGAAGCCTATCCGTATAACCCGAATGGCTCGCCACAGGGCCTGACCTCGGTCACCACGCCTGACGGCCGCTTCACGGTCATGATGCCGCACGCTGAGCGTGTATTCCGCACGGTGCAGCAGTCGTGGCATCCGGAAGCATGGGGTGAAGAATCGCCATGGATGCGCATGTTCCGTAACGCACGAAAGTTCGTCGGTTAAGTTTTAACCGCGCAGTTGAAACCGGGCCCCTGCGCAAGCAGCGGCCCGGTTTTTCTTTGTCTGAATCGGTGCGGTAGCTGTGGTCCAGTCCGAATGGCAGGACTATCTCGGATATATGGTGCAGATTAAGCTGGAAAGCAGCTGGAACGTGCCAAAAACTGGTTCGGTAGCAGTGTGGAAGGCCGTAAACGACAACGCCCGGCACGAGGCCGGGCGCTGTTTATCTCAGGACAGCTTGGAAGCTGTCCGATTCCTGATTACTGAATCTTGGCTTTCTTTTGCAGTTCGTCCCGGTAAGCGGCGATCTTGCCTTGTTGCATTTGCTGCGAGATCTGCTGCTTGACCTGGTCGAACGGTGGGAACTGGGCGTCGCGTGGTGCTTCGTCCAGCTTGATCACGTGATAGCCGAACTCGGTCTTGACCGGGGTCTCGGTGATCGCACCTGGCTTCAGGGCCACCATTGCATCGGCAAACGGTTTGACCAGCTTGCCTGGCGACATCCAGCCCAGGTCGCCGCCGTTGTTGGCGGAACCGTCTTTCGACACCTTGGCCAGCTCTTCGAATTTACCGCCGGCTTTCAGCTTGGTGATAATGTCCTTGGCTTCCTGTTCGGTGGTAACCAGGATATGGCGCGAGTGATATTCCTTGCCGCCGTTGGCTGCCTTGTATTTATCGTACTCGGCTTTGATATCGGCATCCTTGACCGGATTCTTTTTCACATAATCGGCCAGCATGGCGTTGATGATAATGCTCTGGCTGGCGTTGTCGATGGCGGCTTTGACGTCGGCCTTATTGCCATAACCTTGCTTATTGGCTTCCTGCAGCATGACTTCGCGGCCGATCAACTCTTTCTTGACCATTTCGCGCAATTGCGGGCTGTCCGGTTGCTGGCCCTGAGCCACAACTTGTTTGACCATTTGGTCTGCCTTGGCAGCCGGAATGGCTTTGCCATTCACGGTGGCGAGATTTTGCGCAAAGGCGGGCGCTGCAACAACAGCAATCATGGCTAACAACAGACGGGCTGGTTTCAACATCATTATTTAAATCCTTTAAAAGCTTGAGATTGCACTTGGATGCGCATATTACCAACGTAGAACCAAAAACGGCGCCCCGTAGGGCGCCGCCTTGCAGAACATTACTGCACTTTTGCTTTTTTAACCAGTTCTTCCTGGTAAGCTTGTACTTTCTTCTGCATCAGGCCTTCTTGAACCTGGCCCTTGACTTCTTCCAGCGGCGGCAGTTTTACAGCGCGGGTGTCGTCCACCTTGATCACGTGCCAGCCGTTAGGCGTTTGCACTGGCTTCTCGGTCACGCCCCCTTTTTGCAGGTTGACGAAAGCTTGCGAGAACACTGGTGGGAACGACGACGGGGTAGCCCAGTCCAGGTCGCCACCGTTGGCAGCCGACCCGGTGTCTTTCGACTGCTTGGCCAGGTCTTCGAACTTGGCGCCGCCTTTGAGCTTGGCAATCACGTCGTTGGCTTCGGCTTCGGTCGCCAGCAGGATGTGACGCACGTGGTACTCTTTCTCGGCCGAAGCGGCCGCAACCGCTTTGTCGTACTCGGCCTTGACATCGGCGTCCGATACCGGATTTTTCTTGACGTAGTCCATCACCAGAGCGTTGGTGATGATTTGCTGACGGGCGTTTTCGAGTTGTTCCTTGACCGCTGCATTTTTGCCGTAGCCTTGTTTTTCGGCTTCTTGCATCATCACTTCGCGGCCGATCAGGTCTTTCTTGATCAGTTCGCGCAACTGTGGCGAATCCGGCTGCTGGCCCTGGGCGACGACTTGCTTGACGACGGCGTCAACACGCGAGCTCGGGATGGCTTTGCCATTAACAACGGCAACGTTTTGTGCGAAAGCAGGTACGGCGGCAACGGCGAGAAGTGCAATCAGCAAACGGGCTGGCTTGAAAGTCATTATTAATTCCTGTAGGGGGAAGATTTAGCGAAAACCGGAGGAGGGAGTTAGATCTGCTATCTGTGTTTTTGTTCAGTTTTGTGTTCGATTATTTCTGAAACCAATAGCCTGGGTCCACCCCACCGGCACTACATCATACTTCGGACGGTGCCAATGCAGTAATGGCCAATGCATGAATTTCTTTATGCATCATATCGTTCACGGAATCATACACGAGTCGATGTCTTGTGACGAGTTTCTGCCCCTCAAATTGTAACGAAACGATTCTGACACTGTAATGTCCGCCTCCGGAAGCGGCGCCGGCATGGCCGGCGTGCAAATGGGAGTCGTCGTTAAGCGTCAATTCGACCGGGGCCAGGGCCGCTTCCATCTTGCTGCGGATGCGTTCGATGCGGGTGTCGTTCATGGCTGTTCTTTCATGTGACGCGAGAGATAAACGGTCTGGCCGATGATGAAGACGAACATCAACGCGGTGGTGCCAAACATCTTGAAGTTGACCCAGGCGTCAGTATTACCCTTGAACAGCACGAAGGCGACATACCAGTTCAGTACGCCCATCACCGTGAAGAAGGCGATCCAGGCCAGGTTGATGCGGCTCCATCCCGCGTCGGGCAGTTCGACGAACTCGCCCATCGACTTGCGCATCAGGTTTTTCTTGAACACCAGGTCGCTAACCAGCAGGCCGATCGCAAACGACCAGTAAACGATGCTGAGCTTCCATTTGACGAACGCTTCGTCGTGCAGGTAAATGGTGAGGCCGCCGAAGAAGACGAACATGGCCAGCGAGAACCACATCACGCCTTCGACCTTACGCCCGCGCACTTTCAGGTAGGCGATCTGCAGCACGGTAGCCAGGATGCCGACCACCGTGGCCAGCACGATGGGAGCCTGGTCCGGCGTCACGCTGCCACCCGAAATGATGCTGCCCAAGTAGGTGTTGGTGAACACCTGGGCTGCTTCGGCATGCATGCCAGCCAGTTTATAGGCGCCGAAAAACAGGATGACCGGGAATAAGTCGAACAGGAATTTCATGTTGCCTCAGTATTTATTTACTCTTGTGGATCGAACCGTAACGACGCCGAGTTGATGCAATAACGCAGCCCGGTTGGCGGCGGGCCGTCCGGGAACACGTGTCCCAAGTGGGCGTCGCACACGGCGCACAGAATTTCGGTGCGCAGCATACCATGGGTACGGTCAGTTTTCTCGATCACGTTGGCCGGATCGATGGCTTCGAAGTAGCTGGGCCAGCCGCAACCGGAGTCGAACTTGGTATCGGAGCGGAACAGCGGTGTGTCGCAGCAGACGCAAGTATAGATACCGTGTTCGTGGTGATCCCAGAACTTGCCGGTAAAGGCGCGTTCGGTGGCGGCGTGGCGGGTAACCTGGTATTCCATCGGATCGAGCATGGCGCGCCATTCGGCGTCGGACTTGGTGACTTTATTGGTCATGGCTTAGATCTTTCTTAAGAAGAACAACTTACTTCGAGATGGCTGGCCCAGTCGGGGGGCAAGGCGGCGTACTGGTCATGCTCGGGCTGCTCGTCGTATGGATGCTGCAGGATCGCCAGCAATTTCGCCACTTCCGAGTAATCCTGCTGTTGCGCTTTGTCGATCGCTACCTGGGCCAGGTAATTGCGCAGCACGTATTTGGGGTTGATTTGGTTCATCGCAAGCTGGCGGTCGGCATCGACACTGTGCTCGGCTTGCAGGCGCTGGCGGTATTGCCCGGCCCAGGCGTCGAAAGCAGGGCGGTCGATGAACAGGTCGCGCAGCGGCTCGTCGCCGCTGGCGTCCGCCGCCTTGAGGCCGCCGAGGCGGCGGAAGAACAGCGTGAAATCGACGCCGTTGGCTTGCATGACAGCGAACATGGCGTCGAACAGGGCGCGGTCGGCATCGGCATGCGCGTCCAGCCGGGTCAGACCCAGCTTGGCGTGCAGCAGCTCATCGAGCCTGGCGGCAAAGGCGGGCTGATAAACGTCAAGCGCGGCCTGGGCGTCTTCCGGCTCGCCGATCAGCGGCAGCAGGGCCTGCGCCAGCGCGTAGCAGTTCCAGTGGCCGACCTGCGGCTGGTTCGCGTACGAGTACCGGCCCTGCTGGTCGGTGTGATTGCAGATGTGGTCGGCGTCGAACGCTTCCATGAAGCCGAACGGGCCGTAATCGATGGTCAGGCCCAGGATCGACATATTGTCGGTGTTCATCACGCCGTGCATGAAGCCGACCGACTGCCACTGGGCGACCATGTGCGCGGTGCGGCGCGTGACTTCCGCCAGCAGGCCCTGGTAGGGGTTGTCGCTGGCGCGCAGATCGGGATAAAAGTGATCGATGACGTAGTCGGCCAGGACTTTCAGCTGTTCGTTCTGCTTGCGGTAGTACCAGTGCTCGAACGAGCCGAACCGCACGAAGCTGGGCGCCATGCGCACCACCACGGCAGCGGTTTCTACCGTCTCGCGCATCACGCCCTGGTTGGAACCGGCGATCGACAGCGCGCGCGACGTCGGAATGCCGAGGCCATGCATGGCTTCCGAGCACAGGAACTCACGAATCGACGACCGCAGCACGGCACGGCCGTCGCCCATGCGCGAGTACGGCGTCTGGCCGGCGCCTTTCCATTGCAGTTCCAGCGGGCCATTATCGGTGGCGGCAGCGCCAAGCAGGATGGCGCGGCCATCGCCCAGCTGGCCGGCCCACACGCCGAACTGGTGGCCCGAGTACACGGCTGCCAGCGGTTGCCCCTGTTCCGGGACGGCGTTGCCGACCAGGATGTCGAGGCTGTCCGCGACTTGATCCGGCGAGAGCTTGAGCAGTTGTGCGGCCGACGGGCTGACCGCCACCAGGTAGGGCGCGGGCAGGGGAGTGGGCATCAGCCGGGTGTAGAACGCGGGCGGCAGGGACGCAAAAGAATTGTCCAGCGGCAGCGAGGTCAGATTGGTAGCGATGATGGTTCCTGTGAAGAGCACCCGGCCCAAGGGCCGGAAAGCGCGATTTTACCGCAGCGCAGCCAAGTGCGTCGCGTGCACATGCTTGCTAATAGTAAGTTACTTCATTGATAAATTGATTGACGGAAATACGTACTTCCACTTAAAATATTGCCTTGCAGCATTTCTCAGATTTCACATTTCTCACCTTGCGCTCCAGGATCCCATGTTCACTCGCATCACTATCCGTACCCGGCTGATTGTCTCGATGGCAGTACTTGGCCTGTTGATTATTTCCATCGGCGCGGTCAGCCTGTTCGGCATGAACAAGGTGAATTTTGCGCTCAAGGATGTGTATTCAAACCAGATGGCATCGGTGCTGATCCTCACCGAGTCGAAGAACTTCCTCAATCGTGCGCGCTTTGTCATCGATCGCGGCGTGTTCCACCCGGACTCGCCCGACCTGGACAAGACGCTGGCCCGCGCCGAAGGCTTCATTCTCGATGGCGACAAAGCCTGGAAATCGTACCTGGCCCTGCCGCTGACGGGCGAAGAGCAGCAACTGGCGACCGACCTCGACAAGAAACGCACGGTCTATATCAGCTTCCTGCGCGAGCTGATGGGCGCAATCAAGTCGCAAAATGCCGAGAAAATCGATGACCTGGCCATGAACAAGATGAGCAAGGAATTCGGCGTTTTCGACGCAGCCTCCAACAAGCTGGAAAAGTACCAGCTCGACGGCGCGCGCAAACACTACGACGACAGCCAGTCGTTCTTCAGCGCCTTCGAAGTCGGCTTCGTGATCGCGCTGCTGGGCGGCATGGTGCTGATCGTGTTCTCGACCCTGCGCCTGCTGTCGGCCATCCTGAAACCGCTGCGCGCCGCGCTGGGCCACTTCGACCAGATCGCCGGCGGCAACCTGGCCAACGATATCCGCGTCGAACGCGACGACGAAATGGGCAGCCTGATGCAGGGTTTGATCAAGATGCAAGACCAGATGTCCACCACCGTGCGCGGCATCCGCAACGGCAGCAATTCGATCGCCACCGCCAGCGCGGAAATTTCGCAGGGCAACCTGGATCTGTCGCGCCGCACCGAGAACCAGGCCGCCGCGCTGGAAGAAACCGCGTCGTCGCTGGAGGAATTGACCACCACCGTGCGCCACAACGCCGACAGTGCGCGCCAGGCCAACCACCTGGCGATCACCGCTCAGGATGTTGCCAGCAAGGGCGGCCAGCTGGTGTCGCAAGTGGTCGATACCATGAGCACGATTAACGGCTCGTCGCGCAAGATCGCCGACATTATCGGCGTGATCGACGGGATTGCGTTCCAGACCAATATCCTGGCGCTGAACGCGGCGGTGGAAGCGGCCCGTGCAGGCGAACAGGGCCGTGGCTTTGCCGTCGTGGCGACAGAAGTGCGCAACCTGGCCCAGCGCTCGGCGGCGGCCGCCAGGGAAATCAAGGAACTGATCACGGCGTCGGTGGAGCAGGTGGATGCCGGCTCGCAACTGGTGGACAAGGCCGGCGCGACGATGGACGAAATTGTCAGCAGCGTCGAACGCGTGACCGGCATCATCAGCGAAATCATGGTGGCCGGTGAAGAACAGAGCGAAGGCATCAACCAGATCAACCAGGCCATCGCCCAGATGGATGAAGTGACGCAGCAAAATGCGGCGCTGGTGGAAGAGGCGGCAGCAGCAGCCGGTTCGCTGCAGGAACAGGCGGCCACCTTGGAAGAACTGGTTAGCACCTTCAAGGTCGATGCACAGTCGGCGCCGCGCTTGGGCCATGGCGCCAAACGTCCGGTCCTGGCACTGGGCCGCTGAACTGGCCGGGCCAAGACTGGCGCGGCCTGCCCACGCCGATCCACGCCAGGCCATGCGATGACGCGCAACGCCGGCCCCGCTGCCGAGGCGCGCAAGCAGCGCCTCATTTTCTATCGGGACAGGTTGTTAACCGACGTCAGCCAGCAGCAGCGAGACATAGAGCAAAAAGCGGTCTTCCAGCCGCGACAGATCAAGCCCGGTAATTTCGCCGATGCGGCGCAGCCGGTAGTCGAGCGTATTGCGGTGGATGTGCAACGCTTCCGCCGTCGCCGCCAGGTGGCTGTCGTGGCGGAACCAGGTCTCGAGTGTGCGCTGTAATAATTCCTTGTTCTTGTCCTGCGCCTGCAGGCGCAGCATCGGCTGGCGCAGCTGCTCGGCCTGCCAACCGGCATCAAGACCCGATAACAACACCGGCAACGCCTGGTCGTAATAGCTGTAGCGCCGCCGTCCGCCGTCGCGGGCGCGGCCGATGCGCGCCGCCGTGCGTGCGCTCTGGTACGAGATCGCCACGTTATCGAGGCCTGCCAGGGCGATGCCCACCGTCAGCCCATGAGCTTGTGCGCCTTCTTCATCGAGCAATGTCGCCAGCGCCTCGAGCTTGCGCTGGGCCCAGGCAGGCACATCGGTGGCGGCCACGCTGTCGTGAAAATCGAGGATGACCAGCTCGTGCGAGCTGGCAGCCGCCGTCAGTGCCGACGGCTGCCGGCTTAGCAGGCGCAGCTGCAAGCGCTGGATTTCGCTCAGTGCTTCCACCGTGCCGGCCGCCCGGTCGTCCAGTTCCAGCAACATCACCACGTGCGGGCGGCGGAAGTCCACACCCAGGCGCCGCGCCCACGATTCCAGCCCGGACCGGGCGCCGGGATCGCTGGCGATCAGTTGCAGCACAAAGGTTTCGCGGTAGCGCGAGTCGCGTTGCAGGGCGTCGGTCAGCTGCGCCTGTTCCAGGATCATTTCGGCAGTCAATCGCACCAGCTCGCCAAATTGGCGCACGTCGTCCGGCGCACCCGAGAGGCCGATGGCGCCGCACAGCTGGCCGTTGACGCTCAAAGGCAGGTTGATGCCGGGCTGGGCGCCGTGCATATTGCGGGCGCTGGCGGCGTCTATCTCGACCGGCAACTGCTTGGCCAGGGCCAGCATCGCACCCGTGTGCAACTCGCCGATGCGGGCAGCATTGCCGCTGGCGACGATGCTGCCGTGGGCATCCATCACGTTGACGTTGTACGGGATGATTTTCATCGTGCGAGTGACGATGTCCTGCGCCAACGCGCTGTTCAAGATGGTCATGGCTAGCTGTTCATGGTGGGTTAACTGCAGCCGACATTGTGCCAAGGAACGACGGATTACGCTCGAAAGTCGTTTTTCCAGGGAAATATTTAGGCGTTTGCCCAGTATTTTGTCCTGGCGACTGCCAATTCTCGTGCATTCGGCCGATGATTTTTATGCAGTGATTCCAGATAATCAGCGCTGTCAGTCGTCATGACACTACAACATCTAGGAGACCTGCATGGGCAATTCCACCACCACCGCTGCAAATGCTGCATCGGCCGGTGCCGTACTCGACGGCGCCTACAAAAAAGCCACCTGGCATCTGATTCCATTTATCTTCGTCTGTTACTTCTTCAACTACCTGGACCGCGTCAACGTCGGTTTCGCCAAGCTGGAGATGATGGACGCGCTCAACCTGAGCAACACGGTGTACGGCCTCGGCGCCGGCATCTTCTTCATCGGCTATGTCCTCAGCGGCGTTCCAAGCAACCTGATCCTGCATAAACTGGGCGCGCGGCGCTGGATCGCCGTAATGATGATCATGTGGGGCGCCTTGTCGGCGGCCATGTTGTTCGTCACTACCCCCACCTCGTTCTACGTGCTGCGCTTCTTCACCGGCGTGGCCGAGGCCGGCTTCTTCCCGGGCATGGTGCTGTACTTCACGCACTGGTTCCCGTCGCAAAAGCGCGGCCAAGTGATGGCGCTGTTCATGTCGGCCATCCCGATTTCGGGCCTGATCGGCGGTCCGCTGTCGGGCTGGATGCTGGCGCACTTCTCGGCCGGCCAGGGCGGCATGGCCGGCTGGCAGTGGCTGTTCCTGCTGCAGGGTCTGCCGACCGTGCTGCTGGGCGTGGCCGTGTACTTCTACCTGAATGACGGCATCGCCCAGGCCAAGTGGCTGAGCACGCAAGAAAAAGCCGCCATGCAGACCGCGCTCGACGACGACGAAAAACAGCGGCAAGCCACCAGCACCGTCGGCCAGTCGATCGGCGACGTGCTGAAAAATGGCAGCGTGTGGATGCTGGGCGTGATTTACTTCAGCATCCAGATGGGCGTGTACGCCATTAATTTCTGGCTGCCATCGATCATCAAGTCGCTCGGCTACGACACCCAGACCGTCGGCTGGCTCAGCGCCATTCCCTACCTGTTTGCTGCCGTATTCATGGTGTGGGCCGGCCGGTCGGCTGATAAACACCGCGAACGCCGCTGGCATGTCAGCGCGCCTATGCTGATGGGCCTGTTTGGCCTGATGATGGCCGCCAACTTCTCCACCAACCCGCTGGTCGTGATGGTTGGCCTGTCGATGGCTACCATGGGTGCACTGGCCGCGCTGTCGATGTTCTGGTCGCTGCCGGCCGCCTTCCTCGGTAGCGCCGCTGCCGCCGCCGGCCTGGCGCTGATCAACTCGCTGGGCCAGATCGCCGGCTTCGTCAGCCCGTTCCTGGTCGGCTGGATCAAGGATGCCACCCAGAGCACCGATGCCGCACTGTATGTGTTGTCGGCGGTGATGCTGCTCGGCGCGCTGCTGGTCCTGCGGGTACCGGCCAAGTTGGTGAATCGATAATTATCATGAACAAGCAACTGAAATTCGTCATCGCCCCCGATTCGTTCAAGGAAAGCTTGAGCGCGATGGCGATTGCCAATGAAATCGAAGCGGGGTTCCGCGAAATCTTCCCGGACGCCCTTTACGTCAAGGTGCCGGTGGCCGACGGTGGCGAAGGCACGGTGCAAGCCATGATCGACGCCAGCGGCGGCCGCCGCGTGGACCTGTCGGTGCGCGGTCCGCTGGGCGAGCCGGTCGATGCCTTCTACGGCATCATGGGCGACGGTCAGACGGCAGTGATCGAGATGGCTGCCGCCAGCGGCCTGGAACTGGTCCCGCCCAACCGCCGCGATCCGCTGCACACCACCAGCTATGGCACGGGCGAGCTGATTCGTGACGCGCTGGACGCCGGCGCGCGCCGCTTCGTGCTCGGCATCGGCGGCAGCGCCACCAACGACGGCGGCGCCGGCATGGTGCAGGCGCTCGGTGGCCGCCTGCTCGACGCCGCCGGGCGCGACCTGGCGCCGGGCGGCGGCGCGCTCGACGCGCTGGCCCGGATCGACCTGTCCGGGCTCGATGCCCGCATCAAGGACTGCGTGTTCGACGTGGCGTGCGACGTCAGCAACCCGCTGGTGGGGCCGCAGGGCGCTTCCCACATCTTCGGCCCGCAAAAAGGCGCTACACCAGCCATGGTGGCGCTGCTCGATACCAATCTGCGCCACTATGCGGCCGTGATCGCCCGCGACCTCGACCGCAACTTGGCCGACGTGGCCGATCTGCCCGGCGCGGGCGCGGGCGGCGGCATCGGTGCGGCCATGCTGGTTTTCCTGGGCGGCAGCTTGCGCCCGGGCAGCGAGATCGTGACCGACGCGGTGGGCCTGGATGCCGCCGTGGCGGACGCCGACCTGGTGCTGACCGGGGAAGGGCGCATCGACAGCCAGACCATCCACGGCAAAACCCCGATTGGCGTGGCGCGCGTGGCCAAGCGCCACGGCAAGCCGGTGATCGGCATCGCCGGCAGCCTGGAACCGGGCGCGGGCGTGATTCACGGCCATGGCATCGACGCCGTGTTCAGCGTGGTCAATTGTCCGTGCACGCTGGAGCGGGCGCTGGCGGACGCCGCCTACAATGTGCGCACCTCGGCGCGCAACATCGCTGCAGTGTTGCGCCTGGGAACACAATTAGGGAGCTAACTCCAGTCTGTGCTAAAGTCATTTCCTGCGGCTATGCATGTACGCACGCCCGCAGGAAGGATTTTCATGGCGCCGCACCAGGGTGAACAGAAGTACGTGGCCAGGTTGCCGACCATACGCTCCCAGCTCTACAGCCTGGTCTGGGCCTGCGCCTTGCCGGCCATCCTCGGTATTGCCCTGCTGACCAACAACTTCATCGTCCGCGAACGCAAGACCATCCAGCAAGACACGCTGATCACCGCCCGGGCCCTGATCCAGGCGGTTGATCGCGACCTCAACACCGGCATCACGGTGGCCCTGGCGCTGGCCAACTCGCCCAGCATCGACAGCCGCGATTTCGCCGCCTTCTACCGCCAGGCCACCGACGTGCTGCGCCCGGAATTCCCCGGCTATAACTTTGTGCTGCACGATCGCGATTCGGTCCAGCTGCTCAATACCGCCCGTCCTTACGGCGAGGTGTATCCCGATCCGTTCAGCGCGGCGCGCATCGCCCAGGTGTTCAAGACCGGCAAGCCGCTCATTTCCAACCTGTTTTATGCCGGCGCGCTGAAACGCCCGCTGGCGGCGATCCACGCGCCGGTGATCCGTGATGGCAAGGTGGTGTACGTGATCTCGGTGGCTTTCGTGCCCGAGCGCCTGGGCCAGGTGCTGCGCGAGCAATTGCTGCCGGCCGACCGCGTGACCGGCATTTTCGACGCCAACGGCATGCTGGTGGCGCGTACCCATGACCCGGAAAAATACGTGGGCCGGCCAGTCTCGCCCACCTTGATGTCGCGCTTCCGGCTGCGCCAGGAAGACGCGATCGAGGCCACCACGCTGGAAGGCATCCCCGTGTATTCTATGTACAGCCGGTCGTTGCAAAGCGGCTGGTCGGTGGTGATCGGCGTGCCGCGCAGCGCCGTGTATGCCGCGGTGTTCGAATCGATCACCTGGATCATGGCCTTCCTGGCGGCGGTCACCGCCGCCGGCTTCGGCGTGGCCTGGCATTTCGCGCGCAATATCGAAGGTTCGGTGCGTTCGCTTACCACGGCGGCGATGGCGCTGGGCGGCAAGGCGCGCCAGGGACCGGTGCCGCCGGCTGCGTTCCACGAGGCGGCGCAGGCGCTCGACACCCTGCACGGCGTGGAGTCGGAACTGCTGCGCTACCGCCACCACCTGGAAAACCTGATCGAACACCGTACCCGCCAGCTCGAATCGGCCATGCGTGAAGCGCAGGCGGCCAACGCCGCCAAGGACGTGTTTGTCGCCAACATGAGCCACGAGCTGCGCACGCCGATGAACGCGGTGCTGGGCGTGGCGCACCTGCTGGGCCGCACCGGTGTTTCGCCGGAACAGGCGCGCTACCTGGACATGATACGCACCTCGGGCCAGTCGCTGCTCGGCATCCTCAATGATATCCTGGACCTGTCCAAGATGCAGGCTGGGAAGGTAGAGCTGCACCACGCGCCGTTCCGCCTCGACGACGTGCTGCACGCGGTGGCCACCATCATGAGCGTGAGCGCCGGCGACAAGGATCTCGAACTGGCCATCGGCGTCGAAGGCGACGTGCCGCGCCACCTGGTCGGCGACGCGCTGCGCCTGCACCAGGTGCTGGTTAACCTGGCCGGCAACGCCATCAAGTTTACCGAGCGCGGCGAAGTGTCATTGACGGTGTCGCGGCTGCCGGCGCCGGGCGGCGCCAGCCTGCTGCGCTTCGCGGTCAGGGACACCGGCATCGGCTTGAACGAAGAGCAGGTGGCGCGGCTGTTCTCGCCATTCACGCAGGCCGACCTGTCCACCACGCGCCGTTTCGGCGGCACCGGGCTGGGGCTGACCATTTCCAAGGGCCTGGTCGAATTGATGCAGGGGCAGATCGACGTACACAGCATGCCGGACGCGGGCAGCGAGTTCCGCGTCACCGTGCCGCTCGGCGTCAGCGACGCCACCGATACCGTCGATGCCGCGCAGTCCATCGCTCCGCTGCACCTGCTGCTGGCCGATGACAACGCCACCAGCCGCCACTGCATCGCCCAGGCCATCGCCGCTGCCGGCTGGACTTGCGACGTCGCCGCCGACGCGCAGGCGGCGATCGCGCTGCTGCGCAATGGCGCCGTGTACGATGCGGTGCTGGTGGACTGGCAGATGGCCGAACTGTGTGCCCTCCAGCCCGAGATCAGGGCGCCGCTGGTCTGCATGCTCAACGCCTACGGCCGCGACCTGGTGGCCGAAGACATGGCCAACGCCCGCATTGCCGCCTGCCTGGCCAAGCCGGTGACGGCGGTGGGCCTGCTGGAGGCGGTGCAGGCCGCGCGCGCCCTCGGCCAGGAGCCGGCCGCACCGGACGATAACGCCCAGCCGGCGCTCGCTGGCGTACGCATCCTGCTGGTGGAAGACAATCCGATCAACCAGGTGGTGGCGCGCGGCCTGCTGGAACAGGCCGGCGCGCGGGTGGCGGTGGCCGAGAACGGCGAGGATGCCGTCACGCAGCTGCGCCGCCTCGATTGCGACCTGGTGCTGATGGACGTGCAAATGCCGGTGATGGACGGCTTTACCGCCACCCGCATCATCCGCGAAGAACTGCGGTTGTCGCTGCCGGTGATTGCCATGACGGCCGGCGTGATGGCCAGCGAGCGCGAACAGTGCATCGCGGCTGGCATGGACGACTTTATCGGCAAGCCGATCGACGTCGAACAGATGTTCTCGATCCTGGCGCGCCACCTGGGCCGCGCCGCCCCTGAGCGATAACCAAAAGCGCGCCTGCCATGCGCTTTTGTCATAGCGCGAATTCTTCCATAGCTTATCTGTTTTAGTTCGTTTTATATCGCAAGCGAGACGAATATAGTGCGGATTATGACTTCCGTATCTATAGACTCCGCCCGCGCGCAGCTCCTCGGCAGCGAATTTCGCCGCAGTTATGGCTGGCTTACCGGCGCCATGCAGCGCCTGGTGGGCTCGCGCCACGATGCCGAAGACCTGGCTGCATCGGCCTTCACAGAACTGGCGCTGGTTGACGACATCGCCGTGGTGCGCCAGCCGCGCGCACTGCTGACCACCATCGGCCGCCGCCTGACGTGGGAATTCTGGCGCCGCCGCGACCTCGAGCGCGATTACCTGGCCCAACTGGCGCTAACGCCCGGCCATTGGCATGCTTCACCCGAAGATGTTTGCATGGCGGTCGAGGAACTGGTGCGCATCGACGCCGCGCTGGCCGGCTTGAGCGCCCGCGCGCGCGAAGCCTTCATCCTCAGCCAGTACGAAGAACTCGGTTATGCCGAGATCGCGGCGCGGCTCGGGGTTTCCGTGAGCATGGTCCGCAAATACATCGCGCAAGCCTTGCTGGCCTGCTGCGGCAACGCATGAGCACTGACGCCACCGGCCTGGCCTGGCGCCAGGCCGTGGAATGGGAGGCACGCCTGCGCGACGGGCAGGCCGCCGCTGATGCTGGTATCGATAACGATGGGCTGCGCGACTTCGCCCGCTGGTATGCCGCCAGCGCATCGCATGCGCAGGCTTGGGACGCCTTGCAGGAGCGCCTGGCGCGCCTGGGCGGCCGCACCGGTGCGACGTTGTCCGGCGGTGGCCCTGATGCGGCCATGGCGGCGGCCTTGCGCGCGCCTTCCGATGAACGCCGTAGCGCACTGCGCGCCGCCTTCGGCCTGTTGGTGGTGGGCGTGGGCGCCTGGGGCGCGCGCGCCGGCTATCACCAACTGGGGCTGGACGCCGACTGGCGCGGCGCCGTCGGCCAGCGCGGCCGCGCCACGCTGGCCGACGGCACGGCGATGGCCTACGACGCCAACAGCCGTATTTATCTACAAAGCGGGACCGGTGCTGCCGGCACGGCAAGCCTGCACCTGCAGCGTGGCCAGTTGCTGTTGACGCCTGGTGCTTTGGGCGCCAGGGCACCATTGACCGTGGCCACCGCGCACGGCGTGGTGCAGGCCGACGGCGCCGAGTTCACGGTGGGCCGCCTGCGCGCGCGCAGCGTGGTGGCCGTGCGTTCCGGCAGCGCCATGCTGCGTCCCGATGGGCATGCCGCGCTGCGGCTGCAAGCCGGCCAGGCCTGCTACTTCAACCGCGATGGCGCCCGCGCCAGCGACCTGTCGTTCGCTGCCGTCAGCGGCTGGACGCGCGGCGTGCACGTGGCCGACCGCGCACCGCTGGCCGAGCTGCTGGACGTGTTCGGCCGCTACCGGCCCGGCATGCTGCGCGCCAGCGACAGTGCGGCCGCACGGCTGGTGAGCGGGGTCTTCCGCCTGCACGATATCGACGCCGCCTTGCGGCAATTGGCGGAGGCTTTGCCGGTGACCGTCACGCGGTATGGCCGCTATTTGACGGTGCTGCGCTGACCGGGTCGCGCTGACCGGGGCACGCTGCCCCCCGAAAAATTATTTTCAACCGGCGCTGACGCTTTTGCATTCTCGTTGCACATGGGTTTGAAGCGTCTCAGCGGAGGCGCACTACACTGTGAGGCAGCTCGTGAACAAGACTTACCAACTGGCCCTGCTGGCCATTCCAGCAGCGATACAATTGCTGGTGGCGCCGGCCGCGCTGGCGCAGGAACAAGCCAGGCAAACCTACCAGCTGGCCGGCGCGCCGCTCGACAAGACCCTGCTGCGCATCGCCGCCGACAGCGGCGTGGCGCTGGCCTACGATCCGCGCTTGCTGGAAACGGTGCGTTCAGCGCCCGTCAACGGCACCTACAGCGCGACCGAAGCGATCCGGCGCGCGCTGGAAGGCACCGGTTTCGAACTGGGCGCCAGCGGCGGCACCCTGACCATCCGCCGCGCGGCGCCGCCGCCGGCCACCGTGCCGCCGGTCAAAGTCCTGATGGCGCCGGTGGCCTTGCGCGCGCCGGCGCACGCCGAGTCGGCGCCGGCTGCAGCGGTTGCGCCGCCGCCCGGCGGCGAGGTGCTGGCCCGGGTGACGGTGAGCGGCAGCCGGGTGGGCCGCTTCGATGAAACCACCGACGATCCTCAGCGGGCGCCCACGTCGTCGTACCGCGTCACCGGCGACCAGATCGAAGAGCAGAACCTGACCACGCTGGAAGACTTGCAGCAGCTGGTGCCCGGCCTGGTGATCCAGAGCACCGATCCGTCGGACACCCAGATCACCATCCGCGGCGTGGGCGACGGCGGCGGCCAGGCCAGCGGCGACGCCAATATCGGCATGCCGAGCAGCGTGGCGATTTACGTCGATAATGTGTACCTGGCCCGCGCCGGCATGCTCGGTAACGGCCTTGGTGACATCGCCTACGCCGAGGTGCTCAGTGGCGCGCAAGGCACGGCGTTCGGCGCCAACGCCACCGGCGGCGTCTTGAATATTCACACGCGCGCGCCGTCGGCCACACCGGAGGCATCGACGTCGTTCTCGGTTGGCCAGAACGGCTACCGGCGTTTTCGCGCCATGCTGTCCGGCCCCCTGTCTGAGCACTGGTCCGGCCGCCTCAATACCATTTATAGCAACAACGACGGCCCGGTCACCAACCTCCGCAACGGCCACAAGCTCGGTGGCGGTTCGAGTTCCGGCCTGCGCGCGCAAGCGCTGTACACGCAGGGCGATGCGTTCAGCCTGCGCCTGTCGGCCGACTACAGCATCAGCAACAGCGCGCCCACACCGGTGCTGCTGGCCACCAATGTGTTCAGCGGCACGGACGGCTATGTCACCCGTTCGCGACTGATTGGCAACAACATCGTGTTCGGTCCCAATGTCGATCTCGACGACGAGAACAGCATCCATGTGAAGCAGGGCGGCTTGTCGGCAGTGGCGCAGTGGAAGTTCGGTAATGGCTACAAGCTGCGCTCGGTGTCGTCGGTGCGCTCGTTCCGGTCCGCGCCGAACATGGCCGACGGTTTCAGCGTCAACATCTACAACAACACCGGCACCGCCGTGCGCGACCGCACCTGGTCGCAGGAATTCCGTCTCGATTCGCCGGTGGGCGAGCGCTTCGACTACGCGCTGGGCTTGACGCACCTGGGCCAGAACATGGACACCGTGGCCCACACCCGTTATGGCCCCGGCCCGCTGCCCGGCATTTACCTGGCCTCCGCCACGTACAACAATCTCGACGTGATCCGTCTCGGTACGCTGCGCGACCGCATGGTATCGCCGTACGCGCAAGGCACCTGGCACATCGCCCCGGACTGGGACCTGACCGGCGGCGTGCGCGTGAACTACCAGGAGAAGGGCGGCCAGTTCGTGCGCTACAACCGGGTGGCGTTCAATTCCGGCTACCTGAAGGAGTACCACACGCTGCCATCTGGCACGCTGGTGCTCAGGCATACATTGAATGACGACTGGAGCAGCTACCTGGCCGCGTCGTACGGCGAAAAATCGGGCGGCCTGAATATCTCGGCCGGCGCGGCGCGCCAGGCGGGGTTGGACTCGCTGTACGTCAAGCCCGAGAAAACCCGGACCGTGGAACTGGGCGTGAAGGGCGCGCTATGGAACGACAAGGTGTCGCTCAAGGCCGACATCTTCCAGACCGAGATCAGCGATTTCCAGACCCAGGGCTACAACCCGGACGACCAGCAAACCTACCTGATGAACGCCGGTACCTTCCGCTCGCGCGGCTTTGAAGTCACCGTGCGCACCGCGTTCACCCGCAACTTCACGATCGATCTGGCCGGCGTGTATAACGACGCCCGCTACACCGATTACCGCAACGCGCGCTGCGCGCCCGAGGTGACGCTGTCGCCACGTCCGCCGGCATCGTGCGACCTGACCGGCGCACGCGTGTTCAACGCACCGAAGGTGACCTGGAACGCCAATGCGCGCTACGGCTGGCGCACCGAAGGCGGCCTTGATAATTTCGTTAGCGCCCGCTATGCCTATCGCGGCGACATGTTCGGCACCGTCGATAACTCGGCGCTCACTCGGGTGAGTAGTTATGGCCTGGCCTCGTTTTCGGCCGGCACCGGTGGTAAGCTGGAACGGGGAGACTGGAGCGCATCGCTCTGGATTAACAATGCCTTCGACAAGCGGTACTACCGGCGCGTAGGCGCCGGCGACTACGGCACGGTCTGGGGCTGGCTGGGTGAAGCGCGCACGGTTGGCGCGACACTGACATACAAATACTAGGTAAACAGTTACGGAGCAGGCAGGCATGAGTGCATCATTCGAGCGTCGTCAATTCATCAAACTGGCATCGTTGCTGACCGGGGGCGCCGCGGCGCTCACCCAGGCATCGAACGTTGTCGCCGCCACCGCGCCGGCCACGGTCGATCGCGCCGGCCGCGCCGGGCCGCCGCAACTGGGCGAAACCCCGTTGCAGTGGCTCGAAGGCCAGCCCGCCAGCTTTGGTGGCGCCACCTGGGGCGTGCCATGGCCGCAAGGCCGCATTCCGCGCGACGCCGGTTTCGAATTGCGCAGCGCCGGTGGCGCTGTGCAGCCGGTGCAATCGTGGCCGCTGGCCTATTGGCCGGACGGCTCGCTCAAATGGTCGGCGCATGCGCTGCCGCCGGACGCCAAAGGCGGCCTGCCGCAAGCGGGCTACAGCCTGCATCCGCTGGTCGGCGACGCCGCCAAAGCGGTCAAGCCCGGCGCGCCGCTGGCCAAGGAGAGTGCCGGTGCGATCGAGATCGATACCGGCGTGCTGCAATGCTCGCTGCCACGTTCGGGCGCGGTGCTGGTCACGGCCATGAAACGCAACGGCAAGCAGCTGCTGCGCGACGGCCGCTTGGTGCTGCTGGTCGATGGCGCGCTCGATGACGAGACCCGGGGCGCCAGCCGCCGCGCCTATGACGGCGCCATCGACAAGGTGACGCTCGAGCAGAACGGCGCGCAGCGCGTGGTGGTGCGCATCGACGGCAGCCATCGCCATGCGGACGGCGCCACCTTGCTGCCGTTCGTGGTGCGCCTGTATTTTTATAAAAATTCCGACGCGGTGCGGCTGGTGCACACGTTGGTGTACGACGCCGATCCGGCCAAGTCCTACATCCGTGGCGTGGGCCTGCGTTTCGGCGTGCCGCTCACCAGCGAATTGTATGATCGCCATGTGCGTTTCGTGGGCGACAATGGCGGCGTGTTTGCCGAAGCCGTCAAAGGGCTGACCGGCTTGCGCCGCGACTCGGGCGCCGCCGTCTATGATGCGCAGCTCAATGGCCGCGCGGTGCCGCTGGCGCAAATGGGCCCGCAGGTTAAAAAGGGTCTGCAATACATTCCGGCGTTCGGTAGCTACTCGCTGTTGCAATCGCACTCGGACGGTTTCTCGATCAGCAAGCGCACCAGCGCGGGACACGGCTGGATACACGCGGCCAGCGGCGCGCGTGCTTCCGGCACCGCGTACGTCGGCGCGCCTGATGGCGGCGTGGCTTTCGGCGTGCGTAATTTCTGGCAAAGCTATCCGGGCCAGCTCGACATCCAGGGCGCCGAGACCGCGCAGGCGACCGTGACCATGTGGCTGTGGGCGCCCAACGCGCCGGCCATGGACCTGCGCTTCTACCATGACGGCATGGGCGAAGATACCCACGAGAAGCAGCGCGACGCGCTCGACATCACCTACGAGGATTACGAACAGGGCTTTGGTACGCCGCTGGGCGTGGCCCGCACCAGCGAACTGCAATGGCAGCTGCTGGCAGCCACGCCGTCGAACGAGGACCTGGTGTCGATCAGCCGCCGCATCCAGTCGCCACCGCTGCTGGTTGCCAGTTCCGAACGGATCTACCAGGCGAGCGTGTTCAGCGATTACTGGAGCCCGGCGGTGGCGCAACCGGATGCCGCGCAAGCGAAGCTGGCAAAGCAGCTGGCGTGGAGCTTCGATTTTTACCGCAACCAGGTCGAGGACCGCAAGTGGTACGGCTTCTGGGACTTCGGCGACGTGATGCACACTTACGACAACCAGCGTCACGTGTGGCGTTACGATGTCGGCGGCTATGCCTGGGACAACTCGGAGCTGAGCACCGACATCTGGCTGTGGCACTATTACCTGCACACGGGCCGCGCCGACGTGTTCCGCATGGCCGAAGCCATGACGCGCCACACCGGTGAAGTCGATGTCCACCATATCGGTCCGTTCGCGCCACTGGGGTCGCGCCACAATGTGCAGCACTGGGGCGACAGCGCCAAGCAGCTGCGCATCTCCACCGTGATCAACCGCCGCTTCATGTATTACCTGACCGCCGACGAACGCATCGGCGACCTGATGATGGCGCAGACCGATGCCGTCAACCGCCTGCAAACGGTGATCCCGGGCCGCAAGATCGGCCAGGTGGCGCCCACCGTCGATCCGGAAAACCATGCCAGCGTATCGTTCGGCACCGACTGGGGCGCGATTGCCGGCGCGTGGTTTACCGCGTGGGAGCGCAGCGGCCAGCCCGAGATCCGCGACAAGCTGCTGCGGTCGATGGCCAGCATTGCCGCCCAGCCCGAAGGCTTCCTGGCCGGCGGCGGCACCATGAACCTGCGCACCGGCGCCTTCATCGTCGAGAAGGAGCGCAAGATCAGCGTCTCGCACCTGAGCGCTGTGTTCGGCCTGCCGGAAATTTGCAGCGAATTGATACGCACCGTACCGCAGCCGGCGTTCCGCGACGCCTGGCTGCGCTACTGCCGCCTGTACAACGCCACCGAGGCGCAGCAGAAGGCGGAGCTGGGCCAGAGCCTCGGCAAGCTCAACCTGGGCCAGGGCCACGCGCGCCTGCTCGGCTACGCCGCCGTGCAGTGGCAGGATCCGGCGCTGCTCAAGCGCGCCTGGGCGCAGTTCTACGAGGGCAAGGCGGGGCTGGTGGACAAGGACCTGGTATCGCGCCGCGTCAAACCGCCGCTGGTATTGCGCGAGATCGAGGAAGCGCCGGCCATCTCCACCAACGCCATCGCCCAGTGGGCATTGGGGGCAATGGGCATGGTGGCGCTCGACGCCATCGGTCAGACCGTGGTGGCGGACGATTTCCAGCGCTTCGATCCGCGCGCGTGGGCGGTGGAGGCGGAAGCCGGCAAGCCTGAGCAGGCGGCATTCGTGTCGTCGGGCGCATTGATACTCGATGCCGAACGCGGATTGACGGTATGGCTGCGCAAGCAGCTGATCGGCCACTACGAAATCAGCTTTACCCGCACCGTGCTGGCCGAGGGCAAACCGCACGAGCGCCTGTCCGATCTGAACTTCTTCTGGGAGGCGCAACTGGGCAGCGATCCGTTTACTCGCTCCGGCAAGCTGGAAGACTATGACAAGGTGCCGATGTTTTACGCCGGCATAGGCGGCAACACCAATACCACCTCGCGCTTCCGCACCTACGACGGCACCGGTGAACGCAAGCTGCTGCAAGAGTACCTGGCGCCGGAATACCTGTTGAAAGCCAACCAGCCGTACCGCATCCGCATCGTCGCAGACGCCAAGGGCACGCGCCTGTACGTGGACGACCGCGAGTGGTTCAGCGCCCCGGGCCCGCAGGCGGGCGGCGGCTACTTTGGATTGCGTACCACGCAGTCGCGCCAGAAAGTGGAGAACTTCCAGGTCCGCCGCATCGCCTGATTGGCCTCACACAGCTTCGGGGCAGGTGCCGACATTTGGGCAGGAGCTCAGCCATATAGTTGCCGAGCCTGTGTCCGAATGTCGGCACTGACCCCGAAGCTCTGACCCCGAAGCTCGAAGCTATTGATGGAGGGTGGCGATCAATTGTTGCAGGTCGTCGGCCAGCTGGTTGGCGAGGCCGGTGATGGTGTCGGCCTGGCCGGATTTCAGTTCGTGCTCGAGCGCTTGCGCTATTGCGGCTACTGCGCCGGCGCCGACGTAAGGTGCCGTGGCTTGCAGGTCGTGGGCCAGCCGCTGTAATGGTGCGTGGTCGCCGCATGCTGCGGCGGCACGGATGATCGACGGCGCGGCTGCATATTCGCGCACAAAGCTGCAGATGCGCAGGTCCAGGCTGGCGCGCTGCCCGCCTGCGAGACGCAGGGCGCGGTCCCAGTCGAGTCCGGGCGCTTGCGGCAAAGGGACATTGGGCGCCGCACTCACGCTTGTCTCGTTCACCGGCTCCGATGAGGGACGGCGCTGCGCCCAGGCCTGCGGCGCAATCCATCTGGCCAGCGCTGCAAACAGCTGGTCCGGGTCGATCGGCTTGGTCAGATGATCGTTCATGCCGGCGGCCAGGCTTTTAGCGCGGTCGGCGGGCAGGGCGTGCGCGGTCATGGCGATGATCGGCAGCTTGTCGTAGCGCGACAACGACCGCAGGCGGCGCGTGGCGGCCAGGCCGTCGAGTTCCGGCATCTGCACATCCATCAGCACCAGGTCGTAGTCGCCCGCCTGCACCATGCGGATCGCTTCCAGGCCGTTGCACGCGACATCGACCTGCAAGCGCGCGGCCGTCATGAAGTCGTGCGCCACTTCGCGGTTGTTGGCGTTGTCGTCCACCAGCAGGATGCGTGCGCCGGCCAGCGCTGCCGCGTCGAACCTGGGCGCCGCAGCCGCTGCCATCGTGGCCGCGCCAGCAATGCCCAAGCGTACCGTGAAGCTGAAACGGCTACCCACGCCGGGTGTGCTGCTGACCTGGATGTCGCCGTCCATCAACCGCACCAGCTGCTGGCAGATACTGAGGCCCAGGCCGGTGCCGCCGTATTTGCGGGCAATGCTGTCGTCGGCCTGGGTGAATGACTGGAACAGGCGCCGTACCTGCTCCGGGGTCATGCCGATGCCGGTGTCGGCGACGGTAAAGCGCAGCACCACGCTGTGGGCGGCACGGGCCACCAGGTCCACCGTCACAGATACTTCGCCGCGCTCGGTGAACTTGAAGGCGTTGCCCACCAGGTTGATCATCACCTGGCGCAAGCGCAGCGGATCGCCGGCCAGGCGCGTGGGCACACCGGTTTGCACCCGCGTGTTCAAGGTGGCAGTCCCCGTGGCCGCCAGCGGCACCAGTGGTTCCAGCACGTCGGCAAGGTCGAACGGCACGTGCTCGAGGCGCATCTTGCCCGCTTCGATGCGGGAAAAATCGAGGATGTCGTTGAGCACCGCCAGCAGGTGTTCGCCGGCGCCGAGGATCTTGTCGAGATAGTTGCGCAGCCTGGGGTCGGGTGCGGTCGTCAGGGCCAGCCGGCTCATGCCGATGATGGCGTTCATCGGCGTGCGGATTTCGTGGCTCACGTGGGCCAGGAATTCCGACTTGGCGCGCGTGGCTTCCTGCGCGCGCAGCATCGCCAGCTCCATGTCGCGCGTGCGCAGGCCCAGGATGCGCATGAACAGCAGCATGTCGAAGATGTTCCCGAACTGCAGTGCGTGCATGGTCCAGAAATTGGCCGCCAGCGCACCATTGATCACCAGGCTCAATACCACCGAGGTCGAGAAGCTGACCGACCAGCCCAGCAACAGGTAGACGCCCACCGCATCGCCGCGCCGCGCGCGCAGGTAGGCGCCGGGCAGGCCGATCAGCATGGGCATGATGCCCAGCGTGCTGACGATACCCACCAGTGCGCCGACGCCGATCAGGTCGGTGGCGTAGGCCACGGCCGCCACCACGCACAGCGCGGCGCCGCCTTTCATCAGGCGGCTGAACAGCCGGTCCTGGCCGGGCCGGGCCAGCACCTGCTCGACGAACAGGTAGGCGCCGCAACTGGCGGCCAGCGCAAACAGGCCGCCGGCGTGGATGCTCATCCAGACGCTGTTCTGCCACAGGTACTGGTTGCCGAGGCCGAAAAACTCCACCGAAAACAGCGTCAGTCCGGCCACCATCAGCGCGAATTTGCCGAACAGCGGTTCGCGCAGGTTCTGCCACTGCGCCAGGCTGTAAATCAGCAGGCACACACATAATCCCAGCAATATGCCTTGCAGCATCTGCTCATCGAGCGACTCGGCGTGGAAGGCGGCAGGGCGCGACAGCCGCACCGGCAGGATCATGGCGCCGATGTTTTCCACCCGTAGCAGCAGCACGTGGCTGGCGCCCGGCGCCAGTTGCAGCTGCGCGGCCGGCACCCGCGTGCGCGGCCCGTGTTCGGCCACCGGCTGCAAGTTGCCGGTGACGATGTGGCGTTCGATGTTGCCATTGGTGGCCACGTACACGTCCACCCGGTTGACCACCGCGTAGTCGATGCTGAGCACCCAGTGACCGCTGCTGTAGGCCGGCACCGCGACCGGGATGCGCAGCCAGACCACGTCCTTGTGCACGCCAAGCGTGGCCTGCGCGGACGCGGGCGCGGCAAAGCGGCGTGTCTGCGCCAGGGCCTGTTCCGGCGTGATGGCGCCGCCCGGGTCGGTCATCACCGTCACCGCCGGCCAGGCGTCGATGACGTCGCGGCCCGAATCGAGTTGCAGCGGTGTTTGCGCCAGCGCCAGTACCGGCATCCAGAGCAGCATCGCCAACCACGCCAGCAGCCTGCGCCAGGCGGGCAGGGAGAATGAGAGTGTTGGCGTGGACATTGCGGGGTCAGTAACGGTAATCGACGCGCAGATCGAACGTGCGCGGATCGCTCGGCACCGCCATGCCGAAACTGTCGATGCTGATCGGGCGGACCTTGTTCTCGAGGTTTTTCACCCGGGCCAGCACGCTCCAGGCGCCACCGGCCACGGTGTAGCGCAGCGAGGCGCCGGTCTCGGTGCGTGCCGGCACCCGGTAGCGCAGCAGTTGCGACGCCACGGCAATCTCGTAATCGGCGCTGCGCCGGGTATCGAGGCCCGCCGCCAGCACGCCGTCGGCCACGCGCATGCTGCGTTCGTAGCCGAGCGACACGGTATGCGCCGGGGCCCGATCGAGCTTGTTGCCGTTCCACGAATGGACACCGTCCGGCGAGTAGCGCACGTAGTGGGCGTCCAGCAGCGACAGCGCGTACACCAGCTGGTCCTGCGCGGTCAGCTTGAACTGGCCCTCGAGTTCCAGTCCCTTGACGCTGGCCTCGCCGGCATTGTTGGTGATGAAGCGGGGCGCACCGGCCACAATGGCTACACCCGAGAGCTGCAAATTGGTGTAGTCATAGCTGAACACGGAGACATTGAGCGCGCCGCGCTGGTCGAGGAAGCGGGTCTTGACGCCGGCTTCGTAGGCGCGCAGTTGCTCCGGCTGGTACACCAGCGTGGTGCGTGGCACGGCCAGCGCCGGGTTGCAGGTGAGTCCCAGCGCCTGTGCGCCCGCCATGCAGCCGTCATTGAAACCGCCGGCCTTGTAGCCGGTGGCGATCGACGCATACACCATGGTCGATGGCGTGACATCGAAGTCCGCGCCCAGGCGCCAGGTGGCCTGGTTGGTGGCCAGGTCGGCAGCGTTGAGCAGTTGCAGGTCGGTGGCAGGGTTGAACACGCTGGCCTGCTGGAAGCTGGTGGCGCCATAGCGCGATTTTTTATCCATGGTGCGGCGCGCGCCAGCCGTCAGGCGCAGGTCGCCGCGCACCTGGTAAGTGGCCTGGCCGAACAGCGCCTTGCTGGCCGAGCGCGTGGGGCCGTGCGGGAAAGCGTAATACGGCGTCAGGCCGGCCGCTTCCAGGTCGCGGAACGCGTACGATTGCGACGACCGTTCGCGGAAGTAGTACACGCCGGCCTGTCCCGTCAGCGGCCCGGCGGCCTTGCTGGCCAGGCGCACTTCGTGCGAGTCTTGCCGGTACCAGCCGTCGAAGTCCTGGTGCACGCCCAGCGCCACGCCGGGCGCCACGCGGTAGTAGGAGTTGGTCAACTGCTGCTGGTCGTAGTCGCGGTGCGAACCGAGGTAGTACAAGGTGGCCGCGCCCAGGTCCCATTGCAGGTCGGCGCCGAGGCTGGACGTCGTCTTGTGGCTGTAGCCCTGCGATGGTGTCGAATTGGGCGAGATGAAGCGGTTGGTGAGCAGGTTGCGCGTGCTGCCGCCTTGCCAGACCGGTGCGCCGGCGGATACGCCCGAATAGAAATTGGTGTCGGGGACGAAGCTGTCGTTGTTGTCGTCCACCCGGCTGTGGTCGGCGCGCAGCAGCAGGGTGGCGTCGCGGTGCAGCCTGATTTTGGCAGACAGGCGCGCGGACACGTCGTCGCGGTCCAGTCCCAGCGCGTACGGCGTATGCTGGCCGTTGCGCAGGTAGCTGTCGTGGCGGTGCGCCACCACGGCCGCGCGCAGCGCCAGCGCGTCGTTGACCGGCACGTTGAGCATGGCGCCGGCCTCGCGGCTGCGATAGTTGCCGATGCCGGCATGGGCATCGAAGGCGAAGGTATCGACCGGCGTCCTGGAGATGACATTGACGGCGCCGGCGGTCGTATTGCGGCCGTACAGCGTGCCTTGCGGTCCGCGCAGTACTTCCACCCGTTCCAGGTCGTAGAACGACAGATTCTGGATTTGCGGCCGGGCGATATAGACGCCATCGACCATGAAGGCGGCGGACGGATCGCCCTTGCCGGTGGTATCGGCACTGGACACGCCGCGCATGGTGATGCGCAGGCCGTCGGTGGCATTGTCGAATTCCACGTTGGGGATGGCGGCGCCGATGTCGCCGGGGTTTTCGAGACCGCGTTCGACCAGTTGCCGTTCTCCCAGCACCGTCATCGACACCGGCGTCTTCGATTCCAGCGCAGGCGTGCGCTGGGCGGTGACCACGACCTCAGGCAGGGCTGCGCCCGCTTGATCCTGGGCGGCGGCGGGCGCGCCGGCCAGCAGGATCAGCGGCGACAAGGTCAATGCCAGTGTGGCGGCGTGGTCGGGAACGCAAGATTTCAACATGAAAGCAGTAGGAAAAGCCAAACCTCGCAGTCTATCAGCTTGGCTTCACATTTAGTAGCTGCTAGAACAACATAATTTCCTGATTGCTATTTTTACATACCAAGGTGTCATGACTTCAGCCCAGCACACCCGGGTTCCGTTGCCAGATGCTGTAGCACAGCGCCCCGGCGAAGGTGACCCAGGCTATGTAGGGCAGCAACAACAGTCCGGCCACGCGGTCGCGCCGGCCGAAGGCGACGATGGTGGCGGCAATCGCCAGCCACAGCACGATGATCTCGGCAAACGCCAGCGGGCCGTTGTGCCAGGCAAAGAACAGCCAGCTCCACAACGCGTTGAGCGCCAGCTGCGCCACGTACAAGGTCAGCTCGGGCCGCACGCTGCGCTCGGACGCGGTACGGTAAACGCGCCAGGCGGCGACCGCCATCAGGGCGTACAGCGCCGTCCACGCCGGCCCGAACAGCCAGGCCGGTGGCGCCCACGCGGGGCGGTCGAGCTGCTGATAGAACGCGCCGGCCTGCGACGTGGCAAACGCGCCGATGGCGGCAAACACAAAGGTGAACACCACCCAGCCGGCCAGCGCCGGCAGTTGCAGTGGTCGTGAAGGGGGAAGGGTATGCGTGGTCATGGCAGGTGCTCCGTGATGGTAAGCCAGATGGTGAGCCAAGGGCGGCCCACACTCCGTTCGCCAGCATACATATGGCCGCAGGTCAGACGCAAGTTAGGAGTCTTCCGACACCAGCTTGCGACGAGTGCCGATAGGCGCGCGCGCCCAGGCTCCGCATAATCAACCGGCCGGGTGGCGTGCCGGCTCGCGGGCACGCTCACCAGGCACACTCAACTACAAGGGGAAAAAGATGAATCTGATACTGTGGATAGTCATAGGCGGCATCCTGGGCTGGCTGGCCAGCCTGGTCATGAAAACCGACGCCCAGCAAGGCCTGCTGCTCAACGTGGTGGTCGGCATCGTCGGCGCGCTGCTGAGCGGCTGGCTGCTGGCGCCCGTGCTGGGCACCGGCACCATCAACTCCGACGACTTCAGCCTGGCCTCGCTCGGTGTGTCGTTCCTCGGCGCGCTGATCCTGCTGGCCATTGTCAACCTGTTCCGCCGCGGCCGGGTGCGATGACCGTGGACAATCAGGCGAACTTGGTTTTCTTGAGGTATTTCTCGACGTCGCGGTAGCTGTCGTCGCTGCCGGCATAGCGCACCAGGTTGCGCGCGGTTTTCAGCCATTCGATCGTGGACGGCTGCATCTGCTCCAGGGCGTATTCCATGTCCTTCGGGCCGATCGGCCGTTCCGGCGCCCCGGACAGGATGTCGTGCAGCGTGCTTTCCTTGGCCAGGTCCACCAGGCCGTCGATGTCGGCGCCCGAGTAGTGGGGCGTGGCCGTGACCAGCGCGTCCACGTCGATGTCCTGCACCGGGATGTCGCGCAACTTCAGTTCGATGATGTGCTTGCGCGCTTCGGCATCCGGCGGCGGCACGAACAGCTGGCGCGCAAAGCGGCCCGTGCGTTTCATGGCCTGGTCCACGTCCCACGGCATATTGGTGGCGGCCAGGAACAGCACGTCGCGGTTGTCGCGTTCGAAGCCGTCGAGCTGCGACAGGAATTCGTTGACGATGGTGCGGCTGTTTTCGCTGTGCGCCTTGCTGCGCGAGAAGGCCAGTGCATCGAGTTCGTCGAAGAACAGCACGCACGGCTTTTGCGCGCGCGCTTTTTCGAACAACTGCGCCAGCGCGCGTTCGCTTTCGCCGTGCCACATGCTGAGCACTTCGCTGATGCCCACCGACACGAACGAGGCATTGCACTCGTTGGCGATGGCGCGTGCGATCATGGTCTTGCCGCAGCCTGGCGGGCCGTACAGCAGTATGCCGCCGCCACCGCTTTTTTTAAATTTGGCGAACAGGCCCGGGCGCAGGAATGGTTCGATGATGTGCAGGCGCAGCGTTTTCTTGAGGTCTTCCATGCCGCCCACGTCGGCAAAGCGCACCTGGTCCGGCGCCTGCGGTTTCAGGGGCACCACCTTGGCGCCGCCACCTACCACTGACAGCACCGGGCCGGTCGCCGGCCGTGCCTTTTGCTGCAATTGTTCCAGCGCGTCGTACGGGGCGAAGTCCGGGAGCTGGCGCGCCGCCGTGTACGCTTCCAGCGCTTCCGGCGTGCGTTCCAGGGCCAGCAATGCCAGCGCCTTGCCGGTCAGGCTGGCAGCGTCCGGTCGCTGGCGCGCCACCAGTTCGAACTGGGTTAAAGCAGCCGGCGCGTCTTGCGCGTCCAGCAGCAGGCGGGCGTAGCCGAGGCGCGAGTCGATATTGAACGGGTCGCTCACCAGCGCCGCTTCGTAGGCTTCTCGTGTCATGGTCATGGCGGTCAGAGTCCTGCGCGGCGTTTGAGCCAGCGCGTCAAGAGTGATGGATAGATCCAGGAATAGGCGCAATAGCCGAGCAAGGTCCAGGTGGCGGCGCTGGCAAACAGCGGCGCCTGGTTGCGTACCAGGTTCAGGCCCAGCAGGGTGAGCACGTACAACGCCCCCGAGGCTGCCCAACCCCAGCGGTTGAGCGGCCAAAGCGGCAACATGCTCCAGTGGCTCAGCGCATCGAGCTGCACCACCAGTTCCAGTACCTCGCGCGAATTCGGATACAGCTTGAGCAGCTCCACCGCGATGCGCTTGGCGGCCTTGTAGCGGCCCCGGCTGAGCAAGTGCGTGATCAGCATGCGGGCCGTGTTTTCGCTTTCCGGGTGGCCTTGCAGCAGCCGCGCCAGGCCGGCCTGCTCGGCGCCCTTGCGGCCGTCGATGATGTCGCCGATCAGGCACGTGGTCAGGGCCAGCTCGTTGTTCGGGTCGAGCCGGAAGGCTTCGCGCGCCAGCGCCTGGGCTTTTTCGATGTGCAGGGTGCGGTACATCAGCAGCGCATAGCGCGCGTACTGGAAACCCGCTTCCGGGTATTCGCGGATCAGCTCGATCAGCAGCAGTTCCGCTTGCGGCAGGTCGCCCTGGTCCTGCAGCACGTTGACCATCAGCGATCGGGCGCCGTAGTCCTCGGGATCGTGGGCCAGGATCTGTTGCAGCGTGTGGCGAGCTTCGTCGCGGGCGCCGGTGTCGTAATCGACGCGAGCAGCGGCAAACAGCAGCGTGCTGTCGTTCGGGTAGTGCGCCAGCGCTTCGCCGATCAGCACCCGTGCATGGGCGTAGCGGTTGCGTTCGAGCAGGCCGTCGATTTGCAGCGCGTAGTCGCGCGCGGAAAGCAGGGCGTTTTCGCTCATGACGCTATTCCCTTGATCACGTCAAACAGGCGGAAGAAGCTGACATAACCGATAACGATACAGATAATGGCCGGGATCCACGGCGACGGCGGCTTGTCGTGGAAGAAGGCGGCCGAGCGGTGCTGCTTCTGGTGCAGGCCATAGAACACGCCGCAGATCGCCAGCGACAGCACGGTGCGCAGTGCACGGAAAGTGTCGTTGCCCAGCAGCTCGACCAGGCCGGCAAACAGCATCGGCTGGAACAGCAGCGCGTACACCAGGCTGACAACCGCGCCGGCGCCCAGCACGATCACCGGAATATCGCCGGTGCGGCGCAGGCGCCAGGAATTCAGACTGCTATACAGCAGGATGGACACCGGGCCGCCCAGGAAGGCAACCAGGAAACTCGACTGGACGGAGTACAGCGTGACCGGCCGCGTAGTGGCCGACAGCGAGGGGGTAAGCAGATGTTCGCGCATGGGGAGGTTGTGGTCGGCAAGGCCGCATGGTAGCAACTCGCGCCGATCCGGGCAATTAATTTGTTGCTCCTATGGTAGTCTTACGTCTGCGCGCACTGGCGCGGGCATATTCAATAGTGATTGCGGGGATGGCAGGCATGGTAAGTATTGTTCGGGCGGCGATGGTGGTGGCGATGTCCATTTCAATGATGTTGACGGTACCGCAGGCAGCGGCGGCCGAAGCGCCTCCCAAGGGCTCGCTGGTAATCGCCGGCGGCGCCGTGCGCGGTGACAATACCGTGATCTGGCAGCGCGTGGTGCAACTGGCCGGCGGCGCCGGCGCCCGCATCGCGGTGCTGCCCAGCGCAGCCGGCAACCCGGTCCGTTCCGGGGCCTACGCGGCCGCAGGGCTGAACAAGCAAGGCGCCAACGCCTTCGTGGTGCCACTGGCCGTGCGCATGAAAGACCGCGATTACCGCCGTGACGCCGACGACGACACCATTGCGCAATCGATCCGCGACGCGGGCGGCGTGTATTTTTCAGGCGGCGACCAGGCCCTGATCACGCAGGCGCTGGTGCGCCCCGACGGCAGCCGCACCAAGGTGCTCGAAGCGATCTGGGATGTTTATCGGCGCGGTGGCGTAATCTTCGGCACCAGCGCCGGCGCCGCCATCATGAGCACCACCATGTATTACGAGGCGAAAACCGTGTTCGGCACCCTGAGCGAAGGCGTCAATGGCCGCGAGCTGGCCCTGGGCCTCGGTTTCGTGGGTGACGACATCTTTATCGACCAGCACCTTTTAGCGCGCGGACGCTTTGCGCGCATGCTGCCGGCCATGCTCAAGAAAGGCTACAAACTTGGCATCGGTATCGACGAGAATTCGGCCGTGGTGATCAATGCCCAGCGCGAAGTGGAAGTGCTGGGCTACCAGGGCGCGCTGGTGGTGGACCTCACCCGTGCCACCGTCAACAGCGACGTCGAGCAGTTCAACCTGCAGAATGCGCGCCTGAGCTATCTCGACCGCGGCGACAAGTACGACCTTAAATTGCACAAGTACACACCGTCCGAAGACAAGGTCGAAGGCAAGGTCGATCCGGCCAATCCGTATTACTCCGACCCCGTGTTCTCGGCCGACGTGCTGGGCCATAACACCATCCTGATCATGATGTCCAAGCTGGTGGACAGCTCGCAGACAGAGGCAATCGGCATCGCTACCGCAGGCCCGGGCGAGCCGCACCAGGAACTGGGCTTCGAGTTCAAGCTCACTCGTGATGCCGCCACCACCGGCTATTCCTCGGCCGCATCGGAAGCGTACACGGTCCTCAATATGCGGCTCGACGTGCGGCCGCTGAAAATCACCCGGCCCTGGTACCAATGATTTCGCACGTTTTCGTGGGCGTGAACGACTTCGCGGGCGCGCTGCGGTTTTACCATGCGGTGTTGCCCGAGCTGGGCCTGGCGCTCAAGTTTTCCGATTCCGCAAAACCTTGGGCGGCCTGGATGAAGCCGGGCCAGCCGCGCCCGCTGTTCGTGGTCGGCGCACCGCATGATGGCGGCGCTGCCACGGCAGGCAACGGCAACATGGTGGCGCTGCTGGCGCCATCACGCGCGGCGGTGGACCGCGCCTACCAGGTTGCGCTGGAGGCTGGCGCGACCTGCGAAGGACCGCCAGGTTTGCGGCCGCACTACCATGCCGACTACTACGGCGCCTATTTCCGCGACCCGGATGGCAACAAAATTTGCGTTTGCTGCCACGACCCACTAGTGCCGTAAGTTCCCATCTTCTTTTTCAATCCTGGTCGGACACCTGCACGAACGTGAGCCGGTTGCCGAACGGATCCTTGATCGACATTTCCCTGCTGTCCCATGGCATCTCTTCGATGCCGGGCCGCGCATAGCCATACGGCTTGGCGGCCAGTTCGGCGTGCAGGGCGTCGATGTCGTCCACCGTTACGCGAATCGCCGCACCAGGGCAGCAATCGCCGTGGTGTTCGGTCAGGTGCAGCACGCAGGCGCCGCGCGATACCTGCTGGTACAGCGGCATGCCCGGCTCGAAACGGTGCTCCCAGTCGCGCGTAAATCCGAGGTAATCGATATAAAACGCGCGCGCTTTTTCTTCATCGAACATTCTGAGCAGCGGTGTGACAGTACCAATTTGCATTTCTAATCTCCACGGAAATTCAGACCCTGAATAGTACGCCCGATGTGGCTGCGCATGTCGATTGCGTCAGCATCGGTGGCGTCCGGCTGGCTACGCTGGACACAGGCTCATCGCGAGTCCTGTGTTCCGTTACCCACTCTGGAGGTACTGATGGAAGATCAAATCTATAACCTGTTTCTCACAAGCGAGCAAGGCTGGAGCCTGTTCGGCACCTTGCGCCTGCGTCGTATCGAGCCCGACACGTCCACCGGCAGCGTCCGCTTGCCGGCCCGGGCGTCCGAGGCGCTGGTGCCCGTCACGCAGGAACTGGTGCCGGTGCCGATCGAAGGTGAAATTTCGCTGCCTTTACTGGCGGCATTTCGCCAGGTACCGCTGCGCGGCATTGCTTTTGCCACCGCCGCCGGCCTGTTCTCGTTCGCCCTCGACAGCGGCAACGCGCGGCCGTCAGCCGGCATCCAGCTTTTTCCGTTCGGCAGCCCTGACCTGGGCGGCTTCGTGATCTGGGGCAGCAGCAACTATAGCGAACTGGTGTTCAGCGTCCTGGCGCGCCAGCTGCCGCGCGCCTTCTGATGTCACTCCTAACTGTTATGGAAGGAAACACTATGGATGAGTTTGTGTACAACCTGCTCCTGAAATCGCGCGGTGGGCTGATCTTGTTCGGCGTCTTGCGCTACCGCTTGAGCAGCCTGGAGGCCGACCAGGGAGGAGACGGGAACCTCTTCACCTTGCCGGCATTGCGCCAGGCCCACCACCAGCAGCCGCAACAACAGCAGCTGGAAAACATTTTTGCGCTGGTGTACCGGGCCGAAGGCACGGTCACGATTCCGCTGTTGACCGGCAACCGCGCCATCCCCGTTGACGATGTGGCGTTCTTTATCCAGATGGGACCGCCGATCGTCACCCGGCTGTTTGCCGACGACAGCCGCGTGCTGATGTGCTTCAACCAGGTCAACAACGAGCAGATCGGCGGCGGCCTGTTGTGGGGGCCGACCAATACCAGTTTCGGCTTGCTGGGCAAGCGGCAAATCTTGCCGGCTTGACGGTTCTTCTGCCTGACAAGGCATTACACCATGGAGGTCATGATGGACGAGAGTATCTACAATTTGCTGCTGACCAGCGAACTGGGCCTGAGCGTGTTCGCGACCCTGCGCATCGACTACGATCCCGGCACTGTCCTGCCGGACAGTGCCGGTCAGCCGCCCGCAATCCTTGAACAGTTGCGCCACCAGGTGCCGCCGCAAGCCCAATACATCGAGATCACCGAAGCGCCGCTGGCCGGAACGCTTACCGTGCCGCTGCTGACCGGCCTGGCCCCGGTGCGCCTGACCGGCGTGATCTATTCAGCGGTCGGCTTCCCGCTGTCGGCGGTGCTGTTCAACACCGGAACGCCTTCGGTGGTGCTGCAGTTCGGCTTCTTTTCCCGCGTCGCGCTGGTGGGCGGACTGCTATGGCAACCGGGGCCGCCGGGCACAGCGTTGACCGTGCCGTTCAGCTTGCTGGCACGGCAAGTGGGCACGCTGGCATGACGCCACACCATCAACCAGGGAGATAGTCATGGATGAGAATATCTATAGCTTGCTGTTGAAAAGCGCAACGGGTCTGACCTTGCTCGGGACGTTGCGGTACTCGATCGACTTCACCACTGCACTCGATGCAAGCGCGGACCGGCAGCAGCAGGCTGCCACGATCGGCGGCGTGGTGTACCCGGCGCGTGGGAGTATCACCATCCCGTTCCTGACCGGTCTGCAGCCGGTGCCGTTGAGCGGCTTCGCGATCTACGTGCAGATGGGGCAGCCGCTGCTGAACTGGTTCTACAGCGAAGACGCGGCGCGGGGACTGACCGTGCAATTCAATCCCATCGGTTTCGAACGCATCGCCGGCGGCTTGCTGTCGCAACTGCCGAATTCGAATGTCGTGGAATACGCCTTCCTCGGCAGGCGCATCGCGCTGCCAGCCTGAGCGTGGGCAGCTCATATCACCACACCATGGAGGACATGATGGACGAGATTATTTTCAGGTTGTTGCTCACCGGCGAGGGTGGTTACGCCCTGTTCGGTACCTTGCGCTTTCGCGTGCTGCTCGAATCGCAGGCAGGAGCGGCGGCGCCACCACCCGCTTCGGCCCTGACCGTGGCGAGTGGTTCGGCACAGCCACTCGGCACCGCCACGGTAGTCGTGTACCCGGTGCAAGGCTCTCTGTCGATACCGCTGTTGACAGGCTTGGGCCGCGTGCCGCTGACCGGCGCCTTGCTGGTCACGCCGGCTGCCGGACTGGCGTATGTGCTCGGTAGCGTCGATCCGGCACGCCAGGCGATTGTCAAATTCAACAATATTGATGGTTTGCGCATTGCCGGTGGGGTCTTGTGGCGCCCCGGCGATCCGGCCGAACTCGTGTTCAGCTTTCTGGGCACGGCCACGCCGTCGCCGTTCTGATCGATACATCCAAGAAGGAGAGTGTCATGGACGAATTAGCTTATTACACCTTACTGCTCAGAACGGCGCAGGGCTTGACGCTGCTGGGCACGCTGCGCTTCCAGGTAGTGTCGACGGAACCTCTCGATCGCTCGCCGGCCGGCACCGAGCAACTGCTGGCGCAAGCGCAGCAGCAGAGCACGACAGAACTGTTCGTGTATCCGATGGAGGGCAGTATCAACATTCCCCTATTGACTGGCCTGGCACCGGTGCCGCTGGAAGGCACGGCCTGGTTCCCGCTCATCGGTCCTTTCGTGACGGCGTTTCTTTCCTCGACCGACCAGCGCTTCAGCGTGGGCATGCAACTGTACGAGCTTGATCCCGAGCACATTTGCGGCGGCCTGGTGTGGCGTTCCGGTGAGTCGGGCGAGCTGACCTTCAGCCTGCTGGGAACACTGGTGCGGGTACCTGCCTGACGGACGACGGCAAATGTCGAATGGATCAGGATGGCGCTCACTGCCGCTGGCTAAGCTGAACGTCCGACCTGTGCGGGTCGGGCGGTTTTTTATTTCTTAGCTATCCATGGGAGGTCATGATGAACGACTTTATTTACAACCTGATACTGACCGGAGAGCAGGGCCTGACGCTGTTCGGCACCTTGCGTTATCGCTTTACCGATCCGCTGGCGACTGCGCCCGACGGCGGCGTGCCGGCGCTGCTGGCTGAAAACCAGCAACTGGGCGTGATCACGGCGGTCGTGTTGCCGGTGGAAGGCTCGGTGTCGATTCCGCTGCTGACCGGCTTTGGCCGCGTGCCATTGCAAGGGGTGGCGCTGGCCACGGCGGCCGGCCCGATCACCACGGTGCTGGGCGGCACCGATCCGGCCCGCCAGGTGTTCGTGCAGTTCAATCAGATCACTGGCAACCAGATCGCCGGTGGACTGGTGTGGCGTCCGGGTGAACCGGCTGAACTGGTCTTCAGCCTGCTGGGCTTTCAGCTGCAACTGCCATTCTGAACGTGGTCACCCCGAATTCATATCGAAGGAGATTATCATGGACGAATCCGTTTTCACCCTGTTGCTGAAAACCGCGCAGGGATTGACACTGTTCGGTACTTTGCGGTTCAGCATCGACTTCACCCAGCCGGTCGATCCGGCCCAGGTCGCTAATGCCGCCAAGCCCGGTACCGGTGACGTGGCCAGCCTGTTTTCGCAAGTGCAGCAGCAGGCCACGTTCGATCTGTTTGCGTACCGGATCGATGGCTCGGTCACCATTCCATTCGTGACCGGCTTGCGGCCGGTGCCGATCACGGGCCTGGCGCTGTTCACCTTCCTGGGCCCACCGGCAACTTTCATCACCAGCAGCACCGATCCGACCCGCAACCTGTTCTTCCAGTGGAACCAGCTGACCAACGATAATATCGCTGGCGGCCTGGTGTGGCGCCCTGGCGAGCCCGGTGAGTTGATCTTCAGTGCGCTGGGAACGCAGCTGCCTGCTTGATCCGTAATGGCAAGGCAAAAAAAGGCGCGCATCCAGTCGGAGCGCGCCTTTTTCGCATCAATAGTATTCCGGTACGATGATTTCCGCAGGCACCGGGCGACGCACGTAGTCGTCATGGTATTCGCGCTCGGGCAGGGTGATTTCCGGGTGCGGTACTTCCACGTAGGGCATTTGCGACAGCAGGTGGTGGATGCAGTTGAGGCGCGCCTTTTTCTTGTCCACGCCTTGCACCACCCACCATGGCGCTTCCGGAATGTGGGTGCGCTCCAGCATGATTTCCTTGGCCTTCGTATATTCTTCCCAGCGGCGGCGCGATTCCAGGTCCATTGGGCTCAGTTTCCATTGCTTGAGCGGATCGTGGATCCGGCCGAGGAAACGCGCATTCTGCTCTTCGTCCGAGATCGAGAACCAGTACTTGATGACCTGGATGCCCGAGCGGGCCAGCATGCGCTCGAATTCCGGCACGTCCTGGAAGAATTCCTCGTACTGCTCGTCGCTGCAAAAACCCATCACGCGTTCGACGCCGGCGCGGTTGTACCAGCTGCGGTCGAACAGCACGATCTCGCCGGCGGCCGGCAGGTGCGACACATAGCGCTGGAAATACCATTGCGTGCGTTCGCGGTTGTTGGGAGCGGGGAGGGCAGCGACGCGGCACACGCGCGGATTGAGGCGCTGGACGATGCGCTTGATCACGCCACCCTTGCCGGCGGCGTCGCGGCCTTCGAAAATGATCACCACCTTGTGGCCGGTATGTACGACCCAGTCCTGCAGCTTGACCAGTTCGGCCTGCAGGCGGAACAGCTCGCGGAAATAGAGGCGGCGCTCTTGCTTGGCCGATTCGGTGCGCTCGTACTCGATGACCTTGCGGGTGACCGGGTCGATTTCGCGGTCTTCGAGTTCCATTTCCAGTTCTTCGTCGTAGCCGTCCATCAGCTCGAAATGCACTCGTTCGAGCAATTGTTCCTGGTTCAGATTCACGCAACACTCCTCAGTTTGGACTTTCATCACTGTACCCGCCCAATATGACGGGCCGATGACGTAAAAAAGGGCCGCTTGCGCGGCCCTTGTACTGAGCTAACTGCTTTATATACTAGTTGCGGCTTAGTTGCGTATGTCGAGGCGGCGATTCAAGCTCAGCGCCGCCAACGAGGCGACCGCACCCGACAGCAGGTACAGACCGGCATAAGCGAGGCCGAAGTGGGTCGATACGCCCAATGCTACCAGTGGTGCAAACGCGGCACCGACGAGCCATGCCAGATCCGAGGTCAGCGCCGCGCCGGTGTAGCGGAAGCGTTGTTCGAAGTTGGCGGTCACGGCGCCGGAAGCCTGGCCATACGACAAGCCCAGCAGCGCAAAGCCCAGCAGGATGAAGATGTTCTGGCCACTTTCGCCGGCGTCGAGCAGGAACGGCACGGCCACGCTGAAGATGGCAATCAGGGTCGCCAGCGTACCAAGGGTGCGGCGACGGCCATAACGGTCAGCAACAATGCCGGAAATGATGATACCGATGGTCATCAGCACCACGCCCAGCAACTGCACGCCAAGCACGCCGGTGAGCGAGCGGGTTTCGTTGATGGCCACCCACGACAGCGGGAATACCGTTACTAGGTGGAACAGCGCGTACGATGCCAGGGCGGCCAGCGCGCCGATGACGATGTTCCGGCCTTGCTTGCTCACCAGTTCGACAGCGCTGACTGGTTCGAGTTGACGGTCGTCGAGCAGGTTCGAGTACTCGGTGGTGGTCACCAGGCGAAGGCGGGCGAACAGGGCCACGACGTTGATGGCGAACGCTACATAAAACGGATAGCGCCAGCCCCAGTCGAGGAAGTCGGCCGACGACAGCGCTGCCATCAGGTAGGCAAACAGGCCGGCAGCAATCGCAAAGCCCAGCGGCGCACCGAGCTGGCCCAGCATCGCGTACCAGCCGCGCTTGTTTTCGGGTGCGTTCAGCGCCAGCAGCGACGGCAGACCGTCCCACGAGCCGCCCTGGGCGATACCCTGGCCGATGCGGAACAGTGCCAGCAGCAAGATGGCGGTGGTGCCCAGCGATTCAAAGCTTGGCAGGAAGGCAATACCTGCGGTGGAGACACCCATTACCATCAGCGCCAGCGTGAGCTTGGTTTCTCGTTTGAAATGGTGTTGAACTGCCATAAACGCCACAGTTCCGACCGGGCGAGCGATAAACGCTAGCGAGAAAATCGCGAAAGCGTATAGTGTTCCGTCAAGCCGGCTGTAGTTTGGAAAGAATACGGACGGGAATACCAGTGCCGAAGCAATGGCATACACGAAGAAGTCGAAATACTCGGATGCGCGGCCGATCACCACGCCGATTGCTATCTCACCTGGAGAAATATGCCCATCCCTGGCATTGATGTTGCGGGCGCCCTGGCTGGTTTGGGGTTGTTCGTGGACGCCAGCTTGGACGCCATTCAGTGTAGTCGTGTTGGCCATGGTCTCGTCTCTTTGTGAGTTAATAATTATCGCGCGCGTCCATGGCCGGTAGGACAAAGTGTCCAATAGCATGAAGCACCCGTGATTGGTACAGTAGCATGTTATCCATCATTAGTAACGAAAATTACCGCATGATTCCTCCTCTCGTCCGCCGTGGACTGTTCCTCGCACCGTTGTTGTGGCTAGCTGGCTGCAACACGGTGGTGTTGAACCCGTCCGGAGATATCGCTGCACAGCAAGCTGATCTGGTTGTCATTTCAACCTTGCTGATGTTGTTGATCATCGTACCTGTTATGTTTTTGATCTGTCTGTTCGCTTGGCGCTATAGGAAGTCAAATACTTCCGCCAAATACGAACCGAACTGGGATCACTCCACCAAGCTCGAGCTGCTGATCTGGGGCGCACCGCTGCTGATCATCATCGTGCTGGGCGCGATCACCTGGATTTACACCCACTTGCTCGATCCGTATCGTCCGCTGTCGCGCATCGACCATGAGCGTCCGCTGGCCGCCCACGTCAAACCGATGGAAATCCAGGTCGTGGCGCTGGACTGGAAGTGGATGTTTATCTACCCGGAACAGGGCATTGCCACCGTGAACGAGCTGTACACCCCGATCGACGTGCCAGTCCGCTTCAAGCTGACCTCGACGACCGTGATGAACGCGTTCTATATTCCTGCACTGGCCGGCATGATCTACACCATGCCTTCGATGCAAACGGAACTGAACGCAGTGATGAACAAGGTGGGCGTGTACGACGGCTTCTCGGCCAACTACAGCGGCGCCGGCTTCTCGCAGATGCGCTTCAAGTACCACGGCGTGACGCAAGCCGACTTCGACGCCTGGGTCGCCAAGGCCAAGGCCTCCGGTGGTGGTGAGCTGAACCGCGCTGAATTCATCGCCCTGGACAAGCCGACCATCAAGCACCCGATCATGCACTTCGCCTCCGTGGAGCAGGGCCTGTTCGACCGCGTCGTCAACCGTTGCGTTGCCGATGGCGCCGTGTGCATGAACGAGCAGATGCATAGCGATTCCAAGCGCGTCAAAGCCGCTGCCGTCGCCAAGCAACTGGAAGCAGAAGTTTGCGAAACCGACGTTGCTACCGCTGCGGTTGCCGCACCAACTATCCGTAAAGAATGACCATGTCTGATACCAACCTGAATACATCAACTTCGTTGATCATGGGTAAGTTGTCGTGGGCGGCCATCCCGCTCCACGAGCCTATTCTGATCGGCACCTTCGCGGGCGTGGCGCTGGGCGGCATACTGTTCCTGGCCCTCATGTTCAAATTCCAACTGTGGGGCACCCTGTGGCGCAACTGGATTACCAGTATCGACCACAAACGCATCGGCATCATGTACATGGTGCTCGGTATTATCATGCTGCTGCGCGGCTTTGCCGACGCCATCATGATGCGTGCGCAACAGGCCATGGCCTTTGGCGACAATCCCGGCTTCCTGCCACCGCACCACTTCGACCAGGTGTTTACTGCCCACGGCACGATCATGATTTTCTTCGTCGCCATGCCCCTGGTAACCGGCCTGATGAACTACGTGGTGCCGCTGCAAATCGGCGCGCGCGACGTGGCATTCCCGTTCCTGAACAACTTCTCGTTCTGGATGACCACCTTCGGCGCGATGCTGACCATGGCGTCGCTGTTCATCGGTGAATTCGCCAAGACCGGCTGGCTGGCGTTCCCGCCACTGTCGGGCGTGCTGGCAAGTCCTGATGTGGGGGTCGATTACTATATCTGGTCGTTGCAGGTGGCCGGGGTGGGTACCACACTGTCCGGCGTCAACCTGATCGCGACCATCGTCAAGATGCGCGCGCCAGGCATGGACTTGATGAAAATGCCGGTATTCACCTGGACCTCGCTGTGCACCAATGCACTGATCGTTGCATCGTTCCCGATCCTGACCGTGACCCTGGCGCTGCTGTCGCTGGACCGTACCGTCGGCACCAACTTCTTCACGAACGAACTCGGCGGTAACCCGATGTTGTACGTGAACCTGATCTGGATCTGGGGCCACCCGGAGGTGTACATCCTGATCCTGCCGGTATTCGGCGTGTTCTCGGAAATCGTCTCGACCTTCTCGGGCAAGCGCCTGTTCGGTTACACCTCGATGGTGTACGCCACCGTCGTGATCACCATCCTGTCGTACCTGGTATGGCTGCACCACTTCTTCACCATGGGTTCGGGCGCCAGCGTCAACTCGTTCTTCGGTATCACCACGATGATTATCTCGATCCCGACGGGCGCGAAGATCTTCAACTGGCTGTTTACGATGTACAAGGGCCGCATCCGCTTTGAAGTCCCCATGCTGTGGACCATCGGCTTCATGCTGACCTTCGTTATCGGCGGTATGACCGGCGTGATGCTGGCGGTTCCGCCAGCCGACTTCGTGCTGCACAACTCGCTGTTCCTGATCGCCCACTTCCACAACGTGATTATCGGCGGCGTGGTGTTTGGTCTGTTCGCAGGTATCAACTTCTGGTTCCCGAAAGCGTTCGGCTACAAACTCGACGAGTTCTGGGGCAAGGTATCGTTCTGGTGCTGGCTGGTCGGTTTCTGGGTGGCGTTCACGCCGCTGTACGTGATGGGCTTCATGGGCGTTACCCGCCGCATGAACCACTTCGACGACCCTTCGCTGCAAAAATGGTTCATCATCGCCGCCATTGGCGCCTTGATCATCGCAGCCGGTATCGGCGCCTTCCTGATTCAGCTGTTCGTCAGCTTCATGAACCGCGAAAAACTGCGCGACGTGACCGGCGACCCATGGGGCGGCCGTACCCTGGAGTGGGCGACCTCGTCGCCACCGCCAGACTACAACTTCGCATTCACGCCAGTCGTGCACGACAGCGACAGCTGGGCTGATATGAAAGAAAACAACTATCAGCGTCCGAAGAGCGGTTTCGTGGCCATCCACATGCCGAAGAACACGGAGATGGGCTTCATCATCGCCGCCATCAGCTTCGTGCTTGGCTTTGGCCTGATCTGGCACATGTGGCTGTTGGCCGGCCTGAGCTTCGTGGCCATGATGGTTGCGATCGTCGTCCACACGTTCAACTACAAGCGCGACTACTACATCCCTGCGGAAGAAGTAGTTCGTACCGAAGAAGCCCATACTCGTCTGCTGGAACGTCATGTCTGAAATTACCGCTAACGGCGCCGCGAGCGCCGACCCAAGCGCGCGTTACTGGACGCGCGACCACCACCCGGAGAACAGCACCTTGCTGGGCTTCTGGTTGTACCTGATGAGCGACTGCCTGCTGTTCGCCGGCCTGTTCGCCACTTACGCTGTGCTGGGCCGCAACTATGCTGGCGGCCCGACCGGCGCCGAGCTGTTCGAACTGGGCACGATCGCGCTGAACACCGCGTTCCTGCTGCTGTCGTCGATCACGTACGGCTTCGCCATGATCGCCGCCCAGCGCCGCAAGGTTGGCGCGGTGATCGGCTGGCTGATCGTGACCGGCCTGTTCGGCCTGGCCTTCCTGTTCCTCGAAATCGAAGAGTTCATGCACCTGATCCACCTGGGTGCCGGTCCGCAGCGCAGCGCGTTCCTGAGCTCGTTCTTCGCACTGGTCGGTACCCACGGCCTGCACGTGACGTTCGGTATCATCTGGCTGGTCACCCTGATCTTCCAGGTGAAAAAGCACGGCCTGACCGTTGAAAATCGTCGTCGCCTGATGTGCCTGTCGATGTTCTGGCACTTCCTGGACGTGATCTGGATCGGTGTGTTTACCTTTGTTTACCTGATGGGAGTTCTGCCTTGAGCGCGCCAATTAATCACGGTGGTCACGACCACCACGGCCACGACGACCATGGTCATCACGAGCAGGACGATGGCAACCATGGCACGATGAAGGAATACGCGATCGGCTTCGTGCTGTCCGTGATCCTGACCGCGATTCCGTTCTGGCTGGTGATGGCCAAGGTGTTCGACAAGTCGAGCACCACCGCCTTCGTCATCCTCGGCTTCGCCGCCGTCCAGGTGGTCGTTCACATGATCTACTTCCTGCACATGAACGGCAAAAACGAAGGCGGCTGGACCTTGCTGTCCACGCTGTTTACCCTGATCCTGTTGATCATCGTGATGGCCGGTTCGATCTGGGTCATGTACCACATGAACATCAACATGATGCCTTCGATGGGTGACGACGTGCACAACATGCATGAGATGAAATGACGGGCGGCGCTGAACAGCGCCAGCGTTCCCGCACCCTGCGCATCAGCCTGGCCATTCTGGCCGGGTTGATGTTTGCAGGGTTTTTTGCTTTGGGAACCTGGCAAGTCTATCGACTGCAATGGAAGCTGGCCCTGATCGAACGGGTGGACCAGCGCGTGCACGCGCCTGCGATCGACGCACCGACCGTGGCCCAGTGGCCGCTGGTCAGCGCCGAGACCGACGAGTATCGCCACGTGCGCATCACCGGCACGTACCTGCCGGGCGCCGACACCTTGACCCTGGCCTCGCTCGACCGCGGCATCGGCTATTGGGTGCTGACGCCCCTGTGCACGGCCGATGGCGGCATTGTCATGGTCAATCGCGGCTTCGTGCCGGCAGGCGCGGGCGGCTGGCGCGCGCAACCGGCGCCACCGAAAGTGCAAGCCGATGCCTGCGGCACGCTGGCCGAGTCGGCACCGGCGCCAAGCACGGTATCGGGCCTGCTGCGCCTGAGCGAGATTGCCAGTTCGCTGCGCAAGAACGAACCGGCGCGCAATTATTGGTACACGCGCGACACCAAGGCGATTGCCGAGGCGCGCGGCTTGCCGGCCGTGGCGCCATACTTTATCGACGCCGACGCAGCCTCCGCTGCGGCCGCCAATTTGCCGGTACCGGGAGAAACCGCCGTGCCTGTGGGCGGCCTGACGGTGGTATCGTTCGTCAACAATCACCTGGTATACGCGCTGACCTGGTATGGCCTGGCGCTGATGGTGGTGGCCGCTGCCGTGTGGGTGGTGCGCGATGCCCGCAGGAGTAAACAAGAAGGCGTGAATGGCGAAAGCTAACAAGAACCCGTTCGACCATGGCAGCAGGCCGCTGCCGGTGATCGAGCCGCTGGCGGCAGCCAACTCGATCACCCACGCGGCCGGCCACAAGAACATGCAGCAGCTGATCCAGCTGCGCTGGATCGCCGTGGTCGGCCAGGTGGCAACGATCGCGATTGCCTCGATGCTGCTCGACGTGCAGTTGCCGATGCCGGCCATGCTCAACGTACTGGCGTGCCTGATCGCCTTCAATATCGCCAGCACCTTGCGCTGGCAGGAAAACCAGGTGGTGTCCAACAGCGAGCTGCTGCTGGCGTTGACGGTCGATGTGGCCAGCCTGACGGCGCAGCTGTACCTGTCCGGCGGCGCCACCAATCCGTTCGTGTTCCTGTACCTGCTGCACGTAATTTTAGGCGCGGTGCTGCTGGAAACCTGGTCCACCTGGACCATTGCCGGCGTTACCGGTTTTTGCATCGCCGGCCTGGCGCTGTTCTCGGAGCCGCTGCGCCTGCCGCTGGACCAGGAGCGCGGCATCATGAGCCTGTACGTGCAGGGCATGCTGTTGTGCTTCATCATCGACGCCGCGTTGCTGGTGGTGTTCGTGAACCGCATCATGCGCAATATGCGCACCACGGCCAGCAAGCTGGCTGACCTGCGCCAGCGCGCGGCCGAAGAAGAACATATCGTACGCATGGGCTTGCTTGCATCGGGCGCAGCGCACGAACTCGGCACGCCGCTGGCCACGCTGGCCGTCATCCTCGGCGACTGGAAGCGTATGCCCGAGTTCAAGGGCAACCCGGAACTGCTCGAAGAGATCGGCGAAATGCAGACCCAGCTCCAGCGTTGCAAGGCCATCGTCAGCGGCATCCTGCTGTCGGCCGGCGAAACGCGCGGTGAATCGTCGGAAGCGACCACGCTCGACGATTTCCTGTACGACGTGACGGCCGAATGGCGCATCGGCCGGCCGGTACAGCAATTCGAGTTCGACAACCGCGTCGAGGTGGACTTGCCGGTCGTGGCCGACTCCACGGTCAAGCAGATGATCAGTAACCTGCTCGACAACGCACTCGAAGCGTCGCCGCGCTGGCTGCGGCTCGACGCGGTGATCGAGGCAAATGCGCTGGTACTGACGGTGACCGACGCCGGCCCCGGTTTTGCCGAGGCGATCCTGGCGCAATTCGGCAAGCCGTATAATTCAAGCAAAGGACGGCCGGGCGGTGGACTCGGACTGTTCCTGGTGGTGAACGTGGCGCGCACGCTGGGCGGCACCGTGGCCGCCAGCAATCGTGAAGAGGGCGGGGCGGTGGTGCGGGTCCACCTGCCGCTGTCGGCCATCGCCATACAACCGGAACAAGCACATGATTACTGAACCCGTCGCCGATCAACACGTATCGGATCAACGCGTACTTCTGCTGGTCGAAGATGACGCCGCCTTTGCCCGTACGCTGGGCCGCTCGTTCGAGCGGCGCGGCTACCGGGTATTACTGGCCGAGAATGTCGACGAGGCCAGCGCGGCCTTGATGGACAATTCGCCCGGCTACGCCGTGGTGGATTTGAAACTCAAGGGCAATTCGTCCGGCCTGGCGTGCGTGCAGATGTTGCACCAGCACGATCCCGACATGCTGATCGTGGTGCTGACCGGGTTCGCCAGCATCAACACGGCAGTGGAAGCGATCAAGCTGGGCGCCTGCCAGTACCTGGCCAAGCCGTCGAACACCGACGACATCGAGGCCGCGTTCGAACACGTGGCCGGCACCGCCGAAGTGGAAGTCACCAACCGCACCACGTCGGTCAAAACCCTGGAGTGGGAGCACATCCACACGGTGCTGGCGGAGACCGACTTCAATATCTCCGAAGCGGCCCGCCGCCTCGGCATGCACCGCCGCACGCTGGCCCGCAAGCTGGAAAAACAGCGCGTCAAATGACCTGATCCGCTCAGGCGGCGTCGGCCCGCGCGCTTTGCATGACGATGCCAAGAGCATGGTTGAAGGCGGCCAGCAAGCCTTGCAGGTCTTCGTGCTGGGCGCGCAGGCGGTCTTCCAGCGCGGTGGCCGATTCGTATAGTTCGGTGGCAGAGATGTTGCCGGCTGCGCCACGCACCTTGTGGACCAGGTCGGCGGCATCGAGCCAGCGGCCCGCGTCCACAGCTGCCCGGATCAGGCGTTGCGATGGTTCGAAGTCCTTGGCGAACATCGCCAGCAGGCGTTTGAGCAGGGCGGCGTTGCCGCCCAGGCGCTCGAGGGCGGCTGTCATGTCGATGCCGGGCATCGATGGCGCCGGCGGCGCGGGTGCTTGCAGCGCCTGCGATGCCTGCAAGGATTGTGCGATGGCAGGCACCGGCGTTGGCGCGGGCGGCAGCGCCTGCGTCAACAGCGCCGGTGCCGTCAGTGCCGCCGCGCTGGCAGGGTCGGGCGCCACCCAGGCTGCCAGCACCGTGTACAGCGTTTCCGGGTTGATCGGCTTGGTCACGTAATCGTTCATGTCCATGTTCAGGCACCGCTCGCGGTAGCCGGCCACCGCGTGCGCGGTCATGGCGATGATCGGCAGGCTGGCATGGCGTTCGTCGGCGCGGATCAGGGCGGTGGCCTGGTAGCCGTCCATGTCGGGCATCTGGATGTCCATCAGCACGGCATCGTATTTGCGGTCGTTGAGCATGCGCACGGCTTCGTCGCCGCTCGACGCCAGGTCCGACCGCACGCCTGCGCGCTGCAAAATTTCGCTGGCCACCTGCAGGTTGATATTGTTGTCGTCCACCACCAGCACGTGCGCGCCACGGATGCGCTGCACCGCGAACGAGGGCGGCGGCGCCAGTTTTACCGCCCCCTGGCCAGCTTCGAGCCCCAGCGCCATCAGCACTGCGCTGCGCAGCAAGTACGGGTTGACAGGCTTGTCGATGAAGGGCGTGGTGCGCAGCAGTTCTGCGCCCCGGAAGCGATGCTCGCGTGCGTAGGCGCTCACCATCAGCACCGGCGGCACGGCCGCCAGTTCGCCGTCTTCGGCAATCCGTTGCAGGGTTTCGATGCCGTCGATATCGGGCATCTCGGCGTCGATCAGCAGCATGTCGTACTGGTTCAGCTGCATTGCCGCCACCGCTGCGGCGCCCGACGCCACCGCCGCCGGCTTCAGGCCCCATGCCGTCAGCTGCACCCTGAGCTTGTGCCGCACGGAGTTGTTGTCGTCCACGATCAGCACGCGCTTGCCCAGCGCCGCCTCGGGCACCGGCGCCTGGCGCTGGCCCTGGGCCGCCGCCACTTGCATCTGCACCGTGAAACCGAAACTGCTGCCCACGTTCGGTTCGCTGTCGACCGTGATCACGCCGCCCATCTTGCGTACCAGCTGCTGCGAGATCGCCAGCCCCAGCCCGGTGCCGCCGTACAGGCGCGTGGTGCTGGCGTCGGCCTGCGAGAAAGCCTGGAACAGGCGCGCCTGCTGCTCGGGGCTGATACCGAGCCCGCTGTCCTCGACCGCGAAGCGCAGCGCCACCATGCCGGGCAGTACCGGCTGGTCCGGCACCGGGGTTGCCACCTCCACCCGCACTTCGATCTGGCCGCTGGCGGTGAACTTCAGGGCGTTGCCCACCAGGTTGACCAGGATCTGCGACAGGCGCAGCGGGTCGCCCAGCAGGTTCGACGGTACCTCGGGTGTAGCCCAGATCACCAGTTCCAGTCCCCGTTCGGATGCCCGCCAGGAAAACAGGTCGGCCAGCTGGTTGAGCGTGTCGAGCAGGTCGAACGGCAGCGCTTCCAGTTCCAGCTTGCCCGATTCGATCTTGGAAAAATCGAGCACGTCGTTGATGATCTCGAGCAGGCTCTGGCCCGCGCGGCCGATCTTGCGGAAGTAATCGAGCGGCTGCGAGCCGATATCGAGGTGCGTGCCCAAGCCGGCGAAGCCGAGGATGGCGTTCATCGGCGTGCGGATCTCGTGGCTGATATTGGCCAGGAATTCGCTCTTGGCGCGGGTGGCCGCTTCGGCGTTCAGACGCGCGCGTTCGATGGCGCGCAGTGCGCGCGCCTTCTGGTAGGCCGAGACGAACGGCTCCTTGAGCGCCTTGAGCAGGTCGATGTCGCTGTCATTGAACGAAACCTGGTACTGGAAGTTTTCGAAGATCAGGTAACCCTCGACCTGGCCGTCGATCACCACCCGCACCGACAGCAGCGCATGCACGTCGCCGGGCAGCGCGTGGTCATGGTGAATCTTGAAAATGTCCGGCGCAATCTCGCAGCCGGCCGGCGCGTAGCGCAACTCGGCCTGGCGCAGGTCGATGCGGTAGGCGTCGTCGGCAACGTCGATGCGGCCCCACGCGGCGCGCAGGCCCAGCATGTCGCTGCCATCCTCGCGCACCAGAGCCAGCGCCGAATCGACGCCGTGGACGGCGGTCGATTCCTGCAAGATGGTGTGCAGCAGGGCGTCGAAATCGAGCTGCTCGTTGATCGAGCGGACGATGGCGTTGAGCTTTTCCAGGTGCTGGGTGCGCGAATACACGAGCGCCTGCAAATCCTCGCCCTTGAGCTGCAACTGGCGCAGGCGCCAGCGCACCATGCCCCAGGCCAGCAGACAGCACGCCAGGCCGTAGGCCAGCCATGCCCACCAGGTCTGGTGCCACGGCGGCAGCACCTTGACCTGCATCGCCAGCTCCTCCGTGGTCCACGCGCCTTCGCGGTTGCTGCCGCGCATGCGCAGCACGTAATCGCCGGCCGGCAGGTGGGTATAGCTGGCGATGCGGCGGCTGGCATCGACCTCGATCCAGGCGCGGTCGAAACCCTCAAGCATGTAGGCATAGCGGTTGCGCTGCGGCGCCGAGTAATCGAGCGCCGCCAGTTCCACGTCGAAGCCCTGGCTGTCGGCGCGCAGGCTGATGGCCGGCCCGCCGTCGCCATTGAGCTGGGCGGCGGTGAGCTGTCGCTGGTCGATGCGCACCGCGCTGATCACTACCGGCGGCCGGTGGTTCCAGTCGGCCAGCTGATCGGGATAGATCACTGCCATGCCGGTGGTGGCGCCAAAGATCAGGTCGCGGTCGGAGGTGACCGCGCTGGCGCCCAGGTAAAAGGTACGAAAGGCCAGACCGTCCGCGCGCGTGATGGCGTGGGCCTTGAAGGTGTTGGCGTCGATGACGACGATGCTGTCGCCGGTGGCGGCCCAGATACGGCCGGCCGGATCGGCTTGCAGGCTCATGATGGCACTCGTGGCCATGCCGGGCAGCCCGGCCGTCGGCGCCATGCGCTCGAAGACCGGTTTGCCGCGTGCATCGCGGCCCGTCAGCACGCAGATGCCGCCGCCCTGGGTGCCTACCCATAGCCGGCCCCGGGCGTCGAAGACCAGTGCGGTGACGTCCGCTGCCGACAGTTCGGTCGAGATGTTGGGCGCGGCCGTGATCTGCTCCACTACGCCGGTCTCCGGATCGAGCCGGTTCAAACCGTTGCCGGTGGCAATCCAGAGCGATCCATGGGCGTCGATCACCATGGCGTTGATACGGTTGTCGGTCAATCCGCCGTGCTCGGGCGCGCCTCGTACCTGGCGCCGGACGATGCCGGTGGCGCTGTCGTAGCGCAGCAAGCCGTCGAAGGTGCCCAGCCACAGCTTGCCGTCCTGCGGCAGGATGGCCCTGATGCCCGGGTACGGATTATCCTGGGGCAGCGCCACCCGCCGCACTTGGCTGCCATGTTCGCTGGTGAGGTAGAGCCCCGCCCGAGTGCCGATCCAGGCTTCGCCGGGGGTGGCCTCGGCCAGCGCCAGGATCATGCGGTTGGGCAGGGCGGCATCGGGCTGGTGCGGGTTGGGCCGCAGCAGGGCACGGCGATTGCCGCTCGGGTCCACCAGGTCGAGGCCGCGGTCGCCCAGCGCAATCCAGACGTCGTTGTGGACATCGTTGAGCAGCGCGGTGATGCCGGCTTCGAGCTGGCCCTCGGCGCCGAACACCGAATCGATCGCCTCCGTGTGCGGGTCGTAGCTGTCCACCCCGCGCTCGGTGGCGACCCAGATCATGCCGCTGCGGTCGCGCAGGATAGCGGCGCTGCGGTCGTGGCTCAGGCTGGCCTGGACCGCCGGCTGGTGCAGGATGCGGGTGCTGGCGCGATGGTCGGTGCGGTATTCAACAATGCCGTTGCCGTTGGTGGTGGCCCACCAGCGACCGGGGGCGATTTCGACGATGCCCGGCACCATGTTCGCGTCGAGGTCGGACACGCCGCCGGGCTTGACCAGTATCGCGCTTTCGCCCTGCGGCCCGACCACGCCGATCCCGCTTCTCATGGTGCCGAAAGCGATTTGTCCCTGGCGGTTTTCACCGAGCGCCAGCACCGCATCCTGCCATTCGCCGAGACCGCCTACTGCCACCGGCACCTGCACGATGGCGCCGCCGGGACGCAGGCGCGCCAGGCCGCTGGCGGTGCCGATCCACAGCGTGCCGGTCCGGTCCACCATCAGCGCGCGGATATCGCTGGCGGGCAGGCCGGGGGCGTTGTCGCGGGTGTAGCTGCGCACCGTGCCCTCGGCCACGTTGTACAACTTGAGCGCGGTGGGCGTGCCGACCCACAGCCGGCCCTGGCTGTCGCTGGCGATGGCGTTGATGGCCCCGTGGCTCAGTTCGTCGGTGGGACGCACGAATTTTTCGGTACGCTGGTCGAACATCGTCAGCCCGGCGTTGGCGGTACCTACCCACAGGCGGCCGCCCGGGTCGGTGTGCAGCGCCTGGATGAAGTCGCCTGGCAGCGAACCGAGATCGGAGGCTTCGTGGACAAAGCTGCGGAAGCGGTAGCCGTTCCAGCGCGCCAAACCGGCCTGGGTGCCCACCCAGATATAGCCATCGCCATCCTGCGCCAATGCCGTGGCGACCGGATTGGGCAGGCCCTGGTCGAGACCCAGGTGCTCGAACAGCGGTGTGGCCAGGTTGTCCCAGCGCTCCTGGCCGGCGTGCGCCGGCGCGGCGGCCAGGGCCGCCCAGGTCGCCAGCTCGAGGACGAGCGCCAGCAGCCGGCGCCACGCGGCGTGGGTGACTTGCGGCAATCCGGGCGGAATATTCAAGTGAGAATGCACTCCTCGTCAGGCAAATCTATTGCTAAGAGCATACGGAATACCCTGCGGAAAGTCCACGAGTACCAGCGTCCATTGCGGCTGCCCAGTACAATTGCTACCAGTCTTTACAACACATGGAATCCTGATGAAACCTGAAGTCTTGGTACTTGCCGCCAGCCCGTCCGCCTCCGTGATGGAGCAACTCGACCAGCATTTCCACTGCCACCACGTATGGCGCCAGCCGCAGGACGGGCGCGCCGCGTATATCGCGTCGGTGGCGCCGGGCGTGCGCGCCGTGCTCACTACCGCCGCCATCGGCGTCGATCAGGCGCTGCTCGACCAGTTGCCCAAGCTGGAAATGGTGGCCATCAACGGCATCGGCCTCGACGCCATCCCGCTCGACCTCACCCGCGCCCGTGGCCTGGCCGTGACCAACACCCCGGACGTGCTGACCGACGACGTGGCCGACCACGCGCTGACCCTGCTGCTGGCCGCGGCGCGCCGCCTGCCGGCGCTGGACCGCTACGTGCGCGCTGGCGAATGGGAGGCCGGCGTGGCGCTCAAACCCACGCGCGCCTTGCGCGGCAAGACCTGCGGCGTGTTCGGGTTCGGCCGCATCGGCCAGGCGGTGGCCGCCCGCGCCGAGGCGTTCGGCATGAACGTCCAGTACTTCCAGCCACGCGCCATCGATGGCGTGGCGACGCCGCGCGCGGACTCGCTGCTCGACCTGGCGCGCGCCAGCGACTACCTGGTGGTGTGCGCTCCCGGCACGCCGGCCACGCGCCACGCCATCAACGCCGAGGTGATGGCCGCGCTGGGCGCGGAGGGCACGCTGGTGAACATCTCGCGCGGCGCCCTGGTGGATGAAGCGGCGCTGGTGGACGCGCTGCGCGACGGCACGCTGGGCATGGCCGCGCTCGATGTGTTCGCCGATGAACCGCGCGTGCTGCCGGCGTTGCGTGAAGTCCACAACGCTGTGCTCACGCCGCACGTGGGCAGCCTGACCGTGGAGACCCGCCACGCCATGGGACAGCTGGTGGTCGATAACCTGCTGGCGCATTTCGCCGGCAACCGATTATTGACTCCAGTGAACTAATCTCACTTTCTGCATAGGCCCGTCATCGGCGCGTCACATTCACAAGGTATCATTGCTGTCATCGTGACAACATTGCTTACCTTGTGGAATTAATATGACCTTGCTGAAACTCTCCCAACTCAATACCGGCATGCGCGTGGTAGCATCGTTCGCGGCGCTGCTGCTGCTGATGGCATGCATGTCGGCAGTCTCGTTGTGGCGCCTGCAATCGGCCAATGACACCACTGCCAACCTGGTGCACGACAAGCTGGCGCGCGAACAACTCACTTCCGAGCTGCTGGGCGCGGCCGAACTCAATGGTCTGCGGGCGATTTCCGTGGCCCGCAGCGACAGCCTGGAAGTATCGGACCTGTTCATGGCGCAGCTGGTGGCCGGCGACCGCCAGGCCGAGGCCACGGAGCGCAAGCTGGCGGCCCTGCCGACCGAAGCGGCGGAGGCGGCGCTGCTGCAGGCCGTGGCGGCAAAAAAGGCGGTGTACATGGCGCTGCGCGCTGACCTGTTCAAGTTCAAGGACATGGGCCGCATCCAGGACGTCGAGAGCCTGCTCGACACCCGCCTGGGCGCCACCTTCAAGCAGTACACGGGCGCGCTCGACCAGTTGCTCACCTGGCAGACGCAGGAGGCGACCGCGCTGGCGGCGGCGTCCGACCAGCAGTTCCGCAACAGCCGCGTGCTGCTGGCAGCGCTCGGCGCGGCAGCGCTGGCGGCGGGCATCGTGCTGGCCTGGATGCTGACCCGCAGCGTGGTGCAGCCGCTCACGCAGGCGGTAGCGCTGGCCGAGCAGGTGGCCGCCGGCGAACTGCATGCAGTCATCAATCATGGCCGCCGCGATGAAATCGGCCAGTTGTTCGACGCATTGAGCCACATGACGGCGCGCCTGGCCGATACCGTGGGCCGCGTGCGCGACGGCGCCGTTGCCATCGATGCCGCCTCGCGCGAGATCGCCAACGGCAACCTCGACCTGTCGCGCCGCACCGAGCACCAGGCCGGCGCCCTGCAGGAAACCGCGTCGGCGATGGTGGAACTGACCACGGCCGTGAAGCAAAACAGCAGCAACGCGCGCCAGGCCAATACCCTGGCGGTGTCGGCGTCCGGCGTGGCTGGCAAGGGCGGCCACGCGGTGCGCGACATGGTCAACACCATGGCCGGCATCAACGACGATGCCCGCAAGATTTCGGACATCACCGGCGTGATCGACGGCATCGCCTTCCAGACCAATATCCTGGCGCTGAATGCAGCGGTGGAAGCGGCGCGCGCCGGCGAGCAGGGACGCGGCTTCGCGGTCGTGGCTTCCGAAGTACGGTCGCTGGCACAACGCTCGGCCGATGCCGCGCGCGAAATCAAGAAGCTGATCACCGCCTCGACCGAGCGCATCGCCAGCGGCAGTGCGCAAGCCCAGGCGGCCGGAGCCACCATGGACGATATCGTTGCGAGCGTGGAGCAGGTGACCGTGATCATCGGCGCCATCAGTACCGCCAGCGGCGAGCAGGAAGCAGGCATCGAGCAAGTGGGCCGGGCGATCGGCGAAATGGACGGTGTGACCCAGCAGAACGCCGCGCTGGTGGAGGAAGCGGCAGCTGCCGCCGACGCCATGCAGGCGCAGGCGCGCGACCTGGCTGCGCTGGTCGGTTCGTTCCGCATCGACGGCGCCGCCGCCGAGGACACCACGGTCGTGGTGGCAGCAGCGAAGGCGCGGCCCGCGCTCAGGCGCGCGGCGGTGTTGTTGCCTGCCGGTCGTGCTGCAAATGGCGCCGTATAACCGCCAGCATCTGTTCGACATCGATCGGCTTGGCAATGAAGTCGTTCATCCCCGAGGCGATGCACTGTTCGCGCTCGGATTCCATCACGCCAGCGGTCATGGCCAGCACCGGCAGCGTCAAACCGAGTTCGGTGCGAATCAAGCCGGTGGCGGTAAAGCCGTCCATCTCCGGCATCTGTACATCCATCAGCACCAGGTCGTAGTGCTGGTTGCCGCCGTTGACGCTGTCCCGTAGCGCGTCGATGGCGGCGCGGCCATTGTCCACGGCGGTGATGTGCGCGCCTGCGTATTCGAGCATGCTGCGGGCGACCAGCTGGTTGACCGGGTTGTCCTCGACCAGCAGCAGGTGCGCGCCGTCCAGGCGTATCTGCTCGGGGGGCTCCTGCGGCACCGGCGCTGCCGGAAGCGATTCATTCACGGCGTAGGCGTGGTGGTGCGGCGCTTCCTTCAGCGCCGCTTTGAGCGCTTCATGCAATCGCGCGGCGGTCACCGGTTTTAATAGCACGCCGTCGGCGCTCTGTTCGCTTTCCACCAGCAGCAGGCGGCCCTGCTCGTAGGCGTTGACCATCACGATCACCGGGCGACCGCCCAGCCGGGCGTCGTCACGCAGCTGGCGCAGGATGGCGCGGCCGCACAGGCCCGGCATATTCCAGTCCAGCAGCACGGCATCGTAGTGCTGCGCCGGATCGCCAAGCAAGTCGAGGGCATGGTCGCCACCGGCGGCCGGCGTGGACGTCCAGCCACAGGACGCCACCGTGCGTCCCAGGTAGCCGGCGCCCGGTCCCAGGTCGCCGATCAGCAGCAGGTGCAGCGCTTGCTGGTTGCCGGCGCGGGCCGCGCCGGGTTCTTCTGCATCGGCCGCGCGCTGCAATGGCACAGTCAGGACGAAATCGCTGCCGGCGCCAGGGGTGCTGCGCACATCGATGGCGCCGCCCATCAGGTCCGCCAGGCGCCGTGAAATGGTCAGGCCCAGGCCGGTGCCGCCAAAGCGGCGCGTCGTCGATGCATCGGCCTGTGCAAACGGCGCGAACAACTGCGCCAGGCGTTCGGGCGCGATGCCGATGCCGGTGTCGCGCACGGTGAAGCGCAGCGATACGGGACCGCCGTGTTGCGGCGCGGCGGGCAGCGCTTCCACCAGCAGCACCACCGAACCCTGCTCGGTGAACTTGATCGCATTGCCCAGCAGGTTGACCAGGATTTGCTGCAGGCGGTGGCTGTCGCCGACCAGCTGCGCCGGCACGCCGGCATCGACGTCGATGGCCAGGTGCAGGTTTTTCTCGCCGGCGTTTACGCTCATGATGGTGGCCACCGCTTCGAGCACCTGCGCCAATGCGAACGGGGACGGTTCGAGCTCCATGCGGCCTGCCTCGATCTTGGAAAAATCCAGCACGTCGTTGAGGATGGCCAGCAGCGAGCTGCCCGACGACCGTATCATGCTCACATACTGGCGCTGCGGCGGCGCCAGCGCGGTCTGGTCCAGCAAGTGGGCCATGCCCAGCACGGCATTGAGCGGCGTGCGGATCTCGTGGCTCATGTTGGCGACGAATTCGGTTTTGGCGCGGCTTGCCGCTTCGGCCTGGTCGCGGGCCACGATCAGTGACTGCTGCGATTCGCGCAGCGCGGCCGTCATCTGGCGCGCCAGGCCGGTGGCATACAGGTGGCGCGCAGTGAGCGCGCGCACCACGCCGAAGAACAGCAGGCTGATGATCATCCCGGCCAGCAGCACGATGTGCGACTTCTGGCGGTCGATGGCGCGCTCGAAGGCCGGCAGCGAGGTAAAGCGCAAGGTCCAGCGGTGTTGCAGCAAATCGAGCGTCTGTACGTCCTGGTAGGGGTTCGGATACTGCAACTGGTCGGCCGCACTGCGGTCGGGGGCGCTGGCGTACAGGCGCTGCCCCGGTGCGGTGCTGTCGCCGTCGAACACTTCGAGCCCGATATCATGCACGCCGGTGCCCATCAGTCCCGCCATCAGGTCTGCCGCCCGGATCGGGCTGTAGGCAAAGCCCTGCAGCGCCGCCATGCGCTGCTCCGGCGTGGCATCGGGGCGCAGGCCGGCCTGGCGCCGGTACACGGGGAAGTACATCAAAAAGCCCGGCTGGCCGCCGCCTTGGGCATCCTGGATCAGCACCACGCGGTCGGTGAGGGCGGGTTGGCCGTTGCGGCCGGCATTGAGCAGGGCCACGCGGCGTACCGGCTCGGACAGCATGTCGTAGCCAAAAGCGATCACATTGCGGCCGGTGAACGGCTCGAGGTAGTACACCGGCACGTACATGCCCAGATCGGCCACGCCTTCGCGCGACCAGACGCGGAAATCAGGATAACCTTCATGCGCCACCTGCGCCTCGAGCGCGGCGCGCTGGCCCTTGCGGATAAAGGCGCCGTAACCAAGGCCCATCACGCCTGGGAAATTGCGCTGCAAGTCCATGCCGGCGGCAAAACCGCGCCATTGTTCGCGGCTCGGTTGCTGCTCGGCCTGGAACAGCGCCTGCGCCGCGCGCAAGCCCGATTCGTAGAGCGAGATGCGGCGCATGATGCGCTCGGCAATATCGTGGCTGTCGGCCTCGAAGTGCTCGCGCGCGCGGCGCTCGGTGCCCACCGTGACCAGGTGCCACACCAGCACCGTCAGCGCCACACCCAGCAGCAGCGTGGCCCATTGCACCGCGCTATGCTGCAGCACGCCTGCTTGCAGGCGCCGGCGCTCGGCCGCGTCGGCGCTGAGCACCATGCCGATCAGGCTGCACAGCACCACGAAGGTATCGAGCGCGATCAGGGCGTCGTTGAGGGTGCCGGCCACGAACGGTCCCTGGCCGTTGACGGTGGCCAGCACGGCGGCGCCGGCCGCCAGCAGGCACACGGCGCTGGCGCCGCGCAAGCCGTAGCGGTGCGCGGCCCAGGCCACGCAGGGCACGAACAGGTACGGCAACCAGCCCAGCGCATCGTCGCCGGTATAGCTGCGCATGAAGATCGCCGCGCCGAGCGCCGCCAGCAGGCCCAGCGACACCGCCACCTCCAGCGCCACCCGCAGCACGCCGCGTTCGTGCCAGCCCGGCGGCGGGCGCAGCCGCCAGATCACGATGGCCGGCGCCACCAGCAGCACGCCGGCGGTGTCGCCCACCCACCAGGTGAGCAGCACGGTGCCGAAGGCGCCCGCTGGCGCCAGCCCGGCCGCCACCAGCGCGCTGGCGCCGATGCCGGCGCCGACCATGCTCATGAGCATGGCCACCAGGGCGAATTTATAAACGTTTTGCAGTTGGCCGAGCGGTTGCGCGCCGTCGGTGTAGCGCCGCATCATCCAGGCGCCGGCCAGCGCCTCGAGCGCGTTGCCGGCGCCGATCACGGTGGACACCAGCACCAGCGTGGCCGACAGCGGCTGGCCGTTGATATAAAAGGTGACCAGGTTGGCGAGGAAGGCGCCCAGCATGATGGCGGGCCAGGCGCGATAGCCAAGCAGGATGATAGCCGCCAGCGCCATCCCCGACGGTGGCCACAGCGGCGTGGCGTTGGTGTGGGCGACGCCCAGTTGCAGGCTCAGTCCCGCCACGATCGCGTAGCTGGCGGTGAGCAGCAGCAGGGCGCCCGCGCCCGGATGGTGGTTGCGGCCCAGGCCCTGCGGCGGCAGGGGATCGAAATCGGAATTCGGGGCTGCCGCGGCTTGCGCCGATTGGGCTGATCGAGCTGTAACGGTGGGTGGCACTGCGGGCATGGCAGCTCTCGTGGTTCGTCTCCGGAATGACTATAACGTACCGCTGCAACCGGCGCCACCATGGTGCAACTGGCGCCGCCAGGATACCGTTCGTCGCAGCGTTCCACGCAACACCTGGCCATTCCATACAGTGTGGTCATACCCACCACATGGAGCACAACATGTCCTTTCGATACCATCTCGCAGCCCTGTTCATCACCGTCGCCGCGCAGTCCGTCCATGCCGCAGACCTCAATATTGCGGTCGAAGGCGTGGCCAGCGCCGATGGCCGGGTGATGGTGGCCCTGTTCGATTCGGCCGAGACCTACCGCCGCAAGCCGGTGCGCGCGCTGGTGGCGCCGGCCGCCGCCGGCACCGTGCGCATCGACGTCAAGGACCTGGCGCCCGGCGACTACGCGTTTGTCGTGTATCACGACGCCAACGCCAACAATCAGCTGGACATGAACCCGGTCGGCATGCCGGTCGAGGACTTCGCCTTCAGTAACAATGCCATGGGGCAGGGCGGCGCGCCCGGGTTCGACGCCGCGCGCTTCACGCTGCCGGCCGCCGGCCTTGCCACCACGGTCAACCTGCGCTGAGGTTCATCATGCCAGCACGCCGCCAATTTCTCTCCCGCTGCGCCGGTCTCGCCGCTCTCGGTGTCTCCGCCACCACGCTGGCCGATACCGCCACGTACCGCAGCTTCCACGCCGCCCTCGATGGCGACGCCCGCCTGCTCCCGTATGCCGACTTCGCGGGCGAGCTGGCCGGCGATGCAACCGTGCTCGGACGCTTGCCGACAGACCTGGCAGGGGTGTTCTACCGTAACGGCCCCGGCCGGTTCGAGCTGGGGGGCGAACGCTATCACCACTGGTTCGACGGCGACGGCTTTGCCCAGCGCTGGGCGATCGCCGATGGCAAGGTCCACCATCGCGGGCGTTTCGTCGCCACCCAGAAATTCGAGCAGGAGACGCGCGCGGGTCGCTTCCTCTACAGCGCCTTCGGCACCCAGATCGACCGCGCCCCGGTCCGTAGCAACGACACCATCAACGTTGCCAACACCAATCTGCTGCCGTTCAACGGCGGCGTGTATGCGCTGTGGGAAGGCGGTTCGGCAACCGAGCTCGATCCCGATACGCTGGACACGCGCGGCATCAAGACCTGGCGCCCGGACCTCAAAGCGATGCCGTTTTCCGCCCATCCCAAGCAGGATCCGGACGGCGGCCTGTGGAACTTCGGTAACCTGCCCGGCGCCGACCGGTTGATCATCTATAGGCTCGACGCGCGCGGTGCGGTCACCCGTACCGCCATGCTGCCGGTGCCGCAGCTGAACATGGTGCACGATTTCGTGGTCAGCGCGCGCCACCTGGTGTTCCTGGTGCCGCCGTATGCACTGGACGCCCCGGGCCGCAGCCTGGCCGAGCGGCTGCGCTGGCAGGGCGGCGAACGGCCGCTGCGCGCGGTGGTGGTGGACAAGGCCACGCTCACCGTGCGCCAGGTGTTCGAGCTGCGGGCGCGCTCGGTCTTCCACCTCGGCAACGCGTGGGACGACGGCGACTGCATCCGGCTCGACGCCGTGCTGCACGCGGGCGATATCGTGCCGGAACCGGCGCTGCCGATGCGCGGCGACATGCGCCCGTACGAGGCCCAGCGCAGCAGCGCGGTGCAGATCATGCTTGATTTTGCCAGCGGCCAGGCGCGCGAGGCGCGGCTGTTTGGCGTGAGCGAATTTCCACGGGTGGCGCCGCAGGTGGTGTCGCGCCGCCACCGCAAGCTGCTGGTGCTCGGCGTGGGTGCGGGCAGCACGGCGCAGGTGCTCGACTCCGTCAACCTGGTCGATACCGACAGCGGCAAAGTCGATGGTTACCGCTTCGGTCCCGGCTGGCAGGTCGAGGAACATGTGCTGGTGCCGCGCAGCGGGGCCAGGACGGAGACGGACGGCTACGTGGTGGGTGTGGCGCAGGATACGCGGCGCGGCCAGACCGTGCTGACCGTGTTCGATGCACGCAACGTCCAGGATGGCCCGGTGGCGCTGGCGCGGCTCGGCTATCGCGCGCCAGTGTGTTTTCATGGTAACTTTCTGGCGGCATGAAAAATCCCGACATCATCGTATCCGCTCACCCGCTCGAGCTGATTCCCGGCTTGCGGCGCTGGCCGGCCTCGCGCTGGCGCAACGCGCTGTACACGGCCATCTTCAGCACCCTGATCGCGGCGGTGCTGACCGCCGCGCGCACCGCGTTTTCCGACGACGGCCCACCGGTGATGCGCTACTTCCTGCACATGCTGCTGGTGGCCAACCTGTGCGGGCTGTTCATCCATGGCGGCATGGTGCTGCTCAACCGCTGGTTCGACAATTTGCCACGGCGCCTGCGCGGACTGCCCAGGGTGGCGCTGCACGTGGTGTTCAGCGTGGCCAGCGTGCTGGCGGCGATCGCGCTGGCCAACGTGCTGCTCAGCGGCGGCCCGGCGCTGCATTTGCTGGCGCGGCCGGTGGTACTGCTCGAATGTACCCTGATCGCGGCGGTGATCGCCGGCTTCATGGTCGTGGTGCGGCGTAATGCTGAGCGGCGCATCCAGGCCGCGATGGACGAGGCGCGCCAGAAGGAGACGGCGGCAGCCACCGCGCGCCTGCTGGCCGAAGCGCGCCTGCGCGCCTTGCAGGCGCAGATCGAACCGCACTTCCTGTACAACACGCTGGCCAACGTGGTCAGCCTGATCGGCACCCGGCCGGACCAGGCGCGCTACATGCTCGAGCGCTTCATCGATTACCTGCGCGCGAGCCTCGATACCAGCCGCAGTGAATCGTCGACGCTGGGCGACGAGGCGCGCCTGCTGGCCGCCTACCTCGACGTGCTGGCCGTGCGCATGGGCCCGCGCCTGCGCTATGGCATCGACGTGCCGGCCGAACTGCGCGCCATCGCCATCGCGCCAATGCTGCTGCAACCGGTGGTGGAAAACGCCATCGCCCACGGCCTGGAACCGCAGGTCGACGGCGGCGAGGTTACCATCGGCGCCGCCGTTGCCGATGGCCGCCTGTGCCTCACGGTTGCCGATACCGGCGCCGGGCTGTCCGGCACGCAGTCGACCAAGCCGGGCGGGGGGGTGGGGCTGAGCAACCTGCGCGAACGCCTGCGCACCCTGTACGGCGCCGAGGCCAGAGTCGAACTGCTGGAAAACCAGCCGAGTGGCGTGGTGGTACGCATCGTCCTGCCGCTGCCGTGTCGCTGAACGAGGATCACATTAACCATATCGCTACCAATATGAACAACTCTCCGCGCGCGGTGATCGCCGACGACGAAGCCCACCTGCGCGACTACCTGGAACAGCAACTGGCCGCCGTGTGGCCGGAGCTGCGCGTGGTAGGCCGCGCCGCCAACGGCCTCGAGGCGCTGCGCCTGATAGACGACGAGGCGCCCGACGTGGTGTTCCTCGATATCCGCATGCCCGGTCTGACGGGGCTGGACGTGGCGGCGCGGCTGATCGACAGTCCGGCGCCGCCGCAGATCGTGTTCGTCACCGCCTACGACCAGTATGCGGTGCAGGCATTCGAGCACTCGGCGCTCGACTACCTGCTCAAGCCGGCGTCGCTGGAACGGTTGTCGAAAACAGTGGGGAAACTGAAAGCGGCGCTCGCCACCCCAGTCGCAGCGGCGCCGCCAATGGACGCGCTGCGGGTTTTGCTGGCACAGTTGGGCGGGCCGGCCGCGCTCTCAACACCGGCGCCGGCACCGGCACCGCTGCAATGGATACGCGCGTCACAGGGTGAGCAAACACGCCTGATTGCGGTGGACGAGGTGCTGTACTTCCAGAGCAACGACAAGTACACGAGCGTGATGCTGGCCGATGGCGAATGCCTGATCCGCACGCCGATCAGCAAGCTGCGCGAGCAGCTCGATGCGCAGCAATTCTGGCAGATCCATCGCAGTGTGATCGTGGCGGCGCGCCACGTGGCGGGCACGCGTCACGATTTTCGGGGCAGGTTGATGGTGCAGCTGAAGGACCGCACCGAGCAACTGGTGGTGAGCCGGAACTACGCAGACCTGTTCCGGCAAATGTAATGTGACCGAGAACCTGTTCGGGAAGGGAACGAGGCGCTGCCTGCGCGCCTCGCACATGACAGGTTTAGGCGATGACGGGCCGCACCTTGGAAGCGGCCAGCTTGGCGCGTTCGCGCGCGGTATCGGTGTCGGCAGCGGTGGCTAGCGCCACGCCCATGCGGCGCCGTGCGAACGATTCCGGTTTGCCGAACAGGCGCACGTCCGCGCCCGGCACCCGCAGCGCATCTGCCAGGCCTTCGAAAGCAATGCCTTGGGCTTCGTGCTGGCCGTAGATCACGGCCGAGGCGCCTGGAGCGCGCAGCGAGACATCGACCGGCAGGCCGAGGATGGCGCGGGCGTGGATCTCGAATTCGCTTTGCGTTTGCGTGGCCATGGTGACCATGCCGGTGTCGTGCGGACGCGGGCTCACTTCCGAGAACCACACCATGTCGTCACGCACGAACAGCTCCACGCCGAACAGGCCCAGGCCACCGAGGTCGCCGGTCACCTTGGCGGCGATGTCCTGCGCGCGCTGCAAGGCCAGCGGATGCATGCGGCACGGCTGCCACGATTCCACGTAGTCGCCCTGCACCTGGACGTGGCCGATCGGCTCGCAGAACTGCGTGGTGACCTGACCGTCGCTACCGATAGAGCGCACCGTCAGCAGCGTGATCTCGTAATCGAAATCGATGAAGCCTTCGACGATCACGCGGCCCGCATCGACCCGGCTGCCGGCGGCGGCATGGTCCCAGGCGGCGTGCACCTCGGCGGCGCTGTCGATTTTCGACTGGCCCTTGCCCGACGACGACATCACCGGCTTGATCACGCATGGAAAACCGATCTGCGCGGTGGCAGCTTCCAGCTCGGCCAGGCTGCTGGCGAAGCGGTAGGGCGAGGTGGCCAGGCCCAGGGTTTCGGCAGCCAGCACGCGGATGCCTTCGCGGTTCATGGTCAGCTGGGCGGCGCGCGCGGTAGGGATGCAGGTGATCTTGCCGGCGCGTTCCAGCGCGGCCAGGGTGTCGGTGGCAATCGCCTCGATCTCGGGCACCACCAGGTCCGGCTGCTCCCGCTCGATCAATGCCGCCAGCGCGGCGCCGTCGGTCATGTCGATGACGTGAGCGCGGTGCGCGACCTGGTGACCGGGCGCGTTGGGGTAGCGGTCGACGGCGATCGTCTCCACGCCCAGGCGTTGCAGGGCGATGATGACTTCCTTGCCCAGTTCTCCGGAGCCGAGCAACATGACCTTGGTGGCCGACGACGACAGCGGCGTGCCGATAATGCGTGCAGTATTCATGGTGGCCAAAATATCAGAACGAGTAGACCAGGGTGACGGAGGTCTGGGTATCGGTGTTTTTCTTGTCGTCCGGGACGCTGGTGTCGCTGCGCACGCTGAACGCCGCCTTCATCTGCATGGTGGTGTTGATCTTGGTGGACAGCGAGGTCTCGGCGGTGGAGTGGGTGTTCGAGGTGCCGCGTTCGACCGTGACCAGTTGGCTGAACAGGGCCGATTCGCTCAGGCGCCATTTCAGGCTGCCGGCGGCGCGCACCGTCATGCCGTTTTCGGTTTCGCCGGTGGAGCGTTCGCCGCGGAAGTAACCGGGACCGAGTTCGCCGTCGATGGTCAGGTTTTCCGCGCTATAGAGCCGGGTACCATAACCGACGCCGACGGTCGAATAGGTGGTGTACGCGCCGAATTTATCGTTGACGTGGGTGGCCAATGCGAACAGGCGGTCGTTGTCTTCCATCAGCTTGTAGGCGGTCTTGCCCGACACCGAATAGCGCTGCGCCGAGCGCTGGCGCGACTTGCTGCCGTCTTCGTTGGTGATCTGTTCATCCTTGAAATAACCGGCCAGTATGTACTCGTTGCTGAAGTCGGGCAGCTCTTGCTTGGCATCGATCTTGCCGGTCACCGAAGTGCCGACCGTGTTGCCGGAAGTGGAGATGGCGCCCAGTTCGGCCGAGGTGCTCCAGCCGTACGGTGGCGGGGCATCGATCGCGGCGGCGCTGCCGCATAACAGGGTCAAGGCAAGCGGAGTGACGAGCAGGGAAGATTTCATAGGCATGGTGAGCGAGTTCCATGGCGCCGTGGGCGAGCCAGGCAACGTTGCTAAAGGGTTACGGATGAAGTGCTATTGTACCCGAGGCATGCCTGCGTGTGGTTCCGTACAGATTTCACGCGGATGGCGCGCGATCATGGCGCATCGCTACAAAACACGCCAGGAGGCGGCCATGAATACCATCCATCCGATCACGGGCGCCACCGCCGCCTTCCTGCTGTGCGCCGCGCTGGCCGCGGTTGCCGGCAGCGCTCAAGCCCAGGTGAACCGCTGCGTCGATGCCGAAGGCCGCGTCACGCTCACCGATGAACCGTGCGCGCGCAACAGCCGCGCCGTCAACGACGACGTCAGCGACAACGGCGCAACCGGGCTTATCGTCACCACCGGCGCCCAGTCTGCGCACCTGACCGACGATGTCGCTGCGACCCAGTCCGCCGCCATTTCCACCGGCCTCACGCGCAGCCGCTGGGCCGACCTGCCACGTCCGCTGGTGCGCAATGCCGCCGGCACCGACGTCGTCACCCTGCAAACCGCGCGCACCACCATGCTGATGCGCGACGACATGCGGCGCCAGAGCCGCACCGTGGCTACCCGCTGATCGTCGATTCGATTGCCAGCCGGGGCGCGGCCTCGGCATAGCGGTTCTTGCCCGCGCGCTTGGCGGCATACAGGGCCTGGTCAGCATCGCGGTAGCTGAGCGCCAGGTCGCTTTTCTTGCACAGCTCGGCAATGCCGATGCTGACCGTCCGCGGCGGCTGGCATGCCGTCTGCACTTCCGCCAGCAGCAGCGCGGCAAACTGGCGCGCTGCCTCCGCGCTGCCGGCCAACACCACCCCGAACTCTTCGCCACCCAGGCGTCCGCACAGGTGGCCGTCCGACAGCCTGCCGATCACCTCAGCCGTGCGTTGCAGTACTTCGTCGCCGGCATCGTGGCCCAGGGTGTCGTTGATGACCTTGAAGTCGTCGATGTCGATCATCAGGAATTGCAGCGGCGTGGCATCGGTGCGCGCTTGCGCGGCGCGCGCGTCGAGCGTGAACTTGCGGCGGTTGTTCAGTCCCGTGACACTGTCCTTGAAGGCCAGCGCCGTCAACTCCTCCCGTACCCGGTAATTGTTTACGCGCAGGGTCAGGAAATAGACGTTCAGATACGCACCGATGCACAGCGTGCCGATCACCGCTACCAGCCCCAGGTAGAAGTTGACGTGGCCCGGCTGGGCCGGAAAGTGGCCGACCGCCAGGATCAGCCAGCACCCGCACGCCGTGGCCAGGTAGTTGAGCAGGCTGCAAAACACGGGTGCCGCCGCCAGTGATATGGCTATACCCAACGGTAATACCCACAGACCGGGGTGATCGCTATAGTTCAGGAACCAGCGATAGGCCCAGGCCGTCGCCAGTGCGCCCAGCGCGCCGCTGACCAGGAGCGGTGTCAGCGCCCGGGCGCGCAAAGTCATCGCCAGCGTAATCACCATTACCGGCAAGCCCCACAGTACGGGCGCGCGGGCGCTGCCATAGGCGTCGAGCACCAGGGTTACCGTGACCAGCCAGGCCAGCAGGCCGAAGGCCTGGGTCAGCGCCACGATGTGGTGGACTTCGGCGAAGAACTGTTGGCGATGCCCGGGGTCGCCGATGGAATAGGAATAAGCCAGGAGTTTACGCATGATTGCCAAATGTTATTGCACTAGTATATGTTTTTTGGCAAACGAATAACAAGCTCTCCGATCGTGGTGCCGAAGACAGTGTGGTTTTCAGGGTTCCACGGAATGGGTCTTTTTCAGGCAGCGCAGCACGAAGGTGGAGCGGCTGTGCTTAAGTCCTGGCAGCTTGTAGAGCTTGCGGCGCAGGAATTCCTCGTAGCCGGCGGTGCCAGCCACTGCCACCTTGATCAGGTAGTCGTAGTCGCCCGTCAGCAGGTAGGCTTCCATCACCTCCGGCAATTCCGCCAGCGCCTGGCCGAATTTGTCGAAGATGTCGTCGTCATGGCGGTCGAGCGTGACTTCGATGATGACGGTATCCGGATAGCCGAGACCGGTCTGGCTGAGCAAGGCAGTGTAGCCCTCGATCAGGCCGGCCTGTTCGAGCGCACGCACGCGGTTCCAGCACGGCGTGGTGGACAGCCCGACCAGTTCGGCCAGCCTGGTGTTGGACAGGCGCCCATCGCGGCGCAGTTCACGCAAGATGCGGCGGTCGATTTGGTCGATTTCCATTTTGATATCGAAAGAAGATTATTCCAGGTATTGTACCTAAGATGGGTAATGTTTCTTTGAAATCGCGGAGATCGCAGGAAATCAGGGAGCCTATTCCCGCCGCCGGGCAGTATTCTGGCGGCATGAAATCTCATCAGACCAGCTATCGCTTTTGCCTGGAGCCGGACGCTCCCATCGCCACCCTGGAGCAGGTATTGGCCATCGTGCGCCGGCTCGACCTGGAACTGCGCGCACTGCGCACCACCGCCACGCCCGGCGGCGTGGAAGTGATGCTGCGACTGGCCGGCCAGGATCCCGAACCGCTGACCTTGTGCCGGATGCGTCTGCACAACCTGGTCGGCGTGCTGCCGATCCGGGAATTGTCGGCGAATAAGTCAGACCATCACCAGCGACGTTCGACACCAGGCGGCGTTGCCGAGATGCTCTGAAGAACGGCCGCCATCGCCGAAGAAGGGATCTTCAGTTTGTTATGGAGCCGTCGAGGGTGAATTTCACTCAGAAACGTATTCCAGTGTGATCAAGGCAACCGGCGCAAAAGTCCCCTGATCCGAACAGTGCGCCGAGCATTAATTTTGTCACCAACGATGCGAAAGCTGCGCATGGGCGGATATCCGGGACCGGCGATGACCACTTTAGTTTTGTCAGGAATCTGCGATGGCTGGTTCCACGCGTAACGCTGCGCTCTTTTAGGCGCGTGCGTGGGTGATAATTGGTGAGTCTTTTTGATGGGCAAGTTGATATCCTGTCGGCTGATAGCGTGCAGTCGCAGCTCAGCGTAGCGCCCCAAATAAATGTAAAAGGATCCACGTATGCCAAGAGGAGCGCATCTGACCAATATCGCCAGCGGTTTGTGCGGCTCGTTTGCTAGCCGGAACAACGAATTGGATGGCTACTGGTCAATTGGTCAACTACGCTCGTTGGCAGGGCGGCATGGCGAGTCCACAGTAATATTCGACCTGGTAATGTCCACCATTCAACCGCCGTCGTCCGAGTTCGAAATCGTATTGGTGCGCTATCGCCGCCTCCTTGCAAAGTTGACAGACATCTCGAGTATCCGACTTGAAGAAATCACCGCAGCACGAATCAAGCTCAACTTCGCACCTCGACCTTGGGCCCGAATTGAATACTACAAGCAGCAATGGGGTGATCAGTTCACCTTGTCCGTGACTATTAACGCAGACGGTCAGTCCGCTGGTATTTCGCACCACACCGGCTATTGCCGGCCGCATGATCCCGCCCGAGAGCGCCGGTCAGCTCGTTCAGCAGGTTACTGAAGCGAAGATCGGTTAGGTAGCTTCTGGCCTGTCGTGGTGGTGGATTTTCAAACTGGCAACCTGCTATGCTGGCGTTAACCGTATGTTTCGGCCACAAGCAGACGGCGTCAAAATATGCTGGAAACGACTATGCAGTTGCACGAAAACTTGAAGTGGTAACTGATGAGGCCACGTTCCTGGCTTTTGTCCAGGCCCTCGCGCAAGACCGGCGCGCTGATGGCAAAACCTGGGAAAATGATTCAATTGAGGACTTTTTAGAAGCGGCAGGCAGCTGGGCTGATGATTCTGGATTCGGAGCTAGCCAGGGGCTCTCAGCAGCATCACCATGGAAGAAGTTCGCATTGTTCCTTTACTGCGGCAAGATATATGAGTAGGCATGCAGCTTTGAGATCGGCACACGGCCATGAGCGGACGGTCAGGCCAGTTTTCTTGAGCATACATACAAGGATGATTAAATGCTTACGCAAAAAATGCTGACTGAGATGGCTGACCTATTGGATTCCGATGGCATTAACTATTCGGTTTCTCTCAGCTTGTATTCGGGCCTGAAAGAAACTGCGGGGGACATCAACAGTGTCGTCACTGGGTTGATTGGCGATGATGCCGTGCTCGATGGCATTCGGAACGCCAGCATGTCTGAGGTAGTTGAAACTCTGCGTCAAAGCCTCAGCTATGTTGGCGATGATGGCGCAGGCCCCGGTCCGAGTACTCTCAGGACGGCTGATTTTTCGCGGCTGCTTGAAAGCATTTGCCATAGTGTCCTGCAGTTGAGTCAAACAGGGTCTGGAATCAAGTCATTTCAATTCGTGAGGGGGCATCCCCATTACCCGGTGTTCTGGGATTTCGCCTACCTTTTTCTTGGAAACGACGAAGACGTCTTGTTGGTCGGTTCCAGTTCTGATTAGGTCCGCTTCGAGGCGACAACGGTGTTCCGGGCAGAACATGATGTTTTTGTAACATCGGCATGCTATGCTGGCGCGACCGGTCGAAAACGGCCAAGACCCGCTGGTCAGACGCGTGTAGAAAAATGAATTTTTTGATGAAAACTTTTAACCCGATGAAGGCTTGCGATTCTCGTCACTAATGCCAGAGACGTGTACTCGGCAATTGACAGACTGCGATTCCGTTCATACCACTCCTTAAAGAGCTTTGTCATTCTTCAATTTAAGCAACAGATGAAAGCACTGGCTCTTGCCGCAATTAAGTTCTACCAAAGGTATATTTCGCAATACAAGGGCTTTTGCTGTGCTTACGCCGCTTACACGAGCGATGCTAGTTGTTCGACGCTCGGTTATCCCGCAGTCCGGCGCTACGGGGTTTTGGATGGACTTTCCGTTCTAAACCGGAGGCTGGTGCGATGCGGGACGGCGAGTCGAATTGCGACGGTTGCCCGGCAGATGCCGATGCTGATGCGACGGCAATCCGGCTATATCGACTGCGGTGGTTGCGATGCCGGTGGTTGCGATATTCCACTCGGAGGTTCTAGTTGGTCGTGCCACGATTTTCTGAAAATCCTGGACTGTTGTTCTGGGTGCAGTTGCGAGTGGCCAACTCGCGGCAGGGCAACCTCAGGCTATCGCGAGGGTACCCCAGACAACGAGGAAGCCGTCAGGCGGCGTAGCCGACTCCTGCGCGAGGCAAACACCCCCCCCGATACCCCGGAGCCGTAGTCAATTACCGTTAGAAAGTCTCCACAGCGGGCGACTTCTGCCAGGACGTGACAAATTGTGAGCTTTGCACTCAGGCAAGATGCTATCGTGACCACGTGGACCGTATCGGGCCGATGATAGACGTTAGACGTTGTATTAATTACTGCGGATGCGCCGACTGCAATCGGCCATGAGCGGACGCTAGCTCACTTTTCCAGACAGGGGCGTATGTTTTCGACTTTAACGCTGCGCAGCTACTTTGTAATTACACTTGGGCTTTTACTTGCACTTCCACTGCTTTTGCTTATTGCTGGAAAAGCTGGTACGCCCGAGGACGTGCTCGCTGCTAGGGAAGCGGTTGTTCGGTATCAGCTGACGAGTAGTGAGTTTGCACCTGCAGATGGTGTCGACACCTTCTGTGTCGAATTTATTGATACTGTCGCAGAAACCAGATCAGACCCGCCGCAGGAATTGATCCAACGTCTTAACGATGGGCGTCATAAAGTACGAAAGGGGTCCGACTGTGATTACAACAGAGGGTACGGTGTTGTTGTGAAGGGTTCGAATAGCCCTGGGTTAGTGCTGTGGGTAGAGGGAGTGACTTGGAAAACCGATACAAGTATGGCCATTACAGGCAGATATTTTCGTGGCGCGGAAAATGGATCGGGCCACGTGTACCAGCTGGAAAAGCGCGGCGGCAAATGGCTAGTCATCGAAGAAAGGTTAATCTGGGTTTCATAAGATCACTGCCTTTTGTTGAGGATGTCCGCTTAGGGGCGAAAACGACGAGTCGGGGCAAATCATGATGTTTTCGCAACGGCAACATGGTATCCTGGCGCGACCGGCCGAGAACGGCCAGATGCGGCCGTTCGATAAAGTCGCGTAAACCATTAAATCGGGAGAAACTTCCCACCCCAAGACGTCTCTTGAATAAGTTACTTTGTGCGTTTTTGTTGTTAATTTCTGGGGCAGTTATGTCAAGCGATCAAAAGGTTTATTTTCCATCGTCACAAGACATTGAGGTGTTGGCACACCAGCGGGCAGTCATCGAGAAGCTCTTGTCCCCATCGGACTTGGAATCAAAATATATCACTGCACCTGGAAAACTGGGAACGTTGCGCGCGGTTATTGCTGCGAACATGTTCAAAGCGAACCAAACGTTCGAACTTCAGTGCATGGGGGTCGTCTTGGGCGACGCGTTTGTCCTCGACATGGGCTTCCATTGGGTAGTCGTCGAAGACGAACACGGCAGAGATTTTGCTCTTAGATACAAAGACACATCCGTCATAGTCTTCCCGGTCACCATGATTTCAAAACGTGTTGAACGGGGAGAGACCGTTGACGTTTTTGATCTCTACAACGGTGTTACAAACAGGTTTGAAGAGATTTCGAGTAAAAAACCCGACAGACTTTAGTCTAGATTTTCAGTGTAAAAGCCGGTGGTGCCAACGGCCGAACGGCCGGCCCGTGACTTCATTCACTCAGTCAACAGACTCCCAAGGCAATAGCCCTCCGGAAGAGATGAGGGTCGGCTTTGGGGTGGAAACCGCCGAATTCAGCAAGCGGCCAGAACCAATGGGATGGACTCCTCCTCACCTTTCGGCGTCTGGGCGCCTAAACTGGAGTTTCGACACAACCAGTTGAGAGAAGGAGTCCACCATGAAGATTATCCGCGTCGGCGTTGATCTCGCCAAGAGTGTCTTTCAAGTGCACGGGGTTGATCGTTGCGAAAAGGTTGTATGGCGCAAGAAGCTAAGTCGGTCAGAATGGCTGCCGGCATTGCTGGAGAAAATCGAACCGGGCTGCGAAATTGGAATGGAAGCTTGCGGCGGCGCGCATCATTGGGCCCGGCAATTGCAGAAACACGGCTTCGCGGTAAAGCTCATCGCGCCGCAGTTCGTCAAGCCGTACCTGAAGAGCAACAAGAACGACGCCAACGATGCCGAGGCAATTTGCGAGGCGATGAGCCGGCCGAGTATGCGATTCGTGGCGGTCAAATCGGTGGAGCAGCAGAACCTGCAGGCGATCCACCGGATCAGAGCGGAGCTGGTGAGTCAGCGCTCCGCCAAGGGCAACCAGATCCGGGGGCTGTGCAGTGAGTATGGCTTGGTGGCGCCAAGGGAAATGATTCAACTGCGAGCAGCCATTCCGTTGTGGCTCGAGGATCTGGAGAACGGTCTGACACAACGTTTCCGTCGCCTGCTGCGCGGCTTGTGGCTCGACCTGCTGAACCTGGAGTTGCGGGTGAAGGAACTGGATCAGGAAATAGAAATCGCGGCATCGACCGATCCGGTCGCCACCCGCTTGCAGCAGTTGCGCGGCGTCGGCCCGATCATCGCCACCGCGATTGTGGCCAATGTCGGCGACGCGAAGCAGTTCAGCAGTGGCAGGCAGATGGCGGCCTCGCTGGGGCTCACGCCAAGACAGAACAGTTCAGGCGGCAAGGAGCGATTGCTGGGGATTACGAAACGCGGCGACGCTCAGTTACGAACGTTGTTAATACACGGGGCCCGTTCAGTATTAAGAACGGCGGCGAGCAAGAATGATCGGATGAGCCGCTGGGCGACGCACATCGCCGAGACGAGGCACCACAACATCGCTGCGGTCGCACTGGCCAACAAGACGGCGCGTATCGCCTGGGCGATGATGACCAAGGGCACCGATTACCAGCCTGGGGCAGTAGCATTTTAAGCTGTAGAGCAGTTAGTACGTAAAAAGGAGCATCCAACCACGATTGCGAAACATGCCGATGATGGCCAACAGGTCGAACCGGCGCTGGCAGAACCCGAGAATGTCTGTGGCTTTGAAGCCCGTAGAAGCGATAGGGTGCCAGCGCGCGAATAGCCCATTATGGTCCTTGCCCGATGACGGGCAAAGCAGTTAGAGACCGAATATACGTGAGCAGTCGTATCTAAAGCCAAAGACGGAGTGTTTGCAAACGAGGAGGAGTCCATATACGGACATTTGATGCTCCACCATGTCAACGATAAATCCATGAAAGCAGAATTCCTTAGTCCTCACGATCCCTACCTTGAGTTCGACCAAGTCCTAGCTGCCGCTGGTGAGATATCGGACTCCGAGGTCGTTGCAAGCGTGGCCGTGACCGTTGATAGCGCACCGCTGGCCCGAGTAGACATTCTTGCGAGTGCAGGCGAGTCATGCTTCAGGGACGTACGTTCCATTGACAGCATGATTTACATTGGCTACGGGCGGTTCGCCTTCGTCGTCGACGTTCATCTTGGCTACGTGCGCCGCTTCTCACTTAGCGGGTATTTCGGGTATCTATATGACTCGCGTGACCTGGATCATCTTGATCGTCAGATCTCCGTCCTTGCCGCATCTGCATCTGAAGTGCTCGCATTTGACCGTATAGGGGGTCTGATCTGGAAGCAGCACGACCTTGGAATTGATGGCGTGGTACTCCACCGTGCGACACCCGGTGAGATTGATGGAGAAGGAGAATGGGATCCGCCTGGTGGGTGGCAACCGTTCAGCTTAAGGTCAGAAACTGGTTCGATAATCCGATGACCGCTTCGGGGTGACAACGTCGCATCGGGGCAGATCATGATGTTTTCTCAAGTTCAACATTCGATGCTTGAACGACCGGCTGAGAACGGCCAAGACCGGACCTTATTGGTGGAAAGCTCCTTCTTCTTTTTGAAATTGATCCAATGCGATTTTTCAGCAGAAAACCTACACCGACGTTCACAGCAATTAAGTTGTATAGCATTGGCGAGCCTAAAAACCAGGAACTTCTGTTACAACGTATCCTCAGCTCGCTACTGAAGAACTTCGGTGCATTGCCCGAGGAATTTGATATACATGGTCCTTATGGCATACGAAAGGGAAGTTCCATTGGGTATCGTGTATGCCTTGAGCGGAGAAGCAAATGGTCAATTTGGATTTAACCTCCTGATCGGCGCGCGCATCGGCGAAATAACCTATACATAGTTGGTTCTATGGTATGCGTCAGCAACCTACGTAGTTGACTTCCTGGAGCTTGTAGAGCCAATCCTTGGGCCTATGAATGCTTGGGCAAGGAGCGATTGCTGGGGATTACAAAACGCGGCGATGCTCAGTTACGAACATTGTTGATTCACGAGGTCCGTTCAGTATTAAGAACGACGGCGAGCAAGAATGATCCGATGAGTCGCTGGGTGACGCACATCGCCGAGAGGAGGCACCGCAACATCGCGGCGGTCGCACTGGTCAACAAGACGACGCGTATCGCCTGGGCGAGGATGACCAAGGGTACCGATTACCAGCCAGAAGCAGTAGCAGTTTAAGCTGTAGAGCAGTTAGTACGTAAAAAGGAGCATCCAACCACGATTGCGAAACATGCCGACGATGGCCAACAGGTCGAACCGGCGCTGGCAGAACCCGAGAATGTCTGTGGCCATTGAGTCCGGAAGAGCGATAGGGAGCGACCGCGCGAATAGCCCATTATGGTCCTTGCCCGATGGCGGGCAAAGCAGTTAGAGACCGAATATACGTGAGCAGTCGTACCTAAAATTCAAAGACGTTGCAAACGAGGAGGAGTCCATATACGGACGCAATGACATCGAACCTACATGGCAGCGCGAGCAAATAACCCGCTATCAATGATTTTGAACAGTTCTTCTATAATAAAATTAGTGCTGCGTTGGCGGGCATAGATACATCTGCCATCCCAGATATATACGCGTTGTCATTTTTCATAAACGATAATGGCGACGATCCACGTTATCCCGTTCTCCAATTGGGCTACAATACCCTGAAGCATGTCGCGGACAGCACAGCTTTTGCATCCAGTGTTGAAGAAGCAAAATGGAACTTCGCATTCTGGCTCCAGAACGAACTGGAGTTCATTGGTTTGCCTGGGACAGAAGACGCGCAACTGTTAGAAGAGCTTTTGCGGTCGCGAAACGTTTGGTACACAGACGAAGATGAGGAAGCCGATTTTGATCTATGTATGCAGCTTGGAAGTGCAATAACTGCCTACTTCGTGGACGCATGTGTTCGGATAGCTCGGGCGCTGCACGAAAATGGAGTCATCGAGCAGCAGTTTTCCCGCCCGATCCCAATTGTCGTGCATGAGCTTGAATATTACGAGAAGATTACCGTACAAACCCGATCGGCTAATCCGCTAGGATTGGCCAAGGAATTTGAAGACTGGATTGCCCGTATGTAGTTTGTGTCCGCTTCGGGGCTGTAACGGCGCATCAAGGCAAATCATAATGTTTTCGCAGCGACAACTTGCTATGCTGGTGCGACCGCAGAGAACGGCCAATGAAACACGGAGCTGGATTGCTAGATAGTGCCCTATTTTTTGAAGGACTTGCATGACAACTCGAGGTGTTTTATCAGCCATCATGGCGCTATTCATGTTGATCAGTTCGGCTAGCGAGTCAAAAATAGTCGAAAAGCCGAAGCAGCCGGAGAATAAACAGCAGTGCATTGAGCTGGGTGGAAAGTGGATGCTTTTTCCTATGGGTCAGCTCTATTTTTGCGCAATTAAAACGAATGATTCGGGCAAGGTATGTTCTGATGACAGCGAGTGCCAAGGGGACTGCGCTCCCGTGAAGAGCAAGGCCGCGAAACCAGGCGTCTGCGCACCCACGTTGCCAATGCCAAGCGGATGCTCAGAGCACTTGATTGGCGGTAAGATGGTCTCAGAGCCGTGTATTTGAAATTATGTTGAAAGCGGCCACAAGCAGCCCTCGACACGACCTATAATTCTTGAATAAATTCGATTCCTATGCCCGCCCAGGCAATTTCTCTTGACGTAGCTATTGAACCCATCGCATCTTCTGCCTTTGAAGTATTTTTTGCGTATTTAAATGACCATCTTTCCGATAACGGAAAACCCGGAAATGTTTACTTTCAGCCATTGCCCTACGCTGAATCGGTATTTTCGATTGATAAGGCTAAGGCGTTTCGGGATGCGCTAGACATCCCGATGGGAGAGCCAGGTTGGCGTCGATTGTGGGGAGCGTTTACTCCTGGTCGAAAGTTGGTAGGCCACATCGACTTGCGGGCAAATCCGGAGCCATTTGCAGCTCATCGTTGCCTTCTAGGTATGGGAGTTGACCGAACCTTGAGAAAGTTTGGATTGGGACAACGCCTAATTGAACATGCGGGAAAATGGGCCTCGGAGAGCGGCAAAGTAAAGTGGATTGATTTACAAGTTTTGTCTGTTAACCAACCTGCCATTCGCCTTTATGAGCGCTCGGGCTTCACGAAAACTGGAGAGGTGCCTGAAATGTTTGAGATAGATGGCCAACCTTTTTCGTACACGAGTATGGCGAAGAGGGTTGAGGTAAATTTTAGCGACCTCGTGTAACATCATTTCGCAGGGTGGCGACAACTACCGGCCAAGGGCGGACGGACAAGAAAGGCAATATGAGGTTGTTTAGATTCCTTTTGGTTTTGACCGCTGCTTCAGCTGCCGTTGCGATAATGGTGTGCGCTTGGAGTGAAATATCGATTGATCGATGCCTAGATAGTGGCGGGCGATGGAACGGTGAGAAATCGTCCTGTGAGGGCTCGCCACGCTAGACCGTTTTCGGCCAAAAGCAGCAAGTCGTTATAGAAAGTTTTTATATGAATTCGCGTTCAACCGAAGGCTACACGCCACCTGAAAACCGAGCTCAGCTTGAACTGCGATATGCTGCTGGAGAGCGCTATTTTCCGAATACCGACTTGAGCGGCGAGTCCCTTGTTGGAATCAAACTGGATGGTGCTGACTTCGAAAAGCATTCTTGGTTTTTCGACGCTGATTTTTCTAGAGCGAGCTTGCGCGGCGTAAGCTTTAGAGGATGTAATCTTAAATGTGTTAATTTTTCAGCCGCGGACCTCACTGGTGCAATCCTCGAACTTGCCGCAATCGAGTCGATAAAAACAAATGGTGCGACACTATCGGAGGTGAAAGTCCGTGGCGCAACCTTCTACGGCTGTGAGCTTGGCGAGAACGTTGAACTGCCGTCTTGGAACTGGTAAGCTGATGCCCGAGTTCGGCCACAAGCAGCCCTTCAACTATCGTCCAAAAGCTTATGCAAGAAAATGTTCAAACTGTGCTGCTCGAAATGGCGTCGCTCTTGCGGGCTTATTATGATACGGACTGGGGCAAGGCATATGAAAAGCTCGCCAACTACATCGTAGTTTCTCCTGACGAGACCGCACGCCGGATACTGGCCAGTTATGGCGGAATGGGGTCTATCAATGACGTTGTTCTTACGTCGGGTGGACGCCCTCTGATTGAAGAGAACAACAGATTTGATTTGCTACGCTCCCAACTCAAGAGGCTATGCTTAAATAGTCTGAATGGACCAAGTAGTAGCTAGGCCGATTCCGGCCAGGAACGGACATTCATGGAGAACATTTGCAGGCCGCGATGACTAAGAAATTGTATGGTGTGGTATTTGCCTCTGCGGCAGACGCAGAATATGAGGGCATGGCTCATGTCTGGGTGCGTGACGCGAATACTGCACACTGGTTTTCCCTGTCTCGTGCTGTCGAATCCGACTGCATTGAAGTCATGGTTTCGGACCAACTCAGCTGTTATGATGAGGTTAACGTAACGCTCTCAAAAACTGGAATTCTTGTTCGGCTAAACGATGCAGGAACACAATCGCTCGACGGCCATCATGAATATTCTATCGAATTTCATCCCGAGAGCGTAGACATAGCTGAAATTAGAGAGACTTTGGAAGTTATTTTCAGGGGGAAATCAGGATTGCTGCTACATGTCTGACCATCACCGCCGCAACCGGCCAGAAGCGGCCGGTCACTTGAAAGCGAGGTACTGGAAATGAAGCTCGAGAATATTCATCGCTGGATGCTTTGCGTCGTCGGGGGAGCAGCTTTATTGTGGGTAGCATTTGGCTACTTCTTTAATCGCATGATGGCACTTAGGTATTATACGCAGCTTTGGACAGGTTTTAGCTTGTACGACACAGTCATCACCGTATTGGCGAACTACTTCATACTTACTTCGCTGTCTGGTAGATGGGCATTATGGCTTGGCCGATAACGGCCAAAAGCGTATGCTCCAGGACTGTTTAAAAAATATAGGATGTTCTGAAAGTATTTCGTATAATCGGGTGGTTTTATTCCTTGATCGTCTTTTTTTTTTCGGCTAGCTTCGCTTGGTACTCTCATATTCGTTTTTCTAAATCGGTGGGCGAACACCTATTGCCCGAACTTTTACTCTTTTTTGTCACAATCCCGGCATCTCTTGCGCTTGAGCCACTCTGTGAAAGTCTCAGTATTTTTATTGATGGGCCGTCTGCTGGCCTCACTTTTCTTATGCTGTGTGGAGCTACGCAGGTAAGTGCATTATTTGTCATGGACTATTTGGTTTCTCGTAAATAGAACGCAACAGTGAACCTTGATGCTGTGAAAGAAGCTCGCGTCAGGAATTGGCCAAAAGCGGAATGTCGTGCTTAATCGAGAATCGATACTTTATTCATCAATTCCAGCCTTATGAAGAACCGCCTTGCTCAGCTCATCTTTTTAGCTTTCTTTCAAAGCACTGCGTTAGCGCAAAGCTCACTTGAGCCATGTCGAAAAGATTTCATTGATGCCTACCATGTCGGCGTCAACAAAGTCATTGATGATGCTGTTGCCGTACCTTCTTCACTTCAGCTAACAACTTTTCCATCATTTCAGGCTGAATCTGGGTTGCGGTTAGTCGCATCCAAGGTCTACTTTGTGGAGTTTCAAACATCGTTCTGGGGCGATTCGTATGTGGTTGACCGTAAAGGAAATGGCCGCATGGACTTTACCAAGCCCAGAACGGTGGCGAAATCAAGAAGCGCTCCATTAAGCTCAGATACAGCGCAACGTATTGGGCGTGCGTACTCAAAAGCTATTACTGAAGCAACACAATCGGGCAGGACGGGATTGGATGGGACCGCTTACGTGCTTTCGACGGGGAAGGGAGATTGCGCGTGGGCTTGGTCTCCGGAGCCGAATTCTCAGAATGGGCAATTAATCGAGTTGATGCGAAGATTGGAGACGCACACCAAATTCTCGTCTTTAATTGATTTACAAAGAAGTGAAAAGTCTATCATTCAACTTCTCAACACCATCGAGAGAGTGGGAAAATAATCTGCGTACTTCAGCTAAGGGGCGAAAACAGTCATTCGCAATATTCCGCTAATTCTGCAAATTACCCAAAAATTAATACCCAGCTAGCGTAACTCCTGCGCTTCCGAACCCGTCAGTGGCATGCATGAATGCGTTCGCAGAGTATTTAAGAAATCCGACTTCATACCAGCGCTGGTGTCAAACCTTATAGCTCATCCACAGCCATATCATGTGTAGCTGTACTTGACCAGGAATACCACGGCGATAATCCACACCACCGGCTTGACCTGGCGCGCCTGGCCGGTCAGTAGCTTGAGGCCGGCGTAGGTGATGAAGCCGAAGGCGATGCCGTGCGCGATTGAATAGGTAAACGGAATCACCAGCGCGGTGATGGCGGCCGGCACGCTTTCGGTGGTCTCGGTCCAGTCGACCTCCACCAGGTCGCGCAGCATCAGGCACGCGACAAACAGCAGCGCGGGCGCGGTAGCGTAGGCGGGTACCACGCGGGCGATCGGCGCGAAGAACAGGGCGGCCAGGAACAGTGCCGCGACCACCACGGCGGTCAGGCCCGTGCGGCCACCGGCCTGCACGCCGGCCGCGCTCTCCAGGTAGGCGGTGGTGCTGGACGTGCCCAACATGGAGCCGGCCAGGATGGCGCCGCTGTCGGCCATCAGCGCCTTGTTCAGGCGCGCCATCTTGCCGCCGACCAGCAGGCCGGCGCGGCTGGCCACGCCCATCAGGGTGCCGGTGGCGTCGAACAATTCCACCAGGAAGAACACCAGCACCACGTTGAACAAGCCGATCGACAGGGCGCCGGACAGGTCGAGGTGGAAGAAGGTCGGTGCGATCGATGGCGGCAGCGACATGAAGCCGTTGAAGGTATTGCCGCCGAAGAAAAAACTGAGCACGGTGACGGCAACGATGCCGATCAGCAAAGCCCCCGGCACTTTCAGGCGGTCCAGGGTGACGATCAGCAGGAAGCCGAACACGGCCATGATGGTGTGCGGATTATGCATGTCGCCTACCGTGACCAGGGTGGCGGGGCTGCCGACCACCAGGCCCGAGCTTTTCATGGCGATCAGGGCCAGGAAAAGTCCGAGGCCCACGGTGATAGCCACCCGCAACGAGTGCGGGATGCCGTTGACGATGTGCTCGCGCACCTTAAAAATGCTGACCAGGAAGAACAGGCAGCCGGAAATGAAGACCGCGCCCAGCGCCGATTGCCACGGCACGCCCATGCCCAGCACCACGGCGTAGGCGAAATAGGCGTTCAGGCCCATGCCGGGCGCCATGCCGATCGGGTAGTTGGCATACAGGCCCATGATCAGGCTGCCGATGGCGGCGGCCACGCAGGTGGCCACGAACACCGCGTCGCGCGGCATGCCGGCGTCGCCGAGGATGGTGGGGTTGACGAAGATAATGTAGGCCATCGTCAGGAAGGTGGTAATGCCGGCCACCACCTCGGTGCGTACGTTGCTGCCATGCTCGGGGAGCTGGAAAAATCGGGAAATCGGGGACTGATGAGAGGACACGGGGGGCTCCTGCGGTAGCGGCGGTTTTTTTGCGAGGGCGAACAATAGCACGGATGGGCTATCTTTTTTTCATGGGGCCAGCGCGTAGCCGTCGCGACCCTGACGCTTGGCCTGGTACAGCGCGGCGTCGGCGCGCGCCACCAGCGCGGCTGGGGCCAGGTCGTCGCCGTCGAGCAAGGCGATGCCGATGCTGGTGGTGACCAGCAAGGGCGCGCCGTCCACGGTGAATGGCACCCGGATCGCGGCGACGATTTTTTGCGCCATCCGCGCCGCTTCGTCGGCCTGGTCCACCTGCTCGAAGATGATGACGAATTCGTCGCCGGCAATGCGCGCCACCGTATCGGCCGCGCGCACGTTGGCGCCCAGGCGGGTGGCGAATTCGCACAGCACGGCGTCGCCGGCGGCGTGGCCCAGGCTGTCGTTGATGGATTTGAAGCGGTCGATGTCGAGATAGGCCAGCGCGAGCGGCATGCGGTTGCGGCGCGCCCGCACCACGGCCTGTTGCAGCACTTCCTCGAAGTACAGGCGGTTGGCAATGCCCGTCAGCGGATCGATGCGGGCCAGTTGGGTCAGCCGCTCTTCGAACGCCACCCGTTCGGTGATGTCGTGCAAAAACGCCGTGGCATAGTAGGCGCCGCCATGGCGGATCGAGCCGACCGACAGTTCGACCGGCACTTCGTGGCCGTCGCGGTGCAGGGCGGTGATGCGCACCCGCGCGTTGATCAGGCGCCCCATGCGGCCTTCGCCAAACGCCTGCATGCCGGCCTGGTGCGCGCCGCGCATGGCCGGCGGCACGATCAGTTCGGCGATATCGCGGCCCAGCGCTTCGGCACGGCGCCAGCCGAACGTGCGTTCGGCCGCTTCGTTCCAGTTAGTGATGGCGCCGTCGGCCGCGCAGCTGACAAATGCGTCCGGCGCCCGCTCGAGGATGCTGCTGATCAGCGCTTCGCTGTCGCGCACCGCCTTTTGCGCCGCTTCGCGCTCGGCCATCAGCTCGTGGAATGCGCCGGCCAGGTCGCCGATCTCGTCGGGGCGGCACGGTTGCAACACGCCGATGTCGGCGCTGCCGTTGCGGATCTCGCCGATGTGCTGGCGCAGCAAGCTCAGCGGGCGCAACATGGCGCGGACCGCCAGCCAGGCCATCACGCCGGCCATGGCCGCAAACGCGGCCGCTGCCAGCATGCCCTTGTGGCGCATGGCGATCATCGGTGCAAATGCCTCATCGACCGGGTAGCGGGCGCCGACGATCCAGTCCGCGCTGCGCAAGCGCTTATAGGAATAGATGCTGGGCGTGCCATCTTGTCCAGTCGCCTCGGTCCAGCCTTCGAACCCTTCCAGCGCCCGTTGCATGCCAAGATTGAGGTTGTCACGCTTGGTCACGTCTTCGAGCAGCAACGCGCGGTCCGGGTGCTGGACCAGGATGCCGCGGGTGGTGAAGATGAACGAGTAACCGGTGCGTCCCGATCGTTGCCCGGCCACCTGTTCCAGCATGCTGGAGTCCGCAAGATCGAGGCTGCCGCCCAGCATCATGGTGGCACGGCCTTCAGCGTCTTTCACCGGTTGCATGATCACCACTGCCGGCGCGCCGGTCATCACGCTCTTGTAGGGCGGCGAAACGATGGCCTTGCCGTCTGCCAGCACCTTGGCCAGGTAGGCGCGCAGCGAGGCGCTGGTGTCAAGCGTGGCCACGCCTTGGCCCTGGGTGTGCAGCAGGTCGCCCTGCCGGTTGTAGATGACCAGGTTGCGAAACTCGCGCCGCGCGATCGGGTGGCGGTTGACGAACTCGAGCATGTCTGCCGCGCTGGCGGTGGCTGCCGGCGGCAAGTCTTCGGCCAGGCTGGCCAGCAGCAGCTTTTTGGCGTTCAATTGCGCGTCGATCTGGGCAGCCGATGATGACAGCAATGCAAATTGCTGGTTGCCGATAATGGCTTTCATGTCGCGCTCCGCCAGTACCAGCGCCACCCACGTCACGATCATGGTGGCGGCCAGCACCAGCAAAATCACGACCAGGGTCATGCGAAACTTGAGACTCCGTGGCAGGATGACGGCTACGTCCATGGTGCGCTTTTCGAGGGGGGCTGAACCTAGTATTGCATAGGAGACAGAGTTACACCAGCAAGCGCTGGTGTAGTGTGGCAATAGTGTCGGCAGTCGTGCGACTTCCGCGCTCAGCATTCATTAGGATAGGCCATGCGAATGTTTAAGGAGTACGACATGCCCAGAGGCGCCAACCCCAAGCGCGAGCGCGAATTCAAGGAACTGGAACAGAAGTTCAAGCAGGAGGGCCGCTACCCTGGCCACGAGGAGGAAGTCGCCGCCCGCATCGTCAACCAGCAGCGCGCCGACGCCGGCGAGACCAAGGAACCGCAAGGCGGTCGCACCGGCACCGGTTATCGCCGACGAAACACGGTACGGCGTGCCAAAGCGTCGTGACAAAAAAATGGCCGGTCCCTTGGGGAACCGGCCATTTTTTTGCTAGTATCCTGCCTCACAATATTTTCCGCCTTCTCAATGAATTTGATCCAGCGTTCGGCCGCCGCCGTGTTCGTTGCCGGTGGCCTGCTGGCCGCCAGCCTGGCAGCCGCCAGCCAATGCCCGACCCATTATGTCGATGGCCGTCCCCCTGAAATTCTCAATCGCAAGATGGAAGCAGCTACCACCGAACTCTGCTACGGCGTGTTTGGTGTCATGCATTCCGGCATCACCCGCACGCCGCTGTGGTCGGCCGAGCATCTGAAGGTGGACAATCTCGAGGCCGCCAAGGACTTGTCGCGCGAGAACTCTTTCCATGCTGAAAAACGGTTGCCGGCCATTGCCCGCGCCGAGCTGGCCGACTATGCGCGCAGCGGCTACGATCGCGGCCACATGGCGCCCAATGCCGACATGCCCGACCGCAGCACCCAGCGCGAAAGCTTTACCCTGGCCAATATGGTGCCGCAAGATGGCGATATCAACCGCAACCTGTGGGCAGGCATCGAAGGCGTGGTGCGCGGCATGGCCAGGAAAGAAGGCGACCTCTACGTGCTGACCGGGCCGGCCTTCATCGGCAGCAACTTGCAAAAAGTCGGCAGGGTGCTGGTACCCACCCATTTGTACAAGCTCGTGTATAGCCCGCGCCAGCGCGCCGGCGGCGCCTATTTTGTCGAGAACAAGGCCGGCGCCACCTACGAGACCCTGACCGTGGCGCAACTGGAAAGCCGGATCGGCATCGATCTGCTACCGTCGTTGTCGGCGCGCGAAAAACAAGTGATGCTGCGCCTGCCCAATGTGCGTCAACGCAAGGAACGGAGTAAATAATGACTTTCAAACCCTATGCCAACGAAGCGGACGTGCTGACCATCGGCCGTCTCACCATCGAAAACCGGCTCGACCGCATCACCATCAGCGGCGACATCGATCTGACCGCCGACCAGGCCGGCCTGGCCGGTGCCCGCGACTTGCACCGCCTGCTGGGCGACGTGGTGAAACATCTGGAAGCGCGGCAGGACTTGCCGAAGCAGTTGCCACCCCCCACCGTGGAAACGGTGGACAACCCGTTCGCCTGAGGCCGTTCTAAAGGCTCAAGCCAGCAATTCGCTATTGGGCAGGCTGATACGGTTGCGGCCCATGTGTTTGGCGCGGTACAGCGCCGAATCGGCCGTCGCCACCAACTGGCTGGGATCGGTATCGTGCGAGGGCAGGGCGGTGGCGGCGCCGATGCTTACCGTCACCACGTGCGGCTGGCTGCCCAGGTTGGGCAGGTGCAGTTGCTCGACCCGGCAGCGGATCCGTTCCGCCACGATTGCCGCCCCTTTCAGCGACTGGTTGGGCAGGATCACCGCGAATTCTTCACCGCCGTAGCGCGCTACCAGGTCGTTGGTGCGCATCTCGTTGGCGACGGCGGCGGCAATGCGCTGCAGGCATTCGTCGCCACCGAGGTGGCCGTAGGCATCGTTGTACTGCTTGAAATTATCCACGTCCACCATCAGCAACGACAATGGCTGCTGCTGGCGCAGTGCGCGCTGCCACTCCGCTTGCAGGGTGTTGTCGAAGCAGCGGCGGTTGGCCAGGCCGGTCAGGCCGTCGCAGGTGGCCAGCTGTTCCAGCGCCACCTGGGCGCGTTTTTCGTCGGTGACATCGCGCAGGGTTTCCACCACAGCCAGCAACTTGCCGCTGGCGTCGAGTATCGGGCTGGCGTCGGCCGCCAGGAACCGGCGCCTTCCCACGCGCGGCATGTCGCACCAGTTTTGCGAGCCCAGGCTGGCGTCGGCTTCGCCGGAGCGCGCCGGCCGGCCTGTGCCTGTCGCCAGCTGGCGGCTGCCTTCGATCACCAGGTCGGCCAGGGTGGGGCGCCGGTCTTCGTAAAACGCTTGCCAGTGGTTGTCGGTACCCAGCACCTCCCACGCCTGCACGCCGGTCAGGCGTTCGCAGGCGGCGTTCCAGATGATCACCTTGCCGTCGATATCGATGACGAAAGTCGGTATCACCAGCGATTGCAACATATTGAGCGCAAAGCCGTGCTGCTGGTTTGCCTGGGACAATTCCGTAGTGTGCAACATCATGTGCGAAACCTTGTGCGTACTGTTCATGACGTCCTTTGCTGGTCGGCGGATGGACTACTGGATTAACGACTTAATGGATGGTGGTGAGCGGGAAGGACATGGTCAGCGCCGTGCCCTGGCCGGGCGTGCTGGCGACATCGAAACGCCCGCCCGCCTCGGCAACGCGCTCGGCGATGCCGCGCAAGCCCACCCGGACGCCTGTCCGGCAGGCGGACGGAGGCGGCGCCTGCATGCCGACGCCGTTGTCCTGCACGGTCAGGTCGAGGCGGTTGGCGGCGCGGGCGATCGCCACCGAGACCTGGGTGGCATGAGCGTGGCGGGCGATGTTGCTGAGCGACTCTTGCAGGATGCGGTAGATCATTTTTTCAACGCCGGCATCGCGGTTGTCGAATACCTCGGGCTGGACGTCGAGCTGGCAGGGAATGCCGGAGAGGCGCGAAAATTGCGCCAGTTGCCCGTTGACGGCCGCCTCCAGGCCGTTTTCCAGCGCCTCCGGTTGCAAGTCGCGCACCACGCAGCGCATGGCGCGCAAGGTGTGCTGGACATGGCCGTCGATCCGGTCCACTATTTCTCCCAGCGCCGGCTGGCTGGCGCCCAGTGCGCGCAGTTCCATGCCCAGGGTGAGCAGGTGCTGGCCGAGGTCGTCGTGCAGGTCGCGGGCGATGCGGCGCCGTTCGGCGTCACGCAGCGATTGCTGGCTGGCGCTCAGGTGGCACACCTGGCGCCGGGTATCGGCCAGCGCTTGTTCGGCCTGTTCGCGCGTGGCGCGTTCGCGCTCCAGTCGCGCCTGCAGGCGGTGCAGTGCCATATGCTGGTGGCGCTGGCGCCAGCAGAGGGACAGGGTCAACCCGGCCAGCAGGCACATGCCCGCCACGATGAGGTCGATTTCATTCAGTAGTGCAGCGGTTTCCATGCCCGGTATCTCCCTGTGAATGTTATTCCCAATGACAAATTGGTTGCAAAAAAGCAGGACTCGATTCGAAGAAAATACCTTGCTTGCCTATTTGCATCTTTGTGCAATGTCAATTCATGCTGCAATGCATGAAAAAGTGACGGATCAGGACAGCCGCGGACGCGTGCGATATAATCGAGGGTTGTCCATTCAGGAACTATCGTGACTTACAGCATCAAAGAGATTTTCTATACCTTGCAGGGCGAGGGCGCGCATGCCGGCCGGCCGGCCGTGTTCTGCCGCTTTTCCGGGTGTAACCTGTGGACCGGCCGCGAGAGCGACCGGGCCAGCGCCATCTGCCAGTTTTGCGATACCGACTTCGTCGGCACCGACGGTGAAGGCGGCGGCAAGTTCAAGTCGCCCGAGGAGCTGGCCGCCACCATCAATGCGCTGTGGCCCGAAAGTTATCCCGCCAGCAAATACGTGGTGTTTACCGGCGGCGAGCCGCTGCTGCAACTCGACGCGCCGCTGATCGCCGCCATGCATGCGCAAGGTTTTACGATTGCCATCGAGACCAATGGCACCTTGCCGGTACCCGAAGGCGTGGACTGGATTTGCGTCAGCCCCAAGGTGGGCTCCACCCTGGTGGTGTCCAGGGGCAGCGAATTGAAAGTCGTGATTCCGCAAACCAACCAGGACCTCGCTGCCTACGAACACCTCGATTTCGAACATTTCTACGTGCAGGCGATGGACGGTCCGCTGGCCGCCTTCAACACCACGCTGGCGATCGAGACCTGCAAGCGCCATCCGAAATGGAAACTGAGCTTGCAAACCCATAAACTTTTACAGATACCATAATGCTCACCATTACCCGCAAGCTGGAGTTCGACGCCGGCCACCGTATTCCCGACCACAAAAGCCAGTGCCGCAACCTGCACGGCCACCGCTACACGCTGGAAATCACGCTCACCGGCGCGATCATCACCGCCGAAGGCAATTCCGACAACGGCATGATCATGGACTTTTCCGACGTCAAGACGCTGGCCAAGCAGCACCTGGTCGATGTGTGGGACCACGCCTTCATCGTTTATGAGAAGGACACGGCGGTGCGTGAATTCCTGGCCAGCCTGCCCGACCACAAGACCGTCGTGATCGACCGTATTCCTACCGTGGAAAACCTGGCCCACGTGGCATTCGGCATCCTCAAGGCAGCGTTCACCGACCGTTTCGGCACCGGCCTGCGCCTGCACAAGCTGGTGCTGCACGAAACCCCGAACTGCTGGGCCGAGATCACCGATGCCTGAATCCCTGCATGACGATTTCATGAAGCTGGCGCTGGAACAGGCCCAGCACGCATGGGATCTGGGCGAGGTGCCGGTGGGCGCGGTCGTGGTCAAGGATGGCGTGGTGATCGCCACCGGCTACAACCAGCCGATCGGCAAGCACGACCCCACCGCCCATGCCGAGATCGTCGCCCTGCGCGCCGCTGCCGAAGTGCTGGGCAACTACCGCCTGCCCGGCTGCGAGCTGTACGTGACGCTCGAACCGTGCGTGATGTGCTCGGGCGCCATGATGCACGCGCGCGTGGCGAAAATCGTGTACGGCGCGCCTGACCCCAAGACGGGCGCCTGCGGTTCGGTGGTCAACCTGTTCGAACAGGAGCAACTCAATCACCATGCGCAGGTGACCGGCGGCGTGCTGGCCGATGCCTGCGCCGATCTGCTCAAGCGTTTCTTTGCCGCCCGTCGCGCGCAAGTTGCCGCTGCCCGCCGCGCCGCAGCCGGGTCTGCGCAGTAAGGGCCGCGCAACCACCTGCCGTGATGCGCGGGCCTCGCTTGTCCGCCATGCGGCTGCGGGGTAAGATGGCAGTGGATTCTTCCCTGCCGGCCGCGCCCGCGCCGGCGGCCACTCCGTCACCATCCGAGGCATTTTGAACCCACCACCGACAGGCATCGCCATTGTCGCGCCAAGCGGCCTCGCGCCCGACGCCGACGCCCTCGACGCCGGCATCGTCCGCCTGCAGCAGCAGGGCTTTATCGTCCATAACTATTACGATCACGCCGCCCGCCACCAGCGCTTCGGCGGCACCGACGAAGCGCGCGTGGCGCAGCTGCACGCCGCCGCCGCCAACCCGGCGGTCAAGGTGGTGATGGCCTTGCGCGGCTCCTACGGCATGACCCGGCTGCTGCCGCACATCGATTACCAATTGCTGGCCGACAGCGGCAAGCTGTTCGTCGGCTACAGCGATTTCACCGCCTTGCAGATGGCCCTGATGCAGGCGACCGGCCACATCAGCTTTGCCGGCCCGATGTTCTGCGCCGATTTCGCACCGGCCGAGCTTGATGACTACACGGTCGCCGAGTTTTTCAATTGCCTGCGTGGCCCGCAGCACCGGGTGCTGGGCGCTGTGGCCGACGGCGCGTCCGATAACCCCGAGATCACGGTAGCGGGGCGGTTGTGGGGCGGCAACCTGGCGATGCTGGTTAGCCTGCTGGGCACGCCGTATTTCCCGACCATCGATGATGGCATCCTGTTCCTGGAAGACGTGGGCGAGCACCCGTACCGGGTGGAGCGTATGCTGTTGCAGCTGCAGCAGGCCGGCGTGCTGGGCCGGCAGCGCGCGCTGGTGCTCGGTGAGTTCACCGCCTATAAACTGGGCGCGTACGAGAACGGCTACGACTTCGAGGCCATGCTGGCCTACGTGCGCGCCACGCTGCCGCTGCCGGTGCTCACCGGCCTGCCGCTGGGCCATGTGCGGCGCCACACCACCTTGCCATTCGGCGGCATGGCGCAACTCACCTCGAGCCCACGCGGCTTCACCCTGACCATCGCCGACTATCCCACCTTGTAAGTTTTCTAGTCGATGCGGCGCACGCGCGGCGCCTGGTTTACTCCTTCGATGTCGAGGAAGTAGGTGCCGAAGAAACTGCGCTTGATGACCACCTTGGGCGCATTGAGGTCATAGTGCGACGCCGAAGTGTCGTCCACCACGCGCCAGGTCTGGCCGTTGGCCAGGCGGAAAGTCGTGCCCGGCCTCCAGCCGCTGAACGTTCCGACCAGTGCACTTTCCACGGACTCTTCCTGCTCGGTCTTGCGCATCTGTCCCGCGGTCAGACCGAAAGTGCTGTTCGCAGCAGAAGCAGGGGCTGCCGGCGCCGCTGCGCCGACCGGAATGGCGTCGTAGCAGGCCAGCTTGGCCGGCGCATCGGCCAGCGCACGGCACCGCAGCAAATCGGCATCGGCGGCCATGACGGTGGTGGACACGGAGACTGCAAACAGGGCGAACAAGGCTTTCATCGGGCGCTTTCCAGGTTGAGATGGCCGATTATATCGGCTCCCACTATAAAAAAAACAGCCCGGGACGCTTGCGCGGCCGGGCCAAAAGACATGGAGGGTATTGCCACCCTCCCTGGAGTTGCACCTAAATTAGTTACGTAAATTCAGACCGACCATGATGCGACGGCCGGCATATGCGGTGTCGAGGATGCTTGGCGTGCCATCCGCAAACGCTGCGTAGTGGGCCTGGCTGTTGGTGGTTGACGACAAATTCAGGTTGCGGCCTTCGGCAAAGATCTCGAGGTTCTTGTTGATGCGGTACGAGATCTTGGCGTCCACGTAACGGGTGGCGTCCTTGAAGTTCGGCGAACCCGGGTTGTATGGCGCGAAGGTGGTGCGGCCGCCGCCTTCGTTCGGATAGTTGTTCACCGTGTTCTTGCCGCAGGCAGCAATGCAGGTGAATTTCTGGCCTACGGCTTGCAGCGTGATCCGTGCCGAGAACTTGCCGTCGTCGTACCACAGGGCGGCGTTGTACGTGTATTTCGACTCGCCCATCGGCGGCAGTTCCTCGCCGGTCAGCAGATCGACGATGCGCGCCGTGGTGTTCGACGATTTCAGCTTGGTGTAGTTGAAATCGAAGCCGGTGTAGCGCAGCATCCACGGCAGGAACGTGAAGGCTGTCTTGCCGCCCACTTCCACGCCCTTGCGGATGATGTTCGGGCCGTTTTCATAGGTGCGGTAGTCGAAGTCGATATTGTCCACCGGCTGGCCGGTTTGCGGATCGACGATGCCGGTGCCGTCGAAGATGCGCACATCGCTGCGGCCGACCACGGTGTTGGCGCCCACGATGCCGACCTGGCGGAAGCCGGCGAGCGACAGGTTGGTGTCGCTGTTCGGATACCACTCAAGCGCCAGATTCTGGTTCTTGTTGGTTTGCGCGCGCAGGGCCGGGTTGCCGATCACGCTGCCGCAAGTCTGGTTCAGCTCGGTGTTGCCATCGATTCCGGTGCGGCGCTGGTCGTAGGTGCAATCGCCAACTGGCAGCAGGGCATTGACCGGCGGCCGCGCCACGGTCTTGGCGCGGTTGTAACGCACCACTACCTGGTCCGGCACCAGCCACATCGACAGGTTCAGCACCGGCAGGTAGTCGGTGGTCTTGGCGTGGAACGTGGTGGGCTTGCGGGTGGTGGCCGTGATGGTGCCGCCTGCATCGTTCGGGCGCAACGGGTTGTACACGCCTGGCACGGTATAGATCGACGTGAAGCCCATGTTGCCGGTGGCTGTGATCTTGGTGCGGACCATGCGGTAACCGAAGTTACCGTCAAGCTCCATGCCGAACGGCAGCGACCAGTTGGTAAACGGGATTTCGCTCATGCTGAAGTCGGTCATCAGGTAGCCGGAAGTGACTTTTTCCTTGAACGTGTTGACTGGCTGGGCATACACATTGCCGTCGTTGGCCTTGCATTCCTTGACGCAGTCGAAGTTGACGTTTGGCGATCCCACCAGCTGGAACACCTTTTCCACGTCGATCTGGTTCCAGCCATTGATGATGCCGGCGGGACGGTCGGGCATGCCGTTGAAGAACGTCGAGTTCGGCGCCTTCATCGATTGCGTAATGATGTCCAGGAACTGCTGCTGGGACATGTAAGTGGTGCCGGAATTGGCCGCTGCCGGATTGGTGTTGGCAACGTAACCGGTCTGGCAAGGCCGGCCGCCCGCGCCCAGCGAGCCCGGCGTGTCGGTGCAACCCGTAAAGAAACTGCGTACGTTGGCGCTCGGGATGATCACCGCCGGCACATAGCCAGCCTTGCCGAATTCGCCTACCTGGCTCTGCACGGTATTGCCGCCAGCTCCCCAGCTGTCACCGGACGTGGTGCGCAGGTTGAAACCGGCCTTGATGCGGCTGAAGAACGGCACCGCTTCGCCGAGGGCGTAGCTGAAGTCGGCCTTGGCGGTTTTCTCTGCGGTTTCCGCCATTTTGGGCGAATAGGTGATCTGCGGCGACTGCGTGGTCAGCGGGATCTGGTTGGCCGTGTAGGCGGGAATCGCCACTGGCACATTGGGGCCGGCCGGCACGGCAGCGGTGCCGACGGTGGCGGGACGCACACCGGCGTAAATGGTCGGGTCGGCCTGGTTGAACGTACTGCCAGGTACCGCCTCATAGGTCCACAAGCCGTTCGGCAACACCTTCATCACGGCCGGGCCGTAGTTGTAGCTCCAGTTGGTGCGCTTGTCGCCGCGGCGCCAGTCGGACTTGGAGTCGCCCACGAAGAATTCGGCGGCGAACCCGCCGTTGCGATAAGTACCGCCTGCCTGCAGGTAGCGGGTGGAGGTCTCCATCGCATTGAAGATCTGGTCGGTGTTGACGTTGGCGTCGCTGATACGCATCTGCGTGACGTGGTGATTGGCATCGACCACCACCGAACTCGGATCGACGTTGGCCACCGCGCCCTGGTACGGGTAGGCGCCGCTGACATAGCTGGGGTTGTTGTACAGGTAGTAACCGGAACCTGCCACCGGCCGGCGCACGCCATTGCCGTTGGTCACCGTATCGGTAAACGCCAGGCCGTTGTAGGTCGGGCTGTTGGTGACGGCGGGATTGACGTTCAGGCCGCCAAGGCCGTATGTCATGAAAGTGTCGTCCACCTCGCGCTTGGAATAATTGACCTTGCCATATACGCTGAGGTTGTTGTCCACCTTGAAGTCGAACCGCAGGTCGATGTTCTTGCGCTTGTCTTCCTGGCGCTTCTGAATGAAGCGCACCAGCGACGGCGAGTAGTCGTTCCACTGGTTCAGGCAGGAGATCAGCTCGTTGCTGCGCGCATTGATGGCATTGGTCAAGTTGTTGCCGCCGATCAGGGCGTTGCGCTGCGCCGTGCTCAGGTTCGGGAATGCCGCATAGCACTCGGCCTTGGTCTGGGCAGCTGCCGACTTGGTCAGGATCTCCATCGGCGTGGCCGAGTTGAAGAGGCCGCCCGCAGCCAGCGTCGATTGCAGCAGCGGCTGGTTGACGGACACATCGGTGCGCGACAGGGTACCGGGCTGGTAGCTGAAAGTCTTGTTCGGCGAGTTGTCGAAGTCGATCGCGCGCGCATAGCCCTGATCAGCCGATGTCGCCACCTGTGACGAGTGCGACTCGTTGACCACGCGCGAGGTACTGGCGTTGACCATCACACCGAGGCGGTTGTCGAAGAATTTCTTGGTGGCGATCAGGTTGGCATCGGGCGTCCAGTCCTTGTTGATCGAGCTTTGCGAGCCGGCCACGCGCAACGACACGAACGGCTCCTTGAAGTCCAGGCTGGTGCGGGTCTTGATGATGATGCCGCCGCCGAGCGAGCCTTCGGTCATGTCGGCAGTAGAACCCTTGACCACGTCAACGCTCTTGATCAGGTCGGCGGACAGCGAGCGGAACTCGGTGCCGCGGCCGCTGCCGCCCCCGTTCATGTCGGTACCACCTGCCGATTGCACGCCCTGGCCGTCGATCTCGACGCGGGTGAGGTCGGCCGAGTTGCCGCGAATGGCCACGCTGACGCCTTCACCGAAATCGCCACGGTCGAGCGCCACGCCGGAGATGCGCGAAATCGCCTCGCCGATGTTACGGTCCGGGAACGAGCCCACGTCTTCCGCAACGATGGAGTCCATCGCGGTGGCGGCGTTCTTCTTGCGCTCGATGCTCGACTGCTGCGAAGCGCGCGTGCCTTGCACCACGACCTTCTTGATCTCGCCATCGGCAGCGGCAGCGGCTTCGGTGCCTTGTGCAGGCGCGGTCTCTTGCGCAGCGGCGTAACCGCTGGCAACGAAGGACGCGAGTGCGATGGAAATGGCGTAGCTGAGCGGCTTACGGCGGGTGCCGTAATCGGTGGTCGTCATGTGTATCTCCCTGAGTGGCCTTATGGCCTGTTTTAAGTTGCGGCTGTGATCGCCCGCTGATATTTCAGTGTTTAGTCTAGTGGCGAACAACACGTCGTGGATTGCATATTAGAAAACAATCATGCGACTGATCAGTAATGTCGCTTTAACGCAAATCGGCGATTTTGTACGTCATTTCGATATCACTTTTTTTGCACCGCAAAAAAAAAAGCCCGGCGCACAAGGCGGCCGGGCCCAAGGTCAGCTACTCTTTGATCAACTGCGTGATTGCTTGTCCGTCGGGGTTACCTCAATTTCGGTAGTTCATGCCGACCATGATGCGGCGGCCCGCATACGTGACATCGAGCAGGTTCGGCGTGCCGTCGGCGAAGCCCGCGTACTGGCCCTGGCTGTTCGATGTCGAGCTCAGGCCGAGGTTGCGGCCCTCGGCAAAGATGTCGAGATTTTTGCTGAGTCGGTAGGAAATTTTCGCATCGACATACCGCGTGGCATCCTTGAAATTCGGCGAACCCGGATTGTACGCGAGCGCAGTGGTGCGCCCCCCGGCGGCGTTCGGATAGTTGTTGACCGAGTTGTTGCCGCATGCTGCGATGCAATTGAATTTCACGCCCACCGCCTGCAACGACACCCGCGCCGACAGCTTGCCGTCGTCGTACCACAGCGAGGCGTTGTACGTGTACTTCGACTCGCCGATCGGCGGCAACTCGTCGCCGGTCAGCAGGTCGACGATGCGCTGCGAGGTGTTGGACGAACGCAGCTTGGTGTAGTTCAAATCGATGCCCGTGTAGCGCAGCAGCCAGGGCAGGAAAGTGAACGCGGTCTTGCTGCCGTACTCGACGCCGGTGCGCGTGATGTTCGGGCCGTTCTCGTAGGTGCGGTAATCGAAGCCGATATCGACCGGCTGGCCGGTGTTGGGATCGACCACGCCGGTACCGTTGAAAATATTCAGGTCGGTGCGGCCCACCACCACATTGCCGCCCACCTTGCCCACCTGGCGAAAGCCCGCCAGCGAGAACGAGGTGTCGGCATTCGGATACCATTCCAGTCCCAGGTTCTGGTTCTGGTTGGTTTGCGCACGCAGTTGCGGATTGCCGATGGTGCCGCTGCACGTCTGCGTGCCGTCGTCGCCGGTGGCGGGGTTGGCGTTGCGCTGGTCGTACGTGCAGTCGCCGGACGGGATCAAGGCCGTGACGGGCGGCCGGGCCACCTGCTTGGCGCGGTTGTAGCGCAGCACCACTTCGTTGGGCACCAGCCACAGCGCCAGGTTGAGGATCGGCAGGTAATCGGTGGTGGTCGCCTCCATGCGGGTGGCACGGCGCGTGGTGGCCGTCACGGTGCCGCCTACCGCGTTGGGGGCGGCGGGGTCGAAATTGGCGGTGGTGAGGATCGACGTCAAGCCCATGGTGCCGCTGGCCTGCACCTTGGTGCGCACCACGCGGTAGCCGAAGTTGCCATCGAGTTCGAGGCCGAACGGCAGGCTGCGGTCGGTGAATGGCAGGTGGTCGAAGCTGAAGTCGGTCATCACGTAGCCGGCCGTTGCGCGTTCTTTGTAGCGCGTCACCGGTTGCTGGTAGACCTTGCCGTCATTGGCTGCGCATTGCTTGACGCAGTCGAAATTGACGTTCGGGATGCCCGACAGCGCAAACACTTTTTCCACGTCGATCTGGGTCCACCCATCGATCAGGCCGGCCGGGCGGTCGGGGGCGCCGTTGAAAAACGGCGTGTTCTTTTGCGTCATCGATGCGGCGATGATGTCCTGGAACTGCTGCGGCGTCATGGTCGCCGTGCCCGACAGCGCTGTGGCCGGCGCCACATTGGCCACGTAGCCGAACGCGCACGGGCGGCCATTCGCACCGAGCGAGCCGGGCGTATCGACGCAGCCGACGAAATTGCTGCGCACGTTGGCGGTCGGCACCACCACTGCCGGCGTGTAACCGGCCGGGCGGCTGAACTGGCCGATGGCGCCCGCTGCCTCGTAGCCACCTGCACCCCAGCTGCTGCCCGACGTTTCACGCAGATTGAAGCCGGCCTTGATGCGGCTGAAGAACGGCACGCTGGCGCCCAGCGCGTAGCTGAAGTCGGCCTTGGCCGTGCGCTCTTCGGTCTCGGCCATCTTGGGCGAGAACTGCAATTGCGGCGCCTGCGTGGAGAGCGGCTGCTGGTTGACGGTATACGCGGGTATCGCGACCGGCACGTTGGCGCCGGCCGGCACGGCCACGGTGGCAGCGCCGGCCGGGCGCACGATCGCATAGAGGGCGGGATCTGCCTGGTTGAAAGAGGTGCCGGCCGGCTGTTCGTAGGTCCACAGGCCGTTCGGCAGTACCTTGAGCGTGGTGGGGCCGTAGTCGTAGCTCCAGCTCACGCGCTTGTCGCCGCGCTGCCACGTCGACCGCGCATCGCCGACAAAGAGCTCCGCCACCAGGGCGCCGTTCTTGTAGGTGCCGCCGGTCTGGAAGTAGCGGTCGCTGGTCTTCATGACGTTGTGGATCTGGGCGGTATTCGCGTTGGCGTCGCTGATGGTGAACTGCGTGACATGGTGGTTGGCATCGACCGTGACCGAGCGCGGATCGACGTTGGCGACGGCGCCGCGCGCGGTGGCCACCTGGGCCCGGTAGCTGGCATTGTCGTACAGGTAGTAGCCGGAGCCCGGTACTGCGCTGCGCACGCCGCTGGCGCTGTCGGTCCAGGCCGCACCTTGATAGGTAGGGCTCACGGTGACGTCGGGATTGACATTGAGGCCGCCAAGCGCCAGCGTCATGTTGGTGTCGTCGACCTTGCGGCGCGCATAGCTGCCCTTGGCAAACACGGTCAGCTCGTTGTTGACCTTGAGGTCGAAGCGCAGATCGACGTTGTTGCGCTTGTCCTCCTGGCGGCGCTCGATGAAGCGCACCAGCGACGGCGTGTAATCGTTCCACTGGTTCAGGCAACTGATCAGCTCATTGCTGCGGGCGTTGCTGGCCTGGTTGCGCGCGGTGTTGCCGTTGAAGGCATTGCGCTGGGCATTGGTCAGCGCGGGGAAGGCTGCGTAGCAGTCGGCCTTGGTCTGGGCGGCGGCGGACTTGGTCAGGATCTCGAACGGCGTGGCGGCGTTGAACGTGCCGCCGGCGGTCAGCGGCGAGCGCAGGGTGGGCGTGTTGACTGCGGGATCGTCCTTTGACAGCGTGGACGGCAGGTAAGTGAAGGTCTTGTTGGGCGAGTTGTCGAAGTCGATCAGGCGCGCATAGCCGGCATTGCGCGAGGTGGCGATTTCGGTCGAATGCGATTCGTTGACCATGCGCGAGGTGGAGGCGTTGATCATCACGCCGAGCCGGTTGTCGAGGAACTTGCGGGTGGCGATCAGGTTGGCGTCGGGCGACCAGTCCTTGTTCAGCGACCCTTGCGAACCGGCCACGCGCAGCGACACGAACGGCTCCTTGAAGTCGAGACTGGTGCGGGTCTTGATCACCACGCCGCCGCCGAGCGAGCCTTCGGTCATGTCGGCCGTCGATCCTTTGACCACGTCCACGCTCTTGATCAGGTCGGCCGACAGCGAGCGGAACTCGGTGCCACGGCCGTTGCCGCCGCCATTCATGTCGGTGCCGCCGGCCGACTGCACGCCCTGGCCGTCGATTTCGACACGCGTCAAGTCGGCCGAGTTGCCGCGGATGGCGACGCTGATGCCTTCGCCGAAATCGCCGCGGTCGAGCGCCACGCCGGAAATGCGCGAAATCGCTTCACCGATATTTCGATCGGGAAAAGCACCGACGTCTTCGGCGACGATGGAATCCATCGCGGTAGCGGCATTCTTCTTGCGCTCGATGCCCGACTGCTGCGAGGCGCGGGTGCCGTTGATGACGACCTTCTTGATGTCCTCGGCGGCCGTAGCTGTGGTGGCGTCGCCCGGCGCTTCCTGTGCCATGGCAAGGTTGCCTGCAACCACAGAGGCAAGCGCGATGGAGACGGCGACACTGATTTTTTTCTTGCGACCAACGTGATGATGACTGACTCGATGCATGGCAACTCCCTGAATGGCCTGGCGGCCTGTTTTAACGCCCGGCTATCGCTGCCAGGCTTGAATTTCAAGGAGTTTAATGTTGAAAGTAGCTCAAATGTTTCTAAAATGAAAATATTAGAACGAGGGCGTTTGTTATACGTTTAACGTTGCCATAAAGCAAATATACTTATGCGAAATTCATTCCAGGAGGGGGCTGGTTCCTGGGGCTATTGGACAAATATCCAAAATGTCCTTATGTGAAGTACATTCCAGGGTGAGGCGCGATCCCGGGGCTGGTGGAGCGGCAGGGGGCGGGTGCTGTATAATCATGGCATTCCGCCTAACGGCATGATTTCAATAGAAAAACCTCATTCCAGATGCTATCCACCGCAAATATTACGATGCAGTTCGGCGCCAAGCCGTTGTTTGAAAACATCTCCGTCAAGTTCGGCGATGGCAACCGTTATGGCCTGATCGGCGCCAACGGCTGCGGCAAATCGACGTTCATGAAAATCCTCGGCGGCGATCTCGACCCGTCCGGCGGCAACGTCATGCTCGACACCAACGAACGCCTGGGCAAGCTGCGCCAGGACCAGTTTGCCTTTGAAGACATGCGCGTGCTGGACGTGGTCATGATGGGCCACACCGAGATGTGGGCGGCGATGCAGGAGCGCGACGCCATCTACGCCAACCCGGAAGCCACCGACGACGACTACATGAAAGCCGCCGAACTGGAAGGCAAAGTGTCCGAGTACGACGGCTACACGGCCGAGTCGCGCGCCGGCGAACTGCTGCTGGGCGCCGGCGTGGCGATCGAGCTGCACCACGGTCCGATGAGCAATGTGTCGCCAGGCTGGAAATTGCGCGTGCTGCTGGCGCAGGCGCTGTTCTCGAACCCGGACATCCTGTTGCTCGACGAACCGACCAATAACCTGGACATCAACACGATTCGCTGGCTGGAAGACGTGCTCAACGAGCGCAACTCCACCATGATCATCATTTCCCACGATCGCCACTTCCTCAACCAGGTGTGCACCCACGTGGCCGACATGGATTACGGCACCCTGAAAATCTATCCGGGCAACTACGACGAGTACATGTTCGCGTCCACCCAGGCCCGCAACCAGCAACTGGCCAACAACGCCAAAGCCAAAGAGAAGGTCGCCGAGCTGCAAGACTTCGTGCGCCGCTTTGCCGCCAACAAGTCGAAAGCCCGCCAGGCCACGTCGCGCGCCAAGCAGATCGACAAGATCAAGGTCGATGACATCAAGCCGTCGTCGCGCGCCTATCCGTTCGTGCGTTTCGACGGCGAGAAAAAGCTGCACCGCCTGGCCGTGGAAGTGGACAGCATTTCCAAGACCTACGATCGCAACCTGTTCAACAACTTCAGCATCATGGTGGAAGCGGGCGAACGGATTGCCATCATCGGCGCCAACGGCGCGGGTAAAACCACCATGCTGCGTTGCATCGGCGGTGATGATATCGCCGGCTTGCACGCCGATCACGGCACGGTCAAATGGGCGGAAAACGCCAACGTCGGCTATATGCCGCAAGATCCGACCGAAGAATTCGCCAGCGGCGCCACGCTGACCGACTGGATGGGCAACTGGACCCAGGAGGGCGACGACGACCAGGCCGTGCGTTCGATCCTCGGCCGCCTGCTGTTCGGCGGCGACGAAGTGAAAAAATCGGTGAAGGTGCTGTCCGGTGGTGAAAAGGGCCGCATGATGTACGGCAAGCTGATGCTGGGCCGCCACAACGTGCTGCTGCTCGATGAGCCCACCAACCACATGGACATGGAATCGATCGAGTCGCTCAACATTGCGCTCGACAAGTACGCCGGCACCCTGATTTTCGTGTCGCACGACCGCGAATTCGTCTCGTCGCTGGCCAACCGCATCATCGAAATCAAGGAAAACGAAGTTGTCGACTTCCGTGGCAACTACGAGGAATATCTGACCAGCCAGGGCATTGCCTAAGCGCCCGAATCGTCTTCACTCCATCATGCAAACTGTAGAAATCAAACCCGTCGAGTACGAGCATCCACAAGACGGCGCCAGCTGCGTCGCCCATGCATGGGCACGCACGCCAGCCACGCCCACCGCCGACCAGCGCACGCAGCTCAAGGAGCGCATCAAGCAACTGCTGGTCGAGCGCGAAGCCGTGCTGGTGGCGCACTACTACGTCGATGCCGATTTGCAGGACCTGGCCGAGGAAACCGGCGGCTGCGTGTCCGATTCGCTGGAGATGGCGCGCTTCGGCCGCGACCACGCAGCGAAAACGCTGATCGTCGCCGGCGTGCGCTTCATGGGCGAAACCGCCAAGATCCTCAGTCCCGAAAAACGCATCCTGATGCCGGACCTGGACGCCACCTGTTCGCTCGACCTCGGTTGCCCGGTCGATGAATTCACGGCGTTCTGCGACCAGCATCCGGACCGCACGGTAGTGGTGTATGCCAACACCAGCGCGGCCGTCAAGGCGCGCGCGGACTGGATGGTGACGTCGTCGATCGGCCTCGATATCGTCAAGCACCTGCATGCGCAGGGCAAGAAGATCCTGTGGGCGCCGGATAAACACCTGGGCGGCTACATCCAGAAAGAAACCGGCGCCGACATGTTGCTGTGGCAGGGTTCGTGCCTGGTGCACGACGAGTTCAAGGGCGTCGAACTGGACCTGCTCAAGGAACAGTATCCGCACGCGAAAGTGCTGGTGCACCCGGAGTCGCCCGCCAACGTGGTGGCGCTGGCCGACGTGGTGGGTTCCACCACCCAGATCATCAATGCCGCCGTGGAGATGGATGCCGATACCTTCATCGTTGCCACCGACAACGGCATCCTGCACAAGATGCAGGCGGCCGCGCCCGGTAAACGGTTTATCGTCGCGCCGACGGCCGGCAACAGCGCCACGTGCAAAAGCTGCGCGCATTGCCCGTGGATGGCGATGAACGGCCTGCAAAACCTGGCCGACCTGCTGGAAAACATGGACAGCCGAGGCACGATCGCCGCGCACGAAGTGTTTGTCGATCCGGCCATCGGCAAGCAGGCCGTTACGTCCATCAACCGCATGCTGGACTTCGCGGCAGCCAAAAAAGCCAAGGTGCAACCGGGCCCCGACCTGGGCCAGGAAGCGCCACTGTTTTCAGGAATCGGACCGGCATGATGAGTACCCTTAAAAATACCTTTGCGCCGTTCGACGACGCTTTGCGCACCGCTTTTGAAGCCAACCTGCTGGCAGCCCTGCTGGAAGACGTGGGTACGGGCGACCTGACCGGCTTGCTGGTGCCGGACGGCGGCCGGGTTACTGCCCGCGTGATCGTGCGTGAAGACGCGGTGCTGTGCGGCGCCCCGTGGTTCGAAGGCGTGATGAACTGCCTGCAGGCCGGTATCGAGATCGATTGGCAATACGCCGAAGGCGACCTGATGACTGCCGACAGCGTGGTGTGCACCCTGACCGGGCCGGCGCGCGCGCTGCTGACCGCCGAGCGTTCGGCACTCAATTTCCTGCAGTTGTTGTCCGCGGTGGCCACGGCCACCCGCAATTACGTGGACGTCATCGCCGGCACCCGCGCCGCAATTCTCGATACGCGCAAGACCTTGCCCGGCCTGCGCCTGGCGCAAAAATACGCGGTGCGTGTCGGGGGCGGCAAGAACCAGCGCCTGGCGCTGTACGACGGCATTTTGATCAAGGAAAACCATATCGCGGCCGCTGGTGGCGTGACCAATGCCGTGTTGGCAGCCAAAAAGCTCGACGCCGGCGTGACCATCCAGGTCGAAGTGGAAAACCTGGCGGAACTGCACGAAGCGCTGGACGCCGGCGCCGTTTCTGTCCTGCTTGACAACTTCAGCACCGACATGATGCGCGAAGCGGTGGTGATCAATGCCGGACGGGCGTTGCTGGAAGCCTCGGGCGGAATCAACTTCGATACCGTGCGGGCGATTGCCGAAACCGGCGTGGACCGGATTTCAATCGGCAGCCTGACCAAGGATATTCGGGCCACCGATTATTCGCTAAGGATTGTGGGCTAATGCACCGCTATTACACAGATGGTTTGGTCAGCCATTGAGTGCGGCCAAAATCATGTCAAGATATTCCTGGGCCGCTCTCAGATCGGCCTGGGCCTGCAGCCAGGCATCATAGGCCAAGTTGCGCCCGTCATTGATTCCGGCCATAGTGGCATCGTATTCGTTGTAATAGCCATCGATGCATTCGACATAATTGCTGCCGTTTCCGTGACAAAGTGAAAAACCATGGTTTAACGCTATGATCGCGGCGAATTCTGCGGTTTCGTGTCCGTGGTTGTACTCCCATTCCGCATTGCGCACATTGCCATCAGCGATAATTACCGCCATCGCGGCATCCTGGGCATCCGCCTGGGTATAGGCGTTTGCGGCGGGCGCTGCTAGTACAGTCATTATTCCGAAGAAAAGAACAGCGATCGAGCGGTTGAAGAGGGATATGTGTGACATGAGATCTCCTATTTTATTAATGATCACGCCGAAAATTAGAAGTTGGCAGGTAACGATTAGATAGTTACTTTCGCGCAACTTCCATCGTGAATATATCATTTAGGAGTTTTTATTTTAATCAAGTTAATGATTAATTAATTTTTATGTATGTAGTCCGCCCTGAATAATCCCAAAATCAATGCAGACAAAGACTGGGCCGTGGACGATCGCCGCCAATGATGTCGTGAAACAAGCTCGCCAGCGCGATGCATACCTTCGATATGAAGTGCAGCGACGTCAGCGAAGCGGCGATGAAAGCGAAAAAAAGCCGCAGCTTTCGCAGGATCATCCGCAGGTAGTGGCCGCAGCCGCACAGCAGCACATTGAACGCGTCGCCATCGGCGCCCTGGAGCCAATTACGTCGCAGCCTGACCAAGCCTTCCTTGTGCGTGGTGGCGATCGACACCTTCACGCCGAATTCGTAAAGCTGCCGCGTCTTGCCCTTGGGTGGCGTGACCAACGCCGTGCTGGCAGCCAGAAAGCTCGACGCCGGCGTGACCATCCAGGTCTGCTCGACAACTTCAGCACCGACCTGATGCGCGAGGCGTTCGTGATCAATGCCGGACGGGCGTTGCTGGAAGCCTCGGGCGGAATCAACTTCGATACCGTGCGGGCGATTGCCGAAACCGGCGTGGACCGGATTTCGATCGGCAGCCTGACCAAGGATATTCGGGCCACCGATTATTCGTTGCGCATCGTCGGCTAGGCAGGTACGGCAGGGCGCTTCACCGCATCGCCGGCTGTCGCCCCCGACCAGTGCGCCCGGTGCCGGGCGCTCCACGGCGTAGCCGGCAGCGCCTGCATCGACGCCGTGTAAAAACAGCATACCCCGTGGCCTGCCAGGCCTGCATGTAACAGCGCGATGCCGGCATGGCCCAGCAATTCTGCTGCCGTGTCGGCATCGGTCGGGCTGGTGGCGATGCCAATGCAGGCGGTCAGCATGATATCGCCGGCAGCGAGGTCGAACGGCTTCTCGAGCGCGCGGCGGATGTGCGCTGCCGTGCGCGTGACCTGGTGCAGGTCTTCGGGACCGGCCAGCAGCAGTGCCAGCGTATCGCGGTCAAGCCGGCCGAGCGCGGCGCCGCGTGGCGCCATATTCTCGAGGCGCCGGGCAAACTGCTCCAGCACCGCCTCCACACCAATTCGGCCGAATGCCTCGCCCAGGTCGTCCAGCCCATCGACGTCGATCAGCAGCAGCGCGCTGGCGCGCGGCCACACCCGCGCCAGCTCGCGTTCCAGCTTGCAGGCAAACAGGTTGCGCGACAGTAGGCCGGTCGCGGCGTCGACACCGCACTGGGGCAGGCCGCGCGCGATGCAGTTCTGCGGAAACGGGCTGAGGAAGATGGTCATGATTCTCTCCAGTAGGGACAAGCGGCGCCGATGGCGGCCAGCAGCAGCTGGTCGAAGAGCGGCTTTTGTAAATAAGCAACGGGTTGCCATTGCAATGCCAGGCTGTGCTCGCCAGCGGTATGGTGGCCTGTCATCAGTATCACCGCGACCGCCGGCGCGCAGTGGAACAATTGCGCCAGCAGGTCGAGTCCCGATCCGCCCGGCATGTGGACATCGATCACCGCGCAGCAGGGCGCGCCAGCTTCCAATGCAGCGAGGAAGCTGGCGCCCGAGTCGAACGCCAGTGCCGGGATGCCGGCCGAGCGCAGCAGCCGCAGCAGCGCGCGACGTATGCTGGCTTCGTCGTCGACTACCGCTACCCAGGGAAGTGTGGTGTCCATACCTGGACGATACCGCTGCCACTGCCGGCGCGGTATTGGACCTTGGGCCAATGCCGCCGCCCCGGTCGCGGGCTTCAGGTGGTGCCGTCGCTGCGGGCGCGGTCGACCAGGCGCACCAGCGCCGTTACCGACTTGACCGCCATCTTGGCCATGACCCGCGCGCGATGCACCTTGACCGTCTTTTCCACGGTGCCCAGGGCTGCGGCAATCTGCTTGTTGAGCAATCCTTCGATGACCAGGTTCATCACCTCGGCTTCGCGCGGCGTCAGCGTGTGCAACCTTGCGCGGATGGCGGCCAGTTCGCCGTCGGCCTGGCGCCGTTCGCGGTTGCGCTGCAACGCCAGTTCGATGGCGGCGATCAGGCGTACGTCGTTCACCGGCTTGGTCAGAAAATCGGCGGCGCCGTGTTTCATGGCGCGGATCCCGCTCTCGAGGTCACCGTGGCCGGTGAGGAAGATCACCGGCAGCCGGCTGGCGCGCGCCGCCAGCGCGTCCTGCAATGCCGGTCCGTCCATGTCCGGCATCGACAGGTCCAGCACCAGGCAGCCTTCATCGTCGGCGTGGCCGGCTTCGAGGAAGGCCGCGGCAGTGGCGTAGGCGCCCACGCGGTAGCCGGCAGCGGCCAGCAGGCGCCCCAGTGCCTTGAGCACGGCCGGCTGGTCGTCCACCAGGAACACCTGGGCGCCGTTCATGGTGCTGCCTCGTGCGCCAGCGGCAGGCGCAAATGCACGCTGGCGCCGCCATCCGGATTGTTTTCGGCCCACAAGCGGCCCTGGTGGGCGGCGACGATGTTACGGCAGATCGACAAGCCCAGTCCCATGCCGCGCGCCTTGGTGGTGTAGAACGGCTCGAAGATGCGGGCCAGGTCGGCGTCGGCGATGCCGCTGCCGCTGTCGATCACGCTCAGTCGCACGGCATCAGGCCCCTCGGTCGCGGTGCGCACGGTAATGACCGCGTGTGCAGGCAAGGCACCGGCCATGGCATCGCAGGCGTTCATCAGGAGGTTGATCAGGACCTGCTGCAGTTGCACTGCGTCAGCTTCGGTGGTGGCCGCAGTCGCCGCAAAATCGGTATGCACGACCATGCCATGGTTGATCAGGTCGTTGCGCAGCAGGTGGATCACGTCCTTCGCCAGCCGGTGCAGGTTCACGGGTGCGCGCGGCGTCTCGCTCTTGTCGAACAACCGGCGCAGGCGCTCGATCACCGCGCCCGCGCGCTGGTCTTCGGCGATGATGTCGTCGAGGATCTCGTCAACTTCGGCCAGGTTCGGCGGTTGTTGCGCCATGAAGCGGCGCGCCGCCTGCGCGTTGCTGAGAATGGCCGTGAGCGGCTGATTCAACTCGTGCGCCAGTGCTCCCGACAGTTCACCGAGCACGGCTAGCCGCGACAGATGGGTGACCTCCTTCTGCTTCTGCCGCGCATCGAGTTCGGCCAGCTTGCGTGCGGTGATGTCGAGCGATACGCCGCGCACCAGTGCCGGGTGGCCGCTGTAGTCGAACTCCACGCTGCCTTGTGAACCGATCCAGCGCAGCCCGCCGTCGGGCAGCACGATACGGTACTCGATATCGTAACGCGGTGCGCCAAGCCTGGCGCTGTCGAACGTCTGCGCGACGTGGGGGCGGTCGTCGGCGTGCACCCGGTCCAGCAGGTCGGCCAGGTCCACCTGCTGTTCCTTGCCAAAGCCGAACAGGGCGCGCCATTGGTCCGAAACCCAGATGGTGTGCTGGTGCAGGTCGCGGACCCAGATGCCCAGGTGCGCGGCATTGGCAGCGAGCGTCAGGCGCTGCGCGCTTTCCTGCGACGCGGCGCGCGCATCGCGGACGCTGGCGCCGGCATTGCGCAGCGCTTGGCCCAGTTCATGCGCTTCGCGAAAATGCAATGCTGGAATCACCGGCACGCTACCTTCGCCGATGGCCAGCGCTGGCGGGATCAGCGCTTGTACCGAGCGCGTGATGCGTCCGCCCATCAGCCAGGCCAATCCCAGTCCGGCTGCCAGTGCGGCGAGCGTGGCGCCGATCAGCCAGGTCATGGTGCTGTGCAGCCCGGCGTTAAGTTCGCGCAGCGGTATGCCGAGGTAAGCGGACCATCCGCTCTGTGGCGAGCGGCTGAAGACGACGAACACATCAATGCCGTCGAGGGTGCGGGTTTCGAAACCGCCTTCCTGGGCGGCGGTAGCAGGCCGTAACTGGTCGTCGCTGAGGCGCTGGCCCGCATATCTGTCGATTTCGTGCGAGCGGGCCACCACCCGGCCGGCGGTGTCGATCACGCTGGCGCGCCAGGTGGGGGGCAGGCGCTGCTCCGCAATCACGTGGGCCAGCTGGGCGGGGGTGGCGGTGGCATTGAGCGTCATGACGATGCGGCCATCGCGGCGAATGGGCACGCCTACCGTGTAGATGAGGGTTTTATTGATGGGCCCGGTGAACAGGTCGGAAACGCCGGGCTGGCCGTCGGCCAGGATGCGCCGCAGGAGCGGCGTGCTGGCCAGCACCGGCAGTCGTGCGCCGTAGGGTCGCCGGGTGGACATCAGCATGCGGCCATCGGTATCGAGTACCAGGATGCTGTCGGCATGCAGATTGGCCAGCGCCTCGACGGCACGTGCATGAAAGCCGCGCAAGTCGCCGGACGACAGCATTCTGGAGGTGCCGAGGGCGCTGAGCGCCACCCTGGTATTGCTGAAATCATGGTCGACCGCATTGATCATGGCGTGGGCGCGCGCCACCGTGTTGCTGATCAGTTGGGCTCGTTCCTTGTGGTAAATACCGACGATGATGACAGCAGCCACGGCAGCCACCGGCAGGATACTGGCGATGACCAGCGCGGCCAGGCTGGCGCGCACGCCGTGCGATTGCTGCCAGGTCCGATCGGTTGCATTGCCCATGAAATGAGGCCTGGCCGATGAAGGCAGGCGAGTCTGACGACAACTGATTCTAGCATTGCCATCTCGACACAAATCGTGTCCGTGGAACTGGCGCCACAGTTATTTCACTGCAATCGCCTTGTGCATCCGGACCAGCGGTACCCGTACCGGACCAGGAAGGTCCAGCTCGAGACGCTGGATTTCGTTGAAACCACACGCCAGGTACAGCGGCACGCCCGGCAGGGTGGCGGCCAGTTCCAGCGTGGTGAAGCCGCCGGCGGCCGCAGCGGTGGTGCACCAGGCCAGCAGCAGTTTGCCGTAGCCGCGCCGGGCAGCCGACGGCTCCACAAAAAAGGCACGGATGCGCGCCGGTTCGGTGGCCGGGTCGAGCAGGGGATCGGCTTCCTGCTTCATACGGTCGGCGCCGAACAGCGTGGCGCGGCGGCTCCAGCCGCCACATGCCACCATCTCTCCACCGTCTTCGACCACGAAGTAAGTCTGGTCGATCACCAGCTGGGTATCGACCCCGAACACATGGTCGGTGACCGCGCGCGCCTGCTCCGGCGTATAGAAGCCCTCGCTCAACGCGATACCCGAGCGGCGGATCAGCGCCTCCATGGCAGGAATGTCGGCGTGGATGGCGGTGCGGACGGTCGCCATGGGCTTAGTTGCGGCGCGGTGGCGTCAGGATGCTCGGCAGCGCCTTGGGCAGGGTTTCGGGATAATCGCGGGAGAAGTGCAGGCCACGGCTTTCGCGCCGCTGCAGCGCGCTGTTGACGATCAGGCTCGCCACATCGACCAGGTTACGCAGTTCCAGCAGGTCGTGGGTGATGCGGAAGTTGCGGTAATACTCGTCGATTTCTTCCTTGAGCAGCGCAATGCGGTGCTGTGCGCGCTCAAGACGCTTGGTGGTGCGCACGATGCCCACGTAGTTCCACATGAAGCGGCGCAGTTCGTCCCAGTTGTGGGCGATCACCACTTCTTCGTCGGCGTCGGTCACGCGGCTCTCGTCCCAGTCGGGCAGGTACGGGATTTCGCCTTTTTCCTTCGCAGCGATATCGCGCGCGCAAGCACTGCCCACCACCACGCATTCGAGCAGCGAGTTGCTGGCCAGCCGGTTGGCGCCGTGCAGCCCGGTGCAGGCCGTCTCGCCGACCGCGTACAGGCCCGGTAAATCGGTGCGGCCTTGCAGGTCGGTGACCACGCCGCCGCACGTGTAGTGCGCGGCCGGCACGATCGGGATCGGTTCTTTCGTAATGTCGATGCCCAGCTCCAGGCACCGCGCGTAAATGGTGGGGAAGTGTTCGATCAGCCAGTCGGCCGGCTTGTGGCTGATGTCGAGGTGGACGTAATCGAGGCCGCGCTTCTTGATCTCGAAGTCGATGGCGCGGGCCACCACGTCGCGCGGGGCCAGCTCGGCGCGGTCGTCGTGGGCCAGCATGAAGCGGGTGCCGGCGGCGGCGCCGGCTTCGGGCGGCAGCTTGAGCAAACCGCCTTCGCCACGGATCGCTTCCGTGATCAGGAACGACTTCGCATACGGGTGGTACAGGCAGGTCGGATGGAACTGGATGAACTCCATGTTCGAGATGCGGCAACCGGCCCTCCACGCCATGGCGATGCCGTCGCCGCTGGCGGTGTCCGGGTTGGTGGTGTACAGGTACACCTTGCCGGCGCCGCCGGTGGCCAGCACCGTGTGTTCGGCCGCAAAGGTATGGACCACGCCGCTGCGTTCATCCTGTACGTACAGGCCGTGGCACTTCGGTTGCGAGTGGCGCCTGGCGTCCGGATTGACCTTGTCGGACGTGATCAGGTCGATCGCGCAGTGGTGCTCGAACAGCGAGATATTCGGGTGGGCGCGCACCTTTTCTTCGAGCGTGACCTGCACCGCGTGACCGGTGGCGTCGGCCGCGTGGATGATGCGGCGCTGGCTGTGGCCACCCTCGCGGGTGAGGTGGAAGCCCAGTTCAGCATTGGCGTCGCGGGTAAAGGGAACGCCTTGGGCGATCAGCCATTCGATCGCTTCGCGGCCATGTTCGACGATGAAACGCGTGGCGCTTTCGTCGCACAGACCACCGCCGGCAACGAGCGTGTCGTCGATGTGCTGGTGGTGGCTGTCGCCGGAATCGAGCACCGCGGCGATGCCGCCCTGGGCCCAGTTGCTGGCGCCATCTCGCAAGGCACGTTTGGAAATAATGGCGACAGTACGGGTTTCGGCGAGGTGCAGGGCGACCGAGAGGCCGGCCAGTCCGCTGCCAACGATTGCAACATCAAATTTCATGATTCACATGGCGGGATGCAGTAGGAAGCATACTATAGTCGATTTGTCATACTTTGGTCATATACCCCTGCTATTTACACAGGTTTTGCGCCGCTTCGATCACCGCGATGATTGCCGATTGCGGCGATTGTGGCGGCGCAAAGGCAGGCGGACTCGATCTTGCAATCATGGAAGCTTCCGCGTTTTTACCCACCGGGGAGCCGATCGTGATCCGTATTTTTCATCACTATGTATCGAGAATGGCGTTCCTGCTGCTCCTGATGGAAGTGCTGCTGCTGGTCACGGCGGCCCTGGCCAGTGCACCGTTGCTGCTGCCGGGCCAGGCATTGACGCCCGATACCCTGTATCTGCCGTCCGCCGCATTCGCGCTGGTGCTGGTGTTTTCGATGGGGGCGCTGGGCATGTACCAGCAGAACACCCTGCGCCGGATATTGCCTTCGTTCCTGCTCGGCTTTTGCCTGTTCAGCCTCCTGGCCATGCTGCTGCCGGCGCCGCAGTTCGGGCGCCTGGGCAGCATGGTGTTCGTGCTCGGCGGCGCGGCCGTGCTGCTGGCGCGGCTGGTGGTGTTCACGTCGGCCGGTTCGCGCATGCTGGAAAAGCGCCTGATGATCGTCGGCCACGGCGCGGCCGCGCACGAATGCCTGGAGCTTGCGGGTGGCGGCGGCTTTCACCGCTTCCGGGTGGTCGGCTGCGTGCCGGTCGAGGGAGAACAGCCGCGCGTGCCGCCCGCGATGGTGCTGCCGCCGGACCTGTCGTTGCTGGCGCTGGCGCGGCGCTACGCGGCCGATGAAATCATCGTCTCGGTGTCGGATCGCCGCAACGGCGGCTTCCCGGTGCGCCAACTGCTCGAATGCGCGGTGGGCGGCGTGCGCGTCACCGACGCCGCCACTTTTTTCGAGCGCGAGGCATGCCAGATCCGGCTCGATTCGCTGCAACCGAGCTACCTGATTTTCGGCGGTGGCTTTGACCAGAGCCTGTTCCGGGCTGCCGTCAAACGCGCGTTCGACCTGGCTGCCAGCGCCTTTATCGGGCTGGCGACGATGCCGGTAATGCTGCTGGCCGCGCTGGCCATACGCCTGGAAGATGGGGGACCGGTGTTCTACCAGCAGGAGCGGGTGGGACGCGACAACCGCCTGTTCCGGGTGCTGAAGTTTCGCAGCATGCGCATCGACGCGGAGCGCGACGGCACGCCCACCTGGGCTACCGAGGACGATCCGCGCGTGACCCGCGTGGGCCGCTGGCTGCGCAAGCTGCGCATCGACGAACTGCCGCAGATGCTCAACGTGTTCAAGGGCGAGATGAGTTTTGTCGGACCCCGTCCGGAACGCAGCTATTTTGTCGAACAACTGGCGCGCGACATCGCCTACTACAATATGCGGCACGGGATCAAGCCGGGCATCACCGGCCTGGCGCAAGTGCGCTACAGCTACGGCGCCTCGTTTGACGACGCCGTGTGCAACCTGCTGGCCGCGCTGGGCGAGCAACCGGCCGCCGGCAACCAGGTGTACAACGTAGCGCTGGGCCATCGCACCAGCCTCAACGAGCTGTACTTGCTGTTGCAGGAATTGCTGGTGGACCGCTACGGCCACCTGCGCGACTTTCAGCCGGCCTACGCCGATTTTCGCGCCGGCGACGTGCGCCACTCGCAGGCCGACATTACCAAGGCCGCTGACCTGCTCGGCTATGCACCCACCCACGACCTGCGGCGTGGCCTGCGCCAGGCATTACGCTGGTATATCGAACAACTGGACCACGGCCGGCGCGCATAAAAAAGCCGCGCGGCCCCGGGGGGCAGCACGGCGGTTGGTGAGACGAGGCGTCTCGACAGATCAGCGCTGCAAGTGGCCAGGGCCTGCGCGTACCAGTCCCACCAGACCTGCCGCACGGGCATCGCCGCCATTGGCCGCGCGCTGGAACAAGTCCAGCGCTTCGTCGCGTTTATCGGGATCGGAGAGATAACGCAGCGCCAGTTCGCGTTGGGCAACCGGGGAACCGAGGTCGGCCCATTCCTGCAACCTGCGCTCGGCAGCGACGTGGCCGGCGTCGCCGATACGCGTGGCCACGGCTTCAATCTTGGTCGGAGCGGGGATCGGGCTTTCCTGCGCCTGCCAGCCGATCGCGGTACCGACCATTACCAGTACCGACGCCACCAGCACTCCAGACTTGTTGAATAAATCCATATGCTCGACTATTCCCTTCGATGCTAGCCATTCGATGTCCCGATCTTACAATCGGGCGCATTGCAACGTCGCACGGCTTGCACAGCAAAAGAGGCTGCCATCCGTGATCAGCGATGGCGATAGTAGCATGCAGATTTCTCAATATTGACGATTCCAAGGGGGTGCCAGGGTAACAATTGTAACCATTCGTTAAAGCCGTCAACGGGCTGTGAACCCAGGTTACAGCTGTGCCAGCCAAGCGTCGGCCGCAGCCAGTACGGCGTTATATTCGGCGCTGGCGGCGTCCAGCAGGGCAGGGATGGCGGCGGCATCGCGCGCGACCAAGGCCTGTTCCAGCGCCAGCGAGGCGGCGACCAGGCGCTTGGCGCCGAGGCTGCCCACCGAACCGCGCAGGCCGTGGAAGATTTTTCCTGCTTCGGCCAGGCGGCCGTCATCGATGGCGGCGTGGGCCTGGTCGAGCGGCGCCTGGCGCGGGGCGCAGGCATCGCGGACGATCTTGGTGACAACGGCCAGCGCCTTGTCGTCGTTGCCCATGTATTTGAGCAGCGTGGTAACCGAGAATACGTCGTCGTCGGTATGTGACCGGGGGGTATCAGGCATGCGTCACTCCAGAGGTTGAGTGCACATCATACCCCGCTGCGCCACAGACGTGCCGGCCAGTTGTGCACACATTGTTACAATTTAAAGGGAAAGTTTACTGCTGACCGTCGGTGAACTGCTGCGCCAAAGTTTGCAGCGGCACCCTGGGTGCGGTGGCGACCGCGACGCCGGCCGGCGCCGGTACGCGCATCGGCTTGGCCGTCGCGGTACTGGCATGCAGCACGTTGTCGCGGGTATCGGGCGCAGCGTCCCATACCGGCTTGTCCAGTCCTTCGAACACCTGCTTGAGCTGGTCGCCCCAGGTGTTGCGGATCATCTGGAAGTACTGGTTGCGCTGGTCGATGGTGACAAAGTGGGTGATGGCCAGCGCGCCTTGCTCATACACGAGCAAATCGAGTGGCAAGCCGACCGAGACGTTCGAGCGCAAGGTGGAATCCATCGAAATCAGCGCGCACTTGGCTGCATCGTCGAGGCTGGTGGCAGGCGTGATCACGCGGTCGATGATCGGCTTGCCATACTTGGCCTCGCCGATCTGGAAATAGGTGTTTTCATCGTGCGATTCGATGAAGTTGCCTGCAGAATAAATCTGGAACAGGCGGCAGCGCTCGGCGCCGATCTGGCCACCGAGAATGATGCTGACATTGAAGTCGATGCCGAACTCGGCCAGCGCTTTGGCATCGCGCTCGTGCACCCGCCGCACGACATCGCCCATCAGGCGCGCCGCTTCGAACATGCTGGTGACATTCCAGATGCTGCGTCCGTCCGCGCTGACATAGTCTGCTACCAGTTGCCGGATCGATTGCGAGATCGACAGGTTACCAGCAGTCATCATGACCATGGTGCGGTCGCCTGGGACGTCAAAAACGCTCATCTTGCGGAAAGTACCCACCTGGTCCACACCCGCGTTGGTTCGCGAATCCGATAAAAACACCAGGCCGGCGTCGAGGCGCATGGCCACACAATAAGTCATGTTGGATCTTGATTAATGAAAACAGTTTAATTTTACACCGGGCAACCTTTGAGGGGCACTACCGGGTGGAAATATCGACTGTCACCTCCATCGATTCAATGCCGCCGCCGCGCCGCACGCCGCGTATCGGCGCGGCGCCGTCATAGTCGCGCCCGATCGCCAGCCGGCAATATGCATCGGTCATCAGGCGCGCATGGGTAACGTCGATGCTGATCCAGCCGTGATAATCCTTGTCCTGCACCCAGGCGTCCACCCAGGCATGGCTGGCCGCGTGGTCGCTGTTTTCCGGATCGATGTAACCGGATACATAGCGCGCCGGAATGCCATGTGCATGGCAGCAAGCCAGGAACAGGTGGGCGTGATCCTGGCACACGCCCTGGCCCAGAGCCAGGGCATCGCTGGCCGTGGTCGTGACCGCCGTTGCACCGCTTTGATACCGGACTGCACCAAAGATGTGCTCGGCTAAGCTCATGAGGTCGCGCGATTGGGCCTGGCCATCGGGCAGGCACGAGGCAGCCAATTCGAGAATGCCGGGCGTGGCTTCGGTCAGCCGGGTAGGCGCCGTGAACAACAGCGGCGACAGCGCATCGCTGTTCGGCACGCGGCCCTTGAGCGGGGCCGTGGTCTCGACTATGCCCGACGCAACGATGTCCAGCCCCCGGTGCTGGGTGTCCAGCGTCATCATGTGCGACAGGTTGCCGAACGCATCGGTATAAGCATGCACATGACCAGGCACGTTCAGGTGCCAGGAATGCACCTGCTGCTGCGGCTCCTTGCGCGGCGTCATGTGCAGTTGCTGGATGGTGTAGGCCAGCGGCGCCGTATAGATATAGCGCGTTTCGTGCCGTATGGTCAGTTGCATCGATTGCCTTTCAGGCCGCCAGGGGGACCAGGAAATCGCGGCTGACGCGATTGCCAAGCTGGTTGATGTCGGCCAGGAAGCGGGTGAGGGTGTCGTGCAGGCCAGCTTCGAGGATGTCGTCGATCTTGGAAAACTGCAGCGCCGCGCGCAGGCGGCCGGCCAGGCGCTCGGTATCGGCCGACACATCATTGCGCACTTCGCCCAGGTTGTGCACCACCTCGTCCATGCACGCCAGCAGCGAACGCGGCATGTCGGCACGCAGCATCAGCAGTTCGGCGATACGCGCCGGGGTGATCACGTCGCGGTACACCTTGCGATAGATTTCGAAACCCGATACCGAGCGCAGCAGCGCGCCCCAGTAATAAAAGTCGCGCTGGTTCATGGCGTCGCGCACGGCCGGCGCGGCGGTGCCGCTGTGGAACTTGACGTCGAGGATGCGCGCCGTGTTGTCAGCCCGCTCCAGGAAGGTGCCCAGGCGGATGAAATGCACGGCCTCGTCGCGCAACATGGTGCCCAGCGTGACGCCGCGCGACAGGTGCGAGCGGTACTTGACCCATTCAAAAAACTTGCTGGGGTCGTCTTCCAGCATATTAGTCTTCAGCATTTTCTGCATGTCGAGCCAGGTCTGGTTCTGGGTTTCCCAGACCTCGGTGGTCAGGGTGCCACGCACGGCGCGGGCGTTCTCGCGCGCCTCGGTCAGGCACGAGACCACCGACGACGGATTGGCGGGGTCGCGCACCATGAAGTCGATGACTTCGCGGGCGCCGAGGACGTCATAGTGTTCGGCAAAGCGGTGTTCCAGTTCGGAAATACCGAGCAGGGCGCGCCAGACCTGGGCGTTATCTTCGTCGGACTGCGGCAACATGCAGGTTTGCACATTGACGTCCAACATGCGGGCGGTGTTCTCGGCGCGCTCGGTGTAGCGCGCCATCCAGAACAGGTGGTCGGCGGTGCGGCTTAACATGGGTGTCTCCTTAGCGTTCCAAAATCCAGGTATCCTTGGTGCCGCCGCCTTGCGACGAGTTCACCACCAGCGAGCCTTCCTGCAAGGCCACGCGCGTCAGGCCGCCGGGCACCATCGAAATGGTCTTGCCCGACAATACGAACGGCCGCAGGTCGATATGGCGCGGCGCGATGCCGTCCTCGACATACGTCGGGCAGGCCGACAAGGCCAGCGTGGGCTGGGCGATATAGCCGTTGGGGTTGGCCAGCAGGCGAGCCCGGAAGTCCTCGATCTGCTGCTTGGTCGAGGCCGGTCCTACCAGCATGCCGTAGCCGCCGGCGCCGTGCACTTCCTTGACCACCAGGTCGGGCAGGTTGGCGAGCGTGTACGCGAGGTCTTCCTTCTTCCTGCACTGGTACGTCGGCACGTTGTTGAGGATCGGCTCTTCCGACAGGTAAAACTTGATCATGTCGGGCACGAACGGGTAAATCGACTTGTCGTCGGCCACGCCGGTGCCGATCGCATTGGCCAGCGTCACGCGGCCGGCGCGGTACACCGACAGCAAACCGGGCACGCCGAGCGAAGAATCGGGACGGAACGCCAACGGATCGAGGAAATCGTCGTCCAGGCGGCGGTAAATCACATCGACCCGCTTGGGGCCGCGCGTGGTGCGCATGAATACGGTATTGTCGCTGACAAACAAATCCTTGCCCTCGACCAGTTCCACGCCCATTTGCTGGGCCAGGAACGCATGTTCGAAGTAAGCCGAGTTGTACATGCCGGGGGTCATTACCACTACCACCGGGTCGGTAATGCCCATCGGCGCGACCGAGCGGAGGTTGTCGAGCAGCAGGTCTGGGTAGTGATCCACTGGTGCGATTTTGTTGCGGGCAAACAACTCCGGGAACAAGCGCATCATCATCTTGCGGTCTTCCAGCATGTACGACACCCCGGACGGCACCCGCAAGTTGTCCTCCAGCACGTAAAACTCGCCTGCGCCCGCGCGCACGATATCGACCCCGGCAATGTGGGCGTAGATGTCGGAGGCGACATTGATGCCTTGCATTTCCGGTCGATACTGGGCGTTCTTGTAGATCTGCTCTGCCGGGATCAGGCCGGCCTTGACGATATTCTGGTCATGATAAATATCATGGATAAACATATTGAGCGCCTTAACGCGCTGTACCAGGCCGGCTTCCATCTGCTTCCATTCGGCAGCGGTGATGATGCGGGGGATGGTGTCGAACGGAATCAGCCGTTCGGTGCCGGCGTCGTCCCCGTAGACGGCAAAGGTAATACCCACCCGGCGGAAGGTCAGGTCCGCCTCCGCCCGCTTGCGTTCGATGGTATCGGGCGACTGGCGCTGCAGCCAGCCACAAAACTCACGGTAATGCTCACGCACCTCGGCGCTGGCGTTGTGTGCCAGGCCATCTGCGGTCATTTCATTGAAAAATTTTCCCATAATATAACTTCCCCCTGTTGAGTGCAGTTATATCAAGAAACATGCCAGAAGACCCGCACGATTATGGTGCATAAAAAAAGCACGCGACCAGCGCGTGCTTTTTCGGTGAAACTTTTAAGATTTACAGGTTGCCCAGCCCCGAACCACGGCTGCTCGAATAGCCGGGATCGCTCTGCAGGCTGCCGGTGCCGGCGCTCATCACGCTGCCGCTGGCAGTACGGCCGCCGGGCACGGCTTGCTGGGTGCCATAGAAGTCGTGAATCTGGGTGGAGAATTCGGAACTGGCCATATCTGGCCAATTGTCCTTGTCGAAGCCGGGGGCGTTCTTCAGGTGGTCTTTCGACACGTTGAGCAGGAAGCGCTTGTTGACCGTGTCCAGTTGCAGCGCTTCCCATGGCACGGCAAACAGCTTGTCACCCATGCCCAGCCAGCCGCCGAACGACAACACGGCGTAAGCCACATTACCCTGGCGCATGTCGAGCATGATTTCCTTGATGTCGCCCAGGTCTTCTTCCTGCAGGTTGTACACGTCTTCGCCGATGAGGGTGTCGGCGCCCATCAGACGCGGGCCGGGGCCGTTATCGACGTCTGCATAGTCGGTGTTGTAGATGCCGTAGGTGTCGCGGTCGAGGTAGCTCATGGTGGTCTCCTGATGGTTGGGGGATACACGCTGGCTCCCGGCGCTTTCTGCCGGGTATGTAGCGCAGCACAGGACCCATGATGCGGTGAGCTCGCCGAACCGGGTATAGGTGCACGCGCGGCAGGGTTGTAGGACCAGGATGAGTAACTGAGGCACATAGCAAGATGCTACACTCGTGCCTTTGCTCTTCAGTATTTCCATGTCCTTGTCACCACACGCCAACAGCGGCGAACTGCGCGCGCGCGCCTTGCACTGCCTGCTGCAATCGGACCCGGTCGAGAAAGTCGCCGCCGTCAATGCCATGGCCGCAGCGGTCCGCGCCGGCGCCTGCGCGCCCGATCCCGCCGCGCAGCTGCAAGCGCCGGCAGACCGGCCCATACCGGGTCGTCCAAGCCTGCCGGAACTGGTGCTGCCCTCGGCGCTGGGCAAGCGCTCGATGAACACGGTAGAGGGGCGCGCCATGCTGATCCACGCACTGGCGCACATCGAATTCAACGCCATCAACCTGGCGCTCGACGCGCTGTGGCGCTTCCCCGATCTGCCCGCCACCTACTACACCGACTGGCTGAAAGTGGCGGAAGAAGAATCGCTGCATTTTTCGCTGGTGGCCGCGCACCTGGTGACGCTCGGCTACGCCTACGGCGACTTCACCGCCCACGGCAGCCTGTGGGAAATGGTGGCCAAGACCACCGGCGACGCGCTGGCGCGCATGGCCCTGGTGCCGCGCGTGCTGGAAGCGCGGGGGCTGGACGCCAATCCGCCGATGCGCGCCAAGATCGCCCAGGCCGGCGACTTGCAGGCCGCGGCCATTCTCGACATCATCCTGCGCGACGAAATCGGCCACGTCGAGATCGGCAACCGCTGGTACCGACACCTGTGCCACCAGCGCGGGCTGGAGCCGCGCGCGACGTTCGCCGCGCTGTGCGAGCAATACTGGGCGCCGGTGCCGCGCGGCCCGTTCAATCTCGAAGCGCGCCGCCAGGCCGGCTTTACGGAAGAGGAAATCGCCGACCTTTGCGCCAATAAGTAGTATCACGTAAGCCGCACTAACCTGGAGTCAACAGTGCGGATGTCGTCCTGATAATGCGATTAAGATGTTTTGACTCATCCGGCCACAAGTCGTCGATGAATCATTACTCACAATCTAGCCACAGGACGAATCGATGATGAACGACCTTAGCGATGTAAAAATCACCCGGCGCGACCTGCTGATCGCAGGCGCCATTACCGCCACCACTGCCGCCGTTCCCTCGGTAGCCGGCGCTCAAAACAACAGCAACTCCGGCGGTGGCAATGGCGGCGCGGCCCAAGCGGCTGCCGCCCCCGTGATCAACAAGGTCACGCTGGTGGTTAATGGCAAGTCGCGCGCAGTGGACGTCGATACCCGCACCACCTTGCTCGACGTGCTGCGCGAAAACATGCACCTGACCGGCACCAAGAAGGGGTGCGACCACGGCCAGTGCGGCGCCTGCACCGTCATTGTCGAAGGCCGGCGCATCAACTCCTGCCTGTCGCTGGCCGTGATGCACGACGGCGACAAGATCACCACCATCGAAGGCCTCGGTACGCCCGATAAATTGCACCCGATGCAAGCGGCGTTCGTCAAGCACGACGGCTACCAGTGCGGCTACTGTACCCCCGGCCAGATCTGCTCGGCCATCTCGGCCATCGAGGAGATCAAACAGGGCATCCCGAGCCACGTCACCGCCGACCTCAACACCAAACCCTTGCTCAGCAGCGAAGAACTGCGCGAGCGCATGAGCGGCAATATCTGTCGCTGTGGCGCGTACTCCAACATCATCGACGCCATCAACGACGTTGCCGGGAGCCGCGCATGAAAGCCTTCAGCTACGAACGCGCCAAGACCCCGGCCGAAGCAGCGGCCGCGATTGTCCGCCAACCCAATGCGAAATTCATTGCCGGCGGCACCAACCTGCTCGACCTGATGAAACTCGAAATCGAAGCGCCCACGCACCTGGTGGACGTCAACGGCATCGGCTTCGACAAGATCGAAGCGACCAAAGAAGGCGGCCTGCGCATCGGCGCCCTGGTCCGTAACACCGATCTTGCCGCCGACCAGCGCGTGCGGCGCGACTACGCGGTGCTGTCGCGCGCCTTGCTGGCAGGCGCCTCGGCGCAGTTGCGCAACAAGGCCACCACGGCCGGCAACCTGCTGCAGCGCACGCGCTGCCCGTACTTCTACGACACCAACCAGGCCTGCAACAAGCGTCAACCGGGCAGCGGCTGTTCGGCCATCGACGGCTTTTCGCGCCAGCACGCGGTGGTCGGCACCAGCGAAGCCTGCATTGCCACCCACCCGAGCGACATGGCCGTGGCCATGCAACTGCTCGACGCCCGAGTGGAAACCGTGAAAGCCGACGGCGCCACCCGCACCATCGCCATGGCCGACTTCCACCGTCTGCCGGGAAATACCCCGCATATCGAAACCGCGCTCGAACCGGGCGAGCTGATCACGGCGGTGACCTTGCCCAAGCCGCTGGGCGGCAAGCACTATTACCGCAAGGTGCGCGACCGCTCGTCGTACGCGTTTGCCCTGATTTCGGTGGCGGCCGTGGTGCTGCCGGACGGTACCGGCCGCGTAGCTTTGGGCGGCGTCGCCCACAAGCCGTGGCGTTTGCCAGCGGCGGATGCCAGCGTGGCGCAAGGCGGCAAGGCCGTGGCCGACCAGTTGCTGGCCGGCGCCCGCACCACCGAAGACAACGCCTTCAAGATCACCCTGGTCCAGCGCACGATCTCCGCCGTGCTGGCGGAAGCGAAGAAAGCCTAAGCCATGAAATTTACCACTCCCGCCACCATCAATCCGATCGACCAGCTGAAGGTCGTCGGCAAGCCGCTCGACCGCATCGACGGCCCCATGAAAACCACCGGCACCGCGCCGTATGCCTACGAGCAGCACGCGGTGGCGCCGAATGCCGCCTACGGTTACGTGGTCGGTTCGTCTATCGCCAAGGGCAAGATCACCGCGATCGACCTGGCTGCCGCCCGCAAATCGCCGGGCGTGCTGGCCATCGTCACCTACGAAAATGCCGGTAAACTCGGCAAGGGCAAGATGAACACCGCCCACCTGCTGGCCGGTCCCGACGTCGAACACTATCACCAGGCCGTTGCCGTGGTCGTGGCCGACACCTGGGAACAGGCGCGCGCCGCCGCCCAGCTGGTGCAAGTCAAATACGCCGAAAGCGCAGGCGCGTACGACCTCGCCAAGGTGAAAGACACCGCCAAGCCGCACAAGGACAAGGAAAACGCCGACACCAAGGTCGGCGACTTCGACGGCGCCTTCAAAGCGGCACCGGTGAAAATCGACCTCACCTACACCACGCCCGACCAGTCGCACGCGATGATGGAGCCGCACGCGTCGATCGCCAAGTGGGACGGCGACAAGGTCACCATCTGGACCTCGAACCAGATGATTGCCTGGGGCCAGGGCGATGTCGCCAAGACCCTCGGCCTGTCCAAGGACCAAGTGCGGCTGGTATCGCCGTACATCGGCGGCGGCTTCGGCGGCAAGCTTTTCGTGCGCTGCGAGGCCGTGCTGGCCGCGCTGGGCGCCAAGGCAGCGGGCCGTCCGGTCAAGCTGACCCTGCCACGACCGTTCATGTTCAACAACACCACGCACCGGCCGGCCACCATCCAGCGCCTGCGCATCGGCGCCAGCCGCGAGGGCAAGATCACTGCCATCGGCCACGAAAGCTGGTCCGGCGACCTGCCCGAAGGGCAACCGGAAACCGCCACCGCCCAGACCAAGCTGCTGTATGCCGGCGCCAACCGCATGACCAAAATGCGCCTGGCCGTATTGAATCTCCCTGAAGGCAACGCCATGCGCGCCCCGGGCGAAGCGCCGGGCCTGATGGCGCTCGAAGTGGCGATCGACGAGCTGGCCGAAAAGCTGAAAATGGATCCGGTGCGTTTCCGCATCATCAACGACATCACCCACGATCCGGCCAAGCGCGAGCGCAAATTCTCGCAACGCCGTTTCGTCGAGTGCATGCGCGTGGGTTCCGAGCGCTTCGGCTGGGACAAGCGCAACGCCCTGCCGGGCCAAGTACGCGATGGCCGCTGGCTGATCGGCTACGGTGTCGCATCCGCCTTCCGCAACAATATCGTCATGAAGTCGGGCGCGCGCGTCAAACTCGACAGCAAGGGCATCGTCACGGTCGAAACCGACATGACCGACATCGGCACCGGCAGCTACACCATCATCGCCCAGACTGCCGCTGAAATGATGGGTGTCACCATCGACAAGGTCGTGGTCAAGCTTGGCGACTCCGACTTCCCGGTCTCGGCCGGTTCGGGCGGGCAGTGGGGCGGCAACAGCTCCACCGCCGGCGTGTACGCCGCGTGCGTCAAGCTGCGCGAGGCCGTGGCGCAAAAACTGGGCCTGCCAGCCGACGCGGAATTTGCCGATGGTTCGGTGCGCGGCGGCGGCAAGACGGCCACCCTGGCCAAGGCCGCCGAAGGCGGCGACATCATGGCGGAAGACAGCATCGAATTCGGCGACCTGGACAAGAAATTCCAGCAATCGACGTTTGGTGCACACTTCGTCGAAGTGGGCGTCGATGCCGACACCGGCGAAACCCGCATCCGCCGCATGCTGGCCGTGTGTGCGGCCGGCCGCATCCTCAACCCCAAGTCGGCCCGCAGCCAGGTCATCGGCGCCATGACCATGGGCGCGGGTGCTGCCCTGATGGAAGACCTGGTGGTGGACCATCGCCGTGGCTTTTTTGTGAACCACGACCTGGCCGGTTACGAAGTGCCTGTCCATGCCGACATTCCCCACCAGGACGTGATCTTCCTCGACGAAACCGACCCGATGTCGTCGCCAATGAAGGCCAAGGGTGTCGGCGAGCTCGGTATTTGCGGGGTAGGGGCGGCAATTGCCAACGCCATCTACAACGCTACCGGCGTGCGCGTGCGCGAATACCCGATCACGCTCGACAAGCTGATCGACAAGCTGCCGCAGCAGGCGTGACAGCGACCGCTAGCCGCCGATCCGTCATTCCCGCGTTCGCGGGAATGACAAATTTCAGCGCAACGACTGCGATGACTATTGCGCGTTTGGTCACCCGCCTGAGAATTTGGCAGGGCCGGACAGCAGGGCACGGCTGCCGCGCTACCATCGCGGTAACGCCCATACCAAGATAACCCATGCTCCCAACGTCACCATCGCGCCGCAAGGCCGTTCTCGCCGGCCTCGGCCTGCCCCTGTTCGCCGGCTGCGCCAGCATCGCCGCTGGCGGCCACCCGCAACAACGGATCACGATCAAAGCCCCGTTCGCCATGCCCGTCATCGCGGTTCCCGACTTCGCCGCCAGCAAGCGTTTTCCGATCACCGATTTCGGCGCCGACCCGGCCAGCCAAAGCGCCACCTCGAGCGCGATCACGCGCGCCATTGCCGCCGCCCATGCCAGCGGCTCCGGCGTGGTCGTGGTGCCGCCCGGCGTATGGCCCACCGCCAAGATTCACCTCAAGAGCAACGTCAACCTGCACGTGGAGAAGGGCGCGACCCTGCTGTTTTCCGAGCGTCCAGAAGACTACCTGCCGGCAGTACTCAGCAGCTGGGAGGGGCTGGAATGCTATAACTACTCGCCGCTGGTGTATGCGTTCGAGTGCGAAAACGTCGCCATTACCGGCCAGGGCAAGCTGCAAGCCAAGCTCGACATCTGGCGCGTATGGTATGCACGGCCCAAGCCGCACATGGATGCGCTGGTGGCCCTGTACCACCAGGCAGCCAAGGGCGTACCCGTGAGCGAACGGCAAATGACCGGCGGCGCGGCCAACCTGCGCCCGCAATTCGTCCAGTTCAACCGCTGCCGCCATGTGCTGATCGAAGACATCAGCATCGAGGACAGCCCGTTCTGGGTGGTGCACCCGCTGCTGTGCAAGGACGTGGTGATCCGCCGGGTGAATATCCGCGCGCACGGCCACAACAACGATGGTGTCGATCCCGAGATGACCCAGAGCGTGCTGATCGAAGACTGCGTGTTCGACCAGGGCGACGACGCGATCTCCGTCAAGTCCGGGCGCGACCAGGATGCGTGGCGCCTTGGCGTACCTTCGCGCAACATCGTCATGCGCAACTGCCGTATCAAGAACGGCCACCAGCTGATCGCCATCGGCAGCGAACTGTCGGCCGGCATCGAGAACGTGTACGTCGATAACTGCCACTTCGACCATGCCGATTCGCGCGTGGCCAGCACCATCAACAACCTGCTGTTCGTCAAGACCAACGAGCGGCGTGGCGGCTACGTGCGCAATATTTACGTCAACAACGTTAGCGCCACCCGCATCGCCGGCGGCGTCCTCAGCGTGGAAACCGATGTGCTGTACCAGTGGCGCAACCTGGTGCCCACCTACGAACGGCGCCTGACGCCGATCGAGGGCCTGCATGTCAGTAACGTCACGGTGGGGGAGGCCAGGTTCGTTTGCCACATCAAGGCCGAGCGCGAGATGCCCGTCAAAAATGTCACTTTAAGCAAGATTCAAGTCAAAAAGGTGGGGGATACCCACATCTTGACCGAAAATGTCCACGGTTTCATAAACCAGGGATAAGTAGTCTTACCGAGATAATCGATTACAATGGCCTCCTCTTAACTCTGGAAGGCAAGGCATGGAATGGCTATTCGACCCAAACATTTGGGTCGGCTTGTTCGCACTTATCGTACTCGAAATCGTCCTCGGTATCGATAACCTGATATTCATAGCAATTCTCGCGGACAAACTCGCGCCCGAGCAGCGCGACAAGGCAAGGCTGATCGGTTTGAGCCTGGCCATGATCATGCGCCTCGGCTTGCTGTCTGTCATGTCCTGGCTGGTCACCCTGACCGAGCCGCTATTCCACATCGCCTCGCAACCGTTCTCCGGCCGTGACCTGATCCTGCTGTTGGGCGGCCTGTTCCTGCTGTTCAAGGCTACTACCGAACTGCACGAGCGGGTCGAGGGCAAGGTCCACGTCCACACCGGCAACCGCGAATATGCGAGCTTCGGCGCGGTCGTGGCGCAGATCGTCGTGCTCGACGCCGTGTTCTCGCTCGACGCCGTGATCACGGCCGTTGGCATGGTCGAGCAACTGGGCGTAATGATGGCCGCCGTGGTGATTTCGATGGCCGTGATGGTGCTGGCGTCGAAGCCGCTGACGCGCTTCGTCAATGCGCACCCGACCGTGGTGGTGTTGTGCCTGAGCTTCCTGCTGATGGTGGGCTTGAGCCTGATCGCCGAAGGCCTGGGTTTCCACATCCCCAAAGGTTATCTGTACGCAGCGATTGGTTTCTCGGTCGTGATCGAGTTTCTCAACCAGCTGGCGCGCCGTAACTTCCTGCGCAAGGATGAACACATGCCGCTGCGCGACCGTACCGCCGACACCGTGCTGCGCTTGCTGGGGAGCAAGAAGCGCGCAACGGCCGGCGAAGAGCCGGAACAGACCAGCGACACCGTCGAACTGCCCGCGTTCGAGGAGCAGGAACGCAATATGGTCAGCGGCGTGCTGAGCCTGTCGCAACGTTCGATCCGTTCGGTGATGACCAACCGATCCGACATTTCGTGGATCGACCTGGACCAGGACAGCGCCACCATCCAGGGCCAGTTGCTGGAAACGCCGCACAGCTTCTTCCCGGTCAGCCGGGGCCAGCTCGACAACGTGGTAGGCATCGTGCGCGCCAAGGACCTGGTGGCCTGCCTGGCCGCCGGCCAGGAAATCACCGATGAATACGTGCGCGCACCGATCATCATGCCCGAAGCCGGCGGCGTGCTGAAAGTGATGGAAACCCTCAAGCGTTCGCGCCAACTGGTGCTGATCGCCGACGAGTACGGCACCATCGTGGGCCTGGTCACGCCGATCGACATCCTGGAAGCGATCGCCGGCGAGTTCCCGGACGAGGACGAGCAGCCGGAAGTGCAAGTGGAAGGCCCGGGCCGCTGGCGCGTGGCCGGCAGCGCCGACCTGCACCACCTGCAGCAAGTACTGGAGACCGATGCGCTGGTCAGCGAGACCGACGACTACGCGTCCCTGGGTGGCTTCATGCTGGAACAATTCGGCGCCTTGCCGGAGCTGGGCCAGGCCATCGAGGTCGATGGCTTGCGCTTCGAGGTGGCGGAGCTACTGGAGCGCAGGATTGCCACGGTGCTGATCAGCCGGGTCGAGCCGCAGGGCGATAACGTGTAAAAAAAATCCCCGCAGCTGCGGGGATCGCATACTTCTTACTTCGCCGGGGCGTTCGACCCCGGCATTATTTCCAGCTTCACTCCACCGCGTACCGTCCGCAAATTCACCAGTTTCACAGGCTCCAGTGCGTTGGCCGCTTTGCCGTCAGTGGTGACCGCCAGCGCGATGGTGTTCTGACCGTTGGGATTCAGAATGCCCGGCGGCAGCACGAACACCCGTTGCGGGCCGATGTGGGCGATGAATTGGCCCATATTCCAGCCATTCACAAAGATCAGCACGCGATTCTCGCGTTCCGAACGCGGCGTGGTCGTGTCGCCGAATGCCAGTCCCAGTTGCACATCGTGGTCTTTCGGCAGGTCGAGGTCGAACGACGTGCGCAACCAGTAGGTGCCGGCTGCCGGTGGTGCAGCGGTGGGCTTGGCGGCGGCCCAGCCGATTTTGCTGTCCTGCTGCTCCCACAGCGGGCGATACCAGCCTGCGCGCTCGCCGTACAGGCCGCCGTTGTTCATCGGACCGCGCACCACGTCGGCAATCTGCTCGCCGCCGAGGTTGCCCTGGATGCGCCAGGTAATCGGCACGCCGAAACGCTGGCCGCCACGCTTGGTCAGCGACGCGGCGATCAGGCCGCGTGCTTCGCGGTGGTAATCGTCGGCCATCAGGTTCCAGTTGTGCGAATTGTTACGCACCATGACTGCGATGACGTGTTCGCCCTTCGTCAATTTATCGCCGAGCGACAGCTTGACGCTGTCGGTGGTCTCGGGGAACGAGCGGCCCACGTCCATCTCGTCCTGGCCGATGAACTTGCCATCGACCCACACCTGCACCATGCCCGCTCCGCCGGCGCCGTAGAACAGTTCCAGCTGGTTGGTTTTCGGGTCAACAATGTTGACGCGGCCGCGATACCAGACGTCGCCGTGGTGGAAGCCGTAGTCGCTCATCGCCAGCGTCGGCTGGCCACGCTCTGGCATGGTCCAGGTTTGCGCTGCCGAGGCGCGATTATCGACATGGGTCCACTTGCTGTCGTCGAAGCCGGGCTGGGCTTCCAGGCTGTCCATGCGGCGCGACCAGGGCAGGGTGGCCAGGTCGGGCAGCTTGACGGCGGCGGGACCGGCCAGGGTACCTGCCTTGATGCTGCCGTCCGGCTGCGGCGCCAGCGCCAGGTTGTCGCCATTGAAGCTGGCCGAGGTAAAGGCGGGGCCCCACACGGTCAGCTCGCTGGCGGCGGCGGTGTCGCCGGTCAGCGCCAGTTTGCCGTCGGCCAGGGTGGCGGTGCGCACCATGGCTGGCGTCAGCTGCAATACCGTGCCGGCAGGGGTGTTCTGGCTCCAGAACTGCAGGCTGTGCTTGTTATCGGCCAACAGCAGCAACAGCGGCGCCCGGCCACCGCCGGTGATGCGCACGCGCGCCAGGCCGTCGTGGGTATAGGTCAGCTTGAGGTCGCCCGTAGCGGCATCGAAACGCGCTGTCACCTGTCCGGCCAGCACTTCCACCTTCGGTTCGCCCTGGAAGCGCAGCACGGTTTCGCCGGCTTCGCCATCGCGGCCGTGCAGCAGCGCGATGTCGCGCTCGCCGTTGGCAAAGTGGGTCTGGATTTCGGAGGTCGAATACACCAGGTGCTGGCGTCCGAGCTTGTAGTTCGCCAGCAGCATCTTGGCATCCTGGCCGTTCAGGCGCAGCGGCACCTGGTACTTGCCGTCGGCGGTGGCCAGGTCGAACGTAAAGCTGTCGTCGGTGGTCAGGTCGGACGGGCTGTGCACGGCAAACAGCACGTGGGTGCCCAGGTCCGGGTTGATATTGTGATAGACCTTGGCTTTCGGCGACGAGGTGGCGATCTCCGGCCCCTTGTCCATCTTGACCAATGCCTGTTCGGCTGCCTGCACGAACATGCCTTGCTGCTTGAGCGACAGCGCCTTGGCACGCAAGCCGCGGTCTTCCGAGATCGGCGCGCCGTAATCGTACGACGTGTACACCACCGGACCGGCCAGCCAGCCCCACGACGTGCCGCCAAAAGTCATGTACACATTGTGGATGGTAATGCGGTTGATCAGGTTAGTGCCATAGAACACGCGCTGGTAGCCGGTGCCCTGGCGTTCAGCCGTGCAATTATAGGTGCCGTTTGAACCCCAGTAATCGAACCAGCCGCCGCCGAGTTCGGCCGCAAAGCCGGGCGTCTTCGGCGACGACAGCGAGCCGATCTTGGGCGAATTCTTGCCATAGATGCCCCAGTCGGGCGCCTTGTTGGGGCCGGCCGGGCTGGCAAACACGTTGCAGGTTCCGCCCGGGTAGCCGTCGAACGCGTACATGTCGGTGGGGCCGGGATTGGCCCATGGCGCGGTGGAGTTCTTTGGCGTCCAGTCCGGCAGGCGGCCGGCCGAGTTGTGGAAGAACGGCACGCTCAGGCCATCGGCGCGGGCTTTTTTGGCCAGGTGTTCCATCTGGCGTACGTGCTTCGGCTCGACCTTGCCCAGTTCGTTTTCGAGCTGGTAGGCGATCACGTTGCCGCCGCCGGTGGTGGCCTGGTGGCGGGCGATGATGGCGTTAATCTGCGTCATCCATTCATCGACGGCCGCCAGATACACAGGGTCGTCGGTGCGCGCTTCGGCGCGGTTGCGGAACATCCAGCCCGGGTAGCCGCCGCCGGTCAGTTCCGCATTCACGTACGGACCGGTGCGGGCGATCACGTACATGCCTTCTTCTTCGGCGATCTCGAGCGCGCGCTCGACATTGCGGACATTGGAAAAATCGTACACGCCGGGCGCCGACGAGTGATAGCCCCAGTCGAAATAAAAGGCCACGCCATTGAAGCCCAGCGCCTTCATCTTCTGGATCACGTCGCGCCACAGCGACGGGTTGGGCAGGCGGAACGGGTGGATTTCACCGGACCACACCACGATGCGCTTGCCATCGACCAGCATCGAATGCTCGTCCCAGCTGATTTTTTTCGGTTGGCCTTTCGTCTTGGTGGCGGCAGCGAACTGCTTGCCGTCTTCCGCCAGCACGGCAGTCTTGCCCAGCAGGCCGGACACGCCGCCCAGTTCCTGCTGCCTGGTCCAGGTGCGCAGGCCGTCACTGCTGTCGGCGTACCACAGCTTGCCCAGCACGGCGTCGGTAAAGTATGCGCGCCAGTGGCCGTTGGCCAGCTTGACCAGCGACTGGCCGCCTGCCGTGCGGCCCCAGCTCTCGCGGCCGCCGCGGGGGGCAACCGTCCATTGCCCGGCCAGCGTGGTGGAAGTGGCCAGCTCCAGCAACCCGGTTTGATCATCGCGCACCAGCGCGGCATAGCCGTCATCGGTCGCCACCACCACGGCATCGCTGGCGGCGGGCAGGCCGGCGAGCGTGACAGGCGCCGACCATTGCGACAGGTCGGCATTGGCCGTCAGCAGTTGCACAGTGCCGGTGCTGGAAGCGACCACGAGCTTGAGCGCGCCATCCTTGTCGCGCAGCCAGCGCGGGGTGCCGGCGATGCCGGGCAAGTCGCGCACGAACTGCCAGCGCTTCAAATCCCGCGAGCGCGTGAGGGCCAGCGCGCTGCCGGTGGCGTACACCACGTAATAATAGCCGTCGCTGTGCCGCACGATGGCCGGATCGCGCAGGGTGGCATTGCTGCTCTGCTGGTCGGGCTGGAACGCTTCCGAGGCCAGCGATGTGAAGGTCACGCCGTCGGTGGACGAAAACACGCTCAGCGCATTATTCGACGCCAGGTTGACACTGGTCAGCACGAACGCCTGGGCGTTGGCGGCCGCATTGTTGGCGCTGGCGGCAGAGGTGGCAGCATTGGCGGGGCGGTTGGCATCGGAAGCCTGGGGAATACCGAGTTCCTGCGCCATGCAGCTGAGCGCAAGCGACATGCCGCCAAGGGCGGTCAGGCCGGTATGGAGCAACTTGAGGCGGGGGCGGGAAGCGGGGGCGCGACGTCCGGAAAAGCGTGGTGGAATAGTGAGCATGGACCCTGTATCTGATGGTTAAAGATTCCGAGCGCTCATGATAAATGGTTACAGAGGACGAAAAATCTGTCATCCGATCAATTCCTTGAGAGATTCGCCCCGTTTTGAGCGCAAGTCACTATCAAAGAGATAGCCGAAAATCCACGAAAAACGTATTTCCTTCGACCCCGAAAACGCCCGCCGTTGCCAAAAAACCCGCATGGAAACGCGCTTGGTTAATCGTTTTCCAATTTAGTGATGCATTTCCACAACATCGATGCAAAGACTAATGACCGATTGGGCAACTACGTGCATACTAAAAAAACTGGTCCGACCAATTCTAAGATTGGTTTACCAGAAGATTAAACCGATCCAACCAATTTATAAAATCCAGGACGGAGGAGACACATGCATCAATCCACCCCACCACTGCGTCGGGCGACGATGGCAGTTTGCATTTCTGTAGCACTGCTTCAAATGAGCGGCCAGGCCTATGCCCAGACCGCACCGGCCGAAGCCCCTGCACAGGAAGTTCAGGCAGTCGTCGTTACCGGTTCGCTGATCCGCCGTGTTGCGGATGAAGGCGCCACCCCGCTGACCACCATCAAGTCGGCCGAGATGGAAGCGCGCGGCCACACCGAACTGAAAGACCTGGTCCTCGAACAGCCGCAGTCGCTGTCGCTGGGCACCAATACCGGCGCCGCCGGTCCGGTGACCAATTTGCGCGGCCTGGGCCCGATGCGTACCCTGACCCTGCTCAACGGCCGCCGCCTGGCCAACGAGCCGCTGCAGGACCAGTACGTGTCGGTCAACGTGATCCCGCGTATGGCGCTCGACCGCGTGGAAACCCTGTCCGGCGGCGCCGCATCGATCTACGGCGCCGACGCCATCGGCGGCGTGCAGAACTTCTGGACCAAGCGCGGTTACAAGGGCCTGACCCTGAAAGGCGAATTCGCCGCACCGCAAATGCACGGCGGCGGCACCACCAAGTCGTTCGGCGCCATCGGCGGCTTCGGCGACCTGGGCAAGGACGGTTTCAATGCGTACTTCGCCATCGACCACCAGGAGAAATCGGCGCTGATGCAGGGCGATCGTCCCGAACAGCACGACCCGGACACCCTGCGTTCCCTGGGCCTGGGCCTGCTGCCGGAAGGCCGCAACTCGAACCCGCTGGCCAACTTCGGTTTCACCCGCGCCTCGAACTCGAACTACAATCCAAACTACGCCACCGGCTGTAATTCGCCGGCCTCGCTGCCAACCCTGGGGGCGCAAAGTACCGCCGCCACCCCGACCTATGCGCCTGGTTGCTACCGCAATCCGCTGTACTTCAACGCGGTCACCGACGGCAGCAAAATCACCACCATGTCCGGTCGCCTGAGCTTCAACCTGTCCGGCGGTCACAAGATCGACATGGACGTGCTGAACTCCGAGTTCACGGTACAGAAATTCCGTGGCATGCAGACCCCGGCCGCGACCAATCCGTTCACCACCTACTCGATGCCATCGACCAGCCGCTTCTACCCGGGCAACGGCATCACTCCGGCGGTGCGCGTAGTGGGCACCAATGGCGCGACCAGCACGCCAACCATGTACATCGACGCGACCAAGACCCCTGGCACGCCGGTCAACCTGAACATGGCCAACCGTCCGATCTACTTCCAGTGGGGGCCGGCGGAACTCGGTTCGGCCTACCGCAACGACAAGCAGACCAACAAGCGCCTGGTGCTCACCGCCGAAGGCGAAGTGCTGGGCTGGGACTACCGCGCGGGCGCCAACTACGGCGTGGCAGAGCGTAACACCATGGTCGGCGACGGCTACATCCTGTACTCGAAAGCGCAGGACGGCATCAACCGCGGCATCCTCAACCCGTTCGGACCGCAGGACGAAGCCGGCACCGCTTACCTGAAGAGCATCGTCGCCAAGGATTACACGTACCGCCTGAACAAGGCCTACAACAAGAGCATCGACCTGACCCTGTCCAAGGGACTGTTCAAGCTCGGTGGCGGCGACCTGACGCTGGCCGTTTCCGGCGAGCTGCGTGAAGACAGCGCCCGCACGTTCAATGCGCCGCTCGACTACGTGTACAAGAAGGCCGACGGCAGCTACAACATCGATGCGGCCGGCAATGTGCTGCAAAGCGACCTGGTCGGCGAGCTGCCGCAAGGCGTGGCCAAAAAACTCAAGCGCAAGATCTCGTCGATCCTGGCCGAAGTCGATGCGCCGATCACCGACACGTTCCTGCTGAACGCCGCCGTGCGCGCAGACAAGTACGACGATCTCGATCAGACTACGGTCAATCCGAAACTGGCCGCGCGCTGGCAGCCATATCAGCCGCTGGTACTGCGTGGTTCGGTATCGACCGGTTTCCGGGCGCCGTCGATCATGGACATCCAGAACCCGACCGCCGAAGTGCGTACCCAGCAGATGGACGATCCGGTCCTGTGCCCGAGCGCGCAACCAACCGTGGCCGGCAGCGGCACACCGGTGGCCGGCCGTACTCGCGACCAGGTGTGCGACGTATTGACCAGCTACTGGACCAAGTCGCCGAACAACAGCTTCCTGAAACCGGAAAAATCGCGCGGCTTCTCGTACGGCTTCGCACTGGAGCCGATCAAGAACCTGTCCATCACGGTCGATTACTGGGGCCTGAAAATGCGTGACGTGCTGGGCGCCGTGTCAATCGCGGAAATCCAGCAAAATCCGGGCAAATACAGCGACCAGATCATCCGTGGCGCCGACGGCCTGATCGACCATATCGTCGCCAGCCAGGCCAACCGTGGCATGGCCCGCATCCGCGGCGCCGACCTGTCGGCCAACTACCGCTTCCCGAAAACCCAGGTTGGTACGTTCGACGCCAAGCTCGATGGCACCTGGTACCAGAAGAACGAGTTCCAGGGCGAGAAAGACGGCGTCTGGCTGCAAAACGTGGGCGTGATCACCAACGATGGCCGTTACGGCAGCGCTGGTCCTAACGCCGGCCTGGCAGGCCTGCCGCAGATCAATCCACGCTGGAAGCACACGGCGTCGATCGGCTGGGGCTACGGCGACTTCCGCACCACGCTGTCGCACCGCTATAACACCAGCGTGCGCGACCTGACGCCACGTACCGGTTCGACCCTGACCAAGGTCGATGCGTACAGCCAGTTCAACATGAACGTGCGCTACACCGGTATTCCAAAAGCGACCGTCACCTTCGGTGTGAACAACATCACCAAGGAATTCCCGCCACTGACCGCCAACAGCACCTATAGCGGCGGCTACGTGACGAGTATGGCGGACATGCTGGGCCGTGTTTACCGCCTGTCGGTGGAATACAAGTTCTAAGTCATATGAACCAACCGTCTCCACACCAGGGACGGCGCCGTTTGCTGAAGGGGGCGGCCGCCATGGCCGCCGCCTCGGTGGCGGGCGCGCCGTCTGCAGCCAGGACTGCGCCCGCAGATCCCTGGGCTTATGCCCAGGGCATCATCGATCAATTTTCCAAGCCGCTCGATTTCTCGCAGCGCGAAGTTTCTATCACCAGCCACGGCGCCAGGCCTTGCCAGTTGCATGCAGTCGATGGTTTTCCCACCATCGACGCCAAAGGTAAGGTCCTCACGCCCGTTCCCGGTTCCCACGACTGCTATCCCGCGCTGCGCGCTGCGATTGCCGCCGTCCACCAGGTCGGTGGCGGCACCGTGCTGGTGCCCGCCGGCGACTGGTACTGCAAGGGCCCGATCGTGCTGCTGTCGAACGTGCGCGTGCACCTGGCAGCCAGGGCGCGGATACGTTTTTCCGCCGATCCGCGCGATTACGCGCGCGACGGCGACTACGATTGCGGCGCCAACGGCAAGCTGGTGCTCTCGCGCTGGCAGGGCAATGACTGCCTGAATTTCTCGCCGCTCGTGTATGCGCGCGGCCAACGCAATATCGCCATCACCGGCGCCGACTGGACCAGCGAGCTCGATGGACAGGCCGGCGTGCCGTTCGAGGACGGCAGCGGCAACGGCTGGTGGGGCATGAACCCCAAGGGCGCGCGCCAGGGACCGAACCCGGATGCCATGCACCAGGGCCGCAACAATCCGCTCAATCCCGAGTCGCTGGCCGCGTTGGCGCCGGGGCTCGACGCGGCCGTGCTGGCGCGGATCCAGGGCGATGCGCCCGACTGGCGCAGCGATGAAAAATTCCTGCCGGCGCTGTCCGAAGCGGGCGTGCCCATCGAAAAACGTATCTTCGGCCTCGGCCACTACCTGCGCCCGTGCATGGTCGAATTCATCGACTGCGACCATGTGCTGATGCAGGGCTACCAGGTGATCAACACGCCGTTCTGGATCCACCACCCGGTCGATTGCCGCCGCGTGCATTTTTCCAAGGTGCGCATGGAGAGCATCGGTCCGAACTCCGACGGTTTCGATCCGGAATCGTGCGACACCGTGCTGGTGGACGGCTGCTGGTTCAACACCGGCGACGACTGCATCGCCATCAAGGCGGGCAAGAACCTCGATACCAATTACGGCCCCACCCGCAACGTCGTGATCCAGAATTCGGTGATGAACAGCGGTCACGGCGCCGTGACCCTGGGCAGCGAAATGTCGGCCGGGATCGAGCACGTGTACGCCCAGCACCTGGACGTGCGCAACCAGCACTGGCAGACCGACCCGCTCAATACCGTGGTGCGCCTGAAAACCAATATGAATCGCGGCGGCTTCCTGCGCCATTTTTATGTGCGCGATGTCAAACTGCCCAATGGCGTGCGTTTGAAGCCCGGCTTCTACAAGCCGATCCCGGGCGGCCCGGTCAAGGCCGGCACCGTGCCGACGGGCGGCGGCGCCGTGATTACCTTCGATTGCGACTACGCGCCCGCGTTCGACCTGATACGCAGCCGCCCGCCCGAAGTCTCGCACGTGCACATCTCGGATATCCGGGTGGCGGACGTCAAGACTGCCGAGGGCACGTTCGGCTGCTACCAGGCATTCATCGTGCTCGGTCCCGTGGCCCATAGCTACAACGGCCCGGCCGGCAAGCCGATACTGCCGGTCACGGACGTGACGATCAGCGATTGCGACTTCGGCAAGCCGGTCAGCGCCGCGCAGCCGTGGTTCATCCACAACGCAAAAAATATCGCGCTGCGCAACGTCGTCATCGGCGGCAAGCGGTACGACGAGAACCTGTCGGGGTAAAAATGAAGCGACGTGTTTGCATGATGTTGTTGGCTGGCGTGGTCGCTTTCGGACATGTAGGCCATGCAGCCGCCGCGCCTGCGGTGAACCAGTTCGGCGTGACGCAGGCAGCTGGTCCGGTGGAGCGGTGGGGCACGCTCGAACTGTCGTTTACGGGACCTGCCAACGGCAACCCTTTCCTGGAAGTGGAACTGTCGGCCGTATTCCGCCAGGGCGGGCGCGAACAGCTGGTGCCAGGCTTTTACGATGGCGACGGCGTCTATAAAATCCGCTTCATGCCCGATTCCGTGGGCGACTGGACCTACGAAACCCGCTCCGGCGTACCCGCGCTGCACGGCAAGCGCGGCACCTTCACGGCGGTGCAGCCGGCGCCCGGCAACCATGGCCCGGTCGCGGTGCGCAACACGTACCACTTCGGCTATGGCGACGGTACGCCGTTCTGGCAAGTGGGCACCACCAGCTATGCCTGGACCCACCAGAGCGCGGCGCTGCAGGAGCAAACGCTCAAGACCCTGGCCGGGGCGCCGTTCAACAAGATCCGCATGGCGATCTTCCCGAACAACGACGACCAGGTGGCGGGCCAGCATTTTCCGTTCGTCGGCAAGCCGCCGCACGGCTGGGACTTCACCCGCTTCGATCCGGTCTTCTTCCGCAACCTCGACCAGCGCGTGGCGCAACTGCGCGCGCTCGGCATCGAGGCCGATTTGATCCTGTTCCACCCGTACGACAAGGGCCGCTGGGGCTTCGACCGCATGCCGGCCGCCGTCGATGACCGCTACCTGCGGTACGTGGTGGCGCGGCTGTCCGCGTACCGCAACGTGTGGTGGTCGATGGCCAACGAGTACGACTTCCTCACCGAGAAGCGGACCGACGACTGGGACCGTTATTTCCGCATCGTCCAGGCCGCCGATCCGTACAACCACCTGCGCTCGATCCACAACGCGTTCCGCTTCTATGACCACAGCAAGCCGTGGGTCACGCACGTGAGCATCCAGCACGGCGCGGCAACGGAAGACCCGGAGCGCGCGGTGCTGTTCCGCGACGTCTATCACAAGCCGGTGGTGTTCGACGAAGTGAAGTACGAAGGCAACTGGACCAAGCGCTGGGGACAGCTGACACCGGAAGAAATGGTGCTGCGCTTCTGGAACGGTGCGGTGGCCGGCACCTACGTGGGCCACAGCGAGATCTACACCGACACCAGCGGCAAGGGCGAGATCTGGCTGGGCAAGGGCGGCGTGCTGCGCGGCCAGAGCGCGCCCCGGCTGGCGTTCTTCCACAAGATCCTGGCCGACAGCCCGGCCGAGGGCCTGGAACCGATCGACAAGTGGCAGGAGCATCCGTTCGCCGGCAAGCATGGCGAGTATTATCTCGGTTACTTCAACCGCGCGCAGCCGACCACCTGGCCGTTCGCCTTGTTCAAGACCGGCTTGAAGGACGGCATGCGCTTCAAGGTCGAAGTGATCGATACGTGGAACATGACGGTCGCGCCGGTTGAAGGCGTGTTCGAGATCAAAAAGCGCGACGACTATATGTTCGCCGACAAGGATGGCCGCAGCATCGCGCTGCCGGGCCGTCCGTACATGGCGCTGCGCATCGTGCGCGTGCCTTAGGAGTGTTGTTAATGAAACGATGTGTGCTGGCTGCGGCCATGGCGGTGGTGCTGGCGGCGGTCTCCGCCCACGCCGAGGTGATCGGCAAGATGGAGACCCCGCAAGCGTTGAGCGAAGCCCGGCTCGCCGTGTTGTCCGTGCCCGAGCGCGCCGTGTGGCAGGCCTACCTGGAGCGCTCGCGCAGCCTGATGGCGGCCGACAAGGCAGCGCTGGCCGCCGAACGCGCAACGCTTCCGCTGTGGCAGGTGGCAGCAGCAACGCACCCGCCGCAGGGCAACGGCATGCCGCTCAAGAATCCGGGGCCCTGGTATGGTTCCGCCGAGGCGCTGCGCGTGGCCGACAACATCGTCAGCTACCAGACCCCGGCCGGCGGCTGGGGTAAAAACGTCAACCGCAGCGAACCGCCGCGCCAGAAGGGTGAAGCGTATGTCCACAGCGACGGCGGCAAGCTGGAAGGCTGGTCGTACGTCGGCACCATCGACAACGATGCCACCATTACCGAATTGCGCTTCCTGGCGCGGGTGATCGCCAGCGGAGGTGGTGCCGGCAAACCTGAATATACCGCGGCCTTCGTGCGCGGCATGGAATACCTGTTTACTGCCCAGTATCCGAACGGCGGCTTCCCGCAAGTGTATCCGCTGGCTGGCGGCTACCACGACGCCATCACCTACAACGACAACGCGCTGGCCAACGTCACCGACCTGCTGGAAGACGTGGCATTGCGCAAAGGCGACTACAGCTTTGTCCCGCCGCAGCTGGCAGCGCGCGCGGCGCAATCGCGCGACCAGGCCGAGCAGGTGATCATCGCCAGCCAGATCCGGGTCGATGGCGTGCTCACCGCCTGGTGCCAGCAGCACGACGCGGTGACGCTCGCCCCGGTCGGCGCCCGCAACTTCGAGCCGATCGCGCTCACCAGCGTGGAAAGCGCGCGACTTCTCAACGTGCTGATGCGCGACCCGGCGCCCAGTCCGGCCATCGTCAACGCGGTGGATGCCGGCGCGGCCTGGCTCAAACGCGCCGCCATCCATGACCAGGAATGGGTGCGCAGCAAGGACAGTGCTGGCCTCAAGCCCAAAGCCGGCGCCGGCCCGCTATGGGCGCGCCTGTACGACATTGCCACCATGCGCCCGATCTTCGGCGACCGCGACCGCACCATCCACACCGACGTCAACGAACTCTCGCCCGAGCGCCGCGCCGGTTACGCGTGGTATGTCAATAACCCGGCATCGACGCTGGACAAGTACGCGAAGTGGGCGCGCAAGTATTCGGCGGCAGCCAAATAACGAGGTTTATTGATGAAGGAGTTTCATAAGGTCATCAAATATTCATGACGTTTTACGCATGAATTAGCATTTAGCATGCAGGCTCTCCGCATTGTGCAATTCAAAGGATCCTGTCATGACTATCGAAGCCTGCTGCGCCCACTCGGGCGTCTTCTTACCTGAGTCCCTCAACTTCATCACGCCGGCGGCTTGATGCGGGCGCAAAACACCTCTGCCTGGGGCGCGGTGCTGGCCATGTCGTTGGGCGCCTTCGCACTGGTGGCATCCGAATTCATGCCGGTCAGCCTGCTCACGCCGATCGCCGCCGACCTGCAGATCACCGAAGGGCAGGCCGGCCAGGCGATCGCCATTTCCGGCGCCTTTGCCTTGCTCACCAGCCTGTTCATCTCCGGCATGGCCGGCAAAATGGATCGCAAGATCCTGCTGCTGGCCATGTCGATGCTGATGATCGTCTCCGGCACCGTGGTGGCGTTTGCGCCGAACTACCTGGTCTTCATGGTGGGCCGCGCGCTGATCGGTGTGGCCATCGGCGGTTTCTGGTCGCTGTCGGCAGCAACCGTGATGCGGCTGGTAGAACCCGCGAAAATCCCGCGCGCGCTGGCCATCCTCAACGGCGGCAATGCGCTGGCCACCGTGATCGCGGCGCCCGCCGGCAGTTTTCTCGGTTCCCTGATCGGCTGGCGCGGCGCCTTCCTGTGCGTGATCCCGGTCGCGCTCATCGCGTTCGTGTGGAAGCTGGCCACGCTGCCGCCCATGCACAACGACACCAACGCCAGACCGGCCAGCCTGCCAGCGCTGCTCAAACGGCCCGAAGTGGCGCTGGGCATGGTTGCCGTGAGCCTGTTCTTCATGGGGCAATTCGCGCTGTTTACGTACCTGCGGCCGTTCCTGGAAACCGTGACCCACGCCAGCGTCTCCACCCTGTCGCTGCTGTTGCTGGTCCTGGGTGTGGCCGGCTTTGCCGGTACCGCGCTGATCGGCGGCCTGCTGGACAACCACCTGTACCGCACCCTGGTCGCGATCCCGCTGCTGATGGCGGCGATCGCCCTGGGGTTGATGACGTTTGGCGCGTCGGTGGCCGCCACTGCCGTGCTGCTGGCTTTGTGGGGCCTGCTGGCCACGTCGGCGCCGGTGGGCTGGTGGACCTGGCTGGCCCGGACCTTGCCGCATGATGCCGAGGCGGGCGGCGGCCTGATGGTGGCCGTGGTGCAGCTGGCGATCATGCTCGGCGCCATGGTGGGCGGCCTGGTATTTGACGTCGGCGGCTATCGCGGTACGTTCGAACTGGCGGCAGTAGTGCTGGTGGCGGCAAGTGGCGTTTCCCTGCTGGCGGCACGCGCCGGCGCTAAAACTTCGGTGGCCCTGGCTACTACTCTTAAATAAACAAGGACGACCATGCATAATCAAGACATCGACAACACCCGGCGCGGGATCCTGATCGGCGGCGCCCTCACGGCCACCGCCGCCGCACTGCCGGCCATGGCGGCCGGGCAGGGCGCCGCCTCAGCACTCACAGGCACCGCTGGCATCGATGCCACCACCCCGGCGCCGGTGCAGTCCACCGTCACCATGCGCATCAACGGCAAGCCGCACACCCTCTCGCTCGACACCCGCACCACCTTGCTCGACGCGCTGCGCGAGCACCTGCACCTGACCGGCACCAAGAAAGGCTGCGACCACGGCCAGTGCGGCGCCTGCACGGTACTCGTCGATGGCCGCCGCATCAACTCCTGCCTGACGCTGGCGGTGATGCACGAAGGCGCCGAGGTCGCCACCATCGAAGGTCTGGGTGCGCCGGACCGGCTGCACCCGATGCAGGCGGCGTTCGTCAAACATGACGGTTTCCAGTGCGGCTACTGTACCCCGGGCCAGATCTGCTCGGCGGTGGCGATGCTTGATGAGATCAAACGCGGCGTGCCAAGCCATGTCACCGGCGACCTGACCGCCCAGCCCTTGCTGTCGGCAGCCGAACTGCGTGAACGCATGAGCGGCAATCTATGCCGCTGCGGCGCCTATTCCAACATCATCGACGCCATCACCGAGGTGGCCGGGAGCCGCGCATGAGAGCCTTTACCGATCAACTAGCGTCCATGATGTCGATGGCGGGGAGTATTTCATGAGAGCCTTTACCTATCAACGTGCCGCCACAGTTGCCGAAGCGGCGGCAGTCGCGGCCCGCACACCCGGCGCCCGCTTCATCGCGGGCGGCACCAACCTGCTCGACCTGATGAAGCTCGAGATCGAAACGCCAACGCACCTGGTGGACGTGAACGGCCTGGGCCTGGACCGCATCGACGCCACGCCGGACGGCGGCTTGCGCATCGGCGCGCTGGTACGCAATACCGACCTGGCGGCCGACACCACCGTGCGCCGCGATTACGGCGTGCTGTCGCGCGCCTTGCTGGCGGGCGCCAGCGCCCAGCTGCGCAACAAGGCCACTACGGCTGGCAACCTCCTGCAACGCACGCGCTGCCCGTACTTCTACGACACCAACCAGGCCTGCAACAAGCGCACACCCGGCGCCGGCTGCGCCGCCATCGGCGGTTTTACGCGCGGCCACGCCATCGTGGGGCAGAGCGACGCCTGCATCGCCACGCACCCGAGCGACATGGCGGTGGCCATGCGCCTGCTTGACGCCGTGGTGGAAACGGTGAACCCGGACGGCGCCAAGCGCGCGATTCCCATCGCCGACTTCTATCGCCTGCCCGGCAACACGCCCAACCTGGACACCAACCTGCGCCCGGCGGAACTGATCACCGCCGTCACGCTACCCAAGCCGCTCGGCGGACGCCACGTGTACCGCAAGGTGCGCGACCGCGCCTCGTACGCGTTCGCGCTGGTCTCGGTAGCGGCCGTGGTGCAGCCAGACGGCACCGGCCGCGTGGCCGTGGGCGGCGTGGCGCACCAGCCGTGGCGCGTGCCGGCGGCCGACGCCGCACTGCCGCAGGGCGGCCAGGCCGCGACGACGCTGTTGCTGGCCGGCGCCCGCACCACCGAGGAAAACGCCTTCAAGGTCGTGCTGGTGCAACGCACGCTCGACGCCATCGTGAAAGGATAAGACATGAAATTCACCAAGCCGGCAAGCATCAATCCCATCGACCAGCTCAAGGTGGTGGGCAAGCCCCTGGACCGGATCGACGGTCCGCTCAAAGTCACCGGCACCGCGCCGTACGCGTACGAACAGCACGCAGCGGCGCCGAACGCCGTCTACGGCTATGTGATCGGCGCCAGCATCCCCAAGGGGCGCATCAAGGGTATCGACAGCACCGCCGCCAACCGCGCGCCGGGCGTGCTGACCATTGTCACGCACGAGAGTGCGGGCAAACTGGGCAAAGGCAATTTCAACACCGCCCACCTGCTGGCCGGACCCGACGTGCAGCATTATCACCAGGCCGTGGCCTTGGTGGTGGCCGAGACCTTCGAGCAGGCGCGTGCTGCCGCCGCGCTGGTGCGCGTCGATTACGAGGCTGCGCCGGGAGCGTTCGACCTCAAGGCAGCGATGGCCCGGGCCAGGCCGGTCAAGTCCGGCGACAGGGACGAAGACCGCACCGGCGACTTCGAAGGCGCGTACGCCAATGCCCCGGTCAAGCTCGACGCCACCTACACCACGCCCGATCACACCCATGCGATGATGGAGCCGTTCGCATCGATCGCATCGTGGCAAGGTGACCAGCTCACGGTATGGATCTCGAACCAGATGATAGCCTGGACCCGCACCGACCTGGCCACCACGCTGGGCATCCCCAAGGACAAGGTGCGATTGATTTCGCCTTACATCGGCGGCGGCTTCGGCGGCAAGCTCTTCCTGCGCAGCGAAACCGTGCTGGCCGCGCTGGCCGCCAGGTTCGTCAAGCGCCCGGTGAAGGTGACGCTGCAACGCCCGCTCATCGCCAACAACACCACGCACCGCCCGGCCACCATCCAGCGCATCCGCATCGGGGCCTCGCGCGAGGGCCGCATTACCGCCATCGCCCACGAGAGCTGGTCGGGCGACCTGGAAGGCGGCGGGCCGGAAACGGCGGTGGCGCAAACGCGCCTGCTGTACGCCGGTGCTAACCGCCTGACCCGCATGATGCTGGCCACGCTCGATCTGCCGGAAGGCAATGCCATGCGCGCGCCGGGCGAGGCGCCGGGCCTGATGGCGCTGGAAGTGGCCATCGACGAACTGGCGGAAAAACTCAGGATGGACCCGGTAACGTTCCGCGTCCTCAACGACACCACGGTCGATCCCGAGCAGCGTGGCCGCAAGTTCTCGCAGCGCCGCCTGGTGGAGTGCCTGCGCCAGGGCGCGCGCAAGTTCGGCTGGGACCAGCGCGCCGCGCAGCCGGGTACGCGCCGCGACGGCCGCTGGCTGGTGGGCATGGGCGTGGCCTCGGCCTTCCGCAACAACATCGTGATGACGTCCGGCGCGCGCGTACGGCTGGAGCAGGGAGGCACGGTGACGGTGGAAACCGACATGACCGACATCGGCACCGGCAGTTACACCATCATCGCCCAGACGGCGGCAGAAATGCTAGGCCTGCCGGTCGAGCGCGTAACGGTGCGCCTGGGCGACTCGTCGTTCCCGGTGTCATCCGGCTCGGGCGGGCAGTGGGGCGCCAACAGCGCCACGGCCGGCGTGTATGCAGCGTGCGTGAAGCTGCGCGAACAGATTGCGCGCCAGGCCGGCCTCGATCCGGTCGCCGCCGAATTTGCCGACGGCCAGGTGCACGTCGGCGCCAAGAAGGTGGCGCTGTCCGACGTGGCAGCCCCGGGTGCGATCACGGCGGAAGACGCGATCGAATTCGGTGATCTCGGCAAAAAATTCCAGCAATCGACTTTCGGGGCGCACTTCGTGGAAGTGGGCGTGGACCTGGCGACCGCCGAAGTGCGGGTGCGGCGCATGCTGGCCGTGTGCGCGGCGGGCCGCATCCTCAACCCCAAGACCGCGCGCAGCCAGCTGATCGGCGCCATGACCATGGGCGTGGGCGGGGCGTTGATGGAGCACCTGGTGGTGGACAAGCGCCTGGGCTTTTTCGTCAATCACGACCTGGCCGGGTACGAGGTGCCGGTGCATGCCGACATTCCGCACCAGGAGGTGGTTTTCCTCGACGAGAACGACCCGATGTCGTCGCCGATGAAAGCCAAGGGTGTCGGTGAGTTGGGCCTGTGCGGCGTAGGGGCGGCGGTGGCCAATGCCATCCACAATGCCACGGGCATCCGCGTGCGCGACTATCCGCTCACGCTGGATAAACTGATTGCGCAAATGCCGGCGGCGTACTGACCGCTGTACTGACCGCTGTACTGACACATGTAGAAACGATTACGGGGCTGCGGCCCCGTCTTCAATTCTTCAATCGGATCGCCTCGATCACCAGTGACAGGGCCCGCGAGGACTGCCGCCGGCTCGGATAATAGGCGTGCAGTCCTTCGAAGTTCGGACAGCAGTCCTCCATCACCGACACCAGGCGGCCAGCCGCGATATGTTCGTCCACCAGGTCGCCGGGCAGGAAGGCCAGGCCGCAGCCGGCCAGTGCCGCGTCGCGCATCGGATACACGCTGGTAAATACGGCTTGGCCGCGCACGCGCGCTTCCACGGGCTTGCCGTGTTCGCACAATTCCCACGCATACAAGCCGCCGCTGCCGGCAAAGCGCAGTGCGATGCAGTTCTGCTTCAGCAGATCTGCGATCGTGTTCGGCTTGCTGTGCCAGGCGAAGTACGACGGCGAGCCGACGATGCGCATCGGAATATCGGGCGTGAGGCGCACGGCGATCATGTCCTTTTCTACCTGGTCGCCGTGGCGCACGCCGATGTCGTAGCGCTCGGCAGCGATATCGACCAGCCGGTAGTCCGAGTTGATTTCCACGTGCAGGTCCGGGTATAGCGGCAACAGCGGCGCGATGCGCGGTAACAGGATCGTATCGACCACCAGGTCGATGGCGGTGATGCGGATGGTGCCGGCCGGCTTGTCGCCAAGGTCGGTGACGGCCGCGATCTCCGCCTCGATTTCCTCCAGGCGCGGCGCCACATTGAGCAGCAGCCGCTCGCCAGCTTCGGTAGGGGAGACGCTGCGCGTGGTGCGCGTCAGCAGGCGCACGCCCAGGCGTTCTTCCAGCGAACGGATGATATGGCTGAGCGCCGATTGCGTCATGCCGAGCTTGGCGGCTGCCCGCGTAAAACTGCGCTCGCGCGCGACGGCGAAAAAGACGAGAATGTCGCTGATATTGTCGCGTGCCATGGTCGATGCGGTGGTTGCAAAGACTCGATGATACAGCAAGTGCTTGCTTGGGATTGAATAGTATTACATAATACGTGGTATGTAATACGTTATTTTATCGGGAGTCATGCATGGCACGTACCGGATTGTCGAAAGAAGAGGTGGCGCACGCTCGCGCCGGTTTGCTGGCGCAAGGCCAGTACCCGTCGGTGGATGCGGTACGCGTGGCGTTGGGCAATACTGGCTCCAAGACCACGATCCACAAATATTTGAAAGAGCTCGATGAAGAGCAGGGCAGTGCTATCGCGGCTGGCGGGCGCCCATCGACTATCAGCGATGTCCTGCACGACCTGGTGGAGCGGCTGGCGGCGCGGCTGCGCCAGGAGTCGGACGACCAGCTCGATCTCGCGCGCGCGGAACTGGCCGAGAAAGAGCTGCAACTGGCGCACGCAAATCGGCAGATGGAAAGCGAATTGCGCACCACGCGCGAACAGGAGGCACGGCTGCAAACCGAGTTGCGCCAGCAGCGGCTGGCCTTCAACATCAAGCAGGACGAACTGGCGCAACTGAGCAAGGAAAGCAGCCGCATCGCGACCGAGCTGGCGCACACCCAGCAATCGCTGTACGAACAGCTGACCAACGCCCGCAAGCTCGAACAGAAAGTCGAGCAACTGCAGGCGCAGCAACGTCACACGGGCGACCTGGAACGGCAGCTGGCCACGAGCATCGCCCACAACGAGCGCCTGGGCGAGCAGGTGGCGGCGATGGAATCGGCCCTAGCGCCAGCGCAGGCGCGAGCCCGCGAACTGGAACTGCTGCTGGCGCAGGCCGAAGCACGCGCGCAGGTCCAGGAGCAGATGGGGGAGCAGTTGCGAGCCTACCTGGACCGGATGGCGGCGCCGAAGTAGGGCCTAGATGTAATGGAGCTCCGGGGCCGGTGGCGGCGCGGTCAACGCGACCAGCAGCGCCTCGATGTCGCGCCGTACATCTTCTGTCGGCGGTATGCCCTGGTAGCGCAGGGTGTGGTATCCGGCGTTGCGTAGCATGGTGTCCCGATCCGCGTCGGCCGCTCGCTTGTTCCAGTGCGACCGGTCATCAAGTTCGACGACCGCGATCGGCGTCAGTTGCCGCGAGCAGATAACGAAATCCGCCACCTTGCGGTCGAAACGGTTACGATGAGTTTGTTCGTCGGTGGTGATCAGGGCGGAAAACGCCACTTGGGCCAGTACCACGCACTCGGGCAGCGCGGTGGAAAGCGTGCTGAACATCTGTTCTTCGAACGGCGTCAGTGGGCGTCGGGCGCGTACCGGTATGCTGCTCAGCGGTGGCGGTGATGACGGTGGCAGATCCCGGACCGGGGGAGCGAAAACTGGCAGCGGCGTCGGACGCTCCTGGCGTTGCTGATTTCGCTGACGCCGTTTGTGCGCCGAGAGACGTGCTCTGATAAATGACAGCACTGCATAGAGCGCTAGGGCTGGCAAACCGTACTGAATAAATGCGGTGAACAATGGTTGCGCAATGCTCGCCACTAGCGGGTCTTGAAGTACGGGGGATGTCATACCCACAGCATAACGCCATTATTTCTCGATGGCAACTACCTTGACATTTGGCTACCCTCGCGCTCAATCAGCCGGGCGATATCCTCGAACCGCATCCCCTCGCAACTGACCGCCATCCCACCGTCAAACACCGGCTGCGCCAGCTTGGTTAGCACGCTGCCGCTCGGCATTTCCACGGCCAGCCGCGCGCCGCGTTCCCACGCGTGGCGCACGCTATCGTGCCAGAGCACCGGTCGCGCCATGTTGCGGGCCAGGTCGGCGCCGATGGCGGCGCCGTCAAATAGCGCCCCCGCCGCGCTGCCGCTGATGTACGTCATGCGCGGACGGCGCAACGGCACGCCAGCCATCGCCGCTGCCAGTTCCATCGCCTGCCGGTCGAATAATTCGCAATGCGACGGCACGCTTACCGCCAGCCGCTCGGTCTTGGCGCCCGAGCTGCCGGTCTGCACCAGCGCGGCTACTGCCGCCATGGCCTGGTCGGCACCGGCGATGACTAACTGGCGCGGGCCGTTCAGGTTGGCCAGGTACACGGGCGTTTCCATGCTGTGCACTTGCGCTATCAGCGGCGTGAGCTGGGCTTCCAACAGGCCCGATACCGCCGTCATGCCAAAGCCGGCCGGATAGGCATCTTCCATCGACTGTGCACGCTGGCGCACCAGCCGCACGGCGTCGGCAAAGTCCAGCACACCGGCAGTGACGGCGGCCGGATAGGCGCCGATCGACAGCCCTGCCACCATCGTCGGTTGTGCGCCGAGAACGGCCAGGTAGCGCGCGGCAGCCACGCCAGCCACCAGCAGGCACAGTTGCACGGGAACGGTGGAGCGCAGCGCTTCGACGGTGTCGAGCAACAACACGTCGCTGCGCAGCGCCGCCGATGCCTCGGCCAGCGTGTTACCCACCGCCGCGTGCACGGGCAGTGCGTGCAGCATGCCGGGCTTTTGCGCGCCCTGGCCGGGGAAGGTGAACAGCACGCTCATGCTGCCTCGCGCTGCGCGTCTGTCATGCGCCACGGATCGGCGACCAGCACAGGCCCGTGCGCGGTCTTGAGCAGCAGCCGGCCGCCGCGCGCGTATTCGTTGAGGGCGAAACCGCCCAGGCCCGTATCCACCTGGATATCGACCCGGCACGCCTGCTGGTCCTGCAACCGCAGCAAGCGGTCGATGATCCAGGCCGGCAGCGTTTCCGGTGCGCGCACCAGCAGATCGAGGTCGCTGTCCGCGTGCAGCACCGGCAGGCCGGACGCCAGGTAAAAGCCGGCGCCGCCGGTAGGGCCCCACGCCAGGCCCAGGTCTTTCAGGCGCGGCGCCATGGCGGCCAGCGCGCGCAGCGGCGGCAGGACCGACTGGCACTCGTCCGAACGCACCGCGCGCAGATGCAGGCGCGCCAGCATCTCTGGCGTGACGCAGCGGGCCACGGCATCGCGCTGCACATAACCCTTGCAGCGCTGGCTGCGCGTGAGGCCGCGTGCGCCCACCGGCAGCAGGCTGCCAGGCGCCGCCTCGCGCCGCACCACCAGCGGCGCTTGCATGAGCCACGCCGCGTCGAGCCACCCGGGCCAGGCACCTCCCGTGTCGAAACGGTCGGGTAAGCGCACGAACAGCAGGTCGTGCGGACGGCAGGGCAGGCTTTTCATGCGTTATCCAACAATGGCGCGGGTGGCAAAGAATAACAGCGATGGACCGAGCAGGCAGCCCAGTCCCGTGTGGAACGTGGCCACCAGCGCGCCATACGGCACCAGCCTGCGGTCGGTGGCCGCGAGGCCGGCCGAGACGCCGGACACGGTGCCGGCCAGGCCGCCGAACACCATCGCCGAACGCGGCGTGCGCAAGCCGAGGAACTTGGCGGCGGCCGGCGTGGCCACCATCACCAGGATGGCCTTGATCAGGCCGGCGGCAATACTCAGCGCCATCACGTCCGACGTGGCGCCAATGGCAGCCCCGGTGACCGGGCCGACGATATACGTGACCGCGCCGGCGCCGATAGTGGTGATGCTGACCGCATCGCGATAACCGAACGCGTAGGCCACGCCAGCGCCCACGATAAACGGCAGGAAAGTGCCCAGCAACAACGCCGCCACGCCGACCATGCCGGCCTTTTTCGCTTCCACCACTTGCACTTCGAACGCGGTGGCGACAATCGCGAAGTCGCGCAGCATGGCGCCGCCCATCAGGCCCACGCCGGCAAACAGCGAGACGTCGGCCAGGCCCTTGGTGCCGCCGGTCTGCACGCCGCCCCAGTAGGCCAGCCCAAGGCCGATCACGATGGCGATGGCGGAGCCGTGCACGCGTCCCATGGTCAAGTGGCGCGAGAGTTTCATGGAGATCAGCATCACCAGGCCCACCAGTGCAAATGCGGTGACCAGGCCGTTGTGGCGGGCGGTTCCTTCGAGTAGTTCGAGCATGACGATCTCCTTAGCGCACGGTGGCAGGGGTTGGCACTTCCAGCGGCGGCAAAGCCGTTCCTTCAACCTTTTCGCCGCGGTTGATCAGCGCGATCACGCAGGCGCACACCACCACGCTGCCGACGGCCGCCAGCAGTGCGACCGGGCCGCCGCGCAGCGCGGTCAGCACATTCTGTTGCGCGGCCATGGCGACCACGACCGGGATATACATCGCGCCCCAGAAGGCCACGCCCATTTCGGTCTGCTCGGGCATCCAGCCCTTCTTGTGCATCCACAGCCGGGCGCAGATGAGCAATATCATCGCAATGCCGACGCCGCCGACATTGGTCTTGGCGCCGATCAGGGTGCCCAGCAGGTCGCCGAGGAAGATTCCCAGCAGGTGGCAGATCGCCAGTAAAGCGGTTCCGTAGATAATCATGATTGTGTCTCCAACTCGTTTCAACTCGTTCCAGGGATCGACCGCACCGGTTTATATAGTGGTTTCATGGGCGGCCGTCATAGTGGGTCAGGCGCTGGTCTCTCCTTTCCACTGCTCGCGCAGCAGTTGCCGGACGCGCCGCGAGGCGGCCCGGTGTTCGCCATCGAACCGGGTGGCGAGGTATTTGCGGGTGTCGTTGGCGATATCGGCCAGCGCGGCTTCCAGAGTGGTCGTCACCAGCGCCACGTCGTCCGATGACGGCGCCGATGCGCTCGAAGGCTGCAGCACCTTCCACAACAAACCGAGCGACGCATAGCTGTGGATGTCGTACGCCATCGGCGGCACGCTTTGCGCGAGCGCTTCCAGGGCTTCCACCGACCGCAGCGTGATCCGCGCAGCGGACGCCTTGCCCATCGCATGCACCATCACGCCGGGATCGTCGAAAGCGATCAGGCGGTTGGCCTGGTAGCCATGGGCGAGGAATGCGCCCGACATCGCCAGCCCGACGATCAGGCCGATCACCGGGTGGCCGGCCAGCCGCGCCTGGGCATAAGCGCCCGCCGCGCCGGCCAGCGCCTGGTGGATGCCGAAGGCTTCCTCGCGGCGGCCATAGGCCTGGCTGGTGACGTCGATCACGGCGACGATGGCGCGCTTGTTGGAAGATGCGCGGTCGGCGTTTATAACCTCGTGCACGGCCTGCGCCAGCTGCCAGCCTTCGACTAGGCCCACTTCGCCGGTGCGGGCGCGCGGGAAACGATTAGCGGCGTCGGGCACCACGGCAATAAAACGCGCGGGTGCACCGGCCAGGCTCGCATCGCGCACGCGCACCGCCGGCCAGTCATAAACATCGGCGCCGCCAGCGAGCAGGTCGAGCCAGGTGCCACCGTTGGAGGTGTGGTTTGCGGTATTCATCAGAGATCCTTTCCGTACAGGGCGCGGACATCGGCCGCCTCGGGCTGGCCGGCGGTGTCGAAACGCGCCAGGCGTTCGAGGTAATGGGCGTAACGGTCGCTGCGATGCTCGGCCGGCACGCCGGCGCGGAACAGGTCCACCACCAGGCTGCGCACCTGCGCCGTATCGTCGTCTACCAGCGCATCGGCCAGGCCGGTCGCTGCGCGCTGCTGGCCGCCGGTCAGGCCCCAGATCAGGGCGCGGTTGCGGGCATCGAATTCGGCGATCCCCGCTTCCTGCTCGATCACCTGCGGGCCGTTGAGCCCCAGGCGCGCCTCGCGGGTGAGCACCAGGTACGAGCACAGGCCGGCGGCGATCGACATGCCGCCATAGCAGCCCACGGTGCCGGCACTGACGCCGATCACTGGCCGGTAGCGGCGCAGATCGACGATGGCCGACTGGATTTCGGCAATTGCCGCCAGCCCCAGGTTGGCTTCCTGCAGCCTTACGCCGCCGGTTTCAAACACGATCACGGCCTGAGTGGGAATGCCGGCGCGGTTGTCATCGGCCGCCAGTTCCAGCGCGCCGGCGATTTTTGCGCCGCCCACTTCGCCCATGCTGCCGCCCTGGAACGCGCCTTCGATGGCCAGCACCACGGTGGCCACGCCATCGACCGTGCCCTTGGCCACGACCACGCCGTCATCGGACTGGGTGACCAGTTTTTGCTGCGCCAGCCATGGTGACGTGACGCGATCAAAAGGGCCGATCAGTTCGCGCATCGAGCCTGCATCGAGCAGGGCGCGGGCGCGGTTGCGGGCGCTGCGCTCGATAAAGCTGTCGCGATTGAGCAGTTGTTCGATATTCATGGTTGACCTCCAGCCGCTTGCGCTTCTTCGAACGCCTGCTCGATGCGCATGCGCACCACGCCGGGCGTGGCGCCGTTGTCGTTGATCTCGATGCTGGCCGCCGGCAGCGTGGCGTCGGCAAACACGCGTTCGAGCAGCGCTTTCCAGGTGCCGCCGTAGCCGTCCACCGAGGTTTGCACGGCGATGGTGGTCAGCGCGCCGCCTTGCGGGGCCAAGAGCACCTCCAGGTCGCCAGATGCCACCACGCCGGTGACCACGCGGGTAACGGCGCAGGTAACAGCAGGGGAAGCGGCGGGCTGGCCAGCCGGGAATTCAAAATGCAGTCGTTCCATGTTGGGCCTCCGTAACTTGTAATTGTGGGGTGGTGCGGTGGTTCGGATGCGCGAGGCGGTCGAGCAGCAGTGTGGCCGCCAGCAGGTCCGCTGCGCCCCCGGGCGAGACGCGGCGCGCCAGCAGGTCGGCGTCGAGTTCGCGCAAGGCCGCGCGGCCGGTGTCCGTGCCGGCGCCACCGGCGTGAAGCACCGCCTTGGCGCCGGTCTGCGCCGCTGTCAGTGCGGCCGGGCCGCCGCGCGCCAGCAGGCAGGTGTCATCCAGGCCGGCCATCACCGCCAGCAGCGCGTTCAGTTGCGCTGCGGTTTCGCTGTCGCCCCGGGCGCGCGAAGCATGCAGCATCGGCAGCGCCACGTCGGTCACGTGCGGGAACGCCGCCTCGGCCTGGCCGCGCGCGCCGCCCACACCATAGATGCGGCGCACGGTCTCGCCCTTGTTGCCGGTGCTGGCCGGGGCGGCAGGATCGTGCAGCCGCGCCAGGGCGCCGGCCCGGGCCGCGATGGTGCGTGCATCGGCGTCGCCTTGCGCGGCCGCAGTGACCAGCAGCCCGAGCGCCCAGATCGCGCCCCGGTGGGTGTTGACGCCTGCGGTGGCGTTCATCATCAGCGTTTCACCGGCGCGGCCGATGGCGCCGATGCGCCGGCGCAGCGCGGACAGGTCGTCCATCGTGGCGCCCGCGTGGGCCATGGCTTCGAAAGCGGGCCGCAGCGCGTGGGCCGAGCGGCACATCAGCAGCCAGCTCAAGTCGGTGTGGGCGCCGCTGCCGCGCATGTCCACCAGGCCCGGTTTCGGTGTGAGCATGGCTTCGTCCACCAGTGCGGTGACGGCAATGTCGGCCAGCACGGCGCCATTTAATTCCACTGGCGCGGCGTAGGAGATTTCGGTCAGCATCGTCATTACCAGCTCCTGAATTTGGCAGGCGGGTCGTACAAGCCATCGGACCAGTCGACCAGGTCGGCGATGCTCTTGGCGGCCAGCAGCGAGCGCGTGGCCTGCGTGCGCTGCACGCCCAGGTCTTCCGGCAGCGCGATCAGTCCTTCCTGGCGCATGCGCGCGGTCTGTTTCGGATCGTGGCGCAGGCCGACGGGTGTGACGCCCGCCACCGCCGCCAGCATGGCCTTGCGCTCTTCCAGGTTGCGCGCCTTGTACAGGTAGGCGATGCCTTCCTCGGTCAGCACATGGCTGACGTCGTCACCGTAAATCATCACCGGCGCCAGCGGCATGCCGGACGCCTTGCCGACGGCGACGGCGTCGAGCGATTCGACGATGGTGGGCTGGGTGCCGTCCTGGAAGGTTTCCACCATCTGCACCACCAGCTTGCGGCCGCGCGAGAGCGGGTCGTCGCCTTCAATCAGGTCGAGCCAGGCCGGCGTGGCGTGGCGGCGGCCGTGCGGGTCGTGGCCCATGTTCGGCGCACCGCCGAAACCGGTGAGGCGGCCGTGGGTGACGGTCGATGAATTGCCCAGGCCATCCATTTGCAGGGTGGCGCCGATGAACAGGTCCACTGCGTACTGGCCGGCCATCTGGCACAGCAGGCGGTTCGAACGCATGGAGCCGTCGCGGCCCGTGAAGAACACGTCGGGGCGGGCAGCCGTATACGCTTCCATGCCCAGTTCGGCGCCGAAGCAATGCACGCTGTCCACCCAGCCGCTTTCGATGGCGGGGATCAGCGTGGGATGCGGATTCAGGGTCCAGTGGCGGCAGATCTTGCCCTTCAAGCCCAACTGTTCACCGTAAGTGGGCAGCAGCAGCTCGATCGCGGCGGTGTTAAAACCGATGCCGTGATTCAGCGACTGCACGTTGTGGCGCTCATAGACGCCACGGATCGCCATCATCCCCATCAGCACGTGCACTGGTTTGATCAGGCGCGGGTCGCGGGTAAACAGCGGCTCGATATAAAACGGCTTGTCGGCCTGCACCACGAAGTCGATCCACGAACCGGGAATGTCCACGCGCGGCAGGTCGCCCGGATCGTCGACGATCTGGTTCACCTGGGCGATCACGATGCCATCGTGGAAGGCGGCCGCTTCCACCAGCGCCGGCGTGTCCTCGGTGCTGGTTCCCGTGTACAGGTTGCCCTGGCGGTCCGCCATGTAGCCGGCCACCAGCACCACGTTGGGCGCCAGGTCCACGTACAGCCGCGCATACAGTTCCACGTAGGTGTGTAGCGCGCCCACTTGTAGCACACCGTCCTGCAGCAGTTGCGAGATACGCAGGCTCTGGGCGCCGGCAAAGGCGAAATCGAGCTTGTTGGCGATACCGCGCTCGAACAGGTCCAGGTGCTGCGGCAGGCTCACGCTGGGCATGATCATGTGCAGCTGGTTGACCTTGTCCGCATTCATTTGCACCATGGCGCGGGCCAGGAAATCGGCCTGTTTCTGGTTGTTGCCTTCGAGTACCACGCGGTCGCCGCTGGCGATCAGCAGCGAGAGGGCATCGACGATGGCGTCGGTGCCGATGATGGGGCCCTCGCTGAGGTGGCGGACGGAGTCGAGGCGGCGGCGCTTTTCCTGGCGCCGCGTGTCCCACTGGCGCGGCGGCTTGCTGCGGTTGTTCATATTGTCTCCTGTCATTACGTTCTCTACATACGCTGGATGTCTGACAGGACCCAGCATAGGCTGCAATACCGCCCGGTTCAATCAACCGCAGCGGCGCAACGTTTACCTTCAGGTTAACTATCGCTATACTCGATTAGAGGAGAATGACGATGATCGACGAAGAAATCACGCTCAAGAAACTGGAAATCTTCCTGGCGTTCATGCGCCTGGGCAGCCTGGCGCGGGTGTCGGACGAGGTCGGGCAAAGCGTGGTCAGCGTGCACCGGGCGCTGCATTCACTGGAAGAGGGCCTGCGCTGCCAGCTGTTTGCGCGCGAAGGCCGCAAGCTGACTGCCCAGCCGGCCGCGTTTGCGCTGGCCACGCATGCGCAGCGGGCTGTCAACGAGGCGGAAGAAGGTATCCGCAAGGTGCGCGAGATCGCCGGTTTTAACAGCGGCCGGCTGCGCATCGGCTCGCTGTACTCGCTGACCTTGCGCTGCATTCCGCACCTGCTGATGGGCCTGAAATTGCGCCGTCCCGAGCTGCACGTGGATCTCACGCTCGGCTCCAACAAGGACTTGCTGCAAGGCCTCGCCGACGGCCGTCTCGACGCCGTGGTCATCGGCCTGCAAGCACCGAGCGACGACGCCCGCCTGATTGCCATCCCGATGTTCGAGGACGAGGTGCGCCTGGCCGCGCCGCTTGGCTCTCCCTACGCGGGCGCCAAGCAGGTGGACTTGCGCCAGCTGCGCCACGAGCAATGGATTACGCTGGGCGCCGGTTTCGTGACGGCAGACAGTTTCAACCACGCATTCCGCCAGGCCGGCTTCGAGCCGGAAACCGCGATGCAGGTCAGCGACATTTTCTCGCTGATCAACCTGGTGGGCAGCGGCATGGGCTACAGCCTGCTGCCGGCGCGCGTGGCCGAGTACAGCGCGCGCATCGAGCTGATCGCGCTGGCGGCGCCGTATGCGTCGCACCAGGTGATTTCGCTGCTGATGCTCAAATCACGCGAGCGCGATCCGAACCTGCTGGCCCTGGCGGCCGAGTCGCGCATGTTCGACAACGATCGGCGCCGACACAATTGAGAGGCTGGTGTTTTACACAACATGGATTAACTTCTACCTGATTCACCTAAAAAGCCACAAATTCACCGCAAATCGTCGAGGCCATGCCGGTTTTATCGACTTTTAAAAAGCCGGTCGCTATGATTATGTTTCTAAAAGGAAAATAATCCGGAGGCGACATGCAGTGGTTTTATGATTTAAAGATCGGCAAAAAGCTGATCATTTCGTTCGCTATCCTCACCATCTTCACCTGCGCACTGGGCCTGTTCTCGATCGCGCAAATGACCAAGGTCAGCCAGGCGTCCAGCGATATCGCCACCAACTGGCTGCCAGCGGTGCGCTACCTGGGGCAGATGCAGAATTCGCTCTCACGCTACCGCATCTCCGAATCGACCCACATCCTGCTCACCACCGAAGAAGACATGGTGGCCACCGACAAGTCGATGGCCACCCGGCTAGAAACCCTGTCCAAGCAGCAGGCGTCGTACGCTGCCTTGGTGTCCGAACCAGAGGAAAAGCGCATCTACGCCGAGCTGCAAAAGTCGCTGGCCGACTACATGGCGCAAAGCAAAAAACTCACCGGCCTGTCGCACGCGGGCAGCAAGGAAGAAGCGCGCACGCTGTTCCGGGGTGCGTCCAATAAGCTGTTCCGCCAGGTGAACGAGCAGCTCGAAGCGCTGGTCAAGATCAACGACGACGGCAGCGCGGCGTCCGATGAGCAGGCTTCGGCCACTTACGCCCTGTCGCGCAACCTGATCCTGGGCGTGCTGGTGGTGCTGATCGTGGTCGGCATGGCGCTGGCCGTGTGGGTCGCGCGCATCGTATCGCGGCCGTTGCAGGAGGCGGTCGAAGTAGCGCAGCGCGTGGCAAACGGCGATCTGACCGCCAATATCGCCCGCGGCGGCGCCGACGAAACCGGCCAGTTGATGGTGGCGCTGGGCCTGATGAACGCCAGCTTGCTGCGCGTGGTCGGCGAAGTACGCAGCGGCACCGACACCATCGCCACCGCCTCGGCCGAGATTGCCAGCGGCAACCTCGACCTGTCGAGCCGCACCGAGGAGCAGGCCAGTTCGCTGGAAGAAACCGCGTCGGCCATGGAAGAGCTGACGTCCACCGTCAAGCAGAATGCCGACAACTCGCGCCATGCCAAGAAACTGGCGCAATCGGCCTCGACCATCGCCGGCGATTGCGGCAAGGTCGTGGGCGAGGTGATCACCACCATGGAATCGATCAGCGCGTCATCCCGCAAGATCGTCGACATCATCAGTGTGATCGACGGGATCGCGTTCCAGACCAATATCCTGGCGCTGAACGCTGCCGTCGAAGCCGCGCGTGCAGGCGAGCAGGGCCGAGGCTTTGCCGTGGTCGCCACCGAAGTACGCAACCTTGCCCACCGCAGCGCGGCAGCCGCCAAGGAAATCAAGGTGCTGATCGACGACTCGGTGGTGCAGGTAGGTTCCGGCACGTCGCAAGTGCAGCAGGCCGGCAAGTCGATGAACGACATGCTCGAGAGCGTGCGCCGCGTGAGCGACGTGGTGACCGAGATCACCGCTGCCAGCGAAGAGCAGAGCGTGGGCATCGAAGAAGTGAACCGCGCCGTGATCCAGATGGACCAGGTAACGCAACAGAATGCCGCGCTGGTGGAAGAGGCCGCCGCAGCGGCAGCGGCATTGCAGGAACAGTCGGCCAACCTGGCGGCGGTCGTCAGCGTCTTCCGCCTGGCATAGGCAAACAACATCACAATAATTAACTCAGGAGATCTCCATGCATAAGACCACCGTCATCGCCGGCGCCGTGCTGGCCGCCGTCAGCGCAGTCACTCCGGCCGCCGCGCAATCGAACGTCACGCTGTACGGCCTGCTCGACACCGGCGTGGAAAACCTGACCCATGCGGGACCCGGCGGCAGCGCCACCCGGGTGAGCTCGGGCGGCATGAACAACTCGCGCTTCGGTTTTCGTGGCACCGAGGACCTGGGCGGCGGCCTGAAAGCCGTGTTCAATCTCGAAGGCGGTTTGCTGACCGACATCGGCGGCTCCGACGGTGGCGGTTTGTTCCGGCGCCAGGCCAACGTGGGGCTGGAAGGTTCGTTCGGCCGGGTGGTCCTGGGCCGTTCGTTTACCACCGTGTACGATTTCATCGTGCCGTTCGACCCGATGGCATACGCGCCGTACTACTCGTGGGCCTCGAGCGGCTCGGCCTCGAACGTCAACAGCTACGGCATGATCACGTCGGCCGACAACATCGTCAAATATTCGCTGGAAACCGGGCCACTCAAATTCGGCGCCACGTATGCCTTCGGCGAACAGAGCACCGGTACCGCCGACGGCGCGAGGATGCAGGTGGCCGCCACCTACACGGCCGGCATGTTCTCGGTAATCGGCTCGGCCGAACAGGGCAACAGCAATAATGTTGCTGCCACCAATCGCCATGACACCAGCAATATCTACCACCTGGGCGGCATGGTCACTGCCGGCGACTTCAAGGTGCAACTGGTAGGCCGGAGCTACAAGAACGAATCGAACAACCGCGCCTTGCCCGATGTGCGCGCCAACACCTACTGGGCCGGCCTCACTTACAAGGCCGGCCCGGCGCTGACGCTGGTCGGCGCCATCTACTACACCGACGTGCGCAACGTGGCGGCCCGCACCGATGCCGATCCGAAGATGTACGTGACCCGCGCCCGCTATGCGCTGTCCAAGCGCACCGACGTGTACGTGACGGCAGCGTATGCCAAGGCCAAGAACGGCAAGTTGATCAGCCTGTCGCGTGCGGATGCAGGTTTTGCCGATAGCCAGCGCGGCTTGATGGCCGGGGTGCAGCATCGGTTCTAAAGTGTAATGATGCCGCGCCAGTCGAGGTGGCTCGGCTTGCCCGCCCTTGTTGTAAGGGTTATTTCGGCGAAGCGGCTTTGGCGCGGATGGTTTGCAGTTCGGTAGTCAGCCAGGTCTGGCTGGCCACGGGCTGGCTGTCACCACACCGCACCTGGTAAGGCTTGCCCGACATACTGCTCGAGCTTGCCGCCAGCTTGATGAACTGTTCGGTGCCATCAAGCTTGTTTTTCTCTATCAAGTAATTTAATTTTTTCGCCAGGTGCGCCTTGGCGTCGGTGGAGCTGTACCAGCTGCCATTGCGGTTGAACTGGCAACCGGATGTACCCAGTCGGTTGAGCAGGGCATCGATTTCGGCGCGGGACGTGGCCGGCAGGTCGGCGGCGAATGTCGGGGACGCGGCAGTTGCCAGCGTAACGAGTATGACGGCGAGAATATTTGTTATGCGCATAGGAGAATGATACTGCCTTTTTACGTGATATATTTATTGCTCTTGAGCCACTATTTACTTCGAATATGACAGCTTCTTACGCAACCCCGGGCGTGTACATTCAGGAAATCAACGCCCTTCCCAACTCGGTGGTGCCGGTGCAAACCGCTGTCCCCGCCTTTATCGGTTACACCCCGGCCGCTGCGTACCAGGGCAAGTCATATGCCAATGTCGCGGTAAAAATCACCAGCTTCGCGGACTTCCAGGCATATTTTACGCTGCCCGATCCGCCGCCGCCGCTGGATCCGGCGGTGCAATATACTCCCGGTTATTACCTGGTGGCGCAGAAAGCCCAGCCGGCCTCGGGCGAATACATCTTACTCGATGGCGTGTATTACGCGGTGCTGCCCGACCCGAGCACGATTTACTATCTGTATAACAGCGTGCGCCTGTTCTACCAGAATGGCGGCGGCGACGCGTATATCGTTTCGGTGGGTACCTATGGCGCGGCCAGCGGCAAGCCGATCACCGATCCGGCCGCGCAGATCGTCAATCCCAACGTGAAACTGGCCGATTTGCAACGCGGTCTGGCGCTGCTGAAGCACGAGCAGGAGCCGACCATGTATCTGTGTCCAGATGCCACGTTGATGTCATTGGCCGATAACGCCATCTTGAATCCGGAGATGTTGCAGCAAGCAGCGGCAATGGGAACTGCGGTATGCTTGCTCGATATCATTGGCGGCGCCCAACCCGATCCGATCCAGTACACCGACGACATCGCCAATTTCCGCGGCAGCACCGGCACTACCGCACTCGATCATGGCATCAGCTACTACCCGTTTATCGGCACCACCATCATGCAAACGGGTGAACTCAATTTCACCAATTTGTTCGGTAGCGATACGACCAGGCTCAATTCTTTGCTGAGCCCGGCATCGGCGCCGAATCCGCAAGCGCTGCAAATCCTCACCCAGATCCAGCATCCACCGGCCAAGCCGATGACCAACAGGCAGTTGCAGGCGGCGCTGGTGGCGGCGAGCCCGGTCTATGCCCGGATCATGGCGTCGGTGACCGAGTCGGCCAATATTCTGCCGCCAAGTGGCGCGATGGCGGGCGTGTACACGGTCACTGACAACACGGACGGCCCCTGGTGCTCGCCAGCGAATTGCCCCATCACCGGCGCAGTCAGCCTGCCGATCCGGCTGTCGGACAGCCAGCAGGCCACCCTGAACATCGATGAGGCCACCGGTAAATCGATCAATGCCATCCGCTTGTTCAATGGCCTGGGCATCCTGGTGTGGGGTGCGCGCACCCTCGATGGCAATAGCCAGGACTGGCGTTATATCGCGGTGCGCCGCACCATGATTTACCTCGAGCAGTCGATCAGGGAGGGGGCGCGTGCCTATGTTTTCCAGCCTAACGATGCCAATACATGGGCTGCCGTCAAAAGCATGATCGGCAGCTTCCTCACCAATGTGTGGAAACAGGGCGGGTTGCAGGGCGCGTCGCCGGGCGAGGCCTACCAGGTCGATGTCGGCCTGGGTGTCACGATGACACCCGAAGATATCCAGAACGGCATCATGCGGGTAACGCTCAAGGTGGCCATGCAGCGGCCGGCAGAGTTCATCGTGATCACATTCGAGCAGCAACAGGCAACATCTGACTGATCCGTGAATGTTGTTGCGCGCAGACAGTTCAAAAAATATATGTTGGTTATCCGATATATATTATTTTAAAAGTAATATGATCGGATGACATCCATGGAAGAGGTACTCATATGGCTTCACGATCGCGCAACACGGCAACCGATGTTCAACGCTACGTCCTGTTACCTAAACGAGGTCTGCATTCCGAGGCGCTACGGGAGCCGCTCGCATCGCCCAACATTTTTTCCTCTGTGCTGTCGGCCAGGCTGGACTTGCAAGGTGTTGCCAGGGCGGCTGCCAAGCCGGCCGCCGCCGCCGCCGCCGTCAAGATCGTGCACTCGAGCGCGCAAAGCGGCCCCAAGCTGGTCGAACTGAGCGATGTCGCGGCAACTGCCTTGAAGGCGAGCAATGCCGGCGTCAGGCTGGTGCCGCTGGTGCGCTACGAGATCGCCCGCAGCCCCCGGTGGCAGGTCCTGCGGCCCGCAGCGGTGCGCAGCAAGGCGGCTGCGGCAGCGGCGCCGGGCTTGAAGATCAAGGTGGTCGATACCGTGAGCGGCAAGCCCGTCAGGGGCGCCATGGTGGTGGCGTTTACGAATTTCGCCGGCCAGGAAGGCGCGCAAGGCACCAGCAATGCGAAAGGCGAGGTCACCTTGCAGTTTTCCACTGCCAGCAAGACGCTGGACCTGTTGCTGATCTACGGTCCGGCCGGATACTGGGGACTGTGCGAACGTTCCCGCAAGATCAAGAACGGCGACAGTGTCGGTATCGCCCCCATCGACCTGTCCGTACCGGACTTCGTCGCCACCGTCTATGGCGGACATCCAGCCGAAGCTGGCGAAGGCGTGCGGGTGGGCGTGATCGACACCGGTGTCGATGGCAAGCATCCCGATTTAAAAGTGCTGGGCGGCGCCGCGTTTGTCGCCGATGAGAATGATGCCGGCGGCTGGGGACCGGCCAAGGAGCAAGGCGAACACGGCACCCATGTGGCGGGCATCATCGCCTCCCGTGGCCAGCACCCTGCCGGCAAACCGGGCGTGGCGCCAGGCGTGGCGCTGTACAGTTACCGGGTATTTCCTAACGCTGGCGGCGGCGCCACCAACTACGACATCTTGCGCGCGATCGAGCAGGGCGTGCAGGACCAGTGCGACTTGCTGAACTTGAGCCTGGGCGGCGCGTCGCCCGATGAGGCCGTGCACGACGCCATCAAGGAGGCGTATGACAAGGGCACCTTGTGCATTGTCGCGGCCGGCAATGACGGCCGCCAGCCGGTTTCCTATCCGGCCGCATGGACCGAGGCCGTCGCGGTGTCGGCCGCTGGAAGGTTGGGTACTTTCCCCGCCAATTCTTCCGAGCTACTGGATGTGGCGCCGCCGGCAGCCACCACCGATGAACAGCTTTTCATTGCGCAGTTTTCCAACGTGGGGCCTGAAATCGACCTGACTGGTCCGGGCGTCGGCATCGTCTCGACGCTGCCCGGTGGCAGCTACGGTGTGATGAGCGGCACGTCGATGGCGTGTCCGGCCGCAGCCGGCGCCGCAGCTGCGTTGCTGGCTGCCCAGCCCAAGGTCCTCAAGATGAAACGCAACCGCGACCGGTCCACCGCCATGCTGGCCGTGATTAATGCCGCAGCAAAGCCGCTCGGCTTCCCCAAGGACCTGGAGGGACTCGGGATGTTGCCTTGAGCGGGCCGGTGATCGTGCTATATTGGGTGTATGAGCCAAGTTATCCTGCGACGTACCGCTGATGCCACCGTCTCCACCGAGGAAGCGCTTTCCCTGGTGGGGGCGACCGTTGACGGGCGCGTCATTCATCAAAGCGGCAACAATTTGCTGGTCGATGTTGCTGCCGGCGAGCTGGACACGCTCAAGAGCAAATTGACGGGCTGGGTTGTGTCGCCGCAGCAGGAACGGATAGACGCTCCGGACACGCGGCGGCGCATCGCTTAACCTTGGTTACTTTCCGGAGGTCGTGATGCTGGCGCCTGCGCCGCCTTTACCGCATCGTCCAGGTTCTTGACGGCAGCAATCATCCCCAGCACGTTCCCGGTAGGAATGGTAGCAGCCAAGCCGATCAGGGCGGTGGTAATGCCGATCATCGCCTTCGCGTCTATGATGTGCTCGAGTGCTTCCCTGGCAGATTCGGTGGCACGGTCCAGTGCTGCCAGGCTGATCTTGCCATCGTCGAGAGCGATGCCAACGGCCTGGGTGGTGAGGTCGGTCGCCAGGTTGAGCAGCGTTACTTCCAGTGATTGCAGTTGCGCCCTGTCTTTTTTGGCCATGGCGTCCCATTCGCTAAACACGCGGTCGCCCACTGCCACCGCTGCCAGCCGAAACTGCCTGGCCAGTTGCAACGCCTGTTTTGCAGCCAACTTATTGTCGCTCATGGTCACCCCCATATAGTGTTACCCGGCTGCACGCACGGCAACGTAAGCGGCGCGAATCTGCCGGGTCTGCTTTGCGAGTTGCGATAGAACTTCCTTGTCCGATATCCGGTTCCGGTTGTCGTACAGCGACTGATGCGCAGTGGCGATCTTCTGCAAGGTCTCGATATACTTGGGAATGGCAAGGGCGCGGGCCGCGTAAGCAGGCTTGCCGAGCTCGAGATTTGCGTACGCCATTTGCGCGGCGACCGGTTCGCGCATCCTGCCGTCCCGGTCTTTTTCCTCGGCCATGCCGATCAGGGTCCGATGGTAGCTGACGAAAGCCGTGTGCTCGGTGTCCAGGGACTCGGCGAAGCCTTCCATCATCACGGTCATGGAAGCAATCACTTTTTGCAGGGGCGCATTGGCATTCTCGATCACCTGCTTCAATTCCCGTTGTTGATAGGCGCTGGCGATAGCATTGGTCAATGTCTTGCCGAGTGCTCTGACAGCCTCTGCTTTTTCCTCGGTGAGATTGCGTGCTTCTGCAGCTGCATCGACCATTGCGTCAAGCTCGGGATCGAAACCTGGGGTCTCGTCCCCGGCCAGGTCGGCCAGGGCGTTCATGTAGGCGGAAATGGATTTGTGATAGATCGCCAGTTCCGCACTTTGCTTCCTGCGCTCTTCTGCAACCCGGCTCAGGTTATCTCGCTGTGCGATATCGGCCCTGAACGTGTAGGCTTTTCTGACTTCCGGGCTTTGCACGTAGTCATCGCTCAGCCTGGTATAGCTGGCGCCATCGGCCGACATCCTGCCGAATTCCTGGATCGCACCGAGGTTGGCGCATCCGGTGAGGATCAGCGCAATCGCCAGCACGGCTGGCCGGGTCATTGAGTTGAACAATTTATCCCCCATGGTTTAACCAATTGGCAAGCCAGAAACCGATGGCCATCCAAGCGATAACACTACTATTATTTAAATAATAATGGGGAGAATTTTTGATGTATTTTTGCCACTCCACCTATCAGGCTGACAGCTCTCGCCGGATAATCTCCGCACCGGCACTGAGCGCATTGAGTTTTTTTCGGGCGACATGGCGCGGCAATGGCGCCATGCCGCAGTTGGTGCAAGGATAGAGCTTGTCGGCATCGACGAACCGCAGCGCCTTGCGCAAGGTATTGGCAACTTCCTCGGGTGTTTCAATCGCATGGCTGGCCACGTCGATGGCGCCGACCATCACCTTTTTGCCACGGATAAGTTCAATCAGGTCGATTGGCACATGCGAGTTGTGGCATTCCAGCGAGATGATATCGATACTGGACTTCTGCAACTTGGGGAAAGATTCCTCGTATTGGCGCCACTCGGACCCCAGCGTATTTTTCCAGTCGGTATTGGCCTTGATACCGTAGCCATAGCAGATATGGACGGCAGTTTCGCACTTGAGCCCTTCGGTCGCCCGCTCCAGCGTGGCAACGCCCCAATCGTTCACTTCATCGAAAAACACATTGAAGGCCGGTTCGTCAAACTGGATGATATCGACACCGGCTGCTTCCAGTTCCCGCGCTTCCTGGTTGAGAATCGTGGCGAATTCCCAGGCCAGTTTTTCGCGGCTCTTGTAGTGGCGGTCGTAGAGCGTATCGATCATCGTCATCGGGCCTGGCAGGGCCCACTTGATCGGTTGGTCGGTTTGCCGGCGCAAGAATTTGGCGTCTTCCACGAACACCGGCTTCTGGCGGCTCACCGCGCCGACGACGGTCGGTACACTGGCATCGTAGCGATCGCGTATCCTGACGGTTTCGCGTTTTTCAAAATCGACGCCGCTCAGGTGCTCGATAAACGTGGTGACAAAATGCTGGCGGGTTTGCTCGCCATCGCTGACGATATCGATGCCGGCCTGCTGCTGCTCCTGCAGCGCCAGCAGCAACGCATCCTGTTTGCCCTCCGCTAATTCTTCGCCTTGCAATTTCCAGGGCGACCAAAGTTTTTCAGGCTGTGCCAGCCAGGAGGGTTTGGGCAAGCTGCCGGCCGTTGAAGTTGGTAATAATTTTTTCATGATGAGGTCTTTGTCTCTAGGTCGGTCGTTCAGCGCGCGTCATTCGCAGCCCATTGTTCAAGGATATTTTTGTACGGCTTGATGAAATGCTCTTCCGTATATTTGCCCTGCCTGACCGCCAGCTGGCTGCGCTCTTCGCGGTCATAGACGATTTGCGTCAACGAGTAATCCTGGTTTTTCAGGCTGGGCTGATACAGTTTTCCCGCTGCGGAATTGGCGTTATAGATCTCGGGCCGGTAAATTTTCTGGAACGTCTCCATCGTGCTGATCGTGCCGATGAGTTCGAGGTTGGTATAGTCGCCGAGCAGATCGCCGATAAAATAAAATGCCAGCGGGGCGAAGCTGTTGGGCGGCATGAAGTAGCGAACCTTCATCCCCATTTTGTCGAAATACTGGTCGGTCGGCGACAACTCGTTTTGCCGGTACTCGATGCCCAGTATCGGATGCACATTCTCGGTCCGGTGATAAACCTTGCTGCTCGAGGCGCTGATGCAAATGACCGGCGGCTTGTTGAAATGCCGTTTATAGGCGTCGGAGTTGACGAAGTGCTTGAACAGTTTGCCGTGAAAATCGCCGAAATTATCGGGCGTGCCAAACGTGGCTTTGTCGGCGTTATGTTCTGGCAGCAGCACGCTGAAGTCGTAGTCGCGCACATAGGACGAGAAATTATTTCCCGCGATGCCATTGGTGCGTTCGCCGGTTTTCTTGTCGATGATATTCGGCTTCAAGATCTCGATCAGCGGCAGTGCATCATTGCCGCCTGCGGCACCGATCGTCATTTCTACCGAAATGATGTCGAGTTCTACCGTATAGCGGTCGCCATGGGGGTTATCCCAGTGCGCCAGGTTGTTGAAGCGGTTGTCGATCATCCGCAGCGTATTGCGCAGATTTTCCTGGCGGCTTTTGCCTCGCGCCAAATTGGCAAAGTTGGTCGTCAGCCGGGTATGGTCGGACGGATGATAGTTTTCATCGAAAACGATGCTTTTGATGTTGAAAGTAAAATCGTTGCTCATGGTGATCTGTCGTCCTGATTTCTGCAAGAAATGATGGAGCGATGATAACCATGGGCATCGTTGAAGTAAAATGGTCTTATTTCATACTTCCATGAGCCTGGCTCATGTTAAGTCGAGTAACTTTCGGCCTTGCGCGCCATCGCAATGAACGATTGCAGGTAGTCGGTGTCGTAATCGACCTCGCGGGCGCCCAGGTAGATATGCTTCTGGATGCCGGTGGGGCCCAGGCGCAGCGTGCGCAGTTGCAGGTGCGGCGCGTAGTCGGTCACCAGCCACTTGGGCAGGGCGGTCACGCCGCGGCCGCTGGCCACCATCTGCAACATGATGTCGGTGGTTTCGATGGTCTTGTGCTTGCGCGGACCAACCTTGGCCGGCAGCAGGAACATATTGTAGATGTCGAGCCGTTCGAGCGGGACCGGGTACGTGATTAGCGTCTCTTCGTTCAACTGTTCAGGGCGCACTTCCTGCTGGTCGGCCCAGGGATGGTCCTTGTGCACCACCAGCACCTGTTCGTAATCGAACACGGGCTCGAACCGCAGGCCCGGTTTGAGCAGGGGATCGGGCGTGACCAGCAGGTCGATCTCGAAGCCGAACAAGGCGCCGATGCCGCCGAACTGGAACTTTTGTTTGACGTCCACATCCACGTGCGGCCACGCCGCCAGGTAGCCGCTGACGATTTTCAGCAGCCACTGGTAGCACGGATGGCACTCCATGCCAATGCGCAGCGTGCCGCGCTCGCCCTGGGCAAACTGGCGCAGGCGTTCCTCTGCCAGGTCCAGTTGCGGGATCACGCGCTGGGCGACCGCATGCAGGTACTGGCCCGCCTGGGTGAGCCGCAACGTGCGTCCTTCCCGCAGCCAGATGTCTGTGCCCAGTTGCTGCTCGAGCTTTTTCATGCTGTGGCTCAGCGCAGACTGGGTCAGGTGCAGCACTTCGGCGGCTGCCGTCAGAGAGCCTTGCTTTTCAACTTCCAGCAGGGTGGCGAGATGGATACGTTCCAGCATGGCGGATGAGTAAAACTCATGGTTGGTTGCGCGAAGGACATTTTACGTCATCTGACGTTGAAGGTTTGCTCGATCCCTTGCAATCCCGGTGCCGACACGCGCAGCTTGACGACGCCCGGCATCCGTCCGGCACGTAAGATACCCATGGCGAAACCGTTGTGCAGCACTTTTTTATTTCCCGCGAACAGGTCGTCGCTCCAGTGGTTGCCATTGTCCACCGCGATCAGGCTTGCCGCACCGCGTACGTCGAAGGTCAGCTCGCCGCCGACGGTTGGCACTTTGCGTCCCTTGGCGTCCACCGCGTACACCTTCACATATTGCAGATCGAGACCGTCCGCCTTCCACGCGGAATTTTCCGCCTCGAGCACCAGGGCCACGGCGGCGCCGGTGGTCTCGAGCTGGTGTTGCGCCACAATCTTGCCGCCGGTACGTGCCACGGCGGTGATCGTGCCGGCAGAGTAGGGCACGTCCTTCCAGTAAATGGTGTTGCGCTGGGTAACGTCCATCGAGTTCTTCTGCACGCCCACAGATTTGCCGTTGACGAGCAGTTCGACCTCCTCGGCATTGGTGTACGTGTACAAGTTATAGGTCTTGCCTTGCTGCCGGTTCCAGTGCGACGACACCACTTTTTGGCCCACCATCACATCGTTCCACATCTTCGACTCGCCCTCGTTGTCGACGATGCCGATATGGACCAGCGGCTCCGGCTTGAAAATGCTCTTGGTCAGCCAGGCTTGCGGGAACGGTTCCAGCGCATGGTTGAAGAACGAATAGGCCCAGCCTTTCTTGGGCCAGCCGTCCGATTCGCCCCAGTATTCGATTGCGCCCCAGTAGGCCAGGCCCACCATCTTGTCGCGGTCCATGCCGAAGTAAGGGCCTGCCAGTTCGTTGGTGACTGCTTCGCTCTGGTAAATGATCATGTCGGGCGCGTGCTTCAGGTATTGCGGATAGTCCACCCAGGTGTAGTTGAAACTGGCCACGTCGGTAATGGTGGCCAGTTCCGGCGGCACGATGTTTTCCTTGATATTGAAATCGGGATTGGCCTTGATGATGCCATTGGCCCGCGCCGGGTACATGGCCACGGTGGTTTTACGGGTGGGATCGTAGCGCTTGGCGACCACGTCCATGATGCGGTAGGTAGTCTTGCCCCAGTCGCCGGTCGGGAATCCCCAGCGCTCTTCCTGGAATTGCAGCTCATTGCCAAAGCTCCACATGATCACGGAGGGGTGATTGCGGTCGCGCTTGATCCACTCCTTGAGGTTAGAGAACCAGACATCGTTCCATGGCGCGCTGCCGGCCCAGGCGCGGGTGCTGCCCCATTTATCGTACAGCTCGTCCACCACGAGGATGCCTTTTTCGTCGGCAAGTTCCAGGAACGATTCCGAGTAAGGGTTGTGCGAAGTGCGGATGTGGTTGAAGCCGAACGCCTTGAGGCGGTCCATCGTGCGTGCGATCGACGTCCGGTATGCCGCCGCGCCCACGGCGCCAAGGTCATGGTGGTTGGCCACGCCTTGCAGGAACACCTTCCTGCCATTGAGACGCAGGCCGAAATGCTTTGAGAATTCAATGGTGCGGATGCCGAACCGCTTGGTCAACCGGTCGATCACCTTGCCTCCGGCCGCCAGTTCCACTTCGGCCACATACAGCGCAGGCGTGTCGATCGACCACAGCTGCGGCGCCGCGAGCCGAAGCTGCGGCAAGGGCACTTCGATCTCGGCGAGATTGCGCGCTGGCGGCACTGCCGCCCGTGTTTCGCCGACTTGCTTGCCATCGGGCGCGTAAATGCGGGTGGTGATCTCAACGGCCTCGTTCTTGCCTTTCAAACCTGCCACTTCCACCTGCACCTGTATGTCGGCATGATGGTCTGAAACCACGGGTGTCGTTACAAAAATGCCGTGGCGGGCGATCGAAACCGGTTGCCTGACCACCAGGTGATATCGCGGAACAGGCCGCCACCCGTGTACCAGCGCGAGTTGCCATCGCGGGTGGATGCCCGCACGGCCACCACGTTGTCGCCATCGTAGTTGAGCACATCGGCGATATTGGTCTCGAAGCCGAGGTAGCCATAAGCGGTGCCACCGACTTTTTTACCGTTCACCCACACCTCGCCGGCCAGCATGATGCCCTCGAAATCGAGCAACACCTGCTTGCCGCGCCACTTGGGATCGGTCTTGAAGGTCTTGCGGTACCAGCCCACGTCCGCAGTCTTGAAACCCAGGCTGCGGTTGGCGGCCTTGTCCCATGGTTGTTCGATCTGGAAGTCGTGCGGCAGATCGAGTTTGCGCCAGTCCTGGTCGTTCAGGGCGGGATCCTGGCCATTGGCCACGTCGCCTTGCTGGAATTTCCAGCCGAAGTTAAATAATTCGCTGGTGCGTGGTGATTCGCCGGTCGTGGCGCCTTGGGCCTGCAGCGCGCTGCTGCATAACAAGGCGAGGCAAAGCATTAAAAATCTGGTGGTACTCAACATGACATTCGTCTCCGGCTATTGTATGGGAAGTGCGCGCAGCGCCCTCGTTATCTATGACGACGAGGAAGTGCGGCATTTCCTAGGCACGCAGGACGGCGAAGCAGAAATAGTCAGATTATTGAGCAGAAAGTACACCTGGCCGGAAGGCGCCAGACTTGGCTTTGCGAAATACGCAGAAAATAATGTCGCTCGGGAAAACTGACAACACGGGAATCGAACATAACACGGCAAAATATTGCAGGTATAAAGAGAATCCCGAAATATCGCCTGTACAACGTATCCGCTCGAACAGGCCTTTCTTGCGCATGGAAGGCAACTGCCCGGAATACACGCTCACGAAGCCATGCCGGGTCACGAGCAGTTCCAGGTTGCGGGGATTGAAATAATGAACGTGGGGGGAGGGCAGATCCTTTTGCCAGAGCCGGTTGAACGGATTGCGCCACCCCAGTCGGGCAAATATTTTAGATAAGCGATAGAAAAAGCCCCGGCTGTTCGGAAGATTAAGAACCAGCAGGCCGTTTTCACTCAAGCGCGCATTGCATGCCTCCAGGGCCGAGGCAATATCAGGAATATGCTCGATAACGTCGTTAAACACGATGACATCGAACGATTCATCGGGCGTGAGCGCGTCGGGAAAATAACCAGGTCGTACCGGCAGGCCGCGCGAGGCGGTGCGGCTGCCAACCACCGAATCGGGCTCGACGCCCAGGACATCGAAATGCGCGCGCGCAGTTTCGAGAAACCATCCGTGGGCGCAACCCACATCGAGCAAACGCCGAGCCCCTGGCTTCACATGCTTGAGTACGACGCTTAAAATGTCGCGAAAGTTTTCCTGCCGCAGCGATTTCAAACCCACTTCACGCTCAAGTTCGTCAACCGGCGCACCGTCCGGTTGCGCGTTGATTTTTACACTCAGCGCAGCGCCTTCGTATCCACATGCCGAACATGAAGTATGCCAATCGGTTAAACCTTGCAACTGCAAGGTGCTGCAAACAACACATCGCATAATCCTCCTCGGGGACGCGGCATAGATGGGCAAGCTTAACTTATTGGCGATGTTTTTGAAATACCAACAGGCTTCACAGCGGGGCCCGGTGAACGAAATATGCTAACTCCCGGCCGGAGGAACCTTTCTTGGTGTAAGCGCATCGATAATGCGGCAATTTGCCACCGTGCCGCCATGGCACGACACCAGCAATTGCGACAAGTGGTGCTTGAGTGCGCTCAGGTCGGCGATTTTCTGCTCGATTGTCGCCAGATGTTGCTGCGTCAGTTGATCGACCATGCAGCAATCGTGTTCGCGCTGGTCCGACAGGTCCAGCAAATTGCGTACTTGATCGATCGAAAATCCCAGGTCTCGGGCGCGGCAAACAAAACTCAGGCGCGCCAGGGCATCGCCGTCATAGCGGCGGTAGTTGCTGCCGGTACGGGCCGGTGCAGGTAGCAAGCCGATCTTTTCGTAATACCTGATGGTTGCCGCCGGCGTTTGCGCCGCCGTTGCCAGTTGCCCGATATTGAATGTATCCATGATTGCGCTTGACCTTGAAGTGACTTCAACGTTTATAAAGTGGAAGTCCGCATCAAGTCAAGTTCAATAAACCTGGGAGGCTCCATGGACGAATGCTGTTCAAACAAGGGGAAAGAAATTGCCGAACTGGCATTGAAAGCAGGCCAGCGCCGCGTGCTGCTGTGGGTGTTGGCGATCAACGCGCTGATGTTCGTGATCGAATTTTCTGCCGGCTACATCGCCAATTCGTCGGCGCTGATGGCCGATGCGGTGGACATGCTGGGCGATGCCATCGTCTATGTGCTGAGTTTGTTTGCTTTACAGCGGGGAGCGCGCTGGCAGGCAGGCGCTGCGCTCGCCAAAGGCGCCATCATTTTCCTGTTCTTCATCGGTATCGTAGTGGAGATCGGCTACAAGCTGCGCCATGGCGTTCCGCCATCGAGTGACCTGATGTTGATATTCGGCTTCCTGGCGCTGCTGGCCAACGTGACGTGCCTCGGGCTGCTGTGGCGCTTCCGCAAAACCAACGTCAACATGAGCAGCACGTTCGAATGCTCGCGGAACGACGTGGTCGCCAACGTGGGCGTGTTGTGCGCGGGCGGGGCGGTGGCGATGTCCCATTCCGCCTGGCCCGACATCGTTATCGGTGGGTTGATTGGCCTGGTGTTTCTTCGATCGGCAATTCGTGTGCTGAGGGAAGCCTGGCCGCAATTCAAGCGGAGGTCGGCGTAACCGGCGTTAAGCCAAACTTTCACTTACGATCCATCGGGGCGAGTGATTACGGCTTACAACGGTAGCGATGCGCAGAATTTTACTGTTGATCAAGGGGGGAATCGTACCAGCCACCGGCGTCAAGGGATCAACTATGGGTTCACCGTTGAGAATAATAGCAACAGACTCAGTTCATGGAGCGGTAACGGCCAGTGCCGTAACTTCGATTATGACGCGTCCGGCAATGTGGTCGCTGAGCATCGTCACAACGGCACGAGAGGCTATACCTATGACGGTATCGGCCGCCTGACGGGCATTATTCGAGATGGCACTCAGCTCAGCGATTATAGCTATAATGCCTTCAATCAACGCGTTTATAAAAATTCTTCGAATGGCTGGCTGCTCAGCGTGTACGGCCCGAACGGTGAGCTCCTCTTTGAGGAAGGGGCGCGCAACAGCAGCTACGTCTGGCTTAGTGGGGAGTTGCTTGGCGTTGCACAACAGGGGCAATTTTTTGCCAGCCACAACGACAAGCTGAGCCGTCCTGAAGTGCTTACCAATTGTAGTGGTGCCGTGGCTTGGCGCGCTTTCAATACAGCGTTTGACCGAACCGTTACGGTTGATAATGTCGGAGGATTGCCGATTGGTCTCCCGGGGCAGTACTACGACTCAGAGTCTGGCCTCTGGTATAACTGGCATCGGTATTACGACGCGTCGCTGGGTAGATATATCCAATCCGATCCCATTGGGTTGGGGGGAGGAGTAAACACCTATGCCTATGTAGGCGGGAATCCTCTTAGCAGTACTGACCCGACAGGTCTGATACCCAATCCACTCGAGGCGGCTTGCGTCGCCGGACCAAACCCAGTCTGTGTCATTGGTGTAGGCCTTGATGTTGCTAGCTGGATCTGGCCAGGTGCGGTGCTCGTCGGCGGTAGCGCCGCCGTTATTGTCTCGTCAGACGCCGTGAAGTTCTCCAAAGGGGGCTCGCAGAACATCAGGGACACGGGATTGATTGGAGTTTCCGATGCGGAAATTGAAGCACGCCTAAAGGATCCGCGTACGAGTGCGGAAGAGCGAAAGCGCTTGACGAAAGAGCAAAAATCGCGCGGCCAACGAAATAAGAACAAGGATAGTCGTAAGAAATGCCCGTAATTCTAATTGGAGGCAATTATGCTTTGTTGTGCACACGCGATTTTCTACTTCAAGCTTTGTGATGAAAAACAAGATACGTTTCTTATCCATGAAAATGTCTATTTGATTGATGCAGATGATATAGATCATGCTACGCAGGCTGCAATTCGGATCGCTAAGGGGAACGAGGATCTCAGCGAGGACGGGCACCTTGAGCTTAACGAAAAGAAGGCTGCATACGTCTTTGCTGGACTCCGAAAAGTCATTGAAGTGGAGTCTAGTCCAGGCCCGATAAATGTGTCTGGGCTGGTTGGATTGGAGTTGACGTATTCGGAGTACGAGGTGGATGACTTGGACCAAGTCTTCGCTCTTGCCCGTGGACAAATGGTTGAAGTTCTCTACAGGGAGTAATGGGCAATACAGAAAAGCACGGGGTCAAGGCTACGAAGCGGACACGGGCTGATGCGTAGCTAGATCGGCCGATGCCAGGACCTTCTTTATGAACAATAAAAGCCGTCACCAACCGCTGCCCCGCGCGTGGGCCTCCGTTCCTTGGCTCCCGGCTTGTTGGCACGCTCCGGGAAAGCACGGGGTCAGATACGCGTCACAGCGATGTGGCGACGACGGAACGAGGACAGGTCCTGCTGGCTACGTAATCGGATGCGGTCTCCTCAAGCGGATACGCAACCATGGGAATGATGTCGCTACGATAAGGTTCGAAATCACGCATATCAAGAGCGGCGCCTGCTGGCTTCGCAAGAGGGATCCCGTTCAGCGATCGATTTCAGCCGTGCCCCACGTGATGGGGACACCATCACGCCGGATACGTGGAGCGGTGAACGTAAGCGGGGCGCATGGCAGGACACGTACACGGCCCGTAAGCGGGTTTATGAGGATGGGCAGTGCGTTGTGACCGTCACGCTCGATAAATCGTTTGTAGGCCCTGCAATAAGCCGTCCACGGGCAAAACGTGGCGAGTCCGAGAAGCGCTTGCAGAACGAGGATGATGCTGGCCGCCGTGCAAAGCAAAGGGTTCGTGACTGCTGCAAGACCATCGGTGCGGATCGCATGGTTACGCTCACGTACCGCGACAACATGACCGACCGCGAAAAAGCACTTAAGGATTGGAAAGCGTTTGTTCGTCGCCTGGGCAAGGTGAACAAGTTCCATTACGTGGCCGTTATCGAAGAACAGGAACGGGGTGCGCTGCATTTTCATGTGGCCGTGCGTGGCAAACAGAATTACGTGCTTTTGCGCTCGATCTGGCAGCGCGTGGTGGGCTTGGGGCCATCCGGCGAGCAAATGGGGCAGGTTAACGTGCGCGATCCGCACAAGCTCGGATTTGGCGTCAAGGGCGCTCACCGGCTTGCCGGATACATCGCAAAGTATTGCGGTAAGCAAATGGACAGTAGGGCGCTTGACCAGAAACGGTATTTCCGTAGCAAGGGCATTGTGTTGCCTGAGTTGCAGTACTGGCGCTTACCGAACTGCACCTGCATGCTTGACGCAGTGCACTCGGCGTTTCACATGATTGAGGGGCATTCATTTGAGGGGTTGGAAACATGGTGTAACAATGCTTTAGGCATTGTATATTTGGCCACGGCACCGGGAATCCCTGATGCAGTAGAGGTTCCGTTTTAATAGGGCTGTTAGAATTGCTTGTTATCAATATGATGGGGTTTATACATGAGTAATTCGCCCGGCGGTCCAAGTCCCCGACCAAGAATCAGACGTGGGGGCCAGTCTGACGATGGTCGTCGTAAAAATAGGCTTCAGGTCCTAGAAATGTGGTCCAAGATCGCCTCAGCAGTTGCTATACCAATAGTGCTGGCGGTTGTTGGTTGGGTGGTGCAAGACTCTATCTCTTCTGAAAGTATAAAAAAAGATTACGTGACATTGGCGATCGGGATGCTTCAAGACGAGAAGGTTAAGGATCCAGAATTGCGTGCATGGGCGCTTTCAATTGTAAGGCAAAATTCGCCGGTTCCGCTAAGCAGTCAACTTCAGGGCAAGATCATTTTGGGCGCAATGCAGGCAGCAAGCCCTGTGCCATGGCCACCGATGCCTGATTTTGCTATGAAGCCACCTGCCAAACTACAGGATTTTCCGTTAGAGAAAATTAAGAGGGGGGAGTTAGATAACTACGATCTTGCCAAAGGATGGGCGGATGCCCACATTGCTGCAAGTTCAACTGCCATTACCCTAACTTCCCTCCAAGAATTGGTTCGAGTTCGTGACAAGTTGCAAGCAGAAGTTCGTGAAAAAACTCTCGCTCGAGAAAGTAAAAGCATTGCTGATGAGGCTAAAAAGTAGCGGAGGTATCCTAACTTTATGCAGTTAGATCTATTTCCTCTTGAGCACATGTCGGAGGTTGAACGTGATTTCGTCTATCGAACCATTCGTAACTGTTACTGGCATCTGCGCAACCTGCGTGGGGCTCGATGGGGACAGGCCAGGGCGCGTAAGCAATATCGCATTGTGGCTGAGCATAAAAAACGCCTGCTCATGGCAGGCGTATCAAAGCGTGAAATTCTGGACTTGTTATCTTGCTGCCGGTTGAGGTGCAGTAGGCATCGCCAACCGTTCAAACCGTGCCAGTTTTGCTCTTAAGCGGGTCGCCATCTTCCGGAGTCAATTTGACATAATATAAATTATGCGAAGTTATGGATCTATCGTCGTCCGCATCCCAGCCGACGCCAGAATCTCATCATGCCGCTCGTTATCAGTCTTGTGCAAATACGCCGCCGTCGTCGCAATGCTGGCGTGACCAGCCGTTTCCTGCAGCGTTTTCAATTGCACGCCGTTGTTGGCATGATTGGTCAGCATGCTGTGGCGCAGCCAGTGCGCCGATGCTTGGCGCAATGTCGCGGCCATGTCCGCATCGCCGAACGCATCGGCGGCGGCCGCTGCGGCGGCGAAGATGGCTTTGAGTGCGTCGGACGCGGCCTCGTCGGTGATGCGCACCAGCGCGTCGCCCCGGCTCGACAGGACCAGCGGCGTGGTGTCGGTGCGGATGGTGTGCGGCAGCAAGCCGAACGCGGCGCGGTATTGTCGGTACGCGGACAGCATCTCGGGCGGCACCGGCAGCCGGCGCGGCTTGTTGCCTTTGCCAAGGACGTCGAGCCACCAGCGGCCGTTGCCTTCGGTATAGAACGCGCCCATGTTGGCGCTGACGATTTCGTTGAGGCGCGCGCCGGTGTGGATGTAGGCAGTCAGCAGGAAGCGATCGCGTTCGCGGCGGCGCATGGCGGCTGGCGTCGGCGCCTCGCGCGTGGCGACTGTATGCAGCGCCAGGGCCAGCGCGTCTTGCGTGAGGTAGCGCGTGATGCGGCTGGCACTGGCCGTTTTGACGTGCTTGACCAGCGCCGCCGGATCGCGCCGCAGATAGCCGGTTTGCGTGGCGTACGCGAACAATCCCTTGACGGCGATCATGGCCTGGCGCCGGCTGGCGTCGGATAACGGCCCGCTGAACGGCCGGTAGCGTTCATCGCTGCGCGGCCACTTGGTGGTGGAAATCCACGAGGCCGGCGGCGCCTTGAGGAAGTCCTTGTAGCTATTGAGCTCGGCGACGCTGAGCTGGCGCAGCGTCTTGCCCGCCTCTTCCCGGCACCAGGTCAGGAAGCGAAATAGCTCTTTTTGGGTGTTGGCGATCGATTTGGGACCCAGTTCGCCGTGGCTGATGAATTCGCGGGCGATTTCGCTGTCGGTCTGGGCATCGGTGATGGCGTCCTCGGCGATGGTACGCAGGGCATCCCGGTCGCGCTGGCGCCGCTGCGCCGCGCCGTCGCTGTGCGCGGGAAACGGCTCGAGGTTGATGACGGCGAACTTCTTCTCTGGCGTTGGCTGCTGCATGGTCGATACCGGGCTAAAAGACTGTGTGAATATACAGCCAATTATACAGTATTGCATACAGTAATATTAATCGACAATATAGGTAGTAATGTCGAGTTAAATGAATTGTGGAACGGCATGCTGCGGACATGTTTTGCGCCGTCCGCAGCCTGAATTACCTAGTCGAGGTCGGCCTTGTCATGGCGCTCCGCCAACTGCTCGGCCGGCTCGCCGAACACCCGGTTCACCCGGCGGCCGCGCTGCACCGCCGGACGGGCAGCAATCTCCTCGGCCCAGCGCCTGACATGCTGGTACTCGTGCACCGACAGGAACTCGGCCGCATTGTAGAGTTGCCCCAGCACCATCGAGCCGTACCACGGCCAGATTGCCATGTCGGCAATCGTGTACTCGTCCCCTGCCACGTAGCGATGCTGGGCCAGTTGACGATCCAGCACGTCGAGCTGACGCTTGGTTTCCATCGCATAGCGGTTGATCGGGTACTCGAGTTTTTCCGGCGCATACGCATAGAAATGACCGAAGCCGCCGCCCATGAACGGCGCCGAACCCATCTGCCAGAACAGCCAGTTCAGGGTTTCGGTCCGGGCACTGCCCTGTTTCGGCAGGAAGGCGCCGAATTTTTCGGCCAGGTGCACCAGGATCGAACCCGACTCGAACACGCGCTGCGGCGCTGCCCCACTGCGGTCCACCAGCGCCGGAATCTTGGAGTTGGGATTGACATCGACAAAACCGCTGCCGAACTGGTCGCCTTCGTTAATGCGAATCAGCCAGGCGTCGTACTCGGCGCCCGTGTGCCCTGCCGCCAGCAATTCCTCGAGCAGGATGGTGACCTTGACGCCATTGGGCGTGCCCAGCGAATACAACTGCAACGGGTGCTTGCCGACTGGAAGCTCCTTGTCGTGCGTGGGGCCCGCTACCGGGCGATTGATGCTGGCAAAGGTGCCACCTGCCGTGGTGGGCGCGGTCCAGACCGCGGGCGGGACGTAACTGGTCGGTTCGGTCATGCAAATCTCCTAGGGACGCGCGCACGGGTATCGGCGCGCGGATCGGTCATTCTAGCGGAAACACGCTTCGATCAGCTTGGCTGAGCGTGGTTTGCGTGTTATGTTTCAGACAAGGCGAGTCCCTCCCCCATAGAACCAAGAGAACAAAGAGATGCAAATACATGGCAGCTACCCAGGAATCACCCGATTGACGCAGCGGCTCCTTCTCGCCGTGCTATGCCTGATTGCCGCCGGCGCCGCGCATGCCACGCCAGCGCTGTTCGATCGATATACGGACGGTGAGCAAACCGGCCAAATCTTTGCCGAAAAATGCTGCTACCTCGATCTGCCCGAAGACCCGCGCATGCGCGAGCTGCGGCGTCAACGTCTGGGCAGCTGCAGCGCCGCCGGTGCTCCGGTGGGCGTATTCAGGCGCGAGCAGGGAAAATTATGGTTGACCGCACTGGCTGAGTGCGGAGGAGAAATCCCTCTGAAGACGCATTATGAGGGCCTCCAGGGTCCGGTCGTGGCGACATGGCTATCGGGCACGTTCAAGGCATATGTCGGGCATTGCTATACCGCCGCAGCACAGCACAAATATGCCGTCACCCAGGTACTGGTCATCGAGCAGGGCGTGGTGAAATCGGTTAACGAAATACACAACGATATCTCTGACTGCAAGCGCTGACGGCGCCATGCATCGCAAACCCATCGCCACATCGCATTACACGTCTGGCATTCGCATCCCGGCTATAATGTCGCCCTTCACCAGAAGGAATCCGCCATGTCTCTGCTAGCCCACCAGCTCGAACTGCTGTCGCCCGCCAAAACCGCTGAAATCGGCCGGGAGGCCATCCTCCACGGCGCCGACGCTGTCTATATCGGCGGTCCCGCCTTTGGCGCCCGCCATAACGCCAGCAACCCGATCGAGGATATCGCGGCGCTGGTGCAGTTCGCGCACCGCTACCATTCGCGCATTTTCGTCACGCTCAACACCATCCTGCACGACTCGGAACTGGAAGGTGCGCGCAAGCAGATCTGGCAGTTGTACGAGGCCGGCGTCGATGCGCTGATCGTGCAGGACCTGGGCCTGATGGAAATGGACCTGCCGCCGATCCAGCTGCACGCCAGTACCCAGTGCGACATCCGCACCAAAGAGAAGGCCAAATTCCTCGGCGATGCCGGCTTCTCGCAACTGGTGCTTGCGCGCGAACTGACCATCAATCAAATCCGCGAAATCCACGCCGCCACCGACACCCCGCTCGAATACTTTGTGCACGGCGCGCTGTGCGTGGCGTTTTCCGGCCAGTGCTATATTTCGCACGCGGATACGGGCCGCAGCGCCAATCGTGGCGACTGCTCGCAGGCATGCCGCCTGCCGTACACGCTTTCTGACAACGCCGGCCGCGTGGTCGCCTACGACAAGCATTTGCTGTCGATGAAGGACAACGACCAGAGCCGCAACCTCGAAGCGCTGATCGATGCCGGCATCCGCTCGCTCAAGATCGAAGGCCGCTACAAGGACATGGGCTACGTGAAAAACATCACCGCCCACTACCGCCTGCTGCTCGACGAAATCCTCGAGCGCCGCACAGAATTCAAGCGCGCTGCCAGCGGCACCACCAGCATTCACTTCACGCCGGACGTGGAGAAGAACTTCAATCGCGGCCACACCGATTACTTCGCCAACGGCCGTACGGACGAAATCGGCGCCTTCGACAGCCCGAAATACCTGGGCCTGGAACTGGGCACCGTCACCCGCGTGGCCACCGACCACTTCGACATGGTGTCGAATGCCCCGCTGGCCAACGGCGACGGCTTGAACTACATGAACAAGCGCGAGACCGTGGGCGTGCAGGCCAACGTCGCCAAGAAACTCGGCGACAGCAAGGACGGCGAATTGTGGCGCGTGTTCCCCAACGAAGCCTTCCTCGCCCTGCCCGGCTTCAAGCCCGGCATCGCCATCCACCGTAACCGCGACCACCAGTGGGAAGCGATCCTGAACAAGAAATCGGCAGACCGCAAGGTGTCGGTGCACGCCACCCTGTCCGAACTCGAAGGCGGCGCGGGCCTGCGCCTGTCGCTGCTCGACGAAGACGGCTGCCTGAGCGTGACCGATGCGCCGATGGCGCTGCAACCGGCGCAGCAGGCCGACCAGGCCGCAGCAGGCCTGCGCGCCAGCCTGTCAAAGCTGGGCGCCACCATGTTTGCGGCGTCGGACGTGGAACTCAATCTGTCGCAACCGTGGTTCGTGCCGTCGGCCGCCATCAATGCGCTGCGCCGCGACGCGGTGGCAGCGCACGAAGCGGTGCGTCTCGCAGCCTGGGAGCGGCCGCTGCGCAAGGCGTCGATCGAACCGCCGCCGGTGTACCCGGAAACGCAGCTGAGCTACCTGGCCAACGTGTACAACGAAAAGGCGCGCGCGTTCTACCAGAAGCACGGCGTGCAGCTGATTGCCGCCGCCTACGAGGCGCACGAAGAAGCCGGCGAAGTGCCGCTGATGATCACCAAGCACTGCCTGCGCTTCTCGTTCAACCTGTGCCCCAAGCAGGCCAAGGGCGTGCAAGGCGTGCAGGGACAGGTAAAAGCCGAGCCGATGACCCTGGTCAGCGGCAAGGAAACCTACACCCTGCGCTTCGACTGCAAACCGTGCGAGATGCACGTTGTGGGCGCGATGAAGACCAACATCCTGAAGTCGGCCCCGCCATCCAACGTGGCCTACACGCCGATCAAGTTCCATCGCCAGCGCCCGGGCGCCTGAGGGAATACTGGCGTCTTGCCCTGAAGGCCCGGGCAGGCGCCATCAGTATGCCTTGCGGGCCGGCACGTGCAGCTTTACCTGTGTGCCGGCACCCGGTGCGCTATCGATGTCCAGCGTGCCGCCCAGGCTGCGGGCGCGCTCACGCATGCCCACCATGCCCCAGTGCCCGGGACGTTGGCCGGCGGCAGCCACGCTGTCACCGAGGCCCCGGCCGTCATCGTCCACCCGCAGTGTCAGGCCGCCGGCCCCGTACTCCAGGACCAGGGTGATTTTCCCCGCATCCGCATAGCGCGACGCATTGAACAGCGCTTCGCGGGCAATCGCGTAGATCTCATCCTGCACACCGGGCTGCAAACGGTGCGGCGCGCCGCGCACGCGCATCTCGAACTGGTGAGCGCGGTGCTCTGCCAGCCCCTTGCCGAACTGCTCGAGCGCCAGCCCCAGTTCTTCGGGCGACGCCGAGGCCCGCAAGTCCATGATCTGGTCGCGCCCTTCCACCAGCAGTTGCTCGGCCAGGTTCAGGGTCTGGTCCAGCCGTACGCGTTCCTGCGTGCCTTCCTTGAGCAGCCGGCTGTGGGCGTCGAACGACAGCAACAGCGACTGCACGCTTTGCAGCAGGGTATCGTGCAGCGCGCGGGCAATCCGGGTGCGCTCGGCCAGCCGTTCCTGCAGGCGCTCCTGCATGCGACGAGTGAGGCTGCGGATGCGCAGCGCATAGGCGATATAGAGCAGCAGCGCCGCCAATCCCGCCAGCAGCAGCTTGAACCAGCCGGTTTGCACGAAGGTCGGCGCGATCTCGATGTCGAGCGCGGCGCCGGCGGTGTTCCACAAGTTGTCCTCGTTGGAGGCGATCACCTCGAAGCGGTATTTACCGGGCGCCAGGTTGGTGTAATACGCTGCGCGCCGACCCACTGGCTCCTGCCAGTCGCGGTCCAGCCCCACCAGCCGGTAACGCATGCGCACCCGCTCCGGAATCGAGAGGCTGAGCGCCGTAAAATCGATCTGCATGTCGCGTGTGCCCTGCGGCAGCACCAGCGAGTGCGCCCCGGCCTCACGGACCGGATGGCGCGCGCCTTCCGCCACCACGGCAACGATGCGCACGGGCGGCGGCAGGCGATTGCGCAGGATGTTGGCCGGGTCGATGGTGCCGACCGAACTGGTGGTGGCGTACCACAGCTTGCCGTCGCGGGCGCGCAGCAGCGACGGCACCGGGCGCAGTTGCGGTGCGTGGCCCTGCATGCCGTCGCGGGCGTCGAAGCGCTCGAATGCCAGTAACGTGCGCGGATTGGTCGACCATGCATCGAGGCTGGCAGCGGCGACGCGGTACAGGCCTTCCGCACCCTGCAGCCACAGGTCGCCGTCCGGCATGCGCACGATGCCGGAGACGCCGCGAAAATGCTCGCCGCGCTCACCCGTCAGTGCAACGAAGCCGCCATCCCGATACAGCGCCACGCCGTTCTCGGCGCCCACCCACATGCGCTGGCTGTCCGCATGCAGGGCCAGCACGGTGCCAAGTTCCAGCCCATGTGCTGCACCGAGGCGGCGCACGGCGCCGTCGCCCACCACGCTGATCTCGCTGCGCAAATGGCCGAGCCACAAGTCGCCTTTACCATCGAGCGCCATGGTGGTGGTGAGCAGTTCTGAGATGCCGCGCAAGCCGCCGGACTTTACCCAGCGGCCATGCTCCAGCCGGTACACGCCCTTGCCGGCCGAGAACGAGGCCCACAGCGCGCCGTGGCGGTCCTGTTGCAACGCGTGCACGCGCAGGCCCTTGACGTCGTCCGGAAAGCCGAACGTGGTCACCGCGCCATCGGGCAAGCGGCGCTTGACGCCGGCGGTGCCGCCCAGCCACAGCACGCCGTCCGGCGCGGCGCTGGCGGCCGTGATCTCGCCAGCCACTTCGCGCTGGCGCGGTCCATCGGCATCGTAGCGCCACACGTCGCCGGCATAGTCGCCCACCCAGATATCGCCTTCCGGGCCGGTCATCAGCGCGGGAAACTGCAAGCGCACCTTGCCCGGCATGGTGGCCAGGCGGTTGGGACGCAGCCGGTCGATGCCCTGCGAGGTGCTGATCCACAGGTTGCCCTCGCGGTCCTGGAAACTGGTTGACAGCATCGGGCCACTGATACCGTTCAATTGCGACAGGCGCTGGTCTGGTGCGGCGAGACCGGCGCCCTTGATACGGCGTTCCAGCGCATCGGCGTGCAGCACCCACAGCGTGTCCCGCTGGTCGTAGCGGATCGACGATCCGTCCATATCGGGCTTGATCACGGTGCCGGCCGGCGGCGCGGTACGCCGCACCTTGTAATAGCTATGCTGAAAATCCTGGGCCCAGATCGCACCATCGGGCGCCTCTGCCAGCGCCACCCGTCCCTCGCGCGGCCACGACGGGCGAAAGCGCGACTCGCCCCTGGGCCTGAAATACGCACCAATATTGGTGCCGATCCAGGTAGTACCGTCGCGCGCAAACAGGATCTGGAACACGCCCAGCGCTGGCAAGCCGGCCGTCGGCGGCAGATACTCGAAGCGCCGCGCGCCCGGCGCCAGCACCGCCACGCCGTCGCGCATCGCCGCCCAGACCGCGCCGTCGGGCGCCACCTCGATATGCATCACGCCCACCGGTTGCAGGCCGCCTGCTTCGGTATAGGTTTGCGCGCCATCCTTGCGAAATACCGAAACGCCGCCCACGCGATCCCCCACCCACAGCGCGCCGTCGGGCGCCGTGGCCAGCGCCATGATGTTGCTGGTGGCGAGCGCATGGCCGTACACCTGCGTCACGCGCTCGAAATGCACGCCATCGAAGCGGTAAAGGCCGGTGGGCGTGGCGACCCACAGCCAGCCATCGTCGCCCTGGGCGAACTTGGTGGCGCCGGTGGGCGCGCCATCGACAGCAGTCCACGCCGTGTGCGTGTACTCCGACAGCAGCGGCCGGGGCGCGGCCGCCCAGCAGCCGTGCGCCACGACCAACAGTAGATACAACAACGCTTTGGGGAGGGACAAGCTCATGGACTGGGAAAACGGTAACGGGAGCCGGAGAAGGATGCAGAATATAGCGGATAAATGGCTTCTTCGCAGCGGCAATACGGCAATCGGCATCGATCGCCCCGGCGCTGCCAAATTATCAGGCGATTGACGCGAAGCGCCCGGTTCATCGCCGTATCATCGACCGCTCAACCACGACCAAAGTACAGCCATGCGCCCGACACTCCATCGACTCGCGGTCACCAGCCTCCTGGCGCTGCTTGCCATGTCCGCCCACGCGAAACCCGACCTCACCCTGCATTACGACCGTCCGGCCGCCGCCTGGACCGAGGCGCTCCCGGTCGGTAATGGCCGTCTGGGAGCGATGGTGTTCGGCCGTCCCGGCGACGAACTGCTGCAACTGAACGAGGCCACCCTGTGGAGCGGCGGCCCGGTGGACAAGAACCTCAATCCGGGCGCGTATGCCGCGCTGGGCGAAGTGCGCCAGGCCCTGGCACGCGATGACTACGCGGCAGCCTACGCGCTGTCGCGCAAGCTGCAAGGCCCCTACACGGAAGGCTTCCTGCCGCTGGGCGAGCTGCACCTGCGCCACGACCTGGCCGGCGCCCCGGCAACCGGGTACCGGCGCAGCCTCGATCTGCGCGACGGCATCCAGTCCACGGCCTTTACGGCCAACGGCGTGACGTACCGGCGCGAGGTGTTCGCCTCGGTACCCGACCAGGTGATCGTGGTGCGGCTCACGGCCGACCAGCCGCGCAGCCTGGACCTGGAACTGGAGACGGCCAGCCTGCTCAAATCGACCAGCGTCGCCACCGCAGACGGCCTGCGGCTGGCTGGCAAGGCGCCGGCCCACGTGGACCCCAGCTACGTCAAGCACAATCCCGAGCCGATCGTGGAAATCGATCCGACCGGCTGCAAGGGCATGCGCTACGAGCTGCTGGTCAAGCCGGTGCTCGATGATGGCGACGGCACCGTGGAAGCCGACGGCGCCCGTCTGCGCATCCGCGCCGCATCGTCGGTCACGCTGCTGCTGTCGGCTGCCACCAGCTTTACCGGCTACGACCGGTGCCCCGACAGCGCGGGCCGCGACCAGCACGCGCTGGCGCAGGGCTACCTGGATGCCGCCGCCAAACGCGGTTACGCCACGCTGCGCGCCGCCCACGTGGACAACTTCCGCAGCATGTTCGACCGCGTGTCGCTCACGCTGGACAGCAACGCGCCCGATCGCAGCGCCATTCCGACCGACCGCCGCCTGGCCGAGCACACGGCCGGCGCTGCCGATCCCGGTCTGGAAGCGCTGTACGTCCAGTACGGCCGCTACCTGCTGATGTCTTCCTCGCGCACGCGCAACGCGCCGGCCAACCTGCAGGGCATCTGGAATCCCATCGTGCGGGCGCCCTGGAGCAGCAACTACACCACCAACATCAACGTCCAGATGAACTACTGGCTGGTCGATAGCGCCAACCTGGGCGAACTGTTCGCGCCGATGGACGACCTGATACGCAACCTGGCCGTCACCGGCGCGGAAACGGCCGCCTCGTACTACCGCGCGCCCGGCTGGGCCGTGCACCACAATTCCGACATCTGGGCCAGCAGCAATCCGGTCGGCGACTTCGGCAAGGGCGATCCCAAGTGGGCCAACTGGTACATGGGCAGCGCCTGGCTCACCCGTCACCTGTGGGAACACTACCGGTTCACCGGCGACCGCGATTACCTGCGCAGCGCCTACCCGGTCATGAAAGGCGCGGCGCAGTTCATGCTGGCCTGGCTGCAGCCCAACGCCCAGGGGCAACTGGTGACCTCTCCTTCCACCTCGCCGGAAAACGCCTTTTATTATGGCGACCGCCAGACCGGCGTGGTGAGCGTGGCGTCCACCATGGACATCGCCATCGCCCGTGACTTGTTCCGCAACCTCGAGGCGGCGGGCAAGGAATTGAACATCGATGCGCCGTTCCGCCGCCAGGTGCGCGCGGCCAACGACAAGCTGCTGCCGTTCCAGGTGGGCGCGCGCGGCCAGTTGCAGGAATGGTCGAAAGACTTCAAGGAAGTCGAACCGCACCATCGCCACGTGTCGCACCTGTACGCGCTGCATCCGGCGCGCGACATCTCGCCGCTTGCCACACCCAGGCTGGCCGACGCTGCGCGCCGCACGCTGGAACTGCGCGGCGACGACGGCACCGGCTGGGCGCTGGCATGGAAGGTCAATATGTGGGCGCGCCTGCTCGATGGCGACCACGCCTACACGCTGTTTCGCAACCTGCTGCGCCTGACCAAACCGGGCGACAAGCACGGCGGCGCCTACGCCAACCTGTTCGACGCCCATCCGCCGTTCCAGATCGACGGCAATTTCGCCGGCACCGCCGGCGTGATCGAGATGCTGTTGCAAAGCCAGAACGGCGAACTGCACCTGCTGCCGGCGCTGCCGGCCGCCTGGCGCGATGGTGAAGTCAAGGGACTGGTCGGGCGCGGCAACTTCGTGGTCGATATCGACTGGGGCCAGGGGCGGTTGAAGTCGGCGCGCATCACAGCGCGGCGCGATGGCCGCTGCATGCTGCGCACCGCCGCGCCGGTGCGGGTGGCTGGCGTAAAGGCCGCCAGCCGCCGCGATGCCCTCGGCTATACCACCACGTTCAACGCGGTGCGGGGGAAGGTTTATGCCGTAATTCCTGCGCGTTGAACGCGGCGGCCGGTGTGGCCGGCGTGGCTGCACTGGTACGCATGTGATAGCATTAATGTTTCCATGCGGCACTATTGTGCTGCCATCCAACGCCGAGGGGCCTGTCTTGATCGCACTACACACCATCACCACCCGCATGCTGCCACTCGGCGTGGCATTGGCCCTGGCAGCATGCGGCGGGGGCGGCGGCGAGAAATCGGCAGCTTCCACGCCCGATCCGGTGCAAGTGCAGCTGCCGCCGGTGGTGGCCGTGCCAGCTCCGATCGTCAGCGATCCGGGCCAGCCAGGCGTGGTCGTCAAGCCGGCCGGCGCCACGTCGTCGTCCGTGGAAAATCCGGCCATGTCGGCCTTTCAAGCCATCGACGGCAGTGCGACCACGCGCTGGTCCAGCACCGCCGTCGATAACGCGTACATCCAGTTCGATTTCGGCGCCAGCACCGCCATCGGCTACATGAAACTGCTGTGGGAAGATTCGTACGCCAAACAGTACGCCGTGCAGGTGTCCGACGATGGCCAGAACTGGTCGCAGTTGCGCTACGTGTCCGACGGCCGCGGCGGCGCCGAGGAATTTTTCAACCTGGGTGCGCGGGCGCGCTATCTGCGCGTGCAGGGCGTGGAACGCGCCACGCAGTACGGTTACTCGCTGTTCGAAGTGGAGTTCAAGTCGCCCGGCAATGACAACACCCTGCCCACGGCCACGACTTCTGCGCTGCGCTATCCCGCCAGCGGCGCCGGCTGGACGCCGCTGCCCGCGAGCGCCGACCCGCTCGAGACGCTGCAGTTCACCCTGGCCGACGGCACGCTGGTCACGCGTTTCGGCGCGCGCGGGCTGGCGCGCCACGGGCGCGAACGGGGCGAGGACTGGAACGAAATCGGCTACGGCCCCAATGAGACCGTGGATCCGGCCACCGGCCTGCCGGTGGACAAGGGCCCGGGCAACTACCTCACTTTCGTGCCGCAGTATTTCAAGAACCGCACCTGGGGCGTGGAGATCATCGACAACAGCCGCGTGGCCGGCGTGGCCAAGCCCACTTTGATCGTCAACCAGTACACCACCGTCGATTTCCTGCCAGGCGGGGTGGCCTTTTTCCGCGGCTTCGATCGGCCGGGCGTGACCGGCTACGGCTGGATGGCGCCCGGCGAACTGGTGGACCGCGATGTCGCCGTCTGCAAACCCACGCCCTATCCGGCCAATGGCAAGCTGGCTACCGCCACCGGCATCAACGGCGCCTGCACCTTGCAGGTCAAGGACTACCCGGGCCACGGCGGCCTCGATGCCGCCGGCATGCCGAACAATGTCCACGTGCCGGCGCGCGCGCTGGCCGTGGGCGATGCGATCGAGGTGTCGCCGTCGATGTTTTCCACTTCGGCCGCCATGGGCGCCATTGGCGACACCGGCGGCATCCGTTACTACTCGGCGGAGTGGATATACGTGGTGGGCGCCGGCTTGCAGCCGTGGTATGGCGTGCAGCCCCGTTTGAACTCGGTGCCGCTGCCGGCGGCCACGCTGGCCGGCGGCCTCGGTTCGGTGTCCTACAACTACAGCGACAACGGCCTGTTCATGTTCCAGCAGCCGCACAACCACACCGGCATGCAGAACATGCAGCGCTTCGTGGAAGGCCGGCGCCTGGTGCACACCAGTTTTACCACCGGTGAACACAACGAGCCTGGCAACGACCGCTATGCAGCGGCGGTGGGCCTGCAGGGCCAGCGCTTCAACCAGTCGGCCTGCATCGCGTGCCACGTCAACAACGGCCGCAGCCCGGCGCCTGCCGCCATCAACCAGCGCCTGGACACGATGTCAGTGCGGGTAGCCGCCATCGACGCCAACGGCGTGCAGTCGCCGCATCCGCAGTACGGCGCGGCGGTGCAGATGAACGGCGTGTCCGCTACCGGCGCGCGCCAGAACTGGGGCAGCGGCGTGCGCGTGGCGGCGTTCGATTCGCGCCAGGTCACGCTGGCCGACGGCACCGTGGTCGAGCTGCGCAAGCCCGCCATCGCCTTCGACGGCGCCACCCCGGCGGCGGTATCGCTGCGCGCGGCCCAGCCAATGATGGGCACCGGTCTGCTCGAGGCGATCCCGGAAGCGGAGATCCTGTCGCGCGTGCGTTCTTCCCCGGACGCCGACGGCGTCATCGGCGTGGCCAACTTCGTGTTCGATCCGGAGTCAGGCGCGGTGCGCCTGGGCCGCTTCGGCTGGAAGGCGTCCAAGGCCAGCCTGCGCCATCAAACCGCGTCGGCGCTGCTGGCCGACATGGCGGTCACGTCGCCCGTCTATCGCAACCGGTCGTGCCACACCGATCCCGCCGGCTGCGGCGCGGCGGCTGCGCAGCCGGGCATTACCGAAGCCGACCTGCAACTGATCACCCGGTACCTGGCGCTGGTGGCGGTGCCGGCCCAGCGCAGCATGCCAAGCGGCTTCCCCAAGGGCGTGGCTCCCCTCGACGAACACCGCGTGGATGCCGCCCAGGTGGCGGCCGGCGCGCGGCTGTTCGACGGCATGCGCTGCGTGGCCTGCCACACGGCGCAAATGACCACCGGCAGCGGCCACCTGCTCGCGGAGCTGCGCAACCAGGCCATCGCGCCGTATTCCGACCTGCTGCTGCACGACATGGGCGCCGGCCTGGCCGACAACCTGGTGGAAGGACAGGCCAAGGGCAATATGTGGCGTACCGCGCCGCTGTGGGGCATCGGCTATACCGACAAGGTGATGGGCAGCGCCGGCAGCGTCGGCTACCTGCATGACGGCCGCGCACGCAACCTGACCGAGGCGATTCTATGGCACGACGGCGAAGCGGCGCGGGCGCGGCAGCGCTTCGAGCAACTGTCCCGGACCGACCGCGACGCCGTGCTGGCGTTTTTGAAGTCGCTGTAAGCAGGGCTGCGGCACTGCCCATATGAGCGCAGCCGCACAGTGGCAGATTGCGGTCCGCAGTATGGTGCTCCTAAAAACAGGAGGAGCACATGATTTTCTGGACCATAGTGGTATTGCTGATCGGCGTACCCGCCGTGATCCTGGGCGTGCCGGCACTGCGCCGAAGCCTGGTCACGCCGCATATTTTCGCGCTGTTCAAGCGCATCCTGCCCGCCATGTCCGACACCGAACGCGATGCGCTCGAAGCCGGCACCACCTGGTGGGATGCCGACCTGTTCTCGGGCCGTCCGGATTGGGACAAGCTGATGAAACTGCCCAAGCCCACGCTCACCGCCGAAGAGCAGTCGTTCCTCGACGTGGAAGTGCGCCACCTGTGCGAACTGGTGGACGACTGGGAATCGACGCAAGTGTGGCAAGGCATCCCCGGCCCGGCCTGGCAATATGCGCGCGACAAGGGCTTTCTCGGCATGATCATCCCCAAGGAATACGGCGGCAAAGCCTTCTCCGCGTACATGCACTCGCAGGTGGTGATGCAGCTGTCCACCCGTTCGTCGGCGCTGGCCGTGCAGGTGATGGTGCCCAACTCGCTGGGACCGGCCGAACTGCTGCTCCACTACGGTACCGAAGACCAGAAAAACTACTATCTGCCACGCCTGGCCGCCGGCAAGGAAATCCCGTGCTTTGCGCTCACCAGCCCCTACGCGGGGTCCGATGCTGCCGCCATTCCCGACACCGGCGTGGTCTGCATGGGCACCCATGAAGGCCGCGAGACGCTGGGCCTGCGCATCACCTGGAACAAGCGCTACATTACGCTGGGGCCCATCGCCACCCTGCTTGGCCTGGCATTCCGCGTGGTCGATCCTGATCGCCTGCTGCCTCCCGGGACCGACACCGGCATCACCTGCGCGCTGATACCCACGACCCACGAGGGCGTGGTGATCGGCCGCCGCCATTGGCCGCTGGGCGCCGTGTTCCAGAACGGCCCTACCAGCGGCAAGGACGTGTTCATTCCGATGGACTGGATCATCGGCGGGCCACAGCAGATCGGCAAGGGCTGGCGCATGCTGATGGAGTGCCTGGCCGCCGGCCGCGCGATTTCCCTGCCATCGACCAGCGTGGGCACCGCCAAGCTGGCCGTGCGCGGCACCAGCGCCTATTGCGCGATCCGGCGCCAGTTCAAGACGCCGATCGGCAAGTTCGAGGGCGTGCAGGAGGCGCTGGCCCGCATGGGCGGCAACCTGTACATGATGGACGCTACCCGCAAGCTGTCCGCGCTGGCCGTGGACCTCGGTGAAAAGCCGGCCGTGATCTCGGCCATCGCCAAGTACCACGTGACCGAACGCGGACGTGCGGTGGTCAACGACGGCATGGACATCCTGGGCGGCAAGGGCATCTGCATGGGCCCCAGCAATTTCCTCGGCCGCGCCTACCAGCAGATCCCGATTGCCATCACGGTGGAAGGCGCCAACATTCTCACCCGCTGCCTGATCATCTTCGGCCAGGGCGCCATTCGCGCCCATCCCTACGTGCTGCGCGAAATGCACGCCACGGCCGACAAGGACCAGCGCCGCGCCGAACTGGAATTCGACGACGCCTTTTTCGGCCACGTGCGCTTCGTGTGCGCCAATGCCGCGCGCGGCCTGTGGTACGCGCTCACCGGCGCCAGTTCCGCGCCCGTGCCCGAGCAGGCCGATCCCGCCATGGCCGGCTACTACCGCGCCGTCGGCCGCATGTCCACAGCCTTTGCGCTGCTGACCGACACCTCGATGTTCGTGCTGGGCGGAGAACTCAAGCGCCGCGAGCGCATTTCCGCCCGCCTCGGCGATGCGCTGTCGATGCTGTACCTGGTCAGCGCCACGCTCAAGCGCTTCGAGGACGATGGCCGCCAGGCCGACGATGCGCCATACGTCCACTGGTCGGTGCAGGATGCGCTGCACAAGGCGCAACTGGCGCTGGCCGGGGTGCTCGACAACTTCCCCAACCGCTTCATCGCCGGCGCCGTGCGCGTGCTGCTGTTCCCGTTCGGGATGCCGTACGCGGAACCGAACGACGACCTGGGCGGCAACGTGGCGCGCGCCATGCAGACGGCAGGCCCGAGCCGCGAACGCCTGCTGGCCGACGGCTTCCTGGCCGACGACCTGCGCGACCCGGTGGCCTGCGGCGAGCTGGCTTTCGCCCTGCTGCCGCAGGTGGACGCCATCGAGCATCGCTTGAAACCCGCCGTGCGCGCTGGCCAGCTCGAAGCGATGCCGCAAACCCTGCCGCTGCTGGACCAGTGGAGCGCACATGCGGTGTCGCTTGGCCTGCTCACGCCGGAGGAACGCCGCACGCTGGCCGACTTCGCCCGCTTTACCGACCTGTCGGTGCACGTCGATGACTTCTCGCCCGACCTCAACGCGGCCGTCGATGCCGAGCAGCGCCGCCGCATGACGGCGCCGGCCATCGTCCTGGAGGTGTGACACTACGGTGTGAACCTGGTTGTACGCCATCTACTCACGAAAGTGATTAGATGGCGCGAAGCGTTGACACTCTCAATCAGACTATCGATACTCCAACGATCATGGCGTGCTTTGCGGGGCTAACCGAATGCGGTACAGTCTACGCGTCGCGCCTCTGCGCGATACCCCATATCGTTGTACCACTTGCCTCACTCGTATTGAAGGACTGGTAAATACATGAAACTACGTCAGCAGCTGTTCGTCCCCGCAATCCTGTTCTCCGCCCTGGCCAGCGCCGGCATCGTCAACGCCGCCGAGCGCCTGACTGTCACCGTTACCCACACGCTGGACCAGGCCCGCCCCTCGGAAACCATCACCATCCCCTGGACCGAAATCAATCGCGCCCTGCCTGGCGCGCTGCTGCAGAAGATCGCCGTCAAGGACGCGGCCGGCAAGGTGCTGCCATACCAGGTGACCAACGTGGCGCCGCAGGCCAAGGATCCGAAGAACGAAGGCATCGCCTACGGCGAGCTGATTTTCCAGCATGACTTCGCCCCGGGCGAAAAGAAGGCCACCTTCACGGTCGAGAAAATCGACACCGTGGCGCCGGTCTTCCCGAGCAAGGTGTCGGCCCGCTACATCCAGGAACGTCTCGACGATTTCGCCTGGGAGAACGACAAGGTGGCGCACCGCACCTACGGTCCCGCGCTGGCGGCGCCTGCCGCAGAAGGCAGCGGCAAAGAGGTGCTGGTCACCAGCGGCATGGACATCTGGTTCAAGCGCGTACCGTACCCGATCGTCGATCGCTGGTACAACAAGGGCCACGACCATTACCATGACGACGAAGGCGAAGGCATGGACATGTACAACGTCGGCAAGTCGCGCGGCGCCGGCGGCGCCGGCATCTGGGACGGCAAGACCCTGTACACGGGCGTGAACTACGCCGGCTGGAAAGTGATCGCCAATGGCCCGATCCGCGCCATCTTCGAGCTGTCGTACGACGCCTGGGATGCCGGCGGCGCCAAGGTCTCGGAAGTGAAGCGCTTCACCGTCGATGCCGGCCACTATTTCGACCAGATCGACAGCACCTTCAACTTCACCGGCCCGCAGCAGCTCACCGCCGCCATCGGCCTGAACAAGACCCCGGCTGACAAGGGCCAGGACGCCAAGGTGCAGCCGATCACGCAACCGGCCGACCGCGCGCTGCTGCAATGGGTGGAGCAGAAATCGAACGGCGCCTTCGGCACCGCCATCATCGTGCCGACCGCCGGCGAAAAGGACTACGCCGAAGACAAGCTCAATGCGCTGATCACCGCGAAAATCGTTTCCGGCCAGCCGCTGCGCTACTACGTGGGCGCCGGCTGGACCCGCGCCGGCGACTTCGCCAAACGCGAAGACTGGACCAAGTACGTCTCGGCCCAGGCTGCGCGCGTGCGCGCACCGGTCACCGTCGCGCTGTCAGTCACCAAGTAATATGAAACCTCACCGACAGGGCACTCCTTCCCTGCCGGTGGCGCGCCGGGTCTCCTCGGCGCTGCTGCTGGCAGGGTTTTCCACACTCGCCATCCTCGGCCCGTGCCACGCCCATGCGGCAGAGTCCTGGCACTTCAGCTTTGGCGCAGCCAGGGACGGCTACACCACGGTGGATGCCGGCATGGCGTACGATGCGAAACGCGGCTTCGGCTTCGAACCGGGCGCGGAAGTGCGCACCGCCGGGTACCTGGTCGCAACCAAACCGTCGTATTTCACCGCCGACGTCCCCGAGGGGAACTACAACGTTACCGTCAAACTGGGCGCGGCCGGTACGGCTTCCAACACCACCATCAAGTCCGAACTGCGGCGCCTGATGCTCGAGAATGTGAGCACGGCCAGCGGCGCGACGGAAACCCGCACCTTCACCGTCAACGTGCGCACGCCGCGCATCAAGGCCGTGCCGGGCGTGGCGGCGGGCGTGGTGGACCTCAAGGTGCCGCGCGAAACGGTATCCGAAGCGCGCGCCTGGGACCAGCGCCTCACGCTTGAGATCAACGGCAGCAACCCGGTGATTCAGTCGATCGACATCGTGCCGGTGACCGCGCCAACCATCTTCCTGCTGGGCGACTCCACCGTGTCCGACCAGCCGGGCGAACCGTTCAACAGCTGGGGCCAGATGCTGCCGCGCTTTTTCAAGCCCGGTATCGCGGTCGCCAACCTGGCGCAGTCGGGTGAAACCTACCGCGACTCGCTGTCGCGCCGGCGCCTGGACAAGGTCCTGAGCATGATGCGCCCCGGCGACACGGTCCTGATGCAGTTCGGCCATAACGACCAGAAGCAGATCAAGGACAACAAGGGCGGCCCCTTCACCACGTACAAGGACGAAATCCGCCAGCACGTGGAAGCGATCCGCAAGCACGGCGGCATCCCCGTCATCATTTCGTCGATGGAGCGCCGCCGTTTTGACGACGCCGGCAAGCCGCAGGAAACCCTGACCGACTACGCCACCGCCGCGCGCCAGTCGGCCAAAGAACTGGGCACCGCATTCATCGACCTGCACGCCATGAGTTTGCCGCTGTACGCGGCGCTGGGCGTGGAAGGTTCCAAGCTGGCCTTCGCCGAACCGCAGCCGGGCAAGCTCGATAACACCCACCACAATCCCTACGGCAGCTACGAGCTGGCGCAGGCGGTGGCCACCGGCTTGCGCCAGGCCGGCGTGCCGGCAGCGCAGTGGATCGCTGACGGCTACGGCAATTTCGATCCGTCGCATCCCGATCCGGTAGCGAAATTCGCCGTGCCAGTCAGCCCCACTTTCACCAATGAGCGTCCGCTGGGCGACGAAGGCAACCGCTGATGATGGGAACTCCGAAAAGCCGCAATTTCCTTTTCAACGTGCGCCAGCTGGCCGCTGGTGCGATGCTGGCTGCGGCCAGCATCGCCGCCCAGGCGGCAGACAATTACCTGTTCGCCTATTTCACCGAAAACGGCCAGGACGGTCTGCATTTCGCCCGCAGCACCGACGGCTACATGTGGGACAAGGTGGCCGGTGGCCGCAGCTTCCTCACGCCCGTCGTTGGCAATTCAAAGCTGATGCGCGACCCGTGCATCGTGCGCGGCCCCGACGGCACTTTCCACATGGTGTGGACGTCGGGCTGGAACGAGAACAATATCGGCTATGCGTCCTCGAAAGATCTGGTCAACTGGTCGCCGCAGCAGCAGGTGCCGGTGATGGCGCACGAACCAGGTTCGCTCAACGCCTGGGCGCCGGAAATCGTCTACGACGACAGGCGCGGCGAGTTCCTGATCTTCTGGGCCTCCACCATCCCAGGCCGCTTCCCGGCCACCGACGGCTCGTCGGAAGACAAGTACAACCACCGCATGTACGCAACCACCACGCGCGATTTTAAAACGTACACGCCGACCAAACTGTTTTATGATCCCGGCTTCTCGGTGATCGACGCCACCTTCGTCAACTTCAAAGGCAAGAACCACCTGCTGGTGAAGGACGAAACCCGCAACCCGCCGAAGAAGCACCTGCAAGTGGCCGACGCGCCCGATCTGCAAGGCCCGTTCGGCAAGCTGGGCGCGCCGATCACGCCGCCCAAGCTGTGGGTGGAAGGCCCGACCGCGCTGCAGATCGGCGACGACGTGGTGCTGTACTACGACGCCTACATCACCAAGCACTACGGCGCCATGCGCTCGCGCGACCTGGTGCACTGGGAAGACGTGTCGGACAAGATGCAGTTCCCCGACGAAGGCACGAAAAAGCGCATGCGGCACGGTACCGTGATTGCCGTGCCGGAGGAAGTCGTGGCAGGGCTGGAGAAGTAACCAGGGTCATCCCCGCGCAAGCGGGGAATCGCGCTGGCACCAGCGATTACTTCAAATACTTCGCCAGCGGCTTGCCTGGCAAACCATTAAAGGCATCGACCACCCGCGCCGCATTGAACTGGGCACCGGCTTCGTTGGTGTGCGTGCGCGCGTCCGAGAAATAGGTATCGACCACTTGCGCGCCCTGCTTGCGGTAGGCGTCGCTCACCACCATCGTCAGATCCGCAAACAGTGCGCCGCCCTTGGCAGCCACTTCCTGGTCCCACTGGGCGAAGCTGGCGAAGTCGCGGGCGTTTTCCCACACGTCGCGGTGCGGCACCGGCGACAGCAGGATCACGGTTGCGCCCTTGGCCCTGGCATCGGCCACGTAGCGCGCCATGTACCAGCCGAAGGTGTGGACTTGCTCTTTGCTGCCATCGGCCTTGGTGTCTTCAACGGTCTCGGGGCCGGTGCCTGGCACCGAAGCGCGGTTCTTGTTGGCGGGGTCGCCGATGCGGCCGCCGTCGTTGTGGCCGAACTGGATCGCCACGAAGTCGCCCGCCTTCATCTGCTCGAGCACCCGGGCCCAGCGGCCTTCGGTGAAGAAGGTACGGCTGCTGCGGCCACCGATGGCGTGGTTGACGACATTGATCTTGTTGGTGTCGAAGTGGGTGGCGATGCGTTCGCCCCAGCCGATGGCGCCGCCGGCGCCGCCGCTCTTGACGGTGGAGTCGCCGACCAGGAACAGATTGGGCAGCGCCGGATCGCGCGGCTGCACGCCGGCGACCTTGGCGCCGTCCACCACGGGACGGTCATCCTCGGCCGCCGGGACAGCTCGGCCGGCGTCGTTCAACGCGTTCAAGGCCCCCCCGGCCAACGGCGGCCGCAGCGCCTTCAGGCCCGCCACCACTACCCTGGCATTGAATTCGGCGCCCGCCATATTGGTGTGCGTGCGTTCCTCAGGCGGGAACATCAGGTTGGCCTTGTCGCGGCCCATGGCGTCGTAGTACTTCGCGATGGTCTCGTTCAGATCGATGAAGCCGACCTTTTCCTGCGCGGCCACCTGTTTGGCCCAGCTGCCGTAGCTGTCGGCTGCGCGCGCGACCTTGCCATCCGTACCCCAGTTGTTGCGCGGGATCGGCGAGCAGATGACCGGCGTGGCGCCGCGCGCCTTGATCTGCGCGACGTAACTGCGCAAGTACCAGCCGTAGGTATGCACCACTTCATCCTGCTTGGTGATCAGGTTGTTGATCGCTTCCGATTCTTCGCCCGTGCCCTTGATGGTGCCGCGCGCACGCACGGTGTCGTTGACCGGGCCGCTGTCGTTGTGGCCGAACTGGATCAGCACCACGTCGCCGGCCTTGATCAGCGGCAGCGTGCGTTCCCAGTGGCCGGAACTCATGTAGGTGCGGCTGCTCAAGCCGCCCACGGCGCGGTTGACGATGTTGATTTTTGCGGGATCGAAGTACGCGGCGATCGGGTTACCCCAGCCCCACTGGCCGGCCGCGCCCTTGCCCTGGCCATCGTCGTGACCATTGCGCACGGTGGAGTCGCCAATCATGATCAGCGACGGCAGCTTGGGGTTGGCGGGATCGGGTAGCGTGACCTTGGCGTTGCGCGGGTCGGTGTTGGCAGGGGCTTGTGCGATGGCGCTGGAATTGACACCAGCGGCGCAGCACAGCATGAGGAAAAAGGAGGCGAGATATTTGTTCATGGTACCAATTCTATGCGAGGATTTTTCCACCCCAGTTCTTGACGTTTAAAGAATCAGGAACATGAGCAATACGCACCCGCGTATCGGCCCACAATCGTACCCTCTCCATCCTTTTTCGGCCAATGATGATTTCCAAATTACTTATTTGCGCAGCGTTGATCGCGTCGAGCGCCGCCCAGGCGCAGATCGGCACCCGCTTCCCGTCCGAGCGCAAGGTGGTCAAGGACCCGGTCACCGGCACCATGCTGACCTTTTTGACCAGCACCCCGCGCGGCGACTCCAAGATCTATCCCACCCACCCGCAGTGGACCTCCGATGGTAAATGGCTGGTGTTCCGTTCCAACCGCGTCAAGGGCGAGGCGATGGCCGTCAACGAAGCCACCGGCGCCCTGGTGCAGGTGACCGAGGGCGGCTACATGGGCATGCTGAACCTGGCCCAGAAATCGATGAAGCTGTACTTCATGCGCGCCGATGGCGACAGCAAGCGCGTGCAGATCGTCGAAGTGGACCTGGCCAAGCTGTTTGCCGACAGCGCCGCCGGCAAGCTGAAAAATGCCGACGCCTACCAGCGCATTTGCGGCACCACGGACGCCGAGCTGGAAGCGGGCGGCGACATGGCGCTCGACGCCGACGAGGAATGGGCCTATTTCCGCACCGGTCCCACCTGGTCCGGCCAACACCTGGCGGCAGGCACCAAGATCGAACCGGCATTCGGCCCGCGCAAGATGGGCGCGGGCCCGAATGGCATCGCGCGCCTGAACGTGCGCACCGGTGAAGTCAAACACGTGGTGTCGGTACCGTTCCAGATCGGCCATATCCAGGCCAACCTGTACAACCCGGGCGAGATCGTGTTCTGCTGGGAAACCGGCGGCAAATCGCCGCAGCGCACCTGGACCGTCAAGGCCGACGGCACCGGCCTGCGCCCGCTCTACCCGGAAGCGTCGTACGAGTGGGTCACCCACGAGGCGGTGATCTCGAAAGATGAAGTGGCGATGGCCATCATGGGCCACCGCCCGATTCCCGGCGCCGAAGGCCCGAGCGGCGTGGCCGCGCCAGCCACCGGCGTCTATGGCGCCAACCCGGGCCAGGACGACGGCTGGGGCGCAACCGGCACCCGCGAAAAACCGTCCGGCCTGGCGATCGTCAACCTGCGCACGCGCGAGATGACCATCGCCGGCCAGACGCCTTCGGGCAGCGGCTTGTGGCACGTGCATGGTTCGTCCGACGGCAAGTGGGCAGTGGGCGACGATTTCAGCCGCAGCGTGTACCTGATCGACCGCAAAACACGCGAGATGATCATACTCACCACCGGCCACAAGACCACGGCGGCCGACCACCCTCACCCTACCTTCAACAAGGAAGGCACCAAGATCCAGATCCAGTCGGCCATGCTGTCCGAGGACAACCGGTCGATGAATATCGTGGTCGTCCCCGTACCACAGGCCTGGTTGAAACGTTAGGGCTGCTCCACCAGCTCGATATTGCGCAACTCGTACGGCGCACCTTCGAGCTGGAAGCCGATGCGGCCGGCGGCCGGTTTAACGGCCGTCACGCGGTTTTGCACCACGCCGTTGATCGACACTTCCACCGTGCCGTCGCGGGCGACGATGTCGGCCACGTTCCACTGGCCAATCGCCAGTTCGCTGTCGGCGGCGATCTTGCCCTTGATGCGCGGTTCGGCCCCCGGGGCGCTGGTCAGCGGTTCGGCGAACGCTGCGCCGGCCATCGGCAGCAGGTCGCCGGCGCTGCCATGCTTGGTTTGCACCTGCAGGCTCAATGGCCATACGCGGTCCATCGGACCGTCGCTGATGTGCAGCAGCACGCCGCCGTTACCGGGCTTGCCGCTCCAGCGCCATTCGACGTGGAGCTTGAAATTGGCATAGCTTTTGGTCGTGGCCAGGAAGCCGCCTGGCTGGCCGGTGGATGCGATCACGCCTTGCGGCAGCACGCTGAACACCTGGTCCATGGTGGTGGCGGGCGTGGTCTGAAGTTCCCAGCCGTCGAAATTGCGGCCATTGAACAATGGCGCGGCGCTGGTAGACTGCATGGTCACCAGGACTGCCGTTGCCCATAAAATCTTCTTGATCATTTTATTGTCTCCCCATGAAAAAAACTCTGATAGCTCTGCTTCTCACCCTCGGCGCCGGCATGGCCAGCGCCGACAGCAATGTCATCACTCTGTGGCCCGAAGGCGTGCCGGGCGCAAAGGCGATCGGTCCTGAAAAAATCGGTGGCGGCTACAATTCCAACGTCACCGACGCCTCGCTCACCCGCATTGGCCCTGCCGTGGACCGGCCCAACGGCACCGCCGTCATCATCTGCCCCGGCGGCGGCTATTTGCGCATGTCCACCGCGCGCGAAGGCGAACAATACGGCAACTGGCTCAGCACCCTGGGCGTGACCGCCTATGTGCTCAAGTACCGCATGCAGGAATACGGCCACCCTGCCCCGCTGCAGGACGTGCTGCGCGCGGTGCGCACCTTGCGCTCGCGCGCGGCGGAACTGGGCATCGATCCGGCGCGCATCGGCGTGATGGGCAGCTCGGCCGGCGGTCACCTGGCGGCCAGCGCCGGCACCCTGTTCGACCACCCGCTGGGCCGCACCGGCGCGCCGCTCGACGCCACCAGCGCCCGTCCCGACTTCCTGATGCTGATGTACCCGGTCATTACCATGAAAGACCCGGCCGCCCACGCCGGCTCGCGCAAGGCGCTGCTGGGAGCGAATCCATCGCCGGCAGCGATCGAGCTGATGTCGCTGGAAAACCAGGTCACGTCCGCCACGCCGCCCACCCTGCTGATCCACACCCAGGAAGACCAGGCCGTGCCGGTCGAGAACAGCATCGTGTTCTACCAAGCGCTCACGCGCGCCAAGGTGCCGGCCGAAATGTACCTGTTCGAGCATGGCAGTCACGGCATGGGCATGCGCGACGGCCTGGGCACCACCTCGCTGTGGCCGCGCCGCGCCGAGGAATGGCTGCGTGAGCGTGGGCTACTCACGCCGTCGAAAGCGGTTGTAAAACCTCAGGCGAAGTAAAACACCTGCTGCAACGGCCATTCGGTTGGCCGGTTGCCCGGTTCCACTTCCATCAGCTCGGCCATGTAGTCCCACCAGCGCTTCATCACCGGCTGCTGCGGCAGGTCGGCGGTGGTGTGGTCGGGCGCAAGTTTCAGTACCGCGAACAGGTGCAGGGTTTCTTCGTCTAGGAAGATCGAATAGTCATAGATGCCGGCCTGCTTGAGCGCAGCAGCCAGGTCGGGCCACAGCTCGTCGTGGCGGCGCTTGTATTCCTCTACCGTGCCGGGTTTGAGCTTCATGCGGAAACCGCGGGTGATCGGTGCAGTTGCTGTCATTTGTCGTCCTTGGTCATGGTTTTGAGTTCAGCGGCGGCCAGCAGGAAGCCGCCGACGCCATAGTTGTAGCTCGACGCCGGCAAATAGTAGGCCGGTTCGGCGCCGGTTTGCTGGATGCCGCCCAGGCGGCCGTCCGCGTAAATATTCTTCAGTATGCCCGCCCATGCTTTCTCGATCACGGGGCGATACGTGGCCGCATCGAGGTAGCCTCGATTCACGCCGTACGCCATGCCGTACACGAACAGCGCCGAACCGGAGATTTCCGGCAGCGGATAGCTGGCCGGGTCGAGCAGGCCCGCGTGCCACAGGCCGTCCTTGCCCTGCAACTGCGCCAGGCGCGCCGACATCTGCCGCAACTGCGTTACATAAAACGGCTTTTTCGGATCGTTATCCGGGATGAAGTCGATGGTGCGCGCCAGGCCGCCCAGCACCCAGCCCTCGCCGCGCGACCAGAACACCTTTTTGCCGTTGGGCTCGCGCTTGTCCTTGTAGCTGGCGTCGCGCGCGTACAGGTGTTCTTCCTGGTCGTACAGCTGGTCGTAGGTGGCTTGCCACTGGGTGTGGATGTAGTCGAGATACCGGCGCTCCCCGGTGATCCGGAACATCTTGGCCCATACCGGCGGCGCCATGAACAGCGCGTCGCACCACCACCATGGCAGGCGCGTGTCGCCGGGCCGCATGGTTTTCAAATCGATCAGCGTTTCGAGTTCCGCGCGGGTGGAGGCGATGCGTTCCGGTGAAGGGTCACGCTGATACAGCTCCAGGTAAGTTTGCGCCACGCTGATGTTGTCGGCGTCCGGGTATGGCGTGCGCAGCTTCCACTCGAACTTCTCGCTCATGGCCAGCATGGCGTCGCGGTATTTGGCGTCGCCGGTGGCGCTTGACGCGGCCATGAAGCCCGAGTACAGCACGCTGGATGTCCAGATACGGTCGAAATGCGGCGTGGTGCGCGCCAGCTGCCAGTCCGCCACCTTGCGCAGCGCCCTGTCGATGTCGGCAGGCCGCAGGGCCGGCGACAGATCGGTGGCCAGCGGGCCGCCATCCACCGGGGCGTCGCCGAAATGGCGGCTGATGTCCTTGTCCACGATGGCCTGCATGGCCGGCGTGGGCAGCGGGTACGACGGGGCTTGCGAGACGCTGGCACAGCCACCCAAGGTGGCCAGGGCGGACATTACGGCCGCCAGCACGGATATTTTGTTCACGATTTATCCTGCTCTTCAAAGCTCTTTTCCTTGAGCGGCACTTCCGGTGGACGCGGCTTGACCGCCGTGCTGGCAACGGGCAAACCGCGCACGTCATTGTTGTTCAGCAGGTGCACCGGCTGCTTGATGGCCAGCTTGACGTCCCTGAACTGCCAGTTGCTGGCATCGAAAATGAAGCCGCCATTTTGGGCTTCGATGTCGATGTTCTCAAAGCTGAAGCGGTTCAACGGCGCTTCCGGATAGCCGCTCACCTCGAACGCCGTGGTGGCGCCGGTGGCCTTGATGTTCCAGATTTTGACGTCGTGGAAATGGGCGATGCCCTTCTCGCGCGGCACCGGCGTGGCCAGCACTTTCCAGTAATCCGGATGTTCCTTGACGTCGTCCGGGATCTTGGCATAGCTGTAGCTCGGATTCCAGTTCATGGTGATGCGGATCGCCACCGGCGTGCCCTTCATGGTGATGTCGTGCAGTCGCAGGTTGTCGCCGAAGCCGCCGCGCGTGTGCGCCGACTTGAACAGGATCCCGACCGGCACCTTGTCCAGCACCGTGATGCCGTATGCCTCGACGTTGCGGAAGCCCCCCGCCGTCTCGCTGCCGAACGTGACGCCGGCGGCGCCTTCGCGGATGATGGAATTGCGGATCACGACATTTTCGGTCGGACGCGCCACGCGCTGGCCGTCCGAATCGCGGCCGGCCTTGAGGCACAGCGCATCGTCGTTGACCGAGATGTCGGCGTTCTGCACCAGGATGTTCTTCGACGAATCGATATCGATGCCATCGGTCGATGGTCCGTGGCCGCCCTCGTTGTTGCGGATGATGACACCATCCACCGTCACATCGGTCGAGTAGCAGATATGCAGCGTCCAGAAACCCGACCGGCGCAGCAGCAGCCCCCCGCCCACTTTGACCTGCGACGAATTGAACACCTGGATCAGGCGCGGACGCTGGGCGTCGTAGTCCGAAGCCCAGCGCAGGCCGCGCGGCTCGTAGGTCTTGCGCAGGGTCCAGTAGCTGTCCCAGAAGATCTTGCCGTCGCCGTCGATGGTGCCTTCGCCAGTGATCGCCGCATTCTTCTGCTCATAGATGTTGATCAGCGCGGCCGGCCAGCGCATCTCGATGCCGGCAATGCGAGTAGGCAGCACCGTGTAGTCGGCGATCTTCTGCGAACCGAGGATGGTCACGCCCTTGTCCACTTGCAGCGTGACGCCGCTTTTTACAAAGATCGAGCCGCTCAGATACGTGCCCGGTTTGAACGCCACCGTACCGCCGTTTTTGGCGGCAGCATCGATGGCGGCCTGGATCGCCTTGGTGTCGAGCGTGACGCCGTCGCCCTTGGCGCCGTAGCTCGACGGATCGAAGGTTTTGGCACTGACGGATGCTGCGCACAGTGCCAGCAGCGAGAGCGCTGCTACATGTAACCACTTCTTGAAAATCATGATGTCCTCACTTTGCTGGTTGGGCCAGCAGGCGCACGGCACCCAGCATGCCCGATGGCTGTGGTGTGATCAGCTGCGTATCCTGCGGGACGAAGCGCTGGGTGTAACGGGCCGAGAGCAGCCGATAGTCGGGCCGCTCCTGCCCCGCCAGCGCATTCAGTGCCAGGTTGGCCACCTTCACCTCGATGCGGTTGACGCCCGGTTTCAAGGCGCTGGTCACGTCCACCGTGTACGGCGGGCGCCATACCGAACCGGCACGGCGGCCGTTAACGAACACTTCGGCCGCTTCGCGCACCGGGCTCTCGAGCATCGCGCGCATGCCGGCGGGAACCTTCGGTGCGGTTACCAACGGCGTGCCCTGGCCGAAATCGAGCGTGACCGCCGCATTGTTCAACTGCCCGGCCGTGAGCGTGACGTCGCGCGTGTAGGTCGCAATGCCGGAAAAATAGCGGCGTGCCGGGTCGTCGGTCCAGGAGCGCAACTGCGGCATGGTCTGCGCCGCGCCGTCCGGGTAGCGCAACTGCCAGTCGCGCGCCAGGTCGGCCAGCACCACCGGTGCCGCGTTCGAAGGCGCCGGCCCGGCCTTCGTATCCGCTGGCGCATCGCTCAGGATCAGCACCCGCGATTCGTACGGCGCCAGGTCCAGGTCCACCGCCGGAAACACCGTCACGGCGCGGGTGGTGCCGTCGTGCGGATTCCACCAGGACGCCGATTTGCGCAGGCTGGCCAGGGTGGCCGTGGTGCGCACAGGCTGGTTGCCCGTGTTGGCGATGAAGTAGATATCGGCATCGGCCAGCTTGCGCCGCACGAAACCGATATCGGCCGCATTGGACGCCACCTTGAAGTCGGGTGTGAGCACCCTGCTCAAGACCGCGCCGACGTCGCCATCCTGCGCGACCACGGTCACGGCAGGCTTGGCGGCCAATGCTTTCGATGCCGCCTGCACCTGTGCCGTGATGCGCGCGGCATCGCGGTAGCCGGGCGCTTTCGACGGCAGCGCACCGACGGCGATGATCTTGCCGCCCTGGCGCACGTAGTCGTCAAGCTTTGCCAGCACCTCGGGCGCCAGCCGCGTGACATGCGGCAGCACCAGCACCGGGTGGTTCACGCCCAGCGACAGCACCGATTCCGCATCGACGTAATCGAGATTGTGGCCGGCGTCGAGGATTTGCGTGGTCAGTGCCGGTGTGACGTAGTGCTGCATTTTTTCCGACAGCGACACTTTACCAGGCGTCATCGACGCATACGCGTCGTCGTTGGGCAGCAGCACCGCCACCGTGTTGGCCGGCTGGCCCTGGCGCATCAGGTAGCTGGTGCGGGTCAGGTAGGCATTCACGTCCGGCATCACGTTCCACCACGGCTGGTGGTTGTTGAACACGGCCGCCGCGTAGAACGAGTAGCCCGGTTCCGTTGCGCCGGGCGGCGTGTACGGCCAGCCGTGGCCGACGAACAGGTTCACGCCCTGCAGCAGCATGCGGTCCGCTTCCACCTTCATGTCCAGCGGGGTGGCGGCAAATGCCGGTGAATGCAGCCAGGTCCAGGTCTCGGCCGAGATCACCGGGCGCTGGTACAGGTGCCCGGCCGAGGTGGCCAGGCGGGTGAACGAAAACTCGCGGAACTGCGGGCCTTCGCCCTCGGGCAGTCCCACCAGCCGGTAGCTCGACAGCGATACCGCCGGTTCGCCATACGTCTGCGAGCGGAACTGCGTCTTGTGCCTGACGGCCCAGTCGTTGACCGGGGTCAGATAGCGCTCGTTGACCAGTTCCGTTTGGGTCAGCACCCAGTCGCGCCGCAGCGCCGGTGCATCCGCTCCCTGGCCGCTGGTCACTGCCGGCAGGTGCGGCGTCAGGTCGTAGCCACGGCGACGCTGGAACTCCAGCAGGAAGTCGTCGGTCCAGTCGGTGTTATAGACCTCCAGGCTGTCCGAGAACACTGCCGTTGGCGGCTGGTCGCCAAACGCCTGCAACAACGGCGTGGCGACCACGTCGAGGTGGTGATCGATGGCCTTGCGGCTCAGGTGGTCGAGCACGAAACCTTCGGCACCCAGCGCCGCGCGCTTGACTTGCTGGCCGGTGCGGCTCGCAATATAGCTGACCACCACGCGCGGCTGGGCGCTGGCGGCAATCGCGCCGCGCCCTGGCGTGGTGGCGGTGGGCGCGCCCAACTCCGTGCGTTTCAGGGCGGTGGCGTCGTACTCCCTGGACGTACCGGCGCCGACAAAACTGGCGATCAGCTGTTCGCCGCTCATGACCGACGGCAGCGCCACCGACGTGGTGCCGGCAGGCAGTTCGGCCACGTGCACGCGCAGGCGCGATGCCGCTTCGGTCACCGCCACGTGCTGGCCACCGTAGGGCCAGCCGCTGGCCAGCGTCATGTCCACGCGCAGGCCGAGCGCGCGCGCCGTGCGGTTGGTATAGCTGACGTTGTCGAGGAATTCGGGAGAAAGATAAGGAGTGTTACGGATGCCGCGCGCGGGATCGTCGAGTTCCATCGGATAGACCGGCTGGATCTCCACGCCGCCAAAACCGCCCGCCTTCATGGCTTGCAGTTCGCGTTCCAGTTGGGGCTTGACCACGGCCGGGCCAAACCACCACCAGCGCACCATCGGCCGGGCATCGGGCGGCGGCGCCGCAAACTGCGCGGCGACGTCGGCGAGCCGGTTCGACAGTGTGGGTTGCTGCGCCAGGGCTGCTGCGGGGACAACACAGCAAGCCAGGGCGCAGACCAGCGCCGCCGCCTGTGCAACAGGCGTCAGCGTACCGCGCAGGTGGTCACACCCGCGCAGTCCAACAGTGACGTGTGCCACCGTTTATACGATACCGCTGCTGCTGGCGCCAGCCTTGGCCGGACGGGCTTCCGCAACCTGGTCGCGGTAGCCCGAAGCACGGTAGCAGGCCACCGGATCGATGGCGCCGCCGTTGCGCAGTCGCGCCATGGCCAGGATGGCCGAGACGTCGGTACGATAAGCGTGCTTGAGGGTTTGCGCCGATTGCAGCGCATCGTGCGACTCCTGGAAACCGCGCAGCGCATCACGATCGACCAGGTTGGCCTGGACGAAGGCGCGTTGAACTTCCACCGCGCTGCTCATCAGGCTCTCGATCGGATCGGTCACGTTGTGCGACTGGTCCAGCATGTAGGCCGGATTGAACGCCGCGCCTTCGCGCTCGGCCGCATCGGCCAGCTCGTTGAAGACCAGGAACAGCTGGAACGGGTTGATGCTGCCCGAATCGAGGTCGTCGTCGCCGTACTTGCTGTCGTTGAAGTGGAAGCCACCGAGCTTGCCGAACTGGGTCAGGCGCGCCACGATCATCTCGATGTTGGTGTTCGGTGCGTGGTGGCCCAAGTCCACCAGGCACTTGGCTTTTTCGCCCAGCGATTGCGCGCAAGCGAAGCTGGTGCCCCAGTCGGCGATGGTGGTGGCGTAGAACGCCGGCTCGAACAGCTTATGTTCGATCAGCAGGTTCCAGTCGGCTGGCAGCGCGGCGTAGATTTCGCGTGCGCTTTCCAGGTAGCGTTCCAGCGCGCCGCGCAGGTTGTGCTGGCCCGGGAAGTTGGCGCCGTCGCCTACCCACACGGTCAGCGCTTTCGAACCGAGCGCGTTACCGAGCTCGATACATTCGACGTTGTGCGCAACCGCTTGCGCGCGGGTGGCGGCGCTGATCGCGGTCATGCTGCCGTACTTGTAGGTGTGTTCCTGGCCGACCTGGTCCTGGAAAGTATTCGAGTTGACGGCGTCGAAGTACAGGCCGTGGGCTTCGGCTTGCTGGCGCAGGGCCTGGGTGTCCGACACTTTATCCCATGGGAAGTGCAGCGACACGCCCGGGGTGGCGCGGGTCAGCTGGTGGATCACGCCGCAGTCGTCGAGTTTTTCAAACACGTTGCGTGGCTCGCCACGGCCAGGGAAGCGCGCGAAACGCGTGCCGCCGGTGCCGGCGCCCCAGCTTGGCAGGGCCACGGCAAACTTCTGCGCCTTGGCGGTCAGCTGCTCGATGTCCACGCCGCGGCGCGACAACATGCCGGCCAGGGCGGCGTAGTCTTCTTCCAGGCCGCCACGCAGCTTGTCGTTGTGTTCGGCCACGCGGCCGCTGTCGATAATGGTGCTCATGTGAGGGTCTCCTTCGTTTTTTATGGTGCCGCAAGCGCGTTCGCATTCAACGACGCCGGCGGCATTTTATAGGTATCAGCGCGTAAATGCAGCAGCGTTGCCGGCATCGACGTTCAGGATGTTACCGGTGCTCTTGGCCGATTTCGAGCTGGCCAGGAAGTACACGGCTTCCGCGATATCCTCTGGCAGCACGCTCAGTTTGAGCATGCTGCGGTCGCGGTAGAACGCTTCGACGTCGTCGGCTTCGATCTTGTTCGACTGCGCGCGTTCCTGCTTCCACTTGCCGTCCCAGATGCGCGAACCACGGATCACTGCATCCGGATTGACGACGTTGACACGGATGCCGTGCGGTGCGCCTTCCAGCGCGATGCAGCGTGCCAGGTGGATTTCGGCAGCCTTGGCGGTGCAGTAAGCCGACGCGCCGGCCGATGCCACGAGACCGTTTTTCGAGGCGACGAACACCATGCTGCCGCCCAGTTTTTGCTGCTTCATGATGCGGAACGCTGCGCGGCCGGCCAGGAAGTAACCCTTGACCAGGATGTCCTGGTTGCGCTGCCAGATTTCCAGCGTGGTGTCTTCCAGCGGCGCCGACGAGGCGATACCGGCGTTGGAGATCAGCAGATCGACACCGCCGAAGCGCAGCGAGGTCGCGGCCAGGATGTTTTCGACTTCTTCTTCGCTGGTGATGTTGGCGACGATGCTCTCGACGCTGTCTTTACCGGCAGCCTTGGTCAGGTCTTTCTTGGCTTGTTCCAACGCTTCCGGATCGATATCGGTCAGCATCACGCAAGCGCCTTCCTGCAGCAGTTGACGGGCTACGGCCTGACCGATGCCGCCGGCGCCGCCGGTCACCAGGGCGATACGGCCCGCCAGGCTTTTCGGTTTCGGCATGCGTTGCAGCTTGGCTTCTTCGAGCAGCCAGTATTCGATGTCGAACGCTTCCTGCTCCGGCAGGCCGACGTAGGTGTCCACGCCGTTGGCGCCGCGCATCACGTTGATCGCATTGACATAGAACTCGCCGGCGATACGCGCGGTGGCCTTGTCCTTGGCGAACGACAGCATGCCCACGCCAGGAATCAGGTAGATGATCGGATTGGCGTCGCGAACGGCCGGGCTGTTATCGCGCTTGCAGCGGTCGTAGTAGGCGCGGTAGTCGGCGCGGTAGTCTTCCAGCGCTTGATCCAGGCTGGCGACCAGCTTGTCGAAGTCCGGGTTCAGCGGATCGAAATCGACCACGAACGGACGGATCTTGGTGCGCAGGAAGTGGTCGGGGCACGACGTACCGAGTGCGGCCAGCGGTTTCAGGTCGCGGCTGCACACGAATTCCAGCACGGTGGCGTTGTCGTTAAAGTCGCCCAGCTTGAATTCGTCGCGGCTGATTTTACCGCGCAAGAGTGGCATCAATTTCGCGGCCAGCGCGGCGCGCTGTTCGGCCGGCAGTGCTTCGATGGCCTGGCCGCCGAATGCCGGCTGTTTCGAGTTCGCAGCGATCCATTCTTCTGCGCGTTTGATGATGGCCAGCGTGGTTTCGTAGCACGACTTGGCGGTGTCGCCCCAGGTGAACAGGCCGTGGCCTTCGAGGATGATGCCTTTCAGGGCCGGATTGGCTTTCGAGACTTCTTCCAGCTTCAGACCGAGGTCGTAGCCTGGACGCTGCCATGGCAGCCAACCGAGTTCGCCTTCGAAGATTTTTTGCGTCAGCGCCTTGCTGCTGGCGCAGGCGGCAATCGCGATCAGCGAATCGGGGTGCATGTGATCGACGTGCTTGCGGTCGATGTAGGCATGCAGCGGGGTGTCGATACTGGCCGCGCGCGGGTTCAGGTTGAACGTGCAGTGTGGCAGGTACGCCACCATTTCATCTTCGAGCGCCAGACCGCGGTAGCGGCCTTTCAGTTCGTTCAGTTTGCTCATGTACAGGGTCGAGAAGCCGTCGAGCTTGATACTGCCCAGGTCGCCGCCGGAGCCCTTCACCCACAGCACTTCCACTTGCTCGCCGCTGAGCGGATCTGCCATCATGACCTTGGCCGAGGTATTGCCGCCGCCGAAGTTGGTGATGCGCAGATCGGACCCGAGCAAGTTGGACCGGTACAGCAGCAGCTCTGGTTCGCTCATCGTGGCTGCTGCGGCATCGTCCCACAGGGAAGTAATCGGGGCTTGCTGAGTTACATTCATTGCTGATCTCCGTCGTTGTTTGATTGGTATAGCGTGCTTAGTGTTGATTTCATGCCGCTTTGGGCACATGCAGCCAGTAGAAATCAGCGCCGCAACAGTGTCAATGCACAAGCGCTCAACTTGATGACCAAGACGGAAATAATCACCCCAGTGATTGAAACTTGAGCGATTGATGACACGGTTATCGAATCAATCAAATATTTGATCGCATAGTGATTGACGATGGCTGGCTAAATGTTTAGTCTTGGTAATTAATAAAGTGCCACACCGGATCGGTCCGCAGCAGCAATACAGCAGTAGCTGAGTAGCTGCGCGGCAGCGACGGTAGTAGGGACGACAAAAAATGGAGACAAATATGGTAAATCACAAGCGCCGTAAACGTTTGCTGAAGTTGCTCGCCGAACATCAGACGGCCAGCGTGCCGCAGTTGGTCGATTGGCTCAGCGCCTCTCCGGCCACCGTGCGCCGCGACATCAGCTGGCTTGCCGCCCGCAGCCTGCTCACCCGCACCAGGGGCGGGGCCGCCAACCTGGAACAAAAGAAGCGCAGCTTCACCCTCACCAGCGAGACCTTCCAGCACAACATCCAGTGCTACGCCGAGCGCAAACGCGCGATTGCGCGCCACGCTGCGGGCATGTGCTCCGAAGGCGAGACCATCATCATCAACGGTGGCACTACCACCTTCATGATGGCAGAATTCCTGGTCGATCACCACCTCAAGATCCTCACCAATTCCTTCCTGATGGCCGAGCGCCTGCTGGTATCGAGCGAGAACGAGATCATTGTCCCCGGCGGCAAGGTCTATCGCGAGCAGAACGTCATCCTCAGCCCCTTCGACAACGACATCACCCAGCACCACTACGCGGCCAAGATGTTCATGAGCGTGTACGGCTTGTCGCTGCTCGGCCTCATGGAAGCCGATCCGCTGCTGATCCAGGCCGAAAAGCGCCTGATCTCGCAGGCCGAAGAACTGATCGTTCTAGTGGACAGCTCCAAGTTCGCCAAGAAGGCTGGCTTGATCCTGTGCGGCCTCAATCGCGTCTCCACCGTCATCACCGATACCTACGCCTCCGATTCGGCCGTGCAGCTGCTCGAGCAGTCGGGTGTGCGCGTGGTGACCGTGGAACCGGAAGCGGTGCCCGCCCAGCTGAATGCCAGCCCTTTTACTTCGCCGTTTGACTACCAGGCGGCAGCCATGTTCCAGTCGGAGGTATCACATTGAAGCGCAGGAAAATCATATTGGCGACCGTGGTCGCCGGACTGTTCGCGACCGTCGCCGGCTGCGGCGAAAAGAAAGCTGGCGCTGAAGGCGGCGCCGGCGGCGAAAAGATCCGCATTGCGATGGTGGTCAAAAGCCTGGGCAACGGCTTTTTCGACGCTGCCCACGCCGGCGCCAACGACGCTGCCAAGGAACTGAAAAACGTCGAAATCATTTATACCGGTCCCACCACGCCCAGCGCCGAAGGCCAGATCGAAATCATCAATTCGCTGATCAGCCAGAAGGTCGATGCGATCGTGATCTCGGCCAATGATCCGAACGCGCTGGTACCGATCACCAAGAAGGCCATGGCGCGCGGCATCAAGGTCGTCAGCTTCGACAGCGGCCTGGCCAAGGACGGCCGCCTGATGCAACTGAACCCGTCGAACGCGCTGCTGATCGGCGAGAAGCAGATCCAGATGGCGTCCGACGCCATCGGCGGCAAGGGGGAAATTGCCATCCTGTCCGCGTCCGCGCAGGCGACCAACCAGAATATCTGGATCGGCATCATGAAGGACACGCTGACCAAGCCCGAGTACAGCGGCATGAAGCTGGTCGCCACCGTGTACGGCGACGACCAGTCGGACAAGAGCTACCGCGAAGCGATCGGTCTGCTGCGCAGCAATCCGAACCTGAAAGCCATCATTTCCCCCACCACCGTGGGCATCAACGCCGCCAGCAAGGCAGTGGTCGATGAAAAGCTCGTCGGCAAGGTGTTCGTCACCGGCCTCGGTTTGCCGTCGGAGATGGCCGGCCACGTCAAGAGCGGCGCCGTACGCGAGTTCGCGATCTGGAACCCGATCGACCTCGGTTACGCCGTCACCTACGCCGCCTACGACTTCGTCAAAGCGGCCCCCGGCGCCAAGGCCGGTGGCAGCGTGAACGCCGGCCGCATGGGCGCCATCGCCATCGATGCCAACGGCGAAGGCGCCATGGCCGCGCCATTCGTGTACGACAAAGGGAACGTCGACAAGTTCTCCAAGATCTTCTGAGCTGGAACAGCCCCATGGATATGAATACAACCCCGGTCCTGCAACTGACCGGGATTTGCAAGCGCTTTGCCGGCATCGTCGCCCTCAACAACGTCGCCCTGTCGGTACGGGCCGGTGAAGTGATGGCGCTGATCGGCGAAAACGGCGCGGGTAAGTCCACCCTGGTCAAAACCTTGACCGGCATCTATCGTCCCGACGAGGGCACCATCGAACTGGCCGGCCAGCCGGTCAAGTTCGCCAATGCCCAGGATGCGATGAAAGCGGGCGTCACCGCCGTGCACCAGGAAACGGTGATGTTCGACGAATTGACGGTGGCGGAAAACATTTACGTGGGGCGCCAGCCCTGTCGCGGCGCTTCCGGGCGCGTCGACTGGAGCCGCATCGAGGCCGAAGCCGAGAAGCTGTTCGAACGCCTGGAAGTAGCACTGCCGGTGCGCGCTCGGGTAAAAGACCTGTCCGTGGCGCAGCGCCACTTCGTGGAAATCGCCCGCGCCCTGTCGCAAGATGCGCGCGTGGTGATTCTCGACGAGCCGACGGCGTCGCTGTCGCAGCGCGAGATCCGCGAGCTCTATCGCATCATCCGCCAGTTGCGCGACGCCGGCACTGCGGTCATCTTCATCTCGCACAAGTTCGACGAGATTTACGAAGTCGCCGACCGCTATACCGTGCTGCGCGACGGCCAGTTCATCGCCGAAGGCGCGCTGGCCGACATCACCGAGCAGGAACTGGTCGCCCTGATGGTCGGCCGTACCGTCAAGCAGGCCTATCCGAAGGCGGACGTCACGCCCGGCGAAGTGCTGCTGTCGGTGGAAAACCTGTGCCATCCTACCGAATTCGATAACGTCAGCTTCGAGCTGCGGCGCGGCGAAATTCTCGGCTTTTACGGCCTGGTAGGCGCAGGCCGCTCCGAGGTGATGCAGGCGCTGTTCGGCCTGTCCACCCAGGTGCGCGGCAATGTGCGCCTCGACGGCAAGCCGGTATGCGTGACCTGCGCCGCCGACGCCATCCGCCACGGCATCGCCTACGTGCCCGAAGACCGCCAGCACCAGGGCGCGCACCTGACGCTGCCCATCCTGCAGAACATTACCCTGCCGATCCTGTCCAAGGTCGGCTTCTTCCTGCGCGGTCGCCGCGCCGAGGAAAACAAGATCGCCCGCCACTTCGCCGAACAGCTGGAACTGAAAGCTGCATACCTGACGCAAAACGTCTCCGAACTCTCGGGCGGCAACCAGCAGAAGGTGGTACTCGGCAAATGGCTGGCCACCAACCCCAAGGTCATCATCCTCGACGAACCGACCAAGGGCATCGACATCGGCTCCAAGGCCGCCGTGCACCGCTTTATCGGTGAGCTGGTGAGCAAGGGCCTGTCCGTGATCCTGGTCTCGTCCGAGCTGCCTGAAGTGATGGGCCTGGCCGACCGCATCGTGGTCATGCACCAGGGTCGCATCGAACATACATTCAACCGTGGCGAGGCGACGCCGGAAATGATCGTCTCCGCCGCATCTGGCAACGAACTGGCGGAGGACTGCGCGTGAAAGAGATCTTGAAAATGCGCGAAACGCAGTTGGCGATTTCGATCGTGGTGCTGATCGCCCTGGTCGGTTCGCGCGCGCCGGTGTTCGTCTCGAGCTCCAGCCTGGGTAACCTGCTCACCGACAGCACCCTGTTGATCATGCTGGCGCTGGCGCAGATGCTGGTCATCGTCACCCGTGGCATCGACCTGTCGGTTGCTTCCACCCTGGCGCTGTCGGGCATGATGTCGGCGCTGCTGGCCGTGCGCTTCCCGGAACTGCCGCTGCCGGTGGTGATGCTTGTCGCCGTGGCCATCGGCCTGGTACTGGGCCTGGTCAACGGCTACCTCATCGGCTACCTGGACCTGGCGCCCATCGTGGTCACGCTGGGCACCATGAGCGTGTATCGCGGCCTGGTGTTCGTGCTGTCCGGCGGCGCCTGGGTGTCGTCGCACCAGATGCCGCCCGAGTTCATCGCGTTTCCCCTGTCGCGCTTCCTTGGCGTGACCAACCTGGTCTGGATTGCCGGGCTCACCATCCTGGTGTTCTGGTACATCGCCATGCACAGCCGCTTCGGCCGCGACCTGTACGCAGTCGGCAACGCCCCGGCCTCGGCCCGCTACGTCGGCATCCCGATCGCCAAGCGCCTGTTCTGGACCTACGGCATTTCCGGCGCTGTCGCCGGCCTGTGCGGCTACCTGTGGGTGGCGCGCTACGCGGTCGCTTACACCGAGATTGCCTACGGCTTCGAATTTACCGTGATCGCTGCCTGCGTGATCGGCGGCGTGAGCATCGCCGGCGGCAGCGGCAGCGTGGCTGGCGCGGTGCTGGGCGGCCTGTTCCTGGCTGTGATCGGCAACGCCCTGCCGGTGGTGAAAGTATCGCCATTCTGGCAAAGCGCGCTGACCGGCGTGGTGATCCTGACTGCGGTCCTGATCAATGCCCGCAACGGCAAAACCGGCGGGCGCCAGATTCTGCCCCTGCATCTGAACAAAGCTAACGCTCAAGGGAGCGCCGCGTGAATACGAGTACCGTCATGTCCACTGAAGTAAAAGATCCGGCCGCCGACAAGCCGACCGCCTCCACCTCGCGCTACATCATCGCCGACCGCCAGAACTTCCGCCTCGGCGCGGCGCTGGGCAGCTGGGAAAGCATGCTGGCGTTGCTGTTCGTGGCCGCGTTTACCATCTGCGCCATCGTCCAGCCGCACTTCCTCGACATGTACAACCTGGCCGACGGCACCTTCAACTTCAGCGAAAAGGCGATGATCGCGCTGCCGATGGCCTTGTTGATCATTTGCCGCGAGATCGACATCTCGGTGTCCGGCATCCTGGCGCTGTCGTCGGTGGCGATCGGCCTGGCGCACACCAACGGCGCCCCGCCCGAAGTGCTGCTGCCGATCGCGATTGCCACCGGCACGGCCTGCGGCTGGCTCAATGGCATCATGGTCACGCGCTACAAGCTGCCGTCGATCGTGGTTACCATTGGCACCGTGTCGCTGTTCCGCGGCCTGGCCAGCGTGGTGCTCGGCGACAAAGCCTTTACCGGCTACCCGCAGCTGATGACCGACTGGGGCCAGGGCTACTTCTTCGGCTTCATCCCGCGCGAGTTCGTGGTGCTGCTGGTGTTCGCGCTGCTGTTTGCCGGCTTCCTGCACTGCACGACCTGGGGCCGCCGCGTGTACGCGATCGGTAACAACCCGGTGGCCGCGCGCTTCTCCGGGATTCCCGTGGACAGCTACCGCCTCGGCCTGTTCATGCTGACCGGCGCCATGGCCGGCCTGGCCGCGTGGTTCCTGACCGGACGTATCGGCAGTACCCGCCCGAACATCGCCATGGGCTGGGAACTGGAAGTGATCACCATGGTGATCCTGGGTGGCGTGAGCATTGCCGGCGGCGCCGGCACCATCGGCGGCGTGCTGCTGGCGGTGCTCACCCTGGGCACCGTCACCTACGGCCTGTCGCTGGCGAACATCCCCGGCATTTACATGACCATCGTGGTCGGCATCCTGCTGCTGGTGACCATCGCCCTGCCCCGCCTGTTGCGCGGCAAGAGGATCGCCAAATGACGGCGGCCAATGACACAAACAATGACGCGACCATCGTCCTCGACATCGGCAAAACCAACGTCAAGCTGGTATTGCTGGACGCCGCCGGCGCGGTGCTGGCCGAACGGCGCAGCCCCAACACGATCTTAAACGACGGACCGTATCCGCACCACGACGTCGAGCGTATCTGGCACTGGATGCAGGACGGCATGCGCGAGTTCTCAAGCCTGGCCACCATCGGCGCCATCGTCCCGGTCACGCACGGCGCCACCGCCGCGCTGGTCGATGACGAAGGCCTGGTGCTGCCGGTGCTCGATTATGAGTTCGAACCGCCGGCCGCGCAGGCAGCGAGCTACCGCGCGCTGCGCCCGGCCTACGACACCACCAATTCGCCGCTGCTGCCCGCAGGCCTCAACCTGGGCCGCCAGCTGGCGTGGCAGGCGCAGACCTTCCCGGCCGAATTTGCGCAAGCGAACCACATCCTCATGTATCCGCAGTACTGGGCCTGGCGTTTGTCCGGTGTGGCGGCCAGCGAAGTGACGTCGCTCGGCTGCCATACCGACTTGTGGCAACCAGCGCGCCAGCAATATTCGCAACTGGTCGAACGCATGGGGTGGAATGCGCTGTTCCCGCCATTGCAGCCGGCGTGGGCTCCACTGGGGCCGTTGAAAGCGGAGCTGCTGGAGCGCACCGGCTTGCCGGCCACGTGCCGCGTGATCTGCGGCATCCATGACAGCAATGCCTCGCTGCTGCGCCACCTGGCGGCCATCGATGGCGCGCCGCAGCCGGCGGTGCTCTCCACCGGCACCTGGGTGATCGCCGCCGCGCCGGGCAAACCTTTGAGCGGCTTGCGCGAGCAGTCGGACATGCTGGCCAATACCAATGCGCTGGGCCAGGCCGTGGCCTGCATCCGCTTCATGGGCGGGCGCGAGTTCGGCGAACTGGCCGGCGCCGAGGCGCAGACCTGTACCGTGGAAGATTTGCAGCAGCTGATCGACCAGCAGACCATGGCCCTGCCCTGCTTCTCGCAGGCTGGCGGGCCGTTTGCCGGCCGCACCGGGACCATTACCGGCCCGGCACCGGCAGACGCGCGCCAGCGGTATGCGCTGGCCACGCTGTATTGCGTGCTGGTCTCGGACTACTGTCTCGAACAGCTGGGCGCCGATGGCGCCGTGGTGGTGGAAGGCAGTTACACGGGCAACCCGTGGTTCGCGCCGCTGCTCGCCGCCTTGCGGCCGGGCCAGGCCATCAGCAGCACCGATGACACCAGCGGCACCACGTGCGGCGGCTGGATGCTGCATCACTGGGGCAGTGCGCCGGCGGTGGCCAGTTCGGTGGCGGCGCCTTTGCAGTTGAATGGCTGGAGCAAGTATCGTATGAACTGGCTGGCGGCGCTGTAACTCCCGACGTAACCCGGGTCCTCGGCTCCGTCATCCTCGCGCACGCGGGGATCCATAGAACATCAGAGTGGCGCTATGGCACAAGCTTTGCCAACACTGCCCAACGGACGCATGGATCCCCGCTTTCGCGGGGATGACGCACCTGAAGCTGTCGCGGTCTCAATCCGCCACCGGCACCCCGAAGTCCGGCGTCCCATCTTTATTCCAGTGCAGCACCTGCGCCCGCGTATGGCGGTTGGTATCCTTCAGCGGCTCCCCCACGATATCGCGGAAATTACGCGCGTGGTACACCAGGATATCGGTCTTGCCATCGGGCGTGGTCGTAAACGAGTTGTGCCCCGGACCGTACTGGCTGTTCTTTTCGCTGCTGGCAAACACCGGCACTGGTGATTTTTTCCATGAGGCCGCATCAAGCAGGTTCGCTCCCACCGGCGCGGTGAGCAGGCCCAAGGCGTAGTTGGCATCGGTGGCGCTGGCCGAGTAGGTCATGAACACGCGGCCGTTCCTGACGATCACCGCCGGCGCCTCGTTGACGTCGTGTTTCACTTTTTCCCACGCATACTCGGGCTTGGACAGCAGCACCGCCGGGCCGGTGATCGACCACGGCGTATCCATCTGCGCCAGGTAGATATTGGTGGCGTGGATTTTCGTGTCCTGCCCGCGCTGGGTCCAGGCCAGGTAGCGCTTGCCGTCGAGCGCGAACGTAGTGGCGTCGAGCGCGAATGATTCCCAGCCCGTCTTCAACTGCCCCAGTTCCTTCCATTCGCCTTCCAGGGGGTTGGGCGAGGCGTTTTCCAGCACGTACAGGCGGATCTCCCAGACCGCATCGGACCGGCCGGCGGTAAAGTAGATATACCATTTACCGTCGATATGGTGCATCTCCGGGGCCCAGATGTGGGCGCCCATCTCGCCCCTGGCGTGCTTGCGCCATACCACCTTGGCTTCGGCCGCACCGAGGTCGTTGAGCGCGCGCGCGCGGCGGATTTCGATGCGGTCGTACTCGGGCACGGTGGCCGTGTAGTAGTAATAGCCGTCGCCGTGCAGCGCCACCTGCGGGTCGGCACGGTGTTTGACCAGCGGGTTGTTGAAGGTCGGTTCTGCTGCAACTGCAATGTTCTGCGCAAACGAAAAAACGGCGGCCGCGAGGGCCACCGTTTTGAGTCCGCGCGCAAATGGTACTTGCGCCATGGGTCTCCTTAGTTTTTGATCGACACGGTGAAGAAGTAACGGCGTCCCGACCAGGCCAGTTCGTTGACGCGGTACAGGTCACCGGCGTCGGTGATCTGCGATTCCTTGGTCAGGTTCTTGCCTTCGATCGAGATCGTTACGTTGTCACTGTAACGGTACTGGAACTTCGCGTCCAGGAAACCGGTCTTTTCCTGGAAGTTCGGGTTCCCGGAAACGTCGTTGGTGCCGGTGTAGAAACGGTCGCGGTAGTTATAGGCCAGGCGGGCGTTGATCTTGCCCAGGTCATACCACAGTGCGGCGTTGTAGCTGTTTTTCGACAGGCCGGCGTACGGCAGGATCGAACCGTCGAGCGGATTGATGCGTTCGGTACCCTTGGCATAGTCGTAGCTCATGCGGGTGTAGTTGACATCGCCGCCGAAGCCGCTCATCCAGCCTGGCAGGAAGGTGAACGCGGTGCGCGCGGTCAGTTCCACACCCTTGGTGGTGGCGCCTTCGCCGTTGAGGGCGGTGGTCACGTCGAAGCGGCGGCCGTCGCCCAGCAGGTCCACGTTTTTGACGACCTGTTTTTCCAGGATGTAGCTGGAGATATCCTTTTTGAACAGGCCCATGCTCAACTGGCTGTCGGCGCTCGGGTAGTACTCGAAGCTCAGGTCGGTGTTCTTGGCGCGGAACGGTTTCAGGTTAGGGTTGCCGGCCGAGCAATCGTCGGAGCCGTCGCCGCCGAAGGTCGGGTCGCCGCTGCCGATGATACAGGCGACGTTCGGTGCCAGCAGGTCGATGCGGGGACGCGACATCACTTTCGACAGGCCGAAACGCACCATGAACTGGTCCGGAATCGCCCATGCCATCAAGTTGAAGCTCGGCAGGTAGTCGTTGTACTTGCCCTTGACGGTGGAGGTGCCGTAGCTCAGATCGCGGTCCACCGAGGTGCCGGGAGCGCCGGTCGGATTCTGGATACGGACCTTGATCGATTGCGAGCCGCTGGCATCGGTCTTGGTGCCGGTGTAACGCACACCGATATTGCCCCAGATCTGGTGGCCGGCCAGTTCGGTGTCGAAGTCGGCACGGATGTAGGCGGCACGCACGCGTTCATCGACCATGTAGGCTGGCACTTGCGGGTACATCTTGCCGTCGCTGCCGATGGCGTTATAGACGTTGTTGAAGTTGAAGTTCGACGTGTCGAAGTACGGCTTGGCAGCGTTGTATACCGGCGACATCCAGCCCGACGGAATGTTCGAGATCTTGTCGTAGCCACCGAAGAAGGTGCCTGGCGACGTGCCGCGCACGGCGTTGATCAGCTCCTGCATCTTGGCAGCCGTAACGTACGTGCTCGAGTAGTTGCCGTTGATGAAGGTGTTGCTGTCCGGGCCGCGCACCGCGCCCGTGTTGTATGGATCGTAGGTGATAGTCTGGTTGATGTTGGCGCCGCGCACCGAGATATCGTCAGCCGTGCTGACCAGGTCGGCGCCGCCGCTGGCGAGGTAGCCGCCGCCGTTGTAACGCTGGGCTTCCGACTTACGCGCCTGCCCACCGGCCCACAGCTTGGTGAAGAATGGCGTGGTCAAGCGGTATTTCAGGTCCAGTTTCACCTGGTCTTCGGCGTTCTTGGTTTCGTAAGGACGGTATTGCAGTTCGGCCTTCACGTACGAGCTGGCATCGTCCGGCGAGTAACCGGCCGGGAAGTCGAAGTGCGGCAAGCCTTGCGAATCGAGCGACACTTTCAGGCCCGGCGCGTTCTGCGTCAGGACGATGCTGTTGGTCTCGTTGTGATAGGTCGAACGCGAACGTCCGGCCAGGCCGTCTACTTCCAGCGGACCATCCTTGTAGTTGAAACCGGTGGTAGCGTAGTTGGAATCGATCTTGAGCTTGAAGTCGCGCGCCGAGGTGCTGAAGGCGCCCTGGCCGCCCTGGCCTGCCACGTAGTTGCAGCTGCCGACGGTGTAACCGGTGACGTAGTGGTTTTCCACGGTCACGCCGGCTGGCGTGGTGGTGGTCGATGCCGGCAGGCAGGTACCGGCCGTGGTGGTGGTGCCGTTGGCGGCGTACACCGGTGCGCGGCCGGCATTGGCCAGGCGGTTGACGTTGGAAAAATCGGTGCCGAAGTTACGATCATTCAGGCGCTGGTCCTGGCGGTTGCCCTGGTAGCTGACGAACGCTTTCATTTCGTTGCTGACCTTGTACTGCGCGGTCAGCTCGACCGACGAACGCTTGTGGTCGCGGGTCCAGATGCCGTAGCGCGGCGTGCCTGGCGAGTAGTCGTACCATTGCTGGCTGCACGCGGTTTTCTGGGCAGCGGTCAAACCGGCAGCGGTGGCGCAACCAGCGGCGGAACCGACGGCAGCGACTGCCGGATCGAGCGAATTGACGGTTTTCTCAGGCGAGAAATCCCAGTCGCGCAGGAAGCGCCAGGTGGTGTTGCGCGAGTAATCGTTACGGGTGCGCACATCGTCGTAGACGATGTTGGCCATCACCCCCAGTTTGCCATCGAGGTACTGGTCGGCGATCAACAGGCTGCCGCGCGGCTGCACGCCGCCACGGCTGGTCGAGTGCTCGGCGGCCAGCGAGCTGGCGACCGTGAATTTCTTGAAGTCGAGCGGCTTGCGTGTGGTGATCACCACGGTGCCGCCCACGCCGCCTTCGGTCAGGTCGGCGGTGCTGCCCTTGTACACGTCGATCGAACCAATCAGTTCGGACGCCAGTTCGCGCAGCTCGGCGCCGCGACCGGCGTTGCCGTTGGTGCCCAGCACCGACATGCCGTTCACTTCCACGCGGTTCAGGTCGGGCTCAACGCCGCGGATCGAGATTTGCGAGCCCTCGCCGAAGTCGCGGGTCAGCTGCACGCCGGTGATGCGCGACAGCGCCTCGCCCACGTTTTTGTCAGGGAATTGATTGATGTCTTCGGCCACCAGCGAATCGGAGATGGTGGCGTTGCGGATCTTGCGGTCGATTGCCGAGGCCACCGATTTGCGGGTACCGACCACGGTCACCACGTTGGTCGGGGCGACGTCGGACGGCGAACGCGCAGCCTGCGCGTTGTCGGCAGTGGCGGCAGTAGCGGCAGCGTCGGCGGTTTGCGCCATGGCGGCATTGCCAGCCATGAGGGTGGCCAGTGCGGAAGCAACGGCGCTGACGATCACGCGGCGGGTGGTATTGCTGTGAGAGGCTTGGTACTGATGAGTCACTATGGTCTCCATTTGTGTCATGGCCCTCGGGTGGCCTTGGTTTTATGATCAGCTTGTGATCGCATTCTAGTTGTCACTTGCGGATAAAAATCATGAAACGCTCAAAGAATCAAAATGATGATCACTGATTGTCACCATCGAGCGACCGACTCTCCCACTTTCGCATCTGGCAACGCACCATAAAACCGCGCTACACTGGCGCAATGACACTCCCCGACACCTTCCAATCACGCACCGCTCAAGCGCTGCCCACCATCGCGCCGGCGGAACTCAAACGCATGGAACGCTTCGGCGTGCGCGCCGCGTTCGACGACGGCGCCATGCTGTTCGAAGCCGGTCGCAGCAAGTTCGGTTTGATGGTGGTGGTGCACGGCAGAATCCGCATCAGCCGCTATGACGGCCTCGGTAACAGCTCGCTTGTCACCGAGCACGGCGCCGGCGAATTTGCCGGCGAAATGAGCCAGTTGTCCGATGCGCCCACGCTGGTCAACGGCCATGCCGTGGGCCGGGTGGAAGTGCTGGTGCTCACCACAGTCGCGCTGCGCGCACTGCTGGTGGCGGAGGCCGAACTGGGCGAACGGATCGTGCGCGCTTTCATATTGCGGCGCGTCGAATTGATGGAAAGTGCGGCGTGCGGACCGGTGTTGCTATCACCCAACAATAATTCCCAAATGCACGCTCTGCGCGGCTGGCTTGCCAGCAATGGCCAGCCGCACAAGGTGCTCGACCCGCAGGCCACTGAGCAGGCACGGGCGTTGTGCGCACGCCACAACCCGCAGGCCAACGACTGGCCGCTGGTGGTGTTCCCCGATGGCAGCGTGCAGAAAAATCCGACCATCGTCGAACTGGGACGGCGCCTGGGCACCCTGCCCGCGCTCGACTCCGACCAGGTATGGGATGTGATCGTGGTGGGCGCCGGTCCGGCCGGCCTGGCCACTGCCGTGTATGCGGCGTCGGAGGGGTTGTCGGTACTGGCCCTGGAAACCCGCGCCTATGGCGGCCAGGCCGCCGCCAGCGCGCGCATCGAAAACTACCTGGGCTTCCCCACCGGCATTTCGGGCCGCGCGCTGGCCGGTCGCGCCTACGTGCAATCGAAAAAATTCGGCGTGGAGATGGCGATACCGGCGCCGGCTGGCCGGCTGCTGTGCGACGTCCGGCCGCTGGAAGTGGAAATGTGCGGCAGCCTGCAACGGCTGCGCGCGCGCAGCGTGGTGGTGGCGTGCGGTGCGCGCTACCGCCGCCCAGCCCTGGCCAACCTGTCGCGCTTCGAAGGCAAGGGCGTGTACTACTGGGCCTCGCCGCTCGAAGCCGGCTTATGCGCCGATGCCGAAGTGATCCTGGTCGGCGGCGGCAATTCGGCCGGCCAGGCCGCCGTGTACCTGTCGGCGCACGCAGCCCGCGTGCACATGCTGATCCGCCGCGACAGCCTGGTCGATACCATGTCCACCTACCTGATCGAGCGCATTGCCGCCACGCCCAACATCGTGCTGCACACGCAGTCCGAAATCGTGGAACTCGACGGCAACGACGACGAGGGCCTGACCCGGGTCAAGGTGCGCGACCGGCAGCAAGACGCTGAACACGATTACGCCATCAACCGCGTGTTCCTGTTCATCGGCGCCGATCCCAACACCGGCTGGCTCGACGACTGCGGCGTGGCGGTCGATGACAACGGGTTTATTTTGACCGGGCATGACGCGCTGGCGCGACATGATCACAATAATGATCAAAGCGGTGATCGCTCGCATGAACGGGGCCGCGACCGCCCCGTCGCCAGCCTGGAAACCAGCGTGCCCGGAGTATTTGCCATCGGCGACGTGCGCGCCGATTCCACCAAGCGGGTAGCGGCGGCCGTGGGCGAAGGCGCGGCCGTGGTGTCGCAGATTCACGGCTTTTTGGCGCGCTTGCAGGAAAAGAGCTGACGCGCGATGAACCTCGCGCTGGCGCGCATATTGCCCGAACGATAACTGCATGCTAGAGTCGGCGCATGCGCCTACCCCTTGTTCTGCTCATATTCTCGCTCGCTGCCCCGCTGCTGCAGGCAGCCGAGCGGCCCCGCATCGCGCTGGTGCTTTCCGGTGGCGGCGCGCGCGGCGGCGCCCACCTCGGCGTACTCAAGGCGCTGGAACAGCAGCGCATCCCGATCGACATCATCGTGGGCACCAGCGCCGGCGCCATCGTTGGTGCGGCATATGCCAGCGGCATGCCGCTGGCGGACATCGAGCGCGAAATGCAAACGCTCAGCACCGCCAACCTGTTCCACGACGTCGACCGGCGCGACCTCTCGGTTACCCGCAAGGCCGACAATAGCGGCAGCTACGTCGGACCGGAAATCGGCATCGGTCCGCAGGGGCTGGCCCTGCCGAAGGGCGCCGTGTCGGGCGTGGCGCTCGAAGCCGTGCTGCGGCGGCTGACTGCACGCCAGTCCACCACCAATTTCGATCACCTGCCGATTCCGTTCCGTGCCATTGCCACCGATGTCAGCGACGGCCAGATGGTGGTGCTGGCCAGCGGCAACCTGGCGCAGGCGATCCGCGCCAGCATGGCCATTCCGGCGGTGATCAACCCGGTGGAGATCGACGGTCGCCTGCTGGTCGATGGCGGCGTGGCACGCAACCTGCCGGTCGATGTGGCGCGCGCCCTGGGCGCCGACGTGGTCATCGCCGTCAACATCGGCACGCCGCTGCTGCGCCGCGACGAGATCAAGTCGGTGCTCTCGATGTCGGACCAGATGACGCGGCTGCTCACCAACACGAATGTGCGCGTCTCGCTGGCGCAGCTCGGCGACCGCGATGTGCTGATCACGCCGAACCTGGCAGCGATCCAGGCGGCGAACTTCGACATGCTGCGCGAGGCCGAGGCGCAAGGCCTGGCGGCCGGCCAGGCTGCGGCCCCTGCCCTGCAACGCTACGCGGTAGCCGAACGCGATTATGCATTGCTGGCGCAGCACCGCCACGGCGCGCCGCCGCTCAAGGGCGTGCTGCTCAAGGAGGTGCGCGTGGCGGGCGCCCGGCGCGTCCCGGCCGACTCGCTGGCCGCGATGCAGGAAACCCGCGCCGGCCAGTTGTTCGATCCGGCCCGGGCCGACCGCGACATGCGCCGACTGTACGGCAAGGGCGACTTCGAACATGTGAGCTATGCGGTCACGCTGCTGCCCGACGGCAGCCACGCACTGACCACCACGGTGACCGAAAAATCATGGGGGCCGCAATACCTCCGGCTGGGCCTGGGCGTCTCCACCGATTTCGAGGGCGACTCGTTCTTCTCGCTGCGCGCTTCGCACCGCTGGACCTGGCTCAACGCGCTGGGAGGCGAGTGGCGCAACGAACTGGAAATCGGCCACACCGACCGCCTGAGCACGGAGTGGCTGCAACCGCTCACGCCCGCCCAGCGGCTGTTTGCCAGCGCCTACCTGGGCGGCGAGCGCACCCCGCTCGACGTGTACTCGCAGGGCCAGCGCCTGCTGCGCTACCGGCGCGAGGCCATCACCGGCGGCATCGACCTGGGGGTGCCGCTGGCGCAGTGGGGCGAAGCCCGCATCGGCGTGGTGCGCGGCCACGTCAGGCTGCTGCCCGACACCAGCGTGCTGCCGCCATCGATCGTGTACCCGCGCGCCAACCTGGGCGCTTTGCGCCTGCGGCTGTCCGCCGACACACTCGACCACCTGTGGTTCCCCCGGTCCGGCGTCAAGGCAGATGCCCAGGTGTATTCGTCGCGCACGGCGCTGGGCGCCGACAGCAATTACAACAAGCTGGCGTTGTCGGGCCGCGCAGCCGTCGCCACGGGCGCGCATTCGGTGCAGGCCAACGTGGAAGTGCAGCGCCGCATGGGTGGCCGCCCCTTGCCCGACCACGAACTGATCCCGTTCGGCGGCTTCCTCAAATTATCGGGCTACCGCACGGGAGAACTGGTGGGCAACAGCCTGCACTATGGCAGCCTGATTTACAACTACCGCATCTCCGGTCCCGGCCTGCTCGACGGCGCTTACCTGGGCCTGTCGGCCGAACTGGGCCGCATGGGCGGCACGTTCGACGCGATCGACGGCGAGCAGACGGTGCGCAGCAATGCGCTGTACTTTGCCGTCGATACGCCGCTGGGACCGTTCTACCTGGGCGCCGGGCGCACGTCGCGCAACAAGACCGCGCTGTACCTGCTGATCGGCCGCCCTTAAAGGATATCGAGGCGCTGGTGCGGTTCCAGGTCGTGATAGACATCGTCCTGGTGCAGCGGGATGTACAGCTTGATGACTTTACCGCGATGGAACACGCCGCGCAGCTGGTTGCACACGTTCCATACCCGCTCGTAGGAATCGGCCACCTCGATCAGCGCCCAGGGGTTGTCTTCTATTCCTTCGCGCACCATGCGCACGTGCTTGACGTGCAGGAAGCGCGACAGCCCTTCGGTCACGCTGGTTTCACAGGCATCGCAGTGCAGGCCCGACAAGATGATTTGCACGGTAAAACTCCTTGATAGTTAGGCGACGATGTTGAGGCCACTGTCCACATAGACCGTGCTGCCGGTAAGCCGGTGCGCATACGGCGATGCGAGATAGGCGCAGGTGTTGCCCACATCGACAATGTCCACCAGTTCGCCGATCGGCGCGCGTTCCACCGCATCGTTGAGCAGGCGGTCGAAGTCCTTCAGGCCCGATGCGGCCCGGGTTTGCAGCGGCCCCGGCGAAATCGCGTGGACCCGGATCGCCTGCGGTCCCAGCTCGTAAGCGAGATAGCGGCATGCCGCCTCCAGCGCCGCCTTTACCGGGCCCATCACGTTGTAGTTGGGGACCACCTTGTTGGCGCCGTGGTAGCTCATGGCGAACAAGGTGCCGCCCCCGGTCATCAGCGGCGCGGCCAGTTTTGCCATGCGCACGAACGAATGGCACGACACGTCCATCGCCTGCAGGAAGCCGTCGAGCGAACAATCGAGCAGACCGCCCTGCAGGTCGGCCTTCGGTGCAAAAGCGATCGAGTGGACCACGATGTCGAGTGGCCCCTGGCCTGCCAGTGCAGCAAACAGCGCTTCCAGCTGACCCGGCTGGGTAACGTCGAGCGGCAGCAGCTGGGCGTCGATCTCCGCGGCCAGCGGCGCCACGTGCGGATACGCCTTCTCGTTCAGATACGTCAGCACCACGTCCGCACCGAGCTTGCGGAACGCCAGCGCGCAGCCCCAGGCGATCGAGTGCTCGTTGGCCACGCCAACGACGAGCGCGCGCTTGCCGGCCAATATCGGATAAACGGTTTCGGTATTCATTGCTGCTCCAGGATGTCAAGGGTGTGGCGGGCGATCATCAGTTCCTCGTTGGCGGGCACCACCCACACGGGCACGCGACTGCCGGCGGTGCTGACGCGGCGTACGCCGTCGCCACTGCGGTGGTTGGCGGCGGCGTCGAGCTGCACGCCGAGCCAGGCAGCATCGCGGCAGACCGCTGCGCGTAGCGCCGTGCTGTTCTCGCCGATGCCGCCCGAGAACACCAGCGCGTCGAGGCCGCCCAGGGCGGCGGCCAGCGAACCGAGCTCGCGCCCGATGCGGTAGACCAGCAGCGCGATGGCCGCCTGTGCGCGCGGATCGCCGCTTTGTTCCAGCGTGCGCATGTCCGACGACAGGCCGGACACACCCAGCAAGCCCGACTCCTGGTACAGCAGTTTTTGTACCGCCGCCACATCCATGCCCAATTCTTCGATCAGGTAAAGCACCACGCCGGGATCAAGCGCGCCGCAGCGCGTGCCCATCGGCAGGCCATCGACGGCGGTAAAACCCATGGTGCTGGCCACGCTGCACCCGCCGCGCATGGCGCACATGCTGGCGCCGTTGCCCAGGTGCGCGGCCACCACCTTGGCGTTGGCCAGGTGCGGATCGGCCTGCGGCAGCGTGGCGGCAATGTATTCGTACGACAGGCCGTGGAAGCCGTAACGGCGAATACCGAGGTCGGTGATGCGGGCCGGCAGCGCAAACGCCTGCGCTGCGGCCGGCTGGCCGGTGTGGAAGGCGGTGTCGAAGCAGCCCACTTGCGGAACCTGCGGCGCCATGGCGAACATCGAGCGTACCGGGGCCAGGTTGTGTGGCAGGTGCAGCGGCGCCAGCGGCACCAGGGTATCGAGCTGCGCCAGTACGCCGGCGTCCAGCAGTTGCGGCCCGCTGTAATCGACACCGCCGTGGACGATGCGGTGACCCACGGCCACCACGCGCCGCCCGGCCAGGTGCGACTGCGCGAAGTCGATCAGGAAGCGCATGCCCGCCGCGTGGTCGATCGCGCCGCCGCTCCAGCGGTGTTCGTCGATGACGGCGCCGGCGGCGTCCTGCGCCACGAAACGGGTCACGCCCGCGTACAGGTTCTCGATCTTGCCGCGCATGGCCAGTTCGAGCGCGGCGCCATCGTAGAGCGAGAACTTGATGCTCGACGAGCCGGCGTTGATGACGACGATGCTGTCCGTGGAATTCATCGTTCAGGCCACCACGTTGGCGCTGCGCAGCCGGTCGTGGGCCACCAGCACCGCCACCGCGCACGAGGCCAGGCGCGCGGACACCGTGTCGGCGCGGCTGGTGAGCACGATCGGCACGCGCGCGCCCAGGACGATGCCGGCGGCCGCCGCGCCCGCCATGAAGCTCAGGCTCTTGGCCAGCATGTTGCCGGCTTCCAGGTCGGGTGCGACCAGCACGTTGGCCCGCCCCGCCACCGGCGAGACCAGGTGCTTGATGGCGGCGGCGTGCGGGTCGATGGCGTTGTCCATGGCCAGCGGGCCGTCGAGGATGGCGCCGGTGATCTGGCCGCGGTCGGCCATCTTGCACAGCGCGGCAGCGTCGATGGTCGAAGGCATCTTGGCGCTGACCGTCTCCACCGCCGCCAGGATGGCGACCAGTACCGGGTCGAAGCGCAGCACGTGGGCCAGGTCGATGGCGTTCTGCACGATATCGACCTTGTCGGTCAGCGTGGGCACGATGTTGACGGCGGCGTCGGTGATGATCAGCGGGTCGGACCGGCCCGGTACGTCCATGACGAAGCAGTGGCTCAATCGGCGCGCCGTGCGCAGGCCGGTGGCCGTGGCCACCACGGCGCCCATCAATTCGTCGGTGTGCAGGCTGCCTTTCATGAGCACGGCCGCGCGGCCCTCGTGCACCAGCTCCACCGCGCGCGCGGCCGAGGCGTGGCTGTGCGGCGTGTCTTCGATGGGCAGGCCGGCGATGTCGAGGCCAGCCTCGTCGGCCACCTGGCGGATGCGCGCCGCAGGTCCGACCAGGATCGGTGCGATCAGCCCGAGCCGGGTGGCGTCGAGCACGCCTTCGAGCGCGCTGCGGTCGCACGGGTGGGCCACGGCGACCGTGACGTGGCCCGATTTGCGGGCGGCGTCGATCAGGCGGTCGTAGTTCGGATGAGGAATTTGCGTAACAGTCATCGTTGCTCCTGTGCGATATCAACGTCCATCATAACCAATAGTGCAAAAAACGCAATCGAAATTGCTGCGCTGCGGCAATACTTGCTTGCGGCGTGCTAGCGACAAACTGTCAGCCGGTTGCGCACTCGGCAGCTTGGGCAGGCGCTAGTATGCGTCATGCCTTCCATCAACTATTCCATCCGCCGCGCCTCGAACGTGGTACTGCTGTGCGCCAGCGCCTCGGCCTCTGCGCAAGTTTCCCCCATTGCGGCCGGGCCTGGCGACCTCCCTGCGGCCGCGCGTGGGGCGTTGCCTGCTGCCGGTCCGACGACCGTGCGTGGTGCGTTGCCTGCCGCCGCCGCTGTGCCAAATACGGCACCTGCGGACAAAGAGGAGAAAACAGTCAAAGCCGACCCGCCCGAACCGGAAGCCGACGCCGCCGCCGGCATAGCGTCGGTCACGGTCTCGGCCGAACGCCCCACCAACCGCATCGACCGCCAGGTCTATGACGTCAAGGACGATGCCGCCGCCAGCAATGCGTCGGTGGCCGATGCGCTCAACAAGGTGCCGTCGGTGGCGGTCGATCCGGATGGCACGGTCACGCTGCGCGGCAGCACCAATGTGCAGATCATGGTCGATGGCAAGCCGTCGGCGATGTTGCAGGGCGAGAGCCGGGGCGCCAACCTTGCCGCCATGATGGCCGACAGCGTGGAGTCGATCGAGGTGATCAACAATCCCGGCGCCCAGTTTGGCACCGATGGCGGCGGCGGCCCGATCCTCAACCTGGTCACGCGGCGCAACCGCAAGCCGGGCGGCATGGCCTCGGTGGGCGCTAACGGCGGTACTGGCGGCCGGTACAACAGCTCGGCCTCGGGCACCTATAACGAAGGTCCATGGGGCGTCCAGGGCAGCATCAACGTGCGCCACGATGGCCGTAACAGCACCGGCGACATCGTGCGCGACCGCATTTCGCCATTCACCGGCGAGCGTTCGCACACGGTGCAGCGCGCGCGCCAGGAGGGGCTCAACGACTCGGCCGGCATCAACGGCGCAGTGACCTACAACCTGAACGCGCGCGACACGCTGCAGGCAAGCGCCTCGTACAATGCGCGCAGCAACGACAATCGCGGCATTGACTCGTATGTGCTCACCGACAGCCGCCCGGTCGTCACCAGCGATTACAGCCGCAGCAGCCGGCGCAGCGGCGACAACACCGGCTACAGCTGGGGCGGACGGCTCGATCACAAGGGCGATATCGACGGCGAGCTGCTCAAACTCGACCTGCGCGTGTCCGGCGCGGACAACAGCAGCAACAGCGCCTACGCCAATACCTACAGCGTGCGGCCGCCGGGCCGGCTCGACGCCCAGGCGCGCCAGGCCAACCTGAACGACAAGCGCGTGGCCGACTTCACCGCCGACTACGAGCGCCCGGTGGGCCAGTCGATGGTCAAGGCCGGCTTCAAGGCGGTCAGCACCCACAACGATATCGATGCCCGTTACTTCGACATCAATCCGCAAAGCCAGGTGGAAACCGTCAGCAGCACGCGCACCAACCGCTTCCAGCTCGACGAGACCATCGTCGCGCTGTACGGCACCTGGCAGACGCGGTTGAACGATCGCTGGGGCGCGATGGGCGGCTTGCGCGTCGAGCACACCGACCTCGACATCAACCAGGTCACTACCGGCGTGCGCGCCAACAACAGCTATGTTAACTACATCCCGAGCCTGTTCGCCACCTACAAGGTCTCGAGCGAGAGCAACCTGCGCTTTGCCTATGCCAATCGCCTGCGCCGACCCGGCGACTACGAGCTGAACCCGTTCGTGATCTATCTCGATGAATTCAATGTGCGGTCGGGGAACACGAAGTTGAAACCGACGCGCACCAACTCGTTCGAGCTGGGCTACGAAAGCCGTTTGTTCGGCATGGACGCCAATGTACGCGGCTACTACCGCAAGGACAGCGACGCCATTTTGTCGCGCCGCTACTTCATCAACCAGTCGGTGCTGCTGTCCACCAGCGACAACGGTCCCGGCTCTGCCGCCAGCGGCCTCGAATTCAGCCTCAGCGGCAAGCTGATGCCAACGCTCACGCTCAATGCCAGCGGCAACCTGGCGCGCAGCGAGCAGCGCATCCTCGACGAAACCGGGCAAAGCAACCGGCGCGCCACCAATTCGCTGAGCGGACGCGTACGATTGAGCTACCAGTTCACGCCGCAGACCACCGTGCAGTCGATGCTCAATGCCCAGGGGCGCACCCTGGTGGGCCAGGGCTACCGCGAACCGACCACCACCTTCAACTTCACCGTGCGCCACGCGTACACGCCGCGCCTCGACCTGCTGCTCGACATACAGGATGCCTTCAATGGCAACAAGATGGCGTTCATGAGCGACACCAGCACGCTCAAGGAAAACTCGCTGCGGCGCTACGACGGCCGCGTTATGTACCTGGGCATGCGCTACCGCTTCGGCGGCGCCACGCCCCCACCACGCCGGGCCGGTGGCGCCAATCCCGGGGCGCGGCCCGCAGCCGGGTCGAATGCCGGTGCGGGGACAGCCCCCGCCAGGATGCCGGGCGGCCGCTGACACCTGAGGCAATCAAACCAGGCGCTTGCCGGGCATCGGCTGACGTCGGCGCCAGCAGAACCCGGCGCATGCCCGGCAGTCGCTAACGCCGGCGCCAGCCGAACCAGGCGCAAGCCAGTACCGGTATGCCCAGCGCGACGGCGGACAGGTAGTCCCAGAAGCCGTCGCCCAGCAGCGCCGACAGCAGGCCGATCACGGTCAGCACGGCCATCACCAGCGGGCCGCCCCACAGGCGTCTGAAATGGTCGGTCATGACGGTTCTCCCGGGCTGATGGTCTGGACGCCGCGCTTGAGCCACAGGTAAATCCCGCTGCCGAGCACAATGATGGCGGCGATATCGAGCATCGCCCACAGGAACTGCAGCCAGCCGCCGCCGTAATCGCCGAAGTGCAGCGGCTGCGAGACCAGCAAGGCGGTCAGGTACCACGGCAGTTCGCGGCGGTCGGTGATCTCGCTGGTTTGCGCATCGACCAGCACTGGCTTATACAGGCGCGACGTCAGCGGCTGGTCGCCATGCATGAAGATGCCGTAATGGTGCGGACTGGAGAACGCGGTGCCGGGGAACGCCACGAAGCCGACCTGCATTGCCGGTTCGGCAGCGGTGGCGTTGGCCATCGCCGTTTCCATCGAGCCCAGCTTGCTTGGCGTGGGCATGCCCTGGTAGGGCGCAATCATGGCGGCCACCTCGGTGTACTGGTAGTACTTCACCAGCAGGTCGGCCCAGGTATTGATCATGCCGGTGGCGCCCACCACGAACAGCCAGGTGAGCGTGACAATGCCCAGCATATTGTGCAGGTCCAGCCATTTGACGCGCGGGCCACGGGTGCGCCGCACCTCGCCGAAATGCAGCTTGCGCATGAACGGCGCGTACAGCACCACGCCCGAGATGATGGCCACGATCAGCAGCAGCCCCATGAAACCGAGAAACAGCTTGCCCCACAGGCCCGCGTACAGGTCCACGTGCAGGTGAAACATCACGCCGAGAAACGTACCCTCGAAGCTGGGCTCGCCCAATACCGTGGCGGTGCGGGCATCGACCGCGATCGACTTGAACTGTTCCGACGTCGGTGTATCGCCCATGGTCAGGTACCAGATCTCGCGCTCGTCGGCCTCCTGCGACATATACATCATGACCTTGTTCGGATACAAGGCCTTGCCGGCGGCGATCACATCATCGAGGCTGGCCTTGGGCGTCGCCGCCGGCATGACCGGCGCCTCGATGGCGTTGCCGAGCAGGTGGTCGATCTCGTGGTGGTAGATCAGCGGCAGCCCGGTGATACACAGCAGCAGCATGAACACCGTACACACCAGGCTGCTCCACTTGTGGACCCAGGCCCAGCGCCGGACATTAATGGTTTTCATCGTTAAATAACATTCACGCAAGAGAATCGCAAATGATAATGCAAATCGTTACTGTTTAATAGATATTGCGGCGCAGGCGTTGCATGTGCAGGTCGTTCTGGTCGAGCCACAAGCGGGCGTCGTCGAGCTGGCGTTCCAGGCGGCGCAGGTGGTCCACCAGTTCGCGCCGCTCCTGTTCGCGGCGGCGGTTCTGCTTGTCCGATTCGTCGGTGGCCGGTTTCTCCTTGGTCGGCTGGTTGTTGCGGATGTCGCGGTCCAGGCGGTCGAGGCGCTTGCGGCCGTCGTAGATCCGCGCTTCGAGCTGGCGCGCGTCTTCGACTGCCTGGTGTTGCCGCACTTCGGCGCTGGCGAAGTCCTGGCCGCTGAAGTACGCGTGTTTGAGCTTGTCGCGCAGCGGCGGGCCGCAGACTTCGATCGCCATGCTGCGATTGGCGCGGCCGTGCTCGAAGGCGTTTTCCGGCACGCAGTAGCGGGCGTTCTCCGCTTCCCAGGCGCGGGTGTAGATGGAGCGGGTGTCGGGAATGGCGAACACGCCGTCGCGGCGGGCATTGGCAATGCGTTCTTCCAGCAGGAACGGTTTGCCGTAGCCGTCTTCCCTGCCCGCCTGCTCCCAGTATTCCATCAGGCGCTTTTCCCACGCCTGCCGGTACTCGGCTTCGAAAATCTTCAGGCCCTTTTGCCGCGCTTCGCGGCCGCGCACGCCGAATTCGGAACCGGTCACCGCATCGCGCGCGCCGAGGTTGCGCCAGTAATTGATGATCTCGCCGTTCCAGGCGGCGCGGTACACGTCTTCCTGCACTTGCACGCCAAGGCTGCGGGCGTTCGATGCACGCTTCTGCAGTTCGCTGTCAGGCACGCCGTTGCTGGCATCATTGGTGCCGGCGTCCTGCCAGAACTGGCGGTTGCCCACCTGCCAGCCGTTGCTGTAGGCGGCATCGTCGAAGCGGATCCCCGCTTGCGCGGCCTGGCTGCGGCCCGCGTCCCTCGCGGTCAACGGCTGGCCGGCCACGCCGTCGCGCTTGCCGATCCCTTCCCAGTACAGGGAATTACCCTTGAGCCAGCCGGCTTCATAAGCGCCCTGGTTGGGCGGGGTCTTGCGCTTACGCATGTCCTCGGCGGCAGCGCGCGCGGCAAACTGTTGCGGCGCGCCGCGCATGCCATCGGCCGCGCCCAGCCCCGACCACAGCTCGGCGTTGCCCTGCTGCCAACCGGTGGTGTAGCGGGCGGCGGCGTCGGTGGTGGCGGACTTGCCGCCATCGACGTGGTCATCGCAAAAATCCTTGCGCTCGGCAAAATTGGGCGGCGCCCCTTCCGCGCCGTCGGTCTTGCCGAAATGCTGCCAGTCGCCGACCTTGCAGGCGGCGATGCGCTGCTTGATCGCGGCGGAACAGCCGGCCAGCAGCACGGCAAGAATCAGGGGGAGTACACGGGTGGAGAGCGTCATGGCATTCAGATTTAAAGTTTCAGCTGCGCAATTATAGGGCCTGGAATCGCTATAATTGCCAATCTTTCACCGCATGGAACCTTACATGAGCTATCGATTGCGTTTTCTTTTCGGCGTTCTGGCGCTGGCCGGGCTGCACGGCGCGGCCGTGGCCGATACCTTCGAGGTCATCGAGTCCGCGCCGCTCAAGCAGGTGTGGCTCAATGCCGGCTTTTATTCTTACCATTTCGATCGCGACAAGGGGCTCAACAACAGCAATCCGGGACTCGGTGCGGAATATCGTTTCTCGACCGTGGCATCGGCAACGGTGGGACGCTTCTATAACAGCGACCGGCAATATTCGAATTACGTGGGCGTGTATTACCAGCCGTTCAGCATCGGGCCGGTGCGACTGGGCGCGGTAGTCGGCGGGTTCAACGGCTACCCGAAAATGCGCGACGGCGGCTGGTTCCCGGCCGCGATACCGACAGCCAGCTTCGAGTACAAGAGCGTGGGCGTGAACGTGGCGGTGGTGCCGAAGTACAAGGATCGGCTGTATGGGGCGTTGTCGATACAGTTGAAGTTGAAAGTATTCGAGTAAAAAAAATCCCCGCTTGCGCGGGGATCGCTTAGTTAAGCAGTTACTCAGTTGCGGGACTTCGACACGGCGATCTGGTCGAGGATGTGCTTGGGCACCGCCGCGTAGTGCTTGAACTCCATCGTGTAGGTGGCGCGGCCTTGCGACAGCGAACGCAAGGTGGTCGAGTAGCCGAACATTTCCGCCAGCGGCACCAGCGCGCGGATGATCTTGCCACCACCACCGGCAATTTCATCCATGCCCTGCACCATGCCGCGCCGCGACGTCAGGTCGCCCATGGCGTTGCCCATGAACTCTTCCGGCGTTTCCACCTCGACCTGCATCATCGGTTCGAGCAGCACCGGGTCGGCCCGGCGCATGCCTTCCTTGAACGCCATCGAACCGGCCATGCGGAACGCGTTTTCGTTCGAATCGACGTCGTGGTACGAGCCGAAGGTGAGCGTTACCTTGACATCGACCACCGGGTAGCCGGCCAGCACGCCGCTGCGCAAGGTTTCCTGCACGCCTTTATCGACCGCCGGAATGAACTCGCGCGGCACCACGCCGCCCTTGATCGCATCGACGAACTGGAAGCCTTTACCGGGTTCGAGCGGTTCGAGCGCCAGCACCACGTGGCCGTACTGGCCGCGTCCGCCCGACTGCTTGACGAACTTGCCCTCGACATCCGTGACGGCTTTCTGGATCGTCTCGCGATACGCCACCTGCGGCTTGCCGACCGTCGCTTCCACGCCGAATTCGCGGCGCATGCGATCGACCAGGATTTCCAGGTGCAGCTCGCCCATGCCGGACATGATGGTCTGGCCCGACTCTTCGTCCGAATGCACGCGGAACGACGGATCCTCCTGCGCCAGGCGATTCAAGGCAATCCCCATCTTTTCCTGGTCGGCCTTGGTCTTCGGCTCCACCGCCTGCGAAATCACCGGCTCCGGGAAGATCATTTTTTCCAGCACGATCACGTGGTCGGGGGAACTGAGGGTGTCACCGGTGGTGACGCCTTTCAGACCGACGGCCGCCGCGATATCGCCGGCATACACTTCCTTGATCTCCTTGCGCTCGTTGGCGTGCATTTGCAGGATGCGGCCCAGCCGCTCTTTTTGCGACTTGGTCGGGTTATAGACGGTATCGCCCGAATTGACCACGCCCGAATACACGCGGAAGAACGTCAGTTGGCCCACGAACGGATCGGTCATGATCTTGAACGCCAGCGCCGAGAACGGATCGCTGTCGGCCGGATGGCGCTCGATCGGCCGGTCCTGCTCGTCGGTGCCTGCAATGGCGGGCACGTCCACCGGCGACGGCAGATATTCGATCACCGCATCGAGCATGGCCTGCACGCCGCGGTTCTTAAACGCGCTGCCAGCGAGCATCGGCACGATTTCGTTGCGGATGGTGCGCAGGCGCAGGCCGGTCTTGATCTCGTCTTCGGTCAGCGGCTCGCCTTCAAGGTATTTGTCGAGCAGCTCGGGCGTGGCCTCGGCCGCCGCTTCCACCAGCTTGTCGCGCCATTCCTGCGCTTGCGCCTGCAAGTCGGCCGGGATGTCCTCGTACGTGAACTTCACGCCCAGGCTCTCGTCGTCCCAGTTAATCGCGCGCATTTTTACCAGGTCGATCACGCCGTGAAAATTGTCCTCGGCGCCCAGTGGCAGCTGGATCGGCACCGGCGCGCCCTTCAGGCGGTTGGCGATCTGTTCGCGCACGCGCAAAAAATCGGCGCCGACGCGGTCCATCTTGTTGACGAAGGCGATGCGCGGTACCTTGTACTTGTTGGCCTGGCGCCACACGGTTTCCGATTGCGGCTGCACGCCGCCCACCGCGTCATAGACCATGACGGCGCCATCGAGCACGCGCATCGAGCGCTCCACTTCGATAGTGAAGTCGACATGGCCCGGGGTATCGATGATGTTGATGCGGTGCTCGGCAAAGTTGCCGGCCATGCCTTTCCAGAACGCCGTGGTGGCGGCGGAAGTGATGGTGATGCCGCGTTCCTGCTCCTGCTCCATCCAGTCCATGGTGGCCGCGCCGTTGTGTACCTCGCCGATTTTGTGATTGACGCCGGTATAAAACAGGATACGCTCGGTGGTGGTGGTTTTGCCGGCGTCGATGTGGGCGCTGATGCCGATATTGCGATAGCGCTCGATAGGGGTTTTGCGGGTCATCACAGCTCCTCGTACACAACTGGTTTGGGTAGTCTCAGGTGCGGCGCACACAGAATATTTCAAGCAGTAAAGTTGTTTCCAAATGTGCGACGTACCGAACAGCAATTAATATAGTCTCTGGACTAAACTGCAAGCTTACATCTCACCGGGAATATCTGCATGACTGTCCGACCGAAAACCGCCCTTTTCCTATCCTTTGGCATGGCCCCCGTCCTCGCTTTGGCCCAGGTAGCCGCCACCGACACACCCGAACTTGAATTGCGCATCGAACGTTGCTCGGTGCTGGGCGACGCCAGCGCGCGGCTGGCCTGCTACGACGGCCTGGCACGCAAGACGCCGGGCGGCCAGGTAGCCGCCGCGCCGGCCACCGGCGGCCCGGCCACCGAGGCGGAAAAAGTGGCGGCGGCGGATGCTCCTGCCCGTACCCAGCCCGACGCCCCGCCGCCCCCACCGGAAGCCGTCTTGCCGCCGAAAGTGGCCGAGCTGACCACCATCCCTGCCGAAGACAAGGTCTCGCGCATGGTGCAGTCGTGGGAGCTGGACCGGTCGGCCAAGCGCGGCGTGTTCAATTTCCGTCCGCACCGCGACAGCTACCTGCTGCTGGCCAATTACAGCAGCGGCAATAACGACCAGCCTTTCAAGGAATTTTCGCCCGACGGCCTCGAAGCGCAGCACGTGGAACTGATGTACCAGCTCAGCTTCAAGATGAAGATGCTCGAGCAGGCGTTCGGCTACCCGGTCGATCTGTGGTTCGGCTACACCCAGGAAAGCTTCTGGCAGGCGTACAACCGGTCGGAATCGAGCCCGTTCCGCGAAACCAATTACCAGCCCGAGCTGATGGTGACCACGCCGCTGGCGCTCAACCTCGGTGGCGTCGATGTGCGCTTCCTGACCCTGGGCATGGTGCACCAGTCCAACGGCCAGACCTCGACGCTGTCGCGCAGCTGGAACCGGATTTACGCCCAGATCGGCGCCGAAAAGGGTAACTTCGCGGTCAACTTCCGCCTGTGGAAGCGCCTCGACAATTCACGCTCGGACAACGACAACATCGACATTACCGACTACCTCGGCCACGGTGACGTCACTGCCAGCTACCGATGGGATGGCCACGAAATCTCGATGCTGGCGCGCCGCAACCTGCACACCAACCACGGCGCGCTGCAAGTGGGCTGGGCGTTCCCGGTGGCGGCCAACCTGAAAGGGTATGTGCAGGGCTTCAGCGGCTATGGCCAGAGCCTGATCGACTACAACTATGCACAGAAGTCGATCGGCGTCGGCGTGAAAGTGGATTTCTAAGTCGTCTCAACGGCGCGCGCCGCCACCGAGGATGCGCGCCGGCAGCATGACCACGGCGCGCAGCAGCTCGAACACGCCCTCGACGCCGATGCCGATCAGGCGAAACGGCAACGTCAGCAGCCAGCACAGCGGATAGAGCACCAGCGCCAGCAGCGCCAGCGGCCAGCACACCAGCAGCAGGAACAGCCATAATAAAAAACTGAACATATAAAAACTCCCGGATCACAATGGTGTCGATGCTGATACTGTAGTGACCGGGAGTTTTTGCTGCAACGATGGTGCGACCGGTTGCAGCCAGGCGGGGATCAGGCGGGGAAAAGGCAGGATGAACGGCGTGGCGGACCGGGGTGGTGGACCGGGGTGATGGACCGGGTCGTGGACCTATTGTTTGTGGACCTGTTGGTTGTGGACCTGTTATTGGCCGACGCAGATGATCTTGGTTACGTACTCGTGCGCATTCGGCTTTTTCCTGGCCGACCACGCAATCGCCTCGTTGGCCTGGTCGATGGTCAGCACCGACGCCTTGTCCTTCGACTTGATGAACGAGACGCCCTCGAAGGCGCCTTCCTTGCTGCGCATCACCTTGGCAAACACCGGGGGCTTGGTGTCGCCGTCGGCAATCTTGTTTTGCTGGACGAGGTAGCGCTGGTCGATCTGTTCCATCTTCTTCAACTTAAAAATATAAAAGCGGAAGTATACGCTGTTCCCGTCCAGTCCACAGCAGCAACTTAGGCGAAAGCCGGCGCGTGTGCCACGGATTGCGTGGCCGCCTCAAAAACCAGCTCGGCCTTGAGCGACGCCTGCAGCGACGGAATCGAACCGCCGGCGCGGTACTGGAAGCTCACTTCCAGCACATCGCCCGCGCGGGCCTTGACCGGCAGCGCCAACGGCAAGGTCATGTAGTGGTTGAGCCAGTCGATGGTGGTGGCGCGGTCCTGCACCACGGCCAGCACATTCTTGGTCACGAAACGCATGGCATTGATCTCGCCGGTGCGCTCGACTACGAACTTGCCCTGCCACGTATAGGTCAGCTGGTTGGGCTGGCTGAAGTCGATGATACTGTACACGGCCGGATGGGCCATTTCCACGGTGCCCGGGTACACCACCTGGGTTTCCTGGAACTGCACGATCGGCGCATAAAAGCCTTCGAAATCGTATTCCTGCTGCAGCGGCTGCACTGCCATGATTACCGCTTCGGGCAGGAACACCGGCAGCGGGCCGCCAAAGCGTTCCAGGTAGCGGCGCTTGAACGATTCGATCACTTCCACCTGTTTTTCGCGCAGCATGGCCACGTGGATCATTTCGCAGATCACCACGTCCACCGGTTCCGGCGGCAGGTATTCGAAGGCGTCGGCGTGAATGACTTCCACTTTTTCGCCATTGGGATTGAGCGCCAGCATCTTGCGCGCCTCGCGCACCATGTCCGGGTTGAATTCCACGCAATACACTTTGGCAGCCTTGGCTGCCGCAAACCACGACAGCACGCCGGTGCCGCCACCGAGCTCGAGGACCTTGGCGCCGGGCCGGACCGCGTAATCGATCGCCGATTTGAACCCGTGCATGCGGTTTTGGTCCATCAACATATTGTGATGGTAGTGGACTGGAATGAATTGCCCCAGATAGCAGCTTTCGATCTCGCGTTCGTTCAGCATGGATGTCCTCGATTTCCTTCTATTAACAAACTATGAATCGCACTGTCCCTGGATGCAATGCGGATAGGCTCATTATCAAGAATTTCGCTTCGGCATGATGTTACGAGATGGACAGGAATTACCCGCCAATTCTCGATCTATCGGTATGATTCCAGCTAAATTACCTTTTAGTCACTATTGTCGGCACTTTCACCGTATACTGGGTGTTGCTTTCAAGGAGATAGTCATGTCGGTGCAGCAACGCAACAACGTCCATTGTCACGGCGATGGGGAACACACGATCATGTTCGTCCATGGCTATGGTTGCGACCAGACCATGTGGCGTTTCATCCACCCGGCATACAGCCGGCGCTACAAGATCATCCTGCTGGACCTGACCGGCCACGGTGGCTCCGACCTGTCCGCCTACGACCGCAATAAATACGCCGACCTGTACGGCCATGCCGAAGACATGCTTGAGATTATCGAACTCTATGCGAAAGGCAAGGTGATTTTTGTCGGGCACTCGGTGAGCGCCATGATCGGCCTGCTGGCCTCGATACAGCGCCCCGAGCGTTTCGCCGCGCAGGTGATGGTGGGGCCGTCACCCTGCTACATCAACGATGGCGATTACGTCGGGGGTTTCAATGCGGAAGACATCCAACAACTGCTCAAGCTGATCGACGACAATTATTTGGCCTGGGTCCGGCACATGGCGCCAGCCATCATGGGCGCGCCAAACCAGCCGCAGCTCACGCGCGAACTGCTCACGCGCCTCGAGCATAACGATCCCGAGATCGCCCGCCATTTCGCCCGCGTGACGTTTACCGCCGACCACCGTGCGGACCTGGTCAAGTCGACCATTCCGTCACTGGTCCTGCAATGCAGCGACGATCTGGTGGCGCCGCGCGAGGTGGGCGACTACCTGCGCGACCACCTGCCGCTCTCGACCGTAAAGGTGATCAGCAACGTGGGCCATTGCCCGCATTTGAGCGCCCCCGAGGACAGCTCGAACTATATCGACGCCTTCCTCGACGACATCGGCTATTGAGGTTTGATGCCCTTGGCCGCCAGGTGGGCGTCGATGGCCTTGGCGATCCACGGCTTGTCGGCCTTGCGCGCGAAGTCCGAAGCCGTCAGGTGAAAGCCGCCATCCTTGAGGGTCGCATTGGCCCCGCGTACGAGCAGCACCTTGACCGCGTCTTCCTGCCCTTCGCGTGCGGCCATCATCAGCGGCGTCATGCCTGAAGGCGACTCGGCATCGATCTGCGCCTTGTGGTCGAGCAGCAAGTTGGTGATCTCGGCGCTGCCGCCCGCCGCCGCGTAGTGCAAGGCGGTCCAGCCGGACTGGTTGACCTTGGCGCCGCGCCGTAGCAGGTCGATCACCAGTGGCTGGTTCTTGCGGTACGCAGCCATCATCAGGGCCGTGTTGCCGTTCGGCGCTTTCGCTTCGAGGTCGATGCCCTTCTGGTCCATCAAGACCGTGGCGGCGGCGTTGGCGTCGTTGCGGATGGCAACGATCAGCGCCGTTTCGCCGCCCAGGTCGCGTGCATTGGGATTGACGCCGGCCGCCAGCGACTTTTTCACGCTGTTGGCGCGGTCCTGCTCCACCGCGCGGAACAGGTCCACCTCGCCAGGCGGCAATGCTGCTGCCAGCGCCGGTCCGGACAACATCAAGGCAACGCTGGCCAACAGCCAGTGACGGCGTTTCATCAGGCGGCCTCTTTGACGTTGAACAGTTTGAAGAAATTGGCCGACGTCTGCGCTGCAACCTCTTCCACCGGGATACCTTTGAGCCTGGCGATGTACTCGCCCACGTGGGCGACATAGCCCGGCTCGTTGGTGCGGCCGCGGAACGGCACCGGCGCCAGGTACGGCGAATCGGTCTCGATCAGCATGCGTTCGAGCGGCACCTCCAAAGCCACGGCCTGCAACTCCTTGGCGCTTTTAAATGTGACGATGCCCGAGAACGAGATATAAAAGCCCAGTTCGATGGCGGCGCGCGCCACTTCCAGCGATTCGGTAAAGCAGTGCATCACGCCGGCGACGCCGCCGGCCTCCGGTGCGGCGCCTTCCTCGCGCAGGATGCGGATGGTGTCTTCACTGGCGCTGCGGGTGTGGATGATCAGCGGCTTGCGGGTAATGCGCGACGCCCGGATGTGGGTGCGAAAGCGCTCGCGCTGCCATTCCAGGTCGCCTTCCAGGCGGTAATAGTCGAGGCCGGTCTCGCCGATGGCAATGATCTTCGGATCGTCGGCCAGCGCGACCAGTTGTTCGACGGTGGGTTCGGGCGTGTCCTCGTAGTCCGGATGCACGCCCACCGACGCATAGATGTGCGGATACTGGTGGGCCAGCGCCAGCACCTGCGGAAAGTCCGGCAGGTCCACCGACACGCACAAGGCGTGGGTGACGCCGTTGTCGGCCATCTTGGCCAGGATCTCGGGCATGCGAGCAGCCAGCTCGGGGAAATTGATGTGGCAGTGGGAATCGATATACATGGTGCGATTGTACCGCGAGCAGCGTTACAAGGTGTGCGTGGCGCGGGCCGAGCGCAGCGCCGGCCCCAGGATATCCTCGATGCGCTGGCGCAGCTTCTGGCCGCCTTCGTCATCCGGGAAGTGGATGCCCACGCCCTGCGCCTTGTCGTGGTGGGCACCCGCCGGCGTGATCCAGGCCACCCGGCCCGCTACCTGGTATTTTTCGGGCTCGTCCATCAGGGTCAGCGCCAGGAACAGCTCGTCGCCGAGCTTGTACGGCTGCTTGGTGGCGAGGAACAGGCCGCCGTGCTTGAGGAACGGCATGTACGCGGCATACAGCGCCGCCTTCTCGCGGATCGCCAGCGACAGCACCGTCGGCCGGCCGGGCAAGCCCGGGGCGGCGGTGGAATCGAAGTGGCTGTCAGCGGGCATGGTCGATCTCTCAGTGGCTGCAGGCGGCGGTATAGTCGAGCAACATATCCTCCAAAAACAGCTTCGGCGACAGCGGGTGGTCCGACGTGGCGCGGCGGTCGTTGACGCCCTTGATCACCGCCAGCAGCCGGCTGATGTGAATTTTATCGGCCAGGCTGCCCAATTCGCGCTGATAGCGTGGATAGTAACGCACGTTGCCCGCCAGCTTGAGCGCACACACATCATACAGCCACCGCTGCAACCATGACACCTGCGCCGTGAGCGGCACTTTTTGCAGCTTGTCGGCCACTTTCAGGGCGCCTTCCACGCTGGGGCGGGCCAGCAGTTGCAGCAGGGTTTCCAGGTCGTCGCGGTTGCCTGATTCGGCCTGGGCCAAGGCCGCCAGCGGCGCCCCGCCCTGCTCGCGCAGCCAGCTGTCGGCGTCCGCGACGTTTTGCTGCTTGAGCCAGGCCAGCGCCTGGTCGTGCGACGGCATCGGCATGGCAAATTTGCGGCAGCGCGACAGGATGGTGGGCAGCAGGCGATCGAGACTGTTGGATGCCAGCAGGAACACGGTGCCCGCTGGCGGTTCCTCCAGGGTTTTCAGCAAGGCGTTGGACGCCGGCATATTCAGCGCCTCGGCCGGATACAGCACCACCACGCGCAGGCCGGCGCGGTGGGTGGAAACATTCATGAAATCGGCCAGGTTGCGGATCTGCTCGATCTTGATTTCTTTCGATGGCGTCTTGGTGGACTTGGCCGCCTTTTTGCCGCCATCGCCCTCCCCTTCCTCGCCCTCGGGCGGCTCGTCTTCGAGCGCTTCAGGCCGCACGCGGCGGTAATCGGGGTGATTGTGCTGGGCGAACCAGCCGCATGACGCGCACTGGCCACAGGCATGACCGTCGGCGCGCACGGCCTCGCACAGCAGCCCCTGGGCGAAGCGCTCGATAAAGTCGGCCTTGCCGATGCCGGCCGCGCCATGGAACAGGATCGCGTGCGGCAGGCGCTGGCGCAACTGCTGCAATTGTTGCCAGGATTCTTGCTGCCAGGGATAAATGGAATCGCTCATTCTTGGTATTGTGTTTTAAATCATGCGCATAAGCAAAGTAAAGATACTCCGCGCGGGTGAGCGATTGTACGCCACCGGGCGCCGTTTGCTTACTTTCTCTTTCTTACTTTCTCATGGGCAAAATGGTGTTCTATGCATCGATTCCGGCATCCACCGCCCAGCGCCTTACGGCCAGTTTCCACGACGCCCTGCCGCCGATCGATATCGACCAGGCGCCGCTGGTGTCGGAGGGCAGGGCTTTGCAGGCGATGCAGAAGCGACTGTCCGACATCGCCTCGCTTGGGTCGCAAGTGCGGGTGGGGCCGGCCGGTCAAACAACTGGTGCGCGACAAGCTGGTGTGGGTGGCCCTTTTCGAGCATAGCGGTTTCTTCAAATGGTTTGCCGACGGCGGCACGCCCGGCTACCTGACCGTCCACGCGCACGATCGGCGGACGTGCAACTGGTGATGGAACTCAATGGCAAGCCGCTCGGGCTGCGCTACCTGCTGTCAGCCTATTTCGGTGACCACGTCGAGCGCCACGCCTACCTGTCGGGCCGGGCCACGGTGGGCCTGATCGATTTCGAGCCGGAAATCGATGATGACGGCGTGCCATATTTCGTCGGCACCACGTACGAGCACAAGGTGGGCTTCTCCGGCAGCGAATCGACCGGCATCGTCACCGTCAATGCTGTCACTGGCGCCGTGGTGCGCTACAAGCCTATCGCTAAGCCCTGTTCTACAACTGTCATATTCAACCTAACCGTACAGGCAATCGCTGCTCATTCGACATTGTCAGCTGAAATGTACTACCCGGCGCGGCGGGACACCAGCCCAGAGCCAAGGCTCTCCGTACAGCCCTCTCAACGATAGCGGGGGAAACAATGCTAGCTTCAGCACACATCCAATTGTCTGGACGTGCCGAATCCAGACAAACCAGCAGGGTCGTTCGAGCTCCGTGCTCCAATTCAACGGCAAAGCTCATATTTTGTTGCGCTAATGCTTGGGAGTACGTCGGACGCGGCCTTACCATCCACCGATATGCCGTGGAATCTATAACAATCCGACGACTTCCTTTTTGCGGGATTGACACGATATTATTTCCTCTGCATGCTCATTGTGGGATGCTGCCCACAGGCCCAATAAGGCTTTTTAAGGCGCTCCTAATCCAGCAAAATATCCAGCATCCGCTTCGGATTGACCACGAAATCATGCATGACCTGAAAGTGCTCGGTCTCCTCGTACGTGACCTGGCGAATGCCGGTACCGGTGCACTGGTAGATCACGGCGTCCGGGTACGCCATCAGGATCGGCGAGTGGGTGGTGATCACGAACTGGGAGCGGTCTTTCACCAGGTCGTGGATGCGGGTCAGCAGCGAGAGCTGGCGCTGCGGAGAGAGCGCTGCTTCCGGCTCGTCCAGCACGTAGAAGCCGTCGCCGCCGAAGCGGTGCATCACCAGCGAAAAGAACGACTCACCGTGCGATTGTTCGTGCAACGACTTGCCGCCATAGGAATTGATGATCGGTGGTCCGCCCCAGGGCTCGTCATCGAGCTTTTCGATTTCGGTGGCCAGGTTGAAAAAGCTTTCGGCGCGCAGGAAAAAGCCGTCTTTCGGTTGCCGTACGCCTTTCGACAGCCGCAGGTACTGGTGCAGGACCGAATGCGAAGCGCGCGTGCCAAAGCCGAAGTTGCGCGTGCCGCCCTCGGCGTTGAAACCGAACGACACCGCGATCGCCTCCATCAGCGTCGATTTACCGGAGCCGTTTTCACCAACGATGAAGGTCACCTTCGGATGCAGGTCGAGCACGTCTAGATGGCGCACGGCAGGCAGCGAGAACGGATACCGGTCGAATCCCGGCACGTCGGACACGCGCAATCCTACCTGCGACACGAACTGGCTGGAGATCATGGTTGGCTCCGTGGGCGTGGGCGTGGGCTGCGGGATCTGCGGCTAGCGCTGCGCCAGCAGATCGTCGAGGATGCCGGTGATCTCCACCTCGATCTCGGCAATGGTGCGGGTGGCATCGACCAGGCGGAAGCGCTGCGGGAACTGCGCGGCGCGGCGCAGGTATTCGTTGCGGGTGGCGGCAAAGAAATCGGTCTTTTCCTGTTCGAACTTGTCGAGCGTGCGGGTGGCGTCCAGCCGCGCACGCGCCACGTCCAGTGGCACATCGAACAGCAGCGTCAGGTCAGGCTGCAGGTGCGGGTGCACCCACTGCTCGAGCGCGTCCAGCTTGGCCAGGTCCATGCCGCGGCCGCCGCCCTGGTAGGCAAAGCTGGCATCCGTAAACCGGTCGGAAATCACCCAGGCGCCGCGCGCCAGCGCCGGTGCGATTACCTGTGCAATATGTTCGCGACGGCTGGCAAACATCAGCAATGCTTCGGTTTCCAGGTGCATGGTTTCGTGCAGCACCAGTTCGCGCAGCTTTTCGCCGAGCTGGGTGCCGCCCGGTTCGCGCGAGCTCACCAGGTCGATGCCACGGTCTTGCAGGTACTTGCTGACAAACGCGATATGCGTGGACTTGCCGGCGCCGTCGATGCCTTCGAAGGTAATGAATTTGTTGTTGCGGATACTGGAATCGGTCATGGCTCTATCGTTGGTACTGGTTCACTGCCCGGTTGTGGTCGGTGAGGTTGTCTGAGAATTTGCTGGTGCCGTTGCCGCGTGCGACGAAATACAGGGCGGCGGTCTTGGCAGGCGCCATCGCGGCGGCCAGCGATTCCACGCCCGGCAGCGAGATTGGCGTGGGCGGCAGGCCGGTGCGGGTGTAGGTATTGAACGGCGTATCGGTCTCCAGATCGCGCTTGCGGATATTGCCCTCGAACTTGAGGCCCATGCCGTAGATCACGGTCGGGTCGGTCTGCAGCATCATGCCCAGGCGCAGGCGGTTGACGAATACGGCAGCGATCATGTTGCGTTCGGACTTTTGCCCGGTCTCCTTTTCCACGATCGAGGCCATGGTCAAGGCCTCGTACGGCGTTTTGTACGGCAAGCCGGCTTCGCGCTTGGCCCAGGCTGCCTCCAGGCGCTTGATCATCATCGCATGGGCCTGGCGATAGATCTGCAATTCGCTCGAACCCTTGGCGAACAAATAGGTATCGGGGAAGAACAGGCCCTCAGGGCGCTCGTACTCGGAGCCGATCGCTTTCATCAGCTCGGTGTCGCTGAGGGTGATGGTGTCGTGCTTGAGGCCCGCATGGGCGTCGATTGCCGCGCGCATCTGGCGGAAGCTCCAGCCTTCGATGATGGTCAACTGCTCCTGCGCGAATTCGCCACGCACCAGCTGCTCGATCAGCCGCGCCGGCGTGGTGCCGGGTTTCAGTTCATACGAGCCGGCCTTGATGCGGCTGCTCTTGCCGGTGCTGCGCGCCAGCAGGTTGAACAGCAGCGGCTGGATCGGCACGCCGGCTTCGGCGATTTGCTGGCCGACCGCGTGGGCGCCGCTGCCGGGCACGATGGTGAAAGCGATCGGTTCGGCGGCGCCGGTGAGGATGGGCGCTTGCTGCCAATACATGAAGTAACCGCCGACCGCGAGCGCGACAAGAATGCAGAGTGTGATTATTTTTTTAATAAAAGCCATTTCTACGCCATATTTGAATCAATCGACCAGCTTGCCACTTCCGGAGCCGATGCGCCAGTGTTCGGCACGCTTTTGCACCGTTGCCGACGCGATCGACGGGACATCACTATAATGAGCCCGTAATGATAATGCGTAATCGTCACCTACATCGTCACATACGTCGCTAAATATTGGAAATTATGTCATCCTGGACCGAACTGTTATCCGCCGCCGCGCCGGCGAGCCCGCTGACCACCGCCGCGCTTGCCGCCGGCTTTGTCGCACCGATCACCGACCAGGGCATCATTGCCCTCGATGGCGAGGAGTCGGCGAAGTTCCTGCATAGCCAACTGACCAACGATGTCGAACACCTCGGCGCCGACGACGTGCGCCTGGCCGGCTACTGCTCGCCCAAGGGCCGCCTGCTGGCCTCGTTCCTGATGTGGCGCAGCGCCACCACCATCTTCCTGCAACTGCCGCGCGAAATCCAGGCGCCGGTGCAAAAGCGCCTGTCGATGTTCGTGCTGCGTGCCAAGACCAAGCTGACCGACGCCACCGAACTGTCGGGCATGGAGGTGGTGCTGGGCTTTGGCGGCGACAAGGCCGAAGTCGTGCTGCAAAACTGGTTCGACACCCTGCCCGCCAAACCGTTCACCCGCATCGAGCATCCGCTGGGCACGCTGCTGCGCGTGGCCGACGCCTTCGGTGCGGCGCGGTACCAGTGGCTGATGTCGGCGGCCACTGCCGATACCATTGCCGCCGAGCTGGCTGGCAAGCTGGCCGTGGGCGGCGCCCAGGCCTGGCGCCTGGCCGAAATCCACTCGGGCGTGCCGCAGATCGACAAGGCTACGCAAGAACAGTTCGTGCCGCAGATGGTGAATTTCGAATTGCTGGGCGCGGTCAACTTTAAAAAGGGCTGCTACCCGGGCCAGGAAATCGTCGCCCGCAGCCAGTACCTCGGCAAGCTCAAGCGCCGTACCACGCTGGTCAGCATTGCCGATCCGGCCGCAGTGGCCGGCGCCGAAGTGTTTGCCACGGCCGATCCGGAGCAGCCTTGCGGCATGATCGTCAATGCCGCACCGAACGGGCAAGGCGGCGTCGATGCACTGGTGGAAATGAAGCTGGCGGCGATCGACGCGGCGTCGGTGCGCCTCGGCTCGGCCGCAGGCCCGGCGCTGACCTTCCTGGCGCTGCCATACGTGCTGGAACCGCTCGACCTCTAGCATGGATCTCTATATTTACTACAAGGTCAGGGATGCCGACGCGGCAGCCCTGCACTCGGCAGTTGCCGCCATGCAGGCGCAACTGGCCGAACAGTTCGCCGTATCCAGCGAACTCAAACGCCGTCCGGAAGCTGACGACGGCGTGCAAACCTGGATGGAAATCTATCCGGCCGCCCCCGGCAATTTCGCCGGCACGCTGGCCGCAGCAGTGGACCGGGCCGGCCTGTCGCAGTGGATCGTCGGCGCGCGCCACCTCGAAGCGTTCGTGGATGTTGTGCCATGTGCCTGATCGTCTTTGCCTGGAAAGTGTTGCCGACAGTGCCGCTGGTAGCTGCCGCCAACCGCGACGAGTTCTACCAGCGCGCCACCGCGCCGGCCGCGCCGTGGCCCGAGCATCCGCAAGTGTATGCGGGCCGCGACCTGCAGGCGGGCGGCAGCTGGATGGGCATCACCCATCCGGCCGAATGCCCCAACCACCACGGCGGCGCGCGTTTTGCCGCCATCACCAACATCCGCGCGCCCAGCGAGCACCGCGACGACACGCCGTCACGCGGCCAGCTGGTGGCCGACTACCTGGCCGGCTGCATGAGTCCGCAAGAGTACATAGCTGACCTGCGCCAGCGGGCTGATCAATACAATGGTTTCAACCTGGTGATCGGCGACCGCGACACCCTGATCTGGTACTCGAACCGGGGCGACACCGACCCGCGCAACGGCAAGCCGCTCGAGCCCGGCGTGTACGGCGTCTCGAACGCGCTGCTTGATGCGCCCTGGCCCAAAGTGCTCAAAACCAAGGCCCAGTTCGCCAGCCTGCTGTGCCTGGGCGCACCGGACGACGCTTTCTTCGAAATGCTGTCCGACACCACCCCCGCCCCCGACCAGCGCCTGCCGGAAACCGGCGTGCCGCTGGAAGTGGAACGCGTGCTGTCATCGGTCAAGATCGAAAGCCCCGGCTACGGCACCCGCACGTCCACCGTCGTCAAGCTTTACGCCGACGCCACCGCCACCCTGCAAGAAGAACTCATCCATTAACTTCGGGGTCAGTGCCGACATTTGGACACGAGCCCAACAGCCGTAAGGCCCAGCTCGTGTCTGAATGTCGGCACTGACCCCGAAGTGGGGTCAGAACTTGTGGTTCATATTGATGTGGCGGATGCCGGCCTCGAGGAATTCTTCGCCTTCGATGGCGAAGCCGTGGCGCTGGTAGAAGGCGGCGGCGTGGGTTTGGGCGCTCAGGGCGACCAGGCTTTCGCCGCGCGCGCGGGCTTGCGCCATCAGGCCTTGCAGCAGAGCACCACCGACGCCGGTACCGCGGCCCGACTTGCGCACGGCCATGCGGCCGATGTGGCCGTCGGGCAGCAGGCGGCCGGTGCCGATCGGCACGCCGGCAGCGTCGTACGCCACCGCGTGCAGGCACAGTACATCCATATTGTCCATTTCCAGTTCGGCAGGCACACCCTGCTCTTCGACAAAGACTTCGGTGCGTATCAGTTTGGCTTCGGCAGACATGGAGGCCCAGTCGCCGTAGCGGATCGTATGGTGGACGGTTTCGTTCATGGCTTCGGTTTGCTCAAGAAAAACAATGATTGTCGCACGCAAGGTGCTGTTCGAGGAAGTCCACGCACACACGCACTTTTGCCGAGCTTGCCAGGCGCTGCGGATACACGGCCCACACATTGGCTTCCTGCGTATAACCGGGCAATATTTGCACCAGTTCGCCGCGATCGAGATGCGGTTGCGCGTCCCACAGCGAACGCAGCACGATGCCGGCGCCAGCCACCGCCCATTGCAGCGCAATCTCGCCGTGGTTGGTCGAGAGCGGCCCCGTCACTTTCACCACCACGTCCTCGCCCGCGCCATGGCGCAGCTTCCACACGCCAAACGGCAGGTCGCGCTCCTTGATCGGCAGGCAATCGTGGCCCGACAACTCTGCCACCGCGCGCGGCGTGCCGCGCCGGGCCAGGTAGGCGGGAGCGGCGCACAGGATGCGGTGGTTGCTCATCAGCTTGCGGGCGATCAGGTTCGGCTCGATATCCTCGCCCACCCGGATGTCAAGGTCGAAGCCTTCAGCAACGATATCGACCAGCCGGTCGAGCACCTCGAAGCGCACTTGCAGCGCCGGGTGGGCGGCCACCAGTTGCGCGATGGCAGGCGCCACCACGTTGCGCCCGAAGCCGAAGCTGCTGCTCACCCGCAACTGGCCGCGCGGCACGCCCTGCCGTTCAGCCACCTCGTCGAACAGGCTGTCCAGGCTGGACAGGATAGCCAGCGCCCGTGCATACACCTGCTCGCCATCGGCGCTGACCACCACCCGCCGCGTGCTGCGGTGAAACAGGCGTACCCCCAGCGCTGTTTCCAGCACGGCAATGCGCTTGCTCACGTAGGCGGGCGACATGCCCAGCTCGGCTGCGGCGCCGGCAAAGCTGGCCTTGCGTACCACAGCGGCAAACACGCGCAGGTCGCTGTTCTCGATATCCTTATTCACGCTCATTGTTCACAATCTGTGATCCATGCATTTACAAACAACACCATTCTAAACGCGTTGGAATCACGCTATGCTGTTTTCCACACACAAGGAGATCGCCATGCACACCCATAAAATCGCAGTTATCGCCGGCGACGGCATCGGCAAGGAAGTCATGCCCGAGGGCATACGCGTGGTGGACGCCGCTGCGCGCCGCTTCAACATCAGCATCGAATGGACCACCTTCGAATGGGCCAGCTGCGACTACTATGTCCGGCACGGCAAGATGATGCCGGACGACTGGTTCGAGCAACTGAAGGGCTTTGACGCCATTTTCTTTGGCGCGGTCGGGTGGCCGGAACTGGTGCCCGATCATATTTCGCTGTGGGGTTCGCTGCTGAAATTCCGCCGCCAGTTCGACCAGTACGTGAACCTGCGCCCGGTGCGCCTGATGCCCGGCGTGCCGTGCCCGCTTGCCAACAAGCAGCCCGGCGACATCGATTTTTACATCGTCCGTGAAAATACCGAGGGTGAATATTCGTCGGTGGGCGGCAAGATGTTCGAGGGTACCGATCGTGAATTCGTGCTGCAAGAGTCGATCTTTACCCGCATCGGGGTGGACCGGGTGCTGAAGTATGCGTTCGAACTGGCGCAGTCGAGGCCCAAAAAACACCTGACGTCGGCCACCAAGTCGAACGGCATCTCGATCAGCATGCCTTACTGGGACGAGCGCTTTGCGCTGATGGGCAAGGATTACGCCGACGTGCGCTGCGACCAGTACCACATCGACATCCTGGCCGCGCGCTTCGTGCTCTCGCCCGAGCGCTTCGACGTGGTGGTGGCGTCCAACCTGTTCGGCGATATCCTGTCGGACCTGGGGCCGGCATGCACCGGCACCATCGGCATCGCACCGTCGGCCAACCTCAATCCCGACCGCACCTGGCCGTCGCTGTTCGAACCGGTGCACGGTTCGGCGCCCGATATCTACGGCAAAAACATCGCCAACCCGGTGGCCATGATCTGGTCCGGCGCCATGATGCTGGACTTTTTGGGCCAGGGCGACGCCAGCTACCGGGCCGCGCACGACGCGATTCTGGCAGCAATCGAAAGCACGATTGCCGATGGCGCCAGAACGCCTGATCTCGGCGGTTCGGCCAGCACGATCGAGGCGGGGATGGCGATTGCGGCGTTGCTGGAATAGATCTCATCCGGCAGTCGCTGCCGCGTCGTACCCGCGAAAGCGGGTACCCAGGTCGGCGATACTGCTTGCGATGCCTGGGAAATTGGATCCCCGCCTGCGCGGGGATGACATTTTGCGGCCCAGGTTACAACCGCAGCATGACGGCGCCGATTTATTTAGCCGCAGTAATCACACCGCAAGCGAGCCGGCCACCGGCATTGCCGGTCGGCTGGGTCTTCAGGTCGTCGGGCGCAGTGTGCACGATCACGCCGCGATTGAGGGCGTTGACCGGGCTGCCTTCGGTCAGCGTCAGCTGCGACAGCGGCACCTTGACGTCGAGCGTGGCTACGCCCTTGGCATCGGCAGTGATATTGCCGAAGTCGCCGCTGTGCTTGCTGGCGTGCGACGGATCGCCGTGCGGTGCGCTGGTCGGATTAAAATGGCCGCCGGCGCTGCTGCCGTCGGGCGCCGAGCAATCGCCTTTTTCGTGGATGTGGAACCCGTGCAAGCCGGGCGTCAGGCCTTCGACCTTGGCCTTGACGTGGACGCCGTCGGCGGTTTGCTCGAACGTGACCAGGCCGGACGTCTTGCTGTTGGCGGTTGGCGCCAGCTTGGCCTGGGCGGTGACGTTAGCTGCTGAAGCGGTCTGAATGGCGGCCAGCGCCAGGATGCAGCTCAAGCTTAGTGCGGCTGTTTTCATTGTGTGGTTCCTTGTTAACGTGATCGAACAAAATGCGCCGCCGGTTTGCGGCGACACAACGCGTTCAAATCATATCAACTTTACCAATTGCTTGCCAAAATTGAACCCCTGCAGTAAACCGATGAAAGCCTCGGGCGCAGCAGCGATGCCCTGCGCCACGGTTTCACGGTATTTGACCTGGCCGGATGCCACCAGTTCCGCCAATTCCATCAATCCCTGGTCCCACAATTCCATGTGCTCGGTGACGATAAAACCTTGCACCGTCAGACGGTTGATCAGCAGCAGGCGGGCATTATGCAGCGCCATGTCGGCGCCGCCGAAGCCGCCGATCAGGCCGCACAATGCCACCCGGCCGAAAGCGTTGGTGCGCGCCAGCGCCGCGTCCAGCATGACGCCGCCGACGTTCTCGAAAATGCCATCGACGCCATCGGGCGTGGCGGCCGCCAGGTCGGCCTCGAGCTTGCCGGCCTTGTAATCGATGCAGGCATCGAAACCGAGTTCATCGATCACGTACCGGCATTTGTCGGGGCCGCCGGCAATACCCACCACGCGGCAGCCTTGCATGCGTGCCAGTTGTCCCACCACGCTGCCCACCGCGCCGCTGGCAGCCGAGACCACGATGGTGTCGCCCCCTTTGGGCGCAATGATGCGGTTCAGTCCGTACCAGGCGGCCATGCCGGGCATGCCCACCGCGCCCAGGTAGGCCGATAAAGGCAACCTGGCCGCATCGACCTTGCGCAACCGGGCGCCATCGGTCACCGCCAGCTCGGTCCAGCCCAGCACGCCAACCACCGCATCGCCAACTGCAAAACCGGCTTGGCGCGACGCAACCACTTCACCGACGGTGCCGCCGATCATCGTCTGGTCCAGCGCCTGGGAGGCCGCGTAACTCCTGGCCGCGCTCATGCGGCCGCGCATATATGGATCGAGCGACAGGTAATGGTTGCGCACCAGCAGCTCGCCCTCCTGCAAGGCGGGCGTGGTCACCGTTTCGAGCCGGAAATTATCCGCCGTGACGGCGCCGCGCGGCCGGCTGGCGAGCACGATGCGCCGGTAGCTGTCCGGCATCGTCAAACCTCGTAGTCCATGCACTGGCGCTCCAGTCGGATGGCGCCGATGAATGGCTTGATGGCAACGTGCTCGGGATGGTCGAGGTAGGCGTTCAGTGCATCCTCGCCCGTGAACTCGGAGTACAGCACCACGTCGTAGGTCGCTTCCAGTCCAGGCTGGGCCAGCACGGCTTCGAACTTGACGATGCCCGGCACGATGGTGGCGCAGCCGTCGAGCAAGGCTTTCATCTTGATGGCATTGGCGGCGCGGTCGGCGCCTTCTGCGTGGTCTTTCAGTTTCCACATCACGATGTGTTTGAGCATAGTTTCTCTCCGGGCGAGGCGCCAAATAAAGGGCGACAAGAATAGCACAGTGCAAGCTTTCAACGACAGGTATGGCGGCTCGCTGGTTGTAAGTTTGGTGCAAGGTTCGGCGTTCACACTCGCTGCCAAGCTGTCGATTTGGAAACTGTCGAGCTTGTCTTCCGTTGGTTTGCTCAACCGGTTTTACCAGGTCTGCCGCTTAAAACAACACTAAAAAAGGAGACAAATAATGGCTTCATCGTCGGGTACCGCCGATCCGCGCAACCAGTCCAAGGGCGCGCCGATCACACCAGAGGAACGCAAGGTCATCTTCGCTTCGTCGCTGGGCACCGTGTTCGAATGGTATGACTTCTATCTGTATGGCGCGCTCGCGCCGATCATCGCCAAGCAGTTCTTCATCGGCGAACCCACCACCACCTTCATTTTCGCGCTGCTGGCATTTGCCGCCGGGTTTATCGTGCGGCCATTCGGCGCGCTGGTGTTCGGCCGCCTCGGCGACATGATCGGCCGCAAATACACATTCCTGGTCACCATCCTGATCATGGGCGCCTCCACCTTCATTGTCGGGCTGCTGCCGGGGTACGCGGCGATCGGCATCGCAGCGCCGATCATCCTGGTGTTCCTGCGCATCCTGCAGGGCCTGGCGCTGGGCGGCGAATATGGCGGCGCCGCCACCTACGTCGCGGAACATGCGCCGCCGGGCAAACGCGGTTCGTTTACGGCCTGGATCCAGACCACGGCCACGCTGGGGCTGTTCCTGTCGCTGCTGGTCATCCTGGGCACCCGCACCGCCATCGGCGAGGACGAGTTCCAGGCCTGGGGCTGGCGCGTGCCGTTCCTGGTCTCGATCCTGCTGCTGGGCGTGTCGGTGTGGATCCGCATGTCGATGCACGAATCGCCGGCGTTCGCCAAGATGAAAGCGGAGGGCAAGACGTCCAAGGCGCCGCTGAGCGAGGCTTTTGGCCAGTGGCGCAACCTCAAAGTGGTGATCCTGGCGCTGATCGGCCTGACCATGGGCCAGGCGGTGGTGTGGTACACCGGCCAGTTCTATGCGCTGTTCTTCATGACCGAAACGCTCAAGATCGACGGCGCCACCGCCAACATCATGACCGCCACGTCGCTGGCCCTGGCCACGCCGTTCTTCATCATCTTCGGCATGCTGTCGGACAAGATCGGCCGCAAGTGGATCATCCTCGGCGGTTGCATCATCGCGGCGGCCACCTACTTCCCGCTGTTCAAGGCGCTCACCCACTACGGCAATCCGGCGCTGGAAATGGCGCTGAAAAATTCGCCGGTGGTGCTGGTGGCCGACCCCGCCTCGTGCAACTTCCAGTTCAACCCCACCGGCCAGCGCAAGTTCCCGTCGTCGTGCGACATCGCCGCCGGCATCCTGTCGCGCGCCTCGGTGGCATACACCCACGAAGACGCACCGGCCGGATCGGTTGCCAAGGTCAGGATCGGCGACAAGGAAATTACGTCGTTCAACGCCGTCATGACGCCCGATAACCTCAACTTCAGTGCCGAAAGCAAGAAGACCGAGGCCACTCTCAAGAAAGACGTGGTGGACGCGATCAAGCTGGCCGGCTATCCGACCAAGGCCGACGAAGCCCAGATGAACAAGCCGATGGTGGTGCTGATCCTGTTCGTGCTGGTGCTGTACGTGACCATGGTGTACGGGCCGATCGCCGCCATGCTGGTGGAAATGTTCCCCACCCGCATACGCTACACGTCGATGTCGCTGCCGTATCACATCGGCAACGGCTGGTTCGGCGGCCTGCTGCCCACCATCTCGTTCGCACTGGTGGCGTTCAAGGGAGATATTTATTACGGGCTGTGGTACCCGATCATCATTGCCATCATCACGGTCGTGATCGGCGCCCTGTTTGTCGGCGAGACCAAGGATAACGATATTTACGCCAACGACTGATCGTCCAGGCTGACATCCGGGTGGCCGGTTCCGTGCGAGCGGGCTGGCCATTTTTTATTGCCGCAAATGGCGTCCGATTGACAAATACAGCGTCCAACACGTAGCCCGGCGTTGGCCTCGACGTCTGTAACGCAAAAAAAAAGCCGCCATCGCTGGCGGCTCAAACTCACTTTGTTGACTACTTGCTTGCTTATGCGCTGGCTTGCTTGTTCTTGCGGCGGCGGGCGATGAAGCCTACCAGGCCCAGGCCGCCCAGCATCATGGCGTAAGTTTCCGGCTCCGGTACCGCGGTCACGGCCGACTGACCGAATTCCACGCGCAGGCCGGTCGGGTTGCCGCTGTTTTGCGCCCAGTTGGTGACCACGAAGTCGAGCTGGTTGACGCCGCTCGTGAAACCGCTGGCTGCGGTGAAGTTGCTCCAGGTGGTGAAGCCGTTGCCACTGGCGATCTCGGTGTTGTTGAGCAAGACCTTGACCGTATTGTCGGACAGCACGCGGCCGGCGAACGACGCGGTGGCGGCGTCAAAACCGGTCAGGTCGAACGAGAGTCGGTAAGTATAAGTACCGTTATTCCAGGCGTCGTACGACTGGCCCTGGTTGGCCGTAGGCGTGATCCACTTCGACGTGCTGTCGTTGGCCAGCCAGGTATTCACCGGCCAGGTGTTGTCGAGGGTGATGACCGGGACGGTCGAGCCATTCCAGGTATCGCTCACAATGCTGAGCTGGTAGCTGGTGTCGTTAGCGCCGCCAGCGCCGATGCCGGTGTTGTTCAGGCCGGTGATGGACGCCGCATGCGCGGACACGAAGGCGGACAGGGAAATTGCTGCAGCGATAATGATGCGTTTCATGATGACCTCTAAAAAGTATATGGTTGTAACGAAGGCATCGAAGCGGATGCCGAACCGACGTTGCAACTCAAACCGTTTTTTAGGGTATCGCTGGCGGGTAGGTAGTGCCATTATAGCTTTGATTTGAAATAAATGCTCACATGCCATTAATTTTTCCTTAAGACATGTGAGAATACAACAACATTCACGATCAGCCGTTGAAGTTGCGGCCCTCCGCAGCCAATGTCACGAGCAAGGGCGCAGGCGTCCAGGCCTCGCCGTGGCGCCCGGCGGCATAGCGCTCGATGGCAGCCAGCACCTTGGGCAAGCCCACCGTGTCGGCATAGAACATCGGCCCGCCCCGGTACGGCGGGAAGCCGTAACCGGTCAGATACACCATGTCGATATCGGAGGCGCGCAAGGCGATGCCCTCTGCCAGGATGCGCGCACCTTCGTTGACCAGTGCATACACGAGCCGTTCCACGATTTCGTCGTCGCTGATGTGCCGGCGCGCCAGGCCCAGCTGCGCCGAGTGCGCCGCGATCATGGCATCGACGTCGGCGTTCGGATGCGGCGTGCGGTCACCGGCCCAGTAGTCGTACCAGCCGGCGCCGGTTTTCTGGCCCAGCCGGCCCATGGCGCACAGCAGGTCGGCGGTTTTTGAGTAGGCAAGATCCGGCTGTTCCACCGCGCGGCGCTGGCGGATGGCCAGTCCAATGTCGTTGCCGGCCAGGTCGGCCATGCGGAACGGCCCCATGGCAAAGCCGAACCGCTCAATCGCCGCATCCACCTGCGCCGGCAAGGCGCCCTCTTCCAGCAAAAAGCCGGCCTGGCGGCTGTATTGCTCGATCATGCGGTTGCCGATGAAGCCGTCGCACACGCGCGCCACCACGCCGGTCTTGCGCAGCTTTTTCGACAGCGCCAGCGCAGTGGCCAGCACGTCGATGGCAGTGTGTTCGCCCCGCACGATTTCCAGCAACTTCATCACGTGGGCCGGGCTGAAGAAATGCAGGCCCAGCACATCCTGCGGCCGGCCGGTCACAGCGGCAATCGCATCGACATCGAGCGTGGAAGTATTGGTAGCCAGGATGGCGCCAGGCTTCATCACGGCGTCGAGCTCGCGGAACACGGCCTGCTTGACGGCCAGGTTTTCGAACACGGCTTCCACCACGATACCTGCCTGCGACAAGTCGGCGTACGCCAGCGTGCCGCTGACCAGCGCCAGGCGCTGTTGCAGCTGCTCGGGTTTCAGTTTGCCCTTGGCGACGGCGTTGTCGTACAGCTTGCGCAGCGACGCCAGGCCCTGGTCCAGCGCCAGCTGCGAGGTTTCCAGCACCACCACCGGAATGCCGGCGTTGAGGAAATTCATGGTTATGCCTACGCCCATCATGCCGGCGCCGACCACGGCGGCCGAGGTAATCGGCCGCAACGGCGTATCGGCCGGTACATCGGGCACCTTGCCAGCGACGCGCTCGGCAAAGAAAGCGTGGCGCAGCGCCTTCGATTCGGTGCTCTGGATCAGGTGCATGAAACGTTCGCGCTCGAATCTCATGCCTTCATCGAATGGCATGGTGACCGACGCGCCGACGGTGGCAATGCATTCGAGCGGCGCCGGGTAGCCGGGCGCCCGGGTGCGGGCCTGCTCGCGCGCATACTGCAAGACCGCCTCGGCCTGCGGATGGTCAACCGACCGGTCGCGCACCTTGGGCAGCGGCCGGAGATCGGCAATGCCTTCGGCAAAGGCCACCGCCGAGGCGAGCAGATCCGCGCCGGGCTCGAACACGCGGTCGAACAGCGGCGTGTCGGCCAATGTCTCCGACAGCACCGGCTCGCCGGTGACGATCATGGAAAGCGCTTGTTCCAGCCCCAGCACGCGCGGCAGGCGCTGGGTGCCGCCGGCGCCCGGCAGCAAGCCCAGTTTAACCTCGGGTAACGCGATTTTCGCGCCCGGCAGCGCCACGCGGTAGTGGCAGCCGAGCGACAACTCGAGTCCGCCGCCCATGCAAATGGTGTGGATGGCGGCCACGACCGGCTTAATGGAGCTCTCCGCGGTGGCGATAAAAGTGTGCAGCGACGGCTCGGCCAGCGCCTTCGGGGAATTGAATTCGCGGATATCGGCGCCGCCAGAGAAGGCCTTGCCGGCGCCGGTGATGACGATGGCCTTGACGGCGACATCGGCGAGCGCGCGTTCGATGCCGGCCACGGCAGCGGTGCGCGTGGCCAGCCCCATGCCGTTGACCGGCGGATTGTTCAAAGTGATAACGGCAACGGCGCCGTGAACCTGGTATTCGGCAGTCATGTGTTGTCCCTGGATGGCCTGCTAGGCCCGGATCGTGATCGTACCTGAAAACTTGCCCAAACCGCCACCCGCTTTTGAATGCGGAGATAAAACTTATTCTGCGAGAGAATAATTCAACCGGTTTAATTCAGGCATTAATTCCGAGTGGAAAATAAAGCACATAAAACAGCGAAATTAATCGAACAGGCTTGAATTTGCGGGGCCAGACCTGAATAATGAAACGCTGTCGCAGATCGACATTGCGCGCTGTTGATTACCGTTTACATTAAATATTTGCCTTGAAATAATTCTCTCCAAATATAACAGGACTATTATGGACGCGCATACCCAGGTCATTCACTCCCGCGAACAGGATCTGCAAGCGATTAATACCGCGCTCAACCGTGTGCAGGCCTTGATCGAGTTCGACCTGGACGGCACCATCCTGCACGCCAACGAAAACTTCCTGGCCACGGTCGGCTACACGCTGGATGAAGTCCAGGGCCAGCACCATGCCATGTTCTGCGATCCCGAATACGTGCAGTCCGGCGCCTACAAGGCCTTGTGGGACAAGCTGGGGCGCGGTGAGTTCGACCGTGGCGACTACAAGCGCATCGGCAAGGGCGGCCGCGAAATCTGGATCAGCGCGTCGTACAACCCCATCATCGACGACCACGGCAAGCCCTACAAGGTGATCAAGTTTGCTACCGTGATCACCGACAGCAAGCTCAAGAATGCTGAGTACGAAAGCAAGGTCGCTGCCATCGGCAAGGCCCAGGCCGTGATCGAGTTCGACATGTCTGGCCATATTCTCAACGCCAACGATAACTTCCTCGGCGTAATGGGTTACGACATCGATGATATTCAGGGTGAACACCACCGCATGTTTTGCGAACCGGAATATGCCGCCAGCAGCGATTACAAGCGCTTCTGGCAAAAACTCAATCGTGGCGAGTTCGATACGGGACGTTATAAACGAATTGGCAACCATGGTAAAACAGTATGGATACAGGCCACCTATAATCCTGTGCTGGATCTGAACGGCAAACCGTACAAGGTCGTCAAATTTGCCAGCGACATTACCGCCCAGGTGGAACTGGAAACCTCGGTGGCCGCCAAGTCGCAAGCGGACAGCGTCAAGATCCACAGCCTGCTGCTGTCGGTCGAGCGCGCTGCCCAGGGCGACCTCACCAGCCAGATCGACATCTCCGGCGACGAAGCGCTCGACCAACTGGCCGAAGGCATCAGCAAGATGATCGCCGACCTGCGCAAGGTGATCGGCGATGTGGTGGCGTCCGCCAACGGCCTGTCCGACGCTTCGACCACCATTGCCGAGCGCTCCAACGCGGTGGCGGTCGGCACCCAGGCGCTGGGCGCCACGGTCGAGCAAATGAATGCGTCGATCGACGGCCTGAGCAGCTCGATCAACATCATCGCCGGCAACAGCACCAATGCCGACGCCCTGGCCAAGGACACCCAGCGCGAGGCCGAAGCCGGCGCCAAGGCGGTCGCCAAGTCGATCGAAGCGATGGACCTGATCAACCGCTCGTCCGAGGACATCGGCGAAATCGTCAAGGTTATCAGCGAAATCGCCACCCAGACCAATATGCTGGCCTTTAACGCCGCCATCGAAGCCGCCCGCGCCGGCGAGCACGGCCTGGGCTTCTCGGTGGTTGCCGACGAAGTGCGCAAGCTGGCCGAACGCTCGTCGCAGGCCACTAAGGAAATTTCCAAGCTGATTAATGAGTCCGTGAAACGCGTGTCGGCCGGCAGCGAAATTTCGCGCCAGGCCAGCGAAGCGTTCGACAAGATCGTCGCCGGCGTGGCCAAAACCACGGCCGCCATCTCCGACATCTCGATGGCCACCAACGAGCAGCAACTGACCGCGCGCGAAGTGGCCACCGCCGTGCAATACATTGCCGAAGAAGCGGAAAAATCGGCGGCGGCCTGCGACAGCATCGCCCGCTCGACCGAGGGCCTGAACCAGCGCGCTGGCGACCTCAACAAAACTGTATCCGGTTTCGTGGTGTAAGCGGGAGCGATGCGATGAACCTGGCCGCCGGCATCCAGCCCGAAACGCTGACTGCGCTCATCGCGCTGGTGCGCGAGCACACGGGGATTGCCATGTCCGAGCGCAAGAGCATCCTGCTCGAACGCCGGCTGCGTCCGCGCATGCAGGCGCTGGAGATCGGCAGCTACCAGGACTACCTGGACAAGGTGGTCCGGGACCGCGCCGAAGTGCCGCATTTTATCGACCTGGTGACCACCAACGACACCCTGTTCTTCCGCACCCAGCAGGTGTGGGATTACGTGGAGCAGGAATTTCTGCCGCAGTGGCAGCGCGACCACGCGGGCCAAACGCTGAAAATATGGTCAGCGGCGGCCTCGAGCGGTGAAGAGCTGTATTCGATGGCGATCCTGTGCGAAGAGTTCAAGGCCAGAACGCCGGGATTCACGTACCAGATTTACGCCACCGATATTTCGCAACAAATCCTGGCGCAGGCGCGCGCGGGGCGCTACGCGGGCCGCTCGGTGGAAAAAATCCGCACCAGCCACCCCGACTGGGTGAAAAAATATTTTCAGGCCAGCAGCCATGGCCTGCAAGTCGTTGAAGCACTGAAAAAAAATGTGGAGTTGGCCCAACACAACCTGCTCACTCCACTGAAGCACGCAAAACAGTTCGATCTCGTGTTCCTGCGCAATGTCCTGATCTATTTCGACCAGGAACACCAGGAGACCGTCCTGCAGCAAGCCCGCCACAGCATGGCGCCCCATGCCCGGTTAATCCTGGGTGAGTCCGAATCGATCTCTGGCCTCGACACCGCCTACCAGTTCGACCGGCCGATGATTTACAGGTTCGAAAAATAACGGCGCCGCCATGCACGCACAACCATCCCTCTTCCCCGCCGACCTCGCCTCCAGGGCGCCATGGTTCGATGCCGACGCCGCGCCGATTGCCGCCGCCGGCGGCCAGCGCTGCTTCCACGTCAATATCGGCGAACTGCGCGTGGGCGCCCGCACCGACCAGTTGCAGGCGCTGCTGGGCTCGTGCGTGGGCATTGCCCTGCTATGGAAAAAGCGCGGCCGCTGCGGCCTCGCCCATTGCCTGTTGCCCGAATCGCCGGTCGCGCCGACTGAGCTGGGCGCCCGCTACGTGAGCCAGGCGGTGCCATCGCTGCTGCGCCTGATGGGCGCCTGCGTGGCCGATTACGCCGATATCGAAGTGGTGGTGGCCGGTGGCGGCAATATGCTCGAAGCGTGCTCGGCGCGCTTCCAGATCGGCCAGCAAAATATCGACGCCGCCCAGAAACACCTGCGCCTGCACGGCCTGCACGTGCGCTTTGCCGAAGTAGGCGGCAAGTGCGGCCGCACCCTGACGGTCGATTGCGCCACCCAGGAAGTGCGCGTCAGCGCGATCCAGAAACCGGCGCGAGTGGTGCACCATGCCTGACACCGTGGAGAGCAGCATGGTGGTGACCAAGACACCGGCAACGGCGCAGGAACCGGGGCCGGGACCGGGACCGGGGCCAGAACTGTTCGGCTCTTTCCTGCTGGGCCCGGACGAATTCGCCCTCCCCGCCAGCTGCATCCGCGAAGTGGTCAATTACCCGGACAAGATGACGGTCGTGCCGCTGTCGCCGCCTTTCCTCGACGGCATGTTCAACCTGCGCGGCACGGTGATCCCGGTGGTCAATCTCAGCCGCGTGTTCGATCCCGGTGCACCCAAGGCCGACAACAGCCATAAAATCGCCATCCTCGATTACCAGGGGGTGCTGGTGGGCATCCTGTTTCACGCCACCGGCGAAATCCTGCGCGTGCGCCCCGAGCAGCGCAGCACGCTCAACTACGCCCCCGGCGCCGCCCACGCCGTGGTTGCCGGCACCATTCTGCTGGCCGACGGCGCCCGCCTGCTGCAAGTGCTCGACCCCGCGGCGCTGGTGCGCATTGAAAACGTGCCGCACGTGCTGGCATTGCAAAGCGCGGGACGCCAGGCCGCGCGCCGCCACCAGGGTGAGCGGCGCCAGTGCGTGAGCTTCCGCGCGGCTGGTTCCGCGTTCGCGTTCGACATGAGTGCGATCCAGGAAATCATTCGGGTTCCGGACATCCAGCCCTCCATCCTTAACAGCGCTCTGTGCCTGGGACGCATCAATTTTCGCGGCAGCCCGGTGGCCATCGTGTGCTTTGCCACCCTGCTTACCGCGCCCGGCGCCAGCAAGGAAGCTTCGAATGCCAGCTGCGCAGCCCGCGAGTTTTTGCCCGATCAGCGCATCGTGATTGCCCGCATCGACGACGCCACCATCGGTTTCCTGGTCGATTCGGTGGACAGCATCGTCAATTACCATGCCGAAGACCTGATGCCGATTCCGCTGCTGAGCCGGGCGCGCGCCGGCATGTTCGCCGGCTGCATTGCCCGGCCCGACCAGGCGGACGTGATCCTGCTCGACCACCGTCAAATCCTGTCGAGCGCGGAAATCGTCGAGATGCGCACCGGCCATGCCCGCCTCTACCCCACCGACGACACGGCAGCAGCGAGCCTGGCCGCGCGCGAAGCGCGGCGCAGCAAGCGCCAGGTCTATCTCACCTTTGCGCTCGAAAACATCTATGCGGTCGAAATCAAGCAGGTGCGCGAAATCATCGACTACACGCCGGACATCTCGCGCCCGCCCGGCATGCCCGACTTCATGCGCGGCATGCTCAACCTGCGCCAACAGATGATCAGCGTGATCGATCTGCGCAGCCTGTACGGCATGGCGCCGGCGGAAGCCACCGGCCAGACCAAGATCCTGGTGGTCGAGCGCGTGGGCGAACTGGGCGTGGAAAAATTCGGCCTGATGGTCGATGCCGTGCAAAACATCATGACCATCGAGGACAGCCGCCGCTTCACGGCGCCGCGCATCATGCGCGGCGCCGATAGCAACGGTCCCAGCAGTGACATGCCTGACGTGATCGACATCGAGTCCGACGGCGAAGGCCGTACCCAGCAACACCAGACGCTGAGCGTATTCGAATGCGACCGCCTCCTGCAACGGCTGGCACAGGAGCTGCCGGCACTGGCGGCATGAGCGCCGGTGGTTTACAGTAATGCAATCCCGGCGTTTGCCGGTTCTGCAAAACTGAAAGGTCGTCCATGTTTCCGTCCAAGTCCGTCGTCACCGCGCGCCGCGCGCTGGTCCTGCTTCCCCTCGGCCTGCTGACCGCCAGCGCCTTCGCGCTGTCGCTGTCCGACCTGAGCAACCAGGACGCGTCCGGCGGCGTGAAAGCCGCGCTCGAGCAAGGCGCAAGCTTGGCTGTCGCCAAACTGGGCGTGGAAAACGGCTTCCTCAACAACGAGCGCGTGCGCATCCCGCTGCCGAAAATCCTCGAACAGGCCAGGCCGCTGCTCAAGCTCACCGGCAAGGGCCAGCAGCTCGACGACCTGGTGATCCAGATGAACCACGCCGCCGAAGCGGCCGTACCGCTGGCCAAGCCACTGCTGCTCGACGCCGTCAAATCGATGAGCATCGCCGACGCCAAGAACATCCTGACCGGCGGCGACACCTCGGTCACCGACTTCTTCCGTGAAAAGACCTCGCCCAAGCTGGCCGTGCAATTCCTGCCCATCGTCAAAAAAATCACGGACCGCTCCAGCCTGTCCACCAGGTACAACAGCACCATGGCCATGGCCCCCAAGATGGGCCTGGTTACCAAGGAGCAATCCACCGTGGAAGGCTACGTCACCCAGCGCGCCCTCGACGGCCTCTACACGATGATCGCCGAAGAAGAAAAAGCCATCCGCGCCGATCCTATCGGTACGGGCAGCAAGTTGCTGGGCAAGGTGTTCGGGGCGATCAAGTAAGCGCCCTCCCTCGAAAGTCCAGGTCTCACCTCCTCAACCAGCCCCGACGCTGATTGCGCGGCAGTTTTGCCGCGTCCGCTTCTTATTCGAAACAATAATGCAACAAAGCAAACTGTCGCGGCGGTGTCATCTTCCTGTATTATTTGCCGTCGCCGCGACCCGGGACACGGGGTGCAATCCCGCCACCATAAAAATATCTGGAGCTTAATTTGAGCCTTTTTAGAACGAAGAACCTCGACGATATGATTGCCGGCGCCAACAAGCCCGGCGGTCTGGCCAAAGTACTCGGTCCATTCGATTTGATACTGATGGGCATAGGCGCGATTGTCGGGACCGGCATCTTCGTGCTGACCGGCACCGGCGCCGTGACTGCCGGCCCCGCCCTCACCCTGTCCTTCGTGGTCGCCGCCATCGCCTGCGGCTTTGCCGCCCTCTGTTACGCCGAGTTCGCCTCTTCGGTCCCCGTGGCCGGCTCCATCTACACGTATACGTATGCCACCTTGGGTGAACTGGCCGCCTGGATGATCGGCTGGGACTTGCTGCTCGAATATGGCCTGGCCTCGGCTGCCGTCTCGGTGGGCTGGTCCGGCTATCTGCAGTCGCTGCTGGCCAGCTATGGCTACCAGTTGCCGGTGGCGCTGACCGCTGCCCCGGGCGCCGTGCCGGGCGTGGCCACCATCGTCAACCTGCCGGCGCTGGCCATCATGCTGGTACTGACCGCCATGCTCGGCTGGGGCGTGCGCGAGTCGGCGCGCATGAACAACATCATGGTGGCCATCAAGGTCGGCGTGGTATTGCTGTTTATCTTCGTGGGCGCACCACACGTCAAGCCCGACAACTGGCAACCCTTCATGCCGTACGGCTACAACGGCATGCTGAGCGCAGCCGCACTGGTATTCTTTGCCTTTATCGGCTTTGACGCCGTGACCTCGGCAGCGGAGGAAGTCAAACGCCCCGAGCGCGATCTGCCGATCGGCATCATCGGCTCGCTGGCCGTGTGCACCATCCTGTACGTGATCGTGGCAGGCATCATGACCGGCATCGTGCCGTACAAGGAATTCCTCGGTGTCGATCACCCGGTCACGCTGGCGCTGCAATATGCCGGTGAAAACTGGATGGCGCGCGTGGTCGATGCCGGCGCCATCCTCGGCATGACCACCGTGATCCTGGTAATGGCCTACGGCCAGACCCGCATCATCTACGCCATGTCGCGCGACGGCCTGCTGCCGAAGAAGCTGTCCACCGTCCACCCGAAATACCAGACGCCGTTCTTTGCGACCTGGATGGTGGGCCTGTTCTTCGGCGTGGTGGCGGCGTTCGTGCCGCTCAACATCCTGACCGAGCTGATCAACATCGGCACGCTGGCAGCGTTCAGCCTGGTGTCGATTGCCGTGATCATCATGCGTAAGAAACGTCCGGACCTCAAGCGCACCTTCCGCGTACCGTTCGTGCCGCTGATCCCGGCGCTGGCAGTGATCTTCTGCGTGATGCTGATGACCTACCTGAGCTGGCATACCTGGGTGGCGTTCGCCATCTGGATCGTGCTGGGTCTGATCGTGTATTTCACCTACTCGCGCAAGCGTTCGCTGCTCAACTGATTCTCCCTGGAAACCGGCAAGCCGCTGCGGCTTGCCGGCATTTTTTTTAGTTCACGCTGATTTTCCCCGTCCCCGCATTATTCAATACCGATTGCTTGACCGACGAAGCCGACGCCGGATTGGCGGTGTACGGCGGCGTCCAGCCCACCGAGCTGCTGAAACTGCACTTGCCGGCCAGGTTCAGCGCCGCGCCGTTGAGCAAAGAGCCGGCATCGGTGATCGCGCCCGACTTGCTGGCCGAGCCCGGATTGTTGGCGATGTCCGCGCACGAACTGGCGCCGGCGATGTCAAACGCGTTGTTCTGCATGATGATCTTGGCCTTGTAGCCGACGCCCACGCTGTACTTCTGCGGATAGACTTTGTGCGAGCGGCTGCCTTCGAAATAATTGTTGAAGACGTGGACCTTGCCGAAGCGCACGCGCGGCGCCCGTTCCGAGATGTGCAGGAAATGATTGTTATTGAAGGTAACGGTCAGGTGGCCATCGTCCGAGGTGGTGCTGTCCGACGAGCCGATCAGGTTGTTCTTCTGGTGCAGCTCGAAGCGGTTGTTGGAGATGGTCACGTAGTCCGAGCCATTCTTGACGTCGAGCGCGGCATCATGGCACTGCTTGAGGCGGCCATTGGCGGTGGGCAGCTGGTCGTCGGTCTTGGGGGCGTCGGTAAACACGTTGTGGTCGATCCAGATGTTCTTCGAGTTTGCGATGTTGATACCGTCGTACTCGGAGTTCCAGTTGCCCGCACTGCCATCTTCCGGGTCCCAGATCGGGTTGATGTCGCACGGATTGACGATATTGAGATTGCGGATGATGACGTTCTGGATGCCGTTGAGGATCAGGCCGGCGTTGACGAGCTTGGTGTCGGAACCCATGCCGATCAGCGTGGTGTTGCTGGTCAGCTTGATTTGCAGCCGCGCTTTCTGGTCGGCAGCGCTCTTGTAGGGGCCGCCGTTGTCGGCCGTGGTTGGGTCGATGGTGCCGTACAGCTTGATAATCTTGGGTTTGTCACCCTGGGCCTTGATGGCGGCGAGCAATTGTGCTGCCGAGCTGACCTTGTAGGTCGCCGCCGACGAGGCGCCGGCGCCACCCTTGGTGCCGCCATTCTGGCCGGCCCAGCCGTTCGACGGTGCGGTTTGCAGGGTGTCGTCGGCAAAAGCCGGAGCGGCCGCGAAAGCTGCGAGGACAGCCAGGGCGGCGCCAGTCATATTGATGCTGATAATCATGTGTCTTCTCCGTTATTGTTATAGGGATAATTCCCTAAGGCAACGCTAGCAGAAAAAGACAACTGAAAGTATGAGAATATCTGTGTAGAAATAGATATCTTTTAAATAATCAATCAATTGATTGAAAGATTGCTCTAAATAACAACACTATATGACAACAAAGTCGAGCGCACGCAGGAAGCTGGCGGCCTGCGCATGCGAAATCACGGCGCCCTTGAACACGGCCGCATCCGACAGCTTCAGCCCTTCGATATCGGTCCCGCGCAGGTCGGCGCCCTGGAACTTGGCCAATTTGAGCGTGGCGTTGCGCAAGCTGCCGCCTTCGAACACGGACTCGCGGAAGTCGCAGCCGGCCAGGTAGGCGTCGGAAAAGTCGAGTTCCTTCAAGGTCGCCTTCTTGAACGAAAAGCCGCGCAGGTCGGCGCCCACCAGCAGGCTTTCCTCGAACAGCAGGCCCAGGTGCGCGACTTCCTCGAACGAGGCGCCGGTCAGCTTGCAACCGCGGTAGCTGACCGAAGCCAGCTTGGCGCGGCGCCACTTGGTGTTGTTCAGGTCGCAGCTATCGAAGCGGGCATCGACCGCGTCCACCGACTCGAAATCGGCGCCGCCGGCGCGGCAGCGCTGCCACACGGTGCGCGCCAGTTTGGCGGCAAACAGGTTGGCGCCGCCGAACGTGCAGCGGTCGAACGTACAGCCTTGCAGGTCGAGGCGCGACAGATCCTCGTCGTCGAACATGCATTGTTCGAAGTGGCGGGTATCTTGCACGAGGTGGTGTTCGAGTTCGGAGCGGTCCAGCGCAAGGCCGGAGACGGTGGAATTGTTTGATGCCATCGGATTGTCCTCAATGGCCGGCAGACGCAGGGTCAATGCACCAAGCGCACCACCACGCATCCCCGGACGGTTAGGAGAACCTGTCTCAGCAGGGAATGAGGCGCTGCTTGCGCGCCTCGGCAGCGGGGCCGGCGTTGCTCGTCATCGCATGGCCTGCCATGCTTCTTCCTCGCGCCTTGCCCCCGCTACCGAGGCATCGCAATCCGCTGCCCCATTCCTACCGAGACAGGTTCTCTGTCAAGATCGGCGCCGTGGGTCCGCTGCGCGGGAGCATCTCCCGTAGCGGGACACTTGCCGGGTTACCAACCGGCTTGCTCATTTTCGACTCGGCGCTATTTTACCCGCATCGGCGCCAGGTGTGTGCCCGGTCGCGCGCGCGCTGCCCTACAATGCAATCAAATTAACCCGGGGGAATACTCGTGGAACACGAAGTCGACATCATCCGCCAGCTCGACGACCAGGAAGAAGTGCTGCAACGCGCGCGGCTGCGCACCATGCAACTGGTTGCGCTGGGCCTGTTATTGATAGCCGCGCTGCTGTTCGCGCTGGCCCGCTCGCAACGCCACGCGCATCCTGCCTGGGGCTACCTGGAAGCGTTTTCGGAAGCGGCGATGATCGGCGCGATTGCCGACTGGTTCGCGGTGGTGGCGCTGTTCCGCCACCCGCTCGGCATTCCGCTCTGGCACACCGCCATCATCCCCAACAGCAAGGAACGCATTGGCAAGAGCCTGGGCCAGTTCGTCGAAAACCATTTTATTACCGAAGCGGCCATCAACGCCCGCCTGCGCGAGCTCGACATCGCTGGCAGGGCCGGCAACTACATGCAGCAGCCGGCCCACGCTGCCCGCCTGTCCCGGTGGACCGGTCCCGCGCTGGAAAAGCTGCTGCATTCGCTCGACCAGGACAAGATGCGGCGCATGGTGTGCGACACCGCCACCCGCGAACTGGCGCGCCTGGACCTGGCCAGCCTTGCCGGCGACTGCGTCGATGCGCTGATCGCCGAAGACCAGCCGCAGCACCTGGTGGACCTGCTGCTCGACCAGTTGGGCGAGTACCTGGCGCACGAGGAAAACCACGAAACCATCGGCAACATGGTGCAAAGTGCGGTCAATACCGACAGCTCGGTGGTCGAATACGCGCTGCACAAGGCCATGCCGCGCCTGATCCGCTCCACCATCCGCAAGGTGGCCGACGTGCGCGCCGACCGCAACCACCCGCTGCGCGCACGGCTGGGCGTCTGGATCGCCGAAAGCGCGCTGCGCCTGAAGGCCGACCCGCTATGGCAGGACGCCATCAGCCGCTATCAGCAAGACGCGCTGGCCAGCGACAAGATCCGGCAAATGCTCGAAGGCTTGTGGGATGCACTGCACGCGCGTGCACTGGCCGATCTGCACACGGAGACGCCAGGCGTGCCGGCCGGCGTACAAAAGCTGGTGGAAAAAGCGGGCCGCATGCTGACCGAAAACCAGTCGATGCGCGAAGGGCTGAACCGCCTGCTGGAAGCCGGCAGTGCGCAACTGGTGCGCAACTATCGCGGCGAAGTGGGCCTGTTCATCGAAACCCAGCTGGCCAGGTGGACCCGCGACGAAATGAGCAAGCGCATCGAACTGGCCATCGGCCGCGACTTGCAGTTCATCCGCATCAATGGGACGGTGGTGGGTGGACTGGCGGGGTTGGTGATTCATGTGATTGTGCAGTACACCGGGTAGCAGGTCGCCAGCCGAGGCAAGTGCTGACCCCTGTCCGCCTGTTGAACTGGCCCCGCCCGTCAACTTGCTTTACCATGCGGGGTCTTTCATCCCCGTGCGCTCCATGAGACCAGTTGCCGCCATACTCTTCAAACGCCGCCTGATGGTCACCGTCCTGCTGGCATTGCCACTAGCGGCGCTGGCCGATCCCGGCCACGTCCACGAGCTCACGCCTGCCAGCGCCGATACGCTGACCGTGGTCGGCCCGTGGGAGCTGACGGGCCTGGAGCCGTCGCGCAGCGGCTTCATGTTCACGCGCATGGAAGTGACGCAAACGCTGCTCGACGTCGACGACCAGGGCCGCTTGCGCGCCGGCGCGGCCAGCACCTGGGAAGTGTCGAACGACCAGCGCGAATGGCGGTTCTTCATCCGCCAGGGCAACCGCTTCCACGACGGCTCCGCGCTTACCGCCAATACCGCGCTGGTGTCGTTGCAGCGGGCGTTGAGCACGCCCGGCGTGCTGCAACTGGCCGGCATCGACGACCTGTACGCGGAGCGCGGCGCCATCGTGGTGCGGCTGCGCAAACCGTTTGCGCCGCTGCCGTACCTGTTCACCCAGTACAGCACGCAATTGCTGGCGCCATCGTCGTTCAATGCCACCGGCCGCGTGACGGCCATTGTCGGCAGCGGCCCGTATCGCATCAAGTCGATCACGCTGCCGCAGATGTTCGAGACCGAATTTGCCGAGACCTGGAACGGCGACGCCCCGGACGTGCGGCGCGCGCGCTACATCAGCGTGTCGCGCGCGGAGACGCGGGCGCTGATGGCGCAAAGCCGCCAGGCCGATCTCGCCTTTACGCTCGATCCGCCCAGCATCCGCCGCCTGCAACGCCAGCAAGGCGTGTCGCTGGTGGCGCAAAACCTGCCGCGCACCACGTTTCTCAAACTCAATGCCGCCCACCCGTTCATGCGCGACGAACGGGTACGCCGCGCGATCAGCCTGGGCGTGGAACGCGACGGCATTGCCCGCGCACTGCTGCGCGACGCCGACCTGGGCGCCACCCAGCTGTTCCCGCCCGCGCTGGCGCAGTGGCACCAGCCGGCGCTGGCGCCGTTGCGCACCGACCCTGCCGCCGCCCGCGCGCTGTTGAAGCAAGCCGGCTTCACGCCGGGCGCCGACGGCATCCTGGTGAAAGGCGGGCGGCGTTTCGCCATCACGCTGTACACCTTTGTCGATCGCCCCGAGCTGCCGCTGATCGCCTCCGCCATCCAGGAAGAGATGCGCCAGATCGGCATCGCCGTGCGGGTGGTGGTCGGCAACTCCAGCGACATCCCGGCCGGCCACCGCAGCGGCACACTGGACATGGGGCTGGTCGCCCGCAACTTCGGCACCACGCCCGACCCCACCGCCACCATGGTCGGCGACTACGCCAACGGCGGCGGCGACTGGGGCGCCATGAACTGGCGCGACACCGCGCTCGACGCCTCCCTGGCGCGCCTGGCCACGGGCGCCGCGCCGGCCGCGCAGCAGGCCGACCGCGCCATCGTCGCCGCGCGCCTGCAGGCATCGCTGCCGGTCGTGCCGATCGTGTGGTACCGGCAAACGATTGCCGTCTCCAGCCGCGTAAAAAACGTCACCATCGACGCCTTCGAGCGCAGCTACAGACTATCGGACATCAAATGGAATCCCTGACACCCTGGATCGATACCGCGCGGCGCTGGTCGCCGCTGCTGGGCCGGCGCCTGCTGCAGGCGCTGCTGGTCGCGCTGCTGGTGGGTACGCTGTGCTTCTTCATGACGCGCTGGCTGCCCGGCGACACCGCGTTCCGCATCGCTGCCGGGCGCTATGGCTACGACATGGTCGATGCCGCCGCCGCCGAGGCGGTGCGCGCAGAACTGGGCCTGAACCGCCCCGCGCTCGCAGCGCTGGCCGACTGGTGGGGGCGGCTGCTCCGGCTCGACCTGGGCCTGTCCCTGGTGACCGCGCAGCCGGTGCTCACCGAGATCGGCCTGCAACTGGGCCAGACCCTGCGCCTGTCGTTCTGGGCGGTGCTGCTGTCGGTGCTGCTCGGCCCCATCCCCGGCGTGCTGGCGGGCTTGCATCCCGGCGGCTGGTTCGACCGCGCCACGCTGGCGTTGTCGGTCATGCTGCGCGCGATGCCGCCGTTTGTGCTGGGACTGGTGCTGGTACTGGTGTTTTCGGTGGAACTGAACGCGCTGCCGGCCGCCGGCCACGTCGATTCCGGCAGCGTGGCGCTGCCGGCACTGACGCTGGCGATCGGCCTCGCGGCCGTATCGTCGCGGGTGGCGCGCGACGCCATGGTGGCCGTGCGCGGCAGCGCCTATTACGCGTTCGCGCTGACCAAGGGCTTGTCGCCATGGCAGGCGCTCATGCGCCACGGCGTGCGCAATGTCGGCGCGCCGGTGGTGGCCTACGTGGCGGTGCAACTGGTGTACCTGGTGGAAGGCGTGGTGCTGGTGGAGACCATCTTCGCCTGGCCCGGCATCGGCCACGCGCTGGTGCACGCCATCTTCGGGCGCGACGTGCCGATGATCCAGGGCACGGCGCTGGTACTGGGCCTGATGTTCGTGCTGTTCAACGCGCTGGTGGACCTGGCCTGCGCCGCCATCGACCCGCGCAGGCGGCCGCAATGAGCACCATGCCTGACACGCCCGACCTGCACGACGCGCTGCTGGCGGCCAGTCCCCCACGGCGCTGGCCGGCCGCGCGCGTGATCGGCGCGGCCATGCTGATTGCGATCGCCGCGTTCGCCCTGCTCGGACCCTGGCTGATCGGCGTCGATCCAGCACGGCAGACGCTGGCGCGCTTCCTGGAGGCGCCCAGCCTGGCGCACCCGCTGGGCCTCGACCACCTCGGCCGCAGCATGCTGGCACGCCTGGCTGACGCATCGCGCCTGTCGCTGTCGATGGCGCTGCTGAGCGTTTTGAGCGCCGCCATCCCCGGCACCGCGCTGGGGCTGCTGGCGGCCTGGCGCGGCGGCTGGGCCGAGCGCATGCTGACTGCGCTGGCCGACGCCATCCTCGCCCTGCCCGGCCTGCTGCTGGTGCTGCTGCTGGCCGCATTCGCGCCGGGCCAGTTCTGGCCCCTGTACGTGGGCATCTCGCTGGCGCTGTGGGTCGAGTACTTCCGCGTGGTACGGGCGGCGGCCACCATCATGCTGGCCAGCCCGCAGGTGGAAGCGTCGCGCCTGCTCGGCTTTGACGCCTGGTACATCGTGCGCCGCCACCTGCTGCCGGAACTGCGGCCGCGCATATTGACGCTGATGCGCTTCGGTTACGCGGGCGCCGTGCTGGCCATGGCGGCGCTGGGCTTCATCGGCGTGGGCCTGCAGCCACCGACGGCGGAACTGGGCGTGATGATGATCGAACTGCTGCCGTATTACAGCGAGGCGCCATGGCTGGTCGGCGCCCCCATTTTCATTTTGTTCGCCACCTTGCTGGGCATGATCCTGCTGGGTAGCGGGGGCACGCATGAACGATAACGAACCAATCTCCGCCCACCTGGCTGTCAGCGGCCTGTCGGTAGGCACGCCCGGCCATGTGCTGGTGCGGGCGGTGGACCTGCATATCCCGGCCGGCGGCGTGCTGACGCTGTTGGGCGAAAGCGGCTCCGGCAAATCGCTGCTGGCGCAAGCCATCATGGGCAACCTGCCGGCGTCGCTGTCATGCAGCGGCACCGTGGATGTGGGCGGTCGCCGGTCCGACGCGGCCGACCTGCCAGCACGCCGCGCGCTGTGGGGCCGGCAGCTGGCGCTGCTGCCGCAGGAGCCGTGGCTGGCGCTCGATCCGACCATGCGCGTGGCGCGCCAGATCGCCGAGGTGCACGAGCTGGTGGCCGGCATGGCGCCGGAGGTGGCGGCGCCCACCGCGCAGGCGGGGCTGGAGCGCCTGGGCATGGGCGGCGCCGGCGAAAAATATCCGTTCCAGATCTCGGGCGGCATGGCGCAGCGCGTGGCGTTCCTGGCCACCCACGCCGCCGGCGCGCCGGTGATGATCATCGACGAACCGACCAAGGGCCTCGATGCCGACCGCCGCGCCGACGTGCTGACCGTGCTGCGCGCGGCCATCGCCGACGGCCTCACCCTGCTCACCATCACCCACGACGTGTGGCTGGCGCGCCAGTTGCGCGGCCAGGTGGCGGTGATGCTGGGCGGCGAGATCGTCGAACGCGGCGACACCGCGACGGTACTGGTCGCGCCCGGCCACGCGTACACGCGGCGCCTGCTGGCGGCAGAGCCGGCCGCCTGGCCGCACCTGGCGCCAGTCAAGGCCGACGAAGGCGAGGTGCTCGTGCACATCGACAGCGTGGCCAAAAGCTTCGGCGCGCAGCACCTGTTCGCCGGCGTGACGGCGCAGATCCGGCGCGGCGAATTCATCGCCGTGACCGGTCCCAGCGGCTCCGGTAAAACCACGTTCGGCAATATCGCGCTGGGCCTGCTGCGTCCCGACAGCGGCACGGTCACGCGCGGCGCGGGCCTGGCGCGCACGGCATTCCAGAAGATTTACCAGGACCCGGCGGCGGCGTTCGCCCCGTCTGCAACCCTGCGCCGCTCGCTGCAGGACGTGGTCACGCTGCACCGGCTGGCGTGGCCCGAGCTGGAAGGCTTGCTCACGCGCCTGCGGTTGCGCCCGGCCCTGCTGGACCGGCTGCCGTCGCAGGTGTCGGGCGGCGAGTTGCAGCGCTTTGCGCTGGCGCGCGTGCTGCTGCTGCGCCCCGCGCTGATCTTTGCCGACGAACCGACTTCGCGGCTCGATCCCGTCACCCAGCAGGAAACCCTGGCGCTGCTGGCCGAACACGCCCGGGAGTACGGCTGCGCGGTGCTGCTGGTCACGCACGACGCCGATATCCCGGCACGCATGGCCACCCGGGTAATCAGCCTGTCGGCATCGCGTTCATCGGTGCCCTGACCCACAGACAGCCACGGTGATAGCGCCTACCATGTTCCATGGAGGCCACATGAAACATTACCGCAAACACGATTACGACCTGGCACAGATCCGCCGGCTGCTCGAGCCCGGCCCGGTCGTACTGGTCAGTTCCGCCCACGGCGGCCGGACCAATATCATGACCATGGGCTGGCACATGATGATCGGCTTCACCCCCGCACTGGTGGGCTGCTATATCGATCCCGCCAATCACAGCTACGACATGGTGGTGGCCAGCGGCGAATGCGTGATCAACATCCCCACCGCCGACCTGCTCGAGCAGGTGATCGGCATCGGCAACTGCAGCGGCAGCGACACCGACAAGTTCGCCCGCTTCGGGTTGACCGCCCGGCCGGGCGTGGAAGTCGCCGCACCCTTGGTCGCCGAATGCTACGCCAGCTTCGAATGCCGGCTGGCCGACGCCACGCCCAACCCGAACGCGCCGCTGTTCGTGTGGCAGGTGGTACGCGCCCACGTCGCCGCCGTTCCCAAGCTGCCCGAAACCCTGCACTACCGCGGCGACGGCCAGTTCATGATCTCCGGCCGCGAGATCGATACGCGCTCGCGCTACCCGGGCCAGACCCGTTGATTTTCAAACGTCGGCGCACCGTCACCGGGGAACAGGCATGACTTCCGTCCATTGGTTCATCCTGATCGGCCTGCTGATGCTGGCGCGCGGCATGGCCGCCACCACCATTTCGCGCTCGCCGTTCACGTCCGCCATCGTGTACCTGGGCGTGGGCCTGGTGCTCGGCCCCACCATCCTCAATCTGTTCCATTTCGATCCTGCCGAGGAGTCGGGTTTTCTGGAGGTACTGACCGAGGTCGCCATCCTGATCTCGCTGTTCTCGGCCGGGATCAAGATGCCGGTGCCGTTCAAACTCGCCAACTGGAAGGCTCCCATGCGCCTGGCCTGGATTTCGATGATCTTCACGGTGATGCTGGTGGCCGCCTTCGGCTTCTTCGTGCTGGGACTGCCCGCCGGTGCAGCGATCCTGCTCGGCGGCATCCTGGCGCCCACCGACCCGGTGCTGGCCACCGACGTCCAGATCCGCCACGCGGGCGACACCGACAGCCTGCGCTTCACCCTCACCTGCGAAGCCGGCATGAACGACGGCAGCGCCGCGCCGTTCGTCTTTCTGGGCCTGGGCGTGCTGGGGCTGGATGAAACGGCCGGCCAGCCGTGGCGCTGGCTGTTCGTCGATGTGTTCTGGGCGGCGCTGGCGGCCGTGGTGATCGGCGTGGCCTTTGGCGCCCTCACCGCGCGGCTGACCTGGCGCCTGCGCATGATCAAGCCGCGCCACGACATCATGGACGACCTGGTGGGACTGGGCCTGATCGCGATAGCTTACGGCGTGGCCACGCTGGTGCACGCATGGGGCTTCCTGGCCGTGTTCTTTGCGGCCGTGGCGCTGCGCCAGACCGAGTTGATGATGGCCGGCGCGCCGAAAGACCAGGAAGGACTGCTCGAACCCGATACCGGCAAATCCCAGGTGGCGCTCGATAGCGCACCGGGCGAAGGTCCGATCACGGTCAGCACCGAATCGCTGGTCTTCAAGGAACACCTCGAACGGCTGTCCGAACTGACGCTGGTGGTGCTGCTGGGCGGGATGATCTCGCTGCAGGAGTTCACCTGGCAGGCCGTATTCATGGCCGCCTTCCTGTTCTTCATTGCGCGGCCGGCAGCCGTGTTCCTCGGTCTGGCCGGCAGCGCCACGCCGGTGCGCTTGCAGGCGATGACCGCGTGGTTCGGCATCCGCGGCATCGGTTCGATCTACTACCTGGTGTTTGCCATCGAGGCCGGCCTGCCGCCCGACCTGGCCGCGCAGCTGACCAACATCGTGCTGTTTACCATCATGCTGTCGATCGTGGTGCACGGCTTGAGCGTCAAGCCTTTGATGAACTTCTGGAGCCGTTAGTTCAAATCCCTTCCAGGCTGAGCGCGCGCACCGCGCTGCGCAGCGACACGTAAAGCTGCGTGCGTTCTTCGGGCGTCATGTCGGGGAACATGCGCAGCTCCACCTCGCGCACCTTGCCGTCGCACTGGCCCAGGATCGCGTGCCCTGCTTGCGTCAACTGGATCTGGATGATGCGACCGTGCGACGGATCGGGCGAGCGCTCGATCCAGCCTTTCCCCTCCATCTGCTTGACCATTTCATTGGCCGATTGCGGCGACACCATCGTGCGCGTGGCCAGCTGCGCGTTCGACAGCGCGCCCTGGGCCCGGAACACGGATAACGCCGTGTACTGCGGCACCGTCACGCCGGCTGGCGCGCAGCAGTCGCGCAGCCGCTTGCCCAGCACGTGATCGAGGCGGCCCACCAGGTAGGCCAGGCCCAGCGGCTTGGTGTCGTCAGACGGGTTTGGAGCGTGTTCAACCATGGCGATAAAATTTTCTTGTAATTCGGAAGACGTGAGTATAGTATAAGTTACATATCAGGCAGCCTGATACTTCAACGCAAAACTTACATTGGAGATAAACATGTCGAAATACGCAGCGCGCTGGGAAACCGTCAAAGTGGACGTGGAGGCCGGCATCGGCTGGATCACCCTCAATCGCCCGGACAAGCGCAACGCCATGAGCCCTACGCTCAACCGCGAAATGATCGACGTCCTCGAGACGCTGGAACTCGACGAAGAAGCGCAAGTGATCGTGCTGACCGGGGCCGGCGACGCCTGGACCGCCGGCATGGACCTCAAGGAGTACTTCCGCGAAAACGACGGCAAGCCCGAGATTTTCCAGGAGCGCCTGCGCCGCGATTGCTCGCAGTGGCAATGGAAGCTGCTGCGCATGTACGCCAAGCCCACTATCGCCATGGTCAACGGCTGGTGCTTCGGCGGCGCGTTCTCGCCGCTGGTGGCCTGCGACCTGGCGATTGCCGCCGACGAAGCGGTGTTCGGCCTGTCCGAGATCAACTGGGGCATCCCGCCCGGCAACCTGGTCAGCAAGGCCGTCGCCGACACCATGGGCCACCGCCAGGCGCTCCACTACATCATGACCGGCGACACCTTCACCGGCCAGGAAGCGGCCGCCATGGGCCTGATTAACAAGAGCGTGCCGCGCGCCCAGCTGCGCGACGAGGTGACCGCGCTGGCCAACAAGCTGCTGGAAAAAGCCCCGGTCGTGCTGCGCATCGCCAAGAACGGCTTCAAGCGCTGCCGCGAACTCAATTGGGACCAGAACGAGGACTACCTGTACGCCAAGGTCGATCAGTCGAACTACCGCGATCCCGAAAAAGGCCGCGCCCAGGGCCTCAAGCAGTTCCTGGACGATAAGACCATCAAGCCGGGTCTGCAAACGTTCAAACGTGGTTAAACTCTACAAAAATAAAAAAGGAGACACCCACCATGTTTGACACCGATCTGCTCATCGGCGGCAGCACGCACGCCGCCCAGGACAACACCACCTTCGAGCGCCGCAATCCCGCCAGCGGCGACGTCGTCACCCGTGCCGCCGCCGCCCAGCTGGCCGACGTGGACAAGGCTGTCAAGGCGGCCAGCGAAGCTTTCCCCGCCTGGTCCGCACTCAACCCGGGCGCGCGCCGCACGCTGCTGCTCAAGGCCGCCGATGCCATGGAAGGCCTGCGCGCCGATTTCGTGGCGCGCGGCGTGGCGGAAGCGGGCGGCAGCCCGATGTGGTACCAGTTCAATGTGACGCTGGCGGCCAACATGCTGCGCGAAGCGGCGTCGATGACCACCCAGATCAGCGGCGAAGTCATTCCGTCCGACGTGCCAGGATCGCTGGCGATGGGCGTGCGCCAGGCCGCCGGCGTGGTGGTGGGCATCGCGCCGTGGAATGCGCCGGTCATCCTCGGCACCCGGGCGATTGCCATGCCGCTCGCCTGCGGCAATACCGTCATTCTCAAGGCCTCCGAACTGTGCCCGGGCCTGCACCGCCTGATCGGCACCGTGTTCGAGCAAGCGGGCTTCCCTGCCGGCGTGGTCAACGTCATCACCAATGCGCCGGCCGACGCACCGGCCGTGGTCGAACGCCTGATCGCTGCACCGGCCGTGCGCCGCGTGAACTTCACCGGGTCCACGAACGTGGGCCGCATCATCGCCCAGCACTGCGCCAGACACCTGAAACCGGTGCTGCTGGAATTGGGTGGCAAAAACCCGCTGCTGGTCCTGGACGACGCCGACCTCGATGAAGCGGTGGAAGCGGCAGCGTTCAGCGCCTTCTTCAACCAGGGCCAGATCTGCATGTCCGCCGACCGCATCCTGGTGGACAACAAGGTGGCCAGCGCCTTCCTCGACAAGCTGGCCACCAAGACCGCCACCCTCAAGGCCGCCCATGCCGATGCCCCGCTGACCGGCATGATCGACGCTGCTGCCGCCACCCGCGTGGCCGCCATGCTGGACGATGCGCGCCAGCGCGGTGCCACCGTCACCCAGTCGTCCAGCCCGGTGCAAGGCAACCTGCTGCAGCCGGCGATTGTCGATGGCGTCACGCCGAAGATGCGCGTGTACCAGGAAGAGTCGTTCGGACCGATCGTCTCGATCCTGCGCTTCGACTCCGACGAGGAAGCGATCCGCCTGGCCAACGACAGCGAATACGGCCTGTCCTCGGCCGTGTTCAGCCGCGACATCGGCCGCGCGATGGCCGTGGCGCGCCAGATCGAATCGGGCATCTGCCATATCAATGGCCCCACCGTGCACGACGAGGCGCAGATGCCGTTCGGCGGCGTGAAAGGCAGCGGCTACGGGCGCTTTGGCGGCAAGGCGGCCATTGCCGAATTCACGGAGCTGCGCTGGATCACGATCCAGACCACGCCTCGCCACTATCCGATCTGACAGGAGCTCCGCATGAATCAGTCTTTGAATGCGGAGCGGACCAGCGGTACAGTAAAACGGCGCCCGGTCAAACTGGGTAATCCCGAGATCGCAGCCTGGCAGCACGACGGGTTGTGGCACGTGGACGCCGTCACGCCGCTGGACGCCTATCCGCCGCGCTTTACCGACCGCCTGGAATCGGGCGCCGCGCGCCACCCGGACCGCACCGTGGTCGCCCGGCGCGGTCCGGACGGCGAATGGATACGCATCAGCTACGCGCAGATGCTGGACCGCGCACGCCGCATCGGCCAGGCGCTGCTCGACCTGGATTTGTCCGCCGAGCGGCCGCTGGTGATCCTGTCCGGGAACGACCTCGAACACTACCAGCTGGCGCTGGGCGCGATGTATGCCGGCGTGCCGTTTGCACCGGTGTCGCCGTCGTATTCGCTGGTGGCCACCGATTTCGGCAAGCTGGCCGACATGCTCGAACGCCTGACGCCGGGCGCGATTTATGCCAGCGACGGCGCCGCGTTCAGCCGCGCCATCAATGCCGTGCTGCCCGCGTTGCCGGCCGATGTGCAGCTGGTGTTGGCGCACGGCGACGTCGCGGGACAGGAAGCACTGCGCTTTGCCGCGCTGCTCGATGCCGTGCCAGCCTCGGTGGAGGCGGCCCACGCGGCCGTGAACGAGCACACCATCGCCAAGTTCCTGTTCACCTCCGGCTCCACCAAGAAGCCCAAGGCCGTCATCACCACCCACGGCATGTTGTGCAGCAACCAGCAAATGCTGCTGCAAAGTTTTCCGTTCATGGGCGACGAGCCGCCGGTGCTGGTGGACTGGCTGCCATGGAACCACACCTTCGGCGGCAGCCACAACGTGGGCATGGCGCTGTATAACGGCGGCACGCTCTACCTGGACGACGGCAAACCGACGCCGCGCGATTTCGGCGCCACGCTGCGCAACCTGGCCGAAATCGCGCCCACCATGTATTTCAACATCCCGAAGGGTTTCGAGATGCTGACCGACGCCATGGAAACCGATGCCAAGCTGTCCGCCAACTTCTTCTCGCGCGTCAAACTGTTCCTGTGTGCGGGTGCGGGCCTGTCGCAGGCGGCGTGGGACCGGCTCGACCAGGCGGGCATTCGCCAGACCGGCGAATCGATCCGCATCATCACGGGCCTGGGCATGACCGAGACGTCGCCGTCGTGCACCTTCGGTACCGGCAGCATCATCAAGGCCGGGTACGTCGGTGTGCCGGTCCCGGGCTGCAAGGTCAAGCTGGTGCCGGTGGGCGGCAAGCTCGAAGCGCGCTTCAAGGGACCGCACGTGATGCCCGGCTACTGGCGCGCGCCCGACCTCACCGCCGATGCGTTCGACGACGAGGGCTACTACCGCACTGGCGACGCGCTGCGCTTCGCCGAGCCGGAGCAGCCGGAACTGGGCTTCATGTTCGATGGCCGCATTGCCGAAGACTTCAAGCTCGATACCGGCACGTTCGTGAGCGTGGGGCCGTTGCGCGCGCGTGTGATCAGCGCGGCCACGCCGTATGTGCTCGACGCCGTGGTCACCGGCATCGACCGCAGCGCCATCGGCCTCCTGGTATTCCCGCGCCTGGAGCACTGCCAGCATCTGGCCTGCCTTGGCGAGGGCGCCACTGCCGCCGAGGTGCTGGCCAGCGCGCCGGTACGGGAATGGTTCCGGCTATTGCTGCAACGCCTGAACCAGGATGCCAGCGGCTCATCGATGCGCATCGACCGCCTGCTGCTGCAGGCGGAGCCGCCGTCCATCGATCACCGTGAGCTCACCGACAAGGGCTCGATCAACCAGGCGGCGGTGCTCACGCGCCGCGCGGCCACGGTCAACGCTTTATACGAAGGGTCCGATCCACAGGTTATCACCGCTGCTTAGCAACTGACAAAAATCGCCAACTATAACGGAGACACTATGAAAATCATCAAACTGGCTGCCATGAGCCTGACGGTAGGCGCTGCAATGCTCACAATGAATGCGGCATATGCCCAGGACACCATCAAGGTCGGCGTGATCGCCGCGCTGACCGGACCTTTTGCCAATATCGGCAAGCCGTTCGAGGACGGCATCAAGACCTATATGCAGCAGTACGGCAGCACCGTGGCGGGCAAGAAGATCGAGATCATCTACCGCGACGACGGCGGCAGCAATGCCGACCTGTCCAAGCGCGCGGCGCAGGAGCTGATCTCGCGCGACAAGGTGCAGTTCCTGGTCGGCTTCTCGCTCACGCCAAGCGCGTTGGCCGTGGCGCCGATTGCCACCAAGGCCAAGATTCCGATGATCGTGATGAACGCGGTCACCACCGGCATCACGTCGAAGTCTCCGTACATGCTGCGTACCAGCATGACCATGCACCAGATGACGGAGCCGTTCGGCACCTGGTCGGGCCAGAACAAGGTGGGCAAGGTGTACACGCTGGTGAGCGATTACAGTACTGGCCACGATGCGGAGGCCAAGTTCGTTAAGGGTTTCACGGCCGCCGGCGGCAAGGTGGTGGGATCGGCCCGTTCGCCGCTGGCCAATCCCGACTACTCGCCATTCATCCAGCGCATCAAGGATGAAAAACCCGATGCCCTGTTCTTCTTCGCACCGGGGTCGGAGGACGGCACCGCGCTATTGAAAGCCTTCAGCGACAAGGGGCTGGACAAGGCAGGCATCAAGTTCCTGGGCGTGGGCGACATGACCAGCGATTCGCCGACGCTCGAAGCGCTGGGCGACCGCGCGCTGGGCGCCATCACGGTACTGAACTACTCGACCGCGCTGGACAACCCGGCCAACAAGGCCTTCCTGGCCGCCTACGCCGCCGCTCTGCCCAACCGTCCGCCGCCGACCTTTGTCACCGTGGCCGCTTACGACACCATGGCCATGATCTACGAGACCGCCCGTAAGCTCAAGGGCGACATCAGCGGCGACGAAGCGGTCAAAGTGTTGAGCGGCATGAAGCTCGACAGCCCGCGCGGCCCGATCAGCATCGACCCCGCCACCCGCGACATCGTGCAGAACATGTACATCCGCGAAGTGCGCAAGGTGAACGGCAAGCTGCAAAACCAGCCGATCGGCACCCTGAAAGACGTCCCGCCGCAGTAACTTTCCACCCGTAGTCCACCCGAGGTCCGACGCAGCCACAGACGCTGCGCGGGCCGGCTCGTCCCATGCTTTTGCAATGACCCGAGGAGACACCATGCAACCCACGCTCAAATTATCGATCATCGCCGCCAACCTGCTGCTGCTGACCGCCTGCTCCGGCGGCAGCTCCAGCCTGGGCGCGAATACGCCCGCCACACCGGCCCTGCCGCAACTGGCCGCCGCCACCGGCGCCACGCTTGCGTCGTGCACCGACCTGGCGACAAAGATCCAGCTGGCCAACACCACCATCACTGCCGCCAATACTGTTGCGGCCGGTGCGCTCACCATCGCCGGCAAGCCGGTGCCGGCACACTGCCAGGTCACCGGTCGCATGTTCGACCGCGTGAGCACGGTCGATGGCCAGCGCTACGCGATTGGCTTCGAGATGCGTTTGCCCACCAACTGGAACGGCCGCTTCTTCTACCAGGCTAACGGCGGTCTCGATGGCTCGGTGGTGCCGGCGACCGGCCCGGTGGGCGGTGGCGGCCCGCTGGACAATGCCTTGAACCAGGGCTTCGCTGTCATCAGTTCCGACGCCGGCCATGGCGCACCCACGCCCTTCTTTGGCGCCGATCCGCAGGCGCGGCTCGACTACGGCCACCAGGCGGTGGGCAAGCTCACGCCGATGGCCAAGAGCCTGATCGAAACCGCGTACGGCAAAAAGCCGGACCGCTCGTACATCGGCGGCTGCTCCAACGGCGGCCGCCACGCGATGGTGGCGGCAGCGCGCTACGCCGACCAGTACGACGGCGTGTTGGTCGGCAATCCCGGCTACCGGCTGCCGCTGGCGGCGGTAGCCAATATCGCGGGCGGCAAGGCCTACGCATCGCTGGCAACGACCGCCGGCGATCCATCCACCGGCTTTACGGCGGCCGAGCGTACGCTGGTGTCCAACGCGGTGCTGGCCAAGTGCGACGCGCTCGATGGCGCCACCGACGGCATGGTACAAAACACGCAAGCGTGCCAGGCCGGGTTCGATCTCAATCGCGACGTCGCCACCTGCAGCGGTGCGCGTGACGGCAGCTGTCTGAGCGCAGCGCAAAAAACCGCCATCGGCGGCCTGTTCGCCGGCGCCACCACGGCAGCCGGCATCAAGATTTATACCAGCTTCCCTTACGATGCGGGCCTGGCCACGAGCGACTGGGCCAGCTGGAAGTTCAGCAGCCCGACCACGCGCGACTCGGGCGCAGTGGGACTGGTGTTCCAGGCGCCGCCGGAAAACGGCGCCACCTTCGACGGAGCGGCGTTCGTGCGCGACGGCGACCTTGCTGCCATGTTGGCCAAGGTGGGCGCCACCAGCGGGCTTTTCACGGAAAGCGCGCTGTCGTTCATGGTGCCGCCCAATGCCACCGATTTGTCGCAGCTGAAAAATCGCGGCGCCAAGATGATGGTCTATCACGGCACCAGCGATCCCATTTTCTCGAGCAACGACAGCGCCGCCTGGTACGATGGCCTGCGCACCGCCAACGGCGGCGACGCCGCCAACTTCGCGCGTTACTACCAGGTTCCGGGCATGAACCACTGCTCGGGCGGACCCAGCGCCGAGCAATTCGACATGCTGACGCCTTTGGTGAACTGGGTGGAAAAAGGCGTGGCGCCCGACAGCGTGACGGCCAGCGCGCGCGGCGCGGGCAATGCCGGTGGTGTGAACGCCAGCGTGCCGGCGGCATGGTCGCCGGCACGCACACGACCATTGTGCCCGTATCCGAAAACCGCAAAGTACAAGGGCAGCGGCAGCATCGAGGATGCGGCGAACTTCAGCTGTTCGTAGACTTTCGGTTAGCTGGCTAACAGAGCGCTGGAGTCACTACCGATTAAGCTGGTTGCTCCACTTTGACAATACGGAGAAATCATGACCAAGCGCATCGGCAACAAGCACATCGCCCAGCACCGGGGCAAGGACGAACGGCGCCTGATCAAGGCCAGCAATATCGCGGCGGAAGCGGTCAAACGCGACGCAGCACGGCTCAAGTACCGCAACTCCGTGAAAAACCAGCCGCCGGTGTGATCCGGCAGTCTGAATTCCTTCGTTCCCGCGCAGGCGGGAACGAAGCATCCAAAACCAGCTAACCAAGCATTTTTCGCAAATACGGCGCCGTCCGACTCCCCTTGCACTTTGCCAGCGCGTCCGGCACGCCCGCAAACACGATTGCGCCCCCCTCCTCGCCCGCCCCCGGCCCCACGTCGATCACCCAGTCCCCCGCCGCCAGCACCTGCATATTGTGCTCGACCAACACTACCGTATTGCCGGCATCGACCAGCCCATGCAATTGCGCGAGCAGCAGATCGATATCGGACGGATGCAGGCCGGTGGTCGGTTCATCGAGCACATATAAAGTGTCGCCCCGGCTGGCGCGCTGCAATTCGGTTGCCAGCTTGATGCGCTGCGCTTCGCCGCCCGACAGCTCGGTGGCCGGCTGGCCCAGGCGCAGGTAACCGAGGCCCACCGCGCGCAGCACGTCGAGCGCGTGACGTAGCGGCGGCTGGTCCGCAAAGAACTCGGCTGCCGCATCGACGGTAAGTTTCAACACGTCGGCGATATTGCGGTCGTTGTAGCGCACGGCCAGGGTCTCCGGGTTGTACCGCGCGCCCTCGCACTCGGGGCAAGGCGCGTACACGCTCGGTAAAAACAGCAGCTCCACCATGACGAAACCTTCACCGGCGCAGTTGGGGCAGCGCCCCTTGGCGACGTTGAACGAGAAACGCCCGGCGTCGAACTTGCGGGCGCGCGCCGCCCTGGTGGCGGCAAACAGCTTGCGCACGTGGTCGAATAATCCGGTGTAGGTGGCCAGGTTGGAGCGCGGCGTGCGGCCGATCGGTTTCTGATCGACCTGCACCAGCCGCCGCACGCCCTGCATGCCGTGGGCAATGCGGCCCTTGAGCGTTATTGCATAACTCGCATCGCTGGCGTCCAGCATCGGATCGGCGCCTTCCGCCTCGGCATCGACATGATCCTGACCCAGTTGTGCGCGCACCAGCTGCACCAGCGCCTGGCTCACCAGGCTCGATTTGCCGGAGCCGGACACGCCGCTCACGCAGGTCATCACGCCGAGCGGAATATCGACATCGACTGCACGCAGGTTATTGCGCTCGATACCGCGCAGTTGCAGGCTGCCGGTCGCTTCGCGCGGGGCACGGAGATCGCGTTCGATGCGCTCGAACAGGTAGCCGGCCGTACGCGATTCGGCCACGTCGCGCAAACCGTCCGGCGCACCGCTGTACAGCACTTTGCCACCGTGTTCTCCGGCCTGAGGTCCCACATCGACGATCCAGTCGGCGTGACGGATCACGTCGAGCGCATGTTCGACCACGAACAGCGAATTGCCTGCACCCTTGAGCCGGTCGAGCGCGCGCAGCAGCGCTTCGGTGTCGGCCGGATGCAGACCCGCGGACGGTTCGTCGAGCACATACACCACGCCGAACAGCGACGAGCGCACGGCCGTCGCCAGCCGCAGGCGCTGCAATTCTCCCGGCGACAAGGTGGGGGTGGCGCGCTCCATGCTCAGGTAACCGAGGCCCAGGTCGAGCAGCACACCGAGGCGCGCCACCAGGTCCTCGGCGATGCGCTGGGTGACGATGGCTTTTTCCGGATGCTTTGCGGCGTCCTTCGGTTTGACGGCTCGCCCTTCGGCAAACGGCAGCAGCAGTTCGGCCAGGCGCTTGAGCGGCAGCCGGCCGATCTCGGTGATGTCGTGGCCACAAAACGTGACCGACAGCGATTCGGTGCGCAGCCGCTTGCCGTGGCAGGTCGGGCAATCCATGCCGACCAGGTACTGCGCCACGCGTTTTTTCATGATCGCGCTCTCGGTACCGGCAAAGGTTTGCAGCACATATTTACGCGCGCCGGTGAATGTGCCCTGGTAGCTCGGGGTTTCCTTGCGCTTCAATGCCCGCTTGGTTTCGGCGGGGGTCAGGCCCGCGTACACCGGCACCGTGGGCTGCTCGTCGGTAAACAGTATCCAGTCGCGCACTTTTTTGGGCAGGTCGCGCCACGGCGTATCGACGTCGTAGCCGAGCGTGACCAGGATGTCGCGCAGGTTCTGGCCGTGCCAGGCGGTGGGCCAGGCGGCCACCGCGCGTTCGCGGATGGTCAGACTGTCGTCGGGCACCATCGATTGCTCGGTCGCTTCGTACACGCGGCCCAGGCCGTGGCACTGTGGGCACGCGCCCTGCGGCGTGTTGGGCGAAAACGATTCGGCGTACAGCAATTGCTGCCCGGCCGGGTAATCGCCGGCACGCGAATACAGCATGCGCATCGAATTCGACAGCGTGGTGACGCTGCCCACCGACGACCGCGTGGTGGGCGCGCCGCGCTGCTGTTGCAGGGCCACCGCCGGCGGCAGGCCGTCGATGCTGTCCACCTCGGGCACGGCCATCTGGTGGAACAGCCGGCGCGCATACGGCGACACCGACTCCAGGTAGCGGCGCTGGGCCTCGGCGTACAGCGTGCCGAAGGCAAGCGATGATTTGCCCGAACCGGAAACGCCGGTAAACACCACCAGCGCGTTGCGCGGGATATCGACATCGACGTTTTTCAGATTGTGCTCGCGCGCGCCGCGCACGCGCACGTGACCGTTGTCGATATTTTCTGTCGATGATTTTGTCTTGGACATGGCAGCGCAGTCAGGAAGGGGATGGCTGACATTATCGGCCAGTGGCGGCAGAGCTCCGCAGCGCATCACCGCCTAGCGTGCGGCAACGAACATACGATAAGCGGTGCACGCCACATGATCGGCCATCCACCTATACCAACCATCATACCGAGGAACCACGCCATGGCAAAAACAGTCGCGGAAGTCGTCATCGAGACCCTGCAGCAGGCAGGAGCAAAGCACTGCTGGGGTGTGCCGGGCGACTCGCTCAACTACGTTACCGACGCCATCCGCCGCAGCGACATCGACTGGGTGCACGTGCGCCACGAGGAAGTGGGCGGCTTTGCGGCCGGTGCCGAGGCCACGCTTGCCAACCGCCTCACCTTGTGTGCGGGTTCGTGCGGGCCAGGCAGCCTGCATTTTGTGAACGGCCTGTTCGAGGCGCACCGCAACCGCTCGCCGGTGGTGCTGATCGCCAGCCAGATCAAGCGCGACGAACAGGGTTTCGATTTTCCGCAGGAAGTCGATTACAAGCCAATCTTCGACCAGTGCAGCGTGTTCTGCCAGGAGATCCGTACGCCGGCACAAGCGCGCCGCGTGACCGCCATGGCAGCCCAGGCGGCGCTGGCCAGGCGCGGCGTGGCCGTGATCATTTTGCCGGTGGACGTTTCGCAGGAAGCAGCCGGCGACGAGCCGCCGTTCAGTGTGCACCTGGCGCAACCGAATATCCGCCCGTCCGAGAACGAACTCAATCGCATTGCCGAAATCCTCAACGCCGGCAAGAAGATCGCCATCTATGGCGGCTCCGGATGCGAGCACGCGCACGGCGCCCTGATGGCGCTGGCCGAACGCCTGAAAGCGCCGATTGCCCACACCTCGCGCGCCAAGGATTTTATTGAACCGAACAATCCGTACAACGTCGGCATGACCGGCATCTTCGGCGTGGAATCCGGTTATCACGCCGTGCTCGAATGCGACACCTTGCTGCTGTTGGGCTGCGACTTCGCCTGGCGCCAGTACTATCCAAGCCATGCGCGCATCATCCAGATCGATATCGACCCGGCCCACCTGGGCCGCCGCCATCCGGTCGAATTGGGCGTGGTGGGCGACATCGCCGACACCCTGCGCGCGCTGGCGCCGCGCATCCAGCCCCGTGGCGACAGCACCTGGCTCGACGACTGCGTGGCGCGCCACCACAAGGCCATGGCAGACCTCAACGAGCGCGCCACACCCGGCGACGGCGACACCATCCGCCCGCAATACCTGACCGCGCTGATCGACAAGCATGCCAGCGATGACGCCATCTTCACGGCGGACGGCGGCTCGCCGATGGTCTGGGCGCTGCGCCATACGCGCGCGCTGGGCACGCGCCGCACCATCATCAGTCTCTCGCACGGCACCATGGCCAACGCCATGCCACAGGCGCTGGGCGCCAAAAAGGCGTTCCCCAACCGCCAGGTGATCGCACTGTCGGGCGACGGCGGCCTGACCATGCTGCTGGGCGACCTGATTACCGCAGTGCAGGAAAATATCGCCATCAAGGTGGCAGTGTTCAACAACGGTTCGCTGGGCTTCGTGGAACTGGAACAAAAGGTCGAGGGACTGCTGGACGCTTACACCGAATTGAAGAACCCCGACTTCGCCCAGGTGGCGACAGCGATGGGCATCCACGGCACCCGCGTGGAATCGGCCGCTGCGCTCGAGCGCGCGGTGATCGAATGGCTGGCCCATCCCGGACCGGCGCTGCTGGACGTGACCACCGATAAATTCGAACTGGTGATGCCGCCGGCAGTGGAAGCGGCGCAGGTGCTGGGCACCGCGCTGTATTCGGCCAAGGCAGTACTGAGCGGTCGCGGTGGCGACGTGCTGGACCTGATCAAGGATAACTTCATCAAATAGCACGACCGTCCCGAATTCGCTTCACTTTTCGGGGCTACGTGCTAACCTGAAGTTTCAACTGACAGGAGGAGATATGAGCGCTTCACACGACACTTATGTTCGCCGGCAGGGTTTGAAGAAAACCTACGATATCGAGTACACGGCGCTGCGCTACAAGATTTCGCTGGCCGGCAAAGTCCTCAAGGACTGCAACCTGCCGCTGCAAGTGGGATCGATCAGCGATGCCGACGCCGTGTGGCAGAAGGCTGTCACCGACGTCGAACACCTGCGCGGCATGAGAGAGAGTTAATCCCGAATCACGGAATCAGGCGGCGAGACCGAGCCACACACCCGCGAGCGAAATGGCTGCGCCACCGGCGCGCAGCCAGTTGCCGCGCGATTGCACCGCGCGCGCCAGGCCCAGGCCCGACACGTGCAGTGCGGCGCTGGCGGCCACGAAACCCACACCGTACAACATGCCGCTGCCCATGGCCGGCATTTCCGCGCCGTGCGCGTAGCCGTGGCACAGCGCGAACATGCCCACTGCCAGCGCCGCCGGCGCGGCCTTGAGTTTCACCGCGAAGCCGATCAGAAGGCCCAGCAGCAGCACCGACGTGACGATGCCCGCCTCCGCCATCGGCAGCACGACGCCGCTGGCGCCCAGCACGCCGCCCACGGCCAGGAAGCCGACGAAGCTGGCCGGCAGCAGCCACTGCGCGCGGCCGCCCAGTTGCGCGGCCCACAGGCCCACCGCCACCATCGCCAGGATGTGATCGAGGCCGGTGAGCGGATGCATCAGGCCCGCGACGGCGCCTTCGGCGTGGCCCGGGTGCGCCATGGCGTTGCCGCTTGCGGCCAGTGCCATTACCGTTGACAGTACGAGTAACAGTTTGCTTTTCGAATTCATGGTTTCCCCTTTTTGATAAATTAAATTAGTGCTATTAGTGCTATCAGTGCCACTTGGTGCCGGTGCGTTCCGACAGCAGCGCGGCGATCTTGCCGCGATTGATGTGGTAGCCGATAAAGACCAGCTGCGAGCGCGGCGCCGTGGCGCGGTCACGGTCGCGGTGGACCGACACCCGCGTGCGCACGCCCTGCACCAGCATGGCGCCGTCGCCATCTTCGCTGTGCACATAGCCCTTGCTGCGCAAGATCGGTTCGGCCCTGGCGGCTTCCGACAGCGCCTGCGCCAGCTGGTCCGCATCCTGCGGCGCATCGCTGCGCAGCACGAACGACAGCCAGCCCGGATCCTGCTCGTGGAAGTGCTTGTGGGTGGCCAGGCCGTGACTGTGCGCGCCCAGGCCCGAGTGGGCATGGCCGTTGAGCCGCGTCTGCACCGCCAGCGGCGCCGCATCCTGGCCAGGCATGGTGGCCACTGCTGCATACACATGGGCGTGGTCGATGCGCGCAGGCTGGTGCAGCCGCAGTCCCAGCGCCAGGCGGATATCGAGCTGCGCGTTGTAGGCCAGTTCGAGGAAGCGCACCTTGGGGGCGCGTTCGCGCACCCGCGTTTCGGCGGCCAGTAGAGCGTCTTCATCGACGCCATCGATCTTGTTGAGCACCACCACGTCGGCATATTCGAGCTGCTGGTCGAACATGGTGGCGGCCGGTGCGTTGCTGCCACCGTGTTCGAAGCGGTCCGACAGCAGCAACGGCGTATCGACCACGGCCAGCGTGGCGTCGAGGATGAAGTGCTCGGCCAACTCGGCGCCTTGCAACTGCTCCATCACGGCCGTGGGCAGCGCCAGGCCGGACGTCTCGATCAGCACATGGTCGATCTGGGCGCGGCGCGCGGCCAGGGCCAGCATGGCCGGCACGAACTGCTCGTCGTCGCCGTAGGCGATCAGGCCGTGGGCGAAGTCCTGCACATATACCTGCGTGCTGGCGCCCACCGCATCGCGCACCACGGCGCCATCCACCGAGATCTCGCCGAACTCGTTGATCAGCAACGCCAGCCGGCGCGTCTGGCGGCGCTCGACCAGGCTGCGCAGCAGCGTGGTCTTGCCGGCGCCGAGAAAGCCGGTGACGATGGTGACGGGAATCAGCTGCTTCATGCTGCGGCTGGTCCTGGCTTGAGTGCATGCAGCGCATCGACGACATCGGCCACATTGGCCACCATGGCCGGATAAGCCAATTGCGGCCGCGCCACGACCAGCAGCGGAATGCCGAGCGCCTTGGCTGCCTGCACCTTGGCCTGGTAGCCGCCGGCGCCGCCGGAGTCCTTGGTCACCACGCAGTCGATGCCCCAGTCGCGCCACAGCGCGGTGTTGAATTCAGCCGAGAAGGGGCCCTGCATGGCGCAGATGCGCTCGCGCGGGATGCCCAGTGCCAGGGCGCGTTCGATCAGTTCCGGCTCCGCCGTCTGGCGCACGAACCACTGTTTGTCAGCCGCGCCCGCAGTCTGCATGAAGGTGGCCAGGTCTTTCGATCCCGTCGCCAGGAAGATGCGCTGGCCAGTTGCGACCGCACGAGCAGCGGCTTCCTCGATCGAGGCGCAGGCTTCGCCATCGTGCGGCGCGTACTCGCTGGGCCGCTCGAAGCGCAGGTAGGGAATCCCCAGCTCTTTTGACAACGCCATCAGTTGTTCCGACATATTGCGCGCATAGGGATGGGTGGCGTCGAGCAGCACGCGCGCGCCCTTGGCGTTCAACACGCGGCGGCGCGCTTCCACGCCCTGCCGGCCCGACCAGATGGCCACGCCCGGGCAATCCTGGCGCGCAATCTCGCCACCATGGTCGCTGGCGGCCGACACCACCACCGGGCCGATGTTGGCTGCGGCCAGGTCGGCGGCCAGCGCATTGCCGTCGCTCGTGCCGGAGAAGACCCACACGGCATTCCCGGGAAGTTGGTCCTCCTGCTGGGCGGCTTTTACAGCCAGCGGACCTTCAGGCTGCGCCCAGTCGTTATAGCCGCGCGGGGTAAAAATCTGGCCCCGCTTTTTTGCCGTAAACCGGTTGCCGACCACGATGGTGGTCAGCATGTCGAACTTCAGTCCCGGCAGCTCGTCGAGGCGATAAATGTCCACCTGCTGGCCCGGGCGGTACGCATTGCGCACCACGCCGCACAGCGTGCCCGGCGCTTTCGATTCGAGCATCAGTTGCAGCACCCGGTACACGCCTTCCTGGCGGCTGGCGCTCTGCACGTTGTACATCACGCAGGCCAGGTCGGCCTGGGCGATGTGGCGCGCGCGGTGTTCGATCCACTCCCAGGGGCACAGCAGGTCCGACAGGCTAAGCGTCGCAAAGTCGTGCGACAGCGGAGAGCCAAGCAGCGATGCACAGGCGTTGGCCGACGTCACGCCCGGCACCAGGTTCACCGTGTAGGTATCGTCCTCGCGCATTTCCTCGTACGCCAGCGCGGCCATCGCGTAGATGCCGATGTCGCCGCTCGAAATCAGGGAGACCCTGGCGCCATTGCGCGCATGCTCGATCGCCAGTTGCGCGCGTTCGCGCTCCTGCGTGAGCGGCGGGCTGAAAATCTGCTTGCCCTCGATATGGGGCGCGATCCAGCGCAAGTACAGTTCATAGGCGACGATCACGTCGCTGTCCTTCAAGGCCGCAATCGCACGCGGGACGATCAAGTCCTCGTAACCGGGGCCCACCGACACCAGATTCAAAACACCACTCATCAAATTTCCATCCATTTATCCAATACCACTGCAACGGCGACGCCGTCCAGGCTCATTTTCGGCACCAACAGCGCGCCACGCGGGCTCGCCACCAGGGCGCAGGGTTCGCACACCCCGTTCAATCCCACATTCCGTTGTACCCAGTCCGACGGCTTCGTGACCCACGGCCGCGCGGCCAGGGTGGCGCGCGCGAATACGCGCAGCGGCAGGTCATGCTGGAGGCAAAACGCCAGCAAGCCCGGCTCTTGCGCCTTCAGGTCCACCGTCGCCACCTCGCGCACGTCGCGCATGCCATAGTCGCCGGCAGCCAGCAAGGCCTGGACGACCGCCGCCTCAATGCGTGCGGCCGGCACGCCCTTGCGGCAGCCGATACCGACCGTCAGCGGCTTCAATGCTTCGGTAGCAGTGGTGACCACGGGCGCCGCGCCCACCACGTTTGCGACGCGGTACGCCAGGATATTGCCGCCGCCCTCGTGACCGGACAACAGCGCCACCGCGTGGCGCCCTGCTTCGTCGATCACCACCACGGCGGGATCCGTATGCTTATCGACCGGCAGTCCTTCGAGGAAGCGCACGGCGATGCCGCTGGCGGCCACCATGATCCATTGCGCATGGCGCCGATAGCTGGCGGCAAACTGGGTCTTTTGCGCCAGGTCCGGCTGCATCCACGGGCGGTAGATGTCGCCGCCAAGGCGTGCCTGCAAGGCGGCAGCCAGCGCTTCCCCTTCGGGACGCACCAGCCAGATGCCAAGCGGCGTCGGCGAACTCACGCGGCTTCCTCGCTCTTTTTCACCACCCTGAACAAGTGGGTGAAGTCTTTCGAATACAGGCTCGATTCGGCGGCGATGCCCTTGTCAAGCGCCGCGCCCACCAGCATCATCGTGGTGAGATTCCAGGCGCCGCGCTTGGTCTCTTCCAGGATCGTGCCCAGCGTGCCGGTGTAGCTGCGCTGTTCGGGCCAGGTGGCGCGGTGCACCAGGCTTACCGGCGTTTCCGGCGGATAGTGCAGCAGCAGGTCGGTGACGATTTTCTTCAGGTGCGGGCCGGAGAGGAAGATGCACATGGTGGCGCGGTGCTCGGCCAGCCGCGCGATCGATTCCAGTTCCGGCACGGCCGACGCGCGGCCCGAAACGCGGGTGAGGATCACGCTTTGCGACACTTCCGGCTTGGTCAGTTCGGTGCCGATGGCAGCTGCTGCTGCCGTAAATGAAGACACGCCCGGCACGATTTCATACGCGATGCCCAGCGCTTCGAGGCGGCGCATCTGCTCGGCGGTGGCGCCGTAGATGGCCGGGTCGCCCGAGTGCAGGCGCACCACGTCGATGTCCTGTTCCTTGGCGCGCACGTAACAGGCCTGCTGCTGTTCCAGGTCCATCTGCGCGGTGTCGAGCAGTTCGGTGTCGGGCGCGCAGTGGCTGAGCATTTCCACCGGCACCAGCGAACCCGCGTACAGCACCATGCGCACGCTGCCCAGCAGGCGCGCGCCGCGCAGGGTGATCAAATCGGCGGCGCCAGGGCCGGCACCTACAAAATACACTTTCATTTATCTGTCCTTTCGCGGGTTGCGGCGCACCAGCAAGGTGGCCAGGTAACCCATCGCATCATCGGCCACCAGGTCGGCCACGCCGGACGCCAGCAGTTCACCCGGCAAGCCGATCCGGCGCGCGAACGCGCAGTGATCGGCGATCCTCATGTCGCGGAGCAGGTCGAGCACCCACGGCAGGCGCGTACCGACCTTCATCAACACCACGATATCGTGGGTTTCGATCTCGTGGCGCAGCTCTTGCGGCGTCTCCGGGCATGGCAGGATCAGTACCCGCTCCTTGCCCTCGCCCAGCGGCCAGGCCAAGGCCGATGCGGCGGCGGCATAGCTGGTAATGCCCGGGAACGTGCGCTGCGGCAGGTCGGGAATCCGTTCGCGCAGACCGGCCAGTACGTAGCCGTAAGTCGAATACGTGAGCGAGTCGCCGATGGTCAGGTAGGCCACGTTGCGCCCTGCCCGCAATTCCAACGCCAGCGTATCGGCCAACTGGGCGTAATGCTCGCTCAGCACCGAGCGGTCCGGGTCCATATTGAACTCGATCTCGCGCAGCTTGTCCGGGTCGGGAATGAAGCCGGCGCTGGCCAGGCATTGCAGCGCCACCGAATCGGCTGCACCCCGCGCGCGTGGTGCGTAGATCAGGTCCGCGTGACGCAGCGCATCGAGCGCGGCCACCGGCACAAAGCCGGCCGGGCCGGGGCCGACGCCGATGCCGTACAATGTACCGAGCTTCATGCGTGCTCTCCGAGCAGATTGCCGGCCAGGTCGAACAGGCGCACCTCAATGCGGCGCGCCGAGGGCACACGTCCGCGCGCCAGCGCCGCAATGCGGTGTTCGATTTCACGCCAGAAGGCTGCCGCGCCCGGTTCCTGCCTTAATATATCCATTGCTGCTTCCACTGTATTGGCGTTTTCAATTTGCTGCACCATCGCTGGTGCGTATCCCATTTCCGAAGCCACGCGGGCCACGCCACCCATGGCCATCTTGCTCTTGCTCGAATGCGTATCCCACCAGCCGTCGAGCACCTTGGCCAGCTTGCCCGGGTGGCCGGCCAGCCACAACACGCCGAGCGTGCGCTGCTCTTCCACCAGCACCTGCTCGGTAAAATCGAGCGCGTCGCCAAGGAAGTTCGCGATCTGCACCGTGCGCTTCTCCGGCAATTGCAACACGTCGCGCGCGAACTCGCGGCCGATCTTGCCCGGCAGGTAGGCAACGCACTGCTGGTCGCCCGCCAGCGCCACCCGGATATAAACCTCCACCGACGCAATCCACGTGGACAGCGACATCGGCTCCACGATGCCGGACGTGCCGAGGATCGAGATGCCGCCCGCGATGCCCAGGCGCGGATTGAAGGTCTTGGTGGCGATGATCTCGCCGCCTTCGCAACCGATGGTCAGATCAAAACCCTGTTCTGCACCTTGCATCACGTCGGCCACGGCCTCGCGCATCATCTTGCGCGGCACCGGGTTGATGGCCGGCTCGCCCACCGCCACCCGCAAACCGGGCAAGGTGGCCGTGCCCACGCCACGACCGGCGAAGAACCGCACCTCGCCGGCGTCGTTGCGCCGCACTTCCGCGAAGATGGTGGCGCCGTGCGTGTTATCGGGGTCGTCGCCGCCATCCTTGATGACTTCGGCGCGCACCACCTGCCCCGGCTCCAGCCACTCCACGGCCTGGATCGGCACCGACAAATAGTGGGCGCCATCGGGCAGGCCGATATCGACTTTCGATACGCGCACGCCTTGCAGCAGCAGCCGTAGCGCCGCCTTGACGGCCGCCGTGGCGCAACTGCCCGTGGTGCGTCCGCGCCGCAAGCCGTTCAGGGCCAGGACGCCGAGGTCGAACGGCTGGCGTTCAGCCAGCGACATCTTCCCTCGGTACCGCCGCCGGTTCTGCTGCTTGTTCTGCTGCTGGTTCGGCCGCTTGTTCAGAAGCTTGTTGCGCCGACAGGCCGTTCAACGCATCGATCATCAGGCCATTGACCACGCTGGCCGCCCATGGCGAGCCGCCGCGCGTGCCGCGGTTGGTAATGCGCGGCACCTGCAGGCAGCGTCGCAAATCTTCCTTGGTCTCGCGCGTGCCGACAAAGCCCACCGGCAGGCCGATCACCAGTTGCGGGCGCCAGCCATGCTCGCGGATCAGGCGCGTGGCTTCGGCAATCGCCGTCGGCGCGTCGCCGATCGAGACCACCACGTCGTTGCCGAATTTTTCCCAGCCCCGGCGGATGCCGGCCGCCGAACGGGTGATGCCGTATTGTTCGGACATTAAATGTGTTTCGCGGTCATGCACGCCGCACCAGGTGTCGATACCCAGTTCTTCGAGCAGCGCGCGCTTGAGGCCAGTCTGCACCATGGTCACATCGGTGAGGATGCGCTTGCAGCGCAGGAGCGCGCGGATGCCGCTGTCCACGGCGCCCGGCGAGAAATACATGTCGTTGACGGCGTCGAAGTCGCCGCTGGTATGCACCAGCCGTTGCAGGATGGTCAGCTGGTCCTGCGGGAATGGCGTCCAGTCGCGGCCCTCGGCGATGATGCGGAAGCTTTCCGCTTCGATCGGATGCGGCAGGTAAGGTTTGTACCGGGAAGGCTGTGCCGCAAGCGGCTCGTTCAGCCTGGCCGATAGCGCGCGTACGGCCAGGTGATGCGCCTGCTGCGGCTCGCCCACCTGCTGCTCGAAGCCGACGATCTGCACCCGGTATTTGCACAGCGAGCAGTTCATCGCCGCGCGACCGGCCACCGCTTCGCGCGCGCGTTCGATCATCACGTCCGCCATCAGCGGATGCACGCCCAGGTAGCCGGCCTTGAGCACTTCCAGGCCCGGCTCGCGCTCGGCCAGGTCGTCTGCTGCGGCATAGATGCGCTTGACCAGCACACCGTCGAACAGGAAGAACGGCAGCACCACCACGCGCGCGTAGCCGAGCTTTGCAGCGCTGCGCAAACCATCGGCCACCAGCGGGCTGGCGGTGCCGGAATAGCAGACGTAGGCTGCGCCGAAGCCCAACCCCTCTTCGAGCATGCGCGCCAGCTTGGCCACTTCGCCGTTGGCGTCGGGATCGGTGGTGCCGCGACCGACGACCACCAGGCAGGTGTCCGAGCGGCGCACGGTATTGGGCGACAGGGCTTCGGCGGCGACGATGCGTTCCTGCGCCAGTTGCAGCAGCTTGGGATCGAGGTTCATCGGCGCGCCGAAATGGAAATCGATCTCGGGATAGTCGCGCGCCGCAGCCTGCATTTCGGCCGGCATGTCGTTCTTGGCGTGACGGGCGGCCAGCAGCACGCCGGGCACGATCGCCACCTGTCTGGCGCCGCCGGCCAGGTTGGCCGCCACCGCTTCCGCAATCGTCGGCGTGGCAAATTCGAGGTAGCCGTGGGTGACCACGTCCTGCGGCACGCGCAGCTTGATCAGCTCCACCAGCGCTTCGAACTCGCGCACGGCGTCCGGGTCGCGGCTGCCATGGCCCGCGATCACGATGCCGAATTGATCGCCACCGCTCATGCCACCACCGGCGCCGGTTCGATCTGGCTGGCCATCGGCGCCATGGTGCGGATCAGCATGATGCTCATGTCCGACACTTCGCGCTCGGCGCATTCGGCCAGCGTGCCATGCCACTCGGCTTCGCCACGGGTGAGGTTTTCCCACACTTCGGTGGGCTGGTTCGGCGGGATACCCTGCTCGATCAGGTACTTGGCGATATGCCATGGCATGAACGAGCGCGCCGCATCCCACGGACACGGGATGACGATGGCGTTGCGCTGGTCTTGCAGCACGTGCACCAGGTGGCGCTTGAACGGTTCCAGGTCGCCACGGCGATGGAAAGTGATGAACGTGGTCTCGTCGAAGCACACCTTGGCGCGCGACGCCAGGATCTGCGCCGATGAAATGCCGGGCAGCGACTCGACCGGGTGGCCGCAGGCGCGCTCCACGCGTTCGAGGTACTGGAAGCCGCTGAAGTGGATATCGCCCATGAACACGACCACGCATTTTTTACCGGCGTGGTGTTCCACTGCCACGTTGTCGAGCTGCTCGACCTGGTCGCGGTAACCCATGCTGACCACGCGCGCGGTCTCGGGAATCAGGCTGCGCACCACGTTGAGCACAGCCTCGAAGCCGGCCACCACGTCGGCGTCACGGATCAACTCCGCGCCGCGCTGGGTCAGGTAACCGATGTCGCCGGGGCCGGCGCCTATACAAATAATCATTACTGCTCCTGATAACTTTACGAGACCGGCGTCAAGCCAGTCGTGCCCGGACCGTCAGCGCCAGGCTGTCGGCCGATAATTCTTCCAGTGTCAAACACTCGGCGCCCAGCGCCTGCGCCAGTTGCGCGGCGCGTCCCAGGCGCAGATAGCCGTTTTCGGTATCGATCACCAGCGCCGGCACGCGGCGCTCGGCCAGCACCTCCGCCAATGCCAGCGATTCGCGCCACGGATCGCCGCCTTCGCTGATCGGCACATTGCCCTTGCCGTCCGTGAGCAGCACCAGCAGCGGCGGGTTTGCCCTGGCATTGGCGCTTGCGCGCTGCAAGGTTTCCAGCGCCAGTTGCAGCGCGTGCGGCAACGGCGTGCGCCCGCCCGTGGGCAGTTCGCGCAAGCCCTGCTCGGCCAGATCGACGCTGCGCGTGGGCGCCAGCAGCAACTCGGCACGCTGGCCGCGAAACGCCACCACTGCCACTTCGTCGCGCTGCTGATAGGCGTCGGTGAGCAAATTGACCACCGCGCCCTTGAGCGCCTCCATGCGCCGCTGCGCCGCCATCGAACCCGAGGCATCGACCACGAATAGTATCAGGTTGGCACTGGTGCCCACCCGTACCTGCTGGTGCAGATCGGCGCGCGTAACCTGAACGCCGCCGTCCGCGCCGCGCAGCGCGGCGCTGCGCAAGGTGGCGCCGATGGCGATGCTGGTCGGCTGCTCGTTGGGTACCGCACGCAGCACGTGGCCGCGCGATGCCTGCCGGGCTACACTGCGGCGGCCGGCCGCACCAGGAACCGACTGCGTCTCGACCGAAATGCGCGCGGTCGGCCCGACGGCCGCGGCGGCAAATACCTGTTCATCCTGCTCGCCCCCGGACTGCTCGTTCGCCTGCGGCTGCTGGTCACTGCCGTCAGCATTCGACGCGCCATCCTGCGGTGGAGGCGACTCGTCCTGCGCCTGCTGCATCAGGTCATCGAGCTTGTCCTGGTCCAGGCCCGGTTGCTCGAACGGTTTGCGGCGGCGCCGGTGCGGCAGCACCAGTTCGGCCGCGCCGCGTATGTCCTGTGGCGTGACCTGCGTGCGGGCGTCCAGCGCGGCAATCGCGCGTGCGGTCTTGTACATGACGATGTCCGCGCGCAGGCTGGCCACTTCCAGTTCACAGCACAGGTGGCTGATCAGATCGAGCAGCGCGTCGTCGAGCTGCACTTGCGGCAGCAGCTCCTGCGCCCTGGCCAGTTTGGCCTGCAAGGCATCCTGCTGCACGCGCCAGGATTCGACATAGGCGGCAGGACCGGCCTCGAAGCCGATACGGCGGCGTACCACTTCGGCGCGCACCGCCTTTTCGCGCGGGGCGGTGACTTCCACCATCAGGCCGAAGCGATCGAGCAGTTGCGGACGCAGGTCGCCCTCTTCCAGGTTCATGGTGCCCACCAGCGTAAAGCGCGCCGGGTGGCTGACCGACAGGCCCTCGCGCTGCACGCGGTTCACGCCCATGGCGGCCACGTCCAGCAGCACGTCCACCAGGTGGTCGGCCAGCAGGTTGACTTCATCGATGTACAGCAGGCCGCGATGGGCGGCGGCCAGCAAGCCAGGCTGGAATGCTTTCTGGCCGCCGTTCAGCGCGCGCGACAGATCGAGGCTGCCCAGCACGCGGTCTTCGGTGGCGCCGAGCGGCAGCGTGACGAACGGCACCGGCGACAGACTGGTCACGCGGTCGGTTTGGCTGCAGGTTGCGCAGTGCTCGCACGGCGCGTCCACCGTGCAGTTGAAGGCGCAGCCACGGACCAGTTCAATCGGCGGCAGCACTTCGGCCAGCGCGCGCGCGGCCGTGCTCTTGGCCGTGCCCTTGTCGCCGCGTATGAGCACGCCGCCGATGCCGGGATCGACCGCGCACAGCATCAAGGCCCTGCGCAGCTGCTCTTGCCCCACGATGGCGCTGAAAGGGAAATTCGTCATCTATCAGCCTTTATCCGTTACGCGGAGTTTCGCCGCGCTCTTCCAGCAGCGCTTCGCTGCGCAGGTACAGCTCGCGCAGCCGTTCCAGCGTTTCCGGCTTCGGCTCGGCCCACATGCCGCGCGTAGCCGCTTCCAGCAGGCGCTCGGCAATGGCGTTCTGCGCCCACGGGTTGGCCTCTTGCAGGAACTGCTGCATGGTGGAGTCGAAGCCGTACGACTGCGCCACGTCCTCGTACATCCAGTCGTCCATGACCTGCGCCGTGGCGTCGTAGCCGAACAGGTAATCGACGGTGGCGGTCAATTCCAGGCCGCCCTTGTAGCCGTGGCGCTGGATGCTGGCCAGCCACTTGGGATTGATCACGCGCGAGCGGAACACGCGCATGGTCTCTTCCTTGAGGTCGCGCACCTGGGCGCGCGACGGATCGTGGCTGTCGCCAAAATAATGGCGCGGCTGCTGGCCGCTCAGCGCGCGAATGGTGGCGATCATCCCGCCATGGAATTGCAGGTAGTCGTCGCTGTCGAAAATATCGTGTTCGCGGTTGTCCTGGTTGTGCAGCGCGATCTGCACGCCGTTCAGGCGGGTGCGGAAGGCATCGCACTGGTCCGAGCCCTGGGTGCCACGCGCATACGCATAGCCGCCCCAGTTGACATACGCCTCGGCAAAATCGCCATCGGCTTCCCAGTTGCGGTGCTGGATCAGCGGCAGCACGCCAGCGCCGTACGCGCCCGGCTTGGCGCCGAAGATACGGTAGGCAGCGCGCGTTTCCGCCTCACCCTGCGCCACGCCGTCGGTCATCAGGCCGGCCAGTTCGGCCAGGTAGTGCTTGCGCACGAAGTTGTGCGTGAGCGGTTCGTCAAGCTGGATCACCTGGTTGACGGCGTCGTCCACAAGGTCGATCAGCTGCGGGAAGGCGTCGCGGAAAAAGCCGCTGATGCGGGTGGTGACGTCGATGCGCGGGCGTTTCAGTTCGTCGAGCGGAATCACTTCCACCCCGCTTACCTGGCGGCTTTCGGCACGCCACACCGGGCGCACGCCCAACAGCGCCAGGATCTGCGCGACATCGTCGCCGTGGGTGCGCATGGCGCTGGTGCCCCAGATGCTGATTGCCACGCTTTCCGGGTATTTACCGGTCTCGCGCTGGTAACGCTCCAGCACTTCGCGCGCCAGCTGCTGCCCCACGCGCCAGGCCGATTGCGACGGCACGCTGCGCGGATCAACCGAATAGAAATTGCGGCCGGTGGGCAGGATGTGCGCCATGCCGCGCGTGGGCGAACCACTGGGGCCGGCCGGCACGTAGCCGCCTGACAGGCCGTGCAGCAGGTTGTCGATTTCGTCGGTGGCGCGGGTCAGATTCGGCACCAGGTCGGTGCAGGCGAATGCCAGGATCTTGCGCAAGCCATCGAAACGCGCAGTGCCGGACGACTTCACCGGCGCCGGCGCCGCAGGTTTGACAGCGGCCACTTTGGCACGCGGCTTACCCATCTGCGACAGCACATTGGCGGTGGCTTTCAATGCAGGCTGCAAAAGCGGTGCAGCCGGCGTGGCGGTATTGAGTCCGGCAAACACCGCAGCGAGCACGCCGTCGATGCGCGCGGCGTCGTAATCGGCCTCGCCCAGCGCCGTGAACAGGCGCGCGCACAGCAGGTCCACCGCTTCCAGCGCATTGGCGCGCGAGACCACGGCGCGGCCCGAGATGCGGGCCAGCGCCGGATCGACGTTCAGGCGCCGGCCCTGCTGGTCGAGCAGCATGTCCATGTTCAGGCCGAACAAACCGGCGATTTCCGCTTGCAGCCCCGGGATATCGAGGTTGGGCAGGCGCGTAAGCGAGACCAGCATGTCGGGCATTTGCGCGTCGTCCGGGCGGCGGCCCAGGATATGCAACCCGTCGCGGATCTGCGCCGAACCGAGTTCGCACAGGTAGCCGTCGAGATCCTCGATCAGGTGGGCGACGTCGGAGCCGCCCATGGCCGACAGCGCGGCCGGCAGTTCGCCGTCGCGTGCGTGATCATGGTCATGATCGTGGCCGTGGCCATGATGATGGTCGTGACCGTGATCGTGATGATGCCCATGATCGTGCCCGTGTTTGTGCCCATGATCGTGGTCGTGATGTCCGTGCGCGTGCCCGTGGCCGTGACCATCCCCATGATCGTGGTCGTGGTCGTGGTCATGATGCAGCAACCGCATCTGCAAATCCGCATCGAGGTTGGTCTGCTTGACCAGTTCCCAGATCTGCTGCTGCAACAACGGCAGCTTGGCGGGATCGAGCACTTCGACCTGGTAGTACTCGTCCACCAGTTGCGTCAGCTGCGCCAGCGCGCCGTAGGTATCGGCCGTGGTCATCGGCGGCGTCAGGTGATCGACCACCACCGCGTGCCCGCGGCGCTTCGCTTGTGAGCCTTCGCCCGGATCGTTGATGATGAACGGATAGAACAGCGGCAAGTCGCCCAGCAGCGCGTCGGGGAAGCACTCTTCCGACAATCCGACGCCCTTCCCCGGCAGCCACTCCATGGTGCCGTGCTTGCCCACGTGGACGATGGCGTCCGCCTGCCACACGTCGCGCAGCCAGCGGTACAGGGCATAGTAATGGTGGGTGGGCGGCAGGTCGGGCTGGTGGTAGATCGCGTCCGGGTCCATGCCGTAGCCGCGCGGCGGTTGCAGCGCGACGAAAGCGTTACCGAGCTCGATGCCGGCCAGCGCCACGTGGCCTTCGTGCACATAGGCCTCGCCGGGAGCGGCGCCCCACTGCCTGGTCATCTTGTCCTGCATGGTCTGCGGCATCTCGTCGAACCACTGCTGGTACTGGGCTGCAGGCACCCGGCCGATGGCGCCGCGCATCTGTTCTGCGGTCAGGTAGATATTGTCGTACGAGCAGCGCGCCACCAGGTCGTGGATCAGCGCGGTGCCGCTTTCCGGCAGGTCGCCGATCACGTAACCGGCCTGCTTCATCGATTCGAGGATGCGCATCAGCGAAGCTGGCGCATCGAGCCCCACGGCGTTGCCGATCTGCGACGCCTTGCTGCTGGAATTGGTAAACATGAAGGCCACGCGCTTCTCCGCGTTGGGCACGCGCTTGAGGCGTGCCGCGCGCCAGGCGATGCCGGCGATGCGCGCCACGCGGTCGGGCAGCGGATCATATTCGACCGCGTCGCCCGGCATGCCGGCGCTGCGCGCCTTGAACGACAGCGGCACCGTGATGATGCGGCCGTCGAACTCCGGCAGTACCACGTTCATTGCCGCGTCGAGCGGGTTGAGGCCTCGCGCGGACTGCTCCCACTGCGGCAGGGTCATGCCGCTGGTGATCGCTTGCAGCACCGGCACATCGAGTTGCTCCAGCACGCCCACCGACCAGCCGGCCGGCGTTGGGCCACCCGGCGTGATCTCGCCCATGGCGAACGACGTGGTGTTGATCAGGACATCGACGTGGGCGCGGGTCACAGCGCCTTCAACGCTGCCGAAGTAGCGCAAGGCGTCGGGCAGCTTGCCGTTACCGTCGCTGGCGCCGGCCCGCAGCGACGCGGTAAACACCGGCAGCACATTCATGCCGCGCGCTTCGAGGGCGTTCAGCAGCGCGTCGATGAAACGCGTGTTACCGCTCATCCAGTGGGCGCGGTAGAACACGATGCCCACGCTGGGGCGCTGCGGATCGGCCAGCGCCTGCCACGCGGCCAGGTCGGCGCCAGGCGCCAGGTCCGGGTGATAAATGCCATGATCGGGCAACGCGAGCGCCGGCTCGAAACCGAAGCCGGTCAGCAGCAAATGGTCGGAGAGGAAACGCAGCAGGTGCGCCAGGTTGGCGCTGCCGCCGGCCCGGAAGTACTGCAAAGTCATATCCAGCACGTCGGAACGGACGGTAGATACGGCGGCCAGTTCGGGATCGGGCTCGCCGGTACCGCTGACGACGATCAGGTGCCGGCCGTGGCGCCGCGCATGCTCGACCAGGTCCGAAAAGCCGGGTACGCCGCCCAGGCGGCCCAGCACCCGCACCACGATCACGCGCGCTGCGCGCAGTTCGCCGTCGAGCAGTTGTGCCAGCGTGGATTCTTCACCGAGCGCCTGCAGGTTCACACCCATCACGGGGCCGAAGCCTTCGGGCATTTGAGCCTGTGCCTGGTGCAGCACGGTCAGGTCGTTGGAGGCGTGAGTGAGCAGCGCGAGATCAGACTCACTGCGGCGCAAATTTAAAGATTCGGTCATTTCGGTCCAGGTTCGCAGGTGTCGCCCACGCCCAGGCGGTGGAAGACCAGGTCGGATACTTCGCGTCCGCCCAGCAGATGTTCGTGGACGATGCGCTCGGCGTTGGCTTCATTCACGCGCTGGTACCACACGCCTTCCGGATACACGACCACCACCGGCCCCTCGAAGCGGCACGCCACCATGCAATGGGTGCGGGTACGCTTGACGGCCAGCTCGGGATAGTCGTCGATCACCTTGCCCATGTGTTCGAACACGGCCTGTGCGCGGCCTTCTTTCGGCTCGCAGCGCGGACCGACGCACATGAAGATGTGGCGGTGGTGGGTTCTCATGGAATCGGCACGCTATCAGGCGAATTTTTTGTAGAAATAGCCGGTCAACCCGCCGAGGGCCAGCCAGAACACGGCATTGGCCAGCGCGGTGGCGATGATGAATGAGCCAACCAGTTCGGCCGGCGCGGCCATCGAGTGCACCGGCGGCTGTGGCGCGCCCACCAGGTGCGGCACGAACAGCAGCGCCACGGCGCCCACCTTGAACCACACGTTGCGGCTCCAGACCAGCACGCCGAGCGCGACGGCGGTGGAGAACGCGGTGCAGATCCACCAGGCCTGGCGTGCCGACACCGGCGCGGCCAAGGTGCCCGGCAATTCGGGCGGCAGGCCAAGCGACGGCGCGATGAAGAACACGGCGTAAGCGGCCGCGCCCCACAGCATGCCGCTGCGCCACGTCACCGCACCGCCGCGCAGGCAGATCATGGCAGCCAGCAGCAGCGCGTAGCCGACACCCATGCTGACATCGGCCAGCGCCGTGTAGGCGGTGCGCTCGAAACCGTCTTCCGGCTCCCAGCCGCCATGGCTATGGACTTCTTCCGTCGCACCATGACCATCGTGGCCATGCGCGTGCGGCGCCACATCGGCGGCATGGGCATGTTCGGCGGGGGCAGGAGCAGATTCAGATGCAGGAGCGGCCTCCTGCGCCTTTTCAAAGACCTCGGCCTGCTGAATGATGGGAATCACTTGCAGGTGCTGCACACCGGTCAGCAGCAAGCCGGCGACGATGCCGGCGGCGGCAGCCGTGCGCACGATGCCGTTGAAAATGCCGGCCGGCGCCCTGGCGCCATTGCTGGCGCGGCTTAGTGGCACGGGAAGCCCGCCGAGTGGCGGCTGTCGTGGGCGGCATTGTGCAGCGCTTCCATCGACGCGAAACCGGCGCCGAACAGCAGCACGGCGCCAAGTCCGGCGGCGCACAGCGCGGGGATCATTTTTTCGCGCAGGGTGACGAGGCCGTTTTCAGCTTCGTTCGAAACTTCGGCTTGACCGGAGACGACTGGGGTGACGGGCATGATCTTCCTTCCAGGGTGCGTGGATACGTGGAAGTACGCGGAGGAAGAATAGCGGGGAAGCGGCCGGGGATGCATCGGAACGGATGAACAGGGCGGCGCAGCACTCACCCGTATCGCCCTCCGCAATACAAACGTGTTGACGGCTACTGGCTGGTTTCCGGGCTGACGAGTGGATTGCTCCTGGCAGTGCGCCTTCCCATGCTTGCGCACAGTGGCTGTTGCACTTCCTTGGCCTCGACTACCGTTGCGGGGGCAGCGCCGGCATGGCCCTGGTCGGGCGCACCGGCTTCCCATTTAAATATGCGGAACCGGATTTAACCCGATGTCCGCGCATACCAGAAGCTTGACTACCGGCGAAGTATAGGGGCGGCACAGGGGAATTGCAAGGCGTTCAGCCGTCCACCGGTGCGGCGGGCGTGGGCAAAATCAGCTGGTAAAACGCCAGGTCCAGCCAGCGCCCGAACTTGAAGGCCGCATGGCGCACGGTGCCGGCGTGGACGAAACCGAGTTGCTCGTGCAGGGCGATGCTGGCGCGGTTGTCGGCGTCGATGCCGCCAACGATGGTATGCAGGTTGGCCTGCCCTGCTGCCGCGATCACCTGCTCCAGCAGCGCGCGGCCCAGGCCCTTGCCGCGCTGGTCGCCGCGCACATACACCGAATGCTCGACCGCGTACTTGTTGGCCGGGTAGCCACGGAAGGCGCCATAGCTGGCAAAACCGAGCAGCGTGCCGCTCGCGTCTTCATAACCGATCACCGGGTAGCCGCCCGCGCGCTTGGCCGCGAACCATTTGTTCATGGTGTCCAGCGTGCGCGGATGGTATTCGTACAGCGCCGTCGAATTGGCGATGGCGTCGTTGAAGATATCGAGGATAGCTTGCGCGTGGCGTTCTTCGGTACAGCTGACGAGGTGCATGGTTGCTCCGTAAAAGATAGCCGACATGATAGTCGAAAATCCCGCAGATACAACGCTACCGGCCCGATCGGCTACGTAGCTTCACTTATTTTCTTGCTATTGAGACACAAATTTTACCTGCTGCTGTAACATCGCAGGCAGCCCTTTATCATCAGAACCAGAAGAACCATGCGCGCACCCTCGATCCGATCCCGCCTGCTGTACCTCGTGGTGGCGTGCATCGTGCCGGCATCGCTGATGGCGATCCTGCTGATCGCTTACGATTACACGCAGGCGCGCGCCGCCTTCATCACCGGCGCCATGGCCACCGCGCGCGCCAATGCGACCGACGTGGACAAGGAGTTCGCCACCGTGGAGGCGGCGCTGCGCGCATTGGCCACCTCGCCCGACCTGGCGCGCAACGACCTGGCCGCATTCTACGCGCAGGCGCGCGGCCTGGCGGCCGCCCAGAACATGCTCAACATCGTGCTGGAAAATGCCGGCGGCCAGCAACTGCTCAACACCTTTGTGCCATACGGCGCCGCACTGCCGCCGTCCAAGGTGGGGCCGGCGCTGCGCCACATCCAGCAGCACGAGGCGACGGCGATATCGAACCTGTTCGTGGCCGCCGTCTCGCAGCGCCACGTGGCGTCGATCGGCATACCGGTGCGGTACCCGGCGGACCGGCCGGACACCGTGGGAGCGCTCAGCGCCTCCGTCACGGTGGAGCGCTTCAACGCCCTGCTGGCCCAGCAAAGCTATCCGCAGCACTGGATCACCAGCATTCTCGATCGCGAAGGCATCGTGGTCGCACGCAGCCAGGACATGCAGCGCTTTGTCGGCCACCAGGCGCTGCCCGAAGTGATGAAGCGCATGCACGAAGGTTTCGAAGGCGCGATCGAAACCAGCACTCTCGATGGCAAACCGATCCTGGCCGTGATGACACGCGCGGGCGCTTCCGGCTGGACGGTAGGCATCGGCATTCCGCTCGAAGTGCTGAACGCGGAACTCAATCGCAAGCTATGGCTGCTGGTACTGGTGACCGTCGTCATGCTGGTGGCAAGCCTGCTCACTGCCTGGCGCATCGGCAACCGCATCACGCAGTCGATCGGCGCGCTGGTGGCGCCGGCCATGGCGCTGGGGCGCGGCGAACCGGTGGTCGCAGCCAGATACGGTCTGCGCGAGGCCAACGAGGTGGGCAACGCGCTGGTCGATGCGGCGCGCATGCACGCGCTGGCGCGCCACCAGGCCACGCACGATCCGCTCACCGGCCTGGCCAACCGCGCCATGTTTTCCGAGTTCCTGGAGCGGCAGGTGGAATTGTGCGCGCGCTCGGGCGCGCCCTTGTCCCTGCTCTACCTGGACCTCGACCGCTTCAAGCATATCAACGACACCTACGGTCACGGCGCCGGCGACGTGCTGCTCACCGGCGCCGCTGCGCGCCTGGGCGCGGAACTGCGCAAGTCGGACCTGGCGGCGCGCCTGGGCGGCGACGAATTCGCCGTGGTACTAGTGGGCAGCGACGCTGCCGATACCGCGCTCGTGGTGGCAAAACTGGAAACCAGCCTGGGCCTGCCGCACCGCATCGAAGGACACGACCTGGTGGCCGGTGCCAGCATCGGCGTGGCGATGCTGCAGGCGCCGGGTAATACGCCGCGCAAGCCGGTCACCGCCGCGGAACTGGTGGCCGACGCCGACGACGCCATGTACCGGCGCAAGGCCGCACGCAAGCTCGCCGTGCAGAGTTAATTTGGTCCGGCCGCTTCGATGTAGATCTCGTCGGCACAGCCCTGCACCCGCGCCGGCGCCGGCTGGGCGTTGCCCACCATGGCCGCCAGGTCGCGGTCGGTGCCGAATTCCAGCGGCAGCGACACCCGGATCTCCTGCAGGTACTTGCGCTGGCTGCACACCAGCGTCAGACTGGCGGCTACCTTCTCGCCATGGCGCGCTTTCACGCGTGCGAAAAAGTCGTCCACCCGGATGCTCTTGCCGGTGCTGCCCAGGATGATTTTGCCCACTTCCGAATCGTTGACCACCCGCACCGCCGATACGGCCTTGATGAAGTAGTCGTCCGGGCCCAGTTCCTGGCACTTGCCATGCTTGTTCCATTCATACGCCCCGAAGGTGCGCTCGTAATAGAAGTTGGGCATCCACGGCGCCACCTTGGCAATGGTGTCCTTGGACAGCGAGAATGGCGGGCCTTCGCAGCTGCCATAGCGCGTGCCGCACTCCTTCTTGTTGGGCCACAGGCCGTGCAGGCTCAGCGTCTTCGCTTCCAGCTTGCCGCCGTTCATGGCGTCGCATTCGGGCTTGGTGCCCTTGAACGGGAAGTGTTCGCAAAAGCCCGGCTGCCAGGTCACGGCCAGCACGTAGCTGTCCTGGCGGTTCGCGATGCTGCACGACCCGCCGTCTGCCGCCGGATCGCTGCCGCGCGGCTGCCGGGTGGAGCGCGCCTCCATCGGTTCGAGCACCGCCGCGCCGCAGTCGCGCTGCACCCAGCGCAGCTTCGGCTCGGCGCCCGGCACTTCCACCCGCACCCAGTCGTAGTCCGCCTTGTTGATCTCGCGCACCGTGTAGCCCTGGCCTGCCGTCACCTGCGCGGCACCCGGATTGGTGCGCTTGGCAAACGACGCGTAGGCCTCGCAGCTCCTGTTGGCAGTGAAAGTGCCGGTAGCCGCTTCGCTGGCGGCGGCGCCAGTGGCAAAGCACGCAAGCAGGATGGTCAGGGTAATGCGCAACATGGATAACTCCGCAGGAATGGTAGCCGGCATTGTAGCCGAGCGCCGGCGCACCGAAGCCGGCGTTGTCGATTAGCCACGCCGCGAGCAAAATGGTAGCGCATGACATTTTGCGAAATCTTTCTGTTGACAACAACTTGGCAACGCTTCTACACTCAAATGGTCGCGGTACCATAACAAATACAGGGCTGCGGCAGATAACAAAAAAGCAGTCAAAAAAACCATTAGGAGACAGCAATGCCCAGTACCCTCACCCCAACCGGCGGTGGCCGCCGCGTGCCTGCCCGCCTGGCCTGTGGACTCACCATGATGGCCGGCCTGATCGCCCAGGCCTATGCCCAGCAACCCACCGCACCCACCGCCCCGGTGGACGAAGCGACGATCCAGAAGGTGGAGGTGAGCGGCTACCGCAACAGCCTGATCTCGTCGGCCAAGGACAAGAAGGAAGCGGTAGGCTTCCAGGATTCGATCAACGCCGAGGACTTCGGCAAATTCCCGGACAAGAATATCGCCGAGTCCCTCAGCCGCATTCCCGGCGTGGGCGTCTCGCGCGACGTCACCGGCGAAGGCATGAACATCCAGATTCGCGGCCTCGGTTCGAGCTTCACCAAGATCCTGCTGAACAATGCGCAGATCGCGGTGGCGTCGTCCGGCCCGATCGATGGCCAGAACAGCAACCGCGAGGTCGATCTCGATCTGCTGCCCACCGACCTGTTCACCAAGCTCACGGTGAGCAAGAGCCCATCGGCCAGCATGCTCGAAGGCGGCGCCGCCGGCGTGGTGAACCTGCGCAGCGCGCGCCCGTTCGACAAGGAAGGCCGCACCGTGGCCATGAGCGTGACCGGCACCCGCAACCAGATCGCCGACAAGACCGGGGGCCGGGGTTCGCTGCTGGCCAGCCAGACCTGGGGCAAGACCTTCGGCATCCTGGGCGGCATTTCGGTGTCGCGCCAGGAGATCCGCACCACCGGTTTCGAATCGGTGGGCTGGACCAACCCGAACCTGAGCGCCACCCAGAACACGTCGCCCACCCGCAACAACACCGGCGGCGGCAACTGGAACATCCCGGCCGTGGTGCCGGCCAACGCCGGCAACGGGCTGGTGCCGGGCACGGTGATCGACCAAGCCTTCCTGCTGCAGCACAATCCGGGTCTTACCATCGAGCAGATCGACAACGCCATCCTGCCGCGCCTGGGCCGCACCATGGACTACTTCGGCACCAAGGACAAGCTCTCGGCGATTTTCAGCAGCGAATACCGCCCGACCGACGACCTGCACTTCTACGTCGACACGATGTACAGCAAGCGTGACGACAAGGCCCAGCGCGTGGCCTACAACTGGGCCGTGCGCAACAACGGCGTCATCCCGCTCAACATGACCGTGGACCGCAGCGATTGCAGCGCCGGCTGCACCGTCACCGGCGGCACTTTTGCCAACTCGCTCAACTTCATCGAGTACGGCCCGCGCCGCGACAAGGTGGACCTGCTGGGCATCAACCCCGGCATGGAATGGACCATTACGCCCAAGCTGAAACTCGACGCGCAAGTGAACTACACGCGCAGCCGCTTTACCCACGAAGCGCCGACGGTGATGCCGATCACGCCTGCCAACAGCGGCAACACGGTCACCTATGACAACAACGGCGGCGGCATCCCGAACATCACCTCCAGCCTCGATCTGAACAACCCGGGCAACTATGCGTGGGCCGGCGGCCGCGTGAACATCGCCAACGAGCTGCGCGAAACCCGCACCAAGGGCGCCCACACGGATCTGACCTGGGGCGACCGCGCCTTCAACATCAAGGCCGGTATCGCCTACGACGATATCAACCGCCGCATCCGCGCCCAGGAAAATTCGGCCGCGTGGCAGGCCGCCGTGTGCGGCAACAACCCGAGCGTGCTGCTGGCCGGCCCCAATGGCGGCCCTGCCTGCAACGGCGCCAATACGCCGGGCGCCAGCGCCGCCGCGCTGTACCCGGGCTTCGGCACCGGCTACACCGCCGGCCGCACCGACGCCCTCACCTACGGCGGCTCGCTGATCCCGCAAAGCGCGCTCGCCAGCTACATCGTGCCCGGCCCGTACGGCCGCCCGATCATCGACTGGGACCGCTTCCGCAAGGATTCCAACTACGACACGTACAACAACAACGCACCGTACGCCACGTCGTCGTCCACCGGCGCCAGCGCCGGCTTCATCGCCGAAAAAACCACCGGCATCTACACCGAACTCAATGGCGAAGCCAAGCCGTGGGGCCTGGACCTGCGCTACAACGCCGGCATCCGCTACGTGCGCACCCGCCAGGAGGTGGGCTCGTACAATTCGTTTGCCGATCCGCGCAACGCCACCCTGCCGCTCAACGGCAGCAAGTACCCGAACGTGGACCAGTGGGTGTACCAGGAGACCACCTACAACAACACGCTGCCGTCGGCCACCGCCGCCCTCAACCTGCGCAGCGACATCGTGGCCCGCGCCGCCGTCTCGCGCAGCATGACGCGCGCCGACCCGAACGCGTTGCGCCCCGGCATCAACTTCTCCTCGCCGTCGGCGGACATCGGCACCATCGGCAATCCCACCCTGAAACCGTACCTGTCCGATAATATCGACCTGGGGCTGGACTGGTACACGGGCCGCGAAGGTTACGTGAGCGCCACCGTGTTCCAGAAAAAGGTGGACGGCTTCACCGCCAACGAGAACCTGACGCTGCCGTTTTCCGACCTGGCGGCCTTCGGCATCAACTACAACAACCTCACGCCCAACCAGCAAAGCGCGATCAACGACCGCGGTGGCCCGAACGCCGCCAACGTGGTCATGACGCGCACCCGCAATGCCAGCGGCAAGCTGCGCATCCGCGGCCTGGAACTGGGCTGGGTGCAGCCGCTCGACAAGCTGCTGCCGTTCAAGGGCCTGGGCTTCAACGAAACCGTCACCTTCATCACCCAGCGCGCCAGTGGCGAAGGCAGCGAGGGCTTCGTGGCGCTGGGAGTACCGAAGCGTACCAACAACTTCTCGCTTTTTTACGAGAATTACGGCTACTCGGCGCGCCTGTCGCACACGTTCTCCAAGGGCAGCCAGGTCTCTACCGGCAACCAGAACGGCATCACGCTGGCCAACCTGTACGTGAACGACTACAAGCAGCTCGATTTCTCGTCGAGCATCGACCTGGAACAGGTGCTGGACCGCGACGGCTGGCCGACGCTGACCTTCGACATCGTCAACCTGAACCGCGACGCGAAGCAGACCTACTTCCAGTTTTCGAACGCCCGCTTTACCGAGTACGCTCCCGGCCGCACCTATTCCTTCGGCTTGCGCAAGAAGTTCTGATGTGTCGCTCCCTGCTCCCTTGTTGACTCAAGGAGCAGTTTATGGGCACCGCCGCCGGGTGGCGGCGGTGCTTCTTTTTTGACAGACTCCGAGGATAACCACGATGACCCTGTGCGCATCGACCCGCCGCGCCTTTTATGCGTTGTGCGCCATTGCCGTAATCGGCATTTCTACCGACACAGCCGCCGCTGCGTCCAACCCGCCGCATCTGCGCCAGCAAGGCACGGCTACCCAGCTCATGGTCGATGACCGGCCATTCCTGGTGCTGGGCGGCGAACTGCATAACTCGTCCGCCTCGCACCTGCCCTACCTCAACCGGCTGTGGCCCGCCCTGAAAAAAGCGGAGCTCAACACCGTGCTGGCGCCAGTGCAGTGGGACCAGGTGGAACCGGAGGAAGGCCGCTACGACTTCACGGTGCTGGACGGCATGCTGAAACAGGCCCGCGCCAACGACATGCGCCTGATCCTGCTATGGTTCGGCGCCTGGAAAAACTCGATGTCCACCTATGTGCCGCCGTATGTCAAGCGCGATACCAGGCGCTTCCCGCGCGCGCAGAACCGCGCGGGCGCCGCTCAGGAAATCCTGTCGCCTTTCGGCGAACAGACCTTGCAGCGCGATACCGCTGCTTTCCGCGCGCTGCTGGCGCACCTCAGGCAGGCCGACACCCAGCACACCGTGGTCATGGTGCAGGTGGAAAACGAGATCGGCATGTTGCCGGACGTGCGCGACTTCGGCCCGCTGGCCAATGCCGCCCTGGCCGGCCAGGTGCCGAAGCGCCTGCTCGACTACCTGCAAGCCCATCGCACCACCCTGCATCCGTCGCTGCTGGCCTTGTGGAATGCGCAGGGCCAGCGCACCAGCGGTACCTGGGCCGAGGTGTTCGGGACGTCAACCGGCGCCGAAGAGGTGTTCCAGGCGTGGGCATACGCGGCGTTCGTGGAAATCATGAGCGCGGCCGGCAAAGCCGCGTACCCGATTCCGCTGTACGTGAACGCTGCGCTCAACCGGCCGGGCAAGAAGCCGGGCGAGTACCCGAGCGCCGGTCCGCTGCCGCACCTGTTCGATGTCTGGAAGGCGGCAGCGCCATCGCTCGACCTGCTGGCGATCGACACCTATTTCCCCAACTTCACCGACTGGGCGCCGCAGTTCAAGCGCCACGACAACCCGCTGTTCGTGCCGGAGGCCGACAACGCCGGCCGCCACGACGCCGCCGCCAAGGCCTTTTATGCCATCGGCGAGCACGACGCCTTCGGCTTTTCGCCGTTCGGCATCGAGGACAGCACCGGTCTTGGCGATGACACCCTGCCCGCCGCCTACCGCCTGCTGCGGCAACTGGCGCCGGTGATCAACCAGCACCAGGGCGCCGGCCGCACGCGCGGCTTCAAGTCGCGTGTATCGTACGACGGCGTGGTCGATGCAGCCCCGCAGCAGGCCACCATGGGCGGCGTCACTTTGAACGTGGCCTTCGGTAATCCGTGGGCCAAGGCCGACAACAAGGACATCGAATCGTTCGGCGGCCTGGTGATACGTCTGGCCGACGACGAATTTCTCATCGCCGGCAAAGGCCTGACTGTCACCTTCAAGGACGCCACCGGCGCCGGAGAGAGCATCGGCCTGGAACTGGTCACCGAAGGAAGCTACGAGAACGGCAAATGGGTGCCGGGACGCTGGCTCAATGGCGACGAGATCCACCAGGGCCGCCAGGTGATGCTGGTAACGGGCGCCTTTACCGCGCAACGGGTCAAGCTGTACCGCTACAAGTAGCGCGTAGCGCAGCAGTTGTACGACGACCGGAAGCAAACGGTGGAAATATGCTAAAGTGTTACCGCAACCATCGGTCGATGGTTGCCTAACATTTCCAGTGATATTTTCCAGCTAAGGTAGTCCCGCAATGAATAAATTGGCGCCAGAAGAGCGCAGCCAGCCGACGATGCACGACGTGGCGCGGCTGGCTGGCGTGTCGCCGATGACGGTATCGCGCGTCATGAATGGCAAGGACACGGTCCACGCCAAAACCCGCAAGAAGGTCGCCGACGCGGCGGCCGCGCTCAACTACATGCCCAACCAGGAAGCGCGCAAGCTGGCCGGCGCGCGGCCGATGCGCATCGGTTTCTTGTACAGCAATCCCAGCGCCGGCTACCTGAGCGCCTTGCTGGTCGGCCTGTTGAACCAGTCCAGCATCCACAATATGCAGCTGTTCGTGGAAAAAGGCGATGGCCAGGCTCACCAGCTCGAACAGATCGAACGCCTGATCGGCAACAACCTCGATGGCATCATCCTGCCGCCGCCGCTCGGCGACGATCCGGCCATCCTGGCGCGCCTGAAAAGCGCCGGCGCGCCGGTGGTGACCGTGGCCTGCGGCCAGCCCGATCCCGACGTGAGCCCGGTCAGTTCCGTCAGCATCGACGACTACCTGGCTGCCTACCAGATGACGCGCCAGCTGATTGGCCTGGGCCACCACCGCATCGGCTTCATCGCCGGCGACGGCAACCAGACCGCCAGCGCGCGGCGCCTGGCCGGCCACCAGGCTGCGCTGCAGGAAGCGGGCGCCGATACCGCGCCCGAGCTGGTCGTGCCAGGTTTGTACACCTATCGTTCGGGACTGGAAGCGGCGGAAGCGTTGTTGGCGCTGGCAGAACGTCCTACCGCCATTTTCGCCAGCAACGACGACATGGCGGCAGCCACGGTGGCGGTGGCCCACCGGCTGGGCATGGACGTGCCGGGAGACTTGACGGTGGTCGGCTTCGACGATACCGCGCTGGCCACCACCATCTGGCCGGCATTGACCACCGTGCACCAGCCGATCACCGACATGGCCGGCGAAGCGGCACGCCTGCTGCAACGGCAAATCCGCCGCCAGCGCGACGGCGCACCACTGAAACCCGAACACCTGTTGATGAATTTCTCGCTGATCCGGCGCCAGTCCGACGCCGCCCCGCGCGTGCGCCCGCCGGCGCACTTCATGCCACCACAGGCGCCGCGCCCTGTGGACGCGGAAATGGCGTCGGCTACCCCACCATCAGCTTGACGGATTTGAGCAGCGCCGAATCGGGGCCGGCGTGGATGGTGAAGCTGCCAGGCTCCACCAAGCGTTCCATCCGCACATTGTAGAACGACAGGTCCGCCGGCTTGATATCGAACGACAGCGTGCGGCGCTCGCCCGGTTGCAGGGTCACGCGCTTGAAGGCCTTCAGTTCCAGCACCGGCCGCGTGACCGAGCTGATATCGTCGCGGATGTAAATCTGCACCACCTCGTCGCCGGCGACCTTGCCGGTATTGACCACGTCCACTTCCACCGTGGTGCTCTCGCTGACGCCGATACGGGCCTTGCCCAGGCGCGGTTCCGAGATGGAGAACGTGGTGTAACTGAGACCGAAGCCGAACGGGAACAGCGGTTTGGTCGAGCCGTCGATGTAACCGCGCCGCGCCGACGGCTTGTGGTTGTAGAAGATCGGCAGCTGGCCCACGCTGCGCGCGATCGACACCGGCAGCTTGCCGCCCGGGTTGGCGCGGCCGAACAGGATGTCGGCAACCGCGTTGCCGGTCTCCTGCCCCATGTACCAGCCTTCCACCAGCGCGTCGGCCTTTTCCGCCAGCAGGTTGACCGACAGCGGCCGGCCGTTGAGCAGGAACACCACGGTCGGTTTGCCCAGCGCGAAAATGGCGCGCGCCAGGTCGTTCTGCTGGCCCATCAGGTCCAGCGTCTCGCGGTCGCCCAGGTGATTGTCGGCCCACGCTTCGCGGCTGGTCTGCTCGTTGTCGCCCAGGACCATGATGATGGTGTCGGCGTGCTTTGCCGCCGCCACCGCCTCGGCGATCAGCTTCGCATTGACTTCCGGCGCAACGAACTTGATCTCGTCCTGGCCCCAGATGCGGCTTTCGGTGATGCGCACGCCTTCGGCATAGGCCAGCTCGAAGCCCTGGGCCCGGCTCTCGGCCTGCAAGCCCTCGTACACCGACACCACGTGGCGCGGAATGTCGGAGTAGCCGCCGATCGGCGTGTCCTTGGCATGGGTACCGAGCAGCAGCACCTTGCCCACCTTCTTGCCGTCGAGCGGCAGCAGGCCCTTGTCGTTTTTCAGCAGCACCGGCGTGCGAGTGGCGGCCAGGCGCGCCAGTGCTACCGCGTCGGCAGTGGCGGTCAGGCTGTCGGCGCGGTTGGCGTCCACGTAAGGCTGCTCGAACAGGCCGGCCTGGAACTTGAGTTTTAAAATGCGGCGCACCACGGTGTCGATTTCCTTGACCGCCACGCGCTTTTCCTTGACCAGCGCGGCCAGCGACAGGTAGCCCAGCGGGTCCGGCGTTTCGATATCGACGCCGGCCTTGATCGCATAGTAGCCCGCCTCTTTCGGATCCGCGGCCAGCTTGTGGCGCGTGACCAGTTCATTGATGCCGAAGTAGTCGGACACCGTCACGCCCTGGAAGCCCCACTCCTCGCGCAGCACCTTGTGCAGCAGCCAGTGGCTGGCGTGCGACGGAATGCCGCCGATCTCGTTATACGACGGCATCACTGCCGCCACGTTGGTCTCGCGGATCAGGCGCTCGAACGGCGGGAAAAAGTCTTCGCGCAGGGTGCGCTCGCTCACTTCGGCGGGGCCGATGTTGGTGCCGTTTTCCGGCTGGCCGTGACCGGTCATGTGCTTGAGCGTGACGAACACCTTGTCTTTGGCCAGCACCGGGTCTTCGCCGGCAAAGCCGATCACCGCCGCCTTGCCGATTTCGGCGCACAGGTGGGCGTCTTCGCCGTAGGTTTCCTCGATGCGGCCCCAGCGCGGTTCGCGCGCCACGTCCACCACGGGCGCCAGCGCCAGGTTGGCGCCGCGCGCGCGCATCTCGCGCGCCGCCACGCTGAACACCTGTTTGGTGAGCTCCGGGTCGAACGACGAAGCCAGGCCGATCGCCTGCGGGAAGCTGGTGGCGTCGCGCGCCACGTAGCCGTGCAGCGCTTCTTCGTGCATGAACAGCGGGATGCCGAGGCGGGTCTGCTCCACCGCCCATTTTTGCGCGGCATTGGTGTACACGGCGGTTTCCAGCGCCGTGCGGTTCTTGACGCCGCCGGTATCGCCGGCGCCGGCGGCCTGGCCCAGCTGGCGGTCGGACGGACGGCCGATCATGCCGATACCGTGCGGGTAGGCCTGTTTGGCTTTCGCAGCGGAGAACTCGCCGCTGGCATCCTGGATCTCGGTCTTCTTCTGCCATACGCACAGCATCTGGGCGATTTTCTCTTCCAGCGTCATGCGGCCCAGCAGGTCGTTTACCCGGCGGTCCAGCGGCAAGGCGGCGTCCTTGTAGGGTACGTTGACGGACGTGGCAGCGAAGGCCATCGGCGCCGACACCATGGACAGGCCGGCGACGCCGGTCATCGAGGACAGGAAGTCCCTGCGGTTGGTTTTCATGCTTGTCTCCATATTTTTTATGTGGGTACTACAAACGCTCAACGTCCCCGGCTGGGTTTATTGGGGGCATAGGTCCAGCCAGCTGGCGGTGATCTTGTCCGGCGCGGCGGGATTCCGCCTTGGTCTCGCGGCCAGAGTAGCCGTTCTCGGGACGGCGTGCCCACCACCAGCGTGAAGTAAGGCGCGTGCGCGCCGCACAGGTTGAGCGGCATGCTGCCATGGCCGGCTACCGGGATCACGCGCATGGCCGTGACGACCGGTGTCATGCAATACGGGGAGGAATGCGGTAAATGTGTTGCCTGTACCATGCCTTTATCCTAAAATGATTAGCGCTACCATTTACTCAGTGTGAAGGATTTATGGGATCACGTCAACAAGGCAAGCGCGGCACGATTGCTGCGGCAGTGGCTATCATCTTCACGGTGGGTGCGCTTGGCGGCTGCGCCACGGCGCCGGGCACCGCCAGCGACCCAGGCCAGCACTGGGTCGCTTCATGGGGCGCGGCGCAAATGCTGCCGGAAACCGCCAACGAACTGCCAGCGGCCGACTGGCGCGATGCCAGCATCCGCCAGGTCGTTCACCTGTCGCTCGGCGGCAGCCAGGTGCGGGTACGCCTTTCCAATGCATACGGCACGGCGCCGCTGCTAGTCGATGCGGCCAGCGTGGCGCGCGCCGTGGCGCCCGGCCGCGCCGCCATCGACGCCGCCACGTTGCAGGCCCTGACCTTCGATGGCCGCAGCGCGGTCACCATCCCCGCCGGCGCCGAGTATTACAGCGATCCCGTCTCCATCGAGGTTCCGGCCGGCGCCGACCTGGCAATCTCTCTGCACTTCACCGGCGAACCGGCGCGCCAGACCAGCCATAGCGGCGCGCGCGCCAGCAGCTTCCTCGCCGCCGGCAACCGCACAGCGGACGCCGACTGGCCGGGCGCCGCCACGGTGACGCGCTGGTTCGCGATCGCGGATGTCGATGTGCTGGCGCCGCGCGCGGCCGGCGCGCTGGTGGCCATCGGCGACTCGATCACCGACGGCTATGGCGTGACCACCGATGGCAACGACCGCTGGACCGATGTGCTGGCCGCGCGCCTGCGTCGCGATAATGTTCCGATTGGTACGGTCAACGCCGGCATCGGCGGTGGCCGCATGTTGAAAGACGGCCTGGGGCCGAACCTGGTCTCGCGCTTCGAGCGCGACGTGCTGGGCCGCGCCGGCGTCACCCACGCGCTGGTGCTCATCGGCGTCAACGACCTGGGGAACCTGCACCGCAACACGCCCGACCTGCCGGCCGACCGCCGGCAACTGCTGGCCGACCTGCGCCTGGCGCACCGCCAGCTGGCAAGCCGCGCCAGAGCGCGCGGCGTGTGCCTGATCGGCGCCACCGTCACGCCGTATGTCGGCAGCGACTACTACCACCCGGAGCCGGCCAACGAGGCCGACCGGCAGGAACTCAATGCGTGGATACGCGAAGCCGGCGTGTTCGACGCGGTGGTCGATTTCGACGCCGCGCTGCGCGATCCGGCGCAGCCGCAACGGCTGGCGCCGCAGTACGACTCGGGCGACCACCTGCATCCGTCGCTGGCCGGCTACCGCGCCATGGCCGACGCGGTGCCGCTCGAGATGCTACGACGGCGATGTCGAAGTCGGCCCTGAGCCAACACCGTACCACCTGCCATAAAAACGGAAAAATACAATAATGAGACAACCATTGATCGCTGCGGCGGGAGCCATCCTGGCCGCCGCCCTGCTCTGCTGCACCCTGCCCGCCCAGGCACTGGGCCAGAAACGGCTGGTGCTGTTCGATTCCCCTCCCGCCAACGCGGTCGCCATCGCGCAAGCCGGCAAGGCCGCCACGCTGTACGTGGATGCCGCCGACCATGCCGGCGTGCTGCGCGCCGCGCGCGACCTGCAGGCCGATATCGGCCGCGTGACCGGCGTCACGCCAGCGCTGCAAACCGGCGCACCGGCCGGCGCCGACGCCATCATCATCGGCACCGTGGGCCGCAGCCCGCTGATCGACAAGCTGGTGGCGGCCGGCAAGCTCGATGTCGCCGCCATCCAGGGCAAGTGGGAAGGCTGGCAGGTGCAAACCGTGCTGCGGCCCCTGCCCGGCGTGGAGCGCGCGCTGGTGATTGCCGGCAGTGACAAGCGCGGCGCCATCTACGGCATCTACGAGTTGTCGGAGCAGATCGGCGTGTCGCCCTGGTACTGGTGGGCGGACGTGCCGCCGCCAAAAAAGTTGGCGTTGTATGCCTATGCGCCGGCCGCCAGACACGATGCACCAGTGGTCAAGTATCGCGGCATCTTCCTCAACGACGAGCAGCCGGCGCTGACCGGCTGGGTGCAGCAGACCTACGGCGGCTACAACCACCGCTTTTACGAGAAAGTGTTCGAGCTGCTGTTGCGCCTGCGCGCCAACTACCTGTGGCCGGCGATGTGGAACTCGGCGTTTTATGACGACGACAAGCTCAATGGAAAGCTGGCCGACGACTACGGCATCGTGATGGGCACCTCGCACCACGAGCCGATGATGCGCGCTCAGAAGGAATGGACGCGCCAGGGCAAGGGGCCGTGGGATTACCAGCGCAATGAGAAAGTGCTGCGCAGTTTCTGGACTGGCGGCATGCGCACTACGCGTGACTTCGAGAAGATGATCACCATCGGCATGCGCGGCGACGGCGACGAGCCGATGTCGGAAGAATCGAACGTGGCGCTGCTCGAACGCATCGTGGCCGACCAGCGCGCCATTATCAGCAAGGAACTGGGGCGCGATGCGGCCACCGTGCCGCAAATGTGGGCGCTGTACAAGGAGGTGCAGGACTACTACGAAAAGGGGATGCGCGTGCCGGACGACGTCACGCTGCTGTGGTGCGACGACAACTGGGGCAATATCCGCCGCCTGCCCACGACCGAAGAACGCAAGCGCGCCGGCGGTGCGGGCGTGTACTACCACTTCGATTACGTGGGCGGCCCGCGCTCGTACAAGTGGCTCAATGTGACGCCGCTGCCGAAAATCTGGGAGCAGATGCACCTGGCGTGGCAGTACCAGGCCGACCGCATCTGGATCGTCAACGTGGGCGACCTGAAACCGATGGAAGTGCCCACCGAATTTTTCCTCGCCTATGCCTGGAACCCCGCCGCCTGGCCGGCAGAGCGCCTGCCCGAGTACCTGACACTGTGGGCCACGCGCGAATTCGGCCCACAGCACGCCGATGACATCGCCGACATCGTGGCCAGCTACGCGCGCTACAACGGCCGCCGCAAGCCCGAGCAACTGGAACCGGGCACCTACCACCCGGTCAACTACGACGAAGCCGAACGGGTAACGGCCGAGTTCCAGTCGATCGCCGCGCGTGCTGAGCGCATCGCCGCGCAACTGCCTGCGGCGCAGCGCGATGCCTTCTTCCAGCTGGTGCAGTACCCGGCGCAAGCGAGCGCCGTGGTCAACGAACTGTATACGACAGCTGCCCGCAACCGGCTGTACGCAGTGCAAGGCCGCACCTCGACCAACGACCTGGCTGCCAAGGCGCGCAGCCTGTTTGCGCAGGATGCGGAGCTGACGCGGCGCTATCACGAAGACATCAGCGGCGGCAAATGGAACCACATGATGTCGCAAACCCACCTGGGCTACACCTACTGGAACCAGCCGCCGCGCAACGTGATGCCGGCGGTGAGCGAAGTGCAGGCGCCGCTGGCGGCCGACATGGGCGTGGCCGTGCAAGGCAATGCGCAAGTGTGGCCGGGACCCGACGGCGACAAGCTGGCCCTGCCCGCCCTCGATGAAATGACCGGTGCGCCGGCCTTCCTGGAAGTGTTCAATCGCGGCCGGCAGCCGTTCGATTACCGCATCACGGCCAGCGCGCCGTGGCTGGAAATCGACCAGCCCGCCGGCCAGGTCGAACGCGACCGCCGCGTACACGTCAAGGTGCGCTGGGCCGACGTGCCGCGCGGCGCCGACCATGCGACGCTGACGGTGCAAGGCCCCAATGGCGCCAAGGTCACGATCAAGGCCCCGCTGCGCCGGCTGGCGAAGGGAGCGGTCGCGGGCGACTTTGTCGAGACCGGCGGCGTGGTCGCCATCGAAGCTGCCAACTTCGCCAGGGCCGTGGCCCCGGCGGGCCGCCAGTGGCTCACCATCCCCGGCCATGGCCGCACGCAGTCCGGCGTGACCGCGCTGCCAGTCGATGCGAAGTCAGCTGAGACACCGCAGATGCGGCTCGACTACGCGCTGCACCTGCAAACCGCCGGCAAGGTCGTGGTGCACGCCACGCTGGCGCCCACCCAGAAATTCCAACCGGGCACCGGCCTGCGCTACGCCGTCTCGTTCGATGACGAGGCGCCGCAGCTGGTGAATGTGCACGCAGACAGTTCCGAGCAGGCATGGGAAAAGAGCGTCTCGGACGGCGCCACCGTGCTGACCTCGCGCCACACCATCGCCACGGCCGGCCGCCACACGCTCAAGTTCTGGGCCGTGGATGCGGGCGTGGTGCTGCAAAAAATCGTGGTCGATACGGGCGGGTTGCAGGACAGCTACCTCGGGCCGCCCGAAAGTCCACGCGCACGATAATCCAAAAAAACAGACGGAGACAACATGCATAAATTATTGACCACCGTGCTGGCGGCGCTGCTGCTGGCCGTCAGCCCTGGTTCGGCCAGCGCCGCCACTCATCCAGTCGCGGCGCCCGCAGACGAAGATGGCTATAACCTGTGGCTGCGCTATCAGCCGCTGGCGCCACCCGCCCAGGCAAAACTGAAAGGTCAGGCGCGCAGCATCGTGCTCACCGCTGCGGCCACCCCCACCACCCGCGCCGCTGTCGCCGAGCTGCAACGTGGCGTGGCCGGCATGGGCGGCGGCCCGGCACCGGCGCAGGCCACCGCCATCGCCGACGGTGCGCTGGTGCTGGGCACCACGGCCAGCCTGCCGGCGCTCGACGCAGCGCTGAAGACCGAACTTTCAAGGCTTGGCAGCGAAGGCTATTTGTTGCGCGCCACGCGGCTGCAAGGCCGCCCGGTCACGCTGATCGCCGCCAACACCGACATCGGCCTGCTGTACGGCGCCTTTGCCTGGCTGCGCGCGACCGCTGCCGGCACCGCGCCGGTAGCGGCATCCTCGCCAAAGCTGCAACTGCGCCTGCTCAACCACTGGGATAATCTCGACCGTCACGTGGAGCGCGGCTACGCCGGCGCGTCGATCTGGGACTGGTGGGCGCTGCCCGAGATTACCGACAGCCGCTATACCGACTACGCGCGCGCCAATGCGTCGCTTGGCATCAACGGCACGGTGCTCAACAACGTCAATTCCAAGCCGGAGGTGCTCACGCCCGCGTACATCGCCAAGGCGGCGGCCGTGGCCGACGTGCTGCGCCCTTACGGCATCAAGGTGTTCCTGTCGGCGCGCTTTTCCACGCCGCTGGAACTGAAGGAGACCGATACCGCCGATCCGCTCTCGCCCGCCGTGCAGGCATGGTGGAAGAAGAAGGCCGACGAGATCTATCGCACCATCCCCGACTTCGGCGGCTTCCTGGTCAAAGCCAATTCCGAGGGCCAGCCCGGCCCGCAGGATTACCACCGCAGCCACGCCGACGGCGCCAACATGCTTGCCGCTGCGCTGGCGCCGCACCATGGCATCGTGATGTGGCGCGCTTTTGTCTATGCCCCCGAGGCAGGCAAAGAAACCGATCGCGCCCGCCAGGCGTACGAAGAATTCAAGCCGCTCGACGGCAAGTTCGCGGCCAACGTGATGGTGCAGGTGAAGAACGGCGCCATCGACTTCCAGCCGCGCGAACCGTTCCACCCGCTGTTCGGCGCCATGCCCAACACCCCGCTGATGATGGAATTCCAGATCACCAAGGAGTACCTGGGCTTTTCCACCGACATCGCCTACCTGGGCACGATGTTCGAAGAGGTGCTCGAGAGCGACACCATGCAAGGCGCAGGAAAAGGCCCGACCGTGGCGCAGATCATCGAAGGCGCCCATACGCTCGGTGGCCAGCCGGCAGCGACCGGCATGGCTGGCGTGGCCAACATCGGGGTCGATCGCAACTGGACCGGCCATCATTTCGACCAGGCCAACTGGTACGCGTTCGGCCGCCTGGCGTGGAATCCGCAGGCCTCGGCGCGCGCCATCGCCATCGAGTGGGCCGCGCAAACCTTCGGCAACGACGCCCGCGTGACCACCCCAGTGGTGGACATGCTGATGCTGTCGCGCGAAGCCGTGGTCGATTACATGACGCCGCTGGGACTGCACCACATGATGGGTACCGCCCACCACCACGGCCCGGCGCCGTGGGTAAACGACCTGGAACGCCCGGACTGGAACCCCGTGTACTACCACCGCGCCGCGCGCGACGGCATCGGTTTCGACCGCACCGCCAGCGGCACCAATGCACTGGAACAGTATGCGCCGGCGCTCGCTCGCCTGTACGCCGATCCGCGCACCACGCCGGAAAAATACCTGCTGTGGTTCCACCACCTGCCGTGGACATACGCGATGCCGTCCGGCCGCACGCTGTGGGCCGAGATCATCCACCACTACGACCGTGGCGTGGCCGCCGCGCGCGACCTGCAAACCCGCTGGGACGCCCTGCGCGGCGTGGTGGATGCGCGCCGCCATGCCGAAGTGGCGCAGCGGCTGCGGCGCCAGGTGCAGAACGCGCAGTTGTGGCGCAATGCCTGCATCGCCTACTTCCAGTCGGTGTCGGGCCTGCCCTTGCCGGACGGCGTGGCGCCGCCACCGCAGCCGCTGGAGTACTATAAGGGCATCCACTTCCCGTATGCGCCGGGCCGTGGCTGAACCATTCACCACACCAATCACCATGACCAGCAAAGCCCATCCCACCATGAGCGACGTCGCCCGCAAGGCCGGCGTCTCGCCGATGACCGTCTCGCGGGTGCTCAACGCCGACACCCGCGTGCGCGAAGCGACGCGCCAGCTGGTGGCCGACGCCATGACAGCACTCAGCTATGTGCCCAACCAGGCGGCCCAGCGCCTGGCCGGCGCGCGGGCCATCCGCATCGGCTTTTTGTACTCCAACCCCAGCGCCGGCTACCTGAGCGAATTCCTGGTCGGCCTGCTCAACCAGGCCAGCCCCCACAACGTGCAACTGGTGGTGGAAAAGTGCGAGGCCGACGAACACGGCGTGGAACAGGCGCGGCGCCTGATCGACAACGGCGTCGATGGCATCATCCTGCCACCGCCGCTCTGCGACATCGCCGAACTGGTGGACTTGCTGGCCCAATCGGGCACGCCGGCGGTCACCGTGGCCTGCGGCCAGCCCGACGACCGCCTGAGCGGCGTGCGCATCGACGACTACCAGGCCGCCCATGCCATGGCCTGCCACCTGATCGCGCTTGGCCACCAGTGCATCGGCTTTGTCGCCGGCCATCCCAACCAGACCGCCAGTGCCCGCCGCCTGCAGGGTTTTAAAGATGCGCTGGCAGAGCACCACCTGCCGCAAGCGCCCGAGCTGATCGTGCAAGGCCTGTTTACCTACCGTTCCGGCCTGGACGCCGCCGAACAGTTGCTGGCGCAGGAGCCACGTCCCACCGCCATCTTTGCCAGCAACGACGACATGGCCGCCGCCGTGGTGGCCATCGCCCACCGCCTTGCGCTTGACGTGCCCGGCGATCTGACGGTGGCCGGCTTCGACGATACGGCGCTGGCCACCACCATCTGGCCCGAGCTGACCACCGTGCGCCAGCCGATTGCCGAGATGGCGGAAACGGCCGTGCGCGCGCTGGTGCGGCAAATCCGCGAACGCCGCGACGGCGCCCCGGCCGCGCCGCAGCAGGTGGTGATGGACCATGCGTTGATACGGCGCCAGTCGGACGCCGCGCCACGCGTACGCCCGTCAGCGCGGGTGGTAACCCGCTTGCGTATGTAGCAGAGGCAACAATCCGGCGCCTGCGTGTGCAAGCGAACATACACGGCAGCGCATCGCGGACATGATGGCAGGACGATATCTTTCTGCGACCGCTATCATGCCCCTCACCGCCCATACGACTCAATCGCGCCCGGAATTTCTGCCCGCTCCGGCCAGGGTGCCGCCCATGCTGGCGCAGTTTCTGGCCGGCGTCACGGATGGCGACGCGGCGTCTGCGCTGCATGGCGCCGTGGCTGCGGGTCTCGACCGCCTGCCTCTGCCCGGCAGCGGCGCAACGCTGGCGCGATGGCAGGCGTTGTCCATCGCCGGCGGCCACGACCTGTCGTTCGCCAAACTGTACGAAGGCCATACCGACGCCCTCGCCATCCTGGCGGAATTGAACGGCCCGGAAGTCGCCGGCGCCACCTGGGGAGTCTGGTGCGCGGAGCCGCCGGGGCCCGGCGTGGCGCTGCGCATGAGCGGCAACGGACGTTACACGCTGTCCGGCCGCAAGCAGTGGTGCTCGGGCGCGGCGGCGATCAGCCACGCGCTGGTGAGCTGCCGCGACGCGGCGGGCCGCCGCATGCTGGCGGCCGTCAGCCTGCGCCAGCCCGGCGTGGAAGTGACCGACCAGGGCTGGCATGCCGTCGGCATGGCCGGCAGTGCCAGCGTGGACGTGGTATTCAACGATGCGCAGGCCGTACCGGTCGGCGAACACGAGTCTTACCTGACCCGGCCCGGCTTCTGGCTCGGTGGCGCCGGCGTGGCCGCATGCTGGTATGGCGCCGCCCGCGCTATCGGCGAGCGCCTGCTGGCCACCACCCACACCCAGGCCGCCGACAGAAACAGCAAGGCCGATCCGCACCGGCTGGCGCACCTGGGCAGCGTGGATATCGCGCTGTCGGGCGCCGCCGCGCTGCTGATCGACAGCGCAGCGGCCATCGATGCCCACCCGCAAGCCGACCACTGCGCGCTGGCGCTGCGCGCGCGCCTCAACGTGGAAGCCGCAGCGACCACCGTACTGGAACACGTCAACCGTGCGCTCGGCGCCGGCCCGCTGTGCCGCGACGCCGCTTTTGCGCGGATGGCAGCCGACCTGCCCGTGTTCCTGTGCCAGAGCCACGCGGAACGCGACCTGGCCACGCTGGGTTCGCAACTGGCCAAGAAGGGAGCATCGCCATGGGCCTTATGACAGAAAAATTTGCCCCCGCCTTTGCCAATGAGGGGGTAGCGCACCCGCGCCAGATCGCCGGCGAAGGAACGCCCGACGCCGCATGGCAGGCGTGGCACGGCCTGCGCCAGTTGCCACCGGTGGCAGCCCACGAGCTGGTGACGCCAGGCCAGCGCGCCATCATCGTCGCGCCGCATCCTGACGACGAGGTGCTGGCCTGCGGCGGGCTGCTGCAACTGCTGGCGGCACAAGGTACCCGCACCGTGGTGGTGGCCGCCACCGACGGCGATGCCAGCCACCCGGGATCGGCCATGTACCCGCCGGCGCAACTGGCGCGCTTGCGCGCGAAAGAGACCGAGGCCGCGCTGCGCGCCTTGCTGCCAGCAGGCCAGCCAGTGCCGCAGGTGATCCGCGCGCGCCTGCCCGATGGCGGCGTCACTAGCCAGGTGGGCGCGCTGCAAACCTTGCTCGAACAGTTGCTGCGTGCCGACGACGTGGTGTTTACCACCTGGCGCCAGGACGGCCACCCCGACCACGAAGCCTGTGGCTACGCCACCGCGCAGGCCGCACGCCAGTGCGGCGCCACCGTGGTGGAACTGCCGGTGTGGACCTGGCACTGGGCCGAACCGGGTGACCGGCGCGTGCCCTGGCACCGCGCGCGCCGGCTGGCGCTCGATGCCGCAGCGCTGCAACGCAAGCGCGACGCCATTGCCTGTTACGCCACCCAGCTCCATCCAGATCCCAGCACCGGCCAGCCGGCAATCCTGCCGCCGCATGTGCTGGCGCGCCTTACCCATCCTTACGAAGTCTGCTTCCTATGACCATCACCAACCGGCACACCCATTTCCAGCAGCTCTACACCCAGGACGCCGATCCGTGGAAAGTGCGCCAGCGCTGGTACGAACAACGCAAACGCAGCCTGCTGATGGCGTGCCTGCCGCTACAACGCTACCGGCGCGCGTTCGAGCCGGCCTGCGGCAATGGTGAACTGACCGCCGCCTTGGCCCATCGCGCCGAATACGTGCTGGCCACGGATCTCTCGCCCGAGGCAGTTAGACTGACGCAGCAGCGCATCCACAAGGAGCATCCGAGCGACGCATCGCGCGTGACGGTGCGCCAGCAGATCGTGCCGCAGGACTGGCCCGAGGACAGTACCTTCGACCTGATCGTCATCAGCGAAATGGCCTATTACCTGCCCGAGCACGAAGTGGTCAATCTGCGCGATCGCTGCATGGCGTCGCTGGCCGACAACGGCACGCTGGTGCTGTGCCACTGGCGCTGGCCATTTGCCGACCGCCAGATGGACAGCGCCGACATCCACGCCCGCTTCGACGGCACGCCGGGCATGCACCGCCTGATGCAGCACAGCGAGGCCGACTTCCTGCTCGACATCTGGTCGCGCAATCCGTCGTCCATCGCGCAGCTGGAGGGCCTGGTGCCATGATCGGCATCGTCATCCCGGCCCACAACGAAGAACGCTATCTTGACGGCTGCCTGAACGCCATCCGGCTCGCTTGCGGTCATCCCGAACTGCGCGGCGAATCGGTCAACGTGGTGGTGGTGCTCGACCATTGCGGCGACGGTTCGCGCGCGATCGCCCTCGCCCATACCCACGCCCTGCAAGGCGCGGGCTACCGGGTGGAAGCAATCGAGGTCGATGCCCGCAATGTTGGCGCCGCCCGTGCCGCCGGCGCCGAACGCCTGCTGGCGCACGGCGCGCGCTGGCTGGCCTTTACCGATGCCGACACCCGCGTGGCGCCCGACTGGCTGGCGGCGCAACTGCGCCTCGGTGTGGACGTCGTGTGCGGCACCGTCTCCGTCGATGACTGGGCGGCACACCATGAAGAACCGGCCCTGCTGCGCCAGCATTTCGAGCTGACTTACACCGACAGCGACGGCCATCGCCACATCCACGGCGCCAACCTGGGCGTGTGCGCCAAGGCCTATCGCTGCGTGGGTGGCTTCGCGCCGCTGGCATGCAGCGAAGACGTCGCGCTGGTCGAAGCATTGGAGCACTGCGGCGCCAGCATCGCCTGGAGCGCGGCGCCGCGCGTGACCACCAGCGCCCGCTGCGATGCGCGGGCGCGCGGCGGTTTCGGCGATACGCTGATCCAGTATGCGGCGGCGGCATTGCTGCCACCGGTACTGCTTTAAGCGGCATCCTTGCGGCGCGGCGCCACGCGCTGCTGCGCTTGCGGCGCGCGCAGCACCTTGTAGGCGATAAAGCGCGGAATGCCGCGGCTCATCGCATATTCTGCGGCGGGATCAATGCCCATCGCGGGGAGCAACTGCTTGGCCTCTTCAATGATGGCGGCGGTGGCGGTAGGTTTGCGGCGGTCTGAAAGTGGCATGGTGAACTCGCGGTTGCATAAAGTTACAATTTACGCCGCTGGCCTGGCGCCGACTGTACGCCTCCTCACCCACGCTTCCAACCAGAACTATTTTTGACGGTACTGCGCCCGGAATGCACCCGGCAACATCGCCGCCTCGCGCTGGAAGAACTTGGTGAAATTGGTCGGTTCATCGAAACCCACGTGGCCACCCACCACCGCCACCGGCAGCGCGGTGTGGGCCAGCAGGCGCTTGGCCTCGAGCATGATGCGCTCGACGATCATGACCTTGGCGGTGCGGCCGGCGGCGGCCAGCACGGCGCGGTTGAGGGTCTTGTCGGAGCAGCCCAGCGCCGCCGCGTAATCCTGCACCTGGTGCCAGTGGCGAAAACGCTGGTCGAGCAGTTGCTGGAAGCGCCGGTGGCGCTGCCGCTCGACCGCGCGCACCGGATGGTCGGCGTTGGCCGCCTCGCGCTCGCCCCAGGCCATCGCCAGCCGTATCAGCAGCGCGTGCAACTGGTGGCGCAGCAAGGCGTGCAGGTCGCCGCGCTGGGCCGGCAGTTGTGTATCGCGGTGCAGCTGGCCGATGGCCTCGGCTACCAGTTGCTGCATGGCGGCGTCGAGCTGCATGGGCTGACCGCGCCAGGCCAGTTCCGACCCACCGCTGAGGCTATCCGGTGCAGCGCTGGAAGGCAGCAGGAAGTCGGACTGGAACAGCACCAGCCAGCCGTCCCAGGCGCCGTCCACTTCGAATTGCTGGGCCTGGCCCGGCCGGGCCATCAATACCGTGCCCGCTACGCAGGCGACCGGTTCGAAATCGACGGTGTGCGTGCAGCGCCCGGAGGTGAGCAACATCAGCTGGTTGAATTCGATGCGGTGTGCGCGGCGAAAGTGCTCTGCCTTTTGGCGGGGCCACAGCTCCGACACACGGAAGACCTCGATGTCCAGATTATATTGTTCGGGCGGCTGGTAATTCACCCGCTCCATCACCTCCACCGACTTCGGCCCGGCCATCGCATGTCCCATATTGATCATTACTGGTACGGATTCTACCGTGAGTTGCGGCGCCAGTTCGCCTATAGTCGGCAGGCACACATCACCCACTCAAAACAGGACAAATCATGAGCAAGGTTGTTATCGTCTTCCATTCCGGCTACGGCCACACCCAGCGCGTTGCCGAGTATGTCGCCGAAGGCGCGGGCGCCGGCGCCGAGCTGCTGCAAATCAGCGCCGACGGCGAACTGCCCGAAGGCGGCTGGGACCAGCTGGCTGCTGCCGACGCCATCATTTTCGGCACCCCGACCTACATGGGCAGCCCGAGCTGGCAGTTCAAGAAATTCGCCGACGCGACGTCGAAGGTATGGTTTACGCGCGGCTGGCAGGACAAGGTCTTCGGCGGCTTCTCCAACAGCGCCAGCTTCAATGGCGACAAGGCTGTCTCGCTGATCGCCCTGCAAACCCTGGCCTCGCAACACGGCGGCATCTGGGTCAGCCTCGGCATCCCGCCCGCCAACACCAAGGCCGCGCAACGCACCGACCTGAACAACCTGGGCGGCTCGGTCGGCGTGCTGGTGCAATCGCCATCGGATGCGAGCGTCGATGAAATTCCGCAGGGCGACCTCGATACGGCCAAGGCGTATGGCAAGCGCGTGGCGGAGATTGCTGGCCGGTTGGCTTAACGCCAGGTGCGAGACCCCGGCGCCGGTTGGATTGGCGCCGGGGCCACAGTTATCGCTGCTCCCTCGTGTGCCACAATCTGAGCACGAAAACCGTCGTTCCCTTGATTTCGTACCTCATCTCGTACTGACCGACAAGGATGCGGCGGACCTCTGCTGGTGCGAATTCATCCAGCTTTTCGCCGATACGCGGATTTGCCGCAAGCCCTGACGGCGTACTCACCAATGACTTGACAACGCGTGCCGCAGCAGGCCTGTTCACTGCGGCCAGAAACTCGTGCAAACGCGCCAGATCGGACAGCGCCTTGCTGGTCCACTGCACGCGCATCATCGCACGGAGGGTACGGGTAGCGGGGTGTCACTCTCGAGACTTTCAGCCCAGGCCAGCACCGCTTGATGATCGATGACATTGCCGGCTTGAACGTCCGCCATTGCCTCGCGCGTCAGCCGGCTGCGCTCTTCCTCCTGATCGACCCACGCACTGAGCGCCTGCTTGACCACCCAACCACGAGAACGCTCGAGCCGCGCTGCCAACATGTCAACCTTGTCGGCCAACGGCAAGGGTACATGAGTCGTCAATACTTTGGTTTCGGTTACCATGGAAGATACCTCGGGATGGATAGCAACGGGCCCATGATCCCATGGCGAAGTTTCAGAGTCAATCAGCCTTGATCAAACTTAATCAAACTTAATCAAGCTTAATCAAACCGCAGCACCCCTCAACGACCACCGCCGCGATGTATTCCCCACCCTCGGCCCCACTTCGCGGTCCCCTGCCCTGACCGCCCCCTCGAACACCACCCGCTCGATCAGTTCGCGGTCCGCGCCCACGGTTTTCAGGTATTCGATGGCGGCGATGACGCCTACCTGCTGGCGCAGCGCGACGGCCTTGCGCACGTCGTTTTCCAGGCTGTGCTCTGCTGGTGGCAAAACACCGGCCGGCTGGCGGCGGTCGATGGTTGGGTCGGCTAAGGCTTCTGTCATGCTGTTCTCCTGATTCAATCAGCCATGCGCACGCAATTGCGTCCGCTGCGCTTGGCGCGGTATAGCGCCTGGTCGGCGCGGAAGTACGCTTGCTCGAAGGTGCTGCCGCGCGCGCTCCAGCTCACGCCCACGCTGGCAGTGACCGGGGCCGTGATCGGCGCCGGCCATTCGGTATTGGCAATCGCCTGGCGCAGCCGTTCACCCAGGGCCAGGCCCTGCACCTGGTTCAGGCCCGGCCACACCACCGAGAATTCCTCGCCGCCCACGCGCCCGATGAATGCCTGGCCTTCGACCATCTCGGTCAGGCAGGCCACCACGGCCTGGATCACGGTGTCGCCGGCCGGGTGGCCGTAGGTGTCGTTGACCTGCTTGAAGAAGTCGATATCGAGCACGACCAGCACGATATCGTGCAGCAGCAGGCAGCTGCGCGCGTGTTCGATCACGGCGCCGCGATTCAAGGCGCCGGTCAGCGGGTCGTGGGTGGCGCGGTATTCGAGCTGGGTGGCCATCTCTTGCAAGCGGGCGTTGAGCTGGTTCATCTGGCGTTCGGCGCGGTCGCTGCGCTGGACCAGGCGCCGGCTTTCGCGCAGCAGCCGTTCGTAATGCGCCACCAGTTCGCGCAGCGCGCACTGGTGATTGTGTTCGTGCGCGGCGGCGCGGCGGGCCTGTTCCAGCGCGTGCTGCTCGGCCGCGAACAGGTCGGGTTCGGCGTCGGCCACTGCGCCGAAGATCGGCACCGGCGCTGTCATATCGGCCGGTCGGTGAAATGCAGCGCGGCGAAATCGTCGCGCAATTCTTCGCCGAATTCCATGATGGTATCGTCCTCTTCGTCCCGGTACCAGTTGAGCAGCACGTCATTGCCGGCCAGGGCGGCATCGTTCAGCGCCTCGAACAGCGCGAACAGCATCTTGGTCGATGAGCTGTTGAAGTACGCCAGCGAGACGTGGACCGTGATGGTCTGTTCACGGCAGTCTTCCAGGTAGCGGCGCAGGCGCTCGATCACCGGGCCATAAAAGGCGGCGGCGTTTTCCGGGTACGACTCGCCCTTGAGCGAAAGCGTGTGCTCGGGGAAGCGGAAATCCACTTCGGGCGAGGTGGGAGTTGCTGCGATAAATAAGGCGTCCATGGCGGTCAGATGATGGCTTTGATGCAGAAAATGGTGGTGTCCGGCTCGTTCGGTGACGGCGCAAACTCGAATTCCAGCGGCTCGCTCGCTTCGCGCGCCATGGTCAAGAACCCCAGCCCGGCGCCCTTGCTGTCGGCCGGCACTTCGGCGCGCAGCGCCTGCTTATAGGCGGCCTTGATTTCATCGACGGTCATGGTACGCAGTCCTTCCAGGCGGCTGCGCAGTCCCGGCACGCGGTCGGTGGATACCGGATTGGCGCACAGCAGGAAGAAATGCTCGCCGCTGGTGCCGATGCAGAACGAGCCGCGCCGCATCTGTGCGTCGCGCTGGTCGGCCGGCGTGAGCGCCTCGGACGAATAGTGCATGATGTTTTGCGACATCTCGACAAACGCCGAGAAGATGCGGCGCCGCGTGGGACCGGCCGCGCCCGCGCTGTCCATGCGCGCGCGGATGGTTTCGGAGATGGCGGCCACCACCGGCTGCGAAAAATAGCCGGCATAAAAGAAAATGACCTGGCGCTTTTGCGCCACTTGCCATAGTTCGTCGAATTCCTCGTACAACACGGTGCTACTCCTTAGGGACGGCAACAAAAGAAAGTGAGGTCGTCGCGGCGCGGCTGTGGCCCTTGCCACGCCGCCAGCGCCTCGAGCACGCCGCCGGACAGCGCCGGGGCGCTGGCGTCGGCGTTTTCGGACAGCAGTTCGCGCACGCGGCGCTTGCCGAAGGCGATCGATTTCGGCCCGCCGATCTGGTCGATCAGGCCGTCGGTGGTGACAAACAGCAGCGTACCCGGCGTCAGCTCCACCACGTGGGTCGGCCACTGCTGGGCGGGATCGGTATCGACATAACCGAGGCCGGCGCGCTCGCCTTCGACCACCAGCAACGATTCGCCCGGGGCCAGCAGGTGCAGTGCGATGCGGGCGCCGGCGAAATACAGGCGCCGGGTACGCGGTTCGAACCACAGGAAGGCGGCATCGAGGCCGTCGTCCGATTCGGCGACGGCGCGCTGCTCGGTGGTCTGGCCCAGCAGCGCCTTGATGCCGCCGCTGACCTCCTGCAGCAGCCGGCCCGGTGTGCGCGGTCCCACGCGCAGCAGGGCGCCGCTGAGCACCTGCGAGGCGATCAGCGTCATGAAGGCGCCCGGCACGCCGTGGCCGGTGCAATCGCCCAGCGCCACGAACCAGCCGTCGTCGTGTTGCTCGACCAGGTAAAAATCGCCGCCGACCAGGTCGCGCGGCTGCCATTCGAGGTGGGCGTCGGCGAGTTTGGCCAGTGCGTCGCGCGACGGTTTCAGGACCGCGCGCTGGATCACGCTGGCGTACTCGATGCTGTGCATGATCTGGCGGTTGCGCTCGGCCTGCATATTGGCCACCACGTTCATCAGTTGCAGGCCGAAGCCCACGCCGGCCAGTTCGCCTTCGCGGGTGATGATGAAGCCGTCGGCCAGCGCTTTTTCGCCGGAAGCGACGGCGCGGAAGGTCAGGTCTTCGATGCTGACATCGCATTCGACGATCAGCGGTTCCTTGTCCATGAAGGCGATGCAGCTCTTCTTGCCGTACAGTTCCTGGTAGAACGGCTTGGACATTTGCGACATGAAGATGTTGCGGCTGATCAGGCCGATCGGGCGGCCGCCGTCCAGCACGGGCAAACTCATCAGATCGCGGCGCTCGGTGAACAGCGCGTGCACATCGGCGTTGCACGCTTCTGCCGCGATGGCTACCGACTCGCGGCACAGATCGGCCGCAGTCGACTGGCGGTAACGCGGCAAATGCTGGCGGGAGGCGTCGAATTCCACAGTTCACCCAATCAAATAAAAATGCATACTAGCAATTCAATATGACCTCGATATGACATTACCGTGACCACTAGCTCACTAATGAAAGCTTCACACGGTTGTCGAGTTCAGCCAGCGAGGCCGCCATGGCCGCTGCCGATACGGGCCGTCCCAGCAGATAGCCCTGGGCCTGGTGGCAACCGAGCTCGCGCAGCAAGGCCATCTGGGCCGGGGTTTCCACGCCTTCGGCGACGACCGTCATGCCCAGCGCGCGCGCCATCGAGACGATGGCCTGGAAGAACACCCGGCCCTCGTGCGAACGGTCGAGTTCGCGCGTAAACGCTTTATCTACCTTGAGGCCGTCGAGCCGCAGCCGCTGCAATTGCGACAGCGACGAGTAGCCGGTGCCAAAGTCATCGACAAACACGCGCACGCCCAGCGCCCGGATCGCGGTCAGCTCGGCCTGCACATCGACCTGGTCGGCCACCATCGCCGATTCGGTGATTTCCACTTCCAGCAGGTGGGCGTCGAGTTCGTACTGCGCCAGGTGGCGCGCCAGCTGGGCGGCCACGCTGCCGTAACTGAACTGGCGCGGCGACACATTGATCGATACCGGCACCAGCGGCAACCCCTGGTCGCGCCAGGCAGCCAGTTGCGCGCAGGCCTGGCGCATCACCAGCTCGCCCAGGCGGTTGATCAAGCCGCTCGCTTCGGCCAGCGGAATGAATTGCACTGGAGGCACCATGCCCAGCGTGGGATGCTGCCAGCGCAGCAGCGCTTCCATACTCACCGGCTGGCCGCTGACCACGTCCACGCGGGCCTGGTAGTGCAGGCTCAGCTGGCCGGTGTCGATGGCCTTGGCCAGGCTGTGTTTCAGGTGGGCGCGGGCGCTCAGCAGCACGTACTGCGATGCGTCGAAGAAGCGGTAATGGCCTTTTTGCTCGCTCTTGGCGGAAAACAGGGCAATGTCGGCGTGGCGCAGCAGGGCTTCGTGGTCGGCGCTTTCGCCGCAATAGCGCGGATAGCAGCTGATGCCGATCGACGCCTCGATGCGGTACGCTTCCACGCCCAGCGATACCGGCTCGGCCAGCACGGCCAGCACCCGTTCGGCCAGCAAGGCCAGCTCGGCGAGGTCGTTGCCTTCGCCCGCCGGATCCACCAGCAGCAGGAATTCGTCGCCGCCCATGCGCACCACGCGGTCGCCGGTGCGCATCAGGGCCGCCAGGCGCTGCGCCGCCACTTGCAGCAACTGGTCGCCCACGCCGTGGCCCAGGGTGTCGTTGACATGCTTGAAATCGTCCAGGTCCACCAGCAGCACGGCCAGCGCGCCGTAACGCTCAAGGGTGGCCGCCAGGCGGCGCGGCAGCTCGCGCACCAGCCATTGCCGGTTGGGCAAGCCGGTGAGCGGATCGTGCAGCGCCAGGTGTTCGATGTCGCGTTCGTGCAGCTTGCGCTCGCTCACGTCCTGCAAGGTGATGGCCAGGCAGTCGCCCACGCGCACGATGCTGCGCCGGCCCCAGCAGATATTCAGGCGGCCATCGCCGGCCATCTGCCGCTCGTCTTCGTAGTTGCCGTCCTGTAGCGCCTTCAGATAGACCGGCAGCAGCGTCGTGCCGAACACGCCCTGGTCGAGGGCGGAGATGCGGCGGCCGATCAATTGGTCCCGTTCGAGCCCATAGAAATAGGCGCCGCGCGCGTTGCAGTCGATGATGTCGAAATCGATGACCGCGCCGGTGCCGTCGCGCACGGCGGCGGCCAGGTAAAAGCCGTCGCTGCCGTGCTCGGTGGCCATGCGGTAGGCCTGGTGCGCGGCCTTGCGGCGCACGCGTTGGCGCTGGATGCCGCGGCTGTAGTGCGTGGCCAGCGCGCCCAGCAGCAGGGTCAGCAAGCCGAGCCAGAAGGCGCGGTTGCGCCGCCGGGTCCAGTCGGTGGCGGCTGGCGCCAGCGCTTCAAGCGCGGTCATGCCAGCCACTGCCAGCACCGGGTAGGCGCTGGAATGGCGCCAGCTCACCAGCCGTCCGGCGTGATCGTAAAAGGCGGCGCCCGGCAGCAGGCGGGTGCCAACGCCGCTCCCCAGTTCGGGCGCCGTGGCAAACAGCGATGCGCCGGGCGCCAGCGTCACCGTATTGCCATGTTCTTCCATGCGCAAGGTGCTGGCGTCGCCGAGCACGGCAACGATGCCGTTGCCGCCCAGCAGGCGCTGGTTGTAGAACGAGGTCAGATAACGGGCGTCGAGCGTGAGCGCCAGCACGCCGGCAAAGCCGTCGTCGCGGGCGTCCAGGCGGCGCGTAAATTGCACGAATTCCTGGTTGGCCTGCAATGCTCCGTCCGGCACGATGATGCGCAGCGCCGATGAGTTATTCGTCTGATGAAACGGGAATGAGGCTGGCACGCGGCCGGGGGTGCTGTGAGTGCGTCCGGCGTGGCGACGTCCGACGCGGCTGAGCAGGCGGCCGTTGGCGTCGTAGATAGCGATCTCGGCAAACGCGGGATCGGTAAACATGCCGTCGCGGTACAAGGCATCGAGCTGCAAGGTGCCGCCGCTCTGCTCCCAGCCGTGCTTGAGCTGCATGGTGACCTGGTCCATCTGGGCGATGCTGCGGGTCAGGTAGTGCTCGAACGCATCGACGTGCGCGGCCAGCTCGCGCCGCGCCGTCTGCTCGACGTCACGGTGGGTGCGTTCGGCGCTCACCACGGCGTGATTCCAGCAGGCGGCCGCTGCCAGCATGGCCAGCAGCAGCCAGGCCCAGGGCCAATATCGTGAGGCGAACGAGCGCAACATAACATCCAGGGGAACAAAAGTTTCCTGATGTTATCTCAGCAGTATGTCACCCGCGTGACATTGTGTGATTTTGCGGCAGTTATCCCGCCGCTGCCATCAACCGCACTGAAATTGCCTTGGCGGCCGGCACCATGCTCTCGAGTGCATGGTGTTCGAGCGGCAGCAGCGGATTGCATTCCGGGTAATAGCCGGCGATGCAGCCTGGCGGCACGTCATAGCCGACCAGTTTCAAACCCGGCACGGTGCGGACCACCCCGTCATCGGTCACGCCGTGCACGTCCACCATATCTCCTTCCGCCAGGCCCAGGCGGGCAATGTCTGCCAGGTTGACCAGCAAGACCTTGCGGCCGCCATAAATGCCGCGGAAGCGGTCGTCCTCGTTGTACACGGTGGTATTGAACTGGCTGTCGCTGCGGATGGTAAACAGGCGCAGCACGTCGCCGTCAATTGGCCTTTGGTCCGGGTCTTCCTCCAGCGTGGCCGGGGCAATGAAATTGGCGCGGCCGTTCGGGGTTTTCCATTCGCGGTGCGCAGCCGGCACCGGACGGCGAAAACCGCCCGGCTGCCACATGCGCGCATTGAAATCCTTGAAAATGTCGGGGAAGGTCACCGCGATGGCGTCGCGGATGCGGCTGTAATCGGCCACCCAGTCGGCCCACGGCACCAGCGCGGCGCGTTCGGGCGGCAGCATCGCTTGCGCCAGTCCGGCCACGATGGCCGGTTCCGACCACAGCGTGTCGGCGGCCGGTTCGGCGCGGCCGCGCGAGCCGTGCATGTAACCGGTGCTGTCTTCCACCGCCACCGACTGCTCACCGCCCGCCTGCCGGTCGATCTCGATCCGGCCCAGGCAGGGCAGCAGGTAATTGACGGCGCCCGGCACCACGTGGCTGCGATTGAGCTTGGTGGCGATCTGCACGTTCAGGCGCAGTTGTGACCACGCCGGTTCCAGGCGGTCGGTATCGGGCGCGGCGCGCAGGAAGTTGCCGCCCAGGCCGACGAACGCCTTGACGGAACCATCCATCATGGCGCGGCAAGCGGTCACGGTATTCAAGCCCTCGTCACGCGGCGGCGCGAAGCCGTACTGTTTTTCCAGCTGATCGAGCGGCGCCAGCTTCGGTTTCTCGGTGATGCCCACCGTGCGCTGGCCCTGCACATTGGAGTGGCCGCGCACCGGGCAGATGCCGGCGCCCGGTTTGCCGATATTGCCGCGCAAGAGCAGCAGGTTGGACACCATCTCGACGTTCTGCACACCGTGCCGGTGCTGGGTGAGGCCCATGCCATAGACCGCGATCACGCGCTTGGCAGCGGTATAGGTGGCTGCCGCTTCTTCCAGCGCCGCGCGCGCCAGGCCCGACTCGCCCTCGATGGCAGCCCACGACGTGGCGCGTACCGTGGCAGCGAATTCGTCGAGGCCGGCCGTGTGCTCGGCAATGAACGCGGCATCGAGCACGCGCGCGCCGCCGGTTGCCTGCGCCGCGTCGTCGCGCTCGATCAGCACCTTGCACAGGCCCATGAGGGCAGCGCTGTCGCCGCCTGCTTTCACTTGCAGGTACTGGGTGCTGATCTGCGTTTCGGCGGTGCTCAGCATCTCGGCCGGCGATTGCGGATTGGCGAACGACAGCAGGCCGGTCTCGCGCAAGGGATTGAAGGTAATCACGGGCACGCCCTGTTTGCGGGCGGCCTGCAACTGGTGCAACATGCGCGGGCTGTTGGTGCCCACGTTCTGACCGAAGAACAGGATGCAGTCGGTCTGTTCGAAATCGTCGAGATTGACCGTGCCGATCGGCACGCCGATAGTCTTGGGCAGCGCCACCGAGGTGCTTTCGTGGCACATGTTCGAGCTGTCCGGCAGATTGTTGTTACCGTACAGGCGCGCGGCCAGCTGGTACATATACGAGGTTTCCAGCGAGGCGCGGCCGGATGCGTAAAACACTGCGCTCTTGGGATCGAGCGCCTGTAACTCGCGGCCGATTTCGTCGAACGCCGATTCCCACGCCACTTCCACGTAGCGGTCGCTGGCCGGGTCCCAGCGCAGCGGCACGGTCAGGCGGCCCACGGCCTCGAGCTGGTGGTCGGACCAGGTGCGCAATTCAGTGAGCGTATGCTGATGGAAGAAGTCGATGCCGACGCTTTTGCTGGTGATTTCCCAGGCCGTGGCCTTGGCGCCGCTTTCGCAAAATTCGAATGGATGCGGATTGGCGGGCTTGGCCCAGGCGCAGCCCACGCACGCATAGCCCTCGGCCTTGTTTTGGTGCAGCATGATGTTGCCGCCCTTGAGCAGCACACCTTCTTCGAGCAGTATGGTACCGACTTCCTTGACGGAGCCCCAGCCGCCGGCGGGATGGGGATAGGGTTCGGCGTGCGTTACTTTGGTCATCGGAGGTCCTGGGCTTAGTGATCGGCTTGGTTGGATTCCAGTGTGCTGTACCGCCCTTCCCGCTTCCGTGCGCGTGCGCACCGACCGCAAAATGCGCTGGCGGCGACCATGCGCTTATTGCCACCAATTGTTAAATCCATGACTACCACCACCATCGATCAGGATGACCCCGTCGCCCGTAACCGCCGCCAAATCGCCCTGCGTGTCAAGCAGGGTGGCCTGTCTGCCTGGCTGTACGCGGTCGCGCAGATGGCCAAGTCGGCTGCCATGGCCTGGCTCGACCGCCGCGCCGCCAGCAAGGGCGCGGCGCTGACTTTGTACGTGCTGTTTTCGCTGGCGCCGATGCTGATGCTGGTGGTGGCGCTGGCCAGCCTGTTTTTTGACGAGGACGTGGTGCGCACCGCGCTGCTGACGGAACTGGGCGGCCTGACCGGCTCCCAGGGCAGCGAAGCTCTAAAGGTGATCATTGCGGGTGCGCGCCAGGCCGATGGCAGCCTGGCGGCCAGCATCATTTCCGGCGTGATCGTGCTGGTCACGGCCACCAGCGCGTTCGCGGAACTCAAGGAAAGCCTGGACGAACTGTGGCAGATTCCGCCGTCGCAGGGCTCGGGCGTGTGGCTGTTCATCCGCGAACGCTTCCTGTCGTTCGGCCTGTTGATGGTGCTGGCGCTGATGCTGATGATGTCGCTGTCGATCAATGCCGGCCTGGCGGCGTTCCAGAGCAGCTGGGCCGATCCCACCGATCCGGGCAAGATCCTGCAATACGCGTTTTCGGCGCTGTCGATGATCATCATTACCGTGGTGTTCGCGTTCGTGTACAAGTACCTGCCCGCCACCCGCATCGCCTGGGGCGACGTGATCGTGGGCGCCATCCTGACCGCGCTGCTGTTTTTGGTCGGTAAAGTGCTGATCGGGCTGTACCTCGGCCACGGCGACTTCAGCAGCTCTTACGGCGCAGCCGGCTCCATCGTCGCGCTGATCACGTGGATTTATTATTCGGCGCAGATCTTCTTTTTCGGCGCCCTGTTCACCCACGAATACGCGACCACGCTGGGCAGCCGCCGCATTGACGGCGGGCCGGGCAAGGATGGCGGTTCGGGCGTGCGTTAAACATGACCGTAGGGTGACCGAGATAAAAAACTGCTAACATCGCCCTTTGTCTGTCGATCCCGTTTATGCGCCTGGCTCTTCCGCTGCTGCTCTCCTGTCTGCCACTGTCCACCCAGGCCACCGACTGGCAGGCATTCCACTGGCAGATGGGCAGCTTGCAAGGCGGGCCGGTGGAGCGGCTGGGCGTGGTGCTGCCGGTCACCATCGACGGCATCGATTGCTACGCCCAGCTCGACACCGGCGCCAATGGCGGCGTGATCTGGCACGCGCAGCCGGGCGCCCCCCAGGCGCCGGCCGCTGCCGAAGCACGCAAGGTGCTGGTGGAAATCGCGGGGGCGCGCGCATACGCCAGTGCCGAACCGGCCATCCTGGCGCGGCTGACCACCGCGCTTTGCAAGCAGACCGTGATCGCCAGCCTGGGCAACGCTTTTTTCGAACAAGGCACGCTCACGCTCGACCTGGGCGGCGCCCGCCTGTCCTATGCGCCGCAACCGCTGCTGGCGAACGACGCCAGCGCCCAGCCGCTGTTCTACGCGCGCTGGACCGGCACCGGCGGCCATCCGCTGGTCGAGGTCGCGCAGCATGGCCGCGCACCCGGCTACGCCCTGCTCGACACCGGCGCCACCCGCTTCGGCCTCACCGCCACCAGGGCCGAGGAATGGGCAGCGCTCACCGGCAACGCGCCGCTCCAAGCCAGCGACAAGGTACGCAAATACTCGGTCAGGAGCTGGGGCCGCGAGGTCGATTGCTACGAGACCGGGGCCGCTGGCGACTTTAGCGTGGGGGCCGTCGCAGTGGGCGCGGTGACGGCTGCGTATTGCGTGAACCAGGGGTTTGACGCGCCCGTGCGGCTGATCGGCGTGCTCGGGTTGAAGCCGCTGGGAGACCGGGTGGTTACCATCGACTACCCGAGCCGGCGGTGGAAACTGGCACAATCTTCGACCGTCGCACCGTGATCCATTTTCCTGACGACGGATGCATCGCCCGCGCGGCAGCAACGGCGCCGAACCAGTGACAGAGGAATCCTTATGAAGCTCGCTGCTGCACAAATCGCGTCGATGGCTGGCGATATCGATAAAAATATCGTCAAGCATGTGCAATTGGTGGAACGCGCTGCCGACCACGGCGCCGATGGCATCTATTTTCCGGAACTTTCGCTGACCGGATATGAGCCCGGGCTGGCCGAAACGCTGGCGCTGCAGGCGTCCGACCGGCGCCTCGATGAATTTCAGCGCCTGAGCGATCGCCTCGGCATGCTGATTGCCGTCGGTGCGCCCATGCGCGCCAACGACGGCATCGAGATCGGCATGATCGCCTTTCAACCGGGCGTGGCGCGCCGCGTCTATGCCAAGCAGCTGTTGCATGCCGATGAACTGCCATTTTTCGTACCTAGCACGCGGCAGCAGCTATTCACTTTCGGGCACCAGGTATTGGCGCCGGCCATCTGCTACGAGTCGTTGCAACCGAACCATGCGCAGCAGGCGGCAGACGCGGGCGCGCACATCTATTTCGCCAGCGTGGCCAAGTCAGCACGCGGCGTCGCTGCCGCGTATGCACATTATCCGGCTATCGCCAGGCAGCACGCGATGACCGTATTGATGGCCAATTGCGTGGGGCCGGCCGATAACTTCGTGGGCGCCGGACAATCGGGTATCTGGAATACCGCCGGTGAACTGGTCGTGAGCGCAGAGGCAACCGGCGAGGCGCTGCTGATTTATGATTTTATAACTGGCGCAGGTGACTTGTTGGCGTTATAGCCTGCCGTGCGTTACGATGGCGGCCTCCCCCGTTTTATCAAGAAAATCATCGATGCATAGCAAAATATTTGTGCCGGCATTGGCCGGCGTTTTATTGATCAGTGGCTGCAGCAACCTGGCCGAGCAGCGCGCCCAGCGCCTTGCCGCGATTCCCGAAGCAAAACTCGCGTATGTGATCGGCACCTATGCAGTCGGCTGCGAACGGAACAAGGACCAGTGCCGCCAGTTGTTCAATTCCATTTCGACCTCTTACCGCAATGTGGATGACAAGGACTTTGATTCCGGGTTTGGCATCGTTACCGGAAAAACGTTCGGCGATGACACGGCGCTTGACTTCGCCAACATGGAACGACGCGAAAATGGCATCTATTTTTGCCACACCCTGCCGGCTGGCCGGTACAGCGTGTTCGCCTACAATTTCTACAATTTTGCAGGGGGCGGCAGCGGCTATTCGATGAGCAAGGAACAGCAGTTCAACGTGCCCTTCACGCTCGCTGAAGGGGAAGTGGTCGATATCGGCACCCTGAAGATCACCGCCGCCAGGGGCAAGAACCTGTTCGGTATGAGTTTGCCCGCGCCGGGCGTGCTGCTGCTGTCCGGTGCGCGGGACGGCGCGGTTGCCAAGGCACTGCAGAAATGCCCGGAAAGCGTCCGCAACCGCCCCGTGCGCACTGTCACCCTGCGCGCCGAGGGTGTTACGCCGTACGTCATGGCCGATCCCAAGCCATAACCCCCGCCCAACCGGCTGCCGGCACCAGCGGTGACTGCTGTCAGCGGTTGCTCTCGCGGCGCTGCGCCGCAAACCGCAGCAGGTCGGCGGCGGCCACCGGCCGCGAGATATGGTAGCCCTGCAGGTAGTGGCAACCCATCGCATCGAGCGCGTCGGCCTGGCCGGCGGTTTCCACGCCCTCGGCCACCAGTTGCAGTCCCAGGCTCTGCCCCATGGCGACGATGGTCGCCACCAGCGCGTGGCTGCGCGGGCTGTCCACCATGCCGGTCACAAAACTGCGGTCGATCTTGAGTGTGTTGATCTCGAACTGGGTCAGATAGCTAAGCGACGAATAACCGGTGCCGAAGTCGTCGAGCGAAATGCTCACGCCCAGCTCGCGCAGCCGCCCCAGCGCCGCCCGTACCTGTTCGCCGTTACCGATCAGTACCCGCTCGGTCAGCTCCAGTTCCAGCCGCTGCGGCGCCAGGCCGTGTGCGGCCAGCGCCTGCTCCACCAGCAAGAGGAACGCCGGATCGAGCAACTGCCGGGCCGAGACATTGATGCTGACCGCCAGGTGCGGCAACTGGTCGCGCCACGCGCCCAGCTGGCGGCACGCCTCGGCCAGCACCCAGGCACCGAGGTCGATGACCAGGCCGCTGTCCTCGGCCACCGGGATGAAGCGGTCGGGCCCCACGTGGCCGAGGGTCGCGCTCTGCCAGCGCAGCAGGGCTTCCACCTTGTCCATGCGGCCGGTGCGGGCATCGACGATCGGCTGATAGACCAGCCGCAGCTCACTGGCGGCAATCGCCCCGCGCAGCGCGCCGTCGATCACCAGCGCTTCGCGCGCGTAGGCGCTCATGCCGGCGTCGAATAACCGCAACGCTCCCCGGCCCGATTTCTTGACGTCGTGCATGGCAATATCGGCGTTGCGCACCAGGGTATCGGCCTCGTCGCCGTCGCTGCCCTGGCAGGCCACGCCGATGCTGGCCGACACCGTGATGGCGTGCGGCGCCAGGTCGAAGCTGCCCCCCAGCGCGTGCAAGATTCGCTCGCCACAGGCAGCGGCCTGCGTCGGCGCCATGCCGGCGGCCAGTCCCGGCAGCACCACCACGAATTCGTCGCCGCCGAAACGGCCCAGCAAATCGCCGTCGCCCACGCAACTGCGCAGCCGCGCCGCCATCTGGCGCAGCAATTGGTCGCCGGTGGCGTGGCCGAACGAATCGTTGATGCGCTTGAACTTGTCGATGTCGATGAACAGCACCGCGCACTGCTGGCCGGCGTCGCGGGCGCGGACCAGCGCCTGGTCCAGTTCGATGCCCAGGCCGTGGCGGTTGAGGGTGCCGGTGACACTGTCGTAGTGGGCGGCGCGGTAGAGCTGATCGTCTTTTTTCTTGCGGTCGGTGATGTCCATCACCAGCATCATGCACAACAGCTGGCCGCGCTCGTAGTGCGGCGAGGCGATCAGCTCCACCGGCAGCTCGAATTCGGTCCCGTGGCGAAATACCGTGGTCTCCACGTAGGGATAGGTGGCGGCGCTGGCAAAGCGCTGGAAATGGCCGGCCACCGTAGTGCGGGTGACGCCCGTCATCCAGTCGCCGATATTGCTGCCGATTAGTTGCCGCATACCGGGCGCGCCCAGCAAGCGGACGCAACGTTGATTGGCGGTGCGGATCACGCCGTCGCGGTCATAGACCAGGAAGCCTTTGCCCAGGCTGTCGATGGCGTGGGTGTAGCGGCGCTGGATCTTGTCCTGCACCGCGTGGATCAGGCACAGCATCGAGACCGACTTGACCAGGAACGACCAGATCAGCCACAGCTCGATCAGCTGCGGCACCAGGTGCATGCCGTTGGCCAGGTTGAACACGCCACGCAGCACGAACACCACCGCCAGCAAGCGGTAGCCGGAACGCTGGCTCAACAGGCGCCAGCCGATCCACAGGAAAGTGAGGCCATAGATACCGGCAATCACCGATGCAATCGACCGGGAATGACCGATGGCGACGAATACGCCATAGCAGGCAAAACCAAGTCCGACGGACACAGCGGCCGCGCGCCGCAGCCGCGCCGGGTTCAATTTTCCAAGGAAGGCTTCGGTACCGGCCCAGAAACCGGCCACGCTGACCGTCAGCGTGAGCGCGGCCAGTACGGTCTTGGGCAGGTACTGGGGGCCGAGGCTCCAGCAGACAATGCCGAACGAGAGCGCAAACTGACCGACGGCCCAGGCCAGCGCGTGCTTTTCATCGTTGTGGCGCCACCACAAAAACACCAGCACCATGCACAGGACGAGATCGACCCCGAGCGAAAAAAGAATAAAAACCTGTGAATCTACGTTCATCTGGGCGTCGATTTGCGTGGTGATTAGCGCGAACGATTGTAAATCAGTCTAAGAATTGAGCGCCACTTTTATTTCTTAAAGGAAGGATTTCAACCACGGCATCGGCCATGCGCCATGCGGGCGACGTTGTCGGCCTGCTGTGACTAGACTTGCAAGACCCTCTTTTCTCAGCCAAGGAGACCCGCCATGTACCAGCTCATCACCCGCCTGAATGGCTGCGCCCTCGCTGCCGCAGCCCTGACCTGCCAAGCCCAGCCGACAGCCCCACCGGGCGCCGACAAGTCGGCCCACACTCGCGCGCTCGAATTGGGGGCCAAAGTCTTGCAGGGCAATGGTCCGCTGCCGGGCTTCCATATTTACCTGGTGGGATTCCACCCGATGCGCGACATGCCGGAAAACCAGATCGAAGCGCACCATTACTGCCAGCAGCAGAACGAAGACTTCGCCCAATGTGTATTATTCGACGGCAGCAGCCGCAGCGCCAATCTGCACGGGGTCGAATACATCATCTCGGAGAAACTGTTTGCCACGCTGCCGGCAGCAGAGCGCAAGTACTGGCATCCGCACAACGGTGAAATCCTCAGCGGCCAGCTGATCGCGCCCGGACTGCCGGCGGCGGCGGAAAAATCGCTGATGCGCTCGAAGATGAACAGCTATGGCAAAACCTGGCACATCTGGAACACGGGCCATCATGGCGAACACAACGACACACTGCCGTTCGGCGAGCCGATGCTGGCCTGGTCGTTCAATCGCGACGGCGAAGCCAGGCCCGGGCTGGTGGAGCAGCGCGACCGCCGCCTGGACGTGGATACCAGCCACATCCGTAGCGAGCGCAAAGAATTGCGCGAGCTGGCGCGGCCGCAAACCGGAGTCGATGCCATGCAAGGCCAGTTTGCGCGTCCCACCAGCGGCATCCCGGGCGTGGTCGATAGTGGCAGCGCCGGCAAATCGGACTAGTTCAGCACGCCGTAGCCAGTAGGGCCGTGCCCAATTGGCGCTGTTCGGCGACGATTTCGCGCAAGTGCGCCGGCGTGGTATGGACATTGCTGAGCACCACGCGCAGCACCGTGATGCCATCGGCAAACGGTGCGCGCTCGAGCACCGTGCGCGACACGAAACTGTGGCCGTTGGCCTTTTGCCGCTCCTGCAAGCGCGCATTGAGCTCATTGACCTGGCGGTTGACGATGGTCGCCTCATCCACGCGGCCGGCGGCCAGCAATTGCGCCAGGCGCTGCCCCAGTGCCGGCGGCAGGAAGCGGTAGGTCAGGATGAAATTGTCCGAATTGCTGGTCAGTTCGAAATCGGGCTGGGCGGCGATCAGTTCACGCATGGCGGCAGCCAGGCTGGCGGCGTGACCGAGCAGCGTGGCATAGCCGCCCTCCCCCAGCAGCTTGAACGACACCCACAGCTTCAAGGCATCGAAGCGGCGCGAGCCTTCCAGCGAAGTCTGTCCCAGGTCGCCCGAATTGCTGCGGATGATGTAGTTGGCGTTGTGTTTGAGCAGGTCGAGGCTGGCCGGGTCGCGCAACAGTACCATGCCCTGCGCCATCGGCACCCAGAACAGCTTGTGGCCGTCGATCACCACCGAATCGGCCGCTTCGATGCCGGCATACAGCGGCCGGAAACGCTCGGCCATCAGCAGCGCCCCGCCCCAGGCGGCATCGACGTGGAACCAGGCCTGTTCGCGCTGCGCGATGGCAGCCAGTTGCGCCAGCGGATCGATGGCGCCGGTCTCGGTGGTGCCGGCAATGCCAACGATGGCGACGATGCGGATGCGGTCGCGCCTGAGCGCGGCAATGGTGTCGTCGAGGGCCGCCAGGTCGATGCGGTTGTCGCCATCGACCGGGACGCGGTACAGCGCGTCCTCGCCCAGGCCCAGCGTGCCGAGCGCCTTTTTCAGCGAATAATGGGCGCGCGCCGAGGCGATCACCGCCAGGCCGCGATGGCCGGACTGCTGCATCGCCGCGTAAATGCCATGCTTGCGCACGCCGGGCAGGGTACGCTCGAGCGCCACCGCCAGCGCGGTCAGGTTGCCCATGGTGCCGCCATTGACGATATTGCCCAGCGCGTGGTTTTTGGCGCGCATGGCGTCCGCGTACAACGCATCGGGCGCGCGATAGACCATGCGGTGCATCCAGCCGAGCACCTGTTTTTCCACCAGGGTGGACGCGTAGGCGGTTTCGATCTTGACCTGGTTCTGGTTCAGGGTGGCAGTGAGCGCTTCCACCAGCACCGTCATCCAGGGCAGCGCCTGGGTCATGTGGCCGATGAACTTGGGGTGGTTCAGGCGCGCGGTATGGGGCAGCAGCTTGCGTTGCAGTTCTTCCAGCACATGCACAGGCGCCATGCCGCCCGCGGGCGGCGCCAGCTCGGCGAACAGCGGCAGCAGCTGGTCGATGGGCGTGACCGGATACGGCGACCTGCCCTCGGGCGTCATCCAGTCGCGCACCATGCCTGCCATTTGCTGCAGCACGTCCGCATCCACCTGTTCGACCGCGAAGTGCCGATTCAGCAATTCGCGCAAGTCGCTGTCACTCATCTGCCACCCTTCAACCCAATGCGGGGTGGCAGTATAAAACAAAGTGGCAAAAAAGTGCTTCAGATCAGCGTTCGCCACCACCTTTTATGCGCACCAGCCGCCAGGCACCGGCCGCAAATACCAGCCAGGCCAGCAGGCATACCGCTGCCGCCGCGCGCCACGGGGCTGGCGCCGCGCCTGGCGCCGGCGCGAATACCGGCTGGTGGGCCGCCTGCGCCGGTCCGAACGGCAGGTCGGTAAACAGGTAGCCATAATAGAAATTGCGCAGCGCCTCGTGGAAGCTGCTGATGCGCTGCTGGTACGCCAGTTGCGCCGGCAGGTCGGTGGCGGCCAGCCGGTGCAGCACCGCCTGCACACCGACGCCGGGCAGCACCCAGCCCAGGCGGTCGGTCCAGGCCTGGCGTGCCAGCAGCCCGGCGCGGTATTGCTGCACCTGCCCGGCCACGCTCTCGTCGCCCAGCTGGTGGAATGCGAAATACCACTTCCAGTGGAACCCTTCCGGCAGCGGCGCGCTGTGCTGCCATTGCGGGTGGCCGAGATAGAACTTGCGCATGGTCTCGTCGCGCGGCACTTCCCAGGCGCCGTGCACCACCTGGCGCTGCGCCAGCATCAGGTCCACGCCCTGGTGCACGGGAATGGCGCGGGTAAGCGCAACGTTGGCCAGCGTGGGCAACACCAGCGTGAGCACCGCCCACACGCCCATCAACGCGGTGGCATTGGTGACCGAGCGCCGGCCGTGCGCCCCGACCAGCAGCGACACGCCGATCCAGAACGCCAGGTAGCTGGCCGCCACCGCCAGCACGATGACGCTCGCCCCCATGTCAAGCCCGGCCCACCCGGCGCCGGCCAGCACCGGCAAGACCAGGCAGGCCAGCAGCAGCGCGAAGCGCAGCGCCACCCGGCGGCGCCACAGGCGGCCGCCATCGGGCATGGCCGCCAGCATGCGCAGCCGGCCCGATTGCCGCTCGCTCGACACCAGGTCGTGCAGCAGCGCGATCACGAACAGCGGCGCGAGGTAAATCAGCACGAAGGCGAAGTCGAACCTGCCCGGCAGCGCCACCTCCGGGTTGAAGGTCTCGCCTTCGTAGAGCTGCGCCTGCAGGCCGAGCGCACGGATGCGCAGCGCGTACGGCGCCACGTCGCGCAGGCCCAGCGCCAGGAAGGCGGCGTCCGCCGGTGCATCCCAGGTGTGGTGGAACGTGTAGTAGGCGGCGCTGCCGGCGTTGCCGCCGGTGGCATTGCGCGTGGTCGCGACAGCGGCGTCCTGCGCCTGCAAGGCCGCCAGTTGGGCAATGGTGTCGCGCTGGCGCGCCACTTCCTGCACGCCGGACCACACCGACAGCGTGGATAACACCAGCAACAGCAGCAAGGCCACCACCGACAGGCGGGAACGGGCGATCAGGCGCCATTCGAAAGTGAGCCAATCTATGGAAAAATTCATCGCACGGCCCTCCCCAAACGTCCACCCAGCCACCAGGTCAGCCCCGTCAGGGCCAGTATCCACAGGATCAGCGCGGCGCCGGCAGGCGCCGCGCGCAGCAGGATTTCATCCACCTGCGCCTGGCGGTAATGGAATGGCGGGAAGCCCTGCCAGTGGCTGTTCGAGATGCGGTTTTCCTTGCCGGCCTGGCCTTCGTCGGCGTAGTGCACTTCTTCCGCATGCAGTTTATTCAGGCCCTGGATCAGCGCGTAGCGATAGGCTTCGCCCTGCTCGAGGAAGCTGCGGAAGCTGGCCAGGTCGGTGCCGGAGGCCGTCATCGACAGGCGCCGCAGCGCCAGCGCAGGACTGAGCCAGCCGGCGTGATCGATCAGGCGGCTCTGCGCCTGCTGCCGGTCCATGCCGGCCGCAGCGTAGCGGTTGAACAGTTCCGTCGAACGGCGTTCGCCTTCCATGCTCACCAGCCCTTTCAGGTTGACCGGCAGGTCTTCCACGCGGGTGACGTTGTATTGTTTGAGCAGGCCGTCGCGGAAGGCGGCGAACTTGGGATCCTGCGGGTTGTGCGAGTCGCCCAGCGCCAGGTAGTCGCGCTGGACGTTGATGACGTTTTCGTAACGCGTGGGCAGCGCCACGGCGCTGCTGGCCAGATCAGGAATCCAGCGCGGCAGCAGGATCACCGCTACCGTCCACACGGCCAGCAACACCAGCAAGGCGTCGCGGCCACGCGCAAACAAGGTCGAGACCAGCACCACGCCCAAGGACCACAGCAGCAGCCAGCCGGTATAGCCAGCGGCCAGCAGCAGCACCGGCAGCCACGGTGCGTGGCCGCTGGCGGCCATCCAGGCCAGGCCGGCCAGCGCCGGCAGCAGCATCAGTGCGGTAAAGCCGCACAACGCCAGCAGCTTGCCCAGCACCAGCTGGCGGCTGGCCACGCCCTGCGCCAGCAGCACCCGCAAGGTGCCCGACTCGCGCTCGCGCGCCACGGCCGCGTGGCCGAAGAACACCAGCAGCAGCGGCGCCAGCACCTGCAGCACGAACGCCGGCGTCAACTGGCCGAAGCGCAGCAGCAATGAGGTCTGGCGCACGTCACCGAAGTTGGCGCTGTTCTGCTGGTGCCCTTCGACGAACAGCGTGCTGCCGGTGTAACCGTCGATACCCGGATCGAATGCCGCCAGCGGGTTCACCGGCCGGAACAGGAAATGGCCGTAGTGGACCATGCGGTGCGGGTGGCGGTCGGGCTGGGCCTGGAATTCATGGTTCGACTGGGCCTGGTAGCGCGCCCGTTCGGCATTGGCGCCGCGCTGCTGTTCGTACGCGGTCAGCGCGGCCACCAGCATCAGCACAGTCAACAACAGCAGGCCGACGACGGCGGCGCGGTCGCGCGCCAGTGCGCGCCATTCCTCCAAGGCGATGCGTTTGATCATGGAAGCGGCCATGGTCATGCTGCCTGGCCGGACTGCGCGGCAGGTGCCGCAGGTGCCACTGGTGCCGCCTGGGCAGCATAGCGGCGGTGCAGGGCGCGCACATCGAAGCGGTCGGCGCCGGTGGCGGCCACCTCCTCGCGCAGGCGCCCCGCTTCCAGGAAGCCGATGCGGTCGGCGACGTCGGCGGCGCTGAGCAGGTCGTGGGTCACCATCAGGATCGCCACGCCCTGGGCGCGCAACACGCCCAGCAGGCGGTTGAACTCCGAGGTGGCTTGCGGATCGAGGCCGGACGTCGGTTCGTCGAGCAGCAGCGCCGGCACCTTGCGCGCCAGGGCCAGCGCGATCGCCACCTTCTGCCGCATGCCCTTCGAGAAGCCGGCCACGCGGCGGTCGAACGCCGCCGCATCGAGGCCGGCGGCGCCCAGGGCTTGGTCGATGGCGGCGGCGTCTTCCTGCTGGCCGGCCAGGTGCAGCAGGTAGCCGACGTTTTCGCGCGCGCTCAAATGCTCGTACAGGGCGACATTCTCCGGGATATAAGCGAGGTGGCGGCGTGCCTGCCCCGGTTCGCTCACGGGATCGAAGCCGTTCACCTTGACCGTGCCGGCAGTGGGCGCGACAAAGCCAAGGAACAGGCTGACGCTGGTAGTCTTGCCAGCGCCATTGGCGCCCAGCAGCGCATAGATCTCGCCGGCGCGCACCTGCAAATCGAGCTGCTGCAAAATGATCTTGCCGCCATAGCCGGCCACCACGGCGGTGGCGTCAAGCACGGGGCGGCCGCCCGGTTGGATGCCCTGCGCGGGCGGGTGAAAACTGTCGATGGTCAAGCAATTCTCCTGGTCGGATGGGGTAGAAACACTGTAATCGCAACATGGTTGCGTTTACTAATGAGAATAGTATCTCATTAGAAGCATGTAGCGCCAGCCTCATCCACGCTCGTTTGCCTGATATTTGCGCACGCTTCGAAAATCGTCGAGTATGGCCCTCGGCCACAATGACTGGAGAGCACCATGCAAACCACGGTGACAATCAGCGACGAGTTGTATGCGCAAGCGCTGGAAATGGCTGACCCCGGCATGGAGAAAGGACAACTGTTCCAGGAAGCGATTCAAACCTTCATTCGGGTGCAAGCCGCCAAGCGCCTGGCGGCGCTCGGGGGCGCAGCGCCGGGAATGAAAGATGTGCCACGCCGCCAAACTGAATCTGCAAAATGACAGGGGTACTGCCAGAAGCCAGACCAGCTCCGCTAGCCGCTGCAACAGGATTGACCGAGCGGGAAGCGCTATTCGGTTCAGGTTGCGGCCTGGTCGATATGTCTTTGCTGACTTCGACACTAATGACGCCGGGGGCCAAGTTATGGACACTGGACAAGCGCCAGTCGGCACTTGCCAAGCGCTTTGCGGTCCTGCACTGACATTACTGCACAGTGCGAAAACGCTCAATCCCGTGATTGTTCACGCCGCCGTAGCAATCCCGGGGATATCACCCGCTACTATTTCGGCATGAAACCTCTGACCTTTACCAAGCCCCTCGCCGCCACGTTGCTGGCTTTCTCCCACCTGATTGTGGCCGCTCCGGCGTTGGCCGGTACTCCCGTCAAAATCGGCACGGTCGCCGTCGTCCCGTCCGACGCCACACTTCAAGTGAGTCTCGACCGTGCGGACTGGACCTACGCGGTCGGGCAGGCTGCGACGTTCCGCGTCAAATTCAATCTCGCGCCCTACCCGGCCGAAGGCGTGACCATTTCCTATCGCCTGGGGCCGGACATGCTGGAAGGCGCCGAGCGTACGGCGATCGTGCCGGAACAGGGTTTGAGCCTGCCTGCGACGGCGCTCGCGCAACCAGGTTTCGTGCGGCTGCTGGTCAAGGCCACCGTGCAGGGAAAAGTGCAGGAAGGCCGGGCCACGGCCGCGTTCAGTCCGCAGAACATCGTGCCGGTGCAAACGGAGCCGGCGGACTTCGACCAGTTCTGGCAGGCGCAAAAGCGCGCGCTGGCCGCCGTGGCGCCGCAGTTTACGCTGACGCCGGCGCCGGCGCTGTCGAACGAACAGGTGGAAGTGTCGTACCTGACCTTCCAGAACGTGGCGCAGCCGCCGGGCGGGCGCCCCACCCGTATCTATGGCGTGCTGTCGGTGCCGCGCGGCGCCGGGCCATATCCAGCCGTGCTGCAAGTGCCGGGCGCCGGGGTGCGCGGCTACAAGGGCACGCCGGAGATGGCGGCCAACGGTTACGTCACGCTGCAGATCGGCATCCACGGCATTCCCGTCAATCTGCCCGACGAGTTGTACGAGCAGCTCAACTTCGGCGCGCTGGAGAGCTACAACCGCTATAACCTCGACAACCGCAACGCCTATTACTATCGCCGCGTGTACCTGGGCGCCTTGCGCGCGCTCGACTACCTCGCTCAGCACCCGAAGTGGGACGGCAAGAACCTGGTGGCGCAAGGCGGCAGCCAGGGGGGGCAGCTGGCGATCATGGCCAGCGCGCTCGATGCGCGCGTGACCGCCACCGTCGCGTCGTACCCGGCCTACAGCGATGTCACCGGCTACCTGCACGGGCGCGCGGGCGGCTGGCCCGGCCTGTTCCGGCAAGATGCCCAGGGCCGCGTGCAAGACCAGCCGGTGGACGCCAAGGTAACCACCAGCGCCTACTACGACACCGTCAACTTCGCCCGCCGCCTGCGCGCGCCGGTGCTGTACTACGCCGGTTTCAACGACATGGTGACGCCGCCTACGTCCACGCTGGCGGTGTTCAACGTGATCACCGCGCCGCGCGAACTGGTGCTCGATCCGCAGCAGGTACACTTGACTACGCCGGAGCATCGAGCCACCATCGAGCGCTGGCTGGCGCAACAGGTTGGGGCAAAGCCGTAGGTGTTACTGTAGTCGAACAATAAAGTTCGACACAAATGCGACTAACAAAATTAATGGGGGAAAGAAATGGTAAGAGTCAGCGCCAAGAGTCTTTGTCTGGCCGCGTTTTTGTTTCTGTCTTTTAACTCTCATGCTGAAGATTTGATACAGATCCATTTAGTATCCGGCTACTCCACACTAAGGCAGGCTGTGACGGAATCATCGATTGTGGCAAAAATACAGGTTACTTCAATTTCTCCTGTTCTGGATGTAGCTGTAAAGGAAAGGCCTGCTTGCGGGTTTCTGTATGGTGCAAAAGTCATTCAGTCATTCAAGGGTGGTTCCGATAATTTTAATTTTTTCATGCCATCGCAAGTTGGGTTGTTTTCTCCAGGAAAGAATTATCTGGCTTTTGTCAAACATCGAACGACAGATGAGCAGAACATTATTTTTTCAAACTTTGATAGTGCAATGAGTCCATCTGAGAGCTATTCGGCCAGATGCAGGTTCAAAAGTGGTTTTTATGTATCGGCAAATTTTCCTCTTGTTTTTCCTTTTGATATGGATGCGGGAAAACAGTTTGGTGGGCAGTGGTTAGTTGATACGCCTGGAATAATTTTTTGTCAATACGAGGTGGATTATTCGGAAGAGAATGATAATTTTTCCAGAAAAAATAAGTTGGGAAAATCTTTTATGAACTGGTTGGAGGTAGAGCGTCTGATCAAAAAATCCAACAGGTGGTTTGATTTTTTTCGACAACATACAACTGATTCGTGTATTGAATAAACGTTTGTATGGAAGAGAATTTCGAGAAGGTATGGCAGGTGCTACCGGAGTACTGGGGCGAGGCGCCACACCCGACCCTGACGAGCGTGGGTGTGACGTGGTTGTTCGGGTTTCAGTTCGAGATCAAGGTGATCGCGCAGCTACCCGTGGCCGGTTAATACAGCACGACCGAGCGGATCGACTCGCCGGACTTCATCAAATCGAAGCCCTCGTTGATACGCTCGAGCGGCAGGCGGTGCGTGATCAGGTCGTCGATATTGAGCTTGCCGTCCATGTACCAGTCGACGATCTTCGGCACGTCGGTACGGCCACGGGCGCCGCCGAACGCGGAACCTTTCCACTCGCGGCCCGTCACCAGCTGGAACGGCCGGGTCGAGATTTCCTGGCCGGCCGCCGCCACGCCGATGATGAACGACTGTCCCCAGCCCTTGTGGGTGCACTCGAGCGCTTCGCGCATCAGTTGCGTGTTGCCCACGCACTCGAAACTGTAGTCGGCGCCGCCGTCGGTCAGTTGCACGATGTGGTCAACCACGTTCGGCGTGTCTTTCGGGTTGATGAAGTGCGTCATGCCGAACTTGCGCGCCATCTCCTGGCGGTTCGGGTTGATATCGACCCCGATGATCTTGTCGGCGCCGACCATCTTGGCCGCCTGGATCACGTTCAGGCCGATGCCGCCCAGGCCGAACACCACCACGTTGGCGCCCGCTTCCACCTTGGCCGAGAACACCACGGCGCCCACGCCGGTGGTTACGCCGCATCCGATGTAGCAAACCTTGTCGAACGGCGCATCCTCGCGGATTTTCGCCAGCGCGATTTCCGGCACCACGATGTAGTTCGAAAAGGTGGAGGTGCCCATGTAGTGGAACAGCGGCTTGCCGTCGAGCGAGAAGCGGCTGGTGGCGTCTGGCATCAGGCCCCGGCCTTGCGTGGAACGGATGGCCTGGCACAGGTTGGTCTTGCGCGACAGGCAGAATTTGCACTGGCGGCATTCCGGGGTGTACAGCGGGATGACGTGGTCGTCTTTTTTCAGGGTGGTCACGCCGGGGCCCACATCGACCACGATGCCCGCGCCTTCATGGCCGAGAATCGCCGGGAAAATGCCTTCAGGATCGGCGCCGGACAGCGTGTAGTAGTCGGTATGGCAGATGCCGGTGGCCTTGAGTTCGATCAGCACCTCGCCGGCGCGCGGGCCTTGCAGGTCCACTTCCTCGATGGTGAGCGGCGCGCCTGCGCGCCAGGCTACGGCTGCTTTGGTTTTCATGGTGGTTCCCTTTGCTTGAAGATGCGCGATTCTGGCACCCGCAAGCCTGCGCGTGGGGCGGCGCGCCGGAGAATGGCAGGATTTGGTGCAATAATGACCGGATTTTCTCCTGATACCAGCGCTTCATGACAGTCACACCCGCAGCAATCACCATCGACATCGTGGTCTACCCCGGCTTCAAGGCCATGGAAGCCGTCGGCCCCATGTCCGTTTTCGAGTACGCCAACCTGCATTTGCAGCGGCGCGGCCACCCGCCCGGCTACGACGTGCGCATCGCCTCGTGCCAGGCCGGCCCGGTACGTTCCGACACCCTGATGTCGCTCGACGCCACCAAGGCCCTTGATCCGCTGGCATTGCCCGACAACGCCATCATCGTCGGCGCGCGCCACATCCGGGAAGCGCTGGTGGACAGCGCCGCCATCATCGCATGGGTGGCCGCCGTGGCGCCGCGCATCAAGGCGTTGACGGCGCTGTGCTCGGGCGCCTTTTTCCTGGCCGCCGCCGGCGTCCTCGATGGCAGGCGCGCCACCACCCACTGGAGCGTGGCCGAGCGGCTGCAAGCCGAGTACCCGGCCATCGAAGTCGATGCCGACGCGATCTTTCTGCGCTCCGGCAATGTATGGACGTCAGCGGGCGTCACCGCCGGCATCGACCTGGCGCTGGCGCTGGTGGAGGAGGACTACGGCCGCGACCTGGCGCTGGAAGTGGCCACCGAGATGGTCGTGTATCTGAAACGCCCGGGCGGACAATCGCAGTTCAGCGCCCACCTGCTCAGCGAGCGCACCACCCGTCCCACCATCCGCGAGCTGCAGAACTGGATCCTCGAGCACTTGGACGAAAAGCTCACCGTGGCGCAACTGGCGCAGCGCGCGATGATGAGCGAGCGCCATTTCGCCCGCGTGTTTCAGCAGGAGGTGGGCCTGAGCACGCAGGAGTTCATCGAGCTGTGCCGGTTCGAGCGCGCCACCCAGCTGCTGGCCGACCTGGCGCTGCCGCTCAAGACGGTGGCGGCGCGCGCCTGCTTCACGGACGAAGCCCATATGCGGCGCGTGTTCATGAAAAAGCTCGGCATCACGCCGCGCACGTACCGCGAGCGCTTCGCCACCACCGGGGTCGATGGCTGAACCTCGCTACGGACAAGGTTCGTCGCCAGGCGCGGCGCCCAGGGTCTCCACAGCGGCGATCGTCGTGGACATCGGCAGTTCCAGAGGCAGCTTCACCAGCGGGAACATGGCGCGATAGGCGGTCAGGTCGCATTTGTCAGTGACGGCCGGATCGCAGATCCGTACCCGCACCAGCCGGATGCACGCGGCGCTGTTGGGATCCTTCATGCAGGCGATGCGGTTGTTCACCGGGCACGCTGGCATGTTGCCGGCGGCGATGGGCTGCATCACTTCGGTGCCGGCGCCGGACAACGACATGTAGTCGATACGCACATGGGCATCGCTGACCGGCGCGCCCATGATCAGGTTGCCGGGCATCGTGCGCAGCACCGCGCGCTGGCGCACCGCCGCCATCGCTTGCGGGTTGGAAAAGTCGGCGCTGGCAGCGGCAAGCGCCGCGCGCTGCGTCACCATGTACAAGGCGTTGTACAGGTACATGGCGCGTCCCACTTCCAGCACCCCGCAGGCGACGGTCAGGAATACCACCAGCACCAGCGAAAATTCCGCCGTCACCAGGCCGCCCGCCCTGCGCATGGCGTTCACCGGTACAACTCCACCGGACCGCCCAGGGTGTGCTCGGGCGCCAGGCCGCCAAACTCCGCATACAGCGTGGTGGGCGTGGCCGGTACCGTCATCAGGAATTTGCCGATGGCCAGCACGGTGGCCGGCTCGGGCCCGCCGGCCGCCACCGGACAGGCCAGCAAGGGCACGTTGAGCACGCGGCGATTGGTCACGCCCTTTTGCACCAACGGCGGCGCCTGGAAATTGGTCCCGCTCGTGCTCTGGTACGGGATGGTGCCGGGATAGCTCTTGGCGGCGGGCGCGCCCGGGGCGTACAGGCTGGCCCAATCGCCGGCGCCAAAGGTCGCGTAACCGGCCGCCGGTTCATCGACGCCCTCCTTCCATTCGCTGAACGGCACCGCCCTGGCATAGGCCCACAACGGTCCGTATGCTTTAGGGTCGGTGCCGGCGGGCGCTGGCGACAGGTCGGCGATGGTGCGGCGCTTGCCGCCGCTGGTAATGACCTGCGCCCCTTGCTCATTGGGCGTGGCGGCCATCCACGGCACGCCGCCGTCGCGCAGATACGGCCGCGAGTTACGGTCCACCACCGCGGTCGCGGCCGCGCACAGGTTGTTTTCGTACTGGGCGAAACGCGAATTGAGCTGGCGGTACAACGCTGCCAGCGGAAACGGCTGCGCCACCATCAACTTGCCGCCCTGCAACGTAGTAATGCCCAGCTGGCCGGTACATACGTGCGGTCCCACCACAGCATCGCTCAGTCCGGCGGCAACGCCAGCGCCGCCGGCTTGCCCAGCTGCCAGCGTGGGATGAATCACGAAGCTGACGGGAACGACGCCGTCCGGATTAAGTTGCATCAGATCGTAGGCGACGCCGCGCCGGAAGCCGTATTCCACCAATTCCTCGGTGGCCGGCGGACCGGTATTGAGGCGCTTGGCACCGGCCGCTTCGGACATCGCACACACCGCCAGCGGCATGACGTCGATGCCGGAGCGGCCCGCCACGGCGGTGGCGGCCACCGCCACCGATTGCATGGAAGAGTGAAGCAGCCTGATGATGAACAGCGCGACCGAGCCCACTGCCGCATCGAGCTTGCCGGTATCAGCGCGCACGAACAGCAGTCCCGCCGCCGCCGCCCGGGCCGCATCCGCGCTCTGCCAGCCGCCGGTTGGCGTGGCGCCGAACGACAGCATGTCATCGCGCCACGCCAACCGGCGCGCGCCATAGCGGTAGCGCAGGTCGGCCAGCGCCTCCGCCCCCTTTGCCAACGCGTTGTCGATGCCGCTGGTTTTGCCATTGAGCTGCTGGGCAGCGGCCACCGCCACCGTGCGCGCGGCGAGATCGAGCTCCTGGCGACGATATTGCACCAGGGCCAGGTCGAGCGCCATGCCGCTGAACACTAGCAGGCCCATCAGAATCATGATGAACATGAGCGCAGTGACGCCGCCCTGGCGACGGCGAGGAAGGGTTCTGTATATTGCCATTGCGAAATTGTAGATCGCAGGAAATATTCAGATTTGTTTTAACGCAAGGTGAGCATGGGGTCGGTCGGCCGCCATGGCTGCCATGGGTGCGCCAGCGGCTGGGCCATGGCTGCGGTGCCGGGCAATGTCAGCGGCGCTTGAGCAGGTAATAGCCCACGCCCAGCGCCACCGCCGCAATCGCGGTTTTCTTGACCGTGCGCTTGTCCACCCGGCGGGCGATGCCTGCCTGGATGGCCGGCGCCTGCGTCAGCAGCAGCTTGCCCCACTCGCGCAGCTCGTTGTGGGCCAGCTTGGAGCTGGTTTGATCGAGCAGTTGCCTGACGCGATCCGGCAGGGTGTCGACAAAAGTCGGTTCGTGGCCGGTGACCAGGTCAGGGTTGGTGGCAGACTGGTTGACGGGCTTGTTGACAGGCTTATCCAAATTCATGGCGATGCTCCTTTGGTTAGTTTGTTAAAAGATACACGGACAGAAACCCGTTCAACGTGCGCTCGCTAACCCTGGCCACACTGTCTGAAAGAACAGGCTGTACCAACGCGGCACACGCTGTTGTCGAAGATGCTTTACAATCAGAAACATTGTTCATGAATGAAACATCTTCAGGAACGTGATATCTACTTACAGCAACGGGAGCAGCATGACCGCCACAACACAACCCCATTACAGCGCCGAGGAAAAACGCAAACGCGTGTTTGCCATCATCAGCGCTTCCTCCGGCAACCTGGTCGAATGGTTCGACTTTTACGTTTATTCGTTTGCCTCGATCTACTTCGCCAGCCAGTTTTTCCCCAGCGGTAACCCCACCACCGAATTCCTGAAGTCCGCCGCCGTGTTCGCGGTCGGCTTCCTGATGCGTCCGATCGGGGGCTGGCTGTTCGGCCGTATTGCCGACCGCGTGGGCCGCAAGAAATCGATGATGATCTCGGTGATGATGATGTGCGGCGGCTCGCTGGCGATTGCCGTATTGCCGACCTACGCCACCATTGGCGTGGCGGCGCCGATCCTGCTGCTGATAGTGCGCATGTTCCAGGGCCTGTCGGTGGGCGGCGAGTACGGCACCACCGCCACCTATATGAGCGAAGTGGCGCTGCGCGGCCAGCGCGGCTTCTTCTCGTCGTTCCAGTACGTGACCCTGATCGGCGGCCAGTTGCTGGCCGTGTTGACGGTGGTGATCCTGGAAGTATTCCTGACCGAAGCCGAGCTGAAGGCCTGGGGCTGGCGCATTCCGTTCGTGATCGGCGCGATTGCCGCCGTGGTGTCGCTGCTGCTGCGCCGCACCCTGCACGAGACCAGCAAGGCCGCCGACATGAACAACAAGGAAGCCGGCACCCTGGCCTACATCTTCAAGCACCACCGCGCAGCTTTCATTACCGTGATCGGCTACACGGCCGGCGGCTCGCTGATCTTCTACACCTTCACCACCTATATGCAGAAATACCTGGTCAACAGCGCCGGCATGCCGGCCAAGACCGCCAGTATCGTGATGACCGGCGCGCTGTTCCTGTACATGTGCATGCAGCCGCTGTTCGGCATGCTTGCCGACCGCATCGGCCGCCGCAACTCGATGATGTTGTTCGGCGCCCTGGGCGCCATCGCCACCTTCCCGATCCTGGCCATGCTGCGCGGTAACGACAGCCCGGTGCTGGCATTCCTGCTGATCACGCTGGCCCTGGCCATCGTCAGCCTGTACACGTCGATCGGCGGCCTGGTAAAAGCGGAAATGTTCCCGCCAGAAGTGCGCGCGCTGGGCGTGGGCTTCTCGTACGCGATCGCCAACGCCATCTTCGGCGGCTCGGCCGAATTCGTGGGCCTGACCTTCAAGAACCTGGGCCACGAAAACTGGTTCTTCGTCTATGTGACGGTGATGATGGTGATCGCCTTCCTGTTCAGCACCCGCCTGCCGAAGACGCCGTCGTACCTGCATACCGATCACTGACCGGCAGCGCCGGGCCTGCGATTTACTCCCACGCCCGCGCCGCCGACCTGTGGATGGTCCACGTAAAGCCGATACCGGCCGACCAGCCGCTGTTCTTGCGCAGCAAGGGGCTGTCGCGGTTGGCCGCGTGGCTCAGGTTGTCGTAGCGGGTAAAGCCGAACAGGCGCCAGTCGGGTGACACGCGGCGCGACAGGCTCACGCCCAGCCGGGTCATCATCAGGCCGGCGTCCGCCTGGTAGGCGGGTCGCTCGGCGGTGGCGTATTGCGGCGCCACGTCGTAAAAATACTGGTTCAAGCGGGCGTTACCGAAGACCATGCCGAGGTTGGCGTCGGCTTGCCACAGGCCGCTGCGGTCGCCGGTCTCCGCCACCAGGCGCGGCTCGAACACCAGGCCCTGGCGTTTGAAGCCATTGCCCAGTTCCAGCGGCACCCGCAACGGCAGCTCCAGCCGCAGGCGCGACATCCCGGTCTCGGCCAGGCGCACTTTCAGGCGCGGGCCGAATTCCAGTAACGAATTGAGGTCGGGCATGCCGGCGCGCGCTCCCACGTCGTCGGACTTGGCCGGCAGCGACAAGGCGAAGCCGACGTCGAGTTCCACCCGGTCGGTGTTGAGCAAGCGCGCACCGATGCCGGAACGGTCGGCGCGCAGCACCTTGCCGCGATAAATCACCATCGGCAACACCAGTGCCCGCTGCGAACGGTCATCGGCGCCCGGATAGGCCGGCGTGCTGGCGGCGCCGCCAAACAAGCCGACTTCCCACAGCGGCAAGTCCGGCGCTGGAGCCGGAACCGGGACTGGTTCCACCCGCTGGGCGACGGCCGGGGCTGCCAACGCAGCCACCACCACCACGGTCCACAAACGTACCTTCATTAATACTCCAGGTTCAGGCCAACAAGTGCGGGCCAATCTCGCGCACCGATTTTACGCCCGTGAGCACCATGGTGGTCCGGATATCTTTTTCCAGGATGGCCAGCAGCTTGTCCACGCCAGCCTGGCCCTGCGCCGCGAGCGCATACACGAACGCCCGGCCCAGCAGTACACCGTCCGCGCCCAGCGCCAGCAGGCGGAAGATGTCGGTGCCGGTACGGGCGCCGCCGTCGGCAAAGATGGTCATCTTGCCTTTGACTGCCTCGGCAATTGCCGGCAGCGCGCGCGCGGTGGACAGCGCGCCGTCGAGCTGGCGGCCGCCATGGTTCGAGACAACGATGCCGTCCGCACCGAACGACAGCGCGGCGCGCGCATCGTCCGCTTCCAGGATGCCCTTGATCACCATCGGCCCTTCCCACTCGTCGCGGATCCACTGCAGGTCGCTCCAGCCGATGGCCGGGTCGAAATTATTGCCCAGCCAGCCGATGTAGTCGGCCAGCCCGGTCACCTGGCCGCGATAGGTCGAAATATTGCCGAGGTCGTGCGGGCGACCGTGCAGGCCCACGTCCCAGGCCCAGCCCGGGTGCGTGACCGCCTGCAGCATGCGCCGCAGCGCAGCGTTGGGGCCGCTCATGCCGCTGTGGGCATCGCGGTAGCGTGCGCCAGGCACCGGCATATCAACGGTGAATACCAGCGTGGTGGCGCCCAGCGCCTTGGCGCGCTGCAAGACGTCGCGCATGAAGGCGCGGTCCTTGAGCACATACAGCTGGAACCACAGCGGCTTGTCGATCGCCTTGGCTACCTCGGCCAGCGGACACACCGACACCGTGGACTGGATGAATGGAATGCCGCGCGCACTGGCCGCGCGCGCAGCCTGCACCTCACCCCGGCGCGCGTACATGCCGGTCAGGCCCACCGGCGCCAGCGCAATCGGCATGCCGTAGGTGTTGCCGAACCACTCGGTGGTCAGGTCCAGGTCTTCCGACCCTTGCAGGATGCGCTGGCGCAGGTTGATCTGTTGCAGGTCATCGACGTTGGCGCGCAAGGTCTGCTCGGCGCCGGCGCCGCCGTCGAGATAGTGGAACAGGAACGGAGGAAGCTTGCGTCGCGCGACGGCGCGGAAATCGGTTGCGGATGAAACGATCATGGGCTGGCAGACGGGTTGGCGGGGGTTGCCCGATTGTATCATTGCTACTCTTTTGCAATCGTTGGCAATCAGCATCAATCATCAAGATGCGCATTACTCGTCGGTCTACCGGAGCATCAGCTGTTAATTTCCATGCGTAAAAAGTAGTAGAATTCCCCGCTGACCACCTCAATACGCGAGTTCCCCTTGTTAGACAGCTTTCCGGTACGCGCCCTGCGCGCCGCCCTCGACCAGGGCGACCTGGACCTGCACGGCTGGCGCGCCCGGCTGCTGGACGGCCTGTGCAGCGCTGCTTTCTGGCTAGGTTTGCTGGTGATGCTGCCCAGCCTGTGGGGCGGCGCCAGGCAGGGCCACTGGATGCTGGTCGTGGCCGACATCGTTGCCGTCACCGGCATGGCCGTGCTCAATTTCCGGCGCGGGCTGTCCTACCGCTGGCGCGCCGGCGCGCTGCTGGCGATCGCCTACCTGATTGCGGTGGCAGTGCTGTTTTCCATCGGCCCGCTGTCGCAGATTTACCTGATGGCAGTGCCGGTGCTGTGCACGGTGCTGATCGGCAGCCGGGCAGCCTTCTGCGCCTTGCTGTGGTGCAGCGCCACCTTGCTCGTGGCGGGCGTGGCCGGCGGCATCGAAACCGGCGTGGCCGTCCTGGTGATCAGCCCGCTGGCGCACTGGATCCTGCTCACAATTAATTTCTTGCTGGTCGCCGCCGTGCTGACCATTTCCTGCACCTACCTGTTGCACGGGCTCGACGGCGCATTGGCGCGCCAGCGTGCCCACATCCTCGCCCTGCAGCAGCGCGAAACCGCCCTGCAGGCCTCGCAAGTGCGCCAGGCCGAGTCGCTGGCTGCGCAGCGGGCGGCCGAAGTCTCGAACCAGCTTAAAAGCGATTTCCTGGCCATGATCAGCCACGAGATCCGCACCCCGCTGGGCGGGGTGATCGGCATGCTGCGCTCGGCGCTGAAGGACGCGGGACTGCCGTCTGACACCGTCGGAAAGCTGCGCGTCGGCCTCAGCAACGCCGAAGTACTGCTGCAAATCATCAATGACATCCTTGATTTCTCGCGCCTGGAAGCGGGCAAGATGCCGCTTGAAACGCTCGACTTCGACCTGCCGGCCCTGCTGCACGACGTGGTGGACCTGCTGGCCGACCGTGCCGAGGCCAAGGGCATTTCGCTGATTGCCGATCTCGACCCTGGCTTGCCCGCCTGGTGGCGCGGCGACCCGACGCGGGTGCGCCAGATCGTGGTCAACCTGGTGGGCAACGGCATCAAGTTCACCGACCATGGCGAAGTGCGCCTGGGCGCCGCCGCCGACAGCGACGGGATAGTGCTCAGCGTGCGCGACAGCGGCATCGGCATTGCCGCCGACGCTCTCGACCGCCTGTTCCAGAAGTTCGCGCAAGCGGACGCCGGCACTGCCCGCAAGTACGGCGGCACCGGCCTGGGCCTGGCGATCTGCAAGAATATCGCCGCCGCCATGGGCGGCCGCATCGAAGCCGGCAGCGAGCCCGGCGTGGGCAGCGTGTTCCGCGTCTATCTGCCGCTGGCGCCCGGCACACCGGCGCCACAATCGGCCGTCGCGCCACGCGAGCCGCATGGCGCCCGCCTGGCGGTACTGTGCGCCGAAGACGGCAGCACCAACCAGATCATCCTGCGCGAATTGCTGGGCGAAATGGGCCATGCCATCACCATCGCCGAAGACGGCGTGGCAGCGCTGGAGCAACTGGCCGCGCGCGATTACGACCTGGTGATCATGGACGGGCGCATGCCGCGCATGGACGGCATTGCCGCGCTGCGGCGCCTGCGCGCCGGCATGGACGGCGTGCGCGACCCGCAAGTACCGGTGATCGCGCTGACAGCCAACGCCACGGTGGAAGAACGCCGGAGCTTCCTGGCGGCGGGCGCCAACGGCTTTCTGGCCAAGCCGGTGGACGAGGCCGACCTGCACGCCGAAATCGCGCGCCAGTTGATGGCGTTACAGGCCCTCGGCAAGCCCCTGGCCGGCGCACAAACCGCAACCGACCCGCGCCGTCAACTGGACACGATGTTCGGCGTGGCCGACCTGGCGCCGGCCGACGACACCTTGCAGCGCGCCTTGCGCGCCGCGTTCCAGACCGAAGGCCCGCGCCTGTTGCAGATCATCGGGCAGGGCCTGGCACAAGGCGATACGGCCGCAGTGGCGCTGGCCGCCCACAGCCTGCGCGGTGCGGCCGCCTTCCTGGGCGCCGCCGCGCTATCGCAACGTTGCCACCGGATCGAACAACTCGCCGATGCAGGTGCAACGGAGGCCATAGGTCAGCACCTGGCGGCGCTGCGGCAGGAGCTTGGGCAAGCGCTGGCGGACATAGCCGTTACCGGCCACGCGCCACGGTGACAAAGCGCGCATTTTTGCGCCATGCCGATATGCTAATCTTGCTGATTACTTTTTTTCAACAAGGACTTTCCATGCGCCACCTGGCCCCGCTGTTCATCGTCGCTTCTGCCCTGCTCTGCGCGCCAGTGCACGCCGACAATACCGGCGCGGTATCCAAAGCGAAAAACGCGGCGGAGCAATGGCTGGCTTCAGCCGATGCCGGCCAGTACGACAAGAACTGGGAGGAAAGTGCCAGCGCCTTCAAGAAGGCTGTCACCAAGGCGCAGTGGGAAAACAGTCTGAAGTCGGTACGCGGCCCGCTCGGCCCGCTGAAAAGCCGCACCCTCGCCGCCGCCGACTACACCCAGAGCCTGCCCGGCGCCCCCAAGGGTGAATACGTGGTGATCCGGTACACCAGCGAGTACGCCAACAAGGCCGGCGTGGTCGAGACCGTCACGCCGATGCTGGACGCTGACGGCACCTGGCGTGTATCGGGCTATTTCGTCAAGCGGTAATCAGGGACGCACCAGCACCGGCACGTCGTCGCCCTCTTCCGGGTTCTTGCTCAGATACACCACGGTCTGGGTCGGGAAAGCCAGCTCGATGCCGGCTGCTTCAAGCTGCTCGTAGATGTTCAGCAGCAGCTCCTCGCGGATAATGACCTGGGTATCGAATTCCTTCACGTTGATGTAGGAAAAAACTTCAATATTGAACGAGCGGTCGCTGATATTGCCCAGGCGCGCGCGGCCGCCTTCGGCCATGTTCACATTACCGGAAATGATCTGCTGCACGATCGATATCGCCTCGCGCAGCTTGGCCGACGGCGTGCTGTAGGCAATCGCGATGATCGGGTTGAACAGGAACCGGTCGCGGTCGGCGTAATTCTCGATCTGGCGCGCCGACAGGTCGCCGTTGGGGACCGTCACCACGGTGCGCTCGCCGGTGCGGATGCGGGTGGAACGGATGCCCACGTCTTCCACCGTGCCGACCACGTCGCCCACCTTGACGAAGTCGCCCACCTGCAGCGGCCGGTCGGCGATCAGGGTGACGCTGCCCACCAGGTTTTCCACGGTCTTCTGGGCGCCCAGCGCCAGCGCGATACCGCCGATACCGAGCGCGGCGATCCCGGTCGTGACGTCGATGCCGAAGGTGTCGAGGATGGCGATGACGGAAAACGCCAGCAGCAGGAATTTCACGGCGCGCCGCACCAGGATGATCACGGACACCACTTGCCTGCGCTGGTGGCGCTGCATGCGCGTAATGGCCAGGTCGGCGATGCCATCGACCAGCCGCAGGCTGAACCACACCACCGCGATGGCGGTAACGATGCCGGTGTAGCGCAGCAAGGTCTGGCGCGCCACGATCGACACCGGCAACTGGTCGGCCCAGTTATAGAACACGAACACGCCCACGAGCAGGCTGAACGGCGGCAGCGCTGCCTCGAAGAAGCGGAACGGGCTGCTGGCTGCCGGATCGGACAGCAAGCGGCGGGTGCCGACCACCAGTACCACCGAGAGCAGCCACAAGCCGCCGAAAATCGCCACGCCCAGGCCCAGCAGCGTGGCCCAGTCCTTGAGCGGCGCACCGCCGATGAGCACCTCGTTTTCCGCCGGGGCGGCCGGAACCGGCACGCGGCGGGCCGCCGCCGAGATCTGGCTCAGCGTCTCTTTCGAGATGCGCCAGATCCTGGGCTCGCCGTCGGCGCTGCGCGTCATCACGATCGGGATTTTCTTTTCCTGCAGGGTGACTTCACCGATGTCTTCCTTGTCGGCATCGAGCTCGTCGTCGAGCTTGCCGGTCTCCTGGTTCGACAGCGCCGCAAACGGCTTGAGCGAACCGCTGTCGTCGAGCATGGCGTGGAAGGTGCGGGCCTGGGTGGCGACCGCCAGTTGCTGGCGGTTGTTGGCCGGATCGGGCACATCGAAGTACTGGGCGGCCCGGTCATAGTCGAGCTCGGCCAAGGCGCCGATCAGGCCGGCCACGGCCGAACGCGGCGTTTCGCGGCCCAGGTTGTCGGTGGGGGTTTCCGCCGCCGGCGCTGGCGCCTTGGGCGCAGCGGCCATGGCTGCGGGCATGCTCATGGCCAGCATCAGGCACAGCAGGATAGATTGGAAGAATCGCTTGGGCAAATGAACCTCTTTGCTGAGTGAAGACCGCAACAGCATGCTGCGGTTGGGCTGCAAAGTCTAGCATCCAGGCCGCCTCACCTACGCACTGTTGACAAGAATCCACTCCGGCTTTATTCATGTCGATCATCATAACAATCGTTGACAAGCGCTATGATGACGATCATCATATAAATCCCTGACCGCATACTTTGGAGAGCACGATGAAATACAGCGCATTCGGCACGACCGGCTTGATGATTTCCCAGGTCGCCCTCGGCACGGCCAATTTCGGCACCGGCTGGGGTCATGGCGCCGATGCCGGCGCCAGCGCCGCCGTCTTCAACGCCTATGCCGAAGCCGGCGGCAATTTCATCGACACGGCCGACATCTACCAGTTCGGCCAGTCCGAAACATTGCTGGGCACCCTGCTGCAAGGCCGGCGCGAGGATTTCCTGCTGGCCACCAAGTACACCAATGGCGCCGTGCCCAATGCCAACCGCCTGGTGACCGGCAATAGCCGCAAGGCCATGGTGGCGTCGGTGGAAGCGAGCCTGAAACGCCTCAACACCGACCGCATCGACCTGTTCTGGGCCCACCACCCCGACGCCGACACGCCGCTGGACGAACTCGTGCGCGGCTTCGACGACCTGGCCCGCGCCGGCAAGATCCTGTACGCGGGCCTGTCGAACTTCCCGGCCTGGCGCCTGGCCCGCGCCGCCACCGTGGCCGAGCTGACCCGCGCGGTGCCGATCGCCGCCGCCCAGTTCGAACACAGCCTGGTCCACCGCCAGCCCGAAGCGGACCTGCTGCCTGCCGCGCATGCGCTCGGATTGGGCGTGGTCACGTGGTCGCCGCTGGGCGGTGGCATGTTGACCGGCAAATACCGGCAAGGGCAAACGGGACGCGCGGAGGCGTTGGGCGGCAAGGTATTCCAGGCCGAAGACTCGGCCCAGCGCAGCCGCATTCTCGATACCGTGATCGCGGTCGCAGAAGAACTGGGCGCCACGCCGGGCCAGGTAGCCATCGCCTGGGCCGGCACCCATGGCGCGGTGCCGATCCTCGGACCGCGTTCGGTTGAACAGTTGGCGGACAACCTGGGCGCAGTGGCGCTGGTGTTGACGGCCGAGCAGATCGCCCGGCTCGATACGGCAAGCAGCCTGGATCCGGCCGCCCCGCCGCGCCTGCCGGTAGCCTGGGCCGAGGGCAAGCCGGTGCGGCCGGTGGCCTAAGGCCCGACCACCTCGCTGCGCTGCTGCCGGCTGGTTTCCAGCAGTCGCTCCAGTTCGGTGTGCACCTGGTCCAGCGTCCCCGCCCGGTCGATCCACCAGTCGGTGGACCAGATCCGCAGTATTTCCCAGCCCAGTCCGCGCAGCACCTGTTCGCGCAGCAGGTCGCGGTCGCGGGCCGTGGCTGAGCGGTGGTAGGTGGCGCCGTCGCATTCCACGCCGCACAAATAGACACCGGGCGCATCGGGGTGGACGATGGCCAGGTCCACCCGGAACGACGACGCGCCGATCTGCGTGTGCACCTGCCAGCCGCGCGCAGTGAGCGCGCTGGCCACCGCTGCCTCGAACGGGCTGTCGAAACCGCCGAGGCTGCCCTTGGTGGCTTCGGCCAGCGCGCGCGGGCCGCGTTCGGCAAATGCCAGGAAGTGCTTGAGATCGCGCACTCCGGCCGCCTGGGTGCGCGACAGGTCGAACTGTTCCGCCTTCAGGCTGGAGAACACCCGCAACTCGCAGCGCGCACGGGTGATGGCCACGTTCAGGCGGCGCTCGCCGCCATCGCGGTTCATCGGGCCGAAATTCATCGAGACGCCGCCGCCCTGGTCGGGACCGTAGGTAACCGAGAAATAAATGATGTCGCGCTCGTCGCCCTGCACCGATTCCAGGTTCTTGACGAACAGCGGCTCCGGTTCCGATTCGAGGAAATACGGTTCCAGCGCCGGGTCCTTGCGCCGTTCCTCGTCGAGCAAGTCTTCGATCAGGTGCATCTGCTCGGTATTGAAGGTGACCACGCCGATGGTGAGCCTTGACTCGCGGAAGCCGGGCGCCTTGAGCTTGGCGACGATGTCCGCGACCAGCGCTTTGGCCTCCAGCTGGTTGATGCGCGCCCCGCCCTTGTCGTACACGCCGGCCACGTGGTGGAAACTGACCGCCTTGTCTTCGGCCACCGGCGACGGGAACGTCACCAGGGCGCCACCGTAGTAGCGGTGGTTGGAAAACGCGATCAGCGATTCGTTGCGGCTGCGGTAGTGCCACGACAGGTTCATGGTGGGCAGGTTGGCGCCCATGCATTCGTCGAGGATGCTTTCCAGGTCGATTTCGACGTCCTCGTCGTCTTCGGAGGCATCGGCGCGGTCGAAGAACGACGTTGGTGGTAACTGCTTGGGGTCGCCCACCATCACTACCTGCTTGCCGCGCGCCATGGCGCCGATGGCATCCCATACCGGGATTTGCGATGCTTCATCGAATACCACCAGGTCGAAGGCGCTGGTGTCGGCCGCCAGGTACTGGGCAATCGACAACGGGCTCATCAACAAGCATGGCGCCAGCCTGGCCAGCGCGGTCGGGATGCTGTGCATCAGTTCGCGCAGCGGCATGTGCTGCTTTTTCTTGCCGATTTCGTGGCGCAGCACACCCCATTCGGAATTGCGGGTGACTTCGTCGGCGCGCGGCATGCCGGCGCACAGCTGTGCCAGCACCCAGGCGCGGGTGACGTCGGTGAACTGGCGGTCAAGCGCGCGGAAGTCGCCGATGCGCTTTTCGTGCTCGGCCGAAACAAAGTTACGGATCACATCCTCTTTGTCCACCGCGCGGTTGAGCCACCAGCGGCTGTAGTTGATCTCGAACGTGCGCAGCGCCTGTGCCGGGGCCACCAGTCCGGTTTCAAGGGCGCCCACCAGCGGCCCCAGCGCTTGTGACTGCGCTTCGGCGCGCACCTTGCGCCAGGCGCACCACGACTTCAGGCGCGGCTCGGCCGCCATGATGCGGGCGCAACGCGCGGCCAGGTCGCTGAGCGCCAGCTCGTCGAACTGCATCGCCACGCCCACGCTGAACATGCCGGCCTGCGCCAGGTGCTCCAGTGCGGCCTGCAGGGTGCCAATGGCAGCCAGGTAGCGGTTGCCGGCAGTGACGACCGCCCCATCCGGCGCCAGTTGCGTATTGCCGTCGCCCACCAGCATGTCGAATGCCTGGCGCAGCACGGCGGCGTCGTCTTCGCTCTCGGCCAGGTCGGCAATCGCGTTCGAGACTGCCGCCTCGAACGCCAGCACGCGAGCCACGGTTGCCTCGCTGTTATCCAGCTCGGTCCAGGCATCGTCGATGGCGGCGCGCAGCTCGCGCATGCGCACCAGCAGGCCGAGATCCCTGGCGAGGTCCGGATCGGCGTCGCCTGAGATGCAGTCCGCCAGCGTTTTGGTCAGCTGGCGCTTACGATTCCACGACAGCGGCCAGATGCTGGCTTCGGCGTCGTTCCACGCGCGGTGCAGTTGCCGTACGTCGAGTTGTTCTATCCGCTGGTCGTAATGCACGGACAAGGCGCCCTCGCAGGACTTGAGTTCGTCCAGCAGTTGCAATCCCCGCTCGAGTTCGGCCACGATGTCGGCCGCCCACGGTTTGCCCAGCGCGCTCAGCAACGCCACGCGCTCGGTCAGCAGCACCTGCGCCTTGCGGCTGCGGGCGATGATCGCTTGCAGCCAGGCGGGGCCGCTGCGGGATGTCGAACCGCGTGCTTGCGGGGACGCTTGGGTACCGAGCGCCATCGCTGGCATCGTTGCATGCGCGGCGCCAGCCGGCTGAGACGCTTGGGAAAACGCCGCCATCGCCTGCCGCAAGCGTCCAAGCGCCGCGCGTGCATCCGGCAAAAACACAAAACTCCACTGGTGACCAAATGCCTGCGGCAGCACCTGCACCAGGTCGGCAAGCGCCGATCTGGCGCGGCGGCCGGTCGGCAAGCCTGCCAGGCCGGTGGCATTTTCCACCTGAGACAGCGCTTGTTGCACGGCGTCGGCTGCGGTTGCCGTGGCGCGCACGGCGCCGATCAGGGTCTGCTGCCACGACGGCGTCCACTCGGTCTGGCCGATCGCCATCAGCGGGCCGCCCTGCAAATGCTGCTGGCCCACGGCTGCGGCGTTGACCTTGAGGCGTTCGGTCAGTTCGCGCAGGACGTCGAGCTGGCCCTGGTCGTGCGCATCGGCATCTGGCCAGGTCAGTTCGACCCGGGGTACAGCATCGGCATCGCTATCGACCACGTTGCCGATGGCCTGGAATATCGTCAGGCCGTTGCGATGGCGCTGGTGCAGCCGCTCGACGTACTGGTTCAGCTCATCGCGCAGGCGCTTGAGTTTCAACGCCTGCGCACGCCAAACCTCGGGATCGACGTCGCCCTGCGCATCCCACGCGCGGTGCAACTGGTTGATGACGTCGAGCTTGCGCGCCTTGCTCGAATGCAGTTCCAGGCAAAACTCGCCCAGCCCTACTTCGCGCAGGCGGCGATAGACCACGTCGAGCGCGGCGATCTTTTCCGACACGAACAGCACGCGCTTGCCTTCGGCCAGGCACTGGGCGATCAGGTTGGCGATGGTCTGGCTCTTGCCGGTGCCGGGCGGGCCGATCAGGACGAAATCCTTGCCCTTGGCGCCGGCCATCACCGCCGACAGTTGCGACGAATCGGCCGGCAGCGGGCAGAAGGTCTGCTCGGGAGCGTAGTCTGCATCGAGCCGCTCGGGCATTGGGAACGCCAGGGTGGACTGCGCGCCAGATTGATACGGCTCGCGCGGCGTATCGATCAGGTGGCGCACCACGGGGCTCTGGCGCAGCTGGTCGGTACGCTGCGCCAGGTCCACCCACATCAGGTACTTGGCGAACGAAAACGGCGCCAGCACCACTTCTTCCGAGATTTCCCAGCCCTTGATGTCGCGCACCGCGTGCGAGACGGTGCGCCAGATCTGCGCCACGTCGAGCCCGGCGCCATCGCGCGGCAGCGCGCCATCGAGCACACCCAGGTTGAGCTGGAAGTCCTGCCGCAGCATCTCGACCAGGGTGGGATTGAAGCGCGGCTCGTCCTCGTGCAGGCTCACCGTGAAACCCGCGCGCGCACTCTTGCGCTGCAACGACACCGGCACCAGGATCAGCGGCGCCTTGTACACCTGCCCCGCCTTGTCGTCGCGGGTCCAGTTGAGAAAGCCCAGCGCCAGGAACAGGGTATTGGCGCCACCCTCCTGCAAGGTGGTACGGGCGCTGCGGTACAGGTCCACCAGCCGTACCTCGAGTTCCTGGGCATCGACGCTGACGAACACCTCGCGCCGCGCCAGCGCATCGAGCGCATGTTCGCGCCGCACGTCCTCGCGCGAGCGCTGCTCGTGCAGGGCCTGGTTGCGCGGATCGCTGCCCTCCATCAGCTCGGGCCGGGGCACCAGCCGGATCGGCGCGCCCTCCGACAGCGCGTCTTCCAGCGCTGCCGGTTCGGGCGCGTCGAGCCGCAGGGTCTTTTTGCCGCTCTTGAAATTGAGCAGGTTGTTGCGCAACGACAGGTCGAGCAACTTGCGCTGCCAGCGCGCCAGCCGGTCCCTGGGATCGAGTGCGGGCGCGTCTTGCGGCACCTCGTCGGGCAGATCGGGGGCGCCGTCGTCGAAGGTGGCGGCAGTCGCCTGCATGGCGTCGCCGCCGGGCGCCGCCAAGCTGTGGCTTTCCGCGCTGGCCAGCGGCTTGATGCGCTGCATGCGCGCGCGGCGGATATCGACCAGCAGCTCGAACCGGTCCTGCGCCGCTTCGGCCAGCTGGCCGGCGGCTATCTGCGTCGCGTGAGTAAACGACGGCGCCGGCCGCGCGGCGGCCAGCGTGGTCTCGAATAACACCAGTTCCTGCAAGCGCAGGCGCTTGCGGATGGCTGTCACGTCATCGACCACCACCGTGGAAAACTCTTCCTGGCGCAGCCAGACGCCGGCAAACGCATGCCCTTCGGTGAATACGATGACGGGATTCAGACCAGCCTGCTCCAGCGCCGAGCAAAACAGCAAGGTCAAGTCGAGGCAGGTGGCAATGCGCCCATCGATCAACTGCGAGGCGCTGCGCACCTTCTGGCCACGGTGTTCGAAACTCGCCGGCGGCAAGGCGTAATCGATGCCCAGCCCGGCCACGGCCGTCCACAGCGCGGACGTCAACTCCCAGGCGCGGCGGGCGCCGCCCTGGTAACCGTCGAGCGAAGGATTCTTGCCGGCCTGGCGCAGCACCTCGGCAGCCTGCTTGAGCAGGCGGTCGATGGCCGGCTCGTTCGGCTGCACGAAAGCTGCCACCAGGTCGGGCAAATGGGACAAGCCGCCCCACTGGTTACGCGGCAGCAGCTCGACCTGGCGCTCCAATGTCGCCAGCACGCGCTCGTGGCCGGTGCCGGCCCTGGTCACCAGCGTCAACGTGATGGTCGAGGTTTCGGCTTCGGTCAGTATGCCGAGCAGCATGCCGTCCAGCTGGACGTCGCAGTCGACGATGCCGTAGCGGGAACGAGGGCCGCTGGCGTCGATCAGCCAAGTCTTGGCTTTGAGGAACGGTGGAAACGACGTCAGGCGCAGATTCAAATCGACGAGCTCATGCGCACTGTCGTTGACCACCGCCAGTTCCCGCAGCAGCGGCACCGAATTCTGGAAGTCGGCGAGGTTGAGCTTGCTGCCATGCGCCACATGCAATGCGACGTCGACCGGCGTGATGGCGGCATCGATTGCCGGTGCTGCGACTGGTTCCACTTGATTTCCCATGCTATTAACATAATAGTGATGCTGTGCGACAATCATTCAATCATCGCGTTATACTGCGCCCGATGGCCCACGCCGAGCAGTTTAGCGTGGTCCCCAGAAGACCCCCTTTACAGTTCGCCAAAGTCCGCCAGCGCCACCCGCTGTGCGGCCGGTCCATGCACAACGCCAGCCAATTACCGCTTTCCGCTCTCTGGTCCACCGACCAGTCGGGTACTTTTGCTATTTTACAACTCGTCCCGGTCGCGGTGCTGGCGGTCCCCGCACGATTGTCCCTGCCCGAGTGGGTGGCAACGGTGCACGCCGGCGATATGACGCAGGACCGGGAAGCCATCGCCGCCGCCATCGGCCATGGCGCGCCGTTCCAGGTGGAGTTTGCGCTGCGCTGTCTCGACGGCATCACGCGCCGGGTGCGCCTGTCGGGGCTGCCTTCAGGGCCCGGCTGTTACCACGGCTTCATCACCGACCTCAGCGCTCACCACGAGGCGCTCGAGAGCGCCCGCCGCGAAGCCGGGGAATACCGCCTGCTGATCGAAAACACCACGGACCTGATCGCCCATGCCGACACCGCCGGCAATTACCTGTCGATTTCGCCATCGTATGAATCGATGATGGGATGGAATCCGGCCAGCGTGGTGGGCCAGCCGGTGATCGCGTTCCTGCACCCGGACGACCGGCAGCACTCGGCAGCCGCGTTGTCCAGCGTGCTCGGCGGCGGCGTGCTGCCCAACGTGGTGGAGGTGCGCAAGCGGCACCGCGACGGCCACTACATCGTGCTCGGCACCAAGGCCAGCGCCATCATCGATCCGGCCACCGGCCAGTGCGTGGGCGCCGTCATGGTCTCGCGCGACATCACGCGCGACAAGGAAATGCTGCGCGACTTCGAGGAACGGGCCACGCACGACGCCCTGACCGGCCTGCCCAACCGCGCCTGGCTGCACCAGCACGTGGACCGGCTGCTGGCCTCGGGCACGGCCGATACCTTGACTGCCTTGCTGTTCATGGACCTCAACGGCTTCAAGGAAGTCAACGACACCATGGGACACGCGGCCGGCGACGTGCTGCTGCAACTGGTGAGCGCACGCCTGAAGCACTGCATGCGGCCCGACGACGCGGTGGCCCGGCTGGGCGGCGATGAATTCGTGGTGGCCGCCGTCTGCGGCGACAGCGCCGACGCCCGCGCCATCGCCCTGCGCCTGATCGAGGCGTTGAAAGCGCCGTTCCGCGTGCACGGCACGCTGGTCAACGTGGGCGCCGCCGTCGGCATCAGCCTGGCACGGGGCGGCGCAGCCACCACGGCCGGCATGCTGCAAGACGCCGACAGCGCCATGTATGCGGCCAAGGCGCGCGGAGATGGATCGTTCGAGATCTTCCAGCGGCCGGTTAATTCACCCTGAGCCGTAACAGGTACACCGGCGTCACCGTCACTGCACGCAGTTGCGCAAGCTGAGCCTGGCCGCCAAAGTCGGGACGGGCCTTGCTGTCGAGGTAGATCGGTGCGTCCGCGCGCAGCGGCAGCACCGAGACCGTCAGCGGCTGCGCCAGGCGGTCACCGCGGTGGCGCAGGCCGAATTGCCAGCGGTAGCCGCTGTAATACCAGTCGTCGAGCATCTCCACGCCCGCATACAGGCGGCCGATGTCGCCGACGAAATCGATATCGAGCAAGGCGTCGTCGAGCCCCTTGAGCTGGGCCGGCGGCACCGTCACCTGCCACGAGGCGGCTGCGCCAAAGGTTTCCGGGCCCGGTTCCTGCGCCGCCTTGGCGTTGCCGCCGATCAGCAGCGGCGGTACCGCTTGCGCCGCGCGCAACGGCGCAATACTGGCAGTCAGCTGGCGTTCGGGCAGCGTGGCCGCAAAGGTCTGGAAGATGCCGTCCGTCCCTTTTTTCACGGTACCGGCAGCGGTCGGCGTCTTGGTCAGCACCGGGAACACGGCCACGCGGAAGGCGCTGCTGCCCACCGAGCGCAGTTGCAGCGCGCCGCCATCGACCACCAGTTGCTGTTCGCTCAGCAGCAGGCGGCGCTTGCCGGCGACGTCGGCAATGGTCAGCTGTTCGGCCTGGCTGGCGGTCAACACCACCACGCGCACCGGTCCGCCCTTGCTGCGGGCGATGGTGACGGCAGCACCGGTGCCCGGTTGCAGCTGATCGATCACCAGCTTGCCGTCGCGCTCGGCCACGCGGGCGCCCTGGGCCTGCACCTGCGGCGCAATGGCCGGGTCGAAGGCCAGTTCGACGGGAATGCGCTTGTGCGCGGCAAATACATACACCACGCCCTCGGCGCCCAGGTCGAGCCGCGCCAGCGGTTGCGCGGTGGCCGATTTGAGCACCGTGCCGTCAAGGTCGAAGTTATAGGGCCAGATGAAATAATCGCCATCGGCGATATCCACCGGCGTACTCGGGAAGGTCAGTTTGCCGCCGGGCAGGGCAACCTCGAAGCGCACGTCCTTGTGTGCGGCCATTGCATACTGTCGCACGTGGTTGTTGACGAAGACAAAACCGCTGTCGCCGTTGCTGCGCACCGCGTAGCGCGGGGTGCCCAGGTCGGCCGCGTTCTCCGGCACGGCGGCCGGCTTGCGCACCGTCATCGTGGCCAGGCGCGCGCCAAAGTCTTGCAGGAACCAGTGGTACGGGCGCAGGCGCGTGAGCACTTGCCGCTGCTGGCCGTCCGGGCCCAGCGGCGCCTGGAAATCGTAATTGATCAGCGGCAGGTCGTTGTAGCCGCCGGTGCCGGTGCTTTCCTGCAGCCAGGTGCGGCCGGCCGGATTGCGACCGCCGTGGAACATGTAGTACCCAAGCAGGTTTACACCGGAACCAAGCTGCACCGGCACCATCGAAGCGACGTCGTCGGCGCCGATCACGGGGCGGCGGCGGTACATGAACGGTACGCCCGGGCCGTATTCGGCGCCGAAGAACGGCGTTTTGCCGATTTCGTCATCGGCCGTGCCACGCTCGTGCGTCACGGTCTGCGCACCGAGGTCGCCACTGACGCGGGTATCGAAGCGGAACGCGTAGGTTTCTTTCGGAGCCAGTTCGCGCGTGCTGGTGGCCCACGGTTCATCGACGTAGCCGCCGAATACGGGCGTCACCTCGCCGGGCGGATACACTGCGCCGTCCCAGCCGGTGACCGTGTACAGCGGCGCATCGAGGCCCGCCTTCAATGCCAGCCGCTTGAGCGTGCTGATGTGTTCCGCGCCCTTGCCCGGACCGCGCAGGTTATATTCGTTTTCCAGCTGCACGCCGATCACCGGGCCGCCGTCCTTGAACATCAATCCCTTCAGTTGCCGACCAATCTGGCCATACAGCCGTTCGACATAGTGCAGATACTGCGGATCGTCGCCGCGCGTGGGCATGGTGTACACCACCCACTCCGGCACGCCGCCGAAGCGCACTTCGGCGTGGGCCCAGGGGCCGATGCGCACCACTGCTTCCAGTCCGACTTTTTTGCACAGTTGCAGGAAGCGGCGCAAATCGCGGCGCTCGCTCCAGTCGAACTTGCCAGCCTGCTCCTCGTGGTGGTTCCAGATGATGTAGCTGGCCACGACCGTGATGCCGGCCGCCTTCATCTTGCGCAGCTCGAGCTCCCAGTCGCTGGCGGGCGAGCGCGTGTAGTGGAATTCGCCCATCACCGGGAACCACGGCTGGCCGTCGCGCGTGAGGTACTGGCTATTGGCGCCCAGGCGCACGCCGGTCGGCGATACGGCCGTGCCTTGCTTGAGGTGGCCTTGCAAGGGGGCGGCCACCGGCGCGCTGGCGTCGATTTTAAGCACGGTGTCGGCTTGCGCCAGCGTGGCGGGGAAAACTAGCGCAGCCAGGGCCGCGCGCAGGAGGGTCTCGGTCATTTTTTTTAGTTGTGCAAGGGATGGGAAATTCCGGTCGCGGCGGGCCAATCTGCTGCGAACCGGTCGCAATCATCCGGCCGCAGTGCGGCCGGGACCAACTAGTCGCAATACAGCTGCGAACGGCCGCCGTCGATCAGGATGTCGGTGGCATTGATGAAACGGGCTTCGTCGCTGGCAAGGAACAGCGCCGTGTAGGCCACTTCGCGCGGCGTGCCGATGCGGCGCACCGGCAGCAACTGCTCCTGGCGCGCGCGTTCGGCGGCCGGGTCGGGGCACGAGGCCAGCCAGGCTTCGGCACTCTCGGTCAGGATCAGCCCCGGTGAAATGGAGTTGACGCGGATGCCGCGCGCAGCGTATTCGATGCCGAGCGACTTGGTCAGGCCGATCAGCGCATGCTTGGCCACCGGGTACGGAAAGCAGCCGGGGATAATCTTGTGGCCGTGCACCGAGGCGATATTGACGATATTGCCGTAGCTGCGTTCGAGCATAGCCGGCAGCACCGCGCGGATCACGTTCCACGCGCCTTCCAGGTCCACCGCGAGGCAGCGCTGCCAGTCGCCGGCCGTCATTGCCAGCGGATCGGTAAAAACGTTCATGCCGGCGTTGTTGATGACTGCATCGACGCGCCCGAAGCGGGCCAGGGTTTGCGCCACCAGCGCCTCGACCTGGGCGCGGTCGGCAATGTCGGCCTGCACGTACAGGCTGTTCGGACCACCCAACTCGTCGCGCACGGACGCCGCGTGGGCATCGTCCTGGTGGCTGTTGAGCACCACCTGGGCGCCCTCTTCCAGCAACAGCGCCGCCACCGCGCGGCCGATGCCCATGGTCGAACCGGTGACGATGACCACCTTGTCTTTTACTCTGTCTGACATAGTCTCCATTCCTTGCGGGTTTTTGCTACATTGTCTTACGGGTAGGGCCGGCGCGGCTATCCTGATTTGGCATAGCAATGACCGGATTTGGCATGGCTGCCCGCCTGCCGGACCGAGAAAACGGCGCGGGTATAATCCGAGGACCATCTTTTTTGCCTTCATTCATGAGTCATACCGTGTCCGACCGTTTTGTGCGCAGCCATCTCAAGATGCGGCACCTGATCCTGCTGGTCGAGCTGGGCCGCCACGCGTCGATCGCCAATGCCGCCGCCGCCGCGCGGCTGACGCAGCCGTCCGCGTCGCGCCTGATCAGCGACCTCGAACACGTGCTCGGCATCCAGCTGTTCGAACGCATGGCGCGCGGCGTGGTACCGACCTGGGCCGGCAAGATGCTGATACGCCGCGCCGGCGTGGCGCTGGCCGAGATGGATGCCGCGCACTTCGAGATTTCTACCCTGCTGTCCGGCATCGGCGGGCGGGTGGCGATCGGCAGCGTGCTCACGCCCGCCACCAATATCCTGATGCAGGCCATCAAGCTGTTCAAGGCGCGGTCGCAAAAGGCCAGCCTGGTGGTCGATTTCAGCACCAGCAAATCGATGGTGGAGCGCCTGCTCGACGGCCAGCTCGACATGGTGCTGGGCCGTATCCTCGACACCTCGACCGTGCCGCTGCTCAATTTCGAACCGATCACCGACGAAGTCCACCACCTGATCGTGCGCGCCACCCACCCACTGGTGGGCCGCGCCAACCTGCAACTGGCCGAGCTGGTGGAACAGTCGTGGATCGTACCGCCGGCCGGCAGCATCCTGCGCGACCGGCTGACGGCGCTGTTCCTGTCCGAGGGCCTTGATCCGCCGGTGGAAACCGTGGAAACCCTGTCGGTGCCGCTGGTGGTCTCGCTGGTGACCAATACCGACATGCTGGTGGCGCTGCCGAAAGAGCTGGTGCAGGCGCAGCTGGCCGCCGGCGAACTGGTGGCGCTGCCGTTCGACCTGAAACTGCGGATGGACGTGTACGGCATCATCACGCGCCAGGGCCACGTGCTGTCGCCGGGCGCGGAAATCATGGTCGATGCGCTGCGCGAAGCGGCGGCGGTCGAACTGGCGGCCAGCCGCAAGCAACGCGCCTTGCCGGCCGGCCTGCGGGCCTAACCGAGAACCTGCAAGGTCATCCAGGCGGACATGACCGCGCCCGGCGCCAGGTCGCGCAGGCCGGTGCCGGCCACGCCGTCGGCTCGCAACTGGTGGGCATTGGGGATGTGCGTGACGGGCTCCAAGGCAACAAAATCACTGTCCGCCCCGGGCCGATAGCATTGCAGGTAGCCGCACAGCGGATCGGCACTGAGCAGCAGCGCGTAGTCCGGGTAGCTTAGTACCGCCTTGCCGTCCCAGCCCGTGTAGCAATTGTTCACTTGCCACGGCCCCACGTCCAGCGGTCCCGGTGCGACCGGTTGCGGCGCCGCGCCGGTAGGCAAATGGTCGGCCGACACGCCCCAGCGGCCCGCCCAGTTGGCGCTCAGCGTCGCACCCGCGCTGTAAAAAAACGGGTGAAAGCCCATCCCGAGCGGCATGGTGCGCGTGCCGGTATTGGTCACCCACAGCGTTTGGGTGAGCCAGTTGTCGCCGAGCGCGATCGACAGCGTGGCGGCAAAATCGAACGGCCAGTGCCGGTCGGCCTGGTGCTGCAAGCCCAGCACGACGTGCGCGGCATGTTGTTCGATCACGCGCCAGGGCCGTTGCCAGCCCACGCCATGCAGGCTGTGCGCTTCGCCCGGGTGCGGCGGCAGCGGTTGCGCTCCCGGCAAACGGCCGTGCGCGATGCGGTTGGCGTACGGCACCATGGGAAAACACGCGACCTTGCCGTCGGGCGCATGCAGCAACGCATTGCCGCGCCATTGCCAGGCGCCGATGGCCGCACCTATCGCGGGCAACAAGCGCGCGGTACTGTCGCCGCAGTGGAGTTCGATCGCTTCCAGGACAAAACCTTTCAAATGATGGGGCCGGTCGATTATACGGTCGGCACCGGGCCGCGAGCCATGCTGCTTTGTCATGCTTCGCAGCAGGAATGGCATGGCCCAAGGTCGCTGCTGCCCAGCTTTCCTTTGTAAAATCGCGGACGAAGTAAATTCCCAAAATAAAGAGACGAACAGCAAAGGACAGAGGAATGATGCATGGAATAGAACAGCCGGTTGCCGGCAGCACAACCACAGCCCCACCGCCCGCCTCCACCACCACCTTGTGGCTGGCGGCGGCCGTATCCGCCCTGGGCGGGCTGCTGTTCGGCTACGACTGGGTCGTGATCGGCGGCGCCAAGCCGTTTTACGAGGCTTGGTTCCAGCTGGTGTCGCCGGCGCAGCAGGCGTGGGCCGTCAGTTGCGCGCTGGTCGGCTGCCTGGTGGGCGCGATCGGCTCGGGCTGGATCAGCGACAGGCTGGGCCGCCGGCGCGGCCTGTTGATTGCGGCGGTGATTTTTGCCGTGTCATCGGTGGGCACCGGCTGGGCCGGCTCGTTCGACGGCTTTATCGCCTGGCGCATGATCGGCGGCGTGGCCATCGGCCTGGCAGCCGGGCTGTCACCGGTGTACATCGCCGAAATCGCCCCGGCGGCAATACGCGGCCGGATGGTCTGCCTGAACCAGATCGCCATCGTGCTTGGCATTCTCGGCGCGCAAATCGTCAACCTGTTGATCGCCGAACCGGTACCGGCCGGCGCCACCGCCGCCCAGCTGGCCGCCAGCTGGAACGGCGCCACCGGCTGGCGCTGGATGTTTGCCGCTGCTGCCGTGCCGGCGGTCGCCTTCCTGCTTGGCTGCCTCCTGATCCCGGAGAGCCCGCGCTGGCTGGCCGGCCGTGGCCGCAACGACGATGCGCTGGCAGCGCTGCACAAGCTGGGCGGCGCCGACTATGCGCGCGGCGCCATGCACGACATCCGTACCGCGCTGGGCGCATCGAGGGGCCGCAGCTTGCAGCAGGTGCTGGCCGAGCCGCGTTTTGCCCGCGTGCTGGTGATCGGCGTCGTGCTGGCCGTATTGCAGCAATGGTGCGGCATCAACGTGATTTTCAATTATGCCCAGGAGATTTTCGCCTCGGCCGGCTACGCCGTGTCGGACATGCTGTTCAACATCGTCATCACCGGCGTGGTCAACTGCGTGTTCGCGCTGGTGGCGCTGGCAACCGTCGAGCGCTGGGGCCGCCGCCGGCTGATGCTGCTCGGCTGCGCCGGCCTGTTCGTGATCTACCTGGCGCTGGGCGCCTGCTACCTGGCCGGCTGGCAGGGCTGGCCAATGCTGCTGCTGGTGGTGACCGCGATTGCCGTGTACTCGATGACGCTGGCGCCGGTGACCTGGGTGGCGCTGTCCGAAATCTTCCCGCAGGAAGTGCGCGGCGCGTGCATGGCGGTGGCCACCACGGCGCTGTGGGCCGCGTGCTTCCTGCTGACCTACACCTTCCCGTTGATCAACGCCGCCATGGGCACCGGCATGACGTTCTGGCTGTACGCGGGGATCTGCCTGGCGGGGTTTGTCTTCGTGCTGCGCAAATTGCCGGAGACGCGCGGCAAGAGCCTGGAACAGATCGAGCAAGGCTGGCGTTGAGTTCAACGTAAAAGGCCAAGATTATTTACTGTTCCGCCACCAGGCTTACATCATCGACCTTGAGCCACTGACCATCGCTGCCCTCCGAATACAAGCCGATCTGCACGCTGCCGTTCTTGACGTCCACGTTGGGCACGCTGACCTCGGTCCACGCGGTACGGGCCGTTTCGAGCGTGATGGCCGCTTCCGGCCCGCCGTGGCCGTAGGCGTACAGCCGCGCCACCTTTTGGCCGCCGCTGCCCTTTATCCACGCCTTGAGCGTGTAGCGGCCGTTCGGCAATGTGACGTTCTGCACCGCGCTGCCCATCGTGTGCTGGTCGTGCGCCAGCGTCAGCGCCCAGCGGCCGGTGCGGCTGTCCAGCACGTTGACGGTGGGGCTCGGCCCTTTCAGGTTGGTCCAGCTGACCACCCAGCCGGTAACGCCGGTCTGCGCCACGCGGTCGGCCTCGAAGCCGGGATTGAGCACGTAGTTGTTGCCCTTGCCCACCTGCCAGGTGCCGCGCCTGGCGTCGAGCGAGAATTCGCTGAGCGAGTTGAATACCGGCGCCGTTCCCTTGAAGGTGAGCGGCACCCAGATGTTGTAACCATTGCCGTTGCCGGCGTAATTGCTCCAGCGGTCGCCGGCAAACAGCACCATACCCTGCTTGCCGCCGGCAACGGCAATGAAAAAGCCGTTTTGCGAGACGTGCGAGAAGTCGTTTTCCGTGCCCTTGATCAGGCGCTCGGGCGTGTAGGGGCCGTCGATGCTGGTCGACGTCATGTAATAGCTGCGCGAGGCATTCCAGCCGTGCAGCTCCGACGAGCAGAAATAATACAGGCCGTTGTGCTTGAACATGGCATTGCCTTCGCGCCCGCCAGCCGGCGCCTGGTGCACCAGCTTGGCCGGACCCACCTGCAAGAAGTCGCTGGCGCGCAGCGGCGCCACGTACAGGTGGCGCCGCTCGCCGGAATTGCTGAAGATCAGGTAAGGCTGGCCGTCGTCGTCGATGAACACGGTCTGGTCGCCGGTGGCCGCGCCGTTGACATTGGCCACTTGCGTTTGCAGGTTGTCGTATTTGAAAGGGCCGGTGGGCGTATCGCTGGTGGCGAACAGCACGCCGTTACCGGCGCTCTTGCTGCCGTACTGGGTGATCAGCACGTATTTTTTGGTGCGCTGGTGGTAGACCACGCCCAACCGACCGAGCCAGGCATCGCGCTCGAAGATCTTGCCGGGGGCCGCCACCTTGATTACTTCGCCCTCGCTGGTCCAGTTGACCAGGTCGGTCGATGAGTAGGCGGTCACCGCGTTGAATCTGGTCGCGGAGCCGTCAGGCTTGCGGGTAGCGATATAGCCGACCGCTTCCTCGTACTTGACGCCATACCAGTAGTATTTGTCGCCCACCTTGAGCACGCCGCCGCCCTGCGAATAGATCGGCGCGCCGCTGGTATCGCGCCAGAAGTCGCCGTTGCGGATGGTGCGATTCGCCGCAGCAGCAGCAACGGCGGTGGCGGTGGCAGCGGCGGCGACCGGCGTATCGGCGGTAGCCGCCATGACCGGTCCGGTGCCGGCCGTGCCGCCCACGGCCAGCGCCAGCAGCAAGCCGGGCAACCAGCGGGGACTGGTTGTGCTTCGGGATATCGGATACCGCATCAGTCTCTCCTCGTTGTTATCCGGGAAATTCTAGCGGAGGACGGCCTGCTCGGCTATGCCGGATCGGGCTACAGCCATGTCAAAACCGGCATGGCCGGTGTTTAATCACCGATCTGAGCGAAACAGCTGCTTGTACTGCGACGGCTGGCACCGCAGGTACTGGCTGGCAGCGTGCACCTGCGCGCCCAGCGCGGCAGCCGCGTGCCATGGCCAGCGCGGGTCGTACAGGATGGTGCGCGCCAGCGCCACCAGGTCGGCGTCGCCGTTGGCGACGATCGCTTCGGCATGCAGCGGTTCGGTGATCAGGCCCACGGCCACCACCGGAATCTGCACCACGTTTTTGATGGCGCGCGCCAGCGGCACCTGGTAGCCGGGGCCGACCGGAATATCCTGGTCCCGATGCAGGCCGCCGCTCGAGACGTGGATCGCATCGGCGCCATGGTCCTCGAACATTTTCGACACGGCCTGCGCTTCTTCGACGGTAAAGCCACCCGGCACCCAGTCGGTGGCCGAGATGCGCACGCTGACGGCGCGATCTGGCGGGAACGCCGCGCGTACCGCGTCGAACACCTCGAGCGGAAAGCGCGCGCGGTTGTCCAGCGCACCGCCGTATTCGTCGGTGCGCAGGTTCGATAACGGCGAAAGGAACTGGTGCAGCAGGTAGCCGTGCGCGGCGTGGATCTGGATCACGTCGATACCGAGGTCGGCAGCGCGGCGCGCAGCGGCAGCAAAGCCGTCGCGGATGCGGCGCAGACCTGCGTGGTCGAGCGCCGCCGGGGCAACGTAATCATCATGAAACGCTACCGCCGACGGCGCCACCGTGGCCCAGCCATCGGGCTGGCCCGGGGCGATCTGGGCGCCGCCATCCCACGGCTTCTGAGTGGAAGCCTTGCGGCCGGCGTGGTTCAGTTGCACCGCAACCGGCATGGCGGACCAGTGCCGGATCGAGTCGATCACGCGGCCCATGGCGGCCTGGGTAGCGTCATCGTACAGGCCCACGTCGCCATAGCTGATGCGTCCTTCGGGCAGCACTGCGGTCGCCTCGATGGTGAGCAGCGCCGCGCCCGATTGCGCCAGCTGGCCCAGGTGCATCTGGTGCCAGTCGGTCATGCAACCATCGACGGCCGAGTACTGGCACATCGGCGCGATCACGATGCGGTTGTCCAGCGTAAGCTTGCGCACTTGCAGCGGGGTGAACAATTGAGATTGGGGCATATCGATTCCTTGAGATTAGCGCAGCAAATTCACTTTGGCCAGGTCGATCAGTTCACCGGCGCGGCCGTCAAGCACCGCCTTCATCATGAACAGCCCGAACTGGCCGGCCTCTTCCACCGTGGTGGTCGGCGGCATGATCAATTCCTGGCGCGGGGTGACCACGTCCAGCAGCACCGGGCCGTTGTGGGCCAGCGCGGCAGCGATGGCGCTTTCGAGCTGCCGCGGGTCCTCCACGCGGATGCCCTTGACGCCCATCGCCTCGGCCATGGCGGCGAAATTGGGATTTTTCAGATCGCAACCGACGTCCGGGTAGCCGTGGGCTTTCATTTCCATTTCCACGAAGCCCAGCGTGCCGTTATTGAGCACGACGATTTTTACCGGCAGGTCCAGTTGCAGCAGCGTGAGGAATTCGCCCATCATCATCGCAAAACCGCCGTCGCCCGAGAATGAAATCACCTGGCGGTCCGGGTGCGATACCTGCGCGCCGATCGCATGCAGCATGGCGTTGGCCATCGAGCCGTGGTTGAACGAGCCGACCAGGCGGCGCTTGCCGTTCAGTTTCAGGTAGCGCGCGGTCCAGGCGATCGGCGTGCCGACATCGCAGGTGAAGATGGCGTCATCATGCGCCAGTTCGCTGACGATGCGGGTGACCGCTTGCGGATGAATGTGGCGGGTGCCGTCATCGAGCGCGGCCAGCTGGTCGAGGTCCTTGCGGGCGGCAATGTAGTCTTGCCGGGCGCTGGCCAGGAAGCTGTCGTCGGTTTTGGCCTCGAGCAGGGGCAGCAGCGCGGTCAAGGTCTCCCTGACGCCGCCCAGCAGGCCCATCGTGAGCGGGCAGCGGTTGCCCAGCGCCTCGGGCCGCACGTCGATTTGCACGATGCGCGCATGCTCGGGGAAGAACTGGCGGTACGGGAAGTCCGCCCCCAGCACCACCAGCGTATCGCAACCTTTCATGGCCTTGTAGCCGGACGCAAAACCCACCAGGCCGGTCATGCCCACGTCGTAAGGATTGTCGTATTCGATGTGTTCCTTGCCGCGCAGCGTGTGGACAATGGGTGCTTGCAGCGTGCGCGCCAGTTCGATCACCTGCGCATGGGCGCTTGCACAACCGGCACCGCAGAACAGGGCCACGCGCTCGGATTCGTTGAGGATGGTGGCCAGTTGCGCCACGTCGGCGGGCGGCGGCAGGATCGCCGGCGCGGTGGGCAGCAGCCATGGTGGCGGCTCGGCATGCAGGCGCTGGGTGGCGATATCGCCGGGGATGACCACCACGGCCACGCCGCGCTTGGCTACCGCGATGCGCATGGCGCGGTGCAAAATCTGCGGCAGCTGCGCCGGATGGGACACCAGCTCGACGTAATGGCTGCACTCCCGGAACAGGCTTTCGGGGTGGGTGGACTGGAAATAGTCGATCCCGATTTCCGCGCTCGGGATATGGGCGGCAATCGCCAGCACCGGCACGCCACTGCGCTGGCAGTCGAACAGGCCGTTGATCAGGTGCAGGTTGCCGGGCCCGCAGCTGCCTGCGCACACGGCCAGTTCGCCGGTCAGATGGGCTTCGGCGCCGGCCGCAAAGGCGGCGCCTTCTTCGTGGCGCATGTGCACCCAGTCGATCTTGTCCTGCCGGCGCAGCGAGTCGGTCAGGCCGTTGAGCGAATCGCCCACCACGCCATAGATACGCTTGACACCCGCCTGGGCCAGCGTGCCTGCCAGGTAATCCGCTGCGGTACCGCTCATGGCTGTCTCTCCTCGGTGAACATTCAGAATGAAACGAGTGTAGCGGAGCGTTGCGGCGTTTCGCCTCTCCTATAGTGGAGGCGTGCCATCCGGCACACTGATCGTTTTCGCCAACTGCACGCGACCGTTGATCCATGCGTGGACACGGCTGCGTACCTGCGCAGCGATGCGCACCGGAAAGCGGATGAAACCATGCGGCGCCTCGGGCACCACGTGGCATTCGACGTCTGTCACGGCGCTCCAGCGCGCCGCCATCAGGGCGGTATCGTCAAGCAGTGGATCGCGCTCGCCGGCAAACATGATTGCCGGCGGCAGGCCGGCCAGGTCGCCATACAGGGGCGAAGCCGGCGCGGCGCGGCGCTGGTCGTCGGTCAGACCGGGCGTGATCAGGCGCAGCGACGCAGCCATCGAGGGGCCGTGCAGCACCAGCGTCTCGGCGCCCGCCGCGTGCACGCTGGGCGTACCGGCCAGGTCATACACGCCGTAGTACAAGATGGCGCCATCGATACGGCGCAGCAGCGCCGGCCAGCGCTGCAATTGCAGCAGCGTGGCTGCCGCCAGGTGGCCGCCGGCCGATTCGCCAAGCATATACACCGGTAGCCCGTCATATTCCGGCAGCCCGCCATCGAGCAGCCAGCGTGCGGCCGCCAGGCAATCGTCCATGATGGCCGCCAGCGGCGTGTTGGTCGCCAGCCGGTAATCGACCGACACCACCGCCACATCGCACGCCGCGATCAGTTCGGCGTTAAGCTGGTCGTTCATCTGCGCATTGCCGATCGCCCAGCCGCCGCCGTGAAAATCCAGTATCACCGCGCGCGGCGGCCTGTTTCCTCGCAATACCCGCACCGGCACCCGCAGTCCATCGGCCTGCGCCATGAGCTGCGAAATACGCGCGCCGGACCGTATCGTGCGCACATCGGGCACGCACTGGGACAGCCGCAACAGCGACTGGATCACGAACGGCATCACGCGGTTGCTGATCTTGAAACGCGGCGCCCATGCCAGCTTGCGGTTGAAGCTGCGCATTTGCTCGAGCGCCCCGGGTTCAACCACCAGCGCGAACGTCATCGTGCGCGGTCTTCTTTGCGGATGGCGGCAGCGAGTATGCGCTCGACCACCGGGCGCGGCACCTTGCGCACCAGCAGAAAGGCGGCGGCGCTGCGCTGGCCATACGTACGGGCCCATTCCAGGCCCTGGCGGACGATCGATGCCTGGCGGGCATCGGTACGGGGGAGTTGTTTGGTATCCATCGTGCCACTATCGCACAAAGCGCTGCACCGCACAGTACGGCGGCGAACGGTGCGGACCATGTTCCACGGTACACTGCGTTGCTCTATAGCCAGGAAAGAATCGATGTTACCGACGTTACGATGGATATTACCGTTGCTGGCCTGCTCGGCGCTGGGCGGCTGCGCCCTCACCCGCGTCTCCGACGCCACCCTGGCCGAAGAAGTGGAAAAGCTGCACGCGGTCGGCCTGACCATGGACGCGGCCAGAAAAGTGGCCACGGAACAGGGTTTCGAATGCAGCCGGTACATCGACCGGGACGTGTCGGTATCGACCAACGATGGCGTGCGCAAGACCGACGTGCTCGAGTGCAGCAAAAAGTCACTTGAACTGGTCTGCCCGCAACGCCGCTACGTGGTATTCAACATCGACCCCGCCACCGGCCTGGTACGCGCCGTGGGCAAGCGGTTTACCCAGAATTCGTGCTTTTGATGCACGCGTGATATTCTGCGCGCCACCGCATAGCCGAGAGATACCATGAGCACGCCTGATCTGCCCTTCCGGGCCACCACCGCCGAAGCCTGCGCCTGGCTCGAACAACAGACCGGCACGCCGTGGACCCTGGCGCGCATACTCGACAGCGCCTTGATCCCGGTGGTCTGGCTCGACTACGATGCCGCTTATCCCGACCTGTTCGGCGATGCCAATGGCGGCTATGCCGCGCCGATTTATTTTGCAGACGATGTCGCCCGCCTGGCCGCCGGCAGTGCGGACATTTTGATCACCATGACCAAGGACGCCTACAAGCTGCCGGTGCGGCTGCCGGCGCCAGGCTTTACGCGGTCGCTCGACCAGCTGCGCTTTCAAAAGCGCGACCTGGAACGGCTGGTGGGCAAGCTGAAACAGGAAGTGCAGGCGGCACAGGAGGAAAAGCAGAAACTCGCCACGACCGAAACCCAGGCAGGCATCAGCAAGGCCGAAGTGCTGCACGCGTTTGGCGCGCTGGTGAAATTGAACCTGGACCAGGCGCTCGACGAAGCGATCGGCATTTTTGGCGACGATGGCGCCCGCGTCAAGGCAAGCGCCAAAAAATCGAAGCGCAACGCGGTGTGGAATCCGGTCACGCTGGCCCTGGGCCTGCACGATGTGTACCGCGCACCGATCGGCCCCTTGAAGCGGGCCTTCACATCGCACGATTTCCTGCACGCGTGGCGGGGCAACTGGGAAGAATCGCTGCGCTTGCTGGGGAAATAAACTCAGGCGGCGGTGGCCTTGGCCAGCTTCTGGATGCGGCGCGGCTTGTCGTTGATGATCTGGTGCCGCTTGTGGTCGGTCATTTTCTTCCACGACCGCGCCTCGTCCAGCGTGCGCAGGCATTCCCCGCAATAGCCGGTGCGGCCTTCGAATTCGCACACGCCGGTGCAGGGAGATTTGACTGCCATGAATACCTATGAAAATAAGAAGGCCGACAACAGGTCGGCCTTCAATACGCTGACATTCGCTATTTTACCAGTACGGCCTAGCTGGCAACGCCCATGAACGGAATCACACCGCACACCAGCGCCGCCACCAGCATCACCAGCGACGCCGAGATGGCCCACAGCAAGGTATAGCGCTGGTGATCGCCGAACTCCACCTTCGCCATGCCCACCAGCAGGTAGGTCGAGGCCACCAGCGGGCTGAGCAAGTGCACCGGCTGGCCGATGATCGAAGCGCGGCCGATTTCGGCGCCGGTGATGCCGTACACGGCAGCGGCCTTGGCCAGGATCGGCACGATGCCGAAGTAAAACGCGTCGTTCGAGATGAAGAACGTGAACGGAATGCTGAGCAGGCCGGTGACGATGGCCAGGTGCGGGCCCATCCACTCGGGAATTGCATAGATCACGCTGGCGGCAATCGCATCGACCATCTTGGTGCCTTGCAGGATGCCGACGAAAATACCGGCCGCGAAGATCAGCGACACCACCGGCAGCACATTGCCGGCATGGGCGGCGATGCGCTCCTTTTGCTCTTCCATGTTCGGGTAGTTGATCATGATGGCAATCGCAAACGCGATCATGAACAGCACCGGCAGCGGCAGCACGGCCAGCACCAGCATTACCATCAGCGCCAGGGTCAGCCCAAAATTCACCCAGATCAGCTTGGGACGCGCGGTCTTCGGATCGCCGACCTTGATGTCGTCGCAGTTCTCGACTTCCGGCGGGCAGTTCAGGTGCACGACCTTGCGGTCGGCGCCGGCGCGGCGGCCCACGAAACGGGCGCCGTCGCTGTGACCGAACTGGGTGGCGCCAGCGGCCGGCGTGTAACCGCTCATGGCGGCGTTCACCTGGCGCGGCTGTTCGAAACCGGCGTAAGCCTTTTGCGGAACCAGCGCGGCGTCCAGCTCTTCCTGGGCCGCCTGGGCGGCCTTGGCCGCTTTCGATTGCAGCGGCTGCAACTCCACCACGCCAAGACGCTTGCGTTCCTTGCGGCCCAGCATATAGGCCACGAACAGCACCCAGCATACGCCGGCGATCATGGCCGGGATCATCGGCACGAAGATGTGGCCGACGTCTACGCCCAGGGCGCTGGCAGCGCGAGCGGTCGGCCCTCCCCATGGCAGGATGTTGAACACGCCGCCAGCCAGCATGATCACGCAGGCCATCACCAGGCGGCTCATGCCGAGGCGCTGGTACAGCGGCAGCATGGCCGAGACGGTGATCATGTAGGTGGTGGCGCCGTCGCCGTCGAGCGAGACGATCATCGTCAGCGCGGCCGTGCCGACCACGATTTTCATCGGGTCGCCCTTGACCAGCTTGAGGATCAGCTTGACGACCGGATCGAACAGGCCCGCATCGATCATGACGCCGAAGTACAGGATGGCAAACATCAGCATGACGCCGGTCGGCGCCAGTTGCTTGATCCCGGCCAGCATCATCGGGCCGAGCTCGGGGGCAAAGCCGCCGATCACGCCAAAGATGATCGGCACCAGGATCAGCGCGACCAGCGCCGGCAGGCGCTTGGTCATGATCAAGAACATAAACACCACGACCATCGAATAAGCAAGCACGGTCAACATTTGATTTCCTCCAGGCATTTCGTCTCCGGCAACCACACCGGGGTTATAGTTTTCTCGCATATGTAACATCAGCGACGTGAATACTATAAGTGCCTGAAGCTTTCAATTCACTTTCAGTGCAGCGCAATCAGCGCGTTTGGCGCTTGCTGCGGCGCTGCCAGAACGGCGCGTCCGGCCACCGCTGCTCGGCCGCGTAATAGCCTTGGCGCATGTGCAGATAGGTTTCGAAGTTGTCGAACAGCGAGCGGTTGTATTGGCGGGCCATGCTGGTGTCGCCCAGCAGGGTCGCTTCGGCCACCCGCGCAGCGTGGATGCCGGCGCTCACCGCCTGGCCGATGCCCATCGATGAAATCGGATCGAAACACACGGCCGCATCGCCGGCGGCGGTCCAGTTCTCGCTGTCGGGCAGCGAAGCCACGCGGCTGTGGATGGCGTAGTGGCGCATGGCTGCCGGCGCCGGTAGGCGCGCCATGATCCGGCCCACGTGCGGCGTTGCCAGTCCCTGTGCGCGCCAGTTGTCTGCCTCGTTGAGCGCGAGGCGCTTGAGGATGTCGGTGTCGGTGATGAAGGCTACCGCCACCTTGTCGCCCGGCAGTGGCGTGACGTAATACCAGCCGTGTTCCGTGGTTTCCACCAGCGTCTGTTGCGGCAGGAACGTGGGGGCGCCCAGGTCGTAGTAGCCGTACAGCGCCACCAGGCCATCCTCGGTATGCACGGGGCGCCCGCGCTTTTTGACCACCAGCGCACTCTTGCCGCTGCAATCGACCAGGTAGCGCGCCGACAGGTCGAGCGCCTTGCCGCCGACCAGCAGTTGCAGGCGCCATGCCTCGCCATGCGCAAGCTGAACGACCTCGGCGGGCCGGTACAGCGCCACCCCGGCCCTGGCTGCCTGGTCGAGCAGAATGGTGTCGTAGCGCCTGCGGTCCAGCTGCAAGGTATTGCCCTGGCTGCTGAAAATGGTCTCGCGCATCACCAGGGCACCGCTGCCCCACGCTGCCGCGTGCGAATACGTGGGCAGTTGCGCCCCCGCCAGCGCCGCGCGCGGCACGCCCAGGTAATCGAGCAGCGACAACAGCGATGCCGAGACCGATTCTCCGGCCCGGAAGTCCTCGAACAGGCGCCGCTCGACCAGCGCCACCCGCAGGCGCGTGTAGCGGGACAGCGCCAGCGCGGCAGCAGTGCCGGCGGCACCGCCGCCGATCACCACCACGTCGTAATCAAGCGGCGCATCCATCCTAGTGCCCGTAACGACGACGGCCGGCAGCAACGATTTTCTGCGGCACGTCATGCTGCGACGCCTGCGCCCCGTTGCTGCTTGCCACGCTGGCTTGCAGTGCCTGCAGCTTCTCCTTCGGCGACTGCGGGTCCTCGTCCTTCAGGAACCAGGCGGGCAGATAATTCGAGTCGTCGCCGGTGATGAAGCTGCTGGCATTGCCCACGCCCACGCTGGCCACGACGAATTTATCGTGGTTGCGTTCCTTCTCGACAAAGTACGGGTACAGGCGGCCGGCATCCGCGTCCTTGTTCTGGTTGACCACGAAGCCCAGGTATTGCCATGAGCTGATCATTTGCGAGAAGCTGTTCATGCCACGGCTGTACATCACCTGCATGCCGGCCGGCACGCCAGCTACCAGCTGCTCTTCCCTGGTGGTGGCGCCGCTGATGACGTTCCACGGGCTTTGCGGCGGCCACCAGTACGCGTAGTATGTCGGCGGCACCGGGATCGACGTAGCGGGATTTTTCACCAGGTCCGGGTTGTCGAAATTGATCATCTGCACCGAGCAGTCGTAGAAGTCCGCCTGCCACGGAATTGCCATGCGCTTGGTAAGGTCGCCCGGCTCGCAACCGCTGCCGACGGTCGGGTTGTTCCAGTCGATCGGTTCGCACTCGTCGCGACCGGGCGACAGGCCGTTCTTTTCATAATCGGCATCGGCGCGGTGCAAGATCGCGTACGGACGCTCGTAAATCACCGGGTTGCGCACGCTCCAGGTCACCTCGATGCCGGGGCACATCGGCTCGCCCACGCAGTTGCCGATGGCGGCGCGATCGAGCGCGGCGATGCCGGCAAGCGCCAGGCCCGGCGCGGTGGGAGAAAACTTGCCGGCAGCCCATTGTTGAAGGGCGAAATACTGGGTATCGGTCAGCACCGAGAACTTGCTGATGATGTTGTTGCGGACCGAGTTGGTACCGGAATTGAGCGGCATCAGCGGAATGCCGGCAGCCGGGTCGGACTGCGTATTGCCGCTGAACAACTGGTTGCCCTGCCCGCCCGAGAAGCCCGGTGGCTGCGTCAAAGAAGCCTGCTTGATCTTCGACGGCTTGCGGAAATAGCTGAGGAATTTTTCGCGGTTGGCGCGGTTGTGGTCCGACGCATCGGCCACGTCGAAGGCCGGGCGAATGAACGCGGTCATGGCCGGCACCGTGGCCACCCACTGGTAGTCGCCCATGCGCTCGAGGAACGGCCGGATGTCCTGCTCGAAGTTGACCACGTAGTCTGGGTTCCAGCCGTCGGTGGCCGCCCACCGGGCCGCATCGTAGGCGGCAGGTAACGCACCCTTGAACTTGATCGACAGGTCGGCCACCACGTCGTCCCAGGTCGAGATATTGACCAGTTCGGGCGCGAACTTCGGCGAGCCGATCACTACCCAGGCTTTCAGTTCGACCGGTGCGCTGCCGTCCCTGAAATACACGGTGGCAGTGACCGGGCCGTCCGCGATGTCATCGTTCCAGGTGTCGCCGCCGCCGAAGCCGGTGATGGGATCGATGCCGCCGGCGCGGCCATAGGCGCCGATCACCAGCAGGTTGCCGGCGCTGTCCGTGCGCATTTCGCCGAGCGTGCGCACCGGCAGGCCCTGGGTGACGACATTGGCATCCGGGAACGACACGTGCGGATAATTACCGGCGCCCTGGGCGTCGAAGTGGGCGATTTGCTGCACTCCCGCCAGCACGCGCGGACCCGGATCGACGATCAGCTTCTGGCGGTCGGTGCCGGTAACGGTGGGATTGCGCAAACCGATCCAGTTCTGCTGGCTCAAGCCCCACGCTTCCGGCGTATTGGTCCAGGTTTCGTAGCTGTTGTTCTGGCCGAACATCAGGTCGCCCAGCAGTGGCACGTAGTTCCACCAGGCCGCCTTCTTGTTGGCGACGTGGACTTTCCATTCGATCTTGGCGATGGCCGGATCGTCGAGCGCAATGGCAACGGGCGCCTGGTCAGGCAGGTTGCGGTAGATCTGGAACTTGGCAGCCTGGCGGCGCACGCGACCGAGGCTGTCCTTGAACTGGCTGACGGTGACCGGCTGGTTGTTCTGGAGGACGGGATTGCCGTTGGCGTCGGCTTCGAACGGCAGGCCGCCGGTGGTTTCCGGCGCCAGGTAGAACGAATCGAGGCTGTTACCGACGCGACCGATACCGATGGCCGGGTGGATCGAGTACTGCGCATTGTTACCATTGTTGCTCATGTGTTTTCCTTTGAGTTTATCAAGATATCTGTCGTTTCAAGATCGCTTCATACCCCTCCACCAGCAGGCGCAAACCTTCTGGCGTTTCCTGCGGTGACAGCGTGATGTCGAGGGTGCCGGTCTTGGGCTTCTTTTTGAACAGCCCCCCGTTCTGGCCGCCCGGAAAATTCAACTGCAACTCGCCCCCGACGATTTCCATCTCGAAGCTGGCCGTGAACCTGGCCGTTTCCACCTTGGCCATCGTGAACGGCACCAGGGTGACCAGCGGGACCGCCACTTCCAGGTTCTCGAGCTGGCCGGCCTCGTTCAGGTGCGGATATTCCAGCGTGACCGTGCGCGGCACCAGGGTCTTCTGGTCGCCCGGCTGGCTGCCTGTTGCAGGGTCGGCGGGCACCTCGATGAAATATTTATCGAGGATCTTGGTATTCGCATCCATCAGCGCATCGCTCGCACCGACCAGGGCTGCGTGGATTGCGGCTATGAATGATTTCAGGCTGATCATCGGTGTTACCCCCGTCGTTTCACTTGTTCCAGTTTTTCCATGGCGTTCGCTACCAGAGGCTTGCTTTCCACCGCCAGCCCGATCGCGGCACTGCATTGCGAACAGATGAACTGCACGCCAAGCAGCAACTGGTGGGTATTGAAGGGAATCTTGTTATTGCACACAGGGCACGGGATGGACTGTTCGGAATTGATCATGATTTGTTTGAAATAGTTGGGTTTCTGTTAGCCGACGCGGAAGCGGGAGCGGAAGTGGGAACGGCAACGGGCTGGATGGCCTTGGTGTACAGATCGAGAATGGTCAGCACGCCGGTTGGTAATGGCAGCGGGCTGGCATTCAGGCTCACCTTCAAATTGCTGCGCTGGTCCGCCCCCTTGCCACCTTGCGATGACCGTGCGATTTTTCCATTCAATTTGGCGCGGTGATCGGTTACCTTGTTATCGGTGCCGTTGGCGGCAACAGCCTTCTTCGGTATCGTGGACGTGATTTCCATATCGAAATCGATGCTGACCTTGTCCACTGCCAGCGAGTTGATCGGGATGATGCACAGCAGCGGCATCGAAAAATTGAGCTCCACCATCTTCACCTGGCCCGGCTCGCCATCGTCCGCTGCCTCATCGACCACGCCCCTGGTCATGGACATCACGATCATGATCGGCGCATAAACGTCGTTCTGGTCTTTGGTAAAGCAGTACTCCAGCAGGAACCTGGTTTGCCCGGTCACCATCACCGCGTTGGCTTTCGACGCTGCGACCAGCGGGGCGCTGATCATGGCTTCGATATCGAGTTCCTTGCTGAAGTTGGGTTTGAACGTTTTTTTTCCGGAGTCGGCCATAAGTTCACGCACGGTGGCGAAGTGGGTTAAACAGGCCGGCCCCGGTCAAGGGCCGGCCACAACGGGAGCGCTTACGATTTGGGCGCAGCAGGCGCATCCAGCGTGATCGGCGAGATCGACTGGGTGAACGCCTCGATGATGGTGTTCACGCCCTGCGGCAACGGCAACTGGGCCGCGTGGACCGCCACCGTGTATTTCGCCGAGTTGCTCTTCTGGTAGTGGGTGTTATGCGTCGACGAATCTTTCGAATCGTAACTGGCGCTACCGCGGATGGTGACCGACACCGGCCCCCAGCCCACCTTGGCTTCGAAGCTGCCTTCACCCTTGCTTTCCGACGACTTCTGGTCCGACTGTTCTTCGGAGAAGCTCGAGTTCACTTCCATTTCGAAGTTGATGTCGACCGTGTCCACGGCCAGCGAATTGAGCGGGACGATGGTCAGCAAAGGCAGGTTGAACTGCGTGGTCAGCGACTGCAAGCTGGTGGCGGTGGCGGGTACCACGATGGTTTTTCCGTCGGGGCCCAGCACTGCGGGAGAGCCCGGCGTGACCACGCCACGCGTGAGCGACATCACCACCATGATCGGCGAGTAATTGTTGTACGCCGCCATTGCCGGTTTGCCGACCACTTCCGCCGTCGTCACCACGCCGTGGGCATCGACCACCGCCGGTACGCCTTTGACTTCCGCCGTGGCCGCGACCGGCTGCAGGTTGAAGCAGGTATCGAGCATGAATTTTGTCTGGGTCAGCGCCATGGCGGAGTTGGCCCGGGCGGCGGCATTGAGCGGGCCGCCGATCAGCGCGTCCATCGGCAGTCCGGAGAACTGCTGCGCCATCGATAACAAATTGGAATCCATCTTCTTGTTTCCCTTTTCAGTTTTGGGTTTGCGTTGGTATTTGCATCAGCGGCGCCGTTCCGGACCGGTGCCGCCAGCGCTCTACTGCAAAGGTCATGCCACCGGCAAAAGAAATAAATTTGTCTCCGCCTGGCGGCGCTTGACCAGCCCCGGCATCACCACACCGCCGGCGTGGTCCCACAGCTTGAATTGCTGTGCCGCGCCTGCTACGTCGCCCTGGTTCAACAACTTGAGCAGGGTCGAAGTCGCAAGATTTTCCACGCCGAGGTTGTAGGTAAAACTGACCAGCGCGGCAAACTGGTTGTCGTTGACGGATACCTTGAGCAAACCCTGCACCTCCGCGCAGGTCGCGCTCACATCATCCTGCAACAGGCTGGTGGCGTCGGCCACGCACAGTCCGCCGGGATAGAGCTGATCGGCCTGCGCACCGCATGCCTGGCCCTTGAGCGGCTCGTGGTTGACGGTGATTTCGTGGCCCCAGCCGATGGTCCAGATCTCGATGGGATCGGCATACGGACGGAAGACCTGTGCCGTGGCATCCCAGCCCCCCGCCCCTTCGAATTGCTTGATCAACGCGATACCCGCGTCGTTGCATGCGCGTGCAGCCATAGAACCTCCTGAGAAAAAAACACCGGTAATGGCTGCATATATTCGCAAGCACCGTGCCACCTCCGACTACCGCCCAGCAAGCCATTTATGGCGATTCCAACCCGCGATGCCAGCGCTTTTTTACATGTCAACAACCGCTTTTTACATGTCAAACCGCGCTGAAATAAGTCCGGCGCCAGATGGCAACGCGTAGCGCAATTGTTACAATTAAACATTGACTTCAAGCAATTGCCAATTGATAATCATTAATGCATTTGGCAAGTCTTTCCCTCGCCCCCGGTCACAGGAGTTTGCGATGATTTCGGTAGAAATTTCAGCTGCGGTGTTGGACCGGTTCGGCGACTACGAGCTGCGTGGTAGCCTGGGCGAAGGCGGCTTCGGCCGCGTGTACCGGGCGTGGGACCCGGCGCTGCAACGAACTGTGGCCCTCAAGTGCCTGAAGACGGCCAACCACCACGCCAGCCCCGATACCCTGATCGACGAAGCACGCCGCGCGGCATCGCTGCGGCACCGCGCCTTCGTCAAGATCTTCGCTTTCCAGGAGTGCAACGACATCCAGGGCATCGTGATGGAACTGGTGCCCGGTACCACCCTGAGTGCGCACATCGGCAGCGCGGCGCCCGACGTGGAGTTGGCGCTCGCTATCATCGACCAGGTGGCCGACGCCATGGCCGAAGCGCATGGCGCGGGCCTGATCCACGGCGATCTGAAACCGACCAATCTGATGCTCGAGCCTTCGGGCGCGGTGCGCATCCTCGATTTCGGCCTGGCGCGCAAGGTCGATCCGCTGGCCACCGATCTCACCGCCGGCCAGGACGATGGCGCCACCGTGGCCTATACCGCGCCCGAACGCCTGATGGGCTGCCCGCTCAGCCGCGGCAGCGACATCTATGCACTGGGCGTGGTGCTGTACGAGTTCCTGGTCGGCGAACGGCCGTTCGCCACGCTCAACGGACTGGCCCTGGCCGCCGCCCATGTGCATACCACTTCGGAAAGCTGGCCGTTCCCGGCCAGCACCGACCGTTCGCTGGTCGAACTGGTGCGGCGCATGACGGCGCACGATCCGGCGCGGCGGCTGCCGACAATGGACGCCGTGCGCGAACGCATCGCGGTGCTGCGCAGCGCCGATGGCGCGCCACCGGCAGCGCTGACTTTGCAGCCGGCATTGCAGCCCGCATCGCCGGCGATCACCGAGCCGTCAGCGCCGCAGATGGCGCAGCCGCTGTCTGCCGCCACGTCGCAACTGCTTCCGGCGACCACGGCACATCACGAGCTCGCCCTCGCGCCGGCGCCAGCCGCACCGGTCCGGCCGGTCTGGCAACGTTGGCGCTGGCCGACGGCTGCAATACTGGTGGCTGGCACGGTCGCGGCCACGGTACTGGCCTGGCCATCGCTGCCGCTTGATCGCCTGGGCGTCGCGCTGACGCCCTATTCCGAGGCGCGTGCCATGGAAAGCGGCCTGGAAAAACTGGCCCACGGCGACCGCGATGGTGCGCTGGAGCAAGCGTTACTGAGCTTTAACACCATCCTCGAACGCAATCCGAATCATGCGGGCGCGGCCGCAGGCGCTTCGATCGCCTACAGCCTGCGCTACGTTGGCGACGGCCGCGATGACAACTGGCTGCGCTTTGCCAAAGCCGGCGCGCAGGCCGCGCTCAGGCAGGACGACCACCTGGCGCTGGCGCACGTGGCGCAAGCCTGGTCGCTGGCATTGGGCGGCGACAAGGAAGCGGCACTGGCCGCCGCCGACCGCGCGCTGGCGCTCGATCCCCTCGATCTGCAAGCGCTGAACGCCAAGCTCAATATATTGCTGGACCTGCGACGGTACGAGCCGCTGGGCGCGCTGCTGGAAATGGCCAGGAAAAAGCTGCCGAAGCAACGCATGTTTCCAGACATCGAAGGCACGATGCACTACCGGCGCGGCGACTACGCACGCGCCGAGCAAGCGTTTCGCACCAGCTTGCAACTGGAACCGGACGGCATGCGCGCGTACGCCAACCTCAGCGCAGCACTGATGCGCCAGGACCGCCTTGATGAGGCGCTGCATGTACTGCAACAGGGGCTGCGCGTGCGCCCGAGCGGCGCGCTGTACACCAACCTGGGCAACGCGTTGTTCACGCGCGGCGACTACACCGGGGCGGCGCGCGCTTTCGAACACGCCGTCTCGAGCGCACGTGGCAGTCCCAACGACTACCTGAAATGGGCCAACCTGGCCGATAGCCTGAACTGGATACCAGGCCGTGCGGAAGAAGCGCGCAACGCTTACCAGCGCGCCGCGCGCCTGTTGGCGCCCCTGGTCGAGCGGCATCCCGCCAATGGCGCCTACCTCAGCCGCATGGGCCTGTACGCCGCGCGAGTGAGGGATGCTGCGGCACTGACCTGGATCGACCGCAGCCTGCGCCAGGAACCGGACAGTCCGGATGTGCGCTTCCGCGCCGCCATCGCCAACGAACTCACGGGCCGGCGCGACCAGGCGCTCGCCCATCTCGCCCGTGCCAGGCAATTGGGCTACCCACTCAAGCTGCTCGAGGCGGAGCCCGACCTTATCGCGCTGCGGCGCGATCCCCGTTACACCACCACCATTGAGGAAAAACTACGATGAGCGATACCCCGACCATTCCACAACCACCAGCGCGGCTGATACTTGAAGTCCGCTTCGATGTCGATCAGCAATCCGGCCAGCTGTCCTACCGCCTGCTGCCCGATCCGCTGTTCCCGCCGGAACCCGATCCCAACCCGCGCCGTGGCGGCTACGCCAACGCACTGTATTTCAAAGCTGGGGAGCAGGTCACGGTACAGGTGGTCGGCGGCGGCGACAAGGTCGATAAAAAACCTGGTTTCGTGTCGTTCCAGATCCTCGATTGCACCATCATCACCAAGCCGCAAGTGGTGCGCCGCGACAAGGGCGTGCGCACCGAGTACGCGCCCCCATCGCCGTTCTCGCAAGCGCTGAGCGCGAGCTACCCGCTGGCGCTGGACTTCTCGACCCACATCACCGTCGACGAAGAGAATTACTTCGAGCTGACGCAGAACTGGAAACAAACGCTCGACGTTGCTTACAGCCCGGGCCTGTGGGAACTGTCCATGGTACTGACCGTACGCATCGTGCGCGGCGTCGGCGAAGTCGATGAAGTGCGGGTGTTCAGTTTCGATCCCGAGGCCGAGGTCGGCGGCGTCGGCACCATGCCAACGCTGCCCCGCTTCCCCTAAGCGAGCAGCCCTACCCCGCGCAGGTGCCGCCTCAATGCTTCACTCGGCGTTTTCAGCATCTGCGCGCACAGCACCACGTCGTCGCCGCAGGCGCCGACCGCGCTTTGCAGTTCGGCCAGCGGAATCGCCACCGCCGGGCGAATGTCCGGATGATCGTCGATCAACTTGTACATGGACGGCCGCGACACGCCCAGCGCCAGCGCCGCCGCGCCCACCTGCCAGCCATTATCTTCCAGCGCAGCGAGTACGGCATCGTGATCGAGCTCGGACAGCTTGGCGCGCCGCGTGACCTTGCGCACCGCATCGTCGGGCGCTACGCCACCGACTGGCAGACGCCCGGCGACATTCGAAGGCTGTGGCGGCTGCTCCACTTCCGGCACCAATACCTCGAACGCGGGGGCAGGCCCGTCCACGGCCGCAATCAGCGCCCGCCGCACCACCATCGCCAGTTGGCGCACATTGCCGGGCCAATCGTAGCGGCACAGCGCGTCGATCAGCGTGGTCGGCAGCTCCGCCGGCGCGTTGCCGGCGTTTTCCCACTGCATGATGAAGTGGCGGATCAGCAGGCCGATATCTTCGCGCCGCGCCCGCAACGGCGGCAGGTGGATCACGAACCCCTCGAGGCGGCGCAACAGCGCCTGGTTGTATCCGTGTCCGAGGTCCTGGTCGGTGGCGGCGATCACGCGCGCACCGCTCCTGACGTCGGCAGCGGCGCCCAGCGGCCGGTAGGTGCCGGTTTCCAGCACCCGCAGCAGCATCGGCTGGACCGTGCCGGGGGTGTCGCCAATTTCGTCCAGGAACAGGCTGCCGTCGCCCGCTTCGGCAAACCAGCCGCGCCGCGCGCTGTCGGCGCCGGTATAGGCGCCCTTGACAGCGCCGAACATGTCGGCTGCGGCCAGCGTCTCGCTCAAGGTGGCCATGTTGACCGCCACCAGCGGGCGGTCGCGGCGCGGACTGCCGGCGTGGATGGCTTGCGCCACCAGTTCCTTGCCGGTACCGGTTTCACCGAGCAGCAGTACGGGCAGCAAGGTGCCGGCCGCCTGCCGGATCGATTCGTGCAGGCGCAGCACCGCGCCGCTCACGCCGAGCAAGGTCTTGCTGCTGTTCAGGCGTGGCAACTGGTCGCTCCAGTGCATGCACAGCAAAACGCAGCCGCCGAGGGCCAGCACCACGCCGCGTTCGACCGCCGCCATTGAAAGCGTGGCCCCGCCCGCCAGCGTCTCGCCATCGACACCGATGCTCATGCGGCTTTGCGGCGTGACGATGGTGACCTGGTCGGCGGCGTCGCGCAGCAGCATGACGGGATCACGGGCGATGCGGCGGTCGCCCAGGCCCAGCGGCGTGCCGCCGGGACGGCCGAACAGCGGCGCGAAACGGTTGAGGGCGATCTGGCGCGAACCCGGACTGGCAAACGCCTGCTCGCCCACGCGCGCCAGCTCCGGGTGCCACAGCACCGTGAACGTCAGCATGCGCTGCGCACTGCCCGTCAGCGACGACAGCAGCGAGGTGAGAGTGTGTTCCGCGTCCTGGTCCATCAGCGCCCTGCCCTTATTTGTCGAGTGGCGTTATCTTAACGGAGTTCTGGGCGGAATGGACTTGGGGCCATGCTGGAATTGTCGGGCTTGAACCAGCGATAGCAGGCCGACCAGATACGGAACAAGCGAATCTAACGTATCATCGCACGCTTTCGTCACCGTTCAACAAGCAATCGAATGAGCAAAGCAGCATCACCGTACGGCCCACAGTTTTTCTCCAACCCGGCAATGGTGCTGGCTCTGGCTACCCTCTGCTGCATCTTGTGGGGCAGTTCCTTCCCGGCGATCAAGAGCGGATACGACATGCTCGGCATCGCCCGGCACGACGTGCCATCCAAGCTCATTTTTGCCGGCTATCGCTTCCTGCTCGCCGGCGTGGTCCTGCTGGTGCTAGCAGTGTGCATGCGCAAACCCGTGCTGCGGCTGGACCGGCGCCAGTTCGGCCAGCTGGCCGCCCTCGGCATCGCGCAAACCGGACTGCAATATGTGTTCTTCTACATCGGTCTCGCTTACACGACCGGGGTGCGCGCATCGATTCTGAATGCAACCACGACCTTCTTCAGCGTGCTGCTCGCGCACTTTGTGTACCGGAACGACAAGCTGTCGCCGCGCAAGAGCGTGGGTTGCCTGCTGGGCTTTGCCGGCGTGCTGGCGGTCAATGCCGGCGGCGGTCCGCTGACAGCGCCGCCGTCGCTGCTCGGCGAGGGCTTCATTGTCATTGCCGCGTTCGTGCTGTCGGCAGCGTCGATCTACGGCAAATATGTTTCCAACCACATGGATGCGATGGTGATGACCGGCTGGCAACTGGCCATCGGCGGCCTGGCCTTGCTGGTGGGCGGCTACGTGACCGGCGGCACCGTCGGCGCCATGACGCCGGCATCGACCGCGCTGCTGGTGTACCTGGCGCTACTGTCCGCCGTGGCGTTTACCGTGTGGAGCCTGCTCCTTAAATACAACCCGGTGGGCAAAATCAGCGTCTTTGCCTTCCTGGTTCCCGTCTTCGGCTCCGCCCTGTCGGCCCTGTTCCTCAACGAAACCATCCTCGAGTGGAAAAACCTGGCCGCCTTGCTGCTGGTGTGCGGCGGCATATGGCTGGTCACGCGAACACCGGCGCCGCCCGTGGCCGCGTCTACCGCCAGTTAGCATTACCGCCGCGCAGCCGCAATGATCACGTCCGCCACCTTGGCCGGTTGCGACACCATCGGCACGTGGCTGGTCGGCAGCGTGGTGGTGACTGCGTTGATTTTTTTGGCGAACGCCTGCTGCAATTCCGGCGCGATCATGCGGTCCTGGTCGGCCACGATGTAGTAGTTGGCCTTGTTCTTCCAGGCTGCCACGGTGGTAGTGTCGGCAAAGGCCTTGGCGGCAATCGGGCCCTGGGTGGCGGCGATCGTGCGGGCGGTGGCGGCCGGCACGTCCTGGGCAAAGTTTTTCGCCACCGAGTCGGCCGGCAGCCACAGGTAGCCGGTGGCGTCCTGTTGCAGGGTTGGCACGCCAGGCGGCACGGCGTAGTCCTTGCCCAGGTTGCCGCTGGCCTCCCCTTCCGATGGCGCAAATGCCGCCACATAGACCAGCGCCTTGATCTTGTCGCTGGTACCCGCTTCCGTGATCACGGTGCCGCCCCACGAGTGGCCGACCAATACCACCTTGCCGGTTTGCGCATCGACCACGCGCTTGGTGGCAGCGACATCGTCAGCCAGCGAGCTGAGCGGATTTTGCACGGCCACCACCTTGTAACCCTTGGCGTGCAGCAGGGGAATCACCTTGTCCCAGCTGGAGCCATCGGCAAAGGCGCCATGCACCAGCACGATGGTAGTGTCGGCAGCGGCGGCGGGTACATCGGCAGCGTTGGCGAAGGCGGTGGTGGCAAACAGGGCGGCGGCGATCAGCGAGCGTTTCATGATGGTGTTCCTTCAGGTAAGAGTGAAGTAGGGATGAATTAAGTAGTGCGCTATGTATTTATAATAGTGCGCAATTTAATAGTGCACAAGTTATTTTTAATTTATTTTGCGTGGCTCGCTTAAACGGTGGGGACGGTGCCGCCGTCGATCACGTGCTCGGCGCCATGGATAGCCGCAGCGCGGTCCGAGGCGAGGAACGCCACCAGTTCGGCCACCTCTTCCGGCTTGCCGGGGCGGCCGATCGGAATTCCGCCCAGCGACGTCATCACGCGCTGGCGCGACTCTTCCTCGCTGACCTGGTCGTGCTCGGCCAGCCGGCGGATGAACGTCTGCGCGGCCGCGGTCTCGATGAAGCCTGGCGAGACGGTGTTGATACGGACGCCGCGCGGGCCGAATTCCTTCGACAAGCCCTTGCTGTAAGTGCTGAGCGCTGCCTTGGCGGCAGCGTACGCCAGCGTGGAGTCGTAAAGCGGCAGCATGCGCTGGATCGACGAGATATGGATGATCACGCCGTAGTGCTGCGCCACCATCGCCGGCAACAGCGCGCGGTCGAGCCGCACTGCCGCCAGCAGGTTGTCGTTGAGCGCCTGCTGCCAGGCATCGTCATCGAGCGCCAGCGCGCCGCCCCCGGGCGCACCGGAACCACCGACGTTGTTGATCAGGATATCGACGCCACCGAGCAGGCGCTGCGCCTGCTCGATGACGGTGGCGATGCCTTCCCGGGTACCGGTATCGGCCTGGATCAGGTGCACGCCGGCCGGCAGGTGCGGCGCGGGGGAGCGGGCCGTGGTGGCGATGGCGGCGCCCCGCTCGTGCATCAATGCCAGGGTGGCCGCACCCATACCCTTGGTGCCGCCGGTGATCAAAACGCGTTTGCCTGCGAAGTCGGTGTTCATGCTGTTTTCCTTGACGTTGAAAGAGAACCGTCATCGTAGGCGTGCCGACTGCATGGCGAAACAGTGGTTGATCACTGCTCTTTCAACTTCAAGTTGATAATCAGGCCGAGTTTCAAATGCCGTAATCTGCCTTGATGAGATCGGCCGCACGCTCGCCGATCACCACGCAGGGCGCCATGGTGTTACCGGTTGTAATGCGCGGCATGATCGAGGCGTCGGCAATGCGCAGGCGGGCAATCCCATACACCTGCAGGTCGGCGTTCACCACCGACAGTTCGTCGCGCCCCATCTTGGCGGTGCACGACTGGTGCCAGTAGGTGACGGCGCTGTTGCGCAGCCAGTTTTCCATGTCTTGCGGCGCCAGTTGGCCGGGCATGGATTCGCGCTCGACCAGCGGCCGGAACGCGGCGGCATTGCCCAGTTCGCGGCACATTTCCACCGAACGCAGCGCTGCCTTCACATCATCGGGGTCACCCAGCGTGTTGGCGTGGATGACGGCGGTGTCGGTCGGCTGCCGACCGGACAGCAGCACCTGCCCCCGGCTTTTCGGATGGGCCAGGCCGGCAAACATGGTCCAGCCGTGCTGCGGCACGTGCGGGCCGGCGTTTTCCGCGCTGGGCACCGGGAATTCGACCTGGCAGTGCAGCATGTCGGGCGCATCGAGCGCGGCATCGCTTTTCCAGTACAGCGTGGCTTCCGACCCGCCGTTGCCCACTTCCTGCGGCGCCTTGTATTCCCAGATGCAGCCGAACGACACGTGGTCCTGGTGGTTCTGCCCTACCCCCGCCAGGTGCTGGCGCACCGGAATACCATGGCGCCGCAGTTCCTGCTCGGGCCCGATCCCGGACTGCATCAGCAGCTTGGGCGTGTTGACCGCGCCCAGCGACAGCACCACCTCGCGCGCGGCGCCGAACAAGCGCGGTTCGCCATCGAGCAGCACTTCCACCCCGGTCACCCGGTTGTTCTCGAACGTGAGCCGCGACACCAGCGCGCCGGTCAGCACGGTGAGGTTGGGCTGCGCCATGCGCGGATAGGTGTAGGAGCGGAACACCGACAGCCGCTTGCCATCGCGGATGCGCAGGTCGTTGATGGCTGCGCCGCCATGGCCTTCCATCATGGCGCCATTGGGGCTGTCGAAGGTGGGCACGCCCAGCGAACGCGCGGCGTCGAGCATCACGGTGGCGGCCGGCTTGGGCTGGTGCGCCGGGGCCACGTACACCGGGCCGCCAGTGCCCCGGCGCTCGGGATCGGCCGGGCCGTGCCAGTCTTCGATGCGCTGGTAAATCTTGAGCACGGACGCGTAGTTCCACGCAGCGTCTCCCGCTTCGGCAGCAAAATAATCCCAGTCAGCGCGGTGGCCGCGCGCCCACAGCATGACGTTGATGCTGGACCCGCCGCCCAGCACCTTGCCCATGTTCATCGGAATCGCGCGGCCGTTCAGGTGGCGGTTCGGTTGCGCGACAAAACCCCAGTCGCGCTCGGTGTTCAGATTGAGCGGCCATTGCGCCGGTTCAATCACGCTGGCCACTTCGTCGTCGCCGCCGGCCTCCAGCAGCAGCACGCGTACTTCGGGATTTTCGGCCAGGCGCGCGGCCACCACCGAGCCCGAGGAACCGGCGCCGCAAACGATGAAGTCATAACTGGCTGCGAGGGCGCCACGCAGCGCAGCCTGGTTGGCGCGGACGGCAGCCGCGAAATCGTGTTGATTGAGTTGAATGTTGTTCATTGTCGAGGAACTGGTTGAGTAGTTGAAACGCCGTCGAATGCGTGGACGACGCGCATTTACGCATTTCTATTTTTGCGTATATTGCCGATTATACCGATTTTGCCGATTTAGGCGAGTTGTTTCTCATGTTTCGGATGGATGAGTCGGACCGGCATTGGCGTGCGCTATACTTACGGCAATGAAAAGTTCGCTCAGCAAAAGTTCCATCATCACCACGGCGCAGGCGGCCAAAATCCTCGGCGTTTCGCCGCGTACGGCCCAGCTATGGACGGAAAGTGGCGTAATCCCGACGTGGAAAACGCCGGGCGGGCACCGCCGCATGTTCGAGGAGGACGTGGTCGCCGTCCTGCACCGCAGCGACGACATCGTGGTCAAGCCGCGTCGGGTGCTGGTGCTGGCGCCAAGTGGGCGTCACAGCGCCTGGTCGCACGCGCTGGCCACGCTGGACGTCACCGACGTCAGCCTGGCCGCCGATCCGGTCACCGCTGCCGTCATGCTCGGCGCCACCGTGCCGGATGTGCTGATCATCGAGGCGCAAGACCTGCACGCGCTGCCAGACAATTTTCTTGCGACGCTGCGCGGTATCGCCCTGTTGAGCCGGCTGCAAATCGTGATCGCGTCGGCCGCACCGCAAGCAGCGCCCGACTTTCCAGCCACGGTCATCCACCTGCAACCGGCCACCGACAATCTGGGCGAAGAACTGACGCGACATACGCAACTGCAACCGTTGCGGGTGCAACCGCTGCCGGCCGCGCTGCGCGAGGCGCCCTTCCCGGTCGCCGCCAACGAACCACGCCGGCTGCTGGCCGTGCACCGCTCCGGCCTGCTCGACAGCGCCAGCGAGGCAGCGCTGGACCACCTGACGCAGATTGCCGCATTGAGCCTTGGTGCGCCGGTCGCACTGATTACCGTGCTGAACGAAGACCGCCAGTGGTTCAAATCGAAGGTGGGGCTGGAGATGCCAGACACGCCGCGCAGCTGGGCGTTCTGTAATTACACGGTGCTGGAATCGGGCTTCCAGGAGTTCCCGGACTTGCAGGCCGATCCGCGCTTTGCCAACAACCCGGCCGTCAAAGGTGCGCCGCATTTCCGCTTTTATGCCGGCACGCCGGTCACCGACGACCAGGGCTATGCGCTCGGTTCACTGTGCGTGATCGATACCGAGCCGCGCCAGCTGGACGCCGCGCAAAAGGAAATCCTGGCGCGACTGGCCAGCCTGGTCACGGCTGAAATCGCGCGCGGTAGCCGGGGACAGACGGGCCGTCGATAGCCCGTCCGCAGGTGGTTTCGCAACTTTGCGCGCGTCGCGATCCGAGGCGCCGCAGTCGCGCTTTGTAGCCGCCGCGGCTGCCAGCGCGGGCCCGCCTGCAGATAAAGCTGACCCGTACGTGCGCGGGGCAGCGTTCTTATTGTGCGGCCTTGCGCACCACGATATCCGGTGCCGGCGGCGTCTGCATTTCGTGGCCGATAAAGTAGCTCGGGTACGGCGGCTGGTTGTACGCCGTGTTTTGCCACGCCACGGCCACGCGGTATTGCGGGTCGTGCATCAAGGTCACCAGCCGCCGTTCGGTCGGATACGGCGTGGTGTAGATGCGCAGGAATTTCTCGTCGGGCGTATGCAGGATCACTTCCTCGCGCCAGTCGCCGAAAAGGTCCGCTGACAGGGTCGGGATATTCTTGGTGCCGCCAGTCTGCGTCGCGCCGGTCGCTTCCAGCAGGTTGTGCGACTTGCCGGTGAGCCAGTCCCACTTGGTGATGCGGTTCTTGTCGAACAGCTCGCGCAGGTCGTCGCCGTCCCACCACATCACGAAGCTCAGCTCGCGCGGGTGCTTGACACCTTCGATCGGCTTGCCCTGCGCCGTGTACAGGATGTCGCTGTTGCTGGCCCATGCCTCGGAACCTGGGAAGCGCGGATCGATGTCGGCAGTGACGGCGCGGCCCGTATCCTTGTCCGCCCTGGTGCTCCACAGGATTGCGCCGGTGCGCGCGTCCAGCATGGCCGAACCGATGCCGCCGTTGTGCTTGATCTCTTCGTGGGCGCCGAATTTTTCCAGTCCCGGACGGGCGGGATCGAGGTCGCTCACGGCCATCGCATCGCCATGCTTGAGGCCGGAACTCCACAGGCCCTTGCCGTTGTCGTCGATTGCCATCGAGCCGTAGATGATTTCATCCCTGCCGTCGCCATCGACGTCCGCCACGCTCAACTGGTGGTTGCCCTGACCGCCGAATTTTTCGTTACCCGGCTGGGCGCTGTCGAAGGTCCAGCGGCGGGTCAGCTTGCCGTCGCGCCAGTCCCAGGCGGCAAGCGTGCTGCGGCCGTAGTAGCCGCGCGCCATGACGATGCTGGGGCGCTGGCCATCGAGGTACGCGGTGCCGGCCAGGAAACGGTCGGAGCGGTTGCCGTAGCCGTCGCCCCAGGTGTCCTTGAACTGGGCTGCAGTCGGCGCATCGGTTTCAGGATGGCGTGCCGGCCAGTACGGTTCGCTGGCCAGCGCGCGGCCGGTGCGGCCGTCGAAGATGGTGAGAAATTCCGGGCCTTTCAGGATACGGCCCTGCAGCGGCGCCACCATGGTGCCGTCGGCCAGTACCTTGCCGCCGGTGCGGTCGGTCGACGGCACTTCGCCGCCCTTTTCGCGCCAGTCGGCATGGGCGTCGCCGAGCACCTTGCCGGTCCCGTCGATGGTGCCGTCGCTGGTGCGCACGGCCAGTTCGGCGACGCCGTCGCCGTCGTAGTCGTACACCTGGAATTGCGTGTAGTGGGCGCCGGCGCGGATGTTTTTTCCGAGATTGATGCGCCACAGGCGCTTGCCGTCCAGCGTGTAAGCGTCGAGGTACGCGGGGCCGGTGTAGCCATCGAAGGCATTATCCCTGGCGTTGGACGCATACGTGACCTTGGCGTCGGCGCTGTTGACCGGGTCCCATTTCAGGATGATTTCGTAGCGGCCGTCGCCGTCGAGGTCGGCCACGCTGGCTTCGTGCGCGGTGTAGTGATAAGCCTCGCCGCTGGGCGTGACGCCAGCCGGCGGTTGCTCGATCGGCACGCTCAGGTAGCCTTCGTTCCACACGATGGCCGGCTTGCTGGCGCCCACGTCCTTGCCCCGCACGACGGCATGCACCGCGTAGATCGATTGCGGCGTGCCTGCCTGGTCGACATAATTGGTGCCGCCGGTCAGCGGCCTGGCCGTGATCTTCTTGCCGTCGCGGTACACGTCGAATGCGGTGGCCTGGGCGTCGTTGCCCAGCAAGCGCCAGGTCACGAGGTTGCCGCCCTCCCTGGCCGGTACCGCCACTGCGCCGCGGTCCAGCGCTTCCATCCAGCGCGGCGCGGCATGCGCGCCGGCCGCCAGCGTCCACAGTGCCGCAGCGCCCAGTGCTGCCCACGCTACGCGGCGCCGTGCCGCATGATTCATCGTCATCATCTTGTACAACCTTTCTTATTTTGCTGCTGTGGAGGGGTAAGCCGCGTCGAGCGCCCGCGCCTCGGCAGCGGTAATCGGCAGGATCGCGCCATGCTTGGGCAGCGGGTCGGGGAAGTTCACCGGCACCTGCTCCCACTGCGGTTGCGCCACGTCCCTGGTACGCAGCGCAACATAGGTCTTGTTCGGAATCCAGCGCTCCATCCACAGGTAGTAATAATCGCCATGGATGTCGCCCGGATTGGACTTGAACGCCAGCGGCGCTTCCGATTCCGACACCCCTGCCTTCGCGCCCGTGCACGAGGTCACCTTCTGCCACTGCGCGCGCGGCGCCCGCAGATTTTTCGAGCGCTCGGCCACGATGTCGTGGCAGTTGGCATGGGCCTGGTCGATCGACTTGGTGTAACGGTAGTACCAGTCGCCCACCTTGTTGACGGTGGAATCGATGCGCCACTCGCCGGGCTGCCACACTTGCGCTTCGGTAAACGTGACAAAGTCGCGCGTGGTGGCGTACATGGGCGTGAAGTAATCGTTGCTGCCAATCTTGGACGTCCAGAACACCACGTAGGCGCCGATCGAATCATCCCACACCGCTTCCGGCGCGTACGTGTTCTGCACCTCGGGCGGCGCCACCAGCACGTCGCGCTGGGCCGACCAGTTGACCAGGTCGTGCGATTCCCAGACCTGGATGTAGCGCTTGCGGTCCGGGCCCTTGTCGCCTTTGAACCATTTGAGGTCGGTGGCCATCAGATAAAACGTGTCGCCATCGGGCGAACGCACGATGTACGGATCGCGCAGGCCGGTCGTGCCGATGGTGGACGTAAACACCGGCTTGCCGTGGTTCAGGCTGCGCCAGTCGAGCGCACTGTTCCCCTTCGACAGGCTGAAGTGAATTTTTTCCTCGGTGAACGTGAAGTGCACGAACAGGTAAGCGGCATCGGCCGCCTTGTCGAATTTTTTCACCACGCGCACCGCCACGTCGCGGCTGGCCGTGGCAGCGCCCTTGCGCAGCGTGGCACGCAGCACCGTGCTGGCGTCGCGCCCTGGCGGCCGGGTCACCTCGCCGCTGGCGGTCACCAGCGCCGGGTGGTCCGAGGTCCAGGAAATGGCTGCGCCGTGCAGGCTGGCCGGCAGTGCCAGGTTGCCGTACGCGGCTTCGGCATTGACCACTGCCAGCTGCGCTGCCGCCAGTTGCACGGCCGCGTGGTCGTCGTTCGGCACGGCGGCTAGCTGACCGTCGGACGGCGCCGCGGCTGCCCGGTTGCCGCGCTCGGCGGTCAGTGGCTCAGTGACCGCCACCGCTGCCGCGTGCCAGGCGATTGCCGGCGTGGCGGTGCCGGACCAGGCCAAAACCAGCAGCAAGGCGCTGGCCACCCGGGCGACAGGTTTCATCACAGTTTCCTGGTTCATTGCAGCACCTCCACGCCCAGCGGCGGCAGTTGCAGCCTGGCGTTCCAGCTTTTTCCGGTAAGAATGCCGTTCTTGTGACCGTCGACGGCAACGTCGACCGGGTTGCGGGTGGTGTTGACATACAGCGTGCGGCCATCGACGACGCGGGCATACACGCCTTCGGGCGTGACCGGTCCGCGCACGATGCCCAGTTCGCGGTACAGCTGGCGGTACAGTGGCTGCAGCACCGACGGCTGCGCCAGCGTGGCAACATAGATCGCCCTGCCCTTGCCGTACTGGTTGGACGTGATGACCGGCAGCGCCTGGCCGGCGCTGCTGCCCTGGTCGCCCTGGTCAAACTGGTCGAAGCGCGCCAGTACCTGCGCGGTAGTCGGTTCCAGCACCTCGTACAGGTTAAGCGACGTCTTGAACGGCACGCCGTCGATGGTGCCGGTAAGCGGCTTGGTGTGCTGGTAAAACGCCTGGGTGGTCAGGCCGAAGACGTCGGCCAGTTGGCCCGGCAAATCGGTGCTGTGCCACTGGTTGTTGCCATCGGTTTTATCCGACTGCGCGGTCATCACCACCGTGCCGCCCTGGGCCACGTACTTGCGTACCGCGTCGGTGGCGGCCTGGTCCATCAGGTATTCGCCGGCAATCACCAGCAGCTTGTAGCGCGTCAGGTCTTCGTGGGCGATATTGATCACCGCGACGTCGAGGTTGTCGTTGTACAGCGGCGAGAAGGCGCCGTACTTGTGGTCGCGGTACGGCGTGCCGTAGTACTTGTTCAGGCGCACGCCCTCGGCTTGCCGGCTGGCCGCCTGCCGCGATTCCCAAGAATACGACAGCGCCACTTCGGGTTTCAGTTCGCGCGGAAAGCCCAGTTGCTGCATGGTCTGGAATTCGCGCGCCGTGGCGCCCCACTCGGCCAGCTTCCACGACGGCTTGTCGTTGTGGTCGATCAGGCCGAAAATGATCTGCTCCTCGCCACCGAGGTGGCTGTTGTAGTTCCAGGCCAGCATGCCCTGGCCGCCGTTGAGCAAGCCGAAATACATCAGCATGCGCGAGCGGCCTTTTTCGCCGTAAAAGCCGAAGTTACCGGCCTGGAATTCGTTGAACCACACGGGCGCGGTCATGCCGCCCTTCATCATCATGGTTTCGAACGCGCCGGCAATCACGTTGCCGGCGTAATAACCGAACGCGCCATGCGTGGTGTAGCGGCGGTACGTGGACAAATAGTCGAAGCCGCGCCGGCCGGCGTCGCTAAACAGGTTCGAGATTGCCGGCTTGGCGGGCGCATGGCGTTTGCGCAGCGCTTCAAGGTCATCGAGCACGGCCAGCGTGGCGTCGGACCAGAAGCGGCGCAGGTCGAGGTAGCGCTCGTTGGGACCCACACCGGCCACGCTGGGCAGGCGCACCTGGTCCCAGTCGCTGATGGTGCGCGACCAGCGCTGCGCGGCCCAGGCGTGGTTCAGCTTGTCGAGGCTGCCGTACTTGGTCTTGAGCCAGCCGATGAAGCGCTGGCGCACCGGTTCCGAAAACGACATATAGCCGTTGCCGATCTCGTTGTTGAAGCCGATGGCGACCACGGCCGGATGCTTGCCGTAGCGCGCCAGCAGCTTGTCGGCAAAGCGGTGCAGCAGGCGCCGGTAGTCGGGGTCAAGGATGTTGTCCATGTAGCGCTCGGCCGGATACAGCTTGCTGCCATCTTCCTGCACCAGCGTCACACCAGGGTACTGGTAGTGCAGCCATTGCGGTGCGGGTGAGCCGCCGAGGTCGAACAGCACCTTGATGCCGGCCGCGTGCATCTGGTCCATCACGCTGTCGAACGCGGCAAAGGTAAATTTGCCGTTGGCCGGTTCGAAGTAATCCCACGACAGGTCGCCCATGCGCACGATGGTCAGGCCTGCCTGCTTCATGTGGGCGATGTCCTGCGTGATCTGCGCCGGGGTGCGGTCCACCGGCTGGTAGCAGGTGCCCACGAACAGCTGGCCCTGGCCGGCCCAGTCGGCGCGGGAAGTCGCCTGCTGGGCGTGGGACGCGGGGGAAAATAGCAGTCCCAACGACAGAAGCGCAGCGCTGGCGGAAAGAAAATTTGTGCGTATGTTCATTTGTAGCGATACACTTTCACTTTCTGGATGCCGAACTTGTTCGGCGGCAGGCGCAGGTAGCGGCCCTGGCCGCTTTCGTCGCCGTTGAGCCAGCGGCCTGGTACCCATTTGCCATCGACGAACTCGCCGTCGATCACCTGTTCCAGGCCCACCCGGTAGCCCGACTTGTCGTCGGCGTCGGCAAACCGCACCACCACGCCGCGCCCCGCCACCAGGAACTCGTCCTTGCCGGTGGCGATGATCAGGCCGCCATGGGCGGCGATGTCCTGGGTGTTTTTCGGCGTGCGCGGGTCCACCATCGAGACGTTCAGCTTGTAGCCGCCCAGCTCGAACGTGCGCGGAGTTTCATCGACCACGCCGGTCGCGCTCAGCGGCGCCTTGAAGCCGCGCATGGTGCCCTGGCCCTGGTTGGCCAGCACCAGCGGCGCCACCTGGCGCAGCACGCGGTAGGCGTCGGTCAGCGGATCGGTGGCCGGATTGGGCAGCAGTTCAATGGCGAACGGCCCGAAGCCGATGCCTTCCAGCTCACCCAGCGTGTAAAAGGCGTTGGCGCCGGCGTCGGTCTTGCCGGCTTGGTTCGCTTCCGGCACGAACACCGGGTTGTCGGGGCGCTTGAACTTGTCGGCCCACTCGGTATAGTTCGGGTAATACACGTCCATGCCGATCAGGTCGATATCGGGTCCGCCCGCCTTCCAGATATCGAACAGGTGCGGCAGCGGGCCGCCGCTCGGGTACTCGCCCGCCTTTTGCTCGGGGCTGTTGAGGGCCACGTTGACATACATCGGCAGGTTGTAGGCCGCCTTGCCGGCACGCGTGAGTTCATTGGCAAACTCGGTAAAACCCCAGGCCTGGAAGATTTCCTGCGCCTCGGTGCTGTCGCCGAACACCTGCGACCAGGTGCCGGCAGTCTGGTAATCCTTGGCGGCCCACACGTCGCGCACGTACGGGTGCAGCGTGGCCTTGTGCTGTTGCAGGTAATCGAGCAGGGCCTTGGGCACCTGGCCCTTGTATGCCTGCTGCGCCTGCGGGCTGTAATCGCGCACCACGGGCAGCATGCCGATTTCGTTTTCCACCTGCACCATCACCACGGTGTGGCGCTTGTCGAATGTTTTCAGATGCGCCATCAGCGCGGCAAACGCGCGCTGGTCAGCTTTTAAAGTGTCCGGGTCGTAAGGGCTCAGGATGTCTTGCGGCACGCCCTTGTTATCTTGCGTCTTGGAATAGGTCTGGTAGTCGTGCTTGATATACGGCGGCGTGTACGACGACGTCGAATTTTTCCACGCGCCAAACCACAGCAGCACCACCTTCATCTGGTTGGCCTCGGCCTGGCGGATCATGCCTTCGAGCGGCTTGAAGTCGTACACGCCCTGCTGCTGTTCGATCTGGTCCCACTCGACCGGCGCCAGCACCGTGTTGATGCCGATGGTCTTGAGCACCGGCCACTGGCGTTCCAGGTACTTGAGGTCGGAGGCGGTGGAGTTACCGAGCTCGCCGCCGAGGATCAGCAGCGGCTTGCCATCGACCACCAGGTGGGTGGCCGTGCCATGTTTTTTTAAATGTGGAATCGGTTGGGCAGCAGCGCCCAGTGCGGTTGCCAGGCCCAGTGCGGCCAGCAGCATGCTCAGTGGTTTTCGGTTCATGAATTTCGTCGCGAATCAGGAAAAAAATCCCGCACACGACCGTGTGCGGGAGAAGGGACAACACAGACACTTCGGAGTACCACTGGATAAATCAGAATTTGTAACCCACGCCCGCGTAGTACCGGCGACCGTTCCAGCCGAGATCGTTCTTGCGCATTTCGCCGCCGGCCGTGGTTTGCGATATTTCGTCGGTCAGGTTTTTCGCTTCGATCGAAAACGTCAACTGGGGCGTGACGCGGTACTGGATCTTGGCGTCGAGATAGCCGCTGGCGTTCATGAATACCGGGTTGCCGGTATTCACATCGTTACCGCCCGTGTAATAGCTGCTGCGGTAGTTATAGGCCAGGCGCGCGTTGAGCTTGTCGCGGTCGTACCAGATCGACGCGTTGTAGCTGTTTTTCGACATGCCGGGGAACGACAGCTGGGTGCCATCGAGCGTGTTCAGCAGCTCGGCGCCACGGGCATACGAATACGTCATGCGCGTGTAATTGGCATCGACGCCAAAGCCGCTCAGGAAGCCCGGCAGGAACGTCAGCGCGGTGCGGCCGGCCAGCTCGATACCCTTGGTGGTGGCGCCTTCGAAGTTGACGGTGGTACGCACGTCCCACAGCTTGCCGTCGCCAAACAGGTCCTTGCGCACGGTGACGTTCGGCTGTATCGACGTCTGGATATCCTTGCGGAAGTACGCCAGGCTCAGCTGGCTGTCGCGGTTCGGGTACCACTCGATCGACAGGTCCTTGTTGGCTGCGCGGTACGGTTTGAGGTCGGGATTGCCGGCCGTGCAATCGTCGGTGCCGTCGCCGCCAAAGCGGGTATCGCCGCTGCCTTCCAGGCAGTTGATGGCCGGCGCCAGCTTGTCGATGGCGGGACGCGACATCACCTTGCCGTAACCGATACGTACCGTCAGCTGGTCCGGCACCAGCCAGGTGGCGGCGTTAAAACTCGGCAGGTAGTCGTTGTACTTGTTGTCCTTGGTGACGATGGTGTTGGCGAGGATGCGGTCGTCGTATGCAGCGCTGGTGGCGTCGCGGGCCACGCGGCGGCGGTATTGCTGCACCCCGGTCGAGCTGGTGCGGGTGCCGGAGTAGCGCAAGCCCACGTTACCGTCGATTTCGTACCCAAACAACGTGTGATCGAAATCGAGCCGCAGGTAAGCCGAGCGGATCCGCTCGCTGGTATCGTAGGCCGGAATCTGCGGGTAGAGTTTACCGTCGCGGCCCAGCGCCTGGCGCACGTCGTCGTGGTTGAAGCGCGACGTGTCGAAGAACTGGGTGCCGGCCGCATAGTTGGGCGCCAGCCAGTTGGCCGGGTAGCCGCCGATGCCGGAACCGTTGAGAAAGTCCGGCGATTGCGAGCGCACCGCTTCGACCAGTTGCCGCATCTGCTGCGGGCCTACCCAGATTTCCGAGTTATTGCTGTTGATAAAGCTCTGGGTAACGGCCGGACGCTGCACCGTGCCGGTGTACAGCGGGTCCCAGTTCCATACCTGGGTGACATTGGCCGTCTTCACATCGAGGTCGTCGGCGGTGCTGGCCAGGTTGGCGCCGTTGTCGATCAGGTAGCCGCCGCCGTTGTACTGGAACATGCGGGTCTTGCGGCCCTGGCCGCCAAACGAGATCTTGTTGATGAACGGCAGATTGGTGCGGTAGCGCAGGTCGAGCTTGACCTGGTCTTCCTTGCTTTCCGACTCGGTGGGACGGTAGTTGAGTTCGGCGCGGGTGTACGAACTGGCGCTGTTCGGGTCCCAGCCGGCCGGGAACGTGAAGTGCGGGCGGCCGTCGCCATCGAGCGTGACCTTCAGGCCAGGCGCGCTTTGCACCAGGCCGAGGTAGTTGCTGTCGTTGGTGTAGGCCGATTCGCTCTTGGCCAGCAGCGCTTCCACGTCCCAGCTGCCCTTGCGGTAGTTGAAGCCGGTGGAGCGGTACTGGGCGTCGTTCTTCTGGATGAAGTCGCGCGCGCTGGTGGAAAAGGCGCCGTAGCCGCCCCGGCCCGAAATCGCCATGCAGTCGCCGACCACGTATTCGGTCACGTGGTGGTTGGTGACGACCATGCCGGCCGGGGTGGACGTGGTGGGTGCGGCGTTGCAGGTGCCGGCGGTGGTCACGGTGCCGTTGGCGGCATAGACCGGTGCGCGGCCGGCCGTGGCCAGGCGATTGACATCGGCAAAATCGGTGCCGTACGTGAAGTCCTGGTAGCGCGCATCCTGCTTGTTGCGCTGGTAGCTGGCAAACGCGTTGAAGCTGTCGCTGAATTTGTATTGCGCGGTGAATTCGCCGGACTTGCGTTCATGCGAGCGGGTGCCGATCACGTAGCGCGGCACCGACGGCGAGTAGTCGAACCACTGGCGCTCGCACTCGGTGCGGTCGGCCGCGGCCGTCAACGCCGCGCAGCCGGCCTTGGTGCCCACGCCGGCAGCGGCGCCGTTCATCGACGTCACGGTTTTTTCGGGCGAGAAATCCCAGTCGCGCAGGAAGCGCCAGCCGGTGTTGCGCACGGTATCGCCCTGGGTGTGCACCTTGTCGTAGGTCATATTGGCCATCAAGCCCAGCTTGCCTTCAAAAAAGCGGTCGGCAATCAGCAAACTGGCGCGCGGCTGGGCGCCGTCGCGCAGCGTGTTCTTTTGCGCCGAGATATTGGTGGCGACGGTCAGCTTTTTGAAATCGAGCGGCTTGTTGGTTTTGACGCTGACGGTGCCGCCGATGCCGCCTTCGGTCATGTCGGCGGTGATGCCCTTGAAGACGTCGATCGATTTGATCAGTTCGGCCGGCAGCTCGCGCAGCTCGGCGCCCCGCCCGGCCGTGTTATTGGTGCTCAGCACCGACAGGCCGTTGATTTCCACCCGGTTCAAATCCGGCTCCACGCCACGGATGGCGATCTGGCTGCCTTCACCGAAATCGCGCGACAGTTGCACGCCGGTGATGCGCGACAATGCCTCACCGACGTTTTTATCGGGGAATTGGCCAATGTCCTCGGCCACGATCGAATCGCTGACGGTACCGGCACCTTTCTTGCGCTCGATGGCCGAGCTGACCGACTGCCGGGTGCCGGATACCACGACCACGTTCTGCGGTTCGGCAGCGGGCTGTGCCGCCGGCGCTTGCTGCGCATGTGCCACGGGATACCCGCACAAGGTGGACAAGACGGCCGCCACGGCCAGGGCGCAACGGGTGCGGCGCGGAGGTGCGCCGTGCAATGAAGAGTCGAGCATTTGATGGTCTCCTGATTTTATTCGAGCGTGCCGCCGCTACGGCTGCTGCCGGGCTTGAGCTACGTGCCCCACCGGGGCTGCGGGCATTGGTCTTTCGATGCCCTCATCTGGATGACGGGTCCGAAAAAACTTTCCTAGCCCAAATGGATGCGGATGTTCAAGTAATCAGGGAATTGATCAGAAGGCGTAGCCGGCGCTCAGAAAATAGCGGCGCCCGCTCCACGAGTATTCATTGGGGCGGGTAATGGCGCCGGCCGTGGTCAGCGTGTGCGCATCGGTAAGGTTCTTCGCTTCGAAGGCGAACGACAGGCGCGCGGTGAGGTGCAGTTGCAGCTTGAAGTCGAGAAAGCCGGCAGCCTCCACGAACAGGGGGTTGCCGCTGTTGGTGTCGTTGCTACCGGTGTAATAACCGCTGCGCCGGTTGTAGACCACGCGCGCATTGACCGGGCCGCGCTCGTACCACAGCGCCAGGTTGCGGGCCGTGCGCGACATGCCGGGGAACGGCAATTCGCTGCCGTCGAGCGAATTGACCAGCGCCGTGCCCGGCGCATAGGCGTAACCCATGCGCGTAAAATTGGCGTCGATGCCGAAGCCGTCGAGCGGCGCGGGCAGGAACGACAGCGCCGTGCGTACCGCCAACTCGATACCCTTGGTGGTGGCGCCACGGGTGTTGACGGTAGTCGTGACGTCGAACAGGGTGCCGTCCTGCAGCAGGTCGGTGCGCACCACGGCGCCGGTGCGGATCGCCGTGTCGATATCCTTGCGAAAGTACGCCAGGCTCACCTGGTTGCCCTGCCCCGGATACCATTCCAGCGACAGGTCGGTGCTGGTGGCGCGGTACGGTTGAAGGCCCGGATTGCCAGCCGTGCATTTGTCCACGCCGTCGCCGCCGAACTGCGGCTTGCCGCTGTCGATCACGCAGGTGATGTTGGGGCTGAGGCGCTCGAGGCTGGGACGCGCCATCACTTTGCCATAGCCGGCGCGCAGCAACAGCGTTTCGGGACGCAACCACAGCACCGCGTTGGCGCTCGGTAAAAAGTCGTGGTAGCGGCTTTCCCGCGCGACGATGGCGGTGCCCAGCAGGCGGTCGTCGTACGCGGCGCTGCCGGCCGCGCGTTCGGTGCGCACGAACAGGCGCTGGCGCCCCAGCGAGCGGGTGCGGGTGCCGGCGTAGCGCAGCCCCAGGTTGCCTTCGAGCGCATGGCCGAACCAGGCGGTGCTGTAATCGGCGCGCACGTAGGCCGCGCGGGTGCGCTCCGCCACCTGGTAGGTGGGAATCTGCGGATGGATGGCGCCATCGCTGCCCGGCGCCTGGCGCACGCGGTCGTGGGTAAAACCGGACGTGTCGAAAAACGGCGCCGCCGCGCTGTAACTGGCACTGGCCCAGTTCGAGGGAAAGCCATCCAGGCCAGCCCCCGCCAGGAAATCGGGCGAGACGCCGCGCACCGCGCCAACCAGCGCACGCATCTGCGCGCCCGTCACCCAGCGCTCTTCGTTGTTGGCGTCCACGAAGCTTTGCACGACCGGTGGACGCAGCGCGCCGGCAGGATTGAGCGGGTCGTAGTTCCAGGTATAGCGCACGTTGGACGACTGCACGGCCAGGTCGTCGCCGGCGCCCGCCAGGTCGCTGCCGGCACCGAGGACGTAACCGCCGTTGGCGTAGCGCTGCGTGGCCTGGCGCCGTCCCTGCACGCCAAACGCCACGCGCTCGATCAGCGGCCATTGCGGGCGGTAGCGGAGGTGGAGCCGCAACTGGTCTTCGCTGTTGTCGATCTCCACCGGGTTGTAGGTGAACTGCACCTGCGTGTACGCGGACAGGTTGTCCGGTCCGCCATTGGCGGGAAACGTAAAGTGCGGAAAACCCCGGCTATCGAGATTGACTTGCAGGCCCGGCGCGTTCATCAGCAAACCCAGGTAATTGCTGTCGTTGCGGTAACGGCCGTCGGCGCTGGTGAGCATGGCATCGATGTCCCACCCATCCCGGCGCCAGGTAAGGCCTGCCGTGCGGTAGTAATTGTCCACGCGCTGGACGAAGTCGCGCGCTTCGATGCTGAATGCATTGCTGCCGCCGCGCCCGCTGAGTGACAGGCAGTCGCCCACCACGTATTGCGTCACATGGTGATTGGTGACCACCACCCCGGCCGGCGTGGCGGCCAGCGACGGCGCCACGCACGCGCCGCCCGCCGGTACGCCGTTCGCATCGTACGTCGGCAAGGCGCCGGCGCCGGACAGCCGGTCGGCGGAGGTCAGGTCGGCGGCGTAGTTGAGGTCGTGCAGGCGCGACGCTTGCCGAAAGCGCTGGTAAGAGACGTAACCGGTCAGCGCATTGCTGAACTTGACCTGCGCGGTAAGCTCGCCGGTGGTGCGCGCATGGTCGCGCCGCAAGATGCCGTAGCGCGGGTTGCTGGGGCTGTAGTCGTACCACTGGCGCTCGCAGTCGGTGCGGTCGAGGCTGGCCAGCGCCGTGCAGCCTGCGCGATCGAGGACGGCAGCCGCAGCCGGATTGAGCGACGGGACGGTTTTTTCCGGCGACAGGTCCCAGTCGCGTAGAAAACGCCAGCCGCTGTTGCGCACGCGATCCGCTTGGGTGAGCACCTTGTCGTGCACCAGGTTGGCCATCAGCCCCAGGCGGCGGTCGAAAAACTGGTCGGCAATCAGCAGGTTTGCGCGCGGTTGCACGCCTCCGCGCAGGCTGTTCTGCTCGGCGGCCACGGTGCTGGCGAACGTGAATTTCTTGAAGTCCAGCGGCCGGTTGGTGCGGATCAGGACGGTGCCGCCGATGCCGCCCTCGGTCAGGTCGGCGGTGACGCCCTTGACCACCTCGATCGACTTGATCAGCTCGGACGGCAGCTCGCGCAAGTCGGGCGCGCGCGTGCCGTCGGCCGTGGACAGGACCGAGGCGCCGTTGATCTCGATACGATTGAGGTCCGGCTGCACGCCGCGAATCGAGATCTGGTTGCCCTCGCCAAAGTCGCTGGAGATCTGCACCCCGGTCATGCGTGATAACGCCTCGCCTACATTTTTATCGGGAAACTGACCAACGTCCTCGGCCACGATCGAATCGGTGACCGTGGCGGCATTTTTTTTCAAATCGATGGCCGACGCGATCGCCAGCCGGGTGCCGGAAATGACCACCACCGGGGCCACGTCGCCGGCAGCCGGCGCACGCGCGGGATCGGCCGCTGCGGAAGGTGGCGCCGGCAATGGTGTCGTGGGCTGGCTGCTGCGCACCGGCGCCTCCGGCGTGATGAAAATCGCGCCGCTGGGCATGGTTTTTCCGGCCAGCCCGGAACCGGCCAGCAGCTGCGCCAGCGCGCCATCGATGCTGTACGCTCCCTTGACCGCGCCGGTGCGCCGTCCGGCCAGCTGCTCGCCCGAGGCCAGCACATTGACTTGCGCCTGGCGCGCGAACGCCGCCACCGCCTCGGCTGCGGAGCCGGCCGCAATGTCGAATGTTCTTTTACCTTCCCTGCCCTGCTGCCGCTCCTGTTCCTGAACTGCCAACTGTTGCTGCGCCTGCGCCGGTTGCGCCACCACCATCGCTCCCGCCGCCACCGCAACCATACCTGCGCCAACGCCATGACGAACCAGCATCTTGCGTGTCCCCTCTGTTTTTATATGGTCCTGCTACCTGCCACTGCCTTTCCAGCTTTCCTCATATTAACGCACAACGCCCGGCGCAGCGCCGATGGCAATCCGGTCCGCCGTGATCCGGACCGGCACCGCGAGAAACGCGCCCACGTCGCGCGCGAACAGTTCGGGCGCGTCGATCTGGTACTGGCCCACCAGCGTGCGCGTGGCCAGGCGCGGATCATCGATGACGATTTTCTTCAGGCTGTAGCGGTTGAAGTCGGCCACGGCGTCGGCCAGCTTCTGGTCTTTGAACACCAGCTTGCCTTCGCGCCAGGCCAGCCGGCGGGCCATGTCGTCGGGACGCCAGGCCACCGCGATGGCGCCACCGTGCACGGGGATGAACGCACTCTGGCCGGCCGTAAGCAATTGCCGGCCCGCGCCGGCCGCACCGGTGATTTCCACCGTACCTTCGGTGACCAGCACTTCCGCACCGCCCGCGTGGCGGCGCACGCCAAACGCGGTGCCCACGGCGCGCACTTTGGCATCGCCCGCCGCCACCACGAACGGCCGCGCCTTGTCCTTGGCGACCTCGAACCACGCTTCGCCGCGCTGCAGCGCCACCTGGCGCGATGCCGGATCGAGCCGCACTTCCACCACGCTGTCGCTGTTGATGCTGGCGACCGAGTGGTCAGCCAGCGGCACCCGCCGCACTTCCCCAAGGGCCGTGGCCAGCACGGTGGGGGCCGGCGCAGCGGTAAACCAGGTGCCAAGCCCGAAGAATGCCGCACCGGCCGCCAGCGCACCGGCTGCCAGCCAGGCCCGGCGCGGCGGCGCCTGGCGCCAGGACGCACCCGCCCATTCCGTGCGCAGCCGCTCGGGCGCAGGCCGCAACGATTCCTGCACCGTGGCGCGCGACAGCGCGTTGTTGATGGCGGTGGCGCGCAGGTAGGCGCCCTGGTGGCGGACGTCGGCGCCGAACCAGGCGTCGAACGCCTGCTGTTCCGCATCATCGAGCTTGCCTTGCTCGGCGCGCAGCATCCAGGCCATCGCCTGCTGATCAATGGTGGACATTTTTTTTCTTTCTTGCGCGAACCGCAACGTTGGTGGTGCCGGCGTCGTGATGGACGCCGACGCGGGCGATCATGTCGGCAATCAGGTTCATGCCCTTCATGGTCTCCTGCTCCACGATGCCTTCCGAAATACCCAGGGTTTGCGCGGTCTCGTTCTGCGACAGCCCGTAAATGCGGCGCGCACGGAACACTTCCTTGCAACGGTCGGGCAAATTGGCGATCAGGCCGATCACCCATTTCAGTTCGGAGCGCCCTTGCGCCACCCGTTCCGGCGAAGCGCTGACATCTTCCACTTCCAGCTCGTCGAGGCTGGCCATCGATTCGATGTTGACGATGGCCTCGCGCCGCAGCCGGTCGATGACAATATTCTTGGCCGTGCGCACCAGGAAGGCGCGCGGCTCGCGGATATGCGCCACGCCGTCGAGCACCAGTACCTTGTAATAAACCTCTTGCACGACGTCATCCACTTCGGCACTTCCCTGGCAAACCCGACGCAGAATGACGCGCAACTCCGCCTCAAAAGGCAGAAAGTTTGATGTAACCCAATCTACGACATCCGGATTCATGAGCGTAATTCCCTTGTTGTACCTGAGTATGACGGGTGAGAAAACGCAATCCTATGAAATTTGTGAAAAATATTTCGTGCGCCACACCGGGTAGGAAAATTGCCGCCCGTGCGTCATAGGAATAGGAATGGCCGCGCCGGCACCGGGTGCAGGCAGCCGCCATCCCGCCACGACCAAGGTAACCATGCTCGATTTCGATGATACGGCTGCGCGCAAGCGCCTGTTGCTGCTGCTTCTGTGCAGCGGCCTGACGGCCTGCGCTGTGCCGGTGCCTTCAGGCCTGCCTTTCCCGGGCGCGCGGGAAACCGGTCAGCTCGTACTGGTCAACCGCCCGCTGGCCGATGCGGTGGCCGATTTCAACCGAAATAATTGCAAAGAAGGCAAGCCGATCATCCTGCTGGATCCGGCGCTGGGCCGCAAGACCCTGGTCGGGCGCTATCCGGTGAACGCGCCGGAGATGTTCGCCCGCGACGTCAGCGCGCTGTTCGGGGTGCCGGTGAATATCGGCGACGACCATATCGCCATCGGCCTCCGCTAGCGCCCTGGTCCTCCGCGCGCACCATAGAAAGCCAGCCATGTACAACCACGAACGCCGCCGACAGTTGCTCAAGTTGCTATCACAGCGCGGCTTTATCGCAGTGACCGAACTGACAAAGTTATTCAATATTTCACTGCCGTCGGCACGCCGCGACATCGTGTGGCTGCTCGAACACAACCTGGCGCGGCGCCGGCTGGGCGGCATCGAATGCCTGCCCGGCAAGCCGGCGTTGTCCTTCAATCCCGACTCCAGCCAACCCGAATTGCCGCTACGCGCAGCGCGCCGGCGCGCCATCGCCCGCGCCGCAGCTGCCATGTGCAGCGACGGCGAGACCGTCACCATCAACGGCGGCGCCACCACCTTGCTGATGGCGGAGTTTCTCGCCACCAAACAATTGACCGTGCAGACCAATTCGTTCCAGAGCGTGCGCACCCTGATCAACGCGGGCAGCAGCGAAGTGGTGCTGCAGGCCGGCACCATCGACCGGCAACGGGGCATCGTGCTCAGTCCGTTCGAGCGTGACTATGCCACCTACCATTACAGCAGCAAGATGTTTATGGGCATCGCGGGCGTCAACGAGCACGGCCTGATCGAGTCCGACGCGGAGCGCCAACGTGCCGAGCAGCGGATGATCGACCAGGCCGAGCGCCTGATCGTGCTGGCCGACAGCACTGAACTCTGGCCACGCACCGGCCCGGTGCTGTGCCCGCTCAGTGCGGTCGATACCGTGATCACGGACACCCAGGCGCCGCCTGCTGCGGTAGCCATGCTGCATCGCAGCGGCGTGCGGGTGGTTCAGGTGAGTCCGTAGCGTATCGCGCATGGGCGCAATGTACTCACTCCCGCAAGCAACGTGTAGAATTAACGGTTGGCATTACTACAACAACCATCTCCACGCAGAGAGAAAGACTGAGACATGCCCCAACAGAACCAACAAACTCAACCATCTCGCCCGGTGCGCCGGGTCATTATTGCCGGCGGCGGCACCGCCGGCTGGATGGCCGCCGCCGCCCTGTCGCGCACGCTGGGCAAGGTGCTCGATATCAAGCTGGTCGAATCCGACGACATCGGCACCGTGGGCGTGGGCGAGGCCACCATTCCCAGCCTGGCGCAGTTCCATCGCCTGATCGATATCGACGAGCGCGAATTCATGGCAGCCACCCAGGCCACCTTCAAGCTGGGCATCAGCTTCGAGAACTGGCGCGCCCGTGACGAAAATTACATCCATGCGTTTGGCTCCACGGGCACCGACCACTGGACCGCCGGCTTTCACCATTTCTGGCAAAAGGGCCGCGAGCGCGGCATCGCTGCCGACTACGGCGACTATTGCCTCGAGCACAAGGCGGCGCGGGCACTGCGCTTCGGCCACCTGCCCGACGACGGCCTGGTGTACGCCTATCACCTCGACGCCAGCCGCTACGCGCGCTACCTGCGCCGCTACGCCGAGCACTTCGGCATCGAACGGATCGAGGGCAAGATCGCCAGTGTCGAGCGCGACCCGGCCAATGGCAACGTGGCGGCGCTGCTGCTCGATTCGGGCCGCCGCCTCGAAGGCGACCTGTTCATCGACTGCACGGGCTTCCGCTCGCTGCTGCTGGGCCAGACCATGGGCGTCGAGTATGAGGACTGGTCGCAATGGCTGTTCAACGACAGCGCGATCGCCGTGCAGACCGAGTCGGTGGGACCGGCCGTGCCGCTCACGCGCGCGATCGCCCACGACTGGGGCTGGCAGTGGCGCATCCCGCTGCAGCACCGCACCGGCAACGGCATCGTGTTTTCCAGCCGCTTCGTCGATGACGACACCGCGAGAGCCGCACTGCTGGCCAATATCGAGGGCAAGGTGCTGACCGAGCCGCGCGTGATCCGTTTTACACCAGGCCAGCGCCGCCAGGTGTGGGCCGGCAACGTGGTGGGACTGGGGCTGGCAACCGGCTTCCTCGAGCCGATCGAATCGACCAGCATCCACCTGATCCAGCGCAGCATCGTGCGCCTGTTGCAGCTGTTCCCGACCGAAGGCATCGAACCGGTGGACGTGGCAGAGTTCAACACCCAGGCCGCCGACGACATCCGCACCATCCGCGACTTCATCATCCTCCACTACAAGGTGACCGAGCGCGACGATACGCCGTACTGGCGCGCCGCGCGCGACATGACGGTACCGCCGTCGCTGCAGCACCGGCTCGACCTGTTCGGCGGCTCGGGCCGCGTGTTCCGGTCGCAGAATGAGCTGTTCTCCGAAAACTCGTGGGTGCAGGTCATGCTGGGCCAGGGCTTATTTCCGCGCACGCAGCACCATACGGCCCACGTGATGCCCGAGCGTGAGCTGGCGGCGTTCCTCGACGGCATCCGTACCGGCATCGACCGCACCGTTGCGCAGATGCCGGCGCACCAGGCGTATGTCGAACGCTACTGCCCGACGAGCCAACCGTAGCAGCCGGCTGTCTGACAGTCTGCCTGGCGGTGTTGACACGCACCGCCAGCCCGCGCCGCCACCGCGCTCCCGTTGTGTCGGCACCCACGTGCCGCACAATTCGTTGTTAGTTTGCACGTTAAATTGCACCATATCCACATCGCCTGTATAGTTCCAATAGGTTCTCGGATTTTTCCCGCCTCCCCTGCCGTACCCCCTCCTTCGCAATATCGAAGTGCAATTATTTGCATGTCGAAAATATAGATCAGCCCATATGCCGAGCAATTCTTCTGCGCCTCGTATGCTTGTACGATTCGCCATCATTTTTATGTGTGCCAGAGCGGCAAGCGCGCAGGCACAGGCGACGACGGACGAGTTGGCGGTGCAGCCGTGGACCTTTGCCGGCTACGGCAGCGCCGGGCTGGTCCACTCCAGCGAACGCAACGCCGACTTTACGTCGAATGTTATTAATCCCGGCCGCGCCGGAATGTCAAAGCACACCAGCTATGACGTCGATAGCCGGTTCGCTGGCCAGATTAATTATGAATCGAACGCCGACTGGTCGGCGGTGTTACAGGTTATTACCGAGCGAAACCTGGACAAGGATTTTTCACCGCGCGTTGAATGGGCGAATATAAAATACCGCTATTCGCCGGAACTCAGTATTCGCATCGGCCGCACTGCACTGCCGATATTTTTATTGGGCGATTATCGCAAGGCCAGTTATGCATTGCCGTGGGTACGGCCCCCGGTCGAGGTCTATGGCGGCCTGCCGGTATCGAACAGCGACGGCATTGATGTCAGTTACAGCTGGCGCACGGGCGGGCTGAAAAATGTGACGCAGGGCTCGTTCGGGCGTACCCGGGTGCGGGTCGGCAATTCGGCCCACGCCAATGCCAGGCAACTGATCGGCATTTCCAACACCACCACCACCGACAACCTGACGGTGCGCGCCAGCATAATGACCGCCACGCTTACCGTCGATATCGCCAAGCCGCTGTTTGACGCCTTCAGGCAATTCGGACCGCCCGGTGCCGCGCTGGCCGAGCGCTACGACGTGTCGAACAAGCGGACGTCGGTTGCAGCGATCGGTTTTACGTATGATCCCGGTTCCTGGTTCCTGATGGGCGAAACCGGCCGCTTGAACGCACGATCATATCTCGGCAACAAATCGGTGTCGTACCTGGGCACCGGCTACCGCTGGAATGCATTCACACCGTTTGTCACCTATTCCAGGGCCAAGGCGCACCAGCCGTTATTCGATGCGGGCCTGCCCGTGTCGGCGTACCCGGCGCAGGTGGTACCGCTTGCCATCGGTCTCAATCAGCAGCTCAACGGCTTGCTGCGCACCATCGCCGCGCAGCATACGGTCAGCACCGGCGTGCGCTGGGACTTCGCGCGCGACTACAGCCTGAAGCTGCAATACGATCGCCTGCGCCCCGAGGGCGTGAGCAATGGCACGCTGATCAATGTCCAGCCTGGCTTCAGATCGGGGCATCCGGTCCACGTGGTGAGCACCATGCTCGATTTCGTTTTCTGATGGTGGCGCCATGAACCTCTATACGACACCATTTACAACACCATTACTGACATCGCTGCTGGCACTGACGCTCAGTATCATTTGCCCCAGTGCGTCTGCCGAACTGGTCGTCATTGTCTCGGCCAAGCGCGCGCCGGTGGCGCTCAATCGCGGCCAGGTCTCCGATATTTTTCTCGCCCAGACCGAACGTTTTCCCAACGGCGACAGCGTCACCCCGCTGGACCTGTCGATCGATTCGCCGCTGCGCGAACAGTTCTACGACAAGGTCAGCGCCAAGTCGCCGGCGCTGCTGCGCGCCTACTGGACCAAGATGGTCTTCACCGGGCGCGGACTGCCGCCCAGGGAAATGGCCACCAGCGTGGCGATGCGGCGCCAGGTCGCGGCCAATCCATCGCTGATCGGCTACATCGACAGCGCCGCGCTGGACGACAGCGTCCAGATCGTATTAGTTGTGAGTAAATAACATGCCCCCGGCAAAGGTTGGCAATGCCAGCCTGGAAATGTTTGCCCAGCACACCGAAGTGCGGCAGTCGCTCGCCATGCCGCTGTTCGCCCTGGTGTTGCTGGTGCTGATCTGGGGTGCGACCTTTCACTTCATCCGCATCGAGCACGACAACACGGTGCGCGCGGTCAACGCCTCCCTTGCAGACCTGATCGACACCTACGAGGCGCAAATCGCGCGCAATGTCGGCGGCATTGAGCAGACCCTCAAGACCGTCAACTATGCCGTCAAACTGAACGGCACCAGGAACGCCTTGCAGGCAATGAAGAACGAAGACCTGCTGCCGCCGGCGATCGTGTTTGCAGTCAGCGTCATCGACAGCGACGGCAACCTGGTGGAAGCCAGTCCGCCAGCGGCGGCCGCGTCGGTGGCGGCGCAACCGTTTTTCAGGCATCACCGCGACGATGCTACGGACCGGGTGTTTGTCAGCGGTGCGCCCGGTGCGGACCAGCACCATGCAGCGGTTCAATTTACCAAGCGCCTGACCGATAACGCCGGCCGCTTCAGCGGCGTTGCCATGCTGACCGTGGATGCCGGATATTTCACCAGCGCCTACGAGACGTCGCGCCTCGGCAGGCATGGCATGCTGGCACTCCTGGACCAGGACGGCGCCATGCTGGCGTCGCGTATCGGTGACAACACGTCGTTACCGCCCACGGCCGACGCCATCGAGCGCTATACCGCCACGCGCCGCATCGGCCGCTTGCATCTGAACGCGGTCGTCGGGCTGGGAAAAGCGGAGCAACTGACGGCCTTCGACGCGCGCCGCCTGACCCACCTGTGGCAAGCCGGCGGCGCCACGCTGGTCTTGCTGGCCATGCTGGCCGTATTCTGGGGCTGGAACCGGCAAGGGGCCAAAACCCGCCGCAGCATCCGGCTGGCGCAGCAAACCTACGAAGCCGCCTCGGAAAGCAACCAGGATGCGTTTTTTGTCCTCCACAGCATGGTCGATCAGGCCAACACGATTACCGACTTCCGCATCTCGGCAGTCAACCGCCAGGCCGAAGTGATGACCGGCGTCGGCCGGCACCACCTGCGCAATACGTCGCTGCGCAGCCTGATGCCGGACGCCTTTACCAACGGGATCTTCGACAAGCTGGCGCGGGCCGCGACCCAGGGTGGCGTCCACGAAAAGGAAATCAGGAATACGGTCGAGCAGTTCAAGGGTACCTGGTTTCACGAACAGCTGATCGGCGTGGAAGGCGGCGTGATTGCGATCGTGCGCGATGTCAGCGAACGCAAGGCAGCGGAAGAAAAAATTCTCCACATGGCCCAGCACGATGCGTTGACGGGCTTGCCCAATCGCGCGCTGCTGCAATCGCGCATCGAACGCGCGGTGGCGCACGCGACCCGCCGCGACGGCGTGGTGGTGGTGGCGTTCATCGACCTCGACAACTTCAAGATGGTCAACGATGGCCTGGGCCATGGCGCCGGCGACATGCTGCTCGCCCAGATCGCTGCCCGCATGCACGGTTGCCTGCGCCGCCAGGATACGCTCGGACGTTTTGGCGGCGACGAGTTCGTGATGGTGCTGCCGGCCCGGCGCGACCAGCTGGCGCAGTGTTTCGCCCTGCTTGACCAGGTCACCGCCTCCGTCGCGCGCACCGTGGACATCGAAGGCCACGCAGTCCAGATCAGCTGCAGTACCGGCGTTGCGGTGTTTCCGCGCGATGGCAATACCGCCGCCTCCCTGCTCACCCGCGCCGATGTCGCCATGTACAGCGCCAAGGCCTCGGGCAAGAATCAATGCCGCTTTTATGCGGACAGCATGAACGCCAATGCGGAAAACAAGCTGGCGATGGTGGCCAGCTTGCGTACGGCCGTGGAGGAGCAGCAGTTCCGCGTGGTGTACCAGCCCAAGTTCGATATCAGGACCGGCGCGATTTTCGGCGTGGAGGCACTGGTGCGCTGGGACCATCCGACCGGCGGCCCGATCCCGCCGGCCGACTTCATTCCGCTGGCCGAGGAATGCGGCATCATCGTCGACATAGGACGCTGGGTGATGCGGACGGCATGTGCCCAGAGCATGGCCTGGCAGCACGCGGGACTGCCGCCGCTGGTCATGTCGGTCAACGTCTCGCCGCGCCAGTTCGACGATGCGGACCTGCTGACCGATATTGCCGCCACCCTGCTGGGCACTGGCCTGCCGGCCCACTTGCTGGAACTGGAGATCACCGAGAGCCTGATCATGCGCGATCTCGATGGCGCCGTCGCCACCATGCGCGAGCTCCAGCACATGGGGCTGTTATTGTCGATCGACGATTTCGGCACCGGCTATTCCAGCCTCTCGTCGCTGAAATCCTTCCCGATCACCACGCTGAAGATCGACCAGTCGTTTGTGCGCGACCTCGGCGCCAAGACCGAAGACCAGGCGATTGCCCGCGCCATCATCGCCCTGGCGCATGAACTCAAATTGCGCGTGATTGCCGAAGGCGTGGAGACCCACGCGCAGCTGGACTTCCTGCGCGCCAGCGGCTGCGACGAGGTGCAAGGCTACCTGTTCGGCCGTCCCTCGGCCCCGGATGTGATCGAAGCGCTGTTGCAGGCGCCCGCCGTGGCAGCCTGAATAATCATCGCGGCGATCACTTGGCGCGTGCGAACGGACAATGGATGACTTCCGGTCGCAGTATGGTTATGCTGGTCCGTTTCCATACCGAGGACCACCATGCATCCAGTTGGCATATTCCTGGCGCGGTTGCTGATACCGGTCTTGCTGGCCTGCGCCGCGCCTGTCGCGCGGTCGGCCGACACCACTCCCGTCACCGAGCAGCGCTACCTGTCCGGCCAAGGGCCCGCCACGGCCGTGCCGTGGGAATTCAAGGTCTCCGATGGCCGCCGCGCCGGCGCGTGGTCAACCATACCGGTGCCATCGAACTGGGAGCTGCAAGGCTTTGGCGGCTACGACTACGGCGAAGGCGCCAAGCGACACAACGAACAAGGCCAGTACCGCGTGAAGTTTGCCGTGCCGCCGGCCTGGCGCGGCCGCACCATCAGGCTGGTGTTCGAAGGCGTGATGACGGAAGCGACGGTGCGCGTCAACGGCGTGGCGGCTGGCGCGCCCCATATCGGCGGCTTCTACCGCTGCGGCTACGACATCACGCAACTGGTCAAGCTTTCCGCCAATGCCGACAACGTGCTGGAAGTGGATGTCAACAAGGTCGCGTCGGATGCGGCCAGCGAAAAAGCCGAACGCGCCGGCGACTACTGGGTCTTCGGCGGCATCTTCCGTCCGGTGTGGCTGGAAGCAGCACCGGCGCAGGCGATTACCGGCGTGGCCATCGATGCACGGGCCGACGGCACGCTGGCCGCGCGCGTGCGCCTGTCGCAGCCGGCGCCGGGCGCCAGCGTGGAAGGCCAGGTATTTGACGCAGCGGGCAAGGCGGTCGGGCCGGTGTTCCGCGTGGGGTTGCCGGCTTCGGCTTCGGCTTCTTCTGCCGATCCCGCGCCGGTCACCGTGCGCGGCAGCGTGCCCGCGCCGCGCCTGTGGACGGCCGAGACGCCCAACCTGTACACGCTGCGCCTGACCTTGCGCCAGGACGGCAAGGCGCTCCACACGCAAAGTACGCGCTTCGGCTTCCGCACCTTCGAAGTGCGCCAGGGCGATGGCCTGTACCTGAACGGCCGCAAGATCGTCATCAAGGGCGTCAACCGCCACAGCTTCCGGCCCGGGACAGGCCGCGCGCTCGACCGCGAGGACAACTACGCCGACGCGCGCCTGATCAAGTCGATGAACATGAACACGGCGCGCATGTCGCACTATCCTCCCGACCCCGCCTTCCTCGAAGCGGCCGACGAACTGGGCTTGTACGTGATCGACGAGCTGTCGGGCTGGCAGGCCGCGCACGGCACCACGATTGGCCGCAAGCTGGTGGCGGAGATGGTGCCGCGCGACGTCAACCATCCGAGCATCCTGTTCTGGGCCAACGGCAACGAAGGCGGTTTTAACACCGACCTCGACGCGGAATACGGCAAGTACGACCCGCAGCAGCGTCCCGTCATCCATCCATGGGCCATCTTCAACGGGCTCGACACCAAGCATTATCCGAACTGGAACCTGGTCAACGAGCGCCTGCGCGGCCCCAACCTGTTCATGCCGACCGAATTCATGCACGCGCTGTACGACGGTGGCGGCGGCGCCAGCCTGCAAGACTACTGGGACGCGATGATGGCTTCGCCGAGGGGCGTCGGTGGCGTGATCTGGGCGCTGGTGGACGAAGGCGTGGCCCGTACCGACCAGGGCAACCGCATCGACCCGTACGGCACCTATGGCCCCGACGGCATCGTCGGGCCGCACCACGAAAAGGAAGGCAGTTACTACGCGGTCAAGGACATCTGGTCGCCGATAAAGCTGGGCGCAGCCACGTTCGACGCCGGTTTCGACGGCACGCTGCCCGTGCACAACCGCTACGACTTCGCCAGCCTGGACCAGGTGCGCTTCGACTGGCGCCTGCTGCGCTTTGCCGCGTCCGATGCGGCGTCCACGGCTGCGCACGAACTGGCCAGGGGCGCAGGCAGCGCCCAGGGCGTGGCCGCACGCAGCGATGGCAAGCTCGACCTGCGCCTGCCTGCCGGGTGGCGCAAGCTCGATGCCGATGCGATCGCGGTGACCGCGACCGGCGCGGATGGGCAGCACATCTGGACCTGGACATACCCGGCCAGCGATCTGTCGGCACGACTGGCCGCGCGCATGGCGGGCAAGACCTTGCCGCACCAGCGGCAGCCTGCGCGCGCCGCCGCCAATCCGGTCAGCAATGCTGAGCGGATGTCCGCTTCTGCCGGTGCCGGTGCCGGCAACTCTACTGCCAGCGCCGCGTCAACCATTGCTGGCGCAGCCAGCGCTTCGTCTGCCAGCCCCGCAGCGATCCCCGCAGCCGCATCTCCGGCAGCATCAGCTACGCCGACGGTCACCACCGAGGGAGATACGCTGCGCCTGGCCGCCGGGCCGGTCAGCGCTACCTTCGACGCAGCCAGTGGCCAGCTGCGCACGCTGCAACACGGCAGCCGCGTGTCGGCCCTGACCAACGGGCCGCGCCTGGCGTATGCCCGCCCGCTGCCAGCAGCGAGTACCGACATCGCCTGGCTGCCGCTTATCGATCGCGCAGACGATAGCAGCCCCCCTAGCGCCAGCAACCAGCCCGGCGCCACCATCCACCGCCTGACCGCGCCGCAAACGGCCAGCGTGATCGAACTGACTCCTGCCTTCGACAAGGCTACCGCCTACGCCCGCTTCAAACTCGAGATCAGCGCCGACGGCACCACCTGGAAAACCGTGTTCGACGCCACCCGCCGCAAGTCGGACGGCAACGCCTACCGTTTCCCGCCGCAGCCGGTGCTGGCCGTGCGCATCACCAATCCCATCGACCAGCATGGGCAGGCGATCGCCATGACCGGCGTGCGCCTCGGCCACGCGGCGCAGCGCTTCCCTGCCGCATCCGATACGGCAAGCCTGGCCACGGTGCGCAGCGGCACCGGCGCCGATGCCGATGGCAAGCCCGTGGCCTGGATCGAGGCCAGCCATAGCGGCGGCCTCGATCGCCTGCGCTGGACCATGGCCGCCAACGGCGACCTGCGCCTCGATTACGGCTACCGGCTGGACGGCGTGGTGCAATACCACGGCATCACCTTCGACCATCCCGAGACAGCGCTGCGCAGCACGCGCTGGCTCGGAGAAGGACCGTACCGCGTGTGGAAAAACCGGCTGCAAGGCACCTGGCTCGGCGTGCACGAGGTGGCGCAATTCGACCAGCAGCCGGGCGAAAGCTTCCGCTATCCCGAATCGCAGGGCTTTTTTGCCGGCGTACGCTGGGCGCGGCTGGACACCACGACCGGCATGCTGCGTGTCAGCAGGAACAGCAGCAGCAACAGCAGCGACGCCAGCAGCGGCGCGCCCGACGGCTACCTGCGCATCGGTACGCCGCGCATCTCGCATGCGAATACGACTGTGGAATTCCCGGCCGGCGACCTGTCCTGGCTGCACGCCATCCCCGCCATCGGCGAAAAATTCACGCCGACCGAAGCGCTGGGCCCCTCGGCCGCCTGGCCGGTTGCCAACGGCGCCTACGCAGGCAGCCTGACCTTGCGCTTCGACTGATGTTCACCCTGACCCGACGAAAGGCCCACATGCCCCGCTTGACCATCCTGTCCGCCATTCTGCTGTGCTGCGCGCTGCCGGCCATCGCGCAGCGATCACCGGCGCAGCCGGCGCAACCGTCGCAGCAGTCGCAACCAGCGGCCATCGCGCCGCTACCGCCGGCCGACGCCCCCTTGCAATTGCCCGCCATGCACCTGCACGATCCGTTTATCGTGGCCGACCAGGCCAGCCGCACCTATTACCTGTACACGTCGAATGTGCCGTCCATGTCCGGCGAATGCGGCGTCGGCGTCATGGCGTACACCAGTACCGACCTCAAACACTGGCGCAAGCCCACTGTGGTGTTCCGGCTGCCGCAAGGCGGCTGGGCCAACGACGGCGCGTGGGCGCCTGAAGTGCACGCCTGGCAAGGCAAATACTACCTGCTGACCACGATGTACAACGAAAAGCTAACCCTCGATAAGCCATCGGCATCGGGCTGGAAAGCCTTCAGGCGCGGCACCATCATGGCGGTGGCTGACAGTCCGCAAGGTCCGTTCGTCCCGCTCAATCACGGCGAGCCGGTGGTCCCCAGCGACCTGATGACGCTCGACGGCACGCTGCACATCGACCGCGCCGGCAAGCCCTGGTATGTGTACGCGCATGAATGGGTGCAAACGGCCGACGGCACCATCGAAGCGATGCCATTGACCAGCGCCCTGAAGCCCGCTGGCGCACCGGTGCTGCTGTTCAAGGCGTCCGAAGCCGACTGGAGCAACGGCCAGAAACCGGTGGACCCCGACGGCAAACCCGCCAAGGCGCCCGTGTACGTCACCGACGGCCCGCAACTGTACCCGTCAACCGACGGCAGCCTGCTGATGCTGTGGTCGAGTTACGACAAGAACGGCTACGTGCAGTCGGTCGCGCGCTCGGCTTCCGGCGACGTGCGCGGGCCGTGGACCCAGCTGCCGCCTATCCTCAAGCGCGATTCCGGTCACGGCATGCTGTTCGATACCTTCGACGGCAAGCGCATGCTGGTCGTGCACCGCCCGTTCAAGAACGCCCGCGGCAAGCTCTACGAAGTGCGCGATGCGGGCGGGCGCATCGAAATCCTGAACCAGCGCGTGGACCTCGACGGCGACCATTTGATGGGGGTGGCGGAGCGGGCGCCGAAGCTGGCGTGTCCGGCGGCGAAGTAGGTCTGCGTGGCCGGCACGCGTACGCAGCCAAAGCGCGTTCAGTTTCAACTTTTTTATGTTTTCGCTACGTGAATTGGTACGCGCACGAACACACCGAATTCGGCAGTGCCATTACTCTGAACCCGGAACTTTGATCGGCGCATCGCGCGCCGTTTTTTAACTTACCGGGAACCCTCCAATGACACGTACCCTGACCCTTTCCGCAGTAGCCATGGGCGCCCTGCTCTGCGCCAACGCCGCCTTTGCCGCCACCCCGGCCACGCCCCCGAAAGCTGACGCCAGCATGCAGAAAGTGCTCGACGCGCTTGCCGCGCTTGGCGGCAAGCCGATCGAAACCCTGACGCCGGAAGAAGCGCGCAAGCAGCCGACGCCGGCCGATGCGGTCAAGAAGGTCTTGACCGACATGGGCAAGAGCACCGCGCCGGAGGCAGGCGTCACCGTCAAGCAAATGACCATCAAGGGTCCGGCCGGCGATTTCCCGGTCCATATCTACACGCCCGAAGGCAAGGGCCCGTTCCCGGTGATGGTGTACTACCACGGCGGCGGCTTCGTGATTGCCGACACCAAGGTCTACGACGCCTCGCCCCGCGCACTGGCCAAGATGGCCAAGGCCATCATCGTCTCGGCCGACTATCACCGCGCGCCGGAAAACAAGTTCCCCGCCGCACCTGGCGACGCCTATGCGGCCTATACCTGGACCCTGGAACACGCCAAGGAATTCAATGGCGACCCGGCCCGGGTAGCGGTTGGCGGCGAGAGCGCGGGCGGCAACCTGGCCACCGTGGTCTCGATCATGGCGCGTGACAAGAAGGCCACGCTGCCGGTGCACCAGCTGCTGGTGTACCCGGTGGTGGACAACGACATGACGCGCCCGTCCTACGTGACCAATGCCGCCGCCAAGCCGCTCAACAAGCCGATGATGGACTGGTTCTTCAAGCACTACGCGGCCGATCCGAAGAGCCCGATGGCGCTGCCGCTCAAGAACGCCGACCTCAAAGGCCTGCCATCGGCCACCGTGATTGCCGCTGAAATCGATCCGCTGCTGTCCGAAGGCAAGGCCTACGCCGACGCGCTGCAGAAAGCCGGCGTGCCCGTCACCTACAAGCTGTACAACGGTGTCACCCACGAGTTCTTCGGCATGGGCGCCGTGGTGCCGAAAGCCAAGGACGCCGAGCAATTCGCGGCCGACGCGCTGACCAAGGCATTCGCGGCGAAAAAGTAAGGCGGAAACCGCAGCCCGGCTATCCTGGGCTGCGGTGCAATCATGCGAACCTCGCAGCAAAACTACATTACACTGGTGAAAAATTACTTGTCCAATGTATGCCGCACAATTCCGATCCGCACGCTGTCGAACTCGGTGATGCCCAGACCATCCTGGACAGCATCACCGACGCTTTTTTTACGCTGAACCGCAACTGGGAATTCGCCTATGTCAATCGGCGTACCGAGCAGGTGCTGGGACATGCCGCCAGCGACCTGATCGGACGCAGCATCTGGGAGGTATTTCCAGGCACGGTGGGCAGCGAGTTCGAACGCGTGTACCGCGCAGCGGCAAACACGCGCACCGCGGCCAGCTTCCACGCCTATTACCCCGATCATGACCGCTGGTACGACGTCAACGTCTATCCGGCGGAAGGTGGCTTGTCCATCTATTTCCGCGACATCTCAGAGCGCATGAAGGAAGAAACGCTGCGCCAGGCGTTGTCGAGCCTGAGCGACGTGCTGCGCAATCTGACCACGCCGGAGGATATCGCCATCAGCGCCGCCGAAGCGCTGGGGCGGGCCGTGGGTGCGAGCCGGGTCGGTTACGCCACCATTGGCGCCAACGCCGAGACCTTGCACGTCGTACGCGAATGGCAAGCAGACGGCATTGCGCCGCAGGCAGAACAGCTTTCCCTGCGCGATGTCGGCATGTACATCGACGATCTTAAACAAGGAAAACTCGTCGCCGTCGACGAGGTGCCGGCACAGGCAAGCACCGCAGCCGCCCTGGTCCACGTTCCTTTGCTTGAGCGGGGCCGGCTGGTGGCGATTCTTTATGTTAACCACGCAACCGCGCGGCGCTGGACACCGGCAGAACTCGCCTTTATCAGGGAGGTGGCCGATCGCACCCGCATCGCCAGCGAGCGGCAACGGCACGTGGGCGCGCTGGCGGAACTGGCCGCCGGTTCCGACCGCCGGCGCCGCCTCTACGAGACGTTCCTGGAGAACTCGCCGGACCTCGCCTATGTGTTCGATCTCGATCACCGTTTTACGTATGCCAACAAGGTGCTGCTGCAGATGTGGCAACGCACCTGGGAAGAATCGATCGGCAAGAATTGCCTCGAACTGGGTTACGAACCATGGCATGCGGAGTTGCACGACCGTGAAATCGAGCTGGTGGTGGCGTCCAAACAATCGGTGCGCGGTGAAGTGCCTTTCGACGGCGGCTTCGGGCGCCGGATTTATGAATACATCTTCGTACCGGTGTTCGGTCCCGACGGCGAAGTGGAAGCCATTGCCGGCACCACCCGCGATGTGACCGACCGTAAGCAAGCCGAGCAGGCGCTGGAGCAGGCCAGCCAGCGCAAGGATGAATTTCTTGCCATGCTGGCCCACGAATTGCGCAACCCGCTGGCGCCGATCAGCGCGGCTGCCGAGATGCTCGACCAGTTCGCGTCGGACGAACAGATCAGAAAACGCAGCGCCGGTATCATTCTGCGCCAGGTAAAACACATGACCGCTCTGGTCGATGACCTGGTGGATGTGTCGCGCGTAACGCAGGGGCTGGTCGATATCGAGAGGGTGCCACTGGACCTGGCGCCGGTGGTGGACAGCGCGATAGAACAGGTGCGCGCCTTTATCGAATCCCGCCAGCAGCAACTGCGCGTGCGCGTTGCCCCGGCTCCTGTTTTTGTGCTGGGCGACCATAAACGCCTGGTGCAAATCGTCACCAACCTGCTCGGCAATGCGACCAAGTACACGCCGGCGGGCGGCGCCATCGACATCCACGTGACTGCAACGCCGGACACCATCACGTTGTCAGTGGAGGACAACGGCATCGGCATGGCGACGGAACTGCAATCGCGGGTGTTCGAGTTGTTCACCCAGGCCAAGCGCACTTCCGACCGCTCCCAGGGCGGCCTCGGCATCGGCCTGGCCCTGGCGAAAAGCCTGACCGAAATGCACGGCGGGGACATCAGCTGCTTCAGCAACGGGGAAGGTACCGGCAGCCGCTTCACGGTGACGTTGCCGAAACATATTCCATTGAACGGTGATTCATCTGCCCAGGCCCGAGCGCTTGAACCGTGGCAGCTGCCAGCAGACGGGCCGTTGCGCATCCTGGTCGTGGACGACAATGAAGACGCCGCCAGCACGCTGGCGCAGTACCTGGAAGCATACGGCCACCAGACCTTCGTGGAACACCTGCCCGGCAGCGCCCTGCTTCGCGCCCAGCTGGAAAAGCCGGACGTCTGCATCCTCGACATCGGTTTGCCGGAAATGGATGGCAACGAGCTGGCGCGCCGGTTGAGGAGCCAACCGGAGACAAAACATGCGTTGCTGGTCGCCCTGACCGGCTATGCCCAGGAAAAAGACAAGCTGGCGACGCAGGCGGCGGGCTTCGACCAGTTCTTTTCCAAGCCGCTCGATACCGGAAAATTGCTGGCGCTGCTGCGGCACCGCCGCAGTTAGCACGGTTGGCAGCTGCGCCGATCGCGGTTTTGTCAGCGGGACGCGGAAGGCTGGGTTTTCCCAACCTGCTGACTGGAGATAAGCTGCACGATGCGCGGGGCATCATTACCAACGCACTGCGCCGGCACGAACGCCACCTTGTCGCGCTCAGCCAGGAGCATCCCGGCAGGCGCGAGTGCGATCGTATATTTGCGCAGCCGCATGGTGCCGTACTGTACCGCCACGAAGCGGGTGCCGGCCAGTTGGCCGGCGTCGAGCGCCGCCAGGCAATCGGGCAGCTTTGCGGGACGCTCGCCCTCGGCGTACACCCTGTCGATGTAGCCGTGCCGTTGGTCAGCGGGGCCGTACGTGGTGCAGCCACTCGTGGCCGCCACTATGGCTACCGCCGCCAATCTGCGTAGTCTGTTCATGGTCAGTTCCTTTCGATATCAGTCGATCGTCCACAGCGCGTGGGCATCGAGCTGCACGCGGGCGGCGGCGGCCAGTGCCGCGATTTGGGCGGTTTGCGCGGCCAGCGTGGTGTCGAGCGCCTGGCGGCGGCTCAGCAGCGCGTCGCTCAGGTTCGCTTCACCGGCCTGCCAGGCGCGCTCCATCAACTGCGCCTGGCGGCCGCTTTGCTGGGCCACCTGGCGCAGGCTGGTCCAGGCCTGGTACGTGTGACGCTGCGCCGCTACCGCGCGCTGGGCATCAAGCTGCACCCGGGTCTTGACCTGGCTGACCCGCTCTTCCGCCATGCGTGCGCGCACGGCAGCGGCGTCGCCTTCGGCGGTGCGGGCGGCGCCACCGAGCGGGATCGACAGGCTCACGCCCAGCGTGCGTTCCTGGCCGTCGCGTTCGCGCGTGCTGCGGATGCCCAGCACCGGATCGGGCATCCGTTCGCTGGCGGCGCGGCGCGCCTTCAATGCCTGGAACTGCGCTTCCACCTCGGCCAGTTCCAGTTCGTGGTTGTCGTCGGTGATGCGGGCGACCCGCGTTGGCATGTCGTATTGGTCTCCTTGCGGTTCCGGCAGGCGGTCCAGTTGCGGCTGCGGTAGCTGGCGGTAAGTGGTCGATAGCAGTGCCAGCGCCTGCGCGGCGTCGTGCCGGGCTTGCGCCAGCAGCACTTCGGAGCGGGCCAGCTCGGTTTCGGTCTGCATCACTTCCAGTGCCGGGCTGTCGCCGGATTTGACGCGCAGCTCGGCGGCCGCTTGCAGCTGCTGTACCAGCGCGTGCTGTTCGGCCAGGCGCTGCACGGTGGCGAGCGCGCGCAAGGCGTCGTACCAGTCCTGCATCAGGGTGCGGCATGCTTCGTGCCAGGCGTCGGCGCGTTGGGCCTGCGCCAGCGTCACGCCTTTCTCGCCGATCTTGCGGTCCTGGTCCGCCTTGCCGAACCAGCGGATGCCGCGCTCCAGGCCCAGTTCCTGTTCCGTGTAGCGCCGCTCGCCCTCCACGCGGCGCTGCGAGGCGCCTGCGCGGACCGTCCATTCGTGGGTGCCTGCATTGAGCCTGGCCTGTTCGGCGGTGGCCAGTTCCTGTTCCATGGTCCCCAGCCGCAATGGCGGCAACGACTCCAGCGTGCGGCGTACCGCCTGCTCGGGCGGCAGCGCGTACAGCAGGTCGCCGGCCAGCGGCGAGCCAGTGACCGTACTGTTGGCGTTGGCCGCATTGGTCACACTGACGAAAAGCGCACAGGCCAGGGCAACCTGCGTAGCCAGCGCCTTCATGCCAGCCTCCCGCTGGCCAGCAAGGGACTCATCCAGTAATCGACATCGGGCGCCGGCATCTCGGCGGCCAGCGCCTGGATCAGCAATTGCAGTTCGGCGTACACGCCGGCAATCAGCACCAGCTTGCGCGCGCTACGGCCCTGCACCAGCTCCATTGCCGATTGCAGCCGTGCGCCCTGCCCCATGCCCTGCGCGGCGATGATGGAAAAACCACCGGCCCACTTCGGATGCAGCAGCAAAAAATCGAGGATGTCTTCTTCCAGGCCGACGGGAATGACCAGCGTCAGCAGGGTATCGTTGGTTAAAAATTTCATTCAGTTTCCAATCGGGCAGGCATGCCGAAACGGCGGAACAGCAACGGCAGCAAAATCAGCGTCAGCAAGGTGGCGCTGAGCAGGCCGCCGATGACGACGATGGCCAGCGGCTTCTGGATTTCCGAGCCGGGGCCGGTGGCCAGCAGCAGCGGCACCAGGCCCAGGCCGGTGATACAGGCGGTCATCATCACCGGGCGCAGGCGCCGCAGCGCACCCTGGTTGACCACCTCCGCCAGCGGCACGCCCCGCGCCACCATCTGGTTGAAGCACGTGATCATCACCAGGCCATTGAGGACGGCAATGCCCATCAGCGCGATGAATCCCACCGAGGCCGGCACCGACAGATATTCGCCGGTCACCGCCAGCGCCACCACGCCGCCGATCAGCGCGAACGGAATATTCACGAACACCAGCACCGCCTGCCGCACGCTGCCCAGGGTACTGAACAGCAGCAGGAAGATCAGCGCCAGCGCCGCAGGCACCACCACCGCCAGCCGCGCCGCCGCCCGTTGCTGGTTCTCGAACTGGCCGCCCCACGACAGCCGGTAACCGGCCGGCAGCTTGACCTGCTGCGCCACCGCAGCCTTGGCTTCCTCGACAAAACCGACCAGGTCGCGGCCACGCACGTTGGCGCGCACCACGGCCAGCCGGCTGCCGTTCTCGCGTTCCACCTTGACCGGGCCATCGACCGCGCGCAGCGCGGCGATCTGGCTCAATGGCACCGAGTGGCCATCGGCCAGCGGGATGCGCATCTGGCGGAACAGCTCGGGCGACATGCGCAAGTCGTCGCCACCGCGCAGCAGCAGCGGCAGGCGCTGGGCGCCGTCGATGACGATGCCGGTTGTGCGGCCCTCGATCATGGTGCGCAGGTCGTTCTGCACCTGCTCGGCCGTGAGGTTGAGGCGGCCGGCAGCCACGCGGTCGATATCGACCAGCATGTACTGCACGCCTTCGTTCTTCACGGTGAGCACGTCTTCGCTGCCGCGCAGTGCCTGCACCACGCCGACAATTTTTTCGGCCAGCTCGCCCAGTTGGTGCGTGTCCGGACCGAAGATCTTGATGGCCAGGTCGCCGCGTACGCCGGACAGCATTTCCGACGTGCGCATCTCGATCGGCTGCGTAAAGCTGAAATTGATGCCGGGGAAATCGGCGGTGGCCTGGCGCAGGGCGTCGATCAGGCCTTCCTTGTCGGGGCTGCGCCATTGATCGCGCGGTTTCAGGACCAGGAAGGAATCGGTTTCGTTGGGGCCCATCGGATCGAGGCCCAGTTCATCGGTACCGAGGCGAGCGACGATGCGCGTCACTTCCGGCACCTGCTGCAGGATGCGGCGCTGGATCGCCAGGTCCTGGTCGGTCGATTCGGCCAGGCCGATCGACGGCAGCTTCTCCGATTGCATGATCAGGTCGCCCTCTTCCAGCACCGGCATGAACGATTTGCCGACCACCATGAACAGGCCCACTGCCACCACCAGCGCCGCGCCGGCCGCTGTCATCACCAGCCGCTCGCGCCCCAGTGCGCGCGTGAGCACTGCCTGGTACACGCCTTCCATCCACACCACGATACGCGGCGCCGGGCCGTGATGGACCTTGAGCAGCAGCGACGACAGCACGGGAATCACGGTGAGCGACAGCAGCAGCGAAGCGCCCAGCGCGAAGATGATGGTCATGGCCACCGGCGCGAACATCTTGCCTTCCAGTCCCTGTAACGTCAGCAGAGGAATGAAGACCACCATGATCACCACCATGCCGGCCGTGACCGGCACGGCCACCTCGCGCACCGCGCGGTAGATCACGTGCAGCCACGACATGCCCGGCTGCGCCTTGCTGCTGTGCGCTTCGATGTTTTCCACCACCACCACCGCCGCATCGACCAGCATGCCGATGGCAATCGCCAGGCCGCCCAGCGACATCAGGTTGGCACTGAGGCCGAACTGCCGCATCAGCAGGAAGGTGCCGAGCGCGGACAATGGCAAGATGCACGCCACCACCACCGCCGCGCGCACATTGCCGAGGAAGATGTACAGCAGCACCACGACCAGCACGGTCGCTTCGAGCAGCGCCTTGCCGACGGTGCCGACCGCGCGCTCCACCAGGTGGCCGCGGTCATAGAAAGTGTTGATGGTAGTGCCGGCAGGGAGCGTTTTGCCGATGTCGGCCAGCCGCGCACGCACCTGGTCCACCACGTCGAGCGCATTGGCGCCGCGCATGGCCAGCACCAGGCCCTGCACCGCCTCGCCGGTACCGTTTTGCGTGACCGTGCCATAGCGCGTCAGCGCGCCGATGCGCACCTGCGCCACCTGGCCTACGGTGACGGCCACGCCGTCGCGGCTGATGATGGCGATCGCCGCCACGTCGGCCAGGTTGCGCACGCTGGCGTCGCTGCGGATCAGGAACGATTCCTCACCGCTGTTCAGGCGGCCGGCGCCATCGCTGCGGTTGTTCGCCTGCAGCGCCTGCTCGAGCTGGTCGAGCGACACCTTGCGCGCCGCCAGCGCGGCCAGGTCGGGAATCACCTCGAAGCTGCGTACTTCGCCGCCCAGCGAGTTGACATCGGCCACGCCGGGAATATTGCGCAGCTGCGGGCGGATGGTCCACTCGAGCAGCGTGCGTTTTTCCATCAGCGATAGCGGACCGTCGATGGTGAACATGAACACGTCGCCCAGCGGCGTGGTGATCGGCGCCAGGCCGCCGCTGGCCGATGCCGGCAGGTCCTGCAGCACCGCGGCTAGCCGCTCGGTGGCCTGCTGGCGCGCCCAGTACATATCGGTGCCATCGTCGAAATTGAGCGTGATGTCGGCAATCGCGTACTTCGATTGCGAACGCAGCACCGCCTGGTGCGGTATGCCCAGCAGTTCCTGTTCGATCGGCGCGACGATGCGGGTTTCCACTTCCTCCGGCGTCATGCCGGGCGCCTTCATGATGATTTTTACCTGGGTGCTGGAGACGTCCGGGAAGGCGTCGATCGACAGCTCACCGACCGCCTTGGCGCCTGCCAGCACCATCAATATCGCCAGCACCAGAACCAGCAGTCGCTGCGCCAGCGACAGTGCAATCAGACGGCCCAGCATTATGGCTGTCCTTTGGCGGCAGGTACTGCAGGTGCCAGTGCCTCGGCTGCGGCCTCACCGAGACCGCTCCACGCGCCCTTGATGGCGGCCACGCCGCGCATGGCCACCGGCGCGCCATCCTGGAGGGCGCCACGCACCCAGACCAGCTCACCGGCAGCGGCGCCCGGTTGCACCGGCACCGCCTCGAAACCCTGCGCATTGCGCACGAACACGTAGCTGGCCGCGCCGCGCCGCGCCAGCGCGGCGGTCGGCACCGCCAGCGCACCGGTCTGCGTGCGCGCACGCGCCAGGCGCGCCTCGACAAACGCGTTGAGCTTGAGGCAGTTGTTGCGCTCTTGCTGCGCCGCGCGCACCAGCGCGGTCTGGTTGACGCCATTGACCAGCGGAGAAATCGCGCTGATGCGTACCTGGCACCCTTCAGCCACCGTCAACCGGTCGCCCACCGCCAGCACCGCCAGTTGCTGGCGCGATGCTTGCAGTTCGACCCAGAGCGGACCGTCGCGCACGATCTTCGCCACGCTGGCGCCGGGTTCGGCCTGCTGGCCGACCGCCAGTGGCATCTCGATTACCGTGCCGGCCGCCGGCGCGCGCACCGTCAGCAAGGGGCTCAAACGCTGGCTGGCCGGCAGGGCCGCCAGCGCCTTGGCGCTCATGCCGCCCGAGCGCAGCGCCTGCGCATGCTGGTGCACGGCCAGTTGCGCCAGTTGCGCGGCCGAGCGGCTTTCGTCGAGGCGCGCGCGGGCGATGATGCCGTCGGCATGCAGACTTTCGTCGCGGGCCAGCTTGTCGGCCGCCAGGCGTGCACGCGCCGACAGCTCCACGTAATCACGCTGGAGTTCCATCCAGGGCTGGCTGAACAGGGTCGCCAGCGGCGCGCCGGCCTTGACCGCCTGCAGCGTGGCGACGTGCACTTCCTGTACCATACCGCCCCAGGCCGTGCCGCTGACAATCATCGCGGTGGCCGATGGCACCACGGTACCGGACAGCACCACGGCATCGCCGTCCGTGCCGCCCGCTTCAGGCAAGCGGGCCAGCGCCGGCGTAGTCTGGATGCCGGCGCGCTGGATCTGCGCGGCGGTGACGGTCACCTGCTCCGGACGGGGGGCCGGCACCACTGCGGTGGCAGCGGCGGACATGAGTAATAATCCGTTGAACATGGTTGATTCGCGGTGGGGAGAATGCGGGCGATGGTGCTGAGCAGTTCTTAAGAGGTTCTTAACAACTGCCGCCCAGTATCCGCGCCACCCGACGTACAGAAGAAAACAGGCTGACACGATGCGACTACTGCTGACCGAAGACGACCCGCAACTGGGCCGCGCCACCCAGATCGGACTGGAACAGAACGGCTACGCCGTTGACTGGGTGCTGAGCGCCGAGCACGCCCTGACGGCGGCGCGGCTGCACGACTATGGCTGCATCCTGCTCGACATCGGCCTGCCGGGCCAGGACGGCATGCAGGCCCTGCACCTGCTGCGCGACAGCGGCTATACGGGTGCGGTGCTGATGGTGACGGCGCGCGACCAGGTGCCCGACCGCATCGCCGGGCTCGACGCCGGCGCCGACGACTTCCTGGTCAAGCCGTTCGATCTCGACGAACTGGCGGCCCGCATCCGCAGCGCCTGCCGCCGCGCGGCCGGGCGGGTGCGCGAACAGCTGGTGCACGACGACCTCGTGATCGATGTCGCCGACCGGCTTGTGACCAAGGCAGGTCGGCAAGTGGCGCTGACGATCAAGGAGTTCCGCATCCTGCTGATGATGGTCGAACAGGCCGGCCGGGTGCTGAGCCGGGAGCAACTGGAGAAAAACCTGTACAGCTGGGGCGACGAGGTGGAAAGCAACGCGGTGCAGGTCCACATCCACCACCTGCGCAAAAAACTGGGCCGCGACCTGATCCGCACCGTGCACGCCATCGGCTACTGCATCGACAAGCCGGCGGCGCCATGAGCACAGCAGCTGGCAAACCGTGGTCGCTCAAGCGCACCTTGCTGGCGTCGTTGCTGGGACTGACGCTTCTGCTGTGGGCCAGCAGCGCCGCCATCGTCTATGTAGAGGCGCAGCAGGAAAGCGACGAACTGTTCGACCAGTCGCTGGTGGAAACCGGCCATTTGCTGCTGTCGCTGGTGGAGAACGAGGTGCGCGAGCATGGCTTGTCGCAGCCGATCAGTCTGCCGATGAAGGGCCACGCCAACCCGCACCGGTACCTGCTATTCCAGGTGCGCGACGTCAACGACCGGGTGCTGTACAAGAACGATGGCGCCCCCGATGCGGCGCTCTCGCCCGACGCGCCAGCCGGCCTGTCGTGGACCACGCTGCACGGCCAGCGCTGGCGCCTGTACACGCTGTGGGACGAAAGCCGCGAACTGGCGCTGGTGGTGGCCGAACCCACCAGCCACCGCGAGGACATCAGCAGCCGCTTCTTCTACAAGATCGTCATCTTCGGCACGCTGCTGGCATTGCTGGCGACGGCGGCGCTGTGGTGGAGCATCAGCCGCGTGGTGCGGGTGTTGCAGGATTCGGCGGACGAAGTGGCGGCGCGCACGCCCAACGATCTGGCCGAGGTGAGCCTCGACGCCGCACCCAGCGAGGTCCATCCGCTGCTCTCCGCCATCAACCGCCTGTTCGGCCGCGTGCGGCAAACCATGGAACACGAACAGCGCTTCACCGCCGATGCGGCCCACGAACTGCGCACGCCGCTGGCCGCCATCAAGACCAATCTGCAGGTGCTGCAGCGCGCCCGCAGCGCCGGGGAACGCGAGGAGTTCATCGCCGCCCTCGGCGTGAGCGTGGACCGCGCCGCGCGGCTGATGGACCAGTTGCTGACGCTCGAAAAAGTGGAAGGCGCGATCACCACGCCGCAAGCCGGCGACCTGGCGCCGCTGCTGCGCGAGCACGCCGACCACTGGCGCCAGGTGTGCGCTCACCAGGGACTGGCGCTGGAGCTGTCGATCGCGCAAGCGCCCTGTGCGCTGCACGCGGACAGCATGCACATGCTGATCCGGAACCTGGTCGATAACGCGGTACGCTACACGCCTGTCCCCGGCCGCATCGCCATCAGCTGCGGCCAGCGCGATGGCAGCAGCTTCCTGTGCGTGGCCGATTCCGGACCCGGCATTCCGGCGGAGATGCAGCAGCGCGTGTTCGAGCGCTTTTTCCGCCTGGCCGGCGCGTCGCTGCCGGGCAGCGGCCTGGGGTTGTCGATCGTGGCCCGCATCGCCGAGCGCCACCGCGCCAGCATCAAGATGAGCGGCGGGCTTGATGGGCGCGGGCTGGCAGTGACCATGGAAATTCCAGCCGACGCCTGAAGCTCGGCAGCGCTCACGGTCCAGGTATCGACGATCCGGATACCAGCCATGCATCCAATTGATTTTACACAGCGTGGCTTGGCCGGCACACTGCCCTCACCGTAAAAACAATCAGCGAGACAAGCCGATGGCCGCGCCGTTCCCAATCCTGCTGTGCCACCTGGACGAGCTGGCGGACGGCGCCGCGCGCGGCTTCGATCCCGCAGGCTGCGGCCAGGACAGCATCCTGGTGGTGCGCCAGGGCGCGCGCCTGCATGGCTACCGCGACCTGTGCCCGCACTACGGCGACACGCCGATGGCCTGGCGCCGACACGCCTACCTGAACGCCACCCGCACCCACATCGTGTGCGCAGCGCATGGCGCGCTGTTCGACATCGGCAGCGGCGCCTGCGTGCGCGGGCCGTGTTTGGGCCAGGCGCTCACGCCGATTGCACTCACGGTCGATGCCAGCGGCGACGTGCTGCTAACAAGCGACTAAAAACAAGCAACTGAACACCACAATAATCATACTTCGACGGAGACAACCGTGACATCACCAGCAAACAAAATCCTGATCATCGGCGGCGGCTTTTCCGGCATGGCCGCCGCAATCGAGCTGCGCAAACTGGGCGCCGACGTGGACGTGGTGGAAATCGATCCGGGCTGGCGCTCGTACGGCGCCGGCATCAGCCTGGGCGGCGCCACGCTGCGCGCGTTCAAAACCCTCGGCATTCTCGACCGGTTTCTCGAAGACGGCGCGGCGGCCGATGGCGTGGACCTGATGCTGCCACACGGCCAGTACCTGGCCACCGTGCCCACGCCGCGCCTGGCCGGCGCCGACGTGCCTGGCGGCGGCGCCATCATGCGCCCGGTCCTGGCGAACATCCTGGCCGACGCCACCATCGCCAGCGGCGCCAGGGTGCGCCTGGGCTGCACTTTTACGAGCCTGCGCCAGCACGCCGATGGCGTGGAGGTGGAATTCACCGACGGCACGGCGGGCCAATACGACCTGGTGATCGGCGCCGATGGCCTGTACTCGCAAGTGCGCGAGACGCTGCTGCCGGCACCTGCACCGCGCTACAGCGGTCAGTGCGTGTGGCGCGCCGTGCTGCCGCGCCCGCCGGAAATCGAACGGGCCACGATGTGGGTGGGGGCGAAGATCAAGGCGGGGCTCAATCCTGTTTCGCGCAACCAGATGTACCTGTTCGTCACCGAAGACCGCGCCGACAATGTGCGGCTCGATCCGGCGCAGTTCCTCGCCATGCTGGCCGACCTGCTGGCGCCGTTCGCTGCGCCGCTGCTGCAGCAATGCCGCGCGCAATTGCTGGAACCGGGCGCCGACGTCCAGATCGTCTATCGCCCGCTCGAGGCGCTGCTGGTGCCGCAGCCATGGCATCGCGGCCGCGTGGTGCTGATCGGCGACACCGTGCACGCCACCACGCCGCACATGGCGTCCGGCGCATGCATCGGCATCGAGGACGCCATCGTGCTGGCCGACGAACTCGACGGCGCGGCCACCATCGAGGCGGCGTTGACCGGGTTCGAGGCGCGGCGCTGGGAACGCTGCCGCATGGTGGTGGAGAACTCGGGACGCCTGGGCGAGATCGAGATCAGCGGCGGCGACAAGGCCGAACATGCGCGGATCATGCACGACACCCACGCGGCCCTGGCGGCGCAGATCTGAGCAACGCGGCCACGGCAGACGCTATCGCCGTCCGCCGGCAACGCAGCAATGCTGAACGACGCCGAGCCGGCAGCTAACCCGTCCTCAGTCCGTCGCTGGCGCGCGAGCGGCGCCGCGAGGTCTTGTGGTCGTACATGCGCTGGTCGGCCAGCGCCACCATGGCCTCGGCCGATGCCGACTCCGCCGCATTGGCCCAGCCCACGCTGGCGCCGGCCTGCGGATAGCCGCGCTGGCGCAGCGCCGCCTCCAGCTTTTGCAGCGCCGCCAGCAGCGTCGCCACGTTGTGCGCAGGGGCCAGGATGGTGAACTCGTCGCCGCCCAGGCGGAACACGGCGGTTTGTGCCTGCTGGAGCGCGTTCAAACCCTGGGCGAACTCGCGCAGCAAGGCGTCGCCGCGCGCATGGCCGTCGCGGTCGTTGACAGCTTTCAGGCCATCGAGGTCGATCAGCAGCAGCGCCAGGCCGGCGCCCTTTGCCTTGCCGTCCACGCGCGCGGCGGCGTAGCGCAGCGCCAGTTGCTCGTCGAACGCGTGGCGGTTGGGGATGCCGGTGAGGTGGTCGGTGCGCGCGAGGATGATGGACTGCTCCTTCTCTTGCGCCAACAGCCGCAGCTTGTGCGCCAGCGCAAAGGCCAGCAGCAAGGCGTCCAGCGTGCCGCCCAGCAGCGTCAGTAATTCCGGGTTGCCCACCGGCGGCGCCATCAGCCCGAAATTGCTGGGCAAGATGATGGTCGCCGGCACCATCAACGCGCACGACGCCAGCACGAAATAGCGCGCCTGGCGCATGCCGGCCCGCAGGCTGGCAATGCCGCAAATGAGCGCCAGCGACAGCCAGATGCTGATGGTCAGCGTGGCCAGCATCGGCGCATACGGCAGCGCCAGCACGTTGACCGGCAATAGCAGCAGCGGCAGCACGTAGTTGATGCGGCTGATCTTTGCCAGCAGCGGAAAGTGCTGGCGCAGTTGCAGGAACTCGACGTAGAACGCCGTATGCGGCACCGCTAGCAGGAAGAACGGCACGTAGAGCCAGCGCAGGTCGTGCCACCCGAGCAGGTGCGCCGGCAGGTGGAATTCCTGGGCCCAGGCCAGCAGGTAAATGAACAGGTACAGCGCATAGAACAGCGTCGCGCGGTCCGGTTTCATCAGGTGCACGAACAGGTTGAACACGGCCAGCGCGCCCAAGGCGCCCAGCGAGCCGAGGATCAGCGTGTTTTCCAGCGTGGTCAGGTGCCGGTATTCGGCCTCGGGATACAGCCGCAGCGACGGCGGCGCCTGGTAAAACGGGCTGTCGATGCGCTCGACAATGGTGGCGGTGGCGCCTGGCGCCAGCCGCAAGCGCTTGCCGTAATGGAGCGCGTACTCGTAATCGGCGCGGTACCCGCCGGCCAGTTGCTGGACGCTGCCGTCGCTGGCGTACACCTTGATCAGCGCATGCTCGAACAGCACGCTGCCGGGCGCCAGTACCCAGTCTTCCACCGCACTGTCATTGCGCACCTCGGCCACCAGCCAGTACGCCCCGCCGAACAGGCTGACGCGCGGGACGGCCGTGCGCTGCCGCTCCCACCGCGCGATGTCGGCCTGCGCGCGGGGGAATGCCTGGTCTTGCACTGACGCCACGTAGATCCGGCCATCGAGCCGCATCAGGTCCTTCCCGGCGATGCCGGACGTGGCATTCGGGGAGCTGGCGGCGCCGGTCGGCAGGAGCATCGCCAGCAGTATGGCCAGCAGAACTTGGAGCAGTCTCATCATCGGGGAGAAGTCTATGAATCCCGTCGATCATATAACAGAACGTTACGTGCAAGAACCTGACCGGTTGACAGTTTCTACAAAAAGGAAAGCCCCTGCATATCGAGGGGCTTTCATTGCTGAATTTGTCAGTTTTTTACGACGCAGTGCAGCAAACGTCGCGGTGGCAGAACCGGCAACCTGCTACTGTCGATCACCGTTGGCCATCTGCCCGAACACCTCGTCGCGCCGCACCCACGCGTGATACAGCGCCGCGCCCAGGTGGGCCAGGATGGTGGCGAACAACACGTATGCCAGCACGCCGTGCAGGGGACGCAGCATGCCGTACACCTCCGGGCTGTGCGGCACGATGGCCGGCAGGTGCACGCCGCCGAACATCGGGATCGGGTAGCCGCCGGCCGACAGCATGGCCCAGCCGATCAGCGGCATCGCCAGCATCAGCGCGTACAGCAGCCAGTGCGACGCGTGGGCGGCGAATTTCTGGATGGCCGGCAGGTCGGCGGGCAACGCCGGCGTGGGCCGGGTCAGGCGATTGACCAGGCGCACGATGGCCAGCAGCAGGATGGCGATGCCGAGCGGGCGATGCAGGTCCAGCAGCGGCGCCCGGTATTGCAGCGAGACGACCATGCCGGCGCCGACAAACAGCATGGCCAGGATGGCCAGCGCCATGGACCAGTGCAGCACGCGGGCGAGCAGGTTGAAGTGGCGTGGGCGGTTCATCGGGCGCTCCCGTTCTGGTTGACCGGATAGGCGGACTTGCCTTCGGAGATTTCGCGTTCGCGGCGGTTGAACGATACCGAGTACGCGGCCGAGCGGGCGCGCAATACCGGATCGTCGCTGCCGGCGATGCCGTTCGGCACGATCAGCGGGTCGAAATTGAGGTCGCGGCAAGGGCCGGTCGCTTGCGGTTCGGCATGCTTGATGGCGAGCGTGCCGATGGTGGCTTCGGGCCGCGTGTCGGGCCAGGCCTTGGACGGGTCGGTGATCGGGTCGCCGGGCGCAGCGATTTGCACCACCAGGTCCCACAGCAGCGGGCCAGCGGCCAGGCGGCGGTCCAGGTCGGCGATCAGGAAGTCGGGATCGGCTGCTTTCAGCTGTTCTGGCGTGAGCGCGACGAACGGCAGGCGTGGGCGCATCGACCAGCGTACCATGCGGTCTGCTCCTTGTGCATCGGTCAGGCGGAAGGCGTTGACACCGTTGAAGCGGGTGTTACCCAGGCTGTCGGACTTGGGCGCGGTCTTGGCCCAGGCCTGGAAGGCGGCGATCTCCGGGTTGGCGGCCAGCACGGCCTTCATCTTTTCCGGGTCGGGCTTGCCGGTAGCCGGATCGGGCTTGCCGGCTTCGTTCATGGCCTGGAAGGCCTGCGGCGTGGACGCGGCAAAGAACGGGAAACTGTTCATGGCAATGCGCCATTCCTGGCCGTCATCGGTTTTCAGTTGCACGGCCATGCCGCGCACCGGCGACGCGCCATCGGGCGCATACGGGTTGTTGGACGCAGCCGAAAAGCGGCCGATGACATCGATCGAAGGCTGCGCAAACGCCCGGGCCTTCGACAGCTTTGCCGCATCGGGCGCAGGCGTGAAAGTACCGGCAAAGCACACGCCCTTGCTGTGCGCGCGGCGGAAACCCGCCGCCTGTTTGCCGGACGTCTCGGCAAAGTTCATCATTTTTTGCGGCGTCAGGTCGTGGTGGCCGAACCAGCCGCCCACCCACGCAAACAGCGCGGCAAGGGCGGCAACGATCAGGGCGATTGGTAACAGCAGCAGCGGCGAGCCGCGGCGCGAAGTGGGGTTGGGCATGTCAGGCTGGCTTTCGTGGGTCGATGGCTGGCGACGGGTAACGTCGGATAGACCGCCATGATAACGGTTCCCGGCGGCCTGCGTGGTTCGGCAGGCCGCCGGCGCCGACCCGACGCCACCGCCCTGGCGCCGGTCAGGCCCGACTCTCGCCCTCTACACGATCAGGCCGCGAAACCGCCATCGATCAGCAGGTCCGCGCCGGTGACAAAACCTGCTTCCGGGCCGGCCAGATAGGCCACCATGGCGGCAACTTCGTCGGCGTGGCCGTGGCGCTGCAAGGCCATCAGTCCGTGCATGCTGGCGGCGAAATCGCCTTCGGCGGGGTTCATGTCGGTGTCGATCGGGCCGGGCGCCACGTTGTTGACGGTGATATTGCGCGGTCCGAGGTCGCGCGCCAGCCCTTTCACCAGGCCGACCAGCGCCGACTTGCTCATGGCATAGGCGGCGCCACCGACGAACGGCATGCGCTGGGCATTGGTGCTGCCGATATTGATGACGCGACCGCCCTCTTTCATGTGCGCCACGGCTGCCTTGGTGGCCACGAACACGGCGCGGATATTGACGGCGACGGTGGCGTCGAAATCCTCCAGCGAAAACTCTTCGACCGGTCCCAGTTTCAGCACGCCGGCGCTGTTGACCAGGATATCGAGGCGGCCGAAGCGCTCTGCCGCCTGGTCGATGGCGCGGGTGAGCGCTGCGGCGTCGCTGGCGTCGGCGTGGATGGCAAACGCGGTACCGCCCTGCGCTTCGATGTCCGCGACCAGCGCTTCGGCGGCGCTGGCCGAAGCGCCGTAGCCGATCGCCACTTTGGCGCCGTCACGGGCCAGGCGGCGGGCAGTGGCAGCGCCGATACCGCGCGAACCGCCGTTGATGAAAGCTGCTTTGCCGCTGAGGTGAAGGTTCGAGTTCATGATCATTTCCTTTCGTGGGGTGAGTTGATGGATCCAGTATGGAGCGGAGAATTGATTGCGTATAGCCGGTAATTAGCATGTACACTTTCAACCATTGGTATCAAATGGAATCAAATGGACGCCCATGCTCACCGAACTCAGTAGCTATCTCGACGCCTTCATTGCCGCCGCCAGCGAGGGCAGCTTTTCTGCCGCCGCCCGCAAGCTGGGGCAGACTCCGGCCGCAGTCAGCAAAAGCGTGGCGCGCCTGGAGAGCCAGCTAGGCGTGCGGCTGTTCCAGCGCAGCACGCGCAGCCTGGCGCTGACGACCGACGGCGACCGCCTGTACGCGCAGGTGCGCCTGCCGTGGACCGAGATCGGCGACGCCCTGACGGCACTGCGCCAGGGCGCCGGCAAGCCGGCAGGCACGCTCAAAGTGTCGATGGCGCACACGGTGGGCCGCAACTACCTGCTGCCGTTGCTCGACGATTTTATCGAGCGCTACCCGGACGTGGTCCTCGACCTGCATTTCGATAACCGCCAAGTGGATTTGATCGCGCAGGGATACGACGTGGGCATCGGCGGCGGCATCGAACTGACCGAAGGGCTGATCGCGCGCGAACTGTCGCGCGTGCACATCGTGCTGGCCGCCGCGCCTGCCTATCTCGAGCGCCATGCCGCGCCGGCCACACCGGCCGACCTGGCCCGCCATCGCGGGCTGCTGCGCCGCTCGCTGGCCACCGGCCGGCTGCAACCGTGGACGCTGAAGAACCGGGCCGGCGACGAACTGGTCGCCACCATCCGGCCGGTGGCCGTGTTCGACGACCCGGAAGCGATGACCAGTGCGGCAGCGCGCGGACTCGGTATCGCCCTGCTGCCGCTGCCGCACGCCCTGCCCTGCCTCGATAGCGGCGAGCTGGTCCGGCTACTGCCGGACTGGTATGCCGAGACGCGCCCGCTGACGATCTATTACTCGAGCCGCAAGCTGGTGCCGGCCAAGGTGCGCGTCTTCGTGGAACATGTCGTTGAAAGGTTCCGGGCCAGCGGCCATGCGGCGCGCTTTGGCCAGGAACCTGGCTAACCGCCAGGTCAGCGCGGCCGCAATGCAGCGACGATGGCTTCGCCCAGCGCAGTCGCCGAGCAATGAGCTCGGCGTTATCGATGAAATCCCACATCGGACCGTGGCCGCCCACCAGCAGCACCGCCGCATAGCGGGCGGTATCGGCTTCCGACAGCTAGATCGACTGACATTGAACAGGACATGATCGCGGTGCGGCCGTCGAAACCGTTCCAATGGGCGGTGTTCGGTTCACCGGCCTATTTCGCAGAACACGGCACACCGGCAACGACCAGCGACTTGCTGCGCCATGCCTGCATCGGTTTCCGGCGCATTCGTAAACGCTGTGCGTGAGTACAATCCCCTCCCCATTCCGTCCCGGGCCGCCGCATACTTCAATGGTCCCTCTCACGTCTAGCACGATCAGTGCCTGGTTCAGCAACTTACGATTGACGCACTTCGTGGCCGCCAGATCGCGCGCCGACCAATATAGAACGGTGCGATCGCGCAGTACTGCCTTCCTTACGAATATTTTCGTAAAAACTTGTGCGCGTACGAAGTTCGTCGTATGATCGGAAGTCAGAGATGGGATATAGAGAGGCAAAAAGGAAAGTTTTGGATGCGCTTGCCCGACGCCAGTTTCTCACGAAGTGCGTGGTGACAGCAGCGTCAAGAATTTATTGCACATTGTTGAAGTCACGCCGGAGCAAGTCATTTCAATTATCAAATCCGGCGGCGGGAATGATCATGCCAGCAGCCCTCATCATTCGATAGCCGGCATCGAGGTACACGTGATCCGGTGCAGGCAATGCTCTATCAAGTTTTATTTCGTTGATCCGGACACCGTTTTTATCAGCGTGCACCAGTGAGAAAGCCATGAAACTTTTACATGCCGGCGACAAGAGCAAGGCAATTTGCTATCACTGCAATGCGCTGGTTCACACCACGTATCAGCGGCGAGACATTCCTTTCAGTGATGGCGTAGGCATTGCCACCGATATTCTGGCAGGTGTTTGCGACGTCTGTGATCGTGTCGTTTCCACGCCGGCGCAATCGACGCCCGCCATCAAGGCGAGCCGCGATAAGGCGATGGTGCCGGTTGAAGCCCAGCTGCCGGCGATCTATATGGATGCGCTGGATTTGGCATGCTACCGCATTGATTCAAGCGTCAGCTCCGATTTCAGAAAACGCTTGTTGATGTATTACGTCGGCAAGTCGAGCAAGAGCTCAGCGTGGTCCGATCGGCTGGTGGCGGCATTGAAGAATAAAGTCGAGTTCGAGTTGCCGGCGGAGTCTGCCCGCAAACGTTTGTCGATCAAGGTGTCAAAACCTATGGCGGACGAGATTGCTGCGGTCATGGCGGTCACCAAATTGAGCAAAACAGATTTGATGAAATCCATCGTATTGCAAATCAACGAGGACATTATCAAGCCCAAGATGCCGAAAAATTTTGAAGAACTCCGGACTTTGGCATTGATTGCAAATTGCTGATACGCGAGAACACCAAACCGCGCATCAGTCATGGCGCCTCATCCACCGGCGCCTCGGCGTGCAGCAGGCCGTCGGGCCTGTCGCGAATTCACGTCATTCACGCCATCCACAGCAAAAACTGCCCGGACAGCGGCAATGTCACCGCCGCCACCAGCGTCTGCAACGTGATCAGCGCCGCCATCAGGCGGGTGTCGCCGCCCATTTGCCGGGCCATGATGTAAGCATTGGGGGCGGTCGGCAGCGCACAGTAGAAACAGGCCGCCAGCGCCACCGGGGCCGATACCGCCAACAGCACGCAGACCTTGGCCGCCAGCAGCGGCAGCACCAGCAGCTTCAGCACCGACGTCAGGCCCAGGGCCAGCGGCCGCAGTCCCTGCATTGAAAACACCAGCCCGCTGCCGACGCATACCAGGCCCAGGCACAGCGCCGCCTTGCCGAGGATATCCAGCGTATTGAACAGCGGCGCCGGCAATGGCAGGCCCGCCACGCTCCAGATCACGCCGGCCAGCGTGGACAGGATGATGGGATTGGTCGCCAGGTTGCGGGCGATCCGCCCCGGGTGCGTGGGCATGCCGCTCCACCACGACAGGGCGATCACCGAGATGACATTGACCACCGGCAGGCACAGCGCCAGCGACAGCATCACCAGCGCCGCCGTCTGCGGCGTGAACAGCAGCGTCGAGACGGCGATGCCGAAATAGGTGTTGGGCCGTACCGCGCCCTGCACCACCGACGAGCGCGCCGCATCGGGCAAGGCGCGGGCCGGCAACAACATCAGCAACGCCACCACCGTGATCAGCAGGGTCGGCAGCACCGTCGCCATGGCCAGCTCGCCGACCTGCGCCGACGCGAAGCTGAGCCGCGCCGTCCCGGCAAACAGCAGCGCGGGAAAGCAGATGTTGTACGTGAACTTTTCAATCGACGGAAAAAACGCTTGCGGCAGCCAGCCATAGCGCCGGATCGCCACGCCCAGCGCAATGATCAGCAAGACCGGAAGAATTGCGTTGACCATGCTCAGTCCGCCGAAATGCCCGATGGCCCGATGCGTTCCGCATTGGGGGTATCGGCGATGCGGATGCGGATCAGGTGACGGGCCGGGTCGGTGTAATCGGCGCGGCCATGCAGCGAACGGCGATTGTTTGCCCACAACAGGGTGTCATCGGGCAGTTGCTGGGAAAAGCGCGGCGCCCGCTGTTCGATGACTTCGTGCAGCAGCTCCAGCGCTGACCGCACGGCCGGCGTATCGAGCGTCGGCCGCGCCGCCAGCCCCTTGAGCAACGAATCGTAACGCCAGCGCATGGTCAGCTGCGCGCCGTGCCGTTCGAAGACCGGCGCCATCTCGATTTCCACCTGCTCGTCGCTGGCCGCGTACACCGACGGCACGCGAAATGGCAGCGGCGTCTCGAACAGCAGCGCACACGCGGCGCGGCCGGCTTCGGTACGCTGCAGTTCGGCATAAATATCATCGACGCCGATCAGCAAGGATGCGCCGCCACCGCAACGCGCCGCCGTCACCACGTACAGCAGGAACTGTTCTTCCGGCATCGGATAAAACGACGAATCCGTATGCATGTCGGCACTGCCCACCCGTTCGGAGAAGGTCACGAAGCTGCTTTTCTGCGCGCTGCCGGGCCGGGCGCGGATGTCCCACGCCACGCGCTGGGTACGCTGGTCGGTCGAGGTCGGAAAACCAAGGCTCAGCGCAATCGCATACAGCACGGCGTTGCGCGGCGCTTCCTCCAGGCCGGCCAGGCCCAGCCCGGTGATCGCCAGGCCACGCGCTTCGGCGCCCGCGATGTAGCGCTGCAAGCACCGCAGCGATGGCACGGCCAGCAGTTCGCGCTGCAAAGCCACTTCATCCGGGTGGGGATAGAAGCCATTACCGTTGAAGTCGCTGAAATAGCGGCCGACCAGCGCGATGATCGCGGCCTGGTCCTGGCCCCAGTCGAAGTTGCGCTGGTTGACGAAAACCTGCGGGGATTGCTGAAGTGCTATGCCCATCTGAACCTCCTGAAAGAAATGCCGTATGGAAATGTTCTGCAAATACTAAGACGCACGATTCCGCAATGCAACATATAAAGCTGACATCATTTTCAGGAGGTTTGTTGCTCCAGCACGGCAGAATGCGGCTGACGGGGCGATTGCCGGCATTTTTCAGCACTAAATAATCTATAAATGTTGTTTTCCAGCACAATTGTGTCTATAGGGAAACTACGTAGTGCGCACTGCAACAGATGGCAGATACGCAAACAATTCCGCTGTGATATTATAAGTTTCCCTTAAGAAATTCTCTCACTTTCTATCCCATCGTTCGTAATAACAAAACAGGGCGCGCTGGCGCCCACTGCCTGAAGGATACTTTTATGACTTCGTTACGTGATTTGAAGCTGGCAACCAAGCTGGGACTGGCCTTCGCGCTGGTGCTGCTGCTGGCCGCAGCGGTCGATATCTTTGCCATCGTCAAACTGGCGCAACTGAACCGCGCCTCGACCGAATTGTCCGAGCGCTGGATGCCGGCGATGCGCGTGGTGCAGGATCTCAAGGCACAAATCGCCCGGGTGCGTACCCGCGAATTCCAGTACATCATTTCCACCGACCCGGCCGAGATGGACAAGTACGACAAGGTCATCGCGAACGACCTGGTCGATCTGCGCAAGATGCAGGATACCTACGCCAAGCTGATCTCCACGGCCGAGGAAAAAGCGCTGTACGACGAGTTCCTGTCCCTGTGGGACCGCTACATGATTGAAGACGGCAAGATCCGCGCCGCCTCGCGCGCCGCCGAAAGCGATACCGCGAAACAGCTGCTGCGCGGCGAGTCGAACAAGCTGATCGTGGCGCTGCGCGGCCAGATCGACAAGCTGGTCAAGCTCTACGGCGACGGCGGCGATGCCGCTTCCGACCGCGCCGATGCGCTGTACGACTCCGCACGCGTCTGGATCATCACGCTGCTGATCGGCTCGATCGTGCTGGGCGCCCTGTGCGCCACCCTGATTACCCGCTGGCTGGTCAAGCGCCTCGGCGGCGAGCCCGATTACGCCGTTAAAATTGCCGGCAAGATTGCCGACGGTGACTTGACCGTTGCCATCCACACCCGCGACGGCGACCAGGACAGCCTGCTGTTTGCCATGAAATCGATGCGCGACAGCCTCGCCGGTCTGGTGGAACAGGTACGCAGTGGTACCGACACCATCGCCACCGCATCGCAGCAGATTGCTGCCGGCAATGTGGACCTGTCGGCACGCACCGAACAGCAGGCCGCATCGCTCGAAGAAACCGCCGCATCGATGGAAGAGCTGACCAGCACGGTCAAACAGAATTCGGCCAGCGCCAGCGAAGCCAATGAACTGGCGCTGAGCGCCTCGGCGGTCGCGCAAAAAGGCGGCGCCGTGGTGTCGCAGGTGGTGCAGACCATGGGCTCGATCAACCAGTCGTCGCGCAAGATCGTGGACATCATTGCCGTGATCGACGGCATCGCGTTCCAGACCAACATCCTGGCGCTGAATGCGGCGGTGGAAGCCGCGCGCGCCGGCGAACAGGGTCGCGGCTTTGCCGTGGTCGCCTCCGAAGTGCGCAACCTGGCACAGCGCTCGGCTGCGGCAGCCAAGGAAATCAAGGAATTGATCAGCGATTCGGTCAACCAGGTGGAAAGCGGCAGCAAGCTCGTGGAACAAGCTGGCGCCACCATGGACGACGTGGTGGTCAGCGTGCGCCGCGTGACCGACATCATGAGCGAGATCAGCGCCGCCGGTGCGGAACAGCGCGCCGGTATCGAACAGGTGAACACCGCCATCGCCGGCATGGATGCCGTCACCCAGCAAAACGCCGCACTGGTGGAAGAAGCGACGGCAGCCTCGCAAAGCATGCAGAACCAGGCCACCGCGCTGAGCGAGCTGGTCTCGGTATTCCAGCTGGCCAGGCAAGGTGCCGGCCGCGCCGCTGCCCGCCACGACCTGCGCGTGATCAGCAACGCGGCGCGCCAGCCGGTGCCGGCGATTGCGGCTGAGCCGGTTCGTCGCCGGGCTTGATATAGCGTTCGATGTAGCGTTTGATGTAGCGTTTCCTGGCGCCGGCATGGCGGACAGCGGTCAGATCGGCGCCGCCAACCATTGGCGGAAATCGGTCGCCATCGCCATGGTCAGCGCGTGGCCGGCGTGGTATCCGCGGTAATCGAGCGGTACCTGGCAGCTTCCCAGAACCTGGCTGGCATGGCGGCCGACATGGATGCCCAGCTTGTCGTCCAGCACGCCGTGGCTGACAAGCACCTTCACCTTTGCAGCGCCGGGCCAGGCTGCAACACCGCCAGCACCACGGTCAGGCGCGGGTCGATTTTCTGCGCCAGTTCGACGAAACCCAGGTCTTTGCCGCCCACGCCGTGCAGCAGCACCGGGCATTGCGCCGCGCCTTGTCCTTCCTGGCGGCGGCGCTGACCGGCTGACGCCAGCGGTTCACACCGCACACGCGCCCCGAGCGATAATTTTCGGCACGGGGTCGCATCCGGTTGCCGCACCGGCACCCGGATGCGATACTGGTGCGCGCGGCATGCGCCCGCCCCTGTTTCTTCCGACCATAGAGCTTATGAACCGACGACAACTGCTGATCAATCTTGCGCTGGGTTTGCCCTTGCTGGGCCTGGGCGCGTCTCCCTTCGCCGCTGCTGCCCCCTCGTCCCCGAGCGAACGACCGCGCGTGATCGTCTCCACCGACATCGGTGGCACCGATTTCGACGACTTCCAGTCGCTGGTGCACCTGCTGCTCTACAGCGACATGATCGACCTCGACGGCCTGATCGCCTCGCCGTGGGGTGAGGGCCGCGACCGCAAGCGCCACCTGCTCGACATCATCGCCGTCTATGAAAAAGACTATCCCAACCTGCGCACCTGGTCCGACCGCTATCCCACGCCGGACCGCTTGCGTGCCGTCGCCAAGCAGGGCGGCTCGGACCTGGCCGGCCCGCAGGGCTGGGGCCAGCCCACCGAGGGATCGCAGTGGATCATCGAGAACGCGCGCCGCGATGATCCGCGTCCGCTGTGGGTGCTGCTGTGGGGCGGCTTCGAGGACCTGGCGCAGGCGCTGCACGACGCCCCGTCCATCAAGGGCAAGCTGCGCGTCTACATGATCGGTGGCCCGAACAAAAAATGGTCCACCAACGCCTACGACTACCTGGCGCGCGCGCACCCGGACCTGTGGATCATCGAGAACAACGCCACGTATCGCGGCTGGTTCCTGGGCGGCGACCAGTCCGGCGATCTGGGCAATGCCAGCTTCATCAACCGCCACGTCAAGGGCGCGGGGGCGCTTGGCGATTATTTCGCCTCGATCGGGCCGGACATCAAGATGGGCGACACGCCCGCCCTCACCTACCTGTTCGGCGCCACGCCCGCCAACCCGGCCGCCGACGGCTGGGGCGGACACTTCGTGCGCGCCTGGGACCGGCCGCGCGTGACCTATACCACGCCACCTACCGCCGCCGACGTGGTAGAAACCTTTGCCATCATGGAGCTGGTGTACCGCCCCGCCGGCACCGCACCGGCGCAACCGCATGCGCACCTGGTGGTGGACAAGCAGGAGTTCGACGGTTACCTCGGCGTCGACGGTGCCTGGCATTTCCTGTTCTCGCCGAAGGAAGCCAAAACCTGGTCGTACCGGATCCGCAGCAACCACCCGGGCCTCGACGGCCAGGCCGGCGTCTTCACGTCGCGCATGCCCGCGCCCGAACTGGCGCGCCAGCCGTCGGCGCGTTATCCCAACTGGTGGACCGACGACCCGGCGCCGCAATTCAGCGAAGGGCCGCACCAGGGCGCCAAGACCGTGAGCCGCTGGCGCGCCGACTTCCTGCGCGACTTCGCCGCCCGCCTGCGCCGCGCCAAGGCGCCGGCCGACGCCAGATCCTGACGCCCCCACCGCTCAGAACTTGTGCAGTATGCCGATGCCGGCCCGCCGCCGGCGACATTGCCACATGGCGAAGCCGGCGTTCGCGCCCCACGAAGGCCGGCAGCATCGCTTACGCTGCGGGCGCCACCGAGGCGCCCTTGACGCCATGACGCGCCAGCGCCGCGTCGACAAAGCCGCTGGCCTTCATGCGCTCGACAAAATCGCGCAGCACTTGTGCCGCTTCCGCCCCGCGCACCTTGGGTAGCCCCATGGCCTGCTGGATCACCATGAAGCGCTGGTCGAGCAGGCGCAGGCCGCCGTGGCGCGCGGCATCGGCCTCCAGTTGCTGCTTGACGCCGGCCGCCACCTCGGCGCCCTGTTCCAGGAAGACTTCCACCACCGTGGGCGACGTGGGCGAGCGCACGATGGCGGCCTGCCTGAGTTCCCGGGTGAGGTACAGGTCGTAGGCGCTGCCCTTGCCCACCACCACCCGGTTGGCGGCATCGTCCACCTGGGCGTTGCCGGTGATGGGCGAGTCGTCCCTGACCAGGTAATAGCCTTCGATCAGCACGTACGGCGCGGTGAAAGCAATATCGGCGCCGCGCACGGGGTCGATGGCAAAGAAGCCGAAATCGGCCTGGCCGCCGGCCACCGCCTCCACCGATTTGCCAGCCGCGTCGAACACCACCAGTTCCAGGGGCAGATCGAGCAGCGAGGCCAGTTCGCGCGCCAGGTCCACCGAAACGCCGCCCGGTGCACCATCGGCGCCGGTGTTGGCCAGGATCGGATTACCGAGGTTGATGGAAGCGCGCAGCACGCCGGTAGGGGCGAAAGCGGCGCGGACGGCCGGAGAAATGTCGATGGTCATGGTGTGCCTCTCAAGTTAAAAATTCAGGGTGGCGGCTGCAGGATATCCTCGATGCCGGACAGCGCCGCGATCGTATGCTGCAAGTGCTGGCGCAGGAATTCGGACGCCTCGTCGTTGCGTTCGCGCTCGAGCAGGTCCAGCACGTGCAGGTGCTGCTTGCAGTGTTCGATGTAGCGCCCACGGCTCTGCATCGAACGGTAAGACAGCAAACGCCGCACGCGGTTCACGCGGCGGATGGTATCGATGAAAAACGTGTTGCCGGAAGCCGCCACCAGGCTTTCGTGGTAACGCACGCCGCGATCGTGCAGCTGGTCGGCCGTAGCGGTTTCGATGCCGCCGGCCAGCAGGTGGCGCTCGGCCGCGCGGCATTGCGCGATCACTTCCGGCGCCAGCCGGAACGCCGGCTCCAGCAACGCGGCCGGTTCCAGCGCCAGGCGCAGGCGATAGGACTGCAACAGGCTGTCCGGGGTGGTGAGCATGCTGGAGAATTCCCAGCCGTAGCCAGGCTTGCGCTCGGCCCAGCCTTCCTTGGCGATGCGGGCGAGCACCGCGTTCAGCTGCGCCGGCGTCAAACCGTAGCGGGTCTTGATCAGCTGCTCGGAAAACGCCAGCGGCAATTCGCGCCGCAGCAAATCGTCGGCGATACGGAAGTACACGCTGGTGACCACGTCGCTCTCTTCCAGGCCCAGGCCACGCACCACCTCGTGCAGCGGCTCGTTCAGCACCCGGGCGGTGAAAAAGCCGCGATTGCGCTCGCGCGTGAGCACGCCCTTTTCGTGCAGCAGCGCCAGCGCTTCGCCGACCGGCTGGCGCGACACGCGCAGCCGGTCGGCCAGCATCTGCGCCGGCAGGTGGGTGCCGGCCTCCCAGTGCTGCTCCTGGATCAGCGCCACGATCTGGCGCGCTATCGAATTGTCAGGGTTTTTCATGCTGCCAAATAGATGGTGACCAGCCTGCAGGCTAGCAGAATTCCTGGCCCCGTTGCTGCGCGATGGTTTTCTGCAGGATGAACGGGATCACGCCGCCATGCTTGAGCAGCGCGGTTTCCAGCCGGGTTTCCACGGCAGCCGTGGCCTGCAACCGTTCGATTGCGCCGCTGGCGCGCACGATGTTGACCGCCACCGGGCAGCGCGGCGCGATCAGCTCGGGCCGGGCGTCGATCTCGATGCGGTCGCCGGGTGCGAGCTTCAGCGTGGCCGGGTTGACGCCGGCAGGCAGCCGCAACGGCAGAATGCCCATGCCGATCAGGTTGGAGCGGTGGATGCGTTCGAAGCTCACCGCCAGCACGCTGCGGATGCCCAGCAGCCGCTGGCCCTTGGCCGCCCAGTCGCGCGACGAACCGGTGCCATAGCGCTCACCGGCCACCAGCACCACCGGGTCGCCCGCCTCGCGGTACTGCTGCGCCACCTCGAAGATGGGCGCCACCACGCCGCTGGGCACGTGCAAGGTGTTGGCGACGGGTGCATCGGGCGCCAGCAGGTTGCGCAGCGTCTTGCTGTAAAAGGCGGCGCGCAGCATCACTTCCCAGTTGCCGCGCCGCGAAGCAAAGACGTTCAGATTGTCGCGGTCGTCGCCGCGCGCCACCAGGAAGTCGGCGACAAAGCTGTCTTTCGGGATGCCGCTGGCCGGCGAGATGTGGTCGGTGGTGATGTCGTCGCCCACCACCAGCAGCGGATACGCGCTGTAGCGGCCCAACTGGCTGCCCTCGTCGATGGCGGCAAACGGCGGCCGTCGCAGCGCGGTGGATGCCGGGTCCCACGGAAAGCGCGCCGTGGTCGGCACGTGCAGCGCATGCCACAGCGGATTCTCGCTGGCCAGCGCGAACGCACGCGGATAATCGTCGGCCCGGGCGCCTGCGTGCAGCGCCTGCGCCACCTCGGCCGGCGTGGGCCACAGGTCACCCAGGTACACCGGCGTGCCGTCGGCGCGGTGCTGCACCGGATCGCAGCTCAAATCCGCCCCGGCGTTGCCGGCCAGCGCAAAGGCGACCACCAGCGGCGGCGACATCAGGAAGCCCAGGTCCAGGTCGGGATGGACGCGGCCGGGAAAGTTGCGGTTCCCCGACAACATCGCTACCGGGTGGATGGCGCCGGCACGCAGGGCCTGCTGGATCGGTTCCGTGAGCGGGCCGGAATTGCCGATGCAGGTGGTGCAGCCGAAGCCGACGATGTCGAACCCCACCGCCGCCAGGTCGTCGATCAGGCCGGCGCGGGCGAGGTAATCGGCGGCGGCGGGCGAGCCGGGACCAAGCGAAGTCTTGGTCCAGGATGGAACGGTCAATCCCAACGCGCGCGCGCGGCGCGCCACCAGGCCGGCGGCGACCAGCAGCGCCGGATCGGACGTGTTGGTGCAGCTGGTGATGGCGGCTATCGCGATCGGGTGGCGGGGCATGCCGGGGAACTGCGCGGCAGCCTCCGGCTTTGGAGCAAACGCCAGCTTCGCCAGTGCGGTGCCGGTCAGCGCGTACGACAGCAGGTCCTGTGGACGGCGCGGGCCGGCCACGTGCATCGAGATCGCGTCCAGCGCCACGTCGATCGTGCGCGTGTAGCGCGGCGCGCTGTCAGGCTGGTACCACAGGCCCACGCGTTTGGCATACGCCTCCACCAGCGCCACCGCAGCGGGCGCGCGGCCGGTGTCGCCCAAGTATGCCAGCGTGTGTTCGTCGATCGGGAAGTAACCGCTGGACGCGCCGTATTCGGGCGCCATATTGGCCACCACCGAGCGCTCGCCGGCGGTCAGCGCGCCCACGCCGGGCCCATAAAACTCCACGAACTCGCCCGAGACGCCGATCGCGCGCAGGCGCTGGGTAACGGCCAGGGCGAGGTCGGTGGCGGTCGCGCCGGCCGGCAGGCGCCCGGTCAGACGCACGCCGATCACGTCGGGCACGCGCAGCATGGTGGGCATGCCGAACATGACGGTCTGCGCTTCCAGTCCGCCCACGCCCCACCCCAGTACGCCGATGCCGTTGATCATCGGGGTGTGGCTGTCGGTGCCGATCAGGGTGTCGGGCACGGCCCACAGCGTGCCGTCGCGCACTTCGGCGCGGGCCACGGTGGCCAGCTGTTCGAGGTTCATCGTGTGCATGATGCCGGTGCCGGGCGGGTGGATGCGTACGCCGCGCATTACCGCCCCTGCCCAGCGCAGGAAGCTGTAGCGCTCCCGGTTGCGGTACAGTTCCAGCGCCAGGTTGCGCTGCACCGCGTCGCGCCGGGCGAAAAATTCCACCGCCAGCGAATGGTCCACCGACACATCGACCGGCAGCCCCGGATTGAGCACGGTGGGATCTAAGCCCGCTTCGGCCAGCGCATCGCGCATGGCGGCGATATCGACCAGCGCCGGCGTGCTGGTGGTGTCGTGCATCAGCACGCGGCCCGGCTGGAAGGCGATTTCCGCCGCGCTGGTGCCGTGTGCCAGCCAGTCGACGATGGCCGCCATCCCGGCATCGCGCTCGTCGCCGCCCGTGTGGCGCACCACGTTCTCCAGCAGCAGGCGCAGCACGACGGGCAACCGTGGCAGATCGTCGCCGAGCAATTGCGGCAGATCGACCACGCGATAGCGCTGGCCGGCGTGGTCCAGCCAGGCTGGCGGGAAGGCTGGGATGGCAGATGATTTTTCCATGCCGCCATCTTTGCATATTATTGACTTAATATGCAATAACTACGCAAGCGTCAGAACTCGTATTTGACCCGCAGGCCCGCGTACCGCTCCGAATTACGCGGCAGGTATTGCATCAGCACGTGGCTGCCGTTGTAGAAGTTGTAGTGGTCGCCGATGAAGCTGCTGTAGCTCTTGTCCAGCAGATTGTTGACGAACAGCGTGACCTTCCAGTTACGGTCAGGGCTCGATACACCGATGCTGCCGTTGAGGATGCCATAGCCTTGCTGTTCCGTCAGCGGATTGACGCCCAGGTCGAAGTTGACGGCCGACTGGTGCTGGTAATTCAGGTTGGCCACGCCGCTGTAGCCCGACTCGCCGAAACCGAAATTATAGGTGCCGCCCAGCGTGAATTTCAGCTTGGGCGCATTCGACAGGCGCTTGCCTGCCAGGTCCTGCACCGAGGCGGTCCCCACGCGCACACAGCCCTGCGCCACGGTCTGGCCCGGGTAACACAAGCCGTTGGGCATGGAGCGGATCCTGGCATCCACGTAAGCGAGCGAGCTTTCGATCATCAGGGTGTTGATCGGCTTGGCCGTCAGTTCCAGTTCCACGCCCTTGGTGCGCAGTTCGCCCACGTTGGTCACCGCGTTCTGGCGGATGTTGGTCAACGGATCGATGCGCGACGACTGCGCCTGGAAGTCGTCGTAGTCGGTCTGGAACGCGGTGGCATTCAACTGCACGCGGTTTTGCAGGAAGCGGCTTTTCAGGCCCAGTTCGATCGCCTTGGATTTTTCGGGCGCCACCGGCAGCCGTACGCGGGTGGCATCGAAGCCGGACGAGATATCGTAGCCGGCGCCCTTGTAGCCGGTCGCGTACGAGGCGTACACCATGATGGCCTTGTCCAGGTCGTGTTGCAGCGCCAGCTTGGCGGTGGTGGCCGTGTCGGTGTTCTCGCCAACGTAGCGCGGCTGCGCGGTCGGCACCAGGTTGGTGTAATCGACGTCGATTTTTTCGCGGTTGTACCGCACACCCGCATTGATGCGGGTGGCGTCGGTGAGCTTGTAGTCGGCCTGGCCGAACGCGGCCAGCGTGCGGTTGCCGTTGCTGGCGTCCCAGCGCGCGACCGACAGGACCGGGCCGCGATCGAACTTGCGGTTGGTGTCGGAGTTGGAATAGTACAAGCCGCCCAGGTAATTGAACACGCCGTCGCCGTTCGAGGTCAGGCGCAGCTCCTGGGTGAACATGCGCGACCTGGTGGGGCTGGTGAACGACACGCCGCCGTGGCGCACATTATTGGTCAGCGCGGCCAGCAGATCGACATTGCTGAAGTCGAAGTCGGCCAGCACGGTGTTGCGCCAGTCCTGGTACGTGGTGGTGGAGTTGAGCGTGTGGCGGTCGAGCTTCCAGCCGATGCTGGCGCTGAGGCTACCGGCTTCGTTGCGGTTGAAACCTGGCGTGTCCATGCGCACGCTGCGGTTTTCCGGGCCTACGTTGACGCCGACCAGGGCCGGCTCCAGCGGCGCCACGCCCTGCTGGCGCGAGCCGGGCGGCACCGAGCGCATGGTGGTCACCGGGCCTTCCACCTGGCGGATGCTGTAGTCGGCGATGATCCTGGCGGTGACACCGGCGGCCGGTTTCAGGTCCAGGCGCGCGCGCACGCCCTTGCCGCGATCGCCGTTCAGGTCGTGGTCAGTGGCGAGGTTGGTGATTTCGCCGTCGCGCTGGTTGCCGTACACGTTCAGGCGAAAGCCGGCAGCTTCGCTCAGCGGGCCCGAGATCGACGCTTCCACCCGGTGTTCGCCATCGCTGGTGAGCGTGACCTGGGCGCTGCCTTCGAGCGTCTCGGCCGACGCCCTGGTCACCACGTTGATCACGCCGGCCGACGAGTTCTTGCCGAACAGCGTGCCTTGCGGACCACGCAGCACTTCGATGCGCTCGACATCGGACAGGTTGGAAAACGCCTGCGCCTGCTGGATCACCGGCACGTCATCGACGATCACCGACACTGCCGACTCGATGCCGGTGCTGTAGGCAAAAGTGCCGATGCCGCGCAGCGAAATCGTGTTGTTGCCCGGGTTTTGATTGAGCGTCATCGACGGCGCCACGCGGGTCAGGTCGGAAAACTCCATGATCTGCTGGTTCTCGATCGCGCGGGAGTCCACCGTGTTGACGGCCACCGGCACGTTCTGCATCGACTGCAGGCGCTTTTGCGCGGAGACGACCACGGTTTGCAGTCCCTCCTCCGGCTTGGCGGCGGCCTCCTGGGCGTGCAGCGAACAATGGGCGGCCAGGCCGGTCAGGGCCAGTGCGGTGGCGCGGGCAAGAGTGTTCAGGCGCAGGGGCGCGCCGGGGGAAATGCGTGGCATACGGTCTCCGTTGGTTGGATGAGAAGCACTCTGCGGTGCTTAAACACTAATATATCAATACGTGGATGGTAGGGCAAAAGTTACCGCTAATCGCTTCCGCGTAACAAACACTCACGACCTTGAGCAAATCTGTGCACGATCGCATGCAGATGTGAGTTTCCTCACGCCAATGCTAGTTAGCGCACATAACGGATGGGACCACGGTGGTAAATTGCTCTAAGTAAATGTTATCCTTGCTTTTGCCCGTACCTTAGGAAACCGAAATGACCCTGCATGCCGCAATCCCTTTTGATCAGCCTGACCTGGCCGCCCTGCTCGCACACAGCGATGCCACGGCGCTGGATGACCTGGGTTTCGGTGTGATCGGTTTCGATGCCGCTGGCCTGGTTCAGCGCTATAACAGCTTCGAAGCACAGGCGGCCGGGCTGCGCGCCGGGCGGGTACTGGGCCAGGACCTGTTCCTGGCCGTGGCGCCCTGCATGAACAATTTCATGGTGGCCCAGCGCTTTGCCGACGCCCGCGCGGACAACGTCGCGCTCGACGACACCATCAACTATGTGCTGACCTTGCGCATGCGCCCCACCAAGGTCCAGCTGCGCCTGGCATACCAGCCCGGCGCCCCGCTGGCCTACGTGCTGGTACAGCGCTCGTGAGCACCGCCGGCGACGATATCGCGCACGAACAAGCGCAGGAATACGAAGCGCTGCTGCAGTTCCTGTACATGGCGCCGGTGGGCCTGGTGCAACTCGCCGCCGACGGCGCCATCCAGATGCTCAACCCGGTGTCGGCGCAGCTGCTGATGCCGCTCAGCCGCGACGGCGGGCTGACCAACCTGTTCGAGGCGCTGGCGCCGGTTGCGCCCGACCTGCGCCAGCAGTGCGCCACTTTCGCCGCGCCGCAAGGAACGATCTGCGATGCAGTGCGCCTGTATGTGCACGCGGACGACCGCAGCGGCGGGCCGCAGGTGATGTCGCTCAGCATGCTCAAGCTGAATGCCGACCGGTTGATGGCGGTGCTGGCCGACGTTACCGCGCAAGACCGGCGCGAGCGGCAGCTGCGCAAGACCGATGCCTGGCTCAACGCCATCATGACCAACATCACCGACTATGCGCTGGTGTGCCTCGACCGCCAGGGCCGGGTGGAGTCGTGGAACGAGAGCATCGAGCGCGTGACCGGCTATGCCTCGGCCGCCATCAAGGGCCAGCACTACGCCCGTTTTTATCCCGACGGCGCCACCACCGAAGCGCAGCAGCTGGACCGCCTGCGCGAGGCCGACGAAAACGGCTGGACTCTCGATGAAGGCCTGCGCCTGCGCGCCGACGGCACCGAGTTCTGGGGCAGCGCCATGATTTCGCCACTGCCCGTGCGCGACGGCGAGACAGTGCCCCCTGCCCCACAGGCCGACGACGAACCGGCCTACTGCATGATCATCCGCGATATCTCCGACCGCCGCGACGCCAGCGAAAGCCTGCGCAAGGCCGCCTACAGCGACCATTTGACCGGATTGTCGAACCGCCGCGCGTTTTTCGAGGCGGCCGACCTGGAACTGGCGCGCCGCAAAAAAGCGCTGCGTCCGGTGGCCCTGATCGTGATCGACGCGGACCACTTCAAGGCCATCAACGACCGCCATGGCCACCCCGCCGGCGACGCGGTCCTGTCCCACCTGGCCCGCACCATGCGCAGCGTGTGCCGCCAGGTGGACGTGCTGGCGCGCATCGGCGGCGAGGAATTCGCCATCATCCTGCCGTCGGTGGCGCTGGACGATGCGCTGGCCATTGCCGAGCGCCTGCGCGCCGAGGTGGAACGCACCCCCGCCAGCTACGAGCAGCAACCGATTACGTATTCGATCAGCATCGGTGTGGCGGTGATGGACGACACGCTCGACGGCTTCGACGGCCTGATCAAGCGCGCCGACGAGGCCCTGTACGCGGCCAAGCGGCGCGGCCGCAACCAGGTGGCATGCTGGGAACCACCGCCAGCGGAGCAAGCATGAGCGAAGGCGACCTGGCCTACGAGGCATTGATCCAGTTCCTGTACCGGGCGCCGGTGGCGCTGATCCAGCTGCAGAAAGACGGCGCCATCGAGATTCTCAACCCGATGGCGTCGCGCCTGTTGATGCCGCTGGCGCCGGACGGCGACATGGAGAATTTTTTCCACGTGCTGCGCCGCCATGCGCCCGATCTGCCGCAACTGTGCGCCGACTTTTCCGACCAGCAGGGCGTGGTGTGCGAAGGCCGCCGCATCAGCGTGGAAGCTACCCACGGCCACGCCGAGGGGCCGAACGTGCTGTCGCTCGGCCTGCTGAAACTCGATGACAACCGTCTGATGGCGGTACTGCTGGACGCCACCCACGAGGTGGTGCGCGAGCAGCGCATGCTGGCCAGCGCGGCACAGCTGGACACTCTCACTCAGCTACCGAACCGGGCCGGCACCCTGACGCTGCTGCGCAAGATGGCCACGCGCGAGCGCGCCGCCAGCGGTGACCATTGCGCGGTGCTGTTGCTTAACCTTGACCGCTTCAAGCAGGTCAACGATACGCTCGGCAACGCGGTAGGCAACCAGGTCATCGCGCTGGTGGCCGAGCGCCTGCGCACCACGCTGCGCGCGGGGGGGCGCCCCGGCAGCGGCCTGGCCGTGGAAACCGCCACCCGCGTGGGCGGCGACGAATTTGCTGTACTGCTCGACGGCTTGCCGGCGCCGGAAGTGGTCGAGCGCATCGCCGGCCGCCTGCTCCAGCGCCTGGGCCGGCCCTATCGCGTGGGCGAGCAGGACCTGTCGCTGACCTTCAGCCTGGGTCTGGTAGTGCTGAAAACCGGTGTGCAGGACGCCGACGACCTGCTGCGCGACGCCGCCATCGCGATGGCCGTGGCCAAATCGCAGGGCGGCAACCGCATGGTCGCGTTCGAGCAGGAAATGCGCGAACAGGCGCTGCTGCGCAGCAGCCTGGAAGCGGACTTGCGCCTGGCGATCGAGCGCGCCGAATTGTTCAATGTGTACCAGCCGGTGGTGGGCCTGCTGGCCGACGGCCGCATGGACCCGGGCGCCGGCGTGGAGGCCCTGGTACGCTGGCGCCACCCAATACGCGGCCTGGTCGGCCCGGTCGATTTCATCGGCATTGCCGAATCGACCGGCATGATCAATGCGATCGGCTCGCAGGTGCTGGCCACGGCGTGCCGCGATTTCGTCGCCTGGCAGCGCGCGCTGGGCGATCGCGCACCACGCCTGCTGGCGGTCAACCTGTCGCGTGCGCAGCTGACCCAGCCCGGCCTGTGCGACCAGGTGGCCGCGATCCTGGCCGCCAGCGGCATGCCGGCCGCGCAACTGCAACTGGAAATCACCGAGAGCCTGGCCGCGCAAGGGGCGGATATCCAGCAGCAACTGCTGGATCTGAAGCAACTCGGTGTAAAACTGGCGCTCGACGATTTCGGTACCGGCTATTCGTCGCTGTCGAGCCTGCACCTGCTGCCGGTGGACACGGTCAAGATCGACCGCTCGTTCGTGAGCCTGGCGGCCAGCAGCGCCCATCACAAGGTACTGATCGAGGCCACCGTGCTGGTCGCCCGCAGCCTGGGCATGACCACGGTGGCGGAAGGCATCGAAACCGTGGAGCAGGCCAATGTGGCGCATGCCCAGGGCTGCGACAAGGGGCAAGGCTACCTGTACAGCCGGCCGCTGGAGAGTGCAGTGTTGCTGGAGTGGCTCAATCAGCGCCAAGAAGTGTTAAATCCTGCATAATTATATTTATTACATGTATTATCCTCGTGCTATCGCCCCGGTCGCCATGTCACCAATGCCACGAGGATAAACATGAAATACCTACTGCCGAAACTGCTGTTCCCCGCCCTGATCGCCACCAGCGCAGGCGTTGCCACCGCAGGCACTGTCCCTGCAAGCCAGGCCCACACCATTACCTACGATTTTCCTTACAATGCATTGTATTTGCCCACGCCAGCCGGCGCGGGCATGTGGATCGACAAGCGCGTGTTTGAGCTGGAAGCGCCCACCAACTACGCCCTGACCGGCAAGATGAATGCCATCTTGAGCGCCACGTACGACCTGGGCAATGGGACGGGCAACGCCAACATCGCGCTGTCGTTCGACGTGCTGGTGCCGCGGTGCCAGCGCTGCGGCATGTTCGACTCCGACCTCGTGGGCACAGGCCACGACGGTGACCTCGCCGACAGCGGCACCACGCTGACGTACGCGACCAACACCTCGGTCGCCTCGGGACTGTATGGCCGCCTGCTGGTCTATGAAATCATGACCGGGCAGCTTCCTGCTTTCTCCGGCCAGATCCAATTCGACGCGATCCGCTTCGATATCGAGGTGGTGCCGCTCAGCGCTGTGCCGGAGCTGCCCCCCGCCGCACAGCTGGGCCTGGGCTTGGGTGTACTCGGCATGGTTGCCCGGACCAGGCGCCGCCCGGCGCAGCGTGCGCAGGCAATAAGCTAGCTACTCGCCGACGCGCACGATCAGCTTGCCGAAGTTGCGCCCTTCCAGCAGGCCGATAAAGGCCTGCGGTGCAGCCTCCAGGCCATCGACGATATCCTCGCGGTAGCGGACCTGGCCGCAAGCTATCCAGGCCGCCATCTCGCGCTCGAACGCCGGACGCTGGTCCACGAACTCGCGCTGGATGAATCCGCGTATCAGCAGGCTGCGGCTCAGGATTTCGCGCATCACGCCCGGCAGACGGTCCGGGCCGGGACGCGGCGCGGTGTCATTGTATTGCGCGATAAGACCGCATACCGGCACGCGTGCAAAGTCGTTCAGCAGCGGGAAGACGGCGTCCCAGACATGTCCGCCCACATTTTCGAAATAGACGTCGATCCCTTGCGGACATGCGGCCTCGAGCTGGGCCGCGAAATCCGGCGCGCGATGATCGACCACGGCATCGAAGCCGAGTTCGTCCCGCAGGAACGCACACTTGTCCGCACCGCCCGCGATACCGACCGCGCGCGCACCCTTGATCTTCGCAATTTGGCCGACGGCCGACCCCACGGCCCCGCTGGCCGCTGCGACCACCACGGTCTCGCCGCGTTGCGGCTGGCCGATGGTCAGCAGACCGGCGTAGGCGGTAAACCCGGGCATGCCGAGCACGCCAAGCGCGGTGCTGACCGGCGCGGCCGACGCATCGATCTTGCGCACGGTGGCGCCATCGGCCACGGCATAGCTTTGCCAGCCCGAATAGGACAGCACGACGTCGCCCTCGGCAAAATCAGGATGCCGTGACCGGACCACCCGGGCCACCGTGCCGCCTTCCATGACATCGCCCACCTCTATCGGCTTGGCGTACGACTTGCCGGCATTCATCCTGCCGCGCATATAGGGGTCCAGCGACAGGAAGAGAACTTTCAGCAGCACCTGGCCGTCGGCGGGCTCACCGACCGGTACCGAGTCGAACTTGAAATGCTCGGGGGCAGGCTTGCCGTCCGGGCGGCTGGCAAGCAGGATGCGTTGGTTATGTTCGCTCAAGGTATATCCTTTTGACGTGATGTTCGGGAAAAATGGCGACAGCGGCAAGGCTGGCCACGGTGTAGCAACGATTCTACCGGCCCCGGCATTGAGCGGTTGTCGCGTGGCCGCCCTTGGGCGTGCGCTGGCGCACTCTGCGCAGACGCCCGCCCAATATTGCTAATTACCAAATGGAATCGACTAGTTCTGCAGCGTCAGGCTGCCGTCGGCCACCGCGCTGAGGTCGCGCGCGGGGGTAGCCGCGCGCAGCTTGGCTGGCGCGGCGTTGTCGTAATCGACCACGTCGGTATCGGTGGTCGCATCCACGTGCGTGATGCGCACGCGCAGGCGATCGGTGGCGCCGTTCTGGCTGCCGCCGTCCTGTGCTTCGAGGATAAAGCGATAGCCGGCTCGGCCGTTGAAGCGGCCGGTGCCACTTACACGGGCCAGTGGGCCTTCACGGCTGACGCTGGTCACTTGCTCGCTGCGAAACTGGAATGGTCCGCTCAGCATCACTCCCGCTGCACCGGCACGCTGACTGGCGCCGTCCAGCGGCGCCCACAGCGAAAAACGCAGCGGCGCGGCGCTGGTGGTGCGCCCGGTGGCAGCGGTGCCGGCATGCAGCGTGCCGGCGCCGCTCAGCGATGCCTGCGCGGGATCTTCCACCGTGACGTCCTGCAGCAACTCGGTGGAACGTCCGCCCGAGTCCGTCACACGCAGGCGCACCGCGTGGAAGCCGGCCGCGCAGAAGCGATGGCGCAGGGTCACCTGCCCGGTGCCGGCCGCCTCGCGCACGGTGGGCGCCGGCGACGGGCAACCGTCGGTCCACACCACGCTGGCCTTGTGGGTTTGCGTGACGGAGTTGTCGGCAAAGCCGACCGTGAGCGTGAGGTCCTGGCCCAGTTCCACCGAGCGCGGCAAGGTGGCGAGCGGTCCCAGCACCGGCGCGTCGGTGCCGCGCGTGCCGGGCCGCAGCATCACCAGGCCCGCGTTCGAATTGGCCAGAATGACGCCAGCGTCGTTGATGGCATGGCCGGAATGCACGATCAGGCCGGCTGGCGCGCGGTACAGGCGCGCGTTCAGGTCGATCGGGGTGGTAACGCCGCCCCAGCGCACGGCCCGCGAGGCGGCATAGCCCTGCCCCACCGGTAATTGCGCCGATCCCACGATGTCGCCGCCGTTGTTGATAGCGCTGGCCACGGCGTCTCTGAACGACAGGCTGGGCAATTGCGTGAGGCCGCTGGTGGGCGTCCATTTGTAGGCAACCAGGCGCTCGTCGCTGCGCAAGGTGTAGCCGACCGCCTCGGTACGGTCGTTCAGGTCGGCCACATCGGTGAGCGGGCCGCCGCCGTCGATCGGCAGCATGCCACCGAGACGGCGCCAGAAAAAGCCAATTTCACGCGTGTTGCCGGTAATGTCGGACCGGCCAGCCACTTCGCTACGCGCATTGATATGGAAGCCGAACGCCCGGCTGCCGCCCAGCGTGCCCAGGTTGGTCGGCTTGCCGCTGGCGTCCCACAAGGTGGCGTTGATGGTTCCACTGGCGGAATCGGCAAAACCGGTAGCGACATTGAGCTGGTTGATCGCGCTCGCCTCGGATAGCGACGTGGGCCGGGGCCCCAGCGGCGTGATGGCCCCGCCGGGATTCCAGCGCACTGCCCGCGCCGAAATGCCGACTTCCGCATTCAGGCCGGCAATGTAGTTGAGGTCGTTGATGGCTTCCGCGCTGGCCACCGAAGTGCCGGGCAACGCGCGCATGCCGCCGGCCGCAGTCCAGGTAAAGCCGAGCACGTTGCTGCGTTCGGCGCCATCTTCCGAACTGCCCACCACCACGCCCTGGTTGTTGAGGGCGGTAATCTCGGTGTAGCTGCCCCCCAGCGTGCCGATCTCGCGTATGCGGTCGCCGTCGAAATAGCCGTTGGTACCACCGTGGTAGTTGAAGGAATTGAACGCGGCCTGGCCCCGTTCGTTGAGCAAGGCAGTGCCGCCGCTGTCCGGCCCCAGGTTGATGATGCTGTATACGGTGCCGGCCGGCGTGATGGCCGGGGCGGCGGATGCGGCCGGCCCGGTGGCGGCGGCCGTGGCCGGCGATGATGAAAACATTGCCGCCAGCGCGCCGGCAGCAGCGCCGGCAACAGCAACCGCCATGGCGCGTTGTTGCAGAAGGGGTTGGATGGTCCAGGTTTGATGCATCGTGAATCTCCCAGGCAGGTTGAACGCAAGCGGACGCTTGCGCTAACGCCGGGTGACCTGTTGCCACGCGAGGTGAACAGCACGACTCACCCAACGCCACGCACACTGTAGGCAGACAGAAATAGCCGGGAATTGACAACAATCAAACTTGCTAAAAACAAGCCAGGTGAAAACGCAAGCTCGGCAAGACAAAATCAGGGTACGCGGAGTGGGCTGTACCGCGCATACAGCCTACTGGCCGGCATCCGTGGGCATGCTCGGCGCATACTCGACCAGCTCCCCGCCATCGATGCGGGTGACAGCCAACCCGCTCAGCACACGCTGCACCACGTGCTCCGGGAAGTCATACCGGGCCATGTAGGCGGCAGCATCCTCCAGCCCGAGCATGTCGCGGAAAACAATTGCAACATCGACACGTTGCGCCATCAGGTGGTCGGTTCTTCGCAGCGGCTTCATAAACAATGGGGAATAAGATCGGCAAGGCCATGAGGCCGTCATTGTAATATGCCAAGATTAGTTATTCCATGTCTACAAAAAAAATCGCAGTAAAGCGGTACACACCGCAAATCAGCCGCCTCGGATGCATCATGCATGATATTCATATATCTCTATAATAAATAATTCCTTTTTGCATAATTGTGCACGCCCTACAATCGGCGGCATCACGCTCAAAAAGGATACCTTCCATGACCAACAGCACCCGCCGCGACCTGCTCAGGGCCGTCACGTCAACTGCGACGCTGGCCGCGCTGCCGGCGGTGGCGGCAACGTCGCTGCAAGCGGAGCCGGCCCTGGCCCGCCCCGGTCAGGCCCCGGCTGCCGCCACTTCGCCCGGCGAATTCATCGTCAGCCGGACCGAAGCGCCGCTCGACCTGATCAATCTGATCGACATCGAGACGCGGGCGTCCAGGGTACTGGCGCCTGGCGCGTTCAGTTACATCGCCGGCGGCGCGGGCGACGAATGGACGCTGCGTGAAAACCGCAACGCCTTCAATCGCCAGTTGATCGTCCCGCGCGTGCTGTCCGGCAAGACGGCGCCGGATCTGCGCACGCAGATACTCGGCACCGCGATCGTCTCGCCCATCATCATCACGCCGGTGGCCGCGCACGGGCTGGCCCACATCACCGCCGAAGCCGGGACCGCGCGCGGCGCGGCGGCGGCCGGCACCATTCTTGGCGTGAGCACGGTCTCGACGCTCGCGCTGGAGCAGGTGGCGGCGGCAGCGGCCGGTCCCAAGTGGTTCCACCTCTACATGCTGCAAGATGTCGCCTACAGCGCCAAACTGTTGCGGCGGGCCAGGGCTGCCGGCTATCGCGCCATCGTGCTCACGGCCGATACCACCGTGGTTGGCAATCGTGAAGACAGCTTGCGGCAACGGTTCCAGTTCCCGCTCCAGCCGGGCAACCTGCTGGGCGACGATCCGGCCGCCCCGATTCCGCTCGCGCGGAGGACATTCGAATCGCGCCTGGACCGCAAGACCATCGAATTTGCCATCCGCGAAAGCGGCCTGCCGGTGATCGTCAAGGGCATCAACCATCCGGACGATGCGCTGCTGGCAATCGACGCGGGCGCAGCGGCTATCCAGGTGAGCAATCATGGCGGACGCCAGCTTGACGGCGCACCCGGCGCCTTCAGCGTGTTGCCGGCGGTAGCCAAGGCGGTGAATCAACGTGTGCCGATCATTTTCGATAGTGGTGTGCGGCGCGGCCAGGATGTATTCAAGGCCCTCGCCAGCGGCGCCGACGTGGTGGCGATCGGCCGGCCCGTCATCTACGGACTGGCGCTGAGCGGCTGGCAGGGCGTGCGGTCGGTGCTGGAATTGCTCAACCGCGAATTGAGCATGACCATGCAACTGGCCGGCGTGCACACCGTGGCCGACATCCGCGCCACGGCATTGCAGCCGGCCGTCTGACTTGCTGCGCAGCGACCGTCGCCTCGATCAGGATGTGCCGTCCGGGCGATAGATCTGCCCCTGCCCCGAATTCAATCTGGGTGGCATGATCTTCAATGCATGGGCAATGGTCTCGCGCAGCGGTTTTGGACGCAGGTCACTGTCGTACGGCGTGCACCGCTGCGGCAAGCCGTCGGCGCGCCGTGCGTCATCCCACTGTTGCAGCCAGCTGACATGGTCCGCCATCCCCCACAGCAGAAAATCGCGGCAGCGCGGATAGCTGAGTGTCAGGTCCAGGTAATCGCGCGCGATCGCGGCCACGCCGGCGTCGCGCGCAGCGACATCGGCCGGCAACTGGCGGTCGTTGACGTCGAATTCCGTGATCAGCAGGTCGTATCCCATGTCGGACACCTGGTCGAGAAATTTGCGCCAGTCGCTGCCGGCGGCAGTGGCCGCTGCCGGCAGCGTATTGCCGATATGGCTTTGCAGCCCGAGCGCGTCGATCGGCGTGCCGCGTGCGCGCAGCGCGGCCAGCAGCGCCAGCACGCCGGCGCGGTGCTTTTCGCTGCCGGCGCCCGGTCCCATGTAATCGTTGTAGACCAGCTGGGCATTGGGCGCGTACTGGCGCGCCAGCACGAACGCCAGGTCGATCTGTTCCAGCGCGCCCATCTTCTGGTTCAGCACATTGCCGATCAGCTCACCGGTCTTGGGATCGACCGCCTCGTTGACAACGTCGTAACTGAAGATATTGCGGCCAAAGTGCGTACATACCGCCTTGATGTGCTCGGTCATCAGGCGTTCGGCCACGCGTGCGGGCGCGGCGCCAAAATCGTACTGGTTGACCCAGTCCGGCAGCCAGCGCCGCGCTTGCCACAACAAGGTATGGCCGCGCACCAGCAGGCGGCGCTCCCTGGCCCACGCGACCATCTGGTCGGCGGCCGCGAAACGGTGCGGCCCCGGTTGCGGCTGCAAGGCCGGCCACTTGGTGGCATTTTCGGCAACGATCATGCCGCATTCGCGCGCCAGCAGTTGCTCGTATGCGGAGTCGCCGCCCTCGCTGCGGCGGCCGACGGCGCAACCGAAGCGCATGCCCTTGCGGGCAGCGATATCTTTCAACGACTCGGACGTGGCGGCGAAGGCCGGGGCGGGCATCAGTACGGCGCCGGCGGCGCCGCCCAGCATGGTTAATACGGATCTGCGATTCGGCATGGCTCTCCCTGGACGAATCGCCATCTTAATGCAACCGGCGCGCGCTGGACAGGGGCACGCCAAATGGCTCACTGGACGCCAGATGGCGCCACGGGTATCCTTGGCCGCACACTATTTTGAAAGGACGGACAATGATCGTCGAATTACGGGTTTACCACTGCCTGCCGGGCCGCCTGCCCGCCCTGCACGAGCGCTTCCAGAACGTCACGCTGCCCTTGTGGGAAAAGCACGGCATCGAACCGGCTGGCTTTTTCACCACCCTCGTGGGCCCCAGCAACCAGACCCTGACCTACCTGCTCAAGTGGAACAGCCTGGCCGAGCGCGAAACCAGGTGGAACAGTTTCATGGCCGACCCCGAGTGGATCGCCAAGCGCGCGGCATCGGAAGCCGATGCACCGATCGTGGGCCATATCGACAACTCCTTCCTCTCCCCTACCCCTTACTCGCCAATGCGCTGAACTCACGCTCAGCGCGCCGGGCGGCCTCCCCGCCGCCGTCGCTTACTCATTGCAATAAACTCGCTTTTACCGGAAGCGCAAGCCGACAGTCGCGGTTGAAATTCGCGGCGACAAAAAATGAGGACGACCGCGCAATGGCCAGCTCGGCGGCCCGTGCCTTGCCTGCGCCGGTCATCGTGGCGGCTTGCGCATGCGCGGCTTTGCCCACACGCCGGGCCGGCGCGTCGCTGCGTGACGTCTTCTGATAGACCGAAAAGCGGCCCTGTGATTTTCCGAATGCAAGTATAATTACTTCCGGTAAGTATCATTCCTACCAAGTCTACGCGCGGTCCTGATCCCGACCGCGCGAGTCGTGTCGGCCAAACAATCGCCGAATATCTGTGTCCTTCGGCACTACAACGATTGTTTATCATGGCCTCATCCACACAACAACCTTTTGTTCTGGTTATCGACGACAACCCTGAATCGGCAGACCTGATGGTCGAACTGCTGCAGGCGTGCGGTTACAGCAGCGCGGCGGCATATGGCGGCGCCTCCGGGGTGGAGGCGATCAGGAACTTCAGTCCCGACGTGGTGTTGCTCGACTTGCTGATGCCGGAAGTTGACGGCTTCCAGGTCGCCAGCCAGATCAGGAAACCCGATTTTCCGCACAAAACCGTGCTGATCGCTTTCAGCGCGTTGAACGACGCGGCGACCATCAACCTGGCAATGCGCTCGGGATTCGATTACCACCTGCCCAAGCCGGCCACGATCAAACAGGTCATCACGGTGATCTCCAATGCCCGGTCGCGCAATCAAGATCCGACGCCGGCATTCGCCAACCGGGGCGAGGGGCCAACCCCGGCGGCCGGCGAGGTGGCGCCGGCATTCACCTACAAGTCGGGATTCTAGCCTCGGGCCATGGACGCCGTGCGCACATCGGATTATCCTGTCAGCTTTACGTAGCGCGTTTACCTGCAAGGAAATCCATCATGATGCTGCATGTCCCCGGCGTGCTCACGCCGGAGCAAGTCTCCCATATCCGCCAGCGCCTCGACCAGACCGACTGGATCGACGGCCGCGCCTCGGTCGGCGACCAGGGCGCCAAGGTCAAGCGCAACCGGCAACTACCCGAAGGCTCGCCGCTGGCGCTGGAACTGGGGCAGATCATCGTGGCGGCGCTGGCCAACAATCCGCTGTTCTTTTCGGCCGCGCTGCCGTACCGCATCCTGCCGCCGCTGTTCAACCGCTATGCCGGCGGCGAACACTACGGCGACCATATCGACGGCGCCATGCGCCGCGTCCCCGGCAGCGGCCAATGGCTGCGCACCGATGTCTCGTCCACGCTGTTCCTGAGCGATCCCGACGACTACGACGGCGGCGAACTGGTGGTGATTGACGCCTATGGCACCCACGAAGTGAAGTTGCCTGCGGGCGACCTGATCCTGTATCCATCCACCAGCGTGCACCACGTGGAGCCGGTCACGCGCGGCGAACGCGTGTGTTCGTTCTTCTGGAGCCAGAGCATGGTGCGCGACGATGCGCGGCGCGGCATGTTGCTCGAACTCGACCGCAACATCCAGGCGCTGCGCGCGCGGCTCGGCGACTGCCCGGAACTGGTCTCGCTCACCGGCCATTACCACAACCTGCTGCGCCAGTGGAGCGAAGTCTGAGTCCAAAAAAAACGCCACCCGAAGGTGGCGTTGCGCGCTAAAAGCTATCGCTCAATATTTGAAGCGTCGTCAGCGAAGCGCTGCGGGCGGCCTTGGCCGCCGCAAAATTTACCAGCGATACGTTGCCGACAGCACCGCGTTGCGCTTGGCGCCGAACCAGCAGTCACCACGGCTCAGGCAGGTGGCAACGTAGGTCTTGTTGCCCAGGTTGTTGACGTTGAGGGCCACGCGCCAGCTCGGGCTGTCCCAGGCGAACATGGCGTCCACCAGCGTGACATCAGGCGTGGTGGGCGCGGTGCCGTCGCGGAACGAATTCATGTGGCGCACACCGCCGCCTACCGACAACCCGGTCACGCCGGCGGCGGCAAAGCTGTACTTGGTCCACAGCGACGTCTGTTGCGACGGAACGCCGTTGAGCTGCTCGTCGAGATCGATGTAGTTGTAATTGGCGATGACCTCCAGCCCCTTGACGACCTGGCCGCGCGCTTCCAGTTCCACGCCGCGGGCGCTGGTGCTGTCGAGCTGGGCCGACAGTACCGGGGAGATCGCAACCAGCTGATTTTTTTCCTTCCAGCGATACGCGGCGGCGTTCAGCGACAGGTTGCGGCCGACCGGCTCATACTTGACGCCCGCCTCCCACTGCTCGCCGCGCAGCGGCTTGAATACCTGGCCCTGGGTGCTGTTGGCAACCGGGGTGAACGATTCACTGTAGCTGACATACGGCGAGACGCCGCTGTCGGACAGGTACATCAGTCCGGCGCGCTTGGTGGTGGCGCTCGACTTCTGGGTATCCGCACCCTCGGTCTCGTTGCGGGCCTTGTCGTGGCGCAGGCCAACCGTCAGCAACCATTTCGACGTCAGGCTCAGCTGGTCCTGCACATAGAGGCCGGTCTGCTTCTGGGTATTGGCGGCCAGCAGCGACAGGTCGTTGAACGTGAAGCCGGTATAGACCGGGTTGTAGACGTCGATCGGGGTAGCCGCCGGGTAACCCGCCGAGCCGGTCTGCTTGTAATGCAGGTAGTCCACGCCGAGCAGGAGCTTGTGCTTGATGGTGCCGGTGACGAGATTGCCTTCCACAGACTGGTCGAGACCGAACACCTTGGTCTGCGCCAGCGAGGCGCCCGCATAGCGGTCCACCACGCGCTGGTTGACCGGATCGGCGTTGAAGCCGCCCGGCAACGAGAACGAATCGGCGTACAACGTGCGATAGTCGTTCTTGTTGTACGAGTACCGCATGTTTTGACGCAATTTCCAGTCGGTGTTCAATGCCGTCTCGAAGGCCCAGCCGATGGTTTTGCGCTTGGTGTCGTAACGGTCGAAACCCGGCTCGCCGATGAAGCGGTTGGTCGGGATCTTGCCGTTCGGGTTGCTGGTCAACACGCCGGACCATGGGAAGAATTGCGAGGTGGAGCCGGTTTTATCGTCCTGCCACAGCGCTTGCAGCGTGAGCGTGGTGTCGGCGTTGGGCTTCCACGTCAGCGACGGCGCCACCAGCGCGTGGTCGTCGGGCACGTAATCGACCTGGGTATTGGCGTCGCGCTTGACCGCTACCAGGCGGTACAGCCACTTGCCGTCCGCGGTCAGCGGGCCGGTGAAGTCGGCCTGCACCTGCTTGCGCTGGTAGCTGCCGTACTGCACGCCGACTTCATTCTGCGCCACGGCCTGCGGGCGCTTGCTGACCATGTTGACCACGCCGCCGGTACCGCCCTGGCCGTACAGCATGGCGGCCGCGCCGCGCAGCACTTCGATACGCTCGAGGGTGTACGGATCGGTGCGGGCGGTACTGGTGTAGTAGCTCATCGACTTGCGCACGCCGTCCAGGTATTCGTCGGGCGAGACGCCGCGCACCAGCATGCCGTCGCTGCGCGAATCGATGCCGTAGGCATCCGAGCGCACGCCGGCCGCGTAGTTGAGCGCGTCCTGCAGGTTGCCGGCGCCCTGGTCGATGATCTGGTCGCGGGTAACGACGGTAACCGCCTGCGGCGTTTCCGACAGCTTGGTATCGGTCTTGGTGGCGGTGGCGCTGCGCTTGGCCAGGTAGCCGGCTACTGCACTGGTGGCGGTTTCACCCTGGCCCGTCACCAGCACCTGCGGCAGTACGGCGATGTCGCTATCGGCAGGCGCGGCGGCGCCGGTCTGCGCCAGCGCGGGCACGGCGACACCCACCGCCAGTTCGGCCAGCAATGCTGCGAGCACCAGACGGCGTGGTTGAAACGGGGTTACACGGTGCGACATGAGGGACGTCCTTTATTATTTGAATGATGTTGAGAATGATAACTGTTCTCATTCTACAAAAAGGGAGAGGAATCGGCAAGCGCACACCGTTGCCAGGATGGCGGCTATAATGATAATCATTCCTATTACCCAGCCTGAACACGTCGGCTCGTTTTCAGGTCACCGCCTTCAATCATTTGTCAAATCATGCACAACTCTACGTTCAAGATGTCGCCACTGGCTTTTGCCGCCGTTCTGATGACCACCGCTGCCGCGCAAGCCCAGAGCGGCGCGGCCCCGGCTGCCGCCGAGCCTGAAACACTGCAAACAGTCACCATTACCGCGTCGGCGGACGCCTCCAAGGATGGCCTGTCGAAACAATATGCTGGCGGCCAGGTTGCGCGCGGCGGCCGCATGGGGATATTGGGCAACGTGGACATGATGAGCGCCCCATTCAACTCCACCAATTACACGTCGCAATTTGTCGCCGACCAGCAAGCTTCCAGCATCGGCGACGTGCTGGCAGCCGATCCCGGCGTGCGGGTCAGCCGTGGCTTCGGCAACTTCCAGGAGTCGTACGTGATCCATGGCTTCGAGCTGGCCTCGGACGATGTCGGCTACAACGGCTTGTACGGCATCTTGCCGCGCCAGTATGTCTCGCCGGAATTGCTCGAGCGCGTCGAAGTATTCAAAGGCGCCAGCAGTTTCCTGAACGGCGCTGCGCCCGGCGGCAGCGGCCTGGGCGGCGCGATCAACCTGGTGCCCAAGCGCGCCGGCAACGCGCCGCTGACCCAGCTCACGGCGGGCATTGCGTCCGGCGGCAACGGCTACGGCGCGGTTGACATCGGCCGGCGCTTTGGCGAAAACCAGCAGTTCGGCGTGCGCGTGAATGCCGCCAAGCGCAAGGGCGAAACCAGCGTTGACAACCAGCGCAGCGAAGTGAGCCTATTTACGGTGGGCCTCGATTACCGCGCCGGCAACCTGCGCGTGTCCGCCGACCTCGGCTACCAGGACTTCGACCTGACCGCACCACGCCCCAGCGTCACCGTGGGTGGCACGGCGGTACCGGCCGCTCCCGATGCATCGAAGAATTTTGCCCAGCCATGGTCGTTCTCCAAGGAGCGCGACACCTTCGGCACCGTCCGCGCCGAATATGACCTCAACCAGAACATCACCGCCTGGGCAGCCTTCGGCGGCCGCGCCGGCGTCGAAAGCAATAGCCTGGCGAACCTGACATCGTCGTCGGCCGATGGGGCCGCCAGCTTCTACCGCTTCGACAATGCCGGCAAACGCACTACCCGTACCGGTGAAACGGGCGTACGGGGCAAGCTTGCCACCGGTGCGGTCACGCACACGCTGGTGGCTTCCGCTTCGGGCTTCTGGCTCGATTCGCGCAATGCCTACGGCTTCGGCGGCTTCGGCCTCGGCAATACCAACCTGAACGCGCCGACGACCACCTACATTCCCACTTCCGCCCTCGCCTACGGCAACGATATCGACGATCCGCGCACCACGCAGAAGTCGATTTTGTCGAGCTATGCGATTGCCGACACGCTGGGCTTCAACGGCGACACCGTCCTGGTGACGATCGGCGCGCGTCGCCAGACCATCAAGGACCAGGGCTACGCCTATAACACCGGCCTGGCCACCGACACCCACTACGACGAGAGCGCCACGACCCCGGTTGCTGCGGTGGTGTACAAGGTGCGCAGCGACCTGTCGCTGTATGCCAACTACAGCGAAGGCCTGGTGCAAGGCGGCATCGTCGGCAGCGATTATTCGAATCGCGGCGCCGTGCTGTCGCCCTATAAAACCAAGCAAAAGGAAATCGGCGTCAAGTACGATAGCGGCAAGCTGGGCATGACTGCGGCGCTGTACACCGCCGCCAAGCCGATCGGCACCGGCGAGCTGAACGGCGTGTACGCGCTCGGTGGCGAACAGCGCAACCGGGGCCTGGACCTCAGCGTGTTCGGCGTGCCGACCCAGGGCCTGCGCCTGCTGGGCGGCTTGTCGCTGCTCGATGCCGAACAGCGTGGCACCGCGTTCTCGGGCAAGGATGCCCTTGGCGCACCGAAGACGCAGCTGAACCTCGGCACCGAATGGGATGTGCCGGGCGCCCCCGGCCTGGCCCTGACCGCCCGCGCGGTGTACACCTCGAAGCAGTACATCAACCCGGCCAATACGCTGGAAATCGGTGCGTGGACCCGCTTCGACCTCGGTGCGCGCTACCTCACCCGTATTGCCGACCGCGACGTCACCTTCCGCGCCCGCGTCGACAACGTGGCAGACCGCAACTACTGGGCGTCGGCGGTCACGTCGTTCGACTCGGGCGCGCTGGTGCTGGCGGCGCCGCGCAGCTTCACGGTGTCGGCCACGGTGGACTTCTAGGCTGCGAAGATGCCACCGTGACCTGGCCGGATCGAGGGCCGTGATCGCATCGCGGCCCGTCCTGCCGCCCGCGTCGTTTCGCGGTTTACCCTGCGCAATCAGAGCAACTGCCTGATCTTTTGCTCGAGCATATCGAAACGGAACGGCTTGGGGATGATGTCCAGCGGTGCGCCAAGGTCCGCCTGCTCCGGCAGCTGGTCCATGTAACCGGTCGCTGCAAGAAGTTTCACATGCGGGTAATCGCGCGCGACCGCCTGCGCCAGGGCGATGCCATTCATCCCGCCCGGCATCACGATATCGGTAAACATCAGGTCGATCCGCTCGCCCCTGGCCAGGTACTCGAGCGCGGCGGTCGCGCTGTCGACCGCCGCCACCTCGTACCCCAACGCTTGCAGAAACTCGGTGGTCAGCATCAGGATATCGGCATTGTCGTCCACCACCAGCAGGCGCCTGGCGCGCCACCTGCTGTGATCAACCCCGGCCGGAACCGCGGCAGCCGGCTCCTCGAGGGGCGCCGCAGGCGGCGCTGCTTGCACCGCCGGAAACCTCAAGGTGACGGTGGTGCCCTTGCCCAGGGTGCTGGCAATGTGCAGCTTGCCTTGGGACTGCTCAGCAAATCCGTGCACCATCGCCAGGCCCAGGCCGGTACCAGGCCCCTTGGTGGTAAAAAACGGCTCCGTGGCCCGTTGCACCACTTCCTCGGCCATGCCCGGCCCGCTGTCCTGTATCGCCACCTCCACGCATGCATGGGCGCCACGCGGCAGCGACCTGGAAGGCGCCGTGGCAGTGGCCAGCCGGGTGGCAACCGTGATCGCGCCCCCGTCGGGCATCGCTTCGCGGGCGTTTTTAATCAGGTTGAGCAAGGCAGAATCAAGATGGTCGGCATCCACCTGGCACTGCGGCAGATTGGTGCCGAGATCGAGGCGCAGGGTAATGGACTTGGGCAAGGTTGGCGCCAGCATGTCGGCCAGGCCCAGCACCACCTGATTCAGGGACACCAGCTTCGGGTGGAGATTTTGCTTGCGGGCGAACGTCAGCAGCTTCTGGGTCAGGCGGGTCGCCTTGTCGAGCGCCCCCCGGCTGCGCTCGAGTGCATCGATGGCCGAGTTCGACCCCTGCAGCTGGCGGGTGGCCAGTTCCAGGTTGCCGGTGGCAACGTGCAGGAGATTGTTGAAGTCGTGCGCCAACCCCGCGGTGAGGGCACCGATGGCTTCCATCTTCTGGGCCTGGATCGACGACTGGTACTGGTTGAACTTGTCCGTAATGTCGAGCTGGGACGCAAAATAGTAGAGCAGTTCGCTGTTGCGATCGAACACCGGGCCCATGTACAGCCCGTTCCAGAACGGCGTGCCATCGGCCTTGTAGTTGAGGATATCGACCGCCACGGCGCGCTGCTCCTCGATACCGTGACGGATCTCGGCCACGGTGTCGCGGTTGGTGTCCGCGCCCTGCAAAAAGCGGCAATTGCGCCCCAGGATCTGGCTCTCGCTGTAGCCGGTCAAATCCATGAACGCACCGTTGGCAAACACGATCGGGTTATCGGGCTGACGCGGGTCGGTAATAATCATCGGCATGCGCGTCATCTCGACCGCAGCAAAGAACACATCGCCGCGATCCCCGAGCCCGTCCTTGCTGACATAGGTCGCTTGCCAGTGCTCCACGCCCGGATTGCCCAGCGGATTGTAACTACTGCCTTCCATCTGGCCGTCAGCCTTGATGCCGGTTGCTCCGTCCCCAGATGCGTCGCCACCCTGGTCGCGCACCGATTTTCCGATCGTCATATTCCCTCCTGTAGAGCACGCAAAATAACATCGCCGTGCAACCAACTGTGTGAGATCGCTAACTTGTCATCCGAGTAAAACTGGATTAATGCGCACTGTTGTACTGTTTCTTTGCAAACATTTTCATAATAACGTTATGATGCAGTGCAACAGTCGATATCCATGCACCCAGCTCACATTCATAGGCGCATCCCATGTCATGTTTATTCCTTTTTAATTCGCTCCACTTACTTGCGCGCCCTGCCGGTCACCGCCATGGGCTGGCACAGCCACTGAAACCGTGCATCACTTGTCAACCACTTCTGCCGTGAACGCCGCACCCGCACACTCTTCCCCCGATGCCGCCCACCGGCCCGGCATGCTGCACCTGTTTGCGCCGTACTGGGGTGCGCGCAAGCGCTGGCGCGCCTGGCTGCTGGTGGTGCTGTGGCTGGCGATCACGCTGGGCTCCGCCTGGCTGTACGTCCGGGCCAACGAGCTGACCGGCGAATTGACCGACGCCCTGCTGGCCCGCAACTGGGACCTGCTGAAAAAAGTGGTCTGGATGACGATCGGCGTCGGCTTGCTGGTCGGTGCGCTCGGCGTGGTGCGCACTGCCATCATCGACCTGATCGACCTCGACTGGCGCACCTGGCTCAGCAACCACTACCTGGAACAGTGGTTCAGCTCGCATGCTTATTACGCCATGGATCCCGATGGCGCCCTTTCCAATGCCGACCAGCACATCGCCGAAGACGTCCGGCTGTTTGCCAACAGCAGCGTAGTCAACATCTCCAACATGATCAACGTGCTGGTCAACATCGTGGCTTTCACTGCGGTCTTATGGGCGCTCTCGGGAACCCTCACCATCCCGATCGGTGACTGGAGCATTAAAATCCCCGGCTACATGGTCTATGTCGCCCTGCTGTACAACCTTGCCTATTTGCTGCTGGTCCACTGGGTGGGAAAGCGCCTGATCGTGCTGGGCATGAAACGCCAGACCGTCGAGGCCGACTACCGCTACGGCGCCATGCAGGTGCGCGAAAACGCCGTGCAGATCGCGTTTTATGGCGGCGCCGCCAACGAATTGCAGCGCCTGCGCCGCCGCTTTGCGAAAATCCGCGACAACGTGCTGGCCACGGTCGTGCGCAACGCCAAGCTCGAGATGACCAGGACGGTCTATGGCCACCTGTTTGCCGTGCTGCCCACGTTGACCGCCCTGCCGCGCTATTTTGCCGGCGAGATCACGATGGGCGGCGTTACCCAGGCCGTCGGCGCCTTCGGCCAGCTGAGCGCGTCGCTCGGTTATTTCCAGGAGTCGTACAAGAGCTTTGCGATGTGGCTGGCACTGGCCAACCGCTTGCGCGATTTTTCGTGGGCGATCAACAAGGCCCACGCCCGGCCGAACGGTTTTACCGTGGTGCGCGGCAACCAGTCCGACATCCACAGCAGTGTGCTCGCCCTGCGCACGCCGGAAGGTGAGCCGCTGGCCGATGTGGCGCCGCTGAAACTGGCGGCCGGCAGCCGCACGCTGGTGCGCGGGCCGTCCGGCACCGGCAAGAGCACGCTGCTGCGCACCCTGGCCGGCATCTGGATGCACGGCGCCGGCACCGTCACGCTGCCGGCCAAGGCGCGCATCATGTTTCTGCCGCAGCGCAGCTACCTGCCGAGCGGCACCTTCAAGGCCGCCATGTGCTACCCGCTGATGCCCGACCAGTTCGACGACGCCACCTGCCGGCGCGTGCTGGAAATCTGCGGCCTGGGCGGGCGCATCACGTCACTTAACACGCGCGACAACTGGCAGCAGTTGCTGTCCGGCGGCGAACAGCAGCGCGTCGCCTTTGCCCGGGTGCTGCTGCAACGGCCCGACTTCGTGTTTCTCGATGAAGCGACCAGCGCGCTGGACCCGGCCACCGAAGCGAGCCTGTACCAGGCCCTGCTGAAAGAACTGCCCGACAGCGCCATCATCAGCGTGGCGCACCGCACCGCCGTAGCCGACTACCACGACGACATCATCGAGCTGGTGCCGAGCGCGGCGCAGGCGGCATAGCCGCGCAAGCCGGGTGGCGCTGGCGGCCTAGCCGCGCAAGCCGGGTTTTAGTAACCGTAGATCATCTTGTAGGCCAAGTCCGGCGAGAACGTTCCAGCCGGCGCCGCGCAGCCGTCCGACTCTCCGGGCGACTTGATCCACAAGACCATTTCCGGCGTACTGCCGGCCGGATTGACGCGCGGCGAAACGCCCAGCTTGCGGCCAGCCGGATCGCACCACTGGGTGCCGTTCGGTCCATTACCATTGCGGCTGGTATCGACCACGAAGGTTTTTTCCAGGCCACGCTGGCGCAAGGCGTTGGCCACCGCCACGCCATACGGATTGCTCTCGGCATCGGTACGGTAGTTCGAGACGTTGAGCGCAAAGCCACGCGCACCGGCCACGCCCGCATTGACCAGCCGCGTGGCCGCTTCCGCCGGGGTCAGCCAGGCACTGTTGCCGATGTCGAGATACAGGTAAGCGCCGGGCGCCAGCGCGGCAAATTGCGCCACTGCGTAGCGCAGCAGTTCCAGCCGTGCGCTTTTGCCGGCTGCGTCCAGGCAGTCCAGTTGCGGCAAGGCGTCGGGCTCGAGCACGACGATGGCCGGCCGACTGCCGACGGCAGTGGCAAACGCGCGGATCCAGTCGCGGTAAGCCTGCAGCGAGCCGGCGCCACCTGCGCTGTACTGGCCGCAGTCGCGCGCCGGGATGTTGTACGCCACCAGCACCGGGGTGCGCCCGTAGTACCACGCGGTGCCGACGAAATGGCCGACGGCGGCACCGATCTCGCCGCTCCAGCCACCGAACCAGCGTGCGCCAGGCTGGTTGGCGATGCGATTGCGGATATCGGTTACGCGCCCGTCGCTGGGGTGGTTGCCGGCCCAGATGGCAGCGGTCGATTGCGGATCGACGTACAGTGGCGGCAGCGCAGCGGCAGCCCCCGTGCAAGCGAGCAGCGACAGCGACGGCAGCAGCCGTTTCGCCAGGGTGGCCAGGTGCGGCCGTTTTGCATGTTGCGGGTGTTTCATCGTCATGCTGGTCTCCTTTTTTGGATTTATCGATACAACGTCAGCCGCCAGGCTTATGCGGCAGCCTGGCGGTAAATGCCGGCATACTTGATGCCGAACCACAGGATCGGCAAATAGCACGCGGCGGGCAGCAGGAACGACGCTTGCACGCCCACCAGGTCGGCCAGCACGCCCTGCCCCACCGGCACCACGGCGCCGCCCACGATGGCCATGCACAGCAGGCCGGCGGCCTGGCCGGTGCCGGCGCCCAGCTGGTGCAAGCCCATGCTGAAGATGGTGGGGAACATGATGGCGTTGCACAGGCCCACGGCCAGGACGGCCCACATGGCGACGCTGCCGCTGCCGAACACGGCCACCAGGATCAGCACCACGGCCAGGGCCGCGCTGAACGCCAGCGCCTTGCCGGCGCTGACGCGGCGCATCACCAGCGCGCCGACAAAGCGCCCCACCATCGCCCCGCCCCAGTACAGGCTGACGTAATGGGCGGCGTTTGCCACGCTCAAGCCGGCGATATGGCGCTCGGTCAGGAAATTGACGATGAAGCTGCCGATTGCCACTTCGGCGCCCACGTACAGGAAGATCGCCAGCACCGCGAACACCAGGCGCGGATGCTGGCGCAGCACCAGCGGCGTGCGGTCGTCGGCAGTTGCCGCCACTTGCGGCAGCCTGGCCAGCGCAAAGCCCATGCTCAGGGCCAGCAGCGTGAACGCCAGCATCAGGTACGGTCCCTGCACGGCGTGCGCACCGTCGGCGGCGCCGTCCGACAGGATCAGCCAGGCGCCCACCAGCGGGCCGACCGTGGTACCCAGCGAGTTGAAACCCTGGGTCAGCGTGAGCCGACCGGAGGCAGTGGCCGCCGGCCCGAGGATGGTGACGTAAGGATTGGCCGCCACTTGCAGCATGGTGATGCCGCTGGCCAGCACGAACAGCGCGGCCAGGAACAGACCGAAGCCGGCTTGCGCGGCCGGATAAAACATCAGGCAGCCGACACCGGCCGTGGCCAGCCCGGCCACCACGCCGCGCTGGTAGCCGATGCGCCGCACCAGCGCGCCGGCCGGCAGCGAGACCAGGAAGTACGCGCCGAAAAAGCACGACTGCACCAGCATCGCCTGCACATAGCTCAAGGTGTACACCGCGCGCAAGTGCGGAATCAGCACGTCGTTCAGCGCCGTGATCAGGCCCCACATGAAAAACAGCATGGTGACCATGGTCAGTGCGCCGCCCTGGGTGGGCTGCGGCGGCAGGCCTTTGTGCGCGCCAGGCGGTTCGGATGGTTCGGGCCGGGTCTGGACCGGTTGAATGATTGCCACGTTATTCCTTTGTGTGAGATGGTTTAGCGGCCGTCGATCATCTTGTGCGCGAGGTCGGGCACGAAGGTGCCGGCGGCGGCGGCGCAACCGTCGGCTTCGCCCGGGGACTTGATCCACAATGTCATGGCCGGCTGGCTGCCGGCGGCATGGATGCGCGGCGCAGCGCCGAGGCGGCGGCCGGCCGGGTCGCACCATTCCTTGCCGAGCGGGCCGGCGCCGTTGCGGCTGGTATCGACCACGAAGCTTTTTGTCAGCCGGTACTTGTCGCGCAGCGCATCGGCCACGGCGATGCCGTACGGGTTGCTCTCGGCATCGGTGCGGTAGTTCGAGACGTTGAGCGCGAACCCTGCCGCCCCGGCCACGCCGGCGTCCACCAGCCGCCTGGCGGCTTCCGGCGGCGCCAGCCAGTCGCTGTTGCCGATGTCGATATACACCTGGGCGTTCGGCGCCAGCGTTGCCAGCTGGCCGGTGGCGTACTGGAACAGTTGCAAGCGGTTCGCCTTGCCCGCCGCATCGAGGCAGTCGAGCTGCGGCAAGGCATCCGGTTCCAGCACCACCACGGCGGCGCGGCTGCCGATGCCGCCGGCAAATGCGCGGATCCAGTCGCGGTAGCCATTCATGGAACCGGCGCCGCCGGCGCTGTGCTGGCCGCAATCGCGCGCGGGGATGTTATAGGCCACCAACACCGGCAGGCGGCTGGCAGCAGCCGCTGCCGCAACGTACTGGTCCACGGCGGGGCCGATGTCGCCGCTCCAGCCGCCGAACCAGCGCGCGCCGGGCTGGCTGGCGATGTGCGCGCCGATGGCGGCTGCGCGCGGGTCGTCCGGGTGGGCGCGCACCCAGGCGGCGGCGCTCGACTGTGGATCGGCATAGAGTTCGGTGGCGGTGGCAGTCGTGGCAACGGCCAGCAGGCAGGCCAGCGCCAGCCCAGGCAATGTGTGCGTCATATGGTCCTTGTCGGGTGGAGGGGTCACGGCCAGGACCGGCATTGCCGGCCCTGGCTGCTGGCGGAGATGCCTAGAACGTGTAGTGCAGCTGCGCCGTGTAGCGCGGACCGGTCTTGAACCAGGTGTGGTTCATATTGCCGATATGCTGGTCCATGGTCTGGCGGAACTGGACATCGTTGAGGTTTTGCGCCTCCAGGCCGATCGACAGCTTCTCGGTGATCTTGTAGAAGATCGACGCATCGACCTGGCCGTAGGCTTCCGCCCACAGCGGCAGGCCCCAGGCCAGGTTCTCGGCGCCGTAGGTCGGGCTGGCCGGGTTGGTGTCCTTGCCATCGGTGCCGCGCGCGCCATAGGTGTTGACGGCCTGCAGGCTGCGCGAACGCCAGTTGTAGGCCACCCGTGCAGAAACCGGGCCGCGGTCGTACATCAGCGCCAGGTTGCCGCTGCGGCGCGACAGCCCCTGCAACGGCAGGTCGCCGAACACGCGGCCGTCGGTATCGCAGCCGTTGATGTTGAGGTTCAGGTTGACCGCGCCGTCGGCGTTACCGCTGCAATACGCCGAATACACGGGGTTGTACAGGTCGCGCTTGCTGTCCACGAAGGTGAAGCTGGCCTGCACGCCGATGCCCTTGAGCCAGTCCGGCACACTGTCGTAATACTGCTGGTAAGCCAGTTCGAAGCCGCGCGCACGGCCCTTGGCGCCGTTGACCGGCGACGTGACGGCAAAGTTGTGCATGGTGCCGGCCGTGTCGGGCAGCTGCACGTTGACCAGCTGGTCCACCACGATATCTTTCAGGCGCTTGTTGAACAGCGCCAGCGTCAGCGAGCCGCCTGGCTTGAAGTACCACTCCGCCGTCAGGTCCAGCTGGGTGGACGTGGTGGGCCGCAGCATCGGATTGCCTGCCGCCTCGCCGGTGAGGCTGACGTTGCTGACGTTGACCGCACCGGTCACCGGATCGACGCTGCTGTTGACCACTTGCGACAGCGAGTTATAGGCCTGCAGCTTGTTGAAGTCCGGCCGCGAGATCGCCTTGGCCAGCGCCAGGCGGAACTGCCAGCCGTCGTTGCCTTTCAGGCGCAGGTTCAGGCTTGGCAGCACGTTGTTGTAGGTGTTCTGGAAGTCGCCGGGACTCGAGAACGCGCGGATATCGGGAATCGGCACGCCGACCACGGCCGCGCCGGGCGGAATCACCGTGGTGTTGGGCGACAGTACCGTGTAGCCGGCGGCCTTCATGTCAGTCCTCACATAACGCACGCCGATATTGCCGTCCACCGGGTACTTCAGGTCGTCGAAGCCGAAGCGCAGCTGGGTGTAGAACGCCTTGGTTTTTTCCGACACATTGTTGGTTTCAGCCGGATCGGTACCGAACGTGGCGCGCTTCCACGGTTCGCACTCGCCCCAGCCCTGGATGGCGGCCTGCTCCTGGCACAGCACCGTATGGTAGCTGTGCAGGGTTTCGTAGCTGGTGGGGTAGCCGCGCGCCACCGAGTCGGCCGGGAATACCGCTGCCGGCACCGACGCGCTGCCGTTGAAGAAGTTATTGAACTGGTGCACGCGCGCCTCGCTGGCAAAGCGTGGATCGCCCAGGTAAGCGAGCGTGGGGATGTTCCAGCCCAGCATCCACGGCTGCGTGATCGGCTGCCAGTTGTAGCTGGGGTTGGAGTTTTGCGTGTCCGACCGGCGGTCGGTAAAACGCACGCCGAACCGCACGTCGCGCAGCACGGCGTGGTCGAAGTTGCGCTGGAAGTCGGTCTTCCACACGTTGTTGCTGGCCGTGGAGCGGTCGAGGTGCTCCATGGTGTAGCCCCAATAGTAATTGTTGGGGTTGGCGATGTAGGCGCGGTCGGCGTCGTCGAAGGTCAGCGTCGGCAGGCCGCCGGTCAGGTCCAGGCCCTGCTTTTGCAGGCGCAAGCCGGTGGCCACGTCGGAATCGAGCGAACTGGTCTTGGCGCGGATGCGCTGGAAGTCGTTGCGGATGGTCCAGTCCTGGTTCACGCGCCATTGCACGTTCAGGGCGATGTCGGTGGTGGACGAATCGCGGGCCGACACGCGGCGGTCCGGGTTCAGGTTGATGCCGCCATTGTCGGGATCGGACAGGGTGCCGGACAGCAAGGCGCCGTTGGCGCCATACACGCCATTGGCCACCTGGATCGCGTACGGGGTGGCGTGCGACATCAGCATGGCCTGTTCGCTCCAGCTGTTCTGGTAGCTGGACTTGAAATACGTGAGCGAAGCGGTCAGGTCGCGGTTCGGGCGCCATTGGGCGGCGGCATACTGGCCCTTGCGCTCGCGTTCGAATTCCATGGTGCGCCAGGTCACGCCCTTCGGCACCCAAACGGTTTTGCCCGGCACCAAGTTGTCGCGCGGATAGTACGGTTCGATCTGGAAGTTGTCGGTGCGGGTGTCGCTTTGCGACTTGGCAAAGTCCACCAGCAGGCCGAATTCGCCGAACGGCGTCTGCCAGCGGTCCGACAGCAGCAGCGAGGTCGATGGCGTGGCCTTGCCCTCGCGCAGCGTCGAGTACGACATCTGGCCCGAGATCGCGCCGCGGAAGCCCTTGTAATCGAACGGCATGGCGGTGCGCAGGTTGACCAGGCCGCTGATGGCGCCTTCGATCTGCTCGGCGGACGGATTCTTGTACACGTCCACGCCGGCCATCAGTTCGGGCGGCACGTCCTCGAAGCTGAGCGAGCGCGAGCCGTTGGCGGAAAACGAATCGCGGCCGTTCAGTTCCGAGCGCACGTAGTTCAGGCCGCGAATCGCGACGCCGGAACCCTCGACCGCGTAGTGCTGCGGGTCGCCTGCCATGCTGCGGTCGATGGTCACGCCCACCACCCGTTGCAGCACCTCGGTCACGGAGCGGTCCGGCAGTTTGCCGATGTCGTCGGCATTGATGGAATCGACGATCTCGTCGGCGTTCTGCTTGATTTTTTGCGCGGACTGCAAGGCTGCGCGCTGGCCGGACACCACTACCACGCTGGTTTCGGCAGGTGCGGCCGGTTGCGGCTCGGCGGGCATGGTCTGGGCCCAGGCGCTGGCGCCGGACATCACGCCAATGTGCGCCACGGCAATCGCCATGGCCGTCTTGTTCAGGTGTTTCATTCTGTCTCCGATGCGGATTGTTGCATTATTTTGGTCGCTACCGTTGCTATGAAATCGTTGTCAAACGTGGTTAAAAAAACTTGAACAATGCAACCGAGAATCCGCCTAGCAAAAAATACCGGCAGTTGCATTGCGATTTTCACCAACCAAGATTATGAAATCGCTTTCAGGTGGCAAAGTTACCCGAATTACAAATCGAGCGTCAAGAATTTGTTTAGCTGTACTCACTAAACGTAGTAAAAATACCTAAAATTTTCTATTTTGAGTACCTGAACTACAAAGCGCTTGACTTCCGAAGCCGATCTGCCGAAGATGCCGTGAAATCGTTTTCAGTCAAAAGCAATGATGCTTCTCGACCTAAAAAGCATGAAATCATTGCCAAAATCCGTTAAGCCGCAGCTTTATCACTACAACCAGAGGTAATAGATGAGACAAATTTCCACCATCATGCGGCCCCTGCCGCTGCTGATGACATTGATGTTCGGAACGGGCCATGCCGCGGCGGCCACCCCCGCCCAGCTCGACACCCGCGCCCGCACCGCTGTGGCGGAAATGACACTCGCCGAGAAGATCCAGACCGTTTTCGGTTACTTCTCGACCGATTACAAGGGCACGGCCAAGCCCGAGAAAGGCGTGCCCTTCAGCGCCGGCTACCTGCCCGGCGTGCCGCGCCTGGGCATCCCGGACCAGCAACTGACCGACGCCGGCACCGGCGTGGCCTCGCAGCCGAACCCCGCCCCGCGCCAGCGTACGGCCCTGCCGGCGGGCATTGCCACCGCCGCCAGCTGGAACCCGGCGCTCAGTTACGCGGGCGGCGCCATGATCGGCAAGGAAGCGCGCCTGTCGGGCCACAACGTCATGCTGGCCGGGGGCGTCAACTTGCAGCGCGAACCCCGCGCGGGCCGCAATTTCGAGTACGCGGGTGAAGATCCGCTCCTGGCGGGCGTCATCGCCGGCGAACAGATCCGGGGCATCCAGTCCAACCACCTGGTGGCCACCGTCAAGCACTTCGCCTACAACGACCAGGAAACCGGCCGCTTCAAGGTCGATGTCAGGATCGACGACGCAGCCGGCCGCATGTCGGACCTGCTGGCATTCCAGATCGCCATCGAACGGGGCGACCCCGGCTCGGTCATGTGCAGCTACAACCGCGTCAACGGCGCCTACGCGTGCGAAAACGACTACCTGCTGAACCAGGTTCTCAAGCGCGACTGGGGCTACAAGGGCTATGTGATGTCCGACTGGGGCGCGGTGCATTCGACCATACCAGCCGCGCTGGCTGGCCTGGACCAGCAGTCGGGCTGGCCGTTCGACCAGTCGCCGTACTTCAACGGCGCGCTCAAGGAGGCGGTGGAAAACGGCCACGTGCCGCCGGCGCGTCTCGACGACATGGCCTACCGCATCGTGCGCGCCATGATGGCCAATGGCCTGACGGAACACCCGGTGCGGGTGGAGCCCGAAAACATCGACTACGCGCGGCATGCCGAGATTGCGCAGGCGGTGGCCGAAGAAGGCATCGTGCTGCTGAAGAATCGCAACGGCGTATTGCCGCTGACCGGCCGGCAGCAGACGATTGCCGTGATCGGCGGCCATGCGGACGTGGGCGTGCTGTCGGGCGGCGGCTCGTCCCAGGTCTATCCGGTCGGCGGCTCGCCGGTGCCCAACGAGGGGCCTGCCGCCTTCCCCGGACCGATCATCTACGCGCCCTCCTCGCCGCTGGCGGCGCTGGCCGCGCGCCTGCAGGCAAAACTGGTCTATCACGACGGCAAGGACGCGGCGGCGGCTGCCAGGCTGGCGGCAACGAGCGACCTGGCCATTGTCTTCGCCACCCAGTGGACCGCCGAGAGCATCGACCAGCCCGACCTGTCGCTGCCTGGCAGGCAGGACGTTCTGATCGCCGCCGTGGCGGCCGCCGGCAAGTCCACCGTGGTGGTGCTGGAGACCGGATCGCCGGTGACCATGCCGTGGCTGGCCAACGTGGATGCCGTGGTGCAGGCCTGGTACCCGGGCAGCCGCGGTGGCGATGCGATCGCCCGCGTGCTGACCGGCGAGGTGGACGCGTCCGGGCGCCTGCCCGCGACGTTCCCGCTGTCGGTGGCGCAGTTGCCGCGTCCCGTGGTCGATGGCGTGGGTCTGGCGGAAGATGCGCGCTTTGCCACCGACTACTACATCGAAGGCGCAGCGGTGGGCTACAAGTGGTTCGACAAGCACGGCCACAAACCGCTGTTCGCCTTCGGCCACGGCTTGTCGTACACGTCGTTCAGCTATTCGGCGGTGAAGGCGCAGGCGCAGGCCGGCGCGTTAATGGTCTCGTTCAAGGTAACCAACACCGGCCAGCGTGCCGGCAAGGCCGTGCCGCAGGTATACGTAAGCAAGAAAGGATCGGGCTGGGAAGCGCCGAAGCGCCTGGGCGGCTGGGACAAGCTCACCCTGGCGGCGGGCGCTGCCGGCGAAACCCGCATCGAGATCGACCCGCGCACGCTGGCCGTGTTCGACTCGGCCAGGGGCCGCTGGAAAATCGCTGCCGGCGAGTACGAGGTGATCCTTGCCGAAGCGGCGGATGCGCCGGTGGCGACAGTCAAGGTCCGGCTGCCGGCCCGGGAGTTTGCCGCCGGCGCGCGCTGAACGCCGGGTCTCCGACATCTCGGCCGCTGTCAGCGCGGAACTTTTCGATCAAGCATAGCCAGCGCGCCCAGCATCAGGCCGCGCATGCCTCACGCCATTTCAGCTTTTTCCACCGCGCGGTTGGCCGGCGACAGAGTACACCATGTCGGACACCGCGATGCAGTGGAACCCCGCGGTTGACAGCAGTCAGGGCAATCCCACCATGAAAACGCTGCTGGCAGTCCTCGAAGGAGTAGGTTTGAAGCTGGGCATATATCGAGCAATCTGATGTGGGCGATGATTGGATTAGAATCAGCCCTAATACGTTCGCTATTACTCGAACCGTTGCTCGCGCCGCTCATCCTCCTCCTGTTCACGCAACCTTTCGCGCTCGATCCTGTTCGCAATTTTTTCAGATATCGACTTTGCTGCAGCAGAGATTGCCGCGTTCTTATGTGTAACCAGCACGGCGATTGCAGCAGCTCTAGGCTGCATGGCGCTAGCCATGCTACCAGCCCAACTTGAAGGCGATACGCGCTCGGCATATGCATCCAGAACAGCTTCTGGATTTGTAGACGCCTCCAGCAGCCTGACTGCTGATTCGGATAGTGTCACTTCCGCCAGATCCTCCTCACTGGACCAGACACGGATCGCCGCAGCGACAAACGGCCAAACGCTGCTGTTGCTCCTGGCACCACACCAATCAATCAAAACTTGAATATCGACTTCCGCAAGAGGTGGGCTATCCATGCCACCATGGCTCATAAACATCAATCGTCGATTTCGTTGTTTTTCCGTACCCTCAAAAACGCGATCAAGAAACACTTTTGGCAACAACGCGACGGTCGTCTGGATGACTTTTTCAAAAGCGTGAACGTAGCCGTAGCTCTCATCAATTACATCGAAGATCGTGTCGAGCCACTCGAGCTTTTCGGCTTCGTTGCCAGCGAAGCGCAATGCTGCACCGACGACGGTATCCATCGCGTGGTCTCCCCGTCCACCACGATAAGTATCGTTCTTCCGGAGCCGTTGGATCGCTGCTCTCAGACCCACCAGTCGCAGTTCGGCGCCGAGAGTATCGACTGCGTCATCTTTGTTATGTAGCCGCATATCCAGTGCGTCCAGAACTACGTCATCACCGTTCGGCTTAGTCAGTAGCCGCTGAGCTAGAGCAAGCAAACGGTGCACTGGGAGATGTGCATAGTCGTCCCTCCATAGGATAGGCCCAAACGTTCCCAAGTAAGTGGCAGGATCATCCAGAAGGGTCTCACAGCGACTCAGGTCCGCCTCTGTAAAAATGCCCTGTGGGTGCAAGAGGACCAGCACATTTCGAAGTTCTGGCTGCTGCGCACACTGATCGAGCAACTCCTGCGCCAACACGATATCGACCGCGTTCGTCTCCTCGATGAAACCGCCGAAGACTATAAAGTTCGACTTGTCCCCCGTCTGCTGGACCATGTGTGCAACAAGTTTCCGCCATCCAGCATGCACATCATGCGCCCCTCTCGCCAGCCCTCTTCCAAACGCTGCACGATACGGCATCCAATCCCTGGAAAACAGCTTGGATCCCAAGTCATCAAGCTCATGGCCTGATGCAGCAAAGTTCTCTCCCAATTGGAGCGCCCTGGCTTGGAGTCGTTTTTCAGCGTCTCCATAATTATCGTGATCCTTGTGGAAGTCGGCGTCCAGCGCCCAGTAGTCACCACTGCTCAGCACATAAGTCATTATCGTCGGAACCAGGTCGCGGGGTTCCAACTCATTCGCAAGCATGGCAAGCGCTTCCGGTAGAGGCTGGAAATTTTCTTCATCCTGACGCTTGATATAGTCGAAATAAATTGTTGATCGAACGGCTTTCCAACCCTCACCAAACGGGTAGTACGCGTTTAGCTCGCGAAAAGCATCGACAAGTTTCTCCTTCATCGGTTCGTGATGCCAAATCCCTCTGAACGCGTTTGCCAAAGTCATCCTTGCGGGTCCCTCAAGTTCAGAGTCGCCCGAGGACGCCAATTTCACGGCAACGTCGATGAAGGCGCTACGCCACACAACCAATTCATTATGGTTTGGTTGAGATCCATAGTTTCTGGGGCGAGCGCCAAACTCGCTTATCTCAATTCCGGTCCACGACGGTCCCGACAAAGCGGATGAGAGCATCTTAAAACCTAGCGATTTCCGTCCTACATCGTCAGAAGAGAAGCACTCATTCATGACCGCAATTCGCTGCGCCAAAGAGGCATGCGTGCCGGATAAATAGGGTTGGAAAAACTTGGTGACCTTGGCTCGAACCTAGTTGGAATTATTGTTCTCTTCTTCATCATCCGTAGCGCGAATCAGGAGCCTGACGCAGCGGTCAAAAGCAATCGGTTCGTATGCTAGTGATCGCAATAAATTGAAAATGGTCGAGCGCTGAGAAGTGTAACGTGGATGCGTACCGTTAAATTCAGGTGAAGTGAGTTCTGCTTCGATCCTGTCAAGCAGTGCTTCAGGTGCGACCGGAGCGATATAGTCGAGAATTCGCAACGACATCTCGTCCAAGTCAGATAGCCGCCCCAATAGTCCGTCCGGATGAAGCCACACCTCAACGATCTCTCTTGCGACAGGGTGATCATGCAAAAGACCCAACCTATGCGCAAACGACATCAGTAGGCGTTGACGACCGGCACCTTCAAAGACCGCTCTCAGTTGATCGACCCGAATATTACTGAGTGCCGATGCTGCGAGCTTGTTAGCAATAGCATGAGGCAGAATAGCTCTCCAACGCCCGCGCATTTGTACAATATGGCGTTCAGCCAGCTTATTGACCGATTTAAACAGCTGCGCATGGGAATGCCCAGCGATCGAACCAAGTAATTCCAGCTCATGATCGCCAACTTCCGGGGTAGAAATCGAGAACGAATATACCAAGGACAGTATTTCAGCCTGCTCCCGCAAATCGTTGTCTGCCTGATTGCGCTGTTCGAACAAGCGGCTGAACAACTGGGCATCCGAAAGCTGTCCCAAGCTCTCGCCTACCTCTACCCTCTCCGCAATAGCCAAAGATACTCTCGCGTTGCCATCGGCAAACTCCGCAATGCGACGTGCGTTGCTCTGACCGATGCCCGGGAAGCGGCGTAGCAAAAGTCGCTCGGCAATCTCTGGCCCGACGGCTTCAATATGAACTACTTCTGTGGTCTGTGGTTTATCATCCCTGATGTCATACTCAACCGTGATAAGCCTTACATTACCATCTTCGGCAGATACCCTGCGAGCGAGTGAAGAGTGCAATTCCGACGGGCAGTTATCCAGTATGAGAACGGCGCGCCGCCGCTCTGCGATAAGCCTGTCCAGCATCGCAGTAGCCGAAAGCGTGGGATCTGCACCGGTATCAACATAGACCGCCAATGTTCGGTCCAGCGCATTCTGACCGAGTGTTTCGTCAAACAGTGCCTGAACAATCCTGGTTTTTCCTACACCTGATAACCCGGTGATTCGAACAGCTTTTCCAGTAGCCCGGATGAGCTCTCTCATCGGCTCAATAGCGTTTTCCAAACTAAGTTTTTGATGCTTTTGCGACGGCAAAGTGACTAATACGCCTGAGTCCAATATCAGCGTATCGTCAGCACCTCGAGGCGGATTACTCCAGGCTCCGTATGCCTGCCACCCCGAGTATCCCTGGCCCAGCTTTTGCTTCAACCACAGCATAACCGAAGGGTGCTGCCGTACCCACTGCACCAGCTTGGAGCGGTCGTAAAAGTCCAAGTGGATATTGGCTTTATTGGGGTCGTCCTCCATTGCACGGCACATCGCTGACAAGCGTTCATTTTTCATGAGGGGAGAGCAATCATCAGCCAAACTGACGATAATATAACTCCCACCGTTCGCAGCCTGCTCACTGATCGTTGGTGACAACGCTCCAGCTGCCACCATTTCCTTCATCACCTCACCCTTCGGCATTGAATACTTCTTAGACTGTAAGATCGTATCTGGCCTTTCAAGAAAACCGGTGCTGAATTCATCTTCAAGAACATGAACGCGAATATCAATTCCACCATCGGGAGCACTGATCGAACCTGACCAACTTACCCTGGCAGGACTATGCCCCTTCGCCGCCACTTCTGCCTCAGCAAGCCGGGCTATAAATTCTTCCAACAGCTCATCCGACAATCCCGTCAGTTGATCTTTTTCGATGTCGAAGATTGCCACAACTTCACCTCAGTAAAATGATTGGTATGAACAAATGGTGGCCCATGATTTCAGGAAATAGTACTGGAAAGCTGTAGCCCACGGGACAGTTATCGCAAAGCGCTGCGAGCAGCAGATATTTAAAATAAATTAAGCCCGCGATTGGCGGGCTTGGCATGGTTCTAGTTCTTAACAGTTGCGATCATGGCGGCAGAAAGGGGCAGTTCCAAAACCAGTTTTAACTCTTGCTGCGACGGCTCGTATTACTGGCTCGACTGCCGCTTCCACGCCTCGACATACGGCCTGGTCAACGGATTGGCCGTATTCCATTTAGGCGCGACGGGGTCATTTGCAATCATCAGCACGCCCAGCGCCACCATCCGGTTGACCTTGGCCATGTTGGCATAGTCGACCTTTTGCCAATGGTCGCCGGGCGCGTGGTAGTCGGGGTATTGAAAGGCCACGCACAGCGTATGCGCGGGCACGCCCTGGTCGGCCAGAGCCTGGTTGTCGCTCAGCCCGAAATACAAGTCGCTGTTGGCTTCATTCTTGTACACGTCGATGCCGGTGAGCTTGCCGGCCTTCCGGAATACCGTGCCGACATCGGAGAAATCGAAGCCCGTCATCGACGCGTTGTTCAGTTGCGGGCCCTCCGAGCTGTCGGTGCGCCCCACTTGCTCCAGGTTGACGTTGGCCACCGTCTGCCTGATCGGCAGGATCGGATGGCGGCCATAGTAGCGCGAACCGAACAGGCCAAGCTCTTCGCCGAACACCGTCATGAAAACGATGCTGCGCGCGGGCCGCTGCTTCATGCCAGACAGTGCGCTGGCAATTTCCATGACCGACACGGTGCCGCTGCCGTCGTCATTGGCGCCGTTGTGTATCACGCCGTCCTTGATGCCGAGGTGGTCGTAATGCGCCGTTACCATCACATAGGTATTTTTCAGTTCCGGATCCGAGCCGCGCAGCACGCCGATCACGTTGCGCAGTTTGACCGCACGTTCGACCGGCGCCGCCACGTTGACGCTGACGCGCGCGCGGCCGCCCGTGCGCGACGCATCGAGCGCCCGTATCGCCTGTACCGAATGAAGCGTGATGCGCGGGATGGGGGACACGGTCTCGCCGCTGTTCTCGGGATCGATCAGGCGGCCTTTGCCGCCGGCATTGCCTTTCGGGTGCGCGCGGTCGACCAGCAGCACCAGCGCCGGCCGCAGCTTCGCCAGTTGCGCGTTAAAGAACTGCCAGCCCCCGTAGGCAGTCCTGGCCTGCTCGGGCGGCATGGCTTCAAAGTCCGGCAGATTGATGACGACGACTTTGCCGGCCAGCGTGGCGGTGCTGTGTGCGTTGAGCGCAGCGGCGTCGCTGGCGTCGATGTTGACGATAGCGGACGGCGCCAGCGCCAGGGCCTGCGCGAGGCTGAAACTGAGCTCGCTGGCAGGGATATCGAGTTGCTCTTTACCGGAATCGATCCTGAACGAAAAATCCTTCAGGTTCGTTTCAGCGAAGGCCCAGTTCGCGGTCTGGAAATAACCGTCGTCGCCAACCGCTTCGAGTCCCGCGCGGCGGAACTGGGCGGCGATGTATTCGGCCGCCAGGTCCTGGCCGCGCGACGGCGTGCCGCGCCCCTCCAGCAGGTCGGAGGCAATGAACGACAGGTGGCCGCGCAGGGAATGCTCTGAAATGCGCTCGAGGGCGGCGCTGGTGTCGGGCGTCAGGTGCGGGTCGGCGGCGGCGCTGGCGCCTGCATGGATACCGGCGATGCCGATGACGGCAGCGAAGGCGTAAGCGAATAATCTCTGCATGTGTGATCCTGTGTAAAGCCGGAGGTGGATGTCGGCTTGTTTGTTGTGCAACGGATCATATCAGAGTTCACTGTACGCCAGCAGGGCTGGCCGGTGCGCATGCCGTAGGGCGACCATATTGCGCACCGGTGATACAGGCCGGATTATTTGACCGCAGAGGCCAGCTTCTTGGCCATTGCGAGGTGATGCGCCACGGTGGGTTCGAGCTTGGTGGCCAGCGCCTTGACATCAGGGTCTTCGACGGCCGAAATATCTTTTTTCAGCGATGCGTGAACGTTGGCATGGCCCGCCACGCCGGCCCGCTTGGCATAGGCTTCGTCAAACCTGGCACCGGACAGCGCATCGAGTTCGGCCGCCAGCTTTTGATGCGCGATATCAGGCTCGGTCGGCAAGGTCACCTGCTTGGCGGCAGCGACTTTTTTGGTCTCTTCCAGGCCCTTGGTATGATCGTCGATCATCAGCTGGGCAAAGGCCTTCACGTCCGCGTTACTGCTTTTTTTCAGCGCCATTTTGCCCGTCTCGATTTCTGCCATATTGGCCTGCGCGATACCGATCAGCCGTGCCGAGTCGTCCTTGCTGATGGTGGTTGCCGAGCCGGTTTTGGCGCTGACGCTGTTCTTGGCGGTGACGCTGGTTTGGGCGTGCGCAACAGCGGAGAGCGAGGCGGCAATCGATAAGGCGATAAACAGTTTTGCTGGTTTCATGATGATCTTCCGTAGTGCAGGTTAAGACTGGCTGTCTGGAACTTTAAGTTTGAAGCAAGAACTGCAATGTCTCTGTACGCAAGGTTACAGAGACCAGCTTGCCATGCAACGGTGCGCCAAGAAATTGCCGATGCTGCACACCGCGCCAGCGCCAACTTCGTGTCGATCTATTTATCCGCGCTCCCGCCTGGCGCCCGCGGCGTTGCGCAGCTGCGATACTGAAACCAATATCAGATGGCAAAAATAAACGATTGGATCGCAAGTTGCGGTCTCCATAAGATGATTTACGCAGTGCAAAAACTGCATTAAAAAAATTACATAAAGGAGACATCATGGACAACCAATGCGGACGCATCGGGGCTGTCATCGCACGCCCACTCTACTTGAAGCTGTCGGTCGCTACCCTGCTGGGCGCAGGCGTGCTGAGCAGCGCTTCGGTATGGGCACAAACAGTCACCGAGACGACCGAGACGCCTGAAAACACGGTGGTGGTCACCGGGGTCAAGGCATCGCTGATCAAGAGTTTGTCGATCAAACGCAACAGTGATCAGGTCGTCGAATCGGTCGTTGCCGAAGATATCGGCAAGCTGCCAGATAACAATGTTGTAGAAGCGCTACAGCGAGTGACGGGCATTCAGGTCACCAATCGCGCCGGCGGCGAAGTCGGCACCTTGTCGATTCGCGGCCTGCCCGATGTCCAGACCACCTGGAACGGCCGCAGTATTTTCACGGCGTCCGGTACCCAGGTCGCGCTGCAAGACATTCCCTCCACCCTGGTGCGCCAGATCGACGTCTACAAGACCCGCGACGCCAGCCAGCTCGACACCGGCATCGCCGGCCAGGTGGACGTCAAGTCGCTGCGGCCTTTCGATTTCAAGGAGGCCAAAGTGTCGGTCCTGGCGCGTGAGACCTATCTCGACCCCGCCAAAAAGGCGAACCCGCAGCTCAGCGCCATGTTGAGCAACCGCTGGGAAACCGGCATCGGTGAAGTCGGCGCTTTGGTCAACCTGTCGGCCAGCCGGACCAAGTACCGCAACGAAAGTGTGACGCCGGGCGCCATGGTGCCGTTTACCAGCCCCAATGCCGCCGAGGTCCCTCCCGGCTATACGCCCTTGCAGCGCATTACCGACACCAATATCTGGACGCCCGGCACCCATGCCGGCTTGCCGTCCGCAGCGGGTTCTACGCTCGATTTCAACGGCAAGGCGTATCCCTATTACCTGGCGCGCGACGCCGTGTTCCAAAGCGACGTTGAAGGCGAACGTGAGCGCCCTGCCGCCAATATCGCCTTGCAGTGGAAGCCGAACAGCGATTCGGTGTACACCTTCGAATCGATGTACAACGGTTACCGTGACAAGTCCTTCAACCGCTTGCTGTTCAGTTTTGTCGACTGGTGGGGCGATCTGGGCAGCAATCCTGCCTCGACCATTACCACGTTCCCCGGAACGAACATCATCAAGAGCCGCACTGTCAATAATGTCTATGGCTTCAACAGCGGCGACTACACCACGTCGGCCACCGACTCCCGTATTTATGCCCTGAACGGCAAGTGGAATGTTGGCGACCGCCTGCGGCTCGAAGGTGATGTGGCCTATCAGTCCAGCACCTATCATACGGAATTTACCGCCACCCGCATCGATCGCGTGGCGCCCTCCATCAACGTCGACTTCAATGCCGGCGGCGGCAACACGGCATTCGGCTTCAACGACAATGCCGACCTGACCAACGCGTCCAAGTGGAACGTCGCACAATTCTACGATAATGCCAACCGCAACAAGGGCAGCGCCGCGACCGCCAATCTGTCCGGTGTCTTCGACGCCGACTGGGGCGCGCTGGAGACGATCCACTTTGGCGCCCGCTTCGACGACCGCAAGGCGTCGGAGGCCAACCGCACCCAGTCGGGCACCTTGAACCGCAACCTGGCTTCGCTGGGACCCGAGTACTCCTCGACCAACTCGAACTTCGGCACGGACATCTCGAACGTGCCCCGCTCCTGGGTGGAGCCCAATGCGTACTACATCCGCGACCATATCGATGACTGGCGCAAGATGTTCAACGCGACCGATCCGAACTTCCTGACCACCGACAAACTCAGCCTGCAAAAGACGTTCGAGGTCGAAGAAAAGACCAGCAACCTGTTCTTGATGGGAAATACCCAAACCGAACTGTTCGGCAATCGCCTGCGCGGTAATTTCGGCGTGCGTTACGTCAAGGTCAAGACCGACATGACGTTCTACAAGGTCGATGCCACCACCAAGTCGGTGACCCCGTCCAGCGCCAGCAAGTCGACCAGCAAGTTCCTGCCCAGCCTGACCCTGATGTACGATCCGGCCAAGGACGTCGTGATGCGCGCGAACTACGGCGAAACCTTGCGCCGCCCGAACTTCGGTGATCTCAACCCGGTCCTGCAGCTCGGCGACGACGTCTCGAAGGTGGGCTATGGCTCGGGCAGCGGTGGCAACCCGGACCTGAAACCGACACGCTCCAAGAACCTCGACCTGACAGCCGAGTGGTATTTCCAGAAGGACAGCGCATTGTATGGCACAGTGTTCAAGCGCAAGATCGACGGCCTGGTCGTGGGCTTGCGCCGCAAGGTGCACGTCGATCCGGCGAACGACCCGTTCCGTAACTCGACCTCGGGTGGCGACCACACGAATGGTTACGACTACGTGATCAACTCGCCGGTCAACGCCTCGGACGGCACGATCAAGGGCGTCGAGCTGGGCTTGATCTACTTCCCGAAAGGATTGCCGAGCCTGCTCGATGGCCTGGGATTCCAGGGCAGCTTCACGCGACTGAGCTCGTCGCAGAACGTGCCGGATGCTAACGACGCCGGCGAGATCGTCGCCCAGCTCGAGACGCCGTTCTTCGGCGTGTCCAACCGGTCCTACAACGCCACCATGGCTTACGAAAAAGGCCCGGTCAGCGCGCGCCTGTCCTATGTATGGCGCTCCGGCTTCCTGGCCGCCAACGAAGCCGCCCTGTTCGCGAATCCGATCGGTATCTGGCGTCATCCGGAAAAGAGCGTGGATATGCAGGTGTCCTACAAAATCAACGACAACATGTCGGTCGATATCAGCGGCGTCAACCTGACCAACGAAATGCAGCAGCAGTACTATCACTTCGGTAATGCGGGTAACGCCCAGACCACCAACTTCGGTACGCTCCAGATCGGACGTTCGGTGTCGGTTGGTTTGCGCTGGAAGATGTAGTCCGGCGCCAGGCCCCTGCGCACCGGGCCTGTTGAATGCGTAGCAATAGCGGCGGCACGTCAACGTGCCGCTGTTTTTTTGCGCCGTATCGCCAGGTGGTCATTTCCCCCATTTTCTGGGGCGCCGGGCCTGCGTGTTCACGCCACCTCACTGCGGTCGCGGCCAGCCGCCTTGGCGCGGTAGAGCGCGGCGTCTGCACGCGCCAGCAGCGCTTCCAGGCTCTCGTCCGGCGCCAGCTGGCTGGCGACGCCAATGCTGACCGTGTAATCCGGCACGTTGCCGCCGCGCGCGGCGAACAGCGACGCCTGGATGCGATGCGCCATCGCTTTCGCGCGCTCGGCCGTGGTGCCCGATAGCAGCACGATGAATTCCTCTCCGCCAAAGCGCGCCACGTGATCGATCTCGCGCAAGGCCGAGACCGTGGTGCGCGCCGCATGCACCAGCACCTGGTCGCCGACTGCGTGGCCGTGCTGGTCGTTGATGGCCTTGAAGTAGTCGAGGTCGATGCTGAGCAGGGTCATCGGCTGGCCATGACGTTTCATCAACGCGACCTCGCGCCGGTAAGCGGCGGCGAAACCGCGCCGGTTCAACACCCCGGTCAGTGGGTCCGAGTTGGAGCTTTGCTCCATGACCACCTGCAGGCGCCGCGTGGCGACGGCCATGAAGCCGACCGCCATCATCAGCGTCATGAAATTGGCGGTCAACAGGAAAATGCCCTGTACCGCGCCGTTGCTGGCATTGCTGGTACCGACCGCGCCACTGAGCGCCGCGAACAAGCGCAACAGCAGCACCAACGACTGCACCAGCAACAGCGCGCCGAAGAACCAGCTCGAAAAATGGCGTTCGCCATGGCGTACCAGCAGCACCAGTTGCGCCACGTAGAACGACAGCGTCAACGATGAAAACACCGCCACCCGCAATGCGTAGTCCTGGGTGATCACATACCAGCCGACCAGACAGACCATGCCGGCCACCCACGCCAGCGCCAGCCACCACCAGCTCGGCTTGCGGCCGTAGAATAACTGGGTGCCGATCAGCATCAGCCCGGCGGCGCCGAGCATGGTGCTGTTGGCCACAAACAGCAATACCGCTTCCGGCATCAATGGCGCTGCGCAGAACAGCAAGCCGCTCGCGGTCAGTGACAACATGCCGAGCGACTGATGGCCCAACCCGCGCACTTCGGCAGGGAAGCTGCGGTAGGCGGAATACAATACGATGGACATTGCCGCCGCCATCAGGGTCGACGTCAGAACGATGGTGGTAGGATCGAGCAATATCACAATGGCAAGTCGGGGGATGTCGTAATCCTTAAGGATACCAGCAACTTCTACGATGCCGTGACGTTCAGCGATTTTGCGCTGGGGGCGGCTTCGGGGGCCGTACACCCCGTTACCAGAGGTACCAGAATGTGCGGCAACGTCGCAAGCGGGCGGTGTGCTTGAACATCGAACACCTGCCCCCTCACATTTCAGCATTCCACGCCGTGACGTGTGCGAAAATGCAGGCCCCGTTCCAACTTCCCGCACAAGATGAATGATGACACCACCGCGTCCGTGCAGGGCGAACACGCCACGCAAAGCATCGCCGAACACGCCGCCAGCGCCGAAGCGGCAGGCTTCCTGCACCCGGCCCAGCAGGCCTTGTTGCACGAGCGGGGCTGGCTGACGATGTTGGCGCCGCGCGCGTGCGGCGGCAGCGAACTGCCATTGCCGCAGGTGGTGCGCCTGGAAGAGGCAGTGGCGGCTGCCGATGGCAGCACGGGATGGGTACTGACGCTGTGCGCCGGCGCGGGCTGGTTTGCCGGCTTCCTGGCACCCGAGGTAGCGCGCGAGGTGCTCGCCACGCCGCGCGTGTGCATCGGCGGCAGCGGCGCCGCTACCGGCCACGCTGACCGGGAGGGCGCCGGTTTCCGCATCACCGGCAGCTGGGACTACGCCAGCGGTGCCCCCATGGCCACCCATTTCACGGTCAACGCGGTGCTGCGGGCTGACGGCAAACCGCTGCTGGACGCCGATGGCGCACCGCAGGTCCGCGCATTCCTGGTCCCCGCCTCGCAGGTCAGGACAGTGCAGTCGTGGCGCACCATCGGCCTGCGGGCCAGCGCATCGCACGGGTATCGCATCGATGACCAGTGGGTGCCGGAAACCTATGGATTCAGGATCAGCCCCGCAGCCGCGACGTCCGACGGCCCGCTCTACCGCTACCCGTTTTATTCACTGGCCTACGTGACGCTGGCGGCCAATATTGCGGGCATGGCGGGGCACTTCATCCGGCTCGCGCGCGCGTGCCTGGGTCACCGGCGACACGGCGGCTCCGGACTGCCGCTGCTCGATGTGCCGGACGTGATAGCGCTGCTGCGCCAACAGCAGCAGGCATTTGACGATACCCGCGCACGATTTTATGAAGTGCTGGACGACAGCTGGGCGCAGGTGGCCGGCGGCGCCGCGCTCGATGATTCCTCGATGCGCGCGGTGCAGACCGCATCGCTGGCCTTGGTGGCCACAGCGCGCAGGGCGGTGGACGAGCTCTACCCTTATTGCGGACTGTATGCAGCCCGCGAAGACAGCACCATCAACCGCGTGTGGCGCGACCTGCACACGGCCAGCCAGCATGCGCTGCTGATACCGTAGCGGCAACGCCGGCCGGCCACCGTTCATCGATTCTTGATGGATTCCAGACAGAGTCTGGGGCGCCAACATCGCCGTCTGCGTGGCGCTAAAGCATTCACATGGCTACAACGATCTTGAATTCTTTCTTACATCTGTTTTCGCTCCTCCCTGGCCTTCCCTATGACTCAAGAGCATCGACATAACTCTTGGCGGGCACGCCCGTATTCGTTGCATTCCAGATAGGCCGCGAAAGTTCTTAACTCCAACAACTCTCTGTCGGTCGGTTTGGCCGCTGGACGGTGTGTGGCCAGCACGATCCTAGCTCGATCGAGCGAGTCCCCCGTTGCGGAACCGTGTAATCAGTTCAATTTGGTCCTTACTTCATTCGCCCAATGCTATCGTGGTCATTTTCCGTCCTACGCTGCAATACGTTCAATGGCGGGTCTCTTGACCTTGCCAGCTTGGTGAAGATCGTATTGGAGCTGCATACCAGCCCAAAGCTCCGGGCTAGTACCAACAGCAGCGCCCAGGCGATAGGCCCATGTCAGGAGATACACCAGAGGCGCCCGTTACGACACGCTGGAGAGTGACCCGGCCTACTCCGAGCCGGGCGGCCGCATCGGTTACGGTATCGTTCCCCAGGTACTGGCGCAATTGGGCGGCAAGACGCTAAGCTCGATCGGTTTGGCGCGTGCAACGCTGCATCTGAACTGGAAAGCGGCAACTTACAATTTGCGCCGCTTTGTCTATCTGAAGGAGGCCGGGGTCGTGGCGTTCTGACGCCAGAGGTCCGTCTGGACTGTCGAAAACGGCAGATCCGGCCCGCAAAACATCACCAGTTCAACATGATTTGGCGGCGCCGCCGCTATTCGGACAGCTACATGCTCAGTGCATGGCCGAGATCAGTGGTAATTCGAGGTTCCCATAGGTCTCGGACGAACTAATTTATTAATTCAAAAAATGGGGGTGCCCAGTCACTTAAATTTAAGATAAGCAAGCAAGCGCCCCCAAGAAAACATCGACAAATGTTATTTATTCAATTTTAAAAAAAACTCTTTTATAGATTTTGAGGAACTGGCTGTTTCGCGAAGAAAATCAGGGTGCGCGCCCCAGTGTGATTTTTTAGCAGCCGTTTTCACCAAGTTAATAACTTCCTCAAAAGAAATTACATCGATTTTTGAGAATTGAAAGCTAACAAAAATCTGTCTTTTTCTCAACAATCGAAAGCCAAGAAATGGAGGAACATATCCGACCTTTCTCACAGAAATAGTCTTAAATTGAGTACCGCTTGAATCTATAAAAATAGCATCATTATAGATTCCGTTTTCTAGCACAGAAACGGAAGACTTAATTATCCGACTTGATTCCAAGAATATTGAGAAATAGTTTCGGCCAATCAGTATTGCCGGATACTCTAAATCACTTTGATTCAACATAATTTCCCTCGAAGTTCAATTGTTACCAACGGCATTTGCAGCCTTTCCAGCGAGGTTCTGTCGCATTATCATACCGTCGATGGCCGATCAGGTAAGCTACGGCGCCCGAACCTTGGATGAATCGCCATGCTCAACTTCAAAGGGACGCGCTTTCCGATCGATGTGATCCTAGTCTGCATTCGCTGGTACGTAGCATACCCGCTGAGCGCCCAGTCGGTGGCAGCTGGCGAATGGATGGATGGTGCCCCACGACGTGGTGTATGAAGACTTCGCCAGAGATGGCGTTTAGGAAGGCCGCGAGAAGGTGGTCATTGTGATTCTTGAGGTAATGTTGGGTTTACGAAGACCTTAACAAAACCACTTTGAGGAACCACAATGACCGACACCACTATCGCATTATCTGAGCTTGCCGAAAAGGGGGCAGATGCAGATTTCATCCGCCAGACGCTGCAGCACGCTCTGCAGCGACTCATGGAAATGGACGTCGAGGCGCTTTGCCAGGCAGCTTACGGCGAGCGCAGCGACGAACGTATCAACAGCCGCAACGGTTATCGGGACCGCGGCTACGAAACCCGGGCCGGCAAAGTCGACTTAAAGATTCCAAAGCTCCGTACAGGCAGCTATTTCCCCGGATTTCTCGAGCCGCGCAGGACGGCCGAGAAGGCTCTCACGGCAGTGATCCAGGAAGCCTATATTCAGGGAATCTCGACCCGCTCGGTCGATGACCTGGTCAAAGCCATGGGCATGACCGGGGTCTCGAAAAGTCAGGTATCACGGCTATGCGAGGAGATCGATGAGCGCGTGCAGACCTTCTTGAATCGACCGATCGAAGGCGATTGGCCTTATCTCTGGATCGACGCCACCTATGTGAAATCACGCCAGGCCGGCCGTGTGGTCTCGGTGGCCGTGATAATCGCTGTAGCAGTCAATACCGATGGCGTGCGCGAAATTCTCGGAGTAGCGACCGGCCCTTCGGAAGCGGAGCCGTTCTGGACCGACTTCCTGCGCGGTCTGACCCGCCGTGGTCTGCGTGGGGTGAAACTGGTGATCTCCGATGCGCATGAAGGCCTCAAAGCGGCAGCGAGCAAAGTGCTCAAAACGAGCTGGCAGCGCTGCCGGGTCCATTTCATCCGTAACGCGCTGGCCCATGCCGGTAAAGGTCAGCGGCAAGCCGTGCTCGCCATGATCAATACCATCTTCGTGCAGGACACTGCGGAGGCGGCCAGCGTGCAATGGCGCAGCGTCGCCGATCAGCTACGGCCAAAGTTCCCCAGGCTCGCTGCCATGATGGACGATGCTGAACATGAAGTGCTGACATTTATGACGTTCCCAAAAGCGCATCGGACGCAGATCCACAGTACCAATCCGCTTGAGCGGCTCAATGCCGAGGTCAAACGAAGGACCAACGTCATCGGCATTTTTCCCAACGATGGCGCCATCATCCGCCTAGTAGGCGCCATGATGCTCGAGCAAAACGACGAGTGGTCATTACAGCGCCGTTACATGCAGCTTGAAGGATTGCAGTCCTTGAGCGACAATCAGCCTGCACGGCTATCCGCTGTGATTAACTGATCGGGAACCCAGCCCCTCGAGAATTACTTCTCATACACCACTTCTGGGGACACCATCAATGGATGAGACGTACATCAAAGTCTAGGGCGTCTGGAAATACCTATACCGCGCCGTCGACAAGCAGGGCAAAACCGTCTACTTCCTGCTCACGGCCAAGCGCGAACCAGGGTGGCATGGGATCTGGCGGAAGTTGATGCATGGATCGAAATGCGGCAGGCCGGCCAGGGCCAATCAAGCGCTCCGACGCGCACAGTGGAACAATCTTCATAGCGACGCTCGGTTTTCATCCCCATTCGTCCAGCGATCAATCATATCTGCCCAGTCTTGCAGCATCGCGCGTCGCTGCTCTGCATACTCGACCCTGTTGTACACCGCCCTCACGTTTCTTTGCTCGTGCGCCAGACATTTCTCTATCCAGTCGGTGTTGTAACCGGCCTCATGCAGCAGCGTCGAGCCTGTACGCCGCAAGTCGTGTGGAGAAAAATGGTCCAGCGTGATGCCGGAACTTTTGGCATTCTCCACGACAGCCGACAGCACGCCATTCAAGCTGACACCGCTCATCGGCCTATCGATGTCGTACCTGTTTGGTAAGATAAAGCGCGAGCCACCTGCACACGTTTTGAACGCGATGAAGATGTCCATTGCTTGTCGGGATAAATATACGTTGTGTGGGTTGCGCCGCTTCATCCGCGTTCCCGGGATGGTCCAGAGCGCCTGTTCAAAATCAACCTCGTCCCACGTAGCGTCGGTCAGCTCGGACTTTCGCACCAGTGTCAGCAACAACACCTTGCAGGCCAGCTTGATGGTTGCAGCACTGTTGATACGCTCCAGGTGGCGATAGAACAGCGCGATCTCTTTCGGCGATAGAGCTCGGTCACGCGGCGTGAACGTGGCGATCGATGAAGGCCTAACCGATTCAGCCGGATTCGCGTGATGCTCCCCGTTCGCATCCGCGTACCTGAAGACCTGCAACACGATCTCGCGTACGTGAACTGCTACCGCTGGCGCATTACGCGCGACAATACGCTCGCACACCCGGCGAAGCGCTTCCTCCGTGATTTCGGCCAACAGCAAGGACCCGATTGTCTTTTGGAGATCCCGTTCGTAAGTAAAGCGGCGCATGGCGCGCGTTGATTCGGCCATGCGATAGCTGTCCAGCCAGCGCTCCGCCCAATAATTGAAATTATTGGCTGCTTTTTTTCTTAGCTGACGCTGTGTCTTGCTGCGGGCGGGCGACACTCCTTCCCTTAGCGCGCCACGTGCGTCAGCAAGCGCCTCACGCGCATGCGCCAGGGTCATCCCACCAGCGCCGTACCGCCCAAGCGTCAGCGTTTCCTGCCTGCCGTTGACACGATAGTTGTAGCGGAACGAGATTCCTCCAGAGGGACTGACCAGCACATATAGTCCGTCACGGTCCGCTACCTTGTACGGCACCTCTCTTCCCTTCAAATTTTTCAGCTTTGCGTCTGTCAGCATATAGCCTCCAAAATGTATACCATCAGGGTGACAAAATAGCTTTTATATTCAGACGCTTATAGCGATAAAAAATTCGGGGAAAACTGACTTTTATCATCAAAATCCGTGAAAAATACCATCACGGACTCATTAACGTTTTCTCATTTGAAAAATCAAGTTAAATCAGAGACTTAGGTGTAGGTATACCATCAAACATACCATCACGAGCTCAGCAGGACTGATGGAATACGCTGCCCTCAAGCAAATGAACCAAATACCAATACCATCATGAATGCCATCAAACCGCGCTGCTCACGCATGCCTGTGTTTGCCAGCCATCGCTGCCCAAAAATAAAAAAGCCCCTGAAAATCAGGGGCTTAAAAGGATCAGTTTGCCAGCGCTTGCCGGCCTGTGCCGACTAGCAAATCATTCCCACTCGATGGTCGCCGGCGGCTTGCCGCTGATGTCATACACCACGCGATTGATACCACGCACTTCGTTGATGATACGGTTCGACACCTTGCCCAGCAACGCATGCGGCAAATGCGCCCAGTGCGCCGTCATGAAGTCCTGCGTCTGCACCGCACGCAGTGCCACCACGTATTCATAGGTGCGGCCATCGCCCATCACTCCCACCGACTTGACCGGCAGGAACACCGCAAACGCCTGCGACGTCGCTTCGTACCAGTTCTTCGGCAGGTTATCGCTATCGACCGCCTGGCCGGCGATGAACTCGTATGGCGTGTTGCGCAATTCTTCGATGAAGATCGCGTCGGCGCGGCGCAGCAGGTCGGCAAACTCTTTCTTCACTTCGCCGAGGATGCGCACGCCGAGGCCCGGGCCGGGGAACGGGTGACGGTAGACCATGTCGTGCGGCAGGCCGAGGGCCACGCCCAGCTTGCGCACTTCGTCCTTGAACAGTTCGCGCAGCGGTTCGAGCAACGACAGCTTCATGTGTTCCGGCAGCCCGCCCACGTTGTGGTGGCTCTTGATGGTCTGGCCCTTCTTGCCCTTGCCGGCGGACTCGATCACGTCCGGGTAAATCGTGCCTTGCGCGAGCCACTTGGCGTTGACCAGCTTGCCCGATTCGGCATTGAACACTTCGACGAACTCGCGGCCGATGATCTTGCGCTTCTGCTCGGGGTCGGCCACGCCGGCCAGGTGGCCCATGAACTGGTCTTCGGCATCGATGCGGATGACTTTGACGCCCAGGTTCTTGGCGAACATGTCCATGACCATCTTGCCTTCGTCCAGGCGCAGCAGGCCGTGGTCGACGAAGACGCAGGTCAGCTGGTCGCCGATGGCGCGGTGAATCAGCGCGGCAGCGACGGACGAATCGACGCCGCCGGACAGGCCGAGAATGACTTCATCGCTGCCGACTTGGGCGCGGATTTTTTCGACCGCTTCGGTGATGTAGTCGGGCATGTTCCAGTCAGCCTTGCAGCCGCAGATCTCGTGCACGAAGCGGCCCAGCATGGCCTTGCCCTGCACCGTGTGCGTCACTTCCGGGTGCCATTGCACGCCGTAGAATTGCTTTTCTTCGTTGGCCATGGCGGCGATCGGGCAGCTTGGGGTGTTGCCCATCAGGACGAAGCCGGGCGGCATTTCCAGCACTTTGTCGCCGTGGCTCATCCAGACCTTGAGCATGCCGTGGCCTTCGTCGGTGACGAAGTCGTTGATGCCGTCGAGCAGCTTGGTGTGGCTGCGGGCGCGCACTTCGGCGTAGCCGAATTCACGCACCAGGCCGTTTTCGACCTTGCCGCCCAGTTGCGCGGCCATGGTTTGCATGCCGTAGCAGATGCCCAGTACCGGCACGCCCAGTTCGAACACGGCGGCAGGTGCCTGCGGGGCGTCGCCTTCCAGGGTGGAGCTGTGGCTGCCCGACAGGATCACGCCGGCGGCGCCGTAGTTGCGGACGAATTCGTCGCTGACGTCATACGGGAACACTTCCGAGAACACGCCGGAATCGCGCACGCGGCGCGCGATCAACTGGGTTACCTGGGAGCCGAAATCGAGAATGAGGATTTTTGAGTGCATAGGGTAGGTACTGAGCAGTATGAAGACTATAGAAAAACGCCGGCATCATGCCGGCGTTTGCAAGGACTTAGTCGCCCGAACGGTAGTTCGGCGCTTCCTTGGTGATTTGCACGTCGTGCACATGCGATTCGCGCATGCCGGCCGAGGTGATCTCGACAAACTCCGCCTTGTTGCGCAGTTCTTCGATGGTGGCGCAGCCGCAATAACCCATCGACTGGCGCACGCCGCCCACCAGCTGGAAGATAATCGCCAGCACCGAGCCCTTGTAAGCGACACGGCCTTCGATACCTTCAGGCACGAACTTGTCGGCCTTCATGGTGGCGTCCTGGAAGTAGCGGTCGGCCGAGCCGTCGGACATGGCGCCCAGCGAACCCATGCCGCGATACGACTTGTACGAACGGCCCTGGTACAGGATCACTTCGCCAGGTGCTTCCTCGGTACCGGCAAACATCGACCCCATCATGACGGTCGAGGCGCCAGCGGCCAGTGCTTTCGAGATGTCGCCCGAGAAGCGAATACCGCCGTCGGCGATACATGGCACGCCCGTGCCTTCCAGCGCTTCGGCCACGTTGGAGATCGCGGTAATTTGCGGGACGCCGACGCCAGCGACGATACGGGTGGTGCAGATCGAACCCGGGCCGATGCCGACCTTGACCGCATCGGCGCCGTATTCCACCAGCGCCTTGGCGGCCGCTGCCGTGGCGATGTTGCCGCCGATGACGTCCACGTGCGGGTACTTAGTCTTGATCCACTTGACGCGGTCGAGGATGCCTTGCGAGTGACCGTGGGCGGTATCGACCACCAGCACGTCAACACCGGCAGCGACCAGCAGGTCGATCCGTTCTTCATCCTTGGCACCGACGCCCACCGCAGCACCGACCAGCAGCTTGCCGTGCGAGTCTTTCGACGCATTCGGGTGCTCGGTCGATTTCTGGATATCTTTTACCGTGATCAGGCCGCGCAACTCGAAGCTGTCGTTGACGACCAGCACGCGCTCGAGGCGGTGCTTGTTCATCAGGCGCTTGGCTTCGTCGCGGTCTTCGTCGTCCTTGACGTACACGAGTTTTTCGCGCGGGGTCATCTTGGCGCGCACTTCAGCGTCCAGTTCCTGTTCGAAGCGCAGATCGCGGTTGGTGATGATGCCGACGACTTCCTTGCCTTCCACGACAGGGAAACCGGAAATACCATGCAACTCGGTCAGCTTGATGACGTCGCGGATTTTCATGTCCGGCGGGATCGTGATCGGATCGCGCAACACGCCAGCCTCAAAACGCTTGACCTTGGCGACCTCGCGGGCCTGGTCGGCCGGGCGCAGGTTCTTATGGATGATGCCGATACCGCCCTCTTGCGCCATGGCGATGGCCAGGCGCCCTTCGGTCACGGTGTCCATCGCGGCGGACAGCAGCGGGATGTTGATACTGATATTGCGGGTCAGGCGCGTCTTGAGGGACGTATCTGCAGGCAAGACGTTGGAATAGGCTGGAACGAGGAGCACGTCATCGAACGTGAGTGCTTTTTGGAGTAGACGCATAGTATTTCCTATAGGCGCAAAGCGGCATTGTACAGGAAAACGGCCTTGCTGTCAGGCATAGCTTGCGATCGGCCGCTGTCACTTTCACCATAGCTGCCGTATGATATCGCTATCAATGTTCATGAGCCATAGTCGATGACGAAATCACAAGCGGTCCGCAGCCGCGCCAGCGGGCGCATTACCCTGGCCATGGTGGCGCAACATGCCGGCGTGGCGACTATGACGGCGTCGCGCGCCATCACCCAGCCCGAGATGGTGTCGCAAGCGCTGCGCGACCGCGTGGACAAGGCCGTGCTGGAACTGGGCTATGTACCGAATCGCGCTGCGCGCGCGCTGGCTTCGTCGCAATCGAAGGTGATCGCGGTACTGGTGCCGTCGCTCTCGAACGCGGTATTTACGGAGGTGCTGGCCGGCATCCAGGATGCGCTCGATACCGACGGCTACCAGATCCTGATCGGCAACACGCGCTACTCGGACCGCGAAGAAGAAAAACTGATCAACACCTACCTGCAATCGAACCCGGACGGCATGCTGCTGTCGGGCCTGTCGCACAGCGACCGCGTGCAGCAAATCCTGACCACCTCGCGCGTGCCGGTGGTGTCGATGATGGACATGTCCACCGACCCGGACAAGCTCACCGTCGGCTTTTCCCAATTCCAGGCCGGCCACGCGATGACCCGGTACCTGCTCGACAAGGGTCACAAACGCATCGGCTTCATCGGCGCGCAGCTCGACGAGCGCACGCTGCGCCGCGCCGAAGGCTACCGCAAGGCCATGCAGGAAGCCGGCCTGCTTGACCCCCGGCTCGAAGTGATGGTGCCCGATCCGTCCACCCTGGCCCTGGGCGCCGAGCTGGTGGGCCGCATGCTGGCGCAGGCCCCCGACTGCGACGCCATCTTCTGCTGCAACGACGACCTGGCCCACGGCGCCATCTACCAGTGCCAGCGGCGCGGGATCGCGGTGCCGGCCCAGCTGGCCATCTGCGGCTTCAACGACCTGCCGGCGTCGGCCTGGATGAATCCGTCGCTGACGACGATCGGCACCCCGCGCTACCGCATCGGCTTCGAAGCTGCCACCTTGCTGCGGTCGGTAATCAAGGGGGATGCGCCGGCGGTGCGGCAGATCGATTTGGGATTTACGTTGATGGCGCGCGAAAGTGCCTGAGTGAGCGAAGAAATATGTTCTTGAATTTACGGATTTTAAATTCCACCAGACTGAAGTACTGCGTGCCGACAACTGGCGCATGTCAAGCCCATCCGGCATGGCATTCTCGACAGTGGCGTAGACCTGCGAAAGCTAGCGCAGGGCGGTGAAGATAGCGTGCCGGTGGAGACACTGGTTGGGCGATTGTCCTCCCCGATACCACCAGGCCACAGTGTGCGCTAGCCCCGATGATCGTAGACGAAATGCCGGACGCGGGCAGTCGTGATCGAGGCCGCGTCGGGATGGGCCGGGTTGATCAACACATTGTCTTCCTCGTTGATGATTACCGACGGCACCACCAGCAGTGCCGAGGCACCGCCCGCCAACCAGGCCGAGCCAACGGAACGAGAAACCATGCCTTCGGGTACGACATTCCAGCCGACGGGCAAAGGACTGGGTGTGACGATGCGCGCTGCCCACACCTCGTCCGGCACATCGATGCGCACCAGGATACGGTTCCATGGCAGCATTGTTCCTTTGGCGAAATGGGCGCGTGTTTCCCAAGCTGCCAGCGAAATCGACGTCGCAGCATAGGTCACATGCTCGCCGGCATTGTTCCATCGCGCCCCGCCGCTGGCGGCTCCTTTGCCAGCCATGTCGTCCGCCGTATAGCTGGGGGTGTCCGAGGCAATGCGCCACAAACGGACCGTCATGCCGCCAATCCGCCGCGCATACGCTCCAGCACTTGCTCGACCGCGCGCTGCCCCTCGGGATTGCGTAACATGTCGGCCGGGGTCTTGTCCCCCAGTTCAGGCAGCTTTTCATGGACCCAGCGCGCAAACCAACCTTCCAGGTCGAAGGTTTTCATCTGCTCCGGGTCGCCGCTCTCATCGAGCATCCTGCGCAAGGTGGCCAGCAGGCGCAAATAGGCCATGATGCGATGCCCGGCAACGTCAGGCAGCGGCTTGTTGGCAGCTTCGTTGCGCACAAACGTCGTCTGCGACACACCAGCCAGTCCCATGATGACGGACGCCGGTTCGCCCGTGGCCCTGGCAATCATCTTGACCACGTCGGTTGGCACCCCCGCTTCTACCGCGTCGTACAGCTGAACGCCTGGCGCCTCGCGCACTCGTTCCACCAGCGCCCTGAGTTGCAGCAGCGGGGTCTTCCCGGTACTGCCTGACTGCCCCAATTTTTTGCCCCACAGAACATGGATCTTGCGGACAGCAGGTTGCGGACGTTCCGCTACGCTCTTGGTTCCCAATTTCTCCGCGCCTCCCCCGCTGCGGTGCGCAACAATTATTTCGTCCGTTGCAGCCATACCGCCCTCCATTTGGTTAGATTATGACAGTCAAATGGTAATCCACAATCGTGCAACACTCAATGGCGCATATAAGTTCGCTGCGCCGCAACATGAAATTCTGTTTACAAATCTTGGCAAAGCCTTACACTGCGTAACATCACTGTTAGCGCTAACATGATTTTTGTTATTGGGCTCTCTCAGGGTAGCGTCCACCGGCGTGATCCCTGTTCCGGGCAGTGGGGCGAGCGCTCCGCTGCCTTCTTTTTGAAGGCGATTGTGATTCCAACCCAGACTGCGCCGCTTACCTGGCGCGAAAAATTCAGCTACGGCGTGGCCGACATGGGGTTCAATTTTTATTGGACCAATATCGCCACCTTCCTGCTGATCTTTTATACCGACGTGTTCGGCATCTCGGCTGCGGCAGCCGCGTCGATGATGTTTTCGGTGAAGATCATCAATGCCTTCACCGACCCCATGATCGGCGCTGCCGCCGACCGCACCACCACCCGCTTCGGCAAGTTCCGCCCGTACTTGCTGTGGGTGCCGATTCCGCTCGGCTGCGCCGCCATCCTCACCTACACCACGCCCGACCTGTCGTACGACGGCAAACTGGTCTGGGCCTACGGCACCTACCTGCTGATGATGGTCTGCTACACCTGCATCAATATTCCGTACAACGCGCTGTCCGGCGTGCTGTCGGCCGATCCGCAGGAGCGCTCCACCGTCAATGGCCTGCGCTTCATCTTTGCGTTTGCCGGCGGCACCCTGGTCACCGCCGCCACGCCGGCCATGGTGGGCTGGTTCGGCCATGGCAACGACAAGCTGGGCTGGCAACTGACCATGCTGGTCTGGAGCATTTTCGCTTCGCTGCTGTTCGTGCTCACCTTCTTCAACACGCGTGAACGGATCGCCCCGCCCCTGTCGCAAAAGTCGAACGTGATGCAGGATATCCGCGACCTGTCGCAGAACCGGCCGTGGGTGGTGCTGTTCTTCCTGGCCTTGATCATCATGATCACCATCACCCTGCGCACCACCAGCGCCGCCTACTACTTCAAGTACGTGGTGGGCCGCCCGGAACTGATGCAGGGCTTCGTGCCGGCGTACATGATCTCGGCCGCCATCGGCGCCTCGCTCACGCCGTTGATGACGCGCTTCGTGGACAAGAAAAAGCTCATGATTATCCTGATGAGCATTACCGCCGTGCTGTCGTCGGCATTCTTCTTCGTGCCCAGCGACCAGGTCACATTGATGTTCGCGCTGCAGATCGGCATGGGCCTCGCGCTCGGCCCCAAGTCGCCGCTGGCGTTCTCGATGTATGCCGACACTGCCGACTACAACGAATGGCGCACCGGCCGCCGCGCCACCGCCATGACGTTTGCCGCCGCCACCTTCTCGCAAAAGCTCGGTACCGCCATCGCGGTGGCGGTGATCGGCTGGCTGTTCACGGTGCTCGGCTACGTGGCCAATTCGGCCCAGAACAGCGGCTCGCAGGCCGGCATCGTGTGGCTGATGTCGTTCATCCCCGCAGTGTTTGCGGTGCTGGCCGTGGCCATCATGTTTTTCTATAACCTCGACAACCGCAAGCTGGTGCAGATCCAGGCCGACCTGCAAGCGCGCAAAATTCAATAAATGGAGACCCGTTTCATGTCACGCCCGATGTTAAGCCCAGCCGATGATGGCAACCGCTACGAACTGACCAGCCCCACGGCCATGCCGCGCGCGGGCGGCTTCCTGTGGAACCAGAAGATGATGATCCAGGTGACCTGCCGCGGTTACGCGGTGGCCCAGTTCATGCAGCCGGAACCGGCCAAGTATGCGCACGCGCCCAACCTCGAGGCCAAGACCTTCATGCAGCCGGAGCAGAATTACTACGCGCACCATCCGGGCCGCTTCTTCTACATCAAGGACGAGGAAACCGGCGAACTGTTTTCCGCGCCGTACGAGCCGGTGCGCGCGCCGGTCGACCGTTTCGCTTTCTCGGTCGGCAAGAACGACCTGGCCTGGACTGTCGAACACCTGGGCGTGCGGGTGGAACTCACCCTCTCCATTCCAACGGCGGACGTGGTGGAACTGTGGTCGCTGCGCGTGTCCGACCTGTCGGGCCGCGCACGCAAGCTCAGTGTGTACCCGTACTTCCCGATCGGCTACATGTCGTGGATGAACCAGTCGGGCGAGTACCGACCCGACCTCGGCGGCGTGGTGGCCAGCAGCGTGGCGCCGTACCAGAAGGTGGCCGACTACTTCAAGCAAAAAGACTTCAAGGACAAGACCTACTTCCTGTGCGAAGAAGCGCCCGACGCCTGGGAAGTACAGCAGCAGGCGTTCGAAGGCGAAGGCGGCCTGCATCGCCCCACCGCCATCGAGCTTGATCTGCTGGCCAACGGCGACGCCCGTTACGAAACCCCGGCCGCCGTGGTCCAGTACCGCCTGGCGCTGGACGCGAACGCCTCGCACGATTACCGCTTCGTCTTCGGCCCTGCCTTCGATGACGCCGAAATCGCCGCCGTGCGTGCGCGCTACCTGCACGCCGAAGGTTTCGACCGGGCCCGCGCCGACTACGCCGCCTACATCGCCAGCGGCACCGGCTGCCTGCGCATCGACACACCTGACAAGGAACTCGACAACTTCGTCAACCACTGGCTGCCGCGCCAGGTGTTCTACCACGGCGACGTCAATCGCCTGTCCACCGACCCGCAAACCCGCAACTACCTGCAAGACAATATGGGCATGAGCTTCATCAAGCCCGCCGTGATGCGGGCGGCGCTGCTGCATGCGCTGGCGCAGCAGGAAGCCAGCGGCGCGATGCCGGACGGGATCTTGCTGGTCGATGGGGCGGAACTCAAATACATCAACCAGGTGCCGCACACCGACCACTGCGTGTGGCTGCCGATCGCACTCAAGGTCTATCTCGACGAGACGGGCGACTACGACGTGCTGGCCGCCGCAGTGACCGGCAAGGACAGCGGCGTCACGCTGACCGTGGCCGAACGCATGCACGCCGCCATGGACTGGCTGCTGCAGGCGCGCGATGCACGCGGCCTCAGTTACATCGCCCAGGGCGACTGGTGCGACCCGATGAACATGGTGGGCTACAAGGGCAAAGGCGTGTCCGGCTGGCTGACGGTGGCCACCGCCTACGCACTCAACCTGTGGGCCGGGATGTGCGAGCAAGGCACTCACATCGACGGTGCATTGGCCGACAGGTCCAGGCACTTCCGCAGCGGCGCGCAAGCGGTCAATCGCGCCGCCAATGAGCACCTGTGGGACGGCGACTGGTACGCGCGCGGCATCACCGATGACAACGTGGTCTTCGGCGTCTCGAAAGATGTCGAAGGCCGCATCTACCTGAACCCGCAGGCCTGGGCCATGCTGGGCGGCGCGGCCAATGCGGGCCAGCGCGCATCGATCTTCGAGCAGGTGAAGCAGCAGTTGCACACGCCCTATGGGGTGGCCATGTTCGCGCCGCCGTACAGCGCCATGCGCGACGACGTGGGCCGCGTCACGCAAAAGCACCCGGGTTCGGCGGAGAATGGCGCGGTGTACAACCACGCGTCGATCTTCTACATCTACAGCCTGTACTCGGTGGGCGAAGGCGACCGCGCTTACGAACTGCTGCGCCAGATGATCCCCGGCCCCACCGAGGCAGACTACCTCCAGCGCGGCCAGCTGCCGGTGTTCATCCCCAACTACTATCGCGGCGCTTACCACCAGTACCCGCGCACGGCAGGCCGCTCGAGCCAGTTGTTCAATACCGGCACCGTGTCCTGGGTGTACCGCTGTTTCATCGAAGGCTTGTGCGGCTTGCAGGGCGAAATCGACGGCTTGCGCGTGGCGCCCCAACTGCCGAAACACTGGGATGGCATACGCGTCGTGCGCCAATTCCGGGATGCGACATTCCATGTAGTTATACAACGCGACGATATTCATGAAATCGTTGTCAAACTCGACGGAAAACGATTGCCTGATACGAAAGTGACAGGTATCGTTGCGGGTGGAGTACACGCGCTGGAAGTGACGATTCCGCGTTAAGGACAGCGCGTTTAAGACTGAAACTACACTACAAGGATAAACAAATTGAAGAAGCGTCTCTGGTTGTCGCTGGCCCTGGCCTACCCCCTCATGATGACTGGCGCGGCCCATGCCGCCCCCGAAACCAACCGCCCCTGGCTCGACGCCGCGCAGTCGCCGGACGCGCGTGCCGACCAGCTGGTCAAGGCGATGACGCTGGATGAAAAAATCCAGACCGTGTTCGGGTACTTCTCCACCGATTTCGAATCCAAGCAGTACCTGGCCCCGAAAGACGGCCGCAAGGACTCGGCCGGCTTCGTGCCCGGCATCGAGCGCCTCGGTTTGCCATCGCAATGGCAGGCCGATGCCGGCATGGGCGTGGCCACGCAAGCCGCTTCCAAGAACCCGGTCGAACGCACTTCCCTGCCCTCGGGCCTGTCCACCACCGCCACCTGGGATCGCAAGCTGGCGTTTGCCGGCGGCCACATGATCGGCAGCGAAGCGCGCATGAGCGGCTTTAACATCATGCTGGCCGGGAGCGTGAACCTGATGCGCGAACCGCGCAACGGCCGCAATTTCGAATACGGCGGCGAAGACCCGCTGCTGGCCGGCGTGATGGTCGGCGAGCAGATCCGCGGCATCCAGTCGAACCACATGGTCTCCACGCTCAAGCACTTCGCGTTCAACGACCAGGAAACCAACCGCAATCACATCAACGTCAAGATCGAAGACGCGGCCGGCCGCATGTCCGACCTGCTGGCCTTGCAGATCGCGATGGAAGTGGGCGATCCCGGCTCCGTCATGTGCGCGTACAACCGCGTGAACGGCCCGTACGCTTGCGAGAGCGATTACCTGCTCAATGAAGTACTGAAGAAAGACTGGGGCTTCAAGGGCTATGTGATGTCCGACTGGGGCGCCACCCATTCCACCATTCCGGCTGCCATGGCGGGCCTGGACCAGCAGTCGGGCCATCCGTTCGACAAGTCGGCGTACTTCAACGAGGCGCTCAAGGAGGCGGTGGTCAACGGCCACGTGCCGCAGTCGCGCCTTGACGACATGGTCAAGCGCATCACGCGCACCATGTTCGCCCACGGCCTGACCGAGCATCCGGTGAAAGCTGCCACCACCAAGGACGCCGGCATCGACTTTGCCGCCAACGGCAAGATCTCGCAGACCGGCGCCGAAGAAGGCATGGTCCTGCTCAAGAACAGCCGTGACATCCTGCCGCTGGCGGCCACCGTGCGTACCATCGCCATCATCGGCGGCCATGCCAACGTGGGCGTAATGTCTGGCGGCGGTTCGGCCCAGGTGTATCCGATCGGCCTGTCGCCGGTTCCGAACGAAGGTCCGCAATTCTTCCCGGGCCCGATGGTCTATCACCGCTCGTCGCCGATGCAGGAACTGGCGTCGCGCACCAAGGCCAAGATCAGCTACGCCGACGGCAAGGACCTCAAGGCGGCCGCCAAGCTGGCAGCAGCGTCCGACCTGGTGATCGTGTTCGGCAACCAGTGGACCGCCGAGAGCATCGACGCGCCGGACCTGAACCTTCCCAACAAGCAGGACGACCTGATCGCCGCCGTGGCCAAGGCCAACAGCAAGACCGTGGTGGTGCTGCAAACCGGTGGTCCAGTGGTGATGCCGTGGCTGAACAACGTGGCGGCCGTGCTGGAAGCCTGGTACCCGGGCACCAATGGCGGCGCCGCGATCGCGCGCGTGCTGACCGGCGAAGTCAATCCGAGCGGCCGCCTGCCGGCGACCTTCCCTGCCTCGGTGGCGCAGCTGCCGCGTCCCGTGATCGACGGCGACGCCGTGACCAAGGACGAGGACATCCTCAACAAGACCACCACCAACTACAACATCGAAGGCGCGGCGGTCGGCTACAAGTGGTTCGACCTGAAGGGGCACAAGCCGCTGTTCCCGTTCGGTTACGGCCTGTCGTACACCACGTTCGCCCTGTCCGACCTGGCGGCGAACAAGGCCGGCAAGGGCATCGAAGTGACCTTCAGCGTGAAAAACACCGGCAAGCGTGACGGCAAGGCGGTGGGACAGGTGTATATCGCGCCGGCAAAGGGCGGCTGGGAAGCGCCGAAGCGCCTGGGCGGCTGGGACAAGGTGGAAGTCAAAGCCGGTGAAACCGGCAAGGCCACCGTCAAGGTCGATCCGCGCCTGCTGGCCATGTACGACAGCGCCAGCAAGACCTGGAAGATCGCCCCGGGCGAGTACGTGGTAACGCTGGCCGACTCGGCAGGCGCCAAGCCGGCCGCCACGGTCAAGGTCAGCCTCGACGCGCAGACCGTGGATATCCACGGCAAGTAGGGACACTGGCTAGCAGCGCCAGACCGTTCGTCCACGACGGTCTGGCTGGCCCTACTCCTTGGGTGCCTGCCAGTTCACCGTGGTGTAGCCGACGCCATCGCGGTTCCAGACCTGGACCGTTGCATGGTACCTGGTGCCGGAAGGGCCGCTCATGAAATTAAGCTGGACCACACGATAGTTGTAGTCGCCCGCCACCTGCGCAGCTGCCAGTTGCTCGGCATATTGCGCGTCCGGCCCGTTGAGGGCCTTGAACAACCATACCTGTATCAGGATCGATCCCACCACGCCGACCGCGAGCGGAATGCGCATGTCCCAAGCGCGCCGGCCTTCGAACGCGCGCGCCGCTGCGATCCTCGGACTCCCCAGCTGGCACACCACCCATGCCGCGACAGCAATGGGAAACACCGTGATCAGCACCCCGCCGGCAAACTGCCACGGCGCCAACCGCAATTCCACCTCCAGCAAGTCGGGCGGTATAGCATACGCAGCCAACGCCGCAGCAACCATGCCGGGCAACGTCAGCCAGCCCAGCCAGCGCATCACCACCGCCACCCGCAGACTGCCGGTCAACAGCAGCAGGCCGAGAACGATGGTGGCGCCGAAATTGAACGAGAATGCGCCCGCCTGCGCCGGTACCTGCCAGATTCCGTAGGCTAGTTGGAGCAGCCCGGCGGCCACCAGTACCAGTGCAACACGCCGCATGACTGGCACATGGCCTGCAGGATCGGCCTTCGGCGCCCTCGCGGCGGCAGCGTTATCCGCATTGATTGCGCCAGCGCGCTCACGCTCCACCAGCAGGGCCTCGACCGCAGCGGCGCGTTCGGGAAAACGTTCGCGGTCGAGGCGCCCCAGCACCTGGCGCAACTGCGCCGCATCATACTTCGAGAAATCCGGCTCCTGCGCAAACTCGGTGCTCATCACTTACTTCTCTTTCCAGAAAACGTCCACGGTGTCGATCCGGTCCGCACGCCAGGCCTGCACCTTCGCTTCGACAAACGTGCCTTCCATATCGTCGCGCGGGGTGATCTTGGTGGCGTAGTAGTGGTATTCCTCGCCGTGCTTTTCTTTGGCCAGGAATTCGGCCTTGCGTACCAGGTCGGCATCGCGGCCCAGCTGGTGGCCGCCCAGCGCCAGCAATGCCAGCACCACGCCCACGCCCAGCGCCAGGTGGGCCGACGGCTCGCGCCGGCCGCTCGACAGGATGGCCGTGCGCACCGGCTGGCGCAGCAGTTCGGTGCGCAGCCAGTGCAGCACGGCGCAAAACAGCAGCAGCGGCAGCAGCACCGCCAGTTGCGCGCCGGGGTCGAGCTGCCATTGCGTGAGGGTCAGGTCGAACGGCTGCAGCAGCGTGAGCACAATCATCGCCAGCGCCAGCGGCAACAGCACGCTGGCGATCCAGACCAGGAAGAAGGCGGCGCGCAGGCTGCCGCGCACCAGGTAGATGCCGCCGACCAGGGCCGGGATGATCATGCTGTACGAGTAGTCGGCGCCGGTGGCGATGCGCCAGGCCATCCAGGCCAGTTCGAACGCGCACAGCGCAAGGAGGACCACGCCGGCGCGGCGCAGGATGGCAGGAGCAGGTTGTGTATCGGGCATCAGGAAGCGTTAGTGACGGGGGGATTCTTGCGGCGGCGCCGCGCGTTCTTGGGATCGGCGATCAGGGGCCGGTAGAGTTCCACCCGGTCGTGGGGCCGTAAAGGTGTATCGGGCGGCTTTTTCTTGCCGTAAATGCCGGTCTGCAGGGTCGCCAAGTCGATGCCGGGTACCTCGACGGCCACGCCGGACAGGGCCAGCGCCTGCTCGATGGTGGTACCGGGCGCCACCTGCAACGCGCGCAGGAACTGCACGGTGTCGCTGGCATAGCAGACTTCGACGGTAAAGGTGGCAGCCGTATCAACCACCGATGGGAGCGTTGCCATAAACCGTCTCCGCGCGCTTGCAGAAGGAATCGACCATGCTGTTGGCGATCATGCCAAATACCGGGCCCACCAGCTTGTCGAGGATGGTGCTGGAAAATTCGTAGCGCAGGTCGAGCTCGATCTTGCAGGCGTCTTCGCGCAGGGCCTTGAACGTCCACACGCCGTCGAGGCATTTGAATGGACCATCGACGAGCTTCATGCGGATCGACTCGAACGGCACGTTGTCGTTGGCGGTGGTAAAACTCTGCTTGACGCCGTGGTAGTTGATGCCGACGCTGGCTACCGTGCGGTTTTCAGTGCGCTCGCGGATATCGACGCCACCGCACCACGGCAGGAATTTGGGATAGTCTTCGATGCGTGCCACCAGTTCGAACATCTGCTGGGCGCTATAACCGAGGAAAACTGATTTGTGCACTACTGCCATTGTCTAACCATTTGCTATGATGTGGAAATAAGATGCTTCAAGCCGTAATTTTATACGCGAAACCGAAATTTAACCGACCCGGTACGGGTTTATCGTTGATTTACCGAATTCATGACCATAGCAGATAATAAAAAAGCATTTTTTGACTACTTCATCGAGGACCGTTTCGAAGCCGGCATCGTGCTCGAAGGTTGGGAAGTCAAAGCCATCCGCGACGCCCGCGTGCAGATCAAGGAAGCTTACGTCACCATCCGAGGAGACGAGCTGTTCCTGTTCGGCGCCCACATCAGCGCCCTGCCCACCGCCTCCACCCACATCAGCCCCGAAGCCGTGCGCACCCGCAAGCTGCTGCTGCACCGCGCCCAGATCGACAAGCTGATCGGCAAAGTGGAGCGCTCCGGCTACACGCTGGTGCCGCTCAACCTGCACTACAAGGAAGGCCGCGTGAAATGCGAAATCGGCCTGGCCAAGGGCAAGAAGCAGCACGACAAGCGCGCCACCGAGAAAGATCGCGATGGCAAACGCGAAGTGGCGGCCGCCATGAAGACCCACAATCGTTAAACAGTTGCAATGTTGACGCGCCATTGTTGCGCGCCCATGACAGAACCCGGCCACGCGCCGGGTTTTTTATAGCCCTGGTAATTTCCAACAAGAAACATCCATGTTACACTTGGCGCAGATGATTTGTCATTCATGGCCTGCGCTCGTGCGGCGTGGAGACGTGACAAAAGCTACTTTTTGACAATGAGGCAACAAATGGCGCTGAAACTCGCAATGGCTGTCGCAGCCGGTTTGATCCTGTCGGGATGCGCGACCCGCTACACGCCCGCGCCGCTGGCGGCCAACTTCCCGTCCACCAAGCAGGCCAAGCTGCAAGCAACCTACCATTGGGGCATCGTCGCCAACGCGGTCGAACGGCAACTGGCGGTGGAACTGAAAAAAACGCCTACGCGCCCGGTGTTCATCAATATCCCCGCCGAACCTAACCCGTTCCAGCGCGCGCTGGCTACCCAGCTGATCACGGCGCTGGTGAACGACGGCTTCACGGTGGCGCGCGCGCCGGCCGGCGCCCTCAAGATCGACCTCGACGTGCAAGCACTGACCTTTGCCGCCAACCGTCCACAGTACCGGCGCAACTTCGGCCAGCGCTTCCCGCTGGCGGGCGGCGTCTGGATGGCGCAGGAGCTGACCGCGCCGCATGTGGAAAACGAACCGATCGATCCGCTCGATTCCGAATTTGCGCCCGGCGCCACGCCGCGCACCGAGATCATCGTCACCATTTCGGTGTCGGACCAGTACCGCTACCTGGCGCGCAGCACGTCAGCCTATTACGTGGCCGATGCCGACTACGCGCTGTACGGCGTGACCGAGCCGGAACCTGAAAACACCAAACTGACGCGCGTATTCAAAGTACGCGGCGACCTGTAAATGCCGATGACCAAACTGGCTAGCGCCCTCCTGCTCACCCTGCCGCTGCTGCTGTCGGCATGCGCCACCAACAAGGACAAGCAACAGCGCGATTACACCACCGTCTCGTCCAACCAGTTCATCGAGGCCAACTATAAGGCGGCCGATTCGCTGATGCGCCAGCTGACCGGCAAGCTGGCCAGCGACAAGCCGCTGATCATGGCCACCCTGGTCAATATCGACGAGCTGGAACAGACCACCACGCTGGGCCGGCTGGTATCGGAACAGCTGTCCACGCGCCTGGCGCAGGGCGGCCTGTCGATGGTGGAAATGAAATTGCGCAGCAATGTCTATCTGAAGCGCAACCAGGGCGAACTGATGCTCACCCGCGAAATCGGCGAAGTGGCCACGGCCCACAATGCGCAAGCGATCGTGGTGGGCTCGTATGCCGAGACCAGCGACATGGTGTTCATCAACGTCAAGGTGATTCAGCCGAATACCAATTTCGTGCTGGCCGGGCAGGACTATGTGCTGGCCAAGGAAGCGGTCGTCCGCTCCATGCTTCAGCGTAATTAAAGTCAACCCGGATTCCCGCCTGCGCGGCGGTCCAATATTATTACAGCAGCAACGGCAATACCTCGACTGCGGACGCTTCCACCTTCAGGCCGATCAGCTCATCGGCCCGCGTCTTGCCCAGGTTGATGGCCGCGATCGGCTTGCCGGCAGCAGCCGCCAGCTTGCAGAACCGGTAGCCCGAAAACACCATCAGCGACGATCCCACCACCAGCAAGGCATCGGCCTGGTCGGCCAGCGCCAGCGCGCGCGCCGTGCGCTCTGCGGGAATATTGTCTCCAAAGAAAATAACATCGGGTTGCAGTGCGCCGCCGCACTGCGCGCAGACCGGCATGTGAAAATCCTGGCCGTTCAGTTCCAGCTCGGCGTCGCCGTCGGGCCGTGCTTCCGGCACCACGCCATCGACCGGTCCGGTGTGGACCATGTGCGGATTCTCGCGCGCCAGCCAGGCCTGGATTGCATCGCGCGGATGGACCGTGCGGCAATCGAGGCACACCACGCCGTGGATATTGCCATGCAGTTCGATAACCTTCTGGCTGCCGGCGCGGTAATGCAGGCCATCGACGTTCTGGGTGATGACGGCGTCGATGCGCCCCGCCGCTTCCAGTTCGGCCAGCGCGTAGTGGCCGATATTGGGCGCCGCCTTCGACATCACCGGCCAGCCGGCCATGCTGCGCGCCCAGTAGCGGCGCTGCACGGCCACGTCGCGGCGGAAGTCTGGCCCCTGGATCGGCGCCCGGCCACGCCGCACGCCGTCCTTGTCGCGATAATCGGGTATGCCGGACGCTGTGGACAGGCCGGCGCCGGTCAGCACCAGCACGCGGCGGTGCTGGTGTAAAAAGGTCTGGATCTGGTCGATTTGAGCAGTGAGATCGGGATGGAGGTTCATGGCCGTCATGTTAGCACCATGGCGGTCCGACCGTGGCTGGCGGCCGCCGCCGGGCCACCATCCCTCCGATGATCAGCGGGTCAACTGCGGCGCATGAAGAAGACCGCGTTTCACCCGCTGTGGGTGCAAACTGACAGGTTACTGACGCTCGTCGAGGCACGGGAGACGCGCACCTTGCCGGACTACCTGAATTTTACGACTGGGCGCTGTCGCCCCAAAGCAGTCGTTGGCCATCGTGTGTCAATGCATAAACCTTGGCGGGCCAGATTGCGTCACGAATCTCGGGTTCATGCTTCGAAAAAACGCTGACGCATGCACCAGCGGTCACGATGATCCACTCACGTTGCTTCTCGGTGTAGCCCAAGCGCACTTCTTCTTCCTTCGCCCAGCCACCATCGAAGACCTCAAGGACGGGATAACCTGAAGGAAAGTCCCCAGACATCCAATACTCCGCTAGCGGGACTTCGTCCAAAAGCCTAAAGCCATCAACCTGGGAAAATGTAACCTCGACGCCGTCATCCCTGTTGCGGTTTCGAAGGACGCGTATCGACAAGCGGCCGTCGTAGGAAACCGAGTGGATGTCTGCGCCCCAGTCAAATTGCTCTTGGCATCCAAATGGCCGCGCTTTGATTGGCATATATGTCGTCTCTATAAGGCTTGATGTGCGTGGTACAACGATTATGGAGATACGGCCGGGCAGTCGATGGGCAACGACCGCTCCTGGCCGTTCTCGGCCGGTCAGACCAGCATAGCATGTTACCGTTGCGAAAACATCAATGTCTACCCCGACACGCCGTTGTCGTCCCAAAGCTGACATCCTCAACAAAAGGCAGTGATCTTATGAAACCCATGTCAACCTTTCTTCGATGACTAGCCATTTGCCGCCGCGCTTTTCTAGCTGGTATACGTGGCCCGATCCATTTTCCGCGCCACGGAAATATCTGCCTGTAATGGCCATACTTGTATCGGTTTTCCAAGTCACTCCCTCTACCGACAGCACTAACCCAGGGCTATTCGAACCCTTCACAACAACACCGTACCCTCTGTTGTAATCACAGTCGGACCCCTTTCGTACTTTATGACGCCCATCGTTAAGACGTTGGATCAATTCCTGCGGCGGGTCTGATTTGGTTTCTGCGGAAGTGTCAATAAATTCGACACAGAAGGTATCGACACCATCTGCAGATGCAAACTCACTACTCGTCAGCTGATAACGAACAACCGCTTCCCTAGCGGCGAGCACGTCCTCGGGCGTACCAGCTTTTCCAGCAATAAGCAAAAGCGGTGGAAGTGCAAGAAAAAGCGCAAGTGTAATTACAAAGTAGCTGCGCAGCGTTAAAATCGAAAACATATGCCCTGTCTGGAAAAGTGAGCTAGCGTCCGCTCCTGGCCGTTATAGGACGGTGCCTGAATCCGCCAACACTGAAAATTTCCGCCATCCACCAGGAGGGTCCCACTCGCCCTCGCCGTCGAATTGTCTGGAGTTTGCGGCATGCAATAGCACTCCGTCAATGCCGAGATTTTTCCGCACCCAAAGCAATTCACCCGTCCTCGAGAACGCTAGCGCTTCTGAGGCGGATGTAACGAGTACGGAAAATTTTGTGGGTAGATTTTCAAAATCGCCACCATCGTACATATGGCCAAAATAGCCATCGAGTTGATGGCTAACTACCGCACCGGCCTTCACGTCTAAAATAAATACATATTGACCAAAGCCGATAAATATGAGGTTGCCTACATATCGAACATCTTGGAAGCATGAGTATCCGGCGCTGGATAGCACGTTCACTCGGGTTCGTAAACCGTCACTATCGAAAATGGCAACGCTTGCAGCAACGGCAGTATCAAACTTATCACCGCCAACAGCAAAGACGCGGTCGTATTGCCCTTCGTCGAATTTGTCTTTGAAATGAATTTCCATATTTTAATTTTATAGGTCACGGTCCGCTGCTGGCCGTTCTCGGCCGGTCGCGCCAACTTACCATGTTGCCGTTGCGAAAACATCATGATCTGCCCCGACATGCCGTTGTCGCCCCTTAGCGGAAGTTCGTCAAAAGAGACTTTTTTTAATTATTTAAGCGAGTTATTTGTCCCGTGGCTTACCTTTTGCTGGCGCATTATTGACTGAATTTTTTCTGTCAATTCATCCATCTGAAAATCTTCAATCACATGCGTGCCACTTGGGTCACCAATACCAGTATCTTTGCGCCCTTTAAATATGATGTAGTTCCACGAGACCGTCATACCTATCCCGCAGTCGCTACGCCCCAAGCCCGTTGTGAGTGTGATTTCCTTAGATTGCACTCCGCCTTTAATAATCTTTTTTACTTCAAACCGTCCCTGTATCCATGGCCATTTACGATGGTTATCGACAGGCATGACTTTCGCCTCACGAAGATTCGCGATGAATATTTCCTCCGCTTTTTCAACCTGCTGCTCAAGTGAAAACACCGGAACCTTGCAAGCTGATGCATTTAATGTCGCTAACATGAACAGGACAGCCAAAAGGTAATTCTTCATACTTTCTTGCTTCATTTAAAGGGCTCCTGCTGGCCGATGGCGGCCGTCACAATGCTAGGATAGCAGCTTGCCCAGTTGCAAAACTCACCAATTCTCACATTAGACCGAAGTCGCCCCAAAGCGGCCGTACATATCATTCTTGATCCGACTTTTTCTGGAAACGATCGCCATCCGGATCCAGATCTCTGTGTTCGCGAACAACTGGAAGTTGAAGTTTGAACCAGAGGTGTCCCATCATCTCGGCAAGGCCACGCAAGTGCGCAGTCCGCTCGTCTTCCGGCATTGTGCGAATGACGCTATCGGCTCCATTGAGAGCCTCTCCAATGCCTCTGTAGGCATCCATAAGCTTCTGCGCGGTTGAATGGTCCATTTTTACCCTAACAATTTTTCTAGTTAATTACTCGACCTGATCCGAAAATCTAACGGCCGCTCTTGGCCGGTTGCCGTCGATGCGAAATTCCGTCCTTAGCCGCCGGTTCCTTCTATGTTGGAATCGCGGTCAGCCCGTTAAAGGCTCTTGGTCATGAATACGCGACTGATACCCGGCCGGGTGGCAATTTCGCCAAAACTCACCCACCCGTTTTTTTCATAAAAACCAGGGGCCTGAAAACTGATCGTGTAAAGTACCGCAGCGCTGCATCCACGATCTCTAGCCTCGTCTTCGAATGCCCTAAGGATTTTTGTCCCGAGTCCAGAACCGCGCAGCGAACTCGGCAGATAGAAAAGGTCGAGAAAAGCCAGTCCCAAGGAGGTTCTTCCAATAGCGCCTCCCAGCACTTCGTTGCTCGTGGAGTCTCTCACGATTACATTGAGTGTGCGTCGGTCACTCAGGCCAGCGGCGTGCTCATTAAATTCGTTCAAACCTTTGCCGAGAATTACTTCAAATTCCGAGTCTGCATTCTCGGTGACCACGATTATCTTATCCTCCAAAGGATACCTTTCTTATTCCATTGTCTTTATTATCAACATCATTTGTCTGACTGCTCTTGGTCGACATAAGACATATCAGTAAGTACCAAGAAGCGTATATTTAATTTTTCTTACTAAACCAATAGATCTCAGCTACGACATAGAAGACAATGACAAGAAAAATTCCGAACATGATTTCGACACAGCTTGCCAGGGATATTTGCCCATCGCGCCAATACATAATTCCAACGTTGATTATGAACACCAAAAAAATCATCCAGAATTGACGTTTCAGAACATCTATTAAAGCGAATTTCATTTTATTCATTTAATTTGACTTTCGATAATTTTTACGTCCGCTACTGGCCGATTTCAGACACCCGCGCGGTCCATCTTTCAAAACCTCAAATATTCGCTACTTTTCTTTCGTTCAGAAATTCAGCATAGAACTCCTCGTGGGAACCGGCGAAATTTGGCATCCCTGGTCATGTTAAAATTCCCTTTGGCGCAACATAGCTTGATATCGTCTTCTCCGGGTGCTCATTCCATGAAACATTGAAGGCAGCGAGCTTGGGAAAAAATTCCATAGATGAATAGCTGGAAATGTTGTCATGCACCCACCAAGCAAGCGCGCTCCAATTATCTGTCCGTTCGTAGTAAGGAATAAAAGAATTAACTACAATACACGCAGTTGCCCCTATGTTTCCACTTTTTACATCTCTCCTATCCCATATATGTCTCGCATAATTTGCTTCGTTCCGGGCGCAATTATATTGATTACTATTTTCTGCGCCTTTGGCGTTTACCGCACTTGACCTATAACCGGAACGAATACTAATGCGCCCAAACGCTTCTTGAATTGGCTCAAGTACATTTTCACAAAGCTGCTTTCCAGCCAGCACCGCAAGCTCTGGGTCATCTGGTATGTTAGGTATATTTTCAATCTGTGATATTTCCGAATATAGAAAGTCACGCATAAAAATGAATTCGACAACCGTATACGACCAAAATCTTCCAGGCTTTTTACGGATTTTAGTTTATTCGATTTATTTTCCGTCCCAATAATATTTCCAGTTTTTTAGGCATCACATCAAGGTTCAGTTGGCCGGTGAAGGTCCTAACGAACGGCGGCTTCTGGCCGAACGCGGCCGATGGTGCCAGGATACATCCTGCTCATCCGAGAAGTGCCCGCACTATGACGCCGCAGACAGAAAAATTCCGACGCGGATATTGCTCTATTGAAATAAGTAAACTTACTCCGGAGATTATGGTACATACACCATGTGAATCTCAATCTTAAATCCGTGACTTGTTTCATTGACACGAGCGCTCAATAATAAATCACTCGAGCCTTCTTCGTTGGTATACAAATCTACTAGCACATCCCAATGGTTTCCTGTCCATATGCAGACGGAAGAATTCCAGGTCTCGTCAGGTAGCGATTTCAAAGTTGCGCCATAGTCGCTCAGATAGGATTGAATCTGACTAGCGGCTTCTTCCGAAACAGTATCTACACCGGCCACACCACCATGTAAGAGGTAGTCACCCCTAACAAATGCATCTACTATTTGGCAGAAAGCCAGTCTCCATACTGTAGGAATTGGGCGCTCTGACGTCTCATTCTTAATTGCAGCAACCTCAACATTTAATTTGTTTTCGTTCATTTTGCACCAAAATCTGAATGGCTGCTCCTGGCCGAAGTCAGCCAGCACATGTAAGCTAGACAGCGGCGCTTTTTACCGCCTTCAAATCATAAATCAAACCAGTAGCGCGGTCTCCGGCAATACTTAGACCATACTCTACTAGCGCAGCCGCAGAGTCGCGACGTCCTAAAGCCAATGCTGCTCTGGACAAGTGCAGCGCAGCTCGCGCATTTGTGGTCCCCGCGCTGAATTTCTGAATCAGCTGTTCAACACTATCTTCAAAAATTGCTGTCCGCAACGTACGCACCCGCCCAAAGAATTCCGACTGCGCCGCATCAATTGCACAGGTCAAATCAAAAACCGATTCGCCTGATAGGCTCCAATGCCATTCGCTACCAACCCGCATCCTCATGATGCACTCGTGTTCCTTTATCGTAGGCAGAGCAGCATCGCCCTCTGCCGGGACAAATGCAGGTTGTGCCCCCAGATTCACGAAAAAAACATCTCCATTACGGCTACCTTGGATATTTATAACGAAAACATAGTCGTTTTCAATTTTCCTGAAATTTTGGCCTGAGCCTTTAAATCCACGCGCTCTGATGAAGGAACCCAGCTCTTTCTAAACGTCTTTCAATTTTGCTCCTACAGAGATATGGAATTAACCAAACTATGACCGCAATTGGCCGAGAACGGTATCTATTAAGATTTCATTGCTCGGCCCAAGTAATATCGGAAGTCCTTGTTTGTTCCGGCAACCAATAAGCGAGGACGTCGAGCGCTTGCTCTAGTGATATGCCATCAGAAATAAACCCTCGATGCTCATGGACAGTTATTGTAGCTTGACCTTTCGAGTCAACTTCGCAATTGAAGTTTCCGAAGTCAATGCCTTCGCCAAGACACGCGACAAAAAGTTCGGAACACGGTTTCAAGTTGACTTTTGCAAACTCAAGCACTTGATCGATTTCTCCCAGCCGCTGCGTTAGGCGGATAGGAGGATTCCCGAAACTCTCGTACTCAATTCTGTAATGGGTGCCAGATCTCATTTGCTCAATCTACATTACCAATGTCTGTTCATGGCCGGTAGCCGCCTCTAAGATGGGAAATGACGTCACAAGACATCGCTGGAATTGACCATAACCCTCTTCGCCATACTGGTATATGAAAAAAGATGCCCATCTATCTCGAACATTTCAGGCACTTCGCCGGTCTTTGTGAAGCCCGACCGCTGGTAAAGGCGAATTGCAGGTTCGTTGACAGACAAGACTTGCAAGTCAATCCACTTCAGTGTGCCGCTCTTCAATGCCCATTTTTCCGCATATTCAATGAGGCGCTGTCCCAATCCGAATTTTCGAAAGCTGCGGTCAACTCCCATTCCAAGTAAGCAACGATGAGCTGCGAATCGGTCCGAATTTGCCGCAGGTCGATATGACCTAATAGCTTTCGACCATGAGTGAATGCTCCCCATAATCGACGCCAGCCTGGCTCTCCCAGCGGGATATCTAACGCATCCGGAAAAGCTTTCGCCCTTTCTGCCGAAAATACCGATTCAGCATAGGGCAAAGGCTGAAAGTAAACATTTTCGGGTTTTCCGTTGTCGGCCAGATGGTCATTTAAATACTCAAAAAAAACTTCAAATGCAGAAGATGTAATGGGTTCGATAGCTAAGTCAAGATGATTTATTTGAGTGGGCGTAGGAATCGAATTTGACGAAGAATTTTGCATAGTGTATGGAAAGGTCCGCTTGTGGCCGTTCTCGGCCGGTCGCGCGAGCATAGCATGTTGCTGCTGCGAAAGCATCTCTATCTGCCCCGACACGCCGTTGTTGCCGCAAAGGGTCCCTGTATCGTAACGGGTCGGAATATTGTTCAATCAAGTTGCAACCCATAATGCTTGATTGTCGCTTCGTTGGGAAACAAAAATTCTCGGTACGCGGACCAAGATGCATCATCCTTTAAATTCGTGTACGTCTTACATTCTGGGCATCGTTGACTATAGACATTTTTAACAACCTCCGCGATTCCCTTTACGTTGGACACATAAATGTAGTTCAGCTGTTCAAAGTCATGTGTAAAAGTGCCTGCATGGATGCTGGGAGTTTCCGCTGCGATGGCGGCAACCACGGCGCTCGATATCTGATTGAGCCGGTCTAAATCTCCAGCCTCCGGCAAACCCTTTCTTTGAGTAGATGTGTACGTTACGCCGGTGACTATGAGGTGCGAGAATCCTTCAACGGGCGCGGTTTTCCGCAGACTCATGTCAAGGCGAATGGAACCCGGTCCCGCGTCGTATGCACCGAGATAACTCCACCACTCGGCGCTTGCATTTGCCTGCGCGCTTGCGACGACATTGGTGAGAAGCAACGATATTCCAATCAGTATTTTTTTCATAAATTTCTTAATAATGCCTGGCTTGGTAGATTGACGGTCGAATTAATACTCGTGGACGCTGGCACTGCTCACTATCCATCGATTCCGTGCTTTGAGCAGCAGCACCGTTCCCGCCATTCCTTCTGGGCGATAGGATATTTCGGCTTTAGCGCCGTTGGAAGTCCGGCCAATCTCGAAGTTTACGGCGTCGGCTCCCGCTACGACGACTACCACAGGCCGGTTATAAAGCACCAGGTCTGGCTGGGTAACCGAGTAAGGTGCGGCGATGGTAATCTTGACCGGAAGGCGTCCAGGCATCTCTGGATGCAGATACTGCGCGACCTTCACGTGGGTCAGTACGGCACCGACGATTTGATGGATGTCTGTCGTCGTGAGCGGCGTCGGGGGAGGTGGCGGCAGACTTGAGACACCTGTCGAAGCCGCTAGCAACAAGGCCACTATTCTCATCGCGCCTCGCTCATGGATTGTTCCGGCCGTCCGGATGGCCTGCTTTCACAAATTATCAGCTTTTTAAAATTCATTTCAAAGGCGACTGCTGGTCGAGCACCTGCATGACGGCCGCGACGATGGCGGCCGCATCGCCCTGCTCCACTGTGACCACCGGCAGTGCGCCGAACGGCTTGCGCGCGGTGCGCACCTGAGTGGCGCTCACCTCCAGGCTGTCGAGTTCGGAAGCGCGGGCGCGCCAGTAAGTCGGCTTGCGCAATTGCGCCACCTGGGCCGCTGCCAATGATGGGCCAGTCTCGCCGTTGAAGGCAGCCGCAGGATAAGCGCAGCCTGGTCCGATGCTGCCCTGCTCGGCCGCCGCCAGGCATCCCAGCGCTGCTTGTAACTGAACGTCGCGTCCGGCCGGCAACGCATCCTCGTGCAGCGCATCGACCAGCACCAGCCCGGTGACGGCGCCGCGCGAGCGCCAGGCGTACTGCTGCGCCACCAGCGCGCCGAAGCCTACGCCAACGAGCACCAGCGGCGCCTCGATCCTGGCGTTCTTGAGCAGGAAACCGAGGTCGCGGCTGGCATTGCCGACCGAGGCGGCTCGGATAATGGGATCGCTCGCGCCCATGCCGGCACGGTCGTACACGCAGGCGCGGGTGCGGGCCGCTACCTGCGGCATTACCGCCGACCAGTCCCAGCCGGCGCGGCCGGCATCCGCTTCGAACAGCACGGTGGGCGAACCCTTGCCGAGGCAATACATATTGAGCTTGCGCCCACCGACATCGATGCGCACCTGGGCGCCGGCAAAGGCATCCTGACCGGCCGGCGGCGCGGCGTGGGCCGGCGCGGCGGCGAACAGGACGGAAGTGGCCATGACGGCCGGCAGCAGGATTTTTCTCATGTTGTCATCTTAATAGTTATGCCTGCCGGGAACAAGGACAGTGCTACCATCGGCCCGTAAAAATAATTTCCTGTTTTGTAGAACCATTTGTAGGCGGCAAGGTATCAACGGTAACAAGGAGGATCGCTGATGCAGCATCAACTGGGCCTGTCGACGGGCTCTCACAGTGACAACGACGAGAAGTGCTTGCTGGCCAGGGTGGCGGGCGGGGACCGTGCTGCGTTTGAAAAACTATATAAACTGTATTTCTCCCGGCTGACGCGGTTCGTGGGACGCATGACGCGCAGCAGCCCGCTGATCGAGGAAGTGATCAACGACACCATGCTGGTGGTGTGGCAAAAAGCTGCCACCTTCGATGGCACGTGCAAGCCCTCGACCTGGGTGTTTGCGATCGCCTACCGCAAGACCCTGAAAGGCCTGCGCGCCAGCGATGAACCATTGGAGTCCGACGCCACGCTGTACGAAGATGACAGCGGCCTGCAGCCCGAGCAGCATATGCACCGCCAGCAGTTGCAGCAAACCGTGGCGGACGCGCTCGACGCACTGCCGGCGGCGCAGCGCGCGGTCATGGTGCTGACGTATTATCACGAACTGGCCTACAGCGACATCGCCGACATCGTCGCCTGTCCGGTCAACACGGTCAAAACGCGCATGTTCAACGCGCGGCAGAAACTGAAGGAAGTGTTGTGGAACGAAAGAGAGAACAACCGATGAACGCGGGCGTCTTCAACATCGATGGATCGGGTCCGGAGCACCATGCGGTGCAAGAACTGTTGCCCTGGTATGCGGCAGACAAGCTGTCGTCCGACGAAAGCGGTCGCGTGGCGCGCCACCTGCAACACTGCATCGCCTGCCGGCGAGATCTGGCGCGCGAACGCGCGCTGCTGGCCGCCGCCAATGACGACGACGTACTGCCACCGGGGCTGGACATGGATGCCGCGCTGGCGCGCCTGATGCCGCAACTGGGCGCGCAGGATTGCGCCAGCGATACCGACGATGGCAGCCCACCTGCACCGCCAGTCGCCAGCCCTGCCGTCGTGCCGCTGCGTGCCGCGCAGCCGTGGTGGCGCCGCGCCGCCGCTAACGAGCCGTCGTGGCTGCGCTGGGCGGCCGCAGCCCAGTGCGTGGTGATCGTCGGCATGGCCGCGCTGCTGGCGCGCCCCGACGCGGCGGACACCGCCAGCCTGCCCGCGTATCACGCTTTGGGCAATGGCGCCGCGCCGTCCGGCGGCAACCTGGTCGTGATATTCGAGCCGGCGACCACCGAGCGCGAATTGCGCCGCATCCTGCAACGCCATGGCGCGCGCGTGGTGGATGGCCCGACCGTCACCGATGCCTACCTGCTGCGGGTAGCCGACACCGAGCGCCAGCGCGCGCTCGAGGCGCTGCGCCACGATCCGGCAGTGCGCCTGGCCGAAGCGCTGGACGAAAACGGTACGCCATGACTGCTCGCCGGTTCTTCGGCCCGGCCGCGCCGGCAGCGGTGTCCCGGCCGCCAACGACAAGTGTGCGCCGGCCGCGCCTCCTGGCAGCGCTGGCGTTGGCCGTCCGGCGAGCGACAACCAGCGCCCGTTGGCCCCACAGCTTTGCCGCACTGGCAGCAGCCACGCTGTTGCTGACCGCGACAGTCCTGACAGCGCCGGCGCACGCCTGGCGCAGCGTCGCACAGGACAGCGCCATCGGTGCACCGGGCGGCGACGATACGGAGGTGGTCCCCGCCGGCAGCGCCGACCACGCCGAAGCCGATAGTGCCGGCGATCCGAACCAGCGCCAGTTGCTGGTCATGCTGCGCCTGCCCGCCACCCACTATCGCCCCGACGCCACCTACGGCGGGCGCTACATGGACGACAACGGCAACGGCGCGCGCCGCCGCCGCGCCGAAGCGCTGGCGCGCCAGCACGGTCTGACGGTGGTTGAAGGCTGGGCCATGTCGCTGCTCGGCATCGACTGCTACGTGATGCAGTACGGCGACCATGCCGATCCGCACCTGCTGATCGAACAGCTGAGCCGCGATCCGCAGGTGGAGTGGGCGCAAAGCGTGGCCCGCTTCGACGGCATGGCGCAGGTACCCGATGCGGCCGCCGCCGATGCCGCCGACGCCCTGTACCAGGTGCAACCAGCCGCCCGCTACTGGCACGTGGCCGACCTGCACCGCCATGCCACCGGCCGCGAAGTGCGGGTAGCCGTGGTCGATAGCGGCATCGATGGCGAACACCCCGACCTGGCAGGCCAGCTCGCGGTCAACACCAATTTTGTCGATGCCGGTCCGCCGCCGCCAGAGCTGCACGGCACGGCGGTTGCCGGCATCATTGCCGCGCGCAGCGGCCACGGCGGCATTGTGGGCGTGGCGCCGCGCGCGAAGTTGATGGGACTGCGTGCCTGCTGGCAGACCAATCTCCAGCGCACCCGCTGCAACAGTTTTACGCTGTCCAAGGCGCTCAACTACGCCATTCTCAACAACGCCAAAATCATCAACCTGAGCCTGTCCGGCCCGCCCGACAAGCTGCTTGACCGTTTGCTCGACGTGGCGCTCGAACGCGGCATCAGCGTGGTGGGGGCGATCGATCCGCAAGACAGCGGACCGGCGTTTCCCGCCAGCCATCGCGGCGTGATGGCCGTCGCTGCGCAGCCGCGCCCCGGCGTGGCGCCGACCGTAATTGCCGCCACCAGGAGCGGCGCGGAGTCAGGCCTGCTGGCGCCCGGCAATGACATCCCGACCACCTCGCCCGGCGCGCGCTGGTCGTTCGTCAATGGCAGCTCGTACGCGGCGGCGCACGTTTCCGGCATGCTGGCCTTGCTCGAGGAGCTGCGGCCCGACGCCTCGCCCACACAATTGCGCACCATGTTGCAACCCGCCGACATGGTCAAGACTGCTAATATCGACGCATGCGCCACCATTTCACGCCTGATCCGTCAATGCAGTTGCACCTGCCCTGTTCCCGCCATCCCGCGCGCACCCGTGCCGTGACCTGGCGCAGACTGGCACTGTTACCTTTCATTGCGGTGCTGGCGCCGTGCGCTTCCGCCCAGCTCGACATTACCGGCAGCGTTGCCGTGCAATCGGAATACCGTTACCGCGGCCAGAATCCCGGCCAGGGCGGCGCCGTGCCGCAGGCCACCGTCAACATCGATACCGACCGGGGCTGGTACGGCGGCGCCTTTGCCAGCGCCATGACCATCGGCGATCTCGACGGCTACAAGCTGCAAGGCTACGCCGGCTACGCGCAGCGCCTGCGTGGGGGCGGCAGCTGGGAACTCGGCTGCAGCCGCATCACCTACACCCAGGCGCACGACAACGACTTCAGCGAATGCTACGGCGGCCTCAGTTTCGAGCGCGGCAGCACCCGGCTCTACTACTCGCCCAAGTACCTCGGCTACGACGCGCGCGTGCTGTACGGCGAGCTCAACGCCTTTTACCCGGTCCACCCGCGCTTCAACCTGGTGGGCCATATCGGCCTGCTGCGCAACCTCAGCGGTGGCTACTTCCCCGGCATTCCTGCCTCCTCGCGCTACGACGTCCGGATCGGCATCGGCATCCCGTTCGGCCGCTACACGCTGCAGGTGGCCCGCGAACACGTGCAGGACGACGGCCGCCGCTACACCATGTACCCGGTGCATCCGCCACGGCAGTGGAGCCTGGGCTTGAGTTATGCGTTCTAGGAGCGGCCATGGCCGGCGCTGACCCGCATCCGCATACGCCGGACGGACGCTACTTCGTGGTCAAGGGCAGGCTGTGGAGGCTGAGCAATCCCGACCTGGCGCCGGAACGCCGCGAGGCGCTGGTCAAGCAGCTGATGGCGGCGCGGCGCGAAGTCGGCGCCGCGCGCAAGACTGGCGACAAGCAGCGCGAACGCGCAGCGCGTGCGGCGGTGGATGAAGCCAAGCATGGACTTGGAGAACGGGGCCCCGTGTGGTGGACCGACGGTACGCCGGATTTGAACCGGCACATGGTCAAGAATACTCCCTATGCGCACTGGTACGCGGAACTTCCGCCCCCGTGAGCACGGCAACAATAACAGCACTTTAAAAAATTATTTACCTCGCGCTACATCCTCGCGCAACCGCTTTTCCTGGCGCGTCCGATACCAGAAGACACCGGCGCCAGCACAGAGAACCAGGCCGACCTGGGTAAACTCGTCGATCGGCAGCACCCCCTCCTTGCCCCAGGAACCGTAGCACATCAGCAGTCCCATGATGACCAGGGAAATAGCTTCCACCCACTTGTTAAGACGCTTCATTATCTCCACCATTTAATAAAGGCTTTCCGCCTACCGTTACACGTAAACGTTCACCGCTGAATCCGGCCCGGGTACTGCCGTAGATCGCCATGCCGATCGCCTCGTAATGCGCGGATTTGTCCGCCTCGATGGACACGACCGCATCCGGCCTGTCACGGACAATTTTTCCCAGCGCCTGCGCCACCTCTGCTGTGGACGCCATTTTCTGCCCGTCCAGCTCGACACGGGAATTATTGGAAATTTTCAGTACCAGTGTGTCGCTCATAGTGGCTACCTTGTCATAAAAATTGGAACCGCCGGGAATGTCACGCTCGGCTTGCTGCTTAATAAGCGAGCGAACAAACTTCTTTACTGCGCGATTGATCGTCACGAAATCGTTCCCCAGCGGCTTGGCAATATGGTACCGAATCTCCATGTCGAGATCGATTTTGGTCCATGCGACATAGTTCACGCTCCAGCTTCCAAGATCGTTCACTCCTACTAAATGACCATCTTCGTCTCGAAAGACGTATAGCGCCGATTCGGGCTTCAAGGTTTTTTCGTTCAGCATGTCACGGTAGATTTCAAAACCTTCCGACGTGCCATCTCGATAAAGACGGCCTGGCTTGGTGGTATCGATTTTACTTGCAGCGTTCGCAACCAGCCATTCGGTACGGCCTTGCCCGCGTCCAAGCATTATCTGGCCCCTTATCTCGTCCGCACGAGGAGCATCGCGCCAATTGCGTGTCGCCATGCCGGGATATTGGAATGAAAAATTCAGCATTGAAGGCACTGAAGTTTCCGACTTGAACGTTGATGGGCTCAGAAATCTTCGGGTAAGTGCACCGTCAACCAACTCAATTTCTTCGATGGTATTTGACGGCTCACTTTTCGAACAGGCCAACAATAGAAGGAGCAATATGCCGCAGCACCTGGATGCGAAGCTCATGATATTTACTTTGACAGATGAAATAAAAACCGCTCCGGCAGCATCGTCCAATGCTCCTTACGCCTATCGATTTTTGGTATCCAGATGGTCGGCACTATCCCGCTCCAGAATTTCCTGCGCAACGAAGACGCACTGCGTATTGAATTGCGAGCAGGAACGGCAAGGCGACCATCAGCACCCCGGGCAACAGTCCAGTCAACACACTGGTGAACCATTCGAGCGGATGGGTCTTTGACCAGTTGTTTGGCGGCGTCGACCACACCAGGTACGTCATCGCTGACGACACAATCGCCACGACGGCAAGTACCGTCCGGAAGTTGAACCAATGGCGGCGTATCAGCACCGCTGCCACGGGAACGCCGACCAGTGCAAGCAAAGGCAGGACAAACAGCAGCGACAGTACCATCATGTAAATGCCCCGACCAGGCACGAAGGTCCACCACCTGGTTTGCGCGAATACACCGTCCGCTGGCAAGCCGGTGAAGTCATGATAGGCATAGCCGAAGCTGACGACCAACAGCCCGGCGAGTGCCGCCAGGTACCCTGCCGCGTACGGCATAACGCCGATGCGGTCATATTCAGGACCGAGCAACCAGCGCCAGAGCCACCAGGGCAGCGCTACCGCGATACCGAAGAAGATCAGCCCGAATGGCAGTGTCGTCCAGTAGAAAAGCCAGTCAGTTGCCATGATGACCTTGGGAGATGTTTATTTCCAAAATTTAAACAACACGCCAGCAAGCTCACCAAGCAACCAGATCCCTTCCATCTTCTCGACCAGGTTGAGCGTTGACCGTTCACGCCGTATTTCCGTGCCGTCTGCCAGGCGGCCCAGGTTCACCGGCTGGGCGACCTGGGCCAGGTCCAGCAAGCGGGGCAACTTCCCGGCTTCGAGCCACAGGCCGCGGCATTCGGGACAGACGTCCATCGAGACACCCTTGAAGCGCAGCGTTTTCATCATCTTGCCGTCGCGGGGACAGGGCCGTACGTGCGCTGGCTGGTCCGGTTGCTTGTGCAGTTCCAGCGCCGCGTGGGCGCGCACTGCGGGCAGCACATTGCCCGCAACCGCCACGCCCAGGCATTGCGGGCAGCGATGCACTTCGTAGCCGCTGGAGGCGCTGGCCGCCAGCGGCGTATCGTCTGCCGGACAAAGCATGGCCACGCTCCTTACCCCAGGCGCGCCGCCAGGTCGTCCACCGCGGCGCGCCATTCGGCGTAATGCTCGCTCTCTTCCCACAACTGGCGCAGCTCCGACTGTCCGGACACGATGCGCGCCAGCGCCTGCTGCGCCTTGGCGGCGAGGTCGGTGCGCGGCTTGACCGCACCTTTCGCTTTTTCCTTGCGCGCATCCACCCATTCGTCGATCGCCGAGCTATCCTCGGTACGTGCGCCGCCCTTGCCTTGCAGCCGCGCCAGCACTTCGATCGCCGCCAGCGCTTCGGCTGCCAGCGGCGCTTCGAGTTCGCCGCCGGCGTCGGCGCCTGCCAATGCCGTATCGAGCGTGTTCTCGATGGCGTCCATATTGGTCGTCTCGTGCAGGTCTTCGGCCCAGTCCTGGGCGAAGTCATTGCCGAAAGCGTCTACCGCCCATGTACCCATGTCCTGCTCCTGCTAAATTATGGCCGCACCGGTTTGACCAGCGGCACGTCTTTTTGTGATTTGACGACCTGCATCGCGGTAGCGATCAAGCCACTGATGTCGCCCAGGTTGGCCGGCACGATGATGGAATTGTTGGTCTTGGCCAGCTTGCCGAACGCCTCCACGTACTGCTCGGCCACTTTCAGATTGACCGCGTCTTCGCCGCCCGGATCGCGGATCGCCGAACCCACCTGGCGCAGCGCATTGGCGTTGGCCTCGGCCAGCGCGACGATGGCTGCCGCCTCGCCCTCGGCGCGGTTGATGGCGGCCTGCTTGTCGCCTTCGGAGCGGGCGATCTGCGCTTCGCGTTCGCCGTTGGCGATGTTGATCTGCTCCTGCTTGCGCCCTTCCGAGGCGGCGATCAGCGCGCGCTTTTCGCGTTCGGCGGTGATCTGCGCCTGCATGGCGTGCAGGATTTCCGCCGGCGGCGTCAGGTCCTTGATCTCGTAGCGCAGCACTTTGACGCCCCAGTTGGCAGCCGATTCGTCGATGGCGTTGACGATGGTGGTGTTGATATGGTCACGTTCCTCGAAGGTCTTATCGAGCTCCATGCGGCCGATCACCGAGCGCAGCGTGGTTTGCGCCAGCTGCGTGATGGCGGCGATATAGTTGGACGAACCGTACGAGGCGCGCATGGCGTCGGTGACCTGGAAGTACAGGATGCCGTCCACCTGCAACTGCGTGTTGTCCTTGGTGATGCAGACCTGCGGCGGCACGTCGAGCGGAATCTCCTTCAGCACGTGCTTGTAGGCGATGCGATCGACAAACGGGATCACGATATTGAGGCCGGGGCCCAGCGTCGCGTGGTATTTGCCGAGCCGCTCCACCACCCACGCATGCTGCTGCGGCACCACGTTGATGGTCTTGAACACAAACACCAACGCCAGCACAAACAGCACCAGGGTCACATTGCCGAAACTGATATCCATCCAGGTCTCCTTCGTTTGAAATTGATTAGGCCGCGACAATCAGGCGGCTGCCGCGCACTTCGCGGATGATGTACTGTCCCGGCGCCGGGACCGAAGCACCCGTCGCAGTGCGGTCGAGCTCCACGTCCCACAGCGCACCGCGATACATCACGCGCGCCACGCCGTCCTGCCAGGCCGGCACGGTAACGGTCTGGCCGATGTCCAGGTTCACATTGGGATCGCGCTCGGCTTCCACCCGGGTGCCCATCCTGCCGTAGCGGCTGCGGCGCAAGCCGATGGTCGCGGCCACGCCGACGATGGCGGCCACCATGGTCTGGATCGGCAGCGCCAGCCCGATGGCGGCAGCGAGCGCGCCGAACACCAGGCCGATGGCGATCATCAGCAAATAGAACGTGCCGATGAACAGTTCAACGGTTACCGCAACGCCGGCGGCGATCAACCAGAAACTCCAGTCAGCCATGATGTCTCCTCCTCTCGTGAGCTATTTTCAAATACAAAGACCCCCGGAGCCCAATATGGGCCACGAGGGTCTTGGATGCAAGAACGTTTTTTGTGGAGTAAAAGGCTACTAAATTCATTAACTCCAGTCTAAACGATTTTTGTCTTGCGCCAACTTTTTATTTGGGTTGCAGGCTTGCCAGTTTCTGCCACGTATCGATCACCGAGTCCGGGTTCAGCGACATCGATTCGATGCCCTGCTCCATCAGCCACACCGCGAAGTCCGGGTGGTCGGAAGGACCCTGGCCGCAAATGCCGATGTACTTGCCTTTTTCGCGGCAGGCCTTGATGGCCAGCGACAGCAAGGCTTTGACGGCCGGATCGCGTTCGTCGAAGTCGGCAGCGAGCAGCGCCATGCCGGAATCGCGGTCCAGGCCCAGGGTCAGCTGGGTCAGGTCGTTGGAACCGATCGAGAAGCCGTCGAAGAACTCGAGGAACTGGTCGGCCAAAATCGCGTTCGATGGCACTTCGCACATCATGATCAGGCGCAGGTCGTTTTCGCCGCGTACCAGGCCGTTCTTGGCCAGCAGGTTCACGACTTTTTCAGCCTGGCCCAGGGTGCGCACGAACGGCACCATGATCTCGACGTTGGTCAGGCCCATGTCGTTACGCACGCGCTTCATGGCCAGGCATTCCATTTCGAAGGCGCCCGCGAAGTCTTCGGCCAGGTAGCGCGCAGCGCCACGGAAGCCCAGCATCGGGTTTTCTTCGTCCGGTTCGTAGCGCGAACCGCCGATCAGCTTCTTGTACTCGTTGGACTTGAAGTCCGACATGCGCACGATGACTTTTTTCGGCCAGAACGCGGCAGCGATGGTGGCGATGCCTTCGGCCAGCTTGTCGACGTAGAAGGCTTTCGGCGACGCGTGGCCGCGGGCGACCGACTCCACTGCCTTTTTCAGGTCGGCGTCGATGTTCGGGTATTCCAGGATCGCTTTCGGGTGCACACCAATATTGTTATTGATGATGAACTCGAGGCGGGCCAGGCCCACGCCGGCATTCGGCACGGACTGGAAATCGAACGCCAGTTGCGGGTTGCCGACGTTGAGCATGATCTTGGTTGGCAGTTTCGGCAGTTCGCCGCGCTGCACTTCCGAAATTTCGGTTTCCAGCAGGCCGTCGTAGATCTTGCCTTCGTCGCCTTCGGCGCACGACACGGTCACGAACGTGCCGTCCTTGAGCACTTCGGTCGCATCACCGCAACCGACAACTGCCGGCACGCCCAGTTCACGGGCGATGATCGCCGCGTGGCAGGTACGGCCGCCGCGGTTGGTGACGATGGCCGAGGCGCGCTTCATGACCGGTTCCCAGTTCGGGTCGGTCATGTCGGCCACCAGCACGTCGCCGGGCTGCACGCGTTCCATTTCCGACGGGTCGGTAATCACGCGCACCGGGCCGGCGCCGATCTTCTGGCCGATGGCGCGGCCGGACGTCAGCACGGTGCCGGTCGATTTCAGTTTGAAGCGCTGCTGCACGTCGGTCGCTTTCTGTTGCGATTTGACGGTTTCAGGACGCGCTTGCAGGATGTACAGTTTGCCGTCGCGGCCATCCTTGCCCCACTCGATGTCCATCGGACGGCCGTAGTGGTTTTCGATGATGACGGCGTACTTGGCCAGCTCCACCACTTCGGTGTCGTTGAGCGAGTAGCGGTTGCGCAGTTCCACCGGCACGTCCACGGTTTTCACCGAGCGGCCGGCCTTGGCTTCGTTGGTGAACTCCATCTTGATCAGCTTGGAGCCGATGTTGCGGCGGATGACAGGCGATTTGCCTTTTTCCAGCATTGGCTTGTGGACGTAGAATTCGTCCGGGTTGACGGCGCCCTGCACCACGGTCTCGCCCAGGCCATAGCTCGAGGTAACGAACACCACGTCCTTGAAGCCCGATTCGGTATCGATGGTAAACATCACACCGGCGGCGCCCAGGTCGGAACGGACCATGCGCTGCACGCCGGCCGACAACGCCACTTCGGCGTGGGTAAAGCCTTTATGCACGCGGTACGAGATGGCGCGGTCGTTGTACAGCGACGCGAACACGTGCTTCATTGCTTCGAGCACGTTGTCGATGCCGACCACGTTCAGGAACGACTCCTGTTGACCGGCGAACGAGGCGTCCGGCAAGTCTTCGGCGGTGGCCGACGAACGCACGGCAAACGACATTTCGGTGGTGGAGTCGGCAACCAGGCGCTCGTAGAAGGCCGTGATTTCGGCCTGCAGGCGTGGCTGGAACGGGGTTTCGACGATCCAGCCGCGAATCTCGGCGCCCGCTTGCGCCAGGGCGCGCACGTCGTCGATATTCAGGTCGGCCAAGCGGTTGGCAATGCGTTCGGCCAGCGGCTTGCCGCCGTCGACGCTGTGTTCGAGGAAGTCGCGGAATGCCTGCGCCGTGGTGGCAAAGCCACCAGGCACACGCACGCCGGCGCCAGCCAGCTGGCTGATCATTTCGCCCAGGGACGCGTTCTTGCCGCCGACCGATTCGACATCGGTCATGCGTAAATTTTCGAACGATGCGACGTAAACCGCTTCCCCTGCCTGCTCCTTCAATGCTGCGTTAGACATAAAAAACACCTTTTTGATGATAGAAATCTTTCAGCCGGGTGCAGACGTCTCCGTTTTGCTTGTTCTTGTTATTCTGGTCGTCGTGCACCACAATCATGCTATTGGCAACCATTCTACAGCCTGTAACGACAATTGACGATTCCTGAACACCACCGGCAGAAAAATACATGACACAAGAACAACGAACCTCCTTTCCCACCGCATCACGCACGGTGTTCTTCGTCTCCGACGGCACCGGCATCACGGCTGAAACCTTCGGTCACTCGGTGCTGACCCAGTTCGAACTGCGCTTCCGCCAGATCCGCCTGCCGTTCATCGATACGCTCGACAAGGCGCACGACGCCGCGCGCAAGATCAACGAGGCGTTCGTGACCGACGGTCAGCGCCCGATCATTTTTTCCACGCTGGTGCAGACCGAACTGTCGGACGTGATCCGCCGCTGCAAGGGCATGTACATGGACCTGTTCCAGACCTTCGTGGCGCCGCTGGAACAGGAATTGAACGTCAAATCGACGCACACCATCGGCCGGTCGCACAATATCGTCGATAGCGAAGAGTATAAAAACCGCATCGAGGCGATCAACTTCTCGCTGGCCCACGACGACGGCCAGTCGCACAAGAACCTCTCTTCGGCCGACATCATCCTGGTCGGCGTATCGCGCTCGGGCAAGACGCCAACGAGCTTGTACCTGGCCATGCAGTACGGGATCAAGGCGGCCAACTACCCGCTCATTCCCGACGACTTCGAGCGCGGCCGCCTGCCGTCGTCGCTGTACGAGTTCAAGTCGAAGATTTTCGGCCTGACGATCACGCCCGAGCGCTTGTCCGAGATCCGCAACGAGCGCCGCGCGGGCAGCAAGTACGCGTCGATCGAGAATTGCCGGTACGAGGTGAACGAGGCCGAAACCATGATGAAGCGCGAGGGGATACGCTGGCTGTCGTCCACCACCAAGTCGATCGAGGAAATTTCGACCACCATCCTGCAAGAAATCAAACCGGACCGCCGCGAATACTAGGAGCGCCGGAAAGCCGTCATAGCGGCGTTGCCGCTCCTTGCCGCATAGTCGTACTGTTCGTCCTGCCTTCGTCGCGGCGCCTTGCTCCGGCGGCTATGCCAGGCGCTCCGCTAGACGCGTGGCGGGTCGGTATCGCGCGCATACACGCGGTGCCGCGCCAGCACCGCCACGAACCGCGCCAGCGCATCGGCCAGGTCGCAGCTGTCGGCCACGATTACACCGGGATCCGGCTGGCCGTCTGGCAGCTTGTCCGGGACGTGCGCCGCCCGCAGCAGCACGGCGCCGCTGCCCACGGCCAGCATCGGCTTCAGGTGCCGGAACTGCAGTTTCAAAAATTCCAGCGCGCGCGCATCGCGCGACAGCGCGCACTCTCCCTCGGGATAATCGGGCACGATCACCGCATCGAACAGCGCCGACGGTCCCGCCTCGATACTGATTTCCACGTCCAGCGGCGCGTCGTCGCTGGCGGCGATTTTACCGATTTGGTCGCCCACCAGGCGCGGCGCCGCGCCCAGGTCCAGCAAGGCCGCATACAGCTTGCGCGTTTGCGGACCATCGACGCCCGGCGCCACCAGCAGCGCTACCCGGCGCGTGGCCACGCCCACGTTGCCGGGGCGGTGGAACAGCGACAGCGGCGGCGATGGCGGATACTGGTATGGCGGGCGGCTGGTGGCCGGCGGCAGCGGGTCCGGCACGTCCATCCCCAGGCTGGCGGCCACGCGCGCGGCCAGCCCATTATCGACATTGACCAGCGCCGCCAGCACCCGCTTGCGCACCGCCGGCGTCTGCACCCGCGTCAGCTCGAACCGGAACGCCTGCACGATGTGGTCCTGCTCGACGGTTGTCTGGCTGATCCAGAACAGGCGCGCCTGCGAATAATGGTCGGCGAACAGCTCCGGCTTGCCGCGCACCTCGTTGCCGTGCGACGCTTCCGGCACGCTGACAAAACCGCGCACGCCGGCCTGGAACGGGCAGCCGCCGGCCAGCGAATTCGGTTCGTAATTGACTCGGCCCCGGTTGATCTGCTGGCGGTGCATGCCGTCGCGCTGGTTGTTATGGATCGGCGCCACCGGGCTGTTGATCGGAATCTCATGGAAGTTGGCCCCACCGAGGCGCGAGATCTGGGTATCGACGTAAGAGTGCAAGCGGCCTTGCAGCAGTGGATCGTTGGTGAAGTCGATGCCGGGCACCACGTGGGCGGCGCAAAACGCCACCTGCTCGGTCTCGGCAAAGAAATTGTCGGGGTTGCGATTGAGGACCAGCTTGCCCACGGTGCGCAGCGGCACCAGCGCTTCCGGCACCAGCTTGGTGGGATCGAGAATGTCGAACGGGAAGCGCGCGGCCTGCGCCTCACTGAATACTTGCAGGCCCAGTTCCCATTGCGGGAACTGGCCGCTGTCGATGGCTTCCCACAAATCGCGCCGGTGGTAATCGGGATCGGCCGCCACCAGGCGCACTGCCTCGTCCCACACCAGCGCATGGGTGCCGGCCATGGGCGACCAGTGGAACTTGCAGAAGACCGACGTACCATGCGCGTTCACCAGCCGGAACGTGTGCACGCCGAAGCCCTGCATCATGCGGTAGCTGCGCGGGATCGCCCGGTCCGACGTGTGCCAAAGCAGCATGTGAACGATTTCGGGACTGAGCGAGGCGAAATCCCAGAACGTGTCGTGCGCGCTCGATGCCTGCGGCATGCCGTGGTGCGGTTCGGGTTTCACCGCGTGGATCAGGTCCGGGAATTTCATCGCCTCCTGGATGAAGAACACCGGGATGTTGTTGCCTACCAGGTCCCAGTTGCCGTCTTCCGTATAAAACTTGACGGCGAAGCCGCGCACGTCGCGCACCGTGTCGGCCGAACCGCGCTCGCCGGCCACGGTGGAAAACCGTACGAATACCGGTGTGCGTTTGCCAGTCGCGCTAAACAGTGCGGCGCGGGTAATGGCGCTCTGGTCGCCGTAACTCTCGAAATAGCCGTGGGCGGCCGAGCCGCGCGCGTGCACCACGCGCTCCGGTATGCGCTCATGGTCGAAGTGCGTGATTTTTTCGCGCAGAATAAAATCTTCCATCAGGGTGGGACCGCGCAGGCCGGCCTTGAGGCTGTTCTGGTTGTCGGCCACGCGCACCGCCTGGTTGGTGGTCAGCATGCGGCCGGTATCGTCCACCCGCACCCGGTCGAGCGGGCCGTCGAGCGGGTTGTCGCCCAGGTCCGGCTGGCCGGCGCCCACCTTGGGCGAGGCCACGGTCTCGGTGCTAGTGCTGGCCGTGGCCAGCGGCGACGTGGGCGTCTCCGTATCGCCCTCGTGCGGCACCCAGGCGGCGTCGCCGTATTCGAGCGCCTTGGTGGGGTTGTAGGGCATGTCGGCGGCCAGTTGGGCGTCGCTGACGACCTTCTCGAGCAACTGGCTGGCGATGGGGTTGGGCGGGCCAAGGCGCGACGGGCGCGGCGCCTTCGAGGGACCGCCCAGGGTGCTCAGGATGGAACCGGCGCCGTCCACGTCGCCGCCATTGCTTTTGCGTTTGGCCATGTCTCGACTCCTGTTCAATACCCGCTCCGAACGGCGGGCTGAAGTCGAGTTTGAGAGTCTTGGGATGACGCCGCTTGATGTCGCTCAAGCGCGGGGAGAACAGGAATGCCGCTGAAAAATCCCTAGAAAAAATGCCGCCAGTCCGACAACCAGTCGGGAAATTCTTCCACCGGCATGGGCTTGGCGATGTAATAGCCCTGGGCATAAGTGCAACCCAGGCCCTGCAGGAAATCCCAATCCTGCTTGGTTTCCACGCCCACCGCCACCGAGCGCCGTTCCAGGCTGCGCGACAGGCCCAGGCACGAGCGCAACACGGTGGCAATCGCCGGCTTGCGGAACGCGCCATCGACGAAACTCCGGTCGATTTTCAGTTCGGAGAACGGCACCCGCGCCAGCAGTTGCAGGTTGATCAGGCCCGTGCCGTAATCGTCGATGGCGAGGCCGAACCCTTTCATGCGCAGCCGCAGCAGCCGTTCAAGGAAGTGCGGCGTGGTGGTGAGCACCGCCTTTTCCGTCATCTCGAAGGTGAGATAGTCGGGCATGATGCGGTGACGTTCGAGGCAGGCGTCGATCTGCTCCATGAATTGCGGGTGCGCCAGCGTGCTGGGATCGACGTTGACCGAGAACGAAATCGGAATACCGTCGTCGTGCAGGCGGCGACAGGCCTGCACCGATTTTTCGATCAGCGCCCAGTCGAGGAAGTCGATGCGGTGGTTTTCCACCAGCGCCGGCATGAACGAGGCGGGACCGAGCAGGCCATACCGCGGATGGCGCCAGCGCGCGAACATCTCCAGGCCTTTTACCCGGCCGGTTTCCAGCTCGATCTTGGGCTGGAAGTGCGGCGCGAATTCGTTGTTATTGAGCCCATTGCCCACCTCCGCGAACGACAGCGTGGGCACGCGCTCGCGCCGAGGTTCGGGCGGCTTCAGGTGGGCGGCGATCACCGCTTCCAGCCGTCCGGCAATCAGCGGCTTGGTCATCACGCCCAGCACGTCGAGGCCGAACGCGTCGGCCATCGATTCGATCGAGAACAGCACGGAATTGGTTTGCGAGCCGAAGATGATCAGTCCCGCGCGGCTTTGCAGGTCGCCCATGCGGCGGATGACTTCCAGCGCGTCGATGCCGGGAATCTGCAAGTCGAGAATGATGATGTTGACGGCCGGCTGGTAGCGCAGGCCCAGGCAGCGCAGCGCGGTGTCGCCGTCTGGCGCCTCGGTAATCTGGCGCGCCCCCGTGCGTTGCAGGATATCGACCAGCACGCGGCGCTGCGCGTCGTCTCCTTCTGCGACCAGAAAGTGCAACTGCCCGATATCCATAACCGCTCCGGTGGAAACTGCCTAGCCCTGATTCTGCCTGAGTTGTTCGAAAAAGCATACTGCTGCGCAAGCGGCCACGTTGAGCGACTCTACCTGGCCCGCGTGGGGAATCACCACCTGGTGGGAAGCGAGCGCCAATAAATCGTGCGCCACGCCCTGCCCTTCGTGGCCGAACAGCCACGCCACCGGCTGGCGCAGGTTCACATCATACAGGCGCTGGGTGGCATAGCCGCTGGTGGCCAGCGACACCACCTGCGAGTTCGAAACCAGCGCCGGCAAATCGACATTCTCGAAGATATCAAGCACGAAGTGGGCGCCCATGGCCGCGCGCAGCACCTTGGGCGACCAGCAGAACGCGGTGCCGGCGCTGCAATACACTTGCGTGATGCCAGCCGCTGCCGCGCTGCGCAGGATGGAGCCGACGTTGCCCGGGTCCTGCACGCCGTCGAGCAGCACTGCCGACACCTGCAACGGTCCGGTCACCGCGCGCTCCGGCGTGGGAATCAAAAACATCACGCCCACGCCGTGTTCGACCTGGCTGATCGCATTGTAGAGCGCATCGGGCAGGGCCAGCACATGCGCGTGTTGCGCTTCGAGGCCGCCGACGATGTCCATCACTTCCGGGTTGTGCAGCGCGGTTTCGCTGACCACGCACTGCTCGGGCGCGCCGCGCAATTGCAGGTACGACTGGCACAGGTGCACGCCGTCGAGCAGCGTGCGGCCCGACTTGCGGCGCGCCTGGGCGCTGCCGGCCAGTTTGACCAGGTCCTTGTATTGGGCGTTGTCGCGCGAGGTGATCGTCTTCATGCGCTCACCTCGATTTTCATCACGGTTTGCACGCTCTGCGCGACCTGGCCGGTTTGCACGGTGTGGGCGGTATGCAGTTCCAGCACGGCGCGCACAGGTGCGAACGAACGGCGGTGCACCGGCGAGGCGCCATGCTCGCGCAAGCGCGCCAGGTGCAGCGCGGTGCCGTAGCCCTTGTGCTGGTCGAAGCAGTAATGCGGGTACTGCGCGTGCAGTTCGACCAGTGCGGCATCGCGCGCAGTCTTGGCCAGGATCGATGCGGCCGAGATGGCATCGACCTTGTCGTCGCCGCCGATGACCGCGATCGACTGGATCTGCATCACCGGGCAGCGGTTGCCGTCGATCAGTGCCAGGGTGGGCACGGTGGACAGCGCTTCCACCGCGCGGCGCATGGCCAGCATCGACGCTTGCAGGATGTTCAACTGGTCGATCTCGTCTTCCGACGCCTGGGCAATCGCCCAGGCCAGCGCCTGCGACTTGATCACCGGGGCCAGCAAGTCACGCTTGGCTTCCGTGAGCTTTTTCGAGTCGCGCAAGCCGAGGATCGGGCGATTGGGATCGAGGATGACGGCAGCGGCAAACACCGGTCCGGCCAGCGGGCCACGGCCGGCTTCATCCACCCCGCAAATGATTTCGTCGGGGGAGTTGGGGAGGTCGTCGAACAGGCCGGGGTTTGGGTTTTTCACGTTTTACTTCACTTATTCATCTAATTGGCTAACCACGGCCGATCACCTTCAAAACCGCCGCCGCACTCTCCACCGCGCTGTTGCGCAGCAGGCTGTGATGCATGTCGGTGAAGCGCTGGGCCAGGCGCAGCCGGTGCGGCGCGTCGGACAGTTGCTGCCACATGGCGTCGGCCAGCGCCTGCGGGTTGGCGGCGTCCTGCAGCATCTCGGGCACCAAAAATTCGCGCGCCAGGATGTTGGGCAGGCCCACCCACGGCTGGTAGCCGAAGTGGCGCAAGATCTGCCATTCGAGCGCCATCATTTTATAGGCGATCACCATCGGCTTCTTGAACAGCGCCACTTCCAGCGATGCGGTGCCCGAAGCGACCAGCACTGCGTCGCCGGCGGCAATCGCCGTGTGCGACTGGCCGTCGAGCAGGTCGATTTCCACGTCCTGCAGGCCCGCCTGCGCCACCAGTTCCAGGAAATACTGGCGCTGGCGTTCGCCCGCCATCGGCGCCACGAAGCGCAGCGAGCGGTCGCGCTGCTTGAGCAGTTTGGCCGCCTGCACAAAGGCCACGGTATTGTATTTAAGCTCGGACATGCGGCTGCCGGGCATGATGGTGACCACGTTGGCGTCCTGCGGCAAACCGAGTTTGGCGCGCGCGCCCGCTTCGTCCGGCACCATCGGGATCACTTCCGCCAGCGGATGGCCGACGTAGCTGACCGGCACGCCCGCCTGGCGATAAATCTCTTCCTCGAACGGGAACACCACCAGCATGTGCGAGACCGCGCGCACGATCTTCTTGATGCGGCCACCACGCCAGGCCCAGATCTGCGGCCCGATGTAGTGGATGGTGGGGATGCCCGCCGCCTTGAGCTGCTCTTCCAGCCCCAGGTTGAAGCCCGGGTAGTCGGCGCCGATGAAGGCAGCCGGCCGGTCGGCCAGCAACTGGTCGCGCAGCTGGTTCTGGATGCCCTTGATTTCGCGGTAGCGCGGAATCACGGCCAGCAGTCCGCGCACGGTCAGCTTGTCCATCGGCACGTGCGATTCGAACCCCTGGGCGATCATGTGCTCGCCGCCGATGCCGTGCAGCCGCGCACCGGGCAAGTGCGGCTTGAGGCCGGAAAGCAAACGGGCGGCCAACAGGTCGCCCGATGGTTCCCCGGCGACCATCGCCAGCGACAGCTTGTCAGCGGACGATGCCACGCGACGCCGTATCGAGGAATTCGCGCATGGCGCGGATATGGACCGCCGCACCGGGCGCGGCTTCTTCTTCGGCGCGCAACGCGGCCTTGGCTTCTTCCAGCGTGAGGCCCGAGCGGTACAGCAGCTTGTAGGCGGTGCGGATACCGTTGATCTCTTCGCGCGTAAAACCACGGCGCTTGAGGCCTTCGATATTGACGCCGTGCGCCTGCGCCGGGTTACCGTTCAACAGCACGAACGGCGGCACATCCTGCGTCAGGCTGGTGCTCATGCCCACGAACGCATGCGCGCCGATCTTGCAGAACTGGTGGACGTTGGCGAAACCGCTCATGATCACCCAGTCGCCGATTTCCACGTGGCCGGCGATCTGCGCGTTGTTCGAGAAGATGGTGTTGCTGCCCACCTGGCAGTCGTGCGCCAGGTGCACATAGGCCGAAATCCAGTTGTCGTTGCCGAGCGAGGTCACGCCCTTGTCCTGCACCGTGCCGGTGTTGAACGTGCAGAACTCGCGGATCGTGTTGCGGTCGCCGATGGTCAAGCGGGTCGGTTCGCCGGCCCATTTTTTATCCTGCGGCGCAGCGCCGATCGACGAGAACTGGAACAGTTTGTTATCACGGCCGATGGTGGTATGGCCTTCGATTACCACGTGCGGGCCGACCACGGTGCCAGCGCCGATTTGCACGTGCGGTCCGATGACCGTGTACGGGCCGACGTCGACGCTGCTATCGAGCTGCGCTTTCGGATCGATGACTGCGGTAGCGTGGATGGTACCCATGATTACTGCCCCGCAGGCTGGCTGGCGTCCGCAACGCTGCGGATGGTGCACATCAATTCCGCTTCCACCGCTACCTGGCCATCGACGGTGCCCACGGCCTTGTATTTCCAGATGCCGCGCGCATTGCGCAGGATTTCGACGTCCATTTTCAGCTGGTCGCCAGGACCGACCGGGCGCTTGAAGCGCGCGCCGTCGATACCGACGAAGTACACCACCGAGCTTTCGTCAGGCTTGATGCCCATGGTCTTGAACGACAGCAGCGCCGCGGTTTGCGCCATCGCTTCGATCATCAGCACGCCCGGCATCACCGGCTTGTGCGGGAAGTGGCCGTTGAAGAATTCTTCGTTGACGGTGACGTTCTTGATCGCGGTGATCGACTTGCCCTCTTCGTACGCGAGCACGCGGTCCACCAGCAGCAGCGGGTAGCGGTGCGGCAGGTAGGACTTGATTTCGCAGATGTCCATGGTCTTGGAGGTGTCGGGCTGAGTAGTGGTCATGATGTTTCGTTTTCTTTATTGGTCTTGATAATTTTTTCGAGCGCGCGGATTTTTTCGCGCATGCCGGGCAGGTTGCGCACGATGGCGGCCGACTTTTCCCACTCGGCGTTTTTCGCCAGCGGATAAAAGCCCGTGTACTGGCCCGGTTCCAGGATCGAGCGCGACACCATGGAGGCAGAACCCACGTGCACGCGATCGACGATGGTCAGGTGGCCCAGCACCATCGACGCGCCGCCGAAGGTGCAGTACTTGCCGATCTTGGCGCTGCCGGCCACGCCGGTGCACCCGGCCATGGCCGTGTGGGCGCCGATGTGGCAGTTGTGGCCGATCTGGATCTGGTTGTCCAGCTTGACGCCGTCTTCGATGATGGTGTCGGCCAGCGCACCGCGGTCGATGGTGGTGTTGGCGCCGATGTCCACATCGTCGCCGATCACCACGCGCCCGGTTTGCGGGATCTTGATGTACACGCCGCCCTCGTTGGCGAAGCCGAAACCGTCGGTACCGATCACGGCGCCCGAGTGGATGATGCCGCGCGCGCCGATAATGCAGTGGGCGTGGAACGTGACATTGGCAAAGAAGTGCGTACCCTCGCCCACTTCCGCTTCGCGGCCGATGTAGCAGCCGGCGTCGATCACCGCGTGTTCGCCGATCACGGCGCCCGATTCGATCACCACGCGCGCGCCGATATGGGCGCTGGCGGCGACGTGGGCATCGTCGGCCACTACGGCGCTGGGATGGATGCCGGGCGCCGGCACGAAGGCCGTCAGCGATTCGAAATACTGCGCCGCGCGGGCGAAATACACGTAGGGGTTGGCGACGACGATGCGCGCACCGGTGTAGCCGGCGGCGATGAACTCGTCATCTTTTTCGGCGACGATCAACGCCGCCGCGTGGCTGTCGCGCGCCTGGGCGCGCAGTTTGCTATTGCTGAGAAAGCTGATGTGCGAAACGCCGGCGTCTGCCAATGGGGCGATCCCGGTCACTTCCAGGTTCGCATCTCCCATCAACCGGCCACCGAAGCGTTCGACCAATGTGCCCAGTCGAGTGCCCATCATGGTCCTTTTTTACTTGTCTTTATCGAGCGCTGCCAACACCTTGTCGGTGATGTCGATACGCTTGCTGGCCCACACTGCATCCTGCAGCACGATATCGAAACCTTCGGTATCGGCCATCTGGCGGATGATCTTGGTGGCGCGGTCGGAAATGGCCTGGCGCTCTTCGTTGGTGCGCTGGCTCAGGTCTTCGCGGAACTCGCGCTGGCGGCGCTGGAATTCCTTGTCGAGGTCAAACACGTCGCGCTGGCGGCGTACCCGTTCCGCTTCGGCCAGGGCCGGTGCGTCTTTTTCCAGCTTGGCGGAAGCCGCTTTCAGGCGGCCTTCCATCTCCTGCATGGCTTTTTCGCGCGACTTGAACTCTTCCTGCAGCTTTTCGCTGGCCAGCTTGGCCAGCTTGGACTCGTTGTAGATGCGCTCCGGGCTGAGCCAGGCGATGCGCGACAGCGAGGTCTGCGCCTGCGCCGGCGCCATGGCGCACCAGCCCAACGCTGCCAGGGCAAGCGTAGCGGCAAGCGAGGCGCCGTAGGTCTTGGTCATCTTGGCGGATGCAGTATTCAACTTGATTCTCCGATTAAATATAGATAGCCGAGTCGGGGCGGGTTAGAAACCAGTACCCATCTGGAACTGGAAGCGTTCCAGGCGGTCGCCCGGCTTGGCATTAAGAGGCTTAGCATAACTCAACTTGAGCGGGCCCACCGGCGAAATCCAGCTGATACCAAGACCGGCCGAGTAGCGCAGCTGCGAGTAGCGCATCTTCTCGCCTTCCTGGTACACCTGGCCCGCATCGAGGAAGCCGAACCAGCGCAGGCTGCGATCCTGGCCGGAGCCCGGGAATGGCAGTTGCAGCTCGGCGTTACCGATCAGGCGCGAGGCGCCGCCCAGGGCATCGCCGTAGCGGGCATCGACCGCGCCCAGCGACGAGCTTTCGTAACCGCGCACCGAACCGATACCGCCGCCGTAGAAGTTCTTGAACACCGGGTATGGCGTGTCGCCGAGGCCGCGGCCGTAGTCGATCTCGCCCTTGAGCGCGAGCACGGAGCGCCAGATCAGCGGCTTGTAGTACTGCTGCTCGTAGATGGCGCGGTAGTATTTCTGCTTGCCGATCACGTCGAGCTCGAGGTTCAGGCGCTGGTAGCGGCCGGCCGATGGCGTCAGGCCGGAATCGCGGCTGTCGCGCGACCATGCCAGCGTGAGCGGCACGGCGTTGGTCTCGGCCTTGCCGATGCCGCTGGCGTTGCCGGTGACGTCGGACACGTATTGCAGGAACCGGGTTGGCGACGTCGAATCGGTTTCGATCGACGAGCGCTCGAGGCCGATACCGAGGAACACGGTGTCGGTTTCCGAGAACGGCACGCCGTAGCTGATGCGGCCGCCCTTCTGCTTGATGGTGTAGCTGCCGATGTTCAGGGCCGGCGGACGCTGCGTACGCAGGTACACCTCGTACGAACGCGAGATGCCGTCGTCGGTGTAGTACGGGTCGAACTGCGAGAACGAAATCGTGCGGCTGTACTTGGACGTGTTCAGTTCCATGCCCACGGTGGTACCGGAGCCGGCAAAGTTGGCCTGCTGGATCGCCGCCTGGAACGTGAATTTTTCCGACTGCGAGAACGCGCCGCCGATGGTGAAGTTACCGGTCGGTTTTTCCACCACGGTGAGGTTGACGTCCACCTGGTCGGACGTGCCCTGCGCTTCCGGCGTGTCGATGGTGACATCCTTGAAGTAGCCGAGGCGGTCGACGCGGTCGCGCGAAAGCTTGATCTTGTTGGCGTCGTACCAGGACGATTCGAACTGGCGGAACTCGCGGCGGATCACTTCGTCGCGCGACGTGGTGTTGCCGGCGATGTTCATGTGGCGCACGTAGGCGCGCTTGCCCGGATCGATCATGAAGGTAAAACTCACTTCACGCTTTTCCTGGTTGATGTCCGGGTTGGCGTTGACGTTGGCGAACGCGTAGCCGAAGGTGCCCAGGCGGTCGGAAATGAGCTTGTTGGTGGCGGTGAGCAGTTCGCCCGAATACACGGCGCCCTTGCGCAGCAATACCAGCGAACGCAGCTCGTCCTCGCGGCCGAAGGTCTCGCCCTCGAACTTGATGTCGGAGACGTTGTACTTTTCACCTTCGGTGATGTTGATGGTGATGTAGATGTCTTTTTTATCGGGCGTGATCGAGACCTGGGTGGAATCGATGTTCATCTCGATGTAGCCGCGATTGAGGTAGAACGATTTGAGCGACTCGATATCGCCGGTCAGCTTGGTCTTGGAATACTGGTCGGCCTTGGTGTACCAGCTGAACCAGCCGCCGGTATTGAGCGCCAGTTGGTCGCGCAGTTCCTTGTCCGAGAACACCTTGTTGCCGATGATGTTGATCTGCTTGATCTTGGCGATTTCGCCCTCGTCCACCGCGAACGTGATATTGACGCGATTACGCTCGAGCGGGGTGACCGTGGTGACCAGCTTGACGCCGTACAGGCCGCGCGACAGGTACTGGCGCTTGAGTTCCTGCTCGGCGCGATCCACCGATGCCTTGTCGAAGATTTTCGCTTCGCCCACGCCGATGTCTTTCAGCGCCTTGACCAGCACGTCCTTTTCGAATTCCTTGGTACCGGTGAATTCCACCTTGGAGATGGCCGGGCGCTCCTCGACCAGCACCACCAGTACCTGGCCGTCGGCTTCCAGGCGCACGTCCTTGAAGAAACCGGTGGCATACAGCGCCTTGATGGCGGTAATACTTTTGTCGTCGTTGAAGGTCTCGCCCACGCGCACCGGCAGGTAGCTGAAGACCGTACCGGCTTCCGTCCGCTGGATGCCTTCGACGCGGATGTCCTTGATCACGAAGGGTTCGATCGCCATGGCGTTGCCGGCACACAGTACCAGGACGGCGGTGCCAATCAGACTGCGGCGCATGGAAGATGGAGTAATACGGTCAGAATATAATTTCATCGGGGTTATTCAATGTCTCATTCAACGAACTACTATGTAACTATGTAACTGTGAGTACGAACCGGGTAACTCATCGAGTTACATGAGTCTGGTGATGTCGTTAAATACCGCCAGCACCATCAGGGTCATCAATAAACCGATACCGATGCGTTGGGCGAATTCCGCTACGCGCTCGGACACGGGACGCCCGGTTAAAACTTCCAGCGAATAATACAGCAAATGCCCCCCGTCTAGAACGGGAATCGGTAGCAAATTCATTACGCCCAGACTGATACTGATGAACGCAATGAAGCTCAAATAACTGGCCACGCCCATGCGTGCGGTCTGGCCGGCATAGTCGGCAATTGTAATCGGACCGGTGACATTCTTGAGTGACGCTTCGCCGGTCACCATCTTGGCTATCATCTTGAGCGTCATGGTGCAGGTATCCCATACCCGCTCGACCGCCTTGCCCAATGCGCTCAGCGGCCCCGAGGGCACGTTGATCATATCCGGGCGCAAGGCGACGTAAGCGCTGATCTTACCGACTGTTACAGCTTGCTTACCTGACTTTTCCCCATCCGCGCCCTTGAGCATCTCGGCCTGCGGCGTCACCGCCAGCGTACGTGGCAGGCCCGCCCGGATGACCTCGACCTGCACGGTCTTGCCGGGCGCGGCGCGGATCAGTTCGATGAAGGCAACGCCGTCCTGCACCGCCACGCCATCGACGCTTTTCAGCAGATCGCCCACTTGCAGGCCGCCGCGCTCGGCAGCGCCGCCCGGCAGCACCTGCTGCACCACCGGCGACGGCAACGCCACGCCGATACCGAGATTACCGACGATGTCGCCTTCCAGGTCGAGCGCGGTCATGGTGGCTGCCGGCACGATGGCGTTGACGCGGCCGTAGCCGGAACGCTCGACCGTGAGGCTGGCTTCCTTCTTGTCCACGGCTGCCTGCATCAGGTTCCAGCGCAGCTCGGACCACGCTGCCACCGGCTCGCCGTTGACGGCGGTGATGCGGTCGCCGGTGCGCAGGCCGGCCAGGGCGGCGGGTGTGCGGTCGGCATCCTGGCCGGCGGCAGCGCGCACGCTGATCTTGCTGGTCGGCTCTTCCACGCCATGCATGTACAGGCCGGCAAACAGCACGATGGCAACCAGGAAATTGGCCAGCGGACCGGCAGCCACGATGGCGATGCGCTTCCAGACGCTCTGGCGCGTAAATTCGCGCGCCAGGTCCTCTTTCGGAATGCTGGCCAGGTCGCCCTCGCGGGCGTCGAGCATCTTGACGTAGCCGCCCAGCGGCAAGGCGGACACGGCCCACTCGGTCTGGTCGCGGCCGAAGCGGCGCGACCAGACAACTTTACCCATGCCCACCGAGAAGCGCAGCACCTTGACACCGCACCAGCGCGCCACCAGGTAGTGGCCCAGCTCATGGATCGTGATCAGCGAGCCGAGGCAGACGGCAAACGCCAGGATGGTGGTGAGAAAATTCATCGCGCGAGCTGGCCGATGCAGCGTTCGGCGGCGGCCCGGGCAGCGGCGTCCTGCGCCATGACCGCCTCGATGCTGTCGGCGGCGCCGTGCGGCAATTGCTCCACCACTTGCGCGATCACGCGGTCGATCTGGCGGAAGCCGATCTGGCGGTCGAGGAAGGCCTGCACCGCCACTTCGTTGGCCGCGTTGAGCAAGGCCGGCGCGGTGCCGCCGGCGCGCAAGGCGTCGAACGCCAGCGCCAGGCACGGGAAGCGCGCATAGTCGGGACGGTGGAATTGCAGGGTGGCGATCTCGGTGATGTCGAGCTGGGCCACGCCGGAGGCGATCCGTTCCGGGTACGCCAGCGCATGCGCGATCGGCGTGCGCATGTCCGGGTTGCCCAGCTGGGCCAGCACCGAACCATCGACATACGACACCATCGAGTGGATCACCGACTGCGGGTGGATCACGACCTCGATGCGGTCGGCCGGGGCGCCGAACAGCCAGTGCGCCTCAATCACTTCCAGGCCCTTGTTCATCATGGTGGCCGAATCGACCGAAATCTTGCGGCCCATCGACCAGTTCGGGTGCTTGCAGGCCTGCTCGGGCGTCACGTCTTCCAGTGTCGCTACGTCACGCGTGAGGAACGGTCCGCCTGAGGCAGTCAGCAGGATCTTGGCCACGCCGGCACTGGCGTCGCGCACGGCCGGCGTGCGGCCACCGAATTGCGGCATGGCCTGGAAAATGGCGTTGTGCTCACTGTCGATCGGCAGCAGGATGGCGCCGGACTCGGCCACCGCATCCATGAACAGCTGGCCGGACATGACCAGCGCTTCCTTGTTGGCCAGCAGAATTTTCTTGCCGGCGCGGGCGGCAGCCAGCGTGGGCGCCAGGCCGGCGGCGCCGACAATCGCGGCCATCACGCTATCGACTTCCGGCGCGGACGAGATCGCGCACAGCGCGGCTTCGCCGTATTCGACTTCGGTACCGACGTTGGCGGCACGCAGCAGCGCGGCGAGGCGCCCTGCTGCCTCGGCGGTGCCGACGACCGCGCGTTGCGGGCGGTGGGCAATACACTGCGCCGCCAGTTCATCGACGCGGCTGTGCGCGGACAAGGCATAAACAGAATAGCGCTCGGGGTGACGGGCGAGCACGTCCAGCGTGGACACGCCGATCGAACCGGTGGCGCCAAGGATGGTGATGCGTTGCATAGGAATTTCTTTCAGAGCCAGGTCGAGAGCAGCGCTGCGATCGGCAGCACGGGAATCAATGCATCGACACGGTCGAGCACGCCGCCATGGCCGGGCAGCAGGTTGCTGCTGTCCTTGATGGCCGCACGGCGCTTGAGTTGGGATTCGAACAGGTCGCCAATTACTGACGCGGCCACGATCACCAGCAGCGCCAGCATGGTCACGCCCCAACCGAAGCGCGCCTGCAGGCGCACGGCGAAGGTGTCTTGCAGCCACGGCACGCCGGCGGCGGCCAGGATCGAGATGGTGGCGATGACCAGCACGGCAATGCCGCCGCCGATCGCGCCTTCCCACGATTTACCGGGAGAAATGGTGGGCGCCAGCTTGCGCTTGCCGAATGCCTTGCCGGAGAAGTAGGCGCCGATATCGGCAATCCACACCAGCACCAGCACCGACAGCAGGTACACGGGCGAGCGCAGGTACAAACCGACGATGGCAAAGAAGCAGACGAACACGGCAAAACCGAAGGTCAGCGCCATCGACCAGTTGGCGGCGGTGCCCAGCTGCGGCAGGCCCAGGCCCAGCGACGGTGCATAGCGGATCAGCCACAGCAGCGAGGCAATCGCGTACAGCGCGGTGGCGGAACCCGGCTGCGCCTTGTACATCAAGCCCACGAACAGCAGCGCGCCGACGATGCCGGCAATCCTGGCCGGGCCGTCTTTCAGGCCGAACATGCGTGCACCTTCCCACACGGCGGCGCCGAGGAACAGCGTGACGATCACGGCAAAGGCCGGGAAATACTGGAAGAACAGGACTGGCAGCAACACCGCCAGCAAGACCAGAGCGGTAATAATCCGTGTTTTCAGCATCAGTTTTTCTTTTCTGCCAGTTGCGCGCCGGTGCGGCCGAAACGGCGTTCGCGGTGCTGGTAGGAGGCGATGGCCTCGTCGAGGCGCTCGATCGAAAAATCGGGCCAGTAGGTGTCGGTGAAGAACAGCTCGGTGTACGCGAGCTGCCACAACAGGAAATTGGAAATGCGCTGCTCGCCGCCGGTGCGGATGAACAGGTCCGGCTCGGGCGCGTACGCCATGGCCAGGTGTGGCGCCAGTTGTTCCTCGGAGAAGTCGGTGGCGCCGGGATGGGCCGCGACCATCTTGCCGACAGCCTGCATGATATCCCAGCGCCCGCCGTAATTGGCGCAGATGGTGACGGTCAGGCTGGTGTTGTTGGCGGTCTTGCGCTCGGCGTTGGCGATCATGGTGCGCAGCTTCTCGTCGAAGCGGGACAGATCGCCGACCACGCGCAGGCGGATGTTATTGGCGTGCATCTTGGACACTTCGCGCTCGAGCGCGGTCATGAACAAGCGCATCAGGAGGGACACTTCCTCTTCCGGGCGGCGCCAGTTCTCGGAACTGAAGGCAAACAGGGTCAGGTATTCAATGCCGCGGTTGATGCAGGCCTCGACCACGGTGCGTACCGCTTCGACGCCCTTGACGTGACCGGCTACGCGCGGCAAAAAGCGCTTGGTGGCCCAGCGGCCGTTACCGTCCATGATCATGGCGACATGGCGCGGCACCTGTGGCGCGTCCGGAACCTCGGTAGTCGAACTCGTATATTTCATGAAAGCTTTGCTGCCAAAGGATAAAGTATTGCAGGTGGAACGGAAAAAGACAAGACGCCAGCACCAACTTGCCATGCGCGCGCATGACAAGCTGGTTGCTGGCGCCTCGGCCCGAGGGCTTAAACCGTCAGAACTTCTTTTTCCTTCTCCGCCACCATCTTGTCGATGTCGGCGATGAACTTGTCGGTCAGTTTCTGGACTTCATCGACGGCACGACGCTCGTCATCTTCCGAGATGGTTTTGTCCTTGACCAGCTTTTTCAGCGATTCGTTACCGTCGCGGCGGATATTGCGCACGGCAATTTTCGCGTCTTCGGCTTCACTCTTGCACAGCTTGACCATTTCCTTGCGGCGTTCTTCGGTCAAGGCCGGGGTCGGCACACGGATGATGTCGCCCTGCGCCGACGGGTTCAGGCCCAGGTCGGCATCGCGGATGGCTTTTTCAATCGTCGATGCCATGCGCTTTTCGAACGGCTGCACGCCGATGGTGCGGGCATCGATCAGGTTGATGCCAGCGACCTGCGACAGCGCGGTCGGTGCACCATAGTACTCGACCATGACATGGTCGAGAATGCCGGTGTGGGCGCGGCCGGTGCGGACCTTGGCCAGGTCGGCGCGCAGGGTTTCCAGCGATTTGGTCATGCGCTCTTGCGCATTCTTTTTAACGTCAGCTACGGACATTGCTGCTCTCCTGTATACGGATGATGTAAATCTTAAACGTGAACCAGTGTACCCTCATCCTCGCCCATGATCACGCGCATCAGCGCGCCGGGCTTGGTGATCGAGAACACCTTGATCGGCAGCTTCTGGTCGCGGCACAGCGCAAAGGCGGTGGCGTCCATCACTTGCAGATTGCTGGCAATCGCTTCGTCAAAGCTGATCTTGTGGTACAGCGTGGCGTTCGGGTCTTTCTTCGGATCGGCAGTGTACACGCCATCGACCTTGGTTGCCTTGAGCACGATTTCAGCGCTCATTTCCGCACCGCGCAGTGCTGCGGCAGTGTCGGTGGTGAAGAACGGGTTACCGGTGCCGGCGGCGAACACGACCACTTTACCTTCTTCCAGGTATTGCAGCGCTTTCGGGCGCACATACGGCTCGACCACTTGCTCGATGCCGATGGCCGACATCACGCGGGCGGTGATGCCGACATGGCGCATGGCGTCAGCCAGGGCCAGGGCGTTCATGACGGTGGCCAGCATGCCCATGTAGTCGGCAGTGGCGCGGTCCATGCCCTGGGCGCCAGGCGCGACGCCACGGAAGATGTTGCCGCCGCCAATGACGATCGCCAGTTCCACGCCCAGTTTCGCGACCTCGGCCACGTCAGCCACCATCCGCTCGATGGTGCTGCGGTTGATGCCGTACGGGTCGTCGCCCATCAGCGCTTCGCCGGACAGTTTGAGGAGGACACGCTTGTAGGCTGGTTTGGACATGAGACGGGGCTCCTAAATATGGTGGGTTGAAGGGCTGCCGGCGCCTATCATACCTTGAGACGACGGCGGCAGCGCGACTGTTACAGTAAAAACAATATTACGTGATCAGGCTAAAAAAACGGGCCTCGCGGCCCGTTTTCTAGTCTTGCCCGGAGATTAACCCTGGCTGGCGGCCATTTGAGCGGCCACTTCTGCTGCGAAGTCGTCAACCTTCTTCTCGATGCCCTCGCCCACCACGTACATGGTGAACGATTTGACCGTGGTTGCTTTTTCTTTCAGCATCTGCTCGATCGATTGCTTGTCGTTTTTCACGAAAGCCTGGTTCAGCAGCGATACTTCTTTCAGGTACTTCTGTACCGAGCCTTCCAGGCGCTTGGCGACGATGTCGGCAGGCTGCACTGGCTTGCCGGCAGCAACTGCTGCGGCTGCATCTTCGTCGGCTTTCAGTTTTGCAACCGAACGCTCTTTTTCGATCAGCTCAGCTGGAACGTTGTCCGACGACAGCGCCACTGGCTTCATCGCGGCGATGTGCATGGCAACGTCTTTACCGACTTGTTCGTCGGCGCCGTCGAACTCGACGATCACGCCGATGCGTGCGCCGTGCAGGTACGAAGCCAGCTTGGCGGTGGTTTCAAAACGCTGGAAGCGGCGGATCGACATGTTTTCGCCGATTTTACCGATCAGGGCAGCGCGCACTTCGTCCAGGGTCTGGCCGTTGCCAGCTGGCAGAGCCAGCAGGGCAGCGACGTCGGCCGGGTTGTGTTCGGCAACCAGCTTGGCAGCGTTGGCAGCCAGGGCCAGGAAGTCGTCGTTTTTCGCAACGAAGTCGGTTTCCGAGTTCACTTCGACCAGGGCGCCTACGCCGCCGTCGATGAAGCTCGCTACCACGCCTTCGGCGGTCACGCGCGACGATGCTTTCGATGCCTTGCCGCCCAGCTTGACGCGCAGGATTTCTTCAGCACGACCCATGTCGCCTTCGGCTTCGGTCAGTGCTTTTTTGCATTCCATCATTGGCGCGTCGGTTTTCGCGCGCAGTTCGCCTACCATTGCTGCAGTAATCGCTGCCATGTGTTTTCTCCTGTTGTTCGGTATTCGGGGGGGGATGGGGAACCAATCTGGCTCTAACCCATTGATGTTAAAAAAAAGGGGGAGCTGGTGGCCACCCCTTTTTTCCTTAGCAGACCGTTAGGCCGACTAATTAAGCTTGCTCGACTTCGACGAATTCGTCGCCGGCGGCGGCTTTAACCATTTCAACTACTTCGTTACCGGCAGCAGCACGGCCTTCCAGGATGGCATCGGCTACACCACGTGCGTACAGGGTGATTGCTTTCGACGAGTCATCGTTACCTGGAATGACGAACTTCACGCCTTCTGGCGAGTGGTTGGTATCGACCACGCCGATCACTGGAATGCCCAGTTTTGCGGCTTCGGTGATGGCGCCTTTATGGTAGCCGACGTCAACGACGAAGATTGCGTCAGGAACGCCGCCCATGTCCTTGATGCCACCGATTGCTTTTTGCAGCTTGACGATTTCGCGTTGGAACATCAGCGCTTCTTTTTTCGACAGCTTCTCAACCGAACCGTCTTCAACCTGGGCTTCCATGTCTTTCAGACGCTTGATCGAGGTTTTGATGGTTTTGAAGTTGGTCAGCATGCCGCCGAGCCAGCGCTGGTCAACGAAAGGAACGCCTGCGCGTGCAGCTTCAGCAGCGATGATGTCGCGTGCTTGACGCTTGGTGCCGACCATCAGGATGGTGCCACGGCTTGCAGCTACTTGCTTAACATGCTTCATCGCTTCTTGATACATACCCATCGTCTTTTCCAAGTTGATGATATGGATCTTGTTGCGGTGACCGAAGATGAACGGAGCCATCTTTGGGTTCCAGAAACGGGTTTGGTGACCGAAGTGGACACCGGCTTCCAGCATTTCGCGCATAGTTACGGACATTTTTTAACTCCAGGGTTGGGTCTGGAATCCGACCAGTGACCCGGTTGTTACGCCAGGCACCCTTGTCGATCGGATTCGAGTTTATTAACAAAAATAGTGATTTTTACTGCGTTACCTGAATGAGAATTCAGGCAACCCGGGATTTTACACCAAATGCCGCCCGACTGGCAAGCGCGGCCACTGCAGAAGACCCGGACCGTGCCAACTTGGTGCGCACGCCACGCCACCTCGGTCACGCTGGTGCACGCCGTGCACAACGGCAACATTATTTGCACCAAATTGTTGCATGGCACACATGGGCATAGCGGTCGTTTATAATCCTCACATTAAGCTCTTACATTGCAGATTGCGATTCTTTTATGTCCATTTCCATTAAAACCGCCGAAGATATCGAAGGCATGCGCATCGCCGGCCGCCTCGGCTCCGAAGTACTTGACTACATCACCCCGTTCGTCAAGGCTGGCGTCACCACCGGCGAACTCGATCGCCTGTGCCACGAGTACATGACCAATGTCCAGGGCACCATTCCCGCACCGCTCAACTACAGCCCACCTGGCTACACGCCCTACCCCAAGGCCATCTGCACGTCCGTCAATGACGTGATTTGCCACGGCATCCCGGGCGACAAGGTGCTCAAGAGCGGCGATTCGGTCAACCTCGACATCACCGTCATCAAGGACGGCTACCACGGCGACAACAGCCGCATGTTCCTGATCGGCGAACCGTCGATCATGACCAAGCGCTTATCGGAGATCACCTACGAATGCATGTGGCTCGGCATCGCGCAAGTGAAACCGGGCGCGCACCTGGGCGACATCGGCCACGCCATCCAGCAGCACGCGGAAAAAGCGGGCTACAGCGTGGTGCGCGAGTTCTGCGGCCACGGCATCGGCAAGGTGTTCCACGAAGAGCCGCAGGTGCTCCACTACGGCAAACCGGGCACGCTCGATGAACTGCAACCCGGCATGATCTTCACCATCGAGCCGATGATCAACGCCGGCAAGCGCGAGATCCGCGAAATGGGCGACGGCTGGACCATCAAGACCAAGGACCGCAGCCTGTCGGCGCAATGGGAACACATGATCCTGGTGACCGAGACCGGTTACGAAGTACTGACCCTGTCCGCCGGCAGCCCGCCGCCGCCAGCCTTCATCACCAACGCCGCCAAGTAATCCACTCCATGGACAAGGAAATCCGCGAACAACTGAAACGCCAGCTGAAGGCCGAACGCCAGGTCATCATCGGCACCTTCCGCACCGACGGCATGCCGGAGAAGCTGCTGCGCAGCCTGCGCCAGAGCGTCGATGCGGTGCTCACGGCCGCCTGGCACCACGCGCGCCTGCCCGCCAACACGGCGCTCGTCGGCGTGGGCGGCTACGGCCGTGGCGAGTTGTTCCCGTATTCCGATGTCGACCTCTTGATCCTGCTGGAAGTGGCGCCGGACGCCGAAACCACCGAAAAGCTCGAAGGACTGGTGCAGCTGCTGTGGGACCTGGGGCTGGAAATCGGCAGCAGCATCCGCACCGTCGATGAATGCCTGACCGAGTCGAAGGCCGACATCACCGTGCAAACCAGCCTGCTCGAAGCGCGCCTGATCTGCGGCGACGAACCGCTGTTCGAACAGCTGCAGGCGCGCTACGACGAGGCCATGGACCCGCAGGCCTTCTTCCAGGCCAAACTGCTGGAAATGCGCCAGCGCCATGCCAAGTACGAAGACACGGCCTTCAGCCTGGAGCCGAACTGCAAGGAAAGCCCGGGCGGCCTGCGCGATTTGCAGGTGATCCTGTGGCTGGTAAAAGCGGCCGGCCTGGCCAACTCGTGGCGCACGCTGGCCACCAGCGGCCTGATCACCCAGGCCGAAGCCAAGGGGCTGATGGAAAAGGAGCGCGCCTTCAAGGACATCCGCGTGCGCCTGCACCTGCATGCGGGCCGGCGCGAAGACCGCCTGGTGTTCGACGTGCAGACGGCGATCGCCGAATCGCTGGGCCTGGAGAATACCGGTTCGGGCGTGGAGATGCGCCGCGCCAGCGAATACCTGATGCAGCGCTACTACTGGGCCGCCAAGGCGGTCACGCAGCTCAATACCATCCTGCTGCAAAACATCGAGGAGCGGCTGTTCCCGCGCGAAGAGCACGCGGTGCAGATCAACGCCCGCTTCAACGACGTCAATGGCCTGATCGACATGCGCGACGACGACACGTTCACGCAAACGCCGTCGGCCATCCTCGAGATTTTCCTGCTCATGACCGAGCGCCCGTCGCTCAAGGGCATGACCTCGCGCACCATGCGCGCGCTGTGGAACGAGCGCTTCCTGATCGACACCGCCTTCCGCGCCGATCCGGCCAACCGCGCGCTGTTCCTGCGCATCCTGCAGGCGCCCAAGGGCATCATCCATGCGCTGCGGCGCATGAACGACCTGTCGATCCTGGGCCGCTACCTGCCCAACTTCCGCAAGATCGTCGGCCAGATGCAGCACGACCTGTTCCACGTGTATACCGTGGACCAGCACATCCTGATGGTGGTGCGTAACATGCGCCGCTTCTCGATGGCCGAACACGCGCACGAATACCCGTTCTGCAGCCAGCTGATGGCCAACTTCGGCCAGCCCTGGCTGCTGTACCTGGGCGCGCTGTTCCACGACATCGCCAAGGGCCGGGGCGGCGACCATTCCACGCTCGGGCGCGTCGATGCCGAGCAGTTCTGCCGCGACCATGGCATGAGCGACGCCGACACCGAGCTGGTATCGTTCCTGGTCGAACACCACCTCGACATGTCGCAGGTGGCGCAAAAGCAGGACCTGTCCGACCCCGACGTGATTGCCGCCTTTGCCCGCAAGGTGGGCGATGAGCGCCACCTCACCGCCCTGTACCTGCTGACGGTGGCCGACATCCGCGGCACCAGCCCCAAGGTGTGGAACGCCTGGAAGGCCAAGCTGCTCGAAGACCTGTACCGCGTGACCCTGCGCGTGTTGGGCGGCCAGCCGCACAGCGCCGACCACGAACTGCAAAACCGCCAGCAGGAGGCGCTGGCCACGCTGCGTCTGTACGGCCTGGCGCCGGACGCCCACATGGCGTTCTGGAAGCAGCTCGACGTCGCGTACTTCCTGCGCCACGACGCTTCCGACATCGCCTGGCAAACGCGCGCCTTGTACGACCGCTTTAACAGCGAGCAGCCGGTGGTCAAGTGCCGCCTGGCGCCAATCGGCGAAGGCTTGCAGATCGCCGTGTACCTGCGCGACCAGCCCGACCTGTTCGCGCGCATCTGTTCGTACTTCGACCGCAAGAATTTCAGTATCCTCGACGCCAAGATCCACACCACGCGCCACGGCTACGCGCTCGACACCTTCCTGGTCACCGAGCAGAATTTCGCCAAGAGCTACCGCGACATCATCAACCTGATCGAGCACGAACTGTGCGGCGCCCTCACCCACCCCGAGCCGCTGTCGTCACCATCGAAGGGCCGGCTGTCGCGCCTGTCGCGCACGTTCCCGATGCAGCCCACGGTGGACCTGCGCCCGGACGAGCGCGGCCAGTACTACCTGCTGTCGATCGCCGCCAACGACCGTACCGGCTTGCTGTACGCGATCGCCAACGTGCTGGCCAAGTACCGCCTCAACCTGCACACCGCCAAGGTGATGACCCTGGGCGAACGCGTGGAAGACGTGTTCCTGATCGACGGCGCCGCGCTGGGCAACCCGCGCAACCAGCTGCAACTGGAAACCGACCTGCTCGACGCCATGAAGGTCTAGCGCGCGGGTCGTCAACTCTCACTATAAAGAAGCATCATGTCAGAAGAATTATTACGCCTGTCCAAACGCATGTCCGAACTGGGCTTGTGCTCGCGCCGCGAAGCCGACGAATGGATCGCGCGCGGCTGGGTACGCGTCGATGGCAAAGTGGTGTCCGAACTGGGCACCAAGATTTATCCGAGCCAGCGCGTGTCGGTCGAACGGCAGGCCGCCGCCGAGCAATCGAAGCGCGTGACGGTGCTGATCAACAAGCCGATGGGCTACGTCAGCGGCCAGGCCGAAGACGGCTACCAGCCGGCCGTGGTGCTGATCAAGCCGGAAAACCGCTGGGCCGAAGACCCCTCGCCCGAGCAGTTCCACCCGACCCAACTGCGCTCGCTGGTGCCGGCCGGCCGCCTCGACATCGACTCGGTGGGCCTGCTGGTGCTGACGCAAGACGGCCGCGTGGCCAAGCACCTGATCGGCGAAACCACCGACGTGGACAAGGAATACCTGGTGCGGGTCGAATACACCAAGCCCGGCAAGCTGCCCGACAGTGACCTGAAAAAGCTCAACCATGGCCTGTGGATGGACGGAAAGGCGCTGCTGCCGGCCAAGGTGCGCTGGCAAAACGACGACCAGCTCAGCTTTACCCTGCGCGAAGGCAAAAAGCGGCAAATCCGCCGCATGTGCGACATGGTGGGCCTGAAAGTGATCGGCCTCAAACGCGTGCGTATCGGCAAGGTCAAGCTTGGCGATCTGCCGGTGGGAGAATGGCGTTATTTGCGCCCTGACGAACAGTTTTAAAAAAAACGGCACCAAAGGTTAAAATGACTTGCCAAAAAGCAAGCCAAACGCCGCAATAAAATATACACTGTGCGGTCCGACCTCGCACAGTGAAGTTAGCAAAGTGATATGCCGTCGTGAACGATCCCATACCCAATGACATGCGCCGTGGACCGCCGCTGCTGAAAGACGCGGTGGAACCGATACCGTCCGGCTCCCACCCGCATGAAATGCTCGACGAGCATGACATCGCGGAGGCGCTGACGCTGCTGGCGCAGAACGGCGACCCGGTGTCGATCTACCCGTCTTCGTCCACCAACGTGGTGCTGGGCCGGATCAAATCGGTCCACCCCGAACTGCCGCACTTCACGTTCGAATTGAACGAGGGCGAATTCATTCCGCCCGGCGAAGCGACCTTTGTCGCCTGGCTGCGCTCGTCCAAGATGCAGTTCAACCTGGCCTATGACAACTGGACCCCGGTGCCGGACCAGCCGACCATCGTCCCGCTCGACTTCCCGCTGCGCTGCCTGGTGCTCAACCGGCGCTCCTCGACGCGCCTGGAAACCCCGCTTGGCATCTACTACATGGCGTCGTTCGTGTTGAACGGCAAGCCGTACGAATTGCAGCTCTACGATTTTTCTGCCGGCGGCGTGGGCATGCGCGCACCGCCGCGCGACACCGTGGGCCTGCACGTGGGCCGCAAGCTGCAACGCGTGCGGCTCGAACTAGGGCCGGACACGGTGATGATCGCCGACCTGGAAGTGCGGCTGTCGCGCACGTTCCGCTCGTTCCTGCTGGGCGAGCAGGTGCAGATCGGCTGCCAGTTCGTGAACCTGTCGCCGGCCATGCAGGAAGAACTGACGCGCGTGCTGCAGGAATTGAACGCCAGCCGCCAACGCTGATTCGGTTTTAGGTACACTTTTTGCTTGATAGTTCGGCATGACTATAAGCGAGACAGTGACCGGGCCGGAACCCACCCAGCGCATCATCAAGATCCGCCGCGACTACAATACGTGGGTGGCCAGCGAGACCATCGAGGACTACGCGCTGCGCTACACGCCGCGTTCGTTCCGGCGCTGGTCGGTGTTCCGCGTCTCGAACACCGCGTTCGGCGCTATCTCCTTCCTGGTGCTGGAAGCCATCGGCGGCACCATCGCCGTCAACTACGGCTTCATCAACGCGCTGTGGGCGATCCTGGCCGTGGGCCTGATCATCTTTGCCACCGGCCTGCCCATCAGCTACTACGCCGCCAACTACGGCGTGGACATGGATCTGCTCACCCGTGGCGCCGGCTTCGGCTACATCGGTTCGACCATCTCGTCGTTCGTGTATGCGTCGTTCACGTTCATCCTGTTCGCGCTGGAGGCGGCCATCATGGCCTACGCGCTGGAACTGTATTTCGGGCTGCCGCTTTACCTCGGATACATGGTCAGCGCGCTGGTGGTGATTCCGCTGGTGACCCACGGCGTGACCCTGATCAGCCGCATCCAGATGCTGACGCAGCCGGTGTGGCTGATCCTGATGGCGCTGCCGTTCATCGCCATCCTGCACAAGCAGCCCGAATTGCTGCCGCAGCTGTTCGACTACGCCGGCCGCGATGGCCAGCACGGCCACTTCAACATGCTGGCCTTCGGCGCCGCCACGGCGGTGGGCGTGGCGCTGATCACGCAGATCGGCGAGCAGGTCGATTTCCTGCGCTTCATGCCACCCAGGACGGCCGAGAACCGGTGGCGCTGGCACTTTGGCGTGCTGATCGCCGGTCCGGGCTGGATCCTGCTCGGCATTGCCAAGATGCTCGGAGGCGCGCTGCTGGCGTTCCTGGCCATCCGCGCCGCCGTGCCGCTCGAGGAAGCGGTCAATCCCACCCATATGTACCTGAACGGTTTCGCTCTGGTATTCGACCATCCGCAACTGGCGCTGCTGGCCACCACCGTGCTGGTGGTGATCTCGCAGGTCAAGATCAACATGACCAACGCCTATGCCGGCTCGCTGGCGTGGTCGAATTTTTTTGCGCGCCTCACGCACAGCCACCCGGGCCGCGTGGTGTGGGCCGTGTTCAACGCCCTGATTGCCGTGCTCTTGATGGAGCTCGACGTGTTCCAGGCGCTGGACCAGGTGCTGGGCCTGTACTCGAACATCGCCATCTCGTGGATTACCGCCGTGGTGGCCGACCTGGTGATCAACAAGCCGCTGGGCCTGAGCCCCAGGGGTATCGAGTTCCGCCGCGCCTACCTGTACGACATCAACCCGGTGGGCGTGGGAGCGATGGTGCTGGCCTCGATCCTGTCAGTGGCGGCGTTCATGGGCGCCTTTGGCGTGCAGGCGCAGGCGTTTTCCGCCTTCATCGCGCTGGTGACCGCGTTGATCACCTCGCCGCTGATCGCGCTGGCCACGCGCGGCAAGTACTACGTTGCGCGCCCGGCGCCCCACGTCCATTCCCGCACCTGCGTGATCTGCGAAAAGGAATACGAATCGGAGGACATGGCGCACTGCCCGGCCTACCAGGGTTCGATCTGCTCGCTGTGCTGCTGCCTCGATGCGCGCTGCAACGACGCCTGCAAGCCGCACGCGCGCGTATCGGCCCAGTGGCAGCAGGCGATGCGCGCCATGCTGCCGCAAGCGACCTGGCGCTACCTGAGCAACGGCCTCGGACACTACCTGCTGCTGATGATCGTCACGGTGCTGTTCCTGGGGGCGCTGCTGGGGCTGATCTACTATCACGAACAGTCGGTGCTGTCGGCCGCCGATGCGGCGCTGCTGCCGCAACTGCGCCTGGCGTTCGTCAAGGTGTTTGCGGCGCTGCTGCTGGCGTCGGGCATTGTCGCGTGGTGGCTGGTGCTCACCAGCGAAAGCCGGCGCGTGGCGCAGGAAGAATCGAACCGCCAGACCGGCCTGCTCACGCGCGAGATCACGCTGCACAACGAGACCGACGCCCAGCTGCAGCAGGCACGCAAGATCGCCGAGGAAGCCCGCAAGACCGCCGAGCAGGCCAACGAGGCCAAGAGCCGTTACATCGCCGGCATCAGCCACGAGATCCGCACGCCATTGAACGGCATCCTTGGCTACGCCCAGCTGCTCGACAACGACCCCGCGATTCCAGCCCACCGCCAGCAGGCCGTGCGCGTGATCCGCAGCAGCGGCGAACACTTGCTGTCGCTGATCGAAGGCACGCTCGACATCGCCCGCATCGAGGGCGGCAAGCTGACGTTTGCCACGCGCGAAATCGACTTCCCCGAATTTATCGGCCAGCTGGTGCGCATGTTCGAACTGCAGGCCGCCAACAAGGGCCTCACTTTCCGCTACGAGGTGACCGGCGCCCTGCCGCGCGTGGTGCGCGCCGACCGCAAGCGACTCGGGCAAATCCTGATCAATGTGCTCGGCAACGCGGTCAAGTTCACCAGCGAGGGCGGCGTGGTGATGCGGCTGCGCTACGCGCGCGAAATCGCCTCGTTCGAAATCGAGGACACCGGCCCCGGCATCCTGCAGGAAGAACTCGACCACATCTTCGAGCCGTTTACACGCGGCAGCGCCAGCGCCCAGGCCAACGCGGGCGGCACGGGCCTGGGTCTGCCGATTTCGCGCATGCTCACGCAACTGATGGGCGGCGAGATGCGCATCCGCAGCACCGTTGGCGCGGGCAGCACCTTCCACGTGCGGCTGTTTCTGCCCAGCGTGCACGTGGCCGGCAAGGCGCTGGCGGAGACCCTGGCGCCGCCGCGCCAGCGCAACGGCTACCTCGGGCCGCGCCGGCGGGTGCTGGTGGTCGATAACGAGCAGGTGGACCGCGAACTGCTGGTCGACATTCTCGCGCCGCTGGGCTTCGAAGTGGCGCAGGCCGCGTCGGGCCTGGAAGGTATCGACCTGCACGCCTCGTTCGAGCCGCACGTGGTGCTGATGGACCTGGCCATGCCGGGCATGGACGGCTGGGAGACCAGCTACGTGCTGCGCCGCCGGCACAACTCGCAGGCGGCGATTGCCATCGTCTCGGCCAATGCGTTCGACAAGGGCATGGACAACGCGGCCGGCATCACCGCCGACGACTTCATCGTCAAACCGGTCAATATCGCCGAGCTGCTCGACTGGATCGGCCGCCGCCTGGCGCTGGAATGGACCCACGAACCGGAGGCGCCGGCCGCGCCACCGCCGTCAGCGGCGCTGGTGCTGCCGCCGGACGAACACCTGTCCGCGCTGGCCGAACTGGTACGCATCGGCTATGTGCGCGGCATCAAGGCGCGGCTCGACGAGATCGATGCGCTCGATCCGCGCTACCGCGCCTTCACCGACATCCTGCGCGGCCACGCCGCGCGCTTCCAGCTGGACCTGATGGCAGACTTTATCCGAAAGAGCAAAGACCATGAACTTTAATCCTGCTGCACCGGGCATCGTCCTTGTGGTGGACGACGTGCCCGAGAACCTGGCCGTGCTGCACGACGCCCTCGACGAATCGGGCTACACCGTGCTTGTGGCCAACGGCGGCGAAGTGGCCCTGGTGCGCGCGGCCGAGGCGCAGCCGGACATCATCCTGCTCGACGCCATGATGCCCGGCATGGACGGTTTCGAGACCTGCCGCCGCCTGAAAGCGAACCTGGCCACGCGCCACATTCCGGTCGTGTTCATGACGGGGCTGACCGAGTCCGAGCACGTGGTGGCCGCCTTCGAGGCCGGCGGCAACGACTACGTGACCAAGCCGGTGCGCACCAGCGAAGTCCTGGCGCGCATCGCCGCCCACCGCCAGACCGCGCGGCTGATGGACCAGGCCCGCAGTGCGCTCGACGCCTTCGGCAACGCGGTGATTGCCATGTCGCCGCACGATGGCAAGATCGTCTGGCAAACCCCGCTGGCGCGCACGCTGATGCAGGGCTACGCGGTGGAAAAGGAATTGCCCGAGTGGCTCGCTGCCACCCAGGCAGCGCATGCGAAAGGCCAGGCGCACCCGCCGCTGACTTTACTGCGCGGCGCGCGCCGCCTGATTTTTTCGGCGGCCGAGTACAGCGAGGACGAACAATGGATGATCGTGCTGCGCGAGGAATCGGACGCGGCCCAGATCGAAAAACTGATGGCGGCCTTCAAACTGACGCAGCGCGAATCGGAGGTGTTGAACTGGCTGGTCAAGGGCAAGACCAACCGCGACATCGGCGAAATCCTCGGTACCAGCCCGCGCACCGTGAACAAGCACCTCGAGCACGTGTTCGTCAAACTGGGCGTGGAGACCCGCACTTCCGCCGCCGCGCTGGCCATCAGCAAGCTGCATGGCGGGCGCGGCGAGGAGCTCAGCGCCTGACAACGCCCCCATGGCTGCGTTGCGGCGTCTCGCCCTGAAGGCCTTGCCAGGCGCTGAGGGGTTGAGGAATTACAGCTTGTACTGCAAGGTCACCGTGGCATTGCGCGGCGTGCCGTACATATTGCCGCCGGTGGTCCAGCCGATACCCTGGTAGTAGGTCTTGTCGAACACGTTGTTGACATTCAGGCGCACGCTGAGCTGCTCGGAAAACTGGTAGCCGGCGTGCAGGCCCACGTAGGTGTAGCCGCCCTGGCGGATATTGCTGTCGTCCGACGAGAAGATGCTGTTTTGCGCGTACAGCGAACCACCCACCCGCCAGCGCTGCAAGTCGCCCGGCAACCGGTAGCTGGTGGCTACCTTGAGCTGGTGGCGCGGCAGGTCCGGGTCGAACAGCTTGCCGTTGTTGGTGGCGTCTGTGTCGCGCTTGAACTTGGCCTCCACGTACGTGTAGCCGGCGCTGGCCTGCCAGCCCGGCGTGATCTCGCCGCTCACTTCGAATTCGATCCCACGGCTTTCCACCTCGCCAGCGGCGCGCGTGCAGAACGTGCTGCCGGTGCTCGGGCATGGCGACGGGCCGCTGCGGTCGGTCATGGGCCGGTTTTCCTGGCGGATGTCGAACACCGCCGCGCTGGCGTTGAGCAGGCCGCCGAAATACTCGCCTTTCACGCCCGCCTCGTAGTTGGTGCCGGTGAGAGGCTTGAGCAGGTCGCCGCGCGCATCGACGCCGCTTTGCGGCTGGAAGATCTCGGTCCAGCTGGCGTACAGCGAGTGAATGGCGTTCAGGTCGTATACCAGGCCGGCGTACGGCGTGATTTCGCGCGTGACCTTGTAGCCGGTGCCGGCGCGGTCGTTGGTGTAGTCGTACCAGCTCGAACGCGCACCGACGATGACGGCCAGCGGATCGGTGATGCTGAACCGCGCGGAACCGTACGCACCGGTCTCGCGCAGTGTGCTGCCCAGGCCCCAGCGCTGCAGGTTGGGCGTGGGCTGCGCAGCCGCATACGCGTTCCAGTTGAACGGATCGAACGGCAGCGGCGTGGCGCGCACGCCCCAGTCGCCGAAGTTGTTGTTGACAGCCTTGCGGCGACTCAGTCCCACCGTCATCTCGTGCTTGCGGCCCAGCAGCACGAACGGCCCGCCCGCCATCGCATCGAAGCTGCTTTGCACGTTGTTGAGGCCATAGACCTGCGTGTTGTGGGTGTAGCGGCTCTCGCTGCCGCCCAGCGACGTGAAGGCCATGTCCAGGTCCTGCCACTTGCGGGTGGCCGCCAGCCGGGCTCTCCAGCCGTTGTCGAAGCGCTGGTCGATTTCGGCAAACACGGTCTTGTCGGTCTGGTCCCAGAAGTCGTAGGCGTTACTGAGGTTGGCCGAGCGCGGCAGGCCAAGCTGGTCGCCGTTATCCCTGGTCGGCAGGCCCTGGGAACCGCCGTCGTTGTTCATGCGGCGGTAGTGCGCGCCGAGAGTGAGCGTGGCATCGCGTGCGATATCGGCTTCCACGATGCCGTACAGCTGCCTGGTGCGGTCGTGCGCCACGTCGTAAAACTGGTCCTGGTCCTGGCCCGCCACCACCACCCTGCCGCGCACAGACTTGGCGTCGTTGAGGGCGCCAGCCGCGTCGAACTGCAATTGCACGTCGTTCCAGCGACCGATGCTGGCAGTCGCCGTGGCCTGGCGCTGCGCGGTCGGGCGCTTGCGCACCAGGTTGAGGGTGGCCGACGGATTGCCGCTGCCGCTGGTCAGGCCATTGGCGCCGCGCACCAACTCCACCCGGTCGTAAATCACCAGGTCGGCGTTGTCGGCATTGAAGGTGCCGTTGGCGCCCATGCTGGTGGGCAGGCCGTCAAGCATCATGTTCGTGATCGGAAAACCGCGCGCGCTGAAGCTGCCGGAATTGCCGGCGTAGTAGCCCTTCTGCGCCACCAGGCCGGTGATCGCCATCACGGCATCGTCGAGCGATACCAGGCCCTGGTCCTCGATCTGCTGGCGGGTAAGCACGCTGACCGATTGCGGCGTCTCGCGCAGCGACAGCGCCATGCGGGTGGCGGTGCTGGCGGCAGCTGCCGTGTACGAGCCGGAACCCTCGGTCACCGGCGAGACGGCAGCGCTGACGGTCACCGCACGCAGCGTGGTGGCATCGGCTGCCGGTGGCGCGGCGCGCAGTACGTAGCCGCCATTGTCCAATCGGACCACGTCAAGGCCCGTTCCCTCGAGCAGTCGCGCAAAGCCATCCGGCACCCCGACAGCGCCGCGCAAGCCGGCGGTGCGCTTGCCATCGGTCTGGTCGGCGGTGAACGTGAGCGCCACGCCGGCGCGCATGGCAAAGCTGCGCAGCGCGGGACCGAGCGCGCCGGCGGCGATTTGATAATCCTGTTGAACCGATTGCGCGGGCGGTGTTTGCGCCTGGACCGGCATGGAGACCAGCAAGGCGACCGCACAGGCGATCGGGCCTGCGATCGGAAAGAGCATGTTTTTGTTCTGCATAAGGTATCCCCGGACAATTAGAAGCGATGTGCTTGTCTATGAGTGCCGCGAGATCGTCAACCGGGCAGAAAAAAGTGCATTATTTTTTCGGGGCGTGCGCAGGATCGGCTTGCACCGACACCCAATACCGCGTATGCAGCCGCACCCGTACCGGCAGCGAATTGGGCAGCATGGCGAGGATGCGGTCGGTGTCCTGTAACGGGAAGACGGCCGAGAAGCGCAGGTCGGCCACGGCGGGATCGCAGCGCAGCACGCCGCGCCGATAGCGCCCCAGTTCAGCGAGAAAATCGGCCAGGCGCATGTCGTCGGCCACCAGGCTGCCCAGGGTCCAGGCGATATCGTCGCTGCCGGCAGCCACCGGCGGGGCGGCCTGGCCCGACGAGAACCACGTGCGTTGGCCGGCCCCCAGCACCAGCGGCACAGCCTTCGTCGGCGCCAGCGCCACCGCGCCGTGCTGCACCACCACGTCGGTGCGGCCGTCGCGCTGGCGTACGGTGAAGGCAGTGCCCAGCGCACGTACCCTGCCCTGTGCGGTTTGCACGGTAAACGGCCGCCGATCGCCATCGGCGTGGCCGGTAACCACGCAGATTTCGCCGGCCACCAGCACTAGCAAACGCTGGTTGCTGTCGAACCGCACATCGACCGCGCTGGCGGTGTTGAGGACCAGGCGGGTGCCGTCGTCGAGCGTCCAGGTGCGGCGCTCGCCAACGCCGGTGCGCAGGTCGGCCACCAGCGACTGCAAGACAGTGGAGCGGTGCAGATGCCAGCCGGCGACACCTGCCACGCCAACGCCGGCCAGCAGCGCCAGCGCCCGGCGCCGGCCGGCGTGGCTGGTCTGGCCGCCATCTGGCGCTGACAGCGCCCGGTAGGCGCCGTTGCCATGCAAGCCTTGCAGGCGCGCGCACACCGCCTCGAGGTGCAGCCAGGCGCGGTCGTTGTCAGGGTGTTCGGCACGCCACTGGCGCCAGCGCGCGCGGTCGGTTTCCTCGACCGCACCGGACATGAAGGTGGTGAGCCATTCGGCCGCGCCGTCGGCGGCGGCAGCGCTGATCGGCTGGCCGCCAGCCAGCGGGACGTCACTGCTGCCCATCATGCGGGCAGCGCGAACAGGCACTGGCGGTTGGCGCGGGTAAGGTACTGCTTGACCGAGCTGGCGGACACCTGCAGGCGCTGCGCGATCTGGTCGTAGGTCAGGCCCTCGAACTGGGCCAGCAGGAAGGCTTCGCGCACCGGCGCCGGCAAACCGTCGAGCGCGCGGTCGATCTGTTGCAGCGCTTCGAGCGCCAGCAAGCGTTCTTCGGGAGATGGCGCCAGCGCTTCGGGCAGCGCCGCCAGGGCTTCGAGATAGGCTGCCTCCAGCACGTGGCGGCGGTGGCGATGCGCCAGCAGGCGCTGCGCGATCGTCGCCAGGAAGGGGCGCGGCTCGCGGATGTCGGCGGCCTGCCCCGCCTTGATCACGCTGACAAAGGCATCGTGGGCCAGGTCGGCCGCCTCGCTGCGGTTGTCGAGACGCCGGTTGATCCAGCCGCGCAGCCAGGCGTGGTGATCGAGATACAGCGCTTCGACAGGGTTGACACCGGGCATACCAGATTATATGTGAATGAGAATTATTCCCAATAATAATCCATGTCGCCCGGTTTGTCGATCAGTGACTGGCGGCGGCGCGCGCCTCGGCCAGCCAGCCGTCGAATTGCTGCTGATGGAACTTGATCCAGCCGGCCGCATGGCGGGCAATGTCGGCCTGGGTATTTTCGCCGGTGCGCATGCGTTCGTTCTGGGCGTTGATGTCGGCGATCGGCAAACGCATCACTTCGAACAATTTGAGTGCGGCTGGATTTTTGCCGGCCCAGGCGCGGTTGACCACGATGCGCGTGGTGTTGACCGCGAAACCGTAGTCGCTGCCGTCGTCCATGCGGGTATTGGTCTTGTCCGGGTTGGACGAGAACGGTACCTGCAACCACACCACGTCCTTGCCCGGCACCAGCACGCCGCTGACCCAGTACGGCGTCCAGGTGTAGTACAGGATCGACTCGCCGCGCTGGTAGCGGCCGATGGTGTCGGCGATCAGCGCCGAGTAGCTGCCCTGCACGTGCTGCACGGTTTCGCGCAGCTTGTAGGCGTCCATGTGGTTTTCGATCATCGCCTCGCAGCCCCAGCCCGGATTGCAGCCGGTGAGATCGGCCTTGCCGTCGCCGTCATGGTCGAACAGCTTGGCCAGGGTGGGATCGCGCAGCTGGTCGATATTGGTGATGTTGTACTTGTCGGCCGTGGCCTTGTCGATCAGGTATCCCTGGGCGGCAGGACCGGCGTACTGGCCCACGCGCATCAGCTTGGCATCGCCGCCGGCATTGTCGTAGTAGTCCTTGTGCAGCGGGTCCCAGTGCACGGCCAGGAAGGTGGCGTCGCCGTTGGCGATGGCGATGTGCGCGGTCGGATATTCGACTTCCTTGATCGGCTGCATTTCGTAGCCAAGTTTTTCGAGCGCCCGCTCGACCAGCATGGTCTGGAAGGTTTCTTCCGCAATCGAGCTTTGCAGCGCCTGCACCTTGATGCCCTTGCCGGGCAGGTCGGTGGCAGGCGTTTGCGCCATGGCCAGGCTGGTGCCCAGCACCATGGCGGCAATGCCCAGGAACGAGAGCCATTGGAACTTGCGTTGCGATTTGCGGGTTTCTTTGAACTGTGCGACTTGATTCATGGAGTTCCTTTCTTATTGTGTGGCCAGCTGCGCTGGCGCTGCATCCTGGGTCGGCGCCGGCGTTGGCGCCGGATCGCGGCGCACCAGGCGCATCACCAGGCCGGCCGGGCCGGTCTGGTACCAGTGGCGCACGCCGCGGCGCGGCTGGCCCATCGCCTGGGTCAGGCGGTCGAGCGTAATGGCCAGCAGCACGATGCCCAGGCCACCGACGGTAGCGAGGCCCATATCGAGGCGGCCGATGCCGCGCAATACCATCTGGCCCAGGCCACCTACCGCGATCATCGAGGCGATCACCACCATCGACAGCGACAGCATCAGCGACTGGTTGATACCGGCCATGATCGACGGCATCGCCAGCGGGAACTGCACGCGGGTGAGCAGCTGCCATGGCGAAGCGCCGTAGGCGCGCGCCGCTTCAATCAGGTCGGGACGCACCTGGCGGATACCGAGGTTGGTCAGGCGCACCAGCGGCGGCAAGGCGAAGATGATGGTGACGATGACGCCGGGAGCGTTACCGATACCGAACAACATCACCACCGGCACCAGGTAGACGAAAGCTGGCGTGGTCTGCATCGCGTCCAGTAAAGGACGCAGCAGGTTCTGCGCGCGGTCGCTGCTGGCCAGGAATATCCCCAGCGGTAAGCCGATCAATAGGCAGAACGCCAATGAGGTCAGCACCAGCGACAGGGTAATCATCGCCTCGGGCCAGATGCCCAGCATCGACACGACCAGCAGCGCCAGCACGGTGCCAATCGCCAGCGCGCGGCTGGTGAACTGCCAGGCCAGCACGCCCACAATGGCGATCACCGCCAGCGCCGGCGCGGCCAGCAGCACGTCGCTGACACCGGTCAGGGTCGCGTCGATTGGCGCGCGCACGGCCTGGAAGAACGGCCGGAAGTTGGCGACCACCCAGCCCAGGCCCTGGTTGATCCAGGACTCGAGCGGCAGCGAGCCGTCGAAGATTTGCGACACGTGGAAGCCGGTGGCGTGCGCCGGTTCCGCAGCTGGCCCGGCAGCGTCAAGCCACGAGGTATCGGTCGGTGGCTGCGGCAGCCACGGGTTGACCTGCGCGGCCTGCTCTACTGCCGGCTGTGCGGTGTGAGCTGCATCGGCGGCGACCGCGGTATGTGCGAGGTTATCTGCTTTCATGCTTGTCCTTTCTGTGCTTGTGGTTCTGCAATCGGTGGCGTGTCGCGGTCGAGAAACTTCAGCAAGGTGGTCTTGCTGATGGCGCCGCGGAAGTTGCCATCGTTGGCGACCACGGGAACGGCATACGGCAGCTGCGCCACCTGGCCGAACAGGCCGGCCACCGGTTCATCGGCATCGATGGTCGGCACGTCGGGCAGGTAGGCATGGGCCAGGCCGAGCGGGCCGACATGGCCGTCGAGCGCGGTGCGCAGCGAGTCGGCCGATACCACGCCCAGGTATTTTTTCTGCGGGCTGACCACGTAGGCGTAGGCGCGGTCCTGCTCTTCCAGCATCGACAGCGCGGCGCGCGAGCCGCGCGTGGGTGATTCCGACACCACGATCTGGCTCTTGCGGGCAATGTCGCCGGCCTTGAACACGGCCGCCGCATCGACGCCGCGCACGAAGTTGCGCACGTAATCGTTGGCGGGCTTGCGCAGGATTTCCTCGGGCGTGCCTACCTGCACCACGTGGCCGTCCTTCATGATGGCCACGCGGTCGCCGATGCGCATCGCTTCATCGAGATCGTGCGAAATGAAGACGATGGTGCGGCGCTTGATCTGCTGCAGGCGCAGCAGTTCCGACTGCATCTCGGTGCGCATGATCGGATCGAGCGCGGAAAACGCTTCGTCCATCAGCAGGATCGACGGATCGCACGCGAGTGCACGGGCCAGGCCCACGCGCTGCTGCATGCCGCCCGACAGCTCGTCCGGGTAGCTGGCGCCGTAGCCGGCCAGGCCGACCTGTTCGAGCGCCTGCAGGGAAGCGGCATTGCGCTCGTCCTTCGGAATGCCGGCCAGCTCCATGCCGAAGCCGGTATTTTCCAGCACCGTGATCTGCGGCAGCAGCGCAAACGACTGGAATACCATGCTGATATCCTTGCGCCGCAGCGCGCGCAGCTCCTTGTCGGGCAGCGTGTTGATGTCGTTGCCGTCGATCAATATGCGGCCGTCGGTGGGCTCTATCAGGCGATTGAGCATGCGCACCAGCGTCGATTTGCCGGAGCCGGACAGGCCCATGATGACGAAAATCTCGCCGGCTTCGATGGTAAAGGTGGCGTCGAATACGCCAATCGTGCATTCGGTTTGGGCCAGGATGTCCTGCTTGCTGGCGCCCTGGCGGACCAGGGCCAGTGCTGCGTCGGGCTGGTCGCCGAAGACCTTGAATACATGATCGATAATAATTTGTTTAGCCACGTCGTGGTTCTCCCTCGATGAAACGAATGGATGAAACGCTGCAAGCCATACGGCTGCGGCGGCGTATATGTTGCGATAGTGCGAATTCGAAGCGAATTCCGTCGGCGATGTCGCGGCGCAAGGCGCACGCAAGCAAGTGACGTGTAGGGGGCGGACGCCGTTGCGGCATGGCGCCGGTTAGTCCTGATACGGGCGGAGGGCCCATGGTTGCGTTTCACGCTTGAGGTGAAATGCAGTGTGTAGCGGAAGGTGCTACCTGTTACAGCTGTTGTAAATATGCATCAATTATAGCAAGAAAAAGTGCGCTTGTCCAATAGCTTTCCGGCTCGAAACGTGCTAGCAATGTTAGTCAGCGCACATACCTCGCCACAAACATGAGACTGGTTTAACGTTTTGGTAGCGATGAAAAGATTGCTTTCAGTATCAAAACGGCAAATTTATCAACGCCGTGCGATGTCAGGATATCATCGCGCCATCGCTGTCACTTCCATGCCACCATGCGCCACGCTGCCCTGTCCATCCTGGTCGTCGAAGACCACCCGACCATCGCGCGCCAGATCGTGGCATTTCTCGACGGGCTGGCGTGGCAGGCCGACCACGCCGCCACCGGCGCGCTGGCCATCGACCTGGCGACCAGTAACATCTATGACGTGGTCCTGCTCGACCTCAACCTGCCCGACATCGATGGCCTGGGAGTATGCCGCGCCATCAAGGCGCGGGCGGCGCGCAATGTGCCGGTGCTGATGCTCACCGCGCGCGACGCGTTCGAGGACAAGGCGCGCGGCTTTCACGGCGGCGCCGACGATTACCTGACAAAACCGTTCGACCTGCGCGAACTGGCGCTGCGCTGCGAAGCGCTGGCCCGCCGCAACGCGTTGCACCGCGACCAGCAAACCACGATCGGCCCGCTCACGCTGCACCTGCGCGAGCGGCGCGCGCTGTGCCACGGCGCGCCGGTGGCGCTCACGCAAACCGGCTTCCGCGTACTGTCCCTGTTATGCGACGCTTACCCGCATGCGGTGGGCCGCTCGACGCTGATCCACGCGCTGTGGGGCGACGATCCGCCGGACAGCGACGCGCTGAAATCGCACCTGTACGCGCTGCGCAAGCAACTCGACCTGGCCGGCGCGCCGGACCTGATCGTCACGATTCCGCAACTCGGTTACCGCCTGGCATTGGCAAGCGGCGACCATGTTTAGGTCGATCCGCCACGGCCTGTTTGCCGCGCTGGCCGGCTTCACGGTGCTGATCTGCGTGGGCTACACGGGACTGGCGCTGGTGATTTCCTACGTCACCGAGGACATGCTGGTCGATCGCCTGCTGGCGCGCGAGGCCGACGGCATCACCGTGCACTTCCGCCAGCATGGCGAAGTCAAGCCGCCGGATTTGACGCTCATCCGCGTCTATCGCAGCGTGGCGGATTTGCCGCCCGAGGTGGAAGGCGCAGTGACGGCCGGGTTCCAGCGCGCCGAAATATCCACCGACACCGGTCCCCACTACCACCTGCGCACGCTGGATCTGCGCACGCCCGGCGGTGGGCAACGGCTGTACCTGGTGGCCGATGTCGGTCCGCTGCTGGTGGTGGCCAAGCTGTTCCAGGAAGTGGGCGGCTTGCTCACCACCGTGGCGCTCGGATTGCTGGCGCTGGCGCTGCTGCTGGCCTACCTGCTGTCACGCAGGCTGGTGGCGCCGTTGCAGGTGCTGGCGCAGGAGGTGCGCGCCGCATCGGTAGCAGCGCCAGGTAAGGCGGTCCGGTTCAGCGCCAGCGGCCGGCGCGACGAAATCGGCTACCTGGCCGACAGGCTGGGCGCCACCATCGGCGACCTGCACGCGGCGCTGCAACGCGAAACCGATTTTACGCGCGACGTGGGGCACGAATTGCGCACGCCGCTGACCGTGATGCAGAACGCGCTGTCGCGCAGCGGTGGTGCCGGTGCCGGTGCGTTCGCCGGTGGTAACGCTGGCGTCGGGGCTGCGGCTGGCGCCAGCGCTGCAATTGGCAGCGCCGACGCGGAACAGTTACGCGAAGGAGTATCGGAAATGCGCGCTACTGTTGACGTGCTGTTCGCGCTGGCGCGCGCAGAACACATCGCTGCCGAGACCTTCGATCTGCGCGCCCTGAGCGAAGAGCGGTTGCTGCGCCTGGTCGAGGACGAGGGCTGGGACACAGCTGGCCTGGTGCTGGCACTGCCGGAACGGCTGCCAGCAACAGGCAACCGCCACCTGTGCGGCCTTCTGCTCGACAACTGCCTGCGCAACGCCGTCTTCCACGGCGGCGCCGGCTGCCGCCTGCAACTGGCGTTCGCGGACGGCACGCTCGCCATCGTCAACACGGTGGCGCCGCAACAACCGGCATCCACGCACGGTTTCCGCCACGGCCAGCACCTGCTGCTGCGCATTGCGGCGGCGATGCGGTGGCAGATCGCTTTCGACGCGGTGGAAGACGGCTACCGCGTGACCATCACGCCAACCATTTAAAAAATACGGAAAATTTCACCGGCATTTCACCAGCGCCCCTGCATGCTGCGACCTCCACCCAACAGCCGGAGTCGCACATGAAAATTCTCGTCAGCCTGTTGCTGATCGCCTGCACCACCGTCCCCGCCGCCGCGCTGGCCCAGGTCAAGTCGCTGGTGCACAAGGACGAAAAGCGCCGCTACCTGGTTTACACGCCGCCATCGTACGACCGGCAGCCGCAAAAATCCTACCCGGTCGTGTTCAATTTCCACGGCAGCGGCATGACCATGGCCGAGCAGATGCTGTACACGCAGATGAACCGCGCCGCCGACCGCCACCAGTTCATCGTGGTGTATCCGGCAGGCGTCAAGCAGGACTGGAACGTGGGCTTCGGCATGTCGTACCTGGACGGTCCCGACGATATCGGCTATACGCAGGCGCTGCTGGCAAAGCTCAAGCAGGACTACCGCGTCGATGACCGGCGCGTGTACGCCACCGGCCTGTCGCGCGGCGGCTTCTTCGCCCTGCGCATCGCCGCCGAACTGCCGCAACTGTTCGCGGCTGTCGCCTCGGTCGGTGCGCCGATGCCCGAACCGGTCATTGCCCATCACACCGGCAAAGGAAAAATAGGCGTACTGCAGCTGCACGGCACTGCCGACCAGGTGGTGGCCTACGCCGGCAAGCCGGCCGGCTACCTGTCAGCCGAGGCGACCTACACCTACTGGCTCGAGCGCAACGGCATCGCCGCAGGCACCGCCACACCGGTCGAGATCGGCGCCGACGTCAGCTGGCAAGAACAGAGCAATGGCCACCAGCGCGTCGCCCTGGCCACGATCCGCGACGGCGGCCACACCTGGCCCGGCGCCGATCCCTTCAACATCGGCCTGCCAATCGGCAAAACCACCACCACCGTCGACGCCAACGAAACCATCTGGCAATTCTTCACCCACCACCACCACCGCTAACTTCGGGGTCAGTGCCGACATTCGGACATCGCGGAACTTTTTTGTTGAAGCTAACAACAACGGAAAAGTTCAAAAATGTCCGAATGTCGGCACTGACCCCTGAAGTTCTCTGACCCCTGAAGTTCTGACCCCTGAAGTTCTGACCCCTGAAGTTGGGTCAGGTGAGGGAGTACGGGACGCCGCGCGCCCAGTGGTTGGAGGACAGCGAGAACGTCAGCGCGCGCACCTGGTGGTACCAGCCGGCGGGAACGAACAGCATGTCGCCGGGGTTGACGATCACTTCGACGCAGTTGGCCTGGCGCGCCAGCGGGTAGCGGTCGTAATCGGGCGCTTCGGGGTCGAACGGGGAGCCGAACAGGATGGCGTTCGCTTCCTTCGGGTACAGGAATTCGTCATGGTGCGGCGGCGCCAGGTAGATGCGCTTGGTGCCCCAGATTTGCGCGAACACGTTATCGTCGTAGTCGCAGTGCAGCGGCGTCATGGTGCGCACGGGGCCGAGCCAGAAACGCGGCGGTCCCATTTTCTGGAAGTAGCCGGGCCAGTGGCACATGCTGTTCAATTCCCGCAGTTCGAGGTTGCCAACATAGGGCGGCAAATCGTCGGCGCCAGCCAGCGAGATATCGAGGTATTCGCGCATGGTCATGTCGCGCATCGGGCGGTCGGCGGCAAAGGCGTTGGCGATGTAGTCGCCCACGCGGGCGCGTACCGGCACGTCGCCATATTGTTCGCGCAGCTGCTCCGGCGTAAGGCGGCACAGCGGCCAGCGGTCCACCACGCCCGTGATCAGGAATGGCAGCCCTTGCGCGGCACGGGCGCGGAAGGCCGCTGCGTCGAGATGGCCATAGCGCGGCACTTCCGTGATCGCGGGCAGATCGCGGCTCACGCGGCGGATGGCGTGGCGCATTTCATCGATCGACGGCACGCCGCGCACCTGGGCGTCTTTCAGCTCGCGCGCGTGCTTTCTGGCCAGTGCCTCTTCGGGCGTGTCGATGAATTTTCGGGGCGGCAGGCGTGATTCTCTGGACATGCTGGGCAATGGTTGTGAGGGCAATGAAACAAAAGGCGGTAGTATACCGGTTCGTCACGCTCTCAACGATCCATGATGCAAACCGGCGGCATGCGTATTTTTCGACTTTCCCTCGCAGCCGCGCTGCTGGCCGGCGGCGTGGCGCGCGCGGCCGACATCCCGGTCACCATTTATGCCGATGCCGGCTACCCGCCCTATTCCTACGACAAGGATGGCAAAGCCGCCGGCCTGTATCACGAAATCGTGAAGGCCGCGCTGGCGCGCATGCAAGGTTACAAGGTCGATATCAAGCCGGTGCCGTGGAAGCGCGGCATGGCGCTGCTGCAGTCGGGTGCCGGCTTTGCGCTGTATCCGCCGTACATGAACACCAAGGACGAACCGTGGACCTGGCCCTATTCGCGCCCGCTCTACGAGGAACACGTGGTGGCGTTTTGCCGCAAGGACCTGCTGGGAGGCCGCGGCCGCACGCGCTGGCCCGAAGATTTTTATGGTCTCACCATCGGCAACAATTCCGGCTTCATCGTCGGCGGCGAAGCGTTCGACCAGGCGGTGCGCGATGGCCGCATGCGGGTGTCCGAAGCGCGCGACAGCGCCACCAACATCCTCAAACTAAAGCTGGGCCGTATCGACTGCTACATCAACGACCGCTATTCGATCGCGTGGACCATGCGCCAGCTCAAGGCCGAAGGCCGCATCAACGACCGCGCCGGCCAGGCCGAGGTGGTGGAAGCAGCAGTGATCGCGGTGAAGAACGGCTATCTCGGCTACACCAACCGCGACCAGGGACGCTTCCCGTTCAAGGCCGACTTCGTGCGCCAGTTCGATACCGCCATCGACAGCCTCAAACGCAGCGGCGAACTCGATCGCATCGTGCGCGGCTACCTCAAGTAGCACTCAGACCGACGCGGGCCCCGAACACATCTCGACCATCAGCATCGGCACGCACGTCCACACGATGGCCACCAGCGACAGCGCGGCCGTCACCAGCGTGGCCCAGTCGTGCAGTGCCGGTGCGGCATCGCCCTGACGGCAAACACGGCGCAGCGACCGGGCGAACAACAGCGCTGCCGCCCCCACCGCCAGCACCGACACCGCGCCCAGCACCCACACCGGGTCGCCGCCGCGCTGGCAGGCCACTGCCGCATACGCGTAGCAAAAGAAGAAATGCACGCCCCAGATCACCAGCGGCAGCACGGCGGTCAAAGTGCGGGTCAATAAACGGTCCTGGGCGCGCATCATGGCTCCATCAGCTTGGGCAGCACTTGCAGCACTACCGCGATGATCACGCCCTGCAGCGTGGCGTAGTGCCACACCAGCGCGCAGTTGTCGAGCGTGGCGCGGTTGACGGCGGACAGCCGGCCGGTCCACGACCGTGCGATCAGATACACGGCAAGGATGGTGAGCACCACCGCGTGCAGTCCCTGGTACGACAGCATGGCGGCAATCGTCGCCGCCCAGGCGTTGGCGGTCGGATCGAGACCGGCCAGGAACTGGCTGCGCAAGTCGCCGGCAAAGGCGCCCAGCACGCAGGCCAGCGCCACCAGCACGAGCAGCCGGTGCATGCCAGATTTACCGTCGCTGCGGCGGGTCCATTCGATCAGCGCCGAACCAATGATCAACAGGCTGCACGAGAGCAGCGGCCAGATCGCGTCCGGCACGCGGCTGCCCGGCGGCGGGCACACGTCGAGCCGCATGGTGGTGTGAATGTGGGCGAACAGGAACGACGCGAAGATGGTGCCATCGACCACCAGCATGATCATCGTGCCCCACCACGAGTGCGATGCCGGCCCGCTGGCGCCCACCGGCAGCGTCACCGTGTCGCTCACCTTGGCGGTGCGCTGCATCGGCAAGCGGTCCGACTGCCACATCCAGATCACCATCGCCACCACGGCCACCACGCCGCAGGTGGCCGAGACCAGGGTCCACTGGATAGTGAGCAGCAGGAAGAAGCCGGCCGTGCCCACGGCAGCGATCAGCGGCCACCAGCTGTCGGTGGGCAGCACTTGCAGGTACAGCGGGCGCGCACTGATCGGGCTGGTGATGATGGTTTCGCGGCGGCCGGTGACGGTGCCGGGCAGCCAGTGCCGGCCCTCCGGCACTTCGGTCATCAGCTCGGGACGGTCCCACAGCGGCTCGTGCGAGCGCACGTCCGGGATGCTGCGGGTGGCGTAGTCTTCGTTCGGGATCCACTCCAGGGTGGCGGCGTTCCACGGGTTGCCGGCGTCGCCCTTGGGCAGACGCAGCGTGCGCACCGCATCGACGATGAACAGCAGCACACCGAGCGCCAGGATCAGCGCGCCGATCGACGACGCCAGGTTGTAGCCATCCCACCCCATCTCGGTACCGTACGTGTACACGCGGCGCGGCATGCCGAGCAGGCCGGCGATGTGCATCGGGAAGAAAGCCAGATTCATCCCCACGAACATCATGCCGAATACCCAGCGCCCGACTTTTTCGGACAGCTTGTTGCCGTTAATGAGCGGCATCCAGTAATACATGGCCGCGAACATCGGGAACACCAGCCCGCCGATCAGCACATAGTGCAGGTGGGCGACGATGAAATACGTGTCGTGCGCCTGCCAGTCGAACGGCAGCAGCGCCACCATTACACCGGTCAGGCCACCGAGCACGAAGATGAACATGAAACCGAGCAGGAACAGCGTGGGCGCGACCATGCGCATCTGGCCGCGCCACATGGTGGCGAGCCACGCAAACACCTGCACCCCGGTCGGTATCGCCACGGCCATGCTGGCCGCAGACACCAGGCTGGTTTCCAGCACGCCCAGGCCGGCCGTAAACATATGATGCGCCCACAAGGCAAAGCTGAAGAAGCCCACGATCACCAGCGCGGCGACGATGGACCTGTGGCCGACCAGCTGCGTGCCGGCCAGCGCCGGGATCATGGTCGATACCATGCCGGCCGCCGGCAGGAAGATGATGTACACCTCGGGATGGCCGAAGAACCAGAACAGGTGCTGCCACAGCACCGGGTCGCCGCCGCGCGCGGGAATGAAGAATGGCCAGTCGAATGCGCGCTCCATTTCCAGCAGGGTGGTGCCGGCGATGACCGCCGGGAAGGCAAACACGATCATCACGCCCACCACCAGCATGGCCCACGCATACACCGGCATGCGCGCGAGCGTCATGCCCGGCGCACGGGTAAACAGGATGCCGACGATCAGTTCGATGGCGCCGGCAATCGCGGAGATTTCGATAAAACCGATCCCCAGCAGCCAGAAGTCGGCGTTCAGACCCGGCGAATACTCCTTGCTGGTGAGCGGCGGGTACATGAACCAGCCGCCATCGGGCGCCAGGCCCACGAACAGGCTGGTGAAAAATCCGAGGCCGCCCACGGCGTAGGCCCAAAAGGCATACGCGGACAGGCGCGGAAACGGCAGGTCGCGCGCACCCAGCATGCCGGGCAGCAGGTACACGGCAATCGCCTCCACCACGGGGATCGCAAACAGGAACATCATCACCGTGCCGTGCATGGTGAACACCTGGTTATAGGTGGCAGGCGTGAGCAGGCCGGCGTCGGGCACGGCCAGCTGGGCGCGGATCATCAGGCCCAGGATGCCGGCCAGCACAAAGAACAGCAGCGCGGTGCCAATGTACAGCAGGCCGATATTGGTGTTGTTGACAGTGGTGAGAAACGCCAGGCCGCGCGGCGTGCGCCACACGCGTTCGAGCTTTTCCACCTCGTCGGGCGGTCGTGGCAGGGAGCTGGGCAGCTCGTTCATGGTGTCGCTTGCTGCGGTCATTTCAAACTTTCCAGGTAAGCGGCCAGCGCGGTGAGCGTGGCGGGGTCCATGTCGGTACTGGCGGGCATGCGCACGCCGGGCTTGGCCACGTGCGGGTTGGCGATCCACGCGGCCAGGTTGGCGCGGTTGTTCGGCTGGGCGCCGGCGCCCAGGTACAGGCGGCTGCCGAAGTGCGTGAGGTCGGGTGCATTGATTTGCGCTGCCTGCACCGTGGGCACGGCGACGGCCGGATCATCGACACCGCGCACCGTGTGGCAGGCGCTGCACCGCTGTTCGACAAAGGCGCGGCGGCCGCGTTCCACCTGGGCGCTGGCGGCTGTCGATGCCGGCCGCGCCTGCGCTGCCAGCCAAGCCTGGAATTGGTCGGGCGGCTGCGCCACGATGTGCAGTGCCATGCGCGCATGCTGCTCGCCGCAGTATTCGGCGCACTGGGCGCGATACACGCCGGCGCGGTCGGCCTGCAAGGTCATGCCGTGCACGCGGCCCGGGATCATGTCCACCTTGCCGGCCAGCGACGGCGCCCAGAAGCTGTGGATCACGTCCGCGCTGGAGAGGCCCAGGTACACGGGCTGGCCCACCGGCAGGCGGATCTCGTTGGCCAGCACGATGTCTTCGCGCCCGTCGGGGTGGCTGTAGCGGATCTCCCACCACCACATGTGGCCGATGACGGCGATCTTGACCGCGTGCTGCGACGACGGCTGGCTCAGTTGGACGGTGCGCCAGGTGCCGAACACCAGCAGCGCCGACAACAGCACCAGCGGCAGCAGCACGCCGCCACCGAGCAGCCAGTACATCGGGCGGATTTTCTCGCCACGCCGCAGGCTCAGGGCGCACAGCACCATCACGCCGACAAACAGCACGGTGCCGCCGATGAACAGGATCCAGCTCAATTGCGTGATGATGGCGGCATCGGGTCCGGCCGGATGCAGCACCGACTGTTGTGCGAAATTGCTCATCGCAGCTCCGTCAGGTAGGCGGCCATGTGGCGCGCATCGTCGAGCGAGACGCCCATGGCCGGCATGGTGGTGCCGGGCTTCATGGCGGCCGGATCGACGATCCAGCGCGCCAGCGCCTCGGGCGCGTTGGGCACGTGGCCGGCGATATAGCTGCGGCGCCCATACCCGTCGAGCGCGGGACCGATCACGCCGCGCGCGGCCGGCACCTCGGCAATCGCGTGGCACGAGCCACAGTGGTATTGCGCCAGCAGCAGTTTGCCGCGCGCTGGGTCACCGCTGGCCGGTGCGAGCGGCGCTTTGTCACCGTTGTCGCAGCCGGCCAGCAAGGCGGCGCACAACAACAGCAGGGAATAAACAGGCATGCGCACGATAGCAATCCGGTGTTAGTCATTGAATAGATATAATACAAGAAACACATTAATTTCATAAAGGCAACAGAACGCGTGCTTGCATGCCGCTGCCTCCTCTCGTACCAGGAAAATCGATGATCAACACCCGCCGCCGCCTCATCCTTACCACTGTTGCCGCCACGCTGGCGGCTGCTGGCGTCGTGGGCGGGATCATCGGCCTGGCGGTACTGTATGGTGGTTTTTATAATATTAGCGCCACCAAGTCGCATTTCCCGCAAGTACACCGGATCCTCGAACGCGGCTTGCTGGAGTCGGTCAGCTTTCATGCGCGCGATGTGCAGGTGCCGAAAGAGATCACGCTGGAAGCGGATACACCGCCCGGCGCGCCTTCGGCAGCGTTCCGCGCCAAGCCGCAGGTGGTGCGCGGCGCCGGCCTGTACCGCGACAACTGCGTGGTGTGCCATGGTGCGCCGGGCGTGGCGCAGGGCGATATCGGCAAGAGCATGCAGCCCGTACCCGGGCCGTTGTCGGACGCGGCGCGCCGCTGGCGCCCGAATGAGCTGTACTGGATCACGCGCCACGGTATCAAGATGAGCGGCATGCCGGCGTGGCAGTACCACCTGGCGGAAGAAGATATCTGGGCGGTGGTGGGCTTCCTGGTCGCCCTGCCCTCGATGACGCCGAAGGACTACGCGGACATCACCACGCAGTCAGGCGCGCAACCGCGTGCGCCGCGGCCATCGTTCGCGCAACCGGACGTGGAGCGCGGCCGCCTGGCGTTCACCCAGTACGCGTGCCACGCCTGCCACATGGTGCCGGGCGTAGTGGGGTCTGAGACGTCGGTGGGGCCCGCACTGGGCGACCTGAAGTCGCGCAAGTTCATCGCCGACGATTTGCCAAACGATGCCGCCAACCTGGCCCACTTCATCCGCGATCCGCAAGCCATCAGCCCCCACAGCGCCATGCCGGCCATGGGCGTGACCGAATCGGACGCGCGCGACATGGCGGCGTACCTGCTGGCGCAATAACTTATACCGCCAGGTGGCGCTTGACCTCCGGGTCGCCCATCTGCGCCTGCATGCCCGCCGCCACCACTTCCCCGCGCGAGAGCACCATGAACTGGTCGGCCAGCTCGTGGGCAAAATCGAAGTACTGCTCACACAGCAAAATCGCCATGTCGCCCCGTTCGCGCAGCAGCCGGATCACGTTGCCGATATCCTTGATGATCGACGGCTGGATGCCTTCGGTGGGCTCATCGAGAATGATCAGCCTTGGCTCGGCCAGCAAGGCGCGCGCGATCGCCAGTTGCTGTTGCTGTCCACCCGATAAATCGCCACCGCGCCGGTGCAGCATCGATTTGAGCACAGGGAACAGTTCGTACACTTCACCCTTGATGGTGCTGGCCTTTTTGCCGCTGTGGGTCGCCAAGCCCATCAGCAGGTTTTCTTCCACCGTCAGCCGCGCGAAAATTTCGCGGCCCTGCGGCACGTAGGCGATGCCGGCCCGCGCGCGCTGGTGCGGCGCCAGGCGGGTGATGTCGCGCCCTTCCAGCCTGACCGTGCCGCTCGCTGCCGGCAGCACGCCCATCAGGCATTTCAGCAGCGTGGTCTTGCCCACGCCGTTACGGCCCAGCAGCGCCATGCACTTGCCCCGTTCCAGTTCGAGCGAGACGCCCCGCAGCGTGTGCGCGGCGCCGTAGTACTGGTTGATATTTTCCACTTGCAGCATGTCGGTTCCCTTCAGCGTCCGAGATAGACTTCGATCACACGTTCATCGGACTGCACTTGCGCCATCGTGCCCTGCGCCAGTACCGAGCCTTCGTGCAGCACCGTCACCACGCCCTGCTGGGCGATCTCGGTGACGAAACCCATGTCGTGTTCGACCACCATGATCGAGTGCTTGCCGCGCAATTCGTTGAGCAGTTCGGCCGTGCGCGCGGTTTCGGCGTCGGACATGCCGGCCACCGGTTCGTCGAGCAGGATCAGTTGCGGCTCCTGCATCAAGAGCATGCCGATTTCAAGCCACTGCTTCTGGCCATGCGACAGCAGGCCGGCCATGCGCGTTTCGCTGCCGTTCAGGCGGATCAGGCGCAGGATCTCGTCGATCTTGCCCTTCTGCTCCGAACTCAATCGGGCGAACAGCGTGGGGCGCACGCGCTTGTCGGCCTTCATCGCCAGCTCCAGGTTTTCGAACACCGTGTGGTGCTCGAACACCGTGGGCCGCTGGAACTTGCGGCCGATGCCGGCGTGGGCGATCTGGTGTTCGGCCATTTTCGACAAATCCATGGTCTGGCCGAAGAATGCGGTGCCGGTCGTGGGCCGCGTTTTGCCGGTGATGACGTCCATCATCGTGGTCTTGCCAGCGCCATTGGGGCCGATAATGCAGCGCAGTTCCCCCACCGAGATATCGAGCGACAGCTTATTCAGGGCGCGAAAGCCGTCGAACATCACCGTGATCTCTTCCAGGTACAGGATGGCGCCGTGCGAGGTATCGACGCCATGGCCGGCCACGCGGCCGTACGACGGGCCCTGCGCGCCGATCACGTCCGGGCCGTTGTTGATTGCGTTGGCTATCATGCTTGCTCCTTGCGCCAGCGCGCGGTCAGTCCTGCCAGCCCTTGCGGCAGGTAGATGGTCACCAGGATGAAGATCAGGCCCAGGGCGAACAGCCACAGGTCGGGGAAGGCGCCGGTGAACCAGCTTTTTAGGCCGTTGACCGAGAACGCACCGACGATGGGACCGAGCAGCGTGCCGCGGCCACCGACGGCGGCCCAGATCACCATTTCGATTGAATTGGCCGGCGACATTTCGGACGGGTTGATGATGCCCACCTGCGGCACGTACAGCGCGCCGGCAATCCCGCACAGCACCGCCGACAAGGTCCACACGAACAGCTTGAACCACAGCGGGTTGTAACCGATGAACATCAGACGCGACTCCGAATCGCGCACACCCTGTAGCACGCGGCCCAGGCGCGACTTGACGATGGCGCGGCACAGCAGCAAGGCGCCCAGCAGCGCGGCCAGCGTCACCAGGTACAGCACGGCCTTGGTACCGGGCGCGCTGATCGAGTATCCGAGGATGCGCTTGAAGTCGGTAAAACCGTTGTTGCCGCCAAAGCCGGTGTTATTGCGGAAGAACAGCAGCATGAACGCATACGTCATGGCCTGCGTGATGATGGAGAAGTACACGCCCTTGATGCGCGAGCGGAAGGCGAAGTAGCCGAACACGAAGGCCAGCATGCCGGGCACCAGCACCACCAGTGCCAGGCAGTACCAGAAGCTGTCGGTACCGGCCCAGAACCACGGGTAGGTTTTCCAGTCGAGGAAGACCATGAAGTCCGGCAGGTCGCTGGCGTAGCTGCCTTCGCGGCCGATGGCGCGCATCAGGTACATGCCGTGGGCATAGGCGCCCAGCGCGAAGAATACACCGTGGCCCAGCGACAGGATGCCGGCGTAGCCCCACACCATGTCCAGCGCCAGCGCGGCCAGCGCGTAGCACATGAATTTGCCGATCAGGCTCACCATGTAGCTCGGTACGTGCAGCGGGTGGCCGTCGGCAAACAAGAGGTTTAATAATGGCAGCGCCGCCAGCACCACGCAGCACACCACGATGCCGGTCCACGCCTGCCGGGAAAAAAGAGATGGGGATGTCATTCTACGCTCCTGCCTTTCAGGGCAAACAGGCCTTGCGGGCGTTTCTGGATAAAGACGATGATGAAGACCAGGATGCCGATCTTGGCCAGCACGGCGCCGGCAAACGGCTCCAGGAATTTATTGGCTTCACCGAGGCCGAAGGCGGCGATGATGGTGCCGGCCAGTTGGCCCACGCCACCGAGCACCACGACCATGAACGAATCGACGATGTACGCCTGCCCCAGGTCGGGCCCAACGTTACCGAGCTGCGACAGCGCGACGCCACCCAGGCCGGCGATGCCGGAGCCGAGGCCGAAGGTCATCATGTCGATCTTGGCGGTCGATACGCCCACACAGCCGGCCATGCGGCGGTTCTGCATGACGGCGCGCACGAACAGGCCGAGACGCGTCTTGTTCAGGATCAGCCACACGCCAGCGACGACCACCAGCGAGAACACGATGATGACGATGCGGTTATAGGCCAGCACCAGGTTGCCCAAAACCGTCACACCGCCCGTCATCCAGGCGGGATTGGCCACTTCCACGTTTTGCGCGCCGAAGATGGTGCGCACGGTCTGCATCAGGATCAGGCTGATGCCCCAGGTGGCCAGCAGGGTTTCGAGCGGCCTGCCATACAGCCAGCGGATCACGGTGCGCTCCATCGCCACGCCCACGGCTGCCGTCACGAGGAAGGCGGCCGGCAGCGCGGCAAACAGATAGGCGTCGACCGCCGACGGAAAGTAGTGGCGGAAGGCCATCTGGCACATATAGGTGGTGTAGGCGCCGATCATCAGCAACTCGCCGTGCGCCATGTTGATGATGCCCATCAGGCCGAACGTGATGGCCAGGCCGAGGGCAGCGAGCAGCAGCACGCTGCCCAGAGAAATGCCGTAAAAGACATTGCCAAGGAACTCGGTGCGCGCCAGGCGGCTGTCGATCGCGGCCAGGGTTTTGGCGGCGGCCACGCGCACGGCTTCGTCAGGCTCCACCGGGGTGCCGTCGTCATTCTTGTCCTGCATCGCTTGCAGGGCCGGGCGCAGGCTGGCGTTGCTGCTGCCGGCCAGCGCTTCCACTGCCGCCTTGCGGCGCGCGGCGTCCGGCGACTGCAGGTTGGCAGTTGCCGCGACCAGTTGCAGCTGTTCGCGAATCTGGGGGTCCTGTTCGGCGGCCAGCGCCTTGTCGATCAGCGGGGCCTGCGCAAAGGTCACGCTTTTTTGCAGCTCGCCCACGGCGGCTGCGCGTTCGGCGCGGTCTTTCGAGAACAGCTTGAGCGCCGACAGCGCCTCTTCGACGGCGCCGCGCAGGCGGTTGTTGAGCATCACGCCGTCCAGGCCTTCGGGCATGGGACCGGTGGTATCGAGCACGGGATCGTAGGCCTGGTCGTCGGTGACGATCAGCAGGCGGCCGTCCGGGGTTTTGTAGAGCGCATCGTTGTTCAACGCGGTGAGCAGGCGGGTGGCGTCGTCGTTGGCGAGGGCGCCGATTTTTGCGATGGCCTCGAGCTTGGGATCGAAGTCGTCGCCGGCCAGGGGGGCCAGTAACGCCGGGGCGATGGCTGCCTGCGCCCCGCCGCACAGCAGCAGGCAGGCGATGAATAGGAGTTTTTTCACTTGGTGTTTCCTGTCGGGGGAAATCATGCTCGGCATGGATCCCCGCGTACGCGGGGATAACGGAGGGCGCAGTGGTAATGCTGCGTGCTCCGTTGGTTTGGGCGGAGCCGCAGCAGTTGACATTGCCCGCTCCGCCAGTCAAAGCGCCTTACAGTTTTTGCTTGGCCTCGTTACCCTTGATGTAAGGGCTCCACGGCTGCGCGCGCACCGGGCCCGGGGTTTTCCAGACCACGTTGAACTGGCCGTCACCGCGAATCTCGCCGATGAATACCGGCTTGTGCAGGTGGTGGTTGGTCGGGTCCATGGTCAGGGTCATGCCCGACGGCGCCTTGAAGGTCTGGCCGGCCATCGCGGCGATCACCTTGTCGGTGTCGGTCGATTTGGCCTTCTCCACCGCCTGGGCCCACATGTGGATGCCCACGTAGGTCGCTTCCATCGGGTCGTTGGTGACCACGGTTTTCGCGTTCGGCAGCTTCTTGGCGACGGCGTACGCTTTCCACTTCTTGATGAAGTCCGCGTTGACCGGGTTCTTGATCGACTCGAAGTAATTCCAGGCCGCCAGGTGGCCGACCAGCGGCTTGGTATCGACGCCGCGCAGTTCTTCCTCGCCCACCGAGAACGCCACCACCGGCACGTCGGTTGCCTTGATGCCGGCGTTGCCCAGCTCCTTGTAGAACGGCACGTTGGAGTCGCCGTTGATGGTGGAGATCACCGCCGTCTTGCCGCCGGCCGAGAACTTCTTGATGTTGGCGACGATGGTCTGGTAGTCGGAGTGGCCGAACGGGGTGTACACCTCGTCGATGTCGCTGTCTTTCACGCCCTTGGATTTCAGGTAGGCGCGCAGGATTTTATTGGTCGTGCGCGGATAGACGTAGTCGGTGCCCAGCAACACGAAGCGCTTGGCGCTGCCGCCCTCCTTGCCCATCAGGTAGGCCACGGCGGGAATCGCCTGCTGGTTCGGCGCGGCGCCGGTGTAGAACACGTTCTTTTCCAGTTCCTCGCCCTCGTACTGCACCGGATAGAACAGCAGGCTGTTGAGCTCCTTGAACACCGGCAGCACCGACTTGCGCGACACCGACGTCCAGCAGCCGAAGACGGCAGCAACCTTGTCCTGGGCGATCAGCCCGCGCGCCTTTTCGGCAAACAGCGGCCAGTTCGAGGCCGGATCGACGACGACCGCTTCGAGCTTCTTGCCCATCACGCCGCCCTTGGCGTTGATCTCGTCGATGGTCATCAGGGCCACGTCCTTGAGCGACGTTTCCGAGATGGCCATGGTGCCGGACAGCGAGTGCAGGATGCCGATCTTGATCGTGTCCGCGGCCTGGGCCAGGCCTGGCAGCAGGCTGCCGGCGGCGACCAGCGAGGTGGCGGCGGCGATGCGGGTCATGGTGCCGATGAAGTCGCGGCGATTACGAATTGGGTTTTTCATGGTCGGGCTCCGGAGATGGTGGGATTAGTATTGGAGTTGCAGGGTTACGGCAAACTTGTCGGTGTCGCCGGCACGGGTGATCTTGGTCTTCGAGTACACGGCGCTCACTTGCGCGTTGTAGCCGTCGATGATGTAGTTCACGCCCGCATCGACCTGCTTGGTATCGATGTTGGTGTCGGCGCTGAACTTCTGGTAGCGGGCGAACGGTTGCAGCTTGCCCCAGCCGGCCTTCTGTTCGAAGATGTACGAGGCGCCGGCCGAATAAGCCTTGCCCTGTTCGGAGAGCACGATGTTGTCGGTGTCGTAGTCGTAGTACGCGGCTTCGATGGCAACGGCGCCCGAGCCCTTGAAGCGTTTCTCCATCAGGAAGTCGACGTTGTAGGAGCTGTATTTGCCGGTGCGCGCCACGGTCAGGATGCCGTCTTTCTGGTAGCGGCCCGCCACGCCGATCGACAGGATGTCGGCATTGCCCAGGTAGTTGCCGGTGCCGTAGTAGCCCGGTTCCGCATCCCAGAAGTCGTATTGCAGGCGGCCCGCGTACATCAGGGCGTCGTCGGCTTTCACGCCGGCCGCATTGGCCTGCGACTGGGTGAGCGTGCCGATGCCCAGGGTGTGGCCTTCGAAGGCGCCGAACGAGTAACCGAGCTTGCCGTCGGCCACATTGCCCCACACGACCACGCCGTCGTCGCGGCCACGGAAAATGCCGCCGTTGTAGCCGTAGCGCGAGGCCACGCCGGCCCAGTAGCCGCCGCCCAGCGAGTAGTACGGGCCGGCCATATTGGCGCGGTCGGACGGCGACAGCAGGCGGCCGGCCCAAATATTGAATTCCGGTGAAATGGCAAACTGGCCGGCGGCATCCAGCACGCGGATCTTGTCGCCGTCCCACTCGGTGTTGAACATGCCCTTGATGTTCTTGTTGAGCGTGGCGCCGAAGTACAGGCGGCCGCTGTCCAGGTTGAAGTCGCTGGAGCGCTTGCCGCCGCCGGGCGCGCCGTCTTCGGCACTGGTGTAGCTTTCGCGCAGGCCGAAGCCCACGGAGACCGATTTTTCGTCGTCGATCTTGATGGTGGCCCCGGCGTGGGCATGGCCCACGGCGCAGGCGCCGGCCACCAGCGCGGCGGCTGCCAACAAGCTTCTACCGCTGCTGCGGCTGTTCTTCGTTACACGACCCATTCCATTCCCCTTGTTTTGGCTAGTCTTGAACCTGTTGATCAAAGGGTTTGCGCCTTTGACATGTTGCAAGATTAGCCAGCGGGGTCCGGTCGGGGAATACGTCAATTAACGTAGTGGTGGTGATGCAACCTCGCCGCCGCGCGTTTTTAGGTGGCGCAGTGCGGCGGCAGCGCGCTCCAGCGCCAGGTCGCGCCCTGCGCGCAGGTCGGCAACCGTCTGCGGCACCTCGACATCGGGCGCGATGCCCTGGCCGACGAACGTGGAGCCGTCGGCATAGACGTCGCGCTTGACGCAGATGCGCGCCCAGCCGCCGCCGGGCAAGTAGAAACCCAGCGGCTGGCCGGTGCTGCCGCCGGTGGTTTCGCCTACGACGATGCCGCGTTTCATGATCCTGAACATGGCGGTGAAATCCTCGGCGGCAGACAGCGTCCGGACGCTGGTGAGCACCGCGACAGGGCCGTCGAACACCTGTTTTTGCGCATGCTTGTGCTCGTAGCCGCTGCGGCTCCAGTCGATGATCGGGCTACCCTGAGCGCGGGCGAAGACGTTGTCATTGCGGGTCATGCTATCCATGAACCTGATCGGCGCGCGGGTAAGATGCGCGAGTACCTGCAAGCCGTAGCTGCCATTGCCGCCGCCATTGCGGCGCACATCGATGACCAGTCCTTTGGCCGCCAGAATGTGCGGCAGCGCCGCCTCGAACGCCTTGACGGCGCTGTCGTCGCCGAACTGGTCGAGCGCGATATAGGCGATGCCGCCGTCCAGCAGTGTGAGGCCGGCGGCAGGCGGGGCGGTGACGGGGCCAGAGCGGGCCACCGTTTCGGTCCGCTCGGCGCCGTCCGGCGCACGCAGTCCGACCACCACCGGCCGCGTGGCGTCGCCGGCAAACAGCTGGTCGTTGAACGTGCGCGCATCGCGGTCGCGCTGCGTGTTGGCGCTGACCAGCGGGGCGACGCGCTCGCGCCCGTACTGGCGCACCGGCACGCCGTCGATGGACACGACTTCGTCGCCGCGCCGGATGCGCGCCGCCAGGTCGGCTTTGCCCACTTGCAGCACGATGACCTTGTCCTCGATCAGCGCCGTACTTACCGGCGCCGTTGCATAAAACACCTGCGCCAGCTGTTGCGGCGCGATGATGTTGGTGTGGGCATCGTGCAGCAGTGGCGCCAGCGTCATCATCACGCGATAGTAGTCCTCGGTGGTGGGGGCGGCAATCACCTGGGCCAGGTAGTCCATGTACACCTGGTCCCACTGCAACTGCGGCACATGGTCGAAATAGACGAAATTGCGCCGGGCCTCGGCCCAGAACAGCGACAGGCCGGCTACCTTTTCTTCCGTCGTGAGTACCGGCTTCCAGGGCGTGGCGATGGCCGACGCATTGTAGAGCCGTTCGGGCAGCATCATGGCCGCCTGCAGCGCCCGGAAACGCGGCTCGTCGCGCAGCGCCGCCAAGCCCTCGTGCGCCAGTGCGCGCTCGATGGACGGCTTCCACGCCAGGTTGGCCAGCCGTTCCAGCGCCGCCAGCGCTGCCTGCTTGTTGCCCAGCTTTACATGGGCCGACGCCTGCGAATACTCGAGATTGACCTGTTCGGCGATCAGCGATTTGTCGCCAAACGCCTGTTCCCTCGCCGCAGGAGTGGCCAGGTAATCGAGCGCCTGCTGGTACAGCGCCACCGCGCGCTGCACATCCTCCGGCTTCGCCCCGGGGCCGGACAGCGGTTCCGCCTCTGCCCGCAGCGCTTGGGCGTACTGGAGACTGCTGCTGGCGTTGGCATCGGTTGGTGGGAGGGCGGCGGCGTGGCCGAGCGAGGTGGCAACAGCCAGGGCAATGGCAATAACAGTACGCTGCATGGAAAGGGTTCAGTGAGAAGGTGGCGGATGTTGCCATAAAAGCATAGCCGCCGCAATCAAGGAAGTGGCAGCCGCCGTCGCGGCGTGTCAGAATACCGGCTTCACTTTGAAGGAACCGCCATGACCGTATTTGCCGCCGCTGTTTTCGATGCCACCGTGATCTACCAAGGCAATGAACTGTTCAAGGGCCAGGGCGCCGCGCGCGGCTGGGCCGAAAAGCTGGCCCGGGAACTCGAATGCCCGATCGACGTCGAAAAGATCGGCACCGGCTGGGCGCTGGTGGGCACTGTCGATGGGGAGCCGCGCAAGTGGGGTATCGTCGGCCAACGTTTAAAGAGTCTGGACTGAGGTCGGTGCGTTCGCGCACAACGCGTCGCGGGCGCCGGGAGTAGCATCGTTACGATACTGCTCAACGAAGGACAGCGATGAAGCGCGACGACTTACCTGAAGTACCGGGCGGCGTGGCCGATGCGCCAGCTGCCGCCAAATCGGCCGGCCTGCGCTACGTGCACGACGACCAGCCCGGCATCACCCGCAAGCAGCGCGGCAAAAATTTTCACTACGTCGATGCCGACGGCGCCGCCGTCAAGGACGAAGACACGCTTGCGCGCATCAAATCGCTGGTGATTCCTCCCGCCTACCAGGACGTCTGGATCTGCAAGCACGCCAACGGCCACCTGCAAGCGACGGGGCGCGACGCGCGCGGGCGCAAGCAGTACCGCTACCACCCCAAGTGGCGCTCGGTGCGCGACGAATCGAAGTACGAGCGCATGCTCAGCTTTGGCAAGGCGCTGCCGAAGATCCGCCGCGCGGTGGACGAATCGCTCAAGCTGCCCGGCCTGCCGCGCGAAAAAGTCCTGGCCACCATCGTCTATTTGCTGGAGGCGACCATGATGCGGATCGGGAACGAAGAGTACGCGCGCGAAAACAAGTCGTTCGGGCTGACCACGCTGCGCGAACGCCACGTGCGGCTCGACGGCAGCAAGGTGGAATTCCGTTTTCGTGGCAAGAGCGGCGTCAATCACGCGGTGCAGGTGCAGGACCGGCGCCTGGCCAACATCATCCGCCGCACGCTCGACTTGCCGGGGCAGGACCTGTTCCAGTACGTCGATGACGACGGCAATCCGCACACGGTCGGTTCGGCCGACGTGAACGAGTACCTGCAAGGCATCGCCGGCGAGGATTACACCGCCAAGGATTTCCGAACCTGGTCCGGCACCGTGCTGGCGGCAGTGGCCCTGCTCGAGTATGAAAAATTCGACTCCGAGGTGCAGGCCAAGAAGAACGTGGTGGCCGCGATCGAATCGGTGGCCAAAAAGCTCGGCAATACGCCGACCATCTGCCGCAAGTGCTACGTGCACCCGGCCGTCATCGAAACCTACCTGAGCGGCGCCATGAAAACCGCGCTGCGCAAACGCGCGCAGCAGCAGTTGCAGGACGACGTGCATGCGCTGCGGCCCGAAGAGGCGGCCGTGCTGGCGCTGTTGCAGCGGCGTTTGCAGCCGTAGCGTGCCTTACGCGCGTTCAGGCGGCCCACGTTCGGGCGGCCCGCGCTCGGGTTAGAATCGGCTTTTAACCACCTGTGCGCCGACGACCATGTCACCCGCCCTGCCCTTCCCGATCCGCAAGGAATGCCCGCCCGGCGCATGCGAGTGCCGCCACGGCGAGCTGCTGGACGCCTGGGAGCGCGACCCGGCCACCGACATCCGCATCCTGCGCCTGACACGCGAAGAAGAAAAAGCGCTGGTCGCGCGCATCGAAGCGATCGACAACTACGAGGCGCTGGGCCGCATCGAGCAGCGCCTGTACGACCTGCTGGGCATCCGCCTGACGATTACCCCCAGCGCCAACGGCGTGCGCACCGTGCGGGGCCTGACCATCAGGCTGGCCGACCAGCCCGGCCTGTGCCGCCGCACGCGCGAGATACTGCCCGCGGCGGTACGGCGCTGCCTGGCCGAGCACCCTGACATCGTGTATGCGCTGCTCGATGCCCGCGATTTGCTGGGAAATATTCCAGATCAATCGTAGCTTGCCAAGCGTCAAGATGGAAACGCCTGCTTCTGGTGTGATGGTCAATGGGCATTCCCATCACCACCATCGGAAGGAAACTCATGACTGAACCCTCTGTCCCCCACGCGCCAACCGCTGCCTTTATCGGCGCCTCCTGGCTGGCCCTGGTTGCCGGCGCCGCCACCTACCTGATCGGCCTGTTCAACGCCGAGATGGCCTTGAACGAAAAAGGCTATTACCTGACGCTCCTGATGTATGGTCTGTTTTCGGCGGTCTCGCTGCAAAAATCGGTGCGCGACCGCGCGGAAAGCATCTCGGTGAGCGGCCTGTACTTCGGGCTGTGCTGGCTGTCTCTGCTGCTGGCCTTGCTGTTGCTGCTGATCGGCTTGTGGAACGCCAACCTGGCGCTCAGCGAAAAAGGCTTTTACGGCATGGCTTATCTGCTCAGCCTGTTCTCCTCGGTAGCGGTGCAGAAAAATGTGCGTGACGTGAGCCTGGTCCGGCAAGCAGCGCCGGCGAAATAGAACCAACGGGGAAAGCCGGCGCGAAGGACCGCGCTGGCAGTCTTCGTGCCTGAAATAAATTCCTTTCGGGGTTATCCAAAGTATATGATGTCCGCAGTGCATTCCGCCGAGACAAGGACACATGAAAATTCCCTCGTTGATCAACCTGGCAACCGCCCTGGCCATCGCCATGGCAAGCGGGTCAGTTGCTGCCTCCTGTAATGTCCGGCCAGGTCTTGCATCGGACACTGCGCAAACTATCGTTGAACTGGCGGTGCATAACAGCAGTGCTGTGTTCACCGCCCAGGTCACCGCAATCGAGTACATTCCGGCCGAGGACCAGCAAGTCAAGGGCCGAAAGATGCAGGTGGTGAAGCTGGCAACGGGCACATGGTGGAAAGGCACGCCAAGCGAGCAGATTACTCTGCACACCAATATACCCAGGGATGCCGACGGCACCGACTACATCGTCTCGACCGAGTACCGGTACGAAGTGGGACGCAGTTACCTGATTTACGCGACCAGCGCCGGCGGCCACCTGTACGCCGACGGCTGCACCCGAACGCGCAAGCTCGCCGCGGCGACCGGCGATATCACAGAGCTCGATGCATTGAAGGCCCAGGCCAACTAGCCCGGCAGGCTCAGGTCTGCTGCGCCCACTTGGTACAGGTCTCGAAGGCGCGCTGCGGATTCACTCCCCAGGAGCCCGCGATGAAGCCGGTGCCGATTTCGCCCAGCAGGCGCTGCAAGGTTGGCCTGTCCTTGGCAATGCAGGCCACGTAGGCATAGTTGTTGCGCCGGGCGGCGCCGTCCGGGTAGCGTGCCAGCATGTCCTCGTAGCCCTGTTTCATCTTGTCCCAATCCGCGTAGCTCGACTCGAACAACGCCGCGCCGAACTGGTTGTCCATGGCGTCCGCATACAGGCGCGCATACATGCCGGTGCCGAACTTGGCGCTGGTGGCGGCGGTCACCTTGCGGATGTATGTATCGAGCACCTTCGGGTTGCCGCCCCACTTGGGCACCAGCCCGAGAGCGACCATGAAATACAACTGGATATCGTCGGGATTGCGCGCGATGCCCGCCTCCGCGATCGCCTCCATCCGGGCCTGGTCCCACGACAGGCCGCGGCCGATCTCGAGCAGCACCATATGGCCGGAGCTGTCGGTCGATACCAGGTCCATGTGCTGCTTGACATAGGCGAGAGCCTGCTCCACGTAGCGCTGGTAATAGGCCCAGGCTTCGGGCGGGACGTCCTTGACATAGCTGGTGCCGCGATAGGATTGGGCGTGCGCCAGCAGCGACCGCGCATGCAGGATGTGGGCGCAAGCCGATTGCGGATTGTCGCGGGCCCACTGCAAGGTCAGGGCATCGAGTTCGCTCAGGTAAGCCTCGCTGTTCTTGACCACGTAGGAGAACACGGTGTTGGTCCCGGTACGGAAATAATCGAGCCGGTTGCGGCCATTGGTCTCCAGCGGGCCCGGTTGCCGGTAAGTCGCGTTCATTTTGTCGAGCGCGGCAAAATCGCCTGTCCAGAAGGCTTCCGTGGCGGCCAGCTGGACCGGAGATACTGCCGGCTTGTCGTTGGCGGCGCCGACAGGCCCGGCCCAGGCCAGCGCAGTAGCCAGCGCCAGTGCGCGCACCAGGCCCGCGCGGCGTTGCGTGTTCGATGTAGTGCTCATTGACTTGCCTCCCCGGCCGCCTTGGCAGGCGTGCCCTCTTGCTCATACGTTATGCCCCATACCAGCTTGACCTCCGGCGGTAGCGGAATCCCGGTTACCGCGCCCATCGCCGGATTGAGGCCGCCCTTGAGCGTCCCCTTGTCGAAAGTATCTTCGAAAGCAATCGGACGCATGCCGCGGATGCCGGGCACGGTGATCTCGCGGGCCGACACGGTGGCGCGCACCGGTTTGCCGCTGGCGTCGAAGGTGCGGCGCACCTTGGTTACCCCGCTGACGCCATACCGGCTGGCCAGCCCGGGAAAGGCCGGCCTGCCGTCGGCCCGCTCTTCGGGCGCCTCGCCGGCCGGCGGGTCGAACGCCCTGCCGAAACGGACCGTGGCGGTGACCAGGGTGCCGTAGCGGAAGGCATTGAGGGCAGTCGCCGGCGCCACGCCTTGCGCCAGGCTTTCCATGAGCCACCAGCGCTGCGCATGGCAGTTGACCTCCGGCGGCAGATCGTCATAAGGGCGGCCTTCCGACAGCAGCAGCCAGGCCAGCACCGGCGGCAACGGTGTCAACGGCCGCTTGCCGCCGCTGGCGATGCCCGCCACGGCATCGACAATCTGCTGCCGCGCTGGCGTTTCCGGCCACGGCAACGGTTCGGCATGCGGCTTGCCCCAGCGCTCCAGCAGGCGGGCTTCGGCTTCCAGCGCGGCTGCACGCTGCGCTGGCGGCATGACCTGGATGCGCGCGATCCGGCGGGCAAAGTCGGCCGTGTGCGGCAACTCGCCGATCTTGCACGCCGCAGGGGAAGTCTTGATCAGCTCGATCGTGGCGCGCTCGTAGGCCGCGTCGCCCGGTTCGATATGCCAGTACGCCAGTTCGTTGAGCACCCGTGCCGCTACTGCGGTATAAGCCAGCCGCGCCTTTTGACTGGTCGTATCGTTGAGGGCGAGTTTTTCTTCCAGCAGCCAGCCTGGCAGCTGGTTCTCGATACGTTTTACCTGGTCTGCACCGATTTTTTCGGCAGCGGTGCGCAGTTCAGGATCGAGCTGCTGTACCTTGGGCACGGTGAAAGCGCGCGCCACTTCCTTTTTAAGACTGGCCAACATTTCGGCCTGTTGCGGATATTCCTGCCCCTCCGCTGCAGTGGCCAATGCCATACTGCCCGCCGCTGCCATGACCGCCACCTGCAACAATCCGATTCCGATTCGTTTCAATTCATGCCTTTCTTTTTATCTCACTTGCTCACACGCAATCCACCAGCGTGATTAAGCATGATCGATAGCAAATAGTCAATACCAATGATCGCTCACGGGGTTGAGCACCAGCTTATTGCCGAAAAGATATTTCTCGCTTACAGTCTGATATAGAAATCAATCACGGGAATTCGCATGACCAAACATTTGCGCTTGTCCGCCCTGCTCGCCGGCCTGCTGCTGGCCATCTCGGCGGTGGCCGCGCCGGTCCTTACCGACCGCCTGCCCCTCGACCCCAACGTCAAGATCGGCAAACTCGACAACGGTCTCACCTACTACATCCAGAAGAACGCCAAGCCGGCCCAGCGCGTGGAACTGCGGCTGGTGGTCAATGCCGGTGCGGTGCAGGAGGACGACGACCAGCGCGGCATGGCCCACCTGCTCGAGCACATGGCCTTCAACGGCAGCACGCATTTCAAGAAGCACGAACTGATTGCCTATCTGCGCTCGATCGGCGTGCGCTTCGGGCCCGACCTGAATGCGTCCACCGGCTTCGACATGACCATGTACATGCTGCCGATTCCGACCGATAAACCGGGAAATCTCGAGCAAGGCATGACGGTGCTGGAAGACTGGGCCCACGGCCTGACGCTGACCGACAAGGATATCGACGACGAGCGCCAGATCGTGCTCGAAGAAAAGCGTTTGCGCAGCGGCTATGCACAGCGCAGCCTGGCCGCCATCCTGCCCAAGCTGGCCAACGGCTCGCGCTACCAGGACCGGCTGCCGATCGGCACCGAGGACTCGATCCTGCACGCCAAGGCCGATGCCGTACGCCGCTTCTATGCCGACTGGTACCGTCCCGACCTGATGGCCGTGATCATTGTCGGCGATATCGACCCGGTCGAGGCTGAAAACATGGTCAAGCGCCATTTCAGCGGCCTCAAAATGCCACCCAAGCCGCGTCCGCATATCGCCTACCAGTTGCCGCCGCTTGGTGCGCCCGACGCGCTGGCCTTCCTGGACCAGGAAGCGCCCGCCAATAACGTGCAGCTGGTCTATTCCACCTTCGGGCGCCAGCCGGGCCAGACCGTCGGCGACTTGCGCGACGCGCTGGTGCGGCGCATGTTCAGCCAGTTGATGGCGATGCGCCTGGGCCGCCTGACGCAGATTGCCGAGCCGCCATTCGTTGCCGGCACCGCCGGTGAGAGCCCGATTCCGTTCGGCCTGCACCAGTACAGTTTTTCGGCCAGCGCCACCGTGGGCAAGGCCGGCGTGAATGCCGCCATCGACACGCTGGTGCAGGAAAATGCACGGGCGCGCCAGTTCGGCTTTTCACCGTACGACCTCGACGTGGCCAAGCGCAATCTGCTGGGCAGCTACGACTTTGCCGTGAAGTCGCGCGCCACGCGCGACTCGGCCGCCATCCCGGGCGAGTTCATCCGCCACTTCCGCACCGGCGGCGCGATGCCGGGCGTGGACATCGAAGCCGGCTATGCGCGCGACCTGGTACCCACCATCACGCTCGACGAAGTCAACGCCTACGCCAAGACCATCATTCCGGCCACGGCGCCCAAGCTGGTGCTGTACACGGCGCACACCAACAGCGTTGCCGCCGGCCAGGCTGCGCCCACCGGCGCCGACCTGCTGGCGCGCGTTGATACGGCCAGCAAGCTGCCGGTGGCAAAGCTCGAGGAAAAGGCGCTGCCGGCCAACCTGATGAGCTACAAGCCCGATCCGGGCAGCATCACCGCCCAGGTCGAAGACAAGGTCACGGGCGTGACCACGCTGACGCTGTCGAATGGCGTGAAGGCGCTGCTCAAGCCGACCGACTTCAGCAAGGACATGGTGCAGATGCTGGCGGTGCGTCCCGGCGGCCGCTACGCGTACAGCGATGCGGAAAAGAGCGCCGTGCGCTTTGCCAGCGACGTGCAGAAGGCGATGGGCGTGGGCTCGTACAGCCCGTCCGACCTGCAGCGCGTGCTGGCCGGCAAAGGCCTTGCCTATAACGCCGCGCTGGGGCCGTATAACGACACATTGAGCGGCAACAGCCGCAGCGGCGACCTCGAAGCCGTGCTGCAAATGAATTACCTGACCATCACCAACCCGCGCCGCGACGAGAACCTGTTCCGCTCGTTCGTCACGCGCGGCGCCGAAGCCGTGCGCAACCGCTCGGCCTCGCCGGAAGCGCGCTTTGCCGAAGCGCGTACCCGGACCGTGTATGGCGACCATCCGCTGCTCGAACTGCCACCCAGGCCCGAAGACTTCGAGAAGATCAACCTCGATCGCAGCCAGAACCTGCTGCGCGCGCGCCTGTCCAGCGCCCGTGGCATGACCTTCATTTTTGTCGGCGACTTCGAGATCGAAGCGATCAAGCCGCTGCTGGCCACCTACGTGGCAACGCTGCCGGTCGGCGACGTGTCGCTCGCGTACAAGGACCCGGGCATCCGCCAGGTGCCGGGCGTGGTAAGGCGCGAAGTGAAGGCAGGTCTCGAAAAGAAGAGCACCGTGATCGTCGATTTCGGCGGCGACATGACCTATTCCTACCCCGACTCCTGGTCGCTGGGCATGTTGAACGACGTGCTGAACCTGCGCATCACCGACGAGCTGCGCGAACAGCAAAAACTGATCTACTCGGGCGGCTCCAGCGTCAGGTATGAAAAGATCCCGAGCGGCCGTTACGGCGCCACCATCGTGCTGCCGACCACGCCGGACAAGGTGACCAAGGTGGAAGCGGCGTTATGGGGCGAAATCGAAAAACTGCAAACCGACGGCCCGCAGGCGGACGACCTGAACAAGGTCAAGCAGGCCAGGCTGCAGACCTATCGCCGGGCGCTGCGTGAAAACGGCTACTGGATGAACTACCTGCGCCTCAATGTCCTCGAAGGCCTCGATCCGCACGAAATCCTCAATATCGCCAAGCGCATCAACGGCGTCACCGCCGACGATGTCAAGGCAGCGGCGCGGCGCTACCTCGACCGCAAGAATTACGTGGAGATGGTGTTGCTGCCGGAGGATGGTGCGGTGGCAGCGGTGGGCAAGCCCGACTGATCAGTCGTCGTCGTTGGGATCGAGGTCCGGGAACATCACCGAGGTGAAGCCGAACTTGGTGAAGTCCCTGATCCGCGCCGGGTACAGGATGCCCAGCAAATGATCGACCTCGTGCTGCACCACGCGCGCGTGGAAGCCGTCCACTTCGCGCCGGATCGGCTGCCGGTGCTGGTCCACGCCTTCGTAGCGCAGGCGCGTGTAACGTGGCACGCTGCCGCGCAGGCCCGGTACCGACAGGCAGCCTTCGAAGCCCTCTTCCATGTCATCGTCCAGCGGCGTAAGCACTGGATTGATCAAGACCGTTTCCGGCACCTGCGGCGCGTCCGGGTAGCGCAGGTTTTCCTTGAAGCCGAAGATCACCAGTTGCAGGTTGACGCCGATCTGCGGCGCGGCCAGGCCGGCGCCGTTGGCCGCGATCATGGTATCGAACATGTCTTCGATCAGCTGGCGCATGGCCGGCGTGTCGAACTCGGTGACCGGTTCGGCCACGCGCAGCAGGCGCGGATCGCCCATCTTCAAAATTTCACGTACCGCCATCACGCTTCCTTTATTTTGCCGCCAGCAGCGCCAGCAGGCCTGCTTCGTCGAGGATGGTCACTTCCAGTTCCTGGGCCTTGGCCAGCTTGCTGCCGGCGTCTGCACCGGCCACCAGGTAGTGGGTTTTTTTCGAGACCGAACCGGAGACCTTGCCGCCTTCGGCCTCGATCAGTTCCGCCGCCTGGTCGCGGCCCATGGTGGGCAAGGTGCCGGTCAGCACGAACGTCTTGCCGGTCAGGTGCCCTTCGCTGGCCACCGTGGCAGGCAGCTGCGCCAGCAGATCTTCGCGCAACGCCGCCAGCGCTTTGACCTGCTGGCGGTTGGCGGCAACGTCCATCCAGGCTTGCAGCGCATCGGACACCGTGGCCGGCAGGCCGAACACGTTGTAGATGGTGAGATGCGCCAGCACGTCGAGCGAGACTTCCTGTTCGACCAGCTGCTTGCTGCGCGGTTCCGTCAATTTCGGAATCGCCAGCGCGGCCATCAGCTTGACCGCATCGAGTTTTTCGCGCAGCTTGGCGCTCGGGGCGTGTTCACCTTTGGGCGTGACGCCTGCCTTGAGCAAGGCGTCGATCGCTTCCTGGTTCTTCGGCTCGGCAAAGAACTCGGCGATCGAGATGGCGACGATGCCGCCGATGTCGGGCAGCACGCGCAGCAGCGCGGCCGGTACCCGGCGCACCAGGTCGAAGCGGCCGAGCCACTCGGCCAGCGTCTTGGCGGTCGATTCGCCCACGTGGCGAATGCCGAGCGCGAACAGCAGCCTTTCCAGCGGCGGGTTCTTGCTCGCTTCGATGGCTTCCAGCAGGTTTTCCGCCCACTTGGTGGCGACCTTGCCGTTGGCAACCGTCTCGGGAGTAGTACCGTCGCGCTCATCGGCCAGCCGCTTCATTTCCAGCAGGTCGTCGAGCGTGAGCGCGTACAGGTCGGCCACGCGTTTGACCTTGCCGTGTTCGACCAGGTTGTCGATGTAGCGGTCGCCCAGGCCTTCGATGTCCATCATGCGGCGGCCGGCAAAGTGGCGGATCGCTTCCTTGCGCTGGGCCGCGCACGTGAGACCGCCGGAACAGCGGGCAATCGCCTCGCCCTCTTCGCGCACCACGTGCGAGCCGCAGACCGGGCAGGTTTTCGGCAGCACGTACATGGGCGGCTCCGGCTGCGGGCGGCGCTCCAGCACCACCGCCAGCACCTCCGGTATCACGTCGCCGGCGCGGCGCACGATCACGGTGTCGCCCACGCGCACGTCCTTGCGGCGCACTTCGTCCTCGTTGTGCAGCGTGGCGTTGGTGACATTCACGCCACCGACAAACACCGAGGCCAGGCGCGCGACCGGCGTGATGGCGCCGGTGCGGCCCACCTGCACTTCGATGGCCTGCACCGTGGTCAGCGCCTCCTCGGCAGGGAATTTATGGGCCAGCGCAAAGCGCGGCGCGCGCGAAACGAAACCGAGCGTGCGCTGGTCTTCCAGCCGGTTGGCCTTGTAGACCACGCCGTCGATCTCGTACGGCATGGCCGGACGGGCGGCGCCGATGGTCTGGTAGTACTCCATCAAGCCGTCGTAGCCGCGCACCACGGCCGCCTCTTTTGCCACCGGCAGGCCCATGGCCTGGTACCACTCGAGCAGCGCGCTGTGCGATGCCGGCATGTCGGCGCCCTCGAGCAGGCCGATGCCGTAGGCGAAGAAGCGCAGCTTGCGCTGGCGCGTGATGCGCGAATCGAGCTGGCGCAGGCTGCCGGCGGCCGCGTTGCGCGGGTTGACGAATTCCTTCTGGCCTGCTTCGCGCTGGCGCGCGTTCAATGCTGCAAAGTCGCCCTTGAACATCAGCACTTCCCCGCGCACATCCAGCACCGCCGGCGGGTTGTCTGTATCAAGACGCAGCGGGATCACGCTGATGGTGCGGATGTTGGCGGTGACGTCTTCACCGGTGTATCCATCGCCGCGCGTGGCCGCCTGCTCCAGCAGGCCATTCACGTAGCGCAGGTTGATGGCCAGGCCGTCGTACTTGACCTCGGCCGCGTATTCGACGGCAGCCGACGTATCGAGGCCGTCGCGCACGCGGCGGTCGAAGTTCTCGATATCGTCGTCGGTGAAGCCGTTATTGAGCGACAGCATCGGCACCGAGTGCGTCACCTGGTCGAACTGCGGCAGCGGCGCCGCGCCCACGCGCCGGGTGGGCGAGTCGGGCTGCACCAGTTCCGGGTGATCGAGTTCGAGCTGCTGCAGCTCGAGGAACAGCTTGTCGTATTCCGCATCCGGGATGGTCGGCGCGTCCTGCACGTGGTAGGCGTGCAGGTGGCGGTTCAGTTCCGCGCTCAGCGCTGCGATGCGGGCTTGGTAATCTACTTCAGTCATTGCAGGTACTCGGTTCAGCTAAACAGGCGCATGGCGCGGGTGGAACCGGCCGGGATGTCGGCGTCGTTCATTTCAGTGTAGAAGTCCTGCACCTGCTTGGCGATTTCGGCCAGGGCGGCATCGGACAGCGGCTGGTTGTAGTCGTCCACGATGGTCGCATCGAGGCGGCCCATCAGCGACTTGGCGCAGGCGATCATGGCGCCGAAGCCGTCGCGCGCGGGCGCCACGCATGGCACGTCGAGCAGCAAGGTCAGGCGCGACGTGGTTTCTTCGGCCAGCGTGACATTGGTGGACAGCGAGAACAGGAAGCCGCCGTCGCCGTCGGGCATCACGTAGCGGCCGTCCGGGCGCAAATCGAAGCCCTGCTTTTCCAGCGCGCCGATCAGGGTGGAAATCGCCCATGGTGCGCCATTGCTGTGCAGGTTCACGCCCAGCTGGGCGTCGTGGCTGGCGACAAAACGATGCAGGTTGCGCGCTTCGGCCATCACTTCGATCATGTCCGGCACTTCCGGCTCGGCGCCGATTTCGTCGGACATGGCGCGCAGGCGCGTGACCAGTTCCGAGTATTCGAGTTCGTTGAGCGCGGTGCTGCGGCTGGCCAGCTGGATGCCGCCCTGCAGCCTGGTGTACACGCCGCCGTAAGCGATCGGTTCCCAGTCGCCGGAGACAGCCAGGCCGATATAGTGCAGCGGCTTGTTGCCGACCATGCGCAGCGTTTGCAGTACCGGCAGCAGCTTGTCGCCGCGCAGCGGGGCTTCCAGCGCCAGCGGCAGCAGGCAGTCAATCAGCGGATCGACCAGCGCGGTGGCCTGCTCGGCGGCAGCCGCCGCTGCGGCGTTGGCGCGGGCGGCCAGTTCGTCCACGTCCGGCTCCGGCGCGCCGGGCGCCACCGGATCGGTGGTGAATTCGGGGATCGGTGGCAGTGCCGGACTGACCGGGCTCAATACCGCGCCCAGCGCTGCGGCGGACGCCGTGGCTTCGGCGCCGGCAACGCCCGGTGCATCGGGCGCCGGTTCATCGAGCGAGAAGCTGGGTTCCTGGCGCACGGCGGGGCCGGCAACCGGGCTGCTGGCGGCGCGCACGGTGGCCGGCGTCGGCGGCGCCGCCGGTACCGGATTCTGCGCGTAAGAGGGAGCGGCCGCGGCATCGGGCGCATTGGGATCACGCATGAGCACGTCGTCGTGGTCGGTGCCGAACGCGCGTTCCACGCTTTTCTTGGCCTTGTATTCCTGGATCTTGTTATAGGTGAAGACGCCGGCGACGAACACGCCCGCGAGCCCGATCAAACTCAGTTGGAGATCTGTCATGCTGCTTGTACCTCAGTTGCAAAATTGGCGGCGGACTGCATGTCCACCGCCACGATGCGCGACACGCCCTGCTCCTGCATCGTCACACCGATTAGTTGATTGGCCATCTCCATCGCAATCTTGTTGTGCGAGATGAAGAGGAATTGGGTATGTTCCGACATGCGCTTGACCATGCGGCAGAAGCGCTCGGTATTGGCGTCGTCCAGCGGCGCATCGACCTCGTCGAGCAGGCAAAATGGCGCGGGATTCAAGCGGAACATGGAGAACACCAGCGCAGTTGCCGTCAGCGCTTTTTCACCACCGGACAGCAGGTGGATGGTGGCGTTCTTTTTGCCCGGCGGCTGCGCCATGACTTGCACGCCGGAGTCGAGAATCTCGTCGCCGGTCATGATCAGTTTGGCCTGGCCGCCGCCGAACAGGATGGGGAACAACTCGGAAAAATGCCCGTTCACGCGGTCGAACGTATCTTGCAGCAGGTCGCGGGTTTCCTTGTCGATCCGGGTAATTGCGTCTTCCAGCGTGGCGATCGCTTCCATCAAATCAGCATTTTGCGCATCAAGAAAATTCTTGCGCTCCGACGCCGTGGCCAGCTCGTCGAGCGCGGCCAGGTTCACCGCACCGAGCAGAGCAATGGCATTGGTCAGGCGCGTGACTTCCCCTTGCAGGTACGACGCCTTCATCTCGGGATGGAGTTTTTCGGCCAGCGCCGCTTCATCCGCCTGCGCCTCGGCCAGCTGGGCGGCGAACTGCTCCTGGTTCAGGCGCGCGGCCTGTTCCTTCAGTTGCAGCTCGGTGATCTTGTCGCGCTGCGGTTGCAATGCGCGCTCGGTGGACATGCGCCCTTCCTCGAACGCGCGCATCTGCTGCGCCACCTGGTCGAGTTCATGGCGGGCGTCGGACAGCGCTTTTTCCTGGTCGGTGCGGCGATCGAGCAAGTCCTGCAAGCCGTCGTTGGCGGCGCCGGAATCGAGATTGGCCAGCTCCAGGTGGCCGGCCTCCATGCTGCCGGTCACCTGTACCACCTGGGCGCTGGCGGTGGCGATTGCCCGGCGCAGTTCCTCGATCTTGTTGCGGTGGGTTTTTTCGGCAAACACGATCTCCTGGGCGGCGCGTTCGAGGTCGCGGGCGGCGTCGCGGGCATCGGCCAGGCGCTGTTCCTGTTCCAGGAACACGGTCTGGCCGTCTTCGTGTTCGCCTTGCAGATCGCCCAGTTCCATGTCGAGCTGCTCGAATTTTTCTTCCGATTCGAGCTTGATCTGGGTTTGCTCTTCTTCCTGCGCCACGATCTCGGCCAGGTCCGCCGCGATTTGCGTGCTGCGCTGGTTGAAGCGCGCTTCGATCTCGGACAGTTTGACGACGTCGATTTGCAGCTTGTGCACCGACTGCTGCAAGCTTTGCAGCTTGATGCGGGCGTCGCCCAGCGCGCGCGTGTGGCCGCTCAGCGCCGCCTCGGCGCGCACGGCGCGGGCGCGCGCTTCGTCGGCCAGCATTTGCTGGGCACGCAGCTGGCGCGTGAGGTTTTCGATGTCCTGCTGGCGGCCCAGCATGCCGTCCTGTTCGGAATCGGCCGCGTAAAACCGCACGCTGGCCGCACTGATCACGTGGCCCTGCGGCGTGACGAAACTGCCGCCGGCCGGCAGGCGCGCACGCTCGGCAAACGCGGTGGCCGCGTCCTGCGCCTGGTACACATTGTGCAGCCAGTCCTGCAGCAGGCCGCGCAGGCCGGGGTCATTGAGTTTCAGCAGGTCGATGAACGGGGTCAAACCGGAAGTATCGGCCGGTGCCAGCGGTGCGCTGCTCGACGGCGCATACAGGGCAAGCTTGGCAGGCGGCGCATCGGCAAAAAACGCTTTGGCCCATTCGATATTGGACAGTTGCAGCGCCGACGTGCGTTCGCGCAGAACGGCTTCGAGCGCGGTTTCCCAGCCGGCTTCGATGTGCAGCTTTTGCCACAGGCGCGGCAAGGTGTCGAGTTCGTGCTTTTGCAGCCACGGCGTGACTTTACCTTCGGTCTGCACGCGCTCCTGCATTTGCCGCAGCGCGTTCAGGCGCGCTTCGAGCTGGGCATTGGCCGCCGTCTCGGCGTTCACCTGCTGCTGGGCGTCGCGGCGCTCCTGCTCCAGCGCCGGCTGCTGCGCCGTCAGTTCTTCGAGCAATCCGGCCTGTTCCTCGAGCTGGTACTGCTGCTCTTCCTGCTGCTCGCGCAGGTTGGACAAATGCGCGCTGTCGGGCAGGCTCAGGCCGTGCTTTTCCTGTTGCAGGCGCTCGCGCCGCACGGCCAGGCTATTGAGAATATTGCTGGCATTGCGCTGGTGCGCCGATTCCAGTTCCAGCTGCTGCTGCGCCTGCATGATGCGGGCGCGCGATTCGGTGCTTTTCTCTTGCGCCGCGCGCCAGGCTTGTTCGAGCAGCGGCAGCGATTCGGCCTTCTGCTCGGCGCGCATCTGCGCTTCTTCCACTTTTGCGCCCAGTTCTTCGAGCGTGTATTCCGCTTCCTCGATCTGGCCGCCGTAATCAAGCGCTTGCTGCTGCCACTGGTCGCGCTGGGCGGTAAGCGTGGCCAGTTGCGATTGCAGGCGGCTGCGCGATTCGATCACGAACTTGATCTGCGCCTCCAAACTGCCGATTTCGGCATTGGTCTGGTATAGCGCGCCCTGCGCCGTGTGCAGGCGGTCGCCGGCGGCAAAGTGCGACTGGCGCAGGTGTTCCAGCGACAGCTCGACGTTGCGCAGCTTGGCGGTTTGTTCCTCGAGGTCGTTCTGGGCCTGTTCCATCTCGCGGAACACGCGCTTTTGCTCGTTTTCCGCCTCGACTTTGCGCAGCAGCCAGAGCAGCTTCTGCTTCTCTTCCTGGTCCGCCTGCAACTGGTGGAAACGGGTGGCGACCGCCGCCTGGCCTTCGAGCTTTTCGAGGTTGCTATTCAGTTCGCGCAGGATGTCTTCGACACGCAGCAGGTTTTCGCGGGTGTCGTGCAGGCGGTTTTCGGTTTCGCGGCGGCGTTCCTTGTATTTCGAGACGCCGGCCGCCTCTTCCAGGAACACCCGCAGCTCTTCCGGGCGCGACTCGATGATGCGGCTGATCATGCCCTGGCCGATGATGGCGTAGGCGCGCGGGCCGAGGCCGGTGCCGAGGAAAATATCCTGGATATCGCGCCGGCGCACCGGCTGGCCGTTGATGTAATAGGTGGAGGTGCCGTCGCGCGTGAGGGTGCGCTTGACGGCGATTTCGGCGTACTGGCCCCACTGCCCTGCAGCCTTGCCGTCGGCATTGTCGAACACCAGTTCCACCGACGAGCGGCCGGCCGGCTTGCGGTGGGTGGAACCGTTGAAAATCACGTCCTGCATCGACTCGCCGCGCAGCTCGGACGCCTTCGATTCGCCCAGCACCCAGCGCACGGCGTCGATGATATTGGACTTGCCGCAGCCGTTGGGCCCCACCACGCCAACCAGTTGCCCCGGCACCTGGAAATTGGTGGGATCAACGAAAGACTTAAATCCCGACAATTTAATGGAAGAGAGACGCACGTTGGATTCAGGGGAATTTGGCTGTATAGGTTCGCAATAATACCATTTAGCTTATCGACCAAGGCCAAAAACCAGCACTGCAAGCGTGCGGCGGCGGCCGCGCCTAGTGCGCGACGCTGGAGTCATTATGGCGCCACATCTCGCGGGTGTAGGGGTGATCGCGGCCCGACAGCTTGAGCGCCACCTGGGTGATCCAGTCTTCCGCCGGAATCGGCTCCACGTTCGGGGCCACCAGCACGATGGGCAGGCACAGCACGGCCAGCATGCGGCTCAGCGCCCAGCGGTGTTCGCGGCTGGCAAAATAGATGAAGGCGCCGGCGACCGCCAGGCCGAGTATCGCGCCGGTCACCACTTCGGAGACCGAATGCGCCAGGGTCGGTACGCGCGAGATCGAAATGAGCACGGCCAGGATCACGCCGACGGCGGCGCCCACGTAGCGGGCATACGGGCCGCTCGACCGCAGCACCAGGTAGCCGGCCACCGGGTACACGGCTGCCGCGCGCATGGCATGGCCGCTGAAGCCGGCAAACTCGACGGATTCGACGCCCAATCCCCATCCCATGAACATCATCTTGGTGATCACCACCAGCGCCATGCCAATGCCAAACAACATGGCCCACGCGAATGTCAGTCGCCATTGCTTGCCTGCGACCAGGTAAATCGCGATGGCCGCGCCAATGGGGCCGGTAACGGCCAGGCTGCCGATCATGCTCAAGAGGTGCCAAAAATACATCATCCGTAAAGCCTTTCATTTATTGCATTGCACCATACTATTTAAACACAGCAGCGGCGTCACGGCCAATTAATACCGCGCCGCAACTTTTGACTTTTGGTCACTGGCAGCGCAGCTTTTTGCCCCATGGCATACTGTCAACCCCTGTCGTGGTGCAGTGCACTACACGTTTGCCTGGAGTTGTCATGACTGTTTCGACCTGGTTGCTGTTTATTTCCGTCTCGCTCGCTGCGGCATTCTCGCCCGGCCCCGGCGTGTTGATGGCCATCTCCACCGCCGGCACCCAGGGTCCGGGGCGTGCGCTGTACAGTTCCGCAGGCAATGCGCTGGGCGTGTTCATCGTGGCCACCACGGCGGTGGCGGGACTGGGGCTGGTGCTGAAAACCTCGGCGTTCGCTTTCGGCGCACTCAAGCTGGTCGGCGCGGCGTACCTGATTTATCTCGGCATCAAGACCTGGCGCCAGTCGTCGCGTACTGCCAACCCGGCAGCGGTCGTGGCACAGGCACAGGGGCTGTCGCGCGCGGCGATTTTCCGCTCGGGCTTGCTGGTGGCCGTGAGCAATCCGAAGGCGATCCTGTTCTTCACCGCCGTGTTCCCGCAGTTTATGCCGCCCGATCACGTCGATCCGGTGCGGTTCCTGGCGCTGACGTCGGTATTTACCGCGTGCACCCTGCTCTCGCACCTGTTCTACGTGGTGGGTACCGCCTGGCTCAAGCGCCGGGTCACGCAAAGCGCGGCGCGGTCACGCCTGGCCAAGCGCGTGACCGCGGTCGTCTTCATGGGCATGGGCGGCGCGCTGCTGACGGCCAGGTAGGCGCTGGCCGCGCGCGGCTGCTAGATATTGGTGACGCGCTGGCCGCGCGGGGGAATGAAATCCTTGACGTCGTTGATCATGCCGACGTCGCGCGCGTCCGATGCCGTCAGGTGCAGGTCGGAATAGGCGTGGGTGCGCCAGTGTTCTTCGGACAGCTGCACGTGCTCGCGCAGGATCTGCTCGGTGCGGGCGTCGTCGGCCTGCAAGCCTTCGACGATGATGCGCAGCGCGTCCGGGCGCGCGCCGTGCGGGGCGCTGGCGTGCGACTTGTGCACCATGAAGCGCGAGGTGTCGCTGGCGTAGCGCTCTTCCCCGGCCAGGAACAGGATCACCGCGATCGACGCGACGGCGCCGGCGTTGTAGGTAATGATCTTGATCGGCAGCTTGCTCAGGTAGTTGTACAGGCAAATACCGTCGCTGACATAGCCGCCGTTGGACTGGATCAGGATGTGGGCAGTCGTGATGCGGTCTTCGGTCATGTCGGCAACCGCGTCGAACACGCGGCGCACCATGTCGCTGTTGACATCGCCAGACAGCGTGAACCACGCCTGGCCGGCGTAGGTTTCTAAGGATGATGGGTCTTGGCTCATGGCTGGGCTCTCAAAATTGTGTAATTTATTCTAGCAAAAAGTTGTCTTTTGAGCTTTTTGCTTGGACGCCATTCGTGCGGTGGTCGGCAAGCTCGTCTGTACGGTGGCTCACGGCCCCTCAAGATTGACTTATAGGCCCGTCTGACTTATATTTCCGAGTCTTGATCGGGAGAGGGCAAACCAGCGTTGCCGCCGAAGGGGCACTACCCAAAAACTCTCAGGCAAAAGGACTGGTCAAGGGGCGTCGCATGGCAACATGCGCGGCTCAAACTCTGGAGAGCGATTGCCACAGCAATCCACCGAAGGGGCGCACGGGGTTACTCCCGTTATCTCTCAGGTACCAAGGACAGAGGGGTCTGCAACATTGCGGAATGGCTTGGCGTTTAGCCCGGTCACTCCTTGTATGCTCTGTTAACCCTCCTTGATCTGGACCGCCATGACGCTCAAAGCCACACCCCTCAATAACGCACACCGCGCAGCCGGCGCCCGCATGGTCGATTTCGGCGGCTGGGACATGCCTGTCAACTACGGCTCACAGATCGAGGAACACCATGCCGTGCGCACCGACGTCGGCATGTTCGACGTGGCCCACATGTGCGTGGTCGATGTCAAGGGCGACAACGCGCGCGCCTTCCTGCGCGGCCTGCTGGCCAACAACGTCGACAAGCTGCAAGTGTCAGGCAAGGCGCTGTACTCGTGCATGCTCAACCCGCAAGGCTTCGTGATCGACGACCTGATCGTCTATTTCATCAACGAGAGCTGGTTCCGCCTGGTGGTCAACGCCGGCACCGCCGAAAAAGACGTGGCGTGGATGCAGGCGCAGAACGACGCGACCAATAGCGGCCTGACCATCACCCAGCGCCGCGATGGTGCAGACGCCATGGCGCTGATCGCCGTGCAAGGCCCGAACGCCCGCGCCAAGGTATGGCAGGTGATCCCCGAGTCGCAAGCTGGCACCGCCGAGATGAAACCGTTCAACGTGGCTTTCGCCCAGAGCGCGCAGTTCGGCGAGGCGATGATCGCCCGCACCGGCTACACCGGTGAAGACGGTTTTGAGATCGGCGTGGCCGCCACCCAGGCCGAAGCGCTGTGGAACGCGCTGGTTGCCGCCGGCGTCAAACCGGCAGGCCTGGGCGCGCGCGACACGCTGCGCCTGGAAGCCGGCATGAACCTGTACGGCCAGGACATGGACGAAACCGTCAATCCGCTCGACGCCGGCCTGGCGTGGACCATCGACCTGGTGTCCGACCGCGATTTTATTGGCAAGACCGCATTGCAAACCATGGGCCAGAACAGCCAGTTCGTGGGCCTGATCCTGCGCGAAAAAGGCGGCGTGCTGCGCGCCCACCAGAAAGTGATCGTGGCCGGCAGCGATGCGGCGGGCGAAATCACCAGCGGCACCTTCAGCCCGACCATGCAGCAAGCCATCGCACTGGCGCGCGTACCCAACGGCGTGGCCGTGGGCGACACCGTACACGTGGAAATCCGCGACAAGAAACTGGCCGCCTCGGTCGTCAAACTGCCGTTCGTGCGCAACGGCAAGATCCTGGCCGTTTAAACTTTTTCGATTTTTTTGCCATACACCACCCCACCCCACTGGAGCTTTACATGAACATTCCTGCCGACCTGAAGTACACCGAATCCCACGAATGGGTACGCACTGAAGCCGACGGCACCGTCACCGTCGGTATCACCGAGTTCGCGCAAGATGCCCTCGGCGACATCGTCTTCGTCGAACTGCCAAAAGTGGGCACGACCTACGGCGCCGGCGACGATGCCGCCGTGGTGGAATCGGTCAAGGCCGCCAGCGACATCTACGCACCAGTGGCCGGCGAAGTGGTGGCAGTGAACGACGACGTGGTCAATGCACCAGAGTCGATCAACGCCGACGCTTACGCCAACTGGCTGTTCAAGATCAAGCCTAGCGACGCAGCCGCCGTTGACGGCCTGCTCGACGCTGCCGCTTACGGCAGCGCTACTGCTTCCTGATTCGCCAGTAACGCTTCCACCGTCATTCCCGCGCAGGCGGGAATCCATAGAACCTGCGAGTCGTTCAAACGTCCTATGGATCCCCGCGTGCGCGGGGATGACGGCTCAGAGTTCCCGTCTCAATATTAAAGCTCCCCGCCCTCATATGACCCGCACCAGCCTGACCCAACTCGAAGCCCGCGACGCCTTCATCGCGCGCCACATCGGCCCGGACGCCGCCGAACAGCAAGCCATGCTGGCGACGCTCGGCTACCCCACCCGCGCTGCCCTGATCGACGCCATCGTTCCGGCCAACATCCGCAACCAGGCTGCCCTGCCGCTGGGCGCCTACTCCGCGCCGCTGCCGGAAAGCGAAGCGCTGGCCAAGCTGAAAAAAATCGCCTCGAAAAACAAGGTGCTCAAGTCGCTGATCGGCCAGGGCTACTACAACACCACCACGCCAGGCGTGATCCTGCGTAACATCTTCGAGAACCCGGCCTGGTACACCGCGTACACGCCGTACCAGCCGGAGATTTCGCAAGGCCGCCTCGAAGCGATCCTGAACTTCCAGCAAACCATCACCGACCTGACCGGCATGGGCATCGCCAATGCGTCGATGCTCGACGAAGGCACCGCCGCCGCCGAAGCGATGACGCTGATCCAGCGCGTGGGCAAGTCGAAGTCAAACACGTTCTACGTGGCCGACGACGTGCTGCCGCAAACCCGCGAAGTGATCGAAACCCGCGCCAAGCCGCTGGGCATCACGGTCAAATCGTTCCCCCCGGCCGAGCTGGCCAGCGTCAATGACGCCTTCGGCGTGCTGCTGCAATACCCTGGCGTGAACGGCGTGGTGCGCGACTACAAGGCTGGCGTGGAAGCAGTGAAAGCCACCGGCGCGATGGTGGTCGTCGCTGCCGACCTGCTGGCGCTGACCCTGCTGACGCCACCGGGCGAATGGGGCGCGGACGTGGTGGTCGGTAACAGCCAGCGCTTCGGCGTGCCGCTGGGATTCGGCGGCCCGCACGCCGGCTACCTGTCCACCCGCGACGAATTCAAGCGCAGCATGTCGGGCCGCCTTGTCGGCGTGACCGTCGATGCGCAAGGCAACAAGGCCTATCGCCTGGCGCTGCAAACCCGCGAACAGCACATCCGCCGCGAAAAGGCGACCTCCAACATCTGCACCGCACAGGTGCTGCTGGCGGTGATCGCCTCGATGTACGCCGTGTACCACGGCCCGAAAGGCCTGCAACAGATCGCCCAGCGCGTGCACCGCTACACCGGCATCGTTGCCGCCAATCTGAAAACGCTCGGTTACACCGTCACCAACGAGACTTACTTCGACACGCTGACGATCGCCACCGCCAACGCCGAACAGCTGCACGCCTCGGCCCACTCTCATGGCGTGAACCTGCGCGTGATCGATGCCTCGCACGTCGGCATTTCGCTCGACGAGACCACCACCCGCGAAGACATCGCCCTGCTGTGGACCGTGTTCGCCCATCCAGTCGGCGGCCCGGCCCACGGTCCGGACTTCGACACCGTCGAAGCACAAGTTGCCGAAGCCTTCCCGGCCACGCTGGCCCGTACCAGCGCGTACCTGTCGCACCCGGTATTCAACCGTTACCACTCCGAAACCGAAATGCTGCGCTACCTGCGCAGCCTGGCGGACAAGGACCTGGCGCTGGACCGCACCATGATCCCGCTCGGTTCGTGCACGATGAAGCTGAACGCGACGTCCGAAATGATCCCGGTCACCTGGCCCGAGTTCTCGAACATCCACCCGTTCGCACCGGACAGCCAGACCGTGGGCTACCGCGAAATGATCGCCCAGCTCGAAGAAATGCTGTGCGCCGTCACCGGCTACGCCGCCATCTCGCTGCAGCCGAACGCCGGTTCGCAGGGCGAATACGCCGGTTTGCTGGTGATCCAGGCTTACCACCAGTCACGCAATGAGGGCCATCGCAACATCTGCCTGATTCCATCGTCGGCGCACGGCACCAACCCGGCATCGGCCAGCATGGTCGGCATGCAGGTGGTGGTCACCGCCTGCGACGCCAACGGCAACGTCGACCTGGCCGACCTGAAAGCCAAAGCGGAACTGCACTCGAAAAACCTGGCCTGCGCCATGGTCACCTATCCGTCCACGCACGGCGTGTTCGAAGAAGGCATCCAGGAACTGTGCCAGATCGTGCACAGCCACGGCGGCCAGGTGTACATCGACGGCGCCAACATGAATGCACTGGTCGGCGTGGCCGCACCGGGCGCGTTCGGCGGCGACGTCTCGCACCTGAACCTGCACAAGACGTTCTGCATTCCGCACGGCGGCGGCGGTCCTGGCGTGGGTCCGATCGGCGTGGGCGCGCACCTGGCCAAGTTCCTGCCGAACCAGCGTTCGAACGGCTATATCCGCGACAACGCCGGCATCGGCGCAGTGAGCGCGGCGCCATACGGCTCGGCCAGTATTCTGCCGATTTCGTGGATGTACATCGCCATGATGGGCGCCGAAGGCCTGACCGCTGCGACCGAAAACGCCATCCTGGGCGCCAACTACATCGCCCGCCGCCTGTCGCCGCACTACCCGGTGCTGTACACGGGCCACGACGGCCTGGTCGCCCACGAGTGCATCATCGACCTGCGTCCGCTGCAGGATGCCACCGGCATCACCAACGAGGACGTGGCCAAGCGCCTGATGGACTTCGGCTTCCACGCGCCGACCATGAGCTTCCCGGTACCGGGCACCCTGATGATCGAGCCGACCGAAAGCGAATCGAAGGTCGAGATGGACCGCTTCATCGACGCCATGATCGCCATCCGCAACGAGATCGCCAAAGTGGAAAGCGGCGAGTTCGACAAGCTCGACAACCCGCTCAAGCACGCCCCGCACACGGCCGAAGTGCTGACCGCCGACAAGTGGGAACGCAAGTACTCGCGCGAAGTGGCAGCTTATCCAGTGCCATCGCTGCGCAAGCAAAAGTACTGGCCACCGGTCGGCCGCGCCGACAACGTCTACGGTGACCGCAACCTGTTCTGCGGCTGCGCGCCGATGAGCGACTACGAGTAATCCACAGCAACACCTACTTCGGGGTCAGTGCCGACATTCGGACATTTTGTCCGAATGTCGGCACTGACCCCGAATTTATTTCAGGGCGCGATGACGGTTATCGCGCCTTTTTCCGGATGTTCGGCCAGTTGCTGGCGAATGGCCGCTTGCATCTCGGCGATGCCAGCGGTCGGGCTTTCGCTGTGCCGGGTCATCTCGATCGTGACGCCGCGCGGGTCATGGCAGGACAACGCGGCCTGCGCTACCTTGCAGCGCAGCTCCATGTCTTCGGGCCGTTGCGGCGGACGGATATCTGCAGGTAGTGCGCGTGTCTGCAGCTTGTCGCCCTCGAGCGTGGCCTGCATCGGGGTGCCGATGCGCAACGGCAGGGCTTGCAGGTAGCCTGCATGCCGCCTGGCGCCGACCAAGACCGCCGCCCCGTCCGGTGCAAGATACAGGTCGATCTGGCGGGTGCCGCCTTCATACGGTGTTTCACCCGTGCCCCAAGTGCCGGTGAGGCTGGCAGGCAACGGCGGCGCAGCCAGCGCGCCTGTGTGGCAGGCCACGATCGCCACGCAGGCGAATAAAGATGTCACTGAATTCATGGCAGTAGTTCCAGGTGGAGGAAATGACAACATCGTACCTGAAACATGATACGGGCAACTGTTGTCCTTGCAAGTAGTCAGGTTCGGACCGACAGGTACGTCCTACACGTACACAGCATGGTGCCTGATGGCGACCATGACAGGCACCGCCTATGATGAGTTCACCCCGAACAAACGGGGCCGACCTTACACCACGGCATATAACCACCGGAGACGATCATGGCTAACCAGAACAATCAGCAAGGCAATCCGCTCAATCCAGATCAACGCAATCCCGACCAGCGCAATCCGATGCAAGACCCTTCGCAAGACCGTACCCAGCGCCGCGACGAGGGCAACCAGCAAAGCGACCGTCCGCTGAGCGAAGATGACGAGCTCGACGGCGACTACGGCAATTCCGAAAGCGGTTCGCGCAGCGGTAGCCAGGAACAGGGCCAGCAGCCAGGACGCCAAAACCAGCGGATCGACCGCTAGGCGCCGCTTAATCAGCCCAGTATTGCGGCCTTCGGGCCGCTTTTCCGTTTACCTGCAAGAGCCGCCACTTGTGAAAAATGTTGAATAAAGGTAAATTGCCAATTTAAGAATATTGAATTGGCGAAATGACGCGCACATTGCTGGAACAGGTGGCGGCCCTGCGATTGGGGCCCGACCCAACCGATCAACAACTGGCCGAGGCCGGACGGCTGATGCTCGCCTGGCTCGCTTCGCCTGACGCCCTGCCCGCCGATGTACTGAGCCTGCCCAAGGCTGCCGGCCAGCAAGAGCTGCTTTATCCGTTGCACGTCACCCCGGACGAGCCGGCGCTGTACCTCGTCTCCGACGGCCCCGGCGTGGCCAGCCCGCCGCATGAACACTCCACCTGGGCGGTCATTGTCGGCGTGTCCGGCAACGAGCGCAACGTGTTGTACCAGCGCGACCTGGCCTCTGGCGCCCTGCTCCCGCTGCGCACGGTCGATATCAAGGCGCATGACATGATCCACCTGCGCGCCGACGCCATCCATGCCACCGTCGCGGTGGATGATCTGCCGACGTTTCACCTGCACCTGTATGGCAAGCCGCTCAACGAGCTGCCGCCGTTCGCCTCCCGCTGCTACCCTGCCGAGATTGCCCCATGACTGCCCCCCTGCAAGAAGAAACCAATCGCCGCCCCATCGCTGCACGTTCCACCGGCTGGGCGCGCCGGTTCAGCGCTGCATTGGCGCGCTCGTCGGTCACGCCGAACCAGATTTCCATGCTCAGCATCGTATTTGCCGCTGCCGGCGCTGCCGCCCTGCTGCTCATGCCGGGCTGGCCGGGCCTGGTGCTATGCGCGCTCGGTATCCAGGGTCGGCTGATCTGCAACCTGCTCGATGGCATGGTGGCGATGGAAGGCGGCAAAAAGTCGGCGCTGGGGGCGGTGTATAACGAGTTTCCCGACCGCGCGGCCGATTCCATTTTCATCGTGGCGCTCGGCTACGCCATCGGACAGCCCTGGCTGGGCTGGGCCGGCGCGCTGGCCGCAGCCCTCACTGCGTACGTGCGGGTGTTCGGCGGCGCGCTGGGATTGCCGCAGGATTTTCGCGGGCCGATGGCCAAGCAGCACCGCATGGCCGTGCTGACCGTCGCCTGCCTGGGCGGTGCTGCCGAAGTGGCACTGAACGGCACCCAGTGGCTGTTGCTGGCGGCGGCGTGGACCATCATGATTGGTTCAAGCATCACCTGCGTCACGCGCACCAGCGTCATGGCGCGCTTGCTCAGGGAGCGCGCATGAGCATTTACGGCCTGTTGTCGCGCCCGCTGCTGATCGGCCTGGTCCGGCTGCTGGTGGGCGCCATGAGCATGTGGAAGGGCTGCGCCCCGGTGCCGCGCCAGCGCATCTATTTTGCCAACCATACCAGCCACCTCGACACCGTCGCCCTGTGGTCGGCGCTGCCCTCCGAGCTGCGCGAGCAAACCCGCCCCGTGGCGGCGCGCGACTACTGGGACGCGACCGCCCTGCGCCGCTACATCGCGCTGCGCGTGCTCAACGCCATCCTGATCGACCGCCAGCGCAGCGATCCCGCGCACGATCCGCTCGCGCCGCTGATCGAGGGCCTCGAACAAGGCGACTCGATCCTGATCTTCCCCGAAGGCACTCGCGGCGAGCAGCGTTTGCCGGCGCCGTTCAAGAGCGGCCTGTATCGGCTGGCGAGCCGCTTCCCCGACGTGGAACTGGTGCCGGTGTACCTGGAGAACCTGCACCGCAGCATGCCCAAGGGCCGCTACCTGCCGGTGCCGATCACGTGTTCGGTATGGTTCGGCAAACCCATCTCTTTGCAAGCGGGCGAGACCAGGGAAGACTTCCTGGCCCGGGCCCGGGAATCGATCGTGGAGCTGGCATGAGCGCATCGCAAAAATTCTGGTATCTGATCGGCGGCCTGGCGCTGGTGCTCGTCATTGCCAGCACCATCGGCTTCATCCTGCGCCGCCGCATCACCACGCTGCGCGGCCAGCACATCGTACACAACATGATCGAGCGCACCAACGCCTGGTGGGGCATGGTCGCGATCCTGGCCGTGGCCTTTGGCGCCGGCCGCGTGAGCGCCATCCTGCTGTTCGTGCTGATCTCGTATTTCGCGCTGCGCGAATTCATCACGCTGACACCCACGCCGCCGGGCGACCACAACGCGCTGTCGATCGCATTTTTTGTCGCGATTCCATTCCAGTACTACCTGATCTGGACCAACTGGTATTCGCTGTTCACCATACTGATTCCCGTGTACGGCTTCCTGCTGCTGCCGTCGATCAGCGTGCTGTCGCAGGACACCGGTAATTTTCTCGAACGCGCTGCCAAGATCCAGTGGGGCCTGATGATCACCGTGTACTGCATCAGCCACGCGCCGGCGCTCCTGATGCTCGACATCGCCGGCTACGAAGGCCAGAACGCCCTGCTGCTGCTGTACATGATGCTGGTGGCGCAAAGCAGCGACGTGTTCCAGTACGTGTTCGGCACCCTGTTCGGCAAGCGCAAGGTGGCGCCGCTGGTCAGTCCCAACAAGACCGTGGAAGGCCTGGTGGGCGGCGGGCTATGCGCGATTGCCACCGGCGCGGCGATGTGGTGGATCACGCCGTTCTCGCCGTGGGAAAGCGCCGGCATGGCGTTCGCCATCGTGGCCATGGGTTTCCTCGGTGGGCTGGTGATGTCCGCCATCAAGCGCAGCCTCGGCGCCAAGGACTGGGGCAGCATGATCAAGGGACACGGCGGCATGCTGGACCGGCTCGATTCGATCTGCTTCGCCGCGCCGGTGTTCTTCCACCTGACGCGGTACTGCTATACCTAATCCAGCGGGATGCTGACGATGCGGTCGTCGCCGGTGCGCGGCGTGCCGCGGCCGTCGGTGTTATTGGTCACCATCCACAGCTTGCCGTCCGGTGTGACCACCACGTCGCGCAGGCGGCCGTATTCGCCACTGTAGCGGTCCACGGCGGTCGATGGCGTGGCCAGCGGGATTTGCCGCAGCCGCTCGCCGCGCAGGTTGGCGATATAGATCGAATTGCCGCTGATCGCCATGCCGCTGGGACTGGCCGTGGCGGTGCTCCACTGCTGCAGCGGATTGGTGTAGCGGCTGTCCGTACCCATGCCTTCCACCACCGGCCAGCCATAGTTGGCGCCGGCCGTGATGCGGTTCAGTTCATCCCAGGTATTCTGGCCGAATTCGGACGCGTACATGGTGCCGTCGGCAGCCCAGGCGATGCCTTGGGGGTTGCGGTGGCCGAGCGTGTAGATGTACGAGCCGGCGAAGGGATTGTCGCGCGGGACCGCGCCGTCCGGCGTCATGCGCAGGATCTTGCCGCCCAATGAAGCCATGTCCTGGGCGCGCGCGGTGTTGGCGGCGTCGCCGGCGGTGGCGTACAACATGCCATCAGGGCCGAACGCGATGCGGCCGCCGTTATGGGTGCTGGCGGCCGGTATGCCGTTCAAGATCGACTGCACCGCGCCCAGGCGGATACTGGCGCCAGTGCCCGACAGCGGATAGCGCACGATGCGGTTCTGGGTACCTGCGGTGAAATACACGTACAGGTAATCGTCGCGCACGGCGATGCCGAGCAGGCCGCCTTCGCCGCCACCATTCACGCCGGCGATCACCGCCACCTCGCTCAAGGCGCCGTTGCTGCCGACGGCGACGATGCGGTCGGTGTCACGCTCGCTCACCAGCGGCGTGCCCTTGTAGAACGCGATCGACCACGGCGCCTGCAAGCCGCTGGCCACCACTGTCGGCGTGGTGGGCGCGGTAGGCGTACCGGGATTGACGGGCGGATTGACGACAACCACGGTGTCGTCGCTGGAGCCGCCGCACGCGGCCAGTCCGAGAACGATGGCAAGCGTGCAACCGTGGGCGGCCAGCCGGGCCGGGCGTAACGCAGGGATGGTGCGGGTCATGGCGGTCTCCTGGGTCGTGGCGCGACCGGGGTCGCGGTGGAGATGCCAAGCTACCTGTTTTCCGCGATGGCCGGCGCACTGCTCAGCTGCGCACCGAGGCCAGGCGCAGGCGTACCACTCCCGGCCCGCCAGCCAAAGGTGCTGCCACGCCATCGGCGGCAAAGCAGCCGGATTCACCGTCGGCCTCCAGTTTGAAACGCGCCACCGCCGCCGACAGCAGCCCTGCCTGGTGTTGCAGGTTGCCGGCATCGAGCGCGGCCTGGCGTACCCGCGCCACGCTTTGCTGGGTGACGCGATCGACTTCGACGATCGCAGCGCAGGCGTCGCCGTAACCGTTCGTGCTGTCGTCCGCGCCCAGTGCCCGCACCATGCCACTGGCTTGTTGCAACGAGGCGGCCTGGCGCTCGGCGCGGGCGCGCACTTCGGCAGTGCTGCGCGCCACCTGGCGCGCGGCAGCGTCCAGCGCTTGTGCGGAGGCCAGGATGGTCTTGAGCGTGGTATTGAGATTGCGTACGCTGGTGTCGAGCGCGCGCGCGGTCGCGGCGATTTCGTCGCCGCCGTATTCGCGGTTCTTCACTGCCAGGTTGCCTTCAGCCAGGTCCACGGCAGCGACGCCGATAGCGCGCACCTCCGTGAGCAGCGCGTTGCGCACGGCGCTCGTCACCAGCAGCGCCAGGCCCACCGCCGCCGCCACCAGCGCCGGCATCCAGAGCGACAGCGTCATAAAGTCCGCTTCGGCAGCACGGTAATCGCGCTCTCCCAGCGCCTGTTCGAGCAGCGACAACTGCTCGAGCCGCTGCGCCACCACGTCGAACGCGCGCCCAGCTTTGGACATGGCATTGGCGGCAATCGCATGGTCGTCGATGGCAATGTCGAGCGCGTCGGCCACCGCCTTCACGTACTGCCCGTAGGCGGCTTGCGCCTCCACCACGAAGCGGCGCTCGGCCGGATCGGTCTGGGTGATGCGTTCGAGCCGGGCGAACTGGCGCTCGAGCGCGGCGTGGCGAGCGTGGGTTGCGCGCACCAGGCCATCGGTACGATTGAACGTGAAGCCGGCGTTGAGCCAGGCGAGCAACTGGTAAGCTTCGGTATGGGCGCGGCTGGTGCCGGCCACCAGGTCGCCGACTGCCTTCAGGCGTACGGCGCGTTCCTGCATGATGGTGTCGAGCGACTGGTTTTGCCGCGCCATGCCAAGATAGGCGCCGGTCGCCAGGATCAGCAGCAGCACCAGCACGATGCCGGGCGCGAGCAACAGCTTGGGGCCGATGCGCAGCTTGTTCAGCATCGGCGCGCTCGGTCGGCAAACAGGACACGCATGGCGGTCTCCGGCAGGTAAGATTACCTACTGTAAGCTGCTGCTTCCGCGCAAGTTTGCGTTGAATCAATAATAAATCCTCACGGCAAATTTACAACGGAATCGATGACGCATGAAAGCAAAAACCAAGGCAGTATTGATCTCGGCACTGCTGTTCCCCGGACTGGGCCACTTCGTGCTCAAGCGCGCCATGCGCGCCTGCCTGTTCATCGTACCGACCCTGCTGGCGATCGGCGTGCTGCTGCGTACCACGCTGGCCCTGGCCGACCAGCTGGTGGCGGAAATCCAGAGCGGCGCCCTGCCCCTCGATATTCCATTGATCATGGAGCGCATCAGCGCCGCCGGTGGCGACGACACCAGCACCAACGTGGCCTCGCTGGTGATCGTGGTGTGCTGGCTGGGGTCGATTCTCGATGCGTGGTGGCTTGAGCGCGGCAAGTAATCAGGGCGCGATCCGCGCCGCCGGGTACAGCGGCGGTGCGGCCATCAGCCGCATCCACTGCCAGCGCGTCGCTGCGGCCAGCACGATGACCAGCGCCAGTGACGGCCACCACCAGTTGAAGTCCCTGAGCCTGGCGTCGAGCCATGGCACCACGTAATACAGCAGCACCATCGACATCGGCGCCACGATGATGATCGATGAGCTGCCGCCCCTGGACTTCGGCGCAGCCGCATGGTTGCACAGCAGGGGCAAGCCGCTCAGCAACCATAAAGCCGCCTGCATGGCGCGCATGCCGTTGGCAGGCCAACCGTGCTCGGAAACTACGGCCAGCGCCACCAGGCACGCCGCCGACACCGTCCATACCAGCAGGAAGCGGCGCAGAACGATGCTCGCCCACACCCGGTTCAACCGGCTTCGCTCCGGTGCGCGTGGCGCCAGCCGGTACAGTTCCTGCTCCACGCCGGTCGCACCCAATGCAGCGATCACGTACGCCGCGTACAGGGCCGGCGCCATGAACAGGCACTGGATCATGAACGGCGCCGTCGCGATCTCCGCCATCAGGTCGTGATCTACCAAGCCGGTCGCCATCGTGCCCAGCATCAGCACCGTCGGCACCAGCGCCAGCAGCATGGCGGTACCCGCGTGCCGCCCTGCCCCCATGGCGTGCAGCATCAACGCCGCCTGGTCGCCGCTGGCAATATCGCGGCGCAGCACCACGGCGTGCAGCGCCCTGGCGGCGCGGGCCAGGCGGCCGACACCGGTAGCGAACCACGGCCCCTGCGCCCCGGCCGCCACGGCGCTCGCTTGCCGGCGGCCTGCCATGTGGCGATCGCCTGGACGCGGCAGCGCCAGACGCATCGCCCACGCCAGCGCGGCCAGTTCCAGCAGCACCGCGGCACCGGTCCATGCCAGCTCCACCGTGGCGGAAATCTCGCGGCCACCATCGACCAGGCGGCGCAGGATCAACCAGCCGACGACCATCAGCGGCGCAAGCAGGACCAGCGCGGACCGCGCACTGAGCAACAGCAACCCGCACATCAGCGCACCGGCGCCCAGCAGCAGCGCGGTAAAATGCCGGCCGCCGAACCCCGCTGCGAGCACCACGGCGATCAGCAACGCGCCCAGTACGCCCGCCATGAAACAGTGGCGCAGCAACCGCCGCCGCAAGCCCGGCGCCAGTACCGCAGTGGCCGACGCGTTCTGCTGACCGGCGCTGACGAACCATAGCACGCACCAAGCGGCGATGAACAAGGCAATCAGCATGGCCGGCTGGCGCAACAGCACCCCCATCGCGTACAGCAAGCCGGTGACCAACAACACCAGCATCAATACCCACGGCTGCAACATCCGGTACGGAAGCGGTGTCCAGCGCCAGTCCGGCAGCAGGCCACGCAGTGCACGCCGATCTTTGTCAGGACGGCTCAGATCAGATGTCACCGGGTCACCTCGACAAACAGGTCTTCCAGGCTCAGGGTATCGACCTTGAGGCCGGTGCGGGCGCGCAGTTGTGCGTCCTCCTCGGCGCTCAGGCGCGCCAGTACGGTGACGCTGCCATCGGCGTGCCCGTGGCGGCGCACTTCGCGTTGCAGGCGCAGCGCGTCGATGGCGCCGGCGTCGCCCGAGATGCGCGACGCGCTTTCCAGCAGCTCGTCAAGCGCGCCCTGCAAGGCGATCTGGCCGTTCTGCAGGAAGGCGACATCGAGCGCCACCCGTTCCAGGTCGGACAGGATGTGGGTGGAAAAGATCACCGTGGTATCGTGCTCGATCACGTCGTTCACCAGCTCGTGCAGGAAGTCGCGCCGGCCCACGGGGTCGAGGCTGGCCACCGGTTCGTCGAGCACCAGCAACGCCGGATCGTGGGCCAGCGCGCGGATGATCGACAGGCGCTGCTTTTCGCCGCCCGACAATTTGCTGATCGGTTTCCCGCAGGCCTGGGCATCGAACCCCCAGCGCGCCAGCAGTGAGGTGACCTTTTGCGCGTTCCAGCGCGGGTACAAGGCCTTGAAATAGTCGAGCATCTGGATCGGCGTCATCCACTCGAACAGCTCGGACTTTTGCGGCACGTAGCCGATGTTGGCGCGGACGGTGTCGCTGAGTGCTGTGACCGGTTCGCCCAGCAGTGTGCAAGCGCCGCGATCGGCCTCGCGCAAACCCAGCAGGCACTCGAGCAGGGTCGATTTACCGGCGCCATTGCGGCCAAGCAAGCCGACAATGGTGCCCGGTTCGATGGTCCAGTTGACGCCTTGCAGTACCGGCTGCTTGCCGAATGCCTTGTGCAGACCGGCGACATGGACGATGGGTGTCTTCATTATTATTCCTTGTGTTGGTATCGAGGGTATCGTTGGTGTCAGTGAGGTAAGGTGGCGATGACGCAGGACTGGCGGCACGCCGGAAAAGCAGGCGCCGCGCGCACCATCGCTTGCCATTGCTGTCGCAACACCAGTGCGATCGCTGCTGTCAGAACCAGGGCAGGCGTCCCCCAGTCCAGCGTCGGCAGCGCGCGGATGTAAGCAAATGAAAAGATGTAGAAGCCTGTCACGAAGCCTATCGTCAGCAATGGCGCCAGATTGTTTTTAGCGGCAGGCATGGCCGCATAGTCGCGCAGCAAGAGGCCAGCAAATGGCAGTGCCAGCAACGCCTGCAATACCAGCATCCCGGCAGTGCGCGCCAGGTCGCCTGCCCCCCACGCCACCAGCCCCAGGCACAGCACCGACACCAGCCAGACTTGCATATAACGGCTCAGCAATTCAGCGGCCAGCACCCGGTTGAACTGCCCCGCCGCAGGGGCGGCTGGCGCCAGGCGATACAACGCCTGTTCGCCGCGCAAGCTGGACAGCGTGCCCCATACGCCCACGGCATACATCGGCGCTGCCGTCACGACTAGCGCCTGGAACATCTGGCTACCTTGCAGGGTACCGAAGCGGCTGAGGGCTTCGACGGTACCGGCCACCGCCGGCAGCATTGCGATCGCCATGATCGCCTGTACCGCCCCCATTACCATGGGCAACATCGGGTAGGACATGCTCAGGGCATGCATCATCATCTTGCCCGGGCCGGCGCTCCGGCGTCCGGCGCTCCGGCGGCTGTCGCGCGCCAGCACGCGGGCATATCCCAGCCCGGGGAGCGAGGTGCGAGAGCCCATCTCGGATGCTGCAAAATTACCTTGCCACATAGGTACAACTGCGCGCAGCCGCTGATGCCAGGCTATGTGCCGATCACCAGCACGAGGCAACGCGAGCCACAAGCCTGCCGCCAGCAGCGCCAGGTCAAGCAACAGACCGACCGCAAACCACGACGGTTGGCCGAGTATGGCGCCGAGTACGACCAGGTGGTGATCGAGGCTGGTCCATTTTGCGGTCAGGATCGCCACCACCAGCAGCACCAGTGATACCTTCGGTTGCACGCGCCGGGCGATCAGCCACGCCCCCGGCACCGCACCGGCAAGGATGGCTGCGCCAGCCATACGATGGACTCCCAGTACAATCGCCACGCCTGCCGCAATGGACAGCGTGGACAGTCCCCAAGCCAAGGCAGCCCTGCCCATCAGGCGCCGCCGAAAGCCCGGCACCAGCATGGCGTTGGCGGGACTGTTTTCCCGAACACAGCTGGCGTGGTAACCGATGCATAAAAGAGCGACAAGGCCGCAATAGCTCGCCAGCAGCAATTGCGCCAGCGGCCACATGGCCGTGGCATATGGCAAGCCTACATGACCCAAAGTCCAGGCCAGGGCCAGGATCAGTGCGCTCATCACGAAGGGAGTGGCAGGATGCGCCTTGGTCATGATTGTTCCTTGAGAAGTTTTTCCAGCATGGCCAGTACGGTGGCCGGATCGAGTTCGAGCTGGCGCGCCTCGGCGGCCAGGCGTTCCATGGTCGGGTGTATCAATGCCATTCGCTCGGCTTCGCTCGGCGCGGCAGACCGGCGCTCGGCCACCAGCATGCCGATGCCACGGGCGCGCGACAGCAGCCCTTCAGCTTCCAGCATGCTGTAAGCCTTGGAGACGGTCATCGGGTTGACGGCCAGCGCCAGCGCCACCTCGCGCACCGACGGCAGCGCATCACCGGGCGCCAGCATGCCGGCCGCAACCAGGCGGCGCACCTGCTCGATCAGCTGCCGGTAGATCGGCTCGGACGAGCCGGTCGCGATTGAAAACAGCGTGGCGGTATGAGCAGTCATCAGGCCTTGTATTGGTGTATTAATTGGGTAATACAGTAAACACCAATTAAGGTCTAGTCAACCTGTTTTTATTTTTCAGGGGAATCGTCGGTATTCTTGAAAGCGCCGCGCACATTGGTGACTACCAGGCACAGCTGGAGAATGATCAATGCCCAGGCCTGGTCATGCACGCCCCACGCCACCCACAGCGCATTACTCGCCAGAAAGCACCAGAAGCCGAGCTTGCGGCGCCCGTGATGCGCGGAACCGACCAGCCAGGCGGCCAGCAGGGTGACGGCCATCGCGGGCCATTGCAGCAAATTGATCCAGTCGTCCATGCCCCAACCATAGCGACTGGTCGGGCCGCGCACTGTTAGCGAACCCACCTTCACCTGAGAAAACGATGCTTATAATGCATGACATTGCGAGGAGATCCCCATGTTCGAGCTGGACTTGCCCTGGTGGGAACTGGTGCTGCGCGCCGGCCTCATCTATATCGCCCTGCTGGTCATGATGCGCTTTACCGGCAAGCGTACGGTGGGCCAGTTCACGCCGTTCGACCTGCTGGTCGTGATGCTGCTCTCCGAAGCGGTATCGAACGGGCTGTCGGCCGGCGAAGATTCGGTCGCCGGCGCGCTCATTTCGGCCGGCACGCTGATGGTGCTTAACGCGTCGATTGCCATCGCCACGTCGCGCAGCGAAAAATTCGCCAAACTGGTCGATGGCGAAGCCGTGCTGCTGGGCCGCGATGGCCAAGTGTTCAAGGATGCCATGAAGCGCCAGCACGTTGCCAAAGGCGACTTCGAACAGGCGCTGCGCGAAGCGGACTGCCCGCTTGATAAAATGAAATATGTCTTCCTCGAAGCGAACGGCCAGATCACCGTGCTGCGGGAAGAGTCATCATCCACATAAGGAACTCCATGCGCATCGCCACCTTCAATATCAACGGCATCGGCGCCCGCCTGCCGGCCCTGCTGCAATGGCTGCAAGAAACCCAGCCCGACGTGGTCTGCCTGCAAGAGCTGAAAGCGCCGCAGGAAAAATTTCCAGAAGCGGCCCTCCAGGAAATCGGCTACGAGGCCATCTGGCACGGCCAGAAAAGCTGGAACGGCGTGGCCATTCTGGCGCGCGGCGTCAAACCGATCGAAGTCGGACGCGGCCTGCCCGGCGATTCCGAAGATGAACAGAGCCGCTATATCGAGGCCGTGGTCAACGGCGTGCTGATTTGCGGCCTGTACCTGCCCAACGGCAACCCGGCGCCCGGCCCCAAGTTCGATTACAAGCTCAAATGGTTCGAGCGCCTGATCGCGCACGCGGCCGGCCTGATGGAAGCGGGTACGCCCACCGTGATCGCCGGCGATTTCAATGTCATGCCCACCGACCTCGACGTGTACAAGCCGGAGCGCTGGCTTGATGACGCCCTGTTCCGCCCCGAAACGCGCGACGCCTTCCACCGCCTGGTGGCGCAAGGCTGGACCGACGCCCTGCGCACCATGCACCCGGGCGAAAAAATCTACACGTTCTGGGATTACTTCCGCAACGCGTACGGGCGCGATGCCGGCATCCGTATCGACCATTTGCTGCTGAGCCCGGGCCTGGCGCCGCACCTGAAAAAGGCCGAAGTGGACCGCGACGTCCGCGGCCGCGAAAAGCCCAGCGACCACGCACCGGTATGGATAGAACTCGACCTCGACGGAGACCATTGATGGGCATACTCACAGACCAGCCGGATGACGACGTCGCCGACCTTTTTACCGACACGCCAGTGCAGAAGTGGCCACAGAAAATCTGGCTGGTGCGCCATGGCCAGAGCGCCGGCAACGTCGCGCGCGATGCCGCCGAAGCGGCGCAGTTGCACCTGATCGACATCGCCGACCGCGACATGGACGTGCCGCTGTCCGAGCTGGGCAAGCGCCAGGCCGAGGCCATGAGCCACTGGTTCCGGGCACTGGGCCCGGACGGCCAGCCCACCGTGGTGCTGTACTCGCCCTACGTGCGCGCCCGCGCCACCGCCGCTGCGGTCATCGACAAGGTGGGCCGCGACAACCTGGTGGCGTCGGTGGTGGACGAGCGCTTGCGCGAAAAGGAATTCGGCATCCTCGACCGCCTCACTCCCCTGGGCATCCATGACAAGTATCCGGAACTGGCCGAGCAGCGCCAGCACGTGGGCAAATTCTATTTTCGTCCGCCCGGCGGCGAGAGCTGGTGCGACGTCATCCTGCGCCTGCGCAGCGCGCTCGACACCATCATCCGCGAGTACCGCGGCGAACGGGTGCTGATCGTGGGCCACCAGGTGATCGTCAACTGCTTCCGCTACCTGCTCGAACGCATGGATGAAGAAACCATCCTGGCGATCGACCGCGAGGCCGATGTGCCCAACTGCGGCATTACCGAATATCGCTACGATCCCTCCCTGGGCAGGCACGGCAAGCTGGTACTGGTACAGGCCAATTTCGTCGCGCCGCTCGAAGACACCGGCACGCCCGTCACCGACCAGCCGGACATGCCGGCTGCGCCCAAGTCATGAACGCCCCGGCCGAACACGCTGGCGGCGGCACGGCTGCCGAAGCTGTGCACGACATCACGGCCGGCATGCTGCGCGACTGGCCGCTGCCCATGCCGGGCGCGCACGCCGACAAGGAAGTGCGCGGCCACGTGCTGATCGTGGCCGGTTCGCGCGAAATGCCGGGCGCCCTGCTGCTGGCCGCCACCGCCGCCCTGCGCGCGGGCGCCGGCAAGCTGACCATCGCCACCGCTGCCAGCGTGACGGCGGCGCTGGGCGTGGCGTTGCCGGAAGCGCGGGTGATCGGGCTGGAGGAAACACCGGAGGGCGGACTGCGTGCACGAACGCCGACCGACTCAGCCGATGCAGCCGATGCAGCCTCAGTGATGCCAGCGCTGCAGCAAGCGTGCGAACGCGCCAGCGCCATCCTGATCGGTCCCGGCATGCAGGACAAGCAGGCCTGCGCCGCGCTGGTGGCAGCGCTGCTGCCCTGCTGCGGCAAGGCTCCGGTGATCCTGGACGCGGGCGCCATGTGCGTAGCAGGCGGTGACGACTGCATGCGCTTCGACACGCCGGTGCTGCTCACGCCTCACGCGGGGGAGCTGGCCGGACTGACCGGCGAAGACAAACAGCACATCGCCGCCGATCCGCAGGCGGCAGCGCGCGCAGCGGCGCAGCGGCTGAACGCGGTGGTAGCTCTCAAGGGCTCGACGACCATCATCACCGCACCCGATGGCGGCACGTGGTCGCACACGGGCGGCAATACCGGGCTGGCGATATCAGGATCGGGGGATGTACTGGCAGGATTGATCGCCGGCCTGGCTGCACGCGGCGCCACGCTGGAGCAAGCGGCTGCCTGGGGCGTGGCCTTGCACGCGATGGCCGGCGAACAGCTATCGCTGCGCCACGGCCCGCTCGGCTACCTGGCCCGCGAAATCAGCACCGAGGTGCCGGCGCTGCTGCGGGCGTTGTCGGCGCATTGACGAAATTGGATTCCCGCCTGCGCGGGAATGACGAAATACCTGCCAGTGGTACTGTTAATTTTACCGCTCTCCGGAGCGCCGTCATTCCCGCGCAGGCGGGCCAAGTGCTTACACCAGCTTGGCCGAATGCTCGCGCGTGGCATGGAACTGCAGCTTCGGCCAGCGTTCCTGCGTCAGGCGCAGGTTGACGCCCGAGGTGGCCAGGTAGGCCAGGTTGCCGGCGGCGTCGTAGGCGACGTTGTGGCCCAGCGCGTCTTCGAAGTCGGCCAGTGCCTTCTTGTCGTCGCTCGACACCCAGCGCGCGCTGCTGATGCTCGTGCCTTCGAACACGGCATCGACGCCATATTCGTTGAGCAGGCGGCTTGCCACCACCTCGAACTGCAGCACGCCGACCGCGCCCAGTACCAGCTCGCCGCCCTGCACCGGCTTGAAGACCTGTACCGCGCCCTCTTCGCCCAGTTGCTGCAAGCCCTTGTGCAGCTGCTTGATCTTCAGCGGATTGCGGATGCGCACCGAGCGGAAGAAGTCCGGCGCGAAGTACGGAATGCCGGTAAAGGTCAGCATCTCGCCTTCGGAAAAACTGTCGCCGATCTGCATATTGCCGTGGTTGGGCAGGCCGATGATGTCGCCGGCGTAGGCCTCTTCCACCTGCTCGCGCGACGATGCCATGAAGGTCACCACCGACGATACCTTGATCTCGCGGCCCAGGCGCAAATGCTTGACCTTCATGCCGCGCTCGAAACGTCCCGAGCACACGCGCAGGAAGGCGATGCGGTCGCGGTGAGCCGGGTCCATATTGGCCTGGATCTTGAACACGAAGCCGGTAAACGGCTGCTCTTTCGGATCGACCTCGCGCACGGTGGCGTTGCGTTCGCGCGGGGCCGGAGCCCAGTCCACCAGCGCCGACAGAATCTCGCGCACGCCGAAGTTGTTGATGGCGGAGCCGAAGAACACGGGCGTCTGCACGCCGGCCAGGAATTCTTCGAGGTCGAACGGGTGCGATGCGCCCTTCACCAGTTCCACTTCCATGCGCAGCTGATCCATCTCGAGCGGGAACATCTCCTGCAGGCGCGGATTGTCGATGCCTTCGATCAGTTCGAACGCGCCATCGGCTTTTTCTTCACCAGCCTTGAACAGCATGATGGTGTCGTTGAGCAGGTGGTACACGCCGCGGAAGTTCTTGCCCATGCCGATCGGCCAGGTCACCGGCGCGCACTGGATTTTCAATACCGATTCCAGCTCGTCGAGCAGTTCCAGCGGATCGCGGGTTTCGCGGTCCATCTTGTTCATGAACGTGACGATCGGCGTATTGCGCATGCGGCAGACGTCGAGCAGCTTGATGGTCTGCGCTTCCACGCCCTTGGCGGCATCGATCACCATCAGCGCCGAGTCCACGGCGGTCAGCACGCGGTAGGTATCTTCCGAGAAGTCCTGGTGGCCGGGGGTGTCGAGCAGGTTGACCACGTGGTCGCGGAACTCGAACTGCATCACCGACGAGGCGACCGAAATGCCGCGCTGCTTCTCGATTTCCATCCAGTCGGACGTGGCGTGGCGGCCCGATTTACGGGCTTTCACGGTACCGGCCATCTGGATCGCACCCGAGAAGAGCAGCAGCTTTTCGGTCAGCGTGGTCTTACCCGCGTCCGGGTGGGAGATGATGCCGAAGGTGCGGCGGCGCAGCACTTCGCGCGCGATCAGCGCCGGCGTCTTGGCGCTGGCGGCGCTGGCAGACGGGGCGCCGTCGTCGTTAATCTCGCTGTTATTCTCGGGTATTACGTTTTCGATATCGTTGGACATGTTAGCGATCTGGGGCGGGTTCTGCAAAACCCTCGATTTTACCGATACTTCGCCACCCCGTGTGAACTTTCCAACCACTCTACTCGCCCCTGACTCTGCGCCACCCCACGCGGTGCGCCTCGGCCGACACCTCCTCCACCCCGCGATCGGTCTTTTTGCTGCCATCGGCCAGCGTGGTGATGATTTTTTGCTGGCCATCGGGCAGCCGCACCACGATATACCCCACCGCCGCCGAGGCGCTCGACAGCGTAACACCCGCCGGGTAGCTGCGCACCGAATGGCCGTTGCACACGTTGAGCTGGTACAGATTGCTCGAGCCGCCCACCGAGCACGAAGACGACGACGTCGGCATATTGGTCACCAGGTTGGCCACGCCGCTGATGATCTGCGGGTCGAGGTTCATCCGTTCGCCGGCGTTGAGCGAAAAATCGAGGTACCAGCCGTCGCGCTGGGCCAGGTCCACCGCGTTGTCGGTGATCGCATAGGTCGCGGAATTGGTGCCGTCGTTGGACAAACTCAGGGACTGCCGCACCATGGTCGAGCCGCGCACGTTGACGGTGGCGCCGCTGTCCTTGACCACGTACAGGCTCTGGAGATCGGTGTTTGACGTATCGGGAATATCGAGCAGCCGCCCCGTGCCGAAGAGGACCATGCGCATGCCCTGCAGCACGGTACTGGTCACGCCGTTGCTGGTACTGGTGGCCGGCACGCCGCACAGCGTGACGTCGGGCCGGGTGGTGATCGGCTTCAGCGCGCCCGCGTCGCCCATCTTGAGCACCGCCACCGCGCCGCTGGTGGCAGTAAAATCGAAGCGCCACATCTGGCCCAGCAGATCGCCGCCGTACACGTAGGTCGCACGCGGATCGGTGGCCGGGTCGTTCGAGATCGCCGTGATGCGCGCCAGCCCCGAGGGCGTGGTGGTGTCGCCAGAACCGGTGGGGACTTTTTTCAGCAGCTCGCCCGTGTACGCATCGAGCACGTACAGATAGCCCTTGCCGTCGCCGCCGGCCACGCCGTCGATGCCGGGCACGTTGTTGTAGCCGGACGTGAGGAACACCACCCAGCGGCCGTCGGCCAGCGTGCCGAATTGCGGATTGCCGAAAGTGAGGCCGATGTCGGCATCGCTGTGCGCGCACACGCTGGCGTCGGCGCAGAACTCCCACAGCTGCTTGGGCGCCGAATGCGTGTCGGTGATGTCGAGCGCATAGTAGCCACGCCCACCGGCGTTCAGGCCCGCCACCAGGACCGTGCGCCACTGCTTGCCGGCGCCAATGGTCACCTTGATGTCCGCCACCTCGGGCGAGCCGTCGGTGGTGTACTGGTGGTTGGTGCCGTAGGTGCTGCTCGCAAGGCCGGGCAGTTTTTTCATGGTAATGCGCGGCACGTAAGCCCACAGCTCGTTGCCGCTGGCGCCATCGAACGCGTGGACCATGCCGTCGTTGGCGGCGACGAACACCGCGCCGCGCCGGAACAGGGGGTTGCCGGGGTCGGTGCGGGCGTCCTTGAAAGCGTCGTAGCTGGTGTCCGGGTAGTCGGCCAGCGGCGCGCGCACATAGGCCGGCTTCGACGAGGCGATATCACCGAGCACGATCGGCAGCGGGCCGGTGGCGCCGGCGGGCGTGGTGGGCGTGATGCTGTAGGCGCGGTAGCGGATATCGTCGGCATACTGCTGCTGGCCGCGCAGCCAGTTGACCATGTTGGTGCCGTCGTTGACGATGGCCTTGTCGGCGGTGGACAGCTGCGTGCATTGCGCCAGCACGCCGCACTTGTTACTGAACCAGCCGGCCATGGCGCCGCTCATGTTGGCAAAGGTGAACGGCACCGTGTCGCTGCCGGCCACCCCGCCGGCATTCATCATGACGATGGTGCGCGCGTCGGTGGCGGCGGCCACCTGCCGGCCCAGCGTGCTGTGGCTGCTCCAGACCGGCGCCGTGTTGGCCGTGCCGTCGGTGATGTCGATCTTCTGGTCCAGCAGCTCGCCGAACCATTTGACGGTGGTGAAGGTGCTGGAAAAGATATCGTTGTCGGACTGGGTGACATTGGGGGTGGACGTGGCGGCAGCGGCTGCCGCCCCGGTGCGGATCTGCATGTTCGACAGCGCTTCGCTCAAGCCGTTGACCACGTCGCGCGGCTCCTGCGCGCTGAAGTATTTGCCATGACCATTGATGGCGGCGTGCCACAGGTCGTCCACCCGCTCCTGCACCGTATTGGCCGACACGCCGGTCTGCGGATCGGGCCACACGTACGGGCCGTTGTTGTTCCACGGGCAACCGGTAGCGGCAGCCGTGATCAGGTTGTAGAAATCGCCGCCGGTGCGCGGCGCCTTGTCGTAATTGGGCTCGTACGTCATCACGCCGTCCACGCCCAGGCCGAGGGTGTAGGTGTTCATGTGCAGGTGGGTATTTTCGCCGGCGCCGGCCGGCACCGAGCCGGGCTTGGTCATGTCTTCGAGCTCCGGCCGCAGCGACGTGGTGCCGGTGCTCGAGCCGCCGTTATACCAGTGCAGCGCCACGTCCGAGATCGACGGCTGCGCCTGCACCCGCGCATCGACGCAGCCGCGCGCCTGGGTGCAGAAACGCGACGGGTTTTCCACGTTGTCGTTGTTGCGGACGTTGGCGGTGCTGCTGCCGTTCCAGTAGCCGTCGGTGGTCAGTATCAAAAAATTCTGCTGGCACGGGTACTGTACTACCTCGGCCCCCTTGTCGTACGCATACGGCGACAGGTTGGCAAACATGCGGCCCACGTTGTCCATCGCGGTGCGGATCGGCGTGGCGCCCGACGAGGTGGTGTTGTACAGCAGCGAATACCAGCTCTCGCGCGCGCTGCCGGTGAAGTCGGCCGGTTTCAGGTCGATGGCGCCGCCCGCCCCTGCCGTCGATAATTTGACGTAGCCCACCTTGTAGTTGCTGGTGATCGGCGAAAACGCGATGCCCAGCGACGTCTTCATCATTTGCAGCCGGCTCTTGTAGTACACATACCAGTTGGCGAAGTTGGTCATCTCCTCGGCATAGGTGCAACTGGCGCCGGCACAGTCGATGCGGTCGGCCGCCTTGGGATAGGTACGGCCGCTGACGATGTTGACCCGCACGAACGGATTGGGCGCGCCGAGGCCACCCGAGATCGACGCGGTGCTGGTGGGTATGGCGTCGTTGACGGCCGGCGCATAACCGCTGGTGGCGCCGCGCACCCAGCTCAAGCCGCCCTGGTTGTCGATGGTGAAATTGCTGATCGCCGCGTTGTTGGACGTAACGCCGTAGTTGATCAGGCAGACATTGCTGCTGGACAGGCCCGGGCACAGCGCATTGCCGCCGATGTAGGCGCGGATATTGCCGCTGGTGCCGATTTTGCCGGCAATCGCATTGGCGACATAAGCCGGGCTGCGGTTGCGGCCCAGGTCCAGGTAGCTCGGGTTGCTGAAGACGCTGTTGCCGATCAGCGTGGTGGAACCGAGCGCCAGGTTGCGCACCACGGCGTTCTGGCTGGTCGAGGTATTCGAGCCTGAAAACGTGATCACCGAGCGCGCCGGCGTGGCGCTGGCCACCTGCACCTGCGGCGAATCCACCGTCAGCCCCCACCCCTGACGGCTGAGATCGTTCACCACCACGCAGTTGGTCAGGCTCTTGGTGTTGCCCACGCAAATCAGGGGTACGACGGCCACGACATTCTCGGCGCCGATGGTGATGCCGAACAGGCTGCATGCAGGCACGGTCGATTGGCCGGTCGGTGTTTTCACGCATGCATACATCTGCCGCAACGCGTTGTTGGGCGTGGCGATGATGGCTGCCGCCAGGGCGCTTGCCATGGTTTGCTGCTTGAACGCGGTGTTGGTGCCGGTAGGCGCTGTGACGGTGTTGGCGATCAGCTCGCTGGTGTTGCCCTGGGAATCGGTCAACGTCACGCCACTGATGCCCAGCGACGTGGCGGTGGCCGAGGCGCCGATGGAAATGGTGCCGTAGGCGGCCAGCGCCCCGCTCGGCTGAGAATAGGCCGGATAGATAAAATTGCCCACGCGCTTGCCCTGGCATTGCGTCAGTTGGCGGTCGCTGCACCAGCGCACCTTCACCGGCACCGGGTAGCCGGGCGGCGCGTTGGCGCCGATGGCGGTCGAAACGCAGCTGCGCAGGGTGTCGTCGGCGCAGTACTGGCCCACGCCGATGGTGTAGTAGTACGGGCCGGTGGTGGTGGCGTACGGCGTCTGGTACAGCAGGTCCGGGTAGGTATAGCTGGAGGTGTTGGTCTGGCAGGTCAGCGTGTTGTTGATGATCACGCACCAGCGCAGGTCGGGAAAACCGGTGACCAGGTTGATGTTGCTGCTGACGCTGTTGCCGGCCAGGTCGGCGCGGCTGACGCCGTAACCGTCGCCGCTCACCGACGTCCAGTCCCGCGTGTTGGCGGCGTTTTGCACCGGATAGGCGCTGCCATCGGCACGCACCGGCACCGCGTAGCGAATCTGCGGGTTGTAGTACTGCTTGTTGAAGTCCGGGCTCATGAATGGCGGATGGCCGACCGCGCAGGCCATCACGCCGAAAGCGAGACTGTAGCTGCTGCGGCAAATGTTGTCGTTGACGTAGTCGGGCGTATAGGTCTGGTCCATCGAGCCGGAGTTGTCGAATAACAGCATCAGGTTGGGCTTGACGGTACCGGTGCCGGTGATATTGAGCAGCGGCACCTGGGCGATCTGGGTTTGCGCGGCCATCGCGGACCAGGGCGCCAGCGCCAGCAGAAGCAGAGGTCGAAGCAAATGTTTCATGATCATGGTCCTTTCAGCACCACCGCCTGCGTTACCACGTTGCCGCCGCGCGGGCCATTGATGCGTGCCGTCACCACGTAGTGCAGCTGCGGCTGGGTGGCGTAGCGCGCGCTGCCCAGCGCCAGCGAACTGCCGAACGCTACCGGCGTTGGTGCGTCCGGCCGGGCCGACGTCTTGATGCAGTTGTTGCCGTTATAGGGGCCGGGAAAGTCGCACATGCGGTGGATCACGTATTCGACCCGGTCGCCGGCAGCATTGGCCGCCATGGTGACCGAGCCGGTCCAGAACGCCGGCGTGCTGACGGTCCAGGTGGACGTGAGCGTGGCGACGTAGCCGTTGGCCGGTTGATTGGTGTCGAGATCGGCCTTGTTGGCGACCGTGCGCAGGTAGGCAAACCCCGCGTGCAGGCCGGCGTCCGCTGCCTTGGCCAGCGCCGAATCGTAGGCCAGGTTGGCCGTGGTGAGCGCGCTCGACGTGCTGGATTTGATCAGGTAGATGCCGCTGACCATCATCACGGTGAGCATGATCAGCATGATGGGCAGCGCAATCCCTTGTTGGCGGTGGGTCATCATGGCCGCCATTGGGCATTGCGGATCGGGACGATGGTCTCGAACACGCGGTAGCGGTAGCACTTCCAGTCCACCGGGTCCCCGGTCACGGCCACGTTGACCTGGATCGGCGCGGCCGCCACGCTGGCCGGCGCCGCCTGCGCGAACACGGTGGGCAGCACGGTGGTGGCGGTACACGCGCCGTTGGCGCCGGGACGCTCGGTGGTCTTGCTGCGCGCCACCACGGCCAGGCGTACCGCCCCCACCCGCTGGTAGTCGCCGGCGCCGCCGACCAGGCCGTCGCCGTCGGCGTCGATCATGGTGGCGCTCCAGGCGCCGATGCGCATGCCGGTGGCGGTGGTCTCGCCCCAGCTGCTGTTGCCGGGCGTATTCGGGTTGTAGTTCGGTACGGTACGGTTGTCGAAGCCGTACTGTGCCTTGAGCGAGACGATGTTGTCGCTCACCGACGCGCCATCGGCTTCCGAACCCGGCATGTCGGTGGCGCGCAGCAGCAGCACGCCGGCGCGCACCGACCAGGTGTGGAAGTGCAGCCGGTCCGCGCTGCCGAGGTTGTACAGGTATGCCAGGTTGACCTCGTACGGCAAACCCAGCCCTGCCTGCGGATTGAAACGGAACTGGCCGCCGGTGGCGATCGTCAGCCGGTTGGAAGACGCGCCGCTGCCGGCGCCCGACATTTGCATCAGCGTGCAGCGGGCGCCGGCGGCAGCCAGCGGTGCGACCACCAGCACATCGCCGACATTGAAATCGTAGGGATTGCGGCTATCGACCGCGATCGAACTTTCGCCAGGGGAATAATTGGAGGCAAGCTTGACCGAGCCGATGCCGGTCTGCGACGTACCGCTGTAAAACGTCACCAGGTCGGGAGCCGCCCCGCGCGACTCGATCACCACCGGCGCGAGCGGCGTGATGTCGAGGCCGCCGCGCTGGGCCACGGCCATACGGTACCCGCGACTGTCGGAGAATTCCGTATTGCAGCCGGCCAGCATGGGATCGTTCAGGCCCCAGCCGGCATCGGCGGCGTCGTTGCTGAGCGAATACAGCGCCAGCATGCCGTTCTGCATCGCGTCCGATCCGCCCACCGCCGCATCCTTGGCCTTTTCGCCGCCGATCACCAGGCGCGTGGCAAAGGTAATCGCCAGCATGCCGATCACGATGCTGACCATGAGTTCGACGATGGAAAATCCGTGGCGGTGGCTAAGCATGGCGTCAGTTGGCAATGTAGGCGGTGACGACATGGCGATTCTGCTCGCCGGCAGCCTTGCGCTGCCAGCTGATGCCGATATTCACCTGCGACTGCTGGGTTTGATCCACCACGCGCACCGACAGTTTGGCGCCAGGAATCGCCCGCCTGGTTTCCTGCGCCCACTGCGCCAGAAAGCTGTTGGGCGTGGCGTCTTCGGCCAGGTTGTAGCTGGCCAGGTTGGCAATATCGGTATTCATCGTACCCAGCAGTTTTTCGGCAGCCATGGTGGCTTCGGCACGCATGCTGGCGTCCGACAGCGCCGCATAGGCGCGCGCCTGCAGGCCGATCATGCCGAGCAGGCCGATGCCGAGGATGACGATGGCGATCAGCGCTTCCAGTAAAGCGATGCCCGATTGGCGCGCGGCCGGATGCGATCGCGACGGCAGCGCGCTGGCGTGCTTCGACATGGCTTTTTTCGACTTCCTCTCGGCGCCTGGCTTCGCCTGTGAAGTGGCCAGCCCGGCAGCACGGCGACCTGGTGTTTTCATGGCGGACATCCCCGGCTATCGGTACTCGCCACGCTGGGATTGCACTTGGTGGGCATCCCGGCCAGGGTGACCACGAGCGCCACTGGCGGCACGTCGGCGGCGTAGGCGCTGGCCGGAGTCAAGCGCAGGCTCGACAGCCGGTTGCCCACCACCGGATCGACCCAGCCCAGTGCGGTGTAATACACCTGGCTGGCGCCATCGGGCCGGGTGCTGGGCACCAGCACTTCGTGCGGCGGCAGTGCGCTGGCCGCGCGGAACACCGACTTCCAGCCATTCTGCCCCTGCGGATCGGCAGCCGAGGCGGCAGCCGTGGTGGACCAGGCGCCTTCGGCGTCGGTGCAGCGCGCATCGGGCGTCGGGAAGCAGATATCGACCTGCCAGTCCATCTGGCCGGTGGTGACATTCGGCGTGAGCGAAATGCGGCTGTGGCTGTTGTGGGCGATGGCCTGCCGCCGCGCCAGGCTGAAGCCGTCCGCGTAAAATTCACTGGCGGCACGGGCGCGGTTGGCCAGCAGCCAGTGGCTGGCGTTCGGGATGCCGACCGCCAGCATGATGCCGATAATCGACACCGTCACCAGCAGCTCGATCATGGTCAAGCCGTGCTGGCTGGCGCTGACAGCGCTCAGTTGGAACACGTGCCGCCCTTGTGATCGACCCAGCATGAAGTACTGGTACCCCAGCCGGCCGGGCTGCCCGTCGTGGCGCGGGTGCCGTTCTGGTCCACGGTATACACGAAACCGGCGGTCTTGCCGGCGCCGGTGGCGGTAAGCTTGTAGCCGGAGGCACTGGCGTCGGTCAGGGTGTAGGTGAAGTTGGCCGTATTGGCCGGGAAACCGGTCGCAGCGGCAAAGCCATCATAGGTGCGGTTGTTAGACCAGAACTGTTCGGCGGCAGGCTGGGCGCCACCGAGCGCGGAGAACGCTTCGCTCAGGCGGCTGCGGGTGACGTAATCGGTATACAACGGAATCGCGACCGCCAGCAAAATGCCGATGATGGCGAGGCTGACCATCAATTCGATCAGGGTGAAGCCGCGTGGCGAGCGTTGGTGCATGGCTGTCTCCGGGGGAGTGGTTCCTAGAAACAGTGTAGTGCGGCAAGCTTGCATTTCCCTGAGGGAATGCTGACAAATTGCTGACAGCCATGAGATAAGTGGATAGAGTTGCACCTCACGCGGTTCAAAATTGCCGGATGTCAGGGCGGAATCAGAAAGGTCATCGATGAGAATTATTCGTAGTAAAGAGTTCACTGCCACCCGCGCCTGGGGAGCGGATGACATCGCCAATATGGGCGGCGTTACGACGCGTCTTCACTGGACCGACAAGCCCTATCAATGGCACATCAACGACGGTGAGGAAGTATTTGCTGTGCTGGACGGCACGGTCGATATGCACTACCGGGTCGCCGGCATCGAGCACGTGGCAACCTTGGAAGTTGGCGACGTCTTTTTTGCCAGCGTGGGATGCGAACACGTGGCCCATCCTCGTGGAGAGGCCCGCATTCTGGTCGTCGAGAGTGAGGGCAGTGTATGACGAGAATGGAGGCACTGGCGCGCAAACTGGCTTCGCACCTGACATCGTTCGGACTGGCCAGCCTGCTTGCCGCTACCCTGACTTACATTTCCCTGGCAGTTCCAGGGCGCGTGAGCGCGGTTTGCGCCAACGTGGGCACGCCCATCTATTGTCCAGTGCTCGCTTATGGGTTTCCGTTGCCATTCCTGGCAGATAACCAGGGTATCTCGCCGGTTGGTTCAGTCGCCAGAGACCCGTTATCAGTATTGATCGGTGAGGATGATATTTTGTGGGGGCGGTTGGCAATCAACGCTTTGTTCTGGATGCTGGTGTCGATAGCCGCTCGGCTGCTGTGGCTACGCCGACGGCGTAATCATGCCCCAGATTCGAAGAATGAACTCTCAGTTCCATGAGTCAACACCACAGTATTCGGCATGCGCCATGGGCACACCCCCAACGCTATATATTGCTAACGATAGTGGTGATGCCATGATCGATAAAGCTTACGGCTTGCGGCTCAGGAAAAATGTACCTTGAACACCGCCCCCCGACCTGCAATCCCCTCGCCCACCGTCAACACCGCCCCATGCACCTGCGCGATATCGCGCACGATCGCCAGCCCCAGGCCGCTGCCGTGCGATTTGTCATCGAGCCGCACGTACCGGCTGAAGATAGCGGTCCGGCGTGCGGCAGGAATGCCGGGGCCGTTGTCCTCTACCGCGAGAAAGGCGCGCTCCTCTGCGACGCCGCAGCGCACCGTCACCGTCCCGCCCGCCGGCGTGTAGCGCAGTGCATTGTCGATCAGGTTATCGATCAGGTCGCGCAGCAGGAAGCGGTCGCCCGTCACTGGCGCAGGTTGCAATTCAAAACCGAGGTCGATGCCCTTGCGTGCAGCTTGCTCGACAAACAGCTGGATCGCTTCGCCTACCAGGGCCTCCAGCGCCAGCGGTTCGAGCCGGGCCTTTTCAAAGTGATGCGGTTCGGCGCGCGCCAGTGACAGCAGCTGGTTGGTCTGCCTGATCATGCGCTCGGTGGCCGCTTGCATCAGGCGCACCGATTGCGCCGTCTCGCGTTCGGCGTGGCGCGCGCCCAACCATTCGAGCTGGGTTTTCAGGCCGGCCAGCGGCGTGCGCAGCTGGTGCGCCACGTTGGCCAGGAAATCCTGGCGCGCCCTGGCGCCCTCGCCCACCTTTTCCAGCAAGCCGTTCATGGCGGACACCACCGGTTCAAGCTCGTACGGCACCCGCGCCGGGTCGAGCGGCGCTAGCTCGTCCGCTTCGCGTGCGCCCAGGTCGGCGCGCAGGCGGCTCAATGGCCGCAGGCCGTTGCTGACTGAAAACCAGATCAGGCCTATGCTGGCGACGGCAAACACGCCTTCCATCAACAGCAGCGCGCGCAGCACGGCCTGGCGCAACTGCTCCTGCTTGCGCACGGTGTCGGCGGGAGCCTGGGTGGTGGCCGCTGTCGGTGCCGCCAGGGGCGCCGACAGCGAGGCCAGCTTGTAGGCCAGCACGCCGCCTGCCAGGTTGATCAGCAGGATCGGACCAATCAGCCACTTGAGCAGCCGCAGCCGGATGCTGGTCATGGCGCGGTATCGGCAGCCGGGGCCGGAGCCAGTTCCAGCATATAGCCAAAGCCCCGAATGGTGCGGATCGCCACGCCAGCGTCGGCAATTTTCAGCCGCAGGCGCGACACATAGACTTCCACCGCGTTGAACGTCAGGTCGTCGCCCCACGGCAAGATCGCCTCGATGATCTGCTGCTTGGAGACCACCCGTGCGCCGTGCTGGAGCAGGTACTCGAGCACGGTCCATTCGCGCACCGACAGGTCCACCACGCGGTCGCGCACGCGGGCGCGGCGGGTGGCGCAGTCAAGCGTGAGCTCGCCCATGGCCAGCACCGCTGGCGGCTCGCCATGGCGCCGCGCCAGCGCCCGCACGCGCGCCACCAGCTCGGCGCTGGCAAACGGTTTGACCAGGTAGTCGTCGGCGCCGGTTTCCAGACCGCGCACGCGGTCTTCGATGGCGTCGCGTGCAGTAAGCAACAGCACCGGCACCCGGCCGCCGCGCGCGCGCAACCGCCGCACCACTTCGAAGCCGTCCATGCCGGGCAAGCCGATATCGAGCACCACCACCTCGGCGGCATCGGCGCGGCGCAGCAGCTGGTCGGCAGCGTTGCCGTTATCGACCACCTGCACCGTCATCCCCTGCGCTGTCATCACGCGGCACAAGCCGTCGGCAATCACGCTGTCGTCCTCCACTACCAGTATCTGCATGGTGTGCGCCGTATTTGTTGGATATATGCATTATGCGCCCGCGCCGCTCAGAAACCTACAGTGCGGCGTAGGACCAGGCCTACAAGGCTGTGTAGCCCATACCTACAAGGGGGCGCCCCCTCGTCTTATGTTCGGGAATTAACATTGCCCATACGATGTGACCTATACGTGAGGTAACTCACACAAAGCTTTTAATGTAGCGCCTGAAACATCGAGTTAGTCAGACATCAGCGAGGAAAAATATGATCAACGTCCAAAACAACGCCACCATCGCACCGGTACCGCGCCGCATTCCAGCTGGCGCCGACCACGTCAAGGCGTCGTTGCGGCCCGTGGTCACTTACAGCGGCACCCAGCAAAATGAATTGCTGGCCGCGCTCCCGCGCGACGTCCTCGAATCGCTGTTCGAGCACCTGGAACTGGTGACCCTGCCCTTCGGCAAGGAACTGTTCGAGTGCGGCGGCACCATGGATTATGTGTACTTCCCCACCACCGCCATCGTCTCGCTGCTGTACGTCATGGAAGACGGCGCCACGACCGAGATTGCCGTGGTAGGCCATGAAGGAGTGATCGGCGTGTCGCTGTTCGATGGCGAGCGCGCCATGTGCAGCGCCGTGACGCAAGCCGCCGGCTATGGCTATCGCATGAAAACCCAGCACCTGCGCGCAGCGTTCAGCCAGGGCGGCGCCCTGCCTGCATTGCTGATGCGCTATAACACGGCGCTGTTCGCGCAGATGGCGCAAAACGCCGTCGGTGGCCGCCACAGCTCGATCGAACAGAAACTGTGCCGCTGGCTGCTCGACCGTCTCGACCGCTCGCCAGGCAATGCGCTGAAGGTCACGCAGGAAATGATTTCCATCATGCTTGGCGTGCGCCGCGAGAGCATCACCGCCGCAGCCGGCAAGCTGCAGGACGAGGGTCTGATCACCTACCGCCGCGGCAATATCACCGTGCTCGACCGCTCGGCGCTGGAAGCGTATGCCGGTGAATGCTACAAGGTCGCCAAGACCGAATACGACCGCCTGCTGGTCGATGTCGGCCGCTGCTGATCGCAGGCCGTTATCGCCGCTGCGCCGTTGATCAACGTATCTCTTGCTTGCGCTACCACCGGCCGTAACGAGCCGCGCATCATGGTTTCAAGAACTCCCCGGCCAAGGCGGTGGCGCGCAAGCAGCGCCTCTTTCCTTACCGGGAAAGCGTTCTAAGCGGCAGGCGCAGCCCGGCGCTCTTCCATCATGAAAACGGGCGCGGCCCGTTTTTCTTCTTGCGGCGCCACATTGTCATGTACGGGTATCGCCACTTCGATGCAGGTGCCGCAGTCATTGCGGCCGCGCCGGATATTCAGGGTACCGCCCAGCAGCAAGGCGCGTTCGCGCATGCCCAGCAAGCCATGCGACATCGGCTTGGCGATATTGGCGGCGGAAATGCCGACGCCATCATCGATGATGCGCAGCATCAGTCCTTCCTGGTTACGATTGAGCATGACCGACACCCGGCTGGCCTTGGCGTATTTGCGAATATTGTTCAGCGACTCCTGGACTATGCGGAAGAGCGCAATCGACAGGTCGCCGGCATCGCGCGTCAGCAATTCGATCTCGTCGTCCACGTCGCAGTCGCAGCGCACCGTCGCCATGCGGGAAAATTCCTGGCAATAGCTTTCAATCGCCGCGCACAGGCCCAGGTTGTCCAGCAGGCTCGGGCGCAGGTTCTCGACGATGCGGCGCTTCATTTCCACCACTTCCACCAGCGAACCGCGCGCACGCTTGAGCTGGGCCGCCAATTCGGGATCGGTCTTTTGCAACTTCATGGTGACCGCTGCAATATCCATGTTGATGGACGTCAAATGAGCGCCGATTTCATCGTGCAGCTCGCGTGACAGCCTGACTTTTTCTTCCTCGCTGATGCTGATCAGGTGGCGCGACAATACAGACAGCTGCTCGGTGCGCTGCTCGACCTGCGATTCCAGGTTTTCGTTGGCAATTTTCAGCGCGTGCTCGGCCTCGGCGCGGGTGGCGAAGCTGCGCCCCACCAGTTGATAAAACATGATCAGCACCACGATGGCAACGGCATTGATGCCCATGCCCAGTATTACAGCCTTCTGGTATTCCTCGTAGAACATGGCGCTGCGGGCCTTGAGCGTTTCGTTCTGCTCCTGCTCCATGATCACCACCTGCAGACGGATCTCATCCATGCTGGCGCGGCCGTCGCTCACGCGCGCGATCTTGACGATTTCGCTGAGCCCGCCTTCGCGATAGACGTCGAGCGACTGGGTCATGATGGTCAGCCGGCGGCGTACCAGGGTTTTTAATTGCGCCAGGTTTTTCAGCTGGTTGGGATTATCAGCCAGCAGCTTTTCCAGCTCGCGGAACTCCGCTTCGCTCTCGGCCAACGCGGTGCGCGTAGGGCCGAGGTAAGCGTCATGGTCGGACAGGAAATAGCCGCGCATGCTGCTCTCGGCGTCGAGTACCAGCACGTTCAGGTATTGGAGACGGTCGGCGACGCGGGCGGTCTGGCCGATCAGGACCTGGGCGCCGCGCAGCGCCTGCAGGTTGTGGAACAGGCTGAACCCGTTAACGATCAACAATAAGGCACAGGTGACGCACAGGACAGTCTTGTACAGCGGCAAGCGACGATGCGGCGCTGAATCGACGGTGAAATACATCCTCTTCCTTCAATCAGTAAGGCGACAGCACGCCCAAGCCAATCAATTATAGACGGGAAGTAAGATGAGTGCGCACTGCAACAGTGCGCAAAGAAAAGATAGATGCCCGCCCGCACCACAGGAAATTTCCCCGTGGAATCAGGCATGGTTTGTTAGTCAAGCAGATTGTTTTTCATGGCGTAATAGGTCAAGTCGCTATTGGACTGCATGCCCATTTTTTCCATGATGCGGGTACGGTAAGTACTCACGGTTTTGATACTGAGCGACAGTGCCACACCGATATCGGACACGGTGGCGCCACGCGCCAGGCGCAGAAATACCTGGAACTCGCGGTCCGACAACTCAGTGTGCAGCGCCGTGTTGGGGTCGCGGTCGAAGCTTTGCGCCAGCAGTTCGCCGACGGTGGAGCTGACATAACGACGGCCCTGGTACACGGTGCGCACGGCGGTCATCAGTTCGTCCGCTTCGCATTCCTTGTTCAGGTAGCCGTTAGCGCCCATCTTGAACAGGTTGAGTGCGTACTGCTGCGCCGGGTAGCCGGACAGGATCAGCACCGGAAGGTCGGGCTGGCCTTGTCGGATGGTGCGCAGGGTATCGATGCCGCTTTGATCCGGCATGGCGATATCGAGCAACAGCACATCGCAGATTTCGCGGCGTGCAATGTCGAGCGCTTCACGCCCGGTACCGGCTTCCGCCACCACGTCGAAATCGTCCGAAGACGAAAAAATCTGTTTGAAACCTGCTCTTACTATTTGATGGTCGTCACAAATGGCAACGCGTATCATTGTTTCCTCTCGTCGTGTCCGGCATACGCGCTCTGGGCGCGGGCCGGACTTCACGCCACCGTATTTCAGCAGTCGCTGACTTATTAAATAATATTGAAAGTATATCAGCAATCACACTTTTGACGCATCGTTCGCCAGCGGTGTGCACCACGAGGTGTTATTGCCCTTGCCTGAGCAGACCGAGAATATCGAGCAGTTCGCTACGTATCAACTCGCGGTCCAGCGGAGCAGGAACGTCCACCGGGGCAATGTCGTTGACAGACGCTTGCGCATCATACTCTTCCTGGATGCCGCCGTAGGCACGGCTGTCGAGTTTATTGCGTGCACCGCTGATCGTGAACCCTTGTTCATACAGCAGTTCCCGGATACGGCGTATCAGCAACACTTCGTGGTGTTGATAATAGCGGCGGTTGCCGCGCCGCTTGACGGGCTTGAGCTGGGTGAACTCCTGCTCCCAATAACGCAACACATGCGGTTTGACGCCGCACAGCTCGCTCACTTCGCCGATGGTGAAGTAGCGTTTGGCGGGGATCGGTGGCAAAGCCACCAGCTCGGACTTGGCGGGACGATCGTTTATCAAGAATCAGCTCCGGTCAGGCGGCGCGCGCCATCGGATTACTCTCTTCGACCATGCCCTTGAGTTTTTGGCTGGCATGGAAGGTCACGACGCGCCGCGCCGTGATGGGAATTTCTTCCCCGGTCTTGGGGTTGCGGCCAGGACGCTGCGGCTTGTCGCGCAACTGGAAGTTGCCGAAGCCGGACAGCTTGACCGCTTCGCCGCGCTCGAGCGCGTTGCGGATTTCATCAAAGAAGGTTTCCACCATGTCTTTGGCCTCGCGCTTGTTCAGGCCCACTTGTTCGAACAGCAGTTCGGCAAGCTCCGCCTTGGTCAGCGTGGGCAAATCTTTTTCTGCATCCTGGCGTACCTTGGCCACTTGCATGGCCCGGTGCAAATCGGCAGCCAATGCTGACTGGAGTACGGCGGAATCAACGTCGTGATTATTAATTTTCCTGCCCTGCCTTTAAAAACGCATGAGCCCGGCCAAATGGCCGGACTCCCGGATGATAAAAAGAAACGTTTGTGCTGGCTCAGCTACAGCTTAGCCAAGCTTTTTGCCAGCCCGCTATGCTATCACGCCCGCAGGCGCGCACCATGTTTCTGCTGTGCGGCACTCGCCGCTGCGGTCATGATGGCCTCGACCACATCGTCCTGCAGAGTGTTTTGAGTATCTTGTAAGCTAAACCGGAAAGCAAGCGATTTCTCATCCGCCTCCAGGCCCTTGCCGCGATATTCATCAAACAAAACAATGGCTTGCACCAACTTGGCTTGCGGACTTGCTTGCACTGCGGCATGGAAAGCATCGAGCACATCCTGCGCCGCCACGCCCTGCTTGACCACCACAGCCAGGTCGCGCGTGGCGCCCGGGAACTTGGAGATCTCGACGTATTCTGGCACAGTGCGTTGCTGCAAAGCAACCGCATCGACTTCGAACACGACCGGTGCATTCGGCAGCTCGTACTTTTGCATCCAGCGCGGGTGCAGTTCGCCGATGAGCCCGATCACCGCGCCGTTCAGCAGCACGTTGGCCGAGCGGCCCGGGTGCAGCGCCGGGTGTTCCGCTTTTTCGAAGCGCAGCGTTTGCGGCGCAAACAGGTGCTCGAGGTCGGCTTTCAGGTCGAAGAAATCGACCGCGCGGCTGTCCTGGCCCCACTGCTCGTCGGCCACGCTGCCATACGCTAACGCAGCCACGCGCTTGGGCTGCCGGTAGCCAGCGACCGCCAGCGGGCCGTCGGCCACGCTGTCGTCGCGCTGGTAGATGGCGCCTACTTCGAACACGCGCACGCGGTTGGTTTTGCGGTTGAGGTTGTAACGGACGTTGGCCACCAGGCTGCCGACCAGGGTCGAGCGCATCACGCTCATCTGGCTGGCGATCGGGTTTTGCAGCTTGATCGGATTGGCGTTGCCACCGAAGTCCTGTTCCCACGCCGCTTCCACAAAGCTCATGTTGACCACTTCCTGGAAGCCCAGGTCGGCCAGCTGGTGGCGCACGGCAAACAGCGAACGGGTATTTTCCGGCGCGATCACCATGGTGTTGGCAGCGATGGGCGCCACGGCCGGAATGTTCTCGAAGCCGTACACGCGCGCCACTTCCTCGATCAGGTCTTCCTCGATCTCGATGTCGAAACGGTAGCTTGGTGCGGTCACCGAAAACACGCCGTCCGCCAGCGTGAACGGCAGCGCCAGGCGGGTGAAGATGTCGGCAATGACTTGATCGTCGAGCGGCACGCCGATGACTTTTTGCGCGCGCGCGGTACGCAGTTGCACCGGAGTGCGCTGCGGCAGGTTGACGACCTGGTCATCGACCGGACCCACTTGTGTGGCGGCGGTGCCGCAGATCCCCACCAGCAGCGCGGTGATGCGCTCGATGTGTTCGACCACGGTGGCGTAATCGACGCCGCGCTCGAAGCGGTGCGCCGCGTCGGTGGAGAAGTTGAACTTGCGGGCACGCCCCTGGATGGCGCTTGGCCACCAGAACGCCGCTTCGAGGTAGATCGATTCGGTCTCGAGCGACACAGCGGTGGCATCGCCACCCATGATGCCGGCCAGAGATTCGATTTCCTGTTCGTCGGCGATCACGCCCACCCATTCGTTGAGGGTGACGGTGTTGCCATTCAACAGCTTGAGGGATTCGCCCTCTTTCGCCCAGCGCACGTCCAGGCTGCCGTGGATCTTGGCCAGGTCGAACACGTGGCTCGGACGACCGAGTTCCAGCATCACGTAATTGGAGATGTCGACCAGTGCCGACACCGAACGCTGGCCGCTGCGCTCAAGGCGCTGCTTCATCCAGTCCGGCGTGGCGGCTTTGGCGTTGAGGTTGCGGATGACGCGGCCGGCGAAACGGCCGCACAGGTCCGGCGCCGACACTTTTACCGGCAGCACTTCGTCGCTGTTGACGGCCACCGCAGCGAACGTCGGCGCATTGAGCGCCGTACCGGTCAGCGCCGACACTTCGCGCGCCACGCCCAGCACCGACAGGCAGTCCGCCTTGTTCGGCGTGAGCTTGATGGTGAACTTGAGGTCGTTGAGCGCGTAGTAGTCGCGGAAGTCCTGGCCGACCGGCGCATCGTCCGGCAGTTCCAGCAGGCCACTGCCCTCTTCCGACAATTTCAGTTCCTTCGCCGAGCACAACATGCCTTGCGACTCGACGCCGCGCAGTTGCCCCACCTTGATTTCAAACGGCTTGCCATCGGCGCCGGGCGGCAGCACAGCGCCGGCCTTGGCGCACACCACGTGCAGGCCGGGGCGCACATTCGGTGCGCCGCAGACGATGGTCAGCAAGGTGCCGGTGCCAACGTCCACCTGGCAGACGTTGAGGCGGTCGGCGTTCGGGTGCTTGGCCATGTCGCGCACCAGGCCGACAACCACGTTGGAGAACGGTGGCGCGACCGGTTCGACCTCTTCCACTTCCAGGCCGGACATCGTCAGCAGGTGGGCCAGTTCGTCCGAAGTCATCTTCGGATCGACCATGGTGCGGAGCCAGTTTTCGGAGAATTGCATAATCTAGCTTTCTAAGAATTGTTCCACGGGAGCGCCAGCACGGGCGGCGCTCGACCGTCGCTGAGGTGTTAGTTGAACTGCTTGAGGAAGCGCAGATCGCCTTCGTAGAACAGCCGCAGGTCGTTCACGCCGTAACGCAACATGGTCAGGCGCTCGAGGCCGGAGCCGAACGCGAAACCGATGTATTTTTCCGGGTCGAGGCCGAAATTGCGCACCACGCTCGGATGAACCTGGCCGGAGCCGGAAATCTCGAGCCAGCGGCCCTTGAGCGGACCCGAGCCGAACGCGATGTCGATCTCTGCCGACGGTTCGGTAAACGGGAAATACGACGGACGGAAGCGCACTTGCAGGTCGTCGGTCTCGAAGAAGGCCTTGACGAAGTTGAGGTACACGCCCTTCAAGTCGGCAAAGCTGATGTTCTCGGCGATCCACAGGCCTTCAACCTGGTGGAACATCGGCGAGTGGGTGGCGTCGCTGTCGACGCGGTAGGTGCGGCCCGGGGCGATCACCTTGATCGGCGGCGTGTGGCTGCGCGCGTAGCGCACCTGCATCGGGCTGGTGTGGGTGCGCAGCAGCAGCGGCTTGCCTTCGCTGTCGTTGCCGTCGATATAGAAGGTGTCTTGCATCGAACGGGCCGGGTGATTTTCCGGGCTGTTCAGGGCAGTAAAATTGGTCCAGTCGTTTTCGATTTCGGGGCCGTCCGCCACGTCGAAACCGATCGAGCGGAAGATCTCTTCCACCCGTTCCCAGGTACGCATCACCGGGTGCAGTCCACCGCCGGCGCGTCCGCGGCCTGGCAGGGAGACGTCGATCGCCTCGGCGTTCAAACGGGCTTGCAGCTGGGCGTCGGCCAGCGCGTCGCGCCGGGCCGTCAGTGCCGCTTCGATCTGCTGCTTGGCAGCGTTGATCAGGGCGCCTTGCGCCTTGCGTGCTTCCGGGTCGAGCTTGCCCAGGCCCTTCATCAATTCGGTGATCTGGCCGGTCTTGCCCAGGTATTTGGCTTTGGCATTTTCCAGTGCGGCGGCGTCGTCTTGCGCAACCGTGAAATCCTGCACTGCTGAGGCAACGAGTTGTTCCAGGGAGTACATGCGTTTCTTATCCTCAATCAAAAACGGGGCACAGGTTCACACCTTTGCCCCGTCCTTTACGCTGCCCCGCGAAGGGCCGCATCATCAATCAATGCTTACGCAGCGATTTGTGCTTTGACTACGTTGACAATCGCAGCGAATGCTGGCTTGTCCATCACTGCCATATCGGCCAGGACTTTACGGTCCAGTTCGATTGCAGCTTTCTTCAGACCGTTCATGAATACGCTGTACGTCACGCCATGCTCACGGGAAGCGGCGTTGATACGGGCGATCCACAGGCGGCGGAAGACGCGCTTCTTGTTACGACGGTCGCGGTAGGCGTACTGGCCAGCGCGCATGACTGCTTGCTTGGCAACACGGTAAACCTTGCTACGACGACCACGGTAACCCTTGGCCAGGTTTAAGACTTTTTTATGACGGGCACGAGCTGTAACCCCACGTTTTACTCTAGGCATAGTAACTCCTTAAATTGAGTGTGAGATTAAGCCGATGGCATCATGCGCAGAACCGATTTCACGTCTGCCGCATCGACATTGGTGATACCGCGCAGCTGGCGCTTGGATTTGGTGGTTTTCTTGGTCAGAATGTGACGCTTGAAAGCGTGGCCACTCTTAACGGTACCACCTGGGCGTACGCGAAAACGCTTTTTCGCGGAGCTCTTGGTTTTCATTTTTGGCATAGATATTCTGTCGTTTTACGGACAGCTCCATATCGAAACAGGATTACAGGTGGTAACTACGTTACGCTTAGATGCCTGCTCTCACTTGTTTGTGCAGCGGATGCGAGTCCACTACATTTACTACAGCCGGCGATTATAGCCGACTTTCATTCAAGATGCAGCAAATAAAAAAGGCGTCCGCGCTGGACGCCCTTCTTTGCCACATTGTCACGGCAGCTTACTTCTTTTTCTTAGGAGCAAGGACCATGATCATCTGGCGGCCTTCCATTTTCGGGAACTGCTCGACCTGGCCATGTGGCTCGAGGTCGGCTTTCAGGCGTTCCAGCATACGGAAGCCAATATCCTGGTGCGCCATTTCACGGCCGCGGAAACGCAGCGTGATCTTGGTCTTATCGCCTTCTTCGAGGAACTTGATAAGGTTGCGCAGCTTGATATTGTAGTCGCCATCATCGGTACCCGGACGGAATTTGACTTCCTTCACGGAGATGATTTTCTGCTTCAATTTCGCCTCGTGAGCTTTTTTCTGCTCCGAGTACTTGAATTTGCCGTAGTCCATCAAACGGCAAACCGGCGGGACCGCCGTAGGGGCGATCTCGACCAGGTCGACGTTTGCCTCTTCCGCCAGGCGGAAGGCTTCGGCCAAAGTCACGATACCGAGTGCTTCGTTATCGACCCCGCTCAAACGCATTTCGGGGGCAGTGATTTCGCCATTGATGCGATGCGACTTGTCAGTAGCTATGGTGATTCCTTTTAAAATTTGATAACTGGCGCGTGCGATCAGGCTTTGTTGGCGATGTCTTGCGACAGACGCTCGATCAGGGCATCGATGGACATGACGCCCAAATCGACATTACCCCGGGCCCGCACGGCCACAGTGTTGGCATCCCGCTCCTTGTCGCCCACCACGAGGATGTACGGCAGTTTTTGGACGGAATGTTCACGTATTTTATAGTTTATTTTCTCATTACGCAAATCGGTCTGCACGCGGAACCCGCTGCGGCGCAGCTTTTCAGCCACTTGTTGCACATATTCGGCCTGCGCATCCGAGATATTCAGGACCGATACCTGCACCGGCGCCAGCCATGCCGGCAGCGCACCCGCATAGTTTTCGATCAGGATGCCGATGAAACGCTCCATCGAACCGACGATCGCCCGGTGCAGCATGACCGGCACCTGGCGCGTGTTATCCGCCGCCACATATTCGGCGCCCAAACGCTCCGGCATGAAGAAGTCGACCTGCATGGTGCCCACTTGCCATGGACGGCCGAGCGAATCCTTCAGGTGGTACTCGATCTTCGGACCGTAGAACGCGCCCTCGCCCGGCAATTCGGTCCAGGTCACGCCGCAGGCGCGCAGACCCGAGCGCAGCGCTTCTTCGGCCTCGTCCCACACTTCGTCGGTGCCGATGCGGTTGTCCGGGCGCAGCGCCAGTTTCACTTCGATATTATGGAAATGGAAATCGGCATACACCTCCATCGCCTGGGTGTGGAACGACACCACTTCCGGCTCGATCTGCTCGTGGGTGCAGAAAATATGGCCGTCATCCTGCGTAAAGCCGCGCACGCGCATGATGCCGTGCAGCGCGCCCGACGGCTCGTTGCGGTGGCATTGGCCGAACTCGCCGTAGCGCAGCGGCAGGTCGCGGTACGAACGCATATTACTGTTGAAAATCTGCACGTGGCCCGGGCAGTTCATCGGCTTCAGTGCATACGAGCGGTTTTCCGACTCGGTGACAAACATGTTTTCGCGGTAGTTGTCCCAGTGGCCGGTCTTGCCCCACAGGCTGGCGTCGAGAATCTGCGGTGCCTTGACCTCTTGATAACCATTGACCTGGTACTTGTGGCGCATGTATTGCTCCACTTGCTGCCAGATGGTCCAGCCTTTCGGATGCCAGAACACCAGGCCCGGCGCCTCATCCTGGAAATGGAAGAAGTCGAGCTGCTTGCCCAGCTTGCGGTGGTCGCGTTTTTCCGCCTCTTCCAGCTGGAACAGGTATTGTTCCTGGTCTTCCTTCTTGGCCCAGGCCGTGCCGTACACGCGCTGCAGCATTTCGTTCTTGCTGTCGCCGCGCCAGTAGGCACCGGCCAGCTTCATCAGCTTGAACACTTTCAGTTTGCCGGTCGATGGCACATGCGGGCCACGGCACAGGTCGGTGAAGCCGCCTTCGCTGTACAGCGAAACGTCCTGGTCGGCCGGAATCGAGGCGATGATTTCCGCCTTGTACGCTTCGCCGATCGACTTGAAATAGGCTACGGCCTCGTCGCGCGGCAATACCTTGCGCGTGACCGGCTCGTCCTTCTTGGCCAGTTCCGTCATTTTCTTTTCGATCGCCACCAGGTCGTCGGGCGTGAACGGACGCTTGTACGAGAAGTCGTAGTAGAAGCCGTTGTCGATCACCGGGCCGATGGTCACTTGCGCATCGGGGAACAGCTCCTTGACAGCGTAGGCCAGCAAGTGGGCGGTCGAGTGACGGATCACGTCCAGACCCTCGGGGTCCTTGTCGGTGATGATGGCCAGGTCGACGTTTTTCTCGATCAAGTGGGAAGTATCCACGACTTTACCGTCGACCTTGCCGGCCAGCGCGGCTTTGCCGAGGCTGGTGGCAATGCTGGACGCTACTTGGGCTACGGTGACGGGACCCTCGAACTCGCGGGCGGAGCCATCTGGAAGGCGGACTGAAATCATGAATTTCTCCCTGTGGGCGCATGGCGCGCCTGTTGGTACATTGAATTAAAAAACGCGGACGAAAAAAAACGCGGACTAGCCGCGTTTTCTCTTTTTTTTGAGCAAAAAGGTTCCCGTTCGACTAGCGTCACTCCCAAAGCTTGGTAGTAGTTCGCGGTGTCATAACCGGGATGCCTTTCTCGCTCTTACATGAATTCTGGTGGGCGGTGAGGAATTCGAATCCCCGACCCCTTGGATGTCGACCAAGTATTCTAACCAGCTGAACTAACCGCCCTTTTGTACTGCATTTTACTGCGCTTTTTACTACTCTTTACTGCGATACTGCGAATTCTGGTGGGCGGTGAGGAATTCGAATCCCCGACCCCTTGGATGTCGACCAAGTATTCTAACCAGCTGAACTAACCGCCCGAAGACCAGCATTATAGAGAGCGAAAAGCAGAATGACAAGGGGCTTCATAGGAAAGATTTACGAATAGCACTATGACGATAGCGCGCAGCATCTGCGCTTCCATTAAACTGTGTGTGTCCATTCATCCACAACCATCCCATGTCCGCTCAAAACAACAGCGTCCGCGCCGCCTCCCCTTCCGCCCACTTGCACGAGCACCGCAGCGACGACGCCAAATACAAGCACGTCAGCGTGCAGCGCAGCCAGAAGGTGCTGGCCTGGGCGCTGCTGCTCACGCTCAGCTTTGCAGTCGTGGAAGCAGTCACCGGTTTCATGGCCAACTCGCTGGCCCTGATCTCCGACGCCGGCCACATGGTGACCGACACCGCCGCGCTGGGCCTGGCGCTGCTGGCGCAAATGATTTCCAAGCGGCCGCCGTCGGCGCGCCACTCGTTCGGCTTCGGCCGCGCCGAGGCGCTGGCCGCCTTCGTCAACAGCCTGGTGCTGCTGGTCCTGGTGGTGTGGATTGTGTATGAAGCGGCGCAGCGTTTTTCCAGGCCCGAGGAAGTGCACGGCTCCACCGTGTTTGTCGTGGCGGGCATCGGCTTGCTGATCAACCTGGTGCTGGCCTGGATGCTGTCGCGTGGCGACAGCAATATGAATACGCGCGCCGCCCTCGTGAATGTCATGGGCGACTTGCTCGGCTCGGTCGCGGCGCTGGTGTCGGGCGCGGTCATCTATTACACCGGGTGGATGCAGATCGACCCGCTGCTGTCGCTGTTCGTCGCGCTGCTGATCCTGCGCTCCACCATCGGCGTGCTGCGCGAGTCGTACCACTTCCTGATGGGCGGCGTGCCCGAGCCGATCGACTATCTGGCCGTGGGCGCCGACCTCGAGCACATCGACGGCGTCTGCTCGGTGCACGACCTGCACGTGTGGGACATGTCGCCGGGCGAACCGGCGCTGATCGGCCACGTCGAGATAGTCGAACTGCAGCGCTGGCCGGAGATCCTGCAGGCGATCAAAGCCATGTTGCTGGAGAAGCATGGGATCGACCATATTACGTTGCAGGCGGAGGTGGCGCAGCAGGCGGCGTCGACGCCTCTGCCTCAGCCATGATGCGGCTGCTACTCGCATTTTGCCTGCTCTTCGCACTCCCCGGCGCCTCCGCCTGTTCATGCGTTTTCCGAGAAGAAGCCGGCTTCATCCATGCTAATCTGAACCAACTGCCGGCCAACGCACGCGGCGCATTGTTCCAGTTGCCATATGCGTCCAGGATCACGCTCAAGGCAACGGCATTCACCATCGAGTCGGACCGCCATCCACAACCGCTCAAGGCAGAAATTTCCTGGCCACGACTTGGTACCACAGCGCAACATCTGCTGCGGGAACGCATGCTGGCACGCGTGGGGCCGGTCGGCGGCTTTCAACCCGGCGCGCGCTACACGATTACCTACCACGGCAAAGTGGCCGATTGGGCTTACCCCACCCGTACCGAGTTCACCATCGACACCGCCGCGCTCGATGTCGGCGACTATCAACTCCAGCTTACCAGCGGCCCCGTCCGACGCCTGGTGCAACTCGTCGACGATGGCGGCATGTGCGCCAGCAACCAGCCCGCCGTGGTTGCCGAATTTTCGTATGTGATCCCGGACCGGTACGCGGCCTACCGCAGCGCCATGATCTATGCGTCGGAGACGGTGGACTCGGCAGGAAAAGCACGCCTCATTGCCCATAGCGCCATGCTGTGCGCCCCCTGGACTCTGGTTGCAACCGCCAACGAGAACGGCAGCGATATGGTTCATGCCAGCTGTGAGCGTCCGGGCACAGCGGTTGCCGTGCGCGGACGCGCCGGCCTGCTAGAAGTCGAAGACCAGCTGCGCACCACGAATCTGCTCCCGGTCGATTTCAAGGCGGCCATCGGGCGCGCCTGCACCGGTTACGGCATGCTCAAGGAGGCCATCGCAGAGGCCGATCGCGAGCGCATCGCGGACCTGGTGTGCGCGCTCGGTGCAGAAGCGTGGCGCCCGAACCCGCCACCGCCGTCCGCAGTGCCTTCGTTCACGACACTGTTGGCATTGGGCCGCGCACGTGGCGCGCCACCGAAGGAGTGCGTCTACAACGCGTCGCTGCGCTGGATCGACGATTTTCAAGCCGATCCAGCATTGCTCGGACCTGATCTGCTCGACGACCTGCAGTCCAACGACGAGGCACGTATTGCCCGGGCCACGCAAACGCTTGACTACATCTCCAGGCGCCTGCGCCACCGCGCCCCGCCGGCGCCAAATGGGGCCGTGCATAGTGCTGCGCTGCTGCAGCAAATATTGCCCCAGGCGGTGCAATTGATCGCCGAGGGGCGTTCAGCCAACGCTTCCGCATTGGCAGGTCTTATCGGACCAATGCGCCCTCACATCGCGCCCTACTTGCCAGCTTTGTTCGATGCGGGGGCGCGCCGGTCGGTCGATGCCATCCCGGCATTGGAGGCATTGGCTCAACTGGCGCCGGACGATCCCCGTCTGCACGCGCTGTTACGCCAGGCTGCTGCCACACCTGCGTTGCTGGAAACGGCAGCGACACTATATGACAGGGTGGCGCCGCCAGACCAGGCCGCGGCAGCCATCGCGCTGTTGATCGAGGCCGCGCGCCGAGGCAATAATACTGCCATCTACGCGCTGGGACAGCGCGGCCGTGCCGCGGGCGCCGCCGTGCCAATCCTCGCCGCGCAACTGCGTGACAGCAGTCCTGCCGCCGTCCGCACCAACGCCTACTCGTCCTTGATTGCCGTGTCAAACGGCGAACCGGAAGCGACGGCGGCATTCGAATCCGCACTCCTGCACCACCAACTGCCCGATTTCCTGTTGGAAGAGCTGGAAAAACTCGGCGACAAAGGGAGGTCATTGCTGCCCACGCTCAAACGCATGCTGTTGCCGCCATTACGGAGCAAGCTCGATACGGACCAGCAGCGAGCAGTGAAGCGACTGATACAGCGCCTGCAAACGCCTTCGGCGGCACCGCAGCCATGAAGCGCCTGCCAGTTGCAGTTGCACTGTGCGCACTGCTGGCCACCGGCGGCGCGTCGGCCTGCTTGTGCGAGGGAGAGATTGCCGGCTTCATACACGCCGATCTCAAGCGTCTGCCCGCCAATGCGCGCGGCGCCCTCTTCCAGTTACCGCCCGGGTCCGGCATTGGGTTGGATGCTGCCGCGTTCACGATTGTTTCGGATCGCCATTCCCGGCCCATCAAGGCGGAAATCTCGTGGCCAACGCTCGGCATCCACGATCCGCACCTGCGGTCGGAACGCATGCTCGCCCGGGTAGGGCCGGTCGGCGGCTTCCAGCCCGGCGCCCGCTACACCATTACCTACCACGGCGCTGATACCGGCTGGACCCATCCACTGCGCGCGGAGTTCACCATCGATGCCGCCGCGCTCAAGGTGGGCACCTACCAGTTGGTGCTGGCCAGCTCTCCGGCCCGCCGCATGCTGGCACTGGAGGCCAGCTGGGGCGTTTGCTCCAGCCACCAGGCGGCGATTGTGGCCGAATTCGACTACCGGATTCCCCCACACTACGCACCGTACCGCAGCGCCATGATCTATGCATCCGAAACGCGCGGCGCCGACGGCTCGTCGCGCCTGACCGCGTATTCTCCATCGCAGTGCCAGCCGTGGACACCGGGCGCCACCGCCATGCGCGACGGCCGCGACCTGGTCCACGCGAATTGCCGGCAACCTGGGCCGCCGGTCACTGTGCGCGGCCACGCCGGCCTGCTCGAAGTGGAGGATGCACTGCAGACGACCAACGATTTGCCGGTGGACTTTCGCCAAGCCTCGGGCCAGGCCTGCAGCGGCGGCGGCATGCTCGACGAGGCAGTAGCCCAAGCCGACACCGCGCGCATAAAAGAGCTGGTGTGCGCCGTCGGCGACGAGCCGTGGTACCTGGATGACGCCCCTCGGCCCACCTTGCCGTCGATCACCACCTTGATAAAACTGGCCCGCATGCCGGATAGCCCGCCCAAAGCGTGCCTGACCTCGGCATCATCACGCTGGCAAGACGAAGTGCAGTACAGGTTCAGGCGAGTGTTCATGCCGCTATTGCTTGCCTTCGATTTATTGCGGCGCGAGGTGATGCGCCTTATTTCGGAGTAACCCCATGTACCAATTCGATACCCGCTGCCCCCTTTCCCGCATCCAATACTTGTTGGCGCTATGCGCGCTGCTGGCGATGGTTAATGCATGGGCATGCTCTTGCATGCGGCAATATAACGGCGGATTCATCCACGCCGACCTTGACCGCTTGCCGTCCAATGCGCGCGGAGCATTATTCCAGCTACCGGAAACCAACCCGCCGAAACTGACGCCGAACTCGTTCACGATCACGACCGACCGGCGCCAGGCACGCCTGACCGCCCGGTTGTCGTGGCTGGACGTCGCGACCGCCACTGGCGGGCCGCGCCGACTGGTGCGCGTTGCGCCCGTCGGCGGCTTCCAACCGGGCGAGCGTTACACGATCGCTTATCGCGGCAAGACTGCATCGTGGACCTTTCCCGCCAAAACTACTTTTGTCATCGACCGCGAACCGCTGGCAGCAGGCACTTACCGGATAGCGCTGGTCGACGCTCCGGCGGGCCGCATGCTGAACGTGCCAGATGGCGTGGTCTGCGGCGCGACAGAACCATCCATCGTGGCGCGCTTCCAGTATCAACTCCCGGCACAGCACCTGCCTTATCGCAGCGCCATGATGTATGCGTCGCAAATGCGTACCGGGCCAGGCGCATTTGCCCCGCTCGGCTACTCTGCCGACTACTGCAGCCAGCCACAGCCTGGCACGACGGCATTACCTGACGGATTCGACTTGGTGCACACCAGTTGCCGCAGCGCGCCGCAACGGATCGAGGTGCGCGGCCGAGCCGGCCTGCTGGAAGTGGAAGACACGCTTCAACCGTCCAATGTCATCATCCTGGACCTCAAGTCGGTGGCCAACAGCGGTTGCGACCTGTTCGATTTTTTTCGCACCGCCCATGCCAACGGCGATGCGCAGCGTATCAAAGACGTGCTGTGCGCAATCGGCCCCGGCGCCTATCCGGGCGGCGGCACCACCAATTCGCCGGCCCCAGCCATGCAGACACTGGTGAATCTGGCGCGTGGCAAGCAGCCACCGCCGCGCGATTGCCTTTACGGCGCGGCCCTTGCCATGATCGGCCAGTCCGGGCAGTCGCCGCAACCATTGGCTCCGTTGCTGGCCGAGGACCTGGCGTCCGGCAACAGCGAGCGCATCAAGCTGGCACTGAATACGCAGCACTCGATTAAAACAATGAAATTTCCTTCCCCCACCAAGAAATAGCATCATGCACAACTTCGAAAAACGCCGCGACCGGTATGACCTGTTTGCGTCCTTTGAAAAACCGCTCGTCAACCTCAGCTTCGAGCTGCCGATGCCGGACTTTCGGCCTTATTGCAAGGCCAACGGCCTGCCGCCGTTCCACTTCTTCCTGTATTGCGTGCTCAACGCTGTCAAGGGCATCGACAATTTCATGTACCGCGTGCTCGATGGCGAAGTGATCAAGCTTGACGACTTTGCCGCGTCGTACACCGTCATCAACCACAACAACGATCTGAACATCACCAAGTTCGAGATGACCGACGATTTACCGACGTTCATCGCGCGCAGCCTGGCGGCCAAGCAGGTCGCCGAGGCGCGCACCGAGCTGGCCAATATGGGGCCGTTGATGACGCCGCTCGAGCAGAAGCAGAATGTCCACATCACGTGCATGCCGTGGTTCAAGCTCACCTCGGTCGAGCATCCGATCTACCGCCATGCAGACTACGACATCCCCTCGCTGGCCTGGGGCCGCTTCGGCGACGCCCAGGCCGATGGCATGATGATGGTGCCGTTTTCGGTGCAGGCGCACCATGGCTTTGTCGATGGCTACCACGTGCACCTGCTGGCGCAGTCGATTGCCGCGCGTGCACGAAACCTCATGGCGCAGCAGGAATAATCGGCGCGATGACTATTCGCCGGCAGCCGTGTCACTCATTTATTCCCGGGAGTAAGATAGACATATCGACAACCGGGAGCGCCCATGCCACGACACGCCACAGCAGTCCAGTATGCAATGCGAATACTGATGGCGCTGTTGGCGCTCGGTGCGCTGCTGTGGAGTGAGGCGGCGCTGGCCTGCAGTTGTATCAATCAACCGCGCTCGGGCTTCATCCATGCGGACCTGGAGCGACTGCCGTCGAATGCGCGTGGCGCGTTGTTCCTGGTCCCGCGCCGACACCAGGGCACGGTGGCGCCCGATTCGTTCAGCATCACGTCCGATCGCGACGACGGTCGGCTGCCGGCGCAGGTGACCTGGCCCCGCTTCGACGACAACGACGGTGCATATCCGTCCGTGGCTCGGGTGGGACCGGCTGGCGGCTTCAAGCCCGGTGCGCGCTACACCATACGCTATACCGGTGAGCCCGCCATAGGCATGCGGACGTCCACGCAGTTCACCATCGACGCCACGCCGCTGGCGCCAGGCCCCATTGCCCTGGCGATGGACGGCGCCCCGACGCGCACGATGCTGCCCATGCGGGCCGGCGCAAGCTGTTCCGACATCGAAGCAGTCGTGGTCGGCAATTTTCACTACGAACTGCCCGACAGTTACGCACCGTACCGCAGCATCGTCATGTACCAATCGCAGTCGCGCACGCCGGGCGCAGCGTATGAGCCGATCGAATATGCGTCGTCGTTTTGCGAACGCCGCAAGCTGGGCGTGACCGCGCGCGACGACGGTCGCGACCTGGTCCATGCCAGCTGCACAGCGCCACCGGCGCTGCTGCAAGTGCGCGGCCGCGCCGGCCTGCTCGAAGTGGAAGACGATTTGCAACCTACCGAACCGGTCACGCTTGACCTGGCCAACGCGGCCGGCGCTGCCTGCGATCCGGCAGGCATGTTGCGCGAAGCGCTGGCCAGCGACGATGCCGAACGCATCCGCAGCGTCGTGTGCGGCTTTCCGATCCACTTGCGGGGGAAAAAACTGGCCTCCGAAGCACTGACCGCGCCATCGGCCTTGTTGGCACTGGTCAAACGCGAACAGCCGCCGCCGCGCACATGCATCGCTCGCAGCGCCGCGCGTATCGTGGCGCAAACAGGCGAACCACCGGACGACCTGGGCCGCTTCCTGGCAGAGGATTTTGCATCGGGTGACGAACAGCGCATCGGTGCAGCAGACCAGGTGGCATCCGGGATAGCGCGCGAGCTGAACCGGCGCGAGTTGCCGATCGCCGTGCGCCAGCAGCGCGTGGAAGCTTTCTGGCAGCCGATGTTGCCCGCCATTGCGGGCGTGGTCATCGATGGCAAGGACCGCAACGCCGATCAGCTGGCGTGGATACTGGGAGAGCATGGACAGCACAGCCAGGCATACGTGCCGGCGCTGATCGCCGCCAGCCGCCGGCCAGCGCTCTCGGCGCGCCCCGCCCTGATTGCCCTGACCCGCCTGATACCGCAGGACCAGAGCCTGCGCGTGCTGTTGCGCCACGCCGCCCGCCAACCGGTGCTGCTGGAAACCGCCGCCGTCCAGTTCGCCAAGGTGGCCACGCCGGCAGAGCGGCCCGAAGTCAACCGGCTGCTGGCAAAGGCCATTGATGCCGGCAGCCGCGATGCGCTGTTTGCCGTTGCGCGTGATGGCGAACCGTCGAACGCCGCCGTCCCGGCCCTGCTGCGGCGCCTGCAGCGCGAGCTGCCTGACGGCCAAACCTATGGTGTTTTCAGCGCCCTGCTCCATGTATGGCAAGGCGAGCCGGAAATCGCGACCGCGCTATCGACGGTGTTGCTCTACGACGGCATGACTCATCTGCACCTCTACCTCGAGCTCGTCGCCAAGGCCGGCGCAACCGCCCGCCCGCTTGCGCCCACCCTGCGCCTACTGCTGACAAGACCCCTGCCTGACGTTGAGCGCCAGGCGGCCGAACAAGCCCTGAAGGTCATTACCCGGTAACGTTGTCGCTCTTTACACTTCGATACATGAATGCCGGAATTCAACGATAAGATGAAACCACATTCATGCTTCAGGAGGCGTTGTGCGGAATCTGTCGATGATTTTAACGCTGTGCGCCATGTGCTTTGCTGGTGCTGCGCACGCAACCGCTGCCGGGCCGCTGCCGCCGCGCCTGGTTGCTGCCGAACGCAACGGCCAGCTGATCTTCCTGCTGCCTGAAACGCATGCGGGCATGCGCAGCCAGTACGACCGCTATTTCAAGACCGTGATCGCGCCAGCGTTCGTCGCCTCCAGCCTGTTGCTCAGCGAACGCTCGTCTCCGGTCCAGGCCGAGTCCAGCCTGCGCTACCAGGCCTGCCCCGACGAACATGCGGACGAGGCCCAGGTGGACCCCGCACTGAATGCGGCGTTGCCCGAAGTGCTGCCCACATCGCACTGGGGTGTGTTTCCGCCATCGGCGCCAGTGACCGGCTTCAGCCGCTTCATGCGGTTCCAGCTGGTATTCGAAGACGCCTACTTCAACTCGACAGGACGAAACACGCCGCCGTGGGAGCTGCAGCCAGCACCGGAGTTGCCTGCCCGGCTAACCACCAATTATGCGACCCGTCTGATGCTGGACGACCCGCGGCCGTATGCGTCGGTCGATACGCCGGCCAGCAGCTACCACGCGTATTGCTCGCTGGCGCCGGCACAGCGCACCGCGCTGGCGCGGGCTGCATTGCAAATGCGACTGCGCCAGGCCGGCCATGCGCCGCCGCTCGATCAACTGGGCAAGCCTGAAGATGCTGCAGAGATCGAGCGCCGTGAACTGGAGGAAAAAGCTGCCAAGATGGATGCCAACTACTGGCAATGGGTGCAGCGCATCGCGCTGGCGATAAACACGAGCAACGCCGCAGCCACGGCAATGGCGGAGGACTACCCGACCAGGGCGCCGAACCAGCTCGACACCGATCGCTACCTGCTGGCCGCCCGCAACCGCGAGTGGCTGGCGCGCTTGCCGCAGATGACCGCCGGCCAGCGCTTGCCGTTCATGGTACTGGGCGCCGCCCACCTGCCGGACACGGCGGCAGGACCAGGTTTGCTGCGGCTGTTACGCGAAGCCGGCTACAGGTTGACGCTGGTGCGCGACCATGCGCAGCTGACCGCCATGTTGCACCGCCTGCCGCCGCCGCTGGCCAAGCCATCGCCATCGGCCGACCAACCCTGGCAGCGCACTGTACTTGACGGCCAGTGCACGGACATACCGCATGGCGAACTATGCGGCTGGGCTGGCGGCGGTACGGTGGTAACCCTGGCCGACAAAGGCACCGCATACAACAGGCTGACAGTCTGTGTAACCCACGACACCGCCTGGGGGCCGCGCAACAATTGCTCCACCACCGACGTCCCCCGCCACTAAACTTGGTGTGGCGTCGTGGTTAGCTGCGCCGCGCCTCCTGCACGCCCGCCACTTCGGCAATGGCGTTCAGGGCTTTTTGCAGCTGGGCCGTGGCGCCGATTTCGGCGGTAAAGGTCATGCGCGCAAAGCCCTTGGTACTTTGGGTGTTGACGCCGATGACATTGATTTTCTCGCGCGAAAACACCTCCGAGATATCGCGCAGCAGGCCCTGGCGGTCGTTGGCCAGCACGAAAATATCGACCGGGTAGACCGTGTCGGTGACCGCGCGGCCCCACTCGGTGACGATCACGCGCTCGGGCGCCTTGGCGCGCATCTCGGCAAAATTCTTGCAGGTGGCGCGGTGGATCGAGACGCCCTTGCCGCGCGTAACAAAGCCGACGATGCCGTCCGGCGGCGCCGGCTTGCAGCACTTGGCCAGCTGCGTCATCAATCCTTCGGTGCCGACGACCAGCACGCCCGACTTGGCGCCCTGCTCCGTGCTCGATGCCCGGCTTTTACCGAGGAACACTTCATCGACCGGCTCGACCGGCTCGCCGCTGTCGTGCAGGGCATGTTCGATCTGGCGCAGGCTGAACTCGTCTTTGCCCACCGACAGGAACAAATCATCGACCTTGGCAAAACCGAGCTTGTTGGCCAATGCTTCCAGGTTGACGGCGGTCTTGCCTTCGCGCTGCAAGGTTTTTTCCACCATCGAACGGCCATGCGACAGGGTTTCCTGCATGTCGATGGCGTGGAACCAGGCGCGGATTTTCGAGCGCGTGCGGGTGGCAACCGTGTATTCGTCGCTGAGCCAGTCGCGCGACGGTCCGGCCGTGCCCGGTGCGCCCTTGGCGGTGATCACCTCGCAGGTCTGGCCGTTTTTCAGTTGCGTATTCAACGGCACCATGATGCCATCGACGCGCGCGCCGCGGCAGCGGTGGCCCACGTCGCTGTGCAGGTAGTAGGCAAAATCGATCGGCGTGGCGCCCACCGGCAGTTCGATCACGCGCGCCTGCGGCGTCAGCACGAAAATGCGGTCGTCGAGCGCGGCCGACTTGAGTTTTTCCACCCATTCGCGCTGCTGGTCTTCCTCGCCCACCACCGATTCCGCCACATCGGTTTTCCACGCCAGCAACTGGCGCAGCCAGGCGATCTTTTCTTCGTACTTCTGGCCGACCGAGTTGGCGCCGCCTTCCTTGTAGCGCCAGTGCGCGGCCACGCCGTACTCGGCAAAGCTGTGCATTTCCTGGGTGCGGATCTGCACTTCCAGCGGCCGGCCGTCTTCGGCCGTCACCACCGTGTGCAGCGACTGGTAGCCGTTCGGTTTGGGACGCGAAATGTAATCGTCGAATTCTTTCGGAATCGGCGTCCAGATATTGTGCACCACGCCCAGCACCGTGTAGCAGGTCTTGACGTCGGCCACGATCACACGGAACGCACGCACATCGTAGAGGTCGGTAAAGTCGAGCTCCTTGCCCTTCATCTTGCTCCAGATCGAGTAAATGTGCTTGGGCCGGCCGAACACCTCGGCCTCGATGCCGGCCGCTGCCATCTCCGACTGCAGGCGGGCAATCGCGTTGGTGACAAAACCTTCGCGCATCATGCGCTTTTCTTCGAGCATCTTGGCGATGCGCTTGTACGCATCGGGCTCGATGAAGCGGAACGACAGGTCTTCCAGCTCCCACTTCAGTTGCCAGATGCCGAGCCGGTTAGCCAGCGGCGCGTACAGGTCCAGCGTTTCGCGCCCGTAAGCGCAGGTCATGTCGTTGAACAGCTTGATGTCGGCGAAATAGCGCAAGGTCGTCACGCAGGACGCGAGCCGCACCAGCACCACGCGCATGTCGGACGCCATCGCCAGCAGCATCTTGCGCAGCGTTTCCACTTGCGCCACGGCTTGCTGGGCCGCGTTGCGGCCGCGCGCCGGTCCGCCGGTGGCAGACTGGGCCGGAGCCTGGGTTTGCGTGAGTTCGCGCAAGCGGATCAGCTGGCGCACACCGGCGACCAGGTCGCCGACTTCGGTTCCGAAACGCGGCTCGATCAGCGGCGCCTGGGCCGGGTCGAGCAAGGTCAGCTCGAAGACCAGGCCGGCGATGCGGGTTTCGACGTCGCTGCGCATATAGGCCAGCGTGGCAGCCACGCCGGTGGCAAATTCAAGAGCGCCCTGGCCGCTGCTGGTGACGCGGCCGGCATAGGCCTCGCCGGCAAAGTCGAGCGCGGACTGCATGCGGATGCTGTCATCTGGCGACAGGCCCGACAACAAGGGATCGGTGGTGGCGGACGTGGCGCCAGCCAGCGCGGTGGTTGAAACCATGATGCTCCTAGCGCTGGGCGGCGACGACGACGATTTCGATGCGCCAATCAGGATTGGCCAGTTTGGCTTGCACGGTGGCGCGCGGCGGCGAGTGGGCGCCGGGCACCCAGGCGTCGTACTCCTGGTTCATGCCGTCGAAGTCGGCCAGGTCGGCCAGGTAGATCTGGCAACTGAGGATGCAGGTCTTGTCGCTGCCGCACTCGGCCAGCAGGCGGTCGATATGGGCCAGCACTTCGCGGGTTTGACCGACGATGTCGAGGCTGGTGTCATCGGGCACCTGGCCGGCCAGGTAGACGGTGTTGTTGTGGATGGCCGCTTCGGACAGGCGGGGGCCGACGTGCAGTCGTGTAATTTCCATGGTGGTTTCCTAAAAATTATTATTATGTGGTTGCTTGCTTAGTATTTAATTAGTACGTAGTTGGTATGTTACTAACCCAGCAAAAACGCGCGGGCAATCGCAATCTGGTCGTCGTGGATGAAGGTGGGCGCGTGGCCCACGTCGGCAATCTCCACCAGCGTGGCTTTCGGTCCGCGCTGCGTCATCAACTGCGCGGTATCGCGCGTGAGCAGGTCGGAGTGGGCGCCGCGCACCAGCAAGGTCGGGCACTGCACCGCGTCGTAGGCGGCCCACAGCATGGCCTCGTCGGCCTTGGCGGACTCCGGCGTCACCGAACGGAACGGCAGCGCCAGGCCCATGTCGTAGTGGCGCACCCATTTGCCGTCGGCATCCTGGCGCAGCACGTCGGTGGCCAGCTTGTGCCATTCCTGCTCGGTATGCGGGCCGAACGAGGCCGAGACATCGCGGATGAACTGCGCGCCTTCGTCAAAAGAGTTGAACCGCAAGTCCTGGCCGATATAGTCGCCGATGCGCTGCAGCGCGACCGGTTCGAGCACCGGGCCGATATCGTTGAGCACCAGCTTGCCGATCGGATTGCCGGGCAATGACGCCAGGCCCAGGCCGATCAAGCCGCCCATCGACGTGCCGAACCAGTCCACCGTCTGATCTTCCCTGCCATTGGTCACACGCGCGAGCAAGGTCACCATATCGCTGACATACTGGGGGATGCGGTAGAACTGCGGGTTCTGCAAGCGGCCGGAGCGGCCACGGCCGACCACGTCGGGACAGATCACGCGGTAATCGCCGCACAAGGCGCGCGCCAGGTGGTCGAAGTCGTCGCCGACACGCGTGACGCCGTGGACGCAGATGAGTACACGCGGATTGTCACGGTCGCCCCACTCCTTGTACGCCATCCGGTGCAGACCGGCAGGTGACACGCAGGTGACAAAGTTCGAGGTGGCGTCGGTCATGCGGTTTCCTTGATCATTTTTTAAGTTGGTTCTAATGACATTTTACCGGGCGATGTGCTTAAATCCTAACGCAGTGTAGCGCAGCACGCCTTCTATCTCCAACCCTCCAGAGGACACCATGACGAACAAAAGTTTAACCGGCAAAACCGCATTGGTAACAGGCTCGACATCGGGCATCGGCCTCGGCATCGCACGCAGCTTCGCGGCCGAAGGCGCCAACGTGATACTGAACGGCTTTGGCGACGCCGCCGAGATCGATCGCCTGCAAGCGGACCTGGCCAAGGAGTTCGGCATGCAGGTGCTGTATCACAACGCCGACATGTCCAAGCCGGCCGAGATCGCAGCAATGATCGCCTTTGCCGACGACAAACTGGGCGGCGTCGATATCCTGGTCAACAACGCCGGCATCCAGTTCGTTGCCAATATCGAAGATTTCCCGATCGAGAAATGGGACGCCATCATCGCCATCAACCTGAGCTCGGCGTTCCACACGTCACGCCTGGTCCTGCCTGGCATGCGCAAGAAAAACTGGGGCCGCATCATCAACCTCGCCTCCACCCACGGCCTGGTCGGTTCGGCCGGCAAGTCTGCCTACGTGGCAGCCAAGCACGGCCTGCTGGGCCTGACCAAGGTGGGCGCGCTGGAAACGGCCAGCACCGGCGTCACCGTCAATGCCATCTGCCCCGGCTTCGTGCTGACCCCGCTGGTCCAGAAGCAGGTGGACGACCGCGCCGCCAAGGACGGCATTAGCAACGACGAAGCCAAAAAGGCACTGCTGTCGGATAAACAACCATCGGGCGAGTTCGTCACGCCGGAAGAACTCGGCGCGCTGGCGGTGTTCCTGGCCAGCGACGCGGCCCGCCAGGTACGTGGCGCGGCATGGAATATGGATGGCGGCTGGGTCGCGCAGTAATATCTACGCCCTTCTCATAAGCGACGGCTTACCGGGTTATCACTAAAACGGATGGAACTGCAACACCTGCGGTTTTCCACAATAGTGATAACTGTTATTTTCACGGATGATGACCTCCTCAACTGAACGCGAGGAGACCCCGTGAAAAAACCATTCTATAAGGTACTGTACGTCCAGGTACTGTTCGCCATTGCGTGCGGCATCCTGCTCGGCATATTCCTGCCCAAAGATGCCGTGGCCATGAAGCCGCTCGGCGACGGCTTCATCAAACTGATCAAGATGATCATCGCCCCCGTGATTTTCTGTACTGTTGTGTCCGGTATCGCCGGCATGCAGGACGTGAAAAAAATCGGTCGCGTCGGCGGCAAAGCGCTGCTGTACTTCGAAGTGGTCTCCACCTTCGCCCTGGCCATCGGCCTGGTCGTTGCCAACGTTCTGAAACCAGGCGCCGGCTTCAACGCCGATCCAGCCCACCTGGATGCCAAGTCGATCGAGCAATACACGCACGCCGAAGGCCTGACCACCACCGACTTCATCATGAACATCATCCCGAAAACTTTCGTGGATGCGTTCGCCAAGGGTGACATTCTGCAAGTGCTGCTGATCGCCATCCTGTTCGGTTTCTCGCTGTCGCTGCTGGGCGAGCGTGGCCGTCCGATCACCAAGCTGATCGACGAGCTGTCGCACGTCATCTTCGGCGTCGTCAACATCATCATGAAGGTCGCTCCAATCGGTGCCTTCGGCGCGATGGCCTTCACCATCGGTAAATACGGCCTGGCTTCGCTGATCCCGCTGGCTAAACTGATGGGTTCGTTCTACCTGACTTGCGGCCTGTTCGTGTTCGTCGTGCTGGGCCTGATCGCCCGCTACACCGGTTTCTCGATCTTCAAATTCGTCCGCTACATCAAGGAAGAACTGCTGATCGTCCTCGGTACCAGCTCGTCGGAAAGCGCGCTGCCTTCGCTGATGACCAAGCTCGAACGCCTGGGCTGCTCCAAGCCGGTCGTCGGCCTGGTGGTTCCAACCGGCTACTCGTTCAACCTGGACGGCACCAACATCTACATGACCATGGCCGCCCTGTTCGTTGCCCAGGCAACCAATACCGAGCTGACCCTGATGCAAGAGCTGACCATCCTCGGCGTTGCCATGCTGACCTCGAAAGGCGCTTCCGGCATCACCGGCGCCGGCTTCATCACCCTGGCCGCCACCCTGGCCGTGGTACCAACGATCCCAGTGGCCGGCATGGCGCTGATCCTCGGTATCGACCGCTTCATGAGCGAATGCCGTGCACTGACCAACTTCGTCGGCAACGGCGTGGCAGCGGTAGTTGTCTCCAAATGGGAAAAAGAGCTGAACATGGAAACCATGCATGCTGAGCTGAACAACCCTGGTTCGACCCTGGTCAAGAACGATCTGCCACCTGTGGTGGCACCCGTACCAGCACACTGATCACCGGTAGTGTCGCAAAAAAAACCTCGCACAGCGATGTGCGGGGTTTTTTTTATCCGAAAATGAACAGCACTGCTGTCCGCTTCCGGACATCGGGGCTCGCCCAGCCCTTGACACCGCCATGGCATGGCTCTTGCGCTGCTCCCGTCATTCAAAGACCGAGGAGACAGCATGCCGGCCCTTACCCCTGTAACACTTCCTACCAGCAAAACCGACGCCAGCTTTGCCGTCGCCATCAGCAGCAGCGGCCAGATGGCCGGCACCATCGAGAATGAACACGGCGTGCGCCGCGCGGTACTCTACCGAAAGGACATGGTCGAACTGGGCACGCTGGGCGGCAGCGACAGCTACGCGGGCGGCATCAACCACGCCGGGGACGTGGTCGGCACGGCGCAAAACGCCGACGGCTACTGGCGCGCTTTCGTCGCGCCAGCAGCCCGCGCCGGGAATCCACTGGCCATGCGCGATCTCGGCACCTTGGGCGGACGCAGCAGCCACGGCGCGGCCATCAACGACGCCGGCCAGGTCGTGGGATTTGCCGATACGGCCGATGGCACTTTTCACGCCTTCCGCAGCGACGGCGTGCACGGCCCGGTCGATCTCGGCACCCTCGGCGGCCAGGTCAGCTACGCCACCGACATCAACAACCACGGCGTGGTGGTGGGCGCGGCCGCCCTGCCCAATGGCTACCGGCGCGCTTTCCTCTCCCGGCCGGGAGCGGCCATGCAAGATATCGGCACGCTGGGTGGCCGTTCGAGCGCCGCCAGCGCGGTCAACGACCAGGGCGTGGTCGTCGGCACGGCGGAAACCGCCGGGCGCCGCTGGCACGCATTCATGTGGAAAGAGGGAAAGATGACCGACCTCGGCGCGTTGATCGGCTACGGCAACAGCTTTGCCACCGATATCAACACCGCCGGCCACGTGGTGGGCAGCATCCGCATTGGCGACGAGCGCCGCGCCTTCGTGTACCGCGACGGCAAGATGACCGTGCATCCGGGCGGCTTCGGCCTGTACGTGGTCAATGCGATCAACGACGACGAACTGGTGATCGGCGCCCAGTACACGGGCAAGCAATTCAGTGCGGCTTTCATGCACTCAGGCCAGCCGGCTGTGGTCACCCACGGCGGCCAGGATCTGCTGTCGATTATTGCAGCGGTGTTGACAGTTGCCGCTACGCTGGTGATATGCCGGCGCCGATACCGTGGCATCGCCGGGCTGGGCGCCAACCGTGGTCACGCCTGAACTTGCCCGCCTGGCTGCCGAGGCTGTCGCCGGCAGCGTAACACGTGTGTTGAGCAAGCCTGCCCCGTAACATCCGCACGGACCATGCAGGTCCCGTAACTGTCGTTGCCACCACGCCGATCCAGGAGCGGCCTGCGTGGCGGCCGGTCGCAAAAAAGCCGCGCGGCGGTGGCGGCGCGGCTTTTTTACGGCTGACAATCGTCTTACAGTGCCGTCAGGTCCAGTTCCACGCCGGTGGCGGCAACGATCTGGTCCCTGGTCACGCCCGGCGCCAGTTCGATCACCTTGAGGCCGGTGTCGCCGACTTCCAGCACGCCGAGGTCGGTGACGATCAGGTCCACCACGCCCACGCCGGTCAGCGGCAGGTCGCATTTTTTCAGCAGTTTGTGCGACGTGGTGCCGTCCTTGGCGGTAGCCACGTGCTCCATCAGCACCACCACCCGCTTGACGCCGGCCACCAGGTCCATCGCGCCGCCCATGCCCTTGACCATTTTGCCTGGAATCATCCAGTTGGCCAGGTCGCCGCGCTCGGACACTTGCATCGCGCCGAGGATGGCCAGGTTGATCTTGCCGCCCCGGATCATGCCAAACGAATCGGCCGAGCTGAAATACGCTGCGCCCGGCAGCGCGGTGACAGTCTGCTTGCCGGCATTGATCAGGTCGGCGTCGACTTCATCGTCGGTAGGGAACGGGCCGATGCCCAGCAAGCCATTTTCCGATTGCAGGAATACTTCCATGCCCTCCGGTACATAGTTGGCCACCAGCGTAGGCAAACCAATGCCGAGGTTGACGTAATATCCGTCTTGCAGTTCCTTGGCCGCGCGCGCGGCCATTTCATCACGAGTCCATGCCATGTTTTTCTCCGTTATTAGTTCGATGCCGGGTTGGCGCGGACCGTGCGCTGCTCGATGCGTTTTTCCGGCGTGGCGTTGACCACGATGCGGTGCACGAAGATGCTGGGCAGGTGCACGGCGTCCGGGTCGATCTCGCCGATTTCCACCAGCTGCTCGACTTCGACGATGGTGATCTTGCCGGCCATGGCGGCGTTCGGGTTGAAGTTGCGCGCGGTTTTGCGGAACACCAGGTTGCCGGCCTTGTCGGCCTTCCAGGCCTTGACCAGCGCCACATCGGCCACCAGGCTGCGTTCCATGACGTATTGTTCGCCGTCGAACTCGCGGATTTCCTTGCCGTCTGCGACGATGGTGCCCACGCCGGTCTTGGTGAAGAAGGCCGGGATGCCGGCGCCACCGGCGCGCAGTTTTTCGGCCAGCGTGCCTTGCGGCGTGAATTCGAGTTCCAGTTCGCCGGCCAGGTACTGGCGTGCGAATTCCTTGTTTTCGCCCACGTAGGACGCGATCATTTTCTTGATCTGGCGGGTTTCCAGCAACTGGCCGAGGCCGAAGCCGTCCACGCCAGCGTTGTTGGAAATGGCGGTCAGGCCCGTGACGCCGGAGTCGCGCAGCGCGCCGATCAGGGCTTCGGGGATGCCGCACAGGCCGAAGCCGCCCACGGCAATGGTTTGACCGTCTTGCACGACACCGGCCAGCGCGCTGGCGGCATCGGGGTAGATTTTGTTCATATTGTCCCTTGTTATCTCAATTCGCTCAATCAAAACGACTCAATACTAAACTTTTTTTGTTGTACGGAGTCTGAGCATAGAATAGCCTAAATAAAAGCACAATACCGTAGAACTACCGCCAATAACCACCGCCAATTGATCGCAGTTAATCTGTCCGTCATTACGCCATGAATCCATCCACCGTTATCGACTACGAAACCATCTTCCTGCAAGCGCCGGTCGGCATGTGTATCTCGGAAAACCGCGTGATCCAGAATGCCAACGACACCCTCGCTGCCATGTTCGGCTACACGCGCGCGCAATTGCAGGGCATGTCCTTCCTGGCGCTGTATCCGACCATGGACGAATTCCTGCGCACGGGCGACCGCATCATTCCCATCATGACGGCCAGGGGCCGTTATTCCGACGAGCGCATCATGCGCCGTGCCGACGGTGAGCTGTTCTGGTGCCACGTCACCGGCAACCCGATGCACGGCGAGGAACCGTTGGGCGCCGGCATCTGGACCTTCGAGGACGTCAGCGAAAAACGCCCGGTCACCGCCGACCTCACCCCGCGCGAACGCGAAATCGCCGCGCTGCTGGTGGAAGGCAAAACCAGCAAGACCATCGCCCGCCAGATCGACCTCAGCCCCCGCACCGTCGAAATGCACCGCGCCAAATTAATGCGCAAGTTTTCAGCGGCCACGTCTTCCGAACTGGTACATAAACTCGTCGGCATGCGCTTCTAATTACATTGCCGTCATTCCGTCATCCGCAGAAATGATAGCGCCGTTAATAAAATTGGCATCCTCTCCCGCCAACAGCAACAACAAGCCATCAAGATCTTCAGGCTTGCCCGGCCGCTTACGTGGCAGCAAGTCGATCAGGCGCTGGCCCTGCTCGCTGGCGAAATATGCTTCATTGATCTCGGTGGAAATGTAGCCGGGGCAAATGGCGTTGGTGTTGATGCCGTATTTGCCCCACTCCACCGCCATCGCCTTGGTCATTTGCACCACGCCGGCCTTGCTGGTGCAGTACACGCCGATCTGCGGCATCACGCGCAGGCCGGCCACCGAGGCGATATTGATGATGCGGTGTTTCTTGCTGGGGTCGCCCTTGGCGCGCGCGATCATGCGCTTGGCGGTTTGCTGGGCCACAAAAAAGGCGCCGCGCAAATTCGTGTCCATCACGAAGTCGTAATCGTCCGGGGTCACATCCACCAGGCGCTGGGTGGTGGAAACGCCGGAATTGTTGACCAGGATATCGATCGGGCCGGCCTCGGTTTCGGCATGGGCGATCGCCGACTTGATGCTGGCGTAGTCGGTCACGTCCAGGCTCACCACGTGGGCGGCACCACCGTCGGCTTCTATCTCGGCACGCAACTCTTTCAGGCGCTCGGTGCTGCGCGAAGCCAGTACCACCTGCGCGCCAGCCTGGGCCAGCACCTTGGCAAACCTGGCGCCGAGGCCGCTCGAGGCGCCGGTCACCAACGCGATTTTTCCCTCAAAATTGACTTCTATGCCCACGGCAGCTCCTCTGTATGACGATCACGAAATGCACAGCGCTTTTCTGCTCGCACTGTCTGATCGCAATCATTACACAAAATGCCAGATTAGATTGCGATGTCTAATGATGTCCCTCAGAATAGCGCCACCATTGCAATCGGACCGAAAAAGAAGCACACTCGTGCTAAAATTTTCCCCATCACCCAATATACGATAAGCACACTATAAAAATATGACACAGCCCCAGAATCTCATCGAACAGTACGGTCCACGCGAGGCGATGGAGTACGACGTCGTCATCGTCGGCGGCGGTCCGGCAGGCTTGTCGGCGGCAATCAAGATCAAGCAACTTTCGCCCGACACCTCGGTGGTCGTGCTGGAAAAAGGCGGCGAACTCGGTGCACACATCCTGTCGGGCGCCGTCATGGACCCGCGCGCGCTCACAGAGCTGATTCCCGACTGGAAAGAGAAAGGCGCGCCGCTCAACACCGCCGTCACCGAAGACCGCGTGCTGTTCCTCACCGAGACCAAGTCATACCAGACCCCGAACTTCGCCCTGCCCGCCTGCTTCGAGAACCACGGCAATTACGTGATCTCGCTCGGCAACGTGGTGCGCTGGCTGGGTGAGCAGGCCGAAAGCCTTGGCGTGGAAATCTTCCCCGGCTTCCCGGCCGCCGAGATCCTGTACAACGACGACGGCTCGGTCAAGGGTGTGGCGACCGGCAACATGGGCGTCAAGCGCGATGGCGAAGCGGGCCCCGACTTCCAGCTTGGCATGGAACTGCACGGCAAGTACACGCTGTTCGCGGAAGGCTCGCGCGGCCACCTGGGCAAGCAGCTGATCGCCAAGTACGACCTGAGCAAGGGCAAGGATCCGCAGTCGTACGGCATCGGTATCAAGGAACTGTGGGAAATCGACCCGGCCAAGCACCAGCCCGGCCTGGTGATCCACACCACCGGCTGGCCGCTCGACAGCAAGACCTACGGCGGCTCGTTCCTGTACCACATGGAAAACAACCAGGTAATGGTCGGCTACGTGGTCGGTCTGAACTACGAAAACCCGTACCTGTCGCCGTACGAGGAATTCCAGCGCTACAAGACCCACCCGGAAATCCGCCAGTTCCTCGAAGGCGGCAAGCGTGTGTCGTACGGCGCCCGCGCGATCACGGCCGGCGGCCTGCAATCGCTGCCCAAGCTGGTCTTTGCCGGTGGCGCGCTGATCGGCTGCGACGCCGGCTTCCTCAACATGAGCCGTATCAAGGGCAGCCACGCCGCCATCAAGTCTGGCATGCTGGCCGCTGAAGCTGCCGTGGCCGCGCTGGGCGCCGGCCGCCAGCACGACGAACTGGCCGCCTTCTCCACGGCCTTCGAACAATCGTGGCTGCACGAAGAACTGCACGTGGCGCGCAACGTCAAGCCATGGCTCAACAAGGGTTTATATATCGGCGCGCTGATGACCGGCATCGACCAGATTGTGTTCCGCGGCAAGGCGCCATGGACCCTGCACCACTCGCACGCCGACCACGAGTGCCTCAAGCCGGCGTCGCAGTTCGCGCCGATCGTGTATCCGAAACCCGATGGCAAGCTGACGTTCGACCGCCTGTCGTCGGTGTTCATCTCCAACACCAACCACGCCGAAGACCAGCCGATCCACCTGACGCTGAAAAACCCGAGCGTGCCGGTCGATGTGAATCTGGCCCAGTACGCGGGCCCGGAGGCGCGCTACTGTCCGGCCGGCGTGTACGAGTTCGTCAAGACCGACGCCGGCGCCGACCGTCTGCAGATCAATGCCCAGAACTGCGTGCACTGTAAAACCTGCGATATCAAGGATCCTACCCAGAACATCGTGTGGGTGACGCCGGAAGGTGGCGGCGGCCCGAACTATCCGAATATGTAAGGCGATCACTGCTTACAACACTCTACGGGGCGTCCAAGGACGCCCCGTAATTCTTTCGGGAAATACTCTATCCTGGGGCAAAGAATAGGCGTTACAATTGGTCATCATAAAATTAACGTTCTTCGCCCATGGATGCACACGATTCCACCGCCACGCCGGACGCCCTGTTGGCGCAGGCGATCGCCCACCACCAGGCCGGCCGGCTCGAGGACGCACTGAAAGACTATGACGCCATCCTCGCCAGCGCGCCCGACCATGCGCTGGTGCTGCACAATCGCGGCCTGCTGCTGGGACGGCTGGGACGGCATGCGCAAGCGGTGCTTGACTTGCGCCGCGCGGTGCAACTGGCGCCCGACGAGGGTGAGTTCTGGTTATCGCTGGCGCGCGGGCTGGTGCAAACGGGCGAGCCGGGCGAAGCGCTCGATATCGTTGACCACGTGCAATCGCGCGGTTATCAAAGCCCTACCATCGAACAACTGGTGGCGCAGGCCAGCGCCGCCCTGCCGGTAGAACCGAACGACGCGGCCCGGCAAGTCATCATCGACCTCTACAACGCCGGCCGCCACGCCGACATGGAGCAAGCCACGCAAGCGCTGCTGGCGCGTCACCCGCGATCGACCTTTGGCTGGAGCGTGCTGGGCACAGCCCTGCAACTGCAAGGCAAGAATCCGATCGCCGCCCTGCAGCGCCTGATCGCGCTGGCGCCGCACGATGCCGAAGCCCACACCCACCTGGGCGACGCCCTGCAAAATGCCGGCGACCCGCAAGCGTCGCTACCCTTGTACCTGCGGGCGATCGAACTTGCGCCGCAGTATGGCACTGCCCACTGCAACCTCGGTTCGGCGCTCGATGCGCTGGGCCGCCACACCGAGGCGCAGCAAAGCTACCGCCGCGCCCTTGGTGCCGACCCGGGTAACCTGGCCGCTCACTTCAATCTCGGCAACAGCCTGCGCGATGCGGGCCAACACGGGGAGGCCGTCGCCAGCTATCGCGCTGCCCTGGCGCTGGCGCCACAAGACCCGCAACTGCTGACCTACCTGGCCGATACCTTGCGCGCGATGCAGCGCTACGACCAAGCGCTGCCACTGTACCGGCAGGTTATCGATCTGCTGCCGGACAACGGTGAAGCCTGGGCCAACTTGGGCACGACCTTGCAAGGCATGGGCCAGTTCGATGGCGCCATCGATGCGCAACTGCGCGCGATCGCGCTTGATCAGGGCCTGAACGCCCTGCATGCCAACCTGGCACTGCTGTTGCACGCGCAACGCCGCAACGATGAAGCTGAACAACAGTACCGCCTGGCGCTGGCTGTGCAGGAGAACGATTCAGACCTGCACCGTGGCCTGGGCGACCTGCTGTGCCAGCGCGCCGCCTACGCCGACAGCCTGGCTGCCTGCGAACGGGCGCTGGCGCTCGACCCGGACAACATGCTTGCCCACATCGTGATGGCGGCTGCCCAGCAGGGCATGCACGATTACGAAAGCGCGCTGCGCAGCTACGACCGCGCGCTGGCCATCGATCCCCAGCATGCCGCAGTGTGGCTCAACAAGGCCATCGCACTGCAGGAAAGTGGCGACCTTGACACTGCGCTGGCGCATTACGAGCAAGGGCTGCGCCTGCAGCCGGACTCTGCCGATGGCTACGCCAACATGGGCGTCGCACTGCATCGACTCGGTCGCCACGACGAATCGATGGCGGCCTATCGGCGCGCCCTGGAGCTGGCGCCGGACCTGGCGCTGGCGCACGCCAATATCAGCGCGCTGTATTACAACCTGCGCGACTTCGCGACTGCCGAGCGCCATGCCCGGCAAGCGCTGACGCAACGCCCGGACTTCCTGCCGGCGCGGCGCAACCTGGTGTCGGCACTGATGCGGCAAGAACGCTACGCGGACGCGGTCGGGGAGTGCCTGGAGGGCCTGGCGCATGCACCCGGCGATGCGTCCCTGTATTCCGAGCTGGGTCGCAGTTACTTCAAGCTCGGTGACATCGATCAGGCCATGGCCAGTTTCGAGCAGGCGCTGGCGATCGAGCCCGCCCATCCCGAGACCCTGACCAGCATGGTGCCCATACTGCTCGACGAAGGGCAATTCGACCAGGCGGAGGCGGCCTGCCGCCTGGCCATGCAAGGCTTGCCCGATGATGCTTCGTTACGCAGCAACCTGCTGTTCATGCTCAGCCATGCCTCCTCCGACCCCGACCAGCTGTTCCACGAACACTGCCTGTTCGGCGACCAGTACGAAGCGCCGCTGCGCGCCTCCTGGGCGCCGCACCCGAACCAGCCGGACCTCGACCGCAAGCTGCGCGTGGGCTTCGTTTCCGGTGACTTCAACAACCACGCATTGGTCAGCTTTTTCGAGCCACTGGCGCTCTTGCTGGCGCGCGAGCCCGCATTGGAGCTGCATGCGTTCTACAACAAGCTGATGGAGGACAAGACCACGTCGCGTCTGAAACCGTTGTTTGCGCACTGGCACAGCATTGCCGAGCTTTCCCTCGACGGCGCCGAGCGACTGGTGCGCGAGCAGGAAATCGACATCCTGATTGATCTCGCCGGCCATTCTGCCGCCAACCGCCTGCAGCTGTTCGCCCGCAGGCCGGCGCCGATCCAGGCCAGTTGGCTCGGCTATGCGGGCACCACCGGGCTGCTTGGTGTTGATTATTACATCAGCGACAAGTTGCGCATGCCGGTGGGGCGGTTCGATCGCCAGTTTACAGAACACATCGTGCGCATCCCGCTGAGCTCCTCATTCTTGCCGGAACAGTACTCGCCGCCGATCAAGCCCTTGCCGGCGCTGACCACGGGCGTGCTGACGTTCGGCAGTTTCAGCCGCGCCAACAAGCTCAGCCGAGACGTCATCGCACTCTGGTCACGCGTGCTGCACGCCTTGCCAGACGCGCGCATGCTGCTGGGCGGCCTGGGCGCAGGGCGCTCGTCCGCGACGGTGCTCGGCTGGTTTGCCGACGAAGGCATTGCTGCGGACCGGCTCGACGTGCGTCCGCGCGGCTCGATGCGCGACTATCTGCTGCTGCACCACGAAATCGATGTCCTGCTCAATCCGTTCCCCTACACCGGTGCCACCACCTTGCTGCACGGACTGTGGATGGGCGTGCCAACCCTCACCATGACCGGCCCGACCATGGCCAGTCATGGCAGCGCGTCCTATCTTACCCATGTCGGTCTCGATGCGTTCGTCACCGAAGATCCCGATCTCTTTGTCAAGCGCGCGGTATTCCTGTCCAATAACATACCAACCCTGGCTGCCCTGCGCATCACGCTACGTGCACGCTACAACGAGTCGCTGCTGGGACAACCGGCCGTGGCCGCCTACGGCCTCGAACGCGCCCTGCGCATCATGTGGCAACGCTGGTGTGCAGGCATTGCGCCGGGGCCGATTGATGTCGAACTGGAAGATTTGCTGCCGGCTTCGGCAAGCGACAACGTATGAAAACCATTCGCACGCCACAAGATCTGGCTATTCATGGCGCTGTCCCGGCGTTTGCCGAATCGCTGCACGTGGGCCGCCCCAACATGGGCGACCGGGCCGCATTCATGCAATACGCCAACGACATCTTCGACCGCCGCTGGCTCAGCAACAACGGCCCGCTGGTGCAACAATTCGAGCGCGAGATCGAAGCCCACCTTGGCGTCAAGCATTGCGTGGCAATGTGCAACGGCACCATCGCGCTTGAAATCGCCATCCGCGCACTCGGCATGGAGGGCGAGGTCATCGTGCCGTCCTACACCTTCGTCGCCACCGCCCACGCATTGCAGTGGCAATCGATCACGCCGGTGTTCGCCGACATCGATCCGGTCACCCATCTGCTCTCGCCCGACGCAGTGCGGCGCATGATCACCCCGCGCACCACCGGCATCATCGGCGTGCACCTGTGGGGCCGCGCCGCGCCGGTGCGCGAGCTGCAGGACATCGCCGACGAACACGGCTTAAAACTGATGTTCGACGCCGCCCACGCGTTTTCCTGCATGCACCAGGGCAGGATGATCGGCAACTTTGGCGCGTGCGAGGTGCTCAGCTTCCACGCCACCAAGTTCTTCAACACTTTCGAAGGCGGCGCCGTGGTCACCAACGACGACGAACTGGCCCAGACCATGCGCCTGATGCGCAACTTCGGTTTTGCCGGTTTTGATCGCGTGGTCCATCCCGGCACCAATGGCAAGATGGTCGAAATCAACGCAGCCATGGGACTGGTCAACCTGAAGGCGCTTGACGACGTGGTGGACGCCAACCGGCGCAACTACCACGCCTACCGCGATGCCCTGCGCGACGTGCGCGGCCTGCGCCTGCTGTCGATGGAGACGGGCGAGCGTCACAACTACCAGTACGTGGTCGTGGAAGTCGGCCCCGAATGCCCCGCCACGCGCGACCAGCTGATCGACGCCCTGCAGGCGGAAAACGTGATCGCGCGCCGCTATTTCTGGCCGGGCTGCCACAATATGGAGCCGTACCGCAGCCTGTTCCCCCATGCCGGGCTGATGCTGCCCCACACGGGCGTGGTGGCTGCGCGCGTGATCGTGCTGCCAACCGGCCAGACCATGGATGCCGACATGATCGCCACCGTGGTGCAGATCATGCGCATGCGCATTCAAGAGCTGGGCTGATTGGAGCGCACCATGGCGCAGGGCGTCCTGATCCTTTCTGGTTATAACATCCGCGCCGTGGTCGCGTTTTGCCGCTGGGCCACGGCGCGCGGGGTGCCGTTCCACCTGGTCGCGCGCGATGGGTCCGACCCGATCTTCCTCACCAATTACGCCGCGCACGTGTTACTGACCCGCGACAGCTCGCAGTTGGCTCTGGCGCACTTCGTCCACTGGGCCGCATTGCTGCGCGCGCAGCATGGTTACGAGCGGCTGCTGCTGCTGCCCTCGACCGAGTTCCTCAACCGCTTCATGCTGGCGCACCGCGAAGAACTGGGACAGGCCGGCTGCGTGGTGCCGCTGGTGGACCAAGCGCTGTATTGCCGGCTGTCGGACAAGCATAGCTTCGGCCGCCTGTGCAGCGATGCCGGCATCGCCGTGCCGGGCGAATACGATACCTTGCCCGAGCGGTTCCCGTTTGTCGCCAAGCCACGCAGCTATGCGGGGATAGGCACCCGCCAGCTCAAACCGCACTTGGTGTACGGCCCGGTCGAACGCGAACGGTTCCTGCGCGGGGAGGACAGCCGCGACTTCTATTATCAGCAATACGTCGACGGGCGCAGCCTGTATCTGCTTGCGTACGTGCCGATCAGCGGGGAGCCTGTGCTGTTTTCCCAGGAAAACCTGGTGCAGCAGCCCGAGGGCGGCTCGGTCATCCTGGCGCGTGCTGACGATTTCCATTTGCAAGCCGATGCGCTACCCTACCTGGCGCTGCTTGCCCAGGTCCGCTTCCACGGCCTGATCATGATCGAGGTGCGGCGCGCAGCCGATGGCACATGCTATATGATCGAAGCGAACCCGCGCCTGTGGGGGCCGATGCAACTGGTGGTCGACCACCCGACCGGCATCTTCGACGCCTTCCTGGCCGATTACGGTTTCTGCACTGCAGCGGCAGCGGCAGCGGCAGCGGCAAATTCTGCCAGCGCCGCCCCCCTGCCATGCTATTACTGGTCCGGAGGCTTGCGGGCCGGGCCACCGAGCTATCACAACTTCAGCGCGGCCGCGCTGGCAGCGCAACAGGCGGCCATCGCTCCCAGTGATATTTTCCATCGGCATGACAGCATGCCGCTTTACCGTCACGAACAGGCCCAGCCATGAACCATCCCACTCCGACCCTGGCCGAGCTGTATAGCCGGACTAGCAAACACAGCAACTATCAGGTGCTGGCCCGGCCGCTGCGCGCACTGCTGGCTCAGGATCAGCTGGCCATCAGTTCGCGCCACGAGGAAGCGCGCCTCGACTATCTGCTGGCGCGCCAGCCGGTACGCGGGCTGCGCCTTGCCGACATTGGCGGCAATACCGGCTTTTTCACCCTCGAATGCGCGAGCCGGGGCGCCGCCGAAGTCCTGTATTTCGAAGGCAACGCAGCCCATGCGCAATTCGTCACTGCCGCAGCACGGGAACTGGGACTGGAACAAATCGTCAGAACCGAGGCGCGCTACGTCGACTTCCAGCACGACTTCCATGATGCTATTGACCTTTGTCTGCTGCTCAACGTGTTGCACCATATCGGCGACGACTACGGCGACCCGGGTCTGTCGCGCGAGCGCGCGCGGCAAAGTGTGCTCGACACGCTGAACCGCCTGGCCGGCTCGTGCCGCCACATGGCGTTCCAGCTAGGATTCAACTGGAAAGGCGACCGCAACCTGCCTTTGTTCGACACCGGCACCAAGGCCGAGATGATTGCCTTCATCCGCGACGGCACGGCCGGGCGCTGGGCCATTGACCACATCGGCATTGCCACAGGCAGCGCCGCTGATGCCACCTATCATGACCTGAACGACAACAATGTTCACCGAGATGACAGCTTGGGAGAGTTTCTCAACCGGCCGCTTTTCGTGCTGCGTTCACTGGTTTGAAAATAATTTCAGAAAATTTCTGGAAAGCATTTAATCAAGCGTCCCGTGATGTCGCCTTGTGTAGTTGAGAGCAGGACAACCCCGATGCTCTAAACTGACATCACCCAACCCAGGAGTAACAACATGCTGAGCCTTCACACCAACAACGCTGCCCTGTCCGCACAGAACGCAATCGCTAAAACGCAGAGCAACCTGTCGACGTCGATGACGCGCCTGAGCACCGGCTACCGCATCAACACCGCATCCGACGATGCAGCCGGCCTGCAGATCGCCACCCGTCTGAAGGCTCAGACCAGCGGCATGGCCATGGCCATGAAAAACACGCAGAACGCTACCTCGATGCTGCAAACCGCATCGGGCGCCTTCAACCAGGTGACCAACATGCTGGTCCGCATGAAAGATTTAGCCACCCAGGCAGCCGACGTGTCGTCGAGCACCAAGGACAAGGAAGCAATGCAGTCCGAGTTCGACGCACTGGGCAAAGAACTGTCCAACGTGATGAACAACACCACCTTCGGCGGCACCACCCTGCTGGCCGGCGGCACCCTGGCAAGCTCGATGACCTTCCAGATCGGCGCTTCGCAGTCGGAAACGATGACCGTGACCGTGGCCAGCGCCATGACCGGTCTGACCAGCGCGCTGAGCTCGGCATCGTCGAACTACACCACCGCCATCACCAACGCGGCTGAACTGACCTCGAACGCCAACGCCACCATCCAGCTGCTGTCGGACGCGATTGACAAAGTCGGTGTTGTGAACTCGGCACTGGGCGCGACCATCAACCGTCTGGACCACATCAACAGCAACCTGTCGAACATTTCGACCAACACCGAATCGGCTTCCGGCCGTATCATGGACACCGACTTCGCAACGGAATCGGCTTCGATGACGTCGAACCAGATGTTGCTGCAAGCTGGTACCGCAATGCTGAAGCAAAGCAACAGCATGTCGTCGCTGGTAATGTCCCTGCTGCAATAATATTGCATCGCCCGGCGCCTGATGGCGCCGGTCGCAGAGGAGCCAACCGGCATGTCGGTTGGCTTTTTTTTCACCCTTTATTGATGAGCAACGCGAATGGTAGACCGTCTCGGCGCAGCCGCGCGACCCGCCAGCATTCCCGACCGGCAGAACCCGCCAGGTCCGGTGCTGCGCGGCCCGCTCGATCCCGACAGCCGGTATGCGGTCGGAGCGCTACCGGTCGCGCTGCCGGCCGGCACCCTGCTCGATGGCCCCGACACGCAACCGGCCAACCATCCCGCCATGCAGGCGCTGGTCGAAGCAGCGCTCGACGTGGCCGATATCGTCGATTCGTCCGCCATGCGGCCCAACCAGGTGTTCCTGTCGCGCCAGCTTACCTCGCATCCGCCCGACGCCGCCATGATGGCCGCCTCGTGGCAAGTGATGGTGCGCACGTACGGCCAGCAGCGCGCCGCCTGGCTCGATCAAGCGAAGGGCCTGCATGTGCCATCGAGCCTGTTCATGGCCGACCACAATCCGTCTGCCGTGCGTGAGGGCCGTCCCGGCTTGCCACTGGTGACGGAAATGGAGCCATGGCGTTTTGCCGTGTTCGCATGGGGCACCGAACGGCTGGTGCTCAAGGTGGTGGTGCGCGAATCGGAAGACAACGCGCCGCGCCGGCGCCGGCCCCGGGTGGCGCTGCGCCTCGAATTGATGTTGCCGGGCATGGGCCGGGTGGTAATCCAGGTCGAACCCACCTCAGCCAACGGCGTGCTGATGGAAGTGGGCGCCGCCCATACTTCTGCCATGCAATTCATGCGCGACACGCTGCCACAGCTGGCGGCGCTGGTCAACCGCTACGGCCTAACAGTGGTGCGCTGCCACCTGCGCCGCGCCATCCCGGCTGGCGGCCCCGAGCTCGATCCCACGCCTGCTCACACTGCCATGCTGACGGCGCCGCTGTTCAAGGCAATGGCCGAAATGGCAGTCGTGCTATCCCAGCCACAAACCGCCAGCGAAGCCCGCTAGCCGCTTCAACCCGCACGACAAGGCCGGGAGGCTCTAGCCGACCGTACCGATGATGCTCACTTCGCGGTTTTCCGGGATCTCGTTATACGACAACACGTGCAGGCCGGGCGCAAACAGGCGCGCGTACCTGGCCAGCAGCGGGCGGATCTGTGGCAGCACCAGCAGCAGCGGCGGGGTTGCCTGCTGTTTCATCTGTTCGCGGGCGACCGGCATATTCACTTGCAATTGCGCAAGCAGGTTGGGGTCGATCGGATAGTTGTCGAGCACGACTTTACCGCCCTGGCGGGCCTGGTTCAGCGAGCCGAGCAGCATATTTTCCAGGTCGCCGCCCAGGTTGAACGCCTGCATCTCGGTGCGCTGGCCGAACAGGGAGGTGACGATCTGGCGCCGCAGCGCGCAGCGCACTTCCGCGGCCAGCAGAATCGGGTCCTTGGTGGTCTCGGAACTGTCCACCAGGGTCGTGGCGATCGGCACGATATCCTTGAGCGAGACGTTTTCCGCCAGCAGCACGCGGAACACGCGCAGCAGCTGCGTGTGGGTGAGCGACTTGTCGAGCGTGCCCGCCAGCTTGGGCGACAGCGCATTCAAGCGCTCGATCAGGTGCGGCACGTCTTCGTGGCGGAACAGCTCGGGCAGGTATTCCCGGATCAGCTTGGACAAGTGGGTGGCAATCGCGCTCGACGTCTCCACCACCTGGTAGCCCAGCCCCAGCGCGTTGGCTTTCTCGCTGGTCTCGATCCACGTCACCGGCATGCCGTAGGCCGGTTCGATGCCGGGAATGCCGTCGATGCTGCCGTAGACATTGGGCGACGGGATCGCCATCAGGCGGTCGGCAAACACTTCACCCTGGGCCACCACGCTGCCCGACAGGATCACCGAATACTGCGACGGCTTCATGCCGAGGTCGTCGCGCACCGAGATCGGCGGCAACAGCAGGCCCATTGCCTCCGACAGGCTCTGGCGCACGCCGCGCACGCGCTTGACCAGCGGTTCGCCCTGCGACTTGTCGATCAGGGAAACCAGCTTGTAGCCGAGCGCCACCTGCAGCGGCTGCGTGACCGGCAGGCTTTGCCATTCGATTTCCGGCGCATCCTCGCGCAGCGCCTTTTCAATGGCGGCGATATGCGTGGTGTCGGGCGCCTTGACCTGCTGCCCCAGCTTCCAGCCCACGTACGCCAACACGATGGCAAACGGCATGAACATCTGCCACGGCATGCCCGGCACCAGCGCCAGGATGAACATCATGCCGGCGGCGCTGAACATCACCTGCGGCGAGGTCAGGACCTGGTTGCCCACCTGCTGTTCGAAATCGCCAGTGTCGGAGATCCGGGTCACCAGAATGGCGGCGGCGGCCGACAGCAGCAGCGCCGGGATTTGCGCGACCAGGCCGTCACCGATGGTCAGCAGCGCATACTGCTTGAACGCGTCGCCGAACGACATGTCCTGCATGATGGCGCCGATCGCCACACCGCCCACCATGTTAATGATGAGAATGAGAATACTGGCGACCGCATCGCCGCGCACGAACTTGGAGGCGCCGTCCATGGCGCCGTAGAAGTCGGCCTCGGCCGCCACGTCCTTGCGGCGCACCTGAGCCTGTTCCTGGTTGATCAGGCCGGCATTGAGGTCGGCGTCGATCGCCATCTGTTTACCGGGCAACGCATCGAGGGTAAACCGCGCCGACACTTCCGAAATCCGCTCGGCGCCCTTGGTCACCACCATGAAGTTAATGATCATCAGGATCACGAACACCACGATACCGACCACGTAGTTACCGCCGATGACGACATGGCCGAACGCTTCGATCACCTGGCCGGCGGCATCGGTGCCCTGGTGGCCGTGCAGCAGCACCACCCGGGTGGAGGCCACGTTCAGGGTCAGCCTGAGCATGGTGGTGGCCAGGATCACGGTCGGGAATACCGAGAAGTCCAGCGGCCTGCGCGCCGACACCGACACCATGATGACGATCAGGGCCAGCACGATGTTGAACGTAAACATCACGTCCAGCAGGAAAGGCGGCAACGGCAGGATGATCATCGCCAGGATCGCCAGCAGGAAGGCCGGGGTGGCGAACTTGTGGCGGCGCGCCTCGACGATCAGCGCTTTGAAGAAATTCATGACTGCTTAACCTCGCTCATGGATGTGGGTACGACAACTTCTGTGGGTGGGACCGGCCGGGCATTACGGCGTCCGCCGTGGAACGCGCGCAATTGCAGCACGTAGTTCAGCACCTGCGACACCGCCTGGTACAGCTGCACCGGGATCTGCTGGTTGACCTGGCTGGTGTTGTAGATGGCGCGCGCCAGCGGCGGCAGCTCCATCACTTCGATCTCGAATTCCCTGGCAAGCTGGCGGATGTACAACGCCATCTCGTCGATGCCCTTGGCCACCACGAACGGCGCTTCGGCACGGTCGTGGTCGTATTTCAGCGCCACCGCGTAATGCTCCGGGTTGACGATGACGACGTCGGCCGTGGGCACGGTCTTGCGGGCGCTGCCGCGCGCCAGGGCCCGCTGCAACTGGCGGATCCGGCTTTTCACTTCGGGCCGGCCCTCGCTGGTCTTGTGTTCGTCCTTCTGATCCTGCTTGCTCATGCGCTGGTTCTTGGCGAAAAAATACGCCTGCGCCGGCACATCGACCAGCGCGAACAGCACGAAAATCACCACCATCGCCATCAGCCCGTCCATCATCAGCGACGCGCCCGCCACCATGGCCTGCCCCATCGGCATATGCTGCAACTCCATGTAGGCGCCGACGGTCGAGCGCGCCATATGGATGAGGACGGAGATCAGCACGCCGGCCTTGGCGATCGAAATCAACAGCTCGGTGCCGTGCTTGGCGCCGAACAGGCGACCCAGGTTGGCCATCGGGTTCATGCGCGAAAACTTGGGCGCCCAGTTCTTGGTGGATACCACCCAGCCACCGGGGATCATCGCTCCCATCATGATGCACATCGGAACGATGAACAAGGGCAGCACCATCTTGATGAACAACCACATCGACGTGATGAACAGCGTGGACATGGTGTTCTCGATCGCGCCTTCGCTGTCGAACGGCGCAAAGCTGGTGTGAAAAATCGCGTTGATGTCGGTCATATAGCTGGGCAGCAGGTACACGAACAATTTCAGGCTGACCAGGATGCCGATCGCGGTGGCCAGGTCGCGTGACCGGACCACCTGCCCTTCGTCGCGCGACTTCTTGAGCTTCTGGGCTGACGCCTTTTCGGTCTTGTCGCCGGTGCTGCCCTGGTCAGCCATGGGCGGCCGCCTGCATCTGCTGGCGTATCATTTCCAGCACCTGGTTGGTCATGCGCACGTAGTGCTCGGGAATGAATTTCACCAGTTCCCCCAGCATCATCAGGCCGAAAATGGTGATCACGGCAAAGCCGAGCGAAAACAGGTTCAGGCTCGGCGCCACGCGGTTCAAAAAGCCGAAACCCAGTTGCACCACGATGGTGGCAAACACCACTGGCAACGCCAGCAGCATCGCCGCCGAAAAAATCCACGCCACGTTGTAGGCCACCGCGTTGAGCAGCAGCGGCGAGTAGCCGTGCCCCAGTGGCCACGCATGGAAACTCTGGCCGAGGATGCCGACGATGACCAGGTGGCCGTCGATGGCAAAGAACACGATGATGGCCAGCGTGGACAGCAGCGCCGACACCACGTCCGAGGACTGGCCGTTGAGCGGATCGTTCATCACCGCCATCGACAAGCCCATCTGCGAAGTGACCATGTAGCCGAGCACGCCCACCACCGACATGGCAAAGTGGAATGCCAGGCCCAGCACGAAACCGATCAGCCCCTGCTCGATGGTGGCGACCACGCCGTGCATGGAAAACGGATCAATGGGGGCGTTCTGCGCGCCGATGCCGCCGGTCAGCGGCAGCATGACGATGGACAGCACCAGCGCGAGCAGGATGCGCACCGTGACCGGCGTGACCGCCTCGCCCAGCACCGGCGCGCCGATGAACATGGCAAGGATGCGGCAGAACGGCCACCAGATCGCGGTAAGCATGGGCAGCAGGTTGGCCAGGACCGGTTCCATGGGCAGCTAGCCCACCAGGGTGGCGGCGCGGGTAAAGATCGAGACGCAGTAATCCATCAGGTAGCCGGACATCCAGCGTCCCATCAGGATCACGGCCAGCAGCGTCACCAGCAGCTTCGGTAAAAAACTCAGCGTCTGTTCGTTGATCTGGGTGGCGGCCTGGAACAGCGCCACGATCAGGCCCACGACCAGGCCCGGCACCACCAGCATGACCACCAGCAGCATCACCATGTGCAGCGATTCGGCCACCAGGTCGACGGCGATTTCAGGAGTGAGCATGCAAGTTCCCCTTCGCCGTCAGTAGGCCTGGATACTGGTGACCAGCGTGTTGACCGTCAGCGTCCAGCCGTCGACCAGCACGAACAGCAGCAGCTTGAACGGCAGGGAAATGACCAGCGGCGAGAGCATCATCATCCCCATCGCCATCAGCACCGAGGCCACCACCAGGTCGATTACCAGGAATGGAATGAACAGCATGCAGCCGATCTGGAACGCGGTTTTCAGTTCCGACAGCACGAACGCGGCCAGCTTGACCGTGAAGGCGTGCTTGGTCGGGTCGGTGACATTATCTTCGCCGGCCAGGTGGGCGATCTGCCTGAGCGCGGCCTTGCTGGTTTGCGCCAGCATGAAGCGCGACACCGGCTGCTGGGCGATCTGCAGGGCGGTGTCGAGACCGATCTTGTCCTGGTCGTAGGGCACGAACGCTTCGGTCCATATCTGGTCGCCGATCGGGCGCATCACCAGCAAGGTCAGGATCAGCGCCACGCCGGTGATTACCCGGTTGGGCAAGCCCTGCTGCAAACCCAGGGCCTGGCGCAGCAAGGAGAGCACGATCACGAAGCGGGTAAAACTGGTCATCATCATGACCATCACCGGGAGCAAGCCCAGCAAGGTCATGATGATCAGGATCTGCATCTTGACCGTCAGCTCGGTCCTGGCGCCCGGCACCACGTTGGCCAGCAGGTCCACCGCGTGGGCGGCGCCCGGCAGCATGGCCAGCGCCACGGCAAGCGCAGCGCCGGCCAGCATGCCGATCTTCACCTTGTGCGTCGCCAGCTTGCCGGATCTTGACTCGACCACGGTCATGGGGTCATCAGGTCCAGGTTCAGGCCGTCGAGGTCCAGTACCTTGAGGCCGTAGTTCTCGCCTGCCACGACCACTTCGGCACGGCCGATGGCGGTGCCGTTGACCTTGATCACCAGCGGTTCGCCGGCCAGCACGTCGAGCTCGACCACGCTGTCGGGGCCGATGGCCATCAGGTCTTGCAGCGAAATGCGGGCGGAGCCCACTTCGAGCGTCAGCGTGACCGGGATCTTGCGCATCATGGCGGGCAGGTCGCGGCGCGGCGCCTGGGCGGCCACCGAGGTGTCGGCCAGCTCACCGCCGACTTGCTCGATGATCATTTCGTCGGACAGGTCTTCCAGCAGGGCGTCGTTGGGGTTGGCTACGTTCATGTTCATCGTTATTCAGCATCTTCAAAGGAGGTGAGGCAAAGCTTGCCCTTGTGCTCGGTCACGGCGGCCGTGAACAGGCGCGAGTCCTCGAGCAGGACGTCGGCCCGGTGCAAGCTGATCGGGATGATATCGCCGACTTGCAGGTCGTACAGGCTGCCCAGCATGACTTCCTTGCTGGCCAGGCGGCCCGTGATACCCAGGTGCAAGCGCTGCGCCAGCGGACCGGCCGGCTTGCGCTTTTTGGCGCCGTCGCGGTCGCGCAGCAGGCCGCGCAGCACGCCGGCCATCAATTGCTTGTCGAGCGCGAACCAGAACCGGCCCGCCGTCACGCCGCTGGTGGCGCCGGCAAGGGTGACCACGATCACCCACGCGCCTTTGGCGGGGTGGGCGCCGGTGGTCGGCTTGAAACCATAATCTTCGACCGGTTCTTCAGCGGCAGCCGCTGCGCCGCTCGGCAACCGCGCGCCCGGCGCCAGGTTGGTTTCGGGCAGATTGGCCTCGATGCGGCCGGCCAGAATGCCCGCTAACTGTTGCCCTAAAACCACAGCCAGGCGTTCCTCGGTGGCGGTCACGCGCACCGCTGCCTCGTCCACCTCGGCCACGCTGTCGCTCTTGGCGCCACTACTATAGCGATAGTTGAGGACGCTGAGCAACACCTTGCGTTCCAGCGAAAAAGCAATCTGGCCGGCTGGCGCGGCAAAACTGAGCCAGCGGCTGCTGGGGGCCGTGGCGCTGTCGATGCGGCTGAACTGTACGTCTTCCACCTGGAAGCCGCCCCAGTAGCGCCGGTGCATATTCAGGCGCATGGACTGCGTGAGGTCGTCACGCAACTGCGCCGCAAAGATGGGCAGCAGGTGCACGGGACGCCCTAACAGCGAGGGGTCCAGGACTTGATGTTGCGCAGTTTGTTTCGTCATTGTCGTATCAGGGGATGGTCCGGAAAATCGCACTAAATTTGCACCACAGTGCATCATCGCACCTCTCGCTCGCGAACAACAGACCGAGCGGGAATCGACACATAATTTATTTATTGCAACAGCATAACTGAAAGTAGGATGCTTCCGGTAGCGACAGCATACCCGAAAATTCACATTATTGCCATTGAACAATATTACCCTTGAATTGTGTCATCCGCCGTGTCGCATCATGTTTACGCAGGGCAAATAAACCTTTACAGGAGTATTGCTAGCCGGTAAGCTTATTCCAGCATTACTTGGTATTCGCTGCAACGCAACAAACCTTTCGCATCGTGCTTAGTGAATGATTTATAACGATATTTGCTCATAGAAAACATGATAAAAGGCCTTTGCAGCATGCGGCGCGTCGCCCCGCCAAGCGACAGTCAAACGTGAATTTTTTTCGGATTTCCCCCTACTTTTTCATTCAGCGCCATGTTACCCGGCTGGCCCGCGCCTGCTTTGCTGTCCCGACTTGTCCGACAAATCGAGATGGTAATTGAGCAACACTGTGACATATGCAACATGCAGTGTCGTACGAACGGAACACGCCAATGCGGGGCCTCAGGCAGTGCTTGCTGGGTGGTGGCAATCTGGCTATGTTAGGGACATCAACGCTGTAGTAACCGGAGGTAGCAATGAGTAACGGAATCGCAGGCCTGATCCAGGCCGACCTGGCCGCGCTGACCAACGCCGCGCAAGCGCTGTCAAACGCTGCCGTGGCCCCCGCCAGCCAGTTCGGCGCCAGTATGCCGCACCAGGGCTTCTCGTTTTCCCAGGCCATGCAAGACACCATTGGCAAGGTCAACGATGGCGATGTCGCCGCCGGCCAGAAGATGGCCGACGTGGAATCGGGCAAAAGCGACGACCTGATCGGCGCCATGCTGTCGAGCCAGGAAGCGAGCCTGTCCTTCTCCATGTTGATGCAAGTGCGTAACAAGGTGATGGGCGGCCTCGACGAGCTCATCAAGTTGCCGTTGTAATGACCCGCTGTAACCGCCCGCGAAAGTCCATCCGTGATTAACACCTTCAAGACCGCCTTCGGCCGCTGGCGCACCAACCCGGCCGCCATGTCCGTGTCCCCCAGCCTGCTCAAGAACCTCTACCCGCTGCTGCTGCTGGCAATCGGCGTGACGGCGCTGGTGCTGATGCTGTTGTGGAAAGACCAGTCCGATTACAAGCCGGTATTCGGCGCGCGCGAAAAAGTCTCGGCGTCCGACATGATGAATGTACTGGAAACTGAACGGGTGCCGTACCGCGTGCACCCGGAAAGCGGCCAGGTCCTGGTACCGGCCGACATGCTGGGCAAGGTCCGCATGCTGCTGGCCGCCAAGGGCGTCACCGCGCAACTGCCGGCCGGCCTGGAACTGATGGACAAGAACGATCCGCTGGGCGTGTCGCAATTCGTCCAGGACGTGCGCTTCCGCCGCGGACTCGAAGGCGAACTGGCGCAATCGATCATGACCATGGACGCGATCGCCCATGCGCGCGTGCATCTGTCGATCGCCAAGTCGAGCTCGTTTGTTTCGTCCGACGGCGACAAGTCGTCGGCCTCGGTGGTGGTGGCGCTCAAGCCGGGCGCCACCCTGCAACCGGAAGCGATTGCCGCCGTGATCAACATGGTCTCGGGCAGCGTGGCCAGCCTGGCGCCAGCGCGCGTCAGCCTGGTGGACCAGGCCGGCAACCTGCTGTCGTCGCACGTGGACCTGTCCGAAGGCTTCGATGGCGCCGCCGGCGGCAACGAAGCGGCCAAGCGCTACCAGGACGACGTCAAGCAAAACATCAAGGGTCTGCTCGGTCCGGTGATCGGCGACGACAATTTCCGCCTGTCGGTGGCCGCCACTGTGAGCAACGACCGGGTCGAGGAAACGGTCGAGAAATACGGCGCCGATCCGAAAGTGACCAGCGAAGCGATGCGCGAGGAGCAGGACCGCAACCGCATGGTGATGGGCGTACCGGGCACGCTGTCGAACCGGGCGCCGCCGGCCAATGCCAATCCGGCCGACGCCGCCAAGCCCGCCACCGATCCGGCCAACGGCAACGACGGCAGCGCGCGCAAGAACGCCACCACCCGCCAGTACGCTTACGATCGCAGCATCACCCAGACCAAGCGCAGCCGTGGCAGCCTGGAAAAACTGAGCGTGGCCGTGGTGCTGGCGCAAGCGGCCGCGCCAACGCCGGCCTCCGGCTGGAGTGCGGCCGAGATTGCCAATATCGACAAGCTGCTGCGCAACGGTCTCGGCATCAACGCCGAACGCGGCGACCAGCTGGTGGTCTCCGCCATGAACTTCCCGGCCAAGGCGGCCGTGGTGCCATGGTGGCAGGAACGCGACAACGTGGTCGATATCAGCTCGTACGTGATTTACGGCGTCGGCTTCCTGCTTGGCTACCTGCTGCTGCTGCGTCCGTTGCTGCGCCTGGTGACGATGCGCTTTGCCCCGGATCCGAAGGAACAGGCCCGCACTGCAACCGAACGCCGCGCGGCCGAAGCGGCCGCCGTGGCCGCCGCCCGCGAAGCCAAAGACGCCAATGGCAACCCGGTTGCCGCGCTGCCTGGCACCCCTGCCATGCCGGCGCTGGGCGCCGACGGCCTGCCGACGCTGCCAAGCGCCACCGGCCCGACCACCATGGTGCCGCTGCTGGAAAACTACGATCTGCCGCCACCAGGCTCGGCGGTGGATGTGATGGTCGATCACCTGAAAGTACTGGCCGAGAAAGAGCCGGAGCGCGTCGCCGAAGTCGTCAAACAATGGATGCAGAAAAATGGCCGAACTCAATAATTACCAGGATAACGACGGCGAATTTGGCGCTCAAGCCAAGCTGACGCCGGTCGAACAGGCCGCCATCGTGCTGCTGAGCATAGGCGAGGAACCGGCTGCCGCCGTGCTGCGCTGCCTGTCGCGCGAGGAGCTGATCGAAGTCACGCAAGTGATGTCGCGCATGAGCGGCATCAAGGTCGAATCGGTCAAGAACGCGATGCAGACCTTCTTCGACGACTACCGCCAGCAATCGGGTGTGCACGGCGCGTCGCGCAGCTACCTCAAGCGCTCGCTGGACCTGGCGCTCGGCTCCGACCTGGCCAACACGGTGTTGAACAATATCTACGGCGACGAACTGCGGCCGAAAATGGCGCGCCTGCAATGGGCTTCGCCGAAGTGGCTGGCCGAGTACATCTCCAACGAGCACGTGCAGATGCAAGCCGTGTTCCTGGCCTTCCTGCCGCCGGCGCTGGCCGGCCAGATCATCGACGCCCTGCCGGTCGAAGGCCGCGACCTGGTGCTGCTGAACCTGGCGCGCATGGACGAGATCGACCGCGAACTGCTGCAAGAGCTCGATGAGCTGGTGGTGCGTTGCCTGAGCTCGTTCGATTCGCAGAGCACCAGCGTCGAAGGCATCCGCCAGACCGCCGAGATTCTCAACCGCCTGCCAGGCAACCGCGCGCAGATGGTGGAGCTGCTGCGCGCCCACGACCCGGACGTGGTCTCGAAGATCGAACTGTCGATGTACGACTTCCTGATCCTGGCCAACCAGTCCGAAAATGCGCTGTCGCGCATCATCGAGGAAGTACCGCTCGAGCAATGGGCGATCGCGCTCAAGGGCGCCGAAGTGTCGATTCGCGATGCCATTCTCAAGACCATGCCGAAACGCCAGGCGCAAGCCTTCGAGGACATGATGCGCCGCGCCGGCCCGATGCCGATGTCGCGCATTGAGCAAACCCGCCAGGAAATCATGAACACCGTCAAGGCCCTGGCCGACAACGGCGAAGTCGAGATCCAGCTGTTTGCCGAACAGGTGGTTGAATGAAGCAGTTCCGCGCCTACCGCTTTCCGCCGCTGGCCCAGTTCACCAGCATGGCACAGCAGCGCGCGGCCGCCAACGGCAACGCCGGTGGCGGTGACGCTGGCGCCCAGTGGGCCGCCTCGGTCACCGAAGGCTTCGAACAAGGCCAGCGCGACGGCTATGAAATCGGCCTGGCCCGGGGCCAGGAAGACGGCTACGAAGCCGGCCGCAACGCCGGCCAGCAGCAGGGCCGCGAAGAAGGCCGCCACGAAACCCTGGTGGCCTACGACCAGATGGCGCGCCCGGTCGATGCCATGCTCAAGAGTTTGAAGAAGCTGCGTTCCGACTACCGCGCCGCCCAGCGCAAGGAAGTGGTGGACCTGGTGGCCAAGGTGGCGCGCCAGGTGATCCGCGCCGAGCTGGCCTTGCAGCCGGTGCAGCTGATGTCGCTGGTAGAGGAAACCCTGGCCTCGATGCCGCCCACCCGCGAAGAAATCGACGTTTACCTCAATCCCGAAGAACTCAAACGCATCACCGAGCTCGATCCCAAGCGTTCCAAGAAATGGCACCTGATCGGCGACGCCCGCCTGGAAGTGGGCGAATGCCGGATCAAGGCTGGCGATAATGAAGTCGATGCTGGCTGTCATCAACGTCTTGCTGCGGTCATGGAACAGGTCGATAATCAATTGCAGGCCGCCGACGGCGGTGATGATGACGATACGGAGAGCGAACAGTGATCGCCGATGCCTTGCGCAATCTCGAACTGGGCAGCGTTCCCATGGCCACCCCTACGGGTCGGCTGGTGGGCGCGTCCGGTTTGCTGCTCGAGGCGGTCGGCTGTCCCTTGCATACCGGCCAGCGTTGCCAGATCGAGACAGTGAGCGGCGAGTGGCTCGACGCCCAGGTCGTCGGTTTCCGCGACAAGGTGTCGTATTTGATGCCATTCAAAAAGGCGATCGGCCTGACCACCGGCGCGCGGGTGTTGCCTTCGCCCGACAAGATCAACCTGCAAATCGGTTCCGGCTGGCTGGGCCGCATGGTCAACGGCCTCGGTGAACCGATCGACGGCCTGGGCAAGCTGGGCGGCGACTTTCCGCTCGACTCGCAGCCGCCGCGCATCAACCCCCTCAGGAAGAAGCCGGTCACCGAGCCGCTCGATGTCGGCGTGCGCGCCATCAATGCCATGCTGACCCTGGGCCGCGGCCAGCGCGTGGGCCTGATGGCCGGCTCCGGCGTCGGCAAATCCGTGCTGCTGGGCCTGATGACGCGGCAGACCGTGGCCGACGTGGTCGTGGTGGGCCTGATCGGCGAACGCTCGCGCGAAGTGCGCGAATTCGTCGATATGTCGCTCGGTAAAGAGGGCTTGCAGAAGGCGGTGCTGGTGATCGCCCCGGCCGACGAAAGCCCGCTGATGCGCATCATGGCCACCGAATTGTGCCACTCGATCGCGGCGCATTACCGCGACCAGGGCAAGAACGTGCTGCTGCTGGTCGATTCGCTGACCCGCTACGCGATGGCGCTGCGCGAAGTGGCGCTGGCGCTGGGCGAGCCGCCGGCGACCAAGGGTTATCCGCCATCGGTATTTTCCGCCCTGCCCCAGCTGGTGGAATCGGCCGGCAACGGCGAAAACCAGGTAGGCAGCATGAGCGCCATCTACACCGTGCTGGCCGAAGGCGACGACCAGCAGGATCCGGTGGTCGATACCGCGCGGGCGATTCTCGACGGCCACATCGTGCTGACCCGCGAACTGGCCGAGCGCGGCCATTACCCGGCGATCGATATCGGCCAGTCGATCAGCCGCTGCATGAGCCAGGTGATCACGCCGGAGCACATGCTGGCGGCGCGCGCGCTGAAAGCGAGCATGTCGCGCCACGACCGCGTGCGCGACCTGATACCGCTGGGCGCCTATGTACCGGGCGCCGACCTGGTCACCGACAAGGCCGTGATGCTGCATCCGCGCGTGGAACAGTTCCTGTGCCAGGGCACCAAGGAAGAAGCGCCGTACGCGCCATGCATCATCCAACTTGAAACGCTGATGAAGTGACACCTTGAAGTGAGACCGACACTATGAGCCAGCACAACATCCGCAACCTGACCACCCTGGTCGCCCTGCGCAACACCGAAGTGGAGCGCCTGCAGACCGAGATGGCCGAAAAGACCAACTTGCGCGATCGTTACCAGAAAAACCTCGACCGCCTGACCGGGCTGTACGTCAACATGGGCGCCAGCGGCAACCTGCACCCTGCCCTGGCCGGCAATTGCGGCGACTACAAGCAGGCCGTGATGGTGATGGCCGACAACCACCGGGTGGACCTGCATTTGCACGAGGCCGACATGGCGGTGTCGCAGCAGGCGCTCAACGCGGCCTGGGCCAAGCGCGAGGTATTGGGCAAGGTGCTCGACAAGCAGCACAAGGTGGTTCAGAAGGAGCAACATTCCAAGGAACGCAAGCAGCATGATGAATTGGCAACGCAAGCGTGGTGGCGCGGGCAAAAGTAAGTGGGCTTGCGCGCAACACCGGAAAAATAGTTAAAAAACTTTTCATATGGAAACGATTAGGGTCGCCTTGTATCAGGGTACACTCACTCATTGTTTCCAGGAGCAACAAAATGGCCGTCATCACCAGTCCAACCTACGATCCGCAAACCACGGCCACCAACTTGGCCAACGCCTATATCAAGGCGCCCCAGGCCGTGCTCGACGCCCAGGTCGCGCGGGACAAATCCGACACGGCCGCGCTGGCGACGCTGGGCACGGCCTTGTCCACGTTCCAGACCGCGATCAACGCGCTGGCCAATGGCGCCAGCAAGACCATCAGTGCGCGCGGCGCCACCTTCAGCGACACCACCATTGCCACCGGCAGCGCCGGCGCGCTCGCTGCTGCCGGCAGCTATTCGTTCTACGTGGAACAGGTGGCCACGGCCGGCCAGGTATCGTTCGGCATCAGCAACGGCCTGGCGCCGAATAACGGCAAGCTGAACATCAAGATGGGCGACAACTCGAACATCGAGATCGACCTGGCCACGGCCAACACTGACAACAATGGCGAACTGACGCCGAAGGAAATCGCCGCCGCCATCAACGCGTCGGCCGACAACGACGGCAAGCTGACCGCATCGACCATCACCATCAACGGCGACACCCGCCTGGTGCTGACCTCGACCAAGACCGGCAAGGACGCCGGCGTGGAAGAGATCACGCTGACCGGCGCCAGCGACCAGACGCTGGCCGACGATCTGGCGGACAAGACCATATTGACCGCTGCCAACAACGCGATTGTCTGGTCCGGCCCCAAGACCACCGGCACCAAGATCGAACAGGCTTCCAACACCTTCACCGTCATCGACGATGTGAGTTTCACCATCGCCAAGGCGCAGGGCGCCAGCGATGCGCCAATCACGCTCAAGGTAGGTGCCGACACTGCCGCCACCACCGCCAATGTCCAGGCGTTTGTCACGGCATATAACAATTTGTATAACGCCGTCAACGCGCTGACCCAGGCCGGCAACGCCGCCAGCAACGTCACCCCGGGTGTGCTGAACGCCGACTCGGGCGTCAAGGCGCTGCGCGACCAGCTGGGCACCGCCTTGCGTGCGGCGACCGGCGGCCTGTCCCTGGTGAGCTTTGGCATTACCGGCAATCGCGACGGCACGCTGTCGCTCGATACCGCGCGCCTGACCAAGGCCGTGGCCGCCAACCCGGGATCACTGGACACCATGTTCGGCAGCTCGTCGTCGCTGGGCCTGAACGACAGCGGCGTGCTCGGTAAAATGAACAAGCTGATCAGCAGCTGGACCGACACTTCCAAAGGTACGATCTCGGTGCGCAAGCAGGCCAGCGCCAAGCTGCAAAGCCAGCTGGCCGACCGCCAGACCGCGCTGGAAGTGCAGTTCAACAATGCCTACCGCCGCTACCTGACCCAGTTTACGACGTTGCAGCAGTTGCAGTCGTCGATGACCAACACGTCGAACCTGTTCACGGAGCTGTTCTCCAGCAGTAGTAAAACTTAAAGCATCAACCACGGGCGGCAACCGCCGCCTTTTACATAGTACGGTGAACACCATGTTGAATCACGAAGCTTATAGCAGTTACCACGCCACCAACCTCGACGCGCAGGTCGCCCGCGCCTCGCCCGTCGAACTGGTGCTGGTATTGACCGACGGCCTGCTCGAAGAGCTGGCGCGCGCGCGCGGCCATATTGCCGGCAAACGCTACGAGCTCAAGGCGATTAGCCTGAACAAGTGCACCGACATCATCAACGGTCTGTCGAGCTCACTCGACTACGACAACGGCGGCGAGGTGGTCAAGAATCTCGGCCGCCTCTACGAATACTGCGCCAGCCGCCTGTACACGGCCGGCATCAATCTCGACCCGCTGGTGATCGACGAAGTGATCGCCCTGCTGACCACCATCAAGAAAGGCTGGCTTGGCGTCCAGGCCAAGGCCAATGGTGGATAGGCAACGCACACTGCTGTCGCTGACGCAAAAAATGCATGCCGCTGTCGGCGCGGAAGACTGGTCGATGCTGGCGGCGCTGAACACGCTGCTGTCCACGACCCTGCCGCAGATGGCGGCGCAAGGTCCGTGGGACGCGGCCGAAAAGGCCGCCCTCTCGGCCCTGTACCAGGTACACCAGGAAGCCGCCCGCCGCTGCGACCTTGCCACCGCAGAAGTCGGCCGCAAGCTCAGCGAATTGCAGGCGAATAAAGAAGGCTTGCTCGCCTATGCGCTGGACAGCGAGCTGGCAGAAAACGGATACACAGCATGACCATGACCATCACCAGCCCGGCCACGCCGGGCACCACCAGCACCCTCAGTACCGGCATTGCAGCAGCCGGGCAGCCGGGTGCGAGCGAAGATTTCTTGTTGAACGGCATCGTTGGCCGCCAGCCCGCGCCGGCCGGCGCCCCGGTCAACGCCGCTGCGCCGGGCATGCCGGCCGTACCGACCGACCGCGCCGCGCAAGCGCCGCTGTTTGCGCACATCATGGACACGACCACCGAAGGTGACGCGACCGTTGCTGCACCAGCAGGCGCTACTGCCACGCAAGAGCCAGCCGATGCCGATAATGCCGGCATCGCCGCCGCGGGGGCGCCCGCCATCATCGTCGCCCCCGTCTTCGCTGCCGTCATGGCCCCCGCCATCGCGCTGCCTGCCCTGGCCGGCAACCGGTCCATCGCGCCGGCGCCGGTCGCGGCCGACACCACGGTGAGTACTGCGGTCAGCGCGGTGGCTGGCACAAGTGCCGGCGCCACGCTGTATCCGTCCGCTACCCCGTTCAACCTGCCTGCCGCGAATATCGCCGTGACCACGCCTTCAGGCGCGGCACCGCAGGCCAGCTATACCGCGCTGCAGGATGCCAACCAGTTGGCGCTGGCACAGCAAGCTGCGCGTGTCACCGAGGACATCGGCGCGCCGTTATTGGCCACGTACGGCTATGCATCCGCAGTCACGCCAGCGAACCCGCAACTGGTCGAGGCCGCAACCGCCGCAGCAGTCACAACAACCTCACCGCGCACGTCCGGCATCCCGGTTACCGGCATGATCCCGGCTGTTGCCAGTCACGGGGGCACCGTAGCCGACGCGGCCGCACCTGCGGTCTCCAACACCGCCATCACGGAAAATGCCGTGCCTGCCTCGGTCGCGGGCTCGGTCAAGCCATTCAACCCGGCGCTGGCCACCAACGCCGCTGCCATGCCAGGCCACCAGGCAGGCGCGGCGCCAACCACGACGGCCGCTGCTGCTGCCAGCACCATGGCTGCAACGGCGGACAGGACGACCGCCACGACGGCCGCCACGGCACCGGCAACGACACGGTTCGCCACGTCGGAGTATGCAGCCGCTCCCGCAGTGGCAACGATCGTGGCCGAGGCAAGCGGCCAGCAATTCAGCGGGCGCAAGGCCGCTGCGGTGGCCAATGCGGCGCTGCCACTCCCGGCCAATGCGTCATTGCCACCCTCGACCAATGCGGCAATTCCATTCCCGACCGCTGCCGCACAGCCACTCCGCGCAACCGCCGCAGCTACCGCCAGCGCGACCATTGCCAGCTACCCTGCCATTACCGGGGCTGCCCAGTCCCGCGCGATGCCTGCCGTGGCCAGCGCAGGTGTGGACGTCGCCGTGCCCGCACCAGTTGCAGCCAACCGCGACCATGGTCTCGGCATGTCCAGCGACGACGGCCAGGCAACGGCGAAATTTACCAGCGCACTGGCGGCCACTGCCAGCGCTACCCCGCCCACCGTGGCGGCCGCAGCGACAACGCCTGCCGGCTTCGCCGCGCCCGTCAAGCTGGCGGGGGCGCCGGAACAATGGCAGCAACCACTGCGCGAAGCGCTGGGCGACCGCCTGCAAGTGAATTTGCAACGTAACAACAACCAGGCCGTGATCCGCCTCGACCCGCCAAACATGGGCAGCATCGAGATTTCGATCCGCCAGAGCGCCGGCGCGCTGCAAGTGAACCTGTCCGCCAGTAACAGCGAGGTCGTCCGCCAGCTCAACGCCATCGGCGATTCGGTGCGCCAGGACCTGGCCACCCGCCAGTTCAGCGACGTGGCGGTGACGGTATCGACCGCCCGCACGTCGGCCCTGTCGCAAGCGACACCGCAGCCATCCTATTCGCAGGGGCAGCCAGATGGCGGCCGCCAGCAGCAACAGGAGCAGGAACGCGGTCGCAACCCGGGCCGGGCCCTGTACCAGGATGACTCGAAACCAGTTTTTGCCATGAATGACCAGGAGTAATCTGTAGATGAACAAGAAAATAATTGTCGCGATCGCGCTGGTCGTCGTGGTTGGCGCGGCCGTGGCCGGCGGTGCGTTCTGGTATATGTCCAAGGACGCCCACGCGGAAGAGACTTCTGCCGATGGCAAGAAGGCCGCGAAGAAGGAAGAGAAAAAGAAAGAAGGTCCCCCAAAGTACATGACGGTGGACAAGGTCATCATCATGCTCAAGCGTCAGCCCGGTGACACCAGTTCCCACTACATGTCGGCCGACCTGGTGATCACCACGGACGAGAAGACCGAGAAGCAGGCCAAGGAACATTTGCCGATGTTGCGCAGCGTTGCCGTACGCACGCTGTCCGACCTGACCATGGCCACCGCCCAGACCATGACGATCGACCAGTTTGCGGCGGCATTGAACAAGGCTTTCGATGAAGCGTACGAGCACGAAGGCCTGGACAAGCCGTTTACCGATGTCATGATCGGCAAGCTCATCATTGAGTAAGCCACAGCCAGCATGGTTAACAGTGGAGCGGGCATGGCCTATGTAGAGCATCCTGGCAATGCGTATGCCGATGGTTACGGCGACGGCGGCGACGGCGCGGTGGCGATGCACAGCCCGGCCGACGAGCAGAAATACCTGCTGTCGTATGCGCCGCTGGTCAAGCGCATCGTGCGCCAGCTCAACTCGCAGGTGGCGGGGGCAATCGACCGCGACGACATGGAGCAGATCGGCCTGATCGGTTTGCTGGAAGCGCTGCGCCGCTATGGCGCGCCCGACGAAACGTTCGGCAGCTATGCCAGCTTGCGCATCCGCGGCGCCATCCTCGACGAGTTGCGGCGCCAGGACTGGCGCCCGCGCGCGGTGCGCCAGCACAGCCACAAATTGCGCGACAGCGTGCGTGCGCTGACCCGCAAGCTGGGCCACGAACCGAGCGAACAGGAAATCATGACCGGGCTGTCCTTGACGCCCGAGCAATACCAGGCTTACCAGCTCGACGAGAATGCCGAGCTGATCGCCAGTTTCGATGAAGTACTGCAGGAATCCGTGGGCCAGGACAGCGCCCCGGGGCCGGAAGAGCAATTGATCGTGCGGCGCAGCCTGGAGCAGGCCTTGCGCAGCCTCGACGAGCGTGAGCAGCGGGTGGTGCAGATGTACTACGAATTCGAACTGAGCTACAAGGAAATCGCTGCCGTGCTGGATCTGACCGACGCCCGCGTCTGCCAGCTCAACAAGGCGGCCCTGAACAAAATGAAAGCCGTGCTGCAAGCCGCGTAGCGACTCGCACAACACGACCACCAGGAATCAAGAAAATGACGCGGAAAGGCGAATCATCATGCAGCAACTAGTTGGCATCCTCATCATTTTAGGTAGCGTCTTCGGCGGCTTTGCCCTGATGGGCGGCACGTTCCACCAGATCTGGCACCCGCTCGAGCTGATCGTGATCGGCGGCGCCGGCCTCGGTGCATTGGTGCTGGGTAACCCGACCCACGTGCTCAAGGAGCTGATGACGCAGATCAAGAAGATCATCGTCCGCAAAAAATACGACTCCGAATTCCAGCGCCAGTTGCTGCTGCTGATGTACGAACTGCTGCAACTGGCCGCCGGCGGCCTGAAAGCGCTGGACGCCCACGTCGAAGCGCCCAAGGACAGCCCGCTGTTCCAGCGCTACCCGCGCGTGCTGGAAGAGCCGAAGCTGCTGGCCTTCATCGTCGATAACTTCCGCCTGATGGCAATGGGCAAGATCAACGCGCACGAACTCGAAGGCGTGCTGGACCAGGAGCTGGAAGCGCTGCACACCGAGCTCGAACAACCGGCCAAGTCGCTGGGCAAGATCGGCGAAGCGATGCCGGGATTCGGCATCCTGGCGGCCGTGCTCGGTATCGTGATCACCATGAGTACCGTGAGCCAGGGCGCCACCTCGGGCGAGATCGCCGAAAACGTCGGCGCGGCCATGGTCGGCACCTTCATCGGTATTTTCCTGTGTTACGGCCTGATCGATCCGCTGTGTAATATGCTCAAGCAGCTGGTCAACCAGGAGGCGTCGAACAAGGAAACCGTCAAGGTGGTGCTGGTGACCCACGTGGCCGGCAAGCCGGCGCTGCTGGCGATCGACTCGGGCCGCCGCCTGGTGCCGCTGAACATCAAGCCGAGCTTCGCCCAGCTCGAACGCTGGATCAACGATCTGGAAGGCCGCGACAGCGAACCGGCCGACGACAGCCGCCGGGGAGGTCGTGGTGCTAAAGCCGCATGAGAAAGCGCATGACCAGACCATCGTCAAGCGCGGTGGCGGCAAGCACAAGCACGACGACCACGGCGGGGCCTGGAAGGTAGCCTTCGCCGACTTCTGCCTGGCGCTGATGTGTTTGTTCCTGGTGCTGTGGCTGATCGCCGCCCGCAATACCGAGGCGCTGGAGCAGGTCATGACCGAATCGGACGGCGCCAAGACCGACCAGGGCAAGGGCGTGATGCCCGAGCAGGTGGGCGGCCCGCGCGGCAGCCTGATCGAACGGTTCCCGATGCCGCATACCGGCAGCACCGACCAGCCCGGCGAAAAGCTGGCGCCGGGCGAGCCGGCCGATCCGACGTCCGCCGCCAAGGTCAAGTACGAAAGCCCGGACGATTTGCAGGCGCTGTCGAAGGCGCTCACCAAGATGAGCGCCGACTTCGGCCTCACGTCCAACCTGGAAGCGGTGGTCACGCCCTACGGCTTGCGGGTGATGCTGCACGACACCGACAAGCAAGGCATGTTCGTGCGTGGCAGTGCCGTGCCGACCGACAAGTTCCGCGCCCTGCTGCGCAAGATGGGACCGCTGTTCGCAAAGATGGAAAACCAGATGCTGATCGTCGGCCATACCGACTCGATGCAGTACGCCGATACCAGTTATGCGGCGTTTTCCAACTGGACGCTGTCGGCCAACCGCGCCATGTCGGCCCGCGCCCAGTTGCTGGCCGGTAGCATGAATGCGGAATCGGTGCTGCAAGTGGTGGGCATGGCCGACCGCGCCCCGCTCGATGTCAAGCGCGCCGATGCCGGCGTCAACCGCCGCATCGAACTGCTGATCCTGACCACCAGCCAGGCCAAAACCATCGCCTCGATGTTCGGCATGCCGGACCGCACGGTGCCGCTGACCGAGCAGATCAACACTGCCCTGCCCGATCCCGGCCTGCTGCAAAAGCTGCGCGATTCGCTGGGCCGCAACAACTGACGCTACAATAACGCCATGCAAACCAAGCCAACCAGAGGCACCCGTATGAGAATCACGACCGCGACTCCCGACGGCATGGCCATCCAGCGTGTTGCCGAGCCGGCGCCGGTGGACGGCGCCGACGCTCCCGCTGCGGCGGCCACTGCAGCGCCGCTGCAGTCGGCGGTGATGCAGCCGGCGCTGCAAGCGATGCGCGACATGCCGGAAATCGACCAGGAAAAAGTGGACATGCTGCGCGACGCGCTGGCCAAGGGTGAACTGCCGTTCGATCCGGCCAAGCTGGCCGGCCTGATCCAGCGCTTCCATGGAGTGGAAAAGTGAGCAACCCGGCGTCGCCCCCGCCGGTATCGCGCCAGGAAGCCATGCGCGCGCTGCTGGCCGGCATAGCCGCCGACATGCAGGCATATGCCGGCCTGGCGGCGCTGCTGGAAGAGCAATTTGACGCTGCGCTGCGCCACCAGGGGCCGCGGCTGGGCGATATCGCCGAAAAAATCACCGGCATGGTGGCCGAAGCCGACGCCCGCCGCATCCAGCGCGTTGCACTCGCGCAACACCTGAATGGCCCGAACGGGACCATGGCACAAGCATTTGCCTTGCTCAAACCGGCAGCCCGCGAGAAAATGGAAGCCGACTGGCTGGCGCTCGAAGCGCTGGTCATCGAATGCAAGCGTTTATCGAAGCGCAATGCCGATTTGCTGGTCGAACAGCATGGCATCATGCAGCGCGTGCTGCATGGCGAAGAACACATTTATGAGCCAATTTAATCCCACTGCTTTTACTGCGGCGACCGCCGCCACTGCCTCGAACATCAGCGCCACCCGGCCCACGGCCGGCTTTGGCGGGATGGTCTCGACCGGCGCATTTTCGAGCACGTTCCAGCAGGTGCAAAGCGACGTGGTTGGCTATATCAGCCGCGGTGATGGCGGTTTCAGCAGCTCAGGGGCAAATTCTGCGGCGCCGTCATCGGCCCAGGCCATGCAACTGGCGGCCTTGAATGCCAGGCACGCTACCGGCGTCATCGACGATGGCGGCATGGACAGCGACAGCCGCCAGCAATTCCTGGCGTCGGTCACGCCCTGGGCCAGCGAAGCGGCCGACAAGCTGGGGGTCTCTCCCGAACTGGTGGTGGCCCATGCGGCGCTGGAGTCCGGCTGGGGCCGGCAACCGCTGCGCAAGGGCGGCATCGACACCAACAACCTGTTCGGCATCAAGGCCGGTAGCGGCTGGCAGGGCGATGTCGCCAGCGCCACCACCACCGAGTTCGAACACGGCGCCATGCTCAAGAAGACCGAGCGCTTCCGCAGCTACCCGGACACCGCCAGCGCGTTCCGCGATTACGCAGAACTTTTAGCCGGCAACCCGCGCTACCAGGGCGCGCTCAACACGGGCAGCGATGCCCGTGCCTTTGCCAACGGCCTGGCACGCGGCGGCTATGCCACCGATCCCGGCTACGCCGACAAGCTGGCCCGCCTGGCCACGCAGTTGCAGCGCGCCTCTGCTGCTACGGCCGACTGACACCCCGACCAGACCAGCCATGCAGGCTGCCCCGCCAGCTGCCGGCGCCGGTCTGTCCATCCGGTATCAGCGTGCCGCAGGCGTATCCGCCGGCTGCACCGCCCCCGGCCCCGTCACCCGCGCGCGGATGATGTTGCCACTGGAATTGCGCACGCGCACCTGGCTGCCCTTGGCGCCCGCATCCATGGCTTCGCCCGACATCGACACCGTGACCTGGTCGCGGCTGGCGATAATGTTAACAAGGTCACCACGCTTGACCAGGATCGGCGATGCCAGCGAACCGGTACGCAACACTTCGCCCACGCGCACGGTGCGCTTGGCACTCATCCCCACGACCTCTTGCGGATCCGACACACTGTCTCCCACCGTCGAAATATCGTGGCGCTCAAGCAACACATCTTCATCTGTAATGATTTTTCCGGCGCCGATGTCATTGGCCGCAATCACGATCCGCGCCGACACCTTGGCGCGCACCACGAACTCGTAACGCCAGCTGCCACCGCGCGCACCGTCGCCGCTGCAAATGGCGTTGAAACGCATGCGCGCGGGCTGGCGGGTGTCCGCCGCCTCGACTGATACTGCACTGCCGCATGAGGCCAGCGGACGGCTGCCGCGCACCACCGTGATGTCGAATTCGGGCTCGGCCAGGCCGCGACTGTCGGCCCAGCGCAACACATACTCGCGCGCAGCGTCCTCTACCAGCAGCAGTACTTTGTCTGCGGGAACAGGCGCGGCATGGGCGGAAGTGTTAAAAAAGATGCTTCCGGTTAGCAACATTCGGCTCAAACCAGTTACAATAGTTTTGTTGAACATGGGCAATACCTCTACTATGATGCAAGCGAACGGGCCTGTCGTGCGAGACCAACATTCTACATGCCGAGCAAGATTGCAATGAGGAATAGGCGGGAAATTTCCGCTGCGCAATAGAGCTTAACAGTTACATAGTATTCACTGAAACACCATTCGATCCTGCAAGGAGACCACCATGGGCATCAATTTCAACCAGGTAACCGGCGTCCACGGCGATGCGCTGCAACTGCGGGCGGAACGCACCCGCATTCTCGCGGCCAACCTGGCCAATGAAAACACTCCCGGCTTCCAGGCGCGTGACATGGACTTCGGCGCCGCCCTGGCCAATCTGCAAGCCGAAGCCTCCGGCGAACCAGGCGGCGATGGCGAAGCCGCCCAGATGTACCGCGTGCCATTCCACCCTGCCCGCGACGGCAATACCGTCGAACTTGGCGTCGAACAGGCGGCATTCTCGCAAAACGCGGCCGACTTCCAGACCAGCCTGACCTTCGTCAACATGAAATTCAAGGGTCTGGCCAAGGCCATCGCCGGTCAGTAAGACTGCCCAACCACCGTAAGGGAACGACATGTCGTTTAAAGATATTTCCGAGATCGCCGGCTCGGCCATGGCCGCACAGAGCGTGCGTCTCAATACCATTGCCTCCAACCTGGCCAATGCCGACGCCGTGGCCGGCAACGAGGGCGAAACCTACCGCGCCCGCAAACCGGTGTTTGCCACCGTGCTGGGCGAAAACAGCGAAGGCATGATGACCGGTGGCAAGGTGCAGGTGCTGGACGTGGTCGAGTCGTCCGAACCGCTGCGCAAGGTGTACGAACCGGGCCACCCGATGGCCAATGCCGACGGCATGGTGTTCTACTCCAACGTCAACGAAGTGGCGGAGATGGCCGACATGATGTCGGCCTCGCGCGCGTTCGAAACCAATGTCGAAGTCATCGGCCGCATCCGCACGATGCAGCAATCCCTCCTTAAACTTGGTGAAAGTTAAGTCATGGCAGTCAGTCTTCTCAATAACGGCACCACCACGACCGGCACCGGCGTCAGCAACGCGGTAACACCGAACACGGCCAGCGAAGCGTCGGAGATGTTCACCAAGCTGCTGGTCGCGCAGATCCAGAACCAGGATCCGCTGTCGCCATCGGACCCGGCGCAGTTCGTCCAGCAACTGACGCAACTGTCGCAGACCGAGGCGCTGCAAAAGCTCTCGACCCTGACCAGCGCCAACTCCAGCATTCTGCAGAGCATGCAAGTGCTGTCGCTCGGTGCGCAGGTGGGCTCCGACGTCATGGCCCAGTCCACCCAGGTCCGCGTCGATGGCACCACGCCCGTCAGCGGGCAGGTGGTGCTGGAAACGAGCAGCACCAATACCAACCTGGTGCTGACCGGCGACAACGGCGAGAAATATACGGTCAAGCTTGGCACCCAGGCGCCCGGCAATGTTCCGTTCACCATCGACCCGGGCACGCTGGGCCTCAAGGAAGGTACTTACACCATGGCGGTGGAAACCAGCACCAAGGAAACCCCTGCCATCGACATCCAGGGCCGCCTGAACAGCGTGCGCATTTCGGCGACCGGCGGCGTGGTGCTCAACGTCGCCAACCTGGGCGAAATCGATCCCGGCAACATTACTGCGTTTAACGGCAAGCCTGCTTTAGCCATTCAATAATTCAATCTCTTAAAGGATTTCCATCATGAGTTTCGATATCGCATTGTCTGGCATCCAGGCCATCAACGAGGCCCTCAACAGCACCAGCCAGAACATCGCCAATGCCGGCACCTATGGCTACAAGGCCCAGGGCGCGAACTTCTCGTCGCTGGTGTCCGGCGAACTGCAGACCGGTGTCACCATCGGTTCGGTCACCCAGAACATCAGCAAACCGGGCGGCGTGCTGAGCACTGGCCGCTCGCTGGACGCGGCCATCAACGGCGGCGGCTTCTTCATCGCCAAGGCAGCCAATTCCGACGTGCCGCAGTACTCGCGCGTGGGCATTTTCGAAACGTCCAAGGATGGCTACCTGGTCGATACCCAGGGCAACCGCGTGCAAGGCTACCCGATCAATCCCCTGACGTCGGCGATGGGCGCCGTGGGCGACTTGCCGATCCAGACCGGCGCGATCCCGGCCGTGGCCTCGGGCAAGATGACGTATGTCGGCAATATGTCGGCCGACTGGACCACCCCGGCCGCCTGGGGCACGGTGCCGGTCACGGGTACAGTCGCGATCACGCCACAGAACCCGCCTGACCCGAGCACCTTCAACATGTCGAAAGCGACGGTCATCTACGATACCCTGGGCGGCAAGCACACGCTGACCCAGTACTTCGCCCGCGACGCGGCATCGCCGAACACGGTCAACGTCCGCTACCTGCTCGACGGCGCCGAGTTGCCAGACAAAACGCCGACCGTCCTGAAATTCGACACAGCTACCGGCTCCCTCAATGACGTCAACGGCCAGCCCGCCGACCCCGTCACCGGCGCCATCGCCAGCACGACCACGATCGACCTGACCGGCATCACGCTGGCCAACGGCGCCAACCTGACCAAGCTGACCATCGATTACGACGGCAGCACCGGCAACTCCGGCGAAGCGACCACGTCCGCCAACAATGCCGAAGGCTATGCCTCGGGCACCTATACCAGCCTGGCGCTGGGTAACGACGGTTCGCTGATCGCCACCTACTCCAACGGCCAGAAACAGACCGTGGGCAAACTGGCGCTGGCCACCTTCGTCAACGAAGGCGCGCTGACCACGATCAGCGGCACCAGCTGGACCGAGTCGCTGGAATCGGGCCGTCCGCTGGTCAACGCACCGGGCACCGGCACGGGCGGCACCATCACCAGCTCGTCGCTGGAACAGTCGAACGTCGACATCACGTCCGAACTGGTGGGCCTGATGACGTCGCAACGCAACTACCAGGCCAACTCGAAAGTCATCCAGACCGAGAGCACGATGATGCAATCGCTGATGCAGGCGATCTAAGGTAACGCATGGATTCGTTGATCTTCACCGCCATGAGCGGGGCCGAGCGGGCCCTGCGCGGCCAGCAGGTACGCGCCAACAACCTGGCCAATGCCGATACCGTGGGCTTCCGGGCCGACATGGAAATGTCCACCTCGCAGTCCGTGCAGGGTTACGGCTACGACGACCGCCACATGGCGCAGTTGCAGGCCAACTCGGTCAATACCCGGCAGGGCACGCTCAAGGCCACCGGCCGCGAGCTCGACGTGGCGATCTCGGGCGCCGGTTTCCTGACGGTCGAGGGACCGACCGGCGAAGCCTATACCCGCGCCGGCGCCATGGTGCTCGATGAAACCGGCACCCTGCGCATCAACGGTAACGTAGTGCTGGGCGAAGGCGGCCCCATCACGCTGCCCGAGTACAGCAAGATCGACATCGGCACCGATGGCACCATTTCGATCCAGAACCCGGGCACCACCACCATGCAAACCGTGGACAAGCTGCGCCTGGTGAAGGCCGAAGGCTCGGAGCTGACCAAGAACGAGTCCGGCCTGCTGATCGCGCGCGACGGCGTGCCGCTGGCGACCGATCCGACCGTGGTATTGCAATCCGGTCACCTGGAAGGCAGCAACGTCTCGGCGGTGGAAGAAATGGTCGCCACCATGAGCCTGAACCGCACCTTCGAAGTCCAGATGAAGTTGTTCAAGTCCACCGACACCATGGCCGAAACCGGCAATCGCCTGATCAGCGGCTAAGCTGATCCCAACAGTATTTAGGAGAAACCATGAATCCAGCAATGTGGATCAGCAAGACCGGCGTGCAAGCGCAGGACCAGAAACTGCAAACCATCGCCAACAACCTGGCCAACGCCAACACCATCGGTTTCAAGCGCGATCGCGTGGTGTTCGAAGACCTGTTTTACACGGTCGGCCAGCAGCCGGGCGCGCAAGTGGCCGACAATAACACCCTGGCGCCATCGGGCGTTCAGCTCGGTAACGGCGTACACATGGTCGGCACCCAGAAAGTATTTACCAGCGGCAGCCTGCAAACCACCGGCCGCGAGCTCGACGTGGCCGTCAATGGCAACGGCTTCCTGGCCGTGCGCCAGCCCAGCGGCGAAACCGCGTACACCCGTGCCGGCCAGTTGCAGATCGACGCCAACGGCATCCTGGTCAACGCCCACGGCCTGCCGTTGATTCCGCAAATTACCGTGCCGGACAACGCCACCGCGATCACCATCGGTGAAAACGGCACCGTCTCGGCCACGATCGCCGGCACCGCCACCCCGAGCCAGCTCGGCCAACTGACGCTGACCAGCTTCATCAACCCCACCGGCCTGATGGCCCTGGGCGAAAACCTGTACGCGGAAACCGCATCGAGCGGCACCCCGACCGAAGGTGCGCCCGGTACGGCGCAGTGGGGCAAGATCAAGCAAGGCACGCTGGAAGGCTCGAACGTGCAGGTCGTGGAAGAAATGGTGGACATGATCGCCGCCCAGCGCACCTACGAAATGAACACCAAGGTGCTGTCGGCCGCCGACAATATGTTGCAATACCTGGCTTCGGCAGCACGCTGATGAAAGCCGCACTGCCCTTGCTGGTCCTGGCCGCCTTGACCGGTTGCGCCAGCCTGGAACCGCCGGCGGTCCGCCCCGGTCCGATGGACGAACCGCCGCCGCTGGTGCGTTCGACCATGCCGCGCGTGTCCGGCGGCGGCGTCTACAGCCCCGACATGGGCATGTCGCTGACCTCCGACAGCCGCGCCTTCCGCGTCGGCGACGTGGTGACCGTGATGTTGCAGGAAACCACGCAAGCGAGCAAACGGGCAGGCACCAGTTATTCCAAGGAATCGTCGAACAATGTGGCGGCCCCGAGCTTGCTGGGCAAGGTGTTCCCGAAAGCCAGCATCGGCGTCGGCGCCGACAATTCGTTTACCGGCGACGCCACCAGCACCCAGCAGAACGCCTTGACCGGGGCGATTACCGTGGTCGTGCAGGAAGTATTGCCGACCGGCTTGCTGCGCGTATCGGGCGAAAAAGTGTTGACCCTGAACCAGGGCGAAGAATTCGTGCGCCTGCGTGGCTACTTGCGCGCGGCCGACATCGACGCCGACAACCAGGTCTCGTCGCTGCGCATCGCCAACGCCCGCATCGCCTATTCAGCCCAGGGCACGCTGGCCGATACGCAATCGGCGGGATGGTTATCGCGCTTTTTCAACGGCCCGTACATGCCTTTCTGAGGCTGAGAACATCATGAACTTCCGCACGCTGTCCCGCTTCATCGCCCTGCCCCTGGCCCTGTGCCTGACTTTTGCCACCCTGCCCGCACAGGCGGCGCAGGTGCTGCGCAACCTGGTCTCGGTCGAAGGCATCCGCGACAACCCGCTGGTGGGCTACGGCCTGGTGGTGGGCCTGAACGGCAGCGGCGACTCGACCCAGGTCAAGTTCGCCAGCCAGTCGGTGATCAATATGCTCAAGCAGTTCGGCGTCAAGGTGCCGGACGGAACCGATGCCAAATCAAAAAACGTCGCCACCGTGATGGTCTCGGCGGTGCTGCCGCCCGGTTACCGCAAGGGCCAGGCGATCGACGTGGTGGTCAGTTCGCTGGGTGACGCGAAAAGTTTGCGCGGCGGCGCCCTGCTGCTGACGCCTTTGCGCGCGGCCGACAACGAAGTGTATGCGCTGGCCCAGGGCAACGTCGTGGTTGGCGGCTTCTCGGCGCAGGGCAAGAGCGGTTCGTCGGTGACGGTAAATACGCCGACCTCGGGCCGGATTCCCAACGGCGCCGCCATCGAGCGCGCGATCCCGACCGATTTCGCCAGCACCCCGAGCGTGCGCCTGTCGCTGCGCCATCCGCACTTCCAGACCGCCATCAATATCGTCGATTCGATCAACAAGCGCTTCGGCGACATTGCCACCGCCAGCGACGCCACCTCGGTCGAGGTGCAGGCGCCGTCGAACCCCACCCAGCGCATCGCCTTCATGGCCAAGCTCGAAGGGTTGTCGATCGACGTGGGCAAGGAATCGCCAAAAGTGGTGTTCAACTCGCGCACCGGCACCGTCGTGATTGCCGAAGGCCTGCGTGTGCGGGCAGCCGCCGTCACCCACGGTTCGCTGAAAGTCGTGATCTCGGAAAGCACCAAGGTCAGCCAGCCGAACGCGCTGGCCGGCGGCAACACGGTGGCCACGCCGCAGTCGCAGGTGAGTGCGGAACAGGGCGCACGCCAGATGTTCAACTGGCCGGCCGGCGCCAAGCTGCAAGCGATCATCGACGTGGTCAACAGCCTGGGCGCCACGCCCGACGATATCATGGCGATCCTGCAAGCATTGGACCAGGCCGGCGCCATCGAAGGCGAACTGGTCGTCATCTAAGGACATCATGAGTTTTCCTCCCCCCTTCGATCCGTCGCGCCTGATTCCGGGCATCCCCGGCAAGTTGCCGGACGTGGTGGTGGCGCCCGCTGTCAGCCAGCCCGGGCAGCCCGCCGACACCGTCGATCCGGCGTATCGCGCCAAGGCCACCGAGGCGGCGGTCAAGTTCGAGAGTTTTTTCATCGGCCACATGCTGCACCAGATGCGCTCCGGCGTGCGCGTGCTGGCCGACGAGGACAGCGCCATGAACAACAAGGTCAACCAGGACATGCTGGACATGGCCGACAACCTGGTGGCCGACCAGATCGCCGGGCGCCGCGCCTTCGGCGTGGCCGACGCCATCCTGCGCCAGTTGTTGCCGCAGCCGTCAGCCCCGGTACCGGCATCGGCCGGGGGCGCGGAGAAAGCCGTGCCCGCCAACGACAGAATAATTTCCGAAGCGCAAAATTCTTCGCCAGCGCTTAATCTTTCCCGCTAAGCCGTCGCCTTCTACAAGTAACGGACCGGCATCACTCGCGCAATGCAAGCTGCGGTCCTTCGCGTTCACCAGGAAAGACCCTTGCAAACATGAGCATAACGTACAACGCATTGTCGGGCGCCCTGGCGGCCCAGGCCGCCATCGCCACGGTCAGCCAGAATCTGGCCAACTCGCAAACCAAGGGTTACACGCGCCAGGGCGTGCTGCTGCAATCGAATGTCGCCGATTTCAGCCGTAATTCGCCGGGCAATGGCGTGACGGTCGGCGCGTTGCTGCGTTTTTCCGATTCCTACAAGTCGCAACAGATGTGGCGCTCCAACTCGGAGCTGGGCCAGCGCGCCCAAACCCAGCCTTACCTGACGCAGCTCGAAAAAGTCATGAACGATCCGACGTCGAGCATCAGCTATGGCTTCGATAATTTCTTCAAGGCGCTCAACGCGGCGGCCGTCGATCCCACCTCGACGCCGCTGCGCCAGCAGGTGATCAGCTCGGGTGATGCGCTGTCCAAGCAGATCAACAGCATTTACAACCTGGCTGCCAACCAGAAGCTGTCGACGCAACAGCAAAGCAGTGCTATCTTGCCCTCACTCAACGATTCACTGGCCAGTATCGCCGCGCTCAACTCCAAGATCCAGCAAGTGGGCGCCAACGGCACCAACACCTCGGCCTTGATCGACCAGCGCGAGTTGCTGATCGACGAAGTGTCGTCCCAGGTAGGCGTGGAAGTCGTGTACGATCCGGACGGCAGTGCCAGCGTGTCGCTCAAGAGTGGCCAGCCACTGGTCGCGGCCGACGTCGCAGCCAACCTCAGCTACAGCAGCGCGGGCGGCGAACAAACCCTCAATCTCAGCTTTGCCGGCACCAGGTTCGTGCTCGACGACAGCAAGATCGGCGGCAAACTGGGCGGCCTGGCCAACTTCCGTACCAACACCCTGGCGCCGCTGCAACAATCGATTTCCGACATTGCCCAGCAGTTCAGCAGCATGTTCAATACCCAGCTCGAAAGCGGCGACAAGACCGATGGCGCCCCTGGCATCGCCATGTTCGCGTTCGACCCGACCAGCACCACCGGCCTGTTGAAGGTCAGCGAAGGTTTTACCACCGCCGACCTGGCTTTCGCCGAACGCGGCCAGCCTGCAGGCGACAACAGCAATTTGCAGGCGCTGATCGCCATTCGCGGCAAACCGATCACGGTAGCCTCGGTGGGTACGGTACTGCTTGGCGACGCCGACACCCAGCTGGTCGGCAAGCTTGCCATCGAAAGCCAGCAAAACCAGGCCCAGCTCAAGACTGCCACCACGGTCCGTCAACAGGCCGAAGATGACTGGAAATCGACCAGCGCAGTCAACGTGGACGAGGAAGGCATCAGCCTGATCGAGTTCCAGAACATGTACCAGGCGAATATGAAGGTGATTTCCGTCGCGAACAACCTGTTCGACGCCACCTTGCAAATGTTTAACTAATTAGGGGAAGCGCGATGCGTATCGCCAGTAGCCAATACCAATCCACCATGTTGCGCGGCCTCGGTGAAAACCAGACCTGGCTCAGCAAGATCAATGAGCAAATGGCGACCGGCAACCGCATCCTGGTCCCCTCCGATGATCCGGTCGGCAACGTCCAGATCTCGCGCCTGACGCGCGAGCAGGCCCTGGTCACGCAGTACCGCTCCAATATCGCCTCGGTGCAGATCCGCATGTCGAGCAACGAATCCTACCTCTCGAGCATGACGCGCGACATCACCGACGTCAGCGACCTGCTGGTGTGGGCGGCCGACGGCAGCAACGTGCCGTCCGACCTCAATGCCATGGTGACGAGCCTGACCTCGCTGCGCGACAGCCTGGTCAACACCGCCAACCAGCGCGACGCCGAAGGCCGCTACGTGTTCTCCGGCACTGCGGTGGACCAGGCGCCGATCGCCGTGGTGGCAGGCAGCTATGTGTATCAAGGCAACGAAAAGAATCAATCGACGGTGGTGGGCAACGGCGTTACCCAGACCACCAACGTCAACCTCAAGGGCATGGAAGACATGCTCGACAAGCTGACCGCGGCGATCACCGCCCTGTCCGATCCCGCCGTGCAGCCGAATTCCCCTGCGCTGCGAGCCATCGTTGGCGACGCCATGGCCAGCACCTCGGCCGGGCTCAGCCTGGTGTCAGGCAAGATCGCGCAACTTGGCGGCGCCCAGAACATCCTGCAAACGCTCGATGACAACCATGCCAATGTCAGCCTGTCGAATGCGATCGCCATCGGCGACCTGAGCAAGCTCGACTACGCTGTCGCCGCCACCGAACTGGCCGGCTACAGCCTGGCGGTGGAAGCGTCGTACAAGGCCTATTCCAAGGTCAGCGGCATGTCCCTGTTCAGCCTCATCTAAGCGCCGAGCGTCCATATCATGCAAATTCCGTCACCATCGTCCCCTTCCGTGATTGTCACCGGCAATGGTGGCAATACCAGCGCGGTGGATGGCACCGCCCTAGGCCAGCACGGCCAGAACGCGGTCACCGCCACGCCGGTCACACCTCCCGCCAGTACGGCAGCGCCGCTGCGGCGCGGCCTCAACAACTGGGACCAGCCGCTCCAGCGCGATATTTCCGGCGCCCAGCAGGCGCTCGACTTTCTCGAGCAGAGCGCCGGCCAGCTGCGCAGCCTGAAAGCCGACCTCAGCGCCCGCCTGGCCAATCGCCAGCGCGCCGACGGCAACCTGGAAAACAGCGTACGCCAGTTCAGCAATACCTGGCGCAGCCGCACGGCCGCCTCGGGCGGCACGCTCGACGCCCAGCTCAATTTCAGCAACGAAAACACCAGGACCCGCTTCACCGTGCGCGGCATGAACGTGGCCAACTTGCGCCAGGGCGGCCGCGAAGTATTGGCGCTGTCGCTGGGCGGCCAGAACCTGAGCTCGGTTGTGCTGGAGCCTGGCATGTCCGACCAGCAAATTGCCCAGCGCTTCGACGATGCGCTGGCGCCGGCTGGCGTGCGCGTCAAGCTCAACGATGACGGCCAGCTTGAATTTTCCGCGCCGGAGAACCAGTTCGCGGGCATCCGCGACAGCCTGGCCGTGCAGGGCAATGGCCAGCGCTTCCCCGCCGGCCAGCTCAATCGCCTGCGGGCCGAGCCGGAGGCGGCCGCGCTCAATCCCGAGTCCTGGCAAACCTCCGACGCGGAAGGCTTGCGCACGACCTTGCAGCAAGTGGTGCAAGCGCTGGCCCACGTGGAAAAATCGATCAGCTCGGTACGCTCGGCGCTGGCCGAGGCCAATACGCGGGTACAGAGCACAACGGCCGAGACCTCCACCGAGGGCATGGAGCAAGTGGCGGACAATTTCGTCGATACCGCCAAGCAGCCCGGCTACCAGTCGATGCTGTCGATCACCTCGGCATTGTCGGGCATTAGCCGGGAACGCGTGGTATCGCTGCTGCGCCTGCGCTGAGCTCGTGCCGCAGACCGCGCTGCGCCAGCGCGGTCAATTCCGGCGCCGCCATTGGCTGCGCATACACATAGCCCTGGGCAAAATCGCAGCCGGCCAGTTCCAGCAAATGGCGCTGCGCTGCCGTCTCCACCCCTTCCGCCACCACCCGCAGGCCCAGCCGATGGGCCATCAGGATCAGCGCCTCGCACATGGCCAGGTCGCCGCTGTCGCTGGCCAGGTGCTGGATGAAGCTGTGGTCGAGCTTGAGCAAGTCGATGCCGAAATGCTTGAGATGCGCCAGCGACGAATAGCCGGTGCCGAAATTGTCGAGCGCCACCTGCACGCCCATCTCGCGCAATTCGCGCAAGCGGTCCGCCACCTGGGTCGCCTTGTCCAATAGCACCCGCTCGGTGATTTCGATCACCAGGCTGCGCGGCGCCAGGCCCAGCTCGGCCGCGTAACCGAGCCAGCCCGCATACAACGCCGCGTCGCCGCGAAACTGCGCCGACGACTGGTTGATGCCGACCTGGAAACCGGCACCGATCTCGTCCTGCCATTGGCGCGCCTGGCGCGCCGCCTGGCGGAACACCCAGTCGCCGATTTCCATCATCAGCCCGCCCGACTCCGCAAACGGTAAAAAATCGCCGGGCGCCAGCAGGCCGCGCTGCGGATGGCGCCAGCGCAGCAGCGCCTCGGCGCGCTCGATACCGCCGGTGCGCAGGTTGACGATCGGCTGATAGTGCAGTTCCAGCTGGTCGTGGGCCAGGGCCGCGCGCAGGTCGAGCGTGACCTGCTGGCGCGCCTGCGCCGCCTGTTGCAGGTCGGCGGTGAAATAGCTGTAGCGGCAACGGCGGTTCTGCTTGGCCGCGTACATGGCCTGGTCGGCATTGCGCACCAGGTCCTCGGGCGAGACCGCGTCGGCCGGGAACACCGAGATGCCGATGCTGGCCGACACCACCGGGTTGGCGGCCTGCAGCGCGAATGGCGCCTGCAGGCGGCTGACAATGGACTGGGCGATGCGCTCGACGCCGTTCATGCTTTCGAGCCCGGTGAGGATCACGGTAAACTCGTCGCCGCCCAGGCGCGCCACGGTATCGGTGGCGCGCACGCAGCCGACGATGCGGCGCGCCGCCTCGACCAGCAGCGCATCCCCCTGGCCGTGGCCGAGCGTATCGTTGACCTGCTTGAAACCGTCGAGGTCGATGAACAGCAGCGCCAGCAACGTGCCTTCGCGGCGCGCCTTTTTGACTTCCTGCCCCAGCCGGTCCTGGAACATGTGGCGGTTGGGTAGCGCGGTCAGCGTATCGAAATTGGCCTGCTGCCAGATCAGTTCGGCAGAAGCGCGGCTGTCGGTGATGTCGGACACCAGCGCCAGCGCGCCGAGGTAGGCGCCGCCGGCATCAAATATCGGGTTGGTGGCCAGCGTCACCCACAGCTCGCTGCCATCGCGGCGCAGGAACTTGAATTCGTGGCGCTCGGCCTCGGCCCCCCGGTGCTGGCGGCTGGCGATATTGTGCTCGAGGATGGCGCGGCCTTCATCGTCCATGAAAGCGACGAGCGGCCGGTCGAGCATGTCTTCGATGGTGTAGCCGAGCAGTTGCGCCATCTTGGGATTGACAAAGCTGGTGCGGGCATTGGCGTCGATTTCCCAGATACCCTCTTCGGCGCAGTGGACAATGCGGCGGAAGCGCTCCTCGCTGCGCTCCAGCGCTGCCAGCTTGCCTTCGGCCGGTTCAAGTTGCACCCGCAGCGCCTGGCCGCTGCGGTCGGCGCAGGCGCGCAGTGTGACCGGCACGCCCGGCTGGTGGACGTCCGGGCCGCGTACCAGTTGCAAGTCACAGTGCTGTGGCTGGGCATCGTTGAAGGCGGCGCGCACGAAGCGGTCGAAGTCGTCGAGGAAGCGTGGCGCCACGAAATGGCGCAGGGTGAGCCGTTCGGGATTGACGCGCGGCACGCCCAGCAGGTCGGCGCCACTGACGTTCATTTGCAGGATGGTGGCGTCCAGGCCCAGCACGAAATAGCCGACCGGCGCCAGCAGGAACAAGTCGTTGACGAACGCCTGTTCGATGTCGACCTGCGCGGCAGCGGCTGGCGGCAACTCGGCAACCTGGTCGGCGGCGATGGCGGCCAGCGCCGCATGGTACGACTCGGCCCCGGACAGCACGGCAAAACCCGGCAGCATGCCGACCGGCTGGTCGGCCAGCAGCGGCGGGCGCCGCTGATCAGTGGTGTAGTTCTCCATACCCTCCCTTTGCAGTGCTACCGGGAAATGTCCTGAAGACTAGCCTAACATTGTCATTAAGAGATGTCGAGAAAACACCAATCGTCTGGCACGCGCGCGCTGCGAACGTTGTCAGCGCGCCATTACCAGCCCGCGCCCATGCGGCGGCGGCCGAAATTGTGGCCCACGACCAGGATCGAACTGGCGATCAGGCTGGAGAGACCTATCATCAGCTGGATCAGCTTATCGTCGGGCAGCACCCAGATCGAACCTTGGGGCGGCTCGGCCACGTTGGCGGCGGCCATGATCAACGGCGCCACCCATTCGGCCTCGGGCGTCACATCGAGGATCAGGGCGCCGTCCTGCGTCGTGTGCAGGTAGATTTCGCCGCCGGCGTCGAGGGTGAAGCAGACGCCGTAGCCGGTTTCGTGCGGAGCGATATGTTCCTGCAAACTCAGGTTATGTTCGGCGATCCACAGTTCCACGTCGGCCGGGGTTTCCAGGCCACTCCACGGCACCGGCCGAAAGCGCGGGCGCGCGTTGCGGTCATCATACTGTTGCTTATCCAATCTGAACTTCCTGTGCGGTCACCAAGACGCCAGTGTAACCGATGGCGGTGCAGCCGTCTGGCCCCGGGATTGCGCTCGAACTGCGGCGCCGAGGTGGCAGCGCCGGCTTACCCCTTCCAGGTGCGATTGAGGCCGGTGTCGGCGTGGATCCAGCCGCCGCGCGGGCCGCCGCGATAATAGAAGCCGACGCCGCCCTGGCGGAAGCTTTTCACCAGGCCGCCCAGCACTTCCTCGTTGAGGTTGACGATGCGGATGTCGGCGGCGCGGCCCACCATGTGCAGCGACTGGCGCGCGGCCGGCACGCCCGCTTCGCGCAATTTATTGTTCGACGCCGGGGTGCGGTAGCCGGACAGGATTTCCAGCGGCGTGTCGATGCCGAAGCGGCGCACGAACGCTTGCGCGCCCCACAGGGTTTCGAACAGCTTGGGATCGATCTTGGCGGTTTCCTTGCCGTTGACGTCGCGCAGCAGGTGGCACAGGTCCTGGTAGGCGGAGTCGATGACTTCGCCATCGCGCCAGTACAGCAGCTTGGCGCGCTCGTTGCTGGCCGGGCGATAGACTTCGATGGTGCGCGGACGCAGCCAGAACTCCAGGTCAAGCGCCTGGGCGTCGAAAATGTCGGGCGGCGGTTCGAGCTCGCTGCGCTTGCCCGATGGCGCCGACTGCTGCGATGCATGCGGCATGGCCGAGGCGGTTTTGGAATCGGTGACCACGGCCGGCGCGGCCGGACGTGCCACCGGCCTGGCCGGCTTGGCAGCGGCGGTGGTGGTCGATGTATTGCGCGGGGTAGTGGTGCCGCATCCGATCAACGGCAACGCCAGCACACTGGCTGCCGTCACCCCGAAACCCTGCTGTAAGAACTCTCTGCGCGAAGCCATGGCACATCCGTGAAAAGTGATAGGGGTACTATAACTTATGCTGGGGGAAATAAAAAAGCGCGCACGGATCGATTTCGGTCGATTTGCCGCCCAACGGACAGGAATCGACAAGTCTTAAGCGTGGATTAAGCGAATGCTAAGTCTCCAGCAAGGTTAGGGGCGCCGTTAACGCGCTTCAGGCGGCAACCGCTTGCGCTTGCGCTTGCACGCCGGCCAGGGTGGCGCGCGGTTCATCGAGCAAGTACCCCTGCCCCAGCAATGGAACTCCGGCAGCCGCGCCCAGTTCGCGCAGCGCCTGCAGCGACTGGTCGGTTTCGATGCGCTTGAACACCACGCTGACACCGGCCTCACGGGTGCGCTGCAGCAGCGCCTGCAAACCGTCGGTGTCGTGCAGCACCCGCGTATCGAACTTGAAGACGTCGGGTCGCAAGCGGTCGAGTATGCCGACCGCGTCAGCTGCGCTATCGACATTGACCGCAAAGCGGAAGCCGTTGCGGCGGTAGTTGTCCGAGACATAGTTGAGCAGCCAGCCCTGCTGCGGCGTGGCCACCGGCAATTGCAGCACCACGCGCGACAGCGGCAGTTCCAGCGCATCGAGGATGCGGCGGAAGGCATGGCCGTGGTTGCTGCTGACGGCACTCAGCAGCCGGTCGTGCACGTTCAGGTACAGGTCGGCCGCGGCATTGGGCGCGGCATCGGCTTGCCGGAAAAAATTAATCGAATGCAGCATGCGGCACAGGCGGTCGAGTTCGATCGACTCGTTGTCGCTGGCCGCGTGGTCGAGCAGCTTCCACAGGGACAGGCCCTTGTCCTGTGCCGAAACGCTGCGCGCCAGCCCTTCGTAGGCGGCCACCTCGCCGGTCGCCACCGCGCGGATCGGCTGGAAGGCGCTGCTCATGGTGCAATTGAAGAACCGACCCTGCGCCCTGCCCTCGTGGTCAAGCCAGATGCTCGAGGTGACAGCGGCGGCGCCGGTCGCACCAGTCGCGCCGGACAGGCGCGTCAGGTACTTTTGCAAGATGGGAAATGACATGGTAATCCTCGACAACAAAACAATACCGACAGCGTATGCGCGCGCCCCGCAAAGCTGAACGAATGCTTTCAGCTATGGATATGCCAAAACATTCCTTCCGGCGCAACAGTGTGGCCGTTATCGTGGACCATCGTTATTGATTTTGGTCCGCCATGTGTCAGCTCCTTGCCATGAACAGCAGCAAACCGGCAGCCGTCGATTTTTCCTTCGCCGGCTTTGCCGAGCGCGGCGGCCGCACCGGTGAACACAAGGATGGCTGGGGTGTCGCCATCCACACCGCAGACGGCTGCCGGCTGGTTACCGATCACCTGGCCTCGATCGATTCCCCGCTGGCGCTGCAATTTCGCCAGCAGCCAGTCAAGGCGAAAAACGTGGTGGCGCATATCCGCAAGGCCACCCAGGGCCGCATTGCGCTGGAGAACAGCCATCCATTTACACGCCAATTGTGGGGCCGGACCTGGTCGTTCGCCCATAACGGCAACCTGGTCGATTTCGAACCGAACCCGAGCCTGTATTCGCCGCTGGGCGACACCGACAGCGAGCGCGCGTTCTGCCACCTGCTGTCGGGCCTGGCGCTACGGTTCGAGCACCAGCCGCCGCGCCCCGTGCTATATGCGGCGCTGGCAATGCTGGCCGGCGAGATCGCCGCGCACGGCACCTTCAATTTCATCCTGTCGAACGGCGAGCTGCTGTTTGCCCATTGCAGCACCGAACTGCACTACGTGGTGCGCGAATACCCGTTCTCGGTGGCCAGGCTCATCGATTGCGACCTGAGCATCGATTTTTCACGCCACAACCACCTCGACGACCGCATCGCCGTGATCGCTACCCAGCCGCTGACCTCCAACGAAACCTGGATCAAGCTGCAAGCGGGGGAATTGACACTGTTTGTCGGGGGCGAGGAAGTGGGCGCGGCGCCGGTGCGGTGCCGGCGCCAGGAACTGCTGCTCAGTTACTGAGCAGCTAAGCGGAGTTGCAATTGCAGAAGCGTTTGCGCTTGGTGGCGTCGGCGCCGGCATCGCCGGATGCATCGAGCTGTTTCCAGAAAAATACTGTTTCCACGCCATACGGCGAACGGACCTTGCCGGCGTCGGTGTAACCGCGGCTGGCAAAGAAGCCCTGGCCTGTAGCCGTGCTATGCAACTGCAACGCCTTGACGCCCCAGCACAGCACCTGCTCCTCCACCCGCGCCAGCATGGCCTTGCCCAAGCCCTGGCCACGGGCCTCGGGCAGGACGTAGCACAACGCCAGCTTGCCGGCCCCGGTCAGCAGGGCCACGCCAGCCACCGCGCCATCGAGCTCGGCCACCACGGAAAAATTGGTGGGCGAGACAAACCAGCTTTCGACCATTTGCGGGGTTTTATTGCCCAGCCAGGCATCGAGGATGGCGCGGTCATTTTTATGATCGACTTCACAGCACTCCGCGATGGAGCGGCGCAACACATTGCACGCCGCTTGCGCGTCTGCCGCCACCGCCACGCGAACCTGGGGGCTAGGTATTTCAAGACTCATGTATGCTCACAAAACATTCCAATAGCAAAAGAAGCGTTGTGCGCTTCCCCGTGCTTGAGCGCGACTATACACCAAGCGGCAGATTGAGGTTGACGCGCACCCCGGTGCACGTGATCCACCTCGAAAGCCTAGGGTATCGCCCTGCTTTTGCCCACGAATGTTTTCAAAAATCGTTATGCACTTTCCAGTGAACAGCCCCGGCTTTTAACCCGGCTTCTAAGCATATTACGAAATATTCGTTTCTTTTCTGTATGAAATTTTACACCATGACGGTGTTCCTTATTACCAAATCTCATTAAGAAAGCCATTATGACCTACCAGAATGCGACCCGCCGTTTCGTTGTCACTTCGTTACTGGCCACTTCGGCAGTGTTCCTGGGCTTGCCACTGCAGGCCAGCGCCGCCACGCCCGTGCTGCTGAATGCATCGTATGACGTGGCGCGCGAGCTGTTCAAGGAGATCAACCCGGCGTTCGTGGCCGAGTACAAGAAGACCACCGGCGAGACCGTCGATATCAACCAGTCGCACGGCGGCTCGTCCAAGCAGGCCCGCTCGGTGGCTGACGGCATGGAAGCGGCCGTTGTGACCATGAACCAGGCCAACGACATCGACCTGCTGGTCGATCGCGGCACGGTGGCGGCCGGCTGGGAAAAAAAGTTCCCCAACAACGCTGCACCGTTCTATTCGACCATGGTGTACCTGGTGCGCAAGGGCAACCCACAAGGCATCAAGGACTGGAACGACCTGGCCAAGCCGGGCGTCAAAGTGATTGTGCCGAACCCTAAAACTTCGGGCAACGGCCGCTACACCTACCTGGCCGCCTGGGGTTCGGTGATCAAGAACAAGGGTACCGAGGTGCAGGCGCGCGAACTGGTGACGCGCATCTTCAAGAACGTGCCAGTCCTGGACGGCGGCGGCCGTGGCGCCACCACCACCTTCACCCAGCGCGGCATCGGCGACGTGCTGGTGACGTTTGAAAACGAAGTGAACCTGGTCCGCGCCGAATTCGGCAACAACTTCGATGTGGTGTACCCAGCGTCGTCGATCCTGGCCGAGTCGCCGGTGGCCGTGGTCGATAAAGTGGTGGACAAGAAAGGCTACCGCAAGGAAGCGACCGCCTACCTGAACTTCCTGTACTCGCCGCAAGGCCAAGACATTATTGCCAAGCATTACTTCCGTCCGCGCTCGGAAGCGGCGTTCAAGAAGTACAACGCCAACTTCCGCCAGATCAGCCTGTTTACCGTCGATGACGTGTTCGGCGGCTGGAAAGCAGCGCAGAAGAAACACTTCGACGATGGCGGCGAGTTCGACAAGATCTACCAGAACAAATAACGATAGTCGGAACCATTCGTTCACGAAACGGACCGTCGGCCTTACTCTGGCTGGGTAGACATCAACCACACAAAGGAATCACGATGGCCATTTCTGAAATTAATGTACGTAACCAGTTCCGCGGCAAGATCAAGGAAATCATCTTCGGACCGGTGGTCTCGGAGGTGGACGTGGAAACCCAGCATGGCATCGTCACCTCGGTGATCACCTCGCGCTCGATCCATGATCTCGACCTGAAGGTCGGCAGCGAAGTGATCGCGCTGGTGAAATCGACGGAAGTATCGATCGCCAAGATCAGCAGCTGATTCTCGTTGCGCTGTTCCCTTAAAAGCCCCGCGCCGCGTGCCCGGGGCTTTTGTTTTATTAAAATGCTTAAAATAATGGAATCCGCGAGTTACGCACAATAGACGAGAAACCACTTTAATGTTATCGTCCAACCTCAGTGTTGCCGCATAGCCAGTGGTTTTCTACCGTCCTGGTCATGTGCTGCGTCGCCTCCACGACGCCCTGTTCCACCCTACATCCCAAACCGAAACTACCGAACATGCTCAAGAAAATTGTTGCTGTCTTGCTGAGTACGTTTACTGCCGCCGCCCTGGCAGTGCCGCTCGGTTCACAGTCGGTGCTGGTTGTCGAAGACGACACCGGCAAAGTCATTCTGGAAAAGAATGCCGACATTCAAGTACCCATTGCCTCCCTGACCAAGCTGATGACCGCCATGGTCGTGCTCGATGCCAAGCAGGACATGAAGGAAGCGATCGAAATCGACCGCGCCGACGTGGACATGCTCAAGCACAGCACCTCGCGGGTACCGGTCGGCGCCGCCATCACGCGTGGCGACGTGCTGCAACTGGCGCTGATGTCCTCGGACAACCGCGCTGCAGCCTCGCTGGCCCGCACCTATCCAGGCGGCACCGAGGGGTTCCGCCGCGCGGTCAACGCCAAGATCCGCGCGCTGGGCCTGGCCAACACCGTGATCGAGGAGCCAACCGGCCTGTCGCCGCACAACCGCTCCACCGCGACCGACCTGGTCAAGATGGCACGGGCGGCGTCGGTCTATCCGGAAATCACCCGCATCACGACCGACAAGAAGGACTTGATCAAGATCAAGGGCCGTGACGTCGAGTACCACAACACCAACCGCCTGGTCGGCGCCAAGGGCTGGGACGTCGGCTTGTCCAAGACCGGCTACACCGAAGAAGCGGGCCGTTGCCTGATCATGCGCTTCAAGAGCGGCGGCAAGAACAACACCCTGGTGCTGCTCAACGCCAAGGCCAACTCGGCGCGCATCACCGACGCGGTCAATATCCGCCGCCTGATCGTCGGCCCGGAAGCGCGTTCGCTCGAGCGTCCGCGCCTGCTGGCGGCATCGGCCAAGGTCAAGGCCGAGAAGCCACGCATGGTCAAGGCTTCAGCCAAGGTCAAGGCCGACAAGCCGCGCGTGGTCAAGGCATCGGCCAAGGCCAAGCCGGTGCGCAAGGCCAAGATCGTCAAAACCTCGGTCAAGGCGAAGAAACAGGCGGCTGTCAAAGCGTCGAAACGGACCAGCCGCGAGATGTAAGTGCGGTGGTTGTAGAACAAGAAACCGGACCCTGGCGTCCGGTTTTTTTTCGCCTGCCTCAGCGCGTGATGTTACCGAATCTACCAGGAATGAGCACCATCACGCCAACTTCTGGCATTACCTCTCCAGCAAATCCCTCAATCCACTGGCCCGCTGCGTGCGCTGCGCTATCGCTTCGAGCAAGACTTGCCCGTTCGGCGTCAGCAACGTGAAGAACTCCCGGGCGCGGGTAATGCCGGTATAAATGAGCTCGCGCGCCAGCACCCCGCCGCCATCTTTCGGCAGCACCAGCACTGTGTGCCGGAACTCCGAGCCTTGCGACTTATGCACGGTCATGGCAAATGCCGTATCGACGTTGCGCAGCCGCGTGGCCAGCACGCTGCGCACGGTATCTCCTTCCGAGAAATACACGCGCAGCGCGCCGGGCCGGGCCGGGTCGGGCAAGGTCAAGCCGATGTCGCCGTTGAACACGCCGGTGCCGTAGTCGTTGCGGGTGACCATGACCGGCCGTCCGACGTACCATTCGCCGGTACGGCGCAACAGTCCGGCCGCCTGCAAGCGCTTTTCGATGGCCTCGTTCAAGCCGGAGACACCCCACTCGCCGTCGCGCACGGCGCACAGGATGCGGAAGGTCTCGAACGATTTCAGCACCGCTTGCACCCATGCGAGGTGGTCGCCGGGGTCGTTGCCGGCAGGGCCCTGCTCGACCAGCCGCAGGTAATCGCGGTAGCCGCCAGGGGCGCCGTCGCGGCCGGCCAGTGACAGTTGCAGCAGGTCGCCCGGCAGCGCCGGATCGGTCCAGGCCACTTTTTTCTCTTCGCCCGCGCGCAGGATGCGCACCGCACCGGCCGCATCGCCGCCGTTGACGGCCAGCGCCAGCGCGCCGATCGGACCGCCGAAGCGGCGGCTTTCGCGCAGCATCACGGTTTGCTGGGCAATCGGACCGGCACGCCCCGCGTATTGCTCGGGCAACTGCTGGCCGGTACTCGCTTGCACATACGACAAGGTTTCCGCATCGTAGCCGCCGGCCTCGGCGTGATGGCACAGATCTCCCAGCACGGCGCCCGCCTCCACCGACGCCAGCTGATCCTTGTCGCCAAGCAGGATCAGGGTGGCGGTGGACGGCAGCGCCGCCAGCAGCGCTGCCATCATTTCGAGGTGAATCATCGACGCTTCATCGACGATCAGCACATCGACGTCAAGCTGGTTGCCGGCATGGTGGCGGAAGGCGCGCGTATCGGGCCGGGCGCCGAGCAGGCTGTGCAAGGTGCGCGCGGCGCCCAGTTCGCGCTGCGGCATCACCGCCCGCACGCGATGGTCCAGGCCGGCCAGCGCCACGTCGATCGACTGTTTCAGGCGCGCCGCCGCCTTGCCGGTGGGCGCGGCCAGCGCTACCCGCAAGCTCGACTCCTGGCCGCCGCTGGTGGCAAACAGCAGCGCCAGCAAGCGCGCCACCGCATACGTCTTGCCGGTGCCAGGTCCGCCGGTGATGATGCCAAGCTTGCCGCGCATGGCCACCGCGCAGGCGGTCTTTTGCCAGTCCACGCCGTCCGCGTGGGCGCCCGGTGCGAACAGGATGTCGAGCCAGTGGCGCACGGCCCCGGTCTGGTCGTCGGCGTCGCTGGCGACCAGGCCGCCCAGCGCCCGGGCGCGCACCGCGTGCGCCACCTGGGTTTCATCGCGCCAGTAGCGGCGCAGGTACAGGCGTTCGCCGTCGAGCACCAGCGGTTGCTGGAAATCGAGGTCGCCCACCGGCCATACCTGCTCGCACCTGGCCAGCAGCGTACGCCAGGCGGCGACATTTTTCGGCCACGGCCCGGCAGCGGCCACTGCCGCGCGCAGCGCCGCCCACTCTTCGGCGTCCAGCCCCAGCAGCGGCGCCGGGTCGCCAGCGAGTTCGGCCAGCATCAGGCAGCTGTGGCCGCGCCCTTCCAATTCGGACAACAGCACGCAGGCGATCATCAGTGGCGGCGAGCCGCCGCCGATCGAGGCGATAAAGCGGGCAAAAGCTCCGCTCAGGCGCCGCAGCCGGCCGTTTTCGGTCAGCGCATCGACTTGGGCCAGCAGTGGTGCGGATAATTCAGGCGTCATGGTGGTCATTCGTGTCAACTAGTGCGGCTGGTTGCGCCAGCGCCGCTGCGGGTTCAGGGCGCGCGTGGCGGTTGCTGCCGGCTGGCGCCCGGACTTCTGCCGGCAATGGCATGCATCGCTCAGGCGTCATGGTGGCTCCCGGCGTCGAACAATGCGTCCAGTTGCCGTAGCAGTTCCGGGTCGGGCGCGATCCAGTAGCAGCCGCGCGTGGTTGGGTTGGCGATTCCGCGCAGGAACAGGAAGACTGCGCCGCCCAGGTGTTCGGCCGGGTCGTAGTCCTCGCCCAGGCGGCTTTGCAGCAGCCGGTGCAGCGCCAGCATGTAGATGGCGCCCTGGATGTCGTAGCGGTGTTCGGCCATGGCCGCCATCAGCGCCGGCTTCTGGTAGGCGGCGTCGCCGGCGCCCAGCGCATTCGATTTGTAATCGAGCACCCAGTAGCGGCCTTCATGTTCGAACACCAGGTCGGCGAAGCCCTTGAGCATGCCGTGCAGTTGGCGCTCGGGCAGGGACGGACGCGCCATGCCGTCGAGCAGCCGCGCCACGCACAGGCGGTCGAGCGCACCGGTGGACAGCCGCTCGCTGGGGAACCAGAACTCCATTTCGGCCAGCGGCGTGTCGATGCCTGACAGCGGCGTTTCAAGATATGGCAGCGGCGTACGGGCGATTTCGCGCACCCACGCCAGCGTGTCATCAAGGCGGTTGCCCCAGCCGGCGCGCTCCACCCGGCGCGTGAGGCGCGCATCGAAGTGCTCGTCATCGACCGTATAAAACCCTTCCTGCCCCAGCCACTCGAGCTGCTCGTGCAGGAAGTTGCCGGGGACGGAACCACGCGGGAAGCGGTGCCACGGCGCGTCTTCGACCTTCATGGCCGGCACGGTGGCCGGCAGGTCGGCATCTTCGAGCACTTTTTCCTGGGCCGCGTCGCGTGGCACCGGCAACGCAGTCACTGGATCGCCGCCGATGGTGGCGGTGGGACCAGTGCGCCGCGCGAGCGAGCTGAAACTGCCCACCGACCAGTCGCGCTCAAAGCGGCCCGTGTAATGGGGGGCGTCGACCAGCTGCGGGCGGTCGTCCACCCGGTGCAGCATGGTGGGCGGCATGCCATCGCCCTTCAGATCTGCGATGCTGATCGCCGGGCAGTCCTTGCAGGTGTCGTTCCAGCGCCCGATCATCGCATCGGTTGGCAATGGCGCGCCGCCAGTGAGCAGGTAGCCGAGCGCCGAGTCGTGCAGGCCGTTGGCGCCACCCTTGCGCGCGCCCAGCGCGGCCACGCCCAGCCACAGGAAGTGGCGCGCGCGGGTGAGCGCGACGTACAGCAGGCGCAGGTCTTCCTGCAACCGGGCGTTTTCCACCAGCGCCAGCGCGGTGTCGGTGAGCGCCATGTCGATGCGGCGCGTGCCGTCATCGTCGCTGAATTCGAAGAAGCTGCGGTTGCGCCGGTCCACCTTGCGCGCCGTGACGGCGAACGGCAGGTACACCAGCGGGTATTCGAGGCCCTTCGATTTGTGGACCGTGACCACCTTCACCAGTTCGGCGTCGCTCTCCAGGCGCAGCACCCGCTCGTCGCCCTCCCCGCCAGCGCCACCCTCGATCTGTTCCGCCAGCCAGCGGATCAGCGCCTGTTCGCCATCGAGCTGGCGGCTGGCCGATTGCAGCAGTTCGGCCAGGTGCAGCAAATTGGTCAGGCGCCGCTCGCCGCCCGGCTGCAGCAGCAAGGCGGCCGGCAGTTGCAGCTCGTGGATGAAGCGGCGCAGCATGGCCAGCACGCCCTGGCGCTGCCAGACGATGTGCAGACCCTTGAGCTGCTCCACCCGCGCTTCCCACGCCAGTTCGTCGGACGACAGCGCGGCCAGTTCCGCCAGCGGCAGGCCGGCGGTGCGGGTGGCGTATGCGGCGCGGGCCAGGCCGCCGTCGAGCGGATTGGCGACTGCCGACAGCCAGCGCAGCACGTCGCCCGCCTCCTCGCTGTTGGTGACCGAGTCCTTGTCGGACAGGTACACGCTGGCCACCTTGCGCCGCTGCAGCGCGCGGCGGATGGCAGCGGCTTCGTTGCGGTCGCGTACCAGCACGGCGATGTCGGCGGGTTTCAGGCGCTGCAAGCCGTCCGGGCCGGCAAAGCCGGCCTTGGCGTCGTTGAGTCGGGCGACGATGTCTTCGGCGCAGTGATTGGCGAAGAACTCGCGGTATTGGTCGCTTTTCAGTTCCAGCCCGGTGCAGGCCACCACCAGCGCCGGTGCATCGCCAGCGCCGCCCACCAGCCGGTCGGCGCGTCCTTGCGCCGCCACCGCCTCGAACGGCAGCGGATTTTTGCGGGTGCCGGGATCGCGGAAGCGGAACGCGCCGCGCCCGAAACCGCCCGCACCGGATGCGCCTTCGGCATTGAGGAACAAGTGGTTGACGGCAGCGACCACCGGGCCGGTCGAGCGGTAGTTGGTGCCCAGCTGATAATGGCGCCCCTCGGTGGCGGTGCGCGCCGACAGGTAGCTGTGGATGTCGGCGCCGCGGAAGCCGTAAATCGACTGCTTGGGGTCGCCGATCAGGAACAGGCCCGTGTTACGGTCGTTGTCCGCCACCCGGTACAGCAGGTTGAAAATCTGGTACTGGTTGGGCGCCGTATCCTGGAACTCGTCCACCAGCGCCACCGGGTACTGCTCGACGATGCGCTGGCGCAGCGCTGCCGCATTCTCGCCCTGCAGCGCCGCGTTCAGGCGGTCGAGCATGTCGGCAAAGCCGAACTGGCGGTTGCGCTTTTTCAGTTCCGCCATGCGCAGCGACACCGATCCCGCCGCGTGGCGATACAGCGCATGCGCGAGCGGCTCGAACTCGTCGAGCGCTTGTTTCAGTTCGGCGATGGCGTCGAAGTCGTCGGGCACCACCGCGTGGCTGTCCTTGGAAAACGCATCGGCGATGCCGTCCGGCGTGAGCCGGTTCCAGGCGGTGGCGGTAAGGTCCGGCATGACAGCGGCCGGATCCTGGGCCCAGGACCGCAGCGCTTCGAACCATGCCGCCACCGACGCGGCGCGCATCTTGACGCCATTGAAAAACTTGGGCGTGGCGGCGGTAAGCTGGGCGATCCACTGCTCCATGCGGTTGGCGCGGTCCACCCAGCCGGTTTTCAGAACAGCCAGCGCGGCCTGCTGTTGGCGCTGCACGGCGGCGATCAGCGTGCCGAGCGATCGTTGCAGGTCATCGTCGCCGATGATGTCGGCGCGGCGCACCAGGTCGCGAATTGATTTTTTCAGCACCTCGACATCGCCCCAGCAGGCCAGCAGCGCTTCGAGTTCCGGCGCGGCCAGCGGATACACCTGCTGGCGCCAGTAATCGTTGGCGGCATCCTCGAACAGCGCCTGCTCGTCGCTGACCAGTTCCTCGTCGAACAGGCTGCCACTGTCGAACGCGTGCTCGCGCAGCATGCGCTGGCACCAGGCATCGATGGTGAAAATCGCCGCTTCATCCATGGTTTCCGCCGCCAGCATCAGGCGGTGTGCGGCGCGCTGGCGTTCGCCCCGGTCCGGGTACGATTGGAGGATGGCGTCGAGGTAGGCATCCGGTGCGATGGTTTGCGCTTCGTCGCTGTCAACGTGGCGGAAGTACGCGGCCGCTGCCACCAGGCGCTCGCGCACGCGGTTGGACAGCTCGCGCGTGGCGGCGCGGGTAAAGGTCATCACCAGGATGTCGGCCGGCAGCAGCGGGCGGACAAAGCCGTCGTCGCCGCCGTGCCCCAGCACCAGCCGCACGTACAGCGCGGCGATGGTCCAGGTTTTACCGGTACCGGCGCTCGCTTCGATCAGGCGCGAGCCGTGCAGCGGAAAGGTGAGCGGTTTGAGCTCGTTGGCGGTGTTTGGTACGGTGCTCATGCTGCGTCCTCGCCGTCGATCGGCGTCATGGTGATACATTGCTCGAGCCAGCGCGCCAGCGGTCCGTACAGTTCCTGCGACACGCGTTCGAAATCCGGCTGCGCCGATAAGGCGCTGTAATCGGGCCACAGGCGCGCCAGGCACAGGTCCTGGTTTTCGCCCTGCAGTTCGAAGCTGCCGTCGTATGCGGTCCGGGCGTTGGCCTTGTTCTCCCCGCTACCGCCATCGCCACCGTCGCCAACCAGCGCCAGCGCCGTCTTGCAGGCGGTAGGCAACGGACGGTCCATGCCATCGCGCCACCACGCCGCCAGCACGCGCAGCGCCTGCAAGGCTTCGTCGCGGTCCAGCGGCGCCATGGTGACGACCATGTCGCGCGCCACCAGGTAACCGGTCACGGACAGCCCGGCAGCGGCGGCCGCCAGCTGGCGCACCCACATTGCGATCAGCTTGTCGCCACGGGCTTTACCCTGCTTGTCAGCCACGCGCGAGGACAGCTGCATCAGCCACACGGTTTGGGCGCCATCGCTGCGCAGCTGGTCGAGCCAGTCGTCGAGCTGCACCGGACCCAGGTCCAGGCTCAGCGCCAACTTGGCGGCCGGCTTGCTGTAGCGCTGGCGCAGCGTCAGCCACGCATGGCGCACGGGCGCCAGCGAAGTGACAAGCTGGCGCTGGTACTGGCGGCCGATCAGGCCGATGGGCAGCACGCCTTCGCGCGCCAGCTGTTCGGCGCGTTCGGTGAGCTTGTCGTGGATTTCGTCGAGCTGCTCGGTGTCGGCGTCGTTGTCGAGCATGGTGTCTTCAAGCAGGTAGCGCTCGAGCGCATTGAACGAGAACGGTTCCTCGTCGTCGCCCAGCTGCGCCGCCTCGCCGAACACCACGGCCAGGCGTTCGCGGAAGAAGTAGCGCACCGGCTGGAGCAGAAAGCCCGCCAGTGCGCCGAGCTTAAGGCGGTATTTTTCGTCCAGCGCGAACGGTGGCAGCACGTCGGCGGGCGCATCGGCGTCCGCCTCGTCGGCATAGTCAACGTCGTGCGCCGCCCGCCATTCGCGCGCGTACGTGAGCAGGCCGTCGCGCTCGAAATAGCGGCGGCTGAACGGTTGCAGCGCGTGCTCGGTGGTGCGCTCTGCCAATGTCATGTTCCAGCCGGCTTTCAGGTAGTCGCACAGTTGCGAGACCAGCACCGATGGCGGCTGCTCGCTGTTGTCGCGCACATTGCGGCCCACCCAGCTGATATACAGCTTTTCGCGCGCAGCCAGCACGGCTTCGAGCATCAGGTAGCGGTCGTCGTCGCGGCGCGAACGGTCGCCCGGGCGCGCCATGCCGGGCAATGCCAGCAGGTCGAAGTCGGCCTTGGGGGCGCGACGCGGGAAGTCCCCGTCGTTCATGCCCAGCAGGCACACCACGCGGAACGGCACCGCGCGCATCGGCATCAGGGTGCAGAAGGTGACGCCGCCGGAGACGAACTGGTGGTTCAGCGTGGGCTCGTCCATCAGCCCGAGCCACGCTTCGCGCAGCACCGCCAGCGGCACTTCCTCCTGGAACTGCGCGCTGTCGCAGGTTTCCAGCCAGTTGTTGAGCGCATCGTCCAGTTGCGCCAGCGTGAGGCGGTCGCCCTCCTCGCCGGCCTTGAAGAACGCCGCCATGAGCGCGCGCGCCTGCACGCCCCAATCGGCGGGCGTGCGCGCCTGCGCCAGCGCCGCGCGCCAGTGCAGCAATGACTCCACCATTTGCGCCAGCGAACCGGCCAGCGCGGCGTCCAAGCCGCCCACTTCGCCGTATGGTTCGATGCCGGCAAAGCTGGCGGTGGCGCCACCGCCCCCGCCGCCACTGGCGTAACCGAGCAGCATGCGGCGCACGCCGAAAATCCAGGCATTCTGTTCGCCGGCGGAGCCGAGTCCCAGCCCGCTGCGGTGCTCGATATCGAGGCCCCAGCGCACGCCCGAGCCTTCGATCCACTGGCCCAGGGTGGCCAGGTCGTCGTCGCCGAGGCCGAAGCGCGCCGCCAGTGCCGGCACGTCGAGCAGGTCGCGGATTTCGCTCTGGCGGCAGCGCTGCTGCGGCAGCCGCAGCAGCCACTCCAGCGCGACCAGCAGCGGATTGACGCTGCGGTCGTTGACATCGCCGATCTCGAACGGAATGTAGCGCGGGTCGCTGCGGCGGTGCTGGGCGAACACGGCGTGGATGGCGGCGGTAAAGGTGTCGATGTCGGGCACCATCACCACCACGTCGCGCGGGCGCAGTGGCGTGCCGCCGTCCGGCGTCGCCGCAAACATTTGCAGCAGCTGGTCATGCAGCACCTCGACCTCGCGCTGCACGCTGTGGGTGACGTGGAATTCGATCGAGCGGTCCGCCGCACCGGGCGGAACGTGCGGGTGCTCGGACAGCGGCAGCAGGTCGCGCACGGCGGCCTGCACCTGGGCCAGCAGCGTGCCGCCGTCCTCATCGCCGAACAGGTCCACGCGCAGCGGTGTCACCGCGTCGTCATCGCCGGAAGCGGCTGCGGCATGGGCCGCCGCTTCGTCGAATTCGTCGAGCATGCGGATGAAGTCGCGGCCCTGGCGCCCCCAGCTGGCCAGCAGCGGATGGCTGTGGGCGTGCAGCTCTTCGAGCGGCAGCGCGCCCAGGTCCTGGCCGTTGCGCAGCTGCTGACGACGGTACGCGGAGCGCAGCAGGTCGCGGCCCTCGATGATGTCGCCCCAGTAGTAGCGGCACGGGTTGGGCACGGCCAGCACCACCTGGGTGTGGCGCGCCAGCGTGGCCAGCGCTTCGAGCGTCTGGTACGGCAGCGCCGAGACGCCGAAGATGACGATGCGGCGTGGCAGGCGGCCCAGCGGCAGTTCGCCGGCCGCGCTGGCGCGCACGAATTCGGTGTGGACGGTGGCGCGGCCCAATGCGCGTTCGTGCGGTTCGACGTCGTCGATCACCGCGCGCCACAACTGGCCCTGCCAGCGCTGCTCGGGCGGCAATGCGATGATGTCGCCACGGGCGCAGCGCAGCTGGTCGCGGCCGCCGGCCCAGTCGTCGAGCCAGTCGGCGCGGTACACCTGGTACTGGTCGAACAGGTCGGCCAGCCGTTCGGCCAGTTGCAGCCGGCGTTCGGCCTCGCCGTCGGCCAGGAAGTGGCGCAGCGGCGCAAAGACCGGGTCGGCCAGCAGCGTGGGCAACAGGCGCATCAGGCGCCAGGTGAGCGGGCCCTTGTCGAACGCGGAGCGCCGGGGGACGCGGTCGCGCCCCAGCATGCCGCGATAGGTCTCCCACAGGAAGCGCGCCGGCAGCGCCACGCGGGTGGCGGCGCACACGCGCATTTCCTCGGCCAGCGCGATCTTGAGCCACTCGGCCACGCCGTTCGATTGCACCAGGAAGGTTTCCGGCTCCAGGGGCCCCAGCGGATGGTTGTGCAACCACTGGAACACGGCCGCGCGCAGCTGCTCCATCTGGTTGCCGTGCAAAATCAACAGGCCGGGGGTGATGCTGGAATGCATAGGGCTCTCGAGGGCGTGACGAAACGCGTATTTTTAAAAGCCCTATTATCTCCCTAGCCGGGATCGTAGGCCAGCAGTTCCTGTTCCATGTGCGGGCCTAGCACCAGCAACAGCGCGTGCATCTGCGCCACCAGCGCGCCAGCCCTGGCCGTGTCGGCGTCCTGGCGGCCCTGTTCCAGCGCCAGGCACAGGTTACCGAAGCGCATGGCGCCCACCGCGCGGGCCGACGACTTGAGACGGTGGCCCAGTTCCGACAGCCGCGCCAGGTCGGCAGCGGCCAGCGCGGCATCGATTTCCACCATGGTGTCGCGCGCGGAGTCGAGGAACAGCTGGGTGTACTTGCGCATCTTGTCCGGCTTGCCGGCAAAGGTCTGCGCCAGCGCGGCGATGTCGAACAGTTCGCCTTCGGCCGGCGGCGCTGACGGCGGTGATGGCGGCTGCGGTGATTGCTGTGATGGCGGCCGCGGTGATTGCGGCGGTAGCGCTGTCGGCGGTGTTGGCGCGCCTGGCGCAGCGGCCGGCCCGTGCGCCGCCAGGCTGTCCGCAGCAGCGGCCTGCGGCTCAGCCGCCTGCAGCACCACCGCGCCAGCGGCCGTGGGCTGGCCGTCGGCCATGGTGAAGAACGACGGTGGCGGCGGCACCACCGGCCGCAGCGCCGCTTCCGGCGTGGCGGCGCGCTGGTCCAGCCACTTGGCCAGCACCGCAAACAGCAGCCGCGGCGCCACCGGCTTGGTCACGAATTCGTCCATGCCGGCGTCCATGCAGCGCTGCTGGTCGTCGCGGCCGGCGTTGGCGGTCATGGCAATCACCAGGGTGCCGGACAGCCTGGGGTGGGCGCGGATGAGGCGCGTGGCCTCGAAACCGTCCATCACCGGCATCTGCACATCCATCAGCACGCAGTCGAAGCGCTCCTTGAGCAGCAGGTCGATCGCCTCCTTGCCGTTGTTGGCCACGCACACGGTGGCGCCGCCGTCTTCCAACAGTTCCTGCCCCACCTGCTGGCTGAAGATATTGTCTTCCACCAGCAGGATCGAGGCGCCTCGAATGCTCTCGAACAGGCCCGCCTGCTGCGGATCGTACACATTGGCGCCATCGCCGCTATCGCCGCCATCAGCTTCGTCGGACATGGCGCGGGAAGGCCGGTCCAGGCGCGCCGTGAACCAGAACGTGCTGCCTTCGCCGAGCCGGCTCTCCACGCCCACCCGGCCGCCCATCAACTCAGCCAGCTGCTGGCTGATCACCAGTCCAAGGCCGGTGCCGCCGTAGCGGCGCGTCGTGGAAGTGTCCGCCTGGTGGAACGACTGGAACAGCTGCGCCACCTCGTCCTCGCTCATGCCGATGCCCCGGTCCTGCACCTCGAAACGCACCACCATGTGATGGTCGCGCTCTTCGAGCAGGCGCGCGCGCACGTGCACCCTGCCCTGCTCGGAAAACTTGATGGCGTTGCTGGTGAAATTGATCAGCACCTGCTCCAGGCGCAGCGGATCGCCGCGCAACTGGCGCGGCAGGTCGGGATGGATCTCGTACACCAGCTCCAGCCCGCGCGCGGTGGCCACCTCGCCCAGCTGGCTGGTGAGGTTGGTGAGCAGCATGTCGATGGAAAAATCGAGCACCTCGAGGTCCATCTTGCCCGCCTCGATCTTGGAAAAATCGAGGATATCGTTGATGATGCCCAGCAGGTGCTGGCCCGAGTGATAAATCTTTTGCAGGTAGTCGCGCTGTTTGGGGTGGGTGACCGTTTTCAGCGCCAGATGGGCCATGCCGATGATGCTGTTCATCGGTGTGCGGATCTCGTGGCTCATGTTCGACAAAAAATCGCTCTTGGCGCGGTTGGCGGTATCGGCCCGGTCCTTCAACTGATGCAATTCCGTGACATCGGTCGAGACGCCAATCACCGCCGTCACCGAGCGTCCCAGCGTGACCGGCACCCGCACGTTCCAGTGGTACTGCGCCACACCGGCGGGACAGGCGAACTGGGTTTCGCTGGCGCGCTTGACGCCATCGGCAAACACCGGCTGCTCCAGCGCCCACGCGGCATCGGCCTTCTCCTCGGGCATCAGCTCGCGGTCGCGCCGGCCCACGATTTCCGCTGCCGGCAGCCCCAGGTGCTCGGCCATCTTCGGGTTGACATAGATGTAGCGGCGGTTCTGGTCCTTCATGTACACGTGCGCGTCGAGGTTGTTGAGCACTGTATCGAGCAGCACGCGGTGCTTGACCGCACGCCGCCGTGACAGGTACAGCACCGCCAGGTAGCTGTAGAGCAGCAGCGTGCCGGCCCCGCCTACCAGTGCGGATGCGAGCGGGAAGTACACATCGAAGCCGTTGCGCAGCGCCGTCTTGCGCACCTGGAACCGCGCCTTCCACAAGGCGCCGTTGAAATCGACCGGCAGCACCGACTCGAAATAGTCGCCATCCGCCAGCGCCGCAGCGGGCGCCGCACCGTGTTCGCTGAACAGCAGCCGGTCGCGCGGCTCGATCACCAGCCGGCGGCGGTCGGGATCGACGCTGCCATCGGCGTACAGATCGAGGCGCACGTCGCGCACCATGGTTTCATCGAGCACGATCTGCATCAGCTTGGCGACCGAAAAATTCAGGCCCGCCATGCCGCGATAAGCGGCGCGGCGCTGGGCAGCATCATCCTGCGGCATGCCATCCCGGTACACCGGCAGGCCGATACCAAACTCGCCCCCGGCGCCGGCATGGCCGGCAGGATAGGCGCCCTGGTAGGCGACGAAACCGGCGCCAGCCTCGGGTTCCCAGGTCATCGCCACCACGGCGGGAAACTGGCGCGGCAGGTCCAGGCCGGCGACATACTGCTGGAACTGGCGGCGATCGAGCGCGTCGTTGGTCTGCAACAGCGCCGCCAGCCCGCGCGTGACATTGGCGTACGCCTTGATGCGCACGGACATCGCATACTGGGTGCTGCGGGCCAGGTGATCGAAACGCTGGCGGGCATCGGCATCGACAATGCGGTCGCCCACGCAATATGCGGCAACGCCCACGGCCATTGCCAATGCCCAGCCGGCGCCCCACAGCAGCAGGCGCGCGCTGTTGACAGATTTCGTGTTAATACCCGATGTGAGCATGAGATCGCTTCTCGAATGCAAAAAGTTGCAGCGGAAGCATACTATTAATGCCGAAATGTAACCAGTAGAAGAATTGGTGAGAATTGTCATGTAGGATACTCGCTTGATTTAGTCACATTGAGATCGCATGACCGACAATACCTTTGACCCCGCTGCCGCCACCGCGCGCCTGCAGAAAGCCGGCCGCACGGCGCAACTGCTGGTCGCCCTGCCGCCGGACGAGCGTCCCGCCACCGTGGACGACGGCTACCTGGTGCAAACCACCGTGCTGGCGGCGGGCGGCGAACCGGTGATCGGCTGGAAGATCGCTGGCGCCTCGCCGCGCTGCCTGCGCGGTGAACTGCCGGCCGTGCCGCTGATCGGCGCGGTGGTGCCGTCGCGGCTTGTGCACGCCGGCGCCACGCTGGCCATCCACGCCGGCGCGCCGCTGACGCTGGAGGCGGAAGTGGCGGTATCGTTCGCGCGCGGCGTGGTACCGGCCGACGAACCATTCGACCACGCCATGGTGGACCGGGTGTTCGCTGCGATCGAAGTGGTGCGCAGCCGCTTTGTCGACCGCAAGGCCGTGGGCCAGCCCAGCTTTGCTGCCGACAACGTGGGCTTTCACGCGCTGGTATGCGGCGACGCCGTGGACCTGTCGCGCACCGAGCCGTTCCTGGCCCCTGTCGAAATGCGCTTCAACGATGAAGTGATTGCCACGTCGCTGCAAGGCGATGACCGCACCGAGCCCTTCGCGGCAGTGGCCTTCCTGTGGAGCGAGTTCGCCCGCCGTGGCATCACAATTCCGCGCGGCGCGGTCATCACCACCGGGACGCTGACGGCGCCGGTGGACGTGACCGGACCGGGCCTGGTCGAAGCGCGCGTGGGCGGCGTGCGCGTGGCGCTGCATCTGACCCAGCGGTGAATCCCATGACCGGTCCGGACGACCGGCTTGACGCCGGCTTGTTGCTGCAAACGCTGACAGCCCTGAAAAACGGCGATTTTTCCGCCCGCATGCCGTCCGGCGGCGCCGGGGTGGCCGGCCAGGTGGCGGACACGCTCAACCAGATCATGGCGGCCAGCGAAAAAATGGATGCCGACAGCCGGGCCGGCGCCCTGCTCACGCAGTCGCAATCGCTGGCGCAGGAACTGCGGCAGACCAACCAGGAACTGGCGGAAAAGGCGCGGCTGCTGTCGGAGCAGAACATCGAGGTCGAGCAGGCCAAGCTGGCACTGGAGGAAAAGGCCACCCAGCTGGCGCTGTCGTCCAGGTACAAATCCGAGTTCCTGGCCAATATGTCGCACGAGCTGCGCACGCCGCTCAATTCCCTGCTGATCCTGGCGCAGCAACTGGGCGACAACCCGGACGGCAACCTGTCGGACAAGCAGGTGGAATTCGCCCGCACCATCCATGGCTCCGGCTCCGACCTGCTCACCCTCATCAACGACATCCTCGACCTGTCCAAGATCGAATCGGGCACGGTCACGCTCGAGTTTTCCGAATACCGGTTCGAGCACCTGCACCAGTATGTCGAGCGCACCTTCCGCCACATGGCCGAGGCCCGGCACCTGGATTTTTCGATCGAACTGCAGGGCGACCTGCCCGCCGCCCTGATGACCGACACCACGCGCCTGCAGCAGGTCCTCAAAAACCTGCTGTCGAACGCGTTCAAGTTTACCTCCCACGGCCGCGTGGCGCTGACGATCGGGCTGGCCGACGGCGGCTATTCCAGCGACCTGCCCGCCCTGTGCCGCGCCGATGCGGTGCTGGCGTTTGCCGTCACCGACACCGGCGTGGGCATCGTCGCGGACAAGCTGCAACTGATCTTCGAGGCGTTCCAGCAGGCCGACGGCTCCACCGCCCGCAAGTACGGCGGCACCGGCCTGGGACTGTCGATCTCGCGCGAACTGGCGCGCCTGCTGGGCGGCGAGATCCGGGTAGAGTCGGTGGTGGGCGGCGGTTCCACGTTTACCCTGTTCCTGCCATGGTATCGGGCCGGCTGTGTTGCGTCCGAACCCGCACTGGAACCGGCGCCGGCGCCCAGGGCCGTGGCAATGCAAGTCGTGGAACTGCCGGAGCTGCTCCACGAGGAATCGGCAGACGAGATCGACTACCACGACGACCGCGCACTGCTGGCGCCAGGCGATCCGTCGGTGCTGATCATCACCGACGACGAGCGGCTTGCCGCGATGCTGCTGGACCTGGCGCGCGCTCATCGCTTCAAGGGCGTGGTGACCCCCAACGGCGACTCGGCCCTGAGCCTGGCGCGCGACTACCTGCCCTCGGCCATCCTGCTCGACCTCGACCTGCCCGACATCGACGGCCTGACCGTGCTTGAACGCGTGAAACGCGATCCGGGCACGCGCCATATTCCCGTGCATGCAGTGTCCAACCGTCGCGAGCAGGAACGCGACCGGCAGCAGGCGCTGCGCCTGGGAGCCCAGTCCTATCTGTACCTCTACCTGAATCTGTACCAGTACCAGCCGGCCGACCGCGAAGCGCTGCGCGACCTGTTCGCGCGCATCCGCGCCTTTCTTGCGCGCATGCAGCGCAGCCTGCTGGTGGTGACTGACGACGCCACCGGGCGCGACGCCATCGTGGCGCTGCTCGGCGCCGCCGACCTGGACATCGTGGCCGTAAATACCGGCATGGCCGCGCTGGCAGCACTGCGCACGCGGCGCTTCGACTGCATGGTGCTCGACCTGGCGCTGCCCGACATGAGCGGCTTCGAACTGCTGGGCGCCATCGCTGCCGACCGCGCGCTGCGCGACCTGCCGCTGGTGGTCAACACCGCTGGCGACATCGATCGCAAGCAGCTCGACCGGCTCGCCCGCCTCGAACGCGGCGCCAACGGCATCGTGATCCGGGAAGCGCGCACGCCCGAACGTCTGCTCGACGAGACCGCGCTGTTCCTGCACCGGTCACCGGCCAATCTGTCCGAGTCCCAGCGCCGCATGCTCGAAGATATCCACGAAGCCGAGGGCAGCCTGGCCGGGCGCAGTGTGCTGATCGTCGATGACGACGTGCGCAATATCTTCGCCCTGTCGTCGCTGCTCGAACGCCAACAGATGCAGGTATCATTCGCAGAAAACGGCCGCGATGGCATCGCGGTGCTGGAGCGCGATCCGTCCATCGAGATCGTCCTGATGGACATCATGATGCCGGAAATGGATGGCTACGACACGATGCGCGCGATCCGGCGCATCGCCAGGTTCCGTTCGCTGCCGATTATTACGCTTACCGCCAAGGCCATGAAGGGCGATCGTGACAAATGCATCGCCGCCGGCGCGTCGGACTACATCAGCAAGCCGGTCGATGTGGGGCAACTGCTGTCGCTGCTCAGGGTCTGGCTGAATTAACCATTACAAGGAAAACCATGCAACGCAGTTTGATGTCGATCGCCGTGACGGCGGCTCTGGCCCTGGGCCCTGTCCTCACCCATGCAGCGCAGGCAGGACCAGCGACCAAATCCAGGGCAGCCGCGCAACAGACTACCCAGCTCCCGCGCAATGCCGCGCCCACGCACTACGCGGTGTCGCTCACGCCGGACGCCGCCAGCCGCACGTTCAGCGCCAGCGTCGTCATCTCGCTCGATATCACGCAGGCGACCGACCGCCTGGTGCTCAATGCCGCCGACCTGGCATTTTCCAGCGCTGCGCTCAGCGCCGGCGCCGGCCAGCCGCCACAAGCGGCTACCGCCATCGACCTCGACGCCGACCAGCAAACCGCCACCTTCCGCTTCGGCCGCACGCTGCAACCGGGCAGCTACCAGCTACAACTGGCGTACACGGGCCTGATCGGCACCCAGGCCGCCGGCCTGTTCGCGCTGGACTACCAGAACGGCGGCGCAGCCAGGCGGGCGCTGTACACCCAGTTTGAAAACTCCGAGGCGCGCCGCGTGATCCCGTCATGGGACGAGCCGTTTTATAAAGCCACGTTCGCACTGGAGGCGACCATTCCCGCCGGCCAGATGGCGGTGTCGAACATGCCGGTGGCAGCGACCACCACGCTGGCCGACGGGCGCGAACTGGTGCGCTTTGCCACGTCGCCGAAGATGTCCACCTACCTGCTGTTCTTCGGCCTCGGTGAATTCGAGCGCGCCACCACGTCCGAAGGCGGCACCGAGATCGGCGTGATCACGCAAACCGGCACGCTGAACCAGGCCCAGTTCGCGCTCGACTCGTCGCGCGCCGTATTGCGCGAGTATAACGACTACTTCGGCGTCAAGTACCCGCTGCCAAAACTGGACAATATCGGCGCGCCGGGCCAGAGCCAGTTCTTCAGCGCCATGGAAAACTGGGGCGCCATCTTTACCTTCGAATACGCGATCCTGCTCGACCCGCGCACCGCCACCCAGGAAGACCGCGAAGGGGTGTTTGTCACCGCCGCCCACGAAATCGCCCACCAGTGGTTCGGCAACCTGGTTACCATGGCCTGGTGGGACGACCTGTGGCTCAACGAAGGTTTTGCATCGTGGATGGAATCACGCACCACCGCGCGCCTGCACCCGGAATGGGACTGGCACCTGCGCGCGGTGCACACGCGCGAAGGCGCGATGGCCAGCGACGCCCTGGCCTCCACCCACCCGGTGATACAGCGCATCGCTACCGTGGAACAGGCCAGCCAGGCCTTCGACAACATCACCTACCAGAAGGGCGAAGCGGTGATCCGCATGCTGGAAGAATACGTGGGTACGGACGCCTGGCGCAACGGCGTGCGCGCGTACATCGCCAGGCATGCATACGGCAATACGGTGTCCGACGACCTGTGGCGCCAGGTGGAAAAGGCGGCGCACAAGCCGGTCACCGCCATCGCCCACGACTTCACGCTGCAACCGGGCGTGCCGCTGATCCGCGTGGCTGATGCCGTATGCAGGAACGGCAAGGCCACCGTCGCCCTCACCCAGGGTGAATTCGCCAAGGACGACACCCCCCGTAAACCTTTGAGCTGGCGCGTGCCGGTCATCGCCGGGACCGTGGGCGGCGCCACTGTGCGCACGGTGGTTGCCGGCGGTAAGGCCACCATCACCCTGCCCGAGTGCGGCGCGGTGCTGGTCAACGCCGGCCAGAGCGGCTACTACCGCACGCTCTATACGCCGAAGGGCTTTGCCGCGCTGGCCGGGCGCTTCGCCCACCTGCCGGCCATCGATCAAATGGGGTTGCTGGCCGATGCCGCCGCGCTGGGCATGTCCGGCCACATGCCGGCGCCCGGCTACCTGGAACTGGTGGCCACCACGCCGGTGGCAGCCGCGCCTCAGGTGTGGGAAGACATCGCCGGCACGCTGGCCGGCCTGCACGCCAGCTACGAGGGCAAGCCGGAACAGCGGGCCGCCTTCGACAGCTTTGCGCGTGCGCGCCTGGCGCCGGTGCTCGCGCGGGTAGGCTGGACAGCCGTCCCCGGCGAGGCCGCACCTGTCGCCAACCTGCGCGCCACGCTGATCGCCGCCCTCGGCGACATGGGTGACGCTGGCGTGCTGGCCGAAGCGCGCCGCCGCTATGCGCTGCGCCACAGCGACCAGGACGCCATGCCGGTGACCTTACGCCGTCCGATCCTGGGCGTGATCGCCGCCAACGCCGATGCAGCGACCTGGGATGCGCTGCTGGCCGAGGCGCGCGCCGAAACATCGGCCATGGTCAAGGCCGAGCAATACGGTTTGCTCGGTTCCAGCCGCAACCCGGCACTGGCCCGCCGCGCGCTGGACCTGGCGCTGACCGACGAAGCCGGCGCCACCAACAGCGCCAGCATGATCAGCCACGTCGCCAACCAGCATCCGGACCTGGCGTTCGACTACGCGGTGGCGCACCGCGAGCAGGTGGAACAGAAGATCGACGCCACGTCGCGCAGCCGCTTCTTCCCCGGCCTGGCCCGCCGCTCGGCCGATCCGGCCATGGTGGCCAAGCTCAACACCTACGCCGACCAGCACCTGGCCGCCGACGCGCGCGGCGACGTCAAGATCGCGATCGCCTCGATCGAGTACCGCGTCAAGGTGCGCAAGGAGCGGCTGCCAGAAATCGACGCCTGGCTGGCGCACCATCGCTGAAGCGTCTGAGGCCTCGCAAACCGTAGCGAGCGGCCCGATATCGTCTTGAGTAGCGCAAGCGTACGGAGGTACGCTGAGCAACGGATAGGCGATAGCGGGCCGCGCAGTAGGTTTGCGAGCCCCCACCATCAAAAAAAAACCAGCGCCACCGTGAGGTGATGCTGGTTGCAAAACGCTCGAAAGCGTGGGGATGGCCGGTGGTCCGGCGGCTGGTCTGCGCCGCCTGGACTGAATTTGTGCCGGAATGAAGGTCCGGCAGCCGGGCGCTTGGTTTAACCGCGCGCTACAGGTATTACTTTGCCAGTTAATCGAAAAGACAGGCTTAGGACTTCATTAAACTTGATGAAGCCTGCCGTTGGAGGGGGCATTGAGATGATTGAATTGGTGCCGGTGTTACAGGCCACCGGCAAGCCCGCTGAGCGATGTTCCGTGAAATCCCGTGCCAACCTGGACACGGCGACCAGCTGGAAGATGCTGGGACCAGCGCTACGCATCATAATCGGGCAATATGACGAGCCAATGACGGATACTACAATGCACACAACCATGTTATCGACATCACCACTGCGCGCGTACCTGCTGGCGGCCCCGTTCATCGTGGCGCTGGCCGCCTGCTCGCCGCTGCCGCCTTCCACGCCCGCCACCGCGCCGGCGACGATCACGCAGGCGCCACCGGCCGAGCCGGCGCCGCCAGCCGCTCCAGCAGCGGGGGCACTCGCCATCGACAGCGCCAACTCGCTGATCGCCGTCACCGTGCGGCGCGGCGGTGTGCTGGCGCGCCTGGGCCACGACCATGTGGTGGCCGCACGCACTATCACCGGCACCGTCACGCCGACCGACAATCGCGCGCAGTTCCAGTTCCGCCTCGACCAGATGACGGTGGACGAACCGGCGCTGCGCCAGGTCGCGGGGCTGGAAAAGCAGCCTTCACCGGAAGCCGTCGCCGGCACCCGCACCAATATGCTGACCAGGGTGCTCGACGCCGACCGCTATCCGCTGGTCACCGTGCGCGCCGAACGCATTGCCGACGACCAGCCGCTGGGCGTGGCCATTACCCTGCACGGTGTCACACGCGCGTACCAGATCCCGGTGGTGTTCGCCCGCGAAGGCAATACCCTGACGGTGAGCGGCACGGTCGATCTGAAGCAGACCGATTTCGGCCTGGTGCCGTTCTCGGTGATGGGCGGCGCCATGGCGGTGGAAGACCGGATGGAGCTGCGCTTCACCGTGGTGGCGAAATAACGGCGCGATAAAAAAAAGCCCGCGGCACAAACGGCGCGGGCTGAAAGGTTTCAAATCGGGAGAGACTTGAAAGAGCAAGTGCAGTATCTCCCCTCAACATGACGGCGTGATGACATCAACACGCGCTATCTCGAAATAATCAGTTTTAATCCCAGGCCCACGAATACTGCCCCCGCCACCCGGTCCATCCACATCCCGGCGCCGGGGTGGCGATTGATCCACGCCCCCACTGCGCCGGAAAAATAGCCGAGCAGCGAAAACAGCACCGCCGCCTGCACCGTGAACAGCAAGCCCAGTTGCGCCGTCTGCCAGCTGGCATCACCGCGTTCGGCCACCACGAACTGCGGCAAGAACGACAGGAAGAACAGCACCACCTTGGGATTGATGGCATTGGCGAACAACCCCTTGACGAACAGCCGCCCCAGGCTTTCGTCAGGCAGGCCGGCTTGCGCCACGCGCGCTCCGCCCCGGCTGCGCAATGCACCGATGCCGAGCCACACCAGGTAGGCGCCGCCGATGATCTTCAAGGCGCCAAACGCTGTCGGGGAAGCGGCGATCAGCGCGCTCACGCCCAGTGCGGCCAGCACCGTGTGACTGAGGCAGCCCAGCGCGCAGCCGATGCCGAACACCATGCCCTGGCGGCGGCCGCGCGAGACGCCCACGCTGAGCACCATCAGGTTGTCGGGCCCGGGCGAGATCGTAATCAGCAAGGCGGCGCTGAGAAAACCGATGAACTGTTCTGGCGAAATTAACATGTGGGTGCTCGGTAAAGGCTGGAACCCGTGATGATAGCTGTCGCATCGTTATGTCACAATGCCAATGAAGACTTCGAGACGCGTCCAAAACCCTACAGACCGCATTAGTCCCAGAGCATTGGATTTCTACTATGGCTGGAATGGTCTGATCTGGTCTGGGTTTCCGCCCAAATTTCGCCCACGTTTCCCGATATAGTGCACACGTACCGCCATCTCAAGACGTAGATCAAAACCCACTGTCGGCGACCTGCCATCGTTTGGTTTGATACCGACAACTTACAGGGGCGAGCGTGGCAAAACATCAACAGTGCAAACGACCTACGCAGGGACTGGCGGCAGTCGAGTTCTGCCTGGTATTGCCGCTGCTCTTGGTCATGCTGGCGTTCCCGCTCTACTTCGGGCGATATTGCTACCATTACAGCGTCGCCCATGCGGCGGCTACTAGTGCTGCCACCTTCATGTCGAAAGTACCCCTGGGCGATATGCTCAACACAACGAAGGCGCCCGTCGCCATCTCAGTTGCCAAGGAGATTATTGGCGCGATGACGGCCGAGTTAAATCCAGGGCCGTCGAAGCCTTTCATTGCGATCGACTGCGTGCAGAGTAATTGCGGAGGAAATTCCAAACCCAACGTTGTACGGGTGTCCATCGAAATGACGATGGAGGATATTTTTTTTCGTGATGTCACTCAACTGAGTCTGCCCATATATGTTTCGATCACGCTACCCTATCGAGGACGGTGATCGCGTGGATTCGCACGAACACTATGCACGCCCAGACCGCGCCACCGAGCGCGTGGTAAATGAGGGGCTGGCCATCGCTGAACAGAGACGAGGCGCTCGTCCGTGGCGCCGCCGATCGTCAGCTTGCCTTCGCTGGCATAGGATGGTCGATCCACAAGCTGGCGGCGCGGTAGCGCCAGGCCACGATCGTAGATACCGCGCATGCGGTACCCGACCACGTGAAGCGGCTCGTCGAGCTTGCACAAAGGGGGGAGCGTTTGGCCTCTCAATCACTTCCCCAAAATCTGGCGACGTCTGGATGTGCCGGGCGAGATGAAGAAAACCCTTACCAAATAGTTTTGCGAGATTTCGCCCACGTTTCGCCCACGTGCGGACGTAGTTCGCACGCAGCCCTTGCGCCTACTGGCTCCGGTCACGATCGACGTAGTTATGTCACAACTACATCATATTTTCTGAAAACAACATGTTCTCGTATAAAATGACCGAATTCCTGCCTCCGCAACGGCGGCCGACATCCCTACATATCAATAACCGAAGCTTGCAAGATGTACCACGCGCTGAGCGCCTTTGCGGGCCAAGTCCCCCGCCACCTGTCGTCGCCGCTGCTGTTGTTACGCATCATGGCGCTGCTGCTGGCCGCACTGTGCATTGCCGGTCCGGGGCGCGCGCAGGCGCTGCCGTTGTCAACGATCCCGCTCACCCACGCCGGCGCCGATATCGCCCGCACCGGTAAGCTCTACCTGGACGAAGGCGAACTGGCGCCGGCCAATGCCGGTGCGCTGCCGGCACTGGTCGCCGGCCTGCGGCCTGCGGACAAGGTGGATTTGCTGGGCGGCGGTTACTGGCTGGTGGCCGAATTGCGCAACGACGGCGTGCTGACCGACTGGGTCATCGATCCCAACGACACCCTGATCGACGTGGTCGATATCTACCTGTACCAGCCCGACGGCACGGTGCGGCTGCTGAAAACCGGCTACCGCCAGCCGCACGACTACCTGCTCCACTACGGCAAGGACGTGCAGCTCGAACCGGGCAAGAGCTACCCCGTGCTGATCCGCTTCTCCAGTCCCTATTACGCGCGCACGCCCATGTTTACCGCGCTGCCGCGCAGCGACTACCAGCGCCTGGTGGCGCGCGAAAACGTCATGATCATCGGCTCCATCGGCGCGCTGCTGGCGCTCACGGTGTTCAATTTCTTCATCTACTCGATCACGCGCGACCGCTCGTCGCTGTACTACTCGCTGTACGTGCTGTGCTACGCGGTGGCCTGGGGCATGACCTTCCACCTGTCGGCCGACATGTTCGACTGGCACAACCTGCACTGGCACTACGTGCCGTTCTTCCTGCTGCCGGTGATCAGCACCCTGTTCTACACCAGCTTCCTGCGCCTGCGCGAGACCGCGCCGCGCCTGTTCCTGCTCAGCCGCGTCAACATCGTGCTGCCGCTGCTGACGCTGCCCTCGTGCTTTTTGGCGCTCAGCTACGCCCACACCATCGCCACCGTCGTCATTGCGATCTGGGTGTCGATGGCGCTGGTGACCGGCATCGTGGTGTGGCGCCGGGGCTACCAGCCGGCGCGCTTCTTCGTGCTCGGCTTCCTGGCGCTGCTGTTACCAAGTTTGCTGATCCTGCCGGCCAACGTGGGCCTGATCCCGGCGCTGGTGACCAACGCCCAGCTCTTCACGCTGCTGGGCGGCACGCTCGACGGCGTGCTGCTGGCGTTTGCGCTGGCCGACCAGATTCGCCTGCTGCGCAACACCCTGGAACAACGCGTGCAGGAGCGCACGGCCGAACTGACCGAGGCCAAGGAACACGCCGAGGTGGTGAGCCGCCACCGCATCGATTTTCTGTCGGCCATGAGCCACGACATCCGCACCCCGCTGGCCGGCGTGATCGGCATGATCAAGTTTGCCATGCGCGACCAGTCGGTGCGCGGCCGGACCGAGGAATACCTGCGCATCGGCCTGCAAAACAGCGAGTCGCTGCTGGCCATCCTCAACGACATCCTCGATTTTTCCAAGATCGACGCCGGCCGCCTGTCGATCGAAACCGTGGACTTCGATCTGATCGCGCTGATCGACGACGCCATCGGCATCCTGCAAGGCCAGGCCGACGCCAAGAGCCTGCTGCTGCGCTGCGAACTGGCGCCGGACCTGCCGCGCTTCGTGCGCGGCGACCCCACCCGGCTGCGCCAGATCCTGCTCAATTTGCTCGGCAACGCCATCAAGTTCACCGACCGGGGCGAGGTGCGGCTGCATGCCTCCGCGCTCGATCCGGTGGCCGGTCTCACCAGCGTCAGCTTCGAAATCATCGACACCGGCCCGGGCATCCCGCCCGACACCCTGCCGCGCCTGTTCCAGAAGTTCGAACAGGCCGATCATTCCACCACGCGCCGCTACGGCGGCACCGGCCTGGGACTGGCCATCTGCAAGGAGCTGGTGGAGCTGATGGATGGCGCCATCGCCGCCGAAAGCCGGGTGGGCGTGGGCTCGACCTTCAGCTTTACCCTGCCGCTGGCGGTGGGCGCCGCGCCGCTGGCCGGTCCGGACACGGGCCCGCACCGCGAGTACCACGCCTACCGCCTGCGCATCCTGTGCGCCGAGGACGTGCGCACCAACCAGATCATCGTCAGCACGCTGCTCGAGAACATGGGCCACGACATCCGTATCGTGGAAAACGGCCTGCAGGCGCTGCATGCACTGGCCGAATCGGACTACGACCTGGTGCTGATGGACGGGCGCATGCCGATGATGGACGGCGAACAGGCCACGCGCCTGATCCGCGCCGGCGGCAACGAGGACTACCGCATGCGCGACGCCGGCATTCCGATCATCGCCCTCACCGCCAACGCCAGCGACCATGACCGCGCGCGCTACCTCGGCGTGGGCATGGACGGCTTCCTCAGCAAGCCGGTCGATGAACGCCTGCTGTACGACCAGATCGAAAAGATCATTGCCCTGCACCTGGCCCGTGGACGTCCGCTGCGTGCGGTCGATCCGGCGCAGCTGCCGTCCGCTTGCCATGCGGACCTCGACGCCCAGTTCGGCGTGGCGCCGGCGGCCTGCGGTGAAGATTCCGGCGCCGGCAAGGCGGTGCAGATCATGCCGCTGGCCGGCCTGTCGCACAAGCATTTGCAGCGCATTACCGACGCCTTCCTCGACGAAGCGCCGCGCCGCCTGCGCACCGCGCGCGCGGCGGTCAGCGCCGGGAACGCGCAGGCGGCAGCCGCCGCCATCCACGCCCTGAAGGGAAGCGCCGGCTACCTCAGTTCCAACCACCTGCACGCGCTGTGCGCGGAACTGGAAGCGGAAGCGAACGCCGGCCGCATCGACCACGTGGAGCACATGCTGGGGGAAGTAGAAGCGGCACTGGACCAGGCCTGTGCCGATTTGCAGGCGTCGAACCGGACCTGCACTTCCTGACCCATCACAACGCCGTGCCCCAGCCAAGCGCCTGGTACAGTGAGATCGCCTCGACATACGAGGCGGTTTCCGCCTGCAGTGCGGCGCGCCGGATCGCGTGCAGCGCGCGCTGGTTTTCCAGCACCGACTGGTAACTGCCGGCGCCGGCCGCGAACCGGGTATTGGCGATGCCGAGCGCGGCGCCGCCGTGGCTGGCCGATTGCGCCAGCGACGCGAGCCGCGACTGGTTCTCCACCAGCCGGGTGACCGCATTTTCCACTTCTTCCTGCGCCAGCAACAGCGCCTGCCGGTACCCTGCCAGCGCGCCCTGCGCCTCGGCCCCGGTGGCGCGCACCCTGGCCCTGGCGCTGCCGATGTGCAGCGCCGGCAGCGTGACCGCCGGGGTTACCTCGAACGCGCGCGCCCCGGCATCGAACACGCTGCTGCCGCGCAGCGCGAAAAAGCCCACGAAGCCGCCCAGACCCAGGCGCGGATACAGGTCCGCCGTCGCCGCGCCCACTTCCTCATTCGCGGCGGCCAGCAGGCGTTCGGCGCGCACCACGTCGGGCCGTTGCCGGATCAGGGCATTGACGTCGCCCAGCGGCAGCTGGCCGGCCAGCGGCGCGCGCTGCCAGGCACCCGGGGCGAACATGGTGGGGCCGGGCGCCCTGCCCTGCAGGACATCGAGCCGGTACTGCGCCCGCTGCAATCCTGCCTGCAGGGCCGGCAACTCGGCCTCGCTGCGCGCCAGGTTGGCCGAGGCGTTCTGCAACTCTTCCGGCAGGCCGCTGCCGGCGGCAATACGGGCCGACAGCAGCGCCACCGTCTCGCGCCAGCTCGCGATATCGGCGGCGGCAAGCGCCAGTTCCTGCTGGTAACCGAGCGCTTCGTAATAGTTGCGCGCCACGTCGGCCGCGATCACCAGGCGCGCCTGGCGCAGGTCCGCTTGTGCGGCGTCGGCCCGGGCCTGCGCCGCGCGGCTCAGGTGCGCCAGCCGGCCGAACAGGTCGATCTCCCATTGCGCATCGAGACCCACGCGGCTGGCGGCGGTGGCGCCGCGCGCCTGCGGCGTGACCTGCTCCACGCTGCGCTGCCACTGCGCGCGGCCGGTTACCGCCGGCAACCGGTCCAGCTGCCGCTCGTCGAATACCGCGCGTGCAGCAAGCAGGCTCGCTTGCGCGCGCGCGATATCGTGGTTGTGCGCCAGCGCCCGGTCGACCAGTTGCGCCAGGCGTTCATCATCGAAAAAAGTCCACCAGGCGGCGTTGCCGGTAACGCCCTGGCCGGCGGCAAAACGTTCCTGCTGCGGGCTGGCCAGCGCGATGACCGGGGTATCGGGCGTGGCATGCGGCGGCGTGACAGCGCAGCCGGCCAGCAGCGCGAACAATACAGGTACGGTACGGCGATGTGTGATCATGAAGGTTCCTTGGTTGCCGAGGCGGCGTGGTTGCGGGCCAAAAACGCATACATGGTGGGCAGCACGAACAGCGTAAACAGCGTGCCCACCACCATCCCCGAGACGATCACCACGCCCAGGCCGAAACGGCTGTTGGCGCCGGCGCCCGAGGCGAACAGCAGCGGCACCAGGCCCACTACCATGGCAGCCGTGGTCATCAGGATCGGCCGCAGGCGCAGGCGCGCGGCCTTGACGATGGCGTCCACCCGGTTCAGCTGCTCGTGCACCTGCAGTTCGTTGGCAAATTCCACCATCAGGATGCCGTGCTTGCTGATCAAGCCGATCAGCGTCACCAGCCCGATCTGGGTGTAGATGTTGACCGTGGCCCAGCCCAGCGCCAGCGGTATCAAAGCGCCGCAGATCGACAGCGGCACCGTGATCAGGATGATCAGCGGATCGCGCAGGCTTTCGTACTGCGCCGCCAGCACCAGGTAGATCACCACCACGGCCGCCAGGAACGCCATCAGCAGCGCATTGCCTTCGGTGGCGAACTGGCGCGCATCCGACTGCCAGTCGTAGGAAAAGCCCGGCGGCAGCGTCTTGCCCACGCCGTCGAGGAACGCCACGGCGTCGCCCAGCGTAACGCCGGGCGCCGGCACGCCCTGGAACGTGGCCGCGTTCTGCTGGTTGAACTGGGTGAGCCGGTTCGGCTCGATTTCCTGCGCGACCGACACCACGTTCGACAGCGGCACCAGGCTGCCGTCGCCGGCGCGCACGAACTGGCGCGTGAGCGCCGGCGCCGTCAGGCGCTGCTCGCGCGGGCTCTGGGCGATCACGTCGTAGGCGCGGCCGTCCAGGCCAAAGCGGTTCAGGTAGTTTTCGCCCACCAGCACCGCCAGCGACTGGCCGATGTCCTCCATCCCGATGCCCAGGCTGCCGGCCTTGCTGCGGTCCACCCGCACTTTCACGACCGGGTTGTTGTAATCGAGATCGCTGTCCACCACCGCGAACAGGCCGCTGGCGCGGGCGCGCTGCTTGATGTCTTCCATGGTGCGGAACACGGTGGCGTAATCCTGGGCGCTGCGCAGCACCATCTGCACCGGCAGGCCGCCGCTCGATCCCGGCAGGGGCGCCAGCTGGAAGGCGAAGATGCTGGTGCCCTCCACGTCGCCCGCCGCCTGCTGCAATTCGGCCTGCACCACGGCGGCGCTGCGCGCGCGCTCGCCCCACGGCGTCAGGTTGATGCCGCCGATGCTCGACGCCGGCCCGTCGCTGCCGTTGATGATCCAGCGCGACGCGGTTTCCGGCATGCTGCGGTAGATGCCATCGAGCTTGGACGAAAAGCGCTGGACGTAATCGAGGCTGGCGTGCTGCGGCGCCTTGATGGCGGTGAGCACGCTGGCCTGGTCCTCGGACGGCGCCAGCTCGCGCTGCGGCATCAGGTACAAAAACGGCAGGCTCACCATCACCACCAGCGCCACGCCGCCGCCGAGCCAGCGGCGCTGCAACGAGCGCTCCAGCAAATACGTGTAACGGCGCGCGAGGCCGCCGAAAAAGTGTTCTGCCGCGCGCGCCATGCGGCCCTCGTTCTGCTTCGGTTGCAGCAGCAGGGAACTCATCACCGGCGACAGCGTGAGCGCCACCACGCCCGACACCACCACCGCGCCAGCGAGCGTGAGGGCGAATTCCCTGAACAGCGCACCGGTCAGGCCGCCCATCATGCCGATCGGCGCGTACACCGCCGCCAGCGTGATGGTCATGGCCACCACCGGACCCGCCACTTCGCGCGCACCGGCCAGGGCGGCCGCCACCGGCGTCTTGCCTTCCTCGATGTGGCGGTGGACGTTTTCCACCACCACGATGGCGTCATCCACCACCAGGCCCACCGCCAGCACCATGGCCAGCAGCGTCAACAGGTTGATGCTGAAGCCGAAGGCGAGCATCAGCGCGGCCGCGCCCAGCATCGACAGCGGAATCGTCACCACCGGGATCAGCACCGACCGCAGCGATCCCATGCAGAGATAGATCACCACCACCACGATCAGCAGCGCCTCGATCAGCGTGCGCGCCACTTCGTCGATCGATGCCTGGATGAAGCGCGCGGTCTCGAACGCCAGCTCCACCTTCACCCCGGGCGGCAGGGTCTTTTCGATCTCGGGCAGCAGCTGCCGGATGCCCTCGACGATCACCAGCGGATTGCCGCCCGGCGTGGGAAACACGCCCAGGTGCACGGCCGGCACGCCGTCCATGCTGGCGCTGGTGTCGCTCGAGGCCGCGCCCAGCTCCACCGTGCCCACGTCCTTCAGGCGCACCAGCGCCCCGCCATTGCCTTTGCCGACGACCATCTCGCGAAAGCCGGCCACGCTGGCCAGGTCGGTATCGACGCTGAGGTTCGACACCACGTACTGCCCTTTCACCTTGCCCGGCGCGGCCTGGTAGTTATTGCGCCGCACGCTGTCGGCGACGTCGGCGGCGGTGAGGCCGCGCGCGGCCAGCTTGTCCGGGTCGATCCACAGCCGCATGGCCAGTTGCTGGCCGCCGAACACCTCCACCTTGGCCACGCCCGCGATGGTGGAAAACATCGGCTGCACCACGCGCGCCAGGTAGTCGGTGAGCGCGGCGGCGGATACGCTGTCGCTGGCAAAGCCCACGTAGGCCACCGCCGTGGCGTCGCCGGCCGTGCGTTCGATCACCGGATCGAAGGCGTCGGCGGGCAGCTTGTAGCGCACCTGGTTGACCTTGGCCATGACTTCGGTGAGCGCCTGGGTGGAGTCGCGGTTCAGTTCCATGCGCACGGTGACCAGGCTGGCGCCCTGCACCGACGACGACGTCAGGTAGTCGATGCCTTCCACCGACGACACGGCCTGCGCGATCGGCTGCGTGACGAAACCCTGCATCAGGTCCGCCGACGCGCCGGGATAGGCGGTGGCGATAGTAATGGTCGATGATTCGAGCGTCGGATACTGGCGCACCGGCAGCTGCTTTACCGCCAGCACGCCAAGCATCACGATCAGGGTGCTGATCACCAGCGCCAGCACGGGGCGGCGCACGAACAGGTCGGTAAATGTCATTGCGGGCGTCCTTTACCGGGCGCCTGGTCGAGCGTGTTGGCCACCGCCTGCACGGCCATGCCGTCGGCCAGCCGCAGCTGGCCCGACGCGACCACCTGCTGCCCGGCGCGCAAGCCGCGCACGATTTCCACCCTGCCATCGGCCCGGTCGCCCAGCGCGACGGCCACGCGCCGCACCGCCAGGGCCGGCGCGCCCGCCTTCGTGCTGCGCTCGGCCAGGAAGACCGTGTCGCCATAGGCGCTGTACGTGACCGCCGTTTCCGGCACCGTCAGTTGCTGCGCGCCGGTGGCGCGCGCCACCCGCACGGTGGCGTACATGCCGGCCTTGAGGGCGCTGTCCGTGCCGCCAAGCGTGGCCTGCAGCTGCACCATGCGCGAGCGCGCAATCAGCGGGTCGATGGCATGGATGGTGGCCCGGTACACCTTGCCCGGCCGGGCATCGACCAGCACCTCGATGTCCTGGCCCGGCGCCAGTGCGGCGCCGCTGTGCTCGTCGAGCGCAAAGTTCACCAGCAGCGCGGACGTATCGACCAGGCTGGCCACCGGGTCGGCGGGATTGAGGTACTGGCCCGGGTGCACCCTGCGGATCCCCATGCGACCGGCGAACGGCGCGCGGATGGCCTTCTGGTCGATCAGGGCCTGGGTCTGGCGCAGCTCGCCCTGCGCCGCATCGCGCGCGGCCAGCGCGGCGTCGAGCTGCTCTTCGGTGGCGGCCTTGCCGGCCACCAGGCTGCGCACCCGCTCGTAGCTGCTTTCGGCATTTTTCAGCTGGGCGCGCAGGCGCACCAGCGCGGCCTGCTCGGGGGCGTCGTTCAGTTGCACCAGCAAGGCGCCGGCGGCCACCTGCTGGCCCGACTCGAAATCGATGCGGGCGATGCGGCCGCCCGCCTCGGCCGCCACCTGCACCTGGCGCACCGCTTCCAGTTCGCCCACGCCGGTGGCCACGCGCTGCTGCGCACCGGCCGTCACCGGCGCCAGCGCCACCTTGGTGGCCGGCGGCGCACTGGCCGCAGCGGCCTGCACGTCGGCGCGCGGATAGCCTGCCAGGGCCGCAGCCAAGGCAAGGGAAAGGGCCAGCGCGCCCGCGCCGGCAAGTTTGGTGTTCATGATGGTGTCCTTAAAAATTAAACAGGAAAAACAGCGCCAGGGTCCACAGCAGCAGCACCAGGTGCGTCGTCTGCAAGCCTTCCTGGGCGATCCAGTAGCCGAACCACAAGCCGCCCAGGTGCATCAGCAGCAGGAATGCGGCCATCGCGCACAGGGCCAGGTTGAACCAGGCGCGCGCGTCGGGCAGGCCCGCCACGCACAGCAGCGCTGCGCCGAGCCAGGCAGCGCAGGCGCCCAGCACTTGCAGCACCAGCACGGTGGCCAGCGCCAGCCGGTGCAGCCACAGCGATGTGACGGCGCGGCGCAGCAGCGGGGTCTCGACGGTGGGATCGCGGCGCAGCGGGTCCATGCGCATGGTGTTGCCGACGGCCCAGACCGAACCGTGGAAAGCGACCAGGTTGTTCAGGGCAGCCAGGCTGAGCCAGGTGGCCAGGCCCAGTGCGCAGATCAGTTGAAACAGCCAGATGGTGTGATGGAGATGCATGGTTGATCCTGTCGTGGGTTCATGGTCTGCCGGCATGCAGGCGTGGAAATGCTCGACAGCGCAACCCCATCAGCCTATTATGCAAGCAATCTCTTGTATAACTGATCGAATCATAGTTGAGTAAAATGAATTACACAAGTAAACACTTGGATAATAGCGAGGGCGCTGTGCCGGCGCCGTCCACCCAGCGCATCCTGTATTTCGTCAAGAGCCGGGGGCCGGTGTCCACGGGCATGCTGGCAAAAGCGCTGGACATGACTGGCGAGGCGGCGCGCCAGCACGTGCAAAAACTGGTCGCCGCCGGCCTGCTCGAAGGCCGCCAGGAAGCCCAGGCAGGCGCCGGCCGGCCGCGCCAGAACTGGGTGCTGACGGCGGCCGGCCATGCACGCTTCCCCGACACCCATGCGCAGCTGACCATCAAGCTGATCGGCTCGGTGCGCGACCTGTTCGGCCAGGAGGGCCTGGACAAATTGATCGCCCAGCGCGAGCAGGAAAGCCGCGCCGCGTATGCGCTGGCCTGCGCTGCGCCCGACCTGCCTACGCGTTTGCAGCAACTGGCGGCAGTGCGCGACGACGAGGGCTATATGGCCAGGCTGGAAGCCGACGGCGACGACTGGCTGCTGATCGAGGACCACTGCCCGATCTGCGCAGCGGCCCGTACCTGCCAGGGTTTCTGCCGCTCCGAGCTGCAACTGTTCCAGGAAGTGGCCGGGCCCGGGGTGAGCGTCGTGCGCGAGCAGCACATGCTGGCCGACGCTTTGCGCTGTGTTTACCGGATCCGCGCCGTGTAAAGCCGGGCCAGTGCCTGCAGGCGCGGCCATTTTGCGCGACAATGACAGGCTCAGTCACAGCAAGCATCGGATTCGTATGACCACCACTTCCCTGGCCGACCGCGACGGCCTGCCGCCCGATGCGCGGCGCTGGGCCATGCTGTCGGTCGCCATCGGCGTGGGCATGGCCTCGCTCGACACGGCAATCGCCAACACCGCGCTGCCGGCCATTGCCGAACAATTGCATGCCACCCCGGCCGCCTCGGTCTGGATCATCAATGTCTACCAGCTGGCGATGGTCGCCACCCTGCTGCCGTTTGCCGCGCTCGGTGAAGTGATCGGCTACCGCAAGGTGGCCATCTTCGGCATGGCCCTGTTCACGCTGGCGTCGCTGGCCTGCGCGCTGGCCTGGTCGCTGCCGTCGCTGGTCGTCGCCCGGTTGTTCCAGGGCGTGGGCGGCGCGGCGCTGATGGGCGTCAACACCGCGCTGCTGCGGGCGATCTACCCGGCCAAGCTGGCCGGGCGCGGGTTCGGCTTCAATTCGCTGGTGGTGGCCACGTCGTTTGCCATCGGCCCCACTGCCGCGTCGCTGATCCTGGCGGTGGCGTCGTGGCCCTGGCTGTTCGCCATCAACGTGCCGCTGGGGCTCGTGGCGATTGTCATGGCGCGCCGGGCGCTGCCGGCCACCGCGCTGGCCGGCCACAAGATCGACGTGCTCACTGTCGTCTATAACATGTTCGCCTTTGGCCTCCTGATCCTGGCGTTTGGCGAGGGTGCGCACTTGCAGGACTGGCATACGCTGGCGCCGGAGATCGCGCTGACGGTGCTGTTTTTCGTGCTGCTGCTGCGGCGCCAGGCCGGCCATACGGCGCCGATGCTGCCGGTGGACCTGTTCCGCCGGCCGCTGTTCGCGCTGTCGTCGCTCACCGCCATGTGCACGTTTGCCGCGCAGGGGCTGGCGTTCGTGTCGCTGCCGTTCTTCTTCGAGCATACGCTGGGCCGCTCGCCGATCGAGACGGGATTCCTGATGACGCCGTGGGCGGTGCTGGTGGCGGTGATGGCGCCGATTGCCGGGCGCCTGAGCGACAAGTATTCGCCCGGCGTGTTGGGCGGCATCGGCCTGGCGCTGCTGTCTTCCGGCCTGGTGGCGATGCTGCTGCTGCCGCCGGCGCCCACCGCGTTCGACATCGGCTGGCGCATGGCGTGGTGCGGCATCGGCTTCGGTTTTTTCCAGGCGCCCAATCTGAAAGCCATCATGGGCAGCGCACCGAAGTCGCGCGCGGGCAGCGCCAGCGGCATTGTCGCCACCTCGCGCCTGACCGGCCAGGCCACCGGCGCGGCGCTGGTAGCGTATTGCTTCACCATCTCGGCCACCAACGGCACCCGCTACGCGCTGATGCTGGGCGCAGCATTTGCCGGCGTAGCCTGCGTGGCCAGCTTCGCGCGTCTGGCTTTTGCTGCTGTCGACGACTGAGAGCGCCTGAAGAACCTCCAAAGCTGCGTCGCTGCGCCTTGCTCTGAAGGCTATTCAGGCGCTCCCTAGCGCTGCTTCCAGGGCATCTATGAACACGCGGGTCTTGGCCGGCATCAGCCGCCGCCCCGGAAACACGGCCCAGGCGGTCACCTGCGGGAACGACCACTCGGGCAGCACCCGCACCAGTGCCCCCTTCTCCACGTACGGCCGTGCAATCGGCTCGGTGGAGGCGCCGATGCCGATACCGACGCTGGCCATGCGCACCACCAGCTCCGGCGAATTGGCCAGCACCCGCACCGGCAACTCGCGCTCCCAGCGCACTTTGCCGCGCACCAGCGTCCAGCGTACCAGGCCGTTCAAGCGTGGCGGCAAGCTCAATATGTCGTGGCGAAACAGGTCGTCGGGATGCTCGGGCAGGCCGCGCACGCTGGCATAGCCGGGCGCCGCGTACAGCGCCAGCGAACTGCCCAGGATGCGGCGCGCGGCCAGCGTGGCGTCATCCGGCAGGTCGCCCATGCGGATCGCCAGGTCGTAGTTCTCCGCCACCAGGTCCACCCGGCGCGGCGACAAGTCCAGCTCCAGCGAGATCGCCGGATATTTTTGCAGGAACGTCGCCAGCATGTCGCTCAGCGCCAGGTTGGCAAAATCGGCCGGCATCGATACCCGCAGCAAGCCGCTCGGCGCCCCCTGCCGATGCTGCGCCAGCGCGCCCGCCGCCTCGGTTTCGTCGGCCACGCGGCGCGCGTGCTCCAGCAGGCTCGAACCGAACTCGGTGAGCATCAGCTTGCGCGTGGTGCGCTGGAGCAGGCGCTCGCCCAGGTGCGCCTCCAATAAAGAAATGCGGCGCGAGACGGTGGACTTGGGCAGCTGCACGCGCTCGGCAGCCAGGCTGAAACTGCCGCATTCGACGATGCGGGCAAACAGCAGCAGGTCGGCGGGATCGATATCCATGGTGATTGTTCCACTGGTGGATGAATGTTATCCATTTTAAGGGATTCCGCATTGGTTTTGAAACGATTAAAGTAACTCCATCGCCGCACACAACGTGCACAACCAATACAGGAGCCCCACCATGAACATCTTGCAAATCAACTCCAGCGCCCGCAGCACCGGTTCCGAATCGACCCGCCTGGCCGACGCCATCGTCGCCAAGCTGCAGGCCGCCAATCCCGGCGCCACCGTGGCGCGCCGCGACCTGGCTGCCACGCCGCACCCGGTGCTGGACGAAGCCGCGCTGCAAGCGCTGTTCACCCCGGCCGACCAGCGCACCGCCGAACAGGCCGCCCGGGTGGCGCTTGACGACGCCCTGATCGCCCAGGTGCAGGCGGCCGACGCCATCGTGATCGGTTCGCCGATGTACAACTTCGGCATCACGGTGCAGCTGAAAGCCTGGTTCGACGCGATTGCCCGCGCCGGCGTGACGTTCAAATACGGCGCCACCGGTCCCATCGGCCTGGTCACCGGTAAAAAAGTGTATGTCGCGATCGCCCGTGGCGGTTTGCACCGCGATGGCCCGAGCGACACCCAGTTGCCGCACCTGAAAATGTTCCTGTCGTTCCTGGGCATGACCGATGTCCAGTTCGTGTACGCGGAAGGCCTGGGCATGGGTCCCGAAGCCGTAGCAAAAGCGCAGGCGCAGGCCGATGCCGACATCAACGCCGTGCTGGTGTAATCGACTTTGTCATCAATGTTAAAAGGAGCAGCGCCATGAACAACGTAGCAAGTGATACCGTCACCCGCGAACGCGGCGTGGAGCGCGTGCTGGCCGGCCAGTCCGTGATGGATGGGGCTGGCGTGAAGATCAACCGCGTGGTCACGCAGCCGCTGCAACGCCGGCTCGATCCGTTCCTGATGCTCGACAATTTCGCCAGCGGCGAAGCCAACGACTACATCGCCGGCTTCCCCAGCCATCCGCACCGGGGCTTCGAGACCGTGACCTATATGCTCGAGGGCCGCATGCGCCACAAGGACAGCGCCGGCAACGAGGGGCTGCTCACCAACGGCGGCGTGCAATGGATGACCGCCGGCCGTGGCGTGATCCACTCCGAGATGCCCGAGCAGCAGGAAGGCAGGATGGAAGGCTTTCAGTTGTGGCTCAATTTGCCGGCCAGGGACAAGCTGCGCGACCCGTGGTACCGCGACTTCAACGGCGACGAGCTGCCGCGCTTTGTCACCGCCGCCGGCGTCCATGTCAAGGTCATCGCCGGCAGCAGCCATGGCGTGGCGGGCGCGGTGCAGCGCGAGGTGACCGAGCCTGTTTATCTCGACGTGGAGATACCGGCCGGCGCATCGTTCAGCCAGGTGCTGCCCCCCGGGCATAATGCATTCGTGTTCGTCTATCGGGGCGCAGTGCGGTTGGGCGACAAGGACGTGGCAGCGGGCCGCCTGGCGATCCTGGCCAACACCGAAGGCGCGGACGGCATCAACGTCCATGCGCTGGAAGCGAGCCGTTTGATCCTGGTGGCAGGCAAACCGCTGAACGAGCCGATCGCCCAATACGGTCCGTTCGTGATGAACACCCAGGCCGAGGTGTTCCAGGCGGTGGAAGACTTCCGGGGCGGCAAACTGGGCGAAGAAGCGCACGCTTGATCAAGGTAGTGCACGGCGTGTGCGCACAGTTTGCCGGTTCTGAACAGTCTGGTGCGCTCCCGGGGCGCCGTGCATAATGCGGCAACAACCTCGGGAGCACCTCATGAAGAACTGGCTTTTCCTTGTCATCGCCATCGTTTCGGAAACCATCGCCACCTCGGCACTCAAGTCCAGCGCGGGTTTTACCAAGCTGCTGCCATCGCTGCTGGTGGTGGCCGGCTACGGCATCGCCTTCTATTTTTTGTCGCTCACCTTGCGCACCATCCCGATCGGCATCGCCTACGCGGTGTGGTCGGGCGTGGGCATCGTGCTGATCGCGCTGGTGGGCTGGCTGGTGTTCGGACAGAAGCTCGATACGCCCGCGCTGCTGGGGATGGGGCTGATCGTGGCCGGGGTGGTGGTGATGAACGTGTTTTCCAGGACCGCCCAGCATTGAAACGGGCTGTCTCGGGATAAAATACGCGGATGAATCCCTTAATCCTCAAATGGCTGCGCAAGCTGAGCTACATGCTCGGCTTTGAAACCGTATCGTCCTTCCCGCCCGGCCATCCGTATGAGCGCACGCGCTGGAACGGCGCCTACTTCGACATCGCGTCCTACGTCAAACCCGACGAGATCGAGCACCGGCTGTGCGAAGCGATCACCAACACGCCGCTGGTGTTCGGCCAGATCGACAATCCCACGCCGCGCATGCAGCGCGCGCTGCTGGCCGTGCTGGAAGAACGCATGCGCCACAACCGCGGCCGCGCCACCGAGCTGGCCGTGCAACTGGTACACGCCTACGACAGCGCCCACATCACCGAGGTGATCCCCGGCCTGCGCGCCCAGGTGGCCGGCACCCGCCACGACGACATCGGCGAACGGGCCCGCAGCGTGATGGCCTTTCTCGCCTCCACGCAGTCGCCGTTCGACGTCATCGACATGCCGGTCTAGGTTTTTAATTAAAGAATCTGGAAAAAGCCGGTAGGAAAACCCTCATTGCTGCGCGCCAGCTCGACGTGGATGCGGCGGCCGTCGTCAACCGGCAGCACTGCGGGCGCCAGTTGCTTGAGGTTGAACGACTCGAACTTCGACGCATCGGGCGCCGGCTGGGTCTTGTCCGGCGCCGGCGCCAGCCAGCTCAGCGTCGCCAGGCCGGCACTGACCATGGCCTCGCAACACGCAGCCGAGCCGTACACCCCGACCTGGTATACCGGCTCGCCCGGCCGTGCCGCCTTGAACGCCTGGTTGATACCCTCGAAATAGCGCGTGATCGGACCGGCGATATCGTCCGAGTTGGGATTGCAATCGACTTCGAAATAGATGGCCGAGCCCGACGGCTGGGTGATGCCCGACTGCGCCATCAGGTAGGCCGCCGCGCCATCGGCCATGCCCTGGGCCCGGCTGAAAGAATGCAGGTGGGCGCCGATGGTTTCCCACACCACGCCGATGTGGATGCCGGCATCGGTGAGCGCGCGCGCTTCGGCCATCGACAAATTCTTGCTCGCGCTATGGCTGTAGTAGCGAATGGCAAAATCGATCCCCTGTTGCTTGATTGATATCGCGTGCTGCGTCAGTTCGAAAGCGGCTTTCACGCCGGTGAGGACAACCATGGGTGCTCCAGTGGGAATGGTGGATGAAGGCGCCGGAACCGACCGCAGGCGTGGCATCGGACCAGGCAGTGTCGCAGGCTCGACCCGCTCGATGCGCACCCGGTAGCCGTGCACCGGCACGCGGATGCGCAGCGGATTGCCGCGTCCCTCGCCGACGTAGTACTGGGCGAGCTTGCTGCGCAGGCGCACCAGTTGCAGCCCGACCACGGGGTCGTCGGCGGGGTCGAAGTCAGCGGGCGAGCGGCCAAATACCTCGACCCCGATCGAGTAAGCGTTGTAGAGCTGCTCGTCGCGGTGACGCACCAGGTAGTCGAGCAACTGGCAGCTGACACCGGCGTGAGCGAAGGTACGGCTGACCGCGATCCGGTGCAGTTCGGCATGCACATCGTTGGCGTGCGGCGCGCTGGCGGCAAACGGCGCGCGGCGCGCCGATGTCACACTTAACGCAACAGTGGAAGAAGAATGTTTAATAGTTTCTCCAGCTTAATGTTATATTCTCAAAAATGATGCAGCGATGAAAGAACTTTACCCGGGCAGCATCAAAACCGCCTTCCGGTAACCTTCCCTGGCTTAAGTCTTTGATTAATTGGCGTTTTATTTCTTTCGTAGAAGGTTAGTTTGAACCATAAGAGCTTCCGTTTTGGACAATGGCGTGTCGATCCCGCCACCAATACGCTCAACTCGGGTGAACTCAGCCGGCAGATCGAGCCGCGCGCGATGGATGTTTTGTTACATTTGGCGCGGCATCCGCACACGGTAATCTCGGCCGAAACCCTGCTCGACGCCTGTTGGGGCGACTCCCCGGCCAGCGATAACGCGGTTCATAAAATCATCACCCAGCTGCGCCGGGCGCTCGACGATTCGGCCTCCGAGCCACGCTATATCGAAACCATCCGCAAGCGCGGCTACCGCCTGGTTGCCGAGCTCAGCTATGAAGACGACGTCAGCCAGGGCAGCTGGACCCATGCCTCGCCGTTCCGTGGCCTGGAAGCATTCGAGGAACAACACGCGGCGATTTTCTTTGGCCGCAAGCTCAGCGTCGACCGCCTGGTGCAGGTCGTGGTGGGCCAGGTGCAGGCCGCCTGCGCGATGGTGCTGGTGCTGGGACCGTCCGGCGCCGGCAAGACCTCGCTGATCCAGGCCGGCCTGATTCCCGCCCTGAAAGCGGGCGCGGCCCCGGCCGAGGCGGGCCTTGCCATCACCGATCACGTGCAGATCGACTGCGCCGACATGGGCCAGTCCGGCCTGCTGGAAACCCTGGCCAGCACCCTGCTCGACGCCGAAATCGATGGCCAGCTGCTGTTCCGGAACACCAGCGCCACCGCCCTCGCCCAATACATGGAGCAGGATTTGCCGGGCTTGATCGCCCATTTGCAGGCGCAATTGCCGGCGCTGCGGCTGGCCGTGTTCATCGACCGCTTCGAAGCCGTGTTCCGGTTGCCGCACATTACCGAAGCCGAGCGGGTCGTCTTCATCAATGTGCTCGACCAGCTGGCACGCTCCGGCTGCATGCTGCTGATCCTGGCCTGCCGCAACGATTTTTACCCGCACCTGACGGCCTACCCGGCGCTGATGAACATGAAGCTGCGCGGCGGCCATTTCGACCTGGCGCCGCCCGGCAGCGCCGACATTGCCCAGATCGTGCGCCACCCGGCGCAGGTGGCGCAGCTGCGCTACACGGTGGACGAGCACGGCGAGGCGCTGGACGACCTGCTGTGCCACGCCGCCAAGGCCGGCCCCGACACCCTGCCATTGCTGCAATACTGTCTACAGGAATTGTACCGCCAGCGCACCCCGGCGGGCGAATTGACGCATGCCGCGTTCCACCAGATGGGCGGCCTGGAAGGCGCCATCGGCGCCCGCGCCGAGCAGGTGATATCGAGCCTGGGCCCCGCCCAGATCGCGGCCCTCCCGCAGTTGCTGTCGCGGCTGGTGCTGGTGGCGGAAGACGAAGCCACGGTGACGGCGCGCCGCGTGCCCTGGTCCGATGTGTCGAACGGCGACGAAACCAGGCTGGTGCAAGGGTTGGTGGATGCCCATTTATTCGTGAGCGACCTGCACGGCGGCGCCCCCGCCTTCGGCATCGCCCACGAAGCACTGCTGCGGCGCTGGCCGCGCGTAGTGGCGTGGGTGGAAGAACACCGGCAGGCGCTGCAAACCCGCAGCCGCATCAGCGCCCAGGCGCGGCGCTGGCAGGACAGCGGCCGCAAGCGCGACATGCTGCTGCCGTCGGGCACGCAGGCGAACCAGGCGCGCGAGCTGGTCAAGACGGCGATGTTCAGCTTTACTGGCGAAGAGCGCAGCTTTATCGATTTGTCCCTCAACGGTGCGCGGCGGGCGGAGTGGCTGCGGATAGGCATCATGATGACGATCACCAGCCTGGCATTGCTGGCGGTGGTGCTGGGGTTGAAAGCGCGTACAGCGCAGGTTCAAGCCGAAGCCCATCGTGCCGAGGCCGAAGGCTTGACAACATTTATGCTGGGCGAATTTGTCGAGAAATTGCGTCCATTGGGGAAGCTGGACTTACTCGATACGATCAGCACCAGGGCGCTGTCGTTCCTGTCCGTATCCGATAGAACCAACACCAGTGATATCGATTTGACCCAACGCGCAAAGTCCCTGCAATTACTGGCAGAAGTACGCAATGCCCGGGGAGACTCCAGCGGCGCTGTCAACGCATTGTTAACCGGCAGCGAAATCCTCACGCGGGTACTGCAGAGCAGCCCAGCGGACAGAAGCGTTCTCAAGACTGCCGGTGAAAATGCATTCTGGCTCGGGCAGATCTATTTCGACCAGAGGGACTGGATCAAGGCCACGCACCATTTTGAGCAGTACCGACTGCTGGCTGACAGAATCGCTGCCCTCGCGCCTGACGAGATTGATAGCTGGGTCGAGCAATCTTACGCGCATAACAGTTTGGGAAGTGTCGCCCTCAGACAAAATAATCTTCCACTGGCAGTGAAAGAATTTTCTCGCTCGGTAGAGTTGAAATTGCAGGCCTATGCAAAAAAACCGGACGACAAACAACTGGCAGCAAGCCTTGCGGATAGCCTTTCCTGGCAAGCCAGTGCAAAAATCCAGTCGGGCCAGTTAGCCGAGGCAAATTCTCTGCAGGCGCGTCAGCTGGAATTATTAACCGTTCTGCGTGAAAAGTTCCCGGAAGATACCAAATGGGCAAAACAACTGGCGGATACCTTGGCCAGGAAGTCCGAGCTGAGGCAGGCCATGGGCGACATGAACGGGAGCCATGACAGCGCTGCTGCATCCCATGCTCTACACATAGACATGTCTGCACGGGATCCGAGCAACAGCGTTTGGAAACAGCTCATGCATATCCTGGAACTGCGCGTCATCACTACCGACCTGGCGCCAGTCTCACCCGCAATCACCAATGCTCGTTTGGATACGCTGCAAAAAAATCTGAACGATTTAATTGCCAAAGAGCCCAAAAAGCTGAACCTGAAGATAGCGCTGGCGCGCGCCCAACTTCGCGAAGCTGTTAATTTTTCTTTACTGGGTAATCTGCCTAAAGCCAGGAAAGCGCTTTTACAGGCAAATAATTCCTTGGCCGAACTCCATAAAAATTCGCCAACCGATAAATTTGTTACTTATGCCTGGATTGATGCTGTGTTGCTTGGCGCAGAAACGATAGAACCTGGGCGCAGCTATTTCTCTGAGTGCAATATCGCGCGCACCGTACTGGAACCTGAGGTCGCCCAAAGTCGCGACTTCAACGTATTAACCAGATGGGTAAAATTAAGCTACTGCCTGGGCAGGAACAGAGACGCCTTCGATGCCCAGGCAAAGCTCGCATCCATGGATTATAAAGATCCGTCTTACCTCAACTCTACCCTGCTACACCTACCCAAGAAAGTAAATCAATGACAAAGTCTATTTCCACCACTCCGTTCATTAATGTTCTGGTTCGCGTAAAAAAACATCAGGATGCCGACACGTATGACGTAACGTGCGAACCAAGCATTCCTAAGGTCGTACAAAAGGATACGGTAATTAATTTTCAGATTGTCGACACCTTCGGTCAAGACATTGTTTTCAGTGGTCTGACGGTAACGCCCAAGGAGTCCAATCAAATCAGTGCTCCGGCAATCTCGACAAGCGGCAAGTTACTGACGGTCAGCGATTCGTGCAGTCATAACTGCTGGCTCAATCTCAACCTGGAGTTCACCAACAAGACCGCAGGCCACCGTTTCATGCATGATCCGCAGGTGGAGAACGACTCCGAAGGTTGAGCCACGCTGTGTTTGCGGGAACTCACTGCGCTATTCGCCGAGAAGTGTGTGACAATGCGGTCGACACCCGCGAACGATAGCCGATACAAACATCAATCAATGAAAGATGACCCGGACCCTGCCAACGCGCTTCCAGATACCGCAGTGTCATGAATTTGGCGGCGAGCCCGGCCCGCGCCTGATGGTCACCGGCGCCATCCACGGCAACGAACGCTGCGGCACCGAGGCCATCACCCGCGTGATGGCTGAACTCGACAGCGGCACGCTGTCGCTGCGCAGCGGCTTGGTCACTTTTGTCCCGATCGCCAACCCGCTCGCGTATGCCAACAGCACGCGCAACGGCGACCGCAACCTGAATCGCCACCTGTTCCCCACCAGCACGCCGCAAGACTACGAAGACCACCTCGCCAACTGGCTGTGTCCGCTGCTGGCGCAGCATGACGTGCTGCTCGACCTGCATTCATTCAACGCGCCCGGTGAACCATTCGTGATGGTCGGCCCGCGCAACAACGACGGTCCGCGCGAACCTTTTCAGCATGCACAGCAGGAACGCGCACTGGCGCGCCGGCTTGGCGTGCACCGCTTTGTCGATGGCTGGCTGCGCACTTACGGCGACGGTGTATTACGCCGCGTGCCCGATCCGCAGCAACAGCAAACCGAACTGCGCTTCGGCGTGGGCACCACCGAGTACATGCGCAGCACCGGCGGCTATGCACTCACGCTCGAATGCGGCCAGCACGACGATCCGCAGGCGTCCGAAGTGGCCTATCGCGCCATCCGCAACACCCTGGCCTTCCTCGGCCTGATCGACGCGCCATCACCGCCCGCCATCGCGCCGGACCAGATGCAAGCGCTGAGCATGGTGGCGGTGATCGACAAGATCTGGGCCGACGACAACTTCACGCGGCCATGGTCCAGCTTCGATGCCGTTGCCAAAGGCGAGCAGATCGGCGTGCATGCCGATGGCACGCCAGTGCTGGCGCCGTTCGATGGCCGCATTTTGTTTCCCGACAGCGCAGCGGTGGCTGGCGGCGAATGGTATTACCTGGCGCGGGAAAATGGCGATTTCTGTTTGCCGTAAATCCGGCGATAATTGTCGCTTAATAATAAACCCGGAGCACCCATGAATTTACTGGCCCAGATCGTCACCGCCCTCGTCGCCCTGATCCACATTTACATCGTCTTGCTGGAAACAGTATTGTTCGATTCCCGTGGCCGCAAGGTGTTTGGCCTCAGCCGCGAGAAAGCCGAGATCGTGCGGCCCGCGATGTCCAACCAGGGCTGCTACAACGGCTTCCTGGTCGCGGCGCTGGTGGTCGGCTTTGCCCATCCGAATACCGTGGTGGGCTCGGCGTTCACCGTGTTCGGCCTGTGTTGCGTGGCGGTGGCCGGCGTGTGGGGCGGCCTGACCGTCAAGCGCAGCATCCTGCTGATCCAGACCTTGCCGGCGGTGGTGGCGCTGGCTTTGCATTTCGCGGCGTAAAGCATGATTCGCTGGTTGTACAATCTTCTCTACGGCACCACGCCAGCCCAGTTCCACAGCCCCTATTCCATCGATGAAGCTGCTGCCCTGCTGTCCAACAAGGTAAACCGGACGCCCGGTCACGGCGCGGTTGGCACGGTCACGGCGCAGCAGGTGGAACTCACGCGCGAACGAGTGTTCTCGCGCAATTCAGGTCGGGCAATTTTCACGGGCACATTTGAAACCGAGCACGGCCAGACCGTGCTCAAGGGCCAGTTTGGGATGACAGTCACGGCGACGCTCTCCATGTCATTCGTGATGGGGCTCATCCTCTTGTTTACCGTGGTTGCCACGATCAAGGTGGTCGAGCAGCCGGCCAACTATGCATTTCTGCTGGGCTGCATCGGATTATTCCTGGTCGCCACGCTGGTATGCCACTCCGCGAAACTGGATATCGAATTCGCTCATGCCTGGCTGGCCAAAATCATGGGCGCGGCGCTACACTCAGACTCGGCAACACCGTCGCCGGCGTCGCCGGCACCGATTCCACCGGCGGCTTGACGCCGGTGCCACGCAGCGCCAGCAGCCAGCCCACGCCGTCGAACCAGAACGGCGCACCGAGCGACGAGGCGAATGCCGTCGTGATCCATCCCAGCAGCGCAAACCCCAGCGCCAGCAGCCACGCGCCAGCGTCCTGCCCGGCCAGGTTCTCGAAGCGCGACGACGGCCAGCCGACCGGCAGGCCCGCCACCTTGTCGATTTCCTTTTGCGCGGCGACGGCCTGGCCCAGCGCCTGCGCCGGCGTGGCGTTCGCGTCGATCTTCACTCGGCCGGTGGCGATGGTCTCCGCGCTGGTCTTGGCCAGTTCGGCCGCCACGCTGTCGTCCTGCCACAGGCGCTGGCTCAGCACCAGCGCATCGATATTCATCGCGCCCGCATAAAACAGGCCGATACAGAACAGCACCAGCTGCGAGCGGCGCTTGTACCAGCCGGTGATGCGCTCCATTACCGTCTCGTACCAGATGCGCACGGCATTCTCGAGCGCGGCGGCATCGTCGGGCCCTTCTCCCATGATCGCCAGCAGGGTGCGCGCCAGGCCGTCGTTGCCGGTGCTGGCCAGCAGCAGTTGCGCCGTGTGGCCCTTGCCGTAGCGCGCGATCAGCGTGGCAACGAACGCGCGCGCAAAAATCGGCGCGGGAATGTAGGACGGCATGCGGCCGCGCTGCGCCATGCCGACGATTAGTGGATGGCGCATGACGTCGGCGGCCAGCGAAGCATCGCCAAGCCGGTCGAGACCGAAGCAGTTATCACGCCGCAGCAAACGCGCAAGCGAGGGACCGATGCCGCGCAGGCGCGGCTTCGCTGCCGACTCGTGCAACATCGTCAGCACGCCATCGAGCAGCACCTTGGCGCGGGTTTGAAACAGCGAGGCGATCGCTTCGCGCGTAGCGCTGCATAGCAAGCTCATCGCCAGGAACGTGAACGACAAGCCAATGGCAACGTCGAGATAATGGTTGGACATGACGCTCTCCCGAGCCGATTTCGATACCCGTACACTAATTGATTTCACAGGCTCAAGCACGTTTTTCTGCTTCCTTTCCCCCACAAAATCATATCGTCCCCGCGCGTGATCGTCGTCAAATTTGAGCCGAACGCGACTTCTATACTCGACTGACGACTTGGCCATTTCCGGCCCAACCGCAGCGAGGATCACATGTTTTTACGCGTCATTTTTATTGCGGCAACAGTGCTGTATGCGCTACGCGCCGCTGCTGCCGATGCCGAGCCGCCGCGCGCGGTGGGCGTGATCACGGTGCAGACCATGACCACCGCCGGCCACGATTTTTCCCAACACTTTCTGGCGGCCTGGCGCGACCAGGACGGCAGCGACCAGGTCACGCTGGCGATCCGCGAGCGGCCGTCGGCGCGCTTCGGCAGCGAAATGTGGATCGACTATGCGCAGCGCACCGTGCTGCAACTGCGCCTGCCGCCGGCCCGCGCAGCCTTGCCGGAACTTGCCGCCAACGCCGTGCAGCACGTGTGGGCCACCGTGCAGCGCACCGATGCCGAACGCAAGCTGTTCCACGACGCCGACCTGGCGCCCGATGAATTCTGACCTCACAACAAGGAGACCATGATGCGCACGCACTCCCTTCGCACTGGCATGCTGCTACTGCTTGCCGGCGCCATGCATTTCCACGCCAGCGCCACCGAATTGGTGTACCAGGCCGTGAACCCGTCGTTCGGCGGCTATCCCGCCAACGGCCAGCACCTGCTGGCCGTGGCCAGCGCCACCAACAAGCACGTGGACAAGGGCCTCGGCTACTCGTCGCTGCTGGACCAGTCGCCGCTGACGCAGTTCAACCAGACCCTCGAGCGCACCGTGCTCTCCCAGCTGGCGTCGGCCGCCACGTCCAAGCTGACCGGACCCGACGGCAAGCTGCTGCCCGGCACCTTCCAGACGTCCAACTTCACCATCACCGTGACCGACCTGGGCGGCGGCATGCTGCGCATTACCACCGTCGATAAAACCACCGGCGCGTCCACCTCGTTCGAGGTGTCGCAATGAAGCCGCGCGCAATCATGCTGGTCCTGGCCGTGGCGCTGGCCGGCACCGGCTGCGCCGTCTCGCACCCGCCGTCAACGCCGCGCGACGAGGCCGGGTCGGTGGCGCAACTGACCACGCTTACCGCCGCCAGCCGCGACCTGCTGCAGCTGCCGCCACCGAAGGGCAAGATCGCGGTAGCCGTGTATGGCATCCGCGACCAGACCGGCCAGTACAAGCCGTCGCCGGACAGCTCGTTTTCCACCGCCGTCACGCAGGGCGCCTCGTCGCTGCTGGTGAAAGCCCTCAAGGACTCGGGCTGGTTCGTGCCGGTGGAGCGCGAGAACCTGCAAAACCTGCTCACCGAACGCAAGATCGTGCGGGCGCTGGAAATGCCGCAACCGGCCGATACGCCGCCGGTGCACATGCCGCCGCTGCTGGCCGCGTCGGTGCTGGTCGAAGGCGGCATCGTCGCTTACGAGAGCAATGTGCGCACCGGCGGCGCGGGTGCGCGCTTTCTCGGCATCGGCATGTCGTCGCAGTACCGGGTGGACCAGGTCACGGTCAACCTGCGCACGGTCGATATCCGCGCCGGCCAGATCCTGCAAAGCATTTCCACGACCAAGACCATCTATTCGTACGAACTGCATCCGAGCATTTTTAAATTCGTCAGCGTGAAGGACCTGGTGGAAGTGGAAGCCGGCATGACGCGCAACGAACCGGCGCAGCTGTGCGTGAGCGAAGCGATTGCCGCCGCGCTGGGCCACCTGATCGTGCAGGGCGTGCGCGAGCAGCACTGGGCCCTGGCCGACCCGGCCCAGTGGTCGAACCCGGTGGTGCAGCGCTATGCCGGCGAATATCTGGCCGCGTATGCCCCGCCGGCAGCAACGCCCGCTGCGGCCGCAGCGCCGGCCACCGAACAACAGAGTTTTACCCGGTAGTACCAGCAGTACCAGTAGTACAAGTAGAACCAGTAGAACCAGTAGTACCCACTCAACCCAAGGAGATACTGTCATGAGAACCACCATTGTTTCCGGCGCCGTCGCCGCCGCCCTGAGCCTGATGTGCGCAATGCAACCGGCCTCCGCCCAGAGCAACCGCGCCACGCTGACCCAGAACGGGTCCAACAACCTGGCCAACATCGAGCAAATGGCCAGCGCGCAAAACGCCGTCGCCACCATCACGCAAACCGGCAACTACAATGTCGCCGGCACGCCCGGTGGCGCTGCGGGCATCATGCAAATGAACTCGCAAAACGTCACCGCCACCATCAACCAGAACGGCAACTACAACCAGGCTGGCGTGGTGCAGGACGACGTGGACAACAGTACCGCCGCGTTCGCGCAGATCGGCAACAACAACGAAGTGGCAGCGCGCCAGGAAGCGGCCAGCTATTCCAACATCTCGGCGCGCCAGGAAGGCAACTATAACTTCGCGGAGTTCGCACAGTCCGAAGTGGCGACCGGCACCGTGACCACCCGCCAGGTGGGCAACAACAACGAGCTGTCGGTGCGGCAGGAACGCGCCGGCAACACGTCGCCGGTGGTCGAGCAGCAAGGTACGGCCAACGTGGCCAATATCCAGCAGGTGCTCGACTACTATTCGAACCCGTCCATTTACCAGAATGGCATGCGCAACGAAGCCAACGTGGTGCAGAACAACGCCCGCGACACCCAGAACATGACGGTGCGGCAAACCGGCATGGACAACCGCGCCAATGTCAGCAACAGCGGCATGCGCAACGCGTCGATCGTCGAACAGACCGGCAACAACAACCTGGCGACCGTCAACAAGACCCAGAATTTCAACGAATCGGAGATCCGCCAACTCGGCAACCTGAACACCGCCACCATCACCCAAACCGGCACCGCGATGACGGCCGCACAACCGAACGTGGCCATGATCATGCAACTGGGTAACAACGGCAATGCCGCGCTCGCCCAAACCGGCAGCAACAACCGCGCGACCATCGTACAACGTTGATCGTCAGCGTCACCACAGGGAGTCCCCACCAGGGGCTCCCTGTCCGTGCGGCGCCACGCAGTACCCGATCAACATCGCATTCAAGGCAGCCGACAGGGAGCCATCATGAAACACCATTCCACCGCCAGCGGCACCGACAGCGTCCAGGGCACCATCGACCAGGCGGCGACCGTGCGCAGCAGCGCTTTCGGCAGCGGCTTGCGTATCACCCAGAAGGGCGCGCGCAACCTCGCCACCACCGAACAGCGCGGCAGGTTCCAGGACGCCACCATCACCGAGGACGGCGGCAACAACCGGGGCGCCGTCGTCCAGCACTAGTCCGCCCCACCACCGAAGGAGTGACCATGAAAACTACCCTCACTGCCCGCAACGCCGCGCTGCTGGCCACTGCGCTGACGTGTTCGTTGTGCGCCGCCCAGGACGGCAACAACGCCAGCGCCAGCCAGTCCGGCGCCGGCAACCGCGCTTACATCAGCCAAACCGACAACCTGGGCGGCATCTTCGCCATGGTGGTCCAGAATGGCAACAACAACCTGGTGGGCAACCCGGACAGCCAGAGCGGCGGCGTGCGGCAGTACGAAGCGTCGAACCTGCGCATGGAAATCCGCCAGACCGGCGACGGCAACCGCGCCACCGGCACCCAGCGCAGCGGCGAGCGCACCTGGTTCATCCTCGAGCAGGCGGGCGCCGCCAACATTACCGCGGTGCGCCAGGATGCGGCCTTCGAATCGGTGACGCGGGTGCGGCAAGCGGGCACCAACAACCGGGTCGATGGCGACGCCGCCAATACCCTGGCCAACGGCTTCACCGCGTCGCAGACCGGCGCCGACAACACCGTCAACATCTTCCAGCGCCGCAATGGCTTTTCCGACTCCAACATGGACCAGAACGGCACAGGCAATCAGATCGTGGGCGAGCAAACCTTTGCCGACTATACGCAGTACGACATGGCCCAGTACGGCGAACGCAACCAGATTACCGCCTTGAGCAGCGAATCCCTGTTCACCGATTACACCATCGCCCAGAACGGCACCGAGAACCGCGCCACCACGCGCACCTCGGCCGAGGCCAGCGGCGGCGACCTGCTCCAGACCGGCATAGGCAACATGGCAAGCACCGACCAGCAAGGACGCAGCAGCGAGTACAGCGTCACCCAGAGCGGCACGCTCAATACCGCGGCCCTGACCCAGACCGGTAATATGTCAGCGGAAACCAGCAACCTGGCCACCATCCGCCAGAACGGCCAGCGCCTGAACGCCAGCCTGGTTCAGACCGGTGGCGGCAACCAGGGCGTCATCGCCCAGCAATAAACTCCGTTTTTTCACTGGCGCCTGCATTTTTACGCGGGCGCCAGCACGTTTTCGATTTATATCGTAAGATCACGATATTGGCATCGGAAAAAGACGATATGCATGTCGTTCCACCCCGAAGTCATGCTTGAAGGAAATACGATGAATATCGACGCGATCCACAAAGCCCTGGCCAATCCCACGCGGCGCCAGATCCTGGCGTGGCTGAAGGACCCCGAGCAATTCTTTCCGACCCAGTCGCACCCGTTCAGCAATGGCGTGTGCGCGGGCCAGATCGACCAGCGCGTCGGGCTGTCGCAATCGACCGTGTCGGCCCACCTGGCAATTTTGCTCAAGGCGGGGCTGATCACGTCGCAGCGCGTCGGCCAGTGGAACTATTTTCAACGCGATGAAGCCACGATCCGGGCTTTCATCGACCAAATGACCCTATAAAGGAAACACATGCCTACCCTCTTCGACCCGATTACCATTGGCGACCTGACCCTGAAAAACCGCATCGTCATGGCCCCGCTCACCCGCGCCCGCGCCATCGGCGGCGCCCGCGTGCCGAACGCCCTCATGGCCAAGTACTACGAACAACGTTCCACCGCCGGCCTGATCCTCTCCGAAGCCACCTCGGTCACGCCGCAAGGTGTCGGCTATGCCGATACGCCGGGCCTGTGGTCCGACGAGCAAGTGGAAGGCTGGAAGCAGGTCACCGCTGCGGTGCACGCGGCCGGCGGCGTGATCTTCGCCCAGCTGTGGCACGTGGGCCGCATCTCGGACCCGAGCCTGTTGAACGGCGACGCCCCGGTGGCGCCGAGCGCCATCGCAGCCGAAGGCCACGTCAGCCTGCTGCGCCCGATGCGCCCTTACCCGGTGCCGCGCGCGCTCGATACGGAAGAGCTGGCCGGCGTGGTAGCCGCCTATAAACTGGGCGCGGAAAACGCCAAGAAGGCCGGCTTCGACGGCGTGGAAATCCACGGCGCCAACGGCTACCTGCTCGACCAGTTCCTGCAAGACAAAACCAACCAGCGCACCGACAACTACGGCGGCACCATTGAAAACCGCGCCCGCCTGATGCTGGAAGTGACCGACGCCTGCATCGCCGTGTGGGGCGCCAACCGCGTGGGCATGCACCTGGCGCCGCGCCGCGATGCGCACGACATGGGCGACTCCGATCCGGCCGCCACCTTCGGCTACGTCGCGCGCGAGCTGGCCAAGCGCAAGATCGCCTTTATCTGCGCCCGCGAAGCCGTGGGTGAAGACAGCCTCGGACCGTTGCTGAAAAAAGAATTCGGCGGCGTGTACATCGCCAACGAAAGCCTGGACAAGCAAGGCGCCCAGCAACTGCTCGATAACGGCACCGCCGACGCAGTAGCCTTCGGCAAGGATTTCATTTCGAATCCCGACCTGCCCCGCCGCCTGGAAACCGATGCGCCGCTGAACAAGTGGAATGCGGAGACGTTTTATGGCGCATCGGCTGAAGGTTACACCGACTACCCCGCCCTGGCCGCCTGAGAACGACTGAAAAACCTCCAGAGCGGCGTTGCTGCGCCTCGCTCTGAAGGTTATGCCAGGCGCTCTGTCACGCTGGCCCCGCCAGCCGCGCGGGGCGCTGTAACCGCTTAACGCGGCTGCGTGTAGCTGACCGGCACGAACTGGTAAGCCTTGCCGCTGGCACGGACATGGCCCAGTGCCGGGAACGACAAGTGCGCCGCGCCGACCAGGTAGCCGCCTTTGGCCGCTGCCGCGAACGCCGCGTTGCGCTCCTTGATCGCCACCGAGCTGTCGGTATCGAAGGCGATGCCGACATTCGGATCGTCAAACTGCACCGACTGCACATGCAGCAGGTCGCCCAGCAACACCAGCTTCTGTCCCTTGCTCTCCACCACGTAACTGATATGCCCCACCGTATGGCCGCCGTTGAACTGCGACCGGATGCCGGGCGCCAGTTCGCCATTGGCGGTAATCGGCTGGAACTTACCGGCTTTCACGTACGGCGTAAGCGACACCATCGGTCCTTCGAAATTGGCCTTCGCATCGGGCTTGGCCTGGTCCAGGTTGGCCTGGCTCAGGTAATAGTCGGCATCCTGCTTGCCAGCGCGGACAATGGCATTCGGGAACACGCGCTGGTCCTTGCTGGCCAGGCCACCGACGTGGTCGCTGTGCATGTGGGTGATGTAGATTTCATCGACCTGGTCCGGCGTATAGCCGGAAGCCTTGAGGCTGGCCGCCAGCTGGCCGGCGGTGGGGCCGAACAGGCCGGCGGCGCCGGTGTCGATCAATATCAATTTGCTGCCGGTGTTGATCAAAAAGGCGTTGACCGAGGTCTGCAGCGGTTCCTTGAGGAACGATTTGTCCAGCGCTGCGCGGGTTTTCGCTTCCGGCTGCTTGAGCAGCTTGCTTACCGGCAGGTCGAGCGTGCCATCGTTGAGCACCGTCACTTCGAAGTCGCCCAGCGTGGTGCGATAAAAACCGGGCGCCTGGAACTTGGCAAACGGCGCGGCGGCTTGCGCCGGCGCCATGGCGCCGGCCAAGACGGCGGCGGCAGTCGCCATGGCAACCCGGGAAGAACGAGCGATGTTGATCATGATTTCACCTGATTGTTGATATTTTGGAACCTGACAGCATACCGCATCGGCACACCAACACCTGCCTCGAAAGGATGAATAACTTGCCCCCCATCCGGCCCCAATATAGAATGCGCCGAGTTTTTTGACGAGGAAGATGTCGCCGTGTCAAGAGTATAAATAAACCAATACAGGATGCATGACATGAGCGAATTCGAACTACAGGTAGCGGCACTGCCACGGTGGCGCCAGCGCGCGGCGCTGCGGGTATTGAACTTTTTCGGCTGGAAGCTGCTGTTCCGCCCCCTGCCCGGCCCGCGTGGCATTTGCGTGATTTATCCGCACACGTCGAACTGGGATTTCCCGATCGGCTTGCTGGGCAAATGGGCGATGGACCAGCCATTCCGCTTCCTGGCCAAGGATTCGCTGTTCAAGTCACCGTTGGGGCCGTGGTTCCGCTGGCTGGGCGGCGAGCCGGTGCAGCGCGGTGCGCCGCAAGGCACCATCAAGGCCCAGGCCGAGCGCATGAACGCCGCCGATTTTTATTGGGTGGGTATCACGCCCGAAGGCACGCGCGCGTACCGCCCCAACTGGAAGAGCGGCTTTTACCACCTGGCGATGGAAGCGAAAGTGCCGCTGGTGCTGGTGTTCATGGACTATCCGAGCAAGACCCTGAGCCTGGTCGATCACATTTACCTTACCGGCGACCAGGAGGCCGACATGGCGGCGATCCGCGCGGTGCTTGAGGGTCACCAGGGCCTGCACCCGGAGAATGCGGCGCCGATTATCCTGGCGGAGCGGCGCGCGGAGCCGCGCGGCTAGCCTTTACAGCGCCGCAGCAAGCACCATGCCGGTCGCGGCAATCCCCGCACCGGAAAACTTGACCGCCAGCGCCGGTCCCACGCGGCCCAGCTGGCGGCCACCGTACACCAGCATCGCACTGGCGACGAGCAAACCCAGCGCGCTCGATACGGCCGGCAGTTCCAGGCCGTGCGCATTGCCGTGCAAGAACGCAAACGCGCCCACCATCGCCACACTTGCCGCCGCCGGCAAGCGCGCGGCAAAGGCGATCAGCGCACCGAGCGCCGCCACGGTCAGGGCGATGCCCAGCTCCAGTCCAGGGATTGCCATGCCCAGCGCGCCGGCCAGCATGCCCGCCATCACCATGCCGATGAACGTCGGCGGCAGCCACTGCGCGTTGGACTGGCGCGCGCTCCACACGCCCACCGCCAGCATCGCCAATAAATGATCGATGCCGGTGAACGGATGGGCGACGCCGCCGAGGAAGCCGTGCGCATGAAAGCCCGCCTGCGGGTGGGCGACGGCGGCGGTGCTGGCCAGCACCAGCGTCAGCGCTGGAACGAGGATTTTGACGGTGCGTTTCATTTGGTCTCCTGGGCAAAGTGCGGGGTCGAGCCGAGCAGGCCCTGTTCGCGGATAAAATCGATGACAGCGGTGACGCCGTCGCCGCTGCGCAGGTTGGTGAAGATGAACGGCCGGCTGCCGCGCTGCTGCCTGGCGTCGCGCGCCATCACGTCCAGGTCCGCGCCCACGTGCGGCGCCAGGTCGGTCTTGTTGATGATCAGCAGGTCGGAGCGGGTGATGCCGGGACCGCCCTTGCGTGGAATCTTTTCGCCACCTGCCACGTCGATCACATAGATCGTCAGGTCGGACAGCTCGGGGCTGAAGGTGGCGGCCAGGTTGTCGCCGCCCGACTCCACCAGGATCAGGTCGAGATTGGGGAAATCGGCCTGCATGCGGGCGATGGCTTCCAGGTTGATCGAGGCATCTTCGCGGATCGCCGTGTGCGGGCAGCCGCCCGTCTCCACGCCCATCAGGCGCTCGGCCGGCAGCGCGTCGGCGCGCAGCAGGATTTCCATGTCTTCCTTGGTGTAGATGTCATTGGTGATGACCGCCATGTCGTAGTGGTCGCGCATGCCCTTGCACAGCATTTCGCACAGGGCGGTCTTGCCGGAACCGACCGGGCCGCCGATGCCGACGCGCAAGGGATTGGAAGTCATTTGAGTCATATCGTTTATCTCGTTTTTGTAAAATTATGATCGGTAAAGCCGGCTGTACTGCACCTCGTGCTGCATCGACAGCAGCGACAAGCCAGGCGCCCAGTTGCACATGTCGTCGTCAGGGACGGTTTGCGCGTAACGGGCAGCGGCCTCGATATCGTCGCGCAGGGACAGCAGCATTCGCTGCCCCGCCACCTGCCCCAGCGGCACGGATTTCACGCACACCAGCACCTGGTTTTCGGCCCACGCGAACAGCATGGCCAGCAGCGCGGCGTCGTGCGGAATCTTCAGTGCCGCCACGGCGCAGGCAAACGCGGTGGGCAGCGCCACTTCGGGTTCGCGCTGCAAGTGGGCTTTGGCGTCGGCATCGAGGATATCGAGTTCGCCCAGCAGCTTGACCAGCGAGTAGCCCATCTGGATGGTCTCGGCGCGGAATTCCGCACTGTCGCGCGAGGCGATGAAGCGCTCGCTCCAGTCGTCCACGGCCTGCCAGTCGCGGTTGGTCCACGCCTGCATCAGGCGCCAGGCGACCGGCGCTTCCCATTGCGCCACGACTTCGTGCAGGTGGCGCAAAATCCAGGCGCGCGCCGTGGGCGCGTTGTGCACGGTGCCGTTTTCCAGCGCGGCCTCCAGGCCTTGCGAGTAACTGTAAGCGCCGATGGGCAACGCAGGGCTGGCGAATTGCAGCAGGTTGAGCAGTGCAGAGGCTTGCATTATTTAGCCACCGTCAGACCCGTTATCCTCGCGAACGCGGGGATCCATGCGGAGCCGGAATGCACGCCGATGCGGGATGATGGATTTGGTGCTTTCAATTGGAATCACCGGGCCGGTGTATCTTCTGCCGCACCGGGATCGGCGCCAGCGGATGGTTGTCGTGGTGATGGCCATGGCCGCCGCCATACGCGCCCGACTCCGGCTCGAACGCAGCCGATTCTTCCACCACCACCGCGCCCAGCCCCGCCAGCATTTCCTTCAATACCGCATCGGCGCGGATGCGCAGGAAGCCGTCGCCAACCTGCGCCTGGGTGTGGCGGTTACCGAGGTGGAAGGCGCAGCGCAGCAGCGTGTGGGCGTCGGCGCACGTCACCTTGTAGGTGGGCTCCGCCGCCGCCACCACGGCGATCACGCGCCGGTCTTCGCCGGTGAGCAGGTCGCCGTCGCGCAGCACGGTGCCGCGCGTGGTGAAGACTGCCACGTCTTCACCGTTGTCGAGGGTGGCGCGCAGGCGGCATTTTTCGCGCAGTTCGTAGGGCAGTACCAGCCGCGCGGCGATGGGGCCAGCTTCGGCCGCTGAAATCTTGGTGTGAAAGGTGAACATGTGGTTTGCTTAGAACAGGAAGTAACGCTGCGCCATCGGCAGCACGCTGGCCGCTTCGCACACCAGCAGCTCGCCATTGGCGCGCACTTCGTAGGTTTCGGGGTTGACGTCCATCCTGGGCGCCAGGTCGTTGTGGATCATGTCGGACTTGCGCAGCGCGCGCATGTTCTTCGCCACGATCAGCGTTTTATTGAGCTTGAGCCGCTCGCCAATGCCGTCGTCGTACGCCGACTGCGAGACAAACGTAAACGACTTTTTCAGGCCGCCGCCAAAGGCGCCGAACATCATCCGGTAGTGCACCGGCTGCGGCGTGGGGATCGACGCGTTCGGGTCGCCCATCGGCGCGGCCGCGATCATGCCGCCCTTGATGATGGTGGACGGCTTGACGCCGAAGAACGCCGGCTTCCACAGCACCAGGTCGGCGATCTTGCCCACTTCGACCGAGCCCACCGCATGCGCAATGCCGTGCGTGATGGCCGGGTTGATCGTGTACTTGGCGATGTAGCGCTTGACGCGGAAGTTGTCGTTGTTCGACGAATCCTGCGGCAGCGGACCGCGCTGCACCTTCATCTTGTGCGCGGTTTGCCAGGTGCGCAGCACCACTTCGCCCACGCGGCCCATGGCCTGCGAATCGGACGACATCATCGAGATGGCGCCGATGTCGTGCAGGATGTCTTCGGCGGCGATGGTTTCGCGGCGGATGCGCGATTCGGCAAACGCCACGTCTTCCACGATGGCGGGATCGAGGTGGTGGCACACCATCAGCATGTCCAGGTGTTCGTCGAGCGTGTTGACGGTAAACGGCCGGGTGGGATTGGTGGACGATGGCAGCACGTTCGATTCGCCCACGGCCGCGATGATGTCCGGTGCATGGCCGCCGCCCGCTCCTTCGGTGTGGAAGGTGTGGATGGTGCGGTCCTTGAACGCGGCGATGGTGTCGGCCAGGTAGCCGCCTTCGTTGAGGGTGTCGCTGTGGATGGCTACCTGCACATCCATGTCGTCGGCGACAGTGAGGCAGTTGTCGATGGCGGCCGGGGTGCTGCCCCAGTCCTCGTGCAGTTTCAGGCCGATGGCGCCGGCCCGCACCTGTTCTTCCAGCGGCGCGGGCAGGCTCACATTGCCCTTGCCGAGGAAGCCGAGGTTCATGGGAAAGGCATCGGCCGCCTGCAGCATCGAGTGCAAATGCCACGGGCCCGGGGTGCAGGTGGTGGCCGAGGTGCCGGCCGAGGGACCGGTGCCGCCGCCGATCATCGTGGTCACGCCGCTCGTCAAGGCTTCCTCGATCTGCTGCGGGCAGATGAAGTGGATGTGGGTGTCCACCCCGCCAGCGGTGACGATCTTGCCTTCGCCGGCGATGATCTCGGTGGCGGCGGCGATGATCATCGTGACGCCGGGCTGGATGTCCGGGTTGCCGGCCTTGCCGATGGCGGCGATCATGCCGTCGCGCAGGCCGATGTCGGCCTTGACGATGCCCCAGTGGTCGATGATGACGGCGTTGGTGATCACGGTATCCATCACCAGCGGGTCGGTGCGGCAGCGCTGCGACTGGCCCATGCCGTCGCGGATCACTTTGCCCCCGCCAAATTTCACTTCTTCGCCGTAGATGGCGTAATCATGTTCGATTTCGATAAACAGTTCGGTGTCGGCCAAACGGATGCGGTCACCAACGGTGGGACCGAACATCTCCGAATAAGCGCGGCGCGAGATTGTAGCCATGTCTGCCTTTAGCTGAGTTTTTATTCTTTGGGGGGATTCGGGTCCAGCTTGCCCATGACTTTGCCGCTGAAGCCATAGACTTCCATGTCGCCCGACAGCGTGACCAGTTCCACCGTGCGTTGCTGGCCCGGCTCGAACCGGACCGCAGTGCCGGCGGCGATGTTGAGGCGCTTGCCGTAAGCCTTCCAGCGCTCGAACTTGAGCTCCGTGTTCACTTCAAAAAAGTGGAAGTGCGAGCCGATCTGCACCGGGCGGTCGCCCTGGTTGGTCACCACCACCGTGGCGGTCTCGCGGCCTTCGTTGAGACCGATCTCGCCTTCCTTGAGTCGATATTCACCGGGAATCATTGCGATCTCCTCGTTCAGGGTATGGGATTGTGGACGGTGACAAGCTTGCTGCCGTCGGGGAAAGTGGCTTCGACCTGGATGTCCGGGATCATCTCGGGGATGCCATCCATGACATCCTTGCGCGACAGGATGGTCTGCCCCTCGGACATCAGCTGCGCCACGGTCTTGCCGTCGCGCGCGCCTTCCATGATGGCGCAAGTGATCAACGCCACCGCTTCCGGATAATTGAGCTTCAATCCGCGCGCCAGGCGGCGCTCGGCCACGATGCCGGCGGTGAAGATCAGCAGTTTGTCTTTTTCTCTGGGTGTCAGTTCCATGTGCTTCCAGTCATATTCGTATTCTGTTCGTCGGCGGTTCAGGTTTGCCAGATGCGCGGCGTGACCGCTTCGCGCTCCAGCAATTGCGGGCGCACGCGGCGCCACACCGCCAGCATCAGGCGGCGCGCGGTCTCGCTGTCGTCGCCCAGGTGGCGCGCCACGAGCACGCCCCTGGTATGGGTAACGCCGAACACATGCCCACCGTTGACCACAGCGCCGGCCGAGCCGTGGGCCGCAGCGTTTGCCGCACCGTTGGCAGCAGTAACGGCCGCACCGTCCGCCGCAATGTCGGCGCGGATATCGGCCAGCAGCTGGTTCATCTGCGCCGCCGGCAGCGCCTTGCCCGCCGCGATCAGGGTGGCGCACACGGTGCGCCCGCCCAGCGCCAGCGGGCTGTCGAGCCGCCCGCCCAGCATGGCGCCCTGCTCCCACCACAGCAGCTTGCCCTCGCGCCGGATGGTGCTGCGCTGGGTAATGGTGCCGGTGTTGAACACTTCGCCCGAGCCGCGCCGGCCCATGCACAGGATCTCGCAGCCGATGTAGGTGGCCCCAGGCGCCAGCTCCACGTGCTGGTCGAGGATGACGTCGGCCGTGTCGAAGAAAATCGTCTCCTGCGGCAGCCATTCCAGCGCGGCGTGCTGGTTCACATGCAGGTGCACGGTCTGGCGCGAGCGCTTGCCGTTGGCCTGGTACCACTTGGCCGCGCCGGGCGTGGTAATGCAGGCATGGGCGTGGTCGCCCACGCCGATGTCGATGGCCAGCTGGTCGCCGCCCACCACGCCGCCCGGCGGATGGACCACGATGGCGTGGCAGACTTTTTCATCTTCCGGGTACAGCGCCTTTTGCACGCGCAGCGGGCCGTGGTGGCGGTTGTTGAACAGGCGCGTGGTGCCGCCGTCGTCCGCGAAACCGAGCGTGAGACCGGCCTGCCAGGCGGCGGCTTGGCGGGCAGTATGGTCGCTCGGTGAGGTGCAATCTGGCATGGCGCAATCGTTGATAAATAATGTCGTGTCGTATGCAAGCTGCGTGCCAGCCTGCCAAGATTATTCATAGCGGTTTTAGAAACATCACGCACCGTAAAGGTGCATTTGCACCAATGTAGCGCAATTCTCACGCCCGCAAATAAATGTTGACATCGAAATCGATTCCTATATCCTGACTAAATCGTTGCACTAAATCGATTTAGTAAGGCTCAGACCGGACAGATCGCCTCATTAGTGTATCGATGCAGTAGAGGCCCACTATAAAAACCACAACGGAGACAACCGATGGTCACAACACATTCCGGCAGCCAGCTGCCGCGCTATCCCAACATGAAGCCCATGGCTGCAGCCCTGGCGCTGCTGCAAATGTCGTCGCTGGCCCAGGCCCAGGAGGCCGCCCAGACCGGCGCACCGCAACTGGAACAGGTAATCGTCTCGGCCAACCGCCGCATCGAAAAGCTCGAAGACGTGCCGCAATCGATCTCGGTGCTGACCGGCGAAACGCTGGAGCGCAACAACGTGCGCGAGTTCGACGACATCGTCAACCTCTCCCCTGCCCTGACCATTTCCACCGGCACCCAGGTGGGCACCAACAGCATCAATATGCGCGGCATCGGCACCACGTCCAACAATATCGGCATCGAGGGCGACGTGGCCGTCATCGTCGACGACATGCCGTACGCCCAGGCGCAGCAGGCGTTCCGCGACCAGTCGGATGTCGCGCGGGTGGAAGTGCTCAAGGGTCCGCAAAGCACCATGTTCGGCAAGAGCGCGATTGCCGGCGCGGTCGTGATCACGACCAAGCCCATCGGCGCGGGGCCGATGAAGGGCAAGCTGTCGCTGTTTCGCAGCAGCGACGACGAATACCGCGTGCAGACGTCCGTGAGCGGGCGCATGTCCGACACCGTCGGTGTGCGGGTATTCGCCAGCAAGACCAATTTCCCGGGCCTGCTCTACAACCTCACCACCGACAGCATGCAGAACGGCTCCGGCGGCAAGACTTTCTTCGCCAAGGTGCAGTGGCAGGTCACGCCGGACCTCGACGTGCAGCTCGCGCCGCGCTACGACCACGCGCTGCGCACCGGGAACACCGCTGCCATCAACTCGATCGGGCCGGGCGTGGGCTACCTGTACAACAAGAACTACAAGGCGCTGTCGAACACCGAGGTGCTGCGCGGGATTAACGTCTCGCAGTTCAACACCACCATCCGCAACGACTCGCCCACCGGGCTGGAAGCGACCGATCGCGGCATCGGCGTGCGCGTGAACTACCTGTTCCCCGACAGTTCACCGATGGCCGGCCACGCGCTGACGTCGATCACGTCGGTGGACAACAACAAGTCCAACGACTTCCGCGACAACGACAATATCGACCTGGTGTCCACGTTCTACCAGCTCGACCACTTCGGCAAACCGTCGGGCATCAACGAGTCGCCCGAGATCAACGGCACCATGGACACCAAGATGACCAGCCAGGAGTTCCGCCTGACGTCGCCGGACAGCGGCAATTTCCGCTACCTGGCCGGCCTGTGGATCGCCCGCACCAGCATCGACCGCACCTACCGGCGCGGCAATCCGTTCGTCAAGGAGACCAGCTGGACCAACTACGAGACGTCGTCGTCGGTGCTCAACCGCGCGCTGTACTTCAACGGCAGCTGGGACTTCATCCCGAAACACACGTTCACCGGCGGCGTGCGGCTCACGCGCGAATCGAACGACTACATGTTCCACACCATCGACAGCCTGCTGTCGTCGGCGCCGAACAACGTGCACACGGGCGAGAACTACTACAACGCGCCCAAGCACCACGAGAACTACGTGACCGGCAAACTCGGTTACGGCTACAAGCTCACGCCCAACACCATGGTGTACGGCACCGCATCGACCGGCACCAAGGGCGTGGCATACGACATGACCAGCGGCGCCAACAACGTCAACGTGTTCAAGCGCCTGCCGCTGGCGCCCGAGGAAGCCACCAGCTACGAAGCCGGCTTCAAGGCCAACCTGTGGAACAACCGCGCCACGCTCAACCTGGCCGTGTTCAAGACCCGATTCCGCGACTATCAAACGTCGGCCACCGAGCGCTTCTCGGACGGCAGCCAGGCCAGCGTGTTGTACAGCATTCCGAAGATCCAGACCCAGGGTTTCGAGGCCGACGCCACTGCGCTGATCACGCGCGAATTCCTGTTGTCGGCCAACCTGGCCTTCACCCGCGCCACGGTGGTGAACTGGCGCCAGGGTCCGTGCTACAGCGGCGCCAAGGACTGCACCGTGCCGAACGAACTGGTGCCGGGCGCGTTCCTGCGCGACGCCAGCGGCGGCCTGATGCCCAACTCGCCCAAGTGGAAAACCAACCTGGGCGGCGAGTACACGCTGCCGATCAAAAGCTTCAAGACCGCGATCAACGCCAACGTGCGCGCGCAGTCCAAAGTGCAGGGCGCGATCAGCCAGGACCCGAGCCTGAAACGGCCCGGCCATGCTATCGTTGACCTGGGCGCCTCGATCGCCGGCCGCGGTGGAAAATACAAGCTGTCGGTCGGTGTAAAAAACCTGTTCGACCACCACTACTCGGTGGGCAACGGCGGCACCTTCCTGAACTTCAAGCAGACGTCGGGCCCCGACATTCGCTCGTATGGCTGGCAACCTGCGCGCGACGCATTCCGCTATTACACCGCCCGGCTGGACGTCAATTTCTGACCAGCCGCTTACCAGAATCAAGGACACCATGAGCGAACCTAAAATTCAGGATGTGGCACGCCTGGCGGGGGTTTCCCCGTCGAGCATCTCGAATTTCCTCAACAACCGCATGGGGCAAATGCGGCCGGATACGCAAGCGAAGATCCAGCAGGCCATCGAGCAGCTGGGCTACCGGCCCAACAACGCCGCCCGCCAGCTCAAAACCGGCGTGGCGTCGATGGTCGGCCTGCTGGTGCCGTCGCTGGCCAACCAGTTCTTCGGCGCGCTGGCTTGCGCGGTGGAGGCGGCGGCCGCCCGCCACCACTGCCACGTGATGACCTTCAGTACCTTCCGCGATCCCGAGCGCGAACGCGCCGTGATGGCCGACCTGCTGGCGTATGGCGTCAAGGGCATCATCACCGGCTCGGCCCTGAGCGACACCGAACATCTGGAAGCGGTGACGTCGCGCTGCCCGGTGGTGGCGTTCGACATCAAGCGCGGCGACGAATCGCACCAGCGCATCGCCACCGTCTCGATGGACAACGCCGCCGCCACCACGCTGGCGGTCGAACACCTGGCCATGCTGGGCCACCGCGCCGTGGCGCTGGTGACGCCGCCGCCGTACACCCTGAATCGCCAGGAACGCATACGCGGCTTCCAGCAGGCCGCGGCCGCCGCCGGTGTCAAGGGAGAGCTGATCATCGCCGACGCCACCGACGGCCCCACCGACCTGCACGGCGACACCCGGCTGTTCGAACTCGGGCGCAGCGCAGCGTCTCGCATCGTGACGTCGTCGGCACGGCCCACGGCGGCCATAGCGATCAACGACATGATGGCCATCGGCGTGGGCGTGGGCCTGAAACAGCTGGGACGGCGCATCCCGGCCGATATCTCGCTGATCGGCATTGACGATATTTTCTTCTGCGCCGCGCACGACCCGCCACTGACCACGCTGCGCCAGCCGATCCAGGCCATGGCCGACGCCGCGCTGCAACGCATCCTGACGCCGGACGAACCGGCCGACGGCGCGCTGTTCGCGCCGGAGCTGATCGTCCGGTCATCCACCGCCACACCCCCGCAATCCTGAACCACCAACAAATACGGAGACAAGCATGGAAACCAAACAAAGCACTGAACTGCAAGGCAAAAAAGCCCTCGTCATGGGCGGCGCCTCGGGCATCGGCAAGGCCACGTCGCTGGCCCTGGCAGCGGCCGGCGCCGACGTGGTGCTCACCTACTGGAGCAGCGCCGAAGAAGCCGAACAGGTGGTCACGCAAATCCGCTCCCTGGGCCGCCAGGCCCACGCCATCCGCGCCGACGTTGCCGACGCCGACGTGGCCGAGCAGGTGTTTGCCCAGGCGGAAAGCGCGATCGGCGAGATCGACACCCTGTTTGCCAACATCGGCGGCCTGATCCAGCGCTGCCGCGTGGTGGACATGCCGCTGTCGCTGTGGAACGAGTCGATGAACCTCAACCTCACCAGCACCTTTCTGATCTGCCAGGCCGCGCTCAAGCGCATGGAGCCGCGCAAAGGCGGCACCATCGTCACCATGTCGTCGCTGGCCGCCTTCGACGGCGGCGGCCCCGGTTCGGCGCACTACGCGTCGTCCAAGGCTGCCGTGGCCACCTTTACCCGCGCGCTGGCCAAGGAAGTCGGCCCGCTGGGCATCCGCGTCAACGGCGTGGCGCCGGGCCTGATCGCCACCCGCTTCCACGACACCTTCAACACGCCTGCCAACCGCGCCGCCATTGCCGACCGCACCCCGGCCAAGCGCGAAGGACAACCGGCCGACGTGGCCAACGTGGTGGTGTTCCTGGCGTCGGACCGCGCCGCCTTCCTTGCCGGTGAAATCATCCAGGTCAACGGCGGCCTCGCCCTCTATTAATCCGGGAATCCCCATGAATCCATCGATCACACGACGCCGTTTCCTGGGCGCCGCAGCCCTGGCTTTGCCCGTTTTTTCGTCAAGCAGCCTGCTGGCGCAGGACGCGCGCGAAGCGCTTGGCCCCAGGCAGGGCAAGGCCAAGGGCGGCCCGCACCCGCTGCAGGCACTGATGCAGGCCCACCCGGCGCCGCTGCGCACCGAACTGCGCGGCGTCCATCCCCGCGTCTTCATCACCAGCGCCGGCCTGGCCGACCTCAAACAACGGGCTGCCACCACCCACAAGGCCGAGTGGCAGCAGGCGCTGTCCGGCCTGGTGGCCATGAAGCAGGACCCGGCGCCCTCGCCCGCGCAAAAGCGCCGCGCCCAGAACACGGTGGCCATCGGCATCGCCGGCGCCGCTATGGCCTACCGCATCGAGGGCGACGAGCGTTACCTGGCCGCTGCCCGCAAGTACATGGAAGCGGCGGTCAGCTATCCGGTATGGGGTTACACCTACAGCAAACCGAACGTGGACCTGGCTGCCGGCCACCTGCTCTACGGCCTGGGCATGGGCTACGATCTGCTGTTCGACGTGCTGACCGAAGACGAGCGCAAACGCTACCGCGACAAGCTGGCGCACCAGGCGCGCCTGCTGGCTGCGCACTTCGCGCCCAAGCCGGGCAAGACTTTTTCGTATAGCCAGAACCACTGCTTCATCCCGATTGCCGGCCTGGCCATCGCTGCGTACGCGATCTGGGACGAAGTGCCGGAAGCTGCCGCCTGGGCCGCGCAGTCGCGGGCGATCTTCTCGCGCGTGCTGGACGTGGCCTCGCCCGACGGCTATTTTTACGAAGGCGTGGAGTACTGGGTGTTCTCGATGCCGTGGATTATCCACGCGCTCGACGCCTTTGCGCACGCGGCCGGCGACGATCTGTACGACCACCCGGCGCTGCGCAAGGCCCACCTGTACATGGCCCATTCGCTCACGCCCAACGGCCAGGACATCTTCGACTTCGGTGACGCCTTCGAGGGCCCGCTCACCCGCTCGCGCCATGGCGATGAGGCGGCGCGCACCCACCCGAACGGCAAGCTGCATTCCAATTACAACCTGATCTACCGCCTGGCCGCGCGCTTCAAGAGTGCGGAGGCGCAGGGCGTGGCGGACTGGATGAAATCCCTCGGCCACGTATGCGCGGAGGACTTCTGGACCCTGCAATGGCGCGACGCGACCATCAAGCCCGCGCCAATCACCGCGCTGGCGCCGCATCACCACTTCGACGACCTGGGCACCGTGTACTGGCGCAGCGACTGGACCGACCGGGCCACCGCGTTCGCCTTCCGCGCCGGCCCGCCCGAAGGCCACCACGCGGCCACGCTGTTCGACAAGCTGCCCGACTGGCACTTGTCGATGGGCCACTCGCACCCGGACGCGGGCAGTTTTATCCTGTACGCTAACGGCACGTATTTATCGGGGCCGATGGGCTACGCCGGCATCCCGCGCAGCAACCTCAGTAACACGGTGCTGATCGACGGCCAGGGCCAGGCCAACGAGGGCCACGGCCACGACGCCTTTGCCGACTACCCATATGCGCGGCTCGACAGCATTCGCCTCACCACCGTCAACCTGGCCGCCGACCGCGCCGAAATCGTGGCCGACCTCACCGGCGCGTTCCGGCAGGAGCTGGGCGTGGACAAGCTGGAGCGCCGTTTTACTTACGAAGGCGGCGCCTGGACCACGACCGACCGCATGCGCGCAGCGCGCCCCGTCGTGCTGACGGCGCAAGTACACGGCGATACGACGATTGCCGCCGGCGGCCAGCAGCGCTACGTGGTGGCCGGCAAGCCGGCTGCACTGCAAGTGGACATCAAGACCGCCGGCGCCAGGGCAGTGATCGAAAAAGGCGTGGTCACGGCGGCCGGCCCGCCCGGCAACGTCGACAAGGGACCGCGCGAGGAGCGCGGCTCGGTGCTGCGCATCTCGATGCCGGCCGCGCGCGAAACGTCGATCGTCACCACCATGAGGCCAGTCAATGGATAAACGCACACCCGATGTTGTGACCGTGGGCGAGGCGATGGCGCTGTTCATCGCCCGCGAAGCCAAACCGCTGGCAGAAGTGCGCGACTTCGAGCGCGCCACCGCCGGCGCCGAACTCAATGTATCGGTGGGCCTGTCGCGGCTCGGTTTCCGCGTGGACTACGTTTCCGCGCTGGGCGACGACAGCCTGGGCGCCAACCTGCTCGCCTTCATGGATGCCGAAGGCATCGACCGCAGCCACGTGCGCATCGATGCGGCGCACCCCACCGGCTTCATGCTCAAGGCAATGAACGATGATGGCAGCGACCCGCAGGTGGAATACTTCCGGCGCGGCTCGGCGGCCAGCCGGCTGTCGCCAGCCGACCTGCGCGAACCCGATCCGTGGCAGCAGGCGCGCCTGCTGCACCTGACCGGCATCTCGGCGGCGCTGTCGGACGGCTGCCGCGAACTGGTGTTCGCCATGGCGCGCCAAGCCCGCGCGGCCGGCCGGCTGGTGACGTTCGACCCCAACCTGCGGCCGCGCCTGTGGCCTTCCGAAGCCGCGATGATCGCCACCATCAACGATCTCGCCAGCCTTGCCGACGTGGTGATGCCAGGGCTGTCGGAGGGCCGCCTGCTGACGGGCCGCAAAGACGCTGCCGGCATCGCCGACTTTTACCTGGGGCGCGGCGCGCAACAGGTGGTGGTCAAGCTGGGACCGGACGGCGCGTACTACGCCGATGGCGGCAATCGCGGCACGGTACCCGGCCAGCCGGTGGCCAAGGTGGTCGATACGGTGGGCGCCGGCGACGGCTTCGCGGTCGGGGTGCTGAGCGCCCTGCTCGACGGCTTGCCGCTGCCGCAAGCGGCCGCGCGCGGCAACGCCATCGGCGCGCGCCAGGTGCAGTTCCGCGGCGACTGCGACGGCCTGCCCACGCGCGAACAGCTGGCGGACGCCATGGCGCCGCCAATGCCGTAAGCCACCATCGCCCATAAATAAACCATAAGGAGACAAGGGCATGACAACCAAAAAAGGGCTGCGCTGGCTGGTGATCACACTGGTCGCCGCCGCCACCATCATCAATTACATCGACCGTTCGGCGCTGGCGGTGATGTGGCCGGGCATTGCCGCCGAACTGGGTCTGGACAAGCGCGACTACGCCAACATCATCACGGTGTTTTTGATCGGTTACGCGATCGGCCAGTCGCTGTTCGGTAAAATTTTCGACGCGCTCGGCACCCGCATCGGCTTCCTGCTGTCGATCGTGGTGTGGTCGGTGTCGATCGGCCTGCATTTTGTCGCGCGCAGCGCATTGTCGTTCGCGCTGTTCCGCGCCCTGCTTGGCATCGGCGAGGCCGGCAACTGGCCCGGCGCCACCAAGGCCATCGCCGAATGGTTTCCGGTGCGCGAACGGGCGCTGGGCCAGGGCATTTTTGGCGCCGGCGCCTCGGTCGGTTCGATCATCGCGCCGCCGCTGGTCGCCTTCCTGTATGCGTACGTGGGCTGGAAAACCACGTTCATCCTGATCGGCGCGCTCGGTTTCATCTGGATCGTGCCGTGGCTGATCGTGTATAAATCCGGCCCGGACTCGCACCCGTGGATCACCGCCGACGAGCGCGCGTACATTCTCGGCGGGCAAAAAACCACGCAGACCGTCGCGGACGAATACGTGCCCACCATGGGCGAGATGCTGCGCCACCGCCAGAGCTGGGGCGTGATTGCTGCGCGCTTTTTCATCGATCCCGTGTGGTGGCTGTTCGTGGGCTGGCTGCCGCTGTACCTGAACGAGAAATTCGGCTTCGACGTCAAGCAGATTGGCCTGTTCGGCTGGGTGCCGTACGTGGGCGCCGGCATCGGAGCGCTGGCCGGCGGCTGGTTCTGCGGTCGCCTGTTGCAGCGCGGCTGGTCGGTCAACCGGGCCCGCAAATTCGTCATCGCGCTTGGCTTGATCGTGATGTTCCCTGCCCTGCTGCTCACCACCGTGGCTGCCACGCCGCTGGCCGCCGTGCTGTCGATTGCCGTGATCCTGTTCGGCTTCCAGGCGGCGATCACCAACATCCAGACCCTGCCCAGCGACTTCTTCTCCGGCCGCACCGTCGGCTCGCTGGCAGGCGTCAGTGGCACGGCCGCCGTGCTGGGCGTGATCGGCTGCATGCAGCTGGTGCCGGTGCTCACGGCCGGTGGCAACTATACGCTGTTCTTTGTCCTCGGCGCCGCACTGGTCCCGCTGGTGTACCTGTCGATCTGGCTCGGCGGCGCCGTGGAGCCCGTGCGTCCCCATGCCGTTCAAGTAAAGGAAAACCCATGATGTCGTTGACTTCCCGCGCACTGCTGCTGTCGCTGGCATTGCTTACCGCCCCCGCGCTGGCGCAAACCAATCCGCGTGAAAGCGCATCCATCGCGTCGCCCAAGCAGGACGATGGCAAGTTCCTCAAAAAGCACGAGATCAACCTGGCCCGCGCAAAAAGCGGCCCGGTGGGCCTGCTGTTCCTGGGCGACTCGATCACCGACAACTGGCGCAAGGCGCCCGAGATCTGGGACAAGTACTACGGCAAGTACCAGCCGGCCAATTTCGGCATCGGCGGCGACCGCACCCAGCACGTGATCTGGCGCATCGAGCACGGTGAACTCGACGGCATTGCGCCCAAGGTCACGGTGCTGATGATCGGCACCAACAACAGTCTCGATTACAGCGCGGCCGATATCGCGGCGGCCAACCGCAAGATCGTCGATATGGTGCGCGCCAAACTGCCGGGCACCAAAGTGCTGTTGCTGGGCGTGTTTCCGCGCGGCCCGCGCGACCGCTTCGGCGGCCCGGTCACGCCGGCCTTTGTCGCGGAAGCGGCCAGGCGCATGGAAACCATCCGCGCCGTCAACCAGGAACTGGCGCGGATGGATGACGGCAAGACGGTGCGCTTCCTCGATATCACCGGCGTGTTCCTGGACAAGGACGGCAAGATTCCGGATGCCGTCATGCCCGACCAGTTGCATCCGAACGCTGCCGGCTACCAGTTGTGGGCCGATGCGATGGCGCCGCTGCTCGACGAGATGATGGCCACGCCGTAAGTGCATTGTTGCGCGGCAGTCAAAACAGCTTTGTGCGTGCGCACCTTGGTGCGCACGGCTATCGCTCCCATACTTGATCCTTCAATCAAACGGGAGCACGGCATGAAAGTATTTGTCACAGGCGCGGGAGGTTTTATCGGCGGTTCGATCGCAGCGGGGCTGGTCAAGGCCGGCCACCAGGTGGTGGGCCTGGTGCGCAACCCGGACCAGGTGGCCGAAGTGGCAAAGATCGGCGTGACCGGCATCATCGGCACGCTGGCCGACCACGACCTGCTGGTGGCGCAAGCACGCGCGGCGGATGCCGTCATCAACGCCGCCAGCAGCGACAACCGCGCGGCGGTTGAAGCGATCATCGAAGGGCTGGCCGGATCGGGCAAGCCGTTCCTGCACACCAGTGGTTCGAGCATCGTCGGCGACGCCTCCGGCGGCCTGGGTACCGACAAGATCTACTACGAAGACCGGCTGCCGGAACCCACGGCAGACAAGGCCGCGCGCGTGGCGATCGACAACCTGGTGCTGGCCGCTGCCGGCCAGGGCGTGCGTTCAGCCGTACTGTGCAACACCCTGATCTACGGCCACGGCGCGCTGCCGCGCGACAGCGTGCAGCTGCCCCGCCTGCTCAAGCAGGCAAAAAAGAGCGGCATCGTGCGCCACGTCGGTGCGGGCCTGAACATCTGGTCCAACGTCCATATCGACGACGTGGTGGACCTGTACTTGCTGGCACTGGAAAAGAGCCCGGCAGGCGCATTCTATTTCGTGGAAAGCGGCGAGGCATCGTTCCGCGACATGAGCGCGGCGATTGCCAGGGCGCTGGGCCTGGGTGAACCGCAGGACTGGCCGCTCGACGAGGCAAAAGAGGAATGGGGCTACGAGATGGCGTCGTACGGCCTCGGTTCCAACAGCCGCGTGCGCGGTAAAAAGGCGCGCGAACTGCTGGGATGGCAGCCGCACGGGCCGTCGGTGATGGACTGGATTGCGAACGATATGCTGCGCTAGGCGGTATCGCTCGGCATCAGCCGTTGAAGATGGCATTGAGCCTGGCGCACCAGCGCTGGGCGGCTGCTTCGCCCTGCATCGGGAACGTGAAGATCGGGTTCTTGACGTCGGCTGTCTCCAGCACCAGCTTGAAGTTCTTTTTATATTCGGTGTGGGACGTGCCGGCCTGCGGCATCGGCGTGCCCGGCACGTTCATGTAGGGTAAGCCGGTGTTCGTCACTGGCATGCCGGCTGCATTCACGTTGGGCATGATGTGCACGTCCATCCGGGTGCCGGTACCCCAGTCGTAATACCACCTCAGCACGTGGCTGAAATCGAGGATGCGGTATTCGCCCGACACGCGGTCGCAGAACGCGAATTTGCGGTGACTTTGATCGAAAGCCAGGAACGCCGGACTCGGTGCACCCAGCATATTATCGGGGTCGAGCGCCAGCGATTCGGTGGCATTGATATGCCGGACGAAGGCCGCGTTCTTGCCGGCAATGCCGACCAGGGTCTTGATGGCGAAGTAGCAGATGCCGGCGGCAATCGCAAACGTCACGAACACGCCGAAGGTCCGGTACCCGTCCAGGAACACGAAAATCAGCAGCATCATCAGCGCGAACAACGCGGAGAAGCCGGCAATAGGGATGGCAAATGCGCCCAGCAGGGCGATGCCGATTGTTTTCGAGAGATTGCGTGCAGTGGACATGGTGACCTGAGACAGTGAATTGATTGAAATTAATGCAATGCATAAATAATAACATTCAAGTCACGCACCAGGCAAACGTGTTTGCCTTATTCCGGCACCAGCGAAAACACGTGCGCATCCACCGCCCGGCCATCGATGCACAGCCGGTTGCGCGCCACGCGCTCGTCAAACGCACCGCATTTCGCCGCCACCGCCAGGCTGGCAGTATTGCCGACCGCGACCACGATCTCCACCCGGTGCAAGCCCAAGGCGCCAAACGCATGCGCGGCCAGCGCCTGCACGCTGCGCGTCGCCACGCCCTGCCTCTGGCGCGACTGCCGCACCCAGTAACCGAGGTTGCAAAACCGGTGCAGCGGGCGGATGTCGTTGAGACCCGCGCCGCCGAGAAAATCGCCCGTTGGTTCGCAAAAAATGCCGAACTCGAACGCGGTGCCCGCCGCCTCGCTGGCGCGGCACATGGCAAACCACTCCAGCGCATCGGCAGCGGTGTAGTCGCTGGCGCACCACGCCATCCACGGCGATACCGAAGGCACCGATTCCACCACGGCAGCAGCAAAGGCGGCGGCGTCGGTATCGGCGAACGGGCGCAGCACGAGGCCGGAGAAATGGATGTGAGAGTCTGTCATGGTGGGCCCGGATCGGTCGGTGTTACCTGGCCGGCACCGGCATCGGCGTCGACGGCATCGGCAGCTTGCCGTTCTTCAGGCCGAACATCGACGGCCCCTTGCCGTTCAGCGTGAGCACGCCGTTTTTCAGCTCGATCACCGTGCGCACCTCGTCCTTGTCCACGACCGCGAAGCCGGACTGGCGGATATCGGCCATCACCTTGTCGGCCATGTTCTGCTCCAAGGCAGCCATTTGCGCCGGGTTGGCGGCCTGCTCGGCGGGCGGCCTCGATTTGACTGCCTTGACGGCGCTGGCCCGTGAAAATTCTTCGATGATCACCACCGGCACCCGCACTTCCAGCCGCACCGCGAGCTTTTTCACGATCGCCGGCAGCGAGTTCAATTCGGCGTCGGTGGCCTTGGCAAAATCGATGCGGCCCTTGATCGAGGCGACCTGGCCGCGCCAGGCGGCGCTGATGTCGTCGATGACCACGCTCACACCACCCTTGAGCAGCGCCACGCCCAGCTCCTTGAACTTGCGCAGCATTACCTGGGTTTGCGCCGCCGGGGCCAGTTGCTGCAACTGCGGCGAGCTGGCGAACCGGGTGAAATCGGCCATCACCTGGCCGTCCATGCCCAGCACCCGGGTGGCGACGTTGATACGTTCGACCTGGTGCTCGCCCGCGCCGGCCGAGCGTATCGACAAACCGTACGCCAGGTCCACGGTCTTGCCGCGCCGTTGCATGTCGGTCTTGAACCGCAAGTCCTCCATCAGCAGCTTGCCGGCGGTGCCGTCTTCGACAGCGATACGGGCCACGCTCATGTTGACGTCGCCGTACCACAGGCCATCGCTGGCACGCGCCTGACTGCCCGCCAGGCGCAGGTCGGACAGCTGCAGGCGGCTGGCGACGCCCACATTCAGCGACGCCATCTCGCCCGTGTAGTTTATCTGGTTGCCGGCCGCGCTGGTGTCGCCCTTGAGGATGATATCGCTCCACGCGGCATGGCCTTGCTTGTCGGTATGGCTGCCGGCCTTGAGCATGCTCTGGTAATGCTTTCGCCCACGGCTGTCGGGCAGGCGCTGCAGTGCGAACGGTTTGTCGGTACCGAAGATCGCTTGCAGGCGCGGCCGCAATTGAGGTGAAAACGAGAACTTGTCGTAAGCGGCGATGCGCTTGTTGATGTTCGGCTCCGTGGCGTCGAGCACGCTCACTTCCCTGGCTGCCTCGGTGTAGACCTGGACAATTTCGGAAGGAGGTTCAGCCTTGTCCGGCTGCTGCGCCTGCGCGCCGAGACTGAAGAACAAGCTTGATACGGCGAGCGCAACGGATTTTTTGTACACGGGGATGCCTATGAAAACGGATGAAGTCGGATTATTCAAAAGAACAATATTACTTCATCCGCCGTGGTCAAAAATGCGCCAATTGTCACCGCTGGCGTTAATCCAGGCTTGGGTACGGGCTCTTGCCGCCTTCCTTGATGAACAGGTCGATCCGCGCTTCCAGCACCGGCAGCGGCACCGACCCCAGTTGCAGCACGGTGTCGTGGAAATGGCGGATATCGAACTTTTCGCCGAGCGCGGCTTCCGCCTTGCGGCGCGCCTTGATGATGCTCATTTGGCCCAGGTAGTACGACAGCGCCTGCCCCGGCCACGAGATGTAGCGATCGACCTCGGTTTCGATCTCGTGGTCCGACAGCGCGGTATTGGCGCGCAGGTAGTCCTGCGCCTGCTTGCGGGTCCAGCCCTTGCTGTGGATGCCGGTATCGACCACCAGCCGCGAAGCGCGCCACGCCTGGTAACTGAGCATGCCAAAGGTTTCGTACGGCGTCTCGTAAATGCCCATCTCGGCGCCGAGACGTTCCGTGTACAGCGCCCAGCCCTCGCCATAGGCCGAGATGTACGCGTTGCGGAACGACGGCCGGCCTTTCTGCTCCATCGCGACCGGCATCTGGAACGCGTGGCCCGGCGCCGATTCGTGCAGCGTCAGCGCCGGCATGCTGTACAGCGCGCGCGATGGCAGGTTGTAGGTGTTTACCAGGTATATGCCCGGACCGCCGCGGCCCGACGTGTAGAACGGCGCCTGGTCGGGCGGCACCGGGATGATGGCGAAGCGGCGGCGCGGCAGGTAGCCGAAGTACTGGGCCACCTTGCCGTCGAATTTCTTGGCGACCCAGGCCGAGCGCATCAACAGCTCTTCCGGGGTCTTGGCGTAGAAGCGCGGATCGGTGCGCAGGAAGTGCAAAAAGGCCGGCAAATCTCCCTCGAAGCCGGTCTGCTTGATCACGTCCTGCATCTCGGCGCGGATCTTGGCCATTTCCGCCACGCCGATCTGGTGAATCTCGTCGGCGGTCAGATTGGTGGTGGTGAATTCGACGATCTTCGACTGGTAATACGCTTTGCCGTCGGGGAGATTCTCGGCAGCCAGGTCTTCGCGCGCCTTGGGGACGTACTCGTCGCGCATGAAAGCGAGCAGCTTGACGAACGACGGCTGCACCGCCGTGGCGATGGCTTTGACACCCTGCGCCCGCAATTCGTCCTGCAGGGCCGCCGGCAGGGTGGCCGGCATGGTTTTGAACGGCTCATAGTAGATGCTGTCCTGCGGCGTTTTCGCGTCTGCCACCGAGGAAATCGACGAATCACGCCCCACCAGCGTCACCTTGGGCGGGGTGAAGCCGCGCGCCAGCCCGGCGCGCATGTTGACGACTTCCTCGTCGAAGTAGCGCGGCACATCGTTCAACTGGCGGACGTAGGCGCGGTATTCCTTCTCGGTGGTCATCGGGCGGCGCGCGGAATAGGCCAGGTTGGACCAGAACGCGGTATCGGCGTTGAGCGGCTTTTCGTATTCGCGGAAGGCGATGTCCGCCACCAGCGCGGCAATCTGCGCCTTGTACACCTGGTAGTTGATATGCTCTTCACCGGACAGGCTGGCCGGGTTGATGCCGTCCAGCTTTTTCAGCACGCCCTGCCAGTAGGCCAGCCGTTTGGCCTGGGTGGCGGCGTCGATGCGCGGCAGCGCGGCGGTTACCCCATTGTCGTCATCTTCGTCGCTTTCCTGCTTCTGCGTCTGGCGCCACTTCAGTTCTTCGGTGTAGATGGCCTTGAAGCGGGCGTCGGCCGGTCCGGGCCTGGCGGCCGCCTGGGCGTTCATCGACAATACCAGGCAGGCGCCGGCAACCACGCCGGCAATGGTGCTGAACTCGATGGTGCTGAACTTCTTGTGCATAAGGCTCCTAGACGTCAAACAGATTGCGCCGCTCGCGCAGCAATTCGGTAAACTCGCCGGCGCTGACCGGGCGGCTGAAAAAGTATCCCTGCATTTCGTCGCAGCCGCGCTCGGTCAGGAACTGTACCTGTTCGCGCGTTTCCACGCCCTCCGCGATCACCTGCATATTGAGGTTGTGCGCCAGCGAGATGACCGACAGCGCGATCGCCGCATCGTTGGCGCTGGTGGTGACGTCGTCGACGAACGACTTGTCGATCTTGAGGGTGTCGATCGGGAAGCGTTTGAGGTAGCCGAGGCTCGAATAACCGGTGCCGAAGTCGTCGAGCGAGATCGACACGCCGATGTCCTTGAGCCGGTGCAGCGCGGCCACCGCCTTGTCCGGGTCGCCCATCACGGTACCCTCGGTGATCTCCAGGCCCAGGCACGACGGCGCAATGCCAAAGTGGCGCAGCGTGCTTTCCACGTAAGGCACGGTGGCGTCGTTGGCAAACTGGCCGGCGGCCAGGTTGACCGACACCTTGACCTCGCCCAGGCCCTGGTCCTGCCAGGCGCGGATTTGTGCGCACACGCTTTCCAGCACCCAGTCGCCGATCGAATTGACCAGGCCATATTCCTCGGCCAGGGGAATGAAGCGGTTCGGCGGCACCCGGCCCAGCACGGCGTTATTCCAGCGCAGCAGCGCCTCGGCGCCTGCCAGCCGGCCGCTGCGCAGGCACATTTGCGGCTGATAGTGGACTTCGAATTCGTCGCGGGCGATGGCGCCGCGCAGTTGGCTCTGGATCGCCAGCTTGTCGCGGATCTCGGCGTCCATCCGCTCGGTGAAGAAGGCGTAGTTATCGCGACCGGTTTCCTTGGCGCGGTACAGCGCGGTGTCGGCGCTGCGTATCAGTTCGTCGAAGCTGTCGCCATCGGTGAGGCTGACGGCGATGCCGATGCTGGCGGTGACCGTGATCTGCTGGCCGTCGATGACCAGCTCTTTGCGCAAGCCGGCCAGGATTTTCTGCGCCAGCGCCATGGTGGCGCCCAGCTGGCTGTCGTCCTGTACCACGATCTGGAATTCGTCGCCGCCCTGGCGGGTGACGATGTCGCCCTCGCGCACGCTGTCGGTGAGGAAGTGCGACACCACCTGCAATGCCTTGTCGCCTACCTCGTGCCCATAGGAGTCGTTGATGCTGCGGAAGCGGTCGAGGTCGAGGCACATCACGGCGACGCAGCGGCCGTCGCGGCGGGCGCCGGCCAGCGACTGCTCGAAGCGCTGGCGCGCCAGCAGGCGGTTGGGCAGCCCGGTCAGTGCGTCGTGGTGGGACAGGAAGTCGATCAGGTGCTGCTCGGCCTTGCGCTCGGTGATATCGAGGAACAGCGCCACGTGGTTGGTGACCTCTCCCGCCGCATTGCGCAAGGTGGAGGCGCTGAGCAGGCCGGGATAGGTTTCCCCATTCTTGCGCCGCGCCAGCAGCTCGCCCGACCAGTGGCCGCTCTTGGCCATGGCCTGCACCACCACGCCCAGGTTGGCGGCATCCTGTTCACCGGCATGCAGCATGGTCACATTGCGGCCCAATACTTCTTCCCGCGTATAGCCGGAAATTTGCGTAAAGGCGGGATTGGTGGCGACGATGCGCGCCTCGGGATCGGTGACGACGATGGCGTCGCGGGTAGCCTCGATCACCTGGCTCGACAGGCGCATGAATTCCTCGTTGGCGCGGCGCTGCTCGATCTCGCGCGCCAGTTCGGCCGTGCGCTCGGCCACCCGCTGTTCGAGCGTGGCGCGCTCCTGCGCCAGCGCGTGCTGGGCGCGGCCCAGGCGTACGTGGGCGTCGGTGCGGGCCAGGATTTCCTCGGCCTGGAACGGCTTGGCGATAAAGTCCACCGCGCCCAGGGCGAAGCCGCGTACCTTGTCGTCGGTGTCATGCTGGGCCGAGAGGAAAATCACCGGCACCTGGCGCAGTTCCGGCGATTCTTTCAGGCGCCGGCACACTTCGAAGCCGTCGATGCCGGGCATGCGGATGTCGAGCAGGATCAGTTCAGGCGGGCGCGATTGCGCGGTCCACAAGGCCAGTTCGCCATTGGGCGCCTGCCGCACGGAGTAACCGGCGTCGGTCAGCAGGTCGCTGAGGAGCTTGAGCGAGGCCGGCGTGTCTTCCACGATCAGCACTTCACCCTTGGTGTGTTGTTCCGATAAGTCCCGGTGCATGAATACTCTCTATCGCGCCACAGCGTGTGATCCAAACGTCATCATATACCTCAACTGCCTTGTTCTCCAGCCTGGTCCAGCAGCGTGCACAGTTGCGGGTACTGGTGCAGCCGCACCATGTGCTCGATGCCGTCGACTACGGCATGCAGTTCGGGTGGCAGCGGTTCCAGCAGCAGCGCCACGCGGGCCAGGTTCAGTTCCTGCAATGCCGCCTTGAGCTGGGCGCGCAGGTCCGGCGCCAGCTGCGCCAGGTCGGTGGCGGCCAGCGGCACGGCGGTGCGCAGACCGGCGCCCTCGGGCGGCGCGGTCAGCAAGCGGCGCGCGCGCTGCATCTCCCGCGCGCTGATGCTGCCCGCCGCCGCCAGCTGCGCCGCGTCGGCCACCGGCGCGCAGATGGTGAACCGGAACGTGGCGCCGGCGCCACGCACCGACTGCACCGACAGCACGCCGCCCATCAGTTGCACGAATTCGCGCGAAATGGTCAGGCCCAGGCCCGTCCCCTCCTTGGCCCCCGGTCCTTCCGCCTGGATGAACGGCTCGAAAATGCGGGTCTGGTCGATAGGCGAAATACCGGGGCCGTCGTCGATCACGGCAAAAGCCAGTTCGCACTGGCCGCCGTCCACCGGCGTGCCGGCCACGCGCAGCGTGACATTGCCCTGGCCGGTGAATTTGACCGCGTTCGACATCAGGTTGAGCAGCACTTGCCGCAGCTTGGTGCCGTCCACCCGCGCCCCCGGTGGCAGGCCGGCGGCGTCCAGCGTCAATTGCACGCCGGTCTGGCCGGCGCGCATGCTCACCATGTCCATTACTTCCTGCAGCACGTCGTCGATGCGCACCGCCTCGGTTTGCAGCGTGGCGCGCCCGGCTTCGATGCGGGACAACTCGAGGATGGCGTTGATCAGCGTGAGCAGGTGTTCGCCGGAGCGGTGAATGATGGCGAGATTGCGCTTCTCTTCGGGCAGCATGTGCTTGGAATCGGCCATCAGGCGCGAAAAGCCGATCACGGAATTGAGCGGCGTGCGCAGCTCGTGGCTCATATTGGCCAGGAAAATGCTCTTGGCCTGGTTGGCTGCCTGCGCCTGGCGTACCGCCACCGACAGCGCGGTGGTGCGCTCGGTGACCAGGTCTTCCAGGTGGATGCGGTGGCGGCGCAGCTCCTGCTCCGCGGTTTTCTGCTCGGTGACGTCGTAGCACACGCCCACCATGCGCGCGGGGCTGCCGTCCGGGTCGCGGAAAATCACCGCCTCGCCGTGCAGGTAATGCAGCGAGCCGTCCGGCCACCGCACGCGGTATTCGCTGTCGAAGTCGCCGGCGCCCGCCAGCGCGCGCGTCAGCAGTTCGTGCAGCGGCACGGCGTCATCGGGATGCACCATCAGCATCCAGTTTTCGACCGCAGACAGGTGCGGCCCGGTGTGGCCATCGGCCAGCCCGTACAAGCGGTGCATCTGCTCGTCCCACACCATGCGGTCGGTATGGATATTCCAGTCCCAGATCCCGATCGAGGCCGCGCTGCTGGCGATCTGCAGCCGTTCCTCGCTGTCGTGCATGGCCTTGTAGCGGCTGTCCATCAATTGCACCATCTCGCGGATCGAGGCGTTGAGGGTGCTCAGCTCGCCGAAGAACCAGTCGCGCGGCGGCAACGCGCCCGGGTTCTGGCCGGCCTTGACGTTGGCGGCATAGCGTTCGATGGTGGTGATCGGCTTGAAGATCATGTGCGACAGCAGCAGGTACAGGCAGAACACCAGCGTCACGTCGAGCACGAAGATCATGCCGGCGATGGTATAGAGACGCTGGCGCAGCTGTTCGATCATCGCCTCTGGCGAGGCGTACACGGTAATGGCGCCGATCAGCTGCCCGGCGGCGACGATGTCGCGCCGTTCCGACAGCAGATCGGGGTTGTCGGGCAGGCGCGTGGTTTCGCGCAGCTGCCCCTGCTCATTGCGGGCAAGGATGAAGGCCTTGCCGCCGGTGGCCGGCGTCACCGCACCGGCATACAGGTCGCGGTTGCTCAAGCCGCTCTTGATGATGGTGGTGATCTGGTTGTCGTCGAAGTTCCAGGCCGGCAGGGCCACGGCGGCAGCCAGTTCGTCGGCGCTGTTGGCCAGGGTCTTGTGCAACTGCTCCCAGCGCTGCGCGCGTTCGAGCGAATAGAAATACAACGCGAAAGTGGCCAGCACCACGGTGACGACGGCGGTCAGCGTGACGCTGACGAAGGTGGCGATCGAAATTCGTCCCGCACGGCGGGCAAGTCGGTGCAGCATCGTTAGATTATCAGCGGGCCATCGGTGGGTGGATGTGAAACGTTGCCCTTGATCATATTGTCAATCCGCGCGGAAGTCCATGCGTATTATTGCTGGCCGGTCTGGATGTGGTCGCAGGCCATCGCCGTGCTGAGGAACAGTTTGCCGTTCAGGTCGCGCAGCAAGTCGCTGTGGCGCAGGCGGTCCATCACCGGCCCCTTCACCTCGGCCAGGTGCAGGCCGATCTTGCGCCGCTTGAGGCTCTGGTTCAGTTCCGCCAGTGCATAGAGGGCGGTGGTGTCGATCGAGCTGACCGCCGTCATCACCAGCAGCAGGTCACGCGCGCTCTGGTGGGTGCGCAATTCGCACTCGATCCGCTCGCTCACCGATTCCACGTTGCCGAAGAACAGATTGGCGTCGATGCGCAGGATCAGCAGCTCCGGCTGGGTGGCGGCCGGGTAGCGCTCGATATTGCGGAAATGCTCGCTGCCCGCGATGCGGCCCAGCACCGCGATATGCGGGCGGCTGGCGCGCCAGATCAAGGTGCCCATCGACAGCGCCACGCCCACGATCACGCCCGCCTCCACGCCCAGCGCCAGCACGCCCAGGCAGGTGGCGGCCCACGCCAGCACGTCGCTGCGGTCGTACGACCAGGCGGTGCGCACGATGCCCAGTTCCAGCATGCCCAATACGGCAACGATGATGGTGGCCGCCAGCACCGGCAGCGGCAGCAATGCCAGCCAGCCGGTGGGCGCCAGCAGCGCGCAGGCCAGCAACGCCGCCGTGATGAGGCTTGCCAGCGGAGTGTTGGCGCCGGCCGCGAAATTGACGGCGGAGCGCGACAGGCTGCCGGTGACGGGAAAACCGCCGGACAGCGCGCTGGCCACGTTGGCCGCACCGAGGCCTATCAGTTCATGGTTGCTGACCAGTTTTTCGTTGCGTTTCTGCGCCAGCGACTGCGCCGCCGACATCGACATCAGGAACACCATGAAGCCGATCAGCAGGCCCGGTTGCAGCAGCGCCGGCCAGTGCGCGCTGGACGTGGCGAGATTGAGCCCCGGCAGCCCGGCCGGCACCGTGCCGGTGGTGCGCACACCCAGGTTGTGCAGACCGGTCGTGGCCATCAGGGCGATCCCGCCCAGCACCACCAGCATCGGCGCGAGCTTGGCGCCGATGTCGGCCGCCGGCGGCGGCAGGCCGCAGGCGCGCAGCACACCGGCCAGGTACCGGCGCGCCAGCAGCAGCAACGCCAGCGAACCCACGCCCAGCAACGCGCTGGGCAGATGCACGTGCAGTTTCAATACGTCGGCGATGGGGACGCCCAGCAGGGTATGTACCTGGTCGAACGCGATCACGATGGCCGAGCCGACGGTGAAGCCGCTCATCACGGGACGCGAAAAGAAATTGGCAAGAAAGCCCATGCGCAGCAGGCCGCACAGCAGCAGAGTGGCGCCGGCCACCAGCGCCAGCTGCGCCGCCAGCACGGCAGCCAGGGTGGAACCGGGAGCGGCCAGCGGGCCGATGGCGGCGGCCGTCATCAGCGAGATGATCGCCATGGGGCCGACCGATTGCGTCATGCTGCTGCCGAACAGCGCATACACCACGGGCGGCATGATGCTGGCGTAGAGGCCGACCACCGGCGGCAGGCCGGCCACCATGGCGTAGGCCATGCCTTGCGGGATCATCATCATGGCCACGACCAGGCCGGCGCTGATATCGCCGGGCAGGAGCGCGCGCCGGTAGTGCTTCAACCAATGCAGCATGCTGGAGTTCGAAAAACGGGGAAAGCGACAGGGTACGCGATAGACCGGGGCCGGTCCAGCGTCAAATGCGTTTTCCGCATTTGTTAATGCGAAAAACGCATAAGCAGAATCAACTCGGGGCGCTTGCCGGTATTTGCGCGCGCACCGCTGCCAGGATTTCCTGCGACAGCGCCTCGTCATCGACTGCGCGGGCCAGTACCATTGCGCCCACCATGGCGGCGTAGGTGGCCAGTGCGTGCTGGCGAATGGCGGCGGCATCGCCCCCTTCACCTGCCAGGCATTTTTCCACCACCGCGACCTGCCCCGCCACCCCGACCGTCATCGCGCTGCGCACGGCCGGTCCCAGGCGCGCCACGTCCGGTCCCAGCGCGGCAATGGCGCAGCCGTTTTCGGGGTGGTCGCGGTGGCGGGTCGAAAGGTATTGCGTGGCGAGTTCGGACAGCCCCCCGGCCGGATCACTGGCAGTCTTTTCCTGCCAGCGCTGCACCGACCGCTGCAAGGCATGCGCCGTGGCCTCGGCCAGCAAGTCCTCTTTCGAGGCGAAGTGGCCATAAAAGCCGCCGTGCGTGAGGCCTGCGCCTTTCATCAGGTCGGCCACGCCGATGCCGTCGTAACCGTTCTGGCGAAACAGCCTGGCGGCGGTTTCCACGATGCGCTCGCGGTTGAGCGCCACTTGTTCCCTGCTGACTTTCATGCGCGGCCTCCCGTTCAAGATGCTTCGATTATACATGACGAAGATAATCTATAGGCCGACATGACCGGCGGCGCCGCGCAAATCCGGGCTTATGTGGCGAAACGCACCGTCAGCGTAAGGGACGGCGCCAATACTGGCAGTTCATTGCAATCGGAGGCAGCATGGACAACCAGCATAATCGAGGTAACCGCAGCGGTGGCAGCACCGGCACGGCCAGCCAGCAGCGCGAAATCCAGCAGCGCCAGGACCAGGCCGACCAGCAGAAAAAACAACGCTCGGGCGGCAGCCAGTCCGGCGAGCGCCAGGGACCGGTGCAAACCACCGACCACGACTACCCCGGCACGCCCCTGCCCGCGCAGCACCTGGCCAAGCCGGGGCTCGAGGCCCAGATGGAACTGCAACCGGAATTCATGGCGCCCGACTACCAGGGCAGCGGCAAGCTCGCAGGCATGGCCGCCATCATCACCGGCGGCGATTCGGGCATCGGCCGCGCCGTGGCGGTGCTGTATGCGCGTGAAGGCGCCGATGTCGCCATCGTCTACCTCGAGGAGGACCAGGACGCGATCGACACCAAGCGTTACGTGGAAGCGGAAGGCCGCAGCTGCCTCCTGATGCGCGGTGACGTGCGCGAGGCGCAATTCTGCCGCGAGGTGGCTGAACAGGTGCACAAGCGCTTCGGCCGCCTCGACATCCTGGTCAACAATGCCGCTTTCCAGGAGCATGCCGAGAAAATCACCGACCTCACCGAGGAACGGTTCGACATGACCATGAAGACCAATGTGTATGGCTACTTCCACATGGCCAAGGCGGTGGTGCCCTTCCTGAAAAAAGGCGGATCAATCATCAACACCGGTTCGGTCGTGGGCCTCAAGGGCTCCGCTCACCTGATCGACTACTCGACCACCAAGGGCGCGATCCACGCCTTTACCATGTCTCTGGCGTCGAACCTGCTGGAACTGGGCATCCGCGTCAATGCCGTGGCGCCCGGCCCGGTATGGACGCCGCTCAATCCGGCCGACCAGTCGCCCGACAAGATCACCGAATTCGGTGCGCAGGCCGACATGCGCCGTCCGGCCCAGCCGCAGGAGCTCTCGCCCGCTTACGTGTTCCTCGCTGCGCCTTCATGCGCGAGCTACATCACCGGCATCGTGCTGCCGGTAACCGGCTCGGTGGGGAGCTGACCGTGGCCGCCCGCGCATTGTGGAAAGGCGCCATCAGCTTCGGCCTGGTGCACATCCCGGTGGACCTGTACACAGCGGTGCAGGAGCACGACCTCGACCTGTCGATGCTGGACCGGCGCGATTTTTCCCCCGTGGGCTACAAGCGCTATAACAAGAAGAACGGCAAGGACGTCGATTGGGACGATATCGTCAAGGGCTACGAGTACGAGGGCGGCGAATACGTGGTGCTCTCCGACGAGGACCTCAAGCGCGCCAACGTGGAAGCCACGGGGACCATCGACATCCAGGCCTTTGTCGATGCGGCCGACGTGCCGCTCACCTATTACGAGCACCCCTATTATCTGGCGCCATCGAAAGGCGGCGCCAAGGTGTATGCGCTGCTGCGCGAAACCCTGCGCAAGGCTGGCAAGATCGGCATCGCCACGGTGGTGATCCGCACCAAGCAGCACCTGTGCGCGCTGGTGTGCATGGACGACAAGATCGTGCTCAACACGCTGCGCTTCGAGACCGAGATCCGCGACAGCGAAGACCTCAAGCTGCCACCCGCCACGCTCAAGGGCGCCGGCATCAGCGACAAGGAACTGAAAATGGCGCTGTCGCTGGTCGAGGGCATGACCGAGGAATGGAACCCGGCGCAGTACCACGACACGTACAAGGAAGACGTGATGGCACTGGTCAAGAAAAAGATCAAGGCCGGCCAGACCAAGACCCTGACCGCGCCTGAGCCGGAGCGCAAGGCGCCCAAGTCGTCGAACGTGGTGGACCTGGTGGCGTTGTTGCAGGACAGCCTGGGCAAACGGCCGGGCAAAGCGTCTGCCAAGGCCAGGCCGACTGCTGCGGACGAAGACGAGGCGGAAGAAAAGGCGCCGGCGCCGCGCAAGCGGGCAGCGGCCACCAAGTCGGCCCCTGCCAAAGCCAAGGCGGCGCCTCGCAAGCCCGCCGCCAAGTCATCGACTGCGCGCAAGGCGGCTTGATGCAATGGCTGGACGAGAGCAGTGCTCCCGTCCATGCCTTCACTTCACTTCTCCGGTTTAAAGTCGAGCATCTTCATCGCCGGGGCCAGTCCCTTGGCCGCCTTGGCATAGCCATCCCACGGCGCATTACCCACGTCCAGCCGCGTGTGCACGGTGGCTACCGTCCAGTGGTCGCCGCCGCGCAGCTCGCCCAGTTCCTCCCAGCTCACCGGCACCGAAATCCCCAGCCCGGGCCGCGCCCGGGCCGACCAGGCGCACGCGGTGGTGGAGCCGCGACCATTGCGCAGGTAGTCGATGAAAATCTTCCCTACCCGGTTGCTTGGCCCACTTTTGAGCACGAAGCGCTCGGGGATGTTGTGCGCCATGTGCGCGACGATTGCCTGCGAGAATGCCTTCACGTCATCCCAGCCATAACCGGGCTTGATTGGCACGACCACGTGCAGCCCCTTGCCGCCGCTGGTTTTTAAAAATGCCGGCAAGCCCAGGTGGTCGAGGAAGGCCTTCATCAGCATGGCAGCCTCCTGCACCTGTTTCCAATCGATGCCCTTGCCCGGGTCGAGATCGAACACCATGCGATTGGGCTTCTCATACGTGGTGGCGTTGGCGTTTTGCGTGTGCAGCTCCACCACGTTCCATTGCGCTGCCGACAGCAGGCCCTTTTGCGTCGCAACTTCCAGCATCGGCGCGTGCCCGGGATCGAGCGACTGCTTGAGGTTCCTGACCCCGTCCATCTTGTCGGTATCGGCGTGCTTCTGGAAAAACAGTTCGCCACCGACACCCGCCGGTGCGCGCACCAGCGAGACGGGACGGCCTTTCAAATGCGGCAGCATCAGCGCGCCAACCAGCGCGTAATAGCGTACTAGGTCGATCTTGGTGGCGCCGGTTTGCTTGTCGATCACGCGGTCCGGGTTGGTGACCTTGAGAGATGCGGGCAGCTTGCGCGCCACCATCGATTCAGTATCGGTATCCGTCACTGCTGGTTCCTCCTTCAAGTGCGCAGGCAACTCACGCACGATGGCCGTGGCCTGCTTGTCCGTGCGCAGCCCCTTGAACACTGCGTGCCGGATCGAGCCGGCGCTGGTCCATTCGCCGAACGCCACCTCCGCCACCAGCGTGGGCTTGAGCCAGTGCGCCTTGCGGTCGATCTCGCGGCTCGCTGCGAACGGGCTTTTTGCGACCGCCAGCTTGTCCATTTTCGCCTTCAGGTCGCGCAAGGCATCGCCATCGAAACCGCTGCCCACGTTGCCTGCATAGCGCAATGCACCATCGGCGTCGTAGGTGCCCAGCAGCAGCGAGCCGAAGCTGCTGCGCGCACCCTGCGGGTCGGTGTAGCCGCCGATGACGAACTCCTGGCGCTGGCCGCATTTGAGCTTGATCCAGCTGCCGCTGCGCCGCGCGGTGTAAGACGCATCGCGCCGCTTGCCGATGATGCCTTCGAGGCCCATGCTGCAGGCGGCAGCGATCATGTCCTCCGGCGCGGCGGCCAGCGCGGCGCTGTAGCGTACCGTGTCGTTGGGGCGTTGATCGAGCACCGCTTGCAGCTGCGCGCGGCGTTCCTCGAGCGGCGTGCCGCGCAGGTCGCGGCCATCGAGGTATGGCGCGTCGAACAGGAAGTAGACGATGTCGCCCGGCGCGTTGGCGTCAAAGGCATTTTGCAGCAGGCCGAAGTCGGGCCGGCCTGCGTCGTTGTGCACGACGATCTCGCCGTCGTACCACCCGGGCGGCAGCTTCATGCTGGTCAGCGCTTTTTGTAGCGGCTGCAGCTTGTGGGTCCAGTCGTTGCCGTTGCGGGTAATCAGGCGAATATCCTTGCCGTCAACGCGCGCCAGGATGCGGTAGCCGTCGAACTTGATCTCGAATAGCCAGTCCTGCGGATTTGACGGCGGGCCGTCCACCAGCGTGGCCAGTTGGGGCGACAGTTTTTCGGGCAGCGCGACTTTGGAGGGCGCCTTGGCCGCTTTTGCAGGTCTGGCTGCCGTTGCAGCCCTGGTGCCGTTCGCAGCTTGAGCAGCCTCGTTGGCGTCGTTGTCCTTGGCGGTCTTCGTGACCTTGACAGTCTTCGTCGCGTTGCTGGCCTTGGCCGCCTTTGTCGCTGCGGCGCCGGGACCGGTATTGGAAGCCTTCGCAGGTACCGGCGTCAACTTGCCCGCCCCCTCGGGCATCGGCAGCGCCTTCACGCTGTCGGGCATTTCGTCGATCACGGAAAATTCGGTGGCCGGCCGCGCATAATCATCCTTCTCCTTGATCAGCAGCCACGGCTCCTGCTTTTCGCCCTTGCCGCGCATGCGCACCAGCACCCAGCGGCCGCGCAGCTTGTGGCCGTGCAGCGTGAACTTGAGGTTGCCGGCGGCGAGGCCCTTGCGCGGGTCATCGAGTGGCCGCCAGCTGCCCTTGTCCCAGATGATCACTTTCCCGGCGCCATATTGCCTGGCCGGGATCGTGCCTTCGAAGTCGTTGTACGAAATCGGGTGGTCTTCCACGTGCACCGCCATGCGCTTGTCGTGGGTGTCGTAGCTGGGCCCCTTGGGCACGGCCCAGCTCATCATCACGCCGTCGAGTTCCAGGCGGAAGTCGTAATGGAGCCGGCTGGCCCAGTGTTTCTGGATCACGAACGCCAGGTGTTCACCGCCCTCGGCGCCGCCTTCGGCCGGTTCCGGGGTGATGGTGAAGTCGCGCTTGGACTTGTAGGTTTTGAGAGAGGCTGTCATGGCTCCAGCGTAGGCCGGACGCCGCGACCATTCCGTGCGATGGCGAACATGTAAGCGATTGTAAAGGCCGTCAACGACAGCGAATCGGGCCGCGTTTTACGCTCAGAGACACGGGAATAGTCCCGGGCCCTATCAACCGAAACGAGGAACTTCATCATGAAAAAACTTATCGCTACCGTGATCGCCGGCCTGTTCGCTACCGCAGCTTTCGCTCAAACGCCTGCCACCACCGCGGCTGCACCAGCTGCCGCCAAGGCCGAGGCGAAGGAAGCCAAGGCTGATGCCAAAGCCACCGCCAAGGAAACCAAGGCCCATATCAAGGCCGATGCCAAAGCCGCCAAGGCAGAAGCCGAAGCCAACAAGGACGTCGCCGTAGCGCAGGCCGATGCCAAAGCCGACAAGGCCGACGCTCACGCCAAGGCCCACAAAACCAAGGCCAAAGCCCACGAAAAAGCGGTGAAGGCCGATGCAGCGGTTACCCCTGCGCCGGTTACCCCAGCCAAGTAATTCAGCATCATTCACCCCCTGACCGGGGTTGGAGCTTGAAGTAAAAACGGACCCTTGCGGGTCCGTTTTTACGTTGAGACCTTCTCGGGTCCAACCTTCGTTACTGCTGCGCCACCGTCTGCGCGGTCGGGCTGTCCCAGCCGCCGCCCAGCGCCCGGATCAGCGCCACCGTGGTTACTGCGCGGTTGCCCCGCAGTTGCACCGCCGTGCGCTCCACCGCCGCCAGGTTGCGCTGCGCGTCGAGCAGGTCGATATAACTCGACCGGCCTGCCGCGTACAGTTTTTGCGCCAGGTCGGCCGAACGGCGCGCCGACACCAGCGCCGCTTCCATCTGCGCGGTTTGTCCCGCCAGGATGCGCAGGCCGGCCAGGTTGTCTTCCACCTCGGCGAAAGCGACGAGCACGCTCTGGCGATACGTGCCGACCGATTCTTCCAGCGCGCCTTCGCTGCGCGTGATGTTGGCCTTGTTGCGGCCACCGTCGATGATCGGCATCGACATCAGCGCCCCCAGCACCCACGAACGGCTGCTCCACTCGAACACATTCGAGAACGACTGCGCCGCCGCGCCGCCGCCGGTGGCGCTCAGGTTCAGCGCCGGGAACATGGCCGCACGGGCCACGCCGATGCGGGCGTTGGCCGCCTCCATGGTGCGCTGCGCGGCAGCGATGTCGGGACGGCGCTCGAGCAGCGACGACGGCAGGCCGGCCGGTACCACCGGCAGCAGCGCGGTATCGAGCAGCGGGCTGGCGCCGGCCGTGTAGCTGGCCGCCGGTTTGCCCAGCAGGACAGCCAGCGCATGCTCGGCCGTCACGCGCTGGCGTTGCAGCCCGATCGCTTCCGAACGCACGGTCGCCAGTTCGGTCCTGGCGCGCGACAGGTCGAATTCGCCGATGTCGCCGAGGTCGAAGCGGCGCTGGTTGACCTTCACATCCTCTTCCCGCGTCTGCACGGTGCGGGCCAGGGTTTCCAGTTCAGCGTCGGTGGCGCGCAGACGGAAATAGGTCTGGGCCACGTCGGCCTGCACCGACAGCAGCACCGAGCGGTAGGTCGCCTCGACCGAGGCGGCATCGTTACGGGCCGCCGCCACGTTGGACGACACGCGGCCGAACAGGTCGATCTCGTAGCTGGCCGACAGGTTGGCGCTGTACGCATTCCCCGGACGGACCGGTGTGCCGTCCGGCAGGCCGAGCGACGGCGCCGAAGCGCGCTGGCGCTGGCCGCCGACGTTGGCGCCCACTTGCGGAATGCGGTCCGCTTCGGCCACGCCGGCGATGGCACGGGCTTGCTTGACGCGGGCGGCCGCCACGGCCAGGTTGGCGTTGGCGCGGGTGGCTTCAGCGATCAGCTCATTCAAAGCGGTATCGTTAAAGGCCAGCCACCATTCGCCGCGCGGCTGCGCTTCGGCCGCTTGCGCCTGTTTCCAGGTGCTGCCGTCGGCAGCGGTCTGGATGTGGGTGGCCACTTCCGACGGCACCGGCGCCTGCGATTCCTTGAAGGCGGTCGGCACGTCGATGGCCGGTTGCTTGAACTCCGGTGCGGCGCATGCGGTCATCAGCAATGCGGCCAGCGCGGGAGCCACGCCTTTGGCGATCATCTGCAGCTTGTTCATATTAATGGGTCCCTTCCAGTTTTGGTGCGGTGACGGCGGGCTCGCCGGTCACCACGGTTTTGTTGCGTTCCAGCCTGACCGACAGTTTGCGCAGCATGACGTAGAACACGGGCGTCAGGAACAGGCCGAAGAAGGTCACGCCCAGCATGCCGGCAAACACCGCCACACCCATCGCATGACGCATTTCCGAACCGGCGCCGCTCGAGAACACCAGGGGCAGCACGCCCATGATGAAGGCGATCGACGTCATCAGGATCGGACGCAGACGCAGGCGGCACGATTCCAGCGCCGCTTCGACGATGGTGCGGCCGTGCAGTTCCAGTTCGCGGGCAAATTCCACGATCAGGATCGCGTTTTTCGAGGCCAGCCCCACCAGCACGAACAGCGCGATCTGGGTAAACACGTTGTTGTCGCCGGCGGTCAGTTTCACGCCGATCAGGGCGCACAGGATCGACATCGGCACGATCAGGATCACGGCCAGCGGCAGGGTCCAGCTTTCGTATTGGGCAGCCAGTACCAGGAATACCAGCAGCACGCACAGCGGGAACACGTACATCATGGTGTTACCGGACAGGATGTCCTGGTAAACCAGTTCGGTCCACTCGTACGAAATACCCTTCGGCAGCACTTCCTCGACGATCTTGGTCATCTCCGCCTGCGCTTCGCCCGACGATACGCCAGGGGCCGGTGCGCCGTTGATCTCGGCGGCGACGAAGGCGTTGTAACGCTGCACGCGGTCCGGGCCATAGCTGTCTTTCACGCGCATCAGCGACGACAGCGGGATCATTTCGCCACGGTCGTTGCGCACCTTGAGCTGGCCCATGTCTTCGGCGTGCGAACGGAACTGCTGGTCGGCCTGCACGCGCACCTGGTAGGTACGGCCAAACTGGTTGAAGTCGTTCACGTACAGCGAACCGAGGTTGATCTGCAAGGTCTGGTAAATCGTGTTGAGAGGCACACCGAGCTGCTTGGCTTTCACGCGATCGACGTCGGCGAACAATTGCGGCACGTTGATCTGGTAGCTCGAGAACACGCCAGCGAGTTTCGGGTTGGTCGCGGCCTTCGCTTGCACCGCCTGCACTGCTTTATACAGCGCGTCGTAACCAAGGTTGTCGCGGTCTTCCAGCATCAGCTTGAAGCCGCCGGTGGTACCGAGGCCGTTGACCGGCGGCGGCGGCAGCACCATCACGAACGCACCTTCGATGGCGCCCATGCGCTTGTTGATTTCGCCGGCGATGGCTTCGGCCGACTGCTCCTTGCCGGTGCGCTCATGGAAGTCGCTCAAGCCCACGAACACGATACCGGCGTTCGGCGCATTGGTGAAACCGTTGATCGACAGGCCCGGGAATGCGATCGAGTTGGCCACGCCAGGGATGTCCTTGGCGATGTCCGACATCTTGCGGATCACGGCGTCGGTACGGTCGAGCGAGGCAGCGTCAGGCAGTTGGGCAAAGCCGATCAGGTACTGCTTGTCCTGCGCCGGCACGAAGCCCGGCGGCACGACCTTGAACATCAAACCGGCAGCCACGGCCAGCACGGCATACACCACCAGCGAGCCGCCCTTGCGTTTCAGGACGCCGGTTACGCCTTTTTCATAGTTGTTCGACGCGCGGTTGAAGAAGCGGTTGAACCAGCCGAAGAAGCCGCCGAATACCTTGTCCATGCCACGGGTGACGATGTCTTTCGGGGCGTCGTGCGGTTTGAGCAGGGCTGCAGCCAGGGCCGGGGCCAGGGTCAGCGAGCTGAATGCCGAAATCACGGTGGAAATGGCGATGGTCAGCGCGAACTGCTTGTAGAACTGGCCGGACAGACCGGAAACGAAAGCGATCGGCACGAACACGGCGCACAGCACCAGGGCGATCGCAATGATCGGACCACTGACTTCTTTCATCGCCTGGATCGTCGCGTCGTGCGGCGACAGGCCGTCGTGGATGTTACGTTCCACGTTTTCCACCACCACGATCGCATCATCGACCACGATACCGATGGCCAGCACCAGGCCGAACAGCGACAGCGTATTGATCGAGAAGCCGAAGGCCAGCATCACCGCAAAGGTACCGACCACCGATACCGGCACGGCCAGCAGCGGAATGATCGAGGCGCGCCAGGTTTGCAGGAAGATGATCACCACCAGGGCCACCAGCACGATCGCTTCGATCAGCGTGTGGATCACCGACTTGATCGATTCGCGCACGAACTGGGTCGGGTCATAGACGATGTCGTAGGCGACGCCTTCCGGGAAGTCTTTCGACAGGCGTTCCATGGTGGAGCGCACGTCGGCCGACAGTTGCAGCGCATTGGCGTTCGGCGCTTCGAAAATCGGAATCGCGGCAGCCGACTTGTTGTTCAGCAGCGAGCGCAGTGCGTACGAGTTCGACCCCATCTCCAGGCGCGCCACGTCTTTGAGCAGCGTGACGGCGCCGTCGGCGCTGGCCTTGACGATGATGTTGCCGAATTCTTCTTCGCTTTGCAGGCGACCGTGTGTATTAACGGTGAGCTGGAAGTCCGCGCCCTTGCTCGGGCCCTGGCCGATCACACCGGCGGCGACCTGCACGTTCTGCTCGCGGATCGCATCGACGATGTCGCCGGCGGTCATGCCGCGCGCAGCGACTTTTTGCGGATCGAGCCACACACGCATGGCGTAGTCGCCAGAACCGAACAGCTGTACCTCGCCCATGCCGGGCAGGCGCGCCAGCTGGTCCTTGACGTTCAGCACCGCGTAGTTACGCAGGTACAGGTCGTCGTAGCGGCCATTGGGCGACAGCAGGTGGACCACCATGGTCAGATTGGGCGACGACTTGACGGTCGTCACGCCGATCTGGCGCACTTCTTCCGGCAGCCGTGGCAAGGCGCGCTGGACGCGGTTCTGCACTTGCGTTTCAGCCTGCTCGACGTTGGTGCCGATCTTGAAGGTGACGGTCAGCGCCAGGGCGCCGTCGGACGTGTTTTGCGAGGACATGTACAGCATGTTCTCGACGCCGTTGATCTGCTCTTCCAATGGCGCAGCCACGGTTTCGGCGATGATCTTGGGGTTGGCGCCCGGGTACTGCGCGCGCACCACCACCGATGGCGGCACCACGTCCGGGTACTCGGAGATCGGCAGCTTGAAGATCGAAATCAGGCCGGCAACGAAGATAATGATCGACAGAACGGCCGAGAAAATCGGCTTGTCGACAAAAAATCGGGAGATGTTCATTTTAATTATTCCTTGGTAGTGCCGGCTTTCGCATCAGCGACTGCGGCGACTTTTTCATCTTTTTTGGCTTCCGGCTGCGCGACATTGGCGGCCAGCGGATCGGCGTCCATCGCCACCATGGTCGGCGTGATCGGTGCGCCGGGGCGCACGCGCTGCAGGCCGTTGACGACGATCTTCTCGCCCGTCTTCAGGCCGGAGCGCACCACGCGCAGGCCATCGACTTGCGGGCCCAGCGTGACCGGACGGTACTCGGCCTTGTTGCCGGCGCCGACCACGAACACGAACTTGCGATTCTGGTCGGTGCTCACGGCGCGGTCGTTGATCAGCATGACGGGCTTGGCGCCGGTCGAACCGGCCAGTTGCACGCGGGCGAACAGGCCTGGCACCAAGGAACCATCGTCATTGGCCAGGCGGGCACGCATGCGCACCGAACCGCTGCGGGCATCGAGCTGGTTGTCGACGAATTCGAGCTTGCCTTCGTGCGGGAAACCTTCTTCGTTGGCCAGGCCGATACGCACCACGGCCGGCTGGCCCTTGTGGGCGGCAGCGCCCACGCGCAAATAGGTTTCTTCGTCGCCGTCGAACGAAGCGTAGATGTTTTCCAGCGAAACCACGGAGGTCAGCACGGCCGACGCATCGACCAGGTTGCCCAGCGTGATTTCCGCTTTCGACACGCGGCCGCTGATCGGCGACGTCACGCGGGTGTAATCGACATTGAGCTTGGCCGCTTCGTACTGGGCTTGCGCTGCGCGGGCATCGGCGTCGAGCTGCTTGAAGTTGGACGAGCGCTCGTCGAATTCGCGCTGGGCGATGGCCTTATCGGCCAGCAGCTTTTCGGCACGGTTCATTTCGAGTTTGGCCAGTTCGGCCTTGGCGCGCGCCGAACCGGCAGCCGCTTCGGCGCGGTTGGCTTCTGCCTGGAATGGACGGGCGTCGATCACGAACAGCACGTCGCCCTTTTTCACCTGGCTGCCGGGCTTGAAGTTGATCGCGGTAATAAAACCGGCCACGCGGGGACGGATCTGCACCTGCTCGATCGCTTCGAGGCGGCCCGAGAATTCCTGGGTTTCGGTCAGCGTCTTCTCAACCACCGCCGCGGCAGACACCGGCGGCCCACCTTGCGGCGCGCCCTGGGCCTGGGCATTCTTGCTGTTGGCTTCTTCGCAACCGGTGAGACCAATGGTGGCCAGGCCCGCCAGCGCCATGGCGGCGGCCAGCGGCCCAGCCAGAGCGGTCATTTGTTTAATGGTTTTCATTTTATATCCTTTTTGAATGAAAATTATTAATAGAAAGGGCGGCGCCGGGCGCAAGCACGGACGTAGCACGAAAAACAAGACAACAAGAGTCGGGCGCCCCGCCGGCAAGCCAGTGGGGACGTGAAGGGTACTAATCAGGTGTTAGACGTACGGGCAGCTATTCCTGTGACAACGGGGCCGCGTCGGCGCGGTCCAAACCGGCGATAAAGGTGGCGATCTCGCCGAGCGCGATGCATTTGCACGCGCACTCGTTGCGCTCTCCCGCTTCGGACTGCAGCGCGGGGGGCATGCGGATCACCGAGGTCTTGACGCCGTTGGCAATCAGCTTGGCGCCATACTGTTCGGCCTCGTCGCGCAGCGGATCGTCCTCGGCGGACAGGATCAGGGCGGGGGCCAGGTTTTTCAGGCGGCTCGATTGCAGCGGCGAAGCATACGGGTGGGTGCGGTCGGCGCAGTTCGGCAGGTAGCCGGCGTAGGCGGCGGCGCAGGCATCGGCCACTTCCAGCAGTTCCGGCGCCTGCTGCATTTCGCGCATCGAGCAGGTGGTCAGGCCAGGGTCGAGCATGGGCATGATCAGTATCTGGCCAGCCAGTGCGGGGCCGCCGCGGTCGCGCGACATCAGCGCGCACACCGCGGCCAGGTTGGCGCCCGCCTCGATGCCGCATACCAGCAGGCGCTTGCCGGTCCATGCCGTCTTGGCCTTGTTCTTCTTGGCCCAGTTCATTACCGCGTGGGCGTCTTCCACCGCTGCCGGGAACGCGCGAACGGTCGCCAGCGTGTAGCTCGAGGACAGCACGGCAACGTGCGGATTGTCGTCGGCCATATGGCGCAGGAAGATGTCGGCGCCATCGAGGTCGCCGCCCACGAAACCACCCGGGTGGAAGAACACCAGCAAAGTGTCGCGCTTGCCGGCATCGCGTTTACCGGTATCACCACTGGTGTACAGGCGCGCCGCCAGCGGGCCTTCGGCGCCGCCAACTTCCAGCGCCCGCACCTTGATGCGGTCGGACAGTTCGGGCAGGGGCTGATCTGCCGCCAGCTTCGTTTGCGCGCTCATCGGGTTACCGTCAGGGCGTCGCTGGCGACCAGCGAGGTGTCGGCACATGCCAGCACGTCGCCGCTGGCCACTTCGGTCAGGGCACGAACGCCTTGCACTTCGGCCTTGGCCGTCTGCATATAGGCATCGGTGGAGATGACGCCCGCCAGCACGACCGTGGTCAGCGCAACGGCGATCGTGGCAAAAATTCCATCCCGATTTTTCATGATTGATCCTTTCCTTCAACTGTGGCCTGCCGCCGGAATCATTTCTTTTTCTTTGTGCAGTACAGCAATCTTAAACATGTTCTACAATCCGATAAAGACGGCAAAACTGAATTGATTGTTCAAAATCCTGAACAATGAGGCGAACACATGAATAAACTACAAGCGATGGAAGTTTTTGTGGAAGTGGTCGACACCGGCGGCTTCACGCGCGCGGCCGACAATCTTCACCTGCCCAAGGCCACGGTCTCGACCCTGATAGCCGCGCTGGAGACGGCGCTGTCGGTCAAGCTGCTGCACCGGACCACCCGCCACGTGAGCGTCACCGCCGACGGCGCCGCTTATTATGAGCGCTGCCTGCGCATCCTGTCCGACGTGCGCGACGCCGAGGAATCGCTGTCGCGCACGCGCCTGAGCCCGAGCGGACGGTTGCGGGTGGACGTCCCCACCGGCCTGGCGTCGGACGTGCTGATCCCGGCCATGCCCGATTTTTTCACGCGCTATCCGGACATCCAGCTCGAGATGGGCTGCAGCGACCGCAGCGTGGACCTGATCGAGGAAGGCGTCGACTGCGCCGTGCGCGGAGGCCAGCTGGTCGATTCGAGCCTGATTGCGCGCCGGGTGGGCATGCTCAATTTTATTTCGTGCGCCGCGCCCGATTACCTGCGCCGCTACGGCGTGCCCACCCACCCGCAGCAGCTGCTGCAGCACCGGTGCGTCAATTATTTTTCGTCGCGCAGCGGTAAAATCCTCGAATGGGATTTTACCCGCGACGGCGAGCGGATACAGGTGGCCCTGCCCGGCCTGATCGCGGTCAACGACACCAATGCCTACATCGCCGCCGGCGTGGCAGGACTGGGCATCGTCCAGACCGCCGGCTTCGTGGTCGACGCCATGCTGGCCGATGGCCGCCTGGTCACCATTCTCGACGACTGGACCATCGACCCGCTGCCGGTGCACGTGGTGTACCCGCAAAACCGCCACCTGTCGGCCAAGGTGCGGGTGTTCGTGGAGTGGGTCGCCGAACTGTTTGCCAACCACCCGGGCATGCGCCTGCCGAAAGCGCCGCCGCCGGCGGCGCGCGCCGCGCCCTCACCACTGGAGTTAGCCGTATGACCTCTGTACCTGATGATCGACACCGCATTGTCTTCCTCGACCGCGACAGCGTCATCGCCAACGTGCGCAAGCCGTCGTTTGCGCACGCGTGGACCGAGTATCCGGCCACCAAAGCGGCCGATGCGGTCGCGCGCCTGCGCGACGCCCGCGCCACCATCGCCATCACCAACAAGGTGCCGCTGCGCGCGGACGCGCTGGACCAGCTGCCCGACCTGAAAATGATCGCGGTATCGGCCACCGGCACCGACATCATCGACCTGGCCGCGTGCCGCGCGCGCGGCATCACCGTCGCCAACATCCGCAACTACGCGGTCAACACGCTGCCCGAACACACCTTCGCGCTGATGCTGGCGCTGCGCCGGCAATTGGTGGCGTACCGCGCCGACATCGAGGCGGGCCTGTGGCAAAAGGCCGAGCAATTCTGCCTGTTCGGCCATCCGATCGCCGACCTGGCCGGCAGCCGCCTGGGCCTGGCCGGCTATGGCGCGTTGGGCAAATCGGTGGCAGCCATCGCGCGCGCGTTCGGCATGGAGGTCGTGGTGTTCAACCGTTCGCCGGTCGAGGACGAAGGTGTTGTGCAGGTATCGTGGGACGAGCTGCTGGAGACGTCCGATGTATTGAGCCTGCACCTGCCCTTGAACGACCAGACCCGCAACATGATCGGCGCGTCGGAGCTGGTGCGCATGAAGCGCAGCGCACTGTTGATCAACACCGCACGCGGCGGCCTGGTGGACGAACAGGCGCTGGCCGACGCGCTGCGCGCCGGCGTGATCGGCGGCGCCGGCTTCGACGTGCTGACGCAGGAACCGCCGCCAGCCGACAACCCGCTGCTCAATCTGCGCTTGCCGAATTTTATCCTCACGCCGCATTCGGCGTGGGCCAGCACGCAGGCGATGCAGGTGCTGGCGGACCAGTTGATTGACAACGTGGAGGCCTGGGTGGCGGGTGTGCCGCGTAACGTGGTAGCCTAGTCGCGGTTGGGTTCATCCAGGCAGGCGTGCGGCGGGGGCGTAGAGGCGTGATCTGCTCGATGCCGGTGACCTACACCGGTTGTACGGACTCCAATGCCACATCGCGATGCGGCACCGAACATTCATCGATTGCTTCGAGCCACTCGTTCCAGATAGCATGGTCAGCAGGAAGGCCATCGGCAAGCAATTGCATGCTGCCAAGAAGAATGCCGATATCCTCAGCCTGAGTTTGGGCGTAATACTTTTCCATAAAGTGAAACATCGCCCGATATGCCTGCTCTTGATGCATGGTTTTCATGTCATGCTCCATCAGTTCCTGCCGGGCCTGGCTGGTGAGGCCAGTCCGGTTTGCGGATCAATCCAGGATCGCTACGAAAAATGGGCGACTCGCTTGTGATCGATCGTTTTCACGAGAAAATGTGTGACACGGTTCCGGTAGACCTTTTGCCACACACGATATCATGCAGCCTTGATCAAAGGAGCAGCATTGAAAATCCAACCCAGTACGGTGATGACCTTGATTGCAGTGGTGCTGCTGTCGGCGTGGGCCTGGCGCCAGCTTGGCAAGACGCCGAAAGTGCCGGAGGCAACGGCTGCCAATTGTTCGCAGGAAGCGATCCGCGCGGTGGCGGATTCGATCGAGCGGTCCATCCTGTCGGGACGCTGCGCAAAGCAGGCGGCCCCGGCCAAACCCGAAAACTAAGGAATAAAGAAAAAAGGCCTGATGATCACTCATCAGGCCTTTCATCTTACGAATTTTGGTGCGGCTGGCAGGAATCGAACCCACGACCCCTTGGTTCGTAGCCAAGTACTCTATCCAGCTGAGCTACAGCCGCGAAAGACAACATTGTAACAGTGTCCGATGAAGCTGCCAAGAGAGGAAATTTTCATTTACTTTCAAGGGCTTACACTTAAAGAAAAAGGGCCTGATGATTGCTCATCAGGCCCTTCCACTTACGAATTTTGGTGCGGCTGGCAGGAATCGAACCCACGACCCCTTGGTTCGTAGCCAAGTACTCTATCCAGCTGAGCTACAGCCGCGAAAAACAACATTGTAACAGCGTTTCGACATCTGGTGAAGCTGCCGAGAGAGGAAATTTTCATTTACTTTCAGGCGCTTACACTTAAAGAAAAAGGGCCCGACGATCACTCATCAGGCCCTTCAACTTACGAATTTTGGTGCGGCTGGCAGGAATCGAACCCACGACCCCTTGGTTCGTAGCCAAGTACTCTATCCAGCTGAGCTACAGCCGCGTAAAACAAGATATTAACAGCGTTTTCTTGCCTGGTAAAACATGAATTTTTGGTGCGGCTGGCAGGAATCGAACCCACGACCCCTTGGTTCGTAGCCAAGTACTCTATCCAGCTGAGCTACAGCCGCCAAAATTTCATGTGCAACATTGTATCAGATAAACTTTATTTTGTAAAGTCCGACATTTCTATCGATTTGTTTGCCTGATGCACGAAACACCGAACAAACCCTGTACAAAAATCTCACCCTTACTTTGCTGCACTTCTCTCGTCCGGCATGCCGTTCGAAAGAAGCAGCATTATAGGGACGGTTTCCGCGCTTGTCCACCGGTAAATTGCAATCGCTTCACACACCATTCAAACGCCATACTCGGCTGCAGCCTTCGCCGTCCACAACGCTTCGTTGTAGGACGGATACGGCTGACCATAACAATCGATGGCGCCGCCGTCGCCGATGAACTTGATCCACCAGCCCTGCTCGTCCTCGATCAGGCCGATGTCGCCGGCTTTGCAAACTTGCAGCAACTGCTCGCCGGCGCCGAGCACGACGATCTTGACGCCCCGGTGTTTCACTATTGTCGTCATGATTCCTCCTGGTTAATGGCACGCGCGCCGTGCACTGCAACATGAGCAAAAAAGCATACCATTCACGCCACTTATCTCGATCATCATCAATAAAAATTTGCATTCGTTTGCGCGTTGCAGCATTATTGAGCTGTCTCCTCTATTCTCCTCCAAGGAAATAGATTTAGCCCGCTCCCGTAGCGGGCTTTTTTTTTACCGTGTACGATGCGTTCATCTTGTGAAGAGGTCAACTCGTATGTCATTTCCCGATTCGATCGCAGCGCCCGCCCCTGACTGGACGCGCACCGCCCTTGGCGATAATGCCAGCTGGCCAGCCAGTTTGCGGCTGACGGTCGATATTCTGCTCAATTCCCCGCTGCCCATGGTGCTGCAATGGAGCGAGCAGCAAATCATGGTCTATAACGATGCGTATGTCGAGCTGCTCGGCCTGCCGAGCCTGAGTGCGCCCGGCGGCCATGTGCCGCCGATGCAGCCGTCTGCATGGAGCTGGAATCCCGCGGCCATGGCCCATGCGCGCCAGGGCTACAGCGCCAGCTACCGGGGCCGCAACCTGCCAGTGTGGCGCGACCATGGGTTTACCCAGAAGCCGCTGGACCTGTACTACACCCCGGTGCGCGATGACAACAATATCGTGCAGGGCGTGCTGTGCGCACTGGCGCCGGCACAGTCGATGCCGGCAGCACAGTCCGCGCGCGCCCTGACGCTACTGGTGGTGGAAGACAATGCCGACGCCCGCTACCTGGTGTGCGAAACCCTGCGCGCGCTGGGGCACGAGGTGGAAGCGGCTGCCAGCGGCGAAGAGGCGCTGCCGCAACTGGCCAGCCAGCAGTTCGACGTGTTGTTCACCGATGTCAGCCTGCCCGGCATGTCGGGCGTGGACCTGGCGCGCCAGGCGCGCCGCGATCAACCGTCGCTGGAAGTGCTGTTCGCCTCAGGCTATGGCGACGAGCTGACCCGCCACCTGGAATTTCCCGCCCGGTCGTTGCAAAAACCCTACGATCTCGATGTGCTGCAAGACGCTTTGCAGCAGATTGTCCAAAGCGTGCAGGCCAAGGCAGCGTAAGCGCCACCAGCGATTCAACCGTGCGGAGGCGGGGCGAACTATCACGCTAGAATGGTCAATCCGTTAACTTTCCAGTGTTAGCTTTGCGCTTCTCGTCCGCCAGTTGGCTGACGGGACAGCGCCAGGCCTGCCGCTATCGATGATTTCTCCCAATGAGCCTGTGAGCGCCACTTCTGCCGTACCGGTGGAAGACGCTGCGCTCACCGATCCACAACGCGCGCTGGACGAACTGCGCAGCGCGCGCGAGTTGCTGCGTCAAAGCCGGCACGAGCTGCGCGCGCTGGCCGAGTCCATGCCGCAACTGGCGTGGATTGCGGAACAGGATGGCGCGATGATCTGGTACAACCAGCGCTGGTACGACTACACCGGCGCCACCCCGCAGGACATGGCCGGCGATGGCTGGCGCCGCGTGTATGCGCCCGACTGCGTGGCCGCGCTGGAACAACTGTGGCAACAATGCCGCGCCAGCGGCGAGGCGCTCGAGCTCGAAGTGCCGATCCGCAGTGCCAGCGGCGAATTCCGCTGGTTCCTGGTGCGCGCCAACGCCGTGCGCGATGCCGATGGCCAACTGGTGCGCTGGTTCGGCACCAGCACCGACGTCGACCAGGTCAAGCGCGCCCAGGAAGCCTTGCGCGAAGAAACCGCCGCACTCGAACTGGTCAACCGCACCGGCACCGCCCTCGCGGCGCGGCGCGACCTGCACCCGCTGCTGCAGGAACTGACCGACGCCGCCACCAGCATCAGCGGCGCGCGCTACGGCGCATTTTTCTATCAGGCCGACGACACCGGCGCTACCGTAATGCGTCACACCCTGTCCGCCGGCGCACCTGCCAGCTTTGGCGGTTTTTGCGCGGCGCGCGCCGAAGCCCTGCTCGCCGACGGACAACCTCTTGCCGCTCCTGCTGCCATCCGCAGTGTCGATTTACCGGCGGAAGCGGGCGACGAGCAGGCCAGCCCCAATCACGGCTTGCCGCCGGGTACGCCACTGGTGCGCAGCTACCTGGCCGTGCCGGTGGCGCTTGGCACGGGCACGGTGATCGGCTGTTTGTTCTTCGGTCATCCCGAGCCTGCCATGTTTACCGAGCGCACCGAACGGATTATCAGCGGCATTGCAGCCCAGGCTGCCATCGCCATCGACAACGCGCGCCTGTACGAAGCCACCCAGCAGGCAGCCGAAGAGCGCAAGCAGCTGCTCGACAGCGAGCGCGAAGCGCGTGCCGAAGCCGAACGCAACAGTCAAATGAAGGACGAATTCCTGGCCACGCTGTCGCACGAACTGCGCACCCCGCTCACGGCCATCCTGGGCTGGTCGCAGGTGTTGCGGCGCGGTACGCGGGACGAGGCCGACCTGCATCGCGGCCTGCAAACCATCGAGCGCAACGCCCGCGCCCAGGCGCAACTGATCGAAGACCTGCTCGACATGAGCAGCATCGCCTCCGGCAAGGTGCGGCTCGAACTGCTGCCGCTGTCGCCGTCGGCAATTGCCGGCGCCGCCATCGACACCGTGCGTCCGGCCGCCGAGGCCCGCAGGATCAACCTGATCACCGACTTCGACAGCGCAGCCGGCATGGTCTCCGGCGACGCCAGCCGCCTGCAGCAAATTATCTGGAACCTGCTGACCAACGCCATCAAGTTCACGCCGGAGGGCGGCACGGTAACGGTCGCCGTACGGCGCGAAGACAGCCAGGTTGCCATCGACGTGCGCGACACCGGCGCCGGCATTGCGACTGACTTCATCGGCCACGTGTTCGAACGCTTCCGCCAGGCCGATGCCACCACCACCCGCAAGCATGGCGGGCTGGGCCTGGGTTTGGCGATCGCCAAGCACCTGGTGGAGCAGCACGGCGGCACCATTGCCGCCCACAGCGATGGCCCTGGCCTGGGTTCGCGCTTCACCGTGCGTCTGCCGCGCCGGGCCGGCAAGAACGATGCGGCGCCCGAGCACGCATGTGCTGCGCCGCACGATCTGGCCGGTTTCCAGGTCCTGGTCGTGGACGATGACGATGATTCCCGCGAGTTGATCCGCCGTATCCTGCACGATTGCCACGCCGATGTGCTGACCGCCGCCAGCGCTGCCGAAGCACTGTTGCTGCTCGAACACCTGAGGCCGGGGCTGCTGCTTACCGACCTCGGCATGCCAGAGATGGACGGCTACGGTCTGCTCGAACGGGTGCGTGCGCTGGGCCCGGCGCACGGCGGCGACGTGCCGGCGATCGCGCTGACAGCGTTTGCACGCGCGGACGACCGCGTGAAGGCGTTATCAAGTGGTTTTTTCGCACATATTTCGAAACCGGTCGAGCCGGCGGAACTGATAGCCAAAGTCGCTTCCGCGCGGTCCGCACGAACCGGCGTCTCCACGCCCCCACTCTGAGCGAAGATGACATGCAATAAACATACGTAAATATTATTGCCACACGGCATTTTTCCCGCTCCTACTTTTAGACGCGGCAATGTCCTACAAGCAATCACACGCTTGCTTGCTACACTTGGAAAATCATGGAAAGCAGGTAGAATTGTTTCCATACAGAAATTAATCGCAGATGTGTGCGCCGCAGCACAGAGGTTTGCGATATTATCTAATTATTATGCATTTATTATGCGGCCGGGACCCCGCCGCTTAGATGAGACAGATTGAGAAAAAATATGCCGAGCCGTGACGATATTCTGCACGCCAAGATCCTGGTGGTAGATGACAGCGCCGACAATGTCGAGCTGATGTTGGAAATCCTGCGCGAAGCCGGTTACACCGACGTGTCCTCGACCATGCTGCCCGAGCAGGTATGCCCCATGCATCGCCAGCATTGTTACGACCTGATCCTGCTGGACCTGCAGATGCCCGGTTTGAACGGCTTCCAGGTCATGAAGGGTTTGAAAGAAATCGAGCAAGGCGGTTACCTGCCCGTGTTAGCGCTCACTGCACAGCCGAGCTTTAAGATCGCCGCGTTGGAAGCAGGCGCACGCGACTTTATCAGCAAGCCGTTCGACCTGCTCGAAGTACACAAGCGCATCCACAACATGCTCGAAGTGCGGCTGCTCTATAAAGAGCTGGCGCAGTACAGCAAGCAGCAGCAGGAACTGGCGCTGCACGATCCGCTTACCGGCCTGCCCAACCGCCGCCTGCTCGAAGACCGCATCGCCACCGTGCTGCAACACGCCACCCGCCAGCAGAACAAGGCAGCGGTCATGTACCTCGACCTCGACGGTTTCAAGCCCATCAACGACACCTACGGCCACGCGGCCGGCGACGAAATCCTCAAGCTGGTCGCGCAGCGCCTGGTCAGTTGCGCCCGCAAGGAAGATACGGTCGCCCGCGTGGGCGGCGACGAGTTCGTCATAGTGATGGGCAACATCTCGCACGTGGGCGATACCCAGGAACCCGCCAACAAGCTGATCGAATCGGTCTCGCAGCCGTATATCGTCAACGGCCATACGCTGCAACTGTCCACCAGTATCGGCATCGGGATTTTCCCGGACGACGCCGACGCGGTGGCTGCCGTGATCGCGGTGGCCGATGCCGCGCTGTACGAAGCCAAGCGCTCCGGCAAGAACCGCAGCTGCACGGCGCAAGCCCTGCGCAGCCAGTCTGCTGCCCAGCCGGTGCTGTCCACCACGGTCTAATCGATGTCAACGGGCCGCCTGCACGGCAGCCTGGTTAAATGAAAGCCGTCATTCCTTTGCAGGAATGACGGCTTTCAAGTTTTACGGCCAACGATGAACGGTTACGCTGCTGCCTTGTCTTTCGTTCCTGCCTTGCCTGCAGGCTTGGCGCTGCTGTGGCGATGATCATCCTTGGCGTCGACCATTTCGGGCGGTACTTCGATGCGCGTGATGCCAGCATCGACCGAGACCGGATCGCTGGCCGGAAAAGTCATTTCCAGGCCGTCGTCGAGCAGGGTTTCCTTGGCTTGTTCGGCCGGGGTGGCTTGCTCCAGGTCGGCCAGGGTGGTGATCGCTTGCGCCCATTTGACGAAGTCCATATTGGCCAGGTCGCGCACCGTGTGCACGTTGAACGCTTGCGCCAGCGCCTTGGCGTCCTTGGCGCTAATGCCGCGCAACGCGCTGACCGGCGCCGCCGCCAGTGCGCGGAAGCTCTGGCCCAGATATTCTTTGTCCACGACAGTATCGATATTCATGATGTGTTCCTTGAGTGGGTGGATACAGCTTGACTGTGCCAGCCCCAGCCCGACAGGTCTGTGCGGAAGCAAACATAGGGCCGCGCCCAGGTAGCAAGGTTCTATTGACTTTCAGTCTTTTGACATTCATACAAGCAATTGTTATGATCGTGCGGTCTCCCCCCCGCCGTCAGCAGACATCGTGCCCATTCCAGCCCAACCCAAGATCCTGGTCGTCAATGACGATGCCAACAGCCTGTTCGCGTTGACCAGCCTGCTTGGACTATGGGCCGAGCAGGAGTCCTACGAAGTAATGTCCGCGCGCTCGGGACAGGAGGCGCTGCGCCAGGTGCTGCTGCATGATTTCGCGGTCATCCTGCTCGATGTGAACATGCCCGGCATGGACGGCTTCGAGACCGCCGAGGCGATCCACGCGCGGGCGCGCTCGGCCGACATTCCCATCATCTTTATCACCGCCTTCCTGGCCGACGAACTCGACCGACTGAAGGCCTACCAGCACGGCGCTGTCGATTTCCTGTTCACGCCGGTGATCCCGCAAATTCTGTACGCCAAGATCTCGGTGTTCGTGGCGCTGGCGTCGAAAAACGAGGAACTGAAAAAGCAGGCGCGCGAACTGAGTTCGCGCAGCACCGAGCTGACCGCCTCGAACAAGCGCCTGCGGCGCGAAATCGAGGAGCGCCAGGTGGCCGAGCGCGAAAACCACGCCAAGGACGAATTCCTTGCCATGCTCGGCCACGAACTGCGCAATCCGCTCAGCGCCATCAGCAGCGCCGCCGCGCTGATCGGCTTGCCGGGCGTGAGCGTCGATGGCGTGCAGCGCGCCAAGAAAATCATTGAACGCCAGAGCCAGCACCTGGGCCGCATCGTCGATGACCTGCTCGACCTGTCGCGCGCCATGTCCGGCAAGATTCTGCTCGACCGCGCGCCGGTGGACCTGGCCGCGCTGGTGGCAGGCACGCTGGAAACCTTTCGCGCCACGGGCCGCAGCAACGGCTACGACCTGGCGCACGACCTGGCCGGCGGCTGGGTCGAGGGCGACGCTACCCGGCTCGAGCAAATCGCCAGCAACCTGATCGACAACGCCCTCAAGTACACCCCGAGCGGCGGCCGCATCGAGGTACGCACCTGGACCGAGAACGGCGAGGTCGTGCTCACCGTGCGTGACAATGGCGTCGGTATCGCGGCCGAGTTGCTGCCCCACGTGTTCGATGTATTCGTGCAAGGTTCGAGCACGCTCGACCGCTCGCAGGGCGGCCTCGGCATCGGCCTGTCGCTGGTGCGGCGCCTGGCCGAATTGCACGGCGGCGATATCGAGGCCGACAGCAAGGGCCCCGGCGCTGGCAGCGTGTTTATCTTGCGCCTGCCGCGCATCGAAGCGCCGGTGCCGCTGGCGGCAGCGGCGCCGCCGGCCGCCGATGGCAAGCCCACCCTGCTGCTGATCGAGGACAATGAAGACGGCCGCGAAATGATGACCATGATGCTCGGCTGCTATGGCTACCAGGTGCGCGCCGCCGAGGACGGCTTGCGCGGACTGGACGCGGTGCGCGAGTTCCGGCCCGACCTGGCGCTGGTCGATATCGGCCTGCCCGGCATCGACGGCTACGAGGTGGCGCGGCGCCTGCGGGCCGACCCGGACACGCGCCACATCAAGCTGGTCGCCCTCACCGGCTACGGCCTGGCGGAAGACCTGGCGCGCGTGATGGCAGCCGGCTTCGACCGCCACCTGGTCAAGCCGGTCGGCATTGAACAGTTGATGGAAACAATCGCCAGTTGCATGCGAGAACCGTTGAATTTGTAACCATGGGTAATTGATTTCCCAGCAGAGCGCCGTGTCGAGGAAAGCTCGGGTATGATCGGAAACGAGACTCCTTCTTTACAACTTACACCAAGTCTTTCCATACATACAGAGATGCCCATGTCCGTACCGGCCCCACAAGAACATCACGACGCCCAGCGCAGCGCCGACCTGAGCGAGTTGCTCGGTCATGTCCACACCTGCTGGGACAACGAGCGACGCTCGCTGTCGCGCCAGTTGCACGACAGCCTGGGCTCGTCACTGACGGCATTGACCATGCACCTGGGCTTGCTGATGCAAAAGCTGCCCGACGACCAGGCGCTGCAGGACCGCGCCGGCCACATGAAAAAGCTGCTGGGGCAAATCGTGGAAACCAACCGGCAAATGCAGATCAAGCTGTGGAACGACAAGCTCGAGTTTCTCGGCGTGCGCGTGGCGCTGGGCGAGCTGGTCGAGCAATTCGGCCAGCAGCACAATATCAGGGCCCGCAGCAGTTTGCCCGACGACGAGCTCGACTGCCCGCGCAGCCACGGCATCGTGCTGCTGCACACGCTGGAGGAAGCGCTGCGCAACATCGTCGCCCACGCCGGCGCCACCGAGGTGGACGTCATCGTGGACGACAATGAAGACGAAGTGATGATGACGGTGAAGGACAACGGCGTGGGGATCGCAGCCGGGAGTTCCGCGCCTGCGGGCGGCGCCGACCCCGTCAAGTTCGGTCTGCGCATGGCGCGCGAACGCGCCGCCTACCTGGGCGGCACCCTCACGCTGGCGCCCGGCCAGGCAGGCGGCGCCACCCTTACCATGATTTTGCCCAAGCCGGCCAGGGTTGAGAGTACCTGACGAAACTCCATCGCTGCGCCTTGCTCTGAAGGTGCGTCAGGTGCTCCTGGTTGCTAGTGCAGTTTCACCAGCGGAGTGCTGCGCTTGATCAGGAAGCGGGCCAGCGCCAGTACGCCGGTGCGCACCGTGCCCAGTACGGCCTTGTGATGCAGCAGGTGCAGGCTCACGTACATCAGGCGCGCGACAAAACCTTCCACGAACCAGCTCAAGCCCTTGAGCGAACCCATCAAACTACCGACCGACGTGGTCTGGCCGAACGATACCAGCGAACCGTAGTCCTTGTATTCGTAAGGCTTGGTTTGCGCCGGCTTGTTGTCGCGCTGGCGCAGGAAGGTCTCGAGCAGGTAGTCGGCCTGCTGGTGCGCGGCCTGGGCGCGCGGCGGCACCGGCTTGCCGTCCGCGCCGATACAGGCGGCACAGTCGCCCAGCGCGTAAATCCCTGCAAAACCCTTGACCTGCAAGTGCTGGTCCACGTCCAGCGCACCCGACTTCACCGTGGGCAGTCCCAGTTCCTTGAGGAAATCCGGCGCCTTGATGCCGGCCGCCCATACCACCAGCTGGGCCGGGTAGACGATGTCGCCGGCCGTCACGCCGTCGGCCGCGATCGCGGTCACGCGGGTATTGGTGACCACTGTCACAGCGCGCTGGTGCAGCAAGTTGAGCGCGGCGCTCGAGACTTTTTCCGGCAGCGGCGCCAGGATGCGCGGCGCGCCTTCGAGCAAGGTGATGCGGATATCGCGCTCGGCCTTCAGCTGGCCGAAGCCGTAGGTGGCATACACGCCGCTGGCCTCGCGCAATTCGGCCGCCAGCTCGACGCCGGTGGCGCCGCCGCCGATGATCACCACGTCCACGCCTGCCTCGACGTTGTGCTCTTTTTTCAGCGATGCCAGGGTCAGCAGCTTGAGCAACGTGAGGCGGAAGCGTTCCGCGTCCTCGGTGGCGTTGAGCGAGATCGTATGCTCGGCCGCGCCGGGCACGCCGAAATAATTGGAGGTGCTGCCCACTGCGATCACCAGCGAATCGAAGCTTACCTGGCGTTCGGGCAGCACGACTTCGTCGCGCTCGTCGCCGGCAGTGATGGCGCCGATGGTGATTGAACGCTGCGCGTGGTCGAGCGCCAGCATGGGGCCGTAGGCAAAGGTAAAGCCGTTATCGTGCGCCAGCATCTGGTACGACAGTCCTTCCTGGTGGACGTCGAGGGTGCCGGCAGCCACTTCGTGCAGCGACGGCTTCCAGATATGGTACAGGCGGCTATCGACCAGCATCACCGATCCCGGCATTTTGCGGCCCAGTTTGCATGCCAGCTCCAGGCCACCCGCGCCACCGCCCACGATCACAATTTTGCTATGCAAGTCTTTCTCCCGGTTTTTGCTCGATATATTTGACCCCATGATACCAAGGCTGGCGAAATCTTTCCGTCCGCCACCGAATGCACCAAAGCTGCTACAATAATCGTTCGGAACCTAACTATTAATTACCGAATCATATGTCCACTATCGAAGAGCGGTTCTCGGCCGCCCTGCATGGCAGCGCTCGCGCCTGGCGCCTCGCCGTCGACCGCCGCCTGCGCCACCTCGGCATCAGCCAGTCGAGCTGGATGGCGATTGCCCTCACCGCTAAGGAAAAGGAGCCGCCGTCGCAAACCCGGCTGGCCAACCGCGTGGGCGTGGAAGATCCGACCATGGTGGCCACCATCGACCGCCTGGTCAAAGCCGGCTACATGATCCGTACGCCGTCCGCGACCGACCGCCGCGTGAAGCTGCTCAGCCTGACGGAATCGGGCATGCAGGTATACCGCAGCGTCAAGCAGGAAGCCGACGCGGTGCGCGGCGAGTTGCTGGCCAAGACCGATCCGGCCGTGCTGGCCATCGTCACCGGCTTTCTCGAACAAATGCAAAGCGATATCGAGTCCGGCATATGAACGCAGTGGCTCCGCCCTTCCCCGACGCCGGCATCAACCGCACCATGATCACGGTGTCGATCATGCTGGCCACCATCATCCAGGCGCTCGACGGCACCATCGCCAACGTCGCCCTGCCCCATATGCAGGGCAGCCTGTCGGCCTCGCAGGACCAGATCACCTGGGTACTGACCTCCTTCATCGTCGCCACCGCGATTGCCACCCCGCTCACCGGCTGGCTGTGCGACCGCTTCGGCCAGAAGAATATCTTCCTCACTGCCGTCGCCGGCTTCACCATCGCCTCGGTGCTGTGCGGGCTGTCGATGAACCTGGGCGAGATCGTTGCCGCGCGCATGCTGCAAGGCGTGTTCGGTGCGGCGCTGGTGCCGCTGTCGCAGGCCACGCTGCTCGACATCAATCCGCGCGAAAAACATGGCTCGGCGATGGCGGTATGGGGCATGGGCGTGATGATCGGCCCGATCCTCGGCCCCACGCTGGGCGGCTGGCTCACCGATGCCTACAACTGGCGCTGGGTATTCTTCATCAACGTGCCGATCGGCGCGATGGCGTTCTACGGCATCTGGCGCTACATCGGCAAGACCACCGCACCGCGCAAGATGAAGTTCGACGCGTTCGGCTTCATCACGCTCAGCGTGGCCATCGGCGCCTTGCAGATGCTGCTCGACCGGGGCGAACAGAACGACTGGTTTGCTGCCACCGAAACCTGGATAGAAGCGATCGTGCTGGCGCTGGCGTTTATTTATTTTGCCGTGCACACGGCGATGCAGCCGCCCGGCAAATCGTTTTTCGACTACCGGCTGCTAAAGAACGCCAACTACGTCAGCGGCCTGCTGTTCATCTTCATCGTGGGCCTGGTGCTGTTCGCCACGCGCGCGCTCACGCCCACCATGCTGCAAAGCCTGATGGGCTACCCGGCCGCCATCGCCGGCCTGGTGACGGCGCCCAGCGGCATCGGCACCATGATTGCGATGCTGATCGTCGGCAAACTGGTGGGCCGGGTGGACCTGCGCCTGCTGCTGGGCGCCGGCTTTGCCATCACCGCCTTCTCGCTGTGGCAGATGACGCGCTACACGCTGGTACTGTCGCAAAGCGACATCATCTGGCCCGGCGTGATCCAGGGCCTGGGACTGGGACTGGTGTTCGTGCCCTTGTCCGCCGCCACGTTTGCCACGCTGTCGCCCGAGATGCGCGCCGAAGGCACGGCCATCTACAGCCTGATGCGCAATATCGGCAGCTCGATCGGCATCGCCCTCGTGCAAACGCTATTGGTGCGCAACACCCAGACCATGCATGCCACGCTGACCGAAAAAATCACCATCGCCAATCCGGCCGCGCTCGATGCCCTCGCAGCGCCCAACGGCGCCGCGCTGCTCAACAACGAAATCACCCGGCAGGCGTCGATGATCGCGTACGTGGACGACTTCTGGCTGATGCTGATCCTGACCTTGTGCGTACTGCCGCTGCTGCTGTTGATACGGCCAGCCGCGAGACACGAAGCACCGGCGGTGCACCCCGCCCACGATTGACACCTCGACCATGAACAACACCGTGAAAAAGTCTTTACTGAGCATGGCAGCGCTGCTGCTGGCCGGCTGCGCCGCGATTCCACCGGATGCGCACATACCCGTCAAACGCGACATCGCCAAAGCCGACCTGGCCGCCGACATCCACCTGGCGCGCGAAGGCTGGCCGCAGGCGCGCTGGTGGACAGCGTATGGCGACGAACAGTTGAACGCGCTGATCGAACAGGCGCTGCAGGGCGGCCCGAGCCTGGAAGTGGCGGCGGCGCGCATCGGCAGCGCGCGGTCGGAACTGTCGCGCAGCATGGCCGACACCGGCATCGACATCAGCGGCTACGCCAACGCCAACCGCCAGCGCTATTCCGGTACCGGCCTGTTCCCGGCGCCGATCGGCGGCGCGTACTTCACCACCGAGACGCTGCGGCTCGAAGCGCGCTACAACTTCGACTGGTGGGGCAAGCACCGCGCCCAGGTGGCCGCTACGGTTGGCGCGCTCAACGTGGACCGGGCCGCCTACGCCCAGGCCGAACAGGCGCTGGCCGCCGCCATCGCCCAAAGCTATTTCAGGCTGCAAGGCGATTTTGCGCGGCAGGACAACCTCGCGCAACTGACGGCCGTGCAGACCGCGCTGGCGCAGGACCGCACCCGCCGCATCGACAGCGGCCTGGCCAACGCCGATACCGGCCACGCGGCGCAGGCCGAACTGGCGCAACTGCGCAAGCAGGCGGCGCAGCTGAAGACCGATATCGGCGTCGAGCGCGAGGCGCTGCGCGCCTTGCTGGGCGCCGACCACACGGCGCTGGCCGACCTCAAGCCCGTGCCAACCAAAGCGGTGGCGCACACCCTGCCCGCGCGGCTCGGCATCGACCTGCTGGCGCGCCGGCCCGACTTGCAGGCCGCGCGCTGGCAGCTCGAAGCGTCGCTCGGCCGCATCGATGCCGCCAAGGCCGCGTTCTACCCGGACGTCAACCTGACCGGCTCGGTCGGCCTCGACACCATCAAGCTGGAAAACCTGCTGCAGGCGGCCAGCCGCACCGTGTACCTGGGTCCGACCCTGACGCTGCCGATTTTCGACAGCCGCCGGCTGGACGCCCAGCTCGACGCCACCCGCACCGCGCGCGACGAACGCATTGCCGAATACAACCAGGCCGTGGTGGAGGCGGTGCGCGAAGTGGCGCAGGATGCCTTGCAGGTGCAGGGCATCGAACAGCAGATCGCTGAACAGGCAGCCGGCAGCGCAGCGACCGGGGCGCAGCTGGCCTCAGTACAGAAGCGTTTCGAGCGCGGCCTGGCCGACAATGCCGGCGTATTGAATGCGCGGCTGGCCGTGCTGCGCGAACGCGACGCCGACCTGTACCTGCAGCAAGTGCAGCGCCTGGCCGAGGTGGCGCTGACCAATGCTTTGGGCGGCGGCTACCACGAGCAGGCGCCGCTGGCGACCGTATTGAAATAATCGACCGAGACCATCATGACCACCGAAATCAAGCCCAGCAATAACAAGAAGCGCAACACCGTCCTGGCCGGCATCACGCTGTTGTTCATCGCGGCCGGCGCCGCCTATGCCTTGTATTACCAGACCGTGCTATCGAAAATCCAGGAAACCGACAACGCCTACGTGGGCGGCAACCTGGTCAACCTGTCGTCGCAGGTGACCGGCAACGTCACCGAGATCCGCGCCGAAGAAACCCAGATGGTGCAAGCGGGCGCGCCGCTGGTCATGCTCGACGCGGCCGACGCCGACGTCGCGCTGGCGCAAGCCGACGCGAAACTGGGCGCCGCCGTTCGCCAGCAGCGCCAGCGCTACGCCGACGTGGCGCAATACGACGCCACCGTCGCCCTGCGCCGCCTGGAACTCAAGAGCGCCGAGGACGACCTGGCGCGGCGCCTGCCGCTGGCGGCCGACCACACGATTTCGGGCGAGGAAGTGGCGCACGCGCGCCAGGCCGTCAATAACGCTCGCGCCGCCGTGGCGGTGGCAGTGAAACAGGAACAGGCGGCGCAGGCGTCGGTGACCGGTGTCGATGTGCCGCACCACCCGGACGTGCTGGCGGCCAAGGCCGACTACCAGAGCGCCTGGCTGGCCGCACGCCGCAACACCATCGTCGCGCCAGTCTCCGGCTACATCGCCAAGCGCGCGGTCCAAGTGGGCGCACGCGCCACGCCGGGTACGGCGCTGCTGGCGATCGTGCCGCTGGACCAGTTGTGGGTGGACGCCAACTTCAAGGAATCGGAACTGCGCAACATCCGCGTGGGCCAGCCGGCATTGGTGGAAGCGGACATGTATGGCAGCAAGGTGGAATTCCACGGCAAGGTGGTGGGATTATCGGCCGGTACCGGCAGCGCCTTTTCGCTGCTGCCGGCGCAAAACGCCGGCGGCAACTGGATCAAGGTGGTGCAGCGCCTGCCGGTACGCATCGCCCTGGACGCCGCCGAGCTGCGCGCCCATCCGCTGCGCATCGGCCTCTCGACCACCGTCAAGGTGGACATCAGCAACACCGACGGCCCGGTACTGGGCGCCGCCATGCCGCAACAGGCGATCTACCAGACCGCCGCGCTGTCGCAACCGCTGCAACAGGCCACCACTGCCGCCGACACCATCATCCGCCGCAACCTGCATTAAACTTCGGGGTCAGTGCCGACATTCGGACACAGCCTCAGCTATTGCAAGTTGAGCTCGTGTCTAAATGTCGGCACTGACCCCGAAGTCGGGCTATTTGCGCAGTTCGGCGTCGAGCTGGGTGATCGCGGTTTGGGCCTGCGTGATCACGCGGTCGGCAATGCGCTGGCGCATGCCGGGCACGCGGCCGGCCGCTTCGGCTTCGAGCAGCAGCGGCATCAGCATCTGTTCGGCCGACTCGCGGAAGCCTTGCGCCACCAGGTCCAGTTGGGCGTTGAACGTGTGTTCGGCGCCTTGCAGCTGCTTGCGCAGTTCGGCCTCGAAGGCGGTGCGCTTGTCGCGGATTTCGGTGCGCTTGCGCTTGCCGGCGTCGGCAAACCATTTGAAGGCGCCCGCCAGCAGCACCGCGCCACCGACGAATGGCGCCGCCGGCGCCACTACCGGCAGTACCACGGCCGCGCCGATCAGGTAGGCGGCGGTGCCGGTGCCGGCGGCAGCCACCACGCCGCTCATCAAGGTCACATTGGCGGCCGTTTCGGCGCTGTTGGCCAGCCGCGTGCCGATGCGCAGGCGCGGCATCAGGCGGGCCAGCGTGGAATGGTGCTGGCGCTCGAACATCGACACCTGCCCCAGCCGCATGCCGGACTGGAACAGCCGCAAGTCCTCTTGCAGCAGGTGCACCGCCTGCTCCTTGCGCCGCACGATGCGGTCGAGCCGGCGCTCCATCTCCTGGCCAAACTGGTTGCGGCCGATGCTCTCCCACACCTCGTGCTCTTGCCACTTGTCGGTGGCCAGGCGGTCGGCGATGGCCAGTTCGATGGCGTTGCCGGCGTCGTGCACGGCGTCGTCGATTTCCTCGGTCAGCAGGCGCCGTTCGTAGGCGATGCGCTGCTCCACCAGCACCAGCCGCTGCATCACCTGGCTTTTCATTTCGTTGGCCGTGGTGACCAGGGTGGCGGCGATCGACTCGTCGAGTCCCATCTGCCGCGCCTGGTCCAGGTACGCGGCGATGTCTTGCAGGATGACCGTGGTGGTGCTGCTCACCAGCGTGTGCAATTGCGCGTGGTCGATGTCGCCCGCTTGATAGTTGCGCGCATGTTCGACCAGTACCGGCTGGCCGGCGCTGCGGCCGAAATCGGCCACCGCATCGGACAGCGACCGCCCACGCACCAGGCGCCGCGCCTGCTCGCCCAGGTTGGCCAGCAAGCCCTTCTCCTCGGCGGCCGGCAGGCGCTGGAAGTCCTCGGGCGCCAGGCGCACCGACAGGGCCTTGGCCAGCCGCTGGGCCAGCGACCGGGCGTCGCCGCCGTGCAGCGCCAGCAGCGGGACCGCCATGGCCAGCGCGTTTTCGCGCGCGGCCTGGTCGATCGGAGCGGCGCTGCGGGCCAGCGCCGCAAAAGCCCAGTCCACGTCGACGCCGGACTCGATGGCGTTGAGCACCAGCGCGGTAAAAACAGCCGACGACTTGCCGTCGCCGGCCAGCTCGGTGACGGCGGCAAACTGCGCCAGCGTGAGCTTGCCGTCGCGGCCGGCAATGGCGCCAACCGCGCGCGCGTAGGCGGAGCTGAAGCTCTGGTCGGCGGACAAGTGTTCGTCGAGGGACCGCACGTGGAGGGCGTCGGCGCTGCTGCCGGCGCTGGTGCTGGTGGGAGTACCGTGGATGTTCACACTTGCTCCGTCTGGTTGTATTTCATGGCCGCTATTTTAGCGGATGACGGCGGATCGGACATCGCGGACATCACGCACCGGTGGCCAGCGCCAGCGTCTCCTTGATCTCTTCCATCACCACGTAGCTTTTCGACTGCGCCGCGCCGGGCAAACTGAGCAGCATATCGCCGAGCAGCTTGCGGTACTCGGCCATCTCGTGGATGCGCGCCTTGATCAGGTAGTCGAAGTCGCCCGACACCAGGTGGCACTCCTGCACCTCGGGGATGCGAAGCACCTCGCGGCGGAACTGCTCGAACACCGGGCCCGATTTCTGGTTCAGCGTAATCTCGACAAACACCAGCAATTTGGCGCCCAGCGCCGGCGGGTCGATGCGCGCATGGTAGCCGGTGATGACGCCATCGCGCTCCATGCGTTTCACCCGCTCGATGGCGGGCGTGATCGACAGGCCCACCTGCTCGCTCAGGTCTTTCATCGAGATGCGCCCGTCCGCTTGCAGGATGTGCAGGATCTTGCGGTCGAGTTTGTCCAGGGTACGGACCGATTCCTTCTGTATTCGCATGAAATTCCGCTGAATTTATCGATTTTTACAGTAACAAAAGCTAGTGTTTCAAGCATACCATAGCGGATTATAGGGGCGCGCTGCGTCCATCCACAATATTCGGGGGTTCACATGCGCGTACTCATACTCGGCAGCGGCGTCATCGGCGTCACCAGCGCCTATTACCTGGCCCAGGCCGGCCACGACGTCACCGTGATCGACCGCCAGCCCGGCCCCGCGCTCGAAACCAGCTTTGCCAACGCCGGCCAGATCTCGCCCGGTTATGCGTCGCCGTGGGCCGCCCCCGGCATCCCGCTGAAAGCCGTCAAGTGGATGATGCAGCGCCATGCGCCGCTGTCGATCACGCCCGACGGCACCCTGTTCCAGCTGCAGTGGATGTGGCAGATGCTGCAAAACTGCACGCCCGAGCGCTACGCCGTCAACAAGGAGCGCATGGTGCGCCTGGCCGAGTACAGCCGCGACTGCTTCAAGGTGTTGCGCGCCGCCACCGGCATCGAATACGAAGGCCGCCAGCAAGGCACCACCCAGCTGTTCCGCACCCAGAAGCAGCTCGATGATGCGGCCAAGGATATCGCCGTTTTGCAGGAAACCGGCGTCCCGTACGAGCTGCTGGACCGCGCACAACTGGTCGGCGCCGAGCCGGGCCTCGACCAGACCAAGCTGGTCGGCGGCCTGCGCCTGCCCAACGACGAAACCGGCGACTGCCAGCTGTTTACCACGCGCCTCACCGCCATGGCGGAAGAGCTCGGCGTCAAATTCCGCTACAACATCGAGATCGATGCACTGATCAAGGCCGGCGACCAGATCCGCGGCGTGCAGACCGGCAGCGAGCTGCTGACCGCCGACTCGTACGTGGTGGCGCTGGGCGCCTATTCCACGCCGCTGCTCAAGGGCCTGCTGGACGTGCCGGTCTATCCGCTCAAGGGCTATTCGATCACGGTGCCGATCGTGAACGCCGAGGCCGCTCCCGTCTCGACCATCCTCGACGAGACCTACAAGATCGCGGTCACCCGTTTCGACGACCGCATCCGCGTCGGCGGCATGGCCGAGATCGCCGGCTTCGACAAGCGCCTCAATCCGCGCCGCCGCGAGACGCTGGAAATGGTCGTCAACGACCTGTTCCCCGGCGCGGGCGCCACCGCCGAAGCGAGCTTCTGGACCGGCCTGCGGCCGATGACGCCGGACGGCACGCCTATCGTCGGCCGCACCGGCCTGCGCAACCTGTACCTGAACACCGGCCACGGCACGCTGGGCTGGACCATGTCGTGCGGTTCGGCGCAGCTGCTGGCCGACATCATCTCGGCGCGCAAGCCGGCGATCCTGGCCGACGATCTGTCGGTGGCGCGGTATGGCGCGGCGCCCGCGGCGCGGCAGCCGCAACTGGCCAGCGCTTAACGATTATCTTTTAAACACCGGGACTGTCGCATCCCCGCCTCTATTCGTGAATCAGTGCCCGCGCAGCCCAACATGGCGTTGAGCTTGTGCGCCGGGCTGCGTATAATTTTGATCATGAATAAATTAGAAGCATTCGGCCACATTGCGGCCATGGCCATCCGCGGCGAACTGGTGTTCCCCACCAGCGTCAACGCCGCCCTGCGCGTGCAGCTTGCGCTCGACGATCCCGACTGCCCGATCGACAAGGCCATCAGCCTGGTGCTGGCCGAACCCACGCTGGCCGCGCGCACCGTCGCCATTTCCAACTCCGCCATGTTCGCGCGCGCCGGCGCGCCCGTCGTCACCAACGTGCGGGGCGCCATCATGCGCATCGGCTACCAGAACCTGTTCGCGCTGGCCGCCGCCATGGTGGTGCGCCAGTTCGGCAGCAAGCTGATCGACCCGGCGCTGCGCGTCAAGGCCGAAAAGCTGTGGGACCACACCATTGCCGTGGCCGCGCTGGCGCGCCTGATCGCGCGCGACGTCACCGGCGTCAACGAAGACACCGCGCTGTTCGCCGGCATCGTGCACGAAGTGGGCGGCTTCTACCTGCTCTCGCGCGCCGACGAATTCCCCGGCCTGCTCGAGGAAGACCCGGACAACTGGCACTCGGCCAGCGAAGAAATCATCACGCGCGAAGTGATGCGCAAGCTGTGCATTCCCGAGCCCGTGGCCGACGCCATCGAAGGGCTGCGCGACGCCTTCATGTCGATCCCGCCCGACACCTTGCAGGACACGCTGCTGCTGGCCAACCTGCTCACGCCGGTGCGCTCGCCGCTGCAGGAAGCCGAGCGCGAACTGCCGCCGCATTCCGAATCGGCCATCGACCTGTTCATCGACGCCGAGCGCCTGCAGGTGCTGCTCAAGCAGGCGCATGACAACGCCGCCGAGATGAGCGCCGCGCTGCTGGTGTGAGCATGCAGCAAGCGCCCCTGTCTTACGGCTCCGATGCGTCCGGCCTGGTGTGCGGCTACGTGTTCGGCCGCGCGCAGGAAGGCGTGGGCGTGCCGCTCAACGCCGACGAAGCGTGCGCCTGGCTGGACCACCGCGACCGGCATCCGTCGGAATTCATCTGGCTGCACTACAACCTGGCCAACACCGCCAGCGAGAAGTGGCTCAACGAGCACCTGTCGCTGCCCGAGGAATTTTACGAAAGCCTGCACGAAGGGCCGCGCTCCACCCGCATCGAGGTGGCAGACAACACGCTGATCGCCGTGGTCAACGACGTGCTGCACGATTTTTCGTTCGACCCGTCCGACATTTCCACCTTGTGGCTCAGCGTGGACCAGCAGGTGGTCATCAGCGCGCGCCGCAAGCCGCTGCGCGCGATCGACAGCCTGCGCAACGCCGTGCGCAATGGCGAACCGATCCGCTCGTCGGTGGAGCTGCTGATTCACCTGCTGCGCGACCAGGCCGACGCCCTGATCAAGATCGTGCGCCATGCGATCGCCACCGTCGATGGCATCGAAGACAATCTGCTCGCCGGCAAGCTCAACACCAAGCGCGCCAGCCTCGGTGAATTGCGGCGGGTACTGGTGCGCCTGCGCCGGCTGCTGGCGCCCGAACCGGCTGCGCTGTTCCGCCTGCTGCAACGGCCACCACGCTGGGTCGCCGAGATCGACGCCCAGGAACTGCGCCAGTCCACCGAGGAATTCTCGATGGTGCTGGCCGACATGGCCTCGCTGCAGGAGCGCATCAAGCTGATCCAGGAAGAGATCGCCGCGCTGGTCAACGAGGGCAACAACCACAGCCTGTTCGTGCTGACCATCGTCACCGTGCTGGCCCTGCCGATCAACATCATCGCCGGTTTGCTGGGCATGAACGTGGGCGGCATCCCGCTGGCCGACGCGCCGCACGGCTTCCTGGTGGTGGTGCTGATCGTGGCCAGCTTTACGGCAATCGCCGGCTGGCTCGCCTTCCGCCGCCAGCGCGATCTGCGGTAAGAGCCTCAGCGCGGTAGATGTAAAGCCGCTGCGCCCCCAGCAGCATGAACACCAATCCCATCACCAGCGCCACCAGGTTGTCGCGCCGGTAGCTGGCGCGCACGTCGGCCAGGCCGGTGACCTCCTTGCCACCGACCGACACGCCGTACGCCACGTGAAAGTCGCCGGGCAAAAAGCCGGGATGATTCACTTGGGCCGGATTGAAGCGCACCGTCACCGGGTACAGCTTCGTGGCCGACCGCAGCGCCGCGCGCAGGCGGCCATCGGCATCGCCCTTGACGTGCACGACGAACTGCTGCGGCGTGGTGCGGGCGGCAAAATACATGGCGCCGCGGCTGTCGTAGGTCCAGTCCACGCGGCCGGTCACGGCCTGCAATTGCGCCGCGCTTGGGAAGCGCAGTTCGAGCGCGATAAAGATGCCGATGATGCCGATACCGAGCAGCAGGAAAAACACCCCGCCGCGCCGGCCGCCGAACCAGTTACGCCACTTGCTGATCATGCTCCGTCGTGCTCCGGTCTGTAAGAAGAGCGCCATCATACCGCGCCGTCAGACGCCCAACCATTAATAAACATTTTCGTTTACTTATTGAGGCCCGGCCGTTACAGTAACGCCATGAAAAATTCCCTGCTCATCAGCAGCGCCTGCCTGCTGGCCCTGCTGTCCACCGTCGGCGCCGCGCTGCCGTATCCGATCCTCGCGCCCCTGTTTGCCGATGGCACCGCCAACGGCCTCAACACCTTCCTCGGCCTGCCGCCCAAGCTGCTGCTGGGCCTGGCATTGACGATCAACCCGCTGGGCCTCCTGATCGGCTCGGCCCTGCTCGGCCCCATGTCGGACCGCTACGGCCGCCGGCCGGTGCTGCTGGTGACCGCCGTTGGTGCGGCCATCGGCCATGCCATCACGGCGCTGGCCCTGGTGATCGAATCGTTCCCGCTGTTTATCGTGGCGCGCTTCATCACCGGCCTGCTGGAAGGTAACGGCTCGGTGGCGCGCGCCATGCTGGCCGACAAGCTTGAAGGCGATTTGCGACGCAAGGCGCTGTCGTGGCTGAACGGCGCGTTTTACATGGGCTGGCTGGTGGGGCCGCTGATGGCCGGCTTCACGCTGGGGTACGGCATCACCACGCCGTTCTGGATTGCCGTGGCGCTGTTGCTCGGTACCGCCGTGTTGGTGGCCAAGGCGCTGCCGCGCGAAGTGCCGTCGGCGGCCACCACGTCGTGGTGGCAGGTGGCGCGCCACCGCCATGCCTTGAATCTGCTGCGCGAGCCGGAGCTGCGCACGCTGTTCATCATCACGCTGGCGTACAGCTGCTGCGTGACCGGCTTCTACGAGTTCTATCCGCTGTGGCTGGTGGAAGTGCCGGGCTACGGTCCGCGCGGCATCGCCTGGGCCACGGCGGCGATGTGCGGCGTGATGACGGCCACCACCATTGTCGCCGGTGGCAAGTTCGCCGGAGAGCCGCTGCTGCGGGCGCGCGGCTTCGCGTATGCGACCGCCACGCTGATCGGCGTGCTGGCGGTCAGCAACGCCAACGTCGGCCTGGCCGCCATCGTGCTGTTCGGGATACCGCACGCCTTCCACAGCAGCATCGTGCCGCACTGGTGCGCGGAGCGCTTCGGCGCCCATGGCCAGGGCGCGGTGATGGGACTGATCTCCACCACGTTTTGTCTGGCCAATATCGTGATGGCGCTGATCGGCGCGGTGCTCACCCTGATCGACACGCGCTTGATCCTGCTGCTGTCCGCCGCGTTTGGCGCGTGGTCGGCGTGGCGGCTGCAACGCTGGCACTACAGCCTGCAACACGCGACGCCGGCAGCGGGAGCGCTGTCATGAACACCGCCGACCAGGCCCTTTTCCTGATCAAGACGCGCGGTCCGCAAACCGCGCAACAGCTGGCCGCGCTGCTCGACCTGACCTCGATGGGCGCGCGCCGCCAGCTCGAAGCGTGGCAAGAGAAGGGCATGCTTACCTACGAGGACGTGGCCGACAAACCGGGCCGGCCGTCGCGGCGCTGGCTGCTGACCGAAGCAGGCCACGCGCGCTTCCCCGACCGTCACGCCGACCTGACCGTGCAACTGATCGACCAGGTGCGCCAGCTGTTCGGCGACGCGGGGCTCGATAAACTGATCGCCTCGCGCGAACAGGCCAGCGAACAGCAGTACCGTCAGCACCTGGCCGGCGCCCGCGCCCTGCCCGACCGGGTGGCGGCGCTGGTGCAGGCGCGCTCGGTGGAAGGCTATATGGCGGAAGTGCAAACAGCCGACGACGGCGCCCTGCTGCTGATCGAAAACCACTGCCCGATCTGCGCGGCCGCCCGCCAGTGCCAGCAATTCTGCCGCTCGGAGCTGGACCTGTTCCAGCGCGTGCTGGGCAGCGATTGCTCGGTCGGGCGGGTGGAGCATATGCTCAACGGCGCCCGCCGCTGCGTGTACGTGATCAAGCCAGTCACCAAGTAACTTTAATTCCGGAAAATAATAGGAATAGGAAATTAGTTGTCAAGCCGCACGGACAAGCTCCGTGTCGCCGTTTGATGGGAGTCAAGTCCCAAAGTGCTGGTCAGCCGACAATCAATGCATCCCGAGCCGCCCACCCAGGCCTCGCATGCTTTTTGAAGGTACCGCACCATGTCCGTCTCCGTCCACCACCCAGCCTCTTCCGTCCGCCAGCTGTGTATGCGGCTGGCCGCCATCAACCGCAGCGGCAAGCGCCTGCTGATGTGCGTGGCCGATGGCGTGGCGTTGCCGCTGTGCCTGGTGCTGGCAATGATGGTGATCACTGGCGGCATGCCGCCGTGGCCTGCCGCCCTGCTGCTCACGGCGCTCAGCATATCGGCATTGACGATAGCGTCGCTGTACGGCGCCGCGCTGCGCCAGCTCGAGCAGCGCACGCTGATCCTGGCCGGCATGGCGCTGGGCGCCGCCGTGGTCGCGCTGTACCTGCTGACCAGGGATGGCGCGGTGGCGCGCATCCCCGGTCCGGTGCTGGCCATGTACTGGCCGCTGGCGATGTTGTACCTGATCGCCTCGCGCGCCGGCATGCGCGCACTGCTGCGGTCCTTGCTGCACCAGCAGGTGCCGCCGCCGACGGACGCCGCCAGCCGCCGCCTGCCCGACTTCGCCCCCGAGCAATTGCTGGGCCGCGCACCGGTGCAGCCCGACAGCGCGCTGTTCGCGCGCTGCGTGCGCGGCAAGAACGTGCTGGTCACCGGCGCGGGCGGCTCCATCGGCAGCGAGTTGTGCCGGCAAATCGCCGGCCTGGGGCCGCACTGCCTGCACCTGGTCGATCACAGCGAGTTCGCGCTTTACACCATTGCCCAGGAATTACGGGCGCGCTGGCCGCAACTGGTGCTGCATGCGCACCTGGGCTCCGTGTGCAGCGAACGCATGCTCGAGCGCGTGATGCACGGCGCGGCCATCCACACCATCTACCATGCGGCCGCCTACAAGCACGTGTCCATCGTCGAAACCAATATGGTGGAGGGACTGCGCAACAACGTTGTCGGCGCCCGCAATGTCGCTGCCGCCGCCACCCGCCACGGCGTGCACACCTGCGTGCTGGTGTCGTCCGACAAGGCGGTGCGGCCCAGCACCATCATGGGCGCCAGCAAGCGCCTGTCGGAGCTGGTGTTCCAGGCCGCGCAAGATGACGGCGCGGGCGTCACCACGTTCAGCATGGTCCGCTTTGGCAATGTGCTGGGATCATCGGGCTCGGTGGTGCCGCTGTTCCGCCAGCAGTTGCAGCAGGGCGGTCCGCTCACCATCACCGACGCCGCCATGGAGCGCTACTTCATGCTGATCCCCGAAGCCGCGCAACTGGTGATACAGGCCGGCGCCATGGCCGAAGGCGGCGAAGTATTCGTGCTCGACATGGGCGCGCCGCTGCGCATCGTCGATCTGGCGCGGCGCATGATCGCGCTGGCCGGTCTCACCGAGCGCACGCCGCGCAATCCGCAGGGCGACATCGACATCCGCTACGTGGGCCTGTGCCCCGGAGAAAAACTGCAGGAAGAACTGCTCACCGCCGACGGCGCCATCCCGAGCCGCCACCCGCGCATCCTGTGCATGAAGGAGCAGGCGCTGCCCGCCGCCCAGCTCGACCAGTACCTGGAGCTGCTGCTGGTTGCTTGCGCCAGCAACGACCGCTGGCTGATCGAAGCCATGCTCAAGACCATCATCAGCGAGTTCACGCCGCAAACCGGGGTGCGCGCCACCGACAGCGAGGCCGCACTCCGCCGCTTGCGTGTGCCCCCGCTGGCAGCCGTGCCACCGGTCGCCATCCACGCTTCCTGATTTTTTGTCCCCACCGCAAGGAGTAGCCCATGCGTCAATTCTGCCCTGCCGTCACCGACCGCAAGCTGCGCTTCGCGCTGGTCGGGTGCGGGCGCATCGCCCGCAACCATTTTGGCGCGCTGGCCCAGCATGCCGACCGCTGCGAGCTGGTGGCCGTGTGCGATGTCGATGCCACTGCGCTCGACCGCGCCGCCGCCGACACCGGCGCCGTCCCGTTCGACAACCTCGACCACATGCTCGAACGCAGCGACATCGACGCCTGCATCATCACCACGCCGTCCGGCCTGCACCCGGACCAGGCGGTACGGGTGGCGCGCGCCGGCCGCCACGTGATCACCGAAAAGCCGATGGCCACGCGCTGGGAAGACGCCAAGCGCATGGTGGGCGCCTGCGACGCGGCCGGCGTGCGCATGTTCGTGGTCAAGCAGAACCGCCGCAACGCCACATTGCAACTGCTCAAGCGCGCGGTGGACAACAAGCGGTTCGGCCGCATCTACATGGTCAACCTCAATGTGTTCTGGACCCGCCCGCAAAGCTATTACAACAGCGCGCCGTGGCGCGGCACCTGGGAGTTCGACGGCGGCGCCTTCATGAACCAGGCCAGCCACTACGTCGATTTGCTCGACTGGATCATCGGCCCGGTCGAGAGCCTGCAAGCGTACACCGCCACGCTGGCGCGCGATATCGAGGTGGAAGACACGGGCGTGATCAGCCTGCGCTGGCGCAACGGCGCCCTCGGCTCGATGAACGTCACCATGCTGGCCTACCCGCACAACCTCGAAGGCAGCATCACGGTGCTGGGCGAAACCGGCACCGCGCGCATCGGCGGCGTGGCCGTCAACGAGGTGCAGCAGTGGGACTTCGCGGTGCCCGACGCGGACGACGCCAAGGTGAAACAGGCCAGCTACGCAACCGCGTCGGTGTACGGCTTCGGCCACCCGCTTTATTACGACAACGTGATCGCCGTGCTGCGCGGCGAAGCGGAACCGGAAACCGACGGGCGCGAAGGCCTGAAATCGCTCGAAGTGCTGATCGCCGCGTACCGCTCGGCGCGCGATGGCCGCCGCGTGGCGCTGCCGCTCGACTACTAGGAGTTTTTCAATGGATAACCTTGTTCACGCCAGCGCGATTGTCGATGCCGGCGCGATGCTGGGCGAAGGCACCCGCATCTGGCACTTCAGCCACGTGTGCGGCGGCGCGCGCATCGGCGACCGCTGCTCGCTGGGCCAGAACGTCTTCATCGCCAGCGACGTCGTCATCGGCCACAACGTCAAGATCCAGAACAACGTCTCGGTGTATGACGCGGTGGTGCTCGAAGACGACGTGTTCTGCGGACCCAGCATGGTGTTTACCAATGTGCACAATCCGCGCGCGGCCGTGGTGCGCAAGCACGAGTACCGCCGCACCCTGGTGCGCCGGGGCGCATCGATCGGCGCCAACGCCACCGTGGTCTGCGGTGTGACCATCGGCGCGTACGCCATGATCGGCGCCGGCGCCGTGGTCACCCGCGACGTGCCCGATTTCGCGCTGATGGCCGGCGTGCCGGCGCGCCAGATCGGCTGGATCAGCCGCCACGGCGAACGCCTGGACTTGCCGCGCGGCGCCGACGGCCGGGCGCGCTGTCCGCATACCGGTGACGTGTACACGGTGGCGGGTGGCGCCTGCACCGTTCAACCTGCCGACTAAACCAGGAGAGATAAATGGAATTCACGGGCCTGAAACAGCAGTACGAACTGCTGCGCAACGACATCAACGCCGCCATCCAGCGCGTGCTCGACCACGGCCAGTACATCATGGGGCCTGAAGTGGCGCAGCTGGAGGCGGCGCTGGCGCAGTATTGCGGCGCGCGCCATTGCGTGACCGTGTCGTCGGGCACCGAGGCGCTGCTCATTTCCCTGATGGCGCTCGGTATCCAGCCTGGCGACGAGGTGATCACCACGCCGTTCTCGTTCATCGCCACCGCAGAGGCCATCGTGCTGGCCGGCGCGCGGCCCGTGTTTGTCGATGTCGAACGCGCCACCGGCAATCTCGATCCGGCCCGCATCGTCCGCCGCATCGGTGCGCGCACCCGCGCCATCATGCCCGTCTCGCTGTACGGCCAGCCGGCCGACATGGACGCCATCAACGGTATCGCCCGCCGCCACGGCCTGGCCGTGATCGAGGATGCCGCGCAAAGCTTCGGCGCCAGCTACGGTGGCCAAGGCAGCGGCCAGCGCAGCGGCAACCTGTCCACCATCGGCTGCACCAGCTTCTTCCCCAGCAAACCACTGGGCTGCTACGGCGACGGCGGCGCCATCTTCACCAGCGACGATGAACTGGCGCGGGCGATGCGCGAGATCCGCATCCACGGCCAGGCCGAGCGCTATCACCATACCCGCGTGGGCGTGGGCGGGCGCATGGATACCCTGCAATGCGCGGTGGTGCTGGCCAAGCTGCCCACTTTTGACGACGAAATCGCCGCGCGCCGCCGCGTGGCCGCCGCCTACGACCGCTGCTTTGGCAGCCGGGTGGAAACCCTGGGCGGCGCGGAAGCGAGTGCCTGGGCCCAGTACACCATCGTGCCCCCCAGCCGCGCACCGGTACAGGCCGCGCTCACGGCCGCCGGCATCCCCAGTGTGGTGCACTATCCGCAGGCGATCCACCAGCAGCCGGCCTACCTGCGCTACGACGACGCGGCCTGCCCGGTGGCCGAGCTGCTGGCGCAGCGGGTACTGAGCCTGCCAATGGGACCGCACCTGACCCAGTCCGACGTCGCCCGCGTGGCGGCCACCGTGCTGGCCGCGCTCGACGCCTGAGGTATGACAAATCATGGCCGCCCTGCCCACTTTCTGGAAGCACCTGCTCACGGTACTGGGCGGCTCGCTGGTGGCGCAGGCGCTGCCGATCGTGGCCGCGCCCCTGATCACGCGGCTGTGCACCCCGGGCGAACTGGGCGCGTTCAGCGTGTGGCTGGGCGTGGTGGCGATTGCCACCGTGGCGGCCACCCTGCGCATGGAGTTCGCCATGGTGGTCGATCCGGGCCGCATCCGCCAGCGGCTGTGCTTTGGCGTGGTGGCGTGGTCTTCCAGCTGGCTGGCGGTGGTGCTGACGGTAGCGCTGGTGGCGGCGCGGCTGCTGGACCTAGTCGCCATGTCATGGCCGGGCGTATTGACCCTGGGCCTGGCGGCATGGCTGACGGCCGGCATGCAGACCATGCTGGCCTACGCCGCCTCGCATAACGGCTTTGCGGCTGCCGCCAAGGCGCGGATCGTGGCGGCTGGCGGCGTCGCCGGGGCGCAGTTGGGGTTGCTGGCGTTACTGGCGGGTATGCCATGGGTAACGCTGCGCCTGGCTGGCGCCGGCGGGGATGCCTTGCTGGCCGGTCAATTGGTGGGCCTGGCTGCCGGTCTCCTGGCCGCGCGCCAGCTTCTGCACCTGCCACTACGGGGTGGCGGTTTAAGTACCCTCACTGGGCCGACTGACGTTGCCGCTGCCGCAAGCCCTGTCTCAGCTACATCCGCCGATGTCGAGCGCGCAGCCAATACCCTTGAGCGGCCCAGCAATGGCATCGCTCTAGCGTGGCTCACCCGCCTGCGTCGGCTTCGCCGTCAAGGCTGGGCCGCACTGCTGCCCACCACCCCGCAACGCCGCTACTTGCGCCACCACCGCGCGTTCTGGCGTTTTACGTTGCCATCGAGCCTGCTCAACGCGGCCGTGGGCCAGTTGCCGCTCCTGATCATCGGCGCGCGTCATGGCGTGATGGCGGCCGGGCTGTTCGCGCTCACCCAGCGCGTGCTGGCCGCACCAATTTCCCTGCTGGCCGCGTCGGTGCTGGAAGTGTTCAAGCGCGAGTCGGTGCGCCAGTACCAGGAGCACGGCGACTGCCGCCCCGCCTACCGCCATGCGCTGCGCGTGCTGCTGGCGCTGGGCGCGGTGCCCGCCCTGGTGCTGTGGGTGGCGTCGCCCGCCTTGTTTTCTTTCGTATTCGGCGCCGACTGGCGCGGCGCCGGCGAGCTGGCGCAGATCATGGCGCCGCTGTTTTTCCTCAATTTCGTCGCCGGCCCGCTCAGCTACGTGTTCTCGGTGGCAGGCCGGCAAAAGACCGAGCTGCTGTGGCAGGTGGCGCTGTTTGCCACCACCGTCGCTGCGTTTGCGGCGCCGCTGCCGCTGGCGCACAATGTGCTGGCCTACAGTATCGGCTATTCGCTGCTGTACCTGGTGTATCTGCACCTGTCGTACCGCTACGCGCTCAACCGCCCACCGGGCCGGAGGCTCCATGCTGCCGGCTGACGCCATCGCCTTCCCCGCGCCGCCGCTGGTGCAAGTCCATGCGGCCGGGCGCCGCACCGGACCGCTCGGCTTGCTCGGTCCCGCCTGGGCCGAACTGGCGTTCTGGCTGCTGTTTCCCGGCTTTTTCGCTTACCAGACCCTGCTTGGCCTGGGCCTGATCCGCGCCTACCTGGGCGGTTACTTCGCCTGGATTTCGCTGCTGATGTTCGCGCCCCTGCTGCTGTCATACCTGCTGCGCATGCGCGCCTGCGGCTGGCGCGTGCACCGGGTGGATGCCGCCTGGCTGGCGTTCCTGGCCTATTATGCAACCATCATCGTGCTGCACATGGGCCTGGCCGGCGGCGGCGCCACCAGCCACCACACCCTGGGGCTGCTGTACATGCTCCTGCTGTTCGTGATCTTCAAGACGCTGGACTTCGAATCCAAGCGCTTCCAGCTGACTTTGCTGGCCAGCCTGCTGGCGATGTCGGCGGTAGTGTTCGCGTACGCGGTCGATGGCGCTTTTTATCTTGCTGCGCTGGGCGCCGCGCGCGATCCCGAAAGCGTGGCCACGTACCAGGGCTTTTCACGCTCCTATTTGCTGCCCATGGTGGTGCTGCTGGCCTGCACCAGGCGCGCCTCGCTGCGCTGGGCGCTGTACGCGCTGGGCCTGTCCACGCTGTACATCAACACTGCGCGCAGCGAGTTCGGTGCGCTGCTGTTCCTGATCCCGCTGTTCGAGCTGCACGCAGCCCGTTCGCGCCTGGTCATGCTGATGCTGATGGCGGCCGCCATCATGCTGTTGCAGTTCAACCTCGATGCGCTGGTGGCAGCCGTGCCGGGCAACCGCACGCTGGAACTGCTCGATTTATCGCACTCCACGTCCGCCAGCGCGCGCCACGCGCTCACCGAGCAGGCGCTGCGCACCATCGCCGATCATCCGATCATGGGCGACTACGGCAGCTACCCGAGCGGCCGCTACGCCCACAACATCCTGTCGGCGTGGGTGGACCTGGGCCTGCTGGGGTTTGCCGCGCTGCTGGCGTTGCTGCTCTATCCGCTCACGCACCTGGCCATCCACGGTTACCTGCTGGGCGGTCGCACCAGCCGCGATCACCGCTACCTGCTGGCCTGGAGCCTGCTGGCCAGCACCTTGCTATTGTTATGCCTGTCGCATTTCTTCAGCGACATGCTGATTGGCGCCGCGCTGGGCGCCTATGCGCGGTACCGCGCGGGAGATTGACATGCTCAATATCGCCCACCTGACGTCCGCCCATCCGCGCCACGACGCCCGCATCTTCGGCAAGCAGTGCCGCACGCTGGCCGATCACGGCCACCGGGTCACGCTGGTGGTGGCCGATGGCCGCGGCGACGAGGACCGCCACGGCATCCACATCGTCGATGCCGGCGCCGCGCGAGGGCGGCTGCAACGGATGATATCGGCCACCAACCGCGTGTATCGCTGCGCGCTGGCGCTGGCGCCCGACGTGGTGCAGCTACACGACCCCGAGCTGCTGCCGGCCGGCCTGCTGCTGCAACGGCACGGCTGCAAGGTGATCTTCGATGCCCACGAGGACGTGCCGCGCCAGCTGCTGGGCAAACCCTACCTGCCGCCGTGGACCCGGCGCGTGCTGGCCGCCACTTACGCCCGCTTCGAACACCAGGCCTGCCGTCGGCTCGATGGCGTCATTACGGCCACGCCGTTCATCCGCGAACGGTTCGAGCGCATCAACCGCGCCACGGTGGACATCAACAATTTTCCGATGCCCGAGGAGTTCGGCGCCGACCTGGCCTGGGCCGACAAGCCGCTGCAGGTGTGCTACGCAGGCGGGCTGTCGGCGATACGCGGCATCGCCGAACTGGTACGCGCCTGCGAGCTGCTGCAAACCCCCGTGCGGCTGCAACTGGCCGGCGCTTTCAGCGAACCGGCACTGGCGGCACAGCTGCGCGCCCGCCCCGGCTGGCGCCACATCGACGCACTGGGCCAGCTGGCGCGCGGCGACGTGGCCGCACTGCTGGGCGCCTCGCGCGCGGGCCTGGTCACGCTGCACCCCACGCTTAACCACCTCGATGCGCTGCCAGTGAAAATGTTCGAGTACATGGCCGCCGGCATTCCCGTGATCGCGTCTGACTTCCCGCGCTGGCGCGCCATCGTGGAAGGAGACGGCGAAGGCGGCGCCTGTGGTCTGTGCGTCGATCCGGGCGATCCGCCGGCAATTGCCGCCGCCATCGACTACCTGGCCGGCCACCCGGACATCGCCCGCCGCATGGGCGACAACGGCCGGCGCGCAGTGCGCACCCGCTACAACTGGCGCAGCCAGTCCACCAAGCTGATCGACTTTTATGACCACCTCTGACACCTCCGGGCTCTGGCCGGCCGTGCTGGCGCGGCTGCGGCTGGTCGCCGACATCGTCCGCCTGCCGCGCGCCCGGCTGCGCTTCGACGCGTCGCTCAACCCCGACCTGATACGGCGCACCCACGCCAGCTTTACCATGCCGCACCCGCGCTACCGCATCGTGCGCAACAAGTCGCTGGGGGTGGCGCTGATCGACCTGCGCGCGTTCGCCAGCGGCGCCGATTACCTGCAGTCCGTGGCGCAGAAAGATCATGCCGGCTACCAGGCGCGCCGGGCCCGCGCGCGCGGCTACACGGTGGCCGAAATCGACCGCAACTCCTACATCGACGACATCCACCGCATCAATACCTCGCAGCGCGTGCGCCAGGGCCGGCCGATGGACCCGGCTTACGCCAACCGCACCGATCATTACGTGGCCGTGGACAGCTTCCGCTACTACGGCGTGCTCGATGGCGACGGCAAGCTGGTGGCCTATTGCGACCTGGGCATCTACGGCGACTTCGCCGCCACCGACCGCCTGCTGGGGATCAAGACCGACGGCGTGATGTACCTGCTGATGGCCGACATCGCCTGCCGCCTGATCGACGAACACCGCTACAACTACCTGATGTACGACACCTATCTGGGCGCCCTGCCCGGCCTGCGCGAATTCAAGCGCAAGCTCGGCTTCGCGCCGTACCGCATCCGCTACGCCATTGCATGAGGTTTACCATGATCGCCAAGCTCCCCCGACTGTTCAATTTCGCGCCCCTCGCGCGCGGCTGCCGGCTGGTGCTCGAAGTGGCGCGCCTGCCCGTCGCCACCCTGTGCTTCGACACCCGCTACCATCCCGAAGACGTGCGCGATACCCACCGCCAGTTCACGCGCCGGCATCCCCGCTACAAGGTGATCGGCCACAAGCAGCTGGGCGTGGCGCTGATCGATCTGCGGCGGCTGACCGAACCTGCGATGTACCCGGGCAGCGGCGCGGCCAGCTACGTGGGCAAGGCGCGCAAGCGCGGCTACCGCCTCGCGCAGATCGACCGCAACGACCACATCGACGCCATCCACGCCATCAACACCAGCATGCCGAGCCGCCAGGGCCGGCCGATGGACGCGCGCTACCAGGACAGGGCCGCGCATTACGAGCCGCTCTGCCACTACCGCTATTTCGGCGTGTTCGACAAGCGCGAGCAGCTGGTCGCCTACTGCAACATGGGCCGCTTCGGCAATTTCGCCGCGTTCGCCCAGCTGCTCGGCTACCGCAACAACGACGGCGTGATGCACCTGATGATTGCCGACATCGTCAGCCTGCTGCTGGCCGAAGCGCGTGCCGGCGCTGGCCCCGACTACCTGATGTACGACACTTTTTTCGGCGCGCAACCGGGCCTGCGCCAGTTCAAGACCATGCTCGGCTTCACGCCGTACCGCGTGCGCTACACGCTGCAATGAAAACCATCCTGAACCGGCTGTACGCCGACTACCTGATGCCGTGCCGGCTGCCGCACTACGACGCCCTGCTGGGGCAGGCGCGCGACCACGGTTACCGCCAGACCTCGGTGCGCGGCTGGCTGCACACGCTGCGCAATCCAAACCACAGTATCGGCAACGGCGCCAGCCAGCACCGGCCGGTGCAGCCGGTGCTGGTCCACCGCCACGACATCGACACCGATCTGGCCACGGCGCGCCGCATGTTCGAGATCGAGCAGCGCCACGGCGTGCGCGCCAGCTATTACTTCCGCCTGTCCACGCTGGACTTCGGCCTGATGCGCGCGATCGAGGACTACGGCAGCGAGGCCAGCTACCACTACGAGGAACTGGCCACTTACGCCAAGCGCACCCACCTGAAGCTGCCGGGCGAAGTGCGCGCGCGGCTGGACCAGATCCGCGCCGAATTCGAAGCCAACTTCCGGCGCATCGAGGCCACGCTGGGCCGCAAGCTGCACACGGTGGCCAGCCACGGCGACTTCGCCAACCGGCGCCTTGGCATCACCAATTGCGCGGTGCTCGACGACAGCGTGCTGCGCGCGCGCTGCGGCATCGACGCCGAATGCTACGACGCCGAATTGCTGTCCAGCTTTGACCTGTATATCAGCGACAAGCCGGCGCCGCGCTACTTCCACCCGGTGGCGCCGCAGGCGGCGCTGGGCAAGCACCGGCGCATCTGCCTGCTCACGCACCCGTCGCAATGGCACGCCGGCTGGGCCGCCAACAGCCACAAGAACCTGGTGCGCGCGCTCGACGCGTGGCGCTGGTAACCGAGGATCGCTCATGAACATCCTGCTGATCAACCACTATGCCGGCTCGACCCACCATGGCATGGAATACCGCCCCTACTACCTGGCGCGTGAATGGGTGCGCGCCGGCCACCGGGTGCGCATCGTGGCGGCCAGCGCCTCGCACCTGCGCGCGCGCGCGCCGCAGATGGATGGCCGCGCGGTACTGGACCAGCAAATCGACGGCATCGACTACCGCTGGCTGGCCGTGCCAGCTTACGACAGCAACGGCGCGCGGCGCGCGGCCAATATCGGCGCCTTCATTGCGCGCCTGTACCAGCAGTCGAAGCGGCTGGCGGCCGAGCGGCCCGACCTGGTGATCGCCTCGAGCACCTACCCGGCCGATATCTGGCCCGCGCGCGGCATCGCCCTGGCAGCCGGCGCCCGGTTGGTGTTCGAGGTACACGACCTGTGGCCGCTCTCGCCGATCGAACTCGGCGGCATGTCGCCGCGCCATCCGTTCATCCGGGTGATGCAGGCGGCCGAAGACTACGCCTGCCGCCACGCCGACACCGTGATTTCGATCCTGCCCCACGCGGGCGGCCACATGGCGGCGCACGGCATGGCGCCGCACAAGCTGCACGTGGTGCCCAACGGCGTGGTGCCGGCCGAATGGGAAGCAGCGCTGACGCCGCTGCCCGGACCGGTAGCCACGCTGCTTGCGCGCCTGCGCGCCCAGGGCCGCACGCTGATCGGCTACGCGGGCAGCCATGGCGCCGCCAACGCGCTCGACACGCTGCTCGACGCCGCCAGCCTGCTGCGCGGCCAGCCGCTGGCCTTTGTATTGGCCGGCGCCGGTCCGCACAAGCAGGAACTGCAACGGCGCGTGGACGTGGACGGCCTGCACCACGTGCACTTCCTCACGCCGCTGCCCAAGCCCTGCATGCCGGCGCTGCTGGGCAGTTTCGACATCGCCTACCTGGGCTGGCGGCGCCAACCGCTGTACCGCTACGGCATCTCACCCAACAAGCTGGGCGACTACCTGATGGCGGCGCGCCCCGTGATCCACGCGGTGGACGCGGCCAACGATACGGTGGCCGATGCCGGCTGCGGCCTGAGCATCGCCCCCGAAGACCCGGATGCACTGGCCGCCGCCATCACCCACATGGCCAGCCTGCCGCCGTCACAACGCCAAGAACTGGGCCAGCGCGGCGCCACCTACGCCCGCAGCTACCTCGATTACCGGTTGCTGGCGCAGCGCTACCTCGATGCCTGCTGTCGCGCCGGCCAGCCCAATGCTCGCACCGGGGTGCAGCAACACGCGATACCAGGCACCACCGGCCATAGCAGGCGATAACCCGCCGTCCCTTGGCTGCCCACCGATCATTCCGTCACGGCGGATCGCACCACAGCCGGAAATCCGCAGTCAGCATCCCGATCAAAGGAGACCACGATGACCACGCCCCCAGATGACTTTCTCCCCTTCGCCCTCCCCGACCTGGGCCATGAAGAAGCCGCCGCCGTGCTCGAGTGCCTGCAATCGGGCTGGATCACCAGCGGGCCGGTCAGCCGCCAGTTCGAGCAGGAGTTTGCCGCCTACCTGGGCGGTGGCGTGCACGCCATCGCGGTCAATTCCGCCACGGCCGGCTTGCACCTGGCGCTCGAAGCGTTCGGTATCGGTCCCGGCGACGAAGTGATCGTGCCCACCATGACCTTCACCGCCACCGCCGAAGTGGTGCGCTACCTGGGCGCCGATGCGGTGATCGTCGATGTCGATCCGCACACGCTGTGCTTGCAGCCCGAGGCCATCGCCGCCGCCATCACGTCCAACACGCGCGCCGTGATCCCGGTCCACTACGGCGGCCTGGCCTGCGACATCGACGCCATCGTGGCACTGGCGCACCGCCACGGGCTGCGCGTGATCGAGGACGCCGCCCACGCCTTTCCCACCACGCTGCGCGGGCGCCTCGTAGGCACGCTGGACAGCGATGCCGCCGTGTTCAGCTTCTACGCCAACAAGACCATGACCACCGGCGAAGGCGGCATGGTGGTGTGCCGCGACGCGGACATCGCGCGCCGGGTGCGGGTGATGCGCCTGCACGGCATCAGCGAAGACGCCTTCGACCGTTTCGTCTCGCGCCGGCCGGCCTGGTTTTACCAGGTGATCGCGCCCGGCTTCAAATACAACCTCACCGATATCGCCGCCGCCATCGGCCGCGCGCAGCTGCGCAAGATCGACGGCTTTCTGGCGCGCCGCCAGCAACTGGCGCGTCGCTACACCGAATGCCTGGCGGACCTGCCATTGACCCTGCCGCGCGATGCGCCGGCCGGCAGCCAGCACGCCTGGCACCTGTACCCGGTGCGCCTGACTGCCGACGCGCCACTGGCGCGCGACCGCCTGATCGAGCAGTTGTCGGAACAGGGCATCGGCACCAGCGTCCACTACATTCCGCTGCACCGCCAGCCGTACTGGCGCGACCGCTACGGGCTGCGCCCCGAGCAGTTTCCCCACGCCGAAGCCAGCTACCACGCGCAGCTGACGCTTCCCCTGTACACCGCCATGGCCGATGCCGGCCAGGCCCGCGTGATCGCCACCCTGACGGAGTTGCTATGCTAGCCAAACGCCTGTTCGATATCGCCGCTGCGCTGGCCGGCCTGCTGCTGCTGTCGCCATTGCTGTTGCTGGTGGCGGCCTGGATACGCTGCGACTCGCCGGGACCGGTGCTGTTTCGCCAACGCCGCGTGGGGCGAGACGGCGCGCCGTTCCAGATCCTCAAGTTCCGCACCATGGCCACTGGCGCGGAGCGCGACGGCCAGCTGTCGCTGGCCGACGACCGGCGCGCCACCAGGGCCGGGCGCTGGCTGCGGCGCCACAAGCTCGACGAACTGCCGCAACTGGTCAACGTGCTGCGCGGCGACATGAGCCTGGTGGGGCCGCGCCCCGAAGTGCCGCGCTACGTGGCCCACTATCCGCCAGCCGTACGCGCGGTCGTACTGTCGGTGGCGCCGGGCATTACCGACTGGGCCGCCCTTCGCTTTCGCAACGAGGGCGACATCCTGCGCCAGGCCGCTGACCCCGAACACGCCTATCTGCACCAGGTGCTGCCCGTAAAACTCAAATACTATGTGCGCTACGTGCAGCGCCGCAGCTTCGCCACCGACTTGCAGATTTTACTGTGCACGGTGGCCACCCTGCTGTTCGGCGCCCGCCGCAAGCGACCGCTGTTGCGTGTACTGCGCAGCAGCCGGCTGGCGCACAGTACACGCAACGGCGGACAGTCGGTGCTGATCGACTGGCTGCGCGGCCTGGCGGCCTTGCAGGTGGCGGCGGCCCACTTGCGCGCCCAGGTATTCCCCGGTCTGAGCACCGTGACGGATCCGCCCTTGTGGTACCAGGGGCTAGCGTTCATGACCGGCTTCGCGCACCAGGCGGTGCTGGTGTTTTTTGTGCTCAGCGGCTGGCTGGTGGGCGGCGTGTTCCTCGACCGCAGCCACGATGTGCCGCCGTCACGGGCGCTGCGCGACTATGCACTCGATCGTGCCACGCGGTTGTGGACCGTGCTGTTGCCGGCCTTTTTGCTGATGCTGGCACTGGCATGGGCCGGGGCGTTGCCGTGGGTCGATGCCAGCAAAGCCGCCGATACCGCTGTTGCCTCGGTTGCCGCAAACGTGGGTGCAGCGTGGTCGTTTTCCACGCTGCTGGGCAACCTGGTCGACTTGCAGACGCTGGTCGTGCCGCCTTTCGGCGAGAATTTTCCGCTCTGGAGTCTGGCCAACGAAACCTGGTATTACGTGCTGTTTCCGCTGCTGGTGATCGCAGCGCGCGCCGGCGCCGCCTGGCTGCGGCTCGCGTGCGCGGCGCTGGCACTTGCGGTGGCGGCGCTGCTGGGCGCGGCCATCACCGGCTACTTCCTGGTGTGGCTATTGGGTGTGGCGGCATCGCGCCTGCGTTTCGATTTCTCGGCAGTACAGCGCTGGCTGTGGCGCGGCGCGCTGCTGGTGGTCGCTGCGCTGCTGCGCCTTGGCGGACAGGATGGCGACTTCACCTTGTCCACCTTGGGACCGGACCTGTTGCTGGCGTTGCTGCTGGTCGTGTGCTTGTGCAGCGTGGGGCGTAGCCGTCCGGCAGCGGCGATGGCGCAGACCGGGGCTTTTCTGGCCGGCTTCTCGTTCACCCTGTACGTCGTGCATATTCCGTTGCAGCGCATGTTGTGGGCGTACCGCGATGGCGCGCTGCTGGCGCCGGGGGAACCGGCCAGCCTGGCGGTGTATGCCGCCATGCTGGCCGTGGTGCTGGCATTGGCGTATCTGTTTCACCTGCCGTTCGAAGCACAAACGGGCAGTCTGCGACGGCTGCTACGCCGGCGCTTGCCGGGCCTCGAAGACATCGATCGCGTCGTTGAAGCGCCGCCTGCACGGCGCTCCATCGACGCGGGGTGACGCACCGGCAGCTACTGCTTACTGATACGCACCGATGGTCACCGGGGCCGTGACCGGCTTGCCCTCGATGTCGGTCGCCGGCGCGTAGTCGGTCGTCCCCTTGCCCTTGGCCGGCGACGACGCGCGCACATGCAAGTCCGGCGTGCCGGTACGCGTGTAGCTGACGAATTGCGGATCGGCCGATACCGTACCGGTCGCCTTCAACCCGTTCTTCAGGCTGATGTTGTAGATGCTGTTCTGGTACACCAGGTTGTTGCGGTAAGTGTTGTGAGTACCGGTCGAGCCCTGCTCGGTGATGCCGTAGCGGTTGTCGTACACGATGTTGTTGACGACATGCGTGTAGTCGTTGGGCGCGCTGCGGTTGTAGAAGTCGCCCGCACCCACCACGATGCCGGTGCCGGAAGCGACCGCCGTGTTGTTGGCGATGATGACATTGGTCGCATCGTGCCACAGGTGGATCGCCGCTTCCGACACGCGGTACACCACATTGCCCACCACGCTGCCGGACGTGCTCACGTAGATGCCCTGGATGTACTTGCAATTGGCCGGACCGATATCGTGGACGAAGTTGTTGATGACGTCGCCCTTGATGCCCTTGTAGTACGAATCGACACCGATGGCCGAGGCGCCACTGCCGTTGCACGCCAGCGTGTTGGCGATGTGGTGCACGCGGTTGCCTCGAATCACGTCATATGAACCGCCCGTGTACAGCCCGCTGCGCCACACGGTACCGCCCTGCAGCTTGCTGCCATCGACTTCGAAGCCGATGATATCGACGTAGTTGCCACGATTGTCCCAGGCAATGTTATTGCTGGAATTGGCCGGCGGCACGATCTTGGCGCCCCACTTGGTGGTCGAATAGTAGTAGATGCGGCCGGCTGCCGTACCGCTGGTAGTGGTCTTGAAGCCGCCGGCGTAGGTGCCCGGCGCCACGTGCACGGTGGTGTTGGGCTTGGCCAGCGCGGACGCGCGGGCGATGGTGCGCAGCGGCGAGCCTTGCGCACCGGAGTTGCTGTCCGAGCCCGTGGTCGAGACGTACAGGTTGTTCGGCGTCGATGGCACCGGGTTGGGCGCCGGATTGGGATTCGGTGTCGGCGTCGGGGCGGCGCCGTTGAACTCGTAGGCGCCGATGTCGGGACCGGCGCCGGCCGGACGCGCTTTGCCGTTCAGGTCGGTAGGCGTGGCATCGGCGGCCGCGCCTTTGTCGATCGCGGGCGACGTCGCTTGCAGCTGGTAGTCGCCGCCACCGGTGCGCACGTAATTGACGAACTGCGGCGCCGCCGCGATGGTAGCCACCGCGACGCCCTTGATCAGCAAATACGGATAGGCCGTTTGTTGGTGCATCAGGTTGTTGGTGTATGTGTTGTTGCTGCCCACGTTGCCCTGCTCGACCACGCCGTACTGGGTGTCGACAACGATGTTGTTGGCCACCCGCGAATAATCGTTGACGCCGCTGGACACATAGGGATCGCCGCCGCCCACCACGATGCCAGTATGGGCGGCAAAGATGGTGTTATGGCTCACCGACACGCGCGCGGCATCGTGCCAGAGCTGCACCCCGGCCTGCGACACGCCGTAGATCAGGTTGTTCTTGACGTCGCTGTCGGCGCTGTTGACGAACACGCCGAACATGGTCTTGCAACCGGCCGCGCCGATGTCGTGGACCACGTTGGCCAGTACATCGTTGCTGGCGCCCTTGTAGTAGCTGTCGGCGCCGATGCCGCCGCCCGATGCGCACGCGCCCTGGCCCACGTGGTGCACATGGCTGTTGGTCACCGTGCCGAACGAGCCGGCAGTGTACAGGCCCACGGCCCAGCGCGTGCCGGCCTTGTGCGCACTGCCATCGACTTCGAAACCGTCGATATCGACATAGCTGCCCCGGTTGTCCCAGGCCACGGCATTGGCGGACGTGGCCGGCGGCACGATCTTCGCGCCCCACCTGGTATCGGACACGTAGCGGATGCGCGCCGTCGGCGTGCCGCTGGTGCTGGTGCGGAAGCCGCCTTCATAAACGCCGGGCGCCACGTGCACCACGGTGCCGGGCGTAGCCGCCTGGGCGGCGCGCGCAATGGTCTTGAACGGCTTGGCGCTGGTGCCGGGATTGCTGTCGGCGCCAGTGGTTGCCACGTACAACGCAGTGGCCGCAGCGTTATAGCTGGCGTCCGCTGCCGGTTCGTCCGACACCTGGGTGGTGGCAGCCAGCGTCATGCCGGGTGCCTGGCTGGCGCTATCGCTTTGGCCGCCGCCGCACGCGGCCAGCAGCACCATGCACGCGGTCGCGCCGGCGGTTTGAGACAGGTAGTTGACAGATAATTTCATCAGCCGTTCCTCGCTTTTTCAAAGTGAATGAGCGAGGTTTGATCGGCATCAAATTCTATAGTTCAATGCTTTCAGAAAAAAAGTTCTGACCAAGTTCTCTTCCAGCAGCGAGCGATACGCATGGGCAAGGGAAGACTCAGTAAATATGCGGCTTTCAGCCAGGAAGGGAGACGAAGTCGCGCACGAAAAAAAATTTTACGCTTTGACGTCAAACATCGTTGAATACCACGCCGCGCGGCGCGATGCCGGCGTGGTTGAGGCGCTCGACCGCAGCTCCCAACTGGACCTCGGTAGTGACACCAGCACGCGCCACCACGAACACGGAGCCGGCGCTGGCGCCCACCACCAGCGCGTCGGCGGCCGTCAGCACCGGTGGTGCCGTCACCAGCATCACGTCGTATCGTGTGCCGAGCCGCGCCAGTGCGTCGGTAAACAGTCCCGGCTGCAACAACTCGGCCTGGTGCGGAGCGGCGCCACCAGCAGCGATGAAGTCGAGCCGTGGCGCCACCTCGGCGCGCAGCGCCTGGTGAGGCTGCAACATGCCGGCCAGGCAATCGGCCAACCCGGCCGCGCGATCGAGGCCGAAGTGGTCGTGCAGCGTGCCGTCGCGCAGATCGGCATCGACCAGCAGCGTGCGCTGGCCGCCGGCCGCCAGCAGCAGCGCCAGGTTGACCGAGACAAAGGCCGCGCCGACATCGCGGGTGGGGCCCAGGCAGCACACGACATTGTTGCGGCTGTGCGGCAGCACGAATTGCAACGTGGCGCGGAAGGCGCGCAGGCTTTCAGCGGCGGCATCGTCAGGTACGGCTTGTGCCAGCAGATCCGTGGCTGGCAACTGCTGGTCGGCTTGGCGAGAGAGGCCACTTTTGCGCGCGCGCCGCGCGTGCCGGCGCAGCCGGTCCTGGCTGCGGCTGTGGGGTATGGTTGCGTGCACCGTGTTCGGTCCCAGCAGCGCCTCGATACGTTCGGCGGCGTCGATGCCACCGCGCACGGCGCGCCAGGCCAGCGCCAGCAGCGCGCCGAGGAACACGCCGCTCACCATGCCGAGCATCACGATCAGCGGCCGGTTGGGTTTCAGCGTGTTCTCGGGCGCTACCGGCATGTCCACCATGCGCACGGTACCGATGCTGCCCACCGCCATCAACCGCAGCTGCTGCGCCGTGTTGAGCAACTCGGTGTACAGGTTGGTGCTGACCTTGACGTCGCGCTCGAGCCGCACCTGCTCCTGCTCGATGCGGGGCAAGCGCTTGATGCGGGCTTCCAGCGCGGCGATCTCGCGGTCGTTCTCGCGCATTTGCTGCGCCACCGCCTGCAACACCGGGTGCTCGTCGGTGAAGCGACCCAGCAGCTCGGCACGCTTTTGCACCAGCGTGCTGCGCCGCGCCTGCGACGCCGCCAGCGTATCGAGCGCGATACGCACTTCCTGGGTCAGGTCGATGGTGTCGTGGCCGCTGCGAAAGCCGTTGTAGCTGGCCTCGGCCGCTTCCAGTTGCTGCTTGGCCACCGGCAACTGGCGATCAAGGAAGGCCAGCGTCTTTTGCGCCTCCTCGGTGCGGCGCGCCAGGTTTTGCCGCATGTATTCGCGGCCGATCTCGCTCAGCGTGGCATACACCTGCTGCGGATCGCTGCCCTGCAAGGTGACCGAAATAATGCCCGACAGCTTGCCCTGCTCGGAAATCTGCAACGCGCGCTGCACGCTCTCGAGCGCGGCCAGCCGCGACGTGCGGCGCAGCAGATAACGTGTGCCAGGCGCGCCGCGCAGCCGCGTGACCAGCAATTCCACCACGTCCGGCGGGCTTGCCTCAATTTTTCCTGCTGCTCTTGCCATGCCGGCCGAATCCGCCGCTATGGCCTCCACAGCCTCTATAGCGGCAGGTATTTCCCGCCGCGCCAGTTGCCCCACCCTGCCCTCGAGCAAGGTGCGGCCGGCGCTGTCAGCCAGGCGCCAGCGTTGGCCGCCGAGCGCGGTGATACGGAACTGGCGGCCGTACCACTGGCTGGGCACATCGAACACGGCAACGTCGATCTTTTCGCTCCCCCATGCATAACCGCCGCGCTCGAACAGACCGGGCACCGACAGCTGACCGCCCCGGCGCTGGGCGATCCACTCGCCGCCGAGCGGAAAATAGCGCGGCCGCGCGTGGATGTAGAGGCGCAGGGTATCGACTGCCGGCGCCACCACCAGCCGCGAGCGCAGCAGTTCCATCTCGGCGATCGCCGCCTTCTTGGTCTCGAACAGCGACGACACTTCGTTGAGAATGTTCTTCGAGGCGTTGGGCTGCTCTTCCTCCACGTGCAACAGCATATTGGCTTGATAGACGGGTGGCGCCACCAGCGCATAGCCCAGCGCCGCCAGCGTACACAGCGCGGTGACCGCCACGATCAGCCAGCGCCGTGCAGCCAGCGCACGGAACCAGGCGCGCCAGGCCAGCATGGTCGGATCGGGCGGTGCCGGCGACGCCGGGTGCTCGATCAGGCGGGCCGGCTGCGCCACGCCTGGCAGCGGGCGCAGCATGCGGGAAGTGTCGGCATCGCGTGGCGCATCCATGCGAGCCTCCTATGGCCTGGTCGTCACGCCGACGGCCGACGACAGTTCGCCCGGGAACAACTGGCTAATTGCCCGGTGCCAGTTGGTCAGCATGGAGGCCGCCACGTACACGACGTCGCGCGGCTGCAGCTCGAACTGCTCGGCCAGGGCCAGCGCGCTGGCCGACCGGGCGTCGAGCCGGAAGACCAGCGGCCCACGTGGCGCTGGAGGCGCCGCCGATGCGTCCGCGCCAGCCTTGACAAGCCCGTTTGGCCCGTTATGCCCGTTCTCCCCGTTATGCCCGTTCTCCCCGTTAAGCCCGTTAAGCTCGTTAAGCGAGCCCGGTGCACGAGTCATGTACGCAGTGTCGCCCTGCTGTGCGCGGCGCACCACGTACACCTGGCCGGCATCCGCGCTTTGCGGATTGAGTCCGCCGGCTTCGCCCAGCGCCTCGCCCAGGGTGAGGCGGCCGTCGTGCATGGTGAGCGCGCGCGGCGACAGTACTTCGCCCCCCACGAACACCTTGTTCTCGTCGCGCGGCGGCGCCCGAACCACGTCGCCGTCGGCCAGCATCATCGCGCCCGGATACCCGTGGTATGGCACCAGCCCTGACGGCCCGCCACGCATTGCCGCCACCAGGTCGATGCGGTACCGTCGTCCAGCGCGCTCGACCGTGATGCGGCTCTGGTCGGCCGTGGGCAGCAGGCCGCCGGCGCGGTTGAGCGCTTCGACCAGGGTCATCGGAATGTCGTTGATCGGCTGCGGGCCGGGCGTGCGCACCTGGCCATCAACATACACGCGCTGGCTGCGGTAGGCCATCACCGTGACCGTCACGCGCGGTGCGCGGAAGTAGCGCGCCAGCCGCTGTGCCAGGCTGTCGCGCGCCTCTTCGCGGGTCAGCCCGGCCAGCGGCACGGCGCCGGCAAACGGAAAGTGCAACTGCCCTTGCTGGTCGATGACGAAGGTGGCCGGCGGCGGGCCGATCTGACCGTCCAGGTTGTCGGACCGCGCCGGCAGGCCGGCGCCGGTCAGTTCCGGATGGTCCCACACCGTGATGGCCAGCACGTCGCCAACGCCGAGCCGGTACTGGCCACCGTTGCTTGCGCCAGGAGCCTGGAAAGCCCCACGACTGCCGGCTACCGGCCAGGTACGGCGATAGGCACCAGCACCAGCACCAGCCTCAGCCGTCGCCTCACCAGCGGAAACGGGTTGCGTGGAAGTGGGGGGCGTACCGGGGCCAGGAACAAGGACACCGCCGCCTCCGCCAGCATCGCGCAGTCGGCGCTGCTCGGCCAGCCACTGCGCCGTAATCGGGATCACTTCGGCATCGCCGGGCGCCGGCGCGCGGTGCGAGGTGCCGGCGCAGCCGGCCAGGCAAAACAACAATACTGCATACAGGAATTTCGCCATCGCCGCCTCCCGGACCAATGTCCAGCGTAGGGCGCGCGTCCCGCGACGACCTTGTGCAAGATCAAATGCGTCTGCGCGTCTGTTATGCACAACATGACTAACTATTAATATTGTTGTCCTATTGTGCCAGCCCTATAATGCGAATGATTCTTATTCATAATATTTCAGGAGCGTGCATGTCCCGTCCTTGTTTCAAGCGTCCCTTTCTTAAGCATCCTTTGCTGCTGGCATTGGCCTACGCCGGCCTGGCCTCGGCCCACGCCGACGGGGCCGGGAATGCCCTCGATGCAGCCGGTGCATCCGCCGAAGCCGAGCAAACCCAGTCAACCCGGCCAGCGCCACCAGCCGGCGCCGTGATGCCGGTGGTCACGGTCACCGCTGCCGCAGTCGACGCCTATTCCGCCCGCTCCAGCAAGTCCGCCAGCCGGCTCGACCTCACGCTGCGCGAAACGCCGCAGTCGGTGTCGGTGGTTACGCGCGCGTTGATGGACGATTTCCAGCTCACCACCATCAACGATGTCCTGGCCAGCACTACCGGCGTCACGGTCGAGAAAGTGGAAACCAGCCGCACCTACTTCACCGCGCGCGGCTTCGACATCGTCAACTTCCAGTACGACGGCGTGGGACTGCCGCAGGTCTTCGGCAACCTGCAGGGCGACATCGATACCGCGCTGTACGAGCGCATCGACATCGTGCGCGGCGCCAACGGCCTGATGACATCTACCGGCAATCCGTCCGCCACCGTCAACTTCATCCGCAAGCGCCCGAGCGCGCAAACCGCCGCCAGCGCCAGCGTAACGCTGGGCTCGTGGAATACGCGGCGCGTGGAAGGCGATGTCACAGCCAAGCTCAACGAGAGCGGCAGCGTCACCGGCCGCGCGGTGCTGGTCCACCAGGACGGCGAATCCTACCTCGACCGCTACGAGCCGAAACGCAACGTCGCGTACGCGGTAGTCGATGCCCGCCTCGGTGACGCCACCGTGCTCACCATGGGCCATACCTACGAAGCCGGCCGCAGCAAGGGTGTAATGTGGGGTGCGCTACCGTTGTATTACACCGACGGCACCCCCACCGACTACCCGCGCAGCACCAACACCGCCGCCGACTGGTCGCGCTGGGACACCACCAACCACAGCACCTTCGCTGAACTGAGCCACAACCTGGGCCAGGGCTGGCGCGTGCTGGCTACCGCCAACTACCTCACTGAAAAATCGGACTCCACGCTGCAATACGTGTACGGCACGCCGGACCGCACCACGGGGCTGGGCTTGCTGGCCTACCCGTCGAAGTACGCTTCCGACCATACCCAGAGCCTGGTCGATATGTCGGTGGACGGCAAATTCGCGCTGGGCGGGCGCGAGCACGACCTGAGTTTCGGCTACAACTGGTCGAAGTCGCGCCTGGTCGATCAGTCGCTGTATGGCCGTGGCATCGGCGACTCGCTGCCCGGCAATACCGCGTTCGACGGCAGTTTTCCGCTGCCGCCGTTCGATGCCGCGATCGACGGCAGCCGCTACGAAGACCGCCGCAACACCGTGTTCGCTGCCGCCCGCTTCAACCTGACCGACGACTGGAAACTGCTGGCCGGCGTCAACCACACCCGGGCGCGCGGCAACGGCCTCGCGTATGGCGTCAGCCGCGCCAAGTCGGCCACCAAGACCACGCCGTACGTGGGCGTGGTTTATGACATCAACCGCTCGCTGTCGGCTTACGCCAGCCACACGCAAATTTTCAATCCGCAAACTGAAACTGACGCCAGCGGCGCCACGCTCGATCCGATCGAAGGCAAGACCACCGAGGCCGGCCTGAAAAGCGCGCTGTTCGACGGCCGCCTCAACCTGTCGGGTGCAGTGTTCAAGACCAGGCAGGACAATACTGCGGAGACTGCGGGCCTTGTCGGCGGCAAGACCATCTACCGGGGCATCAATGCCGAGTCGCAAGGCGTGGAACTGGAAGCGTCGGGTGAGCTGGCGCGCGGCTGGCAAGCGACCGCTGGCGTAACCAGCCTGTCCATCCACGGCGACCAAGGGGAAAAGGCAAAACCCTACATCCCGCGCACCACTTTACGCGTCAACACCACGTATGCCCTGCCCGGCCTGCCGGCGCTCAAGGTCGGCGGTTCGCTGCGTTGGCAGAGCAAGTCCTCGGTGGACCAGGGCGGCGGCATCACTACCCGTCAATCGAGCTACGCGGTGCTGGGCCTGATGGCGCGCTACCAGTTTGATCGCCACCTGAGCCTGGCCGTCAACCTCAACAACGTCACCGACAAAAAGTACCTGACCAGCCTGTACTGGACCCAGAGTTACTATGCTGCACCGCGCAACGGCAGCGCCACGCTGACCTGGACTTATTGACGTTGTCGAAGCATCCGGCCTGAAAATACCAGCTATCCGATAAAACAGCTTCCCTTCCGCCCCGGTACGGCCTACTCTGAATGGTAGAAAGCGCCGGACGCTTGTGCGCACCGGCCATACCGAAGGAGACAATCATGGTCACGATCAAGATCGCTGCAATTATCGGCATGCTGCTGTTGGCAGCCATGCTCGTACAAGGCCTGGTGTTCGCGCCAGCCACCAAGGTAACGGCCGCAGAACAGACCCAGCACCAGCCTGCCATCGACCTCGACGGCATGCGGCGCGCGTTCCGCGCCTGACCTGCACTTACTCCCGCGCCGCCAGCAAGGTCCCCAGCAACGCCACGTTGTTAATGTCGAGCTTGTTGAAAATGGCCTTGATCTGGGTGCGGATGGTTTCCGGCGAGCGGTGCAGTTGGGTCGCCACTTCCTTGTGAGTCAGGCCGCCGGCCAGCAGGCGGGCGACCAGGAACTCGCGTTCGCTCAGCGTATCGACCGCTTCGGCCGCACGCGCTTTCAGGAACAACACGTCCTGCTCGCGGCTGCAATACAAGATCACCCGCTCGTGCATCAGCGTGCGCGGCCCCGTGCCGTCACCGACCAGTCGCGCCAGCAGCGCCGACGGCAACCGGCCCGGATCGTCGCGGCCCCAGGCGGACGCCACCAATGACTTGAAACGCTCGTCGGCGTGGTACAGCACGCCGCGCTGGTCGGCAATCGCCACCGACCATTTGGCCCGCACCACGTCGTGGCTGAGTCGGTCCAGGTGCACCAGGCGGTTGATCGCCAGCGCCTGCATCAGGTGCGGCGCCAGGCACGCCAGCAAATCCACTTCTGCCGGCTGGCAGCGCGCCTCCAGCCGCGCGCGGTACAGCGACACCCATTGCACGAAACGGGTGGCGGGATGGATGGACGACGTGATCAAAAAATTGCGATGGCCGAAATCGTTAAGGAACTGGCGCAAGCCGGCATTGTCGTCGCCGGGAAAATCGTCCACGCAAAAACCGATGGTCAGCGCCGGTTGCGCGGTCACCTGGACGGCGGCGGTGTCGCGGTGCTTGACCTTTTCGTAAGCCGCGAGCATGGCTGGCGACGAGTTGTGCAAGTGGATGCTGTGGATGTCGATGCCGTCCGCGTTCATGGTGGCCGTGCCCCACATCGATGAATCGAAGGCCAGCGTGGCTTTAAGCAAAGTGAGCGCAGCATCCTGAAATTGCTGCACCGGGCACTCCTGGGCCAGCCGGTAAAGCGCGAGCAACAGGCTGCTGTACTGGGGAAGTATATTGTTGCCCATAGGGAATCTAAAATGATCGGTATGACAAAAGAATACTCATTGCTCAAGATTAACCTATTTGGGTGAAGCGGACGCGGCCCGGCGGGCGCTAAGCTGGATTTACTTGCAATTTAGCGTAGCCGCGCCACACTCATGAACGTCCACACCACCGTCTCGCTCGTCGCTGCCAACCTGATGCTCGACCTGCCTGTCAGCGGCAACAGTGGCCGCCCCGACCGCCTGACCCGGATCGACATCCTGGCCGACCATGAAGATGCCCACGGGCCATGGGTGCGCAAGGTGTATGACAATGCTCCGGACGTGATCGAACGATGGCACGTGAGCTCGCGCGCAATGGGCACGACCAACCACGACGCCGCACGGGACTGGACGCTGCCGCGCCGGGTGGACACCATCCGCGCCGGCCTGGGCGCGATCTGGATGGGCGCCGGCGCCACCATCTATAAAGTGAGCGGCAACACCGTCACCATGTTTTCCCGCTTCAAGGGCACGGTCACAATGGACACTGCGTCCCTGCTCTGCCTGAGCAGCAACGACATCCTCGATGCCCGCCACGACGCTCCCCTCACCTCACCGCAGGCAGTTTCAATGACGGCCTCCGGCAGGTACTGCGCGGACGACCTCAACCAGGAGCTGTACACCCTCACCATCGCACCGGGGACGCTCAGGCATGCGGCGGTCAGGATTATTCCGTTGTAAAAGTGGCCAAGCTCGGGGGGAGCCCAAGTGATTTTTCTTTTGCAGGTCAAACCAACGCCCACACCGGCGGCTGGCCGATGGCCGCGCGCAGCGCATCGAGCAGCACCGTCACGCGCGCCGGCGGCCGGCGCAGCGCCCGCAACGCATGGATGCCGGTGGTGGCGCGCGGCTGCTGCGACCACTCGGGGAACAGCTGGCGCAAGTGGCCGGCCTTGATATCGGGCCCCACCACCCAGTCCGGCAAGTACGCAATCCCCATGCCCTCCTGCGCGGCCAGGCGCATCGCCTCGAAATCGTCGCAGGCGAATACCGGCTGACCGCCGCAGGCGCGCGCCGGGTGACCCAGCACGTCGGTCCAGCCCAGCAGGTCCGCGCCATGCAGCTTGTCGATCAGGCGATGGCAGCCGATGTCGTTGACTGCGGCCGGGGCGCCCGCGCGCTCCAGGTAGGCCGGGCTGGCGCACAGGATGCGGGTCTGGGTGGCCAGGCGGCTGGCGATCAGCGTGCTGTCGGCCAGGTCGCCGATGCGGATCACCAGGTCCAGGCGCTCGGCCACCGGGTCCGCCAGCCGTTCCGTCAAATCCAGTTCCAGCCGCAGGTCGGGATACTGGCTGGCCAGTTGCCCCATCACCGGCAGCACGTAGCGCTTGCCGAAGGTGGGAAAGCACGCCACCCGCAGAATGCCCGTCACCTCGCCCTTCATCGAAGCGAGTTCCTGCTGGGCGTCGGCCAGCGCGTCGAGGATCTGGCGCGCGCGTATCAGCAGCGCTTCGCCGGCATCGGTGAGCGTGAGCAGCCGAGTGGAGCGCAGGAACAGCGGCGACTCCAGGTGTTCTTCCAGCATGTCGATCTGGCGGCCGATGGACGACGGCGTGCGGCCGCGCCGGCGGCCCGCGCCGGAAAAACTGCCCTCGCGCGCGACATCGACGAACACGCCGAGAAATTCCGCGAATTTTTCTGATTGCATCTTTGCGTTCCTTGCATAGCTGTTGTGGGACGGCGCCCGCTTATCACGCACGCCGTCCGGTTTTACGCTTCTTCCCACGGCACTTCAACCCTACCAAGGAAAAAATCATGCGCACACCGCATTACGAACAACTCTCCCTGTTCATCGACGGCGCCTGGCTCGATGCGGGCAACCGCGACACCGCGCCCGTCATCAACCCCGCCAATGGCGCCATCCTGGGCCGCGTGCCGCTCGCCACCGCCGCCGACCTGGACCTGGCCTTGACTACCGCGCGCACCGCCTTCGACACCTGGCGCCACACCGTGCCGGCCGAACGCTCGCGCATCCTGCGCCAGGGAGCCACGCTGATGCGCGAGCGCACCGAGCACATCGCCACCCTGATGACGCTCGAGGAAGGCAAGCCGCTGGCCGAAAGCCGCGACGAAGTGCTGCGCGCAGCCGAATACTTTGAGTGGTTCGCCGAGGAGGCGCGCCGCATCGATGGCCGCGTGGTGCCGTCCAACCGTCCCGGCGTGCAGCAACTGGTCAAGCGCCAGGCGATCGGCCCCGTGGCCGCCTTCACGCCGTGGAACTTCCCGGCCATCACCCCGGCCCGCAAGCTGTCGGCTGCGCTGGCCGCCGGCTGCAGCGTGATCCTGAAACCGGGCGAGGAAAGCCCGGCCACCGCGCTGGCGCTGGCCCGCTGCCTGGACGACGCCGGCCTGCCCAAGGGCGTGCTGCAAGTGGTGTTCGGCGTGCCGGACATGGTGTCCGCCAGGCTGATCGCCTCGCCGGTGATCCGCAAGGTGGCGTTCACCGGCTCGGTGCCGGTGGGCCGGCTGCTGTCGGAACGGGCCGCCGCCGGCGTCAAGCCGATCACGCTGGAACTGGGCGGCCATGGTCCGGTGCTGGTGTTCGACGATGCCGATATCGAGGCCGCCGCCGTCGGCGGTGCGGCCAACCGCTTTCGCGGCACGGGCCAGATCTGCATCTCGTCCACCCGCTTCCTGGTCCAGCGCGGCGTGTATGACCAGTTTGTCGAACGCTTCGTCGCCGCCACCGGCGCGCTGGTGATCGGCGACGGCATGGCGTCGCAGACGCAGGTTGGCCCACTGGCCAATCCGCGTCAACTGGCCAAAATGGAGGCCCTGGTTGCGGACGCCGTCGAACAGGGCGCCACCGTGCTGGCCGGCGGCAAGCGCATCGACCGCCCCGGCTATTTTTTCGAACCGACCGTGCTGGCCAACGTGCCGATGACGGCGCGCATCATGCACGAAGAACCGTTCGGCCCGATCGCCGTGCTGCTGCCGTTCGACACGCTGGCCGACGGCCTGGCGGAAGCCAACCGCCTGCCCTACGCCCTGTCGGCATATGCGTTTACGACCGATGCCCGCACCGCGCTCGACGTGGGCGACGGCCTGGAAGCGGGCATGATCGGCATCAACCAGTACCGCATCGTCGCCACCGAACTGCCGTTCGGCGGCATGAAGGAAAGCGGCCATGGCTCCGAAGGCGGCGCCGAAGGAATCTCGCACTACCTGACAAATAAATTCATCAGCCAGGCCTAAACAGGATTTATGCAAAAGGCGCATAACGGCTTATCACCAACGGCCAGTTATCGCCTTGTCAAAACATTGTTACGCTCAAAAACGAATGGAACACCAACCTTGAGGAGCAGGACAATGGCGCAAACGCTAAGGGTGAACGGCCACGAACATGTCGTGGATGTCGAGGGCAGCACGCCGCTGCTGTGGGTGATACGCGACGTGATCGGCATGACCGGCACCAAGTTCAGCTGCGGCATCGCCCAGTGCGGCGCCTGCACCGTGCACCTGGACGGCAACCCGGTGCGCTCGTGCGTGCTGCCCGTGTCCAGCGTCGGCAACCGCGAGGTGACCACCATCGAAGCTATCGGCGCCACCGACAGCGGCAAGCGCATCCAGGATGCCTGGCTGGCGGTGGACGTGGTCCAATGCGGTTACTGCCAGTCGGGCCAGATCATGTCGGCTACCGCGCTGCTCAAGCGCACGCCCAACCCCACCGATGCCGATATCGACGCCGCCATGTCCGGCAATATCTGTCGCTGCGCCACCTACGTACGTATCCGCGCCGCCATCAGGCAGGCGGCCACCGGCAAGATCGTGGTCACGCAAGCCATTCCCGTCGCCGCGATCGGAGGCCGCAAATGAGCCACGTCATTGACACCGTTTCGACCGGGCGCCGCCAGTTGTTGAAGGCCGCCGGCCTGTCGGTGGCCTTCGTGTGGCTGGCCACGCCCAAGACCGCCCTCGGCGCGGTCACCCCGCACCGCCAGCCCGGCGACGCCAAGGCGGCGGCAGCCGACGGCGCGCCTGCGTTTGCCCCCAACGCCTTTGTGCGCATCGACGCCAGCGGCGCCATCCGCCTGGTGATGCCGATGGTGGAAATGGGCCAGGCCATCTACACCGGCTCGTGCATGCTGCTGGCCGAAGAACTGGACGTGGGCCTGGACCAGATCCAGGTCGAACACGCCCCCGCCAGCGACGAGCTGTATGGCATGAAGCTGCTCAAGGGCCAAATCACCGGCGGCTCCACCAGCACCCGCAGCACCTTCACCGAACTTCGCACGGCAGGCGCCATCGCCCGCACCCTGCTGGTATCGGCAGCCGCCGCGAAGTGGAAGGTGGCGCCCGGCGACTGCGTGGTGGAGCGTGGCGTGATCCGGCACCAGGCCAGCGGCAGGACGCTCACCTACGGCCAGGTGGCTGCCGCCGCCAACCGGTTGCCCGATCCCGGCGACGTCAAACTCAAGTCACCCGGCGAATTCCGCCTGATCGGCAAACCGATGGCGCGCCTCGATTCGGCCGACAAGGTGGCCGGTACCACAAAATTCGGCATCGACGTCAGCGTGCCCGGCATGCGGGTGGCGACAGTGAAGGCCTGCCCCACTTTCGGCGGCAAGCTGGTGAAGTTCGACGACCGCGCCACGCGGGCCGTACCCGGCGTGATCGATGTGCTGAGAATAGCCAACGCGGTGGCCGTGGTGGCCGTGCATTTCGGCGCGGCCAAACGTGGCATGGAGCTGCTCGACATCGAATGGGACCGGGGCGCCAATGCCAGGCTGACCACGCGCGACCTGCGCGCCGGCCTGGCTGCCAGCCAGGCCAGCGGCAAGGCCATCGTCGGGCGCGAATCAGGCACGCGCCCGCAAGGCGAATTGATCGAGGCAACCTACAAGCTGCCGATGCTGGCTCACGCCACTATGGAGCCGCTCAACGCCACCGTCCACCTCACCGCCAACCGCTGCGAGATCTGGGCCGGCACCCAGGTACCGACCCGGGTAGTCGCCAATGCCGCAAAAATTACCGGCCTGGCGGTGGAACAGGTGGTGCTGCACCCGCAATACCTGGGCGGCGGCTTCGGCCGCCGGCTCGAGAGCGACTACGTGGACCAGGCGGTGATGTTCGCCAAACTGGTCAAGTATCCGCTCAAGATCATCTGGACCCGCGAAGAAGACATCGGCCACGACATCGTGCGACCGATGTACCACGACGTGATTTCGGCGGTGGTGGACGCCAAGGGCATGCCGGTGTGGTACGGCGACCGCATTTGCAGCGCCACCGTGTTGGGCCGCTGGCGGCCGGGTGGCATGCGCCCGAACGGTCTCGATGGCGACGCCATCGAATGCGTGGCCGACATGCCCTATGCCATCCCCAACATGAAGGTGGAATGGGTGCGCCACGACATGCCGCCCGGTTTGCTGGTCGGCTGGTGGCGCGGCGTGGGCGCGCTGCACAACCTGTTCATCGTCGAGAGCTTTTTTGACGAACTGGCTCACCGCGCCAAGGTCGATCCGGTGGCATGGCGCCGCGCGCTGCTGCGCCACAATCCGCGTGCCACCGCAGTGCTGGACCTCGCCGCAGCCAAGATGGGCTGGGGCGCCGCCCTGCCCCCGCGCGTGGGCCGTGGCGTGGCGCTGGGCGAGCCATTCGGCAGCAAGGTATGCGCCATGGTAGAGGTGGAAGTCACGCCTGCCGGCGACGTGCGCCTGCGGCGCGCCGTGGTGGCGGTCGATTGCGGCATTCCCGTCAACACCGGCTCGATCGAAGCGCAGATCCAGGGCGGTCTGCTGTTCGGCCTGTCCGCCGCGCTGTTCAACGAAGTGACCATCGCCAACGGCGCCATCGAGCAAAGCAATTTCAATGACTATCGCATGATCAGGATGAACGAAACGCCCGATGTGGAAGTCCACATCGTCCACAACACCGAGGCGCCCGGCGGCATCGGCGAAGTGGGCACGGCCATTGCCGCTCCGGCACTGGCCAACGCAATCTTTGCGGCCACCGGCGTGCGCCTGCGCGAGCTGCCGATCCGCCGCGAGCTGCTGGCACAAAAAGGGAGCAAGGCATGAAACGCATCCTGATCCTGGCGCCCGTGTGCGCCGCCATCCTCGGTACGGCAGCATACTTCTACCTTACCCGTTCCGATCCCACCCCGGGCACGGCGCCGGTATTGGCCGGCGCGCCGGCGTCCGCGTCGAAAATCGTGCGCGGCGAATACCTGGCCAAGGCGGCCGATTGCGTGGCGTGCCACACCGTCTCCGGCGGCAAGCCGTTTGCCGGCGGCCTGCCGTTCAAGCTGCCGTTCGGCACCCTGTACTCGTCCAACATCACGGCCGATCAGAAGACCGGCATCGGCAACTACAGCGACGACGACTTCGTGCGTGCGCTGCACGACGGCGTGCGCCACGACGGCAAGCGGCTCTACCCGGCCTTCCCGTATACGTCGTATTCGCTGCTGAGCCGCGAGGATGCGCTGGCGATCAAGGCGTATTTATTCAGCCTGCCCACAGTCACGCAGGAGACGCCGACACCGGAGCTGGCGTTCCCGTTCAACCAGCGCTGGGCAATGGGCTTCTGGAACGCGGTGTTCTTCAAGAGCGAGCGTTTCAAGCCCGCACCCGACAAATCGGCGCAATGGAACAGCGGCGCCTACCTGGCGATCGCGCTGGCCCACTGCGCCGAGTGCCACACGCCGCGCAACATCGGCTTCGCGCTCGACCACCGCAATGAACTGAGCGGTGCCGTGGTCAACGGCTGGCAGGCGCCCAACATCACGCCCGACCCGGTCCACGGCATCGGCAAATGGACCGACGCCGAGTTGTACCAGTACCTGCGCGCCGGCCACGCACCGGGCCACGGCGCGGCCTCGGGACCGATGCGCGAAGCGGTGGAAAACAGCCTGCAATACCTGGACCCGGCCGATATACGCAACCTGGTCACCTACCTGCGCAGCGTGCCGCCACGCACCGGCGACAATCCGATCGTGGTCAATTCCAATCCGGACAGCGTGGCTGCGGCAGGCCCGTACGCACCGGCACCGGGCACCCCGGCCAACCTCAAAGACGGCCTGCGCCTGTTCGAAAGCAGCTGCGCCAGCTGCCATCAATGGAACGGCGCCGGCCCGCAATCGCAGTACGCCGCGCTGCTGGGCGCGCGCTCGGTGAACGATCCGTCAGGCCGCAACGTGGTGCAGATGATCCTGTCCGGCACCCGCGCCCAGATCGGCGGCGCGGAAGTGTTCATGCCGTCGTTCCGGGCGTCGTACACGGACGACGAGATCGCGCAGTTGAGCAACTACGTGATTTACCAGTTCGGGGGCAAGCAGGGCAAGGTGACGGCGGCGGATGTAGCGAAACATCGCCAGCAATAAGCACAACAACTCCGCGTCAAAGAACGGCGATGGGCCCTTGGCTACGTCGCCGTTCTTGTCTCTGCGGTGACGAAAACAAAAGTGAGAGACCGTTACATCCCTCCCGCGAGTGTCACCGCAATGCCGCTTTGGCGATGATGGAACTTCATCGTGCGGTCGAGCCTCCGGCAGGCTCGCCGCCCATTCCCACAACACACGGCGACACCGACACCTCGGCCCGGGAGAGTACACATGACAGGATTCACCGCCCTGGAGCTGGCCCGCATTCAGTTCGGGTTTACCATCTCCTTCCACATCATCTTCCCGGCGCTGTCGATCGGCCTGGCCAGTTACCTGACGGTGCTGGAGCTGTGCTGGCTGCGCACGCGGCGCGAAGTGTATCGTGACTTGTACCATTTCTGGCTGAAGATCTTCGCGGTCAACTTCGGCATCGGCGTGGTGTCCGGCATCGTGCTCGCCTACCAGTTCGGCACCAACTGGAGCTTCTTCTCGCAGTACGCGGGCGGCATTACCGGGCCGCTGCTGACCTACGAAGTGCTGACCGCCTTCTTCCTCGAAGCGGGCTTTCTTGGCGTGATGCTGTTCGGCTGGAACCGCGTGGGGCCCGGCCTGCATTGCTTTGCCAGCGCCATGGTGGCGATCGGCACCTTGATCTCCACCACCTGGATCCTGGCGTCGAACAGCTTCATGCAAACGCCGCAGGGTTATCGCGTGGAGCACGGCGTGCTGGTGCCCGACAGCTGGTTCGAGATCATCTTCAACCCGTCGTTCCCGTTCCGGCTGATGCACATGAGCGTCGGCGCCTTCCTCGCCACCGCGATGGTGGTGGCCGCTTGCGGCGCCTGGCACTTGCTGCGCAAGAACGATACGCCGGCTGTGCGCACCATGTTTTCGATGGCGATGTGGATGTTGCTGGTGACCGCGCCGTTGCAGGCGTTCCTCGGCGACGCCCACGGCATCAACACGCTGGAACACCAGCCAGCCAAGATCGCCGCCATCGAGGGACATTGGGAAAATCATGGCAACGATGCGCTGCCGCTGGTGGTCTTCGCGCTTCCCGACATGGACGGCGAAACCAACCGCTACCAGGTCGCGATTCCGCGCGTGGGTAGCTGGATACTCACCCATACGTGGGGCGGGCAGATCCGGGGCCTGAAGGACTTTCCCAAGGATGACCGGCCCAACGCCGCCATCATCTTCTTCACCTTCCGCGTGATGGTGGGACTGGGCATGGCAATGATCGCGCTGGCGGTGCTGGGCCTGTGGCTGCGCCACCGCCGGGCGCTGTACGGCGCGCAGTGGTTCCTGCGCCTGACCACCGTCATGGGGCCAGCCGGTTTGATCGCCATCCTGGCCGGCTGGTACACCACCGAGATCGGGCGCCAGCCCTGGATCGTCTATGGCCTGCTGCGCACGCGAGACGCCGTCACGCCGCACGCGGCGGCCACCGTGGCGCTGTCGCTCGGCCTGTTCATTCTGGTGTATGTGTTCGTGTTCGGCGTGGCCATCACGTATATCTTCCGCCTGCTGTCGGCGGCGCCCGATCAACTCAACCCGCATGGGAGCACACTGTAATGGGCATCGACTTGAGCAGTATTTGGGCAGTCATCATCTTCTTCGGCGTGTTCATGTACGTCGTCATGGATGGCTTTGACCTTGGCATCGGCATGCTGTTTCCATTTGTGCCCGACCGCCATGAGCGCGACGTGATGATGAACACGGTGGCGCCGGTATGGGACGGCAACGAGACCTGGCTGGTGCTCGGCGGCGCCGCGCTGTTTGCCGCCTTCCCGCGCGCTTATGCGATCGTGCTCTCGGCGCTGTACCTGCCGCTGATCTTCATGTTGCTGGGGTTGATCTTCCGCGGTGTGGCGTTCGAATTCCGCTTCAAGGCGCTCGACCACGAACGCCATGTCTGGGACAAGGCTTTTATCGGCGGCTCGGTGACGGCGGCATTCTTCCAGGGCGTGGCGCTGGGAACTTACGTGCAGGGCATTCCGCTGGTGGCCACTGCCAGCGGGCCGCAGTTCGCCGGCGGCGCCTTCCACTGGCTGCAACCGTTCGCGCTGATGTGCGGCGTGGGTGTGATGGTGGCCTACACCCTGCTGGGCTGCACCTGGCTGATCTTCCGCACCGAAGGCGGGCTGCAACGGCGCATGCTCGCCACCGCGCGGCCGCTGGCCTTGCTGCTGGTGCTGGCGATCGTGGCTGTCAGCATCTGGACGCCGCTGGCCGATGCCGACGTGGCGACGCGCTGGTTCACCTGGCCCGGCATGCTGTGGTTCGCGCCGGTGCCGATCCTGGTGGTGCTGGGCGTGGTGCTGCTGCTGCGATCACTGGCCGGCGAGACGCCGCATCACGGGCCTTTCATGGCGTCGCTGGGGCTGATCTTCCTTGGCTACACCGGGCTGGCGATCAGCATCTGGCCCAACATCGTGCCGCCCGCGCTGTCGATCTGGGCCGCCGCCTCGGCGCCGGCCAGCCAGGGTTTCGCGCTGGTGGGCACGCTGTTCATCCTGCCCTTCGTGCTCGGCTACTCGTGCTTCTCGTACTACGTCTTCCGGGGCAAGGTCAAACTCGGCGAGGGGTATCACTGATGAGCGCCCGACGCAGGAAGATGTGGCTCGGCCGCGTGGGCTGGCTGGTGGGGATCTGGGCGCTCAGCGTGGGTGCGCTCGGCATCGTGGCCGCGCTGCTGCACCTGGCGATGCGCACGGCCGGCATGCGCTAACGGTGGGCCGCCATTACTTGTGCGCGGTGTGCACAGCGGTTAGTCGGCAGGGGCAGATTATCAAACCGGTGGTTCGTCGTTAAGCTCGATTCACCTCTACTTTTTCAGGAACCCATCATGAAAGCCATCACCTTCGACAAATTCGGCGCCAGCGACGTCCTCACACTGGGCGACATGCCCGAACCGGTACTGCGTCCCGACGACCTGATCGTGCGCACCCACGCGGCCGGCGTCAACCGCGCCGACCTCACCCATCGGCGCGGCGGCTATGGCTGGCCCGACTTCGGCGACTCCACCATCATGGGCCTGGAGATCGCCGGCGAGGTGATTGCCGTCGGCGCCAACGTCAAGGACTTCAAGTTCGGCGACCGCGTGATGGGCATCGTCGGTGGCGGCGCGTATGCCGAAGTCTCGCGCATCGACCACCGCATGGCGATGCCGATTCCCGCAGGCCTCGACTACATCCAGGCAGCGGCAATCACTGAAGTCTTCGTCACCGCGCACGAAGCCCTGCTGCACCTGGGCAGGCTGGAAAAAGGCGAGACGGTGCTGATCCACGCCGGCGCCGGCGGCGTGGGCGGCGCGGCCGTGCAGCTGGCGCGCGCGGCCGGCGCTACCGTGATCACGACCGCGCAGGCAAGCGCCCATGACCTGGTGCGCCGCATGGGCGCACACCACGCCATCGACTACGAGCACGAAGACTTCGCGCAGGTGGTGGCAAAGCTGACCGACAATCGCGGCGTGGACGTGATCCTCGACTTCATCGGCGCGCCGTACTTCGAGCGCAACGTCAATGCGCTGAACTTCGGCGGGCGCCTGGTGCAGATCGGGATCATGGGCGGCATCGAGAACGCAAAAATCCCGCTCGACCGCCTGTTGTACCGCCACCTGCACATCATCGGCACGGTGATGAAGTCGCGCAGCCAGGAAGTCAAGCACGCCATGTCGCGCCGCTTCAAGGAACGCTGGCTGTCGCAGTTCGGCAAGGATGGCCTGACGCCGGTCATTGACAGCGTCTTCCCGCTGGCCCAGGCTGGCGCCGCGCAGCAGCGCATGGAAGATGGTCTGAATGTCGGGAAAATCGTGCTGACCATGTAGGCCCAACGACACGGGCGCGCACCGGAAGCCGACGGATCAGAGCAGCATCACCCCTCGGTTGCCGCCATCGCCTTCTGCCATGCCGGACGCGCTTCGATGGCGGCGGTGAACGCTTGCAGGCGCGGCCAGCGGCTTCCTTCGGGCTGTTTGACCGCAATGCCGACCGGGAAGCTGAGCATGATGTCGGCGCCGGTCAGGCTGTCGCCGATGAAGTAGCCCGATGGTTCGAGGATGCTTTCCAGGTAGTCGAAGTGGTTCGTCACTTCGCTGTCGATGCGGCCGTGCAGCGGCACGCCGCCGTCGCCCAGGCGCGAAACGTAAATGCGCAGCAGCAGCGGGATCATGGCCGAGCCTTCGGCGAAGTGCAGCAGTTGCAGGTGGCGCAGCGCGGCGGGCGTGCCGGGGGCCGGTTGCAATGCACCCTTGCCGTAGCGGTCCAGCAGGTACTGGACGATGGCGCCCGATTCCTCGATGAGCACACCGTCGTCTTCGAGCAGCGGCGATTTGCCCAGCGGGTGAATGGCCTTGAGTTCGGGCGGGGCGAAATTGGTGACGGCGTCGCGCTGGTAGCGTACCAGTTCATACGGCAGGCCCAGCTCTTCGAGCAGCCAGACGATACGCTGCGAGCGGCTTTTGTTGAGATGGTGTACGCGAATAGCCATGTATGTCTTCCTGTCTGCATAAACGTTGGAAAACGATTGTACAACAGCGGTTACGCCGGCTCAGGCTGCAATCAAATCGGCGGGATTGAGCATCAACGCCAGCCGCTCCGGCGGCAGCGGACGGCTGATCAAATAGCCCTGCAATTCGTCGCAGCCGTTCTCGGACAGGAAGCTGCGCTGCTGCTCGGTCTCCACGCCTTCGGCGATCACGCGCAGCTTCAGGCGGTGCGCCAGGCCGATGATGGAGCTGGCGATGGCCTCGTCGCCGTCGCTGCGGCCCAGGTCGCGCACGAAGGACTTGTCGATCTTGAGGGTACTGATCGGGAAGGACTTCAAGGCCGACAGGCTCGAATAGCCGGTGCCGAAATCGTCGATCGACAGGAACACGCCCATCGCCCGCAACTGCCCCATCTTTTCCACCGCCTGCGCCAGGTCGCGCATGATCACGCCCTCGGTCACTTCCAGTTCCAGCCAGCGCGGTTCCATGCCGCTGTCGGCCAGCGCGCGCGCGACGCGGTCCACCAGGCCCTGCTCCTCGAACTGGCGCGGCGAGACGTTGACGGAAATGCGCAGCGGCGCCAGGCCGGCATCCTGCCAGGCCTGGTTCTGGAAGCAGGCGGTGCGCAACACCCATTCGCCCAGCGCCACGATCATGCCGCTTTCCTCGGCCAGCGGGATGAAGCGATCGGGCCCGATCACGCCGCGCGCGGGATCGTCCCAGCGCACCAGCGCCTCGCAGCCGAAGATGCGGCCGCTGCGCATGTCCACCTTGGGCTGGAACATCAGGTGGAACTGCTGCAGGTCGAGGGCCACGCGCAGCCCTTCCATCAGGCGCAGCTTTTCCTCGATATTGACGTTCATCTCGCGGGTGTAGAACTGGTAGTTGTTCTTACCCAGGTCCTTGGCGCGGTACATGGCGGCGTCGGCGTGCATCAGCAAAGTTTCGGCATCGCTGCCGTCGTGCGGATAGACGGCCACGCCGATGCTGCAGCTGACCTGCACTTCCTGCCCGGCCACGCACATCGATTGCAGCACCGCGTGGCGCACGCGCTCGATCACGGCGGTCGCGCGCGACGACTGGTCGGCGCCCTCGGCATCGAGCATCAGCACGAATTCATCACCGCCGAAACGGCCCACCGTGTCGCCGGCGCGCACGCAGCCGGCCATGCGCTCGGCCACCACCTTGAGCAGTTCGTCGCCGGCGTTGTGGCCCAGGCCATCGTTGACCAGCTTGAAGCCATCGAGGTCGATAAAGGCGACCATCACGGAGCCGCCATCGGCCACCATCTGGTTCAGGCGCTCGGTGATGCAGATACGGTTGGGCAGCCCGGTGAGATTGTCGTGGTGGGCCAGGTGCAGCATGCGTTCCTCGGCCAGCTTGCGCTCGGTGATGTCGCGCACGATGGCGACGATGCCGCCTTCCACCGACACCACCTGCTTCTGCATCCAGCGCGGATAGCGCGGCTGGGTGGTATTTTCCCATTCGCGCTCGTGCACGCCGCCGTCCTCGCTGGCCTGCACCAGCGTCCGGAACATGCCGCCCTTGTGCGCTTCCGGGACCATTTCCAGCAGCGTCATCGAACAAAGTTCGGCGCGCGACATGCCGGTCATGCGCTCGGCGCGGGCATTGACGTCGATGAAGCGGAAGTCGGTGATGGCATTGGCGGCATCGCGCACTTCGCGCAGCACGAAGAAGGCGTCCAGGCTGGCGGCAGAAGCGGCGGCAAAGGTTTCGCGCGCACGGCGCACGCGGGTGCGGTTGCGCGCGCCCTGCCACGCCCAGATCCACAGCAGCGCGGTGCCCACGACCACGACCAGGCTGACCATGGCCATGACCCACAGCTTGTCGCGCGCTTCGCGCTCGAACGGCGCCATCTGCTCGCTCTCGTCCAGGCCCGTCACCACCCGCAGCGGCACCTGGTGCAGCTCGCGCGCGGCGGCAAAGCGCTTCACGCCGTCGTCCACATCGACACCGCCGGCGGGCAGTTGCTGGCCATACGACACCTGGTCGCCCACGCGCAGCGCGCGCACCACGTCGTCGGCGCCGACCAGCGCCAGCATGCCGCGTTCACCCAGCCGGCTGCGCTCGTAGTCGCTGGTGAAATAGGCGGGATCGGTTTCCAGCATGACGATGCCGGCGAAATTGCCACGGGCGTCGTCCAGCCGGCGCGTGAAATGCAGGTGGGCGTCGGACTTGACGGCGTCGCGCTGGGCGTGGCTGACAAAAATGCCGCCGCTGTCGCGCTGCTGGTGATACAGGAAGTAGGCCTGGTCCGCGACGGAGTGCGGTTGCGCGCGCGGATTGCTGGCCAACACCATGCCGTCGCGATCGGCCACGCTCACGGCAAACACCATGCTGGGGGGCAGCAGACCTTCGCGCGCGAGCTCGGTCAGCGCACCCGGCGAACCACTGCGTTCGACCGCGTACTTCATCACGCGCAGGGTCTGGTCGATGCTGTCCACGCTGCGCGCCACTTGCGCCTCGTAGGTGCCCAGCACCTCCCCCACCGTGTTGACAGCAGCGGCGCGGGCGCGCTCGCGGCCCTGCTCGATGTCGTGCCACGACAGCAGCCACAGTCCGGCCAGCAGCGCCAGCGCGAACAGCGGCAGCGAAATATAGGTATCGAGCCCGCGGCGCAGCCAGCGCGCAAACAGTTGAACGATCATGTGAGGCTCCTCGCCCATGCAACGGGCCGCCCGGCGAACGCGCACGGGCGGGCCCGGACGGGCGTCTGCACTAACTAAAAAATGGGGGGCAGGAAATTCGGACGGGCCGCATCAATGCGACCCTGCGCAACCAGCCGGAGCCGGGCGCGATAAGGTGTTACCAGCACTACCCAATGGCCAATTTCATGCCATACGGAAATATACCAAAGATTCTCACCAAAAACCACCAATTATTTGATAGAAATACACCAATAGTTACTTTGTATTACTAAATTAGCGGGGATATTGGCCCCTGGTCAGATGCGTGCCAGGGCTTCCACTAGCTGGTCGATGCTGAATGGCTTGAGCAGCAATTGCGCGCCATCGAGCATGGATCTCGGCGTCTGACCGCTGGCGAATATCACCCGCAGGCCTGGTCGCAACGCCAGCGCGCGCGCGGCCAGTACCTCGCCCGACAGGTCGGGCAGCGAGATATCGGTGAGCATGATGTCGAACTCGCCACCGTCCAGCGCGGCCAGGGCGCTGGAAGCGTCGCCGCAGGCGCTGACCTGGTGGCCCAGCAGTTCGAGCAGTTCGGCAGTTGTCTCGCGCAGTTCCGGTTCGTCCTCGACCAGCAGTATGCGGCGGCCGGCGTCCCGGCGGCCGGCGTCCCGGCGGCCGCCGTCCCGGCGGTCGGCGGCCGGCTGTCCTGCAGGCTGGCCGGGCACCGGATCAGGCGCCATCGTCGTCGTTGCAGGGATAGCCGCCATGTCGGTCGTATCCGCCGATGTATCGGCCGCGTCGCCAGCTTCCGCCAGTTCGGCATGTTCAGCCTGTTCAGCCATCTCCGGCGCCTCGACCACCTCCGCCCTGCGCGCGAGCTGGGCCAGCATTGCCGCTGCCGGCTGCGCCGCCAGTTGCGCCGCGTGCTGGCGGTTGGCCAGGACATGGCGCACCTTGCGCGCCAGCGCTTCGCGGGTGTAAGGCTTGCCCAGCAAGTCCACGCCGGCGTCGAGCCGGCCGCCGTGGACGATGGCGTTCTCGGTGTACCCGGACGTAAACAGCACGGCGATGCCAGGCAGGCGTTCGCGCGCCTTGCGCGCCAGATCGGGGCTGCGCAACGGGCCGGGCATCACCACGTCGGTAAACAGCAGATCGATCGGCATGCCGCTGTCGATGATGGACAGCGCGCTGGCGGCGTCGCTTGCCTTGAGCACCCGGTAACCGAGTTCGCCCAGCATTTCGACCACGGTGGCGCGCACGCCCTCGTCATCCTCGGCCACCAGGATGGTCTCCTGGCCGCCGACCACGGCACGCGTTTCCGGCGGCGCCGGGGCATCCTCGATGTCGGTGGAGCGCGGCAGGTACAGCTTGACCGTGGTGCCGCAACCGGGCTCGCTGTAGATCTGCACGTGGCCGCCGGACTGGCGCACGAAGCCATACACCATCGACAGTCCCAGGCCGCTGCCCTTGCCTTCCGGTTTGGTGGAAAAGAACGGGTCGAAGGCCTGCGCCATGATCTCGGGCGACATGCCGGCGCCGGTGTCACTGACGGCGATCATCACGTACTGGCCGGGAGACAGTTCCGGGTGGTTCCGTGCGTAGTGGTCGTCGAGCATGGCGTTGCCTACCTCGATGGTGAGCTTGCCCACGCCGTCCATGGCGTCGCGCGCGTTGATGCACAGGTTGAGCACAGCGTTTTCCACCTGGGCGGTATCGACCAGGGTGTTCCACAGGCCGCCCGAGATCACGGTTTCCACCTCGATTTCCTCGCCCAGGCTGCGCCGCAGCATGTCTTCCATGCCGGCGATGAAGCGGCCGATGCGCACCACGCGCGGATCGAGCGCCTGGCGCCGGCCGAACGCCAGCAGGTAGCTGGCCAGCTTGGCGCCACGGGTGACGCCGGCCAGCGCCTGCTCCACGCGGCGCTGGGCGCGCGGCATATCGGCCACATCGGCAGCCAGCAGTTGCAGGTTGCCGGAGATGACCTGCAACAGGTTGTTGAAGTCGTGCGCCACGCCGCCCGTCAGCTTGCCGATCGCTTCCATCTTCTGCGCCTGCTGCAATTTGAGCGACGTGCGGCGCATCTCTTCGGCGGCTGCCCGCTCGGCCGTCATGTCGCGGCCCACGGCGTGGATGAAGCCCTCGTCCGGCACGGCGGTCCAGGACAGGATGGCGTGGCCGCCACCCTTGCGCAGCGTGCGGTTCTCGAATTTGAAGGTACTGTGGCCCTGCGCCAGCGAGTCCATTTCGGCCAGCGACGACTGGGCGTCGTCCGGATGGATGATCTTGTGGATCGAGGTACCGATGATTTCCGCCTCGTCCCAGCCCAGCAGGCGGGTGAAGGCCGGATTGGCGGCGGTGATCCAGCCGTCTAGCGTGGTCACCAGCATGACGTCGGTGGCGTGGCGCCACATGCGGTCGCGCTCGGCCGTGCGTTCGGCCACTTGCAGCTGCAATTTGCTGGCGGTGGCTTTCTGGTCCTCGATATCGGTACTGGTACCCACCCAGCGCTGCACCACGCCGTTGTCGTCGATGATGGGCATGGCGCGCACGATGTGCCAGCGCCAGGCGCCGTCGGCGCGGCGGATCCGGTATTCGACCTCGAAATTCTGCGCGGTGGCGACCGAGGCGCGCCATGCTGCGGCCACCTTGGCGCTGTCGTCGGCGTGGACGATCGCGGTCCAGGCGTCACCCGTCAACTGACCCGGCTGGGTGCCGGAATAACGGTACACCTGCTCGTTGAACCAGTTGAGCGAGCCATCCGCATCGGCCGACCACACCTGGCTCGGAATTGCCTGGGCCAGGGTGCGGAAGGTATTTTCGCTGGCACGCAGCTGCTGCTCGGCGCGGATCTTGTCGGTGGTATCCACCACCACCACCAGCACCCCCCACGGCTTGCCCGCTTCGTCCAGGATCGGCGCGTAGTCGAGATTCATCCACACCTGCTCCGGTTTGCCGGAACGCAGCAGCGTCATTTCCTGGTCCTTGTACGCCAGCGTACCGCCGGCCAGCGCCACGCGGATCACGTAGTCGTTATGATCTGCCACCTCGGGCCACGACTCGCGCACGTTGGAGCCGAGCGACATCGGGTGGCGGCGGCCGGCAAATTCGGAATAGCCGTCGTTGTAGATCATCACGCCCTCGTCGCCCAGCAGCGCCACCATGGGCAGCGTGGAGCGCAACATGGTCGATACCGTGGTCTTGAGCGATTGCGACCAGGTGTCGATGGCGCCCAGCGCGGTACCGGCCCAGTCGTAGGAGGCGATGATCTGCGCGATATGGCCGCCGCCGTTGAGGAAGGGATAGTTCACGAGGTTACTGGCTTGTATGCGGTAAGGAACGAAGATCGACGATTATAGGACGTCGCCGCCCGAAAAAGGTGGCGCACAAGCCAATCGTACGTTGCAGAGAAAACAAATACCCGCTATAGTGCGAATAAGAATCATTATCATTTCTTAGGACTGTTGACGACCAACCGCATGGATATTCCACAAGAACTCCGTAAACTGGGCCTCAAGGCCACCCTGCCCCGCCTGCGCATCCTCCAATTGTTCCAGGAATCGAAGTCCAAGCACATGAATGCCGACGATGTCTATCGTCTGCTGCATGACGAGGGCATCGACATGGGGCTGGCTACCGTGTACCGGGTGCTGATGCAGTTTGCCGATGCCGGCATCCTGATCCGCCGCCATTTCGAGTCGGTGGCCTCGGTCTTCGAACTCAATGAAGGCGGCCACCACGACCACCTGATCTGCACCAACTGCGGCAAGATGGAGGAATTTCTCGACGCCGAAATCGAGCAGCGCCAGGAAGCCGTGGCCCGCGAACGCAACTTCGTGCTGCACGAGCACTCGCTGTCGCTGTACGGCTTTTGCGGCGACTGCGCCGAGACCCTCAAGCCCGGCATGGGTAAACGCTTCCGCCGCAACTGAGCGCCTGAAAAACCTCCATAGCGGCGTTGCAGCTCCTTGCCGTACTAGCATACTGTCTTCGTCGCTGCGCCTTGCTCTGGAGGTTTTTCAAACGCCCCGGCGGGCGTTGCAGCTCCTTGCCGTACTAGCGTACTGTCTTCGTCGCTGCGCCTTGCTCTGGAGGTTTTTCAAACGCCCCGGCGGGCGTTGCAGCCCCTTGCTCTGGAGGTTTCTTATGCGGCCTGCAGGTGCAGGCCGTTCTCGATAAAGCGCCGCGCCATCGCGGCGGGCAGTGGGCGGGCGTAGCAATAGCCCTGGATTTCGTCGCAGCGCCAGGCGGCCAGCATGGTGCGCTGCTGCTCCGTTTCCACGCCTTCCGCGATCACGGTCAGCCCCAGGCTGTGACCGAGGCTGATGGTGGCCTGGACGATAGTGCTTTGCTCGCTCACGGTGTGCATATTGCGCACGAACGACTGGTCGATCTTGAGCTTGTGGATCGGGAAGCGCGACAGGTAAGCCAGGCTCGAATAACCGGTGCCAAAATCGTCGATCGCCAGTTTCAACCCCAGGCCACGCAACCGGTGCAGCAGCGCGATCGCCATTTCGGCGTTTTCCACCATCACGCTCTCGGTGATTTCCAGCTCGATCGACGACGGTTCCACGCCGGTGGCGGCCAGCACGCCTTCCAGGTGCGCCAGGAAGCCCGGTGCGGCAAACTGGCGCGGCGAGATATTGATCGCCACCTGCACCGCCGCGCCGGTCTCGCGGTGCCATTCGGCGCCCTGGCGGCACGCTTCCTCGATCACCCATTTACCGATCGGCACGATCAGGCCTGATTCCTCGGCCATGGGAATGAAATCGGCCGGCGAGATCAGCTGCCCCATGCGGCGCCAGCGCAGCAGCGCCTCGAAGCCCATCAGGCGGCCGTCGCGCAGGCCTTGCTGCGGCTGGTAATGGAGTTCCAGTTCGTCGCGTTCGATGGCGTGGCGCAGCAGCGCTTCCATGTCCAGCCGTTCTCCGGTTTGCGCCGTCAGTTCCGGGCCATAGGTGACCAGGCTGTCGCCGCCGGCCTTGCGCGCCGCCTGCAATGCGGCGTCGGCATGGCGCAGCAGCGCCTGCGGCGACTGGCTGTGCAGCGGATAGCTGGCCGCGCCCAGGCTCAATGTGGTGAAAATCTCGTGGCCTTCGCAGTCGTAAGGATTGCGCACTTCCTCGCGCAGGCCGGCCAGCGCCAGCTCGAATTCCACGCTGTCGCAGCCCACCCGGTACCGGATGGCGAAATTGGCGCCGTCGAGGCGGAACACTTCGCCGCCGCTGCGCTCGGCCGCCACCCGCAATCTCGCCGCCAGTCCCACCATCACGCGGTCGCCGAAAGCGTGGCCGAAACCGCCGATAATGCGCGAAAAGCGGTCGATGGTGCCCAACACCACGGCGTGGCGGCCACTGCTCGCGGGCTGCGCGGCCAGGGTGTGCAGCCGGGCCTCGAAGGCACGCCGGTGCGGCAGGCCGGTGAGCGGATCGTGGCCGGCCAGGTGTTTGAGTTCGTCCTCGACCCGTACCCGGGCCCGGACGTGGTACAGCAGAAACAGGCCGGTAAGCACGGCCAGCACGTCGAAGATATGGATCAGCGCGGTGATCGAGGAAATGCTGCGGCCAGCCAGGGTGCCGTTGTCGTACAGCGCTTCCTGCACCCGCAGCTGCATCGCATCGACCTGCGTGCGCAGCGCCTTGACGTCGTCGTTCATCGTCACCAGCAACTGGCGTGCGGCGTCGGAGTGCGCATCGGCTTTAGCATCGGGATCGGCGCCCACCAGGCGCTCGAATTCCGGCGCCATGGCGACGATGCGCAGGGTCCCGTCGCGCAATACGCCCAGCTCCGGGCCATCGCCCAGGCTGGGCCGCAGTTGCCCCAGTGTGGAATCGAGTTCGCTGCGGCCCATGCGTTCCAGGAAGCGGAAGCGGTCCGGCGTAATCGACTCCGTATATCGTTTATCGAACGCCAGCTGGTACCGCAGCAGCGCGCTCTCGAAATCGCCGAGGTAGCGCAGCTGCGGAATGACCACGGTCAGCAGCGGCGTCTCGTTGCGGCGGATGGTGTTGGCGGTCCTCTCCATCGCTGCCGACAGCGCGAGGCTGGCAGCGATAACCAGCAGCAGCATGATGTATATGACACGGCGCGAACGGCTGGCGGAGGGTTGCATCGCTTACTCCAGTGGAGGGGTGGGTTCGGCGCCACTGGCCTGGCGCAGGCAGCGCAGCAGCGCATTGGCCTCGAATGGTTTGCTCAGAAAGCAGCTGGCGCCGCCCGACAACGCGCGCTTGCGCAGCGCCGCTTCCGGGAAGGCGGTCATCAGGATCAGCGGCATCGCACTGCCCTGCCGGCGCAGCTGCTCGAGCAGCTCGATGCCGCTCATGCCGGGCATTTGCAGATCGGTGATCACGCAGTGGTAGCCGCCCAGCGCTTCGTTGGCCAGCAGTGCGCCGGCCGAATCGTAGGCATGGGCCGAGTAGCCATAGGAGCGCAGCAGGCTGCGCAAGGCCACCCGCACCGACTCGTCGTCATCGACGATGGCGATATTGGAAAAATCTGGATCTGGTTGAAACACTAAGTACTCCCATGTTCGAACGGCGGCTAGCGGCCGTCCAGCGCATGGGAGAACAATACCGGTCCGGGCGGGATCCCGGAATCATACATGGGTATTAGGAGCGGAGGCATCTTGCAGGCAGCAGGCAAAGAGGCGCTATCGACTTTGGCGTGTTTTCAGATATACAATAATCATTTAACAGGATCATGTACATGAAAAATCTTTTCCTTCTTTGCGCAGTGGTTTTAGCTTCAACGCTTAGTTTTGCCTCCTTTGCTGACTCTGCGCCTGCTCCCGCGCCCTCTGACGAGGGCAAAAAATTTGATGCAAAAGCCTGTAAGAAGCGCTGCATGGAGGAACTGAACGAATCAGAAAAATGTGAGTTCATCTGCAATCGGGATAAGAAGTAAGTCTGGTCATATAACCCGGAGTTTTTTTGAGAAATCGTAATTTTTTAGCACTTAAGATAAAGTTGTCGGTCATTTTGGTCTCCACTTCCTGGTCAGTGTTTGCCAATACTAAAACGTTCACTTCAGAAAAATTGGAAACTGCAGATAGCACTCCAAAGCAAGTTGAAATTTTTGGATCAAAATCAGAAGTTGATGCACGTAGAGATTCGATTGCAGGAAAAATTATTATCGGGCGCAAGAGCATCGAGGAGAGCGGGGTAAGTACGGCGGCGGATCTGCTAAAGCGCCACCCTGCGGTCACGGTCTCCTCCAACGGAAAATTAGGTTTGATGGGCATGCCCGGACACACCCAGATTTTAATCGATGGGATTCCTGCGACAGGTGGGAAAGACCCGCTGGAACTCGATGTCGTGCACATCGAAAATATCGAAATAGTCAGGTCGGCAGTAGCGGAATTCGGACCGTTTGGTAGTGCGGGGACGATCAATATCGTTTCCCGGAAAATAAATCGACGAACGACGAATTCTTTGCGAAGTTCGATAGCAGGTGGACCACAAGGCTCGGGGGCGGATATCGCATGGTCAACCAGCATGTTCGAGACCGGTTCTCCGTATTCCTACGCGGCTCAGGTTTCCCTCGGCAAATCGCGACAGCACAAGTTTGAAAGCTCAAGCTTGTCAGCACAAGGTGGCGGGAATTTCATGACATTGGTGGAACGTAATGCGACGGATCGGCGCGAGGATGTACGAAAACTACTTGCTTCATCGACGTTTGCGTGGCAACGCGATACTGAGAACAAATTCAGCGTGGAACCTTCAGCATTTGTGATGTTGTCTGAATCGACAGCTAGCACTGCAAGTGCATGGCTTCCAACAGACAGGGGTCCAAGTGCATCGAGTGAGATTTCTCGGTCACCGCTGCACTCTTTCTCTCTGCCGCTAAAATGGGAACTAACGCTCCCCAAGCGTGCGGCGCTGACGCTAACGTTCTCTCCCACGCGTTTTTCTTATCGCAAGGACCTGGATCGAGAGGAAACGTTTGTTTCACTCCCGCCGCGCTCCCAACAAAACTTGCAAGGTTCTGATCGACGCACTGATGTACTCAGGGCCAATTACTCGCGCAGGCTGGAGCAACATGCGTTAAAGGCAGGGATAACCCAACTTCGCAACCGCGAGGACACCGAATATCGGAGTTTTCTCAATGGTTTGCCAGATGCCAGCCTAAATACCTTTGGTACGAGCAAGACGGGCACCGATGACAAAATCTCCATATTCGCGCAAGATGAATGGCGTTTCAGTAAGTTAATGAGCATCAATCTGGGCATCTCTGCCGAACGGCGCAAGCTGGATATGAATGAAGGAATTTTCAAGACCCGGATACGCTACTCTGTCATCTCTCCGTCTGCCAATATTACCTGGAGACAGACCACTGACGCCAAAGATCAAATTCGCCTTGGTATCGCTCGCACTTTCAATTCACCGTTCAATGACCAGCTCAGTGCGCGCCCGACCATTAACGTTTGGTCGCCGTGTCCCGCTGCAGGTCTGTGTGGTGCTAACACGCCTGACTTCGCCGATACGGTTGGTAATCCCGGCCTGAGGCCAGAGCGGGCCATTGGCTTGAATTTGTCATTTGAACACTATATCGGTGAGGACAGCGTCATCACCGTGGAATTATTTGATCGAGAGTTTAAGAATGCGATCGGAAAGCATCTGCAGCTGATGCCGGTGCCGTGGGCAGATAGTCCCCGCTATGTCATTCGCCCGGAGAACCTGGGCACTGCGTGGAGCCGCGGCATCGGGCTGGAAGCACAGATAAACACAGCGGAGGTATGGAAAGGCATGCCAAAGATTGAGGTGCGCGGCGCCGTAAGCTTTGCGATTTCGAGGATATCCCTGGTTCCTGGCCCTGACAACCGCGTCGCCGGACAGTCTCCCTGGACTGTCAAGCTGGGTACAGGGTATGGTTTTGCCGTTATTCCGCTGAAAATTGGCTTCGATATGAATTTATCGCCCGCCGTGTGGACCAGAAGCAGCGAAATCAAGAGAGATTACAAAAACCAGCGTTTTGATCTGGGCTTTGACGGTTCCTGGACCGTGGATCCCAAGACTAAACTGCGATTCAATATCGATCACTTGATCTCATCGAATCTCGACGGTTCCGAGCAACTGCTCGACGGCGATGGCACGATTCTGCTGCGCAGCGCCAGCCGTACTGTAGAGCCAAAAATCGGCTTGAAGCTTGAGCAAAGTTTTTGATGGAATCGCTTCAGTTAATTTGTACTCAGGCCAGCCCCAGCGCCTCGGCCATGCGTACCAGGTCGGCAAAGGTTTTCGCTTCCATCTTGCGCATGGCATTGCCGCGATGGATCTTGACCGTGATTTCGCTGGTGCCCACCTCGCCGGCGATCTGCTTGTTCATCAGGCCCCGGGCGGCCAGCGCCATGATTTCGCGTTCGCGCGGGGTGAGCGTAGCGTAGCGCGCGGTGACCGCGTGCAGCGCCTGGTCGCGGCTGCGGCGCGCGCTGTCCGCTTGCAGCGCCACGTTGATGGCGTCGAGCAGATCCTGGTCGCGGAACGGCTTGGCCAGGAAGTCGATGGCGCCCGCCTTCATGGCCCGCACCGACATCGGAATATCGCCATGCCCGGTCATGAAGATCACCGGCAGGGGCACGCCCTCGCGATTGAGGTCTGCCTGGAAATCGAGCCCGCTCACGCCCTGCAGGCGCACGTCGAGCAGCAGGCAGCTGGTCGCATCCTCGCGCGGTACGGCCAGGAACGCCGCCACCGACGGATAGGCGGCCACACGCATGCCCACGGAACGCAGCAGGCTGCCGATGGCGTCGCGCAGCAGCGCGTCGTCGTCCACCAGGTAGATCAGCGGTTCGATGTCAGCGGGATTCATGCAGCTTCCATGGCGGGTAAGGAAACCACGATGGTAGCACCGGCCGGGGTGTCGGACGCATGTTCGACGGCCCAGATGCGGCCACCGTGGGTTTCGATGATGGAGCGGCAGATCGGCAGGCCCATGCCCATGCCATCGGGCTTGGTGCTGTAGAAGGCTTCGAACAGGCGCGGCATCTCGGCGGGCGGGATGCCGGGACCGGTATCGGTCACGCCCAGCCACAGCGTGCCGTCGGCGCGGCGCTCGGTGCGCAGCGTGAGCACGGCCTGGCCGGACGGGCAACGGTGCATGGCCTGGATCGCGTTCATCAGCAGGTTGATGATCACCTGCTGCAGCTGTACGCGGTCGCCGTTGACCGGCGGCAGGCCGGCTTCCAGTTCGAGCACCAGCGCCACCCGGTGGTTGTTCAGTTCACGCCGCACCAGGTCCACGCTCTCCTCGGCCAGCAGGTTCAGGTCCAGTCCCAGGTGCTGCGGGTCGCTGCGGCGCGCCAGCGCGCGGATGCGCTTGATCACGCCGGTGGCGCGGGCGCTCGCTTCGAGAATGGCGTTGACGGTGTAGCGCGCTTCTTCCAGGTCCGGTTGCGGACGGTTCATCCAGCGCAGACACGCCTCGCCGTTGGTGGAGATGGCGGCCAGCGGCTGGTTCACTTCGTGCGCAATGGAGGCGGCCAGTTCGCCGAGCATGGTGACGCGGGTGGCGTGCTGCAGCTGCACCTGCGAGTTGTGCAAGGCCTGCTCCGACACCACGGCGGCGGTGACGTCGGTAATCGATCCGAGATATTCGCAGTCGCCATCGCGCGAAAACAGCGGTTCGGCCAGCACCTGCACATACTTGATAGACCCGTCGGCCATCACCAGGCGGTGGCGCAGATCGACGCTGCCAAGGCACTCGGTGCAACGGTCGAACGCCGCGCGCACCATCACGCGGTCGTCCGGCGCGGTGCGCGCCAGTATCAGGTCGATGGTGGGAGTGATGTCGGGCGCGTAGTCGAAAATGCGCGCGGCTTCGTCGGACCAGAACATGTCGCCGCCCGGGGTCTTGATGCTGAAACTGCCGGTTTTGCTGATGCGCTGGGAGCCGGCCAGGAAGGCCTGGCTGCGGCGCAGCGCCTTTTCGCGCGCCAGCAGCGCGTTGGTGGCTTCCTGGCCGCGCAGCACCAGGAAGGTGGCGATGCCGATGGCGGACATGCTGACCACCATACGCCCTACCGCCGCAACCGAAAACACGTCGAGGTGCGTCACCACGTACGACAGCGCAGTCGCCACCAGGCACGCGCCGCAGGTCCACAGCACGCCGCGCCGCTGCCACACGCTGGCCGACAGCAGCACCACCACCACGTACAGCACGGCGATGGCGACATCGAGCGGCGTGAAGGTATCGAGGATGAAAATCAGCAGCGTGCTGAGGATCAGCAGTGTGGAAAGCAGCGGTGTCCTGGCGTCCCGACGCATCGTCAACCTTGTCATTATCATAGTAATCCACGGGATTATAAGGTGTAACCAATGGTTTGCTCCCCTATACTTCGGTATAGGCAAAACGTCACCAAAAGCCCGCCGTTAGCAACCAAAGTATAATATCCGGTAACTTCCGGTTGGCATAAGCTGTGTTCATTGCCATCTCGGAGAATGCCTTGAAACTGTATGAGACGCTGGCGGCGGACATCGCCGGACAGATCGCCCAGGGCGTGATCCGCGAGGGCGAACGCATTCCCTCGGTGCGCCAGACCAGCCAGCACCACAACCTCAGCGTCTCCACCGTGATCCGCGCCTTCCTGCTGCTCGAGAGCCAGGGCGTGATCGAAAGCCGGCCGCAATCGGGCTACTTCGTGCGCCGTCGCCCGCCCGGCGCGGCGCTGCCCACGACCGCCCCGCTGCCGCCGGCGCCGGCCGAAGTGGCGCGCGCGCCGTCGCTCGACATCAGCGCGCTGGTCCTCACCACCCTGCGCTCGATCGACCAGGGCAGCGTGCCGTTCGGCTCCCCCTACCCCGATCCCGCGCTGTTCCCGTGGGCGCGCCTCAACCACTACGCCACCAGCATCGGGCGCCGCGGCGGCGGCCGCATGCCGTTGTCCGACCTCCCGCCCGGCAACCCGGAACTGATACGCCAGATCGCCCGCCGTCACCTGGACAACGGGCTGGCCGTCGATGTGTCCGACATCATCGTCACCGCCGGCGCCACCGAAGCGATCAACCTGTGCCTGCAAGCAGTGGCACGGCCGGGAGCGGCCATCGCGGTGGAAACGCCCACCTATTACGCGCTGCTGCAGGCAGTCAGAAGACTCGGTATGCGGGTGCTGGAAATTGCCACCGATCCGCAACGGGGCATCGACCTGGCGGCGCTGGAACGCGCCATCGAGACCGACGACGTGGCGGCGTGCGTGGTGATGCCCAACTTCCAGAACCCGCTGGGCTTCCGCATGCCGGAAGAATGCCAGCGCACGCTGGTGGACCTGCTGGCGCGGCACGATCTGCCGGTGATCGAGAACGATGTCTATCACGAGCTGTATTACGGCGACAGCCATCCGGCGAGCCTCAAGCACTTCGACACGCACGGCCTGGTCATGCACTGCAATTCGTTCTCCAAGAGCCTGACCAACGGCTGGCGCATCGGCTGGACCCTGCCCGGGCGCTGCCACGCGCAAGTGGAAAGGCTCAAGTTCCTCAACTCCCCCAGCATGCCGTCACTGCCGCAGTTGGCGATCGCCGAATACCTGCGCACCGACGGTTATGACTACCACCTGCGCCGGGTGCGCAAAACCCTGGCGCAGCAGGCCAGCATCATGGCAGCGGCCGTGCTGCGCTTTTTCCCCGACGGCACCAGCGTCTCGACACCCGCCGGCGGCTACCTGCTGTGGGTCGGCCTGCCCTTCGGCGTGCAGGCGCTGGAACTGTATGCGCGCGCACAGGAACGCGGCATCAGCCTGGCCGCCGGCGACATGTTCGCCGCCAGCGGCGCCTGGCGCCACCACATCCGCCTGAACTACAGCTACCCCTGGAACCCGGCCATGGAAGCGGCGGTGCGCACGCTGGGCCTGGTCGCGGGCGAGTTGATGGAGCCATTGCGCCGCAGCGGCTGACTTTTCGCACAACTGTACTCCCCCGCCATGGCGCGATCTGTAGCCATGGCGCGGCCGCGCGCGGCCCTATCCTGTAGCCTTCCACACCACCGCACAGGTCCCCCATGAAAACCTCCCGCATCAAGGTCGCCAACCTGCTCATGGCCGGCTTCGGCCTGATGTGCCTGCTGCTGGCCGCTGTCATCGCGCTGGCGCTGCAGGAGCAGGCCAAGCTCAATGCCGCCACTGCCGGCATGGCCGACGACCGCTGGCCCAAGATCGAACTGGCCACCGGCGTGCGCCTGAGGGTGACGGACATCGCGGTCTCGCTGCGCAACATCATGCTCAGCGACGACGCCGGCGTGCGCACGCAGGAGATCGACAACATCCACGGCTACCGGCGCGACATCGAAGCGGCCATCGCCCGGCTGGACCGCCGCGTGGTCACGCCGTCCGGGCGCGCCGCGCTGGCCCGGGTGCGCACCGCCTACGATGGCTACACGGCCGGCAAGGAGCGCCTGATCGCGCTCGAACAGGCGGACCGCAACGCCGAAGCCAACACCTTGCTCAACACCGAACTCAAAGCCATGCTGCAAGCGTGCCGCGCCGCGCTGGCGACCCAGATCGACAACGAGGTAGACCTGATGCGCCAGGCCCGCGCAGACGCGGCGCACGCCTACACCCGCAACCGCGCCACCATGCTGGGACTGGGCCTGGCGGCGCTGCTGCTCTCGGGCGCCGCCGCTGCGCTGATCATCATGCGCCTGCGCCGCGCCCTCGGTGGCGAACCTGACCAGGCCGCGCACACCGCCGCCCGCATTGCCGAGGGCGACCTGAGCGCCGCCATCGCGCTGCGCCCCGGCGACCAGGTGAGCATGCTGTACGAAATGGAGCGCATGCGTGCCAGCCTCGGAATGCTGGTGGCGCAGGTGCGCGCCGACACCGACCTGATTGCCGCCGCCTCCACCCAGATCGCCAGCGGCAATCTCGATCTGTCGGCGCGCACCGAGCAGCAGGCGGCCAGCCTGCAGGAGACGGCGGCGGCGATGGAACAGCTGACCGTCACCGTGCAACAGAACGCCGATCATGCGCGGCGCGCCAGCGACATGGCGCAACACGCGTCGCAAGCGGCCGGCAAGGGCGGCGCGGCGGTGGCAGCTGTGAGCGAGCGCATGGCGGCGATCCGCGCCTCGTCGGCGCAGATGGCCGACATCGTCGGCATCATCGACGCCCTCGCTTTCCAGACCAATATCCTCGCGCTCAACGCGGCGGTGGAGGCGGCGCGCGCCGGCGAACAGGGACGCGGCTTCGCGGTGGTGGCCGGCGAGGTGCGGCAACTGGCACACCGCTCGGCCGACGCCGCGCGCCAGGTCGGCACGCTGATCAAGGCCTCGGTGACGCAAGCCGATGCCGGCGGCGAGCAGGTGCGCGCCGCCGACGTGGCGATGCAGGACATCGTGACCGGCGTGGCGCGGGTAGCCGACCTGCTCGGCCAGATCCGCCACGCCAGCGCGGAGCAGCACCAGGGTATCGCCGCCTGTAGCGACGCCGTGGTGCAGATGGACCAGGGCACGCAGCAGAACGCCGCGCTGGTGGAGCGAGTCGCGGCCGCCGCGCAGTCGCTGCAGGAGCAGTCGGTGCGGCTGGCGCAGGCGGTGGGCCGCTTCCGCATCGCCGATCCGCGCCGGGCGCCCGCAACTGAACCGGCAACGTCGGCGGCAACGCCGGGGCTGCGGCTGGCGGGCCGGCTGCAACGGAGCGCGGCATGAGCCTCGCGCCCGGCCAGCCCTCGCTGCGGGTGGTCGTCATCGACGCCGACCGGCATGCCTGCGAGGATACCATTGCGTTATGCCGCCAATGCGGCGTACGCGTCAACGGTTGGGCACACGACGGCACGACCGGGCTGGAACTGGTCGAGTCGCTGCCGGCGGCGCCCGACCTGGTAATCCTCGACCTGCACCTGCCCGACATGGACGGCGCCGACCTGCTGCTGGCGCTGTCGATATTGGCGCCAGCCACCAGCGTGGTGATTTGCAGCGCCGTGTGCGAGCGAATCCAGGACGCGGCGCTCACATTGGCAATTGCGCTGGGCTTGCAGCCGCTGGGCATGGTACCCAAGCCGGCGCAGGCTCCGGCTCTACTGGCCACGCTCCGCGCATGCACCCGCGCCGGCCCCGCCAAGCAGCCACCGCCACGCCGGGAAGCACCGCCCACGCGGACGGTGCTGGCGGTGGATGCAGCGCAGGTGCAGGATGCCATCCGTAGCGGCCAGTTCAAGCTGCACTACCAGCCCAAGGTGGCGCTGCAAGGCACAAGCGCGCAGTTGCAAGGGGCGGAAGCGCTGCTGCGCTGGCGCCGGCCGGGCCAGGGCCTGCTGGCGCCGTGCGCCTTCCTGCCGCAGGTGGAGGCGGCTGGCATGATGGACCAGGTGACGATGGAAGTGGTGCGCCTGGCGCTGCGCGACTGGCAAGCCTGGAGCCGCGCCGGCCTGGCGCTGCCGCTGTCGATCAATCTGTCGCCGCTGTCATTGACCGACCCGCACCTGGCCAGTGAACTGATCGCCGCCGTCGCGCGCGCCTGCATCCCGCCCACTTACCTCACTTTCGAGATCGTCGAATATGCCGAGGTGGCCGACCTGGCCACGGCGCTGCGCATGCTGATCAAGCTGCGGCTACACGGCTTTGGTCTGTCGCTGGACGACTACGGTGCCGGCCATGCGTCGATGCTGCGGCTGGCGCGCTTTCCGTTCAGCGAACTGAAACTGGATCGCCAGCTGGTGCACGGGGCGTGGCAGCGCCCGCACGTCAGGCCGCTGCTGCGCCACGCAATTGCCACCGCGCGCGAGTTGGGGGTGACGTCGGTGGCGGAGGGTATCGAAACGGTGGAAGATATGACACTGCTGCGCGAACTCGGTTGCGACCAGGCGCAGGGCTACCTGGTGGCGCGGCCGATGCCGGCCGAGGCCATGCCCGGCTGGCACCTGGACCGGTTGCGCGCCAGCGCCCTTGCGCCGGCCTTGCGCCAGGAAGCAACGCAAGGCCGGGTATTGCAGCTGCGCCGCCCGGCCCCGTTCTCTGCGCCGGGCGGCGATCGGAAACGGTACCGCGGCTGGTGAAGACTCAGCGGCCGCCGCCGGCAGGCATGGCGCCCGGCGACAGCAGCACGGGAATCGATTTCGACGTGGGCGTGCCGGCGCCGTCGGCCACGCTGGCTAGCGGCACCAGGCCATTGGTCTCCGGGTAGTAGGCGCCCAGGCAGCCGCGCGGAATATCATAGGCCACCAGCATGAAGCCGTCGGCGCGGCGCACCGTTTCACGCTCGACCCCGTCATCGCCTTCCACCCACACGCTGCGCACATCGACCCAGTCGCCCGCTTTCATGCCCAGCATGTCGAGATCGGCCTGGTTGATGAAGATCACGCGGCGCATGCCGAACACGCCGCGATAGCGGTCGTCCAGCGCATAGATGGTGGTGTTGTACTGGTCGTGGGAACGGGTGGTCATCATCACCATCAGCTGGTCGCCATGGCGTTGGCGCGCCCGTGCAATCGGCGTATCGACCGCCACCGCGTGGGGAATGAAAGTGGCCTTGCCGCTGGCGGTGCGCCATTTCAGCTGGCGCGGTCCCACCGGCAGGTGGAAGCCGCCCGGCGCCGCGATACGCTCGTTGTAGTCGTGGAAGTCGTCGAACACCAGCGCGATATCGTCGCGGATGCGAGCATAGTCGTCGCGGTACGTGGCCCAGGCCAGGCTGTCGCGGCCCACGCCAGGACCAGAGCCCAGCGTGGCCTCGGCCATGCGCGCCACGATCGCCACTTCCGACAGCAGGTCCGGCGACGCCGGCTGGTTGATGCCATACGAGACGTGGACCATGCTCATCGAATCTTCCACCGTCACGCCTTGCGGCACACCCTGGCGTTCATCGATTTCGGTGCGACCCAGCGTGGGCAGGATCAGCGCTGCGCGCCCGTGCACCAGGTGGCTGCGATTGAGCTTGGTGGTGATGTTCACCGTCAGAGCGCACGAGCGCAGCGCTGCGTACGTCACCTCGGTGTCGGGCGTGGCGACGGCGAAATTGCCGCCCAGGCCCACGAACACTTTCACTTTTTGTGCAACCATGGCGGCGATGGTGGCTACCACGTCCAGGCCGTGGTGGCGCGGCTGGGCGAAGCCGAACACCTGTTCCATGCGGTCGAGGAAGGCGTCTGTCGGCCGCTCCTCGATGCCAACCGTGCGGTTGCCCTGCACATTGGAGTGGCCGCGCACCGGGCACAGGCCCGCGCCCAGGCGGCCGATATTGCCGCGCATGAGCATCAGGTTGGCCAGCATCTGGATGGTTGCCACGGAGTTCTTGTGCTGGGTGATGCCCATGCCCCAGGTGGCGATCACGCGCTCGCCTTTGGCGTACACCTGCGCCAGCTGTTCGATGGCGGCGCGGGGCACGCCCGATTCGGCCAGCAGCACGTCCCAGCTTTCGGCGCGCAGGTCGGCGGTAAAGGCATCGAAGCCGGTCGTATGCTCGGCGATGAAGGCCACGTCCAGCACCCGCGCGGCATTTGTAGCGACTGCCGCATCGTCGAGTTCCAGCACGCGCTTGGCCAGCGCCTTGATCAGCGCGAAGTCGCCGCCCACACGCGGCTGCAGGAACAGCGAGGCGATCGGGGTGCTCGACAGGGTGATCATTTCGACCGGGTCCTGCGGACTGGCGAAGCGTTCCAGGCCACGCTCGCGCAGCGGGTTGATCGATACGATGGTGGCGCCGCGCCGGGCGCAGTCGCGCGGTTCGCCCAGCATGCGCGGATGGTTGGTGGCGGGATTCTGGCCGAAGATCATGATCACGTCGGCATGTTCGAAATCCTCAAGCACCACCGTGCCCTTGCCCACGCCCACGGAGGCCGGCAGGCCCCGGCTGGTCGCCTCGTGGCACATATTGGAGCAGTCGGGAAAGTTGTTGGTGCCGTAGGCGCGGGCGAACAGCTGGTAAAGGAAGGCCGCCTCGTTGCTGGCGCGGCCCGACGTGTAGAACGCCGCCTGGTCGGGGTGCTCTAGCGCCTTGAGTTCGCGCGCCACCAGGGTGAACGCGTCGTCCCACGACACCGGCACGTAATGATCGGTGGCGGCGTCGTAGCGCATCGGCGCGGTCAGGCGGCCATGCTGTTCGAGTTCGTAGTCCGACTGCGCCAGCAGCTCGGTCACGCTGTAACGGCTGAACAAGTCGTTGGTCACGCGCTTGCTGGTGGCTTCCGCCGCCACCGCCTTGACGCCGTTCTCGCAGAATTCGAAGGTGGAGCTGTGTTCGCGGTCGGGCCAGGCGCAGCCGGGGCAATCGAAGCCGTCGGGCTGGTTCTGCGCAAACAGGGTGCCGTACTTGCCGGCGGCGACGCGCTCGCGCCACAGGTTGAGGGCCACGTATTTGAGCGCCCCCCACCCCGCCGCCGGATGGGTATACGGCTCGATCCGGCCCGCAGCTTCAGTGTGTTTGGTACCCATGTCGTCGATGCTCCTGTAAAAATCGGTGGTTCCAGCTTACCTGCCCGGGCGCCGCCATGGCCGATACAGTTCGCCTGCGCGGCGACAGGCACAGTGCTATGCTACCAGCTTGGCCGGATCGACGAACGGCATCGCAGTGTCGAAAAAGCGGAACGTGGCGCGGCCGGCCGCCTTGGCTTCGTACATCGCCATGTCGGCCTGGCGCAGCAGGTCGTTGATGGTGTGGTGCTCCTGGCAGAACAGCACCACGCCGATGCTGGGAGTGCTGAGCAGCTCGTGGCCGTCCAGCAGGTAGCAGCGGCTGAGCGCCTCCAGCACCTTGCCGGCCACCGAGGCCGCGTTGTCGAGCGCAGCCTGCTGCTGGGTGCCCAGGTCTTCGAGCAGGAGCACGAATTCGTCGCCGCCCAGGCGCGCCACGGTGTCGGTCTCGCGCGTGACTTCCTGCAGGCGGAAGGCCACCATCTCCAGCAGGCGGTCGCCCATGTCGTGGCCCATGGTGTCGTTAAGCGACTTGAAGTTGTCGAGATCGACGAACAGCACGGCGCCGTGGCTGGCGCTGCGCCCGGCCTTGGCAATGGCGTGGTGCAGGCGGTCGAGCAGCAGGCGGCGGTTGGGCAGGTTGGTCAGGCCGTCATAGAACGCCAGGTGGGCGATTTCCGCTTCCGCCAGCTTGCGGGCGCTGATGTCCATGCGGGTGCCCAGCATGCGCAGTGGTGTGCTGTCCGGCGCGCGGTCCACCACCCTGCCCCGGCTTTGCAGCCACACCCAGTGGCCGGCGCGGTGGCGCATGCGGTATTCGGCCTCGTACGAGCGGCTGCTGTCGGCCAGGTGCGCGGCCAGCGCGGCGTCCAGGCCCGGCATATCGTCGGCATGCACCAGCGGGCGCCAGTCGAGCAGCACGCGGTTCTGTTCTTCCAGCGTGTAGCCCAGCATGGCCGCCGAGCGCGCATCGACGCTGCGCACGTCGGCCACCATGTCCCACTCCCACAGGCCCAGGTTGGCGCCGTTCAGGGCCAGCTCCACTTTTTCGGCAGCGGCGGCCTGCTCGTCGGCGCGCAACCGCGCCAGGTCGTCGAGCGCCTGGCGGCGGCGGTGCACCAGCGCCAGCGTGCCGGTGGCGCACAGCGCGAACAGCAGCCAGGCCAGCGCGCTGGTCCAGGCCATGCTGCGCCAGCCCTGGGCGATCATGGCGGGATCGCGCCCCAGGCTCACTACCAGCGTGTGGTCCAGCCCCAGCCCGCCCATGAACATGGTGCGTTGAACCATCAGGCGCGGTGCGCCATGGGCATCCAGGCCGTCGAAGGCGGTGTCGGCGCGGCCGCTGCGCTGGTGGCGGCTGAAGAACGGATCGGGCAAGGTGAGCGCGCGGCGCATCGCCGCCGGATCGGCCGGCACGTACAGGATGCGCCGGCCGCTGTCCTCGATGATGGCGCTGTTCATGTCCGGCGCATACAGGGCCGAGCGCATCACGGCGTCGAAATATTCGGGGTTGAGGATGGCGATCACGGCGCCGTTGTTGGTGCCGTCGGCGTGCATCAGCGCCATCGACAGCTTGATGTTGAAGACGCCGGGCGTATTTTCGTAGGGCTGCGACAGGTAGAGGGTGTCGGCGTCGCGCATGGCGGCGACCTTGCTGGTGTAGTTGCTGTCGTCGAGGCGCACGTCGCGCAGGTCGTCGTCGGAGCTGACGATGGCGCCATGGCGGTCCACCACCAGCAGCGCGCGCACGCCGGGCATGGCGCGCTTGAGCGACTGCAGCAGCAGGCGGCGGCAATCGGCGGTGCACATGCCGTTGGCGCGGAAGGCGTCGCGCGTGCTGTCGAGCGCACTGCGCACGCCCTCGAACTGGCGGCTGAGGTTTTCGTCGATGATCAGGGTTTGCAGCCGCATGCGTTCGATGTTGGAGGCGATCAGCAGCGCGCGTTCGTTCCAGATGAAATAACCCATCATCAGCGCGCTCACCAGCAGCACGGAGCACAACACCAGCCATTCTGCTTTTACCGTGCGCAGCACGGGCAGCTTTTTATCGTTATGCACGAACATGTTCTCTCCTGGGGGACAAACAGCAGGACGGCGGCGCCGACCTGTAGCCAATATAGAGCGGTCCGGAAGTTGGCGAAATCGCACCTTGGTAATGCCGACTCATACTAAGGTTTAGCTTCAGGCATGTAAGCCCCGCGCGCCCATTCCAGCGCGGAATAGCAACTATTCCTTCAGGCAGGTTACAACTGCGCGTCGGCGTGGCACGATCCTGTTATCAATGGAGGAAGACATGAAACGCAAGACCAAATGGATAGTGGCCGGCGCGGTGCTGCTGGCCGGCTGCGCCGGCGCGGCCGCCTGGATGCTGGAGCCGGCGTTCGCGCCCATCGCGCCGCCGGCCGCTGCCAGCTTTGCCGCGCAGGCGGTGGCGCGCGGCGCGCGCGTGGTGGCCCAGGGCGACTGCATGGTGTGCCACACGGCGGCCGGCGGCCAGCCCTTTGCCGGCGGTCTGCCGCTCAAAACCCCGTTTGGCACCATCTACACCACCAACATCACGCCCGACGCCGGCACCGGCATCGGCAACTGGTCGGCCGCGGCGTTTACCCGCGCCCTGCGCCGGGGCGTGGCGCGCGACGGCCATCTGCTGTACCCGGCCTTCCCCTACATCCATTACACCCGCATGTCCAACCAGGACATCGAGGATGCCTATGCCTACCTGATGACACGCACGCCAGTGCAGGCCACGCCGCCTGCCAATGAGCTGATTTTCCCGCTCGGCTTCCGGCCGCTGCTGGCCGGCTGGAACCTGCTGTACCTGCATCCCGGCCCGGTACCGGCCGACAGCAACCGCAGCGAAATCTGGAACCGGGGCCGCTACCTGGTGGACGGCGCCGGCCACTGCGCCTCGTGCCACAGCGCGCTCGGTCCGATCGGCGGCGAACGCAGTCCCGCTTTCAGCGGCGGCAATATCGACGGCTGGGATGCGCCGGCGCTCACCGCCCTGCTGCAAGCGCCGCGTCCGTGGACCGAGCAGCAGCTGGCGCTGTACTTGCGCCACGGCTGGTCGCCCGAACACGGCGCGGCGGCCGGTCCGATGGCGCCGGTGGCGCACAGCCTGGCCACCACCCCGCCCGAAGATGCAGCAGCCATCGCCCACTACATCATGTCGCTGCAAAGCCCTGCTGCCACGCCGGCGGCAGCGGTCAGTCAACCCGCCGCCAACGATGCGGTCCTGGCGCCGGGCCGCGCCCTGTTCTCAGGCGCCTGCGCGGGCTGTCACACGACCGCCGCGCCGATGATGGCGGCCGGTGGCCGGCCATCGCTGGCCCTGAGCAGCGCGGTGGCCGGCGCCCGGCCCGATAACCTGATCCAGACCATCCTCAACGGCCTGCCATGGACCCATGCCGGGCAAACGAGCTACATGCCGCCGTTTGCCGGCACCCTGACCGATGCCCAGGTGGCCAGCATTGCCGTATATGTGCGCACTGAAATCGGCCAGCGCGCGCCGTGGCAGGACGACCAACGGCGCCCGCTCGACGCGCGCGCCATCAAACAACGCGTGACCGCCATCCGCAAGGAGAACCAGCAATGACCACCAGCCTTACCGTCAACGGCGTGCAGCACACGCTGGCCATCGATCCCTCCACACCGCTGCTGTACGCGCTGCGCAACCAGCTGGAACTGAACGGCGCCAAGTTCGGCTGCGGCCTGGGCCAGTGCGGCGCCTGCACCGTGCTGCTGGACGACCAGCCGGTGTTCGGCTGCCTGACGCCGGTCGCCGCGTGCGAAGGCCGCAAGGTGCGTACCATCGAAAGCCTGGGCACCCAGGCCAAACCCGGGGCCCTGCAGGCGGCGTTCATCAAGCACCAGGCCGCGCAGTGCGGCTATTGCATCGCCGGCATGGTGATGCGCGCCCAGGCCCTGCTGGAAAAGAATCCGCACCCGAGCGAAGCGCAGATCCGCGCCCACATGGAACCCAATCTTTGCCGTTGCGGCACCCACATGCGCATTCTTGGCGCGATCCGTGAAGTGGCGCAAAAACCTACCGCAGCGAGCCAGAAATGACGATAGCAGAACAACCGATCGACCCGCGCCGCCGCGCCGTGCTGCGTGCCGGCGCCCTGCTGGTGAGCTTCAGCCTGGTGCCTGCCGCGCGCGCGGAATTCAACGGCATGGGTGTGCCGCCCGTGACCAACCCCAAACTGCCGGGCAGCCTCAGTCGCATTCCGATGCTCGATGCCTGGATCCGCATCGCGCCGGACGGCAAGACCACCGTCTTTACCGGCAAGGTGGAACTGGGCACCGGCGTGCGCACCGCCCTGCTGCAGGTGGCGGCCGAGCAGCTGGACATGGCGCCGGCGGCCATCGATTTTGTCACCGCCGACACCGGCCGCACGCCCAACGAAGGTTTCACCGCCGGCAGCCACACCATGGCCGACAGCGGCACCGCGCTGCTGAACGCAGCGGCGCAGGTGCGCGCACTGGTCGTCCAGGGCGCCGCCGCCCAGTGGAAGCTCGACGCGGCCCTGCTCACCACCCGTAACGGCGTGGTCACCGCGCCGGACGGGCGCCATATGCACTACGGCGCAGCCGTGCGCGGCATCGACCTGCACCGGCCCGCACAGGAACAGTCGCCCCTGAAGGATCCGCGCAAATACACCGTGATCGGCGCGTCGCTGCCGCGCGTGGATATCCCCGCCAAGCTGACCGGCGGCGCCGCCTACGTGCAGGACATGCGCCCGCCCGGCATGGTCCACGCGCGCGTGGTGCGGCCGCCAGCGTACGGCGCCACCCTGCTGTCGGCCGACACGGCCAGCGTGGCCCGCATGGCCGGCGTGGTGAAAGTGGTCGTCGACGGCAATTACCTGGCCGTGGTGGCGCGCGACGAATGGCAGGCGGTGCTGGCCATGCGCGCCTTGAGCGCCAGCGCCAAGTGGCGGCCCGGCAAACCGCTGCCGGCGCAGGAAACCATCCACGCCACGCTGCGCGCCCTGCCCTCCCAGGACATCACCATTGCCGACCAGCGCGGCGCCACCGGCGCGGCCGTTACCACGCTGGCCCACCGCTATTCCAAGCAGTACGTGCTGCACGGGTCGATCGGCCCGTCGTGCGCGCTGGGCCACCTGGTCGAAGACAAGCTCACGATCTGGACCCATACCCAGGGCGTGTACCCGCTGCGCGCAGCACTGGCCGAACTGGTGGCGATGCCATTCGAATCGGTGCGCTGCATCCATACCGAAGGCTCGGGGTGCTACGGCCAGAACGGCGCCGACGACGTGGCGGCCGACGCCGCCCTGATCGCCCGCGCCCTGCCCGGCGTGCCGGTGCGGGTGCAACTGATGCGCGACCAGGAAAACCAGTGGGAGCCATACGCGCCGGCCATCAGCTCGCAATTGAGCGCGTCGCTCGACGCCAGCGGCAAGATCTGCGACTGGCAGTACGAACTATGGAGCGGCTCGCACAACGAGCGTCCCGGCAACGCCGGCAAACTGATCCCGGCCACGCTGCTGGCGCGCCCGTTCGTGCCCAGCCCCTCGGTGCCGATGCCGATGCCCGAGGGCGGCGGCGACCGCAATGCGATTCCGCTGTACGTGCTGCCGAAGTCGCGCGTGGTCAACCACTTCCTGCCGGTCACACCGCTGCGCACCTCGGCCATGCGCTCGCTGGGCGCCCACGTCAACCTGTTTGCCATCGAGAGCATGATGGATGAACTGGCGCTGGCTGCCCGTATCGACCCGGTGCAGTTCCGCCTGCGCCACCTGGACAACGAGCGCGCCCGCGCAGTGATCCAGAGCGCGGCCAGCAAGTTCGGCTGGGACAAGAGGAAAGCGCGCCCGGACCACGGTTTCGGCTTCGCCTTCGGCCAGTACAAGAACATCATGGGCTACGTCGCGATCGCGGTGGAAATCCGGCTCGATCGCAGCACCGGCGACGTGCGCATCGTGCGGGTGGTGGCGGCGGTCGATTGCGGCCAGATGGTCAGCCCGGACGGCATCCGCAACCAGATCGAGGGCGGCATCCTGCAATCGGCCAGCTGGACGCTGTACGAGCAGCTGCAGTTCGGCCCGCAGGGCATTGCCAGCGTGGACTGGGCCAGCTACCCGATCATGCGCTACTCGAACGTGCCGGACCAGGTGGACGTGGTGCTGATCGACCGCCCCGGCACGCCGCTGCTGGGCGTGGCCGAAGCGGCGCAGGGGCCGATGGCCGGCGCGCTGGGCAATGCCCTGGCCAACGCCACCGGCAAGCGCTGGCGCGACCTGCCGCTGGCAGGCCCGCACCTCAGGTCATAAGACGCGGCACTGCGCGGCCAGCGCGTGAAGGGGGTCAGCGCGCGGCCAGCGCACTTTCAACAAAGGCGGCCAGGGCGCGCGCCTTGGCGCTGGTCTTGCGGCCCGACGGGTACACCGCCCACAGGTCGACGGCGGGCAGGCGCCAGTCCGGCAGCAGGCGCACGACCTGGCCGCTTGCCAGTTCCGGCGCAAACATCCATTCGGTGGCCACGGCCACACCCATGTGCGCCAGCACGCCGGCGCGCACGCCCTCGGCTGCCGATACCAGCAGCCGCCCGCGCAACGCCACCGGCACGTGCTCGTCGCCGCGCACGAACATGCTGCCAGCGCCATTACCATTGCCGGGCCGGTCGTACACCACGGCCTGGTGATGCTGCAGTTCCGACGGGTGCGCAGGCGCACCGTAACGGTCGATGTATGCCGGGGTGGCCAGCAGCGCGCGCGGACCGCGCGCGAGCCGGCGCGCAGTCATGGCGGAATCCTTGAGGTGGCCCAGGCGCAGCGCAATGTCGGCGCCGCCTTCGATCAGGTCGGCATTGCGGTCGTCCAGCACCAGGTCGAGCGTGAGGTCGGGGTGGGTCTCGAGAAAGGCAGGCAAGTGCGGCATGATATGCAGCCGCGCGAACGTCACCGGCACATGCGCCACCAGGCGCCCGGACAGACTGGCGCCTACGCCCCGGGCGCCGGCTTCGGCGTCGTGGAAGGCGTCGAGCGCGCGGCGCGCGCCCTGGTAATAGGCCATCCCGGCCTCGGTGGGCGCGAGGCCGCGGCTGGAGCGCAGCAGCAGCTGCACGCCCAGTTCGGACTCCAGCTGCGCCACCGTCTTGGAAATGCTCGGCTGGCCGACATTGAGCTGGCGCGCGGCGGCGGAAAAAGTACCGGACTCCACTACCTGCACCAGCGTGCGCATGGCTTGCCAGCGGTCCATCACCTAGCCCAGCGCCGGGTAGTCGGTATAGCCGCGCGCCGTGCCGCCGTAGAACGAGTACGGATCCGGTTCATTGTACGGACCGCCCGCGGCAATGCGCGCGACCAGGTCGGGGTTGGCCACATAGGCGCGCCCGAACGCCACCATGTCCGCCTGGCCGCCGGCCAGCAGTTCCTGCGCCGCCGCCGGCGTCATGCCCGCATTGGCGATCACCACGCCGGTGTAGCTTGACCGGATGATGTCGAGGATTCTCGGCATGTCTGGCGTGCCGCCCCAGGCATTGGTGTCGGCGCCATGGATGTAGCCGATGCCGCAATCCTCGAGCAGGCGCGCCACTGCACCATACGTCTGCGCGGCATCGGGATCGGTGGCATTGTTATAGGCCGCGAAAGGCGAGATACGCACGCCCACGCGGTGGGCCGGCAGTACTTCCAGCACCGCCTCGACCACCAGGCGCAGGAAGCGCAGGCGGTTTTCCAGACTGCCGCCGAATTCGTCGGTACGGCGGTTGACCACGGGCGAGAGGAACTGCTGGATCAGGTAACCATTGGCCGCGTGGATCTCCACGCCATCCAGGCCGGCGCGCACCGCGTTGACCGCACCGGTGCGAAATTCCGCCACGGCGGCATAGACCTCCTCGGTGGTCATGGCGCGCGACGGCGACGCCGCGATGCGGGTGTAGGTGCCGTTGCGCAGCGCGCCATACACCTGCAGCAGGCCCAGGTCGTCGTTCACGCCCGACGGCGACAGCGGTTCGCGGCCCTGCAGCAGTGCATACGAGCTGGCCCGGCCGCTGTGCCACAGCTGCATGAAAATGCGGCCACCGGCAGCGTGCACCGCCTCGGTCACGCCGCGCCAGCCGGCCAACTGCGCCTCGTTGTAGATGCCGGGCGCCAGTTCGAACGCGGCCGAATTGGGCGAGACATTGGTCGCCTCTGTGATGATCAGGCCTGCCGTGGCGCGCTGGCCGTAATATATGGCGTTGAGCGCGCCCGGCACACCGTCGTCGCCGGAACGGGCGCGCGTGAGCGGCGCCATGGCGATGCGGCTGGTGAGGGCGAGATCGCCGAGTTGGATGGTGTCGTGCAGCTGTTTCATGGCGGTGGTCCGTAGTGGTTGGAGATGAGCCACTGTAGCCCGCCATCTGCCGGTTGATAATCCAGTCAGGCTCGGCAACACCTTTGCGTAATTCGCAACGGTGCGCAACGATGGATACCTGAACTACAATCGTGCAGTGCATGTGATTTTTTCATGCGCGCTGAAAGCATCATTGAGTTCGCCCGTTTCGCCCCCATCTTCGTGCCCATGACCCGACCCGCCCTCCACGACTGGCAAGACTTCCACCCCGCCGTTGCCGCGTGGTTTGGCGCGACCTTCCCCGCCGCCACCGAGGCCCAGCGCCGCGCCTGGCCGCTGATCCAGGCTGGCCGCCCCACCCTGATCGCCGCGCCCACCGGCTCGGGCAAAACGCTCACCGCCTTCCTCGCTGCCATCGATGCGCTGGTGCGCGAGAGCGGCGCCGGCCCGCTGCCCGATGTCACACGGGTGCTGTACGTTTCGCCGCTGAAGGCGTTGTCGAACGATATCCGCGTGAACCTGCTCGCGCCGCTGGAGGGCATAACCGCGCAGTTGCAGGCGATGGGACTGCCGCCGCACGGCATCCGCAGCGCCGTGCGCACCGGCGACACCACCCAGGCCGAACGCAATGCCATGCGCCGCCGCGCGCCGCACATCCTGGTATCCACGCCCGAATCGCTGTACGTCCTGCTCGGTTCCGACAGCGGCCGCGCCATGCTGGCCGGCGTGCGCACGGTGATCGTCGATGAAATCCACGCGGTAGCCGGCAGCAAACGTGGCAGCCACCTGTCGCTGAGCCTGGAGCGGCTCGAGGCCTTGTGCGAGACGCCGCCGGTGCGCATCGGCCTGTCGGCCACGCAAAAACCCTTGTCCACCGTGGCGCATTTCCTGGCCGGTACCGGCGCGGATTGCGCGGTGGTGGACGTGGGCCACGTGCGTGCGCGCGACCTGGGGCTGGAACTGCCGCCGGTGCCGCTGGAAGCGGTAATGCCCAACGAAGTGTGGGAGCGCGTGTACGACAAGCTGGCGGAACTGACCGTCCTGCACCGCACCACGCTGGTGTTCGTCAATACGCGGCGCATGGCCGAGCGCATGGCACGCCACCTGGCCGACCGCCTGGGCGGCGAACACGTGGCCGCACACCACGGCAGCCTGGCCAAGGAATACCGGCTCGATGCCGAGCAGCGCCTCAAGCGCGGCGATTTGCGGGTGCTGGTCGCTACTGCCTCGCTGGAACTGGGCATCGACATCGGCGACGTGGACCTCGTTTGCCAGATCGGCTCTCCGCGCAGCATTGCCGCCTTCCTGCAGCGCGTGGGCCGCTCGGGCCACCACGTGGGCGGGCTGCCCAAGGGACGGCTGTTTCCCACGTCGCGCGACGACCTGGTGGAATGCGCGGCGCTGCTCGACTGCGTGCGCCGCGACGAACTCGATATCCTGCATGTGCCGGTGGCGCCGCTCGATGTGCTGGCTCAGCACATCGTGGCCGAAGTGGCCAGCCGCGAATGGCGCGAGGACGACCTGTTCGCCCTGATGCGTCAGGCCTGGCCCTACGCCCCCCTGGTCCGCGACCGTTTCGACGCCGTGCTGCGCATGCTCTCGGAAGGCTACACCACGCGCCAGGGCGTGCGCGGCGCCTACCTGCACAGAGATACCGTGAGCGGCACCGTGCGCGGACGGCGCGGCGGCAAGCTCACCGCCGTCACCTCGGGCGGCACCATTCCCGACAATGCGGATTATTCGGTGCTGCTCGAACCGCAGGGCATCTCGATCGGCACCGTGCACGAGGACTTCGCGGTCGAAAGTCTGGCCGGCGACGTTTTCCAGCTCGGGAACACGTCGTACCGCATCCAGCGCATCGACGCCGGCAAGGTGCGGGTGGAAGACGCCCACGGCGCCGCGCCCAACATCCCGTTCTGGATCGGCGAGGCGCCGGGCCGCAGCGATGAGCTGTCGTTCGGCGTGGCGCGCCTGCGCGGCGAGATCTGCCGGCTGCTGGGCCGTGCCGAGGGCGAGTCCGGCGCAGCCGCATTGGAACGCGCCATCGACTGGCTGCACGAACACCTGGGGCTGAACGACGACGCCGCGCGCCAGATCGTCGATTATCTGGCCCGCGCCCGCTCCGCCCTGGGCGCACTGCCCACCCATGACACGCTGGTGATGGAGCGCTTTTTCGACGAGTCGGGCGGCATGCAGCTGGTGCTCCATACGCCGTACGGCAGCCGCATCAACCGCGCCTGGGGCCTCGCCTTGCGCAAGCGCTTCTGCCGCAATTTCAATTTCGAATTGCAGGCCGCCGCCACCGAAGACGCCATCGTGCTGTCGCTGTCCGAGAGCCACAGCTTCCCGCTCGACGAGGTATGGCGCTACCTGCGCGCCGCCACCGCCGAGCAGGTCCTGGTGCAGGCGCTGCTCGACGCGCCGCTGTTCAACGTGCGGTGGCGCTGGAACGCCACCACCGCGCTGGCCCTGCCGCGTTACGCCGGTGGACGCAAGGTCGCGCCACAGCTGCAAAGAATGAAAAGCGACGACCTGCTCGCTGCCGTGTTCCCCGACCAGGCGGCGTGCCTGGAAAATATCGTCGGCGAACGCGAACTGCCGAGCCACCCGCTGGTGGACCAGACGCTGGACGACTGCCTGCACGAAGCGATGGACAGCGAAGGCTGGCTGGCCCTGCTGCGGCGCATGGAGGCGGGCGAGGTACGGCTGCTGGCCCGCGACCTGCCGGCGCCGTCGCCGCTGGCGATGGAAATCCTCAACGCCCGCCCTTACGCCTTTCTGGACGACGCGCCGCTGGAAGAGCGCCGCACCCAGGCAGTGCTCAACCGCCGCTGGACCGACCCCGCCTCCACCGACGACCTGGGCGCGCTGGACGCTGGCGCCATCGAGGCGGTGGCACAGGAAGCGTGGCCCGATGTACGGAGCAGCGACGAGATGCACGAGGCGCTGGTCGCCCTGGCCGCCATTACGCAGGACGAGGCCAGCGCCAACGCCGGCTGGGCCGGCTGGCTGCAAACGCTGGTGGCCGGCGGACGCGCCACGCTGCTGGCCGATGGCGACACGCAGCTGTGGGTGGCGCTCGAACGGCTGGCCTGCCTGCAAGCGGCGTATCCGCATGCCTTGGCCACGCCGCTACTGGCGCCGCCACCGGCCCACCTTGACGACGAAGCGTGGACCCGCGACAGCGCGCTGGTGGAACTGCTGCGCGCGCGCCAGGGCGGCTTCGGCCCGCAAACCATCGCCGCCATCGCCGCCCCGCTGGGTTTGCATGCATCGACAGCGACCATCGCGCTCACCCGGCTGGAGAGCGAAGGCTACGTCATGCGCGGCCGCTTCACGCCCGGTGCGGAGGACGAGGAATGGGTGGAACGCCACCTGCTGGCGCGCATCCACCGCTACACCATCAAGCGGCTGCGGCGCGAGATCGAGCCGGTCGAGCGCCAGGACTTCATGCGCTTCCTGTTCGACTGGCAGCACCTGTCCGAGGGGAACCAGCTCAGTGGTCAGGACGCGCTGGCGCAGATCCTGGCGCAGCTCGAAGGCTACGAGGCGGCGGCAGGCGGCTGGGAAAGCGACCTGCTGGCCTTGCGCGTGGACGACTATTCGAACACCTGGCTCGACGACCTGTGCCGCGCCGGCAAGATCGTCTGGACCCGCGTGGGCGCCCCAGCTTCCGCCGCCGGCGGCCCGGTGCGCGGCACGCCGCTGGTGCTGCTGCCCCGCCGTCAACTGGCGCTGTGGCACGCGCTGCCGGCGGTGGCCGGCGAGATCACCGTATCGGCCCGCGCTGCGCGGGTGCTGGCTGCGCTGCGCAGCGAAGGCGCGATGTTCTTCGACGAACTGGCGCGCGACGCCCGCCTGCTCGGTGCGGAGCTGGAAACCGCGCTGGGCGAACTGGTGGCCACGGGCCTGGTCAATGCCGACAGCTATGCCGGCCTGCGCGCCATGCTGGCGCCGGCAGCCAGGCGCAACGCGCTCGATAAGCGCCGCCGGCGCGGCATGGTGGGCGCCGGGCCGGCGATGGAAGAAGCCGGCCGCTGGGCGCTGGTGCGCCGCACCGACGGCGTCACCATCGTCGAACGGCCCAGCGAGATAGCCGCCGCCGGCGATCCCGTGTCAGCCATCGCCGCGAAAAAGCCGGCGCCGCCGGCGCGCCGGCCACGCACCGATCCCGACACGCTCGAGCACATCGCCATGACCTTGTTGCGCCGTTACGGCGTGATGTTCTGGCGCCTGCTCGAGCGCGAGGCGTCGTGGATGCCGGCCTGGCGCGAACTGCTGCCCGTCTATCACCGGCTCGAAGCACGCGGCGACATCCGTGGCGGGCGCTTCGTGGCCGGACTGTCGGGGGAACAGTTCGCGCTGCCCGAAGCGATTCCGCTGCTGCGCGACATGCGGCGCCGTCCGCACGATGGCGCCTACGTGTGCCTGTCCGGCATCGATCCGCTCAACCTGTGCGGCACCCTGCTCCCCGGCGACAAGGTGCCGGCGCTGGCCGGCAACCGCATCCTGTTCCGCGACGGCCTGCCGGTGGCCATGCAAACCGGCAGCAAGCTGCGCTACATTGGCAACCCGGAACCGGTCGAACGCGAGCTGCTGCGCGCGCACCTGCTGACCAATAGTTAGCCTTGCGGCAACCAACCTTGCGCGTATGTGGTGAAGCGCACATTAATGGGGCGTTGCCAGGCCTACCATGAGGCCATGACAAAATCACGCCCACTCAATATTTTCCTTGCGATCGTCGGCTTCCTCGTGCTGCTGCTGGTGGCGGTCGTCATCTTCATCCTGACGTTCGACTGGAATCGCGCCAAGCCCTACATCAACAACAAGGTGTCGGAAAGTATCGGACGCGAGTTCGCCATCAAGGGCGATCTCAGCGTGCGCTTCAAGTGGAAGGAACCGAACGAAACCGGCTGGCGCCACTACGTGCCCAGGCCGCAGATCAACGCTGCCGACGTCCACATCGCCAACCCGGAATGGACCAAGGCCGGGCCGCAGCTGGTCAGCGTGGGCAACGTGGCGGCCGGCATCCACTTGCTGCCGCTGCTGCACAAGGAGGCGCACATCTCCGACCTGGCCGTGGAAAGACTGGCCGTGGCAGCAGAACGCCGCGCCGATGGCACCAATACCTGGACCTTCAAGGACAACGGCCCTTCCGAGTGGGAGGTCAATATCGACCGCGTGCAGCTGAGCGAGGGTACGGCGCGCTATATCGACCGTGGCATCGATCTCGATGTCAACGCCAAGGCGGAAACCTTGTCTGGTGACGAAGCGAAGATTTACGGCCTGCGCTTCATCCTGGGCGGCACCTACCGCGACGCCAAGATCGTCGGCGGCGGCAAGACCGGCAACGTACTTTCGCTGCAGCAGGACCACCTGAAGTTTCCGATCCAGGCCAATGCTGCCGCCGGCAAGAACAAGCTGGCCCTGGAAGGCGTGATCACCGATCCGCGTTCGCTGGCCGGCATCGACCTCAATATGTCGCTGGCCGGCGCCTCGATGGCCGACCTGTACACGATCACCGGCGTGCTGCTGCCGGCCACGCCGCCGTATGCCACCCGTGGCCGCCTGGTCGGCAAGAAAGCCGGCGCGGACTGGAACTGGGCCTATCGCAATTTCACCGGCACCGTGGGCGGCAGCGACCTCGAGGGCACGCTCGAATACAGCGTGCGCAAACCGCGGCCACTACTGACCGGCGCCGTGCAGTCGAAACAGCTGCGCCTTGAAGACCTGGGCCCTACCATCGGCGCCGACTCCAACGAAGACAAGGCGGCGCGCGGCCAGAAAAAAGTCCAGCCAAATGGCAAGGCCCTGCCGGTCGAGCAGTTCAACACCGAGAAATGGGACGCGCTCGATGCCGACGTCAAGTTCACCGGTAAAAAACTGGTACGCACGGCCGACATTCCATTTACCGACGTGGAAACCCACATCCGCATGAAGGACAAGGTGCTCACCCTCACGCCGCTCAACTTCGGCATGGCCGGCGGCACCGTCACATCCAACATCCGCCTCGATGGCCGCAACAACACCATCGATGCCCAGATGCGGGCGGCCGCGCGCCACCTGAAAATCAAGCAGCTGTTTCCCAAGCTGGAATCGATGCAGGCCAGCGTGGGTGAAGTCAACGCCGACGTGGCGCTCGCTGGCAAGGGCAATTCGGTATCGACCATGCTGGCCACGTCCGACGGTGAACTGGGCGCCACTGTCAGCGACGGCACGGTCAGCAAATTCATCCTCGAAGCGGCGGGCCTGAACGTGGCCAACCTGGTGTTCGTCAAACTGTTCGGCGACAAGCAGGTGGAGCTCAACTGCGGCGCCGGCGACTTCGTGGTGGAACGCGGCAATGCGCAAATCCGCCGCTTCGTGGTCGATACCGACGAAGCCGTGATCAATGTCACGGGTTCGGTCAACCTGGCCACCGAGCAGCTGGACCTCGACGTCAAGCCGCAGACCAAGGGCGCCCGCATCATCACGCTGCGCACGCCGCTGTACGCCAAGGGCACCTTTACCGACCCGAAAGTGGGACCGCATGTCGGCCCACTGGCGTTGAAAGGTGGCGCGGCCGTGGCACTGGCGTCCGTGGTCAATCCGCTGGCTGCGCTGCTGCCTTTGATTAACGTCAGCAAGGTGGAACCGGTCAATTGCGCTGCGGCGCTGGCCGACGCTACCCGCACCCGCAACCTGGCGCAATCGCCGTCCGCAACGCGTAACGTGCAGGCCAAGAAGCCGGTGCCCGATGCGCAGAATGTCACGCCGGTTCCCAGCAAAAAGTAAGTACTGATCCCCTGAGGCAATACGTGTAATCATCGTCTTACACAGCCTCAGGGGGAGCACCGATATCACGCCTTCCCCCCGCCCGGGATAATGCATCAAATAAACCAGTTTCCGGGCCTCCCATGCAAACCTCCCTCGCGCCATTGTTGTCTTCAGCGCCTTCGGCGTCCTCCACGCCATCGGCGAAAGAACTTTATTTTTTGCTTGAGCACGGCGCATTGACCGAGCACCGCGATACTGCCCGCGGCTATCTCGACCGCCAGCTGCAAGCGGCGCGCGCGCTGCAAGACGACGTGCCGGCCGACGTCACCGAGATGGGCGAGTGGATGCGCGCGCGCAGCGTGGCCGTCGGCCAGCAGTACCGCGACTATCTCGACGCCCGGCGCAGCGGCGCCCCGCGCCGCTACTTCGCCAGCAAATCCCACGCGATGTACTTCATCAAGGCGGTCGCACCAACCAAGTTGGTCGATGGCGCCTGGCTGTTTGCCTTGCTCGATCGCTGGGAAGACGCCGATTTCCGTCCACTGATTCAAACATACCTGGAAGAACTGGGCGACGGCATCGCCGAAAAAAACCACGTGGTCCTGTACAAGAAGCTGCTGGCCGGCCTCGAATGCGACCAGTGGCGCGGCCTCGACGACGACAAGTTCGTGCAGGGCGCGATCCAGCTGGCGCTGGCGGCGGACGCCGAACACTACCTGCCCGAAATCGTCGGCTACAACCTCGGTTACGAACAGCTGCCGCTGCACCTGTTGATCACGTCGTACGAACTCAACGAGCTGGGCATCGACCCCTATTACTTCACCCTGCACATCACGGTGGACAATGCGGGCACCGGCCACGCCCACAAGGCGCTGCAAGGCGTGCAGCAGTTGATGGCCAACGCCGCCGACCCGGCCGACTTCCAGCGCCGCATGCTCGACGGCTATCGCCTCAACGACCTGGGCGCGTGCACCACGTCGGTCATCAGCGAATTCGACCTGGAAGCGGAACTGGTGCAGATCATGCAGGAGAAAAGCGTGGTCGGCCAGAACATGCACTCCGATTACTGCCGCGTGGCGGGCCGCAGCATCAACGACTGGCTGGCCGAGCCCACGCAAATCCCGCACATGCTGCTGGAACTGGAAAACGCCGGCTGGATCAAGCGCGGCGAACCGGCCGAGAACAGCCGCTTCTGGAAACTGATCCAGAGCGAGCGCGCCGAGATGTTCGGAGTGTTCAGCGGCTATGAACAGCAGATTTTGCGCGACTGGATCGCCACGCCACGCACAGCGACAGCGCAAGCACCTGCCACGGGCGCGCGCGTGATCAGCTTCCGCGCCCGCCAGCGCGCCATGGAAACGCTGGGTGGCGGCGCGGTCACGCGCCCCAATGCCAACAAGCCGCGCGGCGTGATCCGCCACCATCCGGCGCGCGAAGCGGACCTCGATGCCGGCGATGGCGGCTCGGAACTGCGCCGCCTGGAACAGCGCCTGGCCGCCGCCGGCAGCAAGCCTGCGGCGATGACCATGCTGATCGACCTGATGTCGCCGGCACGCCACCACAGCGCCTCCGGCCTGATGGCCACCCGCATCTTCCGCCAACTGCTGGCGTGAGGATGGATACAAGCGTGAGTACAGGCCACCTGATGATCATAGGCGGAGGCGAAGACCGCACCGATGACAAGAATGTATTGACCCGCTTCGTCGAAATAGCCGGCGGCGCCGGACGCCGTCTCGTCGTCATCACCACCGCCAGCCGCGTACCTGACAAGGTATGGGAGATGTACGACACGGCGTTCGCCGACCTGGGCGTCGCCGCCCGCAAGCACCTGCATCTCGACTCGCGCGCCGATGCCAACAACCCCGCACTGGTCGCGGAAATCGAACAGGCCGACGGCATCTTCATGACCGGCGGCGACCAGAAGCGCCTGATGGCCATCATCGGCGGCACGCTGGCCGACGAGGCCATGCACCGCGCGTTGATCGAACGCGGCGCGGTGATTGCCGGCACCAGCGCTGGCGCGTCGGCCATGTCCAACCACATGCTTGCCGACGGCAAGACCGATCTGCATCCCGAAAAGGGCGCGGTGCACCTGGGTGCGGGCCTGGGGCTGGTCAACCGCGTGGTGATCGACCAGCATTTCTCGCAGCGCCACCGGCTCGCGCGGCTGCTCACCATCGTTGCCGCCAATCCGCACTTGCTCGGCATCGGCATCGATGAAGATACGGCGCTGATCGTCACGCCGGGTTCCGGTATCGAGGTGATCGGCGATGGCGCCGTCACCATTGCCGACGGCCGCGACACCATCACCAACATCGCCGACCTGCCGCAGCACGGTTGTCCGGAATTGATCGACGTCCGGCTGCACCTGCTGCCTTCCGGTTCGCGCTACAAGACTATCGAAGCCCCGGCGCCGCTCGCACATTTTATGCATATCGTCACCCATAGGAACACCCTGTCATGAACATCATCGAACAACGCGTGCTGCGTGGCCCCAATCTCTACAGCAGCGCGCGGTGCCTGCTCACCGTGATCGACCTGGCCGACTTGCAGGGCGTGAGCACCAGCGCCCTGCCCAACTTTAGCGCCGCGCTGCTGGAACTGATCCCCACCCTTGGCCAACATTATTCACCGCCCGGCAAGCCGGGCGGTTTCGTGCAGCGCCTGCAACAAGGCACCTACATGGCGCGCGTGGTCGAACACGTGGCGCTGGAACTGCAAACCCTGGCCGGCGCGCCGGTGGGATTCGGCCGTTCGACGCCGATCGCAGGACAACCGGGCCGCTACCGCGTCGTCTGCGGCTACCAGTTCGAGCAGGTGGCGCAGGAAGCCTTCGCCCTCGCGCTGGAGCTGGTGTCCGCGCTGGCCCGCGACCAGCCATTCGACCTGGAAGAACCGCTGGCCGAACTACGCGACCACGCCGAGCGCCGCGCTATCGGCACCAGCACCGCCGCCGTCATCGACGCTGCCACCCGGCGCGGTATTCCGAGCCTGCGCCTGACCGAAGAAGCCAACCTGTTCCAGCTGGGATGGGGCTCGCGCCAGAAGCGGCTGCAGGCCACCGTCACCGGCAATACGTCGCTGGTGGCGGCGAACATCGCCAGCGACAAGCAGCTGACCAAGACCCTGCTGGCCGAAGCCGGCGTGCCGGTACCGCGCGGGCGCCTGGTCACCGACGTGGAGCAGGCCCAGCGCGCAGCGCGCCGTATCGGTGTGCCGGTCACCATCAAGCCGCTCGACGCCAACCAGGGCAAGGGCGTGACCACCGTGTGCGTCACCGCGGACCAGATCGAAACCGCGTTCGAACACGCGCGCGGCTACAGCCGCCGCGTAATCGTGGAAAAATACCTCGAAGGTCACGACTACCGCGTGCTGGTCACCGGCGGCAAGGTGGCAGCCGCCTCGCGCCGCCGCCCGCCGGAAGTGACCGGCGACGGCGTCCGCACCATCGCCGAACTGGTGGCGCACGAAAACCTCAACCCGGCGCGCGGCGACGGCCATACCAATATTCTGACCAAAATGCGGCTCGACCAGATCGCCGAAGATTTGGTGAAAAAGCAAGGCTACACCTTCGACAGCGTACCGCCGGCGGGCATCGTGGTCGCCCTGCGCGGCAACGCCAACCTGTCCACCGGCGGCACGGCCGAGGATGCGACCGACCTGCTGCATCCGTCCACGCGCGAGATCTGCATCCGCGCCGCGCGCACCATCGGGCTCGATATCGCCGGCATCGACATCATCTGCCGCAACATCGGCGTGCCGCTCGATGAGCAGGATGGCGGCATCATCGAAGTGAACGCCGCGCCCGGCATCCGCATGCACCAGTACCCGAGCAGCGGCCAGCCGCGCGACGCCGGCGACGCCATCGTGGAAGCCATGTACGGCAAGGGGAATGGCCGCATCCCGGTCGTTGCCGTCACCGGCACCAATGGCAAGACCACCACCACCCTGCTGCTCGGTCATGCCGCACGCGTGGCCAGGCTGGGCACCGGCCTGACCACCACCGAAGGTGTGTTCATCAACGGCGTGCGCGTCGATCAGGGCGACTGCTCCGGCTACTGGTCGGCGCGCAAGGTGCTCACGTCCACGGAAGTGGACTTCGCGGTGCTGGAAACGGCGCGCGGCGGCATCCTCAAGCGCGGCCTGGCATTCGACCGCTGCGACGTGGGCGTGGTATTGAATGTGAGCGCCGACCACCTGGGCATGGACGGCGTGGAAACGCTGGACGATCTGGCTGAAGTCAAAGCCGTGGTGGCGCGCACCGCCAGCCGCGCGGTGGTGCTCAATGCGGAAGACCCGTATTGCGTGCGCATGGCGTCGCAGGTGGAGGAAGGCGTGGAAGTACTGTACTTCTCGCTCGATCCCGAACATCCGGTGCTGCTCACCCACCTGCAACAAGGTGGCCGCGCCACCTGGCTGCAGGGCGGCGTGCTGATGATCGGTCACGGCAGCCGCCACGAGGCGCTGGTCAGCACGGCGGCCATGCCGATGTCGGTGCAGGGCCACGCCATGTTCAACATCGCCAACGCGCTGGCGGCCACTGCGGCACTGATCGCCAGCGATTTCACGCTGCCCAGGATCGCCGAGGCGTTGACCACATTCGTGTCGGACAGCCATAACAACCCGCTGCGCGCGAATATCTACAGCATCGGCAAGGGCACGCTGGTGATCGATTACGCCCACAACCCGGCCGCCTACCGCGCGCTGGGCAAGATGGCCCGTTCATTGGCCGCGACTGGAACAGGCACCGCTGGCAAGGTGATCGGCGTGGTGACCGCCCCCGGCGACCGTCGCGACGCCGACCTGCGCGACATAGGCCGCAGCTGCGCGATCGACTTCAACGAACTGATCGTCTATCAGTCCAACCGGCGCGGCCGTGCAGATGGCCAGACCGGAGCCCTGATCGTGGAAGGCATCCGCCAGCAACTGAGCGGCGACGGCACGGCCGTGCAAATCGACGACGTGCAGCAGGCGCTGGCAGTGGCGATCGCCAAGTGCCAGCCGGGCGATGTGCTGGTGTTTTCGTCGCCCTCGACGCCGCACGTGCTGGTCGAAGCGCTGCGCCCGTTTTACCCGGAAAACGCCGCCATCATCGCGGCCGATCTGCAACCGGTACACAGCGAGTGCAACGACGCCTGATCACTCGGCCCGATACAGACGCACGCCGAACACCGGGCCGGCCGTGTGGCCCGGTTCCGGCTCGAAGCGCACGGTGATCGCCTGCTTGCCCTTCGTGAGGACTGGCGGCACCGGGTAGTCTTCATCGAAAAACACGCCGGCATGGCTGGCATCGAGCCTCACCCGCGCCACGCGCACGCCATCGACCAGGATATGAAAGTCGCGGTTGCGTTCCTCGCCCCAATAGCTGGCCTGCAGCACCAGCGGGCCGTCGCCGCACTTGAGGCGGAAGCTGAAATAGCCGCCGGTGCGGGCGTCGCGCCCCATGCGGCCGCGGTATGACACCGGGTATGAGATCTCCGATTGCAGGTCGTGGTCGCGCTCCGGCTGCATTTCGCCCAGGTGCATCACGTCCACCGACCGCGCCGCCAGCGCCTTCAATCTGGCCTCTTCCTTGCGGAATGCTGCTTCAGAGTCAGCCCACTGCGGTTCCGTGTAGGCGTTGAAGTACACGGCCGCACGGCGCTCGTACTGCGAAAAGAACGGCCTGAATGTCATGTCGCCGGGCCGGCCGCTGCCCACGCTACGGTAGGTGGCGCTCTTGCTGTCCACCGGCTTGAAGGCACCGAGAATGTCGGCGCCCACCAGCGCTGGCGCCAGGCCGTCGAACGGCTGCTCCGACGGCCCCAGGTCCGCTGCCAGCACCATCGGCCCGCGCAACAGCGCTTGCACCTGCCCGTTGCCGGCCGCCGCTTCCAGGCGCAATTCGAGTGGCAGCGACAGCCGCACCTTGTCTCCCGCTTTCCAGCGCCGACGCAGCAGCAAATAGCCATGGCCGCGCGCGGCATGGTACGGTTTGCCGTTGACCAGCAGCGTGTGGTTGGCGGCCCATGCCGGCAGGCGCAGCGCCAGCGTGGTGGCGCGCGGCGCGGCGATGCGCTCGATCGCGATGTCGATGTCGCCTTCGTACGGGTAGCGCGTGGTCATCTGGAGGGTGGCCGCCGCCTGGCGCCAGTGCACCCTGGACGGGATGTACAGGTTGACGAACAGGGTGTCGCCGTTTTCCCAGTAGATGGAGTCGCCGTGCTTGGCGTGGCTCTCCATGCCGGACAGCACGCAGCACCAGAAGTCGTTTTCCTCGCTTGAATATTCGCGCGCCACGCCGGACATCAATGGCGTCATGTACGTGAACATGCCGGTGCGCGGATTCTGGTGCGCCAGGATGTGATTGAGGTGGGTGCGCTCGTAGTAATCGAAGTAGGCGGCGTGCGGCGCCCAGCCAAACAGCTGGCGCGTCATCTTGAGCATGTTGTAGCTGCAGCAGGCCTCGCAGGTCTGTTCGGTGATGTGGGCGGCGATGGTGTCGGGCGCGGAAAAATATTCGCGGTCGCCGTGGCCGCCGATCACGTAGCTGTGGTGCTGCGTTACGCGCTGCCAGAAAAAGCGCGTGGTTTCGGCGTAGCCGGGATTCGGATCGACCTCGTGCAGGCGCGCAAGGCCCAGCAGCTTGGGGATCTGGGTGTTGGCGTGCAGGTTGGCCAGTTCGTCGCGTCCGCGCGCCAGCGGTTCCAGCGCCTTCCTGTGATACAGCCGGTGGGCCAGCGCCAGCCAGCGGCGGTCGTGCGTACGCGCATACAGTTCGGCAAAACTCTCGTTGATGCCGCCGTGTTCGCAGGCCAGCACCTGCTGCAACTGGTCGTCGTCGAGCGCGGCGCAGACGGTAGCGAGGTAGCCGGCCAGCCCGATGGCGACTTGCAGGGCCTGCGTGTTGCCGGTGTAAGTGTGGGCGTCGAACAGGCCGGCGAACACCTTGTGCCAGTTATACAGCGGCACCCAGCAGCCATTGAGATCGAACCCCGCCGAGCGGATCTCGCCGCGCATGATCTCGGGGAAGATCTCCTTGCCATCGACCACGGTGCCGTCCTTGCGCTTGCGCATGAAGCCGCCGATATAGCCGTCGCCCTGCGCCTGCTGCACGCGCGCCAGTTCGGCCACGATGTAATCGATGCGCGGCTTGAATGCCGCATCCCCGGTCTGCGCATGCATCAGCGCCAGCGCGGACAGGTAGTGGCCCAGCCCTTCACCGGCGATGGTGTCCGACTCCCAGCCGCCGTAGATGGCGCCCTTGACCGGCAGACCGGCGAACTTGTGATAGTTGTGCAGGAAGCGGTCGGCGCTCAAGCGCAGCAGGTAAGCCTGGTTGGCGAGCACCGCGTCCGCATACACCGATGGCAGCAACCGCACCGCCGACAGCGGCACGGCGCGCGCCGAACCGGGAATCGCGGCCGATGGCTCACCTGTACTTGCCGCCCGTGCGACGGTTTTGGCGCCCCACCCGGCCAGTCCGAGGCTGGCAGCGCCCTTCAATAACAGGCGGCGGTGGCGAAACGGAACGGGTACGTGCATGGCTGGTCCTCGAACAGGGAATCAGCCCGTAATTTACCGCGCCGCCTGCGCTCTCGTCTTGCATGGCCGGCGCGCAAACGATGACGAATTGTGCACAATGGCCTGCTTTACGGGTTCTTGTACTCGTCCGACGTCAAGCCGTACTTCTGCATCTTGTAATACAGGGTCTGCTTCGGCACGCCCAGCGCCACGCTCACCTCCGTCACGCTGCCACCCGCCTTGCGCAACTCCTGCTCGATGACCGCCCGCTCGAATCCGCCCACCTGGTCCGCCAGCGGCACCGGCGCCAGGTTTTTCACCGACAACAGGCCGTCCGCACCGCTCGACAGGCCCAATGCGTACCGCTCGGCGATATTGCGCAGTTCACGCACATTGCCGGGCCAGTCGTGCGCCATCAGCGACTGCATCAGCGGTCCCGGCACCGGCGGCACCACGCGCTGGTAGCGGGCGGCCGCGCCCAGCAGGAAGTGCTCGAACAGCAGCGGGATGTCCTCGCGCCGTTCGCGCAGCGGCGGCAGGTTCAGCACGATCAGGTTCAGGCGGTAGTACAAATCGCTGCGGAACTTCTGCTGGTCCGACCATTCCTTCAAATCGACCTTCGACGCGGCGATCACGCGCAGATCGACCGGTACCGGCGTGTTGGAGCCGAGCCGCTCCACGACCCGCTCCTGCAGCACCCGCAGCAGCTTGACCTGTAACGGCATGGCCAGGCTTTCGATCTCGTCGAGGAACAGCGAGCCGCCGTCGGCATGTTCGATCTTGCCGATCTGGCGCTTGGCCGCGCCGGTAAACGATCCCTGCTCGTGGCCGAACACTTCGCTCTCGAAGATATTCTCGGGGATGGCGCCGCAGTTGAGGGCGACGAAGTGCCTGTTCTGGCGGCGGCTGTACTGGTGCAGGCAGCGCGCGACCATCTCCTTGCCGGTACCGGTTTCGCCGTAGATCAGCACATCGGCCGGTGCGTCGGCCAGGTCCAGGATCAGGCGCCGCAGGTCGCGCATGGCCGGTGAATCGCCCAGCAGCGTCGCGTCGATGCCCTCGCCATGCTCGATGCGGTGGCGCAGCGCTGCCACCTCCAGGACCAGGCGCCGGGTTTCCAGCGCCCGCTGCACCACGTCCACCAGCTGCTCGGACGAATATGGCTTGGCGATGAAATCGTAGGCGCCGTCGCGCATGGCATTGACCGCCATGTTGATGTCGCCGTGCCCGGTGACCAGGATCACCGGCAACTGGGCGTCGATGGCGTGCACCGCCGCCATCAGATCGAGCCCGCTCATGCCGGGCAGGCGCACATCGGTCACCACCACGCCCGCAAAACCCTGGGTAATCTGCGCCAGTGCGTTTTCGGCCGCGTGAAAGTCCGTCACTTGCAGCCCGGCCAGGTCCAGCGCCTGGGCGCTGCCGGCGCGCACGCTGGCGTCGTCTTCAACCAATAAAATTTTCATATCATGCATTGTTTGTCTCCCGCTCCGCCAAAGGCAGCTCAATGATAAACCGGGCGCCACCCGCCGGCGCGGTTTCCACGCGCAGCAGGCCGCCGAATTCACGTACGATCTGCTCGGAGATCGCCAGCCCCAGGCCCAGGCCCTGCCCTTGCGGTTTTGTCGTAAAAAATGGTTCGAACAGGTGGGCGCGGATGTCTGCCGGCACCCCGGGGCCGCTGTCGGCCACGCCGATCATCACCCGCTCGTCGGTGCGCTCCACCGTCACGGTCAGCTGGCGCACCTCGCTGCCCTGCATGGCGTCGAGCGCGTTGGTAAACAGGTTGACCAGCACCTGTTCCAGGCGATTGCCGTCGCACAGCGCGTGGACGTCGTGGTCCCGCATCGACATGCGGAAATTGATGCGCTCCAGCTCCACCCGCCGCTCGACCAGGAACAGTGCACCCGTAATCGCAGCAGCCACCGGCACCGCCTGTAAGCCGGCGTCGGTCTTGCGGGCGAACTGGCGCAACTGCCCGGTGATCAGGCCCATGCGCGCCACCAGTTGCGAGATGGTGGCCAGGTTGGCGCTGGCCTCGGGCAGGCGTCCGCGTTCGATCAGCACGCGCGCGTTGTCGGCCATGGTGCGCAGCGCGGTCAGGGGCTGGTTCAGTTCATGGGTCATCCCTGCCGACATCTGGCCCAGCACCGCCATTTTGGCAGCCTGGATCAGCTCCGACTGCGCCTGGCGCAGTTGCTGCTCGGCCTTGCGCCGCACCAGGTTTTCTGCGGACAGGTTCTCGGTCATCTGCTGCAGGCTGGCGGTGCGCTCGGCCACCATGGTTTCCAGGTCGTCGTAGGCGCGCTGCAAATCCTCGCGCGCGCGCAGGCGCTGGCGGCCAAGGCGGCGGCGCTGGCGCGCATACAGCACCAGCATGGCCAGCAGCGCCTGCGACAGGCAGGCAAAAACCAGGGCGCTGCGTGCGCTGGCCTCGGCCGGTCCCAGGTCGGAAAAATACACGAACTGCCAGTCGCGCGCACCGATGTGCAGCGACTGGCGCAGCATGCGGCCGCTGCCCGGCGCGCCGTCCACGGCCACGATGCTGGTACCGGCTTCCGTGTTCGCGTTCGCGTCGAGCGGGCGCAGTTCGCGGTAGCCGATCTGCCTGAGCGAGTGCGAGTGGAACTGGCGCGAGCGTTCGAGCTCGCGCCGTACCTCGGGCGCCAGCGGGGCCAACGTGCCGTATTTCCATTCGGGGACGGAACTCAGGATGGCAACGCCGTTGGCGTCGGCCAGCAGCACGCGATCGCGGCCCTGCACCCAGGACGCTTCCAGCTTTTCGATATTGACCTTGAGCGCGGCCACACCGAGCATATGGCCTTCGCGGTAGATGCCGTGGGCGAAAAAATAACCGGGTTCGCGGCTGGTGGTGCCTACGCCATAGAAGCCGCCCGGCTTGCCGTTGAGCGCATCGCGCACGTAAGGGCGGAAGGCGACATTGTCGCCGACAAAACTGTCGGCTGCGCGCCAGTTGCTGGCCGCCTGGGTAATGCCCTGCAAATTGACGATGTAGATGGTGGTGGCGCGCGACAGCTTGTTGACGCTCTCGAGGTAGGTGTTGACCTCGCGCCGCAGCCCGTCGTCGCGCTGGTCGGCGAGCAGCGCGATCACGTCCTTGTTGAGCTCCAGGGTGCCGGGCAGGAAGTCGTACTTCAACAGCAGGTTTTCCAGGCCCAGCGCATAGCCTTGCAGGCGCTGGGCGCCGGCTTCGCGCAAGCGCTCGATGGCCGCGTGCTCGGCCCAGCGGCCGGCGACGACGGCCAGCGCCAGGCCGGCCGCCAGCAGCAGCGCGAACGTCAAAAATCGCATCCAGGACGTTTTCTGCGCTGCCGGCATGGATCCCTTTGATTAAACCAGTTTAATAAGACCGCTATTAAAACACATGACGCACGCCCAGGTTGAAGCCGCCGGTGCCGGTACCGTTGTCGGTGGCATTGCCAACGTGGAAAACGGCGCCATTGCGGTTGCTGATATGCGCATACGCGGTGTACACGTCGGTGCGGCGCGACAGGTTGTGCGTGTAGCCGATGGCCAGTTGGCGCGCGTCCTGGCTCAGCGTGGACTGGTCGCGGTGAAAGATGGCGGATGCGAGCCATTTTCCCTGCCCCATGGTCACGGTGGCGCCGATCAGCGCGTCGTTGCTGGCGCGCTGCAACAGGTCCTGGTTGTGCGACAGCGATGCGTGGGTGGTGACGCTGCCCACGCGGTAGCGCGCGGCCAGCATGGTGGAACGGCTGCGCGCAGTGGCCAGTGCATTGTCGCGTTGATGGTGGACCAGCACCAGGTTCAAGGGCAACGACTCCGGCCCGGTGTAGCTGACGGCTGCGCCCACGGTACGGCTTTTTGCCGTGTCGCCCGGTACTTCACCGAAGCCGTACAGCACGTCGGCCGAGAAGCCGTTGACGCGCGGCGTCGTGTACTCCACCGAGTTGTCCACGCGCGAGGTGGTGGCAACCATGTTCATGGCGTTACCGGCCAGGCCGACCACGAACGGATCGGCGACATCGCGCAGCGCCTTGTAATACGGCGAGTACTGGCGGCCGGCGCTGATCGATCCCAGCGTGGTGCTCGACAAGGCCACGTAAGCCTGGCGGCCGAACAGCAGGCCGCCCTGGCCGGCGGCGCCGGTATCGATACTGTGACCGTTCTCCAGCTGGAACGACGCCGTCAGGCCGCCGCCCAAGTCTTCCTTGCCCTTGAAGCCTATGCGCGAAGCCGAGGCCACGCCGCTGCCGAGTGCCTGCACATTGCCGGCCGGGCCGCCGCGTTCGAGCACCAGGCCGGCGTCGGCGACGCCGTAGATGGTGACCGAGGATTGGGCGGTGGCGGTGGATGCAGCCGCAGCGAGGGCCAGTGCGATGGCGAACTGTTGTTTCATGTTGTCTCCGGTGTTTTTATGTTTTATGCGGCGTGCTTGATTGCTTCGACCTGCTCCGGGCGCTCTTCATCGAGCGCGCCTTCCCACTTGGCGACCACCGCGGTGGCCACGGCGTTACCGACCGCGTTGGTGGCCGAACGGCCCATGTCGAGGAACTGGTCGATGCCCATCAACAGCAGCAAGCCCGCTTCCGGAATGTTGAACTGGTTCAGGGTGGCGGCAATCACTACCAGCGACGCGCGCGGCACGCCGGCGATGCCTTTCGAGGTGATCATCAGCACCAGCAGCATGGTGATCTGGGTGCCGAGCGACATGTCGATGCCATAGGCCTGGGTGATGAACAGCACGGCAAAGGTGCAGTACATCATCGAGCCATCGAGGTTGAACGAATACCCCATCGGCATGACGAAGCTGTAGATCTTGCGGTGCACGCCGAACTGCTCGAGCGCGGTCAGCATCTTCGGATACGCCGCTTCCGAACTGGCCGTGGAAAACGCCAGCAGGAACGGTTCGCGGATCAGCACCAGCAGGCGGAAGATGCGCTTGCCGATGAAGGCGTAGCCGCCGAGCACCAGCAGCGCCCACAGGCACACCAGTCCCAGGTAAAAGCCGCCCATGAACTTGGCGAAAGTGAGCAGGATGCCCAGGCCGTTGGTGGTGACCACCGACGCCATCGCCGCGAATACAGCCAGCGGCGCCAGGTTCATGATGGTGCCGGTAATGCGCAGCATGACTTGCGCCAGCTGGTCGATGGCGGACGTCAGCTTCGACGCCGACTCGCCCAGCGCGCTCAGGGCGCTGCCGAAGAACAGCGAGAATACCAGCACTTGCAGGATCTCGTTATTGGCCATCGCCTCGATCGGCGACTTGGGCACCAGGTGGCTGACGAAATCCTTGAGCGTGAACGCGGCGGTTTTCAGGCCGGTGGTGGCATCGACCGGCGGCAGCGGCAGGCCAAGATGGGTACCCAGTTGCAGGAAGTTCGACAACACCATGCCCAGCGTGAGCGACAGCAGCGACGCCACCACGAACCAGCCCATGGCCTTGACGCCGATGCGGCTGGCCGCCTTGCCGTCACCGAGGTGGGCGATGCCGACCGTCAGGGTGGAAAACACCAGCAGCGCGATCACCATCTTGATGAGGCGGAGGAACACATCGGTGACGATGGAGATGTGGGACGCGATCTGGGCGCTCAGCTGTTTATCGGTGATCGCTTCGTGGCAACCGTAACCCACCGCGACCCCGAGCACCATCGCGACCAGGATGTACAGGGTTAATGGACGTTTCTTTTTCATGTATTCCTCCAAGTTTTAGTCCCAGGGTCGGCGCCCGGGGTATGGGGGAATAGCAATCGTTATGCCAGCTATTAAGAAACGATATGAGTCCTGCAAGCCTTTGAATTCAAACAAATTTTCTTAAAGAAACATAGCTCTGGCAATGGAATGTGAGCAGAAATCGGTAGAGCTATGCCAGCCCCATGTATGAAAATTTGGACACCCTCCAGGGTCGGCTTCAATCCGTTATCAAGTCCCGGTTCTCGGTATAATCGGCGCCCCACCACCAATCCTCCCTGATCCCCATGAGAACAGTGCTGCACCCTGCGCGCGCGGTAGCCCTCGGCTTCCTGGCTGGGATCGTCGTTGGCACGCTGGTGCTGATGCTGCCGGCAGCGCGCTCGGGGCCCGATGGCGCGCCGGTGCTGGTGGCGTTTTTCACCGCCGTCTCGGCGGTGTGCGTGACCGGCATGGCGGTGGTCGATACCGGCACCTACTGGTCGGGCTTCGGTCAGGGCATGATCATGTTGCTGTTCCAGTGCGGCGGCTTCGGCATGATGACCGCCGCCACCCTGCTTGGCCTGCTGGTCAACGGTTCGCTGCGCCTGCGCACCAAGCTGATGACGCAGATGGAAACCCGTACCCTCGGCCTGGGCGATGTCGCAGCCGTGGCGCGGCTGGTGCTGGTGGTGACGTTTGCTTCCGAGTTGATCATCGCGGCCGTGCTGACGCTGCGCCTGCGCTACGGCTACGACCTGCCCTGGGGCGAGGCCGCGTGGAGCGGCGCATTCCATGCCGTCTCGGCGTTCACCAACGCCGGCTTTTCGATCCACGCCGACAGCATGGTGCGCTACGCCGGCGATGCGCTGGTGCTGCTGCCGATGATGCTGGCCATCGTGGTGGGCGGCGTGGGCTTTCCGGTACTGCACGACATTCGAAACCGCTGGCGCTGGGGTGTTCACGGTCGACGCCACTGGTCGCTGCACACCAAGCTGACGCTGGCCGGCACCGCGCTGCTGCTGGTCGGTGGCATGGTGGCGATCCTGCTGGCCGAATGGCACAACGCCCGCACGCTCGGCGGCCTGTCGGTGCCCGATAAATTGCTGGGCGCCTCGTTCATGTCGGTGGCGGCGCGCACGGCCGGCTTCAATGCGGTCGATATCGGCGCCCTCACCCAGGAATCGCTGGCGCTGCACTATTTTCTGATGTTCATCGGCGGCGGCAGCGCCGGCACGGCCGGTGGCGTCAAGGTGGGCACGGTGGCGATCCTGGTGCTGCTGGTGCTGGCCGAGGTGCGCGGCCACTCGGATACCGAAGCGTTCGGCCGGCGCATCGGCGCTGCCGCCCAGCGCCAGGCGATCACCGTGGTGGTGATGGGCAGCGCGGTCGTGGTGGCGGGCACCATGGTGCTGCTGGCGGTCACCGACTTTCCGACCGATCAGATCATTTTCGAGGTAATCTCGGCCTTCGGCAGCGCGGGCCTGAGCACCGGCATCACGCCGCAGCTTCCCGCTTCCGGCCAGTTGCTGCTCACGCTCCTGATGTACCTGGGACGGGTGGGCACCATCACGCTGGCCGCGTCGCTGGTGCTGGGCGGGCGCCGCATGCCTTATCGTTACGCAGAGGAGCATCCAATTGTTGGGTAAGATCTTTTCAGAGCAGTTCTCGTTTTCCAGCGGCGACAGCGTGGTTGTCATCGGCCTGGGACGCTTCGGCGGTTCGGTGGCCGAGTCGCTGATGCGCATGGGCCACGACGTCATGGGCATCGACCGCGACGCCGACCTGGTGCAGCTGTGGGCCGACAAGCTCACCCACGCCGTGCAGGCCGACACCACCAACGCCAGCGTGCTGCGCCAGCTGGGCGTGGCCGAGTTTTCGCACGCCATCGTCGGCATCGGCGCCGACCTGGCCAGCAGCCTGATGTCGCTGATGGTGCTGACCGAACTCGGTATCAAGGACATCTGGGTCAAGGCGCTCACGCCCGAACACGGCCAGATCGCCCAGCGCATCGGCGCCCACCACGTGGTGTATCCCGAAGTGGACATGGGCGAGCGCGTGGCGCACCTGATCACGGGCCGGATGATGGATTTTATCGAGTTCGACGACGGCTTTGCCATCGCCAAGCTGCGCGCCCCCGTCCTCACCCACAACAAGACCCTGGCGGACGCCCACGTGCGCTCGCGCTTTGGCGTGACCATCGTCGGCGTCAAGCGCGCCGGCCAAGACTTCCAGCACGCGCTGCCGGAAACACTGGTGCGGCCCGGCGACATCCTGGTGGTGTCGGGCGCCACCCACAAGATCGAGGAATTCGCCAGCAGCAAGCAACGCTAGCGTTACCTGACCGCCGCGCCGTCCAGGAACTCCAGCATCGCCGCGCCGATTTCCGCGCCGTGGGTCTCGATGGCGAAGTGGCCGGTGTCGAGGAACCGCACTTGCGCCTTCGGGTTATCGCGCTTGAAGGCCTCGGCGCCGGCCGGCACGAAGAACGGATCGTTCTGGCCCCAGATGGCCAGCAGGGGCGGTTGCTGGCGGCGGAAAAATTCGTGCAGCTTCGCGTACTGCCGGATGTTCTGGCCGTAGTCCAGCAGCAAATCCATCTGCACTTCCACGCCGATACGTTCGATCGCGGCATGCGCCAGTTGCCAGGTTTCGGGCGCGATCAGCGTGGTGTCGCGCACGCCTTCGGTGTACTGCCACCGGGTCATGTCCAGCGTATTGAAGCGGCGCAGCGCCTCGCGGTTGGCCGCCGTGGGCGCGGCCCAGGCGCGGCGCATGTCGGCCCAGCCGGCGCTCAATCCCTCTTCGTAACCGTTGCCGTTCTGGCTGACGATGGCGGTGATCTTGTGCGGATTATCGACCGCCAGGCGCCAGCCCACCGGCGCGCCGTAGTCGAACACGTACAGGGCGTAGCGGTCGATGCCCTTGGCCACCGTGAAGGCGTCGATCACCCTGGCGAGATTGTCGAAGGTGTAGTCGAACGCGGTGCCTGGCAATACGTTGGTCTGGCCGAAGCCCGGCAGGTCCGGCGCCACCACGTGGTATTTATGCGCCAGTTGCGGGATCAGGTTGCGGAACATGTAAGACGAGGCGCCGAAGCCGTGCAGCAGCAGTACCGTGGGCTTGTCAGCAGGACCGGCTTCGCGATAGAACACGTTGACGCCCTGGACTTCCAGCGACTGGTGATGCACGGCGGGTGGCGCCGCTTGGGCGGATAAGGCTGTAGCCATGATGGCGGCAGCGGCGTTGGCGGACGTGGTCATGATAGTTCTCCGGTTGGGATGGGTTTTATAACCTGTATAATTGCTTTAAGAAGGTTACTTGGATCGAGTATGGCGCGGCCAGAGTAACCTGTCAACTGTATTTTTAAAGGTTATTAAATGAAACCGACGACGACAACCGACGAAGCGCCGCTGCTGGGCGACCATCTGGCGCTCGATTTGCTCAACACCGAGGCGCGCAGCGACGGCGCGGTAGTGGACTATTGGCGTAGCGGCGACGCTGTGCGCGCGTGGCTGGCGCGACAAGGCATCGCAGCAGCGCAGCCGGCAGGCGGGCAGGCAGATGGTCAGGCAGAGAGTCAGCGAGGTGAGCAGGCGAGTGGGGAAGCCGGGGGCGCAGCGCTGCTGGCGCGGGCGCTGGCCTTGCGCACGCTGGCGCGGCGGCTGATCGCGGGACGCAAAACCGCTGAAGAAGGCAGCGCTCCTCTTGCCGACGAGACAGATATCGCAGCGCTCAACGACTACCTGCACGCCTACCTCGGCGCCCCGCACCTGGCGCGCGGCGAGGACGGCAAGCTGGCCCTCACCCGTACCGCGCGCGGCGACGCGGTAGCTTCGCTACTGGGCCCGGTGGCCGAAGCGGTGGCGCAGTTGCTGGTGGAAGGCGATTTCACGCTGGTGCGGCAGTGCGAACATCCCGACTGCATCCTGTGGTTTTACGACCGCACCAAGTCGCACAAGCGCCGCTGGTGCAGCATGGCCTCGTGCGGCAACCGCTACAAGGCGGCGCAGTTCAGGAAAAAGAACAGCGCGGCGTGATGCCGCGCTGCCTCACAGCTGCTGCGCCGCGATCTTGACCGCGCTGCGCACGGTATACGGAAATTGCGTGCCAATGCGCTGGTCCATGATGGCGATGCCCAGTCCTGCCTCCGCATCGCTGGCGCGCGGTGCGTAGTCCAGCAAGCGCTGCTTCATCTGGTGCGCGCCGGTTTCCACCAGCAGCATCGCTGCCAAGCAGCGCGCGGTGGCGTTGGCCTTGTCATCTTCCACGAACGTCATCAGGCGCTCGGCCTTGTCGCGATGATCGCTGACCAGCAAGGCGCGCAGCGCCGACATTTGCACGTGCATGTCCGGCTTGGAGAGAAACCGTTCGACCGTCTCCGCAGGCAGTGGATGATCAAGGAACCCGGCCGTCTCCAGCGCGGCATGCTGCTGGAAAAAGCCGTCGAGGCTTTCGAGCGTGCTGTCACTTTCGATACTCGCGGCCGGCTTGGCAAGGGTGGCGTCGATCCACGCGACCACCTTCGGATCGCAGGTGCGGTCACCATGCAAGGCCTGGAAGATGCAGCGCTGCGAAGTCTCATACAGTTGTGCATCGACCACGGCCTGATGGGCGCTGAAGCGATACGTGGCCAGCACCTTGCCATTTTTATGGAACGCGGCGAAGCCCGCCGATGGGGTGGCGATAGCCCAGCCGCCGGCGACGCGCTTGAGGTAAAAGTAAGCCTGGGTGCCCTCTCGCAAGGTAAATTCCGGCGTCTGGTTGCCGGTGCTGCTGCTTACCTGCAGCGCGTAGAACGATACCAATTCGACCATCGGCCCGGTATCTTCGCCGGCGATCTGCCTGATGCGCTTGAGCGTGAGCGCCTGCTAGCAACTAGCGGTCGCCCTGCAACATCTCGAGTTCCTTAGCACGGGTCTCGGCCCGATTTTGCAGGCAGCCCAAATACATCACGGTGCGGATGGTGCCGGTGCCGTACAGCGCCTGAACGGTATTGCAGTCGGCTTCGCGATACTTGATCCACAAGCGCTGGGCGGCGACGAACTGGGTGCGCACCTTGCGCTCGGTGACGGTCTTGAGCACGCGCTGGTACGTGGCGTTGAGATTGGCCTCGGCTGCTTTTTGCGTGCGCGCCGCGCATTCGTTCATGTCGGGCGTGCTGACGGCGTTGGCGCAGTCGAGCGCTTGGGCGCTGGCACCGCCCAGCCCGAGGGCCATGGTGAGAACTAGCGTAAACAATGGTTTGGGCATGTAGCTCCTGTCAGACAAGGTCGGATCGAAGGTCAGATCGGGTCGAACATTTCCTCGTCAATATAGCACCAGCCCCAGGTCTCGCCGCGCTCCTTTGAGCGCATGATCGGGTGGCCGGTGGCCTCGAAATGCCGGGTGGCGTGGCGGTTTTTCGACTGGTCGCAGCAACCGGTGTGGCCGCAGGTCAGGCACACCCGCAGGTGCACCCAGGTGTCGCCCATTTTCATGCACTCTTCGCAGCCGCTGGTATTGGCGGCATGCGTGTGGATCTGGTTGAAGTGTTGGCAGCCGTCGCTCATGTCGTGTCTCCGCTGGTGAGTAAACACCAGTCTAGCGCAAGACCGCCCGCTTGCCCCCCTGCCGTATGGCGGGGATGGGCGGCCCGGGGCCTTACTGCTTCTCGAACGCGCCAAGGTCCGGCGCGGCGCCCAGGAACGGCAGGTTGACGTCGCCGCCCTTGTCGATCAAGTCGCTGCCGGTGCGCAGGCGGTACGCGCGCAGCACCGGCAGGCTGCCGTCGGCCTGGCGCGGCGCATCCCAGCCGGTGGCGGAGACGTCGTCGAAGTCGGCGTCGGACACCGTGACCGGCAGGTTCCACGAGTTGTAGCGCATATTGGTGCCGTCGATATTGCGCGACTGCTGGCCCTTGTACGAGATATTGTTGCGCAGCGTGCCGAAGTTGACCGGCGTGCCGTCGGCCGAGATGCCCAGCATGTCGTAGTTGTAGCCGTTGTCAAACGACGTGTTGTTGAAGAAGTCCAGCGCCAGCGGATGATGGTTGGCGTAGAAACCGGCCGCCTTGTTCTTGAATGCCACCGAGAAGCGCACCGTGTGCTTTACCCCGTTCGATACATAGGCGCCGCCGTAGCCGCCGGCCTTGATGCCGTTGCCGTTACCGGCCTGCAGCGGCGTGGTGGTGCCGGGCAGGTAGCCGTGCGACCAGGCCCACGAGTTCTCGATGACCACCGGCGAAAACGCGTTGATCAGGTCGAAGCCGTCGTCGGTGTTGGCCCAGGCGCGGCAGCCGCGGAACACATTGCCCGGGTTGTTGGCCTTGATGTGGGCGCCGAAGCCGTCGGCGCTCTGGCCCGCGCCGTTGGACGTGTACGGATCGTAGTTGTGGTGCGAGTCGCTGTTGAGCACCAGGTTGTAGCTGCCGTTCTGGATGAACAGGCCCGGTCCCATATTGTGGTGCAGGTCGAGCTGCTCGAAGGTGTTGCGGCTGCCGTTCACCCAGATGCCCCACGATTCGTGATTGAGGCGGTTGCCCGGCTGCTGCGGCGCGCCCGTCACTTCCAGCCCCTTCAAATGCAGCCAGCTGCCGGTGACATTGAAGCCCTTGACCCGGCAGTCGTCTTTCATCGCCGAGAAGTCGAACACCGGCTTTTCGCCCGGGTAGGCCCAGTAGCGGATCGGCCGCCCTTCGGCGCCGCTCTTGTCGAGCGTGATGGCGTTGACGATGGCGGTGCGGCTGGCGCAGCTTTCCACGCCGGCGGTGTAGGCATAGCGGCCGCCGCGCAGGTACACCGTATCGCCGGGCTGGGCCTGGGTTTGCGCGCGCGCGATGGTGGCGAACGGCGCGGCCTGAGTGCCGGCGTTGCTGTTGTTGCCATTGGGCGCGACGTAATACGTGGCGGAGAAGGCCGGTGCAGACGCCAGGGCAAGCAGCAAGGGAGCGAATATTTTCATGGGTCTCTTCATGTAGTTTTATGGTCCATTGATTATAGTCACAGCTCAAACCATGGCATACGCCGGCCAAAAAAATCACGTTCGTGAGCCAATCGCGGCAACTACTTCCTCATTGACAACACTGCAATAATGAACGAGAATTATTCGCATTTAGCGCTTCAAGCGTGCATCTGAAGGAAGTTGTATGGCCCCTACCATTCGTTACCGTGCGGGCGTGTTGTCGCGCACTGTTGCCGCCATCGCCGGCGGCTATGGCTTGTCCGCGCTGGTCGCCGCCGCCCTCGCCCTCACCCTGCCCACCACCCGCGCCGAAGCGGCAATGACCGGTACCCTGACCGCCTTCGTGGTGTATCCGGTGGCGGTGATGTGGGTGTTCGCCTGCGCCAGCGCGCTGCGCGCCTGGACCGGCCTGCTCCTCGCGTCGCTGCTGCCCGGCGCCGTGGTGCTGGCAATGGGCGCCTTCACCGGAGGTGCGGCATGAAGGAAGGATTGCGCCAGTCGATGGCATGGCTGCACACCTGGACCGGCCTCTTGGCCGGCTGGATCCTGTTCCTGGTGTTCTGCACCGGTACCGCCTCGTACTACAAGGACGAGATCACGCTGTGGATGAAGCCCGAAGTTCATCAGTCGATGGCGCGCCAGGTGGCGCCAGCCGCTGCCACCGCCAATGCCGTGGCCTTCCTGGAGCAGCGTGCCCCCAAAAGCGACCGCTGGATCATCACCCTGCCCAGCGAGCGCGAACCGACCTTGCGCACCATGTGGGCGCCGCCGCCTGCCGACCCGGCCAGGCAGGGCGAGCAGCGTCCGCGCCGCGCGCGCTTCGGCAATGCCACGCTCGATCCGGCCACCGGCGAGGAACTGGCGGCAGCGCGCGCCACGCGTGGCGGGGAGTTCCTGTACCGGATGCACTTCGACCTGCACTACATGCCGGTGATCTGGTCGCGCTGGATCGTCGGCATCTGCGCCATGTTCATGCTGGTGGCCATCCTGTCGGGCATCGTCACGCACAAGCGCATTTTCAAGGATTTCTTCACGTTCCGGCCGGCCAAGGGCCAGCGCTCCTGGCTCGATGCCCACAACGCCAGCGCCGTGCTGGCCCTGCCCTACCACCTGATGATCACGTACACCGGCATCGTCACGTTGATATTCATGTATATGCCGTGGGGCGTGAAGGCCGTGTACCAGGACGAACGCGACAAGTTCTTCACCGAACTGCGCCAGGAAGTGGCCATCGATCCCAAGGCCTCGCGCGTGCCGGCCGCGCTCACGCCCCTGCAACCGCTGCTGGCGCAGGCGACGGCCGCCTGGGGCGAAGGCGACGTGGGGCGCATCGTTGTCAGCCATCCCAAACAGACCAATGCCGCGGTGGCGTTGTATCGCCGCGACGGCAAGCAGATGTCGGTGGACCAGCCGGCCATGGTGTTCGATGGCGTCTCCGGCGTACTGGTCTCGCCACCGGAACCGGCCGCCGCGCCAGCCGCGCAGACCCAGGGCGTGATGATCGGCCTGCACGCGGCGCGCTTTTCCAGTGCCGCGCTGCGGGCGCTGTTCTTTGTCGCCGGCCTGGCCGGTTGCGCGATGGTGGCGACAGGCCTGATACTGTGGGCCGTAAAAGAACGCCAGAAATACGCCAAGGCGCTGGCCAAGGGTGGACGAGTCGGGTTCGGCCTGCGCCTGGTCGATGGCCTGAACCTGGGCGCCATTGCCGGCGTGCCGATCGCGATTGCCGCCTACTTCTGGTCCAACCGCCTGCTGCCGGTGGGCCTGGCCGAGCGGCCGGCCATGGAAGCGGCATGGTTCTTCGGCGCCTGGGGTACGGCAGCGGTGCTGGCAATGGCCCGGCCCTCGCGGCGCATGTGGCAAATATTGCTGGCCGTCGGTGGCGTGTTGTTTGCCGGTCTGCCGCTACTCAATCTATTGACTACCGGGTCGCACCTTGGTTATAGCCTGTCGCACGGCTTGCTGCAGATCGCCGGTTTCGACCTGGTGGTACTGGTGATTGGAATCGGATTGTTATTTGCAGCTAAACGGATGGGTAATTCACGAATGAATAAAGTAAATAAAGTCAACAAAGTTAATGACCCGGCACCGGTGCTGGCGAGTGGAGGCGCAGCATGAGCGCGCTGGCCAACGGCTTGCTGATCTACGCGGCGCTGGCTGCCGCGCTGGCCGGTTTTGCCGGGCTGAGCCTGGCAATGGACCGGCACTGGGAAGCGTTGTACGGTCGTGGCTCCTCGCCGGGCGACAAGACGCGCTGGTTGCAGGCGTGCGGCACGGCCGGATTGCTGCTGTCGCTGGCCGCGTCGCTGGCGCTCAAGGGCGCCACCCAGGGGTGGGTCATGTGGCTGGGCGCGCTGACTGCCGGCGCGGTCGTCGTGGTGCTGACCCTGACATACCACGCGCGGCGCCTGATTCCCCTTGCCAAGGCCGCAGCAGTATCGGCAGTCGTTGCGGCCATAGCAGGACAGGCTGTGCACGCCTTGTAAAAACGCTGATTGCCGGTCGAGGGTCTTTACACGACCGGCTTGTCAGGAACGACATCGTGGATCTGCAGCACGCCAACCACTGCACCGGCCTGGTTCTTGACGACCAGCGCGTTGATCCTGGCGGCGCGCAGGCGCGCTTCCGCATCGGAGAAGCGCTCGTCCGGCGCCGCCAGCTTCGGCTCGGACGACATGATGTGCCGGGCCGCGATCTCGCGGTAGTCGGCGGCGGAATCGAACGCGCGGCGGACATCGCCATCGGTGATAATGCCCAGCAAATCACCGTCTTGCATCACCAGTACCAGGCCCAGGCGGCCACGGTTGATTTCGTGTACCACGTCGCGGAACGACGCATCGGGATGGCACACCGGCAGATTGTCCTTGTGCATGACGTCGGCCACGCGGGTGAGCAAACGACGGCCCAGGCTGCCACCGGGGTGGAAACGGGCGAAGTCTTCAGGCTGGAAATTGCACTTCGACGAGAGCACCACGGCCAGCGCATCGCCCATCACCAGGGTGGCGGTGGTGGAGCTGGTCGGCGCCAGGTTGTTATTGCACGCCTCCCGCTCGACCGACACGTCCAGTACCGCGTGGGCATGCCGGCCCAGGGTGGAATCGCGGCGGCCGGTCATGGCGATGATCCGGTTTTCCTGGTGCTGCAGGAAAGGCAGGATGCGCACCAGCTCCTCGGTCTCCCCACTATTGGAAATCATCACCACCACGTCTTGCGGACCGATCATGCCCAGGTCGCCGTGGAAGGCTTCGGCCGGATGCACGAAGAAGGCCGGGGTGCCGGTAGAGGCCATGGTGGCGGCAATCTTCTTGCCGATCAGGCCGGATTTTCCCATCCCCACCAGCACCACGCGTCCCTCGCGGGCCAGGACAATGTCCACAGCGGCGTCGAAATCGGCGCCGATGCGGTCAGCCATGGCCGACAACGCATCGATTTGCATCGCCACCACCTGGCGGGCCTGGGTAATTGACTCACTCATTACTACATCCATTTCAAAAACCAAAAAAATTACTGGGCCACGCCCGCCATCACCGTGGCAAAGCCCTCGGCTGAACCGAACACGTGTTCCTTGCCCTGCGCTACCAGGATCGCGTCGGCCAACTCGCGGAACGCACCCTTGCCGCCCGCCGTTGCCAGCACGGCGCTGGCGCGGCGCTGCACGTACACGGGAGCATCGGCCACCGCGTACGACAGGCCACAGGCGGCAAACGCTGGCAGATCGATGCTGTCGTCGCCAATGCAGACGGTTTCGTGCACGGCGACGCCCGCCTGCTCCATCAGCGTGCGGCAGGCGCCGTGCTTGTCTTTGACGCCGAACTGGTACAGGGTAATGCCAAGGTCGGCCACGCGCTTGCGCAGCGTGGGCGAATCACGGCCCGACAACACCGCCACGCGCACGCCGTTTTCTTCCAGCAGGCGCATGCCGAGGCCGTCGCGCACGTGGAAGCGCTTCAGGCATTCGCCGGTGGCATCGTAATAAATGCCGCCGTCGGTCAGCACGCCATCGACATCGGTGATCACGAGCTTGATACCGGCCAGGGAAGGCAATGGCGCTGGCGCCGCTGCAACAGCAGCCGCGCCGGTCTCCCCTGCCATCAATGCGCGCACGCGCACCAGGCACTCGGGCGTATCGACGCCGGGGCCGGTCGGCTCCACCTCGAACGCGCGGATGCGCAAGCCGGCTGCCAATAGACGCAGTTGCTCCAGTTTTTCCACCTGTTCCAGCATCGCCGGCGGCAGGCTCGAGTAAGCAGCCAGCACATCGCGGCGATAGCCATACACACCGACATGCTTGAGATAGCGCGCCGGTGCGTCATCGCGGGCGAATGGAATCTTGGCGCGGCTGAAATACAGCGCATCGCCATTGCCGGCCAGGACCGTCTTGACCGTGTTCGGGTTATCTGCTTCATCGGCGTCGATCGGGTGGCACAGGGTGCCGACCTGGACCGAGCTATCGGCCCACATGCCACGGGCCAGCATGGCGATATCGCCGGGGCGCACCATCGGCTCGTCGCCCTGCAGGTTGATGTAGATTTCGGCCTCGACCGACTGCATGACCTCGGCCAGGCGATCCGTACCGGACGGATGGTCGGGCGAGGTCATCACGCAGCGGCCGCCGAAGGCGCGCGCGGCCGCCGCCACGCGTTCATCGTCGGTGGCGATCACCACCGCATGCACGCCCGGCACTTCGAGTGCGCGTTCATACACGTGCTGCACCATGGGCTTGCCGAGAATGTCGGCCAGCGGCTTGCCAGGCAAGCGCGTGGAACCGTAACGGGCCGGGATAACGATGGCCAGGCGCTGGGTGGTGATATCGTTCACGCTGCGATTCTCCATCAAGCGATATTGAGCGCCGGGAACGACTTCACCAGGTCGTCGAGCGACTTCAGCTGCGACAGGAACGGTTCCAGCTTATCGAGCGGCAAGGCGCTTGGGCCGTCGCATAGAGCGTGGTCCGGATCGGGATGCGCTTCCAGGAACAGGCCGGCGATACCCACGGCAATGCCGGCACGCGCCAGGTCGGCCACTTGCTGGCGGCGGCCACCGGAAGCGGCGCCACCCGGATCGCGTTGCTGCAGCGCGTGGGTGACGTCGAAGATGATCGGCAGGTCGTTGCACGTTTTCTTCATCACGCCAAAGCCCAGCATGTCCACGACCAGGTTGTCGTAGCCGAGGCAGGTGCCGCGATCGCACAGGATCAGCTGTTCGTTGCCCGCTTCCTTGAATTTCTCGACGATGTTGGCCATCTGGCCAGGGCTGAGGAACTGCGGCTTCTTGATATTGATGACCTTGCCAGTCTTGGCCAGCGCCACCACCAGGTCGGTCTGGCGCGCCAGGAAGGCCGGCAGTTGCAGCACATCGACCACCTCCGCGACCAGCGGCGCCTGGAATGGCTCGTGCACGTCGGTAATCACCGGCACGCCGAAGGCCGCCTTGACATCCTGGAAGATGCGCATGCCCTCTTCCAGGCCAGGACCGCGATACGAATGGATCGACGAACGGTTGGCTTTGTCGAAGCTGGCCTTGAACACGTAAGGGATGCCCAGCTTTTGCGTCACGCGCACATATTCTTCGCATGCACGCATGGCAAGATCGCGCGATTCGAGCACATTGATGCCGCCAAACAGCACGAAGCTACCGGTGTTGCTGACATTGATACCGTTCACATTGACATTGGCCATACGAATTCCATTCCACTTAAATAAATACAATTGATAACAGCCGCCACCCCGGCCTGGCCGGGTGCGGAAAATTCATTCTTGTCGCCAGGCGCGTCTGCGTCGCCACTCGATACCGCAGGATAATTTAAGATTATAAATTCAAACCACCGATTGCCATGAGCCGTTCAGCGCGTATATTTGTCGCGTATCCTGCGCAGCGAGCCGTCCTTGCGCATGTTGCCGAGGGTCTGGTCGAACGCCGTGACCACCTCCGGCGCGACCGTATTGCGGTTGAAGATCAGGTAACTCTGGGTCGTTTCGATCGGCGGACCGGTCACTTTCGCCTTGTCCAGCGCGTTCAGGCGCTTGAGTACTGCGGCGCCCATCACCCGGCTGCTCACCAGGGCATCCATGCGCCCGGCCAGCAACTTGCGGAAGTTGGCTTCGTACGTCTGCGCCACTTCCAGGCGATTGAACATGCCGCGGGCCGCAGCGCCATCGAAAATGGCGCCATACGACACCTTGTTGACCACGCCCAGGCGCACGTCGGCCAGCTCGCTGACGTTGCCCTGGAACGCCATGCGCGAGCCGGCGCGCACGAAGATCACGAAATCCTGGGTCAGCAGCGGTTCGCGCGGGAACAGGTATTTCTGCTCGCGCTCATCGTTCTTCTTGATGGTGAAAAAACCGTCCGCGCGCGGCGTGTCGATCAGCGACAGGCTGCGCGCCAGCGGATAGAACTGCACGTCGATGGGCTGGTCCATGCGCGCGAAGATGGTGGTCACCAATTCCACCATCATGCCCGTCGGCGGCTGCCCCGGCCGCACTTCCATGAATGGCGGGTAATCGAAACTTACCAGTACCAGCGGACCTTCCCGCGCCGGCGCCGCCGGCAGCACCGCCACTCCGAGCAGAACACCTAGCAGCACGTGGACGAACAGGCGTTTCATCGCGCTCCCCCTTTGGTCCGTATCAGGTCCCGACCCGGCCGGCGAGATCGGCCATCAGCCGCACGATTTCATCGAAGCTCACCGGCTTGGTCAGGTGATGGTCGAAGCCGGCAGCGCCGGACTTGAGGCGGTCGGCATCGGTGCCCCACCCGGTCAGCGCCACCAGCACCACGCCTGCCAGCCCCGGTTGCGCGCGCAGCGCGCGCGCCACGTCGTACCCGTTCATGCCGGGCAGGCCGATGTCGAGGAACACCACCTGCGGCAGGAAGCTTTGCGCACGGCCCACGGCGTCGATGCCGTCGTGCACCGTGGCCACGGTGTGCCCCTTGATCTCGAACAGCGCCGACAGCGTTTCGGCGGCATCGACATTGTCGTCCACCACCAGCACGCGCAGGCTGGTGTTCGAGGCGGCATCGACCCGCTGTGGCGCCGGCGGTGCGAGCGTTGCAGCCGGCGGCGTTTGCGCCGCCAGCAGCGACTGCATGGCCGGCAGCATCACCGGCAGGTGCAAGGTGAAGGTGCTGCCCAGTCCGGCGCCAGCGCTGTGCGCGCTCACCTTGCCGCCGTGCAGCTCGGTCAGGCGCCGCACCAGGTTCAGGCCGATGCCGAGGCCACCCTGCGCCTGCGCCTCGCTGCCCGGCACCTGGGTAAACATGTCGAATACGCTGCCCAGCGCGTCGGCCGGAATGCCCACGCCGTTGTCGCTCACGCTGACCGTCAGTTCGCCGTCGGCGACGGCTGCGCGCAGCTCGATGGCGCCGTATTCGGGCGTGTACTTGGCGGCGTTGTTGAGCAGGTTGCCGATCACCTGGGCGATGCGCTGGGCGTCGAGCCACAGCGGCAGCGGGTTGTCCGAGACCGAAATTTTCAGACGGTGGTGGCGGACGTCGATCAGCGGCGTGCTCAGTTCCACGGCGTTGCGCACGATCGTGTTCAGGTCGGCCGGGCCGAACACCAGCACTTCCTTGCCGCGCGCAATGCGCGCCAGGTCCAGCAAATCGTCCACCAGGTGCACCAGGTGGCCCACCTGCCGCTCCATCATGGCGCGGATGCGTTCGATTTCCTCGTGCGCCAGCTGCTGGGCGCGCATCATTTCCAGGCCGCTGCGGATCGGCGCCAGCGGGTTGCGCAGCTCGTGCGCCAGCGTGACCAGGAATTCGCGTTGCGCCTGGTTGGCCTGCGACAGTTCGCCGGCCTTGCTGCGCAGCTCGGACTCGCCGCTCTTCTGGTCGGTGACGTCGAGCGTCACGCCGTCGAAGTGGATCATGCCGCCCTGCTCGTCGTGCTGCGACCAGGCGATCATGCGGATCCAGCGCGGCGTGGTTTGCCCCGGCGCCGGGGCCACCCGGAATTCCGCTTCGTAGCCCTCCCCTTCCACCATCGCGCGCTGGAACTCGTCTTCCAGGCGCGCCCGGTCCTCGGGATGGACGCGCTGGTAGAACTGCGAGACCGGCACCAGGCCGTCGGCCGGCAGCGCGAACTGGGTGCGCAACTGGGCGTTGGCCTGCATGGTCGATAGCGGCGAATCGGCGTACCACACGCCGATGCCGCTGGCGCGCGTGACATTGGCAAAGCGGTCCTGCAATATGCGCCGCTCGTGGACGTCGATCACGGTGCCGATATAGCCGAGCAGCCGGCCGTCGTGGCCGAAGCGCGGCGCGCCGGCGTCGATCACCCAGCGGTAGCCGCCCACGCGGTCGCGCAGCCGGTAATCGATCGAGAACGACCGATTGCGGTCGCACGCGGCGGTGTAGGCGTGGGCCACGGCCGCCGCGTCGTCCGGGTGGATCAGTTCCATCCAGCCGCGCCCCAGGTCCTGCTCCAGCGAGCGCCCGGTGTAGTCGGACCAGCGCTGGCTCAGGAACGTGCATTGATGGTATTCGTCGGTGGTCCAGAACATGGCCGGCGACGCATTGACCAGCGAGCGGAAATATTCTTCGCGTTCGCGCAGCGTCAGCGTGGCCTGCTGGCGTTCGCGCGCCTGCTCGATGTGGTTGCGCACGCGCGCCAGCAATTCGTTGGCGGAAAACGGCTTGACCAGGTAATCGTCGGCGCCCGCCTCCAGGCCCTCGAGGCGGGCTTCCTCGCCGGCGCGGGCCGACAGCAGGATCACCGGCACGTGGCGGATATCCTCGTCGGCACGGATGGTCTTGAGCAGCGCGAAGCCATCGAGGCGCGGCATCATGACGTCGCTGAGCAGCAGGTCAGGCGGGTTGCGCCGCACGGTGTCGAGCGCATCCTGGCCGTCGGCGCAGGTCTCCACCGTGAATTCGCGTTCGAGCAGCGAGCGTACGTAGCCGCGCATGTCCTGGTTGTCGTCGGCGACCAGGATGCGCGGGCGTTGCAGCGGCGGCAGGACGACCGTGACCGCCGTCGCGGCAGGCGCGGCGCCTGCTGGCGTGCCTGCTTCGGCGCCTGGCTCCACGCCCGGCTCCACGCCTGTTTCCAAGCCTGGTTCCGCGCTGGCGTCGGGCAGGGCGCTGTCGGGCAGCCAGCGCAGCGCCTCCTCGACGAACGCCGAGCCCATGCGCTCGCCGGTGGAACTGTCCGAACGCGCCACCACGTACTGCGCCGGCAGGTGGCTTGATCCGAACGGTATCTCCACCGTGAACGTGGTGCCCTCGCCCAGCGTGCTCTCGGCGGCAATGGCGCCGCCGTGCAGGCGCACCAGTTCCTGGATCAGGGCCAGGCCGATGCCGGTGCCCTCGTAGCTGCGGCCCTGCACGCCCTCCACGCGGTGAAACCGCTCGAAGATGCGCGGCAGTTCCGCCGCCGGGATGCCGGCGCCGGTATCGCGCACGGTCAACCGCGCGCCGGTCTTGGTTTGTTCCAGCCGCACCGCCACGCCGCCGTGCATGGTGAATTTGAACGCGTTCGACAACAGGTTGAACACGATCTTTTCCCACATGTCGAGATCGATGAACACGGGTTCGGACAGCGGCGCCGTCTCCACCCGGTATGCCAGGCCCGCCTTGTCCATGGCTGCCTCGAACACGCTGGCCAGGTTGGCCGTCAGTTGCGCCAGGTCCACCGGCGCGAACCGCGCCTGTACCCGCCCCGCCTCGATGCGCGAAAAGTCCAGCAGCGAATTGACCAGCTTTAACAGGCGCAGCGCGTTGCGGTTGGTGAGGTCGATGCGCTCGCGCTGGCGCGGCGACAACGGCTCCGCGGTATCGGCCAGCGCGTCTTCCAGCGGGCCCAGGATCAGCGTGAGCGGCGTGCGGAATTCGTGCGAGACGTTGGAGAAGAACGCGGTTTTGGCCTTGTCGATTTCCGCCAGCGCGGCAGCACGCCTTTGCTCCTGCTCGTAGGCCAGCACATTACCGATGGCAGTGTTGAAGGCGCCGCGCAGCAGTTCGTAGAAATTCAGGTAGGCGGCGTCCAGCGCGCGGCGGGCGCTCACGCCGGCCACCAGGAAGCCGTACGGGCGTTCCTGCCCGGCCACCGTCAGCGGCAGCACCATCGCGGTGTGCGGCGCCTCTTCATATGGCGCGCAGTCGAAGGCGCCGAAGCGCGCGGCCAGGTCTTCCATCCGGTAACTGCCGCCGGCCGCCAGCGCGGCGGCGAAGTCCCAGCCGCCATGGCTGTGCAGCGCCGCTTCGGCCGGCGCCAACACGCTGCTGTCGGGCAGGCCCACCTGGCTGCGCAAGGTGAGCGTCTGGCCGTTGCCGTCCAGCTGGTAAAGCAGCATGAACGGCACATCCATCGCCAGCGTATCGCTGTCATAGACCATCAAGCGCGCCAGTTCGTCGCCGGTGCGCGCCAGGGCGATATGGCCGGTAAGGTCGCGCAGGTTCTGGGTGCGGCGCGCGTCCAGCACCGCCGCCGTGCCTTCGCTGATCGGGTGGAAGATGCCGCCGACGTGGCCCGATTCGGCACGGATGGGCGAGAACGAAAACGTCATGAACGCTTCTTCCATGTACCCGTAGCGGTCGAGGAACATGCGCTGGTCGCGGATATATACGCCCTCACCGGCGTGGGCGCGATCGAAGGCGTCGCCGACGACCGGCAGCGCGGTGGCCCAGCAGATCTTGAACGGCTCGCCCATCGACTGCGGGTGCTTGGCGCCGCAGATCGGCCGGTAGGCGTCGTTGTAGATCTGCACATCCTCGGGGCCCCAGGCCACCAGCATCGGGAAGGTGGACGACAGGCACAGGCTGACGGAAGTGCGCAGGCTTTGCGGCCAGCCCGCAACGGGACCGAGCGGCGTGGTGGACCAGTCCATCGACCGTATCAACTCGCCCATGTCGCCACCGCCGGCCAACCATCCCAGATCGTCGGTCATTGCCTGCCCGGCCACCTGCGCCATCGCTCCCTGCTGCTCCATCCATCCCCCGGTAGTGCCCACATCCGGCGGCAATTCCGCCGGTGGTGAAGTATAACTGTTTCTTTAGGCATAGCCGAAAACCGCCGTGCGGTACCGTGGTTTTAATGCAGAGCGGCAATAATCCGTTTCGGTGATACCTGTCATCACCATTTCGATATAGAGGAATTCTATTTAGTTATTGGTGTTATACCCGCTTTGCCCCTAAGATTGCGATCCAGGCAAGTCTATAAAAAGGATACAAAGTGGCGGCACCAACACCTTCGAGCAGCACCGCGATCAGCGCATCGCACGCAAATACGGCAAAATCGGCGATGTACCTGCTGACCAGCCTGTTCTTCACCTGGGGCTTCATCACCGTTATCAACAACACCCTGCTGCCGCACTTGCGCAGCGTGTTCGAGTTGAACTACACCCAAACCACGCTGATCGAATCGGTCTGGTTCATCGCCTATTTCTTTGCCTCGATCCCGTCCGCGCGGCTGATCGAGCGCGTGGGCTACAAGAAATCGCTGGTCACCGGCCTGGTCATCATGGCCGTCGGCGCGCTGATGATGATCCCTGCCGCCCACCTGCCGTCGTATGCGGTCACGCTGTTCGCGCTGTTTGTCATTGCCTGCGGCATCACGCTGCTGCAAGTGGCGGCCAATCCGTACGTCGCGGTGGTCGGTCCTGCCAGCTCGGCATCGGCCCGCCTGAACCTGGTGCAAGCCTTCAACTCGCTCGGGACCATGCTGGCGCCGCTGTTCGGCGGCTACCTGATCCTGGGCCGTTCCAACTCGGGCACGGCATCCGCCGACCAGGTACTGACCCAGGCCGAGCGCCTGGCCGACGCCCGCGCCGTGGAACTGCCGTACCTGATCGTGGCCGGCGTGCTGATCATCCTGGCCATCGTGATCGCCCGCTTCCCGCTGCCGGAAATCGGCGCGTCGACCAACCGCGAAGCCGCCAAGGCCGCGCGCAAGACCCACTCGCTGTGGAAACACCGCAACCTGGTGTTCGGGATCCCGGCCATTTTTATCTACCTGATCGCCGAAATCGGCGTGGCCAACCTGTTCATCAACTTCGTCTCGCAGCCGGACATCGGCAATGTCAACCACGAAAAAGCGTCGCACTACCTGATCATCCTGTGGGGCGGCATGATGGTGGGCCGCTTCGCCGGCAGCGTGCTGATGCGTAAATTCACGGCCGAAAGCGTGCTGGCCGGTTGCAGCATCGGCGCGGCGATCGTGATGACGATCGCCACCTTCAGCGGCGGTTCGCTGGCGATGTGGGCGCTGATTTCGGTGGGCCTGTTCCACTCGGTGATGTTCCCGACCATCTTCACGCTGGGCATCAAGGGCCTGGGCCCGATGACCGAAGAAGGTTCCGGCCTGATGATCATGGCAATTGCCGGCGGTGCGCTGGTGGTGGTGCAAGGCATGCTGGCCGACCATTTCGGTCTGCAGCAATCGTTCCTGCTGACCGTGGCCTGCGAAATCTACGTGCTGTTCTACGCACTGTGGGGCGCCAAGGCAACCAACGCCTTCCCGGAAGAGCCGGTGGCCGACACCAAATAATCAGTTCGCTGATACGACCAAACCCCGGTGCGCCGGGGTTTTTCTTTTGCTGCTACAGTGCCGCGCTCCCCCTTCGAACAGGAGATCGCCAAGATGATTTTCCCATCGCGCGCCGCCTTGCTGCCACTGTTGGCGCTGGGCGCGTGCTCCAGCAGCATGCATCCGCTCGAAGCGCACCTGGACTTGCTGCGACCGGAATCGATCACCTCGGTTGCCGGGCTCGATTATCCGGCAGGCACATTGCTGTGCCCGCTGACGCCCTATCAAAACAGCGTGGCGGCAGCGGCGCCCGAGGCGCAGCGCATCAACGCCTTCATGGGGCGCCAACAGTATCTTGGTGAGGAGGGCACCTGGTCGCTGGTGATCATCCAGCCCGGCACCACGGGCGATGACGGCATCGAACACCTGCTGCTGCGCAGGAGTACATTTGACGTGATCAATTCGCGCGAAAGCCTCGGCAAGCTGGTGGAAAAGGTGCCGGCGGACTTCGAAGTGCTCGATTGCGTTCCCGTGGAACATGCCAGCGTGCTGACCACGCGTTCGCGGGCGTCGCAGCGAAAAGTTATCAGCTTCGGGCGCCGGCACGGCCCCATGCGCCAGGCCGGCCAAGGTTAATCGCGCCCATGGCGGAAGATCCGTTACTGCTCCGGCTCCCGGTCAGCATGCGCGTCAATTTCTTTGGGCTTGATACCGCGCCGCGCCAGCCCCTCGCGCAGCAGGAATTCGATTTCCGCGTTCACGCTGCGCAGGTCGCGCGCGGCCAGCCGTTGCAACTCGTCCCAGAGTGCCGGGTCGATGCGCAACGGGTAAGCTTTTTTTCCGGGACTTGCCATGCTGGGCGGCCGCTAGTTGTACAAGGTGCCGGTGTTGATGATGGGCTGGGTTTCCTTGTCCGAGCACAGTACCACCAGCAGATTGCTGACCATGGCCGCCTTGCGCTCATCGTCGAGTTCCACGATGCCGCGTTCCGACAGCCCTTTTAAAGCCGCTTCCACCATGCTCACGGCGCCATGGACGATCTTGGCGCGGGCGCTGATGATCGCCTCGGCCTGCTGGCGGCGCAGCATGACCTGGGCAATCTCGGCGGCGTAGGCCAGGTGCGTGAGCTTGGCATCCACCACTTCCACACCGGCCGCCTCGAAGCGCGCCTGCAGCTCGCACTTGAGGGCATCGGCCACCACGTCCATGCCGCCGCGCAGCGTGGTTTCGTTGGCGGACAAGTCTTCACCCTCGTCGTACGCATACTGCGATGCCAGGTGGCGCAGCGCGGCTTCGGCCTGGATCGCCACATAGCGTTCGAAATCATCGACCTCGAACACGGCCTGGGCGGTATCGCGTACGCGCCACACGATGGCGGCGCTGATCTCGACCGGGTTGCCGCGCTTGTCGTTGACCTTGAGCGTGGGCGCGTTGAAATTGCGCGCCCTTAGCGACAGGCGGCGCTTGACGTAGAGCGGAAACGCCCAGCGCAAGCCTTCGCTGCGGTCGGTGCCGATGTACTTGCCGAACAGGGTGAGGATGGCGCTCTCGTTGGGCTGCAACATGAACAGGCCGGCCAGGCAAAACGCTCCCGCCAGCGCCAGCACGACTGCGGCAAAGAGCGTGATCATGTTGCCGGCGTCCATCCCGCTCCGGAACACGTAGACCGCGGCAAGCAGCAGCACTACCCCGGCCGCAGCCGCCAGGTAGCCGTTGGTTGATGAGAACGCTTTTTCGCGGCGGGTAGCTGCTCCATTCATGTTCGATTACTCCTCAGGTGAGACATCAAAGTGATATCACTTTAGGATCATGCTGCCAGATTGTCAAGCACACCGTGTCGCTCGCCCGTCACTTTGCAGTTTCCCTCAATCAATGTCTTATCTATACTATTGGTCACCGGTATGCACTGCCGCTGCCGGCAAACTTGACTGACAGGAGCTGAGACACGATGAGCAAAGAAAGCGCCTCCGGGCCCTCGAGCAGTAACGTTGAAAACAACCCAGTAACCCAAGTGCTGCCCGAGAGTGACCCGGCAGCGGGCAAACCGGACCAGGACAGCGGCAGCGGTGAAGGCAAAGCTGGTGACAATGCTGAAGTCAAGCCAGATACCTCGCCTGACGCCACAGCCGAACCGGAACTCAAGCCAGAGCCCAGGGCCGAGGACAAAGCCGAGGACAAATCTGCCGCCGTCATCGCAGTGCAAGCCAAGACCTCGGCCACACCCGAGAACAAGTCCCTCGAGGAAGAAGAACTCGAACTCAGCAAGCAAGAGAAAAAGGAACGCCTCGCCGAACGCAAGAAGGAACTCGAACAGCGCGAAAAAGAAGCCAAGGACCGCCGTTCGGAATTGATCAAGGCCGTACGCTTTTCAGCCCCGGCAATCGACAAGGCGCTGGTGGACAAATTTGAAGCGCTCGGCATCGAGAGCCACGCATTTGCCGCCAAGGATGTGGCCAGGCTCATGACCAATGACGCCAAGCTGCAGGAAAAGGTGCTCGACTTTTTCGATCTCACCCTCGCCCAGCGCGAAGATCTGCTCGACCGGATCGGCTACTACAAGGGCATCGTCATCGATCACAGTTCCGCCAACCCGGTGGAGACCGGATTCCGCGAAGTGCTGCAAAGGACGCGCGTCGCGAGCAAACTGAGCAAGAACGTCGGCAACCTGGTCACCAGCATCCTCTATCGCAAGCCGAATTTTTCGGGTTACCACGAGAATTTCTACACGTCGTCCGAGTCTTTGCACCAGGTGCAAAAAAATGGCGTAACCGACATCAAGTCTTCGCTCAGCGTCGCCGGAGGCAAGGCAGCGTCGGTCGGCGTCGGAGTGTCGGGCTCGTCCCACGAGTCCAACAGCTCGAACAGCGGCACGGTCAAGAAAAAGCTGTACATCACGGCCAACTATTTTCTGCCCAAGATCGAGCTGTCGTTCGACGATACCTTCCCCTGCGCCAGCGATGAATTCGAGGCTGCCTGCGAAGAAGCGCTGGCCACCTCGACGGCAGAAAGCCGCTTCGAGGGACTGGTTGCCGTGCTCGGAAAATTCGGACAATTTGTCGCCACCCAGACGCTGGTCGGTGGCCGCCTGTTTGCCACCAACGTCAAGGAATTTTCCGGCAACGAATCGCAGGAAGAGATGGTCCAGCGCTACGCCGCGCGCATCAAGGTCGCAGCGGAAAGCGTGACGGCGTCTTTCGAATCCGACACCAGCTTTGAGAAAAGCAGCCAGTCGAACGACCGTGAGAAGGGCCGCAATGAACAACAGTCGGCGACCATCCATGCCGTGGGCGGCGAAGGCGCCGTGGTGGAACAGGCCGGCCGCTGGGCCGAGTCGCTGTACGACTACCGGCGCTGGGCGGCGGTGCAGCGCGAAAACCTGGTCCCGAGTATCGACCTGCTCAACAAGAAATTGCGCGCGCGCGTGTGGGATGCACTGGGCACCTTCGCGGTAAAAAACACCGCGCTGCACCTGGTGGGCGAATACAAGGCCTATTTCCTGTTCTACGGCCGCTACGACGTCGAAATCGGCCAACTGACCCGGCACGATACCGTCATCCTGAAGAACAAGGGTAGCGAGCGTTGCCTGGCCGTGCACGGCGAGACCCCGCTCAGCGGGGGCGTGATCGGCAAGCCGTTCGAATGGAGCCAGCAGTTGCTGTGGCGGATCACCCCAAACGGCAATATCGTCAGCACCATCCCGGTCAGCAGCGGTTTCCCGGGACGCAGGCACGCGGTCGATTTCGCGCTGACCGTGGTCGGTAAAGTGCCTGAAAAAGACGCTGCGCGGCCACCGAGCCTGGCCGTTGAATTGCGTGAATTGGGCAGCGGCGCCAACCAGCTGTGGGATTTCACGGGACGCGGCGAACTGCGCAATGCCGCTTTCGGCGCCGGCTACGCACTCAGCATGCCGCTCGATAACACGCCCTCGCTCAAGCTGGTGGGCGATGGCAAGGATGATACGACCATCTGGAGCGTGCGGGAAGCGGCGCCCGAAGACATCGCCAAAATGGAGGCCCATAAAGCCTACGGCAAACTGGTCCATCCGTCCGGGCTGGTACTCGCCATCGACGGCTACGAGGACAGCGCCAACACGTTTGCCTTGACCGACCGGCGCCGCGTGTTGCTGCAACCGGACAATGGTGGCAAGCACCAGTTGTGGCACGTGCGCAGCGACGGCGTGATCATCTCGGCCTTGAGCATCGGCTCGAACAACTCGTCCATGACGACCGATGTCTATCTGGCCCAAGCCGACGACAAACAGGTATACGCCCAGGGTGAACGCATCGCGGCACAAGTGTTCAAGACTGACGACAAGGGCCGGGCGCATATCGCCGACGCTGCCCAAAAGCCCTTGTATGCCGGTGCGGTGGTGGTCAAACCCGCCTCCGGTCAACGCGTGACGGCAGTGCCGGCGCCGGACAACGCGTTGACTTTCACCCTGTTGCCAGCCGATGCCCGCCCGATCACCTACTCCACCGGCACGGCGGTCAAGTCGGCCGGCTGCTATCGTTTGAAGACCGTCGACAAGCGCGAACTCAAGATCGACGGTTATCTGACCGGCATCGAGTTCGTGCTCGAGGAGCGCAATCCTGGCAGGCTGTTCAAGATCGATGAATATTTCCGCATGCGCATGCGCCTGTCGGTCGTGCGCAAGACCGGCGCCACCAAGATAGAGCTGAAGGATGAGCCTGACAACGACACCGACCGCGATTTCGTGTCTGATGCCGATGGTCATAGCGACATCCGTGTCGATGAGCGCTTCCTGCTGCTGCCGGAAGGTCCGATTTACTCGCTGCGCCTGCATACCGGCGGCAAGCAGCGGCTCGCGTTCGAGTATCGCCTGGTGGAAAACGGCCCGTGGATCGGCCTGTCCGATTCGAACGATGCGACCCAGCCGTTGAATGTCAATCTGCTCACCGTGGGTTCCGCGCTGGACGCCGCCGCCAGCGGTACCCGGGTCGTTGGCGTGGCGCTCGAATACGATGCCAGCGCGCAGTTCCTGCGGCCGAAACTGCTGCGTAAGCTGCTGAGCTAATTGGTCGTCAAGCCGGGATTCTTGATTTGCATCAAGGAAACCGGCTTTATATCGATGGGACAATGCGTGCCGTGCAAGACCTCTTATCCGCGCGCACGCGCACCTGGCGACAAGGACCACCGATGGCAAAATATTTCAGCCGGCTGTTCGGCAACGACGACTACCGCATCCACGTGATGCAGGACGATGCCCCGCACCCGATCCGGCGCCACCTGCAACCAGCACGCCGCGACGAGCTGGTGCAAGCATTATTCGGCACCGGACCGGCGCGCAGCGTCAAACGCAAGCGCGCCAGCCGGGCCGGCCGCTGACAATCAACGCCGTCAGGCGTCTATCTTCTTGTTGATCGCCTTGCCGGCGATTTTCACGTTGGTGAGCACCAGGTTTTTCACGTTATAGGCAAACCACGGCTGCTCCGCGTTGCGCGGGGTGCCGAAGTCGCAATTGGTGATGGTGATGTTGTCGAGAGGGAGCGTGGGCTTGCCGGCCGGTCCGTTGTAGGTGCCGGCCACCGGTCCCAGGATCACGAACGCCTGGAAGCACGAGTGCTTGCCGGTCGGCGTTTGCACATCGGAGACGCGCAGGTTCGAGATGTGCACGTCGGAGACCTCGGGCGGGCGGATACGCACGCTCTCGTCCACCGGCGTGTAGTCGCAATCGATGGTGATCACGCCGCCGGCCGTGGTGTGCGGCACCGCCGGCAGCTTGGTTCCCGGCAGTTGGCTATAGGTCCGGCCTATGGTGGCCACGCCATTGGGCAGCGTGCAGTCGCGCACGTAGAAGTGGCGCAGGAAGCCGCCACGGTTCATATTGGTCTTCATGCGGATGGCGGTATTGAGGCCCGACGTCTGCCAGTACTTGTTGCGGAACTCGAGGCGCTGCGCATACACATGCTCGATGCCGCCGGCCATCTCGCTGCCCAGCGTCATGCCGCCATGGCCGCTGTTCATCACGCAGTCCTGCACCAGCACATTGCGGGTGGGGCCGAACTGGATGTCGCGGTTGCGGCCCGCCTTGATGGCAATGCAGTCGTCGCCCGCGTTGAACTCGCAGTGTTCCACGAACACCGTGTCGCAGGCTTCGGGGTCGAAACCGTCGCTGTTCGGGCCCTGGCTCTCCATGCGCACCTTGCGGATATGGACATTGCGGCAGTTGACCGGGTGGTGCTGCCAGAACGGCGTGGCGGTCACCATGTAACCCTGCATCAGCACATCAGTGCAGCCGATGAATTCGATCATGCTCGGACGCAGGTAGTGGCCCACGCCGAACACGCGCTTGGCCACCGGCACACCGGCTTCCGACAGCGCCGGCAGGTAGCGCACGTCGGCGCGGAAGCTCTGGCGCGTGGCTTCGATCATCTCGCGGTCATGCGCCGGCAGGCTGGGCGCGACCTCGCTCATCGACTTGGGATTGCGCTCGTTGACGGCGATCTCGGTCTGCACACTGCCCTTGTTGTGGCGGCCCTTCCAGTCCCACCAGCAGCCCTCGCCGTTCTCGAACGGCACGCCGCCCTGGCCGTTCAATACGCTGGTCCAGTCCTCGCCGGTGAGAGCGATATTGGTCTGGCCGTAGGCGTACACCAGCGGCGAATAGTTGAGCACGTCGTTGCCCTGCCAGCGCGAAATCGACAGCTTGCCATTCGGACCGCAATCGATGTCGCCGTACTTGGCAAAGTCGGCCGGGTTGGCGCTGAAATAGACGTGGGCGCCCGCTGCCAGGTACACGTGCACATTCGAGCGCAGCACGATCGGACCGGCCACATACCAGTCGCCTTTCGGGATCACCACGCGCCCGCCACCGGCCTTGTGGCAGGCGGCAATCGCCGCGGTAATGGCGGGATAGGCGTCGGGCGAACCGCGCACCGGCGACGGCACGTCGGCTTTTTCGGTGTAGCGGATGGTGGCGTTGACCTTGGCCGTCTGGCACGGTTTGGCGCCGAAGGCGGTGATGACGAAATCTTCGTCGCGGAATTTGAGCGGCTTGGCGAACTTCTGTTCGATGTCGCGCGCGCGCTGCCAGGGGTCGGCAGCGGCTGTTTTATCGTCGGCGCTGGCCGACGTGTGCAACAGCGCCGCCGGCACGCTGGCCGCCGCCACCATGCCTGCGCCGCTGCTCATCAATACGCGGCGTTTTTGATCGATCTCCACCTTCATGGTCTGGTCTCCGTGGTTAGATAGTTGCCCGGATTGTTCCGGATCTGGCACTGCGGGACCATTCTAGCAAGGTTTCAAGGTGGTTAGACCACTTTATATCTGGTCTAACCACCTTGGTGTAGTCAAACAATCGCAGCGGTGATCAATTACCGCTCAACGCTCCATCAGCACCGGGTAAGTCCAGCGCGCGCGATCGAGATACGGCGAGCGCGCCAGCCACCAGCGCAGGCGCGCCTGCGGATCGCCGGCCAGCGCGGCGTCGGCCGCCAGCGCTGCGGCAAAGCTGGCGCGCAGGGCCGGATCGGCCGCCATCATGCGGTCCGCCATGGGCGCCAGCAAGTGGCGCGGCAATTGCGATTCGAGCGGCAGGGCGTTATCGAAATGGCCGGTGGCCAGGAACGAGTCGTCGCTCTCCGGTTCCAGCAGCGCCGCCGCCAGCAAATGAAATGGCTGATCGCGCGGAATGCGCACCGAACCGGCCGGCAGCGTCCACTGCTTTTGCGCGCGCAGCATACCGGCGCGGTCCTTGCCGCTGGCCAGTTGCACGGTCTCGAGCAGCAGCGTTCGCGGCGCTTTCAATTCCTCCATCACGATGCCGTGGCGGCGCAGCGCCGCGATCATGCCCTGCTGTTCGGCGCCGAGCCACCACGCCGCCGGCAGCGCCACCTCTCCGGTCGAGCGCACGCCGAAGACCGGCATGGCGATATCGATCGGCTCACCGGTCCAGCGCCGCTCACGCACGCCGGATGCCGGCGACAGGTACGAGTCATAACGATAGCCCTTGAAGGTTTTGACTTCGAGCGGCGCGGTCTCCTTCTCCCAGCGCACCATCAACTGCGCCGGGCGCGCAGCGCGGTCGCGCGCCTTGGCGGCGGCAATGCCCTGCCCTTCGCGCGCCACGGTCTTGAGCGACTGTTCGAGCAGCACATAGGTGCCGAGCACCCGGCGTTTATAGGGCTTCATGGCGTGGTTTTCGACCAGCACCGTGGGAATGCCGACAAAATCGCCATAGCCGGTCGAATAGCGCGGCCCTTCGGCGCTGATGCGCAGCCCCTTCTCGGGCGCATCTTCGTCCACCCAGCTCGGATAGATGTCGGGCGTGTGGCCCTGCGCGGTGAGCGCCGCGTTGACGTCGGCGTGATAGGCGGTCATCAGCCAGTCTGCGGTCGCGCGCGAGCGCGCATAGGTGCCCCAGCCGGCAAAGGTATATGTCACGTCGTACTGGTAGTCGATGCCATCGCTCACGTGCACGTCGATGTACAGCGCCGGATCGAAGGTTTGCAGCAGCTTGACCACGGCGGCAATCTCGGGCGACTGCAAGCGCGCGTAATCGCGGTTGAGGTCAAGTCCCTGGCCGTTGGTGCGCGCGCCCTTGGTGTCCGGGCCGTGCTGGTGCGGACGGCCGATGTCGCTGGCGTTTTCATGGCCATCGACATTGAGGATGGGGATGAACACCAGGTCCACCGCGTCAAGCAGGTCGTCGCGGCCGCGCAGGGCGATATCGCGCAGCAGCATCAGGCCCGCATCCTTGCCGTCGATCTCGCCCGAGTGGATGCCGGCCTGGATCACCACCACCGGTTTTTTGGCGCCAGGCTTCCTGGCCAGCACGTACACCAGGTCGCGCCCCTGCAGGCTCTTGCCGAAGGTGTGCAGCGACAGCAGCTTCGACGTTCCCGCCAGCGTGCGCAGGTAGTCCAGCGTTTGCGCATGGCTGGGAGAAGAACGAAAATCGGAACGCTCGGCCGGCGTGGCCAGGCGGTCGGCGGCCGGCACGATCAGCTGCTCGCTCTTGCCGTTCCACGGCGCGGCGGGCGGCAGAACTTGTGGTGCTGGTGCGGCGGATGTTGGGGCGCTTGCATACAGCGAAGTAATGAAAAACAGCGATCGAAACAACATGTGAAGGTTCCCGGTTATATAATGAAGACCTGTCCGGGCCGTCGTCCGGCGCCGAGGAACAGAATCGAATGGAACGAAATACCCGCCAGCGCACCGCCATCCACCAGTGCATCACCGCCGCAGGGCGCCCGCTCGCGCCGCAGGAAATTCTCGAGCACGCGCAGCAGGCCGTGCCGGGCATCGGCATGGCCACCATCTACCGCAATATCAAATCGCTGCTGGAGTCGGGCGAGATCGCCGCCGTGTCGCTGCCCACCGGCGGCGACCGTTACGAAGTGGCCGGCCACGGTCACCACCACCATTTTCACTGCCGCGCGTGCGACAAGGTGTTCGAGGTGCATGCATGCCCCGGCGACATGCAGAAGCTGGCGCCCAAGGGCTTCCAGCTCGAGTCGCACGAGCTGACCCTGTACGGCCTGTGCGACCAGTGCAAATAAATTAATCGGTCGCGCAGCTCTTGCAATTGCCGTGGTTGCGGCGATGCGCGACGATCAGCAGCAGGCTGCTGCCAATGGCCAGTGCAGTCTCCCAGGCCTGGCCGAACAGCGGCCCCACCACGTACACCGCCACGATAAACGCTGCCAGGCCGGCAGCGCCCAGCAGCAGCGCCACCGGTTCGCGGTGCTTGATAAAGCCCGGCAGCAGCGCCACGATCACCGGTATCGTCACGCCCAGCACCAGCAGCGAGTGCACGGAATCATGCTCATGGCCCAGGCCCAGCATGGGAAACGCCGCCAGCAGGAACGGCATCGCCACGCAATGCGCCAGGCAGATGCCCGATGCGGTCATGCCCGCGTAGTCGCCCCACCGGATCAGGTATTTCATCATCAGAACGACACGCGCACGCCGGCGGTGACATTCCGGCCCGGAAGCGGCGCCGCGTTCTTGATGAACGAGGTGTGGCTGTACGCCAGTTCGTTGGTCAGGTTGTTCAGGCGCGCATAGATCTGCGCCGGCATGCCGCCGAGGCGCAGCGTGTAATGCGTGCCCACGTTGAGCATGTTGTAGCCGGGCGTGGCGCCTTCGAAGCCGGCGACCTTGTCCTGCTTGTTCACGCGGTAGAACTCCACCTGGCCGTGCAGTTGGCCCAGGTTGCCATCGACGCGGGCGCCCAGGCGCGCGGCCGGAATGCGCGGCAGGTTGCGGTCGCCGCCGGCGCCGTCGAAGCGCGCACGCACATAGTCGCCGAACACGGTGGCCTCGAACGCTGGCGAGAACTTGTGTTTCACTTCGCCTTCCAGGCCGGTGAAGGTGGCGTCGCGCTGGGCGTATTCGATCAGCTGGAAGCCTTCGAAGTTGTCCAGCGTGCGGGCGTAGATATAGTTATCGACCTTGTTGTGGAAGGCGCTCAGCGAGAACGTGGTGGCGCCGGCATACTTGCGCAGCGTGAGATCGACGTTGTTCGAGGTCTCCTTGTCCAGGTCCTGGTTGCCGATCTCGTAGGTGCTGGTCGCCATGTGCACGCCATTGGCATACAGTTCCTCGGCGGTAGGCAAACGGTGCGCGCGCGACAGCGACGCGCGCAGAGAATACTCGGGCGCAAACTTCCACACCGCGCCCACGGCGACCGACGTGCCGCTAACATCGTGATCGCGCAAGCCGGCCTGGTTGACGGTGATGTCCTGCCACTCGTGGCGGGCGCCCGCTTCGAAGCGCCAGTCGGCCAGCTTGTATTCCTCGGTGACGTACACGGCGTTTTTCCTGGTGATGGTCGCCGGCACGTAGGCTTCCTCGCCGTCGGCGACGAAATCGCGCTTGGTCGTTTGCACGCCCACCACGCCGCGCCAGCCGCCCAGCGGTGCGTGTTCCGCTTCCACGCGTACGTCGTGCGCCTTGTTGCGGAAGCTGGTCGCCACTTCGGCGCCTTCCAGTTCGTCGTGCTGGTAGTCGGTGAGCGAGGCGCGCAGGCGCACCTTGGTGATGCCGGCCACCGGCGCGCGGTATTCGCCGCGCACGTCCCAGCGGTTGCTGTCGAGTTTTACGGTCGGCACGGCACCTTCCTCGTGCTCGTGGTCGTGATCGTGGCCTTCTTCCTCTTCATGCTCGCCGCAATGCAGGGTGGCGCCATGCGGGTGGCAGCCTTCGAATTCGTGGCTGTGGCCCGGAATGCCGTAGCTGGTGCGCTCCTTGGTGTAGGCCAGGCCCAGGTAGCCGTTGGCGCCGATCCACGACAGACCCACGCTGCCGGTGTCGGTGTCCTTGAAGCTGCCATCGACGGTGCGGCCTTCGCTCCATCCCTTGCCGACCTTGTAGGCATCGGCTTCGCGCTTGACGCCTTCGGCGTGAAAGGCAAAGCTGCCGGCGCCGCCGGTCACTTCGAATGCACCCGCCTTTTCACGGGCGACCGAGTTGGCGCGCAGTTCGGCGCTGCCTTCCAGGCCGTTGACTGGAATCGCGGTCGGAATCTTGCGGTCGATGATGTTGATGGTGCCGCCCACCGCACCGCCGCCATAGGCCAGCGCCGACGGGCCGCGCAGCACTTCGATGCGCTCGGCCAGCATCGGCTCGAACGCCACCGCGTGATCGGGGCTGATGGTGGAGGCATCCTGGATTTCCGCGCCGTCCGACAGGATTTTGACGCGCGGGCCGTCCATGCCCCGGATGATCGGGCGGCTGGCGCCGGCGCCGAACTGGCTCGAAGAAATGCCGGGCTGGCGGTTGAGGGTCTCGCCCAGGGTCGATTCGCGCACGCGCACCAGCTCATTACCGCCGATGGACGTCACCGGCGTGATCATGTCGTCGCCCACCACGCCCAGCGCGCTGGCCGAGACGATCACGGTCGGCACCGACTCCGGATCGGCCGCCAGACGGCTTTCGGCCTGGACCTGGGTTTGGGCGTGGGCCAGCGGGAAATGGCTCAATGCCAGCGTGATGGCCAGGGCGATCGGGGTGCGGTTGCTGCGAAAAACGGACATGGGAAGTTCCTTATCGATGCTTGATAGTCGGTAATGATAAGTCATTATCATTAAACACTCAAGCGTTACGTGTCTCCCGTACGTCGATATGGTCCGCCGGCCAGCGCGACTCGAACAGCGTGCCGCCCAGGGCAGACGGCCGGCACGCCGCCTGACCGCCGTGCGCCTTGGCGATGGCGCCCGCTACCGCCAGCCGCTGCCGCCGCTCTCGCGCGAACGCGAGCGCGATTGTTCGCCGCGCTGGAATGCCTCGCACACGTGCAGCACCAGTTCCGGCGCAATGCCGGGTCCCTCGTCCGCCACCTGCAAGGTGCAGGGCTAGTTCGGTGCGGGCGGTGGATTGCGCACCTGCTCCAGCAGCGCCAGCGCCGCCTGTTCGGCCGCACCTTCGGCCTCGGCTTCGGTGCCGAACACCTGGTCGGCCGCCACGCGCTGACGCCCATGAATCACATTCATGTGCATGGGCGTGGCGGACGGCGCCGAGATGGCGACAAACGCGCCCCACTGGTCGCTCCCCTCCAGCGGCTCGGCCATGTATTCGACCTGGTACTCATCGATGGTTTTGATCGGCATAACAGACCTCCAGAAAATTGAAGGGCCAATATAACCGCAGTATTACCCAGCGTGGCGCGCGCCTAATGTGGCACGCCCTCGGCATCGTCCTCCGCCATCTCGTACCACATCGCATTCAACACTCCAAACATCGCTGCCAGCGGCAGCCCCAGAATCCAGGCGAAATACCACATGATTGACTCCTTTATCGACAATTAATAAGCATGGCCGCGATGGTCGGCAATCGCCTCGCCATCGACCTTGCCCCACAAGACCTTGTACACCCAGCTGGTGTAGGCCACGATCAGGGGAATGAACACGCTCGACACCACCAGCATGATGAACAGCGTCAGGTGGCTCGACGACGAATCCCATACCGTCAGGCTGGCGCGCGGATCGAGTGACGACGGCAGGATGAACGGGAACATGGCCGCACCCACGCCCAGGATGATGCCGGCAATCGCCGCGCCGGAAGCGAGCAGCGCCAGGCCGCCGCGCCGCGCGCGCAGCAGCGCCAGCGCCAGCAGCGGCGCGGCCAGGCCCAGTACCGGTGCGACGCAGGTCCACGGATGGTTTTCGAAGTTGGCGAACCAGGCGCCGGTCGCTGCCTGCGCGGTCTTGAACAGCGGGTTCGACGGACCTTCGGTAGCGATGGCGCTGGTGATGCGGTAGCCATCGACCGCCTGCCACAGCGCCACGCCGGCTGCGGCGTACAGCACCACGGTAGCCACTGCCGCCACACTGCCGTAACGGCGCGCACGGTCGGCGACCGCGCCGTCGGTTTTCAGTTGCAGCCACGCCGCACCGTGCATCACCAGCATGGCCACCGACACCAGGCCGCACAGCAATGCGAAGGGATTGAGCAGGCCGAGGAAGGTGCCTTCGTACAGGATGTGCATGTCGTAGGCGAAGCGGAACGGCACGCCCAGCAGCACGTTACCGACAGCCACGCCGAAGATCAGGGCCGGCACCACGCCGGAGAAGAACAGCACCCAGTCCCAGCGAGCGCGCCAGCGCGGGTCTTCGCGCTTGCTGCGGAATTTGAAGGCGACCGGGCGCAGGATCAGTCCCGTCAGGATCACGAACATGGCCAGGTAGAAGCCCGAGAACGACACCGCATACAACTGCGGCCACGCGGCGAAGATGGCGCCGCCGCCCAGGATCAGCCATACCTGGTTGCCCTCCCAGACCGGGCCGATGCTGTTGATGATGACGCGCCTTTCCAGGTCGGTCTTGCCGGCGAACGGCAGCAGGATGCCGGTGCCCAGGTCGAAGCCATCGGTGACGGCAAAGCCGATCAGCAGCACGCCAAGCAGTACCCACCACACCAGGCGCAGGGTTTCGTAAGACAGTAATTCATGCAGGATCATGATGTGCTCCTCAAGCGGATTGGGGTTGGTTGACCGATGGCGCGGCCAGCGAGCGCCCCTTCGGTGCTGCTGGCACGACGGCCACGGTGAATTCCTCCGGGCCCTTGCGGATCGCCTTGAGCATCAGCTTCATTTCGATCACCAGCAGCACGGTATAGATCGCGGCAAAGCCGGCAATCGTCGCCAGCAGCGTCGCCACACCCAGGTGCGACACGGCCATGGCAGTGGGCAGCACGCCTTCGATCACCCACGGCTGGCGTCCCAGTTCGGCGACGATCCAGCCAGCTTCGGCGGCCACCCACGGCAGCGGAATCGCCAGTACCGCCACTTTCAGCAGCCAGCGGTGCTGGTCGAGCGTGCGGCGCACCGACAGCACGAAGAAGGTCGCGGTCAGGGCGATGAAGAAGATGCCCAGGCCTACCATCACGCGGAAGGACCAGAACAGCGGCGCCACGGGCGGTACGGTGTCGAGCGCGGCCTGGTGGATCTGCGCAGGCGTGGCCAGTCTTGGATCATCGACATAGCGCTTGAGCAGCAAGGCATAGCCAAGCGCCTGGCCCTTCTCTTCGAACACCGCTTGCGCTGCGGCGGGTACCGGGCTGCCCGGCGCCACGGCGCGGATGGTTTGCAGCGCATCGTAGGCGACAATGCCGTCGCGGATGGTGTCCTCGCCCTTGCGCACCAGCTGGGCGATGCCGGGAATTTCGGTGTTCAGTGAACGGGTGCCGATCAGGCCCATCACCATCGGGATGTGCAGCGCATAATGCGTCTCGCGCGCCTGCTGGTCGGGGAAGCCGAAGGCAGTAAAGGCGGCCGGCGCCGGCTCGGTTTCCCACATGGCTTCGATGGCGGCCAGTTTCATTTTTTGATGTTCCGACGACTGGTAGCCGCTCTCGTCGCCGAGTACCGCCACCGACAGCGAAGCGGCCAGGCCGAACGCTGCGGCCACCGTCATCGAACGCTTGGCCAGCGCCACGTGGCGGCCCTTGAGCAGGTACCACGCCGAGATCCCCAGCACGAAGATGGCGGCCACCGTGTAGCCGGCCGACACCGTGTGCACGAACTTGGCCTGCGCCACCGGATTGGTGAGCACGGCGCCGAAGTCGGTCACTTCCATGCGCATGGTTTGCGGATTGAGCGCGGCGCCGACCGGGTTCTGCATCCAGCCGTTGGCGATCAGGATCCACAGCGCCGACAGATTGGAGCCCAGTGCGACCAGCCACGTCACCACCAGGTGCGCGCGTTTTGACAGCTTGTCCCAGCCGAAGAAGAACAGGCCGACAAAGGTCGCTTCTAGGAAGAAGGCCATCAGGCCCTCGATGGCCAGCGGCGCGCCGAAGATGTCGCCCACATAGTGGCTGTAGTAGCTCCAGTTCATCCCGAACTGGAATTCCATGACGATGCCGGTGGCCACGCCCATGGCGAAGTTGATGCCGAACAGGATGCCCCAGAACTTGACCATGTCGCGCCAGATGGTGCGGCCGGTCATGACGTACACGGTCTCCATGATGGCAAGAATGATGGACAGGCCGATGGTGAGCGGCACGAACAAAAAGTGGTACAGCGCAGTGAGCGCGAACTGCAGCCTGGATAAGGCGACGATATCGAAGTCCATGATGTTTCCCTGGTTATTACAATTTACAATAGTTGATGGCTGATTCAGTCCTGCCGCAGCGCAGCCAGCGCGGCGTCGAAATCCTGCGTTCCCCGCCGCACATCGAACGCAATGCGGCCGTTGCGCACGCCCACCAGCCGGTCGGCCAGCGCTGCCTCGCGCCGCAGGTGGGTGGCGATGATCACGGTCTGCCCTTCAGCGCGCGCGTGCTGGTCCAGTCCATGCAGCACGTCGCGGGCAGTGGCGGCGTCCAGCGCCTCGGTTGCTTCATCGAGCAGCCACACGCGCGACGGGTGCAGCAGCAACCGCGCCAGCGCCAGCCGGCGCGCCTGGCCGCCCGACAGTCCCAGCCCGCCTTCGCCGAGCATGGTGTCCAGCCCCTTGCCGAAGGCGCGCACTTGCGCATCGAGCCCCGCCGCTTGCAGCGCGTGCCACAGGCGGTCGTCGCCGGCGTCGGGCGCGGCCAGGCGCAGGTTGTCGCGCACGGTATCCTGGAACAGTTCCGTGCGCTGGGTGAACAGGCAGGCTTGGGCTGCGTGCACGCTGCCGTCCAGTGGCGCGATCTCGCCGGCCATCAGCGCCAGCAAGGTCGATTTGCCGGCCCCGCTGGGGCCTACCAGCGCTACCCGTTCGCCGGGTGCGATGCGCAGGTCGATGGCGTGGACCACCGGCGTGCGGCCCGACTGCGCGGCCGATACCTGCTCGAAGACGATGGCGGCGCCGGTGCTGGCATTGCCAGCGGTGTTGATGTCGATAGGGCCAGCGACGTTGGCATCGATTGGCTTGGTCGATACCGTATCGGCGGTGCTCGCTGTCGTGGTGGTGGCGGCCGCAGTCGCGGCGGCGGCCACGTTGGTCTCGGGCGAGGTGGTGGCGGAAGTAACTACACTACCGGTCGCGGCGGCACCTTCAGCGACAATCACGTTGGCGGTCGCACCGGCCGGCGCCAGGCCCTGCTCCAGCCTGGGCCCCAGCCGTTTCATTGCGAGCCACAACCGCCCTGCTTCCAGCGCGCCGCGCCGCAGGCCGGCGAACGGTTCCATGGCGGCGAGCGCGATCAGGATCGCCAGCGCTGCCAGCGGCACCGGCATGGCGCGGTACTCGACCAGCGCGGCGGCGGCCAGCAACACCGCAGCCAGCGTGGCGCTGCCGGCAATGCCGAACGCAGCACCGGCGCAGGTGTCGCGCTGCATCAAGGCCAGGTCGGCGCGGGCCAGCGCGCGGTCGGTGCGGGACAGGGCCTGGCACTGGGCGTTCAGGCGTCCGGCCATGGCCAGTTCGGTCTGGCCGGCCACCAGGTCGATGGCGCGGGCGCGCAGCGCTTCCACGGCGCGCGAGCGGGCCACACCGGGACGGATCGCGCTTTTCAACAGCAGCAAGGTGATCGCGCCGCCGCACACCAGCAGCCACAGGCCGAGCACCACGCCCAGTTGCCACTGCATGAATGCGACCACCACGCCGGCCAGCGCGGCCGCGCACAACGCGGTGGCAGCCGGCACCAGCAGGCGCAGGTACAGCGACTCCAGCGCATCGATGTCGGCAGTGAGACGGAACAGCAGTTTCGAGGGACTGCGCAGCAGGCGGCTGGCGGCATCGGGCAGCGACCAGCCCCGGAACAGCCGTACGCGCAGCTCGGCCAGCGCACCGAAGGTGGCGTCGTGCGTGACCAGCCGCTCGGCGTAGCGGGTGCCGGTACGGCCCAGCGCCAGCAGGCGGATCCCGGCCGATGGCGCGAACACGTCGAACATGAAGGCGGTCGAAGCACTCATGCCGGCGATGGCGGTAGCGGTGATGAACCATCCGGACAGACCGAGCAAGGCCATGCCGCCCAGCGTGGTCAATGCCGCCAGCACAGCGCCGAGCAGCAGGCGTTTCGGTTCGGCCAGCAGCAACTGGCGCAGTGCGGCATGCGATGCAGCGTTCATGCGATGCTCCTTTGTGGCGTGATGCGCACGGACAGGTCGATGGCGCGGTGCAGGCGCGCGGCCAGCACCGGGTCATGGGTGGCGACCAGCATGGTCTTGCCCCTGGCAAGCGCCAGCAGCGCATCGGTCACCCGGGTGGCGGTTTCGCTGTCTAGGTGCGCGGTCGGTTCGTCCACCAGCAGCAAGTCGGCGTGCGGCCACACGGCAACCCGGGCCAGTGCCAATCTCACGGCCTCGCCGCCGGACAGGCCGTGGCCGCCGTCGCCCAACATCACTTCCGGCCGTGCTTGCGCCACGGCGCCCAGGCCGGCCAGGTGCAGCGCGCCGGTCACGGCCTGCCCGGCTTCCACCGGACGGCCAAGGGTGATGTTGTCCGCCACCGGGGCGGTGAAGACATGCGGGCGTTGGCCCATCCAGGCCATGCGCCGGCGCAACGTGGGGGCGCTGGCGTGATCGAGGATGGTACCGCCGACGCGGATTTCGCCAGCTTGCGCTGGCAGCAGCCCCGCCATCAGCGCCAGCAAGGTGGTTTTGCCAACGCCGCTCGCGCCCAGCAGCGCCACGTGTTCGCCTGGGCGCACGGTGAAGGAGAAGTCATCAAACAGCGGTTGCTCGCCGGCGTGAGCGAAGTGCAGATTGCGGACGTCGACCACAGGTGGCATCCTTGAGGGAGCAGCTTCGGTGGCTTCAGCAACAGCCACGCCAGCGCCAACGACGGCAGTGCCAGCACCGCCCCCGGCGGACAAACCGAGACCATCACCGGCGCCGACCAGCATCACACCACCTGCCGCCAGGTCGCGCAAGCCGGCCAGTCCCGCCTCGCCGGCCGCCTTGTCGTGCCAGACGGCGGCCAGTTCGCGCAGCGGCTCGAAAAAGGCCGGCGCCAGCAGCAGGATGAACAGGCCCTGGGCCAGCGTCAGTCGTGTGTCCCAGGCGCCAAAATCGAGGGTGCCCAGCAACGAGAAGCCGATATACACGGCCACCATCGCCACGCCCAGCGCCGAAAACAGCTCCAGCACGGCGGAAGACAGGAATGCGATGCGCAGCACGGCCATGGTGCGGCGGCGCAGCGACTGCGCGGTGTCGCCCAGGCGGGTGGCGGTGGCGTCCACGGCGCCCAGCGCGCGCAAGGTTGCCAGGCCGCGCAGGCGGTCGAGCAGGAAGGCATTCATGCCACCCAGCTCCACCATGTGGGCGCGGCTGGCCGCTTGCGCGCCCATGCCCACCAGCGCCATGAAGACCGGGATCAGGGGCGCCGCTACCAGCAGCACCAGCGCAGCGATCCACGACAGCGGCGCGATGGCCGCCACGATGGCCAGCGGCGCCAGCACGGATTTCCACCGCGCCGGCTGGAAGCGCACCAGGTAAGGCACTACGGCTTCGGCCTGCTCGGCCAGCACGCTGGCCGCTTGCCCCGACCGGGCGCGATCGCGGTCCAGCGGCGAACGGTGCGCCAGCGCGGCCACCGCGTGCGCCCGCAGCGCCGACAAGTGGCTGCGCGCCGCCGCATACATGGCGCGCGCCCCCCAGGCCTCGGCCAGTGCGCGCAGCACGCCCAGCGCCAGCACGGCCGCCGCCGGCAGCAACGCCGCACGCCATCCGGCACCTTCTACCATGCCCTGCACCGCCCAGGCCAGCAACGCCGCCTGCGGCAACCACACCAGGGCGGCGGCGCCCTGCACCAGCGCGGGCAGGCGGGGAACGGCAAATACCGGCAGTGAAACGCTTGCGGAAGACATGGCAACAACATCCTGTAATTACTGAGTTTTCAGAAATTCTTGTAAATTCGATTTTTAGTATAATACGCCGGAACGATGATGTACATCAATTTTTATAGCCGGAGACGTCCACCATGCCGAATACGCCAGCCACGCCGACACCGAACAACTTCCAGATGACACCGCTGGCCCAGGGCTTCATCAGCCACTTCGGCGAGATGGGCAGCCGTTGGGGTTTCAACCGCACGGTGGGACAGGTATATGCGCTGCTGTTCGTGTCCGAGCAGCCGCTGCACGCGGACGAAATCGCCGAGCACCTGACGTTCTCGCGCTCGAACGTGAGCATCGGCCTGAAGGAATTGCAGGGATGGGGGCTGATACGGCAGACGCGCCTGCCGGGCGACCGGCGCGAGTATTTTTCATCGCTGGGCGATGTCTGGCAGATTTTCAAGGTGGTGGCGGCCGAACGGCGCCGGCGCGAGGTAGCGCCGACGTTGACGGTGCTGCGCGAATCGCTGATGGCGCCAGCCGGCGAACCGGGCGACCGCTACGCCCAGCAGCGCATGCGCGAGATGTACGAACTGGTGGACCTGGCCAACACCTGGTTCGAAGAGATGCAGCACCTGTCGCCCGAATCGCTGGCGCAGCTGATGAAGATGGGCGCCAAGGTGCAAAAGCTCCTCAGCACCAAGGACCGCCTGTTGGGCGGAAAAAGCAAGGCTAGCCAGGACTGAGCGGTTTGCTCGTACTGGTCACGCCATCTGGGTCAAGTCAGTTCCTTTTGCCAGGTCCAGTCGGTTCCGCACGCAGCAGCGGATACGGATTGATTGCGCCGCCCATGTCATAGACGCCGTAATGCAGGTGCGGCGGCGTGCCCTTGGCATTGCCGGTATCGCCAACGTAGCCCAGCACCCTGCCCGGCTCGATGCGCATGCCCGCTGCCACGTCAGCGTAGCGATCGAGGTGGGCGTAATAATGGCGCTGGCCGCCCGGCCCCATTACCCACACCACCTGGCCGCCGAGACGGTTGGTGCCGACTCGCACGACGATGCCCTCGGTGGCCGACAACACCGGCGTGCCGCGTTTGGCGAAAATGTCGATGCCCTCGTGCTTGCGCCCCTCGCTGCGCGCACCGCCCCAGGTGTCGCGCAAGGCGCGCGGCTTGACGCCTTCGACCGGTACCGGCAACGTGGTAGGCTTGTCCATCGCTGCCAGGCGCATGGTGTACATGGCGCGTTCGATGCCTGGTCCGAGTAAGACGTAGCCCACGATGAGGACGACGGCAATCACCAGCATACGTAGAAAAATCCGAACAGCCCTCATGTTTGCGCTTTGCTTCGATCAAATCCGGATGTTACCTCTTTCGCTAGACCGCATCGTTTTCTATTCGGGGCGCCATCCCCTGCCCCCGCCAAACCCCGCAAAAAATTCCGCCCGCGTCGTGTAAGCCGCCCTGGCCTCCTGCGCATCGAGCACCCGGCCAAACTGGCGCGCGCTGGTGTCCAGCGGTCGGCCTTCAAGGTCCATGCTGCCGTACTCGCGCCAGCCGGCGGTGGCTGTCGCCCGGGCCGGGTTGGGCGCCGGCTGCCTGGCGTTCGGTCCGGCCCAGCCGACCGGCGCGATATGCGGCCCCATGCGGCAGTTGATGAACGCCACGTGGTCCCAGGTGGCGGCGTAACCGGGACTGCGGGCCAGCCAGGTGGCGCCGGCCGGGACGTCGTTGCCGGTGGGACCGGGGCCGTGGGTCAGTCGGCTGTTGACGAACATGAAGCCCTTGTCCTGCGCGGAAACGGTGCGCGCCTGCAGCAGGTAGCCGCCGCTCTTGCCATTGCCGCTATCGCCGACGGTGCGCAGTTCGCTGTCCTCGAACAGCGCAGCGCGGTTGTTGCCCCAGATGTAATCCACATTGCCGGCGATGAGCGAGCGGTAGAACCACGAATAACCGCGCACCTGCACCGTATCCTGCTCGCTGAACAGGCTGGCGTTTTTGACGATCAGGCGCCCCTCGCTGTTGAAGAACAGCGCCTCGGCCTGGCCGCCGGTGGGCGCGGCGCGCAAGGCGCTGTTGCGCAGCGTGAGGCCATCGATGGTGACCATGTCCGCATCCTCGATCAGCAACACCGCGCGCCCGCCGGTGATGCCGGGCGCACGCGCCTCCTGCGCCGTACCGGAGCCGGGGTTGACGCCGTCGCTGTTGACGGCGTCGATTACCACGCCGTCGCGGCTCTGGCCGCGCAGGGTGAGATTGTCCTTGCCGCGCAGGTAGAGCAGTTCCTGGTAGCGGCCGTCGCGGATGGTGACCGTGACCGGCGCCGTGCGCGCGGTGTGCTGCATGGCGTAATTGAGCGCGCCCTGCACCGTGCGGAAGTCCGCTGCACCGTCGTCGTCCACCACCAGCGCCTGGGCGCCCGGCGGCAAGGCGGCGCGGGTGTGAAAAGTCCAGCCCTGCTGCTGCGTCACTCCGGCAAACGCCGCGCCGCCGATGGCGCCAACCAGCACGCCCTCATCGACCGTTACCCGGTACTGCTCTCCCGGCGCCAGTTTGGCACTGTGCAGGTGGATGATGGCATCGCGCCCGTCGATGGCCACCGGCTGCCACCGCACCGCGCGCCGCAGCGGCTGGCCGGCGTAGCCGAGCAAATCGGCCTCGCCCCCGGCGCGGACGGTGTCCACCAGCGCGCCGTCCCGCACGCGGTACACGCGGATGGCGCCACCGGACTCTCCCGGCACCGGCGCCTGGTCGAAGCGCAGCCGCAGCGGCGTATCGTATGGCACGTCGCGTTCGCCGATAGCCGGCAGCACCGCGCCTGCCAGTTTGACATCGGACCGGCGCGCGGGGCTGGCGGCGGCAACCCGCACTTCCAGCACCGACTGCACATTGGGGTTGTCCGGGCTGGCGAGGGTGACAGTGGTGACGCCGGCCACACGCGGCGCCAGCACCAGCGCGCCATCGGCCACCGTTGCAGCCACCAGCGCCGGCTGCGCGACACTGGCCGTAAAGCGTATCGTTTGTGCGCCGTTCGCAGGTGCGGACATGGCGGCGTCCTGCAGCGCGCTCGGCGTGAGGTAGCCCGGCACGGCCAGAGACGTGTTGGCGCTGGCCGTGCCGTTGCCACTGGCGTTGGAACCGGCATCGGCAGCAGCCACGATGCGATACGGTCCCAGCGCGCTCACCGCCAGCGACACCGGCGCATCCCCCACCGACAACTGCACCCGCTGCGGCGCGCGCGCCAGCGCCAGGCGCGCCGGCTTGTCGGTGGCGGCGCCGGTTGCCGGCACGTTCATCTCGAACGGCGCGCCCTGCGCCACCACGCCGTAGCCGCCCGCCTGCGCCAGGCCGCCGTCGATCACGCTGGTGATGCGTTCGCCGTCGAGGTAGGCGGTGAGGCTGTTGCCGGCCATTTCGAGCCGCACCGTGTAAAAACGCGCATCGCTGGCAGCCGCACGGTTGAACTGCTTGAGGCGCGCAAGGCGGCCGTCCTGCATGCGCACGATCTCGATCTGCATGCGTCCCTTGGCATCCTGCCAGGCCAGGCCGGCGCCGTACCAGTTGTCGGCATCCTGGTAGCGGCCCACCACGTAGCCGCGGCCATCGGCGCCGGCAGCGGGCAATGGCCGCAACCGCGCCTCCACGTACGCGTCGGCATCGGATTTTCCCACAATGCGCACCGGCGCATCGGCGTCGATCCGCAGCGGCGCCCTGGTTTCAAGGGGCGCCGCTGCATGCGCCGACGGGCGATCGCCGGCAACATCGGGGGCCTGGGCGGCAACGGGCGCCAGCGCGGCCAGCGCCAGCAGAGCGGTCAAGGACATCGGGTCTCCAGGTTAAACGTTTTATCGGCCGTTCATTCTAACCCATGCGTCACCCGCTGCGCCTTGCCGGCATCGCGCCAAAAAATCCACAAATTCATTGATTAAAATGATTTTTACCGATAATCTCGAATTTCCTTGATTGCTGGTAGTTGCTTGTAATGAAATCTGTAACTGAAAACGACGAAGTCTGCACCACCCAGCGCGCCGCCGAAATCCTCGGCGTGTCGGTGTCCTCGGTCCAGCAACTGGTCGAATCGGGCGCCATCGACGCCTGGAAAACCCGGGGCGGCCATCGCCGCATTCCGATGACGGCGGTACTGGCCTACAAGGGCCATGCAGGTGCGCAGACACCAGCCGCGCCTACCACACCGCCGCCCCGCCAGCCGGGCCGCGAACAGGCGACCATCCTCGTGGTGGAAGACAACCCGATGCAGCGCACCTTGTACCGGAAGCACCTAAGTGCCTGGAATCTGCCAGCGCAACTGGTCTTCTGCGAAAACGGCTACCAGGCCTTGCTGGAGGTGGCGCGCCGCCAGCCCGACATCGTCGTCACCGACATCGTCATGGACGGCATCGACGGCTACGAACTGCTGAACACCATCGTCAACGACCCGCAACTGCGGCCCATGCACATCGCCATCGTCTCGGCGCTGGGCGAGGCCGATCTCGACGCGCGCGGCGGCCTGCCGCCGGGCGTGGTCTTCTTCAGCAAGCCGGTCAACTACGACGAGTTGCGCGGCTACCTGCGCGCCGGCTGTGCCCAGTTCATGCGGGCCGCAAAATGAGTCCTTACCGTTACCAGAGCATCGACCCCACCGTGCTGATGGAAGCGGCCGGCGACCACGGTACGTTCATCACGCTGTCGCATACCTTCCTCGAACATGCGCCGGGGTTGTTCGCCCGCCTGGAACAGGCGTTCGTTCGGCGCGACCATGCCGCCATCGCCGCCAGCAGCCACGCGCTCAAGGGCATGGCGATGCTGATCGGGGCGAACGAACTGTCGAGCCAATTGCAACGCCACGAGTCGGCCGCGCGCCAGGGCTGCGCACTCGATGCGGCGCAGGCGGAGCTGTCGCCGCTGCTCGCGCTGGTGATGCGCGAAGTCACCCAGAGCATCGTGCGCGCGGTGCCGCAGCACTGAGGCAAGGCCTGCCATGATCATTGCCAGGCGCCGCTGGACCGCCCTCACCGCGCGCCGCACCACCGTCATCGTGTGCGTGGTGCTGCTGGCCATGCTGGGCGCCACCACGGCGCTGGTAAGCTGGCGCCTGTATGTCCACGAAATTGCCGACTGGCGCGATGAACTGGACAACCTCACCCTGGTACTGGCCGAGAACACCGCCCAGACCATGACCTCCACCTACCAGGTGCTCGACAGCATAGACGCGCTGGTGGCGGACGCCGCCCACACGGCCGGCCCGTCGCCGGCCGCGCGCCGTGCAGCCTTCGGCAGCGCCCGCATGCACCAGGCGCTGCGCGACCGCATGAGCGTATCGCCGCAGATCGGCGTGGCCACCATCATCGCCGCCAACGGCGACGTGATCAACTTCACCCGCAGCCACCCGGCGCCGGCCATCAACCTGGCCGACCGCGACTACTTCATGCACCACGTGCAGAACGACTCGCCCAAGCCGTTTCTCTCCATCCCGGTGCGCAACAAGGGCAACCAGACCTGGACCTTTTATGTGAGCCGGCGCCTGAACGACGATGCCGGCCGTTTCGCCGGCGTGATCCTGGTGGGCGTGTCGTGCGATTTCTTCGGCGAGTTTTTCCGCAACGTCAGCCTGGGCGAGCATGCCGCCATCTCGCTGTACCGCAGCGACTTCACGCTGCTGGCGCGCTGGCCCGTGCGCGAGGCCATGATGGGCAAGCGCAACTTGGGCGGCGCCACGTACGATGTCATCACCGCCGGCAAGCGGCACGATGTAGTGCTCACCAGCAGCCCGCGCGTGGCCGACGGCATGCGCAAGGTGACCCGCATGGGCGCCGTGCGCGTGGTGCGCGATTACCCCCTGATCATCAACGCCACCATCACCGACGACCTGCTGCTGGCGGGCTGGCGCGACAACCTGCGCATGCTGGGCGCGGTGGTCCTGCCCAGCATGATCGCGGTACTGGTGGCCTTTGTGCTGATGGCCTTCCTGCTCAAGCGCCGCGAGGAAGATGCGCGCCAGGCACTGGCCCTCAAGGCCGACGCCGACGCCGCCAACGCCGCCAAATCGCGCTTCCTGGCCATGACCAGCCACGAAATCCGCACGCCGATGAACGGCATCATCGGCATGAGCGAATTGATGCTCGATACCCGGCTCGACGCCACCCAGCGCACCTACGCCGGCAATGTGCACCAGGCCGCGCTGGAACTGCTCCACATCATCAACGACGTGCTCGATTTTTCCAAGGTCGAAGCGGGCCACATGCAGCTCGAACGGCAAACCTACGCGCCGGCCCAGCTGATCGACCAGGTGCTGGCACTGCACCGCGCCAGCGCCGAACGCAAGCAGCTGCGCATCACCGTCGATGTGGACAGCCTGCCGGGCCTCGTGGAAGGCGATCCGGCGCGGATGCGCCAGGTGCTGGGCAATCTGCTCAACAACGCCATCAAGTTCACCCCGGCGGGCACCATCGGCATCGGCTTCCAGGCCATCGCACCGGCCGCCGGCGCGCAGGCCGGGCAGTGGCGGCTGCGCTACACGGTCACCGACAGCGGCATCGGCATCTGCCCGCAGGCGCAGTTGCACCTGTTCGAGCCGTTCCGCCAGGCCGACAGCAGCATCGGCAACCGCTATGGCGGCACGGGCCTGGGCCTGGCCATCTGCAAGCACCTGGTGGAACTGATGGGCGGCACCATCCACTGCACCAGCGCGCCGGACCAGGGTTCCTGCTTCAGCTTCGAACTGCCGGCGCGGCTGGCGCCAGAGCCTGCGGCCGGCAGCGAACCCGTACCGGCCCCGGACTCCGCATCCGTGCCGGCGGCGGCAGGCCATGCGCTGCTGGTGGAAGACACGGAAATGAACCGCCAGCTTGCGCGCATCCTGCTGCGCAAGCTCGGCTGGACGGCCGACGAAGTGCACGATGGCCAGCAGGCGCTCGAGGCGCTGGCCACGCGGCGCTACGACCTGGTGCTGATGGACTGCATGATGCCGGTGATGGACGGCTACGAAGCGTGCCGGCGCCTGCGCGCGCGGGAAGCGGCCAACGGCTGGCCGCGCACGCCGGTCATCGCGCTCACCGCCAACGCCATCGACGGCGACCGCGCCCGCTGCCTGGAAGCCGGCGCCGATGGCTATCTGACCAAACCCTTCACTGCTACGGCATTTGCCGAGGCCATTCGTCGCTGCACCATTACGGATGCGTAACATTCTCACCAAAAATCACTAAACAATTATGTATCCCCAAGGAAAATTAGCGTATATTTGACACAATCATTGAATATAACGATTTTACCAATTTACATGCTGAAGAAAATTACCATCGAACAGCTTGCCCTCGGCATGCACGTCCACGCCGTGTGCGGCTCCTGGTTCGACAATCCCTTCTGGAGCAATTCGTTCACCATTGAATCCTTGCTCGACCTGGCCAAGCTGCAGGGTGGCCGCGTGCGCCAGGTCTGGATCGACACCAGCAAGGGCGCCGATGTGACTGCCCCCTTACCCGTTCCCCTGGCAGCGCCAGCGCCGACGGCATCGTCGCCCCCCGCCGCACATGAAGCGCCTCCGGCGCCAGCGCGCCCCGAACGCCCCACCAGCGGCACCGCCGACGAACTGGCGCGCGCCGCGCGCATCATCGCCCAGTCGCGCCGCGCGCTGACCACCATGTTCGGCGACATCCGCATGGGCCGCCTGATCGACGTGGGCCAGGCCACGCCGCTGGTGGACGATATCTCGGCCTCGGTGCTGCGCAATACCGGTGCGCTCATCAGCCTGGTGCGCCTGAAGCAGGCCGACGACTATACCTATCTGCACTCGGTGGCCGTGTGCGCGATGATGGTGGCGCTGGCGCGCCAGTTGGGCCTGGACGAAGACGAGGTACACCAATGCGGCATGGCCGGCCTGCTGCACGACGTCGGCAAGATGGCGGTGCCGGTTGCGGTCCTCAACAAGCCGGGCAAGCTGACGGACGACGAATTCTCCAGCGTCAAGCAGCATCCGCTGGCCGGCCACGCGCTGCTGCTCAAGTCGGGCAATGTGCACCCGGTGGCGCTGGACGTGTGCCTGCACCACCACGAACGGGTGGACGGCGCCGGCTATCCGCACGGGCTGCGCGGCGATCAACTGAGCCTGCATGCGCGCATGGGCGCGATCTGCGACATCTACGACGCCATCACCTCCAACCGTCCGTACAAGGCCGGTTGGAGCCCGGCCGTGTCGCTGCGGCGCATGGCCGAATGGACCCGCAGCGGCCACCTCGACGCCCAGGTGTTCGCCGCCTTCGTCAAGTGCATCGGCATCTACCCGCTGGGCACCCTGGTGCGGCTGCGTTCCGAGCGCCTGGCGGTGGTGGTCGATAACAGCCGCTCGCTGCTGGCGCCCGTGGTGCGGGTGTTTTTCTCGATCCGCAAGGACATGCACATCCCGCCCATAACGCTGGACCTGATGCACGACCAGGGCACCGAAGGCATCGCCGGCTACGAAGAACCGGACACCTGGAACCTGGGCGACCTGTCCCATTTCTGGACCTGAGCCGATTCCGTCTAGAATGGCGCTACTGTTCAACCAACAATAGCGAGACACTTTTCGATGCCGGACATCTCTCAGGCAAGCGCGCGCCCGCTGGGCCGCCAGGACTACAAGACACTGTCGCTGGCCGCCCTCGGCGGCGCGCTGGAATTCTACGACTTCATCATCTTCGTGTTTTTCGCCACCACCATCGGCGCCCTGTTCTTCCCGCCCGATATGCCGGACTGGATGCGGCTGTTCCAGACCTTCGGCATTTTCGCCGCCGGCTACGTGGTCCGCCCGCTCGGCGGCATGGTGATGGCCCACTTCGGCGATCTGCTGGGCCGCAAAAAAATGTTCAACCTGTCGATCCTGCTAATGGCCGTGCCCACGCTGCTGATCGGTCTTTTGCCCACGTACGCCAGCATCGGCCTGGCCGCCCCGCTGCTATTGCTGCTGCTGCGCGTGGCGCAGGGCGCGGCGGTGGGCGGCGAAGTGCCGGGCGCCTGGGTGTTCGTGTCCGAGCACGTGCCGGCGCGCCATATCGGCTACGCGTGCGGCACGCTCACGGCAGGCCTCACCATGGGCATCCTGCTCGGCTCATTGATGGCCACCGGGATCAACAGCGTGTTCACGCCGCAGCAGGTGCTCGATTACGGCTGGCGCCTGCCCTTCGTGCTGGGCGGCGTGTTCGGCCTGGGCGCGATGTACCTGCGCCGCTGGCTGCACGAGACGCCCGTCTTCACCGAACTGAAACAGCGCAAGGCGCTGGCCGCCGAACTGCCGCTCAAGGCCGTGCTGCGCGAGCATCGTAGCGCGGTGGTGCTGTCGATGCTGCTCACCTGGATGCTGTCGGCCGCCATCGTGGTCGTGATCCTGATGACGCCCACCCTGCTGCAAAAGGGCTATGGCTTCGATGCCCGCACCGCGCTCATGGCCAACACGGCCGCCACCCTGTGCCTGGCCGTGGGCTGCGTGGTGGCCGGCGTGCTGGCCGACCGCCTGGGCGCGCGCCGCATGCTGATCGGCGGCGCGCTGCTGCTGGCCGTTTGCACCTACGTGTTTTACACCACGGTGAAGGTGCGCCCCGACCTGCTGCTGCCGCTGTATGCGCTGCTGGGCTTTGCGGTCGGCGTGGTGGGCGTGGTGCCGAGCGTGATGGTGCGGGCGTTCCCCGCGCCGGTGCGCTTCTCCGGCCTGTCGTTCTCGTACAACCTGGCCTACGCCGTGTTCGGCGGCCTCACCCCGGTGATGGTCACGCTGATGCTCAAGGTGCAGCCGCTGGCCCCGGCCTGGTACGTGATGGCGCTGTGCGCGGTGGGCATCGCCACCGCGTTGTTCGTCAGGGACGGCCAGCGCTAGCGACCTGGAGATCATCGGTCCAGCCGCCGCCCAGCGCCTGGAACAGCGCCACCGTGTCCGCGTACCGCGCGGCGCGGGCGGCGATCAACGCCACGCTGGCCTGCTGCCACGACTGCTGCGCCAGCAGCACCGCCGGGTAGGCCAGCGCCCCCAGTTGCCACTGGCGCTGGGCGATGCCGAGACTGCGGCGCGCGGCCTGCTCGGCGGCGTCCGCACTGCGCAGCGCGCGCGCATCGGCATCTACCGCGTGCAGCGCGTCGGCCACGTTCTGGAAAGCGGTGAGCACCACGCTGCGATACTGGAACGACGCCTGGGTGTACGCCGCCTCCGCCGCGCGCTGCTGGTGCCGCAAGGCGCCGCCCTTGAACAGCGGCTGCACCAGGTCCGCGCCGATGCTCCAGAACCCCGCCCCCGATTTGAACAGCGTGCCGGCATCGAGCGCCGAACCGCCCAGCGTGGCGGTCAAGGCGATATTGGGCAGGCGCGCGGCCCTGGCCACGCCCACCTGGGCGCTGGCCGCGTGCAGCTGCGCTTCGGCGGCGCGGATGTCGGGCCGGTGTTCCACCAGACGCGCCGGCACGCTCACCGGCAGCGTGCCGGCCAGGGCCAGGCTGTCGAAGTCCAGCACAGCGGCGCCGGGGCCGTCGGCCGGCATGCGCCCGCCCAGCACCGCCAGCAGGTTGCGCTGCAGGGCCACCTGCTTTTCCAGCGGCGGCACGCCGGCCTCCACCTGCGCCAGCGCCGCCTCCTGCGCCGCCACGTCGGCGCCGCCAACCTGGCCGGCGCGCTGCATGGCGCGTGTGGCATCGAGCTGGCGCCGGGCCAGGTCCGCCAGCTCGCGCGTGACGCCGAGCTGGGCGCGCAGCGCCGCCTCGCTGATGGCGGCCAGCACCACGTTGGCCGCCAGCGTCAGGCGCGCGGCATCGCCCTGGTAGCGCGCCACGTCCACCTGGGCGCCGGCCGCCTCCACCTGCCGCCGCACGCCTCCGAACACGTCGGGCGAGTACCCCACGTTCAGTTGCGCCGTGTGCAGCGAATACAGGTTGGCGCCAGCAGCCGTGGGGCTCGACAGCGTATCGGCGACGCGCTGGCGCGTGGGCGATACGTGCAGCGTGGCGTCCGGCCACCACAGTCCTTGCTGGGCGGCGGCGTTTTCGCGCGCGGCCTGCAACGCCGCCTGCGCGGCCTGCAAGTCCGGGTTGGCGGCCAATGCTGCTGCCACCAGCGCATTGAGCGGTTCCGAGCCGAAGCTGGTCCACCAGCGCCCCGGCACCTCCTGGCCTGCCGCCAGTCTTTGAGTATGCTCGGGCTGCGCGGCTTCGCCGTCGAGTACTTGCGCCGTGTAGCGCTGCACCGTGGGTGCGGCCGGGGCGACGAAGTCGGGACCGGCGGCGCAGCCGGCGATCAGCATGGCCAGCGCGATGGCGACCAGTTGGGCAGCAATCACTTTTTTCATGCGGCTTCCTTTTTCATACGTTGTTCGATCAGGTAATACAGGGCCGGCAGCAGCACCAGCGTCAGCGCGGTGGCGGTCACCAGGCCGCCCACCACCACGGTGGCCAGCGGGCGCTGGACGTCGCTGCCCAGGCCATGGGCCAGCGCCGCCGGCACCAGGCCCAGCGCGGCCACGGTGGCGGTGGTGAGCACCGGGCGCACCCGCTCGCTGGCGCCCTTGATCACGGCTGCGCGCAGGTCGTCCGGCAGCAGCACGCGCCAGCGGTTGAGATTCGATAACATCACCACCGCGTTGAGCACCGCCACGCCGAACAGCGCGATAAAGCCCACCGCCGACGACACATTCAAGGTCATGCCGCGAAATTGCAGCGCCACCAGGCCACCCAGCAGCGAGAGCGGCACCACCAGCAGGATCAACCCCGGCTGGCGCAGGTTGCCGAAGGCCGAGAACAGCATCACGAACATCAGCGCCAGCACCGCCGGCACGATCACCGCCAGGCGCGCCTCGGCGCGCTGCTGGTTCTCGAACTGCCCGCCCCACGTAACCTGGTAGCGCGCATGGTCGTACGGAATCTCGCGCGCGATGCGGCCCTGCGCCTCGGCCAGAAACGACGACAGGTCGCGGCCGCGCAGATTGGTGCGCACGGTCAGGTGGCGGCGGTTCATCTCGCGGGTGATGGTGGTCTCGCCCTGCGCCATGCCGATATGGGCCACTTGCGACAACGCCACGTGAGCGCCATTGGGGCTGGTCAGCACCAGGTTGCCGATCGCCTGCGGATCGCTGCGGGCGGCGCCTGCAAAGCGTGCGGCCACGTCGTAGCTGCGGTCGCCCACGTACACCTGCGCCACCGGGCTGCCGCCGATGCCGGTCTGGATCAGCGCCATCACGTCGGCCACGTTGATACCCAGGCGCGCGGCGGCAGCGCGGTCCACATCGATGCGCAACTGCGGCAGCGGCGGCTCCTGGTCGATGATCACGTCCTGCGCACCGGGCACGGTGCGCAGCAGCTGTTCCACGGCGCCGGCCAGCTTGCGGGTCTGCTGGAAGTCGTCGCCATACACCTTGACCACCAGGTCGCTGTGGGCGCCGGCCAGCTTGTCGAGCACACCGTCAATCATCGGCTGCGAGAAGCCGACGTCGGTGCCGGGCAGATCGCGGTAACGCGCAGCCAGCCGATCGACCAGGTCCTGCTTGGCCATGCCGAACGGCCACTGGTCATAAGGCTTGAGCGTGACCGCGCACTCGATGTGCGATGGCGTGAACGGATCGGTGCCCTCGTCGTTGCGGCCCAGTTGCGTGACCACGTGCGCCACCTGCGGCTCCTTGAGGGTAGCGTCGCGCAGGGCGTCCGCCATGCGGGTGGCCTTGTCCAGCGATATTCCCGGCGGCAGCGTCACTTGCAGCCAGATTGAGCCTTCGTCGAGCGCCGGCAGGAAGTCCCGGCCGACGGCGCCGCCCAACAGCACCACTGCCGCCAGCGTGGCGCCGGCCAGCGCCAGCACCAGACGGGATTTGCCGACCAGCCGTTGCAGCAGCGCTTCGTAGCGCGGCATCAGCCATCCCAGTAGCGGATTATGGAAAATCTTGCGCGGCTTGCGAAAGGCCCAGTGGGCCAGGCCCGGGATCACCATCATCGTCATCAGCAAGGCGCCCAGCAAGGCAAATCCTACCGCGAACGCCATCGGCGAGAACAGCTTGTACTCGATGCGCTGGAACGCGAACAGCGGCAGGTACGCCACCATGATCACCAGCATGCCAAACAGCGTGGGCTTCATCACCTGGCTGGTGGCGGCCAGCGCTTCGCCCTCGTCCAGCAGTCCTTCCGGCTGCTCTTCGCGCCGGCGCAGGATCGCCTCCAGCACGAAGATGGCGCCATCGACAATGATGCCGAAGTCGATCGCGCCCAGCGACAGCAGGTTGGCGGGCACCTTGAAGTGGTGCATCAGGATGAAGGCCGTCATCAGCGATACGGGAATGGCGGCGGCCGCGATCAGCGCTGCGCGCACGCTGCCCAGGAACAGCACCAGCACCAAGGTGACCAGCACCACGCCTTCGATCAGCGTTTTGCCGACCGTGTGCACGGTCGCTTCCACCAGCGAACTGCGGTCCATGTACTCCACCACTTTCACATCCTTGGGCAGCAGGTGGTCGTTCAGGTCGGCCACTGCTTCGTGCACGCCGGCGATCACGCGCGACGGGTTCTGGTTTTTCAACAGCAGCACGATGCCCGAGACGGTATCCGACACATGGTCCTTGCCCAGGATGCCGTGGCGTTCCTGCTGGCCCAGCGTGACCGTGCCCAGGTCCTTGATCAGCACCGGCACGCCGCCCTTTTGCGCCACCACGATATTGCCCAGGTCGTCGAGGCTGCGGATCAGGCCCACGCCGCGCACGACCATGCCCTGCTCGCCGCGCGTGAGAATGCTGCCGCCGGCGTTGGCGTTGTTGGCCGATATCGCTGCGGTAATCTGTGCCAGCGACAGGCTGTACTTGCTCAACCTGGCCGGATCGAATTCGATCAGGAACTGGGTGGTCACGCCGCCAAAATTCGTCACATCGACCACGCCGGACGCCTGCTTCAGGCGCGGCACTACGGTCCAGCGCTGCAATTCGGACAGCTCGCGCAGGCTGCGCGACTTCGACTCCAGCGTGTAGCGGTAAATCTCGCCGATCGGCGACGTCAGCGGATCGAGCGACGGCTGGGCGCCGTACGGCAGCGCGACGCCGGCAATGCGCTCCTGCAGGCGCTGGCGCGACCAGTAGTCTTCGGCGCCGTCCTCGAACACCACGGTGATCAGGGACAGCCCGAAGGTGGACTTCGAGCGCATCACGTGCATGCCGGGCGTGCCCATGATTTCGCGCTCGAGCGGTATCGTGATCTGCTGCTCGACCTCCTCGGCGGCCAGGCCGTTGACCTGGGTGACCACTTGCGACGTGGTGTCGGCGATATCGGGATAGGCTTCGAGCGGCAGTTCGGTCCAGCACCAGGCGCCATACAGGGTGGCGAGCAGGAAAATCAGCGCGACGATGCCGCGCTTTTTGAAACACAGGTGGACGATGCGGTCAATCATCGAGCAGCACTCCATCCTTGACCACGATGCGCGCGCCGGCAGCCAGGCCGGACAGCACTTCAACGTTGTCGCCCACCTGCGTGCCCAGCGTCACCTCGCGCGCCGTGAAACGCCACGGCGCCGTTTCCACGAACACCCGGCTGGCAAAGCCGCCCTGCACCACGGCAGTCAACGGCACCAGGATGGCCGGGCGGGTGCGCGCACTCAGGGTCGCCGTGGCGAACATGCCGGGTTTTAACCTGCCGTCGCGATTCTCGAACGGCACCCGCAGCTTGACGGTGCGGGTATCGGGATCGAGCATCTCGCCCACGTAGCGCACGGCGCCCTGCAACGGTTCGGGATAGGCATCGAGGCGGATATGAGCCGCCTGGCCGACGTACACCTGGGCCAGGTCCTTTTCCTGGGCATTGATGGCCACGAAGACGTGAGACAGGTCGGCGACCGTCATCAACGGCGCGGTGGCGTCGTTCCAGTACATGCCGCGCGCGGCGGACAGTTCCACCACGCGGCCGGCGATCGGGGCGCGCACCGCCAGTGTGCCGCCTTTCACGTCGCCGCCATGCGGAACGCCGCTCTGGCGCAGCCTGGCGGCGGCGCGCGCAGCCTCGCTGGCCGCCTGCGCGTAGTCGCTCTGCGCCTGTTCCAGGTCGCCCCGTGCAGTCAGTTGCTCGTGGTCGAGCGCCTGCTGGCGTTGCAGGCTGCTCGCTGCCAGCGTCAGTGCCGCCTGGGCGCGCGCGGCATCGGCGCCGGCCTGGGCCAGGTCGGGGGCGTCGATCACGAACAGGATGTCGCCAGCTGTTACCGCGTCGCCCAGTTGCTTCTCCAGGCGTACCACGCGCCCCGCCATCGGCGTGGTGATTTTCACCAGGCGCGCGGGATCGGCTTCCACCGTTGCCGGCAACACGAACGGCGCGGCCAGGCTTTGCGACTGAACTGGCGCCACGACCAGCGTGCGGCGCAGCGGCGAGGCCGCCGGCACGACGATGGCGTCGGCTTCGCGCACCAGTTCGGGCGCAGGGGTTGCCGGCGCGGCGGCATTGGCGGTCTGCATCGCGTGCATGCCATGCGCGCCCCAGGCGATCAGGCCCACGGCAACCAGCCCGGCCAGCAGGAACGGGCCCGGGATGAAACGGGACCAGCGGCGGTCCACGGAGGTGTGTTTGGTATTTTTCATGATGGTTCTCCCTGAAGCTACGGCCGCCATGGTACGAATTTATGCTGCACTGCATCCTGAATACTTCTTCAGGATTTTTTCCCACGCGCGCTGCTATACTCGGGTTCCAGTCGAGGGCCCCCATGCACATCCTGTTGGTAGAAGACGATCACAAAGCGGCGCGGCTGCTGGCGCGCGGCCTGGAGGAAGAAGGCTTCCGGGTGCAGGTCGCGCACGGCGCTCACGAAGCGACCACGCCGGCCGGCTTCGACCTGGCCATCCTCGACTGGATGATGCCGGGGAAGGACGGCGTGACCCTGTGCGCGCAATGGCGGCAAGCCGGCCACGAGTTGCCGGTGCTGATGCTCACCGCGCGCGACGCCGTGGCCGACCGCATCACCGGCCTTAATACCGGCGCCGACGACTACCTGACCAAACCGTTCGTGTTCGAGGAACTGCTGGCGCGGGTGCGCGCGCTGCTGCGCCGCTTCGACCGCGCGCAGCCGGCCGTGCTGAAAGTGGCCGACCTGGCGCTCGATGCGCGCACCCGCACGGCCACCCGCGCCGGCGCCAGCTTCGCCCTCACGGCCAAGGAATATGCCCTGCTCGACCTGCTGATGCGCCATGCCGGCGCCGTCGTCACCCGCCTGCAACTGGCCGAGCAGGTATGGCACGCGGACCTGATCGCCATCGACAACCTGATCGACGTCCACATCAAGAACCTGCGCCGCAAGGTCGATACGCCCGGCGCCGTGCCGCTGATCGAGACCGTGCGCGGGCGCGGCTTCCGGCTGGCCTCGCAGGCGGACATTGGCGATGCTTAGCCTGCGCCAGCGCCTGATCGCGGTGCACCTGCTGGCGATCCTGGCCGCCGTGGGCGCCACGGCGGGCGCCGGCTGGTGGGTGCTGTCGCAATCGGTCAACCGCCAGCTCGACACTGCGCTGCTGGCACTGGCCGAAGCCGAGGCGGCGATGCTCACCGACGGCGGCGCCGCCGTCATCCGCGTACACGAAGCGCCGCAAGGCAGCGCCCCGCCCTCGCTCACGCGGCTCGACCGGCTGGTGCAGATCATCGACAAGCAGGGCTGGATACTGGCGCGCAGCAGCAACCTGGGCACCGAGGATTTGCCGGCGTCGTCCCAGCTGCTCGAGCAACTGGCGGCCGGACGCACCGTGTTCGAGACCCTGCCCGACACCAGCGAGGAGCCGCTGCGCATGGTATCCGTGCCCGCACGCGTCAAAGGCCAGCTGTACGCGGTACAGGTGGCCGGCTCGCTCGACGACGCCAACAGCACGCTGCGCTCGGCCGCGCTGCTGTTTGCCGCCATGGCGGTGGCGCTGATGGCGGCGCTGGGCTGGGCCGGCGCGCGGCTGTCGCGCAAGCTGTTCGTCGCGATCGAGAATATCGTCGAACAGGCCGGCCGCATCGAAGACAACCACCTGGACCGGCGCCTGCCGCACCCGGGCGGCGACGATGAAATCGGCCACCTGGTCACCACGCTCAATGCCATGCTGGAGCGGATCGAAGGTGCGTTCGAGACCCAGCGCCGCTTCACCGCCGACGCCTCGCACGAACTGCGCTCGCCGCTGTCGCGCCTGCGCGCGGAAATCGAAATCACGCTGCGCCGCCCGCGCGAGAGCGGCGATTACGTGGCCGCGCTGCGTTCGTGCCTGGAAGAAGTCGAGCGCCTGACCACGCTGGTGGAGGAACTGCTGATGCTGGCGCGGATCGACGCCGGCCAGGAGCGCGGTCCCGGCCAGCCGGTGGCGTTGACGGCACTGGTGCGCGACACCATCGCCCGCATGGAAGCGCCGGCGCGCGAGCATGGCATCGCCCTGTCGTACGCGGGCGCCGTGGCCGACCACATGCAGGTGGACCAGGCTGCGCTGGGGCTGGTGCTGCGCAACCTGCTGGAAAACGCGCTGAAGTTTTCGCCGCCGGGGGGGCGCATCGAGATCGGCCTGGAACGTCAAGAAGGCGCCGTGCTGTTGACGGTGGCCGACCAGGGCCCGGGCATTGCCGCCGCCGAACTGCCATACGTGTTCGAACGCTTTTTCCGCGGCACCGGCGCGCGCGCCAGCGAAGTGGGCGGCGTGGGCCTGGGCCTGGCGCTGTCGCAATCGATCATGCGCGCCGGCGGCGGCGCCATCACGGCCGCCAACCGCCCCGGCGGCGGCGCGCTGTTTACCGTACAACTACAAGAGACAACATGACCCCATCGCACCGATCACCCGACGCCGTCACCCTGCTCGAACAATTGCGCGCGGGCGCCCTCACCGCCGAACAACTGGTGGGCCAGCACCTGCACACGCTGGCGCACGAGCAGCCGCGCCTGAACGCCGCCACCGGCATTTTCCACGATGCGGCGCTGGCCGAAGCGCGCCGGCTCGATTGCGAGGGCGACCGGTCGCTGCCGCTGTTCGGCCTGCCGTGCAGCGTGAAGGAGACCTTCGGCCTGGCCGGCCAGCAGGTCACGGCCGGCTCGCAGCGGATGGCGCCCGAACACCATGCGCAGGACGCCGAGATCGTGCGGCGGTTGAAGGCTGCCGGTGCGGTGGTGATCGCCCGCAGCAATGTGCCGGAACTGGCGATGACGGCCGAATCGACCAATCCCCGCTACGGCCGCACCAATAACCCGCTGGCGCCGGACCGGGTGGCGGGCGGCTCGAGCGGCGGCGAGGGCGCGCTGGTGGGGTCCGGCAGTTCGGTGTTCGGCGTGGGGTCGGACATCCTCGGATCGATCCGGATACCGGCCGCGTTCTGCGGCGTGGTGGGCTTCAAGCCGCATTCGGCGGCGGTCGATGACACCGGCACGTGGCCCACGGTGACCGGCAACACCCGCACCTGGCTGGGCCTGGGGCCGCTCACGCGCAGCGTGCGCGACGCCCGGCTGGTGTACAACGTGATCGCCCGGCGGCCGCTGGGGGCGGGCCGCAAAGCAGGCGGCGATTCCGGTGGCCGGCTGGTGGTGCCGGGCGGCTTTCCGATGACGATACAGGATGCCTGCATCGGCCAGGCGCTGGCGGCAGCGAGAAGCGCGCTGGTGGGCAGTGGCTACCGCGAGCAAGCGCAGGATTTTTCGCAAGTGCGCCACCTGTTCCTGCAAATCCCGAAAGTGATCCTCGACGACTTTTACGATACCTGGATCCGGCTGCTGTCCACGCCGGGCGCGGCGCCCTTCTCTCCGTGGCGCGAACTGGCAGCGCAACTGCTGCGCCGTCCCACCATCGACGACGGCCTGTTGACGTGGATGCTGATCGCGCCGCTGATGAAGCCACGTCGCCAGTCCACGGTGGCGCGCATCGCCGAAGAATACGCCAGCGCGCGGGCCCGCTACCACGCCATGCTGGGCGTTGACGGCGTGATGGTCCTGCCCACGCTGGGATTGCTGGCGCCGCCCCACGGCAAGATGAACCGGCAATCGCTCAAACCCGGCGTCAACGGCCTGTTTACCGCCCATACCATGGGCAACTACCTGGACCTGCCGGCCATCGCAGTCCCGGCCTGGAAGTACCGCGATGCCGTCACCGGCCTGGTGCCCAGCGTCTCGCTGCTGTGCGCGCCGGGGGCGGAAGCGCGCCTGTTCGACGCCGCCGGGACCGTCGAAGCCGCCCTCAACTGAACTGCGCGGTCAACCTGACGCCGCAGCTTTCTCTTTTTTGACGTCGGCTTCGGCCATGGACTGGGCGAAGCGCAGCGCTTTCCGGACCTTGTCGACCAGGTCTGCGTCGCGCTGGCTGTCCTGGGCGGTGCGGCGGTGGTCGTGGTGTTTGAACGGATCGTTGGCCTCGGCATCGGCTGCCTGTTGCTGGTCGGCGTAGGCGGCGCGCCCTTCGGCGTGGTCGGCATCGGCCGGCGCTGCTGGTGCTGGTGCTGGTGCCGGTGGTACCGAGGGTGTGGCAGGCGCCGACGGCGCGGCGATCTCGCCCCCCGATTCCGCTGCCGCGCCATCGCCGGAACGCAGCACGGCGGCAGCTTCCTTGAGCTGGTTGGCCAGTTGCTTGAGTTCCTGCAGCGCGCCCCTGGCGCCGCTGCTGCCGAACAGGGCCAGCAGGTGCACCAGTTCCTCGATGCGCTTCTTGATCATCTCGATGCGTTCGCGCGCGGCCGCCTTGGCCGCCTGCGCCGACGACGTGCGCAGCGCGCGGATCACGGCGGCGCGTTCGCGGGCCTGGTCGGCCTGCTTCTGTTTGAGCTTGGCCATCGCCTCCAGCGACTGCGCCTGCAGGCGGCTGGCGGTATCGCCTCCCGGCGTGGGCGGCTCGGCGCGGGCGGCGCGGGTGGGACTATACAGCGGTGAGGACAACATGGCGTGCTCCGGTGCAGGCGAATGATCGGTACCGGTAACAGGCGACTGCGGCAGGAATTAGTTAAATGTTACATCCTGCTTGACCTCAACATAAGTTGAGGTTTTATAGTGCACCCATCGCTTTCATCGAGATGTCCGCATGCATTCCACCCAGACCATTGTCCCCGCCACCACCCTCACCACGCCGGTACTGCTGCTGATGGCGGTCGCCACCGGCCTGTGCGCCGGCAGTAATTACTTCAACCAGCCGCTGCTGCATTCGATTGCCGTGGCGCTGGACGTGAGCGACGCCACCGCCGCGCTCACGGTCACCGTGTCGCAGCTGGCGTACGCGCTGGGCCTGCTGCTGTTCGTACCGCTCGGCGACATGCTGGAACGGCGCAGCCTGGCCAGCGGCCTGATGCTGCTGGCTGCCGCCGGCCTGTTCATCAGCGGCTATGCCGGCAGTTTCGCCATGCTGGTGGCGGGCACCGTGATGACGGGGCTGTTCTCGGTGGCCGCGCAAACCCTGGTGCCGATGGCGGCCACGCTGTCCGAACCGCAGCGCAGCGGCCGCGCCGTGGGTCTCGTGATGAGCGGCCTGCTCAGCGGCATCCTGCTGGCGCGCAGCGCGGCGGGGCTGCTGTCGGACCTGGGCGGCTGGCACACCGTGTACCGGGCGGCGGGCTGCCTGATGGTGCTGCTGGCGCTGGCGCTGTGGCACGCGCTGCCCGCTTCGCGCAATCCGGTCGCGCTGCGCTACGGACAGGTACTCCGCTCGCTCGTGGCGCTCGCGGCGCACCATCCGCGCCTGCGCAGCCGGACCTTGCTCGGGGCGCTGACCTTTGCCTCGGTGAGCGTGCTGCTGTCGTCCACCACGCTGCTGCTCTCGGGTCCAGGCTTCGCACTTGGCGACAGCCAGATCGGCCTGGTCGGCCTGCTGGGCGTGGCCGGCGCCATGATGGCCAGCGTGGCCGGGCGCCTGAACGACAGGGGCTGGGGCCTTGCCACCTCGGCCGGCTGCCTGCTGCTGTTGCTGGTGAGCTGGGGCGCGCTGCGCCTTGGCCTGGCCAGCCTGCCGTGGATCTTGCTGGGCACCCTGCTGATCGACATCGCCCTGGCGGGCATCCACATCAGCAACCAGGGCGTGATTTACCAGCTCGACCCCGGCGCCCGGTCGCGCATCAACGCGGTGTACATGACCGGCTATTTCGCCGGCGCGGCAACCGGTTCGGCGCTGGGATCGCTGGCCTGGCGCCTGGGCGGCTGGAACGGCGTGTGCGTGGCCGGCGCAGTCCTGGCACTGACCAGCGCCGCCGCGCTGCGGTACGACTACGAGCTGGCGCGCAAGCGCTGAGCGGCGGGCGCCAGCCAGTCGGTCAGCTGTGCGGCGGGCATGGGGCGGGCAATCCAGTACCCCTGCCCCTCGTCGCATCCCCAGCTGGCCAGGAGCTCGTACGCTTGCGCCGTCTCGATCCCTTCGGCCACCACGCGATGGCCGAACTCGTGGCCGAGCCGTATCATGGCGCACAGGATGGTCACGTCGTGCATGTCGGAGGGCAGCGTGCGGACGAACGATTGATCGAGCTTGAGAGTGGTGGCAGGTATCTGTTTGAGGTAGCTGAAGTTGCTGTGGCCGGTGCCGAAATCGTCGATGGCGATCTGCAGCCCCAGCGCGCGCAGGCGGCGCAGCTGCACGCCGACAGATACCGGATCGTCGGCCACGGCGCTTTCGGTGAATTCGATCTCGATCAGCGCCGGATCGACGCGGATCTGCCCCAGCAGGCGGTCGAGCAGGTCGGCACATGCGGCGGTGGCCAGGTCCAGCGCCGAGACGTTGAGCGACACGGTCAGGCGCAAGCCGGCGCCGTGCCAGATTTCCGCCTGCGCCAGCGCCGCACGCACCACCCATGCCGTGATGTCGCCGATGAGGGCAGTCTTTTCGGCCAGCGGAATGAACTCGGCGGGACTGATGGCCCCAAGCTCGGGATGGTTCCAGCGCAGCAGTGCTTCGACGCCGGTGCACACGCCATCGGCCAGGTCGATGCGCGGCTGGTAATGCAGCTGCAACTGGCCCTCTGCGGCCAGCGCGCCGGGGATGGCCGCGAGGATGCGGAACGCGCGTTGCTGCGCGGCGTCCAGTTGCGGGTGATAGATCGCCCAGGGACGGTGAGCAGCGCGCGCGTGGGCCAGCGCGGCACCCAACACGCGCGCGGTATCGGCCATCGGCGTGGCGTCGGACATGGCCAGCGCTACGGCACCCAGCGTGACGGCCGGTGCATGCGGTATGCCCTGGTACTCGCACGGCTCGGCAAGCTGCGCCTGCAGCGCGCGCAACTGCTCCTCGAGCGCCGCCTCGTGCTCGGCGGCCAGCACGCAGGCCATCACCGTGGTGTCGATCCGGTACGCGGGCGCCGGGCCGAGTGCGTGCGCCAGGCGCCGCGCCGCAGCTTGCAGGAAGCCGTCGGCGTGATCGGCGCCGAACGCCGACTGCATCTGCTGCAGGTAAACCGGACCGCAGACGTCCACGGCCACCGCGAACAGGTGGCGGCCATCATCGGGCGCATCGTTGATCCACAACCCCACGTCTTCGAGGAAGCGGGTGCGATTGGGCAACTGGGTAAGCGCATCGGCATAGCCGATGCTGCGCAGGGTTTCGATGCGCATCATGGCCAGTCGGGCGAAATGGCGCAACTGGGTCACCTGCCGCGCATCGAAGGCGGTGCGCGGCGCGGCATCGAGCACGCAGAAGGTTCCCAGGCACAGGCCCTCTTTTGTGATCAAGGGCGCGCCGGCATAAAACCGCAGTCCGGGCGCCCCGGTCACCAGCGGATTGTCGACAAAGCGCGCATCGAGCAGCGTGTCGAGCACGATCAGCGGTTCGACGCTATGAAGCGCGTAGGCGCAAAATGCCTGCGAGCGCGGCGTTTCGCGCACCGCCATGCCGATGCGCGACTTGAACCATTGGCGGCCATCGTCCACCAGCGAAATGAGCGCCATCGAGGTGTCGAAAACATGGGTGGCAAGCAAGGTCATCTGGTCGAACGCCGGGTCGGTCGGCGTGTCGAGCAGGCACAGCTCACGCAGGGCGGCAAGGCGCTCGTTTTCGCTGCGCAATAAGGGAGGAGAAAATGTCATGGTATGAAAACTCGGACGATCGTCCATTGTAACCCAACGCTTGCTAAATTTCCTGCTAACAATATAAAGATATTTTTTACAACATACGGCACTGGCACGTGGTCAGGCTGCTGATTGTTTCCTGAGAACATGCAGCCAAAGCCACGGGAAAGCGTTATATTTAGTTTTCCGATAACAAATACAATGGAGATATCATGTTGCCAGCCATGCGGGTGATGGGCAGTCCTTTCAAGTTACTGGGTCTGCTGTTAGCCCTGCAATCCGCAGTTCTGTGTTCACCCGCAGGTGCGCAGCAGGCGGCGCAGGCTGCCGGAGAGACTGCCACCCGGCCGGAAGTGATCGTGACCGGCAAGCGCAAGTTGCAGGATCCGACCGAGTTCATCGCTGCCGACAGTCGCGTGCTGGGCCGCAAGTTCGCGTCGTCGTGCGCTTTCATGTCCGGCTACGACGCCAAGGATGACGATCTCGTCATCGACTACATCATGAGCTTCCATGGCATCTCCAACGACATCAATACCATCCGCGACGTGGCGCCGATGGGCGATGCTTCCGGCAAAAACACCATGGGCGACGACTTCGTCGAGAAGCCGTCCGGCTCCGACTTCGGCACCGGCGCGACGCAGGCCCCGGACGCCATGACGCCGTCGGTGCAGTGCTCGAATACCGACCGCCGCTTCGCCGCCGGCCGCAACAGCATCGCGCGCAAGGACAAGACGCTGAACCTGGCCCTGGACGCCTACGACAAGGGCGACTACGTGGAAGCAATGGCGCAGTTCAAGCAGAACTACAGCAAGCTGGGCAACGATTTCTCGGCGTTGATGCTGGGCCGCATGTACCTCGAAGGCAAGGGCACCGCCGTCGATAACAAGCAGGCCCTCTACTGGCTCGACAAGTCCGTCAACCAGCGCTTCGGACCGAACGACCGCATGCGCTTCGACCCGAAACATCCGCAACTGATGAACACGCGCGCCGAAGCGGCGATGACGCTGGCCAAGGTGTACATGGTAGGCTCCGGCATGAAGCGCGATCCACGCAAGGCCCTCGAATTCTATGAAGTGGCGGCCGACTCCGGCTACACACCGGCCACTGCCATGCTGGGCAGCGCCTACCTGTCCGGCTTTGCTGGCCAGAAAGATGTCAACAAGGGCATCAAGTACCTGAAGGAAGCCGGCGAAGCGGGCTATGCACCGGCCCTGTTCCAGCTCGGCAAAGCCTATTACGAAGGGAACGAGGTACCCAAGGACCTGAAAATGGCGGGCGCCTACTTCACCGCCGGCGCCAAGGAAGGCCACCCGGGCGCGCAACTGGCGGCCGCCCGCATGTACGACTTCGGCGAAAGCGTGGCGCCCGATCCCAAGCGCGCCCTGGTCTATTACAGGGAAGCCGCCATCAAGGGCGTGCCGGCGGCGCAAAACGCACTGGGCACCTATTTCTACAAGGGCGAAGTGGTGGGGCAGAACCTGGAAACCGCGCGCAAGCTGTTCAACGCCGCCGCCATGCAGGCGCAGCCCGACGCCATGTACAACCTGGCCATCATGACCCGTAATGGCGAAGGCGGCGCCAAGGACCTGTCGATGGCCTACGTCTGGTTCAGCCTGGCCAAGCAGGCGCGCTACCCGGAAGCCGACGCGGCGCTGGCCGACGTGAAGCCACAGCTGTCGCAGGCGGAACTGGCCAGGGCAGACGCATTGCTCAAGCCCGGTTCCGGTACGAAAACCAGGTAGCGCTCTCTGCTGCTGCGGCGGTGCCGTTGTCCGACGGCCCGCCGCCCACTCTCCTCTCCCTCCCGCTATCGCAACAAGTCCGGCTGACGCCGGAACCTTGTCGGCACTGTCGCGTCAAAACAATCGGGGCCGCAATTTGCGGCCAAATGAAAAAATCACCTTGACGTGATATCAGTGGGAGATGATAATTGAAAAATACTGAATGGAAGGTGACGTTCCACGACGATTTCGTTGCAGAATTCAAGCGATACTCTCCCGACGTTCAGGATGAATTATTGGCTTCGGCAATTATCGTCAGAACGCTGGGTCCTGCAGCCGATCGGCCGCACGTGGGAACACTGCACAACCCCAGGCACCCGAACATGAAAGAGCTGCGGTTCAAGGCCAACAACGGCGCGGAAATCTGGCGCGCGATCTTTGCTTCGACCCGGTCCAGCAAGCGGTCATATTGGTTGCCGCAGACAAGCAGGGCATCAATCAGGAAAAGTTTTACAAAGGCTTGCTGAAAATTGCCAACGCCCGCTACGACCGGCACCTGGGAACGCTCAGGCAAGTTACTGGGGCCGGGGCCAAGCTGGTCAACTATTTCAGGAGGTAACCATGACTACCGATCTCAACGACATTCTCGACGACCTGTCGCCGCAGCGGCAGGCCAACATTGCTGCGCTGGCCGAGAAAAAAATCCAGGAAACCCTGGCCAGCGCCAGCACGCTGTCCGAATTTCGCAAAGCGATGGGCAAAACCCAGGCCGAAGTGGCCAGGGAGCTTGGCATCAACCAGAATGCCGTCTCCCAGCTGGAGCAACGCTCGGATACCTATGTTTCAACCTTGCGCCGATTCCTGAAGTCGCTCGACCTGACGCTGGAAATGTCGGTCGTCAACAAAAACGGCGTGCGCATCGACCTGCCCAATTTTCTCAAAACCGATACCGAATCCCCGCACTGACCTAGCGGTTGCCGGTGCCCGCCCTACCCGGCCCGCACTACGCGCTGGTCGATCACGCCGAACGGCCGCCCGCCCCGAGTGTCGGTGGCGGCCATGCGCACGCGGTCGCCGAAGTGCATGAACGGCGTGTGCGCTTCGCCGCGGTCAATCATCTCGAGCACGCGGCGCTCGGAAATGCAGGCGCTGCCCGCCTCGCGCGACCGGTTCGATACCGTGCCCGAACCGATCACGGTGCCGGGCGACAGCTTGCGCGTGCGGGCGGCGTGGGCCACCAGCTGGCCGAAGCTGAAATTCATCTCGCCGCCGTGGGGGCGGCCGAACGGCGTATCGTTCAGGTGCACTTCCAGGTTCAGTTGCACCCGGCCGTCGCGCCAGTTCTCGCCCAGTTCGTCGGGCGTGATGGCCAGCGGCGCAAAGCTGGTCGATGGCTTGGCTTGCAGGAAGCCGAAGCCGCTTTTCATTTCGCGCGGACCCAGCGCGCGCAGGCTCCAGTCGTTGAGCTGCACCAGCAGCCGGATGCGCTGGTGCGCCGCTTCCGCCGTCACGCCCATCGGCACCGCGTCCACCACCACGCCGAACTCGCCCTCGAAATCGATGCCCAGGCGTTCGTCGGGCAGCGGCACGGGATCGCGCGCGCCGAGAAAGTCGTCGGAAGCGCCCTGGTACATCACGGGGATGGTGTCGAAGTCCGGGATCGGCGGCGTATTGAACGCCTGCTCCATCAGCCGGCCGTGGTGCAGAAAGGCCGAGGCGTCGCACCACTGGTAGCTGCGCGGCAGCGGTGCGCCGCAAGCATGGGGATCGAACGAGAACGTGGCCGGATAAGTACCGTCGTTGAGGCGGTCGGACAGTGCCTGCAAGGCCGGCGCGACCTGGTCCCAGCGTTGCAGGGCCGTGAGCATATTGGGCGCCACCAGGCTGGCGTCGAGCGCGCGGGTGGCGTCGCGCGAGACCAGCAACAGGCGCCCGTCCGGGTCTTCGCAGCGCAGCGAGGCGAACTTCATGCCGCGCTCCTGGGCAATGCCAGCAGCGCATCGTCGACGATGGCCACCGCCCGGGTCCAGCCGGCCGAACCGCGCCGCACCTTGTGCGGGAAGCAGCTCACGTAAAAGCCGTGGGCCGGCAAGGCTTCCAGGTTGTGCAGCTTTTCCAGGTGACAGTAGCCGATGTCGCGGCCGGCCTTGTGGCCTTCCCAGATCAGCGCCTTGTTGCCCGTCTCCGCGATTTTTTGCGCCGTGTACGAAAACGGCGCGTCCCAGCTCCAGGCGTCGGTGCCGGTCAGGCGCACGCCGCGCTCGAGCAGGTACATGGTGGCCTCGTAGCCCATGCCGCAGCCGGCCGCGATGTAGTCGTTGTTGCCGTAGCGGCTGCCGGCGCGGGTGTTGACCATCACGATATCGAGTGGCTGCAGATCGTGGCCGATGCGTGCCAGCTCCGCTGCCACGTCGGCGGCCGTGGCCACGTAGCCGTCCGGGAAGTGGCGAAAATCGAGTTTCACGCCGGGCTGAAAACACCATTCCAGCGGCACCTCGTCAATCGTGATCGACGCCTTTTTTTCGCCCGTCCTGGCATCCATGGTCGAGTGGAAGTGATACGGCGCGTCGAGGTGGGTGCCGCAGTGCGTGGTCATGGTGACCCACTCCACCGCTGCCGCTTCGCCGTCCGGGTAATCCTCGGCAGTGGTGCCGGGGATCATGGCGATGAATTCGTGCAGCGTGTCGGCGTGTTTCTGGTACGTGATCTTCGGCGCCAGCGGCGGCGGGTCGGACAGCACCTCGTTTTCCAGGAAGATCGACAGGTCGATGAATTGGCGGCCCATGTCACACCCCCTTCACGACTGGTGGCCCGCCCTTGCCCGGCGGCGGTCCGCCCGGCGCCCACTTGTCGCGCGACTGGAACAGGAACAGCTGCGAGGCGTCCGCGCTCATCGGCGCCTGGCGCGCCACCCACTCGTCGTCGTGCAGGTCCATGTCGGCGTCGTATTCCACGTGGCAGCCCAGCGGGCTGTTGAAGTACCAGAACCAGTTCGATCCCATCTTGTGGCGGCCCGGCCCCCAGAACGACTGATAGCCCTTGTTGACGAAGCGCGTCCCTGCCAGCATCACCTCGGTGGGGCCGCCCATGTGGAAGGTGAAGTGCTCGCAGCCCTTCATGAACGGCGGGGTCTGGATCAGGAACAGCGTGTGGTGGTCGTCGGTGCCGGCCGGTTTCAAAAACGGCCCGGCGCCCAGCAGCCGGTCAGTGCAGCGAAAGCCGAGGCGACCGGTGTAGAACGCCTCCGCCTTGGCTGCGTCGGGCACGAAATAGACCACGTGCGACAGCGTGCGCGGTCGGGCTTCGGCCTGTTCGTTTACGGCCGGGATATTGAGCGGCCGGCGCACGCTGGCGCCCGGCGCGTTGACCGCTTCGGCACGCAAGTCGAGCGCACGGCGCGCGGTCAGCTGGAAGCCCAGCAAGAAGCCCATGTCGTCGAGCGCCTCGATGCTGCCGTCGGCCAGCTGTTTCACTTCGCGGTCGGTGCGCAGTTCGGCGGCAATGGCCGCCAAGGTAGCTTGGTCGGCCACGCCGTAAATGGTTTTGCGCAGCATGCTGCCGGTGCCCAGTGCCGGCGGCAGGTGCGTCGCATCCGCTGCGGCGATGGTAATGGCCGTGCCGTCGAGCGCTTCGAAGCGGCCGGCGCCGATTGGTTCGAGGCCGTAATCGGCCAGATACTGGGTGCAGGCGGCGACATCATCGACGCCGAAAACCAGGCCTTCGAGTCCGGTAATGTTCATGGTGATTCCTTCAGGTTAAAGTACGGTGCGGCCGCGCAGGGTTTCGGCCACCCAGTCGGCGATGTAGGCGCCGGCGTTGGCCGAGTTGTCAAAGCTCGAGTGCTGCACGCCGCCCTCGCGCGCGGTGAATACCTTGAGCTCGCGCCGGGGGCTGTTGACCAGCTGTTCGTACGTGCGCTCGGCCCAGGCCAGCGGGATCTGCGAGTCTTTCTCGCCGTGGGTGACCAGGAACGGCACGCGGATGCGATCGAGCACGCCATCGAGGTGGACGTTCTCGGCGATGCGCATGAAGTCGTCCATGTCTTTTGCCCCCCACACCCAGCGCACGTGCTCCCAGTAATGCGGCACCGGGAAGCTGCCCTCTTTCGCCAGGCGTTTCTTCTGTACGTCGCGCCAATCGTGGTTGGCGCCCCACACCACGCCGCAGGCGAAGCGCGGCTCGAAGGCGACCGCGCGCGGGCAGTAATAGCCGCCCAGCGATACGCCCTCCATGCCGATGCGCCGCGGATCGACGTCGGCGCGGGTTTCCAGCCAATCGACCACCTTGCCGGCCCAGCGTTCGCTGTCGTACACCGCCGTCATGCCGTGCAGGCGCAGCGCCTCGCCGGTACCCGGCTGATCGACCACCAGGGACGACACGCCGCGCTGCGCCAGCCAGCGTGGCAGGCCGACGCGGTATTTCATCTCCTTGGTCGAATCGAGGCCGTTGACCTGCACCAGCAGCGGCGTCGGTCCCGTCACATGTTCGGCGCGCACGTACAGCGCCGACAGCACGCCGCCGTCGTAGGGAATCTCGACGCGCTGACAGTTTTCGCCGGCCAGCGCGATGCCCTTGGCGAACACGTCGAGGAAGCGCTGGTACAACGCCGCGCGGCCGGGCGCGCCGTGCGCCTGCAGGCGTTCCGCCGTGAGGTAGTAGATGGCGGCGCGCGAGCACTTGTCGCCGGCCGAGATCAGGCGGCCGCGCTGCTCGTCCTCCCCGGCCAGGTCGCACAGCTTGTCGGCCATGCGCGCCCAGCTTTCGCGGAAGGCGCGCGTACCCTCTGCATCGGGCTGACGCGCGGCGTCTTGCAGCGGCGCGCACATTTCCTCGATCTCGCCGATGCGCGCGCCCATTTCGATGGCCAGGTCGACCGACAGGTTCCAGACGTAATTGGTGGGGAAGTATTTGAACATGGCAGTGATTAAAAATTGTAGGCCGCGCGGATGCCGTAGGTGCGCGGATCGCTGATGAAGAAGGAGCCCGGCACGCGGCTTTCGATCTTGACCATGTCTTCGATGTTCTTGACGAACAGCTGCACGTTCCAGTTGCCGGCCGCGCTTTCATAACCGATCGAGGCATCGGACTTGTGATAGCTGGGCTGGCGGTAGCGGATGTTTTCGGTCGGGTCGCTGATGTAGTACGACGTCGAATGGCGGGTGCCGATGGTGGCCGCGATCTCGCCGCCGCTCTCGAGCGAAAACTTGTGGGTGTAACCGAGACCGATGGTGGACGTCGGCGCACGGTCGAGCTTCTGGCCCGAAAAATCGATGGTCGGCGAGACGATGTAGCGTTTGAACTTGGCGTCGGTGGCAGCCCAGTTGGCGCGCAACATGCCGTCCTGGCCCACGCGCAGCTTGCCTTCGATTTCCACGCCGTTGACGGTGGAGTTGGCGGCATTGGTGGTGAACGAATGGCAGGTGGCCGGATCGTTGGTGCGGCAGGTGGTCACCGTCAGCTGCTGGTCCTTGTAATTGTAGTGGAACACATTGGCCGACAATTGCATGTTGTTTTCGAAGAAGCGGCCTTTCAGGCCCGCTTCGTAGGAACGCAGGGTCTCGGGGCGGTACACGCCGGTGTCGGCTTCGGCGTTGAAGCCGCCGGCCTTGTAGCCGGTGGAGACGTTCGCGTACAACATCAGGTTGGCGCGCAGGTCGTGGTCCACGCCCACCTTGAAGCTGGTATTGCTGAAGCGGACATCTTCGGCGTAGGCCTTGCTGCTGGTGGTGGCCGGCGGCACGGCCGCTTCGCCGCTGAGCGGATCGTAGCCGGACTTGCGGTCCTTGGTGTGGCGCACGCCGACGGTCAGGCGGGTGTCCGGGCGCAGCGCATACGTGGCCTGGCCGAAGACGGCTTGCGACTTGTTGTTGAGCGTGGCCAGGAACGGCAGCACGATATTGAAGCTGCCGAACGGCGCGGTGACGTAGGTGGTGTAGGCAGCGCGGCGGAAGATGTCTTCGTCGAACTTGTAGGCGCCCACCACCCAGCGCAGCGGACCGTCGCCGGTGGAATTCAAACGCAGCTCGTGCGAGATGGCCTTGCTGTCGCCCACGTTCAGGGTGGTGAACGGGAAGCCGAAGTACACGCCGTTGTTCAACTGGTCGAGCTTGAGCTTCATCTGCGCCAGCTGGTAGGTCAATTCGGTGGCGCCCAGGCTGGTCTTGAATTCGCCGCGCAGCGAGTCGGCGCGGTTGTCGCGGTGCGAGCCGGCGTCCTGCTTGAACGGCCAGGCAGCCGTGCGCTGGGTATCGGTGCCACGGTCCACGTACACCGGGTTCTGGATATGGTTGCCCCGGCCCGGCGCCGTGAATGGCAGCGTGCCGACCAGGGTGCCGGTAAAGAAGTTCGTGATCGGCACCGGCGAGGCCGCGCCGCCGCCGATCTCGTTGCGCTCCGCCGTCAGCAGCAGGCTGGTAGTCGGCGTGAATTTGCCCAGCAGGTGCACGCGCGCCGACTTGTCGTCCTGGCTCTCGAGCGGGATCGTGTTTGGGCCTGGCAGCAGATAAGTGTCGTGCTTGTTGCCGTTGAGGGCGGCGCGCATGGCCCAGGTGTCGCCCAGCGGCACATTGAGCACGGCGTCGTAGCGGCGGGTGCCGTAGTTGCCCAGCTCCACGCCAACCTTGCCTTCGAGCTTGCGGGTCGGCTTGTTGGTGATCAGGTTGATCGCGCCGGCGGTGGCATTGCGGCCGTAGAGCGTGCCTTGCGGGCCGCGCAGCACTTCGATGCGATCGAGGTCGAAGAACGCGGCAGCCTGCGCTTCGTAGCGCGGCACGTAGGCGCCATCGACGTGGAAGGCAGCCGACGGATCGCCTTTCTCGGTCATATCGAGGCTGGTCACGCCACGGATCGACACTTGCAGCATCCCGCTTTCCTGGGCGATTTCCACGCCGGGCAGGCTCTCGGCCAGCGCGCGCGGATCGACTGTGCCGGCGTTCTTGAGGTCTTCGCCGGACAGCACCGACAGCGCCAGCGGCGTCTTGCTGGCCGGCTGGGCGATCTTTTGCGCGGTGATGATCACTTCGGCGATGCCGCCTTCCGGCTTCGGTCGCGCCTCGTCGGCCATGGCAGTGGTGGCAGTGGCAGCGGTGGATATGACGCCAGCGGCAAGCAGCGCCTTGGCGATCGATGTCAGCTTGGGGTTGTGCATGAATGTCTCCTGTGGATGGCGCGGCACTTCTGGGGATGCCGCTTTGTTTTATTGGTGCCGTTTATGTGCGGGCAAAAAAATGATATGCGCTTACCCGTGCTTTCCCATAGCCGATAGTTTGGATAGCATCCATTCACGAAGCGGATAGACGAACAAAAATCCACGCGAAAAAAAGCCCCGCGAGCGCGAGGCCGGCAGGGCGAAGATGGTGCGCCTTGGCAGGACGTCGCTAGGAGAGCATAGGCGTCCACGCACCACCGCAGCAAGACGATGCCTGTACGGTTTCGATAAACAGCACGCCGCGCAAGCCGTCGGCAATGGTCGGGAAATGCGCGGCGCCGGGATCGCCGCCGCTTCTGCGCGCCAGCAGGTGGCTGGCGATTTCCGAATACAGCGCGGCAAAGGCGTCGATATACCCTTCCGGGTGGCCGGACGGGATGCGGCTCACGCGCGCACCCGCCGCGTTCATGGCGGTGCTGCCGCGCGTGATGATGCGCGTGGGTTCGCCCAACGGGGTCCAGCGCAATTCGTTCGGCTGCTGCTGCGCCCACTCGATACCGCCCGCGCTGCCGAACACGCGGATGCGCAACTCATTGGCATGGCCCGGCGCCACCTGGCTGGCCCACAGCATGCCGCGCGCGCCGCCCGCATACCGCAGCAGCACCTGCACGTTGTCGTCGATAATCCGCCCCGGCACGAAGGAAGTCAGTTCCGCCGCCAGCGCCTCGACCGGCGCGCCGACGATGGTGTCCGCCAGTTGCCAGGCGTGGGAGCCGATGTCGCCGATCGCGCCGCCACCGGCCTTGGCCGGGTCGGTGCGCCACGCCGCCTGCTTTTGCCCGCTCTGTTCCAGCGGCGCGGCCAGCCAATCCTGCGCATACTCCACCTGCACCACGCGGATGGTACCGAGCTGCCCTTCGCGCACCATCTGCTGCGCGTGGCGCACCAGCGGATACGCCGAGTAGTTGTGGGTGACGGCGAAAATCAGGCCGCGCTCCTGCGCCAGTGCCGCCAGCATGCGGGCATCGGCACTGTTGGTGGTGACCGGCTTGTCGCAGATGACGTGGATGCCCGCTTCCAGGAACACCTTGGCAACCGGCGCGTGCAGGTGGTTTGGGGTCACGATGCTCACCGCCTCGATGCCGTCCGGGCGCGCGCTCTCGGCGCGTGCCATCTGCTCGTAGTTGTCGTAGGTACGCGCCGGATCGAGCCCCAGCGCCAGGCCGGAACGGCGCGCCGCTGCGGCACTCGACGACAGCGCGCCGGCCACCAGTTCGTAGCGGTCGTCGAGCCGCGCCGCGTGGCGGTGCACGGCGCCGATAAAGGCGCCCTCGCCGCCGCCCACCATGCCCAGCCGCACGCGGCCGGGAAAAATCGCTGCTTGTTCCATCATGGCTCCCTGTATTCGCTACGCTGCCCGGGCGATGCCCAGCATGCGCAGGTTGCGGCCCGCATCGGTTGCGCTGCCGGCGAAATCGTCGAACGCCTTGTCGGTGACGCGGATGATGTGGTCGCGAATGAACGCCACGCCTTCGGCCGCGCCCTGCTCCGGATGCTTGAGGCAGCACTCCCATTCCAGCACCGCCCAGCCCTCGAAGCCGTACTGCGCAAACTTCGAAAAGATGGCCTTGAAGTCCACCTGGCCGTCACCGAGCGACCGGAACCGCCCGGCGCGGTCCACCCACGGCTGGTAGCCGGAGTACACGCCCTGTCGCGCATCGGGACGGAACTCGGCATCCTTGACGTGCATGACCTTGATGCGATCATGGTAGCGGTCGATGAAACCCAGGTAGTCGAGCTGCTGCAACAGGAAGTGCGACGGATCGTAGGCGATCGCCAGGCGCGGGTGGTGGTTCACGCGCTCCAGCAGCATCTCGAAGGTGGCGCCGTCGAACAGGTCTTCGCCCGGATGCAGCTCGAAGGCCAGATCGACGCCGGCCTCGCCGTAGGCGTCGAGGATCGGCGTCCAGCGCCGCGCCAGCTCGTCGAAGGCCGACTCGATCAGCCCTGCCGGGCGCTGCGGCCATGGATAGACGAACGGCCACGCCAGCGCACCGGAAAAGCTGATCGACGCCGTCAAACCGAGGTTGGCGGACGCCTTGGCCGCCAGCAGCATCTGCTGCACCGCCCACTGCTGGCGCGCCGCCGGATTGCCGCGCAGCGCGGCCGGGGCGAAGCCGTCGAACGCTTCGTCGTAGGCCGGATGCACGGCCACCAGCTGGCCCTGCAAGTGGGTGCTCAGTTCCGTGATGGCCACGCCGTTGGCGCGGGCGATGCCGGCCATCTCGTCGCAATAGGTCTTGCTTTGCGCCGCCAGCGCCAGGTCGAACAATCGGGCGTCGTTGGTGGGCACCTGCACGCCCTGGTAACCGAGGTCGCCGGCCCACCTGGTGATGGCATGCCAGCTGTTGAAAGGCGAGGCTTCGCCGGCAAACTGCGCCAGGAAAATCGCCGGTCCCTTGATGGTGGTGGCCATGCTGTTCCTCACGCCGTGATGGTGGTGTCGATGGTGCAGGTGGTGACGGGGCTCCACGGCAGGTACGAAATGCGCAGCTGCACCGCCGCCGTTACCGTGTGCGCGCCGGCGGACAGGCCGCCCGGCTGCAGCACCGATACCTCGGCCACTTCGCCGAATTCCCAGCGCTCGTCGTAGGTGGCTTCCACTTCGTCGAGGGTGCGGGTTTTGCCGCGCACGGTGAAACGCACGTTCTCGCGCGGCACCTTCACGCCGTCCACGGTCAGCGCGATGTCTTCGACGGCGGAGAGGATCTGGCCGCGATAGTACGGCAGGCGCGCGCCCAGTTGCCAGCCGTCGGCCGTATTTTTGACGCTGCCCGGATAAATGATGTGTTGATCGTACATGGTCGGTCTCCTGTTTTGTTTAAGCTTCGCCCAGCAGGCGCTTGAACATTTCCTGCTGACGGCGTACCTGTTCGCGGCCATCGACTTCGAAGGCATCCTCGATATGGCGCTGGCCTTCGTACTCGCTCGACAGGTGGCCGTCGTAGCCGCCTTCGATCAGCACCGCGATGATTTCGTCGTACGGAATCGATGGTTCCTTGCCGCTGTCGTCGATCTCGTAGAACTTGGCGTGGATGTTGAAAATCCACGGCATGAACTCGAGCAGGCGGCGCGGATTGCTCCAGATATTGTGGCGCAGCGATTCGGCCATTTGCAGGTCCACCGGGTTGGCGCCCATCTTGCGCACGTCCATCAGCACGTAGTCTGGCAGCACCCGCGCCTGGTGTGCTTCGAGGATGTAGTCCACCACCTTGGGCGTGGCGCCCAGGCGCAGGAAGCGGTCGCGGAACACCGGCGGGTAATTCTTGATGTACATGCCCATGTCGGGCACATAGCCCACGTGGTTGGAGCCGGTGGCGCGCGTCAGTTCGGTGTAGCGCAGGATCCACGGGTGGTCGAAGTGGAACGGCGAATGCACCTCGATGCCCATGCGCACGTCGAGCTCCTCGGCCAGCGGCACGCAGGCCACCACCACCTCGGGCGGCGTGTTGACGATGACGCGCACGTTGCGGCAGCCGATGGCCTTGGCAAAGCGCAGGTCGCGCTGCAGCGACGCCACCATCTCCCCGTGATTGAGCTTGCGGTCTTTATAGAGCTTCACGTCCAGGAACATGTCGTGGCACTGGGCGTAGGCGCCGTGGCGCTCGAGCGACGCGAACCAGCCGGCGATCTGCTCGGGCGGCACGTTGGGAAAACCGGTGAACGATTGTTCGCTCACGACTTCGATGCCGTTGGCGCCCAGGCTGGCGGCGTGGGCGATGCAGTCGTCGAGCGTCATCTTGCGCAGGAAGGTCTCGTACTGGTAGCTGTAGAGCGATACGCCGCGCTTGATGTTGTGTTGTGGTGTCATGGTGAACCTCGAAGTCTGAAAAGTGAAGGTCATGCTGCTGCGTTGGAAGCGGGAGGCACGCGTGGCCGCAGCCGCAGCAGGCAGGCGATCAGTGCGCACACGGCGGCGATGATGCCGAAGGCGACAAACGCGCCCTGCAGGTTGCCGGTCCAGCCGCGCATGGCGTTGACCACGGCCGGCGACAGGAACTGCGCCACGAAGAACGAGCTCGCCCACCAGCCCATGCCACGGCCGCGGTGCTCGAACGAGAATTTGCTCTGGGCCCAGGCGATCAATGCCGGCACGATGATGCCGTTGGCCAGCTGCTGGACAAAGGCAAAAGCCAGCGCCACCTTGTAGTCGGGCGCCATGCCGATGCCACCCAAGCCGATGGCATAGCACACGAACACCAGGAAAATCTGCGCGCCGGCGCCGAAGCGCGTGGTGAACTTGAACACGATCGCGCCGAGCGGCACGCCGATGCTGGGAATGGCCATGCTCAAGCCGATCGACTTGGGATCGACCACGCCCAGCTCCTTGAGCAGCAGCGAGAAGTTGATCACCTGGACGTAGTAGATGGTGGACAGCACGACCGTCACGCCGCAGACCAGCAGGCCGATCAGGTACGGGAACGGCGTGGCGGCGACCGGCGCGCCGGTGGACGTCACCGGCTTCTTGCGCGGCTCAGGCTCGAACAGGTAAGCCAGGCTGGCGAGGAAGATCGGGATGGCCACCGCGTACACCAGGAACGGGTACTGCCAGCCCTGCGCGGCCAGGAAGCCGGAACAGGCGATGGTAACGGTACCCAGCATCGAGCCCACCACGCCCTGTATCATCAGCCAGCGGTGGCGGTCCTTTTCTTCGTAGTAGTCGGCCAGCAGCGTGTTGACCACCGTGAGCACGCCGGCTTCGCCGATGCCGATCACCACGCGCCCGGCCACCACGGCCCAGAAATTATCGATCAGGAAGGGCATCAGGCCGCCCAGGCCATACAGCGCCATGGCCCACAGCAACAGCCGGCGGCGCCCGAAACGGTCCGCAATCGCGCCGGCGGCCGGGGCGAACAGCGCGATACAGGCGCTGGGCGCCGTGATCAGCAGAGGCACCATCAGCTTGGCATTGGGCACGTCCGAAAAGTGTGCGAGCAGCGTGGGCAAGGTGGGCGCCAGGGCGATGATCGCCATCACCGGCAGGAAGCCGGAGAACACCAGTATCCAGCCCTGGCGCCAGTCCGCCTGTCGTCGCGCCGGCTGCACGGCGCTGCCCTCCATGGGAAATTCACTACGCATTGCCTGTCTCCTTTTTTTATGGTGGCCTTGAAAGCCAGAAATGATGATAGCGCTTTCCCGGCATGCGCCCAATCAAAAAACACCACGGAGGCACGCATTCTGTGGATATGTCGTATCCATATCTTCAATAGCTCGATAGCGCCACCTGGGCCACGTTTTCCGCTATATTGGGAAAACTTTTCCCTGCCTTGCATACCATGTCCGCCAAATCCAAAGTACTCCCCGTCCCCAAGCTGGCCTCGATCTCGGCTGTTGCCAGCGCGGCCGGCGTGTCGATCGCCACCGTCTCGCGGGTACTCAATGGCACCAAGGCAGTCAACGCCGACACGCGGGCACGGGTGGAGGCGGCAGTCGAGGCGCTGGGCTACCGCACCAATGCGCTGGCGCGCAGCCTGATGCGCGGCGAAACTCGTTTGCTGCTGGTGCTGGTGCCGGACTTCGCCAACCCGTATTTCGCGGAAATCATCAAGGGCGTGGAGTCGGTCACGCGCCAGCGCGGCTACGGCCTGGTGATCGCCGAGGCCTCGCAGACACTGTCGCGCCACAGTGCGGAACTCGATTCGCTGTACAACAAGCTGGCCGACGGCGTGATCAGCCTGGCGCGCTACGCCGACCTCAAGCCGCTGCTCGGGGAGATTCCCGACCTGCCGTGGGTGGCCTGCTCCGAACACGTGGGCGACAGCGAGGTACCCAGCGTGAGCATCGACCACCGGCAAGCCGCCATCGACGCGGTGCAGTACCTGATCAACCGTGGCCACCAGCGCATTGCGCTGCTGAGCGCCAGCGAAGACTATATGTGGGCGCGCCAGCGCCACGACGGCTACGAATACGCGCTGCGCCGCGCCAACCTGCCGGTGGAGCCGCAACTGGTGCGCATCGCCCGCGGCACCGACTACGTGCACGGCATGGAAGCGGCTGGCGCGCTGCTGGCGCTCGAAGCGCCGCCCACCGCCGTCTTCGCGGTGGCCGACACGCTGGCCATCGGCGCCATCAAGGCCTTCCGCCGCGTGGGCCGGCGCGTGCCCGAGGACGTGGCGGTGATGGGCTTCGACGATATCCCGGTGGCGCAGGTGTTCGAACCGGCGCTTACCACCATCGCCCAGCCGGTGCGCGAACTCGGCGCGGCGGCGGCCGAACTGCTGCTCAAGCGCCTGGCCGGCGAACCGGCCGAATCGCTGATCCTGCAACACGCGCTGATCGTGCGCGCCTCGGCCTGACCTCGCGGAGACCCCATGCGTTTCAATAAACTCGACCTGAACCTGCTGGTGGCGCTCAACGCGCTGCTGGCCGAGCGCAATATCAGCCGCGCGGCGGAAAAGATTTTCCTCAGCCAGCCGGCCACCAGCAGCGCACTGGCGCGCCTGCGCGCCTACTTCAACGACGAGCTGCTGGTGCCGTCCGGGCGGCAGCTGATCCTGACGCCGCGCGCCAAGGAGCTGGTGGAGCCGGTGCGCGAAATCCTCATGCGCATCGACACCACCATCGCCGCCCAGCCGCTGTTCGATCCCGCCACCGAGACCCGCACCTTTACCCTGCTGGTATCCGACTACACCACGGCGGTGCTGATCCCGCCGCTGCTCGAAGCGCTGTACCGCGAAGCGCCCGGCATGCGCATCCGCCTGCGCGACCAGACCGACCGCCCCGCCGAGGTGCTGGAACAGGGCGAAGCCGACTTCCTGGTGATCCCGTCGCAGTACCTGGCCAAGGAACACCCGTCGGCCGCGCTGTTCGAGGAAGACTACCTGTGCGTGACCTGGGAGGGCAACACGCGCGTGCGCGACCGCCTCACCTTTGACGACTACCTGGCCTGCGGCCACGTGATCGCCACCTTCATCAACACCCACACCAACCCGCTGGCCACGTTCGACGGCTGGTTCATGGAAAGCTTCGACGTAAAGCGCCGGGTGGAGGTGACGGTGCCGAGCATGAGCGCCCTGCCCGCACTGGTGGTCGGCACCGACCGCATCGCCACCGTCCATCGCCGTCTCGCCGAGCGCGCGCGAGAGAGCCTGCCGGTCAAGCTGTGGGAACCGCCGCCGCGCATTCCGCGCCTGGTGCAGATGCTGCAATGGCATAAGCACCGCACCAACGATCCGGCCATCGCCTGGATCCGCGACAAGATCATCAACGCCGCCACGCTCGTCTAATCAACTTTACAATTCGGGAATCACCTATGCATCCTGCCGTCAAAGGTTCGGAGGGCAGCGCTTTTGCTGCCGCCGCCTCGTTTTCGCCGCGCCGCCGCACCCTGGCCCTGATCGCCGTGGCGCTGGCCTTCGTGATGGACCTGCTGGACACCACCATCATCAACGTCGCCATCCCCTCGATCGGCGAAACACTGGGCGCCGACAAGGCCGCGCTGGAATGGATCATCGCCGGCTATGCCACCGCGTTCGCGGTGCTGCTGATCGTGGGCGGCCGCCTGGGCGACAGCTTCGGCTACCGCCGCATGTTCCTGATCGGGATCGTGCTGTTCACCATTACCTCGATGGCGTGCGGGCTGGCGCCCGATGCGCTGTCGCTGCAACTGGCGCGCGTGGCGCAGGGCGTCAGTGCGGCGCTGATGGTGCCGCAGGTGATGGCGCTGGTGCAGGTGATGTACCCGCCCGACCAGCGCTACAAGGTGTACACGATCTTCGGCTTCCTGGGCGGCTTTTCGGCCGCGCTGGGTCCCATCGTGGGCGGGTTGCTGATCGACGCCAACTGGTTCGGCCTGGGCTGGCGCCTGACATTCCTGATCAACCTGCCCATCGGCCTGTTCAGCATTGCCGCCGGCATCGCGCTGCTGCCGGCGGGACGCGGCGTCAATGCCGCGCCGGTGGACCTGACCGGCGCGGCATTGACGGTGGCCGTGCTGTTCGCGGTGCTCGCACCGCTGATCGAAGGCCCGTCGCGCGGCTGGCCGGTGGGCCTGATGGTGCTGCTGGCGGCCGCGCTGCCGCTGGCCTGGGCCACCGTGAAATACCTGCGCTGGCGCCAGGCCGCGCGCGGCGATGCGCTGGTGCCGCTGGACCTGTTCAAGCTGCGCAAGGTAAACCTGGGCCTGCTGTGCACCCTGTGCATCAACCCGGTGCTGCCCGGCTACCTCTTGGTGATGACGTTCGTGCTGCAAACGGGTATCGGCTTGAGCGCCTCGCAGATGGCGTATGCGTGCGCGCCGATTGCCGTGGGCGCAATGGGCGGCATCACCCTGATCGGCCCGCGCCTGCACCGCCTGCTGGGCGTGCGCGTGATGCTGGTCGGCGTGTCCGTCACCGCCGCCAGCCTGTGCCTGGCCGCGTGGTCGGTGCACGGCGGCGTGCTGCTGCACTGGCCTTTGGCGCTGGCGCAGCTGGGCATGGGACTGGGGATGGGCTTGTGCGGTCCGCAGCTCTCGAACGCCACGCTGCAGGATGTGCCGATGTCGGAAGCGGGCGTGGCCGCCGGCATGTTCACCGCCGTGCAGCAGATTGCCGCCGCTTTCGGCGTGGCGCTGGGCGGGCTGCTGTTCTTCCACGGCGTGCAAATGGACACTGCCGACGCGCTGCGTTATGCCGGTGCGTACTTGCAAGTGCTGCCGCTGTTTTTGGGGCTGCTGGTGGTGGCGGTGATCGGAACGCTGCGGCTGGCGACGGTGATGCCGATGCCGGCCCGATAACGGAGCATCGGTTCAGGCTTCCTCCGCCACCCACACCAGGTTCCACAAATGGCCATCGAGGTCCTCGAAACCCTGGTCGTACATGAAGCCATGGTCTTCCGGCGGGTGCGGCGTGCGGCCGCCGGCGGCAACGGCTTTGGCGATCAGGGTATCGACTTCTTCGCGGCTGTCGCAGCTCAGGCAGATCACGACTTCGTTAGCCTGCTTCGCCTGTGCGACCGGCTTGCCGATCAACGATTCAAAAAATGGCTCGGTCGTCAGCATGGCCTGGATGGTGTCACCGACGATGTTCATGAACACCGCGTTTTCGCCGCTGAAACGGTCACTGAAGATAAAACCGAGCGCAGCGAAGAACGCTTTGGACCGGGCCAGGTCTTGCACCGGCAGGTTGAGGATGATCTGGTTTTTCATGGCGGATCCCTGGGCAAGGTGGAAGGGGAATTGGGTGCACCGTTCGACACAGCATAGCATGTTCAAAATTGCCTGCTAATGCAGAAAAAGGCCGCGATGTGGCCAAGGACGGGGTACCCGTCAACGCGGTCAACCCCGGCTTTACCAGAACCGGGGTGACCGAAGACATGCTCAAGAACGCTCCTGTGGACTTGCTTATTTTCCCTTTTATTTGGCGGGCATCCTGGAAAGTGCACTGTTCAGCGCTGCGGAAACATATGCGGTTAAAACAGGTGCACTCATGCGCTGCATGCTGTCGCCCACGACTGCCTGCTTTTCGCTTAACTTGCCAAAATACCTGGAATTGCGCCCTTCCGATGCAAGTGAATTCAGCTCTTCGGACGTAAAGTTTTGAGCATAAGCCTTGGCCAGGTTGTCGTTCCATTGCCCCTGGAATTGCGGCGCATGATAGTCCAGCTCTTTCGATACCAGCCTTTCAGCTCCCAGCATTCCCATGCCGCTGACAAGGATGGCGAAGGTCTGGGTTTTCCGTGCCGTCGCCAGTCCCAGCGTTTTCAAGTTGCTGCCGACGTTTTGGCGTAAAACGAACTCGGTTGCGGCTGCATTGGCTGGCTGTGCAATCGCCGCTGGCGACAGGCCCGAAACGACAATGAGGAATATCGAGATCCTGAGTAGTGCTTGCATAGAGGTTCGTTGGAGATGTTGAACGAGAACGGATGGCCTTACAGGTCCAGTGTAAGGCTTTGTTACTCTAAAGACAAGGATATTGCGGATGCGCATCGTGCGCAGCTGCACCAGCCTGCCACTGTGAATCCGCTACACGTCAATAATATCCACGCACTTGCGCAACATTGCCACCTTGTCCTGCCCCGCCGACGGCGTCCACTCATGGCTCACGAAACCGGTAAATCCCGCATCGGCGATCGTCGTCGCCAGGTGCCGGTAATTCAGCTCCTGGGTCTCGTCGATCTCGTGCCGGCCCGGCACACCGCCGGTGTGGAAGTGGCCGATCAGCGGCATGTGCTGGCGCAGGAAGTTGGTGAGGTTGCCGTCCATGAGTTGGGCGTGGTACAGGTCCACCAGCAGCTTCACTGACGGCGAGCCCACCTGCGTTACCACGTCCAGCCCCCACGGCAGGTGGTCGAACATGCTGCCCGGCGGCGCGGGCGGGCCGCCGGTGTGGCCGGTGTTGATGTTCTCCATCACCAGCAGCACCTTGCGCGCTTCGGCGTGCGGCGCCACGCGGCGCAGGAAGCCAATCGCATTGCGCTTGCCCTCGTCGTAGCCGATGGCACCGCGTTCGCCGCAGGTGACGATGATGCTCGGGATGCCGTTGGCGGCCGCCGCGTCGATGCGTTCGCGCAGCGCTGCTTCGAAACCGCCGTCGCGGTCAGGCGTGCCGATGGCGTTCCAGCCGGTCGGGCCGGCCGGCGCACGGCCGGGGCGTGAGATGCCGCCGCCGTAATCGACGCGCAGCAGCGACACCATCAAGCCGTGCTGGCGTATCAACGGCCAGTCGGCCGGGTCGCTGGCGAAGTCGAGTCCCTCGATGCCCAGCGCGGCCGCCATGCGGCAGGTCTCGTCCATGGTGGCGCCGAACAGGTGCGGCGTAATGCCCTGCCGCAGCCGCCTGCGCGGCGTACCCGACGCTGCCATCACCGGCATCCGTGCCTGCGCCTGACCCATGGCCGGGGCGCTGACCGCCGCCGTGGAAGCAGCCACAGCCGCCAGCGCTCCCACCGCGCCAAGCACGCGCCGGCGCATTGGTGAACCGAGTCGTCCGGACGTCATGCCGCCAGCCCCAAAGTACGCCTGGTCAATGCCAGCGATTCCCCGGCGCCCACGGTCGGGAAGTATTCAAGGCCGATCTCGCCCTGGTACCCCTTCGCCTTCAGCACCCGCATGACACTGGCCCAGTCGATACCGCCCGTACCCGGCTCGTGGCGGCCATCGGTGTCGGCCACCTGGACGTGGCCGATGTACGGCATGCGCTCGCCAATGGCCTGTTCCAGGTCTTCGCCCGTTTGCGCCGAGTGAAATACGTCCGCCAGCAGGCGCAACGCCGGGCTATCCACGGCAGCGACGATATCGAGGCCACGGCCGATGGTATCGACGAACATGCGCTGGCCGCCCACCACCATGTACACCGGCTCGAGCCACAGCATCGTGCCCGCCGCCTGCGCCATGGCTGCGGCGCGCTTGAGCACCGCCACCACGGCGTCGAACTGCTGCTGCACCGGCACGTCGGCGCGGGTAAAGCCGGAGGCCAGCACCATGGCGGCGCCGTTCAATTGACGCGCGACCGGAATCGCGTCGGCCACGGCTGCGAGCACCTGTTCGTGGTCGGCAGGATCGGCCAGGCTGCGGCGCGGCTCCACGCAGAAGCTGCGCACGCGCACGCCGGTGGCGTCGGCGGCGCGGGCGATGGCTTCGATCGGCTTTTCGCGCCACAGGTGGAATTCGACGCCGGTGACGCCGGCTTTGTGGGCGGCGTGGATGCGGGCCGGCAGGTCGTCGCCGGCTTCCGTGAACATCCATTCGATACAAGCTGCAAATTTCATCTCAATGATCCTTGGTATGGTTGAAGACCAGGACGACGGCAACGATCAGGCACAGGACGCCGATCACTGCCACGCTGGCCAGGAAACTGGGGGTGAACACACCGATCAGCGAGACCAGCGGCGGGCTGAGAAACTGCCCGAGGAAAAAGGCGCCGCCCCACAGGCCCATGCCGCGCCCGCGATGCTCGAAACCGTAATGCAGCAGCGCCCACGTCACCAGTGACGGCAGCAGCAAGCCGCCACCGACCTGTCCCAGCGCGTCGAGCGGCAACCCGAGCGCCAGGTTGGGCGCCAGCGCCACGCCGATATAGCTGACGCCATAAAACGCCAGGCAGGTAGCCAGCAGCATGCGCACCGACACCCCGGTCAGGCGCTTGAACAGGTAACCACCCAGCACCGTGCCGAGGCTGGCCACCGTGGCCAGCACGCTGATACGCTCCGGCGACGCCACGCCCATGTCGTTGAAGATGCGGCCGTGCTGCACCGCCTGCACGAAGAACACCAGCGAGAACAGCACCGTCACGCCGCACACCAGCACGGTGGCGCGCCACGGGAACGGCGTGGCCGCCACGCCCGCTGCCGCCCGGGTATCGGCGGTGGAGCGCTGCGGCTCGCGGCAAAACGCCAGCGCCAGCGCGCACACCACGAAGCCGGCCAGGTACAGCAGGAACGGATAGCGCCAGTGCATGCCGGCCAAAAAGCCGCCCGACAGCAGGATGGCCGAACCGATCAAGGGAGCGAACATGTTCTGGTAGCCGAGCCACTTCTGCCGCTGCCCGCCCTCGAAGTAGTCGCCCATCAGCGCATTGCCCACGGTGAGGATGGCCGCTTCGGCCAGGCCCACCACCACCCGGCTGGCGACGATCAGCCACAGGTTGTCGAACAACATGGGGGCCAGGCCCAATAGCGAAAACGCCATCAACGCCACCAGCAGCAGCTTGCGCCGCCCCCAGCGGTCGGCAATCGCGCCGGCAAAGCCCGAGAACAGCGCCACGCACAGGGATGGCACCGTGATAATCATCGGCACCAGCAGTTCGAAATGCGGCACCGACGAGAACTGCCGGAACAGCTGCGGCAGGCCCGGCACCAGCGCGGCCAGCGCCAGGGTGGGCATGCTCATGACGGCCATCAGCGCGATACCTTGCGCGGCGCCGCCCGGGCGCGCGCGCGGTGCGCCGGTGAGGGCCGGATCGGTGGCAATGGAGGCGCCTGCGGGGCCTCCGGTCTGGATCGGATTCACGGTGCGTCCTTTCTGCGCTTAGCGCACGTGGCGATCCAGTACGTTCTGCTTGTACCAGCTGTTGAGCATCATGCCGGTGGCGATCGGCTCCGGCCCCTTGTCGCTTTCGACGATGATCCAGCCGGCGTAACCGAGTTCGCCCATCGCCGCCAGCAGCGCCGGGAAGTCCACCAGACCGGTACCCATCTCGCCGAACCAGCGCGGGATTTCGCGTTCGCCGCCGGCCGCGATCAGCGCCCGCTCGGCGTTGGGCAACTGGTACTCGCCCAGCGTGTCGATCGCCAGCGCATCCTTGAAGTGGAAGTGCAGCACCCGTAGGTGGAAGCGGCGGTACAGCGCCACCACGTCGTGGCCGGCGATGGTCAGTTCCGCCGTGTCGAACGCCAGTCCCACGGTGGCCGCATCGCACAGCGCCAGCAGCTGCTCGATTTCGTCGGCCGTGCGCAGTGCCGACAGCGCGTCGATGTGCAGCACGGTTTTCAGCCCCAGTGCCGCCGCCATGGCGCCGACCTGGTTCCAGCACTCGGCCGCTGCCGCCATTCGCTCGGCGTTCAAGGCGCCCTCCTTCCAGAACGACGGGAACGGCCGCACCACCAGCAATTCGCCGCCCAGTTGCGCCAGCATGGTGGCGTGGATTTTCGCCTGCGCGACGATGCGCGCATGGTCGGCGGGCTGGGTGCTCGACAGGCCGAAGTGCAGCTCCTCAAAGCTCATCAGGGTCGAATCGAAGAACGTGCTGACCACGCGCGTGATGCCCCAGTCGCGCAGCTTGAGGCGGAAGTGCTCGGGCGAGCCGAAGTTGATGTCGATGTTTTCCGGGCGCCCGATCGGGTCCCAGCGGCCGCTGCCGGCATTGAGTTCCACGGCCGAGAAGCCGCAGGCGGCGGTCACCTTCAGTGCGCGTTCGATTTCTTCCAGGCGCGCGAAGCTGGTGAAGCCGGCTTTCCACTGGTTGACGGCGTAGCCCCATTTGATCTGTTGTGTCATGTTGTTCCTCGCTTAGCGGTAAATTCAGGCGTAGATTTTTTTCAGGACGTGCTGGATGTACCACGCCGACAGCGCCGTGCTTTCCGGGTAGTTGCCCCCTCCCACATCGGCCTTGTCGTGCTCCACGCCCACCCAGCCTTCGTAGCCGCACTCCTTCATGGCCTTGAGCATGGCCGGGAAGTCCACCAGGCCGCCCGGTACGCCCATCTCGTGGAACCAGCGCGGCGTGGTGGGCGCCATCACTTCGGCGTCGGGCTTGCGGCGGTAGTCGCCGGTCAGGTCCACGTCGAGCGTGTCCTTCATGTGGAAGCCGCCGCAGCGGTCGTGCAGTTTCAGGTACAGGTCCACCGGATCGACGCCGGCGATCACGTGCTGCGCGGTGTCGCAGTAGAAGAACACATAGCGCGGGTCGGTGTATTCGTAGAACTTGCGCAGCTCCTCGGCGCTGCGGATACCGCAAAAGAACTCGTGGTGGCAGCAGGTTTTCACGCCGTATTCGAGCGTCATCTTGCCCACCCGGTTCCACAATTCGGCGCAGGCCTTGAGCTTGTCGTCGGTAACGGGTTCCACGTCGTAGTACAGGCCTGCCGGCATGACGATGAAGTTTTCCACCCCCAGGCCCTGGCTCGAGCGCATGATGTGCTGGGCGTAGTTGAAGAGATGGTCGTGGGTGCTGCGGATGTGCGGCGCGCTCTGGCGCTCGTCGTACATCACCGCGTGGAACAGGCTCAGTACCTTGTCGATGCCGCGCTCCTGCATGAAGGAGCGGGCATTCTCCAGTGAGCCGAACAATTCGCGCAACGGTCCCAGGTGGAAGTCGAACGTCTCGATGGCCTCGTAGCCGATGGCCGAGATCTGCTTGAGGAAGGCGTCGAAGCGCTTGACCGACGTGTATTGCGAGAGCTGCCCTTGCGGGGTGTCGATGCGCCAGTGGTCCATATAGGCCCAGCGCAGTTTCGGAGCAGGTGCAGGTATAGATGAACTCATGCCGATTCCTTTTCTAGAATTAGAATGTTGATTATGTTTCAGGCGAATGCCCTGGATGCGCGACCTGGCACGCGGCGAACGCCGCGCACCACGCCCGGTCAGCGCTTGGGAGGCGTAAACAACAGGAATGCCAACATCATGTCACTGAGGTCGTCGAGCAGATCGTGCCAGTCGGCGTCCTCGCCCTTGCCGCCAAAGCTGTCCAGGCCCAGAAAACGCGCCTGGGTGGCATAAACCAGCAGCAGGCCCGAGTCGATGGCGCGGTCCGGCTGCGGGTGGCGGATCTCGTTGGCGCATGCCTTGAGCAGGCGGATGAATTTGGCGTGGTTCTCGTCGGCCGACTTTTTGCCGGCCGTGTTGATGGCCGCATCGGTGGGGCCGCGCAGCATGAACGAGCGCAGCACGCTGGCGTTCTCGCGCAGCAGGTTGCCCAGGCTTCGCACCACGGCCGGCACCACTTGCGCCAGCCCGGTGGCCTCGCGTTCGATGCGCGCCGCCTCGTCGGTGAATTGTTCGGCCAGGCGTTCGAGGAAGCGCACCTGCACCACGCGCAGCAGTTCGTCCTTGCCCGCCACCCGTCCGTACAGAGAACCGGTGGACACTTCCGAGCGCTCGCAGATGTCGGCCAGCGTGATCTGGTCGTATGCGCGCTCGCGCAGCAGGTCGATGGTGCCTTCGATGATGCGCTCGAAAGACAGCCGGCTGCGGCCCTGTTTGGGCGCGCGGGCGTGGGCACTGAGTGGCGGCATGGGTGTCGTGGTCCGGATAAGAATGATGGGTCGGATTATAGCCAAAGGTCGCTGTTAGAGCCGCCCCGCTTTGAGCTCGGCCACCGCGAAGTGGACCGCCCGCACCGTCAGCGCCATATAGGTCAGCGACGGATTGACGGTGCCGCTCGACGCCATGGCCGAACCGTCGGTGACGAACAGGTTGCGCACGCCGTGCACCTGGTTGTGGGCATTGAGCACCGAGGTGGCCGGGTCGTGGCCCATGCGCGCGCCGCCCATCTCGTGGATTGACGTGCCGGGCAGGCTGCGCACCGGCGCCAGCTGCACGCGCGCGGCGCCCGCCGCCTTGAGCATGGCTTCCGCCTGCTTGCCGGCATCGACCGCCATGCGCTTTTCGTTGTCACCGTAAGCGACGTCGAAGCGCAGCTGCGGCAGGCCGAAGCCGCCCTTGTTGCTCTCGTCGAGCGTGACGCGGTTGTGCGCCTGCGGCAGCTGCTCGCCGAACGCGCCCAGGAACGCCACCCATTTGCCGGGACGGGCGATATTGTGTTTCATCCCGGCGCCGAAATCGTCGGTGAGCGCAGCGGTATTGGTCCAGTCGTCGCGCATGGCGCCGCCCTGGAAGCCATAGCCGCGCGTGAAATCGGCGTCCGCATCCTGCCCGCCCACGTTACGGAAGCGCGGGATCAGGATGCCGGTGGCGCGGCGGCCCTTGTAGTTGCGGTCTTCGAATCCCGGCACCTCGCCGAATGCTGCCACGCCATGGTGATCGACCAGGTAGCGCCCCAGCACGTCGCTGTGGTTGCCGATGCCGTTCGGGTGCGCCGCGCTGCGCGACTGCAGCAGCACCTGCAGGCTGCCGTAGGTGGACGCGCACAGGAAAATTACCTTGGCCTTGAACGTGGTGCGCGCGCCGCTCTGCGCATCGATCACGCGCACGCCGGTGGCCTGCTTCGTGCGCGGATCGACATCGATCGCTTCGACCACGCTGTTGGTGCGGATGGTGAGGCGCCCGGTCTTTTGCGCAGCCGGCAAGGTGGAACTGAGCGAACTGAAATACGCGCCGAACGAGCAGCCCCGGTTGCAGATATTGCGGTTCTGGCACGGCCCGCGGCCGTCGTGCGGCACGGTGAGATTGGCCACGCGGCCGATGGTCACGCGGCGGTCCTGCCATTTCGCCTCGATGCGCTGCTTGAGCGCGCGCTCCAGCGCCGTCATTTCCATCGGCGGCAGGTAGTGCCCGTCCGGGAAGCTCTCCAGCCCTTCGGGCTGGCCGCTCACGCCGATGAATTTTTCCACGTGCGTGTACCACTTTTCCAGGTCGGCGTAGCGGATCGGCCAGTCGTTGCCATGGCCGTCGCGCGCATTGGCCTTGAAGTCGTCGTCGCCCCAGCGGTACGACTGCCGGCCCCAGGTCAGCGAACGCCCGCCCAGCACGTCGGTGCGGTGCCAGCGGAATGGCTTGGTTTCCTGGTACGGATTGTCGCGGTCGTTGATCCAGTAATGGCGGTTGGCCCAGCTGAAAGCGCCGCGCTCGATCTTGCTCTGCACCGGGTACTCGCGCGCAAACAGTTCGCGCTCGGGCAAGCCCTGGTTGGGCGCCTGCCATGGCGGCGTGAATTCGTGGATGTAGCCGGTTTGATGTTCGAGCGGCTTGCCGCGTTCGAGTATCAGCACCTTCAAACCCTTTTCGGTCAGTTCCTTGGCGGCCCAGCCGCCGGTGATGCCGGAGCCGATGACGATGGCGTCGAATTGCGTGTTCTGCTGTTTCTGGTTCATGTGCGGTCCCGTGCTTTCAGATGACGACCTGGTACGGCCAGGTCTTGATGTCCACATTCGATTCGAACTTGCCGGGCACCGGCATGTAGCGCAGTTCGCGGTTGCTGCCCACTTCGGACGTGAAGTAGCCGAGCACCACGAGGTCGCGCAGGCGCAGGTAGAACGGCGATTTGGGATCGAGGATGCGGTCGGTCAGCGAGAAGGTGCGCCCGCCATACGGACTGGCGGCGCGCAGCGCTTGCAGCACGTCGGCGCCCTGCTCCGCGCTGCACGCGGCAAAGGCGCGGCCGTGGCGCTGCTGCGCGCCGGCGTCGAGGTCCGCCAATCCCTTGCGGAAGAATGCCGCCTCGTCGGCCGTCATCCAGTTGGCCACCATGGTGGCGACGAACTGCGGCACGCCGGCCTCGGTCGCACCCGGGGTGTCGGTGGCGGGGATGATCGTTTCGGCGGCCGCCGTGAGCGTGGCCAGCTCGGTGGCGGTCAAGGGCTGGGCGGTGCTGGCGGCGGCGGGTGCGCCAGCGGCTTTCAGGGCTTGCGCCGCCGCCGGCGCGGTCCACACGGCAGCGAGCGTGGTGGCTGCCAGCAGCGCGCCCAGCACGTCGCGCCGCGAAACGCCGCGCTCTTCATGCGCCGCGTGGTGCTGGCCGGCGTTACGGTCGAAATGCACTTTGGTGATGTTCATGGTTCGCCTCTCTGCTAGAACTGGGTGCCGGCACGCAGGCCGATGGTGCGCGGTGCGCCGATGCCGAAGCCGCCCGGCACCAGGCTGTCGATGGTGATGGTGTTTTCCAGGTTGCGGGCAAACGCCTGCACGTAAAACTTTTGCGCGGCCGCCGTGTAGGTCACGCTGATGTCGCTCTTGCGGTACGACGGCTGGCGGTAGCGCGAGGCGGACGCCGAATCGCTGAGGAAGTAGGCGCCGTTCAGGCGCGTGCCCACCTTGGCCACGACACTGGCGCCGCTGTCGAACATGAACGTGTGGGCATAACCGAGGCTGGCGTTGTAGGCCGGCGCGCGGTCGATCTGCTGGCCCGACCAGTCGGCCACGCCATCGGGCGTGTACGACTTGAACTTGCCGTCGGCAGTAGCCAGCGAGAAGTTGATGCGGTCGTCCGCCGTGGCCTGCCAGGTGCCTTCCACTTCCACGCCGTCGATGGTGGCGTTGGAGGCGTTGGTGGTGAGCGCGCCGCAGGTGGCTGCCGTCGAACCGGTGCACACCACGGAGGTCAGCTGCATGTCCTTGTAGTCGTAGCGGAACACGGCTGCGCCCAGGCGCAGGCGGTTGTCGAGAAAGCGGCCCTTGACGCCCGCTTCCAGCGACGTGATGTTCTCGGGCAGGTAGGCCGAGCCGCTGGTGTCGTTGAAACCGCCCGCCTTGTAGCCAGTGGACAGGCTGGCATACACCATCACGGCCGGGCGCAGGTCGTAATCAAAGGCCAGCCGGTAGTTGGACTTGCTGCTTTCCACGTGGGCGGTGTAGCCGGGACCGGTGAGGCTGCCGCTGAGCGGATCGAAGCCCGATTTTTCATCGCGCGTGGTGCGCGCCCCGAACGTCACGCGCAGCCGCGGATCGACGCGGTACGTCAGCTGGCCGAACGCCGCCTTCGAGCGGCTGTGGACCGTGGGCGTGAACGGCAGCACGATCAGCGGACCGGGCGTTTGCGTATTGAAGGTGGACGAGCGGAAGATGTCCTCGTCGTAGTGGTACAGCCCCGCTACCCACGACAGGCGCGGCGCGCCGGCGGAATTGAACCGCAGCTCGTGCGTGCGCTGGGTGGAATCGCCAAACATCGGGTTGTACATCGGGAAGCCGAAATAGGTGCCGTTGTTTAGTTCATCGAGTTTCGATTCCAGGCGGGCGAACTGCCAGGTCACATCCACCGCGTCGCCCAGCGTGGTTTTCAGTTCCGAACGCAGCGACGTGGCCACGTCGTCCTTGTAGCTGCCGGTGTCCGTGTAGCGCGCGGCGGCAGTGCGCTGCGTGTCCGCGCCCCGGTCCACGTACACGGGATGGGCCAGGTTGTTGCCGCTGGCGATAGGCGTGCCGATAAAGAAATTCGTCAGCGGCACCGAGCTGGCGCCGTTGCCGCCAGCCTTGCTGCGTTCGGCCGTCAGCAGCCAGGTGGTCGTCGGCGAGAAGGTCAGCAGCGCGTGCACGCGGGCGGCGGTGTCATCCTGGTCGGTCAGGCCCACGGTGTTGGGACCGGGTTTCAAATAGCTGTCGTGACGCACCTTGACGGCGGCCGCGCGCAGCGCCAGCGTGTCGTTGACGGGGATGTTGACCATGCCCTCGACGCGGCGGGCGCCGAAGTCGCCAATCTCGGTATCGATGCGGCCCTCGAGCTTTTTGCCCGGCTTGTTGGTGATCAGGTTGATGGCGCCGGCGGTGGCGTTGCGGCCGTACAGCGTACCTTGCGGGCCGCGCAGCACTTCGATGCGTTCGAGATCGAGGAAGCTGCCCAGTTGCGCCTCGCTGCGGCCGATGTAGGCGCCATCGACGTTGAAGGCGGTGGACGAATCGCCCTTCTCGCTGGTGTCCAGGCTGACCACGCCGCGTATGGCGACCTGCAGTTTGCCGGAGTCGGTGGAGATCTGCACATTGGGCGCCAGCTCGGTCAGCGCCACGGCGTTGGTGGCGCCGCTCTGGCGCAATTCCTCGCCGCCCAGCACCGACAAGGCCAATGGTGTCTTGGACGCCGGCTGCGCGGTTTTCTGCGCAGTGACGATCACTTCGATCAGCGGGTTGTCCTGGGACGGTTGCTGAGCGGCGGCGCTGCCGCAGGCGGCCAGCAGGATGGCGCCGAGGCTGGCGATGCCGACACGGTGGTGAACATGGTTGTGGGCATGGTGGTCAGCATGAGGCGGGCGCGCAGCAACAGCGCGCAAGCCGGGGCTTGCATCGATTTCAAGGGGCACTTTTTGTCTCCGACGTTTGGACTTTTGCAGTCTCGTTCTGGGCCGCGCCATCGGGTGGCGCGTGTCACTTGCAAATCAGGATAGCACGAATTTAGAACCGTAATTCCAGTTTTTATTATGCTGTTGTAACCGGGCTGCGCACACCCACCACCTGCTCTGCCAGCAGGCGCAAACTGCTGGTCACCTGCGGCTCCAGGCACTGGCCGTCACCATCGAACAGGCGCACGCCGGCGGTATTGAGGGTGACGCCCATCGGCGTGGGCCAGCCACGCAGCGCGTGCACGATCGAGCGCATCGCGCCCAGCGTGGTGTTGCAGCCCTGCCAGCCGGCAGCCGTGACGATGCAGCCCACCGGCATGCCGTCGAGGTACACGCGCTCGTCGGCGCGCAGGTCTTCCAGCAGGTCGATGGCGTTTTTCACCAGGCCCGACACGCCGCCGTGGTAGCCGGGCGAGGCGAAGATCACGGCGTCGGCCCGGCGCACCGCCTCCACCAGCGCGCGCTGGCCTTCGGTGCGTTCCGGCTGCTCGGGGTTGTAGCCGGGCAGCGCGGCCAGCGCGGCGCCGCCGAACAACTCGGTGCGCGCGCCCAGTTCGGCCGCGTGGGCCAGCGCCACCCGCAGCGCGGTCTCGGTGCTGGAACCCGGGCGCGTGGTGCCGCCGATGCCGACGATGTAGGGGGTGCGGCCGTTGGCGCGGGCGTTGTTGGTGTAGTGGTTCATGGTGTTCGTCTCCGTTTATATTATTTAGATGGTGATGGTGAATGGCAGGTCGATGCTGGAGCGCCCGACCAGCAGCCGCACCGGTCCGGCCACGCCGGTCCAGCCGCCATCCCACACCTGCATGCGGCGCGCGGCAATCGCAATGCGCAGTTCCTGCTCCTCGCCGGCGGCCAGCGTGGCCTTGGCAAAGCCCACCAGGGTCAGCTCCGGCTGGTCGCGGTACACCTGCACCACTTCGGCGCCTGCGCGGAGGCTGGTGTTGCGCAGCTTGACGGTGACCTCCCAACCGTCCGCCATTTCGTGCAGCTGCGGTGCATCGAGTTCAAAGCTGGCGTAGCCGAAGCCGGCGCCAAAGGCCTGGCGCGGCGCCACACCGTTGGCGGCCAGGCCGCGATAGCCCACGCGCACGCCATCGCTGTAATGCAGGTCGCCGTTGGCGTCCGGCTGCAGGGAGAGCGCCGGGTAGTCGGCGTCGGCAGCGGCGATGGTGACCGGCAGGCGGCCGCCCGGTTCGCGGTCGCCTGCCAACACCTGCGCCAGCGCCGCGCCGAATTCCTGCCCCGGGTACCAGCAGTGCAGCACCGCCTGGGCCATTCCTTCCCAGCGAGTGTCGAACGCGTGGCCCACGTTGGTGACGATGACGGTGTTCGGATTGGCGGCGCATACCTGCTCGATCAGCGCGATCTGTTCGCTCGGCAGGTGGGTGTCGGGACGGTCCTTGCTTTCCACGCTGGCGTCCGATGTTTCGCCCACCATCAGGATCACGGCGTCGGCCTGCTGCGCCGCTGCCACGGCCTGCGCCATCATCGACTGCGCGCTGCCCGGGCCGCGCACGCCGTACCACAGGCCCTGGCACCGCGCCGCCGCGTAGCGCAGCTCCGCCACCACGGCCACCGTTTGCCCGGCTGCCAGTTGTACGGTCACGCTGTCGGCATCACCGCTTTTCAGGCGGCCCATCACGTCGCCGGGCGCCAGCTGCTCGTCGCGCCGGAAGACTTCCTGGCCATCGACCAGCAGCCGCAGCGCGCCGGTGCCGCCCACGTAGAACAGGTGGCCGCCGGTGTCGGAAGCCGTGTAGCTGCCGCTGGCGCGGGTGGCGGCGTCGCGCTGCAAGGCGCCCGCCTCGTGCACACCGTGGAACCAGGTGAGCGAGTTGGTGTCGCGCGTTTCGCTCACCAGCGGTGCGCCGTCGCAGTCCTGGTTGTCGAAGTAATCAATGGTCATGCCGCGCACGCAGCCGTCGCCGAGGTCGCGCGCCGGCCGCGCCGCCATGCGCGGCAGCTTCGGTTGCGGATCGACGCCGGGCGTGTAGCCGGTAATCGCTGCGCCGAAGCGCTGGCGCAGCGCCTCGATCGGCAGCACGGCATCGGGTTTCACTGCGATCTTGGCAAAGGTGCCGCCCTGGAAACACGGTGCGCTGGCGTTGGGGCCGATCACGGCGATGCGCGGGCAGCGCGCCGGGTCCAGCGGCAAAATCCCGCCTTCGTTGCGCACCAGGGTAAAGCCGGCGGCGGCGGCTTGCACCAGCAGGTCGGCTGCCGCGCTGTCGTTCATCGGCGTGCCCTTGGCGCCGCCGAACCGGCGCGCGGTCTTCGCCACGCGGGCGGCAGCGTCGGCCAGCCGGGCCGCCGGTACCGCGCCCTGCTCCACCGCGGCGGCGCTGTGCGCGCCCAGGAAGCGCGCCGGTCCCGGCATTTCCAGGTCCAGGCCGCCCTGCAGCGAACCGACCGTGGAATGGGTGCCGAACCAGTCACTCATGAACACGCCGGGAAAGCCCCATTCGTTCTTGGCGATCGCCGTGACAACCGGCGCCGCTTCCGCGCACCAGCTGCCATTGACCTTGTTGTAGGCGGTAAGCATGCCGGCGCAGCGGGCTTCAGCCGCCAGCTCGAACGGCAGCAAATACACTTCGCGCAGCGTGCGCTCATCGACCACGGCGTTCATCTGGTCGCGCGCGGTTTCGCTGTCGTTGCACACCAGGTGCTTGGCCACGGCGCCGGTGCCGGTGGACTGACAGCCGGCTATCCACGCCGCGCCCAGCTGGCCGCACAGCAGCGGGTCTTCGGAAAAATATTCAAAGGCGCGCCCGGCCAGCGGGCTGCGCGCCAGGTTCAGGTTGGGCGCCAGCATCAGATCGACGCCCCGGCGGATCGCCTCGCCGCCCACCAGTTGCCCGACCTGCTGCACCAGCGCCGGGTCCCAGCTGGCGCCCAGCGCCATTGGCGCGGGCGTGAGCAGCGAGACGTCGCGCTCATCGACACGGGCGCCGGCCACGCCCATCGGGCCGTCCGCCATCGACAGCGACGCGATATCCGCCGCCGGCACTGCCGCCGTGGTCCACATCGTGGCGCCGGCGGTCAGCATGGCCATGTCGGCCACGCTCAAATGTTGTTCCATGCTGGTCTCCTCCAGTGGGCGGCCCTGGTACGGGCGGCCATCATTATTTGAATGCGGGTACCACGTGCTTGGCCAGCAGTTCCAGGGTCTGGTTGGCATAGGCCAGGCGCTTGGCGGTCAGCGGTCCGGTCGTGGTGCCGCACAGGATGTTGCCGATGCCGATATCCTGGTACGCGCGCAGCTTGTTGATGACGGTTTCCGGACTGCCGTACAGGCACCAGGTGGCCATCCAGTCTTCGGTCAGCGCATGGCCGGTGCGGTCGGTCTTCTTGTTGGCGTCGTCGGCTTCGGCCTTGGCGTTGAAGGCTGCTTCGCGGTCGATCGCTTCCTGGTAGTCGGTGAGGATTTCCTGCACTTCGCGGTGCGCCTGCTCGTCGGTGGGCGCCAGGTGCACGCACTGGTAGCTATGCGTGGTCCACGACAGCGCGTCGGCCACCGTTGCGTCGCTGTGGCCGGCCGCCAGCAGCTGGCGGTGGTAATTGCCGAAGTGCTTGGTAACGTGGCTGAGCGGATCGGTACCGCCGATTTTCGGTGGCGTAAATGCCGGGATGAAGGTGGGCCAGCCGTTGACGGCGGCGCGCGTGGCGCTGCTCTCTTTCAGGGCCACCGGCATCAGGCGCGCATGTTTCGGGCCATAGGACGTGGGCGCGATCCGCTGCAGCACGCGGCCCTGGTGGAAGCCGGTCAGCTCCACCGGCGCGTCGTCGATCTGCTTGGCCCACAGCGCTTCGGCCGCTTCCAGGTTTTCTTCGGCGATGCGGCCGGCGTCCTTGTAGTTGACGCCAAAGCCGATCATCTCCTCCGGCGTGGTGCCCGAGCCGATGCCGACCAGCAGCTTGCCACGGGTGAGATGGTCGAGGATGTTGATGCGCTCGACAAAGCGCACTGGGTGATGCAGCGGCACCGACGTCACCGAGAAGCCAAAGTGCATGTCCGGCAGCTTGGCGGCCAGGTACGACGCGAACATATAGCTGTCGCTGGCCACCGGCATGTAGCCGTTGAAGTGGTGGTCGGGCATGAAGATGGCGTCGAAGCCGAGTTTGCCGGCCAGCAGTGCGTGCTGCTCCAGGTCCACGATCAGCTGTTTGTCGGCGTCCGCGCTCATGGTGCGGGCATTGAGGAAGACGGAGAAGCGCATGGGGAAATCCAGTCATATGGTTACGGGTCACGGATTCGGCCGCCTTGCAGCGCGCCACCCTTAAATCAGAATCCGAATTCTAATTATAGTATTTGAGGTGATTTTGGAAGTCAATGCCGATTTGTCACGCGGATGGCAGCTATCCAAACTACGGATGCCGGGCGCGTGGGGGCGCCACTACAATGGTCGCTTTTAAACCAAGGAGACTGCTGTGAAGTACTCGACTACCATGAGATCGATGGCGCTGGCCGCCACGGCCACGTTAATGGCCGCGCCAGCGCATGCCAACCCCGACCTGGCCAAGGCAAAGAACTGCATGGCCTGTCACGCCGCCGCCACCAGGCTGGTGGGGCCGTCGTTCAAGGATATCGCCGCCAGATACAAGGGCCAGAAGGACGCCGAAGCACTGCTGGCGACCAAGGTACTCAAGGGCGGCGCCGGCGTGTGGGCACCGATTCCGATGCCGGCCAATCCGCAGGTGTCGGATGCCGAGGCGAAAACCCTGGTCAAGTGGATACTGGCGCAAAAATAGACGACCCGGGAAGCGAAGCAAAGTATGCCTGCCCCGCTGCGTCGCACCAGCCGCATCACGCCAGCGTTGCCACCAGCGCCACCAGGCTGGCCGGGTCGATCGGCTTGACGAAGTGGTGGTCGAAGCCGGCGGTGGTGGCTTGTTGCTTGGCTTGCTCGTCGCCGTAGCCGGTGACCGCGATCAGTACCACGCCGTCCAGGCCCGGCGTGGCGCGCAGGCGGCGGGCCAGTTCGTAGCCGTCCATGCCGGGCAGGCCGATGTCGAGCAGGCATACGTGCGGCTTGAATGCCAGCGCGCGTTCCACCACGCGCGCCGGATCTTCTTCGGTCAGCACCTGGTGGCCGTGGATTTCGAGGAACATGGCCAGCATGTCGGCAGCGTCCTCGTTGTCGTCCACCACCATGGCGCGCAGCGCGGCGCTGGTGGTTAGTACCGGCGCGGGCGAGGCGGCAACGTCGCCGCCTACCGCAACGGGCGCCGGTTGTTCGACGATTTGTGGCAGCGTGATGGTGAAGCGGCTGCCCTGCCCCAGTCCCGGGCTCTGCGCGGACACCGTGCCGCCGTGCAGTTCCACCAGGCTTTTCACCAGCGCCAGGCCAATCCCGAGGCCACCTTGCGAACGGTCGGTTTCGCGCTCGGCCTGCACGAACAGGTCGAACGCGTGAGCCAGCACGTCGGCCGTCATGCCGATGCCGTTGTCGATCACGGCCAGCCTGACCTGGCCGCCGCCGGTGTCGAGCCGCAGCATGATGTCGCCGCCGCCCGGCGTGTATTTGACCGAGTTGCTCAGCAGGTTGGCCAGCACCTGCACCAGGCGCTTGGCGTCGCCCATCACCAGCGCCGGCGCCGGCGGCGTGCTGACGGTGAGGCGGTGGCCGTGACTGTCGATCAGCGGGCGCACCTGCTCGATGGCGTCGGCCACCACGCGCCGCACGTCGGTGGTGCTGGCATTCAAGGGGATCATGCCGCGCGTAACGCGCGACACATCGAGCAGGTCGTCGATCAGGCCCGTGATGTGGCGCACCTGGCGCCCGATCACGGCGCTGGCGTTCTGCACGCGCGCCGCATCGGCGCCCGGCATCTGCAGCAGTTCGGCGGCGGCCGAGATGGGCGCCAGCGGGTTGCGCAGCTCGTGCGCCAGCATGGCCAGGAATTCGTCCTTGCGGCGGTCGGCGGTGCGCAGCGCCTGCTCGCTGCGGGTGCGGTCGGTAACGTCGCGGAACATCAACGCGACCATCAGGTCTTCTTTCGAGCCCACCGGCGTGGCGTACACCTCGAACCAGCGGTTCATCGGCTCCGAGCCCTCCAGGAAGCGCACCGATTCGCCGGTGAGCGCCACCTTGCCGTAGATCTGGAACCAGCGCTCCTCGAGGTCGGGCACCAGCTGGCGCGCGGTCTTGCCGACCACGTCCACCAGGCCGGTCTGCCGCTCGAACGACGGGTTCACTTCGAGGAAACGGTAGTCGGCGGGACGGCCGGCGTCGTCGAGGATAATGCGGATCACGGCCAGGCCTTCGTCCATCGACTCGACCACCGTCACGTACGACTGCTTGAGCAGTTGCCGCGTGCGCATGTCTTCGGTGACGTCGGCACACACCACCAGTACCCCGCGCACGCGCTCCTCGTCCTGGATCGGGCTGTAGCCGTAGGTCCAGTACATGTCCTCGCGCTTGCCATTGCGGGTGAGCTGGACCAGCGCATTCTCGTGCCAGGTGGCGCCCTGGCCTGTCATTACGTGGTCGATTTCCGGACCGACCTTGTGCCAGACCTCGGCCCAGCAGTCGCGGCAGCGCTGGCCCAGCGCGACCGGGTGACGGTCGGCGCCCATGGTGCGGCGATAGGCGTCGTTGTAGAACTGGTAAAGCTCGTCGCCCCACCAGATCAGCATCGGGTGGTTGCTGGTGAGGATCAGGCGCAAGGTGGACTTGAGCAGCAACGGCCAGCCAGCCGGTGGACCAAGCGGATGGCCGCTCCAGTCGTGATCGCGCGTGAGCACGCCCATTTCGCCGCCGCCATCGAGAAACGCCGGCAACCCGTGCGCGCTGTTGGATACCATTACCAAACTCCACGTGAATAGTCCGGGCGATATTACCATGGGCGCTGGCGGCGATATCGCGTACATGCTACGGGGCGCGGCCGATGGCAGCGTAAAATATCCGCAGCACCGCTCTCCGCACATAACCGCCAGCCCATGACACCGAAACTGCCCGCCTCTGCCCTCGAAGACATCGGCTTCGACACCCTGTTCGACGCCGCGCCCGCACCCTGCCTGGTGCTGTCGCCGCAACTGAGCATCCTGGCGGCCAACGCCGCCTACCTGGCTGTTGCAGGCCGCGACCGCGCCAGCATCGTCGGCCTGAACATCTTCGAGGCGTTTCCCGACAACCCGGACGATCCGCATGCCGATGGCGTGGCCAGTCTGCGCGCGTCGCTGCAGCGGGTGCTGGCCACCGGCCGGCCCGACAAGATGGCCGCCATGCGCTACGACGTGGCGCCGGAACCCGGCGGCATCAACTTCCTGCCGCGCTACTGGCGGTCGGTCAACACGCCGGTGCTGGATGACAACGGCGCGGTGCGCTGCATCATCCAGTCGGTGGAAGAAGTGACCTCGGCCTTCCTCACGCGTGGGCGCGGCATGCGCGAGGTGCTCTCCAACCTGACCGACGTGCTGCGCGACCTGAAGACGCCGGAGGACATCGGCTACCAGGCCGCCGCCATTCTCGGCGACGCGCTTGGTACCAGCCGGGTGGGCTTCGGCACCATCGACACGGTGCGCGACACCCTGCACGTGGTGCGCGACTGGTGCGCGGACGGTGTCGAAACACTGGCGGGGAAAACCGAATTGCGCCACTACGGCCACTTCATTGACGACCTCAAACTGGGCAAGCTGATCGTCATCGGCGACGTTGATCACGATAGCCGCACCGCGCATGCGGCAGCAGCTTTGCGCGGGCGCAGCGCCGGCGCTTTTGTCAATGTGCCGGTGGTCGAACATGGCGCCCTGGTCGCCGTGCTGTTCGTCAACAACGCCGCTGCGCGCGACTGGTCGGTGGAGGAACTGCTGCTGATCAAGGAGGTGGCCGCCCGTATCCGCACGGCCGGCGAGCGCCTGCGCGTGACCGCCGCGCTGCGCGAGAGCGAGGCGCGCTTTCGCATCATCACCGAGGCCATGCCGCAGATGGTGTGGTCCAACCGGCCCGACGGCTACAACGACTACCACAACGAACAGTGGCACGGCTTTACCGGCGCGCCGCGTAACGCCACCGACGGCCACCGCTGGAGCGAGATGTTCCACCCGGACGACCGCGCGCGGGCGTGGGAATTGTGGCAGCACTGCCTGCGCACCGGCGAGACCTATGAAATCGAGTACCGGCTGCGCCACCACAGCGGCGCCTACCGCTGGGTGCTGGGCCGCGCGCTGCCGCTGCGCGACGACGACGGCCGCATCACGCGCTGGCTCGGCACCTGCACCGACATCGACAACCAGAAGCGCGCCGAGGAAACCCTGCGCGAAGCCAACGGCCGCAAGGACGAATTCCTGGCCATGCTGGCGCATGAATTGCGCAACCCGCTCGCCCCCATCAGCAGTGCCGCCCAGATCCTGCTGCTCGCCCGCACCGATCCGGACAGCGTGCAACGGGCGGGAGAAGTCATCCTGCGCCAGGTGCGGCACCTGACCGGCCTGGTGGACGATTTGCTCGACGTTTCGCGCGTCACCCACGGCATGATCGGCATCGACCGCCAGCGGCTCGACCTGCGCGACGTGCTGCACCACGCCGTGGAACAGGCGCAGCCGACCATCGACGCCCGCCAGCACCGGCTGGTGCTCGACCTGGCGCCCGGCGCCACGCTGGTGCTGGGCGACCGGCTGCGGCTGGTGCAGGTGGTGGTCAACCTGCTCAACAACGCCGCCAAGTACACGCCGCCCGGCGGCGCCGTCACCCTGGCGCTGGCGGCGGCGGACGGCCAGGCGCGCATCGAAGTTACCGACACCGGCTGCGGCATCGAGCCCGCGCTGCTGCCGCACGTGTTCGACCTGTTCATCCAGGCCAAGCGCACGCCTGACCGCCAGCAGGGCGGCCTGGGACTGGGCCTGGCGCTGGTGCAGCGCATCGCCGCCCTGCACGACGGCAGCGTGCGCGCGTTCAGCGACGGCGCCGGACTGGGCAGCCGGTTCGTGATCACCTTGCCGGTGTTGTCAGTGTTGCCGGGGGCCGACACCGCTGGTTGAAACAAGCGCGCGCCGATTCTGGTATTGTCGATGTGGGAATGCAAACATTGTCCCGTATCCGGTGCCGCAACCGCGCACCGGTTTCATTATTTCGACCTGAACGGAGAATTACGATGGCTTACGAATTACCGCCTTTGCCGTACGCGTACGACGCCCTCGAGCCGCATTTCGATGCGCGCACGATGGAAATCCACCACACCAAGCACCACCAGACCTATGTCACCAGCCTTAATAACGCGGTGAACGACGCCGGCATCGAGCCAGTGGCGGTCGAAGAACTGATCAAGGACATCGGCGCCCTGCCACAAGCGGCGCAAACCGCCGTGCGCAACCACGGCGGCGGCCACGCCAACCATGCACTGTTCTGGACCGTGCTGAGCCCCAAGGGCGGCGGCGCGCCGACCGGCAAACTGGCAGACGCCATCAATAACGACCTGGGCGGCTTCGAGCGGTTCAAGGAGCAATTCATCAAGGCGGCGCAAACCCGCTTCGGTAGCGGCTGGGCCTGGCTCACCGTGGGCAAGGACGGTAAGTTGCTGGTGGAAAACAGCGCCAACCAGGACAGCCCGTTGATGGGTGACTTCGTCGGGCTGTCGGGCGGTACGCCCATCCTCGGCCTCGACGTGTGGGAACACGCGTACTACCTGAATTACCAGAACCGCCGTCCAGACTATATTTCGGCCTTCTTCAACATCATCAATTGGGAAGACGTCGCGCGCCGCTACGAGCAAGCTGTTACTTCCTGATCAACGGTTCCATGTAACTTTCGAGGGCAAGCCAACGAGGAACTGCCGTGTTCGCTCCTAGCCGCCCTTTATTATCGCCTGGCAGTCATACGCGCGCGACCGTCACTTGCATCACACTATATAATGGACATAATTTTAACAGTCCAGCAGGCGCTGCTTGTCGCACCGGCCTGATCCCTCATGAATTTAACCGTACGAAACAATGTCAAGATTCATGGCGGCGATGGACTGCCCACCATGATCATGGCCCATGGCTTTGGCTGCGACCAGAGCATGTGGCGGCACCTGGCACCCGAATTCGCCAGCCGCTACCGCGTCGTGCTGTTCGACCTGGTGGGCAGCGGCAACTCCGACCTGGCCGCGTACGACCGGCAAAAATACGGCTCGCTGCAAGGCTATGCCGACGACCTGCTCGAACTGATCGACGCGTTTGCCACCGGCCCGGTGATTTTCGTGGGTCACTCCGTCAGCGCGACCATCGGCGTGCTGGCGTCGAACCTGGCGCCGGAAAAATTCGCGTCGCAAATCATGGTCGGTCCGTCGCCGCGCTATATCGACGATGACCCGTACCGCGGTGGTTTTTCCGAAGAAGACATCGCCGACCTGCTCGACACCATGGAAGCGAACTATCTCGGCTGGTCAAGCACCATGGCGCCCGCCATCATGGGTGCGCCCGACCAGCCGCAGCTGGGCGAAGAACTGACCAACAGCTTCTGCCGTACCGATCCCGCGATTGCCAAGCATTTCGCCCGCGTGACGTTCCTGTCCGATCACCGTGCCGACTTTTCCCGGTCGCGCACCCCGGCACTGATCCTGCAATGCAGCGACGACCTGATCGCGCCGGTGGAAGTAGGCGAATTCATGCACCACGCCATGCCCGACAGCACGCTGGTGATGATTGCCAACCACGGCCACTGCCCGCACCTGAGCGCCCCCGACGCCAGCATCGCCGCCATGCAGGCGTTTCTTTCACCGCCACCGCCCACAGCATGACCGCCGCAGCGGCGGCAGCGCCGGACAGGTGGGACGATACCCCGTGCGGCCTGCTGGTCGTCGGTGTCGACGGCGTCATCGTGCGCGCCAACCTGACCGTATGCCGCTGGCTCGGCTATGAGCAGGCCGAACTGGTCGGCATTAAACGGTTTTCCGAGCTGATGCCGATGGGCGCCCGGGTATTTCTGCACACCCACTGGACGCCGCTGCTGCAAATCCAGGGCTCGGTCTCGGAAGTGCAGCTGGACCTGTTCGACAAGGACCGGCGCCGCCTGCCAATGATGCTCAGCGCCATCCGGCGCCAGCACGACGGCGTGATCCACGACGAGATCGCCCTGCTGGTGGCCACCGACCGCAAACTGTACGAGCGCGAATTGCGCGCCCAGCGCGAACGCGCCGAAGCAGCTACCGCCGAGCTGGCCATGGCACAGGCCCAGCTCAGCGCTGCCAACGCCGCGCTGTCGCTGCAGCACCGCCACAAGGACGAGTTCCTGACCACGCTGGCGCATGAATTGCGCAACCCGCTTGCGGCCATGCACAACGTGATCGAGATACTGCGGCTGCGGGCGCACGCGGCGAACGGCAGCGACCGCCCCACCGAGATCCTGGGCCGGCAGATCGCGCAGATCACGCGCCTGGTGGACGACTTGCTCAACGTCTCGCAGATCGGCCAGGGCAAGGTATCGCTGGCAATGGCGGCAACCGATATCGTCCCTACCCTGCGCCACGCGGCCGACGAGGCGCTGCCGGCCATGCTGGCGGCCGGCCAGCACCTGACGGTGGAGCTGCCGGCGCAGCCGCTGCAAGCAATGGTGGACCCTGCACGCCTGACGCAAATCCTCGCCAACCTGCTCAACAATGCCAGAAAATACAGCCCCGCCGGCGCCGCCATCGCGCTGCGGGCCGGCACCCGCGAGGACCGGCTCTGGATCGAGGTCAGCGATACCGGCATTGGCATCGCACCGGAACAACTGGCGCTGGTTTTCGACAAATTTCTGCAGCTTGCGCCCGGCCTCGACCGGGCCCAGGGAGGACTCGGCATCGGCCTGTCGCTGGTCAAGGGGCTGGTGGAGCTGCACGGGGGCGACGTCTCCGCTCATAGCGACGGCGCCGGTGCCGGCAGCCGTTTCACGGTCTGGCTGCCGCTGCTGGACAACCGCACCAGTTGAGACGTGGCTAGACCACCACAGCGCCGACACTTTCCACTCGGAAATACGTTAGAATGACGCAACGCCGCAATTGCGGCGCTTTTCTGCGGCCCCACCCCCGCCGCCTTTAGCGTTCCCAGCAAGTATCCCAATCCATGCCGCCCCGGTTTCATCGGTGCGCGGCGGCAGGCCGCCTGCCGATCAGGCAACGGGGAACGCACTTAACCTGTCTACAAAGGTGGTCCTGTGAAACTCGGCAACTTGAAAATCGGTGTCCGGCTCGGCTTGTTGTCCGCGCTGTTCTTTATCGCCCTGTTGATCGTGGGCGTCGTCGGCTGGCGCGCAGTTGACGAGGGCAATACCCGCGCCAGCGCAGCCATGGCGCGCCTGGTGGCAATGGCCGAGGCCAGCGACACCGCGCGCAGCGCCCAGGTGGCATTCAAGATCCAGGTGCAGGAATGGAAAAACATCCTGGTGCGCGGCGACGACCAGGACACACTCGACAAGTACCGCAACGCCTTCATCAAGGGCGGCAATACGACCCGCGCTGAACTGGCCAGCCTCGACGCCATGCTCGACAAGCTCGCCATCGCCACGCCAATGGTGGACGACGCCCTGCGCACCCAGGACGCGCTGACCAAGCGCTATCTGACCGCGCTGGAGCAATTCGACCCGGCCCAGGCCACGTCGGCCGACAAGGTCGATGCGCTGGTCCAGGGCGCCGACCGCGAACCGACACGCAAGATCGACGAGATCGTGGACTACATCGGCAAGCAGGCCCAGGAACTGACGAAACGCATCGAGGCCGACAATGCGGCGGCCCACCAGCGCGCCACGCTGACCATCGCCCTTGCACTGGCGCTGGTGCTGGCGATCGGCTCGATCACGGTATTGTGGCTGATCCGCAGCATCACGCTGCCGTTGTACGCGGCGGTCGCCGTCGCGCAAACGGTGGCGGCCGGCGACCTGCGCACCGAGGTGCGCGCCGACACCACCGACGAAATCGGCGACCTGCTGCAAGCGCTGCGCCAGATGCAGGACAACCTGTCCGGCATCGTGGGCCGGGTGCGCGACGGCACGGTCGCCATCCACGCCGCCTCCACCGAAATCGCCACCGGCAACCTGGACCTGTCCTCGCGCACCGAGCAGCAGGCCGGCGCGCTGGAAGAAACCGCCGCCTCGATGGTGGAACTGACCAGCACCGTCAAGCAGAACAACGACAACGCCAGCGCCGCCGGCGAACTGGCCGACAGCGCCTCGGCCATCGCCGTCAAGGGCGGCCAGGCGGTGGAACAGATGGTCGCCACCATGACCGCGATCAGCGCCTCGTCCAACAAGATCGTCGACATCATCAGCACCATCGACGGCATCGCCTTCCAGACCAATATCCTGGCGCTCAACGCTGCGGTGGAAGCGGCGCGCGCCGGCGAACAGGGGCGCGGCTTTGCCGTGGTGGCTACCGAGGTGCGCAACCTGGCGCAGCGCTCGGCCACGGCGGCGCAGGAAATCAAGACGCTGATCAACGACTCGGTGGGACGCATCGCCTCGGGCAACGACCAGGCAGCGGTGGCCGGCGCCACCATGGGCGACGTGGTGGCCAGCGTACAGCGGGTGACGGCGGTGATCGCCGAGATCACGGTGGCGGGCCAGGAGCAGACCGAGGGCATCGCCCAGATCAGCTCGGCCATCAGTCACATGGACGGCGTTACGCAGCAGAACGCCGCGCTGGTCGAAGAAGCGGCAGCGGCGGCCGACGCGCTGCAACAGCAGGCAGCGGCGCTGACCGAGGCGGTGGCCGTGTTCAAGCTGCGGGCATAGCTGCCCCGTGCACGGCGGGGAACGCCACCACCACCCGTAAGCCGGTCGGCGCCAGCGGCGCCGTATCGAAGCTGACCGTGGCGCCGGCCTTGTCGGCCACCGCCTTCACGATCGCCAGGCCCAGGCCCGAGCCGGTGGCTTCGCCGCTGCCCAGGATGCGGTAAAAGGCGTGGAACACCCGCTCGCGCTCGGGCTTGGGGATGCCCGGGCCGCTGTCATCGACAATCAGGTCCACGCCAGCGGCGTGGCGGCGGAACGCTACATCGACGCGGCCGCCAGGCGGCGTGTAGCGCAGCGCGTTGTCAACCAGGTTTTTCACCAGCATGTGCAGGTCGAGCGGCGCGGCGGCCACTTGCGCGTCGTCGGTGCTGAGCACGCCGAGGTCGATGCCGCGCTGCTCGGCCAGCGGGTACAAGTCTTCGATCACCGCGCGCACCACCTGCTGCAACGATACCGGCGCTGGCGCGGTGAGGTCCGGCGCGCCCTGCTGCGAGCGGGCCAGCGCCAGCAACTGGTCGAGCATCACGCGCGTGCGCTGCAGGCCGGCGGCCAGCGTCTGCATGCGCCGGCGGGCTTCGTCCGGCATATCGGCGGCCGCCAACCGTTCCGTTTGCAGCGACATGGCCGTCAACGGCGAGCGCAGTTCGTGGGCGGCGTCGGCCACGAAGCGGCGCTGGGTTTGCATTGCCACGTCCACCCGCGTGAGCAGGCGGTTGATTTCAGCCACCAGCGGCTGCACTTCGTCGGGCAGGCCGGCAGCGTCGAGCTGGCGCAGGTCGTAGTGGGAACGGCGGCCCGCCTCGTCGGCTACCGCACGCAGGGGCCCGAACAGTTTGCGGATCAGCCAGTGCACCAGCAGCGGCAGCAGCACCGCCAGCAATCCGAACGGCACCAATGCCCGCCAGGCGTTATTGATCGCCACCGCATTGCGCACGCGGGTTTGCTGGGCCACGGCCAGGCGTACCCCGCTGTTATCGGTGCGCACGAACACGCGCCACGAATCGCGTTCCATGTCCACCGTTTGCAGGCCATCGACCAGCGGCGTGGAAAACACGGGCAGGCCGTCGGCGGCTTCGGGTTCGCCCGGGGTGGGATTGAGAAAGCGCACCACGATGCGTTCGTCGAGCGTGATGCCGCTGATCTTCTGGCGCGCGGCCAGCGTAACGGGCCCCGTTTGCAGGCGGCCGATCAGGTGGGCGATCTGGCGCAGCTGCTTGTCCTGGGCGATGTGGGCGTCGTTCCACGATGCAATCAAGGTGAACATGGCGGCGCTGCCGGCCATGAGCACCACGGCCAGCGCGATGGTGGCGGACAGCCGGTACTGGAGCGAGGTGCTCATGGCGTCTTGGAGACCATCCAGCCCACGCCGCGCACGTTCTTGATGGCGTCGGCGCCGAGTTTTTTGCGCAGTGCGTGGATCAGGAATTCGACCGCGTTGCTTTCCACTTCCTCGTTCCAGCCGTAGATGCGGTTTTCGAGCTCGCTGCGCGAGAGGATGGCGCCGGGGCGCACCATCAGCGCTTGCAACAGCGCGAACTCGCGGCCGGTCAGGCGCACTTGCCGCCCTTCGCGGCAGGCTTCGTGGGTGGCCGGATCGAGCGTGATCACGCCGTTGCCCAGGTTGGGACCGACGGCGGCCGCCTGGCGCCGGGTGACGGCGCGCATGCGCGCCAGCAGTTCCGACAGCGCGAACGGTTTGACCAGGTAGTCGTCGGCGCCGCCGTCCAGGCCCGCCACGCGGTCCTCGGTGGCGTCGCGCGCGGTGAGCACCAGTACCGGCACGCCACGGCCGGCGGCGCGCAGCGTGTGCAGCACCGACATGCCGTCGCGGCGGGGCAGGCCCAGGTCGAGCAGCACCATCTGGTATGGATTGCAGGCCAGCGAATCGAGCGCGGCGTCGCCATCGACCACCCAGTCCACGCCATAGCTGGCCTCGCGCAGCGCCTGCTGGATCGCATTGCCGATCATGTCATCGTCTTCCACCAACAGCACCCGCATCGCATCCCTTCGATTTCCGCGCCGACTGGCGGCACAAGACGGTATTTTAACGGCTTCGTTCATCGAACGTCCGCTAAGTGACTGCTAAGTGTGCGTGCCTACCATGCGGACGTTGTTATTCCAGCCTGGGCCCCGCTGCATGAAAAGCATGAAACTACTGAAGCCATTGATTTTTTCGTTGATTTGCCTGGTGGGCCTGCAAGCGCCCGTCGATTCGTATGGCGCCGAGTCGCGCCACAAACAGAATTCCGGCAAGACCAGCAAGGGGAAGGCCACCAAGGCCACCAAGGCCGTGAAGGCCAGCAAGGCCAAGCCGGTCAAAGCCAGGCGGGTCAAAGCCGTCAAGCCACTGCGCCAGCGCAAGATGGCGCAGGCGGTGGCCGTCTCGCAAGCCCCCAACGCGGCGCACCTGGCAGCGCTGCGTTCGAGCGCGGTGGTAATCATCGATCCGAAGACGCAGGACGTGCTGTACCAGAAGAACCAGAACACGGTAATGCCGATCGCCTCGCTCACCAAGCTGATGACGGCGCTGGTGGTGCTCGACGCTAACCAGAGCATGACCCAGCAACTGACGGTGACCAGCGCCGACGTCGATCGCCTCAAGTATTCGACCTCGCGCCTGCAAGTGGGCACGACGCTGTCGCGCACGTCGATGCTGCACCTGGCGTTGATGAGTTCGGAAAACCGGGCCGCGTCCGCGCTGGGCCGCAACTATCCCGGCGGCACGCGCGCCTTTGTCGCCGCGATGAACCGCAAGGCCCGCGCGCTGGGCATGCGCAATACGCGCTACGTGGAACCGACCGGCCTGTCGAGCGCCAACGTGTCCACGCCGAGCGACCTAGCAAAACTGGTGATCGCCGCCGAAAAGAGCGCCCTGATCCGGCGCTACTCGACCGACCACCAGTTCAGCATCCGCCAGGGCCGCAGCACCAGCGTGTACCACAATACCAACCGCCTGACGGCGAGCAGCAACTGGCGCATCCGCCTGCAAAAGACCGGCTACATCTCGGAAGCCGGTCGCTGCATGGTGCTCTACACCATGGTCAACAACCGCCCGACGGTGATGGTATTCCTCAACTCCCAAGGCAAATACTCGCACGCAGCCGATGCCAACCGGGCGCGGTCGTGGCTGGCGGGGTATCGGGGAGCCAAGGTGCAGCGAGCGGTGAAGCGGCGGCAGTAACGCCGCTTCCCCCTAGAAGTAATACCCCGCCTGCAAATTGATGCGGCGGCTGTAGCCCGGATGCTCGGCCGAGGTAGCGCCAAGGCCGCCGAAGTCGGGCGAGATGTACGGGTGGTGCTTGCCCAGCATGAAGTCGGCCGAGAAGGCCCATTTGCCCGCGGAGAAGCTCAGGCCCGTGACGTTTTGCGCCGAGTCCTTGTAGCCGCCCACGCGCTTGTGCAGCATGCTGTAGTCGTTATAGACCTTGAAGCCGGAAAACGGCCCCACCTTGCCGCCGATGTCGTAGCTGGCGTTGGCGATATAGATGTCGCCTTTCGATGCCACCGGGTACGGGTAGCCGAAGCCGCCGATCATCACGAAGCTGTTGGCGTCCAGGCCGCCATAGGTCTGGGTTGCTTCGTGGCTGGTGTGGTAGTCGTAGCGCATCGCTTGCAGCATGACGTTGACCGGTCCCGACTTGCCCTTGAAGTGCACCGCGAACGCGTTGCGGCGGGTGTTGACGGCGCCGTTGGCGCGCGCTTCGTTGCGGATTTCGCCGGTCAGCGCGGAGACGCCCACCTCGTGCTGGCCCTGGTCGCCCACCTTGAAGGCCACGCGGCCGATCAGTGTGTTGCGCTCGGTGTCGCGCTGGCCGGTGCCGAAGCCTTGCGCGTCGTCGTCGGCAACGATGTTGTACGAGTAGCGGTTGGCCGAGGGCGCAGTGTTGCTGCCGCCGCCATACGAGCCGCCGTCGCGCGGATAAAAGCCCAGCTGCCATTCGACCGGTCCCGGCTTGCTGAGGTAGGTCACACCGAGGTCGTACTTGTCTTCGAAGCCGGCGTAAAACGCGATCGACTCGTAGAAATTGTTCGATGCATACGGTTGCAAGCCGAACAGGTTCTTGTCCACGCCGATGTGCAGCTCGCTCTTGTCGGCAAAGCGCCGGCCGATCCAGCCGTGGTGCAGGAAGTGCTGCCAGTAGCCGCCCTGGCCTTTCGGGAAATTATTGTAGCGATACTGGGCCGAACCGAGGTTGGTGCCGTCGTCGTAGTTGACGTCGAGCCGCGCCGTGTCGAGGCCGAAGAAGCCGTTGCGATACTCGTCCTGCCAGCTCTTGTACACGTAATTGAAGCGGATGGCGCCGCCCACGGTGAGGGGCGAAGCGCCCGCGTCGGCGGCCATGGCGACAGCGCCGGGCAATAGCAGGGTAGCGGCCGCTGCGCATGCGCACCAGCCTTTGACATTTTTCGACAACATATTATTTCCTTTAAAACGGTGGCGGCGCTTCCTGCGCATCGATCTGCCATTGGCCCGAACAGGTGCGCAACTTGGCTGCGCGCCGGGACCGGAAGCTGTTGCGGGTGGCTTCAACAGCCTGCACCCGCTCCGCCTGGAACGAAATCCCTGCCGTGCGCTGGATAGACCGGGTGTAAACGCCAGTCGCGCGGGTCAGTCACTGCACCGTGACCGGTGCAGGCATGGTGAACAAGGCCTGCCGCGAGCGAAACGAGCGCCCGGATCGCAGCATGACTACTGACAGAAGTTGGCAGGAGGGGCCGATATAGTACCACCGGTCGCGACCATTACCGCGTCCGGTTGACCGGCAGATACCGGCCCGGAAAACTCATCACCAAGGAGAGTCTTGCATGTCCATCAAGTCCGTAGCCCATGTCAACCTGTGCGGCACCGCCCGCCAGGCAAGGCGGTCGCCGGTGTAAGGCATGCTCAAGGGCCGCTTCGGCGTGGCCTGGATCCTCAACGTCGCTATTGCGCCAGCCGGGCAAGTTGACTACAATTGAGAATGATTCTTGTTCTGCTTTATAGGCATGCCAGCAACCAACCACCTGCCCCAGCCGGACATCGGCGCCCTGTACAGCGACCACCACGGCTGGTTGCAGGGCTGGTTGCGCCGCAAGCTGGGCAATGCCGGCGATGCCGCCGACCTGGCGCAGGACACCTTCATGCGGGTGCTGAGCAAGCACGAAGCGCCCGACGTGCTGGCGCCACGGGCCTACCTGAGCACCATCGCGCGCGGCCTGGTGGCCGATTTTTTCCGCCGCCAGGACCTCGAACGCACCTATCTCGATACGCTCGCCGCGCTGCCCGAGCAGCACACGCCCTCGCCCGAGGCGCGCGCCCTGATTCTCGAAGCCTTGAGCGCCATCGACGCCATCCTCGACGGCATGAAGCCGGCCATGCGCCAGGCGTTTCTGCTCTCGCAACTGGAAGGCCTGACCTACCCGGCGATCGCCGAACGGCTCGGCGTGTCGCTGCGCACGGTGAATACCTATATGGCAGACGCCATCGCCCATTGCCACCGGGTGGCGCCCGGCATGGACTCGGTGCGCGGCATGATGCAGGCGATCCCGCCGCACATCGGCGCGCCGGTGCTGCAGGCGCCGCTCAAGGGCCGGCGCCAGGCGCTGCGCGGGCTGGCGTTGCTGGCCTCCGGCGGCGCTGTCGGCTACGCGGTGTACGGCAGCGCCGAAGACGCCGCGCCGTGGCGGGCGGCGCTGGCCGAATACCGCACCGGCGTCGGCGAACAGCGCAGCGTTCGCCTGGCCGACGGTTCGCTGCTGATCCTCAACACCGACAGCGCGGTCGATGTGCGCTTCGACGCCGGCCAGCGCACGGTGCTGCTGCGCAGCGGCGAGATCGTGATCGAAACCGCGCACCGGCAGCACGCAGGCGCGCCGCCCGATACGCGGCCGTTCGTGGTGCAGACCGCGCACGGCGCCATGCGGGCGCTCGGTACGCGCTTCACGGTGCGCCACGCGCCGGAGTCCACCACGCTGGTGGTGCTCGAACACGCGGTGGCCGTGCGCCCTGCCCGCGCGTCGCTGCAAACGCCGCCGGTACTGGTGCGCGCGGGCCAGCAACTGGTGTTCAACGCGGCCGGCGCCGCGCCGCTGCAAACCGGCGACGACCTGGCCGACGCCTGGCGCCACGGCAGCATCGTGGTGGACAACTGGCCGTTGAGCCGGCTGGTGGCGGAACTGGGCCGCTACCGCACCGGCCACCTGGCCTGCGACGGCGCTGTAGCCAACCTGCGCGTATCGGGCGCGTTCCCGGTGGCCGATACCGCCCAGGCGCTGGCGGTGCTGGCGCGGTCGTTGCCGGTGCGGGTACGGCGCCTGACCCGGTACTGGGTAACGGTAGGCGCCGCATAAATATTTTTCAAAAACTTCTGCATGATTTTCGATCTGGTACGGCCTACAGGGAGCAAATGATCCAAATGCTCCGACCAACCATCGATTGAAGAAGCCATGTCCCTGCAAAAATCGTCCCACCCGACCGCCCGCCCTGCGCTGGCCCCCGTTGCCCTGGCGCTGCTGGCCGCGCTGCCGCTGTTGTCGCTCGTGCCGTTAGCTCCGGCCCATGCCCAGACCGCACCACTCGCCGCCCAGGCTGGCACTGCGCGCAAGACTTACCAGATCCCGGCCGGCCCGCTGGCCGGCGCCCTGGCCCGTTTTGCCGCTGCCGCCGGCGTGGCGCTGTCGTTCGACCCGGCCCTGGCCGAAGGCCGGCAGTCAAGCGGTTTGCAGGGCGACCATGGCGTGGCCTCGGGCTTCGCCGCCCTGCTGGCGGGATCGAGCCTGGAAGCGGTGAGCAGCAGCGACGGCGGCTACGTGCTGCGCCAGTCGTTATTGGCCGACGCGCCAGTGAGCACGCTGCGCGAGGTGAAGGTGCAAGCGCAGGACCTGGGCAACCTCAGTGACGGCAGCGGCGCCTACACCATAGCCGCGACCAGCACCGCCACCAAGCTGTCGCTGGCGCTGCGCGATACGCCGCAGAGCATCAGCGTGATCACGCGCCAGCGCATGGACGACCAGAACCTGAACACCATGGCCAGCGTGCTGGAACAGACGCCGGGCATCAATATCCAGCACATCGACAGCGAGCGCTTTTCGATTTTCTCGCGCGGTTACGGCATCGACAGCTACCAGTTCGACGGTGTGCCCACCACGCTGGTGATCACCACCACCGCCACCCCGCAAAGCACCGGTGACATGGCGCTGTACGACCATATCGAGGTGCTGCGCGGCGCCGCCGGCCTGATGACGGGCGCGGGCGAACCGTCGGGCACCATCAACCTGGTGCGCAAGCGCCCCACCGCCACCTTGCAGGGGAGCGCCGGCGCGGCGCTGGGTACGTGGGACATGCGGCGCGCCGAAGTGGATGTATCGGGCCCGCTCAATACCACCGGCACCGTGCGCGGGCGCGTGGTGGCGGCGCACCAGCAGAGCGACAGTTTCATCGATTACTACTCGCAAAAGAAGCAGGTGCTGTACGGGATCGTGGAGGCGGACCTGGCGCCGGGCACCCTGGTGTCGGCCGGCATCGACTACACCCGGTCCGATCCGCGCGGCGTGTCGTTCGCCAGTTTCCCGCTGTTCTACAGCGACGGCGGCCAGACCGATTTTCCGCGCTCGGTCAACCCCGCTTCGCGCTGGAGCAGCCGCAAGCAAAATACCTTGAACGCGTTTGCCACGCTCGAACACAAGTTGCCGTCCGACTGGAGTGTCAAGCTGGCGCTCAACCACATGTACAGCAAGCGCACCAGCAAGCAGGCCTCGGCCAGTTGGGGTTTCCCCGACCGCGCAACCGGCGAGAACATGATGCTGTTCGGCGGCGTCGGCATCGGCTGGCAAAAGCAGGATGGCGTGGACGTGCAGGTGCAGGGCCCGTTCGAACTGTTCGGCCGCAAGCACGAGGTGGTGGCGGGCTTCAACTACGCCAAATTCGACGACCGCAGTTCGCCCGATGTCACCGATGTCGAAGGCCGCCCGGTCAACTTCTATACGTGGAACGGCTACACGGCCGAACCGTCGCCGGCACCGGTGCTGCTCAACAACGACACCAAGATCCGCCAGAACGGCGCCTACCTGGCCACGCGCCTGAAACCGACCGACGACCTGGCCGTGATTGTGGGCGCGCGCACCAGCAGCTACCGCTACCATTACACCTTCGACTACCTGCAGCCGGGCTACACCGACCAACTGACCGAGTACCGGGCCTCCGGCGAGGTCACGCCGTATGCGGGCGTGGTGTACACGGTGACACCGGACCACACCCTGTACGCCAGCTTTACCAGCATCTTCAAGCCGCAAAGCGTGCGCGATCGCAACGGCGTGGGACTGGACCCGCGCGAAGGCAAAAGCTACGAAGCCGGCTGGAAAAGCGCGTGGCTGAACCGGCGCGTGGATGCGGCCGTGGCCCTGTTCGAAACACGCCAGGACAACCTGGCCGAGCGCGACCCGGGCCAGGTCGTCCCCGGCAGCCTGAACCAGCCGGCCTACCTGGCCGTGGCCGGCGCCAGAACGCGCGGCATCGACCTCGAAGTGACAGGCCAACTGGCGCCGGGCTGGAACCTCAGCACCAGCTTCAGCCACAGCACCACCGAGGACAGCAAGGGTGTGCGCATCGCCACGGCCGCGCCGGTGAACCTGTTCAAGCTGTGGACCACGTACCGCCTGGGCGGCGCCTGGCAGGGCCTGACCATCGGCGGCGGCGCCAACCGCCAGAGCAGCATGCACTTCACGGCCACGCCGTGGCAGCTGGGCAAGGCTGTCACGGCGCGCCAGCAAGGCTACACCATCGCCAACCTGATGGCGCGCTACCAGTTCAACCCGCGCGTGGCGCTGACGGTCAACGTCAACAACCTGTTCGACAAAACCTACCTGAGCTCGCTCGATACGACGTTCTACGGCGGCTACTTCGGCGATCCGCGCAATGTGGCGGCGAGTTTGAAGTACCAGTTCTGATCGAACTCTGTCTTCAGCAGGCTGGCAGGCATGGGGGACGGCCGCTAGAATCAGGTTTTCATCGATACGGAGACCGTCGTCATGCGCCGTTTGCTCATCCCGGTTTTGCTTGCCGCCGCCGTCACCAGCGGTTGCGCCACCCCGCACCAGGTTGATGCGGCCCAGGCCAACCGCGAGGTGGTACTGAAGTTTTACGAGGCCGGCCTCAATCGCAAGGATGCCGACGCCGCCTTGCAATACGTGGGGCCGCGCTACGTTCAGCACAATCCGAACGCCGCCGATGGTCCCGAAGGCTTCCGCCAGTTCATCGCCTTCTTGCGCGACAAGTACCCGGACTCGCACAGCACCATCGTCAAAAGTTTTGTCGATGGCGACTTCGTCATCCTGCACGTCCACGCCGTACGTGAGCCTGGCACGCGTGGCAACGCCATCGTCGATATTTTCAAACTGGAAAACGGCAAAGTCGTCGAACACTGGGATGTGAACCAGGCCGTGCCGGAGCGCACTGCCAGCGGCAACCCGATGTTCTAGTCAGCGAGGCGGGGATTTCTTTGCCGGTTTTTGCTCAAGCATTTATTAGGAGACCTAATACCGCGCCGCCATCGGTGGTAAAGTCTGACGCCATGGCACAAAACAATCTCAATGACATCCTCGCCTTCATCGCGGTCGCGCGCGAAGGCAGTTTTACCAAGGCGGCGGCCAGGCTCGGTGTGTCGCAATCGGCGCTGAGCCAGACCGTGCGGGCGCTGGAGCAGCGCCTTGCCCTGCCGCTGCTGGTGCGCACCACGCGCAGCGTCTCGCCCACCGAGGCCGGGCTGCAGATCATGGCCAACATCGCCCCGCATTTCGAGGAAATCGAGGCGCAACTGGCGTTGCTGGGCGAACGCCGCCTGAAGCCGGCCGGCACCATCCGCGTCAGTGCAGGCGAGCACTCGGCGCTGACCATTTTGCAGCCGGCGCTGAACAAGCTGCTGCCCGACTACCCCGACATCCGCCTGGAAATCCACTCGGAAAACCGCCTGACCGACATCGTCGCCGAACGCTACGACGCCGGCGTGCGCATGGGCGACCAGGTGGACAAGGACATGATCGCCGTACGCATCAGCGCCGACCTGCGCTGGGCCGTGGTGGGGTCGCCCGGTTATTTCGCGCGGCGCCCGGCGCCGCAGGTGCCGAGCGACCTGACCGAGCACAACTGCATCAATATGCGCCTGCCCACCCACGGCGCGATCTATACCTGGGAATTCGCCAAGGATGGCCGCGAGGTCAAGGTCAAGGTGGACGGGCAACTGGTGTTCAACAACCTGGCGCTGCGCATCCAGTCCGCGCTCGACGGCCTGGGCCTGGCTTACATTCCCGAAGACCAGGTGCAGCCGCACATCGACGCCGGCCGGCTGGTGCGGGTGCTGGACGACTGGTGCCCCGCCTGCCCCGGCTACCGCCTGCCCCGGCTACCGCCTGTATTACCCGAGCCGGCGCCACCCGTCGGCCGCGTTTACCCTGTTCCTCGACGCGGTGCGCTACCAGCCCTAGCGGGACGCTTGCGACCGATAAAGGCCAGCACCAGCAGCAAGGCCATGGCCAGCAAGCTGGCGGAACAGGCCAGCTGGGTTAATGTGAAGCACCGGAGCTGGCGGCGTCATCGGCGCACCGTTTGATCAGCTCCTTGTACAACTGGGGTTCGCTGGCTTCGAGCTGCTTGAGAGCATCGACCGCCGTGTGCAGCACGGTGTTTGCTTGGGTCTTCTTGATTTCGTTGATGTCCTCTACCGCCTTTTTCACCTTCTTGAGTACATCGGCATCGACCGCCTGCTGTTCCGCCAGCTTGATGACCAGCTCGTTGAGCCAGCCTATCTGCTTGCCATAACTGGCCACCTCCGACACCACCCGCTTCTCGATCCCGGCATCGCCGGCGAAATTGAAGGTGGGAGAAAACCACGGCAAACTGATGCGCTGCATAACGTCGCCCGACAGCGGCAGCTTGAACAGCCAGAACGGATCGAATTCGGTAGCCATGATTCCTCCACGGGTAGAGGACGCCGGGCGGCGCCTTCCGTCCAGTGTAGCCATCGGTCATACCGCCAATTTGACCATTTCGCGATACAGGTCGGCCTTGCCCTCGAAACCGATGCCGGGCAATTCCGGCAGCACGATGTGGCCGTTATCGACGGTCACGCCGTCGGGGAAGCCGCCATAGGGCTGGAACAGGTCGGGATACGACTCGTTGCCGCCCAGCCCCAGGCCGGCCGCGATGTTGAGCGACATCTGGTGGCCGCCGTGCGGGATGCAGCGCTTGGGCGACCAGCCGTGTTCGCGCAGCATGTCGAGCGTGCGCAGGTACTCGACCAGGCCGTAACTGAGCGCGCAGTCGAATTGCAGCCAGTCGCGGTCGGCGCGCATGCCGCCATAGCGGATCAGGTTGCGCGCATCCTGCATCGAAAACAGGTCTTCGCCGGTGGCCATCGGGTTCTTGTAGTAATTGCGCAGCGTGGCCTGCAGTTCGAAGTCGAGCGGATCGCCTGGCTCTTCGTACCAGAACAGGTCGTACTGCGACAGCGCCTTGGCGTACTTCACCGCCGTGTCGAGGTCGAAGCGGCCGTTGGCGTCCACCGCCAGTTTCTGGCCGTCCTGCAGCACGCTCAGCACCGAGTCGATGCGGCGCAGGTCTTCGTCGAGATCGGCGCCGCCGATTTTCTTTTTCACCACCGTGTAGCCGCGGTCAATGTAGCTGCGCATCTCGTCCTTGAGCTTGCCGTGATCCTGGCCCGGGTAGTAATAGCCGCCGGCCGCATACACGAAAATCTTGCGGTCAGCCTGGCCGTTGCCGTAGCGGTCGGCCAGCAGCTGGAACAGCGGCTTGCCTTCGATCTTGGCCACCGCATCCCACACCGCCATGTCGATGGTGCCGATCGCCACCGAGCGCTCGCCGTGGCCGCCCGGCTTTTCGTTGGTGAACATGCAGTTCCAGATTTTATGGGGATCGAGATTGGTGCCGGCATCGTCCACCAGGCTGGCCGGGTCGGCTTCCAGGATGCGCGGAATGAAGCGTTCGCGCATCAGGGTGCCCTGGCCGTAGCGGCCGTTGGAATTGAAACCGTAGCCGATCACCGGCTTGCCGTCGCGGATGACGTCGGTCACCACGGCCACCAGGCTCAGGGTCATCTTGCTGAAGTCGATGTAGGCGTTGCGGATCGGGGAGCTGATCGGAACGGTTTTTTCGCGGATTTCTACGATTTTCATGCGGTTCTCCTGTCAAAGTGCGATCAGTCTACTCTTGACTTACACTGGTAAAATTCACCTGAATTGAAACCTTTATTCACTTTAAATGAAAACCGACACCGCCCCCGACCTGACCTTTTTCGTGCTGCTGGCCAAGCTGGGCAGCATGAGCGCCACCGCCCGCGAGCTGGGCGTGACGCCCCCTGCCGTCACCAAGCGTTTGAGCCTGATGGAGCAGCGCCTCGGGGTGCGCCTGGTCAACCGCACCACCCGCCGCATCAGCCTGACCAACGAGGGTGAGTCGTACCTGGCGCAGGCCTCGCACATCCTGCACCAGATCCGCGAGATGGAGGAGTCGGTCGCCAGCGGGCGCGCCGCGCCCAAGGGTCTGCTGCGGGTAAACGCCACGCCGGGCTTCGGCCGCACGCGCATCGCGCCCATCGTCTCGCGCTTTGCCCATGCCTACCCGGAAGTGGAAGTGGAGCTGCACCTGACCGACCGTCCCATCAGCCTGGTGGAAGAAGCGTACGACCTGGCGATCCGCTTCGGCGAGCTGCCCGACACGCGCCTCACCGCCCGCAAGCTGATGGCCAACCGGCGCTTTCTATGCGCGTCGCCCGGCTACATCAAAAAAGCGGGCGAGCCGCACACGCCGGCCGAACTGCACCGCCACCGCTGCATCCTGCATCGCCAGAACGACGACGTGTACGGCACCTGGCGCCTGCAAAAGGGCAAGGTGGAAGAACTGGTGAAGGTGCGCGGCGCCGTCTCCAGCAACGACGGCGACATCGTCATGCTGTGGGCGCTGGCCGGCCACGGCATCGTTCAGCGCTCCGAGTGGGATGCCGCCAGGTACCTGGCCAGCGGGCGCCTGCGGCAGGTAATGCGCGACTACACCCTGCCCGACGCCGACCTGTACCTGTATTACCTCAGCCGCCAGAACCAGCCGGCCAAGGTGCGCGCATTCATCGACTTCATCGCCGGCGAATTCGAGCAGGCATCAAACTTCGCCTGATGCCTCGAGCTGCGCAACGTGAGCCAGCCAGCGGGCCACGGTGTCCAGTTCGGCTGCGGAGAAGCCGTCCGCCAGCCGCACATTGAGTTCCTTGAGCACGGCGCCGGCCTGCACGCTGGCTTGCGCGCCGGCGGCAGTCAGTTGCAGGCGCGTGAGCCGGCCATCGCGCGCATCGCTCACGCGCTCCACCAGCAAAGCCGCTTCCATGCGCTTGGACAGGTTGGTCACTGCCGCCGGCGCCACGGCCAGCGCGGTCGCAATCTCGCCCACCGTGGCCTGGTTGCGCGAGGCCAGGAAGAACAGCAAGCCCGCCTGCGCCGAACTGGCACCGTCCCACGCCTGCGGCCGTGTCTCGACCCAACGCTGCAAGGCGCGCTGCGCGCGGTTGAGCAGGAACACCAGGCGCGGCCTGGCGCGCTGCGCGCTCATGACGCTTCCTTCGGCGCGGTCGCCTTGTCGCGCAGCCAGTCCACGACCCGTGGCCACAGCAGCGCGCCGACGCGCTGGCGGAAAAACCCCATGTGACCGATGGCGGCCAGGCCGGCATCGCGTGGCGCGATCTGGCGCCGCGCCACGCTGGCATTGACCAGCGGCGCCACCAGCATGCCGATGGCATGCGGATTGGCCCACGGATCGTCCGCAAAGCCCAGCACCAGCAGCGGAGTGCGCACGCGCGCCATGCGCGCCTGCGCATCCATTGCCGGGTCGTCGAAAAAATAGCGGGGCAGCGCAGTCCAGCGGCTCCATTGGCGCATCACGCCGGCGGGCAGATCCTCGCCCAGTCCCAGTTTGCGCGCGGGCATATAACCGTAAATGGTGGTGAGCAGAGGCGTAAGCACCCGCATCACGAGCCCGATGCGCAACCGCTCGGCCAGCCCGGTCACGGTGGCCGTCACGCCCGCGTGGGAGGCCACCAGCACCGCGCCGTGCAGCAGGTTTGTCGTGCTGTTCAGGGCCAGCGCGTGGCCGCCCAGGCTGTGGCCCACAGCCAGCAGCGGCAGTTCAGCAAACCGCGCGGCGGCCCAGCGCGTGACGGCGCCCACGTCATCCTCGAGCCAGTCGGCCATGGTGATGTCCATGCCCCGCAGACTGGCCGGGCGCGAACGGCCGATGCCGCGATAGTCGTAGGTCACCACGTGAAAGCCGGCTGCGGCCAGGTGGCGCGCGAACGGCTCGTAATAGCGCTGGGCGATGCCGGTGCCGGGGTGAATCAGCACCACGGCGACAGGCGCGGTGCTGGTCCACACGCTGGCGGCGATGGTTTGCCGGTTGGGCAGGACGATGATGACGGATTCCATGAAATTCCATTTTCGTTAACGTGTTAACGTGTTAACGACTTTATAGCATGGTTTGACCGACTTGCTGAAATTGCCATGAGCACCGGCACCCGGTATCATGGCGCAGTTTTGGTGCTCGCGGTCGTCATCGGCCGCAGTTAAACGGGAAACACGCGTCGGGAGGCCGGCGGTAAACGTGTGCTGTCCCCGCAACGGTAAAACAGGCGCCAGCGCGTTGTCACGATGCGCCGGCAGGTCAGCTCAATAGTCCACTGTGCAGCGAGGTTACCCTCGGCATGGGAAGGCGGGGTGATTTGTCCTGTTAGCCCGGATACCGGCCAGGACGGATGGAAGCAAGCGGCCGGGACCTGTCGTATTGGCGGAGCATGCCATGCCGGCGCGGTAAAACGCGCCGGGCGCTCGCATCGCCCGCCCTGGCTGCATTGCTTCTTTTTATTCGGCCCACTGAGGATGGGTCGAAGAAAAGACCGCAATCCGGTCACCACCCGCTAGCCAATGAAAACCACACCACGCATCCCCCACCCACTGCGGCTGCTGCCGGCTATGCTGTTGGCCGCCCTGCCCGCGCTAGCCCATGCCATCGCCGACGACAACCAGCCCGTCCAGCCAGTGCAGCAAATTGAAGTCTCGGCCAGCCTGATCCCGCTCGGCGTGGCCGATTCCGCCAACCAGGGCACGGTCACCGCCAAGCAGCTGGAAAATCGCCCGCTGCTGCGCACCGGCGAACTGCTCGAAGCGGTGCCGGGCCTGATCGTCACCCAGCATGCCGGCGACGGCAAGGCCAACCAGTATTTTGCGCGCGGCTTCAATCTCGATCACGGCACCGACTTCCGCACCACTGTGATGGGCATGCCGGTCAACCTGCCCACCAACGCCCACGGCCAGGGCTACTCGGACCTGAACTTCGTGATCCCGGAACTGATCAGCACCATCCAGTACAAAAAGGGCACTTATTATGCCGAGGAAGGCGATTTTTCCGCCGCCGGCGCCGCCGCTTTCGACTACGTTAAACAGCTCGATCAAGGCTTGCTGAGCGTGGAAGCGGGCCAGCACCGTTTTCACCGCGCACTGGTGGCCAACTCCACGCCGCTGGCCGGCGGCGCCCTGCTCTACGCGCTCGAGCGCGCCGGCCAGGACGGCCCGTGGGATACGCCCGAAGATTACCAGCGCACCAACGGCGTGCTGTCATATAGCTGGTCGCGCGGCGACGACGATGTGCGCGTGACCGCCATGGGCATGCACTCGTCGTGGAACTCCACCGACCAGGTGCCGCAGCGTGCGCTGGACGCCGGCCTGATCGGCCGCTACGGCGCGCTCGACCCCAGCGACGGCGGCGAGACCTCGCGTTACAGCCTGTCGGGCGACTGGACCCGCCAGTACGCCGACGGCCATGGCCATGTCGGCGCCTACTTCATCAAGTCGCGCCTGGACCTGTACAGCAATTTCACATATGTGCTGGACGACCCCGAACACGGCGACCAGTACCAACAGGCCGAGAGCCGGCAAATCCTGGGCCTGAACGCCGAGCGCACCTGGCAGCACAAGCTGGGACCTTTCGCGTCGGAGACCGCCATCGGCGTGCAGCTGCGCCAGGACCGCCTGTCTCCGGTGGGCCTGTACCTGAGCGAGCAAAAGCGCCGCCTGTCCACCGTGCGCGAGGATGAAGTAAAAGAGCGCAGCGGCGCGCTGTACGCGTCCAACAGCACCACGTGGGCGCCATGGCTGCGCACCGTGGCCGGCGTGCGCGCCGACCGCTACAGCTTTGACGTGGACAGCGATAACGCTGCCAACTCGGGCAAGGTCGACGCCAGCATCAACAGCCCGAAATTCACCGCCATTTTCACACCGGGCAAACACGCCGAGGTGTACCTGAACTGGGGCCGTGGCTTCCACAGCAACGACGCGCGCGGCATCACCGGCACCGTCGATCCCAGGACCGGCCTGGCGGTGGACGCCGACGGCGCCGCCATCGAACGCGCCACGCCGCTGGTCAAGGCCACCGGCAAGGAAGCGGGCCTGCGCCTGGTGGGCCTGGTACCAGGCCTGCAAACCACCCTCGCCGCGTGGCAGCTCGACCTCGATTCGGAACTGATCTTCATCGGCGACGCCGGTACCACCGAAGCGGGCCGTCCCAGCCGCCGCCACGGCGTGGAGCTGACCAATTTCTACTCGCCGGCCAAGGACTGGATCATCGACGCCAACCTGGCCTGGTCGCACGCGCGCTTCCGCGATCACGATCCGGCCGGCGACTTCATCCCCGGCTCGATCAGCCGCACCGCATCCGTCGGCGTATCGGGCGAAGCGGGTCCATGGTCGGGCGGCATGCGGCTGCGCTACTTCGGCCCGCGCGCGCTGGTGGAGGACGACTCGGTGCGTTCGCCGTCGTCCACGCTGGTTAACATGAAGCTCGGCTACCAGCTGGCGGCCAACCTGAAGCTGACGGTGGAGGTACTCAACCTGCTGAACCGGCGCGTGAGCGACATCGATTACTACTACGAATCGCAACTGCCGGGCGAGGCGGCGCCGGTCGCAGATATTCATACCCATCCGGGCGAGATGCGCACGCTGCGGGCAGGACTGGCATGGCGGTTTTAGCAACCAGCCATAAAAAAGCCCCAACCAGCCAGTGAAGGCGGGTTGGGGCTTTTAGCTGATACGGAAACCGGGGCTTAAGCCACCTTCACCGTATCGGCCACCGCGCTGAATTCCTCGATCTTGTCGAAGTTCATGTAGCGGTAGATGTCGGCCGAATTCGCGTCGAGCACGCCGGTGTGCAGCATGTACTCTTCGCGGGTCGGGATGCGGCCCAGCAGCGAACACACCGAGGCCAGTTCGGCCGAACCGAGGTACACATTGGTTTCGATACCGAGGCGGTTCGGGAAGTTGCGCGTCGACGTCGACATCACGGTGGCGCCCTTGCGGATCTGCGCCTGGTTACCCATGCACAGCGAGCAGCCCGGCATTTCCATGCGCGCGCCGGTGCGGCCCAGGGTGCCGTAGTGGCCTTCGGTGGTCAGCACCTGCTGGTCCATCTTGGTCGGCGGCGCGATCCACAGGCGTACCGGGATGTCCGATTTGCCTTCCAGGACTTTCGAGGCGGCGCGGAAGTGGCCGATGTTGGTCATGCACGAACCGACGAACACGTCGTCGATCTTGGCACCGGCCACGTCCGACAGCGTCTTCACGTCGTCGGGGTCGTTCGGGCAGGCCACGATCGGCTCATGGATGTCGGCCAGGTCGATCTCGATGACGGCAGCGTATTCGGCGTCGGCGTCCGGCGCCAGCAGTTCCGGCTTGTCCAGCCAGGCTTGCATAGCCTTGATGCGGCGCTCCAGCGTGCGCTGGTCGAGGTAGCCGTTGGCGATCATCCACTTCATCAAGGTGATGTTCGAGGTCATGTACTCGATGATCGGCTCTTTATCGAGGTGTACGGTGCAGCCGGCAGCGGAGCGCTCGGCCGACGCGTCGGACAGCTCGAACGCCTGTTCCACTTTGAGCTGCGGCAGGCCTTCGATTTCCAGGATACGGCCCGAGAAGATGTTCTTCTTGCCCTTCTTGTCCACCGTGAGCATGCCCTGGCGGATCGCGTACAGCGGAATCGCGTTGACCAGGTCGCGCAGCGTCACGCCCGGCTGCATGGTGCCCTTGAAGCGCACCAGCACCGATTCCGGCATATCGAGCGGCATCACGCCGGTCGCTGCGGCAAACGCCACCAGGCCCGAGCCGGCCGGGAACGAGATACCGATCGGGAAGCGGGTGTGCGAGTCGCCGCCGGTGCCGACGGTGTCGGGCATCAGGAGGCGGTTGAGCCACGAGTGGATCACGCCGTCGCCCGGACGCAGGGCCACGCCGCCACGGTTTTCGATAAAGGTCGGCAGTTCGCGGTGCATCTTGACGTCCACCACTTTCGGATAGGCGGCGGTGTGGCAGAACGACTGCATCACCAGGTCGGCCGAGAAGCCCAGGCAGGCCAGGTCTTTCAGCTCGTCGCGGGTCATCGGACCGGTGGTGTCTTGCGAGCCCACGGTGGTCATCTTCGGTTCGCAGTAAGTGCCAGGACGAATGCCCTCGCCTTCGGGCAGACCGCAGGCGCGGCCGACCATTTTTTGCGCCAGCGAGAAGCCACGGCCGCTGTCGACCGGATTTTGCGGCAGGCGGAACAGGGTCGATGCGGGCAGACCCAGCGCTTCGCGTGCCTTGGTGGTCAGACCACGGCCGATGATCAGCGGGATACGGCCACCGGCGCGCACTTCGTCGAACAGCACCGGCGACTTGACGGTGAACTCGGAGATCACGACGCCATCCTTGAGTGCCTTGCCGTCGTATGGACGCAGTTCGACCACGTCGCCCATTTCCATTTGGGTGACATCGAGTTCGATCGGCAGCGCGCCGGCGTCTTCCATGGTGTTGTAGAAGATCGGGGCGATCTTGGTGCCCAGGCACACGCCGCCGAAGCGCTTGTTCGGGATGAACGGAATGTCTTCGCCGGTGAACCACAGCACCGAGTTGGTGGCGGACTTGCGCGACGAACCGGTACCGACCACGTCACCGACGTAGGCGACCAGGTGGCCCTTGGCTTTCAAGGCTTCGAGCTGTTTCAATGGCCCGATCTTGCCCGGTTCTTCCGGGTTGATGCCCGGACGCGGGTTCTTCAGCATCGCCAGCGCGTGCAGCGGAATGTCTGGACGGGTGGTGGCGTCCGGCGCCGGCGACAGGTCGTCGGTATTGGTTTCGCCGGTGACCTTGAACACGGTGATGGTCAGGCTTTGCGGTACTTCCGGACGCGAGGTGAACCACTCGGCGTCGGCCCACGATTGCAGCACTTCCTTGGCGCGCGCACTGCCCTGGTCGGCCAGCTCCTTGACGTCGTGGAAGTAATCGAACATCAGCAAGGTCTTTTTCAGGCCTTCGGCAGCGATGGCGCCGACGACCGGATCGTCGAGCAGGTCGATCATCGGCTTGATGTTGAAGCCGCCGAGCATGGTGCCAAGGAGCTTGGTGGCCAGCTCGCGCGAGACCAGCGGCGAGGTTTCCGCACCCTTGGCCACGCTGGCCAGGAACGCGCACTTGACCTTGGCGGCATCGTCGACGCCAGCCGGTACGCGGTTGGTGATCAGGTCGACCAGGAACTGTTCTTCGCCGGCTGGCGGATGCTTCAGGAGTTCGACCAGGTCCGACGTTTGAGCGGCGGACAAAGGCAACGCAGGGATCCCGAGGGATGCACGTTCAGCGACGTGCTGGCGGTAGGCAGCTAGCATGAAAAACTCTCATTGAGGGTGGATAGCGGAAGGAATCAGGCCGGATACACCTGCTCCGGCCGCTATTGTACCTCAATGAGTCTTATATAAGACATATAACAGGAGACTACGCCGAATTGCATCTTTGGCGCAACATTTTCCAGGCTGCGTCAGATTGACGCTATGTTTGAAGTTCGCTGCATGCGGGTGTACACTGGTTCGATCATCAAGTGCCATGCTGGCTAGAGAGGTAGATCATGAATGCACCGGAAAGCAGCGACCGCATTACCAACCGCATTCCGCAATCCATCACCTTAAAAATTCAGGAAGCGGCGGAACTAACTGGATCGACCGTGAATCAATTCATGGTCCAGGCATCGCTTGAAAAAGCCGAGAAGATTATCGACCGGGAAAAATTCATCCAGTTCTCGGAAAATGACGCTGCAGTGATCATCAACCTGCTTGATAACCGTTCCAAACCCAATGCTGCCCTGGTGCGAGCGTTTGAAAGATTTCAGCAAAGGGAAATTGAAAATGGCAACCAGAGTGGTCCCGCTGGAGAGCTCCCACCAGGCCAAAAAGTTTGATTGTGAAAACGCGGACCTGAACTTTTTCTTGCAGGCCACAGCCGCACAGCATCAACGAAAGTTTCTCTCCAAAACTTATGTTCTGCCATTCCCCGATGATCCACTGACACTGTTGATGCCATTTGCAGAGATACCTCGGTAGCGCAACTGGCAGACCGGCGCTATCGAAGATGCTTCCATCAACGCCGCGCCAGGGCGGCAACTGCGCCATCATTCTGCGCTGGCTGCCAGCCGCCGCCAAGCGCCTTGAACGCCGCCACCGCCGCGCGCGCCGCCTCGGCCTGCGCCTGCACCCGCATATCGGACGCCTGCAGCAGCTTGTCGTCCGCTTGCAGCACCTCGATCAGGCTCACCACGCCCTTCTGGTACGCGGCAAACGACGCCTGGCGCGCCTGCTGCCACGCCTGCACGCCCTGCTCGAGCGTGGCGGCCTGGCGGTGGCGCTGCTGCATGTCGGTCAACGCATTTTCCACGTCGGCCGTGGCGCGCAGCGCGGACTGGCGGTAGGCCGCCAGCGCTTCGGCTTCCTGCCCGCGCGCCTGGTCGATCTGGGCGTTGATGCGGCCGAAGTCGAACAGGCGCCAGCGCAGGCCCAGCATGGCCGACGCCTGGCTGGCGTCATTGGTAAACAGGTTGCCGCCCGAGATGGCGGTGGCGCTGCCAATCATGCCGCTGAGCGAAAACTTCGGATAGAACTCGGCAATCGCCACGCCGATGCGCGCATGCGATGCGGCCAGCCGGCGCTCGGCCACGATCAGGTCGGGGCGGCGGCGCAGCAGGTCGCCGGGGGTGCCAGTGGCCGTGATGGCCGGCGCGACCGGAATGGCGGATGCTGCTAGCAGTTGCGCGCGATGCGTACCGGGCGCGCTGCCCAGCATCACGTCGAGCGCATTCATGGCGGTGTCCTGCGCCGCTTCCAGCACCGGCACCGACGAGCGCACCTGCGCCAGCGCGCCCTCCACCTGGCGCACTTGCAGTTCCGGCACCAGGCCCTTGCCCAGCAACAGATTGAGGGTGGCCAGCAAGCCCTCCTGTGTGCGCACCTGCTTGCGGGCGACTTCGAGGCGCGCCTGCAGGCCGCGCAAGGTGATATACGTGTCGGCCGTCTGCGCAGCCACCGCCAGCCGGGTGGCGGCCGCGCCGGCGGCGGACGCCTGGTACTCGGCCAGCGCTGCCTCGCGCCCGCGCCGCAATCCGCCGAACAGGTCGATTTCCCAGCCGGCGCCGATGTTCGCCTCGTAGGCGCTGCCGTAACGGTCGAAACCCGGCTGCGCATTGGCCACCTGGCCCAGCGGCGTTTCCACCGACTGGTACGCGCGCGCCGCCTGGGCATTCACGTTCGCCGACGGCAGCAGCGCCGCCTGGGCGGCGCCGAGGCCCGCGCGCGCCTGCGCCACGCGGGCAGACGCCTGCGCCAGGTCGAGATTTTGCGCCAGCGCCAGCGTGACCAGCTGATCGAGTTGCCGATCGTCGAAGCCGCGCCACCATGCGGACAGGTCGCCCACCGGCTCGGCGGACTGTGCCAGGTAGCGCTGCGGCAGTTGCAGGTCGGGGCGCGCATAGTCGGGCCCCACGGCCGGAGCGGTGGCGCAGCCTGTCACAATGCAGGCTGCCGCCAGCGCGATCAATGGTCGGGTCGGGATCATGGAATTCCACTAAAGAAGAAAAGATATGAGTGACTATATCACTATTTAGTCACTTATTGTGCAAATCGGGGATGGGGGTTAAGCTGTCGTCCATGACTATTGCAACCATCAACCATGGCCCGGCCCGGGGCCCCGCCGACCACGACGTGCGCGACCAGATCGTCACCGCCGCCACCGCCCACTTCCGCCTGTATGGCTACGAGAAGACCACGGTTTCCGACCTGGCCAAGGCGATCGGCTTTTCCAAGGCCTATATCTACAAGTTCTTCGAATCGAAGCAGGCCATCGGCGAACAGATTTGCGCCACCTGCCTGCTCGAGATCGAGACCGATGTGCGCGCTGCCGTGGACAGCGCCGACGGCGCGCCCGAGAAGCTGCGCCGCCTGTTCAAGACCATCGTGGCCTCGAGCATGCGGCTGTTCTTCGAAGACCGCAAGCTGTTCGACATCGCCTCCTCGGCCGCCTCGGAGCGCTGGGATTCCGCGCGGCGCTACGAGCTGCGCATCCAGGGCCTGCTGACCGACATCCTGCGCCTGGGCCGCGAGAACGAAGACTTCGAGCGCAAGACGCCGCTGGACGAAACCGCCAGCGCCATCTATCTGGTGCTGCGGCCATACCTGAACCCGCTGCTGCTGCAATACAGCTTCGACTCGGTCGACCATGCCCCCGCCCAGTTAGCGAGCCTGGTCCTGCGCAGCTTATCAAGATAACCATCTTAAATCGCTAGTGACCGTTGACATAATTGGTCACTAGTCTCAAAATGAAATCCTGTTTTGTTCACTCACGGGATTTCCATGCCTCGCCGCCTCGTCGCCTCCACTGCCCTCTCCGCAGCCTTCCTTGCTGTCTGCCTGCCCGTTTTGCTGCTGGCCGGCTGCGGCAAACCTCCTCCCTCCGATCCGCGTACCGAAGCGCCGCTGGTGCGCACCACCATGCTCACTGAAGCGGCGCGCGGCGCGCGCGCGTTCACTGGCACCGTCGCCGCCCGCGTGCAGAGCGAACCGGGGTTCCGGGTGGCCGGCAAGGTCCTCGAACGGCTGGTCGATACTGGCCAGCAGGTCAAGCGCGGCCAGGTCCTGATGCGGATCGATCCGATCGACCTGAAACTGGCTGCCACCGCCCAGCTGGAAGCGGTCGCCGCAGCCCGCGCACGCGCCCAGCAAACCGCGCAAGACGAGGCGCGCTACCGCGACCTGCGCGGCACCGGCGCCATTTCCGCCGCCGCCTACGACCAGGTGGCCGCGGCGGCAGACGCCGCGACAGCGCAATTGAAGGCAGCCGAGGCCCAGGCCGAAGTGGCGCGCAACGCCAGCCGCTACGCCGAACTGGTGGCCGACGCCGACGGCATCGTCATGGACACCCTGGCCGAACCGGGCCAGGTGGTGGCCGCCGGCCAGCCGGTGCTGCGCCTGGCGCGCGCCGGCAGCCGCGAAGCCGTGATCGCGCTGCCCGAAACCTTGCGTCCGCGACTCGGTTCGACCGGGCTGGCCACGCTGTTCGGCCAGAGCGCTCAAGCTGTACCCGCGCGCCTGCGCCAGCTGTCCGACACCGCCGACCGCGCCACCCGCACCTACGAAGCACGATATGTTCTCGAAGGCGCGCTCGCTGCCGCGCCGCTGGGCGCGACGGTGACCATCGAGCTTGCCGATGCGGCGTCGGCCACCGCGACACCAACAGCCGCAGCCTATACCACGGCCGACGCGAAATCCGCCACGCCCGCGGACGCCCGTGCCGACACCCAAACCGTTCGCGCCTGGTCGGTGCCGATGGGCGCCCTGCACGATGCCGGCAAGGGCCCGGGCGTGTGGCTGATCCAGGGCCAGCCGGCCAAGGTCACGTGGCGGCCGGTGGCCGTGCAGCGCCTCGGTGACGACGTCGCCTTTGTGACCGGCCCGTTCAAGTCCGGCGAGCGTATCGTGGCGCTGGGCGCGCACCTGCTGCGGGAGGGCGAAACAGTCAGGCTGGCGGCAGAACCAGCGCCGGCCAGGGCGGCAGCGGCAGCAGCTACACCGGCAGCGACGGCCGGTGCGCCGGCATCGGCAGCAGCAGCCACCACCACCGGAGCCAGCCAATGAGCGCGGGCCGCTTCAACCTCTCCGCGCTGGCCGTGCGCGAGCGCGCGATCACGCTGTTCCTGATCTTCCTGATCTCGGTCGCGGGCGTGGTCTCGTTCTTCAAGCTCGGTCGTGCGGAAGACCCGGCCTTCACCATCAAGGTCATGACCGTGATCACCGCCTGGCCCGGCGCCACCGCGCAGGAAATGCAGGACCAGGTGGCCGAAAAGCTCGAGAAGCGTTTGCAGGAACTGCGCTGGTACGAACGCAGCGAAACCTACACCCGTCCCGGCCTCGCCTTCACCACCCTGACGCTGCAGGACAGCACGCCGCCGGCCGAGGTGCAGGAGCAGTTCTACCAGGCCCGCAAAAAGGTGGGCGACGAGGCGGGCAACCTGCCGCAGGGCGTGATCGGTCCGATGGTCAACGACGAATACGCGGACGTCACGTTCGCGCTGTTCGCCTTGAAGGCCAAGGGCGAGCCGCAACGCCTGCTGGTGCGCGATGCCGAGACGCTGCGCCAGCGCCTGCTGCATGTGCCAGGCGTCAAAAAGGTCAACATCATCGGCGAGCAGCCGGAGCGCATCTACGTGGAATTCTCGCACGAGCGCCTGGCCACGCTGGGCGTGGCGCCGCAGCAGGTGTTCGCGGCGCTCAACAACCAGAACGTGCTGACGCCTGCCGGTTCGGTCGATACCAGCGGCCCGCAGGTGTTCATCCGCCTGGACGGCGCCTTCGACCAGCTGCAAAAAATCCGCGACACGCCGATCGTCGTGCAGGGGCGCACCCTCAAGCTGTCCGACATCGCCACCGTCAAGCGCGGCTACGAGGACCCATCGAGCTTCATCCTGCGCAATGGCGGCGAACCGGCCCTGTTGCTGGGTGTGGTGATGCGCGACGGCTGGAATGGCCTGGACCTGGGCAAATCGCTGGACACGGAAGTCGGCGCCATCAACGCCGAACTGCCGCTGGGCATGGGCCTGTCCAAGGTCACCGACCAGGCGGTCAATATCAGTTCGGCCGTCGATGAATTCATGGTCAAGTTCTTCGTGGCGCTGCTGGTGGTCATGCTGGTCTGCTTCGTCAGCATGGGCTGGCGCGTGGGCATCGTGGTTGCTGCCGCCGTGCCATTGACGCTGGCGGTGGTGTTCATCGTGATGGCCGCCACCGGCAAGAACTTCGACCGCATCACGCTCGGCTCCCTGATCCTCGGACTGGGCCTGCTGGTGGACGACGCCATCATCGCCATCGAAATGATGGTGGTCAAGATGGAAGAAGGCTACGACCGCATCACCGCTTCGGCCTATGCCTGGAGCCACACGGCCGCGCCGATGCTGGCCGGGACCCTGGTCACGGCCGTGGGCTTCATGCCCAATGGCTTTGCACGATCATCGGCCGGCGAGTACACCAGCAATATGTTCTGGATCGTCGGTATCGCGCTGATCGCGTCGTGGGTGGTGGCGGTGGTGTTCACCCCGTACCTGGGCGTCAAGATGCTGCCGCAGCTAAAGCCGGTCGAAGGCGGCCACGCAGCGTTGTACGACACACCGCGCTACCAGCGCTTCCGCCATGTGCTGGGCCGCGTGATCGCCCGCAAATGGGTCGTCGCCGGCGCCGTGGTGGGCCTGTTCGCGCTGGCTATCGGCGGCATGGCCGTGGTCAAGAAGCAGTTCTTCCCGGTCTCCGACCGGCCGGAAGTGCTGGTGGAGGTGCAGATGCCGTTCGGCACCGCGATCGGCCAGACCAGCGCCGCCAGCGCCAAGGTCGAGGCATGGCTGGCCAAACAGCCGGAAGCGAAAATCGTCACCGCCTATATCGGCCAGGGCGCGCCGCGCTTTTATCTCGCCATGGGGCCGGAGATGCCCGATCCGTCGTTTGCCAAGATCGTCATCCGCACCGACAGCCAGGACCAGCGCGACGCGTTGAAAGCGCGCCTGCGCGAAGTGGTCGCCGCTGGCCTGGCGCCCGAGGCGCGGCTGCGCGTGACGCAGCTGGTGTTCGGCCCCTACTCGCCCTATCCGGTTGCCTACCGCGTGAGCGGCCCCGACCCGGTCAAATTGCGCGACATCGCGGCCGACGTGCAGCACGTGCTCGAAGCGAGCCCGATGATGCGCACCGTTAACAACGACTGGGGCGTGCGCACGCCGTCGCTGCACTTCACCTTGCAGCAGGACCGCCTGCAGGCGGTGGGCCTCACTTCCACCTCGGTGGCGCAGCAGCTGCAGTTCCTGCTCAACGGCGTGCCATTGACGGCCGTGCGCGAAGACATCCGCACCGTGCAGGTGATGGCGCGCTCCGCCGGCAACAACCGGCTCGACCCGGCCCGCATCGCCGACTTCACGCTGTCGGGCGCCGACGGCCAGCGCATTCCGCTCTCGCAGGTGGGCACGGTGGAAGTGCGCTCTGAAGAACCGCTGGTGCGCCGCCGCGACCGCGTGCCGACGATCAACGTGCGCGGCGATATCGCTGACGGCTTGCAGCCGCCCGATGTCTCCGGCGCCATCACGGCCCAGCTGCAACCGCTGGTCGCGAAGCTGCCCAGCGGCTACCACATCGTTGAAGCGGGTTCGATCGAGGAATCGGGCAAGGCCACCACGGCCATGCTGCCGCTGTTCCCGATCATGCTGGCGATCACGCTGTTGATCATCATCTTCCAGGTGCGCTCGATCGCGGCAATGGTGATGGTGTTTTTGACTAGCCCCCTGGGCCTGATCGGCGTGGTGCCGACCCTGATCCTGTTCGGCCAGCCGTTCGGCATCAATGCGCTGGTGGGCTTGATCGCGCTGTCGGGCATCCTGATGCGCAACACGCTGATCCTGATCGGCCAGATCGACGACAACCAGAAGGCAGGTCTCGATCCGTTCCGCGCGGTGGTGGAGGCAACGGTGCAGCGCTCGCGGCCTGTGATCCTCACCGCGCTCGCTGCCGTGCTGGCGTTCATCCCGCTCACCCACTCGGTATTCTGGGGCACGCTCGCTTACACGCTGATCGGCGGCACCATTGCAGGCACCGTGCTGACGCTGGTGTTCCTGCCGGCCATGTATGCGATCTGGTTCAAGATCGCGCCGCCGGACGGGCCAAAGCCCGCCTGATCAGGCGATGGGTTCAGGCGTGGGCCGGGAGCGACGCATCTCGGCCCACTCGATCAGCGCCTGCATCGACGGTCCCAGTGCAAAGCCCATGTCGGTGAGCGCGTATTCCACCCGGGGCGGCACCTGCGCGTACACCGTGCGCAGCACGATGCCGTCCTGCTCCAGCTGTTTGAGCTGCTGGATCAGCATCTTCTGATTGACGCCGTCGATCAGCCGCTCCAGGTCCGAGAACCGCAGCGGCGCCTTGGCCGCGAACAGCTGGCACAGGATGATGATCTTCCATTTCCCTTCCAGCACGCGCAGCGTTTCGGTGGTGCTGGCCGCCCATTCGCGGCGTTTTTCGGGATCGCTGCAGTTCCATACGCGTTCTGTCTCGGTCATCGTGATCACACTTCGGTTGGTTACTTACTTTTTAGTCGGTACTTCCCATTATCACATGGACTCCCTAAACTGCCTGCCTGACGTATTCACACAGGAGAATTCATATGCGCATCGGAATTATCGGCACCGGCAATATCGGCGGCACCCTCGCCCGCAAACTGGTCGCGGCAGGCCATGACGTCCGCATCGCCAACACCCGGGGCGCCGCAGGCGCGCGCGAACTGGCCGACGCGATCAAGGCCACGGCAGCGAGCGTGCAGGACGTGGTACAAGGCGTGGAAGCGGTCATCCTGGCGATACCGCTGCCGGCCATGCGTGGCCTGCCCGCCGGCCTGTTCGACGCGGTGGCACCCACGGTCACCGTGATCGACACCAGCAATTACTACCCCGGCCTGCGCGATGAACGCATCGCGGAGATCGACGCGGGTACGGCGGAAAGCATCTGGGTGGTGCAGCAGATCGGCCGCCCGGTGGTAAAGGCGTTCAACAACATCCTGGCCTACAGCCTGGCCGAGCTGGGACGTCCGGCCGGGGCGGCGGACCGCCTGGCGGTCGCGGTGGCAGCCGACGACGAGGCAAGCAGGAAGACGGCCATGACGCTGGTCGACGATGTGGGCTTCGATGCGGTCGATGCGGGCTCGCTGGAGGAATCGTGGCGCCAGCAGCCATCGACGCCAGCCTACTGCTGCGACGATGACGCAGAGACCATGCGCACGGCGCTGGCCGCCGCCGTCAAGGGCGAGGCGGCCGCCAGGCGCGACCGCTTGCCGGCGCTGTTTGCGGAACTGGGGCCGGCGCCCAGCCACGCCGATGTCGTGGCCATGAACCGCCGGGTGAATCGGCAGGTGGGCGCCAGCTGACCGCTGCCTAGCGCGCAGCCGCCCTGGCGCGCGCCGCGTGCAGCTTCTTGTAGCTGTCGATCAGGCGTGCGTGGCGCTCCAGACCTTCGAGCTGCATGCTGGTTGGCGCGAGGCCGTGGAAACGCACCGTGCCCGCGACGGAGCCGAGCACCGCGTCCATGCGCACATCGCCAAACATGCGGCGGAAGTTGACTTCGTAGTCTGCCAGGTCCATGTCGTCGTCGAGTTCCACTTCGAGCACCACGTTGAGCGCCTGGTAGAACAGGCGGCGCTCGACCGTGTTGTCGTTGTACTGGAGGAAGGACTCGACCAGTTCCTTGGCCTCGTCGAAGTTTTTCAGCGCCAGGTTGATCAGGAGTTTCAGTTCCAGCGTGGTGAGCTGGCCCCACTCGGTGTTCTCGTCGAACTCGATGCCGATCAGGGTGGCGATGTCGCCGTATTCATCGAGCTCATTATCGTCCAGGCGTTCGAGCAGCGCTTCGAGCGCGGCGTCGTCCAGGCGGTGAAGATTGAGCACGTCTTCGCGGAACAGCAGCGCCTTGTTGGTGTTATCCCAGACCAGGTCTTCCACCGGGTAGACTTCCGAGTAGCCGGGCACCAGGATGCGGCAGGCCACCGCACCGAGGTCGTCGTACACGGCCGTGTAGACTTCCTTGCCCATGTCCTTGAGGATGCCGAACAGCGTGGCCGCCTCCTCGGCGTTGGAGTTCTCGCCCTTGCCCGAAAAGTCCCAGTCGACGAAATCGTAATCGGCCTTCGCGCTGAAGAAACGCCACGAAACGATGCCGCTCGAATCGATGAAGTGTTCGACGAAGTTGTTCGGCTCCGTCACCGCTTCGCTGGCAAACGTCGGCTGCGGCAGGTCGTTGAGGCCTTCGAAGCTGCGGCCTTGCAGCAGTTCGGTGAGGCTGCGTTCGAGCGCCACTTCCAGGCTCGGATGGGCGCCGAACGAGGCGAACACGCCGCCGGTGCGCGGGTTCATGAGCGTGACGCACATGACCGGGTAAACGCCGCCGAGCGAGGCATCCTTGACCAGCACCGGGAAGCCCTGCTCTTCCAGTCCCTTGATGCCGGCCACGATGCCGGGGTATCGGGCCAGCACGTCCTGCGGCACGTCCGGCAGCGCCATTTCGCCTTCGATGATTTCGCGCTTGACGGCGCGCTCGAAGATCTCGGACAGGCACTGCACCTGCGCTTCGACCAGCGTGTTACCGGCGCTCATGCCGTTGCTGACATACAGATTTTCGACCAGGTTGGACGGGAAGTACACGGTGGCGCCATCGGACCGGCGCGTGTACGGCAGCGCGCAGATGCCGCGCTCGATATTGCCGGAGTTGGTGTCGATCAGGTGCGACCCGCGCAGTTCGCCGTCGGCGTCGTAGATGGCGCGCGTGTAGTCGTCGAGGATCTCGGCGGGCAGCTTGTCGCGGCGGGCCGGCTTGAACCAGCGCTCGTTCGGGTAGTGGACGAAATCGGCGTTGGCGATATCCTGCCCCCAGTAGCTGCCGGCGTAGAAGTGGTTGTTGTTCAGGCGTTCGATGTACTCGCCCAGGGCCGAGGCCAGCGCGCTTTCCTTGGTGGCGCCTTTGCCGTTGGTAAAGCACATCGGCGAATGGGCGTCGCGGATGTGCAGCGACCACACATTGGGCACGATGTTGCGCCACGAAGCGATTTCGATCTTGATGCCCAGGTTGGCCAGCACACCCGACATATTGGCAATAGTCTGCTCGAGCGGCAGGTCCTTGCCGGGGATGAAGGTGCGGGCGGCGGCGTCCGGGTTAAGCGTGAGCAGCGCCTGCGCGTCGGCATCGAGGTTGGCCACTTCTTCGATCACGAAGTCGGGGCCTTCCTGCACCACTTTTTTGACCGTGCAGCGGTCGATCGAACGCAGGATGCCCTGGCGGTCCTTGTCGGAGATATCGGCCGGCAGCTCCACCTGGATCTTGAAGATCTGTTTATACCGATTTTCCGGATCGACGATGTTGTTCTGCGAGAGGCGGATATTCTCGGTCGGGATATTGCGCGTATTGCAATACAACTTCACGAAATACGCTGCGCACAGGGCCGACGACGCCAAAAAATAGTCGAACGGGCCGGGGGCCGAGCCGTCGCCCTTGTAGCGGATGGGCTGGTCGGCGATGACCGTAAAATCGTCGAACTTGGCTTCGAGCCGCAGCTTGTCGAGAAAGTTGACCTTGATTTCCATGGGAGGCTTCCAATTCTGGTGCTAAAAATGAGATAGCCAGCATTATCGGTCAAATCGGGCCACTGCGGTCGGTCGGTGTGGTTGTTGGTGCGGCTGTCGCCATGTTGATAAAGGCGCGCAGCTTGGGCTGGCTCTGGGTTTTGGCGGCGAAGTACAGGAACAGCCCGGACGTACGCGGCACGAAAGGCTGCAGCACGCGCTCGAGCTGCCCCGCCGCCAGGTCGGCAGCGATCTCGATGACGGGCAGGTAGGCCAGTCCAAGGCCGGAGCGCACGAAGTCGGCGATCAAACCGGTGTCGTTGACGACCAGGTGCTGGCCGGTCTCCACCTGGAAGCGGTCGCCGTCGCGCACGAAACTCCACGGCGCCAGCGCCCTGGAGCGGTGGAACCGATAACGCACGGTGGCGTGGCGCACCAGGTCTTCGGGGATGCGCGGGCGCCCGGCGCGCGCCAGGTACGCCGGCGCGCCCACCACGGACCAGGCCAGATCGTCGGTGAGGCGCACCGCCACCATGCCTTGGGCCACCTGCTGTCCCAGGCGGATGCCGGCATCGAAGCCCTGTTCGAGCAGATCGACCTCGCCATCGTCGAGCGAGATATCGAGCGCCACATCGGGATATGCGCGCTGGAAGCGCGGCGCCAGATCCTTGAGCACCAGGGCGCCCAGCGCACGCGGCACGGTGAGCCGCAGGGTGCCCGCCGGCCGGTCGCGGTAGCGCGTGAGCGCGAGAAAAGCCTCGTCGATCTGGGTGGTTGCGGCCAGCAGGCTGGCATACAGGGCGGTGCCCGCTTCGGTCAGCGCCACCCGGCGCGTATTGCGCACCAGGACGATCACGCCATGCTGCGCTTCGAGCAGCTTGACGGCCTTGCTGGCGGCAGCCGGCGTGACGCCCAGCCGGATCGCCGCCGCCGTGAAACTGCGCGCTTCGGCCACGGCCAGGAAGATGCGGATCGCTTCCATCGAATAGGGTTTCATCGGATCGACTATTAACTTTGGGTTGATAGTTTATACCGCAAACCAGCGTATCGCGTCCGAAACGTCGCACCTATGATCAGTACTCACCTTACTCACCTCACAGGAGCATGACATGACGATCGAACTGCCAGCCGTGGTTGCAGCTTACTTCAATGCCGAAAATGCGCACGATGCCGATGGCGTGGCCGCGTGCTTTGGCGCAGACGGCGAAGTGCGCGACGAGCGCGAACGCCACCAGGGCCCCGACGCCATCCGCGCCTGGAAACAGGCATCGAGCGCAAAATACGCGGCCACCGTCGCGCTGCTCGACTGCACGCCGAGGGCACACGGTTGCGTGGTCGAGGGTGAGGTGTCGGGCAATTTCCCGGGCAGTCCGGTGGTGCTGGGGTTTGATTTTCAGATCGAGGGAGAGAAGATCGCGGTTTTGGAGATCAAATAGCGACTTGAATCGGGCGGTGATTTATCGCCCACCCGGCATAATGGACAGCTGGATATGGGAGGATTACTTGATGACCAAATTTCATTCCAACACCACATCGGAACGCCTATCGCGGCAGGCCGACATCATGAACCAGGCACGGGAGCTGTTCGGTGACGAAGAAACAGCCATGGTCTGGCTGCATACGCCCAATCTTGCCTTTCAAAATGCTGCGCCGGTAGACTATCTCGACACGGACCAACGAGCCCTCGCCGTGCGTCAGGCCTTGAACGCGATCGCTGCTGGGGGCATGGCGTGAATAGCGCTGAATAGTTGACACCCCGCAAAACAACGATTAACCTATTAACAAATTCGTTAATAGGTTAATCGCATCATGGCCCTCGATCTTGTTTTTGAAGCGCTGGCGTCCAGCCCGCGTCGGCAAATCCTCGCTTACCTGTCGGAGGCTCGGTTGTCGACGTCCGACCTGGCCCAGCGTTTTTCAATGAGCGCACCCGCCATCTCGCGCCACTTGTCTGTCCTGGAAAACGCCGGCTTGGTCACGCGCGAGCGCGAGGGGCAATTTGTGTACTACCAGCTCAATCGCGACCACTTGGTCAACACCCTCACCGGCTATGCGTTCGAAGTGTGCCCGGTCGCCGGGCCGCTCAAGCGCGAGTCGCGCGCATTGAAAAAATCCAGTACCTGACCAGCAGTTTAACTCTTACCAGGGGATGATCATGACCGAACGGGCGGCAAGTCTGCTGCAACACCGGGTGCGCTGCGCGGACGATGCCTGCATGATCGATGGCGACGTGCGCTACGCACCCGTCAAATCGCTGTGGTTGATCGCCATGGCGGGAGCGGGAATCATCGGCGGCACGATCCATTTCAGCATGGGCGCGTTTGCCGTCTTCGTGGTATCCACGGCAGTGGTACTGCTGTTCGGCCATTCGCTCGGCAGCCATCGAAAACTGATCCATAACAGCTACCAATGCCCCAAGTGGCTCGAGTACGTGCTGGTCTATCTCGGCGTGCAGGTCGGTCTGGCGGGTCCGCTCGGACTGCTGCGCCAGCACGAACTGCGCGACTACGCCCAGCGACTGCCGGTATGCCACGACTATCTGCGCCATGGCCGCAGCATGTGGACCGATGCGTGGTGGCAGCTGCATTGCGACCTGCACCTGGCGTCGCCGCCGCACATCGAGCTCGAAGCACGAGTGGCCGGCGACCGTTTCTACCGATCCCTCGAACGCACCTGGATGCTGCAACAGCTGCCGCCGGCGCTGCTGCTGTACGGGTGGGGCGGCTGGGGTTTCGTGTTCTGGGGCGTTTGCGCGCGCGTGACGGCCGGCGTGATCGGGCACTGGCTGATCGGCTATTTCGCCCACAACCATGGCGCCATGCGCTACGAAGTGGCCGGCGCAGCGGTGCAAGGCCGGAACATCCACCTCACATCGCTCTTGACAATGGGCGAGTGCTGGCACAACAATCACCACGCCTATCCGGGGTCAGCCCGCCTTGGCCTTGCCGAAGGCGAATGGGATCCGGGATGGTGGGTACTGCGCGGCATGCAGTGTGCCGGACTGGCATGGGATTTCAGGCTGCCGCGCGACCTGCCGGCGCGGCCAGAGCTGCGCGAGACAGGCGCTCGCTCCACGCCTGCCGATGCGGCAGCAGCCCTGCCCGCGCCGATTGCGCCGAAAGGAACTTGAAACTGACGGCGCGACGGTGCCACGACCTGGAGCGCACCATCTTCGCCCTACCCCTGCTCACCCACCGCCTGCGCTGGTACGCCACCACCACTGCACGCCTGCTGCTGCGGCGCTGGCAGGCGGCCGTGCTGTTCTTCGGTTTGAGCGCCGCCTTGGGCAGTTCGCTGCTCAGCAATATCGCCACGCTGGCCTATCCCCTGCTCTCCTTGCTGGCGCCGCACCATGATGTGGTCCAGCGCAGTCTGCACCTGGCGGCGCTGCTGGCGTTCGCGGGCCTGTGGGCCGGCATGCAGCGCGCACAGATCGAGGGTGGGCCGTTTATGGCGTTCCTGAAATCGCTGCCGTTCACGGCGCGCCAGTTGCGCCATGTCGATGTGCTGGTACTCGTGCTGGCTAACGGACCGTTGCTGCTGCTGGCACTTGGCGCGATGGCGGTCACCATCGGCCACCAGCGCCCGCTCGCGCACACGCTGCTGCTGGGCGATGTGCTGGTGCTGGCCCTGGTGGTGCAGGTGGCCGTGCTGGAGCAACGGCTGGCCAGCCTGCAAACGCTGGTGCTGGTGGCGGCGTGCGTGCTGCTCGCGGCCAGTTTCGGCACGCGCGCTGCACTGGCCATCGAAGTGCTGGTCGGCGCCTGCGCGTTGGTGGTGCTGTGGCGCGGTCCCCCGCCTGCCGACCCGACCGCGCGCAACAGGATACAGGTGCCGCGCATCGGTCGCACCGGCACACGCACCGGTGCAGTCGCGCGGTTCGCTCCTTTGCACCTGTCACTGGCGCTGCTCTGGCGCGAACGCCGCAACGAATTGACCGGCAAGGCGCTGACGGCGCTGGCCATCGCGGCAGGCGCCTGGAGCCTGGCCCGCATATTCGAGGGCGACGCGCGCAGCTTCCCCACCATCGTGATCGCGCAAGGCGTGGTAGTGCTGATCATGAGCGGCATGCTGCGCTTCCTGCACCTCACGCATGTCGATAGCGCCAGCTATTTCGGCGCGCTGCCGCTGGCGCCGCGCTGGTGGCGGCCATTCGACCTGGCGGTGGTGGCCGCGTGCTGCCTGCCGTTGCTGGCGGCGCTGTCAATCGCGGCCTGGGACATGGGCGCGACCACGCCGTGGCATGCGACAGCGTCGGTTGCGTCATACCTGCTGCTGCTGGCGGCGTTGTCGTTACCGCACCTGGTCACCGACCGCCACGCCGTGGTGATCGGCACCATCGTGACCGGCTTGTGGATTGCCGTCACCTTCGTTTGCCTGACTTGAGGAATTCCCATGCTGCGTGTTGAACAAGTGTGTAAATCGTATGGCGCGCGGAAGGTGCTGCGCTCGATCAGTCTGACCTGCCAGCGCGGCGCCTACATGCTGCGCGGTCCCAATGGCGTGGGCAAATCGACGCTGCTGCGGGTGCTGGCCGGCGTCACGCCACCGGACAGCGGCGCCGTGTGGATAGACGGTCATGCGCTGCATCAGGAGCCAATCAGGGCCAAGCTGCGGCTCGCGTACGCGCCCGATGAATGTCCGATCTACCCGTTCATCACCGGCAGCGAATTGCTGGCGTTCGTCGCACAGGCCAAGCGCTGCTCGCTGACGCCGCAGGTGCATGCGGTAGTCGAACGCTTCGGCCTGGACCGCCACCTGGGCACGCGCTGCGGCGACATGTCGCTTGGTACGCAAAAGAAGCTGATGCTGGCGGCAGCGTGGATCGGCGAGCCGTCCGTGCTGCTGCTCGATGAACCGTCGAACGGTCTCGATGTCGCTGCGCACGCGGTGCTGGTCGATCTGCTGCGCGAAAAGAGCGCCAAGGCCGTGGTATTCGTGTCGAGCCATGACCAGGCGTTTGCCCGGGCGGTGGGCGCGCAGGTACTGACATTCGACAGTTTGTCTGGACCGGCTGCCGAACTGTAGCCGCCGGTGCGCCGCTCCTACCGCGTGGCCCCGATCAGCGACTCCAGCGACGCCGGCTTGGCCAGGTGGCCGTCGAAGCCGACTGCGGCCATGGTGGCGCGGGAGGCGGCGTCGTTCATCGCGGTGAGCGCCACGATGCGGGCGGTGCTGCCGCTGGCGCGCTGGCGCAGTGCGGTGGCGGCCTGGTAGCCATCCATGCCGGGCATGTTAATGTCGAGGAAAATGACGTCGGGCTTGAAATCGTCGGCGATCGACAGCGCCTGCTGTCCGCCGTAGGCCACCATGATGGCGCAGCCGCAGGCCTCGAGCAGCGCGCCGACCATGTCGGCGGCATCGCAATTGTCGTCGACGATCAAGACCCGGCGTGGCGTGAGTAGTTTTCCCATATTGCGGTCCTGCTGTAAGCGGCTGTGTAACTGATGGTCCAGGAAGCGGTAACGCAGGGCTGACGCTGGCGGAGTAGATCCGTGAGGATTTCCTTAAAGGCATCATAGCACCCCGGGCACGATCGAGCCCCTGCCTACTTCCTACAGAACACGCCACGTATCGCTCACATGCCTGATCGTGCGCCATCCGCGCAGCCCCACCGCCTGCCTCAGCCGACCAGTGTCGCCACTGTTTTGCCCGGCGTGGACCCGGTGCGCTGGCGCTCGATCGCCGCCGGCAGGTCGTCGAAGCGCACTACCGCAGCTACTTTCGATTGCAAGCGCCCGTGCACAACATCGTCGGCGACCGCCTGCAGGCGCGCGGTGTCGGGCGTGTTCTGGAACCACAGGCCGCGCCGCCCGGCAGGCGTGCTGGCCACGATGTCGGGCGTGGCGGCGCTGACGATGGCGCCATGCCCGGCCAGCACCGCCCACGAGCGGGCCACCACGTCGCCGCCCGCATAGTCGAGCACCAGGTCGATGTCGCGTACTTCGTCCTCGAAGCGCTGCCTGTCATACGCGATCACGTGGTCGGCGCCCAGGCTGCGCACGTAGTCCATGTGGCTGCTGCGCGCGGTGGCGTAGATCACGGCGCCGGCCTGGCGCGCGTACTGCACCGCGAAGCCACCGAGGCCGCCGGCCGCGCCGTGGATCAATATTCGCTGGCCGCCATGAACCGGGCCGGCCAGGTGCAGGCTGCTCCATGCCGCCACCGCTGCCAGCGGCAGGGAGGCGGCGGCGGTCATGGACATCGAGGGCGGCACCAGCGCCAGGTTGGCCTCTTTGACGGCCACCAGTTCGGCGTAGGCGCCCAGGCCGCCCAGTGGCCCCATTACGCGGTCGCCCACGCGCAGCCGGGTCACGTCCGCGCCTGCCGCTGCGACCACGCCGGCCAGTTCGATGCCGAGCACCGCCGGCAGCTGCAGCGGGAATGCCTGGCGCACGTAGCCCTCGCGCAGCTTCCAGTCCAGCGCATTGAGGCCGGCCGCGTGCACCCGCACCACCACCTGTCCCGGGCCGGGCACCGGCGCGGCCACCGCTGCAAGCTTGAGGGCGTGGGCGCCGCCGTATTCAGTCAATACCAATGCTCGATTGCTGTTCATGTGAGACCTCCTTGATTGGGTAAGGCTGCACGATAAATTGTTTCATTTGTCCTGCGAAGCCTCTAAAATCGAGACTCTGCGTATCATTATTGGAACAGCATTGATTACAACGCACTCGGTGATTTTCAGCTGGTGGCCGCGCATGGCGGCTTCGGCAAGGCCAGCCGCGCCAGCGGACGGTCGAAGGCCACGCTGTCGCGGCGGGTGGCGGAGCTGGAGGAGGCGCTGGGCATCCGCCTGATCGAACGCGGCGCCCGGTCGCTCGAGCTGACCGAGGCCGGACAACTGCTGCGGGGCCGCACCGCGGGGCCGATGCACGAGGTGGCCGAAGCCGTGGCGGCGGCGCGCGACAGCGTGGCCACGCCGCGCGGCAGCTTGCGGGTGGCCGCGCCGCTGCTGTTTTCGCAGGTGGCGCTGGGCGGCATTGCGGCGCGCTTCCTGGCCCTCTACCCCGAGGTACAGATCGACGCCGTGGCCGAGGACCGGCTGGTGAATATCGTCGACGAACACTTCGACGTCTCGATCCGCATCAACCCTGCAAAGGAGAGCGCGCTGGTGGGTCGCTGCTTTGCCAGGGACAGGATGGTGCTGGCCGCAGCACCTTCAGTGGCCAGGCCAGCGGCCGGTGGGCCCGTGCCGGCCGTGGTCACGCCCGGCTACCGCGACGGCGATACCTGGACGGTCGCCGGCGGTTACGCCGTCGCGCCGCAGCCGGTGTTGCGGGTGTCGTCGCTGCTGATGGTGCGCGATGCGATCGCCGCCGGCGCCGGCGCGGCACTGGTGCCGCGCTCGATCATCGGCGCGCTGCTCGATGCGGGCCAGCTGGTCTCGTGGGGCATGGCCGGCGAGGAAGTGGAACTGTGGGTGCTGCACACGTCGCGCCGGCTGCAAAGCCCCAAGGTGCGCGCGTTCGTGGACTTCATGTGCGCGCAATATCCTGGGGGCGAGTTCCATGTTCCGCTTCCAGCCGCTGCTTGATGAATTCGATGAAGCGCTGGGTCTTGGCCGGCAGCAGGCGCGTCTCGGTCACCGCGTACACCGGTACCGGCTTGCCGTGCCATGCCGGCAGCACCTGGCGCAGCCGGCCCGCCGCCGCGTCGTCGGCCACGATGGCCGGCGGCATCAGGATGATGCCCTGGTCGAGTGTGGCCAGGCGCCGTAGCATTCCCACGCTGTTGAGCGCATAGCGGCAGCCCACCGCAACTTGTGTCACCACGTCCCCGCCGTGCAAGGCCCATAACCCGTTTTTGTTCATGTTGAAGCACTGGTGGCCCGCCAGGTCCGCCGGCGTGGCCGGCTCGCCCTCGCGTTCGAGGTACGTGGGCGACGCATACAAAAATGGTGTCAATGACGCCAGGTGGCGCGCCACCAGGTGCGAGTCTTCCTGTTCGCCGATACGGATGGCGACATCGAACGGTTCCGTCACCAGGTTGATCTGGCGCGGCGTGAGGTCGAAGTCGAACGTAAGGCCCGGGTACAGCTGCGCAAATTCGGCGATGAGCGGCGCCATGTAGATCACCGCGAAATCGACCGGCAGCGACGCCCGCAAGGTGCCGGTGGGCTGCGCCAGCATGTCGCCCAGTTGTTCATGCGCGAGCCGCGCCTCGTCGACGATGCGCTTGCAGCGTTCGTAGTACACCTGCCCCGCCTCGGTCAGCTCGACCTTGCGGGTGGTGCGGTGGAGCAGGCGCAGGCCGATCGCCTTTTCCAGCAGGCCGATACGGCGCGAGATGGTGGAATTGGGCATGTGCAGCGCCTCGGCCGCGCCGCGAAAGCCCCTGGCCTTCACCACCTCCACGAAAATTGCCATGTCGTTCAAGAACTCCATCATTGCTCCATTTTTGGATCAGTGTATTGCAATAAACTGGATTTATCCCATTGCGTAAGCAGTGCATGATAGCGCATCGACTCCACGAAAGGACCATCATGAGCACACTGTTTCAACCCGTCCGCGCCGGACGCTATGATCTGACCAACCGCGTGGCCATGGCCCCGATGACGCGCTCGCGCGCCCGTTACGACGGCACGCCCGGCGCGCTGGCCGCGCTGTACTACGGCCAGCGCGCCAGCGTGGGCCTGGTGATTACCGAAGGCACGCAGCCGTCCGCCGACGGCCAGGGCTACCTGTCCACGCCCGGCATCTACACCGATGCCCACGTCGCCGGCTGGAAGCCGGTGGCCGACGCGGTGCACGCCCACGGCAGCCGCCTGTTTATCCAGTTGATGCACGCCGGCCGCATGTCCCACCCGGACAACACGCCGCACCACCGCACACCGGTCGCGCCGTCGGCTGTCGCCCCCGGGGTGCCGATGTTTACCGCCACCGGCATGCAGGACATCCCGGTGCCGCGCGCCCTGTCCACCGCCGAGGTGCAGGCGACGGTAGCCGACTTCCGCCTGGCCGCGCGCCGCGCCATCGACGCCGGCGCCGACGGCGTTGAAATCCACGGCGCCAACGGCTACCTGGTGCACCAGTTCTTCGCGCCCAACGCCAATACTCGCAGCGACCAATACGGCGGCGACATTGCCAACCGCGTGCGCTTCGCGCTCGAAGTGGCAGCAGCCGTGGCCGACGAAATCGGCGCCGACCGCACCGCCATCCGCCTGTCGCCCGGCAGCACGGCCGGCGGCATCGCCGAGGGCGAGCAAGGCCCGGACCTCTACCGCCACCTGGTGGCCGGACTCGATCGGCTGAACCTGGCCTATTTGCACCTGATGGACCAGGGCGACGAGGCGCTGCTGCGCGACCTGCGCGCCGCCTGGCACGGCACGCTGGTACTGAATCGGCCGGGCCGGCCGCGCGAGAACATCGGCGCCGACGTGGCCAGCGGCCTGGCCGACGTGGAAGCCTACGGCCAGCTGGTGCTCGCCAACCCCGACTTCATCGCCCGCCTGCAGGCGAATGCGCCGATGAACGCGCCGCAGCACGCCACTTACTGTGGCGGCGCCGAGGCGGGATATACCGACTATCCGGCGCTGGCTTGAATTAACCCGCGCCCGGGCCGTTGAGCGCGGCGACAGCGGCGAACTTGGCCGCAATGAAATCCATGAACACGCGCACCCGCCTCGGCATGAGGCGGTTGGCCACGTACAGGATCTGGATCGGCACCGGGGGCGGCACGTGCTCGCGCAGCAGCACGCGCAAGCTGCCGTCGCGGATGCCCGCCGCGAACAACCACCGCGGACCGTAGCCGATGCCAAGGCCGGCGGCTACCAGCTCGCGCGCGGCCTCCGGCGAATTGACGCTGACGCGGCCGGTGACCGGCACTTCGGCGCCGCGGAAGCGCCACGTGGTGCCCGACGACAGCAGCGTGTACAGCACGCACTGGTGGTCGCGCAGGTCGTCGGGCTTGTCGGGACAGCCATGCTTGGCGATATACGCTTCGCTGGCCACGCACACCCGCTCGAACTCGCCGATGCGCAGCGCGCGCAAGGCGCTGTCTTCGAGGTGGCCGATGCGGATCGCCAGCTCGGCGCTTTCATCGAGCAAATCGACATAGCCGTCGTTGAACTGCAGGTCGAGCGCCACCGCCGGATACAGCGCCAGGAACTCGGGCACGTGGGGCAGGACGAAGGTCTGGGTCAGCAGGGTCGGACACGCCACGCGCAGCAGTCCCGATGGTGCCACGTTGTCGCGGATCGCCAGCTCGGTCTCGGTGACGGCGGTGAGGATGCGGCGCACCTCGGCGTAATAGCGCTCGCCTTCGGGCGTGAGACCGAGCTTGCGCGTGGAGCGGTGCAGCAGGCGGACCTGCAAATGCTCTTCCAGCGCGGCCACGTAGCGGCTGACGTTCGGTTGACTGAGCCCGAGATCGCGCCCGGCGGCGGAAAAACTGCCGGTTTCCACCGCGCGCGCAAAACACGTCATCAACAAGAAGCGGTCCATGGGATCCATTCATACACTGGGAGTATGAATTATATGCAAAATCGATGACTTATCGGATCTTCCGATCAGGTTCATTGTGTCGGTCGGGATACTCCCGACCCGATCAATCGAACCAACAAGGATTTCCATGTCACGCTTACAAGGCAAACGCACCCTCATCACCGGCGGCACCAGCGGCATCGGCCTCGAAACGGCCAAACAATTCTTGAACGAAGGCGCGCGCGTGGTAGTCACCGGCGTCAATCCCGATTCCCTCGCGCGGGCCAGGTCGGAGCTCGGCTCCGAGGTGCTGGTGCTGGGTGCCGATTCGGCCAGCGTGACCGCCCAGCGCGCACTGGCGCAGGCGGTACAGGACCACTACGGCCAGCTCGACGTGGCGTTCCTGAACGCCGGCATATCGGCGTGGCTGCCCATCGAGAACTGGACCGAGGAGATGTACGACCGCTCGTTCGACATCAACGTCAAGGGCCCGTACTTCCTGATCCAGTCGCTGCTGCCGGTGTTTGCCAACCCGGCCTCGGTGGTGTTGAACACGTCAGTCAGCGCCCATGCCGGCGCTGCGCATTCGTCGGTCTATGCCGCCACCAAGGCGGCCTTCCTCAACCTCTCCAGGACGCTGTCGAGCGAACTGCTGCCGCGCGGCGTGCGCTTCAACGCGGTGAGCCCGGGTCCTGTAAATACGCCGCTGTACGACAAGCTGGGCGTGCCCGACGCCTACCGCGCCCAGCTCGACCAGGAGATTACCGCCAGCATTCCGGCCGGGCGCTTTGGCACTGCGGAAGAAGTGGCCAAGGCCGTGCTGTACCTGGCTTCCGACGAATCGCGCTGGTCCCTGGGCACGGAAATCGTGGTCGATGGCGGCCGGCTGCTCAATGGCTGAAGGCCGGCGGCATATCAGATGAGTATCGGCTGACGACCGCGCGCGCCCCGGTCATGGCGATTCGCTGGCGCGCCCCACGCCAGCGATGCCGGGACGGCGCCGGACCGCGCAGCGCCGCCCCTGCAACGGCTTACTTCAGCTGGTAGAAGTGGAACACCGTGGTCTGCGAGTAGTTCTGGCCCGGGTCCAGGCGGGTCGATGGGAACGCCGGCTGGTTCGGCGCGTCGGGATAACCCTGTGCCTCGAAGCTGATCGACTGGTACTTGGTCAGGCGCTGGCCGCCCTTGCCCACGATTTCGCCCTTGAGGAAGTTGCCGGTGTAAACCTGCATGCCTGGCTCGGTCGTGGCGATTTTCAGGCCGCGGCCGGACTGGCGGTCTTCCAGCGTCACGGCCGGTTTCGGCGTGGCGGTTTTGCCGCCGCGCAGAACGTAGTTGTGGTCGATGCCGCCGTTGGCCAGCGCCAGCTGCGGGTGCTCGGCGCGGGCGCGCGCGGTGACGTTGGCGGGCGTGCGGAAGTCGAACGGCGTGCCGGCCACCGGCAGCGGCGTGCCGGTCGGGATCAGGGTTTTATCGACCGGCAGGATGGCGTCCGATTCGATGGTGAGATCGGCGTCGGTAGCCAGGCGCGAGGCCGGGATGCCCGACAGATTGATCATGCTGTGGTACGTCAGGTTCACCACGGTCGGCTTGTCGGTGGTGGCGCCGTAGCGGATGGTCAGGTCGTTATTGTTATTGAGCTCGTAGGTCACGTCGGCGACGACGGTGCCAGGGAAGCCCTGGTCGCCGTCCGGCGAGGTCAGGGTGAAGGTGACCGAGGCCTTGTCGGCCGTCTGGTCCACCGATTTGACGACCCAGTTGCGCTTGTCCCAGCCGATGGTGCCGCCGTGCAGGGTGTTCGGCGGTTCGCTCAGCGACAGCGGATAGGATTTGCCATCGAGTGCGAACGTGCCCTTGGCGATGCGGTTGGCGTAGCGGCCGACCGTGACGTTGGTAAAGCCCGGGGTGGTTTCGTAGCCGGCCAGGTTGTCGTAACCGACCACCAGGTCGGCGGCATTGCCCTGCTTGTCCGGGAAGCGCAGGCTTTGCACGGTGGCGCCGTACGAGATCAGCGTGGCCGACATGCCGGCGGCGTTTTTCAGCGTGACCGCTTCGACCTTGGCGCCATTCGACAGCGTGCCGAACGTGGCGCGCGAGGCCGAGATGGCGGAGGCCTTGTCGCCCGCTGGCAGCTGGCTGCAGGCCGAGAGGCCGACCAGGGTGGAGAGCAGGATCGTCGTTGCGGGTCTGATGGAAATATTCATGTCGTTGGCAGTCTCTTGAGATATGCAGGCCGTGGGACCAGGTCCGCGACCGCAATTGTTAGATGAACATCCGGCGCTACGCTGGACAGGTGCCATCTGCATCGCGTAAATCGGCGCTGGCGCAAATGGCAACATTTGTATTATCCACCAAAAAGCCCAACTACGGTCTCAACCATCCGCGATCGATCAACGGCGCGAGCAGACGGCGGTACGCGGCCACCACCCAACCGGTAACGGTGGCATTCAGCGCCGCCAGCCAGTGCAGCCGGAACACGGCCACCAGCGCCACTGCCAGCACCAGCGCGCCCAGCATGTCCATGGGCCAGTGCACGCCGATGAACACCCGCGACCACGCCACCAGCCCGGCCAGCGGCAACAGCACCAGCCCCCAGCGCCGGGCCAGCGGGGCGTGGCTGGTGGCCAGCATCAGCGCCGATACCAGCATGATGGTGCCGTGGTTGCTGGGGAAGGAGCTGGTGGGCGCATGGTCGAGGAAGCATGCGCCGATGCCGGCCGCGAACGGCCGGTCGTGGAACCACAGCGCGCCGATCGCCCCGCTCACCGCCAGGCCGCACAGTACCGCCAGCGCGGCCTCCACGGCCGCCTGGCGCGCCCCGCGCCGACCCGACAACCACAGCACCACCAGCGCTGCGGGCGCCAGCAGGATCACCCGCTCGGCGGCAAACAACGCGCCGGCCAGTTGCCAGCCATCGAGGCCGGGATTGGCGTTGATGAGCGAGAACCACGCCAGGTTCAACTGGCGCAGGGTATCGAACAGCGGCCCGGTCATCGGGACGCCACCGGTTTGCCAAACAGCTTGAGCCAGACAAAACCCGCCACGCCGGCCGCCAGGGAGGCCAGCAGGATCGCCATCTTGGAGGCGTTGATCAGCGCCGGGTTCGTGGCGAAGGCAAGGTTGGTAATAAAAATCGACATGGTAAATCCAATTCCTCCGAGTAGTCCGGCGCCGATCACGTGGCGCCATTTGAGGTCCGCCGGCAGCGTGCACAGGCCCACGGCGACGGCCAGCAGGCACGCCAGCGCGATGCCGAGCGGCTTGCCCAGCACCAGCCCGGCCAGGATGCCCAGGCTGTTGTGCGATGCCAGCTCCTGCATCGCGCCGGCGCCGATCACGATGCCGGTGTTGGCCAGCGCAAAAATCGGCAGGATGATGAACGCCACCGGCGTGTGCAGGAAGTGCTCGAGGCGGTGCGCCGGCGATTGCTCGTCCTGGTCCCTGGTCGAATACGGAATCGCGAACGCCAGCAGCACGCCAGCGATGGTGGCGTGCACGCCGGACTTGAGCATCAGGAACCACATCACCGCGCCGCCAACGAGGTACGGCGAGAGCGCGCGCACGCGCAGCACCCGGTTCATGCCGAACAGCGCGGCAAATACCAGCAGCGCACCGAGCAGATACCACGGCGCCAGCGTGGACGTGTAGAACACGGCGATGACAATGATGGCGCCCAGGTCGTCCATCACCGCCAGCGCGGTCAGGAACACCTTCAACGAGGTCGGCACCGCGCTGCCGAGCAGCATCAGCACCGCCAGCGCAAAAGCGATGTCGGTGGCCATCGGAATGCCCATGCCGGCCTGGCTGGGCGTGCCGCCGTTGAGGGCGAAGTGGATCAGCGCCGGCACCGCGATGCCGCCCACGGCCGCCACCATCGGCAGCAGCGCGCTGCGGATGGTCGATAACTCCCCGCTCTGGATTTCGCGCTGCAGTTCGAGGCCAATCAGCAGGAAAAAGATCGCCATCAGCGCGTCGTTGATCCACAGCTCGACCGACAGGCCGGCCAGCGGCAGGTGCCAGAAATGCAGGTACGGTGCGGCCACCGGCGAGTTGGCCAGCAGCAGGGAAACGATGGTGCAGCCGATCAGCAGGATGCCGCCGGCTTTTTCCGATTCGACGAAGCGGTTGAAGGTGCTGGAAATGGGCTGGGGAAGAATATTCATGGGCGCTCGAGACGATAAGGTGCAGCGCGGCGGCCCGACCTGACGCATTCCTGCCACACGATGCGTGTGGTCACCCAGGCGCCATGATAACAGAAGCGCGCTTGGCCTGGCGGACGGTACAGGCTCGTGTATCGGAATATAATGGCACCCTTCTCTCCCGATTCCCCTGCCCCATGCACCCGCCAGACAAAACCCCGCACGACATGCGCACCGCCTTTCGCCGCGAGTTCGCCTCGCCGGAGGTATGGATCACCCGCACCGTGGTGGTGGGCGCGGCGGCGGTGGCCGGCCTCGTGGTGGTCGGCTTTACCTGGCTGGCCGAACAGGCGCTGGGGCTGTTCCTCGATCTCGCCAGCGTGGGCTGGTGGTTGCCGCTGCTGTGGACCCCGCTGCTGTGCGGCGCCATCGTCTGGGTCACGCGGCGCTTTGCGCGCGGCGCGGGCGGCTCCGGCATTCCGCAGGTGATGGCCGCGCTCGACCCGGCGCTGTCGGGCGGCCGGCGCCCGCTGCTGGTGTCGCTGAAACTGAGCCTGGCCAAGATCGGCCTCACCTCGGCCGGCCTGCTGGGCGGCCTGTCGCTGGGCCGCGAAGGCCCCTCGGTGCAGATCGCTGCCGGCGTGATGCTGACCGCGCGCCGCTGGCTGCCGCGCGGCAGCGGCGTCAGCGCCCATTCGCTGCTGGTGGCCGGCGGCGCGGCCGGCATCGCGGCCGCGTTCAACACACCGCTGGCCGGCGTCATGTTCGCCATCGAAGAACTGTCGCGCACGCCCGAGCAGCGCAACAGCGGTTTGATCGTCTCCGGCATCGTGCTGGCCGGCCTGATCGCCGTCTCCGTGTACGGCAACGGCACCCACTTCGGCGTGATCCACCCGGGCCCGATCGGCCTGGCGCTGGTGGGCCCCGGCCTGCTGGTCACCTTGGTCACCGGCCTGGCCGGCGGCCTGTTCGCCCGCCTGCTGCTGGCGTCCCTGCGCGGTACCTCGCCCGACGCCCCGAGCCGCTGGCGCCAGCGCTACCCGGTGCGCTTTGCCGTCGGCTGCGGGCTGGCCGTGGCGGTGATCGGCGCGGTAACCGGCGGCGCCACCTACGGCAGCGGCAACGAGGCCACGCGTGCCCTGCTCGACAGCAACGGCCATGTGCCGGTCGGCTTCGCGCTATTCAAGTTCATCGCCACCTGGGTCACCGCGTGGTCGGGCGTGCCGGCCGGGATATTCGCGCCGTCGCTGTCGATTGGCGCGGCGCTGGGCCACGACGTGGCCTGGCTGACCAACTACCCGTATGCACCGGCCGTGATCGCGCTCGGCATGGTGGGCTTCCTGGCCGCCGCCACGCAGGCCCCGCTCACCGCCTTCATCATCGTCATGGAAATGGTCGATGGCCACGGCATGGTCCTGAGCCTGATGGCGTGCGCGGTGATTGCCAGCACGGTCTCGCGCGTGCTCAGTCCACCGCTGTATTCGGCGCTGGCGATGATCCAGCTGCCGCCCCGGCGCGCTTACCCTGCGCCCGGGCGCACCGACGACGCCGGCGCCGCCCAGCCGTGAGTCCGCACCAGGGCTGATGGTCAGACGCCGGCCGCCTCGCGCGCGCTGGCCTGCTCCAGCGCCGCCAGCGCGGCGGCAGCGCCGGCCCGGTCGCCGCTGCGGCAAGCCGCTTCCAGCACTTCCGCACACTGCCCGGTTGCGGGGCAGCCGAAGGTGGCCGCCGACCCTTTGATCGAATGGGCTTCGTAGATCACTGCGGCCAGGTCGTCGCCGGCCAGCGCGGCAGCAATCCCGGCCACCCGCTGCGCTATCCCGTCCCGGAAGGTCGCAGTCAGCGCTGCAAACCCTGGCAAGTCCGAAAAGTGTGCCGCCAGCGCCGGCTTGGGCAGGTGCTGCGCCACTACGCGCTGGAACGCTGCGCGGTCGATCGGCTTGGCCAGGCAATCGTCGAAACCGGCCGCCAGGTAGCGGGCCCGGTCCTTCGTCATCACGTCGGCGGTGAGCGCCACCACCGGCCGCTGGAAGCCGGCCTGGCGCAGGCGCCCGGTGGCGGTCACGCCGTCCTGTACCGGCATGTGGATATCCATCAGCACCAGGTCGGGCAGCGTGGCCAGTGCGCGCTCCACGGCCTGCTCGCCGTTGTCGGCGACCAGCACCTCCACGCCCATGCTCTCGAGCAGCGCCCGCACCAGCATGCGGTTGTCGGCGCCATCTTCGGCGACCAGCACCCGGCCGGCCAGTTGCGGCGGCGCGCAGTCGGCGCACGGCGCCACTTCAGGCAGGGCCAGCGCCGCCGCCGGCGCGTGCACCGACACTGTCATCGTGGTGCCGGCGCCCGGGCTGCTCTCCACGGTCACGCCGCCGCCCATGGCACTGGCCAGCTGGTGCACCAGGTACAGCCCCAGGCCGGTGCCGCCGAACCGCCGGGCCACGGTGCTGTCGGCCTGGTTAAACGGCGTAAACAGCGCGGCCACCTGCTGCGCATTCATGCCGATGCCGGTATCGCGCACGCTGCAGGACAGGACCTCGTGCTCGTGGTCGTACCACAACGCCACGTTGACCGTGCCCTCCTCGGTAAACTTGATGGCGTTCGAGACCAGGTTGAGCAGGATCTGGCGCCAGCGCGTGGGGTCGCCCAGCACTTGCCGCGGCACCGTCGCGCGCAGTTCGGCCGTGTAGGCGATGGCGCGCTGGCGCGCTGCGCCAGCCATCAGTGCCGACACCGTATCGAGCACCTGCGCCGGCGAAAAGGGCAGCTGCTCGAGCACCAGCTTGCCCGATTCCACCTTCGACATGTCGAGCACGTCATTGATCAGTTGCAGCAGGTGCTGGCCATTGCGCGCAATGATGCCGCCCAGTTCCCCCGCTTGCGTGGGGCCTTGTTGCGCCAGCTGTTCGGCAAAGCCGATGATTGCCGTCAGCGGGGTGCGGATCTCGTGGCTCATCATGGCCAGGAATACCGACTTGGCTTCGTTGGCCTGGTCGGCTGCCGCCTTGAGCGCGCGCTGCTCGCGCAGCGCCAGGTCGCGCTTGTGCATGGCGCGCCAGACCGTCACGCAGGCCGCCAGCACGGCCAGCCCGCATACGGCGCCCACCAGCCCCAGTTGCCGGGCAAAGAACAGCCATTGCTCAAGAAATACCTGCTCCGGGATGGCGACCTTGATCATCAGCGGATAATGCGGGATCACACGCTGGGCTGCCAGCGTGCGGGTCTGGCTGGCGCCCGGCGCCGGGTACGGCGCATGGTCCACCGCCGTGCCGGCCGTGCGCAACTGGCGCTCGATCTCTTCGTAGCTGCGCATGTCGCGGGCCGTGGTGCCCAGCACGGCGTCGTCGGCGGGCCAGCGCGCCAGCACGGTACGGTTGCGCTGGAACAGCGTCACCGTGGCCTGGACATCGAGCTTGATCTTGCCGTAGAAATTGCTGATCTGCCGGCTCGATATGCCCACCAGCACCACCCCGATAAAGCTGCCATCGGGCGCCGCGATACGGCGCGAGAGATAGAAGGTCCAGGCGCCATTGCCCTTGTTGCGCACCGGCGCGCTGATGAACAGGCCCAGGCCGGCGCGCGCGCGGTGCGCCTGGAAGTAGTCGCGTTCGGCCAGGTTGATCGGCGGTGTTGGAAAACTGCGGGTGAAGTTGATGACCTGGCCATCGGCTGCCACGATGCTGGCCACGTCGATCTGCGGCAGCACGCGGTTGCGCTCCTGCAGCCGCTCGAATTCTTCGCGGCCGCCGAGACGCCGGCGCAACTCGTCGCCGTCGCGCACCCCCAGCAGCCGTATGCGTTCGAGCATGCCATCGAGTACCAGGTCGGCAGCGCCCATCTCGTGCGCCGTCTGTTCGGCCAGCAGCAAGGCCGTGCCGTCGAGCTGTTCGCGCCACTCCTCGATTTCACTATCCCTGGCGCCGTACAACGCCACGCCCAGCGTCACCCCGATGGTCAGTAGCAGGGCGGCGCCGGTGGCGACGATGAGGGTGCGGGAGCGTCTGGAATCGGGCATGAGGGCAGTACAGGCGGTTGCAAGTCGTTATGTTTTTTTGACCATAGCATTCCTGCTGCTACCGTGCCGGCTTTTCGGTATCCGGCCTCATCCGTTGTTGCTAATTTGCATCTTCCAGCGGTTGGTGAAAGCGGTGCTGGATGGCCAGGATGGCGTCCATGTCGTGCAGCAGCGCCTCCACGCAGGCCGGGTCGAAGTGCGTGCCCTTCTGGCTGCGCAAAAACTCGACCGCCCGTTCCAGCGGCCAGGCCGGCTTGTACGGACGGGCATTGGTCAGGGCATCGAACACGTCCGCCACGGCGATGATGCGGCCGTACAGCGGGATCGCTTCACCGGCCAGGCCGTGCGGGTAACCGCCGCCATCATAGCGTTCATGGTGGCTGATGGCGATCACGGCGCCCGCCTGCAGCAGCGGCGATTCGCTGCCGGCCAGGATATCGGCGCCGATCTGCGGATGGCGCTGCATGATCTTGCGCTCCTCGTCATTGAGCGGGCCGGGCTTGAGCAGCACGGCGTCGGCAATGCCCACCTTGCCGATGTCGTGCATCGGCGCCGCATCGCGCACCAGGTCGCACTCCGCTTCCGGCAGGCCCAGCTGGACTGCGATCAGGCGCGAATAAGCAGCCATGCGCGACAGGTGGAAACCGGTGTCGGCATCACGGAACTCGGCCGCGCGGGACAGGCGGTGGATGGCTTCGTGTTCGCGGGCGACGATGTCGGCAGTGGCCTTGCGCACCGCGAGGTCGAGCGTCTCGGCGCGCTGCGCCAGTTGCTGGCGGGCTTGCTGCAACGCCAGCAGGTTGCCGATCCGCACATTGAACTCGATGCCGTTGACCGGCTTGGTGAGAAAATCGTTGGCGCTCAGGCGCAGCGCCTCGTGGCGCACCGCCATTTCGGTGGCGCCGGTCACCATCACCACCGGCACCTCGCGCATGCCGGGCAAGGCGCGGAAGCGGCGCAGGAACGTCAGGCCGTCCAGGTCGGGCATCAGGTAGTCGACCACGACCAGGTCGGGCGTATGGTCGGCGCACCAGTCGAGCGCCGCCTGGGCGTGCCTGACCGGCACCGGGGCGGCCATGTCGAGCATGCTGAGCATCAGGCAGAAGAGATCGAGGTTGATCTGGTCGTCGTCAATTACCAGTACTTTCATGGCGTCATCCAATATGTGCGGCCGCCTTTGCGCTTGTTACTGTCTCGACGGTCGAAACGCGATTTATTTTATTATGATAATTATGCCCGAAAACAATAATCTAAAAATTGAAATATTTTTAATAATAATTTCCTGTTAAAAATTTTACTAGCGTGATAGTCAGGCTGGCTGCGAATCCTGTTGTCGCAATACCAGCACCGGTATGGTGCTGTGCGACAGGACCTTGTGGGTTTCGCTGCCGATCAACCACGCACGCCAGCCGCCCAGTCCGTGCGAAGCCATCGCCACCAGGTCGCAATGTTGCGTGCGAGCCGCTTCGATGATGGCTTGGCAGGGGGACTCATGCTCCACGACCAGGGTGTCGCATGCAACGCCGTGAGCCCTGGCGACAGCGGCCACCTGCTCTGCGCAGGCGTTGGCCACGTCATGGCGATGGACTGAATACAGCGGCGCCATGTCGGTCAGCAACCCTGGGCGCACGGTGAGGAAATGCAGCGGCGCGCTAACGTGCAGCACCGTCAGCCGGGCACCGACCGAGAGCGCCAGCCGTGCGCACGGCACCATCGCTTCGAGCGATGGCGCGCCGCCATCGGTGGGAAATAATATATGTGTGAACATCGTCGTCCTGTCAGAACCGGGGAAGCCTTGGTGGGCCGCCCCATTATGCTGACCTGTATCATGCCGGGTATATGATCGAGATCAAATAACTCGCCAATGGGGATGGCCCTGCTCAGGCAACCGCCGCCAAACTGACCAGCACCAGCGTGCCCTGCCCGTTCGCGCGGGTCTGCACCAGAATATGGCCCTGGTGCTGCTCGACGATTTCCTTGACGATCGCCAGTCCCAGGCCATGGCCGCCGGACTGCGCGCCCGGCACCCGGTAGTAGGGGGTGAAGATGTGCGCCAGTTCGGCCTGCGGGATCGGCGGACCGTCGTTGGCCACGCCCAGCAACACGCTGCCATCGACCATGTCGAGCGTGACCGCAATGTCGCCGTGCGGGTCGCCGTGCGTCGAGGCATTGTCGATCAGGTTTTGCAGCAGCCGCTGTAACTGGGTCGGCTCGCCCCGCACGTGGCACGGCTGCTGCACATCGAGGCCCACGCTTTGGCCGCGCCGCGCCACCAGCGGTTCCACCGCGCCGATCACCTCGCAGCACAGCTCCGGCATCGATAGCCGGCGCAGCGGTTCGGCGTCGTTGCCGGCGGTCAGGCGGCCCAGCGCCAGCAGCTGCTCGGCCAGCTTGCTGGTGCGGCGGGCGCCGTCCATCGCGCATTGCAGCGACGTTTGCAGCTGTTGCGGCCCTTCCGCACGCAGCGCGTTTTCCATGTGCAGCTGGACAGCGGCGATCGGCGTGCGGATCTCGTGCGCGGCGGCGTTGAGGAAGCGCTGCTCGCGCTCGAACGCGGCGCGGATGCGATCGAGCAGGTGATTGAGCTCGGTGATGATGGGCGCCAGCTCCACCGGCGTGGCGGGCAGCGCCAGCGGCTCGAGCGACTCCGGCTTGCGTGCGGCGATGCGGGCGGCCAGCTGCGCCAGCGGCCGCATGCTGCGCAGCAGCAGCAGGTTCACGGCAATGAGCATGAACACGCCGCCCACGGCCAGCGGCGTCAGGATCGACATGCCGATGTCGTGCGACATTTCCTGGCGCACCTCGTCCTTTTCGGCGGTCAGCACCCACACGTTGGCCGAGCGCAGCGCAAACACTTGCCACGGCACGCCGTCGATCATCTGTTCGGAAAAACCGGCCTTCAGCGGCGCCAGCGCCTCGACCGGGGACGACGCCGACTTGGCCAGCAAGGCGCCGTCGTCGCGCCACACCTGGAACGCGATCTTGGTTTCGTAGCGGTGGCCGTACATCCGGGGCAGGTTGCTGGGATCGGTTTCCAGCTCGTGCGGCAAGGCGATCACCAGCGGCCGGCTGATGGTGGCCGACGACACCTGGTGCGCCACCAGCGCTTCGAGCACGCGCGCGGACGTGGCCAGCCTGGCGCTGAACAGCTCGTCCGATTCGCGGCGCGCCACGTGGTGCGCGCCAAGACCGATGCCGGCAAAGATCAGCAGCATGCACAGCAGGGTGGCGCCCACCAGGCGCCAGCGGCCGGAATAGAGCCGGGTCGTCATGCGGCCAGGTCGCCGAGGCGGTAGCCGACGCCGCGGATGGTCTTGATGACGGCGGGGGTGATCTTGCGCCGCAGGTGGTGGACGTGAACGTCGATGCTGTTGCTCTCGACGCCCTCGCCCCAGCCATACAGCAGTTCCTCGAGCTGGGCGCGGTTGAACACGCGTTGCGGGTGCTCGGCCAATTGCAGCAGCAGCATGAACTCGAGCCGCTGCAGCTCCACGCCCTGCCCCTGCCACTGCACGCCAAGGTTTTCCGGCTCCAGTTTGAGCGCGCCTACCTGCACCTGGTTGACCAGGCGCCCGGTGCGGCGCCGAGCCAGTACCCGCAGCCGGGCCAGCAACTCGTCGAGTTCGAACGGCTTGACCAGGTAATCGTCCGCGCCCAGGTCGAGTCCCTCCACGCGGTCGCGCATGGCGTCGCGCGCCGACAGGATCAGCACGGGAATCGGATTGCCGGCGCGGCGCGCCGCTTTCAGCACCTCGGTGCCGTCGATCCCGGGCAAGCCGAGGTCGAGCACCATCAGGTCGAAGGGATTGTCGGCCACGGCAGCGACCGCAGCGACGCCGTCGCCGACATGCTCGACCAGGTAATGCGCCTGCCGCAACGCCACCAGCAGGCCCTGCGAAATGAGCGGATCGTCTTCGACCAGTAGTATTCTCAACGCGTCTCCCCCTTGCTGTGCATTATTTGGCTTTCGCCGCGATTTTGTCCAGCAGTTGATCGATTTCCTTGCGGCGGCCGTCGTCGGCGATGGCGCGCCCGGGCCGCGGCGGCGCCTGCAACGCCTTGTTCAGTACGCGGGTTGCTTCCGCATAGTCGCCCTTGCGGAACAGGTAATCGCCGTAAAAATAATTGGCGTCGATGCCGTCCGGATTGACGGCCAGGCCCTTCTTGAGCAACTCCAGCGCCTTCTTGTCGTCGCCGAAGCCGATCGGCCAGCCCGGCACCTGGTAATACAGCGAGCCGAGGCTGGTATAGGCGGAACCGGCCAGCGCGTCCGGGTTGATGGCCAGCGCCTGCTCCAGCGCGGTCCTGGCGGACTTGGCGTTGGACAGTGCGCCCAGCCCGCCCTTTTCGCCGGCATAGGTCGATTCGATGATGGCTTGCCAGATCAGCAGGTCGGCGCTGCCGGGGTTGGCGGCGGTGGTCTTGCGGGCCTCGCCCAGCAGGCGCTCGAGCTGCGCTTCGCGCGCCGGCGCCGGTGTGCGGTAGCGGATTTGCTCCCATTGCTGTTGCAAGCGTACGAGATCGTCGCTGGCTGCCGCCCACGCGGTGCGCGTGCAACACAGCATCATGAGCAACAGCAGGACAAAACGATAGTGGATTTTCATGGTGGCGCCTTTCAAAAAAAATTTATATGGGCAGGAAGTTGCGAATGATGCGCAGCTGCTTGCGGATGGCCGCGTCCGGCACGGCCGGCAGCAGGCCGTTGAGGCGCACGAAAAAGCGCTCCTTCGCGCCCAGCGTCAGGTGGCCGCGCTGCCCGCCCAGGAACGCGACAAAGGCGGCAGCCACCTGCTGCGGCGTGTCCTGCGCTGTGCCAAGCTCGCGGTTCATGGCGGTGACGGCATCGGTATTGATGGCGGTGTCGGTGGCGCGCGGCGCAAACGAGCGCACTTCCACGGCCGTATCGGACAACTCGCGCCGCAGGGCCTGGGTAAAACCGTGCAGACCCGCCTTGCTGGCGCCGTACGCGGCAAAGCCGGGGAAGCCAAGCAACCCGAGCACGGAGCCGACGTTGACGATCTGCGCGGCTGGCACAGCCTTCAGCTGCGGCAGCAGCTGGCGCGTGAGCAGCATCGGCGCCAGCAGGTTGGTGTCGAGCAGCGCGCGGATCGCGTCCACCGGCTGCGATTCGAAGCTGTGGAAGTCGCTCAGGCCGGCGTTGTTGACCAGCAGGTTGAGGCCGCCCAAGCTGCGCGCCGCCGCGTCGATCGCGGCCAGCGTGGCGGGGTCGGTCAGGTCGCCGCCTACCACTTGCGCCGGCACGTTCAATTCGGCGCGCAGCGCGTGCAGCGGCCCTTCGCGCCGTCCCACCAGGATCAACGCGTCCGACAGCGGCGCCAGTTCGCGCACGATGGCCGCGCCGATGCCGCCGCCGGCGCCCGTGATCACGGCCCGGTAACGCGGGCGCTGCATGGCAGCCATTACGCGTCTCCTTCGAACACGGCTGCGCCGCGCGGCAGGCTGCGGAACACGTCGCCGTACAGGCCATACATCCTCCGCGCGACATGCAGCACCGCGTCGCGGTCGTCCTGGCGCGCGAGCCGGTTGACCAGCGCCTCGAAAAAGGCCACGTGTTCGAGGTCGAGGCTGCCGTGCGAATTGAGGTAGCTGAACGCCTCCGGCGGCAGTGCCAGCGCGCTGCGCATGGTGTCGGCGGCGTGGGTGGCCAGCGCCGTGCTGGTGCCTTCGAGTACGTGCACCATGCCGAGGAAACCGACCGGGTTGCGGCGGTCGACCTGGTGGTAGGCGTAAGCGACCATCAGCTCGGTGCTGGCGTGCGGCTGGCTGTGGCGCACGGCGTCGGCATCGCCGCCGCAGGCGGCAATATCGGACAGGATCCATTCCTGGTGCCCCACTTCCTCCTCGATGTATTCGGCCATTGCCTCGCGCAGCCACTCGTGGCTGGCGTCGAGGCGGCTGCCGCACGCCATCAGCAGCGGCACCGTGTGGCGCACGTGGTGGTAGGCCTGGGTGAGGAAGGCGATGTACTGGCCCTTGGTGACCTGCCCGCGCAGCGCATCCTGGATGATCGGGATGGAAAACAGCTGCTGGCGTTCGAGGTCGGACTGCGCTTTCAGGGTGTCGAAGAAGTTCATGCAATGTGCTCCAGGTTGTCGTACAGCGCGGCGATGTCGGTCGCGTAATGGCGGGCAATGGCGGCGCGGCGCGGCCGGCCGTTGGCGGTGGACAGGCCGGTGGCCGGGCCCCACGGCGGCACCACGCGCCAGCGCCGCACCTGCGCGTAATCGGGCAGGTCGCGGTTGGCCAGCGCCACCGCTGCTGCCAGCTGCTCCGGCGTCAGCGCGGCGCTGACGGGCACCACCAGCGCCGCCAGGTAAGGCATAGCGTCCCCCACCACCACGACCGCAGCGAACGCGCCGCTGCCCAGCAGGGCAGATTCCGGCCACTCGGGCGAGACATTGCGCCCGAACCCGGTGATCAGCACATCCTTCTTGCGGCCGTCGATGTGCAGGAAGCCGTCGGCGTCGAGGTGGCCCAGGTCGCCGGTGGCGAGCCAGGTGCCGACAGCGGCGGCCGGTGCCTGGCCGAGGTAATGGCCGGCACGCCCGCCCACCTCGATCTCGCCGTCAGCGGCAATGCGCACCGGGCGGTGCGGCAGCGGCCGGCCGACACTGCCCACCCGCTCGCTGCCGGGCAGGTTCAGTGCCACCACCGAGCAGCACTCGGACAGGCCATAGCCTTCGAAGACCGGGATGCCGCGCGCACGGGCCGCCTGCAACAGTCGCGGCGGCATGCGGGCGCCGCCCACGGCGACAAAGCGCAGGCTGGCCAGGCGCGGATCGTGGTCGGCGGTGACCGCCACCAGCGCCTGCAGCATCTGCGGCAGCACGATGATGCTCTGCGCCTGGTAGCGCGCAATGGCCGCCAGGCAGCGCTGCGGATCGAACTGGCTGGCGCCGGACAGCCCGGTCTCGGCCAGCGGCGGGCAGATCACGGTGGCGCCGCTGAGCAGCGCCGTGTACGGCCCGGCGATGTTTTCAAGCAGCACGCTGAACGGCAGCAGGCACAGGTGGCGGTGCAGTTGCAGTCCGGCCAGCCCGTGCTGGAGTGCGGCAGCCAGTTGCCACTGCTGGTCTGCATCGAGGCACACGCCCTTGGGGCTGGACGTGGTGCCGGACGTGAACGTGATTTTTTGCGTGGCGCCCAACGCCGCGCCGCCGGCCCTGGTGGCCGCCTCGTACAGGCCCAGCGGCCCCGTCAGCAGCGATTGCGCGCCGAAGCCGAGTGCGGCGGCCTGTTCCGGCAATGCGCACAGCAGCGCCGTGCAGCCGCTCTCCATCAGCACGTGGTGCCATTGCGCCGGTGTGAAGAACAGCGGTAGCGGCACCAGCGTCACGCCCAGCTGCTGAGTGGCCAGGTCGGCCACCAGCCACCCGGGGCCGTTGTCGGCCAGGATGGCCACCGGGGCGTCGGGCCAGCGGCGGGCCGCCAGCGCGGCGCACACCTGGGCGACCCGGGCGCGCACCTGGTCGGCATCAAGCGCGGTGACGCCGTCGGTCAGCACCGGCACGCCGGGGGCGTACGCATCAAGCAAGTTGTCCATAGCCGTATCGAATATCGCCATACATCACCTTGGGTTGGGTTTCATAATAATTGCCCCAGCGCCGGCCGGTATCGGCCAGGCGCGCGGGGTCCGCCACCGCCAGCACCTGGGGCTGGAGTCGCAGTCGGGTAAAGGAATTGAGCAGGCTGACCGTGGCCGTAAAGGCCACCCAGCGCAGGCCGAGCTGGTGCAACAGGCGCGTGGTGCTGACGATCAGCGCGCGCGCCGCACCGGGATGGACGGCAGCCAGATTGCCGACTTCGACGATCTCGGCGCGCGCCACCGGGTCCGCCATGCGCGCGCCCAGCGCCGCTTCGAGCGGGTGATCGAGATACTGTTCCAGGAACATCGGACCGGCTGCGGCCAGCGTATAGCCGAGCGCGGCCATCCAGCGCCCCTGCTCGTCGCGGCAACCGAGCAGCACGTCGCAAAAATGGCTGATCTCCGCACCGTAAGAATCGAAAAAGGCATGCGCGATGAACGCTTCCAGTTCGAGCCGCCCGGGCTGGCCACGGACGAAGGTCTCGACCTGGAACTGCGGCGGGGTTGCCGGCGCCGTGCGCGGCGTGGCGGCAGGTGCATAAGATTTGGCAAGAACATCTGGCATGGCATTATTCTCAACGTTATTGTTGCGTTGGAATAACTCTATCCGGGGAACATTATCCCCAGATTAACCGGCCGTCAGGACAGCCGCGCTGCCAGCGCCGCCAGGGTAAGCACGAGGACCGGCACGGTCAGCACAACGCCGACGCGCACGTAGTAGCCCCACGAGATGCGGATGTCCTTGCTGGCGAGGACGTGCAGCCACAGCAGCGTGGCCAGGCTGCCGATGGGCGTCATTTTCGGCCCCAGGTCGCTGCCGATCACGTTGGCATAGATCATGGCCTCGCGCACGGCGCCCTGGGTGGCGGTGGCGTCGATCGACAGCGCGCCTACCAGCACCGTGGGCATATTGTTCATCACCGACGACAGTAGCGCGGTCAGGATGCCGGTGCCGAACGCCGCGCCCCACACGCCGTAGGCGGCGCACCAGTCGAGCGCAGCGGTCAGACAGGCCGTCAGCCCCGCGTTGCGCAGGCCATAGACGACCAGGTACATCCCCAGCGAGAACACCACCACCTGCCACGGTGCGCTGGCCAGCACGGCGCGCGTGGCAATGTGCGGGCCGCGCGCGGCCACTGCCAGCAGCACCGCCGCGCCGCCGGCCGCCACCGCGCTGATCGGCACGCCGAGCGGCTCGAGCCAGAAAAAGCCCACCAGCAGCAGCGCCAGCACCGACCAGCCGGCGTTGAACGTGGCGCGGTCGCGGATCGCGGTGCGCGGCACGCGCAATGACGCCACGTCGTAAGTGGCTGGAATATCGCGCCGGAAGAACCACAGCAACGCGCCCAGCGTGGCCGTCACCGACACCAGGTTGACCGGCGCCATGACGGCAGCGTAGCGCGCAAAGCCGATGTCGAAATAATCGGCCGAGACAATGTTGACCAGGTTGGACACCACCAGCGGCAAGCTGGCGGTATCGGCGATGAAGCCGGCCGCCATCACGAATGCCAGCGTGGCTTGCGCCGAAAACTTCAGCGCGCGCAGCATGGCAATGACGATGGGCGTGAGGATCAGCGCCGCGCCGTCGTTGGCGAACAGCGCAGCCACGGCAGCGCCCAGCAGCACCAGCAGCACGAACAGGCGCGTGCCGCTGCCCTGCCCCCACCGCGCCACGTGCAGCGCCGCCCACTCGAACAGGCCGGCCCGGTCGAGCAGCAGGCTGATGATGATCACCGCGACAAAGGTGCCGGTGGCGTTCCAGACGATATGCCACACGACCGGGATATCGCTGGCATCGATCACTCCGGCCAGCAAGGCAGCGGCGGCGCCGGCAGCGGCGCTCCAGCCGATACCGAGCCCGCGCGGCTGCCAGATCACCAGGGTCAAGGTGACAAGAAAAATCAGCACGGCAATGAGCATGGTGTTTCCCGTGTCAGTTGCGCTGCAAGGCGCCGATGGTGTCCAGCGCCGCCTTGAGCGCAGCGCGGTCACCAAGCAGCTGCGCCAGCGGCAATGCCAGGAAAGCTTCGATGCGGGCGCGGATCAGGCGGTAAGCGTGGTCGAACGCGGTGTCGATCTGCGCTGGCGTGCCCACCACGTGGCTGGGATCGTCCACGCCCCAGTGTGCGCGCACGACCGGCCCGAGGTAGGCCGGGCAGGTTTCGCCGGCGGCGCTGCCGCACACGGTGATGACGATATCAGGCGTGACGTCGAGGTCATGCCACGATTTGCTGTAATAGCCGTCGGTGGATATGCCCCTGGCGTGCAGCAGCGCGACCGCGTGCGGATGCAACTGGCCGGCCGGCTGGCTGCCGGCGCTGAGCGCCCGCCACCCCGCTGGCGCCAGGTGGTTGAAAATCGCCTCCGACAGCACCGAGCGGCACGAGTTGCCGGTGCAGAGGAACAGAATGTGGCAGGGTTTATTTTGCACGTGTCTTCTCCGGGATGCTGGCGGTGGCGCAGGCGGCCGGCCCGCACGGCGCGCCGCCGCAGCAGTTTTCGGTGAGGTAGCCGATCAGGCCATTCATCACGGCCACGTCGGCCGCGTAGATCACGAAGCGGCCCTCGCTGCGCGACGTGATCAGGCCGGCGTGCACGAGCTCCTTCAGGTGGAACGACAGCGACGATGGCGCAATGTCGAGCTGTTCGGCGATCTTGCTGGCGGCCATGCCATCGGGGCCGACTTGCACCAGCAACCGGAAAATCGCCAGCCGGCTTTCCTGGGCGATGGCCGACAGCGCGGCGAGAACTTGCCTGGTTTCCATGGCTTTACTTTCATAGTTCAACGATAGTCAAAGTATTTTACCTGCAAAACCTACGACAATTCAACAACTATCGAAATGACTCAATTCGCACCACGCGGCGCGAAAGATCGAGGCGCAAGCCGCCCGAGGCATTGGATGTGAGCGCGCTGCCGGTCACGCCCGAGCCGGCAGCACGCTCACGCCATGCGCCGCAATCGTCGCGCCGCGATCACGACTGCCGTGGCGCTCAGCAGCAAGCCGCCCGCGCTCAGCGCGATCAGCACCGCGATGCGCGCCGCGCCATGCACTGGCGACAGCCACGCCGGCACGTCCCAGCTGTGCAAAAAATTGAACAGCCAGCGCCCTATCCGCTGGGTACTGTCGATGCTCAGCGCCACCTGGCCGGTGGCCGCGTCGAGATACACCCAGGTATGCCCCGGATCGTCGAACACCACGCGCAAGGCCGGCAGGCGCCGCTCGTTGCCGCCGTACATGGAGGCGTCGCCGCGCTGGTAGTAATACGCGTCGGCCTTCGTCACCAGCTCGAACGCACTGACCGGGTAAGGCAGCAGCTTGCGCGCGACCGCCTCCAGACGCGCCGGCTCCCACTGCTTGGTCACCGTCAGTCCGTCGCCGCAGATTGCGGAGATGCGCGTGTCGCACTGCTTCGTCACCGTCAGTCCGTCGTCGCAAGTTATCCCGATTTGCGTGTCGCACTGCTTCGCCGTGGTCAGTCCGTGACCGCCGGCCACAACGATGCGCGTATCGTTGTGGCCATCGCGCGCCACGATGAACGGGGCGCCACCGAGCACGCGCCATTCCAGTTCGCGCGGCGCAAACGACTGCGCGTGCAACAGCGCCAGCACTTGCACCACCGGCTGCGTCAGGCGCACGCTGGCCGGCGCGCCGCCCTGCATGGCTGCCGCATCGGGCTTTGCTCCCCGCGCATTGAACACACCCAGCGGATTCATCGACATCAGGCCGCTGAACATCCAGGTGCACAGCACCAGTCCGAAGCCAAGCCCCAGCACGTGATGCCAGCGCATGGCGAACTCGCGGTACGGCGTGCGCGCGCCGCTTTTGTAGCGGCCCTTGAACCGCCAGCGTTGCACGCCGTTCACCATCCCCGTCACGGCCGACAGCACGCCCACGGCGGACAGGCCGATCAGGGTCCAGGTCCACACCGGATCGGTGTTCTGTTGGCGCAGCATGTACAGCCAGTGCAGCCAGGCGCCGGCGAAGTTCCAGTACCGCTCGGCGCGCGGGGCATCAAGCATCACCTGCCCCGTTGCCGACGACACGTACACGCGCGTGGCCGCGTCGTCATCAAGTTCCACCACGTGCAGCGGCCGGTGCGGGTTCAGTCCGCGCGAGTGGGTCCAGCGGTCTTCCTCCACCAGGCCCGCGTAACGGGCCGGCGCGCCAGGCTTGAACATGCGTGCCGCCGTCACCGCCGCCTGCGCATCGGGCTTCGGCGCAAGCGCGCCGGTCGCAGCATCCACCTGCGTGGTGCGGCCATCCTGCTCCAGCAGCTGGTAATGCGCACGGCCGGCGATCGAGGTCAGCGTGATGGCTTGCACCGCAGCCGGGTGATGGCTGCGCGCCAGCGCCTGCGCCGGTTCGATGCAGCAGTCGGCGGCCAGCAGCGGCAAGGCGGCCAGCCGTTCGGCGGGCGTGAGCTTGGGATAGCCGACGAACAGCATCACCATGCCGCTGACGAACCATAGCGCCATCAGTGCGCACATGGCGATCCCCGTCCAGCGATGGATCAGGTACAGGATGCGGCGCATTGCCCGTCTCCGTCAGAAGCGGTGGTCGACGACCAGGTCTGCGCGCCGGTCCTGGCCGTAGAACCACTGGGTGGGCGTGTAATACGCCGTGGTGAAATAGCGCCGGTCGAACAGATTGGCTACCCGCAGCGATACGCTGGTGGCGCCGGAGACCTTCCAGCGCAGCGTCGCATCGGTCACCGCGTACGACGGCAGCTTGAGCGTATTGGCATTGTCCGCATTGCGCTCGCCCACGTAGCGCAGGCCGGCGCTGGCGGTCCAGCCGCGCGCCAGTTCGTGGTGCAGCCACAGGTTGGCCAGGCGCTGCGGCACGTCCGGCGGCGTATTGCCGGCCCGCGAGACCAGCACGCCGCCAGAGGCTTCGCTGAAGTCCGCGAAACGCGCGCGCAGCAGCGTGGCATTCGCCTCCACGCGCCAGCCGGGAAGCAAAGCCGCCATCACCGTGGCCTCCACGCCGCGCGACGTGCGCTCGCCCACTTGCAGGCTGCGGCTCGGATTGGCGGGGTCGCGCGTGAGCAGGTTGTTCTTGGTGATGTCGTACACGGCCAGCGTCCATTCGGCGGTATTGGCCGCAAAGGCCTGCTTGACGCCCACTTCCACCTGGCGGCCGGTGGCGTTCTTGAACGCGCTATTGGCGGCCGACAGGAAGAACAGCGAACTGATCGGATCGGCAGCCTTGGCCACCTGGCCATACAGCGCCAGCGACGGCGTGGCCTGGTACACCGTGCCCAGACGCCAGCCGACGTTGCTGAAGGTTTTATCGTAAGCGAGGCGGTCGGCCACCAGGTCGGTGCGGCGCACGCTGGCGTGGTCGTAGCGCACGCCCGCCAGCAGCGACCACTGGCCGGTCAATGCCAGCCGGTTTTCGGCAAACACCGCGTACTGGCGCGCCTTGCTGGCATAGCGCGGAATGGTCGGCACCGGGCTGGCGAACCAGCCAGGGTCCGGGTGGTACGGATCGACCGGGGTGGCGTCGCCAACGTAGGTGTTGTTGGTGTGTTTGAACGCGCTGGAATTGATGTCGAAGCCGAGGGCGAAGCGGTTGTCCAGCCCCAGTAATTGCCCCTTGAAGGCGGCGTCGGTGGTGTTGCCGGTCTGCGACTGGTCGTGATAGATCTCGGTGGCGTCGGAGCGGTCGATCAGGCCGGTGGCGGTGTTGTAGGCATACGCTTCGACATCGCGCCAGTGGCGGCTGCTGTCGATGTTGTAGAAGCGGCTGCGCATGGTCGTGCTGTCGTTCGGGGTCCAGTTCAACAAAGCGTCAAGCCAGCGGTCGTCGTACTGCATCACGCTGTCGGCGACGTTGTAGTTCTTCGTTGCCAGCGCCGGATCGGGCTTGCCGTTCACCAGTGGCGTGCCGAAATATTGCATCGGTTCCTGCCGGCCCCGGGCCGCGCTCAGACGCACGTTGAGGCGGGGCGAGATGTCGAGCCGCAGCGCGCCGGAGACGGCACGGTTGCTGTACCGCCCCCGGTCCACCCAGCCGTCCGACCGGTCGGTGCTGGCGTCGAAGCGGTACGACCAGCGTTCGTCAAGGGCGCCGCCGCTGCCGATGGCAAGGCGGCGGCTGTGCTCGGTGCCAAAGCCTGCCTGCACGTCGGTCTCGATGGCGCCGCGCGTGGGCTGCTTCGGCACCACGTTGATCACCGCGCCGATGGCGCCGTCGCCGTAGATCACGGACGCCGGCCCGCGCAGCACTTCCACGCGCTCGATGGCCCAGGTATCGAACGGGAACGTCAGCCCGGCGCCACCGTACTGGCGCATGCCGTCGTACAGGCGCATGACCGACAAGGTGTCGGTAAAGCCGCGCGCGGCCACCGACGAGCCGCCATTGCCCGGATGCGGCATGGCGCTCACGCCCGGTGCGCGGGTGATGGCATCGACCAGGCTGCGGTCGCCGCGCTGCTCGAGCTGCTGGCGGGTGATGGCGTCCACGCTGGCCGGGGTGTCGAAGCGGGACAGGTCGAGGTTGGAGCCGGTGCCGGCGGCAGTATGGAGGCCACCGCTGTCGTCGCGGGCGGTGATGACGACGGTGGGCAAGGTGCTGTCTCCGCTGGCACCGTCCGCTGCGGCAGCGGGAGCGGCAATGGCGGAGTACCACGGCAGGGCCAGCGCGCCGCAGGCAAGCATGGTGACAACGGTGGCGCGAGCCACGGAAAAATGGTAATGAGTCTGGATGAGAGTGGGCATGGAAAGTGTGCGTGGTAGCGATACCGATACGCGCAAAAATATCCTGGCCGCCATGGGCGGACCTCGGCCAGGGCGCCGGTACGGCGTCCCCTGGAACAGGCAATGCGGGATATCAGGCGGCCGGTGGACCGCGCGGGTGTGCCACCACCCACGCATACAGCGGCTTGGGCGCACGGTAGAACAGCGCAGGCCGTTCAGGAAGGACGATAAATTGCGGCACCGCCAGCGGCGACGGCGGCAGTACCGGCAGGTCGGCATGCACGCGGCAATACGGGCAGTCGTTCATGGCGCCGGCGCGCTTGCCGGTGCCGTCCTGCGTGTCCGGGCTGTCGGCACCGGGCGCCTTGATATAGCGGGTGCCCATGGCCGAACAGATCTCGAGCCACGCGGGACTGGCCGTCCGCTCCGGCGCAAACGCGCGCGACAAGGCCGGCATCAATGCCGTCATCAGCATGGCAGCGCAAAGCAGCCATGCGAGGAAAGATCGGCGTTGTCGGGACGTGTGCATCCGGCTATTTTAACGCACGGACGCCAGTTGAAACGCATTGAGACCAGGGCATTTTGTCGCAGACAGGCAGCGCGGTGGTCTTATCAGGTTTTATCAAAAATTAACGCAAACCCGCATATTGTCAACGGAGTGTTGCTGTACCGGGCGCACTGCAACAGCAACGATACAAGGTGTATCAAACGGTAATTGACGGCTGGTCACGGCCCACCGCTTGTTAAGCTTGGCGCCCCGGAAGTGATTTCCGGCTCCACAGCGGCGCGCTGCTTATCTTTTTCCGAGGCTACCATGATCTTATTATTTTGCGGCTTGTCCGGCGCCGGCAAATCGACGCTGGCCCACAGCGTGCAACGCCGCCTGCACCAGTGCGCCGTGCCGGTCGAAGTCGTGGACGGCGACCCCTACCGGGCGCGCCTGTTTACGGACCTGGGCTTTTCGCGCGCGGACCGCAGCGAGAATCTGCGCCGCCTCGGCTTCATCGCCGACAAGTTCGCCGCGCACGGCATCGTCACCATCATCAGCGCCATCAGCCCGTATGACGAAGTGCGCAAGGAACTGGTGGCCAGCTACCCCAACGTCAAGATCGTCTTCATCGACTGCGACCTCGACGAACTGCAACGGCGCGACACCAAGGGCCTGTACCGCCGCGCCAGCCTGCCCGACGACGCTGCCGACAAGCTGCAATGCCTGAGCGGCGTCAACGACCCGTTCGAGCGGCCGTCGGAACCAGACCTGTATCTGCATACGCGTGAGACCAGCATTGCCGACTGCACTGCGCGCATCTGCGATTACGTGTTGTGCCAGACCGCGGTGGCGCGGCGCCGGAAGGCCTGAGATGACCAACGATATCCTGGTGGTAGCGGGCATGCACCGCTCCGGCACGTCGCTGATGGCGCAGTGGCTGCACGCCTGCGGCCTGCCGCTCGGCGACCACCTGGTAGGCGCCGGCAAGGGCAATGTCGAAGGCCACTTCGAAGACCTGGAATTTCTGCACCTGCATGAAACCATCCTGCGCGCCGGCGGCGCCGACGCGGCCGGCCTGCATGGCCCCTACGCCATCACGCCCAGCCATGAAGAGCGCGAGCAGATGCAGGCGATGATCGAGCACAAGAACGCCAGGTATCGCCAGTGGGGCTGGAAGGAACCCCGCACCAGCCTGTTCCTCGACACCTATGCGCAGTTGCTGCCCGGCGCCCGTTACCTGGTAGTGCTGCGCGATTTCCAGGAAGTGACGCACTCGCTGCTCAAGCGCGATTTTTTGTACCTCGATGAAAAGTACCGGTCACGCGGCCCGCTGGTGGCGCTGGCCTGGCGTACCGTGTACCGGCCGCTGCGGGTACGCCAGCACCAGCGCAAATACTACAACCGCTACCTGCGCGCCTGGATCGCTTACAACCGCGCCATTCTCGACACCCTGCAAACGCTACCGGAACAGCGCTACCTGGTGGTCACCTACCAGATGATGCGGCGCCAGTGCGCGCAGGTGTTCGAGGTACTGACCTCGCGCTGGCACTTCCAGTTGCGCTACACCAGTTTCGCCAGCATTTACCGCGGCGAACTGATCAGCCCCACCGGGGCCAGCGCACCAGGCGCCGCGTGCCCGCACCTGCTGGCGGAAGCTGAGCTGCTGGCCGAACGCCTGCGGCAGTACTTGCAACGCAGTGCGATGCGCCTGGAACGGCACGGGTAGCAGATGCCCTGGCTCAGGCGCGTTTCTGTTCCGCCAGGCGATACCACGTTCCCCCGGATGCCCCGCTTTCTTGAGGTCAGTCGTCCAGCATCGGGCGAACGAGCGTACCGCTGCCTTGCTGGCGTTATAAAGAGACTGGCCTGGCAGACCTTTACTGCCAGCGATGGAGCCGTTGAGGACGACCATACCGCCCGCGGCCATTAGCGGCAGTGCTTTCTGCACACTGAACACCATGCCTTTTTACGTTGAACATCGTATCGACATGCGTATCGTCGATCGCATCGAGCGCAACGACCTCGGCATCGTCGCGAGAAGAGCAACCTATGACGTGGACTTCGCGGTTGCAGTAAGAGACTGGCAGCAGTTCGATGCGCTGCGCGCCAGACTTCTATCGCGCGGAAACGTCAAGGAACAGGGGACGGCAAGGCAACGCCTCTACTTTCTTGACGGGTAACATGGAACGTGTCTACGATCAGGAAGCCGTGATCGAGCCCGGCGAGGCCGATCCGGATTCGGCCGGCGTCTATTTACTTGGCAAAGACAGCCAGCGTGTAGCGCGGGGAAGCAACGCGTTGCGCAAGAGCTTTACTCGGCATGCTGACCACGGGCGTGGTCGTGTATGCCACTACGTTTTCGACGAAACAGCACGCGACAGCCCCATGCGACGACCGTTGCCAGACTCGCAGCTATCAGGGTCAGCTTCGCCCATCCGGACCATTGCAGCCAACGTATGTACTCAGTATGCGCATTGTCCGCAGCAGCATCGAAGCCGCGCGCCCGACAGTCCTGTTCCACCTGCGGGCACGCCAAGGCGACCTCAATTTCGATTGAAAACGCAGGACAACTTCGACTGACGCTTACCCAACAAGCGAATCGCGCATTGTGTGCCTCTAGCGCCGCCTTCTCGGCCCAATGCAACATGGCTTCCACACCCAACCATGTCAGGGTGGCAACCAGCAGCGGCAAGCCAATTAGAAGCCACGGGAGACGCCCACACCGATTTGTCGATCTCATATCACTGGCCTTATCACTGGCCTTCCCCCATCGTCACGGACACTCCCGCTAGGCGCATTTTAAATTTTCAAACTGAATCGGGCTAATGTAGCCGATAGTGGAATGACGCCGACGTGGATTGTAAAACCTTTCGATGTAGTCGAACACATCTGCCCGCAAATCATCTCTGGTCCGGTAGTGCTTTTTGCTAAGACGTTCGGTCTTAAGCGTCGAGAAGAAGCTTTCCATTGCAGTGTCCCAGCAGTTACCGCGACGGCTCATGCTACAAACGATGCCGTGGGATTCGAGTAGCCGCTGAAAATTCTCGCTCGTGTATTGGGCGGATTCAACCGGTCCTCGCAACACCAGATTATTGAGCAGATTTTAGATACTCGTCCAGTGCTTCGGCCGGAGTTTTCCAACCCAGTGTTTTTCGTGGTCTGGAATTCAATGCATTAGCAACGGCTTGGATTTCATGAGCGCTCCACCGAGACAGGTCTGTTCCCTTTGGGAAGTATTGCCTCAGGAGGCCATTCGTGTTTTCGTTTGTACCGCGCTGCCATGGACTATGTGGATCGGCAAAGAATACCTTCACCCCTGATTCAACTGTGAAGCGGGCATGATCAGATAGTTCCTTACCGCGATCCCAAGTCAACGACTGCCACAAAAGGGCAGGCATGTCGGTCACGGTATTCTTGAGCGCATTAGCCATCGTTACAGCTCCGTAGCCAGCGAGGGCGGGGCCATTCTTCATCCTCGGCACCAACCCGTAGCCGTCCTCACGAGGCAGGTGGACAAGCATCGTAAATCGGCTTGATCGCTCGACCAAGGTGCCGATCGCGGATCGGTTTAGGCCAATGATCAGGTCACCTTCCCAATGCCCTGGCACAGCACGATCTTCGGCCTCTGCGGGCCGCTTAGAGATCATCACATCCTCCCTGACGTGTGCCCAAGCCTTAGCTTGGGCCCTTGCCCTCGGCACGCGCAACGCCCGTCCAGTGCGCAGACAACTAACCAACTCGCGCCTGAGGGCCCCTCGTCCTTGGATATAGAGTGCTTGATAAATGGCTTCGTGAGAAATGCGCATAGATTCGTCGTCAGGGAAATCGGTCTTCAGCCGGTTAGAAATTTGTTCGGGCGACCAACCACTGACCCATTTACGGTCACCGCGATGCGGCTTGTTTCTCCCAATGAACGGCGCTTGCTGCGGCCCAGAAACTTGACGACCATTGGCGTCTCGAATCCTACCTTCAAGACGGTCTTGAACGTAGTCGTGCAAGCGTTCATTGATTGCCAGTTTCGAAGGTTTAGGTCTCTTGGCAACCAGCTCTGCCTTCCACTGCGCGACCGAAGCTCGATACTCAAGTCGACCGCCGCGAGTTGCAGCGTTACGTGTCAGTTCGCGGGAAACCGTTGATGCACTGCGTCCGATAAGACGAGCAATCTCGCGTACTCCAGCACCTCGGCACGAAAGAAGTCCGATTTCTTCTCGCTCCGCGAACGACAAGTACCGCCCGGAAACCGGGCTCAAAATAGAAAGTGGCATGCCGCCATTATGGCGGAACCATCGCGTCCCAACCGCTTGAGAAACGCCCACCGCCTCAGCAGCCTTCTCACTCGTAATGCCAGTTGTTATTTGCTCCCAGAATAGCCGCATTGTTTCGCGGCGATGCGACGGCGCACCTGGTGAGCGCATCGCTCCACGCCCCGTCAATTTTTCCATCCACCTCGCGGGTCGTCCCATAAACACCTCCTTGATTTAGGGTGTTGCGAGGACCGGTTGAATCCGCCTTGCGCTCCCTGGTCTGAATGATGCAGCACGGCACGAGGACGGCCGCGACGGAAAATAGCCATCATCAGTGCATCCATTACGAGCTGCGCCGTCATCGTCGGTTGCATCGACCAGCCCACCACACGCCGTGAGTACAGGTCGAGGACGACAGCAACGAATAGCCAGCCTTCGCCGGTCCACACGTAGGTAAAGTCTGCTGCCCATTTCTGGTTCGGCCCTGTCGCTTCAAATTGCCGGTCCAGCAGATTCGGCGCAATGGCATGGACAGGGGAATCAAGCTGCCCTGGTGCTCGACGCCGCTTGTGACGAGCCTTAATGCCAGCAGCGCTCATTAACCGTGCCACACGGTTCTCGCTACAGGTGAAACCAGCGTCGATAAGGTCTCGCACTACGCGCGGTGAACCATATGTGCCATCGCTGGCTTCGTGACTATCCTTGATTGCCTTGAGGAGCTCGGCATTCTCGCGCTCGTGAGCGCTCGCCGGCCGCCCAAGCCAATCGTAAAAGCCGCTGCTCGATACGCCGAGTAGCCGGCACATCGTTCGCGTCGGCCAGATGGTTCGATATTTGGCGATGAAGCCGTACTTCACTTGAGGTCGGCTGCGCCTTTTTTAATATGTCGCGCTCCATCTTGACCTTCGCAAGCTCGCGCCGCATACGCTCGTACTCCTGGGCCGACACTTTCTCGCGCCCGACTGCGACCTCTGCATCGACGTTGGCGTCTCTGCACCACCGTCCCAGCAAATTGGCGCCAATGCCAAGGTCACGGGCTATCGCCGCCTTGCTCGCACCAGGCTGGCCTACCAGCTTGACTGCTTCGCGCTTAAACTCTTCTGAAAATACTCGTCTTTCACGTGCCATTTGATACCTCCGATAGGAACATCATACCTATCGAAAGTGTCCGTCCTGATGGGGGAAGGCCAGATTGCCAATTGGTTTCCCTGGGTAGTACTACGACATTGAGTCTGGCCTGTGGTATAACTGGCATCGGTATTACGACGCGTCGCTGGGCCGATATCTCCAAAGCGGCGCACTTGGAATACTGGGTGGTACTAACACGTATGCGTATGTTATTGTCAATCCATTAAGCCTAACCAATCCGACGGGAAATTGCCCGATGTGCTTCGGTATTGTGGTGGGCGCTGGCGCTGATATAGGCTACCAGATGCTTTTTATGGACCGTTCTATAAATGAACTTAACTGGATTTCAATAGGATTGTCAGCAGCATCCGGAGCCGTTGGGCTTGGGTGGTGGGGTGTGTACAAATCGGCAGGGTCATCTGTTTACCTCGCGGAGAAATTTGGAGAGCTTACAATGAAAGACCTCTTGTTCATTCAGGGAATGAACACAGCAGTAACAAAAATTTTAAAAAAGGAAGTGATAGAAAAGAAAGCGCATGATCGGAAGGCGAAGGAGCGGCAAGCTAAGAGCATAAATAAGGTCAGAAAACGTGAATGAACTGGAGATAAGGCAATGAAACGAGTTTTTGGAAACCCGTGGTTTATGCTGTTTTTTTTCCCGATGGTCAGCGTGTTCTCAATCAGCCTGATGAAAGGATGGGCAATTTCCAAACCACAATTGATCGCGGCAGCTCTTCTGGGATTTTCGCTGGCTGTGGTGAACCTTTTTGACTTTTTCTTTTCCAATTCAAATTGGCTTGCAGCTTTTTTAAACGGGATTATCGGAGCGGTGACAGGCGTAATAATTGCTAATCTGCTGGATAAAACTTTTGAGATAAGTATCTGGTGTTTGGGGATGGGAGCACTCCTTGGAGTTAGCGCCAGATTTTGGATACGATATATTTAATTTCTAATTACTAGTATTCACTAATCAATCGGGTGGCGATCATGAAGCTGGACCTGCAGAAAATTGCCGCAGGTTGATGTTGAATGCCTGGTACCACTCGGTATTGCCGACCTACGCCAGCCAGCGGATAAGCGAGCGTTGCGCGGTGTATGCATCGCGGAGATGCGTTCACGCGTATTGCAATCATGCGTGACAACTTCTTGATCGCACGAAAGTCAATTCATTTACTTTCGCGTACCAGCCCGCTCAAGCAGTCCGACCAACGTATGGCCATCAAATACGCACTTGACAAAGGCCGGGCATCGGTTGCACCAAGTGCGTACCACGACGCGATCAAGCCATTCTGCACGGCGCAGCACACGCGCATCACCCCGAATGTCTTGGTCACGGAGGCTTTCAGGTCGTCACGGATACCGTCGTCATTGCACTCTGGAACGGCGAGTTCCGTAACTTCGCGAGGGTTGGCGGCCCTGGCCCGTCTCCGCTGCCAGTGCGCCTGAAGACGTAGCAGTCCAGAACAAAACAGCGCCCGCCATTACGGAATGTAGTTTGAAATATCTGCGCACGGCGCCTGTCTCGCGCCATGTCGATGCTGCATTTCAGCGCTTGAGCTTTCTGCGATTTTCCCCGTCCCAGCGCTTGACCGTAAACGCCTGAAACGGCGTAAGCAGAGCAGTCACACGCACCAGCCCTTCCGGCAAGCTCTGGCTCGCTTGACCACCCATCAGCGACGCCATGGTGGCCTCGTCGAGGTCGGTGATCTCCAGCAAAGCCGGCAGCGCGGTGTTGAGGGCGCGGGCGATCGCGTCGAGCACCTTGGGAGAGGGGTTCGCCTTGGCGTTGGTCAGGTCGGACAGGAAAGATACCGAGATACCGGCCCTCTCGGCCAGCTCGCTCTTGGTCAAGCCCTGTTCGTCGAGCGTGCGCAGGACGTTGGTGAAAAATATCTGGTTGTACATGGTGTGATGCGACCTCCATTGCACGCATTTCGCCCTGGCGTGGCAGACATGCCAGCGGCGGCCGCTAGCGCCTCCTGCCGCGCCGCGCTTGCTGCCCTTCCTGCTCGCAGGTGGCGCTACCCTGCCCGTACTCGATCCATGCCGCTTCGCCGTGCGCGGGTTGCTGCGCGAACGCGCCGGCGTCGTGCCTGATGAGCGACTGCCCCGACTGCTGGAAGACGGACTGCCGGTCCGCGTGGACGATCACGCCAAGATGGGCCTTGGTCTTGTCTGCCGGCTGGGCGGCATCGAGGCGGTAAATGCCTGGCTTGAGCTGGCCCGCCTTGTCGACCTTGTTGGTCACCCATTTGCCGTCGCTCTCGCTCTGCAGCAGGCGCTGGCCATTCATTACCAAGACCCTCTCGTTCATCTATTTCTCCCTGCATGGAGCGTTCGCGCGGTCACTGCCGCTTCCGTTCACTGTAGTCTTTTGCCAAGGGAATTCTGTCGCCGATCGCACCCGAAACCATCTGCATCAAGTGCAGCATCTCGGCGCGGACCGTAGCCAGCTCCGCCTGGCTCGCCGCTTCCTTCGCCACCTGGGCAGCGTTCGCTGCGTGGGAACGGTCGAGTTCGACACGTAGTTCCTGCGCGCGCCGTTCGATCTCTGCCGCGCGCGCGGCATGGGTGCGGGACTCGGCCTCCGCTGCGTTCAGCTTCGTCTCCATGCGGGAGACTGATTCCACGTGCGCATGAGCTTCGGCTTCCAGCTGGGCGATGCGCTGCTGGTAAGCCGCATGCTCGGCATTGGCATGTTCCAGTTCGGTTGTTTGTGCCTCGAAAGCTGCGACCATTTCGCAGTTCAGCTGTTCATTTTCGGCGCGCTCCGCATCCCACGCAACCCGCATGGCCGCCATGCTCTGGCTGGCATGCTCCTGCGCTGCAAGCCACAGTGTTTCTAGCCCGGCGCGATGGATGTCGTGCAGGGCTGGAGGTACCTCGACCGGGGCTGGCCCGCGGCCGGCCAGTTGCGCACGGCGCCATTGCTTCATGACGTTGGTGGCATCGTTCATGCTGACGTGCGCTGCCTTGCGCACAGCGTCAACCCTCGGAAACTGGGCGCGGTTTCCCTGCTCGAACAACTCGTCTGCGGCGGCCATGATGCGGGCGGTGCTGTCGGCGTCGTGGTGCATGATCGTCCCCTCCTTCGGTAATAAGAGTATTCCTCTCACGACGCTCAGGCTTGCGACAGATCAAATAAGAACAGTAGTAATAATATTTCGACGATAGGAATAATATTCTTATTATTACCACACCAACTTTGTACAGACGCCGCCATCAGCTCTCAAGCGGAGATGCCCAACCTGATACCCGCAGCGCCGCCAGAGGTGCCTCAGCGACGCCGCCATCCGCGTAGCGCACCCATACCACCGCAGGTCCGGATGGTCGTCGCCGCAGCAGCGGCGTACAAGCTCTGCCCTCGTGCTCGAACATGAGCACGCCATGGAAAGCGGATACGACTATCCTCGCTGATACGCCTGCTTCCGCGACTGGTACGGCATTGGCGATAGCGGCGTCAACGATGGCATCGTGGACGGGCTCCTGGCACAGGAATTCGCGCAGCAGGCGCACCGTGCCGCGCGTAACCTCCTGGCCCGGTTCCGCTAACCATCCGCCCACGGTCTCAGGCTCCACCTTGTAGACCGACACAAGTTCGTTGATCAACGTCACGTCACGCACGCGCCCTGTGTTGAACGCCTCGGCAATTGGCTCCGGTAGGTCGAGCAGCGCTGCGTGCTGCGTGATGTAGGCGGCAGACTTGCTGATCCGCTGTGCGATGTCCTTCCTGCGCAGTCGACGCGCCAGCTCGCGGCCGATGTAGTCGGCGATCTCGCGCGCGGTCAGGTCATTGCGGTGCAGGTTTTCGATGACCTGGTCGGCTTCGTTGTAGTCATCATCGACAAAGGCGGGAATGGTTTGCATCCCGGCCAGGCGCGCCGCGCGATAGCGGCGCGCGCCATGATTGATGATGTAGCGGCCAGGCTGCCGGGGGTGGCGGCGCACGGACACCGGCGTCTTGATGCCGCGCCGCCGGATCGATTCCGCCAGCTCGCGCAGGCTGCCCGCAGCAAAACCCGGACTGTCCGCTGCCCTTGGCTGCAGCGGATCCTCGTCGATCAGCTCAAGCGGCAGTTGCAGGGGATGGCCGCTCCCCGAAAGGGTCACGCCGCTCGCCATCTTCTTAGCAGCAGGCAAGCTGACCACCACGGTGTGCCACCACGGTCACCATCCTGAAGGACATCGCGCTCACCTCCATCCATGCTTTGGCGCGCATTGCAGCACGCATGGCAGGCCATGCAGAGGGCGCCGTTTGCACCCTCTGCAGGCAGCTTGCCTGGCGCAGGCGCGGAATGACGGCGAAGGGAACATAACGGAGCATGGGGCATCCTGCTGGTGGATCACGGGGCAATGTTGCCTGACGCCACCAAGACTCAATTGATATCCATCAATGCTGATCGCCACCCCGGTGAATTTAGCCGGTGAAGTTCGGCCCGCGCAGCAGCGTGCGAGCGGTTTGATGCATTCGATATTTCCGTCGCCTTTCGCTTGGCCGCGTACGCCAGCCCTCGCATACTGGTGTCGTCATTTCGACATACTGATCGCGCGGCAGTTCCGCGCCACGCCAGGAGGCTATGATGAGCGAACGTATGCTGCATTTCATGGGACCATCGCGCTGGGACGAAGTCGGCGCCATCGTGGGGGACAGGGTCGCGCTGCTCGAGCTGCGCGCAGCCGTCGACACCGCGCTGAGAACCGGTGCAGGCGGCACCTACAGTTTCCAGTCGGACGGCGAACCCTACGCCCTGGTGGTGGCCCTCGAGCACGACATGCACCCGGTGCACACGGCGTATGCGGCCGAGAAGCCGAGAGGCCGCTCCCTGCGCGAGACGGTCCCGATGCGCACCGTGGCACACTTCAACGACGGCTATCGCAAGGCGCTGGAATTTCGCGACCATCTTTTCCGGGGCGATGTCATCGTGCCGGCGCTGTCGGTGGAGGCCATGAGCGACAACGCGCAATCGTCACACGGTGCTTGACCATGGAAGCCCAGGACACTTTCAACGCCCTGGGTGCGGCCACCCTGCTCCATGCGGACGTGGAGACGGTGCTGGCGCTCGCCCGCAAGGGCGAGTTGCCGGGCACGAAGATTGGCAAGTCCTGGGTTTTCCTGCGTACCGACATCCTCGATTTTCTGCGCGAGCGCGTCAGGCACGACACCGCGCTGCGTCTGCAGGCACAACGCGCAGCCTCGCTGCCCGCGCCTGCCGCCCTGCTGGTGCCACGGCCTGCATCGCGCAAGCGGCGCGAACTTCCCGTGCTGCCATCGCTGCCGGAGCCATCTCCCCTTTCCGCGCCCACCGGCACCAGGTAATCCTCTACCAGAGATGGCTGGCCAGATCGCTGCCGCGCAGGCTCGCATACCGCTTGAGCTGGCGCAGGTCGCGGTGGCCGGTAATGCGCGCAATGAGCACGTCGGTCAGCTTGGTCTTTTCGTAGAGCCGGCACGTCGCTTCGTGGCGCAGATCGTGGAAGTGCAGCGTTGGCGCGCCGGCCGCTTCGAACACCAGTGCGAACACGCGCGACAGGTCGCGGGTGACGATATCGAGTTCCTTCACCGCCCGCGCGCCACTCCAGTAGGGGAACAGCCGTCCGCTGCGCTCCTTGATGGCGGCGCGGTCGTTCGTCATGTGGTCTGCCAGCGCTCTGATGGCCGTGGAGGATAGCGGTACCTGGCGCCGGTCGCCGTTCTTGCTGCGGTCGAGGTAGATGGTGCGCTGCTCGAGGTTTATTTGTGTCAGGTCGAGCGTGTAGCACTCGCGCATGCGCATGGCCGTCTCCAGCGCCAGGATAAAAAAAGTCAGCTCCACCGGCCGGTCGGCCAGCACTTCGCGGATCCGCGCCTCCTCCTCGATACCGAGCCGGCGGTCGCGCTCTTCGGCGAACTTTGGCCCCCTGCCTTGTCGGGCGAGGAAAGCGACATCGTCGGGCGTGTAGGTGGAAAAACCGCGCTTGAGCAACCGCAGCGGGTTTTGCACCATGATCTCGGGGTGCCTGCGGACCATCCAGTCGAAACACCGCGCCAGCGCGCCTTGGCGGTGCCGGATCGTCGACGGCGACAAGTTCGCGTCGCGCTTCATGCTGCGTATCCAGCTTTCGGCCCAGTCATAGTTCAGGTAGCCGGTCGCCACCGTGGCAAGCTGGGGCTGGATCGTGTCGAGCAGCTTGACCTCGGAGAGCGCCAGCGCGTTGTGCCGCTGGTACTCGACGATGCACCGCGTGACTGTCCAGGTTTCCTGCTTTGGCGTCGGGCGCTCGAGCAGCGTGGAAGGAACGATGCCCTGCTTTAACAACGCCTCGAGCTGCTGGCCATAAGACTCCGCCTCTGCCTTTGAATCGAAGGTCGCCCACAAAGGCTTGGGCAGCATACGGTTACGAATGCAGAGCTGGTAGGTACCGGACGGTGTTTTTTTGACGTAGGCCATACGTCAATCATACGGTCACCGCTCAAACGTGCGAAGACCAGATGGCCGCTGCGACGAGAGGTGCACCGCTTTTTTTGAGAGGTGACAAACCATGCTCAGTTTGTTTAAATGACGCTAAGTACTTGATTTTATGGAGGCGAGGATCGGAGTCGAACCGACCTAGACGGCTTTGCAGGCCGCTGCATAACCGCTTTGCTACCTCGCCGGAGGAAGACTTGATACGAGAACACAGCCGGTTATGTGCTGTGCTCCGAATTCTGGAGCGGGAGAAGAGTCTCGAACTCTCGACCTCAACCTTGGCAAGGTTGCGCTCTACCAACTGAGCTACTCCCGCGTAGGAGGTGATACTTTTTACTGCACTTCACAACAGCCAATCAGCTTCCGAGGAAACTGGAGCGGGAGAAGAGTCTCGAACTCTCGACCTCAACCTTGGCAAGGTTGCGCTCTACCAACTGAGCTACTCCCGCATTTGGAGTCAAACATTTTAACAGCTCGCTATCGTTATTACCAGTACTACCTGTAACAACCACCAGCTTTGCAACTGGAGCGGGAGAAGAGTCTCGAACTCTCGACCTCAACCTTGGCAAGGTTGCGCTCTACCAACTGAGCTACTCCCGCGTCGCTGTCATCAACAACAGGCCAGCATTATAGAGGATCTGGACGGGCTGTCAATGGCAAAAACCTTGTTGAACAAAAAAGATTGAAAACGGTTTAGCTCCTTTTACAAGTGGCCGCCCTTTTCCTTGATCATCGGCCACGCCAGGCGCATATAGTAGAACATCGACCACACCGTCAGCACCGCCGCCACTTCGAGGAAGCGCGCGCCCCAGAACTGGGTGTCGATGGCGCCGAACAATACGTCGTGGTACAGCAGCAGCGGGATGGCGGCCATTTGCGCAGTGGTCTTGATCTTGCCGATAGAGCTGACCGCAACCGATTTCGAGGCGCCGATCTGCGCCATCCATTCGCGCAGCGCCGAGATGGCGATTTCGCGGCCGATGATCACGAACGCGATCACGGCGTTGGCGCGGTCCAGTTGCACCAGTACGATCAAGGCGCCAGCGACCATCAGCTTATCCGCGACCGGGTCGAGGAAGGCGCCGAAGGCCGAGGTCTGGTTCCAGCGGCGGGCCAGGAAGCCGTCGAACCAGTCGGTGACGGCCGCGATGATGAACACCAGCGTGGCGGCCAGATTCTGATCGGCCACCGGCAGCACCGACGTTGGCAGATAGTAGACGCCCACCACCAGCGGAATGAGCGCGACGCGCAACCAGGTCAACAGAATCGGGATATTAAATGGCATGACGAAGGGGCATAAACTTGCTGAATAAGTACGACCATGGGAATTGTGGAAATGCGCCGCTAGTCTACCTTGCCAACGTGTATTAAACCAGCACGTTTGCCCCGGACGGTTAATGTAGCTGTTTGTAAATTTCCTCAGCCAATGCGCTGGAAATGCCCTCGACCTGTTTCAAGTCTTCCACGCTGGCATTGACCACGCCGCGCAGTCCGCCGAAGCGCGCCAGCAAACGCTGGCGGCGCTTGGCGCCGATGCCTTCGATTTCTTCCAGGCGCGACGTCTGCCGCGTCTTGGCCCGCTTGGCGCGCATGCCGGTGATGGCGAAGCGGTGCGCCTCGTCGCGGATTTGCGCGACCAGCATCAGCGCCGCCGATTCCTTGCCCAGTTCCTGCGCCGGGCGGCCATCGACAAACATCAAGGTCTCCAGGCCCACGCGGCGCCCCTCCCCCTTGGCCACCCCGACGATCAGGCTGATGTCGAGGCCCAGTTCGGAAAATACCTGGCGCGCCATTTCGATCTGGCCCTTGCCGCCGTCGATCAGCACCACGTCGGGCATCACGCCGTCGCCGTTGGCCACTTTTTCGTAGCGGCGGAACAGTACCTGGCGCATCGCCGCGTAATCGTCACCGGGCGTGATGTCATTGATGTTGTAGCGGCGGTATTCGCCGTTCTGCATCTGGTGATGATGGAACACCACGCACGACGCCTGCGTGGCTTCGCCCATGGTGTGACTGATGTCGAAGCATTCCACGCGCAACGTGTCGATGTCCTCCGGTTCCAGCGACAGCGCATCGACCAGCGCGCGCGTGCGCGACTGCTGCGAGCCTTGTTCCGACAGCAGGCGCGCCAGCGATATCTGCGCGCCTTTCTGCGCCAGCTCCAACCACTTGCGGCGCTGGTCCTGCGGCTGGAAGATCAGGTTGATGCGGTGGCCGCACTGCTCCTGCAAGGCCTGGATCAACGCCGGGTGGTCGAACTCGATATTGAGGATCAGGATGCCGGGGATGAACTTGTCGGCGTAATGCTGCGCCAGGAACGCGGCCAGCACTTCCACTTCGATCGGTTCTTCGGCAATCGCCTCGGCGTCGCTGACGTGCGTGGGAAAATAGGCGCGGTCACCGAGGTGGCGGCCGCCGCGCACCATCGCCAGGTTGACGCAGGCGCGCCCGCCCTGCACCAGCACAGCGATGATGTCGACGTCGGCGTCGCCCACGGTCTCCATGCTCTGCTGGTGCAGCACGCGCGAGAGCGACTGGATCTGGTTGCGCACGGCGGCGGCCTGCTCGAACTTGAGATCAGACGCATACGCATGCATCTTCGCCTCGAGATCGGCCAGCACTTCGCTCTGGCGGCCACGCAAAAAGCGCGCGGCGTTATCAACATCCAGTTTGTAGTCTTCCTTGCTGATCAGGTCCACGCATGGCCCGCTGCACCGGCCGATCTGGTTGAGCAGGCACGGGCGCGTGCGGTTGGCGTACACGCTGTCCTCGCAGGTGCGGATCTGGAAGACCTTCTGCAGGATCTGCATCGATTCCTTGACCGCCCACGAGCTGGGGAACGGCCCGAAATACTGGTTCTTCCGATCCACCGCGCCACGGTAATACACCATGCGCGGCGCATCGCCGCCGGTGATCTTCAGGTACGGGTACGACTTATCGTCGCGGAACAGGATGTTGAAGCGCGGACTCAGCGCCTTGATCAGGTTGTTCTCGAGGATCAGCGCCTCGGCCTCGCTGTGCGTGACCGTGGTTTCCAGGCGCGCGATGCGCTCGACCATCATGGCGATGCGCGGGCTGGCCAGGTTTTTCTGAAAGTAGCTCGACACGCGTTTTTTGAGGTCGCGCGCCTTGCCGACGTAAAGGACCTTGTCCTCGGCGTCGAAGTAGCGGTACACACCCGGCAGATTCGGCAGCTTGGCGACGGTGGCCAGCACTTGCTCGCGCGGGTCGGGGGTTGGCACCGGGGGTACGTTGTTGGGGACTACCTGGTCAGTCAATTTTCGCCTGCTCCACGATCACGAATGCCACTGCATATTCCGCCTCGTCACTCACCGTCACCTGCGTGGTAAGCCGATGCTTGTCCATGAATTCCTTGAGCACGCCGCTGCACACGATCATCGGCTTGCCGCTGGGGGCATTGAGCATCTGCGCCGCCGGCCACGTCATCGGCATGCGGATGCCGAGGCCGATCGCCTTGGCAAACGCTTCCTTGGCGGCGAACCGGGTAGCGACGAAGCGGATGCCGCGCACCGGATTCTTGGCCTTGCGCGCCAAATATTTTTCCATCTCCTGCGGTCCCAGGATCTTTTGCGCGAAGCGGTCGCCGTGGCGCTCCAGGGCCGCTTCGATGCGCGGGATCTTGCAGATGTCGGTGCCGATCCCGTAGATCATTTTCGGCCCAGGCGGGTGGACACCATGATCGCCTTCATCTCGCGCACCGCGTTTTCCCAGCCGACGAATACCGAGTGGGCAACGATGGCGTGGCCGATGTTCAGTTCCGCGATGTCGGGGATGGCGGCAATCGCCTGCACGTTGGTGTAATGCAGGCCATGGCCGGCATTGACTTTCAAACCCTTCGAGGCGCCATACAGCACGCCGCGCCGCACGCGCTCCAGTTCGGCTTCCTGCTCGGCGCCTTCGGTATCGGCGTAGCGGCCCGTATGCAGCTCGATGACGGGCGCGCCGACAGCGATGGTGGCATCCATTTGTGCTTCATCGGCGTCGATGAACAGGCTCACGCGGATGCCCTCGGCCTGCAGTTGCCTGACTGCCGCCTGCACCGCGTTGAAATTGCCGGCCACATCGAGGCCGCCTTCGGTGGTCACTTCGGTGCGTTTTTCGGGCACCAGGCATACGTCGGCCGGGCGGATTTTGCAGGCGAAGTCGATCATCTCCTGCGTGACGGCCGCTTCCAGGTTCATGCGCGTGAGCAGCTGCGGCGCCAGGGCGATGACGTCGGCGTCCTTGATGTGGCGGCGGTCTTCGCGCAGGTGCAGGGTGATGCAGTCGGCGCCAGCCTGCTCGGCCAGCAGCGCGGCGCGGATCGGGTCCGGGTACCTGGTGCCGCGCGCGTTGCGCAAAGTGGCCACGTGGTCGATATTGACGCCGAGGTCGATGATGGTGCCGGAAGGGTGCAGGAAGCTCATTCGTTCTATACCGTTTATAGAGTAATCAAGGTTCTTTTGGAAACCTCGAAAAACCGCGCAGTGGGTTTTTCGAGGTTTCCTTATAATTGTGACAGATCGACGAGAATCTGCCGGGTATTCAATGGCGCGCCGTTCAGGTGGTGCGCCACCAGGAAGCGCATCAGCTGCTTGCTCTGCGACTGCGTGGCGGCGTCCTGGTAATCTTCGCGCTCCATGTCGAGTAAGGTTTTGCCTGCCACCCGCGGCCACGGGTCCGCCGCGCGCTCGGGGCGCGGTCCGCGCTCGGGGTCCACCACGTACGTCACGTCGGCCTGCACCGGGGCGCGCGTACTGGTGCAGCGCCCCAGGTCCGCCGCCACCCCTGTCTCCTTAAGTAAGGCCCGTTCGAATTTTCGCAAGACGATGGTGGCAGGTTCGTTGTGGGCGAGCTGGTTGAGGGTGGAGACATAATGGTCGAACAGCGCCGGGTGAGCGTCGTCGCGGGCCAGCAGCTTGACCAGCAGTTCGTTCAGATAAAAGCCGCACAGCAGCGCGGTCTTTTCCAGCGGCAGCATGCCACCGACCCATTCGGCGTCGGTCAGGGTACGCAGCTCGGACTTGCCCACCCAGCTCGACGACAGCGGCTGGAAGGTTTGCAGCACGCCGCGCAACTGCGAGTGCGGCCGCTTGGCGCCCTTGGCGATCAGCGCCACGCGGCCGAAGTCGCGCGTAAACAGGTCGATGATCAGGCTGGTTTCTTTGTAGGGATAGCTGTGCAGCACGAAGGCCGGTTGGCCGGCGACCTTGGTGCCGATGGTGCGTTCGCGTGCGGTAGCGCGCGGACGTTTGGGAGGCGTTTCCGCGACGGGCGCGAGCACCACCCCGCCCTGCGCGTCAGGCGCGGCCTGCTGCGGTGACGCTGGCGCGATCTCTGGCGCGGCGTCGGGCGTGGCGGGCGGCATGGATTTATTCGTAGCCGTAGGCGCGCAAACCCGCTTCGTTATCGGCCCAGCCCGATTTGACCTTGACCCAGATTTCCAGGTACACGGGGCCGCCGAACAGTTTTTCCATGTCCAGGCGGGCCTGGGTGGAGACTTCCTTCAGGCGCGCGCCCTTGTTACCGATGATCATCGATTTGTGCGTATCGCGCTCGACCAGGATGGCGGCAAACACGCGACGCAGGTCGCCTTCCTGCTCGAACTGCTCGATCAGCACGGTGCTGGTGTACGGCAGTTCGTCGCCGACAAAGCGGAACAGCTTTTCGCGCACGATCTCGGACGCCAGGAATTTCTCGCTGCGGTCGGTGATGTCGTCCGGTCCGAAGATCGGTGCGTTCTCGGGCAGGAAGCGCTTGATCTCGTTTTGCAGCCCTTCGAGCTGGAAGCGCAGCTTGGCCGACACCGGCACAATCGCGGCGAAATCGAACTTGGCAGCCACCTGCTGCGCGAACGGCAGCAGCACGGCCTTGTCTTTGACGCGATCCGATTTGTTGATGACCAATACCACCGGCACCTCTTTCGGCAACAAGTCGATCACTTGCTGGTCGGCCGGGCCAAACGTGCCCGCCTCGATCACGTACAGGATCAGGTCCGACGAAATCAGGGTGTTGGTCACCGTCTTGTTCAGCGTTTTATTGAGCGCATTCGAGTGGCGGGTTTGAAAACCCGGGGTATCGACATAGATGAACTGGGCATCATCGTACGTCATGATGCCGGTGATGCGGTGGCGCGTGGTTTGCGCCTTGCGCGAGGTGATGCTGACCTTGGCGCCGATCAGCGTGTTCATCAGGGTCGATTTGCCCACGTTGGGGCGGCCGACAATGGCGATGTAACCACAACGGAAGTTGGCGGGGGTCGTTTCGGTAGTCATGATCGTTTCTTTTAAGTCGTTACTTGTTGGCTGCCTTGGCCGATGGTGCAGATTCTGCGTCGTCATCGGTTTGCACGGTGGCGATGCCGGCCAGCTTGAGCTGGGCGGCACGCGGCTTGGCCTTGCGCACTGCGGCCGGGGTCTTCAACAGCGCTTGCTGCGCCGCTTCCAGTGCCAGCTTGGCGGCGGCCTGTTCGCCGGCGCGGCGGCTGCCGCCACGGCCGAACAGCTGGATGCCCAGCTTGGGAATCTGGCACTCGATCTCGAATTCCTGGCTGTGGGCGGCGCCGTGGGTGGCCACCACATTGTACAGCGGCAGCGAAATCTTCCGGCTTTGCAGGAATTCCTGCAGCAGGGTCTTGGCGTCCTTGCCCAGGGTTTGCGGGTCCACCGTGTCGAGGATCGGGATGTAGAAGGCGCGGATCGCCTCGGCAGCCGGGTTGAAACCGCCATCGAGGAAAATTGCGCCAAGGATCGCTTCGAGCGTATCGGCCAGGATCGACGGCCGGCGGAAGCCGCCCGACTTCAGCTCGCCCTCGCCCAAGCGCAGGAACTGCGACAGTTCGAGCTTCTGGGCGATTTCAAACAGCGACTGCTGCTTGACCAGGTTGGCGCGCAAGCGCGACAGGTCGCCTTCGTCGATGGTGGTGTAGCGCTCGTACAGGATGGTGGCAACGACGCAGTTGAGCACGGAGTCGCCAAGGAACTCGAGGCGTTCGTTATGCAAGCTGCTATGGCTACGGTGGGTCAAGGCCTGCTGCAGCAGGCCGGCATCCTGGAACGTATAGCCTAGACGGGTTTGCAATAACTGAAGATTCATTGGTTCGTTTTCTGGTTTTTAATGAGGTTTGCCGGCTGCGGCGGTAGTGCCCTGGTATTCCAGGAGCAGGCTGGCCGGTCCGACCAGCGGGATTTTCTTTTCGTAGGCGAAGCTGACCTCGACGCTGTCACCCTCGCGCTCGATAGTCAGGTCGCTGCCGGAAATGGCGGTGATGTAAGCGACGGTCGCGTTGGCATCGAAGGCCTTGCGGATCTCGGGCACCGAATTGCCACCGGCGGCCTTGGCCGTCACGATGGCATTCTTCACTGCCCGATATTCCGTGTACGTGGGCAAGATCTTGAGGGCCAGCACGGCCACCACGCCCAGCACGGCCAGGACCAGGATCAACCCGGTCAGGGAAACGCCGTTTTGCCGATGTGTTCGCATTTCAGCTCTCCCTGTGCGGCCCTCGGGCCGGTGAATTTACTTGATGCTGCCGATACGCTTCAGGTTGCTCAGGTTCATCCAGACAAAGAATGCTTTGCCGACGATATTCTTGTCCGGGACAAAGCCCCAGTAGCGGCTGTCGGTACTGTTGTCGCGGTTGTCGCCCATCATGAAGTAATGACCGGCCGGCACCACGCACGTGAAGCTGTCGTAGGTGTACGTGCACGACTCTTGCCGCATCGGGAAGTCCATCACTTGCGGCAGACTCAGCGTAGGCGCGTTCTCGAAGTTGAGAATGCGGTGGCTGACGCCGGACAGCGCTTCCTGGTACTGCTTGTTATAGCTGAGCTGCTTTTGCTCATCGCCACCGAGGTAGTCCGGCAACGCGGTGTACTGCACCGCCACGCCGTTCACGGTCAGCTTCTTGTTCTCGTACGTGATCTTATCACCAGGCACGCCAATCACGCGCTTGATGTAATCCTGGGTCATGTCCAGCGGATATTTGAACACCATCACGTCACCGCGCTGCGGATCGTTGATCTGGAAAACTTTTTTGTTCAGCACCGGCAGGCGGATACCGTAGGTGAACTTGTTCACCAGGATCAGGTCGCCAATTTCCAGGGTCGGCACCATCGACGACGACGGGATCTTGAACGGCTCGTACAGGAACGAACGCAACACGAACACCAGGGCGATCACCGGGAAGAAACTGCCCGAGTATTCCACCCAGGTTGGCTGGCGCAGGATGCTCGCTTCCAGCGCGGCGCGGTTGACGTTGTTGTCGGCCTGGTAGCCGTCGGCGGTGAGCTTGGCGGCGCGCGCATCGTACTCGGCCAGCGCGCGGTTGGCGGCAGCGCGGCGCTGCTTGGCCAATACGAACACATCGAGACACCAGATCACGCCGGTGATCACCATCAACACGAACAGGATCAGCGCGAAGTTACCCAAAATCACTTGCATGGTCATTTATCATCCACTTGTAAGATTGCCAGGAACGCTTCTTGTGGAATCTCGACCGAGCCCACCTGCTTCATGCGTTTCTTACCGGCTTTCTGCTTCTCCAGCAGTTTCTTTTTACGGCTGATGTCGCCGCCGTAGCACTTGGCCAGCACGTTCTTGCGCAATGCCTTGACGTTTTCACGCGAAATCACGTTGACGCCAATGGCGGCCTGGATCGCCACGTCGAACATCTGGCGCGGAATCAGTTCGCGCATCTTGGCAGCCACTTGGCGGCCGCGATAGGCGCTGTTCGAGCGGTGAACGATAATCGCCAGCGCATCGACCTTCTCGCTGTTGATCAGCATATCGACCTTGACCACGTCGGAGGCACGGTACTCCTTGAACTCGTAGTCCATCGACGCGTAACCACGCGAGGTCGATTTCAGCTTGTCGAAGAAGTCGAGCACGATTTCGCCCATCGGCATCTCGTACACCAGCTTGACCTGGCGACCGTGGTAGCTCATGTCCATCTGCACACCGCGCTTGCCGATGCACAGCGTGATCACCGATCCGACATACTCTTGCGGCATGTACAGGTTGACGGTAACGATCGGTTCGCGGATTTCGTTGATCTTGGTCGGCTCGGGCATGCGCGATGGATTGTCCACCTTGACGATGCTGTTGTCGCGCATTACCACCTCGTACACCACGGTCGGTGCGGTGGTGATCAGGTCCATGTCGAACTCGCGCTCGAGGCGCTCCTGGACGATTTCCATGTGCAGCAGACCGAGGAAGCCGCAGCGGAAGCCGAAGCCCAGCGCCTGCGATACTTCCGGCTCGTACATCAGTGCGGCATCGTTGAGTTTCAGCTTTTCCAGCGAGTCGCGCAGCGCGTCGTACTGGTTCGCTTCCACCGGGAACAGGCCGGCAAACACTTGCGGCTGCACTTCCTTGAAGCCTGGCAGCGGCGCCGGCGCCGGACGGTTGGCCAGGGTAACCGTATCGCCCACCTTGGCAACCTTCAGTTCCTTGATGCCGGCGATGATGAAGCCCACCTGGCCGGCCGACAGTTGCGGCAGCGACAGCGAACGCGGCGCGAAAATGCCCACGTCTTCCACCAGCTGCACCGAGTCGGTGGCCATCAGCTTGATCTTGTCTTTCGGTTTCAGGGTGCCGTTCATCACGCGCACCAGCATCACCACGCCCACGTAGGCGTCGTACCACGAGTCCACGATCAGCGCCTGCAGTGGCGCGTCCGGGTCGCCTTTCGGTGGCGGCACCTTGGCGATGATCGATTCGATCACGTCTTCCACGCCCAGGCCGGTCTTGGCCGAGCAATGGACGGCGTCGCCCGCTTCGATACCGATCACGTCTTCGATCTCGGCGATTGCGGTCGGCGGATCGGCGTTCGGCAAGTCGATTTTATTGAGGACGGGCACCACTTCCACGCCCAGGTCGAGCGCGGTGTAGCAGTTGGCAACCGTTTGCGCTTCCACGCCTTGCGACGCATCGACCACCAGCAGCGCGCCCTCGCACGCCGACAGTGAACGCGACACTTCGTACGAGAAGTCGACGTGGCCGGGCGTATCGATCAGGTTCAGGTTGTAGATGATGCCATCGCGCGCCTTGTATTTCAGGGCCGCAGTCTGGGCCTTGATGGTAATGCCGCGTTCGCGTTCCAGGTCCATCGAATCGAGCACCTGCGCCTCCATCTCGCGGTCGGACAGGCCGCCGCAAAGCTGGATGATGCGGTCGGCCAGGGTCGATTTACCGTGGTCGATGTGGGCGATGATGGAGAAATTGCGTATGTTGTTCATTAACAAATAATCAAAAAACAGGTCGAAACGACGGGTGCGCGCATCGCTAAAACACGGCGCGCAATACAAAAAGCGCTCAAAGCTGGGCATGATTGCCCTGGCGAGCGCCTTGGACTGCCAAACGTGATACCCGGCATTTTACCGGATTTCAGAGTGGAAAGCCCGACTTATACAAAGCACAGCCTTTTTGCCATGAATTTTGACTATTTCACCAGCAATGCGCGGATTTTGGCTTCGTCGAGGTGGTAATGGCACAGCTCGGGATCAGCCAGATCGGCAAACAGCACCGGCACCAGTTCGTCGTACCGGGCCAGCAGTGCAGGATCGCCGGCCTGGTCGATGTCGATCACGTCCACCGTAAAAATGACGCCCGGCGGCTGCAGGCGCAGCAGCGCGTCGTGCATGTCCTGGCACAGGTGGCAGTAGCTGCGGGAGTAGAGAGTGAAATGCATGGAAGTCTGGCAGGCTGCCACCGCCCGCGTATGCGGACGGTGGCAATATCACTTACTTGGCCAGCTCGCTCGGACGCAGCGAAATGAACTGCGTCTGGTCACCGCGGCGCACCAGCACTACCGAGCGCTTCTTCGGATCGAGCTTGGCCACCAGCGCGTTGAACTGCTTGGCGTCCTTGATCGCGGTATTGTTCAGCTGCAGCAGGATGTCGCCTTCATCGAGGCCAGCCGCTTCGGACACGCCATCGACATCGGCAATCACTACGCCACCATCGACGCCCAGCTCCTTGCGCTTGTCGGCCGGCAGGTCGGTAACGATCAGGCCCAGCGCGTTGGACTTGGCCTGCTCCGGCTCGGCTTTGCCGCCCTTACCCTTGCCGGTTGCGCCCTTGCCGGTCTTGTCGGCATCCATTTCCACCACGTTGACCGGCAAGTCCAGTTGCTGGCCCTTGCGCCACACGGTAATGGTCGCCTTGCTGCCAATCGCCGTGCCGCCGACCACGCGCGGCAGGTCCGACGAGCGGGCAATCGCCGTGCCATTAAATTTCAGAATGATGTCACCCGGCTTGATTCCGGCCTTGTCGGCAGGACCGTCGGGCTCCACCATGGCCACACCGGCACCTTGGGCATTTTTCAGGCCCAGCGACTCGGCCACTTCCTTGTTCACCTCGGAAATCTGCACGCCGATGCGGCCGCGGGTGACCTTGCCGCTCTTCTTGAGCTGCTCGGACACGCGGATCGCCTCGTCGATCGGCACCGCGAACGAAATGCCGTTATACGCGCCGGACAGGGTGGCGATCTGGGAATTGATGCCGATGACTTCGCCGCGCATATTGATCAGCGGGCCACCCGAGTTGCCGGGGTTGACGGCCACGTCGCTTTGAATCAGCGCCAGGTAGTCGCCGGTATCGCGCTGCTTGGCCGAGATGATGCCGGCGGTGACGGTGTTCTCCAGGTTGAACGGCGAGCCGATGGCGATCACCCACTCTCCCACGCGGATCTTGTCGGAGTCGCCCATCAACAGGAATGGCAGTTTTTCACCTTCGATTTTCAGCACGGCCACGTCGGTGCGGGCGTCCGCGCCCAGTACCTTGGCCTTGAATTCGCGCTTGTCGGTCAGCGTGACGAACACCTCGTCGGCGCCATCGACCACGTGGGCATTGGTCATCACGTAGCCGTCGGCCGACAGGATGAAGCCGGAGCCGACGCCGCGCGGCACTGCTTCTTCAGGTACCGGGGTGCGGCGCGGTGTTTTGCGGCCCTGCCCTTGCGGTGGCACCGGCATGGCGCCGCCGAAGAAGCGGCGCATGAATTCGGCCATTTCGTCTTCGCCGACTTCGCCACGACCGCCCGGCTTGACCAGCTCGGTGGTGCGGATATTGACCACGGCGGGGCCAACGCGGTCAACCAGGTCGGCAAAGTCGGGCAAGCCCATCACGGCGCCGGTGACCGGCGCGGCGGCAACTGCCGGACTCATGCCCAGTACGGCGGGCGACATCCAAACGCTTGCGCTGACCAGCAGCGCGGAGAGAGTTTTACTGCCGACAGATAAATTATTTTTCAAATTATTTTTCATGGAGATCGTTCTCTAAAGGTTCTGGAATGCAGGCAGCACGCGTCGCGGTGCGAGGCGCGCGCCATGAGGCTAGCACAGGGCGGGATAAAAGTCCCGCACGCGGCACACCGGGTAATTATACGAGCAGGAAGAAATAAAACGGCTTAAGGGAAGATTACGTCGGCGCTGGAGGCATCCTGGCCGTGGGACGTGGCGCCGGCGGCAGCGCTGGTGGCGAGCGTATTTGCAGCGGCGGCAGTAGCGGTATTGGCGGCGTTGCTGGCATGGGCGGCAGCAGCGCCGTTGGCCGATGCGGCAAACGGTGGCGCAGCAGGGTCGGTGGCGCCTGGCGCAAGCGGCGAGAGCTCGTGCGCAGGCTCGTTGTCGAGGCGCGCCGCCAGCGCCGCGCGGAACCCATTGCTGAGCGCGCCTTGAGCGCTGTCGCGCAGCACGTCGCCGACCAGGTGATAGGCCTGCCACGCCGCCCTGCCCTCGGTGGTTTCCAGCGCCGCGAAGGCAAGTTCCTGCTCGCTCTGCGCCAGCTCGCCATCCGCCAGCGCCGAAATGTTTTCGTGCAGTCTTTTATGGGTATCCATCGCTTGCTCCGCCTGTCAATACATTGCCACCACGGCCGACAAATTGCCGGGCGCCAATGCCATCATTCCTGCCTTACCAGCGCTTGTCAACCGGCATATCGAGCAGAGGCTTTAACTTTTCAGCGATGACTTCTCGGGCACGGAAGATACGGCTGCGGACCGTGCCGATGGGGCAAGCCATGATATCGGAAATCTCTTCGTAGCTGAGCCCTTCTATTTCGCGCAAGGCGATCGCAGTCCGTAAATCGAGTGGCAAGGCGTCCATGGCCGCGTTGACGGTCTGGGCAATTTGCTTGCTGGCCAGCATGGATTCCGGCGTATTGATGTCGCGCAAATTATCGCCATCTGAAAAACCCTCGGCATGTTCGGCGTCGGTTTCCGTCGACGTGGGCGTGCGCCTGCCCTGCGTCGTCAAAAAATTCTTGGCCGTGTTAATTCCTATGCGATACAACCACGTATAAAAAGCCGAGTCGCCACGAAAATGCCGCAACGCGCGATAGGCCTTGATAAACGTCTCTTGTACCACGTCTTCGGCTTCCACCGGGTCGTGCACGATACGCGACAGCAGGCGCATGAGGCGGCGCTGATATTTGGCCACCAACATGTCAAACGCCTGCTTGTCGCCGGCCCGGACCCGGTCGACCAGCATCTGGTCACACTCACGTTCTGTCGTCACTCCGGAATTCCTCGGTGGCCTGCAACGTCGCCGCAACCCTTTATGCTATAGAGTTAGCCCGCTGCAAGAAGTTCACAGTGTTGGCGCATTTATTTCGCTGCGCGCGGCGGCGGCCCGACAGGCCAGCGTCAACGCGCGCAACTCCGCCCCGCTTACGCAATCGGGCAACACCAGCACCGACCGCACGCTGCCATCCGCACCACCCAAGCGCAGCAGCAGCAAACCGCGCCACACGGTCGATCCATCAAGCAGGCGCAGCGGCGTTCCCGCATGTTGGTATAGCGCAGTGCGGAATTGCCCGACTGCGGTTATATCAACCGCCATTGCAATACCGCATGGTTGCCCGCAGACATAGCCACAGATAGCGGCCACCACGCACGCCAGCGGCGCCAGCACGCCGGGACAGGCAGCGGCGGACGCCAGCACGCAACAGCACAACCCGGCGTGCAACAAGCGCAAACCAGGCGAGGGACGAACGATGACGGACACCGCGATCGACATGACTGCAGCACGGATAGAGACAACACAAAAAATCTACACGGATGGGGAGCGATAAAACTGGATGCGCCGGCGCGGGGCCGGGCAATTCAGGCGCTGGCGAATGCCAGCGCCGAATCCTCGCCCACCATGCTTTGACATGGCGGGCGCGGTTTTAGTTCAACATAAAGTTAAACTTTTTTACTACCTAGATCTTGCCGAAGACAAGGCTGCCGTTGGTTCCGCCGAAGCCGAACGAGTTTTTCACTGCATACTCGATCTTCATGTCGCGGGCGACATTGGCGCAGAAGTCCAGATCGCACGACGGATCCTGGTTGAAGATGTTAATGGTCGGTGGCGACACCTGGTGGTGCACCGCCAATACCGTAAACACTGCTTCCAGGCCGCCGGCGCCGCCGAGCAAGTGGCCGGTCATCGACTTGGTCGAATTGACCACCAGCTTTTTGGCGTGGTCGCCGAACGTGCGCTTGATGCCCTGCACTTCGGCCACGTCGCCTTGCGGCGTCGAGGTGCCGTGCGCATTCACGTACTGCACCTGGTCCGGGTTGAGGCCGGCGTTGGCAAGCGCGGCTTGCGCCGACTTGCTGCCACCGCTACCGTCTTCCAGGGGCGACGTCATGTGGTAAGCATCGGCGCTCATGCCGAAGCCGACCAGCTCGGCGTAAATCTTGGCACCGCGTGCCTTGGCGTGTTCGTACTCTTCCACGACCATCACGCCGGCGCCTTCGCCCAGCACGAAGCCGTCGCGGTCCGTATCCCATGGACGGGATGCGGTGGCCGGGTCGTCGTTGCGCGCGGACAGGGCTTTTGCCGAAGCAAAGCCACCGAGACCCAGCGGCGAAACGGTCGACTCGGCGCCACCGGCGATCATCACGTCGGCATCGCCATACTCGATCATGCGAGCGGCAGCGCCAATGCAATGCAGGCCGGTGGTACAAGCGGTGACGATCGACAGATTAGGACCGCGCATGCCGTACTTGATCGACAGGTTGCCCGAAATCATATTGATAATCGAGGCAGGCACGAAGAAGGGCGAAATACGGCGCGGACCGCGCTTGTCGTAGTCTTCCTTCTGCTCTTCGATCATCGGCAGACCGCCGATGCCGGAACCGATGATCACACCGATACGATCGGCATTGGCGTCGGTCACTTCGATACCCGAATCCTGCACCGCCTGGATGCCGGCCGCCATGCCGTAATGGATAAACGTATCCATGTGGCGCGCTTCCTTGGCCGAGATGTAGTCCTCGATATTGAAGCCTTTGACTTCACCGGCAAAACGGGTACTGAAAGCTTGTGCGTCAAACTTGGTGATGGTGGCAATGCCGGATTTGCCCTCGAGTGCCGCTGCCCAGGTATCGGCAACATTGTTGCCAATCGGGGTAACGGCGCCCAGGCCGGTAATGACAACACGACGGTTTTTAGAACCTCTCAAGCGATTCTCCTAAAGTCGATCGGGCGGCAATTACGCCTTGACGTGCGCGGTGGCGTAGTCGATGGCTTGTTGCACGGTGGTGATCTTTTCTGCTTGTTCGTCAGGGATTTCCATTTCGAACTCGTCTTCCAGGGCCATCACCAGTTCCACGGTGTCCAGGGAGTCAGCGCCCAGATCGTCAACGAACGAGGATTCGATCTTGATGTCCGCTTCTGCGACGCCCAGTTGTTCTGCGACGATTTTCTTAACGCGTTGTTCGATATCCGACATGTTATGGCTCCATTTGTTTGTTACGGAAAGCGCGCATTTTATCAGGTTTGCGCACTGAAAAACTAATTTCGGTGTTTGCTACGAGTTTCCCCATAAGTGCACCGAAATCGCTGGTAAAAGATGGGAAATCCCATCAGTTCATATACATACCGCCATTCACGTGCAGCGTGGTGCCGGTAATGTAAGCCGCTTGCGGCGAGGCCAAAAAGGCGACCGCAGCAGCGATATCTTCAGGTTTGCCCAGGCGGCCCAACGGGATCTGGGTGAGCAATGCAGCGTGCTGGTCGTCGCCCAGCGACTTGGTCATGTCGGTATCGATAAAGCCCGGCGCCACGCTGTTGACGGTGATGTTGCGGCTGCCGATTTCACGCGCCAGCGCGCGGCCCATGCCCTCCACGCCAGCCTTGGCGGCAGCGTAATTCATCTGGCCCGGGTTGCCGGACGAGGCCACCACCGACGTGATGTTGATGATGCGGCCAGCCTTGGCCTTCATCATGCCGCGCAAGACGGCGCGCGACAGGCGGCCGACGGCGGACAGGTTGGTGGCGATCACGCTGTCCCACTCGTCGTCCTTCATGCGCATGGCCAGGTTATCCTGGGTGATGCCGGCATTGTTGACCAGGATGGCGACCGCGCCGTACGTCTTGGTAATTTCGTCGATGACGGCCGCGCAGCGCTCGGCGTCGGTCACGTTCAGGACCAGGCCTTTACCGGCCTCGGCATTGATTTCAGCCAGGTAAGCTGAAATCGCTTCCGCGCCCGCTTCGGTGGTGGCGGTGCCGATCACGCGCGCACCCTGGCGCGCCAGCTCCTGGGCGATGGCCTTGCCGATGCCGCGCGAAGCGCCGGTCACCAGCGCCACTTGATTTGCTAAATTCATGTGTGTCCTAACTAGTTAGTGCTAAACGATAGTACTCTGCGCCGCAGTCTTACTTGAGCGAGGTCAAGATGCGCTCCAGCGACGCCTGGTCGGTGATGGCGTCGCCTACCAGCGTCGCATCGATGCGCTTGGTCAAGCCCATCAGCACCTTGCCGGGACCGCATTCGATCACCTGAGTAATGCCTTGTGCAGCAACCTGCTGCATGGTTTCCACCCAGCGCACCGGTGCGGCAGCCTGGCGTACCAGCGCATCCTTGATTGCATCGACGTCGTTCAGCACAGCCACATCGACGTTATTGATCAGCGGGATTTGCGGTGCGGCGAAGGTCAGGTCGGCCAGGTAGTCGCGCAGGCGATCCGATGCAGGTTTCAGCAGCGACGAGTGGAACGGCGCCGAGACCGGCAACTTCATGGCGCGCTTGGCGCCCTTGGCCTTGGCGATATCGCAGGCGCGCTCGACCGCAGCAGTATGGCCGGCGATCACGACTTGCGCCGGCGCGTTGAAGTTGACCGCTTCCACCACCGAGTCCGACACGGCAGCGGTGGCTTCGGCGCAGGCGGCGCGCACGTCGTCGTCCGACAAACCGAGCACGACAGCCATGGTGCCGAGTCCGACCGGTACGGCTTCCTGCATCGCTTGCGCACGGAAGCGCACCAGCGGCACGGCGTCCTTGAACGCGATCACGCCGGCAGCGACCAGCGCCGAGTATTCGCCCAGGCTGTGGCCGGCAACGATGGTTGGCGCCGGGCCGCCTGCGGCGATCCATGCGCGGTACACGGCCACGGCAGCGGTGAGCATCACCGGCTGGGTGTTGGTGGTGAGGTCCAGCTCTTCTTTCGGACCTTCGGCAATCAGCTTGCCGAGGTCAAAGCCCAGCGCGCCTGACGCTTCGGCGATGGTTTCTGCCACCACCGGGTTGCCGGCAAAACCGTCCAGCATGGCGATCGCCTGCGAGCCCTGGCCCGGGAATACAAATGCAAATTTAGTCATACGTCATCCATTCGAAGGGAATCAATTCTTGTCGGCCTGAAGTATAGCCGTTAGAACTCTAACTCTAATTCTGGCGCAACAAGTCGCCGCTTACAGCGTATCCGGCAAGCCGCTCATGGTGGCCAGTACCGCGCCCCAGGTAAAGCCGCCGCCAACACCTTCCATCATGACGTTGTGGCCGTTCTTGATGCGGCCGTCGCGCACGGCAGCGTCCAGCGCCAGCGGGATCGAGGCAGCCGACGTATTGCCATGCTGATCGACGGTCACCACCATTTTGTCCAGCGGCAGGCCCATCTTCTTGGCGGTGCCGTTCATGATGCGGATATTGGCCTGGTGCGGCACCAGCCAGTCGATCTGGTCAGCCGACATGCCAGCCTTGTTTAACGCTTCGTGCGCGACCTTTTCCAGTACCGAGACGGCCAGCTTGAACACCGCCGGACCGTCCATGTACAGGTAGGCTTCGCCGGCGGTGGCGCCGCTGAACGAGTTGGGCATGCACAGGATGCCCGAGTGGCTGCCGTCCGCGTGCAGCGCGGTGGCCAGGATGCCAGGCTCGTCCGAACCGGTCACCACCACGGCGCCGGCGCCGTCGCCGAACAGCACGCAGGTGGTGCGGTCGTTAAAATTGAGAATGCGCGAAAACACTTCGGCGCCGATCACCAGCACGTTCTTGTGCACGCCGGCACGGATGAACGCATCGGCCGTGGACAGCGCATACACGAAGCCGCTGCAGACAGCCTGCACATCGACGGCCGCGCCATTGTTGGTGATGCCGAGTTTTTGCTGGACGATGCAGGCGGTGCTGGGGAAGCTGCCAAAGAAGTCGGGGGTGGAGCTGGCAACGATGATCAGGTCGATATCGTTGGGCGCCAGGCGCGCCATTTCCAGCGCCTTTTTGGCAGCGTTGGCCGCCAGGTCCGACGATTTTTCGTCGGCGGCGGCAAAGTGGCGCGCCGAAATGCCGCTGCGCGATACGATCCACTCGTCGGAAGTTTCGATGCCCTTGGCGGCCAGCTGCTGGGCCAGGTCCTGGTTGGTCACACGTTGCGCCGGCAAGTAGCTGCCGGTGCCGATAATTTTGCTATACAAGGTCATGCCGTCTATTCCACTCGATAGTTAGCCAGCAACGACGCCGGCGGCACTGGGGGCGGCTGCAGGTGCGGCAGCCGCCTCAGGCGTTTCAGTGTTGCGCGGCATCAGCTCGGCGATCAGGGTCGAAATGTGCGGCAACACGTCATTTTTGGCTGCATCATACGCCCGCTTGATCGCCCACTCAAAGGAATATGCGTCGGCGCCACCATGGCTTTTGAACACCAGGCCGCGCAAACCGAGCAGGCTGGCGCCGTTATAGCGCGACGGCGACAGGCGGTTCTTGATGGCAGTGAGCGCGCCGCGGCCCAGCAAGGCGCTGAGGATGGTCAGCGGCGTACGCTTGAATTCGGTCTTGACGGTGTCGGCAAAGAAGCGGGCCACGCCCTCCACTGCCTTGAGCGTGACGTTGCCGGTAAAGCCGTCGCACACCACCAGGTCGGTGGTGCCCTTGAAGATGTCATTGCCTTCAACGTTGCCGAAGAAGTTCAGCGCGCCGCGTTCGTGGTCGATCTGCAGCAGCTTGCCGGTGGCCTTGACCACTTCGTTGCCCTTGATGTCCTCGGTACCGACGTTAAGCAGGCCGATGGTCGGGCGTTCGATGTTTTCCATGGCCGAGACCAGCACCGAACCCATGATGGCGAACTGGTGCAGGTGATGCGGTTCGCAATCGACGTTGGCGCCCAGGTCGAGCATGTAGGTCGGGCCGTTCTTCTGGTTCGGCATGATCGAGCAGATCGCCGGGCGATCGACGCCGCTCATGGTTTTCAGTACGTAGCGGGCCACTGCCATCAGGGCGCCGGTATTGCCGGCCGAGACAGCGGCCTGGGCCTTGCCGGATTTGACCTGCTCGATCGCCACGCGCATCGACGAATCTTTTTTTCGGCGCAACGCAACTTCCAGCGGGTCGTCCATGGTCACCTGCTCGGAAGCGTGGACGATGGACAGGCGCGGATGGGTGTCGGCGTGATGCTTTTTCAGTTCGGCGCGCAGGACGTCTTCGAGTCCGATCAGGATCAGCTCGGCGTCTTGTTCGCGGTTGACGAAGGAGATTGCTGCGGGAATGGTGACCGATGGACCGTGATCTCCGCCCATGCAGTCGATAGAAATTTTGATTGTCATTGTTTGGGTTCAGTACCACGCTCCAGCCCTTCCGGGGCGAGCTGCGGCAAGCTGCGGACCAGTAACGGCCGGCGTATCAACATGACGGTGTGCAAAAGTGGTTTGCAGCCGATGAAAAAAGAAAAAGCGATGCTCAATAACTCAGCACCGCCTGTTTCCGTGTCCAGCAAAAGCGTCGATTACTCGTCGTTTTTGGTTTTCAGGACTTTACGACCACGGTAGAAGCCGTTAGGGCTGATGTGGTGACGCAGGTGGGTTTCGCCGGTGGTTGGCTCGATACCCAGTTGTGGAGCAACCAGGAAATCGTGCGAACGGTGCATACCGCGCTTCGAAGGGGACTTCTTGTTCTGTTGAACTGCCATGTTAATGACTCCTAATACATAAGTTCTAAAATTTTAACACAATCGATCAGCAAATACATGCGAATCGAGTATCCCGCCGGCAATACAGCCCGGCGACGTTAAATGCGGGTACTACTTTTACTACAACTTGCCAATACTCGATTACTGCACGCGCATGACACGTTCTTTACTACAGCTTGTTCGGATTTGCGGCTTACCGGTGCCGACTTATTTCAGGCCCTTGAGTGCTTCGAAGGGCGAGATCTTGGCGCTTTTCGCCTTATCGAGCAGTGATGCGTCAGGGCAGACTGCGTGGCGCGGCGATTGCGGCAAGGCCAGCAACGCTTCATCTTCCACCAGGTCCATCACCAGCATGCTGCGGGTGCCGACGATCACATCGATCGATTCGTCAGCAATAATTTCTTCGATTTCGTCGGCTTCCTGATCATCCTTACCAAGCACCAGCACGGTCGACGAGTCGAGGGTGTGGGCATAAGGTGTCAGGCACCGCTGGCAGACCAGTTGCACCGTGCCGGCAACCGACAGGGTCAACTGCGGGTAGCCCATCTTGCCGGCGCCGCCTTCTACCTTCCAGGTAATCTCGCCGGACGCGTCAGCGCAGTCCTTGGCCAGACGGGTCATTTGAGCAACAGGCGTTACGCCGTGTTCGCTGCCATTGTGACGACAAAAATCAAAAGCGTCGATGACCGTAGCATTCATTACAGAAAAATTCCCCGGAAAACCTGCGATAATAGCAGGGTTTTCACCCGCAAGTCAAAAGCTGTATGACTTAACACGCTGTTTGAGCATTTTTACGGTTTTTAATGTGTCCGGCGCGCATCAGCGAACGCCGGCGACAGAGCATATAACATTCCCCCCTATGACATCAAGTTTACCGTTACGCCTGGTGCTGGCATCGAGCTCCGCCTACCGCAAGGAGCTGTTGTCGCGCTTGCACTTGCCGTTCGACGTGGCCGTGCCCGATATCGACGAAAGCCCCCTGCCCGGCGAGACGCCGAGCGCCACCGCGCTGCGCCTGGCGCGCGAAAAAGCTGCTGCCGTGGCCGCCAAACTACCGGGCAGCGTCGTGATCGGCTCCGACCAGGTGGCCACGCTCGACGACGAACAGATCGGCAAGCCCGGCAACCATGCCAACGCGCTGGCGCAGTTGCAAAAAATGCGCGGGCGCGAAGTGGTCTTCCACACCGCGCTGTGCGTGTGGGATGGCCGCGCCGAGCACCCCGACAGCGCCGCCCAGCTGGCCGACATCCAGACCCGCGTGACCTTCCGCGACCTGCCCGATGCCGAGCTCGACGCCTACCTGCGGATCGAGCAGCCGTACGACTGCGCCGGCAGCGCCAAGAACGAGGGGCTCGGCATTGCCATCCTGGAACGGATCGACAGCACCGACCCCACCGCCCTCACCGGCTTGCCTTTGATCGCCCTGACAGGCATGCTGCGCAATCTTGGTATTTCCTTTTTTAGATAGTTGATGAGTTATTCATGCCCGGCACCTTATTTTTGATTCCAAATACCCTGGGCGAGACCGAAGCGCTCGCCTCCGTGCTGCCTGAACAGGTCCAGCGCATCACGTCGCAGCTCGATTATTTTGTGGCCGAGAACGCCAAGACCGCGCGCGCCTTCCTCAAGCTGGTCAATGCCAGCCATCCGTTGAGCAAGCCGCTGCAGGAAATCACCATTTCCGAACTGAACGTGAATACGCCGCCGGCAGCGCTGGCCGGCTTGCTGGCGCCGTTGCTGGCCGGTCGCGATGGCGGGCTGGTGTCGGAAGCAGGCGTGCCGGCCGTGGCCGACCCCGGCGCCGATCTCGTGCGCCTCGCGCATCAGCACGGCATCCCGGTACGGCCGCTTGTGGGCCCATCGTCGTTGTTGCTGGCAGTAATGGCAAGCGGCCTGAACGGCCAAAGCTTCGCCTTCAACGGCTACCTGCCCACCGATGCGGCCCAGCGCAGCGCCCGCATCAAGGAACTGGAAACCCGTTCACGCAAGGAAAAGCAAACCCAGCTGTTTATCGAAACGCCGTATCGCAACACGGCCATGCTGGAAGCCTTGGTCGGCGCCTGTGCGCCAGGCACGCTGATTTGCGTGGCCACCGATTTGAGTCTGGCGACGGAAACCATACGCACCCAGACCGGGGCGCAGTGGAAGAGCCAGCTGGCTGGCGGCAAGGCGCCCGATTTTCACAAGAAGCCGACGGTGTTTTTGTTGTTGGGACAGTAAGGTCTTTTATTAAAACCCGCGCGAGTATTCCGTCACCCACTCGATCGCCGCCAGCTGTATCGCATACAGCTCGGCCGGCCTGACGGCAATCTGCTCCAGCATCTGCCCCAGCGCCACCGCATCGCGCCCGCGCTCGATATTCTCGATCAGGCTCAGCAGCACGCCGTAGTCCCCCGCCCGCTCCAGCAGCGCCGTGCGCACTTCGTCGAGCACGTTCACGCTGTCGAGCAGTTCCTGCATGTGGATCGAAAACAGCGTATCCATCAGCGACATCACGCCCACCGTAAAGCCGATATCGGCGCTGGTGCGCTGCCCGGGCCGCGTATGTTCGACCAACAACTCGATGGTTTTGCCGCGCGTGGTGGCCAGTTGCAGCAGGGGCGACGTGAATTCGTGCGCGCCGCCGCTTTTTACATACAGCAAAATCTGCAGCCAGCGCCGCAATTGGCGCCTGCCCAGCACCATCAACGCATGCCCCACCGAATTGATGCGGTAGCGCGTGCCCACCGCCGGGGTATTGACCAGCCGCAGCAGATTGAGGGTGATCAGCGCATCGTGCTTGACCATCGATTCGATCTCGTGGCTGCTGGCATCGGTATCGATCAGGTCGAGCAAGTGCAGCACGCTGCGCTGGGACGGCGAGATCTTTTTGCCGCTGAGAATGACGGGACGGGCAAAGTAATAGCCCTGGAAGTATTCAAAACCGAGATCCATGCATTGGCGGAACTCTTCCACCGTCTCGACCTTTTCAGCCAGCAGCTTTTGCTTCGGATTCTTCAGTACCCTGGCCAATGCCGCCAACGTGCCGGGCTTCATCTGCTTGATATCGACCTTGATCACGTCGCACAGCGGCTGCAGCTTTTGCACGTCCGCCGTCTCGCCGATGACGTCGTCGAGCGCGAAGCGAAAGCCGGCGCGCTTGAGCTCGCGCACGCGTTCGAGCACGGCAGGCGTGGCTTCCACGGTTTCCAGGATTTCGAGGATGACCTTGTCGTGTGGCAGAAAGCGGATGAAGTCGCTCATCAGGCCAACTTCATCGACATTGACGAAGGCAAGCTGGTCGCCCACGACCAGCTCCATGCCCAGCTCGGACGCGTGGGCGATCACCGTGGCGGTGGCGGACGCATCGTCGCGAAACTCTGCGGTGGTGGCGGTGTGGGCGTCGCGGAACAGCAGTTCGTAACCGACCAGCCGCTGGCCCCGGTTGAGGATGGGCTGACGGGCCAGGAAGAAATTATCGGCAAGCCTGGACGGTGGCAGCTCGGTCGCTGACAGCATGGACATCCCCTCAGGAGACCCCGAAACCTGTTGCGTGGCCCCCGCTAAAGTGCTGGAACGCGGCGCTGAACTGACGTCGGCGCCCGCGGATACCCAACTATACCCGATGCTACCAAAATGACAACTAAAAACCTATCGCGTGCCGGACCGGCGCGGACCATTGTTGCGTGCAACTGCGGGCTGGTCGCTGCCAGCCGGCTTGGCGGCCGTCGGCCGGGCCGGGGCTGGCCTGGCCCGGGCAGGTTTGCCTGTTGGGGAGGTCTTGGCGTCGGCAGACAAACCTGCCGAAGCGGCCTTGGCACCGAACGCTGGCTTGCCGCCAAACCCGGGCTTGGCATTGAAAGGCGTACTGGTGCTCGCGCCCGGACGGCCACCGGGACGACCGCTGGCGCCGGGACGACCGCCGGCAGCACCCTCGCCGGTGCCGGGACGGGCCAACGGGGTGCGGGTGCGGATCGATTTACCGACCGGCAGCGGCTTGCCGCTCTCGAGCGTAAAGCGTGCGCCGCTGTCCTTGCCCAGCGCCTTGACCAGCCACGGCATCACTTCCTTGAGCATCGGCTCGAGCGTGTAAGGCGGATTGAGGATGAACATGCCGCTGCTGTGCAGGCCGAAGCCATCGGGCATCGGCGTGTGGGTGGTGAGCACCACGTTGAGCCAGTCGTTGCATTGCAGTTGCTTGAGCTTGTCCGCGAATTCGCGCGATTCCATCCGTTGCAGCAGCGGATACCAGACCGCGTACGTGCCGCCCGGGAAGCGCAGCAGCGATTCGGCCAGCGTATCCTTGACCTTTTTATAGTCCTGCTTGTCTTCGTACGGCGGGTCGATCAGCACCAGCGCGCGGCGCGATGGCGGCGGCAGCAGCGCCTTGAGCGACTGGAAGCCGTCGCCCTTGGTCACCAGCACGCGCTTGCCGCGCGTGGTCGGGCGGATGCCCTGCTGGGCGGCGTGCTCGTCGAGCTTGCGGAAGTTATCGGTCAGCAGCTTGAAGTCGGCCGGATGCAGCTCGAACAGGCGCAGGCGGTCATGCTCGCGCGCCACCAGGTCGGCGATGAACGGCGAGCCCGGGTACTGGCGCATCTTGCCGCTCGGGTTCATGCCCTTGATCAGGTCAACGTATTCCTTGACCGGCGCCGGCATGTCCTTCAAGTCCCACAGCGGCCCGATGCCGGTGTCGTACTCGGCGTTCTTGGAGGCGAAAGCGCCGTCGAGCGCATACACACCGGCGCCCGAGTGGGTGTCGATATAGGTGTAGGCGGTGTCTTTCTGATTCAAGTATTGCAGCATCTGGATGGTCACGAAATGCTTCAATACATCGGCGTGATTTCCCGCGTGAAAGGCGTGGCGGTAGCTGAACATGTGTGGGGACTTTCTAAATAGGTAATGCAGACTGGACTGCGCAATCCCGCATTATCCACCAGAACCGGGGCCGGACCCAAAAACGGTTGTACCACGTTTGCATCAAGGCGCACACGTCGGGCAAATCTAAGATGGCGAATTGACCAACGGGGAGGTAAACATGAAGATGACCATCGTGACCGACGATCAGGGAGAAATTCTGGGGGCGATACCGGGAGACACCGTGCCGGAGCACGTGATATTGAAGGACTTTCAGTCCCACATCGTGGAAGTGCCCGATGACACCGGCGCGATCACCGACGGCGCGGAATTGAAGAAGCGCCTGCAAGAAGCCTTGCAGGCGCAGCACGGCAGGCAGTAACCCTCACCCCGCGCTTATAACGCGGAGCAGGCTTTACCGCTCGCGGTCGGGCCCTGTCAGGCTCCGACCCCGCCTGGCCGTGCGGGTTTTAAACTGGTTAAGCAACCTTTTTGTCGAAGAATTGTTCGTCCTCGGTGGAACCGTGCAGCGCCGTGGTGGACGACTGGCCGTTCTGGATGGTCTGGGTGACGGCATCGAAGTAGCCGGTGCCGACTTCGCGCTGGTGCTTGACGGCCGTGAAGCCCTTCTCGGCAGCAGCGAATTCTGCTTCCTGCAATTCCACGAAAGCCGACATCTGGTTGCGGGCATAGCCGTGCGCCAGGTTGAACATGCCGTAATTCAGTGCATGGAAACCAGCGAGCGTGATGAACTGGAATTTATAACCCATGGCGCCCAGCTCTTTCTGGAACTTGGCGATGGTGGCATCGTCCAGGTTTTTCTTCCAGTTGAACGATGGCGAGCAGTTATAAGCCAGCATCTTGCCCGGGAACTTGGCGTGCACGGCGTCGGCGAACTGCTTGGCAAAAGCCAGGTCCGGCTTGCCGGTTTCGCACCACACCAGGTCGGCATACGGCGCGTAGGCCAGGGCCCGCGAAATGGCCTGCTCGATACCCGGTTTGACTTTATAAAAGCCTTCCACGGTGCGCTCGCCGGTGCAGAACGGACGGTCGTTTTCATCGACGTCGGACGTCAAGAGGTCGGCCGCTTCGGCATCGGTACGGGCGATCACCAGGGTGGAAGTGCCCATCACGTCGGCTGCCAGGCGGGCGGCGGTCAGTTTTTCCACGGCTTCGCGCGAGGGCACCAGCACTTTGCCACCCATGTGGCCGCATTTCTTGACCGAGGCCAGCTGGTCTTCGAAGTGGACGCCGGCAGCGCCCGCGTCGATCATCGACTTCATCAGTTCGTAGGCGTTCAGTACGCCGCCGAAACCGGCTTCGGCATCGGCCACGATCGGCGCGAAGTAATCGATGTCGTCCTTGCCTTCCGACCATTGAATCTGGTCGGCGCGCTGGAAGGTGTTATTAATGCGGCGCACGACCAGCGGCACCGAGTTGGCCGGGTACAGCGACTGGTCCGGGTACATCTCGCCAGCCACGTTGGCGTCGCCCGCCACTTGCCAGCCGGACAGGTAGATCGCTTTCAGGCCCGCTTTGACTTGCTGCATGGCCTGGTTGCCGGTCAGCGCGCCGAGTGCGTTGACGAATGGTTCGTTGTTGACCAGGTCCCACAGTTTTTCGGCGCCGCGCTTGGCCAGCGTATGCTCGATCTGCAGCGAGCCGCGCAGGCGCACAACGTCTTCCGCCGTGTAGGTGCGGGTAACGCCCTTCCAACGTGGGTTGGTGTCCCAGTCTTGTTGCAGGGCGGCGATTTGCTGTTCACGAGTTGCCATGGTGTTCTCCTAGGGTTGATTCAGTTTGGTGGTAAAGAATGCCGTGCTGTTGGAACTATAGTAGTCCTTTTTGTGCAGCGCATGAGCAGTCTTCTATAAGACATATAACTAAAATATATTCCTTAACAATCAACGCATTAAAAATCATTTTTCAGGATACGGAACGCCTTTTCTCAGCATGAAAGAAGTCGATGCTGCAAACTCACATGAAATCCCACGATGTGAAATTGATTTTCCGCCAGATGAAAAAAGGGCGCAAAAAGCGCCCCTTGTTGTGATCCACAACCGAACTTATCTAAAAAATAATTCTGAAAAGTGATGCAATCGCCCAACACTCGCGGTTTTTCAATCGGATCGGTCTCACGCCGCCTTGGCCGCCAGCATGGACCGGCTGTTATTGCCCACACCGATGGTGGTGAAGATCACCAGTGCCTGGAAGATGGCGATGCCGACGAACACGCCAGCCGGGTGGCCGGCATCCATCAGCGCCGCAAACATCAGCGGGCCGATGGCCAGGCCCGTGTCCAGCCCCGAATACACCACGCCGAACACGCGGCCGGTGGCGTTGGCTGGCGCCGCGCCCCGTATCATCAGGTCACGCGACGGCCCGGCAATGCCGGTGGCAAAACCCACCAGTCCCATCAGCACGATCGACATCCAGGCTGGCACCACGGCTGCCGCCAGTATCAATGCGAACACCGCTGCCGCCGCAAAAGCGCCGATGATGATGCGGTCGTGGCGGCCATTACCCGCACCGAGGAAACCGCCGTACAACATGCCGACCGCCGACGACAGCATGAAACACGTGTACGCCGACGTGGCCCACGCCAGCGACATGCCGTACAGGCTCACCAGGCTGGTGGAAGCAAAGGTCTGCACACCAGCCAGGGCCACCGCCGAAATCACGAAGAAGGCAAAGCACATCCACACCACTTTCAGGCGCAGGAAGCCAAGTGCGCTTGCTCCGGCCACGACTGCCGCGCCGGTGGCAGGTACGGCCGCCGGTTCCGGCCGCAGCGCGTGACGGTTCCAGAGCAGCAGCGCCAGCACGCCCAACGGCAGCACGGACGCGCACAGCAGCGCGGTGCGCCAGTCGGTCCGGCCGGCCACCGACGTCAGGAACAATGGCGACAGCGCCCAGCCGATATTGCCGCTGATGCCGTGCACCGAGAAGCCGTGCGCCAGCCGCTTTTTTGATACGCGCTGGTTGAGCAAGGTGTAGTCGGCCGGGTGGAACACGCAGTTGCCGCAGCCGGCCAGGAAAGCGCCAACCATCAACTGGCCGTAGTTCTGCGCCGACGACAGCACCACCGCAGAAATGCCCAGCAGCGCCACGCCGCTCATCAGCACCACCCGCGCGCTGAAACGGTCCACCACGAAACCGGCCATGGCCTGCCCCACGCCGGACACGGCAAAGAACACCGTCATCAAAAGGCCCAGTTCTCCATACGACAAGTTGAACTCGGGTTTGAGCCACGGGATCAGTGCGGCCAAAATCAAGTGATAAAAGTGGGAAGTGCCGTGCGCCAGTCCGACCAGGCCGATCACCCGGGCGTCTTGCCGAAATAATTGTTTGTCATCCATTGTGCGCTCCTGTTGCTATTTTGAAACGCCAGTGTAGGCCGAAACGCGCCGTCTGATTTAAGATAGGACGACATCTTTTAGCGCGATTCCGCCACAACCCGCCACCATGCCAGCTCCGATCGTCACCCACACCTTGTTCAACCGGGTAGGCGTCTACCCTACCCTGCAACGGCAAGTCACCATCGCCGGACGCAACCTGGCCGCCAACGCTGTGCTATTGCCGCATCACCATCCGTACGGCCAGTTCACGTACGCCATGCAGGGCATGGTGCGGGTGACGGCCAACAACAGCAGCTGGATCGTGCCGCCGCAGCGGGCGATCTGGATCCCGCCCGACATGGAGCACACGGTGACGGTATTGGAACCGACGCTGCTGCGGCCGGTCTTCGTGCATGCGAGCCGCTCGCCGTTTGCCGGCGACGATTGCAAGGTGGTACACGTATCGAACCTGCTGCGCGAGCTGATCGCCGCGCTCGAGCAGCACGACGAGCACGAACAGTCGGACCGCGAGCGGCTCCTGAGCGAGATGATTCTCGATGAAGTAACGCGCTGCGCGGTGCGGCCGATGCGCGTGCCGCTGCCAGTGGACAAGCGCCTGAAAGCACTGTGCGATGCGCTGATCGACGATCCGGGCGTGGAGCTGACCTTGCAGGATTGGTCGGGCCGGGTGGGGGCGTCCGAGCGGACCTTGACGCGGTTGTTCGAGCGCGAACTGGGAATGAGTTTCGTGCAGTGGCGCCAGCAGGTGCGGCTGGCGCACGCAGCGCCATTGATTGCGCGCGGCATGCCGCTGTCGCAGGTGGCGGCCCAGCTCGGTTATGCGAGCCAGTCGGCGTTTTCGGCGATGTTCAAGAAAACGTTCGGCAGCACGCCGACGGCGTTTTTTAGTTAAGTTGCACCGAGATCCGTCATCCCCGCGTGCGCGGGGATGACGGCGTTGCGGCTCACGGTTCACGGCTGGCTGCCAGCCGTTACCTGTTACCTGAACGTCAGCTCGCCATTTTCCGCATCGACGTGAATCACGTCCTTCGGACCAAACCGCCCTTGCAGAATCAGCTTGGACAGCGGATTTTCGATCTGCTGCTGGATCGCGCGTTTCAGTGGACGAGCGCCATACACCGGATCGTAGCCTGCCTCGGCGATTTTTTGCAGCGCGGCGTCGGTGATTTCGAGCGCCATGTCCATCTTGCCCAGGCGTTTTTCCAGGATCGCCAGCTGGATCTTGGCAATCGCGCCGATGTTCTTCTCGTCGAGGCCATGGAATACCACGATCTCATCGATGCGGTTGATGAACTCGGGGCGGAAGTGCGACCGCACCTCGGCCATCACCGACAGCTTGACCACCGACGGATCGGAATCTTCCATCGCCTGGATTTTATGCGAGCCCAGGTTGGACGTCATGATGATCACCGTGTTTTTGAAATCGACGGTTCGGCCCTGGCCGTCGGTCATGCGGCCATCGTCGAGCGCCTGCAGCAGCACGTTGAACACGTCCGGGTGCGCCTTCTCCACTTCGTCGAGCAGGATCACGCTGTACGGCTTGCGGCGCACCGCTTCGGTCAGGTAGCCGCCCTCGTCGTAACCGACGTAGCCGGGCGGCGCGCCGATCAGGCGGGCCACCGAGTGTTTCTCCATGAATTCGCTCATGTCGATGCGGATCATCGACTCTTCGGTGTCGAACAGGAAACCGGCCAAGGCTTTCGACAGCTCGGTTTTACCCACGCCCGTCGGTCCCAGGAACATGAACGAACCATATGGCCGGTTCGGATCGGACAGGCCGGCACGCGAGCGGCGGATGGCGTCGGACACGGCCGAAATCGCCTCGTCCTGGCCCACCACGCGTTCGTGCAGCTTTTCCTCGATGTGCAGCAGCTTGTCGCGCTCGCCCTGCATCATGCGCGAGACGGGAATCCCGGTCGCGCGCGACACCACTTCGGCAATCTCTTCGGCCCCCACCTCGGTGCGCAGCAGGCGCTGCTTCGGCGGCGTATTCTTTTCCAGCGACACGCCGTTGGCCGCCGCCGTTTCGGCCTGCTTCAGTTCCGCTTCCAGCTCGGGCAGGCGGCCGTATTGCAACTCGGACACGCGCTGCCAGTTGCTCTCGCGCGTGGCCTGCTCCATTTGCAGCTTGATGCGCTCGATCTCTTCCTTGATATGGGTGCTGCCCTGCACCACCGCCTTCTCGGCCTTGAGGATTTCCTCGTAGTCGTTCAGTTCGCGTTGCAGGCGTTCGATTTCTTCCTCGATCAGGTCCAGGCGACGGCGCGAGCCCTCGTCCTTTTCCTTTTTGACCGCTTCCTTTTCGATTTTCAGCTGGATCAGGCGGCGTTCGAGCTTGTCCATCACCTCGGGCTTGGAGTCGATCTCGATCTTGATTTTCGACGCGGCCTCATCGATCAGGTCAATCGCCTTGTCGGGCAGGAAGCGGTCGGTGATGTACCGGTGCGACAATTCCGCCGCCGCGATGATGGCGGCGTCCGAAATGGCGACCTTGTGGTGCAGCTCGTACTTGTCCTGCAAGCCGCGCAGGATGGCAATCGTGTCTTCCACGCTCGGCTCATCGACCAGGATTTTCTGGAAGCGGCGCTCGAGTGCGGCATCTTTCTCGATGTACTTGCGGTACTCGTCGAGGGTGGTGGCGCCCACGCAGTGCAGCTCGCCCCGGGCCAGCGCGGGTTTGAGCATATTGCCCGCGTCCATGGCGCCGTCAGCCTTGCCGGCGCCGACCATCGTATGCATTTCGTCGATGAAGACGATGGTCTGGCCTTCGTCCATCGCCAGCTCCTTGAGCACGGTTTTCAGGCGCTCCTCGAACTCGCCGCGGTACTTGGCGCCGGCCACCAGCGCCGCCATGTCGAGCGCGAGCACGCGCTTGCCCTTGAGCGAATCGGGCACTTCGTTGTTGACGATGCGCTGCGCCAGGCCTTCGACAATCGCGGTTTTACCGACGCCCGGCTCGCCGATCAGCACCGGGTTGTTCTTGCTGCGGCGTTGCAGCACCTGGATCGCACGGCGGATTTCATCGTCGCGGCCGATCACGGGGTCGAGCTTGCCGGCGCGGGCGCGCTCGGTCAGGTCCAGCGTGTATTTTTTCAGCGCTTCGCGCTGGCCTTCGGCCTCTTGCGAATCGACCTTGCCGCCGCCGCGCACGGCCTCGATCGCCGCTTCCAGCGCCTTGCGCGTCAGGCCGCTTTCGCGGGCCAGCGTACCGGCGTCGGACTTGTCTTCGGTGAGGGCCAGCAGCACCATTTCGCTGGAAATGAACTGGTCCGCGCGTTTTTGCGCTTCGCGGTCGGCCATGTTGAGCACGCCAACGAGCTCGCGGCTGGCCTGGACGTCGCCGCCCGTGCCCGACACCTTGGGCTTGCGGTCGAGCGCATCCTTGAGCGACTTGGTGAGACCGCCAACGTTGACACCGGCGCGCTGCAGGATCGAGCGGGCACTGCCGTCGTCCTGGTTCAACAGCGCCAGCAGCAAGTGGCTGGGTTCGATGTACTGGTTGTCATTGCCCACTGCCAGACTCTGCGAGTCCGACAAGGCTTCCTGGAGTTTGGTCGTGAGTTTATCTTGCCGCATGGTGATGCTCCGATAGATTTGAGTTAGCGCACAGATAGGGTTGTACGACTACTTTTCAAGACCTGCGACCAGAACCATTTGACAACATCAGGTAGACGCGGCCCCCCGCCATTTGGCCAGCGCCGCGTCGTCGCTCACGCGGGCATCGACCCACCGGGCGCCGTCTGGCGTGACTTCCTTCTTCCAGAACGGCGCGTCGGTCTTCAGATAATCGATGATGAACTCGCAGGCGGCAAAGGCCTCGCCCCGGTGCGCGGCCGTGGCCGCCACCAGCACGATCTGGTCGAGCGGCTTGAGCGGCCCCACGCGGTGGATCACCAGCGCCCCGAAGGTTGGCCAGCGCAGCCTGGCCTGCTCGATGATGGCGGCAATCGACTGCTCGGTCATGCCCGGGTAGTGCTCCAGCTCCATCTCGGCCACCGACGCGCCGTCGTTGAGGTCGCGTACCGCGCCGACGAACGTCACCACCGCGCCGATCTTCGGGTTGGCGGCGCGCAGGCGCGCCACCTCGGTGGTCAAATCAAAATCTTCGGTCTGGATCCGGACCTGATTGAGTTGACTACCCTCGCTCATGCCCGCTCCGAACCGCCGATCCGGCGCAGCAGCTGCTCGATACGGCTGACGGTGCGGTCGTCGGCCAGCGCCGGCATCGCGCACAATTGCAGGTAGGCGGCGGTGGCCGACAGCGGTTTCTGGCCCGATTTCAACGACGTTTGCAACACTTCTACCTGCATTTTCAGGCGCTCGCGCGCGAACTCGGCGCCGGAATCGACCCCGGCGACGATCTCCAGGCGCAGCACTTCGTCGAGCAGCTTGGCGCGATTGGCTTCCAGCTGCCTGGTGTACGACTCGCGTCCCGCCTCCAGGGCCGTCACGCCAGCCGCAAAGCGGCCTTGCAGCGCCTTGTCGTAGTCGCCGCCGAGCGGCGGCAACGCGGTCCAGCGGGCTTGCCAGGCGTCGGCATCGAGTTGTTCGCCCTGCCCTGCAATCGACTGCTCCAGCGCCTGCACCAGGCGCAGCTTGTCGCGCAGTGCATTGGCCTGGGCGGCGCCGGCGCGGCGCTTGATGGCGTCGGCTTGCGCTTGCACGCCGGCCACTGCCGCCTGATAACGCTCGTTAATGCGGGCTTCGGCCGCGCGCGGCACCACGCCGGCGCTGTTCCACGCCGTTTGCGCATCGCGCAGGGTGTGCGCGATGGCTGCCAGTTGGGCTTTGTCGTCGCCGCTGAAGGTGGCCGTTTCCAGCGCCTTGCAGAGGTCTTCGCGCGCGTGCAGGTGGGCTTTGCGCTCGTGGTCGGCGGCGTGCGCGGTTTCCTTGCGCTTGGCGAAAATCGCATCGCACACGGTGCGGAAACGCTGCCACAGCGCCTGCTCGATCTTGCGCTCGAGCGGCAGCGCCTTGGCCAGCTCCTGCCAACGTTCCTGCAGACGGCGCAGCTTGTCGAGCGTGTGGCGGTCGGCCGGCTGCAACTGTTCAGCTTCGGCAATCAGTTCCTCGCGCTTGGCTGCCTCGATCTTGCGCTGTTCGGACAATGGCGCCTGCAACTGCCCCAGGGCCTTGTCGAAGGCCTGGTCGAGCTTGCGCTTTTCCTTGCGGTCGATGGCGCCGAGACGGCCCCACACCTGGCGCAGGCGCTGCACGGCAGCGGCAACGTTTTTCAGGTCGGCGCCGTCATGGGCCGAGTCGGCCATGGCGCGGATCTCGTCGATCAGCGCTTGCGCCTTGGCAGCGTTGGCGTGGCGTTCCTCGGCCAGGTGCTTGAAGTGGGCGGCGGCCGGCGCGTAGGCGGCGGTGCAGGCAGCGTCGAACTTTTCCCACAAGCCCTTGGGCGCGTGGCCGGAGACGGCGTCGAGCTCCTTCCAGCGTTCGCGCATGCTGCCCACTTTTTGCGCCAGCTCGCTCATCGACAGGCCCTGGACCGGCAGTTCTTCCACGGCCTTGACCAGTTCCTCGCGCGAGACATTGCCGCTCCAGCGGGCCCAGTCGGCCAGGCGCTTGAGTTCGGCACGAACGTGATTCAGGTGGTCGGTCTGCTGCTGCGACAGGCGGATCTTGTGATCCTTGAGCCATTTGTCGTGCTCGGCAGCGGCGTGCAGCGAGCCCTGCTCGAGGGCTGCTTCCATGGCCTCCAGCGTGTCGAGGAATTTCTTTTCCACTTCCTTCGATTGCTGGGGCTTCGGTGGGCGCTCCTTCTTGGGCGCGGGAGCGGCGGCGTCGGTGGCTGCGGGGCTGGCTTCGGCACCGGCGGCATTGGCGGCCGATGGATCGGCTGCCGTAGTGGCTGAGGTATCCGCTGCCGTAGCGCCCGGTGCGTCTGCGGCCGGGACAGTAGCGCCGGAGGCAGCGCCTGCAGAAGCGCCGCCAGGTACGGCGGTGACAGCAACTGTGGCGGCCCGGCGTCCGGCAGCAGCGAACGCAGCACGCGCCTGCTCGATAGCCTGGTTGTAATCGGACAGCAAATGACGTGGCAACGCCGCGTGCTCGGGCGCCTGCTGGTAGTCGGCCAGTTCGGCGGCGTGGCGCGCCAGCGTTTGTTCGGACTCGCCCACCGGCAGTCCTGCATTCGGCAACTGGCGCACCACGGCCATGGCATCGATGATCTTGCGCTGCAGCGCCACTTGCGCTTCCAGGCGGCCTGCCAGCGCGGCGCGGGCGGCCGCATACGGCTCTGCCACCGCCGGCACCGCCGACGTGATGGTCCACTGGCGATCGAGTTCGGCCACCTGGTTCGGTGTCAGCTTTTCTTCCTTCAGCAGGCGCTCGGCCTGCTCGAGGCAGGCCTGGGCTTTTTGCAGCTCGGCCTGCTGGTAGCGGATGGCGTCGAGCCGGCCCTGCATCAGCTTGGCCACGCGGCGGTCGGTGTTGCGCATGGCGGCCAGCACTTGTTCCAGTCCTGACTGCGATTGCACGTGTTCGGCGGCGGCCAGGCGCACGCCGGCAAATTCGCTTTGCAGGATCAGGGCCACGGCGCCCGCTTCGTCGCCAGCCAGCGCGGCGGCGCGTTGCGCCTGCTCATCGCGGCGGCTGGTCGAATCCGCAGCCGCCGCGGCGGCTCCCGTATCCGCTGCGCCCGGAGCATTGGGCGTGGCCTGGGTTTGGGCGGTAGTGCGCTTAAAGATGAAATCGAACATGGGGCGCTATGGAGGTGGGATAAACCACCATCATAGCAAAGCAGAAGGAATTTGCCCGGCGGGCGTGCGGCGGGCGTGTAATTCGTGACCGGACGGCGCGGCCAGCGTCAATTTGGCGGGCTACTGGCAGGCTGTTGCGCAGGCTATTTGGCCATGGCTTCGTCGAGCAAGCCGTGGCGTGCCGCCGGCCGCGATCGTGCCGGCCGGGTGTGCGGCAAGTCCTCTTTTTCATCGTCATCGTCCACCAGCGGCAATACCTGCAACCCGGGTATGGTGATCTGGGCGTCGGTGAGTTGCCGGACCGCAGCACGTGGCGCCACGGCTGCCGGGGCACAACGCTTCATTTCTTCCAGGTGCTTGTCGTGCATCATCAACTGGTTGGCGATGGAGAACCAGGTATCGCCGGCGAATGCCGCACGGGCGATGGCAAACAGTTCCTGTTCTTCCTTTTCCAGCCGCTTCAGCATGGACGAACAAAAGGTTTCGATGCTGTCGCACACTTGTTCGACGCGAAAATCTTGCATGCCGGCAAAAATACCCATCTTTTCCTGCAAGTTGCGGATGGCGGTGAGCGCCGACTGGTTCAGGCGGTTGAGTTCGTCAAGCAGGTGGTCGGCACGCTCGGTGGTCTGGCGCAGCGCGGGAATCAGGTACATTTCGGTTTTGCGCCAGTGACATGCCTGGTAGAGCTTGTGCAGCGATTCGCAAGCGAACTCGAGTTGCGAGAGCGTGATGCTGTTTTGCTGCAGCAAGGTATTGCGGACGTATTGCTGGAACGATTGCAGACTGAGGCGGACGCTGGCTTGTTCCACCGACAGCGCAACCAGGGTATATGTGGCTGTTAACATTCTGACTCCCAAAACTGAAGTTGCGCGCCCATGGCGAGACAGCGAGAGCGGAAGTGGAAAGTGTAAATAATTCCGACACCTGCGCCTTGACCCAAGACAAACCTGGTCCAACGCGGTGCATGAATTGAATGTCCAATATATAACAGTCTGCGGGCGAAATCTACTTCAATGACAGCTGCAAACGCACCATGCCGGGCTCCTGGTGCGGCAAAACCACGCCGCCGAAATGGCGCACCAGTTTTTGCACGCCGAGGTTCTCGGCCAGCGCATCACCAACGATCTCGGCCGTACCACGCGCGCGGAAGTAATCGACCAGCTTGCCGAACAGGATGTAGCCGAGCCCTTTCCCCTTCAGGTCAGAGCGGATGATGATAGCGAACTCGGCACTCTGGTTGGCGGGATCGAGCACCGCGCGCACCACGCCCAGGGTTTCGGCGCCGCCACCGGCAAGCGGCCTGGTCGCGATGAAGGCCATGGCGCGGTCGTAATCGATCTGGGTCAGGCGCGCCAGCTGGGCCGGCGGCAACTCGCGCATGGCAGTGAAGAAACGCAGCCGCACATCGTCGGCATCGAGCGCGTGGAAAAACGCCTGGTGCTGCGCGGCGTCCTCGGGCCGGATCGGCCGCAGCACGATGTCGCCGCCATTCCACGCCACCGTTTGTTCGAGCTCCTGCGGATACGGCCGGATCGCCAGCGTGCGGCGGCTGCGCGGCGCCGCCAGTTGCAGGCGCGCGCCCAGCGCCACCACCGCGCCGCCGATCGCCAGCACCGGGTTGAGGTCGAGTTCAGCCAGCTCCGGCACGTCGGTCAGCATGTCGGCCACCTGCACCAGCGTGCGCACCAGCGCCTCGGCATCGGCGGCGGTCTGGCCTTGCGCGAGCAGGCGCGAGATGCGGGTACGGCCCACCATGTCGCGCGCCAGTACCATGTTCAGCGGCGGCAGCCCGGCCGTGAGGTCGGCCAAACCCTCGGCCGCCAGGCCGCCCTGGCCGAAGAACACCACCGGCCCGAACACGCGGTCGATACCGATCCCGATACGCACCGCTGCCGGCGTGTGGCCTGCCAGCGCGGCCTGCTGCGGCGTGGCGAGGGCGATGCCATACGCGGCCAGCAGGCTGCGCGCTTCGTCGTCGCTCAGGACCACCGGCCCCTTGTTCTTTTCCTGTTCCTTGCGGTGCGCCGCCAGCGCCGCCTTGACCAGCGTACGTGCGGCCGCCCGCGGCGGCGCGGCGGTGCCCGGCACCCCGGCCGGCACCTCCATCAGCAAGGCCTGGTTGCGGCGGTATCGGGCCATCTGCAAAAAGCCGTGGACCGCCGTTTCCGGGGTCTCGAACGTGGGCAGGCCGGCGTCGGCAAACTGCCGCCGCGCCCTCGCCGCCGAGACGCCGCCCAGCCAGCACGACAGCACATTGCGGCCACCGGTCTGGAACAGCGGCGCCAGCGCCTGCGCAATCGCCTCGCTTGCCACCATGGCCGTGGGCGCGTGCAGGAACAGCAGTGCGTCGGTCTGGTCGTCGGCCAGCAGCGCCTGCGCCGCCGCCACGTACAGTTCGACCGGAGCATCGGCCGGCAGGTTGATCGCCAGGTTGGCCGTCGAGTTTGCAGTACTGGTGGCAGCATTCGCTGCCCCCTGCTGCGCCAGGCGCTTGCGGGTGGCAGGCGACACCGGCGCCGGGCGCAGTTCACCTGCGGCCAGCGCATCGGCCGCGACCAGCGCCAGGCTGGCGCCATTGGTCAGCACGGCCAGTCGCTCGCCGCGCTGCGGACGGCGGCGTGCCAGCGTTGCCACGGCATCGAATAAATCTTCGGTGGAGTGCACGCGCAGCATGCCGGCGCGGCGGATCGCAGCGTCGAACACCAGGTCGGCGCCGCCATCGAGCTCCTGGCGCACCCCCAGCTTGAACACGATCACCGGCTTGGCGCGCGCCGCCAGCCGTCCGGCCGACATGAATTTACGGGCCGAGCGCAAGTCTTCCACGCATAGCAAAATCGCCTCGGTGCCGGCATCGGCGGCCAGGTAGTCGAGCAGGTCGCCAAAATCGACATCCACATCGTCGCCCAGCGTGACGAATTGTGAAAAGCCGATGCCGCGCTCACCTGCCCAGTCCAGCACCGCCCCCGCCAGCGCGCCCGCTTGCGACACGAACGCCAGCTTGCCCGCGCCCGCCGGCACATGCGTGAAGCTGGCGTCGAGACCCAGGGCCGGCGCTTGCAGGCCGATGCTGCCCGGCCCCAGGATGCGCAGCAGGTGCGGGCGCGCCGCGTCCAATAACGCCTGGCGCTGCGCGCGGCCACTCACTTCCGTCATGACAATGACGGCGCGGGTTCCGCGCGCGCCCAGTTCGGCGATCAGGCCGACGATGGTGGCCACTGGCGTGCAAATGATCGCCAGATCGGGCGCCTCGGGCAGCGCGGCCACGCGCGTGTAGCACGGCATGCCGTGCAACTCGGTGTACTTGGGATTGACGGGCCAGATTTTTCCGATCGCGGCAACGCCACCGGCGGCCAGGTTGGCCAGTACGCGGGTGCCCACGCGGTGCGGCTTGCCGGACGCGCCGATCACGGCCACGGAACGGGGCGCCAGCAAGCGGTCGAGATGTTTGATGCTCATGCGGCCCTTTCAGTGAGTTGCTACCAGCGCGACGTGTGCTCCTCGGTCACGCCCATCATTTGCGTCACCATGCGTTTTGGCTCGTCGGGCGTGCTGCGCACCCAGCCGGTGAACGTGCCCACCGGTTGCAAAAACCGGCTGGCTGCGACCAGGTTCTTGCGGTTGTCGCGGCGCGCGCCCTCGGGCGTGAAGTGCAGCTCGAGCAAATCGTCTTCCGTAAAAATATGCCAGGTCGATAACGGATCTTTTGCATCGTACAGGAAGCGGGCCGGCGCCAGTGCGTGCACCTGGCCGTCGAGCCACAGGGCGTTCTCGTTGGCGCCGAAATAGCCGGCCTGCAGGTTGAACCCCAGTTCGAGCGTGTGCGCCGAGGCCCAGCGCCACGCAGTATTACGCGCCAACAGGCCGTTGGAGTAGTCGAAACTGGCCACGCCGCCGGCCAGGTCGTACTCCTCGCGCCAGGTACGCACTTCGCCGCTGAGCGGCATGCCCGACGATTTTTGCGTGGTATGCACGGCGCCGCCTGCCACCGCCCCCACGGCCAGCAACAGCGGCGCGTTGGGCGGGCCGAATTCGGCGTCGATCTCCAGGTAGTCGCACACCACCGACAGCGTAAAACTGCCCGCGCCCGACGGCTCGAGCGCGATGCGTCCCTTGGGCGACTCGAAATGACTGGCGCCGCCCGAATGGTCGGCAACACGGCCGCGCCGGCCCAGGCGGCCGTCAGCGGAAAAATTGGCCAGCATGTCGCCGTCGTTGCGGTCGAACGCATAGGCGAACGCGGTGCTGGTCCAGCCCAGGTCGACGATCGCCACGCCGCAAAACACCCGCTCGGTGCACAGCGCCACGTAATGCCAGCGCTTGTGGTGCAGGCGACGCCACAGCGCGCCGTGCGCGTACGGCGGCGCCAAGCCGTCCCAGTCGACATGACCGGTCTGGCCGGCATAGCGGCCCAGCAGCGGCTGGCCGTCGGCACTCAATAGGCTGGCCGGCGCGTGAGGCAGGATCATGCTGGTTCCGTTTTTCTCAAGATTGGTCCTCTGCCCGGTGAATATCGATGGCCGGACATCCGGCCCGTCGCTATTTTAATAAGGATTTCAAAGTAGCTGACAGTCCGGATGCGCTATATTGTGTTTTTCCCGGTCGTTTACTCTCAATTCATGCGTCTGCTGCACACCTCCGACTGGCACCTCGGCCAATCCCTGCACAATTTCGAACGTCACTACGAACACCAGCGTTTCCTCGACTGGCTGCTCGACACCATCGTAGCCGAGCGCGCGGACGCGCTCCTGATCGCCGGCGACATCTTCGACAACGCCAATCCCTCGTCGGCCTCGCAAAAGCAGCTGTACCGCTTCCTGCAGCGCGCCAAAGAACGCATGCCGCACCTTAACCTGGTGGTCGTGGGCGGCAACCATGATTCGCCGGGCCGCCTCGAAGCGCCCGGGCCGCTGCTCGAAGCGCACGGCACCCGCGTGATCGGCGCCGTGCAGCGCCACGCGGACGGCGCCATCGACCTGGAAGCCCTGGTGCTGCCGCTCACCGGCGCCGACGGGGCGGTGCAGGCGTGGTGCCTGGCCGTGCCGTTCCTGCGCCCCGGCGACGTGCCGCGCAAAGCTGCCGACGCCGAAACCGCCGACAGCGCGGCCGATCCCTACCTGGCCGGCATCGCCCTGCTCTACAAGCAGGCACTGGACCTGGCGCTGACCAAGCGCCAGCCCGGCCAGGCCATCGTCGCCATGGGCCATTGCCACATGGTCGATGGCCAGATGTCGGCCGACTCCGAACGCCGCATCGTCATCGGCGGTACCGAGATGCTGCCGGCCGGGATCTTCGATCCCGCCATCGCCTACGCGGCCCTGGGCCATTTGCACCTGGCGCAGGCGGTGGGCAAACAACACCACATCCGCTATTGCGGCAGCCCGATTCCGCTGTCGTTTGCCGAGGTAGGCTACCAGCACCAGGTGCTGCGCATCGACCTCGATGGCGACGCGGTGCGCGAAATTGCGCCGATTGCCATCCCGCGCGCGGTGCAGCTGCTGCGGGTGCCGGCCAAGCCGGCATTGATCGGCCAGGTGCTGGAAGAACTGGCCGCTCTTGACGTGCCAGACGCGCCTACCGAAGAACAACCGTTCCTGGAAGTGCGGGTACGGCTCGACGCACCTGAACCCGGCCTGCGCGCGCGCATCGAAGCGGCGCTGGACGGCAAGCCGGTGCGCCTGGCAAAGATCGAGACGTCGAGCGCGGCGCGCGGCTCAGTGCTCGATGCGGAAGTGATGACGCTCGACCGCCTGGAACAGCTGAAACCCGACGACATCTTCCGCCAGCTCTACCAGCAGCGCTTCGGCAACGAGGCGCCGCCCGATCAGTTGAGCGCCTTTGCGGAGTTGATGCTGCCATGAGAATCTTGCGCATCGGCGGTAAAAACCTGGCGTCGCTGGCCGGGGAATTTTCGGTGGACTTCGAGCAGGAGCCACTCGCCTCAACCGGCCTGTTCGCCATCAGCGGGCCCACCGGCGCCGGCAAGAGCACCCTGCTCGACGCCCTGTGCCTGGCACTGTACGACGACACGCCAAGGCTGCTCAAGGTGTCGGGGCGCAGCATGCTGGCCGACGTGGGCAGCGAAACGGTCTCCACCCAGGATACGCGCACGCTGCTGCGGCGCGGCACGGCGGACGGCTACGCCGAAGTGGATTTTATCGGCAACGACGGCGCAGCGTACCGCGCGCGCTGGAGCGTGCGCCGCTCGCGCACCCGGGTGGAAGGCGCATTGCAACCGACTGCCATGACCTTGCACCTGCTGCCCGCGCTGCAACCGATCGGCGCCACCAAGACCGAAGTCAGAGGCGAGATCGAACGCCGCATCGGCCTGTCGTTCGAGCAGTTTACGCGCGCCGTTCTGCTGGCGCAAAACGAGTTTTCCGCCTTCCTCAAGTCGGAAGACAACGAGCGCGGCGAACTGCTGGAAACGCTGACCGGCAGCACCGTCTATACCGAGATTTCGATGCGCGCCTTCGAGCGCGCCAAGCTCGAACAACAGGCGCTGCAAAAGCTCAACGCCCGCCTGGCCGACCAGAAGCCGCTCTCCACCGACGAGCGCGCGGAGATCGAAGCGCAGGCGGTAACTGCTACCGCAGCGTTGCAAGCGCTGGAACAGCGCAAGGCCGACCTGGAACAGGAATTGCGCTGGCATCGCCAGGCGGAGCAACTGGAGCAGGACGAACTGGCCGCGCGCCAGGCGTGCGAACGGGCGGCGGCGGACGTGGCAGCGTCCAGCCCGCGCCGCGCCGCCCTCGCCCAGCTGGTCGCCGTGCAGGCGGCGCGGCCGCTGGCCAATGACATCGCCCGCATCGAAGCGGACATCGCCGCCACCGAGGCGGCGCTGGCAGCCGGGGTCCAGGCGATGGCCGGCGCCGCGCTGCAACTGGACCTCGCCAACGCCGGCCAGCAGCAGGCTGCCCTGCAAGTGCAGCAAGCGGAAGCGGCGCAGCGCACGGCCGGACCGCAGCTCGACCAGGCCAAGGCGCTCGATGCCCGCGTGGAAGCGATGCTGCCAACCTGGCGCCAGGCTTCGACTGCCCGCGAAACCGCCAACCACGCCGAAGCGACCGCCAAGGCGGCGCTGCAAGCACGTCAAGATGAACGGCGCCGCCTGCATGCGCAGGTGGAAGCCGGCGCCGCGTGGCTGGCGCAGCACCGGCAATGGCAAACCCTGGCGCAGTCGTGGGACCGCTGGGATGTGCTGTTCGCGCAGGCCGGCCAGGCCGCCGGTCAAGCCGAACGCCTGAACGACCAGCTGGCGCGCGTGCAGCGCGCCGCCAAAGCCCACCGCGACGACGAAGCGCAAGCCGCCGCCAGACTGGCCACGTCGTCCACCGTGCTCGAAACGCTGGAAGCGCGGCGCCAGGATGCCAACTCCGCGCTGGCCGCCTTCGATGCCGAGCGGTTGCACACCGCGCGCAGCGGCTGGCAGCAGCACCGCGATCTGCTGGCCGGCGCCGAAAAGCTGTGGTTCGAGCTGGACACGCGCCAGCAGCGCCAGGCCCAGGTCGAGGCCCAGCGCCAGCAACTGCGCACCGCCAGTGCCGCCGCCGAACAATTGCTGGCGACGGCGCAGCAAGAAGCCACCGGCCTGGCCGCCGCCCTGGCGCAGGCCGAACGCTCGTTGACACTGGCGCAAGCCGCGTCGGGCGCAACCGTCGAAAAGCTGCGCGCCACGCTCACCGACGACACGCCGTGCCCCGTGTGCGGCGCCCACGATCACCCGTACCGCCACCACGATCCGGCCATGCAGGGCATGCTGGACAGCTTGCAAGCGGAGCTGGCGCGCTGCCGTCACCAGTTCGACGTCAACGTCAGTCAGCAGGCCGTGCAGCGCGCCACCGTGCACGCCAGCAGCGAACAATTGACAGCGCTGACACTGGAGGGGGAAGGTGTCCTGCAGGCACTGGATCGCGCCAGTGCCGCCTGGCGCGACCACCCGTTGCTGGCCGACGACAGCCCGGCGCCGCCGCCGGCCGAACATGCGCGCCGCGACTGGTTCGCGGCGCAGCTGGACACCGCCCGCGCCAATTTGCAGGCGATCGAACAACAGGACCGGGCAATGAACGCGGCCCGCATCACGCGCGACCAGGCGCAGGCAGCCTACGAAGCGGCGGCCGCCGACATGAAGCAGCTGCACGACACGGTCGCGCATGCCCGCACCGCGCTGGCGCAGGCCGGTGCCGAAGCCAAGGCGCTGGAAGACCAGCGCGGCGAGGTGATGGCAACCCTGGCCGACCTGCTGGCCGACCTGGACCCGGCATTTACTGGCGGCGACCTGCCTAACGAAGGCTGGAAGGACGACTGGAGCGCGGCCCCCGCACGCTTCCACGAGGCGCGCCAGGCCGAAAGCCGGCAATGGCTGGCGCAGCGCGACGCCCATGACCAGCGCAGCACAGCGCTGGCCACCTTCGACGTGGAGATGAAGGCGCTGCACGACGCCGTGAGCCGCGCCGGCGAGGACGCGCTGGGAGTGCGCCATGCATTTGCCCAGGCCGACGCCGCACTGAAGGAGACCCAGGACCAGCGCATGGCGCTGTGGGGCGGACGCGAAGTGAGCGCGGTCGAACGCATGCTGGCCGCCGCCATCGAGCAGGCACGCGCACTGCTGGCCACCCGCCAGCACGAAGCGCAGCAGGCCGCGCAAGCGCGGGTGCGCGCCGACGAGGCGCATACCCAGGCCGGCAACCGTTTAAGCACCTTGCGCACGGCAGCGGACACAGCCCGCCAGCAGTTGGCGCAATGGCTGGCCGACTTCCAGCAACGCCAGCCATCGAACGACAGCGACGCCGGCGTGGCAGATCTGAACCGGTTGCACGCGTTGCTGGCGCAACCGCCGGCCGCAATCGACGTCGAACGCACGGCGCTGGCGGCCATCGACCGCGCTGCCGACAATGCGGCCACGGTGCTGGCCGAACGCCAGCGCCAGCGTGCGCAGCACCAGTTGGCGGCGCCGCCAGTACGGGTTGCCGCTGATGGTCCCGCGGCCGATATTGCAGACGATCAGCTGGCCGCTCCAGCGGCGCCAGTGAACGTGCTGGCCGCCGCCCTCAACACCTTGCTGGCCGAGCGCAAGGCCGCCCAGGACAACGCCGCCGCCGTGCAACTGGTGCTGGCGCAGGACGACGCCAGGCGCCAGCGTTCGCAATCGATGCTGGCCGAGATCGCGCACCAGGAAGCGATCGAGCAGCGCTGGTCGCGCATGAGCGACTTGATCGGCTCCGCCGACGGCAAGAAGTTCCGCAACTACGCCCAGCAGTTCACGCTCGATGTGCTGCTCGGTTACGCCAACGCCCACCTGAATCACCTGTCGCGCCGCTACCAGCTCGAACGGATCCAGAATCCGGCCAGTCCGTCGCTGGCGCTGCTGGTGCGCGACCAGGACATGGGCGGCGAGATGCGCTCGGTACACTCGCTGTCCGGCGGCGAATCGTTCCTGGTCTCGCTGGCGCTGGCGCTGGGACTGGCCTCGCTGTCATCGAACCGGGTGCGGGTGGAGTCGCTGTTCATCGACGAAGGTTTCGGCAGCCTGGACGCCGAAACCCTGCGGGTAGCGATGGATGCCCTCGATGGCTTGCAGGCGATGGGCCGCAAGGTGGGCGTGATCTCGCACGTGCAGGAAATGACGGAGCGGATTTCGACCAAGATCCTGGTGCAGCCGGCTGCCGGCGGGCGCAGCACCATCAGCGTGGTATAGTTTTTTAGTCATGCTATGATTTGAGCTCCTGCCTGGGAGTTCACCATGAGCATAGGCGCCATCACCATCAGCCCCGCGGTCAGCCAGCCGGAGCGCTTTACGCCCGCGGCGCGCACCGGTGCGCCCGTGGCGGCGTCCACGTCGCAGGACTCCGGCGCTTCCAGCACCACCACCCTGACGCCCGAGGCGCTCAAAATGGTGGAAGACCTCAAGGCGCGCGATACCGAAGTGCGCCAGCATGAGCAGGCCCACCTGGCCGCAGCGGGCGGACTGGCCATCTCCGGCGCCACCTACACTTACCAGCGCGGTCCCAACGGCGTCAATTACGCCATCGGCGGCGAGGTGCAGATCGATACCTCGCCCGGCGCCACGCCCGAAGAAACCATTGCCCGCGCGGCCTCGATCCAGGCTGCCGCCACCGCGCCGGCCGATCCTTCCGGCGCCGACCGCGCGGTGGCCGCCCAGGCGCAGCAGATGGCGGCCCAGGCCAGGGCCGAACTGGCCAAGCAGGACGGCGGCAACGGCGCGCCAGGTGAGCGCGTGCAGCGCGGCTACGCGATCGAACCCGGCGCCGCGCCCACCATCAATGTGACTGCGTGAGTGATAAAATCGCGCCTTTCGTCCCAACCTGCACAGATCAATCATGTTAAAAGCACCACGCACCCTCACCTTCAAATGCGCCAAGTGCGCCAAGGCCGTCCAGGTACGCCTGCAAAAAGTGTCGGCCTGCTCGCACATCCAGCCGTACCTGGGCGTGTGCCCATGCGGTGAAGTCAAGCACCATGCCATCGGCCAGAAAGACGCGGTGGCTTCCTACCTGGCCGCGCCGGAAGGCTGGACCCATCACCACTAAACATTAACAAAGCGGCAAACCCTCAAGTTCAGAAAAGTCCGGCCGTTATAGAAGTACTATCAAACGGAAGCTGCCATGGCCAACATCCCCGCACTCGGCGCCCGCACTCTGCCGGCAAACTACTATCCAGCCAGTCCCCGGGCCGAGGGTAAAACCGCCAATGCCCCTGCCACGCAAAAGGCCGGGGAAGCCTCGACCTTGTCGAAGTTGTCGAGTAACGCGCTGGACATGCAGCAGCGCGTGGCTTCGCTGGGAAATGCAACCGTCGATTTCGCGCAGGATTTTGTCAGCAGCTTCACCCACGCGCTGTTCGGCGACGACGCCAAGGGCGCCACTATCGATTTCGACTCGGCCAGCCTGGAAGCCTCGTCCAGCGTGGCGATGGGCGTACAGCAAACGTCCGACGCCAACGGCGTGCGCACGCTGGCCGGCTTGAGCCTCACCGACAGCTCGCACTTCATCGGCAAGGGCACCATCACCACCGCCGATGGCCGCAAGTTCGACTTCGAAGTGGAAGTCAAATACGACTTCCAGCTCAATGCCGCCGCAGGCAGCCAGACCGGCAAGCCCGCCACCGACAAGGCCGACGCCAGGCCGCAGGGCACCGACCTGGCCGACCTGCCCACCGTCAAGGTGCCGAATATCGATTTCCCCGGCACGCTGGCCGACCTGTTCCAGTTGATCGGCCGCGATTTGCAGTCGGCCCTGTCCAGCAGCGGCGACCAGTCCGACCAGACCGGCGACAACATCGACCGCAACACCTTGCGCGGCCTCTCGCTGCGCCTGCTTAACCTGGTCGATAGCAAGAACGCTGATACCTACACCATTCCATCTGCCGCAGAGAAAGCCAAGTCGGTCGCCGCCTATGGCGCGCAGGCGCCGGTGGACGACGTGACGATGCCGGTCAAGACGCAGCCTGACGCGGCAACGTCGCAGATCGAAGCACCGGTGCCGGAAGCAACGGCTGCCGCAGCATCGGCTGCCGAGGAAACGCCCGCGCGCTGACCGCGCGGCATCGACGCGCGAGCGATCCCGGTTGCGGCCCGCCAACGCTCCGGCATCGGCCTGGTGGCGACACGCCTGCGGCCCGCTAGCCTCCCGCTGATGGCTTGCTCGCGTGCCCCGGTATAATACGCACCCGTATCACGCACTCTCCACGCCAACGCCGGATGAACGCAACGCGTCGCCGGCGTTTTTTGCGTGCCTTGCGTCGTCCATCCGCTCATTACCGCTTATTACCTTTACCGATCGCCCGCCATGTCCGCAAATACCCCCACCTCCCCTACGCCGCAGCAAATCCACTGGGAGGAAAACGGCGTGCAGCACAGCGCCCGCTGGCGCTCCGAGGCGGGCATGCCGCCCCCCAAGCGCGTGGTCATCGCCGACGACCGCACCAACGCCGATGTCGCGTACCGCCTGGCGTGCGAAGGCACTGCCCTGCTGTGGCGCGGCGACTTCCAGAACGCGCGTCAACTGCTGCAAGCACTGGCACGCCGCGCCGACCACAAGAGCAAGCCGGCCAAGAAAGCCAAGCCGGCAAAAACCCCGGCTACGCCCACCGAGGCGTTCCACCTGCACCGCCAGGCCCAATCGCAACGCGCCCGCACCCTGGCCATGCTGCTGCTGCCGTTCGAAGACGGCTACACGCTGCCGCTGCGCCGCGCGCCCGACGTGCAACTGGCCTGCAACGAAGCTTACGGCCGGTTCGAAGAGCCGTTTGTCGCCTCGCTGCGCGAGCTGCTGGGCGTGATCGGCGCCCACGAATGGCGCCGCACCGGCGTCGAGATCCCGGCGCTGGGCGCGCGCATCCATCCGTACTACGGCGTGTTCTCGCCCGTGCGCGGCGAGTACGTGCAACTGGTGGCCGAGGCGCCGCTGCCATCCGATACATCGCTGGCATTCGACATCGGCATCGGTACCGGCGTGCTGTCGGCCGTGCTGGCGCAGCGCGGAATCAAGCGCGTGGTCGGCACCGACCAGGACCAGCGCGCGCTGAGCTGCGCCCGCGAAAACATCACCCGCCTGGAACTCGAACAGCAGATCGAGCTCAAAGTGGCCGACCTGTTCCCCGAGGGACGTGCGCCGCTGATCGTGTGTAACCCGCCGTGGGTGCCGGCCCGCCCGAGTTCCGCCATCGAACACGCGGTGTACGATCCCGAGAGCCGCATGCTGCGCGGATTCCTCGCCGGCCTGACCGAACACCTGGCGCCGCGCGGCGAAGGCTGGCTGATCCTGTCCGACCTGGCCGAGCACCTGGGCCTGCGCCCGCGCGCCGAGCTGCTGGCGTGGATCGAGGCAGCCGGCCTGAAGGTAGTGGACCGCATCGACGTGCGCCCCACCCACCCGCGCGCCGCCGACGCCAGCGATCCGCTGCACAAAGCCCGCGCCGCCGAAGTAACGTCGCTGTGGCGCCTGGCAGCCGCCTAAACCCTTACCCCAGGGCAGCATGAAAAGCTGTCCTTGCGCAATCGGCTGAACCTGTATATAATTCATGCCTCAGACGCGGGGTGGAGCAGTCTGGCAGCTCGTCGGGCTCATAACCCGAAGGTCACAGGTTCAAATCCTGTCCCCGCAACCAAATACAGCAAACCGTTGATTTTCATCAGAAGATCAACGGTTTTTCTGCATTTGGATGTGCACTTTCGACACAAGCCGGCTCAATGTGCTAGCCTTGAACTCTGTGTACTGCCCGTTAAAAACAGGCTCGGCCAATACAGCCTTTATTCAAGCCATACAGGAGGTCAACATGACACCCACTCAATTCGAGGTATGCGAGGAACGCGTACCTTACGGCAATGACGTAACTGTCGTCGAGCGCGATGGCGTGGTCTACGTTGATGGCGTACCCTTCACGCCCGAAATGATCGCTGCGTTCACCAAGCCGGATATTCCACGCTCGAGGCGCGTAATGACCAAGGAAGAAATTTTGTCATTGCAAGTACCTTTGTAATGCACGTCAGTTTCGACCTGTCTCACCCCAACTTCTCATCGAAGTTGGGACTACTTGCCGCAACCAACCCCGCGCTCCATAATTCCCTCCTGAGATTTTTCGCCGATGCGAGTGGCGCTTCGCTCGATGATTTTCTTCGACAGAACGTTTGCTGCATTCACAACGCACCGCATTTCTTTGCCAGCACCGTCTTCGGTCACTTCACCCCAGCCACGGTCCAGCTCTTCGAAATTTACGTCGAAATGGAAACCAGCAATGCCATGCTGACTGGCCACATGGTACCCGTGTCATTTTGGCGCCCCGAGTATCTTCGGTGATCAGAGTGCATTGGCACGGGATGAACCCGGTCACATATCCAAATCCCGCCAAAACTGTCACAATTATTCCTTTCAGTAATTCGAAGGAGTGAACGGTGAACGATCAGGACCAGCAAGTGGGCGCGACACAAACAACAGCACAGCAGGATGCCCCCGCCAGCCCTTCGCGCCGGCGCATTTTCCAGGCTGCTGCCGCCACCGGCATCGCTACTACCCTGCCAGCCGTCGCCACCCTGGCTGAAGCAACCACCAAGCCCGCCATCACCAGCGGCTCGCTCGACGCCAAGCTCAAGGCCAACGTCAAGAACGTGGTCGTGATCTACCTGGAAAACCGCAGCTTCAACAACCTGTTCGCCGACTTCCCCGGCACCGCCCAGCCGCTGTCCGAAGTGCCGGCCGCCGCTTACGTGCAACGCGACCGCGATGGTTCGGTGCTGGCCACCTTGCCCAAGGTATGGGGCGGCATGGTGCCCGAGCAGCAAAATATCGGCGGTACCGACTACCTGATCAAGGAAGACCAGATCAAGGACCTGCCCAACGCGCCGTTCAAATTGAGCGACACGGCTGGCAAGCCACTGCCCGAGGCGATCATCACGCGCGACCTGGTGCACCGCTTCTATAACAACCAGATGCAGATCAACGGCGGCAAGAACGACGGCTTTGCCGCGTGGGCCGACAGCGGCGGCCTGGTGATGGGCCATTACGGCGAGACGTCGAAAAACCTCAACCTGTGGCAGATCGCGCGCCAGTACACGCTGTGCGACAACTTCTTCATGGCAGCCTTTGGCGGCTCGTACATGAACCACCAGTTCCTGGTCACCGGCCGCGCCAACGAATACTTCAACGCCGCCGACACCGCCGCCAAAAAGAAGATCGCGGTGCTGGAAGACGGACCGCAAGGCGTGCGCCTGGCCGTCAAACCCGACTCGCCCAAGTCGGCGCTGGACGGCAAACCCCACTACGTCAACGACGGCGCCATCACGCCGGACGGCTACGTGGTCAACACCATGGCGCCGCCGTATCAGCCCAGCTATATCCGCCCGGCCTACGACGGCGATCCGCTGGCTGCCGATCCGGCCGACGCCAACACGCTGCCGCCGCAAACCTACGACACCATCGGCGACCTGCTGTCGCGCAAGGGCGTGAGCTGGGCGTGGTATGGCGGCGGCTGGCAAGCGGCCCTCGATCGCAAGGGCGGCGGCAGCAAGCCTAACTTCCAGTTCCACCACCAGCCGTTCAACTACTTCAAGCAGTTCGCACCCGGCACCGCTGCGCGCGCCGAGCACCTGCGCGACGGCGGCCTCGGTGACAGCCCGATCTCGAACAAATTCATCGCCGCAGCGGTAGCGGGCAAACTGCCGGCCGTGACGTTCTACAAACCGCAGGGCAACCTGAATCTGCACGCCGGTTATTCGGACATCGAATCGGGCGACGCCCACATCGCCAACGTGATCGAGCACCTGAAAAAATCCCCGCAATGGAACAACATGGTGGTGGTGATCACGTTCGACGAAAACGGCGGCTGGTGGGACCACGTGGCGCCGCCCAAGGGCGACCGCTGGGGTCCGGGCTCGCGCATTCCGGCCATCGTCATCTCGCCGTTCTCGAAGAAGGGCCAGGTCGATCACAGCTTCTACGATACGACATCGATCCTGCGCTTCATCACGCGCCTGCACGGCCTGCCGCTGCTGCAGGGGCTCAAGGTGCGCAACGAGGCGTTTGCGGCCAACCACGCCACGCCGCCAGGCGATTTGACTGGCGCGTTGAGCTTCCGCTAAAGGTTTTTTGCCCACGCGCTTTGTGATACACTGCGCGCTTCACTGAGCCCGACTCTCGCAGCCGGGCTTTTGTTTTGAGCGACGCTTTTTGGAAATGCGTCGTGGGCACGAGATTGCGCAATGAGAGATAAAAAAGACAACGCCACGTTCGACCTGCCCGGTTTCGGCCCGGCCGCGCCGCTCGAACCGGAAGCCAAACGGCCGCCAGCGCCACGTCCGCGCAGGTCTGGCCTCAAGCAGGAACAGCTCGAACTGCTCGAGCCGACCGACAACTCGGGCTTGCCGGTCTGGGTGCGCGACGACAAGCTCGATCTCACCGGCTTGCCCGTATGGGCGCCGGATTAAGCGCCCGATTAAGCATCACCCGTAATACCTTCAGCATCCCCTCACACAGCATCAGGGCCGGAACGGAGCCTGTTAGACTGTGCCAACGTCCTTTTTGAACAGGTCTGACACCATGACATCCACCGACACCTTCGCGCCCGACCAGCAAGACGACGCGACCTCCTTCGCCAGCCTGGCGCTCAATCCCGCGCTGCTGGAAAACCTCGATACGCTCGGCTACAAGGAAATGACCACCATCCAGGCCCAAAGCCTGCCGTCGGTGCTCGCCGGCCGCGACCTGATCGCGCAAGCGAAAACCGGCAGCGGCAAGACCGCCGCCTTCGGCCTCGGTATCCTGAATAAACTCAATCCGGCGTGGTTCGCGGTGCAGGCACTGGTGCTGTGCCCTACCCGCGAGCTGGCCGACCAGGTGGCCAACGAGCTGCGCCGCCTGGCGCGCAGCACCGGCAACGTCAAGGTGCTGGTACTCACCGGCGGCTCGCCGATGCGCCCGCAGATCGCTTCGCTCGAACACGGCGCCCACATCATCGTCGGCACGCCGGGCCGCGTGCGCGACCACCTGGGCCGCGCCACGCTCGACCTGTCCAAGGTCGAAACCCTGGTGCTCGATGAAGCGGACCGCATGACCGACATGGGCTTCTACGACGAAATCGCCGGCATCGTCAGCGCCTGTCCGAAGCGCCGCCAGACCTTGCTGTTCTCGGCGACCTACCCGGACGACATCCGCCGCGCCACCGATTCCTTCCTGGTCGATCCGGTCGAAGTGACGGTGCAGGCGCAGCACGACAACAGCCAGATCGAGCAGCTGTTCTTCGAAATCGGTTTCGACAACCGCAACCAGGCCGTGGCCACGCTGCTGGGCCACTACAAGCCGGTGTCGGCGATTGCCTTCTGCAACACCAAGGTGCAGTGCCGCGAACTGACCGAGCACCTGCGCGAACAGGGCTTCACGGCGCTGGCCTTGTACGGCGAACTGGAACAGCGCGAGCGCGACGAGATCCTGGTGCTGTTCGCCAACCGCAGCTGCTCGGTGCTGGTCGCCACCGACGTCGCCGCGCGCGGCCTCGATATCCCGAACCTGGAAGCGGTGATCAACGTCGATGTCTCGAAAGACACCGAAGTGCACATCCACCGCGTGGGCCGCACCGGCCGTGGCGGCGAAAAAGGCCTGGCGCTGTCGCTGTGCGCGCCGAACGAGAAAAAATGGGTCAAGCTGATCGAGGAATACCAGAGCGCGCCGGTCGAATGGTACGACCTGAAAAGCCTGGACGGCGGCGACTACGGCGTCGATCCGGCGCCGATGATGACCTTGGTGATCAGCGGCGGCAAAAAGGACAAGCTGCGCCCCGGCGACCTGCTGGGCGCCCTCACCGGCGAAGCGGGCCTGAGCAAGGAGCAGGTGGGCAAGATCAACGTGTTCGAGTTCCAGACCTACGTGGCGCTCGACCGCCGCGTGGCGTACGAGGCGTTTGATCGCCTGAGCAGGAACAACCCGCTCGGCGGCGACTTTGGCGCCATCAAGGGCCGCAACTTCAAGATGCGGTTCATCGAGGTTTAAAAAAAGCCGGCGCGAGCCGGCTTTTTGACATCAGCGCTTGTGCTGCTCGATATGCGGCAGCAGCACCGTCAATATCCCCAGCAGCGGCAGGTACGAACACAGTTGGTACACGTAGGCGATGCCCGCCACGTCGGCGATGTGGCCCATGGCCGCCGCGCCGATGCCGCTCACGCCGAACATCAGGCCAAAGAAGATTCCCGCGATCATGCCCACCTTGCCCGGCATGAGCTCCTGTGCGAACACCACGATGGCGGAAAACGCCGACGAGATCACAAAGCCGATCACCACTGTCAGCACGGCGGTCCAGAACAGGTCCACGTACGGCAACGCCAGCGTGAAAGGCGCAGCACCGAGGATCGACATCCAGATCACGCGCTTGCGGCCAATACGGTCGCCGATCGGGCCGCCCATGAAGGTGCCTGCCGCCACGGCGGCCAGAAACAGGAACAGGTACATCTGCGCCGACGACACCGATACGCCGAATTTATCAATCAGGTAGAACGTGTAGTAGCTGCTCAGGCTCGACATGTAGATGTACTTCGAGAAGACCAGCAGCGCCAGCACGGCCAGCGCGCCATACACGCGCGCTTTGGGCAGCGGCGACTGTGCCACGACCGCCTTCTTGCGCGGCAAGCTGGCCAGGTGGGCGCTGTGCCAGCGGCTCACGTACACCAGCACCGCAAACGCCACGCCGACCAGCACCGCGAACCAGCCGATATTGCCCTGGCCACGACCGATGATGATGGCGGCGGCCAGCACGGGACCCAACGCCGAGCCGACATTGCCGCCCACCTGGAACAGCGACTGCGCAAAGCCGAAACGTCCGCCCGACGCAGTGCGCGCCACGCGCGAGGCCTCGGGGTGGAAGGTCGAGGAACCCACGCCGATCAGCGCGGCCGATACCAGCAGTGCCGGGAAGCTGTGCGCCACCGCCATCATCAGCACGCCGATGAAGGTGGCCACCATCCCAGCCGGCAGCAGGTACGGCATCGGACGGCGGTCGGTGTACAGGCCGATCCACGGTTGCAGCAGCGACGCGGTGCACTGGAACGTCAGCGTGATCAGGCCGACCTGGGTGAACGACAGGCCGAATTCCGCCTTGAGCATGGGGTAGATCGACGGCAGCATGGCCTGCACCAGGTCGTTGAGCAGGTGCGCAAAAGCGACCGCGCCGAGGATTTGCATGACGGTCTGGGACTGGGTAGCGGGCGCGCTTCGTGGCGGCGCGGAGGCTGTGGCAGCAGTGGAGTTCATGGAGACACCTTGTTATGAAGAGCTGGAAGTGTAATATGGCTGGCAACACCGGATATTCCAATCTTCGTCTAGAAAGTGACAAATGGCTTCTCCCGAACGCAGTAGCGACCACCGCGACTACCAGCGGGTGCCGCGCGTCGTCACGGCCATGGCGCGTGATGAACAGCATGGCGTCACCGTCAAGCCGCACAGCCACGAACGCGCGCAGCTGCTGTACGCCACGGCAGGCCTGATGCGGGTGAACACGGACCTCGGTGTGTGGATCCTGCCGCCGCGCCGCGCGTTGTTCATCCCGCCCGGTGTCGTGCACTACTGGACCTCGATGAGCAAGGTGACCATGCGTACCATCTACATCGAACCATCGGCGGCGGCCAGCTACGGCAACACCTGCCGCCTGATCGAGGTGAGCGCCCTGCTGCGGCAGTTGATCCTGGCGCTGCTGGAAGAGCCGATCGAATACCCGATTCCCGGCCGCGGCGAACACCTGGCCATGCTGATCCTCTCGGAACTGGCAGCAGCTGAGACAGTGCCCATTGCCATCCCGTGGCCGCGCGACCGGCGCCTGGTGGCCGTGTGCGACGCCATCGTGGCCGATCCCGGCAGCGCCCGCACCATCGAGGACCATGCCGCCGACGTGGGCGCCAGCGCGCGCACGCTGATCCGGTTATTCCCGCAGGAGACCGGCCTGCACTACCGCCAGTGGGTGCAGCAGGTGCACCTGGCCGAGGCGTTCGGCCGGCTGGCGCAAGGCCACAGCGTGGGCGCCATCGCGGCGGCACTCGGGTATGCGAGTCCCAGCGCGTTTACCGCCATGTTCCGCCGCATCCTGGGCAAAACGCCGCAGCACTACCTGACGGAATGGCGCACACCCGTCGAAGTGGAGTAATCAATACCGGGACCTGCGGCGCGATCAACTACAATGCAGCGATCATGGAAAAACTCATCGCCGAGCTCAGAAGGCTCTACCTCCCCGACAGCCAGCACCCGGTGACCGCCGCGCTGGAAGACCACCTGCGCGCCAACACCACCCTGGCCATCGACCTTGCCACCAACGGCGGTACGGCGACCGCCACGGCGCGCGCGCTGGCGCTCGATTTCCCGCGCGCCGCCGACGAGCAGCACTGGCTGCTGCTGTGCGACGTGGCCAACGCGCTGCAACAGGATCTGAAATTGCCGGCGCCGGCCGTCAGCGTCAACGGCGCCGACAAGTACAACCTGTGGCTATCCTTCGCGCAGCCGGTACCCTTGGCGCGGCTGCGCCGCTTCCACGCCCTGCTGCACCAGGCATATTTCGCCGACCTCGATGCGGCGTCCGGCGCCACCGTGGTGGAAATGCCGCCCTGCCTGCACCAGCGCAGCGGCTTGTGGGCCGCGTTCATCAACCCCGCCATGGGCGCGTCGCTGGCCGAAGACCTGGGACTGGAGATGCCGCCGCCGATCAGCGCACAGGCCGCGTTCCTGCAGGGCCTCGACAGCATCACCGCCGAGCAGTTCGAGCATGCGATGCAGGTGCTGCAAGCGGCCCCCGGCAACGCAGCTGCGCCAGCCCAGGCGGTCACCGCCAAGACCGCGACGCTGGCCCCGGCAGCCGGTGGCGACAACGCGTCAGGACTCCTGCTGCAGCACGCCACGCTAGAAGACATCGTGGCCGAACTCCACCGGCGCAACATCGAACCGACGCTGCGCCACGTGTTGCATCGCCAAGCTTAGCGCACCGCCAGCGAAACGCTGGCCTTGAACTGCGGCGCGCGCCGGTGCAGCGTGGCCTGCTCGTACGAATACGCCATGCGGATCAGCGCAGCCTCGCTGTAGGCCGCGCCCACGAACGACAGCCCCACCGGCAAGCCATGCACCTGCCCTGCCGGCACGGTGATGTGCGGGTAGCCGGCCACCGCCGCCGGCGACGAGAAGCTGCCGCCGTAATGGTCGCCATTGATGAAATCCGTCAGCCACGCGAGGCCGCCGGTGGGCGCCACCAGCGCGTCCAGCTTGTGCTCCTTCATCACCTGGTCGATACCTTCCGTGCGCGCGTAGCGGCCGTTGTTGACCAGCGCTTCACGGTAGGCCGGTGCATCTAGACCATCCTTGGCCTGTGCGCGTTCGAGGTACTCCTGGCCGAAGTACGGCATCTCTTCCTGCGCATGCGTGCGGTTGAAGGCGATGACGTCGGCCATGTTGGCCACCTGCGCATGCGGCGCATATTCCTTCAGGTACGCTGCCAGTCCCGCCTTGAATTCGTACAGCAGCACCTCGGTCTCCGAGTCGCCATACTTGTCGCTGTTGGGCACTTCCACCTCGACCAGCACCGCGCCCTGCGCGCTCAACTCGTCGAGCGCCTTGGCGATCACGGCATCGACCTCCACGCTGCGGCCGAAGAAATTGCGCGCCACGCCCAGGCGCTTGCCCTGCAAGCCACCGCGCTCCAGCGCCGCCAGGTAATTGACCGGTTTCGTTTCGCGGGTGGCCGCATCGCGCGGGTCGGCGCCGGCGAGCGCGGTCAGCAACGCCGCCGCGTCGGCCACGGTGCGCGCCATCGGCCCGGCCGTGTCCTGCGAATGGGCGATCGGGATGATGCCGCTGCGGCTCACCAGCCCCAGGGTCGGCTTGATGCCCACCACGCCGCAGATCGATGCCGGCGAGACGATCGAGCCATCGGTCTCGGTGCCCACGGCCAGCGTGGCCAGACCGGCGGCAATCGCCGCGCCCGAGCCGGAACTCGAGCCGCTGCAATTGCGATCGAGCGCATACGGGTTGCGCGTGAGGCCACCGCGCGCGCTCCAGCCGCTCACCGACTGGGTGGAGCGCATATTGGCCCACTCGCTCAGATTGGTTTTGCCGATGATGATGGCGCCGGCGGCGCGCAGTTGCGCAGCCACGTGGGCGTCGCGCCGGGCGCGCACGCCGGCCAGCGCCAGCGATCCGGCAGTGGTGCTCATGCGGTCGCCGGTGGCGATGTTGTCCTTGAGTAGAACCGGGATGCCGTGCAGCGGACCGCGCACCCGCCCGGCGGTGCGTTCGCGGTCCATCTCCAGCGCCAGCTTGAGCGCTTCGGGATTGACCTCGATGATGGCGTTGATGCGCGGGCCGGCCTTGTCGATGTTGCGGATGCGGGCCAGGTACTGCGAGGTGAGTGCGTGCGACGTGAGCTTGCCGGCCTCCATTTGCTGCTGTTGCTCGCGCACGCCGGCTTCGAGAATGCCGCCGCTGGTCGGCTTGACTGCAGCCAGCGCCTTGCCGCTGCCTGCCACCGCACCTGCGGTCGCTCCCGCCACCACGCCCATCCGAACGAACTGCCTGCGATCCATGCCCACCCCTGTCAATTGAATTTGCTGCGCTGCATTAATATAGCAAAGCCTTATCGGTACAGGCGAAAAAAAAACGCCCCGGAGGGCGTTTTTCTGACGATCGTTCGATTACTCGATTGCTCGCGCTTGATTGCTCAATTAGTTGCGAACGATTTTTTTGTATTCGTTGGTACGGGTGTCGATTTCGATGACGTCGTCCTGGCTCACGAACAGTGGCACTTGAACCGTGAACTGCTTCGATTCGATGGCGTTTTCGATGCGCGCTTCTTTCAGTACGTTACCCGAGGTGTTGCCCTTGACTGCAGGCTCCGAGTACACGATCTGACGCTGGATGGTGGTTGGCAGTTCGACCGAGATGGCTTTGCCATCGTAGAAAACTGCTTCGCATTCCATACCGTCTTTCAGGTAGTTCAGTGCGTCGCCCAGGTTTTCTTCTTCGATTTCGTACTGTTCGTAGTCAGCGTCCATGAAGACGTACAGCGGGTCGGCGAAGTACGAGTAGGTCACTGGCTTTTTGTCCAGAACCACGACGTCGAACTTGTCGTCGCCGCGGAACACGTTTTCCAGCGGGCTGTTGGTCAGAAGATTTTTCATCTTCCATTTGTAGGTGAAGCCGGTGCGGCTCGAACCGTTGACGTCCGAGCGCAGCACGATGAATGGCTTGGCATCGACCATGATGATGTTGCCGACACGAATTTCTTTTGCTGGTTTCATAGTAATTTACTTAAAAATTTAAGTTGCGTAAAAATCATCTGCGCCGGGCGCAAGGCCATCAGCTCACGATTGATCAGGGTAAAAAATGTTCTAGAGATTAACCCGGCATTATACCCGGGTTTTCTGGCGCAGCCTATCTTGGCCGTGGCTTAAGCACCTCTGATCGACTGCGCGAAAGCCAGCAGGTTGGCGGCCAGGTCGCCGTGTGCGGCCACCTGCTGCTCCCATGCCACCGCGCGCGCGGCGATCTGCGGCGCCTCGGCACGCAGGTCGCGCCACAGCGCAGGCCAGTCGGCGCCGAGGTGAACGCCGTTCCACGCCAGCGAAAACGCCTTCATGGCTTCGAGCCCCACCGCGTACCGCTGCAAAAAGGCGCGCAATTTCTTGTGGTGCAAATTGTCGTCTTGCGCGTAGATATGCCACACGAACGGCTTGCCCGCCCACTGCGCGCGCACCCAGGAATCCTCGCCGCGCACCAGGTTCACATCGCACGCCCACAGCAGCTTGTCGTAGTCCGGCTGCGGCACGAACGGCAGCACGCGCACCGTCAGATTGCCCTGAGTAGCGGCCGCGCCGGCAACCGCGTCGATTCCAAGAAAGTCTTGTACCGCCTGGGTCGCCACGCCTTCGGGCACGAAACAGGTGATGGCGTCAGCACCGTCGCGCCACGCATCGAACAGCGGCGCCACCGGGGCAATCGGGTAGCAGAACAGCGACACGCGCGTAGCTGCCAGCTCGGCCGGCATGGCGCCGAGCGACTGCAAAAATTCGGTCGCCGTTGCCGGATCTTGCAGGAACGCGCGCCGCTCATCGAACAGCGCCGCTTCGCGCGGCAGACCGCCGGTTTTTTCCGTAAAACCGGGGAAGAAAAAGTGCTTGGTCAACGGCAGTTGCGGATGCGGCGACGTCAGGCGGTGGCAACCTTCCACCCATTCTTCCGCCGTCAACCCTTCGAGGTTGAACCACACCGGGCGCGGCGTGCACTGCGCCATCGCGGCCACGTAAGCGGGCGGCAGATCGACGGCGAAAAATTCGATGACGATATCGGCCACGTCGTCCACCGTGTACACGCCGTCCTGGTCGCGCCAGTGGCGCACGGCCACGCCCTGCACCACCTGGTTTTCAGCCGTAATATCGACTTCGGGGCGCAGGTGGCGGAAGCTGACCAGGTCGTCCACCCACAAGCGCACCGCGATGCCGTGCTCGGCATGCAGTTGGCAGGCCAGGCGCCAGCAGATGCCGATGTCGCCATAGTTGTCGATAACGCGGCAAAACAGGTCGAGGCGCAGGGTCATGGTAGCGAATAAAAAAGGCGGAATGAAAAAAAGCCGCACGAGGCGGCTTTTTCCTGTTGCTGTCTGGCGTCTCCACGGGGATTCGAACCCCGGTACTCACCGTGAAAGGGTGATGTCCTAGGCCTCTAGACGATGGAGACAGAAATCTGTCGTACTGACCTGGCATTACAAATTGGAAATATCTGGCGTCCCCAGGGGGATTCGAACCCCCGTACTCACCGTGAAAGGGTGATGTCCTAGGCCTCTAGACGATGGGGACATTTCCAAGGCGCGAATCATAGCAGTGTACCGCCATCAACGCAACCAAAACCGTTGTTTTCACAGGATTTTTTTGGTTTCACCAAAATAACACGCATAGCAAAAAGCCGCTCGATGAGCGGCTTTGCTGTACTGCTACCTGGCGTCCCCAGGGGGATTCGAACCCCCGTACTCACCGTGAAAGGGTGATGTCCTAGGCCTCTAGACGATGGGGACAGTGTCTGTGCTCTCTACGCAGTGGTGGAGGTAAGCGGGATCGAACCGCTGACCTCTTGCATGCCATGCAAGCGCTCTCCCAGCTGAGCTATACCCCCCGGGCGCAGAAAGTCTTCTGTCGTACATCTACTTTTTTACTACTGCCAGCACAAACAAGCTGGCGTCCCCAGGGGGATTCGAACCCCCGTACTCACCGTGAAAGGGTGATGTCCTAGGCCTCTAGACGATGGGGACCTTGGCACTACGGTAAAACAATATAAACCATTTACTACATCTGCCTTTGCGCTGTTGGTGGAGGTAAGCGGGATCGAACCGCTGACCTCTTGCATGCCATGCAAGCGCTCTCCCAGCTGAGCTATACCCCCCGGGCGCAAAAACAATTCACTTCTTACTGCTACCAGCTCTGGCGAAGCTGGCGTCCCCAGGGGGATTCGAACCCCCGTACTCACCGTGAAAGGGTGATGTCCTAGGCCTCTAGACGATGGGGACCTTGGAACTACGGCACTGCTTTTACTACATCATCTCTGCAAACCTGGTGGAGGTAAGCGGGATCGAACCGCTGACCTCTTGCATGCCATGCAAGCGCTCTCCCAGCTGAGCTATACCCCCGTTTGCGCGAGAGACAAGAGTATAGCAGAGGCTCCGTATTATGCAAATACCCTTTTGCAACTTTGCCCCTGCAATCAACTAATAATTAAAGGAACTTCGCCACGCGCGCCACAACGGTCTCGCGACCGAAGATTTCCAGCACCGCGTCGATCGCCGGCGTCTGCAACTGGCCGGTCAGGAACAGGCGCAGCGGCATGGCCATCTGCGGCATCTTCAAACCGTTCGCAGCCAGCACTTCCTTGATCATGGCAGCCAGCGCGGCCTTGTTCCACTCCACCGTCTGGCAGCGCTCGGCAAACTGCGCCAGCGCCGGCTTCACGGCATCGGTCACGTGCTGGGTCAGCAGCGCAGCGTCGGGCTGCGGCGTGCGGAAGAACAGCATCGATGCGTCGGCCAGTTCGTTGACGGTGTTGGTGCGTTCCTTCATCAGGCCCAGCACCACCCCCAGCGCCGGCGCGCCGTCGAACTCGGCGCCGTTGTCCAGCATGCGCGGGCGGGCCAGGTCGGCCAGGCGTTCGTTGTCGGCCTGCTTGATATAGTGGTTGTTCAGCCAGTTCAGCTTTTCGATATTGAACTGCGCGGCCGAATTCGACAGGTGGCTGCCGTCGAACCATTCGATCATCTGCGCCATCGAGAACACCTCTTCGTCGCCGTGGCTCCAGCCCAGGCGCGCCAGGTAATTGAGGATCGCTTCCGGCAGATAGCCTTGCGCCGGGTAGTCCATCACGTTGACGGCGTCCTTGCGCTTGGACATCTTGGCGCCATCCGAACCGAGGATCATCGGCAGGTGGCCGTATTCCGGCAGCGGCGCGCCGATGGCGCGCAGGATGTTGATCTGGCGCGGCGTATTGTTAACATGGTCGTCGCCACGCAGCACGTGGCTGATTTCCATGTCGAGGTCGTCGATGGCCACGCAGAAGTTGTACGTCGGCGTGCCGTCCGGGCGGGCGATCACCAGGTCGTCCAGTTCCTTGTTACCGATGGTGATCGAACCTTTGACGAAGTCGTTCCAGGTCACTTCGCCATCGAGCGGATTTTTAAAACGCAACACCGGCTTGCGGCCTGCGGGAATGGCCGGCAGGGTCTTGCCCGGCTCCGGGCGCCAGGTGCCGTCGTAGCGCGGCTTTTCACCGGCGGCGCGCATGCGTTCGCGCATCGCTTCCACTTCTTCGGGCGACGAATAGCACTGGTAGGCGGTGCCGGCTTCCAGCATCTGCGCCAGCACTTCGCGGTAGCGGTCCATGCGCTGCATCTGGTAGAACGGGCCTTCGTCGTGGGCCAGGCCCAGCCACTCCATGCCTTCGATGATGGCTTGCACCGCTTCCGGCGTGGAGCGCTCCAGGTCGGTGTCTTCGATACGCAGCACAAAGGTGCCGCCGAAGTGGCGGGCGAAGGCCCACGAGTACAGCGCCGTGCGGGCGCCGCCCAGGTGGAGATAGCCGGTCGGGCTGGGGGCGAAACGGGTACGGACTGGTTTGGCTGGTGCGTTGGTCATCGGGATCAATAAAGCTGAGGTAGAAAGACCGCTATTTTACAGCCTTGATACGCGGTTCCGTCACCAGCCGCTGAAACGCTCCCATTTGCGCGGCACACCGCCCTCCTGTGGCAATACATAATAGAAGGGGTGCTGGGCGCCGGTGGCGCAGGCGTGATTGGGCACGATGCGCAGGCTGCTGCCCACCGGGTACCGCGCCGCCAGATCGACGATGTCACCGGTCCATTGCAACACGCCGTGCTCCTGGTTGGCCTGGTTGAATGCCAGTTCGGCGATGGCGTTGCCATCGGCATCGCACACCATGCCGTAGCCATAATCGCGCACCTGCTTTTGGGTGCCGCGGTCGCGGCTCATGGCCATCCAGCCGGCGTCGGTAATGATCCAGCCATCAAGCGGGCGGTGGCCGATCACCGTGCACAGGACGGACAAGGCGATATCGCCAGTTTCGCACACGCCCACGCCAGCCATCACCAGGTCGAAAAACACGTACACGCCCGCCCTCACCTCCGTCACGCCATCGAGGTGGCGGGCCGACAGCGCGGTGGGCGTGGAGCCGACGCTGACCACTTCGCACGCATGGCCGGCCGCGCGCAGCCGTTCGGCCGCATCGACACAGCGGCTGCGCTCCTGCTCGGCCATGGCGGCCAGGGCCTCGGGCGTGTGCAAATCGTAGGAACTGCCGGCATGGGTCATCACACCCTTCAAGCGTGCGCCGCCGGTCAGGGCAGCCGCCACGTCGAGCAGCAGCGGGTCGGCAGGGGCGATGCCGGAGCGGTGGCCGTCGGTATCGACTTCGATCAGCACGTCGTAACACACGCCATGTTCCCGTCCGTGGCGCGCCACCTCGGCAGCCATGGCGCTCGATTCCACCAGCATCGTCAGGCGCAGCCCGGCGCGCACCAGCCGCAGTGCGTGATCGAGCTTGTTCGGCACGATGGCCACCGCGTACAGGATGTCGTCCACACCCGCCGCGAAAAACTGCTCGGCCTCTTTCAAGGTGGACACCGTGATGCCGCGCGCACCGAGCGCCAACTGGCGCCTGGCTACTTCCAGGCACTTACTGGTTTTGACGTGCGGGCGGAATGCCACACCAAGAACATTCATGCGCTCCTGCATGCGCGCCATATTGTGCTGCATGCGCGCTTCGTCCAGCAGCAGTGCCGGGGTTTCCAGGTTCAGTTCCATGTACACTCCTCGTCGGTTTTTAAGACAGTTTATCCATTTTTAGATAAAATTCCAAATACTATCGACAACCAGGAACCATCATGCGCGACACCGCCCAATTGCTGCTGCTCGATCGCGATGCCATCGCCGCCCTGCTCACCGCCGACCTCGCCCTGCACGCCGTGCGCGACGCCTTTACCCTGCACAGCCGGCGCGAAGGGAGGGTGTTCCCGGTGGTGCGGGAACAGTTGGCGGACGGCGTATTCGGTATCAAGTCCGGCGACGTGGCGGCGCGCCGCCTGCTGGGCTTCAAGGCGGCCGGCTTCTGGCCCGCCAACCGGCTGCACGGTGGCGAACCGCACCAGGCCACGGTGATGCTGTTCGATCCCGCCACCGGCCGGCCGATGTGCCTGATGGACGGCAACGCCATCACCACCGCGCGCACGGCCGCCGCCGCCGAACTGGGGACGCTGCTGCTGGCGCGCGCCGACAGCACCCGCCTGACCGTGTTCGGCACCGGCGTGCAGGCCCGCGCCCAGGTGGCGGCCGCCATGCGCGCCCTGCCCGCGCTGGCGTCGGTGCGTTACGTGTCGCGCGATGGCAAGCCGGACGCGCGGTTCGAGGCTGCCCTGGCCGACCAGCGCAACATGCGCGGCGTTGGCGACGCGTCCAACGTGAGCAACATGGGCAGCGTGTCCGACATGTGCAGCATACGCCACGCGCCAGACGCAGACATAGCGGTGGCCGACAGCGACGTGGTCATCACGGCCACGCCAGGCGGCGGTGCGCTATTTAATATTGATGCAGTGCGGCCGGGCACGCACTTCACCTGCGTGGGCGCCGATACGCGCGGCAAGCGCGAACTGCCCGAGGGCTTGCTGGAACGATCGCGCGTGGTGGCCGACGATCGCGCGCAAGCGCTGGCGCTGGGCGAGATGCAGTGGGCGGCGGATATTGAATGCGTGGAGCTGGGGGACGTTTTGACCGGCGGCGCATTTACGCGCGCGGAGAACGACGTCACGGTGTTCGATATGACAGGGCTGGCGTTGCAGGACCTGGTGCTGGGGGAGTGCTTATTTGCTGCGGCGCTGGAAGCGGGTGTCGGGAACGGCGTTGCATGGCCGTGGTAAAAACAGGTTACACCCAGCCGCAGGTCCGTCATCCCCGCGAAGGCGGGGATGACGGATCAAACGCCAACGATTTAATCGTTCTTGATAACGATACTCGGGAACTTGCTGGTCATGTCCTTGGCCTTCTCCGCCACCTGCACCGCGATCTTGCGGGCGATGTCTTTATAGATCGCCGCGACCGGGCCATCGGGATCGGCCACCACGGTCGGCTTGCCGGAATCGGCCTGCTCGCGGATCGACATGGTCAGCGGCAGCGCGCCGAGGAAGTCCACGTTGAAGTCCTTGCACATCTTTTCGCCGCCGCCGGCGCCGAAAATCTCTTCGGCGTGGCCGCAGTTCGAGCAGATATGGGTGCTCATGTTTTCCACGATGCCCAGGATCGGAATGCCGACCTTTTCGAACATTTTCAGGCCCTTGCGGGCGTCGAGCAGCGCGATGTCCTGCGGCGTAGTGACGATCACGGCACCGGTGACCGGCACTTTTTGCGATAACGTCAACTGGATGTCGCCGGTACCGGGCGGCATATCGACGATCAGGTAGTCGAGGTCGCGCCAGTTGGTTTGTTCCAGCAGTTGCTGCAACGCCTGCGTGACCATCGGGCCGCGCCAGACCATCGGCTCGTCCGGGTCGATCAGGAAACCGATCGACGACACTTGCACGCCGTGGTTTTCCATCGGCTCCATCGACTTGCCGTCGACCGTTTGCGGGCGGCCGGACACGCCCAGCATCATCGGCTGCGACGGACCATAAATATCGGCGTCGAGCAGGCCGACCGACGCGCCTTCGGCAGCAAGCGCCAGCGCCAGGTTGACGGCGGTGGTCGATTTACCGACGCCGCCCTTGCCCGACGCGACGGCAATGATGTTTTTCACATTGGGCATGAGCTTGAGGCCGCGCTGCACGCTGTGGGGAATGATCTTCGAGCTCACACCGACGCTGATATTGCCGGCGCCAGGCAAGGCCTTCAGCGCGGCGATAACGTTGCGGCGGATGCTGTCGACCTGGCTTTTGGCGGGGTAGCCGAGCTCGATGTCGAGCGAAATGTCGCCATTGTCAACTTTAAGATTTTTCACGGCCTTGCCGCTAACGAAATCTTTCGTTGTATTTGGGTCAATAACTTGCGACAGGGCGGCTTTGACTGCGTCTACTGTGATACTCATGAGGCTCTCCGTGAAATATGCGCCCATTCTAGCGCATCGCGGCAAAAATCCCCGGCCGGCCGTCCGGCGGGATGACCGCCAACCCGAACCGCTGTTAAAATGCTTCTTTTCCACCCACAAAGTGCATCAACCATGACCCGCAAGCTGTTCGTCACCACTGCCCTGCCCTACGCAAACGCCGCTTTCCATATTGGCCACATGATGGAGTACATCCAGGCCGACATCTGGGTACGGTTCCAGCGAATGCAGCGCGACGGCGAAGGTGAAAACAGCACCCCGCGCGTGGTCCACTTCGTGGGCGCCGACGACACGCACGGCACGCCGATCATGATCGCCGCTGAAAAGGAAGGCATCACGCCGCAGGAATTCGTGGCCAAGATCGCCGCCGGCCGCGCCCAGTACCTCGACGGCTTCCACATCGCGTTCGATAACTGGTACTCGACCGACTCGCCGGAAAACGTCGAACTGTCGCAAGGCATCTACCGCAAGCTGCGCGAAGCTGGTCTGATCCAGACCAAGATCGTGCCGCGCTTCTACGACCCGGTCAAAGGCATGTTCCTGGCCGACCGCAACATCAAGGGGGAGTGCCCGACCTGCCACGCCAAGGATCAATACGGCGACAACTGCGAAGTGTGCGGCGCGGCCTACCAGCCTACCGAACTGATCAACCCGTTCTCGGTGTTTACCAACGCCACCCCGGTGCTCAAGGATTCGGAACAGTACTTCTTCAAGCTGTCCGACCCGCGCTGCTACCAGTTCCTCAAGGACTGGCTCAACACGCCCGGCCGTTTGCAGCCGGAGATGGTCAACAAGGTCAGCGAATGGCTGGGCGAGTCCGGCGAAAAGCTGGCCGACTGGGACATCTCGCGCGATGCGCCGTACTTCGGCATTCCGATCCCCGACGCACCCGGTAAATTCTTCTACGTCTGGCTCGACGCGCCGGTGGGCTACCTGGCCAGCCTGAAAAACTACTGCGACAAGCAGGGCATCGACTTCAACGAGCTGCTCAACGATCCGGCCACCGAACAGATCCACTTTATCGGCAAGGACATCGTGTCGTTCCACCTGCTGTTCTGGCCCGCGATGCTGAAGTTCGCCGGCCACCCGGTGATCGACAAGCTCAAGGTCAATGTGCACGGCCACCTGACCGTCAACAACGAAAAAATGTCGAAGTCGCGCGGCACCGGCATCTCGCCGCTGCGCTACCTGAACCTCGGCATGAACCCGGAATGGCTGCGCTACTACATCGCGTTCAAGCTCAACTCCAAGGTCGAAGACCTGGACTTCACCGGTGACGATTTCGTCGCCCGCGTGAACAGCGATTTGATCGGCAAGTTCGTCAACATCGCCAGCCGCTGCGCCGGTTTCATCGCCAAGAAATTCGACGGCAAGCTGGCCGACACGCTGTCGCCCGGTGCACAGGAGTGGATCAAGCGCGCGCTGGTCACGCTTGACGGCGTGGAGCGCCAGGCCAATATCGCCGCCAACTTCGACGCCCGCGAGTACGGCAAGGCGCTGCGCGAAATCATGGAAATCGCCGACATCACCAACCAGTACGTCGACGAAAACAAGCCGTGGATCCTGGCCAAGGACGACGCCAAACTGGCCGAACTGCACGACGTCTGCACGGCGGCGCTGATCCTGTTCCGCCAACTGACCATCCTGCTCTCGCCGGTGCTGCCTGGCGTGGCCGCCAACGTGGCCAAGTTCCTGAATGACGGCCAGCTGGTGTGGGCCGACACCGATGTCGCCAGCGGCGCTGTCTCGCAAGCGCTGCTTGGCCGCACCATCGGCGCCTACACGCACCTGATGACGCGCGTCGATGCCAAGATGATCGAGGATCTGTTCGACGCGCCTAATCAGCAAGCCGCAGCCGCGCCGGCTGAAAAACCGGCCAAGCCCGCCAAGCAGGCCGCGCCTGCCGTGGCCGCGCTAGTGGTGCCAATGCCCGAAGGCGTGGAAGAACTGGCGCCGCAAATCTCGATCGACGATTTCGTCAAGATCGACCTGCGCGTGGCGAAGATCGTCAACTGCGAACACGTGGACGGTTCCGACAAGCTGCTGCGCCTTACGCTCGACGTGGGCGAAGGCCGCCTGCGCAACGTCTTCTCGGGCATCAAGTCGATGTACCAGCCGGAAGACCTGGTGGGCAAGCTGACCGTCATGGTGGCCAACCTGGCGCCGCGCAAGATGAAGTTCGGCGTCTCCGAAGGCATGGTGCTGGCAGGATCGGCCAAGGATGAAAAAGCCAACCCTGGCATCTATATCCTCAACCCATGGCCTGGCGCACAACCCGGCATGCGCATCCGCTAGGAAGCCGCTCATGATGCCCTTAGCTTCGTTGCAGCGCCTTGCCGTGCCGGCGCACTGTCTGCGGCGCTGCGCCTCGCTCTGGGCATCATGAACATGATGCTCTCGGCTTCGTTGCAGCGCCTTGCCGTGCCGGCGCACTGTCTGCGGCGCTGCGCCTCGCTCTGGGCATCATGAATCGGCCTCCCAGGAAGATCGTCGTCCGCGAAGCGACCCATGAAGACAGTCAGCTCATCGCCGCGCTCACGCGCGCGGCGTGGGCTGGCAAGGTCAGCGTCACTTCCAGCGGCCACCGCGAAACCGCCGTCATCGTTGCAGACCACCTGCGCGATGGCGGCGGTTTTGTCTTATTGGTCGATGATGAACCGGTAGGCTCCGTGCGCTGGCTGCCGCTCGATGGCGGCAGCCGCACCTGGGAGGTGTGCCGCATGGGCGTGCTGCCCGCGTGGCGGGGCCACAACCTGTCGCAGCACCTGCTCGAAGCGGTGATCCACCATGGCCTGGCCTGCGGCGTGGACGAAGTGCGCCTGGCGGTGCGCGCCGACCAGCGCAAGCTCGTCGATTTTTATGCGTCGTACGAATTCGCGCTGGCCGAGGAACTCGAATACTCGCACGCCAACCCGCTCGAACCGCCGCCACTGGTGATGCGCCGCGCGCTCGCGTGGTAGCACTGGCTAGTAATCGGGTAGGAACCGTTCCCACTCGCGGACGAGTAACCCTCCTACTTATTTCAACAAGCGCTTGTGAAATACTGCTCGGCGACTCCACTCCAAAGGTAGAGTCAACCCGAAATTGAGATGCCGACTTGCGATCCAAGCGCACTCTGCAGCAAAACCTAAACGTCTGTCCCAGCCAGACCTATCCGGCGCCAAATGATGGTCCCACAGATGCGCCAACTGCTCAGGCCGCCTTATGCCATAAGGCTCGCTTTCAATTTCTCCTTTACAGCAATTTGTTGAGCTGCGCCAATCGCGCACGCAACAGTAGAACTACGGGGGAGCTTGTATGAAAATTTTCGTGGACTAATATTTCCTCAGCCATTCATCTTTTGGCTGGGTTAGCACACCATTCTTTTTATAACGGAGACCATCATGACTCACCACCTCCAGCGCACGCTGTGGCACGCGCTCGTCTGTATCCTTCTATGCTGGGCCTGGCCCTCATGGAGCGCAACACCAGGTCCCGGCAAGTGGAGCGCGCAACAAACCTGGGCTGCCGACACTGCCAACGGCGGCAACCTCACCGGCTTCTTCTACTGGCCAGCAAGCGAACCCAAGATCGGTGGCAAGCGCGCACTGGTGCTGGTCCTGCACGGCTGCAAACAAACCGCTGCCGGCGACGTCATCAACGGAACCGATGGCGGCTACAACTGGGCTGCCATGGGCGACCAGTATGGCGCCGTGATCCTGGCGCCTAACGCGACCGGCAATGTGTACTACAACCATTGCTGGGACTATGCGAACACCAGCCACAGCCGTACTAGCGGCGGCCACGACAAGGTGCTGCTCGACCTGGTGGACCGCTTCGTCAAGGATCCGCAGTACGCGATCGATCCGAACCAGGTGTACGTGACCGGCCTGTCGTCGGGCGGTGGCCAGACCATGGTGATGGGTTGCCTGGCGCCGGACGTGTTTGCCGGCATGGGCATCAACGCCGGTCCCACACCGGGCACCACCACGCTGCAGATCGGCAGCGTCCCCAGCGGCTACACGTCCGACACTGCGGCATCGCGCTGCAAGGCGATGGCCGGCAGTGCCGCCAGCAAGTTCAGCACGCAGATCGCCGGCGCCATCTGGGGCACGTTCGACTACACGGTCGGCCAGGCCTACGGACCGCTTGCCACCGAGGCGATGCGCAAGATCTACGGCGGCTCGTTTACGCCAGCGCCAGCGGAAACCGTTGCTGGTGGCGGCACCAACATCCCCTACCGCGACAGCAACGGCAAGGTGCGTACCCACGAAATCACGGTGGCCGGCATGGGCCACTCGTGGCCGGCCGGCAAAGGCGGGCAGAACGTCAACTTCGTGGACAATACCAAGGTCAACTACCCGGCGTTCGTGATGGATTTCTGGTACAAGAACAACCTGCGCGTCGGTGAAAGTACCGGACCGGAAATGACAGCGTGCTCGGCTGCCGCCATCAGCACCACCAGCGCCAGCGTCAGCGGCGCGGCCACCGGCAACGTCAGCAACTACACGGTCGTGCTGAGCGGCCCCACTGCCGTCAACGACAGCACAGCGGGCAGCGGCGCCAACTTCAACAAGACCTACAACCTGGCTGCCGGCAACTACAGCGGCACCGTGACCGCCACCGACACCGCCAACCGCACGTCGGCTGCCTGCAATATCACGCAGTTCTCGGTCGGTAGCGAGCCGGCGCTAACGCCCCCCACCGGCATCGCCGCCGGCGCCGTCACCGACACCACCGTGGCGCTGACCTGGAACGCTGCCGGCGCCGCCACCGGCTACAACGTGTACGTGAATGGCTCGCGCGTGACGTCGTCACCGGTCGCCGGCACCAGCTACACCGTCGGCGCCCTCACTGCCAACACCAGCTATACCATCACGGTGACGTCGGTAGGCAACGGCGGCGAAAGCGCGCAGTCGGCGCCGTTGACGGTCACCACCAGCGCCGGCAACGGCGGCTGGACCTGCACCACGGTCACCGCCAGCAACTACGCCCACGTGCAGGCAGGCCGCGCCACCAACAAGTTCGGCCTGGCCTACGCCAACGGTTCGAACGACCTGATGGGGCTGTCGAGCCTGTTCTTCCGCAGCACCCTGGCGCAGACTGCCGAGGCATACTACAAGGTGGGGATTTGCCCATAAGCCAGGGTTGCTCGGGTAATCCTTGACCGCTCCTGTCGCGCCAGCAAGTGCGACAGGGGCGGTATCACGCAATGGGACCAGGATGGCAACCCGGCGCCCTGCCGTCCGACGCGGGCATGAGCGTGTGTCCTACGGCTGAACTTGCTATCGAATGAAATAATCAAGCCTCATTCAATGCAACAAGAGGAGCTGACATGAACACCAAGACTACCGCCAAAGTGACCGCCCTGATCGCCACCCTGTGCATGACCGCCAGCGTCTTTGCGCAAAATTCGGCGCTGACGCCGAACCAGCTGAGTCCGCAGGAAGCCGCGCCGATCAGCACCACCTCGCTGCAAGCCGCGTCCACCACCGGTGAACTGCACCCGACCCTGCCGAGCCACGCGGCCACCCAGACCGATCCGCAACAACGCTACCAGACCCGCCAGGACGCCAAAATGGCCAGCGCCCAGTACACCAAGGATGTGAACTGCGTTGACGCTGCCGTCGCCACGCCGCCAGCACAAACCGCTGCCCACGCAGGCAAGCACGACAATCGCCTGGCAAAAGCCGATTGCGCCCTTCCGAATGTCCGTCCAATGGTGCGCTAAACCGCGGCATCCCGGTCTTGCAAAGCCGCCCCGGGCAACCGGCGCGGCTTTTTGCATTCAGGCGCCAATGATCGCAGCGCCGGTAATCAAATTCGCCCCGGGACGCTGTGGCGCGGTAAAATAGCCATTGCTAATCCACTCATACGGACGATATGAAACTCTCTAAACAACATTCGATGTACGAATCCGACCACACGCTGTTCATCAAAGAGTTGAAAGCGAAGAATCCGGCGATCGAAGCTGGTCAGCAACAGGGCCGCGCCCTGCTGTGGGACCGTCCGCCGATCTCGCTCGACGAGCAGGAGCGCCAGCTGAAGTCGGCCGTCAAGCAGCAAGCCTACGTCTACCAGAACAAGCTCTGATCGCTTCAAGGCGGCAGGCATGTTGCCAGAATCAGCAGCGGAACCAGCACCGGCCACGGCGGCTGAGGCAGGCACAGCGGCCCTAACGGCCGATGTGTCCGGTTTTGCGCGCCTGTACGGCGAACCTCTGCTCACGCTGCCCAATGACCTGTACATTCCGCCCGATGCGCTCGAGGTATTTCTCGATGCATTCGAAGGCCCGCTGGACTTGCTGTTGTACCTGATTCGCAAGCAGAATTTCAATATCCTCGACATACCGATGGCGCAGCTCACGCTGCAATACCTGAAGTACGTGGACCAGATCCGCAAGTCCAACCTGGAACTGGCGGCCGAGTACCTGCTGATGGCGGCCATGCTGATCGAAATCAAGTCGCGCATGCTGCTACCGCAGCGACAGACCGACCTCGACATCGAAGCGGACGATCCGCGCGCGGAACTGGTGCGGCGCCTGCTCGACTACGAGCAGATCAAGCTGGCCGCCTACGATCTCAATACGCTGCCGCAGCTCGACCGCGACTTCGTGCGCACCCAGATTCATATCGAGCAAAGCCTGGTGACCGTGCTGCCCGACGTGGCGCCACTGGATTTGCAGCAAGCCTGGCTCGACGTGATGAAGCGCGCGCGGCTCACGCAACACCACAAGATCAGCCGCGAAGAACTGTCCGTGCGCGAGCACATGACGGGCATCCTGCGCCGGCTGCAATCGACCCGCTTTGTCGAGTTCGCGGACCTGTTCGACGTGGCCGGCGGCGTGCCGGTCGTGGTGGTCAACTTCGTCGCCCTGCTCGAGCTGGCCAAGGAGACGCTGATCGAGATCACCCAGGCCGAACCGTTCGCACCGATCTATGTCCGGCTGGCGTATGCGCCGGCCTGAATTGTTTACCGAAATGACCCATGAAAATCATCACCACCATTGAAGAATTGCGCGACCAGCTCAGCGGTCAACTGCGTACCGCCTTTGTTCCCACCATGGGCAATCTGCACGAGGGCCACCTGTCCCTGATGCGCCTGGCGCGCAAGCATGGCGATCCAGTGGTCGCGTCCATCTTCGTCAACCGCCTGCAGTTCGGCCCCAACGAAGACTTCGACAAGTATCCGCGCACTTTCCAGGCCGACGTGGAAAAACTGGAGAAGGAAGGCGTCTATGTGCTGTTCGCGCCGACCGAAAAGGATTTGTACCCGGAGCCACAGGAATTCCGCGTCAATCCACCGGCCGACCTGGGCAATACGCTCGAAGGCGAGTTCCGCCCCGGCTTCTTCACCGGCGTCACCACCATCGTGCTGAAACTGTTCTCGTGCGTGCAGCCCAAGGTGGCCGTGTTCGGCAAGAAGGATTACCAGCAGCTGATGATGGTGCGTAATATGAGCCGCCAGTTCGCGCTGCCGACCGAGATCATCGGCGCCGAAACCTATCGCGCCGAAGACGGCCTGGCGCTGTCGTCGCGCAATATGTATTTGTCGGAAAACGAGCGGGCCGAGGCGCCGGCGCTGTACCAGACGCTGAACTTCGTGGCCGAAGAAATTCGCGCCGGCCACCTGGACGTATTCCAGGTCGAGCACAAGGCGATGGAAAACCTGGCGCAGCGCGGCTGGCAGCCCGATTATGTGTCGATCCGCAAACGCATCGATTTGCAGCCGCCGTCGGCGGGCGACCTGGCGCAAGGCGCGCCGCTGGTGGTGCTGGCGGCAGCCAAGCTGGGCACTACCCGACTGATCGACAACCTGGAAATTTAATCCTGCAGATGGCGGTCTCAGACCGCCATCTGCTGCGCCCATGCCAGCGCCTGCAAATGGGCCTGGTTGATTTCCTCCGGGTGCAGCTTGAGCGCGATCGCCAGCGCTGCCACCAGGTCCGAGTTCAGCTCGCACGCCTCGGCCAGCGCCAGGTACGGCCCGTAGCGCCCGCTGCGGGTCAGCAACGCTTCCACTACCCCCTCGGGCAGCTGGATGGTCTCCAGCACTTCCGCCATCGTCATCCCCAGCAAGCGGTCCAGCAGCGAGAACATGCCTGCCACGAAGACCTGTTCGGCCTCGCTCTTGCCCAGCGTGTCGCGCGCCAGCAGTTCGGCCAGGCGGCCGCGCACCACGGCGGTTTCCAGCAGCACCGGCGAGTAACCGGTGGTACTGGCCGTTGCCAGCAATAACGTCAACCAGCGATGCAGCGGCGAATAGCCGAGCAAGGTCAGGGCCTGGCGCATCGACTGCACCTCGCGCCCGGCGCCGAAGCCGGCTGAATTGATAAACCGCAGCAGCTTGTACGACAGCGTGGGGTCGCGCTTGAGTGCAGCTTCAATCTGGGCCAGGTCGGCGTTTTCTTTGACCATCTGCATCAGTTGCAGGATGATGGCCTGGGCCGGATTGAGGCCCCGTGCGGTGTTGCCCGGACGCGGTGTCAGGTGCAGCTTGCCGACAAAGGCATTCAGGCCCAGTGCGGCGCAGGCGTCGAAGTCGGCCCAGTTGCTGACCGGGCGCGCCACCATGGTCAGTCCCGACTGCTTGAGCGCCGCATACGCGCGCGCCTGGGTGGCCACGTTGGCGCCACTGAAGCGTACTTCCACGAACGAGGCCAGCGAGGCCAGGCGCAGTCCGGCCGGGGCGCGGGCAAAGTTGCGCAGCAAGATGCCCACGCCACCGGCGCGCAGCGCGTGCACGGCTTGCAAGGTATCGGGATTGGCCAGCGTGGCGGCGGGCAAGGAGAGCACCGTGCGCGCGGGCGGCATGCGATGCAGCGCATCGGCCGAGAGCATCTCGGGCACGGCTTCGAGGAACAGGATTTTATCGAGCAGGAGCCAGGTCTCGCCGTCTTCGCCACCGATCACGTGGCTGGCGACAAAGTTCAGCAGGGACTCGAGGGCAACGACCGGCGCAGCAGAAACGCCGCTGGCCTGCACAGGCTGCTTCCAGGTCAACTCATACCCGACCACCCGCTGCTGCGGGTCGAGCAACGGCTCGCGAACCAGGAAATGAGTGTGGTGCATGGCCGTCCGTGGGCAGGCTGTCGAGCGTAGCCGGGCCAGGCCCGACCACTAAGGTATTACGCGCCCAGCTTTTCGAAAATCTTGTTCAGCTTTTCGTCCAGGGTGGCGGCGGTGAACGGCTTGACCACGTAACCATTGGCGCCAGCTTGCGCGGCAGCGATGATGTTTTCCTTCTTGGCTTCGGCAGTCACCATCAGTACCGGCAGCTTGGCCAGTGCGGGGTCGGCACGAATGTTTTGCAACATCGTCAGGCCGTCCATGTTTGGCATGTTCCAGTCCGAGACGACGAAGTCGAACGACTCGGCGCGCAGCTTGGCCAGCGCCATGACGCCGTCTTCCGCCTCATCGACATTGGCATAACCCAGTTCTTTTAACAGATTTCGGACGATGCGACGCATCGTCGAAAAATCGTCAACAACTAAAAATTTCATCTTTGGATCAGCCATGAATTACTCCGTTGTTTCTTTACGCGGTTGTTAATATTGCCTACAAACTCCAAGCAAGTTGTAGGATAGCATTTTCGTTGCTCCAAGGCGAACAAAGTCGCAGTAAAACGTCACTGCAACCACAATTACGCCTTTTACACCCGCAATGCGCGCATGCCGTGCTGCGCCAGGTAACCCAGCACCATGCCGGGCAGCGCCGTCAGGGCGCCTACCTCGTGCGCAGCGCCGATCGCGATCGCTTCGCGCGGCATGCCGAACACCACGCAACTGGCCTCGTCCTGGGCGAAATTATACGCTCCGGCATTCTTCATCTCCAGCATGCCGGCTGCGCCATCCTTGCCCATGCCGGTCAGGATCACGCCCACCGCGTTTTTGCCGGCCGCCTGCGCTGCCGAGCGGAACAAGACGTCCACCGACGGCCGGTGGCGATTGACCGGCTCGGCCTGGTCGATCCTGGTCATGTAGTTGGCGCCACTGCGGGTCAGGTACAGGTGCGAGTGGCCGGGCGCAATGTAGGCGTGGCCGGGCAGCACGCGTTCGTTGCCCTGCGCTTCCTGCACCGAGATCTTGCACAGCGAGTCGAGCCGCTTGGCGAACGAGCGGGTAAAGCCTTCGGGCATGTGCTGGGTGATCAGGATGCCGGGGCAGTCCGACGGCATCTGCATCAGGAATTCACGGATTGCCTCGGTGCCGCCGGTGGAAGCGCCGACGATAATCAGCTTTTCCGACGACAACAGCGGATTGCGCAGCGCCGACAACGGCGTGCTGCCCTGTGCAGCGGCGCCCGGTTGCGGCAAGGTGCGGGCGCGCACGCGGGCCTTGGCGGCAGCGCGGATCTTGTCGGAGATGAGGTCGGTGTATTCGCGCATGCCAGCCTGGATCGAGATTTTCGGCTTGGTGACGAAATCGACCGCGCCCAGTTCCAGCGCGCGCATGGTGATCTCGGAGCCGCGCTCGGTCAGCGACGACACCATCACGACTGGCATCGGCCGCAGGCGCATCAGCTTTTCCAGGAAGTCGAGGCCGTCCATTTTCGGCATCTCGACGTCGAGCGTGAGCACGTCCGGGTTGTGCTGCTTGATCAATTCGCGCGCGACCAGCGGATCGGGTGCCGTCGCCACCACCTCCATGTCGGGTTGACTATTGATGATCTCGCTCATGACACTGCGGATCAGCGCGGAGTCATCGACGATGAGAACTTTGATCTTCATACGGTTGCTTTCTACACATTAAAACAAATCGATTTCGCCACCCACCGGCGCTTTCTTCAGGCGGCTCGCGTATTCCACTTCGCGCTTGACCAGCGTATCGTTATGGGTCTGCATCAGTTTTTTCACCAGCACCTTGCCGGTGCGCGGGAAGAAATACACCTTGCGCGGGTGGATGTCGTTCAGGTCCTCGGCCACCACGCGGATGCGCTCGGTCTTGAGGAAGCTGAGCACGAACGCCGCATTGCGCTCGCCCACGTTGATGGCCGTAAAGCCTTTCAGCACGGCGCCGCCGCCGAACACTTTCGCTTCCAGGTTTTCGCGCTTGGCGCCGGCCTTGAGCAAATCGTTGATCAGGATTTCCATCGCGTACGTACCGTAGCGCGCCGAGGCCGACACCGGGCTGCCGTCGCCGCCGCCATCGGGCAGCATGAAGTGGTTCATGCCGCCAAGACCGGTGGTACGGTCGCGGATGCAGGCCGACACGCACGAGCCCAGCACGGTCACGATCAGCATGTCCTTGTTGGTGAAATAGTATTCTCCCGGCAGGATCTTGGCCGCTTCGCAGTCGAAGGTGCGGTCGTAGTACAGATTCGTGGCAAATTGTTCGAGGTCCATGGCAGCTCTCTAGGGTCGGGCCGGCGCCTTGGCGGCGGTCCGGTGTTTGTCGTCGAGCTCGTACACCGTCTTGCCGCGCAGCTTGAGCGCGTCGGAGACGTACAGGAAATTCTCGGAGTGGCCGGCGAACAGCAGCGCATCGGGCTTCATCAGGGGCACGAAGCGCGAGAGGATCTTGCGCTGGGTGTCCTTGTCAAAATAAATCATCACGTTGCGGCAGAAGATCACGTCGAACTGGCCGCTCACCGGCCAGCTGTCGGCCAGCAGGTTCAAAGGCTTGAAGGTGATCATGTTGCGCAATTCCTGGCGCACGCGGGCCTGCCCTTCGCGCTCGCCCTTGCCCTTCAAGAAAAAGCGCCGGCTGCGTTCCGGGCTCATCTTGTCGAGCCGGTCCATCGTGTAGACGCCGTTGGCGGCGTGGGCCAGCACATTGGTGTCGATGTCGGTGGCGATGATGTGGCAGTTGGGCGTGAGCGTATTGAACGCTTCGCACACGGTCATGGCGATCGAATACGGCTCCTCGCCGGTGGACGCGGCCGAGCACCAGATGTTCAACGTCTCGCGCTTGCCCTTGACGTGATCGGCCAGCAGCGGGAAGTGGTGCGCCTCGCGGAAGAACGACGTCAGGTTGGTGGTGAGCGCATTGGTGAACGCTTCCCACTCCTCGCCCAGGCGGCCCGCTTCGAGGTCGTCCAGGTAACGGGCGAACGAGGCGATGCCGGTGGCGCGCAAACGGCGGGCCAGGCGGCTGTACACCATTTCCTGCTTGCTGTCGGCCAGCGAAATACCGGCGCGTTTATAAATGAGGCCGCGCACACGCTCGAAGTCCCGGGCATTGAAATCGAACTCTTTAACGGTGTCTTTACTGTGCGGCATGGTGTGTCCTTGATGTTGCATTGATGCTAGCTTTAAAACTCTTCCCACTCGTCAGCCTGGGGCTTGGCGATGGGTTTCGGTGTGCTTTTTGGTGCGGCCTTGGGGGCCGCTTCCTCCGCCGCAGGCCTGGCGGCCGGCTTGGGGGCAGCAGCGCCAGCCAGGCGGGCCGCCGGTTTGGCAGCCGGCTTGCTGGCAGCGGCAACCGGGACGGCGCGCGGTGCAGCAGCCGGAGCGTAGGCGGCACGGCGGCCACCATTATCAGCGAGCTTGAAGATGCTGACGGCGCGCGCCAGGATCTCGGCCTGCTCCTGCATGCTCTCGGCGGCAGCGGCCGCCTCTTCCACCAGCGCGGCATTTTGCTGGGTCATCTCGTCCATCTGGGTGATGGCCTGGTTGACTTCCTCGATGCCGTGGCTTTGTTCCTGGGTGGCGGCGGTGATCTCTCCCATGATGTCGGCCACTTGCCGGATCGACGTCACCACCAGCTCCATGGTCTGCCCCGCTTCATCGACGAGGCGGCTGCCGGCATCGACCTTGTCCACCGAGTCACTGATCAGTTCCTTGATCTCGCGCGCGGCGCCAGCGGAGCGCTGCGCCAGGTTGCGCACTTCGGACGCCACCACTGCAAAGCCGCGGCCCTGTTCGCCGGCACGGGCAGCTTCCACGGCGGCATTCAAGGCCAGGATGTTGGTCTGGAAGGCGATGCCGTCGATCACGCCGATGATGTCCACGATGCGGCTCGAGCTTTCCTTGATCGAGCCCATGGTGGAGACCACTTGCGAGACGACGTTGCCGCCCTTTTCCGCCACCGACGATGCCGAGACCGCCAGCTGGTTGGCCTGGCGCGCGTTGTCGGCGTTCTGCTTGACGGTCGAAGTCAGCTCTTCCATCGACGACGCGGTTTCTTCGAGCGAGCTCGCCTGCGTCTCGGTACGGGCCGACAGGTCGGCATTGCCGGCGGCAATTTCATGCGCGGCAGTCGTAATCAGTTCGGAACCGGCGCGCACCTCGCCCACCGTGGTGGCCAGGCTGTGGTTCATGTCGTGCAGTGCTTGCAGCAGTTCGCTGGTTTCGTCGCGGCCCACGACCACCACTTCCGAGCTCAGTTCCCCGGAAGCGACACGCTGCGCCACCACCACCGCGCCGGCCAGCGGCACCGTGATCGAGCGGGTGATCACCACCGCGCACACCACGCCCAGGGCGACGGCCACGGCGCCCAGGCCGAACAGCAGGTACATCAGCGAGCGCACGGCGCCTTCCGAACTGCCGATCACGTCGTTCGAGCTGGCCAGTTGCAGGTTGACCAGCTTGTTGATCTGGCCCAGCGTCTGCTGGTTCAGCGGGTCGATGCGGCCCGACAGGATCTTGGCCGCGCCTTCGGTGTTGAATGCCAGGATTTGCGCCAGCGCTTCCTTGAAGGCGCTATCGGTTTGGCCGTCGAGCTTGCTGATCTCGGCCAGCACGGCCTGCTCTTCGCTGGACAAGCCCAGCGCTTTCAGGTCGTTCAGTGCTTTCTCGTACAGCGCGCGCTGGTCCTTGACCTTTTGCTCTTCCTTCTGCATCAGGCTGACGTCCGATTGCAGGCCGATATTGCGCATGGCGATGCCGGTCTCGAGCATCGCGCTTTTCATGGTGCTCGCTTGCAAGCTCTTGGCGCTGGCGACGGTGAGGCCGTCTTCCAGGCGTTTGCTGTTGTTGTAGTTCAGGTAGTTGGTCAGCAAGACCATGGCCACCAGGATGGCCAAAATGCCCCCAAAGCCGATACGCAGGCGCGTACCGATCGTTACATCGCGTAAATTCATCTCTGTTCCCCCGTGTGCTGCGTTGGTTTGCGCCACCGGAGACGTCCACGCGGTGGTGATAAGTATTCTTCTGGCGCGCCCTCTGTGGGGAGCGCCGCGGGCAGGGACGCGTACCGCTTTGGGGCTGGGTTTAGGCCGCCACTTGTTCCATCAAGCCCATGTCGGGGCTCAACATCAATTTGTCGATATTTACCAAAATCAGCATGCGCTCGTCGATGGTGCCGAGACCGATCATGTAGTCGGAGCTGAACGCCGTGCCCATCTCGGGCGCCGGCTTGACTTGCTCCGGCGTCAGGGTGGTCACGTCGGACACCGAATCAACCACCATGCCGACGATGCGGCCGTTGATGTTCAAAATGATCACCACGGTGAACTGGTCGTAGATCGGCTCGCCCAGGTTGAACTTGATGCGCATGTCCACCACCGGGATGATGATGCCGCGCAGGTTGATCACGCCCTTGATGAACTCGGGCGCGTTGGCGATGCGGGTGACCGCCTCGTAGCCACGGATTTCCTGCACTTTCAGAATGTCGATACCGTATTCTTCGGTACCCAGCTTGAACGCCAGGTATTCGTGGCCGGCGATCTCGTTGGCGCCTGTGGTCAATGCGTCGGACATGGTAATTCCTCTCTACGAAAAAATCTGTTCGTCGGCCAGCTGGCGCGACGAGCGTATCAGGGCGGCAACGTCGAGAATCAGGGAGACGCCGCCGTCGCCCAAAATGGTGGCGCCGGAAATGCCGGCCACCTTGCGGTAATTCGATTCCAGGTTCTTGACCACCACCTGCTGCTGGCCCACCAGGTCGTCGATGAACAGCCCGGCCTTGCGGCCCTCGGTCTCGATGATGACCACGATGCCCTCGCTGGGGTTGGTAAAGCGCGGCACGATATCGAACATCTGGTACAGCGGCACCAGCGGCAGATACTCGCCGCGCACCTTGATCACGCGGCCCTTGCCGCTGATTTCCTTGACATCTTCCGGCGTCGGCTGCAGAGATTCGATCACAAAGCCCAGCGGCAGGATGTACACCTCCTCGCCCACCTTGATCGACATGCCGTCCAAAATCGCCAGCGTCAGCGGCAGCGAAATCGAGATCGTGGTACCGAATCCCTTGGCCGAACGGATATCGACCACGCCGCCCATGGCGGTGATGTTGCGTTTGACTACGTCCATGCCCACGCCGCGTCCCGACACATCGGTGACGGTTTCGGCGGTGGAAAAACCGGGCGCGAAGATCAGCTGCCACACCTCGGCATCGCTCATGCTGTCGCTCACGGCCAAGCCGTTTTGCGCGGCCTTGGCCAGGATTTTTTCACGGTTCAAGCCGCCACCGTCGTCAGACACTTCAATGATGATGTTGCCGCCCTGGTGCGACGCCGACAGGAACAGCCGGCCCGCATCGCTCTTGCCGGCGGCGCGGCGCACGTCCGGCATTTCGATGCCGTGATCGATCGAGTTGCGCACCAGGTGCGTCAGCGGATCGACGATCCGTTCGATCAAGCCTTTATCGAGTTCGGTGGCGGCGCCGTTGGTGATGAAATCGACTTTCTTGCCGAGCTTGGCGGCCAGGTCGCGCACCATGCGCGGGAAGCGCGAGAACACGAAGTCCATCGGCATCATGCGGATCGACATCACCGCTTCCTGCAAATCGCGGGTATTGCGGGTCAGCTGGCTGACACTGTTGAGCAGGCGCTCGTGCTTCATCGGGTCGAGCGTATCGACGCGCTGCTCGATCATGGCCTGCGTGATCACCAGTTCGCCCACCAGGTTGATCAGCTGGTCCACTTTTTCGATCGACACACGGATCGACGACGATTCCGCGCCCGGACCGTGGGCCGCCTTTTCTTTTTCCTTCTCTTCCTTCTTCGCGGCCTTTTTCTCGTCCTCGAGCACCTGCGCCGGGTCGCTGACGATGCCGGCAGCGGCGCGGATCTGTTCCAGTGGCTGGAAGAAACCGTAGCCGCGCGCGTCGTCGCTGGCAGCCTGGGCATTGGCGCGAATTTCTTCGAGCGGCTGGAAGAAGCCGTAGCCTTCGCCGGCACTGCCGCCGCCGACAGCGGTTGCGCTGTCCGGGTGCAGCGGCACGGCGTCGAAGAAGCCGTAGCCGAGCTCGCTCTCGACCTTGTTGCGGGCCGCGTCTTCCAGCTGCTGCTGGGCGGCGTCGAGCGCCGGCAACTCGGTGACGGTCATGTCTTCGGGGTTGAGCACGAACGAGCAGATGGCGATGATATCGTCGAGGCTCTCGTGGGTGGTCACCACCATGGCGTTGCGGTCCTTGTCGAGCGGCGTGATGGAGACGTGCCCCATCAAACCGAGCTCGGCGCCGAGCGCGGTCACCTCGCGGTGGTCCATTACCGGCAACTCCAGGCGGTAGCGGCGGCCGCCGCTGTGATCGACCACCTTGACCTCGGCGCTGCCGAACGACGGCACGACCACGTGGGCCAGCGCCGCCACCGGCACGTTTTCCGTCAGTGAATGCAGCACCATGCGGATGTTGCCGACCGCGTCCTGGTCCACTTCGCTGCCGTGGCGATGGCCGTCCAGCTGCATCTTGAGGATGTCCTTGGCGGCCAGGAAGGCATCGACGTGTTCGGACGTGAGCGCCATTTCGCCCTTGCGGATACGGTCGAGCAGGGTCTCCAGGATGTGCGTCACTTCCGTCATGTCGGTCACGCCGAACGTGGAGGCGCCGCCCTTGACCGAGTGGGCGGTGCGGAAGATGGCGTTGAGATCCTCGGCGTCGGGGGCATCGATATCGACGGCCAGCAACAACCTTTCCATTTGTGCCAGCAGTTCCTCGGCCTCATCGAAAAAGACCTGGAAAAACTGGCTTATATCGATGGTCATGGTGATACTCCGTAAAGTTCGCTCAGCATCATTGCATGCGCCCGATCAGCCGATGACTTTCTTCACCACCTCGTTGAGCCGCTGCGGATCGAACGGCTTGACCAGCCAGCCATTGGCGCCGGCAGCGCGGCCCTTGTTTTTCATTTCGTCCGACGACTCCGTGGTCAGCATCAGGATCGGGGTCTTGGCGTAGCTGGGCAGCTGGCGCAGCATCTTGATCAGTTCCAGGCCGTCCATGCGCGGCATATTCTGGTCGGTCAACACCATGTCGACCTGTTGCAGCTTGGCTTTTTCCAGGCCGTCCATGCCGTCCACGGCTTCGACCACGTCGTAGCCGGCCGCCTTCAGGCTGAAGGCCACCATCTGGCGCTGGGAACTGGAATCATCAACTGCAAGTATTGTCTTGGCCATCTTGGTTCTCACTGTGTGTTGCCGGAGCTCCGGCTTGTTGCTATCGTATCGGCGGTGTTCCGGGCCGGGGGCCCTTAGAACAGTTCGATGTCGCCGCTCTCCATGTGTTGCTGGTGTACGGCCTTGCGCAGCACGCTGCGCAATTCCAGGCTCTGGATGGCCAGCGCCATGCTCACCTTGCCGAGCAATTCGACGATCTGTTCGTTATCGCTCTCGGGCACCATCTCGGCGCCATGTTCGCCCAGCGTGCCGAGAAACTCGCGCAGGCCGGTCACCCGTTTCAGGGTACGGTCGATCAACTGGCTGGTCATGTCCTGGAATTGCAGGCTGACCACGGCCGCGTTCACGTAACCGCCCACCTGGCTGGGCAGCGCTTCCAGCTGGGTGCGCTGCTCGGCCGTGATGTCGGCGCCGTCGAGCAGCTTCTGGATGGTGGGCTGTTCACCCGCCACCGCCTGGTGGATGGCCATGAAGTTGAAGGAGAGCTTGTCGATCGCTTCCTCCAGCAGCAGCCGGGTCTGGATCAGGTCGGTCTCGACCTCGGTCAGATGCTTGCGCCCGTGGTCGGACACGCCCGACATCAGGCGTTTGACATGCGACCCCAGGATTTTTTTTCTCGTCATATAAGTCTCGTGATTACTGCTTGCTGCGTTGTCGCTACGTTGGCGTTACTTTGGCGTTACTTGCGCACCGGCGGCCCCGAAGGCGGCGCTGCCGGCGCCTCCTCGACCGTGCCCTCCTCCGCGCCCACCTCGATCTGGCGGCCACCATCGCGGATCACGCTTTCCTCGGTGCGCTTGTTCATCACCAGGATACTGATGCGGCGGTTGATCGGGTTGAACGGATCGGCCTTGTCGAGGTTGGCGGCAGAAGCGAGCCCTACCACGCGCAGCACTTTCGCATCGGCCATGCCGCCGACGATCAGCTCGCGGCGCGAGGCGTTCGCGCGGTCGGCAGACAATTCCCAGTTGCTGTAACCGGTCTCGCTCATGTACGGCGTGGAATCGGTGTGGCCGGTCAGGCCGATGCGGTTCGGCACGTCGTTCAGCACGAAGCCGATCTCGTGCAGGATTTCCTTGAAATACGGTTGCAGCTCGGCGCGCGCCGAATTGAACATCGGCCGGTTCTGTTCATCGACGATCTGGATCCGCAAACCTTCGCTGGTGATATCGAGCAGCAGCTGGTTCTTGAACTTGGTCAGCACCGGGTTGGCGTCGATCTTTTGCTCGATCTTTTGCTTGAGGTTTTTCAGGCGCTCTTTTTCCTCGGCCTCGAGCGCCTTCTTGGCCGCGTTGAGGTTGTAGGTTTTCTGTTCGGTCGGATTGTCGCTGGCCTTGACCTGGCCGGTCTTGCGGGTCAGGTCGGTGCCGCCGCCCTGGATCACCGAGCTGCTGTCGCCGCTGCCCGAGCCGCCCTGCATCGCCACCTTCAATGGCGTCTTGAAATATTCGGAGATGCCGTTCAGGTCGCCCTTGGTGGTGGAGCCGAGCAGCCACATCAAGAGGAAGAACGCCATCATTGCCGTCACGAAGTCGGCATAGGCGATCTTCCACGCGCCGCCGTGATGACCGCCGCCGTGCTTCTTGATCCGTTTGACAATAATGGGCCGTAAGCCTTCTTCAGCCATGGCAGTTCCTTAATTGGACCAGCATCAGAAAATTCATCACTTCGATTTCGATTTCTTGATGTGGTCTTCCAGCTCGCTGAACGACGGCCGCTCGGTCGAGTACAGCACCTTGCGGCCGAACTCCACGGCCAGCGCCGGCGCATAGCCGTTCAGGCTGGCCAACAGGATGACTTTGACGCACTGGTACATCTTGGTTTCTTCTTCCAGCTTTTGTTCGTGCAGGCTGGCCAGCGGCGCCACGAAGCCGTACGCGAGCAAGATACCGAGGAAGGTACCAACCAGTGCGTGGGCGATCAGGATGCCCAGCTCGGCCGGCGGCAAGCCGACGTTTTCCATCGTGTGGACCACGCCCATCACCGCCGCCACGATACCGAAAGCCGGCATGCCGTCGCCGAGGCGGGCAATCGCGTGGGCCGGTGCGGCGCCCTCGTGGTGGTGGGTATCGATCTCGTTGTCCATCAGGTTTTCGATCTGGAACGCATCCATATTCCCGGACACCATCAGGCGCAGATAGTCGGTGATGAATTCGACGATGTGATGGTCGGCCAGTACGCTCGGGTACTTGGAGAAGACAGGGCTTTGTTCGGGGCTGTCGATATCGCCTTCGATCGACATCAGGCCCTCTTTGCGGACCTTGGACAGCACGTCGAACATCAGCGACATGAGCTCCATGTACAGGTCTTTATTGAAGCGCGACCCCTTGAGCAGCTTGGGCAAGGCGCCCATGGTCGCCTTGATGGTCTTGGCATTGTTACCGGCAATGAAGGCGCCAAAAGCGCCGCCGCCGATCATCACCAGTTCGAGCGGCTGGAACAGCGCAGCCAGGTGCCCGCCCGCCATGGCGTAACCGCCAAAGACGCCGACCATGATGACTACATAACCGATGATGACAAACAAGTAAGACTCCCGAAAAAGAAAAAGGGCCAAAACATTAACTTGCGGCGGCCCGATTTCATAAAATTTACGTGTAGAACTACAATAGCGTGTCTGAGTGCCCCCGGGCAAGCGAATAACGCCTAATGATGCTTAAAAGCACCATTTATAGAGGGGAGTTGACCCGTTTGTGGTGTGAATGACGAGTTCGGGCATGCGGCCCTCAATTGCAAACTCATAGCTTATTAAAGTGTCACCAGGACACATTTCCGCCTCGGCCTTGCGCCACAATGCCCCCATCACGGCCGGCGACAGGTAGGCAAACACCAGGTTGAACTGGCCGAAATCGAGTTGTTCGTAATCGCCCCGGATAAACCGGGCCCGGCTGCCAGATAGCCGCGCGCGCAGCCAGCTATACAACCAGGGAAACGGCGCCAGCTCGATACCGACCACCTCGATATCGGGCCGCACCCTGGCCAGGTACAACACAAAACCACCGAGACCGCTGCCGATATCGATCACGCGCAGCGGCTTGCCGCTGGTCGATGGCGGCGGCAACTGCTGACGCACCGCATCCCACACGGCGGGATTGGACGGGTAATAAGGCACCTGGGTACGGAAGGTGGACCAGTACCAGCCCAGCAAGATCACAAACACCAGCAGGAAGATCCACGACGGCAATTGCAGCGCCAGCGCTGCCAGCACCGCCAGCGGAAACAGGAACTCGATCACGCGCCACCACGGCGCCAGTCCGACGCGCCAGGTAATGGCAGCCGCAACCAGGCCGTGGATGACGGCGACGGTCAGATAATTAACGGGATAAAACCAGGGGAGGCGCAGCGAGGCCAGCAGGTATACCAGCGCCAGCGTGAGCGGCGCGGCGCCGCACTGGACCAGCAAGGCCCGCACGGCGGGCGTGCGGACCAGTCGGGAGAGGTAGGATGGGCTGGGCAAGTAGCAGGTACGACAGTAAAGACTGGCTGCCGGATCAGGCGGCCAAGGCGTCGGCGTCGGCCAGCTCGGCATCGCGCGCTTTTTGCGCGGCCTTGGTCTTGCCGGCGCGGGAAGGCATGTGACACAGGCCGCAGACGTAGCTGCCGTGCAGGTCCATGGCGTTGACCACGAATTTGCCCTGGCATTTATTGCACGGCGCGGTTTCCAGCATCTTGCTGCTGAAGAAGCGCACCAGGGTCCAGGCGCGGGTGAGCGACAGCAGCGGCTCTTCGCCCGGGGCCGGCGGCATTTGTTCGAGGTACAGCTGGTAAGCCTTCATCACGGCCTGGATGCCGGAAGCGCCAGCGTGGGTGACCAGGAACTGGTGGATATTGATGAACAGCGAGGAATGAATGTTCGGCTGCCAGGTCAGGAACCAGTCGGTCGAAAACGGCAGCATGCCTTTCGGTGGCGACACACCGCGCAGCTCTTTATAGAGCTTGAGCAGGCGCTCGCGCGACAGCGACACTTCCGATTCCAGCAACTGCAGGCGTGCGCCCAGTTGGATCAGTTCGATTGCCAGCTGGATTTCCTGGGCTTCGGAGACTACGCTTTTCTTGGTCATGATCTGGGCTCCCGGCTGCTGATAGATAAGGTAATAAAGCGAATTACGCGATTTCTTCAACGGCCTGGCCGGCCATCAGGATGGCGGCGTGCGACTGCGCCAGGTTGCGGTCTTTATTATAGTTGGTCAGCATCGACAGGATGGCGCTGTCGTCGAAGCGGAAGCGGGCCAGCATCATGTTGCCGCCTGCCAGTTTGAGGATCTGGGCATTGCTCATGCCTTCGATCAGTTCGGCGATTTCGGCAGCGATGCCGAGACGGAAGATCGCGGTGACTTTGTCAGCGCGGATCATTTGCTGCGCGAGCATCAGGTAGCTCAGGTTAGCATCGCGAATCTCAGCCATCATATCGTTTGCGGTCATTTCCATCTCCCAGTAGTTCGTGTGCTTCGTATATTTCACTGTGGAATTACGTTTCCAGTGAGATACATTCTGCGGGAGCAACAAAAATACGAGTAGAGGTGTACTTCCGTATTTTCCGTCGGGAAATAGCGAACGCGATCCGTCGGTGTTTGTCTTACAAACACTCGCGAATCGAGATTCTACGCCCTTGCGGCGTAGATTTTTGGTGGCTGGCAGTGTTCAAAAAAGTCCTGGAAAAGTACTGAAACTAGACCGAAAAACTTCATGCGAGCGACGCTTTTTTGCTACATCTAACCCGGTTACGGCAGCGTCTTGGAGAACTTTAGGGTTTCCACGAAAAAATTTTTAATTATTTTCGACTACCTTTCTGCAACCCGATGGGGTCTTTACCTACTTTTTCCCGCATCTTGAATCTGGTAACGGCAGCGTTCGGGGGAACTTTAGGGGTTTTTTGATTTTTTTTGAAAAAATTTCAAAAAAATTTTCTTACAGGGCTTTTTGGCTGGATTTGATGCTGGAAAGGCAATGTTTAGGTAGAATCGTGTTTCTATAGATCACTTAATCGGGAGCATGTATGGCGATATTGGTACTGGCCGGCCTGTGGAACTCTGGCCCCGCGCACTGGCAAAGCCACTGGGAACAACAGCACCCGGACTGGGTGCGGGTTCCCCACCGCGACTGGGAAACGCCTGATGGCGACGAATGGGTGGCCGAACTGGACGCTGCCATCGCCCGCTGCGCCACGCCGCCGGTCCTGGTCGCCCACAGCCTGGCGTGCGCCTTGGTCACGCGCTGGGCTGCATCAGGCTCGCCGCACGAGGTCGCCGGCGCCTTCCTGGTGGCCCCGTCCGACACCGACGCACCGTCCTACCCCGACTGCACCACCGGCTTCGAGCCGATGCAACTGGCGCCGCTGCCCTTCCCTACCCTGGTGGTTGCCAGCACCAACGACCCCTACGTCGATATCGCCCGCGCGCGCCAGTTTGCCCAGGCCTGGGGTAGCGACTTCAAGGAGATTGGCGACGCCGGCCACATCAACGGCGATGCCGGCTACGGCGCGTGGCCCGAAGGTGCGCAGTTGCTGACCGCGTTTTGCGCCAGCCTGACGCCGGCAGGGGACTGAATGCGGCATGCATGTCGTACCGCGCTGCTGGCTGCAGCGCTGGTTTCTCCTGCTTGCCTGGTCCACGCCGCACCATTCTACAACTGACCAGGGAAACCGCGCCGCAAGAGTTCGACGGCAAGCCGCACGGCGCCTCCGTCCTGTACAGCCTGGCGTGGGACGACAATGCCGTGATCGAACGCGGCAACTATGTCAGCGGCAAGCGCCACGGCCTGTGGGTGCGCAGCGGCATGCATGAGGGGGAAAGCAAGGACGCTGACGTCGATGGCGTGGCCGATGGCCCCTGGCATTACGCAGGCGCCCGCTACAGCGGGTGAATGAAAAAAGGCCCGTCGAACCTGACGGGCCTTTCGGAGCAACCGGGTTGCCGCTTGCGCGGCAAGATTAACGCAACTTACTTCGCGCTCAGCAGCAATTCATTCAAGCGTTTGACGAACGACGCAGGGTCGGCCAACGAGCCGCCTTCGGCCAGCAAGGCCTGGTCGAACAGGATGTTGGCCCAATCGTTGAACGAGCTGGCCACATCTTCCGCCTTCAAGCGCTGGACCAGCGGGTGGTCCGGGTTGATTTCCAGGATGGGCTTCGATTCCGGCGCGTTCTGGCCCGCTGCTTTCAACATGCGCAGCAGGTTGCCCGACAGTTCGTTTTCGTCCGCCACCAGGCAGGCTGGCGAGTCGGTCAGGCGGAACGTCACGCGCACGTCCTTGGCCTTGTCCGCCAGCGCTTCCTTCATCTTGCCCACCAGGTCCTGGTACGAGGTCTGGGTTTCTTCGTGCTCTTTCTTCTCGGCTTCGTCTTCCAGCGCGCCCAGGTCCAGGCCGCCCTTGGCCACCGACACCAGTTCCTTGCCATCGAACTCAGTCAGGAACGACAACATCCATTCATCGACGCGGTCGGTCAGCAGCAGCACTTCCACGCCTTTTTTGCGGAAGATTTCCAGGTGCGGGCTGTTCTTGGCCGCGACATAATTGTCGGCGGTGACATAATAAATCTTGTCCTGGCCTTCTTTCGCACGCGCCAGGTACTGTTCCAGCGAAACGGTCTGCGCGTCGTTGTCGTTGGCGGTCGAAGCAAAGCGCAGCAGCTTGGCCAGGCGGTCCTTGTTGGCCGCGTCCTCGCCGATACCTTCTTTCAGCACCTGGCCGAACTCGGTCCAGAACGTCGTGTACTTGTCTTTCTTCTCTTGCTCGTCCGAGTTGGCCAGTTCTTCCAGCATGCCGATCACGCGCTTGGTCGAGCCTTCGCGGATTACGCGCACGTCACGCGATTCCTGCAGGATTTCACGCGAGACGTTCAGCGGCAGGTCGGCCGAGTCGATCACGCCCTTGACCATGCGCAGGTACGTCGGCATCAGTTGCTCGGCGTCGTCCATGATGAACACGCGTTTGACGTACAGCTTGAGGCCGCCACGCTTGTTGCGGTCCCACAGGTCGAACGGCGCCTTGGCCGGGATGTACAGCAGCTGGGTGTACTCGCTGCGGCCTTCCACGCGGTTGTGGGTGTGGGTCAGCGGCGACTGGAAGTCGTGCGACACGTGTTTATAGAACTCGTCGTACTGTTCCGGCGTGATCTCGGACTTGCTGCGAGCCCACAGGGCGCTGGCCTGGTTGACGGTTTCGGTCTCATCCTTGAGCACGGTTTCCTTCTGCTCTTCGTCGTACTCTTCCTTCTGCATCACGATCGGCAGCGAGATGTGGTCCGAGTACTTGCGGATGATCGATTTCAATTTCCACGACGACAGGAACTCGTCCTCGCCTTCGCGCAGGTGCAGGATGATGTCGGTGCCGCGGCCGGTTTTCTCGATCTGCTCGATCGAATAGTCGCCCTCGCCGCCCGATTCCCAACGCACGCCTTCCGAGGCGTCGAGGCCGGCACGGCGGGTTTCCACGGTGATCTTGTCGGCAATGATGAAGCCGGAATAGAAGCCCACGCCGAACTGGCCGATCAGGGCCGCGTCTTTTTGCTGGTCGCCCGACAGCTTGCCGAAGAATTCCTTGGTGCCCGACTTGGCGATGGTGCCAAGGTGCGAAATGGTCTCGTCGCGGCTCATGCCGATGCCGTTGTCGGAGATGGTGATGGTGCGCGCAGCCTTGTCGAAGCCGACCTTGATTTTCAGCTCGTGGTCGTTGCCATACAGGGCGTCGTTGTTGATCGCTTCAAAGCGCAGCTTGTCCGAGGCATCGGAGGCGTTGGAGATCAGCTCGCGCAGGAAGATTTCCTTGTTCGAGTACAGCGAGTGGATCATCAGCTGCAGCAGCTGTTTTACTTCCGCTTGAAAGCCAAGGGTTTGTTTTTCTGGTGCCGTCATTATGTCCTCGTTGGAAAATGTTTGTTGGTGTCCCGGTTATGGGGCTGCCCACAAGAATTTCAAGGCCGCCCCTGCACCATGGGCGCCAGAATGATAACGCCTGTATCGCCTTGGGCGCAAAGGCCGGCTGCGCGATGCTGAGAACCTATGTTAGCTGTCGCCATTGTGCCGTTGCGCCAGTTGCAGTTGGGCGCGCTCACGGTCGAGTTCTGCGCGCAGCTCGTCCTCGCTGGGCAAGATGAGTTTATATTTACTAGCAAACAATTGCTCATGACCGTGCAAGACAGAATAGCGAACCACCGAGGCGTCCTTATGCGAACACAATATGATGCCGACGGTAGGGTTATCGTCCGGTCCACGTTTAAGCTCGTCGTACATGCGGACATACATATCCATTTGCCCGATGTCCTGATGACTGAGCTCGCCTCGCTTAAGGTCGAAAATAACGAAGCACTTGAGCAGATAGTTATAGAACACCAGATCGACATAGAAGTCGCGGCTCTCGGTACTGATGCGCTGCTGGCGAGCGACGAAGGCAAAACCCTTGCCCAGTTCAAGCAGGAAAGCCTGTAGCTGGCTCATTAACGCCTGTTCGAGTTCACTTTCCAGCAGTACCCCCGCTCCTGGCATACCGAGGAACTCCAGCAGCACCGGATCGCGTACAAATTCCCGCGGACTGGCGCTCGCTGCCGTCATTTGCAGTGCTTCCTGTTCGACGGCAGCACGGTCCTGGCTGGCTAGCAAGCGTTCGTAGTAAAGTGTACCGATCTGACGTTCTAGCGCCCGCGAACTCCAGTTCTGAACCGCCGCTTCATTCATGTACCAGGCCCTGGCCGTTTCGCTATCGACCCGTAGCAATGTGCGATAGTGAGTCCAGCTCAATTCGTGACGCAGTGCGTCACATTTTGGGAACGCCTGATAAAAAAGGCGCATGTACCGCAGGTTGGATGCATCGAAACCCTTGCCAAACTCGGCAGTTAATGCCTTGGCCAGTTCCGATAACAAGCGCTTGCCGTATGCTGCGCGGGCGGAACCGCCCTGCTCGAACTCAACGATATGCCGCCCCAATTCCCAACAGGTTTGCACCTGCACGGTATCCACCGCACGAAGCGCGCGCTGGCGTGCCTGGCGAATTAACTCACCAAGCGTAATTAGTAGCGCCGGGATTTCTTGTTCCGGCCCGGGCACAAGACCAGGATCACTCATTCGCGCAATTTCCCTATGTGAGATATACCGTTTATCAGTAGCGCTGCGGGCGCAGGACTACTTTACCGCTCCCACTGCCCGTTCGAGAAAACGCCACACGGCCGGCTCCTGCATTGCCGCCACATTGAACCGCATGAAGGTCGACGGCAGCTGGGCCGGCGAGAACAGGCTGCCGGGCGCGAGCAGGAGGTGTTCGGCCATGGCGCGCTCGGCCAGGGCGTTGGTGTCGCAGCCGGCGTCGGCCCACACGAACATGCCGGCCGGTGCGGCGTGGACGATCTTGAGTCCCACCCGCTCCATCTGGCGCAGGGTCTTGGCGCGCACGCTGTCGAGCCTGGCGCGCACACGGTCGGCATGCTTGCGGTACGAACCTTCCGACAGTACTTTATAGACGACCCGCTCGCCGATGTCGCTGGTGGTCAGCGTCGAAAGCATCTTGCGGTCGGCCAGCCGCTCGGCCCGTTCGGGCGAGGTAGCGATAAAGCCCACGCGCAGGTTGGCTGCCATGGTCTTCGAGAAGCCGCCGAGGTAGATCACGCGCTGCAACTGGTCCAGGGCGGCCAGCCGCGTGGCCGGCTGCACCGCGCTGCCCGGGTGCAGGTCGCAATAAATATCGTCCTCGACCAGGATGAAGTCGTGCTCCTCCGCCAGTTTCAGTACCTGGAACGCCTTGGCGGCCGACAGCGACGTCGAACTGGGGTTGTGCAGCACCGAGTTGATGACGTACAGCCTGGGCTTGTGGATGGCCGCCAGCTCGGCCAGCCGGGCCACGTCCGGGCCGTCGCCCAGGCGCGGGATGCCGATCACCTTGGCGCCCAGCGCCGCAAACGAACCGAACATCAGGAACCAGGCCGGATCATCGACAAAAATCGTGTCGCCGGGGCGGGTGAACTCGCGGGCGACCAGGCCCAGCGCCTGGGTCACGCCAGCGGTGGTGAGAATTTGCTCGGGGGCGGCGGCAATTTCCAGCTCGGCCAGCTTGTGCTGCAACTGCTGGCGCAGCGGCAGAAAGCCCTGCGGCACGCCGTAGCTGAGCAATAAATTGGCATTCTGGCGGCTGACCGCGCGCAGGGCGTTGGCAATCGCCGCGCCATCGAGCCAGTCGGACGGCAGCACGCCGGTGCCGGGCATTTGCTGGTGCGGCATCTGCCGGAACATATTGCGCACCAGCCACACCACGTCGATCGGCTTGGTTGCCAGCGCTGCATCCGCTGCGCCGGCGCTGGTGATTCCAGGCTCGGCGGCGTTGAGCGCCATCGGCAAGCGCTCGCGCACGAAAAAGCCGGCGCCGCGCCGCGATTCCAGGTAGCCGGCGGCCACCAGCTTGTCGTAACTGGCCACCACCGTGAACGGCGACACGCCATGGGTGGCCGCAAACGAACGGATCGACGGCATGCGCGCGCCGCCGCGCAACAGCCGCTCGTCGATGCGGGCCGCGACCGAGCGGACGATCTGGTCGATCAGGGTTTCGCCCGAGTCGCGCGACAGCAGGCCAACCATGGCGCCGCCGGCGGGTCGCGGCGCCGGCGGCGCCATTGCTGCCGCGACCGGGCCGGTCGCTGGCGCCGTCCCGACCACGGGTTCCGCCGCCTTCCCCGCCACCCGCGCAGCCTGCGCCGCCAGCGCCTCGGCCACGGCTTCCGCTGCGCGGGACGCGGCCGCGCCCAGCATCGAGGGCAGGTTTTTTGTATTGGTCATTTCGCCATCACAGTGCAAGTCATTATGTTCTCAAGTGTACCGGCACTGTACTGGTTTTGTCACGTAGCATGAAGACTGCACAACCACAGGTACCCATATGACTACGCACACCCTCGCCCCGTCTGTCCCCACCAGCAACGATACCAGGGGTATGCTGCTGGGCCTGATTGGCGTAGCCATCTTCAGCCTGACGTTACCCTTCACCCGGTTGGCGGTCGGCGGCACCGACTTCGCGCCCAACGGCCTGTCGCCGATGTTCGTGGCGCTGGCGCGCGCGCTCGGCGCGGCGGTGCTGGCCGGCGCCTGGCTGTTCTGGCAACGGGCGCCGCTGCCGCCGCGCAGTGCGTGGCGGCCGCTGGCGCTGGTGGCACTCGGCTGCGTGATCGGCTTCCCGTGGCTGACCTCGGTCGCCATGCGCACCCTGCCCGCCGTCCACGGCGCCGTGCTGGTCGGCATCCTGCCGCTGGCCACCGCCGTGTTTGCCGCATTGCTGGGCGGCGAAAAGCCGTCGCGCGGATTCTGGATCATGGCCTTGGTCGGCTCGGCACTGGTAGCCGGTTTTGCCCTGCGCCAGGGCGGCGGCGGACTGCATGCAGCTGACGTGGCAATTTTTGCCGCCGTCCTGCTGGCGGCCATGGGTTACGCGGCCGGCGGCCGGCTGTCGCAAACCCTCGGTGGCCAGCAAACCATCTGCTGGGCGCTGGTGCTGTCGGCCCCGCTGCTGTTGCCGGTGGTGGCCTGGCTGTGCTGGCGCGACGCCGTCCAGATCGCGGCTGCCGATCCCGCCGCGTGGGCCGGGTTTGCCTATACCTGCGTATTCTCGATGTTTATCGGCTTCTTCTTCTGGTATCGCGGCATGGCGCTGGGCGGCGTGGCCCGGGTGGGCCAGGTGCAACTGGTGCAGCCGTTTTTGAGCCTGCTGGGCGCGGCCGTGTTCCTGGGGGAAGCGCTGGACTGGCAAACCGTGGTTTTCGCAATCGCCGTGATCGCTGTCGTGGGCGTCGGACGCAAAATGGGGGTAAAACGGCGTTGAAACCGTGGACTATCTGGTTTTTGCCGCGTTTGCAGGCACAGCCTGCGTCAAGAGTACAATAACGGACCACCGATCAAATTTTTTTGGATAAGCCCATGTCTGTATACGAAAAACTGAAAGCGCTCGATATCACCCTGGCCGCACCTGCAACGCCGGCAGCTGCCTACGTCATGTACGCACAGACCGGCAACCTGGTGTTCCTGTCGGGTCACATCGCCAAGCGCGCCGACGGCAGCGTATGGACCGGCCAGCTGGGCAAGAATATCGATACCGCCGAAGGCAAACAGGCCGCCCGCGCCATCGCCATCGACCTGATCGGCACGCTGCAAGCGGCCGTCGGCGGCGACCTTACCCGCGTCAAGCGCATCGTCAAAGTGATGAGCCTGGTGAATTCCACCGGCGACTTTACCGAGCAGCACCTGGTCACCAACGGCGCCTCCGAGCTGCTGGGCGAAGTCTTCGGCGACGCCGGCAAGCACGCCCGCTCGGCTTTCGGCGTGGCGCAAATCCCGCTGGGCGCCTGCGTCGAAATCGAACTGATCGCCGAAGTGTCGGACGCTGCCTGACATATATATAAAAGCGCGCCGCCAGCGCGCTCGTTGAACCCACCATAGCGAGACCCGTATGAAAATCGAAAACCCGAACCCGATCCAGTGGCGCTTCGCCGAACGCGCGGACCAGCTGCAAGCCTCGTTCATCCGCGAGATCCTCAAGATCACCCAGCAGCCGGAAATCATTTCGTTCGCGGGCGGCCTGCCGTCGCCGCTGACCTTCCCGGTCGAAGAGATGCAGGTTGCCTACGACAAGGTACTGCGCGAAAACGGTAAAGTGGCACTGCAATACGGCCCGACCGATGGCTACCTGCCACTGCGCCAGTGGATCGCCGACTCGCTGTCCACCGAAGGCGCGAAAATCATCCCGGAACAGGTGCTGATGACGTCCGGTTCGCAGCAGGCACTGGACCTGCTGGGCAAGGTGCTGATCGACGAAGGCAGCCGCGTGCTGGTGGAAACGCCGTCGTACCTGGGCGCGCTGCAAGCGTTCTCGGTGTACCGTCCCGAATTCAAATCGGTGGACACCGACGAAAACGGCCTGGTGCCGTCGTCGCTGGCGCCGGTCGCCGAAGGCGCGCGCCTGCTGTACGCGCTGCCCAACTTCCAGAACCCTACCGGCCGCACGCTGTCGGTCGAGCGTCGCGTGGAACTGGTGGAAACCTGCGCCCGCCTGGGCCTGCCGTTGATCGAAGATGATCCGTACGGCGCGCTCAGCTACAAGGGCGAGCCGCTGCCGAAGATGGTGGCGATGAACCCGGACGGCGTGATCTACATGGGCTCGTTCTCCAAGGTGCTGACCCCGGGCATCCGCCTCGGCTACGTGGTGGCGCCGCTGCCGCTGGTGCGCCGCCTGGAGCTTGCCAAGCAGGCCGCCGACCTGCACACCTCGCAACTGACCCAGATGGTCGTGCACGAGGTGATCAAGGACGGATTCCTGCAACAGCACATCCCGAAAATCCGCAGCCTGTACGGCAACCAGTGCCAGGTCATGCTCGACGCCATGACCCAGTACTTCCCGGGTGGCGTGGAGTGGACCAGGCCCGAGGGCGGCATGTTCATCTGGGTGACGCTGCCCAAGCATATCAATGCCATCGCCCTGCTCGATGAAGCGATCGCGCAGAAAGTGGCCTTCGTGCCGGGCGCGCCGTTCTACGCCAACGACGCCGCCACCAACACCCTGCGCCTGTCGTTCGTGACGGTGGCGCCGGAGCGCATCCGCAGCGGCATCGAAATTCTCGGCAAGCTGATCGCAGCCAAGATTTAACGTCTTAGCAACTTAGCACCTTCCCGGGCGGCGCTCGCCGCCCGTATTTCCAAGCAGAAATACAACACTTGCCGATTCCATATCGGTATCGGTTCGCGCAAAACAGTGGTCAAACCGACCAAAAAAATTAATCAATCAACAGCATTAATGAAGGAACCCGATGAAACCGGGGCGCCCGGTGGCATTGCCACATCGGCCGGAAGAATACCGGAAGCTAATTCCTACCTTTACAGCATTCAAAGTTGTATTATTTAAAGTGAACCCCACTATTACATCAGGGCAATACATTGTCTATCTGTGCACAATTCATCCCTGTCCACCCGACGGGTAAGGATGCGGCATGACTCCCAAGGACCTCGGCATGGCGGGCCGGCGCGACGCCGCCGTCCTGATCGTCGATGACGCGCCCGAAAACCTCGCCGCGCTGCGCAAGCTGATGGTCGAACAGGGTTACCAGACCTTCGTCGCCACCTCGGGCGAACGCGCGCTCAAGATCGCGCGCCGCGTCCATCCCGACCTGGTGCTGCTCGATGTGATGATGCCGGGCATGGATGGCTTTGAAACCTGCCGCCAGTTGAAGGCCAACGCTTCCACCGCGCGCATCCCGGTGATTTTCATGAGTGCGCGCACCGGCACCGACGACGTGGTGGCCGGCTTCGATCTCGGCGCGGTCGATTACATCGCCAAGCCGCTGCGCATGGCCGAAGTGAGTGCGCGCGTGCGTACCCAGTTGCAGATCCGCGTTAACGTGGAATCGCAGGAAGAACAGGCCGAGCGCCTGCGCACCATCGTCAATAATATGGCCGAGGGCCTGCTGATCATCGAGGCCGACGGGCGCATCCAGTTTACCAATCCGGCCTGCGACAAATACCTGGGCTACCGCGAAAATGCGCTGGCCGGCAGCCATATCTCGGACCTGCTCAACCCCATGGTGGCGCAGGAGTACCTCGATTATTTCAGCCGCTACGCCGGCGCGCCCGAGGGCGCCCACCACCACGGCACGCGCGAGGTGATCATCCGCCACCGCAACGGCAGCTCGGTGTGCATGGACCTGACGCTCACGCCGATGTACCTGCGCCAGCCGCTGTTCATCGGCCTGCTGCACGACATCACCCACCACAAGCAATCGGAAGATGCGCTGCAGCGCGCGGCCATGGTCGATCCGCTGACCAAGATCGCCAACCGCCGCCACTTCGACAGTTTTCTGGAAAAGGAATGGCAGCGCTCCATGCGCAGCGGCCTGCCGTTGTCGCTGGTGGTGCTCGATGTCGATCACTTCAAGCTGTATAACGACACGCTGGGCCACCCGGCCGGCGACGCCTGCCTGCAGCAGGTAGCGCAGGCCATCGATTCGCATGCGATGCGCACGACTGACCTGGCGGCGCGCTACGGCGGCGAGGAGTTCGTGCTGCTGTTCGCCGAAACCCCGGCCGACGCGGCGCGCATGCTCGCCGAGGCGATCCGCGCCCACATCGAAGCGCTGCAAATTCCGCATCCGCGTTCGACCACGTCGGCATGGCTAACGGTGAGCATCGGCGTGGCCACCATCCTGCCGCACCAACTCGATAACACCGAGTCGCTGTTCGTCGCTGCCGACCGCGCCATGTACGTGGCCAAGGAAAAAGGCCGCAACCAGGTGCGGTGTACCAGCACCGGCAGCGCAGCGCTCGATGCGGTGAAAGCGCTGATGGTGCGTTGAAGGCTGGCTGATGGTCGGCTAACTAAGCCAAGGCCTCCTTGGCAGCTTCTTCGGGAGTGAGCCCATCATAAAACTGGTCGGTGAACCATTCGATTTCATCCTCGATATGCTCCTGCGCCTGGTCCAAGGTGGCGCCGCCGGCGACCAGGAATCCTTCGACCTCGATGCACCAGTGGATCAGCGCCAGGGTTTCCTCGTCCAGTTCTTCTTTTTTCTTTGCCATGATAAGCCTCTGCTACGTGTAGTGAATGCAAGGCGCCAGTGTAACAGGCGCCCCGCCGACTGCTCGCTCACTTTTCCGGATACAGCACCACCTGCACATAGTTTTGCAGGTCGAAGTAGCGCTGCGCCGCCTGCGCCACGTCGGCCGGCGTGACCGCCGCCAGGCGCTGCTCGAAGTTGAGGATTTCCTCGGGATCGCTGTTGTTGACAAAGGCGTTCTGCAGGGAGCCCATCCAGTAGCCGTTTTCGCGCAGACCCTTGCGGTACGCGCGCAGCATCGATGCCTTGACCTTGTCCAGGTCAGCCACCAGCGCGCCGTGCTGCTTGACGCGGTCGATCTCGGCAAAGGTAGCGGCCAGCACCTTGTCCACGTTCTCGGGCGCGCACGGCAGGTTGGCGTTGATCGCATAGCTGGCGTACGGCTGGCGGTTGAGCGAGCCGCTCAAATCGGCGCTGTAGATCGCGCCCATTTTCTCGCGCAGCACTTCGATCAGCTTGATGTTGAGGACCTCGGTGAGCACCCGCATGCGCAGCGCCTCGTCGCGCGAATACGGCGCCTCGCCGGTAAACGACAGCGAGATCACGCTCTTTTGCTCGGAACCGGCGCGCACCTCCTTCTTGACCACGCCGCGCACCGGGCGGATGCCTTCGTCGCGGAAGGCCGTGGCAATCGGCCCGGTGGGCAGGCTGGCCAGGTAGGTGGCGATCAGCGGCTTGATCTGCTCGACATCGAAGCTGCCGACGATGAAGAACGTGAAGTCGCGCGCGCTCGCCATGCGGCTGGTGTACAGGTCGAACACGCGGTCGAGCGAGAGCTGGTCGAAGTCGGCCGGCCTGGCCAGGCGCCGCACGCGCGGGCTGTCGTTGTACAGCGTGCGGCTGACGGTATCGTAGAACACCGACTCCGGCCGCACCAGGTTGTTCTGCGCCAGTTCGCGCTGGCGGTCGACAAAGGCGTTGTAGATGGTGACATCCTTGCGCGGCCTCGTCATTTGCAGGTACGTCAGCTGCAGCATCGATTCGATGTCGTCGCGGCCCGATTCGCCGCGCACCGCTTCATTGAGGGCGCTGACGCGGGCGCTGCTGCTCACGCTCTTGCCGGCCAAGATTTTCACCAGGTCGTTGGGCGAATAATCGAGCACGCCCATCTGGTTGACGATGCTGCTGGCGTAGTGTGCGGCAAAGATGTCGCGGTCATCGAACAGCGACCAGCCGCCGTAGCGCACCCCGCCCATCAGCACTTCGTCGTTATTGAAGTCGGTGGGCCGCAATACCACGCGCACGCCATTGCTGAGCACCAGGTCGGTGGTGCCCAGCTTGTCGTTGGTGGTTTGCTTGACGATGGTGCCGGCCGTGGGCTTGGCCGGCATCAGCTGGCTGCCATACGCCTTGTCCTCAATGGCCTTGACGCTGATCTTCTCGGCGGCAGTGGCCAGCGCCAGCAGATCGGCGGGTTTGGGCGCGGGTGCGCCCGGCTTGTCGATGCCGGTGTAGATCACCAGCTTGCTCTGGTTGTCGGGGATCGCCGCGCGTATCGACGCGTTCACTTCATCGAGCGTGATGCCGGGGATCAGCTGCTGAGCATACTGGTACTCGGCCACCACGCCGGGGATCGACTCGCCCTCGAGGAAGTTGCGGATGTATTCGGCCGCGTAGCCGGCCGAATCGGACTTGTCGCGCTCCTGGTACATATTCTCGTAGGTGCGCAGCATGCCCTTCTTGGCGCGGTCCAGTTCCGACGCGGTAAAGCCGAACTGGCGCGCGCGCTCGTCCTCGGCCACCAGCGCATTGATGGCGGGCGCCACGCCGCCCTTGCCCAGCACCGCACCGGCGCCGAACGAACGGTAGCCGCGCACGATCTTGCTCATGCCGCTGCCACCCTGCAGGAACGGCGGGTTGGCCTGCTGCGTCAGTTCATACATGCGCTGGCTGAGGATGAAGGCGCCGATGGCCTCGATCAGCTTCTGGCGGTAGTCGTGCAGCGTGTTCTCGGCCGGCCAGGGCTGGATCGGGTAGCGGATGTAGATGGTGTTGGTGCTCATCTCCTTGTCGGTGACGACGATGCCCTCGGACTCCTGCCGTTCGGGGATGGTGGCGTACACGCGCGGGCGCGGGTTGGCCGGATTTTTCAGCTTGCCGAAATGGCGCTCGATCAGTTTTTGCGCCTGCTCCGGGTCGATATCGCCCACCGCCACCACGGCCATCAGGTCGGGGCGGTACCAGTCGCGGTAGAAGCGCTTGAGGGCGTCGTACTTGAAGTTGCGGATGATCGGCTCTTTGCCGATCGGCAGGCGCTCGGCATAGCGCGAACCGTTAAGCACCTTGGGCAGCAGCACCTTGTTGACGCGGTCATCGACGCCTTTGCCGATACGCAGTTCTTCGAGCACGATCCCGCGCTCGCTGTCGATGTCGGCGTCGTTCATCGACAGGCCGTGGGCCCAGTCTTCCAGCACCTGGAAGCCCTGCTCCACCACTTTCGGGTTGTCGGTAGGGATGGGAAGGATGTACACCGTCTCGTCGAAGGTGGTATAGGCATTGAGGTCGGCGCCGAACTTGACGCCGATCGACTGCAGGTACGATACCAGCTCGTTGCGTTTGAAATTAGTGGAGCCGTTGAAGGCCATGTGTTCGGTGAAGTGGGCCAGACCCTGCTGGTCGTCGTCTTCGAGCGTGGAACCGGCTTTGACCACCAGCCGCAGTTCGAGCTTGTTTTCGGGGCGCGGATTCTTATGGATGTAGTAAGTGAGGCCGTTGGCCAGCTTGCCGGTGCTGACCAGGGGGCTGACGGGCAGATTGCTGGTGAGGGAAAGCGGCGCCGGAACCTTCGATTCGGCCTGCGCGAGGAAAGAGCACGACAGCAGCGCGGCGGCCAGGATGATTCTGATCTTCATTCGAGATGCATTTAAATTAAGAGAACAAGCTACCTTACACCGAATTGCCGAAATTGGGCTAGAATCGTCGCGCGCCTGCCATCCGGCAGGCGCCAACAACGTCTTCGGGGCGGGGTGCGATTCCCCACCGGCGGTAAGACCGGCAACGGTCGAAGCCCGCGAGCGCCCTGGCGGATCATCGCCAGGGGTCAGCAGACCTGGTGTGATTCCAGGGCCGACGGTATAGTCCGGATGAAAGAAGATGTGCGGTAACGTAGCCTCGCCACGCCCATGTGTTTCGTCTGGGCGTGGACGGCTGCGCGTATCTGCTTGCCCTGTCGCGTTTTTCGCTAACAGCGAGGAGCGTTTTCCATGTTCGACCCGCAATCCGTAGTACCCCTCACCACTTACACCCTGGTCTCCGACGACCTGGAAGGCCGCATCGCTGCGGCGCTGGACGCCATGCGCGCCGGCGTGCCGGTGATCCTACTCGATGATTTCGACCGCGAGAACGAAGCGGACCTGATCGTCGCCGCCGAAAAAATCACCGTGCCTACCATGGCGACCCTGATCCGCGAATGCAGCGGCATCGTGTGCCTGTGCCTCTCCGCCGACAAGGTACGCGAACTGGAACTGCCGCCCATGGCGCTCGATAACGGCAGCCGTTACGGCACGCCGTTCACGGTGTCGATCGAAGCGCGCGACGGCGTCACCACCGGTGTTTCCGCCGCCGACCGCGTGACCACCATCCGCGCCGCCATCGCCGCAGACGCGAAGCCGCATGACCTGGTCCACCCGGGCCACGTGTTTCCGCTGCGCGCCACGCCCGGCGGCGTGCTGGCCCGCAAAGGCCATACCGAAGGCTCGGTGGACCTGTCCACCATGGCCGGGCTGCAGCCGGCGGCGGTGCTGTGCGAACTGATGAACCCCGACGGCACCATGATGCGCGGCGCCGACATCGAAGCCTTCGCCGCGCTGCACGCGATGCCGATCCTGACGATTGCGGAAATGATCGCCTGGCGCCAGAAGCACGGGGTTTAAGCCGGTTTGCCTGTCCGGATAAACCGGTAAACCAGGTAGCACGCCGTCGCATACGCGGCGGCGATCAGCCCGAAAGCCCAGGGCAGCCGCACCGCCCAGCCGGGCGCCATGTGCAGCACCGCGCCCATGGCAGCCACGCCCACCAGCGCGCCGACCTGGCGGTTGGCGTTGAGCGCGGCGGCGGCGCTGTTGGCATACTCGCGGCCCGCCACCAGCATCACGGTGGCGGTCATGCCGGGAATGGCAATGCCGATGGCCAGATTCATCACCGTCGTTGCCGCCACCAGCAGCCAGTACGGCGTGTGCGGCCCCATGGTCGGCAGCATGAACAGCGCCGCCACCAGCCCCACCAGCAAGCCATACAGCATCGGCACTCGCGGACCGGTCCGCGCCGAAATCCGGCCCGACATCAGGTTACCGACGGCAAAAGCGGCCATCATCGGGATCAGCCGCATGCCAGTCTCCAGCGCGTCGGCGCCGCGCTCCTGCAAGAACAAGCTCAGTAAAAACAGCTGGCCGAAGACGGCAAAGTTGATCATGAAGCCCACCCCATTGGCGGCAGCAAAGGCCGGCGTGGCGAAGAGCGCGCGCGGAATCAGCGGATGTCCGCCGGTCCTCTCGCGCCGCACCAGCCACGTGCCGACGGCCAAGGTGGCCAGCGCCGCCGCCAGCACCGGGCTGGAAGTCCAACCCAGCACCGGTCCTTCGATCAGCACGAAACTCAGGCCAGCGAGCATGGCGACGCCCAGCGCGTGGGTCCACAACGACAGCGCGCGCCGGTTGGCCCGCGTAGCCGGCGCCACCAGGTGCGTGAGTGCGATGCCGGCCAGGCCGATCGGCACGTTCACCCAGAACACGCTGCGCCAGCCGAATTCGTTGACCAGCAAGCCTCCGACCAGCGGCCCTGCCGCCGACGAACAGCCGACGATGGCCGACCACGTCGCCAGCATGCGCGTGCGCGTGGCCGCGTCGTCGTAGGCGTGGGTGAGCAGGCTGAGGGAACTGGGCATGAACAGCGCCGCGCCCGCGCCCTGCAACAGGCGCGCAGCCACCAGCGCCGCGCCGCTCGGCGCCAGCGCGCACAGCACCGAACCGAGGATGAACACGGCCAGGCCGCCCTGGTAAACGTTCTTGGGACCAAAACGGTCGGCCAGCGCGCCGCCGGCCATCAGGAGCGCGGCAAAGGTGAGCGTGTAACCGTCCACCACCCATACCAGGCCGGCCAGCGGCACGTCCAGGCTGGCGGCGATGTCGGACAGCGCGGTATTGACGGCGGTGACGTCGATCATTGCCATCACAAAACCGATGGCCAAGGTGGTGAGCACCAGCAGCGGCGCAAATTCGCGGACCGGCGCGGCGGCCGGCAGAACGGGGCTAGTCATGGGAAATCCTTGGACAGAGGCCCTTATCTTAGGCAGGTTGCGTGATGCGGTAAATACGCATAACATCGGCACCCCGATGCAAAAATGCATTACGTTTTCAAGGGATGCCATGGACTGGGACAACGCCCGGATTTTTCTCGCCATCTATCGCGAAGGCACGCTGCGCGCGGCCGCCGGCCAACTGGGCATCGACCAGGCCACCGTGGGGCGCCGCCTCAATGCGCTGGAAGACTCGCTGGGTGCGCGGCTGTTCCTGCGCACGCCATCCGGCTACCTGGCCACGCCGGCCGGCGAACTGGCCGTCAACGCCGCCCAGGCGATGGAAGCGGCGGCGCTGCAATTCCAGCGCGAGATGCAGGGCATCGACAACCGCCTGTCCGGCGTGGTGCGGGTGACCACGTCCGACACCATGGCCGCGCACTTCGTGGTGGACGCCATGCGCCGCCTGCACCAGGCCCACCCGGAAATTCGCATCGTGCTTTCCACCGGCACCGAAATCACCAGCCTCACACGGCGCGAAGCCGACCTGGCGGTACGCACGCTGAAACCCACCAGCCCCGACCTGATCTCGCGCCACCTGGTCAGGCGCAGCATGGGCTTGTACGCGGCGCCGTCGTATCTCGCCATGCGCGGCATGCCGCAATCGGGGGTGGGACTGGCCGGCCACGACATCGTGGTGTACCAGGAAAGCGTGGCGCCGCGCCACCGCGACAAGATCTGCCGCGAGCCGGTCACCAATGCGCGTGTGGCCATCGAAGTCAACAGCGGCTTGATGCTGCTGGACGCCGCGCGCAAGGGCATGGGGGTGGCCGAACTGCCGTGCCACATGGCCGATGACGACCCGCTGCTCGTGCGCGTGTGGCCCGACCGCGTGGACCATTACGATGTGTGGCTGGTGATGCATAGCGACCTGAGTCGCAGCGCCCGCGTGCGAGCTGCTGCAAACGCCATCATCGCCAGCTTTCCTCCGGCGTAAAGCCCGCGCATCCGGACACCCTGCCGCGCAGCGCCAATGCTAATATGGCAAAATGAGTGCCAAGATCAACGCTTCCCCATCACCTCCCACTATCGTGCGCCGGCTGCACCGGGGTGCCGTGTCGTGGATACTGAGCTGGTGGCGGCTGCTCAACTTCTCGGTGCTGATGCTCACCGTGGGCGTGATGCCGGCCACCTATCGCAAGGGCAACCGCCGCATCCTGGCTCACCACCTGGTGCGCGACACGGTGCCCAACCTGGTCTGGTTCGGCGTGCTGTCGGCGCTGGTGAGCCTGGTGCTGATCCGCATTGTCGTCGTCACCTCGCAAAGCTACGGCCTCACGCGCTACGCGCTCGACCTGGTGGTGCGGGTACTCACGCTCGAACTGATCCCCCTCACCGCCGCCGCCTTCGTGGCGTTGCGCACCACCCTGCCGACGGGCCTGGAATTTTCGCAGGGCCGCAAGGCCGGCGCCGTCGCCACGTTGGAAGAACTGCGCAGCGCGTTTTTCCCGCGCGTGGCCGCCGGCATTTTCGCGGTTTGGATGCTGGCCGCCGTCTCGTGCGTGCTTACGCTGGTGCTGGCATACCTGACGCTGTATGGCTTTACGCCGTACGCCCTGCCCGGCTATACGCGCGTGGTGGGCCAGGTATTCAATCCGGCCGTTGCCATGATCCTGGTGTTGAAAATCGTGTTTTTCAGTTTTGCGGTGGGCCTGATCCCGATGGCTTCGTCGTTCTATTACGGCGCCAGCTACCGGGCCAAGGTCACGCACGGTTTGTCCGACATGGTGCGGCTGTTTGCCGTGATCCTGCTGATCGAGGTGGCGTCGCTGATGGGTAATTACTACTAGGTGTAACGATGACAGAACAAACAACGCACGAAGCCGCTCACGAAACGCCGGTGCGCAATGCCGAATTCAAGGCCGCCGTGCTGCTGGTGCTGATGGTGCTGCTGGTGGCCGGCGCTGCCGTGTATTTGATGTACGCGCGCGGCGCCTTCGAATCGACCCAGCGCCTGGTGCTCGAGGCCGACGATTCCGAAGGCGTGGTGGTCGGCATGGATGTGACGTTTGCCGGCTTTCCCATCGGCCGCGTGCGCCGCATCGAGTTGAGCAAGGAAGGCAAGGCGCGCGTGCTGGTGGACGTGCCCGAAGACGACGCCCACTGGCTGCGCACGTCGAGCATCTTCACGCTCGAACGGGGGCTGGTCGGCGGCGCCAAGCTGCGCGCCTTTACCGGCATCCCCACCGATCCGCCGCTGCCCGATGGCGCGGCGCGCACCCTGCTCGTGGGCGACCCCGGCGCCGAAATTCCGCGCCTGCTGTCTTCAGCACGCGACCTGCTGCAAAACCTCAACGACCTCACGGCCGAAAATTCGGCGCTGGCCGCCGCTCTGACCAATGTCCAGGGTGTGACCGGCAAGCTCAATGGACCTTCCGGCGCCATGGGCCTGATCGCTGGCGACGACAAGAGCGCACAGCAGCTGACCGAGCGCGCCAACCAGCTCTTGACCACCGTGAATGCCCTGGCCACCAAGGCCGACAGCCTGGTGGGCAACGCCGACAAGCAGGTGTTCGGCCCGCAGGGCGTGGTGAACGACGCCCAGGCCACCATCGTCCAGCTCAACGGTCTGCTGGCCGACGCCCGCAACAGCCTCAAGAAAATGGACGCAGTGCTGGTGGAAGCGCAGGCCGTCGGCGCCAACGCCAAGGAGGCCACCGCCGACCTGGGCACGCTGCGCAACGAGGTGGAAAGCAGCTTGCGCCGGGTGGAACAGCTGGTCAACGACATCAACCGCAAATGGCCGTTCAAGCGCGACCCGGAGATCAAGCTGCCATGACAATCAACCGCTCCCTGCTCGTGCTTGCAGCCGCCCTGTTGGCCGGCTGCGGCAACACCCCGCCCGCACCGGACTGGCAACTGACCGCGCAAAGCTCGGTCGAGCGTTTTACCAATGCCTACCTGACCGGCAACAGCCGCGTGGAAGACGCCGACTTCAAGCGCGCCCGCGACGCGTTGGCCAGCACCGGCCAGGCCAGCATGGTGCTGCGCGCCGAGCTGACCCGCTGCGCCACGCGCGTGGCCGCGCTGGTATTCGAGAACTGCGCCGGCTTCGAGCAGCTGGCGCAGGACGCCAGCCCGGCCGATCGCGCCTACGCCGCCTACCTGGCCGGCCGCGCCACGTCTGCCGACGCCGCGCTGCTGCCCGAGCAGCACCGCGCCGCAGCGTCGGCAACCAGCGACACCGCAGCGGCTGCCGCGGTGCAGGCGATTACCGACCCGCTGTCCAAACTGGTCGCCTCCGGGGTGCTGATGCGCGCCGGTAAAGCCACGCCGCAAACCCTGTCCGACGCGGTCGATGTCGCCTCCACCCAGGGCTGGCGCCGGCCGCTGATGGCGTGGCTCGGTGTACAGGTCATGCGCGCGCAGCAGGCGGGCGATACGGCCGAGGCGCAGCGCTTGCAGCGCCGGATCGACCTGGCAACCGGTAAAAAATCATGATCCCGACGATTTCCACCGTACCGGCGGACAGCGTGATTTATCAGCGTCTGCACGGCGCGAGCTTTTACGACTGCCACGCGATGGACATTCCGCCCACCGACAAATCCGCACTGGCGCTGTACCTGCAAGTGGTGGCAGACACGCCGGGCTGGGTCAACGCGCTAATGGCGCTGCGTAATCGCACGGTGCGGCTGGTGGGCCTGAAAAACCTCGGCCACCTGGGCGATGTCGATGCCGGCAAGCCGGCTGGCGACTACCGGGTTGGCGACCGGGTGGGTATTTTTTCCATCATCCACCTGGCCGACGAGGAAGTGATCCTCACCGATATTGACCACCACCTGAAGGTAGAACTGTCGGTGCGCAAGCATCCGCACAAGGTGTCGATCAGTACCGTGGTGCATACCAGGAACCTGCTGGGGCGCTGCTATATGCTGTTCGTCACGCCGCTACACCGGCGCATCGTGCCGGCCACGCTGCGCCGGGCGAAGTTCTAGCGCTCCGCCTACCCGGCCCTCTGATAAAATCGCGCTTTTGTCGTGTCGAGATTGTTCATGGCCTGCCCTCATTTCCGCCCACTGCGCGTGGCCTTGTCCACGCTCGCGCTGTCCTGCGCCATGCTGACCGTATCGGCCAGCGCCGCCCCTGAACGCCAGCAAGTCATCGTCGACATGGATATCGGCGACGACATCGACGATTCGTTCGCGCTGGCGCTGCTGCTGCAAAGCCCGGAAATCGAGATCGTCGGCATTACCACCGCCTGGGGCGACACCGCACTGCGCGCGCAATTGGTCGAGCGCATGCTGCGCGAGACGGGCCATGGCGGCATCCCGATCGCTACCGGCATCGCCACCACCGGCAATCCCCAGCCGTTTACGCAAGCGCGGTATGCGCAGCGCGGCCAGCCGGTGGCAGCGCTGCCGGCAGTCGATTTCCTGCTCGAGCACATCAGGCGCCAGCCCGGCAAGATCACCTTGCTGGCACTGGGTCCGCTGACCAACGTGGGCGCCGCCATCGAGCGCGATGCGGCCACCTTCGGCAAGCTGAAACAGGTGGTGATGATGGGCGGTTCGGTGCGCAGCGGTTATCGCAAGTCGCAATACGTGGCCGCACGCCCGGCCGACAAGGAGTACAACATCGCCTCCGAAGTAAAAGGTGCGCAAAGATTATTTACGTCCGGCGTGCCGATCGTGATGATGCCGGTCGACTCCACCCAGATTCGCCTCGATGAAGTCGAGCGCAACGCCCTGCTCGGCCACGGCTCGCCGGTGACCGACGCGCTGGCGCTGATGTACCACCAGTGGATCAACGCCTATCAACCGTGGTCCAGCAATATGCCGTCGCTGTTCGACGTGGTGCCGGTGGCGTGGCTGATCGATCAAACAGTGTGTACGACCACGCCGCTGCGCATCGCGGTGACCGCTGACGGCTACACGCGCGAGGTGGCCGGCAAGCCGAATGCCGCCGTCTGCCTGGCATCGAACCAGTCGCGCTTCTTCGAGATCTTCATGGGGCGCCTGCTGGCGGACCAGCCATGAGCAGCCGCCTGGTCTACTCCACCGAAACCGGCCGCCTGTGCCCCGACTGCGGCAAGCCGCTGGCTGATTGCGTCTGCAAGGCAGCGGCCAAGTCCAAGCCCCAAGGCGACGGCAATGTCAAGGTGGCGCGCGAATCGAAGGGACGCGGCGGCAAGACCGTCACGCTGGTGCGCGGTTTGGCGCTCGATGCCGTGGCGCTGGCAGCGCTGGGCAAGCAACTGCGCAGCGCCTGCGGCTCGGGCGGCACCGTCAAGGATGGCGTGATCGAAATCCAGGGCGACCATTGCGACTTGGTGATCGAGAACTTGAAGAAGCTCGGACACAACCCGAAACGCACGGGCGGCTAGACGAAACTGGATTCCCGCGTTCGCGGGAATGACGGTTTCCCGGACGGTGGCATCGCGTCCTGCGTTTGTCATCGAGCGTGGCTGATTCGTCATCCCGCATCGGCGCACCGCCGCGCAGGCGGGGATCCAAGTGCTTACTAAGATTTGGCCGCCGCCTCGCGCAACTTGTCCTTCTTGCTCTTGCGCTTGCCCTTGATGCCGCCATTGACCGTATCGGTCACCGCGCTGACCGGCGGCGCCGTTTCTACTGCCTCGAAACCGGCCACCGTTTCCAGCGGCAGGCAGATGGCCTGGCGCTTTTCGATCAGGTGGAAATGCTGCTCGGTCTCCGCGCTGACAAAGCTGATCGCCACGCCACTCTCGCCGGCGCGGCCGGTGCGGCCGATGCGGTGGGTGTAGTCCACGGCCGATCGCGGCAGATCGTAGTTGACCACGGCCGGCAAGCGGGCGATATCGATGCCGCGCGCGGCCACGTCGGTGGCGACGAGCACCTGCAAGCGGCCGGCCTTGAAGTCGCCCAGCACCTCGGTGCGCGCGCCCTGGCTGAATTCACCGTGGAAGGCGCCGGCCTTGATGCCGTTGCGATTGAGCTTGTCGGCCACGTGTTCTGCCGCGTACTTGGTGGCCACGAACACCAGCACCCGGTCCCACTGGTATTGCAAAATCAGGTAGCGCAGCAGCATGGTACGGCGCGGCACATCGACCAGGATCGCGCGCTGTGCGATATCGGGCTTGGTCGCCGGCTCGGCCAGCACTTCCACCCGCGTGGGCTGGTGCAGCATGGTGTCGGCCAGGGTTTGCACCGCTGGCGGGAAGGTCGCGGAAAAGAACAGGTTCTGGCGCTGCTTTGGCAGCAACTCCAGGATGCGCGCCAGCTCTTCGCTAAAACCCAGGTCCAGCAGGCGGTCCGCTTCATCGAGCACCAGCATCGCCACCCGTGAAATTTTCAGGGCGTTATGGTCGATCAGGTCGAGCAGGCGTCCCGGCGTGGCTACCACGATGTCGGCGCCGCCACGCAGCGCCATCATTTGCGGGTTGATCGACACGCCGCCGAACAAGATCGACACCTTGACCGGCATGGTCAATTGCGCGACCAGCTTGCGCACCGATTCGCCCACCTGTGCCGCCAGTTCGCGCGTGGGCACCAGGATCAGGCCATGCAGCTGGCGCGGACCGTCGCGGTTATCGAGCAGCGATTGCAGCAGCGGCAGCACAAAAGCGGCGGTCTTGCCGGAGCCGGTTTGGGCCGCGCCCAGCACGTCCTCGCCGCGCAGGATGGCAGGAATCGCTTCACGCTGGATGGCAGTGGGTTCCTGGTAGCCGATTGCAGCAACCGCGTTGACGAGCGAGGGAGCGAGGCCCAGCGAAGAAAATGACATGTTGGCCTGAGAGTGATGATGAATTGGCCGACAGTATACGCCATGCGCCGCTCCAGCCCTACGCGGGCTCGCGCACCGGCCACCATTGCACCACACCCCACGCCAGCTCCGGCACGATGAATAGCCATAACAGCGGCTCGCCGGTGGCGTTCAGCGCCCACATCATCCACGTACCAAACAGCATGCGCGCCGCGCCGTCGTAGCGGCCGAAGCGCTGCTGCGGGTCGGCAATGCGCAGCACCGACCACACCAGCACCACGCTGCCCAGCAGGCAGGCGAACAATACGTGGAATGGCGCGAACGCCGGCAGCGCGGCGCCGCCCAGCGCCTGGTTGATGGTACTGAGCTGGCTGTGGGCCAGCGCAAAGGTCCACGGCGTGGCAAACGGCGCTGTCACCAAGAGGTCGTATACGCCGCTGGCGCACACGATGCGGCGGAAGGTCGAAGCTGAAAACTGCATATTGTCTCCTGTTGTCGAACGAGACCGCATGCTAAAGCCTGGAGTACACTCCAGGGTCAAGCAAAAACAGGATGCACCATGCAAATTGGAGAAATGGCCGACGCCACCGGCCTCTCGCGCGATACCCTGCGGTTTTACGAGAAGCGCGGCTTGCTGCGCGCGCGGCGCAGCGCCAATGGCTACCGCGACTATCCGCCGGAGGCGGTCGATTGGCTGCGCTACATCCGCCTGGCGCAGTCGCTCGGCTTTACGCTGGTGGAAATCGAGGCTGACCTGCCGCTGCTGGCCAACCCCGATGCGTCCGGCGAGCAGCTGCGCGCCGCGCTGGCGCGCAAGCTCGACGACATCGACCGCCGCATCGACGGCTTGCAGGCGCTGCGCGGCGAACTGGCGCGGCGCCTGGGGCCGGATATGGAAGAATGCCCGTTGAGATCTAGCCTGGCGGCTTGATCGCCTTGCAGTTTTCGTCAGGGTAAACCGGTTCGAACTGAAGTTGCAGGCCGCCGATTACCAGTGCTTTCAGGTTCGGTTCGACCAGCGTATAGCGGCCGGCGCGCAGCGCGTCGAGCATTGGCCGGCAGCCGATGTCGAGGCGTGCCGCCAGCAGCCATTTTCCGTCCGGCTGCTCCACGTATAGATAGCCGCCGCCGTAGTACTGGTTGACCAACAGGATGTCGCGCTTGCCGTCGCCGTTTGCGTCGAGCAGCAGCGCGGTGCACTGCTGCACATCGTTTGTCAGGCAGCTGGGCAACATCTGGCCGGGCACCTCTTTCCACTCCTGCGCGACAAAGCTCACGGGCAGCGCCTCGCCTGCCGGCACCACCGTGATATTTGCCGCGATGGTGGTTGCTGTCGCCTTGCCGCCGCTCGGATTCCAGCGCTCCGTCTGTTTCAGTGCCGCCGCCGCCCGCTCGCTCACCACTTTGGCATCGGCGCCCACGCCCTGCTGCGCCAGTCGTTGCAAAGCTTGCTGGCCATAGCGTTGGCCTTCGAAACGCAGATAGCGGTAGTCGAACTTGTCGGCCTTGACCAGGCCCCGCTCCAGGCGCGATACCTGGTTGGCCACCGCAATGCGGGCCGGATCGGCGATTGGGGTAAACAGCGCCAGCAGCACTGCCAGCACCAGGAATGCCGCGCCGACATTGACCGGCGCGATTTCCACCAGCCAGGTTTCGTAGCGGTGCGCGGCCCACTGGTAGCCGATTGAGTAACACGACGCCACCAGCAGGCAGGCGGCAGCGACCACGCGGTCGGCCGTCCAGCCATATTCGTGCACCCGCAACCCCAGCGCATAGATCGCGATGCCGGTCAACGGCAGCAGCAGAATGGCGGCCATGCGGGCGGCAATGCGGATCGCCAGGCTGGCGGCGGTCTGGCCGTTCTGGAACGCGCAATTGATCAGCATGACCAGCACGGCGACGGTGGTAAGCAGCAACGAGGTCGCAAAGCGCGTCTTCCACAGGCCATCGAGGCCGGTGAACGGCAGCGTACACAGGAAACCGCCGATAATCACCACGGCCACCGGCAATATCCAGGACGCCAGCACCAGCAGCAACGAGCGGATGCCGCGCACGATGGACGGGCGCACATCGGTGATGTGCAGCGCGCATGAGAAGGCAAAGCAGATCACCGGCGCCACAAACCATGGCTTGGTCAGGAGGCGCTCGAGGAAATCGAGCTTGACCATGCCGAACAGGCCGGCGCCCATCCACAGCACCGACCACAGCGCGCCCACGAAGAAAGCGGAGAACAGCAGCTGCACCGCCAGCTTCCACGCGATTTCGAAATAGCTGCCATAGCCGGCTATACGCTTGCCGTCGGTGGTGCCGGCCATGACCAGCGCGTGGGCGACGTACAGGAACACGCTTGAAAACACGATCACCAGCATCGACGGCACGCGCTGCGACGGCCGCCCCATGAAGCCGTAGTCGAGGTGCACGGACCCGGCGCTGCGCCACGCTTCGTGCAGCGCCAGCACCACCAGCACCGCGCCGGCAGCCGCCGTCCACAGTGCCACGTGACGGGACGTCATGTGACCGAGGCTGGAAATGAACACGACCGGCAGCAGCAGCACGAGCATGAATAGCGGCATGAACAGGAACGGCTCGGTGGCGGGCCACATATTGACGGTGGCGGCGCGGTACAGCAAATACAGCAGCACGCCCTGCACCAGCCCCGTGGTCAGGCGTAGCATCATCACGCGGCGGCTGACTTCCGCGCCGAGCACTTCATCGTATTGTTCTACTTGCATGGTGATTCCGGCTCCCTTGTTACTTTGGTATCGGCGTAGTATCGCATGGAGCACCGCGGGAGTACCACGCCCGAACGGAGGCGCTATAATGTTCGGCCCACGCTGCTTTTTTCCCAACATCGTCAACAACGTTAGCATCCCCGTGAATCCACATCTCGACCAGCTGCAACCGTACCCGTTCGAAAAACTGCGCCAACTGTTCGCGCAGGTGACTGCCAATGCCCAGTTCAAGGCGATCAGCCTCGGCATGGGAGAACCCAAGCATCCGACGCCGCCGTTCATCGCCCAGGCGCTGATCGACAATGTCAAGGGCCTGGCCACCTATCCCACCACCATCGGCACCGAAGCGCTGCGCGGCGCGATTGCCGGCTGGCTCGAGCGCCGCTACGGCCTGCCCGCGATTAACCCGGCCACGCAGGTGCTGCCGGTGAACGGTTCGCGCGAGGCGCTGTTCGCGTTCGCGCAAACCGTGATCGACCCGGCCGCTAACTCTCTGGTGGTGTGCCCCAACCCGTTCTACCAGATCTACGAAGGCGCGGCCTACCTGGCCGGCGCCGAGCCGTATTTCGTCAACTCCGACCCGGCGCGCAACTTCGGCTGCGACTACGACAGCATTCCCGCCTCGGTGTGGGAGCGCGTGTCGCTGCTATTCCTGTGCTCTCCGGGTAACCCTACCGGCGCCGTGCTCACGCTCACCGACTGGGAGAACCTGTTTGCGCTGTCGGAGCGCTACAACTTCGTCATCGCCGCCGACGAGTGCTACTCCGAGATTTACCACGGTGCAGAAGCCCCCTTGGGCGCGCTGCAGGCCGCCCACATGCTGGGCCTGTCGTCGGTCGAGAAGCCGTATGCGCGGCTGGTGGTGTTCTCCAGCCTGTCCAAGCGGTCCAACGTGCCGGGCATGCGCTCGGGCTTCGTGGCCGGCGACGCGGACGTGCTGAAAAAATTCCTGTTGTACCGCACCTACCACGGCAGCGCCATGAGCACCGTCGTGCAAGCTGCGTCCATCGCGGCCTGGAACGACGAAACCCATGTCGAAGACAACCGCGAACAATACCGCGCCAAGTTCAACGCCATCACGCCCCTGCTGCAAGAAGTGCTGGACGTGGAACTGCCCGACGCCGGCTTCTACCTGTGGGCCGATGTTTCGCGCACGGGCCTGTCGGACACCGAGTTCGCCCAGCGACTGTATGCCGAATATAATGTCACGGTCCTGCCGGGCAGCTACCTGGCGCGCGACGCGCACGGCGTCAATCCGGGCCGCAACCGCATCCGCATGGCGCTGGTGGCGGAAACGTCCGAAGGCCTGGAAGCTGCGCAGCGCATCGTCCAATTCTGCAAAACCCTTGTTAAATAAAGATAGACCATCATGACCCAACAACTCCAGCAAATCATCGACCAGGCATGGGAAGACCGCGCCAACATCAACCCGGCCAACGGCGCCGCCGAACTGCGTGACGCCGTCTCGCACGTGATCGCCGGCCTGGACGCGGGCACTATCCGCGTGGCCGAAAAAACCACCGGCGACTGGGTGGTGAACCAGTGGGTCAAGAAAGCCGTGCTGCTGTCGTTCCGCCTCGAGAACAACGTGGCCATGCCGTCGGACGGCACCATGCAGTTCTACGACAAGGTCCCCACCAAGTTTGCCAACTACACCGAAGCCGATTTCGCCAAGGGCGGTTTCCGCGTGGTGCCGCCGGCCGTTGCCCGTCGTGGTTCGTTCATCGCCAAGAACGTGGTCCTGATGCCTTCGTACGTAAACATCGGCGCTTACGTCGATGAAGGCGCCATGGTCGATACCTGGGCCACCGTCGGTTCGTGCGCGCAGATCGGCAAGAACGTCCACCTGTCCGGCGGCGTGGGCATCGGCGGCGTGCTGGAACCGATGCAGGCCAATCCGACCATCATCGAAGACAACTGCTTCATCGGCGCCCGTTCGGAAATCGTCGAAGGCGTGATCGTCGAAGAAAACTCGGTGATCTCGATGGGCGTGTACATCGGCCAGTCGACCAAGATCTACGACCGCGCCACCGGCGAAGTGACCTACGGCCGCGTGCCTTCGGGTTCGGTCGTGGTATCGGGCAGCCTGCCATCGGAAGACGGCAAGTACTCGCTGTACTGCGCCGTGATCGTCAAGCGCGTGGACGCCAAAACCCGCGCCAAGACCGGCATCAACGAACTGCTGCGCGGTATCTAAGTCATCACTTCGGGAGAATCGCGATGGCCATGGAACGCCTGTTCCAGCTGATGCAGGAAAAGCATGCGTCGGACATGTTCCTCGCCGCGAACTCTCCCGTGCATTTCAAGATCGGCGGCAAGCTGCTGCCGGTCAACCAGCAATTGCTGACGCCCGAGAACATCGAGGCGCTGCTGGCACAAGTCGCCTCTCCGGCGCAAATGGCCGAACTGGCTACCACCAACGAACTCAATATGGGCATCTCGCTGGCCGGCGTGGGGCGCTTCCGGCTCTCCGCTTTCCGCCAGCGCGGCAGCGTTTCCGCGGTATTTCGCTATGTGCCCGGCAACATCCCCGCCCTGCAGGATCTGAAGATGCCGCCCGTGCTGGCGGACCTGATCATGGCCAAGCGCGGACTGCTGCTGGTCGTCGGCTCCACCGGCTCCGGCAAATCGACCACCATCGCGGCGATGCTCGACCACCGCAACGCCCACTCGGCGGGCCACATCCTCACGCTCGAAGACCCGATCGAGTTCCTGTTTACAAACAAGCAGTCGATCGTCAACCAGCGCGAGATCGGCAGCGATGCCACCAGCTTTGCCACCGCCCTGCGCAACTCGATGCGCCAGGCGCCCGACTGCATCCTGATCGGCGAGATACGCGACAAGGAAGCCATGGCTGCAGCCATCGCGTACGCGCAGTCGGGCCACCTGGTGGTCGCCACGCTGCACGCCAATAACAGCTACAACGCGCTCAATCGCATCATCGGTTTTTATCCGATCGAGAGCCGCATGGCGCTGATGCAGGATCTGTCGTCGGCGGTCAAGGCGATCGTCTCGCAGCGGCTGGTGCCAGCCCTGTCCGGCGGCGCCCGCGCCGCGGCCGTGGAAGTAATGGTCAATTCGCGCGCCGTGGCCGAGTTGATCGAGGCCGGCCGCATCAGCGAGATCAAGGATGCGATGGACAACAGCATGTCGCCCGGCTCGCAATCGTTCGAGCAGGCGCTGGTCAAGCTGGTGCAGGGCGGCGCGATCAGCGCCGACGAGGCACTGGCCAATGCCGATTCGGCCACCAACCTGCTCTGGCAACTGAATAACGCCAAAGAGCAACCCGCCGCCGATGCCGCCAGCGGCAATGCCGCAGCATCGGCTTCCTTCACCGGTTTCACCCTGAACACCTGAGGACACCATGACACCATCGATCTACGATATTCCCCTGCGCCGCATCAACGGCGAGGACGTCACCCTTGGCGCGTATCGCGGCAAGGTACTCCTGCTGGTCAACGTCGCCTCGGCCTGCGGCCTGACGCCACAATACGAGGGACTGGAAAAACTGTACCAAGACAAGCAGGCCGACGGCCTGGTGGTGGCGGGTTTCCCGGCCAACGAATTCGGCGCCCAGGAACCGGGCAGCAACGAGGAAATAGCCGAATTTTGCACCAGCAAATTCGCCATCAAATTCCCGATGTTCGAAAAGATCGTGGTCAAGGGCCAGGGCCTGCACCCGCTGTACCAGCGCCTGATCGAAGAACAGCCGCAAGCCCAGGAAAAACCGGACAGCGATTTCCGCGCCAAGCTGGCCGGCTACGGCATCAAGCAGGACAACCCGACCGACGTGCTGTGGAACTTCGAGAAATTCCTGGTCAGCAAAGAAGGCAAAGTCGTCGGCCGCTTCGCACCGGACACCACCACCGACGACGCGCTGCTCAAGGATGCCATCGAGCGCGAACTGCAGGCCTGAGTGATCCTGCCCCGCCATACCCGGGCGCCAGCTACCGCATGGTATCCTGTCGCCCTTTCGTTTTACCTGCTTGCGACCACACATGACCACCACCCTCTACGGCATCCCCAACTGCGACACCGTCAAAAAGGCGCGCACCTGGCTGGCCGACCAGCAGCACGACTTCACCTTCCACGATTTCAAGAAGCAGGGCCTCAAGCGCGAGACCGTTGCCGGCTGGCTCAAGCAGGTGCCGCGCGATGTGCTGGTGAATAAAAAAGGCACGACGTGGCGCGCGCTGTCCGATGAACGCAAGGCGGCCATCGTCGATGACGAAGCTGCTATCGCCCTGATGCTGGAAAATCCGTCGATCATCAAGCGCCCGGTGCTGGACAAGGATGGCGCCTACAGCGTCGGCTTCAGCGACGCCCAATACCAACAAATTTTCAATACCTGACATGACCCCTTCGAAAACCCTGGCGCTGACCGAAAAGCTGATTTCCCTGTCCTCCGTCACCCCCGACGACAAGGGCTGCCAGCAGCACCTGATCGACCTGCTCACCCCGCTGGGCTTCGCGTGCGAGACCATTATCTCCAACGACGTGACCAACCTGTGGGCGCGCCGTGGCACGACCTCGCCGGTGCTGGTGTTCGCCGGTCACACCGACGTGGTGCCCACCGGCCCGGTGGATCAATGGCAGTCGCTGCCCTTCAACCCCACCCACCGCGACGGCAAGCTGTATGGCCGCGGCGCCGCCGACATGAAGACGTCGATCGCGGCGTTCGTGGTGGCGGTCGAGGAATTCGTCGCCGAACACGCCGACCACCAGGGTTCGATCGCCTTTTTGATCACCAGCGACGAGGAAGGTCCGGCCACCGACGGCACCGTCATCGTCTGCAACCTGCTCAAGGAACGCGGCGAAACCATCGACTACTGCATCGTGGGCGAACCGACCTCGGACGAAACGCTGGGCGACATCATCAAGAACGGCCGCCGTGGCTCGCTGTCGGGCAAGCTGACGATCAAGGGCGTGCAAGGCCATATCGCCTACCCGCAACTGGCGCGCAATCCGATCCACCTGGCCGCGCCAGCGCTGGCCGACCTGGTGGCGGAAGTCTGGGACGAAGGCAACGAGTACTACCTGCCCACGTCGTGGCAAATGTCGAACATCAACGCCGGCACGGGCGCCAACAACGTGATTCCGGGCCAGATGGTCATCGACTTCAACTTCCGCTTTTCCACCGCCAGCACGCACGAAGAACTCAAGCGCCGCGTGCATGCGATCCTGGACAAACACGGGCTGCACTACGAACTGAAATGGGCGCTGAGCGGCCTGCCGTTCCTCACCCCGCGCGGCACGCTGAGCGATGCGCTGTCAAAGGCGATCAAGTCGGAAACCGGCGTGGACACCGAACTCTCGACCACCGGCGGCACCTCGGACGGGCGCTTTATCGCCCAGATCTGCCCCCAGGTGATAGAATTCGGCCCTCCCAACGCCAGCATCCACAAGATCGACGAGCATATCGAGCTGCGTTTTGTCGATCCGCTCAAGAATATTTACCGCCGCACGCTGGAAAACCTGCTGGCCTGACGCAGTGCGCCGGGCGTTTGCCCGGCACTTTACCGAACGAGATAGCCATGAACACCACGCCTTTCACCACGCCGCGCGACCTGCTGCGCTACGCCGTCACCCGTTTCAATACGGCCAAGCTGTTCTTCGGCCACGGCAGCGCAGAAGCCTTCGACGAAGCCGCTTACCTGATCCTGCACACGCTCAAGCTGCCGCTCGATCGCCTGGAGCCCTTCCTCGACGCCAAGCTGCTGCCGGAAGAAGTGGCGTCGGTGCTGGCCGTAATCGCCCGCCGCACGGACGAACGCGTGCCCGCCGCCTACATCACCAATGAGGCATGGCTCGGCACCTACAGCTTCTATGTCGATGAGCGCACCATCGTGCCGCGCTCCTTCATCGCCGAGCTGATACCCGAATACTTCGCGCCGTGGGTCAACTCGCCCGACAACATCGAAAACATCCTGGAACTGTGCACGGGTTCCGGTTGCCTGGCGATCATGATGGCCGACGCCTTCCCGGACGCGCAAGTCGATGCCGTGGACATCTCGGCCGACGCGCTGGAAGTGGCGAAAAAGAACGTCGCCACCTACGAGCTGCAAGACCGCCTGACCCTGATCGAGTCGGACCTGTACGCCAACGTGCCGGCCAAAAAATATGACCTGATCATCACCAATCCGCCGTACGTGAACTCGTCCTCGATGAGCAAGCTGCCGATGGAATACCGCGCCGAGCCGGAACTGGCACTCGACGGCGGCAAGGATGGCATGGACATCGTGCGCCGCATCGTCGCCGGCGCTGCCGAACGCCTGACCGACGACGGTATCCTGATCGTCGAAATCGGCAACGAAAAAGAATTCGCCGAAGCTGCCTTCGGCGAGATGGGCCTGACCTGGCTCACCACAAGCAACGGCGACGACATGGTATTCCTGCTGACCGCCGACCAGCTCAAACTGTAAAAGAACAACATGATCCGCTTCATACAAGTAAGCCTGATGCGCGGCACCAAGCCGCTGCTGGAACAAGTCGATGTTACTCTCAACCCGGGCGACAAGATCGGCCTGATCGGCGCCAATGGCGCCGGCAAATCGAGCCTGTTCGCCATGATGCGCGGCGAGCTCCATCCCGACCAGGGTGAAATCGACTTCCCGGCCAAGTGGCGCGTGGCCCACGTGGCCCAGGAAACTCCGCCGCTCGAACGCGCGGCGCTCGATTACGCCATCGACGGCGACGTCGGCCTGCGCAAGCTCGAAGCCGAACTGGCGCGCCTGGAAGCAGCGCCCGAGTCGAGCGAAAACGGTATCGCCATCGGTAACATCTACAGCGCGCTGGCCGACGCCGACGCCTACACCGTGCAGTCGCGCGGCGAGCAACTGCTGCTCGGCCTGGGCTTCACCATCGAACAGATGCAGCGTCCCGTCTCGAGTTTTTCGGGCGGCTGGCGCATGCGCCTGAACCTGGCGCAGGCGCTGATGTGCCCATCGGACCTGCTGCTGCTCGATGAACCGACCAATCACCTGGACCTGGACGCGATCATCTGGCTCGAGGACTGGCTCAAGCGCTACCCGGGCACCCTGCTGATCATCTCCCACGATCGCGACTTCCTCGACGAAGTGGTGAACGTGGTCGTGCATATCGACGAGCGCAAGCTCAAGCGCTACTCGGGCAACTACTCGTCGTTCGAGCGTCAACGCGCGGCACAAATGATCCTGGCCGCCGGCGCGCTGGAAAAGCAGCAGCGCAAGCGCGCCCACCTCGAGTCGTTCGTCAACCGCTTCAAGGCGCAGGCCTCCAAGGCCCGCCAGGCGCAAAGCCGCATGAAGGCGCTGGCCAAGATGGAAGAACTGGCGCCGCTGCGCGCTGCCGCAGAATTCTCGTTCGAATTCCGCGAGCCGCTCAGCGCCCCGAATCCGCTGTTGGTCATGGAAGACGTGGATGCCGGCTACAAGATCGAGAACGAAAAAACCGGCGAAGTCACCACCAAGACCATCGTCAACAACATCAAGTTCTCGCTGCAGATCGGCCAACGGATTGGCCTGCTCGGGGTGAACGGCGCCGGTAAATCGACGCTGATCAAGACCATCGCCGGTGAACTGGCGCCTCTGACCGGCGACGCCACCATCGGCAAGGGCCTCAATATCGGCTACTTCGCCCAGCACCAGGTGGAGATGCTGCGCCACGACGAGTCGCCCTTGTGGCACCTGGCCAAGATCGCCCCGACCGTGCGCGAGCAGGAACTGCGCAACTTCCTCGGCGGCTTCAACTTCCCGGGGACCATGGTCACCAGTTCGATCGCGCCGTTCTCCGGCGGCGAAAAGGCACGGCTGGCGCTGGCGCTGATCGTGTGGCAGCGCCCTAACCTGCTGCTGCTCGATGAACCGACCAACCACCTGGACCTGGAAACGCGCGAAGCGCTGACCGAGGCGCTGGCACAGTTCGAAGGCACGCTGGTCGTGGTCTCCCATGATCGCCACCTGCTGCGCGCCACCACCGACGAATTCATCATCGTCGCCGACGGCAAGCTGCAACCGTTCGACGGCGACCTGGACGACTACAAGGACTGGCTGTTCAAGACCAAGCTGGGTAAAGGCACCGACGTGCTGCCCGCAGCGGGCAAGGCCAACAAGACCGACTTCCCGGTGGCGTCCCCCGTGGCGCCGCCTTCGGCTCCGGTAGTAAACACCAGGGACCAGAAACGCAAGGAAGCGGAAGACCGCCAGCGCCTGGCCACGCTGCGCAAGCCGCTGGAACAGAAGATCAAGCGCCTGGACGACCAGATCGCCAAGCGCAGCGCCCAGAAAGCGGAAGTCGATGGCCGACTGGCCGATGCGACGATCTACGAAGCCGCCAACAAGGCCAAGCTGAAACAGGCCCTGGCCGACCAGACCTTCTTCACCAAGGACCTGGGCGAGCTGGAAGCGCAGTGGTTGCAGTTGCAGGAAGAACTCGAAGCGCTGGCTTAAGCAGTATCACGCCGCCTGGCGTGGCGCGCAAGGCACCTTGCGGATCGACATCAGCTTGTCGATATCGACCACGATCAGGCGGCGGTCATCCACCACGCCGATGCCGAGCAGGTAATCAACCTGTGGCGCAACCGCCGCCGGTGTCTCCACCACCGGTACCGGCTGCAATTGCTCCACGGTGAGCGACACGATGTCGGTCACGCCATCGACCACCATCCCCATCACGCAACTCGACAGCTTTAAAATGATCACGTCCGTCAGCGGATCGTGTTTCGGCGGCCGTGGGCCGAACGCGATGCGCATATCGACGATGGGCATGATCACGCCGCGCGACACCGCCACCCCGCTGATGATTTCCCCATCCGACGAAAAGCGCTCGAGCTCCTTGAGCGGACGCAGTTCCTGCACCTTGCTGAAATCGAGCGCGTAATCGAGGCCGCCGAGCCGGAACACCAGGTACTGCCGCGCGGTGGACGTTTGCGTCGCTGAGTGGGAGATGGGAGACATGATGATCCTTTCGTCCAGGGACGTGCGGTAACAGGCATGCACCATCGTAACCGCCCACCCCGCACCATATGTTGACTAGCATCAACTTTTTCCGGGCGCCGTGCAGCGCGTTTGCTACAATGCGCCGATGAACCAGCAGATCGACATCAACGACGTGGAGTTGAACGCCATTCGCGCGCAGGGACCGGGCGGCCAGAACGTCAACAAGGTTTCCAGCGCGGTGCACCTGCGCTTTGCCATTACGCCCTCATCGCTTCCCGAACATATCAAGGAACGCCTGCTGGCCCTGCGCGACAGCCGCATCACGCGCGACGGCGTGGTCGTGATCAAGGCCAAGCAATCGCGCAGCCAGGAAGCCAACAAGGACGATGCGCTGCGGCGCCTGCAGGAGCTGGTGGACAGCGTGGCCGTACTGCCCACGGTGCGCCGGCCCACCAAGCCCACGCGCGGCTCGCAGCGCCGCCGGCTCGACGGCAAGGCGAAAGACGGCGAGCGCAAACAGATGCGCGGCAAGGTCGTGATCTAGCCTCAGCCAGCCATCGCCGCCCGCACGCACTGGTGCACGCCCAGCCCGATCAGTGCGACAAAAAAGCAGCGCCGGAACACCTCGGCCGACATGCGCTGGCGCAGCCACTGGCCCGACACGATGCCCAGCGTCGCCGGCAACAGCGCCAGCAGCGAACCGGTGGCAGCATTTGCGTGCCAGTCGCCGCGCCAGGCCAGCATGGCCGCCAGCGCCAGCGTGGATACCGTAAAACTCAGGCCCAGCGCCTGCACCAGGTCTTCGCGGTTCAGCTCCAGCGCCTGCAGGTACGGCGCGGACGGCATGATGAATACGCCGGTGGTGCTGGCGATAGCGCCGGTCGCCACACCGGCCAGCGGCCCCGCCCAGCGCTGCGCCGCTGCCGGCACCTTGCCACGCCAGCCCGACAAACCCAGCACGCCGTAGCCGGCCAGTAGCACACCCAGCGCGGCCGGCGTCCATACCGCCGCTTCCGTGGCTGTGCCGATACCGCCTGGCGCGAGCAGCAGCCAGCCGCCGATGGCGGTGCCCACGCAGGTGGCCAGCAACATCGGCCGCAGCCGGCGCCACAGCGGGTACAGCGCCGGACCCGTGGCCAGTTGCCACACATTCGTCAACGCCGAAGGCACAATCAGCAAAGCTGCCGCTTCCAGTGGCGCCATCTGCAACGACAGCAAGGCCACGGCCACGGTGGGCAGCCCCATGCCGGTCACGCCCTTGACCAGGCCTGCCAGCACGAAGACCAGCGCAATAAAGAGAGTCATGTTATCCATGACTGCCATTGTCCTCCTCCGCAGCAGCGCTGCAAATGTGGAATATACTGAGCCAGACTTCGTCATTGACATAGGCTGCCATGCGCTTCGACCTCACCGACCTGCGTTTATTTGCCCACATCGCCGACAGCGGCAGCATCACCGCCGGCGCCCGGCTGGCGCACCTGGCGCTGCCCTCGGCCAGCGCCCGCGTGCGCGGCCTGGAGGAAACGCTGGGCGTGCCGCTGCTGCAACGCGGCCGGCGCGGCGTGGAGCCGACCGAAGCCGGACTGGCGCTGCTGCGCCACGCGCGCATCATCGGCCGGCAAGTGGACGACCTGCGCGGCGACCTGGCGCAATTCGCTTCCGGCCTGAAGGGTCAAATCCGGCTGCTGTGCAATACCTCGGCCATGACCGAGTTCCTGCCCGATGCGCTGGCCGCCTTTCTGGCCGCCCACCCGCGTCTGGGCGTGGACCTGGAAGAGCGCCAAAGCCGCGACATCGTGCAGGCGGTGGCGGAAGGCGCGGCCGACATCGGCATCATCACCGACGCCGTGGACAGCGCCGCGCTGCACACCTTCCCGGTCTGCGACGACACCCTGGTGCTGGCCATGGCGCGCAGCCACCCGCTGGCGCGGCAACTGGGACAGCGCCGGCGCATGGCGTTTGCCGATGCGCTCGACCATGATTTCATCGGCCTGGCCGGCGACAGCGCGCTGCAGCAGTATGCAGCCGGCCAGGCCACGCGGCTGGGGCGGCGCATGCACTGCAAGATCCGGTTGCGCAGCTTCGAGGCCGTCTGCCGCATGTGCGCCAGTGGCGCGGGCATAGCGCTGCTGCCGGCGACAGCAGCGCGCCGCCACGATGACGAACGTTTGCTGAGAATCGTGAAATTGACCGACGACTGGGCCGCGCGCAAGCTGCTCGTGTGCGTGCGCGACCTGCGCACCCTGCCCGCCCCTGCGCGCGAACTGGTGGCCGCACTGCGCGGCGCCACTGCGCCCCAGGGCGCGCCTGGAGACTAATTGTCCTGCGGGGGCGCCCAGTATATAGGCCCGACACTGCCGAAAAATAGCGTGGGGAGGCCAGCGGCCGACGCCCGCACCTTGGCCTTGAGTTCCTTGGGCGCATAGTCGTAAGGCGCCACGCCATCCGGCACATAGGTCATCGGGCGCAACTGCACTTCGCCGGTCAGCAACTGGACCGAGCATTGCGACTTGTGGATCAACTCGCGCTTTTTGCGCTCGACCTGCGCCACTTCGGCGCGCACCTGCTCTTCCTGGACCTGCGCCGCCTTGAGAGCGAGCGAGATGCGTCCCACCGACTTCAATGCCGGACCCACGGCGATCGCCATGCGGTGAAACAGCGGCTCCTGCTCGGGCGTGAGCACCACTTCGCGCTTGCGCACGCGGGTGGCCAGCGTGAGGTAGTTGCGTACCTCGGCCTGGCTGGTGATGGCGTCCATCTCCTCCTTGTACTGGACCGCCTCGCGCTGTGCCGCCGCCACTCTCGGCAGCAGGTCGGCCACCCGCTTGTCGTAGCCGGCGGTGTCGGGCACCAGCAAGTACAACAGCATTTCGTTCTGCTTGCGCGGACCGGCATGGACGATCTCGATGTGGCGCGCAGCGATCGCGCAGCCTTCGGCCACCTTGATCACCACCTCGTCGGCCATGATCTCGCAGTTGCTGGCTTCCCCGATCACCACCCGGGTGCCGGAGATGATGCAGTTTTCGGCGCGGGTGAGCGCGACCTCCCCTTTTTTGGTTTGCAGCACCGCGCCGGCAGCCACTCCGCGCACGCGGATGGCGCCGTCGGCATTGACAGCCGAGCCGCCCATCAGGTTGCTGTTGAGGGCAATGTCGCCGCCGCGCGATTCGATACTGCCGTACACATCGCCGTGGATGGTGATATTGCCGCCTTCGACACGGCGCTGTTCCTGCACCGCACCGAACTCCTCGTACTCTCCGGTCAACTGCAAATTGCCCGTGGTACGCGCGCTCACGCCCTCGCGGCTGATGATCTTGGGGCCGATCGAGATGCGGCGGGTCTTCGGGTCCACGCTGAGAAAGCCCTCGACCGACGAGACCAGGTATTCGCCGTCGCGGAAGTTTTCGATCATGGTGCCTTCGCCGGCCACCGACGCCAGCTCCAGGTCCTTGGGGGCTGGCGGGTCGATCACCGCGCCCGACATCTCGAAGCCGCGCACACCCGGTGCGGACGGCACCTTGCGCAGCAGCTTGACGTGCGGTTTCACCTGCGGGAAGCGGTTCTGGAAGGTCTGCAAATCGAGGCGGCCATCCGATTTTTCGCGCGGGGCGTCGCTGCGATGGATGTCGCGCGAGACTTCCACGATGGCCGCATCGCGTCCCGGCATGGCGTTCAGGCGCCGCGCGACCGTGATGCGCGCCACGCGGCCGGTGGCGATCACGTCGCGCACCGCCGGCGCATCGATGCCGAAGCGGATACCCTTGGCCCACATGTCCGCGACAAATTCGTCGAAGGTCAGCCGCGCGGGTTGCGGCGGCAGGCCGGGCACGTCGAAATACACCTGCTCGAAATAGTATTCGGCCTCGCCGCCGATGACCTTGACGTTCTTGTACAGCTGGCGGCGCGCAGGATGAAACGGTTCGATGCGATCGGCAAAGCGCAGCAGCGGGCGTTCGGCCAGCGCGGGCGGCAGGTCGGGACCGGCGTTATAGACCATCTTGGTAAAGATGGCGTAATGCAGGCCCACGAAACAGGCGCCCCCAAGGAAGATCTGGCCGACGGCGGCCAGGCGCGCCACGGGCGTGGCGGCAACGTCGAAGTAGATGCCATCATCACGCTTGACGAGCGCTGCGGGCAGTTCGCCCTCGGCGCCTGAATTCAACGTCGTTGCGTTTGACACGGTAATCCCCACGAAGATGTACGTCGGAGCGGAGCGCCCCTTCACTTTTTTTAATATGCCCCATAGCCTAGCATGAACCGCCATGATTGTGTACCTGCCGAGGGTCGAGGTGCCAGTTCAGCGCCCCCTCGCTCTCCCAGAACAGCACCGCGCCGCCGGTCGGGGTGCCGCGCAGGCGCTGCTTGATGTCCTTGGCCGGCTGCTGCGCCAGCAGCGGCGCGGCGCTGTCGCCTGCGCCGCCATAGAGCATGGTGCGCACAACGGTTTCGCCGCTTACCATGTGCAAGCCGCACCGCGCGGTGCCTGCCGCCGCCACCTGCTCGGCTATCACTGCGTCGCGCCGGTCGCGCAGCAGCTTTTGCTGGGTCAGCGCGATCTGGCCGTCCTTTTTGAGACGATCGAGCGACTGCATCGGTTCGGCCACGCCGGCGGCAATCTTGCGCAGGATGTGCGCCTGCTCGGGCGACACCGTCAACTCCTGGTTGCGCAGCTTGAGCGCCAGCGCCAGGTAACGCCGTACGTCGGGCAGCGCCGACAGGCGGGCCGCCTCTTCCTCGTGGCCCGCCAGCACCCGCGCCAGCTCGGCCAGGCGCACATCGAGCTCGCCGATTTCCTGACCAAAGCGGGCCACGTCGCGCAGCAGCACATAGATCACCATCTCGGTGCGGCGGCGCGGTCCGGCCGATTCGATTTCCACGTCGCGCCCGGCGACGGCGCAGCCTTCGGCCATGGTAATGCGCAGCAGGTCGGCGACGATCTCGCAGTTGGATGCCTCGCCGATGGTCACGCTGCTGCCGGAGATGATGCAGTTCTCGGCGCGTGCCACGATGACCGCGCCGCTGCCGGTGTGGATCACCGCGTTGGAGGCCACGCCGGCGATGGTAATCGGCCCATTGGCATTGCGGATGCTCCCGCCGATGAGGTTCCGGTCCAGCACCACGGCGCCGCCGCGCGAATGGATGTTGCCATACACGTTGCCATGCACCGTGATGTCGCCCCCGGTGACGTCGCGCTGTTCCTGCACGTCGCCGTATTCTTCGTAGGCGCCGGTCAGTTCCAGGTTGCCGGTGGTACGCCCGCTCACGCCATCGAGACTGACGATCTTGTCGGTGACGGATACGCGGTTGGACTTGGGATCGACGGCGAGGAACCCTTCGCGGATGGAGACGATGTATTCAACATCATCGAGTTCCTGCACCTCGGTGCCGTCGCCGGCCAGGTGCCGCAGCGCCAGGTCGGACGGTGGCGCCGGCGCGGTCATGCGCCCGGCCAGGTCGAAGCCGGGCAAACCAGGCGTGGCCGGCACTTTTTTCAACAGCCGCACGCCGGCCTTGATTTGCGGGAAGCGGTTCTCGAAACTGTGCAGATCGATGCGGCCGTCGGCGCGTTCCTTCGGTGCGTCGCTGCGGTGCAGTGCGTGCGACACCTCGAGCACCGTGGCGTTACAACCCGGCTCCGGTTCGAGGTCGGTGGCAAAGGTGATGCGCTCGGCCTTGGGCGCCTTGATGGCATTGGCCACCGCCGCCACGTCGATGCCGAAGCGGATACCGTGGCCCCACATGGCGGCGACAAATTCGTCGATATCGAGCCGCGCCACGCGCTCGGGCAGCTCGGTGCCGTCGGCCAGCACTTCCGCGTCGAGATACAGCGGCTCGAAGTAGTACTCGGCGTAGCCGCGTCCGGGCTTGGGCGTCTTGTAAAGCGGCAGGCGCCTGCCGTCGATCAGCTGCACGGCAGCGGCCAGACGCACGGCCTGCGCGGCGCCCAGGTCGGGTCCGACGTCGTACAGCGCCTTGATCAGCACCGGGTAGGACAAACCGGCCAGGCAAAAGCCGGCGCCAAACACCTGGTTGACGGCGGCGGCACGCGCCGGTGGCGGCAGGCCAAGATCGATATAAATGCCGTCCGGGCGCAGGATCAAACCAATGGGCAGGCTCGCGTCAGGCGCGGGTAGCGCGGACACGACCGATAGCGCTGCGGGTGCAACGTCTGGGACCACGATCTTCCTCCAAGGAAAACACGCGGCCGACAGGCATTGCGTGTAATAAACCAATATTACACATCATCAACCAAAAGAGAACGATTATCATGTTGAGCAATCGCTAATGTGATGCAATTGCCACACATTAATGTCATCCATGCAAAAACGCCCGCCGTGCAGGACACGGCGGGCTTCGGGATAATGGTAACTGTCGGTAGCGATGCAGGCCGAGGTCAGCGGCGTGGCGGCAGCGCGTAGACTTCGGCGCCGGCTTCGTTGATCTGGCGCCGCAGGTCGCGCCGTTCGTCGGCGGTCATGCGGCCCACGCGACGGCTCATCTCGGCGTTGCGGTTGTTCTCCTGCATGGCGCGGCGCTGTTCCTCGGCCCGCGACTCGTAACTGCGCGGATCGAGCTGGCGCGACTGATCCTGACGCAGATCTTGCCGCATATCCTGCTGGCGCGGGGCGCTTTGCTGGCTGCGATTGTCACGATTGTCGTCACGGCGGTCCTGGCCGGCGGAATGCGCGGGCAGTGCCGACAGCACACCGCAGCACACCACGACGGAAGCCAGGGTGGATCGAACGCAAAAAGATGCGCTTGCTGCCGCGTGTGTTTTTTTGAGGTCGATGAACATGGCGTTCCTAAGAGGTGATTCCATGCCCGCAGTGTATGATGGTTTGCACGAGGGAGTAAGACCAATCGGGTAAAGTTTGTAACACTTTGTAATGGGTAAAAACAGACGTTTTCGTGACGCGAATATGACGTTACCATAGCAACATCAATAAGACAACTTGGCAGAGAAATGACGACGACTACGCTTGATTCCAACAACACTGGCGGCAGTAATACCGTCAATCAGCATGGCCATCAGGCCAAGATTATGGTAGTGGACGACGACGTGCGCCTGCGCGATCTGTTGCGCCGTTATCTCACCGAACAAGGCTTCAACGTCTTCACCGCCGAAAGCGCCACCGCCATGAACAAGCTGTGGCTGCGCGAGCGCTACGACTTGCTGGTGCTCGACCTGATGCTGCCCGGCGAAGACGGCCTGTCGATCTGCCGCCGCCTGCGCGGCGCCGGCGACCAGACCCCCATCATCATGCTCACCGCCAAGGGCGAAGACGTGGACCGCATCGTCGGCCTCGAGATGGGCGCCGACGACTACCTGCCCAAGCCGTTCAACCCGCGCGAGCTGGTGGCACGCATCGGCGCCGTGCTGCGCCGCCGGGGTCCCGACGAAATTCCGGGCGCACCGTCCGAAACCCCGCAAACCTTCGAGTTCGGCCAGTTCGTACTGGACCTGGGCACCCGCACCCTGAAAAAGGCTGGCGAAACCGTGCCGCTCACCACCGGCGAATTCTCGGTACTGAAAGTATTCGCACGCCATGCGCGCCAGCCGCTGTCGCGCGAAAAACTGATGGAACTGGCGCGCGGGCGCGAATACGAAGTGTTCGACCGCAGCCTCGACGTGCAGATTTCGCGCCTGCGCAAGCTGATCGAACCCGATCCATCGAGCCCGCTGTACATCCAGACCGTCTGGGGCCTGGGCTATGTGTTCATTCCGGAGGGTCAGCCGCGCTAAGCGCGGGCTAGCACATGAAGTCCAAGTCGAAGTCACCGCTCAAATGGTTGTTTACGCTCCGTCTCGCCAGCCTGAAAAGCGGTTTGTTCTGGCGTACCTTCATCCTGCTCGGCGCCCTCACCACCACCAGCATGACGGCCTGGGTGGGCATGATCAGCGTGGTCCAGCACGATCCGCAGGTGCAGCAGATTTCGGCCCAGGTGGTGTCGGTGGTCACCATCACCCATGCCGCCCTCACCCACTCGGCGCCTGAACTGCGGCGCGAGCTGCTGTTCGACCTGGTGTCCAACGAAGGCATCCGGGTGTTCACGCTGGAAGCCGACGACCAGGTCGATCCCCCGCCCGACAACGCGCTCATGCCCGATATACAAAAGCTGGTGCGCGCCAAGCTGGGACAGGACACGCGCTTTTCGTCGAAGGTTAACGGCGTCTCCGGGTTCTGGGTGTCGTTCAAGATCGACGACGACCAGTACTGGCTGATGCTCGAGCGCGAGCGCATTCGCGGCCTGACCGGCATCCAGTGGCTGGGCTGGGCCAGCGTGGTGTCGCTCATTTCGCTGCTGGGTGCGGCCTTCATTTCCAGCCTGGTCAACCTGCCGCTGCGGCGGCTGACCAAGGCCACGCGGGCCTTTGCCCAAGGCATGCGCCCCGATCCGTTGCCTGAAAAAGGCCCGAACGAGATCCTCGAAGCGAACCGCTCGTTCAACCAGATGGTGCTGCAGTTGCAGCAGGTGGAGTCGGACCGCGCGGTGATCCTGGCCGGCATTTCGCACGACCTGCGCACGCCGCTGGCGCGCATGCAGCTCGAAGTGGAAATGGCCCACCTGTCGGACGAAGCGCGCGAAGGCATCCAGTCCGACATCGGCCAGATGGACGCCATCATCGGTCAGTTCCTCGATTACGCCAGGCCCACCGAAGCGTCGAGCTTCATCAGCGTCGATATCAGCGAACTGCTGGCCGATGTCGCGCACGACGCCGCGCGCATTCCCGATGTGCGCGTCAAGACCGACATCGCACCTGGTTTGCACGCGATGGGCAACGCCACCGACCTCAAACGCGTGATCAACAACCTGGTGGAAAACGCCCGCCGCTACGGCAAAACGCCCGACCAGGACGTCACCGAGATCGATATCGGCTGTAGCATCAAGGGCGTGGGTGCAGCCAGCCGGGTGGTGATCGAGGTGCAGGACCACGGCGCCGGCGTGCCCGACGACCAGATCGGCCAGTTGCTCAAACCGTTCACCCGGCTCGATACGGCGCGCGGCCAGGCCAACGGCGCCGGCCTGGGGCTGGCCATCGTGGACCGCGTCTTGCAGCGCCATGGCGCCGAACTGAGGGTACGCAATCGCGACGGCGGCGGCCTGGCGATCCAGATCCTGATGAAAGCAGCATGAGATATTCGACCTTGATGACCGCCGCGCTGCTTGCCGGCGCACTCGCCGCGCCCGCCTGGGCAGCAAAACCCGCCATGCCGCTGCAGCAACGCGAGCCGACCACCGAAGAGCGCACGTCGTTCGACGCTTTTTTCAGCGCGCGCCAGGCGGCCGTGCCGCAGGGACCGTGGGCCACGCGGCCGTTGTTCGCGCCCGCCTTCGAGGTCGAACGCCATGGCAACAAACAGCCGTGGCGCGTGATCGCGCGCATGGACTCGTCACCGCGCCGCTCGCACCCGGACCTGTGCCGGCAAATCCGCTCGAGTTTTATTTATGACGCCAAGGCGCCCGTGGGCGAGCGCTGGCAGGAAGCAGCCGAACCGCCGCGCTGGTACATCTGGCTGGCCACGCCCACCGTGCCCTGCGCGGCAGCGCGCTACACCACCTTGCAGGACCCGAAGGTGGCGGACGTGGACGCCGTGGCGCTGCTGCGCCAGCACCGCGATCTGCTGGGCCGCGCACGCCTGCTGTTTGCCGGCAATTCGCAATGCGCGCCGTATCGCGCGCTGACGTACCGGCTGGCAGCGCTCGAGCCGGCGGCGCCCGTCGCCGGCGCGCCGCTGATGCTGGGCATGGTGTTCGAGAGCGACCGCGATACGCTGGCGCGGGTGGCGGTGCGCAAAAGCCGTGGCGAATACACGGCGTGGAATGTCGGCTGCAGCTGAGTGCGCAGCCTGATCAGACTGATTTGCGGTTGAGCGGGTGATCGGCGCCAACCAGCAGCTTGGTCAGCAGCAGCTCGGCCGAACCGTAGCCGTACAGCGAATCGGCCTCGAAGCCGACGGTTTCGTAAGGCACCGACTCCTCGCGCTCGGAGCGGGCCGGATCGTTGCTGGAGTAGGTGACGCGCCAGGCGCGCTTGAGGGCGTCGGCCCGGCGCAGGAATTGTGGCATGGGCCACTGGGCAGGATCAAAAGCTTCGAGTTCGCCCAGCACGCGCCAGTGGCCACTGACCAGCGCCATGTCGCCCACCCGCAGTACCTTGACCGCGTCTTGCGCGGTCAACGAAGCAAGCTGCGCCAGGTCCGGCAAACCATCCTGCCTGGGACCGAACAAATAGGCCAGCATGATCTTGCTGCCCGGCGACAAACGCGCCACCAGGCCGGCGCCGTAACCACCATCGAGCAATGGCACGGCGAAAAAACTACCTTCTTGATACGACTGCCTCATTCCCATCCTTTCACTACACGTTGCGGACGGTCTTGCAGCATTGCCGGGCCCGCCTCGCTGGCGCCTTGCGGCGCAAAAGTGGCAGTGTAGCGAGGCGGCGCCGATTGTGGCGCACGCGTGACGCAGGCGTGACAATCGCGCTTGCGGTCCCATGATGCGGCCTTTCAATGATGACGTTTGTGTTACACTCGCGGTTCGCTAGGGGTCCTGGAATTGTTTCCGGGTGAGAGATACCCTTCGTACCTGATCTGGATAATGCCAGCGAAGGAAAGCGCAAAAGTCGGTCTCCTCCCCTCCTTTGATGGCTCTCTTCGCGGCTTCCGGCCGAACAAGTAGAGAGCAGACATGTACAAACCCAACCTTGCCGTATCCGTCATCGCCGTGGCGGTGTTCAACTCCTTTGCCGGCGCCGCCATGGCCGAAGAAGCCGACCAGGCGCTGCCCGAAGTCGTCGTCAGCGCCACCAAGGCCCGCGCCAGCACCGCCTCGATCGGCGGCTTTTCCAATGCGTCGCTGCTGAGCACCCCGGCCTCGCTCAACGTGATCACGTCGCAGCAGATGCTGGACCTGCAGATCCGCTCGACCACCGACGCCGCCCGCTACGACGCCAGCCTGTCCGACGCCTACAACGCGGTCGGGTATGCCGAGCAGTTCTCGATCCGCGGCTTCAAGCTCGATAACGGCACCAGCTACCGCAAGGACGGCATGACGATTGCCGGCGATACCCAGATCGCGCTGGAAAACAAGGATCGGCTGGAAGTACTGAAAGGCCTGTCCGGCTTGCAGGCCGGCGTGTCCGCACCCGGCGGTGTGCTCAACTACGTGACCAAGCGCCCCACCGACAACCCGATCCGCATGGTGGTGCTCGAAACCCGCGAGCGCGGCACGCTGTACGGCGCTGCCGACGTCGGCGGCCGCTTCGAGGACACCCGCTTCGGCTATCGCGTCAACGTCGCTGCCGAGCGCCTGCGCTCGATCGTCAAGGGCGCCGACGGCAACCGCAAGTTCATCTCGGGCGCGTTCGACTGGCGCATCTCGCCGCAGGCGCTGCTGCAAATCGACGCCGACTACCAGCGCAAGTCGCAGCTGACCGCCCCCGGCTTCCAGCTGCTGGGCAACACCACGCTGCCGGCAATCGATGCCGACACCATGCTCAACGACCAGCCGTGGGCGCGGCCGGTCGAAACCATCAGCAGCAATATCGGCGCACGCTTCGAGTACACCTTCTCGCCCGAATGGAAAACCACCGTCAGCGCCAACCAGAACACCTTCAAGCGCGATGACTACACGGCCTTCCCTTACGGCTGCGGCGCGCAGGACCTGTACCCTGGCTTCTGCGGCAATGGCGACTACGACGTGTATAACTACATCAGCGAAGGCGAAAAGAAGTCGCCATTGACGGTGCAGGCGCTGTTGCAGGGCCGCTTTGCCGCCGGCGCGATCGAACACGAGGTCACGTTCGGCAGCTCGCTGATGCGCAACCGCGAAAAATGGGGCGACGACCTGTACGATTACTCGGGTACCAGCAATATCTACCACCCGGTGATCGTGCCGCCGGCGCCCGGCACCAGCGGCCCGGTGTCCGAGCGCCGCTACACCAACGAGCGCTCGCTGTTCGCCCAGGATATCGTCAGCCTCACCGAACAACTGAAGCTGCATGCCGGGGCGCGCTACGTGCAGGTGCGCCGCAACCAGTACGTCGGTGAAAACGAGGCCGGCGTGATCCAGCCCAACGCCCTGACCGATGCCGGCTTCTGGCTGCCCAGCGTGGCGCTGGTGTACAGCCTGCGTCCCAACGTCTCGCTCTACACGTCGTACGCGCAAGGCCTCGAGCATGGCGGCGTGGCGCCCAAGGGATCATTGAACGAACGGCAGGCGCTGGAACCGGCAAAGTCGAAACAGGTGGAGCTGGGCGTCAAGGCCGACATCCGCACCGACCTCAGCGCCACGGTGGCGCTGTTCCAGATCCGCAAGGGCCTGGAATACGTCGACAATGCGTCCAATATGTTCGTGCGCAGCGGCGAAGCGGAAAACCGTGGCCTGGAAATGGGCCTCAGTGGCCGCGCCTCGCGCGAACTCACCGTCGGTATCACCGCCACAGGGCTGAGCACCAAGCAAAGCGGCACCGGCTCGGCCAGCCTGGACGGCAAGCGCGTGACCAACGTGGCGGCGTTCAAGTCGTCCGTGTATGCCGACTACGCGGTGCCGCAGGTACAGGGACTCAATGTGAGCGCCAACTGGCAGTATTCGGGCAAGAAGGCCTTCGATGCCGAGAACACGGTGTTCGTGCCCAAGTACCACCTGGTGAACTTTGCGGCGGCCTACTCCACCCGCATCGGCGGCGTGGCCACCACGCTGCGCGCCGGCATCGACAACGCTTTCGACAAGTTCTACTGGCGCGATGTCACGCCAGACCTGGGCGGCTACCTGATCCCGGGCGCGTCCCGCACCGGCCGCATCTCGGCACAGTTCGACTTCTAATACTTCGGGGTCAGTGCCGACATTCGGACATTTTTGAACTTAATCCACCGGTATTGGTCATCATATTGATGGGCTCGTGTCCAAATGTCGGCACTGACCCCGAAGTGGGAAATGCTAAGGTAGGTGGCGGCTGGCTTGGGCAAGGCGTTCTGCGAGGGTGCCGGTGAGTAGCAGGTAGGGAATGGCGCGCCTTTTCAATTCTTCCATCAACATCGCGTTGATGGTCACGCTCACCTGCTCCGATTCGCGCTGCAGGCCGTCCGCTTCCCACGGAATGTCGGGCGCAGTCACCAGCGTAACGGCGTAGTCGCGCTGGTGGCGGTCGGCCAGCAGCGCCAGCTCGGCGTCGATCCCCTGAAAATAATGGCGGCTGTACACGGCCGTCATCAATGGCGTGGTGTCACAGAACAGGTAGCGGTGCGCCAGCGGCGCCGCGATGGCTTCGCGCGCCAGCTGGGTGCGGGCGATATGGATCTGGTCCTGCGCAACCGGAATGCGCTGCTCGGTATCGACAAACTCCCGCAGGTATTCCGGCACCCACACGGTACCGTAGTCGCGCGCCAGGGCCGCCGCCAGCGTGGTCTTGCCCGACGATGCCGTGCCCAGGATGGCCACTTTTACCGGCAACGCTTGCTCCACCACGCCGACAGTCACTCCAGCACCAACCGGCGTCCGCCACCGCCGTCACTGCCACCGCCGCCGGTGGGCATGCCGGCCGACTGCTGCCAGGTGCGCAGGCCCACGATTGCCATGCCCACGAAAATCGCGTACAGGATCGCGGTGAGCATCAGGTTCTTGTGCAGGTACAGACCCACGTACAGCACATCGACAATGATCCACACGTGCCAGTTCTCCACCTTTTTGCGCGACAGCAGCAACTGTCCGACCAGGCTGCCGGCGGTGAGAAAACCGTCCGAGTGCGGCACGTCGGTATCGGTCCAGGTCTTGAGGAACATGGCCAGCAGCACGAAACCGGCAAACCAGCCGCCCACCGCCAGCCAGCGCCCGCGCGCATCGAGCGCGGTGACCGGCAATGCGGCATGATGGCCATCGCCACGCAGCCACTGGCGCCAGCCATAGATCGATACCGCGATGAACACGAACTGCAAGCCCATATCGCCGTACAGGCGCGAGCCGAAGAACACCATCGCGTAGGTGGCCGACGAGACGATCGCAAACAGCCAGGCCCAGTGGCTCTGGCGGATGTTGAGCCACACCGTGACCACCGCCAGCACGAACGACAGCAGCTCGAGCGGCGTCGTGACGAACACCGCCAGGTGCAATGGCAGGTTCATATACCCGAGCAGGTCTGTCAGTGCGTGCATGGCTTACTTCGCGGCCTTGGTTGGATACTTGATGGTCATTTCCTGCAGCAGGTTGTCGGCATGGTCCACCTCCGTCATGATCCACAGCATATACCGGATATCCATGTGAATGGCGCGGGTGATCTCCGTATCGAAATACCAGTCCTTGGTGATCGACTCGTAGGTGGAGTCGAAATTCAGACCGATCAGCTCACCCTTGCGGTTCATCACCGCCGAGCCGGAATTGCCGCCCGTGGTGTCTGCGCTGGTGAGGAAGTCCACCGGCACCGTGCCCAGCACCGGATCCTTGAACTGGCCGTAGCGCTTGGCCTTGATCGCGTCGAGCAGCTTTTGCGGCGCGTTGAACGGATCCTTGCCCGTATGCTTCTGGACGATGCCTTCCACCGTGGTAAACGGGCCCTTGGTGATGCCGTCGGCCGGCGAGTACGGGGCCACGGTGCCGTAGGTCACGCGCAGCGTGGAGTTGGCGTCCGGGTACACCGGCTTGCCCTGCGATTTCTTCCACGCGATCACGGCCGCCATGTACTGCGGGATCACGCGTTCGAGATTGCCGTCCAGTTCAGCGCGGCGATCCTTGAGCGACTGCGTCACGCCGTCGAGCTTTAACGCCAGTTGCAGGAAGGCGTCGTTCGAGGCCTTCACGGCGGCGGCGTCCTTGCCCATCCAGCCCACCCGCTTGGCGGTGTCGCCCAATTCCGTGTTGGCGTACAGCGCGGCCACGGCGTCCGGCGCCGGCAGCAAGGCGTCCAGTCCCTGCACGTGCAGGGACTTCGGCAGCTTGGCGTAGCGTTGCAGGGCGGCGGTGAAGCGCGCCTGGTCCACGCCTGCCACGTACGATTGCTCGAGGCGGTTCAGGCGCGCGCGGATCATGTTCTGGTCGCGCTGCTGATAACCCACTTCGCGCTCGGCATCGGGCTTGGCGCCTTCGTTGGCCAGGCGTACCAGGGTGGTAGCGCTCTTCAGCAGGTCGCTGGTGAACGCCACGCCGTGGCCGAATTCTTCGTCGGACAGGGCGATATCGGCAGCGATCACGCTATCGAGTTCGGCCAGCAGTTGCGGCGACTTGCCCGGCTGTTTGGCGTACCACGCGCGGAACTCGGCATCCTGCGCATCCTTGATGGCGGCGATGTCCTTGCGCGCGAAACCGTCGGACAGGCCCTGCGCCTTTTTCATCACGTTGTTGAGACTCTTGGCCACGCTGGCATAGCGCACTTCGTTGGCGGGGCTGCCTTTGGTGGACGCGGCAATGACGTCGAGATCAGCCTGGATCTCGGCCACGCGCTGCGGGAACGTCACGTCGCGCGCGGCGCGCACTTCGGACGGCAGCTTGTAGCGGCTGGTGCGGCCCGGGTAGCCGGCCAACAGCACCGGGTCGCCATTTTTCAGGCCGGCGGCCGACACCACCAGGAAGTCCTTCGACTGGTACGGCACGTTGTCCGGCGACGGATCGGCCGGGCGGCCATCCTTGCCCACGTAGGCGCGCAGGAACGAGTAGTCGCCGCCCTGGCGTGGCCATTCGTAGTTGTCGATGTCGCCGCCGAAGTTGCCGATCATGTCGGCCGGCGCGTACACCAGGCGCACGTCGCGGATCATCATCTGGCGGATGCGATAGTATTCGAGACCGCGATGGAAGGCCGGCACCGAGCAGCGATAGGCTTTGTCGCTTTCACATTCGGCGATCAATACCTTGATGGCTTTTTCAACCGCGTCGTGGCGCTGCTTGCCGGTCATGGCCGGCGTGACGTTTTTCAGTACGCGCGCGGTGACGTTTTCCACCTTGTCGGTGACGTACACCAGCGTATTCGGACCGCCCGGCAGCTCTTCCGCGCGGGTCTTGGCGAGGAAGCCGTTTTCGATGTAATTATGTTCAGGGCTCGAATTGCGCTGGATGGCGCCATACGCGCAGTGGTGGTTGGTGACCACCAGGCCGGCGCTGGAGACGAACGACGCCGAGCAGCCGCCCAGCGAAACGATGGCGCTCATCGGGTGCTTCGACAGGTCGGCCAGTTTTTCGGCGGGGATGGCGATACCGATCTTTTTGAGTTCGGATTTCAGCTGCGGCAGCTGGTATGGCTGCCATTGGCCTTCGTCGGCCCACGCCGACGTGGCTGCCGCGCAGATCATGGCGACAGACATTGCGAGTTTTTTTAACAAGATTGAGCCCCTGGTTGAAAGTCAGCGGCAGTATATTCCTTTTCCCGCGTCAGCTCCATACCAGGTCGATGCACAACGTGAGCCGGCAACCGCCGCCGGCCAGGTACGGCGCCACCTCGAGGTGACCGCCCAGCGCCTGCACCCGCTGCGCCATGCCGATCAGGCCGAACGAGTCGCTCTTGGCGCGTTTTTCCGGCGCCAGACCGATGCCGTTGTCGGCCACGGTGAAAGTGAGCCGCCCTTCGCGCACCGTGAGCGCAATCGCCACATGGGTGGCCCTGGCGTGGCGCCGCACGTTGGACAGCGCCTCCTGCAGGCTGCGGAACAGCACGATCTCCACTTCCGGACCGATGGCGGCGAAATCGGCTTCGGGCGGCAACGACAGGTCGCAGACCATGCCGCTGCGCTTGCGGAACTCGGCCGCCTGCCATTCGAGCGCTGCCTGCAAGCCCAGGTCCAGCACGGCCGGGCGCAGGTCGTTCATGATGCCGCGCACGCTGCGGATGATGGCGTCCACCTGGTCGAGCGCGCCCTGGGTGCGCTGGTGCAGGCGCGGATGGCGGCTGCCGGTACGCACGGCCAGCAGCGAGATGTCGATGCGCAGCGCCAGCAGGTTCTGTCCCAGTTCGTCGTGGACGTCGCGCGCAATGCGCTTGCGCTCCTCCTCCTTGACCGACTCCAGGTGCGCGGCGAGCTTGCGCAGCTGTTCGCGCGACTGGAACAGCGCGGCCTCGGTGCGCTTGCGCTCGGCGATTTCCATGGTCAGCAGGCGATTGGCGGCGGTCAGCTCGGCAGTGCGCGCCGCCACCCGCGCATCGAGGTCGCGCGACAGCGCCAGCAAGTCGGCATCGGCGCGCCGCCGCGCCGTCACATCGGAAAACACGCCAATGTAGCGGCTGATGGCGCCCTGCTCGTCGTGGATCACGGTGAGCGACATGCTGGCCACCCACGGCGTGCCGTCGCGCCGGCGGTTGTGCACGTCGCCTTCCCATTTGCCGTCCGTGCGCAGGCGCTGCAACGCGTCCGCGTGATAGCCGGGAGCATGAGCGCCGGGGCGGCCGAGGAAACGCGGATTGCGCCCCAGCGCTTCTTCCACCGCATAGCCGGTAATTGCGGTAAAGGCGCGGTTGACGGCGACGATATCGCAATTGGCATCGCACACCAGGACGCCCTCGCCCATGTGGTCGAGCACCTGGAACGCGCGCTGGCGCGCCGCCTCGCGCGCGCGGTCGCTGCCGATGTCGGTAAGGATCACGCGGAACTTGCGGGCGCCGGGGTCGAGGTTGACGTCCAGGTGGACCTGGCGGCCCTCCCCACTGCCATTGCCGGAATTGCGCTGATCGAACAGCGGCAGCTCCAGTGTGCCGCGCTGGCCGTGTTCGAGCACCCCGGACAGGAAGCGCCGCAGGATGGCTTGCGCCGGCGCCGCCACGAACTGCTCGAAGCGCCGGCCCGGCAGCGCATCGCGCGGCAGTCCGAGCAGCTCACCGGCGGCCAGGTTGGCGCGCGTGATGCCGCCGTCGGCATCGAGCGACAGGTAGCCCACCGGGGCCTGGTCGTACAGCACGGCATAGCGCTCGCGCCCCTCCTCGGCCTCATCGCGTTCGGACTGCAGCTCGGCCAGGGCAAGGGTTTGCATGTCCAGCTCGATCTGGCTCACCTGCAGCTCGTGCCAGTGGCGCAGTGCGTCGCTGTCGGCGCCCGGCGGCGCCTGCATGCCGCTCGATGCCATCGCCGTCACCGCCTGCTCGGCAGCTTCGCGCAACTGATCGGCCGCCAGCGGCTGGCGCGGCGATTTTTTCAGGTCACGCCGCGCCATTTTGCATGGACCGCAACTGTGCCTCCAGCTGCTTCGCCTCGGTGATGTTGATGAAGGTGACCACCACGCCGTCGATCACGTTGTCCACCGTCCGGTAAGGCATGATGCGCACCGTGTACCAGCCGCCGCTGCGGGTAGGCACGTGCTTCTCGCACACCACCAGCGTGCGCAGCACACCCTCGGCATCCGCTTCCAGGCCCGGGTAATCGAGGTCGCTGGCGATGTCGCTGAGCAGGCGCTGCACATCGCCGGGAATCAGTTTGTAGATGCGCGTGGCCTGGTCGGTGTAGCGGCGGATACGCAAGGCGTTGTCGAGGAAGATGGTGGCGATGTCGGTGCTGTTGAGCAGGTTCTTCATGTCGCCGTTGATCAGCGACAGGTCGTCCACCTTAGACTGCAACTCGGCGTTGACCGTGTACAGCTCCTCGTTCAGCGACTGCATTTCTTCCTTGGAGGTAGTCAGTTCCTCGTTGGTCGATTGCAGCTCCTCGTTGGTCGATTGCAGTTCCTCGTTGGCGGACTTGAGCTCCTCGCGCGAGGCCTGCATTTCGTCGCGCACGGCCTGGATTTCCAGCCGCGCCTGCGCCAGTTGCTGTTCCAGTTCCAGCACCAGCGGCTGGGCCGGACGCGGACGGCGTTTTTGCGGCGGCAGCGCGCAACTGGTGAAAGTCACCAGGACGGTACCGGCCAGCGGCCCGTTGCGCGGCATCGCTTCCGCCGTGATGTCGAGCGAACGCGCGGGGCGGCCGTTGGCGTCTTGCTGGATCAGGCCACGCGTTTCCACCTTCTGCTCGGTCTGCGCGGCGTTTTGCACCAACGCGGCCAATTCGTGGCGCAGGCCATCGCGTGCCATGGCGTGAATATTCCAGTTGGCCTTGCCGGCCGCCGGCTCCAGGAACTCGCCGGTACGCCCGTGGATATAAAGAATATCGCCGTCAGCATTAAGCAGCACGGCTGCCGGCGAGTGCTTGCGCAACAGCTGTTGCTCGACCTGGGTTTGCAGGTTTTCTTTCATGATGGCCTGGCCGCTCTGAGGTGTGGCGGGCAGCGCCGCATTGGCGGCCCGTGTAGGGAAGTAGCTGGAAACGCGCCCGGGTTCTGCATAGAGCCGGCGGTACACGCGGCTGGTGCCGGGCAACGGCGCGAACAGCTCGTGGAAGCGACCCGGCGTGTCGGCACTGCCCAGCACCAGCAGGGCGTTGCGCTTGAGCGCGTAATGGAATAACGGAATCAGTTGCCTCTGCAGCCGCGGCGTGAAATAGATCAGCAGGTTGCGGCAGCACAGGATATCGAGCTTGGTAAACGGCGGATCGGAAATCAGGTTCTGGCGCGCGAAGATGATGGAACTGCGCAAGTCCTTGCGGATACGGAAGCCGCCGTTGTCGGCCGGCGTGAAATAGCGGCGCAGCCGTTCCGGCGCGATGTCGCCGGCAACAGCGGCGTGGAACTGTCCCTGGCGCGCGCGGTCGATGGCGTCACCATCGAGGTCGGTGGCGAAGATTTGCAGCGTGTAGCGCGCGGCCGGGCGTAACCGTTCGAGCATTTCGTCGAAGACGATGGCCAGCGAATACGCCTCCTCGCCGGTGGAGCAGGCCGGTACCCAGGCCTTGAACGCGGCGCCGTCCGGGTGCTCGGCCAGCAAGCGTGGCAGCGCCTGACTGCCGAGGTAATCCCACACGGCAGCATCGCGAAAAAAGCTGGTCACGCCGATCAGCAGTTCCTTGAACAGCAACTCGATTTCCGCCGGGTTGTCCGCCATCCAGCGCACGTAGTCGGGCAAGGTGGCGAACTGGCGCAGCTTCATGCGGCGGTCGATGCGGCGCATCACGGTACTGAGCTTGTAGTCGGCAAAGCTGGCGCCGGTGTGCTGGAGCAGCAACTGGTACATCTGCTGCAAGGCCGCGCGCTGGTCGTCTGCCTGCGTCAGCAGCGTGCCCGCCTGTTCGTTGGCGCGGCGGCGGCGCCAGTTGGCCACCTGCGCCGCCATCTCGGCCGGCAGCGCCACGATGTCCACCGCCTTCGCGGCAATCGCGCTGGCCGGCATGGGGTCGAAGCGCGCCGACGCCGGCAACTGCGCCATGGTCAGGCCGCCGGCATCGCGGATCGCTGCCAGGCCGATGGTGCCGTCGGCGCCGGCGCCGGACAGCGTAATGCCCACGGCATGCTCACCGCAGCAAGCGGCGAGCGCGCGGAAAAAACTGTCGATCGGATGGTGCCCCTCGGCCGGCCGGACGGTAAAGCAACCGCTGTCGAAACCGCAAACGCCGCTGGCCGGCGCCACGTACACCTGGTCGGCTTGCACCGCCATACCGTGCGCCAGCTCGGCCACCGGCATGCGCGTCACGCGTTGCAGCAACTGCGGCAGGATCGACTGCTGCGACGGATCGCGGTGCTGCACCACCACGTAGGCGAAGCCGCTGGCGGGCGCCACGCTGGCCAGGAATTCGCAGATGGGATCGAAACCGCCGGCAGAAGCGCCGATGCCCACGACCGGCACCTGTCCGGCTTGAACGCACCCCTGCCCGCTGCCTGGTGCAGCCGGGACTTCGGTGGCAGTGCTGGGTGAATTCATGGTGGCGTCCGGGCGCGGTGGCGTGGCGAAAAAGGATAGCTTGCCAGATTATTATAGCAAAGCGCCTTGCTTTTCCACCCCTGCCCTACGGCAGTCGCCGCGCCCGCAACGCTGGCAAACTGCTACTGCGCCGCCACGTGCCAGCCGCCGCCGAGCGACTGGATCAGCGCCACCGCCGTGGTCTGGCGGTCGCCCTGGGCCTGGATCAAAGCGCGGCGCGCGTTGAGCGCGGTAGTCTGGGCGGTTACCACCTCGGTGTAGTTGACCTGGCCGGCGCGGTAGCGGTTGAGCATTTGCGCCTCCACCTGGTCGGCCGCTTCCGATGCGGCACGACGCAATTCGAGCTGCAGCGCCAGCGCGCGCGTGGCCGACAACTGGTTTTCCACGTCCGCAAACGCGGTCAGCACGGTCTGGCGGTAGCTGGCAATGGCCGCGTCGCGCGAGGCTTCGGCGCCGGCCACGCGGGCCTTGATGGCGCCGGCGTCGAACAGCGTTTGCGCCGCCGACAGGCCCAGCGACCACAGGCTGTTCGACGCATTGAACAAGCCGCCGGTCGCGTTCGACCCGAAACCGTACGAACCGCTCAGCGTCAGGCTCGGGAAGTACGCGGCGCGCGAAATGCCGATCTGCTCGTTCGCCACGGCCACCCGGCGCTCGGCGGCGGCAATGTCGGGCCGCCGTTGCAGCAAGGTCGAAGGCACGCCGGTCGGCACATCGGGCACCACCACCGCCCACTTGGCGGGAGCGATGGCGAAGTCGCTGGCGGCGCGGCCCAGCAGGACCGCGATCGCATGTTCGAGCACGGCGCGCTGGCGCACCAGGCTCACCTGGTCGATGCGGGCGTTGGCCAGCTGGGTTTGCGCCTGCAACAGGTCCGACTTGGCGGTGACGCCGGCATCAAAACGGTTCTGGGTAATTTGCAGCACCCGCTCGTAGCCCTCGGTGGTGGCGTCGAGCAGCTCCTTCTGGGCGTCGGTCATGCGCAGCGACAGGTAATTGGTGGCCAGCTCGCCTTGCGCGGACAGGCGCGCGGCGGCCAGGTCGGCAGCGCTCACCTGCAAGCTCGCCTCGGCGCTGTTGGCGCCGGCGCGCAGCTTGCCCCACACGTCCGGCTCCCAGCTGGCGCCGATGCTGGTGCGGTAGGCATTGGTGGCGCGGGTGTCGCCGCCACCGCCGGAGCGGTTGGCGGTGGCGGACAAATCCACCACCGGGAACAGCGCCGCGCGCTGCTCGGCCACCAGCGCCCGGGCCTGCGCGTAGTTGGCGGCGGCCACCGCCACGTTCTGGTTGGTCACTTCCAGGCTGGCGGCCATCTGGTTCAATTGCTCATCGCCGAACAGCTGCCACCACGGGCCGCGCTCGAGCATGTCGGCCGGCGCGGCCTCGGTCCAGCCGGCGGCCACTTTCTCGGCGGCGGGCGCGGCTTCCTTGAAAGCGGCAGGGCTCGGGGTGGCCGGCACCTGGTAGGCGGGACCGACCGCGCAGCCGCTCGCCAGCAGCGCAGACGCCAAGGTCAGGACGATGGTCGCAGGACGAAAAACAGGTACGTGTGTGCTCATGGTGTGGTCGGCGCCGCAGTTGCCTGCTCGCCGTGGATTCTGCTCAGTTGTTGTTCGGACGGGCTGCGGCGACGCAGCTTGTCCATCAGGATGTACACCACCGGCGTGGTGAAAAGGGTCAGCAGCTGGCTGGCGATCAGGCCGCCGACGATGGTCACGCCCAGCGGGCGGCGCAACTCGGAACCTTCGCCGAAGCCGATCGCCAGCGGCAGCGCGCCCAGCGCGGCAGCCACGGTGGTCATCAGGATCGGGCGGAAGCGCAGCAGGCATGCCTCGCGCACTGCCTCCAGCGGTGACAGCCCGCGCGAACGCTCTGCCTCCAGCGCGAAGTCGATGATCAGAATGGCGTTCTTCTTGACGATGCCGATCAACAGGAAAATCCCGATCAGGGCGATGGTCGAGAACTCCATCTTGAACAGCAGCAGCGCCAGCACCGCGCCCACGCCCGCCGACGGCAAGGTGGTCAGCACGGTCACCGGGTGCACCAGGCTTTCGTACAGGATGCCCAGCACGATGTAGATGACCACGATGGCGGCCAGGATCAGCAGCGGCAGCGCCTTGTTGCTGTCCTGGGCGTTCTTGGCCGAGCCCTGGAAGCTGCCGCGCACATTGTTCGGCAGGCCGATCGCCGCTTCGGCGGCGGCAATCTGCACCGTTGCGTCGGACAGGCTCACGCCTTCCACCAGGTTGAAGGCGATGGTGGTGGCCAGCTCGCCGTCCTGGTGGTTGATCGAGGTGGCCGTGGAACTCTCGGCAAACGTGGCCACCGACGACAGCGGCACCATGGTGGTGGCCGAGGTGCTCAGCGCAGAACCGGATGAGGCGTCGCGCACCGCCGGCGCCGACACGTTGGCCGCCAGGCCGGTGCTGCTCGCGGTGGTGGTGGTGCCGCTGGCGGTGGTCGTGGTGGTGGTCGCAGCGGGCGCGCCGCTCGGATTGGACGCCGTGGGCGACGGCAGCCCTTTCGACGGCACATACACATCCTTGAGCGACTCGGGACTGCGGCTGTATTCGCGCGCCACTTCCATGATCACGTGATACTGGTTGACCTCATCGTAGATGGTGGCCACCTGGCGCTGGCCGAAGCTGTTGTATAGCGCATTGTCGATGTCCCTGGACGTGATGCCCAGGCGCGACGCGCTGTCCTTGTCCACGGTGACATAGGTCTCCACGCCGTTCTCGGCCTGGTCGCTATCGACGTCGATCATGCCGGGCTGGCCTTTCATGGCCTCGGCCAGGCGCGTGGCCCATTTTTTCAGATCGGCCTCGTTGTCGCTCTTGAGCGTGTACTGGTAGTTGGCGTTGGCCGAACGGCCGCCCGAACGCAAGTCCTGCACGGGACTGAGGAACAGGCTCACGCCGGTCACCTTGGCCAGCTTCGGCCGCAGGCGCGCCAGCACGGCGTTGCCGGCGACGGTGCGCTCGTTGGCGGGTTTGAGGTTGATGAACATGAAGCCGCCGCCGGCACGCCGCCCGCCGGTAAAGCCCACCACCGTGGCGACATCGGGATCGTCCTTGATGATGTTCACCAGTTGGCGCAGCTTGCCCTGCATGGCCTGGAACGAGATGCTCTGGTCGGCGCGGATACCGCCGTTGATCTGGCCCGTATCCTGCTGCGGGAAGCCGCCCTTGGGAATAGCCGCGAACAGGTAAAAATTCAGGCCCACCACGAACAGCAATCCCAGCATCACCAGCCACACGCTCGACAAGGCCCAGTCCAGGCCATGCTCGTAGCCTTTCAGGATGCGGTCGAAACCGCGTTCGAACACGCGCGCAATGCGGCCCGGCTTGGCGGTGTGCTGGTCGGCCTTGAGCAGCCAGGCGCACATCATCGGCGTGGTGGTGAGCGACACCACCAGCGAAATCATCACCGCCGCCGACAGGGTGACGGCAAACTCCTTGAACAGCGCGCCGAACTGGCCGCCCATGAACAACAGCGGAATGAACACGGCGATCAGCGACAGGCTGATGGACAGCACGGTGAAACCCACCTCGCGCGCACCGAGCAATGCCGCCGTCATGCGGTCCATGCCGGCCTCGATGTGGCGCGTGGTGTTTTCCAGCACCACGATGGCGTCATCGACCACGAAGCCGGTGGCCACCGTCAGCGCCATCAGCGACAGGTTGTTGAGCGAGAAGCCGAGCAGGTACATCACGCCGAAGGTACCGAGCAGCGAGACGATGGTGGCCACGGCAGGAATGATGGTGGCGCGCAGATTGCGCAGGAAGGCGCTCACCACCAGCACCACCAGCAGGATCGAGATGATCAGTGTAATCTCGATCTCGTGCAGCGAGGAGCGGATGGAATTGGTGCTGTCGCTGGCAACCGACACCGTCACATCGGGCGGCAACTGGGCCTGCAAGGCAGGCAGTTGCGCGCGCACGCTGTCCACGGTCTCGATCACGTTGGCGCCGGCCTGGGGCCGCAGCAGCACGATGATGGCCGGCTGGCCGTTGAACAGGCCCAGGTTGTTCTGGTCTTCCACGCCATCGACCACTTCGGCCACGTCCTGCAGCCGGATGGCGGTGCCGTCGCGCCAGCCCACCACCAGGTTGCGGTAGTTGGCGGCGCTGCGGCCGCCCTCCCCGTTCACCGATTCGGTATAGATTTGCAGCCGGCGGCCGTCGCCCTGCAGGGCGCCGCGCGGGCGGTTGGCGTTGGTGGCCTGGATGGCGGCGCGTACGTCCTCCATCGACAGTCCTACCTTGTTGAGCGTGTACGGGTTCAGTTCCACCCGCACCGCCGGCAGCGAACCGCCGCCCAGCTCCACGTCGCCGATGCCGCTCACCTGCGACAGGCGCTGCACCACCACGTTGGAGACGGCATCGTAGATCTGACCCGGTGTGCGCGTCTTGGACGTGAGCGCCAGGATCATCACCGGCGAGCCGGACGTATTGGCCTTGCGGTAGGTGGGGTTGCTGCGCAGCGTGGCCGGCAGATCGACGCGGCTGGCGTTGATTGCCGCCTGCACCTCGCGCGCCACCGCATCGACGTTACGATTGAGATCGAACTGCAAGGTGACGTTGGCGCTGCCCGTGTTCGAGCTCGAGGTCATTTCGTTGACCCCGGCGATGACGCCCAAATGCCGTTCGAGCGGCGTGGCCACGCTCGACGCCATGGTCGAGGGGCTGGCGCCCGGCAGGCTGGCCGACACCGAGATGACCGGGAAGTCCACCTGCGGCAGCGGCGCCACCGGCAGCACGAAGAACGCGCCGATGCCAGCCAGCGCCAGGCCGATCGTCAGCAGGACGGTGGCGATCGGCCGCTTGACGAAGGGCGACGACAGGTTCACAGCGCACCGCCTTCGACCGGATACGCATCATCGTGCTTGCGGGCCGGCTGGCCTCCGCCAAAGCGGCGTCCCAGGCTGTCGAAGGCAAGATAGATCACCGGCGTGGTAAACAGCGTGAGCAGCTGGCTGACGATCAGGCCACCGAAGATGGCCAGGCCCAGGGGCCGGCGCAGCTCGGCGCCCTCGCCCCAGCCCAGCATCAGCGGTACCGCCGCAAACAGCGCCGCCAGCGTGGTCATGATGATGGGGCGGAAGCGCAGCAGCGCGGCCTGGTGAATGGCGTCGCGCGGCGACTTGCCCCCTTCGCGCTCGGCCTCGATGGCAAAGTCGATCATCATGATGGCGTTCTTCTTGACGATGCCGATCAGGAGGATGATGCCGATAATGCCGATCACCCCCAGGTCCTGGCCCGTGATCATCAGCGCCAGCAGCGCGCCCACGCCGGCCGACGGCAGGGTGGACAGGATGGTCAGCGGATGCACATAGCTCTCGTACAGCACACCGAGCACGATGTACACGCACACCACCGCCGCCAGGATCAGCCATAGCTGGTTGGACAGCGAATTCTGGTACGCACCGGAGGCGCCGAGGAAGGTCAGCGTGACCGACTGCGGGAACTTGATGTCCACGGCGGCCTGGCGGATCGCATCCACGGCCGTACCGAGCGAGACGCCGCTGGCGGTGTCGAAACCGAGCGTGGTGGCCGGATACTGCGCCACGTGCGTGACCTGCAACGGCGCCGGACGCTCGCTGATGGTGGCCACCGCCGACAGCGGCGTGGCCTTGCCCGAGCCGGTACGCAATTGCAGGTTGATCAGATCCTGCGGCGACGTGATGGAATCGTTCTTCGCTTCCAGGATCACGCGGTACTGGTTGGTCTCGGTGAAGATGGTGGAAACGATGCGCTGGCCGAAGGCGCTGTACAGCGCATCGTCGATCGACGCAGCGGTGACTGACAGGCGCGACGCCGTATCGCGGTCGATCGAGATGTATGCGGCATTGGCGCTGGCGCCCACGTCGGACACCACGTTGCGCAGCTCCTTCTTGGTACGCATCTGGTCGGCCAGCTTGGTGGCCCACTCGTTGACGGTGGCGTTATCGGCCCCCTCGATCGACACGCGGAACTGGGTAGGTCCCGATTCGGCGTCGATGGTCAGATCCTGGGTGGGTTGCAGGTACAAGGTCATGCCCGGAATCTGCGCCACGCGTGAACGCAGGCGGTCCATGATGTCCTGCTGGTTGCCGGAGCGGTCGTGTTTCAGGTTGATCAGCATGCTGCCGGTGTGGAGCATGCTGTTGTTGGCGGCGTCCACGCCGACCACGGAGCTGAGCGTGCCCACGGCCGGATCGTCGAGGATGGCGCGCGCAGCCTGCTGCTGCAGTTCGGCCATGCGCGCATACGAGACGGCCTTGCCGGTTTCCAGGCGCGCCTGCAACTGGCCCGTGTCCTGCGTCGGGAACAGGCCTTTCGGGATGGCGATATACAGCAGCACCGTCAGCAGCATGGTGCCCAGCGCCACCAGCAAGGTCAGGCCGCTGCGCGCAATCACCCAGGTGAGCGACCGGTCGTAGTGGCCCACCACCCAGTCGAAGAAATGCTGGAACTTGATGGCGAAACGGCTCGGCTTTTCCTCGCCATGGGGTTTGAGCCAGCGCGCCGACATCATCGGCACCAGCGTCAGCGACACCACGGCCGAAATCAAAATGGTGATCGCCAGCGCCATCGCGAATTCGCGGAACAGCCGGCCCACCACGTCGCCCATGAACAGCAGCGGAATCAGCACCGCGATCAGCGACACGGTCAGCGAAATGATGGTAAAGCCGATCTGCTTGGCGCCGCGCAGCGCGGCCGGCATCGGCGCGTCCCCCTCTTCGATATAGCGGGCGATGTTTTCGATCATGACGATGGCATCATCGACCACGAAGCCGGTGGCAATGGTGAGCGCCATCAGCGACAGGTTGTTCAGGCTGTAGCCGAGCAAGTACATCACGCCGCAGGTACCGATCAGCGAGATCGGCACCGACAGGCTGGCGATGATGGTCGCGCGCATGCTGTGCAAAAAGGCGAAGATCACCAGCACCACCAGCACCACGGCCAGCAGCAGCTCCATGCCCACGTGCTTGACCGAGGCGCGGATGCCGGTGGTGCGGTCGCTCAGCACCTCGACCTTGATCGCGCCCGGCAGGCCCGCTTCCAGTTCCGGCAGGCGTGCCTTGATGGCGTCCACGGTGGCGATCACGTTGGCGCCAGGCTGGCGCTGGACGTTGAGGATGATGGCCTGTTTGAGGTCGTTCTGCGAGCCGGCCCAGGCGCCCAGTTCCACGTTTTCGGCGCTATCGACCACCTGCGCCACGTCGGACAGGCGCACCGGGGCACCGTTCTTATAGGTCAGCACCAGGTCGCGGTAGTCCTTGGCGGTGACCAGCTGGTCGTTGGCGTTGATGGTATAGGCGCGCGTGGGGCCGTCGAAACTGCCCTTGGCGCCGTTGGAGTTGGACGACGTGATCACCGTGCGCAGCGTATCGAGCCCCAGCCCGTACGATGCCAGCAGGTTCGTGTCGGCCTGGATGCGCACGGCCGGGCGCTGGCCGCCGGACAGGGTCACCAGGCCCACGCCCGAAACTTGCGAAATTTTCAGCGCCAGGCGCGTGTTGACGATGTTCTGCACTTCCGTCAGCGGCATGGTGTCGGACGTGATCGCCAATGTGAGCACCGGCGCATCGGCCGGGTTGACCTTGGCGTACACGGGCGGCGCCGGCAAATCGGTAGGCAGCAGCGACGTGCCGGCGTTGATGGCGGCCTGCACTTCCTGCTCGGCCACTTCCAGCGTCTGGCCCAGGCCGAACTGCAAGGTGATGATGGACACGCCGGCGGCGCTGGTGGAACTCATGCGCTGCAAGCCCGACATCTGGCCGAACTGGCGTTCCAGCGGCGCGGTCACGGTCTGGCCCATTACCTCCGGGCTGCCGCCCGGGTAAAGCGTTTGCACCTGGATGGTGGGGAAATCGACTTGCGGCAGCGCCGACAGCGGCAGGAACTTGAAGCCTACCAGGCCGGCCAGCACGATCGCCAGCATCAGCAGCGAGGTCGCTACCGGCCGCTGGATAAAGGGAGCGGATGGACTCATGAATGGTCCCTCACTGCGCCGCGGCCTGATCTTTGCGGCGGCGCTGCTCGCCGGCCGGCGCGGCGCCGTCGCCGGCCTTGGCGCCGGCAGCACCCTGGCGGTTGCCGGAACCAGGCAACGTGACCTTGGCGCCCTCTTTCAGGCGGTCGGCGCCTTCGGTGATGACTTTTTCGCCGGCCTGCAAACCGCTGGCGATCTGCACCTTGTCTACCGTCGCTTCGCCGCGCGTAATGCTGCGCATGGTGACGGTCTTGTCTTCCTTGAGCACCCAGACGAAATCGCCCTTGGCGCCGTGGCGCACGGCGTTCACCGGCACCATGATGGCGTCCTTGATGGTACGCAGTTCGAGCCGCACGTTGACGAACTGGCTCGGGAACAGCGTCGATTTGTCATTGGCGAAGCGGGCCTTGGCCTTGACGGTGCCGGTCTGGGTATCGACCTGGTTGTCCAGCGCCGCGAACTTGCCGCTGTCAAGCGTGTTGGTGCGGGTGCGGTCGAGCGCCAGCGCCGGCAGCGCGGCATTCTCGTTAATGCGCTGCATCAGGTTCGGCACGCTGTCCTGCGGGATCGAGAACTCGACATCGATCGGCGACATCTGCGTGATCACGGCAATGCCGGTGGAGTCGCCGGAACTGACCAGGTTACCGATATCGACCACGCGCAAGCCCACGCGGCCAGTGATCGGAGCGATCACCTTGGTGTAGCCGAGATTGAGCTTGGCCGTGCCTTCGGCTGCGCGGTCGGTCATCACGGTGCCTTCGAGCTGCTTGACCAGCGCGGCCTGGGTATCGACGTCCTGGCGCGCGATCGAGTCCTGTTTCAACAGGGTGTTGTAGCGTTCGAGCGTGAGCTTGGCGTTTTCCAGTTGCGCCTCGTCGCGCTGGCGCTGGCCGCTGGCCTGCAGCAGCGACATTTCGAACTGGCGCGGATCGATCTGCGCCAGCACCTGGCCGGCCTTGACCATCTGGCCTTCCTTGAACAGCACTTTTTGCAGGATGCCGGTCACTTGCGGGCGCACCGTGGTGGTGGCGGCAGCGGTGACCGTGCCAAGCGCTTCGAGCGTGACCGGGATGTCGGCCTTTTCCGCCGTGGCCACGCCCACCGTGGTGGCGGGCATGCCGCGCCGGTTGCCGCCACCGGGGCCGCCGGGGCCAGGGCCACCAGGACCACCAGGACCGCCGGCAGCGCCCGGCGCACCGGGCACGGGCGCCGCCGGCTGGTGCGTCAGATACCAGGCCAGCCCTCCCAGCCCTGCCATCGCCGCGACGGCGATCACGCCGCCGATGATTTTTGAACGGCGGCTTTTGGGGCGGTTGAGATTCGAATTTGGCTTGGCTGGTGTTTCCATTATTGTCCCTGTTTGTATGCTGGCGAATCAGAATGCGTGGACTCTAGCACAAGGCCCCTGCCCTGTCAGTTGCCCATGCACAGCCGATACAAACTCGCTACAAAGTCGTGGACAATCAAGGACTTCAGCCACACTTCCTTCAACTAGCTTTACATTTCTTTACCGGCGTGACATCGGCCCGATACCGCCGCCCGCGACAATCTCCCCCATCGCTTAAACTGCGGCGGCAACGCTGTAAAATGTTCTGATGACTACCGACCTTGCCCACATCTCCAACCGCATCCTGCTGGTGGAAGACGATCCCCGCCTGGCAGACATGCTCACCGAATACCTGACCCAGGCCGGCTTTCGCGTCACCCACGCCCCCAACGGCCGCGAAGCCGTGGTGCACATCGCCGCCGGCCAGGCCGACGCCGTGATCCTCGACCTGATGCTGCCCGACATGGACGGCCTCGACGTGTGCCGCCAGGCGCGCGCCGTCTCCGACGTGCCGGTGCTGATGCTTACCGCGCGCGGCGACGCCATCGACCGCATCGTCGGCCTGGAAATGGGCGCCGACGACTACCTGCCCAAGCCGTTCGAACCGCGCGAACTGCTGGCCCGCCTGCGCGCCATCCTGCGCCGCCGCGTGGACGTCGGCCTGGGCCGCGCCGACCAGCGCGGCGGCCCGTCCGGATCCGACGACTTCCTGCGCTTCGGCCGGCTGGAAATCGATTCGGCCTCGCATTCGGCAAAGCTCGACGGCGTGCCGTGCGAGCTGACGGCGTACCAGTTCGACCTGCTGCTGGTGCTGGCCCGCCACGCCGGCCGCGTACTCTCGCGCGACAGCCTGATGGAACTGCTCAAGGGGGAACCAATCGAAGCGTTCGACCGCTCGATCGACGTCCACATGTCGCGCATCCGCGCCGCCGTCGAGGACGACCCCAAAAAGCCGCGCCGCATCATCACCGTGCGCGGCGCCGGCTACCTGTTCGCCAAGGTGCAGGATTGAGCGCAATACAGCCTGCGCCTGCGGCGCCCAAAGCGGGACTGTTCCAGCGCTTTTCGCGTGGCCTGCCGCGGCTCTACTTCAGCTTTTACGTGGCGCTGCTGGTGGTGCTGCTGCTGTTCGCCATGGCGGTGCTGCAATCGTGGGGCCGCTCGGGCGGGCCGCTCGAGCGCTCCAACGCCACGCTGTCGCGGGTAATGATGAATGTGCTGGCGCCGCTTGACGCCCCGCACGCCCAGCAGCAGGCCGCGCTGGAAAAGGTGGCGGCCGGCCTGAACGCCCACATGACGCTCTACACGCGCGACTGGCGGCCGCTGGCCGTGGTCGGCGACCTGATTCCGGCGCGCCACTGGCGCCAGCGCGGCATCACCGGCCCGCCGCCGGAATCGTACGTGCGCCTGCCCGACGGCCGGCGCCTGCTGTCGAGCGAGCCGCTCGGCTTCATCCGGCCCAAGGCGGCGCTGCAAAACACCATGCTGATGCTGGCGCTGGTGATCGGCGTGGCGGCGTTTCCGCTGGTGCGGCGACTGACCAAGCGCCTCGAACGCCTGCAGCAAGGCGTGGAATCGCTGGGCGCCGGCGACCTGACGGCGCGCGTCAAGGTGGAAGGCAACGACGAAGTGGCGCGCCTGGCGCAAAGTTTTAACGGCGCCGCCGACAAGATCGAGCAGTTGGTGGGCGCCCATAAAACCCTGCTGGCCAATGCCTCGCACGAACTGCGCACGCCGCTGGCGCGCATCCGACTGGCGCTGGAACTGGTGAAGGACAACGTCGATCCCAAGCGCCGCGCCGGCCTGGAACAGGACATCGCGGAGCTCAACGACCTGCTCGACGAAATCCTGCTGGCCAGCCGCCTCGGTGCGCTCACCGACACCACCCAGTACGAAGAGATCGACCTGCTGGCGCTGGCGGCCGAAGAATGCGCGCGCTACGACGAGGCGCTGCTCGACGGCCAATCGGCCGTGCTGCAAGGCGACCCGCGCCTGCTGCGCCGCCTGCTGCGCAACCTGCTGGAAAACGCCTATCGCCACGGCGTGCCGCCGGTGCATGTGACCATCGCTGCTCAAGCGGGGGAAAAGCACGGCATGGCGCGCTTGTTGGTGTGGGACCAGGGGCCGGGAATACCGGAAGAGGAATTCGAACGCGTGTTCGAACCGTTTTACCGCCGCCGCAACACCCGCGACAACAGCGGCGCGGGATTGGGCCTGGCGTTGATCAGGCAAATCGCGCGCCGCCATGGCGGCGAGGCGCGCTGCGTGCTGCGCGGGGACGGGGGCAGCAGCTTCGAGATTACCTTGCCGCTGCCATCGAACCGTTGAGCCGTCATCCTCGCGCACGCGGGGATGATCGAGCCAAGGCAGCGGGTGTTTCTACTTACGGCACCTCGCACAAGCAGTGCGTAATCACGGTAAATGGCTTGCGCGACGCCTTGATATCGGCCAACCACGCCATATCCTGCGCGACGCCGTTGGCCGCGCCGGGCGGCAGGCCGGTAGCAGCCGTCACACCCAGATTGAGCTTGGCCGATACCGCGTTGGCGACCGATTGCCCCACCGCTTGCGCCGCCGTGCCGCCCACCATGCCCAGCACCCGCTCGAACTTGCTGATCTCGCGCTCGATGTACACGGTGCGATAACCGGTCAGCTTGGCGCGCTTGGCGGCCGACGCCAGGGCGTCGCCGTAGCTGCCCAGGGTATCGACCAGCCCGCGTTCCTTGGCCTGGGCGCCGGTCCAGACGCGGCCTTGCGCCACGGCGTCGATTTTCTCGGGCGTGGTTTTGCGGGCTTTCGCCGCGCGCGCGGTAAAGTCAGCGTAGATGTGGTTGACGCTGCCCTGCATCACCTGCACGAAGCGCGGATCGAGCGGACGCAGTGGATTGTAGGCGTCGCCGAGCCACGTGGTTGGCTGGCCGGCCGAATGGATGCCCAGCTTGTCGGCCACTTTCTCGGCGGTGGGCAGGATGGCGAACACGCCGATCGAACCGGTGATCGTGTTCGGTTCGGCGATCACTTCGTCGGCCGACATCGAAATCCAGTAACCGCCCGACGCAGCCACGTTGCCCATCGAGACCACCACCGGCTTGCCGGCCGCGCGCGTGAGTTCCAGTTCACGGCGGATCAATTCGGAGGCGAACGCGCTGCCGCCCGGCGAATCGACGCGCAGCACCACCGCCTTGATGTTCTTGTCTTCGCGCGCGGCGCGGATCAGTTTGGAGGTGGAATCACCGCCGATGCTGCCCGGACCGGCCGTGCCGTCGCTGATAGAACCCTGGGCAATGACCACGCCAATGGCGTCGCCGGTCATCGGCTCGGACTGGCGCGCCAGGTAGTCTTCGAAGCCGACCTGGCGGAAGCTCTTGCCTTCGTCGTCGGCAGCGCCGCGCTTGATCATCAGGTCGCGGATTTCATCGCGGGTTTTCAGGCCGTCCACCAGCTTGGCCGCCAGCGTGATTTTCGCCAGGTCGCCGTTGAACTCGGCCACCTTGGCCGGCAGTTCGTCGATCGATTTCATGATCTGGCCCTTGGGCAGCTTGCGCGCCTTTTCCACGTTGTCGGTGTAAGACGTCCACAGGGCGTTGTTCAGGTAGGCGTCCGCCTCGGCCGCTGCCGGCGACGGGCCGTTGGCGATGTACGGTTCCGCAAAGCTCTTGTAGGTACCCACGCGCATCAGGTTGACGGTCACGCCCAGTTTGTCGAGCGCGTCGCGGTAGTAATTGCGATAGCGGCCGTAGCCTTCGATCATCACCACGCCCATCGGGTGCACATACACCTCGTTGGCGTGCGCGGCGACCAGGTACTGGTTCTGGTCGTAGTTGGTGCCCCAGGCCACCACGGTTTTGCCGGACGCCTTGAAGCGGTCGATGGCGGACGCCACTTCACGCAGCATGGCCGGACCGCCGCCCTGCATTTCGTCGGTAAGCAGCACGGCACCGCTGATGTTGGCATCCTTGGCGGCGGCGTCGAGCACCTTGAGCACGTCGCGCAGCTGCAGCATGCGCAGCGTTTCGCCACCCTGCACGCCGGTAAGCAGCGCGTCGCGCGGGCTGGCGCTGGTCTGCTCGACCAGTTGGCCCTTGAGGTCCAGCACCAGCGTGGTCTTCGCTGCGATCGGCTTGGCGCCGCCGCCGAAGATGGCAATCGCCAGCACGATCAGCAGCGCCAGGAACAGCAGGTTCAGGATCGTGCGGCGGCCGGCGTCGAGCGCGCGCCAGAAAAAGCCAAAGCCACTACGAATATAGGAAAACGGTGAACGGGCCATCAAGACTCCATGTGATTGCGAAATTTACAAGGATGATACTGCAAGTTCGGGCGCTTGCCGAGGGGTGGAAATGAGCAGCAGTCCGATAAATACCAGGACGCCGTTCAATACCAGCAGTTCGAGCCCCAAACGATAATGTTCGAACAACGCCGTTTGGTTGACATCGACAGCGTAGCAAAGCGCGGGGCCAGCCAGCGCCACCCACGGCACCCAGCGGTCGCGCACCGCGCGCTGCGTCAGCAGCCCGAAGGCGAAAAGACCCAGCAGCGGCCCATAGGTATAGCCGGTGAGCTTGAGCACCAGGCCCACCATGCTGGCGTTGGCTATCCATTTGAACAGCAGCACCAGCACCAGGAACAGTGCGCAAAACCCCAGGTGCACGCGGTGGCGGATGCGCACCCGGTCCGCCTCGACCAGGTCTGTCCGGCGCTCGATGCCGAGGATGTCAAGGCTGAACGTGGCCGTGAGCGCGGTCATGGCGCCGTCCGCGCTGGGGAACAGCGCCGACACCAGGCCGATGAAGAACAGCAGTTGCAGCGCGGCCGGCATGTGTCCCATCACCACCGCCGGGAACAGCTTGTCGCCGGTGGCGGCAACGCCCACGGTCGGCGCATACAGCGACAGCAAGCCGCCGAGGAACATGAACAGCACCAGTACCGCCGTCAGGATCACGGTCAGCACCAGCATGTTCTTTTGCGAGTCGCGCAGGGTCTTGATCGAGATATTCTTTTGCATGGTCTCCTGGTCCATGCCGGTCATGGCCAGCACGATGAAGAAGCCCGCCAGCACCTGCTTCCAGAAGTTGGCCGGGCTGTCGATATCGCTGGTGATCCAGCGCGTCAGACCCGCGTCGTGCAGGCGCGCCAGGCTCTCGATCGGCCCGATCTCCATTTCATGCAGCAGCCAGCCCACGCATGCCAGCAGGCCGATGACCATGCCGGCCGTTTGCAGGGTGTCGGTCCAGACGATGGTTTTCACGCCCCCTTCGTAGGTGTACAGCAGGATCATCGCCAGGATCACGACGGTGGTGAGCCAGAACGGCACACCGAGGCTGTCGAGAATGGTGATTTGCAGGATATTGACCACCAGGTACAGCCGCGCCGACGCGCTGAGCAGGCGCGAAAGAATGAAGAACGCCGCCCCGCTGCGATACGCACCGCCACCGAGCCGCACGTCGAGGTAATGATAGATCGAGGTCAGTTTCAGGCGGTAGTACAGCGGCAGCAGGATGAAGGCCACGGCGACATAGCCAAGCACATAGCCGAGAATCACCTGCAAATACCCGAAACCACCGGCCCCCACCGCCCCCGGCACGCTGATAAAAGTCACGCCCGACAGCGTGGTGCCCACCATGCCAAACGCCACCACCATCCAGTTGCTGCGCTTGTTACCGATGAAGAAGCTGGCGTTATTGGCATGACGCGAGGTGCGCCACGCCACGGCCAGCAGCAGGGCGAAATATGCAAACACCAGGCAGAACAGGGATACGGCAGACATGGAGACATCCAGCAAAATTCGACAGGGCGACAATATACACTGCTGTCGGCCTGCCGTTGCCCACTACCTCTCCCCGCCCTCACGCATCAAAACTTGTACGTCGCCCCCACAAAATACCGCCGCCCCGACCACGCCAGCTCATTCCTCCGCTCCTTCGAGCCCGAGTTCAGGTACTGCGCCTCGTCCGTCAGGTTCTTGCCCTCCACCGACAAGGTCAGGTTCTCGGTGACGCGCAATTGCAGCTTGGCGTCCAGGTAGCCGACCGCTTCCGCGTACACGGGCAGCGAGGCGTTGGCGTCCACGGTGCCGGTGTAGTAGCTGTCGCGGTAGTTGTAGGCCAGGCGGGCATTCCATTTGCCCAGGTCGTACCACACGCCCACGTTGTAGCTGTTGCGCGACATGCCCGGGTAAGGCAGCACGGTGTTGTCGAGCGGGTTGAGCAGTTCCTTGCCGGTGGCGTACGAGAACGTCATGCGGGTGTAGTTGGCGTCCAGGCCCAGGCCGCCGAAAGCGCCCGGCAGCATGGTCAGCGCGGTGCGGCCGGCCAGTTCCCAGCCCTTGGTCACCGCGCCTTCGCTGTTGATCGACGTTTTCAAGTCCCAGCGCTGGCCGTTGTTGAACACGTCCACGCCGGGCAGGATGACGTCGTTCTGGATGTAGCTGCTGATGTCCTTGCGGAAGAACGCCAGCGACAACTGCGAATCGCGCGACGGATACCATTCCACGCTCACGTCCTTGTTGGTGGCGCGGAACGGTTTCAGGTTGACGTTGCCGCCAACGCAATCATCGGCGCTGCCGTCACCGCCGAACTGCGACTGGCCGCTGTTGGCGATGCAGTTGACGGTGGGCGTCAGGCGGTCGATGAACGGCCGCGCCATCACCTTGCCCCAGCCCAGGCGGGCGACCAGCGTGTTGGGCACGAACCAGGCGGCCAGGTTGAAGCTTGGCAGCGTGTCGCTGTACTTGTTGCGCACGGTGACGATGTCGTTGGCCAGCACGGTTTCCACGCGGGCGTTGGTGGCGGGGTTGGCTGAATAGGCGCGGTATGAACGCAAGCCGGTGGCGCGGGCTTCGGTGCCGGCGTAGCGCAGGCCGATATTGCCGTCCAGCGCCACGCCGTACAGCTCGTGCTCGAAGTCGGCACGCACGTAGAACGCCTTGATTTTCTCTTCGACGGCAAACTGCGGCGGCATCGGGTAGGACTTGCCGTCGCTGCCGATCGAGTTGCGCAGCAGGTCATGGTTGTAGCGGGTCAGATCGAAATACTGGGCCGAGTTGGCAAAGCTGGGTGCGGTCCAGCCGTTCGGGTAGCCGGACAGGCCGTCGTAGCCGCTCAGGAACGAGCCCGGCGTGTTGGTGCGGATCGCATCGACCAGTTGCTGCATCTGGGTGCCGCTGACGTAACGCGTGGTGTTGTTGGCGGTCAGGCCGGTGCCATAGACGGTGTTGCCGCCGTTGCGCAGCACGCCGGACGTGTTGAGCGGATCGAAAATGATTTCGTGGCGCACCTCGGGGCTGCGCACGGTGACGTCGTCGGCCGTGGTGCTGGGATCGCCGCCGGCCAGGTAGCCGGTCCAGCGGTATTGCTCGGACGTGGACTTGCGGCCCTGCCCGCCGAAGTGCAAGGTGGTCAAAAACGGCATGTCGGGCCGGTACTTGAGGTCGAGCTTGACCTGGTCCTCGCCGTTATCGGTAAACGATGGCTGGTACTGCGAGATGATGCGGGTATAGACGTTGCTGTTGTTGGGATCGAAGCCGGCCGGGAAGATAAACTTGGGCAAGCCCTGCTGGTCGAAATTGACCTTCAAGCCGGGAACATTGGCCTCCATCACGATGTTGTTGGTATTGAGCTCGTAGTACGAGCTGGTCTTGGCCACCAGGCCTTCGGCCGACCAGTCGCCGCTTTTCCAGTTGAAGCCGCCCGAGCGGTAGTCGGACTTGATGTTGAGCGCAAAGTCGCGCGCGGCCGTGCTGAAGTTGTACGAGGCGCCCTCTCCCGGCACGTTCTGGCAGGTACCGGACGTAAACGACGTCATCACGTGGTTGGTGAAACTCATGCCGGCCGGGGTCACGCCGGCGGTTGGCTCCGCGCACGATGCCGCCGGGGTGGCCAGCGGTGCGCCGTTGGCGCCGTAGACGGGCGCCACGCCCGAGGTCGAGAACCGCTTGATGGAACCGAAATCGGTCACATAGTTACGGTCGTTGAGCATCTGCTTCTGGTTATTCTTGTTGTAGCGCCCCCAGACATTGAGGTTGTTGTCGATCTTGTACTGGGCGGTGAGCTCGGCGCTGGAACGGTTGTGGTCGCGGGTCCAGATGCCATAGCGTGGCACGCCGGGAGAATAGTCGAACCACTGGCTGTCGCAGGCGGTCTTGTCGGCGCCGGACAGGGCTGCGCAACCGCCCTTGGCAGTGACGGCCGCCGCGCGCGGGTTGAGGCTGGTATTGGTTTTCTCGGGCGACTGGTCCCAGTCGCGGAAGTAGCGCCAGTTACTGTTGCGCACGTAATCGTTTTGGGTATACACCTTGTCATAGACCAGGTTGGCCATCAGGCCCAGCCGGCCGTCGAGGAATTTGTCGGCCAGCAGCAGGCTGCCGCGCGGCTGGGCGCCGCCCCGGCTGCTGCTTTGTTCACCCTCGAGCTTGACCACGACGGTGCGGGTTTTAAAGTCGAGCGGCAGGTTGGTCTTGATGCTGACGGTGCCGCCGATGCCGCCCTCGGTCTGGTCGGCGGTCACGCCCTTGTACACGTCGATCGACTTGATCAGCTCGGCCGGCAGCTCGCGCAGCTCGGCGCCGCGCCCGGCCGTGCCATTGGTGCTGAGCACCGACAGGCCATTGATCTCGATGCGGTTGAGGTTGGCCTCCACGCCACGGATATTGACTTGCGAACCCTCGCCAAAGTCGCGCGAGAGCTGCACGCCGGTCACGCGCGACAGCGCCTCGCCCACGTTCTTGTCGGGGAATTCCCCGATATCCTCGGCGACGATGGAATCGACCACGGTGGACGCATTCTTCTTGCGGTCGATGGCGCCAGCCACCGATTGACGGGTGCCGGACACCACCACCACGTTGTCGGGTTCGGCATTGGCGGGTTTGGTTTGGGCCAATACGGTCGGAGTGGCCAGGAGGGCAAGCGCGCCGGCGACTGCGGCGGAGATGACGGTGGAACGAGGCAAAGGCATGATGTCTCCCAAAATCGTTGTTGTTTTGGATATTTGACCTGCCTGATCATCTTAGGAGAAGAAACTTTCTAAAAATCCTGGACCTTGCAAACAGTCATCGACATGACTTTTTGAAAAGCTGCACGTTGGGAGCATGCAACATGAAACGCGCCGGTCGCGGCCGGGCTTTGGTGTTATTCTGTCCGCATCTGTGACAAGTTAATAAGATAAACATCGTGACAATTCGATAGATTGCTGGTGCAATCCTTCGCCCTCATGGTATTGCGCGGCAGTGCTTGCAAATGGTGGTGTTTCCACAAGGCTAAAAAATCGCTAATATAGCCGCGATAATTTGCATCAAACATGCCATCAACAGTAGCAATCCGCAGCAACGCGTTGGAAATACAATGACTTTAGAAAAGACTGGGGAATGGCATCTGGGGTCGGGCACCTGGCAGGTCCAGGATCTTGCCGACCGCAACCACGGTCCACAACTGGTGCGCACGCGCCTGGGCCATGACATCGCGCCCGACCTGCTGCCTGCCGATATCGCCAGCCTGATGCAGGCGCGCGCCGCCGATGGCGCGGCAGCGCTCTACCCGCCCGAGTTCCATTACTCGCCCGTCAACGGCGCCAGGCTGGCGACGCCGCCAGCGTCCGGCGCGCCGTGGGTGCCGCCAGCGGGCGCCTACCCGGTGCGCCAGGTCACGCAAGGCCACGTGGTGGGCCTGCGCCAGACCTCGGTCCCCCTGCACTTGCAGGACAAGGCCGGGTTCCACGCCGAGAGCGAGCCGGCCGCACGCATCAAGCTGCCGCCCAGCGGCGACTACCAGTTCATCTCCGCCCCGTTCGGCACCCACGCCAACGCGCTGCTGGCTGTGAATCCCGAAAAGGGAAGCCTGTTCGCGTGGCTGCCGGCCAGCGCGCGCTGGGCGCCGCTGCATGGCGTCGGTGGCGTGTTCTTGGCGGAATCGAATTTGCCCTACGCCGCCTGGCGTGCCGAGCTGCACTACAACTTCAACAGCCGCGTGTTTGTCGCCACCGATGCGGGCCTGGCCTGCGTCACGCCCGACCTGGCGGCCCTCCAGTACGAAGTGCGCTATGCCGGCGACGGGCCGGCCGTCGGCGCCCCGTTGACCTTCCAGGGCCTGGTGTGGGCGCCGGTGCAGCAAGGCCCCGGCCAGGTGGCGCTGGTGAGCCTGGACGCCAACGGCCAGCCCGGCGCGCCGGTACTGCTCAACGATGCGCCGCCGCTGTTCGGCATGGGCGCGCCGGTCGGCTATGGCCGCACGGCGATCTGGCCGTGCATGACCGGCCAACTGGTCTTGCAGCGCAAGCCCGATGGCGGTTTTGCTGCGCAATTTTTCCCGTGGCCGGCCGGCATGGCGCCGCAGTTCGCGTTCGGCAGTCCGTACCTGGCCAAGGACGGCGACCTGTGGCAGTTGTGCTTTGACAGCAACAACCACAGCTACGCCTACGTGGCGCTGGGCAAGCCCCTGCCCGAGATCGAACCGGCGCTGGGTCCGCGTCTGTCGTCCGGCGCCATGAACTACCGCTTCGCCACCAAGCACCACCAGGCGCCGTGGACCGAACCCGAGCACGGCGACGACGGCGCCACCAACGCGGTGGTGATTCCCCTGCTCGAGGTCGGTCCGCGCAGCACCATCGGCATCAAGCTGGCCAGCACGGTGGCTGTCGCGCAAACGCTGGCCTCCACCGACCGCCTGCGCTTCCAGCTGGTGTGGGACGACCACGACGGCGAAACCACGTTCAACACCAGCGTGCTGCCGCAACCGTGGACCTTGCGCCTGTTCACCCACGACGGCAAGGTGTGGGCCTACCACCCCGAGCTCAAAGACATCCTCGGCTGGAACCTGACAGCATGAACCTCACCCGACTCCTGGCCGCCATAGTAATGTTGTTGGCGGCGCCGGCCCATGCCGCCATCCAGCAAGCTTTCCTGGTACAAAACTCGGGCTGGGTGGAACCGTTTTACCTCGATCCCGCCTCGCAACTCAAACCCTTGGTCGCGGCCGTGGCGCAGGCGGCGGCCGAGTCTGACGATACCGTCCACGTGCTGGCATTCAGCCAGGGCACGGTAGGCAATGTTTCGCCGCGCGTATTGGGTACGTCGCGTGGCGCGGCCAGTGTCGCGCAGTTGCTCGCCCCACTGACGCTGGCGCGCAAGACCACGGCGCCTGGCGCGGCGCTGGCCGATACCGATTTCCAGGAAGCAGTGACCAAGACCATCACTGGTTCGTTCAAGGCCGCGCCCGGCATCGTCTGGATTTTCACCAACAACAAGAACAGCCCCGGCAACGATCCGGCCACCGCCGCCCGCAACCGCGACTTTTATCGCCTGCTGCACCTGGAACCGTCGATCACCAAGACCGTGGTGTTCCCGCTCAAGATGCCGGTGCAGGGCAAGCTGTATGCGGCCAAGGGCTTGATGGTGTACGCGCTGGCCTACGGCCAGCCGGCGGCCGACGCCCTCACCCGCATCCTCGCCAACGACCGCCTGCAGAAAGTGCTCACCCGTCCGCCGCTGCGTTTGAAGCCGGTGGACCAGGACGCGCTGCGCATCGTGCCGGAGCGCCTGCTTGATGCGCCCAATATGCGCGCCAGCCTGGGCAGCGATGGCCGCACCCTGGTGCTCGACGTCGATGCCGCCGCGCTGGCGCCCACCGTGCACCTGAAGGCGTCGCTGCAAAACCTGTTTTACCCGTACGTGATCGCCCTCGCCGATGTGGGCGCCACCCTGGCTGCCGGCAAGCACAGCGTGCCGGTGCAGGTGGCGCCGGCCGCGATTGCCAACCTGGCGCCCGGCGCGCGCCAGGCGGTGGACGTGCAGTTCCACCTGCCGGTCGAGCAAGTGCCATCGCCATGGTCGAGCCAGGCGATTGCCGCCATGGGCAAGCAGGTGCTGCTGCCGATGCGCGTCACGCTCGGCCTCGAGCGCCAGAAGCTGACCTTGCCGGACTCGTTCAATGCCGACATGCAGGCGCTGTTCCCGGGCGACCCGATTTCCGAAGTGCTTCTGCCGCCCGAGAGCGTGAACAGCTCGCGCGCCGTGGTGCCGCTGCTGGTGCGCGTGCAATATCCGCTGTTGCCGGTGCTGGTGATCATGGGCTCGGTGCTGGCGCTGCTCGGCGGCGGCGCGGCGTTTGCCGTGCTGGCCACGCGCAGCAAGCGCTACGCGGTGCAGGTCGATGGCGCACTGCGCCACGTGGTCATCAAACCGTACCAGACCACCGAGGTGCGCGACCTCGACGGCAACGTGGTGGGCACGCTGCGGCGCGGCCTCGGCAAGCCGGTCGTGGCGCGCGTGGCCGATGGCCACAGCTTGCGCCTGGCCTGATTTTTACTTTTACTTTTACCCGCCAAGGAGGCACACCAGATGGCCCAGGATAACAAAGACACCGGCTTCGCACTGCCAGCGCCGGACGCCGGCAAGACGCCGCCAGCCGCAACGGAACAGCCGGCAACCCCGGCAACCACCACTGACACTACCACCACCGAGATGCCGGTGCTGGCCGGCGCCGCCGACACGTCGTCGCGCGACCTGCTGGTGGGCGGCGGCATCCTGCTGGTGCTGTTCATCGCCTTCTTCTTCGCCCGGGGCGCGTATGCCAACGCGCTGGTGGTCAAGCGCGTGCCGCCGAACAAGGCCAACGCCGCCGGCTGGTGGCTGTTCGTGTTCCTGGCCAGTATTTCGACCGGCGTGGTGCTCGCTGCAGTCAACGCCGCCAAGTTCATGGCGCCGCTGATCATCGGCCCGATCCTGGCCGTGGCGCTGCTGGCGCTGGTGCTGACGTTCGTGTCGGGCCGCAGGTAAAACAGGTACAGAAGCACACAACGAGAGTCGATCATGGAAAATATTCACCAGGCACCGGGCGCCGGCGAGCGCAAGCAGGAACAGACCATCGAGCTGCGTCCCACGCTGTTCATCGGCATCGGCGGCACCGGCATGGAAGTGCTGATGCGCGTGCGCCGCCGCATCCTTAACACCATGTGGGGCGGCAATGGCGCGCGTACCCGGGTGGACAGCCTGGTCGATTTTCCGGTGGCACAGTTTATCCAGTTCGACCTCGACACCGGCGCCGTGATCGACAGCGGCCGCGCCCAGACCGAAGACCTGCAATTCGAGCAGGTGAAGTTCACCGACGAAGACAAGATCGTCGAACCGTTCGACATGGACAAGTACAGCCGGGACGACGACGCGCTGGAACGCTATCCGCACATCAAGGAATGGCTGTCGCTCACGCCCAAGAAAATCCGCGAGCTTGGCATCGACCCGTCCAAGGGCGCCGGCCAGATCCGCGCCGTCTCGCGCCTGTACCTGTTCGACAAGTATGCCAAGGTGCGCGACAAGATCCGCCTGAAACTCAAGACCCTCAAGGCCAGCCTGTCGCACGAGCAGCAACTGAGCCAGCTGGGCCTGAAAATGGAAACCAGCAAGTTCCGCATCGTGGTGGTCGGGTCGGTGGCGGGCGGCACCGGTTCCGGCGCCTTCCTCGACATGGGCTTGCTGGCGCGCTGGCTGGCCAAGAACGAAGTGGGCAATGCCGACGTGGAACTGATGCTGTTCCTGCCGACCGGCTACTCCGGCGCCAACAAGGACCGCACCGAGGCCAATGGCTACGCCGCGCTGATGGAACTGGAATCGGCCATGCTCGGCAACAAGGGCTACGTGGGTCGCTGGGATACCCACGACCAGCCCGAACTGCCGCGCGAGCCGTACAACGAGGTGTACCTGATCGACTCGGGCAACCTGGCGCAGCAGCACACCAAGGACATCAAGGACGTCTACCACATGGTGGCCGACGCCCTGTTCGAAGATTTCGCGTCCGGCGACTTTGCCCGCCGCAAGCGCTCGGTGGCCGTCAACCAGGCCCAGCACAAGAATTACCTGTTCGATGCGCTGGTGCCCAAGGCCCGCTTTGCCGACATGCGGCTGTCGTACGCGCGGCGCTATTCCGCCTTCGGCCAGGCCACGCTCGATACGCGCCAGGAAGCGCGCCACGACGAGCAGGCCCACCGCTGGGCCGGCGCCATGCTCAGGGCCTTTTTCGGCGTGGGCGGCAACGACCTCGGCGTCAATCGCGCCACCGACCGCCAGCGCGACGAATTCATGGGCGCGCACATGGCGCTGCGCCCGTTCACGTTCAGCGACTTCCCGCAGTTTTCCGACCGCGGCGTGGAACTGCGCCGCTCGAACGGCGACTTCCTCGACTACCAAGTGGTCGAAGACCTGCTGCAAGACAAGAGCGGTCTGCTGCTGGCCGGCGTGGAGCAGCGCGTCAACGCCCGCATCGACGCCATCCGCACCGGTTTCGACCGCAAGGAATGGCCGCAGCAGGTGCGCGATGCGGTCAAACTGATGGAGCGCGATGCCGTGCGCGACCAGGACTCCACCGCCGACACCACTGAAGATCGCGTGGCCAAGCGCCGCCGCGAGCTGCTGGAAAAAATCAAGCAGAGCGTGCGCGACCAGCTGTACGCCTACCTCGACAACAAGGAATTCGGCGGGCTCGAATACGTGCTGTCGCTGGTCGAGCAGATCAAGGATCGGCTGGAAGCGCCAGGCTCGGGCCTGATGCCGGCGCTGGCCGTCAATGGCGAACGCTACCGCGAAATCAAGGAAGCCGTGCGCACCCGCGAATACGAGCGCTTGCTGAACAACCTCGAACAGACCCGTGGCGGCCTGTTCGGCGGCGGCGAAAAGCAGGCGGTGGCCGTGATGGACCACCTGCGCGTGGAAATTGCCAACGCGCTCAAATTCCACCTGCGCGCCAAGGCGGCCGAAGAAGCCGTGATCCTGATGCAGGACCTGTCGCACTGGCTGGGGCGCAAGACCGGCGTCGATGCCAAGGGCCGCGCCGTCTGGAGCGGACTGGTCGGTGAACTGCAGGCCGGCCGCGAGGCGGTGCTGGACATGCTGTCGCAACTGCAACTGGCCAACACCATCCTGCAGCAGGATCTCAATAGCGACCACGCCACCCTGATCGCCATCCCCAGCAACACGCCCAATCAACCGCTGCCCGGGGCGCTGCAACTGCGCGAGTGGGCCGACGAAGCGTTCCGCGACCTGGGCGGCTCCAAGACCCTGTTCCCGATGCTGGCCGACGCGGGCGAGCGCACCGTCATCCTGGTCAAGGTCAAGCGCATGGCCGAGCGCCAGTTGTCGCTCGCGACCGCCGTCGAAGGCGAGGCCATGCGCACCGACCCGCTGATCGAGTCGCTCGAGCAAATGTCGATCACCGAGCGGCTCGACCGCTTCCGCAAGCTGCTGGCCTGTGCCATGCCGTGGATCGACGCCAACCTGTCGGGCGACTTCACGGTGCGCGCCGACCAGTTCAAGTGTTTTATCGGCGTGGCCAATGCCGAACTGTTCAGCCGCAAGTTCCGCGCCGAGCTCGAATCTTGCGTGCCTACCCAGGCCGGCATCACGGCTGGGCAATTGTCGATCGTGGAGACCGGCATCCCGGGCCGCGCGGTGTGCTATTGCGAACTGTCGGGCGTGCCGATGACGGTGCTGCGCGGGCTGGAAGGCTGGCGCACCAGCTACCGCAAGGAAGCGGAAAAGAGCCCCACTCACACCCACATCGACTCCACCCAGTTCAGCCACCCGATGGTGCCCACCACCGACGAACTCAATCGCCTGGCCGAAGACTTCAAGCAATTCCTGCTGGCCGTGATGCTGGGCGTGCTCACGCGCTCGAGCCAGCGCATCGTGCCGCCGGGCCAATACCAGTTCGCGGTGGCGGCCGGCGACTTGCGCCGCATCGGTAACGAACGGGCGATGCGCCAGAACGGCTTGCCGGCCAATTACCGCGACGCCATCGTGGCCCGCGTGCAGGAGCGCCTGGCCGAACTGGACGGCATGCAGACCGTGGCGCTGGCCGCCCTGGCCAGCTACTACGAAAGCGCCGTCTATACGTCCAAGCTGGTCGATGACGCCACCGGCAACCAGCACGAGCGAAAAGGCTTTGCCAGTGCGCTGGCCGGCGAAGCGAAACGCGAACTGATCGAAAAAGCGCGCCGCAAGGGCCTGACCGACAGCGAAATCGACAAGTGCATCACCCGGCTGCTGGCCCAGCACAAGACCTGGGCCAACGTGGTGCCCGATTCCGACGAAGACGCCTACGACTGGGAAGTGCGCGAACCGGGCGAAGGCCTGCCACGCCTGAAGTATGCGCTCAAGCCGGAGATGCTGGTTGCTGGCCGTATCGATGCCTTGCTGGGTATTGGCGCGGCGTCGGCAGGCACGGCTGGTGGCGGGTTTTCCGCTTCGGCATCCATGGCAGGTGGCGGGTTTGACGCGCCGGGTGCGATGGGCGCCATGCCCGCTCCCGGCACCATGCTCGGCGGCGCGCCGATCGGCGGCGTGGGCCTGGCCAAGGTGGAAGCGCCGGTCGTCCACGAGTATCACCTGAAGGTAAACGGCCAGAAGTTCGGTCCGTTCACCGCGCTGCAAGTAGGCCAGATGGCGCAGGCGCAGCAACTGCAGCCGGCCCACACGCAAGTCTGGCGCGCCGGCATGACGGACTGGGTAGCGATGCCGTTGATGCTGGAACTGGCGCACGTGCTGGCGCCACCGGCGCAACAGTCGTCGGCCATGCCACCCGATTAAGGACATGCAGCAATGAATTGCAAGAGTTGTCAGAAGCCGTTATTTACGCTGGTGCCGCACTGCCCGTTTTGTGGCGTGGCGGTGGCCGGTGGTGGTGTGCCTGGGCCAGCGGCAGGTGCTGGTCCAGCGATAGTTACGGGTGCGGGGGCGGCTGCTGGCGGTGCGCCGGGTAGTGCTCATGGTGCTGGTGCTGGTGCGCCGCCGCCAGTCATGGCCGCGTCCATCGCGACACCGGGCGCCGGGCCAGTGTTGGGCAAAAATTCAATTCCGCCACCGGCGGCGGCCGGTGCTTCTGCTTACCGCGCTGATACTGCGGCATCGTCCGGCGCCGGTGGCAGCGCTGCTGGTGGCAATGCCGCTCGCGGCAACGCGGCCGGGATCGGCGCGGCGGCGGCTGGTGTCGGTTCCGGCGCTGGCGGCAACACGGCTGGCGCCGGCGCGACGGCTGCTGGCTTCGGTTCCGGCGCTGGCGGCAATGCAGCTGGCGCTGCGGCTGGCAGCGGCAATGCCGCTTCTTCCGCTCAAGCTTCGGCGGCGAAAGCTGCTGCGCGTCCGGAACCGGTTGCTGCCAGCACCAACGCGCGCACCGGCAAAGCCAGTAACGCTCCGACCGGTGCGGGCACGCCGCCAGGCCGGGGCAAGCCCAAATTCAAGTTGGGCTGGTTCAAGGTGCTGCTGATCCTGATCGGGCTGCTGGTCATCCTGTCGCGCTGCGGCGGCGGTTCGCCCGAGGATAAAAAGGCGTGCCTGACTGCGCTCGGCCAGGGCAACAAGCTGCTGGCCAGAGGCGACGTGGCCGGCGCCGGCATCCAGAGCGCCAATGCCAACGCCTACTGCCGTGGCGACACGCGGGCCAAGGCGGACGAATTGCAAACAGCGGTGGCCAAGGCGGAAAACTCGGGCACGGCCTGCTCGCGCGCGCTCAAGACCATCGACGGCCTGCTCGACAACCATCAACTCGACAGCGCCCGCAACCGCCTCGACAAGCTCGACAAGAAGTGCGCCGCCGATGCCGGCGCCAAAAAACTGCGCCAGCGCCTGTCCACCGCCCAAAGCGCCGCCAACAGCACCACTGACGCGGTACGGCGCGCGCTGAACCAGCGCGATGCCGGCGCCGCTGCCAAGGCCCTCGATCGCCTGAACGGCCTGTACCGCGATTCGGCCGACCTGCCCGGCTTGCGCGCGATGCTGGCGTCGCTGCAGGCCGAGATGGCGGCGGCGGTGGCAGCTGCACCCGCACGTACATCAGCACAGGTACAGGCGCCAGCACCCGCGCAAGTCTCCGCGCAATCGCAATCGCCGGCAATAACGCGAACAACGACTCCAGCGCTAACCCGCGCAGCAACGGCAGCAGCCCAGGTGTCCACGGCCACGCCGCAAATCGCCAACGCCACGCCACAGCTAACGACTGCGGCGCCAGGCACCGCAACCCGGTCGCAGCCAGCGCCAGCCGTCCGCCAGGAAGTCCACAACGCCAAGGCCGAAATGGCAGTGAGCTTCATTCAGGACGCTGAAAAGGCGCTGTCGCAGAGCCGCTTCGACGCTGCCCGCACCTACCTCGACAGCGCCCGCCGCATGGACCCGAACAGCCCGCGCCTGGACACCGTGGGCCGCCAGATCCGCGACCGCGAGCGGCAGATGATGCAGCAGGAAACCACGATCCGCTGACCCACGCAGCCGGGGCTGAGCGAGTCGGCCTCTACATCCGGTCCAGCAACTGCTGCTCGGCCCGCTCACTGAGCACCAGCACCAGCTTCAGTCGCGCCCGTGTCATGCCGACGAACAGCTTGCGCAGCACGCGTTCGTCGATGCGTTCGAAATCGATTTCCGTAAAAATGATGGCTGGCGCCGATTGCCCCTTGAAGCGGTACACGGTCTCGGCCAGCAGGCCGCCAGGCCGGTACTCGGGTGTGCCGAACAGGTCGTATTCGCCGGTGAAAGACTTCAGGGTATGCGCATCGCTCAACTGGTCCAGGTGCAGGATCACCGAGTTGTCGCGGCCCCGGAACGAGGCAATCGCAATATCGTGGCGGGCGAAGCCAGCGGCCAGGCAGCTGGTCACCGCGCGCCGGGTTTGCGCCAGCATGGCGTCGGTGTCGCCGTCGGGGTAGATCAGCTCCTCGATGTCGGCGCCCCGGAACGGGCTGCCCGCTTCCACCGGCTCGCGCACGGCGCCGATCGACGTCAGCATGTCGATGATCTGGCGCGGGCTGCGGTAGTTGGTGTCCGAATGCAGCGTTACCCAGCCCGGCAGCGGCACCGGTTCGCGGCCGTACAGGTTCTGGTTGGGGTCCTCCAGCCAGATGGCGCGGCCCTCGGGTTTGAGCATGCGCAGCAGGATGTCGCGCCAGGCCGGCGAAAAATCCTGGCCTTCGTCCACGATCAGCACGTCGTACTGCCATTCGGGCGGCAGCTCGGACGTGGTCATGCGCGCTTCGATCTTGTCCCAGACGTCGGGCGCGGTGTAGTCGGGAATCTGGCCCTGCGCCCGCGCGAACGCGTCGCTCATCATGTGGAAAGATGTTACCCGCCCGCCGGCCGGCACCAGTTTTTCGATGTGGTCCGACAGCGGCCGGTTATAGCAGACGTACAGGGGTTTCAAGCCGGCGTCGATGGCGTCGCTGTATTCCGCCAGCGCCAGCTGGGTTTTGCCGCTGCCGGCCGTGCCCTTTACATGCAGGCGGAACGGCGAGAAGTCCAGCCGCCGCGCCCAGGTGGACAGGCCGCCCGACAAGCGCGCCACCAGGCCGGCGGCGTTGCCGATCATCGAGCTGGGGTCGGGGCGCAGGCTGAGCATGTTGGAGAGGAAGCGTGTGACCTTGTCGAACTTGTCGCCGGGCGGCGCGCCATCGACCGGCAAGGTTTCGCGGATCACCTGCGCCAGCTTGCCCTTGTTGCTGGCGTCGATGATGTGGCGCGGGTCGATGCCGGCCTGGTTAGGGTTGCGTACCGTGTAGTCGGGGCAGTACAGCAGGTAATCGATAGCCATCTCGCTGCCGAAGCGCTCGGACAGGCCCTTGATCGAACGCATGATGTGGTTGGCCACCTTGCGCGGCTTGCCTTCGTAATTGCGGATCAGGCCGTCCGGCGTTTCGCTGAGGAAGCCCGACTTCTGTTCGATCAGCAGCAGCCGGCCATTGGGCGCCACCAGGATGAAGTCGATTTCGCCGTACACCGAAAAGCCCTGCTCCACGTTGGTCCAGTGCACGCCGTGATACACGCGGTACGGCAGGTCGGCCAGCGTGGCTTCGAGATAGGTGAGGGTTTCGATTTCGCGCGCGGCGGTGCCGGTGACGGACATTTCCTGCCAGCCGGTCGGGTGGATGTGGGCCATGGTGGGAGCGGTGTAGGGAAAAACTCATTGTATGCCAGCGCACGACTGGCAACGGCCCGCTCCCCCGCAAAAAATCCGCGCTATCAGTGCGCTGCCACACGCGCCCGCTTCTCGGCGCCCGCTACCGCCGGGCGCGGGTTGCGGGCATCGAGCCGGCCGCTGAGCACGGTCAGGCCGAACGCACCGAGCACCACCAGCGCACCGATCCACCCCGTGTGCACCAGGCCCAGGTGTTCGACGATCAAGCCGCCGCCCCACGCGCCACCGGCAATGCCGAGGTTGAAGGCGGCAATGTTCAGGCCCGAGGCCACATCGACCGCGCGCGGCGTGTAGTGCTCGGCCTGCTGCACGACGTACACCTGCAAGCCGGCCACGTTACCGAAGGCAAACGCGCCCCACGCCAGCACCACCGCCAGCATCAGCCACTTGAACGGCGCCGCGAACGTCACCGCCAGCAGCACCACGGCCAGCCCCATAAAAATGATCTTGAGCGCGCCGACCGGGCCGCGACGGTCGGCCAGCTTGCCGCCCCAGATATTGCCCACCGCGACCGACACGCCATACACCAGCATCACCAGCCCCACCGCGCCGGCCGTAAAGCCCGACACCTGTTGCAGCAGCGGCGCCAGGAACGTAAAGGCGATAAAGCTGCCGCCGTAGCCGACCGCTGTCATCGCATAGACCAGCAGCAGGCGCGGCTCGCCCAGCACCTTGACCTGTTGCAGCAGCGAGGCCGGCGCGCTGTGGGCGATATTTTTCGGCACATACAGCAGGCTGCCGATGAAGGCCACCAGGCCCAGCGCGGAGACGGCCAGGAAGGTCTCGCGCCAGCCAAAGTGCTGTCCGATGAACGTTCCTAGCGGCACACCGGTCACCAGCGCCACGGTCAGGCCGGTGAACATGATGGCGATCGCGCTGGCCGCTTTTTCGCGCGGCACCAGCGAGGTGGCGATGGTGGAACCGATCGAGAAGAACACGCCGTGCGCCAGACCGGTCAGAATGCGCGCCACCACCAGCGACGTGTAGCCGGGCGCCTGCCAGGCCAGCAGGTTACCGAGCGTGAACAACACCATCAGCGCCAGCAGCAGCGCCTTGCGCGGCAGCTTGCCGGTCAAGGCGGTCAAGACCGGCGCGCCGATCGCCACGCCCAGCGCGTACAGGCTCACCAGCAGCCCGGCCGAAGGCAGGTTCACGCCGAGGTCGGCGGCAATGGTGGGCAGCAGCCCGACGATGACAAATTCGGTAGTACCGATGGCAAACGCGCTGATGGTCAGCGCAAGCAGGGCAATAGGCATGACATGACTCCATGAAGGTTGATGGCATGCAGTATCGCGGCTGCGCTTGCTGAGAAAAAGACACGAATCCGCACAACATATTTGCCTCAAGAGCAAATATCAGCAAAATTTACGTATTTTTACGCAGTAGATGCTGGACTTTTAGGGTGGGCAGGTCAGTTGTCTGACAAGTATAATGAGAATCATTATCAACAATCAAAAGATTGATCAATGATCCAGTCCGCCTTTGCCCTTCCCCGCCGCACGCTGATTGCCCGCCTGTGCTCGCTCATCGTCTGTTCCGGCGCCCTGCTGCCGGCCGCGCATGCCGACACGCCCGCCGCTGCCGAGGCAGCAGCTGCAGAGGCTGCGCCGCAGGTGGTGGAAATCACCGGCGCCCGCAGCGACGATGCGGGCTTTGCCGCGCGTCACGCCGGCAGCAGCACCAAGTCGGACCTGTCGCTGCTGGAAACGCCGCAATCGGTCACCGTGCTGACCCGCGACCTGCTCGATGCGCGCGCCGTCACCAATCTCAACGAAGCGCTGCAGACCACCGCCGGGGTCGCCTCGGGCAGCTGGGGCCGGCGCGGCTGGGACGACTTCATCATTCGCGGCCAGCGCGCGTCCGAGTCGCTGTACATCGACGGTCTGAAACGCGGCCAGAACCAGTACGTCAGCCAGGACGTCTCCGGCGTGGAACGCATCGAGGTATTGAAAGGGCCGGCATCGATCAACTTCGGCATGGTGCAGCCGGGCGGGCTGGTCAACATGGTCTCCAAGCGTCCGCGCGCGCAGGCCTTCAACACCATCGGCGCCACCTATGGCAGCAACGATTTCAAGCAGCTGGACTTCGACCTGGGACGGCCGATCTCGGACAATGGCAAAGCCGCGTTACGCGTCAACGGCATGTGGTCGGACCAGGACGATCCGATCGACTTCGTGTATTTCAAGAAGCGCTATATCGCGCCGTCGGTCACGCTGGACTTCGGCCCGCGCACCGACTTCACCATCCTGTCGTCGTACATGGAGCGCGAATACCTGCGCAGCCAGGGCGCGCCCACGCGGGGCACCATCCTGCCCAACCGCAACGGAACCTTCAACCGCGACGAATTCACCGGCGAGCCCGGCTTCGGCCCGTACCACTCGCGCCAGGCGGCGGTGGGCTACAGCCTCACGCACCGCTTCGACAACGGCTGGAAGCTGGCGCAGAATTTCCGCTACCAGAAGCTGGACATGGACGGGCGTTTCGTTTCGCTGGGCGCGCTGGCCAATGAACGCCTGCAGGCGCGCAGCGGTTCGATCCAGGACGTGCAAGGCAACAACCGCGCGCTCGACACCTATGCCGAACGCGCGTTCGACCTGGGCGGCCAGCGCCACACCATCATGGCCGGTATCGACCTCAACAGCGACAAGATCCGCAACGGCTCCACCGCCTGCCGCATCGCCTCGCTCGACATCTTCAATCCCGTGTACCACCAGCCCTACAGCTGTAACGCCACGCCGGGCAGCCTGACCACCGCCACCGTCGAATACGCCGCGCTGTACCTGCGCGACCAGGTCGCGCTGACCGACCAGTTGAACCTGAGCCTGGCAGCCCGCCACGACCGCAGCAGCAACAAGTCGTACAACGAATTGCGCGACACCACCACCAAACTGAAGAACAACAAGACCACCGGCAGCGCCGCCCTGCTCTACCGCGCCACGCCCAACATCTCGCCGTACGTCAGCTACGCGACGTCGTTCCTGCCGGTGAGCGGCACCGATTTCTTCGGCGTGCAGTTCAAGCCGGAAGAAGGCAAGCAGGCGGAGGTGGGCGCCAAGTTCGAATACCTGAACGGCCGCATCACCGGCGCATTGGCGCTGTACGACCTGAAACGCCGCAACGTCACCACGGCCGATCCGGACCCGGACCACATCGCCATTCTGCCCGGCGCACAGGTGCAGACCGGCGAGGAACGCACCAAGGGTTTCGAAGCCGAACTGAACGCCGACCTGCGCAACGGCTGGAACGTGCAAACGGCGCTGTCGCTGATCAACGGCGTGATCACGCAAGATAACGGCGGCAACGTCGGCAAGCGCCTGCTCAACGTGCCGCGCCAGAGCGCCAGCGTGCTGGCCAACTACCGCGTGCGCGACGGCGCCCTGGCCGGCCTGGGCGGCGGCCTCGGTGTGCGCTACGAAGCGCAGAAGACGGGACCGGCCGTGTCGTACACGGTCCCCGGCTACACCGCCGTGGACGCCAACCTCAGCTATGAAGCCAAGGCCTACCGGGTGAGCGTCAGCATCAAGAACCTGTTCGACCGCGACTACTACGCGGGCGTACTGAGCAACAACGTGCTGCCGCTGGGCGATCCCCGCACCGTGATGCTGCGCGTCGTCACCAACTTCTGACCCCGGCTGTTACCCCTGTATCATGCGGCATGAACTCTGAAAAACTTGCTTTGCTGGTCACGCGTGAAATGCCGTATGGGAAATACAAGGGGCGCAAGCTGGCGGATTTGCCTGGGCATTATCTGGGCTGGTTTGCGCGCGAGGGATTTCCTGCGGGGGAATTGGGAGCGTTGCTTGCCTTGATGTACGAGCTTGATCACAACGACTTGCGCAGCCTGCTCGATCCGCTGCGCCCGCGCTAGCTGATCAGGCAGTCAGCCGGGCGAACTCGCCGCTGGGCACCAGCGCTTGCAGCTCGCTGGCCCCGCCGATCAGCACGCCGTTGATGAACACCAGCGGAAACGTGGTCCAGCCGCTCCACAGCTTGAGCGCCAGGCGCGGCCGCCACTGCGAAAAATAATTGCCGTAGCTCAGATACTGGTAGGGCACACCGAGGCCATCGAGGATCTTGCGCGCCTTGCGCGGAAACGGATTGAAGCCCATGCCGACCACCACGATCTTGTGGGCGGCCACGGCAGCCTCCACTTCGGCGACCAGTTCGCGGTGGTAATTGTCCACCGTGCCACGGATGGCGGGATGGATGCGGGCTTGGTCCAGGATGTGACGGCTCATTGCAGCTACCTCGGTAGTGGTTCGGGACCACAGGGTAGCCGCAACACGCCGTCTCGCCAAGTGTTATAGATCGAGCTTGCTGATCTTGGTGCCTTCCAGGCTCAAATTGGCCATCAACCCCGCGTTGGTCAGCACCAGCGCCTGCACCGCGCTGTTGATGGCATTGGTAGCCACCTCGCCATTGGCGCCCACGTTGATCACCGCCACCGAGCCATCGACACCGGCGGTCCAGCCGCGGCTGTTGCGGAACTTGTCGAGCGCATCGCGGCTCATGAACAGGATCACCACCGCCTTCGACTGGGCCCCGGCCTGGAAGCCGACCGACAGGGTCGTCAGACTGTAGTAGTTGACGGTCTGGCCGCCCGTGCGCAGCACGCCGCGCCCATATTCGCCGCCCACCACCAGCCCGGCCGCCAGCACGTTGGGGAAGACCAGCACGCCGTTGGCCTTGCGCACCAGCTCGCGCGAGCCCTTGACCTCCTTGTACAGGCGCTCGAGCGTGTCGTAGGCGCCGCGTTCGATATCGGTCTTGACGGCCGCCGGCTCGGTGCGGACGGCGCCGCCCGTTTGCGTGGTGGTGGTGCAACCGCTCAGCGCCAGGCCGACCAGCGCCAGCGTGGCGGTAGCGGTCGCGCGCCTTAGAAAGCTCGATTTTTGCATGGTAGTCTCCTCTGGTAGGCAATACTGCAACAGTGCCTGCCGATTCTGTCACCTTTGCGGCGCCCACGCCAGAAGCACACAAACTGTGCCGCAGCGGTGCGTACCAATGACGCGACGGCTTGCGGGCCATGCCCTGTCAGACCGACAAGGCGTGGTGGGGCAGATGTTGCACCAGGCGCTCGGCCAGCCTGGCGGCGCGCATGCGTGCGATCCACCAGTTGAGAGCGGCGCCATTCTCACCGGTGCGCCAGGCCAGGTAGAACGTTTCGTCCGGCTTCGGTTCGGCCACCTGCTTTTCCACCAGCAAACCGGCCGCAATTGCCGCGCGCGCGCACGGCTCGGGCAGGAAGCCGAATCCCACGCCCGACAACTGGTATTGCAGCTTGGTTCTCATGTCCGGCACGCTCAGGGTGTCCTGCCCCAGCAGCAGGCCGACGGTGCGCGCCGCCATGCGCCGGGCCGAATCGGCCACGCTCACGGCGCGGTACTGCTGCAGGTGCGAGCGGTCGAGCTTTTCGTCGATGGCGGCCAGCGGGTGCGAAGGCGCCACCGCAAACACGAAACCGATCTTGCAGATCGGCTCGGACACATACCCGCCACCGGCCGGCCCGTCGCCGGCCACGCCGACCAGCAAGTCGGCACGGCGGTCGAGCAGCGCTTCCCAGGTACCCGATAACGCTTCCTGCACCACGCGCAGCCGGGTCTGCTGAGCCACCTGGTAAAACGCTGTCACATCCTCGAAGAACATGCAGGCCGAGAACATCGAATCGCTGCCGATGGCCAGCTCGGTTTCCCAGCCCGACGCCACCCGCCGCACCCGGTGTTCGAGGTCTTGCGCAGCCTTGAGCAGGTAGCGCCCTTCCTTGAGCAGCTCGGCGCCGGCCGCGGTAAGCACCACGCGCGGGCCGTTGCGTTCGAACACCTGCACGCCCAGATCATCTTCGAGCTTGCCGACCGTGTACGAGATGGTCGATGGTACGCGGTGCAGTTCCTTGCCGGCGGCGGAAAACGAGCCACGACGGTCGATGGCATCGACGATTTGCAGGGCTTCCAGGCTTAATCTGAGCATTCGATTTTTTCGATAATAGAGGGGTAATTTTTCCGTTTTTTAAATCGGCTTCCGAGGTCTATACTTTGATTCATGGATGCGGCGATAACGAAACGAACCAGCAAAACAGCGTTCAAAATTATCGCACATCACTCAATTAAATGAGTAACTACACAAGAAATGGAGCCCTATCATGTTGCAAATTCGTAAAAGTGAAGCCCGCGGTGCCGCCAACCATGGTTGGCTCGATTCCAAACACAGCTTTTCGTTCGGCAGCTACCATGATCCCGACCACGTCGGCTTCGGTCCCCTGCTGGTGATCAACGAAGACCGTGTGCAAGGCAGCCAGGGCTTCGGTACCCATGGTCACCGCGACATGGAAATCATCTCGTACGTATTGAGCGGCGCGCTCGAGCATAAGGACAGCATGGGCACCGGTTCGGTCCTGCACTACGGCGACGTTCAGCGCATGAGCGCCGGCACCGGTGTGCGCCACAGCGAGTTCAACCACAACGCCGACGAGAAAGTGCATTTCCTGCAAATCTGGATCCAGCCCAACCAGATCGGTATTCCACCGAGCTACGAGGAAAAGAACTTCACCGTCGAAAGCAAACTGGGCAACCTGCGCCTGATCGCTTCCAACGATGGCCGCGAAGGCTCGGTGCTGATCCACCAGGATGCCTCGATCTTCGCCACCATCCTGCGCAGCGGCGACGCCGTGGAGCACAAGCTGGCAGCCGGCCGCATTGCGTATGTCCACGTGATCCGGGGCGACGTGACGGTGAACGGCACCGCGCTCAAAGGCGGCGATGCGCTCAAGCTGACGGCAGAGGCACTGGTCACGCTCGGTAACGCCACCGATGCCGAAGTACTGGTATTCGACCTCCCTAATTAAAGGGCTGGGCTGGCCGGAAATATTTTTCCGCCAGTTTTGGTATGATGAAGGGCGCGCCGGGTCTGTCAGAACAGCCCGGCGCGCCTTTTTTACGTTATTTGAATAAGAATTGAGCATAGCTATGTCGCAGAGCGCAGAAATCCCGGTCCAGGATGAACTGGACTACATGACCTCGTGCGCGCTCCCTACCCCGTGGGCGCAGTTCACCTTGCACGCTTTTGTGGAGAAGGCAACGGGCAAGGAACACCTGGCCATGGTACTGGGCGACATCAGCGACGGCGCGCCCGTGCTGGCGCGTGTGCATTCCGAATGCCTGACCGGCGACGTGCTGTATTCGCAGCGCTGCGATTGCGGCGCCCAGCTCGAAGGCGCCCTCAAGCGCATCGCCGACGAAGGGCGTGGCGTGTTGCTGTACCTGCGCCAGGAAGGCCGTGGCATCGGCCTGGTCAACAAGATCCGCGCCTACCGCCTGCAGGAAGCCGGCGCCGACACGGTGCAGGCAAACGAACAGCTGGGCTTCAAGCCCGACCAGCGCACCTATGGGCTGGTCAAGCCGATGCTCGACCAGTTCGACGTGACAAGCCTGCGCCTGATGACCAATAATCCGCGTAAGATCGACGCCATGACCAAGCTCGGCATCGAAGTGGCCGAACGCGTGCCGCTGCTGGTGAATCGCAATGCCTTCAACCAGCATTACCTGGACACCAAGGCGGCCAAGCTCGGACACATGATGAAGCCGCTCACACCGGCGCCGGTGGAAGACGGCGCGCTGTAGCATCAAGTATCAACCGTCCAGGAACTGCATGAAATTCACCGTAATTGTTGCTTCACTTGCCATGACCTGGGCCAGCGCCGTCGCGCTGGCAGCGCCAGCCAACACGCCAGCGGCTGCGCCGGCGAATGCGCCCGCCGCTGTGCCGGCTGCCCCTGCTGCGAAAGCCGCCCCGGCGGCGCCGCTCGCGCCGGGTGCTGCTGGCAAGCCGGCCGCCGCACCGGGTGCTCCGGGCGAGGTGGCCGCCACTGCCGACTCCGCGCCACTGCCGCCGCCCTCGTCCGCCGCCCAGCACCTGTACGGCTCCGCCAAGAACGACATCCTGCAAGTGCGCTCGCTGCTCAAAAGCGGCCGCACGCAGTCGTCGGTAGGCTCGGGATTCCTGATCGGCACCAGCAACCTGGTGGTGACCAACTACCACGTGGTCTCGCAATTCGCGCTCGACCCGGACACCTATGTCGGCGAATGGGTCGATACCAGCGGCAAGCGCGGCAACGTGGAACTGCTGGCGGTCGATGTGCTGCACGACCTGGCCGTGCTGCGCGTGAGCCGCAACGGCACCGGCTTCTTCAAGATGCCCGAAAAACTGGCCGGCCTGACCCAGGGCCAGTACCTGTATTCGATGGGCAATCCGCTCGACCTCGGCTTTGCCATTTCGGAAGGCGCCTATAACGGCGTGATCGCGCGCAGCTTTTACGACCAGCTGATGTTTACCGGCCCGATCAACTCCGGCATGAGCGGCGGCCCGAGCGTGACGGTCGATGGCTCGGTGGCAGGCATCAACGTGTCCAAGCGCCTCGACGGCGAACTGGTCAGCTTCCTGGTGCCGGCCCGCTTTGCCCAGGACTTGCTGCGGAAAGTCGAGCAGCAACCGAAACCGCCGGCCGACTTCAACGCCGTGGTGGCAAGCCAGTTGCTCAGCCACCAGCGCGCCATGGTCGATCAGTTGCTGGCCACTCCACTGAGCCTGAAACCGATGGGGCCGTACATGGTGCCGGTGCGCGAGTCCGAGCAGATGCGTTGCTGGGGCCGTTCGAGCGTGAAGGCCGACAAGCCGTTCACGGTGGATGATGCCAGTTGCGCGATGGAGTCGGCGATTTTCATCAGCGGCTCCTTGCAGACCGGCCAGATCAACATCCGTCACCAGTTCATGCGCAGTAACGGTCTCGACCAGTTGCGCTTTTCGCAGCTCGCTTCCGCGTCGTTCAAGAACGAGCACTTCGGCAGCTTCAAGGACAGCCGCCTGACCGGCCCCAACTGCACGGAAGACTTCGTCAAGAGCAAGGATGTGCCGCTGCGCGCGGTGCTGTGCGTGCGCGCCTACCGCAAGTTTGCCGGCCTGTACGACTTCGCCCTGCTCACCGCCGCCACCGACCAGGGCGCGATGAGTCTGCAAAGCCGGCTCGATGCGCGCGGCGTCTCCTACGACAACGGCATGCGCCTCACGCAAGTATTCCTCAATTCCTTCTCGGTGTCCCCACCTGCGGCGCCCAGGAAAGCCGTGCCGGCCAAACCGGCAGCCGGAGGTGCACGATGACCTCCCCGTACTTCATCGAAATCCTGGCCCGCAACGGCGACGTGCTGCACCGGCACAAGGTGGCATCGCTGCCGATCCGCATCGGCCGCGGCTACGACAACGACGTCATCCTCGACGATGCCCACAGCGCCGCGTCGCACGCGATCGTGGACCTGGACGAGAACGGCAAGCTGCTGCTGCGCGACCTGGGCAGCAAGAACGGCACGTTCGCCCACGGCAAGCGCGCCGATGGTGCTGGCGTCGCCGTCGAGGGCAACACCGTGGTGCGCCTGGGTCATACGCGCCTGCGCATCCGGTCAGCCGACTTCCCGGTGCCGGCCGAAGTGGCCGACACCACCATGCACGGCTGGGAAGGCACGGTGCCGGCGTCCATCGGCCTGGCGCTGATCGCCGTGTTCAGCTGCCTCGGTACGTGGATTTCCGACATCGAACCGTTCGCCCTGATCCGCTACCTGCTGGTGCTGGCGTCGAGCCTGGGCCTGGGCTTGCTGTGGGCCGGCGCCTGGGGCCTGGCCAACCGCCTGTTCGGCAGCCATGCGCGCATGGGCCGCCACCTGTTCATCCTCGGCAGCGGCATGGCTGCGGTGTTCATCTGGCGCGCGCTCAGCAACGTCATCGCCTACGCCTGGTCGGCCGAAGTGTTCACCCGTTACGGCAGCCTGATCACGCTGGCCATCGTGTGCGCGATGCTGTTCTTCCACCTGATCACCATCAAGCCGCACCACCCGCGCCGCTTCGCCATCACCGCGTGGGTGATGCTGGTGGTCGGTTCGGCGCTGTCGTTGCTCAACAATGCGCAATCGACGGGCCGCACGTCCGACGAGCTGTATATGTCGGTGCTGCTGCCGCCCGAAGTACGGCAAAGCCCCGACCGCAACCTCGAGCAATTCCTCACCAATGCTGCCAAGCTCAAGGAAGGCGCCGATGCAGCACGGGCGCGTTCGGTCAGGGACGGTTTTGGCGACGGCGATGATGACAGCGATGGCGAGGTGACCGACTAATCAGTGTCGGCAAGGCAAGGAGACGGCGCTTGTGCCAGCGGTGGGCTATATTGATGTCGATTCGACCATCATTCAACTCACCGGGAAACCACATGACTATCCGCAGCCTGCTCTCCTCCGTCCTGATCGGCGCTGTCGCCAGCGCCCGTTCGATGACCCCGATGGCCACCATCGCCGCCGCCCGCCTGGCTGGCCGCCGCACCCCGGGCGAGCTGTTCCTGCTTGACCGCCCGATCTTCAAATTCGGCGCGCTGGCCATGGGCGCCGGCGAACTGTACGGCGACAAAATGAAAACCGCGCCCGACCGCACAGTCGCCCTGGGCCTGATCGCCCGCGTGGCCAGTGCCGGCATCGCCGGCGCCGCCCTCGCCCCCAAGGGCCGCGAAGGTGCGGGCGCCGCCGTGGCCGTCGCCACCGCCGTGCCGATGGCCTACCTCACACTTGCCGGCCGCAAGCAAGGCATGGCCCGCATCGGCCAGACCCGCAGCGGCCTGATCGAAGATGCGCTGATCGTCGCGGCCGGGATTGCGATCGTGGCGCTGGCGACGAGTTCCAACAAGGAATAATCGCGGCGGCGGGCGCTGGAGCCTGCCGGTTCGCTGCGATGCATTGTCATTCCGGAAGCACATGGCAATTTCATCGTAATCTACGCTGGAAATCTGCCGCCCATGTAGTAACATGGCTACATTAGCACGGTCTGAGGTATCGCCATGAATATCACCACCATATCCAGTCGCGACTTCAACCAAGGAGTGAGCGCAGCAAAACGTGCCGCGAATGACGGGCCGGTATTCATTACTGATCGTGGCCGGCCGGCCCACGTGCTGCTGAGTTTTGAAGATTACCAAAGACTCACGAAGCAGCGACGCAACATTGCCGATGCGTTGGCGATGCCCGGTATCGCCGACATTGAATTTGATCCGCCGCCCGCAACCATCGATACGCGGCCGGCTGATTTCTCATGATGTTTATTCTCGACACCAATGTGGTATCCGAATTGCGTAAGGTAAGTCATGGCAAAGCCGATACCAATGTGACGGCTTGGATAGAAAGCGTTGATGCGGCCGACCTTTTCGTGTCGGCCATCACCATCTTGGAACTGGAATTTGGCGTATAGTCGATAGAACGTAAGGATGCCATTCAAGGAGCACTGTTGCGCCGCTGGCTGGAGGAGTATGTACTGCCCGAGTTCTCTCGACGTACACTGCCGGTCGACACCGCCGTGGCACTACGCTGCGCTCGACTGCACGTTCCCGACAAGCGAAGCGAACGCGACGCGCTCATCGCCGCAACCGCCCTTGTTCATGGCATGACAGTTGTTACCCGAAACGCCAGCGATTTCAAACCCACAGGGGTGAACGTTTTTAATCCCTGGACTGCATCACAATGACCGTTCGAAGGCAGGCAAGGACCTGGCCGGAATCGCCTGAGACTGTTACTGGGCGGCGGCCGGCTTGGGTTCTGGCTTTAACAACAGCAACTGTTCATCCATCACGTGGATTTCCAGCGGGTTGTCCATCATGGTGATCTCGCCGTCGGTGGCGACCTTGACCTGGCGCCGCCGCGACAGGCTGCGCACTTGCACTTCCATCTGCTTGAAGCTGAAGGTGGTCAGCTCGTCCGCCTGGTTCAGCCGCCCCATCCGGCCCAGCGCGCCGTGCAGCATCAGCCATAACATGCCCAGCTTGCCCTTGGTACGCGGCGCCACAGCCGCCAGGCGGCCGTCTTCGAGCGCGTCGCTCAGCGGGGGAATACCGATCTGCTCCATTTGCAGGCGGTTGTTACCGACGAAAAAAGTGGCGGTACGCAGGCGTTGCGGCTTGCCGTCGATCTGTAGCACCAGCCGCAATCGTTGATGAGGACTGAGCAGCGTCTTCAGGGCCGAGAGCGCCGCTACCAGCCGGCTGCGGCCGAACTGCTTCTTGTCCGCCTCGCGCTCTTCCAGCATTTTCGGATACAGGCCGATGCTGGCGTTGACCAGGAATACGCGGTCGTTGATCACCCCCACCTGCACCGGATGCACGCGCGCGGCCAGCAGCGCGTGCACCGCCTCGCTCAAGTCTTCGGGGATGCCGTGGGTGCGGCCAAAATAATTGAAGGTTCCCTGCGGCAGCACGCCGAACTGGCAACCATGCGCCACCGCCTGCCGCGCCACCGCGTTGATCGTGCCGTCGCCGCCGGCAGCCACCAGCACGCCGCCGCTGTCGGCCGCCTGCTGCGCCAGCCGGGCGGCGATGTCGTCAATGGTGCCGGGCTCGTCGATCATGGTCAGTTCGAATTTGCGGCCGGCCTGACGCAGAACGGTCTCGATGGTGGAGCGGCGTTCGTCGGTCTCCGAATGGCCGGAACCGGCATTGAGGGCGATGAAAAAAGTGGCGTCGGGCGGGGCAGCGGTAGCTGTCATGGCGTGGGTCAGGTTGATCATGCATCACCGGTCTGGTGCGGATGCTCATTGTAACGTTGACATTAACACGGTAGATGTTTCATTGGTGTTTGGAAATAATTAGAGCGCCGTGGTGGGGTTAGCCAGTATTCTTATGGCTTCAATTAAAAATTCGTGGGGGCGATGTGGACATTACTAGCGACAGCCCAGTGCATTCAACACCGTTGGCTACGGCTTATCGCACCATGTTCCGGCAAGCCAACATCAACGATATTGGCGCAATGTCGCAGATCCGCCTGTCCGTTACGGAAAATGTCCTGTCCGACCCGAAGCGTATTACAAGCGCGATGTACGAGGACTTCCTGGAAGCGGCCGGGCGCGGCTGGGTTGCCGAGAGCGACGGAAAAATTATCGCATTCTGCTACGCTGCCAAGGCGGATGGATCCATCTGGGCATTGTTCGTGCGGCCAGGCCACGAGGGGCAAGGTCTGGCCAAATCCTTGCTCGGCCTAGCCGTCAACTGGCTATTCGACAGCGGCCACGAGCGCGTTCATCTGAGCACTGGCGCCAACACCAGGGCAGACCGATTTTACGCGGCTCAGGGGTGGGAGCGCAGCCCTGTTAGCGACACCGAAATCGCTTATTATTTGACCAAGCCCACCTTGATGTGATGACGCCTGAATGATGAACAGCAAAATTGAGACGCCTGGACATATTGTTCGCACCTTAAAGGACGGCCTGCCGATTCTCTGGACGTATGTTCCGGAGATGCCGGATGTCGATACCCGGACCGCCATGCCCTGGCTGACAGTGGTTGGATGGAAATACGACGGCGCGGCCGGACAAGGCATGCCCGGCTCGCAAGAAAACCAGCATATATTAAAGCTCGAGGCGGCGCTTGCGAACGTCGAGCTTGGCGGATTTTGCATGGAAGTCTATCGCCGGATCGGCGCCGGTCTCAGGGAGTTCGTGCTTTATATCCATGATCGTGACCAGTTCATGCACGAATTCAATCGCTGCGTTGCGGGACATCCGCGCTATCCGATCGCGATCAATTTTTACCGGGACGAAGCCTGGTCCGAGCTTCAAGACCTGATCGACGACTTCGAGGCAGCGGCGCCCGCAAATCAGGGTAGCGCCTCCCCAGCGATTGCATGAAGCCCGTTCATCTCTACCTCGCCGCGCTCATCGCCATTCTTCTGCAACCATTGATCGGCCTGTTTACGCTGTTCCCCTTCTGGAGACTCGGGCTGCCGCCGCTTGAGGTTTTCCTTTCTTACTTGATGGCGGTTCTGCTGGTAGCGGGCCTGGCGGTCATGCTGTTTGGCGTGCCCTGCTTCGGCATGTTGTACAGAACCGAAAAGCTCGGGTTTCTGAGCCTGAGCGGTTCCGGCGCCTTGATTGGCGCACTACCCTACCTTGTGCTTGGCTTCCCCCGATCGATCGACGGCTACACGGCAAATAGAACATGGCATGGGGACACGGCGAAACTTCTTGCGAATGGCGAACCGATGGTCATGGCCTGGTTGAACTATGCCGAGTCCGCGCTGAACTTCGGCATTCACGGTTTTTCCTGCGGCGTGGTTTTTTACCTGTTTTGGCGCAGATATGGAATCCCATTACCAGCCGGCCAACCCCGCAACACATGATCCACCACTTCCTGCAACTGCTGGCGCGAGGCGCCGGCGGCAGATTGCACGGCCATGCCGTTCGATACCGTCATCACGTAGCGCGCCATCTGGCCCGGGCAGCAGTCGGCCGGCAAGTCGCCCTCGTCCCGCGCCTGCTCCAGGCGCTGCTTCAACCGCGCTTCGCTCAGGGCCCGGCGCTCGATCAACGAGGCGCGGATCGGTAGCGCGTCGTCACTGCACGCCAGCGCGCCGTTGATCACCAGGCAGCCTTGCGGGTTGTCGGCTTCGGTCTGGGCATCGGCATTGCCGCGTAAAAAATGCTCGACCACGGCGCGCGCGGTCGGCAGCTGCAAGGCGGCGTTGAACAGCGGATCGTGGGTGGCGCCGTAACGCTCCAGCGCCAGGCGAAACAGGTTTTCCTTGTTGCCGAACACGGCATACAGGCTCGGCCGGTTCATACCCATCGCTTCGGTCAGCTCGGGCAAGGAGCTGCCTTCGTAGCCTTTTTCCCAGAATACCTTCATTGCCTTATCGAGCGCCGTATCGGCGTCGAAGGTTCGCGGGCGTCCGGTCTTGCGGGTGGTGGATGCGGATTCTTTCATACCATTCGGTTAAAAATTCGTTGACAGCAAGCAGCAGTGGATTCATTATGAACCGACCAGTAAAAAACTCAAGCGTTTTTACGGACCCGCTCAACCCACCCGGAATCCCATATTATGCAACAGACTTCCACTGCCCAGGCTTTGCCTGCCGATGCCGTAACCGATCCCGCAGCCGTCCCGCCCACCCGCGCCGCCTGGCTGGCCGTGCTGTCGGTCGGCATCGGCTCGTTCGCGCTGGTGACCACCGAGTTTCTGCCGGTCGGCCTGCTGCCGTCGATCGCGGCCGAGCTGCGCATCTCGGAGGGCACGGCCGGCATGATGGTCACCCTGCCCGGCATCATTGCCGCGTTTGCGGCCATCCTGGTCACCATCGGCATCGGCAAGACCGACCGCCGCTACGTGATTGCGGGTCTCACCACCACGCTGATCGTCTCCAACCTGATCGTGGCGTTCAGCGATTCGTTCACCCTGATCCTGCTGGCGCGCGCGTTGCTGGGCGTGGGCGTCGGCGGCTTCTGGGCCATCGGCGGCGCGATCGGCACGCGGCTGGTGTCGGCGCCCTATGCGGCACGGGCGACGTCGATTATTTTTGCCGGCGTCTCGGTCGGCACGGTGGCCGGGGTGCCGGCTGGCGCGCTGCTGGGCGAGATCGCCAGCTGGCGCGCGGCCTTTCTCGCCACCGGCGCGGTCGGCATGGTGGTGCTGGTGCTGCAACTGGCTCTGATGCCCCGCCTGCCGGCGGCCGGCTCGCTGACATTCCGCCAGGTGCCGGAACTATTGCGCATCAAGAAGGCGCGCCTGGGCATGGCGGTGACCTTGCTGGTATTTATCGGCCAGTTCTCGGCCTACACGTATGTGACGCCATTCCTGGTGCAGGTGGCGCAGCTCGGTGCGGGGGTGATCAGCGCGCTGTTCCTGGCCTACGGCGTGGCGGGCTTCATCGGCAACCTGCTCGGCGGCTGGCTGGTGGCGCGCAGCGTGCGGCGCTCGTTGATGGCAGTGGGACTGGTGATCGGACTCTCGACCCTGGCGCTGCCACTGGCGGGCACGTCGCTGGCGGGCGTAGTGCTTCTGATCGTGACCTGGGGACTGGGCTTCGGCATGATGCCGATCTCGGTGCAGAGCTGGATGTTCAAGGCGGCGCCGCATGCGATGGAGAGTGGCGGCGCGGTGTTCGTTTCGACGGCGCAGGTGGCGCTGGCGGGCGGCGCGCTGGTCGGCGGCATCGTGGCCGATCACCTGGGGGTATCGGGCGTGATGATTGCTGGCGGTGCGTTTGCGCTGGCGATGGCGCTGGTGATCTGGCGCTTCGGGGACGAGGATGGCGGGCCGTCGGCGAGGCTGGCGGCGGTACATTGACTGCCGGTGAGACTGCAGCGACTCTCACGTTCCATGGATCGCGGCCTGCGCGGGGATGACGGATTTAGAGCCTGTAGCGTTCGCGAGGGTGACACATTTGGAGCCTGTGGCGTTCGCGAGGATGACGGATTTAAAGCCTGTGGCGTTGACGAGGATGACGGGTTTATGGCCCGAGGCCCGAGCGCCGTCATCCTCGCGAACGCGGGGCGGTCCGCCGCTGCGGTCCAGTTCGTTAAATCCGCCCGCGCCGGAACTCGGCCAGGAACGCCTTGGTCTGCTTCGGCGACAACACCTGCACCGCGTCGCCATGCCACGCATACATGTACTGGTTGCCCCCCCGGTCGGTCAGCTTGGCGTCAAGCAAGAAGCACGTGCCCAGCGGGTACGTGGCCAGGTCTTTCAATCGCTGCGAGCACTGCACCAGCAGTTCCGGCGAAAACGCCTGGCCCGGCACCGGGCGGATTTCGACAGCGCTGCCGCGCTGCACCGAGTGCACCGCCACCTGGCGGTACGCGTAGATGTCGCGGGCCATCAGTCTGCCAGCAGCAAGGCCACCGCTTCGGCGGCGATGCCCTCTTCGCGGCCCAGGTAGCCGAGCTTTTCATTGGTCTTGGCCTTGATGTTCACCTGGCCGATGTCCACGCCCAGGTCCTCGGCGACGTTGGCGCACATGGCGGCGATGTGCGGCGCCATCTTCGGTTTCTGGGCGATGATGGTCGCGTCGATATTGCCGATGCGGTAGCCGGTGGCGGCCACGCGGCGGGCGGCTTCCTTGAGCAAGGTGCGCGAATCGGCGCCCTTGAACTGCTCGTCGGTGTCCGGGAAATGCTTGCCGATGTCGCCCAGCGCGGCCGCACCCAGGATGGCGTCGGTGATCGCGTGCAGCAGCACGTCGGCGTCCGAGTGGCCCAAGAGACCCAGGTGGTGCGGGATGTCGACGCCGCCGATGATCAGCTTGCGGCCTTCGACCAGTGCGTGGCAATCGTAGCCCTGGCCAATGCGGAATGGTAGTTTGGGTAATTTGCTCATGGATTCTTTCAATGGTTTATTCGGCGGCGGCCAGGTACATTTCGGCGATGCGGATGTCGGCCGGCAGCGTGACTTTGAGATTGCGGGGATGGCCTTCGATTAGCCGCGGCGACAGCCCCAGCATCTCGACGGCGCTGGCGTCGTCCGTAATCGCATTGGCATCCGGGGCGCTGCCCAGGGCCCGCAGCAGCAGCGCATAGCTGAACATCTGCGGCGTTTGCGCCAGCCACAGGCCGGTGCGCGGCACGGTGGCAACCTGGTCGCTGCCGCTGCCACCGGCGCGCTTGACGGTATCGACCACCGGCAAGGCCAGCAAGCCTCCTGCCGGATGGTCGCCCACGCCCAGCACCAGTTTTTCGATCAGCGCAGGCGTCAAGCCCGGACGGGCGGCGTCATGCACCATCACCAGGTCGGTATCAGACAGCTGGCCGTGCAGCACGCGCAGGCCGTTCAGCACGGAATCCATGCGGGTGGCGCCGCCGCAGCGCAGCACCGTCACGCCATCGAGGCCCGGTGGCAGCACGCCATCGATCTGGCCGTCGTCGGCGCTGACCACCACGTAGGTGTGGGCGACCAAGGAACTGGCGCGGAAGGCGTCCACCGCGTGGCGCAGCAGCGGTTTGCCGCCGACCGGCAGATATTGCTTGGGGCCGTTGGCGGCCATGCGCGCGCCCACGCCGGCGGCGGGCAGCAAGGCAAAATAGCGAGGTGATTGGTTCGTATCGGTCATGTCGTTCTATTGTTTGCGGCGGCGCTGTTCGATGATGCGGCGGATGTCGCCATTGCAGGTCTCGGCCAGGCGCGCGTATTCCTGCGGGGTGTCGATTTTAGCCTGTTCCACGTTGCCCTTGTCGAATTCCGCCTTGATGAACGGGAACCAGATGCTGTTGATTTCGTGCTGCAGCGCCGATTGCGCCGTGCCCGAGGGCGCGTACAGCGGCCTGGCGTCGAAGCGTTTTTCCAGCGCCGCGCGCACCACTTTTTCCACCCGCACCAGGTTGTCCATATAAGCCTTCAGGTGGCGCTGCTCGTGCTCGAGGATGACGTTGTAGGCGCAGGTGCCGGGCGCGAACTCGTTGCCGACGTAGATCAGCACCGGCGCGTAATTGAGTTTGACCTCTACCTTCGGGGCCACGCACTCGTAGCCGCTCACCGGATCCTGCAACATCGGCCCGCCCAACGTGGCCGAATACTGTGCGCGCGTCACCGTCAATCCCAGCGTTTCGCGGCGGCCGTCGATGCTGCCGGTCTTGAGCGTGAGCGCGCGGTATGGCAGCTGGTTGTTGATGGTAAAACCGTTGTTCTTGCTGGAGAGGACAGAGATGGTCTTGCTGATCGTGTCTTCGCAGCGGATCTGGAATGGCGTGCGGGCAGCTGCAGCAGCGGCTGGCGCCGGCGCCAGCACGCCGGCGGCGCCCGGCACAGCCAGCATCAACATGAGCGCCAGCACGCGCATGCGGTCAGCCCAGCTTCCAGTCGCCGGCGCGCAGCTTGTCGAGCCAGAACGCGCCGATCACGGTTTTCACGTCGGTCACTTTCCCTTCGCGGACCCATTGCAGCAGGTCGTCGAGCGGCGCGGTAAACAGTTCGAGAAATTCGCCGTCGTCGAGCTGTTGTTCGCCCGCGACCAGGCCGCGCGCCAGGTAGATGTCGAGGTGTTCGTCGGCATAGGCAATCGCGTTGTGGATGGTGCAGACGTACTGCCAGTCGGTCGCGGTATAGCCGGTTTCCTCGACCAGTTCGCGCTTGGCGCAATCGAGCGGGTCTTCGTTGGGATCGAGTTTACCGGCCGGAAATTCGATGAAGGCGCGGTGCAGCGGATAGCGGAACTGGTTTTCCAGCAGGACCCGGCCATCGTCGAACACGGGCAGGATCACGACCGCGCCCGGATGCTTGATGTACTCGCGCACGGCGTGGCGGCCATCGGGCAGTTCGATATTATCGCGTTGGACTTTGAGGAAGTGGCCATCGTAGGCCAGTTCGCCATCGAGGCGGGTTTCGGTCAGATTCACGTGCTGCTCTCCAGGGGTTCGAAGAGCAACAGTGTATCAGCGGAACATTAATCGCGGGGGCGGCGCAGGTAGCGCACGATGAAGCCCGGGAAGCCGAGCACCAGGAACAGGCAGGCGGAAATCGCGTAGAACTCCCAGGTCTGGGGGAAGCGCGTGCCGATCTGCGCTTCGAGCGCCATGCCGATGGCGCCCACCACGAAGTACAAGCCGATCATCTCGGCCAGCCGCACGTACAGCGGCTTGGCTTCGTTTGACCACCGTGCTGGCACCAGGGCCAGCACCTTGTCATTAAAGAATGGCAGGTTGGCCAATGCAATAGCTACCGCAATGACCAACCAGCTGGCAACGTTGACGTCCATTAGGTAGCCAGCGTCACTTTCATGGCGGCGGCGCACACGGCCAGCAGCGGGCCTGGCAGCACGCCCAGCGCCAGGATGGCGACGCCGTTCAGGCTCAGGACCACTTTCATGTCGGCCGGTGCATCGAGCGGTGCGCTGTCCACCGGCTCGTCGAACCACATGGTTTTGACGATGCGCAGGTAGTAGTAGGCGCCGATCAGCGAGAACATCACCGCGATGATGGTCAGCCATACCTGGCCGGTACCCAATACTGCGTTCAGTACCGAGAACTTGGCGGCAAAGCCGACCAGCGGTGGCACGCCGGCCATCGAGAACATCATGATGGTCATCATCAGCGCGAACCAGCCGCTGCGCTTGCCCAGGCCCTTGAAGTCGGCGATGTTGTCGGCGTCGAAACCGGCGCGCGACAGCAGCATCAGCAGGCCGAAGGTGCCCACGGTGGTCAGCACATAGGTAACCACGTAGAACATCGATGCGCTGTAGGCCGCTTCCATGCCGCCGGTACCGACGGTGGTGCCCACGCCAGCCAGCAGGCCCAGCAGCACGAAGCCGATTTGCGCGATGGTGGAATATGCGAGCATACGTTTCAGGTTGGTCTGGGCGATGGCGGTCAGGTTACCGATCACCAGCGACATCACGGCCAGGACCATCAACATTTGCTGCCAGTCGCCTGCCAGCGGCAGCAGGCCTTCCACCAGCAGGCGGATGCAGACGGCAAAGGTGGCGATCTTCGGTGCGCCGCCCAGCAGCAGGGTCACTGCGGTTGGCGAACCTTCGTACACGTCCGGTACCCACATGTGGAATGGCACGGCGCCCAGTTTGAATGCCAGGCCAGCGACCAGGAACACGATACCGAACACCAGGATGGTCGGCTTGATGGTGCCGGCAGCAACGGCAGCCGCCACTTTCGAGATTTCCAGCGAGCCGGTAGCGCCGTACAGCATCGACATGCCGTACAGCAGGAAGCCCGAAGCCAGAGCGCCGAGGACGAAGTACTTCATCGCCGCTTCGGTGGCCTTGTGATTGTCACGGCGCAGCGCGACCAGCGCGTACAGCGACAGCGACATCAGTTCCACACCGAGGTAGATGGTGAGGAAGTGCGAGCCGGAGATCATGATCATCTGGCCCAGGCCGGCGAACAGCGCCAGGACATAGAACTCGCCGCCCAGGTTGCCGGTCATCATGCCGCGCTGGGTGGTGTACTGGCGCGAATAAATCAGGGTCAGACCCAGTGCCAGGTACGTAAACAGCTTGAGCAGGTTCGACATCGGGTCGGAGACGTACATGCCGTTGAACGTGTACGTGGTGGTGCCGGCCATGAAATCGCCGTAGCTGATGGTCGCGCAAACGGCCAGCAGTGCCAGCGACAGCAGGTACGTGATCGAGCGCTTGGACTCCGACAGGTACATGTCGACCAACAGCAATAGCGAAGCGCCGACGATCATCGTGACCTCGGCATACGCCGGGGCGATGTTGAACGCCTCTTGTGGAATAGGTGTAATCATTAGGATTTTCTCGATGTTCCGGTGTTCAATTTCATTTTAAGGCAACTTGCTTTTGGCAACATGGGCCAGCAGGTCGGCCACCGACGTTTGCATGGTGTCGGTGAACGGCGCCGGGTACAGGCCCATGTACAGCACAGCAATCGCCAGCACGCCCAGCATGAAGAACTCGCGTCCGTTCACGTCGACCAGTGCGGCCACATGGTGGTTGGTCACTTTGCCGAAGATCACGCGCTTGGCCATCCACAGCGAGTAAGCCGCGCCGAAGATCAGCGCCGTGGCAGCCAGCAGGCCAATCCAGAAGTTGTACTGCACTGCGCCCAGGATCACCATGAACTCGCCGACGAAGCCGGAGGTTGCTGGCAGGCCGCAGTTGGCCATCGAGAAGAACACGAACAGTGCTGCGAACTTCGGCATCTTGTTGACCACACCACCGTAGTCGGCGATCTGGCGCGAGTGGGCCTGGTCGTACAGCACACCGATACACAGGAACATGGCGCCCGAGATGAAGCCGTGCGAAATCATTTGCACGATACCGCCCTGCACGCCGATCGGGTTGAAGATGAAGAAGCCCAGGGTGACAAAGCCCATGTGCGCAATCGACGAGTACGCCACCAGTTTCTTCATGTCCTTCTGGACCAGGGCGACCAGGCCGATGTAGATCACGGCGATCAGCGACAGCGTGATCACGAAGCCCGACAGATAGTGCGACGCGTCAGGGGTGATCGGCAGCGAAAATCGGAGAAACCCGTAGGCCCCGAGTTTCAGCATGATCGCGGCCAGCACGGCGGAACCGCCGGTCGGCGCTTCCACGTGGACGTCCGGCAGCCAGGTGTGGACCGGGAACATCGGTACCTTCACGGCAAACGCCATGAAGAACGCGGCAAAGATGAAGATCTGTTCCTTCATCGTCAACGGCGCCAGGTGCCAGTCGAGGATGTTGAAGCTGCCGGTGGTGCGGTACAGGTAGATGATCGCAACGAGCGTGAGCAGCGAACCGAAGAACGTGTACAGGAAGAACTTGAACGATGCGTACACGCGGTTTTCACCGCCCCACACGCCGATGATGATGTACATCGGGATCAGGGTCGCTTCGAAGAAGAAGTAGAACAGCAGGCCGTCCATGGCGCAGAACACGCCGATCATCAGGCCGGACAGGATCAGGAACGCGCCCATGTACTGCGCGACGCGCGACTGGATCACCTGCCAGGCCGAGATCACCACGATCACCGTGATGAAGGCGGTCAGCGGCACGAACCACAGCGACAGGCCGTCGATGCCCAGCGAGTAGTAGATGTTGAAAGTATCGATCCACTTGCTGCTTTCCACGAACTGCATGCCGTGGTGGGCATTGTCGAAATTGGTAATCAGCGGAATCGTTGCTGCAAAGCTGACGATGGCGCCGATCAGCGCGCCGATACGTACCAGGCCGGCGTTGGTGTCGCGGCCGAGCGCCAGGATCAGCGCGCCGAACACGATCGGGAGCCAGATCGCCAGGCTCAGGTACGGAGGTAATGTAGATATGGTTGACTGCATCATGGTTTTCGTTATCTCTATGCGTATCAGCTAATTAAGCGTGCCAAAACGGCAGGAAGTAGACCAGGAACCCCAGGATGCCCAGGATCATCACGAAGGCGTAGTGGTAGATGTAACCCGTCTGTCCCAAACGTGCCAGCTTCGAGAACCAGTTCACGACCTTGGCGCTGCCGTTGACCAGCAGGCCGTCGATCAGGGTCTTGTCGCCGACATTCCACAAGCCGTTGCCCAGCAGGCGGGCACCGCCGGCGAACACCACCTCGTTGAACTTGTCCATGTAGTACTTGTTCTCGAGCAGCGTGTGCACTGCAGTGAACTTGGCGAAGAACCAGGCCGGTACTCGTGGATTGATCATGTAGCAGTAGTATGCGCTGGCCACACCGGCAATTGCCAGCCACAGCGGCGCGGTCCTCAGCGAGTGGATCGCCATCGCCATGGCGCCGTGGAACTCTTCGCCCAGGATTTCCATGGCCTTGTGGTTTTCACCGACGAAGATCACGTTCTTGAAGAAGTCGCCGTGCAGCATCGGGCCGATGGCCAGGTAGCCGATGATGACCGAAGGAATCGCCAGCATCACCAGCGGGAACCAGACCACGAATGGCGATTCGTGCGGTTTCTGGCCAGGCTCCAGGCCGTGGTGGGCGTGGTCGTCTTCGTCTTCCTCGTGGTGGTCGTCATGACCATGAGCATCGTGGGCATCATGCGCACCGTGGGCAGCTTTCGGTGCGTGCTTGTCATCATGGTGGTGGGCATCGTGACCGTGGGCATGGGCCTGGCCGAAACGCTCTTTACCGTGGAACACCAGGAAGTACATGCGGAACGAGTAGAACGCGGTCACGAACACACCCGCCAGTACGGCGAAGTTGGCAAAGCCGGCGCCCCAGATGTGGGTCTCGTGCACGGCTTCGATGATCGAGTCTTTCGAGTAGAAACCCGAGAAGAACGGCGTACCGATCAGTGCCAGCGAACCGAGCAGCGACGTGATCCAGGTGATCGGCATGTATTTACGCAGGCCGCCCATGTTGCGGATGTCCTGGTCGTGGTGCATGCCGATGATGACCGAACCGGCGCCCAGGAACAGCAGTGCCTTGAAGAATGCGTGGGTCATCAGGTGGAACACGGCCACCGAGTAAGCGGAGCAACCCAAAGCCACGGTCATGTAGCCGAGCTGCGACAGCGTGGAGTAAGCCACCACGCGCTTGATGTCGTTCTGGATGATGCCCAGGAAGCCCATGAACAGCGCGGTAATCGAACCGATCACCAGGATGAACGACAGCGCGGTGTCCGACAGTTCGAACAGCGGCGACATGCGCGACACCATGAAGATGCCGGCGGTAACCATGGTTGCAGCGTGGATCAGTGCCGAGATCGGGGTAGGACCTTCCATCGAGTCCGGCAGCCATACGTGCAGCGGGAACTGCGCCGATTTACCCATGGCGCCGATGAACAGGCAGATGCAGGCAACGGTCAGCAGCGCCCAGTCGGTGCCAGGCAAGGTCAACAGCGCCAGTTCGTCCTTCTTGGCGAATACTTCCTGGTAGTTCATGGTGCCGGCGTACGCCAGCAGCAGGCCGATACCGAGGATGAAGCCGAAGTCGCCCACGCGGTTGACCAGGAACGCCTTCATGTTGGCGATGATCGCGGTCGGACGCTTGTACCAGAAACCGATCAGGAGGTACGAGACCAGGCCCACTGCTTCCCAGCCGAAGAACAGCTGCAGGAAGTTGTTGGCCATGACCAGCATCAGCATCGAGAACGTGAACAGCGAGATGTACGAGAAGAAGCGGTTATAGCCTTCGTCTTCGGCCATGTAGCCGATGGTGTAGATGTGCACCATCAGCGACACGAACGTGACCACGCACATCATCATCGCCGACAGCGTATCGATCTGGAAGCCGACCTCGAAGTTGATGCCGGCCACCGTCATCCAGTGGTAGACGGTGCCGTTGTACGTGGCGCCGTTCAGCACCTCGTTGAACGTCATCGCCGACAGGATGAAGGCGATCAGCACGCCCAGGATGGTGGCCGTGTGCGACGTTTTGCGTCCCACGACATTGCCAAAAAATTTGGTTCCTAACAAACCCGCAATCGCGGAGCCGACCAGCGGCGCCAGAGGTACGGCCAGTAGGAGGTTAGGGTTGAGAGTACCCGCCATGATGAACCTTAATCGTTATTTTTCGAAATGAGAACCAAGCCGCGGGATTAACCCTTGAGCCTATCGAGGTCTTCCACATTGATGGTGTCCAGATTACGGAACAGCACCACCAGGATCGCGAGGCCGATCGCTGATTCAGCAGCGGCCACGGTCAGGATGAAGAAAACAAAGATCTGGCCGGCTGCGTCGCCCAGGTAGTGGGAGAACGCGATGAAATTCATGTTCACTGCCAGCAGCATCAGTTCGATGGCCATCAGCAGAACGATGATGTTCTTGCGGTTCAGGAAAATACCAACGATCGAGATCGCGAACAGTATCGCGCCAAGAACCAGGTAGTGAGCAAGCGATAAAGTCATGGGGTCTCCTTATTCTCTGCCGAACCGGCCTCGACTTGTCCACGCGTGGTGACCGGGGCGATCTTGACGATCTTCAGGCGGTCGTTACGCTTGACGCGGACAGCGTCAGCCGGGTCGAAATGTTTGGTGTCCTTGCGCTTGCGCAGGGTCAGGGCCACGGCGGCAACGATGGCCACCAGCAGGATCGCCGCAGCGATCTCGAAGCCATAAACATATTTGGTGAAGATCAGGATGCCCAGTTCCTTGGTGCCGCCGATGTTACCGGCAGCAACGGCCTGGGTATCGAACGACAGGAACGACTTCCACAGCACGGCAGCCATTTCCAGCACGATGATCACGCCGACAAAGCTCGCTACCGGCAGGTAGCTCCAGAAGTTTTCGCGCAGCCTGCCGGTGTCGATGTCTAGCATCATCACCACGAACAGGAACAGCACCATGACCGCGCCGACATAGACCAGCACCAGCACGATGGCCAGGAACTCGGCTTCGAGCAGCATCCAGATGCCGGCGGCCGAGAAGAACGCCAGCACCAGGAACAGGGCCGCGTGGACCGGATTGCGGGCCGTGATAACGCGCGTGGCAGCCAATATCATGATGGCTGCAAAGGCGTAGAACAAAGCAGTTTTAAATTCCATAACTAACCCAAGAGACGTACAGTTTTTGTTTGAACCACCACTGCGGCGGAGAAGGCGCTAGCCGATGTTGCCGGCCTGCGCCCTGCCCCGCCTGTCGTCAGCGGTAAGGAGCGTCCGCGGCGCGTGCTTCGGCAATCTGGTTTTCGTAACGATCGCCCACGGCCAACAGCATTTCCTTGGTGTAGTACAGGTCGCCGCGTTTTTCGCCGTGGTATTCCAGCACGTGCGTTTCGACGATCGAATCGACCGGGCACGACTCTTCGCAGAAACCGCAGAAGATGCACTTGGTCAGGTCGATGTCGTAACGCGTGGTGCGGCGCGAACCGTCGTCGCGCTGCTCCGATTCAATCGTGATCGCCATCGCCGGGCACACTGCTTCGCACAGTTTGCAGGCGATGCAGCGCTCTTCCCCGTTCGGGTAGCGGCGCAGTGCATGCAGGCCACGGAAGCGCGGCGACATCGGCGTCTTCTCTTCCGGGTACTGCACGGTGATCTTGCGCGAGAACATATACTTGCCCGTCAGCGCCATCCCTTTGATCAGTTCGGTCAGCATGAAGCTGCCGATGAAGTCTTTTAAGCGTTCCATTTGTGTCTCTTCCTTAGTTCCAGATATTCCATGGGGAATGCATCCAACCAGCCACGAACACCAGGTACACCAGGGTCAGCGGAATGAACACTTTCCAGCCCAGACGCATGATCTGGTCGTAACGGTAGCGTGGGAAAGTACCGCGCACCCAGATGAAGACGGACACCAGGAAGAACGTCTTGGCGAACAACCAGAAGAAGCCGCCGAAACCGCCCCAGAATTCCAGGAACGCAAACGGTGCCGACCAGCCGCCGAGGAACATGATCGATGCCAAGGCCGCGATCAGGATCATGTTGGCGTATTCGGCCAGCATGAACATGGCGTACGCCATACCCGAGTATTCGACCATGTGACCGGCAACGATTTCCGACTCGCCTTCGACCACGTCGAACGGGTGGCGGTTACATTCGGCCAGGCCCGAGGTCAGGTACACCACGAACAGCGGCAGCAGCGGCAGCCAGTTCCACGACAGGAAGTTCACGCCATGCGAAGCCATCGTACCGGCCTGCTGGCTGGCGACGATATCGCCGAAGTTGAGCGAACCGGTAATCATCAGCACCACGACCAGCACGAAGCCCATCGGGATTTCGTACGAAATCATTTGTGCCGAAGCGCGCATTGCACCCATGAACGAGTACTTCGAGTTCGACGCCCAGCCGGCGATGATGATGCCGTAGACTTCCATCGACGTAATCGCCATCAGCAGCAGCAGGCCGGCGTTCACATTGGCCAGCACGGCTTCGGGACCGAAAGGCACCACGGCCCAGGCAGCCAGCGCCGGCATGATGGTCATGACCGGACCGATCACGAACAGGCCAGGATTGGCCTTGGCCGGGGTGATGATCTCTTTGAAGAGCAGTTTCAGTGCATCGGCGATCGGCTGCAGCAAGCCGCCGGGACCGACGCGGTTCGGGCCGATACGGATCTGGATGAAGCCGATCAGCTTGCGCTCCCACAGGGTCAGGTAAGCAACCAGGCCCATCAGTGGCAGCAGTACCACCACGATCTTGATCAGGTTCCAGACAATAGGCCAGACCGGGGCCAGCGGGCTGTTGGCGCCCAGGTCGTGCAACGTCGTGACGAATTCAGGCAACGCCATTATTTCACCTCTCCTGCTTTTTCAACGGTGATGGCACCGAACATGCTGCCCAGTGCAGCGGTCGAACGGTGGGCCGCAGCAACGCGCACGGCGTTCGCTGGCAGCTTGGCGTCAACGGTGGCAACCAGGACTGCGCTGCCGTTACCTTGCGTGACCTTGACGGTGTCGCCGGCCACCACGCCCAGCTGCTGCGCCAGTGCGCTCGACAGGTGCGCTTTCGGCGCAGCCGCGTCGGCCATCTTTTGCAGCGACTCGGCACGGCGCACCACGGCGTCGGCGAAGTAGATCGGCACGTCGGCGATACGTTCCACGCCGGTCGAGACCGAGGTCGAAGCCACGGCAGCTTGCGCAGCCTTGTTGTTGAGCTTGGCAGCAACGTCGAAGTTGCCGGCGCCCAGCACTTCGTCGCGGATCGCTTCCGAGGTGTCGTAGTCGAAACCGGACAGGCCGAGGATGTTACCCAGCACGCGCAGCACTTTCCAGGCAGGGCGGGTTTCCAGCAGCGGCTTGACGGTGCCGTTGAAGCTTTGCGCACGGCCTTCGCAATTGACGAACGTACCCGAGGTTTCGCTGAACGGCGAGACCGGCAGCAGCACGTCGGCGTAGTCCATGCCGTGCTTGAAGGCGGACATGACCACGACCATTTCGGCCTTGTTCAGTGCGGCAATCGCGGCTTGCGGATTGTGTGCGTCCAGTTCCGGCTCGACGTTGAGCAGCACGTAGGCTTGCTTGGCTTCGGTGAATGCCGGCGCGGTGGCGCCGTTGGCGTTGACGATGTAAGCGCCGACCGTGTTGGCCGCTTCGGTCAGATAACCGAGCGTGGCGCCAGTCTGCTCGGCCAGCCACTGGGCCGCTGCGTGCAGCGCGCCAGCTTGCGGGTGTTGCACGGCAGCGTTACCGAGGAAGATACCTTTGCGCTCGCCCGACACCAGCGAAGCAGCCACTGCCTTGGCAGCGTCCGATGCTTCGATGCCGTCGAAACCGGCAGGTGCAGCCACCGACTTGGCGGCAGCAACGGCGGCGACGATTTGCGACAGGCTTGATAACCATTCGCTAGGAGCGGCGATGACTTTGCTCGACACATTCATCAGCAGGTCGTCGTCGGTGGCGTGCAGCACGGACAGCTTGGCGCCGCCCTTCACTGCCGCGCGCAGGCGGGTGGCCAGCAGCGGATGGTCCTTGCGCAGGAACGAGCCGATCACGAACGCGCGGTCGAGCTGACCGAAGTCGTTGATCGACATGCCCAGCCACGGCGTCACGCCTTGCAGCGAGAAGTCGGACTGGCGCAGACGGGTGTCAACGCTGGTCGAACCCATGGCGCGGGTGAGCTTTTGCAGCAGGTGCAGTTCTTCGAGCGTGGAGTGCGGCGTGGCCAGGGTGGCCAGCGCGTTCTCGCCATGCTCGTGGCGGATGTTTTTCAGGCCGTGCGCCACGTATTCGAGCGCGGTCTGCCAATCGACTTCTTTCCACTCGCCGCCTTGCTTGAGCATAGGCTGGGTCAGGCGGTCGGCGGCTTCCAGGCCTTCGTACGAGAAGCGGTCCTTGTCGGAAATCCAGCACTCGTTGACGGCGTCATTTTCCAGCGGCAGCACGCGCTTGACCTTGCCGCCCTTGACTTGCACGATCAGGTTAGCGCCCAGGCCGTCATGCGGCGAGACCGATTTGCGGCGCGACAGTTCCCACGAACGGGCGCTGTAGCGGAATGGCTTCGACGTCAGCGCGCCGACCGGGCACAGGTCGATCATGTTGCCGGACATTTCCGAGTTGACGGTCTGGCCGACAAACGAGGTGATTTCCGAGTGTTCGCCACGGCCGATCATGCCCAGTTCCATCACGCCGGCCACTTCCTGGCCAAAACGTACGCAACGGGTGCACTGGATGCAGCGCGCCATCTCCTGCATCGAGACCAGCGGGCCGGCGTCTTTCGGCACGACCACGCGCTTGTCTTCTTCGTAGCGCGATTCGCTCTTGCCGTAACCAACTGCCAAGTCTTGCAACTGGCACTCGCCGCCCTGATCGCAGATCGGGCAGTCCAGCGGGTGGTTAATCAAGAGGAATTCCATCACCGACTTCTGTGCCTGCACAGCCTTGTCGGACGCAGAACGCACGATCATGCCGGCCGATACCGGCGTGGCGCAGGCAGGCAGCGGCTTCGGTGCTTTTTCCACTTCGACCAGGCACATGCGGCAGTTGGCGGCGATCGACAATTTCTTGTGATAGCAGAAGTGCGGGATGTACGTCCCCAGCTTGTTGGCGGCGTCCATCACCATGCTACCAGCAGGGACTTCGACTTTTTTGCCGTCTATTTCGATTTCAACCATGGTGATTGTTACCAGCTTTTAGATATATGCGGGCACACAGCAATTCTTGTGCTCGATATGGTGTTCAAATTCTTCGCGGAACTGCTTGATGAACGCACGCATCGGCATCGCCGCAGCGTCGCCCAGCGCGCAAATCGTGCGGCCCTGGATGTTGTCGCAAATGGAGTTCAGCACGTCCAGATCGGAAGCACGGCCCTGGCCGTTTTCGATGCGATGGATCATGCGGTACATCCAGCCCGTGCCTTCGCGGCAAGGGGTGCACTGGCCGCACGACTCTTCGAAATAGAAGTACGCCAGGCGTTCCATGGCCTTGACCATGCAACGGGTTTCGTCCATGACGATGACCGCGCCCGAACCGAGCATCGAGCCCGCCTTGGCGATCGAATCATAGTCGAGGTCGGTTTGCATCATGATCTCGCCACGGATCACCGGCGACGAGGAACCGCCAGGAATCACGGCCTTGATCTTTTTGCCGCCGCGCATGCCGCCAGCGAGCTCGAGCAGCTTGGCAAACGGGGTGCCCAGCGGGACTTCGTAGTTGCCCGGACGTTCGACGTCGCCCGAGATCGAGAAGATCTTGGAACCGCCGTTGTTCGGACGACCGATGGCCAGGTATTTTTCCGGGCCCATGTTCAGGATGAACGGCACCGCTGCAAAGGTCTCGGTGTTGTTGATCGTGGTTGGCTTGCCGTACAGGCCGAACGACGCCGGGAACGGCGGCTTGAAGCGTGGCTGACCCTTCTTGCCTTCCAGGGATTCGAGCAGCGCAGTTTCTTCGCCGCAGATGTAGGCGCCGTAACCGTGGTGCGCGTGCAGCTGGAAGCTGAACTCGCTACCCATGATGTTGTTGCCCAGGAAGCCGGCAGCGCGCGCCTCTTCCAGCGCTTCTTCAAACAGCTGGTACTCGGCGAAAATTTCGCCGTGGATGTAGTTGTAGCCGACGGTGATGCCCATCGCGTACGCGCCGATGGCCATGCCTTCGATCAGTGCATGCGGGTTGTAACGGATGATGTCGCGGTCCTTGAAAGTGCCAGGCTCGCCCTCATCTGTATTACATACCAGGTACTTCTGGCCCGGGAACTGACGGGGCATGAAGCTCCATTTCAGGCCGGTCGGGAAGCCCGCACCGCCACGGCCGCGCAGCGACGACGCTTTCAGGTCGGCGATGATCTGTTCCGGGGTGATCTTTTCTTCGATGATGCGGCGCAGGGCGCTGTAGCCGCCGCGCTTGACGTAATCTTCGAGGTGCCAGTTTTCGCCGTCGAGGCCGGCGAGAATGACAGGATCGATGTGACGATTGTGGAGTGACGTCATTTGGCGCTCCCGCTCAGTTCACCGACCAGGGTGTCGATTTTATCGTTGGACATGAAGCTACACATGCGGTGATTGTTCACCAGCAGCACCGGTGCGTCGCCGCAGGCGCCCATGCACTCCCCTTCCATCAGCGTGAATTCGCCGTCGTCCGTGGTGCCACGGTAGTCGATGCCCAGCTTTTGCTTGAGGTGCTGCGCAGCGCGCTCGCCACCGGACAAGGCGCATGGCAGGTTGGTGCACACGGTGATCTTGTGCTTGCCGATGGGCTTGAGGTTGTACATATTGTAGAAAGTGGCCACTTCCTGCACCGCGATTGCCGGCATGCGGATGTAGTCGGCCAGTTCCTGCATGGTTTCCGGCGAGATCCAGCCCAGTTCGACCTGGGCGTGCGCCAGCGCCGCCATCACGGCGGACTGACGCTGGTCGTCCGGGTACTTGGCCAGCTCGCGGTCGATTTTTTGATAGCACTGCTCTGATAACAACATACTTTTTGCCTCTTAGCGGTCAATACTGCCGAACACGATGTCCTGCGTACCGATGATGGTCACGGCGTCGGCAATCATGTGGCCGCGCGACATTTCGTCCAGCGCTTGCAGGTGCACATAGTCTGGCGTGCGCAACTTCATGCGGTATGGCTTGTTGGCGCCGTCCGACAGCAGGTACACGCCAAACTCGCCTTTCGGGTGTTCCACGGCGGCATACGCTTCGCCTGGTGGCACGTGGAAGCCTTCGGTAAACAGCTTGAAGTGGTGAATCAGCGATTCCATGTTGGTCTTCATGTCCACGCGGCTAGGCGGGGCAACCTTGTGGTTGCTGGTGATGACCGGACCCGGGTTGTTGCGCAACCACTCCACGCACTGCTTGATGATCTTGTTCGACTGGCGCAGTTCTTCCACGCGCACCAGGTAGCGGTCGTAGCAGTCGCCGTTGGTGCCGATGGCCACGTCGAAGTCCATCAGGTCGTACACTTCGTACGGCTGGTGCTTGCGCAGATCCCACTGGATGCCCGAACCGCGCAGCATGGCGCCGGTAAAGCCCATCGCCAGCGCATCTTCCGGCGTCACGACACCGATGCCGACGGTCCGTTGCTTCCAGATTCGATTATCGGTCAACAGGGTTTCGTACTCGTCCACGTAGCCTGGGAAACGGTTGGTGAACGCTTCGATGAAGTCGAGTACCGAACCCTGGCGGTGTTCGTTCAGGTCGGCAATCGCCTTGGCCGAACGGATGATCGATGGCTTGTGCTGCGGCATCGCGTCCGGCAGGTCGCGGTACACGCCGCCCGGGCGGTAGTAGGCCGCGTGCATGCGCGCGCCCGATACGGCTTCGTACACGTCGAACAAGTCTTCGCGGTCGCGGAAGCAGTACAGGAACGGGCCCATGGCACCGACGTCGAGCGCGTGCGCACCGAGCCACATCAGGTGGTTCAGGATACGGGTGATTTCATCGAACATCACGCGGATGTATTGCGCGCGCAGCGGCACTTCCAGGCCCAGCAGCTTTTCGATTGCCATCACGTACGCGTGCTCGTTGCACATCATCGACACGTAATCGAGGCGGTCCATGTACGGCACCGACTGCAGGTAGGTCTTTTGCTCGGCCAGCTTCTCGGTACCGCGGTGCAGCAGGCCGATGTGCGGGTCGGCGCGCTGGATCACTTCACCGTCGAGCTCAAGCACCAGGCGCAGCACGCCGTGCGCGGCCGGGTGTTGCGGACCGAAGTTCAGGGTGTAATTCTTAATCTCAGCCATTATTTAATCCCGTAGTTTTCTTCGCGGATCACGCGCGGCACGTTTTCACGCGGCTCGATGGTGACCGGCTGGTAGATCACGCGCTTCTGCTCGGGGTCGTAACGCATTTCGACATAGCCCGACACCGGGAAGTCCTTGCGGAACGGGTGGCCGATGAAACCGTAATCGGTGAGGATACGGCGCAAGTCGTTGTGGTTCTCGAACAGGATGCCGAACATGTCGAACGCTTCGCGTTCGAACCAGTTCAGGCAGCGCCACAGCGGCGTCAGTGACGGGAATACCGGCATGTCGTCATCCTGCGCAAAGCAGCGCACGCGCACGCGCCAGTTGTACTTGAGCGACAGCAGGTGGATCACGACCGCGAAACGCTGGCCGTCCCAGCTGCCTTCGCCATAGGTCATGTAATCGACGCCGCACAGGTCGATGGCCTGCTCGAAACCGAGCGACGCATCGTCGCGCAGGGTCTGCATCACGCCATAGTAGTCGGCTTGCTTGACGGTGATGGTGATCTCGCCGAGCGCCACGACCGTACTAACGCGTTCGCCCAGGGCAGTGCCGAGGGCGGTTTGGAGTTGTTCTAATTTGGTAGTCATCGTGCGATGGTGTTGGTACGCTTGATCTTGTTCTGCAGCTGCATGATGCCGTACAGCAGCGCCTCAGCGGTGGGCGGACAGCCTGGCACGTACACGTCGACCGGCACGATGCGATCGCAGCCGCGTACAACCGAGTACGAGTAGTGGTAGTAGCCGCCGCCATTGGCACAGGTGCCCATCGAGATGACCCAGCGCGGTTCCGGCATCTGGTCGTAGACCTTGCGCAGCGCAGGGGCCATCTTGTTGCACAGCGTGCCGGCCACGATCATCACGTCGGACTGACGCGGCGAAGGACGGAACACCACGCCGAAGCGGTCCATGTCATAACGGGCCGCGCCCACGTGCATCATTTCAACCGCACAGCAGGCCAGACCGAACGTCATCGGGAACATCGAACCCGTACGCGCCCAGTTGATCAGCTTGTCAGCCGAGGTAGTGATGAAACCTTCGTTTAATACGCCTTCAATAGCCATGGCTTATTCCCAATCAAGGGCACCTTTCTTCCAGATATACCAAAAACCGACCACGAATTCAGCGATGAAGCTCATCATCACCAGGAATCCGTTCCAGCCCAGTTCGCGCACGGAGACGCCCCAGGGGAAGAAGAATGCCGTTTCCAGATCGAACAAAATAAAGAGGATAGCGACGAGGTAGTAACGCACGTCGAATTTCATGCGCGCATCTTCGAAAGCTTCGAAGCCGCATTCATACGGGGACAGTTTGGCGAAGTCAGGCTTGTTTGGTCCGAGCACGTGGCCCAGCACCTGGGGAAGGATACCTACGCCGAGACCGACGAGGATGAACAACAGAACGGGGAGATAATTTTCGAGGTTCACGATTGATGAGCTTTTATTGAACGCTTGGTTTGAAGGACCACACTGCGATGTTTTGCGGTGCTCTTTACGTTCGCCCCAATCGTACAACTTAGACCAGGATCGAACGACACATCCTCGTAAAAAAGCCAGCTCAGGCACTACTCCCTTGCTGGCCTCTAAATTTTTGGTGCCGACGACGAGACTCGAACTCGTACAGCTTGCGCCACTACCCCCTCAAGATAGCGTGTCTACCAATTTCACCACGTCGGCATTCTAAGGCCGCTATTCTACTGCGTTTCTGCCGGCTTGTTAATGCCGTATTGCGAAAAAACAAGAAGAAAAACGATAAATATTTACTTCTCGGTACACTGGTTTAACTTTTGCCCACCAATGCGCCATTTCACTGCGTGTCACTGCCGATAACTGCCAAAACATTGAGCAACGTACTGCCTTTGTTGCCCAACGTTGTATTCCAAGACCGCTATTATATTACTTTGGGATGGAATTTGCAGGAGCCGGTGCAGGAGTTTGTGCAGCCGGCGCAGTTGGCTGCCCGGCAGGTGCTGCAGGCGCGGGCGTCGGCGCGTTCGGAATGCCGGCCGAACCGGTGGTTGGCGCGGTTGCCGGTACGGTTGGCAGGGCCTTGTCCATCACGCCGCCGCTGACGGCGCCGTTGTTGTGCTGGGTGGAGATGTACGCCAGGGCCAGGGTGGCGCTGAAGAAGATCGCCGCTGCCACACCGGTGGACTTGGACATGAAGTTCGAGGAGCCGGTGGCGCCGAACAGGCTGCCGGAAGCGCCGGAGCCGAAGGCTGCGCCCATATCGGCGCCCTTACCGTGCTGCAGCAAGACGAGGCCGATAATGGCCAGGGCCGAGACGACTTGGATGATGACTACCAGGTTGAACATGCTGCTCATGATATTCCATTCAAAATTAAATAGTTTTGTATCGTTTTGTTTCCAACCTGCCAATAGCGCGCGACAGGCTGGATTAACTGCATTTTTACAACAGTACTTCTCGTTAAGGGTAAACCCTTAATGTCCTGCTCAGGCGTGGATGATGGCGAGGAAATCTGCTGCCTTCAGTGCGGCGCCGCCGATCAGGCCGCCGTCGATGTCGGCCTGGGCCAGCAGTTCGACCGCGTTGTCCGGCTTCATGCTGCCGCCGTACAGGATCTGGATCTTGGCAGCGACCTGCTCGCTTTTCTTGGCCACGCAGCCGCGCAGGAAGAAATGCGCTTCCTGGGCCATCTGCGGGGTGGCGGTCTTGCCGGTGCCGATCGCCCACACCGGCTCGTAGGCCAGCACGACTTTATCGAGCTGATCGACCGGGATGACGTCAAGCGCAGCCTGCAACTGGGCGCAGATCACGGTTTCGGTATTGCCCGCTTCGCGGTCGTCCAGGGTCTCGCCCACGCAGATCACGGGGGTGAGGCCGGCGGCCAGCGCCACCACGGCTTTTTGCGCAACCAGCTCATTGGTCTCGCCGTGATACGCACGACGCTCGGAGTGGCCGACCAGCACGTATTTCGAACCGAAGTCGGTCAGCATGGCCGCTGCCACTTCACCAGTATAGGCGCCGCTGGCGTGGATCGACAGGTCCTGGCCGCCCCAGGCGACCGGGGTGGCATTCAATTCCTGTTCGCACTGGGCGAGGTAGGGGGCAGGCACGCAGACCGCGCAATCGGCGCGGTCGTTGACATCCTTGAGGCCGGAGACGATGCCGGACAACAAGGCCGCGTTGGCGGCGCGGTTGCCGTTCATTTTCCAATTGCCGATAACGAGTTTGCGTCGCATAGTAGCCTAAATTTTCAATAACCTATGATTTTACCGCGCCCGCCGACAGTGGGTCAAACTTGCATCGGTGAATTTGTTGTTTTGGTTGCAAGAGCTACGTGCTTAAATCACTTGCAGCATGATCTTGCCGACGTGGGTGCTGCTTTCCATCAGTTCATGCGCCCTGGCCGCCTGCTCGAGCGGAAACACCGTGTGGATCACCGGCTTGATCTTGCGCTCGGCCATCAACGGCCACACGTGCTTGAGCAGGTTTTTGGCTATCGCGCCCTTGAACTCCACCGAACGCGGTCGCAGCGTGGCACCGGTGATGGTCAGGCGGCGATACAGCATCTGCCCCAGGTCCAGCGTGGTCTTGGCGCCGCCCAGCGTGGCGATCAGCGCGATGCGGCCATCATCGGCCAGGCACGCCACTTCGCGCGGCACGTAGTCGCCGCCCACCATGTCGAGGATTACATCGACGCCACGGTCGTTGGTCAGCGACTTGACCACGTCAACGAAATCCTCGGTCTTGTAATTGATGCCGCGCTCGGCGCCCAGTTCCTGGCATGCAGCGATCTTGTCGGCGCTGCCGGCGGTGGCAAACACGCGGTGACCCAGGGCGCTGGCCAGCTGGATCGCCGCCACGCCGATACCGGAGGTACCGCCCTGCACCAGCAGGGTTTCGCCACCGGTCAACCGGGCGCGGTCGAATACATTGCTCCACACGGTGAAATAGTTTTCCGGAATCGTCGCCGCTTCCAGCATGCTCCAACCCTTGGGCACGGGCAGCACCTGCTCGATGGGCGCCACGCAGTATTCGGCGTAACCACCGCCCTGCACCAGCGCGCACACGTGGTCGCCGATGTCGAAGGTAGAGTAGTCGAGGTCGCCGTCGACGATCTCGCCGGCTACTTCCAGTCCTGGCAAATCCGACGCGCCCGGTGGCGGCGCGTAAGCGCCCTTGCGTTGGAAGACGTCGGGGCGGTTGATGCCGGCCACGTGCACCTTGATCAGCACTTCGCCGGTTTTCACGACCGGCATGGGGCGCTCGCACAGCTTCAGCACTTCGGGCGAACCGGGTTGGGTGATTTCAATCGCGCGCATGGTGGACCTCTGCAAATTTTAAAGAAAAGATTGTACGCGAGGCTACAGCGCCACGCAGGCGGGCGCACGGCTGCGCGGCATGCTTTCAATGCCGCGATTAATGCAATCGACTTGCAACAATGATGCTTGGCCGTTATTATTGCAACAGTTTTGCATTAACACTTCTGTGCTGCTGCCCTGCCCCATTTCGCCGGGCCGCGCCCACACCAACCCTCCGACCATTGCCAGGAATCATGCGCCATCACGTACTTGCAGCCGCCATTCTGTCCACATTTTCAAGCGCCTACGCGGCCGACGACACCACCCTGCAGACCGTTGAAGTCCGCGCCGACAAGCCGGTCGGCAGCGACACCAGCGTCACGGTCCAGAACGACCGCGCCCAGAACCGCACGCTCGGCGACATGCTCGAACACGTCTCTGGCGTGCAAAGCAGCGCCTTCGGCCCCAATGCCGGCGCGCCGGTGATCCGCAGCCTGTCCGGCAGCCGCGTGCAAATCCTCGAAGACGGCCAGTCGATCCTGGGCATGAACGCTATCAGCGGCGACATCAACATTCCGTTCGACCCGCTGTTTGCGCGCGGCGCCACCGTCAGCAAATCATCGGACAGCGTGCGCTACGGCGGCAACGCCATCGGCGGCAGCGTCAATGTCGATTCCGGACTGCTGTCGCGCACGATGGAGGAACAGGACCACGAACTGGAACTGGTGCTGCGCAAGGGCCACAACGATGCCGACGCCCAGGGCCTGCGCCTGAACGTCAACAACGGCAAGAATTTCTCGACCAATATCCAGCTGTCGTTCCAGAGCATCGGCCACTACGACATTCCCGGCAACAGCAAGGCGGCCGTGTGCAATACCGGGCTGTTCCCGGCCAACGGCGGCGTCAATACGTTTCTTGCCGACAGCTGCCAGAAAGAGGCGCGTATCCAGCAGGTGTACAACAAGGCGTCGCAGCCGTTCATCGAGCAATTCATCACGGAAAATCCTGACTGGGCCGATGGCGATTTTTCCTTCTACACCAACAACCCGACCTCGGTGTGGCAGCGTAAAACGTACATCAATCCAGCCAACCCGGCGTACGTGCCCGGCACGCCGCGCACGGTCGAAAACAAGATCAACAACGATGTCACGCCCGACTACCACGGCAGGCTCGGCAACAGCTACTCGAACAACTCGCACTTCGGCGTGGGCACCACCTATTTCTTCGACCAGGGCTACTTGGGCGTGAGCCTGGACTCGAAGGAAAGCAAGTACGGCGTGCCGGGCTTTTCGATGGAGAACAAGTCGTTCGGTGCCAACTACGATGAGGGACTGCCGGTCGGCGTGAAAATCCGCCAGGACAAGTATGCGCTGGAAGGCAAGCTGCGCGAGCCGGCGCCGTACGTGGAAAGTCTCGATCTGCGCGTCTCGCGCCTGAACAATACGTCGGGCGAGTACATCGGCCCGACCAACGCCAACGAGTACGCGTTCGATACCACCCAGGCCGAGCTGCTGCTGGCGCAGCGCCGCGCCGGGGCCTTGCATGGCCTGGTCGGCCTGTCGTACCGGTCGCGCGATGTGACCGGCAGCGGTCCGCAGCTGTACCTGCCCAATGTGGGCACTGCCAGCCGCGCGCTGTTCATCAGGCAGAACCTCGACTTCGACTGGGCATCGTTCGACGCCGGTTTCCGCCACGAGAAAGTGGAACACGAGATCGAGAACAGCGCGTTCAAGACCTCGCGCAATGCCGCCAACACCAAATTGGCCGACCGCGAGTTCAGCCTGAACAACTACAACATCGGCGCCGCGTTCGAGCTCGGCAAATTGTGGGGCGCCAAGCTGCGGTACGGTTCGTCGGAGCGCGCGCCCGATATCAACGAGCTGTACGCGAGCAACCGCCACTACTCGATCATGACGCAGGAGGAAGGCCACCAGAACCTGAAAGCTGAGCGTTCCCGCAATACCGAATTGACCGTGCTGTTTGGCGTTGGCGGCTTCAAATTGAGCGGTACCGCCTACCAGATGAAATACGACAATTACCTGTACCTTGGCCACTCGGGCCTGCAGACCGGCAACCGCCTGCCGCTCAAGTACTGGAAGCAGACCGACACGACCGTCAAGGGCTTCGAGCTCGATGCGTCGCAGGAGCTCAGCCTGGGCGCCTACGGCAAGCTGAACGTGTCGGCGTTTGCCGACCTGGTCAAGAACAAGGCCGACCACCCGGACCGGCTGCGCACGCAAAACGATGGCGAATACCTGCCCAATATGCCAACCAACCGCTATGGCGCCAACGTGGCGTGGGAGAACAGCGGCTGGAAGGCCCGCCTGTCGAGCACGTACTACGACAAGCAGAAATACCTGGGCAAAAGCGTGAGCAACGAAGTGCCGCTCGACGCCTACAACATGGTGAACTTCCAGGTCAGCCGCGCAATCGCGTTGCCTTACGCGCGTGTGACCGGGCTCGAAGTATTCATCAGCGGCTCCAACCTGCTCGATGACGATGCGCGGCCGCACAACTCGCCATTGAAATACATTGCGCCGCTGCCGGGACGCGGGTTCCAGGTGGGATTAACGATGAAGCTGTAACTTCAGTTGCCATCTCCCCCGGTCCGTGATTTGGTGGGCAGGGGCGAATTCGGCTTCCAGCGCGCCGACAGCGCCTGCCCTTCCTCGATCTGCTCCGGCGTCATGTGCTTGACCACGGCTGCGCGCTGTTCGGCCGCGTTGGGGGCGCTGCGGGCGGCGGCCAGGTTCCACAGCATGTAAGCGATCACGTTATCCTGCGGCACGCCGCCAATGTGATAGCGGTACATCAGGCCCATGGTTTGCAGCGCTTCGCCGTGGCCTTGCTGGGCCGCCTTGCGGAACCAGCTGACTGCCTGCTTGTGGTCCTGGATCACCGCGTTGCCGGTGTAGTACATGGCGCCGACCACGTACTGGGCGTCGGCCTTGCCTTGCAGCGCAGCCTTGCGGTGCCACTGGAACGCTTGCGGATAATCCTGCGGCACACCGCGCCCCATGTAATACATCAGGCCCAGCAGGTGCTGGGCATCGGCATTGCCGGCTTTTGCCAGCGGCGTGATTTCCTTCAGCGCGGTGCCGTAGTTCTTGTTGTTGTAGGCGGTGGCGCCTTCCAGGAAGCCGGCCAGCGCGGCTTGGTGCAGGCCCAGGGCGAGACAGATCGCCAGGATGAATTTTTTCATATCGTTTTAGCTATGGTGCGTTGATGCGGGCTCACTTCCAGTTGACCTTGCCGAGGCCGTCAACCGACACTTCGCGGTTGAGCGGCTTGCCGTACACGGTGACGGAACCGAGACCGCTCAGGTCGAGCTTGGCGTTGGTGGTGGCGGTGACGGTAGCGTTGCCGAGGCCGCTCAGATCGAGCTGGACACTGTCGGCCGTGAACTTCTGCGCATTCAAGCCGCCGAGTCCGCCCAGGTCGGCCTTGAGCAGCTTGCCGCGTCCGCCGAGGACGATATTGCCGGCGCCTCCCAGGTCGAGGTCGATGCGTTCGTTTTCGCTGATCCACAAATTCATCTTGCCCACGCCGCCGAGCTTGGCACGCACGGTCTTGTAATCGACCGTGGCCTTCATGCTGCCGGCGCCATCGAGCACCAGTTCCAGCTCCTGGCCGGAGAAGCCGCTGATATCAGTGGCGCCCAGCCCCTCCACCACCACCTGCCGCAGGTTGGGCAGCACCATCTCGGCGCGGGCGCCGTTGCTGGTATTGATCTTGATGCCGCGCCCGCCGTCGGTTTCCAGGTGCAGCGTATCGCCGCTCTGTGCGTAGGTCAGCCGGTCCATATAGCGCTTGTCGCCGGTGATCTTGAGCGACGGCGTGTCGCCCTGGCGCAGCCGGACATCGACCATGCCATCGATCTTGACCCGCACCACGCGCGCATCGATGCTGACGGTACGGGTTTCGCTGTTGTCGTCGGCAGCCGAGGCGCGCCCGAACAACGCGCACGCCGCAGCAAATAGCAAACCGAACTGGAAAATCCTCTTCATGATCTATCCCTGGCTGATGATTCCACAATCATAACGCCGCGAGCACGCCCACCCGAGAAATTGCGACGAACTGCACAAATCAAGGCATGAACAACCAATTCGGGATCACAATTCGGGGTCAGTGCCGACATTCGGACATTGGGGAACTTTTTTGGGCATGTTTCGGGCAGCGTGGCTGGGTTCGTGTCCAAATGTCGGCACTGACCCTGAAGTTGAACAACAAAATCACGTGGTGCGGGCGAGGTTGAGCCAGGCGCGGGCGGCAAACGACAGGTGGCTGTTGCGGCGCCAGGCCAGCCGCAGTTTCCAGTCGAGCGCGGGTTCGGTCAGCGTGGCGATCGAGAACTGGCCCTGTGGCAGGGTGTCGCAGAACAGCTTGGGCAGGATGGCGACACCCACGCCGAGGCGGACCAGCGAGGCGACGAAGTCCCACTGGCCGCTGCGCCCGCTGATCCTGGGCTGGAAGCCGGCGGCAGCGCAGGCGTCGGTAACGATGTCGTTGAGGGCGAACGACGCGCCGTAAAAAATGAACGGGCTGTCGGCCAGTTCGCGCAGCGCGATCGTGGACTGGCCGCGCCAGGGCGACGCCAGCGGTGCCAGCACGCACAACGGCGACGACACCAGCGGCAGCGAATCGAACTCGGTCCAGATGTGGGCGTTGCCGGCGTAGTCGAGCAGCGAGCCCATTTCCAGCGTGCCATTGCGCAGGTTGGTTTCGATCGCCTGGGTGCCGTCCTCGAACAGTTTGAGTTCCAGGTCCGGATACTGGCGGTGGTACGCCGCCAGCAGCGGCGCCAGCGGCTGGTGCGCCTGTTGCGTCACCCCCAGGCGTAATTCGCCGCGCCGCAGTTGCTGCAAATCGGCCAGCTCCACGTTCAGTTCCGCGTGCATGGCCAGCAGCGCCCTGCCCCGCGCCAGCACCACCTGGCCGGCGTCGGTCAGCGTGAAGCGCTTGCCGATGCGTTCGAGCAGCACCAGGTCAAGCGACTGCTCGAGCTGGGCAATCATCTTGCTGACCGTGGGCTGGGTCACGTGCAACTGCTCGGCAGCGCGGCTGAAACCCTGGTGGTCCACGACTGCGACGAAATACCGCAAGGAACGCAAATCCATGATCTATTCCAATATAGAATAATTTTCATAATTTTAATTCATTTTATCTTTTGATTAGCCACGCCTAGAATGGCTGCATGAAAACCTCTTCCGTCTCCCGATTCGTGTATACCGTACTGCAGATCGCGCTACTGATCGCCATCTGGTACGCCTGCGACCGCATCGCTGCCTGGCTGCACCTGCCGTTTTCCGGCGGCGTGGTGGGTCTGCTGGTCATGGTGGCGCTGCTGCTGGCGGGCGTGGTACGGCCGTCGGTGGTGGACCATGGCGCCGAGTGGCTGCTGTCGAACATGCTGCTGTTCTTCATCCCGCTGATCGTCTCGGTGGTGCAGTTCACCGCGCTGTTGGAACGCGAGGGCGTGCGGCTGTTCGCGGCGATCGGCATCGGTTTCATTTCGGTGCTGCTGGCCACTGCCTTGACCGTCGAGTGGGTATGCAAGTTCGAGCGGCGGGTGCGGCTGCGCAAGCTGCGCGGTGTTCGTCAAATCCGCCAGGAGCAGCCGGCATGAAACCGTTTCTCTACCTGGTGCTCACCGTGGTGCTGTTCTACGCCAACCAGGCGCTGCACCGCCGCTACCAGTACTTCTGGCTCACGCCCGCGATCACCACGTCAGCGATCCTGATTGCCCTGATCGAACTGACCTCGACCCCGTTCTCGCAATATTTTGGCGATACACGCTGGCTGCCCTGGCTGCTGGGCCCTGCCACCGTCGCCTTTGCGCTGCCGATCTACCAGCAGCGCGAGTTGATCAGGCGGCACTGGCTGGCGCTGGGCCTGGGCAGTTGTGCCGGCATCGTGGTCTCGCTGGGCAGTACGCTGCTGCTGAGCCGCCTGCTCGGCCTCGACGCCAATGCCGCCCACAGCCTGCTGGCGCGATCGGTGTCCACGCCGTTCGCGCTGGAAGCCACGCGCCACCTCGGCGGCGAATCGCAGTTGACCGGCGTGTTCGTGATGATCACCGGCCTGTTCGGGATCTTGCTGGGACAGGTATTGCTTGGCCTGCTGCCGCTGCGGATGCGGGTGGCCCGCAGCGCGCCTTTCGGTGCGGCGGCCCACGGCTTCGGCATGAGCGTGGCGCGCAAGATCGGCCCGCAGGAAGGCGCTGTGGCCAGCCTGACGATGATCTTCAGCGGGATCTTGATGGTGCTGCTGGCGCCGGTACTGGGGCGTTTGCTGGCATGAGCCGCGTTAGCCGCCGCGGCAGGCGCCATCACTTGAGCAGCCCTTGCAGCGCCGCTTGTGTATCGCTGGCTTGTGCAATGCCGATTGGCGTATTACCAGCCCATCACCTTGCGCATCTGCGGCGCCAGGTCGCGGGCCATGGCGGCGTGCTGTTCGCGCGTGGGGTGGGCGTCCTGCGGGTCGCCCGGGTAGGTGGTTGAAGGCACCGCCTGCACGCGCGGATCGCCCACGCGGCGCACCGTCTCGGCGAGGTATGCCACCAGCGCCGCCTTGCGTTCGTTCTTCAGCATCGCGCCTTCGGTCAGCACGATCTTCGCTTGCGGATGGTCGGCCAACAGCGTGCGCACCAGCCGCACGTAGGTGCCGACATACAGTTCACGCTCGGGAATGCCGACGTTGAAATCGTTGGTGCCGATGGCGCTGATAATCAAATCCGGATGGTACTGGCGCTGGTCCCACTTGACCGGCTGCTGCTGGTCGGCGATGGCCAGCTGGTAGTAGTCGGGCAGATTGAGCTGGTCGGTATGGTTGTCCCACGTGCGCACCAGTCCCCTGCCCCCGGCGCACACCAGCTGCACCTGCGCTTGCAGGTCGCGCGCCAGCAGCATGCCGTAAGTGGCGCGCGCATCCCACCACGACGCTTCCTTCTTCGCGCCCGGCACGCGGTCGATTGCTTCGCCGCACGTGACCGAATCGCCCATCACCAGCAGTTTGCGCTGCGGCAGCGCGGGCGCCGGCAGCCAGGCACCATCGGTGTCGAAGCGCTGCACAGTGGCCTTGCCCAGCCAGGCTTCGGAACGGTTGACGACCTCCACCCGGTGCGGACCGGCGACCAGTCCTTCGGCCAGCACCAGCGTTTGCGTGCCTTTGGCCAGGTGCACTTTGCGCGCAGCGCCGCCATCGACCATCACGTCAACGTAGCTGTTCTCGCTGCTGGCATTGACCGCCATCGCCACGCGCGTACCGTCGAAGGCCACGGCAAAGCCCACGCCCGGGTACGCGAAGTACACGGCGCCGTCGGGCTGGACCTGGCTGCGGCCGGTGCGGGCCACGCGCGGATCGGCGCCGGTGATGCTGGTGCCTGCCGTGCCTGTCGTGGCGGCCCAGGCTGGCGCCGCTGTTAGTACCGCAGCGGTGACTACAGCGGCACAGGCGAACGCCAACGCGGCTGCGGTGGCGGGGACTGCCAGCGCAGCCAGGCGGGGAGTCAGCGCCATCTTATTTCATCAGCTTTTTAATATCGGGCAGCATGGCGTCAGACCACACCTGGTAGCCCTTGGGCGTGGGGTGAAGGTAGTCGGCCATGATGGTGGGCGACATGTCGCCGTTCGCTTGCAGGAACTTCTTGCCGTAGTCCTTGAAAACGATGGATTTGCCGTCATCGAGCGTGGCGATCAGGCGATTGAGTTCGATGATCTGCTCACGCTTGGGGCTGGCCGCCGATTGCTCGTACGGCAGCACGGCGTTGAGCAGGATGCGCGCGTTCGGATACAGCGTGCGCAGCTTGGTCACCACCGCCTTGACGCCGTCGAACACCTGCTCGGGATTGGCCTGGCAGTGGAAGAAGTTATTGACGCCGATGGTGAGCACCACGAGCTTGGGCGACAGCTTGCCGGCCTGGCCGTTGTCGAGCCGCCAGAGCACATTGCCGGTGTGGTCGCCGCCGATGCCGAAGTTGGCCGTCTTCCACTTGCCAAACGATTTATCCCATATTTTCTTGTTCCACCCCTCGGTGATGGAATCGCCCACGAACAGCAGGTCCACCTTGCCGGTCTCCGCGACCTCGATATCTTCCTGGAACATGGCTTGCCAGCGGGCGATCGACATCCACGGGTATTCGACGGTGCGTGGCGCCGGGGTAATGCTGCACGCCTTGCCGTCGATGACGGCCGGCTTGGCGTCTGCCGCCTGTGCGGCGGCGCCGGACAGCGCCAGCACCGCGCTGGTGATGAGCGAAACAATAAGGCTATTCTTCATATTTTTGACCTCGGATTGAACGGGATTTCAGTGTAGCTTAAGTCTTCAACTTCAGGCGCAGCAGTAGCGTGCCGTGCGATGGCACCTTGGCTTCGAGCTTGCGCGTGGTGTCGCCGGTCTTGCCGGTCCAGACGTCGGTCCACGCATAAGGCTTCGTCTTGAAGTCCGCCGTGCGCTTGCTGAGGTCATCATTGATGTGATACGCGGCCCAGTCGAAGCTTACCGGCACCGCCTGCGCGCCGCGATTCATCACCATCAGCGCCCACTCGTCACCGGCCAGCGGCTTGGCCCAGTATTCGATATCGCCGGCCTGCAGGAAGCGCCACGCCGATACACCGAGCTTGTCCTGGTTGATGGCGATCGCCCCGGCATTGGTGAGAATGCGGTGGGTGGCGGCCGGCATCGACCGCACGTCGTTGCCGAGGATGAGCGGCGACGCCAGCATGGCCCAAGCCGAGAAATGCGACTTGTCCTCGTCCTCGCTCAGGCCCTTGCCCACGACCAGCATGTCCATGTCGTTCCAGTGACCGGGACCGGCGTGCTGGCGCAAGCCGGCCTGCTTGTCGAGGATGCGCAGCACGCCCCAGGCCGAGAACGAACCCTGGCTGAATTCGCAGTCCCAGCACGGGTAGATGTCGCCCGTGGTGCGCCACGAGTGGCCCACGTCCTTGGCCCACTCCCACGGCCTGGTGTCGCCCCACTCGCAGATGCTGAACAACATGGGCCGGCCGGCGCTGCGGATTGCGTCGCGCATGGTGGTGTAGGCACCGGCCGAGGTGAGGCCCTTGGTGTCGCACCAGTCGTACTTGATGTAATCGATGCCCCATTCAGCATAGGTGATGGCGTCCTGGTACTCGTGGCCACGGCTGCCCGGCTTGCCGCCGCAGGTGGTGGCGCCGGCGTCGGAGTAGATGCCGAGCTTCAGGCCACGCCCATGCACGTAGTCGGCCAGCGCCTTCATGCCGGACGGGAAGCGCGCGGGGTCGGGGTGGATCACGCCCTTGTTGTCACGCTTGCCGTGCCAGCAGTCGTCGATGTTGACGTAGGTGTAGCCGGCGTCCTTTAAGCCGCTTTTGACCATGGCGTCGGCGGTATCGCGGATCAGCTGCTCGTTGATATCGCAGGCAAAGGTGTTCCAGCTGTTCCAGCCCATTTGCGGCGTGGCCGCCAGGCCGTCGAACTTCTGGGCGCTGGCGGAGGTACTGAACAACCCGGCCACTGCACCGGCAGCAAGCCACGCGGGCATCGATTTTTTCATGCGCGACTCCTTACCGTGCAGGTGCTTTGAGCGACTTGAGCTTGTCGCCATACTCCTTGATCAGCTTGAGCGAGCTGGTATCGGTGTCGAACACCGAGTACAGGCCCTGCTCTTCCTGCGGCGGGTCGCCCATGAAGTCGTTACCCGGCTTCCACCAGTAGTCGGCATTGGCCGCGCGGCCGGCGCCGCCCCAGGCCCAGAAGTTAAAGCCGGCGATCGGATCGCCCTTGGCGGCGCGGGTATAGACCACGTCGAACACCTCCTTGTAGAAGCGGTCGCGGATCCTGGTCGTGGCCTTGATGCTGAACGACGGGCCGTCGCGATCGAGGCCGAATTCTTCGAGCACGATTGGCTTGCCGAGCTTTTTGGCGAGCTCGATGTGCGAATTCAGGTAGTCGCGGCTCTTGGTGATCGCATTGTCCCAGGTGCCTTCGGGATTGCGCGAGTCGAACCATTCCCAGTTCTTCGGCCACAGGTGGTACGTCAGGTAATCGACATGCTTGCTGCGGTGGGCGTCGAGGAACAGCTGCGCATCGTGGGCGGAACCGGCCAGGCCCTCGCTGCCGGTGCTCACCATGTGGTTGCGATCGAGGCTGTGGATGTAGCCGGCCGTCTCGTCGATCCACTTGACGTAAGCAGCCTTCTCTTCCTTCGTCGCCTTGCCGTTGCCGGGGCGCGGCTCGTTGGCCAGCTGCCACGACATAAGGTGCGGATCTTCCGAGTACGGCTTGCCGGTGATGGTGTTGACGCGCTTGACGATTTTCGCGATCACCTGGCGGTACTCTTTTTGCGCGGCAGCGTTCACATAGAACCGCGCATTCTTCTTCATGTAATCGTCATAGTCCTTGGTCACGTTCGGGTCCAGCGCCGGCGTGCCTTCGAACCAGTTCAGGTACTGGGTCATGCCGCCCGACCACTGCCAGAAGTTGTTCAGGTAAAGCACCACGGTCATGTCGCGCTTGGCCGCTTCGGCCATTAGGAAGTCCAGGCCCACCAGCAGGTTCTCGTCGTACTCGCCCGGCTTGGCAGTGGTGGCGGGGCTGACCGCGCTTTTCATGTCGGTCTTCTCGGAGACGGCGAGCACGCGCAGGTTGTTGATGCCGGTCGCCTTCATGGTATCGAGCTCCTTGAGCAGGCGGGCACGCTCGCCCACGCCGCTCGGCGCACCGAGGTAGCCGCCGTACCAGAAATTGGCGCCCACGATGTAGTACGCCTGGCCCTTGCGGCTGAAGTGCGTTTTCTTGGCCGTGACGAACTCCGACCTGGCGGCGTTGGTCACCGGCGCGCCATCTGCGGCGGCGACGATGCCGACCGCGCCCACCATCATGGCGGCGGCGCAGAATTTGAACAGTTGTTTCATGTCTCGTCCTTTATGGTTATGGTTGCTGCTACTTCAGGGGTTTGCCGTTGACGTTCAGGACTTGCTTCGGCAGTTTGACGGTAATGGTTCGGGCGCCGGCATCGGCGGCATCGTGCGCCAGCAGCACCTTGTAGCTGCCGGCGGCGATGCGCCAGGTCTTCGAGCGGCTGTCGTACAGCGCCAGCAGGCGCGGATCGACGGTCACGGTAACTTCCCGGCTCGCGCCCGGCGCCAGGTCCACTTTCTCGAAAGCGGCGAGGCGCTTGGGTGCTTCCCACTTCACGCCCAGCGGCGCCACGTATACCTGCGGCACATCCTTGCCCGCCACTGCGCCGGTATTGGTGACCTTGAAGCGCAGTTGCAGCTTGCCGTCCTGCTGGCCCGACTTCAGGTCGGAATACGCGAACGTGGTGTACGACAGGCCATGGCCGAACGGGAACAGCGGCTTGTGGCCTTTCAGGTCGAACCACTTGTAGCCCACCGCCGCGCCTTCATGGTAATCGACCGCGAAGCGCACTTTCTCGTTCTTCGGATCGCCATCGAGCACGGGCCGCGGCAGCTGGCTGGCAGACGCCGGGAACGTCGCCGGCAAGTGGCCCGACGGATTGACTTCGCCGAACAGGATGCGGGCAATCGCCTCGCCACCGCCCGAGCCGGCATACCACGCCTGCAGCACGGCCGCGCTCTGGTCCAGCCACGGCATCAGCACCGGGCCCGAGGTTTCGAGCACCACCACGGTTTTCGGATTGGCTTTCGCCACCGCCGCCACCAGCGCATCCTGGTTGTCGGGCAGCGCCAGCGAGACCGCATCGAGCGCTTCGCCCACCCACTGCTGGGCAAACACGATCGCCGCGTCGGCGCCTTCGGCAGCTTTGGCGGCGGCGACCGGATCGAGACCGTCGTGGTAAATCACCTGCGCGCCGGGCGCGCGCGCCTGGATCGCCTTCAGCGGCGACGACGGGTGGTACACCACCGGGCCGGGCCAGGTCAGGGGCTCGATGCCGGGCACCGGGTTGCCCTCCACCGGGTACACCAGCGACGAGCCGCCGCCGGCCAGCACACCCACGTCCGCGTGGGCGCCGATGACCACGATCTTGCGCGCGCCGGGTTTGAGCGGCAGGGTGTGGTTGGCGTTCTTGAGCAGGACCATGCCTTCTTCGGCATCGGCCTGGCTGACCAGGCGGTTGGCCGCGAAGTCGATCGCGCCGCCTTCCGCCACCGGGTGCTCGACCACGCCCTTGTCGAACATGGCCCACAGGATGCGATAGACCATGTCGTCCAGGCGCGCCTGCGGCACATGGCCGTTGGCCACCGCCTCGTCGAGCGCGCCGCCGAAGTACTGCGACTTGTCGAATTCCCAGCCCGACTGCTGGTCGAGGCCGGCCTTGGCCGCTTCCACCGTGCTGTGCACCGCGCCCCAGTCCGACATCACGTAACCCTTGAAGCCCCAGTCTTTTTTCAGCACACCGTTGAGCAGGTAATCGTTCTCGCACGCGTACACGCCATTCAGGCGGTTGTACGAGCACATCACCGAGCCGGGGTTGGCCTGTTCGAGCACGAACTGGAACGCCAGCAGGTCGGACATGCGGTTGCTGGTATCGTCGATGCGGGCGTCGAGCACGAAGCGGCCGGTCTCCTGGGCGTTGACGGCAAAGTGCTTCATGGTTGCGATCAAGTGGTTCGACTGGATGCCCTTGATCTGCGCCGCGACCATGCTGCCTGCCAGCAGCGGGTCTTCGCCGGCGTATTCGAAGTTGCGGCCATTGCGCGGTTCGCGCTGCAGGTTGACGCCGCCGGCCAGCATCACGTTGAAGCCCGACGCGCGCGCCTCGCTGCCGATCATGGCGCCGCCCTGGTAGGCCAGGGCCGGGTTCCAGGTAGCGGTGGTGGCCAGGCCCGAGGGGAGCGAGGTGCGCCCGCGCGGGGTGGGTCCGGCCTGCGTGGCCACGCCGAGGCCGGCGTCGGTTTCGAACAGCGCGGGCAACCCCAGGCGCGGGACGCCGGCGATGTAGCCGGCCGAATAAGGCAGCGCGGCCGGATGGCGCTTGGTCTTGTTGGCAAAGTCGGAGCCGAAGTGGCCCAGTACCCACGACAGCTTTTCTTCCTGCGTCATGGCGGCCAGCGCCAGTGCGGCGCGGCGGTCGGCCGGCAGCGCGGCATCGAGCCAAGGCCTGGCAGCAGGTGCTGCTTGTTTGGCTCGTTCGGCTTGTTTCGCTTGTTCGGCCTGTTCGGCCAATGCCGCTTGACCGGCTTGCCCGGCCAACGCCTGGCCGGCGGCGCTGGCCGGGACCGCAGCAGCTATCCCGAACGCCAGCGCCACGGCGATCGCAACGGGCCGGGCGTGACGGTGGCGCGGTCCGGCAGCGGACCGGGCGGATGCAACTTGTTCCATAAACGTGTCTCCCGCATGGATGGTTTTTATATTATGAAAATATTCTGCATGGACGCACTCCACCGGTCAAACCAAGGCCATAATCGGGGCGCAGTTTAGCCATATTCACTAAACAAGCACGCACACACTCAAATGGCGCGCTGCAACACCCGCAGCAGTGGCAAACTCGTTGTTTACTAAAGAACGCTAAACTTTTGTACGAATCCTGTTGGTCGTTTGACCATGGATAGACGCTTATGCAAGACTTCCTTCACACAGAACCGGCCGACGACGCAGTCGCGAGCCGCTTCGCCGAGACAACGGAGACCAGATGGCCACTACCGCTAACACCGCAACAGCGACGCCGGGCGTAACGATCCGCGACATCGCGCAAGTTGCGGGCGTGTCCGCAGGCACGGTCTCGCGCGCCCTCAAGAACGAACCGGGACTGACCGAAGCCACGCGCCAGATGGTGCTGGAAGCGGCGCGCTCGCTCGGCTACGACTTCTGCAAGCTGCGCCCCAAGCGCCTGCGCCGCCTCACTTTCCTGCTGCACCGCCAGCACAATACCGCCGCCAGCAGCCCGTTCTACTCCCCGGTGCTGCACGGCGCCGAAGAAGCATGCCGCAAGCAGGGGATCGTGCTGTCGTTCATGGCCGTGGGCCCCGCCGACGGCCTGATCGACCAGATCCGCATGCACGCGCCGGACGGCATCGTCTGCGCCGGCTTCTTCGAGCCCGAAACGCTGGCCGCGCTGCGCTCCACCGGCAAGCAGCTGGTGCTGATCGACATGCAGCTGCGCGGCTACAACTCGGTCAACCCGGACAATATGAAGGGCGGCTACCTGGCCACCAAGCACCTGATCGACACCGGCCGCACCCGCGTGGGTTTTATTTCCGGCCCGCTGGCGCACTACAGCATCCGCGAACGCGCGCGCGGCTATCGCCAGGCCCTGTTCGAGGAAGGGATCCTGGCCGACCCGCGCCTGGAAGCCAACCTGCCCGATGGCGTGGACCTGGAAACCGGCGCCTGGGAGGCGATGGAGCAGCTGCTGTCGCTGCCCCACCCGCCCGACGCCGTGTTCTGCTACAACGACAGCGCCGCCCTGGTGGCCATGCGTTGCTGCCTGGCCAAGGGCCTCAAGGTGCCGCACGATATCGCCATCGTCGGCTTCGACGACATCTCCACGGCCGTGCTGGGCCACCGCCCGCTCACCACCCTGCGCATCGACAAAAAGGCGCTCGGCGCGATGGGCGTCGAGCTGCTGCTCAATAACCAGCACCTGACGCAAAATCCGTCCCAGCCGGGACATCCCCAGCATCCGCCGGTGCAGCACATCGCACCGGTGGAACTGATCGTGCGCGCCAGCACCGTGTTCGACGGCTGGCGCGCCCCGCAATCTTCCTCCACCGATCGTCCACCAACCTTTTCACGGACCCCATGACGGCACCGAACTTCCACTCCCGCGCCACGCTGCTCGACCATATCCGCCACACCAAGCATTTTTACGATGGGCGCTGCGTGGACCCCAGCGGCGGCTTGTACCATTTTTACAAGGACGACGGCAGCATCTACGACGAGCGCACGCGACACCTGGTGAGCAGCACCCGCTTCGTCTTCAATTACGCGATGGCCTGGCGCCAGTTCGGTGACGCCGCCGACCAGCAGCGCCTGCGCCACGCCCTGGCCTTTTTGCGCGACGCCCACCGCAACGTGCACACCGGCGGCTACGCCTGGACGCTGGACTGGAAAGCCGGCGTGGCGCACGTTGCCGACGGCACCAACCACTGCTACGGCCTGGCCTTCGTGCTGCTGGCCTACAGCCACGCGCTGATGGCCGGCGAAACCCAGGCAGGCGAATGGATCGCCGAAACGTTCGATTTGATGGAGCACCGTTTCTGGGATGCGCAGCACGGCCTGTACGCCGACGAAGCCGCGCCCGACTGGTCGCACCTCGATGGCTACCGGGGTCAGAACGCCAATATGCACGCGTGCGAAGCGCTGATTGCCGCGTTCGAGGCGACCGGCGAAAGCGCCTACCTGCTGCGCGCCGAAACGCTGGCGCGCAACATCACGCTGCGCCAGGCCGCGCTGGCCGACAACCTGATCTGGGAGCACTACCACGCCGACTGGTCGGTGGACTGGGACTACAACCGCGACGACAAGAGCAATATCTTCCGCCCCTGGGGCTACCAGCCCGGCCACCTGGCCGAATGGGCCAAGCTGCTGTTGCTGCTCGAACGCCACGGCGCCCACCTGGCGCACGGCCAGGACTGGCTGCTGCCGCGCGCGATCGCGCTGTTCGACGCGGCGGTGGACAAGGCGTGGGATGCGCAGCACGGCGGCATCTATTACGGCTTCGCACCGGACGACAGCATTTGCGACGACCTCAAATATTTCTGGGTGCAGGCCGAAAGCATCGCCACCGCCGCCCTGCTGGGCGCGCGCACCGGAGACGCCCGCTACTGGACCTGGTACGACAAAATCTGGGACTATAGCTGGACCCATTTCGTCGATCACCAGTATGGCGCGTGGTACCGCATCCTGGGCGCCGACAACGGCAAGCTCACCGACGAGAAAAGCCCGGCCGGCAAGGTCGATTACCACACCATGGGCGCCTGCTATGAAGTACTCAATGTAATCAAGGATTAAAAGATGTCCGATTTTCCCATTTTCGTCGCCGCCGGCGAAGCGCTGACCGACATGATCGTGCAGGACGCGGCCCAACAACAGTGGCACAGCAAGGTAGGCGGCTCCACCTGGAACGTGGCGCGCACCATGGCCGCACTGGACGTGCCCACCGCATTTGCGGGCGCGATCAGCTGCGACGTCTTCGGCGACGCCCTGTGGCAGGCCAGCGCGGCTGCCAAGCTCGACCTGCGCTTCGTGCAGCGCCATGCCAAATCGCCGCTGCTGGCCATCGTCCACCGCACCGATCCGCCCGCGTATTTTTTCGTGGGCGACGACAGCGCCGACCTGCATTTCGACGCCAGCGCGCTGCCGCCGGGCTGGCGCGCGCACTGCAAGTGGGTGCATTTCGGCGGCATCAGCCTGGCGCGCCAGCCGCTGGCCGGCAAGCTGGTGACGCTGGCCGAACAGCTGAAGGCCGATGGCGTGCGCATCAGCTTTGATCCCAACTACCGCCTGCTGATGGATGAACGCTACGACGCCACGCTGCGCCGCATGACCGAACTGGCCGACGTCATCAAGGTGTCGGAGGAAGATCTGGCGGGCCTGTTCCGCACCGATGACATCGACGCGGCGTTTGCCACCCTGCGCGGCTGGAACCCGCAAGCGACCTACCTGTATACCAAGGGCGAACACGGCGCGTCGCTGCACTGCGGCGACCAGTCATGGACACAAACAACGCCGCAGATCACCGTGGCCGACACCGTGGGCGCCGGCGACGCCAGCATCGCCGCCCTCGCCTACAGCCTGCTGCACTACCCGGACCGCGCGCCCGACCGCCACCTGCGCTTTGCCGTGTGCGCGGGCGCGGCAGCCTGCATGACTGAGGGTGCATCGCCGCCGACGCTGGCCGCGATCGAGGCGTTGGCGACAAGGGAAGATTGACAAAACTGCTCATCGGTAACGATTCTCATTCCCTCAAAAATATTGTCAACATCCCTTTTTACCGAGAAAAATTATCGTTTTAATCACCGATCAGAAAATTAAATGTCTGTAATGCGTAGATTTGATACAAGTCATTACGGACACAAAATTTTCCCGGTGATAAACTTGGAATGTCCCCTTTCATAACCAAGAGGCTTCCTATGAACCAGATGTCCAGGCGACAGTTCCTTCGGGTAACTGGCGCCACCATCGCGGGTTCGAGCATCGCGCTCCTCGGCTTTGCGCCGGCAACGGCCATGGCCGAAGTCCGGCAGTACAAGCTGGCGCGCAGCACCGAAACCCGCAACACCTGCCCCTACTGCTCCGTAGGCTGCGGGATTTTGATGTATGGCCTGGGCGACGGCGCCAAAAACGCCACCGCTTCCATCATCCACATCGAAGGCGATGCCGACCACCCGGTCAATCGCGGCACGCTGTGCCCGAAAGGCGCCAGCCTGATCGACTTCATCCACTCGCCGAATCGCCTGATGGCGCCGCAGTACCGCGCACCCGGTGCGACCGAATGGTCGCCGATGTCGTGGGACGACGCGCTGAACCGCATTGCAAAGCTGATGAAAGCCGACCGCGATGCGAACTTCATCGAAAAATCGGCCGACGGCAAAACCGTCAACCGCTGGACCACCACCGGCATGCTGTGCGCGTCGGCGGCATCGAACGAAGTAGGTTATTTAACCCATAAAACCATGCGCAGTCTCGGCATGCTGGTATTCGACAATCAAGCACGTGTATGACACGGTCCGACGGTGGCAGGTCTTGCCTCGACATTTGGACGTGGTGCGATGACGAATCACTGGGTAGACATCAAGAACGCAGATGTCATCCTGGTCATGGGCGGCAACGCAGCAGAAGCACACCCTTGCGGGTTTAAATGGGTCACGGAAGCCAAGGCGCATCGCGGCGCCAAGCTGGTCGTGGTCGATCCGCGCTTTACCCGAACCGCTTCGGTGGCGGACTATTACGTCCCTACCCGTACCGGTGCGGACATCGTTTTCCTGGGCGGTATCATCAACTACCTGCTCACCAACGACAAAATCCAGCACGAATACGTCCGTAACTACACGGACATGCCGTTCATCGTCCGCGAGGATTTCGCCTTCAACGACGGCCTGTTCTCGGGCTACGACGAGGCGACCGGCAAGTACACCGACAAGAGCAGCTGGAACTACGAGATGGGCGACGACGGCTATGCCAAGATCGACCCCACGCTCGAGCACCCGCGCTGCGTGTACCAGATGATGAAGAAGCACTACGCGCGCTACACGCCCGAGATGGTGGAAAAAGCCTGCGGCGTGCCGCCGGAAAAATTCCACAAGGTGGCCGAACTGCTGGCATCGACGGCAGTGCCAGGCAAGGCCGCGACCATCCTGTACGCCCTGGGCTGGACCCAGCACTCGACCGGCGCGGAAACCCTGCGCACCGGCGCCATGGTGCAGCTGCTGCTCGGTAACATGGGCATCTCCGGCGGCGGCATGAACGCGCTGCGCGGCCACTCCAACATCCAGGGTTTGACCGACCTGGGGCTGCTCACCAATATGCTGCCCGGTTACCTGACCCTGCCCGGCGAGGCGGAACAGGACTGGAACGCGTATGTAGCCAAGCGCGCGCTGCAACCGCTGCGTCCCAACCAGCTCAGCTACTACAGCAACGCGAAAAAATTCCTGGTCTCGTTCATGAAGACCTGGTGGGGCGATGCCGCCACCGAGGAGAACAACTACGCGTTCGACTACCTGCCCAAGCTCGACAAGCCGTATGACATGATGCAGGCGTTCGAGCTGATGAACCAGGGCAAAATGACCGGCTACATCTGCCAGGGCTTCAACATCCTGGCCTCGGCGCCGGACAAGCAGAAGATCACCGACGGCCTGTCCAAGCTCAAATGGCTGGTCATCATGGATCCGCTGCAGACCGAAACGTCGGAGTTCTGGAAGCCGCACGGCGACTTCCACAAGGTCGATCCGACCAAGATCCAGACCGAGGTATTCAGCCTGCCCACGTCGTGCTTTGCCGAGGAACGCGGTTCGCTGGTCAGCTCCTCGCGCGTGCTGCAATGGCACTGGCAAGGCGCCGAGCCGCCGGGCCAGGCGAAGAGCGACCTGGAAATCATGTCGGGCCTGTTCCAGCGCATTCGCAAGGCGTACCAGAAAGATGGCGGCAAGTTCCCCGATCCGATCGTCAACCTGACGTGGAACTACGCCCAGCCGATGAGCCCTCAGCCTGAAGAAATCGCCATGGAATTCAATGGCAAGGCGTTGAAGGACATCTACGACGCCAAGGACCCGACCAAGCTGCTGCTCAAGAAAAACGAGCAGCTGGCCGGCTTCGCGCAGCTGCGCGACGACGGCAGCACGGCGTCCGGTTGCTGGATCTTTGCCGGTTCGTGGACCGCGCAGGGCAACCAGATGGGCCGCCGCGACAACAGCGACCCGACCGGCATCGGCAATACGCTGAACTGGGCGTGGGCGTGGCCGGCCAACCGCCGCATCCTGTACAACCGCGCTTCGTGCGATACCAAGGGCAAGCCGTTCGACCCAACCCGCAAGCTGGTGGCCTGGAACGGCGCCACCTGGTCCGGCGCCGACGTGCCGGACTTCAAGGCGGACGAGCCGCCGGAAAACGGCATGGGTCCGTTCATCATGCTGGCCGAGGGTGTGGCGCGCTTCTTTGCGCGCGACGCCATGGCCGAAGGGCCGTTCCCCGAGCACTACGAGCCGTTCGAGTCGCCTATCGGGCACAACCCGATGCACCCGAATAATCCGCGTGCGTTCAACAATCCGGCCGCGCGCATGTTCGCCAACGACCGCAAAAAGCTGGGCAAGAAGGAAGAGTATCCGCACGTGGCAACCAGTTACCGCCTCACGGAGCACTTCCACTACTGGACCAAGCATGCGCGCCTGAACGCCATCATCCAGCCGGAGCAATTCGTCGAAATCGGCGAAGAACTGGGCAAGGAAATCGGCGTGGTGCACGGCGACCGGGTACGGGTGTCGTCCAAGCGTGGCTACATCGTGGCGAAAGCCGTGGTGACCAAGCGTATCAAGGCACTGGTAATCGATGGCAAGAAGACCCACCAGGTCGGACTGCCGATCCACTTCGGGTTCAAGGGGCTCACCAAACCGGGCTACCTGGTCAACACACTGACGCCGACGGTAGGCGACGCCAATTCACAGACACCGGAATTCAAGTCGTTCCTGGTGAAAGTGGAAAAAGCCTGACGGCCCGAGGGAGATTAAAACATGTCATTACAATCGCTAGATATCAAACGCCTGTCGGCCACCACGGTGCAGCCGCCGGTGGCCCGCACCCCGGTCACCGGCACGGTCGCCAAGCTGATCGACGTCTCCAAGTGCATCGGCTGCAAGGCCTGCCAGACGGCCTGCATGGAATGGAACGACCTGCGCGACGAAGTGGGTGAAACCACCGGCGTGTACGACAATCCGACCGACCTGACGCCGCAATCGTGGACCGTCATGCGGTTCTCGGAATACGAGAACACCGACGGCAACCTCGAGTGGCTGATCCGCAAGGACGGCTGCATGCACTGCGAAGATCCGGGCTGTTTAAAAGCCTGCCCGGCGCCGGGCGCCATCGTCCAGTACACCAACGGCATCGTGGATTTCCACCAGGAGAACTGCATCGGCTGTGGCTACTGCGTTGCCGGCTGCCCGTTCGACGTGCCGCGCATTTCCAAGGCCGACAGCCGCGCCTACAAGTGCACGCTGTGCTCGGACCGCGTGGCCGTCGGCCAGGAACCGGCCTGCGTCAAGACCTGCCCTACCGGCGCGATCGTCTTCGGCACCAAGGAAGACATGAAGCACCATGCCGAGGAGCGGATCGAAGACCTCAAGTCGCGGGGCTTTGCGCAGGCGGGCCTGTACGACCCGGCCGGCGTTGGCGGCACGCACGTGATGTATGTGCTGCACCATGCCGACAAGGCGCCGCTGTACCATGGCCTCAAGCAGAATCCGTCCATCAGCCCGATGGTGGGCCTGTGGAAGGGCCTGACCAAGCCGCTGGCGCTGGCCGGTATCGCGGCCACCGCGCTGGCGGGCTTCTTCCACTATTCGCGCATCGGTCCGAACGAAGTGAGCAAGGAAGAGGAAGCCGAGGCGCTGCACGAAGCACAACGCATCCGGGAGGACCACAATGAGCGCACATGATCCGCTGAAGGACAAGGACGGCAATCCCTTGATCCAGCGTTACACCGCCAATGACCGCAGCAATCACTGGATCACGGCGATCTGCTTCGTGCTGCTGGCGGTCTCCGGCCTGGCCATGTTCCATCCAGCGACATCGTGGATGGCCGTGTTCCTCGGCGGCGGCCAGTGGACCCGCATCCTGCACCCGTTCCTCGGTGTGGTGATGTTCATCTCGTTCGCGGTGCTGGTGTTCCGTTTCTGGCACCACAACAAGATCGACCAGGCGGACAAGCAGTGGATGAAGCAGATCGGCGATGTGCTCACCAACCGCGAAGACCGCCTGCCCAAGATCGGCATGTACAACGCCGGTCAGAAGATCCTGTTTTTCGTGCTGATCGCCAGCATGGTGGGGTTGCTGTTGTCGGGCATCGTGATCTGGCGCGCGTACTTCGCGTTCTACTTCCCGATCGACGTGGTGCGCTTTGCGGCGCTGCTGCACGCGTTCAGCGCGTTCGTGCTGATTTGCTCGATCATCGTGCATATCTACGCGGCGTTCTGGGTCAAGGGTTCGATCGGCGCCATGGTGCGCGGCACGGTCACCTACGGGTGGGCGCGCAAGCACCACCCGCGCTGGTTCGAGTCGGTGATCAAGAAGCAGCGCGACTGATGGTCGCATGACGTAACACCCGCAGCACGTCCGGGCGCCACGCCGCGCCCGGACTCTCCCGCCCGAGCCAACCTGCTCCCCCGTTCCAATTTCGGATTAAAATACATTTTTGCCCGGCCGCCCCTTTTGCCGCCGGCTACTGGAGAATCTAGTGGTACAACGCTTGCTCGAACCAGGCCAGATCGAAGCGCTCGATCACACTGCCATTCCGCGCCTGCTGCTGCCTGAAGCACGCAGCCTGTTTGCCGCGCGCGCCGCGCGCCTGCGCCAGCTGGCCAACAACGATATCAAGGGCATTCCGGTCGGCGAAGCCATGCAGGGTTACCTGCAACTGATGGCGGCCGTGGTGGACGCGCAAGGCGCGGTTGCCGCCGCACTGCCGCCCGAGACTTTCAGCCTGCCACCGGCGGCCGACATCAAGCTTTCCATCGATCACAATATGCCGCCGCTGCCCGTCAACGGCGTGCGCCCCCCCGAGTGGCGCACCGTGTTCGCGGCCCTGCTCGACCACCTGGCGGCATCGGTCAAGGACCAGCCGCAGATCGACGCCGTGCTGGCCGAGCTGCGCGCGCTCGACGTGGCCCAACTGGAAGGCTGCGCCGACGCCGTGCTGGCCGAACTGACCGAGGGCGTGCACCCGCTGCATGCGCCGTTCGTGGCCGCCGCGCTGCAAGTGATGTGGACCAGGCGCGCCGCCCAACTCGACTCGCCGCGCGTGCAGCCCTTGGTCACCAATACCCTGTGCCCCGTGTGCGGTTCGCACCCGGTGGCCAGCGTGATCCGCATCGGCGGGCAGTCGCAAGGCTACCGCTACCTGCAATGCAGCTGCTGCGCCAGCGAATGGCACATGGTGCGCGTGAAGTGCTCGTGTTGCGAGCATACCGGCAAGATCGCCTACCAGAGCCTGGAAACCAACGACGACAAGCTACCGGTGGAAGACGCCACGGACGCCAAGGCGAACAAGGCCAACGACCCGAGCAAGGTCGCCCGCGCCGAGACCTGCGAAGACTGCAAAACCTATCGCAAGATCTTCAACCAGGAGCACGACTTCAACGTGGAGCCGCTGGCCGACGACCTGGCCAGCCTCACGCTGGACGTACTGGTGAGCGAAGCCGGTTACGCGCGCGCCAGCGGCAATCCGCTGCTGTGGTTTAACGCGGCATGACCGCGCCGGCCAGCAGCATGGCTGCCACTACCGCAACCGCCGCGCCGGTGACGTCCAGCGCGCCGGCGATCCGCTTGCCTGCCGTGCACCTGATCCTGTCCGATGCCGGCTGCCAGCCGCTGATCGAGCAGTATGGCCGCACCCAGACCACGGACACGGCGCGCGCACTGCTGGCCGACCTGCGCGCCCGGCTGCTGGCCGCGCGCGCGGAGGGCGGCGCTGCCAGCAACGAGGCCACGCACGCAGCCGCCGGTGCCGCCATCGATACCGGCACTGGCACCGCCACCGACATCCCTGCCCTGCTGGCCATGCTGGCCGAACGCCTGCAACGCAGCAACCGCTCCAACCTGCGCGCCGTCTTCAACCTCACCGGCACCGTGCTGCACACGAACCTGGGCCGCGCGCTGCTGCCCGACAGCGCGGTGCAGGCGGTGGCCGAGGCGCTGCGCTGGCCGATGAACCTGGAATGGGATATCGACACCGGCACGCGCGGCGACCGCGACAACCTGGTGGAAGAGCTGCTGCTGGAACTGACAGGGGCGGAAGCGGCCACCATCGTCAACAACAACGCCGCCGCCGTGCTGCTGATGTTGAACACCCTGGCGCTGGGCCGCGAAGTGATCGTCTCGCGCGGCGAACTGGTGGAGATCGGCGGCGCCTTCCGCATCCCGGACGTGATGACGCGCGCTGGCGCCGTGCTGCGCGAAGTGGGCAGCACCAACCGCACCCATTTGAAGGACTACGCGGAGGCCGCCGGTCCACAGACGGCGCTGATGATGAAGGTCCATTGCAGCAATTACGAAATTACCGGTTTTACGAAAAGCGTGGAACTGCCCGAACTGGCGCCGCTGGCCAAATCGCACCAGATCGACGTTGCCGTCGATCTGGGCAGCGGCACGCTGGTGGACCTGGAGCAGTACGGCCTGCCGCACGAAACCACGGTGCGCGAAACGATAGCCGCCGGCGCCGACCTGGTGACCTTCAGCGGCGACAAGCTGCTGGGCGGTCCGCAATGCGGCATCATCGTCGGCCGCAAGGATTTGATCGTGCAGATCAAGAAGAACCCGCTCAAGCGCGCGCTACGCGTCGGCAAGCTGACACTGGCCGCACTGGAGCCGGTGCTGGCCCTGTACCGTGCACCCGACCTGCTGCCCGAGCGCCTCACCACGCTCAAGCTGCTGACCCGGCCCGCCGCCGCCATGCGCGCGCAGGCGGCAGCGATCGCGGCGCCGTTGCAGGCGGCGCTGGGCGCCAGCTACGCGGTGACCGCCGAGGCCATGACCAGCCAGATCGGCAGCGGCGCGCTGCCGGTGGACCAGTTACCGAGTTTTGGTTTGGTGATCAGAGCAAACGGTAAAGCCAGCAACGCGCTGGGCAGGCTGGAACAGCGCCTGCGTGCCTTGCCGCTGCCGGTGATCGGCCGCGTAGCGCACGATGCGCTGTGGCTCGACCTGCGCTGCCTGAACGACGAACAGCAGGAAAAGTTTGTCGCCCAACTGGCGCTGCTGGAGCAGGCCGGCGCATGATCATCGGTACCGCAGGCCATATCGACCATGGCAAGACCACCCTCACGCGTGCCCTCACCGGCGTCGATACCGACCGCCTGAAGGAGGAAAAGGCGCGCGGCATCTCGATCGAACTCGGTTACGCCTACACGGCACTGACCGAACACGACACGCTGGGCGTGATCGACGTGCCAGGCCATGAAAAATTCATCCGCACCATGGCCGCCGGCGTCACCGGCATCGACGCCGCCCTGCTGGTGGTGGCTGCCGACGACGGCATCATGCCGCAAACGCTGGAGCACCTGGCCATCCTGCGCCTGCTCGGCGTCAAACGCGGCGCGGTGGCGCTCACCAAGATCGACCGCGCCGACGCCGCGCAGATCGCCCTTATCGAAGCCGACATCACCGCTCTGCTGGCGCCGACCGACTTCGCTGGCGCACCTGTTTTTCACACCAATGCCACCGAGGCCGACGACGCCGGCGTGCAAGCCCTGCGTGCCTACCTGGCGCAACTGGCGGCCACACTGCCGGCCAGCGACGAACGGCGCCTGTTCCGCCTGGGCGTGGACCGGGTATTCACCTTGTCCGGCCAGGGCACCATCGTCACTGGCACCGCGCTGGCGGGCACGGTGCGCGTGGGCGACACGGTGACGCTGGCGCCGGGCGGCCAGCAGGCGCGCGTGCGCAGCATCCATGCGCAGAACCAGGCCGCGCAAACCGGGCGCGCCGGCCAGCGGCTGGCGCTCAACCTGGGCGGCGTGGCCAGGGAAGACATTGCGCGCGGCACCTGGATCGTCGCGCCGGCATTGGCCGACTGCTCGCAGCGGATCGATGTCGAACTCACGCTCACGCCCGATTGCGGCGTCACACTCAAACCGTGGTCGCCACTGCACGTGCACCTGGGCGCCGCCCACCACACGGCCAACGTGGTGCTGCTCGACGACGAGGCGCTGGCGCCGGGCCACTCGGGCCGCGTGCAGCTGGTGCTCGACGCGCCGGTGCACGCGGTGCCGGGCGACCGCTTCGTGATCCGTAACGCGCAAGCCACGGCCACCGTGGGCGGCGGCGTGGTGCTCGATCCGTTCGGCCCCGCGCGCAAGCGACGCAGCAGCGCGCGGGTGGACTGGCTCAATGCGCTGGCGGATTTCATCGACCATGGCGACACGGCCGCCCTGCTGGCGCGCAGCGCGCTGGGCTTGCGGGTGTCGGCGCTGGTGCGGCTGTCGCAACTGCCGGCCGCGCTGATCGCCGCGCCGCCGGGCGCCGTCAACGTGGCGCTGGCCGGAGGAGACGCGCTGCTGATCGGCGCCGCCGACATGCAGGCGCTGGAAGAACGCATCCTGGCCGCGCTGGCGCAGTTCCACGAGCGCTGGCCGGACGACGCCGGGCCGGAGTTATGGCGGCTCAAGCGCATCGTCTCGCCGGAAATGGAAGAGCGGCTGTGGAGCCGGCTGGTGGACACCCTGCTGGCCGCTGGCCGCATCGCCCGGCGCGGACGCAGCCTGCACCTGCCGCAGCACAGCGTGGAACTGGGCGCGGAAGAACAGGCGCTGGTGGCGCCGTTGCTGGGATCGCTGCTGGCAGGCCGCTACGATCCGCCGTGGGTGCGCGACCTGGTGCGCGAACACGCGATGCCCGAGGCCGAAGTACGGCGCCTGCTGCGCAAGCTGGCGCGCAGCGGCGAGATCAGCCAGGTAGTACCCGACCTGTTTTACCATCCGCAACCGCTGGCGGAACTGGCGCAGTTGCTGGTCACGCTGCCGCAGGTGCAGGCGGCGTCGTTCCGCGACGCCACCGGCCTGGGGCGCAAACGCGGCATCCAGATATTGGAGTTCTTCAACCGCGTCGGCTATACTCGGCGCGTTGGAAATATTCACATGGTGCGACCCGATACAACGTGGTCCTAGCACTCCCAAGGAAGGCAATCTCATCCGGTGATGGGGCCGGGCTTCAAACCCGGTGAGGGGCGTCAGCCGTTCCTCTGTAGGTTCGACTCCTACTGCTTTCCGCCATTTCCCCGTCTATTTACATCTTTTTACATTCATTTCCTGTCAACAGGCTGGCGTGCGTGTCAGCAGTTTCCACAAGGAACAATTTTCCCGAATCGGTGCTACAATTTCTCATTCGCAATAAATTTTGCACTAGAGATAACTTTACATCGAGGACTACTATGAAACTGGCTAATATGAAAGTGGGGCGCGCCTGGCCCTGGGCTTCGGCTCCACGCTGGCGCTATTGCTGGTCGTGGCGATCGGCAGTTCCACCGCGCTCAACACCGTCACCGACGACACCGACAACCTGGTCGAGCGACAGCTGCAGACCGAGCGCCTGGTCACCGAATGGAAAGGCAGCATCGAGAACAATGTGCAGCGTGCGCAGGCGGCCGCCCGTTTGACCGACCCCGAGGAACAGAAATACTTCGAAGACGGCCTGGCGCGCGCCATCAAGCGCAACGGCGAGTTGCAAAAACTGATCGTCGAACGCCTGGTCGATGCCCGCGCCAAGGAACTGTATGCCAAGGCCATGGCCGACCGCGACATCTACCAGGCCGCGCGCAAAAGCGTCATGCAAGCGCGCGATGCCGGCGACGTCGCACTGACCAAGCAGCTGATCAACCAGAAATTCGTGCCGGCCAGCGAAACCTACCTGGCCAGCATCGGTGCCGTGGCCGACCGCCAGCGCGCCGCCATCGACGAAATCGGCAAGGCCGTGCACGACCGCAGCGTGCAGGCCATCACCATTACCGCCATCCTGACCGCGATCTCGATCGGCGTGGCGCTGCTGCTCGGCTGGCTGATCACGCGCTCGGTGCTCAGGCAGCTCGGCGGCGAGCCGGCCTATGCTGCCGGCATCACCGACCGCATCGCCGCCGGCGACCTGACCGTGCGGGTGGACCTGGCCGCCAACGACACCAGCAGCCTGCTGTTCAGCATCGCCGCCATGCGCGACCGCCTGGCCGCCATCGTGGGCGAAGTACGCGGCACCACCGAGGCGGTGGCCACGGCCTCCGACGAAATCGCCAGCGGCAATATGGACCTGTCCTCGCGCACCGAGCAGCAAGCCAGCTCGCTCGAAGAAACCGCGTCGTCGATGGAAGAGCTGACGTCCACCGTCAAGCAGAACACCGAGTACGCGCGCCAGGCCAACCAGCTGGCCGCCAGCGCTTCCGATGTGGCCGTGCGCGGCGGCGCCGTGGTGGCCGAGGTGGTGACCACGATGGAATCGATCAGCACCTCGTCCAAGCGCGTGGTGGATATCATTGGCGTGATCGACGGCATTGCTTTCCAGACCAATATCCTGGCGCTGAACGCGGCCGTGGAAGCGGCGCGCGCCGGCGAACAAGGCCGTGGCTTCGCCGTGGTGGCAACCGAAGTGCGCAACCTGGCCCAGCGCTCGGCCAGCGCCGCCAAGGACATCAAGGAACTGATCAGCGACTCGGTGGAAAAAATCTCGACCGGCGCGATGCTGGTGGACCAGGCGGGCAACACCATGACAGAGATCGTCAACAGCGTGCGCAGCGTCTCCGACATCATGGAGCAGATCGCCACCGCCAGTCTGGAACAGGAAGCCGGCATCGACCAGATCAACCAGGCCATCGGCGAGATGGACGGCGTGACGCAGCAGAATGCGGCGCTGGTGGAACAGGCCGCAGCAGCGGCCGAATCGCTGCAAGGCCAATCGACGCACCTGGCGCAGCTGGTCAGCGTGTTCAAGCTGGACAATGCCGGTTTCGCGCCGGCGGCAGCGGTGCGTCCTGCTGCCAAACGCAGTGCAGCCCCGGCAGCGGCAAGCCGCCGCCTGGCGCTGGGCAGCTAAAATACCGGGGAACCAACAAAACCGCAAGCTGCAGCTCCGTCATCCCCGCGTTGCCAGGATGGCGATTCATGCGTTTGCGGCGACGGTCAACCGCTCCGCCCTTCCAAGTTAATGGCACAATGCGCAGTCATTTATTTGGGAAACTTTCATGCACAAGATTGCTCTGCCAGCCGCCGCTATTAGCATGGCTTTCGTCACCGCTTCCGCATTTTCTTCCGACGCACCCAAGCTCACCGCCGACAAGCTCTACCAACAAAACTGCGCGATCTGCCACGGCGCCAGGATGGAAGGCGCGGTCGGACCGTCGCTGGTGGACAAGGAATGGCTGCACGGCGCGCCCACCAGGGACAACCTGGTCAAGATCATCGCCAAGGGCGTGCCCGAGAAAAATATGCCGGCCTGGTCGCCGGCACTGACCAACGCCCAGATCGCGCTACTGGCCGATTACGTGGCGGCCGGTCCGAAACCGGCAAGCGCCAAGGCCATGGCAACGCCGGCCACGGCAGCCACGGCGGCCGCTGCATCTAAGGCGGCCACAGCAGCAACCTCAGCCACGGCGGCCGATGCCGACGGCATTGATCTTTCCGGCTTCAAGCTGCCGCAAGGTTTCCGTATCAGTGTGTACGCCGATGGCGTCGATGCCGCGCGCAGCCTGGCGGTGTCGCCGAGCGGCATCGTGTATGTCGGCTCGCGCAAGGCCGGCAAGGTGTACGCACTGGTACCGCGCGCCGGCCAGAAAGCCGAGGTCATCACCATCGCTTCCGGCCTGGAAAACCCGATCGGCGTGGCGCTGCTGAACGGCGCGCTCTACGTCGGTGAAATCGGCCGCGTGATCCGCTTCGACAATATCGACCAACACTACGCGCAACAGCCGAAGTACGCCGTGGTGAAAGTGAACCTGCCAAACGACAAATGGCACGGCGAGAAAATCATCAAGGCCGGCCCCGACGGCAAGCTGTACATCCCGGTCGGCGCCCCGTGCAATATCTGCGACACCGACGACACCAAACACGCCAAGATCTACCGCATGAACGCCGACGGCAGCGGCCTCGAAGAATACGCACGGGGCGTGCGCAACACGGTGGGCTTCGCCTTCCACCCTACAACGAAAGCGCTGTGGTTCACCGATAACGGCCGCGACGAACTGGGCGACAACACGCCATCGTGCGAACTCAATATCGCGCCCAAAGCCGGCTTGCACTTCGGCTTCCCGTACTGCCACGGCGGCGTGCTGCCCGACCCGAAATTCGGCGCGGGCCGCCAGTGCGAAGAGTTTGTCGAACCGGTCGCCAAGCTGGGCCCGCACGTGGCACCACTCGGCCTCACCTTTTACACAGGCAAGCAGTTCCCGGAAGCGTATCGCAACAATGTCTACGTGGCCAACCACGGCTCATGGAACCGCACCACCAAGAGCGGCTACGAGGTGCGCCTGATTACGCTCTACAACAGCAAAGTCGTCAGCGATACGGCCTTCATCAGCGGCTTCCTACGCGACGAGGAAGTCGTGGGCCGCCCGGTCGATATCGCCACGCTGGCCGATGGCTCGATGCTGGTGTCGGACGATTTTGGTGGCCGCATTTTCCGCATAACTTATGAAGGTAAATAAGGAAGAAAAACAGGACGAAAAAAAAGCCGCCCGGGTGACACCAGGCGGCTTTTTTGCTGAGCTAACTCAGATTACTGCGCAGCAGCAGCTGCTTCTTCAGCAGCAGCTTTCATCGACAGCTTCAGGCGGCCGCGGTCGTCGGTTTCCAGGACCTTGACGCGCACTTGCTGGCCTTCTTTCAGGTAGTCGGCCACGGCGTTCACACGCTCGTTGGCGATCTGCGAAATGTGCAACAGGCCGTCTTTGCCTGGCATCACTTGCACGATGGCGCCGAAGTCCAGCAGTTTCAGCACGGTACCGTCGTAGGTTTTGCCTACTTCAACCGACGCGGTCAGTTCTTCGATGCGGCGCTTGGCTTCCTGGCCGGCAGCAGCATCGACGGAAGCGATGGTGACCACGCCTTCGTCGCTGATGTCGATCTGGGTGCCGGTCTCTTCGGTCAGCGCGCGGATCACGGCGCCGCCTTTGCCGATTACGTCACGGATTTTTTCCGGATTGATCTTGATGGTGATCAGGCGCGGTGCGAAATCGGACAGTTCCGTTTTCACGGTTGGCATGGCTTTTTGCATTTCGCCCAGGATATGCTCGCGGCCTTCCTTGGCTTGCGCCAGTGCCACTTGCATGATTTCCTTGGTGATGCCCTGGATCTTGATGTCCATCTGCAGCGCGGTGATACCGTTGCGGGTACCAGCAACCTTGAAGTCCATGTCGCCCAGGTGATCTTCGTCGCCCAGGATGTCCGACAGCACGGCAAACTTGCCGCCGTCCTTGATCAGGCCCATGGCGATACCGGCCACGTGCTCTTTCATCGGCACGCCGGCATCCATCAGCGCCAGGCAGCCGCCGCAGACCGACGCCATCGACGACGAACCGTTCGATTCGGTGATTTCCGACACCAGGCGCACAGCGTAGCTGAACTCGTCAGCTTCCGGCAGCGCAGCGATCAGCGCGCGCTTGGCCAGGCGGCCGTGGCCGACTTCGCGGCGCTTCGGCGTACCGACGCGGCCGGTTTCGCCGGTGGCGAACGGTGGCATGTTGTAATGCAGCATGAAGGAGTCGGTGAACTCGCCCATCAGTGCATCGATCTTTTGCGAATCGCGGGCGGTGCCCAGGGTTGCTACGACCAGGGCCTGGGTTTCGCCACGGGTAAACAGTGCCGAACCGTGGGTACGCGGCAGGACCGAGGTGCGGATCGAGATCGGACGCACGGTGCGGGTGTCGCGGCCGTCGATGCGTGGCTCGCCTTCGAGGATCTGCGAACGCACGACCTTGGCTTCCATGTCGAACAGGATGTTGCCAACTTCGACGCCGTCCGGCGACACGGCGCCAGCGGCAGCCGCTTCGGCGCCCAGTTCAGCGACGACTTCCGAGTGCATCGAACGCAGCTTGTCGGTACGTGCCTGCTTGTCGCGGGTTTGATACGCTTCGCGGATTTTCGCTTCGGCGAAGTGGGTCACGCGGCCGATCAGCGCTTCGTTTTTCGCTGGCGCGGTCCACACTTGTTCCGGCTTGCCGCCGTCGCGTACCAGGTCATGGATGGCGTCGATGACAGCTTTCATCTGGGTGTGGCCAAAGACCACGGCGCCGAGCATGATTTCTTCGGACAGCTGCTTGGCTTCCGATTCCACCATCAGCACGGCCGCTTCGGTACCTGCAACGACCAGGTCCATCTGCGAGGTTTTCAGCTGTTCAACCGTTGGGTTGAGAATGTACTGGCCATTGGCGTAACCCACGCGGGCAGCGCCGATCGGGCCGTTGAACGGCACGCCCGACACGCACAATGCGGCCGAAGCGCCGATCATCGAAGCGATGTCAGGATCGATTTCCGGGTTGACCGACAGCACGTGAATGATCACTTGCACTTCGTTCATATAGCCCTCTGGGAACAGCGGGCGGATAGGACGGTCGATCAGACGCGACGTCAGGGTTTCTTTTTCCGAAGGGCGGCCTTCACGTTTGAAGAAACCACCGGGAATCTTGCCGGCTGCATAGGTCTTTTCAAGGTAATCGACGGTCAGCGGGAAGAAGTCCTGGCCCGGCTTGGCATCCTTGCGCGCCACCACGGTAGCCAGTACGACGGTGTCTTCAATCGACACCAGCACTGCGCCAGAGGCTTGGCGAGCGATTTCGCCGGTTTCCAGCGTGACCGTGTGCTGGCCGTACTGGAAGGTTTTCGTAACTTTATTAAACATGGGTAAATCCCTTTCTATTTGCCGACAGATTTTCAGGCGCTGTCGTTCACCTCACCACGGGCGGCATCTGTGGCTGCCGCCTTTGCTACACTTGCTCTTAACACCATGCCAGCTTGTCAAATGACTATTCCAGCTAGCAATTTTTTCGTCTGCACAAATGACAAAATGCCTGCGACAGTAAACTGGCGCAGGCATTTCTTTTGAAGCTAAGGGCGCAATAAAATTACTTACGCAGACCCAGTTTGGCGATCAGATCGCGGTAACGGGTAGCATCCTTGTTCTTCAGGTACGACAGCAGGCTTTTACGACGGTTAACCATCATGATCAGACCGCGACGCGAGTGGTGATCCTTGCTGTGGGCCTTGAAGTGGCCGTTCAGTTCGTTGATGCGGGCGGTCAGCAGTGCAACTTGCACTTCTGGCGAGCCGGTGTCTTTTTGGCCACGGGCGTTGTCCGCGATGATCGCGGCTTTGTTGATGTTTTCTACGGTCATGATATTTACCTTTAACATGCGGTGCGCGGAGTCTGAACCCTGCCCACCGTGATTTCAAAAAAACTGGTCCGAAAAGACCAGACCCGCAAGTATAGCGGAAAATGGCCGGCATGTACTCATTGAGTACGACAATTGCTGAATATTCTGCCTGCTCCTGAGTAGGAGCAGTCCCACGTGTAGCTTGGGAGTGCGCCGACGTTAAATCAACTGTGTGATTGATATGATCCGCCCATACCGTCACGCAACTTTTTTTATGGAGTAGTCATGTCTTTCCGCACCCCGTCCGCCCGTACCGCCATCTATACCGCCTCCCTGCTGGCGCTGTCCACTGTCTCCGCGCTGGCGTTTGCCCAGCCATCGCCGGCGCTGGACCGCGCCAGCCTGTCGGTCGGTGCGTTCTACACCGAGCCGCGCATCAAGGTCGAGGGCGATACCGAGTACGGCCGCATCGACACCGGCACCTACAAGGGCGATAAAACCACCCTGCCGCGCGTCAAGGCCTCGGTACTGATCGGCGACTCGCATGGCTTCGACTTCGACTACTACCGCTACGACAAAGATTACAACCCCGGCCTGTCCGGCAGCACCAACTTCAACGGCCAGCCGCTGACCGGCAACGGCCGCCTGAACGCCAAGCTGCGCCTGGACCTGGCCAGCATCGCCTACAAATGGTGGCTGGGCCAGGGCAATGACGTGTTCGGCATCGGCATCGGTGGCGCCTATTACCGCGCCGGTATCGAGGGCACGGCCAATGGTTCGATCAACGGCATTTCCGGTAACGCCCGCTACGACGAAAGCGAAAGCGCCTGGGCGCCGCTGCTGGAACTCGGTTATCGCCACCAGTTCTCGCCAGAAGCACGCTTTTATGCCAATGCCAATGGCATCAAGAAAAACGGCGGCAACGTCAATGGCCATATCTACGGCGGCTCGGTCGGCATGGAATGGTATGTGACGCCGATGGTCGGCGTGGTGGCGGAATACACGGCCTCCAAGATCAGCCTGCGCCGCGACCGCGACGACACCGCTGTCAACGTGCGCCTGAACGGCCCTGCTGCCTACCTCAAAGTGCGCTTCTGATCTTCCACGCTGTTCGCTTGCTGTGGCAACGCGTGGACTTGTCCGCGCGTGCCACACTCCCCTGCTTGCCTATCAATCATTCGATTGATTATTTTTACACCTCCCAGCGTTTGCGGTTTTGGCAACATGTAGAATTGTTGTCATTCATAAACCTATTTCATTCCCATGAAAAAAGCTCTCGCAGTGCTGGCGCTGTCCCTGTTTGTGCTACCAGCCATGGCGGCCACTTCCATGGCCCATATCCAGCCCGGCAGTTGCGAAAAGCCGGCATGGCCGCGCGAGTCGCTGCGTGCGCTGGAAAAGGGCCGCGTGATCGTGGCGTTCCTGGTGGGCGCAGACGGCAAGCTGAACGAGACGACCGTGCTGCGTTCAAGCGGTTTTGCGCGCCTCGACCGCGCTTCCGTCGAGGGCCTGGCGCTGTGCCAGTTCAAGCCCGCCATCGAAGACGGCAAGCCCATCGCCGCATGGGCACGCATCGCCTACGTCTGGTCGTTCGAAAACCAGGGCCTGAGCTCGTCGGAACTGTCGGCGATGGAACGCAGCGCGCGCCAGGGCGCCGCTGCCAGCCAGTTCGAACTGGGCAAGATTTATCTGAGCGGCCGTGCCGGCAAACGCAATGTGGAAGCCGGTACGCAGTGGATACGGCGCGCCGCCGACCAGGGCCTGGCTGGCGCGCAGGTGGCCATGGCGCTCACGCAAATCAGTTCCACCCGCTTCAACAATGCCTCGGACGAGACCGTGGACTGGCTGCGCAAGGCCGCAGCACAAGACCACCCGGCAGGCCAGTACCTGCTGGCGCGGGTACTGATGGCACAAGGAAAAATGGCAGAAGCCCAGCCCCTGATGGACCGCGCGGTGGCGCAACAGCATCCCGAGGCAATGTCGCTGGCGGGCGTGCAGTTGCTCGACAGCGGACGCAGCGAAGACTTGCCGCGCGCCACGGCCCTGCTGCAACAGGCGGCGGCCAAGGGTGACAACAACGCCCACTGGATGCTGGCCGAAAGCTATGCGATCGGCCGGGGCCTGCCGCAAAGTAACGAGCTGGCGGTGGAACACTTCCGGCCAGCGGCAATCGCCGGGATCGGCCCGGCCCAGCGCGAACTCGGATTGGCCTATGCCAACGGCAAAGGCATCAAGCAGGATGCGGCACTGGCCAAACTCTGGCGCGATGCCGCTGATGAGACCGACAAGCGCAAAGCCAGGGCAGAGTCCGAGGCACAGGCGAACCCTGACAAATAACTATGAAAATTTCCTAGTGGCATGTAATGGCGTGTAAGCGCACTGGCCGGCTTCTACGAAAACGGCCGTGGTGTGAACAAGAACCCCGAGCGGGCCAAGCGCCTGATGCAGGAAGCAAGTGAAGCGCCCACGGCGAGCGCAGCAGCTGCCGGCCGATAAACGTCCGCAAGCTGCGCTGCTGCCTGCATGCCTCCTCCGGGAACAGGCTGCAGGTTGGCGTGGATGGCGCAGCGGCCTCAGCCGCTGTCGTCGCCAAACAACTCGGCCAGCGCCAGCTTGCCGCTGGGCGGCACCGCCAGCGCGCGGCTGTCGCTGCTGCGCAGCAACCATCCGCGTTCGATAAAATTCTCGAGCAGCGTCACTGCCAGCGGACCGGCGAAGTGATCGCGCCGCTCCGACCAGTCCACGCAGCCGTACAGTTGCCGCCTTGCCGGCACGCCTTCGGCGGGCAGCGCCACGCCCAGCGCCAGCAGGCGCCGTCGGCCTTCCGGTGTCAGCGGATAATCGTGGGCGCCCGGCGTAACCCAACCGCGCGCGATGAAACATCGGCACAGGTCCACGCCCAGCACGCCGGCCAGGTGGCCATAGCACGTGCGCGCGTGGCGCAGCCCGGTCATGGCCGGCGCCTGCCAGCGCGTGGTTTCGGGCAGCGCGCCGTCGGCTACGCGCAGCAACGCTTCCAGCGCGTGCGCGACATTGGCGTCGGCCAGCATGTAATAGCGATGCCGCCCTTGGGCGCGCACGCGGGCCAGGCCTTCGTCCACCAGCAGCTTCAAATGCTGCGAAGCGGTGGGCGCGGCGACACCGGCGTGGGTGGCGAGGTCGGTGGCGGTGTAGTAGCGGCCGTCGAGCAGGCGCGACAACATCAGCGCCCGCGTGGGGTCGCCGATGGCGGCGGCCACGCGGGCAAAGCGTGGTTGCGCGGCGGTGTTCATGCCGGGTCCGGCGCAGGAGGCATAGTCGGCATGACTGGCTTGGTCGGCATGACTGGCGTGGTCGGCGTGGCCGAGGGGGCCGACGTGGCGCACACACGCGGCGGCTGAAACGGCGGCGCCTGCTCGCGCGCCATCAGGCCGTAGTCGCGCACGACCTCGGCCACGCGCAGGCGGTAATGCTCGAACACGCCGGCGCGGCCGGCCGACTGGGCGGCGCGGTGCGCCTCGCGTTCGCGCCAGGCGCGCACCGCCGCCTCGTCGCGCCAGAAGGACAGCGACAGCAGCTGGTCCGGATCGCTGATGCTGGTATAGCGCTCGACCGAGATAAACCCATCGACCTGCGCCAGCAGCGGCCCCAGCTGCGCAGCGCGCGCCAGGTACTCGGCGCGGCCAGCCGCGCTCGGCACGACTTCAAATATGACGGCGATCATTGCGCGCCCTCCGGGAAGAATATGGTGGCGCCATTGTAGGCCAGCGGCGCCTGCTTCACCGTGCCACCAGCGCCAGCGGCGGCAGGCAGAACGCGCCATCGACCGCCTCCACGAAAGTACGCTGCTCGCGCAGGATGAAACGCTGACTGCGGGCGAGCTCGAAATTGGCCCGCGCCTCGTCGTCGGCGCGCAGACTGGCGCGATAGGCCTCGTAAGCCGCCAGCGACTCGAAAGCCACCAGCCCCCACGCCTCGTCGTTGGTGCCTTCGTGCGGCAGGAAGTAGCCAAGCAAGTGGCCGCCCAGGCGCGGAATGATGCGGCCCCAGTTTTCGGCATACAGGCGGAAGGCATCGCGCTGGAACGGGTCGATCTGGTAGCGAATGAAACAAGTGATGGTCATGTCAGCCCCTGGTAATGGAAACAGCGGACAGGATAACCAGGCGGGGATAGGCATGCTTCGGCCTGGAACGAAGTATTATTTGTGCGCAGTTGGAGCAACAGCGAGTCTGCCGCGTGGCGGCGCCGCTTGGTCGGCGGCAAGGAGGCAGCGCCTCGCGCTACCATGGCAGCGGGGCCAAGGCCCGAGCAAGCAGCAGGGCGCATGCGACGGCGGGCAACGCCGGCCCTGCCATGCGCTGCCGGCATCTATCCGACTTAGCGCTGCGCCTCCCTCCTACTCAAACACGTTTGGCACGATGAAACAATGGTCGCTCCATCACACCTAGCAAAAAGGAGCCAGCATGAAGACCAAACTGACAGCATGGATTGCAGCAATCCTGATGAGCGCGAGCGCCGTGGCGCAAACCGGCGCCACGGGTAGTGGCAGCGGCAGCGGCCAGTCCGGCAGCAGCAGTGGCCAGTCCGGCAACGGCAGCCAGGGCGGCGGCAGCACTACCAATAGCAGCGGCCAGGGCGGCGCCAGTGGTAGCGCCCAGAGCGGCAGCGCTGGCGGCAGCAGTCAAAGCGGCGGCAGCGGCCGGTCCGGCAGCGCGGGACAGTCGGGTACCCTGGGCAGTGGCGCCAGCGGCAGTGGCGGAAGTTCCGGCAGCAGCGGCGGTTCCGGCAGTACCCAATCCATGGGGAGCGGCAGCAGCGGCAATAGTGCCAGCGACACCACGGGCACCAGCACCGACCCGCAATCGAAACGCAAGAGCCACAGCACGAAACACAAATCCAGCAGCGGCAGCGGCGAACGCAATCAGCAGTCCGGCTCGCAAACCCGCTGAGCCACCGGCCGCGATCGCCGCTTCTGCATGCGCTGCGCCCTTATCAGGCGGCCGCTGACCGTCGTGCCACGGGCCGCCTCGTCAGTGGCGTCTATCGTCATCCTCGATCTCGGTCTGGATCACGCTGACGGGCTTGCCCTTGGCCAGGCGCCAGACCAGCACCGCGTAGCCTGACAGGCCGTATGCGATAAACAGCGGGAACATCACCTTGGGCGGATCGATTGAAATCAGGGCGAAGAACAGCGCGATCAGGAACACCGTGATGAACGGTACCGACTTGCGGAAGTTGACGTCCTTGAAGCTGTAGAACGGCACATTGGTGACCATGGTGAGGCCGGCAAATACGGCGATGCCCCACGATACCCAGGCCAGCTCGAGGCCGGAAACTTCCTGGTCCACCATCAGCAGCACGAAGCCGGCCACCAGCGCGGCGGCCGACGGCGATGGCAAGCCCTGGAAGAAGCGCTTGTCCACGACGGCGATGTTGGTGTTGAAGCGGGCCAGGCGCAGCGCGGCGCCGGCGCAATAGACAAACGCGGCGATCCAGCCCAGTTTGCCCAGGCCGCGCAGCGACCATTCGTATATCACCAGCGCCGGTGCCGCGCCGAACGAGACCATGTCGGCCAGGCTGTCGTACTGGGCGCCGAATTCGCTCTGGGTGTTGGTCAGGCGCGCGACCCGGCCGTCGAGACCGTCAAGCACCATGGCAATAAAAATCGCCCAGGCCGAGTATTCGAATTTCTGGTTCATCGCCATGACGATGGCGTAAAAACCGCAGAACAGCGCAGCGGTGGTAAAGGCGTTGGGCAGCAGGTAGATGCCGCGCGGGCGGGGACGGTCGAGGTCTTCCCCCCTGGCCCTGCGCGCAAAACGGCTGAAACGCGACGTCTTGGGCAGTTTGGCTTTGGCAGCGGCGTTCTTGGCGCGGCGACGCGGGAAGTTCGGCATAGGGTTCCAGTACGGTTAATGTTCTTGTTGCGTCATCATTATAGAGGAGCCGAACATAAAAAAGGGGCCGCATCCCGGCCCCTGGTTGTGCAGCGACTTTTCTATTTGAAGCGCACCTTGCCCACGGCGCGCATATTCAGGGTGGTTTCGCCCGGCTCGAAGCTGGGCTCCTCGACTGCCGGCGCCGCAGCCCGCGCCAGTGCGGCAGGAGCAGGCGGCGGCGCCGGCGGCGCACTGCCAGCGTAATTGCCGGAACCCTCGAAATCCATCACTTCCACCACGGCGTCGGCGGGATCGCGGCCCATGGCGGCAGCCACGGCGCGCACGCGCTGGTTCAGGTTGGCGTAGGTGGCGGCGATGCGCTCGTCGTCGAGCTTCAGGAACGTGGCCGGCGCCAGGCCGAAGTACAGATTAGACAGCCCCAGCACCCCCTGCCCGGCGGCGACGGTCTTGGGCAGGGCGGCCAGGTTGGTGGTGGTCACGCGCAGGCTTTGGGTGACGCGCCAGCCGTTGGGCACGCGCGGCTGGGTGGCTGGCGGATTGGTCTGCTCGGGGTAGACGGGATAGGTGTAATACGATTCGGTCTTGAAACTGGCCTGCGGATCGGCCTGCTTGAGCAGCGCCAGCCCCTGCTTCATCTTCAGGTTGACGCGCGACTGCGCGACCGCCTTGTCCTTGTTGGTTTCCTCGGCCGTCATGATGACGGTGACCTGGTCGTTGGCCTGGCGTACCGTGCCGGTGGCCGGCAGGACGATCAACATGCCCGTGCTCGGTAACGGTGCCGGTGCGGCTGCGTGGGCGGTACCGGCACCGGCGCAAAGCATGGCGGTAACAACAAGTCTGGACATCATGGCAGTCTCCTGGTTGATATAAAGGCAACCTGGACTCTACCATGATGTTTGCCCTACAACATCACATTATTTGAAGCGCACCTTGCCCACCAGGCGCATTTCCAGCGTGGTCTCGCCCGGCTCGAAGCTCGGCTCGGCCACTTCCATGCTGTCGGCGGCCTTGGCGCGCATCATCATCGGCGCGGCGCGGGCGCCTTCCTGGGCATAGTTGCCCGAACCTTCGAAATCGACCGTCTCGAGCACGGCATCGCCAACCTTGCGGCCCATGGCGTTAGCGATCGAGTTGATGCGCTCGTTCAGGTTTTTATACGTGGCGGCGATGCGCTGATCGTCGAGCTTTTTGGTGGTTTCCGGGGCCAGGCCGAAATTGAGGTTGTTCAGGGTCAGCACTTTCTGGGCGGCGGCAGCCGTTTTCGGCAGCGCTTCCAGGTTGGTGGTGGTCACTTCCACGTACTGGCCCACGCGCCACGAAGTCGGCACGCGCGGCTTGGCGATCTGGCCGTTCGGCAAAGGGCGGTCTTCCGGATACACCGGATAGGTGTAATAGCCCTGGGTTTTCAGGCTCGCTTGCGGATCGGCCTTTTTCAGGATATCGACGCCCTGCTTCATTTTCTGGTTCACGCGCGACGCGGCAGCAGCCTTGTCCTTGTCCTGCTCTTCGATGGCAAAGGTAGCAACGGCCTGGTCATTGGCATGCTTGACTTCACCGAAGGCCGGCACGACGACCAGCGCGCCGGTGGTCGGCAGCGCTTCGGCGGCATGGGCGGCGCCCGTCAGTGCGAGTGAAACTGCGGCGGCGGCGAGGTGTTTGATGACGGTCATTGCATACTCCAGTTAAGTTTAAGACAAAACAAACTTTAACTGAATTTACATGACGCAACTGTAAGACATGGTGAGTGTTTGTAACAGAGCGCACCTAACTTATCAAGACGCTGGCAGCAGCGCCACCGCGCGCAGACCGCTACCGCCCCGGTTGTGCAACTGCAGGCTGCCGCCGTGCGCTTCGACGCATGACCGGGCAATGGTCAGCCCCAGTCCGGTGCCGCCGCTTGCCCGGTCGAGCCGGAAGAACGGTTTGAACACATTGTCCAGCTGCGCCGGCGCGATGCCCGGGCCGTCGTCGTCGATCACGATGCGCAGCACGGCGCCGCCGCCCGCCTCCGCCCGGGCATGCTCAATGCCGATGCGGGCGCGGCTGCCGTAACGCACCGCGTTTTCCACCAGGTTGGTCAGCGCGCGACGCAGCCCCAGCGGCCGGCAACGGTACGGCACGCTGGCGGGCGCCGTGGCGTGCAGGCGCACGTCCTGCCCCAGCGCACCCTGTTCGGCGGCGATGTCGCGCAGCAGACCGGCCAGGTCGGTTTCGATCGTCACTTCCGCGTGGGCCTCCTCGCTGGCCATGCGCAGCGATTGCTCGACCATCTGTTCCATGTCCACCAGCGTGCGCTGCATGGCAGTGCGCAGGTCGGCATCGTCCACCAGCTCGGCGCGCAGCCGCAGCGTGGCAATCAGCGTGCGCAGATCGTGGGTGATGGTGCCGATCAGCTGCGCCTGGTCTTCGATATGGCGCGCCAGCCGCTGGCGCATGGCGTCGAACGAGGCGGTCAGTTCGCGCGTCTCGCGCGGGCCGCTCAACGGCAGCGGCGCCACCTGCTCGCCGCGCCCCACCCGCTCGGCCACGCGCGCAAGCTTGCGGATCGCGCGCAAGGTGCCATGCACGAAAGCAAAGCCCAGCGCCAGCACCAGCAAGGTGGTCATCGGCAGCGAGAAGCGGTTCGAGCGCCACCACGGGAACTTGGTCATCGGCTGCTGGGCGCTGTTCATCCAGTGGCCGTCGGCCAGGCGCATGGAGATGGCCAGCCGGGCTTGCTGGTCGTCGCCTTCGGCCGGCTCGAAGCGCACCCGCACGGCGTCGGCCGCCAGGCCGGTCCTGGCCAGCAGGCTGGCGTGCAGGTTGGATTCCTCGCCGGGCAGCGCTTGGTGCGGTTCGATATTGCTGGCAGCGGCCACGCGCACATGGGTACCGGGACGATCGAGCGCGGCCAATAGTTGCGATGCCTGCGCGGCGCCGGGCACGGCCTGCAACTGGGCGCCAGCGAGGCGCCACATATCGACGGCCTGGGCAATGACATGGCGACGCGACACCGGGTGGATGACGTCGCCGCGCCCGAGCACGATCAGCGAGGCGACCTGGTAGGCGATCATGGCGCCGAACAGCACCAGGATTAGTTGCGCGGCCATGGTGCGCGACCACCAGTGCTGCCAGTATGCCGTCATGGCGCGGTCACTGCGCGGTGTGCGGCACGCCGCGCGGGCAGGCAACGACGTCGGTGGCAAACAGGTAGCCCTGCCCCCACACGGTCTTGAGCAGGCCCGGCTGGCGCGGGTCGCGCTCGAGTTTCTTACGCAGGCGGCTGACCTGGCTGTCGATGCTGCGGTCGAACGGCAAGGCGTCATCGCCCACAGTCAGGTCCATCAGGCGGTCGCGGCTCAGTATGGTACCGGGGTGGTCCACCAGCGCGCGCAGCAGGCGGTACTCCGCCTGGCTCAGCGCCACCGGAATGTTTAGTTGCTGGTCGTACAGCTGGCGTTTTTGCACGTCGAGGTACCAGGCGTCGAAGGCGAAGCCGGCGTACGGATTGGCAGAGGTGGACGCAGCCGGCGGCGTGGGCGAGAGATACTGGGCGCGGCTGCAGCGGCGCAGCACCGAACGGATGCGCGCCAGCAGCTCCGGCGGATCGAAAGGTTTCACGACATAGTCATCGGCGCCGCTCTCGAAGCCGGCCAGCTTGTCGGCTGCGCTTTTCATTCCGGTCAGCAGGATCACCGGCAGCTGCGAACTGGCGGCGACCGCCCGGCACAGCGACAGGCCGTCCTCGCCTGGCATGGTCACGTCGAGCACCATCAGGTCGAACCGGGTGCCGGCCAGCGCCAGCCGCGCCTGCTTCGCGCTGGCGGCGGTGGTGGCGCGCAGGCCCTGGCGGCGCAGGTAAGCCGCCAGCGCATCGCGGATGTCGGGATGGTCGTCCACGACCAGTATGTGTTCGCCTGCTTGTGCTGCCGTCGTCATGATGATGCACCCTGGTGCCACATTAACCTTTGTTAATGCGGTTGATTCGTATTCTCATTATCGCGCTATTGTAGCAGCATGGCGCGAAAAGATACGGCGGACAATCACGACAACGACAGCGTTGCAACCCTCCTATGGCAGAGTGCAGGACGGGCCCGCAGCGCCGCTGGCGACCTGAAGGGCCGGGCCGACGGACAAGCCCAGCATGGCGCCATGGCTGGCGCCTTCGAACTCGCGCCAGGTGGCATGCAGGCCATCGCGCTGCGCCTGGCGCGCGACAAAGAGGCGCGCGGTTTCCGGCGGCACCGCGCGGCGCGCTTCGCGCATGCGCTGGGCAGCGGCGGAGTCGATACCGGCGCGGGCTGGCGGCGGCGCCTGGCCAGCGGCGGCGCTGGCCGGATTGGCGTTGTTGGCGTTGTTGGCGTTGTTGGCGTTGCCGGCGCTGGCCCCGCTCATCACCAGCAGGCAGGTTCCGGGCGCGGTGGCAGCCGCTTGCCGTTCCTCCTGCAAAATAAAGCCGTTCTGCCACCAGAACGACGGATCGGCGGCAATATAGCGCTGGAACGAAGCCGGCTGGCGCAGCAGCGCATGCAGCACGAACAGGCCGCCATACGAATGCCCCCACAGCGACTGCCGTGCAGGATCGATCGCCACGCGCTCGCGCACGGCCGGCTTGATCTGCTGTTCGATAAGCGCCAGGAAAATATCGGCGCCGCCGGCCGGCCGGTCATGGGCGCCACTGTCCATGGTCGGCCCCGGCCCCGGCATTGGCGGCGTGTAGTCGTAGGCGCGCGCCGTGGTGTCGAAGCGCAAGTTCGTGGCGTAGCCGATGGCAACGATCACCGGCGGCGTGCCATCGCGCTCCAGCGCCAGCAGCTGGTCCGCAGTCAGCGCGGCAAAAGCCGCGTTACCGTCGAGCATATACAGCACCGGAAATCCACCGGCCGGCGCCGCGCGCCGGGGCACCGCCAACTGCACGCGGTAACGGCGCGCACCGTCGGCGGCATCGAGCTCCCACTGCTCGAAGCGGTAAGCGGCGGATGCGGGCGAAGAAGGCTCGGCCACGGTCGGCCCCACCGCTTGCGCCAGGTTGGGCTGCGCCATGGCGGGCGCCAGCGCCAGCGCCAAGGTGGCGACGGTCGCGGCGGCAACCCGCCGTCCGCGTTCGATCGCTGGCCTCCTGGTCACCCGGTCCGACATCCGGCTCCCGGAAAGCAGCATGCGCGCCATGCTCAGAACGACGCCGACAGGCTGACGAACAGCGAACGGCCCGGTTCGTTATACGTGGCGGCGCCCGCATCGGACCCCACGCTTTCGCGGAACATGCGCTTGTCGAACAGGTTGTTGACGCCGGCGCGCACCGACAGGTTGCGGGTGAACACGTAGCCGCCGCTGAAACCCACCACGCCGTACGGATCGAGCGCGTTCAACTGGGCGCCGGTGGCGGCGGCGCCGGTGCCGGTCAGGCGGCGCGGCTCCTGTTTGCCGTAATAGGTGCCAGTGAGCAGCAGCGACAGCTTGTCGTTGAATTGCCAGTCCAGTTGCGAGTTGAGCGTGTATTTCGGAATCACCGACAGCGGCTCGCCGGTGGTCTTGTTCTCGTTCTCGACCATGTAAGTCAGGTTGTTGATGAACTTGATGTTGCGGGCGAACGGTAAGGTCAGATTGCCTTCCACACCCTGCACGATCGCCTTCGGCGAATTTTCCCACTGGAAGATACGGCCGTTGGCGGTGGTGTTGCCCAGCAGGCTGTCCATGCCGCCGCTGATCTTGTTCTTGTAATCGTTGTGGAAGTACGTGAGGCCGGCCACGTAGCCATTGCTGTTGAAGGCAATGCCGATTTCCTTGTTCAGGCTGATCTCGGGCTTGAGGTTTTCATTGCCGCGCACATAGCAACCGCCACCGAGGTTGGGGTTGTTGACCGGGCAGCCGTTGCCGCGCGTGTAGTACAGGTAATTCGGGTTCGACTGGTACAGGTTGGGCGCCTTGAACGCGCGCGCCACGCCGCCCTTGAGCGAGATGGCCGGCGTCAGTTCGTACGACACGTTCAGGCTCGGGCTCCAGTTGGTGCCGAACTGGCTGTGGTCGTCGAAGCGCAGTCCGGGCGTGAGCAGCAGGCCGGTGCCGGCGTTGATATTGTCTTCGACAAATACGCCGTAGGTGGTGGCGTCGGTCTTGCCGTCACGGTTGGTGGCGGTCATGCCCGGAATCGCGGTGGCGGTTTGCGTCATCGAATACGGGTCGTTGAGCTTTTCCTGGCGCGCCTCGAAGCCGGCAGTCAGCATCTGCGGCACGCCGCCCCATTTCAACGGCATGCTCACTTCACCGTTCAGGCCATAGTTTTGCAGCGCCGAGGTCGAGCGGGTGGCGGTGGTCGTGATATTGCCTTCCGGGCCGCCAGCCAGGCCTTCGTTCAGGCGCGTGTTGTCGGTGTCTTCGTAGCGCAGCGACAGTTTCGATGTGCCGAAGTCCCACTTGCCACGGTGCGTGAGCGATGCGTTACGGCGGATCATGACGTTGGTTTCCGCGCCCTCTGCGGCCAGGCTGCCGACGATGCCGGTGTCGACCGCAGCGCCGCCCACGGCGCGGTCGCCGGCGTAAATATTGCCCTGGCGGCTGAAGCCCGATTCCAGTTCCAGCACCTGGCCGGTGGCCACGTCCCAGCGCAGCAGGCCGCCGATGTCGCGGTTGCGCACGCCTTCGCGGCCGGCCGGCGCCACGTTGCCGGCAGCGGTGCCCGACGCGGCGGCGTTGATAGCCTGGTCGTCGGCATCGGTCTTGTTGACGTTGCCGTACACGCGGAACGAGAAATTGTCAGCCAGCGGACCGCTGAGGTTGAAGCCGAGGCGGCGGGTACAACCCTCTTCACTGTGCTCGGGCGCCAGCGTGTACGCGGTGACCGAGCCGGCCAGCTGCTTGCCCGGGGACTTGGTGATGATATTGATCACGCCACCGGCCGCGCCGCTGCCGTAACGCGCCGCTGCCGGACCGCGCAGCACTTCGATGCGCTCGACCGCTTCGGCCGGCACCCAGTTGGTGTCGCCACGCGTGTTGCGCTCGCCGCTGCGGCCCATGCGCACCGAGTTGCGCGCACTCACCGGCTGGCCATCGACCAGGATCAGCGTGTTTTCAGGTCCCATGCCGCGCAGGTCGATCTGGCGGTTATTGCCGTACTGGCCGCTCGAACTATTGCCGGTCAGATTCACGCCGGGCATGGTGCGGATGATTTCCGACAGGTCGTTGGCCGGCGGGCGCTTGGCGATATCTTCGGCCGTGATCACCGAGACGCCGGGCGCCTGTTTCAGTTCTTCTTCGGCGGTACTCACGACTTGCACGGTGGCCAGGGTTTGCTCGGCGGGGGCTTGCTGCGCGCTTGCTGCCAGCGGCAACATCATCAAAGCGCCGACAATGGCGGCGGCCATGGGGGTGTAGGGAATGTGCTTCATCTGATGCTATGTCCTCGTTGGTCCTATGTGTCAAACGAGAATGATAGTCATTTGCAAGCTGAAAAGTTTGTCAAGGTGTGTCAACAATGTGGCGCCGCATAACGCAAAAAGCCGGCTTGCGCCGGCTTTTCATGAGCAGAAAAACGCTTAGTTTTTCGACTGGTCAACCATCTTGTTCTTGGCGATCCAAGGCATCATGGCGCGCAGCTTGGCGCCGACTTCTTCGATCTGGTGTTCCGAGTTCAGGCGGCGACGCGAGATCAGGGTTGGCGCACCAGCTTTGTTTTCCAGGATGAACGACTTGGCGTATTCGCCGGTCTGGATGTCTTTCAGGCACTGACGCATTGCGTCCTTGGTGGCCGAGGTGACAACTTTAGGACCGGTCACGTACTCGCCGTATTCGGCGTTGTTCGAGATCGAGTAGTTCATGTTGGCGATGCCGCCTTCGTAGATCAGGTCGACGATCAGTTTCAGTTCGTGCAGGCACTCGAAGTATGCCATTTCCGGCGCGTAGCCAGCTTCGGTCAGGGTTTCGAAACCAGCTTTGATCAGCTCGACAGCACCACCGCACAGTACGGCTTGTTCACCGAACAGGTCGGTTTCGGTTTCTTCGCGGAAGTTAGTTTCGATGATGCCGGCACGGCCGCCGCCGTTGGCCGACGCGTACGACAGGGCGATATCACGGGCGGTGCCGGACTTGTCCTGGTACACGGCGATCAGGTGAGGCACGCCGCCGCCCTGGGTGTAGGTAGCGCGCACGGTGTGGCCCGGGGCTTTAGGAGCCACCATGATCACGTCGAGGTCGGCGCGTGGCACGACCTGGCCGTAGTGCACGTTGAAGCCGTGGGCGAAGGCCAGTACCGCGCCTTGCTTGGCGTGCGGGGCAATGTTTTCGTTGTAGACCTGGGCGATGTTCTCGTCCGGCAGCAGGATCATGATGACGTCGGCAGCTTTGACGGCGTCGTTCACTTCCGCCACTTTCAGGCCGGCTTGTTCAACCTTGTTCCACGAAGCGCCGCCCTTGCGCAGGCCAACGGTCACGTTGACGCCCGACTCGGACAGGTTTTGTGCGTGTGCATGACCTTGCGAACCATAGCCGATGATGGCAACGTTTTTACCCTTGATCAGGGAGAGGTCGGCGTCTTTGTCGTAGAAAACTTTCATGATAATTCCTTGGTATTTTGTATGGTAAACAGGTACTTGCTGTAGGCGGTACCGGGATTAAACTTTGAGGATGCGTTCGCCGCGTCCGATGCCGGAACCGCCGGTACGTACCGTCTCGAGTATCGAGGCGCGGTCGATCGAATCGATGAACGCGTCGAGCTTGCTCTTGGCGCCGGTCAGTTCGATCGTGTAGGACTTTTCGGTGACGTCGATGATGCGGCCACGGAAGATATCGGCCGTGCGCTTCATTTCTTCACGTTCCTTGCCCACGGCGCGCACCTTGATGAGCATGAGCTCGCGTTCGATGTGCTGGCCTTCGGTGAGGTCCACCACCTTGACTACCTCGATCAGGCGGTTCAGGTGCTTGGTGATTTGCTCGATGATGTCGTCCGAGCCGCTGGTGACGATGGTCATCCGCGACAGGGTGGCGTCTTCGGTTGGCGCGACCGTCAGCGTTTCGATGTTGTAGCCCCGGGCCGAGAACAGGCCGACCACGCGCGACAGCGCACCGGCTTCGTTTTCCAGCAAGACAGAGATAATGTGTCGCATGTTATAAGTCCTCCGAACCGAGCAGCATTTCAGAGAGGCCCTTGCCTGCCTTGACCATCGGCCACACGTTTTCCGACTGGTCGGTGATGAAGTTCATGAACACCAGCTTGTCTTTCATGCCGAACGCATCGCGCAGCGCGCCATCGACATCGCCCGGTTTTTCGATGCGCATGCCGACGTGGCCATAGGCCTCGGCCAGCTTCTCGAAATTCGGCAACGAATCCATGTACGACTCGGAGTAGCGCGAACCGTAGTCGATCTGCTGCCACTGCCGGACCATGCCCAGGAAGCGGTTGTTGAGCATGATGATCTTCGGCGTCAGGTGGTATTGCTTGCAGGTAGCGAGCTCCTGGATGCACATCTGGATCGAGCCCTCGCCGGTGATGCAGGCAACGGTCGCGTCCGGGTTGGCCATCTGCACGCCCATGGCGTACGGCAAGCCCACACCCATGGTGCCCAGGCCGCCCGAGTTGACCCAGCGCTTGGGCTTGTCGAACGGGTAATACTGTGCGGCCCACATCTGGTGCTGGCCGACGTCGGACGTGATGAAGGCATCGCCCTTGGTCACTTCCCACAGCTTTTGCACGACCGATTGCGGCTTGATCACGAGATCCGAATCGGCGAATTTCAGGCAGTCCTTGCCGCGCCATTCGGCGATCTGCTTCCACCAGTCCTTGACTGCAGGAACATTCGGCTTGGCTTCGCTGGCGTCGAGCTGGGCCAGGAATTCGATCAGCACGTCCTTGACGTTGCCGACGATCGGAATATCGACCTTGACGCGCTTGGAAATCGACGATGGGTCGATATCGACGTGGATGATCTTGCGCGGGTGCGACGCGAAGTGTTTCGGGTTGCCGATCACGCGGTCGTCGAAGCGGGCGCCGATGGCGATCAGGACGTCGCAGTGCTGCATCGCCATGTTCGCTTCATACGTGCCGTGCATGCCGGGCATGCCGACGAAGTTCTCGCTCGAGGCGCGATAGGCGCCCAGGCCCATCAGCGTGTTGGTGACCGGGAAGCCCAGCTTGTCGACCAGCTTGTTGAGCTCGTCGGATGCGCTGGCCAGGATCACGCCGCCGCCGGTGTAGATCATCGGACGTTCGGCTTGCAGCAACAGCTGGACGGCCTTGCGGATCTGGCCCGCGTGGCCCTTGTCTACCGGTTTGTACGAACGCATCTCGACCTCTTTCGGGTACGAGAACGTCGTCTTGTGCATCGAGATATCCTTCGGAATATCGACCAGCACGGGACCGGGACGGCCGGTGCGGGCGATGAAGAAGGCTTTCTTGACGGTTTCCGCCAAATCCTTGACGTCTTTGACGAGGAAATTGTGCTTGACCACGGGACGGGTGATACCGACCGTGTCGCATTCCTGGAAGGCATCCTGGCCGATGGCGTGGCTGGGCACCTGGCCCGAGATCACGACCATGGGGATGGAATCCATGTAAGCGGTGGAAAGACCTGTGACGGCATTGGTGACACCCGGACCGGACGTGACCAGCGCGACACCAACCTTGTTCGAGCTGCGCGAATAGGCATCGGCAGCGTGAACCGCAGCCTGCTCATGGCGTACCAGAACGTGTTGGAATTTGTCTTGCTTGAAGATGGCGTCGTAGATATACAGGACGGCACCGCCGGGATAGCCGAAGACGTGTTCAACGCCCTCTTCCGCGAGGCAGCGCACCAGTATTTCGGCGCCAGTCAGTTGACCACTAAGTTGTTGTTGCGAAGATGCTTCGGTGTTCATGAAACATTCCTTTCAAGGTCCATTGGAGATTGATCGGATGTTCTTCCCTCGCGAAATATGCCTACCCCTACAGCTTGCCCAACGTCCCTTTGTCATGCGGTCACGTCCACCTCTTCCGCCAACCGTAGTGACGGGCAAAATGGCGCTAAAACGCATATAGTCGTTTCGCTGGAATTCTGTAGCGGTTGTGCTTACCTCTCGCGCTTGTGGCGCGGGTCAGAACAAACTGCCTACATATGAAAGCGCGTCATGTCGATGGCGGCGTTGTGTGCCTGCTGCGAGATGACCATACAGCTTCGGGGTGTTCAAAGCGTCCCATACGGTACACCCGATGCACCATGTTGAGCAAGAACAAAGTAGAAAAAGGCCTGTTACCGGTGCAAAAAGTGGGTGGAATGACGTAAAACCATGCAAATGCGTGGGATTTTTGCTAGGATGCGGTCAGTTTTCCACAACCTCCAGCATGGCCACAGACAAAGAACTCTCCGACTTCCTCGAGAACGTCGAACGGCGCGCCTTCAAGCAAGCGGTGTACGCGGTGCGCAAGGACGAATCGGCCCTGGACATCGTGCAGGACGCGATGATCAAGCTCGCCGAAAAATACGGCGACAAGCCGGCCGCCGAGCTGCCCATGCTGTTCCAGCGCATCCTGCAAACCACCATCCTCGATTACTTCCGCCGCGAAAAAGTCCGCAATACCTGGGTCACGCTGTTTTCCGGCATGGGATCGTCCAAGGATGGCGACGAGGACTTTGATATACTCGAATCTTTCTCCGAGGAAGGTTCTGAAGCCGCGGAATCGTCCGCCGACAAGGTCGAACGCCAGCAAATGCTGGAATTGATCGATAACGAGGTTCAAAAGCTTCCGGCACGTCAACGAGAAGCGTTCCTGATGCGTTATTGGCAGGACATGGATGTGGCTGAAACAGCCGAAGCAATGGGATGTTCCGAAGGGAGCGTGAAGACGCATTGCTCACGCGCAACTCACGCACTGGCCGCCTCGCTCAAAGCCTTGGGAATTAAATTATGAACACCGACGATCTGAACTTCGCGTACAAGGTACGCCACGCGCTCAACGAGCGTCTCGACGACCTGCCCGCATCCACCACCGACCGGCTGGCGCAGGCGCGCAAGCTGGCCATGGCCCGCAAGAAAGCCCACGTGGCAGCGCCGCTCACCGTGCGCCAGGCCCGGTTCGCTACTGCCGGCCATGGTGATAACGGCGGCGTGCTGTCGCAGGGCTTCGGCTGGCTCGGCCGCATGGGCGTGGCGCTGCCACTGCTGCTGCTCGTTGGCGGCCTCACCGGCATCTACCACTTCGAAGAGCAGCAACGCATTGCCGACCTGGCCGAGATGGACGCCGCCGTGCTGTCCGACGAGCTGCCGCCCACGGCCTACCTCGACCACGGCTTCAACGCCTACCTGGCGCAGAGCGAGCAATAATGGCGGTCAGTGGTTCGGCCGGCATGGGCATCGCCGCACTGGCGGTGTTAGCGGTAGCAGCAGGTGGTGCGGCATGGGTCGGTCCGAGCGCCAATGCGCCCTCGGCGCTCGCGGCGGTTGTGCCCGGCGCACCAGGTGCCCCTGAAAAAACCCTGTGGAAAGACCTGACGCCGGCACAAAAAATCGCGCTCGAGCCGCTGGCCGCCGAGTGGGACAAGGTCGAACCGATCCGCAAGCAGAAGTGGCTGGCGATCGCCAGGCGCTACACCGCCATGAAACCCGACGAGCAGTTGCGGGTGCAGGAACGCATGCGCGAGTGGGTGCGCATGACGCCCGAGGAGCGGCGCCAGGTGCGCGAAAACTTCGCACGCGCGCAAAAGGTCGATCCGTCGAAAAAATCCACGCAGTGGGAAAACTACCAGCAATTGTCCGACGTGCAGAAGCAGCAGCTGGCGGCCAAGGCAGCCAACTCTGCCAGCAAGAAGCAGCTGGCCAACCTGCCCACGCCGTCGCAAAGCAAGCAGCAGTTGCCGACGCCGATCAAGCCGCACGTTGCGCCACCAGCCACACCATTGCCAGCGCCCGCGCCATGGCTCGATCCGGCCACCGGCCAGCCCTGGCCCGATGCATCCAATATCGCGCCGGTCATTACGCCACCGGCGCCGGCCCCAGCTGCTGCGCCAGCGACGGTTCCCCAGCCTCCCGCCCCACCGGCGTCCGTCGCGCCGGCCATCCCCGATGCCACCAAATAACGTCACGACCTTCCCTACCGTCAAACGCCGCCTGGTATCGATGGTGTACGAATTCCTGCTGGCGTTTGCGGTATTGTTCCTGCCGTTCCTGATTTTCGAAATGATCACCGGCGCCAGCCATGCGCCGCTGATCGAACACCTGCGCCAGGTGTTGTGCTTCGTGGTGCTCGGAGTCTATTTCGTCCACCAGTGGACGCGCGAAGGCCAGACCCTGGCCATGCGCACCTGGCGCCTCAAGCTGGTCCACCCGGGCCACGACCGCGTGGCGCCGCGCGTGGCGATGCTGCGTTATTTGCTGTGCTGGTTGTGGGTATTGCCGGCAGTGATAGTCTGCGGCGTGTTCGGCTTGCAGCACTGGCAGGCGCTGGGCGCGGTGCTGGCAGGTGTGTTGCTGTGGTCGTTGACGGCACTGTTCGACAAAGAGCGCCAGTTCCTGCATGACCGCCTGACGGGCACGCGGCTGGTGCAACTGCCGGCGCCGCCCAAGAAGCACAAACCGGTCGCACCGTAGCAGTATTGTCATAAATGCTTGCATTTTTTGAATTACAATAAAGGCAAGCCTTGCGGTTTCTGCTGCAAGGCGCCGCACCCGCCGGGTGCGTCCCTAAACCTGCCTGGAAACCACATGCAATTTATGAAAATGAAGCTTCTTGCTGCGCTAGCCGTTGGCGCCGCTGCCATGCCTGCAATGGCCGCTCCCCTGTTCGGCGTGACCTACGCCGGTGACTTTTCCCCCACCGCCATCAACAACGCCGGCCAGGTCGTCGGTCGCATCGCCGGCCAAACCGTGCTATACAGCGGCAGCGGTCTGTCGGTGCTCGGCGGCAGCAACATGGTGGTGACCGGCATCAATGATGCCGCCACTGTCGTCGGCTATCAAACCTCGCCTACCGGCGTACGTCAGGCTTTCATCCAGTCCGATGGCACGCTCACCAATATCGGCGGCGCGAGTGTGGAAGTAGGCGATCTGTCGATCAACAATGCTGGCCAGGTAGCCGGCAGCTTCGGGGTGGGCGGCGACCAGCGCCACGGCTTCGTGTACCAGAATGGCACACTGACCGACCTCAATCCTGGACAACCTGCGCCATTCGAGGGTTCGGCCACCGCCATCAACAACCAGGGACAGATCGTCGGCACCGCCGGCGAGTATTCCTGGACGGCCACCCCAGTAATTTATGCCAATGGCACCACCACGCCGCTGGCCAATAGCCACCCGGACGGCTACCAGATGTACGCCAACGGCATCAGCGACAACGGCGACATCCTGCTGCAGGGCCGCTACGGCCCGAGCATGGTAACGGAAAGTTTTGTATATTCGAATGGCGTGCTGACCAACATCGGCGCCTTTAGCGGCATCGACATCAACAAGTCCTCGCTGGTGGTCGGTACCGACTACCTCGGCGGCGGTACCGCGCAACTGTGGGACAACGGCACGCTGTACAACCTCAACAGCTTGATCGACCCGGCCTCGGGATGGTACCTGCAGTCTGCTGTCGGCATCAATGACAGCAACCAGATTGCCGCCTTTGGATGCCGTACCACCGGCGCCCTGGAATGCGGCACGCTGATCCTGTCGGCGCAAGGAGTGTCCGCAGTACCGGAGCCGACCACCTACGCCATGATGCTGGGCGGCCTGGGCATGCTCGGTTTCATGGCGCGCCGCCGCCGCGCGGCCAGGCCGGCCGCATGAGGTAATCAGAAGCGCTCGTGGTCCTGCAAGTAGCGCCACTCGCCTGCCGGCAAGCTGGCCATGGCGATGCGGCCGACGCGGATGCGCTTCATCGATACCACCTCGAGGCCCACCATCTTGCACATGTGCTCGATCTGGCCGGGCTTCGGTCCCTTGACCGCAAAGCGCAGGCGATTCTCGTTCTGCCAGCTGACCTTGATCGGCGCCAGCGGCTTGCCGTTGAACGGCAGGCCGTGATTCAATAAAGCCAGGCCGTTATCTTTGATTTGGCCACCCACTTCCACGATGATTTCCTCTTCGATCTTGCTCGAATCATCGACCAGCTTGCGCGTGACGCGGAAGTCCTGGGTGAAGATCAGCAAGCCGCTGGCTTTGGTTTCCAGCGGCGTGGTCAGGGTCAGGTTGGTGAAGTGGCGCTTTAACACGCGCTGGGCTGGCGCCGTGCGCGTGAGCGTTGCCGGCTGCAGCAGGTGCAGCGCCTGCTGGCCATCCTTGCCGATGCCGCCGTTCACACCGGCCGGTTTATGCAGCAGCAGCGTGACCGGTACGATTTCCAGCAAGGTGGCGTCGTCGGCCACCGTGATCTGCTGCTCCGCCGTCACGCGTGCGCCGGCGTCTTCCACCACCGCGCCATCGACGCTGACGTAACCGCCCTCGATATAGACCTCGGCCTCGCGGCGCGAACAGGGGCGTTCCTCGGCCAGGCGCTTGGCCAGGCGGACGGTGTTGTCGTTGTCCTTGTCAGGGGTGTTCATCCGAAAAAATCTCCAAATACGGTAATTGCGCGATCGATATCGTCGCGCGTGGCATCCATGTGCGTGACGATGCGCAGCCGGGGCGCCATCGACACGCGGATGCGAGTCAGTTGCAGCACGTCGTTCAACCCCTGGCATACGAACGAGGGAATGTCGACGTAAAAAATATTCGTTTGCGGCGTGCTGACCTTGATCTTCTTCATCTTGGCCAGCTCGCCCGCGAAGTACGCAGCATTGGCGTGGTCGTCGGCCAGGCGGCCGATATTGTGCTCGAGCGCATACAGGCCACCGGCAGCGATCATGCCGGCCTGGCGCATGCCGCCACCGAGCATCTTGCGCCAGCGCTTCGCTTCCTTGATTAACGGTCGGGTGCCGCACAGGATCGAACCCACCGGCGCACCCAGGCCTTTCGACAGGCAGATCGACGCGCTGTCGAAACCGGCCAGCGCCTCGCGCGGACTCACGCCCAATTTCACAGCGGCGTTGCACAGGCGCGCGCCGTCGAGGTGCGTGGCCAGGCCCTTGTCATGCGCCAGCGTGGTCGCCTGGCGCGTATAGTCGAGGCTGAGCACGCGGCCGCCGATGGTGTTTTCCAGCGCCAGCAGGCGCGTGCGCGCAAAATGAAAATCGTCGGGCTTGATGTAGGCGGCGATGTCGTCCAGCGCAATGCCGCCATCGGGCTGATTGATGATCGGCTGCGGCTGGATGCTGCCCAATACGGCCGCGCCACCGCCTTCGTACTTGTAGGTGTGCGCTTCCTGGCCGACCAGGTATTCGTCGCCGCGTCCGCAGTGGACCAGCAGCGCCAGCAGGTTGCTCTGCGTGCCCGATGGCGCGAACAGTGCATCCTCGTAGCCGAACAGGTCGGCCGCATATTCCTGCAGGCGGTTGACGGTGGGGTCGTCGCCATAGACGTCGTCGCCGACGTCCGCTGCGTTCATGGCGGCGCGCATGGCCGCGCTGGGGCGGGTGACGGTGTCGCTGCGCAGGTCCAGCCACTTTTCATTATGCTCAGCCATCGTGCCCTGCCCCTTTATAAATTATTAGGTTATACCTGCTCTGTAAAGAATCGCTTGTCCATTTCCTGCAAACCTACCGTGTCGAGTACCTCCTTGAGGCGCTCGGCGGGCCGCTGGCGCGGCAGGTTTTTATACGTGGCGATAATCAGCTCGTTCTTCATCGAGTGCTCCCAGCCCACCAGTTCCGTCACCGTCACCTGGTAGCCATGGGCTTCCAGTTGCAGGCAACGCAGCACGTTGGTGATCTGGCTGCCGAATTCGCGGGTGTGGATCGGGTGGCGCCAGATTTCGGACAATGCCGACTTGCCCATCGATTGCCCCTTGTTCTTCTTCAGCACCGACGCGACTTCAGCCTGGCAGCACGGCACCAGCACGATGTGCTTCGATTTCTTCTTCAGCGCGAAATCGATGGCGTCATCGGTGGCGGTGTTACACGCATGCAGCGCGGTGACGATGTCGATCTGCGGCGGCAGCAATGTCGATTCGGTGGACTCGGCCACCGACAGCGGCAAAAACGACATGCCCGGGAAATCGAACTGCGCGGCCAGCTGCTGCGAGCGCGCCACCAGTTCTTCGCGCGTCTCGATACCGTAGATATGCGAACCGGCTTCGAGCGCCTTGAAGAACAGGTCGTAGATGATGAAGCCGAGGTACGATTTGCCGGCGCCATGATCGACCAGCGACACGTGGCCCTTGGCAGCCAGCACGTCTTTCAGCAGCGGCTCGATGAACTGGTACAGGTGATAGACCTGCTTCAGCTTGCGGCGGCTGTCCTGGTTCATCTTGCCGTCGCGCGTGAGGATGTGCAGCTCCTGCAGCAGCGCCACGGTCTGGCCTTCGCGGATTTCGGGCATGTTGTCGGCGCCGGTCACAGTCGTACCGATTTTACCTGTGCCGATTTTACCTGCGCCGGTTTTCGGCGCTACCGACTTGGCAGCCGGTTTGTTTGCCGGCCTCTGTGCGCCAGCCTTGGCAGACGCCATATCAGTGGCTGCCTTCGCTGGCGTGGTTGATCGTGTATTTCGGGATCTCGATCACCATGTCTTCGTCGGCCACCACGGCCTGGCACGACAGGCGCGACACGGCTTCCAGGCCCCAGGCCTTGTCCAGCATGTCTTCTTCGGTTTCGCTCGCTTCGTTCAGCGACTCGATCCCCTCGCGCACCAGCACGTGGCAGGTGGTGCAGGCGCACGATTTTTCGCACGCGTGCTCGATGTTGATGTCGTTCTCGAGCATGATGTCGCACAGGGTCTGGCCCGACTTGGCTTCAACAACGGCGCCGTCCGGGCACAGTTTGGCGTGGGGCAGGAATACGATTTGTGGCACTTGATACCTCTACATTTAATTTTGACGCCGCCGTCATCCTCGCGAGCGCGGGGATCCATAGACACGCAATTTAGCCGGCTTCGTATCGATTCCCGCGTGCGCGGGAATGACGGAGCAGAGACCAATGGTTTTTACACTACCTGATTCAGCGCCTTGCCCGCCAGCGCGCTGCGCACGCTGCGGTCCATCCGGCGCGACGCGAATTCTTCGGTGCCATGCGCCAGCGCTTCCACCGCCGCTTTCACGGCGCCGTGGTCGGCCGCGCCGCTTTGCGACCTGGCCAATACGTCGCGGGTGGCGGCCAGCAACGCATCGACTGCCGCGCTCTCTTCGTCGGACAGCAAGGCGGCGTCTTCGTCCAGCGCCGCCTGCGTGGCCAGCAGGATGCGTTCCGCTTCCACCTGCTCTTCGCGCAGCGCGCGGGCGATCATATCCACGTCGGCAGACTTGTACGACTCTTGCAGCATGCGCGCCACGTCGTCGTCCCCTAACCCATAGGCCGGCTTGACGCTGATCGACGCCTCCACGCCCGAGCGCAGTTCGCGCGCCGACACCGACAGCAGGCCATCGGCATCGACCTGGTACGTGATGCGGATACGCGCCGCGCCCGCCGCCATCGGTGGAATGCCGCGCAATTCAAAACGCGCCAGCGAACGGCAGTCGGTCACCAGTTCGCGCTCACCTTGCAGCACGTGCACGGCCAGCGCGGTCTGGCCATCCTTGAAAGTGGTGAACTCCTGCGCACGCGCGCACGGAATGGTCGAATTGCGCGGGATGATTTTTTCCACCAGCCCGCCCATGGTCTCGATGCCGAGCGACAGCGGAATCACGTCGAGCAGCAACCAGTCGTCGCCGGCGGCGCGGTTGCCGGCCAGCAGATTGGCCTGCACGGCAGCGCCGAGCGCCACCACTTTGTCGGGGTCGATATTGGCGTGCGGCGTGGTGTGGAAGTACTCGCCCACCGCGCGCTGCACGTGCGGCATGCGCGTGGCGCCGCCGACCATGACCACGCCATCGACGTCGTCTGGATCGATGCTGGCGTCGCGCAGCGCCTTCTTGATCGCGTTCATGGTCTTGGCGACCAGGTGTTTGGTGATCTCGTGGAAGGTCTCGGCGGTGATGCGCAGGTGGACTTCCTCGCCCGAGTTGAGGATGGCGTCAACCGTCACTTCGGTCTTGTTCGACAACAGTTCCTTTGCCTCGCGCGCCTTGATCATCAGGGTGGCGGTGTCTTCGTCGGACAGCGGCGCCAGTTTTTCCTGTTGATGGATGTAGCAGAACAGGCGGTGGTCGAAGTCGTCGCCGCCCAGCGCCGAATCGCCGCCGGTGGACAGGACTTCGAACACGCCTTTCGACAGGCGCAGGATCGAAATGTCGAAGGTGCCGCCACCGAGGTCATAGACGGCGTACACGCCTTCGGAGCCGTTATCGAGGCCGTAGGCAATCGCCGCAGCGGTCGGCTCGGACAGCAGGCGCAGCACGTTGATGCCGGCCAGTTGCGCGGCATCCTTGGTGGCCTGGCGCTGGGCGTCGTCGAAGTAGGCCGGGACGGTGATTACCGCGCCCACCAGGTCGTCGCCAAGCGAATCTTCCGCGCGCTGGCGCAGGGTGGCCAGGATTTGCGCCGAGATCTCCACCGGGCTCTTGATGCCGGCCACGGTTTTCAGCTGCACCATGCCGGGCGTGTCCTGGAAATCGTACGGCATGTTTTCCACGTAGGCGATATCGGCCAGGCCGCGTCCCATGAAGCGCTTGACGGAGACGATGGTGTTTTTCGGATCCGTCGCCTGCGCCTGCTGGGCCTTGTAGCCGATGTTGGCGTGGCCGTTGGGCAGGTAGCGCACCACGGACGGCAGCAGCGGCCGGCCGTCTTCGTCATTGAGCACTTCCGGGATGCTGTTGCGCACGGTGGCAACCAGTGAATTGGTGGTGCCAAGGTCGATCCCGACCGCCAGCCGATGCTGGTGCGGTGCGGTGGACATGCCTGGTTCGGAGATTTGCAGAAGTGCCATGGGTGGAACCTGTATTCTTGTTGGTTTGCCTGGGCGGCATGGGGAACCTGTAGCGGCCCCGCAGGCCTCAGGCTTCGATTGCTTCGAAGGCGAAGCGGACTTCTTCGCCGAATTTTTCGAGGAACATCAGCGCGCGCACACCCTGGGCCGCGCCGGTGTAATCGGCAGCGTCGAGCTGCTGTTCGATGTCGGCCAGCTGCGCCTTGCGGGCAGCGCGCAGGTCGCGGTCGAGCGCGTCGAGGGCGTCGGCATCCTTTGCGGCGCGGGCGTCGCCCAGCGCTTCGCGCCATTCCATCTGCTGCATCAAAAACGCTACCGGCATCGCGGTATTCGATTCGGTTTGCAGATCGACGCCGTGCAGCTCGCACAGGTACTGGGCGCGCTTTTGCGGGTTCTTCAGCGTCTGATACGCCTCGTTGGCGCGCGTGGCCCACTGCATGGCGACGCGCGTTTCAGCATCGGTCGCGTTGACGAATTTGTCCGGGTGGACCCGGCCTTGCACGTCGCGGTAGGCGTTGTCGAGCGCATGGGCATCGACCGCGTACCGCTGCGGCAGCTGGAACAGCTCGAAGTGATTTTGCATAGGCGGTTTAAATACGGAAACTCTCGCCGCAACCGCAAGCGTCTTTTTCGTTCGGGTTGTGGAACTTGAAGCCCTCGTTCAAGCCTTCGCGTGCGAAGTCCAGCTCGGTGCCGTCGATATACGGCAGGCTTTTCGGATCGACGAATACCTTCACGCCGTGCGACTCGAACACGCTGTCCTCGTCGGCCACTTCATCGACATACTCGAGCTTGTACGCCAGGCCCGAGCAGCCGGTGGTACGCACGCCAAAACGCAAACCGACGCCCTTGCCGCGGCGTTCGATGTAGCGATTGATGTGCTTGGCTGCTTTTTCGGTCAGGGTAATTGCCATCTAATTCTCCGTGCCGGCGACAGCCGGCCTATATAAAACCAAAGTTGTTGTAATGCGATTGTGGTCAGGCGTGGCGGCGAAGGCAGTACGCCACTACGGCGCACCACGATCGCATTTCAACAACTTTAAGCGGCGACTGCTGGGTGCTTGGCTTGATAGTCCTGAACAGCCGCCTTGATCGCGTCTTCTGCCAGGATCGAGCAGTGAATCTTGACCGGTGGCAGTGCCAGTTCTTCGGCGATTTGCGTGTTCTTGATGGCCAGTGCCTGGTCCAGGGTTTTACCCTTGACCCATTCGGTCACCAGCGAACTCGAGGCGATGGCCGAACCGCAGCCGTACGTCTTGAATTTCGCATCTTCGATCAGGCCATCGGCGCCGACCTTGATTTGCAGTTTCATCACGTCGCCGCACGCTGGCGCGCCCACCATGCCGGTACCGATGCTGTCATCGCCCTTGTCGAAAGCGCCGACGTTGCGTGGGTTTTCGTAGTGGTCCAGTACTTTTTCCGAGTAAGCCATTTTGTTGCTCCTGTATCTTTTAGGTGATTCGTACGTAGCGCGCAGCGTGATTAATGCGCGGCCCACTGGATCGAGCTGATGTCGATCCCTTCCTTGAACATGTCCCACAGCGGCGACAGTTCACGCAATTTGCCCACTTTCGACTTCATCAGTTCGATGGCGAAGTCGATGTCTTCTTCGGTCGTGAAACGGCCGATGGTAAAGCGGATCGAGCTGTGCGCCAGTTCGTCGCTGCGGCCCAGGGCACGCAACACGTACGATGGCTCCAGGCTGGCCGAGGTGCAGGCCGAACCGGACGACACGGCCAGGTCTTTCACGGCCATGATCAGCGACTCGCCCTCGACGTAGTTGAAGCTGACGTTGAGGTTGTGCGGCACGCGGTGGTCCATGTCGCCGTTGATGTAGGTTTCTTCGATTTCCTGCAGGCCCGTGGCCAGGCGGTCGCGCAGCGCCTTGATGCGCGAAATTTCGGTATCCATTTCCACTTTGGCCAGGCGGAACGCTTCGCCCATGCCCACGATCTGATGGGTAGGCAGCGTACCCGAACGCAAGCCGCGCTCGTGGCCGCCACCGTGCATTTGCGCTTCGATGCGCACGCGCGGCTTGCGGCAAACGTACAGCGCGCCCACGCCTTTCGGGCCGTAGGTTTTGTGCGCGGTAAAGGTCATCAGGTCGACCTTGGTTTTTTGCAGGTCGATCACGATCTTGCCGGTCGCTTGCGCAGCGTCGCAGTGGAAGATGATGCCTTTCGAGCGGCACAGCGCGCCGATCTCGTCGATCGGCTGGATCACGCCGATTTCGTTATTCACCAGCATGACCGAAATCAGGATGGTGTCGGGACGGATGGCGGCGGTCAGCTGCTCGATGGTGATCAGGCCGTTGTCCTGCGGTTCCAGGTACGTCGCTTCGAAGCCCTGGCGCTCCAGTTCGCGCACGGTGTCGAGCACGGCCTTGTGCTCGGTTTTTACCGTGATGATGTGCTTGCCCTTGGTCTTGTAGAACTGCGCTGCGCCCTTGATGGCGAGGTTGTTCGACTCGGTGGCGCCGGAGGTCCAGATGATTTCGCGCGGGTCTGCATTGACCAGGGCGGCGACGTGGGCGCGCGCCTCTTCCACCGCTTTTTCAGCAGTCCAGCCGTACATATGGCTGCGCGATGCGGGATTGCCGAACTGCTCGCGCAGGTAAGGAATCATGGCATCGGCCACGCGCGGGTCGATCGGCGTGGTGGCCGAATAGTCCATATAAATAGGGAAATGCGGCGCGGTCTGGAACTTTACGGCGGCGAGATTTTTTTCTGGGGCGTTCATCTGGTAACTCCGTTCATCTTTTGTTTTTAGCCTGGCAAGCAATGCGCTCAACCCAACGCGGCCTGGTTTTCATTGCGGTGCATGACCACCACGCTTTGGTCGGCATGCTTTTGCTTCTGTTGATCGACCAGATCCTGCAACGACACCGAATCGAGGTAATCAACCATTTTTTCGTTCAGCGTGGCCCACAACTCGTGGGTCATGCAACGCACGCCACTGGCGGCGTCCGCCCCGTGGCAATTTTCCTTGCCGCCACACTGGGTGGCGTCCAGCGGCTCATCGACGGCGATGATGATGTCGGCCACCGTGACCTTGTCCGCCCGGCGGGCCAGGCTGTAACCCCCCCCCGGACCACGGATCGATTCGACAATTTCGTGGCGGCGCAACTTGCCGAACAATTGCTCCAGGTACGACAGCGAAATGGCCTGGCGCTGGCTGATGCCCGATAGCGTGACCGGACCCTTGCCTTGGCGCAAAGCCAGGTCGATCATCGCAGTCACAGCAAAACGGCCTTTAGTGGTCAGACGCATCACTACCTCGGTTCGGTTAAAATATCGACCCTGCCTGCCCCGCTCAGTGTACGTTTAAGCCTGAGTAGTTGATCGAATTAGTCAAGTATACCAAACTTTGGCGAAGCTTGCCGGTGGCCCTTCGGTTTCGACCTGTGGCTAAGCTTTCAATAGTTGCATCGGGCCAAACAGCGTGTGCATGTCCTGGTTGCCAATAAAACTCAGGTTGTACGGGTGCTCCGCCACGATCTGCGGAAACTCTTTCATCACCGGCAATTTCTTCAGCAATTCGGCGATCTTGCCCCACAAAATCATGGTGGGCGTGGCGGCCGACTGCGCGGCCAGACCGGCCATCACGGTCTCGAAAAACGGCAGCCAGGCCTTGGCATCTTTAACGGGCGCGACGTCGCTGCGGAACACCAGCGACGCGTTCAGCAACAAAAAGCCCTGGCCAGTCAACTTGCGCTGCATGTCGTCCAGGGTCTGGATATGGGTGCCGGCGCCGCTGCGCGCGCGGGTCGAGACAGCCGCCATGGCATCGCCGGCGGTATTGTCCAGTTGCAGCTGGCCATCGGCCACCAGCAGCATTTTCATGAAGTTGCGCAGCGAGGTGGCCTTGTTGACCGCTTTCGATAAGCCGCCACCCTCCTCGCTCGACCACAGGCTGCCGACGGCGCCATCCATGAAGCACACGCCGGTGGCACTCAGCGCACGCGGATACGGCCCCTCGCCCACCAGCACATAGCGCACCTGGTCCAGCGGCAAGGCGAAGGCGGCAAACAAACGGCCTTCGGTGGGTAAATACTGGTCAACCGCCAGCTGCGGCAGGTAATCGGGCGTGGCCTTCATCACCGCCTGCAGACCCTCGATTAACAACGGGCGCCAGGAAGCGTCGGCGCCAGCGAGCGCGGCAAGGATAGGATCGGGGATGGTCATGGCTGCAAGGCAATCGGACAAAGGCGAGATTGTAACGTGACTGCTTGCAGCTTTCTATTTATAAATGGTTGATTATTGTTCCAGCCAGCCGCCTTCGAAGCCGGCCCGCTGCAGGCCGGCGCGGATGTACTCATTGCCACGCATCAGGCGCCAGATAAAATCGTGCAGGTAGTTGTCGGCCATGATGATGGCCGGCCCCTTGTCGATGCCGAAGTGGTACGGCGACACCCAGCGCACGCAGCCGCCCCGTGCGTGGTGGAACACGGTGGAAAACGAGGGTTTGAAGCCGCACTGGCGCTGTTCGTGCAAGTCCAGGGTCTGGTAGTGGCGGATGGTCGGCAGCACGATCTCGGGCGCGAACGGCAATGACGCTGCCACTGCCCACGGCGCCAGCGTGCCGTCGTCCGGGCCGTACGGTACGCCGCGGGCGATGTAATCGTAAAATTTTCGCTGCACGCCGCCGATCTTGCGGGTGCCCGGGCCCGGACCGTCGCAGGCCGAGATGCCCCAGTGCAGCGCGTCGTACTCGGGAAAGCCGAGCGGGTTTTCAATCGCATAGCGCTGCTGGACCAGCGTGGCGCGGCGGCTGTTCTCAAAGTAGTCGAGGTCGTGGGCACGCATGGGATGATCGCGGATGCCGCGCATATCGAGCCACACGTGCGACATCTGGTGGATGAACAGCGGCCCCGCGTACAGGTATTCGATGTCGTACACGGTTTTCCATTCATAGCTGGCAGCCCAGGCGTCGTAGCTGTCGCGTTCGATCGGGTACGTGGGCGAGCCCAGCGCCAGCACGTACAGGATCAGCGCCTCGTCGTAACCTTCCCAGTGCCAGCGCAGGAAACCTTTGCCCGGCTTCCAGCCGTGGCACAGCAGGCGCTTGCGGCGGCGCATCCATTGCCAGTCCACGCGACGGTACAGCAAGTCGCCCAGGTCGCGGATTTCGCGTTCATCGTCATCGGCGCCGGTGAAGTATTCAACCACAGCCAGCACGCCGGCGATCAGCAGCGCGGTGTCGATACTGGACAGTTCGCTGTCGCGCGCCCGTGCGCCGGTGTCCATGTCGAGAAAGTGATAATAAAAACCCTTGTAGCCGCTGGCGGTCGGCGATTCGCTCTGCTCGCAGTTGGCGAAAAATCGCAATGTGGTCAAGGTGCGGGCGATGGCATCGGAACGCGGCATGAAGCCGCGCTCGACGGCAATCGGGTAGCAGGTCAACGCCATGCCAACCGCCGCGATGCTGGCGGGCCAGCCGGCGCCGGCCGTCTTGTCACGCACCAGGCCGTTGGCCGGATTGGCTTCGGTGACAAAGTAGTCGAACGATTCTCTCTGCAATTGGCCCAGCAGCGCCACCGTCGCGTCATCGACTGCGAGCGGCGGGCGCTCGATACGCGGCATAGTCGTCATGTCAGGCCCGGGCAGTTGTTGTAAAACTGCATCGTGTCACACCTGTGGCCGGTGGTATGTGCCTGAACTAACGGACCAGCTTGCCCGAATGACGCTATTCGGCATCCGGCTGCGCTGCCGGGTGCGCGCGCTGGAACGCGGGCAACGCCGCGCAGTGATCGTGGATGCGCGTGATGGTGGGATACGGCGCCAGATCGACACCGAAACGCTGGGCGGAAAACACCTGCGGCGCCAGGCAGCAATCGGCCAGGCCGGGCTGGTCGCCGTGGCAAAAGGTGCCGGTGCGCGGGTCGCCGGCCAGCATGGCTTCGAGCGCCGCCATGCCGGTGCGCAGCCAGTGCTGCTGCCACGCCAGCTTGGTCTCGTCGGTTTGTTCCAGCTGGCCGGTCAGGTATTTCAGCACGCGCAGATTGCCCAGCGGATGGGTATCGGCCGCGATGGTCAGCGCCAGCGCACGCACGCGGGCCCGGCCAGCGGGGTCTGGCGGCAGCAAGGGGACTTGCGGCCGGGTCTCGTCGAGGTACTCAAGAATGGCCAGCGACTGGGTCAGGATCGCGCCGTCATCGTCGAGCGCGGGCACCAGCCCGGCCGGGTTGATGGCGCGGTACGCCGCCTGCAACTGCTCGCCGCCACCGCGCAGCAGGTGCACGGGCAGGGCTTCGTAGTCCAGTCCCTTCAGTTCGAGCGCGATGCGCACCCGGTAGGCAGCCGAGCTGCGGAAATAGGTGTAGAGCTTCATCAGCTTTTTTCGCCGTAGTGAACGACGGCCTGGTCGATGGCGCCAAAGATGCTGGCGCCGTTGGCGTCCATCATCTCGATGCGCACGCGGTCGCCGAACTGCAGGTATGCGGTTTGCGGCTTGCCCGTTTCGATGGTTTCGTACATGCGCACTTCGGCCAGGCAGCAATAGCCGACACCGCCGTTGGCGATGCTCGAGCCGTGCAGGTTGCCCTGCTTGTTGGACACGGTGCCCGAACCGATGATGGTGCCGGCCGCCAGCTCGCGCGTGGCAGCCGCGTGCGCCACCAGCTGGGCGAAATTGAAGGTCATGTCCTCGCCGGCGTTGGGCTTGCCGAACGGCTGGCCGTTCAGGTCCACCAGCAGCGGCAGGTGCAGCTTGCTGTCCTGCCAGTGCTGGCCCAGTTCGTCGGGCGTGACCGCCACCGGCGAAAACGCGCTGGCCGCCTTCGACTGGAAGAAGCCGAAGCCCTTGGCCAGTTCGTTGGGAATCAGGTTGCGCAGCGAGACGTCGTTGACCAGCATTACCAGGCGGATTGCGGCGGCGGCATCCTCGACAGCCACGCCCATCGGCACGTCGGCGGTGATCACCGCCACTTCCGCTTCCAGGTCGATGCCCCAGTCGGTGCTGAGCGCATAGATCGGGTCGCTGGGCCCGATAAAGCTGTCGGAGCCGCCCTGGTACATCAGCGGATCGGTGTAGAACGACGCCGGCACCTCGGCATTGCGCGCCTTCCGCACCAGTTCCACGTGGTTGATATAGGCAGAGCCGTCGGCCCACTGGTAGGCGCGCGGCAGCGGCGAGTGACAGGCGTGCTGGTCGAATGGCCGCGCATCGACTGCCTCGCCGGTATTGAGGATGTCGTACACCGCATGCAGGCGCGGCGACACCAGATCCCAGTTGTCGAGCGCGTGTTGCAGGGTCGCGGAAATCTTGGGCACCGCTTGATAGTGTGACAGGTCGCGGCTGACGACAACCAGGCGGCCATCGCGGCTGCCGTCCTTGAGGGTGGCGAGCTTCATGCGCGGGCTCCCGGTTGGGCTGTTTTTTTTGCCGACGCGGCTGCGGCGGTGGCGATGGTGCTTTGGTGCATGAGAGGTCTCCGTAATGTGCGCAATGTCTTCCCTGGGATTAGACGCCAATACCAGATATCATGCAAACGAGATTTTTATCCTGATTTATCACATTTCTTTATGAATCCAAGTTTGCGCCACATGCGCGCCCTGGTGGCGCTGACCAAGACCGGCAGTTTTACGCTGGCCGCCGAGCATCTGCACCTGACGCAATCTGCACTGAGCGGGCAGATCAAGGAACTGGAACAGATCCTGGGCTTGCGCGTGGTGGAGCGCACCACGCGCAAGGCGCAATTATCGGAGCTGGGACGCGAACTGACGCCGCTGTTCGAGAAAATGCTGCAAGACCTCGACCGCGCCATGGCCGACATTGCCAGTCGCAAGGCGCTCAAGCAGGGCGTGGTGCGGGTGGCGGCGCCGCAGATGTTGTCGTGCACCCTGCTGCCCGAGGCGATTGCCGCCTACCGCGACCTGCATCCCGACGTGCAGGTGCGGCTGGCCGACAGCCCGGTGGAGCAAGTGTCGGCGCGCGTGTTCAGCGGCGAGGTGGACTTCGGCATCGGCCCCGACCGCGACACCACGGCCGACATTGCAGCCGAACCGCTGTTCGAGATGCCGTTCGTGGTGGTATTTCCCGAAGGCCACCCCTTGCAACAGGCGCAGCACGTGACATGGGCCGACGTTGACCGCTACCCTTTCATTGCATTGCAAGGCCAGTTCACCGAACGGCTGTTGCGCGATATGCACACTTCATTCCGGGATTTATCGCTGCGGCCAGCCAACGAAGTGACCTTCATGACCACTGCGCTGGCCATGGTCCACGCCAACCTCGGCATCACGGTCTGCCTGCCGTATGCCGAGAAAATGATAGCGCTGTACGGCCTGCACATGCGTCAACTACAGGCGCCAGCACTGACCCGGCGCTTTTTCGTGTACACCCGCAACGCCCGCGCCCTGTCGCCGGCGGCCGACAGTTTTGCTGCGTTTCTAAAGCAATTCGTCGCCACCCATCCATGGCAAGTATCATTGCTGTAAAGAATATTTACATTTAATCCAATGACACACTGACAAGCGCCTGTTTATCCTGAGCCGATGAACATCCTGCATATCGATTCCTGCGTGCGCGGCGACCAGTCGCGCTCACGCCAACATACGGCCGCTACCGTGGCCAAGCTGACCGCCGCCCACCCGGGCGCCCACACCATCTACCGCGACCTGGCGGCCGCACCGCTGTCGCACGTGAGCGGCCCGCTGCTGCAAGCGATGAGTCGGCAATGGAACGCCGCCATCCCCATGCATCCCGACCTGCGTGCCGAAGTGTTGCTCAGCGCCGCGCTGCTGCAAGAATTCATCGATGCCGACATCGTGGTGGTCGGTGCACCCATGCACAATTATTTCGCGCCCTCGTCGCTGAAGGTGTGGCTGGACCGTTTGCTGCCTTTGCATGATCCGGGTGAAAACGATTGCATGGCCGAAATACAGGTGGTGCTGGTGACGTCCGGCGCGGACGACCCGGCCAGCGCCACGCTGATGCGGCACTACGAACAGCAGTTGCAGGCCGCCTTCGCGTCGATCGGTGTGCGACAATTGCAGATCGCGCGCAGCAGCGATTTTGCCGCGCAGGCAGACCGTGCCTGACCTGCTGGCAGTGCCACAGGCGGACACACCACAGCACAGCAAGACCGACATGACAGCAGACACCATCGCCATCAACCAGAAAATGGACCAGTTCGACGGCCACCACAGCGTATGGCTGTTCGGCTACGGCTCGCTGATCTACAAGGCCGACTTCCCCTACCTGCAACGGCGCCCTGCAAGCATCGCCAACTGGACCCGGCGCTTCTGGCAAGGCTCGCACGACCACCGCGGCACGCCCGACGCGCCGGGCCGCGTAGTGACCCTGATCGAAGCGCCGGGCGCCATCTGCCACGGCATGGCCTACCTGATCACGCCCGAGATATTCGCCCATCTCGACCATCGCGAAAAGGACGGCTATTTACGGTTGGCTACGCCGATCAGTTTCGAGGATCACCAAGCTGGTGTTGGCGTCGGCGACATGCGCGTGGGCGACGCGCGCGCGGGCGACAATGTCGTCGGCGCCGCTGGCAACGTATCGGCCGACAAAGCTGCCGTTGGAGCCGGCAGCGTCCTGGGACTCGTCTACATCGCCACGCCAGACAATCTCGCCTTCATCGGTGAAGCGTCCGAGCGCGATATCGCCGAGCACATCGCCCGCTCGGCCGGCCCCAGCGGCCCGAACAGCGACTACCTGAACCACCTGGCCCATGCGCTGCGCGAACTGGGCCGCGACGATCCGCACGTGTTCGAAATCGAGCGGCACCTGGTGGAACTGGCCAGCCGGATGGCGCGGACCTGAGCGGCTAACGTCCGCAGCATCCCCGTAACCGGCCGGCACGCTTCGCAGTCCGCGCACCGTGGCCCCATCCGCGCGGCTCAGAACAAATCTAGCTGACCGCTAATGACCACCCTGGCCCGCGCCCCCAGCGGCGGCACCACCAGCGGTCGCACGAACTGCGAGGCGTCCATGGTGTGGAAGCGGCTGCCCTGCCCCGTCAGCCCCAGCCGCTCGGCAGCAATCTTGAAGCGCTGCCTGATCAGGTCGGCCCACACGCCCTCTCCCTTCATGCGCGTGGCGAAGTTGCTGTCGTAGTCCTTGCCGCCGCGCATGTCGCGCACGCGGTTCATCACGCGCTGGGCGCGGTCGGGAAAGTGCGCTTCCAGCCATTGATGGAACAGCGGCGCGACCTCCCACGGCAGGCGCAGCACCGTGTAGTGCGCCGAGACGGCGCCGGCGTCCTTGACCGCCGCCAGCAGGCGTTCGATCTCCGGCTCCGTCACGAACGGGATGATGGGTGCGACGCTCACGGCCACGGGTATGCCGGCGTCGGTGAGCGTGCGGATGGTGCGCAGGCGCCGGGCCGGCGCGGCGGCGCGCGGCTCCAGCGTGCGGGCGATGGCCGGATCGAGCGTGGTGAGCGTGATCGCCACGCCGGCCAGGCGCTGCGCCGCCATGGGCGCCAGGATGTCGATGTCGCGTTCGATCAGCGCCGACTTGGTGATCAGCCCCACCGGGTGGTGGCACTCTTGCAGCACTTCGAGCACGCGGCGCGTGAGCTTGCGGTCGCGCTCGCACGGCTGGTAGGCGTCGGTGTTGACGCCCAGCGCGATCGATTCCGGCACGTAGCCGGACTTGGCCAGTTCGCGGCGCAGCATGTCGGGCGCGTTGACCTTGGCGAAGATCTTGCTCTCGAAGTCCATACCCGGCGACAGGCCAAGATAGCTGTGCGTGGGGCGGGCAAAGCAGTAAATGCAGCCATGTTCGCAACCACGATACGGATTGAGCGAAACACCGAACGGCAAGTCCGGCGAGGCATTGCGGCTGAGGATGGACTTGCAGACCTCGTCGATGACCTGGGTTTTCCATGGTGTGGACTCCTCTTCTTCGCGTTGCCAGCCGTCGTCGTACGCCTCGCGCGCATGAACCTCGAACCTGCCCTGCAGATTGGAGACGGCGCCACGTCCCTTGTGCGCCTTGAGTGACGGCGGCGGCAACATTACATGCGATTGGTTATTTTCGTCGTGGGACATGGCTGACCTGAATACTGTATATATAAACAGTATTCTAGGCGCTGACCCGGACCATATCAAGTTCTAAATCCATCTGTGCACCGCGCCCTGCTTTGGCGCCCCGGCACGAACTGGTATCATGCAGGGCTTCCGGGGGCCAGGCCCCCGCGCGCCTTGCGCGACTCCAACCAATTACACGCCGGAACGCCGCCAAACGCGGTGCGCCGGCACATTCACAACGAGCAATTGATGAACACACCAAACCAACCGCTGCCGTCTTTTTTCAGCCGCATCTCGATTGCCATCGGCGCCTTTTTCCGCGCCATCTCCGATGCTGAATACGCGGCCCGCCTGACCCGCATGGACGACGCACCCGTGCCCGTTGCCGCGCCCACGCCGGTGCCGGTTCCAGTACCGACCCCGGTGCCAGTGCCCGTGCCGACGCCGCTGCCGGTCCCTACCCCGGTGCCAGTGCCCACGCCGGTGCCGGTACCAACGCCGGTACCCGTGACCGCGCCGGCCCCGGCGCCGGTCACCCTGCGCGTGGCCACGCCTGACGCCGCCCTGCAATTGCTGAGCCTGTTCCAGCGCGAAGCGCGCCTGATCGACTTCACCCAGGAAAACCTGTCCGCCTACTCCGACGCCGACATCGGCGCCGCCGCGCGCGTGGTCCACGAGGGTTGCAGCAAGGTGCTGCGCGAACACTTCACCATCGAAGCCGTGCGCAGCGAAGCCGAAGGCAGCCGCGTGGTGCTGGAGCAAGGCTTTGACGCCGCCGCCGTGCGCCTGACCGGCAACGTGGTCGGCCAGGCGCCGTTCCGTGGCACGCTCAGCCATCGCGGCTGGCGCTCGACCGACGTACGCCTGCCGAAACTGGCCGAAGCACACGACGCCGCCATCCTGGCCCCGGCGGAGGTGGAACTGTGAGCGATCCACGTTACGCCATCGGCATCGACCTCGGCACCACCCACAGCGCCCTGTCCTATGTAAACCTGCAAGCGAGCGACGGCGAGAAAACCGACCACGGCGTGCTGGCCATTCCCCAGCTGACCGCGCCGGGCACGGTGGAAGACCTGCCGCTGCTGCCGTCGTTCTTGTACCTGCCGCACGCCGACGAACTGGCGCCCGGCGAGAACAAGCTGCCCTGGCAGCAGAGCGATGCCGAACTGACCGGTGTGGCCGGTGAAATGGCGCGCAGCCGTGGCGCCACCACGCCGATCCGCCTGGTTTCGAGCGCCAAGAGCTGGTTGAGCCATCCCGGCGTGGACCGCCGCTCGGCGCTGCTGCCGGCCGACGCGCCGGAAGAAGTCACGCGCGTCTCGCCTTTGGCCGCTTCCACGCGCTACCTGGCACACCTGCGCCAAGCGTGGGAACAGGCGCACCCGGAAGCGCCGTTCAACGAACAGGCGATTACCGTCACCATTCCCGCGTCGTTCGACCCCGGTGCGCGCGAACTGACGGCCGAAGCGGCGCGCGCCGCCGGCTACGAAAACCTCACCCTGCTGGAAGAACCGCAAGCAGCCCTGTACAGCTGGATCCAGGGCAGCGAAGGTCGTTGGAGAAAAGAAGTCAAGCCGGGCGACATCATCCTGGTAGTGGACGTGGGCGGCGGCACCAGCGACTTTTCGCTGATCGCCGTGCTGGAACGCGACGGCGTGCTCGAACCGCACCGCATCGCGGTCGGCGACCATATCCTGCTGGGCGGCGACAATATGGACCTGGCGTTGGCGCACCTGGTGGCCCGCAAGCTGGCGGCCAACGGCACCCAGCTCGACGCCTGGCAAATGCGCGCACTGACCTACGGCAGCCGCACCGCCAAGGAAAAGCTGCTGGCCGATGCCAGCATCGAGACCTGGCCGATCGTGGTGCCAAGCCGTGGTTCGAAACTGATCGGCGGCTCGATCCGCACCGAACTGACGCGCGCCGAAGTAACCACCTTCATCCTCGACGGCTTCTTCCCGGCCGTGGAAGCATCAAGCCGCCCGGCCGTGCGCCAGCGCGCGGGCCTGACGCAACTGGGCCTGCCGTATGCGCAGGATGCCGGCGTCACCCGCCACCTGGCCGCGTTCCTGGCGCGCCAGGTGGGCGCCACCAGCGAACTGGAAGGCTATGCCGGCGCGCACAACGCCGACGCCACCTTCCTGCACCCGACCGCAGTGCTGTTCAACGGCGGCGTGTTCAAGTCCGAGCTGCTGGCCCAGCGCATCATGGCCACTCTCAACGACTGGCTGTACCTGGAAGGCGCGGAACCTGCACGCATGCTGGGCGGCGCCGACCTCGATCTGGCAGTGGCGCGCGGCGCGGCCTATTACAGCTACGTGCGGCGCGGTACCGGTGTGCGCATCCGCGGCGGCACCGCGCGCTCGTACTACGTGGCGATCGAATCGTCGATGCCGGCCATTCCCGGCATGGAGCCGCCGATCCAGGCGCTGTGCGTGGCGCCGTTCGGCATGGAAGAAGGCAGCGAGATCGAACTGCCGAACCAGGAGTTCGGCCTGGTGGTCGGCGAGCCGGTGCAGTTCCGCTTCTTCGGCTCCTCGGTGCGCCGGCAAGACCAGATCGGCGACCTGCTCGACTTCTGGGGCCCGGACGAACTGCTCGAGATGAACGAGATCCAGGCCAACCTGTCGCCGGAAGGCCGCCAGTCCGGCGACGTGGTGCAGGTGCGCCTGCACGCGATGGCCACCGAATCGGGCACGCTCGAACTGCTGGCCGTGGCCAGCGACGGCCAGCGCTGGAAGGTGGAGTTCGACGTGCGCAGCGGCGCCTGACCTTAACGTTACTTTCGCGAAGAACCAGCATGGGCCAATACCTCGTCAGCATCGACCTTGGCACCACCAACACGGTGCTGGCCTACGCGGCGCCAGGCAGTTCCACCATCGAACTGTTCGACATCGAGCAGCTGGTGGCGCCAGGTGAAATCGGCGCCGCCACCTTGCTGCCATCGGTGCGCTACCACCCGGCCGACGGCGAATTCGCCGCCGGCGAACTGCAACTGCCGTGGCGCGATGCCGACGTCGCCGGCCTGGCGCAAGTGGTCACCGGCCGCCTGGCACGCAAGCTAGGCGCGCAAGTGCCGGGCCGGTTGGTCAGCAGCGCCAAGAGCTGGCTATCGCACCCGGGCGTCGATCGCACCGCGCCCATCCTGCCGTGGGGTGCGGAAGCGGACGTCGCCAAGGTGTCGCCGGTGGCGGCCAGTGCATCGTACCTGGCGCACCTGCGCGCCGCCTGGAACACCCGCTTCCCTGATCACCCGCTCGAACAGCAGCAACTGGTGCTGACCATCCCCGCGTCGTTCGACGAAGGCGCGCGCGCCCTCACCCTGCAAGCGGCGCGGCAAGCCGGCCTGCCGGCGCTGCGCCTGCTGGAAGAGCCGCAGGCGGCCTTCTACGACTGGCTGTACCGCCAACGCGCCACGCTGGCCGCCGACCTGTCCGATACACGCCTGGCGCTGGTCTGCGACGTGGGCGGCGGCACCACCGACTTTTCATTGATCGAAGTCGCGCTCGTGAACGGCGCGCCGCAGATCAACCGCATCGGCGTGGGCAACCACCTGATCCTCGGCGGCGACAATATGGACCTGGCGCTGGCGCACCTGGTGGAGTCGCGCCTGCCCGCATCCGGTGGTGCGGCGCCGGCGCGGCTGTCGGCCGGCCGCCTGGCGCAGTTGACGGAGCGCTGCCGCGCCGCCAAGGAACAACTGCTGGCCACCAACGCCCCCGACCAGACCACCGTCACCCTGCTCGGCGCCGGCTCCAGGCTGATCGGCGCTTCGCGCTCGGCCGACCTCACTCGCGACGAAGTGGCGCAACTGGTGGTCGATGGCTTTTTCCCGATGAACGAAGAGCGTGAGCCGGCGCGGCGCGGCCGGGGCGCGATCATCGAATTCGGCCTGCCCTACGCCAGCGACGCCGCCATCACGCGGCACCTGGCAGGCTTCCTGCGCCAGCATGCGCCGGCCGCGCGCGCGGCGCTGGGCCTGGCGCCCGACGATCCCACCATCCCGGTGCCGGACACGCTGCTGCTCAACGGCGGCGTATTCCGCGCCGACGCACTGGGCCAGCGCCTGCAACAGGTGCTGGCGCAATGGCGCTGTGCGCCGCTGCGCGCGCTGCACAACGATAACCCCGACGTGGCTGTAGCGCGTGGCGGCGTGGCGTACGCGCTGGGCCAGTCCGGCCAGGCGCCGGTGATCGGCGGCGGCTCGCCGCGCAGCTATTTCCTGCTGCTCGACGATGAGCGGGCTGACAGGCCGCGCCGCGCCATCTGCCTGCTGCCGCGCGGCAGCGCCGAGAACCGCGAACTGCTGCTGGCCGACCGCACCTTTGCCTTGCGCCTCGGGCGCCCGGTGCGCTTTCACATCGCGTCCTCGACGTCCGACACGGTCACCCCGCGGGCCGGTGCGCTGGTGGATCTGCAGCCGGACGACTACGTGCAGTTGCCGCCGATTGCCACCGTGCTGCGCGACAGCCACGCCGCCAGCAGCCGCAAGGAACTGCCGGTGCGGCTGGCTGCCACGCTGAGTGAAGTGGGCACGCTGGAGGTGCACTGCGTGGCCACCGACGGCGCCCAGCGCTGGCAGCTGGAGTTCCAGCTACGCGGCGATACCGCCGTTGCCGAAGACGACGACATCGCCACCATCGACGGCACGCCGTCTCTTGACGCGGCCATGCCCGCCGGCCTGCCGGCCGCGCTGGAAAAAATCGACCGCATCTTCGGCAGCCGCGCGCTGCAAGTCGAACTGAAAGAAGTCAAACAGCTGCGTGGCCAACTCGAACATTTGCTGGGCAGCCGCGAAAGCTGGACCACGCCCGTATTGCGGCGCCTGTGCGATGCGCTGATCGAGCGCGCGCGCGGCCGGCGCCGCTCGTCCGAGCACGAACGCGCGTGGCTCAACCTGGCCGGCTACAGCCTGCGCCCCGGTTTCGGCCACCCGCTCGACGGCTGGCGCATCGAGCAATTGTGGACCTTGTACGAAACCGGCGTGCAGCACCACGGCGACGGCCAGGTATGCGCCGAATGGTGGACCCTGTGGCGCCGCGTGGCGGGCGGCCTGTCGGTGGAGGCGCAGTTGCGCGTGCTCGACGATTTCGCCTTCAATGTGCAGGCAGATGCGCAGGAACGCGGCCGCCGTCCGCACACGCTGGTGAACGGCAGCGAGGAAGACATGCTGCGCCTGGGCGCTTCGCTCGAACGCATCCCCGGCAGCTACAAGGCGGAGATCGGCGCCTGGATGCTGGGCCGTCTCGACGCGGCCACCAGGGCCGCCGCCAAGGCGGCGCTCAACAAGACGCGTGCCGGTGCGGCCAATGCCGGCAAGGCCGAGGCGACGCAGACGCGCTTCCTGTGGGGCCTCTCGCGGGTGGGCGCACGCCAGCCATTCCACGGCAGCGCGCACGACGTGGTCGATGCCACCACGGTGGCGGAGTGGCTGGCGGCGATCCTGGCGCTGGACTGGAAAAAAGTGGAACCGGCCGGCTTTGCCGCCGCCCACCTGGCGCGCATGACGGGCGACCGCACGCGCGACATCGACGACACCTTGCGCGCCGAGATCCTGCGCCGGCTATCGGCCGTGGGCGCGCCTGCCAACTGGAGCACGATGGTGCGCGACGTGGTGCAACTCGACCAGGCCGACGAAAAACGCATGCTGGGCGAAGCGCTGCCGCCGGGGCTCAAGCTGCTCAGCTGAGCACCAGCCACACTACCCCGCTAACCATCCTGCAATACGCACGCAGTGCACTTGGGTCGGCCCGGCACCGGGCTCGACCCGGCTTGACCACGAGGGATTCAGTTGCGGCGTTCGGCCGCGTAACCGGCCTGCTGCGCCACGAAACCATCAAAGGCATCGATCAAGGGTTTATAGCGCTCGGGCGCATGCTCGAGTTGCGAGAGCGCGTACGCAGTCGCCTCCAGCGTCGAAAGCTGGTCCGGCAAATGCGCCTTGCGGATCAGGTAGTGCGATGGCGGCGTATCGGTCAGCGGCAGCCGAGGCAGCGCCTGCAACAGCGGGTTCAGGTACAGCATCTTGCGGCTCTTGCGCCAGGTGCCGTCCAGCACCACCAGCCGCAGGTGCTGCGGCGTCGCCAGCCACGCAGGATCGAATGCCGGCGGCGTGGCGACACCGAGCGATTTTTCTTCCGCCGTCTCCGGGTACAGCAGCACGTTGTGGCGGCCGTCCGACAGCAATGCGCCCAAGCGGTCAGGCGCAAAGGTCTCGCCCACTTCCAGCCGGCTGCCGGCCAGGCACAAATGCAGCAAGCGCGCACTGCCCTTGGCGTTGGCCACCTCCATGGGATGCTGGAGCACCAGCACTTCCACTTGCGGCGAAATGACCGTCACCCAGCGGCAGATGCAGGTGCGCTGTGCACGCAGGCACGCCGGGCATTGCTGGCGTGCGGGTGTATTTGAAGAGGCGGTTGAGGAAGCGTGGTCGGTACGGGTGGTCATGGACCGGTATTTTACCGAAGCGCCGGCACTCCCGCGCCGGCGAGCTTGAATACGCTTACCACGTCGGCCAGCTTCGCCGACTGCTCCTGCATCGATTCGGCCGCGGCTGCCGCTTGCTCGACCAGCGCGGCGTTCTGCTGCGTCACCTGGTCCATCTGCGTGATGGCGTCGTTCACTTGCGCGATGCCCTGGCTTTGCTCGTCGCTGGCGTTGCTAATTTGCGTCATGATCTGCGTGACGCGGCCGATGCTGGTGACGATCTCGGACATGGTCTGGCCGGCTTTGTCCACCAGCTCCGAGCCCAGCGCCACTTTTTGCACCGAGTCGTCGATCAGGCCCTTGATGTCCTTGGCCGCTGCCGCAGAGCGCTGCGCCAGGCTGCGCACTTCGGAAGCGACAACCGCGAAGCCGCGTCCCTGCTCGCCGGCGCGCGCCGCTTCCACTGCCGCGTTCAACGCCAGGATGTTGGTCTGGAAGGCGATGCTGTCGATCACGGAAATGATCTCGACGATCTTGCGCGACGAGTCATTGATCGAGCCCATGGTGTTGACCACCTCCCCCACCACCGAGCCGCCACGGCTGGCAATGTGCGAGGCGTTGATCGCCAGCTCGTTGGCCTGGCGCGCATTCTCGGCGTTGAATTTGACGGTCGATGTGAGTTCCTCCATCGACGATGCGGTCTCCTCGAGCGAGCTGGCTTGCTGCTCGGTGCGCGACGACAGGTCCTGGTTGCCGGCGGCGATCTCGGTGGATGCGGTGGCCATCAACTCGGTGCCCGTGCGTACCTGGGCGACGATGCCCACCAGGTTGGAATTCATCACCTTCAAGGCGTTCATCAGCTGCCCGGTTTCGTCGGTGCTGGTGACCTGGATGTCGCTGGTCAGATCGCCCGACGACACGGTTTCCGCCACCTTGAGCGCGGCGTTGATCGGCTGCGTGATGGTGCGCGTAATCCACCACGCGGCGGTCACGCCCAGCACGATGGCGGCCAGGCCGAGCAGCACCAGCAGCGTGCGCCCGCTGGTGTACTGCTGCTGGATGGTGACGGCCGTGGCGTCGAGCAGCGCGCCCTGTTTTTGCGAGAACGCGTCCAGCGCGCCGAGGTAGGCCACGCGGTCCTGCGCCATCTTGCGGTCGAAAATCTGCTTGCCCAGCGCCAGGTCGCCGGCCGCCTTGGCAGCAAACACCGACTTGCGCGAGGCGGTGTAGGCCTTGCGGGTATCGACCACGTTCTGGAACAGCGGTCGCAGTGCTTCTTCTTCGATGTCCGCGCCGATGCGGTCCTGGATTTCGGTGGCGCGGGCGGACGACTTGGTCATCAGGCCTTCGATCATCTTCTGATCGAGAGGATCGGCCACCATCCACGCGCCCATGGTGCGGGCGGCGTTGACTTCGACGATCTTGGTCCACTCGGCGATCAGGCGCTGGTCGCGGATCTTCACGTCGATCATGTGGTCGGTCATGGCGCTGGCGGCGCTCAGGCGCAGGATGCCGATGATGGTCATCGCCGTGAGCAGCACCAGGATCAGTGCAAAACCAAACCCCAGGCGCGTGCCGATCTTCAGATTGTTCATGGCGGACTCCTTCAAGAAACAGTCCAGTCCATGCTAGCACCGTTCCACAAAATGTTACAGCGCAGAAAGTAACATTCGGTCGTGCGGTGCAGCATTGCAGCAACCCAGCAACGATCAGTTGTCAGACAAGGACGATCCCAGCAGCTCCTCGACACCGGAGATGGCGCCGGGATCCTTGATCACGGCGCGCAACCACAGGTGCAGCGGCATGTCGCCCCAGCTGGCAGCCTTGTCGGCCAGGTAGGCCACCGGGCTGTGCGGTTCGGTGCGGCGGAAGAAATCGGCCACCAGCCGCAGTTGCTGCAAGGCCTGGGCGCGGTCGCGCGGCTGTACTGCAATTGCGACACCAATTGCCATACCTGGTGGCGCCGTTTCCTGCGCGGCGCCGGCCGCCAGTGCCGGATGTTCGAGCGGCGCACGGCCGCGCACCAGCGCCTGCAAGACTTCGCGCGCCGGCGCGAACCCCGGCCCGTCGGCGCCCAGGCGCAGGTCGGCCACGCGTTCCAGGTCACCGAGCATGGCGATGCAGTACTCGGTATCGTCCTGCGGCGCCAGCCCGCCCTCGAACGCCATCTCGCGCACCAGCACCGGCGTGCGGTTCAGCAGCCAGAACAGGTTGCCGATGCGCTGGTCGTAGTCGCCGTCGTCGGCCAGCGGGTACAGGCCGTCCCAGTAATGTTCGCACAGGCCGGTGAGCACGGCATAGCCGTCACCGAGGCCGCGCAGGCCGCGCGTCTTGGCGTGGGCTTCGGCCAGCCATACGGCCAGGCGCATGTCCTTGCTGTGCGAGGCGATCATGGTGGCGCAGCGGCTGGCGACAAAGCCCCAGTCGGCCTCCTTGAGTTCCGCCACCCATTCGCCCTGGTCGAGGGTGGGATCGTCGCAGGTGCGGGCGCGGGCGATGGCGTCCACTTCGGCGCTGAACGACACATCTTCGCCGCACGCGCGCTCGACGCTGATGGGCAACAGCATTTGGGCGATGCTGAACATGGCGGCCTCCCTTATTTGATCTGGTATTTGAACAGGCCCTGGCGGTTGGCGCCCACCTTGATCTTGGCGATCGCCGCGCCCTGCGCCATTTTCTCCAGCACTGCTTCCGCGATCTCGGGCAGCAGGCTGCCGTTGATAATATGATCGACGTTGCGGGCGCCGCAATCGACCTCGGTGCAGCGCGCCAGCACCGCGTCCACCAGCGCTTCGTCGTAGCTGAATTCCGCGTGGTGCTGCTGGTGAATGCGCTGGCCGATACGCCCCAGCTTGAGCGCAATGATCTGCGCCAGCACCGCGTCCGGGATCGGGTAATACGGCACCACCTTCAGGCGTCCGAGCAAGGCCGGCTTGAAGTGCTTGACCAATTGCGGCCGCAGCAGCGCTTCGAGTTCCTCGACGGTGGGTGCGGGCGAATGGTTCAGGCACGCCTGCATCACGGTGGCCGAGCCGGCGTTGGACGTGGCAATGATGATGGTGTTGCGGAAGTCGATCTCGCGGCCTTCGGCGTCGTCCATCACGCCCTTGTCGAACACCTGGAAGAACAATTCCACCACGTCCGGATGGGCCTTTTCGATTTCATCGAGCAGCACCACGCTGTACGGATTGCGGCGCACGGCCTCGGTCAGCACGCCGCCCTGGCCGTAGCCCACGTAGCCGGGCGGCGAGCCTTTCAGGCCCGAGACGCTGTGCGCTTCCTGGTACTCGCTCATGTTAATCGTCAGCAGTTTGCGCTCGCCGCCGTACAGCACATCGGCCAGCGCCAGCGCGGTCTCGGTCTTGCCCACGCCGGACGGTCCCACGAAAAGAAATACGCCTTTCGGCTTGTTCGGGTCGTCGAGGTTGGCGCGCGCCGTGCGCACGCGCTGCGCCACGGCGGCAATTGCATGCGGCTGGCCCAGGATGCGCTCCTGCAGCGTGGACTGAAGGTTCAACACCGTGTTGATTTCGTCGCGGACCATCTTGCCGAGCGGGATGCCGGTCCAGCCGGAGACGATGGCCGCAACGGTCGCCGCATCCACCTCTACCGGCACCAGCGGCGCCTCGCCCTGCAACGCTGCCAGTTCGGCTTTGAGCGCGCCCAGCTCGCCACCTGCGCTGCGCTGACGGGTAATGGCGGCCACCACGCCTTGCTCGCGCTGCCAGCGCTGCCCCAGCCGGGCATGTTCGTCGGCCAGCGCCGCGTGGTGTTCGGCCAGCTGCGCCAGGCGCTTGCGGCGGATGGCGTCGGCGTCGCCATCGTCCTCGCGCTGCAAGGCGGTGGTCTCGGCGCCGATACGCTCCATGGCGCGCGCGGCGCTTTCCAGCAATGCGGGCGTGCCGCTTTGCGCCAGCGCCACCCGCGCGCACGCGGTATCGAGCACGCTGACCGCCTTGTCGGGCAATTGCCGGCCGCTGATGTAGCGGTGCGACAGCCGCACCGCCTCGGTCACTGCCTCGTCGCGGATGCGGATGCCGAAATGCGCCTCCATCAATGGCGCCATTGCGCGCAGCATGGCGCTGGCGATGTCTTCGCTTGGCTCTTCCACCTTGACGACCTGGAAGCGCCGCGCCAGCGCCGCATCTTTTTCAAAATACTGCTTGTATTCGCTCCAGGTGGTGGCGGCGATGGTGCGCAGTTCGCCGCGCGCCAGCGCCGGCTTGAGCAGGTTGGCGGCGTCGTTCTGGCCCGCCGCACCGCCGGCGCCAATCATGGTGTGGGCTTCGTCGATGAACAGGATGATGCCGTGCGGGCTGTGCTTGACTTCATCGATGACGTATTTCAGGCGGTTCTCGAACTCGCCCTTTACGCTGGCGCCGGCCTGCAACAGGCCCATGTCCAGCGTGTGGATATCGACGCCTTTAAGCACCTCGGGCACGTCGCCGGCGGCGATGCGCAGCGCCAGCCCTTCCACCACGGCGGTCTTGCCCACGCCCGCCTCGCCGGTGAGGATGGGATTGTTCTGGCGCCGGCGCAGCAGGATGTCGATCACCTGCCGCACCTCGGCCTCGCGCCCGACCACGGGATCGAGCTTGCCGTCGCGGGCCAGCTGCGTCAGGCGCGTGGTGTACTGGTCCAGCGCCGGGGTGCGGGCAACAAGCGGCACCGCCCCGGGTGCTTCGCCCGGCGATGGGGTGGGCGCTGTGGCCTCCTCCTGCGAGCCGCGCGTGGCTTTGTCGAGACGGTGCTTGATCTCGTCGATCGGGATGCTGGCGAACAGCGGCGAGGCCCGCTGCGCCAGTTGCGCCAGCTCGGGATCGGTCAGCAAGGCCACCAGCAGGTGGCAGCTGCGGATGCGCGCCGGCTGTTCGGTTTCCAGGGAAGCCAGCAGCCATGCGTGTTCGATCAGTTGCGGCAGCTGGCGCGAGAACACCGGCGTGCGCGTGCTGCCGGTCTTCAGCTGGGCCACCTGCCGGTGCAGGTCCGCCTCCAGCCGGCCCAGGTCCACGCCACACTGGCGCACGATGATGGCGAGGTCGCAGCGCTCATGCTCCAGCAGCGCCAGCAGCAGGTGCTCGACCTCCACCTCGTACTGGCCCAGCGCCATGCAGATGCTGGCCGCGCGGGTGGCCGCCTGGCGCGTGGTGTCATTGAGTTTGCCGATCAGGGTTTTCAGGTTCATCGTCATGGTGTGGCTCCACGCGCGTTGCGGTTGATGGAATAGTGCAGCGAAGACGGTTGCAGCACGGCGTCGAAACTGACCGCCTCGCGTTGCGGCAAGCCGGCCAGGGTGGCGGTGATGGCAAAGCTGATGCGATTGATGCTGCCGTGCTCGCGCTCCAGCCGCGCCTGCACCTGGCGCAGGCGCGGCTCGTGGCGCTCGATCGCGGCCTTGAGCGCGGCGCACACGCGGGCGCGATCCTCCGCGCTGTTGAGACACAGGCCGGCAAAGTCGATCAGGCCGTAGTTGACGATCGAGCGCGCGCATTCGGGATAGGCGCGCAGCAGTTCTTCCGGCAGCGCGCAGCGGGTGTTGAGCAGGTCTTCCAGGTCGCGCGCCACGCTGTCCTTGTACTGCTCCAGGGTCAGGCCGCCCGGGCGCGCGCCCAGCAGCCGGTCCAGCAGGCCGGGTGTGTAGCCGTTCATCGAAAGCCCCTGTCGAAAAAAAAAGCCGGGCCAAGACGGCCCGGCTGAAGACGCGCCGGTTTACACCACGCGATTGGCGGACAAGTCCCAACCGCCCGAGGTATTGCCGCCGGCGCCGCCGCTCACTTTTTGCTGGGTATAGCGCCACTTGATCTTCGAGAACTTGAGCGACACGTCCTCGGTGAGGATGTCGCCTTCGGTTACGGTCGGATAGACGGCGCCGATCAACACGTTCTCGATCTCGATCTCGTAGTACTTCACGCGCTCGCCCTGGGCATCGGCGCGCATGAATTCGAACTTGGCCTTGGGGATGGTGCGGCCGGCAGCGCAGGTTTGCAGCAGGACCGGCGAGGCCAGGTCGGCCAGTTTCGACAACACGATATCGCGATGTTCGCAACGCTCGGCGGTATGGCCGCCGCCGGTGGACGACGTCGCGGAGCGTGGCTGTTCCACACCGAAGCTGACCGATTTACACTCGATCCAGTCCTTGTGGCGGTCGTCGTTGGACTCGCCCTTGATACCATCGATTTGCAGATAGACGTCGATTGCCATTGCATGCTCCTCTTTGCGGTTGAACTACGGTGATAAGCTAACTGGTCGACTTCGGCAACTCCGCGACCAGACGGAGGGAAACGGACAACTCGTCGAGCTGGAAATGCGGGCGCAGGAACGACACCGCGCGGTACACGCCGGGCCGTCCCGGCACTTCGTGCACCTGCACCGAGGCCTCGCGCAGCGGAAACTGCGCCTTCTGTTCCTGGCTGGCGTTATCGTCGAGCAGCACGTACTGCATCAGCCAGCGGTTAAGAAAGTCCTGGACGTTGGACGCGGCGGCAAAGCTTCCCACCTTGTCGCGCATCATGGCCTTCATGTAGTGGGCGATGCGCGAGACCGCGAAGATGTATTGCAGCTGCGACGACAGCACGGCGTTGGCATTGGCCGCATCGCTCGAATACTTCCGGGCCTTTTGCGCCGACTGCGCACCGAAGAAGGCGGCATACGCGGTGTTCTTGCAGTGCACCAGCGAGATGAATCCGAGGTCGCTCAGTTCCTTCTCGCGGCGGTCGGTAATCGCCACCTCGGTCGGGCACTTGAGCGCCACCTCGCCCTGGTCGGTCTTGAAGGTATGGGTGGGCAGGTCGTCCACCAGGCCACCGCCCTCCACGCCGCGTATCGCCGCGCACCAGCCGTAGTCGTCGAAGGCACGGGTCAACTTGGCGCCGAAAGCGTAGGCGGCGTTGCACCACATGTATTTCTGGTGATCGCTGCCATCGACTTCCTCGACAAAATTGAAGCCCTCCACCACGGTGCCGTCGGCCGGGTTGAATGGCAGGCGCCCGAGGAAGCGCGGCAGGGTCAGGCCCACGTAACGCGAATCTTCCGATTCCCGGAACGCCTTCCACTTGGTGTATTCGACCGTATCGAACATCTTGGACAGGTCGCGCGGTTTGCCCAGGTCGCCGTAGGTATCGAGGCCGAACAGCTCGGGCGAAGCGGCCGTGATGAATGGCGCGTGGGCAGCGGCCGCCACGTGCGACATCTGGTCGATGAAGTACATGTCCTCGGGCTGGCGCGAGATTTCGAAGTCGCCGAGCAGCGCCGCGTACGGCGCACCGCCGAAGGTGCCGAATTCTTCCTCGTAGATCTTCTTGAACATGGTGCTCTGGTCGAATTCCAGCGCGGCCTGGAAGTCCTTCACCAGCTCGCGCTTGGTGGCGTTGAGCATGCGGATTCTTACGCCCTGGCCGCTGGCCGAATTGGTCACCAGGTAATGCAGGCCGGTCCAGCTTTGCTCGAGCTTCTGGAACGCCGGTGCATGCATGATGGCGCTCAGCTGGCTCGAGATCAGGCGGTCCAGTTCCGCCACCCGGGCGTCGATGGTGGCGGTGAGATTGTTCGACACTACCACCGTGCCGTGGAGAACCTGGTCCACCAGTTCGGCGATGATGTCGCGGGCGCGCGCATGTTCGACCGAGGACTTGGCCACCTTGCTTTGCTCGACGATCTGGTCGAGCAGGTTGTCCGCCGGCGCGCTGGCGATCGCGGTGGCCGGCTGCAGTTCCTGTAATTGTGCGGACATCTCAGTCTCCCTTGCCGGATTGGGCCGACTTGAGCGCGGCCAGCTTGTCGGTGTTGCCCAGCACTTCGCCGAGGATGTCTTCGAGCTTGTCGTTGCCGGCCAGCTTGTTGCGCAGGTCGGCCAGCTTGCTGCGCGCGTCCAGCAGTTTGGCGAGCGGCGCCACCTGGCGCACCACCGATTCGGGCCGGAAGTCGGCCATCGACTTGAAGTGCAGCTCCACGCCGATGCTGCTGTCGTCGCCGACCAGCATATTGGGCGCGCTGAAGCGCGCCACCGGATCGACGCCGCTCATCACCTCGTCGAAGTTCTCGACATCGATGCCGACGAACAGGCGGTCCTTGAGGCGCGTCTTGTCGGCGTCCGGATTGCCGCCGAAGTCGCCGACCACGCCGACGACGAACGGCAGTTCCTTGTTTTCCAGCGTATCGCCGATTTCCACGTCATACGTCATCTGCACGCGCGGCGGGCGCACGCGGGTCAGGCGCTTCTGAACACTTTCAGTTTTGGCCATGGCAGTTCCTTGGAGTGGGATGATGGGAGGCGGCTTACTTCAAGCCGCCGAAAGGATCGTTGCTCGACTGGCTTTTCGCTGCGCCCTTGCGGGTAGCAGGGGCAGTTTTGGCGCGCACCGGTGGCGGCGGCGCCACGGTGGGCACCAGCACGTCCTCGCCCAGGGTCGTGCGCAGCAGCTTGGCCAGTTCGCGCGCCTCGGTGCGCAAGGAGCCATTGAGGTTGTTCTGGGCACTGAGGTCGGCCAGCGCCTTGGTGGAGACCCGCAGGCCGCTTACCGCCACGATGCTGTTGGCCAGCGTATCGACCGGGTCGCGCCGCAGCGCCTCCTGGGCGTTGGTGATCGCCTCGCCATAGCTGGCGCGGTCGAACTTGATCTGCGCCAGTTGCAGCCACGGCGCCTTGTCGGCCGGGTAGCTGGTGGCGGCCTCCTTGAGCAGCGCCTGCGCCTTGTCGCCCTGGCCGGCCTTGAGCGCAGCGTTGGCGTCGGCCAGCACGGTTTTCAGCGTGGCAGCTTTCGGTGGTTCGGTACGAATGTTCTCGCCGTCGGTCGCGCAACCGGACAACAGCACCAGGCCGGCGAAGGCGCCGGCCAGCGTGGTACGGGGCAAACCGGGCAACCCTGTTCTGTTCGTGATCATCACATTCTCCTTTGCCTAACCATGAGGAAGGGGCCCATTATTCATGAACCAAACAGGTGGAAATTGCGCTTACGCAACTATTCCGGCGGTTGGTTTGCCTTTCCGATTTGCTTGCGTTCACGCAATAATCGAGGAGTCTCGATTGGCTCTAATGCAGAACCGTCGGCAGAAAGGAGTTCGCATGACCATTCCATCCAAGGTGCTGTGGGGCGAGGGCCTGTTCCTGCGGCCGCAGCATTTTCAGCAGCAGGACCGCTACCACGAGGCGCGTTTGAACCAGGTCGCGCTGGCGCTGCAACCGTTCCTGTGGGGCGTACGCCACATCGAGTGGGATCTCGACGCGCTCAAGGCGGACCGCCTGCGCCTGCAGGCGTTGTCGCTGATCTTCCGCGACGGCGAAATCTTCGATGCCCCCGGCAGCGAACCGTTGCCGCCCGCCGTGGACCTGGCTGCGCTGCCCGCCGCGCTGCAGGAGGTAACGTGGTACGCCGCCCTGCCCGCGCTGGCGCCGGGCGGCGGCAATGCTGCCGGCAGCACGGAACGCCACCAGGGCGCCCGCTACAGCCAGGCCGCGCGTGAAACGGCCGACCTGTACACGGGCGCGGTGGGCGCCGACGTGGCGTTTTTAAAACAATCAGTGCGGCTGATGTCGGACCAGGAACCGCTGGGCGCCTTCGACTGCGTGCCGGTGATACGGCTGCGGCGCACGGTGACCGGCGGCTTCGAACCCGATCCCGCGTTCATCCCGCCCACGTTGTCGATCGCCGGCGCACCGGCACTCAAGGAGATGCTGGACCGGCTGATGGAAGCGCTGCAAGCGAAGGTGCAATCGCTGCAAGGCCATATGCGGGAACCGAGCCGCAACGTGATCGAGTTCCGCTCCGGTGACGTGTCGTCGTTCTGGCTGCTGCACACGGTGAGCACGTCGGCCGCCACGCTGATGCACTACGTGCGCCATCCCGGCATGCACCCGGAGCGCCTGTTCGAATGCATGCTCGCGCTGGCCGGCGCCATGATGACCTATTCCAAGCAGTACTCGCTGGTGCAACTGCCGGCCTACCGCCACGACGACCTGGCGCTGTGTTTTTACAGCCTCGACCACATCATCCGCGACCTGCTCGATACCGTGATCTCGACCAGGTATTTCTCGATCGCGCTCACCGAGGAGAAGCCCAGCTACTACCTGGGCAAACTCGATTCGGGCAAGATCGACCAGCGCACCACGCTGTACCTGGCGGTGGGCGCGGCGCTGTCGGCGCTGGAGCTGGTGGACGTGGTGCCGCTGCGCGTCAAAGTCGGCGCGCCCGACGACGTGGAAAAATGCGTGCTGTCGGCCATGCCGGGCGTGAAACTCACGCACGCGCCGCAAGTGCCGGCGGCCATTCCCGTTCAGCCGGACACCTATTATTTCGCACTGGAGGGCAAGGGTATGTTGTATGAACACATGCTCAAGGCGCAGTCGATTTCGATTTACGTGCCGTCCGGGATCCGCGACCTGCGCCTGAACCTGATCGCGGTGACAGCATGAACGCCCATGTCGAACGGCGCGCCAATCCCACCCAGCTGGGCGGCCAGCGGCGCCAGATCCAGCCCGGCTACGGCCACGTGCAAACCCTGCTCGATTTGCTGCAGGAGGGCTTTTACCTGCTGTTCATGCTCAGGAACGGCAGCGTGCCGCCGGGCGAGGCGGCGTTCCTCGACAATATCACCGCCTACCTGGCCGACTTCGACCGCGAGGCACGCAAACTGCGCGCCCACGGCGACGACATCGACGCCGCCAAGTATGCCTACTGCGCCGCGCTTGACGAGATCATCCTGTCATCGCAGTTCCCGATGCGCGCAGCGTGGGAGCGCCGCCCGCTGCAACTGGTGATCTTCGGCGACCAACTGGCGGGCGAGCATTTCTTCGACCGACTGGAAGCGCTGCGCAGCACCGGCGGCGCGCGCCTGGCCGCGCTGCAGGTGTTTCATATGTGCCTGCTGATCGGCTTCAAGGGCAAATACGCGCTCGATAGCGGCGACAAGCTGGCCTACATGACTGCGCGCCTCGGCGACGAGATCGCCCACATCCAGGGCAAGAGCAAAGGCTTCGCGCCGCAGGCCGAGCGGCCCGATCAGATCGTCCACAAGCTGCGCACCAACACGCCGCTGTGGACCGCGTGCGCATTGTTTGCGGTGTGCGGACTCGGTGCGTTCATCGGTTTGCGGGCATCGCTGGCAAGCGAGTCGCGCGAGCGGCTGGCCGGATATTCGGACCTGGTAAAACTGGCGCCACGGCCAGCGTATGTGACGATTACCTTGCCTTGATAAGACGGACGCTCCGCCGGCGCGGAGCGACGGCCTTCAATTCACTGCGCCACCCTGAACTCGATCCGCCGATTCCTGGCGCGCCCCTCCGCAGTAGTATTTTCCGCCACCGGCCGGTCCGGTCCCTGGCCTGACACCAGCACCATGTCTTGGCTCACGCCCTTCTCCGCCAGGTAGCTGCGCACCGTCTGCGCGCGGGCGTGGCTCAGCGCCAGGTTGCTATCGCGCTGGCCCAGGTTGTCGGTGTGGCCGATCACCTCCACCTGCTTGCCTTTGACCTTGTGCAGCGCGGCCGCCATCTCGTCGAGGATCACCTTGCCAGAGTCGGCCAGCGTCGCCTTGCCGCTTTCGAACTCGATGATGCGCTTCGCCAGCGCAGCATCGAGCAGGTTCTGTTCCGCCGCGCTCACGCGCAAGCCATTGTTGACGGTGTAGGTGGGATTGAGGCTGGTGGCGATGTCGCTGGCGATCTGCTGGCGCTGCGCCTCGTTGGCCACCTCGCCGCGCAAGGTGATATTGGTACCGTCGATCTTGATCTCGCCCTTGGTGATCCATTTCAGATTCGGGCCGATCAGCTTGAGCAGGTAGCCATGCCAGTTGGGCGGCAGCGATACCCGGGCGATCGCTACCTGGTCCACCACCCGCTCCGGCCCATACAGCTCGCGCACGCGCGCCAGCAAGGCCGCCTTGCCGCCCTCGTCGGCAACGGCGCCATTGACCACCACCTGGCCCGGGCGCGGGTCGCTCCCGGTCTGGGCGGTCGCGGGAACCATCAACATAAACAATGCCGGCGCCAGGGCCGGCCAGATCGAACGCTGGCGCATCGGATACTCCCAAGGATGATCAAACAAAGGTTTCGTGAAACAGCTCGCGGGCCGAGCGCAGCGAGAGCTGGCCCTGGTCCAGGTAGGCGGCCAGGGTCTGCACGGCGGCATCGGCGGCCAGCGGAGCGTCGATCCAGCCGGTGTCGTCGAAGCCGACCTGGTGATCCACGGCGCACTCGGGATCGATGATCGCCTGCAGCGCTTCCGGTGCGGCGCCGGCAAAGCCGATCACCAGCACCGGCAAGTCGCCGCTATCGACCAGGAACAGCGCCAGCTCCACATCGGCCTGCTGCACGAACGGCGCCACCAGGTCGAGCCAGAACGCAGCGACCAGGTAGCGCACGCGCGCGGCCGCCGGCAGCGGCAACACCAGGCTTTTGTCGAGACGCGTGGCGGTACCTGCACCAGCGCGCAGTACCGTCCGCAGCAGCAGGCCCAGTGCCACGATGGTGCGGCGTACCTGCGTGCGGCCCAGCAGCGCCTCCAGCCCCGCGATCGTCTGGCGGTCGAGAAAATCGGTGAACACAATCTGGTGCTCGGCGGCGCCGGGGTCGAGATCGACGGTGGCGGCGGCCAGCGCCAGCAAGGCCGGCTCCGGGTCGCATGCGGCCAGCACCTCGGCCGCCAGTACCTCGAGCGTGGTCCATAACGGCGCCAGTACCAGGGGGCTGAGCGCAGCGAAGCCGCGCGGGTCGCCCACGTCGATCGCGCTCATGCCCAGGAACGGGTAGCGCCGCTGCGAAGCGTCGCTGCTGGCCGCCAGGTGGCCGCCGATGGCGCGCCGGCTGCGCGTGCCCACGAACGCGAAATGCACCGGGCGCAGGGCGTCGTAATGCAGCTTCCAGCGCGGTGCAGCGCTCAGGCGGTTCATCACCTCGGCCAGCCAGCCGTCGAGCAGGCTGGCCAGCGCCGGGTTGTCGGTCGCCTTGATGAAGTCTGCGCGTGCCGGCAGCTTGCCGAAGTAGCCGATGCGCGCCGCTTGCGGACCGCCTTTCATGGTGCGGTCCCGGCGGCCGCAATGGCTGCTACGGCCGTCGAACCACCGGCAACAGTGCCCGCACCGACCACGGTCTCGGGCAGCTGCATGCCCTTGAAACGCTGGAGCGGGGCGGGCGGTTCGGGATCATCGTTGCCGCTCTCCGGGCTGCTGATGATTTTCAGGCCCATCGCCACGGTCACCGTGCCGGTGGTCCAGCGCAGCTCGAACACGCCGCCTTCGCGGCGCTGCTTGGCTGCCGCGTCGATCATCATTTTCAGACCCTGCGGTCCGGGCTGGTTGAACACATCGACACTGCGGCCATCAACGCTGGTGGCGGTGATGCGCGCGCCCTCGGCGCCGGTGGGGCCCGGATGGACCATGTGCGCCCACTGCGGCGGCGTATTGCGGTAGCGGAGCTGCTGGCCGTCGATATCGACCACGTATTCGAGCGCGCCGGGCGCCGGCATGGGCTGGATCTGGAACACGGTTTGCGGCGGAGTATCGGCCCCGCCCGCGCCGTTCAGGGGCGCGATCCAGCCGGCAAAGCGCGTGGCCGTCTGCGGCGCCAGCGCAATGCCCATGTCGGCCCAGGTGCGCGGCGCCAGCACGTCGCCGCGCCGCACCACCAGCGGGCCCATGGCGGTGGTGGCGAACCTGGCGACCAGGCCGTCCGGTCCGAAGACGCGGGCGATGTCGGCGCCGGCCGCTTCGGTGCGGCCGTTCGGCGCGAACGGATACTTGTCGGCCAGCGTCTGCCGGAACGGCTCCACGACCTGTGCCAGCCAGGTCTTGTTGATTTCCGCCTCGGCCGGCGCGATCAGCACCGCAAAGGTTTGCATCAGCGGGCGTACCAGCAGCGGACGAATCGCCTGCTTCTGGCTGTCGCTCATACCGTTGAGCATCTGCTCGTCCACGTGGCGCAATGCGTCGGCCAGCTCGGAGCCGGTGCCTTCCAGCGTTTGCTGCATGAACTGGCGCGCGCCGGGACCAGGATCGCCCTGGTTCTTGAGCTGGTTGAGGCGCCCGCGCAGCTTCGACAGGGTTTGCAGGTAGCCGCCCAGCAGCGAGGCGTCCTTGTCGCGCGCGGCCAGCAGCTTCGCCACGCCGGCGAACTCGCGCCCGATCGGCCCCATGGGCTGGTCGCCTGCCTGCGGCAGTTGCAGGTTGACGTTCACCTGCGATGGTCCGCGACTCAGTACGCGATTCTTGATCCAGTTGACGAAGCCGCTCTGCGCCGCCTTCAGCTCCGCGCTCATCACCGACGGGTTGTCCCACGAGGTTTGCTGGTCGATCGTGGTGAGAAGTTTCGCAATCGGCGACGACTGCGGATCGCCGAGCCGGTTCATGGCGACGACAGCGGCGTCAAAACCATCGAGGTTGGCGATGGTGACGCCGGTGACGAATTTTTGCCATTCGCGCGCGTAGTCGGCCTTGTATAAATCGGTGAGGCCTTTCTGGATTTGCTCCGGGCTGCCTTCGAGCGTGAGGTCGTCGCGGGTGGCGCTCTTGAGCACCCAGTCGGTACTTTGCAGCTCGCGCGCAGCCGCTTCGCGGAACGCCGGCTGCACGTATTTTTCCCACGCCTCGCGGGTGTAGGCGCCGGCAATCGCGTGGCTGCCGGCCACCAGCGCCTGGTCCTGCTCTCCCACCATGCGCGACACCGTCATCGCCGGGAAGCGGGTATTGGCGCGGGCGCGGATGTCGGCATATACGCGTTCGCGCGCCGGCATGCCGCGCACCACGCGCCGCAGGTGGTCGCGCGACTGGTCTACCAGCGCCAGCTTCGGCTCGATGCGCGGCCACGCCGGATCGGCCACCTGCGCCAGGTAAAACGTCAGCAGCCGCTCGGCCGCCTGAATCATCTGCTCGCGCGACATGGCGCCGCGCTGGTTCTCCAGCCAGCCGCGCCAGTAACGCGTGAGCTGGTCGTTCAGGTGGCCCGGTTCCGCGTGGCTTTTATCGGCCAGCATCAAATAGGTTTTCAGCGCGTTGTAGGCGTCGTCCACGTTGACGGCAGACGCCTGCTGGAACTGCGCCGCCTCCGTGGCAGCGGGTGCTGCGGCACCCGGTGCTTCGGCACCCGGTGCTGCGGCGCCCGGCGCGCGCAATTGGTCGGCGTGAGTGTTCATCGCCGTCAGCAGTTCTTCCAGGCTGGCCACCACCGGCCTGACCATCACCTCCTTGACGCCTGCAAAATACTCGGCGCGCAGCTTCTGCTCGAGCAGCTCCCCCTGGTACAGCCCCATGCGCAGCGACCAGGGACGCTCGTCGCGGTAGCGTTCCAGTTGTTCGATGCGGTCCTGCAGGATCGCCAGCGCCTCCAGCCGCGACTGCAAATCGAGGCGGCCCTGTTGAAGCTTGATTACCTGGTCCAGGTCCGCCTGCACATTGCTCACCAGTTGGCGGTTGCCCAGGTACGACCAGCCCCACCCGCCCAGCGCCCCGCCCAGCAGCAGCATTGCCGTGAAAAACACCGCGTACGTCAGGCGCACCTTGTGGCGGCTGGCGTACTGCGATACCAGGTCCTTGTCGGCGAAGATGACGTTGCGGAACAGGTTGAACAGGAAGAAGCCCGAGTGGCCGGTGGCGGTGCGGTCATGGGCGCCCTGCTGCGGCGCCTGCAATCCAAAGCGCTGCGCCACGCGCTGCGACTGCGCGCTGACCGGCAAGCCTTCCTGCAGCGCGCTGGTGAAGTAATAGCCGCGAAACAGCGGTTTGAACTGGTACGGGTTTTCCTCGAACAGCGCGGCCAGGAAGGCCCGCAGCGGCGTGCGCAAGGTGGAGAATTCGAGCGGGAACGTGAACACGCCCGGCTCCATGCGGTCGCGCCGCTGCTGGCCCATGTTGGCGATCGAGAGCGCCTTGAGGCCGTCGCACAATTCGTCGAAGGTCTGGTCGAAGAACGCCAGTATCTGCTGGCTGGCATTCTTGCGCTTGTACGGCATGGTGGCTCCCCAGACGCGTTCGCGCTCCGCCCGTTCGGCCTGGGCGAAAAATTCGCCGAAGCCGGCAACCAGGTCGGCCTTGGTGAACACCACGTACACGGGTGCGAATATCTCCAGCCGTTCGATCAAGTCCTGCACCCGTTTGCGCAGGCCGCGTGCGAGCTGGATGCCGGCCTCGGGATCATCGCCGCGCAGCTCGGCGATGCTGACCGCGATCAGGATGCCGTTGATCGGCGCGCGGCGCCGGTATTTTTTCAGCAGGTCGAGAAAGCCGAACCACTCGGCGCGGTGTTCGTCCATCACCGAGTAGCGGCCGGCGGTGTCGAGCAGGATGCCGTCCGGCGTGAAGAACCAGTCGCAGTTGCGGGTGCCGGCGACGCCCTGCACCACCTTGCCATCGGCGAAGGGGAACTGCAGGCCCGAGTTGGTGATCGCCGTGCTTTTGCCGGCTGCCGGATTACCGATGATCATGTACCACGGCAGCTCGTACAACGCGCGCGCACCGGAGACGATGCCCAGGCGCGAGCCCTTGATGGTGTCGATGGCCTTGAGCAGGCCCTCGCGAATGGCTTTTACTTCTTCGAGCGACTGGTCGCGCTGGATGGTCTCCGCAGACACTGGCGCGGCGATGGCCTGCGCCAGTTGTTCGGCGTCGCCGCGCGCGCGGCGCCGGCGCCACCACCACAAGCCACCGGCGACCAGCAGCATCAGCACGGTGGCGCCCAGGGCCCAGATCAGCGCCAGCTCCAGCACTTCGGCGCCCAGGTAGAACAGCGCCGCCATCGCGATCAGACCGGCAATTGTCAGGCGGCGGGCATCGGTGATGTAGTTCCAGAATCGTCGCATCGGGGCACTCGCAGGCGGCAGGATTGGGGCGCCGGGCATAAAGGCGGACCGATCAATGTTGCCACCAGGATTGCCGGAAAATATTGATCAAAAACAACAATAGCCGCCTGGAATTATTTGGCCAGCGTTCCCGCCACGCGCAACTCGGTGTGACCGAAATCCATCATCTTCCAGCGCCCGCCCCAGGTCAGTCCGACCGACTGCGCCACCTCGCCGTAGAGCCGGTAGCCCCGCATGGCCCACGGATCTTTTTCCGAAATCACCAGCTTGCCGTCGCGCAGGAAGGCGCAGTCGGCCGCCAGGCCGAACTGGTGATAGCTCTGGAACGCGCGCGCATTGGTGACAGCGGGGCCGGCCGCCGCCAGCGCGTTTTGCCGCTCGGGGCTGCGGTAACCTTCGAGGATCGCCATGTCGTAGCCGTGCTGTTGCTTCATGATGCGGAACACCACCAGCAGCCGCCGCGAAAAATCGGCATCGAGCAGTTGCCAGTTGCGATTCGCGCCGTCGAGCATGGGGCGCACCAGCGTCACCTCGGCAGTGGTAAACACTGGCGGTGGCAGCGCGGCCGGCGCCGCCAGCCGCTCGCCCTTGAGCAGCTGCGCCACCTGCTCGTTGGTCACGCGGTGGTCTTCGTAGCCGCCCAACATGGTCGGGCTGCTGAGCACCAGCGCCAGCAGCGGCGGCACCGTCACCAGCACCGCTGCGGCCAGCAGCAAGGGCCAGCGCCGCCACAGCAAGCGCGCCCCGTTTGCCACCCCATCGCGCGCGCCGCGTCCCAGCGTACCGGCTTGCAGCACGCCGTGGGCGGCGCGGCGGCGCACGCCATGTTCGAGGCGACCGGCCACGCCGGCCACCGACTGCGCCAGCAGCGCCCGTCCGGCGGGAAACAGCAGCAGCCACGCACCGGCGCAAACCGCGACAAAAAACATCAGCATGGAAAAGAGAAACATGGTGCGCTCCATCAAGACCGGGGCGCGCTGCCGGATGGACACTGGCAGGCGGCCGCAACACTTCATGGTATGCCGCCCAGCAAGTCGCGTGAAAGACCAGATCAAACCCGGGAGAAAAATGTGGACACCTCCAAGCAGATGCCGAGCCTGATGGGCGCGGCGCACGGCGCGGCCGATGGCAACCGGCGCATCCTGGCGCAACTCGAATACGGCCCCAAAGCCGGCAGCCGCGCCACCGTTCCTGCCCGCGCCTGGAGCTTCGATGGCTGGACCGTGGGACTGGTGCTGCTGTTGCTGATGCTGGGCGGCCTGGCCTGGCTGATGCACGAGGAGACCATCACGCCGGTGACTTTCAAGCGCCACGCGGAGGGCAGCCGGCATGTCAAGGCAGCGGCGGCGCAGGACACAGTAGAGGCGGCAGCAAAGATTGCGGAGAATGTCGCGAATGCAGCGGCAGGGACGACGATGACGGCGACAGCGGTGGATGTGATGCCGGCGGCAAGGGCAGCGGCGGCGGACGTCATGTCTGCGGCGGCGGCGCCGATGCCAGCGGCTGGGGCAGCGCCAGCGGCAGCCGACGCGGCCATCATCATCAACCAGCCACGCCTGGCTGTCTCCGCCCCTTTCGGCACGTTTGCGGCGCCAGCGGCCTCGACGCCACCGGGGCAGCGAAACATGGCATCCGCTTCAACCGGAACGGCCATCAAGATCGACAAGGCTGCCATGGCCGCCGACAAGGCAGCCCCCCACAAAAGCATCGTCGCCGCGCGCGGCAACCCAGCACCGGTGGCGCTCAACACGCGCCCTGGCGCCCGCCCGGCAGCACCGGCCAACAGCGACACCGACGTCACCCTGCTGACCGCACTGGTGGCCCATGCGAACAAGCGGGCCAGCGTGGCGCCCGAACCGAGCCGTGATGTGGTCGAGCGCGTGGACGGCGTATCCACCGCCGACCTGCTGGCGCGCTGTAAGCAGCTGGGCCTGATGGAAGGCATGTTGTGCCGCTCGCGCATCTGCTCCGGCGGTTGGGAATCGGACCCGGCCTGCCGCGTACCTTCGAACTAGGCTTATGCTTTTTCCATCTAACCGTCTCTGTTTTTATTCGTTCTGGTTTATAAAACCCCGCCGTATATTGACCTCCATGTTGTCTATCGCCACCAAGCGCATCGAGGTTATCCATGTCTGTAGAAGCAATCGCCACCGTCCTGCCTGAAGAACTTGCCACCATCAAGGCAGCGGCACAATCCTCCAATTTACCGTATGCCGGCGGCGTGCCGCCCGCGCTGGCCTGGGCGCTGTTCAGCAGCGGCCGCGCGCAGCTGATCGACGTGCGCACCGGCGAAGAACGCAAGTTCGTCGGCCACGTTGCCGACAGCGGCCACGTGGCCTGGGCCACCGGCACCGCCCTCACCCGCAACCCGCGCTTCGTGCGCGAACTCGAAAACAAGATCGGCGGCAAGGATGCCGTCGCCCTGCTGCTGTGCCGCAGTGGCAAGCGCTCGGTGCTCGCTGCCGAAGCGGCCGCCAAGGCCGGGTTCACCCATGTCTTCAATGTGCTCGAAGGCTTCGAAGGCGAGCTCGATGAGCACCAGCAGCGCGGCAAGGCGGACGGCTGGCGCTTCCACCAACTTCCCTGGATCCAGGACTAATAAAATGGGTACCTTCGATATCACCGGTGTAGTGCAGTCGCTGCACGAAGTGCGGCACCAATGGCGGCACACGCAGCGCCGCAACAGCGAAGCGGGCAACCGCGAATTCCCGTCGCGCGATGCGCTGGGCGCGATCATCGACAGCCTGAAAGGCGTGCTGTTCCCGATGCGGCTGGGACCACCCGACCTGCGCCAGGAAAGCGAAGATTTTCATGTCGCCCATGCGCTCGACGGCGCCCTGCACGCGCTGCTCAAGCAGGTGCGGCGCGAGCTGGCCTACAACGCGCATCTCGGCCAGCTGGCGGACAGCGACGGCGTGCGCGATCTCGACCAGCAGGCGCTGACCGCCACCCGCGACTTTGCCGCCGCCCTGCCCGCCATCCGCGCCCTGCTCGACAGCGACGTACTGGCCGCCTACCAGGGCGATCCGGCCGCGCGCAGCGTCGATGAAGTACTGCTGTGCTATCCGGGCGTGCTGGCCATGATCCATTACCGGCTGGCGCACCAGCTGTATGGCCTGGGCCTGCCGCTGCTGGCGCGCATCATCGCCGAACTGGCGCACGGCGCCACCGGCATCGACATCCACCCCGGCGCCCACATCGGCCCCGGCTTCTTCATCGACCACGGCACCGGCGTGGTGATCGGCGAGACCGCCGTGATCGGCGCCCGGGTGCGGGTGTACCAGGCTGTCACGCTCGGCGCCAAGCGCTTCCCGACCGACGCCGAGGGCAAGCTGCAAAAAGGCTTGCCGCGCCATCCGGTCGTCGAAGACGACGTGGTGATCTATGCCGGCGCCACCATCCTGGGCCGCATCACGCTGGGCAAGGGCGCTGTCATCGGCGGCAATGTCTGGCTCACCCACGACGTGCCGGCGGGCGGTCGCATCGCCCAGGCCGAATCGCGCTCGGGGGCGCTGGCCAAAGGCATCGGCGCATCATGAGTGCCGATGCCGGACCGGGTTCGCTGGTGCACAACTTCGGCGCCGGCGTGCGCGCGTTGCGCCTCGCGCGCGGCTGGTCGCAGGAGCGGCTGGCCGAGAACTCCAACCTCAATCGTTCGTACATCGGCGAGATAGAACGCGGCAGCGTGATCGCCTCGCTGGTGACACTGGAAAAGCTGGCGGCCGCGCTCAAGCTCACACCGGCCGCGCTGCTGGACCGCAGCGTGCGGGCCGATGCCAACGGCCCCGGTTGATGGCTATAGCATGTTGAGCGGTCCCGCTCCAGCACGCACACTGATGCAAGTCACATCATTAAATCAAAGGAACCTCAAATGACGGCAACTGTAGGCGGCACCACGGCGCTGGGCGACAACGCAGCACGGCAATTAGCCAACGCAACCAAGACTGCACCGCAGCTCGAAACCATCAGTCCACGCTGGCTCACGCACCTGCTGCAATGGGTGCCGGTGGAAGCAGGCATTTATCGCCTCAACAAGGTCAAGAATCCGGAAGCGATCAAGGTCACCTGCACCGCCCGCGAGCAGGAGAACCAACTGCCGCGCACCTACGTCGATTACGAAGAAAATCCGCGCGAGTACTTCCTCAATGCCGTCTCGACCATCCTTGACGTGCACACCCGCGTTTCCGACTTGTACAGCAGCCCGCACGACCAGATCAAGGAGCAGCTGCGCCTGACCATCGAGACCATCAAGGAAAACCAGGAAAGCGAACTGATCAACAATCCGGACTACGGCCTGCTGGCGCAAGTGACCGACGAGCAGCGCATCTTCCCGCTCACCGGCGCGCCCACCCCGGACGACCTCGACGAACTGCTGACCAAGGTCTGGAAAGAGCCGGCCTTCTTCCTTACCCACCCGCTGGCGATTGCCGCCTTCGGCCGCGAAGCGACCCGCCGCGGCACGCCGCCGCCGACCATCAGCCTGTTCGGTTCGCAGTTCATCACCTGGCGCGGCATTCCCCTGATCCCGTCCGACAAGGTGCCGGTGGCCGATGGCAAATCGAAGATCATCCTGCTGCGCGTGGGCGACAAGCGGCAAGGCGTGGTCGGCCTGTTCCAGCCTGGCCTGCCGGGCGAACAAAGTCCGGGCCTGTCGGTGCGCTTCATGGGCATCAACAACCACGCGATTTCGTCGTACCTGATTTCGCTGTACTGCTCGCTCGCGGTGCTGACCTCCGACGCGCTGGCCGTGCTGGACGACGTCGAAATCGGCAAATACCACGACTACCCTGACACCTACAAGTAAGCCGCGCCGTGAGCATCCTGACGCCCCCCTCCTCCCTCCCGGCCAGCGCGCCGGCCAATGTGCCGGAACCGACGGGCGCGCCCTTCGATCCGCCCGTGCTGGCGCGGCTGGCGAACGAGCTGTTTGCAGCGTCGCCGTTTGCTTCGCGGTTGACTTTGCCGTTTTCAGCACCTGGCTCGATATCCGGTTCGGCGCCTGGCGCGGCGCCGGGTTTGTCGCCATCGTCAGCGTCATCGCCGGCATATCCGTCTGCGCCATCATCGGCATCTCTGTCGCCGCCATCGCAGGTGCAGCAATTTGCACCGACGGCAGCGCGGCAGTTTTCCGCGCCCGGCGTACAGGCGCCCGCCAACATCGCGCCGGCCGGCTCGCCCCTGGCCAGCCCCGCCGGCTTCGGTCCGGCAGTACCGGGCACGCCGATCCCGCAAGGACAGATCCCCGGCACCAACCTGATCCCGGCCTCGCCTACCCAGGTACTGTCGCTGGTCAACCGCGCGCCGGCGCTGCTGCCGTCCGCGCAAGCGGGCAACGGCGTGCCGGACAAGGCGCTCGGCGCGATACCCGCGTACGAGCCACGCGTGGGCGGCGCGCTGCTCGGCGTGCCGCAGGCGTTTGGGAACACGCCTGGTAATGCCGGTGCGGCTGGCGTGCCTGTTGCGCCAGCAGCGCAGCAGTACCCGGCTGCGCCTTTCGCAGACACTGGCGCCTACTACTTCCTGAGCGACCGCCACGGCCAGCCCGGCGCCACCGCGCACGACCACCGGAACGCCGTCGTACCAGGAGCATCGAGCACACCGGGCACCCCAGCGCCCGCGCCGCAGTACTATTTTGTCGATGCCGTCACCCTGCCCAGCGGCTTCGTCACGCCTGCCAAGCCGGCGCCACATGGCGCCGTGCCGCTGGCCGGCAGCGACCGCCATCCGCCGTTCGATGTGCACGCGGTGCGGCGCGATTTTCCGATCTTGCAGGAGCGCGTCAATGGCCGCCAGCTGGTGTGGTTCGACAACGCCGCCACTACCCACAAGCCGCAATCGGTGATCGACCGCATCAGCTACTTCTACGAGCACGAAAATTCCAACATCCACCGCGCCGCGCATGCGCTGGCGGCGCGCGCGACCGACGCCTACGAAGGCGCGCGCGAGCGGGTGCGGCGCTTCCTCAACGCGCCCGATGTGAACGAGGTCATTTTCGTGCGCGGCACCACCGAGGCCATCAACCTCGTGGCCAAGAGCTGGGGCGGGCAGCACGTGGGCGAAGGCGACGAGATCATCGTCTCCAACCTCGAACACCACGCCAACATCGTGCCGTGGCAACAGCTCGCTGCCGCCAAGGGCGCCACGCTGCGCGTGATCCCGGTCGATGACAGCGGCCAAGTGCTGCTCGACGAATACCGCAAGCTGCTGAACGACCGCACCAGGATCGTCGCCGTCACGCAGGTCTCGAATGCGCTTGGCACCGTGGTGCCGGTCAAGGAGATCGTGGAACTGGCGCACCGCGCGGGGGCCAAGGCGCTGGTCGATGGCGCGCAATCGGTGTCGCATATGCGCATCGACGTGCAGGACATCGGCGCCGACTTCTTCGTGTTCTCGGGCCACAAGCTGTTCGGTCCGACCGGCATCGGCGTGGTGTGGGGCAAGCGCGAGGTCCTGGAAGACATGCCGCCATGGCAGGGCGGCGGCAATATGATCGCCGATGTCACGTTCGAGAAGACCGTGTTCCAGCCGATTCCGAACAAGTTCGAAGCTGGTACCGGCAACATCGCCGACGCGGTGGGCCTCGGCGCCGCCATCGACTACATCGACAGGATCGGCATCGAAAACATCGCCCGCTACGAGCACGAACTGCTCGACTACGGCACCCGCAGGCTGCGCGACATCCCCGGCGTGCGCCTGATCGGCACGGCGGCGGACAAGGCCAGCGTGATGTCGTTCGTACTGGCAGGCTACACGACAGAGGAAGTGGGCAAGGCGCTCAACGAAGAAGGCATCGCCGTGCGCACCGGCCACCACTGCGCGCAGCCGATCCTGCGCCGGTTCGGCGTGGAGACCACGGTACGGCCGTCGCTGGCGTTCTACAACACCTACGACGAAATCGACCGTTTGATCACAGTAGTCCGACGGCTGGCAGGAGAGCGGCGCAACGGCTGACGCAGCATCTGCCCGGCAGTTGTCCATGAAAGCCTCGTGCGCTGCATGAGGCTTTTTTTCGTTGAAATGGTTTGACATGCTGACACCTGTCAGATATTGTTGACACATGAAATCAAAACACCTTACTGGCGATCAGCTGCTGGCGGCGCTGGCGGCGCTGTCCAACCCGCACCGTTTGCGGGTGGTGGCGGCGCTGGCCGCAGGCGGGCGCAATTACGTGAGCCAGCTGGCGCGGGAGTTGAACATCAGCCGGCCCTTGCTGCATTTGCATTTGCAGAAGCTGGAAGACGCCGGGTTGGTAACGAGCCAGCTGGAATTGTCGGACGATGGCAAGGCGCTCAATTTTTTCGACGTCGCGCCATTCGCCATCGACCTGTCGCCGGCCATGATCAGTACCGCAGTCGCCACCCTGACCAACAATCCTGAAAAATAGAGGCAACCATGTCTGAACCGATTTACCTGACGACCCTCGGCATCTTCTTCGGCACGATCCTGATGATCTTCCTGATCCGCTCGCAGACCATCGTCAAGAAGGCGCGACTGCAAGCCGACAGCGAAGAGTCTTACCGCCTGCTGGCCGAACGCGCGGTCGCCGCCGAAGAAGCCACCGCCGCTGCCCTGGCCGACCTGAAAATCCGCATCGTCGCGATTGAAAAAGTGCTGAAAGACGTCGAGTAATCCAACCTGCCAGAATGGGAGTAGCGCCATGCCACACGTATCGCTGTTTCGTTTGTATTCGCTGAGAGCTGTGTATTTGATCATCGCGCTGGGACTGGCGCTGGTCGTGTGGCCGGGCGTGCTGCGCCACGCCGAACCGTGGGGTTTGTCGCAGGGGGTGGTCAAGTGCATGCTGACGGCCTTCAGCCTGCTGTGCATCATCGGCATCCGCTATCCCTTGCAGATGTTGCCGGTGCTGCTGTGGGAAATGACGTGGAAGTCGCTGTGGCTGCTGCTGGTCGCCCTGCCCGCCTGGCAAAGCGGCACCATGGACGACACCATCATCGCCACCGCCTTCGAATGCGCGGTGGCCATCATCATCCCGATTGCGATGCCGTGGGGATATGTGTTCGACCAGCATATTCGCAAGCGTGGTGACCGGTGGGGTGCGGCTGCGGCTTGAGTTGGCGGCGGTCATAAAATATCCAAAAAGGATATCGGTATCTCTTTTGAGATACAATGTCGTGACAGGAGGATCTCATGGCAACCAATACTTCAATGCTCCATGTCCGCATCGACGAAAACATCAAAGCCCAGGCGAATGAGGCATTGGCGTCGATGGGGCTGACCATGGCCGACGCCGTACGGCTGTTTCTGCACCGCGTCGTGGCGGATCAAGCCTTCCCGCTGGAACTGAAAGTGCCGAACGCGGCCACGCGCGCTGCAATGAGTGAAGCCCGTGCCATCATGGCAGAACGTCGGGCCCGCTTTACCAATGCTGATGAGCTGTTAGCTGATCTTGAAAAAGACAGCGGCCAGTAAGCGGGCAGCAATGCCACGGGCATCGGATTACGCCAAGACCTTCAAAGAGGATTGGATCCGGCTGTCGCATTCGGGCCGCTACGATCTCAATCGCCTGAAGCAAGCAATGCTCCTGCTGATCGCTCACGATGCGCCGCTACCGGCGGAATGGCTCGATCACGCGTTAAAAGGCGAATGGAGTGATCACCGGGAATGCCATATCGGCGGTGATTTCTTGCTGATCTATCGCGAGGAGGCCGATAGCGTCGTCTTCGTTCGTGCCGGTACACATGCCGAGCTGTTTGCCGATTAAACCGGTACTTATTCAACATTGCTCGCGTAATTGATTGAGAGCAATTTCGCGACAGCTCCACTCGGCGACAATGGCCATCCGTCCATTACAAACGGATTATCGTCATGTTCGCGACACTCGCTCAGGCCATCAAATCCAGGTGGCTAAGACTAATCACCTACTCGGGCGCCAAGCGTCTCTCCTGGTTTGCCTTGATACTGGTGTTTGCGCTCGATGGATTTACTCTTACCCTGATGTTCAAGGGGCTGACCGATGCTGAAGAGTTGGTGAACTATCCCAGCTCACACGTGTCGAACGATTGCACGTCCCTGTCATTCAACCTCCTGCGCAGCAGCACCGCTGAGCAGATCGCCACCTTGGCATCGGCTGCCGAAGGGGTAGGTCAGCAGACTCGACAAAATCATGACCTCCACCAGATAAATCAGATCTTATTGCCGATTTGCGTCCAGATCCAGGAAAAAATGCTGGTGACTATCGGCACGCCGCCGATCATTCGTCTTGCTGAGCACCTGAAGCAAATCGACGAGCAAATCAGCAGGGCTAACGAGGAAAGCCGCAAAATCAAGGAAAGCTACAGCACCGCGCTGCTGGAAAAGATAGCTGATCAAAAACGCGAAGAGTCGATACTTCCGGTTGAAGCAGGCAAGATAAAGAGCACTGTAGACTATCTGACGTCCCGACTCGCGATGCTGGAGCAACGGCACGCCGAAGTAAGTAGCGAAATAGTCAACCATCCCAACGTTCTCGCCTATTTCGTCTATTTGAAGTCGCTGCCTATCGACAGCGAATTTGCGAAAGAAGCCGAGCGCTATGAACGGCAGGTCTTCTGGTATCCGCTGAAAGTGGTAGCCGCGCAAGTCGGGTTCATGGTTCCGCTATTGCTGATGACGATCTTCTGGAATGCGCGCGCCATCAGGAAAAGCCAGGAAACCAGCATCCTGATTTCCGCCCATCTGATCCTGGTATGTACGATCCCCATATTGCTGCGCCTGCTGTACTTTATCGGTGATCTGTTGCCCCAAGAACTACTGTACCGGCTACTCTACGTGCTGCAAGAATGGAAACTCAGCTTTCTCTGGTATTACCTTGCGATTGCCGCGAGCGTGGCCGGCGGCTTGTTCCTGGTCTACCTGGCCCAGCGTAGCTTGTTTACTGCAGCGCGCCAACGCCTGACGCGGTTGCGCAAGACGCAGTGCCGGTCATGCGGCGAAAAGCTGCGATTGGTCGATCAAGCCTGCTGCGAGATGTGCGGCGCCAGTCAGCGCGCGCCATGCGATGCCTGCGGCCAGCCGCGCCAGCTGCTGGCCTTCCATTGCAACCACTGTGGTACTGCAACGCCTGCGCCAACCTAGTAACTTCGGCAGGCGACAAGCTGCTGCATACTCTGCTCCGAATTCAGGCAGCCCTGCTGTCCAGCATCGGCACCAATAACCAGCGCATCCACGACAGCAAGGGTGAGATGCTGCGTGGGCTGATAAGGCTTGAATATAAGCCCCAAAGCAAAAAGCCCAACCGGTAAAGGCTGGGCTTTTTGATGCTGCGTATTCTGGCTCCCCGACCTGGACTCGAACCAGGGACCTGCGGATTAACAGTCCGTCGCTCTACCAACTGAGCTATCAGGGAAAAGAGGCCGCATTATATACGGCCATCTGTCAGCTGTCTACGCTGAACGGCGAATTTTAGAAATTGCCGCGGAACTGCACGCCGAACTGGCGTGGCTCGTTCACGAAACCGGTGCGGTTGTTGAAGTCGATGCCACCGATGATGCGCGCGGTGTTGGTGATGTTGCGGCCGAACGCTGCCACTTCATACTTGCCGCCATCCCAGTTGTAGCCGACGCGCACGCCGCCTTCCACCATCGACTTGCCGGTGAACTCTTTCGACTCGTACAGGAAGAAGTTGATCTTGCTGCGGTAAGCCCAGTCGGTCAGCACGAACAGGTTGCCGTTTTCCAGCGCCCAGTTGTAGCGGGCGGTGGCGTTGACGGTGTACTTCGGCGCCTGTGGCAGTGCGTTGCCGTCGATGCGGGCGAAGCCGTTGGCATCGACAGGGTCCGTCACGGTGCAACGGCTGGCGTTGCAAGTAGCCACGCGCAGCGACGGGTCCTTGATCTCGGTAAAGTTGTACGAACCGCCTGCAGTCACCTTGAAGGCCGGGGTGATGAAGGCTTCGAAATCGGCTTCCACGCCGCGGCCCTTGGTCTTGGCCGCGTTGATCAGCTGGTTGGCATTGGACAGGCCGCCCACCACGGTCAGCTGCTGGTTCTTGACTTCGTAGTTGTAGATGCTGAAGTTGGCGCGGGCGCGACGGTTGAACAGGTCGGCCTTGATACCGGCTTCATACGAGGTGATGGTTTCCGCATCGGCCACGGTGATCGGCACGGCTGCCGATGCGGCTGCGATACTTGGCGCGCGGAAGCCGGTCGCCACGCGGGCGTAGGCGTTCACGTCCGGATTGATCTTGTAGGTCAGGCTGGCATCCCAGTTGGCCTTGCTCTTGTCGGCGTCGGCCGTGCTTGGACCCGTTTGTGGCACGTTGATGTTAGTAACGGTGCGGAAGTCCTTCTTGTCGTTGGTGTAACGCACGCCGCCACGCAGGACCAGGTCGCTGCTCAGGTCGTAAGTCAACGAGCCGAAGATAGCCTTGGCGGTGTTGTTCTGGTGGCTCACCAGGTGCGAGGTGCGGGCGCCGGCAGTGTCGAAGTTGTCGGTCAGGCCTTCGGCGCTTTCCTTGAACCAGTACACACCGGTCTGCCAGTTCAGGGGACCGGCGTTTTTCGATTCGACGCGGAATTCCTGGCTGTACTGCTTCAGGTAGCTCAGGCCACCGGCGGTTTCAACCTGGAACGGCACGCCCGGCTGGTTCGGATAGCCGCCGTCGATGTCGCCACGGGACAGGTAGTCGTCCACGCCTTCGTAGCCGGTGATCGAAAACAGCTTGACCGCACCGAGGTCCCACGACAGGCGCACGTTGGCGCCGTTGGTGCGCAGGTGCTGGCCGTTCTGGGCATTGGTGCCGATCTTGGTGAAGTCGTAGCCGTCGGCGAAGTCGTTGCTGCCCTGGCGGATCAGGTTAGCACGGAACAGGCGCGCGCTGCCGGTGGTCGTACGCGAGTGCACATTGAACAGCGCGTTGAAGGTGGTGCTCGGCTTGTACAGGAACTGCACGCGCTCGGCGTGTTCGTTGTAGCCTTCCAGCGAATCCTTGGCGCCGGTAAAGGTGTTGTCCACGAAATCGTCGCGGTGCTGGCGCAGCGTCGATACGCGCATTGCCCATTCCTTCGACAGCGGCACGTTGGCAGCGCCTTCGAGGTTGATGGTGTTGTGGGTTGCTACGGACAGGCTGTAATAGCCTTCCACTTTGTCGAGGTTCGGCTTGGCCGATTCGAACTTGACCACGCCGGCCGGGGTGTTGCGGCCGAACAGCGTGCCTTGCGGGCCGCGCAGCACTTCCACGCCGGCCAGGTCGAACATCGGGAAACCTTTCAGGATGCCGTTTTCTTGCACCACGTCGTCATAGATCAGCGACACTGGTTGCGAGGCGAAGGCGTTGAAGTCGGTGTTGCCGTAGCCGCGGATGTAGAAGCGTGGGAAGGTACGGCCGTTCGACGATTCGATGTTCAGCGATGGCACTTTGCCTGCCAGCACGCGAATGTCCTGGCCGCCGGACAGCAGCACATCGAGGCGCTCGTCCTTGAGCATCGTCACCGATACCGGCACGTCCTTGATGTTTTCAGCGCGACGCTGGGCGGTTACCACGACGGTTTCCAGTTGCGGTTGGGTTGCAGTCTGGGCCATTGCGGCACCCATAGGCATAACGGCGCTCAGCGCCAGCAGGCGCTTGTGCATCTTGGACAGTTTGATCATTCGAAATTCCCGATTTAATTGGCTGGATAAAGAGTGCGAAACAGTGTCTCCTGTCTTCTCTTTTGTGGTCTGGCTTCCGGCTGATCATCTGTCGCGACCATGGCGGTTCAAGCGGGGCAACGCATCTTGAAGATGTCTAGAATGCACCCGCTTTGAGAAAGGCGGTATTTTCTTTCATTGATAGGTGGTATTGCAAGCCGAATATATGACCAGCTCGCTTAAGTGTTAGATATTCGGTACACGATATGTGTTTACAGAATATAAAAAGGCGCCCGGCTGTGCAGCGGGGCGCCTTTTGGCGAAAAATCAATACTGTTTATTTCGTTACCCCAGGTCCGTTGGGCGCGACTTTTTTCATGAAATCTTCACCGTGTGTGTGAAAAACACCACAGCTGTTACATGCCTAGCGAACGCAGCAGGTCGGAGTTGTCGTCGATGTCATCCACCGGGGCGGACTGGGAACCCTGGTTACCCTTGGCTCGTTCGGCATCCATCAGGGCGTCGGCATCGGTTTCTTCGTGGGTGTCGAAGTCGTGCAGGCGGATGAATTCGGTACGGTCGATCGCCAGTTCCAGGTAGAAGATGTTGTTCTTCTCGGTATAGAACGTCACGCGGCGGATTTCCGGACGGTCCAGCGGCGTATCGACGTTCAGCATCACCTGCTTGTTGAGCACCAGCATTTTCGGCTGGTTCTGGGTGATGTTGGTTTGCAGCTCGCGGCGGACCTTGCCGGTGAAGTCGCCGACGATCTGGTTCATCAGCTCGCCCATGATGTTGGACACTTCGTCCGACGTGTGGGCGGTGGCCAGTTCCGACTTCGGCATGCCCATGGTGAGCATGTAGCGCTCGTAGATTTCCATCGCGGTGGCGGCGCTGAAGTTGAGCACCACCAGGCCGGTAAAGCCGCCGTCGAACAGCACGAAGCAACCGATGTCCGGCTTCAGGCCGATCTTGGTAATGCGCTGCACCATGCCCGAATAGTTCACGCGGCTCTGCGTGGCCACGTTGATCACGCGCGATACGGAATCGCACAAGCTCTTCAGCACATCCTCGGTGCCGTAGACAACCGTTTCTTTCTCAAAACTCATGGTGAACCTCTGTGACCTTTTCAATTGTAAAAGCTGGGCGCAGGTGCGCGCTGCGCAACGACCGCGTCCCGAGTTAGAAGAATAACCAGATGCAAGATTCACGTCCACCGATACCTGCGATTTCATGAAACATTTGTGCCGAAATGCAAATTCTGTGAGCCATCCGCCTATGCCTCATAGCAGACCTTGTTCGTTTCAAATCGAATTTGATTTCCGGTAACATTCTCCGGCATTACCGCCACATCAAACATATCGAATCAACCATCAATCCCGGGGAACACCAATGAACAATTTCCGCTCACGATTACGGACGGCGTGCGCGCTGGCCGTGGCCGCCCTGCTGGCAGCCTGCGGCGCCGGCGATGGCGCCAACCGGCAACCGGCTGCCAAGACCGCCAGCTTCGCCGCCACCACGGTGCTGGCCGGAAACGATGCGCTGGTGCTGCCACTCGAAGTGCTGGGCAACGGTTCGCCGACCACGCCAGTGATCGCCGAAGCGCGGTTGGGCCTGGCCGCCGACAAGCTCGGCGCCGCGACACAATTGTGGTTCCAGTGCCACCGCTGCGGCTTCTACGGCGCGCCCGAATTCGAGGCCACCACCGCCCTGCCCGTCAAGATCAAGGCCAGCATGCGCATCCTTGGCGGCGCTGGCGACGACAGCAACGCGCCGTGGATCGACGTTACCGATGCCAACATGGTGCTGGCCGATGACGAGCGCCTGCATGGCGGCATCAACGGCGGCTTCTACACTACCCGCATCACCGTGCCGCTCGACGCGGCAGCCAGGGCGCGCCTGGTGGCGCTGCCCGGCATGAACCGCATCCAGTTCCGCTTCAACGGCACCGACGGCGAATCGAACGGCTACCGCATCCTCAACCTGCAATTGCAGGACGCCAGCGCGGCGCAGGTGGACACCACCACCGTGCAGCACTTCGATCCGCTGAGCGAGCGCGGCACTGGCAACCTGGCGCAAGCCGGCATCGATGCCGGCAAAGCCTTGTGGTACGCGCATGGCAACAACGCCAAGTCGGCCATCGTCACCCGCAAGCTGCAGGCCGCGTGCGCTTCGTGCCACGCCGACAATGGCCGCGACCTGCAGTACTTCAATTATTCAAACAATGCCATCGTCCAGCGCAGCCGCTTCCACGGCCTGTCCGACATGCAGGGTGCGCAGATCGCCGCCTTCCTGCGCGCATCGCTCAAGGACGTACCCTACGTGGCCAGGGCGCGACCATGGAATCCGCCATACCAGCCCGGCCCCGGCCTCGATTGCACTACCGCTGCTTGCGCTACCGAATGGTCGGCCGGCGCCGGCCTCGATGCGGTACTGACCAATCCGGCCGATGCCGTGAAAGCGCTGTTCGGCAAGCCTTTGAACGCGCCGCTGGCCCTCACCCAGGCCGACATCGACCGCGTGATGAATCCCGACGCCACCATGAACGTGCGCGAGACCGCGATCCCGATGCAGTTCCCCGACTGGAATGCCTGGCTACCCACCACCCATCCGCTCGACATCTGGCCCACGACTGCAGACGGCAGCGGCTTTACCAACGGCATCCAGCATCCGAACGAAGGCTGGCAAAATCCCAATGGCCGTTACCATGACCTGATCAACTGGTTCGAGCAGCACAAGAACCCCAACGGCAACCGCGCCGATTACAGCCACCTGATCCCGGACCTGCGGGTGCAGATCAATGCCATGATGACGTTTACCGGGTGGGACGCCTATAAATTCCTCGGCGGCGGACGCGGCAACCACATTGCCGACAACGGCCAGCAATACGGCGCCCAGCGCGGCGCGGCCTACCTGCAAACCCTGGCCAACAGCACCACCATGGCCGCCGCCAAGCCGCGCGACTTCACCACGAACGCCTTCATCGAACGCGCGGTGGCCAGCATGTTCCACTGGAATGTGGTCAAGCAGTGGGAACTGGCGCAGGACTACCAGCTCGAAGGCAACCAGACCTGGTTTATCGGCGACAAGGATAAAACCACCGGCCAGTGGAAGGGTCGCGGCGAGGCGCACGGCTGGCCGTTCCAGACCGTCAGCCTGTTCTTCCTGGCGCCGCACATGGTGTACCAGGAGGACAAGAACGCAGCGGGCAAGATCACGCGCGAATGGTATACGGCATGGGAGGCGGACAACATCGTCGGCTCCTACTACCGCAGCAACCAGTGGTACCAGTTGCAGATGACGGTCAATCCCGGGGGCCAGAGCGGCTGGGTGAACTACCCGATGGACTGGCCGTACCTGACCGCGTTCGACGAATACATCGGCGACCTCGTGGGCTCCGGCACACCGGCGGCGCGCGCACTGCAAAACAGCCACAACGTCCGCCTGCTGCAAGGACGCATCAAGGGCGCGCAATACGTCAACAACGCTATCCCGATCTGGGACCCGAACGGCCCCACCGGCTACGACAACGCCGCCCGCTACGGCCGCGCCCAGATCGTCAAGCACCTGGCCACCGCCAACTTCCTCGACAAGGCCACGCGCGAAGGCGTACAACCCTCGCGCTACCGCTTCCTCGACGAACTGCAGCCGGGCCTCTACCTGAAAACCGTGAACGGTGCGATCGGCCAGTTCAACGCGCTGTATACCCACCAGCCAGCAAGCGCCTGGCGCCGCTGCGACCCGGCCAACACCGAACTGGGCGAACCGGAAAACGTCGCCGGCTTCCGCTACTGCCTCGACCAGGCCAGGGCGCCGCTGGGCCAGTATCCGGACGGCGGCTACTACATGATCACCAACAACCTAGGCCAGGTGACCACCGAGCAGACCGAACAATACGGACTGTGGAAGGCAACGCAGATGGGGGCGGAGCCGGCGCGGTTGAAGGTGTGGCGGGATTGGACTGAGGCGGTTTGGCCGTGAGGTAAGCAAACTTCGGGGGAATAGTTACGCCCCCGAAGTTTTTTTTGGGGGCGGTAAACGAAAAAGGCCACGTTTCTCAACGTGGCCTTCTTGTATTCTGGCTCCCCGACCTGGACTCGAACCAGGGACCTGCGGATTAACAGTCCGTCGCTCTACCAACTGAGCTATCAGGGAATTGTGTCGCTTGGTACTACCCGATGCATGCTGCGAGCTCTGCATTCATCGGTTCACACAGCACCGCGGCGCTGTGTTGAAATTCTGGCTCCCCGACCTGGACTCGAACCAGGGACCTGCGGATTAACAGTCCGTCGCTCTACCAACTGAGCTATCAGGGAAAAGAGGCAACATTTTATACTGTTTGCCTTGCACTTTCAAGAAAGAATTCTTTCAGTGCAATTCTTAACGGTACGTCTTGTTGCCATCTCGAATCACGTTACCGCGATCCGAAGAAGCAAGATTTTAGAGTACTTTGGCGATGGCGTCAATAACGGTATCGATGTTGCGCGAGTTCAGTGCTGCCACGCAGATACGGCCCGTGTCCACGGCGTAAATCGATTGCTCGCGCAGCTTGCCGACCTGCTCCTTGGTCAGGCCCGAGTACGAGAACATGCCCACCTGGTCGCGCACGAAGTCGAAATCGTGCGACGGCGCCTTGGCTTTCAGCTTGGCGACAAACGCTTCGCGCATTTCCTTGATGCGTACGCGCATGCCGGCCAGCTCGTCTTCCCACAACTGGCGCAGTTCCGGCGTGGTCAGCACGGTGGCGACGACCTTGCCGCCATGGACCGGCGGGTTCGAGTAGTTGGTGCGCACCACGCGTTTAACTTGCGACATCAGGCGCGCAGCTTCTTCGCCGCTGGCGGCCACCACGCTCAGGGCGCCCACGCGCTCGCCGTACAGCGAGAACGACTTCGAGAACGAGTTCGAGACCAGCAGCGGGCCGCCGGCGTCGGCAAAGCGGCGCACGACGGCGCCGTCTTCTGCGATGCCCGCGCCAAAGCCCTGGTAGGCCATGTCGAGGAACGGCACCAGGCCGCCGGTGGTCACGGCTGCAATCACTTCATCCCACTGGGCGGATGTCAGGTCGGCGCCGGTCGGGTTGTGGCAGCACGCGTGCAGCAGCACGATCGAGCCGGCAGGCATGGCCTTGATGTCGGCGATCATGCCGGCGAAGTTGACGCCGTGGGTGCCTGGGTCGTAGTAGCTGTAGTTGTTGACGGTGAAGCCGGCGCTTTCGAACAGCGCGCGGTGGTTTTCCCAGCTTGGGTCACTGATGTAGACCTGGGCATCGGGCGCGAAGCGCTTGAGGAAGTCGGCGCCGATTTTCAGGGCGCCGGTGCCGCCGATGGCTTGCACGGTAATCGCGCGCTTCTCTTGAATTACCGCGCTGTCGGCGCCAAATACCAGCTCTTGCACCGCCTTGTCGTAGGCAGCCAGGCCTTCGATGGGCAGGTAGGTGCGCGGCGCCGGCGCGGCGATCAGGATTTCCTCGGCCTTCTGTACGCAAGCCAACAGCGGCACCTTGCCATTGTCGTCATAGTAGACACCGACGCCAAGGTTGATCTTGGCCGGGTTCTGGTCGGCGTTGAAGGCTTCGGTGATACCCAGGATCGGGTCGCGTGGGGCCATGTCGATGGCGCTGAACAAGCTAGGATTCGTCATGATAAGATTGGATTCGATTTGAGCGGTTCGCAGTGGAAAATTTTGACAGCGCCCCTTACTAGTATCCGAAAATTAGGCCGCTGGCAGGCCGTCATTCTAACAAAGGTCTGATCAAGATGGCTGAATTACCCGTAATAGACACTTCTGCGGCAACCGTGGTCACCTTCCCCGACTCGCCCTACAAGCTGCACCAGCCGTTCCCGCCGGCCGGCGATCAGCCCACAGCGATCGACCAGCTGTGCGAGGGCATCAACGACGGCCTGTTCTTCCAGACCCTGCTCGGCGTGACCGGTTCCGGCAAAACCTACACCATGGCCAACGTGATTGCGCGCCAGGGCCGCCCTGCCATCGTCTTCGCACCCAACAAGACCCTGGCCGCGCAGCTGTACTCGGAGTTCAAGGAATTCTTCCCCGAGAACGCGGTCGAATACTTCGTCTCGTACTACGATTACTACCAGCCCGAAGCCTACGTGCCGCAGCGCGACCTGTTCATCGAAAAGGACTCGTCGATCAACGAGCATATCGAGCAGATGCGCCTGTCGTGCACCAAGTCGCTGATGGAGCGGCGCGACGTGGTGATCGTGGCCACCGTCTCGGCCATCTACGGTATCGGTAACCCCAACGAATACCACCAGATGATCCTGACGCTGCGCGCAAAAGACCGCGTCTCGCAGCGCGACATCATCGCGCGCCTGATCCAGATGCAGTACACGCGCAACGAAGTCGATTTCGGCCGCGGCACCTTCCGCGTGCGCGGCGACACGCTCGACATCTTCCCGGCCGAGAATGCCGACCTGGCCGTGCGCCTCGACCTGTTCGACGACCAGCTCGAATCGATCCAGCTGTTCGATCCGCTCACGGGCCGCGTAAAACAGAAGATCCCGCGCTTTACCGTCTATCCCGGCTCGCACTACGTCACGCCACGGTCGACCGTGCTGCGCGCGGTGGAGTCGATCAAGCTCGAATTGCGCGACCGCCTCGAATTCTTCCGCAACGAAAGCAAGCTCATTGAAGAGCAGCGCCTCGAGCAGCGCACCCGGTTCGATCTCGAAATGATGCAGGAAATCGGTTTTACCAAGGGCATCGAGAACTACTCGCGCCACCTGAGCGGCGCCATGCCGGGCGACCCGCCCCCTACCCTGGTCGATTACCTGCCCAAGGACGCGCTGATGTTCATGGACGAGTCGCACGTGCTGATCGGCCAGTTGAGCGCCATGTACAACGGCGACCGTTCGCGCAAGACCAACCTGGTGGACTACGGTTTCCGCCTGCCGTCCGCGCTCGACAACCGGCCATTGAAGTTCGAGGAATTCGAGCAGAAGATGCGCCAGACCGTGTTCGTCTCGGCCACCCCGGCCGAGTACGAAAAGACCCACGCCGACCAGGTGGTGGAACAGGTGGTGCGCCCCACCGGCCTGGTGGACCCGTTGATCATCGTGCGCCCGGCCAGCTCGCAGGTCGATGACCTGATGTCCGAGATCACCGACCGCGTGGCCAAGAACGAGCGGGTGCTGGTCACCACACTGACCAAGCGCATGTCCGAGCAGCTGACCGAGTACCTGAGCGACCATGGCATCAAGGTGCGCTACCTGCACAGCGATATCGAGACGGTGGAACGCGTGGAACTGCTGCGCGACCTGCGCCTGGGCACCTTCGACGTGCTGGTCGGGATCAACCTGCTGCGCGAGGGCCTGGACTTGCCCGAGGTGTCGCTGGTGGCGATCCTCGACGCCGACAAAGAGGGCTTCCTGCGCTCCGAGCGCTCGCTGATCCAGACCATCGGCCGCGCCGCCCGTAACCTCAACGGCGTGGCGCTGCTGTACGCCGACCGCATGACCGATTCGATGGAGCGCGCCATCGGCGAAACCGAACGCCGGCGCGCCAAGCAGATCGCCTTCAACACCGCCAACGGCATCGTGCCGCGCGGCGTGCAGAAGAAGATCAAGGACATGATCGACGGCGTGTTCAGCCCTTCGGAGGCGAAGGAAGAACTGGCGGTGGCGCAGGAATCTGCCAAGTACGAATCGATGAGCGAAAAACAGATCGCCAAGGAGATCAAGCGCCTCGAAAAAGCCATGGTCGATCACGCCAAGAACCTCGAATTCGAAAAAGCCGCGCAAGTGCGCGACCAGCTGCATGGACTCAAGAAGCAGCTGTTCGGCGCCCCGGGCGCGGATACGCTGCCGTCATAAAGGTTACACAATGAATCCAATTCTGAGTAGTGGCCCGCTGGGCATGCCCTGGGCCACCATGGACCCGTTTTTATTCTGCGTCCACCATGTCGACGGCTACCCGCAAGGTAACGGTCAGTATGGCCCGGCCACGCCGCTTTCCGGCCGCAACATCGGCCAGGATTTCGCCAATGTCGACGGCTGGAATATGTACCACGGCCAGCAGATACCGGGCTTCCCCGGCCACCCGCATCGCGGTTTCGAAACCGTGACTATCGTGCGGCGGGGCCTGATCGACCATGCCGATTCGCTGGGCGCCGCGGCGCGCTTCGGCGCCGGCGACGTGCAGTGGCTGACGGCCGGTCGCGGCATCGTCCATTCCGAGATGTTCCCTCTGTTGAAAACCGATGCCGACAACCCGCTCGAGCTGTTCCAGATCTGGCTCAACCTGCCCGCGCGCAGCAAGATGGTCGAACCGCATTTCACCATGCTGTGGTCCGAAGACGTGCCACGCCAGGTGGTGGCCGATGCTTCCGGCGCGCGCACCGACGTGCTGTGCGTCGCCGGCCAGTTGGCGGAATTAAAACCGCTGGCGCCCCCACCCGATTCGTGGGCAGCCGCCGACGACAGCGACGTGGCGATCTGGGTGATCACGATGGAACCGGGCGCCGAGTGGACCCTGCCGCCAACGCGCGGTGCGCAGACCAGGCGCGCGCTGTACTACTTTGACGGCGACGGCGCCACCATCGGCGGCCAGTCGATCGCAGCGCGCAGCGCCAACGACCTGCGCACCGACGCCCCGCTGCTGTTGAAGAACGGCGCCAAACCCGCGCAGTTCCTGGTCCTGCAAGGCCGCCCGATCGGTGAGCGCGTGGTGCAGGCCGGCCCGTTCGTGATGAACAGCGAACAGGAAATTCGCCAGGCCCACGCCGACTACCAGCAGACCGGTTTCGGCGGCTGGCCGTGGCCCGACATGGCGCCCGTCCATGGCGACGATCCTACCCGCTTTGCGCGTCACGTCGGTGGCCGGGTGGAGCGCCGGGAAGGCTGACTCTGTAGGGAACTCGAAAAACCTACTGCGCGGCCCGCTACCGCTCCGTTGCTCAGCGTACCTCGGTACGCCTGCGCTACTCGCGACGATAACGAACCGCTCGCTACGGTTTTTCGAGGTTCCCTATAGTCCCTGCACGAAGTTGGCGACCGCATCGAGCAACTGCGGCGCCACCGGCAGCTCATTGCTGCCGTACGACTTGACCTGCAAGGCCTGGTCGTCGCCGACGATTTTCAACAGGTGGTTCATGCCCTCGACGATCACCACCTTGGCGGCCGGCTGGGCCTTGGCCAGCGCTTCGGCATCGGCCACCTTCACCTGGATGTCGGACGTGCCCTGCACGATCAGCACCGGCATGGTCAAGGCGGCGATGGCGTCGCGCGGCTCGTGGCGCAGCGACGAAATCAGGTAAGGCTGCACCGACGGCCGGTACAACATCATCAGCTCAGGCGGCACCGCGTCCGCCAGCTTGCCCTCCTTGAGCGACGCCACGATGCGGGTGTGCTGCGCAAACTGTTCGGGCGCCAGGTGGGGTTTCAATTGCTCGTCGAGCACTTCATCGAGACCACGCCCTATGCCAGCAATCTCCACGCACCCATCGGCCGCGCCGCGCCGGCAGGCGCCTGCTGCGATCAGCGCGCCCTCGCTGTGCCCGGCCACCACCACCCTGGAGAAGCGCGGATCGGTTTTCAACTGGCGGATCCACGCTACCGCGTCGTTGACAAAATCGTCGAAGCGCAGATCAGCCTCGCTCCACTGCGGCGAGACGCTCGCTGCAATCAGCCGCTTGTCGTACCGCACCGAGGCAATGCCACGCGCCGCCAGCCCTTCGGCCACCATCTTCAAGCTGTCATTGGCGCCGGGCAGCGCGATGCTGTTGCCGTTGCGGTCGGTGGGGCCGGAGCCGGCGAGCAGCAGCACGACCGGAACCTTGCCGCTCTCCCCCGCCTTGGGCGCCAATTCCGTACCGCGCAGGGTGCCGCCACCGACATCGAGCGTCACTTCACGCGCCGCAAAGGGTAACGCAGGTGCGACCGGTATGACGGGCGCGGCGGGCGTGGCCCGTGTAAGGGCTGGCGCGGGCACGGCCGGCACAGTGGGTACAGCGGGCGCGGCGGATACAGTCGGCGCAGCGTGTACCGCAGCATTGGCCATCGAGCAGAACAGCAGCGTGCACAAAGGCAGCGTAATACGCATCAACGGACTCCTTGAAAGGGATGGAAAGGCGGCTCAGCTGGATTCAAGCGTACCCGCTTTTTCCAGCCGCTTGTAGCACGCCAGCGAATAGAGCGCCGCAACCGGCGCCCACCAGAACATCAGCAACAGCACCAGCCAACCCGGCGCGCCAGCCAGCACGCCGACCAGGCCCAGCACACCGCTGGCAACCATCAGCCTGGCACCGAGGCGATGAGTCGCATACCACACGCGGTCGCTGCTCAGGGTCCAGGGCGTGCGGATGCCGAGGCAGAAATTCTTGCGCACCTTGCCCAGCGGGTTGCCGACCAGGATCAGCACGATACACATCCCGGCTGGCACCGCGCCGTCCATCGGCACCTGGCCGCCGGTGGCGGCAATCAGCACCAGCAGGTGGACATACGCCAGCAGCACCACGACCACGCCGGTCGAATACAGCCAGGTGGACTCGAACGCGGTGACGCCGTAGCGGCGCGGTGACAGCCATGGCAGCGCCAGCCCGAGCAGTGCGACCAGCGTCATCAAGCCGGGACCCAGCAGCCACAGCATGGCGCGCGGGCCATGGCCATCGACTTCGCCGGCGGCATTCCAGTGCAACGGTATGTGCTCGGGCAACGCCGGGAAGTAATGCCAGGTGACGGCGCTGACCAGGACGATCAATACGAGGCAGATGGTAATGAAGCGGGTTTTCATTTTTTCCTCCCGGTGGGTTCGGTCAGGTCCATCATCCACGCGACGACGTCCTGCAGTACGGTGGTATTGAGGCTGTACCAGATGGTCTGCCCTTCGCGCCGGCGCGCGATCAGGTCGGCCTCCACCAGTACCGCGAAGTGGTGCGACATGGTCGGCTTGCTCGTGTCGAAACGCTCGGCCAGGTCGCCGGCCGTCATCTCGCCATCGCGCAGCAGCCGCAGGATCTCGCGCCGCGCAGGATCGGCAATCGCCTTGAACGCGCTATTGGTGGCACTCATGTTGAGATAAACATCTAATTAGATAATTATCTAAATATAGAGGAATGGGAACAAGCGGTCAAATAATTTCACTGACCGGTGGCCTGACGGGCGTCTGCACGCTACCGATGGAAGTCGATCTGGAAAGTGACAGGGCCGACTAAGGCAACCTCATGTTGAATGGCGGGTTCCACGATACCCGGCTGATCCGGCGTCAACAGAATCTCTTCCGGTTCGCGCCGTGCATCGGTGATCCGGTAGAGCAGGCTTCCTTCCAGAATGGTGATGCGGCCCCATACATCGGCAGCGGTGGTATGCGCGCGCTGCAAGGCTGCGGGTACGGTGTCCTGGGTAAATACAGGGGTGCTACGGTAGTGTGCGGCGCTGGAAGGTATGGTGTTCATGCGGTATCTCCTGAGGTTGAAATATGTTGCGCTTGCAAAATACGTTGGTTCAAGATTAGCTGATAGTGGCCCTTCGGACGATGCCGCCCCCCAACTAATGGTAGAGCTTGAGGGCCGTGCGGTTACAGGGCAAATATTAATTTTTCAAGTGCATTGACAGGTTTATTTTTAAAGATGTATTCTACCTACATGTTTTGTGATCCGGCCGATTACATGCCTTCTTCTAGCAATATCACACTGACGGGAGCAAAAAAATGAAAACAAGTGACCACATCGCATTGGACGACCACCATGCCGCCCGCAACATTTCTGATCGCATCGCATTGGGGATCACCCTGACGCTGCGCTTTTTCGCCGACACCTTCTTCGCTAAGCGCTACGGCAACCGCGCCATCGTGCTGGAGACCGTCGCCGCAGTACCGGGCATGGTTGGTGGAATGCTGGTCCACCTGCGCTGCCTGCGCTGGATGGTGGATGACAACAACTGGATCCGTACGCTGCTGGACGAGGCTGAAAATGAACGCATGCACTTGATGACATTCGTCGAGATCGCCAAGCCCAGCTGGTTTGAACGCGTCGTGATCCTGGTTGTTCAGGCCCTGTTTTTTATGTTCTTCTTCCTGCTTTACCTGGTCTCTGCCCGTACGGCCCACCGCCTGGTCGGCTATTTTGAGGAACAAGCGGTGGTGAGCTATACACTCTACCTTGAAGAGATCGATGCTGGACGGGTTGAGAACGTGCCGGCGCCAGCGATCGCCATCGCTTACTGGAACCTGCCTGCAAATGCCCGCTTGCGTGACGTGGTAGTGGAAGTGCGCAAGGATGAAATGGGTCACCGCAATGTGAACCACGGATACGCCGATGCACTTACTCCTGTCAGCATCGACCTCAAAGCATAATCTTCGTCCGCCAGACGGGTAAAAGCCGCACAAGTACAAGGATCAGCAATGGCATATCACGAACTCACTGCCGCATCGATAACGATGCTTGTCCATCAGTTTTATGACGATGTACGGGGCGACGCAGAGCTTTTCCCAATCTTCGAGGCTGCCATCGGCGCGGACTGGGCGCCGCATCTCGACCGCATGGTCGACTTCTGGGCGACGGTGATGTTGGGAACAAAAAGCTTCCAGGGGAATGTCTTCGGCAAACACATGCTGCTGCAAGGAGTCACCAGCGAACACTTTGTGCGCTGGCTTGCCAAATTCAAGGCGGTCAGCAGCCGTCTGTTCAGGCCGGAAATCGCAGCGCAATTCCACATGACCGCTGAGCGAATTGCAACTTCACTCGAGTATGGATTCTTCGGCGAAAAAGACTTCGCACCGCCAACTCTGCACCGTAGAAATAACCTGCCTGGAACATCGGTTATTTGATACCAGCATCAGCATACGCGCGGCAAACTTACCGCCCTGCGCACGCTGGCGCTATCAGAAAGCGTAACGCGCGCTGAACTTCACGGTGCGCATCGGGCCGCCCACCGAGTTGGGCACGCCGAGGTTGGCATTGTCGCCGCCGAGACGGTTTTGCGGATTACCGGGGCCGCCGCCCCAGCCGTCGTAACCGCCGTAGTTGATGCTGTTGAACAGGTTGAGCACGTCCGCGCGCAGCGACAGCGCGCCGAACGCGAACTTGACTTCCTTGGCCAGGCCCACGTCCACCTGGCGGAAGTTGCTGCCCTTGCCTTCGGCCGCCACGCAGCTGGTGGAACCGCGCGAGCAGTCGGTGATCCGGTACGGCAGGCCCGAGCCGACCGTCACTTTCCCCGACACCATCAACCCGAACGGCAGCAAGCCGTCCGACACGCCCGCCACCACCAGCCGGTGCTTTTCGACGTCGGTCGATGGATTCCAGGCAGTGGCGTAGCGGCCGTAGGTCCAGTTGAAGGTGTTGTTGGTCCACTCGTTGTTGGTGGTTTCGCCGCGGCTGTAGGTGTACGTCGCGCCCAGGCTCCAGGTGGACGCCTTGGTATAAGGCTTGTCCAGTTTCAGGTAAATGTTCTCGGCCTTGGCCTGGGTGATGAAGTCACCGAGCACCAGGGTGCTGTAACCCGGCACCGAGCCGAACAGCGGATCGATCGGGCTGCCGTTGCCCCAGGTGCCGTTGACGTCGCGGTTGCCGCCGAACCAGTTGAATTGGTTGCGGCTGCGCGAATTGGTGTAACCCACTTCGCCGTTCCAGCGGCCCAGCGCCTGGCGCAGGCCAACGCTGAACTGGTCGGTGTACGCCATCTTGTGGTTGTTCCTGATCAGCCAGATTTCGCCGCCCGGCTGCGAGTTCTTTTGCGCCTCGTCGAGCGCGTGGTTGGCAATTGCGCGGTCATACGCCCTGCCCCAGCCAGCAAACAGCACCGAGGCGCGGTCGCCGTTGATATCGTACGACAGGCCCAGGCGCGGCGCCCACGCATCCTTGAACGGCTTGCGGCTGTTGCCGTTGCTGATGTAGTCGGCGATGTTGACGCCGCCCTTGGCCAGCGACTGCGCATAGGTCTGGCCGGCAGCGGCACCGTCGCGGGGATCTTGCCGGTCGAAGATGGCCGCGCGGTCGGCCGGCGTGGCGTAGCTGTCGTTGAGCATATTGCTCTCGTAGTCGTAGCGCACACCGAGATTGAGCAGCAGCTTGTCGGTGGCCTGCCAGTCGTCCTGGAAATAAATACCGTACTGATTGTTGGAGAACGCCACGCCAGCGGACGGAATTGCCGGCTCCGAGCGGATCAGGCTCGGGATCCCGGTGGTGGTGTCGATGCGCTCCCAGCGCTGCTCGACCGCGCGCGCGGTGCCGGACAGGTTGTAATCGATGCGTTTCACCTTTACCCCGGCCTTGAAGGTATGGTTTTCCAGCCCGCTATAGGTGAGATCGTCCTGCAACAACAGGCCGCGCTGCTGGCGGAACTGGTTGTTGGGCGAGCCGCCGGTGATCAGCACATCGACCACGTTGTTATCGGAGTTGCTGGGAGAGACCTGGTAACGCACGTACGGGTTGGCCGCCTCAGAACGTGGGTTCCAGCTGTATTTTTCGTAGCCGAAGCGCGCTTCGTTCAAAAAGCCCTTGTCGCTCCACTCGTGCTTGACGTCGAAGCGGTCTTCATCGTTGGTACGGTCAAGAACGTTTTCGGCGACGCTGAGCTTGAGGTCTTCGGGGATCAGGTCGGACTCGCGGCGCACGCGGGCAGTCGCCTCCATGCGCTGGTTGCGCGAGATCTGCGCATCGACTTTGACCAGGAGCAGGTCTTCCTTGAAGCTCGATACTTGCGAGCCCTGGCGCGCCAGCAGCGACGGCACGATACCGGCATCGGGCAGCAAGTCGGTGCGCTGCGCAATCACCTGGCGCGGGCTGTCGATCTTCTTGCCCTCGTAGGCGATGAAGAAGTGCGCGACGTCTTCCTTGATCGGACCGCCGAGCGTCACGCCATACTGGTCCTGCGACGACGACGGCCGGCCCACGCCCTGGCGCTCGGACTCCTTCTGAAACGGGTCCTTGGCAGTGAGGTTGGTGCCGCTGTGGTCCCAGAACACGTCGCCGCTCAGGGTATTGCCGCCCGACTTGGTCACGGCGGTAATCGCCGCGCTCGACACCTGGTCGAACTCGGCCTTGTAGTTTTGCGCGATGACCTTGTACTCGGCCACGGCCGATTGCGGGAACGGATTGCCCCGGCTCGAATCGAGCCCAGACACGCCGCCACGCAGGATATTGTTCTTCTGGCTGACGCCATCGATGAACACGTTGACATTGTCCTGGCTCTGCGCGCCGCTCTGCATCTTGACGTTGCCGGCAGTATCGACATTGAAGCGCACGCCGGGCGCCAGGTCGGCAAACGACAGGAAGTTGCGGGTGACCTGCGGCAGCTTTTCGATCTGCTGGCGCGACACCGACGTGCCCACCTCGGAACCGGTCACGTCGCGCCGCGACGCCGAGCCGGTGATCACCACCTGCTGCACGCCCGCCTGCAACTGCAGGTTGACCTGGCTGGTCTGGCCCACGCTGACGGTGACCGGTTCAGCCTGCTGCTCGCCCACGCGGATGCGGTAGGTGCCGGGCGCCACGCCGGTGAGCACATAGCTGCCGTCGGCGCGGGTGGTGGTTTCATACTTATAACCGTTGAGTTCGTTGGTGGCGGTGACAGCGGCGCCAGCCGAGGGTGCTGCGCCGCTGGCAACCTGGCCTTGAATGGTGGCGGTACTGAGCTGGGCGTGCGCCAGCGGGGCCACCATCAGCGCGGCGGCAAATGTTGCGGCCAGCGCGGTGGACATGACGGACAGGCGAAAGGCAGGCGTATGCCGGGCAGAGCTATTCATGGGTACTCCTGGTTTTGTCGTTCGGAATAATCACCAGGCATGGCGCCGCAAGGGGGCGCCGATGATGCTGACAGTGGTGAGGCCGCGCGCCCCCGACGCAGAGACGGGGGCGCATCACTATGTAAATTGTTTACATTGTTGTTTCAGCCACTGTAGCGCCGTTGCTCGCGCACTGTACAGCTTTTTTTCAATCGGGACGCGGTCCTGCGGCCTACAAGGTCTTGACGAACTCGCGTATTCCGCTCAGCAGCATCTCGATCGACATCGCGGTCAGAATCAGCCCCATCAGCCGCTCGAACGCGGTCATTACCTGCGGACCCAGCACTTTTTGCAGGCGCTCGGCGGACAGGAACACGGCCAGCCACACCACCGCCACGGCAGCGAGCGCCGCCACGTGCACCAGCACTTCACCGGTGCTCTCGCTCGAGAACAGCAGCACGGTCGCCAGCGCGGACGGGCCGGCCAGCGCAGGAATGGCCAGCGGCACGATGAACGGCTCGGCGCCATCGGTGCGGCCCAGCACGCCATCGGGATGGGGGAAGATCATGCGGATCGAGATCAACAGCAGGATCACGGCGCCGCCGATGCGCAGCGCCACCTCGGACAAATGCAGTGCCGCCAGGAAGTGACGCCCAAAAAACATGAAGATCAGCAGCAGGCCGAACGCGATCGCGCACTCGCGGATGACGATGCGCGGCCGGCGCGCCGGCGGCACCGGGTTGAGCACGCTGGCAAACAGCGGCACGTTGCCAAACGGATCGGTCACCAGGACCAGCAGGATGAAAGTCTGAAAGAAGTCTTGGGTCATATTTTTATTTTTAAAATTAAAAAGGGAGCCGAAGCTCCCCTTGTCAGCAACCGCGATTAAGCGTCGCCTTTTTTGATCCAGGCCGCGAGTTGATGCGGACGCAGACCGTCGTAGTCCTCGAACGGTTGATGGATCCACGGATTGTGCGGCAGTTCTTCCATCTGGTAATCCGGACGGAAAGCCGAGCTGCCCTTGGTCCAGATTACGGCCGAACGCACTTCGGTCACGCCTTCGAAGTTCTCTTTCAAGTGTTGCATCACCTTGATCAGGGTAACGCCCGAGTCGGCCAGGTCATCGACCAGCAGGATCTTGCCGGACAGCGGGCCCTTGGTCATCGTCATGTACTTGGCGATGTCCAGGTCGCCCTGGGTGGTGCCCTTGTCTTCGCGGTACGAGCTGGTCGACAGGATCGCCAGCGGCACGTCGAAGATGCGGGAGAAGACGTCGCCAGGACGCACGCCGCCGCGCGCCAGGCACAGCACCATGTCGAATTTCCAGCCGGACTCATGCACCTTGAGCGCCAGGCGCTCGATCAGGCGGTGGTATTCGTCCCAGGACACCCAGAGGTGTTTTTCGTTGGTTTGCGGGTTGTTCATGACACTCCTCTTGTTATGCGAACGGATGGCGCAGCACGATCGTTTCTTCACGATCAGGGCCGGTCGAGACCATATCGACCGGTACGCCGACCAGCTCTTCGATACGCTTGATGTAGGCGCGGGCGGTGGCCGGCAGCGCTTCCATGGTCTTGGCGCCCACGGTGCTTTCGGTCCAGCCTGGCATTTCTTCGTAGATCGGCACGCAGCGGGCCGCTTCTTCGGCGCCCGACGGGAAGATGTCCACGGTCACGCCGTCGATGGTGTAGCCGGTGCACAGCTTCAGGGTTTCGATACCGTCGAGCACATCCAGCTTGGTCAGGCACATGCCGGTCACGCCGTTGATCTGTACCGACCGGCGCAGCAGCGCGGCATCGAACCAGCCGCAGCGGCGGGCGCGGCCCGTCACGGTGCCGAACTCGTGGCCCACTTGCGCCAGGTGATGGCCGACGCCGGCATCGGTCGGCAGTTCCGAAGGGAACGGACCGGAACCCACGCGGGTGGTGTAGGCCTTGGTGATGCCCATGATGTAGTGCAGCATGTTCGGGCCGACGCCGGCACCGGCGGCGGCATTGCCGGCCACGCAGTTCGACGAGGTCACGAACGGATAGGTGCCGTGATCGACGTCGAGCAGCGAACCTTGCGCGCCTTCGAACAGCAGGTTGGCGCCGGCCTTGTGCGCAGCGTACAGCGCGCTCGAGACGTCGGTCACCATCGGACGCAGGCGTGGCACGTAGGCCAGCGCGTCGTCCAGGGTTTTCTGGTAATCGACCTTCGGTGCTTTCAGGTAGTGTTCCAGCACGAAGTTGTGGTAGTCGAGGTTCTCGGCCAGCTTTTCAGCCAGGCGGGTTTCGTTGAGCAGGTCGGCCACGCGGATCGCGCGACGGGCGACCTTGTCTTCGTAGGCCGGGCCGATGCCCTTGCCGGTGGTGCCGATTTTCGCTTCGCCACGCTTGGCTTCACGGGCCAGGTCGAGTGCCGAGTGGTAAGGCAGAATGACGGGCGCGGCGTCCGACACTTTCAGGCGCGACGCTACTTCGACACCGACTTTTTCCAGCTTGTCGATTTCGCGCAGCACGTCCGGCACCGACACCACCACACCGTTACCGATGTAGCAGGCCACGCCTGGACGCATGATGCCCGAAGGGATCAGTTGCAGCGCGGTTTTGACGCCGCCGATGACCAGCGTGTGGCCGGCATTGTGGCCGCCCTGGAAGCGCACCACACCTTGTGCATGATCGGTCAGCCAATCGACGATCTTGCCTTTACCTTCGTCGCCCCATTGGGTGCCGATGACGACCACATTCTTTGCGTTTTTGTTTGACATCACACTAACCTAAGTTTTTAAGAATCCATTGACTACTGTTATCGTCGAGCACCAGCGCGCGATCGCACTCGAACTCGTCCAGCTCGTTGCTGTGACCAGGCATGCTCTGGATCACGACTTCGCCGGACTTGCGCAGCTCGGCGATTTTTTCTTTCAATTCAGGCGCATTGCCCCACGGTGCGCGGATCGAATGCTTGCGTTCCGCAGTGGGTAACAGGCGCGCCAGCTCGCGCAGGTCGAGCGAGAAGCCGGTGGCGGGACGGGCCCGGCCGAAGGCTTCGCCTACGTGATCGTAACGGCCGCCGCGCGCAACCGCGTTCGGCAAGCCTGGCACATACAGCGCGAACATCGCGCCGCTTTCGTATTGGTAACCGCGCAGGTCGGCCAGGTCGATGGCGACCTCGGCACGGCCCATCGCGGAAGCGGCCAGCGCCGCCAGTTCAGCCAGCGCGCGGGCGATGCCCGGCAGGTCCGGCAGCACTTCGCGCGCTTTTTTCAGCACGTCGATGTCGCCGTACAGATTGGTCAGCGCCAGCAGCGCATCGCGGGTTTGCGGCGCGTAATTGGCGGTGAGCGCTCTCAGGTCCGACACGTCCTTGGCGCGCAGCGCCAGGTACAGCGCGGCTTCGTCCTTGGCAGCAGCCGCATCTTCTTCGATGATCGCGCGCAGCACGCCCACGTGGGTCAGGTCCAGCCGCACTTGCGTGAAACCGGCCAGCGCCAGGGTGGACAGCGCCAGTTCCTGGATCTCGGCATCGGCTTCCAGGCCGGCATGGCCGTAGATCTCGGCGCCGATCTGCAGCGGTTCGCGGGTGGCGTGCAAGCCCGACGGATGCGTATGCAGCACATTGCCGGCATAGCACAGGCGCGTGACCGAAGCACGGTTGAGCAGGTGGGCGTCGATGCGCGCCACCTGGGTCGTCATGTCAGGACGCAGGCCCAGCAGGCGGCCCGAGATCGGGTCCACCAGTTTGAAGGTGCGCAGGTCGATGTCGGTACCGGCGCCGGTGAGCAGCGACTCGAGGTACTCGAGCAGCGGCGGCATCACCAGTTCGTACCCGTACAGGCGGAAGTTATCCAGCATCAGGCGACGCAGTTCTTCAATCTTGCGGGCTTCCGACGGCAAGACGTCGGCGATATTCTCGGGCAAAAGCCAATTCGGCATGGGAGACAATGATTAAATAATGAACAAGGGGGCGCGGGCGCCGCGTGTCAACAAGTGACAGGCCGAACCTGATATTTTACGCGAAAATGCTGGGGGGGAGGTAAAAATTGAAAAGCCGGCGACCGCAAGTCCGTCATTCCCGCGAAAGCGGGAATCCATAGACCGGTAGATTCGTCATACGTTCCATGGATCCCCGCGTACGCGAGGATGACGGCTCACAAGCCGCCGGCAATGAAGATACTGTGCTTACTTCTGACCGCCGGCGCCGGAGTTCTTGAAGTACTTGAAGAAGTCCGAGCTCGGATCGACCACCATCACGTCGCCCTGGCTCTTGAACGTGGAGCGGTACGCTTCCAGGCTACGGTAAAACTTGTAGAACTCCGGATTGCGGCCGAACGCTTCGGCGTAGATCTGCGATGCCTTGGCGTCGCCTTCACCACGGATGTTCTCGGCATCGCGGTACGCTTCGGCCAGGATCACGGTGCGCTGGCGGTCGGCGTCGGCGCGGATGGTTTCCGAGGCCGCCGAACCGGTCGAACGCAGCTCGTTGGCGACGCGCATGCGCTCGGCCTTCATGCGTTCGTACACCGAGTTGTTGATCTGCTCGACGTATTCCACGCGTTTCAGGCGCACATCGATGATCTCGACGCCGATCTGGGCCGATTCCAGCACCACCTTGTTGCGGATCGCTTCCATCACCTGGCCACGCTTGCCCGAGATCACTTCGCTGACCGTGTGCTTGGTGATTTCCTCGTTCAGCGCCGACTTGATGATGACCGACATGCGGTCGCGGGCACGGGTTTCGTCGCCGCCGAAGGTGACGTAGTACAGCTTGGCCTGGCCTTCGTTGCGGCCAATGCGCCACTTGACGAAGCTATCGACCAGGATGTTCATCTTCTCGGCCGTGATGAAGCGCTCGGCGTCCGGCGACTCGATGGTCATGATCCGGTTATCGAGCAGCACCACGTTCTGGAACGGTGGCGGCAGCTTGAAGTGCAGGCCGGGCTCGCGGACCACTTCCTTGATCTGGCCCAGCGCGAACACGATCGCGTATTTGCGCTGGTCGACCACGAAGATCATCGACGACAGGATCAGCAGCAGGACAAAACCTGCCACGAGGGTACTGACTATGCGATTCATTAACGACTCTCCCGTTCACGTGAGGAATCCCGTGGGCGTGGCTCGCGCTGGCGGCTCACTTCCACCGATGGCATCACGTCGGCCGGCAGCGTGGCCGTGGTCGGCGCGGTCGCTGGCGAACCGGTGTTGCTGCTGTTGTTGCCATGGCGTGCACTGTCTACCGCTGCCGCCTGGGCGATCAGCTTGTCGAGCGGCAGGTACAGCAAGTTGTTGCCGTTCTTGGAATCGACCATGACCTTGCTGGTGCTCGAGAAGATCTGCTGCATTGTGTCGAGGTACATGCGGTCGCGCGTGACGGCCGGCGCCTTCTGGTACTCGACCAGCACCTGCTTGAAGCGGTTGGCGTTACCGGTCGCGTTCTCGGTGACCATCGAACGATACGCTTCGGCTTCCTGCATCAGGCGCGAAGCGGTACCGCGTGCCTTTGGAATCACGTCGTTGGCGTACGCCTGGCCTTCGTTCTTCTGGCGTTCCAGGTCCTGGCCGGCCTTGACCGCGTCGTCGAACGCGCTCTGCACCTGCTCCGGCGGCTGCACCGCCTGCAAAGTCACGCCCGAGATCAGTACCCCGGAAGCGTAACGGTCGAGAATGGTCTGCATCAGCACTTGCGTTTCGTAGGCCACCTTGTCGCGGCCCTCGTACAGCACGAAGTCCATCTTGTTCTTGCCGACGATTTCGCGGATCGAGGTCTCGGCGACCTGGCGCACGGTTTCTTCCTCATCGCGGTTGTTCATCAGCCAGGCCACCGGGTCTTTCAGCTTGAACTGCACGGCCAGCTGCATGTCGATGATGTTTTCATCGTCGGTCAGCATCAGGGATTCCTGGGTCTGCTTGTTCTTGATGTTGCCGCGATAGCCGATCTCGACCATACGCATCTGCGAGACGCGTACCGTTTCGTTCGACTGGAACGGGTACGGCCAGCGCCAGTTGAAACCGGAGCCGGTCGAGTGCGTGTACTTGCCGAAGGTATAGACGATGCCCGCCTGGCCCTCTTGCACGATGAACGAACCGCTGGCCAGCCAGATCAGCGCGGCCACCCCGGCGATGGCGCCAGCGGTGGCGCGCATGCCGGCCGGATCGGGGCGCGGCACGCCGCCACCGTTGTTATTGTTGCCATTGTTATTATTGTTATTGTCCGGGCGTCTTTTCTGGCCGAAGAAGTTGTTCAGGCGCTCATTGAAATCGCGCCACAACTGTTCCATGTCGGGTGGGCCTTCGCCAGGCTTCTTGCCTTCGTTCGCCTGCGGCTCGCCGTCTTTCTTGTCCGAGCCCCAGCGGGGGTCGTTCAGCGACAGCTTGATGCCGAGACGTTTCATCATTGAGGGGACACGCATTAGTGGGATCCAACGTGAGTTGTAAGGGAACTGCGCGAGGTATTGCTGTCGTCGTCGGAGTCGGACGCATCCGGCTCCTGCGCTTCATCATCTAAATCGAGCTCTGCTTCGTCGTCAACCGGATACGCCTGGTTGAGCCTGGCGCCCGGCGCCGCCTTGGCCCATTCCACGATCGCTTCCCGCAACAGGTCCACACCGACACCGGTGCGGGCGCTGAGGAAAACGCGGGAAATCTTAGCATATTCGTCGCGCTCCACCGAGGGCTCCAGGCCGGCGGCGTCGATCTTGTTCCACACTAGAATTTGCGGAATATGATCGGCGCCGATTTCCTTGAGCACCAGGTTGACCTGCTCGATCTGCTCCATGCGCACCGGGGACGATGCATCGACCACGTGCAGCAGCAAATCGGCGTGAATCGTCTCTTCCAGCGTGGCGCGGAAAGCGGCGACGAGCTGGTGCGGCAATTCGCGCACGAAGCCGACCGTGTCCGAGATCACCACGTTGCCCACTTCCTGCCCCATGTAGACGCGACGCGAGGTCGTGTCCAGCGTCGCGAACAACTGGTCGGCTACATACACGCCGGCCTTGGTGACCGTATTGAACAGGGTGGACTTGCCGGCATTGGTATAGCCGACCAGCGACACGGAAAAAGTCTGGCTGCGGCCACGCGAACGGCGCTGGGTTTCATGCTGCTTGCGCAGCTTGGCCAGGCGCGCGCGCAAGGCTTTGACACGCTCGCCGATCAGCCGGCGGTCGGTCTCGAGCTGGGTTTCGCCGGGACCGCGCAGGCCGATACCGCCCTTTTGCCGTTCCAGGTGGGTCCAGCCGCGGATCAGGCGCGTGGCCAGGTGCTGCAACTGCGCCAGTTCCACCTGCAGCTTGCCCTCGTGGGAGGCGGCGCGCTGGGCGAAAATGTCGAGAATCAGGCTGGTACGGTCAAGCACGCGGATGTTCAGGCGCTTTTCCAGGTTACGCTGCTGGGCCGGCGACAGCGCATGGTTGAAGATGACGATTTCGATACGCTCGTCCAGCACGGCCTGGCCGATTTCGTCAGCCTTGCCGCTGCCGACGAAATAAGCGGAGTCCGGGGCGGAGCGCTTGGCGGTGATCGTCGTCACGGGTTCCGCACCTGCTGAACGGGCCAGCAGTTGCAGTTCCTCGACGCTGGCGGCGAAGTCGCCCTGGCCGAAATCAATACCGACTAGAGCTGCACGCATACGACGATCTGTAAGGTTGGGGAGAAGCGATAAGGCAAGCGCTTAGTCCGCGTCGTTATCGATGCTGAGGTTGACGGCGCGAGCCGGCACCACGGTGGAGATGGCGTGCTTGTACACCATCTGGGTCACGGTGTTGCGCAGCAATACGACGTATTGATCGAACGATTCGATGTGGCCCTGCAGCTTGATGCCGTTAACGAGGTAGATCGACACCGGCACGTGCTCTTTGCGCAGTGCGTTGAGGAATGGGTCTTGTAACAGTTGCCCTTTGTTGCTCATAACAGCTCCATTTTATGTTGTTGTGTTGGATTTGGAGGCGAGACGCTTAATTTCAAGTACGTGGCCCAGCGAAAGTCAAATGATATTCGCTGAAACACCGCTCGCCACGTAGGGAATGGTGCTTCCAAGCCACTGTAACCTGTTTTTGCTTTTTTTGCAGTGTCGCACCGCAAAAAAACAGCCTATTTAATCGAATACTAAGTTGAAAACCAGGTCACACATTTGGCGACCCGATTTAACTTATCGCCTACCTGGCGATTACTTCTTCTCGGTACGCTTGTCGAACGGGTTTTTACCCGTGCGCAGCTCGATGCGCAGCGGCGTGCCTATCAAACTGAACGTATCGCGGAAATGCTTTTCCAGGTAGCGCTTGTACGGATCGCCAACCGCTTCCAGGGAATTGCCGTGGATGACGATGACCGGCGGGTTCATGCCGCCCTGGTGCGCATAGCGCAGCTTCGGACGGATCGAGCCCTTGCGGCGCGGCTCCTGCTTCTCCACCGCCTCGATCAGCGCGCGGGTCAGCTTCGGCGTGGACAGGTTGCACATGGCGGCGGCATACGCCGCATCGACCGACTTCATCAGCGGGCCGATGCCCTGCGATTTCAGTGCGGAGATGAAATGCATCTTGGCGAACGACAGGAAGTCGAGCTTGCGGTCGATATCGATCTTGATTTCGTCGCGTTCGTCGGTACGCAGGCCGTCCCACTTGTTGACGGCGATGACCAGCGCACGGCCCGTCTCCAGCACGAAGCCGGCAATGTGGGCGTCCTGTTCGGAGATGTCCTGCTGGGCGTCGAGCATCAGCACGACCACGTTGGCTTCCGAGATCGATTGCAGGGTTTTCACGACCGAGAATTTCTCGATCGCTTCGAACACCTTGCCGCGGCGGCGGATACCGGCGGTGTCGATCAGCGTGTACTGCTTGCCTTCGCGCTCGAACGGAATTTCGATCGAGTCGCGGGTGGTGCCCGGCATGTCGAACGCGATCACGCGCTCTTCGCCCACCAGGGTGTTGATCAGGGTCGATTTGCCCACGTTCGGACGGCCGACCAGGGCGATCTTGACGCCGCGCTGGGCAGGGTCGAGTTCGTCCGGTTCTTCGGGACGCTGGGCAAACGCCAGGTTCAGCGCCTCCTCCACCAGGTCGGCCACGCCGTCGCCGTGCGCGGACGAGATCGAGTACGGCTCACCCAGGCCCAGCTCGTAAAAGTCGGAGACCACGGCGGTGTACCGCATGCCTTCCGATTTATTCACGACCAGCATGACCGGACGGCCGCTTTTACGCAGGAAGTCGGTAATGGTTTTATCATGCGGCGTCAGGCCCTGGCGGCCATCGACGAGAAACACGACGATGTCGGCCTCGGCAACGGCTTGCTTGGTCTGCTTGGCCATCTGATGCATGATGCCTTCCTTGGCGACCGGCTCGAAGCCGCCCGTGTCGATGACGAGGAAGGGACGTTCGCCGACACGGCCCTCGCCATAGTGACGATCGCGCGTCAACCCAGGCAAGTCCGCCACCAGCGCATCGCGCGAGCGGGTCAGACGATTAAACAAGGTCGATTTCCCTACATTGGGTCGACCCACAAGTGCGATTACCGGCTTCATTGAATTACTCGACCGCGAAAGCGGTCACAGTTCCTGCTTGAGTTTGAAAAATCAAATTCGAGCCGGCGATGACGGGGGCCGACTGGATCGGGCTGCCATCGGTCGCGACTCGACCTATCAGAGCGCCATCTTCCCGTGACAGGAAGTGGATGTAACCCTGGTAGTCGCCAACGGCCACGGCGCGGCCATACGACACGGGGGTCGAGAGGCGGCGATAGGACAGCTTGTCGTTCTTCCAGGCGTTGCTGCCGCTTTCGCGGCTATAGGCGGCAACTTCGCCCTTGTCGTCGGAGACGAATACAAAACGCTGGTCCACCGCCACGCCCACGTCGGACGAAGCAGGCTTGCTCCAGGACGGCGCGCCAGTGGTGGCGTCGTAACAGGCCACGCGGCCCTGGTACGACACAGCGCAGACATCTTTTTCGAAAATCACCGGTGCGCCGGCAATGTCGGTCACGCGTTCGAGTTCGGTCGCGCCACGCGGCTCGCCCACTGCCACTTCAAAACGTGGCAGGCCGCCGGCCAGGGCCAGCACCACCAGCTTGCCACCCGGCTGGGCGACATATACATTCGGACCGCTGATCACCATGCCCGGCGCATTGCGCAGGGTCAGGGCTGGCGTGGTCCGGGTGACGTTCCAGCGCTTGGCGCCGGTCTTGGCCTCGTACGCGGTGATCACGTTATCGACACTGCGCACCACCACCACGCCGCCGCCGACCACCGGCGAGGACAGCACTTCGCTCGACGCTTGTGCTTTCCACAATTCTTTGCCGTTGGCGTCGAAAGCAAGGATAACACCTTTCTTGTCGCCAACCACAACCACCTCGCCATCGCTGCCCACGCCGGCCGTCAGGTCGGTGCCGGTCTTGATGCGCCAGATTTCCTTGCCGGTGGCCGCGTTCAGGCGTGCCAGCACGCCATCGCCATCGGCCACGTACACGCTGTCGCCAGCGAGCACCGGGGTGAAGACGGCGTTGCCGGCCTTGCCGACCGAGTACTTCCAGGCCACAGGCGGCTGCAGGCTGCCCGCCGGTTCCACCAGCGCCGCCGGCTGGTTCTTGGTGTCTTTCGAGCCAAACAAGGAGCAACCAGCCAACAGTGCCAGCAGGCTTGCAGCAATAGCTTTTTCGGTGATGCGCATAAAATTTTTCAACCTTGCTCGTTACGGGTTATCCGGATGCGGTACAGCTGCTTACGCAGCGGCCTTGGCTGGTTTGTCGGCTGGCACGGCGCCGCCGATCGCTTCCAGCTTCAGCTGGATCAGCTGGCGTCCCGGGTTTTTCTTGTCGGTGGCGTCGAGCGCGGCCTGGTAGGCGGTGCGCGCTTCGGCCAGCTTGTTCTGTGCTACCAGGATGTCGCCCTTGCGGTCGGCCACCGAACCGGCAAACGCTGGCGGCACCGTGCCGTCCAGGGTTTTCAGCGCCTGGTCGTACGCTTTTTCATCGAGCAGCACGCCAGCCAGGCGCACCTTGGCGATCGCCTTGAACTCGTCGGCGCCGTGCTCCACCGCCCATTGCAGCTGGGCCTTGGCGGTCTTGGCGTCGTTCGCTTCGAACGCGCTCTTGGCGGCGACCAGCGCCGACATCGGTGCGTACGAGGTGCCGCCGAACTTGCTTTCCATGTCGGTGGCGGCGCGTTGTACCTTGGTGTTGTCCTTGGCTTCCACCGCGCGTTGCAGTTCTTCGTACAGGGCCGAGGCCTGGGTGGTCTGGTTGCGCTGGTAATAGTTCCAGCCGGCCCAGGCCGAGTAAGCGGCCAGTGCCGCGATGACGATCCAGGTCGTCAGGTTGCCGTACCGTTCCCACCATGCTTTGAGCGTAGCGAGTTGTTCTTGTTCTTCGAGATCGTATGCCATGTCAGTTCGTCTGCTAAAAGGTTAAGGGGTGGGTCGGCTTAGTGATTGCAGTGTTCGTCGTGCACGTGGTGGTGATGGTCGCCGCTGCCGGTGATCTGGTCCACCACGTAGTCGACCACTTCGTCGAACGGTACGGTTGCCTGCTGGGGTTCGCCGTCGGCGCCGCGCATGGCTTTGACCGACGCGGTGTGGTTGGTCACTTCGTCTTCGCCGATGATGACCGCAAACGATGCGCCGCTGCCGTCGGCTTTTTTCATCTGGTTCTTGAAGCTGCCGGGACCATTGCTGGTCGAACCGTGCATGATGACGTCGAGGCCGGCGTCGCGCAGGCGTTCGCCCAGCACGAATGATTGCAATTGCGCCGCTTCGCCCTGGTGCACCAGGTACACGTCGCACAGGTTCGGTTGTTCCGGCTCGCCCGCTTCTTTCATCAGTTCCAGCAGGCGCTCGATGCCCATGGCAAAACCGACGGCCGGCGTCGGCTTGCCGCCGAACGAGGCGATCAGCGGATCGTAACGGCCGCCCGCGCATACGGTGCCTTGCGAGCCAAGCGAGTCGGTCACCCATTCGAACACGGTGCGGTTGTAGTAATCGAGGCCGCGCACCAGGCGCGGATTGATCACGTACGGGATGTTGTTGTGGTCGAGGATCTTGCGCACGCCGTTGAAGTGCGCCAGCGATTCCTCGCCCAGGTAGTCAAGCAGTTTCGGCGCGCCGTTGACCATGTCCTGCATGGCAGGGTTCTTGGTGTCGAGGATGCGCAGCGGGTTGCTGTGCAGGCGGCGCTTGGCTTCCGCGTCGAGCAGCGCTTCGTGGCTTTCCAGGTACGCGATCAGGTCCACGCGGTGGCGCGCGCGCTCTTCGGCGTCGCCGATCGAATTGAGTTCGAGGCGGATGTTCTCCAGGCCCAGGTCATCCCACAGGCGGCGGCACAACATGATCATCTCGGCATCGACGTCGGGACCGGTGAAGCCCACGGCTTCGCAGCCGAACTGGTAGAACTGCCGATAGCGGCCGCGCTGCGGGCGCTCGTGGCGGAACATCGGTCCCGTGTACCACACGCGCTTCGGACCTTCGTACACCAGGTTGTGTTCGATGACCGCGCGCACCGCGCCTGCCGTGCCTTCAGGGCGCAAGGTCAGCTGGTCGCCGTTCATCGAATCGGTAAACGAGTACATCTCTTTTTCGACGATGTCGGTGACGGCGCCGATGGCGCGCTTGAACAGTGCCGTGTCTTCCACGATCGGCGTGCGGATCTGCTGGAAGCCGTAGCTTTGCACCACCGATTGCGCGGTGTTCTCGAACAGCTGCCACAGGTGCGAGTCCTGCGGCAGGATGTCGTTCATGCCTTTGACGGCGGTGATTTTTTCAGCTTTTTTATTTTCGGACATGGTTCTGATTTCGTTAAAAACTAGACTGCGGCAGTCTTGCTGTAATTGGTCTTGACGTAATTGAGGACGATCTCGTGAAACTCTTCCACGATGCGCTCGCCGCGCAGCGTCGCCACCTTGGCGCCATCGACAAAGACCGGCGCGGCTGGCGATTCGCCAGTGCCGGGCAGGCTGATGCCGATGTTGGCGTGTTTCGATTCGCCGGGACCGTTGACGATGCAACCCATCACGGCCACGTTCATCGCTTCCACGCCCGGGTAGGTTTTTTTCCACTCCGGCATCTGGTCGCGCAGGAAGGTCTGGATGTTGTCGGCCAGCTCCTGGAACGTCGTTGACGTGGTGCGGCCGCAGCCGGGGCACGCGATCACCATCGGCGTGAACTTGCGCAGGCCCATGGTTTGCAGGATCTCCTGCCCCACCACCACTTCCTTGGTGCGGTCACCACCCGGCTCCGGCGTGAGCGAGATACGGATGGTGTCGCCAATGCCCTCTTGCAGCAGCACCGACAGCGCGGCGGTGGACGCCACGATACCCTTGCTGCCCATGCCCGCCTCGGTCAGGCCCAGGTGCAGCGGATAGTCGCAGCGCTTGCCCAGTTCGCGGTACACGGCGATCAGGTCCTGCACGCCCGAGACCTTGCACGACAGGATGATCTTGTCGCGCGCCAGGCCCAGTTCTTCGGCACGGACGGCGTTCTCGATTGCCGACGTGATCAACGCTTCGTACATGACCTGCTGCGCGGTCCACGGCTCGGCGCGGCCGGCGTTTTCATCCATGATGCGCGCCAGCAGCGCCTGGTCGAGGCTGCCCCAGTTGACGCCGATGCGCACCGGCTTGTTGTAGCGGGCCGCCACTTCGATCATCTGCGCGAACTGGGTATCGCGCTTGGCGCCCTTGCCCACGTTGCCCGGATTGATGCGGTATTTCGATAGCGCCTTGGCGCACTCCGGATAATCGTTGAGCAGCGTGTGGCCGTTGTAGTGGAAGTCGCCGACCAGCGGCACATCGACGTCCATCTTGTCGAGCTGTTCGCGGATGTACGGCACGGCTTCGGCCGATTCCGGACGGTCCACGGTCAGGCGCACCAGCTCGGACCCGGCACGCGCCAGGTCGCGGATCTGGATCGCGGTTTCGATGGCGTTGGCGGTATCGGTATTGGTCATCGACTGCACGACCACGGGAGCGTCGCCGCCCACCCAGATCTGGCGCTGGCCGTGCGCCACCAGCACGCTGCGGCTGGCGCGGCGCGGTGACTGGCCCGAAGGAATAGCTGTTGGCGAAGAAGACATGGTGGTTTTACTCGGAACTGGTATTTGTTGGCTTGCTTGGTTTTGCTTGGCTTACTTGATGTTCACGCGGGCGATCGTACCGCCTGCAACTTGCGGCAACGCCAGCGGCGCGCCGCCCAGCGAAGCCTGAACACCAGCTGGCTTGCCGACGATCAGCAGCGACGGGCCCTTGATGTCGAAGGTTTCGGTGCTGCCGGCCTTGACCACGCGCGAAATCAGCGGCGCGGCGCCCGGACGGCGAATCTCTACCCACGAATCCTCCGCTACTTTCAGGACCAGCGCGGTGCCGGTGACGGCTGCTGCAGTCGTGGCAGCAGCGGCTGCGGCCGGCGCTGCGGTGGTCGTAACCGGCTGACCGGTCACGGTAGGCGCCGGCGTATTGACCGGTGCGGTGGCCGGGGTGGTAACAGCGGCGGAACCGGCAGCTGGCGCAGGCGCGACGCCGGCCACCGTGCCAGCATTGGCGGCACTACCGCCATCGACCGGCGGCACCGACACCAGCGGCACATTCGGCGACTGCAGCGGCGCGGTTTCCTGGCCGGGCTTGACCAGCGTGGTTTCCAGCGGCGCCACCGTGGCATCGGTCTTGGCCGGCTCGGTGGCGACGGCAGCGCTATCGGCGCCACGCTCGAACAGCGCCAGCGTGTGCGCAATCAGGCCGCTCTGGTAGAGGAAAATCCCGCCCACCACGACCACCACTGCCACACCACCCATTACCCAGGCGCCGGTGTGCGAGTTACGCGACTTCATCAGCGGCATGCGCGTGTCGGAGAACGTGGCCGCGATTTCCTTGCGCGGAGGCGACACCTCGGGACTGGTGGGCGAACGCACTTCGATCATTGCCACCAGCGGCGTGGCGTCGATGCGCACCACCTTGGCATAGGCGCGCACGAAACCGCGCGTGACGGCCATATTGGGCAGCGACGCATAATCGCCAGCTTCGAGCGCCACCACCTGGCGCGGCGCCAGCTTGAGCTGGTCGGCGATCTGCTCCACGGTCAAGCCCAGCGCTTCGCGCTGCGCCTTCAGTTGTGCTCCGGGCGTAGCCAGGCCGGTTTTGGCCTGGTCTTTTGGCGGTTCTACCCACTCAGAATTCATTGCTGTCTCACTCATCAAACGCCCCACGTTGATAAGCAGCATACTCGGTCGAGCCGGGGTAGCGGGACCGTAACTGCGTGACCCAACCAGCTTGTTTTCCCGTATCGCCCACTTGATGCTGCACTTTAATCCCGAGCCACAGCACATCGGCCGTCAAGCTCTCCATCTTTGCCACGTCAGCCAGGCGGGTCACGAAGAAATGGGCACGCTGGACATCGCGTTTTTCCACGTAAAGCCGCGCCAGGTTGGCGTTGGTGGCCGGCAGATCGGGCGTCAACTGCAACGCTTGCAGCAGATAACGCTCCGCGCTGGCGTAATCCTTGATTTTCAATGCACACGCACCGGCATTGTTGGCGGCGCTGGCCGGCGAGCGGTAAGCGCGGTTGGCCAGCGCGGCGTCGAACAGCGGCAACGCCTCGGCCACGCGGCCGCTCTCGCACAAAAAAGAGCCGTAATTGTTGGCCAGGTCCGGATTTTCCGGCGCCAGCTTGCGGGCGCGGCGGAAATTCTCGTCGGCGGCAGCGGTATGGCCCAGTGCTTGCTCGATCAGGCCGCGCAAGCCCAGCGCTTCGGCGTTATCGGGCTCGGCAGCGAGCGCCAGCTTGATTTCGCCCAGCGCCACCGCGTACTGGCCCTGCTCGAAATAACCGACCGCCAGTTGCGTGCGGATCGCCGCCTTGCGCTCGGCGCTGCCCGGCGCCCGTGCGCTGTCGGCGCCACGGGCAGATTGTGGACTATCCGGGGTCGTGACGCAACCGCCCAGTGCGCCGGCCAGCAGCGGGAACATCCCGAGCATGGCCAAGCGATACCGGTTGCGCTGCGCCCAACCCGCCATCAGGAATGGATCTCCACGATCTTGCCGAAATTGGCGCCGAACTTTTGCTGGTACTCGGCCATCTTGCCCATGCGCTCCTGGACGCGGGTGCGGTCCTGGACTTCGCCAGCGAGCTGGCCGCAGGCGGCGTCGATGTCGTCGCCACGGGTTTTACGGATGGTGGTCACCAGGCCGGCATCGACCAGAATCTGGGCGAACGCCTTGATGCGCGGATTTTTCGAGCGCAGCAGGCCCGATTCCGGGAACGGATTGAACGGAATCAGGTTGAACTTGCAGTTGATGCCATCGACCGGGTGCTGCACCAGTGCGATCAGTTCGCGCGCGTGCTCGTCGCTGTCGTTGACGCCGTCGAGCATGCAATATTCAAACGTGATGAAGTCGCGCGGCGCGTATTGCAGGTAGCGCTTGCAGGCAGCGATCAACTCTTTCAGCGGATACTTCTTGTTCAACGGGATCAGGCCGTTGCGCAGCTCGTCGTTGGACGCGTGCAGCGAGACGGCCAGCGCCACCGGCACTTCCTGCGCCAGGCGGTCGATCATCGGCACCACGCCCGAGGTGGACAAGGTCACGCGGCGGCGCGACAGGCCGTAGGCGTTATCGTCCAGCATCAACTTGAGTGCCGTGGCGGTAGGTTCGAAATTGAGCAGCGGCTCGCCCATGCCCATCATGACCACGTTGGTGATCTGCCGTTCGCCCTTGGGGCCGGGCTCGATGCCCTTGGTACGGCGCAGTTCGAACTCGGCCATCCACAGCTGGCCGATGATTTCGCCGACCGACAGGTTGCGCGAAAAGCCCTGCTTGCCCGTCGAGCAGAAGCGGCAGTTTACGGCGCAACCGGCCTGGGTGGAAATACACAGCGTGCCACGGTTTTCTTCCGGGATGAACACGGTTTCGACCGCGTTGCCATTGCCGACGTCGATCAGCCATTTGCGGGTGCCGTCGGTGGACGTGTTGTCGCTGATGATGGCTGGCGCGGCAACAAAGGCGCGGGTTTTCAGTTTGTCGCGCAGCGACTTGGCCAGATCGGTCATGCTGTCGAAATCCGACGCGCCGAATTGGTGGATCCAGCGTTGCAGTTGCTTTGCGCGGAACGGCTTCTCTCCCAACTCGGCGCAATAAGCGATGAGCTGCGCGGGATCGAAGTCCAGCAAGTTGGTCAGAGGTGCGTTCATAGTCAGTCCAGACAATACAAAAAGTTTCCGTTTCCACCAAGGCGGAAACGGAGACATTACAAAAAATTACTTGCCGAAGAAGTAGGCGATTTCTACTTGAGCAGCTTCTACTGCGTCCGAACCGTGAACGGCGTTGGCATCGATCGAGTCGGCGAAGTCAGCACGGATGGTGCCTTTGTCAGCCTTCTTAGGATCGGTAGCGCCCATCAGTTCGCGGTTTTTCAGGACGGCGTTTTCGCCTTCCAGGGCTTGGATCATGACTGGACCCGACACCATGAAATCGACCAGATCCTTGAAGAAGCCGCGCTCTTTGTGCGCAGCGTAGAAGCCCTCAGCTTCTTCACGCGACAGTTGCTTCATTTGCGCAGCAACGATCTTCAGGCCAGCGTTTTCGAAACGGCTGTAGATTTGGCCGATTACGTTTTTTGCAACTGCGTCTGGTTTGATGATCGACAGGGTGCGTTCGATTGCCATTTGAAAAACTCCAATAAAAAGAAAGGTTTAAAACAAGAATTGATAGTTCAATCAACCTTCGATTTTAACATAGAACACTACGGACTTTCGAGAACCAGCACCAGATTAGCCCGAACAATGGCTCACGATAGAGCATTTTGAAGCCGTGCAAGCACGATATCGGGCATTTGATGCCGGTTTAAGCCCCCTTTAAGTGCTTTTGCCCCAGTTTTTTGGGTAATCTCGCGCGGGCGTGCTATCCTTTTATCTAAGCGGATTGCTCCGCACCAACTATTGGAGGCATCATGAACAACTTGCAACAAAACACCTACGACCTGAGTAGCGGTCGCCGGGCGGTGCAGCACAACGTGTTGCGTAACACGTACTGGCTGCTGGCGCTGTCGATGATCCCGACCGTGCTGGGCGCTGCGCTCGGTATGGCGCTGCACCTGCCGCTGACCGGCGGCATCATGATGATCGTGTTCCTGGCCGGCGCGTTCGGTTTCATCTGGGCCATCGAGAAGAACAAGAACTCCGGCCTGGGCGTGGCCCTGCTGCTGGGCTTTACCTTCTTCATGGGAGTCATGCTCACGCCGCTGCTGACGCGCATCATGGGCTTCTCCAACGGCGGTACGCTGATCATGATGGCCTTTGGCGGTACGGCCTCGGTGTTCGCGGTGCTGGCGTCGATCGCCACCGTGACCAAGCGTGATTTCTCGGGCATGGGCACCTGGCTGTTCGCCGGCGTGATCGTGCTGATCCTGGCATCGCTGGCAAACATCTTCTTCGCCATCCCTGCCCTGAGCATCGTGATCTCGGTCGTGGCGATTGCCATCTTCTCGGCTTACATCCTGTATGACGTGCAGCAGATCGTCAACGGCGGCGAAACCAACTACGTCAGCGCCACCCTGCGCCTGTATCTGGACGTCTACAACATCTTTACCAGCCTGCTGTCGCTGCTGGGCTTTGCGGGCGGTAGCCGCGACTAAGCGCTAAGTCCATGCCGGTCTTACCGACCGGCTGACGACAAAAGCCGCCAACCTTCACGGGTCGGCGGCTTTTTTTACTCGTGTCCCGCTTCAGGAAAACCGGGAGAATCAACCACGCCCTCTCGGAGCGCCATGAGTCCCGCTGTCCCAGTTATCTTCATGATCATTGTCGGCACACTGCTGTTCGCCGGGCTGTTCTGTATTTTCCGCTTCAAGTATTCCACCCGATCGGCCTTCGCCCTGGCGATCATCTTTGCTGGCGGTGCCGGACTGGGCTTTGTAATCGCTGCAATGCTCACCATGCTGACGATTGGTTTCGCCCCCATACTGAATTCAGGACTTGCTGTCAGTTTCTATCTGGGCTCGATAGCGACAGGCGCAATTGCAGGCGGCATTACTTCAGTGCGCTGGGTTTTGCGGCACTGGCATTGCTGACACCAAGGCGCGTTGGAACGCGTTGCATGCCATGTCGAAGGTCGGCGGCTCACGTCCGTACACCATCACCTCAATGAACCGGTCGTAGTGCTGCCGCATCTGCATATCTGCCTGGACCGATTCCATTGCCTTATACAGCTCTCCGACAGGGTCGCCGAGAAACTCAGGATGCTGACGAGAAAACAACTGAGCGTCTTTTTCTATGACGTTAAGCATCAACGAATGAAGGCGGTCACTCGGACTGAATAACGCGGGATAAGCTGCGGCGATTTGGTGAATGTCGTAGAGATGACGAACCATTAAGGGTTCGAAGATTCGCCCGGGATTCTCTTGATACATTGCCAAGCGCCGGGGAAACAGCACCAGCTTCTCCACCGCCGCTTCCATCAAATCTATGCATGGCACTTCAAATGTTTGCCCGACAGTCGCTGCTGCAAGGACATCGAATAGCAGCCCGATTTTTTTTGTGGCTACCGGGGCAGAAAGTTGAGTGTAATTGAACTCCACCCGAACATGGGCGCGCATGTCGAACCCAGGCGAAAAATACGACTCGTAGGCTATGCTGAGCAATATATAACCGTTGTTGTTGCGAGCCTTATCGACTTTGATATATTCAACTGGAAATCCTGACGCCACTAGGCACTCCATCACCTGACGCTTGAATGCGCCCAAGAGCTCACGCCGTTTGCTATTGCCGAGGACTCCAGCCGCCTTGCTGACAACCTTGAAATCAACATCCTCCGAAATCCTGGCAAGCAACTTGTAGGCCTTGGAAAGGCAGGTTCCACCGCAAAATACACAATCGAAATTGCTGTTGCCGAGTTGACTGATAACCTTGAGAACCTGCGTGACAATAAAGTCCTTTTCAAGCGCGTATTCGGCGATGGCAAGGCCGTTTTCATTGATCAGGTCGGATATCTGATGACTTTGATAATGGTCAATCTTTCTCATACATGATTTTGCGATTGCCAATCGCGATGGCTCGGCGTATCCGGGATTTGCCCACGCTGATTACAGCAGACATGGGCATTTGAGTACTTTTACCGGCTCGAAGTTCCCGAGCCTCGGCCCCGATATCAGCTTTCACCCCAAGTTTCCGCATGGTTTCCAGGCCGATATCGATCAATGATCCTGTCGGGACCGGTTTACCACTGATGGTAGACGGCCGCGCCTTGGCGTAGACGCCGTAGCCCACGCGCGTGATTTGCCCCTGGTCGACAAGCTCCTTGATGACACGGCTTACTTGCCGATATCCACCAAAGTGGTCGAACTCCTGGCGCAAGAACACCATGCTCTTAGACGCGCGAATGCGCGCGGAAATGCGTTGCTTGATTGATGTGGTGGTCATGGCATCCTCCTTACACGCCCCGGGGAAAGTCGCAAACACAGGCTATTCAATGTCCCATATTTGCACCTTGAGTCGGGAAATTCAAGCGCGCTAACGCGCATTGCCGCGCACCTGGAAACGGCTGCTGGCCACGACCTTGTCGGCCGCGTCCACCAGCGCCAGCTCGTGGGTGCCCGGTTGCGGGGTCCAGGGGAAGTCGGCGCTGGCGGCGGCCAGGGCGGCGCCGTTCAGACGCCAGGTCAGGCCTTGCGCGGCCTGGGCGTGGAACATCACGCGTTCGCGGCCGGGCGGAATGTCGGGGTCGATGGCGATCACGCTGCCGGGTGACGGATAGACGATAGCTGGCGGCTGGCCGCTGTCGCTGTCCTGCAGCAGCGCCACGACCGCGGTGTCGGTGCCGGCCAGGAACCATTCGGCGCGGGTCGGTTCCAGCGCCGGCTGCCAGGTGACCTGGCGCCGTACCACGCCGGCCGGCGCTGCCGGTGCGCGGCTGGGCTGGCCGTGGTGCAGGTAGTCCATCACGTCGCGCCACACCGGCGCAGCGCCCGTCACGCCCGAGACGTCCCACATGGCCTGGCCGTCGAAGTTGCCGACCCACACGCCGACAGTGTAGCGGTCCGAGTAACCGATGCACCAGTTGTCGCGCATGTCCTTGCTGGTACCGGTTTTGACCGCGCTCCAGAACGTGGTGGCCAGTTCGTTTTTCAGCCCGAAGGTGGTGCTGCGCGCGGCGCGGTCGGCCAGGATGTCGCCGATGATGAAGCTGGTGCGCGCATCGAGCACCCGCAGCGGCTTGGATGCCGCGCTGCCACCTGCCCTGCCGCCTGCCCCAGCGCCGGCAAGTCCGTCAACCGTGGCCACCAGCCTGGCCGGCGCATACAGGCCGCCATTGGCCAGCGTGCGGTAAGCGTTGGTCAATTCGAGCAGCGACACCTCGGCCGAGCCGAGCGCCAGCGAGTAGCCGTAGTAGTCGGCCGATTCGGTCAGGCTGCTCAGGCCCACGTCGCGCAGGCGCGCGTAAAAGCGGTCCAGGCCCGTCATCACCAGGGTGCGCACGGCCGGCACGTTGAGCGAGCTGGCCAGGCTGGTGCGCACGCTCACATACCCTTTAAAACCCTTGTCGTAGTTCTGCGGCGCGTAGGTGCCGGCCCCGGTGGCAATCCCGAAGCTGCTGTCGTCCATCAGCGAGGCGGCGGTAAGCAGGCGGCGCTCCAGCGCCAGCTGGTACAGGAACGGCTTCAAGGTGGAGCCGGCCTGGCGCAGCGCGGCCACGCCATCGACCTCGGCGCCGCCCGCGTTGCCGACATACGCCAGGATGTCGCCGCTGGCATTGTCGAGCACCAGCACTGCGCCGTCGTTGACGTTGCGCGCGGTAAGCGCCATCAACTGCTGGCGCAGTGCGCCCTGGGCAAAGCGCTGCACGTCGGCGTCGAGCGTGCTGCGCACCGACTGCCCGGCTGCCATTCCGGTCAGCAGTTGTTGCGCCACCTGCGGCGCGGGCGCCAGCCCGGCAGCCAGTTGCGGCCGGCCGAGGGCAATCGCGGTACGCAATTCGATGTCGGCGCAGGTGGCCGGCATGCGCAGCTCGCGCGCCAGTGCGCAGGCGCGCTGCGACACCAGGCGCGGCGCAGCCGAGGGCGCACGCAGCAAGCTGGCCAGGATGGCCGACTCGGTCAGGTTCAGCCCCGACGGCGCCTTGCCGAACAATCCGCGCGAGGCGGCGCCCACGCCCTGCAACTCGCCCCGGAACGACACCAGGTTCAAATAGGCTTCGATAATCTGGCGCTTGGTCCAGCCTGCATCGAGCTCGCGCGCGGCCTGGATCTGGTCCCACTTCTGGCCCCAGCTGCGGCCCTTCGACTTCGGCAGCAAGGCCGGATCAAGCAGCGCCGCCAGCTGCATGGTGATGGTCGATGCGCCGCGCGGGCGGGTGCGGAACAGGTTGTCCCACGCCGCCTTGGCCGCCGCGTTCCAGTCCACGCCGCCATGCTCGTAGAAGCGCTGGTCCTCCGCTTGCAGGATCGCCGCAGGCAAAGCCGGCGAGATATCGTCAAACGACACCCAGTCGAGCCGGCGCGCCTTCATGTCGATGCGCAGCGACTGTACCGGTACACCGTGGCGGTCGAGCAGTACAGCCTCCGAGCTGCGGTATGCTGCGCGCACCTGCTCCGGCGTGGGTATGGACGATGCCAGCGATGCTGCGGATGCCGCCGGCTGGGCCAGCGCCGCGGAGGCGGCCAGCGCCAGCGACCACGAAAATGTCCGTGCCTTCGCGCCCGCCCCCGCCCTCGCGCGTGTACGGTTATTTGCCCAAGCGCGTACCGGCACAGCGATCCGCTCAGCCATCCCCTTCATTTGACCACCACCTGTTCATTGGGCGCCGCGCCAAACATCTCGGGGCTGTACAGCGCTTCCACCCGCGTGGGCGGCAGGTTGAACTGGCCGGGATTGTTCAGCCGCACCGTGTATTCGACGCTCCATTTACCCTTGGGGACGAATTCGTAAAACGCCCGGTAGCCGTCGAAGCTGCGCTCCTCGAACGCCAGCCACGCCCAGCCGGCCTTGCGGTTGCCGCGGTCCAGCAGCGCCGCGTCACGCCCCAGTCCCGAACCGAGCACGGTGGCGCTGGCGGGAATCGGATCGTCCACCACCACCCAGGTCATGTCCGACTGCGCTTCCAGTTCGAGCCGCACCCGGTACACATCGCCCCGCGACCACACGCCGCGCGTCTTCTGCTCGACCGGCGTGATGGTCTTGGCGATGGTGTAGCCGCTCGATACCGGCGCCTTGAGCGGCAGCGCCGCCAGCGTGCGCACCGTCACCCACGGTTTGCCGGTGCCGGCGTGGACCAGGTCCAGCGTACTGCTGCCCTTCGGCCATGGCAGTGCGACGGTGGTCGATTTGAGGTCGGTACTCGGCGCGGCTTTCGGGTCGGCCGCAATTCCGGTTTTGCTGCCCGCCTTGACGCCTGCCTTACTGCCGGCATCAGCAGGCACCGCACCAAAACTCACCGACATGCTGGCCCCGCTCAGCGTGGCAGTCGCGCTGCCGGTCACCGGCGCGCGCTCGAACACGGCACTGAAACGGTCCATGGCCAGCACGCCCCAGGCGTTCGACACGGTCGTGTCCCAGTGTCCCGCGCGCTGGCGTCCCAGGGTGCCGCGCGCCAGCCGTCCCATGTCGGCGCGCCAGGCGGGATTGTCGGCCATGGCCAGCAGCAGCCGGTTGGCGTTGCTGTCGGCCGACGACATCAGCCACCACCAGTTGTCGGTGCGCTCGGTGGCAAAGCCCATGGTTGTGCCTTGCAGGTTCAGGCGCGCACGCAGGATCTGCTCGGCCTGGGCCAGCTGCCTGGCCTGCTGCGGCAGCTGGGGCGAGCGTTTCAGCACCAGGTACCAGTCGATCACGGCCGACGTGGGCCACAGGTTGGGCGCGACCGTGAACGATTCGAGGTCGTCGTGGTTGATGGCGTTGCTGCGCGAGAGCGCCTCCAGCGCCGCCACCTTGCGTACCGCCAGGTCGGCCGTGGGCAGCGGCGATTCGAGCCACAGCTTGCCCTGCACAAAGGCCTGCAAGCCCGACTCCATGCGCGCCTTGAGTTCCGCCGGAATCTCGTAGCCGGCCTCCTGGCTGGCCGACAGCACGTACGCGGTCAGGCTGTCGCTGCCGTGCAGCATGGGGGCGAAGTACTTGACCAGGCCATTGCTGTCCAGATGCGCCGGCAAGGTGGCCACCGCCGTGCGCCACAGCGCCGGATCGCGCAGTGCGATCGCGCGCGAGGTCACCTGTTCGAAGCAGCGGTACGGATAGTCGCGCATGAAGTCGCGCACGCCGGGCAGGTCGCCGCCCAGGCGCGCACTGAACTGCGCCTGCACCTCCCCCCGTCCGGGCAGCGCATCGTCGGGCAGGCGCACCGCCATCGACTGCTTGCCATCGAGTTGCAGCAAGGTCGCTTGCGTGGTGCGCACCGGCACCGCCGGCGCCACTTTCTGGCTGACCTTGATGCTGTCGCGCGCGCCGTTGCCTGCATTCGCCACGGTGGCTCCTACTTCCCACGCCAGAACGGTCACGCCGGCCGGCACCTGGTAGTCCCAGCCGATTTCCTTCGCCTGCCCCGCCGCGAGCGCGACCTTTTGCGTGGGCAGCGTCTGCGCGCCCGCCCTGGCTGTCAGCGCCACGTCCAGCGCGGCGGCGGTGGTGTTGCGCACCGTGTAGATGGCGCGCAGGCGGTCGCCCTCGCGCACCAGCGCCGGCAAGCCGGAGAGCAGCATCAGGTCCTGCGTGCTGCGCACCTCGGCCTGGCCGGTGCCAAACAGGCCTGCCTGGGCGCTGGCGATGGCGACGATGCGAAACGCGGTGAGCGAGTCGTTCAATGGCACCTCGACCGACGCCGTGCCGTCGGCATCGAGAACCACCTGCGCCTTCCAGAACAGCAGCGTGTCGAACAGCTCGCGCCCGCCGCCCTTGCCGCCGCCACCGCCGGCCGCCACCGCCTTGCGGCCGAAGTGGCGCTTGCCCACCACCTGCATCTGCGCGGTGGCCGTCTGCACTTGCAGGCTGCGCTGCTGCATCATGGCGTCGAGCAGGTTCCAGCTGGTGTTGGGCATCAGTTCCAGCAGGCCCACATCGACCGCCGCCAGCGCCACTTCGGCACCCGCCGGCGGCGCCGACCCGTCCGCGCGCGTGACCCGCACCTTGACCTTGGCCTTGTCGCGCACCTTGTACACCTGCTGGTCGGTATCGACCTGCACCTTCAGTTCATTGACGGCCCAGCCTACCCGCACCGGCGCGATGCCAAGCTTGTAGGCAGGCTTGCCCAGGTCCACCAGTGCGGTGGGCTGCACGCCGGCCACGCGCCCGCGCACCACCAGCGCCGACACGTACACATTCGGTGCGTAACCGGCCTTGATCGGCACCGTGAACACCGGCGCGCTGCCCACGAGCGGGCGCACATAGCTGTCGATCACGCCCTCGCGCTCCACCGTCACCAGGGCGGTCGCCGCGCGAAACGGCATCCGCACCTGGAAGCTGGCGTCCTGGCCCGGCTCGTAGCGCTTGTGTTCGGGCAGCAGGTCGATGCGGTCGTTGTCGGACACGTTGAACCACCAGTCGTCGCCATCGGCCACCCAGGTTTCGCGGTGGGCGGTGGTCGCGCGCTGCTGCGCGTCCTGCGTTTGCGCGCGCAGGATCAGGTTACCCGCCGCCGGCGCCTTGACCTGGCAGACCAGCAGCCCCTTGGCGTCGGTGCGTCCTGCGCAGGCGTGGCCCAGCGCTTTCACTTCGCTGCTGTTCTCGTAGGCGTAAAAGCCGCCGACCAGGCGGCGCCGGTGCGAAGTCGATTCGCGCTGGAAGAAGTCCACAGACACCGGCGCATCGGCCACCGGCTTGCCTTGCAGGTCGAGCACCACCACCTGGAACTTGAGCGCGTCGCGGCTCAATACCCAGCCGTCGGGCGCGATGCCCACCACCACGGCCGCAGGCCACAGGCCCACGCGGGTGGCGGCGGACAAGGTTTCGCCGTTGGCGTCCTGGTACGACAGCTCGGCCGCCAGTTCGCGCGGCACGGTCACCGCCGGCAACTGGTCAATGGTGACGCGGGCACCGCCGGCCCTGTCCAGCGTGATGTTGCGGGTGCGGACAGCGCCACCCACGGCGCCACTGCCTTCCTCGTTGTCACCGTCATCGAAAATGCCCTCGTCCTCGTCGAACGCACCGCCGCTGCGCTCCACGCCCACCTTCACGTCGCCATTGCTGAACGTGAAGTCGCCGTAATCGTCGAAGCTGACCGGCTTGTCCTGCACCAGGGTGCGCAGCTGCACCGGTGCGTCACCGGCGCCGCCGCCGGACAGGTAGCTCAGTTGCACGTCGAGGTCGAGCGAGGCCGCCTGCACCGCCGGCGCCTTTGGCCCCTGCAGCAGCGCCTTCATGGTCGGCACGCGGAACTGCTCGACGCGGAAGCGGCCGGCCGCGCGGCCGCCGACCAGCACCTGGTACCAGCCCTGGCGCGCGTCTGGCGGGATCTTCCAGTCGTTGGCGGCGCTGCCGTTGGTGCGCCAGGCCAGCGGCAGTTCGTAGCGCTGGTCGCTGCCTTCGTGGATCACGAACATGCTGGCCGGGAGCGACTGGTTCGGCTCGAGCGCGAAGCCGTGCATGACCTTGCGGCGCAGGAAGTGCTTCATGTGTACCGTTTCGCCGGCGCGCAGCAGGGTGCGATCGAAGACCGTATTGGCCACCACGTTGTCGGCACCGCCGTATTCGGTGGGCAGGTTGAAGCGCCATCCCTCGATGCCGCGATCCCATTTCGACAAGGTGAACGTCATGTCGGCGCCGTGGCGCGCGCTGACGAACAGGCCTTCGCGCGCTTCGCACACGGGTTCCGCCAGCTCCTGGGCGATGTTGGCCACGCCGTCCTTATTGGTCGCGCCCTGCCACAATAGCTTGCCCGCGCAATCACGCACGGCCACCCTGGCGCCAGCCACCGGCTGGCCCTGGTCGAGCGAGGTGACCCACACCAGCGACGACTGCGCGCCGCGCTTGAAGTGCGCCACCAGGTTGGTCACCAGCGCGGCCGAGCTGACGTATGCGGTCTGGCGTTTGCCCGATAAAGCTTCGCCCAGGCGCGGGCTGGCCAGCTCCACCACGTAGAAGCCCGGTTTTTTCAAGGGGATGCCCACCACTTCGAACTGCTGGCGCCCGCCCGGTTTAGGCATGGTAAAACGCTGCACGCGGTCGGCGCTGCCGTCCTTGACTTCAAAGCCGGCCAGCAGCGGCTTGAACAGCTGATCGTGGTACAGCTCCTGCGGCTCCCAGCCGCCGTTATAGCTCATGCGGCCGAGCCAGCGCACGATCTGCCGGTCCTGCTGCTCGTCGGTGGCGCCTTCGTTGACGCGCAGCGATGCGCCGTCGATATCGACGGCGGCCAATTGTGCAGCGAGCGCCGCCTCCACGTTGCGCACGGTGACCGGCAGCAGCTTGTCGCCCTGCGCTTCGATGATGCCAAAGCGCGCCGGGAATTTCACCAGCGGCGGCTGGGCGTCGGTGTTGATCGTCATCGGAAAGCGCGCGGCGTTGAGGAGCAGGCGGCCCGCATCATCTCTCAGCCCGGCCGGCAGCGCCAGGCGCAAGGCGCTGCTGGCCGGCAGCGGTCCCGCAAAGCTGATGCTGTCCACGTAGTCGGCCTTGGCCTGGTATTTTTCCACTGTCGGCTTGAAGCTTTTGGCGCCTGGCCCGGTCAGCGTGGCGGCCAGCGCATCGGTGCGCCGCACGGGCGCCGAGAAGGTCACGCGGGCGGGCAGGAACGGCAGGCAGCCGGCTTTGGGCGAGAGCCGTTCGCAGGTAAATTTGGCGGTAAAGTCGGGCCGCGTGCGGAATGCCAGCGCCTGGTCCTGGCGCGTGGCGATGCCGTTGTCGGCCGCCATGCCAGCGCCCCACACCAGCGCCACCTTGGCCTTGGCCGGCAACGGCCGCTGGCATTGCAGTACCACCAGGGGCAAGCGCTCCAGGCGCTTGTCCTTGACCGCCATGCCCGCATGCCACACCACGCCGCGCGCCTTGAAATACAGCGACAGGTAGCGCTGCGCAAACGCCTTGCGCTGCGCCAGTATCTGTTCGCGCTCGGCGCCGGCCAGGATACGCACGCCGATTTTTTCGTGGATACCCTCGGCGCGGCACCAGGCGTGCTGCGCGACGGTGGCGTCGCTGGCCGGCGCATCGAGGCCGAGCACGAAAATCTGCTGCTCGTCGATTTGCGATCCCTCGTACGGCAGCATCTCCACCACGGCCGGACCGCCGGTGTCAAAACCGAAGCGGCGCTCGCCCGTCACCGGCTGGCCGGCCAGGTCGCGCGCATCAGGTTTGACCGTGAAGCTGCACGCCACGCCGGCCGGCAAGTCGCGCTCGAAGTCGTAGCTCCAGTTGCTGCCATCGATCCAGCGGCCCTTGCCCGGTTCAGCGCAATCGACCGTGAACGGATCGTCCAGGCGCATGTCGCCGAGCGGCACCATCTGGCCGCTGAAACGCGCGGTCACCTGGCGCACGCCCTTGACGGTGCCGGTGGGCGAAAAAGCGGTGATGGTGGTTTGCGCCAGTGCCAGGAGTGGCAGGCCGCAGAACGCGGCGGCGCCGAGGAAGCGAAACAGGGAACGCATGCAAGCTCCGTTGCTGAAATATTATCAGCCCAGTGTTGCAAACGCCCCTTCTAAAGTCAACTACATTTGCGGTTCGACAGGACCCGCAAGATTGAACACCGCCATCGACTCCACGTGCGACGTATGCGGGAACATGTTGACCACGCCCGCCTTGTCGAGCACATAGCCGGCGCCGACCAGGATGCCGGCGTCGCGCGCCAGGGTCGAGGGGCTGCACGAGACGTACACCAGCCGCTGCGGCAGCAGGTCGGCGCGGGTCTGGCTCAGTTCCACCAGCGCTTCGCACAGGGCGGCGGCGCCGTCGCGGGGCGGGTCGATCAGCATGCGGTCGAACTTGCCCAGTTCGACCAAGTGCTCGGCCGTCACCAGGAACAGGTTGCGGGTATAGAACGTGGTTTTATCGGACAGCCCGTTGGCCTTGGCGTTGTCGAGCGCGCGCTCGGACAAGGTGGTGCTGCCTTCGATACCAACCACTTCGCGCGCCTGGGTGGCCAGCGGCAGCGTGAAGTTGCCGAGGCCGCAGAACAGGTCGGCCACGCGGTCTTGCGGCTGCACTTCCAGCAGGCGCAAGGCCTTGGCGACGAGCATGCGGTTGATGTAGTGATTCACCTGCGTAAAATCGACTGGCTTGAACGGCATCTTGATGCCGAATTCCGGCAGCAGGTAGTGCAGGTCCGGGCCCAGCGGGTAGTAAGGCGCGGCGGTTTCCGGGCCCTTGGTTTGCAGCCAGAACTGGATACCATGCTGGTCGGCGAACGCCTTGACCTTCACTTCATCGTCGGCCGTCATCGGCGCCATGATGCGCAGCACCAGCGCAGTGACGCCCTCGCCGATCGCCACTTCGATTTGCGGAATCTGGTTGTACAGGGAGAGTGAACCGATCAGCGCGCGAAGCGGCAGCAGCAGGTCCGAGACGTGGCGCGGCAGGATTTCGCAGCTCTGGATGTCGGCCACGAATGCCGAATGCTTTTCGTGGAAGCCGACCAGCACCGTGTCCTTCTTGACCACGTGGCGCACCGACAGGCGCGCGCGGTAGCGGTATTCCCAGGTGGGGCCGTACATCGGCCGCATCACGGTCAGCGGTTTCACTTTGCCGATGTGCCACAGGTTATCTTCGAGTACGCGCTGCTTGATCGCCACCTGCGCGGTCGGTTCGAGGTGCTGCATCGAGCAGCCGCCGCACATATTGAAGTGCGGGCACTTCGGTTGCACGCGCATCGACGATTCGCGGTGCAGCGTGGTCATGCGGGCCATTTCCCAGTTCTTCTTTTTCTTGAAGGTGGTGAAGCTGACGCGCTCACCGGGCAGCGCACCCTCGACAAACACCACCTTGCCTTGCGAACCGTCTTCGTTTTCCAGGTGGCCGACGCCGTTGGCGTCCATGCTGAGCGATTTAATCTCGAGAATGGTATCTTGCATAAAATTCAAAATGAGTAGAGGGACGCCGGCCCGTCCGGGCACGCCGGGGGCGGTGGTGGCACAGGGGCAGTATGATAGCAGAAGGGGGAACTACAGCAGCGAATCGCGGACCACGCCGCGCGCCGCCATCGCCCGTTTGAGCTTGACCAGGGCTTCCTGCTGGATCTGGCGCACGCGCTCGCGCGTGACGCCCATTTCCTCGGCCAGGGTTTCCAGCGTGGCCGGATCGTCGTTATCGAGGCCGAAGCGGCGCATGATCACGATGCGCTGCTTGTCGGGCAGCTTGGTGAGCCAGTCGCGCATGAGCACCGTCATTTCGTGGTGCTCGGCGCGGGCGTCGGGACTGTCGTCGCTGTCGCCCGGCAGCAGGTCCATCAGCGACGATTGCGGATCGTTGTCGAGCGGCGCGTCGAGCGAGGTGGCGTGCTCGGACAGGGCGAGTATGTCCTGCACCTCTTCCACCGGGCGGCCGACCAGCGCGGCGATGTCCTCGGCGGTGGCGTCCTTGCCGTCGTGCTGCTGCGCTTCGAGGTGGTATTTGCCGCGCAAGATCTGGTTCAGCTCGCGCACCATGTGCACGGGCAGGCGCACCGTGCGCGCCTGGTTCATGATGGCGCGCTCGATGCTCTGGCGGATCCACCAGGTGGCGTACGTGGAAAAGCGGAAGCCGCGCTCCGGTTCGAACTTGTCGATCGCGCGCATCAGGCCGATGTTGCCTTCTTCGATCAGGTCGAGCAGCACCACGCCGCGGTTGATGTAATGCTTGGCGATTGAGACCACGAGGCGCAGATTGTGCTCGATCATGGTCTGCCGGGCGCTGAAGTCGCCGGCCTTGGCCAGGGTGGCGTAATGCACCTCCTGCGGCGCGGTGAGCAGCGGCCGGGTGCCGATCTGGTTCAGGTAGTGCTGGGTGGTATCGGTGGACAATTCCGCCGCCAGCACTTTTTTCAGTTCATCGACCGGTTCGAGCACGCTGCCGCCGATGCCGATTGCTGCCGCCCCATCTTCCGCAAGGTCTTCGTCATCGACTGCATCGTTGTCGCGGAAGTCTTCCGGGACATCGTCATCGAGCGGATCGTGGGGCGTGTTTGTCATGGCTCGGCTCGGATCATTTCAACGCTCGTCGGACGGCGGTCAACGGGCCGGCAGGAACTTCGACGGATCCACCGGCTTGCCCTGCTGGCGGATCTCGAAGTGCAGCTTGACCGCGTCGGTATCGGAGTCGCCCATCTCGGCGATCAACTGTCCCTTGGTCACGCTTTGCCCTTCCTTGACCAGGATGGTGCGGTTGTGCGCATACGCGGACAACAGCGTATTACTGTGCTTCACAATCACCAGATTACCATAACCACGGATGCCGCTGCCGGCAAACATGACTTTTCCGGCCCCGGCCGCGACGACGTGCTGGCCGGCCTTGCCGGCAATGTCCACGCCCTTGTTTTTACCTTCGTCGAAGGTGGCGATCACGCGCCCTTCGGCGGGCCACATCCACGAGAGCTTCTCGTCTTCGGCGCTCAGGCCCGCGCCCGGAACAGCTGCTGGCGGCCGCGCGGCTGGCGGCACGGTGGTGGCAGGCGGTGCGGCGGGCTTGGCGGCGGCCGTTGCCGGTGCGTCGCCATCCGGGCGTTGCAGTTCCGCCAGGGTGGCGTCGGTGTACGGGCGCTTCTCGCCTTTCGGTCCGGTCTTGCGCGCAACCACGGCTGGCGCGGTGGCCTTGTCGCTTGGCGGCATGATGATGGCGGCGGTTTCCACGCCGCTGCTGTTCGGGGCTGCGTTGCCGGCCTCGGGTGGCAGCACGCGCAGTACCTGGTCCACCTTGATGTCGTTGGGGTCGTTGAGGTTGTTCCAGATGACCAGGTCGCGGTAGTTCTGGCCGTATTCGAGCGCAATGCGGATCAGGGTATCGCCCTTGCGAACCGTGTACAGGCCACGCTCGTCGCGCGACACTTGCGCGGTCTGGCTCGGCGTGGAAGGTTTCACGGCCGGCCGTGCGACGGGGCGGTCGACGACCGGGGCTTGACTCGGGGCGGTGCTGCAAGCGCTGAGGAAAGCCAGCGCCAGGCTCAATACGAGCAGATTGCTTTTATTAATCATTCTCATCTTAAATTCAATTGTGGTGCAGTGTGCGGCATGCAACGTGCGGTGGGCGGGTGCTCAGGCAGTGCCCGCGCGCAGCGGCACAAAATGGCAATCCTCCAGCGTTTCGCTGGTCCATTGCGCTTTGCCGGTGCGTGTGATCAGCACCAGTTGCTGCGTCCTGTCGCCCACCGGCGCCACCAGCCGGCCGCCGATGGCGAGCTGGTCGAGCAAGGGCTGCGGCACCTGCAAACCGGCAGCAGCCAGGATGATGCCATCGAACGGCGCCGCTTGCGGGAGCCCAAGCATACCATCTCCGTAATGCAAGCGCAGATTCGGCACGCGCAGGGGGCGCAGGTTGGTCTTGGCCAGTTCGTGCAAAGGCTTGATGCGCTCGATCGAATAAACTTCCTGCGCCACGCACGCCAGCACCGCCGCCTGGTAGCCGCAGCCGGTGCCGATTTCCAGCACGCGCTTGAGCTGGCCGCCGTTGCGCATCACCTCGATCATGCGCGCCACGATGTACGGCTGCGAAATGGTTTGCTGGTGGCCGATCGGCAGCGACGCGTCGATGTATGCTTGCGACACCAGCCCCTGGTCCATGAACATGTGGCGCGGCACGGTAGCCAGCGCGTTCAGGACCACCTGGTCGCGCACGCCCTGCCTGGCCACCCGCTGCGCCATCGCGTGGCGGATCGCATCGGACACCAGCGGCCGGTCGCGGCTGGCGATAGGTTGCGCCCGTTCTTGAGCATAATTTTGCGCATAGCCATGCGACTTCGAGGGCGTGGCCACGGCGGCGGGCCGCTGCTGGCCCGGCACGGGCACATGGCGGGCGGCATTCTGGGTGGCGGTTTGGGGCGTGGCCACGGGAGCAAACACCGGCGCCTTCCTGGCGCCCTTGTCAACAACGGACGAGAGAGGCAAAGGAAAGCTGCGGGGTTTATCGCTCATGCCAGGCCTTTTTCGAGTGCGGCGAGTTGCGTTTTATGGGTGAGGTCGATTTGCAGCGGCGTGATCGACGTCTTGCCGTGGGTGACCGCGTAAAAATCGGTGCCCTCGCCCGCATCCTTGCAGGCGCCGGGCGGGCCGATCCAGAAGATTTCGCGCCCGCGCGGATCTTGCGAGCGTATCACGGGTTCGGCCTGGTGGCGACGGCCAAGCCGGGTGGCAGCCACCTGGCCCAGTTGCCCGTAAGGCAAGTTCGGAATATTGACGTTGAGCAGATACGGGCGCGGCAGGGTTTCGGAGTACCGCATCACGATATCGCGCGCATGCAGCGCGGCGTCGTCGATATGCTCCCAGCCCCATGCGCCTTGCGAGAAGGCGATGGCCGGGATGCCGAACAGGTAGCCTTCGGTGGCAGCTGCCACGGTGCCGGAATACAGCGTGTCGTCACCCATGTTGGGGCCGTTGTTGATGCCGGAGACCACCAGGTCGGGCCGGTAGTCGAGGATGCCGGTCAGCGCGATGTGGACGCAGTCGGTGGGTGTGCCGTTAATAAAATAGAAACCATTGTCGGCGCGTTGCACCGACAATGGCCGGTCCAGCGACAGCGAGTTGGACGCCCCGGAGCGGTTGCTGTCGGGCGCCACCACCACGATGTCGGCCACCGGTGCCAGGGCCTTGGCCAGGGCGTTGATGCCCGGTGCCAGGTAGCCGTCGTCATTGCTGATCAGGATTCTCATGACGGAGATTTTACCTGAAGCAACGCCACTGCTGCGCATCTTGCCCGCCTTGCAAGCAACAAATAATTGATTGTCGGCTTAACCACTACCCTGCCTTGTGTGCAACGTAAGCCATGGCGCTCGACGATGTCCAGTCCGCGCCCGGCTGGTACGGCGTCAGCGCCCGCAAATGGGGCGGACGGGCCAGCGCGTCGCCGTAATCGTCCATCGCGGCATCCTGGTGCAATTCCGCAGCCGTTGGCAACACCGCCGCTTGCTGCACCACGCCGTCAAGCAGGGCCTGGGTGCGCCGGGTGTCCGGGTGCTCGGCGCCGAGCCGCCCCGCTTGCGCCCGCACCACCTCGTCGAGCAGGCGGCGGGCGCCGTCGAGGTCGCGCGCCACCACCAGCGTGCGCGCCAGCGCGGTCTTGCTGCGCAGCGTATCGGCGTGCTCGGCGCCCAGGGTGCGCTTGCGGGCGGCCAGCACCTGCTCCTGGGCCTGGCGCGCGTGGTCGATGTCGCCGCGCTGGAACAGCAATTCCGCGCGCGCGGCCTGGCACGCCAGGGTGAGCAAATGTTCGGGGCCGAGCTGGCGCAGGTAGGCGTCGAGCACGCTGTCCTGGATGTTGAGCGCCTCGGCAGTGCGGTGCTGCTGGGCCAGCGTGGCGGCCAGGTTGGCGCGCGCGGCCAGGGTATCGGGGTGTTCCGGCCCCAGCATCCGTTCGCGCGCGGCGATCACCCCCTCTTCCAGAAACTGCGCTTCGTCGAGCTGGCCTTGCAGCCGCAGCACGCCGGCCAGGTTGCCCTTGCTGGTGAGCGTGTCCAGGTGGTCGTCGCCCATGGCGCGCTGGCGCAGCGCCAGGCTTTCTTCGAAACACGCGGCGGCCTGGCGCAGCCGGCCCTCCTGCCGGTACATCTCGCCCAGCAGGTTGAGGTCGCGCGCCAGCGGCTGCGACAGCGCGCGGGCGCCGATGCCGGCTTCGCCGCCGCCCTGTTCGAGCGCATGGCGGGTATCGGCCACGGCGGACAGCAGGTGGATTTCGCGCGCCGACTGCCAGGGAAAGTAGCCGGGGCCTAGCCAGTCGAGAAACGCTTCGAAGGTGCGGGTGAGCGAAAAGCGGTCGCCGCCCTGGTCCATGCGCACCGCCAGTTGCTCGCCGTAGGCAAAGGTGCGGGTCTGCTGCAGCTGCACTTCGTCGAAATACGAGTCGAGCGAGACATGCGGCAAGCCGTAGCAGTCGCGCATCAGGCGCTCGAAGATGGGCTGGTAGCCGATGATGTGCTGCTCGGGTGCGCCGCGCCGCCACTGCGCGCGCTGGATGCTGTCGCCCATCTCGATGCGCGACGGCAGCGGGTACACCAGCAGCGGCCGCTGCTCGTCCTCGTGGCTGCTGCGGTAGGCGGCGGCGCGGGACACCAGCGCCTCGACACCCTCGAGGCTCTGGCGATTCGGGGTAAACACCACCACCAGCTTGCGCGGCAACAGCGTGGTGCAGATGCCGGCGCTGTCGGTGCGACCCGTGCGCGAATCGACCAGCACGTAGCGGAAATGGCGCGCCATCAGGTCGGCAAAGCATCGGAACAGCGCCGGGCAACGGTCGAACAGGTCGTCCCAGTGCATCGCGGCCAGCCGTTCGCCATAGGTATGATCGAAGCGGCCGGCGCGCATCAGGTATAACTGGCTGCTCTGGTCCACCCGGCTCACGTATTGCTGCCAGCCGACTGCCGCCAGCACTTCGTTGGCCAGCGCTTCGCTGTCGAGCGCCGCGCCTTCGGGCGCCGCGCTGTCGTGTGCCGCGCTGCCGGGCACGACGGCCTCGCCGTCGGATTGCGGCCGATACCGGCTCAGCAGCTGTTCGCGGCATGCCTCGAACAGTTCGAGCACGCCGGGCCGCTCTTCGTGCAGGTCGAAATAATGGTGCAGGCCCGGCGCCTCCATGTCCCAGTCGATCATCAGTACGGGCGACGTGGAGTTGTGCTGGCGCGCCAGCAGCACCGCCAGGTTGGACAGGGCCATGGTGCGCCCGGTGCCGCCCTTGTATGAGTAGAAAGTGACAACTTCACCGCTATCGCTGAGCGGCGTCAAGGACAAGGAAACGTTTTCCATGGCAAACCCTTTTGTAAACCCTAACGAGGGAAATGTGGCGGCGGAATGGCGCGCCATTCCGGTGGGATGTCCGGCATGACAAATCGACCACAGTCATGCCCCGGCGGTGTGCAGCGTTTCAGATGATGGTAGTGCGCGGCAATCCGATCGACGATCCTGGCAATTTCCGGCAGGTAGTCGGGGTTGTTCTTGAGATCGCCGCTGGCCAGCGTGTAGCTGGAAAAATCGACATACATGCCCGGGCCCGAAATTTGCGGCGGCAGGTTCAACGGGTGGCGCGTCATGATGACTGGGATGATCAGGTGGCTCGGCAGGTCGTACCACTGGCGCCGCTCGGCCTCGATCAATTGCATCGCCGCAAACTCGCGCCGGGTGTAGCCATGGGCTTCGTACTTGGGGGTGTAGATGACGATCATGCACACGCTCTCGCACAGTGCGCGCGCGATTTTGCCATCGAGGTCATCGCCACCGCCCAGCTGTTCGCTATCCACGAACAACTCGTCCTCGTTGTCGAAGTGCGGCTCCAGGTAGCACTTCATGGCCTCGACCAGGTCATCCTTGAACTTCTTCATGTGCGCATGCTTGCCGTGGGCATAGCTGAAAAAACAACCGTGGCGGATCGTCATGACATCCTCCGTTCCTGCTCCACAAGGCAGCAGCATTTAACCAACTCTAAACATCCAGCCGGCAGCGGCTTTGCGCATGCGCAAACGGCAACCAAGCCCAAAAATGGCGTCAACGCACCAGAATCTGGCTTGATTGCCACGAAAAAATGCGGCAAAGAAAGGTATAGGCGAATGGAAAGGAAATCGAGCGCACCGGACGGTGCGCTCGGCAGGAGAACCGGAAGTTACAGGTCTTCGACCGGCGGTTGGTTCAGTTTTTTGAAGAAGTCCAGCACTTCGGCCGCTTCGCGCGTGCGTTTAAACGACGGCAAGCTCTGCCAGATGCGGCGGCCGTACGGCTTGGAAATCACGCGCGGGTCGCACAGCATCAGCACGCCCTTGTCGTTGACATCGCGGATCAGGCGGCCGGCGCCCTGCTTGAGATTGATGATCGCCTCGGGCAGGGTGTGGTGCATGAAGCCGTTCTTGCCCTGCTTTTCCATGACCTCGATGCGGGCAGCCAGCACCGGATCGTCGGGTGGCGCGAACGGCAGCTTGTCGATGATCACCAGCGACAAGGCGTCGCCGCGCACGTCAACGCCTTCCCAGAAACTCTGGCTGCCGACCAGCACGCCGTTGCCGGCCTTGCGGAACTGGTCGAGCAATTCGGTGCGGCCACGGTCGCCCTGGATGAACAGCGGGTAGTTCAGGCCACGCTTTTCGAACTCGTCGCGCAACCGCTCGGCCGCGCGTTTGACCGCACGTAAGGTGGTGCACAACAGGAAAGTCTTGCCGCCAGCCGCCTCGATAACGGGCAAGGCCAGGTCGAGCACGGCGTCGGTGTACCCCATGGAATTGGGATCCGGCAGGCCTTGCGGCACGTACAGGATACCCTGCTCTTCGTAATTGAACGGGCTGGGCCAGGTGCGCGACGGCTCGTCGGCCAGGCCCATCTGTTCCGAAAAATGGCTGAAATCGTTTTTGACGGCCAGGGTGGCCGACGTGAAAATCCAGCTGCGCGGCACGCCTTCGCGCTGGCCGGAAAAGATCGGTGCGATCGACAGCGGGGTTTTATGCAGCTGCAGCGACGAGGCGTAAGCTTCCACCCAATACACCGCTTCCTCGCCCTTGTTGACCTTGGCTTTCGGGTCGAACTTCCAGGCGGCCAGCTTTTCGGCCAGTTCCAGGCCGCGCTGGCGGCACTGTTCCAGCGTTTCGGCGCGCATGGCCTGGGTTTCCAGCACGGCCAGCATGCCGTCCAGCTCGTCTTTGAGGTGTTGCAGCGCCGGGAAAAACTCGCTCGATGGCGCAATTTGCGGCAGCGACAGGCGCACGATGTCTTGCGGGAAAGTCAGGCGCAGGTCGCGCGCGGCCTTCTCCACCACGGTGACGGTCTTGCCCCAGTCGGCGCCGTCGCGGGCATTGGACAAGCCTTCGGCCAGCACGTCGCGGCACAGTTCGAGAATGTGCGAGGTCGAGAACGTATCGCCAAAGAACAGGGTGGCGGTGTCCGGCAACTGGTGCGCCTCGTCGAAAATGATGGTGTTGGCAGACGGCAGCAGCTCGGCCACGCCGGAATCCTTCAGGGCCACGTCGGCAAAGAACAGGTGGTGGTTGACCACCACCACGTCGGCCTGCTGGGCTTCCTTGCGCGCCTTCATCACGAAGCAGTCCTGGTAGTACTGGCACTCCTGGCCCATGCAGTTTTCGCGGGTGGACGTGACCAGGTTCCAGACCAGCGCGTTCTCGGGCACACGCGCCAGCTCGGCCTTGTCGCCGGAGCTGGTCATCTTGAGGAAGCGCGAAATTTCGCGCAGGTGGCCGACGTCGTCGCGCGAGGTCATGCGGCCGTTTTGCAGCGTGCGTTCCAGGTGGTAGTGGCACACGTAGTTCGAGCGGCCCTTGAGCAGCGCGATCGACACCGGCGCTTTCAATGCCGCACGGACGTTCGGAATATCGCGCAGGAACAGCTGGTCCTGCAAGTTCTTGGTGCCGGTCGAGACGATGGTCTTGCCGCCCCACAGCAGCGCCGGAACCAGGTAGGCGAAGGTCTTGCCGGTGCCGGTGCCGGCCTCGGCGATCAGGGTGGTCTGGTTGGCGATAGCGTCGGCCACGGCCTTGGCCATCTCGGTTTGCGAGCGGCGCGGGCGGAAGTCGCCGACGGCCGGGCCCAGCGGACCGCCGGCGCCGAACAACTGCTCGACTTCGGCATCGTGGATACCCGGTGCGTGTTCGGGCGTCTCGCCGATCACGGCGGCTACAGCGGGCACACCGGCTACACCGGGTGTAGCAGGCACAGGAATGCCCGGCGTCTCGGTGGCAGGTTCGACGGGACGCTTGAGGATCGGACGGCTGGCCGGCGCGGGCGAACCAGCTGGCGTGGGCAGGGCTTCGGTCAATGTGTACTTAGGTAAGGCGCGAGGTTCGGGCGAAATCAGGCAGGAACGTCGGGCACGAGTTGCATTTTCAGCAAAGTGATATGGTCTTTCAGCTGTAGTTTGCGCTTTTTGAGACGGCGCAATTGCAGCTGGTCGTGGTGGCCATCCAGCGTGAGCATGTCGATGACCGCGTCCAGGTCGCGGTGTTCGACGTCGAGTTCAATCAGACGACGCTGGATATCTTGTACATCAGTCATGTTTCTCAGTCACTGGAAGGTTCACGGGATACGGCACGGTGCATAGTTTAATCTACCGGGGGCTTGCCAACAACCTTATTGCTTTTTGGCCGCCGCCGCTGCCGCTGCATCCGCCTTCTTCTTCTCGTCGACCGCACGCGCCTCGGCCTTGGCCTTGCGCTCCGCCAAGCGCTTGGCCACCTGCTCCTGGCGGCGGGCGGCATCGGCTTGCCGCTTTTCGTACGCGGCGACATTGGCGGCGCGCTTGTCGGCCTGCGATGCGGTCCGGGCAGCATCGCGGCGCAGGCGCTCGGCGTGCTCGGCTTCGCGCTCGGCCACGCTTTTACCGCCCCTGGGTGCGGCGGGTGGCGCCAGTTCTTCTTCGGTGCGGGCCGGCTTGGGCGGCTGGGCTTCGCGGCGGGCGAATTCCTCGGCATCCTTGCGGGCGCGTTCGGCCAGGTCGGCGTCGCGCTTGGCGACCGACGCGGCGCGCTTGAAGTGCTCGGCTTCCACTTCCTCGGCGCGCAACTGGGCCAGCGCCACGCGGCGCTGTTCCTTGGCCTTATCCAGGCAATTGTTGACAAAGAACTTGTCGTTGCATACGGTTTCTTCGGCGGCAAAGGTGCTGGCCACCACCGCGCGTTCGCGCGTGATGCGCTCGAGCGTGGCGTCGGCCTGGGCCACCGACTGCGTCGGGGTCACCACCGGGGCCGCCCCGGTGGACTCGGCCCGCGCCGCCATGGTTGCCATGGCGAGTACGCCGAGCGCAGCGGCCATCATCGATTTCACATTCAGTTTCATACGTATCCTGTAGCCTACGCCAGCGAGCCGGCGGCGGTGCGCTGCTCGCGGTCCATGTATTCCTGCGATTGCATTTCCACGATACGCGACACCGTGCGGTGGAATTCGTTGGCCAGGGTGCCGGTCGTGTACAGCTCTTCCGGTTCCACTTCGGCCGACATCAGCAATTTTACGCCCTGGTCGTAGAAGACGTCGATCAGCCACGTGAAACGGCGCGCTTCCGACGACATCGACGCCGACATGCGCGGGATTTCCGACAATATCACGGTGTGGAAGCGGCTGGCGATTTCCAGGTAATCGTTCTGCGATCGGGGGCCGCCGCACAGCGTATGAAAATCGAACCAGATCATCGAACCGGTGCGGCGCAGCGCGCGGATTTCGCGCGCCTCGATGCGCACCACCGGGTCTTCGTCAGCGCTTTCGGCCAGGCGCGCGTAGGCATCGCGCAGCGCGGCGTCGGCGGTGGCGCCCAGCGGCGTGTAATACGATTCCACCTGTTCCAGCGCGCGGCTGCGGTAGTCGATGCCGGCGTCGATATTCATCACGTCGAGCTTTTCGTACAGCAGGTCGATGGTCGGCAAGATGCGATCGCGGTGCAGGCCGTCCGGGTACAGCAGTTGCGGATCGTAGTTGGACGTCATGATAAACGACACGCCGTTGTCGAACAGCGCCTTCAACAGGTTGTACATGATCATGGCGTCGGCCACGTCCGAGATGTGGAACTCGTCGAAGCAGATCAGCCGGTATTTCTTGGCGATGCGCTTGGCCACCTCGTCGAGCGGATCGGCCACGCCTTTCAGTTCGTCGAGCTGGCGGTGCACGCCGCGCATGAATTCGTGGAAGTGCAGGCGCGTCTTGCGCACCACCGGCACCACCGAGTAAAAACTGTCCATCAGGAAGGACTTGCCGCGCCCCACCCCACCCCACATGTACACGCCCTTCGGCACTTGCGGCCGGTTGATCAGGCGCTTGAAGGTGCTTGAGCGCTGGGCCTTGTACTGGACCCAGTCGTCATAGCATTGCTGGAGGCGGTCCACCGCGCGGCGCTGGGCGGCATCGGCTTTGAAATCGCGCTCGAGCAGCGCCTTCTGGTAAAACTCTTCGACGTTCATGGGTTCGCTTGTGCGCTGGGCGCAAATGAAAAAGCGGGCCGAAGCCCGCCAAGGTTGCTTCAAACCGTGCGCAGCGAGGCGCGGCGCCGAAGACAGTACGCATGTACAGTCTCAGCTGGGCGCCGCAACGAAGCTGCGCGCGGTTTTAAGCGACCGACTTAGAAGTTCAGGGTGCGCTTGTCGATGGCGAGAGCCGCTTCCTTGGTCGCTTCCGACAGCGACGGGTGCGCGTGGCAGATACGGGCGATGTCTTCGGCCGACGCCTTGAACTCCATCGCTACCACGGCTTCCGAGATCAGCTCGGAGGCCATCGGGCCGATGATGTGCACGCCCAGGATTTCGTCGGTGGTGGCATCGGCCAGGAACTTGACCATGCCCGACGTGTCGCCCAGCGCGCGAGCGCGGCCGTTGGCCAGGAACGGGAAGGTACCGGCTTTGTAGGCAACGCCGTCAGCCTTCAGTTGCTGCTCGGTGCGGCCGACCCACGCGATCTCCGGCGAGGTGTAGATCACCCAGGGAATCGTGTTGAAGTTGGTGTGACCGTGCTGGCCGGCGATACGCTCGGCCACGGCAACGCCTTCTTCTTCGGCTTTGTGCGCCAGCATCGGGCCGCGCACCACGTCGCCAACTGCCCATACGCCTGGCAAGTTGGTTTTGCAGTCGTCGTCCACGGCGATGAAGCCGCGCTCGTCCAGCGCCAGGCCAACCTGGTCAGCGCCCAGGCCGTTGGTGTTCGGGGTGCGGCCGATCGAGATGATCAGCTTGTCGAACTCGGCGGTGATGGCTTCGCCCTTGGCGTTTTCGTACGCCACGGAAACGCTGTTGTCACCCTTGGTGATGGTGCCGATCTTGCAGCCCAGGTTGATCTTCAGGCCTTGCTTGGTGAACAGCTTGTTGGCTTCCTTGGCGATCTGCTCGTCCACGGCACCGAGGAAGACCGGCAGGCCTTCGAGCACGGTCACGTCCGAACCCAAGCGACGCCACACGGAACCCATTTCCAGGCCGATCACGCCGGCGCCGATCACGCCCAGCTTGGCTGGTACGCCTTCGATGGCCAGTGCACCGGTGTTCGACAGGATCAGTTTCTCGTCGAATTCGGCACCTGGCAGTTGACGGGCGTTCGAACCGGTCGCGATGATGACTTGCTTGGCGGTGATGGTTTCATTGGCCGGGCCGGTGATGGCCAGCGGGTAACCGTCAGCACCGGCGGCGCCGGCAAACGCTGCGCGGCCGTGGAAGAAGGTGACCTTGTTTTTCTTGAACAGGTACAGGATGCCGTCGTTGTTCTGCTTGACCACGCCGTCTTTGCGCTTGAGCATCTGGCCCAGGTTCAGCGCCAGGCCCGATACATCGATGCCGTGTTCCTTGAACGCGTGACCGGCGTGCTCGAAGTGCTCGGACGATTGCAGCAGTGCTTTCGACGGGATGCAACCGACGTTGGTGCAGGTGCCGCCAGGAGCCGGGCCACCTTTTTCATTTTCCCAGGCATCGACGCAAGCGACCGAAAAACCCAGTTGTGCAGCGCGGATGGCAGCAATGTAACCGCCAGGACCGGCGCCGATGACTACTACGTCAAATTGTTTACTCATTTTTATATTTCCAATCAGTTTCTTCTTCTGGAACGAAGATCCACAGCAAAAGATAAATCACCAGGCCCGTGCCAAAGGTCAGCACCAGCAGCACCAGCAGCACGCGCCATATCCACGACTCGATGCCGGAGATGCGGCCCAGGCCGCCACAGATGCCACCGAGCCAGCGGTCGCTGCGCGAACGGCGCAGGCTGCCCACGTTGTCCTCGCGCGGACGATGCGCTTCCTGGCTCAGCAGGCGCATCTTGGCTTCGGCGAACTCGTCCGCAGTCAGGGCACCCGCTTTGTGCAGGTCGTGCAGGCGCTGGATTTCTTCCGCGATGCTCATGGTTTCCCTCGGAGTGAACCCGGCAAGCTCAAGCTTGCCGGGGCGGGCTGGTGAACCGCCTAATGAAAGGCCGATACCTTACAGGTCCAGCAGCAGGCGGGCTGGATCTTCCAGCGCGTCTTTCATGGCGACCAGGCCCAGCACGGCTTCGCGGCCGTCGATGATGCGGTGGTCGTAGGACATTGCCAGGTAGTTCATTGGTCGGATCACGATCTGGCCGTTTTCAACCACGGCGCGTTCCTTGGTGGCGTGTACGCCCAGGATGGCCGATTGTGGCGGGTTGATGATCGGGGTGGACAGCATGGAGCCGAAGGTACCGCCGTTCGAGATCGAGAAGGTACCGCCGGTCAGGTCGTCCAGGGTCAGCTTGCCTTCCTTGGCCTTGGCGCCGAATTCACCGATTTTCTTTTCGATTTCAGCGATCGACATCTGGTCGGCATTGCGCAGGATCGGCACCACCAGGCCGCGTGGCGAACCGACAGCGATACCGATGTCGAAGTAGCCGTGGTACACGATGTCGTTGCCGTCCACCGAAGCGTTGATGATCGGGTATTTTTTCAGAGCAGCAACAGCAGCCTTGACGAAGAACGACATGAAGCCCAGCTTGACGCCGTGCTCTTTCTCGAACTTGTCCTTGTACTTGTTGCGCAGTTCCATGACTGGGGCCATGTTCACTTCGTTGAACGTGGTCAGGATGGCGTTGGTCGATTGCGATTGCAGCAGACGCTCGGCGATACGGGCGCGCAGGCGGCTCATCGGCACGCGCTCTTCAGGACGGTCACCCAGGCTCGCTGGCGACGACGACACTTGTGGCAGCGAAGCCTTGGCAGCAGGAGCAGCCAGTGGCGCGATCGCTGGGGTGGCGCTTGGAGCCGATGCTGCCAGGGCGTCGCCCTTGGTCACGCGGCCGTCTTTGCCCGAACCGGCGACGTCGCCAGCGTTCAGACCTTTTTCCGACAGGATTTTTGCAGCGGCAGGCATGGCGACATCGCCCTTGCTGCCACCGGTTGCAGCGGCAGCAACAGGTGCTGGAGCGGCGGCAGGAGCAGGAGCAGCTTCAGCGGCAGGAGCGGCGGCAGCAGCGACGCCATCGGTGTCGATCACGGCGATGACTTCGTCAGCAACCACGGTGGTGCCGTCGCCCTTGATGATTTTGACCAGTACGCCGGCCGCTGGTGCTGGCAGTTCCAGTACGACCTTGTCGGTCTCGATGTCGATCAGGTTTTCGTCGCGCGCCACAGCGTCGCCGACTTTTTTATGCCAGGTCAGCATGGTGGCTTCTGCAACCGATTCCGACAATTGGGGTACTTTAACTTCGATTTGTGCCATGAAAAACTCCGTATATTTTGTTATTGCGGCGCCACCCCGCGTAGCAAGGCGGCGCTCCGTCAAAAAGTGTGATGAACCGGGTACGGCGCCGGCGAACGAGCCGCGCGGCGCCGAAAACTTATTTCGTCAGGATGAAGCCCTTGAGCTTCGAGAACGCCGTTTCCAGCAGGTCTTTTTGCTGGGCGTAGTGCTTGTCGTAGTAACCGACAGCCGGCGAAGCCGATGCCGGACGACCGGCGTAGGCCAGGCGCTGGCCGGCGTCCATGCTCTCGAAGATGTTGTGCTGAATCTGGAACCATGGGCCCTGATTCTGCGGCTCGTCCTGCGCCCATACCACTTCGGCCAGTTTCGGGAACTTCTTCAGTTCGGCAGCGAAAGCCTTGTGCGGGAACGGATACAGCTGTTCGACACGGATGATGGCGGTATCAAGCTGGCCGCGCGTCTTGCGTGCGTTGATCAGGTCGTAGTAAACCTTGCCCGAGCAAGCGATCACGCGTTTGACTTTGTCCGCTTCGATGGCCTGATCGACTTCGCCGATCACGGTCTGGAAGGCGCCCTTGGCCAGGTCGGTCAGCGGCGAGCCGGCATCCTTGTTACGCAGCAGCGATTTCGGCGTGAGGATGACCAGCGGCTTGCGGAACTGGCGCACCATCTGGCGACGCAGCACGTGGAAGATCTGCGATGCCGTGGTCGGCTGCACAACTTGCATGTTGTTGTCGGCGCACAGTTGCAGGAAACGCTCAGGACGTGCGGACGAGTGCTCCGGACCCTGGCCTTCGTAACCGTGTGGCAGCATCATTACCAGGCCCGAAGCGCGGCCCCATTTCACTTCGCCGGAGCTGATGAACTGGTCGATCACGACTTGCGCGCCGTTGACGAAGTCGCCGAACTGGGCTTCCCAGATCGTCAGGGTGTTCGGTTCTGCGGTCGAGTAGCCGTATTCGAAGCCCAGTACCGCTTCTTCGGACAGCACGGAGTCGATCACGGTGAACGGCGCCTGGCCTTCGGCGATGTTTTGCAGTGGCACGTAGGTGCCCGAATCCCAACGCTCGCGTTTTTGATCGTGCAGTACAGCGTGACGGTGCACGAAGGTACCGCGACCGGCATCCTGGCCGGTCAGGCGCACGGCGTAGCCGGACGCAACCAGCGACGCGTAGGCCAGGTGTTCGCCCATGCCCCAGTCCAGGTTCATTTCGCCACGGCCCATGGTGCCACGGTCGCCCAGTACTTTTTCAACCAGCGAGTGGACCTTGAAGTCTTCCGGCACGGTGGTGATGCGGGTGGCCAGGCGTTTCAGTTCAGTCATCGGCACGGCGGTGTCGGCCGAGTCGGTCCATTTCTTGTTCAGGAACGGCAGCCAGTCGACCGCGAACTTGTTCTTGAAGTTGGAAATCACTGGATCGACAGTGTGCTTGCCGGCGTCCATCGCATCGCGGAACGCAGCTTGCATTTGTTCGCCGCCATCGGCTGCGATCACGGTTTGCGCGACCAGTTTGTCCGCGTACAGCTTGCGGGTGCCTGGGTGCTGGCCGATTTTCTTGTACATCAGCGGCTGGGTCAGCGCTGGCGTATCTTGTTCGTTGTGACCGAGTTTGCGGTAGCAGATGATGTCGACAACGATGTCTTTCTGGAACTGCAGGCGGTAGTCCATCGCGATTTGCGAGGCCAGCACCACGGCTTCAGGATCGTCGGCATTCACGTGCAGCACCGGCGCTTCGATCATCTTGACCACGTCCGAGCAGTAGATGGTCGAACGGGCGTCGCGCGGATCGGAGGTAGTGAAACCGATCTGGTTGTTGATGACAATGTGCACGGTACCGCCGGTACCGTAGCCACGGGTTTGCGCCAGATTCAGCGTTTCCATGACCACGCCCTGGCCGGCGAATGCTGCATCGCCGTGCACCAGGATCGGCAGCACTTGCTTGCCCAGGTGGTCCCCACGGCGATCCATACGGGCTTTCACGGAACCTTCAACCACCGGGTTGACGATTTCCAGGTGCGACGGGTTGAACGCCAGCGACAGGTGGACCGGGCCGCCTGCGGTGGAGATGTCCGACGAGAAACCCTGGTGGTACTTGACGTCGCCGGCTGGCAGGTCGTCGCCGTGCTTGCCTTCGAATTCTTCGAACAGGTCTTTCGGCGCCTTGCCCAGGGTGTTGACCAGGACGTTCAGGCGGCCACGGTGGGCCATGCCGATGACGATTTCCTGCACGCCTTTTTCGCCGGCGCGCTGGATGATTTCATCGATCGACGCGATGAAGGTTTCGCCGCCTTCGAGCGAGAAACGCTTCTGGCCGACGTACTTGGTGTGCAGATAGCGCTCCAGGCCTTCGGCAGCGGTCAGGCGCTCGAGGATGTGCTTTTTCTTTTCTGCGGTGAAATTCGGGGTGGAACGGATCGATTCCAGGCGCTCCTGCAACCAGCGCTTTTCGGCTGGATCGGAGATGTACATATACTCTGCGCCGATCGAACGGGTGTAGGTGTCGCGCAGGTAGTTCAGCAGGTCGCGCAGGGTCGCGGTTTCGGGGCCAAAATAGGTGTTGCTGATGTTGAACACGGTATCCATGTCAGCATCGGTGAAGCCGTAGAAGCTTGGCTCCAGTTCATTGATCGATGGACGCTCCTGGCGCTGCAGCGGGTCCAGGTTGGCCCAGCGCGAACCGAGGTAGCGGTAGGCAGCGATCAGTTGGGTTGCAGCAACACGCTTGCGGCCCATTTCGGCGTCGGCGGAAGCAACCACGGTGCGGATCGGACCCGATTTTGCGCGCTCGGCAAACGAGGCGATGACGGAAGCATGGGCGACGTCGGGCTTGTTGGTGCCATCGACGGCCGGTACGTGCTGCATGGCGTCGAAGTAGGCGCGCCAGTTGTCTGGTACGGAGCCTGGATTGTTGAGATACGCTTCGTACAGTTCTTCAACGTACGGTGCGTTCCCACCAAACAGGTAGGAATTGGACGAGGATTGTTGCATTTGTTGCTCACCTTTCTTCGCGTTTCGCGAGGAATTAGCGGGTTAGTCTAACCTTCCGCGACACGGCCTGACCGGTTAGCGGATTGCACATCAAGTTGTGGGGAAGGGCTAAAAATTCAGGGTAGTTCTCAAAAAAACGTCTGCATCAAAAAACAGCCACTTAGCATAGCACCGGTATTGTAGCGTAACAACCGCCTGTGCTCGCGTTTGTGATTTATTTTCGACTAAATCTTTCAAGGTTAATTTTCACTTAAGCCGCATACTACCTACCTCGGCGGGCAATGTTTTCTCATTTTTAACGGCATTTTGGATTATTTAGGCCGAACGTTGCTCACACTTAACCATGTGGGGTCGGTCGCGAACCAGTCCAGCAAAAAATCGAGCATGGCGCGCAACGCCGGCGCCATGTGTTGTCTGGAGGTATAAATTCCGTGAATGCCCATGCTCTGCGGAACGTATGTCGGCAACAAAGGCACCAAGTCGCCGTCGGCGATCAGCCTGGCCACGCTGTAAACTGGCTGCATCACCACGCCGGCACCCGCCACTGCCGCCCGCAATAACACCGTATCTTCGTTGGCAGACAGGTTGCCGCCCACCGGCACCGAGACCGCCTCGCCATCGGCATCGGTAAACTGCCACAGGCTCTTGCCGAAATACGTGTAGGTCAGGCAGTTATGGCCGGCCAGTTCGTGCGGGTGCGCCGGCGTGCCGTACGCGGCCAGGTAGGCCGGCGCCGCGCAAGCGACCGACTCGCACACGGCCAGGCTGCGCGCGATCAGGTTCGGCTCGAGCGCATTGGTGATGCGCAGCGCCAGGTCGATGCGCTGCTCGACCAGGTTGACCGCGCGGCTGTCCACCTGCACATCGACGGTCACGCGCGGGTACTGGCGCAGGAACGCCGTGATGGCGGGCGCCAGCGTGGTCTGGGCCAGCGACTGCGAGCAGGCGATGCGCAGCAGGCCTTGCGGCGAGGCGACATCGTCGGCTGCCACCGGCATGGCGCCGGCCAGCTCGAGCATGGCGCGGCAGCGCGCCAGGGTGACGTCACCGGCGTCGGTCAGGCTCAGGCGCCGGGTGCTCCGGTGCAGCAGGCGCGCGCCAGCCCACTCTTCCATTTCAGCCAGGTAGCGCGTGACCATGGCGCGCGACATGCCCTGCGCCTCGGCCGCCGCGATCATGCTGCCGCGCTCGGCGATGCTGACAAACACTTGTGCGGCGGTGATGCGATCCATGATTCGTCCGGATTATGCAATTGAGATGCGCAGATTACCCGATTTTTCTACCGTATCAAGCAATTTAAGATGGGGCACCTTTCACCAACACCGAGACCATCATGATCAAGCACACCATCCTGTCCGCCACCCTTGCTGCCGCTGTCGTTACCGCCCCTGCCTTTGGTGGGCCGTTAAAACTTGAAGTCTTCAACCCGGGCGAAGCGGCGATTTTCCCGGTCGCTTCCGTGCTGGTCACTGGCGACAGCGATGCCGTGTTGGTCGATGCGCAGTTCTCGCGCGGCGAAGCCGTCAAGCTGGCCGAGAAAATCCGCGCCAGCGGCAAAAAGCTGACCACCGTGTACATCAGCCACAGCGACCCCGATTTCTATTTTGGCCTCGACGTAATCCACGCCGCCTTCCCCGATGCCAAAATTGTCGCCACCGCGCCAACCGTGGCCGGCATCGAAAAGAAAAAAGATGCCAAGGTCGCCTACTGGGGTCCTATCCTGAAAGACAACGCGCCAAAATCCGTGATCGTGCCGCAGGTGTTGAAGGGTGACACCATCACCTTGGAAGGCCAGAGCCTGAAAATCGAAGGTTTGAAAGGCCCGACGCCGGACCGCAGCTACGTATGGATTCCATCGATCAAGGCAGTCGTCGGTGGCGTGGTGGTATTCAACGACCTGCACGTCTGGGTGGCCGACACGCAAACCGCCGAATCGCGCAAAAACTGGCTGACCACGCTGGCCGGCATCGACGCGCTGAAACCGGTTACCGTGGTGCCGGGCCACTTCAAACCCGGTACGCCGCTGACGCCAGCCGCCGTCGGTTTTACCCGCGACTACCTGGTGCACTTTGAAGCCGAGACTGCCAAGGCAGCCGACAGCGCCGCCCTGATCGCCCGCATGAAGCAGCTGTACCCGACCGCTGGCCTGCCTGCCGCGCTCGAGACCAGCGCCAAGGTCACCAAGGGCGAAATGAAGTGGTAAGCAGGTGATAAGCAGGTGATGGGGAGTGGCGAATGCTAGACTGCCGGCTTTAGCATATCCTTCACTTCCCATGCACACACTTGAGCAGTTGCGCGCCGGCGCATTGCAGGGCATCACGCGCCTGCAATTGCGCGCCGGCCTCACCGAATTCCCGCGCGAAATCTTCGACCTGGCCGACACGCTGGAAATCCTCGACCTGACCGGCAACGCCCTCGCCGCCCTGCCCGACGACCTGCCGCGCCTGCACAAGCTGCGCATCCTGTTCTGCTCCAACAACCGTTTTACGGAACTGCCCGCCATGCTGGGGAGCATGCCGGCGCTGACCATGGTCGGCTTCAAGGCCAACCAGATCGCCTCGGTGCCGGCCTCGGCGCTGCCACCGGCGCTGCGCTGGCTGGTGTTGACCGACAACCGCATCGAGGACCTGCCCGACGAGCTGGGCCGCCGCCCGGCCTTGCAAAAGCTGATGTTGTCGGGCAATCGCTTAAAAACGCTGCCGGACACCATGGCCAACCTGCACCAGCTGGAATTGCTGCGCCTGGCCGCCAACGCGTTCGAGGCGCTGCCCGCCTGGCTGACCAGGCTGCCGCGCCTGGCCTGGCTGGCGTGCGCCGGCAATCCGTGGGGCTTTGACCGCGCGCAGGCAATGAGTGCGGCGCCCGCCCCGCTCATCGCATGGCAGCAATTGGCGCTGCAACAGCAGCTGGGCGAAGGCGCCTCGGGCGTGATCCACCGCGCCGACTGGCAGCATGACGGCGCCAGCACGCCGGTGGCGGTCAAGCTCTACAAGGGCGAGATGACCAGCGACGGTTCGCCGCTCAACGAAATGGCGGCCTGCGTGGCGGCCGGCCTGCATCCGCACCTGATCCCGGTGCTGGGCCGCATCGCCAGTCACCCGGACCAGGCGCAGGGGCTGGTGATGGCGTTGCTCGATCCCGCCTTCGTCAACCTGGCCGGACCACCGAGCTTTGCCAGCTGCACGCGCGATGTCTACGACGACGACAAGCGTTTGAGCTGGCCGGCCATGCTGGCGATCGCCCACGGCGCGGCGGCAGCGGCGGCCCAGCTGCATGAACGCGGCATCCTGCACGGCGACCTGTACGCACACAACATCCTGCACGACGATCTTGGCCGCTGCGTGCTGAGCGACTTCGGTGCGGCGGCGTTCTACGATCCGGCCGCGCCAATTGCCGCACGGTTGCAACAGCTCGAGATACGCGCTTTCGGCTTGCTGCTGGAAGAGCTGCTGGACCGTAGCGACGCGACACCGGCGTTGCGCGCGCAGCTGGCGGCACTGCATGCAGCGTGCACCCAGCCCGAGGTAGTGGCACGCCCGCTGTTCAACCACGTCGCCGCGCAGCTGCATGCGCTGAAACAGGACTAGACAAATCGATCTAGATATTTTATTCTAGATCGATGACGACGTTACCTAAACCCACTGCTGCCGAGCTCGAGATGCTGCGCCTGCTGTTCGCGCTGGGCCCGGCCACGGCCAAGCAGGTGCACGCCGCCGCGCTCGACACCCGGCCGGATATGAACTACGCCACCGTGCTGCGCCTGCTGCAGGTCATGCACACCAAGGGCCTGCTCAAGCGCGACGAAAGCCAGCGCGCCCATGTCTATGCGCCGCGGCAGGAGCAGGATGCGATCCAGACCAATTTACTCAAAGAGCTGATCCAGAAAGCTTTTTCCGGCTCCGGCAAGGCGCTGGTCCTGGCCGCGCTGCGCGGCGGACACGTGAGCAGGAAAGAGCGCGCCGAGATCCAGGCGCTGCTGGACCAGGAAAAGCCGTAAGCGTCACCGGCAACTCAAGCACGCCAGTGCCCGGGCACTGTCCCGGAAATGTCGCCAGGCAGCCCGGTGGGCATCACCAAATGCCACTACAATGGTGTCCCACCGACTTTGCGCCGCACCGATGAACCACCGTTTCGACTCCTGGCCCGCCCTGCCCCATCCCGTCATTGCCGTCATGCTTGGCGTCGCCATCTGCGCGGTGCCGGTGATCCTGCCGCACTTCGACCTCGCCAACCTGGCCGCCAACCTGTTTTCCTACTGCTTCGCGTGCGTGCTGGCGTACCCGTTCGCGGCGCTGCTGCGCCACCGGATCACCAATGTCGTGCTGTTGTGGGCGGTGGCTTCGCTATTGATGCTGGCCGCGTGCTTCTACCACACCAACATCATGGCGGAGACCGCAAACGCCTTGTGGCCGCAGCGACGCGACGCGACCCTCGCCAAGTTCCTGTTCAACCTGCCGCAGGTAACCTTAGGTGTGTTGGGCTGGTGGATACTGGTCATCCGCCCCGACCGCCGCGCACCGGTCGTGCGCGAGGAAGACGATGAATTGCTGGAACCGGAAGACAAGCAGTAACATCATCTGGCTCCGTCATTTTTCATGCACCAGCCTGGCTGTATGGTATTCAACTTCGAAGGCACCGAAGCCAGGCTTGCCGATGGTGGGGATAACGTAGGTGGCGCGCTTGATATCGGCTGGCCGGCTACGGCTGAGCTCGATAAATTGCGTGGGAGACAGAATCTCTCGTTTCACGGCGATCAGCTTTGCGACAGCAGTTCCCTTGAATAGCTTCATGACTACCTCCCTTACTATAAGCGGCACCATCCACATACAATTTAGCAGAGTTCATTACTGATGAGCGTTGCGTTTTCCGTACGCGCAGCGACGCTCAAAATGAAAAAAGCCGCCTAGCTTGCACCGGGCGGCTTCTTTGGCATGGGCCGCAGCCCATGCTCACATTGCTTGTGCGTCGATTAACGCTGATCCAGCGGCTTGACGTCGCGGACGGTCGAGCCGACGAACAACTGGCGTGGACGGCCGATTTTCTGTTCCGGGTCGGCGATCATTTCGTTCCACTGGGCGATCCAGCCGATGGTGCGGGCCATGGCGAAGATACCGGTGAACAGCGATACCGGGATACCCAGTGCCGATTGCACGATGCCTGAGTAGAAGTCGACGTTCGGGTACAGTTTGCGCGAGACGAAGTATTCGTCGTTCAGTGCAATCTTTTCCAGTTCCATCGCCAGCTTGAACAGCGGGTCGTCTTGCAGGCCCAGCTCTTCCAGCACTTCGTAGCAGGTTTCGCGCATCAGCTTGGCGCGCGGGTCGAAGTTCTTGTACACGCGGTGACCAAAGCCCATCAGCTTGACGCCCGAGTTCTTGTCTTTCACTTGCGCGATGAAGGCAGGGATGTTCTCGACCGAGCCGATTTCCTTCAGCATGGTCAGCGCCGCTTCGTTGGCGCCGCCGTGGGCAGGGCCCCACAGGCAGGCGATACCGGCAGCGATACAGGCGAACGGGTTGGCGCCCGACGAACCGGCCAGGCGGACGGTGGAGGTCGAAGCGTTTTGCTCGTGGTCCGCGTGCAGGATCAGGATGCGGTCGAGGGCGCGCACCAGCACGTCGTTGACCTTGTACTCTTCGCATGGGTTACCGAACATCATGCGCATGAAGTTGGCGCTGTACGACAGGTCGTTGCGCGGGTACATGAACGGCTGGCCCATCGAGTACTTGTATGCCATGGCGACTAAGGTCGGCATCTTGGCGATCAGGCGGATGGCCGAGATTTCGCGCTGCTTGGCGTCGTTGATGTCGAGCGAGTCGTGGTAGAACGAGGCCAGCGCGCCGACGGTGCCAACCAGAACCGACATCGGGTGCGCATCGCGGCGGAAGCCGCGGAAGAAGAATTGCATTTGCTCGTGCACCATCGTGTGCTTGGTGACGGTGTCAACGAATTCCTGCTTCTGAACGTTGTTAGGCAGTTCGCCGTTCAGCAGCAGGTAGCACGATTCCATGAAGTCGGCGTTGACGGCCAGTTGTTCGATCGGATAGCCGCGGTACAGCAGTTCGCCCTTGTCGCCGTCGATGTACGTGATCGACGAATTGCACGACGCGGTGGACATGAAGCCCGGATCGTAGGTGAACTTGCCGGTGCCGGCGTACAGCTTGCGAATGTCGATGACGTCGGGACCGATGGTGCCCTTGTAGATCGGGAATTCGACGGACTGGCTGCCATCGGAGAACGACAGGGTAGCTTTGTTATCAGAGGTGTTCATGGACTCTTCCTTCTTTTAGGGAGATGGTGCGAAAAAAGTTCTGGTGCCTGGCGGCCTGCCGCTTGTGGCGTCAGGCCTGGCGCAACCGCTGCAGCAGTGCGTGCACGTGCGGCAGATCGATTTCGCCGTCCGGCTCCTTGCGGGCCAGTACCAGATCCATCAGGTCATTGTCCGACAAGTCGAGGAGCCGCGTGAACGCGTCCACTTCGTCGTCGGTCAATTCGGTTTCATGCGCATCGAGAAAACGGGTGAGGATGATGTCGTTTTCCAGGAGACCCCGGCGCGAGCGCCAACGCAGGCGCGCTCTGTTGGCTGGGTCCGACTGATGTGCAGATTGGTTCGGTTCAGTCATGGGTCACTACTTTACACTGCGCGCGCCGTTCATGCTGGAGCGCTACTTCTAAACGAAACGGGCGACGTTGCCGCCGCCCGCCACTGCGCCGTTAGATTGCGCGGCGTACCATCAATTCCTTGATTTTGCCGATCGCCTTGTTCGGGTTCAGGCCTTTCGGGCACACGTCCACGCAGTTCATGATCGAGTGGCAGCGGAACAGGCGGTACGGATCTTCCAGGTTGTCCAGGCGCGCGCCGGTGGCTTCGTCGCGCGAGTCGGCGATGAAGCGGTACGCTTGCAGCAGGCCGGCCGGACCGACGAACTTGTCCGGGTTCCACCAGAACGACGGGCACGACGTCGAGCAGCACGCGCACAGGATGCACTCGTACAGGCCATCGAGTTCTTCGCGTTCGGTCGGCGTTTGCAGGCGTTCTTTTTCAGGACGGATCGAGTCGTTGATCAGGTACGGCTTGACCGAATCGTACTGCTTGAAGAACTGGGTCATGTCGACGATCAGGTCGCGGATCACCGGCAGGCCTGGCAGCGGACGCAGCACGATAGGCTCGGTCAGCTCGTTCAGGTTGGTGGTGCAGGCCAGGCCATTCTTGCCGTTGATGTTCATCGCGTCCGAACCGCACACGCCTTCGCGGCACGAGCGGCGCAGGGCCAGCGAATCGTCCACGTCGGACTTGATGCGTTGCAGGGCGTCGAGCAGCATCTTGTCGGTGTCTTTCAACTCGACGGTGATGTCCTGCATGTACGGCTTCGCATCCTGGTCCGGATCGTAGCGGTAAATTTTCAGTTTGATAGTGCGTGCCATGTTCTAGCCTTAGAAAGTACGTGGTTTCGGTTTGAAGGTGTCGACCGTCAGTGGCTTGGTCACGACTGCCTTGTAGTCCAGGCGGTTGCCTTCCGAGAACCAGAGGGTGTGCTTCATCCAGTTGTCGTCGTCGCGGTGCGGGTAGTCGTCCTGGGCGTGGGCGCCGCGCGATTCCTTGCGCGCTGCTGCCGAGACGATGGTCGCTTTCGCAGTTTCGATCAGGTTGTCCAGCTCCAGCGCTTCAACGCGCGCGGTGTTGAACACTTTCGACTTGTCCTTGAACGAAACATGCTTGCGACGCTCGTCCAGTACCATGATTTCCTTGACGCCCTGGTTCAGCATCTCGTCGGTACGGAACACGCCGCAGTACTTCTGCATCGTGGCGCGGATGTCGTTGGCGACGCCCTGCACTTTTTCGGTACCGGTGGACGTTTCCAGCTTGTTCAGGCGGTCCATGGCGAAGTCCGACGCGTCTTTCGGCAGCGGCTTGTTCTCTTTTTGCTTGAGGTTCGAGGCCACCACGTGGTTGCCGGCCGCGCGGCCGAACACCACGAGGTCGAGCAGCGAGTTGGTGCCCAGGCGGTTGGCGCCGTGCACCGAGACGCAGGCGCATTCGCCGATCGCGTACAGGCCGTTGACGATCTTCTGGCTGCCGTCGGCGCCAGGCACCACCACTTGACCGTGGATGTTGGTCGGAATACCGCCCATCTGGTAGTGAATGGTAGGCACGACCGGGATCGGTTCCTTGGTCGCATCGACGTTGGCGAACTTGTGGCCGATTTCCAGGATCGATGGCAGGCGCTTCTCGATGGTGTCCTTGCCGATGTGGCGCAGGTCCAGCATCACGTGGTCCTTGTTCGGACCGCAGCCGCGGCCTTCCTTGATTTCCTGGTCCATCGAACGCGAGACGAAGTCGCGTGGCGCCAGATCCTTCAGCGTTGGCGCATAGCGCTCCATGAAACGTTCGCCTTCGGAGTTGATCAGGATACCGCCCTCACCGCGCACACCTTCGGTGATCAGCACGCCCGCGCCGGCCACGCCGGTCGGGTGGAACTGCCAGAATTCCATGTCCTGCAGCGGCAGGCCGGCGCGTGCCGCCATGCCCATGCCGTCGCCGGTGTTGATGAACGCGTTGGTCGAGGCTGCGAAGATACGGCCGGCGCCACCGGTGGCGAACATCGTGGTCTTCGCTTCCAGGATCATGACGTCGCCGGTTTCCATTTCCAGCGCAACCACGCCAACCACGTCGCCGTCGGCGTCGCGTACCAGGTCCAGCGCCATCCATTCGACGAAGAAGTGGGTACGGGCACGGACGTTACGCTGGTACAGCGTGTGCAGCAGGGCGTGACCGGTACGGTCGGCCGCGGCGCAAGCGCGCTGCACGGCTTTTTCGCCGAAGTTGGCGGTGTGGCCGCCGAACGGACGCTGGTAAATCGTGCCATCCGGATTACGGTCGAACGGCATGCCGAAGTGTTCCAGCTCGTACACGACCTTCGGTGCTTCGCGGCACATGAACTCGATCGCATCCTGGTCGCCCAGGTAGTCGCCACCCTTGACGGTGTCGAACATGTGCCAGAACCAGCTGTCTTCGGCCATGTTGCCGAGCGACGCGCCGATGCCGCCCTGGGCAGCAACGGTGTGCGAACGGGTCGGGAAAACTTTCGACAGCACCGCCACGTTCAGACCGGCTTCAGCCAGCTGCAGGGATGCGCGCATGCCGGAACCGCCGGCGCCAACGATTACCGCGTCAAAGCGGCGGGTAGGGATTGCAGATTTGATTGCTGCCACGATTACACACTCCAGATTATCTGTACCGACCAGGCGGCACATGCGATCAGCCACAGGATGGTGGCTGCTTGCAGGGTCAGGCGAAGGCCGACCGGTTTAACGTAGTCCATCCAGACGTCACGCACGCCAACCCAGGCGTGGTAGAACAGTGCGAACAGGGTCACAGCACTGATCAGCTTGAACCACTGCTGGGCGAACAGGCCTGCCCACCCTTCATAGCTGAAATTCTGGCCGGTCAGGAAGGTGATCAAGAGGATCGCGGTGTATGCGACCATGACCACGGCGGTCACGCGTTGCGCCAGCCAGTCGCGCATGCCGTAATGGGCGCCGACGACCAGGCGTTTCGGGCCGACGTTGTTGTTGACGTTATTTGCCATCTCAGAACACTCCAAACAGTTTCAGTGCCACCAGCACGGTCAGGGTCAGGCTCAGCGCCAGCACGGCCGCCGACGATTTACGCGCCGAATCCTTGTCCAGACCAATGTGCAGGTCCATCACCAGGTGGCGTACGCCAGCGAACATGTGGTGCAGGAAGGCCCAGACCAGGCCCAGGATGATCAGTTTGACCAGCGGGTAGGTGACGAAACCCTGGTAGTGCGCGTAGGAGATCTCGGAGCGCAGACTTTCCTGCAGCAGGTACAGGATGAATGGCAGCAGAACGAAGATGATGACGCCGCTGATGCGGTGCAAAATCGACACGATTGCCGACAAGGGCATGCGGTAATTTGACAGTTCGGTAACGTGGATATTACGGAACTCCGGCCGTTCTTTTTTGGGTGCGACCCGTACGGCTTCTGACATAACAAGACCTCCTAAACTTTGACAAAAATTGGGTGAAATCGGATGAAACATCGATTTTCGCCTATTTACCCTCATACAACCAATATCTATTGTTACATATAACCAAAATAGTGTTTTGCAACACACCCCAACGGCCACTTTCCGTAGCTCAACGTATTATCAGCGCAACAATGCTACTGGCGTATGACAGCCTCGTATTGTGCGCCTCCCGCAGCTTTTGTGCACTGCAAGAGTCTCCTGCTCCACTCCATGAGTTCGGTTCAAAGACGGTTCACCGCCCGGGTCCCGGTGCGCTCCCGCAGCCGGCTCCCTTAACTTAATTCGTTGTGATAATGATGTTGTTCGGTCAGATACAAGCCGCGGCGCAATTCCACCGGCTTGTCGCCGTAGGTGAACGACACCCGCTCCGACGCCAGCAGCGGCGTATTCGCGGCGATCTGCAGCAGAGCGGCGGCGCCATCGTCGGCACAGACGGCGCGGATTTTTTCGGTTGCCCGGATCATGCGGGTGCCGAATTCGGACTCGAACAGGCCGTACATCGGCCCCTTGTATTCGACCAGCCGCTCGGCGGTGAGCCCCTTGAAGGTGGCGCCGGGCAGCCACAGTTCCTCGACGATGGTGGGCACGCCGTCGAACGACTGCACGCGCTTGATGAACACCACGGCATCGCCGGATTTGAGGTCGAGCAGGCGCGCCACGTCGGCGGGCGCGCGCAGGCGCTTGACTTCGATGAACTTACTCTCGGGATAATGGGGAACGCCCTCGTCGGGCATCAATCGCAGAAAGCGGAAATGCGCGCGCGCTTCGTGGTGGGTGGACACGAACGTGCCCTTGCCCTGCTTGCGCATCACCAGGTTCTCGGCGGCCAGTTCGTCGATGGCCTTGCGCACCGTGCCCTGGCTGACCTTGAAGCGGTTGGCCAGTTCGACCTCGCTCGGTATCAGTTCGCCCGGTTTCCACTCGCCGCTTTGCAGGCTTTGCGTGATCAGCGCCTTGATTTGCTGATACAGTGGGGAGAACGTCGGCGAGGTCGTCGGCGCGTTCGCTGGCACCCCCGTCGCTGCCGTGGACGAACCGGCAGCGCCACCGGCACCTGAGGCTGGGCTGTTGCTGTTCGAATTGGGCGGGACGGGATTCATAGACCGAGATTTCACCACAAATACCCTTTGGCGTCCAGCAAAAACCGCCCTAACTTCTATGTCTTATATAAGACATAAGATACAATTGACAGAAGCCGGACACAGGCCTACACTCCCCGGCCATGCGCTGCGTAGCGAGTGCTCAAAATTGCAGTATGATGTTGGACTGTGTTCGACTCTGTTCTATACCTACTTTGGAGATTCATCATGGCAAAAACCCCAATGCGTGTTGCTGTTACCGGTGCAGCCGGTCAAATCGGTTACGCTCTGCTGTTCCGTATCGCTAACGGCGACATGCTGGGCAAAGACCAGCCAGTCATCCTGCAACTGCTGGAAATCGCCGACGAAAAAGCCCAGAAAGCGCTGAAGGGCGTGATGATGGAAATCGACGACTGCGCGTTCCCGCTGCTGACCGAGATGACCGCCCACTCCGATCCACTGACCGCCTTCAAGGATGTCGACGTCGCCGTGCTGGTTGGCGCCCGTCCACGCGGTCCTGGTATGGAGCGTAAAGACCTGCTCGAAGCCAATGCGCAGATCTTCACCGTGCAAGGCAAGGCGCTCGACGCCGTCGCTTCGCGCAACGTCAAGGTACTGGTCGTAGGCAACCCAGCCAACACCAACGCTTACATCGCCATGAAATCGGCGCCATCGCTGCCAGCGAAAAACTTCACCGCCATGCTGCGCCTGGACCACAACCGCGCGCTGTCGCAAGTTGCTGCCAAGACCGGCACTGCCGTCAAGGACATCGAGAAGCTGACCGTGTGGGGCAACCACTCGCCAACCATGTATGCCGACTACCGCTTCGCCACCACCGGCGGCAAGGCAGTCAAGGACCTGATCAACGACCAGGAATGGAACGCCAACACCTTCCTGCCGACCGTCGGCAAGCGCGGCGCGGCCATCATCGAAGCACGCGGCCTGTCGTCGGCAGCGTCGGCAGCCAACGCCGCCATCGACCACATCCACGACTGGATGCTGGGCACCAACGGCAAGTGGACCACCATGGGCGTGCCATCGGACGGTTCGTACGGCATCCCTGAAGGCACCGTGTTCGGCTTCCCTGTAACGACCGAAAACGGCGAGTACACCATCGTTCAAGGCCTGGAAATCGATGAATTCTCGCAAGAGCGCATCAACCTGACCCTGAAAGAACTGACCGAAGAGCGCGAAGGCGTCAAGCACCTGCTGCCATAACCGTCACCTCTTCATGAATGCTCGTGGAACCGGTTAATTTACCGATCCGCAGCAAGCACCGCGCTGCCAGGAGCAGCGCGGTTTGCGTTTCCGCTCCTGGTACTCTCTCCCCTCCCACCACTACACCCATTTCCTGCATGCATCCATCCGAGGTTTTATTCCAGGGTAATCGCCAGCCGCTCTTGCTGCCAGCTTGCGACCACTACGCCGGCTCCGAAAAGCTGATGCGCAAATCGATCGTCCTGCAACAAGAACTTGGTCCCGTCTTCGACATCACGCTCGACTGCGAAGACGGCGCCAGCGCCGGCAACGAGGAGGCGCACGCCCACCTGGTCGCCGAACTGCTGGCGTCCGGCGACAACCGCCACCACCGCATCGGCGCCCGCATCCACGATGTGCACAGCCCGCACTTCGCCCGCGACGTGGAGATCATCGCCGGCGGCAGCGCTGCCCAGGCGCTGGCCTACATCGTCCTGCCCAAGGTCAACAGCGTGGCCGAAGTGATTGAAGCGATCGCCTTCATCAACGGCCATGCCGGCAACGCCGGCCGCAGCGACCTGCCGGTGCACGTGCTGATCGAAACCCACGGCGCCCTGCGCGACGCCTACGACATCGCCGCCCTGCCCCAGGTCCAGTGCCTGTCGTTCGGCATCATGGATTTTGTCTCGAGCCACTATGGCGCGATTCCCGGCGCCGCCATGCGCACGCCGGGCCAGTTCACGCATCCGCTGGTGGTGCGCGCCAAGCTCGAAATCGCTGCGGCCTGCCACGCCCACGGCAAGGTGCCGTCGCATAACGTCACCACCGAGATCAAGGACCCGGCCGTGGCTGCCAACGACGCCCAGCGCGCCGCCGCCGAATTCGGCTACACGCGCATGTGGAGCATCCACCCTGGCCAGATCAAGCCCATCGTCAAGACCTTTACGCCGCGTCTGTCCGAGGTGAACGAGGCCGCTGCCATCCTGCACGAAGCAGCCAACGTCCAATGGGGCCCCATCTCCCAAAATGGGCGCTTGCACGACCGCGCCAGCTACCGATATTATTGGACCATCTTGCAGCGCGCCAGACTCGCGGGGCTTACCCTGCCCGAGTCGGCTGCCGCATTGATGCTGCCTACTCCCGTTCACCCTCTGGAACCAAACTGATGTCCATCTCCAAAATCCTGCTGGCCTGCGGACTCGCCATCGGCTCGCTGAGCCTGGCGACCGCGCCGGCAGCTGCTGCTGTCGAAACCAAGTCGGCCGCCAAGAAACCCGTCAAGAAAGCCACCACCAAAGCCAAGAAGGCCGTGGAAAAGCCGGTCGTGCCGAAAGAGCCGAATCCGGAAGAAGACGAGCCGGTCATCACCGATTCGAGCGTGACCGAATTCGACTGCGAACTGGGCAACAAGGTCGCGATCTACCAGAACGTGGGCGACGACGAACACATCGCGCTGCGCTGGAAGAAGCGCCTGCACCGCCTGACGCGCGTGGGCACCACCACCGGCGCCCAGCGCTTCGAGAACAAGCTGTATGGCCTGATCTGGATCGGCATTCCGGCCAAAAGCATGCTGCTCGATTCGAAACTCAATCGCCAGCTGGCCAACGAGTGCCGCAACCCCGAACAATTGCAGCCGGTCGCCATCACGGAAAAGGCGCCGGAAGCACCAGCAACTGCAGTCCAGTAACGCGTTTTGGCCGGCCGCGCACGCTTGCGCACGGTCGGCACCGATTTAGTTCATCATTTGACGATACCCACTGAAGGAGATGTCATGTCCCGTAACACTTTGAACACGCTCAAGGAATTCAACATTTCGGGCAAGAAGGCGAAGTTCTACTCGCTGCCCGCACTGGAGAAGAGCCTGGGCACCAAAATCTCCCGCCTGCCGGTATCGATCCGCGTGGTACTGGAGTCCGTGCTGCGCAACTGCGACGGTAAAAAAGTCACCGAAGAACACGTCAAGCAACTGGCCAACTGGGGCGCCACTGCCGAGCGCACCGACGAAATTCCATTCGTCGTGGCCCGCGTGGTGCTACAGGACTTTACCGGCGTGCCGCTGCTGGCCGACCTGGCCGCGATGCGTAACGTCGCCTACAAGATGGGCATCAACGCCAAGAAAATCGAGCCGCTGGTGCCGGTGGACCTGGTGGTCGATCACTCGGTCACCATCGACCACTTCCGCGAGCCGGGCGCGCTGGACCTGAACATGAAGCTGGAATTCTCGCGCAACAACGAGCGCTACCAGTTCATGAAATGGGGCATGCAGGCGTTCGACACCTTCGGCGTGGTGCCACCTGGCTTCGGCATCGTCCACCAGGTCAACCTCGAATACCTGGCGCGCGGCGTCCACAAGGACAACGAAGGCGTGTACTACCCTGATTCGCTGGTCGGCACCGACTCGCACACCACCATGATCAACGGTATCGGCGTGGTCGGCTGGGGCGTGGGCGGCATCGAGGCCGAAGCCGGCATGCTGGGCCAGCCCGTGTATTTCCTGACCCCGGACGTCATCGGCGTCAACCTGACCGGCGTGCTGCGCGAAGGCTGCACGGCAACCGACCTGGTGCTGACCATCACCGAACTGCTGCGCAAAGAGAAAGTCGTCGGCAAGTTCGTCGAGTTCTTCGGCGAAGGCACCGAGACGCTGTCGGTCACCGACCGCGCCACCATCGCCAACATGGCCCCGGAATACGGCGCCACCATGGGCTTCTTCCCGGTTGACGACGCCACCATCGAATACTTCGAAGGCACGGGCCGCACCAAGGCCGAGATCGACGCGTTTGCCGCCTACTTCAAGGCGCAGGGCATGTACGGCGTCTCGAAAGCCGGCGACATCGACTACACCCGCGTGGTCGAGCTGAATCTGACCACCGTCACGCCTTCCCTGGCCGGTCCGAAGCGTCCACAGGACCGTATCGAAATCGGCAACGTCAAGGCCAACTTCACCGAGCTGTTCTCGAAACCGACCACCGAAAACGGCTTCAACAAGAACCCGGACGACCTGCAAAAGACCTACACCACGACCGACGGCGTGCACGTGAAAAACGGCGACGTGCTGATCGCGGCAATCACCTCGTGCACCAACACCTCGAACCCGAGCGTGCTGCTGGCCGCCGGCCTCTTGGCGAAAAAAGCGGTGGAAGCCGGTTTGACCGTGGCGCCACACATCAAGTCGTCGCTGGCCCCCGGCTCGCGCGTGGTCACCGAGTACCTGACCGCTGCCGGCCTGCTGCCGTACCTGGAGCAGCTAGGCTTTGGCGTCACGGCCTACGGCTGCACCACCTGTATCGGTAACGCCGGCGACCTGACCGCCGAACTGAATGCCGCCATCACCCAGAACGACATCGTCGCCTCGGCCGTGCTGTCCGGTAACCGTAACTTCGAAGCGCGGATCCACCCGAACATCCGTTCGAACTTCCTGGCCTCGCCACCGCTGGTGGTCGCTTACGCCATCGCCGGCAACATGACCGTGGACCTGATGACCCAGCCGGTTGGCAAGGGCAAGGACGGCCGCGACGTGTACCTGGGCGACATCTGGCCGACCTCGCAAGAGATCGCCAAGCTGATGAAGTTTGCGATGAACTCGAAAGTGTTCAAAACCAACTACGCCGACGTCAAGGGCAACCCGGGCAAGCTGTGGGAACACGTGTCCTCCACCGAAGGTCAGGTGTACAACTGGCCGGAATCGACCTACATCGCCGAGCCGCCGTTCTTCGACGGCTTCACGATGGAGCCGGTGGTCACCGAAGCGGGCATCACCAACGCGCGCGCGCTGGGCGTGTTCGGCGACTCGATCACCACCGACCACATTTCGCCGGCCGGTTCGATCAAGGAAGACGGTCCTGCCGGTAAATGGCTGCTGGCCAACGGCGTACTGAAAGCCGACTTCAACTCGTACGGCTCGCGCCGCGGCAACCACGAGATCATGATGCGCGGTACGTTCGCCAATGTGCGTATCAAGAACCGCATGATCCCGGCCAAGCCGGACGGCTCGGCAGTCGAGGGCGGCATCACGATCCACCAGCCATCGGGCGAACAGCTGTCGATCTACGACGCGGCCATGAAGTACGTGGCCGAAGGCACGCCAACGATGATCTTCGGCGGCGAAGAATACGGCACCGGCTCGTCGCGCGACTGGGCCGCCAAGGGCACCCAGCTGCTGGGCGTGAAGGCCGTGATCGTGCGCTCGTTCGAACGTATCCACCGCTCGAACCTGGTGGGCATGGGCGTGCTGCCGCTGCAATTCCTCGGCAACGACAGCGTCGAAACCCTGGGCATCACCGGCAAGGAAACCTACGACCTGAAAGGCCTCGAAGGCGAAATCAAACCACAGCAAACCGCCACCCTGGTGATCCACCGCGCGGACGGCTCGAGCACCGAAGTGAAAGTGCTGCTGCGTATCGATACCCCGATCGAAGTCGATTACTACAAGCATGGCGGCATCCTGCCGTTCGTGCTGCGCCAGTTGCTGGCCGCGTAACGGTCGTTTAAAAAGATCGCAGCGTCGTTGCAGCGCCTTGCCGTGCAGGCGCACTGTCTGCGGCGCTGCGCCTCGCTGCGATCATTTTTAAACAACCTCGTGATCGAAAAAGCGCCGGACTCGTCCGGCGCTTTTTTTATGCCTGCACCATCGGTGACCTTGTTTTGCGGGTTTCATCTACAATATGGTGCATAAGGGTTATGATCTGCATGACCGATCCGTTTTTTTGTTTGCTTTCCCTTACCTGAGACCTTTATAGCGCCATGCGTCGTCCATCTAAAGATTCATCCCAAAAATTGTCCGCCGAGAGCCAGCGCCTGGTCAGCCATGCGCAGGCAGTCGGGCAAGCTGCCAGCCGCCTCGAAGAGCGGGCCTGGGAGCGCAGCCTCGATGCGCAGCTGCAAAAGCTGCTCAAGACCGGCCACCAGGACACCATCGACGCCACCCTCAACGCCCTGTTCCGCGAAGACCTCAACGCCTACGACGTCCTGATGGACGGCGTGGAAGCGGCCAGCGAATCGAGCTCCATCGTTCTGGAAACCGCCGACGGCGTGTCCAAGCCCTACGACGTGCTGCTGGTCGCCGCGCCGATCCTGGCCTGGACCCGCTTCGCCATCGCCTCGGGCCCAATTCCGGCCGATATTTTGAATACGCTGTCGGCCCATTTCTCGGCCCACCTGCTGGCCGATGGCACGCAGATGGCCATGTCGCCCACGCTGTTCTCGATCGACCAGCTGCCGCGCAGCCACGTGGAAACCTGGGGCAAGGTACACAAGCTGGCGCAGGCGGCCCTCAAGGGCACCGTGCTCAAGGCCGACACCAAGGTGCCGGAAACCGCGCCATTCCTGGCCGACACCCGCTACCTGATGGTGGCCGTGGTGGCGCCGGCCGGCGCCCCGCTGTTCCGCTGGCAGATGCCGGCGCACCAGGCCAACTTCGCCAACGAGCGCGCCAACGTGCTGGAACAATGGCGCGCCCAGGCTACACCAACGGTGAACCGCCTGCTGCCCGGCTGCGGCGTGGAACTGCTGCTGCCCGAAGCGTATTACATGGCCTGCCGCGAAGCGGACAAGCAAATCCGCCCGGTCTCGATCCGCGCTGCGGTGCACTATCTGACGCACACGCTGTCGATCGAACCATCGGAACTGCGCGCCGTGATCGCCGGTTTTGGCGAGGAAAATGGCGAAGGCCAGATCGACGAATACCGCGTGGCGTTCACGCGCCGTTCGTCGCCCGACGTGATTTACGGCGTGGTGTGGCCGCTGTATGGCCAGGAAGACGAAGAAGGCACGCCACCGGAAGGCCCGGCCGCGATGTTGCCGGCCACGCAAAAGCCGGTCACGCCGATGGACGACATCGTCAACCACCTGAACGAAGCGGGCATCACGCAGATCAAGCGCCATGCCGAGCGTTACGTGGTGGAGTTCTGCGACGACTGCGGCGCGCCGCTGTTTGCCGATCCGGTCGGCGAGCTGGCGCATGCGGAAATGCCGGAAGATACACCGGCCGGCACCGAGCACTTCCATTAAAGTCCAGCCTGGAATCTGGCCGTTATACTTCGATCCGTCATTCCCGCGCAAGCGGGAATCCATAGACCGGTTGCGCCGCGCCAGCTTAACGCAGAGCCGGACGACTCACCTGACGCATGGATTCCCGCGTCCGCGCGAATGACGGAGCTAGCGCTGGCAGCAAATATCCAGCGGCTTTGACTTACCAGCCTGAAAACGGCTGCTTGATCAAATTCGAGTTGTAGTACCGCGCATCGTCGGTCACCTCGTCCGCAACCCACTCGGGTTGGTCGAACGCCTCATCCTCGGCACCGAGCTCGATCTCGGCCACCACCAGCCCCGCATTCGCACCGAGAAATTCATCGACCTCCCACACGTGGGCGCCATTGGTGATCTTGCGCCGGTACTTTTCGATCAGCGGCTGCTCGCACAAGCCGTCGAGCAGCTCTGCCGCGTCCTGCATGGGTATCGGATACTCCCACTCGCCGCGCGTGGCACCCACGCTCTTGCCCTTGATGGTGATCACCGCGCGGTCGCCTTCGATGCGCACGCGCACCGTGCGCTCCTTCTGCGACGACAGGTAACCCTGGCGGAAGAACACCGGTTCGCCCAGCGTCTTCCAGGCGTCGCCCTGCACCAGGAACTTGCGCTCGATTTCGACGCCCATGATCAGTAGTCGTCCAGCGACAGCAGGATCGGTTGCAGGATGGCCGCGCCCAGCGCAGCGGAGCGGGCGCCATTCCAGCCCACGCGCACGTCGGGCAGATCGGCGTTGTCCTTGAACGGCATCTCGAGCGTCAATGCCAGGCAGCCGAAGTGGTGGCCCACGTACTTGGAGGCCAGCGTGAGCATGTCTTCCTTGTACTTGCTGGCCGCGTAGCCGACCTTGTCCTGGAAGTCCGGGCTGGCGTTTTTATAACGGTCGATAAACGCTTGCTGCTTGGCGCGGCGTTCGTCGCTGAAGTTTTCCAGCATCTCGTTACCGGCCACGAAGTTGTACGGCAGCGCCTCGTCGCCGTGGATGTCGAAAAACATGTCGATGCCCGTCTCGTGCATCTTCTGCTTTACGCACAGCACTTCCGGACTGCGCTCCAAGGTTGGCGTCATCCACTCGCGGTTGAGGTTGGCGCCGGCCGCATTGGTACGCAGGTTGCCGCGCACCGAGCCGTCCGGATTCATGTTCGGCACGATATAGAACACGCAGCTTTGCAGCAGCTTGCGCGCGATCGGGTTGGCGTCGTCGAGCAGCGAATCGATCAGGCCTTCGACAAACCATTCGGCCATCGATTCGCCCGGGTGCTGGCGCGCGATGAACCAGATTTTTTTCGGCGCATCGGGCTGGCCGATCACCACCAGGTTCATGTCGCGGCCATCGACCGTGCTGCCCAGGTCTTGTACCCTGGCCAGCGGGTGCTCGCCCACTTCGCCCAGCAGGCGCAGGTGGCGCTCGAACGAGTATGGCTCGAAGTAGGCGTAGTAGATGCTGTCGGTATCGGGCGTGTGCTTGATGGTCATGACAGCGCCGTCGAACGTGGTGGGCACGCGGAACCAGGTTTCGCCATCGTAACTGGCCACGGCGTTGTAGTTCTCGTAGCCCTTGGCATAGGTGGCTTCGCCGGCATTCAGGAAGCGCATGCGCACCGCCTGCCCCGCCGCGCCTTGCAGGCGGAAGTGGAACCATTGATGGATGTCCGCGTGCGAGTCCTTGCGCAGCTTGAGGTCGATGGCGTCGGCGGCTTCCGCGCGCACGACGTCAATGGCGCCGGAGTCGAAATTCTGGCTGATTTTGATGGTCATGTCGATCCAATAGATGATTATCGATCGCGCTATTTTACCAGCATGGTCCCTTCGCGTTTATAGCGGGCATGCCATGCCAGCGCCTGTTCCAGCACGTGCGGCGTCTGGCCGCCGCCGGCCAGCGCCTGCTCAACATACGCGCGCAATTGCGGGCGATAGTCGGGGTGGGCGCACTGCTCGATGATCAGCGGCGCGCGCTCGCGCGGGGCCAGGCCACGCAGGTCGGCCAGGCCCCATTCGGTCACCAGCACGTCGACATCGTGCTCGGTGTGGTCCACGTGCGCGGCAAACGGCACCACGCTCGAAATGGCGCCGTCCTTGGCCACCGACTTGCTGACGAAAATCGACAGCTGGCCATTGCGGGCGAAGTCGCCCGAGCCGCCGATCCCGTTCATCATGTGCGTGCCGCCCACGTGGGTGGAGTTGACATTGCCGTAGATGTCGAATTCCAGCGCCGTGTTGAGCGCGATGATGCCAAGCCGGCGCACGATTTCCGGGTGATTGCTGATCTCCTGCGGGCGCAGCACGATGCGGTCGCGGTACTGCTCGAGATTGGCGATGAAGCGCTCGTGGGTGGCGGCACTCAAGGTAATCGAGGACGCCGACGCCACGGCCAGGTGGCCCGAGTCGAGCAGCGCGATGGCGCTGTCCTGCAGCACCTCCGAGTACATGGTCATGTCGCGGAACGACGATGCAGATAAACCATGCAGCACGGCGTTGGCAATGGTGCCGATACCGGCCTGCAGCGGCAGCAGCTGCGGCCCCATGCGCCCGGCCGCCACCTCGCCTTCCAGGAACGCCACCACGTGGCGCGCGATGGCGTCGGTCTCGGTATCGGGCGGCAGCGCGTTGGACGGGCTGTCGGCGCTGTCGGTGATGACGATGGCGGCGATGCGCGCCGGGTCGATGGCGATCGCGGTGGCGCCGATGCGCTGCAGCGGCGACGTCAACGGAATCGGTTCGCGTTCGGGCCGCGCGTGCGGCACGTAGATGTCATGAAAGCCTTCCAGCGCCAGCGGCGCGGCCAGGTTGATCTCGATGATCACCTGCGCCGCCTGCTGGGCGAAGCTGGCCGTATTCCCGACCGACATGGTGGGGATGATGCTGCCGTCTTCGGTGATGGCCACCGCTTCGATCACCGCGATATCGACGGCTTTCAGGTCGCCCGAACGCAGCTGCTCGGCGGTCTCGGACAGGTGCTGGTCGATGAACATCACCTCGCCCGTGTTGATCTTGCGCCGCAGCGCGGCGTCGGCCTGGAACGGCATGCGCCGTGCGACCACGCCGGCATTGGCCATCAGGCCGTCGCTGTCGTTGCCCAGCGAGGCGCCGGTGAGCAGGGTCAGGTGCAAGGGCGCCTGGCGCGCGCGTTCCACCAGCGCCAGCGGCAGCGCTTTGGCGTCGCCGGCGCGGGTAAAACCGCTCATGCCGACGGTCATGCCGTCGCTGAACAGCGCGGCGGCGCGGTCGGCGGTCATTACCTTGTCCATCAGCGTTGCAAGGCGAATGCGGTCTTCATACATGGTGTGCTCCTCGATCTTCTTATAGAGTTTCAGTATAGAATTGCCGAGTCAGTCGCTTTATGACTTAAATTCCTGCTACCCAGTCGCTTTATTCATGGACCTTCGCTCGCTGCGCTATTTTGTCGAAACCGTGCGCCTCAACAGTTTTACCCAGGCGGCGGAGTCGCTGCACGTCACCCAGTCCACCATCAGCAAGATGGTGCGCCAGCTGGAACAGGAAACGGGCGCGCAGCTGTTGATACGCGACGGCCGCAAACTGGCGCTGACCGATATCGGCCGCGTGGTGTACGCGCGCGGCGAAGACATGCTGGCCTCGATGCGGCGCCTGGCGCAGGAAGTGCACGACACGCAAACCGTGGAGCTTGGCCAGCTCACGGTCGGCATCCCGCCCATGATCAACCTGCTGTTTACGCCCGTGCTGAAGGCGTTCCGCGAACGCCATCCGCAAATCACCCTCACGCTGCTGGAAGACACGGGGCAAGCCATCGAACGCAAGGTCGCCAACGGCGAACTGGAAATCGGCTTGACCGTGCTGCCGGCCGACCCGGCCTTGGCACTGCAAACGGCCGCCATCGCCAGCTACCCGCTGTGGGCGCTGGCCGCGCAAGGCACGTTTCGCAAGAGCCGCGCCACGTTGCCGTTCAAGGCGCTGGACCGATTGCCGCTGGTGCTGCTCACCGACGACTTCGCGCTCACGCGCAGGCTGCGCGCGGCGTTCGGCGCAGCCGGGTTCGAGCCGCAGGTAGCGGCGCAAAGCGGGCAATGGGACTGGCTGGTGGCGATGGCGTCGGCCGGTATGGGCGTGGCGCTGCTGCCGGAACCGTTCATAGATCGGCTGGCGCTTGGCCCGCTGGATGCGGTGCGGCTGGTGGAACCGGCGCTGCCATGGCAGCCAGCCCACGTGTGGCAGGGCGGCTACCTGTCGCACGCGGCGCGCGCGTGGCTCGACGTGTGCGAGGAAGTGCTGGGGGCCGCTACGGGTTAAGCCGGTGACAGTGGTGGCAGCGTGTGCAGCGCCACGCCTTCGATCAGATCCACCTTCGATTCCCACGGCCGCAGGGCGATCATGCGCTGCGCCTCTTCATACCCGGCCTGCCAGCGCGCGTTGATGCCGCTCGAGGAAAAATCGATATCCTTGGTATGGTCCTCGCCGCCGATGCGCGGCGCCACCAGCGACAGCACGTGCATGGTGGTGCCACAGCCCCAGCACGACAGGTCGCGCACTTCGGGCAGTTCGGCCACGTCGGGCGGCAGGTGCAGGCTCAGTTCGCGGATCACGTGACGCAGCCGGTGCAGCTTGCGCTGCTGTTCGATATTGCTGGAGCGGCTCGCGTACTGGATCTCCTTCTGCTTGTCGAGCACGTCGAGGATGCTTTGCGGCTCGGTACCGTCCGGGTTCCACACCTGCACCGAGAAGATCACCGAACTGCGGCGCGGCTCGTCGTCGAGCACCGCTTCGATCGGCGTGTTGGAATAGATGCCGCCATCCCAGTACGGCTCACCGTCGATGCGCACGGCGGGAAAGGCCGGCGGCAGCGCGCCCGACGCCATCACGTGGTCGGCGGTGAGTACGTCGCGACTGCTGTCGAAGTAGCGCATGGCGCCGGTGCGGGCGTTGACCGCGCCGACCGTGAAGCGCGGCTGCTGATGATTGAGGTAGTCGTAGTCGATCAGTTGCTCCAGCGTGGCGCGCAGCGGCGCGGTCTGGTAGAACGACGCGTGCTCCACGCCCACCTTGGCATCGGGATTCCACCAGGCCGACAGGTTGGGCTCGAAAAAGGCGGGAATGCCCTGCCCCACCGTGAGCGCATTGGCCACGCTGCGCGGCAAGGACGTCACCCCGAGCGCATTGCGCTCCATGCGTTGCCAGAACTGGCGCAGGCGCTCGAGGCGCTGCTCCGGTGGATTGCCGGCGATGATGGCGCCGTTGATGGCGCCGATCGACGTGCCGATCACCCAGTCGGGTTCCAGCCCCGCCTCGTGCATGGCCTGATAGACGCCCAGCTGGTAAGCGCCCAGAGCGCCGCCGCCCTGCAGGACCAGGACGACCTGGCCAAGCTGGGCAGAGTTTGAAACGGATGCGGGGGTGCGGTTCAAACGGTACTCCACGTTGGTGGCAACGTGGAGATTGTAGTGCAGTTAAGCGACTTCCACACCACGCGCCTTGAGCGCAGCGCGCACGCCGGCGCCGTAAGCCGGATCGGCCTGATCGAAGTGGGTCAATTGACGGGCGATGATCTCGGCGCTCACCTGCGACAACGGACCGGCGATATTGTCGAACAGGTTCTGCTGCTCTTGCGCCGGCAGCAGGCGGAACAGGTTGCCCGCTTGCGTGTAATCGTCTTCCTTGCCGCGACCGTCGTAGCGCCCTGCCGCGCCGTGCAGCGCCAGCCCCGGTTCGCCGTGACCCATGCCTTGCGGGTTGCTGCCGTTGCTATCGACCGGCTGGTAGTTCTGCGCCCCGCCGCCGTTGGCGATCGCCATGGCGCCGTCGCGCTGCTGGTTGTGGAACGGGCAGCGTGGCGCGTTCACCGGCAGGTGCTGGTGATTCACACCCACGCGGTACAGCTGGGCGTCGTGGTAGGCGAACAGGCGCGCTTGCAGCATCTTGTCCGGCGAGTAGCCCAGGCCCGGCACCACGTTCGACGGCGACAATGCAGCCTGCTCCACCTCCGCGTGGTAGTTCACAGGATTGCGATTGAGTTCGAACACGCCGACCGGGATCAACGGGAAGTCCGCATGCGGCCACACCTTGGTCAGGTCGAACGGGTTCCAGCCGGTGCGCTGCTCCCATGCCGCCAGTTCCGCCTCGGTGGCCACTTGCAGGCGCACGTCCCAGCGCGGGAAGTCGCCGGCCGCAATCGCGCCGAACAGGTCGCGCTGGGCGTAGTCCGGATCTTCACCGGCGATGCGGGTGGCCACGGCAGCTGGCAAATTCTTGATGCCCTGCTGCGTCTTCAGGTGCCACTTGCAGTACACGCGCTCGCCCGCCTCGTTGATCAGGCTGAAGGTGTGGCTGCCGAAGCCGTCCATGTGGCGATAGCCGTCCGGCGTGCCACGGTCCGAGAACAGCATCGTCACCTGGTGCAGGCTCTCCGGCGTCTTGCTCCAGAAGTCGAACATCATGGTCGGCGACTTCAGGTTGGTTTGCGGATCGCGCTTCTGGGTGTGGATAAAATCGGGGAACTTGATGCCGTCCTTGATAAAGAACATCGGCGTGTTGTTACCGACCAGGTCCCAGTTGCCGTCCTCGGTGTAGAAGCGCATGGCGAAACCGCGCGGATCGCGTTCGGTATCGGCACTGCCTTTTTCGCCGCCCACGGTGGAGAAGCGCACGAAGGTCTCGGTCTGCTTGCCGATGCTGGCGAACAGCCTGGCCTTGGTAAAACGGGTGATGTCGTGGGTGACGGTGAAGGTGCCGTAGGCGCCCGAACCCTTGGCATGGACCACGCGCTCCGGAATGCGCTCGCGGTTGAAATGCTGGAGTTTTTCGAGCAGGTGGAAGTCTTGCAGCAGCAGCGGGCCGCGCGGGCCAGCGGACAGCGAATTCTGGTTGTCGGCGACCGGGATGCCGGAGGCGGTGGTGATAGGTGGCTGGCTCATGCTATGGCTCCTCGTTGTTTAATAGACTGAGGCTATTTTAAACGCTGGATGCGATAAATAAAAACTATAAATATCTATGGCTTTCATAGATAACGCCAATAGCTACCGGCAATAAAAAAACCGGGGACGCACCCCGGTTTCATTGCTTACTCTGACGATCAGACTTCGGCGATACGCTTGCGGATATGCGCCAGCGCGTCTTCCACCTGGTCGATCAGGATCAGGCACAGATCCCCTTCCTGCAGGCGGCTCAGCGCCGTATCGATGGCCAGGAACTCGCCGTAAATCTCCTGCACGTGCGACGTGCGCGGTGCGCCTTGCAGACCGGAGCGCAGCAGCGCCACCACTTCGCCATCGACGCGGCCGCGCTGGCACGCGTCTTCGTACAGCAGCACGTCGTCGAACGCGCGACCGAGGATTTCGGTCTGCTGCCGGATGTCTTCGTCGCGGCGGTCGCCGGCGCCGGAAATCACCACGCCACGACGCTTGGCCGGCATGGTTTCTACGGCCTGCACCAGCGCCAGGATGGCATCCGGATTGTGGCCGTAGTCGGCGATCACGGTCGCACCCTTGTAATCGAACACGTTGAAGCGGCCGGGCGCGTTGTCGGAATCGTTGGCGAAGGTTTTCAGGCCCAGGCGGATCGCATCCCAGCTGATGCCCACGCCCCATGCGGCAGCGACCGACGCCATCACGTTCTCGACCTGGAAGCCGATGGCGCCGTTGCGGGTGATCGGCACTTCCGCCAGCGGAATGCGTACCTGCTGCTTGCCTTCGGCAGCGACCAGGTGGCCGTCCGCGACGTACACGGTGCGGCAGCCCTGCGCCAGGTGGGTGGCGATGACGGGATGGCCGGCGTCCGCGCCGAAGTAGATGATCTTGCCTTTGCAGTTGGCGGCCATGGCGGCGACGATCGGATCGACCGCGTTCAACACCGCGTAGCCGTCTGCCGCGACGTTCTGCACGATCACGCGCTTCAAGACCGCCAGGTCTTCCACGGTGGTGATGTAGTTCAGGCCCAGGTGGTCGCCGGCGCCGATGTTGGTCACTACCGCCACCTGGCAGCGGTCGAAGGCCAGGCCTTCGCGCAGGATGCCGCCACGGGCGCTTTCGAATACCGCCGCGTCCACGTCCGGGTGCAGCAGCACGTTGCGCGCGCTGCGCGGCCCGCTGCAGTCGCCGCTGTCGGTCTGGCGGCCTTCGATGTACACGCCGTCGGTGTTGGTCATGCCGGTGCGCAGGCCGCTGGCCGTGAGCAGGTGCGCGATCAGGCGCACGGTGGTGGTCTTGCCGTTGGTGCCGGTGACGGCAACGACCGGGATGCGGCCGTTTTCTCCCGGCGCGAACATGGTGTTCACGATGGCCTCGCCCACGGCGCGGCCCTTGCCGTACGACGGCGCGATGTGCATGCGCAGGCCGGGGGCGGCGTTGACTTCCACCACGCCGCCGCGACGGTCGTCAAACGGTTCGAGCACGCCTTCGCACACCACGTCCACGCCGCAGATATCGAGACCGATCATCTGCGCCGCTTCCACCGCGCGCGCCGCCACTTCCGGGTGCACGTCGTCGGTCACGTCGGTGGCGGTGCCGCCGGTGGACAGGTTGGCGTTGTTACGCAGGATCACGCGCTGACCCTTGCCTGGCACGGAGTCCGCTTCCAGGTCTTGCAGCGCCAGGCGCGCCAGGGCAATGTCGTCGAACCGGATCTTGGTCAGCGACGTCGAGTGGCCGCTGCCACGGCGCGGGTCGGCATTGACCAGGTCCACCAGTTGGCGCACCGTGTGCACGCCGTCGCCAACCACTTGCGGCGGGTCGCGGCGGGCGGCAGCAATGAGCTTGTTGCCGATGACGAGCAGGCGGAAATCGTGGCCCGGAAGGTAGCGCTCGACCATCACGTCGTCGCGGAATTCCTTGGCGGTGCGGAACGCCTGCTCCAGGTGCTCTTTCGAATTGACGTTGACCGTCACGCCCTTGCCCTGGTTGCCGTCCTTCGGCTTGACCACGACCGGCATGCCGATGTCCTGCGCGGCTTGCCAGGCGTCCGCCTCGTCTTCCACGGTGCGGCCGTACGGGACCGGCACGCCGGCCGCGTGCAGCAGCTTCTTGGTCAGTTCCTTGTCCTGGGCGATCGATTCGCCGATGGCGCTGGTGGTGTCCATTTCGGCAGCCTGGATGCGGCGCTGCTTGGAACCCCAGCCGAACATCACCATGCTGCCTTCGGTCAGGCGGCGGATCGGGATGTCGCGCGCCAGCGCGGCGTTGACGATGGAGCCGGTGCTCGGTCCGAGGCGCACGTCTTCGTCGAGGTCGCGCAGTTCGGTGAGCGCGGCGTCGAGGTCGAAGGGGGTGTCGTTCAGCGCGGCGTTGATCAGGTTTTCGGCCATGGCGACGGCCAGGCGGCCCACGGCTTCTTCCGAGTATTCCACCACGGTCTGGTACACGCCCTCTTCCGGCGTGGCGGTGGTGCGGCTGAAGGTGACCGGGCAGCCGGCTTGCGCCTGCAGGCTCAGGGCTGCGGCTTCGAGCACATTGGCCAGCGAGATGGTTTCACCGGTGGCGTGCAGGGCGCCGACCGCCGGGAAGCGCGCGTGCAGGCGCTGCTCGAAGCCGGGCAATTGCGCAATAGCGCGCTGGTCGGGCGGGCACGATACGACCACTTCCATGGCGGTGTGGTGGCTCCAGAGATTCGGGCCACGAAGGGCGCGGGTGCGGATGACTTCCATAAATCTGCTTGTTCTTTCGTATCAGTGATGGATGCGCTTCGGATTCGCATCGAAGGTGCGCAAACCGGCGGCGATCAGTTCCGGCGTCAGGCCCAGCGCCCAACCGGCGGCAATCGCAGCCAGCACGGCCTCGGGCGGCACCAGCGGCGACAGCGGCAGGCTGACCATGTCCACGTAGCCCTGGCCCAGCACGATGGTGTGCTGGTCGCCCTGGATGCGCTGGAAGACCACGCGCGCGCTGTCCTGGCGGTGCTGGACGATGGCCGGCAGATGCTCTTCCACGCCGTAGAAAATCACTTCGCCGTCGCACAAATCTGCCATCTCCACCACTTGCGGATCTGCGGCGTTGAGCACGGCGGCACCGCTGGCCAGCACCACGTCCACCTGGGTGCGCAGCACGTTGTACAGTTTGTCGTCGGTGTCGATGTGGAACTCGGCCACGTCTTCCAGGCCGGAGACATCGGTCACCACGCCCACCGTGCACTTGTCGTAGGCCAGGCCTTCGGTGAGGATCATGCGCGCGCTCGATTCGAACACCGCCGCTTCCACGTTCTTGTTGAGCAGCAGCCGCTCGCCGGTTTCCCAGTCGGACAGGCCGTCGCGCGACAGCAGGCGGCTGTTCACGTACAGGCCGTCGGCGCAGCTCACGCCGACCTTCTTGCCGCCCACTTGCAGCAGCCAGGCGATCAGGCGCGCGGCCATGGTGGTGCCGTGCGTGCCGGTGATGCCCACGACCGGGATGCGGCCCGTGTCTTCCTGCTTGAACAACTGTTCCACGATGGCGGCGCCGACGTTGCGCGGCTCGCCGTGTTCGGGCTTCAGGTGCATCAGCAGGCCGGGGCTGGCATTGACTTCGATGATGGCGCCGCCCTGCTCGTGCAGCGGACGGGTAATGTCGGACGCCACCAGGTCGATGCCGGCGATGTCGAGGCCCACCACGCGCGCAGCCAGCGTGGCCATGGCGGCCACTTCCGGGTGCACCTTGTCGGTGACGTCGGTGGTGACGTTGCCGTTGGCCTGGATCAGCACCTTCTGGCCGTCCAGCGGCACGGAAAGCGCGTCCATGCCCTGGCGCTTGAGTTCCAGGATGGTTTCGCCGGCTTCCGCCGGCTTGATCAGGCTAAGGGGGAAATCTTCTTCCTCGCCACGGCGCGGATCGATATTGATGTGCAGATCGACGAGCTGCTGGATGGTGTGGACGCCGTCGCCGGTGATCCACAAGGCTTCGCCGGCGGCGGCAGCGATCATGCGCTTGCCGACGACCAGCAGGCGGTGCTCGTTACCGACGATGAAGCGCTCGACGATCACGCTCGAGCTGTAGCCTTCGTCGGACGCCAGCGCATAGGCGGCAGTGACATCGGCTTCGGTCATCAGGTTGAGCGACACGCCACGGCCATGGTTGCCGTTGTACGGCTTGACCACGACCGGCAGGCCGATGTCCTGCGCGGCTTCCCAGGCAGCTTCCGCGCTGGTCACCAGTTCACCTTCGGGCACCGGCACGCCGCACGACGACAGCAGCGACTTGGTCAGGTCCTTGTCGCTGGCGATGCCTTCGGCAATCGCGCTGGTCTGCTCGGTTTCGGCGGTCCAGATGCGGCGCTGGGCGGCGCCGTGGCCCAGTTGCACCAGGTTGCCGTCGGTGAGGCGAATCGACGGAATCGCGCGGTCGGTAGCGGCATCGACGATGTTGCCGGTGCTCGGACCCAGGCACAGCGTCTCAACCAGGTCGGTCAGTTCGGCCACGGTGGCGGCCAGGTCGTACGGTTGATCCTCGATCATTGCCATCAGCAGGTCGCGCCCGGCGGCCAGGGCGGCGCGGCCGACCTGTTCCTGGCGGGTGCGGAACGCCATCTTGTAGTAGCCGGTGTCCTCGCCGATCTGGCGGGTTTTGCCGAAGCCGGTCTTCATGCCGGCCAGGTTTTGCAGCTCCAGCACCACGTGCTCGAGCACGTGGCCGGCGTAGGTGCCGTCGCGCAGGCGCTCGAGGAAGCCGCCCACCTCGCCCACGCCGCAGCGGTGCTCGAGCAGGCCCGGCAGGATCGTGGTCAGGCGCTCGTACAGGCCCGGCAGCAGGTTGGACGGGTATTGTTCCAGCTCGCCAATGTCCAGCCACGCCTCGATCACCGGGCGATAGGTCCAGATATTGGGGCCGCGCAAGTGGGTGACGCGGAGGATTTCTATGCTTTTCTTCTTGATCATGTTTCGAACTTTATAACTTCGTTATCGGCTCGGGCCGTGGCCGCGCGCCGTATTTTAAACCCTGTAATATCGCTGTCGCCAAATCACATTTGGCATCACCCATGTCCTGATCAAGTTCATCAAGCAGTACCAGCGTCTTTGTCCGTGCGTTATACTTGCCGCTAGAACAAATAAGTCAGTACTGACTTAACTTCTGTCAATTATTAGCGACAGAATACCGTAATTCATTACTTTTACCAGAGACAATGCACGATTGAATTCCTGCACTGCCGCTGCCATGTAAGTAAGCACTTAACCACGCACCTCAGCACACAACGCTTTTTTCCCGAATCCGGAGTACGCCACACAATGACAAGCCAACAACTTTCCACCATATCGAGCGTCGGCGGCGAGCTGCCCGACCGCTGGCGTTCCGATATACAGGCACAACTTTCCCAAGGGGAAAACGTTGTAAGTGCCCTGGAGGTTGACCTGGATCAGCAACTTCGTTTCGCCAAGGGTGTGGTCGTGATTACCAACACCCGCCTGCTGGCGCGCGCGCCGGGCCAGGAGCAATGGCAGGCATGGCCGTTCTCGTTCGATCTGTCGCTGGAACACCACGATCACGCGGGCGTGGGCCACCTGGAACTGGTGTCCGCGCGCGGCCGCCTGGCCGCCTGGCGTTTTACGCTGGGCCAGAACCTGCAGGCAATCCGCCTGATCGAGCACTTTGCCGCCCAGCGCGACAGCCATTCCAGCGGCGAGCCGGTCATCAGCGACGAGACCAACATGTGCCCCAGTTGCAAGGCGCCGCTCGAACCGGACCAGGAAGAATGCCCGGTCTGCACCAAGGTGGTGTACACGCCGCCGTCCACCTGGACCCTGTTCCGCCTGTGGCGCTTCGCCCGCCCCTATAAACTGCAACTGGGCCTGGGCTTTTTGCTGATGCTGCTGTCCACCGGCGCCCACATGATCCCGCCGTATCTGACCATCCCGCTGATGGACAAGGTGCTGATCCCGTACCAGAACGGCACGCCGGTCGATTCGAGCCTGGTGGCGCTGTACATGTCCGGCCTGGTGGGCGCAGCGGTGCTGGCGTGGATTTTCGGCTGGGCCAAGACCTATGTGCTGGCACTGGTCTCCGAGCGCATCGGCGCCGACCTGCGCACCGAGACTTATGACCACCTGCTGCGCCTCTCGCTCGAATACTTCGGCGGCAAGCGCACCGGCGACCTAATGTCGCGCATCGGTAGCGAAAGCGACCGCATTTGCGTGTTCCTGTCGCTGCATTTGCTCGACTTCGCATCCGACTGCCTGATGATCATCATGACCGGCGTGATCCTGTTCTCGATCGATCCGTATCTCGCCATCTTCGCGCTGGCGCCGCTGCCGTTCATCGCCTGGCTGATCCACCTGGTGCGCGACCGCCTGCGCACCGGTTTCGAAAAGATCGACCGCGTGTGGGGCGAAGTGACCAACGTGCTGGCCGATACCATACCCGGCATCCGCGTCGTCAAAGCGTTCGCCCAGGAGACGCGCGAAGCGGCGCGCTTCCGCACCGCCAACAAGCACAACCTGGCCGTCAACGACAAGCTCAATAAAATCTGGTCGCTGTTCTCGCCCACCGTGTCGTTCCTGACCGAACTGGGCCTGCTGGTGATCTGGGTGTTCGGCATTTACCAGGTCTCGAAGGGCAATATCACGGTCGGTGTGCTGTCCGCGTTCATCGCGTACTCGAGCCGCTTCTACGGCCGGCTCGATTCGATGAGCCGCATCGTCTCGGTCACGCAAAAATCGGCGTCGGCCGCCAAGCGTATTTTCGATATTCTCGATCACGTGTCGTCGGTGCCCGATCCGGTCAACCCGGTCAAGCTGGCCAAGGTGGAAGGCAATATCACCTTGCGCGAAGTGGGCTTCCGCTACGGTAACCGCGCGGTCAACCGCGGCATCAACCTCGATATCAAGGCCGGCGAAATGGTGGGCCTGGTCGGCCACTCGGGTTCCGGCAAATCGACGCTGGTCAACCTGATCTGCCGCTTCTACGACGTGGCCGAAGGCGCCATCATGCTCGACGGCGTCGATATCCGCTCGCTGGCCATTTCCGACTACCGCCGCCAGATCGGCCTGGTGCTGCAGGAGCCGTTCCTGTTCTTCGGCACCATCGCCGAGAACCTCGCCTACGGCAAACCGGATGCGACGCGCGCCGAGATCATGGCAGCCGCCCGCGCCGCGCACGCCCACGAATTCATCCTGCGCCTGCCGCAGGGCTACGATTCGATGGTCGGTGAACGCGGCCAGGGCCTGTCCGGCGGCGAGCGCCAGCGCATCTCGATCGCGCGTGCGCTGCTGATCGACCCGAAGATCCTGATCCTCGACGAAGCCACCGCCTCGGTCGATTCGGAGACCGAAAAAGAAATTCAGCGCGCGCTGGAAAACCTGGTCAAAGGCCGCACCACGATCGCGATTGCCCACCGCCTGTCCACGCTGGCCAAAGCGGACCGCCTGGTGGTGATGGACCGCGGCGTGGTGGTGGAAGAAGGCGCCCATGATGAACTGATGGCCAAGGAAGGCGCGTACTACCGCCTGGTACAGGCGCAAGCCCGCAACGTGGACACGGACCTCGACGACCGTGGCAGCAAGGATTGAAGCAGATGAGCATTAACTTTGAACTGATACGCAACCCCTTCGGCAAACTGGTACTGACCACGCTTGATGGCGTGGTCCACGAAGGCGTGGCAGCGGTGCGCGCCTTCCCGGTGCAGGCGCCGGAAGACGGCATTGCGCTGGTCAATCACGACGGCAAGGAAGTGGCCTGGATCGACCGTATCGAGGATTTGCCGGCAGCGGTGGGCGCGCTGGTGCGCGAGGAATTGAGCGGACGCGAATTCATGCCCGAGATCAGCCGCATCGTGGCCGTGACCAGCTTTGCCACGCCGTGCACCTGGACCGTCAATACCGACCGTGGCGACACCGAGTTCGTGCTGCGCGGCGAAGAAGACATCCGCCGGCTGACGGCCGATACGCTCCTGATCTCGGACATCCACGGGATTCACTTCCTGGTGCGCGATGTGCGCCAGTTGGACAAGCACAGCAAGAAGTTACTGGATCGCTTCCTGTAAGACGGTGCAGTGCACGGGTTCGGCGCTTACTTGGCCGGCACCCCGGCCTGTTTTTTCGCCAGCAGGTCCGCCACCGGGTTGTCCGGATCGGCGGCCAGGGTCCAGTTGCCGCTTTCGATTTCGGACGGCCGCACGTCGCGCTGGTTGCCGAGGTTGACGCCAAAGCTGTAGCGCAACTCGGGGTTGCGCAGCGATAGCCGTTCGAGCGCCTCGAAAATGATGCGCATATCGATGTCGTTGGAGCTGTCCGTCAGGCTTCGCTCCAGCCGCCCCACCAGCTCGGCATTGACGCTGCGGCCGGCCTTGCCAGCTTCTGCCTTCAACTTTTCGAACAGCGAAAACGGCATGCGGAATTGACTACGATAGATGTTTGTCATGACGCTATCTTGGCATCAACGCGGCAAACCCGCTAGTGCCTGAAATTCTCAAAATAGTGACAAAACGGTCTGGAACTGCGAAAAGACGGTCCTGGAGCGGTACATTTCGTCGCTAACCCGCGCGAGTCTTGGTCACCCCAAGAATCTTACCAATTCGGCATTTCCATCTGTATCATAGCCATAGCGTCGCAGCCCGACGTTTCCGGCCGGGCGGCACCCGGCGCGCTCCGTGGAAGACGCTGTCATGCACACCCTGGTCCGTATCGCCGCCATGGCGGGCACCACCCTCTTGGCCGCCCGTGCCACACTCGGTCCGCTGGCACTCACGCGCATGATGTGCCCACCCGATGCCATCGGCCAGCACTGGCTGCAAGACGTCGAACGCATCGACAGCTATCGCCTGACCGATGGCCGGCTGCGGCGCACCGTGTCCGGCAATGGCGGCAGCTACGCCTGGGAACGCGTGCAGCCGTGAGCCTGCCTGTGCGTTTGGCCGCCACGGCGATCTGGCTGATGATGCTGGCCCTTGCCGGCCTGGTGACTGCGGCAGCGGCACCGCCGCCGCCAGGCGCGCCGGCCACCCCCATCACCATCCAGGACATCCTCAAGCAAACCGACGAAGACCAGCAACTGGTCGATGTCGCCCGCCAGCTGCTGGCCGCGCCGCCGCCGTTCGCGCGCCTGCGCGCCACGCTCGACGCCATCGCCGCGCCGGTCAACGCCAAGCTGCTCTCGGCCCGGGGCACGGCCTTGCGCGCCCTGCCCATCATGCGTCTCGAGAGCCTGGCCCGCCACTGGGAATTCGATGCGCGCCGCTATGCGCGCTGGGAAGCGGAGTCCCGTGCCACTTTCGCGCCATATGCCGACAGCGCCATGCAACTGGCGCAGCGCCGCCTGGCCTGGTCGGCGGCGCGCGGCGCCGGCACGCTCGGGGGGCTGCCGCCGGTAATGTCCACCCGTATCGAGGCGGTGCTGGTGCAGATCGACGCGTGCGAGGCGGCACTGGGCGCGGCCTTGTCCACCCAGTTCGAACTGACCGAGCGCGCCAGCGTCATCAAGGCGCGTATCCGCAGCGGCCAGGCCGACGTGGGCGCCGCCATCGATGACATCGACCGCCGCCTGCTGAAGATCGATGTGCCGCCGCTGTGGCAGCAGTCGGGCATTGGCGGTGGCGCAGGTGCGCCGCTCGACGCCATGCAGCGCGGCCTCGACATCGAAGCCCGGTTCGCCAACGACTACAATGCTGCCAGTACCGGCAACCAGCAAGCGCTGCGTGTACTGCAGATCCTGCTGCTGCCGTTGATCCTGGTGCTGGCGCTGCGCAGCCGGCGCCACGGCAGCCTGCCCGAAGCGGGCACCAGCGCGCTGCGGCGGCCAGTGTCGGCCTGGCTGCTGCTGTCGCTGCTGGCGGTGCTGGTCTTTGAGCCCGATGCGCCGCTGCTGGTCGAGGAATTCGTGCTGATGCTGGCACTGATCCCGGTGCTGCGCCTGCTGCCGAAAAACACTGCCGCCTGGCTCGGTATGCCGCCCTCCATCGCCGTGGGTCTGTACGCGATCGACCGCCTGGGCGTGGCGATCGTGGCGGACGTGGGGCTCTACCGCCTCTTCACGCTGGCGCTCAACCTTCTGGCGCTGGGCTTGACGGTCTGGATGCTGCGTCAACCCTGCCCGCCGCATGCCGCGCGGTACAACATGCTGCAACGTCTCAAGCGCCCGCTCGAATGGGGTGTGCTGCTGATACTGGCGGTGGCGGCCATCTGCAACGTGGTCGGCAATATCTCGCTGGCCGAAACGCTGACCAGCGGCGTGATCGAAAGCGGCTACATGGCGCTCCTGCTCTACGCTGGCGTGACAGCCTGCCAGGGACTGTTACGCGGCATGCTCAGCGCGCCGGAGCCCGATGGCGGCACCCTCGTGCACCGCCAGGGGCCGGCGCTGGTGGCAGCCTGCGACCGCCTGCTGGTCGTGGCAGGATTGGTCGGATGGCTGGTCTACAGCCTGCACCGTTTCCGCCTGCTGAGGCCGCTGCAAAATGCCGGCAGTTCAGTGCTGGCCGTGGGCATCGACGTCGGCGAGGTATCCCTCCACCTCGGCGACGTGGTGGTCTTCGTGTTCTCGACCTGGCTGGCGGTGTGGGTTGCGCAGGCAGTGCGGCGCCTGCTGCGCGAGGAACTGCCCGGCCACAGCAGGCTGCCGCGCGGGGTGGGCAACAGTATCGCCTCGCTCAGCTACTACGGCGTGCTGCTGCTGGGGATCCTGTTCGCGCTGTCGGCCGCCGGCTTCAAGGTCAGCCAGTTGATGTTCATTTTCGGCGCGCTGGGCGTGGGCATCGGCTTCGGCCTGCAAAACGTGGTCAACAATTTTGTGTCGGGCGTGGTGCTGATGTTCGAGCGGCCTATCCAGCCCGGCGACGTGATCGACGCCGCCGGCATCTCCGGCACAGTGCGCGACATCCGGCTGCGCGCCACCACCATCCGTACCTTCGACGGCGCCGACTCGGTGGTGCCCAACGGCCTGCTTCTGAGCGGCAACCTCACCAACTGGACCATGTACGACCGCAGTCGCCGTTTCGAGGTCACCATCAACGTTGCGTATGGCACCGACGCGGCACGCGTGATCGCGATCCTGAATGCCACGGCCGGCGCCACCGCCGGCGTGGCGGCCGAGCCGGCGCCGGTGGTGCTGCTGACCAGCGCTGGCGACAATGGCGTCAATTTCGCCGTGCGCGTGTGGACGGCCGATGTCGGTGGCTGGCTGCAGGTGCGCGGCGCGCTGCTCGAAAACATCCTCGCCGCCCTGCAGACTGCAGGCATCGAAATCCCCTACCAGCAGCTCGACATACATGTACGCAAACCAACCGGAGACCCGCATGAATAAACTCTTGATGGCGGCGCTGTGCGCAGCGCTCGCCTGTGGCAGCGCCTGGGCGGTCGACCCGATACGGCCCGAAGAGATCGTGCTCACCCACGCAGCGCCACTGCAGAAAATCAGCGGCAAGATCAAGGGCCGCGCGACTGCCGAATACAGCATTGCCGTGCCGGCAGGCGCCAAGATCGACATCCGCCTGACAGGCGCCAACCGCTCGGCCAACTTCAACGTCACCGCCGCGGGCGCGGACGAGGCGCTGTTCGTGGGCTCGCGCGATGGCAACCGGTTTCATGCGACGGCGCCGACGGCTACCGTCTATCGCGTCAGTGTTTACCTGATGCGCAACGCGGCGCGCCGCAACGAGTCGGCGAGCTTTGTGCTGGAAGCGGGCCTTGGCGCCGCACGCTGAGTTGTTCGAGGCGTGCTAGTCGCGCCCATTGAGCACGGTAAGCGGGGTGCCAGCGGCGCCCTGCGAAAGTGGCTCAGCAGTCACCAGCAAGGTGGTCCCGGGCAGCAGCAGCGGCGCCACTTTTGCATAAAAATCCGGCGCCACCTGCACCCGGTTGCGCACCGCCTCATCTACCGGCCTGCCGGATTCGTTGGCATGCCCGGCTACGCCAACGTAGAACCATGCCGGTGCGCCGGTGGCATCCGTCCCAGCGTGAGCACATGGGTGGCATCGCTGTCGGCCGGCAGGATGGCGCGGGCGCGGCCGATTTCCACGCCATTCCTCAGCACCACCACCGCCTGGTCACTGCGCGAAATGACGATCGTCACCGGCCCCGATGCAGCGCGCTCCGGCGCCCAGAACTCTCCGGTCTGTTCGCCGACGAGGGTTGACGGCGCCAAGACATCTGCGCTGTCGGTGGTCACCGCGTGGCTGGCATCGCCGGTCACCACCACGGTGGTGCCGCGCCGGGTGGCGTCGAACAGTTCGCGCGCAAACGCGTACGGCAAATGCACGCAGCCATGGCTTTCCGGGTAGCCGGGCAGACCGCCCGCATGCAAGGCCACGCCATCCCAGGTCAGGCGCTGCTGGTACGGCATGCTGGCGTTGTTGTAGGCGTTGGAGTGGTGCTCCACATTCTTTTCCAGGATGGTGAAGACGCCGGTGGGCGTGGCGTGCCCCGGTTTTCCCGTGGAGACGGTCGAAACGCCGATGCGCACACCGTTGCGATAAATGGTCGCGACCTGGCGCGACAAATCCACGTACACCAGCACCGGCCCGGCGGGCGCAATACGCGGCGCCCACACCCACTGCCCCGGCTTGAGCGCATCCGCCCGCCGCGCCAGTTCCACCGGCGACGACACCTTCGCGCCTTGCGCCAAAACGGCGCCGGCCAGCAGCGCGCCGTATGCGAGAGCCGCCAGCGTGAATGCTACGCGCGCCATGCTGCTAGAACCTGCGATGGCCATCGTCGGCATCGCAGCGGCCGTTGAACTTGATCATGCCATCGACGGTCATGGCTCCGGTGCGGCGGTTGATCGACAGGCGCGGCTGATTCAGTGCATTGAGGCGGAACTTGCCGCGAATCTCGTCGTGCCCCACGAGCAGGTCATCGATGCGCCACCAGCCATCGCGGTTGTCGCCATGCAGCGGCGGAATCAGGCTTTTGGGTAACTGGATATCGCCGCGATCGCCGTGAATGGAGACGGTGATGGTGGCCTGAAAATCGGCTTTGCCGGTTTCAACGCTTTGCTTGGGCACGTACTTGTGCTGCTGCGCGTCCCACTCGTAGCCCGAGTGGACTTCGGCGGTGGTTTTCTCGGCGCCGCCGTAACAGACCAGTTGCAGATCGGGGCCGCGATCATCGCGGTCGTCCCGCTGGCGGTCCTGGGCGTGGGTGGCGGTGCAGGCGGCAAGTACCAGGATCAGCGGCAGGAGCCGGCGTGGTGCGGTGTTCATCGGATGTCTCCTTGGGTGAAGGGATACGGACTTACCGCGCGAGTATAAACCACAGGTTGCATTTTTTATTACTGCCGGTATGCCCATCTTTCTGGTGAAGGCAACGCCCGGGCATTCAGCTATCATAAGACTGCTGTGCCATGAGGCCCACCGACGAAACCGTCCGTTCTTCAACCAAGGATCAACCATGAGCAATGACCATAGCGCATCGAAATGCCCGTTCAGCCAGGCCAACAACGCCGGCACCACCAACCGCGACTGGTGGCCCGACCAGCTTCGCCTCGACCTGCTGCACCAGCATTCCGCCAAGTCGGACCCGATGGGCGCCGGCTTCGACTATCGCAAGGAGTTCGAGAGCCTCGACCTGGCAGCCGTCAAGCGCGACCTGGCCGCCCTGATGACCGATTCGCAGGACTGGTGGCCGGCCGATTTCGGCCACTACGGAGGTCTGTTCATCCGCATGGCCTGGCACAGCGCGGGCACCTACCGCACCGGCGATGGCCGTGGCGGCGCACGCCGTGGTCAGCAGCGCTTCGCACCGCTGAACAGCTGGCCCGACAACGTCAGCCTCGACAAGGCACGCCGCCTGGTCTGGCCGATCAAGCAAAAATATGGCCGCAAGATCTCGTGGGCCGACCTGATTATTTTGACCGGTAACGTCGCGCTGGAAACCATGGGCTTCAAGACCATTGGTTTCGCGGGCGGCCGCGTCGATACCTGGGAACCGGACCAGGACGTGTACTGGGGCCGCGAAACCACCTGGCTCGGCGGCGACCTGCGATACGCCCACGGCAGCGATGGCGTGGAAAAAGCGGGCGGCGTGCTGGTCTCGGATGACGACGCCGACGGCGATGTCCACAGCCGCAACCTGGAAAATCCGCTGGCCGCCGTACAAATGGGCCTGATCTACGTGAACCCGGAAGGCCCCGACGGCAATCCCGATCCGCTGCTGGCCGCGTACGATATTCGCGACACGTTCGCGCGCATGGGCATGGACGACGAGGAAACCGTGGCCCTGATCGCCGGTGGCCACAGCTTCGGCAAGACCCACGGCGCCGGCCCGGCCGACAACGTCGGCCCCGAACCCGAAGCGGCCGGCATCGCCGCCCAGGGCTTCGGCTGGCATAACAAGTTTGGCAGCGGCAAAGGCGGCGACACCATCACCAGCGGCCTGGAAGTGACCTGGACCAAGACCCCGGCCCAGTGGAGCAACGACTTCTTCGAGCACCTGTTCGGCTTCGAATGGGAACTGGGCAAGAGCCCGGCCGGCGCCCACCAATGGTTTGCCAAGGATGCGCAGGCAGTCATCCCGCACGCGCACGACCCGTCGAAAAAACTGCTGCCGACCATGCTGACCACCGACCTGGCGCTGCGCGTCGATCCGATCTACGAGCCGATCTCGCGCCGCTTCCTGGCCAACCCCGGCGAGTTTGCCGACGCTTTTGCACGCGCGTGGTTCAAGCTCACCCACCGCGACATGGGCCCGAAAACCCGCTATCTCGGCGCCGACGTTCCCGCCGAAGACTTCATCTGGCAAGACCCGGTACCGGCAGTGGATCACCCGCTGATCGACGCTGCCGATATCGCCGCGCTCAAGGCAGCCATCTTGGCTTCAAGCCTGACGGTTTCTGAGCTGGTATCGACGGCCTGGGCCTCGGCCTCGACCTATCGGGGTTCCGACCTGCGCGGCGGCGCCGACGGTGCGCGCGTGCGCCTGGCGCCGCAAAAGGACTGGGCCGTCAATCAGCCGGAGCAACTGGGCAAGGTGCTCGCCGCGCTGGAAAAAGTGCAGGCCGACTTCAACGGCAAGGCTGCCGGCGGCAAGCGCGTATCGCTGGCCGACCTGATCGTGCTGGCCGGCGCCGCCGCCGTCGAAGAAGCGGCCAGGCAAGCCGGCCACGCCGTCACGGTCCCCTTCAAGCCGGGCCGCACCGATGCCACCCAGGAGCAGACCGACGCGGCCTCGTTCGACGTGCTGGAACCGATCGCCGACGGCTTCCGCAATTACCAGAAAACGCGCTACGCCGTCCCGGCCGAAGCGCTGCTGGTGGACCGCGCCCAGTTGCTGACCCTGACCGCACCGGAGATGACCGCGCTGGTCGGCGGCTTGCGCGTGCTGGGCACCAACAGCCCGCAGTCCGACGCCGGCGAGTTCACTACCCGCCGTGGCACGCTGACCAACGACTTCTTCGTCAACCTGCTCGACATGGGCACGGTGTGGACGGCGACATCGCCAGCAGCCGAAGCGTTTGAGGGCCGCAACCGCAAAACCGGCGCCATCACCTGGCGCGCCAGCCGCGTCGACCTGATCTTCGGCTCGAACGCGCACTTGCGGGCGATTGCCGAGGTGTATGGCAGTGCTGATGGTGAGCAGAAGTTCGTCGGGGACTTTGTGGCGGCTTGGGGCAAGGTGATGGCGTTGGGGCGTTGATGATGGCTTGATCGGTCGGCCCTGTCGCTGCTGTCAGGGCCGGCGATATCTGGCTCAGGAAGCGCGGACGGTTCGGCAACGAGCCGCCCGAGGGTTTGGGATAAGGGCGGCACTTTCCGCATGGTGTACACAGCGCAGTTCGAAGGCTCGGTCTTTGTGCTTCATTCATTTCAAAAAAAGACGATGCAAACCGCTCAGTCCGATATCGATCTGGCGCAGCGCCGATATAAACAGGTGAAGGAGCAACAACATGGAAAAAATTGAGACGTTCGCCAATCCCTGGGATGCCATCGCAGAGTCCCCAGCCGAAGCGGCGAATCTCCTGGCTCGCGCCGAGTTGATGCTTTCAATCACAGAAATTATTCGTCACAACGCCTGGAAGCAGGCTGATGCTGCTATCCACTGCGGCGTTACCCAACCCCGGGTAAATGATTTGCTACGCGGCCGAGTGTCGCGGTTTTCTTTGGACGCGCTCGTCAATATCGTTTCCGCCCTTGGTTACAGGGTTCATTTCGATGTGAAAAAGATGGAAGCGCAGGCCGCTTAAGTCGCGGTCTATACCGCCACCATATCGGGCGCCAACAGCACCGAGGTGCGTGGCGAACAGTTGCTGTCCCAAGTCCGGCAAATCCTCGCTGTCACTGGCGCGGCCAAGGCCAATCTGATCGGCCATAGCCACTGATCACGGCCGGCGCGTTCGCCGCCCTGGGGCTATCCGGGTCACTGGCGCGCGGCGAACCGCCGGCACCAGCACCGCCAAAGCAAGACCCCGATCTGTTCGCGTTCGTGCGCTCGATGGAAGGCACGCGGCCCGACGGCAACGTGACCGTCGCCGCCGGCGACGCGCTGGTGATCGATGTGGAATTGGGCCACCTGTTCGACTACTACCTGGCAGGCCTCGGCGAAAAACCGCTGGCCGCCATCCGCAGCAGGAAAGCGCCGGCCTGTTCGGCCAGGAAGACGCACCCGTTGACGACACCGTGGTGCGCATGGCCGTGCTGGCCGACGGCACGCTGGACGAGGCGCAGCGGCAGCGCAAGCTCGCTACGCTCGACGCGGCGCTGCCGCCGGCCCAGCGCCTGGCTCGCGACGCACCGCAGCAGGTCAGCGCGCTCGATGCCGCCGTGCGCGACTTGCGTGCGCACGGTGGTGGCGACAATGACGTCTATTGGCTGCGCGGCGACGTTTTCGCCGCAAGCGGCAGCGCGACTGGGGGAACTCGATCGCGAGGAAGCGCAGTGGCAGCAGCGTATTACTGCCTGGCGCGCGCAGATGGCGGCGCTGGGCGTGGGGGTGACCTTGAACATCTAGGAGGGGTAGCAACGCCCACCGGCATGCCTTACCTTTTGCCTTGGCTTGCTATATTATTTGCAACGCCCGCCATGTGGCATTGTGGCCACACCTCAGGACGATAATGGACAAAGAAATCGCGAAAGTGGTCTTGAGTTTGATGGACCAGGCAAATGGAAATCTCAATGAAGCGCTGATGGTCATAAAAAATGGGGGCTCAGAGGAAGATTTTCTGAATAACCGTACAGAGATCGGAAAGATTATGTTGGAAATTTACCTCAATGTAATGAGGCCCATCCATAACGAACACTCTGAGTTGGAACCTGAGAAATTGAGACAAAGCCGACTTTCCAGCGAATGATGGCTGCAATCAAGAAAAAAGCACGAACATCAGCCTAGCTGGAACCGGACATCAAGGATGGGTATTAAATAAATGAAGAAAGAAATTGCCACTCAACTAAACGACATGCTGGTCGATCAATACGGCCAACTAAACGAATCCATTTACTTGGTCCGGGATAATTGCACTGAAGACGAATTTTACGAGTATAGACGTGCTGCCGGAGCAATTATGGCCGACATGTATTTCAAGATCATGAAGTCTATTCATTTGGAATATCCTGAACTCGAACCGGAAGCACTACGCAGCGCGAGAATCAATACTTGAGACAAGGAATATTGCTTGATGAAGTCAGCATCACTGATCCCGACAGTCCGTACGGACCTCGGAGGGGACCGGACTGCCGGGGCTGGCGCGCCGCAAGAGCACGAATATCCACATCAAGGAATCGACCCCGGACATTTCGAGCATCGACATCGACATCGACCTGCAGCGGGCGTAGATCAAAGAGAAAGCCGGCGCTGAAAAGACTAAGCCCAGCTCCGATATTAGACAACCGTCTAATATACAGCGCTGAGCTTTTATACAGTTTATGCTGCAAGTCCTTGATTCTATTGGTCGGGGCGAGAGGATTCGAACCTCCGACCCCGTGCACCCCATGCACGTACGCTACCAGGCTGCGCTACGCCCCGACTAGGCCAAGATTATAGCAGCCACTTTAAGCATTTGTCATGTTTGTGTTGTGCCGGGTAAGATTTACTTTCTTCTCCTGTCAAAACCCCCACAGCCGCCATGACCAACTCCACCGACATCGCCCGCGCCGCCGCCCTCATCGACCAGGCCGACCTGCTGCTCGTTGCCGCTGGCGCCGGTATGGGCGTCGATTCCGGCTTGCCCGATTTTCGCGGCAATGACGGTTTCTGGAAGGCCTACCCTGCCCTGGCGCAGGCGCGGCTGGCGTTTGCCAGCGTGGCGTCGCCGCGCACGTTCGAGGACGATGCGGCGCTGGCGTGGGGCTTTTATGGGCATCGCTTGCAGCTCTATCGCGCGACGGTGCCGCATGCGGGCTTTGCGCTGCTCAGGGACTGGGGCGCGCGCATGGCGCACGGGGTTGCGGTTTTCACCAGTAATGTCGATGGCCAGTTCCAGCGCGCCGGCTTCGATCCCCAGCGCATCCTAGAATGTCATGGCTCGATTCACCACCTGCAATGCCTGGCGCCTTGTTGCGAGGCGATCTGGCCGGCGGACGGGTTTGTACCGCAGGTCGATGATGCGGCTTGCCGGCTGCTCAATGAAGCGCCGGTGTGCCCGCATTGCGGTGGCCTGGCGCGGCCGAATATTTTGATGTTTGGCGACGGCGGTTGGGTCGAGCGGCGCACGGCGGTGCAGGAGGCGCGGCTGGAGGCGTTGCTGGCCAGGGCGCGGCGGCCGGTGGTGGTGGAGCTGGGCGCCGGGGTGGCGATTCCCTCGGTGCGGCATTTCAGCCAGCGGGTGGTGCGCGATTACGGTGGGCGGCTGGTGCGGATCAATCCGCGTGAGGCGGGCGTTGGCTCGGCACTGGATGTGGGGCTAGCCTGCGGGGCGCTGGCGGGATTGATGGCGATTGATCAGGTGCTTCGCGCCTGAGTGCAGCGGATTGCCGGGTCCATGGATCCCCGCTTTCGCGGGGACGACGGATTGACCGCTAACGATCGATATCGTTTATACGATTTTTACCGTGATGCCGTCGATGCCGGCTACCGTACCCACCAGCACCTGCCCCTGCACCACTGCTCCCACGCCCTCGGGCGTGCCGCTGAAGATCAGGTCTCCCGGCGCCAGCGTAAACAGCGTGGACAGGTTGGCGATGGTTTCGTCGATCGACCAGATCAAGTCGTCGATGCTCGACGTTTGTTTGGTCACGCCATCGACCTTCAGTTCGATCGCGGCGCGGTTGATGTCGCCGGCGGCGGCGGCCGGGGTGATCACGCCGATCGGCGCCGAGTAGTCGAACGCTTTGCCGATTTCCCATGGACGGCCGGCGTCGCGCATCTTGAATTGCAGGTCGCGGCGGGTCATGTCGAAGCCGACCGCATAGCCGAAGATGTGGCTTGCTGCGTCTTCCACGGCGATGTTGCTGCCGCCTTTGCCAATCGCCACCACCAGCTCGCACTCGTAGTGCAGGTTGGCGGTTACCGGTGGGTACGGCAGCTCGGCCACCTGGCCTGGCGCGACCGGCACCACGGCCTGGGCATCAGCCGGTTTGCTGAAGAAGAATGGCGGTTCACGGTCCGGGTCGGAACCCATTTCGCGCGCGTGGCCCGCGTAGTTGCGGCCCACGCAGTACACGCGGCGCACCGGGAACAAGGCGTCGGTGCCGGCGACTGGCAAGCCGACGATGTCATGGGCGGGGATTACATAGGCAGTCATGATGCTCCGATATCGTGTTGGGGATACCGGACATGTTACAACAGACGCTCTCCCCCTGCATCAGGTCATAAGAAGGGCGCGCATCGCCACCTGGAATGCTTCCGTCAGGCCGGCACGGTTCATGTCCGGACGGTGCAGAGCGCGCACGGTCAGGCCATGGAAGTACGCGATCATGGTGTCGATCCGGCTGTCGAGCAGCACGTCCTCCACCGACAGGTTGCGGCGTTCGCGGCCACGCCTGACCAGTTCGCGCAACTGGCCACGCGCGGAGTCCTCGTGCGCGCGCAGGCGCTCGGCGATCACCGGGTTGCGCGAGGCTTCCGCATACATCTCGATCGAGACGTGCCACGGTTGCGGATCAAGCGCTTCGGTGACATGGCGCTCGGCGTCGTCGATCATCGCCTGCAGCGGATCCTCGAGCGAATCGAGGTTGCTCAGCATGGCGCTTACGTACTCGGAGTGCGCCTCCACGAACGCCAGGATGATGGCGTTCTTGCCGTCAAAATAATTGTAGATATGGCCGGCGCTCATGCCGGCCTGCTTGGAGATCTCCGACATGCTGGCGCCGTGGAAGCCGCTGCGTGCAAAGCAAACGGCCGCCGCTTCCAGCACCTGGTTACGCCGCCCCGCTGCCTTCTCGGGATCGACTCGCCGTTTTGCGGGAGAAGTGGTCATGATAATTCCTTGGGTAGGCGGCGACCGCACAACTGCGCGGCCGCCGCATGGTCGCAGGATCAGCCGCGCGGTGCTGGCTGCACTGCTTGCGTTGCCTGTGGCGCTGGCGTTACCTGTGCCGCCTCCGGCTGCCAGCCGCCGCCCAGCACCTTGTACAAGGTGACGGCGTTGCTGGTCTGGTTCAGGCGCGTGGTGATCAGGCCTTGCTGCGCCTGGTACAACGCGCGCTGCGATACCAGCGAGTTGAGGTACGTGTCGGCGCCGTTGCGATAGCGCGCTTCGTTGATGTTGTAGCTCTTCTCGGCCGCCTGCACCAGCGCCTGCTGGGAGTTCAGGCGCTCGTCGATGGTGCCGCGAATGGCCAGGGCATCGGCCACTTCGCGGAACGCCACCTGGATCGCTTTTTCGTACTGCGCCACCGAGATATCGCGGTCAGCCTTGGCGATATCGAGATTGGCGCGGTTGACGCCTCCGTCGAAGATCGGCAGGTTGATCTGCGGCGCGAAGCTCCAGGTACCCGAGCCGGCCTTGAACAGGCCGGACAGGTCGCGGCTGGCGCTGCCGCCCGACGCCGTCAGCGAAATGCTGGGGAAGAAGGCGGCGCGCGCCACGCCGATGTTGGCGTTGGCCGAGCGCAGCGCGCGTTCGGCCTGCTGCACGTCGGGACGACGCTGCAGCAGGTCGGACGGCAGGCTGCCCGGCAGAGCGGTCAGTTCGGTCACCGATACCAGCTCGCCTTCCGGCAGCAGCGTGGTCGGCACGGTGCCGCCCACCAGCAGGTTCAATGCGTTCTGGTCCTGCGCCACTTGCGCGGTATAGGTGGCGACGTCGTTGCGCGCCGTTTCCACGCTGGTCTGGGCGTCGTACACGTCCACGCCCGACGTGGCGCCGGCGTCGAAGCGCTTGCGGCTCAGGTCATACGTGGTCTGCTGGCTGCGCAGGGTTTCCTGCGCCAGCTTCAGGCGCTGCTGGTCGGCCGTGAGCGTGAGCCAGGCGTTGGCCACTTCGGCCACCAGGCTGATTTGCTGCGTGCGGCGCGCTTCTTCGGTGCCGAGGTAGGTTTGCAGGCCCGCTTCGGCGCCGTTGCGTACGCGGCCGAAGAAGTCCAGCTCATACGCGGCCAGCGAAAGTCCGCCGCTGTACTGGCGGGTAATGGCCGCTTCGCCGGTGCCGGTCATGGTGCGCGGCGTGCGGGTAGCGGTCTGGCCCACGCCAGCGGCCACGGTCGGCAGCAACGGCGCGCTGCTGATGTTGTATTGGGCGCGGGCACGCTCGATGTTGAGCACCGAGACGCGCAGGTCGCGGTTGTTGGCCAGCGCCAGCTCGATCACCTGGCGCAGGCGCGCATCGGCGAAGTACTCGCGCCACTGGATCTCGGACACCGGACGGGCATCGGCTGCCGCTGCCGGCAAGCCCTTGTAGGCTTCGCCGGCAGGCCAGGCCTGGCCCACCGGTGCCGCCGGACGCTCGTACACGGGCGCCAGGCTGCAACCGCCCAGCAGCGCCAGCGCCGCCAGGGTGAATAAGGATTTATGCATGTTGTTCATGATCGTCATGATTAATGTGCCTCCACGACTGGCGTAGCGTCAGGTGCCGGCTTGGCCTTGGTCTTGCCAAAGCGGCCGCGCACCAGCACGAAGAACAATGGTACGAAGAAGATGCCCAGGAAGGTCGCCGTCAGCATGCCGCCCAGCACACCCACGCCGATCGCGTTCTGGCTGCCCGAACCGGCGCCGCTGCTGATTGCCAGCGGCAGCACGCCCAGGCCGAAGGCGATCGACGTCATCAGGATCGGACGCAGACGCGTATGCACGGCCTGCAGGGTCGCTTCCTTCAGTTCCACGCCCTGCTCCTGCAGGTCCTTGGCGAATTCCACGATCAGGATCGCGTTCTTCGCACCCAGGCCCACCACGGTCAGCAGACCCACCTGGAAGTACACGTCGTTCGACAGCTTGAAAAGGAACGTCGCCAGCACCGTACCGAGAATACCGAGCGGTACGATCAGCAGCACCGAGAACGGCACCGACCAGCTTTCATACAGCGCGGCCAGGCACAGGAACACGATCAGGATCGAGATCGCATACAGCTGCGTGGTTTGCGAACCGGAGTCGCGTTCTTCCGTCGACAGGCCGGTCCACTCGTAGCCGATACCGGGCGGCAGCTTGGCCGCCATGCTTTCGACTTCCGCCATCGCGGCGCCCGAGCTCTGGCCCGGCGCCGGCTGGCCCAGGATCTCGACCGACGGCAGGCCGTTGTAGCGTTCCAGGCGCGGCGACGCGTAGATCCACTCGCCGTGCGAGAAGGCCGAGAATGGCACCATCTCGCCAGCGGTGTTACGCACGAACCACTTGTTCAGGTCTTCCGGCACCATGCGCGCTTCGGCCTGGCCCTGGATGTACACCTTCTTCACGCGGCCACGGTCGATGAAGTCGTTAACATACGCAGAACCCCAGGCGGTGCTCAGCACGCGGTTCACGTCCGCGATCGCCAGGCCCAGCGCAACGGCTTTTTGCTGGTCCACGGTGATCTTGTATTGCGGCGTATCTTCCTGGCCGTTCGGACGCACGCCGACAATGACCTTGCTCTGCGCGGCCATGCCCAGCATCTGGTTACGCGCCGCCATCAGCGCCTCGTGGCCCACGCCGCCGGTGTCCTGCAACATCAGGTCGAACCCGGATGCGTTACCCAGTTCCAGCACCGCTGGCGGGGCGAACGCGAACACCATCGCATCCTTGATCTGCGAGAAGGCACCCATGGCGCGGCCCGCGATCGCGCTCACGGCGTGATCCTTGCCTTTGCGCTCGGACCAGTCTTTCATCCGCACGAAGGCGATACCGGTGTTCTGGCCGTTACCCGCGAAGCTGAAGCCGGCCACCGCAAATACCGATGCCACCGATTCCTTCTCGTTGTTCATGAAGTGCTGCTCGACTTTTTCGATGGTCTTGAGCGTGCGCTCTTGCGTGGCGCCGGTCGGCAGCTGGATCTGGGTAAACAGCACGCCCTGGTCCTCTTCCGGCAGGAACGACGTTGGCAGGCGCAGGAACACGAACGCCATGACCGCGACGATCAGCGCATATACCACCAGCGAAATGCCGCTCTTGTTGATGATCGAGCCGACGATGCCCTGGTACTTGCGGTTGCCGCGATCGAAATTGCGGTTGAACCAGCCGAAAAAACCGGTAGTGGCCATCGCATGGCCTTTCGGCACTTGCTTGAGCATGGTGGCGCACAGCGCCGGGGTGAAGATCATCGCGACGATCACCGAGAGCACCATCGCCGAGACGATCGTAATCGAGAACTGGCGGTAAATCACGCCGGTGGAGCCGCCGAAGAACGCCATCGGCACGAACACGGCCGACAGCACCATGGCGATACCGACCAGCGCACCGCTGATCTGGCCCATCGATTTGCGGGTGGCCTCGATCGGGGACAGACCCTCCTCGGTCATGATCCGCTCGACGTTTTCCACCACCACGATCGCATCATCGACCAGCAAGCCGATGGCCAGCACGATGGCGAACATGGTCAGCGTATTGATCGAGTAACCGAGCACCGACAGGATGCCGAAGGTACCGAGCAGCACGACCGGTACGGCCATGGTTGGAATCAAGGTGGCGCGGAAATTTTGCAGGAACAGGTACATCACCAGGAACACCAGGATCACGGCTTCGATCAGGGTTTTCACCACTTCTTCGATCGAGATCTTGACGAACGGGGTGGTATCGAAGGCCACCATGGCTTTCAGGCCTTGCGGGAACTGCTTTTCCATCTGCGCGATCTTGGCTTTCACCGCCTCGGCGGTGTCGAGCGCGTTGGCGCCGGTCGCCAGCTTGATGGCGATACCGGTTGCGGCATTGCCGTTATAACGGGCCAGGATCGAGTAGTTTTCACGGCCCAGTTCCATCTTGGCGACGTCGCGCAGGTACACGGTAGCGCCGTTGGTGGTGGTCTTGAGCAGGATGGCGCCGAATTGCTCGGCCGTTTGCAGGCGGCTCTGGGCCGACACGGTGGCGTTCAGCTGCTGGCCGGCGACGGCTGGCGCGCCGCCCAGTTCACCGGCGGACACCTCGGTGTTCTGCGCGGTAATCGCGGTGGTCACGTCTGCCGGAGTCAGCTGGTAGCTTTGCAGTTTGGCCGGATCGAGCCAGATGCGCATCGCGTATTGCGAACCGAAGTTGGTCACGTCGCCCACGCCTTCCACGCGCGAGATCGGATCGAGCACGCTGGCGGTGACATAGTCGCCGATGTCGGCCTGGTTCATCGAACCGTCTTCCGACACGAAGCCGATCACCAGCAGGAAGTTCTTGGTAGCCTTGTTGACCACCAGGCCCTGTTGGGTCACGGCGGTAGGCAGCAGCGGCGTGGCCAGTTGCAGCTTGTTCTGCACCTGCACCTGCGCGATATCCGGGTTGGTGCCGGATTCGAACGTCAGCGTGATGCTGATGCCGCCCGACGAATCGGAGGACGAGGCCATGTAGCGCAAGCCGTCGATACCCTTCATCTTCTGTTCGATGACCTGGGTCACAGCGTCTTCCACCGTCTTGGCGGAAGCGCCCGGGTACGAGCCGCTGATCGAGATCGACGGCGGTGCGATGGCGGGGTACTGGGCGATCGGCAGGCCGAGGATGGCCAGTACGCCACCCAGCATGATCACGATCGCGATCACCCAGGCGAAAATCGGGCGATCAATAAAGAAACGGGACATGTGTGATCTCCTCGATTACTGCTTGGCGGCCGGCGCGGCCGGTGCACCACCGGCGGCTGGCGCGGCGGCTGGGGCCTTGGCGACAACGGCTGGCGCGCCCGGCTTGACCTTCTGTACGCCTTCGACGATCACCTGGTCGCCATCGGCCAGGCCGGATTTCACCAGCCACTTGGTGCCGTAGGTGCCGGCGGTGGTCAGCACGCGTTGTTCGACCTTGCCTTCCTTGTTCAGGACCAGCGCGGTGGCCTGGCCCTTCTGGTTGCGGGTCACGCCTTGCTGCGGCACGGTGATGGCTTTTTCGTCGACGCCCGATTCGATCACGGCGCGCACGAACATGCCCGGCAGGAGATTCTGTTTCGGGTTCGGGAAGATGGCGCGCAGCGTGACGTTGCCGGTACCCTGGTCCACGGACACGTCCGAGAATTGCAGCTTGCCCGCTTCGGCGTACTTGGTGCCGTCGGCAAGTACCAGCGACACCTTGGCCTGGCCCGATTGTTTGAGGCTGCCGTCAGCCATCTCGCGCTTCAAGCGCAGCAGGTCTTCGCTGGACTGGGTGACGTCCACATAGATCGGATCGAGCTGCTGCACGGTGGTCAGCGCTTCGGTCTGATTGGCCGTCACCAGTGCGCCCGGGGTCACGGTCGAACGGCTGATACGGCCGCTGATCGGCGCATACACATTGGTATAGCGCAGGTTGATATTGGCTTCCTGCAGCGCGGCGGTGGCCGATTCGATATCGGCCTGGGCCTGGGCGTCGGCGGCGAGCGCATCTTCGTAATCCTGGCGGCTCACGCCCTCGATCGCCAGCAGTTCCTTGTAACGCGCGACCTTGGGACCACTGGTGAGCAGGTTGGCCTTGGCGCGCGTGAGCGCCGCCTTGGCCGAATTGACATTGGCTTGATAGATCGATGGATCGATCTGGTACAGGGCGGTACCGGCCTTGACGTCGGAACCTTCGACAAACAGGCGTTTAAGAATCACACCGTTGACCTGCGGGCGCACTTCAGCCACCTGGAAGGCGCTGGTGCGACCCGGCAGTTCGGTCGTGATTTGCAGTGGCTCTTGCACCACTTTATAGACGCCCACTTCCGCCACCTGCGGTTTTTGAGGTGCTTCGGACGTGGATTTGGAGCAACCAGCCACGAAGGCGGTTGCAGTGATCAGGGCTGCGACCCCGGCCGTCCGCAGGGACGGTTTGCAGAAAAGAGCTTCCATGTGGTGAGGCTTTCTGAGGAGATTACGAGAGGAATTATAAATATGCAGACGCTAGAATGAACGATCATTCTAACTATGTCAAGTTGGAATTTAATTCCGCAAGGCAACTCGCTACTTCATTTAAGTTATATTTAAGGAATTATTCCGTGGCTATCAGGAAACAATTTGGCCATTCAGACAAGATTATGCCGGGCGCCGATGCTAGAATTACCGGTTACTCTTTCATCCTACTAGCGGCCGGTGGCGGCCATTTCGCCCGATGCGTACGCAGCCCAATTCTCATGCCACGCCGCCCCGCCTGACCACCCTGGTCACGTTGGGCGTCAGCGCGACGGTGCTGCTCACGGTGCTCGCCCTGTTGATCCTGGTCGATCATTTCGCGCTCAACTATGCCGAGCGCGAAGCAGGCCAGCGCCTGCAACAACTGTCCTGGCAAATGCGCGACGCCCTCAATCGCGGCGTGCAAAAAGCTGGCGGCGACGTCCGCTTGCTGAGCGAGCTGCCGCAACTGCGCGCCGCCCGCTCGCCCGACGAAGTGCGCACGGTGCTCGACAGCCTGCAGCGCGCCTCCCCCGACTATGCGTGGATCGGCCTGGCGGCGCGGGACGGCCGCGTGCTCGCTGCCACCCAGAACCTGCTCGAAGGCGTGGACGTAAGCAACCGCACCTGGTTCCAGGCCGGCCGCGACGGCCTGTACGCCGGCGATGCCGGGCCGCTCTCCGCCGCCGCCGAGATCGACGACAAGTTGCCAGCCAGCGGCGCGCCGTGGCGCTTCATCGATGTGGCCGGCCCGGTGCCGGGCGCCGATGGCAGCGTGCGCGGCGTGCTGGGCGTGCGCATGAGCTGGGGCTGGGCGCGGCGCCTGATGCACGGCGTGCTGGCGCCGGCCGAACAAACCGACGCTGCCGAGATTTTTGTCGTGCGCGGCGACGGCCAAGTCTTGCTGGGCCCTGCCGGCATGGAGCAGCAGCGGCTGCAAACGGCCAGCCTGGCGCTGTCGCACAGCGGCAAATCGGGCGCCGTGCGCGAAACCTGGAGCGACGAGCGCGAATACCTGAGCGGCTACTCCCTCACCGGCCAGACCGGCGACGCCGCCACCCTGCCCTGGTCGGTGATCGTGCGCCAGCCGCTGGCCGTGGCGCTGGCCGACGCCCGCGCGCTCGAACGCCAGATACTGCTGCTCGGCGCCTTCCTCGGCGTGGTGCTGGCTGCTGCCGCCGCCGTCATCGCGCGCCGCTACACCCGGCCGTTCAATCAGCTGAGCGCGCAGCTCGAGCGGCATTCGGACGCGCCCGACGATGCCGCCGGCCTGCCCGACAGCGCCACCATCGCCACCATTGCCACGGTGGGCAGCTTCCACGAATTGCAGGTGCTCTCCGGCGCACTGGCGCGCATGGTGCACAAGGAGCAGCAGCACCTGGCCGCGCTGCGCACGCTCAACGAGCAGCTGGAAACCACGGTGGCCGAGCGCACCCGCGAAATCGCCAGCAAGGCGCTGCAACTGGAGCGCGCGCTGGCGCAGGAGCACACTACCCAGCTGCTGCTGCAGGAACGCGCCGCCGAGCTGCGCGCCATCCTCGACAACACCCACGACGCCTTCATCGCGCTCGACCATCGCGGCGTAATCCTGGACTGGAACCGCCAAGCCGAAAAGCTGATCGGCTGGCGCCGCGCCGAGGTGATCGGCCAGCCGCTCGGTGCAATGGTGCTGCCGCCCCTGCTGCGCCGCACCTGCGAACGCGACATGCAGCTGCTGGCCGAGCGCGGCCCGGGCGCCGGGGCGTCGCTAAGCCGCCGGATGGAACTGACCATGCACCACCGCGACGGCCAGGAGTTGCCGGTGGAAGCGTCGGTGGCATACGTGCCGCGCAGCGGCGGCCACGTGTTCATCGCCTTCCTGCACGATATCAGCGAGCGCAAACGCATGATCGCGTCGCTCGAGGAAATGGCGCTGCACGACACGCTCACCGGTTTGCCCAACCGCCGCGCACTGATGCAGACGCTGCCAGCGGCGCTGCAACGCGCGCAGCGTTCAGGCCAGCGCTGCGCCGTGTTCTTCCTCGACCTCGACCGCTTCAAGCAGGTCAATGACCGTTACGGCCACGAGGAAGGCGACGAGCTGCTGCGCCAGTTTGCCGACCGCGTGCGCGGCGCAGTGCGCAAGACCGACACCGTGGGCCGCCTGGCCGGCGACGAATTCATCGTCATCGTGGAAATGCTGGGCAGCGACGCCGATGCCTACGAGGCCGCCGACAAGCTGGGGCCGCTGCTGCGCCAGCCGTTCATGCTCAAGACCGTGACGGTGGCATTGAGCGCCAGCGTGGGCGTGGCCATTCACCACCCGGACGATCCGCAGGATGTCGCCACGCTGCTGGCCCGTGCCGACCGCGCCATGTATGCGGTCAAGCAGCGCGATCAGCGACAGGCCTTGCCCTGAGCCGTCTGGGGGACTCCCTGTTTCGGCCGATTGGGGTAAGATCGAACGATTCACGCTGGCCCTGTGACGCCAGCTCCCCTGCCCTCCCGGACCTGCCCCATGGAACCTCAAAACAGCGATACCACCGATTTTCTCTCCAGCGGCGTGCCCGGCCTCGATGAGGTGCTGGGCGGCGGGCTCACCGCCGACCGTCTTTACCTGGTGGAAGGCGAGCCGGGCACCGGCAAGACAACGCTGGCGCTGCAATTCCTGATCGAGGGCGCGCGCCGGGGCGAGCACGTGCTGTACATCACGCTGGCCGAAACCGCCGTCGAACTGCGCAGCGTGGCGCAGTCGCACGGCTGGGACATGGCCGGCATCCAGATCGAGGAAATCATCCCCGCTGAAAATGCGCTCGACCCCGACCAGCAATACACCATTTTCCACCCGGCCGAAATCGAAATGGGCACCACCACCCAGCGCATCGTCGCCGCCATCGACAAATCGCGGCCGCGCCGCGTGGTGCTCGATTCGCTGTCCGAGTTGCAGCTGCTGGCGGAAAACCCGCTGCGCTACCGGCGCCAGGTGCTCGCGCTCAAGCAGTACCTCACCAGCCGCTCGTGCACCACCGTGCTGCTCGATGACCGCACCGCGCTCAGTACCGACTTGCAGGTGCGTAGCGTGGCGCACGCGGTCATGACGCTGGAGCTGGCCGACCAGGCCTATGGCGCCGAGCGGCGCCGCATCCGCGTGGTCAAGTATCGCGGCATTGCGTTCCACGGCGGCGCCCACGATTACCAGATCATCCGCGGCGGCCTGCGCGTGTATCCGCGCCTGGTGGCAGCCGACACCCGCGTGAGCAGCGCCCGGCGCCAGCTATCGTCCGGCATGCCGGCGCTCGACCAGTTGATCGGCGGCGGCCTGGAGGAAGGCATGAGCACCCTGATCAGCGGCCCGTCCGGCACCGGCAAGTCGTCGCTGGCGGCGCAGTTCGTGCATGCGGCCGCGCAGCGGGGCGAAAAAAGCGCCATGTTCCTGTTCGAGGAAGCACGCAACAACCTGCTCAACCGCTGCGCCAACCTGGGCCTGGACCTGGCCGGCGCCGAGGACAGCGGCCTGCTCACCATCCAGCAGGTCGATCCGGCCGAACTGGCGCCGGGCCAGCTCACCCACGCGGTGGTGCAGGCGGTGGAACGCGGCGTCAAGGTGCTGGTCATCGACAGCCTGAACGGCTACCTGAACGCCATGCCCGACGAGCGCTTCCTGGCCACCTACCTGCACGAAATCCTCACGTACCTGGGCCAGCGCGGCGTGGTGAGCATCATCGTCGGCGTCCAGCGCGGCATGATCGGCACCGCCAGCTCCGCGGTCGATGCCAGTTACATCGCCGACAACATCATCATGCTGCGCTACTTCGAAGCCGAGGGCGAGGTGCGGCAGGCGATCTCCGTGTTCAAGAAGCGCGGCAGCGCCCACGAGCGCACCATCCGCCGCTTCGAAGTGAGCACCGGCGGCATCAAGGTCGGGCCGGTGCTGCGCGGCTTCCACGGCATCCTCACCGGGGTACCCACGTACGACAGCGCCGAGATTTCCCAGAATGCCGGCCAATCCGCTGCCGACTTCCAGATCTGAAACCGATGGAAACCCGCATCCTGATCTACGCTCCCACCGGCCAGGATGGACCGCTGGCGGCGCGCGTGCTGGCACTGGCCAACCTCGACAGCCACGTGTGCGCTACCGTGGCCGAGCTGGAACAGCAGATCGAACTGGGCGTCGGCGCCGTGCTCACGGTGGAAGAGGCATTGACGCCTGCCGGCTACAAGCTGCTGCACGACGTGGTGGCGCGCCAGCCCGACTGGTCGGATCTGCCGATCCTGCTGCTTACCCACCACGGCGCCGATTCGGCCACCGTGCGGCGCGCGGTGGCCGGCTTGGGCAACCTGACGCTGCTCGAACGCCCGGTGCGCACGCTGACCCTGATCACGGCCCTGCAGGCGACGCTGCGCGCGCGCCACAAGCAGTACCAGGTGCGCGAGGCCGCGCGCCGCAAGGATGAATTCCTGGCCAGCCTGGGGCACGAGCTGCGCAACCCGCTGGCGCCGATCCGCACCTCGGTGTCGCTGCTCACGCATATGTATCCGGACGCGGCGCCGGTGGCGCGCATCCGCGACATGGTCGAGCGCCAGGTCAAGCTGCTCACGCGGCTGGTGGACGACCTGCTCGACGTCGCCCGCATCACGCGCGGCAAGATCAAGCTGCAAAACCAGCTGGTCGCGCTGCAGGCGGTGATGACCCACGTGAACGAACTGTGCACGCAGGCGGCCACCGCCAAACGTATTCACGTGGCGTGGCAGCTGCCGGTCAGCGAAATCCTGCTCAATGCCGACTACGCGCGCATCGTGCAAATTTTTGCCAACATCCTCTCCAACGCCATCAAGTTCACGCCGCAGGGCGGCCACGTGGTGGTGCGCGCGCAGGTGACGGACAACATGCTGGAGGTGTCGCTGCGCGACAGCGGCATCGGCCTGGAGCCGGAAGCGCTCTCGCGCATCTTCACCATGTTCGAGCAGGGCACCACGGTGGCCGGGCAATTCACCAGCGGTCTCGGGATCGGCCTGAGCCTGGCACGCCAGTTCGCCGAAATGCACGGCGGTTCGGTAGAAGCGTCGAGCGATGGCGTGGGCCGGGGCAGCGAGTTCGTGATCCGCCTGCCGATCGTGCACGTGAGCGAAAATCACCACCAGGAAAGCGCCCCGCTGCCCGCCCACGCCGCGCTCGACGGCAGGCGCATGCAGGTGCTGGTGGTGGACGACAACCAGGACGCCGCCGACTCGCTGGCCGCGCTGCTGGAAATCGACGGCTTCGACGTGCGCGCCGAATATGGCGGCGCGGGGGCCGTATCAGCAGTTGCCGAGCGCATCCCGGACATGATCATCATGGACCTGGGCATGCCCGGCATGGACGGCTACGAGGCGGCACGGGCAATCCGCCAGCAACCGGGCGCGGACAAGATCCTGCTGATCGCCCTCACCGGCTGGGGCCAGAGCGACGCCCGCCGCCGCACCACAGAAGCAGGCTTCGACCATCACCTGGTCAAGCCGGTGGAACTCGCACAGATCATTCGCCTGGCGGGGGCGCGGCATAACCGCGAGCAAGTGCAGGCGGCACGGTAGGCCCCTGCATCAAGTTCCCTACTTCCAGTCTCCACGCAACGCCGCCACATCGGCCCGCAACCCATCGGGCGTGACGTCCTGCGGCGACACCGGTTGGCCAACGGCCAGCGCGAGTTTCGAGCGCAGGCCGGCGTGGAAGGCGCGGCCGAAGATGTTTTCCTTGTTGCGGCTCAGCAGGTGAGTCCACAGGCCGCGCAGCGCCATCGGGATCACCGGCACTTGCGAGCGCTCGATGATCTTGGCGATGCCGCCCTTGAACGGGTTGATCTCGCCGTCGCGCGTCAACTGCCCTTCCGGGAAGATGCAGACAATTTCGCCTTCGTGCAGTGCCTGGGCGATGTCGATGTAGGCTTTTTCCATCAGCCACGGATCTTCCTTGGCCGGCGCAATCGGGATCGCGCGCGCGGTGCGGAAGATCCAGCCCAGGAACGGCGTCTTGAAGATGCGGTGGTCCATCACGAAGCGGATCGGGCGCGGGGCGATGGCGCCGATCACCAGCGCATCGACATAGCTGACGTGGTTACACACGAGGACCGCCGCGCCTTCGGCCGGAATGCGCTCGGCGTTTACCGTGTGCACGCGGTGCACGGTGTGGATCAGCAGCCAGGCCAGGAAGCGCATCAGGAATTCCGGCACCAGCGAGAAGATATAGATTGCCACCAGCGCGTTGAGCAGGGCCGTGACCAGGAACAGCTGCGGGATCGTCAAGCCCTGGCCCAGCAGCACGATCGCCATGCCGGCCGCCGCCACCATGAACAAGGCGTTGAGGATGTTCATGCCGGCGATGGTGCGCGAGATGTGGGCGGGATCGGCGCGCAGCTGGATCAGCGCGAACAGCGGCACGATGAAAAAGCCGCCGAACATGCCGATCATCAGAAAGTCGAACAGGATGCGCCAGATGCCGGGCTGCGCCAGCAGGGTCATCACGTCGGCCGACGTGCCGGCCAGCGCGGCGCCACTGACGGCGAACGCATTGCTGGCAAAGTAGAGGTCGGCGCCAAAGATGGTCAGGCCGATCGAGCCGAACGGCACCAGGCCTATCTCCACCTTGGCGCCCGACAACCGCTCGCACAGCAGCGAGCCCGATCCCACGCCCAGCGAAAACACGGTGAGCAGCATCACGAACGCGCCGTGGTCGCCGTGCAGGTAATCCTTGGAATACACGGGCAGTTGCGCCAACAGGACTGCGCCATAAAACCAGAACCACGAGTTGCCCAGCATCGACTGGAACACCACCCGGTTCTTGCTCGAGAAACGCAGGTTGCGCACCGATTCGCCGACGAAATTCCAGCTCACCTTCAGTTCGGGCGCCGGCGCCGGCGAGGCTGGAATCCGGTAGCTGGCCAGCAAACCGACGACCGCCACGAAGATGGTGGCGCCGGCCTCGAAGTACAGGCCATGCGGCTGCATCACCACCAGCACCGCACCGAGAATTTCGCCGGCCAGGATGCCGACGAACGTACCCATTTCGGTCACGCCGTTACCGCCGATCAGTTCTTCCTTTTTCAGGTGCTGCGGCAGGTAAGCATATTTGACGGGGCCGAACAGCGTGGAATGGATACCCATGCCCACCACTGCAGCGACCAGCAACCACAAATGGTGGGTCATCCAGCCGATGCCGGCGACCAGCATGATGGCCACTTCCAGCCACTTCACGCAGCGCGTCAGGCCCGCCTTGTCAAACTTGTCGGCCAGTTGGCCGGCGGTGGCGGAAAACAGCACATAGGGGAGGATAAACAGGCCGGGGATCAGGTTGGTCACCAGCGACGGCGCCAAGGTGGTCCAGCTGAGCGCATCGAAAGTGATGACGACGATCAGCGCAGTCTTGAACAGGTTGTCGTTGAAAGCACCGAGGAATTGGGTCCAGAAGAAAGGAGCGAAGCGACGTTGCTTCAGCAGGGAAAACTGGTTGGGCTGGCTCGGGTTGGGCTGGCTCATAGGGCGCGGGTCCGTTCGTGTAAGTTCCAGGGTGAGCGGATTATACCCGCAGGCCGGCGTGCCTCGGCATGCGATTAGGCAACTTTAGCGGTGAGCAATTGAGGATTAGGTCAGGCTTTTTGCGGCTTGCCGCGTTGCAGCCACAGATCGACATGCGGCAAAGCCAGCCACACTACCGCCATGCCACCCAGCACGATGCCCAGGCCCGGTCCGATGCCGTAGTCTTCGGTAGCAGCGGCCAGCGCGCCGGTGGCCAGCGGTACCGACAACCAGCGCAGGAACTTGGCCCGGCCCAGCGCCGCCGGCCACAGGCGTTGGCGCGGCGCGGCCAGGTACAGGCACAGCGCTGCCAGTGCCGCCGTGAAAGCAGACGCCAGCGCACAATTGAGCATCGAGACGATTTCCATGCTTGCCATACCTCACCCCTTGATTCCGATGAGAACAATTCTCATTCATTGAATCTTAAATGAGAATCGTTTTCATTTCAAGCGGAGATTTGATGGGAGTGTCTGCCAGCTAACATTGGTCAACGTCGGACGAAAAAAAGGCCGGGTCTGGTGACAGACCCGGCCTTCTCGATGCATGCTGCGCACCAGGGTGCGATCAGCGCTTCTTGTCGCCTGCCACTTCATCGGCACGCAGCTTCGGCGCCAATTTGTCGAGCACACCGTTGACGTACTTGTGACCGTCGATACCGCCAAACGACTTGGTCAGTTCAACAGCTTCGTTGATCACCACGCGGTAAGGGATTTCGAGGTTGTTTTTCAGCTCGTAGGCACCGATCAGCAGCACCGCGTGCTCGATCGGCGACAGCTCGTTGATGCCGCGATCGACCAGCGGCGCAAACGTTTCGCGCAGTGCCACGGAGTCCTGGATCGCACCGTACAGCAGCTTGGTGAAATGCTCGGCATCGGCCTTGTCGAAGCCGTGGGCGGCGCGGATGTTGTTGACGACCGTCGTAGCCGGTTCGTTGTTCAGCAGCCACTGGTACAGGCCCTGCAGCGCGAACTCGCGCGCGCGGTGGCGCGGGGTGCGGTTCTTGCTGGGGTTGGCGTGTAGGCTTTTATCTGTCATGGGGTTACCTGTTAATGAAGAGCGACTTATTCGTCGTCGCCCTGGTCCTGATTGAGTTCTTCGAGGGCGATGGTCAGATTGGCCATTTCCACTGCCACGCGGGCGGCGTCGGTGCCTTTTTCGACCATGCGCACTTCCGCCTGTTCATCGGTTTCAGTGGTGAGAATGGCGTTGGCGATCGGGATGCCGTAGTCGAGGCCGATGCGGGTGATACCGGCGCCCGACTCGTTCGAGACCAGCTCGAAGTGGTACGTCTCGCCACGGATCACGGCGCCCAGGGCGATCAGCGCGTCGAACTGCTGCGACTCGGCCATTTTTTGCAGCACCAGCGGCACTTCCAGCGCGCCGGGCACGGTCACGTGCAGGACGTCTTCGTCTTCCACGCCCAGGCGTTTCAGTTCTGCCAGGCAGGACGACAGCAGGCCGTGGCCGATGTCTTCGTTAAAACGGGCTTGAACGATGCCGACACGCAGGCCGTCGCCGTTCAGGTTGGTATCGTAGCTTCCTACGGTCATGATGAGCCTCTTTAATCAGGTTAGTTGGGTTTGGCCAGGTAGCCGGTCACTTCCAGGTCGAAGCCCGTCATCGACGGCATCTTGCGCGGGCTGGCCAGCAGTTGCATTTTGCACACGCCGACTTCGCGCAGGATTTGCGCGCCAATACCGTAGCTGCGCAGGTCCATGCTGGCCGCGCGGCCTTTCGGCTTGGTTTCCGGTTTGTCGAGGGCGGCAAATTGCGAGAAGAACTGCTCGGCGGTTTCTTCGCAATTGAGCAGCACGATCACGCCGCTATCGGCAGCCTTGACCGCTGCCAGCGACGACGACAGGTTCCACGAGTGGGTGGTCGCTTCCGATTCCAGCACGTCGAGGATGGAGACGGGCTGGTGCACGCGCACCAGGGTGTCCTTGTCTTTTTCGATCTCACCGTGCACCAGCGCCAGGTGGGCCGAACCGCTCGGCTTGTCGCGGTATGCAATCATGCGGAACTGGCCTTGCGCCGTGTTCAACTGGCGCTCGCCCACCTTTTCCACCAGCGACTCGTTGCGGCTGCGGTACTGGATCAGGTCGGCGATGGTGCCGATCTTGAGGTTGTGTTCCTTGGCAAATTCCAGCAGATCCGGCAGACGCGCCATGGTGCCGTCGTCCTTCATGATCTCGCAGATCACCGAGGCAGGCGTGAGGCCGGCCATGGCGGTCAGGTCGCAACCGGCTTCGGTGTGACCAGCACGCATCAGCACGCCGCCTTTTTGCGCCTTGAGCGGGAAGATATGGCCCGGCTGCACGATATCGATGGCCTTGGCATCCTTGGCCACGGCCACGGCAATGGTCTTGGCGCGGTCGGCAGCCGAGATGCCCGTGGTTACGCCTTCAGCCGCTTCGATCGACACCGTGAAATTGGTGCCAAAGGCGGTGCCGTTACGCGACGACATCATCGACAGCTCGAGCAGGTCGCAGCGTTCCTCGGTCAGCGTGAGGCACACCAGGCCGCGCGCATACTTGACCATGAAGTTGATGGCTTCCGGCGTGACGAAGTCCGCCGCGAGCACCAGGTCACCTTCGTTTTCCCGGTCTTCTTCATCGACCAGGATCACCATGCGGCCAGCGCGCAATTCGGCGACGATTTCTTCGGTGCTGGAAATTGACATTTTTAATCCTTGGGAGCTAATGCGAGAATAACCCGCTATTTTAATGGATTTACGGCACTCCCACCGCAAAAGCCCACTTTTATCCTCGGGCTGCCAGCTCGATGCTTTTCTTTTCGAAAATATTCTGTGACATCGCGAGGCAATTTATCGCTTACGCGAGACGATATTGCCCTACGGCAGCAGTTGTGCGCGTAAGATTGATCCGGCCACATGGAGACATCGATGCCTTTTAGCCCGCCCACCTGCTTGGTCCTGTGCCTGATTTTTTCGGTGCAGCAGGCGCACGCCCAGGGCGCTGCAGCGATCAAGCAGGGCCAGCGGCTGTGGCAGCAGCGCTGCACCGACTGTCACGCGCTCGACACCGACGAGACCGGCCCGCGCCATCGCGGCGTATTCGGCCGCCGTGCCGGCAGCATCAAAGGCTACGATTACTCGCGCGCGCTCAAGCGTTCGCAGGTGACGTGGGACGCCCGGTCGCTCGACCGCTGGCTGACCGATCCAGAACAGTTCATTCCGGGGCAGAACATGGATTTCAAGGTGAGCAATGCAGCCGAGCGGGCTGCGCTGATTGCTTATTTGCAAAGCTTGTCTGCGCCGGGTGTGGGCAAACCTTTTACGCAACCGGTGCAAACGCCGCGTGCAGCGCCAGGTAGGCAGCGCCAATGACATTGGCGTCCACGCCAACCTCGCCTGCCAACACCGGCGGACGGTCGACGCCCGACCAGTCGTAGCGCGTCAGCGCCGTTTCCACCTGCGCAAGCAGCAGCGCCAGCAAACCGCGCCCGAGCTTGCCATCGACGATCACCGCGTCCAGATCGACCATGCAGGCTGCGTTGCAGACAGCGTAAGCCAACGCGTCAGCTGCTTCGTTCGCCCAAGCCTGCGTGAAGCCGGACCAAGGCGCTGCGAGGGCGCGTTCGTCGCGCGCGGCGTCCACGTCGAGGCCAGCCTCTGTATAGCGCTGTTCGAGCATCGCCAGCGATGCTACGCTGAGCAACTGCGCTGGCAACCCGCCTCGTTCTCCCGGTCCGCTCTGTCTGCCCACCCCGTTTGATCCGTTTGATCCGTTTGATCCGCTTGATGCGCCTCGTTCGCCTGCGGCCGACCGCAGCGGCATGGAGCCGAGGGCACCGGCGTTGCCATGCGCACCGCAGTGGGGGCGGCCGCCCAACACCAGGCTTCCGCCAGCCAGGGCGTCAAGATACACATACAGATAATCAGGCAAATCGCGACCGCGACCGGCCAGCAGTTCGGCCACACAGGCAGCGGCGGTATCTTTGGCGAAAACCACCGGCAGCGTCGTCATCGCCTGCAAACGGGCGCGGATATCGACATTGGCCCACTCCCTGGCCTGCTCTGGCATCTGCCCCAGCAACTGGTGCCAGGTGCCCAGCGCCAGCGGCGCAGCGACTCCAATGCCGCACAACCGCGCCGCCCCGCTCGCGCCAAGTTGGGCAACAATGGCATCGAGTTGACTGGCGATGGCAGCAAACACTGCATCTACTTCGGGGTGCGGATAGACCACCTCGGCGCGAAAGCGCGCTTGGCCAGTCAGATCAAGCAGCATCACTTCCAGGCTGCGCCGGCCGATATGGATGCCGATCGCGTAGGCGCCGTCGGGGTTGAGCGCGATCGGCTGCGACGGCTGCCCTACTCTGCCGCGCACGGCTTCGAGCTTGCGCACCAGTTTTTCGTCGAGCAGCCGGTTGATGATGACCGAGGCGCTCTGGCTGCTGAGTTCAGTCGCGCGCGCCAGGTCGGCCTTGGCCAAGCTGCCAAGCCGACGCAGATGATGCAGCATGAGCCGTTCGTTGGGGCCAAGCGCGCGCAGGTTCGATGACATGGGGATAGCGGAACAGGTTGCCGGAGATTTTGTAGTATAGTTTTCCTTTAATTAATAAATCAAGTTGACTTATTAATCCAAAAGGAAAAACCATGCATTTTGACTCTACCCTGTTGGGCCTGATTGCCGCTTTTTGCACGACTGTCGCCTTCATCCCGCAAGTGCTCTTGATCTGGCGCCGCAAATCCGCTGCCGGTGTTTCCACCGGCATGTACTGCGTGTTCTGCTTCGGCGTGCTGCTATGGCTGATTTACGGCGTGATCATCGAGGCATGGCCCATCGCCATCAACAACGGCATCACGCTGATGCTGGCGTGCTCGGTGCTGGTGATGAAATGGGCCTACCGGAACAATCCGTAGTTAGCGGGTAGCAGCGCCCACCGACACCATGCGTTCCACGTAACGCGCGATCAGGTCGATCTCGAGGTTGACCTGCACGCCCACCACCAGGTGCTTCAAGGTGGTCATGGCGATCGTGTGCGGGATCAGGTTGATCGAGAACTGGCACACCAGGTCGGCGCCGGTGCCGATGTCGGTCACGCGGTTGACGGTCAGCGACACGCCGTTGACCACGATCGAGCCTTTGAAGGCCAGGAACTTGGCAAGCTCGTGATCGGCTTCGACCACCAGTTCCCACGATTCGCCCACTGGCTCGAACTTGCGCACCACGCCCAGGCCATCGACGTGGCCGGACACCAGGTGGCCGCCCAGGCGCTCGTTCAGGGTCAGCGCCTTTTCCAGGTTTACTTCGGTGAGCGTATCGAGGCCGACGGTGCAGTTGAGGCTTTCGCGCGAGACATCGACGCGGAAGTTGGACTCGTCCTTTTCCACAACCGTCATGCAGGCGCCGTTGATGGCGATCGAGTCGCCGAGCGCAACGTCGGCCAGCGGCAGGCCGCCGGCATGAATGTCCAGGCGCACGCCTGCAAACGAGCCGCCTTCGAGCGGGGTGACCGAGGCGATTTTGCCGACTGCGGCAACGATTCCAGTAAACATAAGAGTTCTCAAATAGGGGTGGAGGAACGATTAAAACGGGCCAGCAGCCGTACATCGGCGCCGATCTGCTTTACTTCGTGGAATTTCAACGACTGTTTTTGCGACAAATGCGTGAGCGCCGGCAGCGCGAACATGCCTTGCGCATCGCCCAGCAACATCGGCGCGAGGTACACCAGCAACTCGTCAACGCAACCTTCGCGGATCAGGGAGCCATTGAGCTTGCTGCCTGCTTCAACATGCAATTCATTGATCTGGCGCCGGCCCAGCTCGCGCATCAGCTCGGGCAGATCGACCTTGCCGGACGCATTGGGCAGCAGGATCACTTCGTTGCCCAGCGCGCGCAAGGCTGCGCCCTTTTCCGGGTCGCGCACGGCGGCCACGATCCAGGTGCCGCCTCCTTGCAATATCTTGGCGGCCGGGTCGATTTCAAGGCGGCTGTCGATGACGATGCGGATCGGCTGGCGCGGCGTGTCGATGCCGCGCACGTTCAACTGCGGATCGTCGGCCTTGACAGTACCGATGCCGGTGAGGATGGCGCAGGCGCGCGCACGCCAGGCGTGGCCGTCGGCGCGGGCCCGCTCGCCCGTGATCCACTGGCTGGCGCCGTTGTGCAGCGCGGTCATGCCATCGAGGCTGGCGGCGGTTTTCATGCGCACCCACGGCAGACCACGCGTCATGCGCGAGAAAAAGCCGATATTCAATTCATAGGCTTGCTCGGCCAGCAAACCGCTGCTCACCGCAATACCGGCTGCGGCCAGCTTGGCCATGCCCTGCCCTGCCACCAGCGGATTGGGGTCTTCCATGGCCGCCACCACGCGGGCCAGGCCGGCGTGCACCAGCGCGTCGGCGCACGGCGGCGTGCGGCCGTGGTGGCTGCACGGCTCGAGCGTGACGTACGCCGTGGCGCCGCGCACGTCGTGGCCACGGGCCTGCGCGTCTTTCAATGCCTGGATTTCCGCGTGGTCGCCGCCCACCTGCTGGGTGACGCCGGCGCCGATCACTGCGCCGTCGCGCACGATCACGCAGCCGATGTGCGGATTGGGCGACGTGGTGTACAGGCCGCGCTCGGCCCAGGCCAGGGCCAGGGTCATGCCCTCGGTATCGTTGTGGATTCTCACTATGTCCTTAATCTAATGCGCCTGTGCAGGCAGCCTCCACGGCCGGATCGCACACGCGCAGCCGGCCCAGCATATTGATCTTGATGTTGCGGACGTTGTCGCCCAGCGCCAGCGACAGCGTGCCCCAGCGGGCGGCCAGGCTGTTCGCTGCGCTGCAACTGCGTCCCGCACCATTATAAGCAACGTAGGCTGGCGGCGCTTTGGAAGAGAACGAAATGCCCATCCGCAGGCCATCAGGCAGCGGGCCGCGCCGGAAGATCGCGGTCTCGCCGGCATCGGGCCGGCGGTTGCCGTTGGCATCGACAAACACGATCCAGCCGCCCCGCCAATCGATGCCGCCAGGGTCGAGCGGCGCCAGCATGACCATGCTCCCGCGCGCGATCGCCTGCGAGCGGGTGAGATCGATGGCGGCCACCAGGTCGGTGACGGCAGCGCGCAACCGCTGGCGCTGCATCGTCTGCTGATAGGCGGGCGCAGCGGCGGCTAGCAGGATGCCGGCCAGGGCAAGCACCAGAAGCAACTCGACCAAGGTGACGCCTGCTGCTGTGGCGGCGCGCCTGCCAGGGCATCGGGGCGACGGTTGGCGAATATGCATCGTGTCAGTGGCGTGCGCGGTGTGCATGGTATGCCCGGAATTTAGCGCCAGCAATCGGCCCGTGGCCCACCTGCCTGGCGCAGACCACTGCTGGTCAATGTCAACTCGCCGCAGTCGGCGTCGCGAAAGCGCGCGTCAACCCGGGGCGTGCCGGGTGTGGCGACCAGTTGCACGCACGTGTCCAGCGTGTGGCCATCGCAGGCTTTACCTTCGATTTCGTAGCCGCTGGCCGGTGCGGTGGCGCCGCTCCACCACTGGAACTGGCGCTGTTCGGGGTCATCGCCTTGCACGGCGGGGCCAAAGGCGAGATAGCTGCCGTGCTGGGTGAAGTAGCGCTCTTGCTGCAACATCAAACGCTGCATGGTGGCTTGCGCTTCGTGGCGGCGGGTGCGCACCAGGTGGTCATTCCACGCCGGCGCGGCAACAGCCGCCAGCAGCATGGCGATGACGCATACGACCAGCAGTTCAATCATCGAAAATCCGCGCGGCGTGTTCATGGCACCGCCCGTTGCGCTTGGTGCGCCTGGTTCGCCTGGTTCGCTTGAGGCTGCTGGTATGCCTGGTGCAACTGGCGCCAGTTTGCTACCTCGCGCCAACTGAGGCGGCCGGCGCGTTTGCGGGTGTGGACCGTGCCCAGCACCGGTTCGCCCTGTGGCCCGGGTGTGCCGATGGCGAAGTCCTGTTCCAGGTTTGCCCGGCCGGTGGGCTCCCGCGCCGTGGGGGGCTTAATGGATGGCACTGGCAGCAACAGCGGCCGGGGCACGTATCGTGTGGTGCGTTCGGCAACGACAGGCGGCGGCGCTTCCAGCGTGGGCGGCAATCTGGCGGTAACGCTTTGGCCGAGCGCCAGGCCGGTCAGCACGTTGAGCACGTAAGTTCGGCTGTGCGCGGGCGAGCAGGATGCGCCAGGATTGCCCGGTGTGGTCGGCGTGGTCGGCGTCCCCGGGGTGGCAGGTGTGCCCGGCTGGCCCGATTGCCCGGACTGGCCTCCCTCGTTAATGGGCAGCACGGTATTAAATGCCAGCGCACCGTTCACCAGTACGCCACTATCGAGGCTGCGTTCGCCGGTGGTGGACGATGCCAGCAAGTCCATGTACCAGCCCATGCTGCCTGGCGCCATCGCTTCGCCTTCGATGGCGAGGCGTTCGCTCGCCGGATCGCCTTTGAGCTCGCGCCGCGTAAGCTGGCGCCGGCCGGAGACAGGTTCGGGCGGCGTGCGCAGGCTGTCGCGGATGGCGTAATAGGTTTGCGGCGCGAAGCGGGCTGGATCGCGGTCGGCCTGTTCGATCAGCTTGCCGGTGCCGAACAGCACCAGGTAACCGCCATTGTCGGCGTGAGCCACTTGCGGCAGTTGCGCGATAGGCTGGCGGCGGCCGCTGGCATCGCGCGCAACAAACAGCGGTGATAGCGACGCGTTGTCCGCTAGCGGTTGCGCCTGTCCTGTCTGAGCCGTCTGAACCACCGGTCCCGTCTGGACCGTCTGGACCGTCTGGATGATCTGCCCCGTCCGCACCGTCTGAATCACCTGCCCCGCCTGGCCGGCCTGCGCCGCAAGGCTCCACGATGGACCGGCCGTCAAGTCGAAGCGCCACAGATTGCCTTGCAGGTCGCCGGCGTACGCGTAGCGGGCGGCGCCCTGGCGATCGGCCACCAGCGCTGGCGCGTACAAGGCATTAGGCAAGGTGGCGTCCGCGATGGGGGTGCGCAAGCGGTAGTAATTGTCGTTGAGGCGCCAGGGCGCATTGCGCGGCTTGTCCAGCGCCAGCAGGAACAAGGCGCCGTCGCCGGAAGGGCTGGCGTTGCCGTCGGCAGCGTAGTTGTTCAAGCCGCTGGCGACGACTGCAAAATAGCGATAAACCGGTGCGCCGCCGTACGTGCCCACGCGCAGCTTGGCCAGTTGCGGTGTGCTGGTGACGTTGCCGATATTGGGATCGTGGCGGTCGGTGAATTCCCACAGCACGCCGCCCTGTTCTGCAAACCGGACGGGATCGGTGATATCGAGCGCGAACACGCCTTGCGCACCGCCGCCCATACCGGACACCAGCACCGTGCGCGCGCTGCCGGCGATCATCACGTCGCCCGCCTGGGTCGGACCATCGACGTAGGCGCGGTGTACATAATCTTTATCGGCCAGCCGGTGCAACGCACCGAACAGCGCGGCCGGGACGTAGGCAAACAGCTCGGCGCCATCGGCAGCATTGAAGGCATGCAGCATGCCGTCGTTGGCGCCAAGATAAAGCATGTCCGGCCGCGCCCGCACCAGCCCCTGTGAGGATTGGCCCACGTTCACCGGCGTGCTGTGGACCGAGTTGCCCAGCACGCTGCCGCGTGCGCGGAATAGCGTACCTTCTGCGCTGCGCTCGCCGCGTAACCAGGCCAGGCGTTGCGGGCCGCTGCCGTCGCTGGCAGGATCGAGCTGGGCGCGCTGCTCGGGCGACAGGGCTTCCCACGCGAACGGCACCATGACCAGAGTGCCGTCAGCCTGGACGATGGCGGTGTGAAGATTGCGCCGTTCCGGCGGCGGCGATGCGGCGCGGATGGCGCTGCCGGTGAGCAGTGCGCCAGCATCCCATACGGCCTGCTTCGCTTGCGACAAGCCGCCGGTACCGGGCGCCATCGCATAGCGGATGAAGCTGCCGGACCAATCGGCCGTCTGCATCGCTGACTGGTACAAGGTGCCGGCCTGGTCGGGCTTGCTGGGAACGAGTACCAGCGCGGGGCCCTCAAGTTGTCCCGCACTGTCCTGGCGGCACGACGACGCCAGCGGTTCGCTGGCGATCGCCAGCAATGGCGGCGCAGACCAGGCGGCGTTGCTCACGCCCCAGCTTACACACGCAATCAGGCAGTAAATCAGGCACCGTTCCGGCACCATCGTCAACCAAACCATCTGCGTACCCATTTATCCCTCACTCAGCTATGAACACACTCTGCAACACTACTTCCGTGCCGGGTTTCGGGCCGAAGCCGATCGCCGTCACGCGGTAGCAAGTCTGTGGATCGGCTGCGTCGGTGCCGGGTTCGTGGCATTCCAGGCTTTCGATCACGTAACGCGGCTTTTTGAAGGGCAGCAATCCCATGCCGGTCTTCATCGTCGCGCCGGTCGCCTCGCCGTATTCGACGGTGCAGCCGCCGCCATCGTCGCCGCCCAGGTCGGCGTGCTGCCAGGCGGGATCGACGCCGCAGGCGTCCTGCGCCACCACGGCGCTGCCGTTTTGAATACTGCGCTCTGCATCCGCCAAGGCATCCTCCGCCGCGTGGAAGGCGATTTCGCGGTCACGCTCGCCACGCGCGGCCTGTTCGCCCTGCAAACCCAGGCGCGCAGCCGACGCGCCCAGCAGCATGACCAGCAACATCATGACCAGGCACACCACCACCGTTACTCCGCGTTGCGTACGCATGGTCGTGACCATGGTGTCACCCGCTCTTGTTGCGTAGCATGACCGTCAGTCCCACCAGGCGCCGCGCCCGCCATCGCTCCGTCGCCGGGATCTGCGCTTCCATGAGGCGCGTGCCCAGGTCCTGGCTGTGGCCGTCTGCATACGCCGGCCCGAACAGGTCGAATTGCATGGCGTGGGTGTCACTACGGGTGTTGCCGTCGCCATGCAGCAGCAAGGCCAGCTTGACGGTGCATACGCGTTTCCAGTGGCTGCGCCGCTGCAGTTCGCGCTGTTGTTCTTCTGGCGTGGCGCCTGCTGGCGCCAGCGCGTTGTCGAGGGCGCGGATGGCGGTGGCGCTCAAGTATCGGTTGGGGACGCCGTCGGCAGGCTGGTCGGTGTCCAGGCCGTACAGCACCTGGAACGATTCGACGCCGCGCACGATGGCGTCCGCGCCCCAGTTGCCATTGCCCAGATATTTGCAGCGCAATTCGCCGTCGCCGCCCTCGCCCAGTGCGACATAGAAGATGCTCCAGCCGAGCGCGTCGCCATCATCGGGCGCCGCCACGCCGAAGCCGCCGCAGTTGATGCTCGAGCCATCGCCGCTGATGCCCTGGCCGTGACCGGCAAAGCGCACGGCCAGCACATCGCTGCCGTTGGCAACAGCTGGCAGCGGCGTAGCAATGCCGTAGCTGGCCTTGCCCAGGCTGTGCGCATCCCAGCCGCTGATCAACGCCGGCGCATCGTCGGCGATGGATACCGGCGCGGTCGTGCTGTCCCAGTTGACGTAAGCGCCCTGCCGCACCGACTGCGCCATGATCTCCAGCGCATAGCGGCCGCCATCGTCAAGCCAGGCGCTCTCGGCGTGGTGGCGATAGTTGCCGGCCGACGCCAGCAGCAGGCTGCCAGCCAACAAGGTCAACAAAAGCCCCAGGCCGGCGGCAACCAGCAGCTCGACCAGGCTCCAGCCGTCCTGGCGCGTGAGCTTTATGAACCTGCTCCGAGATCGGCCTTGCTTACGCGAGCACTTCATTAACGTGCTCGGATACAGGCCCTGGTGGCGCACGCGTTTCATCACAGTGCTCCGACCGGCAGCGCCACGCCCGGCACATGCTGGCCGGTGCGATCGACTTGCGGCCTACCGTCGGCGCGTTTGCCGCGCCAGCCCACCTTGATCACCAGCGGTGCACCGGCCCCGCCACTGCAAGGCCACAGCAAGGTGCCGCCGCTCCACAGGCCGGCGTCGCGGCAGATCACCACGCGGCCGCTGGGCAGGTGCGTGCGCAGGGCAGTCTTGATTTCGTAGAGGTCGAACCAGGCCAGTTGGGCCGCGTTGCAGGCATCGGCGTAGCACAGCACGGCCGGCGGCGCGGGCGGAGGCTGGTCGAGCACGTCGTAGTCGAGGGTCAGGTAGGGATTGGCGCCATCGGGCAATTGCATCTGCGACGGATTGGCGCGCAGGCGTTCGGCCATACTGGTCGCCAGCAGCGATGCCTGCGCCAGCAAGGCGCTCTGGTGCCGCGCGCGCATGGCCGCCAGTTGCATCGACACCCCGCCGACGATGCCCACCGCCAGCACGAACACGGCAATCAGCACCTCGAGCAGGGTGAAGCCCCCAACCGACCACAACTTTGTACCTGAGCGCACGGCCAACCTCCGCTACATGACGAGGACAGGGTTCGACGTTAGCAGTGCTTTATGGCTGAGATCTGCGATGGATCAAGCGTGCGCTCGGGTTCGGCCGGTTGACAACAGTTGGCGAACACGACAGTAAAGCGGTAAGACGACACGCTTGCATTCGGTTAACTTTTAAGCAATCATGGGCCACCATGTGATCGGGGCCAATTATGAGTTTTCTCCTTGTCTTTGCTGGTACCTGCCTGGCTGGCGGTGGTGGCTTCGTCTGGCAGCGCCAGCGCCGCACCCGGCGCGAGGCCACCATCCGCGAGTTTCTGCTGCCGAAAGGATTGTTCGAAGCACTGCGTGTTCATCATCCGCAACTGACGCCCAAGGATTGCCACCTGGTGGCACAGGGACTGCGCCAGTTCTTCCTGGTCCACCTGAAAAGCGGCGGGCAGTTTGTGTCGATGCCGTCGCAGGTAGTGGACGACCTGTGGCACGAATTCATCCTCTACACCCGGGCTTACGAACAGTTTTGCCGCAAGGCATTCGGCGGCACCCTGCACCACACTCCGGCCATCGCGCTTGACCAGCGCCACCGTGGCAACGACGGCATCCGGCGCACCTGGCGCCTGGCCTGCGCCGAAGAAAATATCGATCCGCGCCATCCGTCGCGGCTGCCGTTGCTGTTTGCGCTGGACAGCAAGCTGGCCATCCCGAACGGCTTCGTGTACGTGCCCGATTGCGACGGCGTCGCGCGCAAGGGCGGTCAAGGCGATGGTGGTGGCGGCGATACTTACTGCGGTGCCCACCTCGGCGGTGGCGACAGCGGCTCAGGCACCGGGAGTGGCGACAGTAGCGATGGCGGTGGCGACAGCGATGGCGGTGGCGACAGCGGCGGCTGCGGTGGCGGAGGATGCGGTGGTGGCGGCGACTAGGCGCGCCCGACACAACCGCGACAGCAGTGACAGCGATGGCGACAGCGGCGGGAATAGCAGTGACTGCGGTGGCGGAGATTGCAGCGACCAGGCGCGCCTGACGCAAGCTTTCGCGCGAGCAGCAGCGACGAAGATGGTACGAAGGTACAGCAGGAGCTGCAACACAGCAAAGGAGGACCGGTCAGGCCCCTACTCGGTCTTGCGCGGCTTGCTTTCCTCACCCACTTCCGCAATCGCATTCTGGAACTCGGCCAGGTCTTCGAAGTTTTTGTAGACGGAAGCAAAACGGATGTAGGCCACGGTATCGAGGCACTGCAATTCCTGCATGACCAGTTCGCCGATGTAGCCGGTATCGACTTCGCGCAGGCCGCTGGTGAGCAGTTTTTCTTTGATGGACGAGACCGCCGCATCGACGGCGGGCGCCGCCACGGGGCGTTTGCGCAAGGCCAGCGACAGGCTGCCACGCAATTTTTCCGCCGAGTATTCGGTACGGCTGCCGTTCTTCTTGACCACGGCCGGCATCACCAGCTCGATGCGCTCGTACGTGGTAAATCGTTTATCACATTTCGTGCAGCGACGGCGACGGCGGATGGCATCCCCTTCCTCGGATACACGCGTATCGAGAACCTGGGTATCGTCATGCTGGCAGAACGGACATTTCATATGAGCCACTGAATATTGAAACGGCGCGCCGGTGGTGACCGCCGGCGCGCCAGGGGATTACTTGGCGTAGACCGGGTACTTGTCGGCCAACACTTTAACAGCAGCTTTGACACGCTCGATGGTGGCGGCGTCGTGCGGGTTGTCCAGCACGTCGGCGATCAGGTTGCCCACTTCTTCCGCTTCGGCTTCCTTGAAACCACGGGTGGTCATCGCTGGCGAACCGAGGCGGATGCCCGAGGTCACGAACGGCTTCTGCGGATCGTTCGGGATGCCGTTCTTGTTGGTGGTGATGTGGGCGGTGCCCAGGATCGCTTCGGCTTCCTTGCCGGTCAGGTTCTTCGGACGCAGGTCCACCAGCATCACGTGCGACTCGGTGCCGCCGGAGACGATACGCAGGCCGCGCTTGATCAGGGTCTTGGCCAGCACGTCGGCGTTGATCACCACTTGTTGCTGGTAAGCCTTGAATTCAGGCGTCAGCGCTTCCTTGAAAGCCACTGCCTTGCCGGCGATGACGTGCATCAGCGGGCCGCCCTGGATGCCGGGGAAGATGGCCGAGTTGATGATTTTCTCGTGCTCGGCCTTCATCAGGATGATGCCGCCGCGCGGGCCGCGCAACGATTTGTGCGTGGTCGAGGTGACGAAGTCGGCGTGCGGCACCGGGTTCGGGTACAGGCCTGCAGCGATCAGGCCTGCGTAGTGGGCCATATCGACCATGAAGTAAGCGCCCACTGCCTTGGCAACGGCTGCAAAACGCTCAAAGTCGATCTTTTTCGAGAAGGCCGACGCGCCGGCGATGATCAGCTTCGGCTTGTGTTCCTTGGCCAGCGCTTCCATCGCGTCGTAGTCGATGTCTTCTTCAGCGGTCAGGCCGTACGACACCACGTTGAACCATTTGCCGGACATGTTCAATGGCATGCCGTGGGTCAGGTGGCCGCCTTCGGCCAGCGACATGCCCATGATGGTGTCGCCTGGTTTCAGGACGGCGAAGAACACGCCCTGGTTTGCCTGCGAGCCGGAGTTCGGCTGCACGTTGGCCGCTTCCGCGCCGAACAGCTGCTTGACGCGGTCGATCGCCAGTTGCTCGACGACGTCCACGTATTCGCAGCCACCGTAGTAGCGCTTGCCTGGGTAGCCTTCGGCGTATTTATTGGTCAGCTGGGAGCCTTGGGCTTCCATGACGGCTGGCGAGGTGTAGTTCTCGGAAGCGATCAGTTCGATGTGGTCGTGCTGGCGGGTGTTTTCGTTCTGGATGGCGCCGAACAGTTCCGGGTCAACGCTGGCGAGGGTGTGATCTTTTGCGAACATGAAAAAACTCCAATAATGAGTAACGTTGTTGCTGGCAGGTTGGATCGAATGAGGGAAGCCAAAGCGGACAGGCAGCCTCTTTCGTGCATTCCATCGATGGGCTGCCCAGGCGAACGGCTGTTGAAATCTCACGTTTCCCGATGGATGTCCATCTTTCGCCGACGGACCAGCGCACCATTTTGGGGCTGCCCGCAGCTTTTCGCCAGTTACGTGAGACGTAATGGAACCCGGATTGTAATTTATGCGCCAGATTTGAGCAAATTTGCGCGAAAGGCGGGCTGATCTAATTTGCAACATCGGCATTTTGCGGCATCGCCGGGCGACATTGGGCATTTCAGCTACAATTTTGCCACCCTGTCACTCACTCTAGGAACCCTCATGATCGTCTTCATCACTGGCGCCTCCGCCGGCTTCGGCGCTGCCATGGCCCGCATCTTCGTTCAAAACGGCCATAAAGTCCTGATCGCCGGCCGCCGCGCCGACCGCCTGCAGGCCCTGGCCGCCGAACTGGGCGACGCCACCCTGCCGGTCGTGCTCGATGTGACCGACCGTGCGTCGATCGCGTCCGTGCTGGCTGGTTTGCCGGAAGCCTGGCGCCAGATCGACGTACTGGTTAACAACGCCGGCCTGGCACTGGGCGTGACGCCAGCGCACGAATCGTCGCTGGAAGACTGGGACACCATGATCGCCACCAATATCAGCGGTCTGGTTGCGATGACGCGCGCCATCCTGCCGGACATGGTCAAGCGCGGCAGCGGCACGATCATCAATATCGGCTCGGTCGCCGGCGATACGCCTTATCCGGGCGGCAACGTGTATGGGGCGACCAAGGCCTTCGTCGAGCAGTTCACGCTCAACCTGCGTGCCGACCTGGTGGGCACGGGCGTGCGCGCCACCAACCTGGCGCCGGGCCTGTGCGGCGGTACCGAGTTTTCCAACGTGCGCATGAAGGGCAACGACGAGGCTGCCGCCAAGGTCTACGAAGGCACCACGCCGCTGACCGCCGACGATATCGCCAACACCGCGTACTGGATCGCCACCCTACCCGCGCATATCAATATCAACCGCATCGAGATGATGCCGACCTGCCAGGGTTATGGCCCGCTCAACATCAAGCGCACGCTGTAAGCGCGGCGCGGCGAATGGACAGTAAAACTTAAATTTCGCTGAATTTTGCAGGGGAAGGACGCAATTGGCCCGTCCTTCCTTCAACCAGAGCAATAAATTCGCGTAGAATGTTGCTCAATCTTATTTGCAATCAACACAACATGCCAGCACAGTTCGACTGGAATGTCCGGGTCTATTACGAAGACACCGACGCCGGCGGGATCGTCTATTACGCCAACTACCTGAAATTCTTCGAGCGGGCCCGTACCGAATGGCTGCGCCACCTCAATGTGAACCAGCGCGCATTGCAGCAGGAACATGACGTGTTGTTCGTCGTCAAAAGTGTGACCTCGGAGTATCATGCGCCTGCAAAGCTTGACGACGTAATAAAATTAACTCTTAGCATCCAAAAACTAGGCCGTGCATCGGTTGCATTCCAGCAGCAAGCATGGTGTGGCGAGCAATTGTTGAATTCGGCCCAGGTGACCATCGCCTGCGTCGATACCACCATGCGCTTGCGCGCCATACCATCCGCCGTGGCCGAAAAAATGCGTCACTACGTAATCTCCGACTGATCAGACTGATAAACAATGAACGTCACCCAAGACCTCTCTTTCATCTCCCTCATCACCAATGCCCACCTGATCGTGCAGTTGATCATGGCGTTGTTGCTCATTATCTCGCTGGTCAGCTGGACCTACATCTTCAGCAAGCTGTTCGCAGTGCGTTCCGCGCGCCGCCAGACCGTGGAATTCGAAAAAACCTTCTGGGCCGGCGGCAACCTGCACGCGCTGCACCAGAATGCTGGCAAGGACCGCGCTGGCAGCGGCCCGCTGGCCCGCATCTTCGAAGCCGGCATGGGCGAATTCATCAAGAGCAAGGCCGCCTACGCCGCCAGCCGTGAAACCATGGACCACGGCGCCATCCTGGACGGCGCCCGCCGCGCCATGCGCGCTGCCTTCCAGCGCGAAATGGATGTACTGGAATCGCACCTGGCCTTCCTGGCCTCGGTCGGTTCGGTGTCGCCGTACATCGGCCTGCTCGGTACCGTGTGGGGCATCATGAACGCGTTCCGCGGTCTGGCCAATGTGCAGCAAGCCACGCTGGCAGCGGTCGCGCCCGGCATTGCCGAAGCGCTGATCGCTACCGCCATCGGCCTGTTCGCGGCGATTCCTGCGGTGGTGGCCTACAACCGCTTCTCGCACGATATCGATCGCCTGGCGATCCGCTTCGAGAGCTTTGTCGAAGAGTTCTCCAACATCCTGCAACGCCAGTCGCGCTAAGCGCGGGCATTTGATAAGGCAGAGCGATCATGGGTTCTTCTTTTAACAGCAGCATGCGCGGCGGCCGTGGCCGCAAGCTCAAGTCCGAAATCAACGTCGTGCCGTACATCGACGTGATGTTGTGCCTGCTGATCATTTTCATGGTCATGCCGTCGGCCAACGACGCCTCGGTGGTGGACTTGCCGCACGCGGAAAAATCGACCAAGCCGCCCAGCGACTACGTGCAGATCGTCATCAAGCCCAACGGCGCGCTGTCGATCGGCGTCAAGGGCAAGGATGCGGACGCGCCGGAAACGGCGCCGAGCCGCGACGCGCTGGTGAAAAAGCTGCGCACCTTGCACGACGAGCATCCCGACTACCCGGTGCTGATCTCGGGCGACAAGGAAAGCAAGTACGACGACGTGATCCAGCTGATCTCGGAAGCGAAAAAAATGGGCATTACCCGCGTGGGTTTGGCCACTCAATAAGAACGTTGAATAGATGAATCCCCCTACCGCAGGCGGCCCGTACAAGGTGCCGCGACAACACAACGGCTGGCGCGCAACGATACTTGCCGTATCGGTGCACGCGGTGCTGTTGCTGTTCCTGTGGGTGGGCGTGAGCTGGCAGAACACCGAACCGACCGAAGTCCAGGCAGAAATCTGGGACATGACGGTGCAGGACGCCGCCCCCGCCGCCCCGCCGGAACCCCAACCGGAACCTGATCCAGAACCGACTCCGGCGCCGGAGCCTGAACCCGTGCCGCCGCCCGTGGTCAAAGCTCCACCACCACCGCCGGTGGAAGTGCCACCTGCGCCCAAAGCACCCGACATCGCCCTCGAACGCCTGAAGGAAAAGAAGAAAAAGCTCGAGGAAGAGAAGAAGATCGCCGAGGCCAGGGAACTCAAGGAAGCCCAGCTGAAGAAAGAGGCGGACGAGAAGCAGGCCAAGCTCGACGCCAAGAAGAAGGCTGAGCAGAAAAAACTTGCCGAGCAAAAAGCCCGGGAAGAGGAAGAAAAAGAACAGGAAGAGAAAGAGAAGAAACTCGCCGCCGAGCAAGCCAAGAAAAAGGCCGCCGCAGAGAAACTGGCCAAGGAAAAGGCGGACAAGGCTGACAAGGCCGCCAAGGATAAGGCGTTTGCTGCGGAAATGAGCCGGATTACCGGTTCGGCCGCCAAGGGTGCCACCGGGACGGCTGCGCAATCGACTGGCGGCAAGGTTGATGGCGGTTACTCGGCAGCGATCCGTACCAAGGTCAAGAACAACCTGGTCTATGGCGGCACAGACGATACGCTGACGGCAACCTACAAGATCACCCAGTTGCCAACCGGTGAAATTATTGGCGTTCGCAAGATCAAGGGCAGCGCCTCGCCTGCGTACGACAGTGCGATCGAGAACGCAATTGCCAAATCGTCACCGCTCCCGAAGAAAAAAGATGGTACGGTAGAGCGCGAACTGGAACTGAACTTCAACATGAAGGATATGCACTAATGCAAACCAAATTTAAACACATCATTCTCTACGCCGGCCTGACCATCGCGGCCACCATGGGCAGCGCCCAGGCGCAGATGCGCATCGAAATTTCGGGCGCCGGCAGCAACCAGATCCCCGTCGCCGTGGCCGGCTTTGCCAACGAAGGCGTGGCCCCGCACATGGTCTCCGCCATTATCAAGGCCGACCTCGAACGCAGCGGCGCGTTTAAAATCATCGATGCCGGTGTGATCAGCGACGTCAACAACGTGGATTACAGCGGCTGGAAAGCCAAGGGCGCCGATGCGCTGGTGGTCGGCACCGTCAACGCCATGGCCGATGGCCGCTACGACGTGCGCTATAAACTGTACGACACCGTCAAGCAATCGCAGATCTCCAACCTGGACAAGGCTGTGACCGCCCAGTTCACGCGCCTGTCCGCGCACCTGATCGCCGACGATGTGTTCTTCAAGCTGACCGGCGTGCGCGGTGCTTTTTCCACCCGCATTTCGTATGTAAAACAGGAAGGCCGCAGCAATATGCTGATGGTTGCCGACGCCGATGGCGAAGGCGAGCAACTGGCGCTGCGTTCCAACGAGCCGATCATTTCGCCGTCGTGGTCGCCGGACGGCACCAAGGTCGCGTACGTGTCGTTCGAGCAGAAAAAGCCGGTCGTCTATATCCAGAACCTGATCACCCGCGCCCGCACCGTGGTGGCCAATGAAAAAGGCAATAACTCGGCGCCAGCCTGGGCGCCGGACGGCAACAAGCTGGCCGTGGCGCTGTCGCGTGACGGCAACTACGAGATCTACACGGTAAACGCCGACGGCAGCAACCTGCGCCGCGTCACCAGCAACGGCGGCATCGATACCGAGCCACAATGGTCGGCCGACGGCCAGAGCATCTACTTCACCAGCGACCGCAGCGGCGGCCCGCAAATTTATCGCATGAGCGCCAGCGGCGGCGACGCCAAGCGCGTGACCTTCTCCGGCACCTACAACACCAGCCCGCGCGTGTCGTCGGACGGCAAGACCCTGGCCTACATCTCGCGCCGCGACGGCAACTTCCAGCTGTACGTGCTGGACCTGGGCAGTGGCCAGGAAACGCGCCTGTCGGATACGACCAGCGACGAGTCGCCAAGTTTCGCGCCCAACGGCAAGTACATCATGTACGCCACGACGGCAGGCAGCCGCAAGTCGCTGGCCGTGGTCTCGGTGGATGGCCGTGTGAAGCAACGCCTGACCACTCAGGCGGGCAACATCAAGGAGCCCACCTGGGGTCCGTTCATGCAGTAAAACAATCAAAATCTAACGTTACTAGGAGAAACTCATGCGTCAAATCAGCAGCTTAGCCCTCGTCCTGACCACGGCAGCGATCCTGTCGGCCTGCTCGTCGACCCCGATCAAGGAAAACACCCCGCCACCAGTGGTAGAGCGTCCAGCGACCGGCCCGGCAACGGCACCAGCGGACACCCGCACCGTGGCGCCAGTTGAAACCAAGTCGCTCGACCCGCTGGACGATCCAAAAGGCGTGCTGGCCAACCGCAGCGTGTACTTCGACTATGACAGCTACAGCGTGCGCGCCGACGGCCGTCCAGTGGTGGAAAACCACTCGGCTTACCTGGCGAAAAACAAATCGCGCCAGATCCTGATCCAGGGTAACACCGATGACCGCGGCGGCTCCGAGTACAACCTGGCCCTGGGCCTGAAGCGCGCCGAAGCCGTGCGTAAAGCCATGACCACGCTGGGCGTGTCCGATTCGCAAATCGAAGCCGTGTCGCTGGGCAAAGAGAAGCCAAAAGCTGCCGGCACCGATGAAGCCGCACGCGCTGAAAACCGCCGCGCCGACATCGTTTACAAGTAATTTCTCTTTTGCCGGGTCACAGGCATAATACGGGGCGGTACCCGGACTTGGTTCCCAAGTCCAGGCATCGCCCCGTTTCCATTTTGATTTGTTGAAAGCGCCCGACATGATGAAACTCTCCAAATCCGGCGTCTCCGCCGCCGTGCTCGCTGCGATGACCTGGCTGCCGCTGCAAGCCCATGCCGGCCTGTTCGATGACGACGAAGCCCGCAAGGCCCTGCTGGACCTGCGCGCCAAGGTCGAAGCCTTGCGCGTCGAAACCAACGCCCGCCTCGAAACCAAGTCCGACAAGTCCAGCACGCTGGACATGATCAATCAGAACGACAACACGATTCAGGAGATCGCCAAGCTGCGCGGCCAGATCGAAGTGCTGGCCAATGAAGTATCGATGGCCCAGAAGCGCCAGCGCGACCTGTACACCGACCTCGACACGCGCATGCGCAAGCTCGAGCCGCGCGAAGTGAACGTGGACGGCAAAACCGCCCAGGTCGATCCGAGCGAAGAGCGCAGCTACGACGCCGCCATGACCCAGTTCAAGGCCGGCGACTACAAGGCCGCCGGCGATGCCCTGGCCGCCTTCGTGCGCCAGTACCCTGCTTCCGTGTACACGCCGAACGCGCAGTACTGGCTCGGCAACTCTTTCTACGCCCAGCGTGACTGCAAGAGCGCCATCGCGGCCCAGCAAGTGGTGCTGAAGAACTACGCCGACAGCCCGAAAGCGCCGGACGCCATGCTCAACATCGCCAGCTGCCAGACCGAGCTGAAAGACAAGGCGGCCAAGAAGACCTTGCAGGACCTGATCAAACAGTTCCCGGACTCGCAGGCGGCCGTGACGGCCAAGCAGCGCCTCGGCGGCAAGTAAGCGCGTGCGTTGAGGCTGCCGGACAAATAAATTGTCCGGCAGGCATTTGACAGGATGTGCTGAAACATCCTATAATCTCGCTTCTTCGGGGGTCGTTAGCTCAGCTGGTAGAGCAGCGGACTTTTAATCCGTTGGTCGCAGGTTCGAATCCCGCACGGCCTACCACCGAAGCACCCTTGGGTCGTTAGCTCAGCTGGTAGAGCAGCGGACTTTTAATCCGTTGGTCGCAGGTTCGAATCCCGCACGGCCTACCAAGAATTATCAAGGAAGCCCACGAATTTCGGTTCGTGGGCTTTTTTGTTTCTGGTCGCCCTCTGGTCGCACCGGAAGCGCTCCGCCCCCTTAGTAAAAAAAATTCCAAAAAATTAACAGGCCAAGGCCAATGCTTAGCCATACGGAAGAGGTATAAAATCGAGTCTTGTAATTAAGGGGGGAATCATGTCAACGGACGATGACGGTGTACCAGCAAGCCGCCAGACGGCAAGAGCAGCGCTAGTGAACATTCGCCGCATGCTCGCGGGTGAGGTGCCCTTTCCAACGTCGCCGGAAGCCGCCGCAGAAATGGTCAAAGCTGCGGTTCCCGTCCAGGCACCGCAACAGGACGAGCCACCCTTCCTTGGCACCTCAGATCAAGTCATGGCAGGTTTCGAAGGAGCTGCGCAGAGAACACCTGACGGCACAGAGTACTGGAGCGCCATCGACCTAATGGAGCTCCTGGGCTACGGATCATGGAATCACTTTGAGCCAGTGATAAAGCGCGCCTACATCGCATGCAATCAAAGCGGCCTCACGATTAATGAACACTTCGCTGAGATCCATGAAAAAGTTGATACCGAAGGCGGCGTAGAACTTCGAATCCGCGACGTTAACGTCACCCGATATGGTGCCTATCTAATTGCTCAAAATGGCGACTCGAAGAAGAAGCAGGTGGCGTTTGCTCAAACATACTTTGCTGCTCAAACGCGCCGCCAAGAGCTACAGACGCAGCGCAGCGAAGAAATCACTGAGTGATCTTGCCCCCGTATAACCGGACACAGCCTGTCGCTTAATTAACGCCGCTTTCCTGAGCCCGGCGTGCCAGCTCCCTCCTATACATGCGAGGTGATTTCAACTTCAACGACGAGTGCGGATGCACCTCATTGAAATGCATAAATGCGTCTGGCAGTTGGGCCAGCACTACCTCGGCAGTGCTGCGGTCCATCAAGCTGACGTAGTCCCGTTTAAACGTGTTCACAAAGCGCTCGGCCATGCCGTTCGATTGCGGGCTGCACACCGGTGTATGCACCGGCTCGATGCCTAGCGCGCGTGCCAGCGCATGCGTTTCATGAGCTCGATAGGCACCGCCGTTGTCGCTCAAAAATTCCAGTTTGGCCGATCCCACGTTGGCCTGCCCAAATCTGGCCTCCACCGCCTCCACCAACATGTCGCGCACCGGCTCGCCAGGCAGGCCACGTTCGCCCCAGGCCCGCCACGCGATGATCTCACGATCACAGCAGTCTTTCATGAAGACGCCCGTCACCACCTCGCCGTTGTCGCAAGCGATCTCAAAGCCGTCGGAGCACCAGCGTTGGTTCGATTCGGCCACCGACACCACACCGTCGTGCACGCGGCTGCTAACTGGGCGTTTTGGCGCTTTTGCCAGCAGCAGACGGTTCTCTTTCATCACCCGGTAAAAGCGTTTATGGTTGATCGTTTGCAGCCCCACCAAAGCGCGTGTGCGGTTGACCAGAGCGCCTGCACGACGATATCCATACGTCGGCAATGCAGTGATCTCGGCGCGCACCGCGTCGACCAGGATCGCGTCAGCAGGTTGATGAAACGTTTGTACGGTGCGGCCATCGACCCAGTCGGTAGGGCGAATCATCATTTGCGAAATATGCGAGCGCGCTACGCCAAGGGCAGAACAAACCGGCTTCACTGGTCGTCCTTGCCCGACAAGGGCGAGCGCGCAATCCACTTTTTTTCGCGAGCGAACTCGACGGCCTCCTTCAGAATTTCCGCCTCCATCGTCTTCTTGCCGAGCATGCGCTGCAGCTGAGCGATCTGAGCGCGTGCGGCGGCCAGTTCGCTCGCCGGCACGACCGACTCACCGGCAGTGACCGCCGTCAACGCACCTTCGCGTTCGAGTTTGCGCCAATTGAACAGCTGGCTCGCACCCACGCCGTGCTTGCGGGCGACCAACGACACATTCATGCCTGGCTCGTATGTCTCGCGTACCAGCGCCGCTTTTTCCTCGGCTGACCAGCGCCTGCGGCGCTCTTCGCTCACCGTCACCACTTCGATTGTTTGCTTGTTCCTAGTCATATGCACAGTCCTATTCCTATCCGTAAGAATAACGCATAGGCTGTGTCCGGGGAATCAGGGGGCTATCTCATGCGCCTGCTTTTCCCCGGCTTTAACGCGCCTTCGTCGAAGTAATGAAGGGGCCGCTTCCTGACAACTCACGTCTAGATGATGACAAATCGTCACGCAACGTTCATACTTAACCAGAAGTAAAAATAACTACGGTGTACCAACACCGTTCATAAATATCCAAGGGTCCAAAATGGGAAAATTATTGCCAGCTTCGCTGTCGGTAGTCATGCTCGCGACATTGCTGAGTGGGTGCGTTAGCGGCTACACAACGTTCTATAAACCAGTCGCCGGAGCCACGCCTGAGGCCATCGCGGCTAAGCGAGCCGCGCCGCCACCGGCAGCACCAATTGTTGAACGAGCCCAGCCAGGCGACCCGCAAACCATCTTGGACGCGTACGCGAAGCGCGGATACGCGATGATCGGTAACGCGATGTTTAATAGCGGCCGTCCTGAAACCGAAGATTCGGCCGTTCGCCAAGCACAGACAGTCGGCGCAGACCTTGTCCTTATCCTGAACCCCAAATATACAGGCACGATCACCTCAAATATCCCTATCACCACTCCCACGACGACCACTTCCTACTCCACCGGCACTGCGACAGCATACGGTGCAGGAGGGCCTGTAACGGCGTACGGCAGTGGGACCACAACAACCTACGGCACTACCACCAACTATGTTCCTATCGCTATCAACAGATCCGATTACGGCGCAATTTTTTTCGTGAAGCAAAAACTTGGGCTGGGCTTATTTACTCGTGATCTTAACGATTCCGAGCGCCAACAACTACAAACTAACAAGGGTGCCGTAGTTCGCGTGGTAGTGGACGATACTCCGGCATTCAACGCAGACTTGCTGGTTGGCGATATCATCGTCTCACTGGATGGTATCGGCATATCAGGCACAAAAATGTTTAACGATCTATTACGTGATAGAACAGGAAAAATCGTATCCATCGGTCTTATTCGTCGAGGCCAGCGCCTCGAAAAATCTGTTCAGCTTAATTTGTGAACTGTAGTATTTTTTCCTTAGAAACCTGTGACCTGCAAAAGTACCTCATGGGATATGATTTAAAAAATTAATCGTGCGGGTTCAGAAACTACTTTGAAAGTACTTATGAGCAAAAAATATACTGGAACCTTTGAACAACTAAAAGCCCAGTTGAAATCTATCGGCACCGAATGGGACGAATCGCAAACTAATAAGAAGGTCTTGCGTAGAGACGGAGCAGTTCTCAGCTGGTTTGTTTCGACAGGAAGCCTTCAATTTCAAGGCAAGGCGGGAGCAAAGGAACGGCTTGAAGCGGACACCCTAAAGATTTTATATCCTGATCAACCGGAGACTGCTGCAAGCATCAGCACTCAAGAAACGCTGATCGCCGCAGCCGTCCTTCAGGAACCTCCACCTGCTGAAGCGTCGTTAGAAACCCAATATTTATTGCATGGTGTCAATAACAGTGAGCTAATCATTGGACTGGTAAGTGCAGTCGGAACTGAATCGAAGCTGGTTACTGATCCGCTAAAAGATCGGCTTAAAGGTTTTGGCTACTCGACTGAGGAGATTCGGCTGTCGCAGATACTGCCGCCGGATACTTCCGGCGGTCTCGAATACGACAGGATACGCCATTACATGAGCGCGGGAGACGCTCATCGTGAACGCGCTGGAAACAACGCGATCCTTGCTGCAGGTGCTGCAAAGTTGATAGCAGAAAAACGAACAAGCAACTCCACCAATTTAAAGAAGGCTTACATAATAAATTCTTTAAAGCATCCAGATGAGGTGGCATTCCTACGCAAAGTCTATGGAGACGGATTTTATCTCTTCGGGATTCACGCAGATGTTAAACGAAGGCATCACTTCCTCACGGAGGATAAAGGATGCACTTCTACCGACGCAGATTTGCTAATAAAAATCGATGAAGATGAAAGTATCGATCACGGTCAAAAAACACGTGATACCTTCCATTTGTCGGATTTTTTTCTGAACTTAGGAAAAAATAGTGATCAAGTTAAAAATACTATACAGCGTTTCCTTGAGCTAATCTTCTCACACCCATACCAAAATCCTACGTTCGATGAATTTTCGATGTTCATGGCGTTTAATAGTTCGGTTAGATCGAGCGACTTGTCACGCCAAGTGGGATCAGTGATATCGAAGCATCAGCAAATAATTGCTACCGGCGCAAACGACGTTCCAAGGTCCGGTGGCGGGCTCTACTGGGCGGAAATTGATCCCGATACCGGGAAGGTAAAAGATCAAGCAGACGGCAAAGATTACACAAGAGAAGAAGACTCAAATAAGCGAACTCAAATCGAAATAATTGATGAGATCACTGCTTCAGCGCTTCGAGAAGGGCTAGTGATAGGCGATCAGTCTGATAAGCTAAAAGAGCTCTTGAAGCAAAGTAAAATTTCGGACTTAACCGAGTTTGGGCGCGTCGTTCATGCTGAGATGGAAGCGCTGCTTTCATGTGGCCGTGCTGGCATTCCAACGGCGGGTGCTATTCTGTATTGCACGACATTCCCATGCCATAATTGTGCAAAACACATCATTGCAGCGGGCATTGAGCGTGTGGTCTACGTTGAACCTTATCCTAAGAGTCGAGCTCTCGATTTTCACTCCGAGTCCATCCAGCTTAAAACTCAACCGGAGGAAAAACACGATCCTAGCCTCGTAACGTTCGAACCGTTTATCGGCGTGGGACCAAGACGATTTCTTGACCTCTTTTCCATGAATCTTGGATCAGGATCTAAACTGAAGAGGAAGAGCAAACAGGGAGGAACGCTGGAGTGGTCAAAAGAGACGGCTGTAATCCGGACACCGTTACTCCCGCACTCATATCTTGACATTGAAAAGGCTGCAATTGCGCTTTGGACCAACTCAATTAAGTAGGTAATGTTAGGTGCTGTAGTTAACTGTGCAAAACTGTGTAGCGAATTGCGCGGGTAGCTTCAGCAATACTGAACGCCCCAGTCATATGTCGGGGTAGCTGCGCTGGCATCCCCGCTTGCGCGTAAAGAGGATGCCAGTAATGCTGCATCGAATGCGGCGAATTGAGAAAAACAGGCTAGCACGACTATCCCGCCGGCGGACATACCGTTATGCTGGTTACGATGGTGATCTCACATATTTGTCGCTGATGTAACCTGAAATGACTTGATGCCCTAGAGTGGAGGTGTGCAAACTGTGCAGTCAGGTAGTACTGCTCGTCACGTAAGAACGAGCGCCGCACTTGGTCATTGTCCTGCTTACGCCGGTACAGTTCTGGTCCAGTAACGCCCTCACGGCAAACTACGCGCTGGCACCAATGCGGCGTCGCACATCAATGTCGCCCTCCAATGGCCGTACACAGTTGCTGAAATTGCAAATAAGCCTGTCTGGTCGCTCTCTGGTCGCGGCCGAATACAATGTGGTCAAGCCGGATCAATCAGCAGCAGCGTCAAGTTCACTGCAGTCCTTAAGCGGCTCAGGACGATATGACTAGCATGGATAAGGGAAGTACCCGAAGCGATGCCCAAACAGATGGTAGAATTCGATCGGACGATGCCTGCTGCTTCACGTTCTTTTAATCCGTTGGTCGCAGGTTCGAATCCCGCACGGCCTACCAAGATTCATCAAGAACGCCCACAAGCTCCGGTTTGTGGGCGTTTTTGTTTATGATGCATTTCTGGTCCTGGACGTCGCCCTTCTGCCCGGCGTTTCCCATCAACGCCAATGCCAGGGGCCAGGGCACTGGCGCAGTCGCCCAGCGCGACAAAACGCCACCGGCTGCGCCAGCGCCAGCATCGTCCCTACGCTACCTCGCCTGCTGCGCCTGCCGCGCATCGAACTCCTGCCGTGCCGCTTCCACTTCCGGCAGCTTGACCAGCGTCCACTCGTGCATGGCCTTGAATGGCTGCAACAGGGTGTGGCCCAGCGCCGTGATCTCGTATTCCACCGCCACCGGCGAGAGCGCCAGCACGTGACGTGTGAGCAGGCCATTGCGTTCTAGCCGGCGCAGGCATTGCGTGAGCGCCTTTTGGGTGACGCCCTCGAGCCGGCGCTTGATGGCGTTGAAGCGCACCGGGCCGCCGTCGAGCACCGTCAGCACCATCATCGACCACTTGTCGAGCACCTGGTCGAACAGCGCGCGGCTGGGACAGTCGGCGGAAAAACACTGGGGCGGGATGTCGTGCTGGTCAAGTTCGTTCATGGCAGGTTTCCTTGGTGATACCTAGGCACTTCAAGGTGCCTGATTGACGCCTAGTATAAATCATATACCATGAGAACTCCAGTCACTAACGAGCTCAAACATGTCTTATACCGATACCAGCGTCCTGTTCCGCCCTTTGACCATCAAGTCGCTTACCCTGAAAAACCGCATCGTCATGGCGCCGATGACGCGCATGTTTTCGCCGGACGGCGTGCCCACGGCCGATAGCGCGGCCTATTACGCGCGCCGCGCCGCCGGCCAGACCGGCCTGATCCTGTCCGAGGGTACGGTCATCGACCGGCCGGCATCGACCAACGATCCGAAGATTCCGCATTTTTATGGCGACGCGGCCCTGGCCGGCTGGAAGGATGTGATCGACGCCGTGCACAGCGCTGGTGGTCGCATGGGCCCGCAGCTGTGGCACACCGGCTCGGCCCGCAACAGCGAGTGGGAACCGGCAGCGCCCGTCGAAAGCGCTTCCGGCCTGGATGCGCCGGGCAAGCCACGCGGCGTGGCCATGACCGAGGCCGACATCGCCGACACCATCGCCGCCTTCGGCAAGGCCGCCGCCGACGCCAAGCGCCTCGGTTTCGACATCGCCGAAATCCACGGCGCGCACGGCTACCTGATCGACCACTTCTTCTGGGCCGCCACCAACCTGCGCACCGACGGCTACGGCGGCCGCACGCTCAAGGAACGGTCGCGCTTTGCGCGCGAGATCCTGGCCGAAGTGCGCAAGGCCGTCGGCCCCGACTTCCCGATCATCCTGCGCCTGAGCCAGTGGAAACAGCAGGACCTGACCGTGCGCCTGGCCGAGACGCCCGACGCCATGGCCGACTGGCTGGTGCCGCTGGTGGAAGCCGGCGCCGACGTGCTGCACTGCTCGCAGCGCCGCTTCTGGGAGCCGGAGTTCCCGGGGATCGATGGCGAGAACGGCCTCAATTTCGCCGGCTGGGCCAAGAAGCTGACCGGCGCCACCACCATCAGCGTCGGTTCGGTCGGTCTTGACGGAGACGTGCTCAACGCCTTTGCCGGCAAGGGTTCCGGCGTGATGAGCATCGACCGCCTGGTCGAGCGCATGGAGCGCGACGAGTTCGACCTGATCGCCGTGGGCCGCGTGCTGCTGACCGATCCGCAGTGGACCGCCAAGATTGCCGGCATCAACCGCGAACACCTGCAAGGCTTCGATCCGGCGTCGCTGGGCGCACTGGTCTAAGCCGGCGCGATGATCGACCGCAGCGTTTGCGCGGTCTATCAGGGGTGAACGCTGCGCCTGGCTTAGAATCACCGGGCGGCTCACCCCATGGGCCGGTTCGAGGCAAACAATGAAAAAAATGGTCGCGATCCTGGTGGCGCTTGGCACGGCCATGTGCGGTGTGGCCACCGCGCTGGAAGCGCACGCCGCCAGCACCTGTTATGGCACTGCGGCCAACGGGCGCGCCAGCGGCGCCGTGCCATTGCCCGCGCAAGGGCAAAACTATGGCGTCTATGCCAGCCTCGGTGTCACGCTCGGCAGGACTTACGTCCACCAGCGCGTGCGCGACATCGTGGTCGATGCTTATGCCGCCACTTACCGCACCCTGCCGGCCAGCCGCTTCCTCTACGGAGAAACCGGCCTGTCCACCGGCGGCCCCTTCAAGCCGCACCGCACCCACCAGAACGGCACCTCGGTCGACTTCATGGTGCCGGTGCTGGACGGTAAGGGACAGTCGGTGCTGCTGCCATCGAATGCGCTCAACAAGTTTGGCTATGCACTGGAATTCGACGCCAGCGGCAAGCTCGACGATCTGCACATCGATTTCGAGGCCGTGGCCGAACACCTGTACCAGTTGTCCGTCGCAGCGAAACTGCACGGCGCGCCGATCAACCGCGTGATCTTCCAGAAGGAACTGGTGACGCAGCTGTACCGCACCAGGCGCGGCGCCTACCTGCGCAACTCGGTGACGTTCATGAAGGCGACGCCATGGATCCGGCACGACGAGCACTACCATGTGGATTTCACGTTGCCGTGCCGGCCGCTCAAGGACTACAGCAAGTGAGCTAGAATTGCGGTGTTACCCACCCGGCATCGGAGACATCATGGCCCTGGCACACGTAACGTCAGGTCAATCCGTCGCGCTCACGCGCGCCGGCGAAGACACTACGCAGTTTTCCGCGATCGCGCTGGCCAAGACCGCGCAGCTCGAATTGATCCGGCTGGTGCTCCCGGCCGGAAAAGAAATGCCGAAGCACCACGTGAAAGGCGAGATCACGTTCCAGTGCCTGAGCGGGCGGGTCGCCTTCATCACGGGCGCCACCACCACCACGCTCAACGGCGGCGAGATGTTATACCTCGACGGTGGCGTGCCCCACGCAGTCAGGGCGCTGGCCGATTCGGTGGCGCTGGTGACGATCATACTGCGCCACTGATCCCGTGAAAATCAGGCGGCCAGCGGGAGTGGCTTAGCGCTTGGGCGCCTTCTTGACGCCCAGTTGCGAGGCTTCGTAAATCGCCTTGGCATCCTGGTGCGCCTGCTCGACCGTGCGCAAGCTCTCGTTTTCGTCGTGCCGGACAAAAAACTCCTTGTCCTGCGCCGCCACCACCAGTTTTACAGCCGCAGCCTCGGCCACGCCAAATTTTTCGAAGATCAGCGTGGTGACCTCATCCAGGTATTCTTCGTAGGTCATGCGACCATCCTCTCTTGTTGATGCGATTGACTTCAGGGTTGGACATGGTAATCGCATCGTGGACAATCGCCAACCCCGGCAACCGTTAAAAGCGCTGCCCCGCCACAATTACCTTCAAGCAACTTCAACATACACTAGCCTTCCAACTAGCGCGCGCGGCCCTTTGACAAAATCCAGACTCCGTAGCCACCACATGAACGTTACCCCAGATTGCAACTACTCCCTGCGCATCATCACACCATCAACATCGGAGCAGACGCCTTCCTGCGAACTGATGATTTTCGATACGCCAACCGGCAAGATCCTCGATGGCGCCGTGCTGGAAGCGGCGCTGGTATGGGGTGATCTGCTGCTGTTGTGTATGACCGATGACGTGCCATACGAAGAAGGCTTGCGCATCGTCCTGTTGGACCAGGATTACAAAACGCTGGACTCGGCATTGATCGGGGCGATGTATTCGACCGGCGTTTTTTCGGATCTCGATCTGACCGAGGCGGACACGGTGCGCTTCCGCTTCTTCCGTGGCCTGGTCTATACGCTGACCTTGCTGCCGCAAGCCTCGTTTGCCCTCCCCTTCTTTTCAGATCCGGGCGCCGTCTGGCGCCCGTTCAAGTGGACGCGCAGGTTTCGCATTGACACCCACCCGTTGCCGGAAACAGGAACGCCACCACCACAGTGACGCTCCCGCCGGCAACGCTTAAAACGCCGCCCGCAACCCCACACTTACCCGCCGCCCCACATCCTCCAGCGTCAGGAACTGGCTCTCGTTGACCGCGTACTCGTGCGTGCGCGAGTTGGCGATGTTGATCGCGTCCGCGTAGATCGCCAGGTTGGGCGTGAGGTTGTAGCGCAGGCTGGCGTCGGTCTGGCCGTAGGCCGAGCGGTTGCGGGCCTGGGTGCTGCCGCCGCCGCAATCGACCGAGAAATGGTTGCGCCAGTTGTAGCTCACGCGCGCCTGGAAGTCGCCGCGCTCGTAGAACACCGAGCCGTTGTACGACTGCGGCGACAAGCCCGGATAGCCGCACGATGGCGTGGCGACGTTATCGGTTTCGCGCTGGGCGCTGGCATCGACATAGGTGTAGTTGGCGGAGACGCCAAAGCCCTGCAGCCAGCCGACCGACGTGTCGAACGCGTACTGGCCGGCGATCTCCACGCCCTTGATCTTGCCCTTCTGGCCGTTGCGCACGCGCGAGTCGTGGACGATTTCGTTGAACTGCGGGATGCGCATGTCGACGATGGTCGTCTCGAGGAAGTCCGATACCTTTTTCATGAACACGGCCGCGCTCACGTAATTGGTCTTGGACAGGTACCACTCGTACGAGACATCGAAGTTCTTCGACTGCATCGGCTTCAGGTAGGGATTGCCGCCGCCGGTCTGCACGTCGCCGAAGCGCCCGCCGTACCAGTTTTCCACGCCCAGCTGATTGAGCGTGGGACGGGTCTCGGTTTTGGACGCGCCCAGGCGCAGCAGCATGTCCGAGCGCAGGTCGAACTTGATGTTGGCCGATGGCAGCACGCTGTTGTAGCTGTTCTGTACCGTGGTCACCTGGTTGGGGCCCCACACCGAGATAAAGGTGGTGTCGTTCGGGCTTTTCACCGCCGACAGCAGTTCGCGGCTGATGCCGGTGGACGTCGATTTCACGCGTACCAAGCGCACGCCGGCGTTGGCCGACCAGCCGCTGCCCTCCCATTTCGAGTCGAGGTACATGCTGGTCACTTTTTCTTTCACGCCCCACATCGACGGCTTGGTGTAGTCGATCGCCATCGGGCCGTTGGGGAAGCGCGTCAGGTCCGAATAGTAGGCCGGGTCGTTCGACTGCGGCAGCAGCGACGGCTGGTTCAGGTAATTCATGTACGCGTATGGATCAAAGCTCAGGTACTGGCTCGGGACTTTGCCTCCGGTATTCATGAAATCGTCCATCTGCTGCACCGTGAACAACGATGACGGCAATTTCACGTGGTAGCCGCTGAACGCATTCCAGGCGTCGTTGCCCCACTTGGTGCGATCGACCTTGCGCTGCGAGTGGGCCAGGCCGGTGTCGATGCCCTTGAAGTAGCCGATCTCGTGTTGCCAGGCCGCGCTCAGGCGCCCTTCATGCAGCTTATCGGTATTGCGAATGTCGCCGTTGGAGACGGCGTGGGCACTGACATTGTTCGGATCGGCGATGTTGTCGCCGAAGGTGATGGTGGGCGTGCTGCCGAAGGTCAGCGTGTCGCCGTTCTTCGGTATCATGCCGGCCACCACCCACATATCGTTCGAATCGGACGTGGTGCGCGAGGTCGAGATATCGCCCTCGATGCGCCACTCGTCGCCCACCTTCCACTTCGAATTGAGCCCGAAGGCCTTGGTCACCGACAGCCGGTCGCCGCCCTTGGCGATCATGTCGTTGGAGTTGGCCTCGCCCAGCAGCTTGCCGGCGCCGGCGATGGCCGGGTTGTTGGCGTAAAAGGTGGAGCCGGGACGCAGGAAGCTGGTCACCTGGTCGTTCTGGTCGTACTGCACGCCCAGCTGCACCGGGTTGTTCCAGTCGCTGAAGGCGATGATCTTGTTGTTCTGGTCGAGGCGCGAGTACAGGCCGTCGGCGGTCAGCTTCCAGGTCGGCGACGGGCTGTATTGCACGGTCAGATTGCCGACCACGCGCTTGCGGCTTTCGTCTTCCTGCTGGAAGCCGTAGCTTTGCGGCATATAGAGCTTGCGGGTGGTGACATCGGCCATGGTCAGGCCGCGCGAGTTGAGGTCGCCGTTGATCATCGAGACATCGCGGTAATTCCACGCATCGTTGATGGCCTTGTTCTGCTTGGATGCGCGGTCGGTGTACGACAGCGAGCCGGTCACGCCGAACGTGCGGTCCTCGTTGGCAAACGAATACATGCCGCTGGCGTTGGGCGTGTATTTTTTGGAATTGGAGTCCCACGCACTCGAGACATTGACCACCGAGCTGTGGCCGACCTTGCCCGAGAGCGGGCGCGCGGTCTGGATATCGACGGTGGAGCCGATGCCGCCCTCGGGCAGGAACGGTTGCGAGGTCTTGTACACCAGCGCCTTCGAGATCAGGTCGGACGACAGCAGGTCGAACGAAAACTCGCGCCCGCCGGTATCGCTGGTCATGGTGCGGCCGTTGACCAGCACGTTGTTGAATTCCGGCCCCAGGCCACGCACCGAGATGTAGCGCCCTTCGCCGCCGTTGCGCTGGATTTGCACACCGGTCACGCGTTGCAGCGATTCGGCGATATTGGTGTCGGGGAATTTGCCGGCATCTTCGGCCGAGACCGCATCCACCACGCCATCCTGCTGGCGCTTGGTGTTGAGCGACGACGACAGCGACGCGCGGATGCCGCTCACGACCACCTTGGCGGACGGATCGACAACGGGTTCATCGGAAGTTTGGGCGTGGGCGCCGCCCGCCAGCAGGATGTCGGCGATCAGCGCGGCCAGCAGTGTCTTGCGCAGGGTTGCGTGTTGTGTTGCCATCTTAGTCTCCATCTTTATATTTATTGATTGCCATGGATGACTGCCTGCACCAGGTAATGCCGCAAGCAGTTCCGGTGCAGTGGCTTGTTTTTGTGACTGCACGAGGGAAATACTACGCCTATGGCTGGAATGACAAGCTATCATTTATTTGTGTTTTGATATTCTAAAATGATATAACTTACACCATGAAAAACGCCGGCACATGGCCGGCGTTTTGCTGAACATCCATGAAGATTGCGCTTATCTCAACGTCACAATACCGGCCTTGCCGCTGTCCGGCTTGAGCCAGTCGCGCGTATCGATCTTGTCGCTGAGAAACTGCACCGCGCGGCTCAGCGGCAGTTCCACCCAGCGGTGGAAGGCAGCGCCGGCCAGCAGGCTGGCGCTCCAGGCGATCAGCATGCCCAGCATTTGCAGTTCCGGTTCGGGATCGACAAAACGGGTAAAGGCGGCGTTAACCAACAGACACACTGGGAAGTGAATCAGGAACACCGAGTACGAAATCTTGCCCAGCTTGTTGATGGCCGTCCAGCCATTGCCGTCGGAAGCCGTCTTGATCCTGCCGCAAACGAACAGCACGCTTGCCACCACCAGCGCCAGCGCAATGCGGCTGCGAAATTCCAGCATCAGCCCGACCAGTGTCGGCAGCAGCGCCGCCAGCATGATCAGGGTAACCGCGCCGGGCTTGCGGGCAGGATCGCTGCCCCACCACGCCATCAGGCCCAGGCCATAGCTGCCGAAGAAATACGGCGCCCAGGAATCCCATGCGGGATCGAGATTGAAATGCAGCAGCGACATGGTAATGCCTGTGGCGACCAGTAACGGCATCAGCCACCGCACCACGTGTTTGCCGACTAGCACCCCGGCCGCCCACAGCAGCAGCACCAGCGCTGCATACAACTGAAAATCGATGGCGACATACCAGGCGCCGGCGGACAGCGAAGGATAGTCGAGCACGCCGTGCAGCAGTACCGCGTGGGCAGCCAGTTGCGCCAGCGTGGCCGGCTCCGAGATCGAGTCGTGCACCATCCAGCGACTTGCCACGGCCGACGCGACAGAGGCCACCAGCGTGGCGGCGATGAACGGCGGCGCCAGCTTGGCGTAGCGGTGCCAGATCGCGCTCAGGGGACGGGCAGGCGCCGGCAGGCCGGCCGGCGACAGCGACTTGGCCGCCAGGAAGCCGCCGATCACCAGGAACACCTGCACGGCGATGCGCGCGCTGTCGCCGAGAAAACCGATCAGGTCGGGAAACACCGGGCGCACGTAATCGGCCATGGGGCCGTAAAACGCCAGGTGGTGCAGCACGATCAGTTGCGCGGCCACGGCCTTGAGCAGGTTGATGTAGCCGAACTGCGATGGTTCGTGTTGTTTTTTTAATACAGCAGAAGTCATGTAATCCCGTGTCCTCACTTGTCCTTGATACGCTGACAAGCTTGCCAACAAGGTCGCTATCATAGCGGAGGTCGGGGAATCGGGGGCGCACGGACAGTGGGGCTGCCCTGCTTCGCCCCATCAAATCTTTAACGGATAGTTGAATTTTTCTGCTGGCCCCTGTAAAATTCGCGCCCTTGGGTCGTTAGCTCAGCTGGTAGAGCAGCGGACTTTTAATCCGTTGGTCGCAGGTTCGAATCCCGCACGGCCTACCAAGATATGTTAAAAACGCCAACCGGCTACCCGGTTGGCGTTTTTTTTCGTCTGCCGCCCCTGGCATAACAGATATCACTGGAAGACACATCTCTTTCAGCCAAGAAATTCAATTTTCGAATGTCGTTTATCGGAAATTGAAATTATCTTTATATCTGAGACTTCAGTAAGATGCATTCATCGACACATTGAATGCAGTTCACAGGAGCCCATCATGACCACCGCTACCGCCAATATCAACACCATCGCCGCCGCCCCTAAAGCTCCACGCCGTTCGTGGAAAGCCATCGTTCGCCGCATCTTCGAACTGTGGGCCGAGCCGTACAGCCACGGTCCTTACCAGCCGCTGTAAGCCGTACCAGCAAGATCAGCATTACCGGTAATAAAGACGTAGCAAATATCGTTCGCGTGGGTGCACAATCGGTGTACTCACGGAAGATGACCAAGCAGTTCACCATTGCCACCCTGGCAGATTACCCCGCAGCTGCGCCTGTTCTGGCACGCTGGTGCTACGACGAATGGGGCCGCGCCGACGGCTTCACGCTCCAACATGAACTCGACCGCTTCGAGCGTGCACTGTGTGCCACGCGCGCCAACGCCTTGCCGCTGGTGCTGATTGCGCTCGACGGCGATGCGGTTGTTGCCTGTGTGCAACTCAAGACCGAGCCAGTCTTTGATTTCCCTGAAAATACCTGCTGGTTGAGCCCGCTCTATGTGGCTGCGGCCTACCGTGGCAACCATCTTGCCGAACATCTGATCGACGCCCTCGTGCACCGCGCACGGCAAGACGGCGTCACGCAACTCCATCTACAGACTGAAGTGTTTACCGGCGGCCTGTATGCCAGGCTGGGCTGGAAGCCAATGTTTCGCGCCGTGAATCATGGCGTGGACGAGCTGGTGATGCGGCGCGATCTGTTGGCAGGCTAACGCCGCCTGAACTTTTTCGGCTGCCGCTTGCGCGCTGCCGAATTTTGATCCTGCAAAATCGCATCCACCCGCTCCGACGCTTCGCGTGACAGCCGCAGGGCCAGTGCCGTGTCCGGGAAGTGTTCGGGTTGGCGGTAGGCCAGCCAGGCGTAGGCCGAGTACAGTCGGCAGGCGTCTTCCGCTTCCTGCAAATTCATGTAGTGCACCGGGTTGTTTTCCGGTTTGAGGTGGGTGATTTTCTTGTGGGCCAGGGCCGTCGCCCAGCTTTCCCACGCGTGTTGCAGGCTGTGTACCTTGGCCGAAATCGGCACCAGCGACAGCGCGAATTTTTCTGCCACCGACAATTGCAGCATGTCGAGCCAGGCCGCGCGTTCGAACTGGTCTTCAGTAATGCGCGGATAGAAAAAGCCGTCGGGCACGTCGATGTTGTGGACGAAGCGCTTGAGCAGCTTGGCCAGGCCGTGCTCGTTGGTTACGGCCGAGATGCGGTGCAGGTGTTCCAGCGTGGGCGCCACCGCAAAGCCGGTGGTCTTGAGCGGCACCGGCTTTTCGCGCAGCAGCGAGCGCATGACGTTGTGGGTCTCGGCATCGAAGCCGGCCACCAGGCCTTCTTCATGGACGCCGAAGCGCCCTGCCCGGCCGGCGATCTGGCGCGCCAGTGCGGCCGGAATTTCTTCTTCCTCGTAGCCGTTGTACTTGACGCTGGTGGTCATGACGATGCGCGCGATCGGCATGTTCAGGCCCATGGCAATCGCATCGGTGCCCACCACCACGTCGGCAGCGCCGTCGCGGAAGCGCTGGGCCTGGGCGCGCCGCACTTCGGGCGACAGGTTGCCATACACGGTGGCCACCGACAGGCCCGCTTCGGTCACATTGTCGCGCCACATCAGCACTTCGCGGCGCGAAAAACAGATGATGGCGTCGCCGCGCCGCAAGCCGGTGAGCTTGCGTACCGGGCTGTCTTCCATCGACAGCGGCCCCTTGCGCTTGAGCACGTGCACTTCCAGTTCGCAGTCCAGGCGCGCGGCCAGCACTTCGATGGCGCGCCGCGCTTCGGGCGCACCCACCAGGTACACGGTGTGGGCGGGGGCGCCGCAGACGGCAGCGGTCCAGGCCGCGCCGCGGTCGCGGTCGGCCAGCATCTGGATCTCGTCGATCACGGCCACATCCACTGGCGTACGGGTATCAAGCATCTCGACCGTGCTGGCCACGTGGGTGGCGCCCGGCACCAGGCGCCGTTCTTCGCCCGTGACCAGGCTGACAGCCAGCGGCCGGCCATGCTGCTGCATCGCTTGCAGGCGTTCGTAGTTTTCCAGCGCCAGCAAGCGCAAGGGCGCCAGGTACACGCCGCTGGGCGCCTTGGCCAGTGCTTCGATGGCCTGGTGGGTTTTACCGGAATTGGTGGGACCCAGCAGCGCGATGAACTTGCGCTTGATGCGGCGCGCCACTTCGAACGACGCCGGATACTCGGCCAGGTTGATGCTCTGGCGCGTGCGTTCGGCGTGCTGTTCTTCCATGTCGCGCTCGACCGCGTGTTGCAGGCGCTGGCGGATGCGGTCGAACACCATGCCGGCCGGTTCCGAAATCTGCATATCGGCCAGGCCCTGCAGGAACGGCTGCGGATCGAGGTCGCAATCGTCGCTGGCGTCGGCGATTTCCTGCACGAACGCTTCGACGTGGCCGTGCAACTCGTCCACCACGGCCGGGCTGGCCCGTTCGCGCAGGATGGCGGCGCGGGCCTCGGCGTCGAGCTTGCGCCATTTCGATGGCTTGGCCAGCACGCCTTGCGCCGGCACCAGGTCGTACGGGTAGCGGCGGCCGCCGTATTCCACCGTGGCGGTCAGGCGCAGGAATACCCGGCCTTCGAGGCGCATCAGCGAGAAGCCGAGGTCGGCCAGGCCCAGCTCGCGCATCAATTGGTCGTCATGTTCCTGGTCTGCTATGTCGCTCATGGTCGTTTCCGGTTACTCAATGCAGGATTATATCGCGGCGGCATCGCCGCGATTTTTGTCTTTCACCGGGATTTCTGGCACGATGTCCCGGTTTACCGTTGCTGTCCCAAATATGCCCCAAACAATAATCGTCCCCGTCCAGCATGAATTGCTGATCAAGAAAAGCCGCTTCATCGCTTGCGTCCAGCCAATGGCCGATCGCGCTGCCGCGCAAAAAGTCGTCGCGCACTTATGGGCACAGCATCCGCAAGCGGCGCATGTGTGCTGGGCATTATTGGCCGGCGGCCAATCGGCAGCAGTCGATGATGGTGAACCAAGTGGCACGGCCGGGCGTCCCATGCTCGACGTATTAAGACACCAGGATTTGGAAGGCGTATTGGCAACCGTGGTGCGCTATTTTGGCGGCGTAAAACTCGGCGCCGGCGGCCTGGTGCGCGCTTATACCGACAGCGTAGCCCAGGCTTTATTAAAAGCCGAGAAAATCGCGATTATCAAGCAGCGTTTTTTAACCTGCACCGCGCCGTATGCGCTCGAAGGCATGATACGGCGCGAACTGGAAGCGGCCGGCGCCACCTTGGAGAATGTCGCGCATGGCGACGATGTCCGCTTCGAATTCAGCCTCCCCGATAGCGAAGCCGAAATACTGATAGTGCGCCTGAATGAATCAGGCCATGGCCGGATTACCTGGATAGCTGCCGAACTCGAATAACCGCAGAATAAGCAGCCAGAACGGCAGCACTGCATGCCGCCCTTGTCACGCCGAAAATCGGCACATTCACGCCAATTTCTGGCGCACCCGCCCGGTCCAGGTAGCGCGGTGCCAGAGCGCTTCCAGCGGTCCCTGCGCATGCGAGCGCAGCCACCACACGCTGAACTGGCGTTGCGCCAGCGCCAGCACGATGCCGATCGCCAGCGCCACCGTGGCGCCGGTATGCTGGTACAGGCCGAGTCCATAGCCATAATATAAAGCGGTGCCAACCACTGATTGCACGATATAACTGGTCAAACTCATCCGACCCAGCGGCGAGAAAAATGCCAGCGCGGGACGGGCATAAAATACCAGGCTAAAACAGGCAACCAGTATCGCCATAAAAGCGAGATTCGCCCACGAGGTAATAATGACCAACAGCGGCCGCTCAAGGGCCGGGCCGATATTCCAGCTACCGAAATACGTCTTGATCAAATACAGGGGAATAAATGCCACGACGGCGATAGACAGCACGCACCACCAGCGCCGCTGATTCTCTTCGGATAATACAAACCAGCCCGCCCTGCCCGCCAGCATGCCGAGCATAAACAAGGCGGGAATCTGGAACAGCCGGCCATTCTCCCAGCTCCATAAAATCACGCCGGTTTTCCCATTGGTCAGATTGCCGATCCAGACATCGATTATCGAACCATGTTTCATGTATTCATTGGCGCGGCCAAAATAAGCCCACGATGCCGGATCGGCCAGCTTTTCATTGGGCACCGATAATGCCCAATACCATTCCAGCCAGGCATACGGTTGCAACAGCAATATCACGGCAATTGCGAACACCACCGCGCTGCGCAGGCGGGCCACGGGAATGAGCGCCAGTCCGAGCACCGCGTACATACTGAGGATATCGCCGTGATAGACCATGGAATTGACCAAGCCAAAGCACAGCAACAGCACCAGGCGCCACGCGTAGCGCGGCCGGAAATCCTCGCCGCGCGCGGCGCGGCCCTGGAATTGTATGTAAAAGGTCACGCCGAACAGCAGCGCGAAGATGGCATACGATTTGCCACCGAACAGGAAGAACATGCTATCCCATACCACCTTGTCGATCGCGACCAGCCAGCCTGGCGCGCCTTGCGGCGTGAAGTACAGGTCGAAATGCTCGATGTTATGCAGCAGCATGATCGAGACAATGGCGAACCCGCGCAAGGCGTCGAGCAGGTCCAGCCGGGAAGAAGGCGCGTTCATCGTAAGCGGTTCCTTGGCAAAAGCGCCAAGCTTATCTGAAAACGATTTCGCGCGATATCTAAAAATTAAGAAGGAGAAATCAAGGCGTCAGGCGCGACGGCAGTAGCGCGCCACGGTGACGATCAGTTCGTCGAAGTCGATGGGTTTGGCGATGAAGTCGTCGATGCCGGCCGCGCGGCATTCGCTGCGCTCGGCTTCGAGCACATGGGCGGTGAGCGCCAGGATCGGCAAGCTGCTGTAGCCCTGGGCGCGCAGGCGGCGGGTGGCTTCGTAGCCGTCCATGACCGGCATCTGCATGTCCATCAATATCGCGTTGAATCCGCCCGGGCTGCTTTGTGCAACGCAGGCCAGCCCTTCGGCGCCGTCATTGGCCACGGTGACCACCGCGCCTTCGGCTCGCAGCAATTCGCACGCTATTTGCTGGTTGAGAAAATTATCCTCGACCAGCAGCAACCGCATTCCCGCCAGTCTTTGTCCCGTCCCGGCTTCCATATCGAGCGCTCCCGATCGCGTGTGTGTTGAGTAAAGATCATAACATGCACACATCTTGCGATGACAACAAGAAATATTGTCTCACGCTAGCCGGAATACCTGCACCACGCCTGCCAGCTGGTCGGCCTGTTCGCGCAGCGCGCCGGCGGCAGCAGCGGCCTGCTCCACCAGCGCGGCATTTTGCTGGGTGGCGCTGTCGATGCTGACGATGGCCTGGTTGACCTGGTCGATGCCGAGCTCCTGCTCGCGGCTCGAATTGGCGATCTCGCGCACGATGGCGTTGAGGCGGCCGATGCTGGCGACCACGTCGTCCATGGTACCGCCAGCCTGGCCCACGAGCGTGCTGCCCGCTTCCACCTGGCCGGCGGAGGCGTCGATCAGCAGCTTGATTTCCTTGGCGGCCGCGTCCGAGCGCTGGGCCAGGCCGCGCACCTCGGAGGCCACCACCGCGAACCCCCGGCCCTGCTCGCCGGCACGCGCCGCTTCCACGGCCGCATTGAGCGCCAGGATATTGGTCTGGAACGCGATGCCCTCGATCACGCCGATGATATCGACGATGCGCTGCGACGAGGCGTTGATCTGCGCCATGGTGGCCACCACCTCGGTCATCACGGCGCCGCCGCGCACGGCCACGTCGGTGGCGCAGGCCGCCAGCGTGTTGGCCTCATTGGCGTGGCGGGTATTGTGGTGGACCATGGTTGTCATCTCTTCCATCGACGACGCGGTTTGTTCCAGCGAACTGGCTTGCGACTCGGTCCGTGCCGATAAATCCATATTGCCGGCCGCAATTTCGCCCGAGGCCAGCGCGATGGCGTCGGTGCCGCCGCGCACCTGGCTGACGATGCGGTGCAGGCTGCTGTTCATGTCGCGCAAGGCACGCTTGAGCACGCCGGTTTCGGAGACGTCATCGTCGCCTACATCGATGCGCCCGGACAGGTCACCCCTGGCCACGCTGGCGGCAAAGCCCACTGCCTGGTTCAGCGGCATCATGATCGAGCGCGCCAGGGCCCGGCCCATCAGCAGCGAGACCAGCGCCGCCAGCGCGGCAAAGCTGATGATCTGGTAGCGCGAGCCGGTCACTGCCGCGTCGCCCACGGCCTTGGTGGCGTCGGAGTTTTTCTCGATGACTTCGCTCAGCGCCGCCATGCTTTTCTCGAGCACACGGAAGGTGTCCATGAACGCACCGAACTGCGCCTGCGCGGCGTCCTTGTCGGACAGCGCCAGCGTCACCATCTGCTGGGCACTGGTGAGATAGCGATCGACGTCGGGACGCACCTGGCGCATGGCTTGCTGGATTTCGGCGTCGGTGGTAGCCGCGCCCATGTCGTCGATCAGCTTGCGGAACAGCGCGATGTGCTCGGCCGTATCCTCGCGCACGCCCTTGATTTCGGCAGCATCGTTGCGGTCGGCCGCCAGCCGTGCGGCCAGCACATCGGCGCGCAGCGCGTCGTGCATCATGTCCGCCTGCAGCTGGTCTTTCATGGCCGAGCCGTTGATGGTGATGGCGTCCATCGCCCGGCTCAGCACGGCCACGGCCTGGTAGCCGACTACGCCCACCAGGCCGACAAACACCAGCGTCACCACGTTCGAGAGCAGCAGACGCCGCTTGATGGTCCAGCGCATGCGCAACTCCTAGAATTTGAGCGACAAGCCGACCGTCCAGCTCCAGTCGGGGGTGTTTTTATTGAGCGCGCGCGACACGGCCGTATCGACCTGCACCGATTTGCCCAGCAGCCAGGCGGCGCCCACGTCGAGGGTATTGATCGAACCGCCGTCGCGGGCGTGGGCGATCTGCTGCGCCGAGTATTCGACAAAGGTGCGCAGGCCGTCGTTCCACTCCTTGCCCAGCACCACGGCGAAGATGCCGCTGGTGAAACGCTGGCCGCCGTCATTGCGCTGCCACGCCACGCCCGGCATCACGCCCAGGCCCAGGTCGCCCGGCAGTTCCCACTCGGCCACCACGCGCAGCGAACCGCCCTTGCCGGGCGCGCGGAACGGCGCCGAGCCGGTATCGAGGTCCCAGTGCGCCAGCAGGCCCATCGATGGACGCGCACCTTCGTCATCGACCATATGCCATTTCACGCCCACGGCGGTGTCGGCATAGCCGTTCTCGCGCAGGCGCTGGCCGGTGGCCGGATCGTGGGCGGTGGCGCGCAGGCGGCCGTCGGATTCCACGCGCAGTTCCCAGTCCTCGGCCACGCCGAAGCGCAGCAAGGTGGGCGTGGAGACGGTGCGCAGCTTGACGCCATCGGCACGATCGCGCTCGACAGCAATGCTGGTCTCGACCTGGAAACGTCCCTTGCCCACCACGTTGCTCGACTCGACAAAGTCGGGGCGGTCGGTGACGATGCCGTCATCGTCCTCGACGGCGCTGGCCGGGCCGGGCAGCATGAGCAGCAATGCAACCAGTACGCCTGGCACGCCGCACCACGCTGCGCAGATCTTGATCGCCATTTTCAGCCTCGCCTTGTAGGTTTTGTGTCTCCACGGTATCACATTGTTTTGAATCAACGGTTGGTAAATTTCCACAGGCGGCAGTGTGTCCGGATCCGGGCAGCGGTGCCCGGCGCCGGGCAGGCCAGCGTTGGCAATGCAACCTTGATCGCTACATAACATCTTGATTCAACAAGGATTTTATTCATGCCCGGGGCTGGCACGGCAGTTGCACTATGACGTGCAACTTAACCTTGCCGGAACACCTATGGATCAACCGCTCAGCCCGCACATCACCGCCCGTCGCCGCGCCACCATCGCGCTGGTGGTGGCCGCCGGGCTGGCCACCGTGTGCCTGGCGGCATGGGGCCTCAACCGCGCTGTCGGCGCCAGCGTGGCGGCCGACAGCGTCACCATCGCCACCGTACGCGCGGGCGGCATCGCCAACACCATCAACGCCTCCGGCATCGTGATCCCGGTGCACGAAGAGCAGGTCGCCAGCCCGATCCAGAGCCGCGTGGCCAGGGTCCATGCGCGGCTGGGCCAGCAGGTGCAGGCTGGCGATTTGCTGCTCGAGCTCGACAACCGCAGCGTGGTGCTGGCGATCGACAACATCCGCGAACAACTGGCGCTGCAGGAAAACCGCATCGTCGCGCTGACGCAGGAACTGGACCAGAAGCGCAAGCAACTGGTCAGCGCCATCGAGCTGCTGCAACTGGACTTGCAAGCCACGCGGGTAAGACTGGGCCGCTACCAGACCTTGCGCAAGGCCGGCGGCGTGTCGGCCGAGGATTTGTTGACGGCCGAACTGAACGTGCAGCGCAACGAGATCGCGCTGCGCCAGCAGCAGGAGCTGATCGAGGACAGCCGCCGCGCCACGTCCACCAATATCGATGGCGCCCGCCTGCAAAAGAACATCCTCAACAAGCAGTTGCAGGAGCAGCAGCTGCTGCTGGCGCAGACCGCCGTGCGGGCGCCGTTTGCCGGTATGCTCAGTTCGCTGCTGGCCGACGAAGGCGCCAGCGTGGCCATCGGCCAGATGCTGGCGCGGGTGTCGGAACCCAATAACTACAAGGTGGAAGCGTCGCTGTCGGACTTCCATGCGCGCGCGCTCGATCCGGGCCAGGCAGTGCTGGTGGAACAAGGCAACGTCAAACTCCGTGGCGTGGTACAGACCATCCTGCCCGAGATCCAGAACGGCACCGTCAAGCTGCTGGTCGTGCTCGACGAGCCGCACCACGCCATGCTGCGCAACAAGCTGCGGGTGGAAGTGAACATCATCACCGAACAAAAGAAAAACACCGTGCTGGTCGATGCCGGCCCCGCCTTCAACGGCCGCGGTCCGCAAGACGTGTTCGTGGTCCGCGACGGCGTGGCCCGCAAGACCACGCTCGACATCGGCGCCGGCGACGGCAAGGTGGTGGAAATTTTACAGGGCGCCCGCGCGGGCGACCGCATCATCACGTCGGACACCAGCCGCTACAAGGATCGCGACAGCGTTCGCATCGACAACTAAAGAGGAACACCATGATACGCCTGCACAATGTCAGCAAAACCTATCGCACCGACAAGGTCGAAACCCTGGCCCTGAAAGACATCGACCTGCACATCGCCAAGGCCGAGTTCGTAAGCATCATGGGGCCCAGCGGCTGCGGCAAGAGCACGCTGCTCAATCTGATCGGCCTGCTCGACGTGCCCGGCAGCGGCACCATCGCGGTGGGCGGCCAGCCGGTGGCATCGTACCAGGACAAGCACGTGGCGCAGCTGCGCAACACCACTTTCGGCTTCATCTTCCAGAGCTTTCACCTGATTAACGACTTGCGCGTGATCGACAACGTGGAACTGCCGCTGCTGTACCGCGACCTGCCCGCCAAGCGGCGCCGGCGCATGGCGCGCGAGGCGCTGGAAAAAGTGGGTCTCGGTGCGCGCATGGACCATTATCCGAACCAGCTTTCGGGCGGCCAGCAGCAGCGCGTGGCAATCGCCCGCGCCATCGTGGGCCAGCCGCAGGTATTGCTGGCCGACGAGCCAACCGGCAACCTCGACAGCCAGATGGGCCGCGAAGTGATGGACATCCTGCTGCAACTGCACCGCGAGGGCACCACGGTGGTGATGGTCACCCACAACGAGCACGACGCCCACCTGGCTTCGCGCATCGTGCGCGTGTTCGACGGCCAGCTGGTCGCATAAGGAGCTGCCATGTTCCGGAATTACCTGCTGACGGCGTGGAAAGTCTTCATGCGCCGCAAACTGTTCACCGCCATCAATATGCTGTGCATCGTGCTGACGCTGGTGGTGCTGATGGTGGTCACCGCGCTGCTGCAAAACACGTTTTATCCGACCGGGGTGGAAGGCAAGAGCGAGCGCTTCGTGCAAATGATCTTGATGGAATCGAGCCATTCCACCAAGAACAATCGCCGCAACGGCCTGTTCGGTTACAAGGTGATTGACCAATACCTGAAACCGCTGCAAGGCAAGGGCGGCGTGGAAGCGGTATCGGCCACCCTGTTCCCGCAATCGGTATCGGTGTACCAGGAAGGGCGCGTGAGCGAAGTGATGATGCGCCGCGTGGACGCCGAGTACTGGAAGATCCTCGACTTCAAGCTGCTGGCCGGCCGCCTGCCCACGGCGGACGATGACGCCCAGGGCCGCATGGTGGCCGTGGTCAATGCTTCCACCGCACGGCGGCTGTTTCCCGGCCTGCCGTACCTCGACCAGAAGGTCACCGTGGGCGGCCAGGTGTTTACCGTGATCGGCGTGGTGGAGGATGCGCTGCACCTGAACGCCTATGCCGATATCTGGACGCCGATCACTACCCTGCCCTCCACCGAATACAAGGGCCAAATGTACGGCATGTTTACCGTCATGGTGCTGGGCCGCACCGCCGCCGACCTGCCGGCCATCAAGCAGCAACTGCTGAGCGTGGCCCGCAGCGTACCGTCGGACGATCCGAAACGCTTCGATCGCAACCTTTTTTGGGGCGACTCCAAGCTCGAAGTGTTTGCCCGCCAGCTCACGTCGAGCCGTGCCGAGGATGCCGGCGTGGGCAAGCTGCTCACCGCCATCGTGGTGCTGATGCTGCTGTTCATGGCGCTGCCTGCACTCAACCTGGTCAACCTCAACGTCGGCCGCATCATGGAGCGCAGCAGCGAGATCGGCGTGCGCAAGGCGTTCGGCGCCACCAGCGCCCAGCTGGTGGCGCAACTGGTGCTGGAAAACGTGCTGTTGTGCCTGGCCGGCGGCGCGGTTGGCCTGCTGGCGGCGGCCGGCGTGTTGTGGTGGCTCGAAGGGTCGGGCCTGATTCCGTATCTGCAGGTCGATTTCAATTTGGCCGTGTTCGGTTATGGCCTGCTGATCACGCTGGTGTTTGGCGTGCTGTCGGGCGTGATCCCGGCCTGGAAAATGTCGCGCCTGGCGCCCGTGCAAGCCTTGAAAGGAACCGCATAATGTTGCGCCACCTGTTGAAACTGATCTGGCAGCGCAAGTCGCGCAACCTGATGCTGAGCCTGGAAATCCTGCTGGCCTTCGTGCTGGTGTTCGCGCTGGCGGCGTTTGCCGCGCGCTATGTCCAGCTGCAACAACTGCCCACCGGCTTTGCGTACCGCGACCAGTGGATGGTGCAGATACGCACGGCCAAGCCGCTGGTCAACGATGCCGCCGTCTACGACCAGCTGCAGCGCAACCTGCTGGCCTTGCCAGAGGTGGAGCAAGTCGCCTTTGCCGCCCTGCCGGTGTACGAGATGTCACGCCGCACCGGCACCTTCGAACGCGCCGACGGTACCGGCCCGATCCGCCTCGACGTCCAGGATGCGAGCGACCAGTATGGCGCCACCATGGACATGCGCGTGACCAGCGGCCGCTGGTTTTCCAGTGCCGACGATGGCGCCGACACCACGCCGGTCGTGATCGACCAGCTGGCGGCCGAGCGCCTGTTTCCCGGTGCGGCGGAAGCGCCAGTGGGCCAGCTGTTTTCCGACCCCAGCGACGAAACCAATCCCACCCGCTACCGCGTGGTCGGCATGGTCGAGGCATTCCGCTCGCACGGCGAGTACATGGCGCCGGTTCCCTTCATGCTGCCGCGCTTCCGCCCCGGTGTGGGCAAGGAAGCGGTGACGACGATCATGCTCAAACTGCGCCCGGGCACGCCGCGCCTGTTCGAGAGCACGCTCAGCGCGCGCATCAAGCAGTTGCAACCAGACTGGTCTTTGGTGATCACGCCGCTGTCCGAAGCGCGCGCTTCGATGCTGGGCCTGCAACTGGTGCCGCTCAAGATCGGCGCCGTGATCGCCGCCTTCCTGCTGGTGATGGTGGCATTCGGCCTGTTCGGCGTGCTGTGGCAAAACACCACGCAGCGCATCCCGGAACTGGGTCTGCGCCGCGCGCTGGGCGCCACCTCCGCCAGCATCTACCGCCAGATCGTTGCCGAACAATTCCTGCTCAGTTCGAGCGCCATGCTGGTGGGCCTGGTGCTGCTGGTGCAGTTGCCGCTCACCGGCGTGATGGGCGAGACGCTGAACTGGCCGGTGTTCTGGGCAGCGGCGGCGCTATCGGCCGGTGTGATCTATCTGCTATCCTTGCTGTCTTCGCTGTATCCGGGCTGGCGCGCCGCGCAACTGAGTCCCGTGCAGGCGCTGCACTACGAATAAGGCTGTCGTATCGATGGAATCTCCCCGCAAGCAATGCATCCTGATTGTCGATGACGACAGCGCGGTCCAGGTGTCGCTGGCGCTGCTGCTCAAGCAGGCCGGCTACCACACCGTGTGCAGCGACGACCCGGCCCAGGCGCTCTCTGCGCTGGCGCGCGAGCCGGTGGACCTGGTGCTGCAAGACATGAATTTTTCGCTGCACACCAGCGGCGACGAAGGCTTGCAGTTGCTGGCCGCCATCCGGCAGGCCCACCCCGCGCTACCGGTCCTGCTGATGACGGCATGGGGTTCGATCGGCCTGGCCGTGCGCGGCATGCAGGCCGGCGCCGCCAATTTTTTCACCAAGCCGTGGGATAACACGCAGCTGGCGGAGCTGGTGCGGGCCACGCTGGACACGCTGGGGCCGCAGACAACAGCCTGCCCGGTCGCAGACTCGAGAGCCGGCGCGACAACTCCCGCAACCGTCGGCGCAACCACCGGCCTTGCCGCGAGCACGCCGACCGGCAACCTCGCGGCCGGCATCGAGGCTGGCACCCGGGCCGCAGGCACGGCCGACGTGCCCGGCGCCGCACAGCCGCCGCATTCAACCGCGCCTGCGGCCGAACGCCGCGCGCTCGACGCGCGCTTCGATTTTTCGGCCATCGTCGGGGAGCACCCGCGCCTGCTCAAGGTGCTGGCCACCATCGGCCAGGTGGCCGCCACCCGGGCGCCGGTGCTGATCCTGGGCGAGAGCGGCAGCGGCAAGGAACTGGTGGCCGACGCCATCCACCGCAACAGCCCGCGCGCGGACCAGGCCATCGTCAAGATCAACATGGGCGCGATCACGCCTACCTTGTTCGAGAGCGAAATGTTCGGCCACGTGCGCGGCGCCTTTACCGATGCGCGCACCGACCGCAAGGGCCACGTGGCCAGCGCCCACCAGGGCACGCTGTTCCTCGACGAGATCGGCGAACTGAATCGCTCCGACCAGGTCAAGTTGCTGCGCGTGCTGCAAGACCAGAGCTACCAGCCGGTGGGCGCCAGCCGCACCGAGCGCGCCGATATCCGGGTGGTGTCCGCCACCAACCGCGAACTGGCCGAACTGGTGGCGGCCGGCGACTTCCGCGAAGATTTGTTCTATCGCCTCAACCTGATCACCATCCGCCTGCCGGCGCTGCGCGAGCGGCGCAGCGACATCCCCTTGCTGGCCCGCCACATTCTCACCGACGTCGCCCGCAGCTACGGCCTGGGACCGGCCACGCTGGCGCCGCAGGCGCTGGAATGGCTGTCCGCCCAGCCGTGGCCCGGCAATATCCGCCAGCTCAAGCAGACGCTGGAGCGCACCCTGCTGCTGGTCGGCAAGACCGAGCTGAAACAGGCCGACTTTATCGCCGCCGAACAGCACGAGCACGGCGGCAGCATCGCCGGCAACCGGCGCCTTGGCGTGGACGGCATGACCCTGGAGCAGGTGGAGCGCCACATGATCGCCCACGCGCTCGACCAGCACCAGGGCAATATCTCGCGCGTGGCCAAGGCGCTCGGCGTGAGCCGCACCGCGCTGTACCGGCGCCTGGAACGGCACGGCCTGGGTAGCGCTGCCGAATCCGAGCCCCAGCCATGAGCCAACCGCGAAAGACCGTCGCGAGCGGTTCGGTAGCGTCGGCAGTAGCGCAGGCGCGCGGGCAAGTGCTGCGCAACGCGGCGGCGACAACAGGCCGTGCAGTCGGTCTTACGAGGTTCGCATGAGCTTGCGCCACAAGCTGTACGCCTACCTGGTGGTCGTGCATGTGCTCGCGATCGTGCTGATGGTGGTGCTGCTGCGCGATACGCCGCAAACCATGCTGGCGCTGGAAGCGGCGCTGCTGGTGAGCCTGTTTCTCGGCTTGCGCCTGATCGGCCGCGCGCTCGAGCCGCTCGGCTACACGCGCCACTTCCACGACCTGCTGCAAGACCAGCACTACGCCGCGCGCCTGCAAGGCAGCGCCGATGGCGAACTGGGCGAACTGGTAGCGCTGTTCAACACCATGCTCGAACGCCTGTACCGCGAGCGCCTGCAACTGGGAGAACAGCAGGGTTTTCTCGACCGGCTGCTGGAAGCGACGCCCAGCGCGGTCATCGTGTTCGATTTCGATGGCAACGTCAGCCTGCTCAATGCCAGCGCGCAGGCGCTGGTCGGCACACCCGCCGGTGCGCCGGCGCCGCGTGGCCAGGCCCTGCGCGCGCTGGCCAGGACCGATGGCGATCAAGGCCTGCTGGCTGAACTGGATGCCCTGCCGCTTGGCGAGAGCCGGATGCTGACCGCCGCCAGCGGCCGCCGCTACCGGGGCCAGCGCGGCCAGTTCCACGATCGCGGCTTTCCGCGCCACTTCCTGCTGGTCGAGGAACTGACGGAAGAACTGGAAAGCTCGGAAAAATCCACCTACGACAAGCTGATCCGCGTGCTCGCGCACGAGGTCAACAACACGGTGGCGGCCACCGGTTCGGTGCTCGATTCGCTGCTCTATTATCGCGGCCAGCTGGCCGAGCGCGACGGCGAGGATTTCGGTACCGCGATTGCCGCCGTCAAGCAGCGCAACGTGCGCCTTGGCGAATTCATCGAGCGCTTTACGCGCGTGGTCAAGATGCCGGCGCCCGAGCTGCGGCGGTGTGCGCTGCGCGACATCATGGACGACATCCTGTACCTGTACCGCGAACCGTGCCGCAGCCGCGGCATCCAGATCGGCTGGGGCCGCTGCGATGCGGCGCCGCTGCTGGCGCTGGACCGCCAGTTGATGGAACAGGCGCTGCTCAACGTGGTCAAGAACGCGATGGAGGCGGTGGAACAGGCAGGCGGTGAGTGGCAAGGCATCGAGTTCGTGCTGGCGTGCGAGGACGGCGCCGTGCGCCTGTCGGTGTTCGATACCGGCAACCTGCTCGGCGGCGTACCGGCCGAACAGCTGTTTACGCCGTTCTTCACCACCAAGAAAGGCGGCCAGGGCATCGGCCTGCTGTTCGTGCGCGAGGTGATGGGCCGCCATGGCTTCCAGTATCGGCTGGCGGCCAGCGGGGATGCGCGCACCGTGTTCGAGGTAATAGTGCCGGTGGTTTAAGCCGCCAGGCGGGCAACCGTCTTGCGCGGCAGGGCGGGCGTGGCCGCCACCGGCGCCGCCGGCAAGCCATCGACGCGGAACACGCTGACGATACGCTCCAGGTTGGCCGCCTGCTCCTGCAAGGCTTCGGCTGCAGCAGCGGCCTCTTCCACCAGCGCGGCATTTTGCTGTGTGACGGTATCCATCTCGGTGACGGCCTGGTTGATCTGCTCGATGCCGGCGCTCTGCTCGTGGCCGGCGCTGGAAATTTCCACCATGATGTCGTTGACGCGCTGCACGCTATCCACCACGTCGTTCATGGTCTGCCCGGCCTGCTCGACCAGCTTGCTGCCGATTTCCACTTTTTCGACCGAGTTGCCGATCAGTTCCTTGATCTCCCGCGCGGCCGAGGCCGAGCGTTGCGCCAGGTTGCGCACCTCGGTGGCCACCACCGCAAAGCCCCGGCCCTGCTCGCCTGCACGGGCGGCCTCCACGGCGGCATTCAGGGCCAGGATATTGGTCTGGAACGCGATGCCGTCGATGACGCCAATGATATCGACGATCTTGCGCGAAGAATCGTTGATGGCGCCCATCGTATCGACCACCTGCGCCACCACCGAGCCGCCCTGGCGCGCCACGGTCGAAGCGGCATCGGCCAGCACATTGGCCTGGCGCGCATTGTCGGTATTCTGGCGCACGGCGCTGGTCAGCTCTTCCATCGACGAGGCGGTTTCCTCGAGCGCGCTGGCCTGCTGCTCGGTACGCGACGACAAGTCCTGGTTGCCGGCCGCGATCTGGGTGGACGCAGCGGCGATGGTCTGGGTGCCGGTGCGTACCTCGGTAACGATGGCCGACAGCGCATCGCGCATCATCTTCATTGCGTGCAGCATGCTGTGGTTGTCGTCGTGGCGGGTATCGACCGCCACCGTCAGGTCGCCGGCAGCGATGCGGCCGGCGATGTCGGCCGCATAGTCGGGTTCGCCGCCGAGCTGGCGCAGCAGGTTACGGGCGATCAGTACCGACGCTACCACGCCGATGGCGACCGCCAGCGCGCTCAGCGCCAGCATCACGGTACGGGCGCGCGCATAGGCGGTGGATGCGGCGTCGGCATCGGCATCGTTGGTGGCGCGCTGCAGCGCGGCGTATTCGGCCATGGCGTCCTGCCACTGCTGGGTAACCGGGCCCGCCTGCTTCATCAGTACTTCGGTGGCAGCGACGTCGTCGTGCGCGCGGGCCAGCTCGAACACCTTGTTGTTCAACGCGCGTGAGGCATTCTGCATCCCGGCAATGCGGTCGCGGATGGCCACGCCGGCTGCGGTGGCCGGCATCGCGGCCAACTGGTCGCGCGCCTCGTCGTAGGCCTTGCGTGCGCTGGCAACCTTGTTCATTTCGTTGGCGATGGCCGCGTCATTGTCGAGCAGCACCACCGAGCGCGAGACGCGCGCAACAACATGGACCGATTCCGACATCCGTCCCACCAGCTCGGTTTTCACGGCATTCTCGTTGACCACGCGGTCGAGCTTGGCATGGATCGTGCTCATGTTGTACACGCCCAGCGCCGCGATCGACAGCAACAATACCAGCACCAGGCCGAATCCCAGTCCCAGCTTGGTCCCGACCTTCATTTGTTTGCTTGCCATGCTCTATCTCCTGATGGGTATGGTATCAAAACGATAGTTGTGATACGGAAATGAATATCGATTCTAACGCAGTCGGCAGCGTGGTTCCAACTTCCAGCCCTTATATGAAAATCTTATGGAGATATAGCTAAATATTCGTTTCTTGAAACACTTCGTTATCCCGCAGCGTAATCAACCCCTATAAAATGGCTGACCCCGCCAGCTGTTTGCGGGCTTTATCTATTTGCAGTGAAAGAAGAACAATATGGCGATCAACGTGATACTGAACCTGGTGGCGGCTGCGCTGCTGCTGGGCGTGCTCTACATTCTCCAGCGCCGCAACGCGTCCTTTTCGGTGCGGGTATTCACCGGCATGGGGCTGGGCGTGGCGCTCGGTGCGGCGCTGCAGGCGATCTACGGTGTAACCGCGCCCGAACTGGCCACCACCAACGAGTACCTCGACATCGTCGGCTCCGGCTACATCAAGCTGCTGCAGATGATCATCATGCCGCTGATTATGGTGTCGATCATCTCGGCCATCCTCAAGCTCAAGGGCCTCGATTCGCTGGGCAAGATCAGCGTGCTGACCATCGGCACGCTGATGCTGACCACGCTGGTGGCCGCCGGCATCGGCATCCTGATGGCCAAGGCCTTCAGTCTCACCGCCGTGGGCCTGACCGCGTCGGCGGCCGACGTGGCGCGCGGCGTGTACCTCGAAGGCAAGGTCGGCACGGCGCAGGCGATTTCGCTGCCGAACATGCTGCTCTCGTTCCTTCCGGCCAACCCGTTCCTGGACCTGACCGGCGCGCGCAAGACGTCCACCATCGCCGTCGTGATCTTTGCCGTGTTCATCGGCGTGGCAGCGAGCGGCATCCACGACAAGAAGCCCGAGCTGTTCAGCTCGTTCGACCACTTCGTCAAGGTGGCCCACGCGATCGTGATGCGCATCGTCACGCTGGTGCTGCGCCTGACGCCGTATGGCGTGTTCGCGCTGATGGCCGGCATGGTGTCCACGTCGAGCCCGACCGACATCCTGCACCTGATCGACTTCGTGCTGGCGTCGTACAGCGCGCTGCTGCTGATGTTCCTGGTGCACCTCTTGATAGTCACCGGCGCCGGCCTCAACCCGCTGCGCTTCGTGAAAAAAATCCTGCCGGTGCTGACCTTCGCCTTTACCTCGCGCAGCAGCGCCGGTTCGATTCCGATGAGCGTGCAGACCCAGACCCAGCGCCTGGGCACGTCCGAAGGCATCGCCAACTTTGCCGCCTCGATCGGCGCCACCATCGGCCAGAACGGCTGCGCCGGCATCTATCCGGCCATGCTGGCGATCATGATCGCGCCCACCGTCGGCATCGATCCGTTCACGTTCAACTTCATCGCGCCGCTGCTGGCCATCATCACCATCGGCTCGGTTGGCGTGGCCGGCGTCGGCGGCGGCGCCACGTTTGCCGCGCTGATCGTGCTCTCATCCATGAACCTGCCGGTGGCGCTGGCCGGCCTCCTGATCTCGATCGAACCGCTGATCGACATGGGCCGCACCGCGCTCAACGTCAGCGGCTCGATCACGGCCGGCACCCTGACCAGCCGGGTAATGGGCGAGACCGACATGGCCGTGTTCAACGGCAATGCCGACCTGTCGATCGACAGCGACAGCAGTGACAAGGGCAACAGCAAGCGCGCCTGACTAAAAAACAGGGAACGCGCCCGCGTGGCGCGGGTCTAAATTTTTCCCTTGCTTTTTTTGAAAGGAAAAACCATGACTTCCCTGCCTACCTCCAGCAAAATCGTACTCGGCGTGGCGCTTGGCGCCGCCCTGTTGGCTGCCTGCGACCGCCGCCCGGCCGACCAGCCGGCCAGCCCTGCAGCCACGCCCGAGTCGGCCACCCCCACCCCCTCCTCTCCCGGCAGCACCACGCCCGGCGCCACCGGCGGCACCGGCTCCGGCAGCACCGGCACCACTCCGGGCAGCGGCAGCGGCGCCGGCACCAGCGGCGCCGATACCAGCGGCTCGGGCAATGCCGGCGCCGGCTCCGGCAGCTCCGGTACCGGCAGCGGCAGCGGCACCACGAGTGGCGGTACCAGCAGCGGCTCCGGCTCCGGTTCCGGCCCCGGTTCCGGCTCCGGTTCCGGCACCAGTGGTTCCGGTACCGGTGGCAGCGGCAGCGCCACCCCGCCCTCCACCGGCCAATAGCACGCAAAAAAGGGCCCCGCAGAGCCCCCGTGTCTGACACCGTCGGTAACGGCTTAGAACTTGTAGTTGTACGACAGGCCCAGCAGCGAGATGTGGGTCTGCGACAGGCCGCGCGTGGTTTCGCCGTTGCCGGTGCAGGTACGCGACAAGGTATTGCACAGGTTGGTGTAGTTGAGCGGCGCATCCTTGAAGTCGAGGTAGCTGTACGCGACGTCGATCGACGAACGGTCGTTCAGCTTCCACTTGGCGCCCAGCGAATATTGCACGCGGTCGCTGTCCGGCAGCGCCGGATGGCGCAGCTCGGCGCTGACCACCGGCGATTCGTCGTGGGCGATGCCGGCGCGCAGGGTCAGGCTGTCGCTGTAGGCGTAGCTGGTGCCCAGCGACAGGCGCACCGTGTTCTTCCATTGCTGGCGGATCACTTCGGCGCCTTCGGGCGTGCCCGGGAATTCGATCAGCAGGTCGCCCAGGCGGTTGTGGCGCGACCAGGTGATGTCGGCCATGCCCGCCCATTTCGAGTCGAACTGGTGGAAGATGTTGCCGGACACGGTTTCCGGCGTGCGCAGCTTGACCAGCGCAGCGGAGTTGACGCGGTGCGACGCGGTCTTGAGCGCGGCATTGACGACCGGGTCGGTGGTCGAATTGGAGAATTCCCATACCGTGCTGCCCTTGAGCTTGTGGGCAATCGACGAACGGTACGACAGGCCGAAGCGGGTGCTTTCATCGACCGTGAACATGTAGCCGAGGTTGAAGCCGTAACCCCAGTCCTTGACGCTGTTCGAGCCATGGCCGTCGCCGGCCGTGGCCAGCAGGGCCGGATTGCCGCCGGCGGCAACGATGCCGGCCAGCAGTGCCTGGCGCTGCGCCGCGTTGGCGGGCGACTGCAGCTGGGCAATGGTGCCTCGCACATCGACGCCCTGGCCCAGCTCGGCCTTCATGAACTCTGCCGACACGCCGAAGCCGAACGCGTGGCGCTCGTTGACCTTGAACGACAGCGAAGGATTGATGGTCACCGACTTGAGCATCACGTCGGTCAGCGCGTAACGGCCGGCCCAGGTGTCGCCGTAGTCGAGCTTGGAGCCGTACGGCACGAACAGGCCGATGCCGGCGGTCCACTGGTCGTTGATTTTCTTGCTGGCGTAAATCGATGGCGCGGTTTTCACCGATGGCACGTAATCGGACGGGTTGCCGCCGCCGGTCGGGCTACCGACGAAGCGGGTCGAGCCGGTGTCGTTGTAGGTCGAATGCGGCACCACGAAGGTGGCGCCGGCACTGATCTGCGTGCCTTCCAGGCGCGACAGGCCGGCCGGGTTATAGAAGATGGTCGATGGATCGTTGGCTTCGGCGCCGCTGGCGTCCGCCGTGCCCTGTGCCGATACGCTTTGCGAACCGAAGCGGTAGCCGGAAGCGTGGGCGTTGAACGAGAGCGCGCCGACGGCGGCGGCAATGACCAGGGGAAGAATCTTACGTTGCATGGTGTCGTCTCTTTATATTGTAGGGTTGTCATGTTCCCGCGCCGCGCCGACCGGGCTGGGCGTTACGGTGCTGGAAGGCCAGCAGCTTACCTGAGAGGAGTCCGCGCACGAAAGTCAAGTTACTAGAGGAAAACCCCTAATATTTCGCTTGAAACCGAGCGCATGCTCTGCACTGAAAACGTCAAAAAGGGGCCGAAGCCCCTTTTGAAAACAACAACTTATGATGCGGCGCCCGGTCCTATGCCACCTTCTTGGTGAAATCGCCGTGGTCGTCCGGTGGCGCCTTGCGGGTACCGTTGATTACCATCCGCGCCGCCATCATCACCATGCGATAGACGAAGCGCACCAGCACCAGGAACAACACGATCTCGATAAACGTGATCAGCACCGCCAGCGGCAGGCCGAGTCCGCCGGCGCGTGCGCCCCAGTACGCCATGCGGCGCTGGAACTTGATGGCCAGGTTTTCACGCATGATCTCGATGCTGTCGTAGAACGTCGGCACCATCAGCAAGGTCAGCAGCGTGGACGTGATGGTGCCGCCGATGATGGCCACCGCCATCGGACGGTAGAATTCACCGCCTTCACCGAGCGCCAGCGCCACCGGCAACATGCCGGCGATCAGCGCGAACGTGGTCATCAGGATCGGCCGCAGGCGCATGCGGCCTGCATACATCAGCGCGTCTTCGCGGCTGTGGCCCTCTTCCTCGCGGGTGCGGGCCGCCTCCAGCAGCAGGATGGCGTTCTTGGCAACCAGCCCCATCAGCATGATCACCCCGATCAGGCTCATCAGGTTGAGGGTGCTGCCGGTCACCAGCAGGCCCACCACCACGCCGATCAGCGACAGCGGCAGCGACAGCATCACGCCGATCGGCGCCATGAAGGAACCGAACTGCATCACCAGGATCAGATACATCAGGCCCACGCCGGCCAGCAGCGCAATGCCCATCGCGCCGAACACTTCCTGCATGTCCTTGCCGGCGCCGCCCAGCGACAGGCCGTAGCCGGGCGGGAAGTCGATCGACTCGGCCAGCGCCTTGGCAGCGTTGGTCACTTCGCCGTCCGAGCGGCCCTGGGCGTTGGCGGTGACGGTGATCACGCGCTTGCCATCCTTGTGCTTGATGGTCGATGGTCCTTTACCCATGGTGACGGCAGCGATCTGGTCGAGCGGCACCATCTGGTTGGTGCCCACCACGGCGATCGGCAGGCGCTCGATGTTTTCCGCGCTGGCACGGTCTTCGGGCGCCAGGCGCACCGCCACGTCGCGCGATTCACCGGTCGGATCGACCCAGTCGCCCACTTCGATGCCGGCAAACGCCACCCGCAGCGCTTGCGCCGCGTCGCCGGCAGCGATGCCCATCGAGTTGGCCAGACCACGGTTGAGCACGATTTGCAGCTCGTCCTTCGGATCCTGCTCGGACAGCGTGACATCGACCGCACCGGGCACCTTGCGCAGGCGTTCCATGTAGTCAGTGGTAATTTCCATCAGCTTGCGCGAATCGGCGCCGGTGAACTGGATCTGCACCGGTTTGCCGCCGCCGTTGGCCAGGTCGTCCTGCACCGTGTATTCGGCGCCGACCAGGCCGGCCAGTTTTTCACGCAGCTCCTTGGCCACTTCGGCCGAGGAACGGTTGCGCTCATTTTTCTTGCCCAGGTCCACGTAGATCTTGCCGCCGGCCACATTCACATAAGCATTGGTCTGCTTGACTTCCTTGATGGTGAAGGCAATGTCGGCGGCGTTCTGCAGTTTCAGGCGCGAGTACTCGAGGCTGGACGACGACGGCGTGCGCACATCGACGGCAATGGTGCCAAAGTCGGACGCCGGCAGGAAGCTGCTGCCGCCCTTCCACATCTGCAAACCGATCGCGGCCACGAACGTGAGCACCGCGATGATGCCCATGGTGCGGCGGTGGCGCAATGCCCAGGCGATCACGCGGCCGTAGCGGTCGGCCTGGTGGTCGAACCAGATATTGAAGCGTTCCAGCACCCGGCTGATGCCGGTGCGCGGCTTGGTGTGGTGGTCGGGCGGGTCGCCCCAGAACGCCGACAGCATCGGGTCGAGCGTAAACGAGATCAGCAGGGACACGGCCACCGAGCAGGTCACGGTCAGTGCGAACGGCCGGAACCACTCGCCGGTAATGCCGGGCATGAACGCAACCGGGATGAACACGGCCATGATCGAGAACGTGGTGGCGGCCACCGCCATGCCGATTTCCGCCGTGCCTTTGAGCGCGGCGGTACGGCGGTCGGCGCCCATCTGCATGTGGCGCACGATGTTTTCCCGCACCACGATGGCATCGTCGATCAGCACGCCGATTGCCAGCGACAGGCCGAGCAAGGTCATGAAGTTGAGCGTGAAGCCGCACAGCCACACGCCGATGAACGCGGCCAGCACCGAGGTGGGCAGCGACAGCGCCGTGATCAGGGTCGAGCGCCACGAGTTGAGGAACGCGTACACGACGAAAATGGTCAGGCCGGCGCCGAACACCAGCGCCTCGATCACGTTATTCAGGCTGGACTCGGCGTCTTCGCCGCCGTCCTGGGTGATTTCCAGCGCGGTGCCCTTCGGCAGTTCCTTGTTGATCTCGGCAGTGAGCTTGCGCACCGCGTGCGCCACCGAGACGGTGGACGCGTCGCGCGAACGCGAAATCGAGATACCGACATTGGGCTTGCCCGAACGGACGCTGAGCGAGCTCATTTCGGCAAAGCCGTCTTCGATGGTGGCCACCTGCGACAGGCGCACCAGGTCGTCGCCATTACGCTTGATCACCACTTGCTGGAAGTCTTCGGGACGCTCGATGCGGCCCACCAGACGGATGCTTTTTTCGTCCAGCTCGCCGCGCACCTTGCCCACCGGCGCATTGGTGTTCTGGTTGCGCAGCGCGTTGACCACGTCGCCCACCGACACATTGTATTCACGCAGTTTTTCCGCCTTGAGCAGCACGGAGAGCTCGCGCTTGAGCGAACCGTCGATATTGACCGAGGACACGCCGTCGATGCCGCGGAAGCGGTCGGCCAGCTTGTCTTCGGCCAAACGCGAAATGGCCGAATGGGTTTGCGCGGTTGACGACAGCGCCAGCTGCATGACCGGCTGGGCCGAGGTATCGATCCGTTGCAGGATCGGCTCGCGCATCTCGATCGGCAGCTTGTAGCGCACCGCCGCGATGGCATTGCGGATCTCGTCGGACGCTTCGATCAGGTTCTTGCTGAACCCGAACTTGACCTGGATGCGCGCCGTGCCCTCCGACGCGGTGGAGTTGGTCTCGGTCACGCCGGTAATCGACTGGAACGATTTTTCCAGGCGGTTGATGATCTCGCGCTCGACCGTCTCGGGCGAAGCGCCCGGGTACGGAATGCTGACGATGATGAACGGGATTTCGACGTCCGGGTTCTGGTTGACCCGCAATTTGCTCAGGGCCATCAGGCCCAGGCACATCATGGCCACGATCAGCACGATCGTGGCGACCGGCTTCTTGACACTGAAATTCGATAAGAACATGGCTGTTTATTCCTTCTTGTCTGCCACGGTGGCGGCTGGCGCCGATGCGACGGCCTGGGCCGGCTTGGCAACTTTCGGCGCAATGAACGCCACTTTCAGGCCATCCTTGAAGTTCGAACCGGGCACGCGCATGATGGTGTCGCCGGCGGCCAGGCCGGACAGCACCTGCCAGTTGCCGGTGCGCTCGTCGCGGGTGCCGATGCCGAGCATCGCCTTGTTCATCACGCCATTTTTCACGCGCCACACGTAATTGACGTCGCCGGCCTGCACCAGCGCTGCCTGCGGCACCGTCAGCGCGGCATTGACTTGCGCCTCGATCCGTCCTTCCGCGTACAGGCCGGCCACGCGCGGCTGCGCCGGTCCGGCAAACGAGACCAGCACTTCCACCTGGCGGGTGACCGCGTTGGCGGCCGGATCGACGCGCTTGACGGTGCCGGCGAAGTTCTGGCCCGGGTAGCCGTTGACGCGGAACAGCACTGGCTGCCCCACCTTGACCACGCCGATCTTGTCAGCCGACACCGTACCCTCGAAGCGCATGCTGGCAGGATCAATCACCTTGACCAGTTCCTTGCCCACCTGGGCGGTGTCGCCGTTGGACACCTTGCGTTCGCTGACGATGCCGTCGAACGGCGCGCGCACCACGGTGCGGCCCAGTTGCTGGCGCGCGGTGACCAGGCGCGACTTGGCGGCGGCCAGCTCGCTCTGGGCGGTATTGCGGCGCAGTTCCACGTCTTCCAGCGCCTGCGACGACACCATGCCCGACGAGCGCAAGGTGGTCTGGCGCTCGAGCATGCGCTGGGTCTGGTCCAGTGATTGCTGCGCGGCGCGCGCGGCTTCCTCGGCCGAATTGACGTTGTCGCGGATCGAGGTCTCGTCCAGGCGCAGCAGCACATCGCCCTTTTTGACCGGTTCGCCATTTTCCTTGAGCACTTGCAGCACGATGGCGCTCACTTCGGCGCGCAGGTCGGCACGGCGCTCGGGCTGGATAGAACCGGTGATGACGGGGCCCGATGCCAGGCCGCTCGACTGCACCACCAGCGTGTCTTCGCTTGCAACCTGCAAGGTAATATTCGCAGCCTTGGCGGCCGCTTCTTTTTTCTTGGCCTCCTCGTCTGACTTGTTACACCCCGCCAAGGCTGTAGCGACGGCGATAGCGAGCAGGGTTTTGCGCAACATAAATGAATCTCCGGATGATGGACAAGTAGTAATGAATAGTAATTAGAATTTTTGGCAGACTACAGCGCGCAGAGTATCCCCGACTGACCGTGAGCGGTCAATGCGCCTGCGACAGACGGCAGAATCTGTGGCTGAATTGCGAAATTGGGGGATGAGCGGGAATTTTGGCGGATAGCCGGCAAAACCGGGGATGCCGGGTTCCGTCCCTGGACGAAGGCCGAACCCGGTTGGTACTGCAGGAGTATCAGCGGCCGAAGAAGTGGTTGATCACGTGGGCGATGGCGATGCCGGTGCACAGGCCACCGGCAATTTCGACCAGGGTGTGGCCCATGCGCTCGCGCAGCCACTTGTGCCCGCCATCCTTGCCGGCCAGTCGGTTGATGGCAGCCGCCTGCTTGCCCACGTGCTGGCGCAGGCTGTTGGCGTCGATGATGACGATGAAGCACAACGTGACCGCCACGCCGAAGGCCGGGTGGCCGATACCTTCGCGCAGCGCGATCAGGGTGGCCATGCTGGAAACGACCGCGCTGTGGTTGCTGGGAAAGCCGCCGTTACCCACCAGGTTGAACGCCCACTGGCGCGCCCTGGCGCTGTTGATCAGGAACTTGATCGGCCCTACGGTGATCCAGGTAATGAGGGGAGTGACGAGATACGCGATATCCATCCGATAATCCTTTGAATTGTTGTGGCGTAAATTTTTGTGGCGCAATTATCGCAGAACCACACACAGCGGCCCAGCAATGATGCCTGTCCATCTACATCTCGGCTAGAATTGCTTCATCCCTAAACTTCCAAGAAGAACAATATGCGGCACTTTGGTGTTTCCTTTGCAGTCACCTTCATTCTCATGGGCCTGGCCGGCTGGTGGGGTTTCAATCATGGCGGCAGCGCCGGCATGCTCTCGGCGCTGTGGATTTGCGCCGTGCTGGGCGTGATGGAAGTCTCGCTGTCGTTCGACAACGCGGTAGTCAACGCGTCCGTGCTGCGCCACTGGAACGAATTCTGGCGCAAGCTGTTCCTCACGGTCGGCATCCTGGTGGCCGTGTTCGGCATGCGACTGGTGTTCCCGCTACTGATCGTCTCGGTTGCCACCGGCCTGGGCCTGTTCGACGTCTGGACCATGGCGACCACCACCCCCGACGAATATTCGCGCCACCTGACCGAGGCCCACGCCCAGGTCGCCGCCTTCGGTGGCGCCTTCCTGCTGCTGGTATTCCTCAACTTCCTGTTCGACGAGGAAAAGGAACACCACTGGCTGGGCTGGATCGAAGAAAAACTCGGTGCGATCGGTACCGGCGGCCTGGCCGTGCTGCTCACCCTGGCTGCGGTGTTCGGCTGCATGACGATGGTGCCGGAGAAAGACAAGCTGAGCGTGCTGACCGCCGGCGTGGTCGGCGTGGTGGTGTACCTGGCGGTGTCTTGGCTGTCCGACCTGCTGGAACAGGACGAACCGGCGGAGGCCGAAGATGGCGACACCACCGAATCCGGTGTTGGCAGCAATGGCCGTACCACCGGCGTCGGCGCCGTGGTCGGCACGGTGGCGCGCGGCAGTATCGGCGGCTTCCTGTACCTGGAAGTGCTGGACGCGTCGTTCAGCTTTGACGGCGTGATCGGCGCCTTTGCCATCACCAAGGACGTGGTGATCATCATGCTGGGCCTGGCCATCGGCGCCATGTTCGTGCGTTCGCTCACAGTATTCCTGGTGCACAAGGGCACGCTGGACGAGTATGTGTACCTCGAGCACGGCGCCCACTACGCCATCGGCATCCTGGCGCTGATCATGCTCACCAGCGTGAAATACCATATTCCCGAGTGGTTTACCGGCTTGTCGGGCGTGGCGTTCATCCTGATCTCGCTGTGGTCATCAATCCGTTATAAACGGCAGCACGCTGCGTGATAAGATTCCCAATCTTGCTTAACTTGACTGCCCATCCATGAAATCGAAACGCGTGTTGCTGTACTTTATCGGCCTGGTGATCGTCGCCATGCTGGCTTTTGCCGCCTATACCTGGACCATGCTCAACGTGTCCTACTCGGACGGTGAACGGGCCGGCTACCTGCAAAAGTTCTCGCGCGTGGGCTGGTTCTGCAAGACCTGGGAGGGAGAGATCCTGCTGACGTCGATGCCAGGTGCGATTCCGGAGAAATTCTTCTTCAGCACGCGTGAAGAAGCGGTGGCCAAGGAGTTGTCGGCTGCCATCGGCAAGCGCGTGGTGCTCGGGTATGCCCAGCACCGGGGTGTGCCGACGCAGTGTTTCGGCGAGAGTGAATATTTTGTGACCAAGGTGACCGTACAACCATAAACGGTTGCTCCGACCCACTGGTCCATGGATCCCCGCGAAGGCGGGGATGACGGCATCACGGTTCGCGACTTACGGACATTGTCAGGTTCACCGACCTGCAATCCGTCATCCCCGCGAAGGCGGGGATCCATGGAACGTCCGCTCAGAGACAACGCTTAACGCGTCCGCCACACCGGCTGCACGATCCGCGCTTCCTTGCGGGCACGGGCAGCATCGAGCGTCTCTACCACTCCACCCTCGGTCACGGTCAGCTTGGCCAGCACCTTTTGCGCGGCGCCGTAACGGCGCGTTTCCAGTTCCACCATCTGCTGCCTGGCTACCGTCATCGCGGCCGTGGTGTCGGCCACCTTGCGCTGCATCTCGGCGTGGGCCTTGGCTGCCTGCAGCAGGGCTTGCTGCGCCACCAGCTTGTCCGACACGGCCGCCAGCGCGGCCAGTTCCTGCTGTTCGCGCTCGCGCACGGCTGCCAGCTGCGCTTCCTCGGCCTCGGCGCGCTGGCGCGCTGCTGCCAGTTGCGCCTCTTCCGCTTCGGCACGCTGGCGCGCTGCGTCGGCCACGGCCTGCTCCGCTTCCAGGCGGCCGGCAATGGCCTGCGACGCCTTCACTTCCGCCGCATTGGTGATGCGCTGCTGCGTGAGTTTCTGGTTGATCAGCGCCAGCGACTCGCGCTCAGCGGTCACAAACGCCTGTTCCGCTGCCAAGAGCGCCTCGGCAGCGGCAGCCTTTTCCTGTTCCACCTTGGCGCGCTCGGCGTGCACCACGCCCAGTTCCACGGCCAGGCGCGCCTGCGCTTCCAGCGCGCGGGCAGCAACTGCCTTCTGGTCGGCTTCCAGCGACACTTGCGCGGCCAGCTGGCGCGCCGCTTCCGCTTCGGCGTCGGCGGCAAGCGCCAGGCGCTGCTCGGCGGCCTGCTGCTGATGCAGTGCCTCGGTTTGCTGCTGTTCGGCGGCGGTGCGCTGGCGCGCGGCTTCCTGCGCGCCCTGCTCGGCCGCCAGCTTGGCGCGCAGCGCGGTCAGGGCCTGTTGTTCGTCGGCCGCGCGTTGTTGTTCGGCTTGCAGCGCGGCATGGGCCTGCTCAGCGCGTTGCCGGGCCAGGTCATTGGCAGCGGTTTGGGCTTCGACGTGCAGCGCCAGCGTGGCCGCCTCCTGTTCTTCGGCCTGGTTCTGGCTGGCGGCCAGTTCGGCGGCGGTGCGCGCCAGTGCGGCGCGTTCGTCGGCCAGGGCGGCGGCGCGCTGGTGTTCCTCGGCTTGCACGCGGGCCGCTTCGGCGGCGGCGAGATCGCTGGCCTGGCGCAGCTTGGCTTCATCGAGCGCCCGCGCTTCGGCTTCGACGCGGGCGTGGGTATCGAGTTCCGCTTCCTGCTCGGCCTGCACCCGGGCCAGCGCCACGGCGCGCAGCTGGTTGTCGGCTTCGATGCGCGCTTCGGTGGCAGCCATGATGCGGGCATCCGCTTCGCGGCGGGCCTGGGCGCTGGCGGCGGCCACCATCTCCAGGCGTTCGCGGTTGAGCGCGGCGTCGCGGATTTCTTTTTCGGTTTGCAGGCGCAGGTGCAGCGACTGGGCGGCGCTGCGATCCGATTCGGCCTTGGCCAGGGCGATCTGCTCGCGCTCCTGCTCCAGGTGGGCCAGCGCGCGTGCCTCTTCCAGCGCCCGCACTTCGGCGGCGGCGCGGTTGAAGGCCGATTCCAGCGCGATCTTGTCGGCGCGTTCGCGCTGCACGGTCAGGTCCAGCGCTTCGGATTCCGCTTCGGCCAGCATCTGCGCGGTCTGGCGCGCCGAGTGGGCGTGGCGTTCGCGTTCGCGCGCCAGGGTGGCCATGCGGGCGTCGGCGCTAGCGATGCCCACCACCTGATCCTTGGCCGCTTGCACGGCAGCCACGCGTTCGACCGCTTGCAGGCGCGCCTGTTCGGTTTCCACTTCCAGTTCGTCGGCGGCGCGCGCGGCCTGTGCGGCCAGCTCCGATTCGACGGCGATCTGCTCGGAGGCGCGCTTGCGGCTCTCGTTTTCGGCGCGGGCGCGCTGTTCGGCGGCCTGGCGGATCAGGTTGTCCGCTTCCACGCGGGCGCGCAGTTCGGCGGTTTCCTGTTTAACGGCGTCCAGCCGGGCCACGCTGGCCTGGGCGGCAGCGCGCAGCGATTCGAGGCGGTCGCGGTTGGCGGCAATCGCGTCTTCGGACGCCTGGGCGTTTTGCTGGGCAGCGGCAGCGGCGGCGGCATCCATGGCGGCGCGGTCCTCGGCCAGCGCGCGGGCGCGCGACTCGGCGTGGGCGCGGTTTTCGGCGGCGCAGGCGGCTTTCGCTTCCGCTTCCACGCGGGCGATGGCCTCCTGGATCGCCTTCATTTCCATGGCGGCGCGCGGGGCGTTGACGGCAGGCGCCGGTGCGCGGGCATTGGTGACACTGGTGACATCGTCATGCAGGGAAATCTTGGGCAGCGTGTCGGACAGGGACGTGAAGGTGGCGCTGTCGTGTTCAACGGTATCGCTGGGGGCCAATTGTGCTTGCATGAGAGTTCTCGCTGACGATATGTCCCGATCCACACCGGGACTTCTGAACAGTCATTATCGGGCAGCGCGATGGCCGGCCGAATGGCAAGCAGAGCGGGAAAAGCCCGCTATTTCGCTATTTAGACCGGCAGCGGCGGTTCATCCATCAATGCCACCTGCTCGCGCAGTTCGAGGATGCGGTCCTGCCAGTACTGCTGCGTGTTAAACCATGGGAAGGCCACCGGGAAGGCGGGGTCGTCCCAGCGGCGGGCCAGCCACGCCGAGTAGTGGATCAGGCGCAGGGTGCGCAGCGCTTCGACCAGGTGCAGCTGGCGCGGGTTGAATTCGCAGAAGTCCTCGTAGCCGGCCAGGATGTCGCTCATCTGGCGCACCTGCTCGGCGCGGCTGCCGGACAACATCATCCACAGGTCCTGGATGGCAGGGCCCATGCGGCTGTCGTCGAAATCGACAAAGTGGGGGCCGGCATCGGTCCATAAAACATTGCCGCCATGGCAATCGCCGTGCAGGCGCAGTTGCGGCAAATCCCCTGCCCGGTCGTAGCTGCGCCGCACGCCATCGAGTGCCTGCTGCGAAATGCTGGCGTAGGCTTCGGCCAGGTCGGCCGGAATGAAACGGTTGGTTTGCAGGAATTCGCACGGCTCGGTGCCGAAAGTGGCGATGTCGAGCGCCGGGCGGTGTGCATACGGTTTGATCGCGCCGACCGCGTGGATGCGGGCGATGAAGCGGCCCGTCCATTCGAGCACGTCCGGGGCGTCGAGCTCGGGCGCGCGGCCGCCGTGGCGGGCGAATACGGCAAAGCGGAAACCGTTGAAGTGGTGCAGCGTGGCGCCCTGGACGGCGAGTGCCGGCACCACGGGAATTTCGCGCGCGGCCAGCTCTTCGGTAAAACCGTGTTCTTCGAGGATGGCGGCATCGCTCCAGCGCCCCGGGCGGTAGAACTTGGCCACCAGCGGCTTGCCGTCGTCGATGCCCACCTGGTACACCCGGTTTTCATAGCTGTTGAGCGCCAGCAGGCGACCGTCGCCGCGCAGGCCGATGCTTTCCAGCGCATCGAGCACGCACGAGGGATCGAGGGCGGCGTAGGGGTGCGGCGCTGCGGCGGCGGTTGCCGGGCGGTCGGCGTCGATCGGATCGGCCATGGCGGCCAGCAGGGCTGCGGCGCGCGCATCGGCGGCAGCGTCGGCTGCCGCTTCGTCATCGTCGTTGTAATCTGGGGTTTGTTGGCTCATGGCGTCATTGTACGTGGCGCGGCGTGTATACTGTCGCCTTCCAAGTAAAAGCACCAGAAAGATTAAAAATGCAACTCGACCAGCCCCTGAGCGACAAAGAATTCGACGAACTGGATAGTTTCCTGTTGTCCGACCGCAGCCCTGAAGATGCGATGACGATGGACATCCTGCACGGCTACCTGACGGCAATCGCCATCGGCCCGGAAACCGTGATGCCGGCCGAATGGCTGAAAAAAGTCTGGGGCAAGGAAGAGACCGACATTCCGACCTTCAAGCACGCCAAGGAAGAGGAACGCATCCTCGGGCTGATCATGCGCTTCATGAACGAAGTGCTGGTGACGTTCGAAGTGGCGCCGAAAGAATTCGAAGCGCTGTTCGTCGAGCACGAGCACGAAGGCCAGACCCTGATCGACGCCGAAGCGTGGTGCTGGGGCTTCTGGGAAGGCATGGACTTGCGCCCCGGTTCGTGGGACGCCATCTTCACCGAGTTGCCGGAACTGATGAAACCGATCTACCTGCTGGGCGCCGACGAGATCGAAGAGGACGAACTGGCACTGGTGGAAGACCCGGTCAAGGCCCATAAACTGGCGCTGGAACTGGAAGCGAACCTGCCGGCCATCCACAAGTTCTGGGTACCGCGTCGCAAGGCCGCCGTGGAAACCGTCAAGCGCGACGAGCCGAAAGTGGGCCGCAACGACGAATGCCCTTGCGGCAGCGGCAAGAAGTACAAGAAATGCCACGGTAACGACGGCGCGGCTGAATAAGCCACTCCGTTCGGTTGGGGCGCTGCCTCATCCGTTCCAGTAAAATGGGCATCTTAACCAGGATGCCCATGTTCTCCCTGCCGTTCAAACTCCCCTCCACGGCCACTGCGCCGTTCTGTCCGTCCGAAGTCGCCGGTACCGTTGCGGTCACGGCGGGCGATCCCTATTGGAAAAAAGTCCTGCGCTTTGCAGGTCCCGGCCTGCTGGTCTCGGTCGGCTACATGGACCCGGGCAACTGGGCCACGGCGATCCAGGGCGGCTCGCAGTTCGGCTACCAATTGCTGTACGTGGTGGTGCTGTCGAGCCTGGCCGCCATCGTGCTGCAATGCCTGAGCATGCGCCTCGGCATCGTCACCGGCAAGGATCTGGCCGTGCACTGCCGCGAGCAGTATCGACCGCCGGTGGCCAAAACCCTGTGGGGCTTTGCCGAAATCTCGATCATCGCCTGCGACCTGGCCGAAGTTTTAGGGTGCGCGCTGGCGTTCAAGCTGCTGCTGGGGGTGTCGCTGCCGGTGGGCGTGGCGCTGACCGCGCTCGACACCCTGATCATCCTGGGCCTGAAAGGCAAGGGCTTCCGCCAGATCGAGGCCATCGTGCTGGGATTGATCCTGACGGTGGCCGTGTGCCTGGTGGCCGAGCTCATCTTTGTGAAACCGGACTGGCAGGCCGTGGCCGCCGGCCTGATCCCGTCGATGCAGACGCTGTCGCAGCGCGAGCCGCTGTACCTGGCCATCGGCATTCTTGGCGCGACGGTAATGCCGCACAACCTGTACCTGCATTCGTCGGTAGTACAAACCCGCGTGGTGTCGCCCACGCCAGCCGCGAAACAGGAAGCCATCGGCCTGTCGCGCATCGACACCATCATCTCGCTGCTGCTGGCGTTGCTGATCAATGGCGCCATCCTGGTGGTGGCCGCTGCCGCGTTTTATGAACCCGGCAACACGCGCGTGCTCGATATCGACGACGCCTACCAGTTGCTGGCGCCCGTGGCCGGTACCGCGCTGGCCGCCATCCTGTTCGGCCTGGCGCTGCTCGCTTCCGGTCAGAGCTCCACCTTTACCGGGACGATCGCCGGCCAGGTGATCATGGAAGGCTTTCTGAAAATGAAGATACCGTGCTGGCAGCGGCGCCTGCTCACGCGCGGCCTGGCGCTGATCCCTGCCATGATCGGCGTGCTGACGCTGGGCGAACACTCGGTGGGCAAACTGCTGGTGCTGAGCCAGGTGGTGTTGAGCCTGCAATTGCCGTTCGCCATGTACCCGCTGATCAGCCTGACCTCGCAGCGCCGCATCATGGGCGACTTCGTCAACGCCTGGTGGACCACCGCACTGGCGTGGCTGCTGTTCGTGGTGATTTCGGCGGCGAACGTGTGGCTGGTGTGGCAGGCGGTGGCGGGGTGATTGGGTGGCTACGCAACAAGTGTAAAGTTGAAACCGTTGAGTGGCCCCAGTGGTGATTGCTACAAAACATAGCTCATCTCTCGCGACTTGGCTTCTGGCCTGGAGTTGGCGATGCAGGATCAATAGCAGGTGGGATGCTCGCTAACTTTTCTACATTCGCTCTGCGTGTGAAATACCTTCAGTTCGTCGGCGTTTGGAGCACGTCCATGCGCTGTATAGGTTGCTTCGATAAAAGCAATTTTATCCCGCTTATAAAGAACATAAGCAATAGCGCCTACAGCATCGTTGGAATCGGTCACCAGTTGCTGGTAAATCAGGGGATAGGATGAACCTGCAACTCCAGAAGCAGGCGGACTCACAGTGGAGCCTGAGGCGGCTGGCACCGGTGTAGGTGCCGAAGACATCAGCGCCTGCTTACAACACGAAGCGCTTCAGCAAACGCGCGGTTGATATCGTCGCTGCTGAACTGTGACTGGCGCAATAGCCGCGTCGAGGCAGGAGATACCCCGCAGGCACTTTATCTTTGCGAGCAATGAGGTCACTGTTCGCTTGGCGCACGTCGTCCGCCGTAAACCGTTTCAACAATTGTTTTATCGAACACATCCTTTCGCTACTTGAAAGCTTCGATTATTTACCTACCCTTTCAAGCAAGGCTTAGTTGACGCACAACGCCACTGACAAATCAGGATTTTCCTACCTGCCGGTGCCGGATGTTCGATAGACAACCGGCTCCGCCCTTCCCTTCGTCGCCAACACATACCCCGCCACATCCTCCAGCGTCGGCGCCAGCCAGCGCAGCGGGGCGGCGACCGAGGCGATCAGGGTGGTGTGGCTGACGCGGTCGTAATACAGTTCCCTGACCGGCACCTGCTGCGCGCGCAGCGCCTCGGCCAGGTGGCCGGTGTTGCGCTGCGGATCGACCAGGCTGTCGCTGCGAGCGGCGATCAGCAGCGCCGGTGGCGACCGTCTGGACACGTGGCGTACCGGTTGCGAATCGGGTGGCGTGTCAGGGAAGTGGAACACCGGCCTGGTCGTCGTGTTTTCGACCGGCAGGAAATCATACGGGCCAGCCAGGCCGATCCAGCCGCGCAGGTCGGCCGGGGTCATGTCTTGCGCGGCCAGCCAGCGCGGGTCGAGCGCCACCATGGCGGCGTTGTAGGCGCCGGCGCTGTGGCCCATCACGAACAGCCGCTGCGGGTCGCCGCCGTACTGCGCCGCGTGGCGTTTGGCCCAGGCCACCGCCTGCGCCGCGTCTTTCAAAAAATCGGGGTAACGCACTTGCGGGTACAGCCGGTAATCGGCCACCACCGTGACGATGCCGTGCGCGGCAAGCGAAAGGCCGATGAACGCATAGTCGGCGCGCTCGCCGGACACCCAGTTGCCGCCATAGAAGAACACCACGACCGGCGCCGCGCCGTGCGCGACCAGGGGCCGGTACACGTCGAGTTTCTGGCGCGGGTGGTTGCCGTAAGAGAGGCCGTCGGTGCGCTCTGACTCGCTGGCAGGCGTGAGCGCGTTGAGGGTGCCCAGTGGCGAACAGGCAGCCAGGCTCAGCGCCAGCAGCAAGGGCACCAGGGTAATGACGACAGTACGGGAGAGGCGTGGCATGATCCGGCGGTATTGATTGCAATATCCGCTACTCTACCGCGCGCCCGTGCCAGGCACAGTGCGCCGATACACGGAATTACTTGCCGGCCGGATGAATGACGGTGGCAGTGTAGTCGCGCAGCGGATAGCCGCCGGGGATGCCACGGCACAATTGCCCGGACGAGGCCTCGATCAGCTGGAAGCCGGTGACCGTCCAGGCCCACGTGGCCGAGACGTTGCAGTCGCCGATGCCGCGCCCCTTGCCAAAGCTCGTCAGCTGGTTGTTGTCGAAGCCGGGATTCATCAGGTACGCGTCACGGCGGCCATTGGCGTCCGGCAGCTTGACCGGCTTCGGTGCATACGGCGCCTTGTCGTTGGCGGTCCACAGCTCGAAACTGGACTGGTAGGCGCCGCGTCCGCATTCGAGCACCAGCAGCACCTGCGTGGCAGACAGGCGATGAAGTTCGTTCTGACGCTCGCCGTCCGCAATGTCGACCGGACTTTCGCAGCCGCCATGCTTGAGGGTCTTGACGATCGACGGCAGCAATTTGCCGTCTTCCTTGCGGGTGGCGACGGCTGGCAGTTGCTTCACTTGCGGAGCCGGCAACGGCGGCAGCACGGCGCTGGCTGGCTTGGTGCCCGGCATGGCCAGCGCGGTGGGTGTGCCCACCCTGCCCTGCACGTCGTCGAGCTTGAGCAGCGCGGCCTTGAGGCCGGCCAGCGACAGGGTCCAGCTGCGCTTGCCAGCACTGATCTTGGCCGATTCGGCATTGAGCAGCAGCGGCAGCAGCCTGGCCACATGCTCGGGTGTGAGCTCCACGTCGGCGCGCAGGCCGCGCACCGTGGTCTGGCCGACCTGCACGGTCAAGGGCCCGAGCTTGGCGTCATCGTCGGTATACGGAGAGAGCTTGAGCGACACGGACGCCGTGGCGCCGGCATCGCGCGCCAGCGCCAGCACCACCGGTTCGGCAGCATCTTCCTTCTGGTAACCGGCCGCCTCGCAGCGGCGCGTGTTATCGCACGCCACTTCCCAGTCCTTGAACGTGAAGTGGCCCGCGCTGGCACTGGCATGGGCGGCGCCGCAAACGAGCGCCAGCGCCAGGGCCGGTGCATAGCGTGGGTTGATCATCACAGCTTGATGAAGTGCTCGCGGTAGTACTTGAGTTCTTCGATCGACTCGACGATGTCGGCGAGCGCCGTGTGCATCTGGTGCTTTTTGAAGCCGGAAACCATGGCCGGCGCCCAGCGCTTGCCCAGCTCTTTCAGGGTCGAGACGTCGATGTTGCGATAATGGAAATACGCTTCAAGCTTGGGCATGTAGCGCACCATGAAGCGGCGGTCCTGGCCAATGGTGTTGCCGCACATCGGCGCTTTGCCTTTCGGTACCCATTGCTTCATGAAGGCGATGATCTGTTCTTCGGCTTGCGCTTCGGTCACGGTGGACGCCTTGACCTTGTCGATCAGGCCCGAGCGGCCGTGGGTGCCCTTGTTCCAGGCGTCCATGCCGTTCAGCACTTCGTCGCTCTGGTGGATCACCAGTACCGGGCCTTCGGCCAGCACGTTCAGGTGCATGTCGGTGACGATCACGGCCACTTCGATGATGCGGTCGGTGTCCGGCTCCAGGCCGGTCATTTCCATATCGACCCAGACCAGGTTCATCTCGTTCTGGCGCGGGGTGATCACCGCCGGGGCGGAACCTTCTGGCAAATCATTAGCTTGTGACATAATTCTCTCTTGGCTTCAATGCAGCTGATAGTAATCCGAATCCGCCATTTTCTCACAGGCATAGAATGTATACCCTCGCGTTTTCGATTTTGTTTGTGTCTTTCATCGTTTTGACGCTGATCGTGCGCTTCTGGCTGGCCTCGCGCCAGATCCGCCATGTGCTGGCGCACCGCAACGCCGTGCCGGCCGAATTTGCCGAGCGCATCCCGCTGGCCGCCCACCAGAAGGCGGCCGACTACACGGTCGCGCGCACCAAGTTCGGCCTGCTGGCGCTGCTGGTCAATACCGTGGTGCTGATCGGGTTTACCCTGTTTGGCGGCCTGCAATGGCTGTCGGAACAGATTTTTCAGATCACCGGTCCCGGCATGGTGTACCAGCTGGCGCTGCTGGCCGCGTTCGCGCTGATCTCGGGCGTGATCGACGTGCCGTTCGATTACTATAAACAGTTCAGGCTCGAGCAGCGCTTCGGCTTCAACAAGATGACGCGCGGCCTGTTCTTTGCCGACCTGCTCAAGGGCGCGGCACTGGGCACGGCCATCGGCCTGCCCCTGGTGTGGGTGGTGCTCACGCTGATGGATAAATCGGGCGCGCTGTGGTGGTTCTACGCCTGGCTGGTGTGGAGCGGCTTCCAGCTGTTGATGATGGTGCTGTTCCCCACCGTGATCGCGCCGCTGTTCAACAAGTTCACGCCGCTGGCCGACCAGTCGCTCAAGGACCGCATCGAGGGCCTGATGACGCGCGTGGGCTTCGCGTCCAAGGGCCTGTTCGTGATGGACGGCTCCAGGCGCAGCGCCCACGGCAACGCCTATTTCTCCGGCTTTGGCGCCCATAAACGCATCGTGTTCTTCGACACCCTGCTGGCGCGCCTGCAACCGCACGAGATCGAGGCGGTGCTGGCGCACGAACTCGGCCACTTCAAGCTCAAGCACATCGTCAAGCGCATCGCGATGATGTTTGCGATCTCGCTCGGCTTCCTGGCGCTGCTCGGTTACCTGAAAAACCAGGTGTGGTTCTACACCGGCCTCGGCGTCGATCCGCTGGCCCTGCCCGGCCAGACCAACGATGCCATGGTGCTGCTGCTGTTCATGCTGGTGCTGCCGGTGTTTACGTTCCTGTTCGGACCGCTGACCTCGATCAGCTCGCGCAAGCACGAATTCGAAGCGGATGCCTTTGCCGCCCAACACACCGCCGCGCGCGACCTGGTGTCGGCCCTGGTCAAGATGTACGAAGACAACGCTTCCACCCTGACGCCCGATCCGCTGCACTCGGCCTTCTACGATACCCACCCGCCCGCGAGCGTGCGGATTCGACAACTCAATTTGGCTGCGGCTTCATGAACAACCCAAAACTCCAACAAAAACTGACGGCAACCATCATTGCCGCCCACGGCCGCCACTACCTGGCCGAAGCCGATGGCCGCAAGCTGCAATGCGTCACGCGCGGCAAGAAGACCAACGTTGCCGTCGGCGACATCGTGCAGATCACCACCACGTCCAACGACCAGGGCGTGATCGACAAGATCGAGGAACGCAGCACCCTGCTCTACCGCTCCGACCAGTACAAGTCGAAACTGCTGGCCGCCAACCTGACGCAGTTGTTCATCGTGGTGGCGACCGAGCCGGGCTTTGCCGACGACCTGGTCTCGCGCTCGCTGGTGGCGGCCGAAGCGGCCGGCATCAAGGCCCACCTGATCCTCAACAAGACCGACGTGGAAGCGGCGCTGCCGCGCACGCGCGAGCGGGTGGCTGCTTACGGCTCGCTCGGTTACCCGGTGCACGAGGTCTCGGCCACGGCCCGCCCCGAAGAGGCGGTGGCGATCCTGCAACCGCTGATGGCGGGCCAGTCGTCGATCCTGATCGGCCAGTCCGGCATGGGCAAGTCGTCGCTGATCAACCTGCTGGTGCCCGACGCCGATATCGCCGTGCGCGAAATCTCGGCCGCGCTCGATACCGGCAAGCACACCACCACCTTCACCCGGCTGTACCAGTTGCCCGAACTGGGGGCAGGCACGGCCATCATCGATTCGCCCGGTTTCCAGGAATTCGGCCTCTACCATTTGACAGAAGGCATGCTGGAACGCGCCTTCGTCGAATTCGCGCCCTACCTGGGCCACTGCAAGTTCTACAACTGCCGCCACCTGATCGAACCGCAGTGCGCGGTGCTGGCAGCAGTCGCGGAAGGCAAGATCGCGCGCATGCGCCATACCTTGTACGGCCAGTTGCTGCACGAATCGTCGCAAACCCTGTACTGATTCAACAACAATAGCGACTTGCGCACGGGCCGTGTTTGCGGTCTATAATTCTCGATGGCAATACCAACGCAGGCAGCCCCACCCTCGCTGCGCGACCGGTGTCCTAAAGGATGGCGATGGACTTGTTTGTACTCGACGACGAAGTAGCCCAATGGGAGACCGTCTTGCTGCGCCTGACCGGCGCCGAGCGGCTGCCGGTACTGGTGCCGCTGGCCTGGCACCTGCGCCAGCGCGACTGCGTGCGCGCCGTGGCGCTGGCGCGCGAAGGGCTGGTGCTGCTGTTCGCCGCCGGCCTCGCGCCCGGTGACCTGGCCGCCACTGCCGCGCGGCTGGAACTGGTCGCGGCAGAAGCCGCGTGGCTCGCCGGCGAGCTCGATGCCGCCGAACGCATGGCGATCGAGATCGGCGCCCAGATGCTGGCCTGCGCAGACTGGCGCGGCGTGGCCGACACCCACTGGCTGCGCGCGTGGATCGCCATCGACCGCGGCGACCACCAGCGCGGCGCCGAACACCTCGATCACATGATCGCCATCGCGCGCCAGCCCGGCGTCGATGACACCATGCGCGCCACCTGCGCCGAGGCGGCGATTGCCCGCTGGGCCGTGATGGAAAACCGCGAGGCCGCCGAACAGCGCTGGTCCGCCCGCCTTGGCTCCAGCAACCATGCCCACTACGACCTGCACCCGGCGGTGGCGGTATGGGTGCTGGACTTCTTCGGCACCGACGCCACCCAGGGCAGCAACTTCGGCGCGGCGGCCGGCCACTTCGCCCGCGTGTACGAGGCGGCGCGCGTGAGCGGCCAGCTACGCTCGGCGATTACCGCCGCCATCAACATCGGCATCGATTTTACGAACCTCAACGACCACCGCGCCGCGCTGGAATGGATGCAGCGCGCGCTCGACATGGCGCGCCCCACCAGCTGGCCGCGCAGCATCGGCGTGTGCCTCACCCATACGGCCGACACCATGCGCCGCCTGGGCCAGCTGGAGGCGAGTGCCGCCCTGCTCGACGAAGCGTTCGATGTGCTGGCGCCGCTGGCCGACGGCCGCAGCTACGCCACGGCGCTGCAATTCCGCGGCGACCTGCAACTCGATACCGGCAACTACGCCGGCGCGCTCGAATCGTTCCGCCAGTTGCAGGCCAACGCCGCACGCCTGCGCCACGCGGACCTGATGTGCGCCGCGCGGCGTGGTCAGGCGCACGCGCTGTGCTTCCTCGATCGGCCACAGGAAGCGCTGACGGTGGCGCAAGACGCCATCGCCCTGGCCCAAGCCCAGTCCAGCCTGACCCACCACGTGCGTACGCTGCGCGTGCTCTCGGTGATCCACACGCGGCACGCACTGCCGCCACCGGACGGCATGACCGAGCAAAACGCCACCCTGCATTATCTGCACCAGGCGCTGGCGCTGGCCTCGGGCATCGAAGGCTACACGCTGCCGGGCGACCTGCTGGAAACCCTGGCCCACGAATATGCCCAGGTGGGCCAGTACCAGCGCGCCTACGAATCGGCCCAGGCGGCGGCCGCCGCGCGCCGTACTACCCACAGCCGCGAAGCCACCAACCGCGCCATCGCCATGCAGGTGCACCAGCAGACCGAGCGCGCCCGCGCCGAGGGCCAGCATCACCGCGAGCTGGCGGCATCCGAAGCGCGCCGCGCCCGCGTGCTGCAGCAAACCACGGCCACGCTCGAACGCCTGTCCGCCATCGGCCAGGAAATCACCACCCACCTCGACGCCAATGCTGTGTTCCAGGCGATCAACCGCCATGTGCAGGCGCTGCTGGCGGCCAACAGCTTTGCCATCTACCTGTGCGATCCCGGTTGCGACACCCTGAGCCGCGCATTCGGCATGGAAAACGGCAAACCGCTGGCCGACAACACCATCGCCGTGGACAATCCGCGCGCCAACGCCGCGCGCTGCCTGCGCGAACGGCGCGAGATCTACGTGGAAGACGCCGGCCCGGACGACATCTTCCTCGCCCCGAACACCCTGCTGATGGCATGCGCGCTGTACGTGCCGCTGCTGGTCGGCGAGCGCGCGCTGGGCGTGATGACGGTGCAGGCCTCGAACGCACGGGCCTATCGTGCGCGCGAGCGGCTGATCTTCCGCACCCTGTGTGCCTACGGCGCCATTGCGCTCGACAACGCCCAGGCCTACGCGCAGTTGAAGGATGCGCAAACCCAGCTGGTGTCGCAGGAAAAGCTGGCGGCACTGGGGTCCCTGATGGCCGGCGTGGCGCACGAGCTCAATACGCCGATCGGCAACAGCCTGCTGATCGCCAGCACGCTGCACCAGAAAACCACGGACCTGGCGCGCCAGGTCGCGGGCCCCGGCCTGCGCCGCTCCGAGCTGGCCGCCTACCTGGACGACGCCGCGAACGCGCACGAACTGGTGATGCGCGGCCTGAACAGCGCGGCGGACCTGGTCAACAGCTTCAAGCAGGTGGCGGTGGACCGCACCACCGAGCAACGCCGCCAGTTCGACCTGCAGCAGGTGGCCGGCGAAGTGATTGCCACCATGATGAACCGCATCCGCGCCTCCGGCCACCGTATCGAAGCGGAGGTGCCGCCGCACATCGCCATGGATAGCTACCCCGGCCCGCTGGGCCAGGTGATCGCCAATTTCATCAACAACGCCCTGCTGCACGCGTTCGACAAGGACGTGGTGGGACGCCTGTGGCTGCGCGCCGCCACCGCGCCCGATCAGCCGGGCCGGGTGCAGCTGGTATTCGGCGACAACGGCGTCGGCATCGCCCCGGCCAATATGTCGCGCATCTTCGACCCATTCTTCACCACCAAGCTGGGGCAAGGCGGCAGCGGGCTCGGACTGTCGATCAGTTACAACATCGTCACCTCGCTGCTGGGCGGGCAGATCACGGTGCGCAGTTCGCCGGCCGGTACCGTGTTCACGCTGGACCTGCCACTGATCGCCCCCGCAGCCCGTGGACCGGCCGCCGCGCAGATCTATCATTAAAAGGGGCTGGCTGACCAGCACAATCTCCTGTTATTGGCCCTACCGGCCGAATTGCCTTTATAATTGACCGGTTCAGCCGGCCGGGTATCGAGTCCCAGGCCAGCTCACCTGTCAGTTGCCACTATGCCTATCCAAAAACAGATCAAGCATTACCTGCAGTTTTCCGACTTCACGCTGGAAGAATACGAGTACGTGATTGAACGCGCGCACCTCATCAAGCGCAAGTTCAAGAACTACGAGATTTACCATCCGCTGATCGACCGAACCCTGGTAATGGTCTTCGAGAAGAACTCCACCCGCACCCGCCTGTCGTTCGAGGCCGGCATGCACCAGCTGGGCGGCGCCGCCATCTACCTGAACACGCGCGACAGCCAGCTCGGTCGCGGCGAGCCGGTGGAAGACGCGGGCCAGGTCATGAGCCGCATGTGCGACATCATCATGGTGCGCACGTTCGGCCAGGACATCATCGAGCGCTTTGCGGCCAATTCGCGCGTGCCGGTGATTAACGGCCTGACCAACGAGCACCACCCGTGCCAGGTCTTCGCCGACATCTTCACCTACTACGAGCATCGCGGCCCGATCACCGGCAAGACGGTGGCGTGGATCGGCGACGCCAACAACATGCTGTACTCGTGGCTGCAGGCGGCCGAGGTATTCGGCTTCCATGTCAACGTGTCCACGCCCAAGGGCTACGACATGGACATGTCGCTGGTCTCGACCGATCGCTACACTTTCTTCGCCAACCCGTCCGACGCCTGCGAAGGCGCGCACCTGGTCAACACCGACGTATGGACCAGCATGGGCTACGAAGAAGAAAACGCCGCGCGCCTGAAAGCGTTCGACGGCTGGATCGTCGATGGCGCCAAGATGGCCCGCGCCGCGCCCGACGCGCTGTTCATGCACTGCCTGCCCGCCCACCGCGGCGAGGAAGTGGCGGCCGAAGTCATCGACGGACCGCAATCGGTGGTCTGGGACGAAGCCGAGAACCGCCTGCACATCCAGAAGGCGCTGATCGAGTACCTGCTGCTCGGCCGCCTGGATAACCCTGCCGAATAATCAATAACACTTCACACACTTGGAATCAGCATGAGCGACATTAAAAAAGTAGTCCTCGCCTACTCGGGCGGCCTCGATACCTCCGTCATCCTCAAATGGCTGCAGGATAACTACCAGTGCGAAATCGTCACCTTCACGGCCGACCTGGGCCAGGGCGAAGAACTGGAGCCGGCGCGCGCCAAGGCGATCAAGTTCGGCATCAAGCCGGAGAACATCTACATCGACGACGTGCGCGAAGAATTCGTGCGCGACTTCGTGTTCCCGATGTTCCGTGCAAACACCGTGTACGAAGGCGAATACCTGCTGGGCACCTCGATTGCCCGTCCGCTGATCGCCAAGCGCCTGATCGAAATCGCCAACGAGACCGGCGCCGACGCCATCTCGCACGGCGCCACCGGCAAGGGCAACGACCAGGTGCGCTTCGAACTGGGCGCCTATGCGCTCAAACCTGGCGTCAAAGTGATCGCGCCATGGCGCGAGTGGGACCTGCTGTCGCGTGAAAAACTGCTGAAGTACGCGGAAGACGCGGGCATCGCCATCGACATGAAACACAAGAACGGCGGCGCGCCGTACTCGATGGACGCCAACCTGCTGCACATCTCGTTCGAAGGCCGCCACCTGGAAAACCCGAGCGCCGAAGCCGAGGAATCGATGTGGCGCTGGAGCGTGAGCCCTGAGGCAGCGCCCGACCAGGCCGAGTACCTGGACCTGGAATACGAAAAAGGCGACATCGTCGCACTGAACGGCGTGCGCATGTCGCCAGCCGCCGTGCTGACCGAACTCAATCGCCTGGGCGGCAAGCACGGCATCGGCCGTCTCGACCTGGTGGAAAACCGCTACGTCGGCATGAAGTCGCGCGGCTGCTACGAAACCCCGGGCGGCACCATCATGCTCAAGGGCCACCGCGCCATCGAGTCGATCACGCTGGACCGCGAAGTGGCCCACCTGAAGGACGACCTGATGCCACGCTACGCCTCGCTGATCTACAACGGCTACTGGTGGGCGCCGGAGCGCGTGGCGCTGCAAACCCTGATCGATCACACGCAGGCAACCGTCAACGGCTGGGTACGCGTAAAACTGTACAAGGGTAATGTGATCGTGGTGTCGCGCGATTCGAAGACTGACTCGCTGTTCGATATGAACATCGCGACCTTCGACGAAGACGGCGGCGCCTACAACCAGGCCGACGCCGGCGGTTTCATCAAACTGAACGCGCTGCGCATGCGCATCGCCGCCAACGCACGCCTCAAGCGCGGCCAATAAACAACGGATCGCCCTCTGAAAAGCCGCTCGCCGAGCGGCTTTTTTTTTGTCCTGGCGCCATTACCATGGGACAATGCTTAACCATCTATCGGCGCCTGGAGAAACCATGTTTAAAGACTTGAGCATCAAACGCAAACTATACCTGGGCTTCGGCGCCATCCTCGCCATCATCCTCGCGCTCCTGATCATCGCCTACAACCGTTTTAATAGCCTGTCGGAAGCCAACCAGTGGGACCGCCACACGATGGACGTGATCCAGGCCATCGACGGCTTGCGCAACGACCTGCTGCAAGTGCAGGTGGAAGCGCGCGGCTATTACCTCACCGGCACCGCCGCCCGCCTGGACCGCACCCGCAAGGAGCAGCGCGACATTCCGGAATCGATCCAGACGCTGCAAAAGCTCACGCGCGACAATCCGGCCCAGGTCACGCGTTTCAGCAAGCTGGAAAGCATGATCACCGTCTGGAGCAAGGAAGTCATTGAATCGCAGCTGGTGATGCGCGAGCAGCTGGGCAACGCGCCCGGCGCGGCCGATGCCATGGGCAAGACGCCGCAACTGGCCAGCACCGCCAATTCGGCCATCGGTGAAATCTACAAATTCATGGACGATGCAGCCGCCGAAGAACACCGCCTGCTGCTCGAACGCTCGGCCGCTTCCACCAGCCTGCAGGAGAGCATGCGGCTGGTGATCACGGTGGGCGGCATGGCGTGCGTGCTGCTGGGCGCCCTGGTGGCCTGGCTGCTGGTCGGCTCGCTCACCACGCCGTTGACGAACCTTACCGCCGCCGTGGGCCGTATCGCCCGCGGCGACCAGGGCGCGCGCGCCGAGGTGCTGTCCAACGATGAACTGGGCAAGGTCACCACGGAATTCAACCGCATGGCGCAATCGATCCAGGACAGCCAGGCCAAGGAAAAAGCGGTGAGCGACGAATTGCGCGCCAAGGTCGATTCGCTGCTGGGTGTGGTATCGAAAGCTGCGTCGGGCGACCTGACCGGCAATATCGAAGTGACCGGCAGCGATGCCATCGGCCAGCTGGCGCAAGGCCTTGACCGCATGTTCGAAAACCTGCGCTCGCTGCTCAACAACGTGCAAAAGGCCGGCATCCAGGTCACCACGTCGGCCACTGAAATCGCCGCCTCGGCCAAGCAGCAGGAAGCGACCGGCATCGAGCAGGCCCAGACCAGCGTGGAGATTCTTTCCACCACCAAGGAAATCTCGGCCAATGCCTCGCAGCTGCTCAAGACCATGGAAGAAGCGACTGCGGTGGCGGACTACACCACCACTGCCACCGCCGACGCCCAGGGCAACCTGCGCCGCATGGACAGCACCATGCAGCACATGGTAAGCGCCACCGATTCGATCAACGCCAAGCTGGCCGCACTGTCGGAAAAAGCGTCGAACATCAACAGCGTGCTGATCACGATCACCAAGGTGGCCGACCAGACCAACATCCTGTCGCTCAACGCCGCCATCGAAGCGGAAAAGGCCGGCGAAGCGGGACGCGGCTTCTCGGTCGTGGCCACCGAAATTCGCCGCCTGGCCGACCAGACCTCGGTCTCCACCTGGGACATCGAGCAGATGCTCAAGGAGATGCAGTCGGCGGTATCGGCCAGCGTGATGGGCATGGATAAGTTCTCGGAAGAGATCCGCCGCAGCGTGGGCGAAGTGCGCCAGGTCACCGACCAGCTGTCGGGCGTGATGGACCAGGTACAGAAACTGACGCCGCAGTTCGACGCCGTGCTGCAAGGGATGCAGTCGCAGGCAGTGGGCGCGGAGCAGATCAGCGCCACCATGATGCAGCTGAACGACGCCACCCAGCAGACGGTGGAGTCGCTCAAGGCCACCAGCGAAGCAGTACACCAGCTGCAATACGCGGCCGGCGACCTGCAGACCAGCGTAGCCAATTTCGCGGTCGCGGTGTAAGCGCGCGATGAAACTGCTCGTCTTCCACATCGGCGCCGACCGCTATGGCCTGCGCCTGCGCGACGTGGTGCGCGTGGTGCCGCTGCTCGACCTGAAACACCTGCCGCTGGCGCCCGATCCGGTGGTGGGGCTGATGGACTACCACGGCGCCTCGGTGCCGGTGGTGGACCTGTGCCTGGCCAGCGGCCTGCCGCCCGGCGCCGACCATTTCGATACCCGCATCATCGTCGTCGATTATCGCGCACCCGAAGGCACGGTGCACTTGCTGGGCCTGCGCGCCGAACGGGTGCAAGGCGTGCAGGAAGTACGCGACGACCAGTTGACCGAGAGCGGCGTGAAAGCCGCGCCGTTCCTGGGCCAGGTGGCCGGCGACGCGCGCGGCATGCTGCAGATGGTGGAGCTCGAACATCTGCTCACACCAGCGCTGCGGATCGCGCTGTTCCCAAATGCTGGTAATGCCGGCAGCGCTGACGATAGCGGCAACCTGCCATGACCACGCCGGCCCAGATCATGCTGCGCGCGGCGACGGGGTTGAACCTGTCGAAGCAGATCGTCGATCGCGCCATTCGCGCGCGCGTGGTCTGCGTCGGTGCGGTCGATGCCGACGATTACCTCGACCGCATGACCCCGGAGGAGCTGACCGCGCTGGTGGAACTGGTGGTGGTGCCGGAATCGTGGTTCTACCGCGACCAGCAGGCCTTCCACGCCACCGCCGACTACCTCAAAGAGCAGATCCAGGTCGAGCGCAATCGACTGTTCCACGTGCTGTCGCTGCCGTGCGCCGGCGGCGAGGAACCGTACACGATGGCGATGGTGCTGCTCGACGCCGGCATTCCCGCCGACCGCTTCATGATCGACGCCTTCGATATCAGCCCGGTGTGCGTAGCGCGCGCCAAGACCGGCGTGTATGGCCGCAACGCCTTTCGCAGCCAGGGCCTGGCGTTCCGCGACCGTCACTTCACCGAGGCTGGCAACGATGCATGGCGCATCAACGACGCGGTGCGCAAGCAGGTGCGCTTCCACCAGGGGAATGTGCTGGAAATGACCATGGCCAAGCGCGCCGGATTGTATGACGTGATCTTTTGCCGCAACCTGCTGATCTACTTCGACAAGCCCACCACCAGCGCCGCCATCCGCAACCTCGACACCATGCTCAAGCGCGACGGTCTGCTGTTCGTCGGCTACGCCGAGGTACCGTCGCTGTGCGCCAACGGCTTCGCGCCGCTGCCGTATGCGCAGGCGTTTGGGTTGATCAAGGATGCGGAGGCGGTGGCGCGCAAGAAGGCCGGTGCGCTGGCGGTGGCTGCGACCACTGCGCCTGCCTCCGCGCGAACAGCGCGCAGTGCGCGTCCGGGTGTGACACCGTCAATGGCAGCGCCGGCGCCGCTCGCGGCCAGGCTGACGCCGGCCCCGGCCACGCCCTCGGGATCGATGCCACCCGCACCTGGGCGTCCGGCTACCGGTGGCACTGCTGCGGCCACTGCGGGTGCGACTGGCAACAAGCCTGCGGCGGCCAAGCCGGCCGGGCCGGTGCCGGCCCCTGGCCGCGACCTGCTGGCCGACGCCCGCCGCCTGGCCGACCTGGGCCAACTGAAGGAAGCCGAGCGAGATTGCCGCGACCACCTGGCGCAGCAGCCCGAGTCGGCGGAAGCGTATTTCATCCTCGGCCTGATCAACGAACTGACCAACAAGCATGTGCAGGCGCAGGACTACTGGAAGCGCTGTATCTACCTGCAGCCCGACCATTACGAAGCGCTGTGCCACCTGGCGTTGCTGGCCGACACCAACGGCGACGCCACCACGGCCGCCGCGCTCAAGGCGCGCGCCGCGCGCATCTATAAACGCCAGCAGGCATCTTAAGAACAAGGGCGCCCCGACATGACGACCACCTTAGTCACCGCCGCAGCCACTGCCGATGCGATCGAAATCGACGACTGCTGGAATCGCATCGGCGTGGGCGGCGACCAGACCTGCGAGAAGCTGGCCGAGTACATCCACTGCCGCAACTGCCCGGTATACGCCAGCGCCGCTCAGCGCAATCTGCAGCGCGCGGTCGGCGCCGGCTACAAGCAGGAATGGGCCGCGCGCTTCCGCCAGCCCGCCATCGACACCCAGGCGCTCGACGCCTCGTGCCTGGTGTTTCGCATCGGCCGCGAATGGCTGTCGCTGCCGACCAGATTGTTCGTGGCCGTGGCGCCCGAGGCCAAGCCGCACCGGCTGCCGCATCGTACCGATCGCGGCTTGACCGGCATCGTCAATGTCGGCGGCACGCTGTATCCGTGCATGTCGCTTGCCGCCCTCCTGGGCATCGATGACAGCGAAGGCGAAGCAGCCAGGGGGACCATGCAGCGCCATACGTTTGCGCGGCTGCTGCTGATCCGCTGGGAAGACCAGGCATATGCGCTGCCGGTGGCCGACCTGCACGGCATCGAACGCTATGCCACGGCCGCCGTGCACGCGCCGGCCGCCACCATCAACAAGGGTCTCTCCCGCTTCCTGTCGGGCGTGATCTCGATCGCCGACATGCATGTGGGCGTGCTGGACGCGGCACTGATCGGCTACCAACTTGCGAGGACCCTGCGATGAGCCAGGATAACGGCGGCATGGGCGGAGACCTGAGCCAATTTTCGATGCTGGACCTGTTCCGCATGGAGGCGGACAGCCAGACGCAAATCCTTACCGACGGCCTGCTGGCCATGGAACGGCTGAAGAACGATGCCAGCGCGGTCGAGTCGATGATGCGCGCGGCGCACTCGATCAAGGGTGCGGCGTCCATCGTCGGCCTGGAAGTGGTGGTGCAGGTGGCGCACAGCATGGAAGACGCCTTCATCGCCGCGCAACACGGCAAGCTGGCCCTGACGCCCAACCGGGTGGACGTGCTGCTGGCCGGCGTGGACCTGATCCTGCAACTGTCACGCCTGCAGGACAGCGGCGTCGATGCCTGGCTGGCCGCCAACGAAACGCTGATCAAGCAGACCCTCGATTCGATCGCCACCATCGCCTTTTTGCCGGAACCGGTCAATTTGCAGGCGGAGATGGGGTGGATGCAGCAGGCGCCCGCGCCTGCGCCAGCGCCGGCGTTTCCGGTCGGCGAACTGCCGATCGCGCCGACACCGGCGCCGGTGCCGGCCGAGGAGGTGCCGATCGATCGGCGCGCGTCGGCGGCCGGCGCCAAGGCGCAGAACTTCGACAAGCTGCTGTCGCTGGCCAGCGAGTCGCGCATCAACGCCCACCAGATGCATCCGTTCATCCAGAACCTGCAACGCTTCAAGCGCAACCAGGCCAGCCTGGCGGCAGTGATCGAGCAGCTGCACGAAGCGATTTCCAACAGCACCGATCCGAAGCTGAAAGAACTGTCGCTGCTGGCGCTGCAAAAGACCCAGCCCTTAAAGCAGTTCGTGCTCGAACACATTGCCGATACCGAGGCGTATGAGCGGCGCCTACTGGCCGTCTCGCAAGGCATGGTGGACGAAGTGCTGACCATGCGCATGCGGCCGTTCCGCGACGGCGTGCAGCCGTTTCCACGCATGGTGCGCGACCTCGCGCGCAGCCTGGGCAAGGACGTGCAATTGCAGATCATCGGCGAAGACACGCTGGTGGACCGCGACATCCTGGCCCGCATCGAAAGCCCGCTCAACCACATGCTGCGCAACGCCATCGATCACGGCATGGACAGCGCAGTGGAACGCATCGCCGCCGGCAAGCCGGGCGCCGGCACCATCGTGCTGGAGGCGAAGCACCGCGCCGGCATGCTCAGCATCGAGATCAGCGACGACGGCAAGGGCGTGGACCTGGAAAAAATCCGCACCCGCGTGATCGACCGCAAGATGGCCAGCGCGCCGATGGCGGCCGCCATGTCGGGCGCCGAACTGCTGGAGTTCCTGTTCCTGCCGGCGTTCAGCCTGAAGGAAAACACCACCGAGATCTCGGGGCGTGGCGTGGGGCTCGATATCGTCCACGAAACCATCCGCTCGCAGAACGGCACGGTGCGTATCGAATCCGAACTGGGCGTGGGCTTTCGCACCTTCATCACCTTGCCGCTGACACAGTCGATCGTGCGCGCGCTGGTGGTTGATGTAAAAGGCGAGGCTTACGCGGTGCCGATCGTGCAGGTCGAGCGCGTGATCAAGGTGCCGCAAACGGCCATCCATACGCTGGAGAATAAACAGTTCTTCGACTTCGGCGGCGAGCACCTGGGACTGGTGTCGGCGGCGCAGGTGCTGGAACTGGGTGAGACTGACGCCTCGTCGGCGGAGCTGTCTGTGGTGGTAATCGGCAGCGGCGCGCGGCGCTACGCGCTGGTGGTGGACGCCATCAACGGCGAGCAAAGCCTGGCGGTGCAGGCCATCGATCCGATCTTCGGCAAGATGCGCGACATCTCGGCCGCCGCCCTGCTCGACAATGGCGACCCGGTGCTGATCCTCGACGTGCCCGACCTGCTGCTGTCGATCGACAAACTGCTGCACGATGGCGGCCTGCACCAGCTCACCCGCGCCGACCACACCGAGCGCCGCAAGACCAAGCGCGTGCTGGTGGTGGACGATTCGCTCACGGTGCGCGAGATGGAACGCAAGCTGCTGCAAAGCCGGGGCTTCCTGGTCGATATCGCGATCGACGGAATCGACGGCTGGAACGTGGTGCGCAGCGGAGAGTACGACCTGGTGATCACCGACGTGGACATGCCGCGCATGGACGGTATCGAGCTGGTCGCACTGATCAAGAAGGATATCCACCTTCACAAACTGCCAGTCATGATAGTCTCTTATAAAGATCGGCCGGAGGACCGCGCACGCGGACTGTCGGCCGGCGCAGACTATTATTTGACCAAGGGCAGCTTCCACGACGAGACGCTGCTCGATGCGGTCAGCGACCTGATTGGAGACGCCCACAGATGAAGATCGCCATCGCCAACGATGTCGCCATGGCAGCCGAAGCGCTGCGGCGCGTGGTTGCCAGCACCGCCGAGCACCAGGTGCTGTGGATCGCCCGCACAGGCGCGGAGGCGGTGCGCATGTGCGCGGAAAACCGGCCGGACCTGATCCTCATGGACCTCAACATGCCGGAACTCGATGGCGTGGAGGCTACCCGCAAGATCATGGAACAGAGCCCGTGCGCGATCCTGGTCGTGACCGGCCGGCCGCAGGACAACGTCAACCAGGTGTTCCGCGCGCTGGGCGCCGGCGCGCTCGACGTCACCGCCACGCCGGTGCTGCAAGGCCAGCCGGGCGGCGACTCCGAGCTGCTGGCCAAAATCCGCACCATGGACAAGCTGATACGCCACAGCGGCGGCAGCCAGGCCATGGCGCCGCGCACATCGCTGGCCGGCAGCGCCCCGGCGCCTGTCGCCGACAATGCCGATACGCCGGTGCCGGTAACGTCGCTGCTGGCGATTGGCGCCTCCACCGGCGGCCCGGTGGCGGTCTCCAAGATGCTGGCCGGCTGGGTGCCACCACGCGGTTGCGCGGTAGTGGTGGTGCAGCACATCGACGAGCACTTCGCCAACAACTTTGCGCGCTGGCTCGGCGAGCAGCTCGACATGCCGGTGCGTACCGCCGACGAGGGCGACGAGCTCGCGGCCGGCGTGGTGCTGATCGCCAAGAGCAACGACCACCTGACGCTGGATCAAAATCTGCGCTTGCGTTACGATGCAAATCCTAGGGACTACGCTTACCGGCCGTCGGTCGATGTGTTCTTCCGCTGCGTGGCGCAGCACTGGAAAGGCGTGGCGGTGGGTGTGCTGTTGACCGGCATGGGCCGTGATGGCGCCGAGGGCCTGCTGGCGCTGCGCCGCGCGGGCCACATGACCATCGCCCAGGACCAGGCCAGCAGCGCCGTCTACGGCATGCCGCGCGCCGCCGCCGAGCTGGATGCGGCGCAGATGATTTTACCGCTGACGCGGATCGGACCGGTCCTGCGCAGCACGTTGGGCAGCCGCGCATCATAGAAATAATGCGCGCAACCGAAGAAAGAGAGTATCGATGTCCGAAGCACCCGCAATCGCTGCAGCTACCGTTGACGCCGAACAGGCGCTTACCGCCTTCAAGGTCAGGGTGCTGCTAGTGGACGACCAGTTGATCATCGTCGAAGCCGTGCGCCGCATGTTGAGCGACCAGTCCGATATCGAATTCCACTACGTGACCGACGCCACGCTGGCGCTGCAAACGGCCGTCCAGCTGCAACCGACCGTGATCCTGCAAGACCTGGTGATGCCATCGATCGACGGCTTCGGCCTGATCCAGAGTTATCGCGGCGACGAATCGCTGCGCCATGTGCCGGTGATCGTGCTGTCGGCCAAGGAAGACCCCAAGCTCAAGGCGCACAGCTTTGGCACCGGCGCCAACGACTACATGGTCAAACTGCCCGACAAGCTCGAACTGCTGGCACGCGTGCGCTACCACTCGGGCGCGCACATCAGCCGCCTGCAACGCGACCAGGCGTTCCGCTTCCTGCGCGAGAGCCAGAAAAGCCTGGCCGACGCCAACATCGAACTGCAAAAGCTGGCCGCGCTCGACGCCCTCACCGGCATCGCCAACCGCCGCCGCTTCGACGACACCATGCGCATCGAATGGCAGCGCGGACAGCGCGACAAGAAGCCGCTCACGCTGCTGATGTGCGACGTCGATTTCTTCAAACTGTATAACGACAGCTTCGGCCACCTGGCGGGCGACCTCGCCCTCAAGAAGGTGGCTGCCGTGTTAACCGAACATCTGAAGCGCCCGGCCGATCTGGCCGCGCGCTATGGCGGCGAGGAATTCGTCATTATCCTGCCGGAGACACCATTGACGGGGGCACTGATCGTGGCCGAGTCATGCCGCCGACACCTGGAGCAGTTAGCCATCGAAAACCCGCAAGCGACCACCGACCTGTCCTGCGTGACCATGTCGATCGGTGTGGCCAGCGTAGTGCCCTCGCCGCAGTCGAGCATCGATGACCTGATCCAGCACGCCGACCAGGCGCTGTACGCCGCCAAAACCGGTGGCCGCAACCGCGTCGAAAGCGCGGGCCAGTTGCCCGGTCCCCTCCCCGCATCACATTAAGGAAACAAGCAGCATGAGTGCTCAATTCGATCAAGTCAGCGTCGTCAAGAAGTCCAATGTTTACTTCGACGGCAAGTGCGTCTCGCACAACATCATCTTCGCCGATGGCAGCAAGAAAAGCGTGGGTGTGATCTTCCCGTCCACCCTGAAGTTCAACACCGGCGCGCCGGAAATCATGGAAGTCGTCAGCGGCGTGTGCAAGGTGCGCCTGGCTGGTGAAGAGGAGTGGAAAACTTACGCAGCGGGCGACCAGTTCAGCATCGTCGGCGATTCGTCGTTCGATATCGAGACGGTGGAAACGCTCGATTACGTTTGCAGCTTCGGCTAAAGCACACCCGGTATGGATCCCCGCGTGCGCGGGGATGACCGGATTTCCGTCAGCGGCCTTGGCACATCATCCTCGCGAAAGCGGGGATCCATAGGACCGATGCGGCGCCATCAAACAAACACCGGCTCCGCCTCCAGCGCCACGCCATACTTTGCCAGCACATCGGCTTGAATCGCCGCCGCCAGCGCCACCACCTCCGCCCCCGTCGCCCCGCCGTTATTGACCAGAACCAGTGCCTGTTTCGGGTACACGCCCGCTGCGCCCAGGTTACGCCCTTTCCAGCCGCATTGATCGATCAGCCAGCCGGCGGCCAGCTTCTCGCTGCCATCAGGCTGCGCATGGTGCACCAGTGCCGGAAAGCGCTCGAGCAGCGCGGCGCACTGTTCTGACGATACCACCGGGTTCTTGAAGAAGCTGCCGGCGTTGCCGATCACCGCAGGATCGGGCAGTTTGCGGCGGCGGATCGCGATCACCGTATCGGCCACCTGCTGCGCGGTGGGCGCGGTCCAGCCTTGCTCGGCCACCGCCTGCGCCAGTTCCGCGTAGCGCAGGTTCGGCTGCCAGCAACGCGGCAAGGCGAATGTCACGTCCAGGATCACCAGTTCGCGTCCGTCATCGCGCTTGAATATGCTGTCACGGTAACCGAAACGGCATGCCGCTGCATCCATGGTACGCGTGCTGCCGTCGCACGGATCGAACACGGTCACGCTGTGAAAGACGTCCTTGATTTCGAGCCCATAGGCGCCAATATTCTGGATAGGCGACGCGCCCACGGTACCGGGAATCAGCGACAGGTTTTCCAGTCCGCCGAGGCCCTGGGCAAGGGTCCATTGCACGAAGGCGTGCCAGTTCTCGCCAGCCGCCGCACGGACAAAATGGTGGGTTTCATCGCCGCCGACCACCTCTTTTCCTGCGAGCGCGAGGTGCAATACCAGCCCGGGAAAATCGCCGGTCAGCAGCACGTTGCTGCCGCCGCCCAAGACCAGCCGCGGCAAAGCGCGCCAATTGGCGCCTGTATAAACGCCGATCAGCTGCTCGGTATTCGTGATCCGCAAATAGGCATGGGCGCTGGCCGCGATGCCGAAAGTATTGAGGGACTGCAGGGGGAATTGATATTGGATGGATGAGAGTGGCTGCATGGACTAAAAAACCGATAAATTTAGTCGATTATAGAGGGAAACGTACAAAAAACCACTTGGCATATGGCGGCTTGCGTGCTGTTGTCCGTTAAAATGTCAGACTTTGATGCAGGGGTGTTTCACACGCCTGCATGCCACACGAAAAGGAAATAGCCATGCCGTCGTTTGATGTAGTTTCTGAAGCCGATATGATCGAAGTGAAAAACGCGGTCGACCAGTCCAACAAGGAAATCACCACCCGGTTCGATTTCAAGGGCAGCGACGCGCGGGTCGAGCAAAAGGACAACGAACTGACCGCCTTTGCCGATTCCGAGTTCCAACTGAGCCAAGTGCGCGACGTGCTGACCAACAAGTTGGCCAAGCGCAAGGTTGACGTCCGTTTCTTGGAAGACGGCGATATCAAGAAGATTGGCGGCGACAAGGTCAAGCAGGTCATCAAGGTCAAGAACGGTATCGAAACCGATGATGCCAAAAAGATCGTGCGTGTGATCAAGGACAGCAAGATGAAGGTGCAAGCGAGTATCCAGGGCGAATCGGTGCGCGTCACCGGCGCCAAGCGCGACGACCTGCAAGCGGCCATGGCCATGCTGCGCAAGGACGTGCCGGACATGCCGCTGGAATTCAACAACTTCCGCGACTGATCCCGCCGCGCGGTTGACGCCGCGCCGTCACAAGGCTGTAGCACGGCTGGAGTAGAATGAAGCCTCCGCGCCACGTGCTACCGCGCAATCGAACTCTCTGCATACCGCCGGCAGCTTCAAGCGCCGGCAACAACCTCGGTAGTCTAAGGATAGCAATGAAACGTGTTGATGATTTCCGCCTGCGATTTGGCAATAACGAATACGTGCCCATCATGGTCGGCGGAATGGGTGTCGATATCTCGACGTCGGAACTGGCGCTGGAAACCGCGCGCCTCGGTGGCATCGGCCACATTTCTGACGCCATGGTGGAAGACGTATCGGACCGTCGTTTCGATACCAGCTTCGTCAAGGATAAAACCAAGCTCTACAAGTTCAACATCAATAACTCGGACAAGTCGGTCGTGCAGTTCGACCTCGAGCGCCTGGCCGAAGCGCAGCGCCTGCATATCGGCAAGACCATGGAAGCCAAGAAAGGCCCCGGCCTGATCTTTGTGAACTGCATGGAAAAGCTGACCATGAACGGTCCGCGTGAAACCCTGCGCACCCGCCTGAACGCGGCGCTGGACGCCGGCATCGACGGCATCACGCTGTCGGCCGGTCTGCACTTCGGTTCGTTCGCGCTGATGGCCGACCACCCGCGCTTCCGTGAGGCCAAGCTGGGCATCATCGTATCGTCGGTACGCGCGCTGCAGATCTTCCTGCGCAAAAATGCCAAGCTCGACCGTCTGCCCGACTTCATCATCGTCGAAGGCCCGCTGGCCGGCGGCCACCTGGGCTTTGGCATGGACTGGGCCGAATACGACCTGATGACCATCACCAAGGAACTGCTGGCTTACCTGAAGAACGAGAACCTCGACATTCCGCTGATCGCCGCTGGCGGCATCTTCACCGGCAGCGACGCCGTCAGCTTCCTGGAAGCCGGCGCAGCAGGCGTACAGGTAGCCACGCGCTTCACCATCACCAACGAATGCGGTCTGCCAGCCAAGGTCAAGCAGGAGTACATCCGCGCCACCGAGGACGACATCATCGTCAACGGCGTCTCGCCGACCGGCTACCCGATGCGCATGCTGAAGAACACGCCCGCCATTGGCGCCGGCATCCGTCCAGGCTGCGAATCGTACGGCTATTTGCTCGACGCCACCGGCAACTGCGCTTACATCAACTCGTACAACCGCGAAGTGGCGGCCCATCCCGAGCTGAAAGTGGTGTCGGTGATGGACAAAACCTGCCTGTGCACCCACATGCGCAACTTCAACTGCTGGACCTGCGGGCACTACACGTACCGCCTGAAGGACACCACGCACAAGAAGGCCGATGGCGAATACCAGCTGCTGAGCGCGGAGCACGTGTTCAAGGACTACCAGTTCAGCGTGGACAACCAGATCGCGCTGCCGGAAAAAGAGGTCTGAATTAATTAGCTGGACAGGAGCGCTTCTTCGGAAGCGCTTTTTTTGCGTCTGCATTTTATGGATGGGGCCATTTATCCAGACAAATCAACACAGTATCTAAACGCAAAAAAGCCCCAACCAGATCACTGATTGGGGCTTTCTCTATATAACTAGCCTGACGATAACCTACTTTCACACTGGTTGCAGCACTATCATCGGCGCAAAATCGTTTCACGGTCCTGTTCGGGATGGGAAGGGGTGGGACCGATTTGCTATGGTCATCAGGCATTGAACTGTAAGGACATCGTCACACGACGCTGTCCTGAATCTGGGAGAAGCAAGTAGGTGGGTAATGAAGTTGTTATATCAACGAACGTTCCAACGCACTTCTTATTCGCTACAACCTGCTAAGGTTATAGGGACAAGCCGTACGGGCAATTAGTACTGGTTAGCTTAATGCATTACTGCACTTCCACACCCAGCCTATCAACGTCCTGGTCTCGAACGACCCTTCAAAGAGCTCAAGGCTCTGGGAAATCTCATCTCAAGGCAAGTTTCCCGCTTAGATGCTTTCAGCGGTTATCTCTTCCGAACTTAGCTACCCGGCAATGCCACTGGCGTGACAACCGGTACACCAGAGGTTCGTCCACTCCGGTCCTCTCGTACTAGGAGCAGCCCCCTTCAAATTTCCAACGCCCACGGCAGATAGGGACCAAACTGTCTCACGACGTTTTAAACCCAGCTCACGTACCACTTTAAATGGCGAACAGCCATACCCTTGGGACCGGCTACAGCCCCAGGATGTGATGAGCCGACATCGAGGTGCCAAACTCCCCCGTCGATATGAACTCTTGGGAGGAATCAGCCTGTTATCCCCAGAGTACCTTTTATCCGTTGAGCGATGGCCCTTCCATACAGAACCACCGGATCACTATGTCCTACTTTCGTACCTGCTCGACTTGTCAGTCTCGCAGTTAAGCACGCTTATGCCATTGCACTATCGTCACGATGTCCGACCGTAACTAGCGTACCTTCGAACTCCTCCGTTACACTTTAGGAGGAGACCGCCCCAGTCAAACTGCCTACCATGCACTGTCCCCGACCCGGATAACGGGCCAAGGTTAGAACCTCAAATGAACCAGGGTGGTATTTCAAGGTTGGCTCCACGAAAACTGGCGTTCCCGCTTCAAAGCCTCCCACCTATCCTACACAGATTGATTCAAAGTCCAATGCAAAGCTACAGTAAAGGTTCATGGGGTCTTTCCGTCTAGCCGCGGGTAGATTGCATCATCACAAACACTTCAACTTCGCTGAGTCTCGGGAGGAGACAGTGTGGCCATCGTTACGCCATTCGTGCAGGTCGGAACTTACCCGACAAGGAATTTCGCTACCTTAGGACCGTTATAGTTACGGCCGCCGTTTACTGGGACTTCAATCAAGAGCTTGCACCCCATCATTTAATCTTCCAGCACCGGGCAGGCGTCACACCCTATACGTCCACTTTCGTGTTTGCAGAGTGCTGTGTTTTTATTAAACAGTCGCAGCCACCAGTTTATTGCAACCCTTTCGCCCTATCACAGTAAAGTGACCAAGCTACCGGGGCGTACCTTTTCCCGAAGTTACGGTACCAATTTGCCGAGTTCCTTCTCCCGAGTTCTCTCAAGCGCCTTAGAATACTCATCTCGCCCACCTGTGTCGGTTTGCGGTACGGTCTCGTATGACTGAAGCTTAGAGGCTTTTCTTGGAACCACTTCCGATTGCTACAGAGCCGAAGCTCTTCGTCCCAGTCCCTTGAATTACGCACCCGGATTTGCCTAAGTGCCTTCTATGAACCAGAAACTGCCTATTCCAACAGGCAGACAACCTTCCGCGATCCGTCCCCCCATCGCATCATACGACGGTGCAGGAATATTAACCTGCTTCCCATCAGCTACGCATCTCTGCCTCGCCTTAGGGGCCGACTCACCCTGCTCCGATGAACGTTGAACAGGAAACCTTGGGCTTACGGCGTGGGGGCTTTTCACCCCCATTATCGCTACTCATGTCAGCATTCGCACTTCTGATACCTCCAGCATCCTTTACAAGACACCTTCGCAGGCTTACAGAACGCTCTCCTACCATATCCTTGCGGATATCCGCAGCTTCGGTGACTGGCTTAGCCCCGTTACATCTTCCGCGCAGGACGACTCGATCAGTGAGCTATTACGCTTTCTTTAAATGATGGCTGCTTCTAAGCCAACATCCTGACTGTTTTAGCCTTCCCACTTCGTTTTCCACTTAGCCAATCTTTGGGACCTTAGCTGGCGGTCTGGGTTGTTTCCCTCTTGACGCCGGACGTTAGCACCCGACGTCTGTCTCCCAAGCTCGCACTCATCGGTATTCGGAGTTTGCAATGGTTTGGTAAGTCGCGATGACCCCCTAGCCATAACAGTGCTCTACCCCCGATGGTGATACTTGAGGCACTACCTAAATAGTTTTCGGAGAGAACCAGCTATTTCCAAGTTTGTTTAGCCTTTCACCCCTACCCACAGCTCATCCCCTAATTTTTCAACATTAGTGGGTTCGGACCTCCAGTGCGTGTTACCGCACCTTCATCCTGGCCATGAGTAGATCACTTGGTTTCGGGTCTACACCCAGCGACTATCGCCCTGTTCGGACTCGATTTCTCTACGGCTTCCCTATATGGTTAACCTTGCCACTGAATGTAAGTCGCTGACCCATTATACAAAAGGTACGCAGTCACGGAACAAGTCCGCTCCTACTGTTTGTATGCACACGGTTTCAGGATCTATTTCACTCCCCTCCCGGGGTTCTTTTCGCCTTTCCCTCACGGTACTGGTTCACTATCGGTCGATTACGAGTATTTAGCCTTGGAGGATGGTCCCCCCATATTCAGACAGGATTTCTCGTGTCCCGCCCTACTTGTCGTACGCTTAGTACCACCGTTTGAATTTCGTGTACGGGGCTATCACCCGCTATGGCTGCCATTTCCAGAGCATTCCACTATTCAATCGACTATCACGTACAGGCTCTTCCCATTTCGCTCGCCACTACTTTGGGAATCTCGGTTGATTTATTTTCCTGCAGCTACTTAGATGTTTCAGTTCGCCGCGTTCGCCTTGCATACCTATGTATTCAGTATGCAATACCCTGTAAAGGGTGGGTTTCCCCATTCGGAAATCTGCGGATCAAAGCTTGTTTGCTAGCTCCCCGCAGCTTATCGCAAGCTACTACGTCCTTCATCGCCTGTAATCGCCAAGGCATCCACCATGTGCACTTATTCACTTGTCCCTATAACGTTAGCCCCTGCGACTAAACAAGGAGCGTTTATAGGAATAAGAAGTACTACGTTGTTGCGTTTGTTGATACATACAATCATTACCCATCGCATTACGTTTTAGCGTAACACGACACATAAAAATCTACTTACTTCTTCCAGATTGTTAAAGAACATACAGCACTTGGTCTCTAAAAGACCAAACCTAAATCGCTTTGATTTACGTTTGAACTCTTGGTGGAGGATGACGGGATCGAACCGACGACCCCCTGCTTGCAAAGCAGGTGCTCTCCCAGCTGAGCTAATCCCCCATGGGTAAGACTGGTAGGGCTGGTTGGACTCGAACCAACGACCCCCGCGTTATCAACACGGTGCTCTAACCAGCTGAGCTACAGCCCCAAATGCTGTTCTTCTAATTGACAGTCGATAAGTGTGAACGCTTGATGAGGAGTCATTACTGACCAGTGCTACTCTAGAAAGGAGGTGATCCAGCCGCACCTTCCGATACGGCTACCTTGTTACGACTTCACCCCAGTCACGAATCCTACCGTGGTAAGCGCCCTCCTTGCGGTTAAGCTACCTACTTCTGGTAAAACCCGCTCCCATGGTGTGACGGGCGGTGTGTACAAGACCCGGGAACGTATTCACCGCGACATGCTGATCCGCGATTACTAGCGATTCCAACTTCATGCAGTCGAGTTGCAGACTACAATCCGGACTACGATACACTTTCTGGGATTAGCTCCCCCTCGCGGGTTGGCGGCCCTCTGTATGTACCATTGTATGACGTGTGAAGCCCTACCCATAAGGGCCATGAGGACTTGACGTCATCCCCACCTTCCTCCGGTTTGTCACCGGCAGTCTCATTAGAGTGCTCTTTCGTAGCAACTAATGACAAGGGTTGCGCTCGTTGCGGGACTTAACCCAACATCTCACGACACGAGCTGACGACAGCCATGCAGCACCTGTGTGCAGATTCTCTTTCGAGCACTCCTCAATCTCTCGAGGATTTCTGCCATGTCAAGGGTAGGTAAGGTTTTTCGCGTTGCATCGAATTAATCCACATCATCCACCGCTTGTGCGGGTCCCCGTCAATTCCTTTGAGTTTTAATCTTGCGACCGTACTCCCCAGGCGGTCTACTTCACGCGTTAGCTGCGTTACCAAGTTAATTAAAACCCGACAACTAGTAGACATCGTTTAGGGCGTGGACTACCAGGGTATCTAATCCTGTTTGCTCCCCACGCTTTCGTGCATGAGCGTCAGTTTTGACCCAGGGGGCTGCCTTCGCCATCGGTGTTCCTCCACATATCTACGCATTTCACTGCTACACGTGGAATTCTACCCCCCTCTGCCAAACTCTAGCCTTGCAGTCACCATCGCCATTCCCAGGTTGAGCCCGGGGATTTCACGACAGTCTTACAAAACCGCCTGCGCACGCTTTACGCCCAGTAATTCCGATTAACGCTTGCACCCTACGTATTACCGCGGCTGCTGGCACGTAGTTAGCCGGTGCTTATTCTTCAGGTACCGTCATTAGATCTCTGTATTAGAAAAACCCGTTTCTTCCCTGACAAAAGAGCTTTACAACCCGAAGGCCTTCTTCACTCACGCGGCATTGCTGGATCAGGCTTGCGCCCATTGTCCAAAATTCCCCACTGCTGCCTCCCGTAGGAGTCTGGACCGTGTCTCAGTTCCAGTGTGGCTGGTCGTCCTCTCAGACCAGCTACTGATCGATGCCTTGGTAGGCTTTTACCCTACCAACTAGCTAATCAGATATCGGCCGCTCCAGGAGCATGAGGTCCTTGCGAATCCCCCACTTTCATCCTTAGATCGTATGCGGTATTAGCGTAACTTTCGCTACGTTATCCCCCACTCCAGGGTACGTTCCGATATATTACTCACCCGTTCGCCACTCGCCGCCAGGTTGCCCCGCGCTGCCGTTCGACTTGCATGTGTAAGGCATGCCGCCAGCGTTCAATCTGAGCCAGGATCAAACTCTTCAGTTTAATCTCTGTTTATTTGCCGATTTCTCGGCACCATCATCGCTGATGGGTCGCTCACTCAAAATACTGACAGGCCACTATTTTCATAGCGCCTATTTCATTACTTCTTGTGAACATTTGATATGTTAAGTATCACGAAGACTAGCTTCGTGTGCACTGTCATCAAACGTCCACACTTATCGACTGTTAATTTTTAAAGAACTGTATTTGGTGTTGCGGTACTGCGTTGCTGAAGAAGCGTTTTGTTCATCAGCGAAGAGGCAAGATTATGAGGCGTTTCGAATGTTTCGTCAAGCACTTCTTTTTCTTCTCTACTCTCGCTTCACTCGACATTTGCATGTGTTGTTCTGCGAGGGGGCGAATTATAGCCAGTGTCCATACAAAGCTGCAAGACTTATTTTCGCGCTGCTACAATCGCAGCCTTTACCCGGTGCGGAAAGCAGTCATGACTAATAATTCGATCAAACGCGGCGGCTTCAGCTCCAGCTTCGGCGTCCTCGCCGCCACACTGGGTTCGGCCGTCGGCCTGGGCAATATCTGGAAGTTCCCCTACCTCACCGGGGCCAATGGCGGCGCCGGCTTTTTGTTGATTTATTTGCTGGCCACCTTGCTGGTCGGCCTGCCGGTCATGATTGCTGAGATCACCATGGGCCGTGCTGCCAAGGCCAACCCGATCACAGCGCTGCAAAAACTCAGCCCGAGCCGTCTGCCCTGGTGGCTGATCGGCGCATCCGGCATGCTGGCATCTTTCCTGATCATGTCGTTTTATTCAGAGGTAGTAGCCTGGGTATTCGCCTACGTATTCAAGGCCATCGGCGGATCGATCCTCAGCAGCGATCGCCAGGTGACTGAAGGCGCATTTACGGCGCTGATCAGCGATCCGCTGCAATCGCTGGTGTGGCAATGGGTGGTACTGATTTTTATCGGCGGCATCCTGTTGATGGGGGTGACCAAAGGCATTGAAGCGGTGGCCAAGAAACTGATGCCGCTGTTATTCCTGCTGCTGCTCCTGCTGTGCGCGGTGAGCCTGTCGCTGGACAAGGCGCTCGATGGCCTGGCATTCCTGTTCCGCCCGGACTTCAGCAAGATCACTGCGGGCGTCATTCTTACGGCGATGGGCCTGGCGTTCTTCAAGCTGTCGCTGGGCATGGGTACCATGATGACTTACGGTTCGTACTTCCGCGATGATCAGAATATTCCGCAAACCACGGTGCGGGTGATGATCGCCGACCTGTTCGTCTCGATGCTGGCCGGGATCGCCATCTTCCCGGCGGTGTTCACTTTCGGCTTCGCGCCGTCGGCCGGGCCATCGCTGGTATTCATCACCATCCCGGCCGTGTTCTCGCAAATCCCTGGCGGGCACTTCCTGATGATCGTGTTCTTCGTGCTGGCCGCAGTTGCTGCGACCGGTGCGATGCTGTCGCTGATGGAAGTGCCGGTCGTGATTTTGCATGAGCGCCTGGGCCTGAGCCGCGCGAAGTCGACCATGCTGACCATCGCCGTGTTGATGGTGGCCGGCTCCAGCTGTGCGCTGACTAACAACGTGCTGGCCGACTTCAAGTTGTTCGGCATGAATATGTTCGACCTGTTCGACTTCTTGTCGTCGAATGTGCTGCTGCCGATCGGTGGCATTTGCCTGGCGGTATACGTCGGCTGGGTTTGGGGCGCGGACAAATTCACGCGCGCGCTGTCCAATAATGGCGCGCTGCCCAACCAGGCGACTGCGCGCGTCGTGTTAATACTGCTGCGCTATGTGTCGCCACTGCTGATCTTGCTGGTGATGCTCAAGGGCTTGAACCTGTTCTGAACCCGGTGCGGGCGGGTGCAAAACAGGCTATGGTACATCCCTCACCTGACTGGAAGCCCGCATGAGCATGCAAGAACTAATTTACGACGCCATCGTGGTCGGCACCGGCCCCGGTGGCGCCAGTGTCGCGCGTGAGCTGGCCCGGCGGCAGCTGCGGGTGCTGATCCTCGAGCGCGGCAGCAATGCGCCGCTCGAGGGCACCTTGTCGCAGATGGCGGGCATGGCGGCAATTCCCGGCAAAGGGGTATTCATTCATCGCGACGGCTCTCTGCTGGTCCGCGGCCTGGTGGTTGGCGGCAGCAGCACGATCAATTTTGCCACAGCCGCCCCGCCGCCCTTACCCATGTTTGCCGCCTACGGCATCGACCTGGCGCCAGCGCTGGCATCGCTGCGCGCGGAGCTGCCGATGGAGCCTTTACCCGATAGCCTGATCGGCCCCATGGCCAAGCGCATCGCTTCGGGCGCCGGCGCACTCGGTCTCGACTGGCGCAAACTCGACAAACTGATACGCCCGCAGATCTGCCGCACCGGCTGCTGGCGGTGCGTCTATGGTTGCCCCTTCGGCGCCAAATGGACCGCCCGCGATTTTGTCGACGAAGCAGTGGCGTCAGGCGCGACGTTAGTCGATCATGCCCTGGTCGACAGCGTGGTCGTGAAGGACGGGCGAGCATGCGGCGTGCGCTTCCAGCGTAAGGGTGAAACCCATACCGCGCGCGCCACAAATATCATATTGGCCGGCGGCGGTATCGGTAGCCCACGCCTGCTACATAGCTCTGGGCTTCATGCTGCACAAAGCTCGTTCTTCAGCGATCCGGTCATTGCGGTGATGGGCGAGGTCGACCAATTGGACGGCGGCGCAGAAGTACCGATGGCCTGTGGCCTGTATCTGCAGGAGGAAGGCGTTGCCTTGGCCGATATGGCTTTGCCCAGGCCGATGTTCCAGGCATTTGCAGTGCAGGTCGGACGCCTGGACCGCGTGCTTTCCCACGCGCGCACCCTGACCATCATGGTCAAGATACGCGACGATATCGGTGGCGCCATCGGTCCGCATTGGGTTGATAAATCGCTCACTGCAGGCGATCGCGCCAAACTCAAACGTGGCATCGGAATGGCGCGCGATATTTTGCGCGCGGCAGGTGCAAAAAAAATCTTCAAAAGCTGGCATTTCGCTGCCCATCCGGGCGGCAGTCTACCTATCGGCACTATCGTCAACAGCGATTTGCAAACCAGTACGAGAAATTTGTATGTATGTGATGCCTCGGTGATACCAGGATCATGGGGATTGCCGCCGACGTTGACCTTGCTATGCCTGGGAAAACGTCTAGGAATGACGCTCTGAAATGCGAAAAACCCCACCAAGATCACTTGATGGGGTTTTTCTGTATAACTAGCCTGACGATAACCTACTTTCACACTGGTTTCAGCACTATCATCGGCGCAAAATCGTTTCACGGTCCTGTTCGGGATGGGAAGGGGTGGGACCGATTTGCTATGGTCATCAGGCATTGAACTGTACGAGTCGCGTTCTGGTGAACGTTACTCAGAATCTGGAAGTAGTAAGTAGGTGGGTAATGAAGTTGTGTATCAACGAACGTTCCAACGCACTTCTTATTCGCTACAACCTGCTAAGGTTATAGGGACAAGCCGTACGGGCAATTAGTACTGGTTAGCTTAATGCATTACTGCACTTCCACACCCAGCCTATCAACGTCCTGGTCTCGAACGACCCTTCAAAGAGCTCAAGGCTCTGGGAAATCTCATCTCAAGGCAAGTTTCCCGCTTAGATGCTTTCAGCGGTTATCTCTTCCGAACTTAGCTACCCGGCAATGCCACTGGCGTGACAACCGGTACACCAGAGGTTCGTCCACTCCGGTCCTCTCGTACTAGGAGCAGCCCCCTTCAAATTTCCAACGCCCACGGCAGATAGGGACCAAACTGTCTCACGACGTTTTAAACCCAGCTCACGTACCACTTTAAATGGCGAACAGCCATACCCTTGGGACCGGCTACAGCCCCAGGATGTGATGAGCCGACATCGAGGTGCCAAACTCCCCCGTCGATATGAACTCTTGGGAGGAATCAGCCTGTTATCCCCAGAGTACCTTTTATCCGTTGAGCGATGGCCCTTCCATACAGAACCACCGGATCACTATGTCCTACTTTCGTACCTGCTCGACTTGTCAGTCTCGCAGTTAAGCACGCTTATGCCATTGCACTATCGTCACGATGTCCGACCGTAACTAGCGTACCTTCGAACTCCTCCGTTACACTTTAGGAGGAGACCGCCCCAGTCAAACTGCCTACCATGCACTGTCCCCGACCCGGATAACGGGCCAAGGTTAGAACCTCAAATGAACCAGGGTGGTATTTCAAGGTTGGCTCCACGAGAACTGGCGTTCCCGCTTCAAAGCCTCCCACCTATCCTACACAGATTGATTCAAAGTCCAATGCAAAGCTACAGTAAAGGTTCATGGGGTCTTTCCGTCTAGCCGCGGGTAGATTGCATCATCACAAACACTTCAACTTCGCTGAGTCTCGGGAGGAGACAGTGTGGCCATCGTTACGCCATTCGTGCAGGTCGGAACTTACCCGACAAGGAATTTCGCTACCTTAGGACCGTTATAGTTACGGCCGCCGTTTACTGGGACTTCAATCAAGAGCTTGCACCCCATCATTTAATCTTCCAGCACCGGGCAGGCGTCACACCCTATACGTCCACTTTCGTGTTTGCAGAGTGCTGTGTTTTTATTAAACAGTCGCAGCCACCAGTTTATTGCAACCCTTTCGCCCTATCACAGTAAAGTGACCAAGCTACCGGGGCGTACCTTTTCCCGAAGTTACGGTACCAATTTGCCGAGTTCCTTCTCCCGAGTTCTCTCAAGCGCCTTAGAATACTCATCTCGCCCACCTGTGTCGGTTTGCGGTACGGTCTCGTATGACTGAAGCTTAGAGGCTTTTCTTGGAACCACTTCCGATTGCTACAGAGCCTAAGCTCTTCGTCCCAGTCCCTTGAATTACGTACCCGGATTTGCCTAAGTACCTTCTATGAACCAGAAACTGCCTATTCCAACAGGCAGACAACCTTCCGCGATCCGTCCCCCCATCGCATCATACGACGGTGCAGGAATATTAACCTGCTTCCCATCAGCTACGCATCTCTGCCTCGCCTTAGGGGCCGACTCACCCTGCTCCGATGAACGTTGAACAGGAAACCTTGGGCTTACGGCGTGGGGGCTTTTCACCCCCATTATCGCTACTCATGTCAGCATTCGCACTTCTGATACCTCCAGCATCCTTTACAAGACACCTTCGCAGGCTTACAGAACGCTCTCCTACCATATCCTTACGGATATCCGCAGCTTCGGTGACTGGCTTAGCCCCGTTACATCTTCCGCGCAGGACGACTCGATCAGTGAGCTATTACGCTTTCTTTAAATGATGGCTGCTTCTAAGCCAACATCCTGACTGTTTTAGCCTTCCCACTTCGTTTTCCACTTAGCCAATCTTTGGGACCTTAGCTGGCGGTCTGGGTTGTTTCCCTCTTGACGCCGGACGTTAGCACCCGACGTCTGTCTCCCAAGCTCGCACTCATCGGTATTCGGAGTTTGCAATGGTTTGGTAAGTCGCGATGACCCCCTAGCCATAACAGTGCTCTACCCCCGATGGTGATACTTGAGGCACTACCTAAATAGTTTTCGGAGAGAACCAGCTATTTCCAAGTTTGTTTAGCCTTTCACCCCTACCCACAGCTCATCCCCTAATTTTTCAACATTAGTGGGTTCGGACCTCCAGTGCGTGTTACCGCACCTTCATCCTGGCCATGAGTAGATCACTTGGTTTCGGGTCTACACCCAGCGACTATCGCCCTGTTCGGACTCGATTTCTCTACGGCTTCCCTATACGGTTAACCTTGCCACTGAATGTAAGTCGCTGACCCATTATACAAAAGGTACGCAGTCACGGAACAAGTCCGCTCCTACTGTTTGTATGCACACGGTTTCAGGATCTATTTCACTCCCCTCCCGGGGTTCTTTTCGCCTTTCCCTCACGGTACTGGTTCACTATCGGTCGATTACGAGTATTTAGCCTTGGAGGATGGTCCCCCCATATTCAGACAGGATTTCTCGTGTCCCGCCCTACTTGTCGTACGCTTAGTACCACCGTTTGAATTTCGTGTACGGGGCTATCACCCGCTATGGCTGCCATTTCCAGAGCATTCCACTATTCAATCGACTATCACGTACAGGCTCTTCCCATTTCGCTCGCCACTACTTTGGGAATCTCGGTTGATTTATTTTCCTGCAGCTACTTAGATGTTTCAGTTCGCCGCGTTCGCCTTGCATACCTATGTATTCAGTATGCAATACCCTAAAAGGGTGGGTTTCCCCATTCGGAAATCTGCGGATCAAAGCTTGTTTGCTAGCTCCCCGCAGCTTATCGCAAGCTACTACGTCCTTCATCGCCTGTAATCGCCAAGGCATCCACCATGTGCACTTATTCACTTGTCCCTATAACGTTAGCCCCTGCGACTAAACAAGGAGCGTTTATAGGAATAAGAAGTACTACGTTGTTGCGTTTGTTGATACATACAATCATTACCCATCGCATTACGTTTTACCGTAACACGACACATAAAAATCTACTTACTTCTTCCAGATTGTTAAAGAACATACAGCACTTGGTCTCTAAAAGACCAAACCTAAATCGCTTTGATTTACGTTTGAACTCTTGGTGGAGGATGACGGGATCGAACCGACGACCCCCTGCTTGCAAAGCAGGTGCTCTCCCAGCTGAGCTAATCCCCCATGGGTAAGACTGGTAAGGCTGGCTGGACTAGCGTCCACCTTACCCCCAGCTTTTTAACTGGTAGGGCTGGTTGGACTCGAACCAACGACCCCCGCGTTATCAACACGGTGCTCTAACCAGCTGAGCTACAGCCCCAAATGCTGTTCTTCTTGATTGACAGTCGATAAGTGTGAACGCTTGATGGCGAGTTATTGCTAACTCAGTGCTACTCTAGAAAGGAGGTGATCCAGCCGCACCTTCCGATACGGCTACCTTGTTACGACTTCACCCCAGTCACGAATCCTACCGTGGTAAGCGCCCTCCTTGCGGTTAAGCTACCTACTTCTGGTAAAACCCGCTCCCATGGTGTGACGGGCGGTGTGTACAAGACCCGGGAACGTATTCACCGCGACATGCTGATCCGCGATTACTAGCGATTCCAACTTCATGCAGTCGAGTTGCAGACTACAATCCGGACTACGATACACTTTCTGGGATTAGCTCCCCCTCGCGGGTTGGCGGCCCTCTGTATGTACCATTGTATGACGTGTGAAGCCCTACCCATAAGGGCCATGAGGACTTGACGTCATCCCCACCTTCCTCCGGTTTGTCACCGGCAGTCTCATTAGAGTGCTCTTTCGTAGCAACTAATGACAAGGGTTGCGCTCGTTGCGGGACTTAACCCAACATCTCACGACACGAGCTGACGACAGCCATGCAGCACCTGTGTGCAGATTCTCTTTCGAGCACTCCTCAATCTCTCGAGGATTTCTGCCATGTCAAGGGTAGGTAAGGTTTTTCGCGTTGCATCGAATTAATCCACATCATCCACCGCTTGTGCGGGTCCCCGTCAATTCCTTTGAGTTTTAATCTTGCGACCGTACTCCCCAGGCGGTCTACTTCACGCGTTAGCTGCGTTACCAAGTTAATTAAAACCCGACAACTAGTAGACATCGTTTAGGGCGTGGACTACCAGGGTATCTAATCCTGTTTGCTCCCCACGCTTTCGTGCATGAGCGTCAGTTTTGACCCAGGGGGCTGCCTTCGCCATCGGTGTTCCTCCACATATCTACGCATTTCACTGCTACACGTGGAATTCTACCCCCCTCTGCCAAACTCTAGCCTTGCAGTCACCATCGCCATTCCCAGGTTGAGCCCGGGGATTTCACGACAGTCTTACAAAACCGCCTGCGCACGCTTTACGCCCAGTAATTCCGATTAACGCTTGCACCCTACGTATTACCGCGGCTGCTGGCACGTAGTTAGCCGGTGCTTATTCTTCAGGTACCGTCATTAGCGTTCTGTATTAGAAAACACCGTTTCTTCCCTGACAAAAGAGCTTTACAACCCGAAGGCCTTCTTCACTCACGCGGCATTGCTGGATCAGGCTTGCGCCCATTGTCCAAAATTCCCCACTGCTGCCTCCCGTAGGAGTCTGGACCGTGTCTCAGTTCCAGTGTGGCTGGTCGTCCTCTCAGACCAGCTACTGATCGATGCCTTGGTAGGCTTTTACCCTACCAACTAGCTAATCAGATATCGGCCGCTCCAGGAGCATGAGGTTCTTGCGAATCCCCCACTTTCATCCTTAGATCGTATGCGGTATTAGCGTAACTTTCGCTACGTTATCCCCCACTCCAGGGTACGTTCCGATATATTACTCACCCGTTCGCCACTCGCCGCCAGGTTGCCCCGCGCTGCCGTTCGACTTGCATGTGTAAGGCATGCCGCCAGCGTTCAATCTGAGCCAGGATCAAACTCTTCAGTTTAATCTCTGTTTATTTGACACTTTCGTGTCACCCTTATTGCTAAGGGGTCGCTCACTCAAAATACTGACAGGCCACTATTTTCATAGCGCCTATTTCATTACTTCTTGTGAACATTTGATAATTTAAGTATCACGGAGACTAGCTCCGTGTGCACTGTCATCAAACGTCCACACTTATCGACTGTTAATTTTTTAAAGAACTTATTCGGTTGCTACTTTCGCTCTTGACAAATCGTTTTGTTTGTCAGCGAGAAGGAAGAGTATGAAGCGTTTGCAGCATTTCGTCAACCTTCTTTTTTCTCGCTTCACTCTGCATTTGCATGCGGTGTTCTGCGAGGGGGCGAATTATAGCCAACACTGGACGCCGTGGCAAGAAACATTTCTACGACACGGCCCATCCCCAGTTTCTTGCATCCTGTCGCACAGGCATGGCGCAAAGCGGCGCTGGTCGTTACAGTTGCATCATCAAATACAGACAGTGAAAGCCGCACATGTTTCCTTTGCCAAAAACCCAAGAAACGGTCAAAACCGTCGCCACCTGGCTGCACCGAGCCTTCGATGCGGTGGCTACCTGGGTAACGCAGCTGTCCTGGTGGAAGTTCTTGGTGTTTGCCATATTGATGCTGATTGCCGGATCCATTCTGCAGGACGAGCTGTTTTCCTCTAATACTGTAATCCAGGAAAATGTTCGCAGCGACAAGTCCAAGCGTCGCAGTGGCGAAAGTAATATTGTCATCGATGACAGCGGCATCCGCTTCAATCCCCGCAACAAGAACATCAACAAGGATGCCGAGAAGAGCGTCGAAGAAACCGCCGCAGAACATGCCGATCATGTTGCAGAACCGGTCGAGCCGGCTGTGCCGGCCGAGCCCGAGGAGCCGGCAGCGCCAGAGGAGCCAACGACTCCGACCACACCGACTACCCCGACTACCCCGACAACGCCAACCACCAAGGGCAAAACCGGCAAAGCCGCCGCCGTCCCCTCCCTGCCCTCGCTGCCCGGCGACGAAGTCCACATCGAATTGCCGCCGCAAATCGGCGAGGAGTTGTCCAACGCTATCGAAGAAGCAGTGGACGATGCCGCCGAGCAAAAAGTGGCCCGCTACCATGTGCAGGCATCGACCTGGTTCAAGAGTTTCGTGACCTTGCTGGTGCTGGCACTATTCGGGATCAAGGCGCTGATGGGCAGCAAAAAGCGCGCGGAAGCGGAAACCCAGAACGCCAACGCCACCGCCGAACGCGAAGCCATGCAGCGCCAGCTGTCCGAAGCGCGGATGCAGATGATGCAGGCGCAAGTAGAGCCGCACTTCCTGTTCAATACTCTGGCATCGGTCGAACACCTGATCGAAACCGATCCGCCACGCGCCTCGGCCATGCAGCGCAGCCTGATCCGCTACCTGCGCGCGGTGCTGCCGCAAATGCGCGATAACGCCCTGATCACCAACCTCGGCCGCGAAGCCGACATGGTGGAGGCTTACCTGAACCTGCTCAAAATGCGCATGGAAGAGCGCCTGATCGTGGAGTTCGATGTGCCGGACGGGCTGCGCACTGCCGCCTTCCCACCCATGATGCTGCAATCGATGGTGGAAAACGCCATCAAGCACGGCCTGGAAGCGAAGCCCGAGGGCGGCGTGCTGAAAGTGCGCGCCGAAGTGGCCCATAACAAGCTGCGCGTGATTGTCTCCGATACGGGCCTGGGCTTTGGCGCCGTGCCCAGCAACGGTACCGGCCTGGGGCTGACCAACATCCGCGAACGGTTGAAACTGCTGCATGGCGAGCAGGGCCAGTTGCTGATCGCCGCCAACAGCCCGAGCGGCGTGATCGCCACCATCGAGGTGCCATATGCCCTGGCCAAGACCACGCTGGAAAAGAAGCCTCATTGATTAATTGACCATGAGCGCAATTCGTTGAATAATTGATCGACTATCCTTTTGATAAACCTTAGCCAGCAAACACGATGCCTACCGCAATTATTGCCGATGACGAAAGACTGATGCGCGACCAGCTGCGCATGCGCCTGGAACAAGTGTGGCCCGAGCTTGAAATTCTGGGCGAAGCCAAGAACGGCGATGAAGCAATCGAGCTGGTGGACCAGCTCAAGCCCGACTTTACGTTCCTCGACATCCGCATGCCGGGCAAGACCGGCATGGAAGCGGCCACCGTGATCGGCAACAAGAGTAATATCGTCTTCGTTACCGCTTACGACGCCTATGCGGTCGAAGCGTTCGAGCGCGGCGCCATCGATTACGTGCTCAAACCGTCCGAGCCGGAGCGGCTGAAAATCACGGTCGATCGCCTCAAGGAACGCCTCAACAAGCCGGTCGCGCCGGACGTGAGCGCCAGCGTGACGGCGCTGCTGTCGCAGCTGACCGAGAAAATTTCCGCCCCCAAGCCATCGCACCTGCAATGGATACAGGCGAGCATCGGCCAGGACCTGCGCATGATCCCGGTCGAGGAAATCCTGTTTTTCCGTTCCGACGAAAAATACACGTGCGTGCAGACCGAGCGCTACGAGGCGCTGATCCGCAAGCCGGTGCGCGACCTGGCCGAAGAACTCGACCCCAAGCTGTTCTGGCAAATCCACCGCGCCACCCTGGTCAATGTCAACGCCATCGAGGGCGTGACTCGCGACATCCGCGGCCGGCACCTGGTCATGATCAAGGGCCGCTCCGACAAGCTGGAAGTAAGCCGCAGCTTCCTGCATTTGTTCAAACAGATGTAACCGGCAGATCTCAAGTGCGCAGGCGCGCGCTTGAGCCGCATCAAGGGGTGGACCCGCACTTGTCCTAAGGTACAAGATGCAGCCGCCCTTCTCCGGCTGGGGAATTTGCATGAAGCTACCCGGCCACCTCCGTTCCCTGCTCGCCATCACCGCCGCTGCCGGCGCCGCATGGCTGGCGCAGCCTGTGTTGCGTCCGTTGTTGCGTCCGTTGTTGCGTCCCTTATTGCGTCCATTGCTGCACCCGCTCGGGCACAAGTCATGGCGCCGCAGCCGGGGCATCATCCAGCACGCCAGCGACGCCATCATCATCACCGACGAGCGCCAGTCCATCCTGCAGGCCAACCCTGCGGCGGCCGCCATGTTTGGCGTGACTGTCGACGAGATGCAGGGCGCGCCGCTCAACGCGTTCATCCCGCGCGACCAGCGCCTGGGCGCCAACATGGCCACCTCCCATTATTTCGGCGACACTGGCATCCACCTGCGCATGAAGGGCCGCCGCGCCAGCGATTACGCGGTCACGGGCGTGCGGCGCGACGGCCAGCACTTGCCGCTGGAGGGCTCGATCTCGTCGCTGTACGAGAGCGGCAAGCCGATCTATACCATCATCCTGCGCGACATTACCGAGCGCAAGCAGGTGCAGGAACAGCTGGCGCAGTCCACCACGCAGTTGCGCGAGCTGTCGGCCGCGTTGCAAACCATCCGCGAGGAAGAACGCAAGCACATTGCCCGCGAACTCCACGACGACCTGGGCCAGTTGCTGGCCACGCTGCGGGTGGACCTGGCACTGCTGCAACGCCAGGTGCGCGAACCGGGGGCGCGCAAGCTGCTCGATGGCATGGATGGCCTGGTGATGGGCTCGATCACGTCGCTGCGGCGCATCGCCAGCAACCTGCGGCCGCGCGCGCTCGATGAAGGTGGTCTGTATTTTGCGCTGGAAAGCCTGCGCCAGGAATTCGTGTCCCACTACGGCATTGCCTGCCGTTTGCATGCGGACGAAGAAGAATTGATACTCGATGATGCCTACAGTACGGCGATTTACCGCATCGTGCAGGAAGCGCTGACCAATATTACGCGCCATGCGCAGGCCAGCCGTGTCGATCTGTCATTGCGACGGGTCGACGATCTGCTCGATATTTCCATCCAGGACGATGGCCGCGGCATCGCCGCCCAGGACATGGACAAGGCATCGTCCTATGGCCTGATCGGGATGCGCGAGCGGGTATGGGCGCTGCACGGCGATATTTCCATCCTCAGCGACGGCGGTACGCGGATTATGGTCCGCCTGCCGCTGCCGCCGCGCCCGCCCGCTCCCTAGACCAGCTTAGAACGAGTGGCGAACACCAACGTTGAAGGCCTTGTCACCGGTGCCTGGTTCGTTGTTGTTACCAACGGTGTAGCCGGCGCCGTTCTTGTTCTTGATCTTGGCGTAGCTGGCGTAGGCGCCGGTACGCTTGGACAGCGCGTACAGGTAGCCCACTGCGAACTGGTCGGCATCCTGGTTGAAGGCGGTGCGGTCGTTCTTGCGGGTGTACGACGTCATGATGGTGCCAGCGCCGACCGGGATTTGCGCGCCGACCAGCATGTCACGGCTTTCCAGGCTGGCGGTTGGCGCCACGCGGTAGCCGAAAGCATTGGCCACTGGCAGCGGCGAGCTGTTCAGGCCTTTGTTGGCGCCGAAGGCGAAGTAAGCCTTGACCACCTTGAAGTCATAGTTCAGGGCCACCAGGGTGTTCTTGCCGGTGTCACGCTCGGTCACGACACCGTTGGCAACGGTGTCGTTGTTGCGATTGTTGTACACCACGCGCACGTTCAATGGACCTTGCGAGAAAGCCATGCCCAGGCCAAACTGGCGCGCGGCTTCGCTGCTGCCGGCTTGTTCGCCCAGCGCGTACTGGCCGTCGATGGTGAAGCCAGAGAAGGTCGGGGTCGTGTAGATCAGCGAGTTGCTGACGCGGGTCAGGTTGCCCGAGGTGGGGAACAAGTTCTTGGCGCTACCGGCGTAACCGGCACCGAACGGGTCGGCTACCTGGCTCAACGCGTTGTACAGCATGGTTTGTTGACGACCGATGGTCAGGGTGCCGGCATCCTTGCTTTTCAGGCCGACCATGGCGGCGCGGTTGAACAGCGCATTGTTGGAATTGTCCAGGGTACCGTCGTCCACTTTCAGGCCGGCTTCCAGCTGGAAGATGGCCGACAGGCCGTTGCCCAGGTCTTCGGTACCACGGAAGCCCAGACGCGACTGGCCGCCAATACCGCTGGTCACTTTGGTCACATTGCCGGCTGCACCGCCGCGCTCGGAAACCATACCGACGTCAACCAGGCCGTAGATGGTGACGTTCGATTGCGCTTGGGCCTGGGCTGCGAAGCCGCCGATGATCATTGCTGCCAGAGTAAGTTTTTTCACTTGAAGATCTCTACTGAAGGTTGAAAGAGTGCTGCACGATTTGCTTGTACCGGCGGAATCATGCCTATCAATTACTTCAACAATGTGACATCGCCAAGCTGTTGTTTTCAAACCACAGTGCAAAACAGCCGCACATGGCGGCTGTTCTTGAAGGCAATAACGCTTACTTCAGGCGGCAGGACAGCAGGTAGTAATACTCGAGCCGCTCGATGCGGATCTGCTTGGTGGACGCGGCAAAGCGCTTGCGCAGCGTGCTGTCGGTCAGGTAATTCTTCATGATTTCGTAGCGCTGGCCATCATCGGCAGTCAGGATCTGGTGGGTATTGCCTTCCATATCGGTGCGGGCAAACACCATCGAATTGCCATCGACATAGGTTTCGTCCAGCAATACAAGCAACACGTCCTTGCCCAGCTTGGCGCGCAGCTCTTTCAGGTATTTCTCCTGATCTTCGCGGCGCACGTGCGACCACAGGCCGGCTGCGAACACGGCAGTGTATTTGCCTTCCAGTCCGTCGGGCAGGTTAAACGCGTCCATGATGCCGAAGGTAACCACGTCCTCGTCGAGGCCACGGGTTTCGGCCAGGGCTATCATTTCCGGCAACAGGTCGGTGGCGTGGACCGACTCGGCGGTTTCCGCGATCAGGTCGGTCCAGTACGCGGTGCCGCAGGCCAGTTCCAGCACCTTGTGGCCTTCGAACATCTCGGCGACCATTTCCTGCAGGTCGTCGAGGTCGTCGAAGCGCTCTTCCTGGGCATAGACCTGGTCGTAATTGTCGGCGTTAACGGCATAAAATTGTGCCAACTGATTGGTAATCATGGGAGTGCTTTCTCGTTTTACAGTTCGTAGTGCTCTTTATCGCCACTCATGGCTTGCTCCACCAGCTTGCGGTTGAGCGTGGGCGCCAGCAGTTCGATAAAGGTGTATATATAGCTGCGCAGGTAGGCGCCCTGCTTGACGGCCACGCGCGAAACGTTCATGCCAAACAGGTGTCCTACGGGAATCGCGCGCAGATTCTTGTCGCGCTCGGCGTCGAAGGCCATGCCCGCGATGATGCCGATGCCCATGCCCAACTCCACATAGGTCTTGATGACGTCGGCGTCTATCGCCTCGAGCAACACGTCGAGCTTCAGGCCCCGCAGCGCAAACGCGTGATCGATCTTGCTGCGGCCGGCAAAGGCGCCATCATAGGTGATGATCGGGTACGCTGCAATTTCTTCCAGCGTGACTTCCTTGTAACGCAACAGCGGATGGTCGGGCGCGACCACCAGCACATGCTCCCATTGATAACATGGCAATGTGATCAAGCCGTTAATACCGGCGATCGATTCGGTGGCAATCGCCAGGTCGGCCTGGTCGCGCTGGACCATCTCGGCGATCTGCTGCGGATTGCCTTGCAGTAAAGACAACCTCACCTTGGGGAACTTGACCATGAAGGCCTGCACCACCTTCGGCAAGGTGTAGCGAGCCTGGGTATGGGTAGTGGCGATGGTGAAGCTGCCGCTGTCCTGGGCCGCGTACTCCTTGCCGATGCGCTTGAGACTGTCGATTTCCTGCATAATCAGTTCCACCGACGACAGCACCAGCCGTCCCGGCTCGGTCAAACCACGGATGCGCTTGCCATGCCGGGTAAAAATGTCCACTCCCAACTCTTCTTCGAGCTCGATAATCGCCTTGGACACGCCGGGCTGCGAGGTAAACAGCGCCTTGGCGGCGTCGGTCAGGTTGTAGTTCTGGCGTACAGCTTCGCGCACGAAGCGCAGTTGGTGAAGGTTCATCTCGACCGATCTTTAATTAACGTTCATGCTTATACTCAATCCTTATATAAGCAAATAAAGACTAAGTCGTTTGGAATAAAGCTGAAGTTTATTACTATTGCAGCTACTTTGGGGATTCTAGTAAGCGACCAACCAGGAAGAATATGTATCAATACGACCAATACGACCATCTTATCGTGCGCGAACGCATTGCACAGTACCGCGACCAGGTACGTCGCCGCCTCGCCGATGAGCTGACCGAAGCCGAGTTCGTGCCGCTGCGCCTGCAAAACGGCTTGTACATGCAACGCCACGCCTACATGCTGCGCATCGCCGTGCCGTACGGCCTGCTGGCGTCGAAGCAGATGCGCATGTTCGCCCATATCGCCCGCAAGTACGACCGCGGCTATGGCCACTTCACCACGCGCCAGAACATCCAGTTCAACTGGGTGGAGCTCGAACAGACCCCGGACATCCTGACCGACCTGGCTTCGGTGGAAATGCACGCCATCCAGACCTCGGGCAACTGCATCCGCAACACCACGTCCGACCCGTACGCCGGCGTGGCCGCCGACGAGATCATCGATCCGCGTCCGTACGCCGAGGTGCTGCGCCAGTGGTCCACCTTCCACCCCGAGTTCATCGCCTTGCCGCGCAAGTTCAAGGTCGCCATCAACGGCGCCGTTGAAGACCGCGCCGCGATTGCCATCCATGACATCGGCCTGACCGTGGTGCGCAACGACGCCGGCGAGATCGGCTTCAAGTTCATGGCCGGCGGCGGCATGGGCCGCACGCCGATCATCGGCAGCGTGATCCGCGACTTCCTGCCATGGCAGCACCTGCTCACCTACACCGAAGCCGTGATGCGCGTGTACAACCAGTACGGCCGCCGCGACAACAAGTACAAGGCCCGCATCAAGATCCTGCTCAAAGCCATCGGCGCCGAAGAATTCGCACGCCAGGTCGAAGAAGAATGGGCCGATCTCAAGGACGGTCCCGAGACGCTGACTTTGGCAGAAATGCAGCGCATTATCGACTACTTCCAGCCGCCGGCGTATAAACAGCTCGACGACAGCGATGTCGTGGCCGCGCAAGCCGGTAACAAGGCGTTCGCCAACTGGGTCGCGCGCAACGTCAAGCCGCACAAGCAGCCCGGTTACGCGGCCGTGGTGCTGTCGCTGAAAAAACCTGGCGTGCCGCCGGGCGACGCCACCGCCGAGCAAATGGACTTCATGGCCGACCTGGCCGACCGCTACAGCTTCGGCGAACTGCGCGTGACCCACGAGCAGAACGTGGTGCTGGCCGATGTCGAACAGTCGCAATTGTACGCGCTGTGGCAGGAGGCCAAGGCGCACCAGCTGGCCACGCCGAATATCGGCCTGCTGACCGATATCATCTGCTGCCCGGGCGGCGACTTCTGCTCGCTGGCCAATGCCAAGTCGATCCCGATCGCCGCGTCGATCACCGAACGCTTCGAGAACATCGATTACCAGCACGATATCGGCGAGATCGAACTCAATATCTCGGGCTGCATCAACGCCTGCGGCCACCACCACGTCGGTTCGATCGGCGTGCTCGGTGTGGACAAGGACGGCAGCGAGTGGTACCAGGTCTCGATCGGCGGCGCGCAGGGCAACAACGCCGCCATCGGCAAGATCATCGGACCGTCGTTCTCCGCGCAGCAGATGCCGGAAGTGATCGACCGCCTGCTGCAGGTGTACCTGCGCGAGCGCTTCGAGGACGAGACTTTTGCCCAATGCGCACAGCGCCTGGGCGTGGCACCGTTCAAGCAATTTGTGTACGCCACGCCGATCGCCGAAAAAGGTGGTCGCCTGGTAGGAGAGGATGAATATGTCTGACGCTGTTAAAAATCTGATCATCAAGGGCCGCGAAGTGGTCGAAGACGGCTGGCAGGTCCTGCGCCTGGCCGAACCGGTGGAAGGCGCGCCGGCCATCGACCCGGCCACCGTCAGTGTCCCGGCAGGCCACATCATCGTGCCGCAGGCTGTATGGCTGGTGCAGCGCGAACTGCTGGCCGCGCGCGCCGCCGCTGGCGAGATCGGCGTCTGGATCGCCAGCGACGAACGTCCCGAAGCGCTCAAGGACGACCTGTCGCAGTTCGCCCTGGTGGCCGTGGACTTCCCCAAGTTTACTGATGGCCGTGGCTACTCGATCGCCTACAACCTGCGCTTGCGCCTGGGCTGGACCGGTGAGCTGCGCGCGATTGGCGACGTGCTGCGCGACCAGTTGTTCCAGATGAGCCGCGTGGGCTTTGACGCCTACGTGGTGCGCGCCGACCGCGACGTGCACGACGCGCTCAAGGGCCTGTCCGATTTCTCCGAGACGTACCAGGCGTCCGTGGACCAGAAAGTACCGCTGTTCCGCCGCCACGCGCGCCTGGCCGCCGGCGCTTGATCGGAACCGCCATGAGTGATCTGAGCAAGCTGATTGCCGACAGCAGCGCCACGCTGTCGCGCATCGCCAGCGATTTTTCCCCGGCCGTTTTTGCTTCGAGCCTGGCCGCCGAAGACATGGTGCTGACCGACCTGATACTGAAATCGAAACTCGATATCGGCATCTTCTCGCTTGAAACCGGGCGCCTGCATCCCGAAACGCTGGACATGCTGGACAAGGTCAAGGACCGGTACGACGGTTACGAGATCGCGCTGTACAAGCCGCAGCCCGCAGCGGTCGATGCCTACGTGGCGCAGAACGGCCTGAACGCCTTCTACGACAGTGTAGAGATGCGCCGCGAGTGCTGCCGTATTCGCAAGGTCGAACCGCTGGGCCGCGCCCTGGCCGGCAACAAGGCCTGGGTAACGGGACAACGCCGCGCGCAATCAACCACCCGCGCCGAGCTGCACGTGCAGGAAGACGATGCGGCGCATGGCATGGTCAAGTTCAATCCGCTGGCCGACTGGTCGGAGGAAGACGTGTGGAATTACATCCGCGCCAACGACGTGCCGTACAACGCGCTGCACGACCAGGGCTTTCCATCGATCGGCTGCGCACCGTGCACGCGCGCCGTGCAGCCAGGCGAGGATGTGCGCGCCGGCCGCTGGTGGTGGGAAAACCCGGACTCGAAGGAGTGCGGACTGCACATGGTGGACGGCAAACTGATACGCATTAAATCCGTGGCTGCCTGAGTTTCGGCCGCCGAACAAGAAAGAACTTATGAACGCATTAGCTGAAAACCACGCCGTGCACGTCAATGCGCGCCACCTCGACGCCCTGGAATCGGAAGCGATCCACATCATGCGCGAAGTAGCGGCCGAGTGCTCCAACCCTGCCCTGTTGTTCTCGGGTGGTAAAGACTCGGTGGTCCTGCTGCGCATCGCAGAAAAGGCTTTCCGCCCTGGCAAATTCCCGTTCCCGCTGGTGCATGTCGATACCGGCCATAACTTCCCGGAAGTGATCACCTTCCGCGACAAGCGCGTGGCCGAACTGGGCGAGCGCCTGATCGTCGGCTCGGTCGAAGAGTCGATCAGGAAGGGCACGGTGCGCCTGCGTAACCCGGCCACCGACTCGCGTAATGCCGCGCAAGCGGTCACGCTGCTGGAAACCATCGCCGAACACGGTTTCGACGCCTGCATCGGCGGCGCCCGCCGCGATGAAGAAAAGGCCCGCGCCAAGGAACGCATCTTTTCGTTCCGCGACGAATTCGGCCAGTGGGACCCGAAATCGCAGCGCCCCGAATTGTGGGACCTGTATAACACCCGCGTGCATCCGGGCGAGAACATGCGCGTGTTCCCGATCTCGAACTGGACCGAGCTCGATGTGTGGCAATACATCGCCCGCGAACAGCTGGAACTGCCGCCGATCTACTTCGCCCACGAGCGCCAGGTCATTCCGCGCAACGGTCTCTTGGTGCCGCTGACCGACCTGACGCCGCCGCGCGAAGGCGAAACCGTGGAAACGCAGGTGGTGCGCTTCCGCACCGTGGGCGATATCTCGTGCACCTGCCCGGTATCGTCGGACGCCTCGACGGTGGACGCCATCATCGCCGAGACGGCAGTGACGCAAGTAACCGAGCGCGGCGCCACCCGCATGGACGACCAGACTTCCGAAGCATCGATGGAAAAACGTAAAAAAGCAGGATACTTCTGATGAACGCACTGACTGACAACACTGTTCAAAATCTGTCGGAGCGCGGCCTGCTGCGCTTCATCACCGCCGGTTCCGTCGATGACGGCAAGAGCACCCTGATCGGCCGCCTGCTGTTCGACAGCAAGGGCATCTTCGCCGACCAGCTGGACGCCATGTCGCGCTCCAAGCACAAGCGCACCGTGGGCGACGCGGTCGACCTGTCGCTGCTGACCGACGGCCTGGAAGCCGAACGCGAACAGGGAATCACCATCGACGTGGCCTATCGCTACTTCGCCACGCCCAAGCGCAAGTTCATCATCGCCGACACCCCGGGCCACGAGCAGTACACGCGCAACATGGTGACCGGCGCTTCCACTGCCGATGCCGTGATCATCCTGGTCGATGTATCGAAAGTGAAGCTGCGCGAGGATGGCGGCGTCGATCTGCTGATCCAGACCAAGCGCCACTCGACCATCGCCCACCTGCTGCAGATCGAGCACGTGATCGTCGCCGTCAACAAGATGGACCTGGTGAACTACGACCAGGCGATCTACGACCGCATCGTCAAGGCTTACCAGGATTTTGCTGCCACGCTGGGCCTGAAGGACGTGACGCCGATTCCGCTGTCGGCGCTGACCGGCGACAACGTGGTCGATCGCAGCGACAAGCTGGCCTGGTACCAAGGCCCCACCCTGATCGAACTGCTCGAATCGCTGTCGGTGTATGACGAATCGCACGATGCGCCGTTCCGCTTCCCGGTGCAGCTGGTGGCGCGCCACAACGGCCACGAAGCCAACGACTTCCGCGGCTACATGGGCCGCATCGAAGCCGGCAAGGTGTCGGTCGGCGACAAGCTGGTAGTGCAGCCTTCGGGCCAGAGCGCCACCGTCAAGGATATCGTCACACTGGAAGGCTCGCACCAGTCGGCCGTGGTGGGCCAGTCGGTGACCCTGCTGCTGGAAGAATACCTGGACATCTCGCGCGGCGACCTGCTGGCCGGCGCCGACCAGCCAGCCACGCTGCTCAAGACCCTGAAGGCGGACGTGTGCTGGATGTCGGACGAGCCGCTGGACCAGCGCCGCAAGTACTGGATCAAGCACGGCACCAAGCAGACGTCGGCCAAGATCACGGCCATCGAGTCGCTGTTGGACATCAACACCCAGCAGCGCCACGATGCCGACGGGCTGAAGCTGAACGACATCGCGCGCATCGGTCTGACCGTGCAGCAGCCGCTGGCAGCCGACGCCTACGCCGACATCCGCGCCACCGGCGCCTTCATCCTGATCGATGAAGTGACCCACCAGACCGTGGCAGCAGGTATGATTCGTCTGGCGGATTGAGGGGAGCCTCGCAAAACCTACTGCGCGACCCGCTATCGCATCTCCGTTGCTCAGCGTACGCAAGTACGCTTCCGCTACTCAATGCGATAGCGAGCCGCTCGCTACGGTTTATCGAGGTCCCCTCAACCGCCTGCTGCGGCGCAGCCATTCAAGGAATTTATTGTTATGCCAACTCTCGGAAAAGTTTACCTGATCGGCGCCGGCCCCGGCGCCCAGGACCTCATGACACTGCGCGGTGCGCGCCTGCTGGCGCAAGCCGACGTGGTGCTGCACGATGCCCTGGTCACGGCCGAGATGCTGGAACTGTGCCCGCAAGCCGAAAAAATCCTGGTCGGCAAACGCTGCGGCCAGCTCTCCAGCGCCCAGCAGTTCATCAACAAGCAACTGGTCGATCATGCCCACAAGGCTGCCGTGGTAGTGCGCCTGAAGGGCGGCGACCCGATGCTGTTCGGCCGCGCCGATGAAGAACTGCGCGCGCTCGAGGAAGCCGGTATCGAGGTGGAGGTGGTCCCCGGCATCACTACCGCCCTGGCTGCCGCCGCCACCACCAAGCAGCCGCTGACCAAGCGCGGCGTCTCGCGCAGCGTAGCGTTCTTCACCTCGTCCACCGCACCGGACGAACGCGAGCAGGATGCGATCCCCGATTCCGACACCCTCGTGCAGTACATGGGCGGGCGCGAGGCGATTGCCACGGCGCAGCGCCTGCTCGATGGCGGTCGCCGCCCCGACACCCCGGTAGTCGTGATCGAAAACGTCAGTCGCGCCGACCAGCATATCCGCCGCATGACCATCGCTGCCATGGCCCACGGCCTGGGCGAAGCGCATGGCCCGGTGCTGGTGATGATCGGCGATGCCATGCAAACGCGTAGCCACCAGCAGCTTGAAAGCCGGATCAGCGACGCAATACAGCAGCAACTCCGCGCGTAACTTCCGCCAAATAGTAATAGAATATCCATTCTTACCAACAGTGTCAGAGGCAGCAATGGATAATGTTCACGACATCCTGGACCGTGCGTGGACCGCGCACTCGGCCGGCCAGTTCGACGCCGCGCTGCAGGACTACATCTGGTTATTCGATGCCACCTCCGAACGCGATTCGGACGTGGCGCCGCTGCGCCTGTCGTATGTGCTCAACGCCTGGGCCAAGCTGGCCGAGGAACACCTGCCCGCGCGCCAGGCCCTGGTCGCCCTGCGCGACCGCGACGCCGAACGGCTGCTCGCTGGCGCTGGCAGCGACGGCACCGATACTGGTGCCGACATCGATACCGACGCGAACCTGTTCAACGACGTCCGCGCCATCAACGACAAGCTCGGCGACGCCCAGCACACGTACCAGCTGTTCCAGCGCCTGCCAGCAAGCCTGGCCCGCGAATGCGCCAACTCGGCGCTGCCGTCGATGATGGCCTGCGGCGATTTCACCCTGGCCCACACCTACCTGCCGCATCCCGACGCCCACCTGGGTGACTATGCGGCCGAAGTGAACGCCCACGTGGCCACGCTCGATCTGCTCGGCGACGCCGGCATGTCCGAGCTGCTGGCCACCGTGTATAACTACATGACCGAAGTGCGGCTGATCCTGGAGCTGCTCGAAGGCTATGGCGACCATGCCGCCGCCGACCGGTTGCGCCAGCAAGCCGCCGCGCTGATCACCTCGGCCGAAGCGCGCGCCTGCATCGAGGCCGAATTCGCCCATCCCGGCACCACGCTCGACGCCATGGTCGAATTGCAGAACGCCGCACTCATTTAACGATACCCCAGTGAACCAGAACCATCTGCCCACCTTCCTTCTCGCCACCGTGTTGACCGCTGCCTGCGCCACGGCAGCCGCAGCGATCCCCACCTACGACTTCAAGATTGTCCACAGCTACCCGCACGACGCCCAGGCCTTCACCCAGGGCCTGCTGTATCGCGACGGTTTTCTGTACGAGAGCACGGGCCTGAACGGCAAGTCCACCATCCGCAAGGTGCAGCTGGAAACCGGCAAGGTGCTGCAAAGCCGCGACATTCCGCCGCAGTATTTCGGCGAGGGCATGACCGACTGGAACGACACGCTGGTGAGCATCACCTGGCGCTCGCAGACGGGCTTCGTGTTCGACCTGAAAACGTTCGAACCGAAGAACGAATTCGCCTACCCCGGCGAAGGCTGGGGCCTGGCGCAAAACGGCAAGGAACTGGTGCTCAGCGACGGCAGCAGCACGCTGCGCTTCCTCGACCCGAAAACCTTCCTCGAAGTGCGGCGCGTCAAAGTGACGGCCGACGGCATCGCGGTCGATCAGCTCAACGAACTGGAAGTAGTGGGCGATGAAATTTTCGCCAATATCTGGCAGACCAACACGATCGCCCGCATCGACCAGAAAACCGGCAAGATCACCGGCTGGATCGATCTCGGCAAGTTGTATGCGGAAGCGGGCAAGGGCCCGGCGGCCGACAATGTCCTCAACGGCATCGCGTACGACGCCGCCAAAAAGCGCCTGTTCGTGACCGGCAAGCTGTGGCCCAAGCTCTACGAAATCAAGCTGGTACCACGCCGTTAATACCAAGGCCGCTTCAGAGGGCGTTGACGCAGTAGTCGGTTAGCGCATTCAACACGGCCGGATCTTCCCCCGCCGCCCCTATCACCTTGAACGACAGCTGCGGATGATCGCTGCGCAGCTGCTCCACCATCAGCGGCAGGTCGCGCAGCACGTGGCCGCCCTGCCCTAAAAACACCGGCACCACCGTTACTTCCGCAATGCCTTGCGCGGCCATCTGCGCCACCATCTCGGGCAGGCGCGGTTCCATCAGTTCGAGGAAAGCCAGTTCCACCTGCGTCTCGGGCAGGCGCGCGCGCGTGAGGTCGCGCAGCCGTTCGAACGGCGCAGCCCAGGATGCAGCGCGGGCGCCGTGGGCAAATAAAATCAGGGCTTGCTTGGTCATCTAATGTCTTTCCACCCACCATAGCGCACCGAGCGCCAGGAACAGGTATATCAAGCTGGGGGCCAGCGCCGTCAGGAATGCGGGCCAGGTACTGAGCACGCCAAGGTGCGAGAACAAGGTATTCACCAGCAGGAAGCTCACGCCGATCATGATGCCGACGAAAATTTTCAGGCTCACGCCGCCGCTGCGGGTGTGCAGGTAGCCGAACGGCAGGGCCAGCGCCATCAGCACGAAAATCGCCAGCGGGTCGAACAGTTTTTTCCAGAACGCGATCTTGAAGCGCTCGGTCTCCTGGCGGTTTTCCTGCAGGTGGCGGGTATAAACCAGCAGTTCGTTGGCCGACATGCGATCCGGGTCGGCGCCGGACACCGCCAGGATGCGCGGCGTGATTTCCGAGATCAATCCCCTGGTGGCGCTATGGCGCGTTTCGATCAGGCTCGACTCCTGGCCGAAATTGTTTTCCAGGTTGGCGATCATGCCCGGTTTGAGCAGCGCCGGATTGGTGAAGATGTTTTCGGTGACGTCCGACAGCAGCCAGTTGTTGTTGCCCTGGAAGGTGCCGCGCTTGGCGGCGGTGATGGAACGCAGGCGGAAGCTGTTATCGAACTCATAGAGCTTAACGTCCACCAGCGAACCGTCGGGCCGCACTTCGCGCACATTGAAAAAGCGCGAACCGGTGACGGTGCCGGTCATGCCCTCGGACTTGACGATATCCTTGGTCCACAAGCCGGAGCGGAACTCGGACGAAATCGCCGCGCCGCGCGAATTGAGCTTGATCTTGTCGGCAATGGGCGCCGTACGGGGCGTGATCAGCTCACCGAAAATGAAGGTGATAATCACCAGCACGATGCCGATCTTGGCCAGCATCCACGCCACCATGCCGGTGGACATGGACGCCGCGCGCATGATGGTGAACTCGGACGTGGCCGCGAACTGCGCCATGATGTAGATGGTGCCGATCAGCGAGGCTACCGGCATCACCCGGTACACATAGCCGGGAATGCGCGCGGCCACGTACAGCAGCGCGTATTGCAGCGTGTAGCCGTTCTTGCCGACCGAGCGCAGTTCGCCGGTGAGGTCGAGAAAAGCCTGCAGCAGCAGGAAGGCCACCAGCACGAAGGCAACCGCCTGCAGGATCGAGACGGCGAAATAGCGTTGCAGGATTTTCATGGCGAGACAGCCTTGTTGTCGGCGCCATTGCGCGTGCGTTTCATCGCCGCCAGCATGGCCAGCGGATGGTAAGGATGGTTCAGGTTCAGGCGCCAGGCGAACATGGCCAGCACCACCAGCGCGGTGATCAGGTGCAGCGGCCACCAGCCCAGCGCGAACGATATCTTGCCGCCCTGGACCACGCCTTCCATCAGCTTGACCAGGTTGTTATACGAGAAGAAGATCAGCAGCGCGATGATCAGGTTGGCCGAACTGCCGGCGCGCGGATTGACAAAGCCCAGCGGAATGGCCAGCAGCACCAGCAGCAAACAGGTGAGCGGCGAGGCGATACGCGAGAGCAGTTCGGCGCGGCCGGAGTTGCTGGTATCGGCAAACAGCGCCATGGTCGGGATGGCGTCGGTGTCGCTGTCGGGATCGAGCTCCTGCGACTGGCTCGCCACGCGCATGCTGTAGCTCTCGAACTCCATGGTCTGGAAGTCGGACTGCCCCGGCACGCCCTGGTAGCGGCGGCCGTTCTTGAGCACCAGGTAGCGCTCACCCTTGGCGCCGGTGCTGATCACGCCTTCGCGCGCAACGATGACGGCGGTGCCGCGTTCATCGACGGTGTTGACGAACACGTTGTGCACGACCGAGGTGTCGCCGGCCACGCCTTCCACGAAGAAGATGCGGTTGGCCGACGACGATTCGCGGAACTGGCCGGGCGAGACTTTTTGCAGGTCTTCGCGCTTGGCGAAGCGTTCGACGTACTCGGAGCTTTTCTCCTTGGCCCAAGGCGCCGCCACCAGGCTCAGGGCGGCGGTGAGCAGCACCATCGGAATGCCGAAGGTGAGCACGGGCCAGATCCACCGCGTGAGGCTCAGGCCCGAGGCAAACCACACCACCATTTCGGAATCGCGATAGGTGCGCGTGACCACCATCAGCACCGAAATAAAACTGGTGAGGATGAGGATGGTGGGCAGATAATTGACGGTCGCGAACATGATCAGCGCCAGCACGTCGCCGGAATCGACCTTGCCGCCGGCGGCCTTGCCGAGGATGCCGATCAGGGTCCAGGTCACGCTGACGCTGAAGAGCACCGTGAAGGTGGTGCCGGCCGCAGCGGCCATTTCTCGTCGGAGGGCGCGTTGAAAAATCATTCGAAGTTTATAATTGGTGGTTATGGCTTGGGTAATAGCTCATTACAGGGCCAAAAAATTAAAAGTAACAGCCTGGCGAAACACCCAAGACAGGCTGGAAATTCGCACACGTCACGGAGAATCAAATGGACTTTAGCATAAAAGCATTCGACACAAAGAACACCATCGCCTCGGCAAAAACCGGGGTAGTGGCCGTCGCGGTCTTCGAGAACAAGAAGCTTTCGCAAGCGGCCAAGGCCCTCGATGGTTCCGGTGAAATCTCGGCTGCGCTCAAGTCCGGCGACATCACCGGCAAGGCCGGCACCACCCTGCTGCTGCGCGGCGTGCAAGGCGTGGCCGCCGAGCGCGTGCTGCTGGTGGGCCTGGGTAGTGAAGAAGCCGTGAGCGAGAAAAGCTTCGCCAGCGGCGTGTCGGCCGCCATCAAGGCCTTCGGCGCCCTGGGCGCGAGCGACGCTATTATCGCACTGCCGATGACCGAAGTGAAAGAGCGCGACGTCAATTGGGCGATCCGCTGCGTGGTGCAAACCGGTCACGAAGCCGTGTTCCGCACCGACGGCCAAAAGAGCAAGAAGGATCCGGCGCCTGCAGGCGTCAAGAAGGTCGCGCTGGCCGTGCCAGCCACCCCCGACACCAAGCTGGCACTGGCGCAGGCCGTGGCGATCGCCAACGGCATGGACCTGACCAAGGAACTGGGCAACCTGTCCGCCAATATCTGCACCCCTACCCATCTGGCCAACACCGCCAAGAAGCTGGGCAAGGACTACAAATTCGACGTCGAAGTCCTGGACCGCAAACAGCTCGAAGCGCTGAAGATGAACAGCTTCCTGTCGGTCACCAACGGCAGCGAGCAGCCGCCGAAGTTCATCATCATCAAGCACATGGGCGGCAAGGCCAAGGATGCGCCGGTGGTGCTGGTCGGTAAAGGCATCACCTTCGACACCGGCGGCATTTCGCTCAAAGCCGGTCCCGGCATGGACGAGATGAAGTACGACATGGGCGGCGCCGCTTCGGTGCTGGGCACCATGCGCGCCATCGGCGAGATGAACCTGAAACTCAACGTGATCGGCGTGATCGCCAGCTGCGAGAACATGCCGTCGGGCCGCGCCACCAAGCCGGGCGACATCGTCGCGTCGATGAACGGCCTGACCATCGAAATCCTCAACACCGACGCCGAAGGCCGCTTGGTCCTGTGCGACGCGTTGACCTACGCCGAGCGCTTCAACCCGGCCGTGGTGCTGGACGTGGCCACGCTCACCGGTGCCTGCATCGTGGCGCTGGGCCACCACAAGAGCGGCCTGTTCACCCGCGACGACGACGCCCACAATGCGCTGGCCGACGAGATCATGGCTGCCGGCAAAGCCGCGGGCGACACCGCGTGGCGCCTGCCGATCGGCGAAGAGTACAACGAGCAGCTGAAGTCCAACTTCGCCGACCTGGCCAACATCGGCACCCCGGGCGGCGCGTCTTGCACGGCAGCGGCGTTCCTCGAGAACTTCACCCGCAAGTACACCTGGGCGCACCTCGACATCGCCGGCACGGCCTGGAAATCGGGCGGTGCCAAGGGCGCCACCGGCCGTCCGGTGCCGCTGCTGTCGAACTTCCTGATCAATCGTACGACACGCGGCTAATCGGCGACGCACAGCAAAAAGGCAGACTTCGGTCTGCCTTTTTTACGTCAGTACAGCGTCACGCCCGGTGATGGCGGCGGCAATTCGTCGCGCTCTTCAGCGGGGCGCATGATGACCGTCAGCGTCGATGGAAAATCGTAACCGGCGCCGGTATTCTGGTCGATGAAGTAGCCGACGCCAGCCGTCAGGATCAGGTTGCCCCACAAGTTGCCATTGGGCCTGGGATCGACGCGCTCGTAGGCCCAGCCCGCGCCCTCCTTCTTGCAGTCGATGCGCAAAGGCGTCGAGCTCTTGCGCAAGGTGACGCGGCCCGGCGTGGTCACGAACCACTTGCCGGCGTCGTTGTACAGCACGCAGCCCACACCGCCGATCTGGCGATGGTCGAGCACGGTTTGCACCAGCACAGTTTGTTCGGTGGGTTCGCTCAGCGAAGCGCAGCCGGCACTGGACAGCACAGCCAGTGCAGATAGTGCATTGACGTACACGCGTGCAGGAGGACGGAAATACATGGTCGGTCTCGGTAATGGAGTCCGGGACAGTGTATCAAGACCAATGAAAATTGATTCTCTTAATCAAGAGGCGTAAAGCGTTGCACTTTGACGCCATCAACCTCGATCAGCTCGAAAAACACGGAGGCAGGACGGCACCAGATCGATCCATCCGCAGCGCGGTAGACGATCATGGTGCTCAAGTCCGCTTCCAGGGTAGCCTCGCACACCAGCTCGTAGAGGCCGCCCTTGTAATGCCGGTAACGCGTCATCGGTACGATCAGGCGTTCTGGGTAGCTGCCGACTTGGTGGCGACCGAAGCGCGCTCGCTGGCCTGCTCCTGCTGCTTTTTCTTCAAGTCGTTGACGACTTTCAGGATGTCGTCCATGCCCCCCTGGCCGCCCAGCGACGAGAATGCATCGAGCACCTCGTTGAGCACCTGGTTACGCACGGCAGCTTCGTCCTGGCTCACTGCCGGGCCGCGTTGCAGCGCCTCGGCAGCGCGCTTTTCGGCAGCAGCAGCTTCTTTTTGCGCAGCAGTCTTACGACCGCCGGGCAATTTGCCATGCTCCAACGCAGCTTGCCAGATCACCCAGCGACGTTGCGTTTCAAAAACCAGATACTCTTCCGGTTTATCTTCTCGACGGCGAACGATATGTCCGTCGCGTTGTGCCCATGCCTCAAATGCAGCTCGCATTTTTATTCCTTTGCAAATGCGCTACGCGCAATTCACTGTTAAAACTACAAGATATTTCCTTATAGTACCATTTATTGCACTGACCCAATAGCCAATATAAAGGAATATTGCTAAATTGAGGTTGCTTAGCGGCAACACTAGTTTTGACTTAATTTTGTAACAGTATATTTCTTATTTGCTATTTTGTCGCGCACCGTTGATTCAGTTTTGATAACTAAGAGACAAATTTGGCAATTTTTTTAGCATTTCACAATTTCTGCAACATTTTAGGCGCTGGGAACGAGATTGCGAAGTGTTATTCCATAATTTCTTAGAAAAATCGTCATGACTGCTGCTACTAAGACAACCTCATCTGTTAAATCCGATTGCGGTAAGATGCGCCACTGACCGCGCAACGCCGCGCCCACAATTCTTCAAGGACATTAACTAGTGATGAAATTAGCTACATGGAATGTTAACTCACTGAACGTAAGACTGCCGCACGTTATGGCATGGCTAGAGGCAAATCCAACAGATGTGCTCTGCATCCAGGAAACAAAATTAACTGACGACAAGTTTCCGTCCGCCCAGATTGAGGCGGCTGGCTACCACGTCGCCTACACCGGGCAAAAAACTTACAATGGTGTGGCTATTTTGTCAAAATTGCCTATCAACGATGTAGTCAAGAACAATCCGCATTTGGACGATCCGCAACAGCGGATTCTGGCGGCAACCATCGGCGGCATGCGGATTGTCTGCGCCTACGTCCCCAACGGCCAGAGCGTTGGCTCCGAGAAATATCAGTACAAGATGGGCTGGCTCGACGCCTTCCACCGCTGGATCGGCGAGGAAGCTGCGCAGCATCCGCAACTGGCAGTACTGGGCGACTACAACATCGCCCCCGAAGACCGCGACGTCCACGATCCGGCAGCGTGGGAAGGCCAAGTGCACGTGTCGGAACCGGAGCGCGCCGCCTTGCGCCGTTTGCTCGACATCGGCCTGGCCGATGCCTTCCGCCTGTTCGAGCAACCAGAAAAATCGTTCAGCTGGTGGGACTACCGCGGCCTGGGCTTCCGCCTCAATAAAGGTCTGCGTATCGATCACATCCTGCTGTCGCCGGCGCTGGCGCAGCGCTGCACCGCTTGCGTGATCGACCGTACCCCGCGCAAATGGGAGCAGCCGTCCGACCATACTCCGGTGATCGCCACCATCGAGTAACGCTTATGCCAGCGCCGCATCGAGGCGCGGCAGCAGCAACCGCACTTCGTGGTCCGGCGCCGGTTCCGAGAACAGGAAGCCCTGGGCGAACTGGCAGCCATGGCGCTGCAACAGCGCGTACTGGCTTTCGTTCTCCACCCCTTCCGCCACCACCGACAGCTGCAAGCTGCCCGACAGGGCGATGATGGCCGCCACGATGGCGCGGTCCTCGGCGCTGTTGGGCAAATCCTTGATGAACGCGCGGTCGATCTTGATCTTCTTGACCGGGAAACGCTTCAAATAGGCCAGGCTCGAGTAACCGGTGCCGAAATCGTCGATCGACAGGCGGATGCCCATGGCATTGATCTGTTCGAGGATTTCCTGGGTATGTTCGCCGTGCTGCATCAGCGCCGTCTCGGTAATCTCAAATTCCAGCAGTGCCGGATCGATGCCGGTTTCGTCGAGGATGCGCCGCACCGTCGCCACCAGGGCGCCATGCGTAAACTGGCGCGCCGACAGATTCACCGCCAGCGGAACCGGCTGCAAGCCCGCACGCAGCCATGCCATGCTTTGCTCGCACGCCTGGCGGATCACCCATTCGCCGATCGGCACGATCAGACCATTGTCCTCGATGATGGGAATGAAGCTGTCGGGCAGCACCAGGTCATGCTCGTCCCGGCGCCAGCGCAGCAGCACCTCCATCGCGTGCAGGCGGCGCGTGCCGATATCGATGATGGGCTGGAAGTGCAGCGAGAACTGGTCGCGCGCGAGCGCGTTGCGCAGGTTCGATTCGAGTTCGAAATACTGGGCCGCGGCCTGGTTCATCACCGGCTGGAAGTACTGGTAATTGTTCCTGCCGGTGGCCTTGGCGTGGTACATCGCGGTGTCCGCGTTGCGCATCAGCGTGGCGACATCGGCGCCATCGTCGGGATAGATGCAAATGCCGATCGATGGCGTGATGTGCAGCTGGCGCCCGTCGAGCGGGAAGCTCTCATCGAGCGCGGCGATGATCTGCTCGGCCACCGCGCTCGCTTCAACCGGGGCGGCGATGCCCGGCAACAGCACCACGAACTCGTCGCCGCCCAGGCGCGCCACGGTATCGCTACCGCGCACCGCGCAGCACAGGCGGTTGGCCACTTCCTTGAGCAGCTGGTCGCCGGTCATGTGGCCGAGCGAATCGTTGATGGTCTTGAAGCGATCGAGGTCGATAAACATCACGGCCAGTTGGCGCTGCGAGCGCTGGGCATTAAGCATGGCGCGGTCGAGCCGGTCCGACAACAGCGCGCGGTTGGGCAGGCCGGTCAGGCTGTCGTGGTACGCCATGTGATGCACGCGGGCCTCGGCCTGGCGGCGCTCGATGATCTCGCCCTGCAGCAGGGCGTTGGCGCCGGCCAGTTCGGCGGTGCGCTCGAGCACCCGCACTTCCAACTCGTCACGCGCGCGGCTCACCGCCTCGGCGGCCTCGCGCCGCGCGGTGATATCGTCCACCAGCCATACCGAGCGGCCACGCGGGTGGGCCAGATCGAATGGGCGGCCCGACAGGCGCGCCCAGAACACCGTGCCGTCGCGGCGTACCAGCTCGTACTCGGAAACGTTGATGCGGCCGGCCGTGAAGTCGCGCATGGTCTCGGCGCGCGCCGCCTGCCAGGCATCCTTGTCGGCATAGAAGGCCTGCACACTGAGGTTGTTCATGCCGCCCGGCGGATAGCCGAACAGTTCTTCCATCTTGGTATTGCAGTGCAGGTTGCGCCCTTCCTCCACCACCGAGATGCCGAGCACCGCACTGTCGAGGATGGCCTGGTTTTCCAGCAGCGCGTTGTGCAGCGCGCGCTGGTCGCGCCGCACGTCGCTGATGTCGTTGAAGACGATGGTCGCGCCCTGCACTTGCGCCCCGGCCGGCAGCGGTTTGACCCATGCCTGCACCGCAAAATAGTGGCCGCTGGCGGGCGTCAGGTAGGTATCCCAGCGCACGCCGGGCATGGCGCTTGCCAGCAGAGCCACGCTGGCCTCGCGCACGTGCAGCGTAAACAGCTGGTCCACGCCTGCGCCGCACGGATCTCGTCCGAGCAGGGTGACCAGTTCCGCGTTGGCAGCCATGACCGTGCCGTCCACGCCAAAAGCGCAGGCGGGGACGCCGATCAGCGCCAGCGCGCCGGCGACAAAATCCGTATTGGTCAACATAAGGCCCCTGAAAGATCGACAAACATGACAACTTATTATTGTTAGTTGACAGATGTTAAACCATCTCCAGCGATTTGGGGCAGTTAAAACAAGATAAAACGACAATGCCCGGTAAATACCGGGCATTGTCGTTACAACAGCTCTTTTGTCGATGCTACATCAGTGGCCGCTGGCACCGTCCGCGCCGATACCGGTTTCCGAACGCACGGTCTGTGCTTCAAAGCCGTCACGGTCGATGCGCGCGCGCGGGCCCTTGTCGGTGATCGAGAACAGCCAGATGCCGATGAAGCCGACCGCCATCGAGAAGATGGCCGGCGACGCGTACGGGAACAACGGCTCGGCCTTGCCGAACACATCCACCCATACCGACTTCGACACCACGGTCAGTCCCACTGCGGTGAACAGGCCGAGGAAGCCCCCGACGGTCGCGCCACGGGTGGTGCAGTCTTTCCACAACACCGACATGAACAGCACAGGGAAGTTGGCCGAAGCGGCGATTGCAAATGCCAGCGAAACCATGAACGCGATGTTCTGCTTCTCGAACACGATGCCCAGCACTACGGCGACGATACCGAGCGCGATGGTGGTGATTTTCGAGACGCGCAGTTCGTCGGCGCCGGTGGCCTTGCCCTTCTTGATCACGGTGGCGTAGATATCGTGCGATACCGCCGACGCGCCGGACAGGGTCAGGCCCGCAACCACCGCCAGGATGGTGGCAAATGCCACGGCCGAAATGAAGCCCAGGAAGACGTCGCCGCCCACGGCCTTGGCCAGGTGCACCGCTGCCATATTGTTACCGCCCAGGAGCTTGCCGGCAGCATCCTTGAAGTCCGGGTTGGTGCCGACCAGAACGATGGCGCCGAAACCGATAATGAAGGTCAGGATGTAGAAGTAGCCGATCCAAGTGGTGGCCCACAGCACCGATTTGCGTGCTTCTTTCGCGTTCGGGACGGTGAAGAAGCGCATCAGGATGTGCGGCAAGCCGGCGGTACCGAACATCAGCGCCATGCCGAACGAGATCGCCGAAATCGGATCCTTGATGAACGTGCCCGGACCCATGATGGCATCCTTGTTGGCGTGAACTTCCACGGCCTTGGCAAACAGTTTTTCAGGGCTGAAGCTGAACTGCGCCAGCACGGCCAGCGCCATGAAGCTCGCACCGCCCAGCAGCATCACGGCCTTGATGATCTGCACCCAGGTGGTAGCGGTCATGCCGCCGAACAGCACGTAAATCATCATCAAGGTACCAACCAGGACGACCGCGATCCAGTATTCGAGGCCGAACAGCAGCTTGATCAACTGCCCGGCGCCGACCATCTGCGCGATCAGGTAGAACGCCACCACCACCAGGGTGCCGGAGGCGGCGAAAATGCGGATCGGCTTTTGCGCGAAGCGGTAAGCGGCAACGTCGGCAAAGGTGAAGCGGCCCAGGTTGCGCAGGCGCTCTGCCATCAGGAACGTGATGACGGGCCAGCCGACCAGGAAGCCGATGGCGTAGATCAGGCCATCGTAACCGTTCAGGAACACTGCGGCGGAGATGCCGAGGAACGAGGCTGCCGACATGAAGTCGCCGGCAATCGCCAGACCGTTCTGGAAACCGGTGATGCCGCCACCGGCGGTGTAGAAGTCGGCGGCCGACTTGGTCTTGGCGGCAGCCCACTTGGTGACCCACAGCGTGAAGACCACGAAGACGCCGAACATGGCGATCGCGGTCCAGTTGGTGGCCTGCTTGGTAGCCTGGCCCAGGTCGCCGCCGGCGGCGTACACGACGCCGCTGACTGCGGCGCCGATCAATGCGGAAGCGACCACCGCCAGTTGACGGTTCGAGGCGCTCATGCTTTCACCCGTGCGGCGATGGCGGTGGTGAGATCGTCGTATTCGCGGTTGGCGCGACGCACGTAGATGCCGGTAATGATGACGGTGAAGACGATCACGAACAGGCCGATCGGCATGCCCCAGGTCATCACGCCATCGCCGGTTTTGGCAGCCAGCAGTTCTTTGTCGAACGCGATCAGGAGGATGTAGCCGTAATAGACCACCATCATCAGCGCGGTCAGTATCCAGCCGAACCGGGAGCGCGCCTTGACCAGTTTATGGTAATTGGGGTCGGCTTTGATTTTTTGAACCAAATCGTCATGCATCATCTGTCTCCATTTATTGAGGAACCTGCCCATTTAGCTGAGCTTGAACCCACAATAAGCTGCGAGACTTACCGCTGGCTTACACGCACTGTTATTACTTACGCCCTCACCCATCCTTCCATCAGGATGCGCGCGCTGCGGCTCATCACCGCTTTCACCACGCTCCACTCGCCATCTTTTTGCACCGCAGCGGCGCCCACGCGCAGGGTACCCGACGGATGGCCGAAGCGCACGGCAGCGCGTTCGCCGCCGCCGGCGGCCAGGTTGACCAGCGTGCCGGGAATGGCAGCAGCCGCGCCGATGGCCACGGCGGCAGTACCCATCATGGCGTGGTGGAGTTTGCCCATCGAAAGCGCGCGTACCAGCAGGTCGATGTCGCCCGCGTGAACCTGCCTGCCGCCAGATGCCGTGTACGACACCGGCGGCGCCACGAAAGCCACCTTGGGCGTGTGCTGGCGTTGTGCGGCCTGCTCCAGGGTTTGCACCAGGCCCATGCGCACGGCGCCGTGCGTGCGGATGGTTTCGAACATGGCCAGTGCGCGTGCATCGCCATTGATCGCGTCCTGCAGTTCGGTGCCGGTGCAGCCCACCGCCTGCGCCTCGATGAAGATGGTGGGGATGCCGGCGTTGATCATGGTGGCCCGCAGCGTGCCGATGCCGGGCACCTCGAGGTCGTCGATCACGCGCCCGGTGGGGAACATGGCGCTGTTGGTGCTATTGGTGCTATTGGTGCTATGGGCGCCATTGCCCTCCTCGTCCGCCGCCGGGTCGAGGAATTCAAGCACCACTTCCGCCGCCGGGAAGGTCACGCCATCGAGTTCGAAGTCGCCCAGTTCCTGCACTTGGCCGCCGGTCATCGGAATATGGGCGATGATGGTCTTGCCGATATTGGCCTGCCAGATGCGCACCACGGCCACGCCGTCCTTCGGCACGCGCGCGGCATCGAGCAGGCCTGACTGAATCGCAAATGCACCCACGGCGGCCGACAGGTTGCCGCAGTTGCCGCTCCAGTCCACGAACGGCCGGTCGATGGCGACCTGGCCGAACAGGTAGTCGACGTCGTGATCCGGCCTGGTGGCCGGCGACACGATGACAGCCTTGCTGGTGCTCGACGTGCCGTTGCCCATGCCGTCGATCTGTTTGCCGTAGAGGTCGGGGCTGCCGACCACGCGCAGCAGCAGCGCGTCGCGCGCCGCGCCCGGGGTTTGCGCGTCAAGCGGCAGGTCTTGCAGGCGGAAGAACACGCCCTTGCTGGTGCCGCCACGCATATAGGTGGCGGGAATCTTCGTTTGCTGGGTCATCATGCGGCCTATGCTGTTTTATGCTGTTGCAGGAAATCCTGGGCAAAGCGCTGCAGCACACCGCCCGCTTCGTAGATCGAGACTTCTTCCTGGGTGTCGAGCCGGCAGATCACCGGCGTTTCCACCCGCTCTCCGTTGCGGCGATGGATCACCAGCGTGAGCATGGCGCGCGGTGTGCGCTCACCCACCACGTCGTAGGTTTCGGTACCGTCCAGCGCCAGCGTCAGGCGGTTGACGCCGGGCGTGAACTCCAGCGGCAACACGCCCATGCCCACCAGGTTGGTGCGGTGGATGCGTTCGAAGCCTTCGGCGGCAATCGCTTCCACGCCGGCCAGGCGCACGCCCTTGGCGGCCCAGTCGCGCGAGGAACCCTGGCCGTAGTCGGCGCCAGCCACCACGATCAGCGGCTGCTTGCGCTCCATGTAGGTTTCGATGGCTTCCCACATGCGCGTGACGGTGCCTTCCGGCTCCACCCGCGCCAGCGAACCGGCGATGACTTTGCCGTCCGCGCCGCGCACCATCTCGTTTTTCAGGGTGGGGTTGGCGAACGTGGCGCGCTGCGCGGTCAGGTGGTCGCCGCGATGGGTGGCGTAAGAGTTGAAGTCTTCTTCCGGCAGACCCATTTTGGCCAGGTACTCGCCGGCGGCGCTGTCGGCCATGATGGCGTTCGACGGCGACAGGTGGTCGGTAGTGATGTTATCGCCGAGCAGCGCTAGCGGACGCATGCCGGTCAGCGACCGCGCGCCAGCGAGCGCGCCTTCCCAGTACGGCGGGCGGCGGATGTAGGTCGTTTGCGGGCGCCAGTCGTACAGCGGGCTCACTGCCGCGCCGTCGTCAACCTCGCGCGCGAACATCGGGATGTACACCTTGCGGAACTGTTCGGGTTTCACACTGGCCGCGACCACGGCGTCGATCTCGGCGTCCGACGGCCAGATGTCGGCCAACTTGACCGGACAGCCGGCGGCATCCACGCCCAGCACGTCTTTTTCGATATCGAAGCGGATGGTGCCGGCAATCGCATATGCCACCACCAGCGGCGGCGAGGCCAAAAAGGCCTGCTTGGCATACGGGTGGATGCGGCCATCGAAATTGCGGTTGCCCGACAGGACGGCGGTAGCGTACAGGTCGCGCGCGATGACCTCCTGCTGGATCACGGGATCGAGCGCGCCGGACATGCCATTGCACGACGTGCAGGCGTAAGCCACCACGCCAAAGCCCAGTTGCTCCAACTCGGGCATCAGTCCCGCCGCTTCCAGGTACAGCGTGACGGTCTTGGAGCCAGGCGCCAGCGACGACTTGACCCATGGCTTGCGTGTCAGGCCGCGCGCGTTGGCATTGCGGGCCAGCAGGCCGGCGGCGATCATGTTGCGCGGGTTGTTGGTGTTGGTGCAGCTGGTAATGGCCGCGATGATGCAGGCGCCGTCGGGCATCAGGCCCGGTTCGTTTTCCACCACGCCGCTGATGCCGCGTGCTGCCAGTTCCGACGTGGGCACGCGGCTGTGCGGGTTCGATGGCCCGGCGATATTGCGCACCACCGACGACAGGTCGAATGTCAATACGCGCTCGTACCGCGCGGTGGCCAGCGCGTCGGCCCACAGGCCGGCCTGTTTCGCATAGGTCTCCACCAGGTTGACGGTTTCCTCCTCGCGGCCCGTCAGGCGCAGGTACTTGATGGTCTGCTCGTCGATGTAGAACATGGCGGCGGTGGAGCCATACTCGGGCGCCATGTTGGAGATGGTGGCGCGGTCGCCGAGCGTGAGGTGGGCGGCGCCTTCACCGTAGAACTCCAGGTACGACGACACCACTTTTTGCTGGCGCAGGAATTGCGTCAGCGCCAGCACGGTGTCGGTGGCGGTAATGCCTGGCCCCGGTTTGCCGGTCAGCTCCACGCCGATGATGTCGGGCAGGCGCATCCACGAGGCGCGGCCCAGCATCACGCTCTCCGCTTCCAGGCCGCCCACGCCAATGGCGATCACACCCAGCGCATCGACCATCGGCGTGTGCGAATCGGTGCCGACCAATGTATCTGGAAAGGCCACGCCGTCCTGCGCCTGGATCACGGGCGACATGCGCTCGAGGTTGATCTGGTGCAGGATGCCGTTACCGGGCGGGATCACATCGACATTCTTGAACGCCTTCTTGGTCCAGTCGATGAAGTGGAACCGGTCCTCGTTGCGGCGGTCCTCGATGGCGCGGTTTTTAGTAAAGGCCTCGGGATCGAAGCCGCCGCACTCCACCGCCAGCGAATGATCGACCACCAGCTGGGTTGGTACCACCGGGTTGACCAGCGCCGGATCGCCGCCCTGCAGGGCGATGGCGTCGCGCAGGCCGGCCAGGTCCACCAGCGCGGTCTGACCGAGGATGTCGTGGCAGACCACGCGCGCCGGGAACCACGGGAAATCGAGGTCGCGGCGGCGTTCGATCAGCTGCCCCAGCGACGCATTGAGCGTGGCGGGGTCGCAGCGGCGCACCAGGTTTTCGGCCAGCACGCGCGAGGTGTAGGGCAGCCCGGCCCAGGCGCCGTTTTGAATGGCATCGACGGCGGCGCGCGCGTCGAAGTAGTCGAGCGTGGTGCCAGGCAGCGGTTTGCGGTATTGCGTGTTCATCGGCGTAGTCATTACGAACGGTCCTTGATCGGCACGAATTGCAGGTCTTCGGGGCCGACGTAGTTGGCGCTGGGGCGGATGATCTTGTTGTCGATGCGCTGCTCGATCACGTGCGCGGCCCAGCCGGACGTGCGCGAAATGACGAACAGCGGCGTGAACATCGCGGTGGGCACGCCCATCATGTGGTACGACACGGCCGAGAACCAGTCCAGGTTGGGGAACATTTTTTTCACGTCCCACATCACGGTTTCCAGGCGCTCGGCAATGTCGAACATTTTCATCGAGCCGCCGTCCTGCGACAGCTGGCGCGCCACTTCCTTGATCACCACGTTGCGCGGATCGGAAATCGTGTACACGGGATGGCCGAAGCCGATCACCACTTCCTTGTTAGCCACGCGGTTGCGGATGTCGGCTTCCGCCTCGTCTGCATTTTCGTAGCGCTTCTGGATTTCGAACGCGAACTCGTTGGCGCCGCCGTGCTTGGGACCGCGCAGTGCGCCGATGGCGCCGGTAATGGCCGAGTGCATGTCCGAACCCGTACCCGCGATCACGCGGCCGGTGAAGGTGGACGCGTTGAATTCGTGTTCGGCGTACAGGATTAGCGACGTGTGCATGGCGCGCACCCAGCTCTCGGGCGGCTTGAAGCCGTGCAGCAGGTGCAGGAAGTGACCGCCGATCGAATCGTCGTCGGTTTCCACCTCGATGCGCTTGCCGTTATGGCTGTAGTGGTACCAGTACAGCAGCATCGAGCCGAACGACGCCATCAGGCGGTCGGCGATGTCGCGCGCGCCGGGCACATTGTGGTCGTCCTTTTCCGGCAGCACGCAGCCGAGCACCGAAGCGCCGGTGCGCATCACGTCCATCGGGTGGGCGGCGGCCGGCAATGCTTCGAGCGCGGACTTGACCGCCTGCGGCAGGCCGCGCAGCGAGCGCAGTTTGGCCTTGTAGCCGCGCAGCTCCCCCCCGTTGGGCAGCTTGCCGTGCACCAGCAGGTAGGCGATTTCCTCGAACTCGCTGGTGGTGGCCAGGTCCAGGATGTCGTAGCCACGGTAGTGCAGGTCATTGCCGGTCTTGCCGACGGAGCACAGCGCGGTGTTGCCGGCCGCCACGCCGGAGAGGGCGACGGATTTCTTGGGTTTGAAAGTGGTAGTGTCGGTCATGATGATCTCCTGGTATCCGTCATTCCCGCGCAGGCGGGAATCCATGCTGAGCATGCATTGCGCCGGCGCGAAAGCGACGATATTGACTGGTTATTTTTTTTGCGCAGCGAAGAGCGCATCGAGCTTCTGCTCGAAGCTATGGTAGTTGATCCGTTCATACAGCTCGGCGCGCGTCTGCATGGTATCGAGCACGTTTTGCTGGGTGCCGTCGCGGCGGATCGCGCCATACACATTTTCAGCGGCCTTGTTCATGGCGCGGAACGCGGACAGCGGATAGAGCACCAGGCCCACGTCGGCGTCGCGCAGCTCGTCCACCGTGAACAGCGGCGTGGAACCGAATTCGGTGATGTTGGCCAGCACCGGCACTTTTACGGCGGCGGCGAACTGTTTATACATCTCGAGGCTGATCATCGCCTCCGGGAAGATCATGTCGGCGCCAGCCTCCACGCACGCCACCGCGCGCGCGATCGCCGCGTCCAGCCCTTCGACCGCCAGCGCGTCGGTGCGGGCCATGATCACGAACTGGTCGTCGGTGCGCGCATCGACGGCGGCGCTGACGCGATCGACCATCTCCTGCTGCGAGACGATTTCCTTGCCGGGGCGGTGGCCGCAGCGCTTGGCGCCCACCTGGTCTTCGATGTGCATGGCGGCGGCGCCGGCCTTGATCATGGTCTTGACTGTGCGCGCGACGTTGAAGGCCGAGGCGCCGAAACCGGTATCGGCATCGACCAGCAGCGGCAGGTCGCACACGTCGGTGATGCGGCGGATGTCGGTAAGCACGTCATCCAGGCTCGAGATGCCCAGGTCGGGCAAGCCGAGGGAGCCGGCCGCCACGCCGCCGCCCGACAGATAGATGGCGCGGAAACCAGTGCGCTTGGCCAGCAAGGCGTGGTTGGCGTTGATGGCGCCGACGACCTGCAACGGCGATTCTTCTTGTACGGCCTGGCGGAATGCGGCGCCTGCGGAACGACTCATGGGTGACCTTTCAATGTTGCGGTGAAGTTGGGTGACACTTTGCAAGAGCCGTGCCACCCGCCACCTCCTTTAAAATCAATCACTTGATGATTTTCGATGTTGCAAAATTGTTTCATTTTGAAACATCGAAACAACTGCACTACAATTGAAACATGCGCCCTCCTCCTTCCCTGCCGCTCGATCCTGACGACAAGCCCGTCATCTGGACCGTTTCCGTCTCGCGCCTCTCCGACGTGTTCCGCCATATCACGCTCGAATACGACAACCGCGCCACCATCGAACAAATCCACCTCGGCTTCGACGACGCCGTGCGCCATATCCGCGCGCGCCTGGCCACCGAGCGCTGCGACGCCGTCATCGCCGCCGGCTCCAACGCCGCCTACCTGAGAAGCCGGCTGTCGGTGCCGGTGGTCGTGGCACGCTTCAGCGGCTTCGACGTGATGCAGGCGCTGGCGCGGGCGCGGCGCGTGTCCCCGCACGTGGGCATCGTCACCTACCAGGAGCGGCTGCAGGAGCTGGCCGAATTCACCACCACCTTCGACATCGACGTGGCACAGCGCACGTATGTGACCGAGGAAGACGCGCGCGACCAGGTCAACGATTTAAAAGCGGCAGGCATCAAGGCCATCGTCGGCGCCGGCCGCATCACCGACCTGGCCGAAGAGGCGGGGCTGACGGGCGTGTTCGTGTACTCTGCGGCCTCGGTGCGGCACGCTTTTGACGATGCGCTGGAGCTGGCGCGCCTGACCCGGCTTGAAATGGACCGGGGCCGGGGCCGCGCACGCGGCGCCACCACGGGCGCCGCGACCGATACGCTGCGCGCCCGCCACGGCATCACCGACTTGCGCGGCGAATCGGTCGCCATGGAAGCGGTGCGCCAGTCGGTGGTGCTGTATGCGAAATCGCCAGCCACGGTGCTGATACAGGGCGAAACCGGCAGCGGCAAGGAACTGGCTGCGCAGGCGATCCACAACGAAGGGCCGCGCAGCCTGGGACAGAACCGGCCGTTCGTGGCAGTGAACTGCGGCGCCATCGCAGAGTCGCTGCTCGAATCGGAACTGTTCGGCCATGAAGACGGCGCGTTTACCGGCGCGCGCCGGGGCGGCCATGCCGGGCTGTTCGAGGCGGCCAACCACGGCACCCTGTTCCTCGACGAGATCGGCGAGATGCCGCTGACGCTGCAAACTCGTTTGCTGCGGGTGCTGGAAGAACGGCAGGTGGTGCGGGTGGGCGGCACCCGGCCCATCGCCGTTGCCGTGCGCATCATCAGCGCCACCCACTGCGACCTGGAGCAGCGCGTGCGCGACGGCCGCTTCCGCGCCGACCTGTTCTACCGGCTGGCGGTGCTGCGCCTGGCGCTGCCGCCGCTGCGCGCACGGCCCGGCGACGTGGTGGCGCTGGCCGAATGGTCACTCAAGCATGCGCTGGCGTCGCTCGGCGCCCGGCCGCACCCCAACCTGCGCGCCGAGATGGCGGCGTGCGCACCGCTGCTGCAAGCGTACGCCTGGCCCGGCAATGTGCGCGAACTGCGCAACCTGGCCGAACGCCTGGCGCTGTTCCTGGCGGCCGAGCCACTGCAGGCGCTCACGCCCGCGTTCATCGCTGGCGTGGCGCCGGAGCTGGCAGGCCATGGCGGTATTGACGCCGGTGTTGGCGCTGATGTTGGCAACACCGGCGCGGGTAGCGCGGCCGCCGGCGCCACTGCATCGTCGCTCAGCATCAGCCGGGCGCATCGCGAGACGGCAAGCACGGCAGAGGTTCTGGCCCGCTTTGGCGGCCGGCGCGACGCGGCGGCCAATTACCTGGGCATCAGCCGCACCACGCTGTGGCGCCGGTTGCGCGCGGAAGATGGCGGCCAGGCCGCCGCACCTTGAAAAACACCGTCACTGCGCCGATGCGGTCAAGTTAACCGCCGTACTTCCCGCCAAAGCGGGAGTCCATGCCGAGCACATGGTCACGCCGTTCATCACCTGCCAGCGACCGCTCATCCACCAGCGGTCGCCGCCCGTGAACCCCACCGCTAACATGGCCACACCTACCCATCACGGAGAAACGCCATGTCCTTCGCCCGCACCGTTGCCGCCATCACCGCCAGCTTGCTGTTCGCCTCAACGGCCATCGCCGCCCCTGCCTTCAAGATCGACGTCACCGGCAACGCCACCGGGGCACCGATGATCCTGATCCCGGGCCTGGCGTCGTCGGGCGCGGTGTGGGACGGCACGGTTCAGCGCTATTGCGGCGCGCGCCGCTGCCACGTACTGACCCTGGCCGGCTTTGCCGGCTTACCCGCCATCGACGGCCCGCTGCTGGCAACGGCCGAACAGCAGCTGAGCGAGTACATCGCCGCCAACAAACTGGCGCAACCGGTGATCGTCGGCCACAGCCTCGGTGGCTTCCTGGCGCTGAAACTGGCCGCCGACCACCCGGAACAGGTGGGACGGCTGGTGATCGTGGACAGCCTGCCGGCCATGGCCGCCATCCAGATGCCCAGCATTACCGGTCCGCAGATGAAGGAAATGGCAGCCGCCGTGCGTACCCGCATGCTGAGCAGGGACACTGCCGCCCAACAGGCCGGCCAGCTGCAAACGCTGCGCACCATGATCACCGGTGCAGACGATGTGCAGCGCGCACTGGCGTGGGGTCAACAGTCGGACCGCACCACGGTCGCCAACGCGATGGCGGAGTTGATGGGCGAAGACCTGCGCCAGGAAGTCTCCCGTATCAGGGCGCCCACGCTGGTGCTGGGCAGCTGGATCGCCTACAAGAACTTCGGGAACAAGGAACAGTTCCAGCAGGCCTACCAGGGTCAATACAGCAAGCTGGCCGGCGTCAAGGTGGAGATGGCGGACACCGCGCTCCATTTCATCATGCTCGACGACCCAAGCTGGATGTATGATCGCATCGACCAATTCCTGAAATAAGCCCAACGTACGCTCGTGACCGACCGCCGCCCCCTGCCCGCCCGCCTGCCCTGGTACTGGATCTTCCAGCTGGCCGGCTGGAACTTCCTGCCGCTGTTGATGGTGGCTATGACACCAAGTGCGCAGCGCACGCTGGCCGCGCTGGCGATCGGCTACTGGGGCGTGGCGGCGGGCCTGCTGATTTCCCACCTGTGGCGGCGCTTTCTCAAGCGACGCATACAAGCCAGGGTGCGGGTGTCGTGGAAAACCATTGCCCTCGCCCTGCCTTTGCTCAGCGCCGTGCACACGACGGTGCAACTCGTCGGCTATTTCGTCATCAAGCCGTTCGGCGAGGTGCGTAACGCCGGCTGGCTGCCGGGCGCGCTGCTGTTCTGGTGGGGCGTGTACCTGGTCTGGACGATTTTTTACATGCTGGTTGCCTACCTGCGCCGCAATGCCCGGCTCGAGGCGGAAGCGCTGCAACTGCAACTGAGCGCCCGGGAAGCCGAACTGCGCGCCTTGCAGGCGCAGGTTAATCCGCACTTTTTCTTCAACAGCATGAACAGCGTGCGCGCGCTGGTGTACCAGGACCAGGACGCGGCCGCGCAAATGATCGACCAGCTGGCCAGCGTGATGCGCTACGCGCTGCAATCGGGCCACCACGATACGGTGCCGCTGGCAGCCGAAATCGAAGCGGTGCAAGCCTACCTGGCGATCGAGAAAATCCGCTTCGAGGAACGGCTGCGCATCGCCATCGATATCGGTCCGGGCATGGACGCGGTGCGCATCCCGCCCATGACCTTGCAAACGCTGGTTGAGAACGCCGTCAAATACGGCGTGGAGGCCAGTCCCACCGGCAGCGACATCCGCATCCGCGCGTGGCGCGACGCCGACCAGGTGGTGCGCATCGACATCGCCAACCATGGCGCGCTGGCGCCATTCACCGATTCCACCCGGGTGGGGCTGGCCAACACGCGCCAGCGGCTGGCATTGATACTGGGCGCCGGCGCCCGGCTCGACCTGACCGAAGACGGTGGCTGGGTGCGCGCCACCATGACCGTGCCGGAGCTGCCATGATGCCAACCATGCGGGTACTGCTGATCGATGACGAGCGCCTGGCGCGCGCCGAATTGCGGCGCCTGCTGGCGGGGCACCCACACGTGGACATCGTCGGCGAGGCGGCCAACGCCGCCGACGGCGTGCAGCAGATCGCTGCGTTGAAACCCGACCTGGTGTTCCTCGACGTGCAAATGCCGGGTGGCAGCGGTTTCGACATGCTGGCCGCCCTCGACGCCGCGCCGCAGGTGATTTTTACCACCGCCTTCGACCGCTATGCCTTGCAGGCGTTCGAAGTCAATGCGCTCGATTACCTGCAAAAGCCGATCCAGCCCGCGCGCATGGCGGCGGCGCTGCAGCGCTGCGCGGCGCAACGCTTTACCAATGTGCTGCCGGCAGCCACACCCGCCGCCATGCCTCAAAAAATGTTCATCAAGGACGGCGAGCGTTGCTGGTTCGTCGCCCTCGACGACATCCGCCTGTTCGAGTCCGAGGGCAATTACATGCGCGCCTATTTCGACATGCACCAGCCGCTGATGCTGCGCTCCCTGAGCCAGCTCGAAGCACGGCTCGATCCGCAAAGGTTTTTCCGCGCCAGCCGCCGCCATATCGTCAACCTCGGCTTTGTCGAGCGGGTGGTGCCCAATGACGCGGGGGGGCTGGATCTGACGCTGCGCGACGGCATGGAAATAGAGGTATCGCGCCGCCGCGCCGCCCAGTTCCGCAGCCTCACCAATTTCTGAGGGCGCTCAGGCGCGCAGCGCATCCGCCGGCGCCATGCGCATGGCCACGCGCGCCTGCCGCGCTATCGCCAGCAGCGCCACCATGACAGTCATTGCCAGCGACAGCAGCAAGGTCCAGTAGCCGCCCGGCGCATGCGCCACGTAGCCGGCCAGGTAGCGCTGGATGGCCAGTGCCGCCGGCGGCAAGCCGATGATGGCGGCCACCAGCACCAGCACGCCGGTTTCGCGCACCACCAGCAGGCCGATATCGCTGCTGCGCGCGCCATGCAGCTTGCGCAGCACGATCTCCCTGGCGCGGCGCTGCACGGTGGTAGCCGACAGCACGTAGGTGCCGAACGCGGCAATCGCCAGCGCGATGGCGGTGGCAATGACCAGCAGCGTGGACAGGCGCGATTCGTCGGCGTAGTTCGCCGCCAGGATAGCGCTGGCGCGCTGGGTGTGCATGATCGCATCAGGGAAGTAGCGCGGCCACAGGTCGCGTACCATCGCTTCCACCTGCGCGGCCGGAACCGCAGCACGCACGCTCAGCGCCACGCCTGCCGTCCATAGCTCGTAGGCGGTGGCGCGCGGCGCCTCGCGCAGCGTATGGAAATGCAGGTCGGGCGCGATGCCCACCACGCGCTTGCGCACGACCTTGCCGTCGAAACCGGTAAACAGCACCACCTGTCCCACCGCAGCCTGCGGCGAGGCAAAGCCAAGGTCGCGGGTGGCAATCGCGTTGAGCACGGCCGGTACCGGATCGTCTTCCTTGTCCAGTGCGGGCTGGAACAGCCGGCCGGCTTCGGGCGCGATGCGATACAGCTGGAAGAAATTGGCGCTCACGCCTTTCATTTCCATGCCCGCACCAGGACCGCCCTCACGCCGCAGTTCGCGCGTCCACGCCTGGTCGAGCCTCCCCACCGGGTCTTCCGAAATGGCGATGCCCTGCACGCCCGGCTGCGCAGCCAGCGCGGTCATGAACGCGCGCGCGGGCGCGCTGTCCCGCACCGGCGCCGGCAGATCGACGATGACGAACGGCGCGGGATCGAAGCCCGGCGAGACGTGCAGCGCGAACGCGGTCTGCCAGGCCACGGCGGCGGTCACGCTCACAAAGCCCATGGCGATCGCCACCTGCCCGATAGTCAGCGCGCGGCGCCAGCGCATGCCGGCCATCGATTCGCTGTTCCCACGTCCGGCCAGCACCTGCGTGGGCAGCACGCGCACCGCGATCCACGCCGGGTACAGCGCCGTCGCCATGCCCAGCAAGGCGCCCAGCGCCAGCGCGGCGGCGATGTGCGGCAGCGACAGCAGGCCATCGAGGTCGCGGTTCATCAGCAGCGAGAACTGCGGCAGCGCCAGCCACGCCAGCACCAGTCCCAGCACGGTGGCCACCACGGACACCGCCACCGATTCCACCACAAAGTGCAGCACCAGGCGGCGCGCACTGGCGCCCAGAACCTTGCGCACCGCCACCTCGCGCTGGCGGCGCAGCACGCGGATGGTGGCCAGGTTGACGTAATTGATGGCAGCCAGCGCCAGCACCAGCAGCGCGATGGCGGCCAGCGCGGCAACCACCGCCGGGTTGGCACGGTTGCCGGGCTTGAACACGCGGTTGCCCTGCACCTGGTGGTCGAAGTAGGCGCGGCGCAGCGGCGTGACGCCGATGTCCATGATCTTGCGCGGTCCCAGCCGCGCCAGCGTTTCGGGCGGCACATTGCGCAGGCTGGGCGCGCGATCGACCGCCTGCTGCAACGCCGCGACGATGGCCGGCAGCGCAGCCTCGGACTTCACCCGCAGCAGCACCTTGCCCATCCAGCCTTGCTGGCCGGTGAGCAGTTCGTCGCGCACCATCGGGTCGGTGAGGGTGGAGTTCGCGCCCAGCAGCGAGTCGAACGGGATCGTGGTGGTCGGTGGCGGCGTGCGCACGACCGCGCCCACGCGCACCGTCTTGCCTTCGGCCTGCATGGTGCGGCCCATGGCGTCGGTGGTGCCGAACAGCCGCTGCGCGGTGGCCTGAGTGAGCACCACGGCATCGGGCTGCGCGAGCGCCTGGCGCAGGTCGCCCTGCACCGCCTGCAATTCCAGCATGTCGGCAAAGCCGGGCAGCACCAGCAGTCCCTGCAAGTGCTGGCGGTGCTCGCCGATGCGCACCACCAGCGGCGTGGTCTCGGGGCGCGACGGGAAGAACACGGTGGCGTCCACCACCCCGGGCGTTGCCAGGGCGGTCTGGCGCAGGAAAGCCGGCGCCACGTCGTGCAGCGGCGATTGGGGATCGACGTTGTAGCGCTGCGTGACCACGACCATCCGGTCGGCGTTAGGTACGTGCGCATCGTATTGCAGCGAATAGCGGACGTACCCGAGCAGCAGGATGCAGGTGCACAGGCCGACGGCCAGGCCGAGGATCACGACCAGCGAGTAGCCGGGTTCGTGCAGCAAGGTGTGCCAGCCGATGCGGAAGTCCTGGAGTTTCATTGCGTGTCCTGAAGTGGCGATGCCGTGACATTGCAACTAGCGTGCCACGGCACTTTCCGCGCCGGGAATCGCGCATTCAGCACCGGCTGTTCATAGTCGAACACCGGCGCTGTCCGCTTTCGCACACCTTACTTCAACGCGGGAATCTTCTGCGGCGTATAGGGCTGCACCGGCTGCGCCTTGAGCTTTTGCGCCAGCAGGTCCAGCGCCACTTCCAGCTGGCGATCCTGGCCGGTGAAGGTAGCATGCGGCAGGTTGTCCACTTCCACGTCCGGCGTCACGCCCACGCCTTCGATCAGCCAGTGGCCGTCGGCCGTATTGAACTGGCCGTTCTGCGCCACCCGCGCCATGCCGTCGTCGCTCAGGCGATTGTTATCGCTGAGCCAGACGCCGGCGCCGGCAGTGCGCATACCCACCAGCGGCGCCAGTCCCAGGGCTTTGACGCCCGCTGCAAAGGTCTCGCCGTCGGAATACGTCAGCTGGTCGATCAGCACCACCAGGTGGCCGCGGAACGTGGTCTGCATATTCGGTGCGGGCTGGCTGCCCGGCGACGACCAGAACGCCCACGCCTTGCGCAGCAGTTTTTCGATGATCCAGCTGTCGATATTGCCGCCGTTATTGCGGCGCACGTCGATGATCAGGCCTTCGCGGTTGACATTGGCGTAGAAGTCGCGTGCGAACGAGGCGATGTCGCGCGCGCCCATGGCGCGCAGGTGCAGGTAGCCGATACGTCCGCCGGACGCCGCCTCCACCTGGCGTGCGCGGCTCTGTTCCCAGTCGCTGTAGCGCAGCGCCGCTTGCCTGGTCATGTCCACCGGCAGCACGATCACCGGCCGGCTGCGGTTGTTTTTGTCCTTGACCTGCAACAGCACCTGCTTGCCGGCCTGGTTGAGCAGCAGGTCGGCGATGTCGCGCGCTTCGCTGGCCGGCTTGCCGTTGACGGCGGTGATGATCTCGCCCTCCTTGATGTCCACGCCGGCCTGCGCCAGCGGCCCGCGCTCGGACGGCAGCTCCGGTTCGCTGCGGTAGATGTGATCGACCTGGTAGCCATCGGCAGTACGGGTGAGCAGCGCGCCCAGGCCGGCCGGCGTGCCTTCCGGCGCCGAGCGGCGCAAGTCGCCGGGACGGATCTGCGAGTGCAACGCGCCCACTTCGCTCACCATCATGCCCAGGATATCGTTGAGTTCCGCGCGGTCGGTCACGCGCTCGACCAGCGGCGCATATTTCTGGCGCATGCCGGCCCAGTCCACGCCGCGCATATTGGCGTCGTAGAGGAAATCGCGGTGCATGCGCCAGGCGTCGTTGAACATCTGCTTCCACTCCAGGCGCGGGTTGGACGTGAAACTCCAGTCGTCCACCTTGACCCTGGCCTTGGAGATATCGGTTGGCGCCTTGGCGCCCGCATCGACGATGATCATCTCGCCCGGGCCGGCGGCAAAGGTGCGGTAATAAACGTGTTTCTTGTCGCGCGCCAGGTCGAACTCGCGCACATTGCTGGCAAAGGTTTCCGGCTGCGGGCCGTTGGCGGCGATGGCCAGCGTCTTCAAGATGGCTTTGCCGCCTGGATCTTCGCTCTCGAGGTAGTACAGGCGCTTGTCGTCCATCGCCAGCGCGCGGTAGTTCCCCGGCGCCAGCGGCACTTCGTACAGGCGGTCCTGCAGGCCGGCAAACACGATGGCCGGCAGGGTCTTGCCGGCGCTGGCCTTCGGCTTGGCGTCGGTGGTCTTGGCGACTTTTTCCACGGCTTTTTCTGCCGCTTTTTCAGCCGCCTGTTCGACTGCCTTGTCCTCGGTGCCGACCGCGCTCTTTTCGCCCGGCAGGCTCAGTTCATCGTCCGGCTTGAACGGGAAGCGGTTACCCGGCTGCAGCGCCAGCGCATACACGCCGGTGCGCTTGTCGAACACGGGCCCCATGTTGCGGTCGCCCCACGGCGAACCGTTGGCCAGCGTGAAGTTGCGCGCCGAGAGGAAGTACAACCACTTGCCGTCCGACGAAAACACCGGCGCGCCGGAAGTGAACCGGTCGCTGGTGACGAACGCCAGCTGTTTCGAGGCCAGGTTGTACAGGCCGATCTGCTCGCGCTGCTCGGTGCTGGCGGCGCGCACGATGGCCAGGTTTTTACTATCCGCCGACCAGACGATTTCGTCGTGCTTGTCCACGCCCGCCTTGCCGGCATCGTCGATCACGACATTGGTCTTGGTGGCCAGGTCCAGCAGCCAGAATCGGCCCTTCTTGTCGGTGTGGCCAAGCCAGCGCCCGTCCGGCGACGGGTACAGTTGCCAGCGATGGCTGATGCCGTCTTTTGTGAGGCGTTCGCCCGGACCCGAGCCGTCGGCCGGGTACTTCCAGATTTCGTTTTCGCCAGTGGTATCGACGATGGCGTACACCGAGCGCTCGTCATGGCTGAACACCGCCTCGCGCGCCCGCGCGCCTTCGGAAATCGCGATTTCCACGCGGCGCTGGGCGCCGGTGCCGGCCAGGCTCACGCGTCCGCGCGCGGTGAGCACCAGCCGTTCGCGCGTGGCCGCCAGCTGAACGTTGGTCAGCTGTTCCAGCGGCGAGCGGATCTGGCGTGCGCGCTGCTGGTCGAAGTCGGACACCAGGTCGATCGCCAGCGGGCGGTCGTTGGCCGACGCCAGGTCCAGCACGTGGATATCGGCGCCCAGCTGGTAGGCGATACGGCCGTCGCCCAGCGCGGCGTTGCGCACGTCCCATTCCTTGTGGCGCGTGTGCTGGCGCAGGTCGGCGCCAGCGGCCGTCATCGACCAGATGTTATCGGCGCCATCGCGGTCGCTGATGAAATACAGGCGACCCTGCCACCACATCGGTCTTTTGCTGTTTCCGGCATCGGACGCCAGCAGTTGCACCGCCTCGGCCTTGCCATCGACATCGTAGCGCCACAGCTGCGCGTGGGCGCCGCCCCGGTAGTTCTTGACGTTGTCGTTGGTAAGCGCCAGACCGTAGCGGGTGAAGTACAGGGTCTTGCCGGCGTCGTCGAGCACGGCGTCGTTGGCGTCGGCCACGGCAAACACGCGGCGCGCCAGCGTGGTGGGTGTGACGGCCGCAACGATGCGGTGCGCCGACGGTCCCTTGCTGTCCTGGGTACTGACCAGCACCTCGCCCTGCGCGGTCCATCCTAGCACCGTCACGGCGCCGTTCTCGAACGTGATGCGCCGTGGCAGGCCGCCGGCGAGCGGCATCACGTAGGCTTCCTGTGCGCCCTCGTAGGCGCCGGTGAACGCCACCCAGCGGCCGTCGTGCGAGATGGCGGCATTGGTTTCGGCAGCGGCGTGCGTGGTCAGGCGCTGGGCCGCGCCGCCCTGGGCGCCGGTCTTCCACAAGTCGCCTTCGGCGGTGAACACCACGGCGTCGCCACGGATGGCAGGGAATCGGTAGTAGGCTTCGGCGGCGTGGGCGCCGATCTGGGTGGCCAGCAGGCCAGCGGACAGCAACAGTTGCGACAGGCGGGACAGTTTCATGGAGACCAGGTTAAGTTGTCGGATTGAACGACAATTCTGGCACAGCTCGGGCTGCGGCAGGCAAAAATCGGGACGTAAAAAAACCCGCACCACTTGCGTGGGCGGGTTTTTCTGCCAGCGTTGACGCTTAGTCCACTTCCACCGTTTCCGGTGGCAGGGTGGGCGCGGCGTCCGGCGGTTCCGGGAACTCCAGCTTGACCACGTCCTTCTCGTCCAGGTCCACGGTGACCTTGCCGCCGGTGACCAGGCGGCCGAACAGCAGTTCGTCAGCCAGCGCCTTGCGGATCATGTCCTGGATCAGGCGCGCCATCGGGCGCGCGCCCATCAGCGGATCGAAGCCTTTCTTGCCGAGGAACTTGCGCAGCTTCTCGGTGAAGATCGCTTCGACCTTTTTCTCGTGCAGCTGCTCTTCCAGCTGCATCAGGAACTTGTCGACCACGCGCAGGATGATTTCCTCGTCCAGCGCACGGAAGCTGATGATCGCGTCGATACGGTTGCGGAACTCCGGCGTGAACATGCGCTTGATGTCGCCCATCTCGTCGCCAGCCTGCTTGGAGTTGGTGAAGCCGATGGTGGCCTTCTGCAAACTCTCGGCGCCCGCATTGGTGGTCATGATGATGATCACGTTGCGGAAGTCCGCCTTGCGGCCGTTGTTATCGGTCAGCGTGCCATGGTCCATCACCTGCAGCAGGATGTTGAAAATGTCCGGGTGGGCTTTTTCAATTTCGTCCAACAGCAGCACCGCGTGCGGCTTCTTGGTGATGGCTTCGGTCAGCAAACCGCCCTGGTCGAAACCGACGTAGCCCGGCGGCGCGCCGATCATGCGCGACACCGCGTGACGCTCCATGTACTCGGACATGTCGAAGCGGATCAGGTCGATGCCGAGGATGAACGCCAACTGCTTGGCCACCTCGGTTTTACCCACGCCGGTCGGACCGGAGAACAGGAACGAACCGATCGGCTTGTCGGACTTGCCGAGACCGGCGCGCGCCATCTTGATGGCCGACGCCAGCGCTTCGATCGCAGGATCCTGGCCGAACACCACGTTGCGCAGGTCGCGGTCGATGGTTTGCAGCTTGCTGCGGTCGTCCTGGTTGACCGTTTGCGGCGGGATGCGTGCGATCTTGGCAATGATGTCCTCGATCTCGGTCTTGCCGATGGTTTTCTTCTGCTTCGATTTCGGCAGGATGCGTTGCGCCGCACCGGCTTCGTCGATCACGTCAATGGCCTTGTCGGGCAGGTGACGGTCGTTGATGAAGCGCGCTGCCAGTTCGGCCGCCGTGGACAACGCCGACGACGTGTATTTCACGCCATGGTGCTCTTCGAAGCGCGATTTCAGGCCACGCAGAATTTGCACGGTCTGCTCGACGGTCGGCTCGTTGACGTCCACTTTCTGGAAGCGGCGCGACAACGCGTGGTCTTTTTCGAACACGCCGCGGAACTCGGTGTAGGTGGTCGCACCGATGCACTTGAGCTGACCATTGGCCAACGCCGGCTTGAGCAGGTTCGATGCATCGAGCGTACCGCCCGAAGCCGAACCGGCGCCGATGATGGTGTGGATCTCGTCGATGAACAGGATGCCGGCCGGGTTGTCCTTGAGCTGCTTGAGGACAGCCTTGAGGCGCTGTTCGAAGTCGCCGCGATACTTGGTGCCGGCCAGCAGCGCGCCCATGTCCAGCGAGTAGACCACGGCGTTTTGCAGGATTTCAGGCACGTCGCCCTGGGTGATGCGGTAGGCCAGGCCTTCGGCAATCGCGGTCTTGCCCACGCCGGCTTCGCCGACCAGCAGCGGATTGTTCTTGCGGCGGCGGCACAGGATCTGGATCACGCGATCGACTTCCTCGTCGCGGCCGATCAGCGGATCGATCTTGCCTTCGGCAGCGAACTTGTTGAGGTTTTGCGTGAACTGGTCGAGCGGGCTTTCCTTCGGCTGGCCCTCGGCGCCCGGGGCGCCCTCTTCCACGCCTTCGGACGCCTTGGCGGCATCCGATTGCTGGTCCTTGCGCACACCGTGCGAAATGAAATTGACCACGTCGAGACGGGTCACGCCCTGCTGGTGCAGGTAATAGACCGCGTGCGAGTCCTTCTCGCCGAAGATGGCGACCAGCACATTGGCGCCGGTGACTTCCTTTTTGCCGTTCGAGGCGGACTGCACGTGCATGATGGCACGCTGGATGACACGCTGGAAACCGAGCGTAGGCTGGGTATCGACTTCACCGGTGCCGGGCACCGTCGGCGTGTTATCGCCGATGAAGTTGGTCAAGGTCTTGCGCAGATCCTCGATGTTGACGGCACATGCGCGCAACACTTCGGCAGCCGAGGGGTTGTCCAGCAGAGCGAGCAGCAAGTGCTCCACCGTGATGAATTCGTGCCGTGCCTGTCGTGCTTCGACAAACGCCATGTGCAAACTTACTTCCAATTCCTGCGCAATCATACTTCCTCCATCACGCATTGCAGGGGATGCCCCGCCTTGCGTGCGTGCGTTAAAACGAACTCCACTTTGGTACTGGCTATATCTTTTGAGAACACGCCGCACACTCCTTTGCCGTAGCGATGAACACTGAGCATTATTTGCGTGGCTGTTTCACGGTCTTTGTTGAAATACTCCTGGATGATGGCAACGACGAACTCCATCGGCGTGTAGTCGTCATTTAGCAGCGCCACCTGGAACAACGGTGGGGGTTTCAGCGCTTGCCGCTCCAGTAGGGTTTCGGTGTCATGCTTGGTTGCCATACGCTTATATTCTAATGCTTTCGGGGTTGATGCAATGTGCATTTCACCATGCACAACTAATTGTTTTCCATCTTACGCGTTTTCCTGACTTGCCGCAGATGGCGTCCGGTTTGTCAATTACAAGAGTTGCTTTTCAACCAATTCGATTAAAAGTAGCAAAATGCCCATAAATCTGCTTGACTTTCAAATTTGGTCCGCTAACAATGCGTTATCGGCTCCGTGCAGAAATGTACATGTTGATAAGAAGTGAGGCGTGAGGAGGGGCAAGAAGCATCTTGCTTTTATGGCTCGTGTGATCAGTTTTAATTTTGAAAGTTCTTTTTATGGCAACAGGTACTGTTAAGTGGTTCAATGATTCCAAAGGTTTTGGCTTCATCACTCCAGATGACGGCGGCGAAGATTTGTTCGCGCACTTCTCCGCAATCAACATGAACGGTTTTAAGACCCTCAAAGAAGGTCAAAAAGTTCAATTCGAAGTCACGCAAGGCCCTAAAGGCAAGCAAGCTTCCAACATCCAGTCCACGTAATTTGGTGGCATCGATGTACAAAAACCCCGTCTGCGGGGTTTTTTTTCGCCCGTACGGTTGGGTTCGACCGAGGCGAAGTGTTGTACCGATCCTACGCGGCGCAATTGCTCCCCCGAATGAAAAAAGCTCCGCCCTGCGCAGGAACGGAGCTTTGACAGTGGATGATCCCCTGCTTATTCCATGTTCTCGACCATCACCTCGCCAAAGCCCGAGCACGACACCTGGGTGGCGCCGTCCATCAGGCGGGCGAAATCGTAGGTGACTTTTTTCGAGATGATCGAGCGCTCCATGGCCTTGATGACCAGGTTGGCCGCCTCGGTCCAGCCCATGTGGCGCAACATCATTTCGGCCGACAGGATCAGCGAACCGGGGTTGACGTAATCCTTGCCCGCGTACTTGGGCGCGGTGCCGTGGGTGGCTTCGAACATGGCCACCGAGTCGGACATATTGGCGCCCGGAGCGATGCCGATGCCGCCCACCTGGGCCGCCAGCGCGTCGGAGATGTAGTCGCCGTTCAGGTTCAGGGTGGCAATCACGCTGTACTCGGCCGGACGCAGCAGAATTTGTTGCAAGAATGCATCAGCGATCGAATCCTTGATGACGATGTCGCGGCCGGTCTTCGGGTTCTTGAATTTGCACCACGGGCCGCCGTCGATCAGCTCGGCGCCGAATTCCTCGACCGCCACCTGGTAGGCCCAGTCCCGGAAGCCACCCTCGGTGTATTTCATGATGTTGCCCTTGTGGACGATGGTCACCGAAGGCTTGTCGTTGTCGATGGCGTACTGCAACGCCTTGCGTACCAGGCGCTGCGTGCCCTCGATCGAGACCGGCTTGACGCCGATGCCCGAGGTTTCCGGGAAGCGGATCTTTTTCACGCCCATTTCCCTGACCAGGAAGTCGATCAGTTTTTTCGCGCCTTCCGACCCCTGCTCGTACTCGATGCCGGCATAGATGTCTTCGGAGTTTTCACGGAAGATCACCATCTGGGTTTTTTCCGGCTCCTTGACCGGCGACGGCACGCCGGGGAAGTAGCGCACCGGGCGCAGGCACACGTACAGGTCCAGTTGCTGGCGCAGCGCCACGTTGAGCGAGCGGATGCCGCCGCCCACCGGCGTGGTCAGCGGGCCCTTGATCGACACCACGTAGTCCTTGAGCACGGCCAGGGTTTCTTCGGGCAGCCAGACGTCGGGGCCATACACGCGGGTCGATTTTTCGCCCGAGTAGATTTCCATCCAGTGGATCTTGCGGGAGCCGCCGTACGCCTTGGCGACAGCGGCATCGACCACCTTGATCATCACCGGCGTGACGTCGATGCCGGTACCATCGCCCTCGATGAAGGGGATGATCGGATTATCTGGCACATTCAGGGAAAAATCGGCGTTGACGGTGATTTTCTGGCCGTCGGCAGGGACATTGATATGTTGGTACATCGCGTACTCCTAAATGGGCACCAGGGGACACCGGGCAAACAGCTACAATGCTGCTCCAGGATCAAGAAGCCAACTACTCTTCTATAAGACATAAGACACTGTTTCGCATTATGCACGACTATCATGCGAGGCGCTAGCCTACACCAATCCCACCCTCTACAGCATGGCCCTCATACTTTTTAACAAACCGTTCCAGGTCCTGTGCCAGTTCTCGCCGCAGGACGGCAAGGCCACCCTGGCCGACCATCTGGCCATTCCCAACATCTACCCCGCCGGCCGCCTCGACTACGACAGCGAAGGCCTGATGCTGCTCACTGACGACGGCAAGCTGCAGCACGCCATCGCCCACCCCGACCACAAGGAAGCCAAGGTGTACCTGGTGCAGGTGGACGGCGTGCCCGACGCGGCCAGCCTGGCCAGGCTGCAGGCGCCGATCGAGCTCGGCGACTTCACCACCCTGCCCTGCCAGGCCGTGCGCATCGCCGAACCCGAATGGCTGTGGCCCCGCAATCCGCCGATCCGCCAGCGCGCCGAACAGCCCACCAGCTGGCTGGCGATCACGTTACAGGAAGGGAAGAACCGCCAGGTCCGGCGCATGACGGCAGCGGTAGGTTTGCCGACCTTGCGGCTGCTGCGCACCGCCATTGGCGGCATCTCGTTGGCCACCCATCCGCTGCTGCCGGGCGAGTGGATGGAAGTGTCTTCGAAGGATCTCAAGCCCTAGGAACCAGCTCCGGCCGCCGGCCGGAGCATAACCCGCTGCCAATGCGAAAAAACCCGCGCTGGCCGAAGCCAGGCGGGTTTTTGCTGCTATTCCCGAAGGGGGAATTAAGCGGCGGTTGCCAGTGCCTTGACAGCAGCGGCCAGGCGGCTCTTGTGGCGAGCGGCCTTGTTTTTGTGGATGATCTTCTTGTCAGCGATGCTGTCGATGGTCGACACCGACTTCTGGAAGATTTCAGCAGCAGCGGCTTTGTCGCCAGCCTGGATTGCTTTACGAACTGCTTTGATTGCAGTGCGCAGGGTCGAACGCTGCGACGAGTTGTGCGCGTTTTGTTTAACTGCTTGACGAGCACGTTTGCGCGCTTGTGCGGTATTTGCCATGGAATTTCCTAAAATAAAGGTAGTTTGCAAACATTATCGTTTGCCAAACAGGTCGTTCGTGTGCCGAACCAAGTGAGTCAAACTGCTGCCTGCCAAACAATTATTGTCTGCATAACAGAATTCTGTACAGCCAGCGATTATAGCGATCTTTTCCGCCCGGAGCAACTATAATCATGCCCCATGAACTTGCTCAGAACCCTCGCCGCCATCTCCAGCATGACCATGCTGTCCCGTATCACCGGGTTGTTGCGTGACATTTTAATTGCCCGCGCCTTTGGCGCCGGCGGCATGACGGATGCCTACAACATCGCGTTCCGCCTGCCCAACCTGCTGCGCCGGCTGTTTGCCGAGGGCGCGTTCTCGCAGGCGTTCGTGCCCATTTTATCCGAATACAAGAACAAGAAAACGCTGGAAGAAACCCGTTCGCTGGCCGACCACGTGGGCACCACGCTGGTGTGGGCCACGCTGGTGGTCACAATCATCGGCATCATCGCCGCGCCCGCGCTGCTGCTCGCTGTCGGCGGCGGCCTCGCCCCCGAGTCGTTCGACGCCGGCGTGTGGATGACGCGCCTGATGTTCCCCTACATCTCGTTCATGGCCTTCGTGGCGCTCGCTGGCGGCATCCTCAATACCTGGAGCGAGTTCAAGATTCCGGCGTTTACCCCGGTGCTGCTGAATATCTCGTCGATCCTGGCATCGCTGTTTTTGCAACAACACCTGGAACAGCCGATCTACGCGATGGCGATCGCCGTGTTCGTGGGCGGCGTGCTGCAGGTGGCGATCCAGATTCCGGCGCTGATCAAGATCGGCATGTTGCCACGGCTGTCGTGGAATCCGGCCATCGGCCTGCGCGACGCCGGCGTGCGCCGCGTATTAAAAAAAATGGGACCGGCCGTGTTTGCAGTGTCTGCCGCCCAGATCAGCCTGTTGATCAATACCGGCATCGCCTCGCGCCTGGCCGAGGGCAGCATCTCGTTCCTGACCTATGCCGACCGCCTGATGGAATTCCCCACCGCGCTGCTGGGCGTGGCGCTGGGCACCATCCTGCTGCCGAGCCTGTCGAAAGCCAACAATAGCGGCGACCGCGAAGAGTACTCGTCGCTACTCGACTGGGGCCTGCGCCTGACCTTCCTGCTGGCCATGCCGGCCGCCGTCGGCCTGGCCACGCTGGCCGAACCGCTGATCGCCACCCTGTTCCAGAACGGTGCCTTTACCGCCGCCGCCACGCAAGCCTCGTCCGAACCGCTGATCGCCTACAGCGTGGGCCTGCTCGGCATCATCCTGGTCAAGACCCTCGCGCCGGCCTTTTATGCGCAGCAGGACATCCGCACGCCGGTGCGCATCGCCATCGGCGTACTGGTCGCCACCCAGTTGATGAACATGATCTTCGTGCCGTACCTGGCGGTGGCCGGCCTGGCGCTGTCGATCAGTCTGGGCGCCTGCGTGAACGCCAGCTTCTTGTATATCGGCCTGCGCAAGCGCGACATCTACCGGCCCAAGCCAGGCTGGCCGCTGTTTTTTGCCAAGCTGGTGATCGCCTGTGCGCTGATGGGCGCCACGGCCTGGTACGGCGCCAGCCACGTCAACTGGCTGGCCATGCAGCACCAGCCCCTGCTGCGCGTGGGAGCGCTGTTCCTGGTGATCGGCGTGTGCTGCGTGGTGTACTTTGGCGCGCTGCTGGTACTGGGATTCCGGCCGCGCGACTTCAAGCGCATGGCGCGCTGACCTCGCGCACCAGGTTTCCGTGCCGTGCAATCAAGCTCCGCATGCGCTGAGCGCGGCCGGTGCGGGCGACGTTTTAGTCTGGCAAAACCAGCCGCCCGCATGACCTGACGGCATTGGCATCAGGTCGCGGTGGACTGCGCTGCCTCGTTCCCAATGCCACCAAGTTAAGAGCCGTCATTCCCGCGAAAGCGGGAATCTATGCTGAGCTCATGACCACGCTTCCTGTGGATTCCCGCCTGCGCGGGAATGACGAATCATCAGTTTGCTGTCGGGAAAGGCTTAACTTGGCGGCATTACCGCCTCGTTCCGGGGTTCAGGTTCGGACGCAGGCTCGGGTTCGGGCTCGGGTTCGGCCGGCGGCCGGGCGGGCGGCAATTCCGGCAACGGCTGCGGCAGCGCGGCGCCGGGCGGTGCATCTGCCGGCGCGGCGCCGGTATTGGCGCCTTGCGTGCCCGGCGTGCCGGGGCCGCTGGCCACGAAACGCCACTCCGAAATCTTGCGCTTGCCCGCCAGGCTCTGGAAGCGCGCCGGGAAATTGCCGATTTTGACCGGCCGCGCATCCGACAGGCTGTACACCGCCATCACGCCGGTTGTCCCGCCCAGGTACACGATGCCCCACTCTGCCTTGCCCGTCATCGGATCGACAAAGATCTTGCGCAAGTGGCGGCGCGGCGTGGGAAAACGCGGGTCGCGCAGCAGTTCCTTGAGCGACGGCGGTTGCGGCGGCTGGCCGGCCGGCGTGGCGTCGGCATAGCTTTGCAGCGCATCGCTGAAGGCGCCGCCAATGACCAGCAGTTGCTGCTCGGCGCGGCTGCGCTGGACCGTGGCGCCCAGCTTGAGCGACGCGGCGGCCACCAGCCCGATGATCGCTACCACGATGATCACGCTCAGGTAGGTAAAACCGCCTTCCCGGCGTGGATGTGCTGGCCGGCCGCGCATCACCAGTCGGCGTAAGGCTTGCCGCTGCGGTCATTGCCCGGCGCCCCGCTCCTGATGTCGTACACATTGCCCTTCAGGCCATCCTCGGGCGGCACGATGATCCAGGTACTGTCGCTATCGGTGATCGGATCGCGCGGCAGCGCACGCAGGTATTTTTTCTCCACCAGCTGGTCCAGCGAATCGGGATAGCGGCCCGTGTCACCGTAATATTGGTCGATCAGCCCGCGCAGGTTGCGCAGGTTATCGGCCAGTACCACCTCCCTCGATTTGTCCACGCTGGGGAAGTAGCGCGGCACGGCCAGCGTGAGCATCAGCGCGACGATGCCCAGCACCACCAGCAGTTCGATCAGTGTGAAGCCCCTGGCCGTTTTTTTCATGATCACCACTTTTTGTAGGGCACGCCGTTCAGGCCCGCTTTCTCGCTCAGGCTGTAGACGTCGTAGACATCGTCGCCCTCGCGCGGATCGTCGGCTTCGCTGGCGTAGCTGCGCTTGCCCCAGGTTTGCGCATCGGTCAGCGCCGCATCGGGATTGAACGGATCGCGCGGCACCCGGCGCAGGAAGTAAATCTTGGCCTGCTTGGGGTTCTGGATGTCAGGCACGCCCTCGACCAACACGTCGAGGCGGCCCGGGTAGCCGGTGGACGTCACGCTGCGCGTCACCCGCCCCTGGTCGTAAGCCAGCTTGTACGCGTCGATGGCGCTGCGGATCTGTTGCAGCGCCTCGCGCAAGTCCTGCTCCTGGCGCCGCTGCACCACCACTTGCGCGGTCGGAATCACCAGTGCGCCCAGCAGGCCGACAATGGCCAGCGTCACCAGCAGTTCGATCAGGGTAAAGCCGCGCGCGCGCATCGTTGTCAGGTCCCGGTCATTGCAGCGGGCGGGGCTGGCCCGACGCCGGCGGCAACGGCGCGGGCTGGCCGCGCGACAGCGGCACATCTTGCACCGGCGGCGGTACCGAGGGGATCGGTGATTCTTCCACCGGCGCTGCTGGCGCAGGCGTAGCTGGCGGTGCAGGTTCGGCCGGCGGCGCGGCCTGCTCCGCCGGCTGACCCGATTGTGGCGGCTGCTGTTGCTGCTGCAATTGCTGTTGCTGCTGCATTTGCTGGAACTGCTGCTGTTGCAGTTGCTGCGGCGACGGACCGGAAGGCTGCGACGGCGACAACGTCACCGGCGCGGTTTGCGCAGGCGGCGCCAGTTCGACCACCGCGCCCACGCCCGGCCGTGGCTGGGCGCCCGGTAGCGCCGGCATTTGCACGGCGGGACGCGCGCTCAGGTCGGGGCGGCGGCGGAAGCTGGCGTCGGTGCCGGCCGAGAATTCCGAGGCGGAGGCCTCGGGCCGCTGCACGTTGCGGATCAGGCGCGGCGTGATCGACAGCACGATCTCAGTCTTCTGGTTGTCGTCGCGCTGGGTGCCGAACAGGCGGCCCAGGATCGGCAAATCACCGGCGCCGGGAATCTTGTTGCCGGTGCCGCGCTGCTCGTTGTTGATCAGGCCCGCGAGCACCTGGTTCTCGCCATCCTTCAGTTGCAAGGTGGTGCTGGCCTGGCGCGTGCCCAGCTGGTACGCGGTGCTGCCATTTTTGGTCGTCAAGGTGCTGACCAGGTTGCTCACTTCCAGCTCCACCTTGATGGCAATTTCGTCGTTCAGGTAAATGGTCGGCTCCACCGCCAGTTTGAGGCCTACATCGACATAGGTCACGCTCTCGCTGGCAAAGCCACCCACGCCGCCCGACACGGTGGGCGTGACCACCGGCAGCTTGTCGCCGATGACGATATTCGCCTTTTGCTTGTTGCGTACGCGGATGCGCGGATTGGCCAGCAGGTTGGAGTCGGTGTCGGTCTTGTTGATGTTGATGGCGCCGCTGATCCCGGACAGCAGGATGCGGTCCGAGTTCAGGTTGCGCAACTCGTTGACCGTCAGATCGCCGGCAAGGTCGGTCAGCGGGTTGATGCCGATGCTGGTCGGCCACTGCACGCCGAGGTTCATCAGCGTGCTGCGTTTGACCTCCAGGATTTCCACTTCCAGCATCACTTCCGCTTCGGGCATGTCCTGGGTGGCGATCACGCGCTCGGCCAGGCGGATCGCCTCCGGGTTGTCGCGCACGATCAGCAGGTTGAGCTTTTCATCGACCACCACGTCGCGCGTCTTGAGGATGGTCTTGAGGGTGTTGGCCACCATCTTGGCGTCGGCGTTGGCCAGGTAGAAGGTCTTGACCGTCATCTCCTGGTATTCCTTCTGCTTGGCGGCCGTATTCGGATAAATCAGTACCGTGTTGGCGTCCATCACCTGCTGCTCGAGCTGGTTGGTCAGCAGCAGGAAATAGATCGCCGCCTCGACGGTGCTGTTACGCAGCAGGACCGTGGTGCGCTGGTCGGTCTTGACGTCCTTGTCGAACACGAAGTTCAGGTTGGAGCGGCGCGAGATCACCTCGAACACCTGCTTCAGCGGTGCATCGCGGAACTCGATGGTGATCGGCTGCTTGTATGCTTTTGCCAGACCGGTTTCGACGGCGGACGGCGCGGTCTTTTCCGTCACCTCGCGCAGCAACTGGCGCGCGGGCTCGTTGGACGGCGTCTCGGTCAGCAGTGCATTGAGGCGCTGTTTGGCCAGGTCGTATTCGCCCCTGGCCACATGCTCGCGCGCGATCGCCAGCAGCTTGGCCTGGCGGGCGTTGCGCTCGAGCGTGCGCAAGCCGGCGCGGGCGCGCTCGTTGGCCGGATCGAGCGCCAGGGCGCGGCGCCAGCCCTGCTCGGCCAGCTCGGGCTGGCCGTCGGCCAACTGGCGTTCGGCCGCGCGGATAAAACCCTGCGCCGCGCGGTCGCGCGCCTGCACGTACGCGGCGCGGTATTCGGCGTTGGTCGGCTCGGCCTTGAGCGCTTCCTGGTACTTGAGCAAACCTGCCTCCACCTGGTCCTGCGCCATCAGCGTATTGCCGTCGCGGTAGGCCATCTGGCCGGCGCAGCCGCCCAGCGCCAGCACCAGGGCCAGCAGCGGCGGCAACGCAAATTGCCGGCCGGTTTTTTTTACATGGCTCGCCATTAGTCTATTGCTCCAATATTTATCTGTTGCACCTGGTTCAATGGCAGGTAAGTCACGGTGAGCAGCGGCGGCGCGATGCGGTCGACGCGCCAGGCACCCTCGATCACGCTGTGGTTGCGGGCGATATAGGTCTTGTCGCCGCGCGCCAGGTACACCTCCCAGGCGCCATCCTGCACGGCCTTGCCGAAATAGTTGAATGGCACCGGCGGCGCCATCGGCGGTGGCGCCGGTGCGTTGGCGGCCGCGCGCTCGGCGGCCGTGGGCTGCTGCTGTTGCTGCGGCGGATTCCAGTTCTGGCCTAGGAACACGCCCTCCCCGGCGCCGAAGGTGGCGTCACCCGCTGCGCCCACCAGCTGCGCGCGCGGCACCAGGCGCGCGATGGCCACGTCGGGCCTGGCCCCGGCCCCGGCACGGTCGCGCACACGGTCCGATACTGCGATGGCAGGCGCGCCACGGCGCACCACCGGTTCGACGATCTCGCCGGCCGGCGTGCGGTCGCCGAACAGCACCAGCGCGGCAGCGCCGGCCAGGGCCAGTCCCATCACGATGTGGTACGGCTTCATGGCGCATCCTTGAGGTAGAACGTGAAGCGCAAGCGCGCCTCCACCACCGGATCGGCAATGGTCTCGCGGCGGAAGCTCACCTCGTCGAGCGCGGCAAACGGCATGTCGCGCAAGCCGTTCATGGCGAACTGCCATAGCGGCTGGTAGCCGCCCTTGACGGGCAGGGTGACCTGGTACGTGCTCACCCGGCGGGCCTTGTCGTAGCTGGATTTATATTCGCCCTGGTTCAGCGCCAGGCCTGCTTTGGCGGCCAGGTCGAACAGGGTGCGCACCTGCTGTTCGGCGTGGCGTTTTTCGCCCAGCGTGGCATAGAAGTCGGCCAGGTTCTGGTTGGCCGACGGCGGCGGCACCGCCGGCTGCTGCGCCAGCAGCGAGGCTGGCGTGGGCAGCGGTTGCGCCATCAGCCGCGCATGGGCGGCGCGCTGCGGCAGCAGCCAGGCCCAGGCTGCCACCCCGGCCACGCACAGCGCCGCCGCCACGCAGGCCGGCGCACCCACGCGCGCCACCGCCAGCCGCGCCCGCAGGATCAATGCCTGCACGCGGGCTGCATCGACGGCGCCGGTGCCCGTACCTGCGCCGGGGGCGGGCTTCACCGATTGACCCATGTGGCCTCCAGTTGAAAGCGCAACGGCCGATGCGGGTCGGTCTCCTGCACGTCGTGCCGCGTGAGGGCCACTGCGCTGAAAGCTTCCTGCTGCTTGAGTTGCGAGACGTAATCCACCATGTCGTCGCTCGATGCCGCTTCGGCGGTAATCTTGAGCACCTGCTTGCGCGCGTCGGGCTCCAGCGCGATCAGCGCGATGGCCGGTGGCGTGGCCGACGCCACGGCGTCCTGCAACTCGCGCCACGGCAGGTTCAGTTGGGCGATGGCGCCGTTGACGAATGCAGCCTCCGCTTCGGGAATGTCCACCATGGCCACCTGCGCCGGCCGCGCCGACATGGCCGCCGCCCGCTCCTGCACGTGTTGCAGCTGCTGCGCGCGGTCGCGCCGTTCGTCGGCCAGCCGGGTGGCGGACAGCACCGCGCCCGTGCACAGCAGCACGCCCAATGCGCCCACCGCCAGCAGCGCCGGATGGGCGTGGAACAGCGTGCGGCGCAGGCTGCGCGGCGCGAAGTCGATGCGCATGGCCCGTGATCTCTTGGTCATCGTGCGCCTCCCCAGGCCAGTTGCGCCACCGGCGAAAAGCCCGCGTACACCGCCTTCCGTGCGTGGTCGAGCGCCTCGCAGCGGACCGGCGCTGCGGCCGTGCCAGCAGAATTGGCCACCCCGGCCGCGCGCAGCCAGGCTGCCGGCACCGCGCCACAGGCCTGCAACAGCGCTGGCGGCGGCAGGTCGAGCAGCAACGCCTCGCGCTGCAAGGTCTGGGTGAGCCAGGCCTGGTCGGCGCCGGGCGGCACCGGCAGTACCCTCAGTGCGCGCACGCCGTCAGCGGCGACCGGGGCCAGCGTCATCAGGCCGTCGTGCACCAGCGCATACCAGGCGCCGGCTTTGAGGCCGCCGTGCCAGCGGTTCCAGGCGCTGATAAAATGCGGCTCCACGCCGACGACAGCCAACCGGAATTCTTCGGCCACCAGCGTGAGCGACGCCAGCAAGGCGCGCGGCACGGCAGCGGCAAAGAACGGCTGCACCGCGCTCCAGTCGGCGCCGATCTGCCAGGCCGCCGGCGGCTCGCCGTACAGCGACTGGAAGCGCAGGCCGGCGGCAGCTTGCAAGTCGTCAAGCCGGGTGGCGCCCTGCGGTGGCGTCACCCGCCACAGGCGCGCCAGTTCGTCGGCCAGCACGAATGCCGCCGGCCAGCGTTCCACGCCCTGCTCGTTCAACAAGGTGCGCAAGGCGTTGGCGATGGCGTCGAACGGGTGCGCGGACGACGCGGCAATGGTGTGCTCGGCCAGCACCGTGACCGGCGCACCTCGCCAGCGGCTCACGCGCAGCAGGCCCACCGCGTGCGGCGCGATGCCGATGCGCAGCGATTGTCCGAGATGCAGCGATTGTCCGATGGCCATTGTCATGTTACGCATGCAGGGTCACCCGCTTGATCTCGGTGAGCGTGGTGCCGCCGCGCTTGACCAGTTCCAGCGCGGCCAGTCGCAGGCTGCGGGTGCCGTTGGCGTGGGCGGCCTGCTTGATCTGGCGGATCGGCCGCTTGTCGACGATCAGCTCGCGGATTTCGTCGTTGAGGGTGAGGATCTCGGCGATCGAACGGCGGCCCTTGTAGCCGGTACCGCGGCAGTCGCCGCACCCTTTGCCCTGCATGAACAGGTAGTCCTGCGCTTCGGCGCGGGTCAGGCCCACGCTGGCCAGTTCGGCGTCGTCCGGCGTGTACTGCGCGGCGCAGTGCGGGCAGTTGATGCGCACCAGGCGCTGGGCCCAGATGCCGTTCAAGGCCGAAACGAACGCGTACGGATCGATGCCCATGTGGGTAAAGCGGCCGAACACGTCGAACACATTATTGGCGTGCACGGTGGTGAGCACCAGGTGGCCGGTCAACGCCGACTGCACGGCGATTTCCGCCGTTTCGCGGTCGCGGATTTCGCCGACCATGATCTTGTCAGGGTCGTGGCGCAGGATCGAGCGCAGGCCCTTGGCAAACGTCAGGCCCTTCTTTTCGTTGACCGGGATTTGCAGGATGCCGGGCAGCTGGTATTCCACCGGGTCTTCGATGGTGATGATTTTTTCGCGGCCGTTGTGGATCTCGGTGAGCGCGGCGTACAAGGTGGTGGTCTTGCCGGAGCCGGTAGGCCCGGTCACCAGCAGCATGCCGTAAGCCTCCTGCGCCAGCACGCGCAGGGTGGCCAGCGACGGCGCATCGAAGCCGAGGGCTTCGAGCGTGAGCGAGCCATAGGCTTCGATCATGGCGCGCTTGTCGAGGATACGGATCACCGCGTCCTCGCCGTGGATGCTGGGCATGATGGACACGCGCAGGTCGATCTCGCGGCCGCCCGCCTCCACCCGGAAGCTGCCATCCTGCGGCACGCGGCGCTCGGCGATATCGAGTTCGGCCAGCACTTTCAGGCGCGAGATGATTTGCTCCGCTACCTCGATACCGTTGACGGCGGTGGCGTGATCGAGCACGCCATCGACGCGGTACTTCACGGCCAGGCCGCCAGCTGTGCTTTCCAGGTGAATGTCAGACGCGCCGGCCTTGAGCGCATCGTACAGCGTGGAGTTGACCAGCCGCACGGCGGGACTGGCCGCTTCCGACACCGACGCGAACGACAGCACGGCGGCGGTCTTGCCGTCGCGCCGCCCTTCGCTGGCGCCGGGCAGCAGGTTGTCGGTGGCGCGCGCCGACTCCTCCTGCTTGGACAAATAGGCCTGGATGTCGGCCCGCAGCGCCAGCCGCATCGGCAGCGGCGCGTGCGGCGTGGCGCGCGCCTGCGTCGATAACCATGTTTGCAGGTCGAGGTCGAACGGGTCGGCGATTACCGCCAGCAGCTGGCCCGCATGTTCCCCTGCCTGCGCCGGCAGCGTGCGCAGCAGCACGCAGTGGCGCGCCATCGCCTGCGACAGCGGCAGCAGATCGAAGGCCGGCGCGCAGGCCAGCATGTCGGCCGTCTCCAGCACCGGCATGGCGAACGGCTGCGCCAGCGCCTGCACCAGCTGGCGCGGCTCCAGCCCGGCCAAGCCTTCGAGCTCCTCGACCAGTGTGCGCTTCGATTGTGCGCGCAAGTGGCGAGCGCGCGCCAGCAGCGCGGCATCGATCACGGGCGCCATTTCTACAGGCAGCGCGTCGGCGCTCATGACATATCTCCCGCCAGATCGAAGATCGGCATATACAGCAGCACCACGATGGCGCCCACCACCAGGCCGATGCCGGCCATCAGCAACGGTTCGAAGGTACGGGTAAAGCGTTCGATCCAGCGCGTGATCTCGCCGTCGTAGAACGCCGCCGACTGGGTGAGCATCGGGCCCATGTCGCCGGTGCGCTCACCCACGCGCAGCATGCGCAGCGAGATCGGCGTGGTCAGCTGGTGCGCCTCGAAGGCGGCGGACAGCGGCTGGCCCGACTCGATGTCGGCACGCGCCGCCTGCAAGTTCTGGCGCAGCCCGGCCGACACCATGCCCTGCACGGTGTTGATGGCGTGGACGATGGTGATGCCGCCTTCGCTGAGCATGCCGAGCGTGAGGTACAAGCGCGAAAGTTCGTAAATGCGCACCCGCTCGCCGATGGCCGGCAGGCGGCCCAGCAAACGCAGCACGCCGCCGTTGCGCAGCAGCCGCCGCACGCCGAGCACCAGCGCCGTCAGCGCAAAGGCGATCATGCCCAGCAACAGCCCGGTGTGGGCGCCGGCGAACTGGCCCCAGTTGAGCATTTGCTGCGACAGCCACGGCAGGTCGCGCCCGGCGCCCTGGTACACCTCGGCAAAGCGCGGCACCACGTAACCGATCAGGAACAGGCTCACGCCACCGCCAACGAGCAGCAGGATGCACGGGTAGATCGCGGCCGACACCAGTTTGCCGCGCACCAGGTCGATGCGCTGCTGGTAGTCGATGAAACGCGACAACGACCTTGGCAGGTCGGACGTGCCTTCGGCCGCCTTGACGATGCCGATGTACAGCGGCGGGAACAGGTCGGGCTGCTCGGCCAACACGGCGGAAAACCGTTGGCCGTCGCGCAGGCCCGCCAGCAGGCGCTCGAGCACGCTGCGGGTGCCGGGGTTGGCCTCCTTTTCCAGCAGCGCTTCCAGTCCCTCCACGATGCCCAGGCCGGCAGTCAGCAGCGCCAGCAGCTCCTGGCTGAACAGCACCAGCGACAGCACGCTGCGCTTGCCGCCGGCACGCAGTCCCTTGCCGGCCGGCGCGATGGCACTGACAAACAGGCCGCGCGCCTCCACCTGGCGACGCGCATCAGCCTCGTCGCGGCCATCGATGACCAGTTCGGAAATGACCATCTCGGCCGACAAGGTGCGTACGTCAAACTGCATGATGAAGTCGGCTTTCGGTGAAGACTGGGCTATGCGAGACGTTTACTGGGAGACGCTCATTGAGAGACGATATCGGCATCGTCGCCGCTGCCGCCAGGCTGGCCGTCGCGGCCCAGCGAGGTGATCTCGAAATCGGCTTTGGCGCCGGGCGCCTTGTACTGGTAAGCACGGCCCCAGGGATCGGACGGCACCTTGGGCAGGTAGGGGCCGTTCCACTTGGCGCCGGCCGTGGGCGGCGCCACCAGCAGCGCGTTCATGCCCTCTTCCGTGTTTGGATAGCGGCCCACGTCGAGGCGGTAAGTGTCGAGCGCCTTTTCAAATGAACTGATTTGCGCCTTGGCCATCGTCACTTCGGACTTGCCCAATTGCGAGAAATATTTGGGGCCCACGTAGGCCGCCAGCAAACCGATGATCACGATGACTACCAGCAACTCCAGCAAGGTAAAACCGCGCGATTTATTGCTGCCCGCTACCGTCTGCGTGCGCATCTTTACCACATCCATCCAACCACTCCCTTCGTGTTACATGCAACTCTAAAAGTCCTGCTGCGCCATGTGGCTACCACTCGACAAGGCTACCATGCTGTTTGCCGGGAAGACAATCTTTTTCAACGAACACGGCCGCAGATAGTGTGGCACTCACGCCGCAAACGCCAGTTGCCGGGACCAGTGTGGCGGCGGTTGTTCGAACAGCCGCAAGGCAGCGCCGCGCGCTATCGCATGGGTTCGGTTTGAAACGCCCAGCAGGCGGTACAGCCGCTGCAAGTGGTTCTTCACGGTCAGCCCGCTGATGCCGAGGATCTGGCCGATTTCGTCGTTCGTCTTGCCCTCGCGCACCCAGTGCAAAATCTCCACTTCGCGCGCGCTGACCGGCCGGGTCAATACCGTGACGCTGGTGATGGCACAGGCAGCACGCCATTGCGCCAGGTGCTGCACCATCAGGTGCAAGTGCGGCAACAGCAGCGCCAGGAAATACGCATGGCGCGCATGCGGCCGCTGCGGCAAGCCCAGCAACACAAACACGCTGGACCCGCCCGGCAAGCGGCTAGTCGCTTGCAGCGCCAGGTTAGTAAAACCCAATGCGCGCAGCTCAAAACGAAAAGGCGCGACGGATTGCGGGGAGGCGCCATCCCCGGCATCATCACCCGGGAGGACATGAGCGCCTTGGGCGGCACGGGGAGCGTCAGCGACCGGGGAACCGTAGGCGGCATGCGCAGCATCAGCACCATCGGCGCCATCGGCAGCATCGAGCAGCAAAGAGCGGTAACCGTGCTGGCGGCAATGGCGCGCCAGGCGTACCGCCAGCCCCTCGTCGCCGGCCAGGCGATGGCGCAGGCCGGCATCGAGCACCGTGCTGTGCTGGCATTCCATGTGCAGCAACCGGTCCTGGCCGTCGAAGTGCAGCGCCACCAGTACCTGGTGCGGCAACAGCGCCTGCAATGGCCCCTGGGTCCACAGGAAAAACTGCCGCGCATCGTCCACCGGCAGCGCCGCTTCCACCGCGTGCAGCAGGTACTCCTGCTCGCGCTCGCTGAGTATGATCATCGCCGGGGTCATCGATGGCGCGCTCACGCCGCAGCACCGACGAAACGGTAGCCGCTGCCGCGCACGGTCTCGATGCGGCGCTGGTAGCCGGCCGGCTGCAGCGCGCTGCGCAGGCGGCCCACGTGGGTGTCCACCGTGCGCTCTTCCAGGTACACGGCGTTGCCCCAGACCTGGTCGAGCAGTTGTGCACGGCTGTGGATGCGGCCCGGATGACGCATCAGCACGTCGAGCAGCTTGAACTCCACCCGGCCCAGCGCCAGCTCGCGCGCCCCGGCCATCACCCGCAGCGTGTGCGGATCGAGCCGCAGCCCGGCGGTATCCAGAGGGTCGTGTACGCCACTGTGCCAGCCGGCGCTGCGCGGCGCACGACGCAGCAAGGCGTGCACGCGCGCCAGCATTTCGCGTGGACTGAACGGCTTGGTCATGTAGTCGTCGGCGCCGCCCTCGAGCGCCATGATCTTGTCCGCTTCACTGGCGCGCGCGGTCACCATCATCACCGGCAGCGCGCGCGTATGCAGTTGCGTGCGCAGGCGGCGCACCAGCGCAAGTCCGGACAGTCCGGACAGTCCGCGCCGACATTCCGGCAAGGTCCAGTCGAGCAGAATCAGGTCGGGACAGTCGTGTTCGAGCAGCATCAGCGCGCTGGCAGCGTCGGGCGCGCAGCTGACGATGTGGCCGGCCATGCCGAGGTTGAGCGCAATCAGTTGCTGGGTCGCGCGGTCGTTTTCGATAACAAGGATGTGGGCGGCTGGCATGGCATATCCGTGTAAAAATAACACTATGCAATATCCAGCACCCACTGACTAATACGTTTTATTTTTGATATTTATATTATCTTCAAATAAATAACCGCAACTTGGGCGTGCGGGTGTCAGGCGGAGAAGCGGCGCCGGCGCGCCACGCCACCGAGCAGCGCCAGGCCGGCGCCCAGCATCAGCCAGGTCTGCGGCTCCGGCACCGCGCTGACCGACGTGCCGATCTGGTTCGCCAGCGACGAGGCGGTGGCGCCGCCCAGCGACGTCCAGTTCAGCACCACCAGTGCATCGCCGGCTGTGCCCAGCGCCACGGTTTTGCTGCTATCGAACAGCGACACCGCGAATGCCGAACCGAGGCCCGACAGGGACGGATCGAGATCGCCGCTGAAGGTCACCGTAAAACCCACCTTGCCGCCGAAATTGACAGCGTGGAACAGGTCGTTGTAGCCGCTCGCGTCGTCGTTACCGATCACGTAGCCGCCAGCGAGCGAACCGCTGACATTGCCAGCCGTCTCGGCCGTGGTCGGATCGCCAAAGCCGACGAAATTGGTCAGCAGCGCCTGGGCATATGGGGTGCCGCCATTACCGGGGTTGAATTGCAGGTCGATCCAGCCGGTGTTGCCGTTCGCGGTCACCAGCGTACTGGTGTCGAGTTCGATCTGGAACACGGAGGCGGCTGACGCCAGGCTGGTGCAGGCACTCAGTGCCAGGACCAGGGCGGCACGGCGCAGGGAAGTCAGAGCAGGTTTGAACATGGTAAATCCTTAAAAATTGCCGCTGTAAACGGTGGTGGTGTAAGTGATGGCGGCGGTGCCGGTCTTGGTAAAGCTCACCGGTACGGTGATGGTGGCGCCTGGCGCCAGGCTGGCCACTGCTGCCGTCAGGTAAGGCGCCCCGCCCTGGTTACCACTGGCATTGGACAACGCCACGCCGGCCGGCAGGTTTTTCAAGGCGATCTGCAACGGACCGGTCAGCGCAGTGCCGGCGGTGTTGGTGATGCTGACCGTGCCGGTCCACTTGCCGCTGGCGCGGGCGAATACCAGCCCCGAGGCCGCGGTGCGCACGCTGGCCGTCACATCGGCCGGAGCGCCCGCCAGGTTCAGGGTCAGCACCACCGGGTCGTGGTCCGATGCGCGGTATGGCGCGTCGGTGTACTTGTCCTGCGGCTTGCCGTCGGTGTTGTAATCGACCGCCACCGGTTCGTCGGCATTGTTGTGCCACTCGGCCGCATCGGCCACCTGGGCGCTGAGCGCGGTGCTGGCCAGCGCGTGGTCCAGGTAGCCGGCTTCGCCGTTGAACACGTACGAATACGGCATGGCGCCGGCGCCGCGCACGAAGCGCTCGAGCTGGTTCACAAAACCCTGGTTGATGATGGTCTGGATCGGATCTTCGTGGCCGTAGGCATTGAAGTCGCCGATCAAGAGCACTTTCGGGTCGCCGGCGGCAGCCACCACCTGCGGTACGAAGGTGCCGACCAGGCGCTGTGCCTGCCGTACGCGGGTGGGGTTCCAGCAGCTCTGGCCATCGCCTTTGTCGGCTTCGGCAGTGCCAGCGGTCGGGCAACTGCCCTTGGACTTCAGGTGGTTGACCACCACCGTGAACTTGCCGCCGTTGGGCGCGACAAAGGTTTGCGCCATCGGCGGACGGTTGTTGATGGCGTCGCTGTCGGTCAGGGCCGTGCCTTGCAGGGTCAGCGCGGATGGCTTGTAAATCATGGCCACGCGGATGGCGTCGGTGCCGGTGGTGACCGGCTTGGGTACGACCGCGTAGGTTTTGCTGCCCGGTGCGATGGCGGCATTGAGAGCGTCCACCAGCTGCGACACCGAATAATCGCCGTCGTTCTGGATTTCCATCAGGCCCACCACGTCGGCATCCAGTGCTTTCAGCTCGCCGACGATCTTGGCGCTCTGGCGCTGGAATTCGAGCAGGTTGTCGGCGCCACGGCAGTTCGAGCGCGACGGCGTGCCGCTGCCCACGCTGCAACCCTGGCCAGTCTGGCCCAGGTGGTTGCCACCGTTGGTAAATGTGGTGAAGTAATTGAGGACGTTGGCGCTGGCCACCTTGACGTTGCCGCTGGCCAGGGCCGGTGGCGCCGGGCGCGGATTGTCCTGCGAGAACACCGGCGGCACGGTCGGCTGCAGCTTGAAGGCCGCACCGCCACCGCCCTTGGCGCCGAAGTCGATCACGCCGGTCAGGCCAGAGACAGTGTCGCCGGCACGCAGCGAACCGTCAGCACCCAGGTAAGGAATCACGGTAGGCGTGGTGAATATGCCGTCGTCGAGAATGATCTGGTTGCGTGCGTTGGCGGCTGCCAGCGCAACGGCCTCGGACGAGCCCGGGCGGTAGCGGTTGGTCGGCGTTTCCAGCCGGCCCGACGACAGCGTCACCTCGCCGCGATCGGCCAGGTACTGCAATTGCGACACGGTCAGGTTGTTATTGAATCGCACCAGCATGCCTTCCACTTGCGTGAAATCGGCGAATGGCAGTTCGATATTGGTGGGCGCGATGGCAATGCCCTTGGACAGGCCGACGATCTCGGTAACGGTGGTCAGCTCGGTATAGGTATGGCTGCTGCCGGTCGGCACGTAATCGGCCACGGTGCCGGTAATGCGGATACGGTCGCCCACCTGCACGGTGGCGGTGTTGGCGGCCGTGGTAAAGATGAACAGGCCGTCCGAGGTTTGCGGATCGCCGTCGCCCGCCTCGTCCTGGATGAAGAAGCCGGAACCGACCTTGGCGGTAACCACGCCCTCGGTCGTCTGCACCGTGCCGGCCACCGGGCTGGCCGCACCGCTGCCCTGGATTTGCGGGATGGTACGGGTGAGCGTGGCCGGTGCGGCAATCTTGACATTGACCGTGCATACCGCCTGCTGCGACTGGTCGTTGTCGAAGCGGATGCTGACCGGATAGGTGCCGGCCGCCAGGCCGGCTGCCACGGTCAGGTTGGCCGTCGCCGTGCCGCCGGCAGCTGGCGCCGACTGGAAATCGGCCAGCGCGATGCCGCCCGCGGCGCCGGCGGTAATCGTTGCCGCATTGACGATGCCGTCGGCATCGCTGGCCGACAGGCCGGCAGCGCCGCCCAGGCCCACGGCCAGCGCCAGGCTGGCCGGGCAGTTGGCCACGATCGGCGGCTGGGCCGGCACGCCGCACTGCTTGGGTTCGCTGGCAGTGGTACGCGGGCTCGGGGTGCCGGTGGCAAAGTCGCTGGCGTTGTTGTCGGTATCGGTGCAGCCGCCGTTGGCGCGCAAGGCGGCCAGGGTATTGGACAGGCCGGGACCGGTAGCACCTTCGAAGCCGCTGGCGTTATAGCCGAACAGGTCCACCAGTGCGCCGCCGGTCGGGCTGGCGCCGGTGAGCGCGGTGCCGTTCGACACCAGCGCCACCTTGCCGGCGGTGCCGCTCATGGCAAGCGTCCCGGTTAGATAGGGCGTCGGCAGGTCGGTCGTGCCGCCGGTGCCAGCCGCCTGCTGGATCAGGAAATACTGGCCCGGCTCAAGCGGGGGCGTGTTGGCCGGCACCCGGGTGGGGTTCCACGAGGTGCCGCTGGCGCTGGCGTATTGCACGCTCCAGCCGCTGATATCGACGGCGGCGCCGCTGCGGTTGAAAATTTCAATGAAATCGTTTTTATAGGTGGCGCCGCTATTGCCGCCGCCGCCATACACCTGGCTGATGACGACGGGCGCATCGGCGCGGGCCTGGGCGGACAAGGCCGCCAGCAGGGCGGCGGCGATCAGGGTACGGGGGCCGGGGATGGCGGCGGCAGTGCGAATGGAGTTCATGTGCGATCCAGGTTAACAAAATGTTTTGAATATTGTATTTTGTATATTATTGGATCTGCATGACGACATCATGACAGGTGCTTGGTCCGAATGGATCAATCACCCCGGCTCGAACGTCACCGCGCGTAGGGCGCCGCCAGCGGATCGCCGATGAACACGCCCTGCGCCGGCCAGGCCACGCTGCGCCAATAAGCCTCGATGGCGCTGTCGCCGCTCAGGTAGCGCTTGAGCAGCACGGCCGGTTGCGGGAATTTTTGCCAGTGGTTGCACGGTTCGGACACGGTGCCGTAACTGGCGGTGGCGCCCGCCTCGAGCCAGCGCAGGCTGCTCATCTGGCTGCTGCCCAGCAGGTCGCCGCCGGCGGACGTCAGGTGGTCGGCCAGCGCACCGGGCAAGAATTTCAGGGTCTCGAGCTTGTCCACCTTGATCATGCCGGTCTGGTACACCATGATGTCGCTGGCGTTTTCAAGCACGTCGGCGCGCATATTCTTGATGGTCAGTTCGTGCGACTTGACCTTGCCCGATGGCGGAAACAGCCGCGCCCGCGAACTGCGCGCGGTATCCGACGTGGTCAGATAATAGGCGCTGGCTTCCGGCAAGCGGAAGTTGCGGGTGGTGCCACGCGCGATCAGGGCTTTGCCCAGGTCGAGCGACGTGGTGGGCAGCAGCATGCTGATGCGCATGGCGGCGGCCGCCGGCGCCAGCGCGTTGCCGTCGCCGTAGTAGGCGCTGGCCTTGCCGGGGCCGCAAGGCGTGTTGCACTGATCGGCATCGTAGCCCAGCGTCAGCGCCGAGGTGATGGCATTGCAGCCCACCGCGTACGGCGCCGTCCACACCATCAGCACGGCGCGGATCTCGGGCCCCAGCTGCCCCAGGATCTGCTGGCGCAACGGCGCGAAGTCTTCAGGGCTGAGCTTGCGGGCGCGCGGATCGAGCCGCACATGGATGATGTTTTTGTCGGGAACCTGGTGCGCTTCGCGGTACACGGCGGCCAGCGTCACGCTGTTGGGCTCGTTGTCGTTGACGACCAGCGCCAGCTGGCTGGGACCCAGCGCGGCATGGGCGCCGCCAGCAATGGCAGCACCCAGCAGCCCCAGCGACAACAAGATAAATGAACGCATCGCCCCACTCCCATGATCCCCGGTCGGCACGACCTGGCTGGCGCCATTATAGGGGTCTGCGGCGGCGCCCCATAAAAAAATCCCCCGGGCTTACGCGCGGGGGATTTTTGTCAGCGGGGCGGCGTTGCCGCCTCACCTGGCTGCTCAGGCAGCGTTTTTAGCTTTGCGACGGCGAGCCATGAAGCCCAGCAGCGCCAGGCCACCGATCATCATGCCATAGGTTTCTGGTTCTGGTACGGCGGTGACGGTGATGTCGCCGCTGTAGGTGGCGCCGCTGTTTGCGGTGCCGAACAGCGACAGCACGAATGGCGCCTTGTCGGTCGAAGCGATATAACCGAAGCTGTATTTGCCGTAGTTATCGAACGTGCCTTTGGTGCCGTTCAGGTTAGACAGGACGCTATTGAAACTCAGGTTCTGGCTGCTGATGGTAACAACCACGTTGTACCAGCCGGCAGCCAAGCCGGTCAGGGTGATGACGTCGCTGCCGCCGGACAGGATGCCGTCGGTTGGCGTGAACTGACCGTTGAAGTGGTTCTGGTCGCCATTGGTCGGGTTGACGAAGACCGGCACGGATTGATCGGCAGCGGCGGCGCTGAACGAAGCGGCGGCCAACAGGCTTGCTACAAGCATCTTGAATTTCATTTGAAAATTCCCTAAAAGTTATGGCTACGCTACGTCGCCAAAAATGTGTTTTTACAACAACTGTGAGGATGATAGCACAATGAATCCCATGTTCCGTTGCAATTTCCTTACTTTAGATAATTTTTTTGAAACCATTTTGCATTGCGGTATAAACATTTCCTGGCAACACAAAAGAGTTCCACAGTGTGAAAATTTCGTTATGAAAGACACATAAAGCGACGCCGAATTCGAAAATTTAGCGAATAAAATCAAATACTTGCGAAGTGTGATGCAAAAAAGCCTCACAATTGTGATCACTTTGGCATTTATGAGAAGTGTGACGAATGTCGAGGGGGAGGAAGCGAGGAATGAGCGGGGACAAGTAACTTGGTCGGGGCAGCGCCAGAGAGCGCTGCCCCGGATATGACATTATTTACGCTGCGATTTCTACCTCGGACCGCGGTTTGCTGCGACGATCGCGGGCATTGGTCCACTCGCTGGCGGTGTACTCGGACACGTGCTTCATCTCGCCTGCGCGATTGACGCTGTATTCCTTAAAGACGATCATTTCTTCCAGGCTCACGTCCTGGAACACGCGCGTGTACTCGAACAACACGCTGCGCACGATCTTGGCACCGGCGCAAATATGGCTGCCGTGGCCGATCCAGGTTGGTCCGATGATGGTGCTGCCAGCCTCGATCTTGCAACCCGAGCCAATGTACACCGGGCCTTCGATGGTGGTGCCTTCCCAGTCGATGCTGGTGTTCAGGCCAACCCAGATGCCATCGGCCAGCTGGATGCCCGGCACGTCCATGTGGGCCACTTCGCCCATCATCACGCTCTGCGACACTTCCCAGTAATCCTTGACGCTGCCGATGTCGATCCAGTTGAACGTGCGGTTCTGGGCATAGAACGGCACGCCCTGCTCGACCAGCAGCGGGAACAGCTGGGAACCGATGTCGAACACGGTGTTTTCCGGGATCAGGTCGAGGATTTCGGGTTCGAAGATATAGATGCCGGTGCTGACAAAGTTCGACAGCGCTTCTTCCTGGGTAGGCTTTTCCTGGAACTGCTGGATACGGCCATCCTTGTCGCTGACGACCACGCCGTAGCTCGACACCTTGTCATAAGGTACTTCGCGGCAGATCACGGTTGCCTTGGAGCCCTTGCGGCGGTGCTCGAACAGCGCCGATTTCAGGTCGAGGTTGATCACCGCATCGCCGCACAGGACGATAGTGGTGTCATCGAAGAAACCGCCGAATTGCTGGATCTTCTTCATGCCGCCAGCCGAACCGAGCGCTTCGGCCACGACTTCGCCTTCGTTGTTGGTGTATCCCTCGAACGAGTAGCCGATCTGGACGCCGTACTGGTGGCCTTCGCCGAAATAATCCTCGATTTTTTCGTGCAGGTAGCTGACGTTGACCATGATCTCGTTGACCCCGTACTTGGCCAGGTGTTCGATCAGGTAAGCCATCACCGGCTTGCCCAGCACCGGTATCATCGGCTTGGGAAGGTCAAACGTCAGGGGGCGCACGCGGGTACCCTTGCCTGCGGCCAAGATCATAGCTTTCATAATGAGGTCCTCTATCTAGATAGTTAAAAAATGTTTGGAACAGGCGCGCGGCACGCAGTACGTCATGGCGCACAAGCAGCCGCAGCAGCCCGAGTAATCAACCCTGTCGGTTGAATCATGACATACCGTCAACTTCTTGACCAGCCCAAAATGCTGCGTGTGCACATTCGCCCCATGGCGCGCGCTTCGGTGACTGGTCTCTTGCAACGCAATATAGCAGAGCCTACCGATCACGCCCGCTTCGACTGGCAGCAGTGCGCGCGACGCCGGCATTAATATCAATTGAATATCGGCAGTGGTAATAATCTATTTCAATAAAAATATTTCGATAGAACAATATGCTTTTGACACCCCTTCATATTCAAATTAAATAGTAACTAAATTTAATAGTCAGTACGCGTTGAATATATGCCATGTCGCTTGTTTTTTGGTTAAACCGGGTCAAGCAGATCCCGCGCAAACCCTGCAACTGCGGGGCTAATCAAGCTTTTTTATGAGTATGGTCAATACGTCCACAATGTGTTGCACGGGTGCTGCATCCGATCGAATTGAATTGAAAAAAATTTCGCTACGGAAAGGGTTTGTGTATAATAAATTTCAGGTTGCGTCATCGCCCTAATCAGTTTGAAATTTAATTCCAGGAGTTAGACATGTTTCTCAATAAACCGTTTTCTGTGTCCGCGTCCCAGCTCACCAAAGTGATCGGCTGGTCGGTGTTGAGCGCGTGCGCCCTGACCTTGAATGTGCAGGCGCAGACCACCACCACCCCGCCGGTGAGCATGAGCACGCCACCAACGTTTGCCAGCTACACCAATCCGTTCAGCGCGCAATCGCTATGGAATGTGCGTCCGGTGAATCCTGTACTCGACACTTCGTACACCATTCCAACCTCCAGCTACTACCCCGAAATCACCTCCGGGGCCTACTCGACCGGCCTGTTCCTGGCCAAAGAAACCGACCTGCCGATGAAGATTTATGGCCAGGGTGGCGCTAACCTGGTCAACAACCCGGACGCCGGCGGCACCACCGAAGTGACGCTGCCACGCTGGCCAGCCAACACCTTGCCCGCTACCGGTAGCGACGGCCACGCTGATATTTATGACCCGGTGACCAATATCATCCATTCGTTCTGGCAACTGAAAAAAGTCAATGGCAAATGGCAGGCCGCCCTGTACGCGTGGTCGCCGGCCAATGACACTGGCTGGGGTACCCCCGCCCACTTCTACCTTGGTGCCCGCGCTACTGGCGTGGCCGCCTCAGCAGGCTTGATCCGCGCACACGAAGTCAATGACGGCTTGCCAATGTACCGTCACGCGCTGGCCATGTCGCTGACCTACAACGCCCTGTCGGCCACCGAGCCTTATGTTTACCCTGCCACCTCGGCCGATGGTGATGCGGCCAAGACCAATACCGGCAAAATTCCGCAGGGCGCGTTGCTGATGTTGCCAGCGAGCTACGATACCTCCAAGATTTCCAACCTCGCCTTGCGCAAAGTGGCGGAAACACTGAAAAATTACGGTGCGTACGTGGTCGACCGTAACGTGGGCACACCATTCGTCATCAACGTGGAAATCGGCGCCACGCTCGGTCTCCACGCCAAGGGCTGGGACAACAATGTTGCCGCCGAACTGGACCGCATGCGCCAGAACTTGCGCCGCGTCGTCGGTGCACAAAGCTGGCAGGATGGTAATGGCAAAGCGTTCGACGTCAACATGCCAAACCTGAATGCGCTGTCGATGCGCGGTCCGTGGGTCAAGCAGTCGGGCACGGTAGCCGGCACGTTCGACACTTGGTCGCAGTCGCTGGTCTTCCCGGCCTCGCCAACGGAAACGGTCATGGCTAACGGCAACTCAACCGGCCTGAGCAAAGTTAAATGGGGCGCGCCGGTCGTTGGCAGCACGCAGCAACTGAAGATCGCTAATGTCAACGGCGCCACCTTGCGCATGATGTTGTACTCGGGCGGCACCATGGTGTTCGACACCGGCTACCAGGGTAATAACTACACCAAGCGCTTCGTCTGGCCGTCCGGCGCATGGTTCGTACTCTACGCCCGCAATGGCATCAACAAGGCATCGAGCGTGCGTGGCGAACTGGTCACCGTCGAACTAGCACCGGCGACCATCGCCGCTAACGCCGCCAAGGCTGCCACACTAAAAACCTTGCTGCAAGCGTCGCCGACCTACACTGGCTCGCGTACCGGCGTGAAATGATCCATGCGGGGTGCCTCTACTGACCCCGCTTCACATAAGAACTGGCCGACCTCGCGTCGGCCAGTTGCATTTTGCAGTGCATCAAAAAACCTACTGTGCGCCCTGGAAGTGGATTAAAATACATCGATTATTGATCAGATTGCATGCGCCGCTCCCGCGCTGCCACGCACTATGAACCGTTTCAGCCTCAGCTCGCTGGTCCTGCTCGGCCTGACCAGCACCTCGTTTGCCGCCACGCCGCCACAATTTGGGACCGCAGAACATCCATTTGCTGTTGACTCCCCTTGGAATGCCCGTCCGGTAAAACCCGTTTTTGGCACCGCCGAAATTCCCACGTCCGACTATTTCCCCAGCATTGGCGGCGGCCCTTTCTCCACCATGAGCTTCCTGGGAGGTAAAGATTCGCCCTCGCAGGAAGTCTTGGGCGCCAAGGGCAAGCCCGATGTGTGGGATTACAACCAGAACGTCCAACGCGCCATTACCGTTACCCACTGGCCGGCGGGGCTCACGCCCGCCAGTGGCAGCGACGGCCACGCTGATATCGCCGAGCCCGACACTGGCATGCTGCATTCGTTCTGGCAACTGCGCCAGCGTGACGGCCACTGGGCGGCGGTCGGCTATGCCTGGACTCGCCTCAGGGGGCGGGGCTGGGGTGATCCCGCCGATTTTTACCAGGGCACGCGCGCGGTTGGCATTCCGTCCACGGCCGGCCTGATACGTCGCCACGAAATCGACGACGGCCTGCCCACCTACCGTCACGCCTTGGCCATGTCACTTACATATAACGGACTGGCAAGCAAGCCGGCCTATATTTTCCCGGCGACCGCCGCTGACATTGACGCTTCGCGCAATACCGGCAGCATTCCCGAAGGCGCGCTGATGATGCTGCCCCCCGGTTACGATAGCAGCAAGATCAGCAACCAACACTTGCGCAAGGTGGTCGATACCCTGAAAACCTACGGTGCCTACGTGGTCGATCGCAACGACGGTACGCCGTTCTTTATCTTCGTGGAAAATGGGAGCGGCTTCAACTTGCACGGCAATGGCTGGAACGTCGAGGTTGCCAAGGAACTGCAACGCATTCGGGCCAACTTGCGCCAGGTCGTCTCGACAGAAGGCTGGATCGATGGCAACGGCAAACCGATGAAAATGGAAAAGCCAACCAACCTGCTTTCCCTGCGCGGTCCCTGGCGCGGCAAAGGCGGTGAATACGACGCCGTCAACGACCAGCTCACGCTCGCAGCGGGCGCCAAGTCGCGCAGCTCGGTGCTGCGCGACATCGGCCGCGTGAACTGGGCCGCGCCATCCGCTGGCGACCAGTGCCGATTTACCGTACGCGCCACCGGCGGCGCCACCCTGGCGCTGCAAGTACGCAGCGAGGACATGAGCCGCCAGCTGTTCGACAGCGGCCCGCTGGCCGACGGCGCCAGTGCGCTGCTGCCCTGTCCTTCGGGCAAGGCGCGTTACGACCTGATCGCCGCTGGCGGCAGCACCGATGCCACCGTGCGCGCCACGCTGACCAAGCAAGATTAATATGATACGAAAGCACCAATACCATGGCTGATGATGCAGACTGGGCGGCCGACCTGGACCGTTACGGCATGCGCCGCCCTTTCCTCAAGGAACAATCGATCTGGGCCGTGTGGCTGTATCGCCGTGGCCGCCGGCTCGATCGTCGCCCGCCCGGTCTCGGGCGCAAGCTCGGGCTGGCCGTGTACTGGGGCCTGTTCCGGGTGATCGAAACCGTCACTGGCGTCAGTTTGCCCAAGAGCGCGGCTATCGGACCCGGCCTGCGCGTCTGGCACTTCGGCAATATCTTCATCCATCCAGACACCGTGATCGGCGCCCGCTGCACCTTGCGCCAGGGCGTCACCATCGGCAACCGCCACGCAGGCGGCCCCACCCCGGTGATCGGCGACGATGTCGAATTCGGCGCGTATGCGCAAGTGATTGGCGGCGTGCGCATCGGCAACAATGCGCGCATCGGCGCCATGTCGGTTGTCCTGTGCGACGTGCCCGACGGCGCCACCGCCGTTGGCGCCCCGGCCCGCATCATTGCCGCGCGGGAGGCTGCATGATTACTGTATTGAGCATTATTCTGTGCGCCGTGCTGGCGCTGCTGGCGATTCCCGTACTGGTGCTACTGGTGCAGTCGCTGCTGGCGGCCAAGCCGGCCGGCCCGGGTCCGGCCATGACCGGCCGCCGCCCCCGGGTAGCGGTGCTGGTACCGGCCCATAACGAACAGGACGGCATCGGCGCCACCTTGGCCACGCTGCTGCCGCAGATGCTTGCCGGCGACCGCGTACTGGTCGTGGCCGACAACTGCTCCGACAACACTGCCGGCGCCGCCCGCGCGGCCGGCGCCGAAGTGCGCGAACGCCACCATGCCGAACAGCGCGGCAAGGGCTATGCGCTGGACTTCGGCGTGCAATGCCTGGCCGAAGATCCGCCCGAAGTCATGCTCATCGTCGATGCCGACTGCCTGGTCGAGCCGGGCGCCATCGACCGCCTGGCGCGCACCGCGCTGGCCAGTGGCCGGCCGGTGCAGGCGCTGTACCTGATGCGCTCGCCTGCTGGCAGCGGCCCGATGAAGAAAATCGCGGAATTCGCCTGGACCGTGAAAAACCTGGTGCGCCCGCTCGGCTTCCTGCGCCTGGGCATCCCCTGTCCGCTGATGGGCAGCGGCATGGCCTTCCCGTGGTCGGTGATCAGCACCGCTTCGCTGGCCAATGGCCACATCGTCGAAGACATGAAGCTGGGCATGGACCTGACCCGCGCCGGCACGCCGCCGCTGTTCTGCCCGTACGTGCTGGTCTCGAGCACCTTCCCCAGCAGCGACGCCGGCACCCAGAGCCAGCGCCGCCGTTGGGAACACGGCCACCTGAGCATGATCGTCTCGGCCGCGCCACGCTTCCTGTTCGAGGGTCTGATGCGTGGCCGCATGGCCATGGTCGGCATGGCGCTCGACCTGATCGTGCCGCCGCTGGCGCTGCTGTCGCTGGTGGTGATCGCTGCGCTGGGCGCCAGCGGCCTGTTCGCACTGATTACCGGCGCGGTTGCGCCACTGCTGTTTGCGCTGTCGATCGCCGTGGCGATGGGCGTGGCCGTGCTGCTGGCCTGGTGGCGCTACGGCCGCCAGACCCTGAGCGCGGCCAACCTGGCAATGGCAGTGCTGTATATTTTCTGGAAGGTGCCGGTCTATATCGGCTTCCTGATCAACCGCCAGGTCGAATGGGTGCGCTCCAAGCGCGACAGCGAATAACTCTTAAAATACCAAGGAATCCTCATGAAAGTTCTGGTTACCGGCGGCGCCGGCTACATTGGCTCCCATACCTGCGTCGAACTGCTGCACGCCGGTCACGACATCGTGATCGTTGACGACCTCTCCAACAGCACGGCCGATGTGGTCGAGCGCGTGACCACGCTGGGCGGCCGCGCGCCGGTCTTCATCGAGGCCGACATCCGCGACCGCGCTGCCATGGAGCAGGTATTTGCCGCCCACGCAGTGGACGCGGTGATCCACTTCGCCGGCCTCAAGGCGGTCGGTGAATCGGTGGCGCAGCCGCTGCGCTACTACGACGTCAATGTCCACGGCAGCATCGTGCTGCTGGAAACCATGGCCCGCCACAACGTCAGGAAAATCATTTTCAGCTCGTCCGCCACGGTGTACGGCGACCCGGACACCGTGCCAATCCGCGAAGAATCCGCGCTGCGCACCACCAATCCGTACGGCGCCTCCAAGCTGATGGTGGAAAACATCATGCGCGACCACGCTAAAGCTGCGCCCGACTGGGGCATCGTGCTGCTGCGCTACTTCAACCCGGTGGGCGCTCACGAAAGCGGCCTGATCGGCGAGGATCCGCGCGGCATTCCCAACAACCTGATGCCGTTCATCGCCCAGGTGGCCGAAGGCCGCCGCGAGCGCCTGTCCGTGTTTGGCGACGACTACCCCACCACCGACGGCACCGGCATGCGCGACTACATTCACGTGGTGGACCTGGCCATCGGCCATGTCAAGGCGTTGAACAAGCTCGACGACAATCACGGCGTGCTGACCTACAACCTCGGCACCGGCGCCGCCAGCAGCGTGCTCGACATGGTGCGCGCTTTTGAGCGTGCCTGCGGCAAAACCATCCCGTACAAGATCGAACCACGCCGAGCCGGCGACATCGCCGTATGCTACGCTGCCACCGACGTCGCCGAGCGCGAGCTGGGCTGGAAGGCGCAGCGCAACATCGAGCAAATGTGCGCCGACACCTGGCGCTACCAGCGTAGCCTGATACGCTAAGCAGCACCTGCCGCACCACACGGAAGGCCGCTCAATGCAGATTGGGCGGCCTTCTTTCTTATGATGCACCAAGATGCTGCGGCGTTACTCGCCGAAATACTCGCGCCGCATCGACGGGGAGATAAAACTCAGGCGGCGCAAACGACGCAGCAGTTCAACCGGACGTTTCACCAGCCACTTCGGGAAATACTGGGTGAATACGCTGGTCGACTTGCTGTGCGAGCCGACGTGGCCAACGCGGTAGACGGCGCCGACAAAGGGCACAGGCGCCAACGGCTTGCCATTGCTTTCCAGAAAATCTCGGATGAAGATATGGCTGCCCAGCATGCGTTTGATGTACTCATCGGAGGCTTGTTCGAAGCTCGCCGGCAGCTCGTAGAGATCGGCCCTGATCAGATAGCAGGTGCCACACAATTTCGAGAAGTCGGCGAAGCGATAGACATAGTTGCTGCCGTCACCCCATACATAGCCTTCACGGATGTACCAGCCATTGGCTTGCGGATTTGAAGCGGCCAGTGCCGCCAGCTTGTTGCTGATAAAATCGTCGTCATCGACTACCATGACATGCTGCATCGGTCCCGCGTGCAACATGCCCGCTAAGATCCGTCGCCCCTTGTCCAGGCGCACCGCCTCATAAAAAATTTCCTTGTCAACGCTGCCCTGCTCGTGCAAAGGGTTGGACTCGAAGTCGACCCACTTGACATCGAAACCCGCAGGCAAAGCTGGCAAATCGGCCCCACGATTGGCGACGATGATCGCTTTCCAGTCGGTGCTTTCCTGCGACGCAATCGACTTGACGGTCGCAGTGAGGTTGCTCTTGAGCTTGCCCCAATCGCGAGCATTGTCCTGGTGGCGGACGGGAATTACAAAGGTCAGTGCTTTTTTCATTTTTGATTCACATCAGTCTGGGCGCTGCAAAAAGAAAGCGGAGGATGGTGTGCAGGCACAACGTCACTGGCCACGCTTGATCAGCACAGCCAACTTGGCCGCTTCGGTATCGATCGAATGGCGCTCGACCGCGCGCAGGTGGGCGCGTTCGCCCATGATCGCGATCTGGTCGAGCGGCGTGGCGAGCACACGCTCGAGGCCGGCAGCGACGGCATCGACATCGCCTGCCGGGATCAGCCAGCCGTTTTCGCCGTCACGCACCAGCTCAGGAATGCCGGCCACGTAAGTGGTGAGCACCGGGCGACGCAGCGTCATCGATTCCATGACCACCACGGGCAGGCCCTCGGCAAAGCTCGGCAAGGCCAGCGCGCGCGATGCCAGGATTTCCTCGCGCACTTGGTCGCTGCTGATCCAGCCGGTGATGCGTACGACATTGTGCAACTGGTGGCGCGCAATCAGGGTTTCGATCTCGCTGCGCATTTCGCCATCACCGGCCAGCACCAGTTCCACGGCGACGCCGCGCGCGACCAGTTGCGCCACGGCGCGCACCAGCAGCAGCTGGCCCTTCTGTTCGCACAAGCGGCCTACACAGACCAGCCGTGGCGCGGCTGGCGGCGGCACGGCGGGACCGGCATGGAACGCCGGCTCCAGACCGCAATGAACGATTTCCACTTTCGGCCAGTCGGTGTACGGAATCCAGCGAAACAGCTGGCTACGGCCAAAGCTGCTGATCGCCACCACGAAGGCGGAACGGGCAATCTTTTCCTTGATGTGCAAAAACTCGGGCTTGTCGAATTCTTCCGGTCCGTGAACCGTAAAGCTGTAGGCCGGGCCACCGAGCGCGCGCGCCAGCATGGCCACCTCGGCCGGATTGGTACCGAAATGAGCATGCAGGTGGCGCACGCCAGACTTGCGCATCCAGCCCAGCATGCGGCACGCTTCGGCCAGGTAGATCAGGTGCAACGGTAACGGCCGGTCGGCACGGCGCGCCATGCGTAGTGCCAGCTTGGCGGCGCCGAGGAAGGATCCCGGTGCGCGTACCAGTTCGCCGAGCATGGCCTTGACCAGGGCTGGCGCGCCGTCGCGCAGCAGGTAGCGGGTTTTTTCGCGTTCACGCAAATCTTCGGCATCAACCAACTGGTCGGCCCAGCCGCGCAGCGCAAAACGCTCGACCTCGAAGCCCTGGCGTTCGAGTGCGAGGATTTCACGACGGATAAAACTATGGCTGACTTTGGGGTACTGATTGATGAGGTAAGCTATTTTCATTGGATGTACTAGTTGACTTTAACGGAGGACGTTACGACCGGATTTCGGCCTCGGACAGGGCTTTTTCCTCCACCACCGGGTCGACCGATTCACGCAACGCTTCCTCGGGTGCCGCGTCTGCGACAACGTCAGCGGTGATAGCAACGGCTGGCATGCGCGACCTGCTGGCGCCGAACCAGCCATTGACCACGTCGGCCCAATGCTTGCCGTGCTTCATGAACCAACTTTCGTAAAACCTGGTCGAACAATAGGCAAGTATGAACAACACGGCGAACAACAGTGGTCGTTTCAGGTATTTGACTATCACGTCGCCGCTGCCCAGCCAGGTGAAGTTCAGCATCGGATGGATTACGTAGAGCGCATACGAAATCCCCGCGACAAATACCAGGGGACGATTATCCAGGCCGTGCACCATGCTGGAGGTGGGCTGCATCAGCGTACCGCCCACCAGCAGCATGGCGAAATAAGGACGCAGGAAATTGAGCCACATGCCCTGCGGCATACTGGAAAAGACCAGCAGCACCGACACTGGCCAGAGCGGCACCACGCGCAGGATATCGCGTGCATGCTTGCCGAAACTGCCGTGATAGACCAGGGCCAGTGTACATCCCGCCAGGATTTCATCGATACGGTAGTAGCTGACACTCGATGCGATCACGCCGTCCCAGACGCGCAGGATGGTAAAACCTACTCCTATGAACGGCAGCAACAACAGGCCCCGTCCGCGCAGGATCGCCACCAGCAGCGCCACGCCGACGTAAAACTGCAGCTCCATGCACAAGCTCCACAGATGCTCGGTCATGGGCGCCAGGTCGTTGGGCATGGCCTGCTCCAACGGCAGGTTGGCGTAGAACAACAGGTGGCTTGCCCACCTGGAAAGCGGCGCCGGTATCAGCAGCAACGCGATGATCATGTACAGCCAGGCCAGCGGCAATACCCGGCAAAAACGTTTGACCAGGAAACCGCCGATGCGCTGATCCCGGAGCAGGAACGAGGTAATCAGAAAGCCCGACAGCGTAAAGAAAATCACCATGCCGAAGACCCCGGCACTGTGGTTGAGCAAAAGATAATGCGGACCCAGTGGCAGCAGGTGCGCAGCCAGCACCAGCAAAATGCTCAAGCCACGCCAGCCGTCGAGGACCGAAAGATGGCCCCCGTGCGGCGTGGCTAAAGCAGGCTCGGGCATTTTTGGATTACTCATGGCTGGCTCAGTAACGAGGCTGAACAGCCGACTGGTATGGCGCCGACATCGGGGCCGCCTGCGAGGCCGACTTGACCGGCGTTGCCGCCATGACGCGCCCCAGCGCGCAGCCGGCGCCCACTGCGAACCACAGGTACCAGTTATATGACAGGTAATAGAACATATTGTCGCTGTAGGAGCAGATCAGGAAACTCAGAACGATCAGGACCAGCGAGAACGCTGCCATCTTGTCGATCTTCAGCAGCGCCGTCAATTGACGGATCATGCTGAGGGATTGCCACAGGAAGGCGAGCAGGCCGATGACACCCAACTCGAAAATCAGCTGAACGTAAACGCTGTGAGCACCGAACTTGGTCTTGCCAGCGAGCGGGAAGAAGATCGGCGAATACTCCTGGAAAGTTTGCAGTCCCAGTCCCGACAAATAGTTGAGGGGAGACATATAGCCAAACGCGCATTCCCACAGGTAAACGCGCCAGGCGTAAGAGTTCAGCACGGCATAGGTAGCCACCTCGTTGCCCTGCCCCAGGTCGAGCAGGCGATCGCCGATGCCGGGGACAAACAGCGCACCGACACCAAGCACCACCATGTAGACCAGGTAGCGGCGCTCGAAAATCAGCGCGTACAACCCGAAGCCGACAGCCGTCGCCAGCCAGGCGCTACGGGTTTTGGTGAGCAACAGCAGCATCAGCAGCAACAGCAGGTAGGCGCCCAGCCCCAGGCGCGCAGCGCCGCTGGCAGTCACCGGCATGGTTTTGAACAAGTAGAAGGCCACGACGATGATCACGGTCAGATAGAACGCCAGCACGTTGGGGTGGGCGAACGTACTTTCCAAGCGGAAGCCGCCGCCGAAATGCAGCGCGATATCGACAAACGAATACAGCACTGGAATCGCCGAGGACCATACCACCAGCCGCATCATGTGACGGAAACTATCGCGGTCGCTGACGCACTGGTAGCCGCCCACGAACATCGCAAAATACGACAGCTGTTGCAGGAACAGACGTATCGATTCGCCAGTGAACGGCGAATGTATCGCGCCAAAGATGAGAACCAGGAGGAACGGTACCCACGCCATGTAGGCACGGCCGGGCAACACCTTGGGCCGTTCGAACACCAGCAGCAATGCCAGCAGAATCACGATGGCATTGATCACGCCACCGATGCCAACCATGTAGCCGCCCAGCGAAAAGCGGGTGAACTCGAGCGCGTTATCTCCTCCCGCGCGCAGCACGACAATGAGCAGCAGCGTGAGCTTGCGGTCGTAAATCACCAGCAGTCCGAACACCATCGCCGCTGGCAATGCCACCAGCTTGGACAAGCTGCCGCCCATCAGGTCCACCAGGATGGGCGTGGCCGCACCCAGCAAACCGGCCAGGCATACTGCCAGCACCACCATCACGTAGACCAGGCGGAACGGGTTCTTGATAAAATCGGGCGCCTTCAACGAGCGCCACGCAGGGCTTTTCAGCAACGCGGGCATAGCATACCTATCTCAAATAATATTTCAGGCCAACTGGGCCGATACGCTCATGCGGCGTTTGCCGGGAAAGCGACGGATCAGCCAGGAACGCACCGCGTTCCATTCGCCGGTCTCTGGGGCATTGGCGGCGCGAAAACGGTTGTAGCGCCACAGCAGGCTGGCTTCGTGCCGCGTGGAAATGGTTTTGCGGTAGGTGAGCTCACGTTCGAGTTCGTCCGACTGGCCCAGCCCGCGCCGCAGTACGTTGGCCATGCGCTCAAATTCAGCGTCGAAATTGCGCTGGCCGTCGACGTCCATCAGGATGCCGCCATGGTTGCAAAATGGTGCAGGGTCGAAATACGGCAACTGGTGCATGGTGCAGAACGCGCGCACCAGGAAACGTGACACATGTAACGACACCTCCATCTGGTCCATGAACCGGGTGGCGCTGACGTTGTTGCCATGCCAGCGGTAGCGAATCAGCTTTTCGGGCACATTGGCGCAGCGGCCCTGGATCGCCAGTTGGCCGAACAAAAAATAATCCTCGGCCAACGACGGCACTTCCAGGCTGTGCTGCGGCGGCAGCACCTTGAGCATGTCGATGCCGTAACGCACGCCCATGCGGCGCACTTCGTCGAAGCGCAGCATCGACGTCGGGTGGGCGATCGGATTACGGAACAGGCTGGCAGCGGCAACGCGCGCGGTGCCGATTGGCATGCTCATTTCGCCGATATTGGCGCCAGCCGCGTCGATCACGTCGGCCTGGCCGCCGATGGCCACGCAGTCGGGCTGGGCGGCAAACGCGGCCAGGCTGACGGCCATGCGCTCGGGAAAACAGACGTCGTCGGCATCATGGCGCAACACGTAGTCGCAGTCAGCCAGGTCGAGGCCGCAATTGAGCAGGCCGGACAATCCCTGCGCTTCGGGGAACGAATGCAGTTCGATGCGCGGATCGCGCTCGTGGTAACGTTCCACCATCTCGCGGCTGCCGTCGGTAGAGCCATGGTCGAGTACCAGAACGCGCCAATCCTGGACGGTCTGCGCCTGGAGGCTGTCGAGCGACTCCGCCAGGAAGTCGACGCCGTTTTTAACCGGCAACAATACGTCTATCTTTGCCACTGTGCAGCTCCTCTAAAACTTGCGCCGTTCCCCTCGCTGCCGACGCTGCCAGTTGTGAGCAAACACGCAAAAATAATATCATGCAAAAAAATACAAAAACAATTGGCTTGCTGCTGCATCCATCGACACTTAGCCGCGATACGGCGTGCGCAGATGCAGCGCCTCGAGTGTCAGCCGGCCCAGCTTCTGGACGCTATGGCGCAAGAACGACACCACGTTGGCGACAGAGCCTTCTGCCTGCAGCGCCGACCAGTAGTAGCCAAAACCACTGCGCGACTGACCGCGATTGAACATGCGGTGACCGATGTCGTAACGCAGCCCGACGATCTCGTGGCGCACCGCCGGCGCCAGCGCCGGGCGCTTGCCGACCAGCGGCGAATCGAGCAATGCCACCAGCACCCGCTCATGGCATTGCAGCGTTTCAACGAAATTGTTGGTCAGGTTGGTCTCATGCGAGGTTTTGTCCACCAGCACTTGCGACTGCAACAGGAAGGCGCCGACATCGGCGCAGCGCAACCACAGGTCGTAGTCTTCAGCCTGGCGGTAGCGCGGATCGAACTGCCCTGCCCGTGCCAGCACCTCGCGGCGGATCACCACGTTCGAGCAGGTACCGACGAAATTGGCTTTCACCAGCGCCTTGAGCGGGTCGTGCATCACGGTGTCGAAAACGATGTCGGGATCGCCCCGGAACTGGTCAAAATGCGCGACCGGGCCGCCGATCGAATGGTCGATCACCGTGTAATTACAGGCCAGAAAGCCCACTTCGGGATGACGCTCAAGCAAGGCCAACTGTACTGCCAACTTGTCGGAAGACCATAAGTCGTCAGCATCAAGAAAGGCGATCAGCCTGCCCTGGCTGGCGGCGATGCCGACGTTGCGCGCATTCGACACGCCACCGTTGGGGATGCTGATGACGCGGACCGCATCGCCGAACTGGGCCAGCTGGCCCATCGTATCATCACGCGAGCCGTCGTTGACCACGATCAGTTCGAAGTCGCTGCAGGTCTGCGCAAGCACCGTCCTGACCGTATCGGCAATAAAGGCCGCGCCGTTATAGACAGGAATGACGACGGAAAAAGTCACGGACATCTAACACTTACCTCTAAAATAAATTGGCGGATCCCGGCGCGGCGCACCGACTGTCCATTCAGCGTACAACCAGCGCGTGACCACGTGCATCGGACGCCGCCACCAGTTGACGCAGGAATTCCTGTTGCACGACATAGGCCGCCGGCGCCTCGGTGTCGTCGCGTACCAGCATCGATGCGCGCACCAGGATGCCATCTGCAACCTTGCCACGCAGGCCATCGCGGAAAATCTGCATGCGCATCGCAAAACCACCCTGAGGGTAGGCGTCGCTGATGCGGGTCCAGTACGTGACCGCTTCAAGCCGGCCCTGGCCGGTAGCCAGCATGTGCTTGCCCGGCAACGCCGGTGCGCCGGCCGACATCGTCAGGGGTGCTGGCGACAACGACATCACCTTGTAGCCTTGCGCCGGATAGCAAATTTCAGGCAGGTGCAGCTTGACGTCCTGGCGCTGCTCCTTGGCGTAGGCCAGCGCCAGCATGACCTGCTGGCCCTGACTGTTGACATAGGTGCGCATCAACACGTCATCATACGGTTGCTCAAGGCTGCGACCGCCATCTTCGGCGGTGGACAGCTCGGCCTGGGTGACCACGCCCTGCAGCTCGCGCCAGTCGCCAAAGCGGGTTGGCACGCTGGCGGCCAGGTCGATAGTTTGCGGATTCGGCGTGAACTTCGGCGTAAGGGCCCAGGCGCCCCCTACTGCCAGCAACATGCCAGCCAGCAGCAGGACGGCAGGACGGGTGGCGATCTGGCCCAGTTGCGCCCAGGCGCCCGGTGCCAGAGATGGCAGTTGCAGACCGGCGCCTTCGTCGCTGGCGCCGCCACGGCGGACCATCCAGCTCAATGCACTATCGACGCCGATGATCAGCAGCAGCGCCGACAGGAACAGTACCAGTCCCGAAAAACCGTGCAGGAAACCTTGGCCGGCTGCATCGCCGAAATGATACGTGATGAGCGACAGGAAAATAATGCGGATGGTATTGGCGGCAAACGAGATCGGGATAATCAGCATGGCCAGCAATACGTTGCGCACCAGCGAAGGATGGCGTACCAGGTTCATGTACAGCAGGCCCAGCGCTTCAAGCGTAAACAGCGAATTCAGGCCGGCGCAAGCATCGGCCACCAGCAGTTGGTAATGGCCGATGGTAAGGATTACGCCGCTGCGCGCGATCGGATAGTTCATCCAGTACAGCAAGTGTTCGGTGGCAGCCGACACGGCGATCTTCATCGGCAAGGTCACCACGTCGACAATCGATGCCGGCAGCGGAATCATGAACATCATGAAGAAGAACGCGAACCACATGCGGCTCCAGGTGCGCACGCCGAACAGCGCAATCATCAGGCCAGCCAGCACCAGGATCAGGGAACCGACTTCCAGCACATGCACTTGCTGCGAACGGCCCAGCACGTAGCACAGCAGGCCCAGCGCCACGACCGGGTAGCCCAGGGCGGGCTTCGGATTGCGCTCGAACATCTTCTGCGAAATCAGCTGGCGGGTTCGAAAATACAGGAAACCGAAGGCCACGGTCATGACGATCGGGCCGTGCGCATTGCGGTCCGAACTCCACGGTCCATGGAACAGGTCGATCAACGTCGGTACATACAGCGCCGCCAGGCCGGCCAGCAGCACGAGCCAAGGAGCGAGCGCAGCAGGCGAAGGCGAAGGTGTCGCGGTAGGGTTGAGCGTATGAGCCATGGCCATATCAAATCAGATCAAAAATTGTTGAGTACGGAACCAACGACATGCACGCGCGCTTCGTTCAGGGAAGCGACCAGGTCGTGCACCTTGCCTACGTGGGTCACGTCCTGGCGAGCCACCACCACGGCGGCACCGGTACGACCGGCTACCATCTGGGCATCGGAAGAATCGCCGCCTGCCGGCGTGTCGATCAGGATCACGTCGTACTGGTCTGCCAGCGTGCGCAGCAACTGGCCCAAGGCCGGGCGGCCCAGCAATTCGGACGGATTCGGCGGCGGTGCACCGGCAGTCAGTACCGACAGGTCGAGCAACGAGGAAACGCGCTGTACCGCTTCGACACTATTACGGCCGGATAACACCGACGACAGGCCGACGCGGTTTTCCAGGCTGAAGATTTCGTGCTGGGACGGGTGGCGCATATCGGCGTCGATCAGCAGCGTGCGCTGGCCTTGCTGCGAGAACACCACCGCCAGGTTGGCAGCGAGGAAGCTGCGGCCGTCGCCACGCTCGGCGCCGGTGACGGCCAACGCTTTACGTTCCTCGCCGGTATCGAACCATCGCCACATCAGCTGGTTGCGCAGGGCGCGCAGCGATTCCACGCGCTCGGTAAACGGCTCGTAGGCGGCGACAACCGATTCGCTGATGGCGCTTTCGCCGCGCAGAAGATAAGGGTAGTCGTACTGGCGCGACAGCGCAAATTCGATGTCGGCTTCGGTCAGCACACCCAGCGCCAGCGCGGCGTCGCCGAAGCGCACATTGCGCTCGACCTGATGCCGCATCACACGCTCGGCATCGGCCACCGACAGACGGCCCATCTTGATCAGGATGGCGCCGATCGAGCGGTCTGGCACGGATGAGGCTGACGATTTTTCACGCATATCGGTGACGATATACGGTTGGATGGGTGGATTCTGGTTCATGGAATTACTCCGTAATAATCTGGTGTCGGCGGTCACTGCTGCGGTTGCGGCAACATGGCTGGCGGCGGGCTGTTCTTGCTGCGCTTGCCGATACGCGGCTTGGCAATCGTGCCCAGCACCGGCAGACCGAAGACGTCCGCCATGTGCGCGGCCGAGCGCACGCGCTGGTCGAGCAATTCGAGCACCAGCACCACGCCAGCGCCAAGGATGGTACCGATAACGATGGCCAGCGCCAGGTTGACGATCAGGCGCGGCGACGTCGGGCTGCCCGGCACTTCGGCCGTGGACAGCACGGCGATATCGGACTGGCGGGCCTGGCCTTCGAGGTTGGTCTGGTTATAACGCTGCATCGCGCTTTCGTACGAGCGGCGGGCATTGTCCACTTCGTTGCTGAGAACTACGAACTCGTCGCGTGCGCCGTTCAATTCCAGCACGCGGGCTTTTTGGGCCGACAGGGCCGAGCGCAGTTCGTTTTCACGCTGCCGGTAGATATTGCTGCTACTGGCCACGCCGGTCGAGGCGATGCGGATCTGCTCGTCCAGGTTCGAACGCAGCTTGTCCACTTCGGACTTGGCCGAGATGTATTGCGGGTGATTCGAGGCCAGACGCTGGGAGGTATCGGCAAACCGTGCTTCTGCCGTGGCCAGCTGCGATTTCAGGCTCTGGATCAGGCCGTTGTTGAGAACGTCTGGCGAGGCGCCTGCATTGCCGGTGGCCTGACGCGAACGCGATTCCGCTTCCATCAGTTGGCCCTGCACCTGCACCAGTTGGCTCGACAGCTCGTTCAGGCGCGCGGTCTCGACATCGACGCGGTTGTCGGCGCTGTAGATGTTGTTTTCTTTCTGGTACTTCGACAACCGGCTCTGCGCCAGTTCGTACTGTTCGCGCAACAACTTGATCTGGGTGTTGATGAAGCCCGATGCCTGCAGTGCCGGATCGGTCTTGAGCTGCACCGTGAAATCGAGGTACCCCTGCGCGAAGGCATTGGCCACCGCTGCAACAAACTGCGGATCGTTGCCACGGAAGTTAATGGTCAGCACGCTGCTGTCGCGCGACGGCTCCACGTCCACCTTGGCCAGCAGCAGACCTGCCAGCCATTCCTTGATCGAACCCTGGCCACCGCGCGCTTCGCGGAACTGCTCCTGCACGGCAGCGCTTTCCGCCAGGCGCAGGTTTTCCACGGCCTTGAGCGCCACGCTCTTGCTGCGGATGATGTCGGCCTGGGTGGCAACATAGCCGGTCATCAGTTGCACTGGCAACGTCACCCCGGTGATGGGATCGACGCCCTTGGTATTGAGCACCAGCGAAGTGCTGGCCTTGTAGACCTTGGGCATCATGGCGGTGATGGCCAGCGCAGCTGCCACCGTGACTGCCAGGATCAGTAAAACAATCTTGTAGCGGGCGCGCAGGGCAAGAAACAAATGAGTGAAATTCATGGTGATCTTTCTCGGTGAAGGTCAGGCAACATCGGCCTTAGAACAGGCTCTCGCGCACGTACAGCACATCGTTGGCGCGAACCAGGTCATCGTATTTCGCTTCGATGATCTCGATCTTGCCGGTAGCGTCACGACGCTTGATACGCAGGCCGCGCTCGGTGCCGCGCTGGGTGAGGCCACCGCCGGCCGCCAGCGCCTGCAACACCGTCATCGAACGTTCAATGCGGAAGATGCCCGGACGCTGTACTTCACCGTAGATGTAGAAGCGCGGGGCGCGTTCGATATACACCACGTCGTTGCCGCTCAGTTCCAGGCTCGCCGTCTGGTCGCCACCACTGAAGACATCGGTAATATCGATCACTTGCTTGGTGGTCTTGCCGTCTGCGGTGCGCAGCACCGTCACCTGGTCGCCGCCTTCGGAATTGACGCCGCCGGCCAGTGCCAGCACGTCAAGCAGATTGCGGCTGGCGTCGAGCGGGAAACGGCCCGGGCGATTGACCTGGCCCAGTACCGACACTTGCTGACTCTGCAGCGAGGTGACCAGCATGTTGACTTGCGGATTTTTGACAAAATTGCCGGACACCAGTGCCGCAGCGATTTTTTTCTCGGCAGCAGCTGCCGACAGGCCAGCCACGCTGACCTGGCCGATCAGCGGAAAGGTGATGGCGCCGTTGGCGCTGACACGGGTTTCCAGGTTCAGGTCGGGATTGTTGTAGACGGAGATCTTGACCACGTCGCCGGTACCCAGTACCAGTTCGTTTTGCGGGGCGGCATTCGCGGTGCCCAGCACCAGGGCCAGCAGTGGCCCCATCATCCAGAGTGCGATTTTTTTCATCATGTGCTCAATCGTAAGTTAGGTTGTTGTCAGTACCGTTATTTCAGGCCAGCCACGCCGCGTGCATGAACGTCTGCGTCCTTGTCGGCCGCAGTGGCGGGTGCTGCGGGTGCGCTCGTGGCAGGAACGGCTGGCGCCGGGCCTGGTTCGTCGGCCTTGTTCTGGTACTCGATCTTGGTGGCTGCGCGCAGACGCGCCAATTCGGCGGTGGCCGCGTCCTTGACACGCGTGTTGGTCAGGAACTGGCCAATCTGCGCTTCGGATGCTTGCAGGGTGACCGGCGTGTCCCTGATCTCGGTTACCGTCATCAGGGTGCTGCGATCGCCTTCGCGGACGATAAACAGTTGGCCTTTCGGCAGATTGACGATTTTTTCGCTCAGCGCTGGCGCCAGGTCCGCAGTGCTGCGACTGATCTGCTGGCGGGCGTACTTGATATTATTGCGGTCCATGAACGCCGCTACCTCGTCGATCGATTTGGCGCTGTCGATTTCCTTCTTCAGGTCATCGGACAAGTCGCTGGTGGCAAGGTTGAGCTGGCGCAGTTCCATGGTCTTGCGCTGCGCGAACAGGGCCGGGTTCTTGTCGAAATATTGTTGGATTTCGTCGCGGGTAGGCTTGGCCGGGGTCCCGGTCTTTTTTTGCATGTAGGCCTGGGCAATAATCAGTGCCTTGGCGCGTTCGATGGCCTGCACCACTTTCGGGTCACGATCGACCTTCTCTTCCATGGCCTGGTTGAGCACGATCTGGCGGTCCACCAGCGATTCCAGCACCTGCTTGCGCGCCTGCGGTTGTTGCGCGGCCGGCACGTTGACGCGCTGCAGCTCTTCATTCAATTGCAGCGCAGTGACTTCTTCCTTGCCGACCTTGACCAGCGCCTGGCCCGACTTGCTTTCGCTTTTGCCGCAAGCCACCAGCGAAACGGCCATGGTCACTGCCAGCGCTGCTGAACCGAGCGTACGCTGCATCTGGGTACCGCAAAATGTATTGTGCTTCAAGATAGTTTCCTCGTTAATCTCGTTGGTTCCATGCGCAGCGTGCGGTCTACGCAAATAATTGCTATTTACCCAAGTTGCGTGCACAAAAAGCAATGTGAGGGTGGGATTATCACACAACTCTCTGCAATGCAGCATTTTTTATTTGTAAGAATGTTATCGCTGGCATCGATGGCTGCCGCAGCAGGCATCAATGCGCATTTTCACGCTTCAAAACCACCAGCACCGTGCGGACAATGATCCACATGTCGAGCCACACCGACCAATTACGCAGGTAGTCGAGGTCATACTGGATACGCGCCTGCATCTTGTCGAGCGTGTCGGTTTCGCCACGCAGTCCGTTGACTTGGGCCCAGCCCGTGATGCCAGGTTTGGCCTTGTGCCGCAACATATATCCCTTGATCAGCTTGCGATACTGCTCGTTGTGCGCAACCGCGTGCGGTCGAGGCCCCACGATACTCATCCTGCCTTGCAAAACGTTGATGAATTGCGGCAATTCATCAAGCGATGTACGACGCAGGAAGCCGCCGATCTTCGTTAACCGCTGGTCGCCCTTCTTGGCCTGCACCACCTTGGCGCCGTCCTCGGCTACCGTCATCGACCTGAATTTATAGACCAGGATTTCTTCGCCATACAGCCCGTACCGGCGTTGGCGGAAAATCACCGGGCCCGGCGACGTCAGTTTCACGGCCAGGGCAATGGTCAGCATGATCGGCGTGAGCATGATCTGGATGATCAGTGCCAGCACGATGTCGCTGATCCGCTTGATCATGCTGTTAAAACCTGTGAATGGCGATTCGCGGATGCCGATCACCGGCATGCCGCCCAGACTGGCGAAGCGCGCCTGCATCAGATCGAAAATATAGATATCAGGCAGGAAGTATACCGAGGCCGTGGTGTCTTCGAGCTCTTCGAGCAGCTTCATGATACGCGGCTGTGCCGAGATGGGCTGGCTGATAACGATCATCTTGATATTGTGCTGCCGTACGTATGCGGGAATGTCGTTCATGCGGCCCAGCATCGGATACGTCATGTTCGTCGGGCGCCGTTCATCGGCGCGATCGTCGAAATAGCCATGCACCGCCATGACCTGGCTCTCGTGGCGGTTGATCGTGGCGGCAAAGCGCACACTGACGTCGTTGGCGCCGATGATCACGACGGACGTCTTTTGTCCCTCGACCGGGGCGGCCCCCACCTTGAGTACCGCCAGGTGTCCCAGCATCAGCACCAGAGGAGTGCAAATGCACCAGGCCAGCAGCACATTGCGGTCGTAGTGCACGAGCATGCCGCTGCTGACGCTGATCAGCGCCAGCACCGTCACGGACAATAACCAGCCAAGTACGATGTCGCGCGCGACCTTGTGCAACTGGCCGGTACGCCAGGTGCGGTAAGGATCGACGTATTTGTACAGGGACGATGAGACAAAAAACGCCAGCACCATCAGAACCAGGTAATAGCCGTTGAAGCCGGTGCCCAGAACGAGAGTGCACAGGTACAACATGCCCATGATGACGAGCGGATCGACAACACGCTCGAAAAAGGAGACGAGAGGGATTTCGTTGACGTTCATGAGACTTAGAAGCTCACGGTAGCGTTAAAGGCAGCACCTTTGGCACGGAAGCTGCCCGTCCGGGCAGCAGTGCTGCCATCGCGTTCGGCATGGAAGGCAGTCAGTCCCAGGCTGAGGTTGCGCAGCGGTTTATAGGTGACGCCGAGGTTGACCGTCTTACTGGTGTCAGTCAGCCCGGTCAGGTTCTGGACTCCTTGCAACGGCTTGAAGTCGCGCTTTTCGTTTTTATAGGCGGCATTGACGTCGATTTTCGAAGTGGCCGACCACTTGGCATTAATGCTTTGCCCCGTCGACAGGGCAGTATTGACGAACACCCCCTCTGCGGCACCAAACTCGCGCCAGACCATGCCCGTCAGCTGTACCGCGGAAAATTTATTGTAGTTGACAATCAATCGGCCGTTGGTGCCTGAAGCGTTGCGCAGGCTGGAGGAGTTGACCTCACGCCGCGCCCAGCCGCCCACGAATGTCACCTGGGAAATGCCGGAAACGTTCCACACCACGTTGAGCTTGAGCTCATCCTGACTGAAGCCATTGTCGATAGACGTGCCGTTATTGAGCGCCTGGACCGGGTATTTACCCTTGATCTGGCGTGCAAGAAGGCCGAAAGTGCTGTTACTGGGCGCCAGATAATCAAACCCGGTTTCGACGGTGTCTTCAGTACGATTGTTAAATTGCTGGGACGGCAGGTCAAAATCGAAATCTTCCGATGTGTAACCGGCACGTAACTGCCACGATGGGTGCAGTCGCCACGCCAGGTTGCCGTATTGTTTTTTCTGGACGCGCAGATTACGAGCTGCAACTTGGAAGTCTGCAAACGAGGCCAGCGACTGGCTGTAGGTCGCGCCGACGTGGCCGCTCAGGGTACGCGCAATGCGCCAATCGAGGTCGAGCACGCCTTCCTTGCCGGTGTAGTCGAGTTCTTCAAAACGATTGAATGTCACCTTCGTAGCGCGCAGACTACCGGTCAGGCGCTGGCGCCCGATCGGGCGGTCGATACCGACGCCGACCACGGCCGAGCGATACGTATCGGAGGCGTTGTCGCTACCGACAACGGACAGATCACGGCGTAACAGGTTGTCATCATAAGACACGACCGCAGCCGCGAATGGGGTCAGGGTATCGCTGATCTCGGCCTGGGCATGGGGGGCATAGAGGCTGCCAATGACCAACGGCAGCGTGAGCAGCTTCCCGGCGCGGGGTACGCGGCGCCTCACCACGTGGTCACCTTGCGCAGGACAACGCAGGACATCGGTGTTTGCAGGTAACTCAACATTTTTTGCTCTTATTCGAAAGGGACAGGAGGCGCGCCGCTCTATATGTAGTGCACTGCGTCAATTAATATAATTGATATTCAACAGGTGTTGCCAGATGCTAGCACTAACCATGGCAAAACGGCCACACGGGAGAAGTTTGTTGCGTGCGCGCCATCATGTATCGATCTCAACGATCAAAATCGATAACACAATGACACGCAGAATACCGAAAAAATTATATTGCATGCAATCATTGCTGTCTATATCGCATCGCAGCATTTTTTTTTGCAAGCCACCTGCCGCGAGCGAACAGGTGTCAGCCGCGCTGGCGCGCCTCGATTTGCTCCCATTTTTCCAGCGCTGCCAGCAGCTCTTCTTCGATCTCGGCAACGCGGGCATTCACGCGCTTGGCTTCACTGGCATTTTTCTTGTAGAAGTCTGCATCGCTCAGTTGCAGATTCAAGGCGGTCTGCTCGTCTTCCAGTGCGGCGATCAGCTTGGGCAGCTCGTCGAGTTCGCGCTGCTCCTTGAAACTGAGCTTTTTGACCTTGCCGGCAGAACTGGCAACGGCAGCGGCAGCGGCCGGCGCTTCAGCCTTGGTCACTGCTGGACGTACTGCAGGCTGTTTGGCGATGGTGTCGCGTACGCGCTCCCAGTCCGTGTAGCCGCCGACGAACTCGCGCCAGTGCCCCTCGCCCTCGGCCACGATCACTTGCGTCACCACGTTGTCGAGGAAGGTGCGGTCGTGACTGACCAGGAACACGGTGCCGGTATATTCTTCCAACAATTCTTCCAGCAATTCCAGCGTATCGATATCGAGATCGTTGGTGGGCTCATCGAGCACCAGGCAGTTGGCCGGCTTGGCAAACAGGCGCGCCAGCAGCAAACGGTTGCGCTCGCCACCGGACAGGGTCTTGACCGGCGACCGCGCACGCTCGGGCGAGAACAGGAAATCGTTCAGGTAGCTCATCGAGTGCTTGCGCTGGCCATTGACTTCCACCCAATCGCTGCCAGGCGAGATGGTTTCGATCAGGCTCGCCTCTTCGTTGAGCTGGGTGCGCATCTGGTCGAAGTATGCCACTTGCAGCTTGGTGCCCAGCTTGGCGGAGCCGCTGTCGGGCGCCAGCTCGCCCAAGATCATCTTGAGCAAGGTGGTCTTGCCGGCGCCGTTGGCGCCGATCAAGCCGACTTTGTCGCCGCGCAGGATAGTGCCGGTGAAGTTTTCGACGATCACGCGGTCGCCGAAACGCTTGCTGACGTTTTCCAGCTCGGCCACGATCTTGCCAGAGCGCTCGCTCGACCCCACTTCCAGCTTGACCTGGCCCTGCTGATCGCGGCGGGCGCTACGCTGCAGGCGCAACGCTTCGAGACGGCGCACACGGCCTTCGTCGCGCACGCGGCGCGCCTTGACGCCCTTGCGGATCCAGACCTCTTCCTGGGCCAGGAATTTGTCAAATTTGGCGTTTTCAACCTCTTCGTTTTCCAGCTGCTCGGCCTTGCGGGTCTGGTACGTGGTGAAGTTGCCCGGGTAAGACAGCAGACGTCCACGGTCAAGTTCGATAATCCGGGTGGAGACATTGTCGAGGAACGAGCGGTCGTGGGTAATAAACAACACGCTGCCACGGAAGTCGCGCAGCAGGCCTTCCAGCCAGACAATGGAACTGAAATCGAGGTGGTTGGTCGGTTCGTCGAGCAGCAGCACGTCGGGAGCCGAGACCAAAGCGCGCGCCAGCGCCACCCGCTTTTGCATCCCGCCCGAGAGCGTCTTCATCAGCATGTCGCCGGTCAGGTTCAGTTTGTCGAGCACGGTTTCCACCTTGTTCGACAGGCTCCACGCATCGGCAGCATCAAGCTTGACCTGGATGTCATGCATGCGCTCCATGACGGCGTCGTCATTGCCTTGGCCGAACTGCCCGGTCAGCGCATCGTATTCCTTGAGCAAGCCCGGCAGCTCACCCATGCCGGACGCCACGGCGTCGTGCACGGTCATTTCCGGATCGAACACCGGCTCCTGCTCGACGTAGGCGATCTGCAAGTTTTGTTGCATCACGAGCAGACCATCGTCGAGCTTGAAACGGCCCGAGATAATTTTGAGCAAGGACGATTTGCCGGTGCCGTTACGGCCGATCAGGCCGACCCGTTCACCGGTTTCCAGCGAAAACTCGGCATGGTCGAGCAAGGCCACGTGGCCAAAAGCCAGTTGGGCCGAAGAGAGAGAGATGACTGCCATAGGAAATAAAAAAATGCGCGATGCGCCAGGCGCCGCGTCGTGGTGATGAGAGAAGCCTGCATTGTACCGATAGTCCGATCATCGGTGCCAGATAACGATCACGGGGCGGGGAATGGTGCACCTGGTGCGCGGTCGGCATGCTGCAGGCCGCCGCGCCGGGATAAAAACGGGTTCAGCGATACTTGAAGCACATGCGCAGAAACACCATGATGTCCCAGGTGTAGCGGCGCAGCAGGCGGCGCGGCTCCAGGCTCAGGCGGAACAACCACTCGAGCCGCAGGCGCTGCATGATGCGTGGCGCGCGTGGCTTGTCGCCGGCCCAGAAATCGAACAGCGCGCCCACACCCATCAGGATGCCAGCTTTCAATGCGCTGCGATGGGCGAGAATCCAGCGTTCCTGGATCGGATTGCCCATCGCCACCAGCACCACCTCGGCGCCGCTGGCGTAGATGCGCTGGTCGATATCGCCCGCCGTGCGCAGGCCGTCATAGCCGTCGCAACTGCCCACCACCTGCTGGCCTAGCCTTTGCTCGACATGGACCACGGCGCGCGCCAGGATCTCCGGCTTGCCGCCCACCATGAACACTTTAAGCGGACGCGGACTGCGGCCAAACAGTAGCGGTGTGAAGTCAGTACCGTTGAGGTTGTCTGCAAAGCGCTTGCCGTGCAACAGCTTGGCCGCGATGTCGAGGCCGATGCCGTCGTTGACCAGCAACACGCCCGGGTCGTTCACATGGTCGAGCAGGAAGCGGCACTTGACCACCAGATTGGTATTGGCAAAAAACAGCGCAGTCTGTTCGCCGCGCGCCAATCGTTCAAGCAGACGTGCGGCCAGCGCGTCGGCGGTGGTGCTCAGCACCGGAAACTGGCTGATCGACAAGATGTCGGCGCGTGCGTTCATGTTCAACCCGCCGCACGGATGCGCGGCGCGGCGGCGCCCAGGTCGGCCTTGAGCAGCTCGACTTTTTCCAGCATGCGGCTGTGGGCGCGTTCCATGTTGGCGTCGCCGCTGAGCTGCGGTTCGATCCGGCTAAGCTTGAGCAAGCTCTCGGCTGCGCCGTGCGCGAAGCGCTTGGACATCAGGTTGAGCCAACGGCGGTTGGCGCGGATGCGGACCACCAGCGCCTCGTTGGGGCCGGCTCTTTTCATCAGCGCCTCGACCATGCTGGATGCGGCCAGCGGTTGCGGACGCAGGTCGAGGTCGAGCGCCGAGGCCCAGTCGAACCACTTCATGTGGTGGCGCTGCTGGATCGGCTCCACCGCCACGAACGGCACCCGCAGCGCGTCAGCCACGATGGCCCCGTGCATCGCTTCGGTAATCAGCAATTCGGAGCTGAGAATATCCTGCAAGGTCTGGTCGACGGTGGCGGTCGGGTCGATATAGTGGACGCCGGCGAGCTGGCACGCAAGGCGCCAGTTGCCATCGTACGTGCTCTCGAAGTGTGGCATGAACGACACCTTGTGCAACTTGGCGGGGCGCTCTGTGATGCACGAGCGCAGCAAGATGGCGGAGTCACCCAATGCCATCGACGGGTCGAGTTTGCATTCGCGCGCCGTGTGCAGGCCGCGCACGAAATAGAATTTCCACTTCTCGTCGATGACCGGCAGCGGGGTATACCCCCCATAACCGGCGCCGAACACGATCTTGTTGGCCTGTTTGGGATGGGAATCGAAAATAATCGAGCCGATACCGAGGAACATCTCGTTCTGATTATCGTCCCACACGCCCGGCAGCAGCTTCGGCCACATCCATGGGTTGAGGTCATCACCAAAGTTTGGCTTGTCGCCCCGGTAGTAGTAGAGTTTCATTGTATATAGTCGATAAATGGTTAGGACAAATTACGCGGCTTTGGTACGAGAAATGACATTGTTGACAATACTGAGCAACTCGTCGGCCGCGGTGCGGTACAGCAGCATGACCAGGGTGATAAAGGTCGCTACCACCACCAGGCCGCCGACGATCAGGCGTAGAAGCAAATTCCAGTCCATCACCACGTAATGGCGTATAGCATAGCCAGCCGCCGCCGACAGCAGGGCCAGGCTGACCGGCCGCAACAGCTGCAACGCATAGAAGCGAAACTTCATCTGCAATGCCTTGCATACCTGGTACACCACCCAGCCCCATAACACGTAGGCGCGAATGACGATGGCGGCAGCAATGACTTCAATGCTCTGGCCGGCCACCATACTCAGCACGGCAATATTGGCCACCACCTGCATGATCTGGTAGCGGGTCCACACACCCGGCTTCCACATGCTGCGCAGCAGCCCGCCCTGCAGGATGCCGATAGTCTGGATGATTCCCAGCAATAGGAACCAGCGATAGACCGGCACGGCCTGTTCCCATTTCGGGCCGAACAGCAGCGGCACGAAATCATCGGCTGTCACCCACAGCGCGGCGATCAGCGGCAACACCATCATCGTCACCAGCCGCACCGCTTTAAGGAATGCCGCCTGCAAGCGCTGACGATCGTCCTGCATTTGCGAAAACGCCGGCAGCGAAACATTGGAGGTGGCACCGACCAGCACTTCAATGATCACGTCGTTGAGGCGTTTGCCGAAACCGTAAAGGCCAAGGTCGGCCAGTGTGAGGCGCGAGGCGATGAAGAACCGGTCGACCGTCTGCCCCAGCGCTTCCATCAACTGCCACATGATCACGTGCGGCGAGTACCCTTTGAGCAGTTGCAAGTCGTCACGGTGCCAGCGCAGTGCATAGCGCTGCTTGCCGGTGTACAGCAAAGCGAACGCGCTCAGCAGCGAGGTGACAAGCTGTGAAATCACCAGCGACAACATGCCGAACCCGAGGAACAACAGCGACACATTGACCACGGTGGAGGCGATATTGGCACCGATCGACACCCGTGCCAGAAAACGAAAATCGAGCTGGCGCACCCGCAGGGCATTGGGTACCGACATGGCCGTGTCAATCAGCAACTTGAGCGCCAGCACCACGATACACATCCCCACACCCGGCGTCTCCCCATTACGCTCGAGGAACAGCGCCACACCGAGCATCACCGTGCACAGTAGGGCCCCAACCATCAAGCTGAACGTGAATACCGAGTTGATCAGACTGTTGGTCAGCTCCTTGGCCTGGACCACCGGCTCCTTGTAGGCATTCAATGCCAGCCACTGGGTGCCGGTAAGCACCATCATTGCCAACAAAAAACTACCATAATCATTGGGCGATACAAAGCGGCCCACGACTGCGAAATTAATCAATGACATCACGGCAGTAGTACCCTGCCCGACAATCGCCCAGATCGCGCTGCGACCTACCTGTCTGCTAAAACTCATATGAATGGTGACCGCTGAATGTTGCTATGCAAAAAAAATATTGCCGGAGGGATCTAAAACTTGCTAGTCGTGTCGATTTCACCGACTCATCGTCTTTCCGAATCATAACACCATGACAATAGCGCACAACATTTTACTCTAGCGTGTCGCAGCCCGTCGGCTATAATGCCGTCGCGTCCTCCCCGTAGCACAATGGATAGTGCACATGCCTCCTAAGCGTGGGATACTGGTTCGATTCCAGTCGGGGGGACCACCTCCTGCTGCCCTTGCTGCGCTTCCTGCCCGCCCATCGCACCATCATCCCGTCCGCCAATTACCTTTCGGTAACTTTCGTTCCAGTATAAAACCAAGTTTACATGGTGGTTTATTTTGCAACGCAATATGTTTTTAAAGACATAAATTTTGACCAAAAGTCGGGAAAATGCCGCGCACGATTGGACGTCATTTGATATTTCTCTTAAGCTAAGTATGGACTTTTTGATACGTATCTAGGAGGAAACATGTCCGGCGAGGCTATTGCTCACCAGGGATCCGGCACCCGACTTGCCTTCATCGACATCGCCAAGGGGCTCGGCATTATCCTGATCGTGCTGGGGCACAATCAGGCCTTCCTGTTCCGTTTCCCCGACGCCGCCGATTTCCTGATGGCCTTCCGCTTACCGTTTTTCTTCTTCATGGCGGGCGTGACCTTCTCGGCCCGCACCAAGACCCTCAAACAAGTGGCACTCCAGCGTGCCGATGCCTGGCTCAAACCGGTGATGGTCGTGGTAATCGTTACCGGCTTGCTGCACGCGGTGTTTGGTGACCGGTCACCGCAAGCCATCCTGCTCGGCTTGATCTACCCTGCCGGCTTCACGCTCAATCCCGTGCCGCTGTGGTTTCTGACACACCTGTGGCTGCTGTACGTATTCAGCACCCTGCTGCTGCGCGCCGACAAACTGTTGCTGGACAGCCCGGTCAAGCGCGCGCTGTTGCTGATAATCCTGGCTGCAGCCGGCTACTTTGTGATGGACGCGTTTGCCGATGCCTCCATCGTTCCGGAGTGCCGCAGCCAGTCCGAATTCAGTGCCTCGCTGCTTACATGCGGTCTGCCGTTCAGCGCCGACCTGCTCTTGATGACCAGCTTCTACTTTTTACTCGGCAATTTTCTGGCTGTACAAGTGAAGCGGTTTCAGATCAATCTGGTCTGGGCCGCGGTGGCGGCGATTGCCATGGTGGTATTCCAGTTCGGCTTCAGCTACACCATCGATTTCAATCTGCGCCATTACGACGCGCCAGTCGCAACCACCCTGCAGGCGCTATGCGGTATTTATCTGATGCTGTGCGTGTGCACCCTGCTGAGCCGCATCGGGCTCGCAGCCAACGTTCTGCGTTACTTCGGCAGCGCCAGCCTGTTCATCCTGCTGTTCCACGTAAGCATCTTGCATGTATTTCTGCCCCTTTTCCAGCGCGACATACGTTCCAGCGTCATCATCGTGGCGCTGTCCTTGCCGCTCGCGCTGTGCCTGTCGGCCTTGATGTGGGAATGGTGCAAACGCAGCAAGATATTGTCCGCGCTCGTCCTACCGCGCAAATGGCAGCGAACCGGGGGGCCGGCAACGCCCGGCGCCGCAGCGGCGCCGGCAGGTTCCACCGCGCACAGATCGTAAATCATTGCAAATTTTTCTACACCAATATACGATACGACAACTTGCATCAAGACAGCCTGTGCTGACTCCCCCTGAACAACTATGGTAAAAACAACATGAATCGCCAGATTGATCGCCCTGAAGTTCAATTTTTAGCGATAAAGAATAAGAACCTTCAGTGCCTGGCGTCGCTTATCCTGAGCGTGATCTTTTTTTCGCTCACCGCGGTCTGGAACCGCTTTCCTTTCGTCTTTTCCGATAGCGGCACCTATATCGACGTCGCCATCACCCACTTCTGGCCCGGGGACCGCAGTGCACTGTATTCACTGTTCATCTACCCCTTGCATTGGAAAGTGACATTGTGGCCGGTGGTGGTGGTCCAGGCTGCCATGACTTGGTACCTGGTACGGGCTTTTTTCCGCACGTTTGCCAGCGCGTTTCGCGAAGAACAAGTAGTGCTATCGGCCCTGGTGCTGGGCCTCTGCTCCAGTGCGCCGTGGTTCGTGGGCCAGATCATGCCCGACGTCTTCGCCGCCCTGCTGATCCTGGCGATCGCCACGGCCGTGATTGGCCAGAACCGCCTGGCGAAGATTGACCGCCTGGCCATCCCGTTGCTGATCGCATTCTTTATCACCACTCACCTCTCCTACCTGATCATTGCGTCAGGGACGCTGGCTTTGTGCCTGCTGATCCGCTTGCTGTCGGACCGAACGGTCACGCCCATGGCGCGCGTATTTACCAAGGTGAATATATCGATGGTGGCGGCGATTGCGCTGGGTGTGGCGATGATGTTGTCGTTCAATATCGTCACCAAACGCGGTGCGACGCTTGCGTCCACCGGTAACGTGATGTTGCTCGGCAAGCTGATTGACCAAGGGATTGCGCTCGATTACATGACCGAAGCCTGCCCGTCGCACGCCTGGCCCATATGCGCTAGCTTGCCCAAGCTAAAAGAAATCAAGGCCCGCGCAGTTGCCCAGGGCAAACCCATCGGCGCGGTGTCGGACACATTCCTATGGGGCGGTCCGTTGGTCGACCTCGGTGGCATGACGGCGGTCAGCAAGTATGCATCGGAGATCACCAATGGCGCGATGCGCGCTTATCCAGCACAGTTTATCGAGGAAGGCGTGCGCGGCTTCCTGGCGCAGACCGTCACGTTCCAGGTCGGCGACGACATGCTGCGCTACACCTCCGACACCAGCATCCACCAGATCATCGAGCGCCATTTTGACGCCGCCACCTATGCGGCGTTCCAGTCATCGCGGCAGTACCAACAGCGCCTGCACGTGGATCGGTTCCGGGTCGTCGACAACGTGCTGCTCGCGCTGTCTGCGTTGGTGGTCGCGGGGTACCTGCTGCTACACTGGCGCAGCAATGTGCAACTGGCACAGTTCACACTGGTCGTGCTGGGCGGCATGGTGCTCAACACCATGGTTACCGGCGCCCTCTCTGCGGTCCATGACCGCTATGGCAGCCGCGTGAGCTGGCTGGTGCCGCTGATCGCGCTGTTCATCGTATCGGAATACATAAGAAACAAAACTGGTACCGTACGGGTAGTGGAGACAGGGAAACCGCGCGACACGATGTCGCCTGCCCGCAGCGTGTAATCAGAAAATATCACCGCGGCAATGAGCCCGGCCTGTCCAAGTTTATTTAAAGGTTAGTCAACATGTCGTTCAAAGCTGAACTGTATTCGGATGTCTCGGTTGCGGTACTGGTACCCTGCTACAACGAAGCAACCACCATCGCCAAGGTCGTGCGCGACTTCAAGGCGGCACTGCCCAACAGCACTGTCTACGTCTACGACAACAACTCCAAGGACAATACCGCTGGCATTGCTGCCGCCGCCGGTGCGGTAGTGGTCCACGAGGCGCTACAAGGCAAGGGCAACGTGGTACGCCGCATGTTTTCCGATATTTCAGCAGACGTCTACATCATGGCTGACGGCGACGATACCTACGACGCTTCGGTGGCGCCACAGATGATCCAGTTACTGCTCGACAAGAACCTCGACTGCATCAATGGCGTGCGCCACTCGACCGAGATCGAGGCCTACCGTCAGGGCCACAAGTTCGGCAACTGGATGCTGACCACCATCGTGGCCAAACTGTTCGGCAATTCCACCAAGGACATGCTGACCGGCTACCGCGTGTTTTCGCACAAGTTCGTCAAATCGTTCCCAGTCGTCTCCAAGGGATTCGAAATCGAAACTGAGCTGACCGTGCACAGTCTCGAACTGCGCATGCGCAGTGAAGACGTCGACACCGCTTACGGCGTCCGACCCGAAGGCTCGGCGAGCAAGCTGAGCACCTACAAGGACGGCATGAAAATTCTGTGGATGATTTTCAAGCTCATCAAATTGGAACGCCCGACATTATTCTTTAACACGGTCAGCCTGATTTCAGTGGTGCTCTCCCTGGCGCTGTTCTATCCGGTACTGATGGACTACCTGCACACGGGCCTGGTGCCGCGTTTGCCTACCGCCATCCTGTCGGGGCTGGTCATGCTGCTGGCCTTGTTCAGCTTTGCGGTAGGCCTGATCCTGGCCTCGGTGACCCAAGGGCGCCGCGAAACCAAGCAACTCAGTTTCCTGGCCACACCGCGCCGCGCGCCCAAGCCCGGGATTGGCTCTTGAACAAGCAATTTCTGTCCAAATTTGCCAAGTTCGCGCTGGTGGGCGGTGGCGTCGCCCTGTTCGACGCGGCATGCTTTTGGCTGGCATTAAAACTGTTTCACAACAGTGTGGTTGCCCGCACGATCAGCGTTCTGCTGGCAATCACTTTGTCGTGGCTGATCAACCGCAGATTCACCTTCCACGCCACGGCAATCCCGCCTGGCTGGCAGGAATGGTTGCGGTTTGCCCTGTCGCAGTTCCCCGGAGCCTGCACCAATGCCGTGGTGTCGGTCATCGCCTACCACTACCTGCCTTATGCCCAGAATAACGCCTGGTTGTCGGTGGCGTGTGGCAGTGCGGCAGGCCTAACGATTAATTTCCTTATGGCTAATTTCTTCGTCTTTCAACGGCCTCCCAGCCAGTCATGACGCCAGTGGGAGCGGCTGCCCGCCCCATTTTCCGGCAAATGACTTCCTCTATGAAACTTTTATTGCAATTGTAATATTTCTGAAAAAAAATTTCACAAAACATCGTCAAATTGCCTTAAAATAAGTTTCATAACAGCATAAAACTTCTCCAGGTCAGTTACAGCCTTTTAATTTTCAAGGACTGTACATGAGAAACCGCGCCACTTGGCTGCACAGCATTATCGCATCGGGCATGTTGCTCGCTGCCTCTACCGGCATCATGGCAAGCGCTGCACAAGCGCAGACCGGTTACACCGCCACCACCGGATTTGGCACGTTTTACAAACCTTTCCAGGCTGATTCTCCCTGGAATAGCCGGCCTGTCAATCCATTTTTGGGAACGTATCAGCTTAGAAAGCCACTGCTCAATCCCGACTGGATACCATCCATCTCCGACGGCGCCTATTCCGTCGGCGTGTTCATGGCGCGCGCCAGCGATGGTCCGATGACCATCTACGGCAAGCCCGGTACGGCTGGCGTAGGTGACCCGGACACCGGCCAGTACCATGACATCACGATTCCACGCTGGCCTGACAACGTGGTGCCCGCGACGGGCGAGGACGGCCACGCCGAAGTTGTCGATACGGTCACCGGGGTGATCCATTCGTTCTACCAGCTCACCAACAAGAATGGCAGGTGGACCGCCACCATGTATGCCTGGACGCGGCTTGAAGGCCGGGGCTTCGGCGATCCGGCACACTGGAGCCAGGGAGCGCGCTCGGCCGGCGCGCCCCCGACTGCCGGGTTGATCCGTCTGCACGAACTGAACGATAACAAGCCTCATTATGAGCACGCGCTGGCCATTTCGCTGCCAGCCCACACGTTGTCGAATGGAATTACCCGGGCCAGCTATGTTTATCCGGCCACCACGGCCGATACCAATGCCTGGTTGAATACGGGTAAGATCCCGCTCGGTACCCGGCTGATGCTGCCGGCGTCGTTCGATACGTCCACTTTGAGCACGGCGGCACTGCGCAAGATCGCCAATACGCTCAAGCTGTACGGCGCTTACGTGGTAGACCGCAATTATGATACGGCGTTCAGCCTGTACGTTGAGAAAGGCGCCAACTTCAACATCATGCCCAACGGTCAGTGGAATACGCGGGTAGTGTCGGACCTGGACCGCATCAGGGCAGGCATGCGCGAAGTGCTGGGCGCTGACAGCTGGCTGGACGGCAACGGTGCGCCCAAGGGAGGCCCGGGAGGCAAAGGCCTGTTATCGATGCGCGGCGACTGGCTGTTGCCAGGCACCTCGACGCCGAGCGGCGCCAAGTACGACACCTGGATGCAGGCGGTGAAATTCCCTAACACGGCCAGGAAGATCACCACTGTGAACTACAGCAACGGCATCAGCAAGGTCGCTGGCTCGAACCCTGCCGCACGGACCCCGATGCGCTTTTCCGCCGTCACCGCAGGTGGCGCAATGATCCGCCTGCAACTGTGGAAAGGCTATTCATTGGCCTACGACAGCGGCTACCTTGCCAACGGCTCGGAGGTGAAGTTCGAGTGGCCGACCGGTGCGCCGGCGGCACTGTCGGTACGCTTGCTGGCCGAGAGCGGCGTCAATACCGCGTCCCATGCGCGCGGCGTACTGGAACCGCAGTAGCGCTGCAGGTCACGGCACCACCGCCGTAACTTCAATCTCGACCCGGGCGCGCTCCTCCACCAGCCCGGCCACCTGCACCGCCGTCATGGCGGGATAGTGGGCGCCGATCACCTCGCGGTAGGCGGCGCCCACCGCCTTGTAGGCGCCCGTGTATTCCTTCGTATCGAGTACGTACCAGGTCATGCGGACGATGTGCTCGGGCCCCGCGCCCGCTTCGGCCAGCACGGCGACGATATTTGCCAAAGCCTGGCGCACCTGGCCGGCAAAATCGTCGGTGTGGAATACGCCCTGCGCATCCCAGCCGATCATGCCGCTGACGTACACCGTGCGGCCGCTGGCAACCACGCCATTCGAATAGCCGCGTGGACGCGGCCAGCCCGGTGGCAGCAAAAACTCCATCACGCCTCCCCTTTTGCCGACGCGGCCTCGCGCAGCAGCTCGCGCGCGATGATCAGTTGCTGCACTTCGGTCGCGCCTTCGTAGATGCGCAGCGCGCGGATTTCGCGGTACAGGCTCTCGACCGGCTGCTCGCTCACCACGCCCAGGCCGCCGAACATTTGCAGCGCGGCGTCGATCACCTGCTGCGCCGTTTCGGTGGCGGTGAGCTTGGCCATGGCCGCCTCCCTGGTCACCTTGCGGCCGCAGTCACGCTGCCACGCGGCGCGATACGTGAGCAAGGCGGCGGCGTCGATGCCGGTGGCCATGTCCGCCAGCTTGGCCTGCGTGAGCTGGAAGTCCGACAGCATCTGGCCGAACATCGACCGCTGCGTGGTATGGGCCAGTGCTTCGTCCAGCGCCCGGCGCGCAAAGCCCAGCGCGGCCGCAGCCACCGACGTGCGGAACACGTCGAGCGTGGACATCGCCACCTTGAAGCCCTGCCCTGCCGCGCCGATGCGCTGCGCGGCAGGGATGCGGCACCGGTTGAACCGCAGGCGTGCCAGCGGATGGGGGGCGATCACGTCGATCCGTTCGGCGATCTCGAAGCCGGGCGTGTCGGCATCGACGATCAAGGCGCTGATGCCGCGCGCGCCGGGCTGCTCGCCGGTACGCGCAAACACCACGTAAAAGTCGGCGATGCCGCCGTTGGAAATCCAGGTCTTCTCGCCGTCCAGCACGTAGTGTTCGCCGTCCGGCGTGGCCGCGCACTGCATGGCGGCGACGTCGGAGCCGGCCTGCGGTTCGGACAGCGCAAAGGCGGCAATCGCCGCGCCACTGGCCACGCGCGGCAGGTAGCGGCTGCGCTGGTCCTCGCTGCCGTGCAAGCTGATGGCGCCCGCGCCCAGGCCCTGCATGGCAAACGCGAAATCGGCCAGGCCATCGTGGCGCGCCAGCGTTTCGCGGATCAGGCAGATGGCGCGGGTGTCGATGGCGTCGGCATGGCCGCCGTGCGCCACGCCCGCCACCGCGTGGCGCAGCCAGCCGCTCTCGCCCAACTGGCGCACCAGCTGGCGGCAGGCACCGTCAACGCCGGCGCGGTCGTGGGGGGCATGGGCCAGGTGCTGCTGGCTCCAGGCGTCGAGCGCCGCTTCCAGCGCTGCATGGTGCGGCGCGAAGAACGGCCAGTCGAGATAAGTTTTATCAGGCATCGTGATCCCTCAATCGCCTTCGAAGACCGGCTTTTGCTTGGCCACGAAAGCGTGGTAGGCACGGTGAAAATCGTTGGTGGCCATGCAAATGGCCTGCGCCTGCGCTTCCGCCTCGATGGCCTGGTCCACGCCCATGTTCCACTCCTGTTGCAGCATGGTCTTGGTCATGCCGTGGGCGAAGGTGGGACCATCGGCCAGCCCGCGCGCCATGGTGAGCGCCGCGTGCGACAGCGCTTCGGGTTCGTGCAGACTGTTGAAAAAGCCCCAGCGCTCGCCCTCGGCGCCGCCCATCGAGCGGCCGGTGTACAGCAGCTCGGCTGCGCGCCCCTGGCCGATCACGCGCGGCAGCAAGGCGCAAGCGCCCATGTCGCAGCCGGCCAGGCCCACGCGGGTGAATAAAAACGCGGTCTTGCTGCGCACCGTGCCGAAGCGGATGTCGGCCGCCAGCGCCAGCATGGCGCCCGCGCCCACGCATACGCCATCCACTGCCGCCACCACCGGTTGCGGGCAGGCGCGGATGGCTTTCACCAAATCGCCAGTAAGCCGCGTGAACGCCAGCAGGCCGGGCATGTCAAGCTGCGTGAGCGGGCCGATGATGTCGTGCACATCGCCGCCGGAGCAGAAGTTTTCGCCGGCGCCCGTGATCACCACGGCCTTGATGTCGGTGGCCATGGGCAGCGCGCGGAACAGGTCGCGCAGCTCGGCGTACGAGTCGAAGGTGAGCGGATTCTTGCGTTCGGGACGGTCGAGCGTGAGCGTGGCCACGCCGCCGCTCACGTCGAACTGGAAATGGGTGGACTGGTAGCCGGCCAGTTGCCGGTTGTGGCCGGGCAGTTGCTGTGCCTGGCCGGGAAGATAACGCATGGTGGTTCCTTATTTGTCGTCGCGCGCATGCAGGCTATGCTTCATGTGCGACAGCAGTTCGATCAATTGGGTCTTGTCGGCGCCGGAGACGTCCTGCAGCAGTTCGGCAATCCACTCCTCGTGGACCTGCGCCATGGTGGCAAACGCGCGGCGGCCGGCGGCGGTGAGCTTCACGCTGAATACGCGGCCGTCCTTCGGATCGGGCACGCGCACCACCAGCTTTTCCTGCTCCAGCTGGTCGGTGATGCCGGTGATGTTACCGCCGGTGACCATCATGCGTTTGGACAGCTCGCCCATGCGCAAGCCTTGCGGGTGGCGCTCCAGTTGCGCCATCAAGTCGAAGCGCGGCAAGGTGATGCCGAACGTGGCGCGCAGCCGGCTGCGGATCTCGTTTTCGATCTTGACCGTGCACGAGAGCATGCGCAGCCACAGCTTGAGCGACTGGTGGTGATCTTGCGTCAGGCGGCTGGCCAGGTCGAGCACCGGTTCCGGCTGGTCGTCGCTATCGTTATGGTCGTCGTGTTCGGTCAGGGGCATGGCGCTTCTCGATTTACATCACTTCACCGCCGGCGACGGCGATGGCTTGTCCATTCATGGCGCCGGACTCCGGCAGGCAGAGCCAGGCTACGGCATTGGCCACTTCGCCCGTTTGCACCAGCCGCTGTTGCGGATTGCCGGCGGCCAGTTCGGCGCGCGCCTGCTCTGGTGTGCGGCCGGTCTTGGCGACGATGTTGGCGACCGCCTCGCGCACGATGTCGGTGTCAGTATAGCCGGGACACACGGCATTCACCGTCACGCCCCGCGTGGCCACTTCCAGCGCCAGCGCGCGCGTGAGCCCCACCACGCCGTGCTTGGCGGCGGTGTAGGCGGCGGCGTAGCGGTAGCCGGTGAGGCCCGCCGTGGAGGCGACGTTGACGATGCGACCCCACCCGGCATCGAGCATCGCCGGCAGCGCGGCCTGGGTGCAATGGAACACACCGCCAAGATTCACATCCAGCATGCGCTGCCACAGCGCGGCATCGGTTTTCAGCAGCGGCGCGGATGCCGCCTGGCCGGCATTGTTGACCAGAATGTCGATGCGGCCAAGGGCGCGCGCCGCAAGGTCGAAGCCGGTGCGAACGGACTCCGGATCGGCCACATCGAACGCCTGCACGTTGATGCTGCCAGCGCCAAATTCATGGGCCAGCGCAGTTTGCATGGCGGCCAGTGCTGCGGCATCGCGCCCCGCAATCGTCACGCGTGCGCCGCGCGTCAGCAAGGCGTGTACGCAGGCGGCACCGATGCCGCGCGCGCCGCCGGTCACCAGCGCGTGTTTGCCGGCCAGCGGCAAGGTGGTGTCGCTCATAAGGCTTCTTTCGTGTCGTTATTCAGTTCAGCAGCACGTTCGAGCTGGCGCTTGGCGGCAGCGTATGGCCGGGGCCAGCGCAGCGCACGGTAGCCGCTGGCCGCCGCCTCGCCCAGCGTCCACGCCGGGTTGGCCAGGTACGGACGGCCGATCGCGCACAGGTCGGCGCGGCCGGCGGCAATGATGCCATTGATCTGGTCGGCGCTGGTGATGGCGCCCACCGCAATCGTGGCGATGCCGGCTTCGTTGCGGATGCGGTCGGCAAACGGCGCCTGGTACATGCGGCCGTACACCGGCTGTTCGCGCTTGCTGACCTGCCCCGACGAACAATCGATGATGTCGGCGCCGGCCGCCTTGAACAGGCGGGCAATCGCCACCGCGTCGTCGGGCGTGGTGCCGCCATCGACCCAGTCGGTAGCGGACAGGCGCACGCTCATCGGCTTGTGCGCGGGCCACGCAGCGCGCATGGCGGCAAACACGCGCAGCGGATAACGGCAGCGGTTCTCCAAGCTGCCGCCGTAGTCGTCGCGGCGATGATTGGTGAGCGGCGAGATGAACGACGACAGCAGGTAGCCATGGGCACAATGGAGCTCCAGCCAGTCGAAGCCCGCGGCGTCTGCCGCCAGCGTGGCGCGCACGAAGTCGTCCAGCACGCGGTCCATGTCTTCAAGCGTCATCGCGCGCGCGGTTTGCGACACACCTTCCAGGTACTGCTGTTCGGATGCCGCCAGCAGCGGCCAATTGCCGCTCTCGAGCGGCTGGTCGATACCGTCCCACATCGGCCGGGTGGAACCTTTGGCACCGGCGTGGCCCAGTTGCAGCGCGATGGCACTGTCGCTGTGCTGGTGGACGAAATCGACGATGCGGCGCCAGGCCTGCGTGTGCTCCGGCGTGTAGAGACCGGGACAGGCGGGCGTGATGCGCGCGTCGGCGGATACCCCGGTCATCTCGGCAAACACCAGCGCCGCGCCACCCAATGCGCGCGCGCCCAGGTGGGCCAGGTGGTAGTCGCCGGCCACGCCATCGATGGCGCTGTACTGCGCCATCGGCGAGACCAGCACGCGATTCTTGAGCACCAGGCCGCGCACCTTGAACGGCGTGAACATCGGCGGCGTGGGCGTTGCGGGCGCAGGCACGCCGGCCTGGGCGAAGGCGCGCGCGGCAAACCACGCTTCGTACCCATCCACGTAAGCGGGATCGCGCAGGCGCAGGTTGGCGTGCGACAGGCGCTGGCTGCGGGCAAGCATGGAATAGGCGAATTGCGGCGCCGCCATGCCCTCGTAGCGCGCCACGTTCTCGAACCACTCCATCGAATTGCGCGCCGCGCTTTGCAGCTTGAGTACTTCCACCGTCCGCACTTGCTGGTACGCGGCCAGCGCCGGACGCAGCGCACCCTGCTCACCGATGCAGCGCGCCAGTTCGATCGCGTCTTCCAGCGCCAGCTTGGTGCCGGAGCCGATCGAGTAATGCGCCGAGTGGGCGGCGTCGCCCATCAGCACCACCGGCACTTCGCCATGCCAGTGCACCCACTGCCCGCACACCAGGCGCGGGAACGTGATCCAGCTTGCCGCGCCGCGCTGGTGGGCGTTATTGGCCATCAGCGGGTAGCCATCGAGCTGCACCGCAAACAGCCGCTCGCAAAACGCGATCGACTGTGCCTGGCTCATGTCGGACAGCCCCGATGCGCGCCATACCGACTCGGGCGTTTCAACGATGAAGGTGGAGGTGTCGGCATCGAACTGGTAGATATGGGCCTGGAACCAGCCATGCAGCGTGTGCTGGAAAGCGAACGTAAAGGCATCGAATTTCTTGCGCGTGCCCAGCCACACGAAGCGGCAATGCCGGTCTTCCATCTGCGGCTGGTAGCTGGCCGCGTAGCGCGCGCGGATGCGGCTGTGGATGCCGTCGGCAGCGATCACCAGGTCGGCGTTGTAGCGCGCGGCCAGCACGGCGTCATCCGCGACATCGGTTTCGAACACCAGTTCCACGCCCAGTGCTTCGCAACGGTGCTGAAGGATGTTGAGCAAATGCTTGCGGCCGATGCCGCAAAAACCATGGCCGCCGGAGGTAATGGTTTGCCCCTGGAAGCGCACGTCGATGTCGTCCCAGCGGTTGAAGGCGGTCATGATGGCGTGCGCGGTGGGCGCATCGGCGCGCACCAGGTTGTCGAGTGTCTGGTCGGACAACACCACGCCCCAGCCGAAGGTGTCGTAGGCTCGGTTGCGTTCGACCACGGTGATGCGGTGCGCCGGATCCTGCTGCTTCATCAGCAGCGCAAAATACAAACCGGCGGGACCGCCCCCGATGCAGACGATGTTCACTGGCCGCCCTCCGCGCCAGTGCCTACGCCTGGCAAGCGCAGCTTGAAGCGTTGCAGCTTGCCCGTCTCGGTGCGCGGCAGGGACGCCAGGAAGCGCACCGCGCGCGGGTACTTGTACGGTGCGATCTGGCTCTTGACGAAGTCCTGCAACTGCGCCACCAGTTCCGCCGACGGCACAACATCAGCCTTGAGTACCACGTGCGCTTCGACGATCTGGCCGCGCTGTTCGTCGGCGCGGCCCACCACGCCGCATTCGGCCACGGCCGGATGGCGCAGCAACGCGTCTTCCACTTCCGGCCCGGCGATGTTGTAGCCGGCCGAGATGATCATGTCGTCGGTGCGCGAGCGGTAGTAGAAATAACCGTCGGCGTCCGTTTCGTAGGCGTCACCCGTGAGGTTCCAGCCATCTAGCACGTAGTCGGCCTGGCGCGGGTCGTCGAGGTAGCGGCAGCCGGTTGGCCCCTTCACGGCCAGGCGGCCGATCACGCCCGGGCCCACCGGCCGGCCGTCGTAATCGAGCACGCAGGCCTGGTAGCCGGGCACCGGTTTGCCGGTGGCGCCGGGGCGCACGTTGCCGTCGGCGGCAGAAATGAAGATGTGCAGCAGTTCGGTGGCGCCGATACCGTCGATCATTTCCAGCCCGGTGGCACTGCGCCAGGCATCGCGCGTGGCGGTCGGCAGCGCCTCGCCGGCCGACACGCTGCGGCGCAGCGTGCTGAGGTCATAGCGAAAGCCCGGCGCCCAGGCCCCGCCGGCAGAGACGCTGCGCCGGCTGGCCGGGTCGCAGGCGCCGATCAGCGCCGCCATTTGCCGGTAGAACGTGGGCGCGGTAAAGCACACGGTGGCGCGGTGCGCGGCGATGGCAGCGAGCAGCATTTCGGGCGTGGCCTTTTCCAGCAGCACTGCGCAGGCGCCCACGCGCAGCGGGAACAACAGCAAGCCGCCGAGGCCAAAGGTAAAAGCCAGCGGCGGCGTGCCGATGAAGATATCGTCGGCGCGCGAACCGAGCACCGAGCGCGGAAAGCAGTCGCAGATGGCCAGCACGTCGCGGTGAAAATGCATGGTGCCCTTGGGGATGCCGGTGGTGCCGGACGTAAAGCTGATCAGGCAGATGTCGTCGAGCGCGGTGTCGGCAGCGGCAAATTGCGCCGGCTGCGCCGCCATCAGCGCTTCCAGCGATTCGGGCGAGTCGGGCGATAAGCTGTCATGGCCGGCGCCGCCGAAGTACACGGTGCGGGTGCGCGCCGCAGGCGGCAGCTCCACCGCGTCGAGCTCCGCGCGCAGCGATTGCGCGCACAGCACGGCGTCCACTTTCGCCTTGCCGGCAATGGCGCCCAGCTCACGCGCGCGCAGCAGCGGCATGGTGGGCACGGCGATGCAGCCGGCCTTGATCACGGCCAGCACGCACGCCGCCATCAGCGGCGTATTGGTCCCCCGCAGCAGCACGCGGTTGCCGGTTTCCAGCGCCAGCGGACCGCGCAGCACATGGGCGATGCGATCGACCTGGGCACGCAGCTGATCGTAGGTCCAGCTAGCGTGTTCACCGCGCAGCGCCACACGTGCGCCAGCCGCGTGGTCGAGCAGTTCGGCCGCGCAGTTGAGACGCGCAGGGTAGTTCAGTTCGGGCAGGTCGAAGCGCAATTCCGGCCACAACGCCAGCGGCGGCAGGTGGTCGCGCGCAAAGGTGTCGGTGTGGGCAGTGGGAGCGAAGGCTGGAATTGTCATGGTAGCCCTGAAGTCGGATCGGGATATCCACCCGCAAGCAGATACTTTAAACCTAAACTATCTCGACTTCAAGACCTGCTGCCCGATTTACATCAAACCGGCCTGCCTGACCAGGCCCGCCTGCTGGTCCACCGCGCGCAGCACGTCGTCCAGCACGGCCTGCACCGCCTCGTTGGACAGCCGCGTGGCAGGGTCGGCCAGCAAGCCCTTGAGCGCGCCGGCTGCACCGTCGAGCCCCAGCGTAACGCAGCCGGCCAGCAGGCGTTCTACGCGCACTTGCGCGCCCTGCTGGTCGCCCCGGCCCAGCAGCGCTTCGAGGTCGGTGGCGGCGGCGGTCAGCTGGTTGTGGAAGCCGTTCAGGTACACCAGCAGCCGCTCGCCGTTGATGCCCAGGCGGTTGAGCGTGGCGGCCGGATCCTCGGCGTGGTGGGCACTGCCATTGGCCGCCTGGTCGAGAAACGCGGTCAGGTGCACCCGCACCTGCTCGGCCTGGAACGGCTTGACGATGTAGCCGGCGGCGCCAGCGCTCGACGCTTCCTGCATCACGTCTTTTTCGGTGGCGGACGTGACCAGCACGAATGGCATGGCAGCGAGCGCGGGCGCGCTTTTGACCCGCTGCAGCAGTTCGAGTCCGGACAGGTGCGGCATGCGCAGGTCGCAAAAACAGATCGCCGGCCGCAGCCCGCCTTCGAGCTGGTTCCATGCGTCGAGCCCGTCTTCCGCTTCCACGATGTCGAACTTGCCGCAACTGTCGATCAGGTGCATCAGCACCATGCGCGAGACGACGTCGTCGTCAACTACCAGAACTTTCATGTCTCTCCTCGTGCCTCGCACTGTCTTTCCACATGCTTAACAGTGCCTGAATCATACATGACACGCAAGCGAATTTTCTGCCGTGCAGCGGACATCCTCACGCACTCTCAAACCCGGCTGGCCTGGTCCAGCAGCATCCGCAAGCGCGGCAGCGCAACCTCGATCTGCTGCCACTGGCCGTGGTCGGCGCAGGTTTCGAGCTCACCGCACAGCGCTTGCAGTTCCTGCTCTTCCAGGTAGCCGGCACTGCCCTTCATGCCATGCAGCAGGCGGCCGGCGGTATCGGCGTCGCCGGCCGCCAGCGCCGCTTCCAGGTCGGCCAGGCGCAGCGGCGCGTCCTGGCGGAAGGCGCCGCGCAGGCGCGCCTTGAGGTCGCCGCTGCCGCTGTGCTGCGCCAGCCGTGCCGTGTCCGGCGCTGCCGGCTCGACGCCGAACATGGCGTCGAGGTCCGGTGTGCCTGCGCGCGACGGGGTTCCCTGGGTGGTGACCTTGTGCGCCATCGGCGGCAGGTGGAAGCCGCGCTGCAACTGGCGCTCGATCGCGCGGCTCAGCTGAAAGTGCAGCTTTTCCTCGTCGATCGGCTTGGTGAGGAAATCGTCCATGCCGGCCGCCAGGTAGCGGCTGCGGTCTTCCTCGCTGGCGTTGGCGGTGAGCGCGATGATCATCAGCTCCTGGTCGCGCACCGGCGCATCTTCCGGCCCGCCGGCGCGGATCAGGCGGGTGGCGCTGGCGCCGTCGAGTTCCGGCATGCGGCCATCCATCAGTATCAGGTCGTAGCGCGTGAGCGCGCAGGCCTTCACCGCCAGCGCGCCGTTGGCGGCGATATCGACCTTGTGGCCCAGGTCCTCGAGCATCATGCGGATGATGATCTGGTTGGTCGGAAAATCTTCGGCGCACAGCACCCGCAACTGGTGGCTGTGCGGTTCGCGCGGCACATGTGTCACCGTCGGCGGCGCCACGCCGTTGGCCAGCGGCAGCTCGAACATGAAGGTACTGCCGGAGCCGGGCGCGCTCACCGCGTTGATGCTGCCGCCCATCAGTTCCACCAGCTGGCGGCAAATCGCCAGTCCCAGGCCGGTGCCGCCGTAGCGGCGCGTGGTGGAGGCGTCGGCCTGCTCGAACTTCTGGAACAGGCGCGGAATGGCTTCGGCGTCGATGCCGATGCCGGTGTCCTCCACCAGGAAGCGGATGCGATTGATCACGCCCTTGCGGCCGGCCAGCGCAGCGATATCGTCCGCCGTCTCGCCCTCTTCCGGCAAGCGTTCCACGCGCATGGTCACGGTACCGCTGCGGGTGAACTTGAAGGCATTGCCCACCAGGTTCACCAGCACCTGGCGCAGCCGCGTGGGGTCGCCCACCACGAATTGCGGCAGGTCGTCGCCGAACACCAGCTCGAAGCCTACGCTGTGCGCGGCGGCCTGCTCCTCGAACAGGCTCACCACGTTTTCCACGGTGGAGGTCAGCGAAAAATCGATGTTCTCAATGGTGAGCTTGCCCGCCTCGATCTTGGAAAAATCGAGCAGGTCGTTGATGATGGTGAGCAGCGACTGGGCATTGGCCTGGCCGCGCAGGATCTGTTCGCGGGTGCCGTCCTGCAGCGATGGGTCGCGCAGCGAGAAACCCAGCATGCCGATCACGCCGGCCAGCGGCGTGCGCATCTCGTGGCTCATATTGGCCAGGAATTCGGACTTCTGGCGGGTGGCGTCTTCCGCCTTCTGCTTGGCCTGGCGCAGGCGTTCGTCGTTGTCCTGCAAGGCGCGGTTGGCCAGCGCCAGCTCCTCGGTATGCAGCCGCACTTGCCGCTCCTGCAGCAGCAGCTGGCCCTGGGTCTGGCGCAGCGTTTGCAGCGTGTCTTCGAGCTGATGGTATGCGCGCGCGTTTTCCAGGCCGGCGGCGGCGTGCGAAGCCAGCGTTTGCAACATGTCGAGGTGCACCTGGCGGTACACATTGCGCGCCACGCTCTGCACGCTGAGCAGGCCTACCACGCGGTCGCCCACCACCAGCGGCGCATACATCATCGACTTCGCCCCCGGCATGCGCACGCCATCCTCGCGCACGCACGGCGCCAGCGCACCAAGACCGGTATCGTCCATATACCTTCGATACTCGGTGTCGAAATCGTTGATCAGGAGCGGCTTGCCGTGGGTAAGGCACCACACGGCCAGCTGGTTCGGATCGTCCAGCTGGCGCTGGTATGGCATGGTGCGCACACCCGCCTCCACCGCGAACGGGAAGTGGATCACGCCGTCCTGCTCGCGCACGAAACCGATGCCGAAGATCTCTGCCTGCATCAGGTCATGCACGTGGCGGTACAAGGTGCTCATCAGGGTTTCCATGTCGAGCGTGGCGCTCATTTCGCGACCCAGTTCGCTCAGCACGGAGATGTTGCGGTGCGCCTTTTCCACTTCCTCGGTTTGCCGCTCGGCGTCGAGGCGGCGCTGCTCGGCCTCGGCGCGCTGCGACTCCGCCTCCAGCCGGCGCAGTTCGAGTTCGTGCTTTTGCTGTTGCAGCAGGCGGTTCTTGTGCTGTACCTCGGCCGTGCGCGACTCGACCAGTTCCTCGAGCCGCTGCTGCTGGCGGTGCAGGCTGCGCATGCGCGCCTGGTAGGCGGCATAGGCGGCGCCGAGCAGCAGCAGCGTGACCAGGGCGCGGAACCACCAGGTTTTCCAGAACGGCGGCAAGATGGTGATGCGGAGCGTGGCGGCGTTGTCGTTCCACACGCCGTCCTTGTTGGCGGCTTTTACGCGGAACACGTACTCGCCGGGATCGAGGTTGGTGTAGGTGGCAAAACGCTTGGTGGCGTCGGTCACCACCCAGTCCTCGTCGAACCCCTGCAACTGGTAGGCAAAACGGTTGCGCTGCGGCGCCGCGTAGTGCAGCGCCGCGAACTCCAGCGAAAACACCGAATCGGCCTGGCGCAAGGTCAGTTCGCCGGTGTGCTCGATGGCCGTCTTGAGCACATCGGCATGGTCGCCCTGCCCCGCCTTGAGCGACTTGTTAAACACCTGGAAGTCGGTGATGGCCACCGGCGGCGCCACGCTGTTTTCGCGCACCGCCTGCGGCGCGAACGCGGTGATGCCGTTGAAGCCGCCGAAGTACAGCGTGCCGTCCGGGGTGCGCAACGCCGAACCGTCGAAGTACGCGCCTTCGATGGTGCCGTCGGCATCGCTGTAATTGCGCACCATGCCGGTGGCGATATTGAACTTCGACAGGCCGCTGTTGGTGCTCAGCCACAGGTTGCCGACGCTATCGGGCAGGATGGCGGCGATGGCGTCGTCGGCAATGCCGTCCTTGCGCAGGTAGCGGCGGAAGGTGATGGTGCCGTCGGCGGCCGTCTCCATGCGGTTGAGGCCAGCCGCCGTGCCCACCCACAGCGTGCCGGTATCGTCTTCGTACAGGCTGTGCACCTCGTCGTGGCTCAGCGACTGCGGGTCGGTGGGGTTGCGGCGGAAGTGGCGGAACGTACCGGTCTTGCGGTCGAGCAGATCGAGGCCGTTGAAGCTGCCCACCCACAGCCGGCCGCGCCGGTCTTCCAGGATCGGCCGCACCACGTTGTCGGCCAGGCTGGCGCTGTCGGCCGGGTTGTGGCGGTATGTGTGCACGTCCATGGTCTTCGGATCGAGCCGGTGCAGGCCGCCACGGCTGGCAATCCACAGCAGGCCGGCGCGGTCGGCCACGATGTTGCGAATGGTATCGCTGGCCGGATCGCCGCGCACGAACGACAGCGTGCGGATGGTGCCGGTGGCCGGGTCGAGATGGTTGACGCCGGCGCGCCCACCGATCCACACCGCGCCGGTGCCGTCAGGCGCGCGCCACAGCGCTGTCACCTGGTCGTCGCTCAAACTGTCGGGCCGCGCCGGATCGTGGCGCCATACCTTGCTGCGGCCGGTCTTCGGATCGTACAGGTTCAAGCCGGCGCCGGTGCCCAGCCACAGGCGGCCATCGCCATCCTGCGTGGCGGCCGTGGCGATGGCGCGCACCTTGTTGTCCGACAGCGCGTCCGAATCCTCGGTATGGCGCACGATGCGGGCAAAGCCGCCGCTGCCCATGTCCACCCGGCTGGCGCCATCGTTCCAGGTGCCCACCCAGAAGGTGCCGACGCGGTCGCGGAACAGCGCCGACACCTGGTTGTCCGCCAGGCTGTGGCTGTCGCTGAACTGGTGGCGGTACTGCACCAGCCGCTGCTCGGCCGGCAGCCAGCGCAGCAGGCCGTCGGCATGGGTGCCGATCCACAGCTGCTTTTCGATGTCCTCGTACAGCGCGGTGATGCTGGCGCCCGGCCGCAGTCCTTCGGCGGTGCCCAGGCGCCATCGCTGCGGTTCGCCCTTGTCGCCGATGCGCCACTGTTCCAGCCCGCCCATGGTGCCCACCCACAGCACCTGGTTGTGGTCCACTTGCAGCGCCAGCACGGCATTGAAACGGCTGTCGCCGCCGGCGTCGAGGCGGTAATGGACAAACCGGGTGGCGCCCGGCGCGAGCATGTCGAGCCCGGTGGCGGTGGCCACCCACAGGCGGCCGGCAGCGTCGCGCGCCAGCGCGTTGACCTGGTCGTTGACCAGGCTGCCCGCATCGGCCGGGTCGTGGTGCCAGCTGGTGAAGCGCCCGGTGGCAGGATCCAGGTGATGCAGGCCATCGGCAGTGGCTACCCACAGGCCGCCCAGGCCATCGTCGGCGATGGCGCGCACGTGGCGGTTGCCGTTGCCGCGCTGCACCGGCGCCGTAGGCAGGTAGTGGACAAACGTGCGGGTGGCGGGATCGTAGCGATCGAGGCCGCCGTCGGTGCCCACCCATAGCTGCCCCGAGGGATCAACGTGCAGCACCCGCACCCAGTTGTCGGCCAGCGTGCGCGGGTCGGACACGGCGCTTTTATAGGTCACGGTGCGGTAGCCGTCGAAGCGCGTGAGGCCGGCCTGGGTACCGAGCCAGATAAAACCCTGCTTGTCCTGGGCGATGGCCAGCACCGACTCCTGCGCCAGCCCGTGCTCCACGCTCAACTGCTCGAAGCGCAGCGTGCGCGGCGGCGGCCCGCCCCATGCGGCAGCCGCACCTAACACCCACAACAGCAGGGCCGGCGCCAGCAGATGTCTCCACAGATGGTTCAGGGCGTACAAAAAGCGGGGTCTCCCCAAGGGGGTGTGCTCAGGATTCGAAGAAGGCCAGCACGTCTTCCTTGCGCGCCTGGGTATCGCGCTGACCCAGACGGATCAAGTCGCAAGTATACGACGATTCGAACAACAAATACGAAGCAAGCGCCGCGCCGCGCGTTTCAGTGGCGCCAATTCCCGACAACATGGTGCGGATCGGCGCCGGCAGGCTGCCGATGTGGCGGCTGGCGATATCGTCGAGCCGCTCCGATGGCGCAATCACCAGCAGCTTGACCGGCTTGAGCGGGGTCTGCTCGAGCAGTTCTTCCGGCAGCAGCGACAGGGTTTTGTTCACCCGTTCGAGCCGCTCGATATCGACCGCCAGCGAATCGAGGAAGATCGAGGACATGGCATGGCCGGCGATCTGCGCCAGGCTCGGATAGCGCGCCGCGCCCCGCTCCGGCATGTTGCGCGACGCCTCGGTCAGACGGCCCGCACCGACTACCAGCACCTTGCGCGCCCCCAGGTGGATGGCCGGCGAGATCGGCGCCAGCTGGCGCATGGAGCCGTCGCCGCAGTATTCGCGGTGGCCGCCGATGAACAACGGCGTAGCAGGAAAAATGAACGGGATTGCCGACGACGCCAGCAAGTGCTCCACGCCGATCTGGTCCTGCAATGCGAGGCGCTGCATGCGCACCCACGGTGCGATGTCGGCGGCGGTCTGGTAAAAAGTAAGGTGGTTGCCGGCGGTGTAGGACGAGGCGGTGACTGCCAGCGCGTGCAGCAGCCCTTCGGACAGCACAGCATCCAGCCGGGGCAGGTCGAGCATGCGATGCAGCAGGCCGACCAGCGGAGTGTTGTCCAGCAGCGACGCCGGCGGCGCCGCCCGCCACTTGCGCAGCAGCCAGCCGAACGACAGCAGCGAGAGCCAGCGCGCGCCCGAGCGCAGCACGCCCAGCGAATCGGCGCGGTACACCTGCGCCACTTCGATGTTCTGCCACACGTCGAGCAGCTTTTGCACGCCCTCGCCGAAGTTGTCGGCACGGCAGGCCAGCGCGGTGGCGTTGATGGCCCCGGCCGACGTGCCGCAGATGATATCGAACGGGTTGCGCGCCGGCGGCCAGCCCGCTTCCCACAAGATCTCCGAGATGGCCTGTAACACTCCCACCTGGTAGGCCGCGCGCGCGCCGCCGCCGGTGAGGATCAGGCCGGTTTTCTTTTGACGTCCCATGGCCCCAGATTAGCAGGGTATTCGCGGTTTGGGAAAGCCCTTTCGGCGCGGCCGGTCGCGCGGTCAGTCGCCCCGTCAGTCACCCAGCACGATGCCTTCGCGGCGCGGATCGGCGCCGCCATACCACTGCGCCCTGCCGGCCACCACGCGGCGCTCGATGCCCTGCAGGCCGGAGTTCTGCTCGGTCTCGCGCACGTCGTGGCCGCGCGCCTTCAGTTGCGCGATCACCTCGGCGCTCACGCGGTTCTTTTCCAGCTCGGTCGGGCCGTTACGGCTGCCGAGGTTGGGCAGGCTGATGGCCTGCTGCACGTCGAGCTTCCAGTCCAGGGTACCGACCAGCACCTTGGCCACGTAATTGATGATGGTGGAGCCGCCCGGCGAGCCGGTAGCCAGCACCAGCTTGTGCGTGCCCTTGTCGAACACCAGGGTTGGCGACATGGCGCTGCGCGGGCGCTTGCCGGCCTGCACCCGGTTGGCGATCGGGCCGTTCTCGTCCTGCGAATCGAACGAGAAGTCAGTGAGCTGGTTGTTGAGCATGAAGCCATCGACCATCTGGCGCGATCCGAAAGCGTCTTCCACCGACGTCGTCATCGACAGGCCACCACCGAAGGCGTCCACCGCCACCAGGTGCGAGGTCGAGGGCTTGTCGATGGCGGTGTCGGCGCCCCACGCCACGTCCATGGTGTCAGGCGTGCCGTAGCTGGCGCGCCCCATCGACTGGCCGCCGATCAGGGCGGCGCGTTTGGCCAGGTAGCGCTTGTCGAGCAGGGCCGAGACGCCTTTGCCCGGCAACGGCACGAAGTCGGTGTCGGCCACGTAGCGGTTGCGGTCCGCGTAGGCCAGGCGCCCCGCTTCGCTGAACAGGTGGATGCCGTCGGCAGTCAGCTGGCCGTTGACCGGCTTGTACGGGCTGATGTCCTTCACTTCCAGGATGCCCAGCATCTGCGCAATCGCGATGCCGCCCGACGATGGCGGCGGCGCGCCGCACACGGTCCACGCCTTGTAGTCGCTGCAGATCGGCGCGCGTTCCTTCGCCTGGTAGCCGGCGATGTCGGCGGTGGTAAGCTTGCCCGGGTTGGTCGGATGGTTTGACACCTTGGCGACAATGTCGCGCGCGATACGCCCCTTGTAAAAGGCATCGGCGCCGCCGTCGGCGATCTCGCGCAGGGTGCGCGCCAGTTCCGGGTTTTTCAGGATGTAGCCGACCGGGCGCGGTTGGCCCGCGTCGTCAAAAAAGTAGGCGCGCGCCACCGGGTCGCGGGCCAGGTACTTGTCCCACTTGAGCAGCGCGTTCAGGCGCGGGCTGACGGCAAAGCCGTCGTCGGCCAGCTTGATGGCCGGCGCAAACAGGGTTTTCCATGGCAGGCGGCCGTGCTGCTTGTGCGCCAGTTCCAGCATGCGCAGCACGCCGGGCGAGCCGACCGAACGGCCGCCGACCACACCGGTCTCGCGCGAGACCGGTTTGCCATCCTTATCCTGGAACAGGTGCTCGTCGGCGGCGGCCGGCGCGGTTTCGCGGCCGTCGTACGACTGCACACGCTTGCCGTCGGAGTACAACAGGAACGAGCCGCCGCCGATGCCCGACGATTGCGGTTCGACCAGCGTGAGCACCAGCTGGGTGGCAATCGCCGCATCGATGGCGGCGCCGCCCTGCTTGAGGATCTGATAGCCGGCCTGGGTGGCCAGCGGATTGGCGGCAGCCACCATGAACTTCTGCGCCGACTTGCCGGCCTTTTCGGCATAGCCGGTGGCGATTTCTGGCGCCACGTCGTGATTAATGCCGGGGACTTTGGCCGGCGCCTGCAACTGGGCATAAACGGGAGCGTGCAAGGCGCCCAGCATGGCGGCGGCAAGCGCCAGGGTCTTCAAACGAATCATGGGTTCTCCGGATCGGGGCGCGCAACCTGCGGCGCGCCTGAACGGCCATCGTACACGAAATCGTTTAAATGGTTTACAGGTGAACTACTACTGAAGCTTATGCTTTTTTGTTATTTGGCGGCCATGCGGATCGCACCGTCCAAGCGTATCACCTCGCCATTGAGCATGACATTTTCAAAAATCGCCCGTGCCAGTTGCGCATACTCGTCCGGCTTGCCGAGCCGTGGCGGGAACGGCACCATGGCGCCCAGCGCATCACGCACCTCTTGCGGCATGCCCAGCATCATCGGCGTTTCGAAAATGCCGGGCGCGATGGCCATCACGCGGATACCGCTGCGCGCCAGGTCGCGCGCCATCGGCAGCGTCAGGCCGGCTACTGCCGCCTTGGACGATGCGTACGCCGCCTGCCCCATCTGGCCATCGTACGCCGCTACCGACGCGGTATTGATGATCACGCCGCGCTCGCCGTTGTCCAGCGGCGCGGTCTTGCCCATCGCTTCGGCCGCCAGGCGCGCCATGTTGAAGGTGCCCACCAGGTTGATCGCCACCACGCGCTGGAACAGCGCCAATGCATGGGCGCCTTCCTTGCCGACCGTTTTGGCGGCCGGCGCGATGCCGGCGCAGTTGACCAGGCCGCGCAGCGGTCCCAGCGCGGTCGCCGCTGCCACCACCGCCTGCGCATCCGCTTCGGAAGTGACATCGCAGCGCACGAACACGCCATCGAGTTCCGCCGCCAATGCCCGGCCGCCGTCTTCCTGCACGTCGGCCAGCACCACCTTGCCGCCGGCCCGCGCCAGCATGCGCGCGGTGGCCGCACCCAACCCTGAGGCGCCGCCGGTAATGATGAATACCTGGTCTGCAATCTGCATCATGTCTCCCGTATTTGACGTTTACGTAAACGTAACACAGTAATGCTCGCGGTGGAAAGCGAAGATAGCGCCAGCAACATGCCGAAAGAACTTTATTTTCTAATAATTCAAAGATAAAATGTGAATGATTGTCATTCTCATTGCGACGTGCGATCGCATTTTACTCACCACCCAGCAGACCGGAAGGCAGCCAGGCAACACCACTTCTGGAAAGCTCATGTCTATTCGTCCCCCTCTCCTCGCCACCGCGTTGGCCCTCGCCGTCAGCAACGCCTGGTCCGACAACCTCGCCGCCGAAGCCGAAGCCGTGCTGCCGGTGGTCGTCATCACCGCGTCCGGCGCCGCCATCGACATCAAGGATGCGCCGGCCAGCATCAGCGTGATCACCCGCGAGGAAATCGAACGCCAGCCCGTGTACGACCTCAATACGCTGCTGCGCCGCATCCCCGGCGTTACCGGCGGCACCAGCCCGGTGGGCGAGCAGTCGAAAATCAAGCTGCGCGGCCTGCCGGAAAAATACACGCTGATCCTGGTCGATGGCAAGCGCGTGGGCAGTTCATCCGACACCGCCTACCGTCCCGATCTCGGCCGCCAGGACCTGAACTGGATTGCACCCGAGATGATCGAACGGATCGAAGTGGTGCGCGGCCCGATGTCCTCGCTGTACGGTTCGGACGCCATGGGCGGCGTGATCAACATCATCACCCGCAAGGTGCCGGGCACATGGCATGGTTCGGCCACGGCCAATTACACGCGCCCGCAGGATAGCGGCCGCGGCGACGCCAACCAGCTGGGACTGAACGTGGCGGGGCCGCTGTCGGACACGCTGGGCATGCGCTTCGGGCTCAGCCAGAGCAAGCAGAACGCCGACGAGGCGGTACGCGCCAACGCCGGCGGCATCGGCGGTGAACGCAACCGCACAGCCACCGGACAACTGGCCTGGAAGCTCGGCAGCCGGCAGAGCCTGACCTTCGATGCCAGCTACGGCCGCCAGGAAGCGACGCCATCGTCCACGCTCAAGCCCAACGGTACGCCGCTGTTCAGCGCCTGGGGCGCCAGCGAACTGATCCGAAAAAGCGCCAGCATCGGTTACGAAGGCCGCTTCGTTGTGGGCACCGCCAAATTCACGCTGTACCACAACGATTTCGACAACCGCTTCGCCGGCACCACCGCCCGCGCCAAGGACACCACGCTCGACGCCACGCTGGAAAAACGGCTGGGCTGGGGCGTCGAGCAATTGCTGGTGATGGGCGCGCAATGGAAAGACCAGGAGCTGACCAACACCGACACCATCGGCACCGTCCCCACCGATTACCAGGGCAACCGGGTGCAGGGCGCCACGCTGTCGGGCACCACGTCGGCGCTGTTCGCGGAAGACCAGTTGTTCCTGCGCGAGAACCTGAGCGCGACCGTCGGCCTGCGGCTCGACCATCACAGCAAGTTCGGCAACCACTACAGCCCGCGTCTATACCTGGTGTACCACCCGGCGCCTGAATGGACCGTACGCGGCGGCATCTCGCAGGGTTTCCGCGCCCCGAGCCTGAAAGAAAACTCGCCGTCGGCCGCCACCAACTCCGGCGGCAACGGTTGCCGCAGCCTGGTGCCGCTCGGCTACATCACGGGCGGTTGCTACATGGCCGGCAATGCCGACCTCAAGCCCGAAACCAGCACCGCCGGCGAACTGGGGGTGGCATACGAACGTAACGGCTGGGACGTGGGCGTGACCTGGTTCCGCAACGACTTCAAGAACAAGATCGACTACGCGCCGCTCGGCTTTTTCCAAAACCTGTGGTGGACCCGCCTGACCAACATCCAGAAGGCGCGCACCAGCGGACTGGAGGCGACGGCCACCGTGCCGCTGACAAAGGACCTGAACTGGCGCAACAACGTCACGTACATGAAGGAAGCGAAAAACCTGACCACCGGCGCCAACCTGCTGGCCACGCCTAGGTTGTCGTGGTACTCGGCACTGGGCTGGCAGGTGACCGACGCCCTGTTCGGCGAGATTTCGGCCCAGTACACGGGACGGGAGCTCGATGCCGGACCGCTGTACCGCGCCTACACCATGGTCGATACGGTGGTGTCGTACAAGGTGACGCCGCGCTGGACCGTGCGCGGCGGCGTGGAAAACGTGCTGCGCAAGGGACCGGTCGCAGACACCGGCCGCGAAACCTATTACGTGCCTGGCCGGCGCATGTTTGCCGGCCTGACGACGCGGTTCTAGGACAGGTAGCCAGTCAGCAATGGACGAACGCGTCGTTGCGCGAACACAGCTTGCTGCCGGGGCTGACCACGGTGATCAGCACTGGATGAACGCGCCGTTGCGCGAGCACAGCTTGCCGCTGGGGCTGACCACGGTGTTGCCGGGACCGTTGTTGTAGCGCTGGCCGTTGGGGCCGTTGCAGCCGGCGGCGTCGCAACCGGCAGTGGGTACCGGCGCGCCGGGCCGGGCGCCGGGATCGGAGCGCGGTGGTGTGGACGGCATGGGCGGTGCAGGCAGTACGCGGGAGGGCGTGGCGGGCGAGGTTGGCGCAGTGAGCGCCCGCGATGGCGTGGCGGGCGTCATCGGCGTGGGCGTTACGCGTGATGGCGGCTGCGCCTGGTCGCGCGGGTCGCTTTCGGCCGGCGACACCCGTTCGATCGCCTGCGGCACCGGGCGCCGTGGCATCGGGTCGAGCGCCTTGGCGGTGCGGCACGGCTCCTCGGCCAGGTGCTTGCCGTCGTCGCTGAGCTTACATGGCGGCAGCTTGGCGTACGCCTCTTTCTCGGTATCGACTTCGGGTGCGCGCGCCTGCGGTGGCTGCTGCGTGGACTGTCGTGCCGGTTCCGCCGGCTGCTGCGCCCAGGCGCCGGCGCACAGCAGCGCGGCGGCCAGGCCGGCGGCCGCGCTGGCGCCCAGCCGTGCGGCGAAAGTTGGTTGATGCATGGTGGTCTCCTCCTGCTTGGTATCACGCCAGCCTACCTTGTTCGGGGCGGGCCTGGCGCGCGTCAGGAGGTGTGGTTCAGCGCCTCGGCTCGGCGGGAACGGCGATGATGTCAGGCGCCACCACGACAGCCGGCACCACGATCGCCGCCGGTACGGGGGCATGCGCCACCACCGGCACGCTCACCGCCAGCCAGCCCGAGGCCGGCAACAGCGGCACCAGCAGCAGCGCCACGATGTTGATGATCTTGATCAGCGGGTTGATGGCGGGACCGGCCGTGTCCTTGTACGGGTCGCCCACGGTATCGCCGGTGACGGCCGCCTTGTGCGCTTCGGAACCCTTGCCGCCGTGGTGGCCGTCCTCGATGTATTTCTTGGCGTTGTCCCAGGCGCCGCCGCCGGTGGTCATGGAAATGGCCACGAACAGGCCGGTGATGATGGTTCCCATCAGCATGCCGCCCAGCGCGGCCGCCCCCAGCAGCATGCCGACGATCACCGGCACCACCACCGGCAGCAGCGACGGGATGATCATTTCGCGGATCGCCGAGGCGGTGAGCATATCGACCGCCTTGTCGTACTCGGGCTTGGCCGTGCCTTCCATGATGCCCTTGATGTCGCGGAACTGGCGCCGCACCTCCACGACCACGGCGCCGGCCGCGCGCCCCACCGCTTCCATCGCCATGGCGCCGAACAGGTACGGGATCAGGCCGCCGATGATGAGCCCGACGATCACCATCGGGTTGGACAGGTCGAACAGCACGCTGCGTCCGGCGGACTCCAGCGCGTGGGTGTAGTCGGCAAACAGCACCAGCGATGCCAGTCCCGCCGAACCGATCGCATAACCCTTGGTAACGGCCTTGGTGGTATTGCCCACCGCGTCGAGCGGATCGGTAATGGCGCGTACCGAATCGGGCATGCCGGCCATTTCGGCGATGCCGCCGGCGTTGTCGGTGATCGGACCGTAGGCGTCAAGCGCCACCACGATGCCGGCCATCGACAACATGGCCGTGGCGGCAATCGCCACGCCGTAGAGCTGCCCCAACTGGTACGAGACCAGGATCGCCGCGCACACGGCCAGCACCGGGTAGGCAGTGGACTTCATCGACACCCCGAGGCCGGCAATGATGTTGGTGCCATGGCCGGTGGTGGACGCCTGGGCGATATGCTTGACCGGCGCGAAGTCGGTGCCGGTGTAATACTCGGTGATATACACCATCAGCCCGGTGAGCACGATACCCACGACCGTGCAGCCCAGCAGGCGCAGGCGCACCGACGGGTCGGCCCACACGTACCAGGTCACCGCGATAAAGCCCAGCAGCGACAGTCCGGCCGCCCACCACAGCCCTGTATACAGCGCCGCCATGATCTTCTTGCCGGGTTTGGCCTTCACCATCGAGCAGCCGATGATGGACGCGATGATCGATACCGCCCCCAGCAGCAGCGGATAGACCACGGCAGCCACCGGCGCGCTCACCATCAGCAGCGCCCCCAGCAGCATGGTGGCGATCAGCGTGACCACGTAGGTTTCAAACAGATCGGCCGCCATGCCGGCGCAGTCGCCGACGTTGTCACCGACGTTGTCGGCAATCACGGCCGGATTGCGCGGATCATCCTCGGGAATGCCGGCTTCGACCTTGCCCACCAGGTCGGCGCCCACGTCGGCGCCCTTGGTAAAGATGCCGCCGCCGAGGCGCGCGAAGATCGAAATCAGCGACGCCCCGAACGCCAGCCCGATCAGCGGCTCAATTAACTGGTGGGTGTTGACGGTGGCGGCGGCCAGGTCGGACGGCAGGCCGGCGGTGAGGTACATATAGAACAGCACCACGCCCAGCAGCCCCAGGCCGACGACCAGCATGCCGGTAATGGCGCCGCCGCGAAACGCCACGTCGAGCGCGGCGTTCATGCCACGGGTGGCCGCCTGCGCGGTGCGCACATTGGCGCGCACCGAGACGTTCATGCCGATGAAGCCGCAGGCGCCCGAGAGCACGGCGCCGATCAGGAAGCCGAGCGCGGTATTAAAGTCGAGGAAGATGGCAATCAGGATCAGCAGTACCACGCCGACCAGGCCGATGGTGCGGTACTGGCGCGCCAGGTAGGCGGCGGCGCCCTGCTGGATAGCCAGCGAGATTTCCTGCATGCGCGCGTTGCCGGGGTCCTGGCGCAAGATCCAGCTACGCGACCACAGGCCGTAAATGACGGCGATAACGCCGCAACCCACTGCTAACCACAAACTGGCTGCCATAGTGTCTCCCCTTTTTGTTATCGAGCGAACTGCGGAACAAACACACAAAACGTCAAAGCGGGGAAATATGAACAGCCATGAAAAAAGCGGACGCTCGGTCCGCTTTCAGGTCTTATTCAGCCAGCGCTGCAAACACGCTGTCGCGGATTTGCTCCACCGCGCCTACCCCGGTGATACGGCGATACTTCGGTGCGCCGTCGGCGCCCGACTTGGCCCAGTCGTTATAGTAGCCAAGCAGCACTTCGGTCTGGTTGTGGTACACGTCCAGGCGTTTTTTCACGGTCTCGGCCTTGTCGTCGTCGCGCTGCACCAGGTCTTCGCCGGTAACATCGTCCTTGCCGTCGACTTTAGGCGGGTTGAACTTGACGTGGTACACACGGCCCGAGCCCGGATGGCAACGGCGGCCGTCCATGCGTTCGATGATCGAGTCGTCCGGTACGTCGATTTCGAGCACGTAGTCGACATTGATGCCGGCTTCCTTCATGGCGTCCGCTTGCGGAATGGTGCGCGGGAAGCCGTCGAACAGGTAGCCGTTGGCGCAATCGTCCTGCTTCAGGCGTTCCTTGACCAGGCCGATGATCAGGTCGTCGGAGACCAGGCCGCCGGCGTCCATCACCTGCTTGGCCGCCAGGCCCAATTCCGTACCGGCCTTGATCGCGGCACGCAGCATGTCGCCGGTGGAGATCTGCGGAATATTGTATTTCTCTTTGATGAAATTAGCCTGGGTGCCCTTGCCGGCTCCGGGTGCTCCTAACAGAATCAGACGCATGAAGTTTCCTAAAAACAGATTTTTGGAGGGTGTGGTTAGTGGTGTTAGTTGTTGCATGGACACAGTATTAATACTGATTATCCGACTATCTTGGTACGAAACTTACCACAAAACTTGGCCCATCAGCCAGTTTGATACCGTTTATACCGTTTGTCACAGGCAAAAACGCGTTCCTGTGGGGATATTCGTATGAATAATGCACCAGCGTGACGCCGCAGCGCACCGCCATGGAACGTTATAACAGGCCCATGGGCCTGTTTGGTTTGATATGGATCAAGCCCCCACCTTCTCACGGCTGGCGGCACAGGCAGGCAAGTGCGGACGCTCAGTCCGTTTTGTCCTGCAGGGTACGGGCCTCGTCGGCCCACATGATGGGGATGCCGTCACGAATAGGGAACGCCAGGCGGTCGCCCTTGCAAATCATTTCCTGGGCCTTCTTATCGTACTCCAGGGGGCCTTTGCAGACCGGGCAAACCAGGATATCAAGCAATCTAGCGTCCACGACATTTCTCCACAATTTGGTCGGCCAGCGCGCCATCGATGTGCGCCGTGACCGGGACGACCCATAGTCGCGGGTCGCCTCTGAGTTCTTCAATTTGCGCACATTTTACTGCATCCTTCTCGGTGATCAAGATCACATCGGCGTGCAGCGCAGCGAAAGGCCGGTCGCGGAAGTCATGGTGGTCGGGCAGCGCCAGCTCCTGGACGTTCAAACCGGCCGCCTTGAGCATGCCGAAAAACCGCGCCGGGTTGCCGATGCCGGCAGCTGCGGCCAGGCGCTGGCCGGGCTGCGCGAGGTCGGCCAGCACCTTGCGCCGGCTGCGGTCGGCCAGTTGCTCGGCATGGCTGCCGGCCAATGTCATCCGGATCGGCGCCGGATAGTGTCCCGCCGCGCTACCCGGTAACTGCGCCCGTACGGAGGCCGCTCCCGCCTCGGGGATTGCCGCCAGCGGCGCGCAGCCGACCGAACGCACCAGTGCATCGGTGAGCACCGGCGCATTGATCACCGTGAAATCGCGCCGGCGCGACACCGGTTCGCGCAGCGGCCCGGCCGGCAGCAGCCAGCCGTTGCCGGCGCCGCGGCCATCGAACAGGATGATTTCGAGATCGCGCTGCAGCGCGTAGTGCTGCAAGCCGTCGTCCGTGAGCAGCACGTCGAGGTCGGGATACGCGGCCAGCAGCGCGCGGCCGGTGGCGGCGCGGTCGCGCCCCACCATCACCGGGCAGCCGGTGCGCTGGCGGATCAAAAGCGGCTCGTCGCCCACCTCGGCCGGGGTGGAATCGCGTCCGACTTCACGCGCCGTGTCGGCCGCGCTGCCGTGGCCGCGCGAGATCACGCCGGGCCGCATGCCGCGCGCCTGCAAAGCCTGCACCAGCCAGATCGTCAGCGGCGTCTTGCCGGTGCCGCCGATGTAGATGTTACCGACCACGACCACCGGCACCGGCAGCCGCGACGACGCCAGCCAGCCGGCGCGAAACAGCGCCGCGCGCGTGCCGCTCACCGCGCGGAACAGCAGCGACACCGGCCACAGCGCGCAAGCGAGCGGCCCGCGGCGCAACCAGTTGCGGGTGAGCGTCGCTTCCAGCGAAGATGGTTTGGGGGGATTATTCGACAATACCTGATTCCTCAATGCAGCCGGCGCCTGCGCTGCGCAGCAACGCATCGCCGCGCCGGCGGGGCACCGCTACTTGCCGCCGCCGGTCTGCGCCGCAAATGTCAGCTTTTCGAAGCCGGCCACGCGCGCCGCTTCCATCACGTTTACCACCATCTGGTGCATGGCGAACTGGTCGGCGTTGACGATCACCACCGGCTCCTTGTCCTTCAAGCCGCCCTTCTCCGCCGCGCCGCGCAACGCCTGCGCCAGGCCGGCCACGTCGCGGAACGATACCGGGTCGCCGTTGATCGTGTAGTTGCCCTTGGCGTCCACCGTCACATTGAGCTCGAACGGCTTTTCTTCGGGCTTTTGCGCCTCGGCCGTCGGCAGCGTGATCTGCAGTTCGGTGAACTTGCTGTAGGTGGTGGAGACCATCAGGAAAATCAAAATTACCAGCAGCACGTCGATGAACGGGATCAGGTTGATTTCGGGGTCTTCCCGGCCCTTGCCTTTGCGGAAATTCATGCCCGCTCCTTACTTGCGCTGGCGATGCACGACATCGACGAACTTGACGGCCTGCTGCTCCATCTCGATCACGAAGCTGTCCACCAGCGCGCGGAAGTGGCGATAAAACACCAGCGTGGGCATGGCAATCGCCAGGCCGAAGCCGGTGTTGTACAGCGCCACCGAAATACCGTGGGCCAGTTGCGCCGGATTGGCGCCCGACGGGTTTTGCGAGCCAAAAATCTCGATCATGCCCACCACCGTGCCGAACAGGCCCATCAGCGGGGCCAGCGTGGCGATGGTGCCGAGCGTGGTGAGAAAGCGGTCGAGCGTATGGGCCACGCCGCTACCCGCTTCCTCGATCGACTCCTTCATCACGTCGCGCGGCGCATCGACGTTGCGCAGCGCGGCCGACAACACCACGCCCAGCGGCGAACTTTTTTCCAGCTTGTCGAGGATATCGGGCGTGATATTACCCCCGCGATAAACCTGCACCACCTCGTCGAACAGCTTTTTCGGCAAGATTTTTGCGCGGCGCAGGGACAGCAAGCGTTCGATGATCAGCGCCGTGGCGACGATCGATGCAATCAACAACAACCAGATGGGCCAACCTGCAGCTTGGAAAATGGCGAGCAAAACGAACTCCTGTGGATGAATTGGAACGGGTTTTACCCCGAAGGCGCAATGTATCTTGTTGAGCCACAGACGGCAAGGGACACTTATGCCCACATTCTGTTGATAAGATTGTGCGCAAGCACCAGCGCAGCGAATCAAGTCTTTGATTTACAACGATATTTTTCCCATGCACGAATTTGACGCACCCTGACTGCGCCGGCGCCAATATTACACTGGTAAACTTCTGCACAATTTTTGTGGATAAAATTGTGCGCAATCTCACTGCTATGCTGCAAGAGTGTTGATTCATAAGGGTATTTTTGCCATGAGTAAAAAACTGGCAGAACCACCTTTGACGACCATCAACCCGGTTTTCCACCCCGTTCAATACGCAGATGACTGCCATCTACCGGCTGCTGACCATGCTTGTGCACTTCTGCACATATTGTGTGGATAAGATTGTGCGCAAGGCGCTCCCGCAATACGCAAGTCATTGATTCTAAATAAAAAATTTATGCTGCGCAAAAATAAGGCAGCTATTTTTCCAACGGCTGCGGTGGATAAGCGCGGAGTTCTGCACACCTTCTGTGGACAAAATTGTGTGTAATAGCCCTAAGTGGATCCTAAGTCATTGATTTGTCACAAATTACCGTTGCAGCATAAATTTTAGGCACACCATACAATAGCGCTTGGCCGCCCCGGTTATCCAATGTATGAACAGTTTATGTGGATAACTTTGTGCGTAACCATGGTCCGCCAGACTAAAGTCCTTGATCCATAAGGGTTTTTTCCAGATGCAAGTAAATCAGGCAGCCATATTTTTCGTTTAAAATCATGGACCTATCTATAATAGCTACAGCTGTTTATACAAAATGACCGCTGTGTGACCAGATTCACATAGTGTGGATAGTTTTCATGAATGAAACGATGAACTTCGACGAACCCACCGACTCCACCGCCACCGGCACGCCCGTGATCACCGTCTCCGCGCTCAACCAAGCGGTGGCGCGCCTGCTCGAACGCGCGTTTCCGCTTACCTGGATCGCGGGCGAAATCTCCAACTTCACCCGCGCCAGTTCCGGCCACTGGTACTTCACGCTCAAGGACAATGCCGCGCAAGTGCGCGCCGTGATGTTCCGGGGCCGCGCCCAGTACGCCAACTTCACCCCGCGCGAAGGCGACAAGGTCGAAGTACGGGCGCTGGTCACGCTGTACGGTGCGCGCGGCGACTACCAGATCAACGTGGAAGCGATCCGCCGCGCCGGCGTCGGTTCGCTGTTCGAAGCGTTTTTGCGCCTGAAGGAAAAGCTCGACGCCGCCGGCCTGTTCCACCCCGACCGCAAGCGTGCATTACCCATGTTCCCGCGCACGGTGGGCATCGTCACCAGCCCGCAGGCGGCCGCACTGCGCGACGTGCTGACGGCCCTGCGCCGGCGCGCGCCGCACGTCAACGTCGTGCTCTACCCCACGCCGGTGCAGGGCCAGCTGGCGGCGCAAAAGATCGCTGCCGCCATCGACACGGCCTCGCTGCGCAACGACTGCGATGTCCTGATCGTGTGCCGCGGCGGCGGCAGCATCGAGGATTTATGGTCGTTCAACGACGAGGACGTGGCGTACGCGGTGGCCAACTGCCGCATGCCGGTGATTTCCGGCGTGGGCCACGAGACCGATTTTACGATCTGCGATTTTGCCGCCGACCTGCGCGCGGCCACGCCCACGGCGGCGGCCGAACTGGCGGTTACGCCGCGCGCCGACTGGCTGGCGTCCTTGCGCACCGACGCCACCGACCTGCGCCGCGCCATGCGCCGCGCGCTCGGCGACTCGGCGCAAACGCTCGACGGCTACACGCGCCGCCTGCTCAACCCCAACGCCCAGATCCGCCAGCAGCGGTTAAAACTGCTGGCGCTATCGACCGCGATGATGCACGCCAACCGAGCGCCGCTCACGCGCGCGCGCCACCAGCTCGACCGCCTGGGCGAACGCATGGCCGCCTGCACGCCCGACACCCGTGCCGCACACGCGTCGCTGGCCACCCTGCGCCACCGCGCCGCCATCGGCATGGCGCGCACGGTGCAGCAGCGCCGCGCGGCATTGGCGGCGCTGGCGGCGCAGCTGGAGTTGTTGAATCCGCAGAGGACGCTGGAGCGGGGATATGCGATCGTTACCGACGAGGCGGGAGCAGTGGTGAGGTCGCCGGGGCAGATTGTGGCGGGCAGCACACTGGGCGTGCGTGTGGCCGAGGGCACGGCGACCGTGAACATTGCGGCGGTACGCTAGCAAACTGGATTCCCGCCTGCGCGGGAATCCAATGTCAGGCGCCCGACAACATCGCCGACATGCCGATCAGCACCGGGTATTTTTCCGTGATCACGTACGTCGGGATGTGCGCCAGGTAGTCCGAAAAGCGCCCCTTCTGCTCGAACCGCGCCCGGAACCCCGAGCGCTCGAAAAATTCGCTCATCTGCAGCACGGTGCGCCCGCCGATATAGATGCCACCCTTGGCGCCCAGGGTGAGCGCCACGTTGCCGGCCACCGTGCCCAGCATCTCGCAAAACGCCTCGAGCGTCTCTTCGCACACGGGGCACAGCCGGTGCAGGCCGCGCTCGACGATCTCCTGCGTGGTCAGCACCTGCGGCTCGATCCGCGCCCGTTCGCACAGCGCCCGGTAAGCGAGGCCCAGGCCGATGCCCGACACCAGCCGCTCGCTCGAGACGTGTTCATGGTGGCGGCGCGCATAGCGCAGGATGTCGATTTCGCGCTCGTTCATCGGCGCGAACGTGGTGTGGCCGCCTTCGCTGTCAATCGCGATCCAGCGCTCGCCCACCGGCACCAGGTACGACACGCCGAGGCCGGCGTCCGCCCCCACCAGGCCGATCACGGCGCCGTCTCTAGGCGCGCCGCCGCCCACCTGGTGCTTGTTCTCGGGCGCCAGGTGCGGCAGCGCGGAAGCCAGAGCGCGCAGGTCGTTGACCACCACCAGCGACTTCAAACTGAATTGCGAGCACACGGCTTCGATCGAAAACGACCAGTGGTGGTTGGTCATGGTGACCCAGTCGCCGTCGATCGGGTTGGCGATCGCAATGCCGGCGTAGCGCGCCTGGTAGCCGCCCGCCGCCACCGTGGCCGGCTGCGCCAAATAGGCCACCAGCGCCGCGCCCAGCGTGGGATAGGCGGCGCAGTCGGCCACCCAGACCGCGTCAATCTGCTGCGGGGCGGTTTCCACCGCAAAGCTGGCGCTGCTGCCGCCGATGTCGGCCAGCAGGCGCGGGCCGCTGGCGCCGTGTGAAAAGTTCGATTCCATGTCTCTGACCTCTGTTTATTCTTGTTGTGTATTCAGCCAAATCTTCACGCAACCTGGGCTGAACAAATCGGGCCGATTATAAGTCAGGCCCCTAAATATGGTAATCTTCGCTGAAAAGGATTTCATAATACTTCGTCAAGGACTGCACGTTGCCAGATACTTCCCCCTCCTCCGGCCCATCGACATTAATGGACGTTGCCCGCCTGGCGGGGGTCTCACCGAGTACCGTCTCGCGCATCCTCAACGGCACCGCCAAGGTCTCCGACGACAAGCGGCTGGCCGTGCTGGCTGCCATCGAGAAGGTCAGCTTCGCACCGAACCAGATGGCGCAGGGGCTCAAGAAGGGCCGCTCCCTGACCATCGGCATCGTGGTACAGGATATTTCCTCGCCGTTCTTCGACGAGACGCTGCGCGGCATCGACGATGGCCTCAAAGGCACTGGCTACGCGTCGGTGATCGTCAGCGGTCACTGGAACGCCGATGAGGAAGCGGACCGCGTGCGGCTGCTGCTGGCACGCAAGGTCGATGGCATCATCCTGCTGTCGGGCCGCATTTCCGACGAGGCCGTGCTGGGCTTCTCTGGCCAGCGGCCGATCGTCTCCACCGGCCGCGCGCTGCAAACCCGCACCGCGCTGGGCTTCAAGACCGACAACGAATATGGCGCCTGGCTGGCTGTGCGCCACCTGGTCGAACTGGGCCACCGCCGTATCGCCTTCATTTCCGGCCCCGCCAACAACCACGACGCCGACGAACGCCTGGCCGGCTACCGCCGCGCGCTTATTGAGGCGCAGATCGACATCGACCCGGCTCTGATCGTGGAAGGCAATTACCACGAAGCGAGCGGCATGATGGCGATGAACCGCCTGTTCGACACCCACCAGCAATTCACCGCCGTGTTTGCTGCCAACGACCTCACTGCCTACGGCGCGCGCCTGGCCCTGTATCGCAAAGGCATCCGCGTGCCCGACGACATCTCGCTGGTCGGCTTCGATGACCTGCCCGGCTCGTCGTACACCACGCCGCCGCTGACCACGGTGCGCCAGCCGATGTACGACATGGGCCGCATCGCCACCCAGGCGCTGCTGCGGCTGATCAATGGCGAAACCGTGCAGGGCGAGATCCCTCCCGTCGAACTGGTCGTCCGCGAAACCACGCGTAGAGTACGTTGATCCCACACGCCTTCCGGGGCCATTTTGGCAACCGGGCGGCATCCCCCGTACAATAATGACGTTTCGCCAAAAACCACCTGGTTTCTGATAAACCCCATCCCATAAAGGAAGCTCCATGGAACATACCCTGCCACCTCTGCCATATGCCATCGACGCCCTGGCGCCACACATCTCGCAAGAAACGCTGGAATACCACTACGGCAAGCACCATCAGACCTATGTGACCAACCTGAACAACCTGATCAAGGGCACCGAGTTCGAAGAACTGCCACTGGAAGAAATCGTCAAGAAATCGTCGGGCGGCGTCTTCAACAATTCGGCACAAGTGTGGAACCACACCTTCTACTGGAACAGCCTGACCCCGGGCGGTAAAGCCGTGAGCGGCGCGCTGGCCGACGCCATCAACGCCAAGTGGGGTTCGTTCGACAAGTTCAAGGAAGAATTCACCAAGTCGGCCGTGGGCAACTTCGGTTCGAGCTGGACCTGGCTGGTGAAAAAGGCTGACGGTTCGCTGGACATCGTCAACACCTCGAACGCCGCCACCCCGCTGACCACCGATGCCAAGGCACTGATCACCTGCGACCTGTGGGAACACGCTTACTACATCGACTACCGCAACGTGCGTCCTAAGTACATCGAGACCTTCTTCGCGCTGGCGAACTGGGACTTCGCAGCCGCCAACTTCAACTGACCGAAGACACTCCGGCTGCTTTAAGCTAAAAAGCCCGAACCCTGCAAAGGGTTCGGGCTTTTTTACGTCCATAAAAACTCAAGGCCGCGCGGTCGGTACCCCACCGGTGCGCCGGCCCAGTTCCTCGCCGCCTTCGATATCGCCCTTCACTTCGGTATCGCTGTCGCCGCGGCTGTCGTCGGGCTCGGACTCGATGCCGACGTGGTCGTCGGGCACGCTGCCGTCGTCATCGAGCGGCACCGGGTCGCGGAAGTCGCCATCGACCATGCGGTCGGACGACGGCATCGCTTCCACGTGGTCGAAACCAATATCGCCCGCTTCCAGCGTTTGCGAGCCGACATCGATACGCTCGCCCGTACCTTGCGCATCGGTATCGCTGTCGAGGGCCAGGTCGTGGTCATTGGCCACGTCGCTGCCGCTGTCGGAGTTGTCGCTCGGTCCCAGGCCACGGGTGCCGTGGCCGCTGCCCAGGCTGCGGTCTTTGCCTCCAAGGATGTAGTCCGGGTCCAGGGTGCTGTCTGCCATGATCTGCTCCTTCAACTGTAAAACACCATTGCACCACGGTCGGCACCCGCACTCGGTGCGGCCACGCGCACATTGCGGCACTTGGCTATCGTGCAGATAGGAATTTTTTACTTTACAAATGTACTATTCAGGGATATAGTTACATTCATCAACCACATCACTGACCAGGAGCCATCATGAGCACCACCACCAAAGACCTGCTGCGCGCTGCCGCCACCGTCGTCTTCGCCATTGCCGCCACCGCCACGACCGTGAGCAGCGCCTTCGCTGCCGAAGCGGCCGTCACCAACACCACCGTCGTCGCCAAGTCCGACCAGCCACACCAGCTGACCCGCGCCGAGGTGCAGGCGCAAGTGATCGAAGCGCGCAAGAACGGCACCCTGCTGGAAACCGAGGCCGACTTCGACGTCGCCCAGACCCGCCAACACGTCGCCAAGTAAGCCGCAATGATCTTCGCCATGAACTCGCCCGCCCGTCCACAGGTCCGCCCCCTCGCCACAGCACTTTTGGCCTGCGCGCTGGCGGTGCTGGCCGGCTGCGCCGACATGGGCAAGATCGAGCCGCAGGCAGTCGCCATCAAGCCGCTGGAACTGAACGCCGGCAAGGCCATTGCAGACGCCGGCGCCGATGCGAGTGTGACATGGCCGACGCAAGCCTGGTGGGAAGCGCTGCACGACGAGCAATTGAACGCCCTGGTGGCCACGGCAATCGCCGGCAGCCCCAACTTGCGCGCGGCCGAAGCGCGCGTGCGCCAGGCCGAGTCGCTGGCCGGCGTGGCCCGTGCCGGCACGCTGCCGAAAGTGGATGCGTCGGCCAGCATCGACCGCGAACTCTATACGGGCAATGGCGCGATTCCCGCCGCCCTGGCCGGCAAGACCGCGTGGAAGAACACGGCCATGCTGTCCGGTTCGTATGACCTCGACCTGTGGGGCCGCAACCGCGACCTGCTGGCCGCCGCGCTCGACGATGTGCGCATGGCCTCGGCCGAAGCGCAAATGGCGCGCCTGACCCTGGAAACGGCCATCGTGCGCGCCTACATCCAGTTATCGCTCGACTACACGCTGCAAGACAGCGTGGCCGAGAACCTGGCCCAGCGCCACCGCATCCTCGAGATCACGCGCCAGCGCCGCGCCGCCGGCCTGGCGACCGAGCTGGAAGTGGCAAACATCGAAACAACGCTGCCAGCTGGCAAGCGCGAGCATGAACAGATCGGCTCGTCGATCGCCCTGCTGCGCAACCAGCTGGCAGCCCTGATCGGCAAAGGACCGGGCGACGGCGAGTCGATCGCCCGGCCACAGCTGACCTTGCAAGACGGCGCTGGCGCGCGTGTTCCCGCCACGCTGCCTGCCGAACTCGTCGGTCGCCGGCCCGATATCGTGGCCCAGCGCTGGCGCGTGGAAGCGGCCGGGGCGCGCATCAACAGCGCCAAGGCCGACTTTTATCCGAACGTGAACCTGGCGGCGTTTGTCGGTTTGCAGTCGCTGGGCTTCCCGCGCTTTTTGGAAAGCCACTCGAAGATGGCCGGCGTCACCCCGGCGATCAGCCTGCCGATTTTTGAAGGCGGCCGCCTGCGCAGCCAGCTCGGCAACCAGACGGCGCTGTACGACGTGGCCGTCGAGCAGTACAACGGCGTGGTGATCCAGGCCATGTCGGACGTGGCCAACGCGCTGGTGCGGATCGAATCGGTCAAGCAGCAAGATCAACTGGCGCAGCAGGCACTGGCCTCGGCCCGGCGCCAGCAGCAGCTGGCTGAACGGGCTTACAAGGCCGGTATGACCGATTCGCTCAACGTCATCAACGCCCAGCTGACGTTGCTGAACGAGCAGCAGCAAATGGCGCAAGTGGCAAGCAAACAACTCGATAACTATGCATTGCTGATGACGGCACTGGGTGGAGGGGTAAAACTGGATTGATCCCCAGTTTCTAATAGTACAATCGTCCTTTTACGATGAGCAGAGGAGCAAGGCAATGAGTAGTAGTTTCGACGCGACCAACAAGCGCCTGAAAAACATCCATGCCCGTATCCCTGAGTTTCCAGAGGATCTCATGCGGTTGCTGCGCATGACCTATCACGTCCAGAAGCGCATCAAGGACCTGAGCAACGCAGCATTGCGCAAACACGATCTGGTGGACACCAGTTATATGGTGCTGGCGGTGTTGTATGGATCGGAAAATGAAACCTCCACCGCCTCCACGCTGGGTGAAGCCTGCATGGAGAAACCGGCCAACCTGACGCGCGTGTGCAACGACCTGGAAAAACAGGGGTTGATCTCGCGCGGCAACCGTCCCGGCGACCGGCGCTGCGTGATGATCACGCTCACCGACGCCGGCCGCGAGATGGCCGAAAAAGTGATGCCCGAAGTCTGGGGCACCACCACGCGTGCGTACGACGGCTATGCCGCATCGGACATCGCCGCACTGGAAACCCTGCTCGCAAGGCAGCTCGACAACCTGGAAACACTCACTTAGGCAAGCAAACATGACCTCTCCCCGCGCCGCCACTCCTGACACACACCAGAACGCGGCGCGCGGAGCGTTTCACTGGGTCGCCAGCGAAACGGCGGCCTGGTACGGCGTCGAAGGTCCGCGCCTGATGTACGTCGTCAAGGCCATGCTGGCCGCCTTTATCGCGCTGTGGCTGGCGTTCCGCCTCGAACTCGACTCGCCCTTCACCGCCCTGGCCACCACCATCATCCTGGCCCTGCCCAGCAGCGGCATGGTCCTGGAAAAGGCGTTCAATCGCTTGCTCGGCACCCTGGTCGGCTGTACCGCCTCGGTGATCCTGGTGGCGTTGTTTCCGCAGTCGCCGGTGCTGCTGTTTAGCGGCGTGGCGCTGTGGATCGCGCTGTGCACGGGCGGCGCCGCCATGCACCGCAACCAGCGCTCGTACAGCTTTGTGCTGGCCGGCTACACCGCCTGCATGATCGCGGTGCCCGCCATCGACAACCCGGCCCACGTGTTCACGCTGGCCGTCACCCGCCTGACCGAGGTAGGCCTGGGCATCATCGTCGCCACCGTGGTGCACGACGTGATTTTCCCGCGCCGTCATTCGCAGACGGTGATGCGCACCGTGCAGGCGCGCTACACGAGCTTTATCGGCTTTTGCCAGAAGGTGCTGGAGCACCGCCTGTCACCGGCCGAGACCGAAATCAGCCACCTGAAATTCGCCGCCGATATCGCCGCGCTGGAATCGGGCCGCGCCGCTGCCTATTTCGAAGCCGGCCACGCCAGCGCGCACACGCGCCAGCTGCATGCATTCAACGCCGCCTTCATGGACGTGCTCACCACCTTTTATACGCTACACCGGCTGATCCACCGCCTGCGCGCCAATAACGCAGTGCCGGTCCTGGCGCTGGTCGAACCGATCCACGCCAGCATGGCGGCAGCGCTCAAGGACGATTTGACCGCCGCGCGCATGGCGCAGATGCGCACCGGGCTGGCCGCCGACATCGCCGCCGCCCGTGCACAGGTGGAGAGCGGCGCAGCACTGGAGCGCCCGCAGCGGATCGACTTCGACACGGCGGTGGAACTGCTGCAACGCTTCGCGCGCGACCTGGGCGAATTCGCCGCGCTGTACCACGGCCTGGCTGAAGACAAGCGCCAGCAAGTGAGCGATCCGGTCAGCTACACGCCGCGCACGCCGCCGGCCATCGTGCTGGCATCGAGCTTCCGCGCCGGTGCCACATTGCTGGTCGCCGCCGGCGCCTGGTACTGGCTGGCCTGGCCCGGCATGGGCAACGTGATCCTGATGGCGACGATTTTCTGCGCGCTGGCGTCGTCGTCGCCACGCCCCACCGCCATGGTGCACCAGGTGCTGATCGGCTTCCTGATCGCCGTGCCGCTGTGCTTTGTCACCGAGTTCTGGCTGGTGGCGCGCGCCGACGATTTTGCGCCGATGGTGCTGGCCACCCTGCCGATTTTTGCGCTGGGCGCCTACATCACCACCATCCAGAAATGGGCCGGCATCGGCATCGGCCTGGGCCTGTTCCCGGCCACCCTGCTGGTGCCCACCAACCAGATGCACTACGACGTCGAATCGTTCCTGTCGAGCGAACTGTCGCTGATCATGGGCGTGGTGGTGGCGTACGTGATGTTCGCGGTGGTGCTGCCTGAGCATACGATGGGCCAGCGCGATCACGTGGCCGCCGCCCTGTGGCGCGAAGCGCGCAGCGCCTGCACGGCCAGGCTGGGACGCCTGAAGCGCCGCTTCGACAACCGCGTGCGCGACCTGCTGAGCCAACTGAACGCCGCGTCCGGCCCGGCACCGAACGACGCCGCCCGCGCCGTGGTGCGCCAGGGTTTGACCCTGCTGGAACTGGGCCACGCCGTGATCGAACTGCGCCAGCTGATCGCGGCCTCGCAGGGCGGCCCGGTGCGCCACAGCCTGCAGCAGGTGGTGGCGCGCGTGGCCGACTACCTGCACACGCCGCAGCGCGCCCAGGGCCAGCTGGCGCTGGAGGCCATCCTGCAAGCGGGGTCCGCCATCCGCGTCGTGCTGCCCGAGGCCGCCAACGACCGCGTACCCGCACTAAATACCGCGCTGGCCGACCTGCATTCCATTTATACGTCCTTGCTGGACCAGATTTCAACAGGAGAACCCCGCCATGCCGCGTGATATCAACTTTTTCGGCGTGCTGCTGCCCGGCGTGCTGCCGCTGTTTTTGCTGACGCTGGTGCTGCAAGTGGCGCTCGACAGCGTGCTTACCCGCGTGGGCGTGTACCGCCATAGCTGGCATCCGGCGCTGGTGCGCGTGTGCCTGTTCGTCTGCATCTTCAGCGCCCTGCTGATCACCCTGTATCAATAACTTTTGCGAGATCAAACGTGAGCGCATCCAAAATCTTCCGCTTCTTCCTGACCATGCTGTTACTGGGCGCCGCCCTGTTCCTGGGCCGCATGGCCTGGGACCGCTACATGGATTCCGCCTGGACCCGCGACGGCCGCGTCAAGGCCGACGTGGTCACCATCAGCGCCGACGTGGCGGGCACCGTCACCGAAGTGCTGGTGCGCGATAACCAGTTTGTCCACAAGGGCGACGTGCTGTTCGTGGTGGACAAGGCGCGCTACGAGAATACGCTGGCGCAGGCCAACGCCGCGCTGCGCGCGCAGCAGGTGGAAAAAGGCCGCCGCACCAAGGAAGCCAACCGCCGCAATGCCCTTGACGCCTCGATCATTTCGGCCGAAAACCGCGAGACCGCCGAATTCGCGGTAGGCACGGCGTCGGCCCAGTACCAGGCGGCGCTGGCCGCGCGCGACATGGCTGCGCTCAACGTCGAGCGCACCACCGTGCGCGCGCCGGTTACCGGCTACGTCACCAACCTGAATGTCCACGCGGGCGACTTTGCCGCCGTGGGCGCGTCCAAGCTGGCCGTGATCGACAGCGCCTCGTTCTACGTGGTGGGATATTTTGAAGAGACCAAGCTGCCGCTGCTCAAACTGAACGACAAGGTCGAAATGCGCCTGATGAGCGGCGACATCGCCCTGCACGGCCACATCGAAAGCATCGCGCGCGGCATCACCGACCGCGACGCCAACCTGGGCCGCGAACTGCTGGCCGACGTCAACCCCACGTTCAGCTGGGTGCGGCTGGCGCAGCGGGTGCCGGTGCGCATCCACATCGACCAGCAGCCCAAAGACGTGACGCTGGTGGCCGGCACCACCTGCACGGTGGTGATCCACCGCCAGGCGTAAAAAAAGCCCGCTGACGCGGGCTCCTGATGACGGGCATTACACCTCGGGGGACGTATGCGTGAGGGCGTAGTGCAGGTGCTGCCACCAGTGCTCGCGCGAATCGACCATGCGCAGGCATTTCTTGTCCACCTCGGTGGGAAACACCTTATCCTGGCACTGCCTCGTCATCAACGCATTGCGCTGGTTCTCGGCATTGACCAGCGCTGCCGACAACCATATCACCAGCCCGAGCAGCAGCACGGCCGTGGTCCAGGCGATATGGTTGATATAGGAAAATTCGTACAGGTTCTCGATGGCCGGTGCTGATTCCTTGTAGATATGCATCACCTTGCCTTCGGCATCCTTGCGTTCCTTGCTGATTTCTTTCATCGCTCATCCCATCGAATAAAACCGCGCCCGCGTCGCAGACGTGCCACGACGCGAGGTTACCACTGTTTCGCTTAAAAGTCGTAGCGGGCCGAGAGTTTCAGCTGGCGGCCGTCGGCAGTGTAGATGCCGCCGTTGCCGAACACGCAGTTGAATGCCTGCGAATAGTAACGCTTGTCCGTCAGGTTCTGGCCCGACAGCGCCAGCTCCCACTGGCCGAACTTGCGCGCGTAGCGGGCGTCGAGCGTGGTGTACGACGGGATCTTGCTCGAGCAGCTGTTGGCGTAATCGTCGCCATAGCGCTGGTCATCGACCCACTGCACGCCGATGTCGGCGCTCTGGCCGTTGGCCGGCATCCAGCTCAGGCGCGCGGTCACGGTATTCTCGGGCACCAGCGCAATCTGCTTGCCGTGGTTGGCGCCGGCGCGGAACTTGGCGTCCACGTACTGGTAATGCGCGCTCACGCTCCAGTCGGCGGCAATGCGCTGCTCGGCATCGAGTTCGAAGCCCTGGCGCCTGGTCGGGTCGAGGTTGGCGTTGGCGCCGAACGGCGGCACGGTCGGATCGTAGAAGATCTCATCGGTCAGGTTGCTGCGGAAGATACGCGCGGTAGCCTTGCTGCCGGCGCCCATGGCGTAGGTGGCGCCCAGTTCCAGGTCCTTCGATTTCTGCGGACGCAGCACCTGGTTGACGACCGGCGTGCCGGCGTTGTCGTCCGCGTTGGCCAGGCGATAGCTCTGGCCTGCCTTGCCGAACACGGTCAGCCCGCTGACCGGCATGTAGCTCAGCTGGACCTCCCACGCGTTTACGCCCTGGGTGGTGTCGTAGCCGGTGGTGGCAAAGCCCAGCGGATCGCGGAATTTTTTGTCGAACAGTTCGCGGCGCACGCCGGCCGAGATGCGGCCTTCGTGCACCGGATCGAAGCGCAGTTCGTCGCGAAGGTAGATGGCTTTCGATTTCTGCTCGGCGTCGGCGGCGGAAAAATCGGCGGTAGTGGTGCGCTCCCACTTGGTGAAGTCGGCGCCGAACACCAGTTCATTGACCATGCCGCCCACTGCACCGAGCTTGCGCACGCGCGGCGAGAACTGCCACTGTTTGGTTTCGTAGCTGCTGACCGACGGGCCGAATGCGTAGTTGTACAGCGCGTCGACGGTCTTTTTGCGGTAGGACAGCTCGGCTGCCACGTCGTGGCCGGCCACGCGGTACTCGCCGAAGGCAGTCAGGCGGTCGCTGTCGAGCGAGCCGTAATCGTTGGGAGAGAAGGTCTGGCGTGGATTGGCGTTGAACTGCGCTTCGGTCAGCGCGCCGGGCAGGCGCGAGTCCTGGCGCGCGCCTTCGTAGCGCACACCCACGCGGCCGGCATCATTGTGCCATTGCAGGCCGCCGCTCAACTGGGTTTGCTTGAAGTCGTTGTTGTCGCGGTAGTTGTCGGTGCGCTGGTGGCCGGCGCTGACATCGGCCGAAAAGTCGGCCCACGACTGCGCCACGGTGGCGCGCGCTTCGCCGGCGTTGAAGCTGCCGCCTTCGACGAACACGCTGCCGCTGCCGGCGCGCTGGTTCGGGCGCCTGGTGACGATGTTGATCACGCCGCCGGTGGCGCCGTCGCCATACAACACGCTGGCGCCGCCGCGCGTGATCTCGATGCGCTCGACGCTGTCGATCGGGATCGTGGACAGGATGGCGTTGGCTTGCTCATTCTCCGAGAGGCGCACGCCATCAACTACGATCACCATGTTCTGGGCGCTGTTGGCGCCGAAGCCACGCAGGTCGAGTCCGAAGTCGGGGCTGCCGGTGAGGCTCTGGCGGCCGTACACGCCGCCGATCTTGCGGATCGCGGCGTTGACGTCGCCAGCGCCGGCGCGGCGGATCTCGTCGGCCGTGATCACGGTGGCGCCGATCGGTGCGAGCGACGGATCGGCATCGAAACGGGCGCCGGTGATGGTCACGGGATTCAATTCCTGTGCAACTTGCGCCAGGGCGGCGGGCGCGGTGAAGCAGAGGGAAATGGCGGCGGCCAGCAGGCGCGGACGAAGAGAGATAGACATGGGATGAATGACCAGTGAAACGGGAAGGCGCATATTATACGCGTGATATTTTTACTTCTCCTGCGATCCAGATTATGGATCGATACTATCGATATTTCCGCCATTGTCGACGGCATCGCCCGTCCCTATATTGGCAGATTGAATTGCACGGAGTTGACCACCATGACCCTCCCCACCTATTTCCTGTCGCACGGCGGCGGCCCCTGGCCGTTCATGATGGACCAGGTAGGCCACCTGTACGCGCAGCTCGATGCCTCCCTGCGCGACATTCCGCGCCAGATTGGCGGCAAGCCGCGCGCGGTGCTGGTAGTCACCGCGCACTGGGAAGGACGCGACTTCCTGCTGTCATCGTCGGCAAAACCGCCGATGATTTACGACTACGGCGGCTTCCCGCCACACACGTACCAGGTGCAGTACCCCGCCCCCGGCTCGCCCGAACTGGCGGCGCGCGTGCAGGCGCTGTTGCAGGCCGGCGGCCACCCGGCATCGCTCGACGACGGGCGCGGCTTCGACCACGGCACGTTTTCCGCCATGGTGCCGGTGTTTCCGGACGCGGACGTGCCGGTCGTGCAGCTCTCGCTCAAGCACGGACTCGATGCGCGCACCCATATCGAAGCGGGCCGCCTGCTGGCGCCGTTGCGTGATGAAGGGGTGCTGATCGTGGGCAGCGGCCTCAGTTACCACAACCTGCGCGCGTTCAACGCCCAGGGCGCGGCAGCGTCGCATGCGTTCGACGACTGGCTGCGCGCGGCGATGGCGCTGCCCGCGGCCGAGCGCACGCAAGCCTTGCTGAAATGGGATCAGGCGCCGGGGGCGCGCATGGCGCATCCGCGGGAGGAGCATTTACTGCCGCTGATGGTGGTGCTGGGTGCGGCCGAAGACGATACGGCCACGATGCCCTATCATGAAGATGCGTTCATGGGTGCGCTGGCGGTAAGCAGTTTTAAATTTGGCTAGTTGACGCTGATGCAGTCGTCCCCGCGAACGTAACCGCCGCCGCCGCTGACCGCCGCTCCGTCATCCCCGCGTTCGCGAGGATGACGACTCTACATGAATCGGCGAGGTCTCGAGACCATGGCCTGCTGTTACGTCCCGCGCTTGCCGTTGGCGGCATTGCGCGCCTTCTCGGCCGCAGCCGCCGCCTTCTCGGCATTCTTGATCGCCATCTCCGCCTCGTGCGCCGCCAGGCGCTCCGCGCGCGAGGCCGGGGTTTCCAGCGAAATGCGACCGAGCACGCCGCTGCGGTAGTCGCCGAGGAAGGTGTGCGACGCCTTTTCGAAATCGTAGTCGCCACCTTTCTGGCGGAAGCCGCGCTTAGCCGCGATGCCTTCCACCACGGCGATGCCATCAAAACTCTCGATGTCCTTGAAACCGTAGCGCGCCACCAGCAGTTCCGGGTAGTAGCGCAGCATCTCGTCGGCCAGGTACACGGCCACTTCTTCCTCGATCAGCGCGTTGGAGCCGATCGCGTGGCTGGCGGCCAGCATCAGGCCGTCGGTGGGCAGCGCGATCTTGGGCCACAACATGCCGGGGGTATCGACCAGGATGGTGTTCTTGTCGAGGTAGAGCTTTTGCTGCTGCTTGGTCACGGCCGGCTCGTCGCCCACCTTGGCCACGCGCTTTTTCAGCAGCGCGTTCATCAGCGTCGATTTGCCGACGTTGGGAATCCCCATGATCATGATGCGCAGCGGCTTGGTCGGCACGCTGCGGTGCGGCGCCAGCTTGCGCGCCAGGTCGAGCACGCGCGCCACGTCGGCCGGCTTCTTGGTCGTCATCGGGTACGCGGTCACGCCGTCCTGGGCATTATAAAAGTCGGCCCAGCGCGAGGTGGCGTCCGTGTCGGCCAGGTCGATCTTGTTGAGGATTTTCAGGCACGGCCGCTGGCGGAACTTGCGCAGCTCCTCCACCATGGGGTTGGTGCTGGCCTCGGGCAGGCGCGCATCGACCACCTCGATCACCAGATCGATGTTTTCCATCTGCTCCGCCGCCTTCTTCTTGGCGGCGTTCATATGCCCCGGGTACCATTGTATCGACATGCTCTGACCTTCAAAATCGTTCTGACAATCCGCTATTTTACCTGCTGGCCGGTGCGGGATTCGGATATCATGGTCCGTCTTGCTTTTCCCTAATCATATAAACAATATTGTCATCCGGAGTTTTTAACGATGAATAGTGCGGCACTGTCCAATCCGCGGGAAATCACCATCCGCGGGATCTTCCTCGGCATACTCATCACGCTGGTGTTTACCGCCGCCCAGGTGTACCTCGGCCTGAAGGTGGGCCTCACCTTCGCCACGTCGATTCCGGCGGCGGTGATCTCGATGGCGCTGCTGTCGGCGTTCAAGAACGCCACCATCCAGGAAAACAACATCGTCCAGACCATCGCCTCGGCCGCCGGCACGCTGGCCTCGGTGATCTTCGTGCTGCCCGGCCTGTTAATGGTCGGCTGGTGGGCGCACGTGCCGTTCTGGCCCACGTTTGGCGCCTGCGCCATCGGCGGCGTGCTCGGTGTGATGTACACGGTGCCGCTGCGCCGCGCGCTGGTGTCGCAATCGACGCTGCCTTACCCCGAAGGCGTGGCTGCCGCCGAAGTACTGAAAGTCGGCACGGCCACCCGCGAGGGCGCCAAGGAGGGCAAGGCGGGCCTGCAGGCAGTGCTGCTCGGTGCAATCGCCTCGGCTGTCATGGCCCTGGGCGCGGCCGCCAAGGTGATGGCCGCCGAACTGACCTTTTACTTCCGCACGGGCGCCGCCGGCGCCACCGGCATCGGCGCGGCCGGTTCGCTGGCGCTGATCGGCGCCGGCCACCTGATGGGCATCACGGTCGGCATCGCCATGCTGGTCGGCCTGGTGATCGCCTGGGGCATGCTGGTACCGCTGCTCACGTCGCTGGCGCCCGCCGCTGCCGGCGTCGGCGCCGAGGCCCACGCGCTGGCGATCTGGAGCAAGGAAGTGCGCATGATCGGCGCCGGTGTGATCGGCGTTGCCGCCATCATCACCCTGGCCGGCCTGGCCAAGCCCATCATCGGCGGCCTCAAGTCCGCGATGGACACCGCGCGCCGCGCCAAGCAGGGCGGCGCCGTCATCGACCGCACCGAGCAGGACATCCCGATCTTCATGGTGGGCCTGGTGACCCTGCTGGCGATGGTGCCGGCAGGCTGGCTGCTGGCCAGCTTCCTGCAGGGCGGTCCGCTGGCCGAACTGGCGTGGCCGCTGGTGGCCGTGGGCGTCGGCTACATCCTGGTCGCCGGCATCTTTGCCGCCGCCGTGTGCGGCTACATGGCGGGCCTGATCGGTTCGTCCAACTCGCCGGTGTCCGGCATCGCCATTTTGACCATCCTCGGCGCCGCGCTGACGGTGGGCATGGTCGGGCGCAGCGTGATGGGGCCGGAAGTGGCGCACGCGCTGATCGCCTACGCGCTGTTCGTCACCACCGTGGTGCTGGCGGTGGCCGTGATCGGCAACGACAACCTGCAGGATCTGAAGACCGGCCAGCTGGTCAACGCCACGCCGTGGAAGCAGCAGGTAGCGCTGCTGATCGGCGTGTTTGCCGGTTCGTGCGTGGTGCCGCCGGTGCTGGAGCTGCTCAACCACGCCAACGGCTTCGTCGGCGCACCGAATCTCGATTCGATCTCCGACCAGCCGCTGGCCGCGCCGCAGGCGCAACTGATTTCCACGCTGGCCAAGGGCGTCATCGGCGGCCGGCTGGAATGGAACTTGCTGGGCTATGGCGCGCTGATCGGCCTGGGCCTGGTCTTGATCAATTTCTTCCTGAAGAAGTCGTCGAACGACAAGTACAGCCTGCCGCCGCTGGGCGTGGGCCTGGCGATCTACCTGCCCAGCGCCGTGATCACCCCGGTGGTGCTCGGTGCGGTACTGGGCTACTATTTTGAAAAATCGGTCGGCAATTCGCCGGCCGGTGAAACCGCCAAGCGCCTGGCCGTGCTGATCATGTCGGGCTTCATCGTGGGCGAGAGCCTGTTCAACGTCGCGCTGGCCGGCCTGATCGTGGTCTCGGGCGAAGGCGAACCGCTGGCGATTGCCACGTCGCTGACCGAGGCGCACACCATGCTGATCTCGCTGGTGGTGGCCGTGTTCGTGGTCACCGGCCTGTACCGCTGGGCAGGCAAGCGTGGCAAGGAAGTGACCGCCTAAGCATCCCGGTCCCATACAATGCCGCCCCGCACTCGCGCCGGGCGGCATTTTTTTTCGAAACAAATATTGCATACAGGATAGACAGGCATCATTGCCAAGATTATAATTATTCATCTTCCAACTTCCAGCTCTGCACATGCGCCGTCTTCCCCTGTCCTGCCTCTTCGCGCTGGCCTGCGCCCTTACCGGTGGCGCCCCGGCGCTGGCGGCACCACTGCCGCCCGTGTCGGCTTTTTTTGAAACACCACACCTGAGCCATGTAAAGATCTCGCCGAAAGGCAGCATGGTGGCGATGGCAGTCAGGCAGGACGACAGCACGCTGGCCATCGAGGTGCGCGATGCGGACAACCCCGGCAAGGGCACCCGGTTGGCGCTGGTGGACAACGTCAATGTCGGGATTTCGGATATCCATTGGATCAATGAAAAGCGCCTTGGCTACACGCTCAAGAACCTGCGCAACAACAGCACCACGCTGCTTGACGAATTTGCGATCGATGTCGATGGCAATGAGCGACGCCACCTGATCAGCGGCAGCTGGAACTTCCAGAAGGAAGCCCCAATCGGCAGTCTCATCAGCAGCCGCACGCTGCCTGCCGGGCATATGTATGTGGATTCCGTCCATGACGGTTCGGACGACATCCTGATCGCCAAGTTCATCTGGAACAATACCGAGATCATGTCCGAATCGTCGCGCCTGTACCGGCTCAACACCCGTACCCAGCGTCTCACTTCAGCCTTCGAGGGTTCACAACCACCTGCCATCAAGCGCTGGATGACCGACAACGCCGCGGTGCCGCGCATCGTCACGTCGCGGGTGGGGGGGCGTTGCACCAGCTTTTACCGCAAGCCCAACGACACGACCTGGACCGACATCGACAGCGGCGAATGCCTGGGAGACGGCAAGCGTTTCACCCCGCTGTTCTTCGACGGCAGCGACAGCGTGTACGTGCAAGCGGCGCACCAAGGCTACGGAGCGTTGTACCGTTACGATCTCGCGGCCATGAAGCTGGACCCGGAACCGGTGGTGAGCACCCCGGGATTCGACTTCAGCGGCGAACCGGTCATCGATTTCGACAGCAAACGCTTGCTGGGCCTGTACCTGACCACGGACGCCAACACCACCATCTGGTTCAACGCTGCGCTCAAAGCGGACCAGGCAAAAATCGATGCCGCCCTGCCCGGCATCAACCGCATCAATTGCGCGGCGCACTGCCTGGCCTCGCCGATCCTGCTGGTGCGCCGGGAAACCGACCGCATGCCGTCCGAATACGTGTTGTACACGCGCGCCACCGGCAAGATGATCGGCCTGGGCAGCATCCACCCCGAGATCAAGGCGGGGCAAATGGGCGAGCGCAGTTTTCACCGCTACAAGGCCCGCGACGGCCGCGAAATCCCGGTCTACGTCACGCTGCCGGTCGGCAAAGCGGATGCACCGCGGCCAGCCGTGGTGCTGGTGCACGGCGGCCCCATGGTGCGCGGCAGTTCGTGGGAGTGGGATGACGAAGCGGCCTTCCTCGCCTCACGCGGCTACGTGGTGATCCAGCCCGAGTTCCGGGGCGGCGACGGCTTTGGCAGCGCCCACCTGACGGCCGGGTTCCGCCAATGGGGCGCCGCCATGCAGGACGACCTGGCGGATGCGGCGCAGTGGGCCGTCAAGCAAGGCTGGGTGGACCCCGGCCGTATCGGCATCATGGGCGCGAGCTATGGCGGCTATGCCACGCTGATAGGGTTGATCAAGGACCCGCAATTGTTCCGCGTGGGTGTGGCCTGGGCCGGCGTGACCGACCTGGGACTGATGTTTACGTCGTCCATGTCGGACGCCACCAGGGAAAACCTCGACTACAGCATGCGCACCACCATCGGCGATCCCGATACCGATGCCGAACTGTTCCGCAAATATTCGCCGCTGCAGCGCGCGGGCGAACTGAAGCAGCCATTGTTGCTGGCGCACGGCGTGGACGACAAGCGCGTACCACTGGAACACGCCACCAGGTTCTACCGCGCGGTCAAGTCGAACAACCCGAAGGTGGCACTGATCACCTATGACGACGAGCAGCACGGCTGGCGCAAGCAGGAAACCCGGCTCGACTTCTGGAAGCGCGTCGAAACCTTCCTCGACACCAACCTCAAGCAATAAAGGCCGTTAAATCTCGGCCAGCGCCTTCAGGTGCGCGACCACGCTGCGACCGAGGGCGGACAAGTTGTAGCCTCCCTCCAGACAGCTGACGATGCGCCCTCTGGCATACAGGCGGGCGACTTCCATCAGCTGTTCGGTCATCCACGCATAATCCGCTTCCACCAGGCCCATGCCGCCGAGGTCATCCTCGCGGTGGGCATCGAAGCCGGCCGAAATAAAAATCATCTCGGGTTTGAACGCGTGCAGCGCCGGCAGCCATTGCTCGGTGACGATGCGGCGCACGTCGTCGCCTTTCGACGCCAGCGGCACCGGCACGTTGACGCGGTTGGGCGTGATCGGCAGCGGCTCGTTGTACGGATAAAACGGGTGCTGGAAGAAGCTCACCATCAGCGCGCGCGGCTCGTCGCGGAACGCTTCTTCGGTGCCGTTGCCGTGGTGGACGTCGAAATCGACGATCGCCACCCGCGCTAGCCCGCGCGCGTCGAGCGCGTGCTTGGCGGCGACCGCCACGTTGTTGAACAGGCAGAAGCCCATCGGCTCCATCGCGCGTGCGTGGTGGCCGGGCGGGCGCACCGAGCAGAAGGCGTTGTCGATTTCGCCGTCGATCACGGCGTCGGTGGCCGCCACCGCCGCGCCGGCCGCGCGCTGCGCCGCCAGCCAGCTCCAGGCATTGAGCGAGGTGTCGCCGTCGAGCGGATAGGTGTCGCCCGGCTCGGGCACGTTGTCGCGGATGATGGCAATCGCGTTGCGGGTGTGATTGCGTTCGAGGTCGGCGGCAGCGACCAGCGGCGCTTCGCGGTAGTCGAGCAGGTCGCTGATGTGGGAGCCGATCAACTGGTCGGAAATCGCCTGCAGCCGCGCGGGCGACTCGGGGTGCCAGTCGCCCATGTCGTGGCGCTGGCAGTCTGGATGGCTGTAAATGGCGGTGGTCATGACTCTCTTGTGTCTCCGGCGCAGTTTCTCGCATAGAATCAGCTGTATCAAGGTACCCGGCTGTTCCATGCTTTCTATGCGCTAATCTACCACATATCATGTACACAAAATTGCACGAAGCAGCACGGCAGGTAGCCAGCATCATCGTCGGCAAGGACTTGCAGATCCGCCAGGCGCTGGCCTGCCTGCTGGCCGGCGGCCACCTGCTGGTGGAGGACGTGCCGGGCGTGGGCAAGACCACGCTGGCGCACGCGCTGGCCATTTCGCTGGGGCTGCGCTTCAACCGCATCCAGTTCACCAGCGACCTGCTGCCGGCCGACGTGAACGGCATTTCCATCTACGACCGCGAGCAGAACGGTTTCGTGTTCCACCCCGGCCCTATCTTCACGCAAGTGTTGCTGGCCGACGAAATCAACCGCGCCACCCCGAAAACCCAGTCCGGCCTGCTCGAAGCGATGGAAGAGCGCCAGGTCAGCGCCGACGGCGTCACGCGCGAACTGCCCGCGCCGTTCTTCGTGATTGCCACGCAAAACCCCACCCACCAGATCGGCACCTTCCCGCTGCCCGAATCGCAGCTGGACCGCTTTTTGATGTGCCTCTCGCTCGGCTACCCGGACGCCGCCGCCGAACGCGCGCTGCTGCTCGGCGAAGACCGCCGCGCGCTGCTCAAGACCCTGCCGGCGGCAATGACGTCGCACGAACTGGCAGAGGCCCAGCAATCGCTGCGCGCCCTGCACGTGGCGCCCACGCTGGCCGACTACGTGCAGCGCCTGGCCGCCGCCTCGCGCCAGAACGGCATGTTCGCCGAGGGCCTCAGTCCGCGCGCAGCGATTGCTCTGTTGCAGGCCGCGCGTGCCTGGGCCGCGCTGGAAGGCCGCAACCACGTGCTGCCCGAGGATGTGCAGGCGGTGCTGGCGCCCGTATGCGCGCACCGGCTGCGGCCTGTCAAGGTCGCGCACGGCACAGCGCTGGCCAGTCGCGACCTGGTGCTGCAATGGCAAAAATCGGTGCCGGTGTAGCGGCCATGGCAGCCCGGGCGCAACTGCAGGCCTGGTACCGCCACCGCCGCGAACGCTGGCTGGTCAGGCGTGACCGGGGCGACTCCGGTGCCGCCACCGGCATCACGCTCACCCCGCGCCGCGTCTACATCCTGCCCACCCGCCCCGGCCTGGGCTTTGCCGTGCTGCTGCTGTTGATGCTGATCGGCGCCCTCAACTACAACTTGGGCCTGGGCTTCGCGCTGACCTTTTTCACCGGCGCCTGCGCGGTGGCCGACATGTTCCTCACCACCCGCAACCTGGTGGCGCTGAAGCTGACGGCCGGCCGCGCCGCGCCGGTGTTTGCAGGCGAGCAGGCGCAGTTCGAAGTGCAGCTGCACAATCCCACCCGGCGCGACCGCTTTGCAATCGTTATCGGCTTTGACGATGACGCCAGCTGGAAGTCCGCCGCGTCCGCCGCGGTTTCCCCGCCGCCCCCCCACCCGACCGATGTGGCGGCCGGCGCCACCAGTGCTGTCGTGCTGTCGGCGCCGGCGCCCGCGCGGGGCTGGCTGGCCGCGCCGCGCATCCGCCTGGCCACCAGTTTTCCGCTCGGGCTGTTTCGCGCCTGGTCGTACTGGAAGCCGGCCCGGCCGAAGCTGGAGCTGGCGATACTGGTGTACCCGGCGCCCGAAACGCCGGCGCCGCCGCTGCCCTCGCACGGCGCCGCCAGCGAGGACGGCCACGGTGCCGTGGGACTCGATAACTTCGCCGGCATCCGCCCTTACCAGCAGGGCGACCCGATGCGGCACCTGGCCTGGCGCCAGATCGCGCGCCACGATCCGGCGCTGGGCGGCCAGCTGGTGACCAAGCAGTTCGACGGCGGCGCGGTGGCGGAACTGGCGCTCGATTTCGCCGAACTGCCGGCCCACCTGGGCCTCGAACTGCGCCTGTCGCGCATGACGCAATGGGTGCTGCAAGCGGAACTGCGCGCCCTGCCCTACAGCCTGCGCCTGGGCGCCGCGTCGTACGGCCCGGCGCTGGGCGACGCCCACCGCGCCGCCTGCCTGAGCGCGCTGGCGCTCTACGAAGGTCCCGCATGAAGCCGGCCGTGTTCGACCGCCTGCAACAGCTGCCGCGCGAAAAATCGGACACCCTGCTGTTGCTGGTGGCCGCGCTGATGGTGCTGGTTCCCCATTTCGGCCACCTGCCGCTGTGGAACAGCCTGGCGGTGTGCGCAATCCTGCTGTGGCGCGCGGTGCTCACCTGGCGCGGCCGGCGCATGCCGTCGATCCGGGTACTGCTGCCGGTGTCGGTCGCCAGCATGGCTGGCGTGTACGCCAGCTACGGCACCGTGGTGGGACGCGATCCCGGCGTCGCCATGCTGGCGCTGCTGCTGGCCTTTAAACTGCTGGAGATGCGCGCACGGCGCGACCTGTTCGTGGTGGTGTTCCTGGCGCTGTTCGTCCTGCTGACGAATTTCTTTTACTCGCAAAGCATGCCCACCGCGCTGTTCATGGTGGCCACGCTGATCGTGCTGCTCACCGCGCTGCAAACGTTTCAGTACACGGGCGTGGTGCCGCCGCTGGGTCAAAGACTCAAATTATCGGCGCGGCTGTTCGCGCTGGCCGCGCCGCTGGCGGTGCTGATCTTCATCGTTTTCCCGCGCATCCAGGGGCCGCTGTGGGGCATGCCCGGCGACGCCGCCGGACGCACCGGCCTGTCCGACAGCATGGCGCCCGGCACGCTGTCGTCGCTGGCGCAGTCCGAGGAGGTGGCGTTCCGCGTGCGCTTCACGGGTTCGCAGCCGCCGCAGCACCAGCTGTACTGGCGCAGCATCGTGCTGGGCGCCTACGACGGCAGCACCTGGACCCGCGTGCCGCGCCTGCGCGGCGTGCAGCGCCCAGACATTGCCATCGCCTTGCGCGGCGCGCCGGTGCGCCAGGAAATCACCATGGAACCGAGCGGCCAGCGCTGGCTGGCGGTGCTGGAGCTGGGCGGTCCGCAAGTGGCGATGCCGGGCTACGGCGTGCGCGATTCGGACGAGATGGAATACTTCACCACCACCCCGGTGAATCGCCGCGCACGCTACAGCGTGACGTCGTACACCGACTACGCGCTGCAGGCGAATGCGCAGCCGCCAAGCCTGGTGCGCTGGCTGGAGCTGCCGGCCGGCTTCAACCCGCGCACGCTGGCGCTGGCGCGGCAACTGCGGCAAGATTCACCGCAACAAGACGGCGCTGGATTATCGCGGCAGGTACTGGACAAATTCCGCCGCGAAGCCTTCAGCTACACGCTGCAACCGCCATTGGGCGGACGCGACCTGGTGGACGACTTCCTGTTTACCAGCCGTGCCGGTTTTTGCGAACACTACGCCGGCGCCTACGTGGTGCTGATGCGCGCCATGGGCGTGCCGGCGCGGGTGGTCACCGGCTACCAGGGCGGCGAGCGCAATCCCGTCGATGGCTACCTGACCGTGCGCCAGTCCGACGCCCATGCCTGGGCCGAGATCTGGCTGCCGGGCCGGGGCTGGCTGCGCGTCGATCCCACCGCAGCCGTGGCGCCGGAGCGCGTGACCCGCAACCTGGCGCGTGCACTGCCGGCGCCGGTGGGCTTCAATCCCCTGTTCGCGCTGCAAAACGATCCCGATTCGTGGCTGGCAGCGTTCAGATTCCGCTATGCGGCACTCAATAATGCTTGGAATCAATACGTCCTCGATTACAATCCCGAGAGGCAGCGTAGTTTCCTTGCAGAATTAGGCGGATTGTTGCTCACCTGGCGCACGGCGCTGGCAGCGCTGCTGGTGGCCGGCTTGCTGGCTTTGTGGCAGTGGCGGCGCCAGCGGCGCGCGGCCGATCCGCTCGAGGTCCTGTACGATGCCTTTTGCCGGCGGCAAGCGCGCCATGGCGACCCGCGCCAGCCGGACGAAGGCCCGGCCGCGTATGCCGCCCGCCTGCGCACGCGGCCGGCAAGTGCGGAACAGCACGCCGCCGCCGACCGGTTTTTGTTACTGTACGGGACACTCAAATACGCCGCGCCCGATACCGAATCACGTACAGCGTCGCTGGCGACGCTTAAAACACTGTTACCCCTATGCCGATAAAACCTCTGATTGCTCCCCTGCTGGCCTCCCTGCTGCTGACCTGCGCCGCCGGCGTCCATGCGCAAGGTGTGGACCGCTACGGCTACAAGCTGCCCCCGTCGCAGCACAAGAAAACCGCGCCCAAGAAAAAGGCCGAACCCAAGCCCGCGCCCAAGCCCGGCACCGATTACGTCGGCGAATACGTCAACTTCGGCGAGTGGAAGGAAGTGCGGACGTTCCTCGATGACGTTGCCATCCGCAACGGTTTCGACCGCAAGGAGCTCGACACCGTGATCAACCAGGTGCGCTACCTGGACTCGGTGGTGCAACTGGTCAAACCGGCGCCGCCGGGCAAGCCGAAAAACTGGCAGGCCTACCGCGCCCTGAACGTCGATCCGGTGCGCACCAGCGCCGGCGTGCGGTTCTGGAACGAGAATGCCGAAGCGCTCGCGCGCGCCGAATCGCTGTACGGCGTGCCGGCCGAGATCATCGTTGCCATCGTCGGCGTGGAAACCGTGTACGGCCGCATCACTGGCCGCTTCCGCGTGCTCGACACCCTGACCACGCTGGCGTTTTCCTATCCCGAGAGCCCGACGCGCGAAGCGCGCATGGCGTATTTCAAAAGCGAGCTGGAAGCGGCGCTGCTGTTCGCCCGCGCCGACGGCCTCGAGCCGCTTTCGATGCTCGGTTCGTTTGCCGGCGCCATGGGCATGCCGCAGTTCATGCCCAGCAGCGCGATGAAATACGCGGTCGATTTCGATGGCAGCGGCAAGATCGACCTGCTCGGTTCGAGCACCGACGTGGTCGGCAGCGTGGCGTCGTTCCTGGCCGCCCATGGCTGGCAGCGCCAGGTAACGGGGCCGATCGCCTACCCGGTCAAAGTCTCGGCTAACCGCGCCTGGGAGCCGCTATTGCAACAGGGGTTGACGGCAAAATACAAGCCGCAGGACTTGTCGGCAGCGGGTGTCGTCCCCACAGTAGCATTGCCGGATCAGAATTTGTATGGCCTGGTAGACTTGCAAAATGGTGGCGAGGCGACCGAATATTGGGCTGCCAATCCGAATTTCTTTGCCATTACCCAATACAACCGCAGCTACTTCTATGCGATGTCGGTCGTGGACCTGGGACAGGCGATCAAGGATGCGCGTGGCAATAACGGCGCTGTAGGGGCTGGTCTATAAGGATGTAAGGAAGCGTAAATGCTCTTGAGACAAGTTCTTGAGAGCACTATCTTAATTACTAAATAGAAATTATCTTCCGTGCGACAACTAACTTAGCACGGCAAAAAAATATCCTGCACACCAACAGAATTGCCTTACAATTAAGTTTAGTTGCTAATATGATGTGGGCACCGAAGCTTAGCACAAGAAGCGGTGTATAATTCTCACACAATGTTGCATCTTGACAACAAGATCACACACGCAAAGCTTTTTTTAATTGCTGCTGAGTATTATATGGCGCGATGTTGTATAATTGTGTATATATTATGAAACTTTTTATCCCGGAATTCCGTCCGTGTGTGAATTTTCCTGAGTAAGGAAGAACATTACGCAGCAAAGCGAGCTCCGAGTGTTGTACTTAGCAGGACAACTTTACAGAAGGAAAAGACGAAATCATGACAAACCAAGTCGGCATAGATATGAACAACGATGCGGATGGCGATGACCTGCTGCAATACAATCCCAACCGCCTGCTCGATACCCTGATCGAGAACCTGCGTCTGAAAAACGATGCGGCCTTGTCGCGCGCGCTGGAAGTTGCGCCGCCGGTGATCTCGAAAATTCGTCACCACCGTCTGCCGGTCGGCGCCTCGCTGCTGATTCGCATGCACGAAGTGAGCGATCTGAGCATTCGCGACCTGCGTTACTTGATGGGCGATCGCCGCAACAAGTTCCGCATCAGCGACAAACAGTTCAAACCGAAAGATCCGGTCGATTCCGGTTCGGGCAGCCAGGGTTAATTCACCCCGGTCGTCACATCATCCCGGCCCCTTATCCAGGGGCGCGGGATTGTTTGCTTTAAGTTTCTGCATCAACGTTCTATATCAGGCCGGGAACACACCGGTCGACAGGTAGCGGTCACCACGGTCGCAGACGATGAACACGATCGTCGCGTTCTCCACCGTTTGCGACAGGCGCAGTGCGATCTCGCAGGCGCCCGCTGCCGAAATTCCGCAGAAAATCCCCTCTTCCGCCGCCATCCGGCGCGCCATGCGTTCGGCTGCTGCCTGCGAAACCGATTCCACCTTGTCCACCCGCGTGCGGTCGTAGATCTTCGGCAGGTAGGCTTCCGGCCATTTGCGGATGCCGGGTATCGACGAACCTTCTTCCGGCTCGGCGCCGATGATCTGCACGCCCGGGTTTTGCTCTTTCAGGTAGCGCGACACGCCCATGATGGTGCCGGTGGTGCCCATGGCGCTGACGAAGTGCGTGACGCGGCCTTCGGTGTCGCGCCAAATTTCGGGGCCGGTGCTGTCGTAGTGGGCACGTGCATTGTCCTGGTTGCCGAACTGGTCGAGGATGATGCCCTTGCCGTCTTTTTGCAATTGCTCGGCCATGTCGCGCGCGTATTCCATGCCGCCGGTCTTGGGCGTGAGCATGATCTGGGCGCCGTAGGCGGCCATGCTCTGGCGTCGTTCCACGCTGAGGTTTTCCGGCATCAGGAGCAGCATCTTGTAGCCGCGCAGCGCGGCCGCCATGGCCAGCGCGATGCCGGTGTTGCCGCTGGTCGCTTCGATCAGCGTATCGCCGGGCTTGATGTCGCCGCGTTCCTCGGCGCGCTTGAGCATGGACATGGCCGCGCGGTCCTTGACCGAACCGGCCGGGTTGTTGCCTTCGAGCTTGCCCAAAATGATATTGTTGCGTGCCGCCGCCTCGGCGCCCGGCAGGCGGGTCAGCTGCACCAGCGGCGTATTGCCGATCGTATCTTCCAGAGTCTTGTAAGCCATCGTTTTCTTTGTCGGTGAGTGCGTCAGAACAGCCATTTTAATCCGAGTTGGGCTTGCGTGTATTGCAAGCACCACGATGGCCCCTCCCGAAAGGTCAAGGCGCGCCAACTCTTCACACGCACGCCACGCCTTGCGCTAGACTTCCATCCAATCGCCACCCCGGCGCACCCACTTCTTTCCACATCATGGCCATCTCCCCGCTCGACCCCATCGCCGCAGAAACGCACGACGCCCTCGCTTCCACGGCCACGGCTACCGCGTCCGCTCCCACGCTCGACCTGGAAAAGCGCGGCTACCAGATCTTCCCTACCCTGAGCCCCGGCGACATCAAGCACATGCTGCGGTTCGGCCAGGCGCGCACGTACCAGGACGGCGAACCGGTGATCGAAGCAGGCAAAACCTGCTATGGCCTGATGCTGGTGCTCAAGGGTGCGATCGCCATGTACCGCACCAACGGCCTCGACGACCCGCTGCTGTTCATCACCCACACCGTCGGCCAGTTCGCCGGTGAGGTGGCGCAACTGTCGGGCCGCTCGCCGCTGGCCAACGGCTACGCAGCCGGCACCACCGAGGTGCTGGTGGTGCCGCCGGAATCGCTGCGCGCCTTGCTGGTCGCGCATGCCGACCTGGGCGAGCGCATTGTGCGGGCGTTGATCCTGCGCCGGGTGGGCCTGATCGAGCAGAACTCGGGCGGCCCCACCATCATCGGCGCGCGCAGCCAGGGCCGGGTACACGCGCTGCAAAGCTTCCTGTCGGCCAATGGCCACCCGTACAGCGTGATCGACCCGGCCGAAGACCTGCGCGCGGCCGACCTGATCGCCCTGCACCAGGCCAGCGGCGACGACCTGCCGCTGGTGGTCTGCCCCGACGGCGCCATCAAGAAAAACCCCACCGTGGTGGACATGGGCCGCTGCCTGGGCATGCTGCCCGAACTGAGCGAAGACAAGGTGTGGGACGTGATCGTGGTGGGCGCCGGTCCGGCCGGCCTGGCGACCGCCGTGTATGCCGCATCCGAAGGGTTGTCGGTGCTGGCGCTGGAAACGCGCGCCTACGGCGGTCAGGCGGGCGCCAGCGCCCGTATCGAAAACTACCTGGGTTTTCCCACCGGCATCTCGGGCGGCGCGCTGGCAGGCCGTGCGTACGTGCAGGCGCAGAAGTTCGGCGTCGAGATCGCCATCCCGGCGCCCACCGGCCGCCTGATCTGCGACACCTGGCCGCTGCAAGTGGAAATGTGCGGCAGCTACCAGAAGCTCAAGGCGCGCACCGTGGTGCTGTCGTGCGGCGCGCGCTACCGCCGGCCGTCGCTGGCCAACCTCAAGCAGTTCGAGGGCAAGGGTGTTTACTACTGGGCGTCGCCGATCGAGGCCAAGCTGTGCCGCTCGGAAGAAATCGTGCTGGTCGGCGGCGGCAACTCGGCCGGCCAGGCTGCCGTATTCCTGTCGGGCCATGCATCCAAGGTGCACATCCTGATCCGCCGCGACAGTCTGGCCGCCACCATGTCGAGCTACCTGATCGAACGCATCGAAGCCACGCCCAATATCGAGCTGCACACGCACAGCGAAATCGTGGCGCTGGAAGGCAACGACGACGGCCTGAAACAGATCCGCGTGCGCAACGCCAAAACCGAACAGGAAACCGACTACGATGTGTGCCGCGTGTTCCTGTTCATCGGCGCCGATCCCAACACCGCGTGGCTCAGCGACTGCGGCGTGGACGTGGACGACCACGGCTTCATCCGGACCGGTTTCGATGTCGCCAAGGCGCAATGCCGCGCCAACTTCGAAAACGGCGTCTATCCGCGCGAGCTGCCCAGCCGCGCAGCGCTGGAAACCAGCGTGCCGGGCGTATTTGCCATCGGCGACGTGCGCGCCGCCTCCACCAAGCGCGTGGCAGCCGCCGTGGGCGAAGGTGCTGCGGTGGTCTCGCAGATTCATCAGTTCCTGGCTAATCTGCCGGCGGACAAGCGGGCGTTGGCGGCCGAGCCGGCAGCCATCGCCGCATCAGCGCCAGCTGCGGCGGTGTAAGCCGCCGGGCCGCTGGCTGGCTACATTGGCCCGATCATTGAGACGTTTAACGCCTGCTTACTGTCCTGCGGCCTTGATCACATCGATTTCGTAATCGCCATCGTCGACCAGCCGCTCCCAGCCCGGCCAGCGGTTGATGCCCTTGCTGCGCATCACCGACAGCATCAGGCTCTGGCCCGGAACCTGGCGGTCCGGTTGCTGCTGATAAAACGGATCGGCAAACGCCTGGGCCGGCGGGATGATGGTCCAGCCCATGTCCTTGAACTGCGCGAGCGCGTCCCTGAGCCATAGCGCGTTGACCAGATTATGGTGCAGCAGGATTACCTGCGGGATATCGCGGCCCTCGTGCTGGCGCGACAGGTCGCGGTAGGCGTTGGCGCGCTGGCGCAGGTGGTTGAGGTACGCCTGGCGGATCACCGTGACGTCGGCCTTGGGATTGGCTTTGAGTATCTCATTGAGCTTGTCGTCAAGCCGCCAGTCGCTGGTATCGAGCGACACGTAGCCGTTGCGATAGCCATGCTGCTTGAGAAAGGAGCGCATGCCGTCGCGCTTTTCCGGCGTGTTGCCCTCGCGCAGATAGGTGTAGCGGAACCACGGCTGGTAGCCGGGCAGCGGCGCGATGATGCGGTCGCAGTCGAGCACTTCCTGCTGATACTGCGCCAGCGTGACGGTGGTGCTGTTCAGGTCCGGGTGCGTCATCGTATGGTTGCCCACCGCATGGCCGGCTTCGCCCCAGGCGCGCGCCAGGGCCAGGCCGGCCGGCTCATTGGCGCCGTTGCCGCAGGTGACGAACAGCGCGGCCGATACGTGGTGCGCGGCCAGCGCGTCGAGCAGCGCCTGGTTGCGCTGCTGCGGCGACAGCAACGGCGTTTGCTCGAGGCGCGGGCCGTCGTCAAACGTGAAGGCGACTGTTTGGGCGGCAGCTGCGCCCAGTGCGAACAGCGTGGTGGCCAAGGCCAGCGTGAGTCGTTTCATGCAGTTTCCTTGAGGCGTCGTAGTTGCGCGGCCTGGTATGCGCCGAAGGCGTCGTTGAACAGGCAGCGGATCAGCGGGTCGTCGGCGATATCGGCATCCTCGGGCGCACCGGCGATGCGCACGTACATCGACGTCAGCGACTCGCCCAGCGCCAGGCCGGCGTACAGCTTGGCGGCGGGGATTTCGGTGGTCCAGCCCTGAAGCTGCGCATCATCCGGCATGACGCTCGCGGCTTCGATACGATCGACCTCGATGCTGCCGGCGCCGATGCCGCTGGCTTCGATGCGATCGCTTTCGGTACTATCGCCTTCGCCCCCGTCGCTTTCGATTCGGCTGGCTTCGATACAATCATGCTCAATGCTGTCACCGTGAATACGGAAGCGGAAGCTCTGCCCTGCCCCGTCATGGTCGTAGACCGTCAGCTGCCAGATGCGCGGCGCGATAAAATAGCTGTCGTCGGGCAGCTCCATCTCTTCATATTTTTGCAGCAGGCCGCGCTGGCAGAACGCCTGCACCAGCGCCATTTGCTCGGCGGTGAGCGCGGCAAAGCGGCGCGCGATGGCGGCGGTCGGTGGCGGCGTGATGGCCGGGTCGTACTCGAAATCGACATCCTGGTCGCCCACCGGCAGCACCCACGGCAACGGCGCGACCGGTGTCAACGCCTGCGCGGTCAGCTCGAACGCCACCGAGGGATTGATGCGCACTACCTGCGCATTGGGCAGCCAGGCGCCCACCTCTTGGGCAAACTGGCGGTAGGTGATCGGGAACATGGCGTGGTTGTACCACGACCATGGCTCCTGCACGAACTGGCACGAGCTGGGCACCACATAGCGCGGCGCCAGTGCCTGCAATTGCTCGGGCCACTCGTCAGGCAGCGCCACCGCCGGCGTGGCAGGCGGTGGCGCTGCGCGCACGCCGACTGACACGGGCGCGCATGCTGCCGCCAGCCCCGGTGCCGCTTGATCGCGCCAGGCGCGCCCCGGCGCGATCACGTCCACTTCGCGCATGGTCTGGAATGGCCACAGCACCATGTCCCACGGCGCGTAGCCTTTCAATTGTTCCAGCGTTTGCGGGTCCATCCACGCATCGACCACGTTGAGCACATTCAGGCCCTCGGCGCGGATGTGGAACATCGAGTCGACTTCGTCGTCGAGCGCGCGGCGGGCGATGATTTCGAACCCGCCCACGTGCACCGGCTGGTCGATCGCCAGCGACTGCACGTTGCTGAAGCCGAGTTCGCGCAGCATGGCGAACAGTTCGTCGAACAGGCAGTACATGTACACGGGCGTGGTGCGCGCCAGCAGGTGCAGGCTGTCGAACGAGCAGTGGTCGTCGTGGAAGTGCGAGATGAAGATGGCGTCGGGCGTGAGCTGCCTAACTTGGTCGAGGTCGAAACGGACGCCGGGAAACGCGTGGCAGTTGCGGCTGAACGGGTTTTCAAAGATGGGGTCGAACAGGATCTGCGTGCCGCCGGACTCGAAGACGTAGCCGGCGTGGAGGATGCGGGAGATTTTCATAGAAGCCATTTGATGTAGCTCTTTGCGCCAACCGCAAAGCCGTCATCCCCGCGCAGGCGGGGATCCAATTTGTGTGCGCAGTGTTGGCTTTGATGACAACGGCGGCGTACGCGCAATTGGATTCCCGCCTGCGCGGGAATGACGAAGCACATAGTAGCGACTTATTTAGCCGCAGCCTTGGGCTTGGCCGGCGTGCCGCCCGCCACTGCCGCGCCATCCTTGCCCTTGCCATTGACCACCAGCCCCGCCGCCGACAGCTTGAGCGCATTCTTCTCGCCCACGCCTTTTACCCGCTGCTGGAAATCGCTCCAGTCCTTGAATTCGCCCTTCTTGCGCTCTTCCAGGATGGCCTTGGACTTGGCCGGGCCGATGCCGTTGACGCTGTCGAGCGCGGCCGCGTCGGCCTTGTTGACGTCCACCTGGGCGAAAGCAAAGTTCATCGTGGCGACCAGCGCTGCGACCACGAGCATGAGTTTCTTCAACATGACATTCTCCGTTAGGGTTGATGCAGGAGCGACCATCGCACCCTGCACACTCCCTAACGCCAGCGCTTGCGCCAAGTTGACCCGTCCGGTTGAGGAAGGTCAAGCCGGCGCAGCCATATTGAGCGACCTCAGCCGAAAAGCTCTTCGCGCGTCACCGTCGCCGTGCCCAGCTTGCCCACCACGATGCCGCCGGCGCGATTGGCCGTCTGCACCGCCTCGTTCCAGCCGGCGCCCGCACCCAGCATGCAGGCCATGGTGGCGATCACGGTGTCGCCCGCGCCCGAGACGTCGAACACTTCGCGCGCGGCGGCCGGCATGTGGTATTGCCCGCCGTCCGTGTACAGCGTCATGCCCTCTTCCGAACGGGTGAGCAGCAAGGCGTCCAGGCGCAGGTCGGCGCGCAGTTGCTGGGCCTTGGCGGTCAGCTGTTCTTCGCTGGCCCAGGTGCCGACGATCTGGCGCATTTCCGATTTGTTTGGCGTCAGCACGGTGGCGCCCGCGTAGCGCGAAAAATCATCGCCTTTCGGATCGACCATCACCACCTTGCCGGCGGCGCGCGCCGAGGCGATCATGTCGGCCACGGCCACCAGGCTGCCCTTGGCGTAGTCCGACAGCACGATCACGTCGTAGTCAGGCAGCAGGGTCTTGAATTGTTCGAGCTTGTCGCGCAGCACCGTGTCGGTGGGCGCTTCCTCGAAGTCGATACGCACCATTTGCTGCTGGCGGCCGATCACGCGCAGCTTGACGATGGTGGAAATCGCGTCATCGCGCTGCAGGTAGCTGTGGATGCCGCCGCTCTCGAGCATCTGTTCCACTTCGTTGCCCGCCTCGTCGGCGCCCACCACGCCCAGCAAGGCCGTGTGCGCGCCCATCGCGGCGGCATTGCGCGCCACGTTGGCGGCGCCGCCCAGGCGCGCTTCGCGCTGGCTGACGCGCACGATCGGCACCGGCGCTTCCGGCGAAATGCGGTTGACGTCGCCGAACCAGTAGCGGTCCAGCATGACGTCGCCCACGATCAAGATGCGCACCGGGGTCAGGTCCGGTGCGGTATAAGTCGTCAGGTCGTTGGCCATCTTAGTTCATCACGTTGAGTTCTTCGGTGCGGCGCGGCGGGTAGGTCTCCCAGCGGCTGCAACCGGGGCACTGCCAGTAGAACTGGCGCGCCTTGAAGCCGCAATGGCTGCACTGGTAACGCGCCAGCTTTTGCGTGTAGCCGTGCACCAGGTTCTTCACCATCGACAGCTCGGAGACGATCGACGCCGGTGCATCGACCAGTCGCGCTTCCAGCAGGCGATCAAGCCCCAGCAGGGTCGGCGTACGACGCAGCTCGTTGACCACCAGCTCCTTGGCCTCGGCCACGCCGTGCAGCTCCATCACTTCCTTGTACACCACTTCGAGCAGGTCGATCGACGACGCCTGCTCCAGGTACGATTTCAAGAGGTTGACGCCTTCCTGCGGCCGGCCCACCTTGCGGTAGCCGTCCATCATGCGCTGGGCCACCAGCGCCGTGTGCGGCACGCTGATCTGCTCCACGCGGCGCCAGGTCAGCAGCGCGCCTTCGACGTCGCCCTTGGCCAGCTGGGCGTCGCCGGTGAGCAGCGTGGCGCGCACGTTGTTACGGTCGGCCGCCAGCGACTTGTCGAGCAGTTCCTCGGCCTGGTCCACGTGCAGGTGCACCAGCGCGTCCTGCGCCATCTCGCAGTAGAACTGCGCGATTTCCTTTTGACGCGAACCGGCGCCCGATTCCTGCAGGCCCATGGCCGCTTCGATCGCGCGAGGCCACTCTTTTTCGCGCTGGAAGATCTCCAGCAACTGGCGGCGCGCCTGGGCGCCGTACTGGCCGTCGATCAGGCGGTTGAAGGTTTCCTCGGCGCGGTCGAGCAGGCCCGCTTTCAGGTAATCGACACCGAGTTCGTACTCGGCGTGTTCCTTCTGCTCCTGCGGCAGGTCAGGGCGCGCCAGCAGATTCTGGTGCACGCGGATGGCGCGCTCGGTCTCGCCACGGCGGCGGAACAGGTTACCGAGCGCGAAGTGCATGTCGGCCGATTCCGGGTCCAGCCGCACGATCTCGATAAAGGCGTCGATCGCCTTGTCCGGCTGGTCGTTGAGCAGCAGGTTCAGGCCCTTGAAGTAACCGCGCGGCAGGGTGCGCGATTCGGCCATCAATTGACGGATATCGACCCGCGCCGCCAGCCAGCCAAGGCCGAAGAAGACCGGGATACCCAGCAACCAGAAGAGTTCAAATTCCATGCTTTATTCTTTGCGTGAGACGAAGGAGGTACAACTCAGGGAGCGAGGACGCTGTCGGGCTGCGGCTGGGCATTGGCCCGCTGCGCCGTCGTTTGCATCGTCGTGATGGTGGATTTGTGTTTATTGGTTTCGCGGCGATAGCGAAACACCGTGGGCGTGAGCGCCAGCACGCCAAGCACGGCGCCGGCCACGAAACACCCGAGCAGCATCAGCACCAGCGGGCCGCGCAGCTCATAGTGGAGAAACAGGTGCAGATCGACTTCCTGCGTATTTTTCAGGGCGAAGCCAAAAAACAGGACGAATAGAACGAGTCCAACGAGGGTGGATACAAATTTCATCAGCCTGATTCCTGATCGGATTTTCCAAGAGCGCCAGTATGGCATTAGAACCGCTAAAAAAAAAGCGGCATCCGAGGACGCCGCTTTTTCATTTAAACCGTCACAACCTCAGTCCTCGATGATCGGCTGCCCGACCATCGCGTCGACCCGCTCGCGCAACTGCTTGCCGGGTTTGAAGTGGGGTACCCGTTTTTCAGGCACCATCACCTTGTCACCCGACTTGGGGTTACGCCCGATGCGTGGCGGCCGGCTGTTGAGGGCAAAGCTGCCAAAACCACGGATCTCGATGCGTTGACCGGTCGCCAGGGCGTTGGTCATCGCATCAAGAATGGTCTTGACCGCGTACTCCGCATCTTTGGCCACCAGCTGAGAATAACGCTCAGCCAGGCGGTTGATGAGTTCGGACTTAGTCATCGACTGGTTCAGTGTTACTTAGTTCTTGTTATCGAACTTGGCTTTCAGCAGTGCGCCCAGGCTGGTGGTGCCCGACGCTGCGCTGCTGTCCGAAGCCATCGACTTCATCGCTTCTGCGGTTTCTGCGTTGTCTTTCGCTTTGATCGACAGCTGGATCGAACGTGCTTTACGGTCGATGTTGATCACCAGAGCTTCGACGGCGTCGCCGACTTTCAGGTGGGTGCCAGCATCTTCCACGCGGTCACGCGAGATTTCCGAAGCGCGCAGGTAGCCTTCGACTTCTTCCGACAGCTGGATCACGGCGCCTTTAGGCTCAACCGATTTAACGGTACCGTTAACCAGCGAACCTTTGTCGTTCATGGCTGCGAAGTTGTTGAACGGGTCGCCTTCCAGTTGCTTGACGCCCAGGGAAACGCGCTCGCGCTCAACGTCGATGGCCAGAACGATGGCTTCCAGTTCGTCACCTTTCTTGAACTTGCGTACGGCTTCTTCGCCGGACTCGGTCCACGACAGGTCGGACAGGTGTACCAGGCCGTCGATGTTGCCAGCCAGGCCGATGAACACGCCGAAGTCGGTGATCGATTTGATCGCGCCGCGGACTTTGTCACCCTTCTTGTGGGTAACACCGAAGTCGTCCCATGGGTTGGCTTTGCACTGTTTCATGCCCAGCGAAATACGACGACGCTCTTCGTCGATTTCCAGAACCATCACTTCTACTTCGTCGCCCAGTTGGACAACTTTGTTTGGAGCGACGTTCTTGTTGGTCCAGTCCATTTCGGAAACGTGTACCAGGCCTTCGATACCTTGTTCCACTTCAACGAACGCGCCGTAGTCGGTCAGGTTCGTTACTTTACCGAACAGACGGGTGCCTTGTGGGTAACGACGGGACAGACCGGTCCAAGGATCGTCGCCCAGTTGTTTCACGCCCAGCGAAACACGGTTTTTCTCTTGATCGTATTTCAGGACTTTGGCGGTGATCTCTTGACCAACGGTCAGCACTTCCGATGGGTGACGCACGCGACGCCATGCCAGGTCGGTGATGTGCAGCAGGCCGTCGATGCCGCCCAGGTCCACGAACGCGCCGTAGTCGGTGATGTTTTTCACAACGCCGGTCACGACCGTGCCTTCTTTCAGCGTTTCCATCAGTTTCTGACGCTCTTCGCCCATCGAAGCTTCGATGACGGCGCGACGCGACAGAACCACGTTGTTACGCTTGCGGTCCAGTTTGATAACTTTGAATTCGAGGGTTTTGCCTTCGAATGGGGTGGTGTCCTTGACTGGACGGGTGTCAACCAGCGAACCCGGCAGGAATGCGCGGATGCCGTTGGTCAGGACGGTCAGGCCGCCTTTGACTTTACCGTTCACGGTGCCGACGACGATCTCGCCCGACTCCATGGCTTTTTCCAGTGCCAGCCACGAAGCCAGACGCTTGGCTTTGTCGCGCGACAGGATGGTATCGCCGAAACCATTTTCCAGCGATTCGATGGCCACGGAAACGAAGTCGCCTACTTTGACTTCCAGTTCGCCTTGGTCATTCTTGAATTCTTCAACAGGGATGAATGCTTCCGATTTCAGGCCGGCGTTCACGATCACGAAGTTGTGATCCAGACGAACGACTTCAGCCGAGATCACTTCGCCCGAACGCATGTCTTGACGCGACAGGGATTCTTCGAAGAGGGCTGCAAAACTTTCCATATTAGACATTGTAACTTCCAGGTTTGCCAACAAGGCTCGCGATATGCGACTTCAGTTGGGTTAGGGTTGAAACACGTCTAGGCCGCAAAGCGGCCAGACACCTTACCAAAAACATACTACTTAATGCTTCTGCCCACTCATTTGCCTACGGCGGCATACCACTGCAACACCTGCGCGACCGCTTCGTCAGCAGCCATGTTCGATGTTTCCAGCACATGCGCACCTTCGGCAGGGACCAGTGGCGCGATGGCCCGGTTCGTATCCCGGTCGTCCCGCGCCTGCAAATCCATCAGCAGGTCTTCCATCTTAGCAGAAATTCCCTTGGCGATCAATTGCTTGTAGCGACGTTCGGCCCGTGCCGCAACACTTGCTGTCAAAAACACCTTGAGCGGTGCATGCGGGAAGATCACCGAACCCATGTCACGCCCGTCCGCCACCACGCCCGGCGCCTTGCGGAAACCCAGTTGCAGGCCCACCAGCGCATGGCGCACGGCCGGGAAAGTGGCAATCTTCGACGCCGTATTGCCCACCACCTCGGCGCGGATGGCGTCGCTCACATCCTCGTGGCCCAGCAGGATGTGCTCGCCCTGGAAGCTGCATTGCAGATGCTCGGCCAGCTTGGCCAGTGCGTGCTCGTCGGCCAGGTCGGTGTCGCGCCGCAGCGCGGACAACGCCGTCAGGCGATAGAGCGCGCCCGAATCCAGGTAATGGAAGCCGAGCTTATCGGCAACGCGATGTGCGACAGTACCCTTGCCGGATGCGGTGGGCCCGTCGATGGTGATGACTGGAATCTGGGATGTTGGCATGTATTTACTATTTTGCAATCGCCGCAAACGCAGCGAAATATTCAGGGAAAGTTTTGCCGACGCACTTGGGATCGTTGATGCGCACGGTGGTGCCCTTGCGCGCGGCGCCGTCGAGCGATGCCAGCGAGAAGCACATCGCCATGCGGTGATCGTCGTAGGTATCGATAGTAGCAGGAGCGAGGACGGCTGGCGGCGTCACTGTCAGGTAATCGGCGCCCTCTTCCACCACGGCTCCCAGCTTGCGCAGCTCGGTAGCCATGGCGGCGATGCGGTCGGTTTCCTTTACGCGCCAGCTGGCGATATTGCGCAAGGTGCTGGTGCCGTCCGCATACAGGGCGGCAGTCGCGATCGTCATGGCCGCGTCGGGAATGTGGTTGAAGTCGGCGTCAATGGCTTTCAATAGGCCATTGCTGCTGGCCTCGATCCAGTTGTCACCCATGACGATGGTCGCGCCCATCTGCTCGAGCGCGGCGGCAAAGCGCACGTCACCCTGGATGCTCTGCCGGCCCACGCCCTCCACCCGCACCGGTCCGCCGCCAATCGCGCCGGCCGCAAGAAAATACGACGCCGACGACGCATCGCCCTCGACGTGGATGGTGCCCGGCGACTGGTACACCTGGCCCGGCTCGATGGTAAACGACGACCAGCCGTCCTGCGCCACCTGCACGCCGAAGCGGCGCACCAGGTTCAAGGTGATTTCGATATACGGCTTGGAAATCAGTTCGCCGATCACGTCGATGGTGATCGCATGGTCGCGCGCCATCAGCGGCGCGACCATCAGCAGCGCCGTCAAAAACTGGCTCGAGACGTCGCCGCGCACCGCCAGGCGCTGCGCGTGGATCTTGCCCTGCTTGATGTGCAGCGGCGGATAGCCGGGGTTGCCCGTGTATTCGACGTTGGTGCCGGCGGCGTTCAGCGCATCGACCAGGTCGCCGATCGGGCGCTCGTGCATGCGCGGCACGCCATGCAGCGTATAGTCGCCGCCGATCACGGCCAGCGCGGCGGTCAGCGGACGGATCGCGGTGCCGGCGTTGCCCATGAACAGGTCGGCCGATTGGTTCGGCAACACGCCTGCCACGCCCTTGACGTGGTGGATGGTGCCGGTGGCAGTTTGCTCTTCGGTCCATTCCACGCCCAGCGAGCGCAGGGCTGCCAGCATGACAGCGGTGTCGTCGGAGGCCAGCAGGTCGACGATCTGGACGTCACCCTGCGACAGGGCCGACAACAGCAGGATGCGGTTGGAGATGGACTTGGAGCCCGGCAGCCGCACGGTGCCTTGTACGTGTTGGACCGGTTGCAGGTCGATGTAGTCGTGGTTCATATGTATTCCTTTAATAAGCAGTCGTTGCGGCCGTCAGTCCGTGCCCTTGGCACGGCTTAGCGGTATCGGGCCGTTCCGGTGGCGCGCTCCTGCTGCTTCGCTTTATTCTGCTTTATCCTGCGACTGCGGCGTTTCCGCCGTTTCAATCGCGGTAATCCATTGGTGTCTTGCCCTCTGGGCGTTGCCGTACACGTGTTCCAGCCCCGCGCCGTCGCCGGCCGCCAGTTGCGCGCGCAACGCAGCCAGCTGCGCCATGTACGCATCGAGCTCGGTCAGCAGCGCGGCCTGGTTGGCCAGGCTGATGTCGCGCCACATTTCCGGCGACGATCCCGCGATCCTCGTGAAATCGCGGAAGCCGCTCGCTGCATACTGAAACAGCAGGTCGGCATGGGGCTTCCTGGCGATATCATCGACCAGCGCATACGCCAGCAGGTGCGGCAAGTGGCTCACGGCCGCAAACACCTTGTCGTGTTCTTCTGGCGACAGGCGATGGATGATCGCCCCGCACGCGCGCCATGCCGCCGCTACCCGTTCCACATCAAACGCGTCGTTCTCGGCCAGCGCCGTCAGCACGACCTTCTTGCCGACGTACAGGTCGTCGATCGCCGCTTCCGGGCCATAGCTTTCGCGCCCGGCGATGGGATGACCGGGCACGAACTGCGCCACCTTCCCTGCCAAGGCACTGCGCGCGGCAGCCACCACGTCCGACTTGGTGCTGCCGGCGTCGGTCACCACGGTGCCCGGTTGCAGGTGCGGCGCCAGCGCCGCCAGGATCGCGCCGGTCTGGGCCACCGGCGCCGCCAGCAGCACCAGGTCGGCGCCGGCCAGCGCTTCAGCCATGTCGCTGCCGATGACGTCGATGATGCCCAGCTCCAAAGCACGCTGCATCGACGCTTGCGAGCGGCCCATGCCCACGACTGTCGCCACCATGCCGGCTTTTTTCAGCGACCGCGCGAACGAGCCGCCGATCAGGCCCACGCCGAAAATGACGATCTTCTTGAATGCCGTGGACGCCATCTCAGCCCTCGGCCAGCGCCTTGGTCAGCGCTGCGATCAGCACCGCATTTTCCTGCGGCAGGCCGATCGAAATGCGCAGCCACTCAGGCAAGCCGTAGTTGCCGACCGGACGCACGATCACGCCCTGCTTGAGCAGCGACAGGTTGACACGCGCGCCGGCGCCGTCGTCGCTGCCCACCTTGACCAGCACGAAGTTGCCGTACGACGGCACGTATTCGAGGCCAAGCTGCTCGAACGCTTCGATGAACTGCCGGTAGCCGGCGGCGTTGTTGGTGGCGCTCCTGGCCAAAAATTCCTTGTCGTTCAGCGCGGCGATGGCGGCAGCCTGCGCCAGCGAGTTGACGTTGAACGGCTGGCGGATGCGGTTCATCAGGTCGGTCAGCGCTGGCTGGGCGACGGCAAAGCCCACGCGCAAACCGGCCAGGCCGTAAGCCTTGGAGAAGGTGCGTGAGACCAGCAGGTTCGGATATTTTTTCACCCAGTCGGCGGACTCGAACTGGTGTTCCTGCGCCAGGAATTCGTTGTACGCTTCGTCCAGTACCACCACCACGTTGGCCGGCACTTTTTGCAGGAACGCCTCGATCTCGGCGGCGGGGATGAAGGTGCCGGTCGGGTTATTCGGGTTGGCGATGAAGACCAGGCGCGTATCTTCTTCGATCGCTGCCAGCATGGCGTCGAGGTCGTGGCCGTGGGCCTTGGCCGGCACCACGATGTGGCGCGCGCCAACGCCCTGCGTGGCCAGCGCGTACACCGCGAACGAATACTGCGAATACACGACCGCCTGGCCGCGCTCGACGAATGCGTGGGCGGCGATTTCCAGGATGTCGTTGCTGCCGTTACCGAGCGTGATCCAGTCGGCCGGCACGTTGTAGCGCGTGGACAGCGCGGCCTTCAGGTCGAAGCCGTTGGCATCGGGATAGCGTCCCAGTTCGGCCGCAGCGGCGCCCATGGCGGCCCTGGCCGATTCCGGCACGCCGAACGGATTTTCGTTGGAGGCCAGCTTGACGATGGCGTCTTCCTGCAAACCGAATTCCCGCGCGACTTCAGCGATCGGTTTGCCGGCTTGGTAAGGGGCGATGGCGCGGACATACTCCGGCCCGAAATTCTTGGTCATGGTTGTCTCTCGTTGTAATTAAGTGAGGCTCACCGGGTAGGAGCCGAGCACCTTGAAGAAGGCGGCATTGCCCTGCAATTCTTCCAGCGCCTTGGCCACGGCGGGGTTTTCGATATGGCCTTCGACGTCCACGTAAAAATAGTATTCCCAGTTGCCGTTGCGGGCCGGGCGCGATTCGAAGCGCGTCATCGACACGCCGTTCTGCGCCAGCGATCCGAGCAGGCGATAGACGGAACCGGCCTTGTGCGGCGCGGCCAGCGCCATCGACGTGCGGTCGATGCCGGACGGGCCGGTGCGCAGCGTGCCGATCACGGCAAAGCGGGTGCGGTTGTGCGGGTCGTCCTGGATATTGGCCTTGACCGTGCCCAGGCTGTAGCGCACGCCGGCGCGCTCGCCGGCTATGGCCGCCACCGAGTGGTCGTCGCGCGCCATGCGCGCCGCCTCGGCGTTGGACGATACGGCGCGGCGCTCGATTTCCGGATAATTGTTGTTCAGCCAGATCTGGCACTGCGCCAGCGCCTGGGCATGGGCGCAGATGGCGGTCACGCCATCCATGTTGCCGGTGCCGGTGAGCAGGCTGTGACGCACGGCGATGGCCACTTCTCCGCTGATCGTCAGCGGGGTGTTGAGCAGCAGGTCGAGCGTGCGGCCGATGGCGCCCTCGGTGGAATTCTCCACCGGGACCACGCCGAAGTCCGCTGTACCGGCCTCGGTGGCGCGAAACACTTCGTCGATCGAAGCGCAGGCCAGCACATCGACGGCGGTGCCGAACTGCTGGTACACGGCCTGTTCGCTGTAGGTGCCGGCCGGTCCGAGGAAGGCGACGGTGACGCGCTTTTCCAGCGAGCGGCAGGCGGACATGATTTCGCGGAAGATGGTCTGCATCTCGGCGTTGCCCATCGGGCCCGGGTTGCGGTCGGCCACGCCGCGCAGCACTTGCGCTTCGCGCTCGGGACGGAACACGGGGGCGTTGGTTTCGGCCTTGACGTGGCCGACTTCCTGCGCCACCTGGGCGCGGCGGTTCAGCAGGTCGAGGATTTGCGCGTCGATCGCATCGATCTGTTCGCGCAGGGGTTTGAGTTTGTCGTTCATGATGTTAACCAGCGGTTCGGCCGGCGAATTCGTTCAGGTAGTCCACTAGGGCTTGCACCCCTTCGATGGGCATGGCGTTGTAGATCGATGCGCGCATGCCGCCGACGGACTTGTGGCCCTTCAGTTGCAGCAGGCCGCGCGCCTTGGCGCCGGCCAGGAATTCGTCGTTCCGGCTCTCGTCCTTCAGGTAGAAGGGAATGTTCATGCGCGAGCGGCTGCCCGCTTGCACGCGGGTCTGGTAAAAATCGTCGGCGTCGAGCGCCGCGTACAGCAGTTTGGCCTTGGCGATATTGCGCTGTTCCATCGCTGCCACGCCGCCGTTCTTTTTCAGCCACTGGAACACCAGGCCGGCAATATAGATGCCGTAGGTAGGCGGCGTGTTATACATGGAGTCGTTGTCGGCCACCAGCTTGAAGTCGAACGCCGACGGGCAGGCCGGCAGCGCCTTGCCCAGCAGGTCGTCGCGCACGATGACGATGGTCAATCCGGCCGGGCCGATGTTCTTTTGCGCCCCGGCGAAGATCACGCCGTATTTGGCCACGTCGATCACGCGCGACAGGATGTGCGACGACATGTCGGCCACGAACAGCACGCCATCCTGCGGCTGCGGCACGCCGGCGTCGAAGTCGAACTCCACGCCGTCGATGGTCTCGTTGGTGCACATGTGCAGATAGGCCGCGCCGGGCGTGAGCTTCCACTCGGCCTGCGGCGGCACCGACGTCATGGACGACGCGGCGATGTTGACATTGGCGTACTTGGCGGCTTCCTTGATGGATTTGCCCGACCACGAACCGGTGTGGATGAAATCGATGGTTGCTGGCTGCGGCTTGTGGCCCACCAGGTTCAACGGAATCAGGGCATTCTGGGACAAACCCCCGCCCTGCATGAACAAGATCTTGTAATTGTCCGGTACTGCCAGCAGCTCGCGCAGGTCGCGCTCGGCCGCCTTGTAAATCGAAATAAACTCCGGTCCGCGGTGGCTCATCTCCATCACCGACATGCCGCTGCCATGCCAGTCCAGCATTTCGGCAGCCGCTTGCGCCAGCACTTCCTTGGGCAGGACGGCAGGGCCGGCGGAGAAGTTATAGATGTGAGTCACGTTGCGTTCCTTGGTGATCAATATAGGGAGTCCCTAAAAAAACAGGGCCAGTCTATTGTCGCACTGCTGCTCACAATAACCTGGCCCCGTGGCGCCCGGACTGGGGTCCGGACCGATGCTGCGAATTACTCCGGCTGAACGTCGTCGGCAGGCTTGTCGTCACCGGCATCGGTGGCGTCGGCGCCGTCAGCGTCAGCAACTGCGGGGGCAGCCGCTACCACTGGCTTGCCGTCCGGGCCAGGCTCGAGTTCCACTTCGTCGATGTCGGTTTCCACCACGCGCTGCAAGCCGGACAGCTTGGTGCCGTCTTCCACCGCGATCAGGGTCACGCCTTGCGTGGCGCGGCCCATTTCGCGGATCTCCGCCACGCGGGTGCGAATCAGCACGCCGCCGGTGGTGATCAGCATGATCTCGTCGGTCGGCTCCACCAGGGTGGCGGCCACCACGCGGCCGTTACGCTCGGAGGTCTGGATCGCGATCATGCCCTTGGTCCCACGGCCATGGCGCGTGTACTCGGTGATCGGGGTACGCTTGCCGTAGCCGTTCTCGGTGGCGGTCAGCACCGACTGCTGCTCGTTCTCGGCGACGAGCAGCGCGATCACGCGCTGGCCTTCATCGAGGTTCATGCCGCGCACGCCACGGGCATTGCGGCCCATCGGACGCACGTCGTTTTCGTCGAAGCGCACGGCCTTGCCGGAATCCGAGAACAGCATCACATCGTGTTCGCCGTCGGTCAGTGCAGCGCCGATCAGGAAGTCGCCTTCGTCGAGGTCCACGGCAATGATGCCGGCCTTGCGCGGGTTGCTGAAGTCTTTCAGCGGCGTCTTTTTCACGGTGCCCAGGCTGGTGGACATGAACACGTAATGGTCTTCGGGGAAGGTGCGGTTTTCGCCCGACAGCGGCAGGATCACGGTGATCTTCTCGTTATCGGCCAGCGGGAACATGTTCACGATAGGCTTGCCGCGCGAGTTGCGCGAGCCTTGCGGCACTTCCCAGACCTTGAGCCAGTACATGCGGCCACGGTTGGAGAAGCACAGGATGTAATCGTGCGTGTTGGCGATGAACAGCTGGTCGATCCAGTCTTCTTCCTTGGTCGCCATGGCCTGCTTGCCGCGACCGCCGCGTTTTTGCGAACGGTACTCGGAAATCGGCTGCGCCTTCATGTAACCGGTGTGCGACAGGGTGACCACCATGTCTTGCGGCGTGATCAGGTCCTCGGTATTGAGGTCGCTGGCATTGTGTTCGATGCTCGAACGACGCGGGTCCTTGGCAGGATCGCCGAATTCGGTGACCACGCTGGTCATCTCGTCGGTGATGATGGTGGTCACGCGCGATGGCTTGGACAGGATGTCCAGCAGGTCGGCGATTTCGGCCATCACGTCCTTGTACTCGTTGACGATCTTGTCCTGTTCCAGACCGGTCAGGCGTTGCAAACGCATTTGCAGGATTTCCTGCGCCTGGTCGTCGGACAAACGGTACATGCCGTCGGCCTGGATGCCGTAGTGCTTGGGCAGGTGCTCGGGACGGAATGCTTCGATGCCGCCCACGGTATCGCCTTCGCCGGTACGGGCCAACATTTCGCGCACGATGGACGAATCCCACGAACGGTCCATCAGGGCCGCCTTGGCCACCGGCGGCGTTGGCGCTGCCTTGATCAGGGCGATGAAGTCGTCGATGTTGGCCAGAGCCACGGCCAGACCCTCGAGCACGTGACCGCGTTCGCGCGCCTTGCGCAGTTCGAACACGGTGCGGCGCGTGACCACTTCGCGGCGGTGCGACAGGAAGCACTGCAGCATTTCCTTCAGGTTCAGCAGGCGCGGCTGGCCGTCGACCAGCGCCACCATGTTCATGCCGAACGTATCCTGCAACTGGGTCTGCTTGTACAGGTTGTTCAGGACGACTTCCGGTACTTCGCCGCGTTTCAGCTCGATCACCACCCGCATGCCCGATTTGTCGGACTCGTCGCGGATGTCGGAAATGCCTTCGAGCTTCTTGTCGCGCACGTTTTCGGCGATGCGCTCCAGCAGCGACTTCTTGTTGACCTGGTACGGCAGCTCGTCGACGATGATCGCGGTGCGGCCGCCGTCCTTGCCGTATTCCTCGTAGTGAGTCTTGGCGCGCATGACCACGCGGCCACGGCCGGTGCGGTAACCGTCGCGCACGCCCGAGACGCCGTAAATGATACCGCCGGTCGGAAAGTCCGGCGCCGGGATCAGTTCGATCAGTTCGTCGATCGAGCATTGCGGGTTTTGCAGCACGTGCAGCGCGCCGGCAATCACTTCGTGCAGATTGTGCGGCGGGATGTTGGTGGCCATACCCACGGCAATACCGGACGAGCCGTTGATGAGCAGGTTGGGGATGCGGGTAGGCAGAACGGTCGGCTCTTTTTCCTTGCCGTCGTAGTTGGGCTGGAAGTCGACCGTGTCTTTGTCGATATCGGCCAGCAGTTCGCTGGAGATCTTGGCCAGCCGGCACTCGGTGTAACGCATCGCGGCCGCGCCGTCGCCATCGACCGAACCGAAGTTACCCTGGCCATCGACCAGCATGTAGCGCAGCGAGAAGTGCTGCGCCATGCGCACCAGCGTGTCGTAAATCGACGCGTCGCCGTGCGGGTGGTACTTACCCATGGTGTCGCCGACCACGCGCGCGCACTTGACGTAAGCGCGGTTCCACACGTAATTGGATTCATGCATCGAGAACAAGACCCGGCGGTGCACCGGCTTCAAGCCGTCGCGCACGTCCGGCAAGGCGCGGCCCACGATCACGCTCATGGCGTAATCGAGGTAGCTCTTGCGCATCTCTTCTTCGAGGGAAATAGGAATTGTTTCTTTTGCGAATTGATCCATTGGCGGGTCGACTGATCTTTGACTGTGAGGTTATCTTGTAAGCAATGTATGCCGCACTTACTACACTGTTGCCCTGCCCTTCAATAAGGACAGGCAAGAGTAGGATTTTAACATGCGGACAGGGGCACTAACACAATTTGCCCTCGGGGCCAGCGCCTATGCGGGTCGGCGCACGATGCACGCTTGTAACACGATGTAATATTCATGACACATTACTCATTTATTATCGACAATCACGTTGCGACAAAACAACATATTGGTAGTGAGCAAATTGGTGCAAAGGTGCACCGCTTTCGCGCACGAGGATCTATTGTGGCAAAATGAATCAGAAGTCAATTGCTTGTTTCGCAATCGGGAGACGGGCGTGACGCCCCTGCGTGGTAAAATCCGGCCCACGTAATGCACGTCGCGCAGTTTTTCTGCGGATATCACCCCCGAAAGGAAGAAAAATATGAAGAAACTTATTTCGTTGTTGGCCATCTCGGCTGCCTTTGCAGGTTCGGCATTCGCGCAAACCGCGCCTACCGCACCACCTTACGCTCCTGTTACCCAGGACATCAAGGCCGCAACGCCGAAAAGCGCCTACGTGCAAGATGCACGCGGTGTGATCGTGCGTGATCCGTTCGGCCTGTGCTGGCGCACCGGCTACTGGACCCCGGCCGATGCCGTGCCAGGTTGCGACCTGCCACTGTGCGTTGAGCCAGAAAAACTGGAAAATGGCAAGTGCGTAGCACCGCCGCCACCAGTGGCCCCAGCACCTGCACCAGCTCCAATGCCAGCCCCAGCACCGAAACCAGTTCCAGTGCCTACCGCACAAAAAGTGAGCTTCGCAGCTGACGCGTTCTTCGATTTCGACAAATCGGTCCTGAAACCAGAAGGCAAAGCCAAGCTGGACGAAGTGACGTCGAAACTGGGCGCCATCAACCTGGAAGTCATCATCGCTGTCGGCCACACCGACTCCGTTGGTTCGGACGAGTACAACCAGAAGCTGTCGGTACGCCGCGCTGAAGCAGTCAAAGCCTACATCATCTCCAAGGGCGTTGACGCAACCCGCGTGTACACCGAAGGCAAGGGCGAGAAACAGCCAGTTGCCGACAACAAGACCGCCGAAGGCCGCGCGAAAAACCGTCGCGTAGAGATCGAAGTCGTAGGCACCAGCAAGTAATATAAGGGTAACTCTCAAGCCTACTGCGCGACCCGCTATCGCCTCTCCGTTGCTCAGCGTACCTCCGTACGCTTCCGCTACTCAAGACGATATCGGGCCGCTCGCTACGGCTTTCGAGTCACCCCGCCGCACGAACCCCGCCTCGGCGGGGTTTTTTTATGCCTGCTGCTTTAGAATAGCGGGATATCTTTTCATGAAAGCCGCACCATGAACGCTGATCCGTTAGAACTGCAAAAATTTTCCGACCTGGCCCACCGCTGGTGGGACCCTACCTCCGAGTTCCGTCCCCTGCACGAAATCAATCCGCTGCGTCTGGAGTGGATCAATGCCCGCGTGCCGCTGGCCGGCAAGAAGGTGATCGACATCGGTTGCGGCGGCGGCATCCTCAGCGAATCGATGGCGCGCAAGGGCGCCGACGTCACCGGCATCGACCTCGGTGAAAAAGCGCTGAAAGTGGCCGACCTGCACAGCCTGGAATCGGGCGTGCAAGTACGCTACAAACTGGTGGCCGCCGAAGACATGGCCGCGCAGGAACCGGGCCAGTACGACGTGGTCACCTGCATGGAAATGCTCGAACACGTGCCCGATCCCGGCGCCATCGTGCGCGCTGCCGCCGCGCTGGTCAAACCGGGCGGCCACGTGTTCTTTTCCACGCTCAACCGCAATCCCAAGTCCTACCTGTTTGCCATCATCGGCGCCGAGTACGTGCTGCGCATGCTGCCCAAGGGCACCCACGACTACGACAAGTTCATCACGCCGTCGGAACTGGCGCAATACGTGCGCAGCGCCGGCCTGGAAACGCGCGGCATGAAGGGCCTCGGCTACAACCCGCTCACCAAGATCTATTCACTCAATGACGACACCAGCGTCAACTACATGATCGCCACCACCCGCCCACTCGACTGACCTCATGACCACTGCCCTGACTGCCCCGCGCGCCATCCTGTTCGACCTCGACGGCACACTGGCCGACACCGCGCCCGACCTGGCCGCCGCCGTCAACCTGCTGCGCACCACGCGCGGCCTGCAGCCGTCCGACTACGAACTGCTGCGCCCCACCGCGTCGGCTGGCGCGCGCGGCATGATTGGCGTGGCCTTTGGCATGACGCCCGAGGACGATGGCTACCTGGCACTGCGCGACGGCTTCTTCGACAACTACGAAGCCAATATCGCCAACCACAGCACGCTGTTTGCCGGCGTGCCCGAGCTGCTGGCCGGCATCGAAGCGGCCGGCGTGCAATGGGGCGTGGTGACCAACAAACCGAAGCGCTTTACCGACCCGCTGCTGCCACTGATCGGCCTGGGCCACGCCGCCTGCTCGATCTCCGGCGACACCACGGCCCACGCCAAGCCGCACCCGGCGCCGCTGTTCGAAGCCGCCGCGCGCCTGGGCCTCGATCCCCGCGATTGCTGGTACGTAGGCGACGACCTGCGCGACATCCAGGCCGGCAAGGCGGCCGGCATGCCGACCATCGCGGCCGGCTGGGGATACTGCGGCGCGCACAAGCCGCTGGACTGGCAGGCCGACCGCGTGCTGAACGACCCGCTGGCATTGCTGGCCCTGATGCAGGAAACGTTGTAACCGCCGCGCATTTGCTCGGTTCTGTAGAAAACTGTTGATTTGCAAGGAGAGCAGGGGTAGCCTCCGTATTACTGCGTAGAATTACTTATTATTTCTATAGCAATTACTCAGCGACCCTTTTCAACCTACTTTCGACATCATGACTCTTCCCGAGCTGGCTGCCCAAACCCTGCAGCCTCAAGCAGAGCAAATGGCAGATTACACGGCGTACATTCCCGAACGCCATACCGCCCCGCAAAGCTGGTACGCCAGCGTCGCCGATGCCAGGATCCACTGGTACGACCTGATCGCCGGTTTCCCCGAGCGCCTCGACATCCACGATCCGGTCGGCCGCTACCAGCGCCGCATGCAGTTCGAGCTCGACGCGGTGGCCTCCAGGCACCACCTGTTCTTCGCCCTCACCCGCCCGCCGGTGCGCTTCGACGCTGCCGGAACCGTCCACTGGGGATTTTTCTCGCTCAAGTTGACCCTGCCCTTGCTCGTAGGACAGGAGCAGAAGCGCGACAGCATCACCTTCGAACTCACGGTGCCGTTTGCCGCCACGCTGAAAAAGCCGCTGGTCCAGCTCACGGCCAAATACGTCACGCTCAACTGGGGCGGGCTGGTGGAAACTTTCTCTGTCCACGATATCCTGCTGGCCCATGCCCCGGACAAGGTGCCGTGCCAGGTGGTGTACGTGGGCCAGACCCATGACCCGGAAGCGCAACTGTCACGCGCGCATCTCCCCGCGCTGCAAAAGCTGCACGCCAGGCACAAGGAAGATCTCGACACCCTGCTGCTGGTCCAGCAGCTCGACGTCAAGGTCAACTGCGCCAGCGGCGACCCGGCCGAACTGCCCCACAACGCCCACCCGCGCGCCGCCGCCGTGCTGCAAGGCGAACGCATGGACTTGCTGGAAGCGGCCCTGGTCCGCTACTTCGAGGGCACCGCGCCGCTGTCGCGCAAGGAAGACGAACGGCAATTGCGGCGCGAACGCGTGACGGCTGTGCAAGAAGCCAACAACCTGGTGCAGTTCACCATCGATTTACAGTGGCCGGAACTGGGCGCATATGACAAAATCGGCTCCGGGCAAGTGGCTGCGGCAACCCGCCACCTGCTCAGCTGCTTTGTCGCCGACGGTGACGTAATTGTGTCCCGCATGACACCTCCTGAACCTGCCAAGGGCGCCAGGGTGTGAACCCAAGTGTGACATTTAAAGTTTCTTCACGGAAATAATGGATGGATACAATTCGCGGCAGGGTCTATACTGCCCGCTTGATCTGACACACTGGAGCATCCACATGACGAGCGATTTACCCGACCAGGTCGCCGGCGAGGACGATCAAGAGCCCTCGCTGGAAGAACTGGGACTGGTATTGCCGCCCGAGGATGCGCCGGAGCCGTTCCATGACCTGCTGACGGCGCCCGAAGCATTCGACGACCTGTTGCCGCTGCTGCCGAAACGCAGCAACGCACGGCAAACCTGGCGCGTCACCGTATCCGACGCCAAGTACCATTGGTATGACCTGTTTGCCGGCTTCCCCGAGCGGCCCGACATCCGCGACCCCATCGGTCGCCAGCTGCGCCGCATGCAGTTCGATCTCGAGGCGACCATGGAGAAGCGGCTGATTTATTTTGTCATCAACCGCCCCATCGTGCGTTTCGACCACGAGCGCAGCGTCAGCTGGGCGTTCTTCTCGCTCAAGCTCACGGTGCCGATCCTGATCGGCAGCGAAGGCAAACGCGGCACCGTGCAGATGGACCTGGAAATACCGTTCGCGGCCACGTTCAAGAAGCCGATCGTCACCATGACCGACTGCTTCATCACCCTCAACTGGGGCGGCCTGGTGGAAGCGCTGTCGATCCACGAGGTGCTGCAACGCTACGACCACGGCCTGAAAATTCCCAGCAAGGTGCAATACGTGGGGCAAACCAAGGACCCGGCCGGCCGCCTGGCACGCGCGCGCCTGTCCGCCGTGCAACGCATCCACTACAACAATAACGATCACCACGACCTGCTGCTGCTGGTGCAACGCATGCAGGTGGAAGTACTGTGCGACGATGGCGACCCGAGCGAGAAGCCGGTGAACCAGAACGCGGTGGCGGCCGACATGCTGCTCAAGGACCGGGTGGACGCCATCGAATGCGCGCTGATCCGGTATTTCGAAGGGCCGATCATGCAGGGCCGCACCAGCCGCGAAGTGGATGTGCGGCGCGAACGGCTGCGCGAGATCGAGGCCAATAATCACCTGGACGGCGTGCGCATCGACCTGCGCATCGACGACGACAACCCGTACAACGAGTTGTACTCCATCGCCGCGCCCGCCTCGCGCGCGCACATTTTCGATTGCACTTTCAAGGACGGCGCAGCGATGACGGTGCCGCTACCCCAAGAAACGCCGGGCAAGGCGCGCGCCTGAAACTAAACTGCGGCCAGTGCCTGCTCCAGGTCGGCCAGCAGATCGTCGCTGTGCTCGATGCCGATCGATAGCCGCACCGTATCGACGGTGACGCCCGCCTTGGCCAGCTCCGCCTCGTTGAGCTGGCGGTGCGTGGTGGACGCCGGGTGACAGGCCAGCGACTTGGCGTCACCGATATTGACTAGCCGCGTAAACAGCTGCAACGCATCCTGGAAGCGCGCCCCGCCTTCCACCCCGCCCTCGACGCCGAAGGTCAGCACGCCCGACGGCCGTCCGCCCAGGTATTTGACCGCCAGCGCATGGTCGCGATGGTCTTCCAGCCCGGCGTAATTGACCCACTTGACCTTGCCATGCTGGCGCAGGTATTGCGCTACCGTGCGGGTATTTTCCGTGATGCGGTCCATGCGCAGCGCCAGCGTCTCGATCCCTTGCAGGATCAAAAAGGCGTTGAACGGCGAGATCGCCGCGCCGGTATTGCGCAATGGGACCACGCGCGCGCGGCCGATGTACGCCGCCGGCCCCAGCGCCTCGGTATAGACCACGCCGTGGTACGACACGTCCGGCTCGTTGAGGCGGCGGAAACGCTGTTTGTGCTCGGCCCACGGAAACTTGCCCGAATCGACGATCACGCCGCCGATGGAATTGCCATGCCCGCCCAGGTACTTGGTGAGCGAATGGACCACGATGTCGGCGCCATGCTCGAACGGGCGCAGCAGGTAAGGCGTGGCCACCGTGTTATCGACGATCAGCGGCACACCGTGCTGGTGCGCCACGGCGGCGATTTTTTCGATGTCGGTGATATTGCCCAGCGGGTTGCCGATCGATTCGATGAACACGGCCTTGGTACGTTCGTCGATGAGCGCGGCGAACGACGCGGGATCGGCCGGATCGGCAAAGCGCGTGGTGATGCCGAACTGCGGCAGCGTGTGCGCGAACAGGTTGTACGTGCCGCCGTACAGGGTGGAGGCCGAGACGATGTTGTCGCCGGCCTCGGCAATGGTCTGGATCGCATATGTGACCGCCGCCTGCCCCGATGCCAGCGCCAGCGCCCCCACGCCACCCTCGAGGGCGGCCATGCGCTGCTCGAGCACGTCCTGGGTGGGGTTCATGATGCGCGTATAAATATTGCCCGGTACTTTCAAGTCGAACAGGTCGGCACCATGCTGGGTATCGTCGAACGCGTAAGCCACGGTCTGGTAGATGGGCACGGCAACTGCACGGGTAGTGGGGTCTGGACGATAGCCGCCATGCACGGCCAGGGTTTCGAGCTTCATGTCTCCTCCGTTTGAATGATGTCGCCAGCGTAGAGCGATTCGAAAGACATGCCAAAGAATGAATTCGCGCCAGGTTATGCGGACAGCGGATAAGCAATGCATACAGGGGCGCCCGGAGCCCGTCGTGCAAGCCCCCGGCCGCCCCCTGTATAAGCCTGAGTGAATTTCAGGCTCGCAGCGGCGGAGAGGGTTGGACTGGGCACACCCCGTTTTGGTTCCCATTTACGCAACCATCTACGCGTGAGGGTGTGTCAAATTAGCAAATGTGGTGTCTTTTAGAAATTAAAAATGTTACTATGCAATCTAATTGTTGCATACTGCAAGCCAACTCACTGGAGACTAGCCATGCCCGCCAAGAACCTTGTTCGTACCGCATTCACCGTGGTGCTCGTTGCCGCTACGGCACTGGCGACTGCTGCGCCAGCCAACAACGGCGCCGGCCATGGCAATGCGAATGGCAATGGCAACTCGAATGGCAATGGCAACGCGAATGGCAATGGCAACTCGAATGGCAATGGCAACGCGAATGGCAATGGCAATTCGGCAGGTAACGGTAACGGCAACGCGAATGGCAACGGCAACTCGGCTGGCAGCGGCGGCAGTGGCGGCAGTGGCACCCCGACCATCGCCACTTGCTCGGCAAGCGATATCTCGATTACCGGCGCCTCCTGCCTCGGCTTCTACAGTGGCAACCTCAACGGCAATGCCCCGAGCCTGGCCGCAGTCAACACGGCGCTTGGCACGTGGCACCTGAACCTGACCGAGGCAGTCGATGCGGGCCACATGATTTCCAGCCTGACCGGCAACACCATCAACTTCAGCCAGCAACTCTATGGTGACACCATCATTGGCGTCCACTACGGCAACGTCAACGGTTCCAACAACGTGACCGCATTCTATCGTTTCGACGCAGGCACCACCGGCATCGACGCCTTCACGACCAGCTTTGCCTCGCTGTCCAATGCGACCTTGTACCGTACCGGCGTCGCCACGACCGTACCGGAACCGGAAACCTACGCCATGCTGCTGGCCGGGCTGGGCCTGGTGGGCATGGTCGCCCGCCGCCGCCGCAAGTGATCATGTGACATGCCGGCGGCCGCCGGCATTGCGTTATGCTGTCACAAAACGCGCACTCCGCGCGTCTAGATGCAAACCCACAACGTTTGCAGACACCATGACCGACTCCTTCAACACCCTGCGCCCGCGCCTGTTCGCCATCGCCTACCGCATGCTGGGCGTGCGCGCCGATGCCGAGGACGTGGTGCAGGACGCCTGGCTGCGCTGGCATGGCAGCGACCACGCCGCGATCCAGTCGCCCGAAGCCTGGCTGGTCACCACCACCACCCGCCTGGCGATCGACTACCTGCGCGGCAGGCAGGCCGAGCGCGCCACCTACATCGGCTGGTGGCTGCCCGAACCCGTCGTCGAACTCGACGAACGCACGCCGGAGAGCAGCGCCGAGATGGCCAGCGATGTGTCGATGGCGTTCCTGTGGGTGCTCGAGCGCCTGTCGCCCGAAGAGCGCGCCGCCTTCCTGATGCGCCAGGTGTTCGACCACGACTACGCCGACATCGCCACCATGCTGGGCAAGACCGAAGCCGCCTGCCGGCAGATGGTGCACCGCGCCCAGGAACGCGTGCAGCAGCAACAGCCGCGCTTTGACGTACCGAAACAAACCCACCAGGCCCTGCTGGGCCGCTTCATGGTGGCCGCCAAGGCAGGCGACCGCGACGCCATGAAAGCCATGATGGCCGACGACGTGCAACTGGTGTCCGACGGCGGTGGCAAGATCCTTTCCTTCATGCGCATCCTGCGCGGCGCCGGCCGGGTGGCGGGCGTGTTCTGGTCGGTGGAGCACCAGCACCCGCAGCGGGTGGACTACCGCCAGGCGCGCGTGAATGGCGAGCCGGGCCTGCTGCGCTACGTGGAAGGCAAGCTCGAATCGGCGCAATCGTTCGTGATCGAGGATGGCAAGATCGCCGCGGTGCTGGTGGTGCGCAATCCCGACAAGCTGACCGGCGCGCCGCAAACTATTTTGTAGCAGGCTGTCACAAACGCGGCGGCGGTCGCGTCTAAGGAGTATGAGGCGCGCAATCAAGCGCCCTCCACTCCCTCGAAAGGAAACATCATGACCCAAGCCGCCCGCATCAAGGACTTTTACCGCGCCGCCCCCACCAGCCTGCAGGCAATGATTGCGCTGTCCACCAGCGTCAAGAAAAGCGCGCTGGGCATCCGCCTGGTGGAACTGGTCAACCTGCGCATCTCGCAAATCAACGGCTGCGGCGTGTGCGTGGACATGCACTGGCGCGACCTGGTCAAGCAAGGCCTGGACCCGCGCCACATCAACGCGATTGCCGGCTGGCGCGAAGCCCCCGCATCGTTTTTCAGCGACAGCGAACGCGCCGCCCTCAACTGGGCCGAAGCCGTCAACGCCCTGCCCCACAAGCAGCCGGGCGACGCCGATTTCGCGCTGCTGAAAGCGCATTTCGACGACAACCAGATCATCGAACTGAGCTACGGCATCGCCGTGATACGCGGTTGGAACGTGATCAATGCCAGCTTGCACAACCAGATTCCCGAGGTGCCGGCGCCGGGGTTCTAAACGGCTACGACGACAATCACGCTATCAAAAAAAACTCCCGCGCGGGACGCGCCCGGGCGGGAGAAAGATCGGCCGGCGTGGAGACCATCCGCGCTGGCCGATCCGAGTGACAACCCGATCAGAACGAGTATTGCGCCAACAGGGTGTAGCGCGGACCGCTCATGAAGACCTGGCGGGTGAAGTCGCCCGCGTGCTGCTGCATGATCTGGCGCGTGTACGAGTTGGTCAGGTTGGTGCCTTCCAGGCCCACGCGGAACTTGTCCGTGAAGTCATAGAAGATCGACGCATCGACCTGGCCGTAGCCCGCCTGGTACAGCGGCAGACCGAAGGCCTGGTCGTTGTTGGCCGTCGGGATCAGGTACTTGTCGGCCGGAGCCGCCGGATTCGTGTTCAAACCGTTGTTGCCACGGCTGCCCCACTGGGTCACGCCCAGCAGGTAACGCGAACGCCAGTTGTAGGCCACGCGCATCGACAGGCCGTGCTGCTCGTACATCAGCGCCAGGTTGACCGTGTGACGCGACAATCCCTGCAACGGGGTCTTGCCGAACGGACGTCCATCGGTATCGCAGCCGTTGATGAACAGGTTGAAGTTGGACGACGCGTCGTTGCCCGAGCACCATGCTTCGTTGACCGGATCTTTCAACTTGCGCTCGCTCGACACATAGGTCCAACTGGCCTGGCTGCCGAGGCCGCGCAGCCAGTCGGGCACGAAGTCGTAGTACTGCTGGTGGGCCAGCTCGAAACCGCGCGCATAGCCCTTGGCGCCGTTGACCGGACCGGTGACCACGAAGGTCTGCTGCTTGCCGGTCGAATCCACCGCGTTGTAGCCGTAGTTCTTGGTGGTGATGATGTCCTTGAGGTCCTTGTTAAAGGCCGAGAACGTTAGCGAGCCGGCCTTGGCGAAGTACCATTCGGCGGTCAGGTCGATGTTGGTCGACGTGGTGGGCTTCAACAGCGGATTGCCGTCGCTGGTGCCGTTCAGGCTGGTGCCGTCGAAGCGCACGGCGGTGGTGTTTCCGGCCGCGTCCCGGGTGACCGTCTGCATGTGCTGGGCATTGAGCGTGGTCTGCACCTGGAGCTGGTTGAAGTCGGGGCGGGACATCGACTTGGCCACCGCGAAGCGGAATTGCAGCTGATCGCTGGCTTTCATGCGCAGGTTCAGGCTCGGCAGCCAGTTGTCGTAGGAATTATTCACCGACTGCTGCTGCGCGAACGAGGCAATGTCGATCAGATTGCCCTGGCCGCTCACGGGCACGCCGCTGCCGACGCTCGGCAGCGACGGGCGCGTGAACGAGACATAGCCGCTGCCGGCGCCTTTGGTTTTCACGTAGCGGATGCCGACATTGCCGTCAACCGGGTATTTCAGGTTATCCCAGCCGAAGCGCAGCTGCGTGTACGCGGCGCGGGTCTTCTCGGTCTGCGTGTTGGTGGCGGCAGGGTCGTTGAAGGTTGCCGGCTTCCATGGATCGCAGGTCGAACCTTTTTCAGCGCACAGCACGTCGTGGTAGGCGTGGATCTTGGCCCACTGGTCGGGGAAGCCGCGCACCGTCGCCTCGTCCGCGAACAGCATCGGCGGAATGTTGTATTTGCCGCCGAAGAAATTGTCCATCGTCTGCAGCGACGAGCCACCGGCGAACCGGGGATCGCTCAGGCGCGCGACGCCATTGATTTGCCAGCCTTCCATCCACGGGAAGGTAATGGCCGACCAGTTGTAGTATTTCTGCGCCTTGTGGTTTTCGCCTTCGCGGTTCGCCATGCGCACGCCGAAGCGGATGTCGCGCAGCACCGGATCGTCGAACGCGAACTTGACGTCCGATTTCCACGCCTTCTGGTTGGCCGACGCGTGGTCCAGCGCTTCCTGGGTGTAGGCCCAGTAGTAGTTTTTCGGGTCGGCCATGTAAGCGTCCGGGCCGAGGCCGATCTGCGGCACCTTGCCGGTCGTATTCATGGTCTGACTCGGCAGGATGAAGCCGGTCGAGACGTCGGCGTCGAAGCCCTCGGTGGTGGACCGCACATGCTGGAAGTCGTTGGTCCAGGTGAACTCCGGCGTGATGCGCCACTGGACGTTGAGCGAGATATCGCGCGTGGAGGATTCACGCGTGTTGATGCGCTGCGAGCTGTTGAACGGCGAACCGCCATAGGTCGGGTTCGAGATCGTGCCGCTCTGGAAGGCGCCATTCTTGTCGAACACCGAGTCCGCGCTGGCGACTTGCTGGTACCACTTGTCCTCGGACGAGGCCACCACGTGCTCGTCGAGGTCTTCCTTGTAGCGGGTTTTGAAATAGGTCAGCCCGGCAGTGAGATCCTTGTTCGGCTTCCACTGCAGCGCCGCATAGTCGCCGCGGCGGGTGCGGTCGAAGTCCTGGGAACGATAGCCCATGCCCAGCGGTATCCATTGCGTCTTGGCACGGTCGTACAGGGCCGGATCGGTGGAATTCACGTGGGGGAAATACGGATCGACGCTGACGCCGTCGGAACGGCTCGGGCTTTTCGCCTTGGCAAAATCGACCAGGGCGCCGACTTCACCGAATGGCGTGCTCCAGCGGTTCGACAGCAAGATGGTGCTGGTCGGCGAAGGTTTGCCCTCGCGCAGTGTCGAATACGATTCCGAGAAGCCGACAGTGCCCTTGAAGCCCTTGTAGTCGAACGGCATGGCGGTCCGCAGATTGACCAGGCCGGCAATCGCACCCTCGACCTGCTCGGCCGAGGGATTTTTGTACACATCGACGCCCGACATCAGTTCCGGCGCCACGTCGGAGAAACCAAGCGAGCGGCCGCCACCGGCGGAAAACGCGTCGCGGCCGTTGATTTCCGACCGCACGTAAGTCAGCCCGCGCACCGACACGCCGGAACCCTCGACCGACTGGCGGTTCGGATCACCCGCCATGTTGCGGTCGATGGTGACGCCGGCAATACGCTGCAGCACCTCGGTGACCGAACGGTCGGGCAGTTTGCCGATGTCTTCGGCAACGATCGAATCGACGACTTCGTCGGAATCCTGTTTAAGTTTTTGCGCCGATTGCAGCGCGGCGCGCTGACCGCTGACCACCACCACCGCACCAGGGGCTGGTTGGTTGGCAGGCTGGGGCGAGGTTTGGGCGATGGCCGTGCCGGTGTACAGCAAAGCGATATTTGCGACCGCGAGCGCGATCGTGGTTTTCTTGAAATTATCCAAGGGGGTCTCCTTCTGGTGTTTTTATAGTTACACCTGAGGGTATTGCAAATAACACAATTATCATCAGGATGATATACGCTAACATCTATTTTTCACCGAACAAATAGTTGTCGAGTGGGATATATGTGTTTAACTAGGTTCACTAAACAAACCGAGATTTGAAAGCTTTTCATTGGTGAATAGAGTCGCATAGATTCTTTTACAATCAATGACTTACGAAAATAGTAGGTTTGACTCCATTGTGGCTGGCAAACAACGCAGTTGATGGCGGCGGCGTGTTCGCGAGCAGTCTCACTGCACGCTTCGTCGACTGTCGGTGTCGCTGGCTAGATCCATTGTCTTCTTTGCAAAGCGCCTAAGACTATGCTCAAAAACAAGGCACAGAAGGTCAAGCATGCGACATGGAGCTGAACATCGGATAGGAGCGTTAATCCGGACGAAGTCCGCACGCAAGAGCAACTGAATGGATGGGTGAAGCGGTATAAGGGGCCGCCCCCATAGAGAAACCCGCACGGGACGGGTTTTTTAGGTCTTGCTGCGCCTGTTTGAAACGAATAAGTGGTGGAAACGGCGGCAATTGAACTCATCTTACAGATTCCATTGGAATCAATGAGTTAAGCCAATTTTCCGGGTGTGTACGCTTTTCAAGTTCCCCTGAAAATTACCGGGCGATGCGGAAGTGATTGTTAGCACTCAAAACGCCACCGTCTATAATTGCATGTACAACACGGTTTAGTACCAGAGTCCACCGGCGATTTGCACACAGAATTACTACTGGACGCTGGATTTCATTTGTTTAAAGTGCGGAATGTCTGTTGCGACCACCGATTGAATCCGCACCCCATAGCCGACCTTCGACTATGCTCGGTAACTTCAACTAATTCGTAGGCCGTGCTAAATTCTGCCGAGCTTCCTCTTTACTGATGGCACCACGACGGATCGTCTTGAATGCTCGTTTGTACTCTCCCCAAGCCACTTCAGAACCATCTCCGAGTTCCTCGTAGATTGGCAACAAATCGACGATTCCTTCGAATATCCACTGCACGTCTACGCCAGCTGGACCACCCTTATACGGTGAGGTGTTCTCAAGGCCGAACGTGACCGCTTTGTCATAAACCTCATCAATACCAGATGCTTTCACTAAAATCGTGTTTTCCCAAATAAGGAATCGACGTTCGGGATCATTATTTGCTGTGTGCGCCAATTCGATGAATCTCAGCTGATAAGTTGCCAAATACCATCCAACTGGAGAGATATCGCTATCGTTACTCATAGGCTCTGCATTGTTGAGGTCTAGCAATAGGCGCCGATCCAAAAACTACAATAAAACGCATATTGCGCAACGGCGGGGAACGTCGCCTTCTGGCCGATTCCTGTCTCAAATGCTCTAAACAGGCAGATTGCAACGTAGACATGCGCGCGAGCGCGCGACTTCAGTCCAGCCGGATTCATTGAGCTCAAGTTCAGGAAATGCTTGCATGGCAGGATTAATGATTTTAAGTGCGATTTCCCCCATCGCGTCTCCAATTGCAAGTTTCAACGCTCGCGCATTTTCTGAGGAAACGCCGACTAGGGCCTCGTTGAGCGCCAAATCCAACGCAGAGATAGCAGCAATGCCTCCGTCTCTCATCATGAGGCCGGCACTTTCAATTGTCTGTGTCTTCATTAATAAAGTCTCCAATACAGCTGTTTACTACAGATTTGCGAACGTCTGCTCTTGGCCGAACTCCGGCGCTAGCTTACCAGTCCCAAGACGGCAGTTCATCGTTCTCGGTAAGCTCACATCCGTAGAAGCTCGCGCCATGGACTTTAACTGCCTCTAGTTTCGCGCCAGTTGTCTTTATCGACTCGATTGCGGCAAGTTCGAGGATTGCGCCAGTGAGGTCGGCAGCTGAAAAATTAGCACATTTAAGATTGCATTCTCTGAAACTCACGCCGCGCAGGCTCGCCCCTGAAAAATCAGCATCAAAAAACCAAGAGTGCTTTTCAAAGTCGGCACCATCCAGCTTGATTCCAACAAGCGATTCGCCGCTCAAATCCGTTTCCGGGAAGTAGCGCTCTCCAGCCGCATATCGCCGTTCAAGCTCAGCTCGGTTCTCAGGTGGCTTATAGCTTTCGGTTGAGTGCACATTCATATAATGGCTTTCTACAACGGCTGGCTGCTTCTGGTCGAATCATTGGACATCGGTACCCTTCTCAAGCACATGAAAATGGTTCCAGCAACAAGGAAAGCGACGCAGACAACGCTGCCCTCCGGTCCCTGCGCCCCACCGTTGAGCCACTCGGGCCCGAGCGGCTTGAGGGCGACCAGCAGTGGAGGAATATTCATGTCGAAGCCGGTCACAGGCAAGCCAAACCCAACGGCCAGCAACCAATTCCAACCAGTATGCCAACCCATTACCCCAAGAAGGCTACGCGTTCGCCATACCCAGGCACAACAAAAGACGGCGTACAAGACCATACTGACGGTGGTCAGCCAATGCTGTCCGCGATTAAAGTGTGCCAGCGCAAACACGGCCGAACTGAATGCGACGGCCAGCAATAGATTCCATTTCTTGGCAAGCAGCGACAGCAACCAACCACGGAAAAAGATCTCCTCGGTGCTGGCCTGCAAGGCAAAGCACAGTAGCAACACGACCATGAATGCCAGCGCGCCGGGCGTATGCCAGCCACTGGCGAGCACAGTCGACGGATCAGACGGCGCGCGCTCCAGCCCTCCCGCCAGCCAGGTCATGGCCACTATGCCGGCGATGCTGGCCATGCCGATCACATGCCCTTGCAGGAAGCAACGAAGCTTGGCGGCGCCGGTCAAGCCGATGGCGGCGAGGCTGCGGCCTTCGACCCGCTGGACCCATAGCAGCAAGATCAGCAACAACGATCCGGACGAAATCAGCAGGAATAGCGCAAATCCCCACCAGTCCACGGGCAAGCCTTTGGCATCGAGTCGAACCAAGCGCCGCAACACCGGACCGGTTGCCATGTCGCTGACAATGATGAAGAACAGGGCAAGCACGGGTGCTAACACGCCCCATGGCACCCACCCGGCTGCCGTCTGCGTAGAAAAGATTTCTTGTGATTTCACTGTTCCTCCATTCAGGGCCGCACTGCGGCATAAAGAATGGCCAGATGTTAAGCATTGCCAGGTACGGCGGATAGAACGATCGTGCAATCAGCTCATTTGCCGCAGGCAATGATCCAGTGCCCGGGTGTCATGCCGAACGCGCTGCGGAACTGGCGGGTCAGGTGGCTCTGGTCGGCGAAATGGCAGTGAAAGGCCACGTCGGCGATGGTCTCTCCTGCACCAAGAAGCTGGCGCGCCCGTTCCAGGCGCCGCATCGTGAGATAGCGGTAGGGGCTGGTGCCAAAGGCCTTACGAAAGTCGCGTGACAATTTCCAGCGATCACGACGCGCAATGCGCTCCAAAGTTGCCAGATCAACCGATTCGTCCCAGTGTCCATGCAAGTACTCCCGCGCGAGCTCCGCCGCGCGGTAGTCGGCATTGGGCAAGCGGCGCGAGCTGCCGCCTAGCCAATCCAGGGTGACTGCCAGCTCGTACAGGGCATCACTATACTCAAGCTCGTCGAGCGGCCGGTCACAATCTTTCAATAGAGACATCGCCGCGTGCAACAAACGGCTGTCAGTTGACACCCCACCCTCAAGGAACGGCAGCGCCTTACCGCCAAGCATGCTTTGAAGGGTATATGGTTCGAGATACAAGGCCCTGTAACGGAAACCCTCCACCGTTCCAGCATGACCGTCGTGCAGTTCATCCGGATGTATGACCACCACGCCGCCGGGCAAAGAATGGCGTTCGCTGCCACGATAATGGAAACTCTGCACCCCATCTACAGTCAGGGCGATCGCATAATTGTCGTGGCGGTGCGGAAGGTAGCCCTCGCCGGCGATAAAGGCCTCCATGCGCACGGGCTCGCCTTGTGCGCGTTTGCTCCAGTTGACGATCCTTGCTTCTCGCATCCGCTCTCCAAAATTGGCGTTCGGTCGTAGTATTTACCCGCAAACGATAGCAGAAGTGCGCCGAACAGGACAGTCGCGATAAATCCGCGCCGCATAAATTTCCACCCATGCGAGTAGGGCCATGCGAGTTCCGCCGAGGGCAGCTCCTGGCCGGTTTCCGCTGCATCAGTAATTGAACACTAGTGGCAAGGCAGGGCGGAAATCATGCCGCAGACCGGAAAAGCCATAGTCGAACGTGATTTCCATGAGATGGTGCTTATCTTTCACAATGCTAATGCTTCCGGCATCCACCGCCGCTTGAGCTGCATCCGACCACTTTTTTTCCATGGGAGTCGTGATGGCTATAGAGGTAATTTCGAGAACGCCAGCAGTGTGTTCAAGCGGTTGGCGGCGGTCGTCAGGTGCAGCATCGGGAGCTTTACCATTCTCGAGCCAGAACCACATCAGTTCCGACAAAGATACCTCGTTACCGATTCCAATAGACATACCCGCAGGCATGTACTCTGGCGTGTAATCCCACATAGGGAAAGGAATACTCATTCCCTTTACTGTGGGTCTGAAACACACCCCAAAGGGCGACACTGAGCTGTCGGTCAGTCTTTCGTAAAGCATCGTTGGCCGAGTAGTTTCACTTTGAACTTCCGACTCATCAGACACCCACAGGAGCTCGATAAACGCGTTGCGAAAAAAGAATCGTCGATTTTCTGTTCCTTGGCCAGGATGCGGACGCCTTTAAACCAAGCTGGACAAGCCCCCATAGAGAAAAACCCGCACGGGGCGGGTTTTTTAGGTCTTGCTGAGCCTGCTTGAAACGAATAAGTGGTGGAGACGGCGGGAATCGAACCCGCGTAGTTTGAGCAACCATGCGGCTTACAGCATCATGGTTGGCGCCACGTTGTCATTGTGCAGACGTGTGCACTCAGCTCATCGGCGAGGATTGCCGCTTCTGTACGGCGCTTAAGATGCCGTTAGGCGCCGACGGCTGCTTACGCCCCAGGCTGTGTGAAAACTCCGAATCTCAAAATATTCGTGGGTAGGGTGACCATTGCCGACACCGAGAAAACGGTATGGCGCGCGTTTTGAGAGGCCGTTTTTTGAAGGCTCCGAATTTTTCTGTGTTTTCACACAGCCTAGCCCCGTTGCACACGTTCGTGGTTGAGCCAATCACGCTCATCCCACAACTACATGAGCTCCCGAGCCGCACCTCCAGCTTGAACCGACTGGCCGCAGGGCAAGCACGGGTCGGCGCACTTGACTAGACCGCCGTCTGGCTATCGCTTAAGGTGATGGCTTTCGTACCTCGGGACTTTCCATGCGCGTTTTACCTTCTATTCGATGGCTAACTGAAACAATAGAATTGCACGATTGCATTTTTGGAAGCCCGGTGTGAAAATTGAAACTCCCTTGCTCGTTCCCGTGCTGGCCGCACTGCCTGTGTGCGCCTGCATGGCCATCCTCGGCCTGCCCGCCTACGGTAATGGCTATATAGTTGCCTTTCGTACGCTTTTCTTCGTCGCCTGCCTGGTGTGGCTAATTCCGCTGACGCTGCTTCAGCGGGCCATGTGGCGTCGCGATTGGTCCTGGCTGCGCATGGGATCGATACTGCTGGCGACCACCTATGCCATGGCGATTACGAACGCCTTTCTGGGACAGAGCTTTGGGATCGCGATCGGACGGGAGACGGGCTACCAATGGGAATATCTGGCACGGGGCCTGGATAGCTGCTGGCTGGCGTTGGTCGCGTTCTGCGCGGTCCATGCAGTGGCGGCCTATTACCTGTCGCTGCAACAGGTCCGGCTGCATCTGGCACAGGCGCAAAGCTCGGCCCGCGACGCCGAGTTGCGCGCGCTGCGCCTGCAGGTCAATCCGCACTTCCTATTCAACTCGCTTAACGCGATTTCAGCGCTGGTGTCGGCCCAATCCAACCGTGAAGCCAACCGCATGCTCGCGTGCGTGGCCGACTTCCTGCGCGCCACCCTGGCGCATGATGGCCGCCACGAGCATGCGCTGGCCGATGAACTAGCTCTGCTCGACGCCTACCTGGCCATCGAAAAAGCGCGCCTCGGCGAGCGCCTGCGCCTGACGATGAAAACCGGCCCCGACCTGCTGGGCAGCGTTGTGCCCTACCTCATGCTACAGCCGCTGGTCGAGAATGCGATCCGCCACGGCATCGCGCCGCTGTCCGCTCCCGGGCGGCTCGATATTCTGATCGAGCGCGCCGGGACGCGCCTGCTCATCGACGTACAGAACGATGGCCAGCCGTCGGCGCAAAAGGGTAGCGGCATCGGCCTGGCCAACGTCCGCGAACGCCTGTGCCACCTATACGGCGCGGAGCAAGAGGTGGATGCAGGTTGGCGTCCGGATGGCCGCTTCCACGTGCAGATTTCCATGCCGCTGCGCGGCATCGAGGTGGCGGCATGAACATCAGGGTGGTGATCGTCGACGACGAACCGCTGGCCAGGCTGGCGGTCAAGGTCAGGCTGGCGCAGCGCGGCGCCTTTGAACTGGTTGGCGAATTCGGTGACGGAGCCAGCGCCTACGAAGGTATTCTGGCGCTGAAGCCCGACCTGGTGTTCGTCGATGTCGAAATGCCGGGCAAGTCCGGCCTCGACGTGCTGGCCGCACTGCCGCCGGCGCAGCGGCCGATGGCGATCCTGCTCACCGCCTACGACGGCTTCGCCCTGCAAGCCTTCGAACTGGCCGCCCTCGATTATCTGCTCAAGCCCGTCGATGACGAACGCTTCGACGAAGCCCTTGACCGTGCTCAGCAGGCTTTTCCCTACCGCGGCCATGGCCGTGCCGCAGCTCCGGCAGCACCGAAAGCGCGCACTTTCAGCGTGCGTGTCGGATCGCGCACGGTGCTGGTGCCGGTTGCAGAGGTCGAGCGCATCGAGGCGGACGGCGACTACGCCTCCCTGCATGCGAACGGCAAAACCTGGCTGATGCGTGAACGCCTGCACAACCTGGCCATGCAGCTCGATCCGCGCCAGTTCCATCGTGTGCACCGCTCGTCCATCGTACGGCTGGACATGATCGCCGAGCTGCGCTCGCTCACCAACCGGGATGCCATGCTGCGCCTGCGCGACGGCAGTGTGCTGCGCGCCAGCCGCTCCTATATGCCCGCTCTGACGGAGGCACTGCAACACCTCGACAAGAAACCCGAATGATGCAGGGCGCATCACGCGCATTTTTTTCACACAACAATCAAACGCTTCGTAGTCCAACTTGGAGGAATGTATGGCATGTAGAAAGAAATTTGTCGCAGCAGTCGTATTGGGTGCGCTGTTGTCGTTTTCCGCCTTCGCGGCGGAGGACACCGTCTTGAACGCGTCCGCCCGCGCTGCGATCGTGCAGACACTGGTAACGAAAATGAACGCGAATTACATCGAGCCAGCGGTGGCGGAACGGGTCGGCAGTGCGATCGTCAGGAAAAATGCAGAAGGAGGTTATGCGACCGCCGCCAGCGTGAAGGCGTTCAGTGCGGCGCTGGCGAAGGACTTGCGCGAATTGAGCGGCGACTTGCATTTCGGCGCCGCGTTTTATGAAGGTCTTCGTGAGCGTAGCGGTACCCCCGAACTGCCCAACCGCGCCAAGATGGAAGAGTGGCGCGACCAAACCGCGCGGCGCGGCTATGACATCGAGAAGATCGAACGCCTTCCCGGCAACGTCGGCTATATCGAGCTAAGCGGCTTTGGCGGCCCGGAATTCGTCGGCGCGGCGTACACGGCGGCGATGTCACTCATGGCGGGCACGGATGCGCTGATCCTCGACCTGCGCCGCAACGGCGGCGGCAGCCCGGCCAGCGTGGCTTACCTGATGAGTCATTTCTTCCCGCTCGGCGACGAGCGTCACCTGATCGACATGTACGACCGTCCGAGCGATACGACGCGGCAGTTCTGGACCGTGAAGACGGTCGCACAGCGTTACGACAAGCCTGTGTACGTGCTGACCTCGGCCCGCACATTCTCCGGAGGGGAGGATTTCTCCTATGGCATCCAGGCGCAGAAGCGCGGTACGGTGGTCGGAGAAACCACAGGCGGCGGCTCCAATCCGGTGAGCTGGTACAACGTGGGGCAGGACATCATTGTCTCGATCCCGACCGCGCGCACGACCAATTTCGTCACCAAAACCAACTGGGAGCACGTCGGCGTAAAACCGGATATTGCCGTGCCCGCAGCACAGGCTCTGCAGACGGCGCAGGTCGCCATTCTGCGCAACCTGGTGTCATCGGCAAAGGACGGCAACGAGCGCATAGAACTGCAGCGCCTGCTTGCGATGGTGGAGAAAGGGGAGTCCGAGAAGCCGGTGTACACGCGCAGGGGCGAGCCTTAATCGAACCGGTGCGCATGCAGGATGCACCTGCCCTGCGCACCGACGAGTACGAACGTGACCAAGCGCGGGCACCGGTACCGTAGGCGCTGCGCACGTTCACGCCGTGCGGAATGCGCACGACGGCCAGCTGTGGCAAGAGGCGCAGGGTGCTCGTGGCGTTCGTGAAGTACATGACGTAGGGGGCGTCCTCGCAGCCCGTCACGTACGGCCGCTTCTGGCCGATATCGGCAGGTCGCGCAAGCATAGCATGTTGCCGTTACGAAAACATCATGATCAACCCCGACACGCCGTTGTCGCCCCAAAGCACGCTGTCGCGCTACATTGTCATTTTGTCCCCCTCTATCCCGAATCCTGAGCAGGATTGATCACCTAGCTTCGATTACACAGCCACCTTTCCCAAGTCCACCAACGCGGCCAAGTTTGCCAATCAGCTCGGCGACGTCGAGCTGATCGAGTCATACCTGGAAGCCTGGCTGAAGCGCCAGAAGCCTCACCTCAAGGCCAGCGGATGGGACGGCTACCGCAAGATCGTGGACGGCAAGCTGATCCCCTGGTTCGGGAAACTCAAAGTGTCGGAGTTGAAGAAGAAGCACATGCGGGAAAAGCTGCAGGAGAGCACCGCCAGCAACAAGACCCTCGCCAACATTCAAAGCGTCATGCGCAAGGCCCTGGACGACGCCATCAACGACGAGCTGATCGATATCAACCCGCTGGCCAACTGGTGCTTCTCCAAGATCGAGCCTCCGAAGGAAGAGGATGAGATCGATCCCTTCAGTAAAGACGAGCAAGCCATCATCCTCGAGCAGCTGACTGGCCAGGCCCGCAACCTTATCCAGTTCGCATTCTGGACCGGCATGCGTACGTCCGAGCTGGTGGCGCTGGACTGGGGCGACATCGACCTCGTGCGCAGCGTGGTCAAAGTAACCCGCGCCCTTACCCAGAAGTCGAAGGAAGCCGAGAGCACCAAGACGGCCGCCGGCCGACGTGAGATAAAGCTGCTACAGCAAGCGCTCGAGGCGCTGAAGGAGCAGAAGCAGCATACCTGGCTAAATGGCGCCGAGGTGTTCCAAAACCCACAGACTGGTGAGCGATGGACTGGCGATCAGTCGATTCGCAAGACGCTGTGGACATGGGCATTAAAACGGGGCGGTGTTCGGTATCGTAAGCCATATCAGACGCGCCACACCTACGCGAGCATGATGCTTTCTGCCGGGGAGCACCCAATGTGGGTGGCGAGGCAGATGGGTCACAAGGACTGGACGATGATCGCTCGAGTTTACGGCCGCTGGATGCCAGATGCGGACCTCGACGCCGGTAAAAGAGCAGAGTCAGTCTTCAACAGATCCCCGGGCGAACTACTCTCCAAAGCGTCATGAATTACTCATGAGTGCTACTCTGTGAATTTCCCGGACAGCTCAGAATGGAAGGTTCCCCAAGCGTAGTTCATCTTGTCGAATTGACGCTTATAGGAGCCCTCCTCAAATCTAGCGGCCTCTTTTACGAGGTCAGTCGCCATCACCATAATTTGGATAGCGATCCATAGTATTCCGAAAGTAAGCTCGGCGCGAGTTTCACCGAAAAGTCGAAGATTGCCGTCATCAGTTTCGTGGCGATCAGATAACGCGGCTAAGTCCCAGTGTGCGAAGCTGTTTAAAATTACATAAGGCGCAGCGAGGAAGGACAGCCTCGCTACCCGGATCGATTGCGCAATATTCTTGCTCCTCAGCGTAAGATCTTTCAACCGCTGTTTTTCGAGGGCAAGTCGATCAATTCTTGCTTGCAACTCCTGTATATCCTCGAGAGTCAGGTTTTCGTCCTCGAGCAATGTCTTTGAAAGTTTCAAATCCCCATCCACCTCATCAAAAACCATTTGTTGGAAATGGGCGGGGTCCTTCAGTAGAGTCATATTCACAAACGACTCAAGCATCGCACGTATGTGCAGCGACGCATGAGCATCGAGGCTCGCGCGGATGAGAACATTGCAAGCATTCAAGCTTTCTACAATGTTGAGGTATAGGGCCGACTGAGTCCGCCGCTGGTCATCAAGACCCGGCTCCATCGACTGCGTGAGGTCCATGGCAGCTAAGCCGACTATTTCTGCAGTAGCCTTTGCAAGAACTGCATCACTGTGCTGCGCCTTAAACCTTGGCATGCCTGCCCCCTTACAAAAAGAAAAGGCCCGCGATCAGGCGGGCCTTCTTTAAAACGCATTCAAGAGTCGGAAGGAGGTTGTCATTATGTTGTCATTCCAATGCCTATTTAGCCCCAAAGCACCCCAATTAATGCCAACCTTAACTACCTAACCCCTTGATTTTAAAGTGTTTTTTGGTGGAGACGGCGGGAATCGAACCCGCGTCCGCAAGCACTCCACAGACAGTTCTACATACTTAGCACTATCATTTAATTTAACCAGTACAACACGGACGTGCACGTTTTGGACTAGCGATTCACCTTAGATTTAGCGCTGATTGAAGTGACCCCTCACAGCGCGAGTCCCTGTAAATGACTCCACAGCTTTTAACGGCCCACCCCAGGGACGAGGTGTTGTGGAGCTAACAGCAATTAAGCTGCCAGTGCGTACGAGTTATCGTTTGCAGTTAAGTTTTTTCAGGTTGTATTTACGAGGTAGCCCGCCCTCGGTATGCCCTGCTCTGCTTTGCAACCCACGTCGAAACCAGGTCGTCCCCACAGACTTGTGATTCTACCCCACTTTGACCACGAACGCACTCACCACGCGTCCGCTCGTCAAACGCCCGTCACAATCGCCCGGTAAGATGGCCTCAGTTCTCACATGGAACGATCCATTAGCGCCCCACGGGACGCTTCTACCGGCGCCGGCGGTCGGGAAATATACCGGCACCATCTTCCAGCGGGACCAGGGTTACACTCTGATCCCACGCTGCAGCCATCAAGACTGCGCAGTTGGCTGTTGCAACGCAACACAAACTGATCAACTTCTATGACAAAAGTGTCAAATTCGTGCCGATTGTTGATTGGTTGGTGATTGCCTGCATTAGAATCAACGGTGACGCGACTCTCTTGATCGATTTTCCATATATGCAACTCCCCGACGTCATCGACGCATCCCGCCCGAAAAAACGCGGCAGGCCACTCAAGGGAGCAGGCGGGGGATTGCGCGCCGAGCTGATCGAGAAATCGGCCGAGTTATTCCGCACCAAGGGTTACGAGAACACCACCGTGCGGGATATCGCGGCGGCGGCTGGCGTGCAGGCGGGTAGCTGGTTTTATCACTTCAAGTCCAAGCAGGACATCCTGGCCGCCATCATGGAGCATGGCATGGAGCATGCGCTGGCCGAGGTCGAACGTATCGGCAACCAGCCGCTGCCGCCGTGCCAGATCCTGTCGCAGCTGGTCGAAGCGCACCTGCACACCCTGCTCGCGCCCGATCATCACTATATTGCCGTGCTGCTGTACGAATGGCGTTCGCTCGACGAGCCGTCGCGTTCGCGCGTGGTCGCGCTCAAGGACCGCTACGAAGCCGTATGGGATCGCGCCATCGGTGCGCTGCACAATTCCGGCGACTGGGTGGCGCCGTCGCAGTTCGACCGCTTGCTGATCTTCGGCGCGCTCAACTGGACAGTGCAGTGGTACAAGCCCGATGCGGGCGCCGATGTGCCGGAGCTGGCGCGCCAGGCGCTGCGCTTCATCCTGCGCACGCCTCCAGCACCCGACGCACAGACGTAAAAGCTTGGTTTGAGGCACAATGGGATCCTCTCCACCAGGAAAGGACATCCATGATTTACGAAGTCGCCGAGCTCTATATCAAGCCCGAATCGCACACCGCCTTCCAGGCCGGTGTGGCCGAAGCCGTACCGCTGTTCCGCGGCGCCAAGGGTTGCCTGTCGATGCGCCTCGATCGCGATATCGAAACGCCCGATACGTACCACCTGGTCATCGGTTGGGAAACGCTTGAGAACCACACGGTCGATTTTCGCGGCAGCACGGATTTCAAGGCCTGGCGTGCGCTGGTGGGTGACCACTTTGCCCGTGCGCCCAAGGTGGAGCATTTCGCAACCGTGGTGGACGGCTTCTAAGCCCCATCACCCAACAACCATACGGAGGCCTTCATGACACGCACCATCCACCGCAACTTTACGGAAGTCACGGACGCCGAAAGCGCGCGCACCGCCTTGCTGTCCAAGGGTTTTCCACCGGCCAGCGTCACGCTTACCCGGCACAAGCCGCTGCCGCAAAACGGCGCCACCAGCACCGTCAGCCACCTGCTCGACAACCTGACCCCGGGCGGGCCGGATGCCGCCGAGCACGCGCGCGAGCGCTCCGGCGCCATGCTGACCATCGACATCTACGATGACGACCAGGTGGAACAGGCTGACGCCATTCTGTCCAGCTTCGGCGCGCGCGCGGCCTGAGAACCGTGTCCGGCGGGGAATGCGGCGCAGCTTGTGACCGCCTCCCTGCTGCGGCAGGTTCTCAGCCGAACTACACGGCAGGATGGTGAAACACCTGCCGCAAGTAAGCGAGAAAGGTCTCGTCCTTGCACACGGTCTTGCCCGGCGAGTCGGACAACTTGGCCACCGACTGGCCGTTGCAAGCGACCAGCTTCATGACGATATTGAGCGGCGCCAGGCCGACGTCGTTGGTCAGATGCGTGCCGATGCCGAAGCCCGCCATGATGCGGTCGGCAAAATGGCGGTACAGCGAGATCGCCTTTTCCAGGTTCAAACCATCCGAAAACACCAGGCGCTTGGTCTTGGCGTCGATGCGCAGCGCGGCGTAATGGGCCAGCGCCTTTTCGCCCCACACCACCGGATCGCCCGAATCGTGGCGCAACCCGTCGAACAGCTTGGCAAAATACAGGTCGAAGTCGTCCAGGAACGCATCCATCCCCACCACGTCGGTCAGCGCAATCCCTAAATCACCCCGGTATTCCTGCACCCACGCCTCGAGCGATGCCTTCTGAAAATCGCGCAGCCGCACGCCAAAGGCCTGGAACGATTGCATGTACTCGTGCGCCATGGTGCCGATCGGCACCAGGCCAAACTTCATCGCCTGGTAGACGTTGGACGTGCCCTTGAAGTATTCGGGCACTTCGCGCGACAGGCGCTGCACCACCTCGTCGTGCCAGGCGCCGGAAAAGCGGCGGCGCACGCCGAAGTCGGAAAACTCGAACGGGTTCAACCGCTGCGGCTCGGTCAAGCCGAATTCTTTCAACAATGCGATCTTGGCGCCCAGGCGCTGGCGGCCTTCGGCCAGCGCGGCCTGCTGGTCGAAGCGGCGGAAGTACAGCTCGTTGACGATATACAGCACGTAAATCTCGAAGCCCATCACGTGCACTTGCGGACCGGCAGCGTGGATCACCAGCGTATCGCCGTCGGCACGCACGTCGATGAACTTGCGCTGGAAACGGAACACGGTCAAGAAGTCGACGAAGTCGCTCTTGATGTACCGCAGCGCGCGCAGGAAGTCGAGCTCCTCGTCGCGGAAACTCATCGAACACAGGTGGTCGAGCTCGCGCTCGATTTCTTCGATCAGCTCGGTCAGCGGATACGCGGTCTGGTTACGGCAGACAAATTCGTACTCGGTGTGGGCATTGGGATGGCCGTGCAGCAGGGCCTGCCACATGGTGAATTTGTATAAATCTGTCTCCAGCAGGCTGCGGACGATGGGCTGCTTCATTGGGTCTCCAAATTGCTTATGCCCATGATCTTACGCGATCATGGGAGATAGCGTGATTCACCCGTCAGAGCCTGGCCTTGTACGCGGCCAGGGCAGCGAGCAAGTGCCGCTGCACATCGCCCTGGCGCTTGAGGCGGGCCAGCCCGGCAGCCAGTGGCGGCGCCAACGCCGCGCGCGACGCGTTCAGGTAGGCGTGGCCAGTGGTGGCCAGGACCACGCCAGCCTGCCGCATGGTGCTGGTGGCATGGCGCTGAGCGGGATTGAGAAAATACAGGTAATCGCCAACCGCCTCCTCCACGTCGAAGTACAGGTCGGTGCGGCCCAGCAGCAATTTCTTCACTCCCTGGACGATGGTGGGTATGGCCGACACCTGCGTGGCCGGCAGCTCACGCAGCAGCATGCGCTCGAGTTCGACGATGCCGAGCCGGTACTCGCAGCGCACGCCGCCGGCGCGCAGCGCCTGCCAGGTGTCGAAGCGCAGGCCAGGGCGGGTAGCGTAGGCGGCAAAGCGCACGGCGTTATTGGGTTCCGGCACCCGCACCAGGGTCGGGTACAGCAACTGGTAATCGAAAGTTCTGCCCAGTTCGCCATCGACTTCGCCCAGCAGCACCAGGGCGGTGGCGCGCTTGGGCGGCACCTCGACAAAGGCAAAGCCCAGCCCCAGCTCCGTCGTGAGCTGGGTGTACACCCGGATCAGCCATTGGGTACGCGGATTGTCTAGCGGGCGCGAGAACACGAAGCGCAGCACATCCGGCGCCGCCGGGACCGCCGGCGCGACCGCTAAAGAAGCCGACGCAGCCGAGGCGGCCAGCAGCTGGCGCCGGGTGATCATCAGCGATCAGGCGTTGGCCAGCAATTCGGGCAGCACGTCGCCCGACTGCATCAGCCGCACGCCGCGCGCGGCCATCGCCTGCAGGAAGGCCTGGTACTGGGCGTCGAAGCCGTACACTGGGCTGATGCAGTCGGTGACCAGCACCAGCTTCGCCGCCGCTGCGCCAAAATGGTCGGCGATGTGCTCGACCGTGGCTTTCACGCAGTGGCTGCCGGCCTCGCCTGCCACGTAGATGGTGTCGGCGGCGGCCAGGGTATCGACGAAGGCGGTATTGAACTGGGTAGCGGGGTCATCGTCGTATGGCACCTCGGCCATGACGGCGGAATAGTGCTCGGTCCACGGATTGGACCCTTTGGCCAGCTTGGCGACCATTCCGTGCATGCTGTCCTCCCAGCCGTTGTACGCGGCGCGCACGTCGTCGTGGATATTCTGGCCCCAGCTGCCGATTTCGCAATGCACGGGCCAGACCATCAGCGTGTAGCGCCCGGCCGCTTCCAGGCGATCGAGATAGTTCAGTGCGCGTTCCAGGTTGGCCCGATCGCGCGGCCGGTACTGGCCAGCACGCACCTGGGCGGCAGTGATTTCGGTGAACGGTGCAACCGCCTGGCCGTCGCAGCCGGCCCAGAACGTGGGGTGAGCGATGTCGAAGCGGTGGTGCGAGTCGAGCGTGACGCTGATAGCGGAGATGCCGTCGCGACCATGGTTGATCAGCGTGGCCAGGCGCTGCATGTCGGCATGTGCGCCGGGCACGGGCAGCGCCGGGGTGCGCGCTGCGCCGGTAACGGGATCGATAGGCAAGTAAGCGGGCGGCAGATCGCAAAAATCGTTTTGCGGGTCGATGATCAACAGGTGCAGGTGGCGTTTCATGCAGGGCTCCAGGATACGTAGCCCCCATGATATATCAGCTCCACGCGAAAACGACGAAGCCCCGTCCAGCGGGGCTTGCGTCGATAAAGCAGTGCTGAAAATTAGCCGGTGATCGCGTCGATCTGGCTGCGGGCTTTGGCAACGGCATCGGCCACTGCCGCTTCGCCCATGGCCACGCCTTCGGCCAGGATGAACGTCACGTCGGTCATGCCGAGGAAGCCCAGCGCGGCGCGCAGGTAGGTGGTGACGTGATCGTAACCGGCGGCAGGACCGGCGCTGTACACGCCGCCGCTGGCGACCACGACGTACACTTTTTTACCGGTGACCAGACCTTCAGGGCCGTTGGCGCCGTACTGGAACGTGCGGCCGGCGCGGGCCACGTGGTCGATCCAGGCTTTCAGGCTCGATCCCACCGAGAAGTTGTACATCGGGGTGCCGATGACGATGGTGTCGGCAGCGAGCAGCTCATCGACCAGCGCGTCCGAGGTCTTGATGGCGTAGGCCTGGTCGGCGTTGCGCTGCTCGGCCGGGGTGAAGAAAGCGCCGATCAGCGATTCGGTGAGGTGTGGCAGCGGGTTCTGGGCCACGTCGCGGCGTGCCACGGTGGCGGCTGGATTGGCAGCCTGCAATTTGGCAACGAGTTCGCCGCCCAGCTGGCGCGACAGGGAACCGGTTTGACGAGCGCTGCTATCGATATGAAGAATGGTTGCCATGATGGGCTCCTGGTAAGTGGTAAGTTGCATCCATCATAGAACGGGTTTAGTATCGAGGAAACACGCTAAATTTAAATGATATCTATCGATATTGTAGATATAAGGACTTGCACCATGCGCGACCCCGGCCTCCCCTCCCTCGACCAGCTCCGCGTATTCATTGCCGTCATCGACCACGGCGGCTTTGCCCACGCGGCGCGGGCGCTGCACCGCACCCAGTCGGTGATCAGCTACACCATTGCCAACCTGGAAGAACAACTGAATATCGAGCTGCTCGACCGCAGCAAGCGCAAGCCGGTGCTCACCGAGGCCGGCAAGGCGCTGCTGGCGGACGCCCGCGCCGTGTCGCTCAAGGTCGATGGCATGCGGGCGCGGGCCAAGGCGCTGTCGTCGGGGCTGGAAGCGGAAGTGTCGCTGGTGGTCGATGTGATGTTTTCGACCTGCAAACTGGTGCGCATCCTGCACGCATTCCAGAAGGAATTCCCCACTGTCTCGATGCGGCTGCGCACCGAGGCGCTGGGCGCGGTCACGCAACTTGTAATGGAAAACACGTGCAAGATCGGCGTCAGCGGCTGGATGCCGGGCACGCCGGACACCATCGAGCGCCAGAGCTGCGGTTCCGTGACCATGGTGCCGGTCGCCTCGCCAGACCATCCGCTGGCGCAGATCAAGGGCAAGATCCCGAGCGCGGTGCTGCGCGAGCACACCCAGTTGGTGCTCACCGACCGCAGCACATTGACCAAGGGACAGGACTTCGGCGTGATGGCGCTGCGCGACTGGCGCCTGGGCGACCTCAGCTCCAAGCATGCGCTGCTGCGCAGCGGCATCGGCTGGGGCAATATGCCGGTGGAATTCGTGCAATGGGACCTGGACGCGGGCCGCCTGGTGCAGCTCGATGTGAGCGAGGGCAGCTCGTTCAGCTTCCCGCTGTACGTGATACGCCGGGGCGACGAGGAGCCGGGCCCGGCCACGCGGTGGTTGATGCAGCAGTTCCTCGACCTCGAACATGCGGGCCACGGCCTCGACCTGGCCGCGCACGCGGTGCCGCACCACGCGCAGGAGGCGCCGGCGCATTTCTACCGGCTGGGCAGTGAAATGCCCAGCGGTCCGCTGCCGCCGATCGCCGAGACGCCGCCCGGCATCGCGGCCCCGGCGCCAATCGCCCTGCGGCAGCGTTGAGCGGACCGCGCCGCTGCGCTGCCAAGACCGGACGATCACAGTGCGGCAGCGTCGGTCTGACCGCGCCGCTGCTGCAACAATGCACGGCGACGGCGCTGCCGGCAGGCAGTTGCGCGCCTATCGCACGCCGGCGGCATTGAGCTTCTGGCGCAGCCGCGAAATCTCCTCCGTCAGATCCACCACCAGCGCCGCAACATCGTCGTTGGCTTCGAAATCGCGCTCGATCTGCCACAGGCGCCGTGCGCGCACCAGGTCGGCGCTGGTGAAGCGCCATACCGCATGATCGTCGGGCGCCGTTTCGAGCAGCACGCCGGTACGCACGCGTTGCACCACCCAGCCCGGCTCCACCGCGCACGCGTGCGCCAGTTCGTCCAGAGTCAGGGCCACTTCGTCGATCACCACCGCTGTGACGATGGTTTCATTGCCTGTTGCCATGTTCATCCTCCTGCGCGCGGATTGAACGCCATGTCGCGCGCCATCTGCTGATACAGTTCTTTCGCCTTATCGGTGGTGGCCGGCGGCAGCGCCACTTCGAGCAGCAGGTACAGGTCGCCGGCCTCCTTGCCCGGTATGCCGCGCCCGCGCAGGCGCAGCTTGCGACCCGTTTGCGAACCGGCCGGCACCGTCACATTGACTTTGCCTGACGGCGTGGTCACCTCGATCTCGCCGCCGAGGGCCATTTCCCAAGGCGCCACCGGCACGGTCTGGTACACATCGCGGCCGTCGATGCGATAGCGGGCATTGGCGCTGAACTGGATTTCCAGGTACAGGTCGCCCGGCCCCGCTTCGCCATTCTGGCCCTGGCCGGTCAGGCGCAATTGCTGGCCGGCCGTCACGCCTTTCGGAATATTCACGCTGAGCGTGCGCTCGCGCGTGTGGATGCGGTCGTGTTCGTCGCGTTCGGCCACCATCAGGCTGATCTTGCGGGTGGCGCCGGTGTACGAGTCGGTCAGGTCGATGGTGATGCTGGCGTGGGTGTCGTCGCCCTTTTGCGGCTGGTAGGCCTGGCGCCGGCGTCCGCCACCGTTGCCGAAGTTGGCGAACAGGTCCGAGAAAAAGTCGCTGGGATCGGCGCCGCCACCGAAGCCCCCCGCGCCGGGACGCCCGCCTCCTGCGCCCCAGCCCGGCGGCGGACGGAATTCCTGGCCGGCGCGGAATTGCTGGCCGCGCCCGAGGTCGTCGTAGGCCGCGCGTTTTTCGGCGTCGCCGAGCACGCCGTAGGCTTCGTTGAGTTCCTGGGTTTTCTTTTGTGCATCCGCTTCCTTGCTGACATCCGGGTGGTACTTGCGGACCAGCTTGCGGTAGGCCTTCTTGATCTCGTCCTCGGAGGCCGTCTTGGCCACGCCGAGGGTCTGGTAATAATCCTTGTATTCCACCTTGTTGCTCCTGTATGGGCTGTCCACCGTCCTGTCAAAACAGTCTAGCGCAGATTAAAGCTTTAATGAGTTCGTGATCCAAATGATAATCCGCAAGTTGGTGTGTCTCACAGTAAAATCAAGGGTTTCTCCCATCAGGTCAGGTTTCCATGCAGCACTCGTTCACCGTTCGTAATATCCGCGCCGAAGTTTCCTCGCTGTGGCAGCTGGCCTGGCCCATGCTGATCGGCCAGCTGGCGACGGTGGGCATGGGTGTGGCGGACGTGGCCATGACCGGCCATACCAGCGCCGACGAACTGGCGGCGGTCTCGCTGGGAGCGTCGATCTGGTCGATCATCCTGGTCACCGTGAGCGGCACCATGATGGCGATTAACAGCATCGTCGCGCACGATATCGGCGCCGGCCAGCTGGCGCGGGTGCCGCACGCGGTGCGCCAGTCGCTGTGGAAGTCGCTGGGCGTGGGCGTGATCGCCATGGGGCTGGCCAACCTGGCCACGCTGCTGTTCGACCATTTGTACCTGACCCCGCACGTCCAGCACCAGGCCGAGCTGTTCGTCCACATCATCAGTCTGGGCCTGCCGCCGTTCGCGGCGTACCGAGCACTGTACGGCTATAGCACCAGCATCAACGAAACGCGGCCGGTGATGGTGATCGCCATCCTGGGCCTGTGCGTGAACGTGTTCGTCAACTGGCTGCTGGTATTCGGCAACTGGGGCATGCCGCAGTTGGGCGGGGTCGGCTGCGCCGTGTCCACCGCGCTGTGCATGTGGCTGATGCTCGCTGCCATGCTGCTGTGGATACGCCGCGCGCCGGCCTACCGCGCCACGTACCCGTTCACCCACTGGGAAGGTCCGCACTGGCCAGAAATCGCCTCCATGCTGCGCCTGGGCGTGCCGATCGGTGTCAGCTATTTTGCCGAGGTCAGCGCGTTCGGCGCGGTAAGCCTGTTGGTGGCGCGCTATGGCGTGATACCCATCTCGGCGCACCAGATCGCGCTCAACTTTACGTCGCTGGTGTTCATGGTGCCGCTCAGCTTTGGCATCGCCCTGATCACGCGCGTGGGCCAGGCCATGGGCGAAGGCGAGCCGGCGCGGGCACGGTTCATTTCGTGGGTGGGCGTGTGGATGTCACTGGCGTTCGGCGTGGTGTCGGCGATTTTCATCGTGCTGTTCCGCTACCAGATCGCCCGGGCCTACACATCGGACCCGGCGGTACAGGACTTGTGCGCGCACCTGCTGCTGTTCGCGGCGCTGTTCCAGCTGTCCGATTCCACGCAGGTGGCGGCATCGTGCGCGATACGCGGCTACAAGGTCTCGCGCCAGCCGATGGTGATCCAGGTGACGGCGTTCTGGGGCTTCGCGCTGCCGATCGGCTGCTGGCTGGGACTGGCGCCGCAATGGCTGCCGCTTGCACCGGCGCAGCCGATGGCGGCGTCCGGTTTCTGGATCGGGCTGGTGGTGGGGCTGACGGTGGCGGCGCTGCTGCTGAGCTGGGCCCTGCAACGGCTGTCGCTGGCGCGCCTGAAGGTGGCACAGGCCTGATCCCCACGCTGGTGCGGTTCGTAAAAGCCGCACCAAACTATAAACGGTATTGACCGTTTTATTCAGAACATTGCTACCTCGCCACGATTGGTACAGTCTGGTATCGTCACGGATTGCCCAATTTCCGAGACATTCTTCAATGCGCTTTATTCTCGCACCAATCACGCTTTGCGCCATGCTGGCCGGCGGCCACGCCACCGCCGAGAAACTTACCCTGGACCGCATCCATTCCGACCCGTCGCTCAGCGGCCCCGGCGTGCGCAACCTGAAAGTGTCGCCGGACGGCGCCCGTGTCACCTTCCTCAAGGGCCGCGACGACAACCAGTTCCAGCTCGACCTGTGGGAATACAACCTGAAGAACAAATCGACGCACCGCCTGGTCGACTCGAAAACCCTGGTGCCGGAAGAGAACCTGTCCGACGCCGAAAAAGCGCGCCGCGAACGCGCCCGCACCGCCGCCCTCAAGGGCATCCTCAACTACAGCTGGTCGCCGGACGGCAAGCAGCTGCTGGTGCCGATCGCCGGCAACCTGTACCTGATCGACGCCGCCAAACCCGATGCCGCCCGCCTGGTCGCCAAGGGCAATGTGCTCGATCCGAAAATCTCGCCGAAAGGCCGCTACCTGTCGTTCGTGCGCGACCAGAACCTGTTCGTGATCGACCTGAGCAATAACCAGGAGCGCCAGCTGACCACCGACGGCGCCGGCACCATCCACAACGGCGAAGCCGAGTTCGTAGCGCAGGAAGAAATGCACCAGACCACCGGCTACTACTGGGCGCCGGACGATTCCGCCATTGCCTTCAAGCGCTACGACGAAGCGCAAGTGCCGGTCGTGCGCCGCTTTGAAATTTACGCCGATCGCACCGACGTGATCGACCAGCGCTACCCTGCCGCCGGCGACCCGAACGCCACCGTACAACTGAAAATCGTCTCGCCGAACGGCGGCGAAATCCGCAACGTCGACCTGGGCACCGAACAGGACATCTACCTGGTGCGCGCCGACTGGAGCAGCGACAGCAAGGCTTTGCTGTTCCAGCGCCAGAGCCGCGACCAGAAAAAACTCGAACTGATCTCGGTCGATGCCGCCACGCTGGCGCAGCGCACCCTGATCACCGAAACCTCGCAAACCTGGGTCAACATCTTCGAAGACCTGCGCTTCCTGGCCAAGGGTAAAGGCTTTGTGTGGTCGTCGGAACGCACGGGCCGCAAGCACCTGTACCTGTACGACATGAACGGCAAGCTGCTGCACCCGATTTCGAGCGGCGAATGGGGCGTCGAGCGCCTGCTGGCCGTCGATGAAAAGACCGGCCGCGTGTTCGTGCAATCGAACCGCGATGCGGTGATCGACAGCCAGACCTACGCGCTCAAGCTCGACGGCTCCACTGCCGACAAGCCCACCCGCATCACCCAGGGCGACGGCTGGCACGACTCCAACTTCGCCGGCAATGGCGAAGTGTTTGTCGATACCTATTCCGATCCGAACACGCCGCCCCAGGTGAGCATCCGCCGTCCCGACGGCACCATGATCAGCTGGCTCGAGCACAATGAGCTGAACGCCAGCCACCCGTATGCGAAATATCTGGACGCTCACCTGCGCCCCGAATACGGCACCATCAAGTCGAAAGACGGCCAGACCATGTACTACTCGATCACCAAGCCGTCCGGCTTCGATCCGGCCAAGAAATACCCGGTGTACCTGTCCACCTACGGCGGTCCCGGTGCGCAGCACGTCTCGCGCAAGTGGGGCAACCTGTTCGACCAGTACATGGCGCAGCAGGGCTTCGTGGTGTGGCGTCTCGACAACCGTGGTTCGAGCCGCCGCGAACGCGCCTTTACCGACCCGATCTACCTCGACATGGGCCGCGCGGAAGTGGAAGACCAACTGACCGGCATCGAATGGCTGAGCCAGCAGAGCTTCATCGATCCGAAACGCATCGGTGTATTCGGCTGGAGCTATGGCGGCTTCATGACCTTGCGCCTGCTGTCGCAGGGTTCGGACAAGATTGCCATGGGCGTATCGGTGGCGCCGGTGACCGACTGGTCGCTGTACGACACCCACTACACCGAGCGCTTCATGAGCACGCCAAAGCTGAACGTGGCCGGCTACAAGTCGGGCAGCGTGTTCTCGCACGTCGATGGCTTGAAATCGAAACTGCTACTGGTGCATGGCATGGCCGACGACAATGTGCTGTTCACCAACACCACGCGCATGATCGACGCGCTGGTGGCGCGCAACGTGCAGTTCGACCTGATGACCTACCCTGGCGCCAAGCACGGCATCTCGGGCAAGGTGCCGCAGCGTCACGTGTACGGCATGATCGAAGCGTTCTTCAAGAAGAATCTGATGCCGGAAGCAACGAAATAAGTTAGACGACAAAAGGGCCGCAAATGCGGCCCTTGTTTTACCTGCATCCTAAGCGATGCTTAGTTGCGGTTACCCTTGAGGGTGTCGTCAATGGCTTCTTTGGCGTCGCCGACGTTTTTCTGCAGCTTACCTTCAGCTTGCTTATTCAGGCCCTTGGCCTGCTGTTCGGACGAACCAACCACTTTACCGGCGCCTTCCTGGATTTTGCCGCCGATTTCCTTCGCCTTACCTTTGACTTGATCTTCGTTCATGATGCACTCCTTGGGTCAATGTTGAAGCTACGGGACACACAACGCTGTGTGCATGGGTTCTACTGTAGTCCGGTCGCGGCTGAGCTTCTGTGCGGTCGCCCACCCAAATGTAAAACGGGGGGCAGCAGAAAAGATACGGTCGGGCATCAAAAGGCTTCTTTCCCATGACGAATCGCTATATAGTTAACCTATAGCAACGTGCCCATAACCAGGAACAACCAGGAGATACCCGATGAAACTTGATGCACTGTTCCAGAATCCGACCGCGTTGCCTACCGCCCCGAAAGTCGTCGAAGAACTGATCAGCAGCTTCGACAAGGCCAGCGTCTCCACCGAGGAAATCGCCAAGAAGCTGTCGACGGACCCGGTGCTGAGCGCCAAGCTGCTGCGCCTGGCCAACTCGGCCTACTACCACGTCTCGCGCAGCATCGGCACGGTGGAAGATGCGGTGCTGATGCTCGGTTTCGTCACGGTACGCACGCTGGTCATCAGCTCCGGCCTGGTCAGCGGCTTCAAGACCGTGCCCGGCCTCGACCTCAAGCAATTCTGGCGCTACAGCCTGCACACCGCGGTGTCGGCCAAGTGGATCGCCAAGAAGACCAAGGAAAACACCGACCTCGCCTTCACCATCGGCATGATGCACGCCATCGGCCAGCTGGTGATCCACTCGGCCATGCCGGAAAAAGCCATGGCTCTCGATAAAGTGGCCGGCCCGATGGACTCGCGCCGCCTGGACGCCGAAGTGGCCTCGTTCGGCTACACGTTTGCCGACGTCGGCGCCGAACTGGCCCGCCGCTGGAAGTTCCCGGAAGCGTTTGCGGAAACCATCGTGGCCTTCCCCGAGCCGCACAAGGACGGCGAGCTCAATCGCCTGGCAGCGGTCGTCTCGCTGGCCGCCTGGCGCGCACGCGTGGAGCAAGCTGGCTTGACCGCCGAAGAAATCGCCGCCTGCTACCCGACCGAACTGGCCGAAGAACTGGGACTGGACGACGACGCCCTGATCGACGACATGCCGCCACCGGACGAACTGTCGGCCGGCCTGGAAGAACTCGTGAAATAAGCGACAACATTTCATAAGCAAAGCTGCCTGATTTCGGTCCGGCAGCTTTTTTTTCATCTTTTTTCAAATTATTTTGTTTTTACCCTCAAGTTCCCGTTTAAGTGGACGTTAATCAAGACATGCGGTAATCCGTCTTGATGTCGCAACTTTCCAGGTGAACTGATGAACACTTCCGAAGTCCTCGCTATGTACGAAAACATTGCCGGCCTGAGCACCCAAATGGCTGCCGCCGCGCGCATGGGCGACTGGGACGGCGTCGGCAAACTGGAAACCCAATGCACCAGCGCGGCCCGCGCCACGGCCACCGGCGTCCCTGCCCTCGACGGCGCGCCCCGCCTGCGCAAGATCGACTTGCTCAAACAAATCCTGGCCAACGACCGCGAAATCCGCGACCTGGCCGATCCGTGGATGAACACCGTCCCCGGCATGGCCCGGCAGTAAAACAGCGAGCCCAGCAAAAAAGCGCCCAACGAGGCGCTCTTTTTTTGCCCCCACTTCGGGGTCAGTGCCGACATTCGGACATTTTTGAACTTATCTGTACGGTGTTGGTCACCATAGCGATCAGCTCGTGTCTGAATGTCGGCACTGACCCCAAAGTTCTATGCGAGGGCGACGCGCAGGGACAGGGCGATGCCTTGGGCGGCTTGGGTGATTTCGTCGAGCGACGGGAAGCTCGGGGCGATGCGGATATGGCGGTCTTTTGGATCGTTACCGTACGGGAAAGCAGCGCCAGCAGGCGTCAGGGTAATGCCCGCTTCCTTGGCCAGTGCGACCGTGCGCTTGGCGGCGCCGTCCGGGGTGACCAGGTCGATGAAGTAGCCGCCTTGCGGACGGGTCCAGCTCACGCCCGGCACATTGCCCAGGTATTGTTCGAATTGCGCCAGCACGGCGTTGAACTTGGGTTTCAGCAGTGCGGCGTGCTGCTCCATCAGCGCTTCCACGGTCGGCAGGTCTTTCAGCAGGCGCACGTGGCGCAGCTGGTTGATCTTGTCCGGGCCGATGCTGCGTATGCCCGAATGTTTGGTCCACCAGGCGATATTGGCCGGCGACGACGCCAGCGCGGCAATGCCCGAACCGGCCCAGGTCACCTTCGATGACGACGCAAACACGAAGGCGCGGTCCGGGTGGCCGGCGGCGACGCACGCTTCGAGAATATTCAACACTTCCAGCTTTTCAGCACCCAGGTGGTGGAAGCGATAAGCGTCGTCCCACATCAGGATGAAGTCGGGGGCGGCGGTTTTCATCGTGGCCAGGCGCTGCACCACGGCGTCGGAATACACCACGCCACCCGGGTTGCTGTACTTCGGCACGCACCACATGCCCTTGATGCTGGCATCCTCGGCCACCAGTTTCTCCACCAGGTCCATGTCCGGGCCGTCGTCATACATCGGCACGTTGATCATCTTGATGCCGCGCGTTTCGCAGATGGCGAAGTGGCGGTCGTAGCCCGGTACCGGGCACAGGAACGTGACCGGCTCGCGCACCCAGGGCGCATTGCCCGGCGTGCCGTTCAGGAGCGCGTACATGATCACGTCATGCATCAGCGACAGGCTGGCGCTGCTATCGACCACCACTTGCGCGGCCGGCACATCGAGCAGTTCGCCGAACAGTGCGCGCGCCTCTGGCAAGCCCACGGTGCCGCCGTAGTTGCGGCCGTCAGTGCCGTCAGCAGCCTTGTAACCGTCCACGGCGTTCAACAAGGCGTTCGACAGGTCGAGCTGTTCGGGCGATGGCTTGCCACGGGACATATCGAGTTTCAGTCCGAGCTGTTTGAACGCTTGGTACTGTTGTTGGTCCTGCGATGGGAGGTCGGCTGCAGTCATGGGGCTCTTTCAAAATGGGAAGACGAAGCTTGGAAGCGTCGATAACTATACCCCAGTTCGTCAGAGCCTTGACAGAGATTCAAGTAATATACTTATGCGAAAAGTGCTGGCATCATGGCTGCACGGCCGGTTCCGGGACCGTTGATTTGGGCGTGGGAACTTCGCGGAAATCGTCGCCCGCCGCATCGGCCGGGCCCTGTTTCTTGCGGAAGCCTTGCCAGATCTTCAGCGGCGCGCCCGACTTCTTGCGGCGCAGGTAGAACAGCGCACCAGCACCAGCCAGCAAGGCAACGCCCAGGCCACCGATAATCAGCGGCAGCTTGCTCGACTGCTCCTCGGGCGGCTTTTCCTTTTTGTACTTCAGCTTGGGCAGCACGCGGCGTTGCTGTACCGGCGCTGGTGGCGGGGCGGCGGCAGTTTCGTCTGCGGCAGTTGCTTCTGCGGTAGTTGATTCAGCGGTGGCTGCTTTGGCGGTGGCGGCTCCGGTCTTCGGCGCCTCACTCGGCGCGGGGTGCTTCTCGGCGACCGGCGTGCCTGGCGCCGCGACTTGCTTCGCTCCCCCCTGCGCGTCTGGCGTCGCTGCTTGCGCGGCTGCGTCCCGTGAGTCTGGCGCCGCAGCCGCGCCTGGCTTCGCGGCCACCGGCACGTCTGCCGAGGCGGTCCGGGCATCGCCCATGCCGGAGGCGATGGTCAAGAGCTTGGTGGCGGCAGCCGGCGCGTCGGGCTTGGCGCCAGGTGCCGCCGCCGGGGTGGCCTGTTTTGCCACCTGCGCCGCAGCCGCCGCACCGGTGGACCCGGCCAGCGCGCTTTGCAATTGCTTCACTTTGCCTTCCAGTTCCACCAGCTTGGTGGACAGCGCCTGGCTCTGCAGGTCGAGTGCCCGGCACTCTTTGGCGCTGGCGCCGGACGGCGCGCAAGCTGCTGGCGCCGCCATTTTTTTCACACCGGCCGGCAATGGCAGGGGCGGCATTGGCAACAACGCCTGCGCCACTTGCGGCGGTGGTGCAGCGGTGATGGTGGTGGCGGCCAACTGGCTGGCGCCGGCTGGTGCAGCGGCGACGGCTTCTGTCTTGGCAGCGTGCTTGTTATCGGCCTTCGACGCCAGCGCCTCCGCTGGCTTGTCAGCCCGTTTAGGAACGCCCCCCACGGTGGGCTTGTCCGCCGGTTTAGCCGCGCCTGCTCCTACAGATTTGTCCGCCCGTTCAGAATCGCCTGGCCCGTGCCTATCTGCCAATTTAGGATCGATTGCACCAGTTGGCGTGTTGGTTGGCTTCGCCATGCGATTCCCGGCCGCACTGGATACCGGCGTCCCTGCCGCCCTCGCTGGCGCTATCACGCGCGAGCCAAGCGCTGCGGAAATCCGTTCAGGAATATCGCGCACCGGCACCAGCGCTGGCGGCCGGGCCTGCGCCGCTGCAGCTTTCAAGCCGCCCGGCCCGCCCACTTCCGATTCGTGGAACGACGGCATCGGCGCCGGGCGCGTGCGATCGCGCATCAGGCGGGCGGCAGCGGTCGGTGCGGCGCTGTCGGCCACCCTGGCCGGCTCGGCGGGGGCAACCACGGCAGGCGCCGTTACTGCTGGCGCTACCCGGACCGGTGGCGGCGCCGGATTGGGATCGGGCTGCAACCAGACCGTGGCCAGGCGGATATCGCGCCGCCCGCCCGCCGTCAACTCCACGTACACGTGCACGTAATCGGCATTGACGGCACCGGCGGTGGAGATGTGCAGGACATCCTTGCCGTCGCGCCGCACCACGGCCATCTTGACCGACGCCAGCGCCGGATTCATGGTGATGTTGGCGCCGCGATAGACATCCAGCTGCGCCAGCCGGGCTTGCACCGGGCCGCCATCGCCAGCCAGCAGTTCGACATCGGCCGACAGCGGCTGGCCGATATAGGATCGCGCAGCAACGTCGCCCAGCTCGGCGGCGTGCGGCATGGGCGCCTGGACGACCAGCGCCAGCACGGCCAACAGGTGAAGCAAATTGTGAGTGAAGAAGCGTTGCATAATCGATAGGCCGCCAGGCGACATCTGGGAATCTTCTTCATTAACGGCTGGAAATCCAGTTTTTGTAGCCCTCAGTAAATTTTTCCGAAGTGCGCTACACTGGTTGATGCATGCCGGATGAGAATGATTGCCATTTCCAAAAAGGAACCTTTATGAGTACCCGTAGCGAAAAAGACAGCTTTGGTCCCATCGATGTACCGGCTGAACAATTGTGGGGCGCACAAACCCAGCGTTCCCTCGAGCATTTCCACATTTCCACCGAGCGCATGCCGCTCGAGCTAATCCACGCGCTGGCCAGCGTCAAGCGCGCTGCCGCCCGCGTCAATCTCGACCTGGGCTTGCTCGACGTCGCCAAGGCCACCGCGATCACCGGCGCCGCCGACGAAGTGCTGGCCAACCAGCACCCCACCGAATTCCCGCTGGCCGTGTGGCAAACCGGCTCGGGCACGCAATCGAACATGAATATGAACGAAGTGCTGGCCAACCGCGGCTCCGAACTGATGGGTGGCGTGCGCGGCGAATCGCGCCTGCTGCACCCGAATGACGACGTCAACAAGGGCCAGTCCTCGAACGACATCTTCCCCACCGCCATCCACGTGGCCGCCGCCCTGGCACTGGCCAACAACGTGCTGCCCGGCCTGCGCCAGTTGCGCGCCAGTCTGCACGCCAAGGCTGAGGCTTTTGCCGACATCGTCAAGATCGGCCGCACCCACTTGCAGGACGCTACGCCGCTCACGCTGGGACAGGAATTCTCGGGCTACGTGGCGCACCTGGACTTCGCCGAACACGCGATTCAGGCCGCCCTGCCCGACGTGCTGCAACTGGCGGCCGGCGGCACGGCGGTAGGCACGGGCCTGAACGCCCATCCGGAATACGCCACCCGCATCGCCACCGAACTGGAACACGCGCTGGCGCTGCCGTTCCGCACCGCCGAGAACAAGTTTGCCGCGCTGGCCGGCCACGACGCCCTGCTCTCGGCCCACGGCGCGCTGAAAACGCTGGCCGCGGCGCTGATGAAAATTGCCAACGACATACGCTGGATGGCCTCCGGTCCGCGCTCGGGCCTCGGTGAAATCACGATTCCCGAAAACGAGCCGGGCAGCTCGATCATGCCGGGCAAGGTCAATCCCACCCAGTGCGAAGCAGTCACCATGCTGTGCTGCCAGGTGTTCGGCAACGACGTGGCGATCACCATGGGCGGCGCGTCGGGCAACTTCGAGTTGAATGTGTACAAGCCGCTGATCGCGCACAACTTCCTGCAAAGCGCGCGCCTGCTGGCCGACGGCATGCGCAGCCTGGAAGAACATTGCGTGCACGGCATCGAGCCGAACCGTGACCGCATTGCCGAACTGATGGAACGCTCGCTGATGCTGGTCACCGCGCTGGCGCCGCATATCGGCTACGACAAGGCGGCCACAATCGCCAAGAAAGCCCAGCACGAAGGCACCACGCTCAAGCAGGCCGCACTGGCCCTGAACTACGTGACGGCGGAGCAGTTCGAGCAGTGGATTGTGCCGATCGACATGACCCGCCCGGGCTGATCAGTATCCATTCGACTAGCGGACGCTAGCCCATCGACATGACCCGCCCGGGCTGATCGGCATTGATTGACTCAGAAACCGTGCGAGTAACGCACGCCGGCCAGCCAGTCCGGCGCGGCATTGGCGTCGTGGCCGGGGTTGAAGCGCAACATCACGGCGCCCGTCACCTTGCCGCCGCGCCCATCGCGGCTGCCGCCGACCGTGGTGCTGTAGCCGAATTCGATATCGCGCTCGGTGGCGGTCGGTTGCAGATTGAGGGCCGGGGCGCCGAAGGCCTGGCTGCCCATGTAGGCGGCCTGACCGCTGCCCTGCTGGACGCCGGTACGCACCTTGGCCGGCACAGACACCGTGATGCCGATGCGGTCGCGGTTATCGAAAATTTCCCGCGTGGACCAGCCGACGCTGAACGCCATCGTGCGCACCGAAGACACTTGCGCCATCAGGCTGTCCGGGCTGCCGTAGCCGTCGGTCTTGCCGTAGGTGGCCATCGCCATCACCGAACTGCGCGGCGTGACCGAGTATCCCATCGATAGCGAAGTGAAAGCCGTGGTGGGCCGCGCCCGCAGCGCCAGCGCGGTGTTGCGTTCGGCGCCCGGACCGGTTTCGCGCAAGATGCCGGCGGTCACCGCGCCTACCGCCCGCCCCATATGGGTTTCGAATTCCGCGATGCTCGAGTAGCGACGGTTGCGATCGGCCAGCAGCGGCCGGAAATCGGCGCGCGCTTCGCTGGGCTGGACCAGCAGCGGTAGCGGGGTATCGCCCGCCGCTGCGGCGCCACAGCAGGACCAGCCAGCCACGGTGATAACCATCGAAAGCTTGTTCATGATGCCACCTCGAAGGTAGAACAGCACTCAACGTAAAGAGGTATAAGTCACACTACCAGTTTTTCTTGCTGGCAAATACGAGTTGCACGGTAAACTGTGCGCCTGTCGGAATACCGCTACACTATCCTGGCGGGAGCCCGTACTTGAAAACCATGGTATCAGAGGAAAAAATGCAGAAAGTCAGTTTTGAGTTGAATGGGGAATTTGTTGAGTTGAATCAGTTGCTCAAGCTCGTGGGGCTGTGCGACAGCGGCGGCGCCGGCAAGATGATGGTGGCCAGCGGCGACGTCAAGGTGGACGGCAAGCAGGAGCTGCGCAAGACCGCCAAGATCCGCGCCGGCCAGCAGGTCACCGTGGGCGACATCCGTATCAGCGTCGATCCCGTATGATTTATCTTGCATTGTGGAAATAATGCGCTAAGCTGAAAACGCTGCGCGGTCCATGACACCGCGTAACGCGGCCAGCGCTCCCAGCTCGTATAGTGTGGGGTCGGCTGCGGTCTGTGGCGGGCGCCAACGTTATATTGAAACGCTTATTGAACAGGGGGACGTCATGGACGGTCCACAACCAGCCAAGCCCACCCAGGAACGCTTGCTTGGCGATCTGCGCGAAGTAATTGAGAATGCCGAAGAATTGCTGAAGAACACCACGCAATACAACGGCACCTTGTACGAAACCGCCCGCACCAAGCTGGCGCAGGCGCTGCTGGCCGCCACCGAGGAGCTGGCTCGTTTCGAGGATGCCCATATCGGCCGCATGATGGAACTGACCGCGCGCGCCAACCAGCTGCACCAGGATCTCACGGGCGAAGCCCGCCTGCTGCGCGCCTTCCACCGGGAAAACTAGCGCGCCTGCTCACCCACGATGCAAGGCGCAGCGACGCAGACAGTACGTGCCTGCAACGCCGCTATGAAGGTTCAGTCTGGCGTTCTGTAGCGACGATCAGTTGCAGGTCCAGCCACAGGCGCAACTGCCCCGCCACATCGAAATCCCCTTCCACGTCGAACGCCGCATCGAGCGCAGCCCCGAAGGTGCCGCCCGCGCGCAACACCGTCAACGCGGCATAGCCACCCGCGCCGAGCGCACCTACCTGCACGCGCCAGCCGGGACGCGCCACCACACCAGCTTCCTGCACTGCCATGTCGGTGGGAAAATCGTTGGTGGGCTCTGGCTGGTGCGCCAGCCAGAGCGACACCACCGCCCAGTCGAACCGCATCGGCACGCAGGCGTCGTGCAGGCGCAGCCGGACCGCTTCCAGTTGCGCCGGCGCCAGCTCGCCCAGTTGCTGCGCCGTCACATGTTCCGCGTCGGCCGCATAGTGGGCGCGGTGCACGGCCCATTCCAGGCGCGCCATGTCGGCCAGGTAAGGCAATTGGGCCGCGTGCGGAAAATCGTCGAGGAATTCGCCCAGTTGGCCGCCGAAGCGATTGAGGTCGCCATCGTGCGACGGCCGGGCGCGCACATAGGCATGGGCCAGCGCACCGAAAAATTCGGTCCCGACCAGCGCGGCAATGACCGGGTAGGCAGCCGTCAATGCCTTGGTCGCGGTGGCAGCCAGGTTGCCGCGATACAGCGCCAGCCGGTGCCGATTGTGCGGATGCTCGCGCCATAACGCCAGCGCCGGCGGCGCGGCTTCCAGGTTCAGCAAAGCGTCAGCGAACAGTTGCTGGCCTGGGACAAGCGTGGCGGCACTGCCGTCTGCGCCGTGACCGGCTGTGCTGCGGTCCACGCCCGAAGCGGCCGCACTATCGCCCGCACCAGGTCCAACCAAGGTGACGATATCATGTTGCGCCACCGGTGCAAGCAAGTAGCTGTGCTGCGGCGACACTATCTGGTGGCTGGAAAACGCCACCGGTTCGACCAGTTGGCTGTGCTGCAGCGCCCTCGCCTTCGCCGCCTCGTCCAGCAACACGCCCAGTGGCGGGATTTCGGTGTCCCACTCGACCAGGGTCGGTACGGCGCCAAAGCGCTCCAGCGCAGCAGCATACAGTTGCCACACGGGCTCGGCGACGGCGGCGCCGTGGTGGTCGATCACTGCTTGCGGTGTGACCAGGTGGCCGCCCAGGTGCAGTTCGCCTACCGTGCCGGGGGCGATCGCGAGCAACGCTTCAAGCGCGTCTTCACCGTGGTTGCACTGGTTGACGTACAGGTTGTTGATGTCGAGCAGCAAGCCGCAGCCGGTGCGTGCCGCCAGCGCGGCCAGGAACTGCGCCTCGCTCATGCTGTCGCCATGGAACCTGGCGTAGGTGGAAACGTTTTCCAGCAGCAGTTGCCGTTGCAATGCGTTTTGCACCTGGTCCACGCGGTCGCACAGCAGGTCGAGCGCGGCGGCGTCCAGTATCAAAGGCAGCAGGTCGTTGAGGTGGCGGTCGCCCACCGCGCCCCAGCACAAATGCTCGGATACCAGGCACGGCTCGATGTTGCGCACCAGCGCACGGACGCGCTCGAGGTGCTGCATGGAAAAGCCGCGCGCCGAGCCCAGGCCCAGCCCCACGCCATGCAAGCTGACCGGATAAGCGCGCCGCAACTGTTGCAGCACATGCCAGTCGCGGCCCGATTGGTCGAGGTAGTTTTCGGTGTGAACTTCGAGCCAGTCCACCGCCGGCCGGTCGTCGAGAAACTGCCGGTGGTGCGGCGCGCGCAAGCCGACGCCCACGCCGAAGGCGCGTGATCCAGAGGCAGGCACGGCGGAATTACTGGCCAACTTGTTGCGGTTAAACAGGCGAGCGCCGCGTGAGCTTACTTGGCGGGTGGCGTGGTCTTGCCGCCGACTTTGTCGCAGGTTCCCTTGGGAACGTTTTTCCATTCGACCGGGGCGTTATCGGTCGTGGCCTGGCCTGCGCAGGAATGCGAGCCGTCGGCCGCGGCGCAGTCGTTCTGGCCGGCCTTGGCAACGCCATAGCATTTTTCGGTATCAGCCGAGCCGGCCATGGATGGGGTGGCAGCGGTGGCCGTGCTGGCGGTGCAAACAGCTGCCAGGGCGGCGGCGATCAGGGCGTGGCGTTGGTTCATGGTCGGTTCTCCTCGAAGATAATGGTGTGCAGACGCAGCGTAGCAGCAATCACGCTGCCACGGCTAGCCCGCGCGCCCTGTCCGCATGGGAGGCCGACGCTGGCACCGCTGTCAGGCGGTGGTATTGATGGTGTTGCCGAGGTTGGAAGGCAGGCGCGGCGCCGATGGCACCGGCGGAATCGCCTCGATCAGCGCATTGGCGCTGGACGCCTGGATATCCTGCGCCTTTTTCAAAACGGCAATTCCCACCGCCTGTTTGTTGCCGGTGTCGGAAATGCTGGTTGCAAGCTGGGCAATGTTGGAAACGTCCATGGTGTCCTCCTTTAAGGCGTATCCCTTATTTACGGAAGACCACGCCGGAACTTTAGGCCGGCGGCGAGATTTAAACGCGCTTTTTTTCCACCAGCGCCAGCAGCCAGTCCAGCACGTCCTGCGGCGCGTTCAAGTCCAGCCAGACTGTACTGTCCGGCAATTCCTGCGGACGCGGCAAATCGGACGCCACCGCCACCACGTGCGCATCGTGCGGATAGAGCGGTTCGCGTCCCTGTTCGCGGCGGTACACTTCCAGCTTGTCGATCGGATATTTTTTAAAGCCTTCGAGCAAGGTCAGGTCGGCCGGTGACAGGCGCGCCAGTTGCTCCTCCAGCGTCGGCTCGGGGGCGCCGCGCAACTCGTGGACGATGGCGTAGCGGAACGGCGACGCCACCATCACCTCGGCCGCGCCCGCCATGCGCAGGCGCGCACTGTCCTTGCGCGGTGGTTCCAGCTCCAGGTCGTGGTGGCTGTGCTTGATCACATTGACCTTGAGACCACGGTCCGCCAGTTGCGCGATCAGGAATTCCAGCAGCGTGGTCTTGCCGCTGCCCGACGTGCCGATCACGCCCAGCACCTGGCGCAGCTGTGCGGAACTTGCTTGATGCATGAATTACTCTCCCCGCAACGTCATTGCTATTGCCGCACATTATACGCAGCAACATTCAACGCGGCAGGTACCGTAAGACCTATTGCTCTTCGTCCAGATGGCGGAAGCGGTCGTTGTGCGAGCGGCCATTCGCCAGCAGGATCAGCAGCAGGCACACCAGCGCCGTGATGTAGGTGCTCGGTTCGCTGTCGATGGCGGTGTACACCGTGTGGACCGCCGCATGGGCACGCGGCATGGTCATGGCGGCAGCGATCAGGAAAGGCAGCAGCGTCAGGTATTTCATGGTCACCCCCTGCAATGTTTGCAATGGGGATCAAGTTATCACCGCACCGTGACGCTTTGATGACAATTTAGAATCTATTCCGGTAGGGAGGAGGCGCTGCTTGCGCGCCTCATTCCCTGCCGGGATAGATTCTTCAATACGGGACGCGGTACCTGTAGCCCTTGTAATTGAACACGGCTTCTTTCGGGTTCAGCTTTTCCAGCAACAGGCCCGGCGCCACTTCCTCGCCCTCGCGGCGCAGGATCTTGTCCACCAGCAGCAGCCGGTCGGCGGCATTCCTGGAGTATATGTAGCCGCCCACCGTCACCGGAGGAATCGCGCGCTGTATCGGTTCCGGCAGTTCTCGCAGATTGAGCACCGGCTCCTCCCCCCTGGCGGCGGTTGCTGGCGCAGGCATGGCAGCCGGCGCCGGGGATGCCATCGATGCAGCCGCCGGCGTCGATGGCCGCGCCAGCGGGGTTGACTGTTGCGCCAGCGCGGTCGCCGATTTTTCCGGCGACGTCGACGGTTGCGCGAGCGGCGTCGTCACCGTGGCGACCGGTGGCGGCAGCGCGGTAACTGGCTCCGGCAGCGCCGCTGGCAGTTGTGGCGCTGGCACCGGTTGCTGCGGCGTGGAGGCAACAGCGTCCACAGAACCAGCCGGCATAGCCGGTGCAGCCGGTGCGCTGGAGACAGCAGGCGCTACCAGCGAAGCCGGCCGTAGCATCAAGACCAGCAGCACCACGATGACAACCGCCATCGCCACCAGCGCCAGCATTACCGGCCTCTTGAGGCGGCCGGAGGCAGCGGTATGCGCGCCGGCCTGCAAGGTGGGCGCGTGGATGGTGGGAGAGCTGCCGAGTTGACGTTCGGCTTGCGCTTTTTTCAGCGCTTCCAGGATGTAAGACATATTATTTCCCCGCTCCGGCCGCAGACTGCGCCAGCAGGCGCGGCTCTTGCACGCGGCCCAGTTGGTACAGCCGGATAAATGTTTTCGGACCGGCCACGCCGTCCGCCTTGAGCTGCTGCGCGGCCTGGAACTGGCGCAGGCGCTGGACCAGCGCAGTGTCGAGCGGCTGGTTTTCCCTGGGCGCGGCCAGTTCGTACAGTTGCGCCAGGCGCTGGGCCAGCCAATCGACGTCGGGGCCGCGATCGCCCGCCACCACCTGGTCGCGCCAGTTGACAGGCGCGCGCCAGTAGGTCGTGAACTCGCCGTCGAGCCGGGCGGCCAGCGCGGCCACGGTCACGCGCTCGGGCTGGCCGCCGGGCGCAGTGATGGTGGCGTTCTTCGCATCGAGCGAAGTCAGCAGCACGTAGCCGGGAATCACCGGGTTGTCGCGCAGGGTCAGCACGGCAGGCCGGTCAAGCTGGCGCAATTCATCGATGCCGCCGCGGGTTTGCAGGCAGCGCAGGTTCAGGCGCGCTGCGGCGCTGCACGGATCGCTGTCGGTCAGCGTGAGTCCCCACAGGCCGGCCAGTTGACGTAAGGCGGCAGCCTTGTCGGTCGCTACACCGGACTCGGCAGGAGAAGTCGCCGTCGCGGACCCAGCCGCAGACAAGGATGCCGACGCCGGCGCGCTCGTGGCGCCGCCACCGGTTGTCGCCGCCCGCGCGGCGCCCGCCCCGGTTTCCTGCCCATTATCGCTGGCCTTGCCGCGACCGGCTGCTGGCTTGCTCGGCGCCGCCACGGCCGCCACCTCGGCCGGCACGCTGGTTTTCTGCCGCTCGGCAAACTGCAATAACAACACGCTGAGCACGACACCACCGGCCACGCCGGCAGCCACCAGCGGCCAGCGCGCACCGGACGCGAACGCGCCACCCTGCCCGCCCGACCCGGCACTGTCGGCACCCGCGAACACTTCTGCCGCCGCGCGCCGCAAGATGATGCGCGACACTTGCGGCTGGTTTTCCACGTAGGCACCGAGCAACGCGCGGTCGCACAGCAAGTTGATGCGGCGCGGCACGCCCTTGGTCAGGCTATGCACCAGGCCCATCAAGCGGCGCGGAAACGGCGCAATGGCCGCCGCGCCGGCCACTGCCAGGCGGTGCTCGATATAGGCAGAGGTCTCCGCCTCCGATAGCGAACCCAGGTGGTAACGCGCGATCACGCGTTGCGCCAGTTGCTCCAGCTCGGGCCGGGCCAGCATGGTGCGCAGCTCGGGCTGGCCGATCAGGATGATTTGCAGCAGCTTGCGTTCGCTGGTTTCCAGGTTGGTCAGCAGGCGCAGTTGCTCGAGCACCTCGGCTGACAGGTTTTGCGCCTCGTCGATGATCAGCACATTGTTCTTGGCCTGCGCGTGGCTGGCCAGCAAATAGGCGTTGATGGCATCGACATAGCCCTTGACGCTGACCGCACCAGCACCCTGCGGCGGCAAATCGATGCCGAACTCGTCGCAGATGGTCAGTAGCAGTTCCTCGACCGTGAGCTTGGGGTTGAAGATATAGCCCAGCTTGCAATTCTCGGGAATCTGCTCCATGAAACAGCGGCAGACCGTGGTCTTGCCGGCGCCGATTTCCCCGGTAAGCAGCACGAAACCGCCGCCGCTACCGATGCCATACAGCAGATGCGCCAGCGCTTCGCGATGGCGTTCGCTCATGAACAGGTAGCGCGGGTCGGGCGCGATGGAGAACGGCGATTGTTTCAGGTTGAAGTATTGCGTGTACATGAAAACCTTGAGAGTGCGCGTGCCGGTATTCTAGCCCCTAAGCTTTGTTTCATGGGGGCCGTCAAAAACCGTAGCGAGCGGCTCGATATCGCCTTGAGTAGCGCAAGCGTACGGATGTACGCTGAGCAGCGGAGAGGCGATAGCGCGCCGCGCAGTAGGTTTTTGGCGGCCCTCACTGATTAGCGCGAGCGCACTGGGGGAGGCTGCACCGGGGGTAACGGCTTGTATTTGGCGCAGTAGATCTTCGACTTGGTATCGAAATAAACGATGCGGCTGGCCGGCTTGGCCTCGCGCACCGGGTAGGCGGACGTGTCGATGCGGATATGGTGCACGCCTACCTGGGTGATGATGGCTTGCTGCAGTTCCTCGGGCGTGGCCTCGGCCACCGCGCCCACGAAAATATAGGTGCTGGTATCGTCGCTGACCATCACTTCGGAAATCTCGCGGCCCCACAGGCTGGCGCCGTCGGTGCGGAACCAGAAGGCGCCGCCCTCGTGCTTGTAGGCCGGGCCGAAATGCTTGACCAGGTAATCGTAGTAATAAAAATTGGCGGTTTGGTCACGGCACAGCAAACCGTTGCCGATGATGGTGCCGAACGTGGTGGGAACGTTTTGGGCCAGCGCCGAACCGCCGGCCAGGCTCAGTGTTGCAACGAACGCCAGCGCGCCGCGCCGCAGCAGGAAGGATGGAACTATCACCGGCTCAAGTCTTCGACAGCCAGGCACGGTTGGCGCTGATGCGGGCCTTGGCCGTGGCCGGCAAGGCATCGTAGCAACCGGGATACTGCTTGAGCGCGGCTTCGCGGATTTCTTTTTGCAAGCCGTTAATCAGGAAAATATACAGCACCCCGCCGTCCTTGGTATTTTTGGTTCCCAGGTATTTGATCATCTGTGGTCCTCCGTCCTTGGCCCATGGCTATGCGGTTTCATTATGACATTATCGGCGCCGCGCACGAGAAATTGAATCGCTTACCGTTCAAACCCGGCCAAACACCTTTTGACAGCGCGCTTTGCCACACTCTATAGTGCCGCATGATCGAATTTCTCATCGGCGTGGACGGCGGCGGCAGCGGCACCCGCGCCTGCCTGGCCCATTCCCCCCACCAAGCTTCCGGCATACCGGTCCACCTCGGCGCCGGCACGGCCGGCCCTTCCGGCCTGTCGCTCGGCATTGCCAACGCCTGGACCGCCGTCGAACAGGCTATCGCTGCCGCCTTTGCAAGCGCTGGCCTGCCAGTGGCGCCGCGCACGGCGATCGGGCTGGGCCTGGGGCTGGCCGGCGTGCATAACCGGCAATGGGCGGCGCAGTTCACCGCCGCCAATCCCGGCTACGCCAGCCTGGCGCTGGCATCGGACGGCCACACCACCGTGCTGGGCGCGCATGACGGCGCGGCCGGCGCCATCATCGCGCTGGGCACGGGCAGCGTGGGCGAAGTCAGGCTGGCCGATGGCCGTCACCTGGAAGTAGGCGGCTGGGGTTTCCCGTCCGGCGACGAAGCGGGCGGCGCCTGGATCGGGCTGCACGCCATCAATCACATGCAGCAAAGTTTCGACGGCCGGCGGCCAGCAGACGCGTTTGCCGACGCCGTGGCGCAAGCGTGCGGCGTGGCGCCAGGCGGGCCCCGCGATCCGGCCGCACGGGAAATCCTCCAGCAATGGCTGGCCGCCGCCTCGCAAACCAGGTATGCGCAACTGGCGCCGGTGGTGCTGCAACATGCCGCCTCGAACGACGCCGCCCGCGCCATCCTGCAGGCAGCGGGAACCCAGGTGGCGCGCCTGGCCCACGCCATGGATGCCGACGGCACGCTGCCGATCGCCCTGTGCGGCGGGCTGGCCGCGCCGCTGCGCCCGTATTTGCCGCCGGCGCTGCTGGCGCGCGTGGTGCCCGCGCGCGGCGATTCGGCCGCTGGCGCGCTGCGCTTGATCCACCAGCATCTGAACCAATAACCGGAGTGCCTCCCATGCGTGCTGCAATCACAGGCAATATCCTCACTCCCCAGGGCTGGGTCTACGGGGACATCGGTTTCGATACGCATATCGCCGTCGTCAAAGGCGGCGCGGTCGATCCGGCGTCGAACACCGACGACTATATCCTGCCCGGTTTCATCGACCTGCACGTGCACGGCGGCGGCGGCAAGGACGTGATGGAAGCCGGCGACGCCGTGCGCACCATCGCCGCCCTGCACGCCGGCCACGGCACCACCAGCCTGCTGGCCACCACCATGACCGCCCCGCCCGACGACATCGAGCAGGCGCTGGGCGCCATCGGCCGTGCCGCTGCCCGGCGCGGCGCCGGCGAGGCGCGGGTACTGGGCGCCCACCTGGAAGGGCCGTACATCAACCCCGGCAAGCTCGGTGCGCAGCCCGACTACGCGCGCGCGGCCACGCTGGACGATGTACGCGCACTGGCAGCGCTGGCGCCGTTGAAACTGATCACGGTAGCGCCCGAAATCCCCGGCCACCTGGACCTGGTCAAAGCGCTGGCGAACGCCGGCATGCGGGTACAGCTCGGCCACACCGCAGGATCGTACGAAGACGGCAAGGCGGCGCTGGAACACGGCGCCCACGGCTTCACCCACCTGTTCAACGCCATGACCGGCCTGCACCACCGTGAGCCCGGCATGGTGGGGGCGGCGCTGGCCCACGCGCAGTACGCGGAACTGATCCCCGATCTGCTGCACGTGCACCCGGGCGCGATCCGCACCGCACTGCGCTGCATCCCGAAGCTCTATTGCGTGACCGATTCCACCGCCGCCACCGGCATGCCCGACGGCGAATACATGCTGGGCCGGCAGGTGGTCATGAAATGCCTGGGCGGCGTGCGCCTGCCCGACGGCACGCTGGCCGGCAGCGCGCTCACCATGGACCAGGCGCTGCGCAACCTGGTCAAGATCGGGCTCGACCTGGCGGACGCCTCGGCGCGCGTGTCCACCTACGCCGCCGACTACCTCGACCTGCCCGACCGGGGCCGCCTGGCCACCGGCGCCTGGGCCGACCTGGTGGTGCTGGACCGCGACCTGCAACTCAAAGCCGTGTACATAGAAGGCGAACGACTGTGACCGATAAAAACGATTTAAACCCGAACGATGTACGCCAACTGGCCGGCCAGCTGATCATGATCCGCTTCCCCGGCACCGAGCTCGATGCCGCCACCGCCGGCTTCATCAAGGCCAACGGCATCCGCGCCGTGTGCCTGTTTCGCGGCAATATGACCGACGCCACCCAGTTGTCCAAACTGACGGCCGACCTGCGCGCCGTGATGGGGCCGGAGTCGCTGATCGCCATCGACCAGGAAGGCGGCGCCGTGGTGCGCGCCACCTGGGTGCCGGCGCCGCCGTCGGCCATGGGCCTGGGCGCGGCCGACGATGCCGGCCTGGCGCAGCGCACCGGGGCGGCAGTGGCGCGCGCCATCAAATCGCTCGGTTTCAACTGGAACTTCGCGCCGGTACTGGACCTCAACAACAACCCGTACAACCCGGTGATCGCCGAGCGCTCGTTTGGGGCCGATCCACAGCGCGCCGCCGAACTGGCGCTGGCCTGGATGGCCGGCAGCCATGCAGAAGGCGTGGCCTGCTGCGTCAAGCACTTCCCCGGCCATGGCGACACCAACGTCGATTCGCACCGCGACCTGCCCACGGTGGACAAGCCGGTGCTTGAGCTGGAGCGGATGGAACTGGCGCCGTTCCGCACCGCCGCTGCACATGCGCCGGCCATGATGACCGCGCATATCGTCTATCCCACGCTCGACGCCGACAACCCCGCCACCATGTCGCGCGCCATCCTGCACGACCTGCTGCGCGACCAGTGGCAGTATCGCGGCATCATCATCACCGACGGCATGGACATGCATGCGATTGCGCACCGCTACGGCGTGGGCAACGCGGCCGTGCGCGCGCTCACGGCCGGCGCCGACATGGTGATGGCGCTGGGCACACCGCAAACGCAGGAAGAAACCCTGGCGGCGATTGCCGCCGCCATCGCCTCGGGCGAACTGCCGATCGATGAAGTACAGCAGCGGCTCGCGCGGCTGGCGGCGCTGGCGCGCGACTACCCGTGCAGCCAGCCGCCTTACCTGATTGATGCCGCCGACCGCGTGGTAATGGCCGAAGGCTGGCGCCGCGCACTCACCGCGCATGGCGATCCGCAGCGCCCCGCTCCGGGCGCCAAGCTGCGCCTGGTGGTACGCCAGGACGTGGTCAGCGACGGCGTATCGGAAGCGGGCGTGCCGGCAGCACGGGTGGCCGACTCGCTGCGCCGCCTGTACGACGTCGAACTGCTGACGTATGCCGATGCCGACGCCTTCGACTGGACCGCGCTGCCGCAGGACGGCCGTTTTACCATCCTGGCGTCCACCTCGCGCCTGCGCTACGGCGAACATGCGCGCCGCACCTGGCGTCCCGATTTGCACCTGGCGCTGTGGAACCCGTACCAGGCGCTCGACATCGCCGCGCCGGCCCTGCTCACCTACGGCTTCGCGGCGCCCGCGCTCGACGCCGTCAACGACTGGTTCGCGGGCGAACTGCCAGCGTCCGGCCGCACACCGGTGCCGGGCTTCGGCGCGCCCCCGCCGACGCACACTTGAATTCGGCGCGGAAGGCGTTTTTTATGTAACAATACGCGCGTTTGGCCGCTGTGCCTGCGCCAGCGCCCCTGAGAAAACCAAAGTCTATGATCGAAGGATTACACATGTCCCACATTCGTCTTGCTCGTATCAGCCTGATCCTGGCCGCCATCGGCCTCAACGCCGCTCCCGCCATGCTGGGCATGAACATGGTCCACGCCCAGGACAAGGAAAAGGCCGCTGCACCAGCGCAGGCCGACACCGTCCGTCCCGAGATCTTCAAACTGATCGAAACCAAGCAGATCAAGGAATTGCTGGACGCCAAGAACTACGCCGAAGTCAAAACCCGCATCGATACCGCGGCGGCAGCGCCCAACCTGACACCGTACGAATCGTTCGTGCTCAACCAGTTGCGCGCGCAGCTGGGCCAGACCAGCGGCGACCAGCAAATGACCGTGCAAGGTCTCGAAGGCATGATCGACTCCGGTCGCCTGACGCCGGAGCAAAAGCTCAAATTCATCGATGCCGTGGGCAGCATTTACTACAGCAATATCAAGGACTACGACAAGGCCATCGTCTGGTTCAACCGCTATGGCGCCGAGTCGGGCGACACTGCCAAGCAGCGCCAGTTCATCATCCGCTCGTACTTCCTCAAGGACGATTTCGCCAGCGCCAAGACCGAAGTGCAGAAGGACATCGCTGCCGCCAAGCAGGCCGGTACCGCGCCGTCGAAAGACACGCTGAACCTGCTCGGCAACATCGGCATCAAGACCAAGGACACGCCGCTGTACCTGACCGCCGTGGAAGAGCTGGTGCGCTACTACCCGAGCGAAGACTACTGGTTCGACCTGCTGAACCGCACGCGCGGCAAGAAGACCTACGCCCAGCGCCTGGACCTGGACATGGCCCGCCTGAAAGCGGTAGCCGCCCCGTCGAAAATGGAAACCGAAGACTACCTGGAGCAAGCCGAGCTGGCCTCGCTGGGCGGCTTTTTCACCGAAGCGAAAATCGCCATCGACAAGGCCTACCCGAACGGCACCATCCCGGCCGGCAAGGACAAGGCAGCGATCACCAAGATCCGCGACACCGCCACCCGTGGCGCCGCCGACGATGCCAAGAACATCGATGCAGGCATCGCTTCCGCTCAAAAATCGAAAGAAGGCGTCGGCCTGGTCAACCTCGGCTACAACTACATCACCCTGGGCCAGTTCGACAAGGGTATCGACCTGATGAAGCAGGGTATCGCCAAGGGCGTGTCGAAAAATCCTGACGACGCCAAGCTGCGCCTGGGCTACGCCCTGGCCATGGCCGGCAAGAAGGACGAATCGATCAAGCTGCTCGAAACCATCCAGGGCGATGACGGCCGCGCCGACCTGGCCCGCTTCTGGATCATGTACCAGAACAAGCCAGCCGCTGCACCAGCTGCCAAGTAAGCAGCCGCAACAAAAAAAGCCGGCTAACCGCCGGCTTTTTTACGCCAGTTACTTCGGGGTCAGCGTTACTTCGGGGTCAGTGCCGACATTTAGACACGAGCTCAACAGCCGCAAGGCTTAGTTCGTGTCCGAATGTCGGCACTGACCCCGAAGTTAGGCGGCTTGGGCGCCGAAGATGGTGAGGCGGTGGGCAGCGACGCCGGCCATGGCGCCGTCGGCCACCGCCATGGCGACATTGCCGGCGGCGCGGGCGGAGTCGCCGCAGGCGAAGACGCCCGCCACGCTGGTGGCCTTGGTCGCGTCGGTGCGCACGAACAGGCCGGTCGGGCCCTCTTCCATCTCGCAGCCCAGTTGTTCTGCCAGCGGGCTGCCGCTGTGGGTGCGGCTCACCACGAACAGGCCCGCCATGTCGATTGCCCGGCCGTCTGCCAGTTCCACCGTGGCGTGGCCCGCGATACGCCGCACCGCCGTGCGCTCGATGGTCACGCCGCGCCTGGCCATCGACGCCAGTTGTTCTACGTCTGGCTCGAACGTCTCGTTGAGGAACAGCGTGACCTGGCCCCAGTCGGGCAGCATCAGCGCGTGGTGCATCGACAGCGGACCGACCGCCATCACGCCGATGCGTCCCTCCATCAATTCGTAGCCGTGGCAGTAAGGACAGTGAAACACGCTCATGCCCCAGCGCTCGGCCAGGCCGGGCAGCGCCGGCAGTTCATCGACCACGCCGGTGGCCAGCACCAGCGCCTGCGCGTCGAAGCCACGGCCATCGGTTAGGGTGATACGAAAGCCCCGGGCCAGCCGCGTGGCCTGGGCGGCGGCGCCCTCCAGCCACTGCACCGTCGGATACTTCAAAAGCTGCGCCCTGCCCTCGGCGGCAATCGCGGCCGCCTCGCGGCCGTCCTGGCCGAGGAAGCCGTGCGAGTGCTGCGCGTAGCGGTTGCGGCGCTGGCCGGCGTCGATCACCAGCACGCGGCGGCGCGCACGGGCCAGCTGGGTGGCGGCCGACAGGCCGGCATAGCTGCCGCCGACGACGATGACGTCGAACTCAGTCGACATTTTTTGGGTGGTCATGGAGTGCTCCCTGGTGATGGGCATATTCGCGATTGAAGCGGGCCGACAGGTCGGCCAGCGTGACATCCTTGAAACGCTCGATCAGCAATGCTTCCGCCTCATCGAAGGCGCTGGCCAGGGCGTCGTTGATGGCCCGCTCGACCAGGCATCCCGGTTCCTCGGTGCGGTTGCCCATGGCGAACACGGTGGGTGAACCCACGGCTTCGTAGATGTCGCGCAGGGTCACCGTCCCGAGGTCGCAAGTGATGACCCAGCCGCCGCCATGGCCCTTGCCGGAACTGACATAGCCACGCTCGCGCAGGCCGGCCAGCACGCGCCGCACCAGCACCGGGTTGGTATCGAGGAAGCCGGACAGCTCCTCGGAAGTGAACGGGCGGTTGGCCTGCGCCATGTGCAGCAGCACGTGCAGGATGGAAGATAGCTTGCTGTCTCGTCTCATGTAACTAATGATAGTACATAAAACCAGATCGCGCACGCCAACCGCTAAAAACGCTTTAAATGACGCTATCCCATGGCGCGGACAGCCGCATGGCGCAGTTGATCAGCCCCACCATCGAATACGTCTGCGGGAAATTGCCCCACATTTCGCCGGTGACCGGGTGCGTGTCTTCCGACAGCAAACCGAGGTGGTTGCGGGCCTTGAGCATGGTCTCGAAAATTTCGCGCGCTTCTTCCTTGCGGCCGATGCGCGCCAGTGCATCGATGCGCCAGAAGGTGCAGATGTTGAACGCGGTTTCCGGCTTGCCGAAATCGTCGGGCGCTTCGTAGCGGCGCATGTACGGGCCGTCGCACAGGGTTTTTTCCAGCGCTTCCACGGTCTTGATGAAGCGCGGGTCCATCGGGTCGATGAAGTTCACTTCGGCCATCAACAGCACGCTGGCATCGAGATCGCGGCCGCCCAGGCTTTCGACGAATGCCTGGCGTTCCTCGCTCCATGAGTCGCGCAGCAGCGGTTCGCGGATCTGGTCGGCGCGGCCCTGCCAGTAGGCGGCGCGGTCCGGCAGTTCCAGCACGTGAGCGATTTTCGACAGGCGGTCGCACGCGGCCCAGCTCATCAACATCGACGACGTGTGCACGCGCGCACGGGTACGCAGCTCCCACATGCCGGCGTCGGGCTGGTCGTGCACTCGGAAGGCCTGCTCGCCCACCGCTTCGAGCAGCGCGAATTCGGCCACGCCGGCGCGATTGAGCAAGCGGTGGTCGAGGAAGGCTTGCGCCGCGCCGAGCACCACGTTGCCGTACACGTCGTGCTGGAAGTGTTCCTGCGCCTGGTTACCCACGCGCACGGGCTTGTGGCCGCGATAGCCGGGCAGATGGTCGAGCGTCGATTCGGGCAGGTGTTCTTCCAGGCCGATGCCGTACAGGGGCTGGATATGGCCGCCCTTGGAACTGGCGACGATATTGGAGAGCCAGCGCAGGTACTCTTCCATCGTGCCCACTTCGGACAGGCTGTTCAACGCCCGCACCACGAAGAACGCGTCGCGCAGCCAGCAGAAGCGGTAATCCCAGTTACGCTCGCTGCCCGGCGCCTCGGGTATGCTGGTGGTCATGGCGGCGATGATGGCGCCAGTGTCTTCGTACAGCGACATCTTGAGCGTGATCGCTGCACGGATCACCACGTCCTGGTACTCGTACGGCAGGGCCAGGCGGCGGCTCCAGTTGCGCCAGTAGTTGACGGTCTCTTTCTCGAAACGGCGGCAGATATCCTCGATGCCTTCGTTGAGCGTCTCGTCCGGGCCCAGCGTGAAGTTCAGCGATTTATTCACCAGGAACCACGATTCGGACAGCAGGTGGCTCAGCGACGCGTCGGTGTTGAGGCGCAGCGTCTGTTCCGGTCCCACATAGCGGATATGGTGGCTGCCGCGCGTGATCTGCGGCGTCACGCGGCCCCAGTCGAAGCGCGGGCGCACGCGCACGCGGATGCGCACCGCGCTGTTGAGGATACGGATGCGGCGGATCAGCATCAGCGGCCGGAACATGCGGTCGCGGCTCAGAAAGCGCGGCGCGAAGTCGGTGATCTCGATGCCGTGGTTGTCGGCGTCAGTCAGGCGCGTGCGCAGTACGGCGGTGTTGGGATCGTAGAACTGCTCGGTCTTGACGCAGTTTTCCAGCTCGATGCTCCACACGCTGCCATTGTCGGAGTTGTCGAGCAAGGCGTTGAACACCGGATCGCCGTCAAAGCGCGGCAGGCAGCACCAGACGATGTTGCCGCTTTTATCGACCATGGCGTTGTACGAGCAGTTGCCGATCACGCCGCAGTTGAGCGATGCTTCGGGGGTGACTGGAGCGTTGACGGGACCGAGCGCGGTCGGTGCGACGGGGATGCCGGGTGTGCCGGTCGTACCGTGTATTGAAGTCATGGCGTGTCTCCTGGGCTGATGCTACTGGTAGATGGGGCTGCCTGCGCAGCATGGACCAGCTGCGCGTGCAGCGCCTGGGGCGAGTCCAGGCGGCAGCGGGCCGCACTCGGTCCCGCGCCGACTTTCACGCCGATGCCGCCCAATTGCTGGGCGTAGGCGATACCTGCTTCGTCGGTGGTATCGTCGCCGACGAACACCGGCAGGCAATCCTTGAACGGCTCTTCCTGCAAAAATTCGGCCACGGCACTGCCCTTGTTGACAGTGGCCGGCTTCAGCTCGAGCACCATTTTGCCATGCAAAAGCACGGTGCCGGGCGATGCGATCAGCGCCGCTTCCATGGCCTGCTCGCACTGCACGCGCAGGCCAGGCGCCAGGCGATAGTGCAGCGCCAGCGCGCCGCGCTTTTCTTCGAGCAGCAGGCCGTCGTGCGCGAGCACGAGCGCGCGCAGGATCAGTTGCGCGGCATCGAGCGACGGCGCCTTGGCGACGTGCAACTGGCCGTTGTAGTCGCGGCGTTCGGCGCCATGGACGCCGGCCACCGGCAGCTTCAACGGCGCCAGCATGGCGTCGATCTGCGCGATGGGCCGGCCGCTGACAATCGCCAGCCGGCCTTGCAGCCGTTCCGCCAGCGATGCAAGTACCTGCACCAGCCCCGGCGCCACCACCACCGTATCGGGCGTTTCCGCCAGGTCCACCAGAGTGCCGTCGAAGTCGAGGAATACCGCGCCATCGAGCCATTCTGCGAGGGCAAATTTTTCCACTTCAGTAGCCATCATCAGCCCACCCGGCGCAGGTTGGTGCGGCTATGCGCGCGGATCTTCTGCATCACTTTTTCGCGCTTGCGCAGGCGTGCCGCGTCAAGCAGCATGTGGCCCGCCCAGCGGTACACATTGAAGCGGCGCACGCGGTCGCGCATGCTGCGCATCCGCTCGACCTGCTCCACCGACGGCATGGTCAGGCCGCGATACAGCGCTTCGGCACCCTGTTCGATATGGTACGGGTTGATGATCAGCGCCTCGTGCAGCTCGCGCGCGGCGCCAGTGAACTGCGACAGCACCAGCGCGCCGTGTTCGTCGTCGCGGGCGGCGATGAATTCTTTCGCCACCAGGTTCATGCCGTCGTGCAGGCTGGTCACCATGCATACTTCGCTGGCGCGGAAGTAGCGCTGCAATTCGTTCTGGTCGTGGTGCTCGATTTTCAGGATGATCGGCAGGTAGCCGTCCTTGCCATAGCGGTCGTTGATCTTGTCGGCCAGCTTGCGCACGCGCTGCTCGAAGTTCATGTATTCCTCGAGGTCGGAGCGGCTTGGCGCGGCGATCTGCACGAAGCTGAATTTGCCCACCATGGCCGGATGCATTTCCAGCATGCGGTCCACGGCCTGGAAGCGCTCCAGGATGCCCTTGGTGTAGTCGAGGCGATCGACGCCGAACGCCAGCAGGTGGTCTTGCGGCACGCCGAGGATCTGGCGGATCTCGGTGCGGCACACGTCCACCGGCACGGTGTCCGGGTAATCGGGCCAGGCGATCGAGATCGGGTAGTCTTCCACCTGCGTGAGCTCATTGCCGTACGAGATGGTAGAGGCTTCCGGCTCGATCCGGGTTTCCAGGTAGCGGTCCACGGTGTCGAGGAAGTTCTTGCGATGGAACGGCGTGTGGAAGCCCAGGATGGTGCTGCCCAACATGCCTTCCAAGATCTCTTCGCGCCACGGGCAAATGCCGAACGACTCCGAGTTGGGCCACGGGATGTGCCAGAACGTGATAATCGTCGCTTTCGGCAGCGCCTCGCGCACCATGCGCGGCAGCAGGGCGAAGTGGTAATCCTGTACCAGCACCACCGGGTTGTCGGTGCGCGCTTCCTTGATCACGGCGTCGGCAAAGCGGCGGTTGACCTTGACGTATTCTTCCCAGTCCGACGAGCGGAATACCGGGCGCACGTGGGCGATATGGCACAGGGGCCACAGGCCTTCGTTGGCGAAGCCGTAGTAGTAGCCCTTCTCTTCTTCTTCGGTCAGCCATACGCGGCGCAGCGTGTAGCTCGGATTTTTTGGCGGCACGGGGACGTGGTCATTCTTGTCCACGGTTTCGCGGTCGGCGCTGCCGGCGCCGTGGGCGATCCAGGTGCCGGAGCAGGCGCGCATGACCGCCTCCACCGCCGTCACCAGGCCGGACGCCGGCCGGCGCACCTTGACGGTGCCATCGGCGGCCTTTTCGTGGATATACGGTTCGCGGTTTGAGACGACCAGCACCTGGTCGCCGGCGAGATCCTGCTGCAGCAGGGCCTTGAGTTTTTCAGGCGCCCAGTCGGAGCCGTTGGCGGTGTAGCTGCCGCCGTCGCTGTGCTGGCGCTCCTGGTGGTATTCCTCGAGCAGGCTGCGCAACTCGCCGATCAGCGGTTCCATCTCCGGTGGCGGCGGTGGCGCGTCCGGGTCGGGCTTGGCGGTGGCGCGCGGGATCAGCTGGCCGCGCAGCACATCGTTCAAGCTGGCCAGCCAGCCGCGCCAGCTCAGGTGCGAGACCAGCAGGGTGAGGAAGGCGATCGCCACGGCCAGCAATGCGAAGAAGCCCAGCACGTACTTGGTGGTCTCGGCGCTGCGGCGCTCGATGAAGCTCATGTCGTGCACCAGGATCAGGCGGCCAAGCTCGGAACCGGCATCCATGATCGGGGTTTCAGCCACGTGCACGGGGCCGCGCGGCAGCTGCACCAGCGACTTGCGCGCGGTGCCGTCGGCCGGCGCATTCCAGCAGCCGAGCGATTGCGGATACGTGTAGGTCTTGTACAGCAGCTTGCCCGACGCATCGCAAAAGCCCAGCGCGAACAGGCGCTCGTCTTCGATGGCGCCGTCGAACAGCCGCTTGATGTGGGCGCTGTCGTTGAGCAGCACATCTTCGCGCAGCGGCACCTGCAAGGTGGTGGCCAGCAGCTGGGAGCGGTTGTCGAGGTCGCGCAGCGACCAGCGCAGCGTGAGCTTGTCCATCAATGGCACGACGATGTAGGCAAACAGGCAAAGCAGTATCGCCAGCGGCAATATGAAGCGTAAAGATAGTTTTACAGAGCGTGACAACATGAAGAATTCCTCTCAGGAGATTGCAGAGTGGCAGTGAATCGCGACATCTTCGGGTGGATGCGTACAATCGACCTCAGCCCGCCTATTGTTTCATTATTGACGGGAAAGCATTTGTTCGTTAGCGCACGCATAGGTTACATTGTGCGACGCAATATCTTTCCTTTGCCTAAAATGCTCACTCATGGAACTAGAATATTTTACTGATTTACAGCAGGGTCCGTGGCGCGCCGCAGCAGTGGTCGCCATTACCGCCGTTATCTTCGTCGCTATCGCGCTGGTGCTGCACCGCGCCGGCATCGAGCTGCTCAAGCGCATCGCCCGCCACCGGCCCTACACCACCAACGCCGTCAAATATGCGTTCCGTCCCAGCCAGCTGGCGGCGGTGCTGTTCGCACTGCGCCTGGTGCTGACCGGCGCGCCGGAAACCACGCCGTTCCTGGCGTCGCTCTCGCGCATCGTCAGCGTGCTGCTGATCGTCTGCCTGACCTGGCTGGCCATCGCCTGCGTCAATTCGATCAAAAAGACCATCTCCGACCTCAACCCGGTCGATGTGCTCGACAACATGCGCGCGCGCCGCGTGCTCACCCAGACCTCGGTGCTCACCCGCAGCGCCAATGCCATCATCGTCTTGCTGGGGCTCGGCTTCATGCTGCTGACCTTACCTGGCGCGCGCCAGTTCGGCGCCAGCTTGCTCGCGTCGGCCGGCGTGGCGGGCCTGGTGGCCGGTATCGCCGCCAAGCCGGTGCTGGGCAACTTCATCGCCGGTCTGCAGATCGCGTTCTCGCAACCGATCCGCATCGACGACGTGTTGATCGTCAAGGGCGAATGGGGGCGCGTCGAGCGCATCACGGGCACCTACGTGGTGGTGCGCATCTGGGACGAGCGGCGCATGATCGTGCCGCTGCAGTGGTTTATCGAAAACCCGTTCGAGAACTGGACCCACACGTCGGCCAGCATCCTCGGCACGGTGTTCCTGTGGCTGGACTTCAGCGTGCCGGTGCAAAAAGTGCGCGCCGAATTCGAACGCATCACCCACGCATCAACGCGCTGGGACAAACGGGTGTGCGTGCTGCACGTGACCGACGCCAACGAGAAGGGCATGCAATTGCGCCTGCTGGTGAGCGCCGTCGATTCAGGCACGGCGTTCGATTTAAGGTGCGAAATCCGCGAGGCGATGATCGCGTTCGTGGCAGCCAACTACCCCGATTCGCTGCCGCGCTTGCGTCCTGTGCTCGATTCGCCGGGGCCGCAGGATGATACCTTGGGCATGCGGCCGGTGAAGGTGGCTGATAGTCCGCCCCCTTGACAAGGTTCAGCTATTGAGGCGCTCCAAGGATCCCCGCCTGCGTGGGGATGACGGATTTCAAGCCAGCGGCCATGGGTTCGTCATCCTCGCGAATGCGGGGATCCATAGCACAGTTGAGCAGTGTCGGCGTCTACTTCCCTCCCGCCTTTTTCTCATCCCCGACCACCACCACCGTCAACTTGGCCGGATCGACCGCCTGGCGGAATGCCGCATTGACCTGCTCCAGCGTCGCCGCCTGCAATTTGGCCTCGTAGTCCTTGCTCCAGCTATAGGTCTGGTTCAGGTACAGGTTACGGGTCCAGCCGCCGGCCACCACCTTGTCCTGCGAACGGTTTTGCACGCGCTGCTGCAGCAGTCCCGACTTGGCCTGCGCCAGCTCCTGCGCCGTGAAGCCCTGCTTGACTGCGCGATCGAGCTCCTCGCGGATAGCCGCTTCCAGTTTTTTCAGGTTCTGCGGCGCGGCGATGGCGTTGACGGTGAAGCTGCCGGCGCGGTCGATATCGCCCGCGTGCACGGACGCCCCGCCGCCGTACGACAGGCCGTCCTTCTGGCGGATGCGGTCCATCAGGCGCGACTTCAGGCTGCCGCCACCGAAAATGTAGTTGGCCAGGTCCAGCGCCGGATACACCGGATCGTTCACATTGAGGTCCAGGTTCAGGCGCGCGGCAAACATGCCGTTTTCCTTTTCCGGCGCGTCGATCGCGCGGTGCACGGCCGGCTTGTCCACCGCCGTGTCCTTCAACGGAGAATACGTCACCTTGCTGTTCCAGTCGGTGAAGCTGTCGTCGATAGTTTTCGCGATGGCTGCCTTGTCGAAGTCACCGACGATGGCCAGTTCGCCGTGACCTGCGCCATAGTAATCGCGGTGGAACGCCACCACATCGTCGCGCTTGAGGGCCTTGACCGCCGCCAGCTGTTCATCGACCGTCATGGCGGCACGGAAGTCGCCTTTCGGATGGGTGTCGAAATATTCTTCGATGGCGTTATGGGCCAAGGACTCCGGCTCGTTACGCGACGATTCTATCCCGACCAGCCATTGCTGGCGCAGCTGCTCGAATTCGTCCTGCGGGAAGCTGGCCTCGCGCAGCACGTGGGCGACCAGGCGCAGCGCGGCATCGAGGTTCGGGCCAGTGGTCTGGAAGCCGTACACGCCGCCCGACATCTTCAATTTGGCAAAGGCATCGGCCAATTGCTCACGCGTGTACTTGCTGGTGCCGCGCATCAGCATCTCGTCGGCAAAGGCGGCCACCATCTGCTGGTTGAACAGGTTTTTTTCGTCGCCCCAGTGCAGCTGCAAGTCCACCGATACCGCCTCGCCGCGGTTCTTCTTGGGCAGCAGCGCCACTTTCAGGCCGCCGATGGTCTTGATCTCGGTACGGGCGTTGATATTGTCCTGGCTCGGGTCGAATACTTCCGACGTCAGCACGCTTTGTTTGGCCTTGAAGTCTTTCATCACTTCCGCCACCGGCGGCGCGGCGGTGATGTCGGCGCGCTGCGGCTGGTCGTCGGGGATAAAGGTGCCCACCACGCGGTTGTCGCGCTTGAGGTAGCGGGCAGCGGCGGCGCTGACCTGTTCGGCAGTCACCTCGGGCAGCTTGTCGCGGTTCTGGAACAGCAGGCGCCAGTCGCCCAGCGCGATTTCCTCCGACAGCGCCACGCCCACCTGCTGCGGATCGTTGAGCGATTTTTCCACGCTGTTGCTGTAGCTGCGGCGCACGCGCTCCATTTCTTCCACCGTGGGCGGGGTGGCCGCAAAGCTTTCCACCGCCTGCGTCAACGCGTCGCGCACCGGGTCGAGCGGCTCGCCCGCCTTGACCACGGCGCCGATGATTTCCAGGCCCGGCGCATAGCCGGTCTGGCCAAACGCGAACACTTCGGCGGCCTTGCCGGTGGCCACCAGCGCCTTGTGCAGGCGGCCGGATGGCGTATCGCCGAGGATCTCGCTCATGATGCCCAGCGCATTGGCGTCCGGGTGCAGCGCCGACGGGATTTTGTAGCCGAGCATGACGATCTGCATATCGCCCTTGCGGCGCACGACGAAACTGCGCTCGCCGTCCTGCTGCGGCTCCACCGTCCAGAACGGCGGCAGCACGCGCTTCGGTTTCGGGATGGCGCCAAACGACCTGGTGATCCACGCCAGCGTTTGCGCCGGGTCGAATTTGCCCGCGACGAGCAGCACCGCGTTGTCGGGCTGGTAGTAGGTGCGGTAGAACGCCTGCAGATTCTCGATGCGCACGTTCTCGATGTCGCTGCGGTTGCCGATGGTGGAGCGGCCGTAGCTGTGCCAGTCGTAGGCCACGCTGTCCATCCGCTTGAGCATGACCGAGACCGGGCTGTTCTCGCCGCTCTCGTACTCGTTGCGTACCACTGTCATTTCGGAATCGAGATCCTTGCGGGCGATGAAGGAATGGACCATGCGGTCGGCCTCCATGTCGAGCGCCCACTTCAGGTTCTCGGGGCTGGCCTGGAACACTTCGTAGTAGTTGGTGCGGTCGTACGACGTGGTGCCATTGAAGTCCATGCCCCGGCTGGCGAATTGCTGCGGGATGCTGCGGTTCTTCGGTGAGCCCTTGAACATCATGTGCTCGAGCAGGTGGGCCATGCCGGTCTCGCCGTAGTTTTCATGGCGCGAGCCCACCAGGTACGTGACGTTGACGGTGACCGTGGGCTTGGATGCGTCGGGGAACAGCAGCACTTTCAGGCCGTTGGGCAGGCGGTATTCGGTGATGCCTTCGACGGCGGGGCCCTGGACCACGCCAGTTGGCAACGCGATGGTGGCAGGGGCGGCCCAGGCGGTGCCGGTTGCAACAAAAGAGAGGCCGCACAGCAGCATGCTGGCAGCGGCAAGGTGTTTCAGACGGCTGGCGTTCATGGTGTCTCGCGAGAATACGGAAGAACACAGCATACGCCCTGGCCTGCCCTGCCGGGGAGAGCCCTCAGGGAATTTTACTGAGGACGAACTTAAATTTATTTTTTCTCGGGGACCAGGCAGGCATCGACCACTTGCAGATCATTGTCCTTGGCGAACGAGATCACGAAGTGATAGGCCATCGGTTCGAGGTCACGCAGCTTGCCGTTGACCACCACCGACTTGACGCCATTGACCACGGTAGGCGTGACGTAAGGCGAAAACTGCAGGTGGGAATCGCGGCCGCCACCGATGCCAGGCGGCTTGAAGCAGGCCATCACGCCGCACAGACGCTCGGCCCAATCGCTGGGACGGAACGCCCGGCCATTGCTGGTTTGGCCAAGGATGAAGAACGAATCCTGCTGTTCTACCGGTTTTTGAACTGACTCTGCCATGGGCGGCTGCTCTGCGATGAGACGTGTGGGTGAGGAACATACGTATTATATCTTATAGAAGACCTGAATACGTAAGCCCTTGATTTGACGTGGAGTTTTATTTAAAACATCCACAATGGTGCAGAAAATGCGCGCCCTGCACCACCGAACACCGCTATTGTACCGCGCTATCGCCCGCTCAAGCGATCCTCAAGGCGTGGCGCCGAGCCATACCGCGCCGGAGAGCAGCAGCAACAACATCATCCACAGCAGCAGCGCGCGCCATACCAGGCCGACCGTGCTTTGCAGCGACCGCACGCTCGGCTCTTCGCCCGGCAGGGTGTCGGCCTCGACGTCGGAGATATCCACCGTGGCCGAGTCGATCAGCGTCACGCGCACCGCGTGTTCGGCCGGGGAACCGAGGCGCACGCCCATGGCGCCGCCGCCGGCCGACAGGATAATGCCGATCGCCTCGTCGGCCCAGCGGCGCGAGAAATTGCGCCAGGCGTAGATGGCGTCCTCGAAATTGCCCACCACGGCAAACGCCACGGCGGTCAGGCGCACCGGCAGCCAGTCGATCCAGTAATAGGCGCGGCCCGCAAACAGGCCGAAGGCTTCGTTGCGCATGTGTTCCGGCTCGTTCCAGGCCCGCGCCACGTATTCCGACACGCGGTACAGGATGGCGCCCACCGGACCGAGTATCAGGAACCAGAAGAACACGCCGAACACGTTGCGGTGGGTGGTGATCAGCGCCTTTTCCACGGCCACGCGCGAGATTTCGTTGGCGTCCATGCCGATGGTGTCCTGGCGCGTCCATTCGGCCAGCAGCGCGCGCGCGGCGGTTTCGTCGCCGGCGTTCAGGGCCAGCTGGATCGACGTGAAATAGTGGCTGTAATGGCGAAAGCCCAGCGTGAGGTACACGATCAGCACGTTCCAGGCGAACGACGCCAGGAACCAGTCGTAGTAGTGCAGCACCCACGAGATGGTGGCGACCGGCACCAGCAGGATCGCCATCATCAGGAACCAGCCGATGCGCCCGTGCGTGGCCTGGCCGGCATTGAACCAGGTCTCCATTCGCAATGCCAGGGCCTTGATCTCCGCGTAAATAAAATTATCCGCCCGCAGCGGTTTCATTTGCTCGATCAGCAGCGCGCACAGAATGGAAAGAAATGTCATCAATAATCCTTTTGGTCGGTACTACGTGCAGCCATACCTCGATGCCCGTTACGATAACCTAGACGTGTAACAGAATCAAACATTAAGAAGGCGTCAGGCGCGCAGGAAGTGGAATAAATTCCTGAGCATGCCGGCAGTCGCGCCCCAGATGTAATAGGTGCCATACGGCATGGCGTAGAAGCTGCGCCGGCCGGACGGCAGTTCGACCGACAAGCGCTGGTGGTGCAAGCCGTCCATCAGGAACGCCAGCGGCACCTCGAAAATCTCTTCCACCTCGCCGGGATCGGCTTGCAGGGTGAACGGCGGCGTCACCAGCGCCACCACCGGCGTGACGCGATAACCGGTGCCGGTGTAATAGTCGGGCAAGCTGCCGATCACTTCAACGTGGGGGCGATCAAGGCCAATTTCTTCTTCCGCCTCGCGCAGCGCGGTCTCGACCGGGCTGGCGTCGTACGCTTCGGCGCGGCCGCCGGGAAAGCTGATCTGGCCCGGGTGGTCGGTGAGGTCGGCGTTGCGCTGGGTGAGCACCAGGCTCAAACCCTCGGGACGCTGTACCAACGCGATCAGGACCGACGCGGCAGTGGCAGGCGAACCGTCCGCCCGCACCGCATAGTTGGTTTCAGCCGCTTCGGGCGCCCACTCGGGCTGCTCGGCAAAGCGCTGGCGCAGCCAGTCGGCGTTGAGACGTTCGATCGCCAGCGCCGGTTCGCCGGCGATCGCGTCGATCGGTAATATGCGGGGGTCGAACAGCAGCTTGGCCAAGTGGGCTCCGGAATGAAGTAACCGACTAAAAAGAGGGGCACCAACTTGGCGCCCCTCTCTCCAAACACAATCGCTGCTATTAAGCGGCGACTGCTTTTTTCGCCGCTGGGCGACGGTTTGGCAGTTTTTCCTTGATACGTGCCGATTTACCGGAACGATCACGCAGGTAGTACAGTTTAGCGCGACGTACGTCACCGCGGCGTTTCACTTCGATCGAAGCGATCAGCGGGGAGTACAGTTGGAAGGTACGCTCAACGCCTTCGCCGGACGAGATCTTGCGAACGATGAAGTTCGAGTTCAGGCCACGGTTACGACGGGAGATCACGACGCCTTCGTATGCCTGGGCGCGCTTGCGGGTGCCTTCGACGACGTTGACGTTCACGACCACGGTATCGCCAGGTGCAAAATCAGGGATGGTTTTGCCCAGGCGAGCGATTTCTTCTTGCTCGAGTTGTTGAATCACGTTCATTTTATAAACTCCAAAAGCCATCATGCCGGCGCGCTGTGGGGTTGAGCCCGATGCCCGGTAGAGGATGGTGCACTACAATAAAAATAGACAGGTATACCTGCCCGGGGACTACAACAGGTTTTTATAAACCTGCCAAAAACTTTTCATCGACCTTGCTCAGCTGCCCCGCCGCGCGGGCCTTGACCAGCAGGTCGGGCCGCTTGCGCGCGGTCGCTTCCAGCATGCGCTGGCGCCGCCACTTGCCAATCTCGGCATGGTTGCCGCCCATTAAAACCGGCGGTACCGCCACGCCTTCGTACGACTCGGGGCGCGTGTAATGCGGCGAATCGAGCAGGCCGTTCACGAAACTGTCTTCAACGGCCGAGGCATCCGTGTTCAACACGCCGGGAATCAGGCGGATCACGGCATCCATCAAGGCCATTGCCGGCAACTCGCCGCCGGACAGCACGAAATCGCCGAGGCTGATTTCTTCGTCGATGCAGCGGTCCAACAGGCGCTGATCGACTGCTTCGTAGCGGCCGCACAGGATCACCAGGCCGGGTTCCTGCTTGAGCTGGACCACGCGCTCGTGCGTCAACTGCTTGCCCTGGGGCGACATGAACACCACGCGCGGCGCCGGCAAACCGGCTTCAACTTGCCGCGCTTTCGCTGCGTTGATGGTCGCTTCCAGGGGTTTGGCCAGCATCACCATGCCGGGGCCGCCACCGTACGGGCGGTCATCCACGGTGCGGTGATTGTCGGTGGTGAAATCACGCGGATTCCACAACGACAAGCCACATTTATTTTGTTCGAACGCGCGCCGGGTGACACCCGACTGCGTCAGTGCGGCGAACATTTCGGGGAACAGGGTCACGACATCAAATTGCATGGCGGGCCGCCCTTATGTTCACTAGTAATCAAGGCCCCAATCGACAGTAATTTTTTTCGCCTCTTTGTCCACCTTGATGATGAACGCTTCGACAAATGGAATCAGGCGCTCTTGCGCCGCGTCGTCGGGTGCTGCCTCTGCGGAAGTTGCCGGCTTGATGCGCAAGATCGACTGTGGACCGTTGCTCATCATGTCAGTCACCGTACCGAGGGACTCACCTTGCAGATTTTCTACTTCCAGACCAATCAACTCGGTCCAGTAAAACTCGTCTTCCGACAATACCGGGAAGCGGCTGCGCGGAATGGAAACAGCGGCGCCCTTGAGCGCTTCTGCGACATTCCGGTCAGTGACGCCGACCAGCTGTGCGACCACGTCGCCGCCATGCAGTTTGCACTGCTTGACATCGACATCGTGCAAGATGGGCTTGTCGATCCACCAGGTTTTCACCGAGAGCAGCGCATCCGCATCTTCCGAGAAAGGACGGATCCTCACCCAGCCAGCGACGCCATAGGCACCGAAGACAAAGCCTACCTGTGCCAGATCGTCGGGGACTTGCACCCCGGATGCTTGCTTATCGGTCAAACCAGCAACCTATTACGCTGCTTTGTTCGAAGCTACCAGGCGAGCCACGGTTGGCGACAGTTGCGCGCCGACCGATTGCCAGTGAGCCAGACGGTCAGCGGTGATGCGCAGTGGCACTTCGCCGCCTTGCGCCATCGGGTTGTAGAAACCGATGCGTTCGATGAAACGGCCATCGCGACGATTGCGCGAATCGGTTGCAACGATGTTGAAGAACGGACGCTTCTTGGCGCCTCCACGAGCTAAACGAATAACGACCATAATATTTCCAAAAAGTGTGCTAGGACGGAAAAAGCCGCAAATTATAGCGCGCCTGACCGCAAAGCAGCAAGCGTTAATGAAATAATCGGGCAGATTGGGGTAATCGAAGATTATCCCCCGTTCCGGCCAACGGGGCAATACCTGGAGAGGCTTCTTGCCAAAAAAGTAGGCCGGGGGCGACATTATGACCGATACTGGCCGCCTCCGAACTTTTTTGCCGCATTCCAATGACCGCACGCCACAAAAGCAAGACCACCGCTACCCTGCTCGCCTTCCTGTTCGGCGGCCTCGGCCTGCAACGCCTGTACCTGCGCGGCTGGCGCGATCCGTGGCTGTGGCTGCACCTGGCGGCCCTGCCCGCCGCCTGGCTGGTGGCCACGCTGGCGCCGCAAGCGGACGGCTTCTACCAGCTGTTACCGATTATGCTGTCGGGACTGGCAGGCTTCCTGGAAGCGCTGGTGCTGGGCCTGATGCCTGACGACAAGTGGGATGCGCGCTTCAATCCGCACTCCGCAAAGCAGTCGGACACGCGCTGGCCCATCGCCATCGTCCTGGTTGCCACCATGACCATCGGCGCCGCGAGCTTGATTGCCACAATCTCACGCCTTTTCGATCTGCTCTACACAGGCGGCGCCTACGGCTAACTTTACAATTAACGAGGAGAACAATATGAACAAGCACTCCATCCTGCTGGCAGTGGCGCTCACTACCCTGACATCGACGTCCTATGCGCAGATGAGCAAGTCGGAATACAACGCCGAGACCAAGCGCATCGCCACCCGCTACGCGGCAGACAAGAAACTGTGCGCGGAAGAAGGCAGTTCGAGCGCGCGCATGCAGTGCCTGCGCGACGCCCAGAGCGAATACACGCAGCACAATGCCGACGCCAAGGCGCGCTACAACACCAAGGCGCCCAAAGCGACGGCTTGCCACGACTGCGGCCGCGTCACCTCGGTCGTTGTCGGTGAAAAAGCCGGTGAAGGCGGCGCCGTGGGCCTGATCGCCGGCGGCGTGGCCGGCGCCCTGCTGGGCAACCAGGTCGGCAGCGGCGGCGGCAAGAAGCTCGCCACCCTGGCCGGTGCCGCCGGTGGCGCCTACGCGGGCAAGCAAGTGGAAGGCCATGCACGGACCACCAAGCAGTGGACCGTGCACGTGCGCTACGACGACGGCAAGCAGGACAGTTTTGTGTACGACAACGACCCGCAGATGGCCAACGGCGACCGGGTGCAGAAGCAGAACGGCACGTTAATTCGCCGCTAAGAGCACGCGATAAACGCCTTCGCGGCGTTGCAGCGCTTCGCTCCGAAGGTGTTCTCGGGCACCCCATATCGTAAAAAAAGCAGCCGAGGCTGCTTTTTTTACGTCCGGGGGAGCTTAGAACTGCGCCTCATCCAGCGCCAGCACGCCGGCGCTGCCATCGACAATCGCCGTGCGCAGGCTGCTCGACTGCGACAGGATGTGGTCGGCAAAGAAGCGTGCCGTGCCAATCTTGGCCCGGTAGAAGCCGGCATCACCCTCGCCCGCTTCGAGCTTGCCTTGCGCAATCGCCGCTGCGCGCGCCATTTGCCAGCCGCCCAGCACCACGCCAGCCAGTTTCAGGTACAGCACGCTGCCGGCAAACACGGCTTTGACGTCGCTCTTGACGTTGGCCACCACGAAGTCCACCGCTGCCGCCAGGTCGTCGGCGCCGGCCGCCAGTTGCTGGGCAATCGCTTGCAGGTTGGCGTCGCCCGATGCGGCCAGCTGCGCCTGGGTGGCGCGCACTTGCTCGACCAGGCCCCTGGCCACGGCGCCGCCGTCGCGCACGGTCTTGCGGCCCACCAGGTCGTTGGCCTGGATCGCGGTCGTGCCTTCGTAAATCGTGAGGATCTTGGCGTCGCGGTAATGCTGGGCCGCGCCCGTCTCTTCGATGAAGCCCATGCCGCCGTGCACCTGCACGCCATCGCGCGCCACGTCCTGCGACATTTCGGTGGACCAGCCCTTGATGATCGGCACCAGGTATTCGTACACGGCCAGGTTCTGCTTGCGCACCGCCTCGTCGGCGTGGCTGTGGGCGATGTCGGACAAGCCCGCCCCCACGTAGGCCAGCGCTCGCGCTGCCTCGGTTTGCGAGCGCATATTCATCAGCATGCGGCGCACGTCCGGGTGGTGGATGATGGCGACCGGACCGGCGGAGCCAGCCACATCGCGCGACTGCACGCGGTCGCGCGCAAACGCCACCGCTTTTTGATACGCGCGCTCGGCCAGCCCAATGCCTTGCAGACCGACGCCGAAGCGCGCCGCGTTCATCATGATGAACATGTATTCGAGGCCGCGATTTTCTTCGCCGACCAGGGTGCCGATGGCGCCGCCGTGGTCGCCGAATTGCAGCACGGCCGTGGGGCTGGCCTTGATGCCGAGCTTGTGTTCGAGCGAGACGCAGTGGGCGTCGTTGCGCGCGCCCAGCGTGCCGTCGGCATTGACCAGGAACTTCGGGACGATGAACAGCGAAATACCTTTGACACCGGCCGGCGCATCGGGCGTGCGCGCCAGCACCAGGTGCACGATGTTGTCGGAGAAATCATGCTCGCCGTACGTAATAAAGATCTTGGTGCCGAACACTTTATAGGTGCCGTCACCCTGCGGCTCGGCGCGGGTGCGCACGGCGGCCAGGTCGGAGCCCGCTTGCGGCTCGGTCAGGTTCATGGTGCCGGTCCATTCGCCCGAGACCAGCTTTTCCAGGTAAATCGCTTTTTGCTCGTCGCTGCCGGCCGTCAGCAGCGCTTCGATGGCGCCGTCCGACAGCAGCGGGCACAGCGCGAACGAAATGCTGCCCGAGTTCAGCATCTCGATGCACGGCGTGGCCAGCAACTTGGGCAAGCCCTGGCCGCCAAACTCGACCGGATGCTGCACACCCTGCCAGCCCGCCTCGCCGAAGGCCTTGAACGCGGCTTTAAAGCCTTTCGAGGTGGTGACCTGGCCGTCGTGCCAATAACTTGGCTCCTTGTCGCTGGCGTGGTTCAGTGGCGCGATCACGCCGCTGACGAACTTGCCGTTTTCTTCGAGGATGGCTTCGGCCGTGTCGAGGGTGGCGTCTTCATTGCCGGGCAGCGCGGTGACGGTGGCCAGGTCGGCCAGTTCGTTGATGACGAACAGCATGTCTTTGAGGGGGGCTTGGTAGGGCATGATGTCTCCGGATTCTGATGTCGTGTAGGGAAATTCGGGTAAAAAAAAGCCACGATGGTCAGGCGTCTAGCGCGCGACCAGCGTGGCTCCTTGCAGCAGGGAGGATTAGCCCAGCTCGGCCACCAGCTGCGGCACCACTTCAAACAGGTCGCCCACGATGCCGTAGTCAGCCACCGAGAAGATCGGCGCTTCCGGATCCTTGTTGATCGCCACGATGACTTTCGAGTCTTTCATGCCGGCCAAGTGCTGGATCGCGCCCGAGATACCGACGGCGATGTACAGGTTGGGCGCGACGATCTTGCCGGTCTGGCCCACTTGCCAGTCGTTCGGCACATAGCCGGCATCGACTGCTGCACGCGAGGCGCCCATGGCGGCGTTCAGCTTGTCGGCCAGCGGTTCCAGCACTTTGAAGGCTTCGCCCGAACCCATGCCACGGCCACCGGACACGATCACCTTGGCGGCGGTCAGTTCCGGACGGTCGGACTTGGCCAGCTCGCGGCCCACAAAACTCGACTTGCCCGAATCGGCCACAGCGGCAACGGTTTCGGTGGCAGCCGAACCACCGGTGGCAGCGGCAGCATCGAAGCCGGTAGCGCGCACGGTGATGACCTTGATCTTGTCGGACGATTGCACGTAGGCAATCGCGTTACCGGCGTAGATCGGACGCTCGAAGGTATCGGGCGAATCGACCTTGGTGATTTCGGAAATCTGCGCCACGTCCAGCTTGGCGGCCACGCGTGGCAGGATGTTCTTGCCGTAGGCGGTGGCTGGCGCCAGGATGTGGCTGTAGGCATCGCCCTGCGCCAGGGTCAGGATTTGCTCGGCGACGTTTTCGGCCAGGCCGTCGGCAAAGTGCGGCGCGTCGGCCACGATGACTTTCGACACACCGGCGATTTGCGCGGCAGCCGCAGCGGCAGCGCCGGCGTTGGAACCGGCCACCAGCACGTGCACGTCGCCGCCGCACTGGGCAGCTGCGGTCACGGTGTGGAGGGTGCTGCCTTTCAGGCTGGCGTTGTCGTGTTCTGCGATAACTAATGCGACCATGATGATTCCTTTAGATGACTTTGGCTTCGGTGCGCAGCTTGGCGACCAGGATGGCGGCGTCCGGCACGATGATGCCGGCCGAGCGCTTGGCAGGCTCGACAACCTTCAGCGTTTTCAGGCGCGGGGTCACATCGACGCCCAGGTCTTCCGGCTTGGTCACGTCCAGCGGTTTTTTCTTGGCCTTCATAATGTTCGGCAGCGTCACGTAGCGCGGCTCGTTCAGGCGCAGGTCGGTGGTGATGATCGCTGGCAGGGTGAGCGCCAGGGTTTCCAGGCCGCCGTCCACTTCGCGGGTAACGGTGACTTTACCGTCTTCCAGTTCCACTTTCGACGCGAACGTCGCTTGTGGCCAACCGAGCAAGGCAGCCAGCATCTGGCCGGTCTGGTTGGAGTCGTCGTCGATGGCCTGTTTGCCCAGGATGATCAGTTGCGGCTGCTCCTTGTCGGCCAGCGCCTTGATCAGCTTGGCCACTGCCAGCGGTTCCAGTTCCACGTCGGTCTGCACCAGGATGCCGCGATCGGCGCCGATTGCCATGCCGGTGCGCAGGGTTTCCTGGCACTTGTCGACGCCGCACGATATCGCCACCACCTCGGTGACCTTGCCCGATTCCTTGAGGCGCGTGGCTTCTTCCAGCGCGATCTCGTCGAACGGGTTCATCGACATTTTGACATTGGCGATATCGACGCCGGTGCCGTCCGATTTGACGCGGACCTTGACGTTGTAGTCGACCACGCGTTTGACGGGTACCAAGACTTTCATAGCTGTGCCTTTGGGAAAATAGTGAATAACGGACTAAATTAGTGGGCTAGATTATATGAGAAATCCGCCGGACACAATAAATTAAAGCACGATCGTGCGATTTTTAGTTAGTGGAAGTCGTCTAAAAAGCTTCTTAGACGATCATTCCATTTGCAATGCTGAGTGAGGGCTTGGTGAGAAAGAAAACGCCAAAGGCTTATTTGCGGCGCATCAAAAAGACGAATTCGCGGCCCGTTTGCACGTGCGAGAGCAGTGCGTTGCCGGTTTGTTTGGCGAAAGCCTGGAAGTCGCGAACGGAGCCAGGGTCGGTTGCCATGATGCGCAGCACTTCGCCGCTTTGCAGTTCTGCCAGGGCTTTTTTCGCCTTGAGGATCGGCAGCGGGCAATGCAGTTCGCGCGCATCGAGTTCCATGTGGAATTCCATGATTTCGTTGTCTAGTATCGTGTCGGTCATCTTGAACCCGCTAGTTAGCTAGGAAGTAGTGCAGCATTTTCGCAATACTACTCCTTTTCAGTGCTCTTGACGCGCTGCACCAAAATAGTTCGTAGCCCGTTGCAATTCTGCAACGGGAACTTGCAAGTATACAATCAAGTCGTTCAAACAATAACGGCCCGCGCTTGACACGCGGGCCGTCGATACCCCTGATTTTACAGGGTTACTTGCAATGCAGGACTATATTTTGCCCTCAGGCTTTAGCGCCCACCCAGTCCACCACGCCTGCCAGGGCAGCTGGCAAACCGCTTGGATCGGTACCGCCGGCCTGCGCCATATCGGGGCGTCCGCCGCCTTTTCCGCCCACTTGTTGTGCAACGAAGTTCACCAGTTCGCCGGCTTTGACCTTGGACGTGGCGTCGGCGGTCACGCCTGCAATCAGGCTCACCTTGCCGTCGTTGACGGCGGCCAGCACGATGGCGGCGGTTTTCAGCTTGTCCTTGAGCTTGTCCATGGTCTCGCGCAGGGTGGCCACATCGGCGCCTTCCAGCACAGCTGCCAGCACCTTGATGCCATTCACATCGACTGCCTTGGTGGCCAGTTCGTCGCCCTGGCCCGAAGCCAGTTTGGATTTGAGTGCCGCCAGTTCTTTTTCCAGCGATTTCACCTGGTCCTGCACGGCGCCGATCTTGACCAGCAGCTCGTCCGGGTTGGATTTGAACGCGGCTGCAGCATCGCCGAGCTTGCGTGCCAGGCCTTGCACCAGTGCCAGCGCGCCCTCGCCCGTCACCGCTTCCACGCGGCGGATGCCAGCAGCAACGCCGCCTTCGCCGATGATCTTGAACAGGCCGATGTCGCCGGTACGCTGCACGTGCACACCGCCGCACAGCTCTTTCGAGGTGCCGATGTCGAGCACGCGCACTTCGTCGCCGTACTTCTCGCCGAACAGCGCCATGGCGCCATGCTTGACAGCGTCGTCGAACGACATGTGTTGCGCTTTGGTGGCGTGGTTTTCCAGGATCTCTTTATTGACCTTGGCTTCCACTTCGGCGATTTGCTCGGCCGTCAGCGGTGCGTTGTGGCTGAAGTCAAAACGGGTTTTGTCCGGATCGACCAGCGAGCCTTTTTGCGCCACGTGGCCGCCCAGCACTTCGCGCAGGGCTTTGTGCATCAGGTGGGTAGCCGAGTGGTTGCGGATGGTGCGGCCGCGCTTGTGCAAGTCCACTTCCGCCGAGACGGCGTCGCCCACTTTCAGGCTGCCCTGGGTCAGCACGCCGTGCTGGCCAAACACGTCGGCCTGGATCTTCAGCGTATCTTCCACCTCGAACAGGCTGCCAGCGGCCTTGATCGCGCCCTGGTCGCCCACCTGGCCGCCGGATTCGGCGTAGAACGGGGTGGTATCAAGCACCACGATGCCCGCTTCGCCCTGCTTGAGTTCCGGCACCGACGCGCCATTGGCATACAGCGCGATGACTTTGGCGTTGACGCTCAGGTCGTCGTAACCGACGAATTTTGTCTTCTCGCCCGTGTATTCGACATTGGCGGCCATCTTGAACTTGCCGGCGGCGCGCGCGGTTTTCTTTTGCTGCTCCATGGCGGCGTTGAAACCTGCTTCGTCGAGCGTGATGTTGCGCTCGCGGCAGATGTCGGCGGTCAGGTCCAGCGGGAAGCCGTAGGTGTCGTACAGGGTGAACGCGGTACCGCCGTCGAGCTTGGTCGGATCCTTGGCCAGCTGCGCTTCGAGGATCTTCATGCCGTTTTCCAGCGTTTCGCCGAAACGCTCTTCCTCGGCTTTCAAAGTGGCGGCAACGCGGTCCTTGGCTTCGGCCAGTTCCGGATAGGCCACGCCCATCTCGATGTTCAGGTCTGTCACCAGCTTGTAGAAGAACGGTTTCGTTTGGCCCAGCTTGTGGCCGTGACGCAGTGCGCGGCGGATGATGCGGCGCAGCACGTAACCGTGGCCTTCAGGACCGGGGATGATGCCGTCGACGATCAGGAACGACGCGGCGCGGATGTGGTCGGCAATCACGCGCAGCGATTTCGACTCCAGGTCGGTGGCGCCGGTTTCGCGCGCGGCAGCCTTGATCAGGTTCTGGAACAGGTCGATTTCGTAGTTGCTGTGCACGTGTTGCAGCACGGCGGCCAGGCGCTCCATGCCCATGCCGGTATCGACGCACGGCTTGGGCAGCTTGTTCATATTGCCCGCTTCGTCGCGGTTGAACTGCATGAACACCAGGTTCCAGATTTCGATGAAGCGGTCGCCGTCTTCCTCGGCCGAACCCGGAGGGCCGCCCCAGATGTCGGCGCCGTGATCGTAGAAGATCTCGGTGCACGGGCCGCAGGGACCGACGTCAGCCATCTGCCAGAAGTTGTCGGACGCGTAGCGCGAACCCTTGTTGTCGCCGATGCGGATGATGCGCTCTGTGGGCACACCGATTTCGTTGGCCCAGATGTCGTACGCCTCGTCATCCTCGAAATACACGGTAACGGTGAGTTTTTCGGCCGGCAGGCCATAGACCTTGGTCAGCAGTTCCCAGGCGTACTGGATAGCGTCACGCTTGAAATAGTCACCGAAGCTGAAATTGCCCAGCATTTCGAAGAACGTGTGGTGACGCGCGGTGTAGCCGACGTTTTCCAGGTCATTGTGCTTGCCGCCGGCGCGCACGCAGCGCTGCACGGTGGTTGCGCGCGAGTACGGGCGCGTGTCGAGGCCAAGGAAAACGTCCTTGAATTGCACCATACCGCTGTTGGTCAGCAGCATGGTCGGATCATTGCCAGGTACCAGCGGGCTGGAACGGACAATCGTGTGACCCTTGGATTCAAAAAACTTGAGGAACTTCTCGCGGATTTCAGATGATTTCATGTCGTATGCAGGGAGGGTAGCTGGCAAATGCAAAGGGTTGATTATATATGACGTCCAGTACGGCAGGGCTTCAGGCGAATGCCGGGCCGATCAAATCCACCCGATCCGTGCAAAAGCCGTCCACGCCCCACAACAGGATTTCGCGGGCCCGGGCCGGATCGTTGACGGTATAGCAAAACAGGCCAAAGCCGGCTTGCTTGATGGTCGCGGCCAGTTCCGGGGTCAAATGCTTGTGGTTGGTGTTGATGGACACGGCTTGCAGCGCCCTGGCTTGCTCTTGCCAGTCGGCCGGAATGCGGTCGAGCAAATACGCGCGCGGCACCTCGGGCGCGCCATCGCGGGCGGCAGCCAGCGCCTCGAAGCTGAACGAGGACAGCAATGGCACATGGGCCATGCCGCCTGCTGCGATCTCGTCGGCATAGGCGTCGCGCGTCACCCGCGCCACCCAGGCGCCGGTAGCAGCTTCAAAACCGTCGGCGGGCTTGATTTCCACGTTCATCCAGATGCCCTGCTCCTTGCAGTAATCGATGAACTGGGTGTAGTACGGCACCGGTTCGCCCTTGAACTGGACGCTGTGCCAGCTGCCGGCATCCATCGCCGCCAGGTCGCGCGCCAGCGTTTGCGCGACCGCGCCGGGCCCGGCCACGGTGCGGCCGAAATCGGGGTCGTGCATGACCATGCCGATGCCGTCTTTCGACAGCATCACGTCGAACTCGACGGCGCGGAAGCCGTAAGCAAGACCGGCGCGCAAGCCGGCCACCGTGTTTTCCGGCGCCAGGATGCCGCCGCCGCGATGCGCAACAATTTTAGGATATGGCCACATGATGCCGAATTAGTGATGGAATTGGGAGGGACGGAACCACGACACTATCACGATCCCGGCACAGACACTACACTGGCGGGCGAGACTTCCCAAGAGAGAGATAAAGATGACTTTACCGAAAGCGCTGGGCCATATCCGCGTGCTGGACCTGAGCCGCGTGCTGGCTGGCCCCTGGTGCTCGCAAAACCTGGCCGACCTGGGCGCCGACGTGATCAAGATCGAGCGCCCCGGCAACGGCGACGACACCCGCGCCTGGGGCCCGCCCTACGCCAAAGATGCCGCCGGCAACGACACCACCGAAGCAGCGTATTACCTGGCCGCCAATCGCGGCAAGCGCTCGGTGACGATCGACATTGCCAGTCCCGAAGGCCAGGCCCTGCTGCGCGAACTGGTGCAGCACTGCGACGTAGTCCTGGAAAACTACAAGGTGGGCCAGCTGAAACGCTACGGCCTCGATTACGATTCGCTCAAGGCCATCAAGCCCGATCTCGTCTACTGCTCGGTGACCGGTTTCGGCCAGGACGGCCCGTATGCGCACCGCGCCGGCTACGACTTTCTGATCCAGGGCATGGGCGGCCTGATGTCGGTCACCGGCGAACGCGACGACCTGCCCGGCGGCGGCCCGCAAAAGGCCGGCGTGGCGCTGACCGACCTGATGACGGGCATGTACGCCACCATCGCCATCCTGGCGGCACTGACCCACCGCGACCGCAGCGGCGCAGGCCAGTACATCGACATGGCGCTGCTCGACGTGCAGGTGGCCATGCTGGCCAATATGGGCAGCAACTACCTCAACAGCGGCAAGCCGCCCAAGCGCTGGGGCAATGCCCATCCGAACATCGTGCCGTACCAGACCTTCGCGTGTGCCGACGGCTACATCATCGTCGCCACCGGCAACGATGGCCAGTACCAGAAATTCGTGGAGGTGGGCGGCCGCGCCGACCTGGCCTTCCACGAGCGCTACGCCACCAATCCGCTGCGCGTGAAACACCGCGAAGAACTGGTGCCGCTGCTGGCCGGGATGGTGTTGCGCCAGACCCGCGACTTCTGGATCGAGCAACTGGAGGCAGTAGGCGTACCGTGCGGCCCGATCAACAACCTCGACGACGTGTACAGCAACCCGCAAGTGCTGGCGCGCGGCATCGTCACCGAAGTGCCGCACCCCACCGCCGGCACCGTCAAACTGGTACGCAACCCGATGCGCCTGTCGGCCTCGCCGGCGGACAATGCCGTCGCTCCGCCATTGCTGGGCCAGCACACCGACGACATCGTGCGCGATTTACTGGGCCATAGCGACGACGAGATTGCCGCGCTGCGGGCCAAGGGAGTGCTGTGAGCGACGGCTCAAGCCTGGAACGCCCCCAACCCCTGCCGCCTCAGCGCAGCATTCAACGACCGGACCCGCTCGGCCAGTTCCGCTGGCAAGGCAACCAGCCGCTGGCCGAGTTGGGGACGTGAAGGCGCGGGCACTTGCCGGTGGTCTTCGAAATAAAAATCGAGTGCGGTGACCAGCGCGTCCTCGGCCATGCAGATGGCTTCGGCCTCGGTATCGCCCTGGGTGATCGCCTCCGGGATATCGGGAAAAGTAACAACGTAACCGCCCGAGGGATCGGGGGAAAAGACAGCAGGATATTGCATGGCAACCTCCTTGGTGGAACATTGACTGAGCTTCAGTTTTTTCTTGACCGCGTCGACCAGTGCCTGCTTGAGTTCTTTGGACGGATGGCGCGGCAGTATGGTTTGTTCGCCGTTGGCGTATAGCTTCATGTGTTTCGAGCCTTGCCTGACTTGCACGCCGCGCTGTATCAGCCAGCGCAGGAATTCGCTTTGCTTCATGATCTCTCCGAATATAGTCGGTTTTTCTCGTCCGCTCAAGCAAGCAGAGCGGTCCCTGGACTGGGGCGTCCAGCCGACTATTGCAAATCCCGTTTCAGTTCCTGGATCTGGCTGGCCATATGACTGACCGCGCCGCGGATCTGGGCCGACAGTTGCGGGATGTTGGTGCACACGCGGCGGGCGCGTTCGGCGGAGGCGGTCATGTCGGTGACCAGCTTGCGGATGCGGGCCTGGTCGCCCGATTGCAGTACTTCGCGCGCGGTGTCGCCCAGGCGGTCCACGCGCTGGATGCTGTCGCGCAGTTCGCTGGGCAGGTGTTGTTCGGCCGAACTGGCCTCGGACGCCTGGCCGATCGCTTGTTCGACCAGGTGGAAACGGCGTTGAATATTGTCGCTGCGATCGCTGGTACGGTCGTTGGTGGGCTGCATGGTGTCACCTCCAGAAAGTGCGGAATGAAGAGGGAACGAACAACGTTCCCAGCTTGATTCGACACTGGCTGCGGCCGACAGATTCCGTGCTGTTTATTGATGTGGATCAGGGCGCTTGTCGCGGCTTCTTACTTCTCGGCCGCGCCCAGCGGCGCCAGGCTGCGCAGGCGTAACGCCACCAGCAAGCCCAGGCCCAGCGCGGCTCCCAGCACCATCACCACGCCCGGCCAGCCGCTGCGCTCCCACATCACACCGGTGGCCGAACCGACCACGCTCGAGCCGAGGTAGTAGAAAAACAGGTACAGCGCGGAAGCGAGCGCCTTGTTCGAGAGCGCGCGCCGCCCCACCCAGCTGCTGGCCACCGAGTGCGTGGCGAAAAAGCCGTAGGTGAACAGCGCCACGCCGGCGATGATCAGCGGCAGCCAATTCGACAGCGTGAGCAGCAGCCCGATGAGCATCATCGCCATCACCGCCCACAGCACGTGGCGGCGGCCATAGCGGTCGGCCAGCTTGCCCGCCCACACCGAGCTGTAGATGCCGAGCAAATACAGGAACGACACCGTGCCCACCAGGCTCTGGCTCAGGCCAAACGGCGCCCCCAGCAGGCGATAGGCGATGTAGTTGTACAGGCTGACAAACGCGCCCATCAGCAGGAAGGCCAGCGCGAACATCCAGGGCAAACCGGCATCGCTCAGGTGCAGCCTGAAACCGGCCGGCAAGGTGCGCCAGCCGCCGTGCGATGGCGTAAAGTGGCGCGACGGCGGCAGGCTGCGCCAGAATTCCCACGCCGCCATGATGCCGGCCACACCGACGATGCCGACCGCCAGGCGCCACGAAAAATGGTCGCTGAGCACTGATGTAATCACCCGGCCCGCCATGCCACCAAACGCGCTGCCGCTGATGTACAAGCCCATCGACAAGCCCAGCGAGGTCGGTTCGATCTCCTCGCCAAGATAGGCCATGGCAATCGCCGGCATGCCGCCCAGGGCCACGCCCAGCAAGGCGCGCATGGCTAGCAGCTGATGGTAGTTGTGGGCAAACGCACACAGCACCGTCATCACGGCGGCAATCGCCATGGCGGCCACCATCAGCGGTTTGCGGCCCAGCCGCTCGGAAATCGCGCTGGACACCACCAGCGACACGGCCAATGCAGCGGTCGAGATCGACAATGCGAGACTGCTTTGCGCCGCGCTCAGCGCGAACTCGTGCGACAACAACGGCATCAGCGGCTGCACGCAGTACAGCAGCGCGAAGCACGAAAAGCCGCCGAAGAACATGGCGCGGTTGCTGCGCTTGAAGTCGGCGGTGCCGGCGGCAATGCGCGGCGCCGACTTGGGCGACATGGGCAAAACAGGCGTGGCGGCAGCTGCGGTGGACATGGCGAGCAATCTGAAGCAAAGGTGATAAGCCATCTTAGGATTGCACGATACGACTGTCCAATATATATTTAAGTCGTTAGTCATACTTTAAAACGATAACAGCCATGGAACTTCGTCACCTCCGTTACTTCGTCGCCGTTGCCGAGGAACTCAGTTTTACGCGCGCGGCCGAGCGCTTGCACATCGGCCAGCCACCGCTCAGCCACCAGATCCAGATGCTGGAAGCGGAGGTGGGTGCGCAACTGCTCGAACGCAGCAAGCGCTGGGTGCGGCTGACGGAAGCAGGCAAACTTTTTCTCGACGATGCGCGGCGCATCCTGGCGCTGTCGCACCAGGCGGTACAAACGGCGCAGCGGGCCGAGCGTGGCGAAGCCGGCGAATTGCGCGTGGGTTTTACATTTTCCACGCCGCTCACGCCCTTGTTTGCCACCGTGATCAACCGTTACCGCCAGCGCTATCCGGGCGTGACGCTGACCCTGCACGAAATGTCCACGTTCGAGCAACTTGACGCCATCGGCGACCGCCGGCTGGACCTGGGCCTGGTGCGCCCGCCCGAGCAGGTACTGCCCGACAACGTGGACTTGACCGTGCTGCGGCGCGATCCGCTGGTGCTGGTGCTGCCGGTCGAGCATCCGCTGGCGCACAAGCAGGCGATTGCCATCAGCGACCTCAAGGGGTTGCCGCTGGTGATGTTCCCGAAGACGGCCGGCACCGGCATCCATCCGCAGATTTTCCGGCTGTGCAAGGAGGCGGGGTTTGTGCCGAATATCGCGGTGGAGGCGGCCGAGGGTTCGACCATCATCGGCCTGGTGGCGGCCGGCAGCGGGATTTCGGTGTTGCCGAGTTCGTTCGAGATTATCCGCATGGGCGGCGTGTGCTACCGGCCGCTGGCCGATCCGGAAGCGAATACGGCGCTGCTGCTGGCGCGGCGCAAGGATGAGATTTCGCCGCTGGTGGCGGGGTTTGTGGCGGTGGCGGAGGATGTTGCAGAAGAAGCTGCGGGCTGAGCCGCAGCTTCAAGATGAATACTTACGAGTAATCGGCATCGAGCTCGGAACCGGCATAGTTCTCCAGCTCCGCAAACAAGGTTTTCATGGCCGTGCGGCCACGGATGTGCTGCAGCACCGTGCAGGTCGCGCGGTAACTGGCGATGCGGTCGAGCAGCACCGGGTGGTGTTGCACCGGCACGGCAGCCACCAGCGCGGCCCAGCCTTCTTCGAAATCGGGCTTGTTCTTGCGCACCGATTTGACGAAGCGTTCGAACTCCTTCTGGCCGGTACGCGCCATCACCCTGCCCCCGCCTTCCACCGCGAAAATGATCGCCAGCGCGATCACGCCTTCGGCGTTGAGGTCGGTGTCGGACACCGGGCCTTCGCTGTGGTGGCGGCGCAGCCAGTTGGCCAGGCGCACAATCGCCTGCACTTCCTTGCGCTGCTTGAGCATGACCACGTAACGGTCGCTGCCGTTCCAGTTCTGGTTCGGGTCGGTCTGGCACAGGTCGACGAACAGGTCGCGCAGGCGCCTTGCCGCGTACACCGGGTCGGTATCGTACTCGCCGACCAGGGCATCCTCCGGCAAGGCCGACAGTTCCTTGATCAGGCGGAAACCGATCTGGAACGCGTGCTCGGCGCCCTCCTCGATCAACAGGTCGAGGGCATCGAGGTCCGGGTCGTCGCTGTCGAGTTCAGCCTCCGGCAGCGCATGATCGAGGCCCAGCGATACCGCGCCCACCGTCAGTTGCAACGCCTTCTGGATGCCGTCGGCGGTGCGGTCGTTGGTGAACTTTTCGGCCACCATGGCGGTGATGCCGGTCAGTTCATCGGCCAGCGTGTAGGCGGCGTCATCATCGGGCTCGGCAGCCAGTTTCTGGATCGCGCGCGTCAGGCGCGGCAGGTTTTCTTTGACGATTGCTGGCAGCATGGGTCAGCGTTCCATCACGAGAAAATGCCGGTGCCGACACTGCGGCGCGACGCCTTGACCACGCGCGTGGACGGCACTTGCTTGCGCAGGCGGTACAGCAGTTCCTTGGTCGAGCGCTGCAGGAAGTTCTGCTCTTCGTCCGGGTCGTCGTTGAACTCGGCGTCGGCCAGGTCGGCGCTGTGGCGGAACTCGGGGAACAGCTCGAACAAGGCGCGGTCCCAGCCGTCTTCCGACGCCTGCGCCAGCGCGATCGCCAGCGGGACCATGTCGTTGTCGGACGAGGTCTGGCCGGTCAGGTACGGGCCCTTGGCAATGATCTCGCCGGCCACTTCGAGGATTTCCTTGGGCGCCATCGAGAACAGAATCGCGAACATGGTCGCACCATGGTCAGGGGCCGAAGCGGCCGCCAGCAGCTCGTTGCGGCGCTCTTCGTCGTCGGTGGCAAACACCACGCCGTGGACGTGGGCGAACAGCGACTCGGCGATGCGCTCGGGATCGTCCTCGATCTGGTCGTCGGGCCAGGTGGCGGCAATAAAGGCCAGGCTGTCGGCCCAGGCCTTGGGCGGCACCAGCAAGGTGGCCAGCGACATCTTGCCGCCGTCAAAGCCGGCCATGTGCAGCGCGGTCACTTGCGGCGGAATATTGGACAGCACTTCCACCACGGCCAGGTCGCCGTACTGGTCGGCGGCATCGGCAAACGCCTGCTCGGCATGGCCCAGGGAGCCGGCCAGCACCAACTCGGTCACTTGCTTGCTCAGCGCTGGCAGATTGCGGGTTTGGTCGTCGGACATGGTTTAATCTCCATCCTTGTCGAACATTTGGGCAAAATCGTCGGTCGCGTTGTCTTCGTCTTCGATATCGTCGCCATCGTCGTTGGCCGACAATTGCTCGAGCGACTGGTCGTCGTCGTCCCACTTGCGCGGGTTTTTAAACAGGAAGGCGGTGATGATGGCCTGGCGCGCCAGGTCGGGCAGGTTTTCCTGCAGCGCCGCGTACATGCGGCCGGCTGCCTCGCCCTTGCACGACGCCATGGCGAACACGCGCGCGGCATCGCCGAACTCGTAGTCGCCCGCTTCGGCCAGCAGGCCTTTCGGGTCGGAAAACTCCAGGTGGTCGACCAGCGCGAAGGCCAGCATGTTGACGTCCTCGATGCCGCCGCCGGTGGCGTACTCGTCCACCAGTGCGTCGATCATGCGCTGGTAGTTCTTGCGGTCGGGCGGGTCGCCCAGGATGCCGTCGATCTGGCCTTCGAGTTCGCGCGACTGGTAGGCGAACTCCGGGTGTACTTTTCTCATGTTCCTGCTTTCGTGATGGTGTGGAGGGCGTTTCAGGCAGCGGGCAGCGTGGTGCCATGCAGGCTGAACAGGGAACGCCACAGCTGGTAAGCCTCGGCCTCGGCATCGATGATGATGCGGTGGTTCACGCTCTGGTTGTATTCCTCGCGCTTGACCGGATCCGACAGGATCTCGTACGCCTTGGTGATGGCCTTGAAGCGCGCTTCGGCGCCGGGCGCCTGGTTGCGGTCCGGGTGAAAACGCATCGCCAGCGAGCGGTAGATCTTCTTGATCTCGTCGTCGGTGGCGTTCGGCGCGATTCCCAGCGTGTTGTAGTGATTTTCCATTTGGGAAACTCCGAAACAAAATAGATGAACCAAAGGCGAATTATACCTGTCGCGCCACACCCGCCCCCGGGTTCGGCATTGACAGCGACAACGGCGGGTCGCCGCAATGCAGCATTTCCCCTGATCGCACCCGAGGGATACGGTAAAATGGTCCTTACACGAACTTCTCCAAGTCAATCTTTCAGATGAGCAACGATAAAAAAAGCGCGGCGCCAGAACTCCCTTCGAACTTCCTGCGGGCCATCATCGACCACGACCAGGCGGCCGGCACCTATGTGCGCGACGATCTGCCCACCGTGATCACCCGCTTCCCGCCGGAACCCAACGGCTACCTGCACGTGGGTCACGCCAAATCGATCTGCCTGAACTTCGGCCTGGCGCGCGACTACCAGGGCCGCTGCAATCTGCGTTTCGACGACACCAACCCGGCCAAGGAAGAGCAGGAATACGTCGATACCATCATCGACAGCGTCAAGTGGCTGGGCTTTAACTACGACTACCCGGCAGCCGATGGCGGCGTGGAACACCACCTGCACTACGCTTCCGACTACTTCGACCAGCTGTACGAAATGGCCGAGTACCTGATCGAAGAAGGCCACGCGTACGTGGACAGCCAGTCGGCAGACGATATGGCGGCCAATCGCGGCAATTTCAATACGCCGGGCGTCAATTCGCCGTTCCGCAACCGTCCTGTGGACGAATCGCTGCAAATCTTCCGCGACATGAAAGCGGGCAAGTACGCCGACGGCGAGCACATCCTGCGCGCGAAGATCAGCGAAGATGCGATGTCGTCGCCCAACATGAATATGCGCGATCCGGCCATCTACCGCATTCGCCATGCGCACCACGTGCGTACCGGCGACGCCTGGTGTATCTACCCGATGTACGATTACACGCACCCGATCTCGGACGCGCTGGAAAACATCACCCATTCGATCTGCACGCTGGAATTCCAGGACCACCGCCCGTTCTACGACTGGCTGCTGGAAACCTTGTCCAGGGGCGGCTTCTTCAAGCTGCCGGTGCCGCGCCAGTACGAGTTCTCGCGCCTGAACCTCACCTACGTGGTGACATCCAAGCGCAAGCTGCGCCAGCTGGTGGACGAACACATCGTCGACGGCTGGGACGATCCGCGCATGCCTACCATCGTCGGCCTGCGCCGCCGTGGCTACACGCCCGAAGCGATCCACCTGTTCTGCGAACGCATCGGCGTCACCAAGTCCGACGGCTGGATCGACATGAGCACGCTGGAAGGCTGCCTGCGCGAGGATCTCGATCCGAAAGCGCCGCGCGCCACTGCCGTGCTGCGTCCGTTGAAACTGATCATCGACAACTACCCGGAAGGCCAGAGCGAGGAATGCACGTCGCCGGTCCATCCGCACCACCCGGAAATGGGCGTGCGCACCTTCCCGATCACGCGCGAACTGTGGATCGAGGCAGAAGACTTCATGGAAGTGCCGAGCAAGGGTTATTTCCGCTACTACCCGCCGATCGACGACAAGCCGGGCAGCCGCGTACGCCTGCGCCATGGTTACGTGACCGAGTGCACCGGGTACGACAAGGACGAACACGGCAACGTGGTGGCCGTGCACGTGAATTACTTCCCGGATTCGAAATCGGGCACGCCCGGCTCCGATAACTACAAGGTCAAGGGCAACATCCACTGGGTGTCCGCCGCAACCGCGTTGCCGGCCGAAGTGCGGCTGTTCGAACGCCTGTTCACCGATCCGCATCCCGATGCCGGCGGCAAGGACTTCAAGGAAGTGCTCAATCCGAACGCCAAGGAAGTGATCACCGCCTACCTCGAGCCAGGCATGAGCGCAGCGCTGCCCGACCAGCGCTACCAGTTCGAGCGCCACGGCTACTTCGTGGCCGACCGTGTCGATGCGCAACCGGGCAAACCGGTGTTCAACCGGATTGTCACGCTCAAGGACAGCTTCGTGGCCAAGTAAGCGATGCCCACGACAAGCCGGCGCCCTCCTGCAGGAGGCGCCGGCTTTTTTTACATCCATAAATTCACTTGACTTGCAGATCGAATATTTTTTATAGTCAATAATCTATGGACTGGCGGGGCGTCTGAAAGGCAGTGGCAATGGGGCGATTACTCGCGCAACGGCAGTGGTTCTCACCGTCGAAGCCGGTGTGGTGGGCGGGCATCCTGCTCTCGCTGGGCGTGGGTGCGCTATTCTACGTGGCAGCCGACCGCGCGGTCGAATACGACGGCAACGCCCGCTTTATGCACCAGGCGCGCAATGCCCAATATCACATCAGCTCGTACATCGATTCCTACACCAATGTCCTGCGCGCCACCGCCAGTTTTTTTGATGCCAGCGACAACGTCACGCCCGCCGATTTCCACCGCTTCGTGAGCGGACTGCGGCTGCCATCGCACTACCCTGCCCTTGACGGCATCAACTACTCCCCCTACCTCACCGACGATGCCCGCGACGCCTTCGAGCGCGCCGCACGCCACAGCGGCGATGGCACGGCCAACGGCTACCCCGATTTCGACATCCGCCCACGCGAACGCCGGCCCGATTACTCGGTCATCACGATGATCGAGCCAATTGCCACGTTCCGCGACCGGGTGGGCCTGAACATCGCCGCCCGTCCCGCCGTGGCCGAGTCGCTGGCGCGCGCGCGCGATACGGGCGAAGTGAGCACGTCGGGCCAGTTGATTGAAATGAACAGCCTGGGCAAGGGCGGCGGCGGCATGGCAATCCGGCTGGCCTTGTACCGGCGCGGCATGCCACGCGCGACGGTCGAACAGCGCCGCGCCAATTTTATCGGCTCGGTGGGCATCGGCTTCAGCGTGCCGCGCCTGGTCCAACTGGCGATGGAACAGATGCAGGTGCGCGACGTACGGCTGCGCCTGTACGACGGCGGCAGCGCCAGCGCCCCGGTGCCGCGCGCGACCCTGCTGTTCGACAGCCAGCCGCACGGCAAGGATGAGCGCACCGCGCAACTGTACTCGGTGGTGCTGCCGCTCGACTTCCACGGCCGCCAGTGGCAAACCCTGTTCAGCGCACCCAAGCGCGCATGGTCGAGCCGCTTCGACCTGTTCCTGCCGTGGCTGGCATTGGGCACCGGTTTTATCGGCACCCTGATGTTTTACCTGCTGTTCCACACGCTGTCCTCGTCGCGCCTGCGCGCCATCAAGATGGCCAAGGAAATGACCAGGGAATTGCGAGACAGCCAGGCCAGGCTGCAGCAGTCGCACCACAAGCTGCGTCGCCTGGCCGCCCATGCCGACCAGATCAAGGAACAGGAACGCAAGCGCATCGCGCGCGAAATCCACGACGACCTGGGACAAAACCTGCTGGTGCTGCGCATCGAGGCCGACCTGCTGGCCACCCGCACCCGCCATCGCCACCCGCGCCTGCACGCGCGCGCCATGGGCACGCTGCACCAGATCGACAGCACCATCAAGAGCGTGCGCCACATCATCAACGACTTGCGGCCTACCGTGCTGGACCTGGGACTGAACGCGGCGGTCGAATGGCAAATCGCCCAGTTCCGCACGCGCTCGGGCATGGTCTGCGAGTTCATCGAGCATCAACAGGATATCCGCGTGGACGACCGCTGCGCAACCGCATTTTTCCGCATCCTGCAAGAGTCGCTCAGCAATATCGCCCAGCATGCCCGCGCCAGCGTGGTGCGGGTGGAATTGGCCGAGGTGGACAATATGCTGACCATGACCATTACCGACAACGGCGTGGGGCTGCGCGCCAACAGCCGCAACAAGGTGGGATCGTTCGGCCTGGTCGGCATCGAGGAACGCATCATCCTGCTGGGCGGCACCTGCACCATCGAGGGCGGGGCCAACGGCGGCACCGTGGTATCGATCGCGGTCCCGCTGGGACGCGAGTCGCCTGCAGGCACTCGCGCTACGGAGAAATCTCACCGCGTTAGGAGTTTCCTTACGGCCGTTGATAAAAATCAATAGGCATTGCTTCGGCATGGGCAAAATCGACTTGTTGCCATTTTCCTCAACCCAAGCAAAGGAACGTCATGAATGCCATCGCCGCGCTGGACCTGGAGCCGATCAAAGTCAAACTGATGCATAACAAGTCCGGCGAAGGCTGGACGCTCGAACGCGCCAACGCGGTCGAGCTTGAATATCGCCGGTTTCTGACCCTGATGAAAAAATTCCCCGACGAGCAAACCTCGCCGCTGGTCGATGTCGATACCTTTTGGCATTACCACATTCTCGACACGATGAAATACGCCGCCGATTGCCAGGCCGTGTTCGGCTACTTCCTGCACCACTTCCCGTACATCGGCATGCGCGGTGAAGAAGATGCCGCCACCCTGGAGCGCATCGGCAATCGCATGAAAGAGTTGTACGAGGAGGAATTCGGCATCGCCTATGGCAGTGTCGCCGCCAATCCTGGCACCGCCTATTGCGGCGCCACGACGATACAGGCTGGGCAGTACGCTTATTGCGGCTGGACGCCGGGGGCATATCGCGGCAGCGCGACCGCGTCGCTGGCCTCGCCGCTGTACACCGAAAGGCCACGCCTGAGCTGACATCTGCCAAATAAAGTGGCATACTCTGGATTCAATCGATGTTGGGAGCCCACCATGGCCGTCAATTCCGTCGCATCCAGTAACGTTAATATCCAGACCACGCCACCGCCGCGCCAGGCGGAACCGGTCGCGCGCCAGGCTGAGCCTGTGGCCCCGCCACCGCAACAACAGCAGCAACCGCCACCGCAGCCGATGGTCAACACCAGCGGCCAGCGGCTCGGCAGCATGATCAATACAACTGCCTAGCAACTGCCCCGCCAAAACAAAACGGCGCGTCCCCGCAAGGGTGACGCGCCGTTTTATTGAGCGGTGGGCAAATTAATTTGCCATCATCTCGCGCAGTTCGCGAATGCTGAAATCGCTGATTTCATGCATGCGGATCAGGATGGTCGCACCGATCGGCAGCGTATTGTGGCGGATCTTGCTGATCACCGGCGGCGCCACTTCCAGCGCGCGCGACAGGGCTGCATCGTTTTTCAGTTGCAGTTTTTCAATGATCGCATCGAGGACGCGGTTAGGGTTGTAGGTTGGGGAGGAGGTGATTTCTTTAATGGACATGATATTTAGCAGGTTCGGGGTCGCCCGTTGGAAGAAAGCGACACATTGACTAATAAAATTATCGGTGCAGTTAGAGAAACCATGCGCTCACGATAGCCGCCGATCCCGCTACTACACATCTTTGTTATTTAACGGATAAGCGGAAATACACTCTCCGTGACAATGTGTGAGATTCTAACCCGATTTCTTATGCTAGATCAAAAAAGAATTGTAAAAAAAGGTATAGAAGCCTGTAATGTTAACCTGAGGCTGCTTAAATTGCATAAATGCAAGGCGTCTTTACAAAATTTACAAGGTTGCCAACAAAGATGCCACCGTGGCATGCCTTAGCCGCACACCCAACTCCTGCTTGACACGGCCATTGGCCAGCCGGCGCGACTCGGACATGAACGACAGCAGCGCCGGCGTGACCACCTGCTGCAATTGTGCTCGCGGCAACCGTGGCGGCCGCGCCAGGCCCAGCGCATCGGCCACGGCGTCGAAGTAATCGGCCATTTTCATATTGCTGTCATCGACCGCATGGTAGAGCCGATTGGGCTTGCCGTGCCGCAGCGCGCCGACGATGATGGCAGCCAGGTCGTCGGCATGGATGTGGTTGGTATACACGTCGTGCTCGGCGATCAGCGCTGGCGTGCCCTGCTCCAGGCGCTTGCGCGGCAGCCGTTCGGCGCCATAGATGCCGGGCACGCGTAGGATGGACAGCGTCGAATCGCTGCGCACGGCCCAGCGCCGCAACACACCTTCGGCATCCACCCGCCGCGTGGCGCGCGGATTGCGCGGCGCCACCGGCCGGGTCTCGTCGAACAGGGCGCCGCCACAATCGCCATAGACGCCCGTGGTGCTCACATAAACCAGTCGGGCGTGCTCAGGTAAAATGGCGGTGAGATTGCGCGTGCGGCGGTCCAGCGGCCCCTCGCCCTGCGGCGGCGCCAGGTGCACGATGGTCGATGCCAGGCCAGCCAGGCGGCGCAGGCTGGCCGGCTGGTCGAGATCGGCAACCATGGGCACGGCGCCCAGCGCCCGCAGTTCGGCGCAGCGCTCAGGACTGCTGGTGGTGGCAAACACGCGATAGTGGCCGCGCAACAGCGGCAGCAGGCGCTTGCCGACGTCGCCGCAGCCCACGATCAGCAGGCGCGGCAGGTTGAATGTAGAACGATTAGGGTTTTTCATCTGAAGGATTGTATGACGTTTCAAATTACTGTACAGCCTAGCGGCCACCAATTCCACTGCGACGAGGATGAAACCATCCTCGCGGCTGCCATCCGCGCCGGCGTGGGACTGCCCTATGGGTGCAAAAACGGCGCTTGCAGCTCCTGCAAGGGCAAGATAGTCTCGGGCGCCGTCACCCACAAGGCGCACCAGGAACGGGCGCTGAGCCTGGACGAGGAAGCGGCCGGCTTCGCGCTGTTCTGTTGCGCCACCACTGCCGGTGACCTGGTGATCGAGGCCCGCGAAGTGGCCGGCAGCGCCGAATATCCGATCCGCAAGATGCCGTCGCGCGTCTCCACGCTCGAGAAAGTCGCGCCGGACGTGATCGTGATGACATTGCAACTGCCAGCCAACGAAACGCTCAAGTTCCGCGCCGGCCAGTACATCGAATTCCTGCTGCGCGACGGCAAGCGCCGCAGCTACAGCATCGCCACCGCGCCGGGTGTGGACCAGCCGCTCACGCTGCACATCCGCCACCTGCCCGGCGGCCTGTTTACCGACCAGGTATTTACCACCATGAAGGAGCGCGACATCCTGCGCTTCGAGGGCCCGATGGGCACCTTCTTCGTGCGCGACGACAGCGACAAGCCGATGGTGCTGCTGGCGTCCGGCACCGGCTTCGCGCCGATCAAGGCCATCGTCGAACACCTGCGCGCCGAGGGTTCCACCCGCCCCATGACCCTGTACTGGGGCGGCCGCCGGCCGCAAGACCTGTACATGGACGCGCTGTGCCGCCAGTGGGAAGCGATCCTGCCCAACTTCACTTATGTGCCGGTGGTATCGAATGCGCTGCCGGAAGACAGCTGGACCGGACGCACGGGCTTCGTGCACCAGGCCGTAGTAAACGACCTGCCCGACCTGTCGGGCCACCAGGTGTACGCGTGCGGTGCGCCATTGATGGTCGAGGCGGCGCTGCGCGACTTCGTGGCCCGGTGCGGCTTGCCCGAGGACGAGTTCTACGCGGACGCCTTCACCACCGAGGCCGATCTGCACCAACCAGGTTTGATCCAGCAACCGTAATCGCATCCACCAGCAGGGCCCGGGATGCAGAGTCCCGAGGCTCTGCTCCCTGAAAGCCTTCATGTCCGACAGTCCCGCCATTTCCAACGGTTTCAGCGTCCTGCGCCACCGTAACTTTACCTTCTACCTGTTTGCCCGCACGCTCGGCACCCTGGCGGTGCAAATGCAGAACGTTGCCATCGGTTGGCAAGTCTATTCGATGACCGGCAACCTCTTCGACCTGGGCCTGATCGGCCTGGCGCAGTTTGCGCCGTTCCTGCTGCTGATCCTGATCGCCGGCCACGCCGCCGACCGCTACAACCGCCGCAACCTGATCGCCCTCGCGCTGGCTGCGCAACTGCTGTGCGGCCTGTCGCTGCTGGCCTTTACCTATGCGGGCCTGACGCAGGTGTGGCCGGTGTTCGCGGTACTGGTGCTGTTCGGCAGCGCGCGCGCCTTCATGGGGCCGGCCACGCAAGCGATCCTGGTCAACCTGGTGCCGCCCGAGAGTTTCGCCAAGGCGGTGGCGCTCAGTTCTTCCAGCATGCACGTGGCCGTGATCCTCGGCCCCACCCTGGGCGGCCTGTTCTATCTGGCCGGCCCGAAAACCGTTTATATGGTTTCCTCGAGCATGCTGGTGATCTCGGTGATCCTGATGTGCCTGGTCAAGTCGGTCAAGCAGCCGAGCAACCGGGCGCCGGCCACCTGGCACACGGTGCTCGAAGGCTTGCGCTTCGTGCGCTCGCGGCCGGTGGTGCTGGGCGCCATTTCGCTCGACCTGTTCGCGGTGCTGTTCGGCGGCGCCACTGCGCTGCTGCCGGCGCTGGCGCACGACGTGCTGCACGTGGGGCCGCAGGGACTGGGCATGCTGCGTACCGCGCCCGGCATCGGTGCGGCGCTGTGCTCGATCGCGCTGGCCTTCTTCCCGATCACGCGCCGCGTGGGCGCCTGGATGTTCGGCGGCGTGGCCATCTTCGGCGTGGGCACGCTGGTGCTGGGCGCCACATCCACTTTCGTGGTGGCGCTGGTGGCCCTGTTCCTGATGGGCATGGGCGACATGGTGAGCGTGTACGTGCGCCACCTGCTGGTACAGTACGAAACCCCGGACGAAATCCGGGGCCGGGTCAGCGCCGTCAACTCGGTATTCATCGGCGCCTCCAACGAACTCGGTGAATTCGAATCGGGCGTGACCGCGGGCTGGATGGGCCTCACGCGCGCGGTGCTGTTCGGCGGCGCGGCCACCCTGGTGGTGACCGGCCTGTGGGCCTACCTCTTCCCCGTGCTCTCGCGCATGGACCGCTTCCCCCACGACCAGAAGAAGGTAAGCAAATGAAGGTAAACAAATGAAGGTAAACAAATGAGCTGGCGCCCCACGCTGCCGCGCATCATCCACAGCCGGCCGCACCTGAGCCTGGCGGTAGCGGTCGGTGCGCTGGTGTGGCCGTTCCTGCCGGACGACTGGCACTGGCTCACGCGCGTCCTGACGGCATGGGACGTGGCGGTGTGGCTGTACCTGGTGACGATGGTGTCGATGATGCTGCGCGCCGACCATCACGACATCCGCCGCGCCGCCAGCCGCCAGGACGAAAAAGGCCCGGTGATCCTGGCCACGCTGTCGGTGGCGATCCTGATCTCGCTGGCCGCCATCGTGCTGCAACTGGCGTCGCTGAAAAACCATCCCGACGACCTGCCGCTGCAATACACCTTCGTGGCGCTGACCGTGATCGGCTCGTGGCTGATGACGGGCGTGATGTTCTGCTCGCACTATGCCCACCTGTATTACACCAACAAGGAGACCGAGCCGCTGCTGGGCTTCCCGGACCAGCACCTGCAGCCGAACTACTGGGACTTCCTGTACTTCTCGTTCACGATCTCGGTGGCGGTGCAGACGTCGGACGTGACCGTGCGCAGCCGGCGCATGCGCAAGGTGGTGCTGGGCCAGTCGGTGCTGTGCTTCTTCTACAACCTGGCCATCCTCGGTCTGTCGATCAACATCGCAGCGTCGCTGATCAACTGAGCTTATCAACTGCCGCGTATGGTTGTTATCGAAGGTGGGGTATTTAACGCGAACCTAAGCATAAAAGGAGTAATATGATTTTGCAGACAAACAAAAAGACAGGAGCAATCGTATGCAAATCAATGTTAATTCCGATAAGACCGTCGCCGTTCATGCAGGCCTCCACGACCATGTACGCACCGTCGTCAGCGATTCACTCCACCGTTTCGGCGAACAGATCACCAGCGTCGAAGTTCACCTCAGCGACAACCTGGGCCAGAAATCGGCAGACGGCGACAACCGCTGCCTGATGGAAGCGCGCATTACCGGCTACAAGCCGATTGCCGTCAGCGACCACAGCGCCACTCTGCACCAGGCGATCGGCGGCGCCTCCGCCAAGCTCAAGCGCGCCATCGACAGCGCCCTGGGCCGTCTGCAAGACAAGGACAAGCACGCATCGGCCAAGGATGCCGTGCCGGCCGAAGACGACGTCGAAGAAGACATCAAGTAATACCACTGCGCAGGCAGCGGCCCGGCATCACTCCCGGGCCAGTTGCCGCAAGTAGCGCAACCCCGCCAGCGCGCGGCTGCCATACCACGACAACATTTCCCCATCGACCAGCAGCACCGGCTTGCCGATCTGCTGTTCGAGCGCATGCACATGCGCCTCGGTGAACCGGTACGGTTCGCTCGACAACAACACCCCATCGATCCCGTCCACCAGGTCCGCCGACCAGCGGAACTGCGGATAGCGCACGTCGCCCAGGTCCGGCACCTGCCAGCCGATTTCGGCCAGCATGCGGGCGATATAGGTGTCGGGCGAAATCGTCATCCACGGGTCTTGCCAGATCACGTACAACATGGTTTGCGGCGGGCCTTTGGGGCTGGCCTGCAGCGCCGCGTATTCGGCCTCGAAGTCGGCGCACCAGCGCGCGGCCGCTTCCTCGCGGCAGAACACGCCGCCCAGCAGGCGCGCCAGCGCCAGGTTGTCCTGCGGTCCCAGCGGATGCGTGACGATGATGTTGGGGATGAACTCGGCCAGCAGGTCGGCCGTCTCTTCCTCGTTCTCGTCGATATTGACCACCAGGTGGGTGGGTGCGAGCTGGCGGATCTTCTCGATATTGACGTCCTTGGTGCCGCCCACCTTGGGAATGTCGCGCACCAGTTCGGCCGGATGGATGCAGAAGCCGGTGCGCCCCACCAGTTGCGGCGCCAGGCCCAGGTCGCACAGCAACTCGGAAATCGACGGCACCAGCGAGACGATGCGGGCATTCGGATCGGCCTGGTGCTGGGTGCCGATGGCATCGGTGTAAACCATGCAAACTCCTCAATGTTTCAGTGTTGGATAGACTACATCATGCAACAACTACCTGTGTAAAATTTACACCAGTTTCAGGCCCCGGCGTGACCGCCCGCCTGCCTTTGGGCTATCATGAGAAATGCTTGCCAGCACTCATCGCTGCGCCATTGAAAGAACCACCTTGAAACAGATTAGTACCTTCGGCAAGTCTGGCTACCGGCCCGGCAACTTGCAGCTCCTGCGCGACGCCAATGACGATGCTGCCGTCGCCAGGTTGCTGGCCAACTGTCCCGTCATGCGCCTGGAAGCAGGCAAGGCCATCCCCGAATCTAACCAGGCGCAGCTTTACATTGTATTGCGGGGCGTGCTCGCGGTGGAAACCGACAGCAACACCGGCGTGGCCGACGGCAATGGCAGTGTCAGCAAGGTGCTGCCCGGCGAGAGCCTCGGTGAGCAGTCGGTGCTGGACGAGGAGGCCAACCTGTCGCGCATCACGGCGCTCGAAGACAGCGATATCCTGGTGATCGAAGCGGACCTGGTGTGGAAACTGATCGACCAGTCGAACGTGGTGGCGCGTAACCTGCTGCGCCTGCTGTCATTCCGTATCCGCGCCGCCAACGCCCAGCTGCGCACGCGTCAGAAACTGGGCGAGTTCTACCGCCGGTTGTCGATGAACGATGGCCTCACAGGGCTGTACAACCGGGCCTGGCTCAACGACCTGCTCCCGAAGCTGGCGGCGACAGCGCAGAGTTCGGGGGCGCCGCTGGCGCTGATCATGATCGACCTCGACCACTTCAAACGCTTCAACGACACCCACGGCCACCTGGCCGGCGACCAGGCGCTGCGCACCGCCGCGCAAGTATTGAGCGGCGCCCTGCGGCCGACCGATTTCGCCGTGCGCTACGGCGGCGAGGAGATGATGGTGCTGCTGCCCGACACCAACGGCAAGATGGCGGTGGCGGTGGCCGAACGGCTGTGCGAACGCATGCAGCAGGCGGTTGTGTTTGCCGACATGCGCCAGCCGATGCCGCACATCACCGCCTCGTTCGGCGTGGCCACGCTGCGGCCGCAGCAAAGCGAGCAGGACCTGATTGCCAGCGCGGACGCTGCGCTCTACCGTGCCAAGGAACTGGGCCGTAACCAGGTGGTGCAGGAAGCGCTTGCCGATTAAACCTTGGGCGGGTCGATCTGGAAGCCGCTGTCTTTATCGTTGTCGGCGGCCTTGGGCGTAATGGTAATGGCCGCGCTGGCGTTGCCGGTGGCCGTGGCGCTGGCAGCGTTCTCGGCTGGCGGCGGCGCCTTCTGGGCGGCGACAAAGTCGGCAAAACCTTGCTGGATCAAATCGTAGGTCTTGTCGATATTGGACGACAGTTCGCCGCTCAATACCTTGAAGCCGTCGAGGATGCTGCGCGCTTCCTTGAAGCCCTGCTCCACGCCCTTCTTGATGGTATCCATGAAGTTGTTCAGAGAAGTCTCGTCGTCCTGGCCCGGGTTTTGCCGCTTGTACGCTTCGTAAAAACCGGTGGACAGCGATACAATGCGGTTCGCGGTAGCCTCGGGCGAGTTGTCCTGCGACGACGCGTTTTGGATCGCATCTTTGCCGAAGTCGGCTTCGAGCGCCTCGTTGATGCCGGTCAGTGCGGTCTTGAACACCACCGACATCGGATCGTTCCCCGATTTGAGCGACACCGTGAGCGACGCTTCCACGATCGATGCATTAAGCTGTGCTTTTGCCTTGGCCGCTGGCGACATGTCCGCCGCTTTATCAGTGGATGCGGTCGCTGCGGTGGCAGCCGTATTGGCCTTGAGCGCACTGGTGCTGCCGGCGCTGCCGGTGCTGCTGCTGCCTGGAGTAATAGAGACTGGAGTAGCCATGATAGTGCTCCCTGTAGGTGCCTGAGTACCGATTATCGGCAGATTTACCAATAACTGTAGCCCCCCTGAATACGCCTCCATGACCACACAGACTTTCCTTTGGCACGACTATGAAACCTTCGGCGCCATGGCGCGGCGCGATCGCCCGGCGCAATTCGCCGCGATCCGCACCGATGCCGAGCTCAACGAGATTGGCGATCCGATCATGCTGTATTGCCAGCCCGCCAATGATTTCTTGCCTGATCCGCAATCATGCCTGATCACCGGCATCACGCCGCAGCAGTGCCTTGAATGGGGCGTGCCCGAGCACCAGTTCGCCCGCACCATCGAGCAGGCGTTTTCGGAACCCGGCACCATCGGCGTCGGCTACAACACCATTCGCTTCGATGACGAGATCACCCGCTTCATGTTCTGGCGCAACCTGATCGACCCGTATGCGCGCGAATGGCAAAACGGCTGCGGCCGCTGGGACTTGCTTGACGTGGTGCGCATGACCTATGCGCTGCGCCCGGAAGGCATCGAGTGGCCGGTCAAGGAAGACGGCAAACCCAGCTTCAAGCTCGAACACCTGGCCAAGGCCAACGGCCTGCTGCACGAAGCGGCGCACGATGCGCTGTCCGACGTGCGCGCCACCATCGCGCTGGCGCGCCTGATCCGCCAGCACCAGCCCAAGCTGTTCGATTTCTGCTTCGCGCTGCACAAGAAAGACCGCGTGGCCGACGAGATCGGCATGCACCTGGCGCCGCAACTGCGCGCGCCGTTCCTGCACGTGTCCGGCATGTTCCCGGCCGAGCGCGGCTGCCTGGCGCTGGTCTGGCCGCTGGCCACGCACCCGACCAACAAGAACGAAGTGATCGTCTGGGATTGCACCTACGATCCGACCGAATTGTTCACGCTCGACGCCGACACCATCCGCACCCGCATCTTCAGCCGCGCCGACGCCCTGCCCGAAGGCATGACGCGGCTGCCGGTCAAGAGCATCCATTTGAACAAGTCACCGATGCTGGTAGCGAATTTAAAGACCTTGTCGCCGGCCATGGCCGCGCGCTGGGGCATCGATCTCGAGCAGAGCAAGGCCCACGCCGCAATTGCCGCCGCCGGCCGCAACCTTGATGCCGAATGGGCGCAAGTGTTCCACCGCCCGCCGGGCGAACCGCTCGACGTGGACGAAGATTTGTACAACGGTTTTGTCAGCCGCGACGACCGCCGCTTGCTCGATACCCTGCGCAAGGAAAGCCCGGCGCGGCTGGCCGTGGCGTCACCGTCGTTCGGCGACGCGCGCCTGGCCGAACTGGTGTTCCGCTACCGCGCGCGCAACTACCCGGAGACCTTGTCGGAAACCGAAATGGAGCACTGGGAACAGCACCGTGCAGCGAAGTTTTACGAAGGCACAGGCGGCGCCCGCACCATCGACCAGTTCTTCGGCGAGATCGATCACCTGCAGCAAGATGCCGATGAGCGGGCCGAGCAGATCCTGGCGGATTTGTACGAATACGCGGAAATGGTGGCGCCGGCGCATTGAGCACCAGCGTCACCGTTACCGAAAAAATCAGCGATACAGGTTGATGGCGTCGCGCGTCTCCAGCGCCACGCGGCGGGCGGCGCTGGCAAAGTCTTCGCCCGCCTGCGGCGCCGCGTACAGGATCGCCCGCGACGAATTGATCATCATGCCAGCGCCAGCAGCTGTCTTGCCCGACTGCACGGTCGCGGCGATATCGCCGCCTTGGGCGCCGATGCCCGGCACCAGCAGCGGCATGTCGCCCACGATGGCGCGCACCTGCGCCAGCTCTTCCGGATACGTCGCGCCCACCACCAGCGCGCACTGGCCGTTGCTGTTCCACTTTTCCGCCACCAGGCGCGCCACGTGCTGGTACAGCGGCTGGCCGCCAACGTCGAGGAATTGCAGGTCCGAGCCGCCTGCGTTCGAGGTGCGGCACAGGATGATCACGCCCCGGTCGCGCCATTCCATGTACGGCTCGACCGAATCGGAACCCATGTACGGATTGACGGTCACCGCGTCGGCGCCGTAGCGGTCGTAGGCCTCCCGTGCGTACTGGCGCGCGGTGGCGCCGATGTCGCCGCGCTTGGCGTCGAGGATCAGCGGAATGTGCGGATACTGTTCGCGCACGTAAGCGCAGATTTTTTCGAGCTGGTCTTCCGCCGACAGCGCGGCAAAATAGGCGATCTGCGGCTTGAACGAGCACGCCAGCTCGGCGGTGGCGTCGATGATCTCGCGGCAAAAGTGATAGATGCCTTGCGGGTCGTTCTGGAACTGCGCCGGCAGCTTGGCCATGTCAGGATCGAGGCCCACGCACAGCAGCGAGTCGTTGCTGGTCCACGCGGCGGACAGTTTGTTGATGAAATTCACGGCGCATCCTTGTAGTCTGTTGCAAACCCTCTATTGTAACGCGGCCGCAGTTACCTCCTTGAGCTCCGCTGTTAAAATTTGCCCCGTCATCCCCTATTGAAAGCTCTGCCATGAAATTATCCGGAAAAGTCGCCATCGTCACCGGCGCCACCCAGGGCATCGGCCTGGCCTGCGCCCAGCGCCTGGTCGCCGAAGGCGCCAAGGTCATGCTGGTGGACATCAAGCCCGACGGCGAGCAAGCCGCTGCCGCGCTCGGCGCCGCCGCCCGCTTCTTCGCTGCCGACGTCAGCCAGAAGGTGGACGTGGACGCCATGGTGGCCGACACCCTGGCCGCGTTCGGCCGCATCGACATCCTGATCAACAATGCCGGCGTGACGCACGCGGCCGACTTCCTCGACGTCACCGAGGACGACTTCGACCGCGTGCTGCGCATCAACCTGAAATCGATGTTCCTGTGCGGCCAGGCCGTGGCCCGCGAGATGGTCAAACAGCAAAGCGGCGTCATCATCAATATGTCGAGCGTGAACGCCGAGCTGGCGATTCCGAACCAGGTGCCGTACGTGGTGTCGAAAGGCGCGATCAACCAGCTGACCAAGGTGATGTCGCTCAACCTGATTCCGTACGGCATCCGCGTCAACGCCATTGGCCCCGGCACTATCCTGACCGAGCTGGCCAAGCAGGCAGTCATGTCCAGCCCGGAAGCACGCCACACGATTTTGTCGCGCACGCCGATGGGCCGCTGCGGCGAGCCGGAAGAAGTCGCATCGATCGCAGCGTTCCTGGCCAGCGACGATGCCAGCTACATGACGGGGCAAACCCTGTACGTTGACGGCGGCCGGATGGCCCTCAATTACACGGTGCCGGTGAAATAAATCCGACATAAAAAGAAGTTATGCGAAAACCTGATGTCTGGTATCTAAAACATCAATTAGACACATATCTAGCGGAAGCCCATAATTGCACCTGTCTCCACTATTCTCCTCCAAGAAAATAGTTTTAAGCCCGCTTTCACCAGCGGGCTTTTTTTTTGCACGCGATTTACCTTTCTTGTGGATTGTCATAACCGCGTCATATTGACGGCCTATACTCGATTCATCTTGAGTACATGCAACCGATAGGCATGACTGAAGAAAGGTGCACCGGCAGCCCCGGTGCACCACTCCCCAATTCCTGCTGTGCGTGGTAAGGTTTGCTTTATGATCAAGCAAATTTTTCTTTCTTCCTCGCACGCACGCCTGCGTTACTGGACTGCCATCCTCCTCTTCCTGATGATACTGGTGCTGGGTTCCCTGCCCGGCGCCCGGCAGGAAATCGGCCAGGTGGCCTCCGGTGTCCTGCTGCACTCTATCGCCTACGCCGGACTGACTTTCCTGTTGTTTACCGGTAGCACTGGTACGCTGGTGCAGCGCGCCGTCAAGTCCGTGTTGACGATTGCCGCCATGGGCGCCCTGGACGAATACGTGCAGAGTTTCTTCCCGTATCGCCACGGTGCCGTCTCCGACTGGCTGGTCGATTGCAGCGCTGCCGTGCTGGCCACCCTGGTCATGTGCGTCTTGTGGTCCCGGTATCGCATCCAGTCGTCAGACTGACCTCACTGCCGGGGCCGGGGCCGCTGGCCCGCGCCACGTCGTGCCGCATTTGAGCAAGCTGCTCGACCTGGGCCACGCGTACCAGGCTGTGCAATGCGTGCGTCATCAAGTGCTTGCAACGGGGATCTTGCTGCTCCCCGCAGGTTGAAACTATTAACTCTTCGATAATGGTATCTGTCACGCGTGTCAACATATCGATGTCCTTTAAAAGTGATACCGGACAATTATTGCCTGTGGGTAGCATGTTTCAATTGATGTACATCAAGCGACGAAGCGTGGGTGTGAACGAAATATGGAAGTTCGACTCTGACCTGTTTTGATTATTTCAATGGAGGCAGATATGAACCGTGCAACATTCGGCAAACAGGGCAAATGGGCAGCAATGCTGGGGGTGCTGGTCATCGTGGGGCTGGCGGGGTGCGCTTCGGATTCAATGGACAGCAACAGCGGCTATACCTCGAGCGGCGGCAGTGGTTCGGGAACCGCTGCCACGGGCACCGGACCCGGCGGCGGTGGCGGTGTGCCGGCGGCAGGCACTGCAGGGGCCGGTACTAGCAGCTCGGGCATGAACAGCACGGCGCAGGGGGCAGGCAGCATGGGTAGCACCTCGGCACAGGCATCCTATGGCGTGGTGCAAGCAATCGATCCAATGTCGCGCGATATGAACAACACCTCCGGCATTGGCGTAAGCGGTGCGGCGGCAGCTGGCGGCACCATGAGCGCCAGCGCCGAACCACCTTATCGCATCACCGTGCGCATGGACGACGGCACCAGCCAGAGCATCGTGGTCGATACCATGCCACCATACAAGATCGGCGACCGGGTGCGCTACATGAGCGGCGTACTGAGCGCTTACTAACGCGGCAAGCGCCTAATAAAGCTGCTCGACCTGGTAGCCGCGACGCTTGAGCAATTGCGGCAGGCCGTCATCACCGATCAGGTGCAGCAAGCCCACGCCCACGAACGCTACCTGGTCCTGCTGCATGATGCGCTCGATATTGGCCGCCATTTCCGGATTGCGCCTGCCCAATAAAACGCGCTGCATGAACTCGGCGCCTATCGAATTGCCGCTGGTGGCCGTGCGCCAGGCGGCCTGGATGCCCGGAATGTCGGCAGCGTTCCACGCCTCGATCAGCGCCAGCGATTTTTTCATGGCCGTACCGCTTTCCAGGTCGGCCAGGCTTTCGACCAGGTACTGCTCCTGCTGGCGCGCGTCCAGCGTGTCGAACAAGCCCAGCTGGTACTCGGCGCTTTCCAGCTGGCGCACGGCCTTGTCCTGCTCCTGGGCGGCTGCCAGCAGTGCGTATTCCACCGCCTGGGCGCGCTTGAAGCCGCGCGCATCGAGTTCCACGCCCACCAGCAGGTTGGCGATCAGCCACGGCTTGAATTGCTGCACCGATTGCAAGGACATGCCGGCCCTGGCCAGCGCTGGCGCCAGTTTCTGCAAGGTGTCCGGCTGCAAGTGGTTTTGCACCTTGTCGCCAGCCGGGTAGCGGCCGTGCAGCGCCATGGCTTTCTGGAACGAGGCGTTTTCACGGATATCGAGCTCGATCACCAGCGCCCGGGAATGTTGCAGCGCGCGCGACGCTTCCGCATCGAGCGGATAAAAGCCGTCCTTGCCCACGTGGATGGTGCCAAACAAATAGCTGGTCTTGCCATCCAAAGTGACTTTGTATAGCTGACCGCGACGCGGCACACTCGCTTCGCTGAGGCCAGCAGCCTGCGCCGCCTGCCCCAACAGAGAAGCAACAAATGCAAACAAGACAATCATTTTGACAGGCATGCGAATTCCCGACGATGACAGCGGATGCCATCGAAATAACATTAATTGGTGGAGTTTGGAGGATTGCGGCGGCCTGCCGTCCTGTTTCCCATAGTAAATCAGGAAAACGCCGCGGAAAAACTATTTGTGACTTTAAGCGAGCTAAGCGTCTGATTTAATACACTTTAATAACAGGGAGACAAGAGTATCGTCACTTTACGCTGCTGCAATAACCACACCGAGTGCGGGGGCTAAGTTGAAACTGTCGGTTACGGCCCGATATGCCTTTCATGATCCCATTTTCCATCCTCGACCTCTCGCCGATCGCCGAAGGCAGCAACGCTTCCGCATCGTTCCGCAATACCCTCGATCTCGCCCAGCACGGCGAGCGGTGGGGGTTCCAGCGCTACTGGCTGGCCGAACACCACGGCATGCCCGGCATCGCCAGCGCTGCCACGGCCGTCTTGCTGGCCCACGTGGCGGGCGGCACGTCCACCATCCGGGTGGGCGCCGGCGGCATCATGCTGCCCAACCATTCGCCGCTGGTCATCGCCGAACAGTTCGGCACGCTTGAAGCGCTGTACCCTGGCCGGATCGACCTGGGCCTGGGCCGTGCGCCCGGCTCCGACCAGGTCACGGCACGCGCCCTGCGCCGCAACCTCGAATCCGATTCGGATGCGTTCCCGCAAGACGTGCTGGAATTGCAGGATTACATGAGCGACACGCCGCGCCAGCGCGTGCTGGCCGTGCCCGGCAAGGGCGCCAAGGTGCCGATGTGGATACTCGGATCGAGCACCTTCGGCGCGCAACTGGCCGCCCACCTGGGCTTGCCGTTTGCGTTCGCGTCGCACTTCGCGCCATCGATGATGCAGCAAGCCATTGCTCTCTACCGTAGCAACTTCCAGCCATCGGCGCAGCTCGACAAGCCTTACGTGATGCTGGGCTTTAACGTGTTTGCAGCCGATACCGACGAGGAAGCGCACTTCCGCGCGACGTCGATGCAGCAGGCATTCGTCAACCTGCGCACCGGCAACCCCGGCAAGCTGCAACCACCCCGGGCTGGCTACCTGGAATCGCTGGGCGTATCCGAGCGCACCATGCTCGACTCGGTGCTGTCGTGCACGGCCATTGGCGCGCCGGACACTGTACGCCAGCGGCTGCAGGAATTCATCGCGCGCACCGGCGCCGACGAATTGATGATCACCTCGCAGATCTTCGACCACCAGCACCGGCTGCGGTCGTATGAAATCACGGCGGAAGTCCGCCAGTCGATACAGCGTTCAGAAGCCGGATTCTCTTAACGGCCTGCCCGCCAGCACCAAACACCGGCTCACTGTAGAATTGCCGCCTTTTCAAAAGAGGAGCAATCCCCCGTGAGCCAGTCCCACGCCCAGCAAGAGCTTACTCCCGGCATGGTCTGGTTGTTTGCCGTTGCGACCGGCTTAATCGTCGCCAACCTGTATTACGCCCAAACCCTCATCGGCCCCATCAGCCGCGCCACCGGCCTTGATCCCGGCGCTGCCGGCCTGATCGTCACCCTCACCCAGCTCGGCTATTGCCTCGGCCTGCTGTTCATCGTTCCTCTCGGCGACCTGGTGGAAAACCGCCGCCTGATTTTCATCTCGCTGGTGGTCTGCGCGCTGGCCCTGGTGGCTGCCGCGGTGGCCGCCAATCCGCTGGTGTTCCTGGCCGCCGCGCTGTGCATCGGCCTCGGTTCCGTTGCCGCGCAAATCATCGTGCCGTTTGCCGCCCACCTGGCGCGCCCCGAGGAACGGGGCCAGACCGTGGGCAAGGTCGTCAGTGGCCTCCTGATGGGCATTATGCTGGCGCGCCCGGTCGCCAGCCTGGTGGCCGACGCCTTGAATTGGCACGCGATCTTCGTGCTGTCGGCGGTCGTCACCATCGCCCTCGCCTTTTTGCTGCGCGCGCGTCTGCCGCAACGCCAGCCCGAAGGTGGCATGCATTATTTCCAGCTGCTGGGATCGATGTGGCACTTGCTCAAGACCACGCCGGTGCTGCGCCGCCGCGCCGCCTACCAGGCCTGCATGTTCGGCGCCTTCAGCCTGTTCTGGACTTGCGTGTCGCTGGAATTGACGGGGCCGAATTTCGGCATCAGCCAGACCGGCGTGGCGATCTTCGCGCTGGCCGGCGTGGCGGGCGCCATCGCCTCGCCGATTGCCGGCCGCCGCGCCGACCAGGGCAAGAGCCGCTCGACCACGCTGATCGCCCTGCTGCTGGGCGCGCTCGCCTTTACGGCGCCGCTGCTGGTCGATGCCGGCCGCCTCGCCAACCTGGCAATCCTCGTGTGCTGTTCGATCGTGCTCGATGCCGGCGTCTCGGCCAGCCTGGTCACCGGCCAGCGCGCGATCTTCTCGCTGCCAGCCGATGTGCGCAGCCGCCTGAACGGCCTGTACATGGCGCTGTTCTTCATGGGTGGCGCTATCGGCTCGTCGCTGGGCGGCTGGATGTTCGCCCACCACGGCTGGCACGGCGTGCTGCTGACCGGACTGGTGTTCCCGCTGGTCGGGCTGGCGGTATTCACCACCGAGCCGCGCAAGTAGCCAAGACCGTCGCCCGCGGCCTGCTGTCGTGGCAGCGTGCGCCGGCCCTGCCGCCGAGGCGCGCAAGCAGCGCCTCATTCCCTGCCGGGACAGGTTCTTGCTACGGCTTGAGGTTGATATATACGGGCGCATCGCGGTCGGTGGTCAACCAGCCATCGACCAGCTTCAATTCCGTCACCTGCATCGAACTGCGCTTGTTGTCCGGCACGCCCGGATGGACGAAATAGAACAGGTAGGCGCGGTCGTCGCTGATCACCACTTCCGGGTGATGGCCGCCGTTCTGGTCGTCGGCGCCCTTGCCCGGCTTGTCGAGCAAGCTGTGCGGCTGGCGGCTCCAGGTTTTCGCGTCGTCCGAGCGGTAGGCGCCCAGTCCTTCGTTGCCGAGCAAGTCGGTCAGCAGCCAGTACTTCCCTTTCCACAAGAACGGCAGCGGCGCCTCGCCCCGGTCGCGCGGCAGTTGCGCCGTGCCCTTGTCGGTCCAGCCATATAAATCCTTGCTGTCGGCGTAGTAAATCGACTTGCCGGTAGGCTCGTTGTTGTACCACATGCGCCAGGTGCCATCTTTCAGCCGCAGCACGCCGGCATCGATCACGCGGTCGCTCGAGAGCTTGAGCGTGCTTTCATATTTCCATTGCTTGAGATTGGCGCTGGTGAGGTGGACGATGGCGCGCGGATGCTTCCAGTCCTCGAACACACCGGGCACCACGGTCAGGTACATATGGTAGGTGTTCTCGTGCTTGAGCACGGCCGGCGCCCAGTAGGTGGCCGTGCCGCCAGTATTCGGAATCTCTTTCGGGAAATCGACGGTGCCGCGATAGGTCCAGGCGCGGCCGTCGAGCGACTCGGCCACGCCGATCGGCGTGCCATGCACCCAGCTCACGCTGGACAACCCCGGCACATTGGCGCGGCGGTTGGTATAAAACATTTTCCACTTTTTCTCGGCGTCGTCGTAGATGATGGACGGATCGGCCGCACCGTCAAACACGGGGTCGCGGAACAACGGTTTTGGCGCAGGAATCTGCATGCTGCCATCGGCGCCATAAGCGAGTTCCGTCATCAGGATCGAGCGCCGGTGATCACCGCCACCGGGCAGTACCTTGTCGTGGTAGAACAGCAGCGACTTGCCATCGCGCTCGAGTATCGCGTGATGGTTGGTGGAGATTTGCAGGAAATCGATCAGCACGCCGCGATACGTAAACGGCCCCAGCGGCGAAGCGCCGGTGGCATAGACGATTTGCCCGGGCCAGCCGGTCGAAAACGAGAAATAATACGTGCCGTTGTGCTGGTGCAGGAACGGCGCTTCGCCATAGCCGGTCTTGGCCGGGAAGTTGTTGACCGCGACGTTCTTGATGCCGCCCACGGTGGCCTTGAGGTCGGCCGACAATTGCACCACTTTCGGCACGCGGGTGCCGAAGTACAGGAACACGCGGCCATCGTTGTCGCGGAACACGGCCGGATCGATCGGCTCGTCGCCGGCGTTGGTATCGCGCGGCGTTTCCACCAGTGGTTTGCCGATCAGATCGGCGAACGGGCCGAGCGGGTTGTCGGCCACGGCGATGCCGATCTGCTTGCCGCCGACGGGCGCGAAGAAGTAATACTTGCCCTGGTGTTCGAACGCTTCCGGCGCCCAGGCCTTGGCGTCGGCGCTGGCCCATTTGAAGATATTGGCCGGCAAAATGGGGCCGTGATCTTTCCAGTTGGCGAGGTTGCTGGACGTGAGCACGCGCCACGACGTGGAATCCCAGTATTTGCCCGAGTTGTTCTGGTCGTCGGTGGCGTATACGACGTATTGGCCGGCGAAGTAATGGGGCGACGGGTCGGCGCTGAAGTTATTGGTCAACAGCGTCTGGGCGCTGGCAGGCGCTGCCACAGCAGCAGCCAGGGACAGCGCCAGGCCGGCGAATACGGCGTTCATAGGATCTCCATTGTGGTGTTATGGAGGCTATGGTAGGACTGACAGTTGGTACGGTGCTATGAATTTATTGGCGGCAGCTATATCAAAAAAGCACAAAAAAGCGCCCGGGGATGCCGGGCGCTCGGTTGTCATTCAGGTGATCAATCTATTGATTATTTTGCGTTGCGTGGCTTGGCAAATGCATCGCCCGCCTTCCACTCCGGCAGCTTCGGATTGTTGGCGATGATGCGGCCCAGGTTGAGCGTGTACTGCGCCGTCTGCACCATGCCCGACAGGTCCCAGCTGGCATCGTATTCGTCGCTGGCCTGGTGGTAGCGCTTGCCGTAAGCCTTGGCTTTTTCTTTCGAACCGGTCGGGTCCTTGATGTACTCGCTGCCCGACTCGATAGAGAACGCCGGTACGCCATTCTTGGCAAAGCTGAAGTGGTCGCTGCGGAAGTAGCCGCCGGCCAGGTCCGGTTCGGCCTTGGCGATATGCATGCCCATGGCTTTGGCGGCCGTCTCGGCCATCTTGCCCAGCTCGGTGCGCTCGCTGCCCTGGGTGCCGATGTCGCGCGTGGCGCCCACGAAATTCAGGCTGTCGAGGTTGAGGTTGGCGGCGGTTTTCGCCAGCGGCCACAACGGCGACGACGCGTAGGCAGCACTGCCCAGCAAGCCCTGCTCTTCGGCTGCCACCCACAGGAACATCTGGCTGCGCCTGGCTGGTGCACGCTTGGCTTCCTGCGCCATGGCCAGCAACGCTGCCGAGCCCGAGGCGTTGTCCACGGCGCCGTTGAAGATGGTGTCGCCGCTCTCGCCTTGCTTGCCCAGGTGGTCGTAGTGGGCGCTGTAGATCACCACTTCGTCCTTGAGCCTGGGGTCAGTACCAGGCACCACGGCGGCGATATTGAATTGTTCGACCTTGCGCACGGCTGCCTTCATTTCGCCGTTCACCTTGGCTGCCAGCGGCACCGGTTTGAAGTCGGCGCGCTCGGCGGCGGCACGCAGCGTGTCTAGGTCCTGGCCGGCGGCCTTGAACAGCGCGCGCGCGGTGTCGTCGGTCATCCAGCCCTGCAAGGCGGTGCCCAGCGTGCCGGCGGCCAGCTGGAAGCGTTCCACGCCCGACCAGCTGTTCTGGATCACGCTCCAGCCATACGAGGCGGTGGGCGTGGTGTGGATCAGGATCACGCCGGCCGCGCCCTGGCGCTGGGCTTCTTCGAATTTATAGGTCCAGCGGCCGTAGTAGGTCAGGCCCTTGCCGTTGAAGCGGTTCGGCTGCTCGGCGGTCGGTTGCGGATCGTTGACCATCGCTACCAGGATCTTGCCCTTCAGGTCCACGCCCTTGAAGTCATCCCATTTTTCATCGTCGGCCTTGATGCCGTAGCCCACAAACACCAGCTCCGCGTTCAACTGGTGCACGGCGATGGCGTCGCCGGGCGCAAACACCCAGTCCTTGCCGAAGGCGGCCGGCAGCGCCTGGCCGTTCGCTTCCAGTTTCAACGTGCTCTCGGCAGGCAGGGTCTTGATGCCGGCGATCTGCACCGACTGGCGGAAGCTGTTGCCGTTGCCAGGCGTGAGGCCCAGCGCCTGCGCCTGGGTTTCCAGGTACAGGGCAGCCAGGTCGGCGCCGCGCTGGCCGGTACCGCGGCCTTCGAGCAGGTCGTTGGACAGGAACGCGAGGTGGGCGCGCAGCGGCGCTTCCTGCACCAGCGGTGCGGTGGCGGTGCTGGCTGCGTGAGCCGGGAATGCGAGCGCCAGGCTTATGGCCAGGGCGGAGGCAACGAAGGAAGGGGTCATTTTGTGCATGATGTCCTGATGTGTTGGTCGCGGCCCGGTCAAAATTTGCCGCGCGCACATTGTATGACATTTGGTCACACCGCCTGGCGGCGCCGGGCGCGCTAAAATGATGGCATGACAGACCGCAACTCAGACCGTAATTCGGACGCCAAGCCAGGGGGAAACTCCTTGGACGACTTGGTGGGCAACTCTTCGGCCAACCTGGCGCGCCACGCGGCAGGCAACTCAGCAGGCATCTCGGCGGGCAACTCTGCGGCCAACTACGTCGGCCGCTTCGCGCCATCGCCCACCGGGCCGCTGCATATCGGCTCGCTGGTGGCTGCCATGGCCAGCTACCTCGATGCCAAGGTCCACCACGGCCAGTGGCTGGTACGCATCGAGGATGTCGATGGCGACCGCAACGTGGCCGGCGCCGACGCGCACATCCTCGCCTCGCTGCAACGCTGCGGCATGGCCTGGGATGGCGACGTCACCTGGCAAAGCCGCCGCACCGGCCTGTACGACGCCGCGCTGCGCCAGCTTGGCGACCTGGTCTACCCGTGCGGCTGCTCGCGGCGCGAGATCGCCGATTCGCAACTGAGCCTCACCGGCCGCCAGGCCCAGGCGCTGATTTATCCCGGCACCTGCCGCCATGGCCTCGCACCCGGCAAGACCGCGCGCGCACTGCGCCTGAAAGTGCCGCAGTCGCCGCCGTGCGTGATCGCTTTCGAGGACCGCTGGGCCGGCCACATCAGCCAGGACCTGACCGACGAGGTGGGCGACTTCGTGATCAAGCGCGCGGACGGCTTCTGGGCCTACCAGCTGGCGGTGGTGGTGGACGATGGCGCGCAAGGCATCACCGACATCGTGCGCGGCGCCGACCTGCTCGACTCCACGCCGCGCCAGCTCTACCTGCAGCAGGTGCTGGGCTTGCCCCAGCCGACCTACCTGCATGTGCCGGTGGTGGTGAACAGCGTGGGCGAAAAACTGTCGAAGCAGACCGGCGCCCAGGCTTTCGATACGGGCGCCGCACCGGCCGACCTGTTGCAGCAGGCGCTGCTGCCGGCCGCGCGCTTTCTCGGCATGGCGTTGACCGCCGGTTCGCTCGACGATTTCTGGCGCCAGGCGGTACCGGCCTGGGAAAATGTCCTGAAAGACACGTGCGCCAGCTGGCGATAAATCTGGCCTACACTGTAACGATGGAAATCGAACTCAAACTGCTGCTCGCCGAAGAGCACAACACCACCCTGATGGCGCTGCCCATGCTGGCCGACCACGCCGACGGCGCCCCGCGCCGCCAGCACCTGTCCGCGCATTATTTCGATACCCCCGACCTGCACCTGCTGCGCCACGGCGCCGGCCTGCGCGTGCGCAAGGAAGACGGTCTCTGGATCCAGACCATGAAAGCGGGCGGCAGCGTCCAGAGCGGGCTGCACAGCCGTAACGAGTGGGAGTGCCCGGTGGCGCGGCCCTGGCCGCAATTGGGCAAGTTGCGCAAGCTGATAGCCAAACACGATGACGCCGAACCATGGCTCGACATGCTGGCAGCCCCCGAACTCAAGCAACGGCTGGAAGCGCTGTTCGTGGTCGAAGTGGAACGCCATACCTGGGATCTCGATATCGAAGGCAGCCGCATCGAACTGGTGCTCGACCATGGCCATATCGAACGCCACGGCCGCCAGGTGGCCGTCAACGAAATCGAACTCGAACTCAAGGACGGCGACCCGTCCGCGCTGTTCTCGTTTGCGCTGGAATTACACGAACATATTCCGCTGCGGATCAGCAATATCAACAAGGCCCAGCGCGGCTACCGGCTGTGCCGAGAAACCGGCACCGAGCCATACCGCGCCAAAGCGCTCACGCTTGATGCCGATGCCACCGTGGCGCAGGCGCTGCAAGCCATCCTCGGCAACTGCCTGCAACATATCCAGAACAACGAGCAAGCCATCATCGACGGCGACGACCCGGAAACGCTGCACCAGATGCGCGTGGGCCTGCGCCGCATGCGTTCGGCTCTGAAATTGTTCGACGACGTGGCGCCGTGCCCGCCCGCGCTGGCCGACGACATCGCCTGGCTCGGCGGCGAACTGGGCGCCGCGCGCGATGCCGACGTGCTGCTCACCGACACCCTGCCCCGGGTGCAAGCCAATCCGGGCGGCAAGAATGGCCTGATGGCGCTGCAACAACTGGCGCTGGACGCGTCGCAAAGCCGCCGCCGCACGGCGGCGCAAGCGCTGCTGTCGCCGCGCTACACGCAGTTATTGTTGAGCATGGGCGTGTGGATGCAACACCTGTCCACCGACGTCCCCGATGCACCGCTGGCCGACTTTGCCCAGGCCATTTTGCAGCGCCTGCACAAGCGTTTATTGAAACGCGCCACCCGCATGGACGACGCCGACCCGGCATCCATCCACAGCACCCGCATCGCGGCCAAGCGCGGCCGGTATGCACTGGAATTTTTCCACGCCCTGTACCGTGAAAAATCGGCGCGCCAGTATCTGAAAGCGCTGGCGGCGATCCAGTCGGCGCTGGGCCAGCATAACGACCTGGTGGTGGCCGAAGCGCTGCTGCTGGAGATGGCCGAACAGCATCCGGAGGCGCTGGACACGATCAGCTTCGCGCGCGGCTATCTGCAGGGGCTGCAGAGCCGCGAGGCGATCGACCTCGACGCCATCCGCGCCACTTTGCAGGCCTTGCGCCTGCCGCGCAACTAAAACCTGCCCCGCCTGCTTGCGCGCCTCGACAGCGTAGAGAGGAAGCAGCGGATTGCGATGCCTCGTGAGCGGGGGCAAGGCGAGATGACGAGCAACGCCGGCCCCGCTGCCGAGGCGCGCACGCAGCGCCCTGACCGGGATAGTTTCTTAGCGTGGGACGGGCTTGGCTACGACAGCCCAGTTCACCGACGTCTTGCAGCCGGCCTGCTGCACGGCAGCGAGCGCATCGTCCGCTTCGGTCGTCGCTTGCGTGTATTCCTTGCTGCCCTCGATTTTGAAGTGCAGTTGCGGCCGGGTGGAGCTCGCCATTTTCGACAGCACTGGCGCAAAGCCCCGGTCGGCCAGCACCTGGCGGCACGGCGTGATCGCTTTCAGGTCATCCGATTCGAGCCGGATGGTCAGGGTCCAGCGTTCGACGATGCCGTGGGTGGCCAGGTCGGGATCGGGCAACATCAAGTTGGACGGCAAGGTGGCGGCGCTGGCATTCGCCAGCGTGAGGGCCAACAGCGCGGCCAGGGACAATCGACGGTACATCGGCATTCCTAATAATGAAATCAAGCTGCCATGGTAGCAGCGTTCGACCGTTTCCAACCACTAGCTGCGCAGCATCGGATACAGCGACGCCAGCAGCAGCAACGCCATGCTGACATTAAAGATGCGCACCGAGCGCGGATCTTGCAGAAAGCCGCGCAGCACCACGCCGAACAGCGCCCACGCTCCCACGCAGACAAAGCCGATCAGCAGGAACACCAGCGCCAGCAAGAACACGTCGGCCAGCTGCGCATGCGGTGGCAGGTATGTGCTCATGGCGCTGAGGATCATCACCCACGCCTTGGGATTGATCCACTGGAAGGCGGCAGCGCCCCAGAAACCGAGCGGTTTCGACAGCTGCGCCTGCTCGGCACTCATCGGCGCCGCGTTCGCCAGCTTCCACGCCAGCCACAGCAGGTAGATCGCACCCAGGTACTTGAGGATCAGCTGCAACATCGGCACTGCCTCGAACACGGCCTGCAAGCCGAAACCCACCGCAACCACCATGAACGAAAAGCCGCCGCAAATGCCGAACAGATGCGGCAGCGAACGCTTGAAGCCATAGTTCAGGCCGGAGGCCAGGATCATGGTGTTGTTGGGGCCGGGCGTGATGGAACTGACGACGGCAAAGGTACACAGCGGCAGCAGCAGATCGGGGGACATGGCGTTTCCTGAAAGAGTTTCAGCCATTGTACGCGCGGGTGTACTGGCGTGTACCAGTACAATCCTGCAATTACCCCACCGTTCTGTACTGGCGACATTGCCATCACACCCGGCCATCACACCTTTTTGCGCCGCCCCAGCAGTTTATAGACGCTCTCCAGCTCGCGCGCCACCAGGTCTTGCCCGTGCTCGATCACGAAGTCCTGAAACGATGCCGCCACCTTGGGGATCGGCTGGTCGGTCAGGTGCATGATTTGCCAGTCCGCTTCGACCGGGTTGCCGGCCATCGGCAAAATCGCCAGCAGGCCCGCCTCGAATTCCAGCCCGCACGCGTGCACCGACAAAAAGCCCAGCCCCAGGCCGGCCGACACCATGCGCTTGATCGCCTCGTTGCTCGACACCTCGGAGCCGAATTCGAGCGGATGACCGGCGTCGCGCAGCAGCCGTTCGACGGCGGTGCGGGTGCCCGAGCCGCGTTCGCGCACCATCAGGTTGGCGCCCTTGATGTCGGCCAGCGTGAGGCGCTTCTTCTTCATCAAAGGGTGGGCCGGGCTGGCCACGAAAGCCATCGGGTGGCGCGCGAAGCGGGCCGCGTTGGTGCGCAGCTCGCGCGGCGGCGTGCCCATGATGGCCAGGTCGATCTCGTGGCGCGCCAGCATGCTGATGATCTCCGCGCGGTTGCCCACCTGGAGTTTCAAGTGGACGTCGGGGCGCTTCAACGTAAACGGCACCAACAGCGGCGGCAGCAAATGCTCGGCGGTGGTGACCGCGCCGATGCGCAGCGTGCCGCTGGTGACGCCTTGCAGCGCCGCCAGTTCTTCCTCCGCCTGCTGCCACAGCCGCAGCATGCGTTCGGAAAAATCGAGCATCACCTCGCCCGCAGCGGTGAGCTGGATATTGCGGCCCACCTTGCGCGTGAGGGCGATGCCGGCAATTTCTTCCAGCGTGCGCAGTTGCAGCGAAATCGCCGGCTGCGTGACGTGCATCGCATCCGCCGCCCGCGACACGCTCTCGTGCCGCGCCACCAGGACCAGCGATTGCAACTGGCGGAAACTCGGATATTGCATAAGCCTGTCCTTATCAATAACTAAAAATCTTTAATTTTTCTTTTGATTATATTACCTTTATATTGTTGGCTTGAGGGGGCTTCGAAAACCGTAGCGAGCGGCTTGTTATTGTCTTGAGTAGCGGAAGCGTACGGAAGTACGCTGAGCAACGGAGAGGCGATAACAGGACGCGCAGTAGGTTTGCGAAGCTCCCGGACACTGTTTAGCGAGATTAAATATGAGCATAGACGTGATCTTCCTCGGCCTGGACGGCGTACTGTTCGACACCGAAACCCCGCACCTGGCGGCCTGCAACACGGCCTTCGCCACCGCCGGTCTGTCGCTGCGCTGGGACGCGCGCGCCTTGCGCCACGCCGTCGCCACCCACGGCTACGCCCGCGCCATCGAGGGCGCCCTGCCGCCGTCGCTGCCTGCACGCGACCGCAAGCGCGCCGCCGAAATGGCACAGGACAAGCACCGCGAATTCCACCACGCGATCGTCACCGCGCCACCGAAAGCGCTGCCGGCAGCGCTGGCCCTGATCGACGACGCCATCGCCGACGGCTGCAAGATCTGCATCCTGACCGACCTGCCGGCGGCCACCGCCTCCGCGCTGCTGTCGAACGCCTTCGGCACCGACGTCAACAGCCTGTTCACGGTGGTCACGGGCGGCGCCAACTTCGACGGCCCCACTGGCACCGGCCCGTACGCCCGCGCACTGCACGCCATCGGCGTGCAGGCGTCGGATGGCATCGCCATCGATGCCGGTGCGCCGGCCCTGCGCGCAGCGGAATGCGCCGGCCTCTGGACCGTCAGCATCGCCCCGGCCAGACAAGGCGCCGACGTGGTGCGCCCGCGCCAGTTCATCACCTACGATGCGCTGCGCGAACTGCACGGCGGACCTTACAGCCACCAGGCGCCGCAAGTGCCGCCGGTGTCGAAGCAAGCCGCCGCAGCGCGCCAATTGGCCGCCTGAGCGCCCGGTCGTGGTTCGGCGCAGGGACGGGCTTATAATAGTTTCATGAATACGATCAATCCCCTGAGCCGGACCGGCGTCACCGCCACGACCACTGCATACCATGACCGGGCCTGAGTATCTCGTGGTGCTGGCGGCGTACAACGCCGACATGAACCGCCAGGTGTACGACGCCGCCGCGCGCCTGCCGCCCGGCGCGTTCACCGCCGAACGCGGGGCCTTTTTCGGCTCGCTGGCCGGCACCCTGAACCACCTGCTGGCCGGCGACACCATCTGGCTCGGACGCTTCGCCGGCTTCCGCCCCGCCTGGACCGCGCTGGCCGGCGTGCGCGACCTGCCGCAACCCGGCGGCCTGGCGCACCATTTCGGCGACGACCTGGCCGCGCTGCGCGCCCAGCGCGAACTGCTCGACGCCATCATCTCGGCGTGGGCGCCGCAGGTAACAGCCGGCGATATGGCCGCTACCTTCGAATACCGCAGCAAGAAGGGCGACACCTATCGCAAGAATTTCGGCCTGGTGGTGACGCATTTTTTCAACCACCAGACCCACCATCGCGGCCAGGCCAGCACCCTGCTCACGCAGGCCGGCGTCGATATCGGCGCCACCGACCTGATCGGCTGGGCGCCCGACATTGGCGCGGAACCCGCGTCACAAAGCTGAGCATTTGATTTCCATCGCGTAAGGAAGGTTGTGCCGCTCCTTCCCGCGTCATATACTGCACTGCAACATATTCACTTTACTCCCAAGGAAGGTCATGTCCCTCGCATACCGCGCCACCGCCGATTTCGCCAAGCTCAATCACCCGATGCGGGTACCGCTGTCGGCCGAAATCCATTCCCGCCCGTTCCTGCAACTGCAGGCGCCGGAAAGCCTGACCCATTTCGCGCTGTACGTGCAGCAGGACCATCCTTCGCAAAAGCTCCACCGCAGCACCCAGCACGAAATTTTGCAGCAGCTGTGCGCCCACTACGGCGTGGCTGCGCCAGGCGCGCAGGCGCGCTACTTCTTCCACGACTTCGGCCGCTTTCGCCTCAAGTGGGAGTGCCACACCGAGTTCGCGACGTTCACGTTTGTCGAGCGGGCGGACACCGATCCCGATTTCCGCCAGTCGTTCCAGAAGGTGCCGCTGCAGCACGTGCCGCAAGAGTGGCTCGCCGGCTTGCACGGCAAGATCATCGTTGCCGCCCACGTGCTGCTGTGTGCAGGCGTGGAGGGCAGCGACAAGACCGAGGCGATTGCCGCCCTGTTCCAGGGCAAGTCGCTGGTGGGCAGCAACGTGGCCGGCGCCGCCGAGGTGTGGACCGATTTCCTAATCCAGCCCGATGGCTTTTCCCGCTTCGTGGTACGCGACATGGGCCTGCGCGAGTTCCAGTCCGGCCGCCTGGTGGGCCGCCTGCTGGAAATCGAAACCTACCGCATGATGGCGCTGCTGGGGCTACCGAACGCGGAAGCGTCACAGCCGCTGTTGAACGGCATCGAGAACGAACTGGCCGACCTCACCGCTACCCTGGTGCAGGCCGACCAGCCAGCGCAGGACGCGCGCATCGACGCGCGCGAAGAAGGCCACCTGCTGCACCACATCACCAGCCTGGCGGCGCGGCTCGAGAAAATCTCGGTCAACAACAGTTATCGGTTCGCCGCCTCGCAGGCGTATTTCAGCTTGGTGCAGGCGCGCATCCACGAGCTGCGCGAGGTGCGCATCGCCGGCATCCAGACCCTGGCCGAATTCATGGGCCGCCGCCTGGCGCCGGCCATGCACACGTGTACGTCGGTGGCGCTGCGCCAGGAAGCGCTGGCCAAGCGTATCGGACGCAGCAACGACCTGCTGCGCACCCGCGTGGGCATCGAGCAGGAAGGCCAGAACCGCAAGATCCTGCAATCGCTCGACGCGCGCGCAGCCCAGCAACTGCGGCTGCAACAGGCGGTGGAGGGTTTGTCGGCCGTGGCGATTTCGTACTACACGCTGGGACTGATCGGCTACGCCGGCAAGGCCATGAAGGCAGGTGGCCTGGCCGTCAACCCGGACATCCTGCAAGGGGTGGCGGTGCCGGTGGTGATCGCGGCCGTGTGGCTGGGACTGCGCCGCGTGCACCACCATATCGCCGAGCGCAGCCAGGCTGGCGCGCGCCAGCTGGCCTGAGACACCTACACTGGCAGGACCGGCTGCGGATAGAAGCGGTCGGTGAGGAAGTAGGCGATGCGCTCCTGCGTCTCCGGCAGGTAGGGGATGTTGATGTGGTTCGAACCGGGCACGATCTCGTCGGCCTGCAAGGTACCCAGTTTTTGTACCAGCAGGTCGGTGTGCGAATGCGGCACGATGTCGTCATGCTCGGAGCGCAGCACGTACACGGGGGCGTTGATCTTCTCGGCGTACTTCACCGACTCGAACTTGTGGCGCAGGACGTACTCCACCGGCAGCGTGCGGAACTTGCGCTTGGCGATCGCCAGGATCGAATCGTAAGGCGTGATCAGCACCACGGAACACGGCTCGCGGTCGATGGCCACCTGCACCGCCACACCGGAACCGAGGCTGCGCCCCACCACCGCCATGCGTTGGGGATCGACGTCGCGGCGGTTGGCCAGCCAGTCGTACAGCATGCGGCCGTCTTCGACGAAATGGATTTCGGCCGGATCGCCGTGCGAATCGCCGTAGCCACGGTAGTTCACGGCCAGCACGGTCATGCCGGGGAACAACTGGCCGGCGTCGCGCGCCACCCACGACACTTCCTCCGAGCGGCCGCCGAAATACACCACACCGGGGTGCGGGCCGGCCAGGCGCGGCGTCATCAGCCAGCCGGACAGGCGCGTGCCGTCTTTGGCGCGGATCACGACCGCGCGGGTGCGATGCCCGGCGCTGTAGGGCTTGAGCACTTCGCGCCGGCTGCCCAGCGGGTTGAATAACAGGCGGTTCTGGCTCGCTGCCACCGCCGCCGTCAATCCGATCCACAACACGCTCAGAATGCCGGCCACGCCGGCGACTTTTTTTGTATGCTTCATACCGATACTGTACACTTTTTGGCCCGATGATCTGTTCACAAACGAACAAAACGATTTGCCAGTGGTAAAGAACGTACATGGGGCCGGGTTGCCTCTTGCACAAGGGAGAGGCACGACTCGGTATAATCGTCGCTTCCTCGTTATCGCGTGCGCACCATGAAACCGGCCATCGTCCTGCTCCACAGTTCCATGAGTTCCAAGGCCCAGTGGGCCGCCCTGTCCACGCAGCTGGCAGACAAGTACCGCTGTATCCCGCTCGACCTGCTCGGCTACGGCGCCGCGCCCTTCCCCGCCGGCGCCGGCCCAGATTACGTCCACACGCTGGCGCACGAGGCAGAGGCGATCAACGCCGCGCTGGCCACCGAGCTGGCGCCCGGCGAACCGTTCCACCTGGTGGGCCACTCGTACGGCGGCGCTTCGGCACTGCATCTGGCGCGCCAGGCGCCCGACCGCGTGCTGTCGCTGGCGCTGCACGAGCCGGTGGCGTTCCACCTGCTGCCGGCGCACGACGCATCCAAGCTGGAAATCACCGGCGTGGTCGATACCATCCTCGCCGCCCCGTCGGATCGCGACGCCACCCGCATCTTCATCGATTACTGGAACCGCCCCGGCTCGTTCGACGCCGCGCCGCCGGCCGCGCAGGACAAGATGATCGCCATGATCGCCAAGGTGAAGCTGGACTTCCAGGCGCTGCTGGGCGAGCCGGTGGCGTTTGCCGACCTGGCGGACCTGAAGGTACGCACGCTGGTGATGGCGGGCCAGCACAGCCCCATCTCCACGCGCGGCCTGGCGCCGCAGCTGGCGGCTGCGCTGCCCAATGCCACGGTGCTGGAGACGCGCGGCGCCCACATGGGACCGATCACGCATGGCGAGGCCATCAACCCGGTGATCGCCGCGTTTATCGGCGCTTGATGGGCGGGTAACCGGCGCCGGACTGGCGCTGGGCGGGCGCGCGACGAGCGCGGCGCCGCCCGGTCAGATCAGGTCACGTCAACCGCAGCGGCGCCGCGCGTGCAACGCCCACGCTACGCCGGCCACCCTGCCCTCCCTGGCTGCTTTCGGTCACCGTGAACTGTCCCACCTGCGCCAGCAACGCCTGCGCCTGTTCGCGCATGCTGGCCGCAGCGGCCGCCGCCTGCTCGACCAGCTTGCCGCCCTCGTCCACCTTGCCCATCGAGTCGTCGATCAGCGTCTTGATTTCGCGCGCCGCCGATGCCGAACGCTGGGCGAGGTTGCGCACTTCGGTGGCCGCCACCGCAAAGCCGCGTCCCTGCTCGCCAGCGCGCGCCGCTTCCACCGCCGCGTTCAACGCCAGGATATTGGTCTGGAAGGCGATCCCGTCGATCACGCCGATGATGTCGGCCATCTTGCCGAAACTGGCCTTGATCGAGCCCATGGTCGCCACCACCTGTCCCACCACGGCGCCGCCGCGCGCGGCGTCGCTTGGCGACCTTTCAGTGACTACCTGCTACTTTATTCCGACTTTCACTTACAAACCAGCATCGAGGCGGCGGCTCGCACCGGCGGTCAGCTGCAGTGGCCTCACCCGGTCGCCATAACGCACGCGGACCTCGCCCTTGCCGGCAATGCGGCGAATAGTGGCGGCGGTGAGCCGGCCATTGCGCCAGGCGATATCGACCTCGTACCCGCCGCGCGCCCGCAAGCCCTTTACCGAGCCACTGCGCCATGCGGAAGGCAACGCCGGCAGCAAATGCAGTTCACCATTCTGCGACTGCAGCAGCATCTCGCTAATCGCTGCGGTAGCACCGAAATTGCCGTCGATCTGGAATGGCGGATGGGCGTCGAACAGGTTGGCGTAGGTGCCGCCGGCGTTGTTTACTTCCGTGCCCTGCCCTGTTTGCAGCGCCGCGCGCGCGCCGGGCTTGGCCAACTGGCCGCGCAGCATGGTGTACGCGTGGTCGCCGTCGAGCAGCCGCGCCCAGTAGGCGATTTTCCACGCCATCGACCAGCCGGTGCCGGCGTCGCCCCGGCTTTGCAACGACACCCGGGCGGCGGCGGCCAATGCAGGCGTGGTGGTCGGCGAAATCTGCCGGCCCGGGAACAGGCCGAATAAATGCGAGACGTGGCGATGGGTGTCGCCCGGCTGGTCGAGCACCGGGTCGCCCTTCTTCTCGTCCATCCACTCCAGCAGCTGACCCCAGCTACCCACGCGCGGCGTGACCAGGCGGTCGCGCAGCGCCGCCACTTCAGCACCGAATACGGTGTCGCCCAGCACCCCGGCTGCTTCCACCGTGTTGTTGAACAGGTCCCAGATGATGGCCTGGTCGTAGGTCACGCCGTCTTCGATCGGGCCGTGCTCGGGCGACCAGCCCAGCGGCGCCACCAGGCGCCCGTCCGGCAGCGCTTTGAGCGTGTCCTGCCAGAAGTGTACGGCTTCCTTCATCATCGGATACGCCACGTCGCGCAGGTAGGCGCGGTCCTGGGTGAACGCGTAGTGTTCCCAGAAGTGCTGGGCGTACCAGGCGTTGCCGGTCTTGTTCCAGATGTAGCCCATGGCGCCAAACGGATTCGACTCGGTGCGCAGGGTCCAGCCGCGCACCGGCTTGCCGGCGGCGGTGACGAACGTCTCTTCACGCTGCACGGCCGCGCCGCTCAGGTCCGGAGCGGCCATGACCACCGACTCCGGATGGGCAATCGACTTGGCCGCCGTGTCGGCAATCAGCTTGCGATACACGGGCGCCACGCCCTGCACGAAGTTCAAAAATGGCAGCGCATGTTCGGACAGGTTACTTGGCTCGGCCGGCCAGTAATTCATCTGGATATTGATATTGGTGTGGTAATCCGAATTCCACGGCGGCGACAGGCTGTTGTTCCACAGTCCCTGCAGGTTGGCCGGCAGCGAACCGCGCGAGCTCGAGATCAGCAGGTAGCGGCCATACTGGTAGAACAGCGCTTCGAGTTCCGGGTCGTCGCCTTGCGCCGTATAAGTTTCGAGGCGCTGGTCGGTGGGCAGCGCGCGGCGTGCGGCAGACGCACTGCCGAAGTCCACGCTGACGCGATCGAATTGCGCGCGGTAGTCCTGCTGGTGCGCGGCCAGCAGCGCCGGCCACGCGGGTGCTGCGGTGACTTGTTCGATGACGCGCTTCAACGGTGGCGCCCCCTGGAACTTCTTGTCGGCGTCGAGCACGTAGCTGGTGCCGGCGCCCAGAACCACGGTCACCGCATCGCAATCTTTAAAGGTGATCCGGTTGCCGTCGATGGCGATGCGGCCGCCCTCGTGGCGCACCTGCACCTGGCTGGCATAGTCCATCGCGTTGGACGATGGCGCCGGGCCCTTGCCGCGCAGCGAACCAACAGCAGTAATGCGGTCGCCGCTGGCCTCGATGCGCGCCTGGTGCATGTCCGCCAGTTCGATCGATCCGGTGTACTGGCCACGGCGGTCAGCGGACAGGCGCACGGCAATTACCTGCGCCGGATAGCTGGCCAGGGCTTCGCGCTGGAATGTGACGCCGTGGTGGGTGTAGGTGACGCGGTGCAGGCTGCGGCCGATGTCGAGCTGGCGCGTATAGCCAATGGCCTGGTCGTGGCCTGGCAGGTTGATATACACGTCGCCGAACGGCTGATACGCGCCCATCACCTTGTCGTCGCCAGTCCACAGCGTGATGTCGTTGAACTGGACCCGTTCGCGCGCCAGCTGGCCGAACAGCATGGCGCCGATGCGGCCATTGCCGATCGGGAGCGCTTCACGCTCCCAGCCGGCGTCGGTGTCGGGCGCCGGCTGCTGGTAGCGCAAGGTGAGATCTGCGGCAGACGCCGTCCCGGCAAGTACAAAGGACAGCGCCAGCCACGGCGCCGCCTTGATCAAGAGTTTGAACAAAGCGGCTCCGGTTACTTAACGCTTGATGGTGACGGCTTTGCCTTCGTAGGCGACCACCTTGTCGGACGCATCGAAATTGTCCGAGCTCGACATGCCAGGCTTGATGAAGCGCACGCGGAACTCGCGCTTGGCCACCATCCCCTTGTACGAACCGGCGCGCGCACCGATGGTCACGGTACCGGTCTTGTCGTTGTAGGTCACCGGGATGCGGCTGAACTCCTTGCGCAGGTAGCCGTTCGACACGCCGTCATCCTCGTACAGGCTGAAGGTGCCGTCGGCGCCCACATACACGTTGAAGGTGATCGGCGCATCGGGCTTCTCGTCCACGTACTGCGTGACCGGGCCCACCGGCACGATGGCGCCCGCCTTGACCAGCAACGGCATGCGCGTTTCCGGCGCCTTGATCGCCACGCGGGTGCCGCCTTTATGCAGCTCGCCCGTATAGAAATCGTACCAGTTTGCGCCCTTGGGCATGTACACGCTGCGTTCGCGCGCGCCGTATTCGTATACCGGCGCGACCAGGAAGCTGTGGCCGAACAGGTACTGGTCGGCGATGTTCTTCACAGCGTCGTCCTCGGGGAAGTCCATTACCAGGCCGCGCATGATGGTGCCCGACTCGTGGTGGGTGGTGGCGGCGGTCGAGTAAATGTACGGCATCAGGCGGTAGCGCAGCTTGTCGTACCAGACCATCGACTCGCGCATCGGCGAGCCTTCCGGCGAGATGATGTGGATCTCGCGCTTGACCACTTCGCCGTGCGAGCGGAACAGTGGCGAGAACGCGCCGAACTGCCACCAGCGCAGGTTCAGCTCACGCCATTCCTTGAGATCTTCCGGCGTGCCCTGGTTGGCAGCGACCACGCGGTTTTCCTGGGCCGAACCCACGTCGCCGGTCTGGAAGCGCACTTCCTGCGCATAGCCGCCGATGTCATGGGTCCAGTTCGGAATGCCCGACATCGAAATCTGCACACCGGCCGAGATCTGGTCGTACAGGTTGTTCCAGCGGCCCACGGTGTCGCCGCTCCACAGCGCGGTACCGTTGCGCTGGATGCCGGCAAAGCCCGAACGCGACAGGATGAACTGGCGCTTCTGCGGCTGGTCCTTGATCAGGTGGTTGTAGAAGCCCTCCGTGTGCACCAAACTGTAGGGGTTGAACGTGACTTCGCCGGCGCCATACACGGTTGGTCCGATCAGCTTTTTGAAGTCTTCCAGGCGGGTGTTGGACAGCACGTCCGGCTCGGTATTGTCCATCCACCAGGCGTCGAAGCCCAGGTCCACCAGCTTCGGCTTCATCTGGCGGAAGTACATGTCCTGCGCGCCCTTGGTGTACGGGTCGTAGTGGCTGTTCTTGTAGCCCGGTCCTACCCAGTCAAGGTCGCCGTTTTCGACGTTCTTGGTCCACATGTAGCCGGCCTTGTTCAGTTCCTGGTAGTTCCTGGTGTTCTCGTAGAACTTGCCCCAGATCGAGATCATCACGCGCGCATTATTCTTGTGGACTTCGTCCACCATGCCTTTCGGATTCGGGAAGCGCGCCTTGTCGAAGTCGTGCGAACCCCAGCCGTCCTGCGGCCAGTAGAACCAGTCCTGCACCATGTTATCGATCGGCCAGCCCTGCTTGCGGTATTCCTTCAGCACGCCCAGCAACTGCTCCTGGGTCTCGTAGCGCTGGCGCGACTGCCACAGGCCGTACGACCACTTCGGCATCATCGGCGCTTCGCCGGTCAGGTGGCGATAGCCGGCGATCACCTTGTCGATGCTGGTCTCGCCGTTGATGACGTAGTAGTTGATGCTCTGCGCGACTTCCGACGAGAAGGTCAGCGAGTGGCGTTCCGGCGCCGGCAGCGGATCGTTGTGGGTCATGGCGATCATGCCGCCCGACGGTTTCCATTCGAGGTGCAGCTTGACCGGCTTGTTGGCTTCGAATGTCAGTTCGAAGTTGTGGTACCACGGGTTCCAACCCTGGCGCCACACGTCCATGATCTGCTTGCCGTCGATATCGAGCTTGGCGTAGTCCGACGAATACAGCTGCATCTTGTGCACGCCCGGCTTGTCGGACGTCAGCGTACCGTCCCACACCACTTTTACGCCGACCGCTTTTTTCGGGTCGCCCAGTTCCTTCGGCCAGTTTTCGGCCACGTCCTTGAGGTACTGGTAATCGATGTCCTTTTCCTGGCGCGTGAGCACCAGCTTGTCGTCCACGTAGTAGCGCGCGGTCAGGCCGCCGGCCTTGCCGTCGGCGTCCGCCAGTTTTAGGTCGCGCGACAGGAAGCCATACGGCTTCGGATCGCCGAAGCGCGAGATCGAATTGTTGTCCCACAAAACGCCGTAGTTCTTGTCGGAGACCACGAACGGCACGGCAATGACCATATTGTGCTGCATGAGCAGCACGTCTTCGCCGTTGAGGTTCATCTGGCCGTTCTGGTGCTGGCCCAGGCCATAATAAGCGTCCTTGGTGCCGTGGTTGAAGCCCTGGGTGACCGCCATGAACGGCTTGCCGCCCACTTCCACCGGCGTCATGTTCTCGGCCGCCTGCGTCAGGAACGCCTTGCCGGCGGCATTGAAGAACTGCACCTGGCCGGTCGCCAGCGAGACCGCCACCGAAATTTTCTTGGCCTTCAGCGTGACCTTGTCCTTGCCCTGCGCGGTGACTTGGAAGTTACCGCTAACAGGCGCGGCCACGGTCATCAGCGACGGCGTGAGTTCTTTGCCCGCCTGGTCGGTCTTGACGACGTGGATGATGTTGTCGTTCATGACTTCGAGGCGCACTTCCTTGGCGCCGGTGTCGGGCTTGACGACGACGCCGGTGGCGGTCTTCTCGAAGCTGCCGGCCATCGCGTGGCCGGAGATCAGCACCGCCAGGCAGGACGCCGCGGGTACGATTGCTTTGAATTGCATGTGTTCTCCTGAGTTTTTATAGAAGCAGGGTGACCTTTAATAGGTTCCTACCTTCACTTTCAGCACGACCGGATTGCCGGTCAGGTTGAGACCATAGTCGGTCTGGTCGCCATTCCAGTTGCGTTCCATGATCCACTTGCCGGCGGCATCATACCGCCCCTCTTCCACGCGCGCCCACATGGTCGGCTTGCCGTCCGCGCTGTCGATCTTCACGCGCGCATGCTGGCCGACGATAATGAACTCGTTGTCGGCGATCTGCGCGATCGCCACGCCGCCGTTGGGCTTGTCGGTATTGGCCGGCAGGTCTTTCACGTCCTTGAAATACTGCGCCTCGCCGAACTGCCATTCGCGGAACGAGATGGTCGCGTTCCAGCCCTTGAGCGCGAGCTTTTGCGGCTGGCGGTCGTCGCCTTCGGCCACGCCATAAGTGCGGCCCTCGAACGCCCACTTCGACCACTGGCGCTCCATCGGCCGGAACGCGCCGAAGATTTTGCCGTAGGGCGCCGTCATGGTCTTGTCAGTGGCCTTGTGGCCCAGCGGGAAGTTGCTGTAGTCGGCGTAGTCGATGCCGAACGGCGCGAAGTTGATGGCGCCGCGGCCGATCACCAGGTAAGCGTAGCGCACGTAGTCGGCGCCGTTGCTCATCTCCGGCACGGCCAGTGCGTTGTCGGGTCGCTGGAACTTGTCGAGCGTGGCGACGAACTTGCGCCATTCCGGGTTGTAGATGTCGGGCGCGGCAAAGTCGATCGCCGGCGCGGCCGCCTTGTAGATGTCGATCACGTCGAACGTCGGACCGCCGCTGGCGAAATTCTTGTTCCAGGGCTTGACCGGCTCTTCGAGCGAATCGCGGATCGAATTGTTGACGTACATGGGGAGGTTGTACACGTCGCGGCCCGCCTTGGCGATCTCGCCGATATACTTGGCCACCGAGTACGCGTGGAAGTACTCGTCGGCGTAGTCGCCGTACACCTCCTTCCAGGTGCCGGTAGCCGCCAGCGCCACCGGCGACTTTTTACGTTTTAAAACTTCGGCCGGCACCGGACCGTTGAACTGCGCTTCGGCCTTCGGGCCGTAGTCGCGCGCATAGCCGTAGGTGCCTACCTCGTTCTGCACCTGCATCATGATCACGGTGCGCTGCACATCGTCGATCTTCTTGATGTGGGCCATCAGGGCGACAAAAGCCTTCTTGTCGGCCTTGAGGGTTTCCTCGCCTTGCGGCGACAGGCAGTAAATCGGCTTGCCCTGCTGATCGACCATGCGCGGGAAGCGGGCATTGTTGAACTTGACCCACTCCGGCGTGTAGCTGGCGCTGGTGTTTTTCCAGGTGCCAAACCACAGCAGCACCAGGCGCACCTTGTTCTTGCGCGCCTGCGCCACCAGGGTATCGACGTAGCTGAAATCGAACTTGCCTTCGACCGGCTCGATCTGCTCCCACGCCACCGGGATTTCCAGCGTGTTGGCGTTGGCGTCACGGATGGCCGCCCACACCTTGTCGAGCGCCAGCGGATAGTTGCTGGAGTTCTGGGCCTGGCCGCCGAACATGACGAACGGCGCGCCGTCCACCATCAGCGCATGGCGGCCATCTTTTTGCACCAGTTCCGGTATCGGCGCGGCCGCCGCGCCAGCTGCGACCCATATTGTCAAACCAAGCGATACGACCAGCTGGCGGGCGGTTGTTTTCATGCGATGCGTTCCTTATTCGAAGTTGTAGGTCAGACGGGCGGTGTAGCGGCGGCCCGACGAGAACCAGGAGCGGCCCATCATACCGGTACTCTGCTGCATCAGGATCTTGTACTTGGAATCAGTCAGATTCTGCGCTTCGAGGCCGATCTGGATGCGGTCATTGATCTTGTACGACACCGACGCATCGGCCTGGCCGTAGTCGTCCGCCCAGGTAGGCAGGCCCCACGCCACGTTGTGCTGACCGACGGTCGGGCTGGCCGGATTGGTGTCGGTGCCATCGGTGCCGTTGGTGCCGCTCACGTTGACCGCCTGCAGGCTCTTCGAACGCCAGTTGTAGGCCATGCGCGCCGACCATGGTCCCTTGTCGTACATCAGGGCCACGTTGTACGACTGGCGCGACAGGTTTTCCAGCGGCAGGTTGCCGAAGGTGGTGCCGTTGGTATCGCAGCCGTTCAGGTTCAGGTTCAGGTTGGCCGCGCCAGCGGTGCTGGTGCAGTACTGCGAGTACACGCCGTTGTACAGGGTGCGTTCGCTGTCGACGAAGGTGAAGTTACCCTGGATGCCCAGGCCCGACCAGGCACCCGGCAGCTTGTCGAAGTACTGCTGGTACGCCAGCTCGAAGCCGCGGGCGCGCCCCTTGGCGCCGTTGACCGGCGACGTGGTGGTGAAGTCGTGCATCACGCCAGCGGTGTCGGGCAGCTGGTTGATGGTGGTCTGCTTGACGATGACGTCCTTGAGGCGCTTGTTGAACACGGCCAGCGTTATCGAGCCCACAGGCGAGAAGTACCACTCGGCGGTCAGGTCGACCTGCTTGGCGGTGATCGGCCGCAGGTTCGGGTTGCCATCGGCTTCGCCGGTGTAGCTGACAACTTGCGAGTTGTTGTCCACGCTTTGGGTGAGCTTGGTGTACGCCTGCAGCTGCGAAGGATCGGGACGCGACAGCGCCGAGGCAAAGGCGAAGCGGAACTGCAGCGTGTCGGTCGCTTTCAAGCGCAGGTTCAGGCTGGGCAGCCAGTTGCGGTACGAGTTGTCGAAGTTCTCGGGACGGGCAAACGGGACGATGACCGGGATGCCGGGGCCTGGCGTGGCCGAAGAACTGAACAGCGTGTAGCCGTTGGCGTGCGAATCGGTCTTCACCATGCGCAAGCCGACGTTACCGTCGATCGGGTATTTCAGGTCGTCGAAGCCGAAGCGCGTTTGCACGTACAGGGCCTTGGTCTTTTCCGACTGCTGGTTGATACCGCGCGGATCGCCGCCGAACGTGGCCTGGTTCCACGGGTCGCAGGTGGTGCCGTTTTCCGCGCACAGGATGCCACGGTACGAGTGCAGCTTGGCATAGCTGTCCGGGTAGCCCTGGGCCAGCGAAACATCGGGGAAGGCCACGGCCGGCACGTCGATTTTGCCGTTGAAGAAATTGTTGAACGAGTGGACGTTGGTCGAGCCGGAGAAGCGCGGATCGCCCAGGTAAGCGAGCTTGCCCTGCAGGCCGCCCATCCAGTCCTGGGTAATGCCTTGCCAGTTATAGCTCGGGTTCGAATTCTCGGTCGTCGAATCGCGGTCGGTCAGGCGCGCGCCGAAGCGGACGTCGCGCAGGATCGGACTGTCGAAGTCGTACTTGAGGTCGATCTTGCCTGCCTTGGACTCGGCTTTCGCGCGGTCCAGGTGCTCCATCGTGAACGCCCAATAGTAGTTGTTCGGGTTGGCCAGGTAGGCGCGGTCGGCCGCATCGAACGTGATCGACGGCACGCTGCCGGTCAGGTCCAGCTGCTCCTTCGGCATTTTCAGGCCGGTGGCGACGGTCGAATCCACACTGCGGGTGTTGGCGCGGATCTTCTGCAGGTCGGTGACGATGGTCCAGCGGTCGTTCGGACGCCAGCGCGCGTTCCACGAAATGTCGGTGGTGTCGGACTTGCGCCAGGCGGTGCGGGTGTCGTTGTTGAAATTGATGCCCTTGGTCGGGTCGGTATTGGTCAGTGTGCCCTTGAGCAGCGCGCCGTTGTCGCCATACTCGCCGTCGATGACCTTGATCGCATACGGGTCGGCAGAACCGAAGATGGCCTGCTCGTCCCACTGCATCTTGTACTTCGACTTGAAGAAGGTCAGGCCGGTGGTCAGGGTGCTGTTCGGCTTCCACTGCAGCGCGCCGTACGCGCCTTCGCGGGTGCGGTCGAAGTTGAGCGAGCGCCATTGCGCGCCCTTCGGCACCCACACGGTACGGCCGTTGTCCTGGATCTGGTAGTACGGCTCGACCTGGACGGCGTCGGTGCGGGTGGCCGATTCCGAATACGCCAGGTCGACCAGCGCGCCGATTTCGCCGAACGGCGTCTTCCAGCGATTGGAAACCATGCCCGAGTACGACGGCGAGGCTTTGCCCTTGCGCAGTTCCGAGTGGGTCGCGGAACCGGAAAGGGCGGCCTTGAAGCCCTTGTAATCGAACGGCATGGCGGTGCGCAGGTTGATCAGGCCACCGATGGCGCCCTCCACCTGTTCCGCCGACGGGTTCTTATAGATGTCCACGCCGGCCATCAGCTCTGGCGGCACGTCTTCGAAGTTGAGCGAGCGGCCGCCGTTGGCCGAGAACGAATCGCGGCCATTGAGTTCGGAGCGCACATAGCTCAGGCCACGCACGGACACACCGGAGCCCTCGACCGAAAAGTGATCGGGATCGCTGCGCGCCATGGCGCGGTCGATGGTCACGCCCGAGACGCGCTGCAGCACTTCGGTCACCGAGCGGTCGGGCAGCTTGCCGATGTCGTCGGCGGCGATCGAGTCGACCACCTCGTCGGCGTTCTGCTTGATTTTCTGTGCCGACTGCAGCGCCGCGCGCTGGCCGGTCACGATCACGGCCACCGGCGCGCCAGCCGTGTTGACGGTCGCCTCGTTGCCGGCAGTTTGGGCCTGCTCCTGGGCCTGGGCCTGGGCGGCGCCCAGCATCAGCGCCATCTGGGCCAGGCCCATGGCAATGGCAGTCTTTTTAAAATTACGGTTCATCTGTGCTCTCCAAGGTTATACGGTGTGATCAAGGCTCTGCGGCCTGTTTGCTGCGGCTCTGGTACTGCTCTGGTGCTGGTCTACGACTGGTGGCTGGCAGCATTGCTGCGCTTGAAATCGTTTGCAAAGCAGTGCGCAGGGGCGCGGGCGCTCGATGGCGCGGCAGGCTTGATCGTCATTGGGTGGGTCTCGCTCGTCGTTATTTTTTATCGTCTGGTGACTCGGGCCGGGGATGCCGCGGACCTGACGAATCTATACGAAGATTTTGCAAGTTACCCAATCGTGCGGCAATTGCGAAAATCACCAAGCGGACGAATGATAATGAGCAAGCGTCGCATAGTTCCGACAACAACAATGCAAACGGCCCGCTGTTGCGGGCCGTCTACTAAACACGCGGCTTATTTACGCGACAAATGAACTATCTGCGTGCTGAACGTGTGGCCACGTCCACCCACACCGCCAGCGTCAGGATCGCGCCCTTGACGATCATCTGCCAGTAGCTGTCCACGTCCAGCATCGACATGCCGTTATCGAGGCTGGCCATCACCAGCGCGCCGATCAGGGCGCCGTACACGGTACCGGAGCCGCCGCGCATCGAGGTGCCGCCGATGAAGCACGCGGCAATCGCATCGAGCTCGCCCGAGGTGCCGGCCGACGGCGAGCCGGCCGCCAGGCGCGCAGTGTTGATCAGGCCCGCCAGCGCGCACATTACGCCCATCAGGCCGAAGATCCACAGCTTGACGGCCTGCACGTTCACGCCCGACAGGCGGGTGGCCTCCATGTTGCTGCCCACCGCGTAGATGCGGCGGCCGAACACGGTCTGGGTGGCCACGTAGCTGAAGATGCCCAGCAGCGCGAGCAGCAGCAGCACCGGCAGCGGGATGCCCTCGTAGCTGTTCAGGGTGCGCACGAACGCGAACAGCACGGCGCCAATGGCGGCCAGGCGCAGCCCGTCCTGCCACTGCGGGGGCACTGGCAGGCCGTGGCGCGCCAGGCTGGCGCGCTGGCGCACCGTCAGCACGGCAGCAAGCACGAACAGGGCCACGCCCAGCACCACGCCCGTCTGCGGCGACAGGTAGCCCTGCCCCAGGTGCACCAGCGGATCGGACACCGGCGCCACGGTGGAGCCGCCGGTCACGCCCAGCACGATGCCGCGGTAGGCCAGCATGCCGCCCAGGCCGACGATGAATGACGGTATGCCCTTGTAGGCAGTGAGGTAGCCGTTGAACAGGCCCAGCACCAGGCCGCACGCCAGCACCACCGCGACGGTGGCCGGCAGCGGCATGCCGTGCGTGACGTCGAGCACCGCCGCGATGCCGCCCAGCAGGCCGAGCAGCGAGCCGACCGACAGGTCGATCTCGCCGGCGATGATCACGAACGCCATGCCGCAGGCGACGATGCCGGTGACCGCCATCTGCCGCATCAGGTTCGACAGGTTGCGCGGCGAGGTGAAGCCGCCTTCGGTCTTCCAGCTGAAGAAGGCCCAGATGATGGCGATCGCGATCAGGAGCGCGAGGATTTTGTACTGCGTGAACAGTTGTTTGAGATTGGTCGTTTGCATGGGTTCTATGTACTCTGTGTTCAGTGCGTGAGGGCAGCGGCCAGCACGGTTTCCTGGCTCAGGTTGTCGTTGACGAAGTCGCCGCGCAGCCGGCCTTCTCCCATCACCAGTACGCGGTCGGACACGCCCAGCACTTCGGCCAGTTCCGACGACACCATGATGATGGACATGCCCTGCGCTGCCAGTTCCAGCATCAGTTTATAAATCTCGAACTTGGCGCCCACGTCCACGCCGCGCGTCGGTTCATCGAGGATCAGCACCTTCGGCCGGGTCAGCAGCATCTTGGACAGCACCGCCTTTTGCTGGTTGCCGCCCGAGAGCGACGTGATCGACAAAAACGGGCTGGCCGTCTTCAAGCCGAGGCGGGCGATTTCCTCGCTCACCACCGCCAGTTCGGCCTCGCGGTCGATGCGCGTGAAGCGCGCAAAGCGCCCCAGCACCGACAAGGTGATGTTCTGGCCCACGTCCATGTCGCGCACGATGCCGTGGTGCTTGCGGTCTTCCGGCACCAGCGCCAGTCCGCAGCGGATCGCCTTGAGCGGCGTGCGGCTGTCGATGCGCTGGCCCTCGAGCCACACCTCGGCTTCGCAGCGGCCCGGGTAGGCGCCGAACAGCGCGGTGACCAGTTCGGTGCGGCCCGCGCCCACCAGGCCGGCGATGCCGAGGATCTCGCCGCGGCGCAGCGCGAACGAGACGTTGTCGACCTTCTTGCGCTCGGGCCGGTCGACGTCCCAGCAGGTGACGTTGCGCGCCTCGAACACCACTTCGCCCGGCGTGCGCTCGAGCGACGGGTACATCTGGCTCATCTCGCGGCCCACCATCTGGGCAATGATCTGGTTGACGTCCATCTTGTCCATCGGCGTGGTGGCGATGTGCTTGCCGTCGCGGATCACCACGATGGTGTCGCAGATCGCTTCCACTTCGTCGAGCTTGTGCGAGATGTACACGCACGCCACGCCCTTGGCTTTCAGGCCGCGCACGATGTCGAGCAATACCGCGATTTCGTTGGCGGTGAGCGACGACGACGGCTCGTCGAGGATCAGCACGCGGGCGTTCTTGTTGAGCGCCTTGGCGATCTCGATCAGCTGCTGGTGGCCGCCGCCGTAGGTCGATACCGGCAGCACCACGTTGACGTCGTGCAGATTGAGTTCCTTGAGCAGCGCTTCGGCGCGCTGGTTCATGGCCGGATAATCCATGCGCCCGCCGGGCAGCGTGATCTCGTTGCCGAGGAAGAGATTTTCAGTGACCGACAACTCGGGCACCAGCATCAGTTCCTGGTGAATGATGACGATGCCTGCCGCCTCGCTCTCGCGGATCGAGTGCGCTTCGAGCGGTTTGCCGTCCATCAGGATCTGGCCGTCCCAGGTGCCGTGCGGGTACACGGCGGACAGCACTTTCATCAGCGTCGATTTGCCGGCGCCATTCTCGCCGCACAAGCCGATGCACTCGCCCGGCATCAGGGTCAGGTCGATGCCGTCGAGCGCGGGGACACCGCCAAATTTTTTGGCGATGCCCTTCATTTCTAGCAAATAGCCGGACATACACAGTTCTCGCAGAGGTGGTGATGGGAGGGCATGCGGCGCATGCCCTCCGGGCGCAGGCAGCGCCCTGTCTTGATATGGCTTACTTGGCGGCCAGCTGGGCCTTGGTGTAGAAGCCGTCGGTGACGACGGTATCGACGTTGGCCTTGGTCAGCAAGGTCGGTTCCAGCAGGCGCGTATCGACCTGTTTGAAGCCGTTGTTGATCTTGGCGTTGAAGGCCGGCTTCTCGCCGCGTACCAGCTGGATCGACAGATTGGCCGCCTCGGTGGCGATCAGCCTCAATGGCTTGTACACCGTCATGGTCTGGGTGCCGGCGATCACGCGGCGCACGCCGGCCAGATCGGCATCCTGGCCCGACACGGCCACCTTGCCGTCGAGTTTTTGCGAGGCCAGCGCCTGCACTGCACCGCCGGCGGTGGCGTCGTTGGACGCGACCACCGCATCGAGCTTGTTGCCGTTGGCGGTCAGCGCGTTTTCGATGATCGACATGGCCTCGGACGGGCTCCAGTCTTTCACCCACTGCTTGCCGATGACCTTGATGTCGCCCTTGTCGATCAGCGGTTGCAGCACTGCCAGCTGGCCTTCGCGCAGCATCTTGGCGTTGTTGTCGGTAGGGGCGCCGCCCAGCAGGTAGTAATTGCCCTTCGGTTTGACGGCCAGCACGCCCTTCGCCTGCAGCTCGCCGACCTTCTTGTTATCGAACGAGATGTAGGCATCGACATCGGCATTGAGGATCAGGCGGTCGTACGACACCACCTTGATCTTGGCCTTTTTCGCCTCGCGGATGGCGTTGTTGAGCACCGTGGCGTTGTACGGCACGATGACCAGCACGTCGACGCCGCGCGAGATCAGGTTTTCGATCTGGGCGATCTGGCGCTGCTCGCTGGCGTCGGCCGATTGCACGAATACCTTGGCGCCCTGCTTCTCGGCCGCGGCGACAAAATAATCGCGGTCGCGCGCCCAGCGCTCGAGGCGCAGGTCGTCGATCGAGAAGCCGATTTTCGGATTCTTGGCGTCCGCCATGGCGTTGCCGCCTGCGCACACCAGCATGACCGCGACGGCGGCGGAAGTGAGTAATTTTTTCATTTGCTTTGTCTCCTGTGAGTATTCGGTAAACGCCGGGTCTGCGCCCGGCTGTGGTTCTTAGTGGTTGTGGCGCGGCAGGGTGTCGGCCACTGCGCGGTATGGTACTGCCAGTTCCATCACCGCACCATGTTCCATCTGGCCTACCGTGCTGCGGTAGATTTCCTGCCACGGCGTCTGGCTGGCGGGGTACGCAGGAATCTCGCCTTTCTTGCGTTCTTCCCATTCCGCTGCCGGCACCAGCGCATCGCACTGGCCGGCGTTGAGATCGACGCGGATACGGTCGCCGGTGCGCAGCCACGCCAGGCCGCCGCCCACGGCGCTCTCGGGCGAGGCGTTCAGGATCGACGGGCTGTCCGAGGTGCCGGACTGGCGGCCGTCGCCCAGCGTCGGCAGCCAGTTGATGCCGCGTTTGACCAGCGCATCGGGCGGCTGCATGTTGACCACCTCGGCCGAACCGGGCCAACCCACCGGGCCGGCGCCACGAATGACAAGGATGCAGTCTTCGTCGATTTCCAAAGCCGGATCGTTGATGCGGGCGTGGTAGTCGCCGGAGCCGTCGAACACGATGGCGCGGCATTCGAAAACGTTTTCTCGACCAGGCTCGCTCAGATACCGCGCGCGGAATGCCTCCGAAATCACCGACGTTTTCATGATGGCGAAATCGAACAGGTTGCCCTTCAAAACGAAGAAGCCGGCGTCGGTTTTCAGCGGTGCCGCAAACGGATAGATCACTTCGCGATCGACGGTTTCGCGCCCGGCCAGGTTTTCGCGCATGGTGCGGCCGGTAACGGTGGCGCGGTCCGAGCGCAGCATGCCCTGCTGCTCCAGTTCCCACATCACGGCCGGCACACCGCCGGCGCGGTGGAAACGCTCGCCGAGGAATTTACCGGCCGGCTGCATATTGAGCAGCAGCGGCACGGCATGGCCGTATTCCATCCAGTCGCTCGATTTGAGCTCCACACCGGCGTGGCGCGCCATGGCCACGATGTGCTGCTGGGCGTTGGTGGAGCCGCCAATCGCTGCGTTGGTGACGATGGCATCGAGGAAGGCGTCGCGCGTGAGGATGCTCGATGGCTTGATGTCGCGTTTTGCCATCTCCACGATGCGGCGGCCGGTTTCGTAGGCCATCTGGCCCCGCTCGCGGTACGGCGCAGGAATCGCCGAGCAGCCGGTAAGCGACATGCCCAGCGCTTCGGCAATCGCGTTCATGGTCGATGCCGTGCCCATGGTGTTGCAGTGCCCTGCCGACGGCGCCGACGCGGCCGCGATCTGCAGGAATTTCTCGTTGTCGATGGTGCCGGCAGCCAGCTGGCGGCGGCCCTTCCAGATCGCCGCGCCGGAGCCGGCCAGTTCGCCCTCGAACCAGCCGTCGAGCATCGGGCCGCCGGACAGCACGATGGCGGGAATATCGACGGTGGACGCGGCCATCACTTGCGCCGGCGTAGTCTTGTCGCAGCCGGTGGTCAGTACCACGGCGTCGATCGGATAGCCGTGCAAAATCTCGACCAGGCCGAGATAGGCCAGGTTGCGGTCGATGGCGGCGGTGGGACGGCGGCAGTTCTCGAAAATCGGGTGCAGCGGGAACTCCATGGCGATGCCGCCCGCGTCGCGGATGCCGTCGCGCACGCGCTTGGCCAGCTCCAGGTGGATGCGGTTGCACGGGCTGATGTCGCTGCCGCTCTGGGCGATGCCGATGATCGGGCGGCCCGAGCGCAGCTCTTCCGGCGTGATCCCGTAGTTCATGAAGCGCTCGAGGTACAGCGCGGTCATGTCGATGTGGTCGGGATTGTCGAACCAGTCCTGCGAGCGGTAGCGGCGCGGCGCTTCGCCGACCACGCGCTGGCTCATGTCGTTCACCTCGCTGAGGTCATTGCTCATTTTGTCGTGGCTCATGGCGTTACGCTCCGTACCAGCCGGCATCGACATAGTAATCGCGGCCGCTGCAACGGCGCGCGCTGTCGGATGCGAGGAACAGCGCCAGCGCCGCCACGTCATCGACTTCCACGCGTGCTTTGAGGCATTGGCCGGCCAGGATACGCGCTTCCTCGTCCGGCGTGTGCCACAGCGCTTCCTGGCGCGGCGTGCGCACGCCACCGGGCACGATGCAGTTGACGCGCACATTGTGCGGTCCCAGGTCGCGGGCCAGGCCGCGCGTCATGCCTTCGATGGCCGCCTTGGCAGTCATGTACAGGGTCAGGTCGGGCAGCGCCAGGTGCCAGGAGATCGAACCGAAGTTCAGGATCACGCCATCGCCTTGCGCCTGCATGGCGGGCGCCACGGCCTGGGCGCAGAAGTACTGGTGGCGCAGGTTGACGGCCATGCGGTTTTCCCAGTACTGCGGGGTGACCTCGGCCAGCGCGTGGCGGTCGTCGTTGGCGGCGTTATTGATCAGGACATCGACCTGGCCGATGGCGGCAAACACTTTTGCCACCGTCTCCAGGTTGGTCAGGTCGCACGGCAGGTACACCGGCGGCACGGCCAGGCCGGCCAAGTTGGCTTCCAGTGCGCGCGAATCGGCATCGGCGATGTCGAGGAAGTGCACGCGGGCGCCCTGGCGGGCAAACGCTTCCACCATGCCGGCGCCGATGCCGCTGCCGCCGCCGGTGACCACCACGCGCTTGCCGGCCAGGCTAGGGTAAATCGGCTGTTCGAACGCGGTGCCCGATTTCGGTTGCGCGGCGCGGGGCGCAGCGACGGTTGCACTGCGGGCGCGGTTGAGCAGGGCGCGGGTGCCGTAGGTCCACGGCGCGATCTGGTCGCTGCGCTGCACGGTGTTGACCAGCGCACCCAGCGATGGCGTGGCGATGGTCACGCGGTCGCCCAGGTGGTGGGTGAAACCGCCGCCGGCCGCGTCGCGGTCCTTGATCGGCGAGAACATCGTCCCCAGGAACAGCATGAAGCCGTCCGGGTACTGGTGGTGCGGGCCGCAGGTCTGGGCGACCAGGTCAAGCGGATCGCGGCTGATTTCGCGCATGCGGCTGCTGCCCTCTAAGCGGAAGTCGTCGTCCTGGCCTTCGATCAGCATGCGCACTTCGGCGTTGCGCACGGTGTCGATGGTGAAGTGTTCGTCGAACAGGCGGATGAACGGGCCGATCGCGCACGAGCCGTTGTTGTCCTTGGCCTTGCCCAGCAACAGCGCGCTGCGGCCCTCGATATCGCGCAGGTTGACGTCGTTGCCCAGCGTGGCGCCGCGCACTTGGGCGCGGCTGTTGACGGCCAAAACGATTTCCGGTTCCGGGTTGTTCCACTTCGAGTCCGGGTGCAGTCCGACGTCGGCGCCGCTGGCAACGGACGCCATCGGCTGCGACTTGGAAAAGACTTCGGCGTCCTTGCCGATGCCCACTTCCATGTACTGCGACCAGATGCCGCGCGCGATCAGGCTTTCCTTGAGCTTTTGCGCTTCGTCCGAACCGGGGCGGATGGCCGACAGGTCGGAGCCGATGATGGTCTGGATCTCGGCGCGCAGTTCGGCGGCGCGGGCGGGAACGCCCTTGGCCTGCTCTTCGATCACGCGCTCGAGCAGGCTGACGGCAAACGTCACGCCGCAGGCTTTCACGGCCTGCAGGTCGCAGGGCGCCAGCAGTTGCGGGCCGTTGTTACCGGCGTTGCGGTCGATTGCACGAGCGAGCAGTTGCTGCACCGGGCCGAGCGACGGGCCGGGAGCGCTGCGCGCGATGTCGAGGGCGTCGTCGCGCTCGAGCAGGTCCGACATGGCATGGGCATGGCCGGAGATGTCGAACACCTCGCCATTGCGTACCGCGACCACGCAGGGGCCATCATGACACCAGACACGGCCTACCATCACTGCGCGGCTCAAGTCGTCCGGCAGCATTGCATTGATATTATTTTCCAAGGTCTCTCTCTCTCCAGGCATGCAGGCAAACTGCGAGAGGATTTTGACCCGATTCCCCGGGGGCGGCAATTATGAAACTCACCAAGCGCGGTCATGATTTACGCGCAGGCCTGCTCCTGGCCCGCCTTGGCCCGATCCCTGGCCTGATCCTTGGCTTGATCCTGGTATGCGCGCGGCGTGCACCCGAGTTCGCGCTTGAACACCGCGTGCATATACTGCACCGACGTGAAGCCGCAGCTGAGCGCCACGTCCGAGATCGACCGGTCGCCCTGGGCCAGCATCTCGGTGGCCGCATCGAGCTTGAAGCGCAGGATCACGTCGTGCACGCTGCAATCGAGCTCCTGGCGGAAGTACGATTCCAGCGACGAGCGCGAAATGCCCACGTACTCGGCCACCTGGTGGGTCTTGATGCCCTGGCACGCGTACTGGCGGATGAAGTGCCGCGCACGCATCACGTGCGGGTGCTTGGGCGCTTCGTGGCGGGTGGACGTCTGGATATTGATGCCGATCGGCGGCACCAGCACGCGCGTGCCCTGCAGGCGCGCGCCGTGCAGCATCTGGTCGAGCAGCTGGGCCGCGGTGCGGCCCATCTCCTGCGCGCCCTGGATCACGGAACTCAGGGGTATGCGGGTGAGCATGCGCGCCAGCGGGTCGTTGTCGATGCCGATCAGCGCCACCTGCTCCGGCACTTCGATGCCGGCGATGATACAGGCCTGCATCAGCTGGCGCGCGCGGGCGTCGGTCACGGCGATGATGCCCACTGGCTTGGGCAGGCTGTGCAGCCACTGGATCTGCTGCTCCACCGCCTCGTCCCAGGCGGCGGCGCTGGTGCCCAGGCCGCGATAGACCTGTGCTTCCATCTTGTCTTCGGCCATCAGCGTGCGGAACGCCTTTTCGCGCTCCTGGGCCCAGCGGTTTTCCTGCGCCTCCGGCAGGCTGAACATGGCGAAATTGCGCAACCCGGCCTCGATCAGGTGGTCGCGCGCCAGTTTGATCAGTTTGAAGTTATCGGTCGCGACGTAGGGCACACGGCTGTCGGGGTAGCTGCCGTCGTCGGCGTACGAGCCGCCCACGGCCACGACCGGGATGCGGCTGCGCGACAGGGCCGCCGCCACGGCGGGGTCGTCGAAGTCGGCGATGATGCCGTCCCCGTGCCAGCTTTCGAGTCCGGACAGGCGCAAGCGAAAATCTTCTTCCAGGAACAAATCCCAGGCGGCACGGGTGCTGCCCAGGTATGCGGCCACGCCGGCGATGATCTCGCGGTCAAAAATCTTGTTTGCGTTAAATAACAGTGCGATACGATGAGACTTCATCTGCATCTTCAACCACCTCTATCGGGACGACACAATCCAGCACGCCAGATTTTTGGCGCGACGGGTATTGTGACATGGTTCCGTCACGAACTGAGGAATTCAGGCGAAATCTTGTTACTTTATACAAACGCCTGTTGCAGGATTTAGTTGACTGGCGATTTTTCTCCCTTGCTGTCGGCAGGCCGGCCAAAAACGATGCCGCGGCCGGCGGTGCTCATGTACACCACGCCGAAGGTGTTGGCGTCGCCCACGACGAACTGGGCGTCGCCCGGGCCACCGTATTGGTGCTGGTCGTCGTTGATGCGCAGCCATGTCGCGGCGGTATCACTCGCGCCGGCATCGGTGGAGCGGAACACGCCGCGCACGCCGCCTACCGTGCCCCAGATGTACACGGCGGGATAGCTGGCGCCCGGCGCCGCCTTGCCGAAACCGACCGCAGCGGCGTAGGTCACGCCCGGCAGGCTGGCGAACGTGGCGCCGGCATCGACCGAGCGCGCCAGGCCGCCGTCGTACAGCGGCACCCACACGTCGCCCGACCGTCCCGGCGCCGCGCGCACGACCGCGCGCGGCGGTGCCGCCGACGCCAGCGTGGCGGCCGGCGCAAACGAGGCGCCGCCGTCGCGGCTGACCAGGAAGCTCGTGCCCTGCACCGCATAAAAACGCTTGGCATCGACGGGGTCGGCCACCGGCCGCGCACCGTTCAATCCTGCCACCTGCAACCAGCTGTCGCCGCCATCGCGGCTGTAGTAGCTGGTCGCGGATTTTTCCGGGCTGTGGACGATGGTGGCGCCATCGGCGCTCAGCGCCAGTTGCCCCTTCCCGCCATGCAGTTTGGCGGTCTTGTTCCAGGTCACGCCCATGTCGCGAGAGACGTACATGGCGCTGCCCACGCGCGCCACCACGTTCGGATTTTGCGCGGCAAAGTCCAGCCCCCACGTGGTGCCCATGCTGGGCGTGTGGATCGGCGAGTACTGGGTGACGTCGCTGTGGCGGAAACCGTCGTAGTCGCCGATGGCCGAAATCACCGGCCCACCAGGGATGCTGACCAGGTTGAGCGGTACGGATTCCTCGATACCGTCGTCATCGAACTTCCAGACCGCCGGTTTGGCGTGAATATCGGTGGACTTGAACAGGCCATTGCCCGAGACGACCATCACCGAGCGCGGATCGAACGGATCGAACTCGATGCTGGCGGCCCAGTGCATGAAGCTGCCGCCGATCCAGCTGACGCCGTTCGGATCTATTTTCACGCCCTGGTCCACGATGCTGCTCCAGCTTTTGCCGCCGTCGATCGTCTCGAAGAACTGGTCGCCCATGCGGCCCTTGGAGTAGCGGTAGTAATTGATGGTGGAGACGATCATGCGCTGCGGGTTGGCCGGATCGACGGTGATGCCGGCGTAGGCGCGGTTGAGCGGCGGCGAAATGTCGCGCCAGGTGCCGGCCGCGATATCGTAGCGCCACACGCCGCCCTCCTCCAGGCCTTCGCCGTTGGCCACGTCGCCCCACGGGCCGGCGCCTTTGGCAAACGTGACCACCAGGGCGCCGTCCGCCAGCACCGCGCGGTGCGGCATCAGGTGCGCCGGGCCGCCCGCCATCGGCGTGAAGGTGCGGCCGGCGTCGTTGGACACGTACATGTTCGGGCCGTTCTTGCCGAAGCGCGAGACGCCGGCAAACAGGCGCTGCGTGGCCCCATCTTTTTTGCTGGACGGATCGAGCACCACGAAGCTCACGCCATTCTTGTTGGGCGGCGTGGTCGTGACGTCCAGGCCCGCCAGGTGATGCCACGTCAGGCCTTCATCGACGCTCTTGAACATCCCATTGGCGCGGGTGCCGATATAAAGAATGTTGCCGTTGACCGGATCGACTTGCAGCTTCTCGCCGTTACCGCGCCCCATGCCGTTGCCGTGGATTTTGAACTGGCTGGTGACGTCGATTTTTGTGAAAGTGTCTCCGTAATCGTCGGACTTGAGGATGGCGTTGGCGCCGACGTTCAGATACTCGATGCCGGTGGACAGATAGAGCTTGTTCGGTGACGTCGGATCGGTGGCGATCGACTCCACGCCCAGGATGCCGGTCTCCTTGTCGGACACCCAGTCCATCAACGCGACCCAGCGCCCGTTGGCGGCATTGCGGCGGTAGGCGCCGCCGACGTCGGTGCGCAGGTAGATCAGGTCTTTTTGTGTCTTGCTGGGGATGATGCCGGAGATGAAGCCGCTGCCGCCGATGGCGACCGGGCGCCAGGCGTAGCCGGAGTCGGCGCCGGGATGAGAACTGGCGCTGGCATTGCCGATGGTACTGGTATTGGCGCCCGTACGCGCGCTGGCGCTGGCTCCGGCGTTCATGCTGGCGCTGCCGATAGCGCTGCCGCTGACAGCGCCAACGCCCTGCCGGTCCAGCAGCTTGCCCAGCGTGGGCGCCATCTCCCGGGCCCAGATCTCGTAGCCTTTCTGGTTAGGGTGCAGCAGATCCGGCATGATGTCCTTCGACAGCGCGCCGTCCGGCGCCAGGAACGATGTGCCGATATCGAGGTAGTACACGTGACGGTTGTCCGCGTACCCGGCAATGATGGCGTTGACCTGGTCATTGAGGCGCCGCTCCGCATCGTCGGCCGTGGCGCCGCGCGGGAAGATCGCCAGCAGCAGGATTTTCGTGTCCGGCAGGCGCTGGCGCAGTTCGTCGATATTGCGCTTGATGCCGGCCGCCGTGGTCACCGGATTTTCCTTGCGGTGGCCGGTGTTGTTGGTGCCGAACATGAGCACTGCCACCTTCGGTGCGAGGCCATCGACCTCGCCGTGCTGCAAGCGCCACAGGACGTTCTCGGTGCGGTCGCCGCCGAAGCCCAGCGCCAGCGCATCGAGCGGCTTGTAATACTGCCGGAAGACCGGCGCACCGCTTTTTTCCCAGCCCTCGGTGATCGAGTCGCCGATGAATACCACCTGCGCCTTTTTGCCCAGCGCAGCAGCTTCCTTGAGCTTTTGTTCGTGGCGGCCGGTCCACCAGCCGATGGACCACGATTCATTGAGCTTATCGGGCGTGACCGACGCGGTGCGGTAGTCGGGACATGCCATGGTCGGCCTGGCCTGCCGGATGAAACGCACATTGGCGATGGACGCCTTGCCAGCGCCGGTGGCCTCGAGCGCGAACGGCAGCTTGACGGCGGAAAAATCGGCGCCATCGCGCACGAAACAGCTCATCGCATACGACAGTTTTTGCCAGCCCTTGCCCTGCGCCGCGCGCGCCGGCACCACGTACGAGACGGCGCGATGGCATTGATCGCCGCAGCCGACCTTGAAGGCCAGGCCGCCATTGGCCAGTTCATCGACCTTGACATCCAGCGCCAGCACGCCGCGTTCCACGTATGGCCGCAAGTCGAGCGGCTGGCCGCCATCGACGCGCAGTGCGGCGTACCAGGCCTCCTTCCACTGCAGGGCGATTTCCTTGCCGGTGCGGGTGGCGATGACCTGGCGCGTGGGCGTGCCGGGCGGCGGCGTGACCGAGGCGGTGGCGCCGGCCAGCACGGTGCTCGATTCGGAATCGGCGACGGTGATCTGGAAGCCGGCAGGCGGTGCGCCGTTATAGATCGTCAGTTGCCTGGGAGCGGCTGGCAGCGCTGCGGACTGAGTCGCGGCCAGCGCAGTGCTGAAGCCGGTGCCGGATCCGGCGCAGACGAAAGCACATGCCAATGCAGTCGCAAACACAGCGCGCGCGCTGGCATGCGCGTTCGCAAACAAGGCGCGCGCGCGGCGGGGGAAATACGTCATCGAATGTCTCGCTTGGGTTTTATTTTGCGTTCATTCTGCAAGCAGCAACTGGCTGCCGCAATTGCGAAATTCACCAAGCGGACGAATGATATTGGCCGCACCGCCCATAACGCGAAGCGGCCAGGAGGATTCAGGGATTAATGGAAGCGATGACCAGCACGTCGGACGGATCGTTCCGGCCGTTGGTGGCCAGGGTGAACGCGGCCACGCCGGCCGGACCTTCGCCGTTGCTGCCGGAGAGCAGGTTGAAGTCGCCGGCGCCGCCTTGCGCATCGGGCGTGCCGTAAGCGAGGCCGCCACTGCCGCCAGTCTGGCCGATCAGCGGCTGCGAGAAGTCGAGCGGGAAGCCGGCGTAGAACTGCACGGCATTGAAATCGTCCTTGCCGAAGGTGCCGTTGCCGGCGCGTGCGCCCTGCACGGTCACGGTCAGGTCCTGGACCTGGGCGATGGGGATGGAGCCGCCCGGCGTGGTGGTCACCAGGTCGGTATCGAGCGTGATGACGGCGGTGGCGCTGCCAAGGCTGCCGGGGGCAGCGGTCCAGGTGGCGGTGAGCGTGCGGATGGCCATGGTATTCCTCTCTTGAGACGCGCCGGGCTGGCGAAGACTTATGAATATAGTATTTCCACCCGGCCTTGTAAATGACAATTCAACCGGACACGCCCGACACATTCGCCCATCTTTAAAGATGTATTTAATTTGCATGTTTAAAGATTTCTCGCTACACTGCTCACATTGCTTAACGACATGAAAAGGCCCGCACCATGCTTAGCCCATCCCAGACCGCCCTGATCACCGCCACCGTGCCGCTGCTCGAAGCCCATGGCGAAACGCTCACGCGCCACTTCTACCAGACCCTTTTTGCCGATTTCCCGCAGGTGCTGCCGCTGTTTAACCAGTCCAACCAGAGCGGCGGCAACCAGCAGCGCGCGCTGGCGTCGGCAGTGCTGTGCTACGCGCGCCATATCGAATCGCTCGACAAACTGGGACCGCTGGTGGCCACCATCGTCAACAAGCACGTCTCGCTGCAAATCCTGCCCGAGCACTACCCGCTGGTGGGCGCCTCGCTGCTCAAGGCGATCCGCGAAGTGCTGGGCGCCGAGACCGCGACCGACGCCGTGATCGAGGCCTGGGGCGCCGCCTACGGCCAGCTGGCCGATATCCTGATCGGCGCCGAACGCAGCGCCTACGCCGCCCAAGAGCAGGCGCCCGGCGGCTGGCGCGGCACCCGCGCATTCCAGGTTGCGCGCAAGGCGGTGGAAAGCGCGGAGATCACCAGCTTCGTGCTGCGGCCCGTGGATGGCCTGCCGGTGATGGACTTCGCCCCCGGCCAGTACATCGGCGTGCGGCTCGACATCGACGGCAAGGAGCACAAGCGCCAGTACTCGCTGTCGGCGGCCAGCAACCTGGAGACGTACCGCATCAGCGTCAAGCGCGAGGCTGGTGGCATCGTCTCGAACCACCTGCACGACGCCATCGACACCGGCGCCGTCATCGACCTGTACGCACCATCGGGCGCCTTTACCTTGCAGCCGGGCGAGCGGCCGGTGGTCCTGATCAGCGGCGGCGTGGGCATCACGCCCACGCTGGCCATGCTGACCGCTGCGCTGCGCGCCAACCGCACCGTGCACTTCATCCATGCCGCCCGCAACGGCCAGGTGCATGCGTTCCGCGAGCATATCGAAACGCTGGCCGGCCAGTACCCGCAACTGCACCATCATTTCTGCTATGCGGCGCACGACGGCACGGGTGCGGCGCCGCACGCCACCGGCTACCTGGACCAGGCGCTGCTGGCGCAATGGCTGCCATCCACCGATGTCGATGCGTACTTCCTCGGCCCCACTGCCTTCATGCGCAGCGTGAAAGCCAGCCTGCGCGCGCTGGGCGTACCGGATGCGCAGGCGCGGTACGAATTCTTCGGTCCCGCCGAGGCGATGCTGTAACCGTTTGGCGAATTTCGTAACCGCGAAAACGCATTTTCAGTGTTGCGGCGACCAGGCGTCTCTTTCAGAATGGTGCACCCCATGGACATGGTGCTACCAATGGAGAGAGACAAATGCCAACCAAAAAAATCGCGCAACTGACATTACTCGCCGCCGCCGTCCTGGCGCCGGCATACACCTTCGCGCAAGACCGCGTCATCGACGTCAACGTCAAACAGGTAGCCGGCCCGCTGCCGGCCACCTTCAATTTTGCCGTGGGCGCCGGCCGTGCCAACGAAGGCCTGCGCGCCGACTGGCAGCAGCAGCTTGCCGAGATCAAGCGCGATGCCGGTTTCAAGTACATCCGCATGCACGGCCTGCTCACCGACGACATGGGCGTGTACCGCGTCGATGCGCAGGGCAAGGAACACTACAACTTCCAGTACATCGACGCGCTGTACGACTACCTGCTGAGCATCAAGGTCAAACCGTTCGTGGAACTGGGTTTCATGCCGTCGCAAATGGCCAGCGGCGACAAGACCATTTTCTGGTGGCGCGGTAACGTCACGCCGCCCAAGAATTACGAGGCGTGGGAGCGGCTGGTAAAAGCGCTCACCGCGCACTGGACCGAGCGCTATGGCGCCGACGAAGTGGCCAGCTGGTATTTCGAGGTGTGGAATGAGCCGAACCTGGACGGCTTCTGGGCCGGCACCCAGGACGAGTACTTCAAACTGTATGCGCACGCCGCGCGCGCCATCAAGAGCGTCGATGCGCGCTACCGCGTGGGCGGTCCCGCCACCGCCGGCGCCGCGTGGATCCCCGAGACCATCGCCTACGCCGACAGGAACCGTGTGCCGCTCGATTTCGTCAGCACCCACACCTACGGCGTGGGCCAGGGCTTCCTCGACGAATACGGCACCACCGGCACGGTTCTGCTCAAGGACGATGGGGCGATCAGCAACGACGTGCTGCGCAACCGCAAGGAGATCGCAGCCTCCGCCATGCCCAGGCTGGAGCTGCACTACACCGAGTGGAGCTCGTCGTACACGCCGTCCGATCCTTCGCACGACAGCTATCACCAGGCCGCCTACATCCTGCAAAAGCTCAAACAGGTAGGCACGGCCGCGCAGTCGATGTCTTACTGGGTATTCACCGATATTTTCGAGGAAGCGGGACCGCGCATCGAAGCGTTCCACGGCGGCTTCGGCCTGATGAACACGCAGGGCATCAAGAAGCCCGCCTATTTCGCTTACCAGTTCCTCAACCGGCTGGCGCCAAACGAGTTGAAAAACACCGACGCCCGCTCGTACGCCACCACCGACGGGCAAGGCAATGCGCAGGTGCTGCTGTGGGATTACACCCATACCTTGCCGGAGAAGATCAACAACCAGCAGTACTTCGTGCAGGACTTGCCAGCCAGGGACAAGGGCAAGGTGGCTGTCAATGTCGGCGGCCTGAAACCGGGCGCGTACACGCTCACCGTTTCGCAGGTGGGCTACAAACAGAACGACGCCTACACCGGTTTTATCGCCATGGGTTCGCCCAGGCAGCTGACCAGGCCGCAGGTGACAGCGCTCAAGGCCCTGGCCACGGGCAAGCCGTCGGCGCAGCAGACGGTGCGAGTGGGAGCGGACGGGCGTTTTTCCACCAGCCTGCCGCTGCGCGAAAACGATGTCTACCTGCTCGATTTGCAGCAGGCCAGGCGCTAGGCAAAATCGGCAAGTTTGCCGAAAAACCAGCGAACTCGCGAAATAACAACGCCTTCGGAACAGGCTGCACACACCACTTGCCTCAAGGAAAATAATTAACTAAACTGCCTCGACAATGCTAACTTCCGGTTCCAGTCGCCGCGCCCCGCACTGGTTCCCCTGCCCTGTACCCCCCTCCCCTCGCCCCCGGGATCTCGATCGCAGCATCCCTACTCACGGCGAAAACATGAATATCTCGAATCTCAAAATCGGCACCCGGCTCGCTGCCGGGTTCGCCATCGTACTGGTATTGCTGGTGATGGTGGCAACGGTGGCCATCACCCGCATTCAAAGCATTAACGAGGCCGCCGCCACCATGCTGGACGACCGCTACGTCAAGGTCATGCTGACCAAATCGATCCAGGACGAAGTGAACTTCCAGGCCAGGTTCATCCGCAACGCGACCATCGGCGCGCACGACCCTGCTGAAGTGACAACCTCGCTGGCCAAGCTCGAAGAATCGGTGCAAAAGAACACCAAGATGCTCGAGCAACTGAAGGGCATGATCAACAGCGAGGCCGGCCAGCGCGCCTTCGACGCCATGGTGACCACCCGAGGCGCCTATGGCAAGGCGCGCGACACGGCCGTCAAGCTGCTGCGCGAGGGTAAGGCCGATGAGGCCGGCACCTACGTGCTGAAGGAATTGCGCCCGCCCCAGAACGCTTTTTTTGATGCGCTCAAGGCGATGGTGGACGCCCAGGAAAAGCTGATGCGCGAGTCCGGCGAGCAGGTGCGTACCGATGGCCAGATCGCCATCATGTCCACGCTGGTCCTCTCGAGCATTGCGGCGCTGGCGGCAATCGTGATCGGCGTGGTCATCACGCGTTCGATTACCACACCCGTCAACCGGGCCGTGGAAGTGGCGCGCACCGTGGCGGCCGGCGACCTGACCAGCCGCATCACGGTCACGTCGAAGGACGAGATCGGCATGCTGCTGACCTCGCTTTCGGCAATGAACGACAACCTCAAGCACATCGTCGGCGAAGTACGCAGCGGCATCGAGGAAATCGCCACCGCCACCACCGAAGTCGCCAACGGCAATATGGACCTGTCCTCGCGCACCGAAGAGCAGGCCAGCGCGCTGGAAGAAACCGCCTCGTCGATGGAAGAACTGACGTCCACCGTCAAGCAGAACAGCGAGAACGCCCGTCAGGCCAACCAGCTGGCGCAGTCTGCGGCAGCGGTTGCAATGCGCGGCGGCGACGTGGTGTCGCAGGTCGTGGAGACGATGGACTCCATCAACACGTCGTCAAGCAAGATCGTCGACATCATCTCGGTAATCGACGGCATCGCCTTCCAGACCAACATCCTGGCGCTGAATGCAGCGGTGGAAGCGGCGCGCGCCGGCGAACAGGGCCGCGGCTTCGCGGTTGTGGCGTCGGAAGTGCGCAACCTGGCGCAACGCTCGGCCAGCGCCGCCAAGGAAATCAAGGTGCTGATCGGCGACTCGGTGGACAAGGTCGAAGCTGGTAACAAGCTGGTGAGCACCGCCGGCACCACCATGGACGAAGTAGTGGCCAGCGTGCACAAGCTCACCAGCATCGTCGGTGAAATCACGACCGCCAGCCGCGAACAGGAAATGGGCATCGAACAGATCAATGAAGCGATCACGTCGATGGACACCGTGACCCAGCAGAACGCCGCGCTGGTGGAAGAAGCAGCAGCGGCCACGTCCGCCCTGCAGGAACAAGCCGGCAAGCTGGCGCAGGCAGTGAGCGTTTTCAAACTGGACGAGATGGCCTCACCAGCCACGGCGGCGCCGATGCGCAAGATGACGCGGCCGGTGGCTGCGCTCAAACCGGCTGTCAAAACGCCGGTGCGGCAACTGGCCAGCGCACCGAAACCCGCCCCGGCAACCAAAGTCTCCAGCCAGGTCAAGGAAACCGAGTGGGAAGAGTTTTGAGGTAATTGTTCGCGCTGATCTTCGCTTTCGGAAATGCCGCACGGTGCCAGCCGTCGCGGCATTTTTCTTGCCCGGTGCACCTTGCTGGAACCGGCTACAATTTGATCCCTTCGAAAGGTTTCTCATGACGATAGACTGGATCAACTTCGCACCGTGGAGCGCGCTTGCCGGCGGCCTGCTGATCGGCGCCGCCTGCGCCGCACTGATTTTATTCAACGGCAAAATCGCCGGCATCAGCGGCGTGCTGGGCGGCTTGCTCGGAGGCCTCGTCAAGCCGGCGCGCGGCAACATCGGCTGGCGCGCGGCCTTTATTGGCGGCCTGGTCGTCGCACCCGTAATCCATGCACTGGCGGCGCCCTTCCCGGCCGTCACGATAGCTGCGGACAACGCTGTGCTGATCGCAGCCGGCCTGCTGGTGGGCCTGGGCACGCGCTACGGCGCCGGCTGCACCAGCGGCCACGGTGTGTGCGGCGTCTCGCGCCGCTCGCCGCGTTCGATGGTGGCCACCGCCACCTTCATGCTGGCCGGCTTCGCCACCGTGTACCTCGTGCGCCACGTGCTGGCCTAGGAGCGGACCATGCAAATATTGATCGCCTTGCTGGTGGGCCTGGTATTCGGACTGGGCCTGATCGTCTCCGGCATGACCGACCCGGCGCGGGTACTCGGTTTTCTCGACCTGGCCGGATTGTGGAACCCGTCGCTGGCGTTCGTGATGGGCGGCGCCATCGCGGTCGCGCTGCCGGCGTTCGTGGTGGCGGCCAGGCGCCAGCGCACCTTGACCGGCGCGCCACTGCAACTGCCCACCGCCACCCGCATCGACCGCCGCCTGGTACTGGGCGCGCTGGCCTTCGGCGCCGGCTGGGGACTGGCCGGCCTGTGCCCCGGCCCCGCGCTGGCGCTGATTGCCACTGGCAATGGCAAGGTGCTGGTGTTTGTGGCCAGCATGCTGGTGGGGATGGGGATGTTCGAGGTGGTGGAGCGGTGGCGCCGATGAACAGGATCGATCCGGAGAAAACCCAACTGACCGTGGGCGACGTGGCCAGCCGCAGCGGCGTGGCGGTATCCACCGTGCACTTTTACGAAGCCAAGGGGCTGATCAAGGGCTGGCGCACCGAGGGCAACCAGCGCAGGTATGGCCGCGGCGTGCTGCGGCAGATCGCCGTGATCAAGGTGGCGCAGCGCACCGGCATCCCGCTCGAGACCATCAGCGCGTACCTGAAAAAGCTGCCGCAAGACCGCCTCATCAGCGCCAGGGAGTGGCGCAAGCTGGGCGAGAATTTTCGCGCCGAGCTCGACGAGCGCATCGCGCGCCTGACGCGGCTGCGCGACGAGCTCGATGGCTGCATCGGGTGCGGCTGCCTGTCCACCACCGAGTGCCCGCTGCGCAACGGCGACGATGCACTGGGCGCGACCGGGACGGGGGCGGTGCTGCTCGATCGACCGTTCGCGCCATGACCGCGCGGCGCCTAGCCTAGCCCGAACTGTTTCCTCAAGCTCGCATCCACCGGGCCTGCCGGCATAAACCGGCGTAACTTGCTCAACAGCGATGCCGAACCTGGCGGCGTTTTGCGCATCTGCCATTTACCCAGGGCAGCCTCGACGATGGTCGCCGCCACGCTGTCGGGCGCAGGCGCGTTGTTGATTTCCCGCGCCACCGCAGCAGCAGACGCAGTGCGCTCGCGATCGTAGGCTGCAATGGTGGATTTGGCGGTCGGCGAATTGGCCTCCAGGCTGGTCTTGGCATACGCCGGCTCGACCAGCGTGACGCGAATGCCGAACTGGCGCACTTCGTGATCGAGCGACTCCGACAATCCCTCGACCGCGTGTTTCGACGCCGAGTATAAGCCCATGTACGGCGCCGGCAGAAACCCCAGCACCGAGCTGATATTGACGATCCGCCCCGCGCGCTGTGCGCGCATCTGCGGCAGCACGGCCTGGATGGTGCGCATGGCGCCGAACACATTGGTCTCGAACATCACGTGCGCTTCGGCGATGCTGGTCTCCTCCACGGCGCCGGTCATGTTCACGCCGGCGTTGTTGACCAACACATCGATGCGGCCGGCGCGGCCGATGATGTCGGCAACGGCGCCTTGGACCGAGTCGGTATCGCGCACGTCCATCGCCACCAGCGTTACGCCTGGCAATGGCGCTGCCGTGGCCAGGTTGCGCACGGTACCGAACACCTGGCAGCCGCGCCGGGCAAACTGTTCGGCGGCCGTGCGGCCGATGCCGGACGAAACGCCGGTCACCAGTACTACCTTGGGGGTGGTCATGATATTTCCTTCCAAATCGAATGAAGTGAGGTCTGCATAAAATATGACGATCATCATATTCCTGCGCAAAAAAAGTAGGGGTGTTGCCGCCCCCCCCCCTTTGTATGACGACCATCATATATCAGTTTTTATTTCCGTGTATACCTAAATCTGGTGCCCCTGCCGCGTCAGGCGTTGGCGCCCCCAGCAACTTTCAAGGTCAGCGTAAATGTACTGCCCTGGCCTGCGCCAGCGCTGTGTGCGGCTACCTGGCCGCCGTGCAACGCGACGACTTCCCGCACCAGCGCCAGGCCGATACCGAGTCCGCCCTCGGACCGGTCCGTCGAGCGCTCGGCCTGGACGAACAGGTCGAAGACCCGGGGCAGCAGGTGGGCGTCGATGCCGATGCCATTGTCGCGCACCGCGATCGAGACGACCTGCCCGTGCCGCGCGATGTTGACGTCGATGCGGCCGCCGGGCGGCGTATATTTCGCAGCGTTGTTGAGCAAATTGACCAGCACCTGCGTCAGCCGTACCGGGTCGCCGACGATGGCCGCGCCACCGGCGTGACCGCTCGTCGTCAAGACGTGCTGGTGGGCCGCAACCAGCGGTTGCGACTGTTCCATGGCAGCAGCAACTATCCCCATCGGGTCGATCACTGCCGTTTCGAGCTCGATCAGTCCGTGAGTGACGCGCGAGACGTCGAGCAGGCTGTCCACCAGCGCGGTCAGGTGGCGCACCTGCCGGCCGATCATCTGGCCCGACCTGCGCACCAGCGCTTCATCGGACGGCTTCAATTGCAGCAGGTGCGCTGCGGACGTGATCGGCGCCAGCGGGTTGCGCAGCTCGTGGGCCAGCATGGCGAGGAATTCGTCCTTGCGACGATCCTGCTCCTGCAATGAACAATAGAGCCTGGCGTTTTCGAACCCGGTGGCAGCGATCGACGCCAGCTGCATCAGAATGGCTTCGTCCTCGACCGTGAAATCGCCATCGATCTTGTCCACCGCTTCGATCAGGCCGAGATGTTTGCCGGCACGGTCGATCAGGGGCACCGCCAGCCGGCCCGATGCAGGCACAGGCGCGGCGGATGCGTAGTGCTCCGACTGCGATACGGCATTGACCGTCACCACGCCGGTGTCGGCATCGGCCAGCGAGACGATGGCCTGGTGCGCCCCCAGGGTTGCGCGCACTTCCGCCACCAGCGTCTTTGCGATCTCATCGGACGAAAGTATCTTGTGCAAGGTGCGCGCCGCCTGCGCAACCTTGCCGAGCAGCGCGCTGGTGTGCTGCTCGCGATCGAGCCGCTGTGCCAGCGCCAGTTCGGCCATGACCATGTCGTGGATATCGGTGTTGGCCCCGATCCATTCGCGTACCGAACCGTCGGCCGCCAGGATGGGCACGCCCTTGACGGCGGTCCAGCGGTAGCTGCCGTCCGTGCGCCGTATCCGGTAACTGGTTTCAAACACGGAGCGCGCCGCCACGCAGGTGTGCCACAGCGCCTCGGTGGGCGCGCGGTCATCGGGATGCAGGGCGTCGAGCCAGCCGAATTCCTTCCACTGCTCGTAGGTCTGCCCGGTGAATGCGCGCCACGACGGCGAATCTTCGAGCACGCGGCCATCGGCCGTGTTGGTCCACACGATTTGCGAGGTAGCCATCACGAGCGAGCGGAACCGTTCTTCGCGCAGGCGCAGCGCATTCTCGCTCTCCACCCGCTCGGTGATGTCTTCATGCATCAGCATCACTTCGACGATATTGCCCTCGCCATCCTTGATCGGATGCGCGCGCGCGGTCACCCAGCGCGCCGGCCCTTCGCCGCCGAGCGCACTGACGTCATAGCGGGCCGCCGGGATCTTCACCGACTCCCCCTCGACAGCACGGCGAAGCAGCACCGCGATACCGCTCTCGACCAGTTGCGGATCGGTCAGCACGTTGTAATCGGCGCTGAAAACGAAGTCGCGCAAGGCCGTGCCCTCGTGAATTTGCCACAGGTTTTCCCAGGCCTTGTTTACCCGGATCGTGCGCCCGTCCGGTGCCAGGATCTGGATGCTGACCGGCGCCTGTTCGAAGAGCTCCTGGTAACGGCGCAGGGAGAATTGGGGCGTTGCGGTCGGCATGGGGGGGAACTTTCAGGGAGGGGGATGCATGATGGCACAGATTGGCCGAGTCGGCGTGCGGCCTCCGCCAAATAAGCCTCGCTATCGGGCACCATCGTGCCCAGCGTCTTTTGTAAAATTTTACGCGGGCCTGGGCGCCGTTGGTATCGATTTTCTGCCAGAGCGCATCGCCCTTTGCTGCATCCACCGGCCGCAACCAGTGGCGCGTCTGCAATGGGAGTTTTGCTCTACACTTCCCGAAGTTTCTATGGACCAGCAGGGCCGCAAAGCTCATGCCCGGCGCGTGGCCGATCCGAACGTTCGGTGAAGCCAATATCACCGTTCTGGCATAGCCGCACCTGAACGGACGCGAAGCGGCATACGTTTCGTCCCAACAAGCTGGTATCAATTCCACCGATGGAGATCTGGAAAACATGAATTTGAACAAGCTCGGCGTCGCCACCACTTTCTCGCTCACCCTGCTCACGCTCGTTGCTGTCCCGATGGTCGCGAACGCGCAGGCCGGTGCATCCGCGACCGGCGGCCTGCCTTTCGAGGTCAAGCCGGTCGGCACCTTCAAGAATCCCTGGGCGCTGGCTTTCCTGCCCAACGGCAATGTACTGGTGACGCAAAAAGAGGGAACGCTAGTCCTGTTCGATCCCGCAACCGGCACCAAGCGCACAGTGTCGGGCACACCCGCCGTCAGCAGCAAGGGCCAGGGCGCGCTCATGGACATCGTGCCGGCGCCCGATTTCGCAACCAGCAAGCTGGTCTACTTCAGCTACTCCGAGGCGAGTACCGGTGCCAACAGCCGGGTCGTGCTCGCCACCGCGACACTGGATCTGGCCGGCGGCGCGCTCAAGGATACCAAGGCCATTTTCCGCGGCCAGGAAGCGTCGACTGGCGGACACTATTCGGGCCGCATCGGCTTCTCGCCGGATGGCAAGTATCTATTCTTCACCAGCGGCGACCGCCAGCTGTTCGAGCCGGCGCAGGACCCCAAGTCGACGCTCGGCAAGGTGCTGCGCCTGAACCTCGACGGCACGCCGGCCGCCGGCAACCCGCTCGCGGCCAAGGGCTTCGATGCAGCCATCTGGTCCTATGGCCACCGCAACCTGCTCGGCATCGCCTTCGACAAGCAGGGGCGCTTGTGGGAAATGGAGATGGGGCCGCGCCATGGCGACGAGATCAACCTGATCAAGCCAGGCCTCAACTATGGCTGGCCGAAGGTGTCGAATGGCAACCACTACGACGGCCGGGACATCCCCGACCATGCGCCCGGCGACGGCTTCGAGGCCCCGAAAGTGTCCTGGAATCCGGCCATTTCACCGGGCGGCCTCGCCTACTACGATGCGGACCTGTTCCCGAAGTGGAAAAATTCCCTCTTTATCACCGGTCTCTCGGGCAAGTCGCTGGACCGCATCGCCCTTGACGGCGAGAAAGCGACCAAGCAAGAGCATTGGGACATGGGCGAACGCATCCGCGCCGTGCGCACCGGACCCGATGGCGCGCTGTGGCTGCTGGAAGACGGTGCGAGCGGCCGGCTGCTGATGCTCACACCGAAGAAGTAAGACAACGAGAAAACCCAGGCTCAACGACGTGCTGCGCCTGGGTCGCCCGTCTTTGGTGTCCCGCGACGTTGCCAGACCGAGACAGCCGTTGCGCATGCTTGTGCCACCATGTAATTACGTTGTAACCATAGGAGCAGCAGCATGAACGAAGCAACGTTTACCTTCCGGGTCGATGAAAGCCTGAAAGAGCAATTCACGACAGCCGCCAAAAGCCGCGACAGTAATGATGCCCAGCTGCTGCGCGACTTCATGCGTGACTTTGTTCTGCAGCAGCAGGAAGGGTCAGAACATGATGCCTGGTTCCGTCGCCAGGTGCAAAGTGGACTGGACTCGGCCAATGCCGGCAATCTGATCCCGGCCGCTGAGGTTGAAGCCAAGTTCGCCGCCAAACGCACCGCCACACGTCGTCGACTGGACGCCGCCGAATGATGAAGCTGTTTTGGATCCAGAAGCGGTTCAAGATCGCGACGACATCTCAAACCGTTGAGCTTGAAGGATCGCCTTTTTGTTTGCAAATCGGCCCTATTCAGATTTGGGCGATGATCACAGCTATCAGTGTCAGGACAACACCAACCACGCCGCCGAACACAGCAATATTCGATAGCGTTGTACGCGCTTTCTCAGGGGTTTCAAGGCGGTCGCCTATCCAAGCTTTCAAGGTTGTCATTTTAGCTCTCTTCCCGTGATCAATTTGGGATACGAAGGCTAGATTTATAACGTTCGGACTCCAACAGTACCATAATGAACAAGCCCGAACAACACTGCGCTAGCAGTCGTCAAGCCAACAGACTTAATGAGAATCTGATAATGTATTCGCCACATAGCACCAGTTGGCATTGGGTAGGCGACCGGCAGCATGGTTCCTTCTGCCGCAATTACACTTGAGGCTGCCAAGAAAACGATCGCCGCGCCGATGGCATACCCGGCGCCCGCCTCCATCGACATCGCTTTGCCTGTGCCGGGCTCAAAAATCTCATCAAGCGTTGAGCATGCAAAACCAGCACCGACCCAACCAAGCTGACCATCTTTAATCAGTTGAATAACTTTCGGCGCACTGGGAAAAGCAAAACCTTTCAGTACCCAATAAAACAAGAAGGGAGAGAATATGGGCAGAAAAAGCGAAATAATTATCCAGCCCAAGATATCCTCTCAAAAATAAGTTGTCTGAACTAAGAAAAAATCCTGCTTTTCTTCGCCACTTACCCCACCTTGAACCTATGTAAGCCTGCAAGGAGTCCAGGTCTCACGCGGTTGGGGCATGGCAGGATTGAGTTCCGTTCTTCATTGTATGACCACCTGGCAGCACTAAGTTCTGTCAAATTTACAGTAAAGTGCAGACCACGGCCGTCAAACAACTTGCATGGCCGGTCCCCGGTCAGACCATGCGACGTCTGGCTGAGCTTAAGTGCATTTTCCGCGCCAAACTGAACAGCCATTCCACGGCAGGCTGGACCGAAATACCCACGCGTGGGGTAAAAGCTGATCTATATCAGGCCCACAAAAAAACCCCGGATGCCTTGGTACAGCCCAGCACGCCACAAAACAAAAAAGCCGCTCTAGCAAGGGCTAAAGCGGCTTTTTGAGAGACTTCCCGGGACTTGCCGGGGTCGCCTGATATGTATCCTTGGCGGAGAGAGGGGGATTCGAACCCCCGATAGGTTTGACCCTATACACGCTTTCCAGGCGTGCGACTTCAACCGCTCATCCACCTCTCCTGCAACGTTTCCCCTTTCGGAGAAGCCGCGAATTATAGCAAGGAATCCACACACCACCAACTTTATTTGGCAACTTCTTCAGTGATAGCGAATTCATAAGCTACAATAAACCCGTCTCTGCCCGATGCCGCTTTGCGGCCCACACCCGCGCGGCTGCGACCCCGACCTCTGCCTGGTCCCTGATCCCGCCCTGGCTACCGCTTGTCCGCGTGCGAACGCCCAGGCGCGCTGCACCCAATATTCCTAACAACGTTACCGCACGCCATCTCGGGCGGCGGAGAACATCGGGTTTTACTGATCAGTCATGACGAGTTCGCTTTCCTTCCTCGATAACGGCGGCCACATGGGCGCCTTGATGCGCGCCCATGACTGGACCGCCACGGCACTGGGCGATCCTCATGCCTGGCCGCAGTCACTGCGCTCGTCCCTGTCGGCCTGCCTCAACTCGCCAATTCTGGGCACCATCCTGTGGGGGCCCGAGCTGCGCATGTTTTATAACGATGCCTATGCCGAATCGCTGGTCGATCGCCATCCCGCTGCGCTGGGCCAGCCGGTTGCCAGCGTGTGGGGCAGCACGTGGGATGCCGTGGCGCCCGATTTTCACCGCGCCATGGCCACCGGCCTGGGGTTCTCGCACAATTATGTCGAGCTGATGGTCAAGCGCCATGGGCGGCTCGATAAAACCTTCTGGAATATCTCTGCCGCACCCATCGTTGGCGAGGATGGTTCGGTTGTCGGCCTGTTCAACCAGGGGCAGGAAATTACCGAGCAGGTGCGCAAGGACCGCGAGGTCCAAACGGCCCAGGCCACGCTGGTGCGCACGGTCGATGAGCGCACGCGCGACCGCAACCGGCTGTGGGAGCTGTCGGCGGACATCATGCTGCGCTGCGGCTTCGATGGTCTGATCAATACCGTCAACCCGGCGTGGCACGATGTGCTGGGGCTCGACGAAAACGAGCTGGTGGGCGCTAACCTGCTCGATCATATCCACCCCGACGATGTCGAACGCACCGCCAACGCCGCACGCATGCTGGCCGAGGGCGGCTCGCTCACGCGCTTCGACAACCGCTACCGCCACAAGAATGGCAGCTACCGCTGGATCTCGTGGTCGATCCGGCCCGATGCCGAAAGCATCTACGCCGTCGGCCGCGACGTCACTGCCGAAAAGGAACAGGCCGAGGCGCTGCTTTCGGCCGAGGACGCGCTGCGCCAGGCGCAAAAGATGGAGGCGGTGGGCCAGCTGACCGGCGGGCTGGCGCATGATTTCAACAACCTGCTGGCCGGCATCCAGGGCAGCCTCGACATGATCGCCCAGCGCATCGGCCAGGGCCGCTACGGCGACATCAAGCGCTACGTCGATGTCGGCAGCGACGCGGCCAAGCGCGCGGCCTCGCTTACCCACCGGCTGCTGGCCTTCTCGCGCCAGCAAACGCTCGATCCCAAGCCCACCGATGTCAACCGCCTGGTGCGCGGCATGGAAGACCTGGTGCGGCGCACCGTGGGGCCCGCCGTGCAGGTGGAGGCGCATGGTCCCGACGATCTGTGGACCGCGCTGGTCGATCCGTCACAGCTGGAAAATTCGCTGCTCAACCTGTGCATCAACGCGCGCGACGCCATGCCCGAAGGCGGCCATATCCGCATTGCCACCGCCAACCACTGGCTCGACGGCGAAGCGGCCGAGGCCGACGATTTGCCGGCCGGCGAATACCTGTCGCTCAGCGTGCAGGATACCGGCACCGGCATCGCGCCGGAGGTGATCGCGCGCGTGTTCGAGCCGTTCTTCACCACCAAGCAGGTCGGCGAAGGAACCGGGCTCGGCTTGTCGATGGTGTATGGCTTTGCCAAGCAGTCGGGCGGCCACGTGCGCATTTACTCGGAGCCGGGCGTGGGCACCACCGTCTGCATCTACCTGCCGCGCCACGACGGTGTGGCCGATGCTGGCGACACCGTCCAGAAAACCTCCACCGTGGTGCGCGATGTCCGCAGCGCCACCGTGCTGGTCGTCGATGACGAGCCAAGCGTGCGCCTGCTGATCGCCGATATATTGGCCGACCTCGGTTGCACGGTCTTGCAGGCGGGGGACAGCGCCGCCGGGCTGGCGGTGCTCGAATCGGGCGCGCCGATCGATTTGCTGGTCAGCGATATCGGCCTGCCGGGGGGCATGAACGGGCGCCAAATGGCGGAGCGGGGAATGCGGATCAAGCCGCGCTTGCGCGTGCTGTTCCTGACCGGGTATGCGGAAGCTGCCGTGCTGGGCAACGGCAAGCTGGCCGAAGGCATGGCCGTGATGACCAAGCCGTTCGATATCGATGTGCTGTCGGAGCGGGTTGCCGAAATGCTGGCCGGCGCCTGAACCATCTTCGTCGGCCGGCAGGGCGAAGATGGCGGCGGCGCTGCCGCCACCACCACCCACTGCTGTTACGACGCTTCTTTCAACTGCTCCAGGATGGCCGGGTTTTCCAGCGTGGAGACGTCCTGGGTAATGGTCTCGCCCTTGGCCAGCACGCGCAGCAGGCGGCGCATGATCTTGCCGGAGCGGGTTTTCGGCAGGTTGTCGCCAAAGCGGATTTCCTTCGGCTTGGCGATCGGGCCAATCTCCTTGCCCACCCAGTTACGCAGCTCCAGCGCCAGCTTTTTCGCATCGTCGCCGGTCGGGCGCGCCTGCTTGAGCACCACGAACGCGCAAATCGATTCGCCGGTGGTGTCGTCGGGACGGCCCACCACGGCGGCCTCGGCCACCAGCGGATTGGCCACCAGCGCCGATTCGATTTCCATCGTGCCCATGCGATGACCGGATACGTTCAACACGTCGTCGATGCGGCCGGTGATGGTGAAGTAGCCGGTATCCTTGTTGCGGATGGCGCCGTCGCCAGCAAGATACATCTTGCCGCCCAGTTCATCCGGGAAGTAGCTGGTTTTAAAGCGGTCCGGGTTGTTCCAGATGGTGCGGATCATCGACGGCCATGGACGCTTGACGACCAGGATGCCGCCCTGCCCGTTCGGCACATCGACGCCGGCTTCATCGACGATGGCCGCCATGATGCCCGGCAGCGGCAAGGTGCACGAACCTGGCACCATCGGCGTGACGCCCGGCAGCGGGGTGATCATGTGGCCGCCGGTTTCGGTCTGCCAGAACGTGTCCACGATCGGGCAGCGCTCGCCGCCCACTTGCGTGTAGTACCACATCCAGGCTTCCGGATTGATCGGCTCGCCCACGGTGCCCAACAGGCGCAGCGACGACAGGTCGTAGTTTTTAGGGTGCACTTTCGGATCCACGTCCGACGCCTTGATCAGCGAGCGGATCGCAGTCGGTGCGGTGTAGAAAATGCTGACCTTGTGCTTGGCGACGGTGTCCCAGAAGCGGCCGGCGTTCGGGTAAGTCGGCACGCCTTCGAAGATCACCTGCGTGGCGCCGACGGCGGTGGGGCCGTAGGCGATATAGCTGTGGCCCGTTACCCAGCCGATGTCGGCGGTGCACCAGTACACGTCGCCCGGCTTGATGTCGAACGACCATTTCATGGTGAGCGCGGCCCACAGCAGGTAGCCGCCGCTCGAATGCTGCACGCCTTTCGGGGTGCCGGTGGAGCCGGACGTGTAGAGGATGAACAGCGGATGCTCGGCATCCACCCACTCCGGTTCGCAGTCCGCCGACTGGTCGGCCACCAGGTCGTGCAGCCAGATGTCGCGGCCTTCGGTGAAGCCGACGTTGCCACCGGTGCGCTGGTAAACGATGACGTCCTTGATGGTGTCGCAGCCGCCCAGCGCCAGCGCTTCGTCAACGATGGCCTTCAGGGGCAGCTGCTTGCCGCCGCGCAGCTGCTCGTCGGCGGTGATCACGGCCACGGCGCCGGCGTCGATGATGCGCTCCTGCAGCGACTTGGCGGAGAAGCCGCCGAACACCACCGAGTGGGTGGCGCCGATGCGGGCGCATGCCTGCATGGCGGCCACGCCTTCCACCGACATCGACATGTAGATGATGACGCGGTCGCCCTTCTTGATGCCGCGCGACTTGAGGCCGTTGGCGAACTTGCAGACTTTTTCGTGCAGCTCTGTATAGCTGACGTTGACCGACTTGCCGTCGTCCGCCTCGAAGATGATGGCGGTCTTGTCGGCGTTGCCGTTGGTCAGATTGCGGTCGAGGCAGTTGTACGACACATTGAGCTTGCCGCCTTCGAACCATTTATAGAACGGCGCGTCGTCTTCGTTCAGGGTGCGGGTAAATGGCGTTTGCCAGGACAGGTGTTCGTTGGCCAGGCGCGCCCAGAAGCCTTCGTAGTCGGCTTCGGCTTCTGCGCACAGCGCGTTGTAGCCGTCCATGCCCGACACGGTGGCCTGGGCCACGAAGGCCTCTGGTGGGTTGAAGACGCGGGTTTCCTGTGGGCCTTGCTGGGTGGTAGTGCTGCTCATACTAGTCTCCGTTGTTGTATTCGTTTGCCACAAACATAAACGCCATCGCTTACTGCGCCCTTACATGCCGTAACTGCATAGTACGGATGATTCTATCAATATTTCTGCCATGCCATGACAGCCTCACGCCGCGGTGCCACAGGCGGGCTGCGCGTGTAGAATGTCGCCATCTTATAGTCTGCACCATTTTCCGGAGTATTGCGCAATGACCGAGCCGAATAAAAAACTGGCCCCGATTCCCGCCTTCATTTTCATGTCACGCTGGCTGCAATTGCCGCTGTACGTGGGCCTGATCCTGGCCCAGTGCGTGTATGTTTTCCACTTCTGGGTGGAACTCAAAGACCTGATCGGCGCCGCCATGGGCAATGATGCCGCGCTCCAGCACATCATCCAGGCCGTGGCCGTACCCAACACTGTCGCCCCCACCCGCCTCAACGAAACCACCATCATGCTGGTGGTGCTGGGCCTGATCGACGTGGTCATGATTTCCAACCTGCTGGTGATGGTCATCATCGGCGGCTACGAAACCTTTGTTTCGCGCATGAACCTCGACGGCCATCCCGACCAGCCCGAGTGGCTGTCGCACGTCAATGCGTCGGTCCTGAAAACCAAGCTGGCCATGGCGATTATCGGCATCTCGTCGATCCACCTGCTGAAAACCTTTATCAACGCCAATGCCTACGAGCCCAAGGTGCTGATCGCCCAGACCGCGATCCATATTGCCTTTCTGCTGTCGGCCATGGCGATTGCCTATACCGACCGCCTGACCACGCTGACCTACAGCGAAAGCAAGAATTCGAAGTAACCGTCGGCCAAGCCGACTCCCATCCACCACGCGAGAACATCATGACCATCATAAAGCAAGAAGACCTGATCGAATCGGTTGCCGCCGCCCTCCAGTACATCAGCTATTACCATCCAGCCGATTACATCGAGCACCTGGCGCGCGCGTATGAATCCGAACAGAGCCCGGCCGCCAAGGACGCCATCGCGCAAATCCTGACCAACTCGCGCATGTGCGCGGAAGGCAAGCGCCCGATCTGCCAGGACACCGGCATCGTCAACGTCTTCCTGAAGATCGGCATGGGTGTGCGCTTCGAAGGCTTTACCGGCACGGTCACCGATGCCGTCAACGAAGGCGTGCGCCGCGCATACAACTTCGACGACAACAAGCTGCGCGCCTCGATCGTGGCCGACCCGCACTTCGACCGCAAGAACACCAAGGACAACACGCCAGCCGTGGTCCACATGGAACTGGTCGAAGGCAATACCGTGGACGTCAAGGTCGCCGCCAAGGGCGGCGGCTCGGAAAACAAATCCAAGATGATCATGATGAACCCGTCCGATTCGCTGGTGGACTGGGTACTGAAAACCGTGCCGACCATGGGCGCCGGCTGGTGCCCGCCGGGCATGCTCGGCATCGGCATCGGCGGCACTGCCGAAAAAGCCATGCTGATGGCCAAGGAAGTGCTGATGGAAGACATCGACATGTTCGAACTGAAACAGCGCGGCCCGCAGAACAAGCTCGAAGAACTGCGTATCGAACTGTGCGACAAGATCAACGCGCTGGGCATCGGCGCCCAGGGCCTGGGTGGCCTGACCACCGTGCTGGACGTGAAAATCATGATGCACCCGACCCACGCGGCCTCGAAACCGGTCGCCATGATCCCGAACTGCGCGGCCACCCGCCACGGCCACTTCGTGCTCGACGGCTCCGGCCCTGCGTACATGACCCCGCCACCGCTGTCCACCTGGCCTGATGTGTCGTGGGCGCCGGACACCGAGAAATCGAAGCGCGTCGATCTCAACACGCTGACGAAAGAAGAAGTCGCCTCGTGGAAACCGGGCCAGACCCTGCTGCTCAACGGCAAAATGCTGACCGGCCGCGATGCTGCCCACAAGCGCATCCAGGACATGCTGGCCAAGGGTGAAGAACTGCCGGTGGACTTCAAGAACCGCGTGATCTACTACGTGGGCCCGGTCGATCCGGTGCGTGACGAAGTCGTCGGTCCGGCTGGCCCGACCACCGCCACCCGCATGGACAAGTTCACCGACATGATGCTCGAGAAAACCGGCCTGATCGCCATGATCGGCAAGGCCGAGCGCGGCCCGATCGCCATCGAATCGATCAAGAAACACCAGTCGGCGTACCTGATGGCCGTGGGCGGTTCCGCCTACCTGGTCTCCAAGGCGATCAAGGGCGCCAAGGTGCTGGGCTTTGCCGACATGGGCATGGAAGCGATCTACGAGTTCGACGTGGAAGACATGCCGGTGACGGTGGCCGTCGATGCGGCCGGCACCTCGGTGCACAACACCGGTCCGGCGGAATGGAAGGCCAAGATCGAGCAGCTGAACGTGCCCATCGTTACTGCCTGATGAACGACCTCCGCCTCCATCCAGCCGAGTGCCCGATCGGCGTGTTCGACTCGGGTGTGGGCGGCCTGTCGGTGCTGCGCCATATCCGCGCGCAGCTACCACACGAACACCTGTTGTACTTTGCCGATTCCGGCCACGCGCCCTACGGCGAAAAAACCGAAGAATTTGTTGTCGAGCGGGCGCTCGCCGTCACGGCCTTCCTGCTCGTCCACGGCGCCAAGGCGCTGGTCGTGGCCTGCAACACCGCCACCGTGGCCGCCATCAAGGCGGTGCGTGCGCGCTACCCGGAGCTGCCGGTCGTCGGCGTGGAACCGGGCCTGAAACCCGCCGCCGCCGCCAGCCGCAACGGCAAAGTGGGCGTCCTGGCCACGGCCCGCACGCTCAAGGGCGACAAATTCCTGCAACTGCGCGAACACATCAGCGCCACCACCCACGCGCAATTCCTGCTGCAACCGGCCGTGGGCCTGGTGGACCAGATCGAACTGGGCGACCTGCAAGCACCCAAGATTGCCGCCATGCTGGAGCAATACGTCGCTCCGCTGCTGGACCAGGGCGCCGACACCCTGGTGCTCGGCTGCACCCACTACCCGTTCGTGCGCAGCGGCATCGAACAGGTGCTGGCCGCGCATGACCGCGCCGACGTGGTACTGATCGACACCGGCGACGCCGTGGCGCGCCAGCTGGGGCGGCTGCTGGAAACCGGTGCGCTGCTACGCGCGGCCGCGCCCGACGCACCGGCCACGTTGCGCGGTTTCACGACCGCCAGGCCGGCAGCATTGTCGGCAGCCTTCCGCGCCCTGCTCGACCTCGATCCGCCGGTGGCAGCGGCCGACGTCTAGAAAAAACGGTGGTTGCGCAAAAAACCTCGCATTTAGATTTGCAGGTTTCCAAAGTGGCTTGTATAATGCGGCACCTGCCCAGCAAACCGCGAAGCAGGCGAAGTTAGTAAGTTAGTTGGTAAGACAGTGGTGGCTGTAGCTCAGTTGGTAGAGTCCAGGATTGTGATTCCTGTTGTCGTGGGTTCGAGCCCCATCAGCCACCCCAAAAGATTATGTAAGAAGCCCGGTTCAGCCTAGTGCGAACCGGGCTTTTTGCTTTCTGTGGCTGGGCGTCGATGCGATGAGATTGCCCGCCAACGTGAAAAGCCCGGCCCAGCAGGCATGCTGGCCGGGCTTTTTGCCACCTCGACGTTGTCTTGCTGCGCTGCTAGAACTGCTCCCACTCTCCCGCATCGGCGTTCGCAGTGGCTTTCGCCTGACCCGCAGAGGCCGGCTTTGTCGTGGCGATGCGGCGCGGTACTGGCGCCGGTGTGGCCGGCCGTGCTGGCGCGCGCGGCGCGCCTTGGCTGGCCGCTGCCTGCTGCCCCACCTTGAACACGCTGACCACCTGCGACAGCATGGCCGCCTGCTCCTGCATCGAGTTGGCCGCCGCAGCAGCCTGCTCCACCAGCGCGGCATTTTGCTGGGTCACTTCGTCCATTTGCGAGATGGCCGAATTGACCTGCTCGATGCCGGTGGTCTGCTCCAGGCTGGCGGAGGCGATCTCGCTCATGATGTCGGTGACGCGGGTAATCGATTGCACGATGTCGGCCATGGTCACGCCGGCGTCGTCCACCAGCTTGCCGCCGGCATCGACCTTGGTGACAGAGTCGTCGATCAGGATCTTGATTTCCTTGGCAGCGGCGGCGGACCGGTGCGCCAGGTTGCGCACCTCGGTGGCGACAACCGCAAAACCGCGCCCCTGCTCGCCGGCCCTGGCCGCTTCGACAGCGGCATTGAGCGCCAGGATATTGGTCTGGAACGCGATGCCGTCGATGACGCCGATGATGTCGACAATCTTCCTGGACGATTGGTTAATCGAGGCCATGGTCTCCACCACCTGCGACACCACGGCGCCGCCCCGCACCGCCACTTCCGACGCGGAGACGGCAAGCTGATTGGCCTGGCGCGCATTGTCGGCATTCTGCTTGACCGTGCCGGTCAGCTCTTCCATCGACGAAGCGGTTTCTTCAAGCGAGCTCGCCTGCTCTTCCGTACGCGAAGACAGATCGAGATTGCCTGCGGCGATCTGGGCCGAGGCGGTGGCGATGGTGTCGGTACCGCTACGGACCTGGCCCACGATGTCTGCCAGCTGGTCGCGCATCTGGTTCATCGAGTACATCAGGCTGCGGCTGTCGCCCGGTTGCAGCGCGATATCGGTGTCGAGGTTGCCGCCGGCAATAGCCTTGGCCACCTGCATCGCGTATGCGGGCTCGCCGCCGAGCTGCTTCAGAATACTGCGCGTGATGATGACACTGGCGCCGATCGACAGCAACACCCCGGCCAGGGACACGGCGATGATCATTATCCGGCTCGTCTCGTAATCTGCGTGCGCTTTTGCGGCGGTTTCATTGCTGGTTTTTATCTCGTAATCGCGGAATTCAATCAGCGTGTTGATCCACTTGTCGAGCGCCGGCCCGGTCTCTCCCATCAGCACGTCCGGCGCGCCCGGGTCATTTTTTAATCCCAGCTCGGCTGCTTTGCGGATCGACGGCAGCGCGGACTTTTTGACGTCATCTATTTTGACCAGAAAAGCTTTTTCCTCGGCGCTGGTGTTGGGATCGCGGGCAAACAATTTTTCCAGGTCGACGACCGCCTTGTCGTAGTTCGCCAGGCTGTCATCAAAGGCCTGCTTCTGTTTCGTCATCCTGGGCAGGTCACTGAGCACGATCAGATTGCGCATGGCGGCAGAAGCCTTTTGCGCCTCGCCCGACGCGATGGCTATCAGGTTGGCCTCCTGCGCGTTGTAGTCCACCGTCACGACCAGCGATTCGTTCAGCGAGGCCAGCTTGCTGACGCCCAGCGCTGCTATGGCAATCGATGCCAGCAGCAAAAGGCCAAAACCGATCGCCAGGCGCGTGCTGACTTTTAGTTCGTGAAAAGACATATTGTTCCCCAAGTTTATAGGCGCCTGGCCAGGCAGGCCGGTGGCAATTGATCGCTCACCGATTCTACTAGCCTTGGAGAAACATCAGGGGAACCATATCGCGACTGTGGCTATGCAGCCTCAGCAGTCCAGTTACAACAATTCATGCAAGTCTATTTCCATACAGCACTAGAATAGCGCTACAATGAAGCTGTGTCGCCGAAAGAACGCGACGTAACACTCTCCCCATCATGTCCGAAGAAAAATCCATCACTGAAGTTTCCACCTACAGCAAAGATACGCCTGTAGGACGTCCCGACACGGACGGTCGCGCCGGCGTGTTCGTGCCTTCCGCCCTGTTCGAGCCATCGACCAACGCGGCCATCCGCAGCGGTTCCGGCATTGTCGGCTTCGGCAATCCGGACGGATCGCTGACCGTGTATTTCGAATCCAACCGTTTCGATGAAGGCGGCTTGCACAAGTGGGAGCACAAGGCGCGCAAGGCCTACGACCGCATGGTCATGGCCGCGCCCACCGTCTCCAAGGCCAAGATCGATGCGCGCTACCTGGACCAGGTCGGCATCATCGACGGCATGGGCATCACGCTCAAGCAGCCAGACCGCCTGACCCAATGGCTAGAACTGTGCGACAAGCTCGATACTGCGCCTGCCTCGCCGGTCACGGTCTGGAAAAACCGCTAACCGCACCTCGAAAGTTGACTAAAAGATAGACTCAAGCTGTTATCCTACAGAACGTCGGACGTTTGGCTGATCCCTCCTACGCAACAGCTGGCATATCCTTTAGTCATCCGATACCTCTGTCGGAACCTACTTTGAACAGGAGCCGGTCATGGCACGCTTTTTCCCCCACGCAGTCGGAACCTTGCTTATCTCGCTGGCAGTTGCCTCGACCTTCGTGCTGGTCACGGAGAACGCGCTCATGAATCAGTCGGTTTCGGTTTACCACTTGCGCTAAAAACCGAACCGCCAACTCCTGAAGCAAAAAATCCCGCAGCGCCTGCATGGCACTGCGGGATTTTTTACGTGTACCGACGCTTATCGACGCCAGCCGCCGCGATGGCCGCCGTAGTAACCGCGACCGCCGCCGCCGCCCCAGTAGCGGCCGAAGCCGAAGTTCAGGCCGATCGACACGGGCGGATAGTAGTACGACGGCGCCGGCTGGTAATACACGGGAGCCGGCTGGTAAATCACCGTGGAGGGCTGGGTGATGTACGTGGTGGTCGTGACCGGCTGCTCGGTATACACCACGCGCGAACTCGACTGCGGCGGCAGCTCTTCGGTGGTATAAACCGGTCCGGACGACTGCCCCGGCGCGCGGTCGGACGGCGTGACGGAAACCGTGCGCCATTGGTAGGGGTCGTGGACCACCCGGCTGCTGGTGTAATAAGGTTGCTGGGTAGCGCATCCCGTCAGCGCCGCCAGCACGCCGACCACTGCAAAGATCGATTTCATCGCCAATTCTCCTTGTTCAGAATCACACTATAAAAGGAAGTGTAGCGCGAAAGCAGCGCCATTACAGCTTGTTACACGGTTCGTGCCTTGAAATGAAAAAGGAGCCGCAAGCGGCTCCCCTTTTCTACGCAACAACTATCCAATCAGTCGAGTTTCCACGCGTAATCGACCTTGGTCCAGGTTTCAGCTGGCGCGCCGTCCTTGGTGCCTGGTTTGAACTTGCAGGCGGACAGTGCCTTGATGGCAGCCTTGTCCAGGTTTTTGAAGCCGCTGGTCTTCTCGACCTTGGAGTCGGCGACCGAGCCGTCCGGCTTGACCAGGAACGACATCGATACCGTGCCCTGCTCTTCGTTCATCAGCGACGCTTTCGGATATTCGGCCTTGCAGTTCTTGGAGTCGAAGCTGGCTGGCACTTCGGCGGCAAACACGGCTGGTGCGCTCGATACGAGAACCGCTGCAACCAGACCCAACATACGCTTATTCGTCATCATGATTTTTCCCCTATGGATAGTGTGGCGGTTCAGGTGTTACAGCTTCCAGCTATAGTCGACCTTGGCCCAGGTCTGCGCTACCGCGCCGTCCTTGGTGCCCGGTTTGAATTTGCAGGCCGACAGCGCTTTCATGGCGGCTTTGTCGAGGTTCTTGAAGCCACTCGATTTTTCCAGTTTGGAATCAACAACGTTACCGTCCGCGCCAACCAGGAAGGCCATCTTGACGTCGCCCTGCTCTTCGTTGATCAGCGATGCTTTTGGATATTCAGCCTTGCAGTTCTTGGCATCGATGGTTGCCGGCACTTCTGCAGCCAAGGCGGCAGCGGAGGTGGCGGACAGCAGGAAGGCGGCGATTACGGTCGAAAACTTGGTCATTTAATTTCTCTCAATTATTCTTAACATCGTTAAAGGTTCGGGTTCCCGGCCCGCCTTGGCGTTCCCACCATCACGCAACAACGTGACAGCAGCCCGGGCAATACTTGAATCGTTAAAACTCTTCCCACTCGTCAGCGCTGGCGGTGCTGGTCGCGTTGACGACTTTCTTCGGCTTGGCTGCCGGTGCGGGCGCTGGCTTGGCGGCCAGTTTCTTTACCGGGGCACGGGTTGCGGCGGCGATCGGCTTCACTGCTGCCTTCGCTACTGCGACTTTCGGGGCTGGCGCATACACCGGAGCAGTTGCGCGCTCCTCGCCTTCCACCAGCTTGAAGATGCTGACGACGCGCGACAACTCGTCGGCCTGGTCTTGCAAGCTCTTTGCTGCGGCGGCGGACTCTTCCACCAGCGCGGCGTTTTGCTGGGTCATGCTGTCCATCTCGATGATCGACAGGTTGACTTGTTCGATACCGGCGCTCTGCTCCTGGCTGGCGTTGGCGATCTCGCTCATGATGTCGGTCACGCGGCGCACCGACGATACAACCTCTTCCATCGTCACACCGGCCTGGCCGACCAGCTTGGTGCCGGCGCCGACTTTTTCCACCGAGTCATCGATGAGCATCTTGATTTCTTTGGCAGCGCCAGCGGAACGCTGCGCCAGGTTACGCACTTCGGACGCCACCACCGCGAAGCCACGGCCTTGTTCGCCGGCACGGGCTGCTTCCACGGCAGCGTTCAGCGCCAGGATGTTGGTCTGGAAAGCGATACCGTCGATCACGCCGATGATGTCCACGATCTTCTTGGCCGACGCGTCGATCGAGCTCATGGTGTTGACCACTTCCGAGACCACCTTGCCGCCCTTGATCGCCACATCCGATGCAGCCGAGGCCAGCTGGTTGGCTTCCCGGGCGTTGTCGGCATTCTGTTTCACGGTCGAGGTCAGCTCTTCCATGGCAGTCGCGGTTTTTTCCAGCGAGCTGGCCTGCATTTCGGTACGGGCCGACAGGTCGGTGTTACCGGCGGCGATTTCGCGGGTGGCGGTGCCGATGGTTTCGGTGCCGGAGCGAACCTGACCCACGATATCGACCAGGCTGTCGCGCATTTCACGCATTTCGTACAGCAGGCTGCTCTTGTCGGTGTTGCTGGTGTTGATCGCTACGGCCAGGTCGCCATTGGCGATGCTGCTGGCAATGGCCGAGGTGTAGGCCGGTTCGGCGCCAAGTTGTTTCAGCAGGCCTCGGGTGATCACCACGGCGGCAGCCACCGAGATCGCCACGGCCAGCAGGCCCATGATGATCATGAAAGTACGGCCGCTGGCGAAGCCCTTGGCGGCTTCCACTTGCATTTCGGCGTTCAGCTTGTCTTCCAGGGTGCCCAGCGATTCCAGTGCTGCCATCCATTTGCGTTGCGCCGGACGGATTTCCTTGATCAGCACGCGGGTGGCGGCTTCGGCTTGGCTACCGAGCCACAGCTCGGTCGCCTTGGCGATGGCCGGCATGGCGATGGCTTCCTGTTCCTTGATGGTGGCCAGCAGGGCCTTCTCTTCAGGCAGGGCTTCGACCGCGAACTTCGCGCTCAGCTTGTTTTGTGCATCGGCGTACTTGGCAGCCAGTTCCTTGACGCGGTTCAGTTCCGGTTCCATGTCGGCCGGATCGGTCAACAGGGTCAGGATGCGCAGCGAGCTGATACGGTCGGCGACGTTGGTACGCATGTCGGTCACCAGGCGGGTGACGACGTTGTTCACGCTGATGACGTGATCGAGGCGGTCCTGGATTTGTGCCATGCGGAAGATGCCGACCGTGGTCACCGCGACCAGGAAGATCAGAACCAGGGCGAATCCGAGGCCCAGGCGCATGCCAACTTTCATTTTTGCTAAATTCATTTCGTCTCTTCGTAAGTGACACTGTTGATAAGAATTTGCCCTGAACGGCCTGTCGGGAGGTAGGACACAGCCAATCCAAACATTGCAGCTAAGAAACAAAACATGACATTAGCAAACAATGACTGCGAATGCAAAATTTGGCGCCCCACCAGCGTCGCGTTGTCGTTTTTGCGTCGCAATACACACACGAAAGACGGTGGATAGAGGTGTATGAGATGGATTATAGAGGCAAATTTTTCCGTAGAGCAAGGAAAAAATATCTAGGTGCACTGGAAACATAATTTCTGAGTGGAAATTCCAACACTTGAAAATTATGCTTGCTAGTCGTCCGAATAGTTGGATGAAAGTATCATTGAAAACGCGGCGCCGGGAGGCGCCGGTGGTGGTGCGGAAGTGTCAGGGCATTGTGGCGAAAACCAGGCCGGAATCCGGCAGGAATCAGGCAGGAATCAGGCATACCCCAGGCGGGCTGCGGCCTGGCGCACCAGGGTGGCGTCGCCGGTCGCCAGTTGTTTCGAGTCCGACAAGGTCTGGCGGAACGACTTGGCGCCCGGCAGGCCCTGCATCAGGCCCAGCATGTGGCGCGTAATCGAATTCATCTTCAGGCCGAGCGGGCCGTACTGCGCCAGCTGCGCCGTGATGTAGGGAATCATCGCCTCGAGCACCTCGGCGCGCGATTTCGGCTCGGTGGTGGCGCCGTAGTAGCGCTGGTCGAACGTGGCCATCAAGAACGGGTTGTGATACGCCTCGCGGCCCAGCATCACGCCATCGACATGGCGCAGGTGCTCGTCGATCTCGGCTTCGGTCTTGATGCCGCCGTTGATGATGATTTCAAACTGCGGGAAATCACGCTTGAGGCGGTAGGCGAAGTCGTACTTGAGCGGCGGGATTTCGCGGTTTTCCTTGGGCGACAGGCCTTTCAGGATGGCGTTGCGCGCGTGAACGATAAACGTGGTGCAGCCGGCGTCCGCCACGGTACCGACGAAATCGCGCACGAAATCGTAACTTTCGGTTTTATCGATGCCGATGCGGTGCTTGACGGTGACGTCGATATCGACTGCGTCGCGCATGGCTTTCACGCAATCGGCCACCAGTTGCGGCTCAGCCATCAGGCAGGCGCCGAACGCACCCTTTTGCACGCGCTCGGACGGGCAACCGCAATTGAGGTTGATCTCGTCGTAGCCCCATTGCTGGCCCAGCCTGGCACTGGTGGCCAGGTCGGCCGGGTCGCTGCCCCCCAGTTGCAGCGCGACCGGGTGTTCTTCATCGTTGAAGCGCAGGTGCCGTTCGACGTCGCCATACACCAGCGCGCCGGTGGTGACCATCTCGGTGTACAGCCAGGTGTGCTGGCTGATATGGCGGTGGAACACGCGGCAGTGGCGGTCGGTCCAGTCCATCATCGGCGCCACGGACAGGCGGCGGCCCGGCACGGGGGCGGTGTCGGCGACGGTGGTGTGCGGGGCGGGATTGGTCATGGCGGTAACTGCGGGTGGGGTATGGGGGTCGTCATTATACCGCCAAACGCCGCCCCGCCGCCCCGGCCGTATTTCCCGCACAGTTGGCAAAAATAACAAAATTCATCGTTATTCCCGCATATTCACCTTCTCATTCCAGCATGAATCCCGAAGAATATGCCTCGGACAACAATCATTCGTTACCAGGGACAACCATGAATTTCGGCGCCAGGCTCAAGCAGATCAGAACCGACAAGAACCTTACCCAGCCGCAGTTTGCCGAGTTGATCGGCATCGAGCAGTCTTACCTCTCCAAGCTCGAGAACGACAAGTCGCAGCCGTCGGCGGAGATGTTCGGCAGCATCATCAAGGCGCTGGGCATGGCGCCCGAAGTTTTCCTGGCCGATCTCGACCAGGAGACGCAGGCATCGCTGCGCCATATTCCGCAGGTGAGCCAGTTCCGCGAAGGCGTGACCATCCGCCGCGTGCACCATGCGCGGCGCTATGTCTTTGGTGCAGCCGCCGCTGCGGCACTGGGGTTTGCCATGATGCTTGCGGCAAACGACGGCATCTTCTTTCCCAACAATCAGTACAAGTATGTTTCGAAGGGCGTCATCGCGCCCGGCGAATCCGAGACCATCTTCGAGCAATACCGCCGGATCCAGGAAATGAGAATGATGGCCAAGATCATCACCATCGAAGAAATGGCGCGCTTGCAGGCCGAGTTCGAAGCGAACCGGCTCAGGCGCATGACGGTCGAGTCATGGCGCGACCGCGGCAGCGTGTATTTCGAGAATGTGGAAGGCGGACGGCGCATGTTCGAACTGGCCGACAAACGCTACGTCCATTCAGAGGCCAACCGGATCCTGCAATACCTGGGCGCCCTGCTCGCTTTCTGTGCACCGCTGATCCTGGTCGTCGAATGGCGGCTGCGGGCGGCAGCCCGGCGCATCACCCGTACTTCCGATAATTAAACAAACCAACCATTACAAAGGAGACACCATGTCGCACTTGAGAACCTTTTTGGCAGGCGCCACCACCATGGCCAGCGCGCTGGCAGCAGTCTTCGTGCTCACCGGTTCGAGCGATCCCGGCAGGAAGGCGAATTTTGACGAGATCACGGTCGGGCGCATCAATATCGTCGAGCCCGATGGCACCAAACGCCTCATCATTTCCAATCGCGCCCAGTTCCCCGGCGCCTTCCACGAAGGCAAGGAAATCGAACGCCCCAACCGCCGCACGTTTGCCGGCATGCTGTTCATCAATGAGGAAGGCACGGAAAATGGCGGTTTTCTCCAGAAAGGCAGTATCGAAGGAGCTAGCGGCAAGATCGACTCGGGACTGTCGCTGACGTTCGACCGTTTCCGCCAGGACCAGGCGCTGCAACTGCTCAATACCGACAACGAGAAGTCGCAGCGCACCGCTGTGCTCATCAACGATGTGCCGAACTTCAAAGTCACGTCAATGGATGACCATCCGCGCTTCCGCGAGCAAGCGAGCAAGCTGGACCGCGCCGGGCAGAAAGCCTACTGGAACAAGCTGACCGAAGAAGGAAGGCTCGGCGTCAATCGCATCTGGCTCGGCAACACCGCCGATAAGGGATCATCCCTGCAACTGAAGGATGCCCAGGGCCGCGTGCGCATGATGTTGCTGGTTGGCGCCGATGGCAAGGCCGAGATCCAGATGCTCGATGAAGCCGGCAAAGTGGTCCGCAGCATCACGCCGACCTTGTAGCAGGCGAGAGCCGGCGCGTTATACTCGTAGCCCTCAGCTACCCACCCGCGCCCATTCATGCTCCAGATCGCTTTTGAAACACCGAACCAGCCCGAGATCATCGCCCTGATCGCCGACCTCGACGCTTACCAGCTGACCTTGTATCCGCCCGAGAGCGTGTATGCGCTGGACCTCAAATCGCTGATGCAGCCGGAAGTGAAATTTGCGGTCGCCCGCGATGCTGCCGGTGCGCTGGTTGGCTGCGCGGCGGTGGTGTTGTCGAACGGGTATGGCGAGATCAAGCGCATGTACGTGAAGCCGGAAGCGCGCGGACTCGGCGCAGCCAAGGGCTTGATGGCGGCGCTGGAACAGGCTACGCGCATAGCCGGTTGCGACTTGATGGTGCTGGAGACGGGGCCGGCACAGCCGGAAGCGATCGCGCTGTATGCACGGCACGGATTCTCGGTATGCGGCCCCTACGGCGATTATCGCGACGATCCCTTGAGCGTCTTCATGCGCAAGGTACTGTAAGGCACGTTGATCCGCCACCGATGGCGGATCAACATACGCACCACGGCTTACGCTGCGTCGCCCGCCTGCTGCTTCTTGCGCACCACGGCCAGCTTTGGCCCGAACATCGCTGCCACGCGCTCGAGGCGCTGGGCGGCGTCGCCGGTGACGGTGCCGGTGGCGCCCACCACCTGGCGCACGATGCCCAGCGCAGTTGCGCGCGCGTCGGGGTCGTCCGGCAGCAGCAATGGCAAGTCGCGCATCGCCGCTTCTTCGGCCACCTGCAACATCAGGTACTGCTCGCGCAAGACGGTCTTGAAGCGGGTGACGCTCAATTCCTGGTCATCGGCAGTACGCAAACGCAACTGGCGGATGGTGGCAAACGCGCGTTCGTCGGCCGCGCTCATCTCCGGGCTGCGGTAGATATACAGCAGTCCTCGAATGATCGCTTCGGTCGTGCCGCCTTCGGCGGTCTTGCCGGCGGCAGCGGTGCGGTAGGCGTCAAGTGCTGCTTCACGCGCCAGGTCGCGGCCGATGCGGCGCGGTGCGCCGTTTTCGGCACGTAAGCCCACCATCGCCTGCAATAGGGGCGAACCGTACACATCGAGGAAGAATTTCTCGGTGGCCTGGTCGCGCACGTCGCGGTACGCGTCGAGCGAGGCGACGATCTGTTTCGACATGGCATCCTGCATTTGCAGGAAAATATTATCCTTGGCCACCGGGCGGCGTTGCGCGCGCACCCTGTCGGCCAGCGCCGGGATGCCATCGAGCAGCTTGTTCTTGTTCGAGAACGCCGTGTAGCGCAAGCGCATCGGGTGCGCTTCGCGCAATTGCTTGGCGCTGTGCTCGGTCACCAGGCTCTTGACGACCGGGCTGACAAAGGTGCGGTACAGTCCCTGGTTGATTTCCGACACGCGCGCCACGGTAGCAAAGCGGCGTTCGTCTTCGGCATCGTTACCGCCCAGCGCGCGCAAGGAGTCGAGCGTGCGGCGCTCGAAGCGCATCACGTAGTCGCCGCCCATCATGTCGCCAGCCGCCAGTTCTTCCTGCAGCATCTCCTCGTCTTTTTCCAGGAACACCGCTTCGTACAGGCCGGGCGGCATGATGTCGATCATGTCCATCGCGGCGGTAAACTCCTCGTGTTCCTTGTTGGCTACCGAGGCGGAAACGAAAATGCCGAGGTGGCCGATACTCTGGTGCATCGAATAGATGATGGTCTGGCCGCCCGCCACCAGCGCGGCGTCGTCCTCATACAGGTCGAGCACCCAGCCCAGCGCCTGCTGCGGCGGCGTAATGTCGTCGCCCCACGAGCAGAACACCACGATCGGCGACTTGATGTTGCGCAGGTCGATGCGGTGGCCGTCGCTGTCGAGCAGCGCCGCTTCGCTCAGGCGGTTGCCGACGAACAGCGAGTCGGCGATGTATTGCATTTCGCCGGCGTTGAGCAGCACCGGGTTGCCCCACCATTTTTCAAATTCGAGGAAGCGCGGCGCCTCGGTATCGATTTTCGAATAGACGTTGTAGTTCTTGGTCCACAGCGTGTTCGACGGATTCATCTTCTCGAAGTTGGCCACCAGCTGGGCGCCGTCGAAGATGCCGTTGCCGAGGTCGCCAGCGAGCGCGGTCATCCAGGTGCCGCCCAGCGCACCGCCAAGGTAGCGCAGCGGATTCTTGCCGCGTACGCCAGCCCAGTACGACAGTGGTGCGCCGGCCAGGACCAGCGGACCGACCAGGTCGGGCTTCAACGCGGCGGTCATCATGATTTGCCAGCCGGCCTGGCAGTTGCCGATCAGGGCCGGCTTGCCATCGGCTTGCGGGTGGCGCTCGGCCACGTGGGCGATAAACGCCGCTTCGGCGCGGCACACGTCCTCGATGGTCTGACCGGGCACCGGCACCGGCGTAAAGCCGACAAAGTAGCACGGATGGCCAGCCTTGAGTACGACGCCGATTTCGCTGTCGTGCTTCATGCCGCCGATGCCGGGGCCGTGGCCGGCGCGCGGGTCGAACACGATGAACGGCCGTTTCGATGGATCAGGCGCGACGCCGTCCGGCGGCGCGATGTAGCACAGGCCGTAATTCACGGGCCGCTCGAGCGTGCGGCCATCCATGATGATTTCGAACGGGAAACTCAGTACATGCGGCGCCGTCTTGGCGGCGCGGGCGATGGTATCGGTGCCGCGCTGACGCAGCACATCGAGAAACAGGATCGACCGCTGGCAAGCGTCCACCCAATAATCGAGCCCTTGCTGGGCGACATTGAACGGACTGCCTGGCCAGTTCAACAGCCCGGCCCAGGGGTTATTCTTTTCTTCACTCACGGAAATCCTCCAGTCATGTTGCCATGCACCAAAGTACTCCAGCACCGCAGAAAAGGCAAACGAATCCGGATCATGGAAATCTTGCCGAGGCCAGCATTGATTCATCTGGAAGTGATCCGCATCAATAAAAAAAGCCGCCCGAAGGCGGCTTTCTGGTCCGGCAGAAGCGATTACGCTTCGCGCGATGCTTTCTTACGCTCGTGCTCTTTCAGGAAGCGCTTGCGCAGACGGATCGATTTCGGGGTGATTTCCACCAGTTCGTCGTCGTCGATGAATTCAACAGCGTATTCCAGCGACATCTGGATCGGCGGCACCAGGCGCACGGCTTCGTCGGTACCCGACGAACGCACGTTGGTCAGCTGCTTGCCCTTGATCGGGTTGACGACCAGGTCGTTGTCGCGCGAGTGGATACCGATGATCATGCCTTCGTACACCGGGTCGTTGTGGACCACGAACATACGGCCGCGATCTTGCAGTTTCCAGATAGCGTAGGCGACAGCAGCGCCGTCGTCCTGCGAGATCAGCACGCCGTTGCGACGGCCGCCCAGCTCACCTTTCGAGGTGTCGACTGGTGCGTACGCATCGAACACGTGGCTCATCAGGCCGGTACCACGGGTCAGGGTCATGAATTCGCCCTGGAAGCCGATCAGGCCACGTGCTGGAATACGGTATTCCAGGCGCACACGGCCTTTGCCGTCCGATTCCATGTTTTGCAGGTCGCCACGACGACGGCCCAGTTCTTCCATGACGCCGCCCTGGTTGGCTTCTTCAACGTCCACCGACAGTTGCTCGTACGGCTCGTGGCGCACGCCATCGACCATTTTGAACACCACGCGCGGACGCGATACAGCCATCTCGAAACCTTCGCGACGCATGTTTTCGATCAGGATGGTCAGGTGCAGCTCGCCACGGCCCGATACTTCGAAGGTGGTGTCGTCGTCGGTAGGCGCCACGCGCAGCGCAACGTTGGCTTTCAGTTCCTTGTCCAGACGGTCGCGCAGTTGACGCGAGGTCACGAACTTGCCTTCGCGGCCAGCCAGCGGCGAGTTGTTGACCATGAAGTTCATGGTCAGGGTAGGCTCGTCGACGGTCAGCATTGGCAGCGCTTCCGGGGTGTCCGGTGCGCACACGGTCGAACCGATGCCGATTTCTTCGATACCGTTGATCAGCACGATGTCGCCGGCAACAGCGTCGTCCACCAGCACGCGCTCGAGGCCCTTGAAGTTCAGCACCTGGTTGATGCGGCCTTTGATCGGCGTAGCGCCTGGGCCGTTCAGAACGATCACGTCCTGGCCGGTTTTGACGCGACCGCGGTTGATACGGCCGATACCGATTTTACCGACGTACGACGAGTAGTCGAGCGAGGTGATTTGCATCTGCAGCGGACCATCCGGATTGTCGTCACGTACTGGTACGTGTTGCAGGATGGCGTCGAACAGTGGCTTCATGTCGCCGCCGCGTACGTCTTCGGTCAGGCCGGCGTAGCCGTTCAGGCCCGAAGCGTAAACAATCGGGAAGTCCAGTTGTTCGTCGGTGGCGCCCAGCTTGTCGAACAGCTCGAAGGTCTGGTTGATCGCCCATTCAGGACGTGCACCTGGACGGTCGACCTTGTTGACTACGACGATAGGCTTCAGGCCCAGGGCCAGCGCCTTACGGGTCACAAAGCGGGTCTGTGGCATCGGGCCTTCTTGTGCATCGATCAGCAGCAGGACCGAGTCAACCATCGACAGAACACGTTCCACTTCGCCGCCGAAGTCGGCGTGGCCTGGGGTGTCAACGATGTTGATGTGGGTGCCTTCGTACTCGACTGCGCAATTCTTGGACAGAATCGTGATGCCGCGCTCTTTTTCGAGATCGTTCGAGTCCATGACACGGGTATCGACCGCCTGGTTTTCGCGGAAGGTGCCGGACTGGCGGAGCAGTTGGTCAACCAGGGTGGTTTTACCGTGGTCAACGTGGGCGATGATTGCAATGTTGCGAATTGCGCGTTTAGTAGTGGACATAGTCGTATATTTGCGGAAAAACTGCGGGTGCGCACAAAAAGCTGTGCGGAAAGCCGGCTAGTATAGCATGTTGCGTTGCAACTCTATCGCCGGACTTCTGGTTATTTTCGATGTTGCTTTATTGAGGTACGAAGGCAATCAAGCGCTCTGGCGCCAGGATGCTGTATTCACCGAGGATGGCCGTGCCCAGCAACTTGTCGTCCAGGTACACGCGCACCCTGCCCTCTTCGCCCGGGACCGTTACCGGTTCCTTGCCCAGTGCCAGGCGCTGGCCGTTGAGGAAGCGCTTGGCCAGCTCGGCGTTCAACTGCACGGCCGGGAAGCTGGCCAGCAGCGCATCGACCGGCGCCAGCAAGCTCAATGGCTCGGGGTGGGCGATCAAGGCGTCGAGCGTGATCATGTTCTCCATGGTCAACGGCCCAACCTGGGTACGGCGCAAGGCGTTCAGATGCGCGCCGCAGCCCAAAGCCTCGCCGATATCCTGGCCCAGCACGCGGATGTACGTGCCCTTGCTGCACGTGACCGACAAGGTCAGCATCGGCGCCTCGTACGCCACCAGTTCCAGCTTGTGGATGACGACGTTGCGCGCTTCGCGCTCGAGCGTGATGCCGGCGCGCGCGTATTCGTACAGCGGCTTGCCGTCGCGTTTCAAGGCCGAATACATCGGCGGCACTTGCGCGATCGGGCCGCGGAACTGCGCCAGCACGGCGTGGATCTGCTCAAGCGTGACGCTGACGTCGCGGGTATCGATCACTTCGCCTTCGGTGTCGCCGGTATCCGTGGTCTGGCCCAGGTGCACCACGGTTTCGTAGGTTTTATCGGCTTCCAATAAATCCTGGGAAAACTTGGTGGCTTCGCCAAAGCACAGCGGTAGCAAGCCGGTGGCAAACGGGTCGAGCGTGCCGGTGTGGCCGGCCTTCTTGGCGTTCATTACGCGCTTGGCCTTGATCAGCGCATCGTTGCTGGAAAAGCCGACCGGCTTGTCGAGCAGCAGCACGCCATCGACCAGGTCGCGCACGCGTTTGACTTTGGCCTGGTTCATTCTTCCTTGCCGTCTTTAGCACCCTCGTCGACGTCATCATCGAGCGAGCGGGTGGCATTAGCCTGGTCGATCAGCGCCGACATGGCCATGCCGCGCGCCACCGACGTGTCGTGCACGAAGTGCAGTGCCGGCAGCGTGTGAATGTGCAGGCGCTTGCCCAGCATATTGCGCAGGTAGCCCGACGCTGCCTGCAGGCCGGCCAGCGTGTTTTTGACGGTCTCGGGATCGTCCTTGAGCATGGTGAAGTAGATCTTGGCGTGGGCGTAATCGGGGGTGATCTGCACTTCGGCCAGCGTGATCATGCCTACGCGCGGGTCCTTGAGTTCGAATGCGATCAGTTCCGACAGGTCTTTCTGGATTTGATCGGCCACGCGCAAGCCGCGCTGGGGGATGGTTTTACTATGTTTTGCCATGATGATATTCCATAAACGGCAAAGTGGACGGGAGCTACAGCCCCCGTCCACTTCACCAGGTCCTACATGAGTCGCCTGCGATTACAGCGTACGGGCGATTTCCTGCACTTCGAACACTTCCAGGGAGTCGCCCACCTGGATGTCGTTGTAGTTCTTCAGCGACAGGCCGCATTCCAGACCGGCGCGGACTTCTTTCGCATCGTCCTTGAAGCGCTTGAGCGAGTCGATTTCGCCAGTCCACACCACGATGTTGTTGCGCAGCAGGCGCACCGACGACGAACGCTTGACCACACCATCGGTGACCAGGCAACCGGCAACGGCGCCGACTTTCGAGACCAGAATAACCTGGCGAATCTCGACCTGGCCGGTAACGGTTTCGCGTTTTTCCGGTGCCAGCATGCCCGACAGCGCCGATTTGATCTCGTCGATCGCATCGTAAATGATGTTGTAGTAGCGAATGTCCACACCATTGGACTCGGCCAGCTTGCGGGCCTGGGCGTCGGCACGGGCGTTGAAGCCAATGATGACGGCCTTCGAGGCCACGGCAAGGTTGACGTCCGATTCCGTGATACCGCCGACGGCTGCGTGCACAACTTGTACGCGCACTTCGGAGGTGGACAGTTTCTGCAACGACGACACCAGCGCTTCTTGCGAACCCTGCACGTCGGTCTTGATGATCAACGGCAGGTTTTTGACTTCGCCTTCGGCCATCTGGTCGAACATGTTTTCCAGCTTCGCGGCTTGCTGCTTGGCCAATTTCACGTCACGGAACTTACCTTGACGGAACAGACCAATTTCACGCGCCTTGCGCTCGTCGGCCATGACCATGACTTCTTCACCGGCTTGCGGCACTTCGGTCAGGCCCTGGATTTCGACCGGAATCGACGGACCGGCTTCGGTGATCGGCTTGCCGTTTTCGTCCAGCATGGCGCGCACGCGGCCGAACGAGGAGCCTGCCAGGATCACGTCGCCGCGACGCAGGGTACCGGACTGCACCAGGATGGTGGCAACCGGGCCCTTGCCCTTGTCCAGGCGACCTTCGACGACCAGGCCACGGGCCGGCGCATCGATCGGGGCTTTCAGTTCCAGTACCTCGGCCTGCAGCAGCACTTGCTCGAGCAGGTTGTCGATACCTTCACCGGTCTTGGCCGATACCGGCACGAATGGCGAATCGCCACCGTATTCTTCCGGCACCACGCTCTCGGCAACCAGCTCTTGCGTCACACGGTCAACGTTGCCGCCTGGTTTGTCGATCTTGTTGATCGCCACCACCAGTGGGACGCCAGCCGCTTTCGCGTGAGCGATAGCTTCCTTGGTTTGAGGCATCACGCCGTCGTCCGCCGCCACCACCAGGATGACGATGTCGGTGGCTTTCGCACCGCGGGCACGCATGGCCGTAAAGGCTTCGTGACCCGGGGTATCGAGGAAGGTGATCATGCCGCGTGGCGTATCGACGTGGTAAGCGCCGATGTGCTGGGTAATCCCGCCGGCTTCGCCCGACGCGACCTTGGCGCGACGGATGTAGTCCAGCAGCGAGGTTTTACCGTGATCGACGTGACCCATGACGGTCACGACCGGTGCGCGTGGCTTGGACTCGAAGTGAGCGTGCTCACCCTGGTCGGCCAGGATCGCTTCCGGATCGTCTTCCTCGGCGGCGTGGGCTTTGTGGCCCATTTCTTCGACGACGATCATCGCGGTTTCCTGGTCCAGCACCTGGTTAATGGTGCACATCTGGCCCAGCTTCATCAGTTGCTTGATGACCTCGGACGCCTTGACCGACATCTTGTGGGCCAGTTCGGCCACGGTGATGGTTTCCGGTACATGCACGTCCTTGACCACGGCTTCGGTCGGGGCCTGGAAGTTGGTTTCGCGGTCATCCGATTGCGAATGACGACGACCACCCTTGCCACCGCGCCAGCTGTCGCGGCCGGTCGATGGGCCCGATGGGGCGCCACGGCCTTTGCCGCCGCCTGGGGCGCCGCGCTTCTTGTCGTCGGACCAGGTCGAGGCCACATTGGCCGACTTGATCGATTTCTTGTCGCCTGGCTTTTTATCGCCTGGCTTGTCGCCCGGCTTGGCAGCGGTAGCGGCCGTGGTCGCTGGCTTGTGCAGCGTGCCTTCGGCAACCTTCGGCTTGACCGGAACTGGTACTGGTTCCGGCGCCTTGATGGCGCGACGCGGCGCGTTCATCATGGCCTTGATCTGTGCAACTTCATCGGCCACAGCCTTGCGTGCACGGTCCGTGGCAGCAGCTTTTTCAGCAGCTTCCTTGGCGGCAGCATCGGCTTTCTTCTTGGCTTCTTCGGCAGCAGCTTTCTTTTGTGCGTCCGCAGCGGCAGCGGCAGCGGCAGCAGCGGCGCTGGCGGCAGCATCGGTTGCAGTCGCGCTGGCATTGGCGTTGCTGTTGGCAGCGTTCAGGGCCGAAGCGGCAGCCTTGGCAGCAGCTTGTTCAGCATCGCGCTTGGCTTCGGCGTCGGCTTCCTTCTTGGCGCGGGCTTCGGCGTCGGCGGTGGCTTTCGCTTGCGCTTCCTTCTCGGCGTCGAGCTTGGCCAGGCGCTCCTGCTTCTCGCGCAGGTCGGCTTCCTGGCGTGCGATCAGTTCGGCTTGCTTGCGCACTTCTTCTTCGCGACGAGCGACTTCGGCCGGATCAATCACCGGTGCCGCAGGTGCGGCAGGGGCGGTCGTGACCGGTTCGTCGCGCTGTACGAAGGTACGCGTTTTCTTGACGGCGACCTGGATCGTGCGGGCCTTGCCATTGGCATCGGCCTGCTTGATTTCAGTCGTTTCCTTGCGCGTCAGCGTGATTTTTTTCTTTTCCACTTCGGCTGCAGCGCCGTGGGTGCGACGCAGGTGATCGAGCAGCTTATCCTTATCATCTTTCGACAATGGATCTGACGTCGAACTTTTTTCGACGCCGGCAGAACGCAGCTGCGTCAGCAGCAAGTCTGCAGGCATCTTCAGTTCGGTGGCAAATTGGGCTACGTTGTTACTCGCCATTCAGTCCTCTTTTCTATGTGTCGCGGAGATGATAAAGATACTCAAATTAAGCCTTTGCCGATTCTGCCAGGGTCCAGGCCTTGGCTTGCAGGCCCTTCGCTCGGTCGTCGTACTTCGAATCGACCAGTTTCATCTCATCGTCGGTCACATCTTCAAATTCATTCGAAATCAGCGCGCGGGCGCGGTCGGACGAGAAGGCCAGAATGGCGCCAAATTCGTCGTAGGCCAGGCCTGCAAATGCTTCAACAGTCTTGATACCTGCCAGGCCCAGCTTACCGGCGGTGATGCGGTCCATGCCTTCCAGACCGACCAGTGCCTCTTCCATGCCTTCCAGGCCTTCTTCCGAAGCAATCGCTTCGGTTACCAGGGCGTCACGGGCACGGGTACGCAGTTCGTTGACGGTATCTTCGTCAAACGATTCGATTTCCAGCATTTCGGAGATCGGCACGTAAGCGATTTCTTCCAGGCTGGCAAAGCCCTCTTCCACCAGGATGTCGGCGACTTCCTGGTCAACGTCCAGTTTTTCCATGAACAGTGCACGCACTGCCGCGGTTTCCTGGGCTGCCTTGTCGGCCGATTCCTCGGCCGTCATGATGTTGATCTTCCAGCCGGTCAGATCGGACGCCAGGCGTACGTTCTGGCCCGAGCGGCCGATGGCGATGGCGAGGTTTTCCTCGTCCACGACCACGTCCATGGCGTGTTTTTCCTCATCGACCATGATCGACGAAACGTTGGCCGGGGCCAGCGCGCCAATGACGAACTGGGCCGGATCTTCGGACCACAGCACGATGTCCACGCGCTCGCCACCGAGCTCGCCGGTAACGGCCTGCACGCGCGAACCGCGCATGCCGACGCAGGTACCGATCGGGTCGATGCGCTTGTCGGCCGTGTACACGGCGATTTTTGCGCGCACGCCGGCGTCGCGGGCAGCCGATTTAATTTCCAGCATGCCTTGTTCGATTTCCGGCACTTCCAGCTCGAACAGCTTGGCAATGAATTCCGGCGCGGTGCGCGACAGGATCACTTGCGGGCCGCGCATATTGCGGTCCACGCGCAGGATGTAGGCACGGACGCGGTCGCCGATACGCAGATTTTCCTTCGGGATCATCTGGTCGCGCGGCAGGCGGGCTTCGATCTTGCCCGATTCGACGATGGCATCGCCGCGTTCCATGCGCTTGATGGTGCCGGTCACGAGCGAGTCGCCGCGTTCGAGGAAGTCGGCCAGGATCTGTTCGCGCTCGGCATCGCGCACGCGTTGCAGCACGACCTGCTTGGTGTCTTGGGCAAAACGGCGGCCGAATTCCACGGATTCGATCGGCTCTTCGATGTGGTCGTCCACTTCGATGTCGGCGATTTGTTCCTTGGCTTCGAAGTGCAGGATTTCCTGGTCCGGCAGTTGCAGGCCGGCTTCATCTGGTACCACGTGCCAGCGGCGGAACGATTCGAATTCGCCCGATTCGCGGTCGATCGAAACGCGGATGTCTACTTCACCCTCATACCGTTTCTTCGTGGCTTGCGCCAATGCGAATTCGAGGGCGCCGAAAACGACATCCTTATCGACGTTCTTTTCACGCGCCAGCGCGTCTACCAATAACAAAACTTCGCGACTCATGCTTTGCGTCCCTTAAAAACCACCTGCGGCACCAAGCGTGCCTTATCCATATCGGCGAGCGTAAACTCCAACAGCGCCGGACCATCATTGCTTTCAAATTCCAACGACAAATTCTCGCCCTGGGGTTCTTGCAGAATCCCCTGGAACGATTTACGGTTGTTCGTACCCGGCATTGCGGTGCGCAGTTTGACAATTGCTTCGCAACCGGCAAAACGCACGAAGTCTTCCAGCTTGCGCACCGGGCGATCGAGCCCTGGCGACGAAATCTCGAGACGTTCGTAACTCACGTTCTCGACCGTCAGCACGTGCGACAGCTGGTGACTGACCGTGGCGCAATCTTCCACGGTAATCGGACCTTTTTCCTCAGCGTCGGCCGCGGTGAAATCGATAAACACGCGCAGCACTCCGCGCTCGGCCCGTTCGACATCAACCAGCTCATAGCCCAGACCAGTGACGGTCGTTTCAATTAACTGCGGCAGCTGCAAGAAATTCTCCAGATTAAGGCTTGTTGTCAAACCCGTTCAACAAAAAAAAAATGGGCAAGTGCCCATCTTCCAGTAATACGATAATACCAACCCGAGCAAAGGATTCCTGCGGTTTTATCCGGACAAGAACTTTTACCAGGCTGGTTATTATAACCTTATTCGGTCGGCGCTGCAATCCGCACGCGGCGGAAAACAGCCCTACAGTGGCACTACAACCGCCAAAATAGGGCTTTTGCGGGTAAAAACAACCCCGCAGCGGGCGCGGGATTAACCCTTCCGACGACGCGGCATGCCGTGGTCGCTGGCGCCGCCACGCGGCTGCTGCTGACCGCGACGCGGTGCGCCACTGCTGTTGCCGAAACCAAACGTGGTTTGCAACGGATCGGGCTGGCGCGGGCCTTTGTTGGCCGGCTTGGCCTGCTGGCCACGTCCCTGGCCACCCTGGCCGCCCTGCCCTTGCGGACGCGGACCGCTGGCACGCGCCGGCGCCGCATCGCCGAGCGGACGGCCGCCAGCGTACGCACCAATGCCCTGCGGACGACCACCGGGACGGCTCGATCCCTGGGCGCCACCGGCACGGCCATTGCCGCCACCGGCGCGGCCACCCTGGCCACCGCCCTGGCCGCCGCCCGCGCCGCGCCCCTGGCCACCGCCGTTCGGACGGCCCTGGCCGCCACCGAAGCCGCCCTGACCAACCTGACCACGGCCCTGGCCGCGTGGCGGCTTGGCGAATGGCAGCGCGTTGTCGTTGCTGACATCGGCGCGGTTGAAGTTCGGTTCGTCGAGGTCGTCCTCGTCGTCGTCGTCACGGTCGTCGTATTCTGCACGGCTACGTTGCGGACGCTTTTCCGGGCCCTTGTTCTGAACCGGCTTGGCTTGCGGGCCCTTGCCGGCACGCGCAGGTGCGGCAGCAGCCGCACCGTCGGCGCCGCCTTTTTTCTCGACGCCGTACACGGCCAGCATGTCGCGCACCTGGTTTTCTTCCAGCTCTTCCCAGCGGCCGCGCTTCAGGCTGCTCGGCAGGGTCATGGCGCCGTAGCGGGTACGGATCAGGCGCGAGACGGTCAGACCGATCGCTTCGAACATGCGGCGCACTTCGCGGTTACGGCCTTCGCCGATGATCACGCGGTACCACTTGTTGATGCCCTCGCCGCCACCGTCGGCGATTTTCGAGAACTGCGCCAGGCCGTCTTCGAGCTCGACGCCGGCCAGCAGCTTTTGACGCATGCCTTCTTCCAGCACGCCCAGGGTACGCACCGCGTATTCGCGGTCGATACCGTAGCGCGGGTGCATCAGGCGGTTGGCCAGGTCACCGGACGTGGTAAACAGCAGCAGGCCTTCGGTATTGAAGTCGAGGCGGCCGACGGCCAGCCACTTGCCGGCCTTCATGGTCGGCAGGCGCGAAAACACCGATGGACGGCCTTCCGGATCATCGGTCGAGACGATTTCGCCGGCAGGCTTGTGGTACACCAGCACGCGCGGCGGCTTCTTGCTCACGCGGCGCTGGATCAGCTTGCCATTGATGCGGACCGCATCGGTCGGCAGGATGCGCTGGCCGATGTGGGCCGGCTCGCCGTTGACCGACACGCGGCCGGCAACGATCAGGTCTTCCATGTCGCGGCGCGAGCCGAGACCGGCCTCAGCCAGCACCTTGTGCAGCTTCGGTGCATCGTCGTCGGCGGTCAGATCGCGGCGCGCTGCTTTTTGCGGCTGGCGGCCACGGCCACCTTCTTCGCTGTCGAAGGCGTCGGACGTGACGAACGAGAACACGGCATCGGCGTCGCTCGGCTTGTCGCCGGGCTGGCCGCGGCCTTTGGCGTTCTTGCCCTTGCCGTTTTTGCCATTGCGTGGCTGGCCGGCTTGGGCGCCGCCCTGGCCACCCTGGCGGCCGTTGCGTTGGCCGCGCTCGTTCGGCTGGCGCGCTTCCACAGCGCCCTCGGCACCTTCGGCACCCGCAGCGCCTTCCACTGCCGCAGCAGGAGCAGCTTCCACCGCTTCCACCTTCGGCATCAGCGCTTCGCGCACGGCGCGCTGTTCGCGCATCTGGCGCGGGCCACGCGGACGCTGGCCACGGTCGATGCGCGGTACGCCATCGGCAGGCGCGGCGTCGCCGGCGGCAGCTTCGGCAGCTGGCGCCTCGGCCGGCTGTGCGGCGGCGGACGCTGCGGCATCGGCCACGGCTTTGCGGGCGCGCGGCGCGCGGGCCGGCTTGGCTGGCGCGTCAGCAGCAGCGACGCGGTCGGCGACTGGCGCGGCAACAGCTGGCGCAGCGGCGGCAGCAGCGGCAGGAGCAGAAGTAGCAACAGCAGGCGCAGCGGCGGCAGGCGCGGCTGCGGCGGCAGGAGCAGCAGTTGCCTCAGCGACAACCTTGGCAGCCGGCTTGGCGCGCGGCTTTTTCACGGCGACCGTCGCGGCCTCGGCGGCAACCGCCTCGACCACTGCCGGCGCTGCCGCTGCTGCGGACGCATCGGCCTTGGGCTTGCGTTTCGGCTTGGCGGCCGGCGCGGCATCGCTCGCCACGGCAGCAACCGGGGCCGCATCGGCAACGCCGCTGCTTTCCGCTGCGATCTGGGCCTTGGTGCGGCGCTTGGGCTTGGCGACCGCTACTTCGGCGGCGTCGTTGACTGTCTCTGGGGATTTAGGATTGTTCATTATTCGTTTCTTGCTTGTGCTCATCGACCGTGACATCGGGACGATGCACAGGATCTTGATTAACTTCTTGGCCGGAGTCCGGGCTAGTCGCGGCTGCTATAGCCACCGGCACCTCCGTGCCATCGTCTGCTTGCGCGACACGGTCGCCGTGCGCGGCTTTTTCAAAGTTCTGCTGCAGGGCCGCTTCCAGCGCGGCCATATCGGGACCACTACCCTGCGATTCACTGATTTGCTGCAACGGCGGTAACTGGGACAGGGAATTCAAGCCCAGGTCGTCGAGAAACTGGCGCGTGGTGCCCAGCAAAGAAGGCCGGCCCACCACGTCGCGGTGGCCCACCACATCGACCCAACCACGGTCTTCCAGCATCTTGATCGTCTGTGAATTCACGGCAACGCCGCGAATTTCCTCGATATCGCCGCGCGTGACAGGCTGGCGGTAGGCGATGATGGCCAGCGTTTCCAGCGTGGCCCGCGAGTAGCGCGGCGGCTTTTCAGGGCTGAGCCGGTCGAGATAATGCTTCATCTCGGGACGGCTCTGGAACCGCCAGCCACTCGACAGGCTGACCACTTCCACGCCCTTGCCGGCCCAGTCGCGGCCCAGCTCTTCCAGCAATTCCCTGATCTGTTCGGCGCCGACCACGGCGTCGTGTTCGCCCGGCGGTTGCTCCTCGTCGACAAACAGCTTTTTCAGACTGTGGATGGTCAACGGCTCACGGGCGCATAGCAAGGCGGTTTCGAGGACTTTTTTGGCCTCAGCATTATCCATAGCAATCTTATGGCTGCATGCATACACATGCACAGAATGACATCAATTACATTCAGTGAGTCGTTGAGGTAGGCGCTGCATTCAAGATGCCGCCTGCCGGAGTAGTCGCTGAAGCTGTTTTTCCGGCCGAGGCGAGTCGCCTGGCGGGAGAGAGGGAATTGCCGCGACCGCCGAAGCGATCGCATTTCATGAAACACCAGAACCGCGGCGCCGTTTTCGAGCGAAAACAAGCATGACCTATCCAGGACGTTTCATCCAACTAAGTGAATTGTACCTGATAAAAGCATAAAACGCGCATTCGCTGCAGCGAAATGTAACGTGACTTACACGGTAGCAAGTCTTTCTGACAAGATTGCGGATACACCAACGAAGGCCGGATACTCCGCCGTGATCACCCAGGTAGGCACTTGCGCCAAGTACTGGAAGAACCTGCCCTTGTGCTCGAAGCGGTTGCGGAAACCGGAGCGGTTGAAGCGGTCACCGAGTTTCGGCACGATGCCGCCGCCAATATATATACCGCCCTGCGCGCCCAGCGTGACCACCAGGTTGCTGGCGATGGTACCCAGCATGCAACAAAACACCTCGATCACTTCATCGCACAAGGCGCATTCACCGGACAGGGCGCGGCGCGAAATGTCGGCGGCGACCAGCGGTTCGACCTTCACGCCATGGCGTTTTGCCAGCGCGCGGTAAATCAGCTCGATACCGGCGCCCGACATCAGGCGCTCGGCCGAAACATGCTCGAATTCGGTCCAGGCATATTGCAGGATTGCCACTTCCACCGGATTGGCAGGCGCAAAGGTGACGTGGCCGCCTTCGCTCAATAGTGCGGTCCAGCCATCCTTGCCGGGAATCAGGCCGGAAACCCCGAGGCCGGTACCAGCGCCGATCAGGCCCAGCGGCGTGTCCGCTACTGCAGTCCCGCCGCCCACCTGGCGCTTCTGTTCGGAGGACAGGAACGGCAGCGCACTGGCCAGCGCGGTGAAGTCATTTACTACCAGCAAAGTGTCGAAATCGACTTCGCGGCGCAGTGCTTCGATCGAAAACGCCCAGTGGTGGTTGGTCATGCGCACCATGTCGCCGGTGACCGGGTTGGCAATCGCGATGGCGCCGTGGCGGATGCCGCCAGCGCCTGCCCCACCAGCCTCGGCTACCACGGGCGAGCCCAGGTAGGACAACAGGGCGGCCGCCAGGGTCGGGTAGTCGGCACATGGCAACACGTCGATCGCCACGATCTTGCCCGGGGCGGTTTCCAGCGCGAAGCGCGCATTGGTGCCGCCGACGTCCGCCAGCAGACGCGGTCCGCCTGGGAAGTCGTTGATCGGGGAGGATGGCGATGGAGTAGCTGTCATGGTCGATGAAAAATAGTTGAAGCCTAAGCTTAAGGTATTTTTACCAAGACTGGCAAGCGGTTTGTAGTTTTAGTACAAGCAACTGTGTATTTCCCGTACTTGTACTGTTTTTCCTCGTAGTATGACTACCCTACGCCGATGCCGTGGTGGTCTCGCCATCGACCACGGGCCGCACGCCAAAGGCGGCATTCCAGGCGTCGAGCCCGCCATGCAGGGGACGGGCCATGGTGAAGCCATGCTGCTTGAGCTCCTTGGCCACCTGGGCGGCAGTAACGTCGTTGGGGCAGCTGCAATACACGATCACATGGCGGTCGCGGTCCACTGCGATCAGGTCCGGCGCCGGCTGGCCGCCGTTGAACAGCAAGGCGCCCGGCACGGCCGGCTCCAGCAGTTGCGCCGTCACGCTGCGGGCATCGACCAGCACCGGCGCCGCGCCCTGCTCGAGCAACTGCTTGATTTCGTCGATGGTGACGCGGTCAATCTGCACCGACTGGCGGAAGCGCTTGCGTTCGAGATACTTGTAGCTGATGAACAGCGCCAGCAAGATCAGCAGCACGGCCAGCGCGGTACTGCCCATGGTACTCAGGGCGGTCAGCACGGAATCGATGCTGGCGTGGAAGAAGGCGCCGATGGCAATGCCGGTACCGGCCCACAAGGTGGCGCCCAGCATGCTGTAGCCGACAAAAGTGCGGCTGTGCACGCCCATGGCCCCCGACAGCGGCGCGGCAATGGTGTTAAAACCGGGAATGAACTTGGAGACGATCAGCATGCGCGGGCCCCAGCGCGTAAAGCTGTCCTCGGTCTGGCTCACGCAATAATCGGGCGACAGCGAAATCCGGCACAGCAGCTTGAGGATGCGCTTGCCGTACATGCGTCCCATGCGGAACCAGAAGCCGTCGCTGAGCAGGCACGCGCACACGGCCACCGCCAGCACGGCGGGCCAGCTGAAATCGCCATCGACGGACAAGGCGCCGGCGACGATCAGGATGGGATAGGCGGGAATCGGCAGGCCGATTTGTTCGATCAGTACGATCGCAAACACGATCAGCACGCCATATTCTTGCAGCAGGTGGATAAAGTTCGGCATATGGATATCTTAACGTAAAAACCGCGTGCCTATCCCCGCGCAATCTCGTCACGTTTTTCTGCAAGGCAAACGAACATTCGCCGCCGCAAATCCGTTTTTGTCGTCAAAAAGTCACATGGATCACAAATGTTACAGTTTAATTTACAGGGTTTTACCGACTTTTCCCATATTTTACACCGTTGATTTTTTGATATTTGGAATTTGAATTTACTGCCATCTTTGACGACGTTATCCGCATGTAGCGCGATGATCTCTTCCATACATGCATCATGCCCTGTCTTTTAGCAGAGCCAGCAAGTGAGGTTTTGCTTCCACCAAGCAGCAGTCCGGGCGAAACTGGTCACATTGACATGGTACTGATGAAATGTTTTTATAAAAAGCAAGGAGGCCAGATCCCTCCCTAACAGCGAACGCAGGCGTGCGGCCACGCGCCCATGCCAGGCAGTTCAACCAGTAAAAAAGCCAGTCCAGTGGAGAGATTTCAGCATGATGATGGAAAGAGTATTGTCCCGTTCGGTTCGCCTGATGTTCTCGGGCAGCGTCGCTGCCGCAACCTTGCTGGCAACGCCAGCCATGGCGCAAAACAATGATGCGCAAGGTGCTGCGCCTATCCAGCGCGTGGAAATCACCGGTTCGAGCATCAAGCGCGCAACGGCCGAAACCGCGTCGCCGGTACAAGTGATCACCAGCGAAGACTTGATGAAATCTGGCAAGGGCACGGTATCGGAATACCTGCAAACCCTGACCGCCGACGGCGCCGGCTCGCTGCCTACCGGCTTCGGCAACGGTTTCGCCGCAGGCTCCACCGCGATCTCGCTGCGCGGCCTGGGTGCAACCTCCACCCTGGTGCTGCTCAACGGCCGCCGCATGGCGCCGTTCGCCCGCGCCGATGACGGCCAGAAGAGCTTTACCGACATCTCGACCATCCCGATGCAAATCGTCGAGCGGATCGAAATCCTCAAGGACGGTGCATCGTCCACCTACGGCGCCGATGCGATCGCCGGCGTGGTCAACATCATCCTGCGCAAGGACTTCACCGGCCTGCAAATGAAGGCCGACACCGGCTTCTCGCGCTACAGCGATGCCAAGCAGAACAAGGCTTCGGTCACCTGGGGCAAGGGCAACCTCGACGAAGACAAGTTCAACGTCGTGTTCAACGCCGAATACTTCCAGGCTGACAGCCTGAAAAACAGCGACCGCAAGGACCGCGGCTACATCGGCAAGTCGGACCTGCGTCCTTACGGCTACCCGGTCGGCACCCAGTTCGCCGCTGGCTACATCGCCGGCGCCAACACCGCCAGCCCCAGCCCGACCGGATCGATCCGCAATCCATTGACCAACAACTACGTGTCGCTGCCGGGTTGCTCGACGCTGTCCGCTACCACCGACCAGACCGGTTCGGGCGGCGGCTGCCTGTGGCATAACGACCAGTTCCGCGACATGCAACCGGAAATCGAATCGATCAACCTGTACACCCGTGGTACCTGGCAGATCAACGACGATACCCAGGCATACGCCGAGCTCGGTTACTCGAAGCGCGACACGTCGTTCATGATGATCCCGGCGAACGTCACGCCGACCGTGGCGTTCCCGGCCAACGCTGCCAACCCGCAAGGCTTCATCAACTACGGCAACCTGGCGCTGCTGGCTGCAAGCCACCCGCAAAACCCGTACGGCGTGGCCACCCGCCTGCGCTACTCGGCCTTCGACGTCGGCGCCAGCACCCGTAGCGCCAACAACGAATTCAAGCGCGCCGTCATCGGCATCAAGGGTTCGGCCGCAGGCTGGGACTACGACGCCGGCTACACCCATTCCGAGTCGTCGCTGGACCTGGGCTACAGCAATATGATCAATATGAACGTGCTGCGTTCGGCCCTGAGCGACCCGACCTCGCGTTACTTCCCGTACTACATCGGCGACCAGGCTTACCGCAACCCGGCCTCGCTGTACGCAGCGCTGCGCGTGAACGCCACCTCGGTGTCCACCACCAAGCTCGACATCGTCGACTTCAAGGCATCGCGTGAACTGTTCGAGCTGCCAGGCGGCAAAATGGGCCTGGCCCTGGGCGGCGAATACCGCAAGGAACAACTGCGCAACCCATCGCTGTCGGGTTCGGAAGACGGCACCATCAACTCGAACTACGTGGCCGCCTTCGGCGACTCGAAAGTCAAGGCCGTGTTTGCGGAGATCCTGGCGCCAATCGTGAAAACCGTGGAACTGTCGGCCGCGCTGCGTTACGACAAGTACGACCGCTTCAGCTCGTCCACGCCGAAAGCCGGCATCAAGTGGACCCCGGTCAAGACCTTCGCCCTGCGCGGTACCTACACCGAGGGCTTCCGTGCTCCCGGCGCGGCCGAGAGCAACGTCGGTTCGCAATCGACCGGCTCGGCGCCGGTACGTGATCCGGTGCGCTGCCCGGGCGGCGTGCCGGCAGCTGGCGGCGCCACCTCGACCGATTGCGCGATCACCATCGCTGCCGTCAAAGTCGGTGACCCGAACCTGAAGCCGGAAGAATCGAAAGGCAAAACCCTGGGCCTGGTCTGGGATCCGCTGGAAGGCACGAGCCTGTCGCTGGACGCCTGGAAAATCAAGCGTACCAACGAAATCAACTCGCTGCCGTACGACCAGGCTGCCGCCCTGCCGACCGCAGTGCGTAACGATAACAACCTGGTGGTCAACGGCGCGGCGATTCCGAACACCGGTACCCTGGTGCTGACGCAGGCGCCTTACCGCAACTCGAGCTTCACCGAAGTCAGCGGTATCGACCTGGACATCAAGCAGCGCCTGCGCCTGGGCGCATATGGTCGCGCCGTCATCGGCCTGAACATGACCCACGTCGCTTCGTGGGTACGTAACGAGTCGGCCACCGTGCGTTACCAGTATGCTGGCACCCACGGCAACTGCGACACGTCGAACTGCGCCGGTACGCCGAAAAACAAGATCAACCTGAACGCCTCGTGGGATCTGGGTGACTTGAACGTGACCGGCAACGTCAACTACCGCAGCAAGATGGACAACACGGCGTATGCCGGCGCCCTGTGCGCCAATACCCTGGTGAGCGGCGCCAAAGCCCCGAACGCCAAGTGCGAAATCGCGTCGTTCACCACGCTGGACCTGTCGACGCGCTACAACATCAGCAAGCAGCTGACCCTGTTCGCGTCGATGAACAACGTGCTCGACAAGATGGCACCGCTCGATCCACAAACCTACGGCGGCATGAGCTACAACCCGATGGACGCTTCCGGCGCCATTGGCCGCTACATGAAACTGGGCGCCAGCTACAAGTTCTTCTAAGCGTCTGACGGTTTAATACAACAAAGCCGGGCCTGCTGAACAGCGGCCCGGCTTTTTTACGCATTGCTATTTGGAATAGTATTTTCCCAAGCTAAAATATTACCCTTTATGTAATTAGGAAAAAATCATGTCTCAGCGTTGGAGAAGTGCAGGTTGGACGGGCGGCCTGCTTGCCACATTAATTCTTGCCGCTTGCGGCGGAGGTGGCAGTGACTCGACAGCACCGGCGCCAACGGCGCCGACAGCACCGACGACGCCACCGGTCGTGGCGACCATGACAGTACAGTCGGGTACGCTTGCGCGCGTAATGGCCAGCAATGTCGGCGTCAACCTGGTAGTAACCGCTCAGGCCGCCAATTTCACGCCGACCGGCACCGTGTACGCCAGCGCCAGCGACGCCGCCGGTGTGTTGCAAGCACCAGTGCAAGTCACGGCAGGCGCCAGCGGCCTGTACACATTCTCGCTCGATACCGCCACCGGCGTGGCGCCGGGACGCTACAAGGGCAATGCCACCATCAAGCTGTGCAGCGACCAGGCATGCACGACCCCGCAAGCTGTGGCATCCATCAGCGTGCCCTACGACATCACCATCGTCGGTACCGAGACGGCCTGGCCTGGCGACAACCTCACTGCGCTGTCGGCGATGACTGGCGCCGGCGACTGGTCCACCTTCCAGGGCAACAGCGCCCACACCGGCTACGTGCCGGTCGAGATCAAGCCCGACCAGATCGCCCTGCGCTGGAAACGCGGCCTGACGGGCACCCCCGCCAGCTCGAACGGCAACACCGTGGCGCCACAGGTCACCGCCAACGGCCTGCTGTACACGACCGACGCCACCTCGCTCTATGCCTACAAAGAAACCGACGGCAGCCGCGCCTGGAAATACGACTTCAGCAACAGCTCCTATTACCCGGTCAATCCGCCGGCGGTCGCCAATGGCGTGGTGTATGCCGTCGGCAGCCAGTCCGACGCCAACTATATGTTCGCGTTCGACGCAGCCACCGGCACGGTACAGTTCCGTGCGCGCGTGGGCTCGATCTATGACCGGCTGTCCTCGCCGGTCGTCCAGGATGGCGTGATTTATACCAACGGCGGTTCGTATGTCGGCCTGTATGGCTACAGCACCACCGGCGAAACGCTGTTCAATACCACCGCCGGCTCGGCAGCATCACAATGGGCGCCTGCAGCCGATGCCAACGGTGTGTACCTGTTCACCGGCGACGCGATCGTGGTCTTCAAACCGAAAACCGGCGAGCGCCTGGCCACTGTTCGCGACAGTAACAGCAGCTTCTACAGCCAGGGCAGCGGTGCGCCTGTCATCGGCGCCAATGGCGTGTATACCACGACCGGTGTCTACAACAGCAACACTGGTAACACCAGCTACAGCCTGACCCGGTTCGACATCGCCAAGAGCTTCATCGATTGGCGTGTGACCGGCAGCTACGGCATCTCGCCGGCCTACTCCGCCGGCGTGCTGTACGCGCTCAACACCAATCCGTTCCGGCTGGAAGCACGCGCCGAAGCCGATGGCGCACTGCAGTGGTCGTGGACGCCACAACTGAACACCGAGTCGTCGTTCTACGGCCCGGCCGTGGTGACCAAAAACCTGCTGTTCGTCAGCACCAACCGCGTCACCTACGCAATCGACAAGGTGACCCGCAAGACGGTATGGAGCTACCCGATGGCCGGCCTGTTGTCGATCAGCCAGAATGGTGTGCTGTATATTCAGAGTGCGGATGCCACTGTAGCCGTCAATCTCAAGTAAGCCACGCAGCGAAGTAACAAGCCGGGCCGCCTCCATAGCGGCCCGGCTTTTTTTTTGTAATTAACGCCTTTTCGCAACGGTCACAACCAAAGCGGCGGTGTTAATCAACAGTTGTGTTCGCTACCTAACACAAACCGTAATTTCAATTAGTAGGTTTGCCATAACTAAATTAATATTATTTTTTTGAAATCAAAACAAGGGGAACTCATCATGCGCTATCAACACTGGGCAGCAATCGTGATTATCGCGTCCGCAGTCTCTGGCTGCGTGGTCGAGGGCGGCGACGTGTCGCACCTGTCGGCCCGGCCGCTTGACGCGCCGCTCGAGAGCGCGATCGGTGCAGTTCCCGCCGTGGAGACCGGCGGTCACCTCGCCACCGGCGTGATGTACGCCAAGGTCAGCGACAATGGCCAAGTTCATCTGGCGCCGGCGCTGGGCGAAGCAGACAGCGGAAAAGTCACGCTGGCGCCAGCAGTCAAGTTGCGTCCTGAACAGTATCTTGGCAATATGACCATGAAGCTGTGCGGCACCGACTGCTGATCCGACTACCGGCGGTCGCTGGCCAGTATGCCAAGGACATGCTTTTTTGTGGCAAAAAAGTCACCCGCCCCTCTACACTATTGCATTTGTTTCATGCGGATCGCTTACTCCGCACTGTAGCACTGCGACCACAGTCTTGTCGTATGTTACGTAGCCAATTGCGCTGCAGCACCATCTTTCCCACTGCTTAATTTGAGCGCCACCGAATATGCGTCTGTCTTGGCAAACTGCCGACGTCTGGCGACCAATGCACAAAGCTGCCGGCTACATGAAATTACAAAATTTTCAATGTTGACAGTAATTTCATGCCGGTGATTTGATGGGTGCGTGCATCACGTTTCCACGTGATCGCATGTCGAGGTCAACTAAAAACTGCAGCGTTCATTTGGGAGAGTGAAATCATGGTGGTGAAAGTCATGGCAAGAAGCATCCGCATCGGCAGTACCGGCGCCCTGCTGGGGTTGGCAGCAATCAACGCTGCGCAGGCGCAAACAACCGATGCGCCCATGCAGCGCGTGGAAGTGACCGGCTCGTCGATCAAGCGGCTGGTGTCGGAAACGGCCAATCCGCTCACCGTGTTCCGCGCCGACGACTTCGTCAAGCAAGGCCTGACCACGGCCCAGGAAGTGCTCGATCGCATACCGTCGAACAGTTCGAGCTTTGGCGCTGGCAATGCCGTCGGCGGCAACAGCTCGGGCCTGCCCACCGGCGGCCAGGCCAGCGCCGACTTGCGCGGCCTCGGTGGCGACAAGACCCTGGTGCTGCTCAATGGCCGCCGCATCGCCAACCACCCGTACGATGGCGCCAGCGTGGACCTCAACATCATTCCCGTCACGGCCCTGGAGCGGGTGGAAGTGCTGCGCGACGGCGCCTCGGCCATTTACGGCACCGACGCCATCGGCGGCGTGATCAACTTCATTACCAGGCGCAACGTCAAGACCACCACCATTACCGCCGAAGCGATTGCCCCGCGCAAGCCGGGCGCCGACGAAAAACGCTTCAATATCTCGAGCGGCTTCGGCGACCTGGAAGCAGACGGCTACAACGTGTTCGGCGTGTTCGATTATCACAAGACCGATATCCTCGACTCGCAAATGCGCGAGTTTTCCAAGACCGGCATCATTCCGTCGCGTGGCCTGAACCTCACTTCCGGCACCACGTTCCCCGGCAACTACTTCGACCCCGGCTCGGGCGCCACCGGCAATCCCGGCTTTGCCACCGGCTGCGACGCCCCGCTGTCGGTGCCGCGCGCCAGCAACGGCACCTGCCGCCAGGACTACACGCGGCAAATCGACAACCTGCCAGAGCAGGAACAAAAAACCTTCTTCGGCAAGGCCACCTTCAAGATCAATAACGACCACCAGGCCTCGGTCGAATACCTGCACGCGGAAAACGACGTGCTGTCGCACACCGCGCCGCCGCCGCAAGCCAACCTGGTCCTGCCCAACACCAGTAAATACTATCCGGGCAACGCGGGCGGCACGCCGGCCATGCCGGGGCTGTCGGGCCAGCCGCTGTCGGTGAACTGGCGCCCCACCGAGGCGGGCCAGCGCGAAATCGTCTCCAAGGGCCAGGCCGACCGCCTCTCCATCTCGGTCGAAGGCTTGCTGCGCGGCTGGGATTACAAGACCGGCTTTACGCTGTCGGAAAGCCGTTCGGCGGAATATTTTACCGGCGGCTATGTACGCGACGAATCGTTCGCGGCGGGCGTGCGCAACGGCATCCTCAACCCGTTCGCAGCACAGGACGCCGCCGGCAAGGCGTATTTGGAAAGCACGGCGCTGCGCGGCCAGGTGCAAAAAGGAAAAACCCGCAACACCGGCATCGACGCCAAGGCCAGCCGTGAACTGTGGGATATGCGCGGAGGCAAGGCGGCTGTCGCCATTGGCGGCGAACTGCGCCGCGAGGAGGCGGATTTCTTCGTCAACCGCGAGATCGCCGGCCAGGCTGCCAGCTCGGGCCTGTCCGGTTCGCAATCGACGGACGGCTCGCGCACCATCAAGGCCATCTTCGGCGAACTGAACCTGCCGCTGCTGCAAGACCTGGAAGTACAACTGGCCACCCGCTACGACAAGTACAGCGACGCCGGCAACACCACCAACCCGAAAATCGGCGTGCGCTATCAGCCGACCAAGCTGCTGCTGCTGCGTGGTTCGGCCTCCACCGGCTTCCGCGCGCCGACGTTGTTCGAAAAGAACGCCCCGCTCTCGCGCAACGATACCAACAACTCGTACAACGATCCGATCCTGTGCCCGGGCGGCGTGCTGGCTAACAACCCGATCGCCAATCCGCTGCGCGACTGCGACCTGCAACAGTACAAGCTGCAAGGCGGCAACCCTGCGCTGAAACCGGAAAAATCGAAGACGTTTGCCTTCGGCGTGGTGCTCGAACCGGTGCCGCAACTGACCGTTTCGGCCGATTACTTCAACATCCGGCTCAAGGACAAGATCAATGCCCTGCCCGAGGAAGTCATCTACGGCGACTTCGAAAAATACCGCGAGCGCTTCCTGCGCAACCCCGACGGCACGCCAAACGCGATCCTGGACTTGAAGGAAAACCTGGGCAAGGTCAATACCGACGGCGTCGATGTGAGCCTGACGCTGCGCTCCGGCGCCAGCGCCTATGGCAACCTGACCTTGACCGTCGATGGCACCTGGGTCCACAAGTATGAATACCAGGACGAAATCGGCGGCGCCTACACCCAGAACGTGGCCCGCTACGCCGCCAACAACCCGGTGTTCCGCTGGAAGCACAACGCTGCGCTGAACTGGCGCCTGGCCAGCTGGAGCGCCACCCTGGCGCAGTCGTACAAGTCCGGCTACCAGGACCAGAACCTCGACATCGAGGACGCTTTCCTGAACCGGGTGCCGTCGTACAGCCTGTGGAACCTGTCGGGCACGTACACCGGGTTCGCCGGCCTGTCGCTGACGGCCGGCGTGAAAAACCTGCTGGACAAGGAGCCGCCGTTCTCGAACCAGGGCACACTGTTCCAGAAGGGCTACGATCCGCGCTACACGGATCCGGTCGGCCGCGCCCTCTACGTGCGCGGCAGCTATACTTTCTAAGGGAGTATCGAAAAACCTGTAGCGCGATTCGCTAGGGTTTTTCGAGATTCCAAGGGGGCTTTATTTGGAAGCGGCTTTGGCCGCCTGCGTCGCCAGGCGGCGCTGGCGCACGGCGGCAGCGAGCCCCTGCAGCACCTGCACGCTGCTGTCCCAGTCGATGCAGCCGTCGGTGACGGACTGGCCGTAGGTCAGTTCCTTGCCTGGTTCGAGGTCCTGGCGGCCGCCCACCAGGTGCGATTCCACCATCACGCCCACGATGCGGGTGTCGCCACCGGCCACCTGGCCGGCGATGTCAGCGCAGACCGGCACCTGGTTTTCCGGCTTTTTCGAACTGTTGGCGTGCGAAGCGTCGATCATCACGCGCGGCGCCAGGCCTTGCGCGCCGATCGCCTTGCACGCTTCATCGACGCTGGCGGCGTCGTAGTTGGGCGCCTTGCCGCCACGCAGGATGATGTGGCAGTCCTCGTTGCCGGCGGTGGACACGATGGCCGAGTGGCCGCCCTTGGTCACCGACAGGAAATGGTGCGGCTGCGACGCGGCCTTGATCGCATCGACCGCGATCTTGACATTGCCGTCGGTGCCATTCTTGAAACCGACCGGACAGGACAGGCCGGACGCCAGCTCGCGGTGCACCTGCGACTCGGTGGTGCGGGCGCCGATCGCGCCCCAGCTGATCAGGTCGGCGATGTATTGCGGACTGATCACGTCGAGGTACTCGGTGCCGGCCGGAAGGCCCAGTTCGTTAATGTCGCGCAGCAGCTCGCGCGCCATGCGCAGGCCGTCATTGATGCGGAAGCTGCTGTCCATGAACGGATCGTTGATCAGGCCCTTCCAGCCCACGGTCGTGCGCGGCTTTTCGAAGTACACGCGCATGACGATTTCGAGGTCGCCCTTGAGCTCGTTACGCAGCTGTACCAGGCGGTGCGCGTATTCCATCGCCGCTTTCGTGTCGTGGATCGAGCACGGGCCCACCACCACCATCAGGCGGTCGTCCTGGCCGTGCAGGATGCGGTGCAGCGCGATGCGCGCAGCGGCTGCCGTGTTGGCAGCAGTCTCCGTGCACGCATACTCGCGAATCAGGTGGGACGGTGGCGTCAATTCCTTCATTTCGCGGATACGTAAATCATCGGTGCGGGGCATGCTGTTCTCCATTGTTTCAAAAAAGTCGGGGTAAAAAAAAACCGCCTGTGGAGGCGGTTTTTTCAGGATTTGCTGGAACTCGTTTTACTGCTACGTGCACCGGCCGCTACTCCACCGCCTCGGGATTGGAATTGCTAAAGTAAAAGTAGCCGGTAAAGAAGAAGCAGGTCATGGCAACGAATTCGGTGTGTGTTTGGTAAAGAGTGGACTGACTATACGCCGGTCAATACGAAGTTGGCAAGCCCTTCCCTACAAAAATTTACACCCGCCCATTTCTCTTTACATCACGCGCTATGTGTCCAGATGTAAGACGAAGACATGCGGCCTGCAGGACGACACCTCCCATTTAACGCAGAAAACCATCTTTACAGTTGTGATGGTTCGTGACTGTTGGTAATCCGCATACTTATTTAAACCGCATTGTTTCCACCTGCGCCCGGATGATCTGATGGACTGTCTACACGACAAACCCAACCATACCAATGCACAGCAGGAGTGATAACAATGATTGAAAGAGCGATGTCCCGGGCCCTGCGCCTGGTGTTTGCCGGTACCCTGGCAACCGGCATGCACGGCGCCATGGCGCAAACCGGCACCGACGACGCTGCGATCCAGCGCGTGGAAGTGACCGGTTCGAGCATCAAGCGCCTGGCCAGCGAAACGGCGCTGCCGATCACCTCGATCAAGGCCAGCGACTTCGTCAAGCAGGGCCTGACGACGGCAGCCGAGGTGCTCAACACCATCTCGATGAACCAGAGTTCGACGACCAGCAGCCAGTCGGTCGGTTCCGGCACCGGCGGCATTGCCACCGCCGACCTGCGTGGCCTGGGCAGCAACAAGACGCTGGTGCTGCTCAACGGCCGCCGCATCGCCAACCATCCGTTCAACGGTTCCAGCGTGGACCTGAACATCATCCCGCTGTCCGCGCTCGAACGCGTGGAAGTGCTGCGCGACGGCGCCTCGGCCATCTACGGTACCGACGCCATCGGCGGCGTGATCAACTTCATCACCAAGCGCGAAGTGCAAGGCGCCACCGTCAGCGTGGAGCGCTACCAGCCGCAAGCGAGCGGCTCGGGCGGCGAGTCGCGCCTGAACCTGTCGGGCGGCTTCGGCGACCTCGACAAGGATGGCTACAACTTCTTCGGCGTGGTGGACTTGCACAAGCAGACCGCGCTGTCGGCCGTCGAACGCGATTTTTCCAGCACCAGCGTGCGCCCGGACCGTGGCATCAACAACAGCAGCGGCACCTCGCAGCCGGGCAATTTCTTCTCCGATAACGGCGTCACCGGCAACCCCTATTACGCCAGCGGCTGCGTGGGCAAGGGCCTGATTGCTGCGGCCAACGGCACCTGCCGCACCGATACCACCGCCTACATCCAGTCGATCCCGAAAACCAAGCAGGAGTCGTTCCTCGGCAAGGCCACCTTTAAACTGGGCGGCGAGAACCTGGGCACGGTCGAATACCTGCACAGCCGCAGCACCAACAGCAGCAGCATTGCGCCGTCGCCGCTGACCGGCATCACCATGACGTCCAGCAGCCCGTACTACCCGGGCGGCAGCGCCGGCGTACCGGCCGTGGCCGGCCTCACGGGTGAAGACCTCACCGTCAACTGGCGCACCGTGGCCGCCGGCAACCGCGTCGGCTACGACACCAGCATCTCCGACCGCCTGGTGCTCGGTTCCGAAGGCCTGGTGGCCGGCTGGGACTACAACGTGGGCCTGACCTACGCCACCAGCAAGGCCACCAGCGCCTTCGTCGAGGGGTACACCAACGACACCCTGATGAAAGCCGGCGTACTCAATGGCATCCTGAATCCGTTCGGCGAGCAATCGACCGACGGTGCCGCGTATCTCGATTCCGCCCAGCTGCGCGGCGAGTACCTGTCGGCGCGCATGACCAGCATCGGCGTCGATGCCAAGGTGAGCCGCGAAATCTTCACGCTGCCGGCCGGTTCGGTCGGCTTTGCGGTGGGCACCGAATTCCGCCACGACAAGGCTACCTACGACGTCAACACCGAGCTGGCCTCGCAGGCGTCGAGCTCCGGCTACGCCGATGCGCAAGACCAGTCGGGCCAGCGCAATATCGCCGCGCTGTACTCGGAGCTGAGCGCGCCGCTGGCCAAGAACGTGGAACTGTCGCTGGCCGCCCGCTACGACCACTACAACGACGTCGGTGGCAGCTTCAATCCGAAGATCGGCCTGCGCTGGCAGCCAAGCAAGCAGATCATGCTGCGCACCTCGTACAACACCGGCTTCCGTGCGCCGACCCTGTACGACCTGCACGGTCCGGCCACGTCCACCTTCACCGGCAATTCGTATGACGATCCGGTGCTGTGCCCGGGCGGCACGGTGGTCGCCGGCGCCAACCCCAACGTGGCCTGCAACCAGCAGCAATACATCCGCAGCGGCGGCAACCTCAACCTCAAACCCGAGAAATCGAAGACCTTCGCACTGGGCGCCGTGTTCGAGCCGACCAATGCGCTCAGCATGTCGCTCGACTACTTCAACATCAAGATCCGCAACAAGATCGGCACGGTGTCGGAGACCACGATCTTCAACGATTACGACAAGTACGCCAGCTACTTCGTGTACTCGGCCGACGGCAAGACGCTGCAATACGTGAATGCCGTGCTCGACAACCTCGGCGAAGTCCACACGTCCGGCATCGACGCCACCTTGCGCTGGAAACTGCCGCGCAGCGCGGCCGGCGACTTTGCCTTCGTGTTCGACGGCACCTGGGTCAACAGCTACAAGTACCAGAACGAGGCCGGCGGCGCCTTTGTTGAAAACGTGGGCGTGTACGGCGACGACAACCCTGTCTTCCGCTGGAAGCACAACGCCACCATCAACTGGAAGCAAGGCGTGTGGAGCGCCAGCCTGTCGAACAAGTTCCTGAGTGGCTACGTGGACCAGAACGACGTCGATGACGAATACAAGCACAAGGTGCGCGCGTATTCGACGTTCTCGCTGTCGGGCAGCTACGCCGGCTTCAAGAACACCGACCTGACGGTGGGCGTGAAAAACCTGTTCGACACCAACCCGCCCTACACCAACCAGGGCACGACATTCCAGAGCGGTTACGATCCCCGCTACACGGATCCGCTGGGCCGCACGTTTTACGTGAAGGCGACGTACAAGTTTTAACGCAACAAAAAACCCGGCAGTGCCGGGTCTTTCATTTTTACGCCGTGCCACCGACGGTGACGCCGTCGATACGTAATGTCGGCTGTCCCACGCCCACCGGTACGCTCTGCCCCTCCTTGCCGCACACGCCCACGCCGGGGTCGAGCCGCATGTCGTTGCCGATCATCGACACGCGATTCAATACCTCCGGGCCGTTGCCGATCAGCGTGGCGCCCTTGACCGGGTACGTCACCTTGCCATCTTCGATCATGTAGGCCTCGCTGGCCGAGAACACAAACTTGCCGTTGGTGATATCGACCTGGCCGCCGCCGAAATTGACCGCGTACAAGCCGTTTTTCACCGACGCCAGGATCTCGCCCGGGTCCATGTCGCCGCCCAGCATATAGGTGTTGGTCATGCGCGGCATCGGCAGGTGGGCGAACGATTCGCGGCGGGCGTTGCCGGTGACCGGCATCTTCATCAGGCGCGCGTTCATGGTGTCCTGGATGTAGCCGGTCAGGATGCCGTCCTCGATCAGCGTGGTGCACTGGGTGGGATTGCCCTCGTCGTCGATATTGAGCGAGCCGCGGCGGTCGGGCAAGGTGCCGTCGTCCACCACGGTCACGCCCTTGGCCGCGACGCGCTCGCCGATCATGCCCGAGAACGTCGAAGAACCCTTGCGGTTGAAGTCGCCCTCGAGGCCGTGGCCGATCGCCTCGTGCAGCAGGATGCCGGGCCAGCCCGGTCCCAGCACCACGGTCATCGGACCGGCCGGCGCCGGGCGCGCATCGAGGTTGACCACGGCCGCATCGACCGCTTCGGCCGCATACGATGCCAGCAGTGCATCGCTGAAGTAATCGTAGCTGTAACGCCCGCCGCCGCCCGACGAGCCGGTTTCGCGGCGGCCATCCTGCTCGACGATCACGGTCAGCGACAGCCGCACCAGCGGCCGGATGTCGGCCGCCAGCACGCCGTCGCTGCGGGCGACCAGCACCACGTCGTATTCGCCGGCCAGGCCCGCCATCACCTGCACCACGCGCGGGTCGCGCGCGCGCGCCATCTTTTCGACGCGTTCGAGCAGCGCCACCTTGGCGGTCGCATCGAGCGACGCGAGCGGATCGTGCGGCAGGTACAGCGCCCGTCCGCCCACCGGCGTGATAGCGCCGGCCACCTTGATCTTGCCGTTGCCCACGCGGGCAATCGTGCGGGTAGCGGCCGCCGCCTCGCGCAGCGCGACTTCCGAAATATCGTCCGAGTACGAGAACGCCGTCTTGTCGCCTGAAACAGCGCGTACGCCCACGCCCTGGTCGATGGCGAAGCTGCCGGTCTTGACGATGCCCTCCTCCAGGCTCCAGCCCTCGCTCTTGGTGAACTGGAAGTACAGGTCGGCGTAATCGACCTTGTGGGTAAACATCGCCCCCAGGGTTTTCAGCAGCTTGTCCTCGTCCAGGCCGAACGGCGTGAGCAGGATGTCGCGGGCGACCGCCAGGGTGGAGAGGTTGGCTTCGAATGGCTTCATGATGGTTCTCGTACTAAATTTACATGGTCCTGTGCTTCAGCGCCGGCAAGCTCTGGCGCACGCCTTCCATGAAGGCCGGGTCGATCTCGCCGGTCACCACGCCCTCGCCTTCGGCCAGCACCGATTTCACGGTACCCCACGGGTCGATCAGCATGCTGTGGCCCCAGGTACGGCGGCCGTTCGGATGCATGCCGCCTTGCGCGGCGGCCAGCACATAGCACTGGTTTTCGATGGCGCGCGCGCGCAGCAGGATTTCCCAGTGGGCCTGGCCGGTGGTGTAGGTAAACGCCGCCGGCAGCACGATCAGCGACACCGGGCCCATGGCGCGGAACAGCTCGGGGAAGCGCAGGTCGTAGCACACCGACATGCCCACCTTGCCGAACGGCGCGTCGAGCACCCCGAGGTTTTTGCCGGGCACGATGGTCTTCGATTCGTTGTACGACTCGTTTCCCTGGCTGAAGCCGAACAGGTGGATCTTGTCGTAGCGGCCGGCCGATTCGCCCTGCGGGCTGTACACCAGCGTGGTGTTGACCACCTTGAGCGGATCACTCGAGGCCAGCGGCAGCGTGCCGCCGATCAGCCAGATGCCAAGTTCCTTCGCCAGGCCGGCCATGAAGTCCTGGATCGGGCCCTGGCCCAGCGGCTCGGCCACGGCCACCTTGTCGGCATCGTTGATGCCCATGATGGCCCAGTACTCGGGCAGCAGCACCAACAGGGCGCCGGCGGCGGCGGCATGGCGCACCAGGCGGTCGGCGGTGGCGATATTGTCCGGTACGGACGGCGAGGAAATCATCTGGATGGCGGCGACGGTATGGCGCATGGCAAGTCTCCCTGTTTTGTCTATTGTGCGCTCTTGGCCGCCGGCGGCTCCGTTTTGGCGGCGTCGAGCTTGGTGACAACCGGCGCCTTCCACGGCCCGGTCACCTGCATATGATAGGTCAATGCCTTCATCACGGGGGCACTGAGGAATAATTGCGCCAGAAAACTGCCCAGACCGATGACGGGATTGACGGCCAGCGCATACACCAGCGGCGCCGTGCCGAGGTTCACTTCCGGTATCACCACCACGTGCAGATTGGTCAGTTCGTTGGCGATGTCGGCGCTGCCGTCCATCAACACGGTGGCGGCCATGCCGTGCATTTTCAGGTTCTCGGTGCGCACGATGCCGCGCTCGATGGCGGCGTTGGCGGTCAGGCCGTCGAACGCCAGCCCTTCGGAAAAGACGTCGTGGAAATCGAGCTTGAGCAGGCGCGGCAACGCTTGCAGGCTGAGCACGCCCAGCAGCTTGGCGGCGCCCGGGTCCTGCTTGATGAACTGGCCCTTTTCGACATTCATGACGATCTGGCCCGACAGGCTCGGCAAGTCCATCGCGTACGGCAAGCCGTTCCAGGCGATATCGCCCTTGAGCGAACCCTTGCCATTGCGCACGGTACCGACAAAGCCGAAGCGGTCGAGCAGCTTGCCGGCGTCGATGATGTCGAGGTTGAAATTGAGGTCGGTGGTATGGGCATTGCCGCGCGTAGTCCACTTGCCGGTGCCGGTCAGTTCGCCGTCGGCATTGGCCAGCGACAGCTTGCTGATGCGCCACACACGCGAATCGGGCAGTTGCACATTGCTCGCTTGCAGGTCGAGCTCGCCCAGCGGCTTGTTGAACAGCTCGAAGCGCTCGATCTTGATGTCCAGCGCCGGGATGGTGGCGGCCGCGCTGCTCTTGCCATCCAACAGGTCGGCCACTTCGTTCGAGGCCGAAGCGGGAATCACCAGCGACGACAGGCGCGCTGTCACCTTGCCCAGGCCGTGGCCGGTGGACGGTTCGCTCCAGGTCAGGTGGCCGTTGGCCTGGGTGGAGTCGATATTGGCTTGCCAGATGCTTTTGTGGCGCGTGACGCCGACCACCACGTTTTCCAGCTTGCGCGCGCCGATCAGAAGTTCGCCGGTGCGCGCGGCAATCGCGTCCGGCACCACGTACTGGCTGAAATCGGCGCTGTCGGCGTCGCCCGTGAAGGCGGCGGCCGTGCTGTTGTTTGGTCCTTCGCCGGCCACAGCCTTGCCGAAGTCGAGCCAGGCGTCGGCATTGAACACGGGCAGGTTGATGTTGAGCGTCAGGCCGCTCTCCGGCTCGGGCGCCGGGGTGTTGATGCCGATGCCGCCGCGCACCAGTTGCCACGGCGTTTTGCCGCTGGCAGTCACGGTCTTCTGGCGCTGGTAATGGGCGGCAATGCCGCTGCCCAGGGCGATGCGGATATCGTCGTGCAGCGCGCCGCCGGCATCGGGCGTCAGGCCGCTATTGAGCACGAAGCGCAGCGGCATGGTGTCCGCCGCCGGCTTGGCGACCGGCGCGGGCAAATCCAGCGCCAGCCCCGACAGGTTGGAATCGACGGCAACCACCAGTTGATGGTCGCGCACCGTGACCGTGCCGGTGTACCGGGCCGTGCCCGAGAAATGACTGGCCAGGCGCTGCATCACCGGCGCCTGGTAGGTCTTGCGGAAGCCATCGGCAGTGAGCATGCCGCCGAGCTTGATGACGATGGCGTTGTCGCGCTGGGTGCCGCCGGTAATCGACACCGGGCCGTCGAGGAAGGTGCCGGACAGCTGGTTGAGATTGACGCCGCGCTCGTTGAACTCGATCTTGCCTTGCGCCGCCTGCACCACCGGCAAATCCTTCATCAGCACGAAGTCGTTGTTGTTGAGTTGCAGCGTGCCGTCCACCTTGGCGTCGAGCAGGTGCGCCAGCGGCAGGCGCAGCTTGAGCGCCAGCGTGGCGTTGCCGGTCGCTTCGGTGTCCTCGGTGAAATGCGAAATCCATTCCAGCACCGGGCTGTGATCGACGTACTTGAGGAATTCCTGCATGGGCCCGGCGGCATTGCCGTCGATTTCCAGCATCGAATCGTGGATCGTCAAATCGGGGATCACCGCCTTGACATTGGTGAGCGCCACGCCGGCCGTGGTGGCTGTATCGCCGCGTATCTCCATGCGGCCGCGCTCGAACACGAAGCTGCCCTTGATGTGTTCGGCCTGCGGCCACTCGGGCAGCGGCTGGCCGTCCTTGCCCAGTTCTTTTCCACCGCGCAGGTAATGCCCGGGGGCGTAGTTCAGTTTGCCCTCGGTGAGCTTGCCGGCCACCTTGAATTCGCCGTGCGGCGCGTGCTCGCCCTGGAACGGGAAATGCGCGAGGTCGCCGCGCACCCGCACGCTGACATCGCTGGCGGTGCCGCCCTCGAGCGCGCCGGTCAGCCAAGCGTACAGCTCGTGCGGAGTCTGCAGCGGCAGGTAGCGGTTGATGCGGTTGACCTGGAAACCGTCGAGCGTGCCGGTCAGATCGACCTGCCCCGCGCCCTTGCCCGACAACGGCATGGTGTGGCTGCCGCGCAAGGTGCCGGACAAGCCCTCCTGCAGGAAGTCCATGCTGTCTATCTTGAGCAGCAACTGGTCCTTGTCCTCGAACGACCAGCTGGCCTTGAGGTTGAGCCGGTCGAACGGCATGGCCGGGTCGGTGAAATAGCCGGGCAGTTGCAGCACCAGCTGTTCCGACGCCAGGCTGAAACTGCCGCCGCGGTCGGTGGCGTCGATGGCGCCGGTGAGATTGTCGAAGCCGGGAATTGCCGGCACTGCCGCCGTGGCCGGGTTTTTGCCGCTTTTCGGCTGGGCCAGGCGCGCCGGCTGCGGTTTCAGGCCCAGGCCCACCAGGTCGCCCTTGACCCGGTACGATTGCAGCGCCGGAAACTTGCCCTGCCACTCGGCCGAAAAATCGCGCAGCAGGCCGCTGGGCGCCGTATCGGCCAGCAAGGTGCGCTGCTGCGGCGTGAGCGGCAGGCGCGAGGCGATACCGGCCAGCGTGCGCAGGTCCAGCTGCGGCGCGCGTATCTCGACTTTTTCCGGGCGAGGGCCGGCAGCGGCGGTGAATTTTTCCGATAGCGAGGTCGGCGCCATCACCAGGCCATCGCTGGTGGTCAAGGTCAGGTTGGTGATCTCGAGGCTGTGGCCACGGGCGCCGAATTGGGCGGCGCCGGTCTGGCGGACGCCGCCGGACACCAGCGGCGGCAACTCCTCGCGCGCGGCAATGCGTCCGGTCAGCTGTTGCAGGTCGAGCAGCGGCAAATCCCTGGCCAGCACGGCGGACACGTCGCGCAGGCCGATATCGGCGGTAAAGGCGGTCAGGCGTTGCTGGTCAAAACTGAGCCAGGTGCGCAGCGAACCGCCGCCCGAGTGCAGTTCGAATGGAAAGTCGAGCCAGGTTTTCCAGGCCGCCACATCGGTGTCGCGCATGTCGGCATACAGCTCACCGGTCCACATCGAGGTATTCGAGACACGGGCGCCAAAAGCCGGGTGGGCAAAATCGGCGCGCACGTCGAGCGGGCCGGCCAGCGCGGCCGGCGGCGTGGCCTTGAGCGCCAGTTGATGGTGCAGCCACTCGTTGCGCAGCCGGACGGTCACGCCCGTGAGCGCCAGCGTGGGGGCGCCGCGCTGGGCATCGGTCCAGCGCACGCGGCCGTCGCGGATGACGATTTCGCGCTGCGCCAGCAACCATTCCAGGCCGCGGCCATCGGACGGCTGGCCCGGATCGAGGTACAGGCCCGCCACGTAGAGCTTGCCGTCGGCCGCGCGGCGGATGTCGAGATCCGGTTGCTTGAGCGACAAGGCGTGGAAGCGCGGTTCCGCCGTGACCACGGTCATCCACGACATGGTGGCCGCCACTTCAGGCAGGCGCAGCGCGGGCCGGCCCTGGCGATCGTGCAACACCACGTCGCCCAGCGTCAACCTGGGCCGGAAGCCGGTCCAGGAGGCGTCGATACGGGCGATGGTGACGGGGTTGCCGGTGGCGCGGGTGGCCAGGCGTTCGATGTCGTCGCGGTAATGTTCGATATTGGGCAGCACCGCGTAGCGCAGTACCAGGAACAGGATGGCAAACGCGAAATAGCCGAGCAGCGCCAGCTTGACGGTAAAACCGAGGACGTGATGGGTAGCCACGTTGCAGACCCGATAGGCAGCGCGCAGCCGGTGCCAGCGCACGGCCAACGGCCCTTCGGCTGTCGCGGTCTCCTCTTCTGTTTTCTGCATCTAATAATTAAAAATTCGGCCGCTGGCCATACAATTAATGCTACGTTCGGTTCAAGCTGGTTGCCTGTGCGACGATTCTACCGCATCGAGACGACCGCACAGCGGCGGCCGGGCACGCAAACCAATGTTTTTACACGCATTTTCCGATTAATTTACAACCGAGTCGCTGCCAGCCCATGATCGCCCCTACCGTTTCCCGTTTTTACCAGCGCTGGCTGGCCGCCGCGCCCGACCGCGCCGCCAAGTCCGACGCGCTCTGCCAACTCAACCTCGCCGACATCGACCTCGACGCCCTGCTGGCGCAGGAAGCCATTGCCGGCCCCGACGGCGCGCCCCCGCTGCCGCTGGTACGCGCCATGCGGCGCCTGCGCAACCTGCTGGTGTGCGGCCTGATCCGCCGCGACCTCGAAGGCCGCGCCGACCTCGGTGAAGTGGTGGAAGCGATGACACGCTTTGCCGACTTCGCCATCGCCCGCCACGTGGCCGAAATCGACGCCGAACTGCGCGCGTCCCACGGCGTACCAATGGGACGCGATTCGGGCATGCCGCAGGAACTGATGGTACTGGCGATGGGCAAGCAAGGCGGACGCGAACTCAATGTCTCGTCCGATATCGACCTGATCTTCGTCTATCCGGAAGATGGCGACACTGCCGCCGGCCCCGGCCAGCGCGGCCTGTCCAACCACGAATATTTTATTCGCCTCGGCAAAAAACTGATCGCCGCTTTGGCGGAGATTACGGAAGATGGCTACACGTTCCGCGTCGATATGGCATTGCGTCCCAATGGCGGCTCCGGACCTCTGGCCGCCAGCCTGTCGATGGTGGAGAACTATTTGATCGTCCAGGGCCGCGAGTGGGAACGCTATGCCTGGGTGAAAGCGCGCGCCGTCACCGGCCGCGCCGAGGATATCGATGCGCTGGACGCCATCGTCCGTCCGTTCGTGTTCCGCCGCTACCTCGACTTCGGCGTGATCGACGCCATCCGCACCATGCACGCCCAGATTCGCGCCGAAGTGAACCGCCAGGAGCGCCTGCACCCCGATCGCAGCAACAACGTCAAGCTGGGCCGGGGCGGCATCCGCGAAATCGAGTTCCTCACGCAAGTGTTCCAGCTGATCCGGGGCGGCCGCGACGCCGCCCTGCGCGATCGCTCCACCCGCACCACGTTGCGCATCGTCGCCGAAAAAGGCCTGTTGTCTCACACGATCGTCTATCAACTGCTCGCTTCCTACACCTTCCTGCGCAACCTGGAACACCGCCTGCAGTACCTGGACGACGCCCAGACCCACACCCTGCCCGCCAACGACGCCGACCGCCAGCTGGTGGCGGAAATGATGGGCGTGGCCGATGTGCCCACCCTGCTGGCGCAGCTGGAAGCGCACCGCCAGTTCGTCGCCGGCCAGTTCGACGAAATGTTCTCCGATAAAACCAGCGAGAACGAGCACCAGATCGAACTGCAATCGAGCAATGAATGCGCCGATCCCGACAACGTCGAGGCGATGGTGGCGCAGTTCAGCGCGCTCGGCTTCACCGATGCGGCCGGCGCCGCCAAGCGCCTGGTCGCCACCTGGCAGGCGCCGCGCCTGCAATCGCTGCCCGAGGCCAGCCGCAACCGCCTGCAAGCGCTGATCAACACCGCGCTGCCGTTAATCGTCGAATGCGCGCGCGAAACGGGCGGCGACCAGCACGCCACGCTGGGCCGGCTGCTCGATTTCCTCGAAGCCGTGGCGCGCCGCTCGGCCTACCTGTCGCTGCTGACCGAGTACCCGCACACGCTGGCGCGCGTGATCCGCATGGTGCACGCCAGCGGCTGGGCCGCGAAGTTCCTGAGCCAGCACCCGATCCTGCTCGACGAACTGCTCGACGACCGCGTGCGCAACGCCGTGTTCGATCCCGTCAGCCTGGCCGCCGACCTGCGCCTGCAACTCGACGCCGCCGCCGGCGACACCGAGCGGCAGATGGACATCCTGCGCGAAATCCACCACGCCCAGCTGTTCCACCTGCTGGCCCAGGACCTGGCCGGCGATCTCACCGTCGAGCGGCTGGCCGACCACCTGTCGGCGCTGGCCGACACCATCGTCGCCGCAGCGATCCAGGCCATCTGGCAGACGGTGGCCACGCGCCACCGCGACGTGCCGCAGTTTGCCGTGATCGCCTACGGCAAGCTGGGCGGCAAGGAGCTCGGCTACGTGTCCGACCTCGACGTGATTTTCCTGTACGACGACCTCGACCAGGACGCGCCGGCCCAGTACGCCAAGCTGGCGCAGCGCTTCATCACCTGGATGACGTCGTACACGTCGGCCGGCATCCTGTTCGACATCGACACCGCGCTGCGCCCGGACGGCGCCTCGGGCATGCTGGTCTCGAGCGTGGGGGCGTTTGAAAAATACCAGACCAGCTCGGCCTGGATCTGGGAACACCAGGCGCTCACCCGCGCGCGCTTCTGTGCCGGCGACACCGCCATCGGCCAGCGCTTCGACCAGATCCGCGATGCCGTGCTGCGCAAGGAACGCCCGGCCGACAGCCCGCTGCGCACCGAGGTGATCGCCATGCGCAAGCGCATGGCCGACGCCAAGCCCAACACCACCGCCCAGTTCGACCTCAAGCAGGATGCGGGCGGCATGATCGACATCGAGTTCATGGTGCAATACCTGGTGCTGCAGCACGCGGCGCAGTACCCGGAGCTGACCGTCAACATGGGCAATATCGGCCTGCTGAAAATGATGGCCGGACTGGGCCTGATCGACGTGGACCTGGCGGCCGAAGTGGGCAACGCCTACCGCAAGCTGCGCAAGTTGCAGCACCAGCTGCGCCTGCAAGGCCAGGACCTGGCGCGGGTGGACCCGGCGCTGGTGGCCGGCGAGGTCAGGCAGGTACTGACGTTGTGGGAGCAATTATTCGGACCGCGCAACCGGACTTAAGTGTAAAAATAACATTGTTGCTTTTTTGTGAATTTGATTGAACTCCCGTTTACACGGCTGTGGGCCGGTGCGACATTGGTCAGTCACGCCGGGCGGTTGGACGCCGGCGGCCGCCGCCAGGCGGTGTCAACCACACACGAGGAGTCGCAATGTTCACAGAGAAAACGCTGTATCGTTTGCTTCGATTCATCCCCTGCGGCGCAGCGCTTGCGCTGCCGCTGGCCCACGCTCCTGCCCACGCGCAGGACCAGCCGGCCCCGGCCGGGCCAGTGCAGCAGGTGGTCGTGACCGGCTCGCGCATCGCCGCCCCGGGCGCCGAGTCGCCGTCGCCGTTGCAAGTGCTGGGCGCGGCCGATATTGCCGCCTCGGGCGCCACCAACTTGCAGGAACTGCTGCAGAAAAATCCCACCATGGGCACGCCCGCGCTCAGCCGCACCAATTCCAACTTCCTCACCTCGGGCGGCGGCGTTACCACCGTCAACCTGCGCAACATGGGCGACTCGCGCACGCTGGTGCTGGTCAACGGCCGCCGCTTCGTGTCCGGCGTACCCGGTGACACGGCGGTCGATCTGAACACCATCCCCACCGACTTCATCGAGCGGGTGGAACTGCTCACCGGCGGCGCCTCGGCCACGTACGGCTCCGACGCCGTGGCCGGCGTGGTCAACATCATCCTCAAGCGCAATTTCGAGGGCCTGGTAATCGACGCCCAGGCCGGCCGGAGCCACGAGCGCGACGACGACAAGCGCAAGCTCTCGCTCACCTTCGGCACCACCAGCGCCGACGGCGCCAGCAACCTGATGGGCCACTTCGGCTACAGCAAGCAAGGTGCGGTGTACTCGCGCGACCGGCCGTTTGCCGCCGTGGACCAGACCTCGGCCATTACCCGTGGCCGGCCCGACCTGGCCTTGACGCCGATCCGCCCCTACTACTCCGGTTTCGCGCCGGCCGGCCGCTTCTTTGTCGATAACGACGCCGACGGTTTCACCTACGACGCCAGCGGCAATATCATTCCGTTCGACACCAACGGCGCCAACGGCCCGGCCACCGGCTACAACCGCTCGGCATTGCGCGCCATTGCCGTGCCCACCGAGCGCTACCTGTTCGCCCTCAACGGCACCCGCGCCCTGGGCGACAACCTCAGCGCCTTCTTCGAGGGCACTTACGCCGCCACCAAGACCACCACCAATATCGAATCGTTCCCGCTCGGCGCGGACGACGTCTTCAAGCAAAGCGGCCAGGTGCCGGCCGGGGCGCTGGTGGGCGGCGTACTGGTGAAAAATCCGCTGGTGCCGCAATACGTGTGGGACCGCATCAGCGACAACGACGACGACGGCATCCCCGACTATTACTTCCAGCGCCGCCTGTCCGAGTTCGGCCCGCGCCGCGCCCAGGCCGACCGCGACACCTTCCGCCTGGCCACCGGCCTCAAGGGCACAGTGCGCGACTGGAATTACGAGGCCTTCATCAGCTACGGCCGCACCAAGGAAGCGCAAAGCTCCACCGGCCAGGTCAACGTGCCCAACCTGCGCTACGCGCTCGACGCCGTTCCCGACGCCACCGGCGCAGCGGTTTGCCGCGATGCCAACGCCGTGGCAGAAGGCTGCGTGCCGATCAACATCTTCGGCCTGGGCACCGTCACGCCGGACGCGCTCAAGTACGTCACCGCACCCGGTTCGCTGCTCACGTCGATCACGCAGAAGCTGGCCGGCGCGTCGGTCAACGGCGAACTGTGGCAACTGCCGGCCGGCAAAATCGGCCTGGCTGCCGGCGTCGAGTGGCGCAGCGAAGAATCGAACGCCGTGCCCGACCCGCTTACCCAGGCCGGCCTCAATGCCGGCAACGCCACCCCGCCCACCTACGGCAAGTACCAGGTGCGCGAAGCATTCGTGGAAACCCGGGTGCCGCTGCTCAAGGATCGGCCGCTTGCGCGCGACCTGTCGTTGCTGGCGACGTTCCGCCATGGCGACTACTCCACCGTGGGCAGCACCAATAGCTGGAACGCGGGCGGCGAATGGTCGGTCACGCCGGACATCAAGTTCCGCGCCACCCGCGCCCAGTCCACGCGGGCGCCCAATATCAACGAGCTGTACCAGGCGCCGTCGCAGGACTTCCCCACCGGCCTGGTCGACCCGTGCGAAGGCGTCACTACCGGCATGACCTCGGCGCTGGCCGTCAACTGCATGGCCGCGCCCGGCGTGCAGGCCAACATGGCGGCCAACGGCGGCGTGTTTACCTTGCAGCAGGCCGACCGCCAGGGCATCAGCGGCTACAACTCCGGCAACCCCAACCTGAAAGCGGAAAAAGGCCGCTCGACCACCGTCGGCCTGGTGCTGACGCCGCGCTCTGTTGCAGCACTGGCCGGCGCCACCTTCACCATCGATTACTTCAAGATCGACATCGCCGACGCCATCGTCGCCACCGAGCGCCAGTACGCGCTGGACCAGTGCTACAACGCGGGCAACCCGGTGTTCTGCGGCTTCATCAAGCGCCGGCCGGTCGCGGTGGGCAACCTGTCGGCCGGCTCGATCGAGGACAGCGACACGGCCGTGACCAATAGCGGCGGCCTCGGCACCGAGGGCGTCGACCTGACCGCGTCGTGGGCCGGCCGCATGGGACCGGGGCGCCTGAGCACGCGGCTGGCGTACACCCGCCTGCGCGAACTGTGGACCCAGGCCACGCCCGGTCCCGAAGACCAGCGCAACAACGACGTCGGCGAAGTCACGTCGAGCCAGGTCAATGCGCCGCGCAGCAAGGCCGTGCTCAACGCCGCCTATAAATGGGGCAACTTCGGCCTGAACTGGACCGCCACCTACAATGGCCCGGTGGCGCTCGACGACCAGTTCCTCAAGAGCCTGGACATCGCCCCCGGCGCCGTCAAGATCGGTTCGCGCACGTACAACGACTTCCAGTTCACCTACGACCTGCGCAAGTCGATCCAGTTTTACCTGGGGCTGGACAATGCCTTCAATGCCAAGCCGCCGCCGATCATCAGCGGCCTGCCGGGCAACACCACCGGCGCTGAAACCGATGCGTCCACCTACGACCCGATCGGCCGCCGTTACTACCTGGGTTTGCGGGTGACCTTGTAAGCACCAGTTTGGGACATAAAAACAACGATTATCGATCTAACATTACATACCGGAAAGGTAATAGTGTTGTATTTGCATGTCTTTTATTTTTACTAATTGTGGCGCTCCTATACTGGAAGCACTGCACGCAGACATATGCAGGCATCTTAAAAACCACCCCGGGAGTCGTAATGAAGAAGATTGCTTTAAAAACTGGCGTGATTGCTGTTGCACTGACGCTGGCCTCGTCGCAGGTAGTCATGGCGCAGGAGGACAGCGCGAGACCCATCGAAAAAGTTGTCATCACTGGTTCCAACATCAAGCGCATCGATACCGAGACGGCCACCCCTGTCGAGGTTCTCAAGCGCGAAGATATCACCCGGCTCGGCGTCAATTCCGTCAGGGAGGCACTCGCAACCCTGACTTCTTCCAGCGATACCCTCACCGATATCGGCGGCTCCAATTCGTTTGCCAGTGGCGCTTCGGCGGTATCGCTGCGCAACCTCGGCAAGCAGTCGACGCTGGTATTGCTCAACTCGCGCCGCGTGGCGCCGTATGCGCTGGCCGACTACAACGAAGTATTCACCAATCTCGATTCGCTCCCGCTCGATGCCATCGACCGCATCGAGGTGCTGCGCAACGGCGGCTCGTCGATCTACGGCTCCGACGCCGTGGCAGGCGTCATCAACATCATCACCCGGTCCGATTTCCAAGGCGTGCAAGCCAGCGCCAGCTATGACCAGTCGGTCAAAAACGAACAATTCAAGACCAAAAAAGCCAGTATCACGGCTGGCTTCGGCGACTGGGTCAACGACAAATACAACGTGCTGGCCAACGTCGAAGTATTCAAGCGTGGCGAAGTGCTGTGGCGCGATGTGGTCGATGACATCAATCCCGCTTACGGCAACAAATTCTCGGCCGTGGCGCCGGGCAGCGGCCTGATGTTCGGCAACCGCGGCGCGCCGTCGACCTTCTCGTATCCGGGCAACCTGATCGGCCAGGGCGCAGTACCCGGCTGCACCACGCTCAACGCCGCCGGCTTGTGCGTGTACGATCGCTTCAGCCGCTTCGAAGCAGTGCCGAAGGCCGACCGCGTCAACGGCCTGCTGTCCGCCAAGTTCGACCTCGGTGGCGGCACCGAGGCGTTTGCAGAAGCGCTGTACTCGCATACCAAGACCAGCTACACCAGTGCGTTCGGGACGTACGGCTCCACCAATCCCAACACCGTCTGGGGCGCCGGCAACACCTTTATCTACCAGTACCTGCCGGCCACGCATCCACTCAACACCACCGGTGAAGATGTGGAATTCCGCTACCGTTGGGCCGACGCGCCGTCGTACCAGGACGCGACCAGCGACCAGTACCGCGTGCTGGGCGGCGTCAAGGGCAACTGGCGCAGCTTCGACTGGGAAAGTGCTGCCGGTATCATGGGTAGCAAGACCAAGCTGCGCAGCGCCGGTGCGCTGAGCGACAGCGGCTTCAAGCAGCAAGTGGGCGACTACAACAACTACGATCCCGACACTTTCAGCGTGCGCGATCCAAACTTCTTCAACCACGGCTACCAGATCGGCAAGGTCAACAGCCCCGAAGTGCTGAACGCGCTGTTCCCGGTCAACGGCTACGACGGCAAGATCACCCAGTATTTTGTCGATGCCAAGCTGACCGGCGAAGTGGGCAAGATCGCCGACCGCGCCATCAACATTGCCGCCGGCGTGGAGCTGCGTCATGAAAAATTCAAGATCATGCCGACCGACAATCTGCTGCAGGGCGATATCGTCGGCTACGGCTCCGCTACCGCCAACGCTTCGCGTAGCACCCAGGCCGCGTTTGCCGAGGTGAACCTGCCCATCACGTCCACCTTCGACGTGATCGGCGCGGCCCGCATCGACAAGTTTCCCGGCTTTAAGGCGCACACGTCGCCGAAGCTGGCGGCCACCTGGAAAGCCACGCCGGCGTTCATGCTGCGCGGCACCCTGGAATCGGGCTTCCGCGCGCCCAACCTGACCGAGAGCGCGCAATCGAGCAAGTTCGCCTTCGATAACGGCGTGGTCGATCCAGCGCGCTGCCCGCAGGCCCAGTCGCTCGCCCAGGCGTTGCGCACTCAGTCCGACGCGCTGCCAGCCAGCAACCCGAACAAATCCTTGTTGCTGGCGCGGGCAGACACCGTCGAAGGCAATGAATGCGCTGCCGGCGTCCCTAGCGTGGTACTGAACAATCCCAACCTCAAGCCTGAAACCACCCACATGGGCACGGTTGGCTTTGTGCTCGAGCCGATCAAGAATACCAACTTCTCGCTCGACTACTGGCGCATCGAACGCAAGGATGAAATCGGCATCAAGTCGACTGCCGAACTGCTGGCGGCCGAGGCGGACCAGCCCGCAGGCGTGATCCAACGCGCAGCCCTGGCCGGCGACAAAACCTTTAGCGCCGCCGAACAAGCGACTTACAACGTCACCCGCGGCGCGCTGACCGGTACCGCCGGCTCGTTCCTGAACGTGGCGCGTACCAAGACCAGCGGCATCGATGTCTCGGGTAACACCCGCATCGACACCCGCATCGGCCGCGTGGACCTGGGACTCAACGCCACTTACCTGCTGGACCTGAAAAACTTCAGCAGCACGCTCAACAGTTATGGCGACAACCTGGCCGGACGCTACGGCTACTCGAAGACCGTTGCCAATGCCACGGTAGCACTCAAGACCGGCGACTTCCGCAACAGCCTGCGCCTGGTCTACCAGAGCAAAACGTCGCTGCAGGGCGATTATTTCGACGAGACCTACACGTCCGACGGTTGCACCACGCTAAGGTGGAGTGCGGACGAGTGCCGCATCAAGGCCTACGGCCGCCTCGACTGGAATATCGGTTACACCGGCATCAAGGACCTGACGATTTCCATGTTTGTCCGCAACCTCACCAACCGCCGGCCACCGCTGGATTTGCGTGGGTTTAATGAAGCAGGCGGCGTCATCCCACAGAGTAATGCCGACGTCACCGGCCGCTCGGTGCGTTTGACTGCCGAGTATTCGTTCCGCTAAGCGTACCAGCCGAAACGCAGGCGAAAAAAAACCCCGGCAAGCCGGGGTTTTTTACGTGCCACAAATTACTTGGCGTTCATCAGGGCGACGGTGGTGTCGAGCATGCGGTTCGAGAAGCCCCATTCGTTGTCGTACCACGACGAGACTTTGACCAGGCGGCCCGAGACCTTAGTCAGGGTCGAATCGAAGTTCGACGAGGCCGGGTTGTGGTTGAAGTCGATCGATACCAGTGGTTCGGTCTGGTAGGTCAGCACTTCTTTCAGCGCGCCTTGGGCAGCCGCTTTCATCAGCGCGTTGACTTCGTCAACGGTGGTGTCGCGCTTGGCGATGAAGGTCAGGTCGACCAGCGACACGTTGATGGTCGGTACGCGGATTGCAAAACCGTCCAGCTTGCCATTCAGTTCCGGCAGCACCAGGCCAACCGCGGCAGCTGCGCCGGTCTTGGTCGGAATCATGCTCATGGTGGCCGAACGGGCGCGGCGCAGGTCTTCGTGCATCACGTCCGACAGGACCTGGTCGTTGGTGTAAGCGTGCACGGTGGTCATCAGGCCGGTTTCAACGCCGATGGCGTCGTTCAGTGGCTTGACCAGCGGTGCCAGGCAGTTGGTGGTGCACGATGCGTTCGAGATCACGGTGTCGGTGGACTTCAGTACGTCCTGGTTCACACCGTACACGATGGTGGCATCGACGTCCTTGCCGCCTGGCGCCGAGATGATGACTTTCTTGGCGCCGCCCTTCAGATGGGCCGAAGCCTTTTCTTTGGTGGTGAAGAAGCCGGTGCACTCGAGCACCACGTCCACGCCCAGGTCGCCCCATGGAATTTCTGCCGGGTTACGCTGTGCGAACACGCGAATCACGTCGCCATTCACGATCATGTTGTCGCCGTCTACTTCCACGGTGCCTGGGAACTTGCCGTGCGCGGTGTCGTAGCGGGTCAGGTGGGCGTTCGACTTGGCGTCGCCAAGGTCGTTGATTGCAACGATCTGGATGTCTTGCTTCTTACCGCCTTCGTAGAAAGCGCGCAGTACATTGCGGCCGATGCGGCCGTAGCCGTTAATTGCAACTTTGATGGTCATACTTTGCTCCTGATAAAAAAATTAGGTACTGCAAAATTTGGTAACTCAACAAGCAATTATAGATTAAGCAATCACCAGTTTGGCTTTCGCGACAACATTTTCCACGGTGAAGCCGAAATGCTTGAACAGCACGCCCGCTGGTGCGGACTCGCCGAAGGTGTCGATACCGACCACGGCGCCTTCCAGGCCCACATACTTGTACCAGAAATCGGTGACGCCGGCTTCGATCGCCACGCGTGGCACGCCCTTGGTCAATACGCTGGCCTTGTAGGCGGCATCCTGGCGGTCGAACACGTCGGTCGACGGCATGGAGACGACACGCGCGGCGATGCCTTCGGCATTCAGCGCCGAGGCGGCAGCGACGGCCAGCTCCACTTCGGAACCGGTGGCGATCAGGGTGACCTTGGCATCGATCACTTCCTGCAGCACGTAACCGCCACGGGCGATCGCGGCCACGGTTTCCGGTGCGCGTTCCTGGTACGGCAGGTTCTGGCGCGAGAAGATCAGCGTCGACGGACCGTTCTTGCGCTTGACTGCTTCGCCCCACGCCACCATCGATTCGGTGGTGTCGCATGGACGCCAGTTGTCGAGGTTGGGGATCAAACGCATCGACGAGATGTGCTCGACCGACTGGTGGGTAGGACCGTCTTCACCGAGGCCGATGGAGTCGTGGGTGAACACGAACAGCGAGCGCTGCTTCATCAGTGCAGCCATGCGCAGCGCGTTGCGGCTGTAGTCGGAGAAGGTCAGGAACGTGGCGCCAAACGGAATGTAGCCACCGTGCAGGGCCACGCCGTTCATGATGGCGGCCATGCCGAATTCGCGCACGCCGTAGTTGACGTGGTTGCCCGGCTTGCCCGAACGCACGGCCACCGATTCTTTCCAGTTGGTCAGGTTCGAGCTGGTCAGATCAGCCGAGCCGCCGAGGAATTCCGGCAGCACCGGCGCCAGTGCCTGGATGGCGTTCTGGCTGGCTTTGCGGGTGGCGATGGTTTCTTTCTTTTCCACGGTGGCAGCGATCGCAGCAGCCAGCGTTGCATCAAATGCGGCAGGCAGGTCGCCGGCCATGCGGCGGCTCAGTTCGGCAGCTTCGGCCGGGAACTGGGCGCTGTAGTCGTTGAACAGCTTGGTCCAGGCAGCTTCCTGGGCGGCGCCCGCTTCCTTGGCGTCCCAGGCGGTGTACACGTCGGCCGGGATTTCGAACGGGATCGAGGTCCAGCCCAGGTGCTCGCGGACATTGGCCACTTCCTTGTCGCCCAGCGCGGCGCCGTGCACCTTGTCGCCACCTTGCAGGTTGGGCGAACCTTTACCGATCACGGTTTTGCAGCAGACCAGGGTCGGCTTGGTGGCGGTCTTGGCGGCGGCAATCGCGGCCGACACGGCAGCCACATCATGGCCGTCCACGTCGCGGATCACGTTCCAGCCGTAGGCTTCGAAACGGGCCGGGGTGTCGTCGGTGAACCAGCCTTCAACCTTACCGTCGATCGAGATGCCGTTGTCGTCGTACAGGGCGATCAGCTTGGACAGGCCCAGGGTGCCGGCCAGCGCGCACACTTCGTGCGAGATACCTTCCATCAGGCAACCGTCGCCGAGGAAAGCGTAGGTGTAGTGATCGACGACATCGAGGCCCGGCTTGTTGAATTCACTTGCCAGCAGCCATTCGGCCAGCGCCATGCCGACCGCATTGGCCAGACCCTGGCCCAGCGGACCGGTGGTCGTTTCCACGCCCGGCGTGATATCGACTTCCGGGTGGCCCGGGGTTTTGGAATGCATCTGGCGGAAGGCGCGAATGTCATCCATGGTCACCGCGTAGCCGGACAGGTGCAGCAATGCGTAGTGCAGCATCGAACCGTGGCCATTGGACAACAGGAAGCGGTCGCGGTTCACCCATTTCGGATTGGCGGGATTGTGGCTGTAATGCCCACTCCACAGCGCAACAGCGATCTCTGCCATGCCCATCGGCATGCCTGGGTGGCCGGAGTTGGCCTTCTGGACGGCGTCCATTGCCAATGCGCGAATCGCGTTGGCCATATTGGTGTGCGGGAGCGTAGTGTTCATGGTGATAAGTGAGTGCGGGAGGTTTGAAATCCGAGAGCTGCCAACTGCCATGCTGCTGAACGCAGTATTTTACCAGAGGCTGCGGCCCCATAAAAAAAACCGCAGGACCAACGCATTACTCCCATGCAATGAGCTACTGCAGATAGCTTTTCCTTGATTAACCTCCGAACAAACCGGCCAGCGATTAAAATGACGCCAGATTATTCGACCCGACCACCATGCCCCGTTTTTACCTTCCCCTGCCCTTGGCCGTCGGCCAGCGCGTGACCTTACCCGATACCCTGGCCCACCATATCCAGGTGCTGCGCCTGACGGAGGGTGACACTATTGCGCTGTTTAATGGCGCTGGCGGCCAGTACACCGCGACGTTGCGCGAAGTGGCCCGGCGCAGCGCCAGTGTCGACATCGATGCCCACCTGACCGTGGAAACCGAGCTGCCATTTGCCGTCACCCTGGCGCAGGCGCTGCCAGAGGCCAGCAAGATGGATTGGATTATCGAAAAAGCCATGGAACTGGGCGTGTCTGCGATCGAACCGCTGGCCACGCAGCGCTGCGTGGTGCGGCTGTCGGCAGAGCGCGCAGAAAAAAAACTGGCTCACTGGCAGGGCATCATCGCCTCGGCGGCCGAGCAGTGCGGCCGCAACCGGCTAGCGACGCTGGCGCCGCCGCAAGACTACAAGCAATGGATTGCACGGGCGCCGGAAGCCGCGCAGCCGCGCATCATCCTCAGTCCGCGCGCCACCTTATCGCTGGCCGGTTGGGCGCGTGCGCAACCGCCACAGACGGTAACGCTGGTGATCGGACCGGAAGGTGGACTGAGCGAGGCCGAAGAAGAACTGGCATTGCGCCATGGTGGCGTCGCGCTATCGATGGGGCCCCGTATTCTGCGCACTGAAACCGCAGGTCTGTCTGCGCTGGCAATATTGTCCGCGTGCTGGGGAGGCATGTAGCGCGCAGCATTATCGAATCACCCCGGCATGAGTTGAAGTTGAAAAAAGTGTGTGCTTGCATGGATCTTGCAACTAATCCAGAGAGCCAGAATTTTTCCTCAACAACTTGTCGGAAGTGAGTCAATGATGCATAACGCCCGCTTGGCGCAACCTGAAATTTCCATCCTGGAGGCAACCGCTATCCAGGCCACCCAGAACGGCCAGGAGGAGGACGCAGCGCGCAGCTGGTCGCGCATCCTGGAACTCGATCCAGCCCACGCGCCAGCCTTGTCGGCGCTGGGCAAACGCGCGTTCCGCTACCGCGATTACGACACGGCTCGCCTGGCGTTCGAGCGCCTGGTGCGCGCCAACCAGGATGATCCGCAAAGCTGGATCAGCCTGGCCCTGGCTTGCCAGGCGCAAAAAGACGAAACCGCGGAGGAAACCGCGATCCACAATGCGCTGGTCGCCGATCCGCACAACATGGTGGCGCTGATCCTGCGCGCACAGTTGCTCGAGCGCCAGGGGAAAACCCACCAGTCCGCCACGGTGTATGGTGCCGTCAAGCAGGTCGCTCCGCCGCTGGCCCAGTTGGAGCCTGGGCTGCGCAGCGCCGTCGAACATGCGGAACAGTACGTCAGCAAATACCAGGACAGCTACGGCAAGTTCCTCGACCAGTTTCTCGCAGACCAGTACCTGCACTACCAGGGCGAAGACTTGCGCCGTTTTCGCGAATCGATCGATCTCATGGTCGGTCGCAAGCGCCGCTATGAATCCGAATCGATGGTCTACCACTACCCGGGCCTGTTGCCCCAGGCTTTTTTTGCGCGCGAAGACTTTCCCTGGCTTGACGCCATCGAAGCGGGAACCGACGCCATCCGCGAAGAGTTTCTGCAGGTACTCGCCGATGAACAGGACTTCGTGCCGTACTTGACGTACCCTGATGATGTACCGCACCAGCAATTTGTCGAATTGAACAATTCACCGCGCTGGAGCGCCTATCATTTGATTGAAAATGGCCAGCCGGTGGCAGCGCATGCCGCCAGGTGTCCGCAGACCATGGCGCTGCTGGCGCAAGCGCCGCAACCGGTGCAGCCGGGGCGCACGCCGAGCGCGATGTTTTCCCTGCTCAAACCGAAGACCCGCATTCCTGCCCACGTGGGCGTTTCCAATGTGCGGCTGGTGACTCACCTGCCGCTGATCGTGCCGCCCGACTGCGGCTTCCGCGTGGCAAACGATACGCGCCAGTGGGTGCCGGGCAAAGCCTGGGTTTTCGATGACACCATCCAGCATGAAGCCTGGAATGACAGCGAGCAGCTGCGCGTGGTACTGATCTTCGATGTCTGGCATCCGCACCTGTCGCCCGCTGAGCGGGCAATGATCAGCGCCCTCAGCAGCGGCATCAGCAACTTCCGCCAGCAGGACGGCGACTTCGCGCTATAAGCACTCGGCACGCAATACGCAATACGCAGCGGCAAAAAAAAACGGCGAACCCTCAGGTTCGCCGTTTTGCTGAAGCCGGTCGCTTTAGAAGCGGGCGGTCAGGTTCATGAACAGCTTGCGACCCAGTGCGTCGTAGGTCGATGGGAAGGTGTTGCCGTTACCCTGGCCAACGCCGTATTTCGAGGTGATTGGCGGATCTTTGTCGAACAGGTTGTTGATACCGGCCATTACCGAGATCTGCTTGGTCACAGGGTAGCTGGCAGCCAGGTCGAAGTAGCTGGTCGCTGGCAGGCGACGGTCCGAAGCGACAAGGCTGGTCGCGCCATCTTCCAGATCCACAGCCTTGAAGTAGCGCCAGGTCAGCGCAACGTCGGCCTTGAATGGCGAACCCCAGTTCAGACGCAGCTTGTGACGCCATTTCGGACGTGGCTGATCGCAATTGCCGTCGCCGTTGTACTTGCCGACGCAATCGTAGGCTGGTTCGCCTGGCAGTTCTTCCACTTCAAACTTGGTCAGCAGCGAGCCGTTCAACATCAGGCTGAAGCGGCCGTAGTCAGTCGCACGGAAGTCGTAGCTGGCGCCGACGTCCACGCCGGAAGTACGCATGCTACCGATATTGACGTTGGTACCGACAATCGATGCTTCAGGCAGCAGCCACAGGGTACCCAGACGGTCGCGGGTGATTTGCGAGCAATACAGCGAGTTACCGGACTCGAGGCACTTGTCCAGCGTGGTCAAAGGATTGACGTTGCTGATGGTGTCCTTGATCTTGATGTCGAAGTAGTCGAGCGTGACGGTCAGGTTACGCATCGGCGCAATCACCAGGCCGAACGTGTTCGACTTGGCAGTTTCCGGTTTCAGGTTGGAGTTACCACCAGCGAGGTAGTTGTACTGACCGGCAGGGCTGTCCTGGATGTTGCCATACTGGGCAGCGGTAACACCGGTGCGTGCGCACTCGGCGAAGGTGGCAGTCGGAGTAGCGCCGGCACATGGATCAGCGTCAGCATTGAACAGGTTGTTACCTGCTGGCGAGTACAATTCGTTGATGTTCGGTGCACGCACTGCCTTCTGGTGGGAAGCACGGACGCTCAGCATCGACGACGGTTGCCACATCAGGCCGGCACCGTAGGTATTCGCCGTTACACCAGTGCTGAGGTCGGTATGACGGAACGACAGGTTGGTCGACAGCAGCTTGGCGAACGAACGATCTTCCAGCAGTGGAATCTGGACTTCACCGAAGATATCCTTGACCACGTAGCGGCCTTTGACCGGGACAACCGGACCACCAGCGCCGTCGAGGTCGAAGTTGGCCGACGGTGCGTCCGGGTTCAGTTCCAGCGATTCAACGCGACGTTCAACACCGAACGACACGCCTACACCACTTTTTGCACCAGGTACTTTGATGCCATAGTCACCCAGGTCGGCAGCCAGGGTACCGCTCTGGATCTGCTGCGCGGTGTGACCATAGGTCTGGCCAGGGGTCTGGATGTAAGCCAGTTGTTCCGGCGTTACGGCGCCCAGCGTCCATGGGTTGTACGGGACGCAATTCGGATCGGAGCCATCCACGACCGAACGGCAGGTGGCTACGCCATTGACGTTGACCACGTCCAGCGCCTTGGCGCCGCGCTCTTTCGAGAAATAGTTTTCCGAGCTGCCCGCGTAACGCACTTTCGAGGTCTGCGCGTACACGTCGTAGTTCCACTTGCCAACCGTGCCTTTGGCGCCGAACATCATGCGGTACGAGGTATTGTTGAACAGTGCAACGCGGCCGCCGCCTTCAACGTTACGACGCTGAACCACCACGTCGGTTTCGTCGCCAGGTGCGAACAGGCTGAACGCGTTTTTCATCGCCGGCGACAGCATCGGGTTATCGTAACGGAGCGTGTAGATATTGCCGAAGATACCGCCAGGCGCGATCTGCGCGTCGGTGGTGTTATCGTGGAAAGCGAAGTTGCTGTACACGCGAATCTTGTCATTCACGTCGAAGCGGGCCGAGGCCGATACGCCGTAACGCTCGCTGGGGCGCTGCAGGTGATTGATCGGGCCGTAGTTGTAGGCATCGTTGGCGGTGTAAGCGCGCGGATCGCCGTTGGCGGTGGCCGTGTAGATCGCGTTGGTCTTGGTATTGACGAAACGACCGGTAGCATTGGTACCAGAGCCGCCGCAACCATAGCCGGCTGCCGAAGCGGTCAGCGCGCACGAGGTAAAGTCACGCTCGGATTGCAGCAGTGCATCGTCTTTCTTGTAGCTGAAGAATACGGTGGCATTACCTTTGCCTTCAGCAAAGTTACCGCCGATCAGCAAGGAAGCATCTTTCGAGCGGCCATCGAAGCTCTTGTTGCCTGGACGCTGGAACTGCGTGGGATTGCCGACCGAGCGGCCTGCGACCACGTCACCGACGCCATGCGGGTTGTTTTGCTGGTGGTTGTAACCACTGCCGTTCAACTCGACCTGCACGCCTTCGAAGTTGTCAATCATGATGAAGTTGACCACACCCGACACTGCATCAGCGCCATACACGGCGCCAGCGCCACCGGACATCACGTCCACGCGTTTGATCAGCGCGGCAGGGATCTGGTTCAAGTCGGCAGCGGTCGAGCCTGGCGAGCCAGCAGGCAGGCGGCGGCCATCGACCAACACAAGGGTACGGTTCTCGCCAAGGCCGCGCAAGTCAACCGTGGCAGTACCGGACGCGCCATTGACCACGTTGCCGGACTGGGCTGCAAACACCTGCGGCAGGTTGTTCAGCAGGCTCTCGACGTTACGCACGCCATCGAGCTTGATGTCTTTGGAGCCCAACGACACCATCGGGCTGATGCTTTCGGTATTGAGGGTCGGGATACGCGAGCCGGTCACCTCAACTTTTTGCAGCGCTTCCGGCGCTGCTTCCTGCGCGTGGGCAACAACCTGCATACCCAACGCCATACCGCCGAGACACATCAAACGGATCGAGCGAGACAGTACTGTTTCCTTGATCATTATAGTTAATTCCCTTGTGTGTTTATAAGACGTTTAATGCAGCTTTTAAATGATGCTTTATTCGTCTTTTATTAATAACAGCCGAATTACCTGGATAAGATTAATCGACCGCAATTTGCCCTTTCAATACTGCCAAAACTTTGGAAGAAGCCAAACTAGATCATTAATGAAATAATTCGTTCTATCCTTCTTTCATAACAACATGCGCTGCCATTTGCTGTCAATCATGACAAAAAGGAGGGGACAGGCGCTGGATCACGCCACTTTCATCTTGCACTGGAATGGTGCGTGACAAATAGTTTCCGAAAAGCATTGAAAAAATTATCAAATATCGAACAATGTTTGCTGTATCAAAAACACAACAGCTGTGCGGAGGTTGTCGGTGTCGCACGGAAAATTGCATAAGCAAACAACAAAATGACAATGTAAATGTTGAAATAAAACAACGAAAATATGGCAACAGCTAACTTTCCTGAGGCAAGCTCCTGTCATGGGAGCCGTTGTCCAAAATCTCCTCTCCGTCAAGAAAAAGCTATGTAAAGTTGGGCGAAATCGCCGGTACGCTGCTTAAAATGATGCTGTGCCCCCCAGAATCGCGACACGATTGACTGCCGGGTCGGGCGACGTTTTTTTGCCAAAAACACGTCAAACGCGCCGTTGTAGGGAGAAACTGAAGAGCACACCAAAACGGTGCAAGTCGTGTTTTAACAACAGCTTGTTAGATAGCTGCAAGCAAATCATTGTAATTTTGCAACTTTCCATTTGTGTATCCGTGCGCTTGCCAGGTTGGTGCAGATGCAGGTGAAGCCTTGTTCGTCCACCGAGCGCTTGTTTTATCGGTCCAATACTGAGTGTAAGTTTTCTATTCCTGTGGCACGTCAGTGGCTGTTGCCTGCAAGCCAAGGATGGGAAGCGCTAAGCAATTTTGGTAAAATGGCGTACTGCCCGGCAATGCAGCGAAATAAATCGCCGCTGTTGCCTACCATTCAATGGCGCCTAAACAGCGTCCCGACAGGAATCCCTCATGTTGCGTCTTAACGAAGTCAAACTCCCCCTGAATCACGCCGAAACCGAATTGTCTGCGGCCATCCTGGCGCGCCTTGGTATCGGCGCCGATGACCTGCTCGGCTTTACCGTGTTCAAACGCAGCTACGATGCCCGTAAAAAGTCGGCGATCGTATTAATTTATTCGCTCGACATCGATGTGCGTGACGAAGCGGCCGTACTCCAGCGCGTCCGTCATGACCGCCACGACATCCACCTGATGCCGTCCCCGGACATGACTTATAACTATGTGGCCGATGGCAAACAACTCGCGGCACATCCGGAATTCAAACGCCCTGTGGTCATCGGTATCGGGCCGTGCGGGCTGTTGACGGCATTGATCCTGGCGCAAATGGGCTTGCGCCCCATCATTCTCGAGCGCGGCAAGGTGGTGCGCGAGCGCACCGTGGACACCTTCGGCTTCTGGCGCCAGCGCAAGCTCAACCCCGAGTCGAACGTGCAGTTCGGCGAAGGCGGCGCCGGTACCTTTTCGGATGGCAAACTCTATAGCCAGATCAAGGACCCCAAGCACTACGGCCGCAAGGTGCTCACCGAGTTCGTCAAGGCCGGCGCGCCCGAGGAAATCGTCTATGTGAGCAAACCGCACATCGGCACCTTCCGCCTGGTCAAGATGGTGGAATCGATGCGCGAGAATATCGAGGCGCTGGGCGGCGAGTACCGCTTCGACAGCAAGGTTACCGATATCGATATTGAAGAATCCGACAATGGCCGCCAGGTCCGTGCGGTGATATTGGAAAGCGGCGAGAAGATCGTCACCGACCACGTGGTGCTGGCGATCGGCCACAGCGCGCGCGACACATTCCAGATGCTGTACGACCGCGGCGTGTATATCGAAGCAAAACCATTTTCGATCGGCTTCCGGGTCGAGCACCCGCAATCGCTGATCGACGCCTGTCGCTTCGGCCCCAATGCGGGCCACCCTATCCTGGGCGCGGCCGACTACAAGTTGGTGCACCACGCGTCGAACGGCCGCGCCGTGTACAGTTTCTGCATGTGCCCGGGCGGCACGGTGGTGGCGGCCGCGTCCGAGCCGGGCCGGCTGGTCACCAACGGCATGAGCCAGTACTCGCGCAACGAGCGCAACGCCAATAGCGCCATCGTGGTCAGCATTTCGCCCGAGGTGGACTACCCGGGCCATCCGCTGGCCGGGATGGAATTCCAGCGCCGGCTCGAGGAAAAAGCCTTTGAGCTGGGCGGCGGCACGTATGATGCGCCGGGCCAGTTGATGGGCGACTTCGTGGCTGGCCGCGCCTCGACCGAATTCGGCGCCGTGTTGCCATCGTACAAGCCGGCGGTGCACCTGACCGACCTGGCGCAGATCCTGCCCGAGTACGCAGTTACGGCCCTGCGCGAAGCGTTTCCGGCATTCGACAAGCAGTTGAAGGGCTATTTCCGCCACGACGCTGTTTTGACCGGCCTGGAGACGCGCACATCGTCGCCGATCCGCATCAAGCGGCGCGACGACACCTTGCAAAGCCTGAATACGGCCGGCCTGTTCCCGGCCGGCGAAGGCGCCGGCTACGCGGGCGGCATCCTGTCTGCCGGCGTCGATGGCATCAAGGTGGCTGAAGCAGTAGCGCTGTCGATGGCGGCGGCGCAGTCTGCCCGCTGATCCAAGACGGTGCCAGACTGGTGCAAACCCGGCTCTGCCGGGTTTTTTTTTTCGCCCTGCGAAATTGCCTCAATGCACCAAAATTATGCAAATTCCACCCCTCGCACCATCACGATGCTTTTTAGTGCAATTTTGATATCCCCAAAAAACAACATTTCAAGTCTTCTAAAACCCGCGTTCCATTGGAAAAATTGACATGGTTCAGGCTGCGATGGTTTCATAACCAGATGCAAATTATGAATAAACATAATTTTCATCAGATCCGTCCACGAGACGATTTACAAAAGAACGATATATGACGGCGGTCCGCCGTTCGGTAAAGAGGAGTAATGAAATGATGGTGGAGACAGGTTTGTCGCGTTCCATACGCTTGATGTTCATCGGTACGATCGCTTTCGGTATGCATACCGCCTACGCGCAATCGACAACCGGTAGCAGCATCCAGAAGGTAGAAATTACGGGCTCGAGCATCAAGCGCGCCGAAGCCGAAACGATCTCGGTTATCCAGACGCTGAGCCGCAAGGACATCGAGCAAACAGGTAAATCGTCGATCGCCGACGTCGTGCGCAGCATTTCCGCTGACAACAACGGCAGCGTAAGCGGCTCATTCACCAGCGGCTTTGCAGGCAGCGCCTCGGGTGTTTCGCTGCGCGGCCTCTCGGTCAGCTCGACGCTCGTGCTGATCAACGGTCGCCGCACTGCCCCTTATGGTTTTGGTGACGACGGCCAGCGCAGTTTTGTCGACCTCAACTCGATCCCGCTGGACGCGGTCGATCGTATCGACATCCTGAAAGACGGCGCTTCGGCCATTTACGGTTCCGATGCAATCGCAGGCGTGGTCAACATCATCCTGCGTCAAAACTACGTGGGCAAGACCATCAGCGCCAGCATGGGCCAGAGTAGCGAAGGCGACGGCACCACCAATACCGTGTCGGGCGCTTTCGGCTTCGGCGATTTGGACAACGACAAGTTCAATATCTTCGGTACGGTCGATCTGAAAACCACCGAGCGCATCCGTCAGGACAATCGCGGCAAATGGATCGGTCAGGCCGATGCCCGCCCATGGGGCGGCCGCGACCAGCGTGCCGGCCAAACCACAGCAGGCAATGCGGGCGGCAGCTCGTTCCTGGGCACCCTGCGCCCGGTCAATGCCGCTGGCGGACCTGCCGGCAACATCCGCAACCTGCCAGGCACCTGTGACCCGATCAATCTCGATCCGACCGGCGGCACCAGCCTCGATAACACCGGCGGCGGCTGCCTGTGGGATCCGGTCGCCTACTCTACCATCCAGCCAAAAACCCAGAATATCAATGCGTTCGTGCGCGCCACGGTGGCGATCAATGACAACACCCAGGGTTATGCCGAAGGTGGCGTATTCAAATCAAAAGCCGATACCTACACCACACCTTCGGGCCTGACGGGCGCCGGCTTCGACCTGGTCAACGCGCGCGTCAACAACACCGGCACCGGTCCCGATCAGCTATTGATGCCAGCGAACCATCCGGACAACATCCTCGGCGTGGCCGCCCGCCCGCGCTGGGTCGATGCCTCACGTCCTCGTACCACCGACCTGGAAACCACCGTCACCCGCGTGCTGGCCGGCATCAAAGGCACCGCTGGCGGCTGGGACTACGACACCGGCGTGCTCTATGCGGAAAGCAAGACCGATCGCACCCAAAACGGCTATTACCGCACCAGCGCGCTGCGCACGGCGCTCAACAACGGCACCTTCCGCATCGGCCAGGGCGTGGTCAACAGCGCCGACGTCCTGGCGCTCGTTTCGCCTACCCTGACCAACTCGGGGATCACGAAAAGCACCTCGATAGACTTCAAGGCTACCCGCGAGCTGATCCAGCTGCCGGGCGGCATGATGGGAGTGGCCGTAGGCGCCGAATACCGCAAGGAAGACAACAATACCCAGTCGACCCCGTATACCGATATCAACGATGTCGTCGGGCTCGGTTACTCAGCAGCGCAAGGCAAACGCAATGTCAAGGCGCTGTACGCCGAGCTGGCCATTCCGGTAATCAAGTCGCTGGAACTGCAACTGGCAGTGCGTACCGATGACTACTCGGACTACGGCCGCTCGACCACGCCTAAAGTGGGCTTCAAGTTCACGCCGGCGCCGATCGTGGCCTTCCGTGGCACCTATGCCGAAGGCTTCCGTGCACCAAGCACGGCGGAAAACGGCAACAGCGCGGTGGCGGCGTTCACCACCATCGCCAGCGATCCGGTGCGTTGCCCGGTCACCGGTCTGGCAGCCGACTGCTCGAGCGCATCGGTTGGCGCCATTACGGTAGGCAACAAGAACATCAAGCCTGAAACCTCGAAGAGCTACAGCCTGGGCCTAGTGCTGGAACCGGTCAAGGATGTAAACTTCTCGCTCGACCTGTGGCAAATCGTGCGCAAGAACGAGATCAACGGCTCCGATCCCGGCGCGGTGGTGTCTAACCCTGCGGCCTACCCCGACGCGGAAATCGTGCGCGGCGAAGCGACCACCAACTTCCCCAACTTGCCTGGTCCTATCCTGATGGTACGGGCGCCATACCTGAACGCCGGCCAAACCAAGACTTCGGGCGTCGACCTGGATCTGCGCGGCAAGTACAACATGGGCGAGAACGGTCGCATCACGTCGGGCGTCACCGTCACGTACATGAAGGAATTTACCCGCACCAATGCTGATGGCACCGTGCTCGAATTCGCAGGTACCCACGGCGATACCAATCTGTCCGGCAACGGCGGCACGCCCAAAACCAAGGCCCGCCTGACGCTGGGCTGGGACAAGGGCCCGGTCAACATCACCGCCAACATGAACTTCGTCAGCAGCATTAGCAACAAGAACGAAAAGGCCGGCGATTGTCTGGACACCGATGCAAACGACGTGCCTTACCTGAACTGCCGCATTGCGTCGTTCACAACGACCGACCTGTTTGGTCGCTGGAATGTTACGCCGCAGTGGGAGCTGACCGCGTCGGTGAGCAATGTATTCAACCGGATGGCGCCGTTGGATGTGCAGACTTACGGCCGTATCAACTACAACCCGTCGCTGCACCAGTCGGGCGCAGTTGGCCGCTTCTTCACCCTCGGCGGTCGTTACACGTTCTAAGGCTGGTTACATCCCGGTAGCCGCAACCTGATGCGGTGCCGGGGCCTGCGGCGGCCACAGTCACGTGGCCGCCGCCATCTCCCCTCCTACAGCGTCACGATCCGGTGCCGCTACCCTCCCCCCCAAAAAAATCCCGCCCTCGACCACCAATCTTTCCTCGCGTAGCACGTTTTAGCTATAAATTTTCGAAAAAAATGTATTTTTGTGTAAATTAATCGGTTTTTTTTGTAAATAGCACCAAAAGTGTTGTTTATTTCAATGTTGTTACAGTGTGTGCATTGACCCCTCACGAGGTGGATGGTCTCATACGCCCCCTGAGTGATTTACTTATGAATTATTCAGAATAAGAATTTTATTGAGATCAAGCAAGTTTTCGGGAGTTGTAACGATGATGATGGAAAAAGTAATGGCGCGATCGCTGCGCCTGGTGTTTGCCGGTAGCGCCGTATTTGCCCTGGCTCAACCAGCCCTAGCCCAGCAAGCCGAAGCGCCGGTCCAGCGCGTGGAAATCACCGGTTCGGCCATCAAGCGTATTGATGCGGAAACCGCCGTACCGGTCACCGTGCTGCGCATGGACGACCTGAAAAAAGAAGGCATCACCACGGTCGAACAAGTGATGGCCAACCTGAGCGTGTCGCAATCAAGCCGTGGCACCAGCCAGTCGGTCGGTTCGAGCACCGGCGGCGCGGCATTTGCCGACCTGCGCGGTATCGGCGCCAACAAAACCCTGGTGCTGCTCAATGGCCGTCGCCTGGCCAACAATGCGTTCGACAGCTCGGCGCCCGACCTGAACATGATCCCGTTCGCGGCCATCGAGCGCGTGGAAGTGCTGCGTGACGGCGCCTCGTCGCTGTACGGCTCCGACGCGGTCGGCGGCGTGATCAACTTCATCACCAAGAAAGACTACCGTGGCGGCACCGTCACCGTGGGTGCGGATTCCACCCAGCACGGCGGCGGTTCGGCCAACAACGCCAACGTCGGCGTCGGCTTCGGCGACCTGCAGGACGATGGTTACAACATCTTCGCCATGGTCGATCACCAGTACCAGCACGCATTGTCCGGCACCAACCGCGACTTCAACCGCCGCTACCCGGGCGGCCTGTCCGGCTCGACCAGCCCGGCTAATTACTTCCAGGGCAGCAAGGGCGCCAACCCGGCCGGCGCCGCATGCGCCAACGGCGACTTCCTGATCCCTGCCAGCGGCAGCAGCTGCTACATGACCACGTCGCCGTTCGTCGACTACGTGCCGAAGAGCGAACGCACCACCGGCCTGGTCAAGGGTACCTTCAAGCTGAACGAGAACCATGAACTGGGCGTGGAATTGCTGTCCACCGAAAGCAAGGTCGGCACCACGATCGCCCCGGTCCCTTACGGCAATCTGTACATCAACCGCCTGCGTCCGAATGGCACGCTCAACCCTTACTTCCCGGGCAACGGCGCCACGCCTGACGCCATCGGCATCAACCCGAACTACACGGAAAACGATCTGCCCGCCGGTGTCAATCCGGGCTTCGTGCAGGCGCGCTGGCGCGACATGCCAACCGGCGTGCGTACCGACGAGAGCATCAACAAGCAAAACCGCCTGGTGGTGTCGCTGAACGGCGCCGTGGCCGGGTGGGATTACCAGACCGCGCTGACTTACAACCGCAACAAGGTCAAGCAGAACCTGAACGGCTACAGCGATGGCGGCATCATCACCCAGGGCGTACGCGATGGCGTGATCAACGTGTTCGGCGCGCAGGACGACGCCGGCATGGCACTGATCAACAGCGCTGCGCTCAGCGGCAACATCCAGAATGCACAAGGCACCAACAAGGGCGCCGACTTCAAGGCCAGCCGCGAAGTGGGCGACTGGTTCAAGACCGGCACCCAGGCCGGCCTGGCCGTGGGTGCACAGTACGAGCACCAGGAATTCCGCAGCGCAGTCAATACCCCGTTCGCCGAGCGCGTGGTGGCATCGACCGGTATCGATCCGGCCGGCCTGAGCGTGGGCAAGCGTACCGTGACCGCGTTCTTCTCCGAGCTGAACGTGCCACTGCTGAAAAACCTCGACGTCACCGCAGCGGTGCGTTACGACAAGTACAGCGACTTCGGCCACACCACCAATCCGAAGTTCAGCTTCCGCTACCAGCCGGCCCGTTCGGTACTGGTGCGTGGTTCGTACTCGAAGGGCTTCCGCGCGCCGTCGCTGTATGAACTGTATGCGCAAGATGCGTACACCAATGCCGCCAACGCACTCAACGATCCGATCAACTGCCCCGGTGGCGTTGTTGTCGACGGCAAATCGGAGATCACCAATTGCGGTCAGCAATTCCAGGTACTCAACGGCGGCAACCGCAACCTGAGCCCGGAGCGTTCGAAGTCGGGCAACATCGGCATCGTGTGGGAACCGGTCGCCAACCTGACCCTGTCCGCCGACTACTGGAACATCCGCCTCGAGCAGCAGATCAGCACGCTGAAAGACTCCGACGTGCTGCGTGATCCGGTAACCTTCGCGTCGGTGTACCACCGCAACCCGGCCGGCGATCTGGCCACCGATGGTTCGCAGTGCCCTAGCCCGATTACTTGCGGCTACCTGGACCTGCACAACCAGAACCTCGGTGACATGAACACCAACGGCGTCGATCTGGCAGCCAACTACCGCTTGCGCACCAAGGATTACGGTAACTTCACGTTCGCCATGAACAGCACCTGGGTGCACAAGTACGAGTACCAGAACTTCGTTGGCGGCAACTTCAACAACAAGCTGGCCTCGTTCTCGGGCGACGGCGTGATCTTCCGCTGGCAGAATACCGTCAACGTCAACTGGAGCAAGGACAAGTTCGGCGCAGGCCTGACCGCCCGCTACAAATCGGGTTACCAGGACCAGGAATCGGAAGACTACGGCCTCAATCACGTGCCGTCGTACACGACCTTCGACGGCTATGGTTCGTGGCAAGCGATCAAGGGCCTGACCCTGACCGCCGGCGTGCGCAACCTGTTCGATCGCGATCCACCGCTGTCGTACCAGACCACCGCGTTCCAGTCGGGTTACGATCCACGTTACGCCGATCCAATGGGCCGCACCTTCTACCTGCGCGGCACCTACAACTTCTAATCAGCTGATTGGAACATGAAGCCCCGGCTCGCAAGCGCCGGGGCTTTTTTCATTTACAACCACCCGGCCCGCTTGAACCGCCGGTGCAAGATCCAGCACACGAAGATCATGATGGACAGCGCCATCGGATAGCCGTACTTCCACTCCAGCTCGGGCATGAACTTGAAGTTCATCCCCCACACACCGGCAAACGCGGTAACGATCGCAAAGATCGCCGCCCACGCCGCCAGCCGCTTGTTCACTTCGCTCTCTTCGATGGCCGTCATCGACAGGTTGACCTGGATTGCCGTGGCAATGGTGTCGCGAATGGTGTCGAGCGACGCGCTGATGCGGTGCAGGTGGTCGTGGACGTCGCGGAAATAATCCTGGGTGTCCAGGCACATCGACGGCACCCGGCCGCCGTACAGGCGCCCTACCGCTTCCATCATCGGCACCACGGCGTGGCGCACCGTGGTCACTTTTCCCTTGAGTTCGTACAGGCGCTCGATATTGTCGCGCTGCTTGCCCTGGCTGAAGATCAGCTCCTCGATCTTTTCCAGCTCGGTTTCCAACATTTCCAGCACCGGGAAGTAACGATCGACAATCGCGTCCATCAGTGCGTACAGCACGAAGGCCGGGCCCTTGCGCAACATGTGCGGCTCACGCTCGGCACGCGCCCGCACCCCTAAGAAACCCTTGGTGCTCTGACCGTCGCGCGAGGACAGCACGTAGTTCTGGCCGACGAAGATATCGACCTCGCCCAGCACGACGTCGCCATCGCGGCATTCGACGGTTTTTACCACCACGAACAGCGAGTCGCCGTATTCCTCGATCTTGGGGCGCTGGTGGCCGCGGCTGGCGTCTTCCACCGCCAGTTCGTGCAGGCCGAATTCATGCTGCATGGTCGTGAGCTCTTCGGGAGTAGCCTCGTGCAGCGCCACCCAGACGAAGGTCTCGGGCTTCTCCATGTAATCACTGATTTCTTCGACCGGGATATCGGCCAGTTTTTGCCCATCCTCATAGGCGACACAATTGAGCAGCATACACATTCCATAAAAAAATAAAGCCCTTGGCTTTGCAGCCAAGAGCTTACCTGAAACTTGTACAACGGTACTGCCGGCAATGAATGTGGCGTCAGTCGTCCTTGGCGCCGTCGATGCCCAGTTCGGCGATCTTGCGGGTGATGGTGTTGCGGCCGATGCCCAGGCGTACCGCTGCGTCGTTCTTGCGGCCGTGGGTGTGCTTGAGCGCGGTGCGGATCAGGGCCGACTCGAACTGCCGCCCCAGTACCGCCATCACTTCCTGCTGGCCACCGCTGAGCATGGACGCAGCCTGCATTTCCAGCAGATTCAGCCAGGCTTCCGGCGTGGCCGGCGCAGGCGCTGCCTGGGCGGACGCTGACACATCATGTGCGGCAATCGGCATCACGGTGCCGTGGTGCTGGACGGCGCTATATCCTTCCGTCAGCGAGAACAGTCCGGCGTTGCCACCGGCGGCCGGCTGCTCCTGGGTCAGCTCCAGCGGCAAGTCCTTCACCTCGACGGTCTGGCCCGGCGCCATCACGGTGATCCAGTTGCACAGGTTTTCCAGCTGGCGCACATTGCCGGGCAACTCCAGGCCGCACAGGAAGGTCAACGCGGCGTCGCTCATGCGCTTCGCTTCCACGCCCAGCTGCTTGGCGCTCTGCACCAGGAAGTGGCGCACCAAAATGGGGATGTCTTCACGCCGTTCCCTCAAACTGGGCAGGCGCAGGCGGATGACGTTAAGGCGGTGATACAAGTCCTCGCGGAACAGGCCTTCGCGCACGCGCTGTTCGAGATTCTGGTGGGTGGCGGTAATCACCCGCACATTGGCCTTGATCGGCTGGTGGCCGCCGACGCGGTAGAAATGGCCGTCGGACAGCACCCGCAGCAAGCGGGTTTGCAGGTCGAACGGCATGTCGCCGATCTCATCCAAAAACAGGGTGCCGTTCTCGGCCTGCTCGAAGCGGCCGCGCCGGGTGGTCTGGGCGCCGGTGAAGGCGCCGCGCTCGTGGCCGAACAACTCGGATTCGAGCAAGTCTTTCGGGATCGCCGCCGTATTGAGCGCGATGAACGGCTGCGCCGCCCGCGGGCTGTGCTTGTGCAGCGCGCGCGCCACCAGTTCTTTACCGGAACCCGATTCACCGGTAATGAGCACCGTGACGTTCGACTGCGACAGGCGGCCGATGGCGCGGAAGACTTCCTGCATCGCCGGCGCCTGGCCGAGGATTTCCGGCGTTTCCGCCGGGCCCGATTCGACACTGGTCTCGCGCAGGCTCTCGTCGAGCGCACGGCGTATCAGTTCGACGGCCTTGTCGATGTCGAACGGCTTGGCCAGGTATTCGAAGGCGCCGCCCTGGAAGGCCGCCACTGCCGAATCGAGGTCGGAAAACGCCGTGATGATGATGACCGGCAGGCCGGGGAAGCGCGACTTCACCAGTTGCAGCAGGTCGAGGCCGGAATCGCCCGGCATGCGGATGTCGGACACCAGCACTTGCGGCGTCTCGTATTCGAGCGCGGCGATGGCATCGCGCGCATTGGCAAAACTCTTCGTGGCCAGGTTCTCCCGGGCCAGCGCTTTTTCCAGTACCCAGCGGATCGATTCGTCGTCGTCTACTATCCAGATTGGCTTCATGTGTTGTGTATTTCCCGCGTGGATCGTCTATCGAGGGAAGTCGCACCTGTCTGCCACCACTTATGGCAATGGCAGCAGGATGCGGAAATCCGTGTATCCAGGCCGGCTGTCGCATTCGATCACGCCCATGTGCTGTTGCACGAAGGTTTGCGCCAATGTCAGTCCCAGTCCGCTGCCGCCTTCCCTGCCCGACACCAGCGGGTAGAAAATACGGTCACGGATCTGGGGTGCGATGCCCGGCCCATTGTCGATGATATGCAAGTCTAATGCCAGCCCGTACCGTACCTTGGCCAACGTCACCTGGCGCGCCACCCGGGTCTTCAAAATAATCTGCGCTGTCCCCTCTTCCATCTGCGCGGCCAGCGCTTGCGCGGCGTTGTGGGCGATGTTCAGGACGGTCTGGATCAGCTGCTCCTTGTCGCCGCGGAACTCGGGAATCGACGCGTCGTAATCGCGCAAGATCGTCAGGCCGGACGGGAACTCGGCCAGCATCAGGCTGCGCACGCGTTCGAGCACTTCGTGGATGTTGACGTCGCCCACGATGTGCGGCCGGCGGTGCGGCGCCAGCAGGCGGTCCACCAGCGTTTGCAGGCGGTCCGCTTCCTTGATGATCACTTGCGTGTATTCGCGCAATTGCACCGCGTGCAGCGCCGGCAGCTCCATCTCCAGCAACTGCGCGGCGCCGCGAATGCCGCCCAGCGGATTCTTGATTTCGTGGGCCAGATTGCGGATCAGTTCCTTGTTCACCTGGCTCTGGTCGAGGATGCGTTCCTCGCGGTCGAGTTTTAAATGCTGCAAGTGCTCGCGCAGCTCGATCAGGATATGGCCGGGCGGTTCGTCGAGCGCCGAGACGATGCTGTGCACGTGCAGCGGATCGCGGCCGGCGCGCTCGAGCGTGAGATCCTGGCGCAGGTCGGAAAACTTGTGTTCGCGCGCCTGGGCGCAGATGTGATCGAGCTCGTCGGGATTGATGAACTGGGCGCTGAGCTTTTGGCGCGACATCGCTTTGAGCGAACTGGCCAGCAGATTTTCCGCCGCCGCGTTGGCGTAGGCGATATGGCCGTCGGCATCGAGCATGACGACGGCGGAGGCCAGCAATTCCAGGCCGGCCAGCATGGCCGGGCGTGCAGGGTGATTCAGTGCGTTGACAAGGCTCATCGGGGACTCATGGGGAAAGCAGGTTAGCGGATATTGGCGATTTCACGTTTCAGGGCTTCGACGTTTTTTTCGGCGCGGCCCACGCTGTCGCGCAGCGTGGCCGTGCGTTCCTGGTACTTGGCATAGTTACGCTCGTCGCCGCGCCGTTCGGGCGCGCCGTTGTTGTATTCAAAGCGCAACTCGGCCAGTTTTTGCTGCTCGCTTTTGAGCTCGTCTTCGAGGATGGCGCGGCGGTCAGCATCGCGCGCGCGCTGCTCGGCATTGTCCACGCGCGGGAACGCTGCAGGCACCGGGACAGCGGCTGGCTGGCCTGCCTGCGTCGGCGACCGTGCCGGCGCAGCCCGCCGTGGCGGCGCGGCGATCACCGTGCCCGGCAAGTCCATCGCCGTGCAGTAGTTGCCGCGCTTGATATCCGTGTACTCGACGCTGCCGCCTGGCGGCGTGCACTTGTAGATCACGCCCTGGGCAGCAGCGGAAGCGCTCACCAGCGCCAGCATGCAAGCCAACGCGCCGCGTTGCAAACTCAAAATCATTCGTCATTCCGTGGATGGGTGGGTCCACGCGACTATACAACACCCCAAACAAAAACGCGGGGAAAGCCTTCGCCTTCCCCGCGTTTTATACGTGCCATGTGCCGCGTTACCACGGCGCCAGGCAGACTGCAATTACAGCGAGTAGTACATGTCGAACTCTGCAGGATGGGTCGTCATGCGCATGCGCTGGACGTCCTGCATTTTCAGTTCGATGTAGGCATCGATCATCGAGTCGGAGAACACGCCGCCACGGGTCAGGAATTCGCGATCCTTGTCCAGGTTTTCCAGCGCCTCTTCCAGCGAAGCGCACACGGTCGGGATCAGTGCGTCTTCTTCCGGCGGCAGGTGGTACAGGTCTTTCGACGCTGCTTCGCCCGGGTGGATCTTGTTCTGGATACCGTCCAGGCCAGCCATCAGCAGCGCGGCAAAGCACAGGTACACGTTGGCCAGTGGATCCGGGAAACGGGTCTCGATACGACGGCCTTTTGGATTGGCCACGTGCGGGATACGGATCGATGCCGAACGGTTTTTAGCCGAGTACGCCAACTTGACCGGCGCTTCGAAGCCTGGCACCAGGCGCTTGTACGAGTTGGTGCCCGGGTTGGTGATCGCGTTCAGTGCCTTGGCGTGCTTGATGATGCCGCCGATGTAGAACAGTGCGGTATCGGACAGGCCGGCATAGCCGTCGCCAGCGAACAGGTTGACGCCGTCTTTCCAGATCGACTGGTGCACGTGCATGCCCGAACCGTTGTCGCCAACGATAGGTTTTGGCATGAAGGTCGCGGTTTTGCCGTAGCTGTGGGCCACGTTCCAGACCACGTATTTCAGGTTCTGGGTCCAGTCGGCGCGCTCGACCAGGGTCGAGAACTTGGTGCCGATTTCGTTCTGGCCAGCGCCAGCCACTTCGTGGTGGTGCACTTCGACCGGGATGCCCAGCGATTCGAGGATCAGGCACATTTCCGAACGCATGTCCTGGAAGCTGTCCACTGGAGGAACCGGGAAGTAGCCGCCCTTGACGGTTGGACGATGGCCGCTGTTGCCGCCTTCGATTTTTTCGCCGGTGGTCCACGACGCTTCGTCGGAGTCGATCTTGACGAAGCAACCCGACATGTCGATTTTCCAGCGGACGCTGTCGAAGATGAAGAATTCTGGCTCGGGACCGAAGTAGGCGGTGTCGCCCAGGCCCGACGATTTCAGGTAGGCTTCAGCGCGCTTGGCGATGGAGCGTGGGTCGCGGTCGTAGCCTTTGCCGTCGGCAGGCTCGATCACGTCGCATTGCATGAACAGCGTGGTCTCTTCCATGAAGGGATCGATGTTCGCGGTGTTTGGATCAGGCATCAGGATCATGTCCGATGCTTCAATACCCTTCCAGCCGGCGATCGAGGAACCGTCGAATGCGTGACCCGATTCGAACTTGTCGATGTCGAAGTGCGACACTGGCACGGTAACGTGCTGTTCTTTACCACGGGTATCAGCGAAACGGAAATCAACGAATTTCACTTCGTTTTCCTGGACCATTTTCAGAACTTCTGCGGCTGTCATTGCCATGCGTCTCTCCTAAGATAATTTGCGGAACTGGTGCACCTACACTAAGCAGTATCCATGCCAGCCGATACGCCCCTGCGATTGCATAACAATCTCATAAGGTTATGTTGATAGCGTCCTTGAACTTGCCGCCAAGTGCGTCCAAAATTGGGCACACGGTAGCACAGCGCAAATTTGACAACGATCAAGGCGGCACCATCGCGGTGCATTTTCAAAAAACCGCACTGAATTTGTGCGGTTTTGGAATTCCGCCTGAAAATGCCTCGTTTTGGTGCATACCATCTTCGGCCACACAGGACGCTTATAATAATCTGAAACCTCTACTGGAACATGACATGAGCAAAATTGATGAGATTCTGGCGACGGCGCGCGGCCGCAACAAGGACTGGGCCTACGCTGGCGCGGTCACGCCCGAGGAAGCGTTCGAGCTGCTGGGGCTCGACAATGCTGTCAAGCTGGTGGACGTGCGCACCAACGCGGAGCGCGACTGGGTGGGCCGCGTGAAAATCCCCGAGGCCCAACATGGTGCGGTGCAGTGGACGACTTACCCTGGCGGCAATGCCAACCACGAATTTATCGAGCAATTGAACTCGGTGGCGCGCAAGGACCAGGTGTTGCTGTTCCTGTGCCGCTCCGGCGTGCGCTCGCGTGGTGCAGCCAAGCTGGCGTCAGAACACGGCTACCAGCACTGTTTCGATATCCTCGAAGGGTTCGAGGGAGACAAGGATGATGCCACCCATCGCAAGAACCTCAACGGCTGGTGCAAAGCCGGCTTGCCCTGGACCGGGGCTTAATTAAACGGGCAGCGCCTCCGCCCCTTCCGCCATCAGGAACTGAATGCGCTTGCGCACGAACTGTATGTGGGAGCGCAAGCCATACAGGCCGTCGGCAAACGATAGCGGGATCGAAATCTGGTTGACCAGCTCCTCGATCTCGTCCAGGCGCCGCAGTTGCTCTTCGTACACCTGCATGCGCGCCCCTTCCGGCGCTTCTTCCACCTTCTGCTCCACCGTGCGCAGCTGTCCATACCATTTATACACGCGCGAACGAATGCGCCACACGTACAGCGGCGGCACGATCTTCGATAGCGGCAGGATCAGCGCGCTCAGCGCCAGCATCACCACCCACATGCGATCGAGGAAGTTGGCGGCCCAGAACGGCATATACCGTTGCAGCAGCGGCGGCCCGTTCTTGTAGAACTTGGCCGCTTCGGCATCGACCGGAATCTCGGTGTACTTGGCCGACGGGAACTGCCCCTGCTGCTGGAACCAGCCGGCGCCGTTGTGGATGCTGCTGGCGCCCTGCACGAACAGGTCGATCAGCGCCGGATGCATATCCTCGCGCGCCACCAGCGTGGCCGTCGGCGCGATCAGGCTGTACTCGCGTGCCGGAATGTCGCGGCCCAGATCAACGATGCCCTGCGGCAGCGTCACATGCGTGAGGAACGGCAGCTTGCGCGCATAAGCCTCGGCCTGGGTAAAGTCGAACAACTGGATGCCCGGCGTTTGCAGCAGCATCTGGATCAGCGGCGCTTCCGGCGCGGAAGTAAAGACCAGGCCGTCGATGCGCCCTTCCAGCAGTTCCACCACGGCTGGCGTATTGGCCAGCGAGAGGCGCTGGACGTCGCCCGTTTCCAGGCCGTTCAATTCCAGCACCTGGTGCAGCAGGCGCGGCGCGCCGGCGCCCTTGGGACCGAAATTGATCTTCATGCCGCGCAGCTGGCTCAGCTGGGTGATCGGCTTTTTATCTTTCGGTTCGCGCAGGAACAGCCACAGCGGTTCGACGAACAGGCTGCCCAGCGAGGTCAGCTCCTCGCGGTCGGCCGTTTCTTCATTGGTGCTGCCGCTTTGCACGAAGGCGATATCGACCTTGCCGTCGCGCAGGTTGTGCAGGTTTTCACCGGACCCGGCCGATGGCACCAGCGTCACCGTCACGCCGTGCTTGGCCAGCATGGCCGCGTATTTCTTGCCGAATTCTTCGTAGGCGCTGTTTTCCTGGCCGGTACCGAGCCGCACCGTGCGCGGCGGCGCCGGATCGACCAGCCAGTAAGCGAGCAGGCACACGCCGACAATCAGCAGCACGGTGGGCAAGGTGGACGCGAACAAGTCACGCAAGGAGAACTGCGTGAACTTGAGGATTTTGGACATGTGGTGGCGCATCGGTTTCATGGGGTGCTACATTGCCAACAATCGGCGCCGTATGCAAGTGAAACCGAGTGGCCGGCACCAGACGGGATCCCCGCCCGGGCGGCGGGCCGCCGGTGCGGGATGACGGCGCAACGGCCAGCGCTACATCAGCCGCCGCAGGCCCGCAGCGGCGCTGCCGCCACCGGTTTGGGCTGGGTGGCCGCCACTTCGGGCGCCGTGCCCGGCACCACCGGCGGTACCACCGCCGGCTTGACGACCGGGTGCGGGTCGATCAGCGGCATCAAATGCGGCGCCAGCACCACCAGCAACTGCACCGGCAGCGCGCTGGTGAAGTCGTAGTTCTTCGACTCCGGCCCGTGCACATACGCAGTCATGCTGCCAAAGAAGCGCTCGCCGATATTGAACACGAACGTCGCCGACCGGTTCACGTAGCGCGACTCGATCAGGCGTCCGCCACCGCCATACACGTCGAAGCGCTGGTCGCCGGTCCCGGTCTTGCCGCCCACCGGCAGCAAGGTGCCGTCCGAAGTCGTGAACGCCCCGCGCGCGCGTTTGGCGGTACCGTCCGATACCACGCCCCGGATCGCTTCGGCCACCACCTGCGCCACTTCCGGCGCCAGCACCTGCTCGTTGCCCACCGGCTTGGCGCGGGTGACGGTGGTGTCGTACGGCGTGTTCTTGGCGAAGTGCAAAGTGGTCACGCGCTGGCTGGTCTTGCGCACGCCGCCGTTGACGATGATGCCCATCAGCTCGGCCAGCGCAGCCGGCCGGTCGGCCGACGCGCCCAGCGTGGTCGCGTACGACGGCACCAGCGAATCGAACGGATAACCCATCTTCTTCCACTGCTTGTGCACTTCCATGAAGCCTTCGACTTCCAGCAGGCCGGCGATGCGGCGATCCTGGGCGTGCTTGCGCTTGGTTTTCAGCAGCCACTGGTACACGTCCTGGCGCTCCTTCTCGCTGGCCGCGTTCACCTGCGTCAGGGTGGCGCCCGGGTTGGCGTGCAGGTAAGCCACCATCCACAGTTCCAGCGGGTGCACGCTGGCCAGGTAGCCGCGATCGGCCAGCGACCACTGGTCGATCGCATACTGGTCGTACAGCTTGGCGACTTTTTCGTCCGAGACCTCGTTTTGCGACGACAGGTTGGCGCGCAGGAACGACGCGAACTCCTGCTGGCTCGCTTTCGGATACACGGTGCGGTGGATCACGGCCAGGCGCACCGGCGTGCGGCGCAGGTTGGCCAGCATGATGTTGTCGAACTCGGAGACCGGCTTGCCCTTGTACTTGGCCCAGAAGCGCGCCAGGAACTCCTTGCCTTCCTTGTCCGCAAAGCGCGCCAGGTACTGGGCGCGGCGCGGATCGTCGGCGTCGGCCAGCAGCGAAGCGGACGAACCCGGCGTCTGGAACATGTAGAACTTGGCGACGTCGCGCATCAGGCGCACGAACACCAGGTTGGTCGAGCGGCGCAGCGCCTCGGTCACGGTCAGGATTTTGCCGTTGTCTTCCTTGGAGAAGTTACCGAAGTAATGCAGGCCGCCACCGGTGAAGAAGCCCTCGCCCGGGTTGCCCGAATACTTGCGCTCCATCGCCGCGTGCAGCATCGGCGTCAACGCCCGCGCCTCGCCGCCCACCGGCAAGCCCTTGAAGTAATCGACTGCCCACAGCGACAGCTTGTCCTGCGGATCAACCACCACCTTGCCCAGCTCCGCCGCACTCATGCCGGCGTATTTCTTGTGCAGCTGGTCCATGATGTCGAGATAGCTGACCAGCGTGCGCAGCTTGGCCGTGGAACCCAGGTCGAGCTTGGCGCCTTCGTTGATGTCGAGCGGCTGGTCGTAGTTGTCGGTTTGCAGGCGCAGGAAGTTGGTGTCCTTGCCCTTTTCCAGCAAGGTAAAGCTGTACACCACGTTGGCCGGGTCGCCGTTGCCGAGCATGCCCTTGCCGGTCAGGCCAGCAGCCTTGGCGCGCTCGGGGTCGCGCAGGTCATTGAGCACTTGCGTGACGGCCGTTTGCGCCTGCGCGTCCAGCGTGCTGGTCACGTCCAGGTCCAGGCGGTCAAGGTTGTACATCCGGTTGTCGCCCAGCAGGTTGGCCAGGTGGTTGCGGATGGCGTTGGTGGCCTTGCGCGACACAAAGGTCATCGGCGGCGCCGCTTGCAGGCCGTTGCCCTTGGCCGGATGCAGTTTTTGTTTCAAGGCCATGTCGCGCATGGCGGCCGTGATCACGCCGTCCTTGGCCAGGATGCGCAGGTGGGCGTCGGCCAGCTGGTCGAGGTCTTCGGCGCCGTCACCGAGGTAATAGCTGGGACGGCGCTGCGCGATCATCAGGCTCAGCGCTTCCTTGTACACCAGCGCGGTATCGGCATCGGGTTTTTCCAGGTCGCGCGCCATGATGCGGTTGAACTCGTCGAAACCACGGCCATACCACACCCACATGCCATCGCCGACGCCGTTGACTTCGCCGTAGCCGGGCTTGGCCGACAACGGCACTGTGTTCAGGTACTCGATGACGATGCGGCGGCGCGCCTTGGTGGTGTCCGGGCCGTCCTGGTACGAGCGCAGGCTGGCCGAGATCATCTGCTGCAGCTTGTCGGTCATCGAGCCGGTACGCCCTTCGGGCGAGTGACGGTATTTCTCGATTTGCGTGGCCAGCGTACTGCCGCCGGCGGCGCGGTGGCCGGCGCCCAGTGCGCTCATGCTTTTCTCGAGCACGGCCTTGGCCAGCCGGTCCCATTCCACGGCCGGGTTGCGTTTCGGGTAGGTATTGTCGAGCAGTTCGCGGTTTTCGATGTACAGCAGGGAGCTGATCAGCGCCATCGGCGCCTGCTCGAACTTGCCGTAGATGCGTTCCGGGTAAGCAGTGGCGTACAGCTGCTGGGCGCGGCAATCGTAGATGGTCAGGCCGGTCTTGGTTTTTTCGTGGTACACCGGGAAGATGCCGCGCTCGGCCAGCTCCAGCATCTTGGGCGACATGCGCGACTGCGCGCCGACCTTGTATTCGCGCTCGCTCAGGCGGCCGATATAGTCAGGCAAGCTCGAGTAGCCGAGGCGCTCGTCGTACGGGCTGTCGTGCGGGAACCGGATAGCCTTGCTCAGGCCCGGCTGCACCTTCCAGGTCATCTTGCCGGCCAGGTCGGTGAAAATGCGCGCCTGCATGGCGGACGTGCGGCTTTCCTGCACGCCGAGGTACACGGCAAACGAGGCGCCGACCAGCAGCACGAGGATGAAGGCGTTGCGCGTGCGCTTGCTCTTCTTGGGTGGTTCGGACGGTGGCGCGTCAGGCTGCGCCGGCGCGAGATGCGCTTCGGAATCTTCTATGGGCATGGGGGGAACGACTTGAAGGTGACGCTTGCGTCGAAATCCCAGGACTGCCGCGCCTGCGCGCAATTTGCGCGCTGCACGCACCAGGGGCCGGCGGTAACGACGATTGCTTAACATATGAGACAAACCGGTCAGCTATTCAGTAAAGAGTGCTAGTTACCATTGCACCACAAGGCGACGGTACAGACCGGTGCGTTCGCAGAATAATTGCTTTACGGTGCGCATTTTCGCAAAAAAACAACGACGGCGACTACACCCATACACCTTCAGGGAGAGACATCCGCCGCTGCATGGGCAGCATGTGCTTTACTGCGCCGCGAACTCCACGCCCAGGCGCGTCAGCTCGTCGCGCAATTGCTGGAACGCTTCGAGCGTCTGCGCCGGTTCGCCCTTCACGCCCAGCTCGATGTGGCGGCGCGTGGTGGCGTCGCCCACGCTCGGCAGGCTGAACACTTTTACGCGCGCATACTGCTCTTCGAGCGCCACCATCAGCGGCGTCAGCGACGACTCGGCCGCCTCGTACACCAGCACCGACTGCTCCAGGTGCGGTTCGCGGTTGAACAGGTTGGCATATTTGTTGTCTAACACCCATTCGATCATGGGCCAGGCCATGACCGGAAAGCCTGGCACAAAATAATGCTGGTGCAGCGAGAAACCGGCGATGTTGTTGTACGGGTTGGGGATCAGGTCCGCGCCTTCGGCAAACTCGGCCATTTTCAGGCGGTGCAGGTTTTCCGGCGAATTCAAATCGGCCGGCTGGCCGGCCTCCTCGCCCATTTGCACAATGCGCTGCTCGATGTTGCGCTTGCCCTGTTCGTGCAGCACCAGCGGCAAACCCAGCGCGTCGGCAGCCGCCTGGCGCGTGTGGTCGTCGGGCGTGGCGCCGATGCCGCCGCAGCAGAACACGATGTCGCCGGTGGCAAACGTGCGCTTCAACGTCGCCACGATGCGCGCCGGCTCGTCGCCGAGGATGTCGGCCCAGTCGAGTTTCAGGCCGCGTGCGGCCAGCAACTGCACCACCTTGGAAAAGTGCTGATCGACGCGCCTGCCGGACAGGATTTCGTCGCCGATGATGATAAGTCCGATCGCCATAAGATCCCGCTTTCTCAGAGTTCAATCGGGGTGGGGTCAACCACTGCCGGTTCCTTGGCGCGCATGCGCGCCAGCGCTTCCATGCAGTAATAGGCAAACCACAACCCGGTAAAGATAAATACCAGCACGTACAGCCAGATCGATGCGGCGGCCAGGAACGGGAAGAATACCACCGCCATCACGCCACCGAGCCAGATCGCGCCGGGCAAGGCGCCGGCCGCGCCGGACACCATGCCGATCACCAGCAGGCGCCAGCGGTGTTCGGCCAGGACGGCGCGCCGCTCCTCGGCGCTGGCGTAGTCGGCCAGCACGTCGTACACCATCACGCGGCAGGTCAGCCAGCCCCACAGCATCGCCTGCACCAGCACGGCAAGCGGCGGAAATACGTACAACGGCAAGGTCAGCAGCCACAAGCCGATAAAGATCAGCATGCCGCCGACGGCCGTTCCCACGCTGCCGATCAGGGTGCCGCCGTGGCGCTGCTCGAGCTGCGGATAATGGCGCAGGCCCACGTGGCGGCAGATCACCGGCATGGCGATCAGCCCGATAAAAATCAGCGCGGTCATGATCATCAGCGGCAACAACAGCAGCATGGAAATCAGCGGCACCACCACGGCAGTCAGCGTGCCCAGCCCGAGCGAGCGCAGCCAGCTGGTGCTGGTGGAAAACAGGTTATGTTCGGCAAACAGCCCGTGCATGGCGTCGATCAGCGGTTGCAGGCCGACGTACAGCAGCACTGCCCACACGCCCACGGCCAGCAGGAACGGCGCCAGGCTCATCGCCAGCAACTTGCCGTGCCATTGCGACAGGAAAGCGCGCCCCCAGGCGCGTAACACGTTACTCATGGGCACCTCGAAAAACCGTCGCGAGCGGCAGCAGTGTTGGTTGAGAAGCGCAGCTGTGCTGGAGCACAGCGAGCATCGCAGACCGACAATGCAACGCGCAGTAGGTTTTTCGAGCTGCCCTCATCAGACCACATCCTTTCGTGCATATTCCACCAGGCGCTTCAACGCCAGCCAGTGCTGCGACCAGAATCCCTTGCCGTATTCGCGCCCCGGCACGACGGTGCCGTCCGCTGCGGTTTTCGGCAGCTGGTCGCGGATGCCGGTGGTAACGAATTCGGGCGTGAAGTTGGCAGTCCTGAAAATGATATCCCACACCGGCAGCAGCACGGCGAAATTGCAGCCGCCCAGGGTGCCGGCGCCTTTCGATTCGTGGCCGACGCCGATCGCGTGGTGCATGCGGTGGTAGCGCGGCGACACCAGCAGCCGTTCGCCGAGCCAGCCGAAATGGATGCGCACATTGGCGTGCTGCAAACTTTGCAGGATGCGTGAAACCGACACCAGCATCACGTACTGCGATGGCTCCACGCCGATGCACAGCGCGATCACGCCCATGTAAATGTCGCGCAGGAAGTCGTCGAGCAGGTGGTTGCGGTTGTCGCTCCACAGGTTCATGTCCTGCTGGCTGTGGTGCAGGCCGTGCAACGCCCACCACCAGTTGAACTGGTGCGAGGCGCGGTGGTACCAGTAATCGAAGAAATCGAGCACCACGAAGTACACCAGGAAGGCGCCCAGCGGGCTGATATTGGGGATCAGCGATTCCAGGTTGAGCGGCTGGAAACTCTCGAAGCGCAGCAGCCCGGCCAGCGAGTCGAGCAGCGGGTCGAGCGTGAAGAAGATCAGCACCGAGAACAGGCCGATGCGGTGCAACACGGTATAGATAAAATCGTTCCAGCGCGCGCGCGGGTCGGTGAACTTGTGCACCGGGATCAGCGCCTCCATCGGCCGCAGCACGATGAACAGCAAGGTCAGCTCGAGCACGCCGATCATCAGCCACTCGGTGCCCTCGAACGCTTCCTCGATGTATTCGCCGAAGCCGAGCTGGAATACCAGCGGCTGGATCACTGTTTCGAACAACCACCCCTGGGCGGTGCCGAACCAGTCGGAAATTGTCTGCATCATCGCGGTTTGAAAAGTGAAGAATAGTCAGGGTGTTCGCGCAGCGTGGCAAAGCAAAAGCCTTTTTGCTCCAGGCCGCTGATCAACGGCTCCAGGTTGGCGGGCGCCCACGCGTCCTTGCGCGACCAGATGCCCATGTGGGCCACGAAAATGTCGCCGCTGCGCAAGTCGCGCAAGGACTTTTGCAACAATACCGGATTTGGATAAGCCGTGCTCGAGAGCTCATCGCCCGAGAAGCCGGCCGGGGCCCAGCCCACGTGCGCATAGCCGCACGCCTTGGCCGCCGCCACCGTGCGCGGCGACGTGCGCCCGGCCGGTGCGCGCCACAATGGATCGAGGTGTACCCCGGTCAGTTCGACGAAACGGCGATCGACGCGCTTGATTTCGTCGCAATACTGGTCTGGTGTGAGGCTGCGGAGTTTGCCGGCCGACGCACCGAAGCCGGGCTTGACGCGGAACCGGCCATCCTTTTCGCCGGCCAGCACGTCGTGGTCGAACGTATGCGAGCCGAATGCATGGCCCTCGGCCACGCGCGCCTTCCAGTACGCCGACCACGACGGGTCGAGCGAATAGTCGCCGCGCACGGTCTTCTCGTTGGCGAGAAAGAACGTCGCCTTGATGTGGTGGCGCTTGAGGGTGTCGGCGATCAGCTCGGCCTGCGACTGGCTGCCGGTGTCAAAGGTGAGATAAATGGTGCCCTTGCAAACGCCTGCCGGCGTGGCAGGGGCTGCGGCCAGCGCCGGCACCGCCAGCGCGGTCAGCAGCGCCAGCACCGGTCTGGCAATACGATGGTCCATCAGCGCTGGGCGGAATTGATGAAGAATACGCCGTGCGGCGAACGTCCCACGGGGATCAGCTTGGTGATCTTGCGGGTTTTCAGATCGATCACCGCCACCTTTTTAATCCAGCGCAGCGTCACCCACATGGTCTTGCCGTCGTCGGTGATTTCCATGCAGTCCGGGCCGCCGGGTACGTTGATCTGGCCGACGTTTTCCAGGGTCTTCTGGTCGATGATGTTAATCGAGTTCGACACGCGGTTCGACACATAGGTGTAGCGGCCGTCGCCGGCCGAGCGGAAATTGTGCGCCCCCATGCCGGTCTTGATGCGCTTGACCGTTTTCTGGGTTTTCCAGTCGATCACTTCCACGTAATCGCTGCCCATGATGCCCACCAGCAGGTACTTGTCGTCCGGTGTCATGGCAATGCCGGCTGGCAGTTTACCAACCGACATGGTCCACTTGACGGCTCCGCTGACCAGGTCGATGGCGCTGACCTGGTCGCTGCCCTGCTGGGTGATGAAGGCGGTGGTGCTGGCCTTGTCGAACGCCATGTGGCTCGGCAGCTTGGCCAGCGCAATGCGCTTGTTCAGGGTCAGGTTGGTGCCGTTGTAGCGGTAAATGTCCACCCGGTCCAGCCGCAGCGAGTTCGAGACGAACCATTTCTGGTCGGGCGAGAAGCCGATCTGGTACGGGTCGAGGATGTCCTTGAGGGTGCGCTGGATCTGGCCCGACTTGGGATCGAGGAAAATCAGTTCGTTGCCGACCGAGCTGGCGACGATCAGCGACTTGTTGTCGGGCGTGGCCATCAGGTGGTGCGGCTCCTTGCCGACCGGGAAGGTGGACAAGCTCTGGTACGTGGCCTGGTCCAGCAACTGCACGGTCGCATCGCGCGAGTTGAGCACCACCACGACGTTGGCCTGGGCGCCCTGGATGAAGGCGACGGCGCAAACGCTGGAAACAACGATATGGCGGAAATTGCGGCGGAGACTGCTGAACATGAAGAAATCGCTTGTAGGAGCAAAGACTTTATTTTACGTGCAAACCCGGCTGTGCCGAGGGGGAAAGTTCACAATTATTCTGCCGTGCGGACTGCCGCGCGACACCGGCCAAGGCATCGGCAGCGACGCCACCTTGTCGCTGCTGCTACAATTGATGACTTGTTCCCAACAATAGAAGGAAAAGCTATGTCCACCATCACTACCGACTCCGGCCTGCAATTCATCGAACTGACGGTTGGCGACGGCGCTGAAGCCAAAGCCGGTCAAAACGTTACCGTGCACTACACGGGCTGGCTGCGTAACGACGACGGCACCAAGGGCGCCAAATTCGATTCGAGCAAAGACCGCAACGATCCGTTCGAGTTCGCACTGGGCGCGGGCATGGTCATCCGTGGTTGGGACGAAGGCGTGCAAGGCATGAAAATCGGCGGCGCTCGCCAGTTGATCATTCCAGCGGAACTGGGCTACGGTTCGCGCGGCGCCGGCGGCGTGATTCCACCGAATGCCACCCTGATCTTCGACGTCGAACTGCTGGGCGTTTAATCCCGTTAAGTAGTACCGCTGGCAGCGCGCGCAATACCCTCAGCGCTGCCAGTTGCGCCGCAAGGCCTCCTGCTCCGCGCGCGTATCCATCATTCCCCCTACTATTCGCTGGTCGATCGCTTCGAGCACCGCTGTCGGCATTTCCGTACCTGCCACGCGCTGCGCGCTCATTTGTGGCGCGGGACGCATGTTTTGTACCAGTACCGGCACCCGCCACTCCGCGCTGGCGCGGCAGGCCATGCCCACCAGGTCCTGGCTCAGGCCCACCAGCGTAAAGGTGCGGCAATAACCGCCCTGGTTCGATAGAAAACTCAAGCCCACCCGCACATCGCCCTCCGACGGCGAGGCGCCGCCCATTTGCCGACTCAGCGCCAGATCGAGCTTGCCCTGGGCGATCATCATGCCGTTGCGGCTGATGATGGTGGTGGGCGCTGCCGGTGGTTCGCCCAGCCAGGCCGGCTGCCAGTACACCAGCGCAAAGCGCCCCGCCAGCAAGCCGGCAACCAGCGCGGCGCCGATCGCGGTCCAGACCGGCCAGCGCCAGCGCGGCGTGTGCGCCTTGCGCGCGGCCTGCTGCACGGCCACGCGCTGGGCCCGGATGGCCGACAGGTGTACCACTTTACCGTAGCGCGGCTGCGGTCCGTTGTATGCATGGGATTTCACGCGCAGGGTGGCCACCCGGCGTTGCAGGCTGGCGTCGCGCTGCATGGCGTGCTCGATGGCGCGGCGGGTCGCGTCGTCCAGCTGGCCATCGGCGTAGGCAATCAGTGTGTCATCTGAAAAGCTCATCATCCTGCTCATTATCGCTGCGCAAGTCGTGCCATGATAAACCTTTTTGAACAGGATGCGAGTCCGTCAGGATTGCGTAAGCCCTTTAACTACAAGGGTTCATCCGGTGCAAATGGGCGCGCGGCAGGTGCAGCAAGGGTTACTTTGAAACTCTTCACGCGGAAACCATTACATCTGACAATATTTATGCTAATCTGCGCGCTCTAATAACCAAGGAGGTAGTAATGAAAAAAGGCGAACTGATTGCTGAATTTGCGAAACGCACCGAGATGTCTGCTGCTGCCGCCAACACCGCAGTAAACACCTTGATCGCCATCGTGACCGAGCGTCTGAAAAAAGGCGACACGGTAGGCATCACCGGCTTCGGCACCTTCTCCGTTGCCAAGCGTGCTGCGCGCAAAGGTCGCAATCCAGCTACCGGCGAAGCGATCAAGATCGCTGCGTCGAAAACCCCGAAATTCTCGGCGGGCGCGACCCTGAAGTCGGCTGTCAACCCGGCCAAAAAAGCCAAGTAATTGCAGCACCGCTGGCGCCCATGGGCAGCCGGCGACAAGTAACACGGCGGTTCATGCCAGGCGCACAGCCTGCCATGGCCGCCGTTGTGCTTTGGGGCGCGTGTTTTGAGGGGTTCCTCTAGCGGATTTCGCGATGGCTGCGGGTATGATGGATGATTGCACCCAACACAGGAGAAGACATGAGCTTACAAGCACAATTCGAACAAGCCCAGGCGGACTCGAAAAACCTGCCGGAACGGCCAGACAATATGACCCTGCTGAAAATCTACGCGCTGTTCAAGCAGGCTTCCGTGGGCGACGCCACCGGCGAGCGTCCCGGCTTTACCGACATGGTCGGCCGCGCCAAGTTCGACGCCTGGGATGCACTCAAGGGCACCAGCGCCGACGACGCCAAACAACAGTACATCGACCTGATCGAAGACCTGAAGTAATTCCCTGCCGGCCCGGGACAGCCATGGGCCTGCCTCCCGCTATGCTGCCGTAAATACCCGGCGCATCTTGTCCGCTACCTTGCTCTCGATCTGCGATGCAAACGCGCTGATCGGAAAGCCGAGCGCAATATGCAGCTGCGCCTGGTTCGGTAGCAAACTCAGCGTGCCGTTCACGCCGCTGCGCTCGAAGCACAGCACATCACCATCCCAGCGCGACGTCAATTCGAATTGTTCGGACAGTTTGTCCGCAACTTGTTGCGCCGCCGCACGGGCTTGCTCGGGCGCCAGGTGGTGTTCCTGGACGATGTTGATGTCCGCCATGCACTTCCTTCAAAGTAAAACAAAGGCTGCATCATGCCAGTTGCGCCCCTGCGGCGCCAGTGCCGCGCCTGCCTGAACCCTGACGATGAGTCCGCGCGCCAGTCGTGCTGCGGCTCCGCGCCCGGTCACGGCGCATTTGCTTATATGTATTGTATATAAGCGCCGTTTGTGAGAAATAAGGAATTACCTTAAAATACAGTGCTTTGCCGAGGTAAGCCGGTTACGCCATCGCCGCCGACGCCACTGCGCACCAACAGGGCGCCTCGAAAAACCGTAGCGAGCGGCCTGTTATCGTCGGGAGTAGCGCAAGCGTACTCAAGTACGCTGAGCAACGCAGCGGCGATAGCAGGCCGCGCAGTAGGTTTGTCGAGGCGCACCAACATTGATAGGACTGTTATGACCCACGTTGTCACCGAATCTTGCATCAGCTGCCGTTATACGGACTGCGTCGATGTTTGCCCGGTAGATTGTTTCCGCTCTGGACCGAACTTCCTTGCCATCGACCCGGACGAGTGCATCGACTGCGCCGTCTGCGTGGCCGAGTGCCCGGTCAACGCGATTTACGCCGAAGAAGATGTGCCCGGCGACCAGCAGCAATACATCAAGCTCAACGCCGACCTGTCGCGCCACTGGCCGTCGATCACCAAGACCGTCGCCCCGCTGCCGGAAGCCGACCAGTTCAAGGACGTCAAAGACAAGCTGCACCTGCTGGTACGCTAAGACGTCTGTCTGGCCGGGCAATACCGACAGTGCGCAGCGCGCTGCCGGTATTGCCTAACCACTATTGAAATCACAGGAAAAACGAATGAATAGCACTGTCACCCCTACCGGCGTCATCGAAACCGATGCCGTCATCATTGGCGCCGGCCCGGTCGGCCTGTTCCAGGTCTTCGAACTGGGTCTGCTGGAAATCAAAGCCCATGTGATCGATTCGCTGGGCGCGGTGGGCGGACAATGCGTCGAACTGTATCCTGACAAGCCGATCTACGACATCCCGGCCGTGCCTTCGTGCACCGGCCAGGAACTGACCGACAACCTGCTCAAGCAGATCGAGCCGTTCGAGCCGACCTTCCATTTGGGCCAGGAAGTGGTCAAGGTTCAACGCCGCGACGACGGCCGTTTCGACGTCGCCACCACCGCCGGCACCGAGTTCATCACCAAGACTATCTTCATTGCTGCCGGCGTCGGTTCGTTCCAGGCCCGCACCCTGAAAGTGGACGGCATCGACGTCTTCGAAGGTTCGCAACTGCACTACAAGGTCAAGGATCCGGCCCAGTTCGAAGGCAAGAACCTGGTCATCTGCGGCGGCGGCGACTCGGCCCTGGACTGGGCCCTGAACTTCGTCGGCAAGGCCGAATCGGTCGTGCTGCTGCACCGCCGTGAAGACTTCCGCGCCGCGCCAGCCTCGGTCGCCAAGATGAAAGCGCTGTGCGACGACTACGAAATGCAGCTGATCGTGGGCCAGGCCACCGGTTTCGAGACCAAGGACGACAAGCTGACCGAACTGAAGGTCACCGGCCAGGACGGCGTCACCCGCCGCGTGCCGCTGGACATGCTGCTGGTGTTCTACGGCCTGTCGCCGAAGCTGGGCCCGATCGCCGAATGGGGCCTGGACATCGAGCGCCGCCAGCTCAAGGTGCAAGACACCGAGAAGTTCGAAACCAATGTGCCGGGCATCTTTGCCGTGGGCGACATCAACACCTATCCGGGCAAGAAAAAGCTGATCCTGTCGGGCTTCCACGAAGCCGCGCTGGCCGCCTTCGGCGCCGCACCGTACATCTTCCCGGACAAGAAAATCCACATGCAATACACCACCACCTCGCCGAAGCTGCACAAGGTGTTGGGCGTGGAGACGCCAGTTTTTGATTAAGCTTGATCAAGTGCTACTAGCGCATCGCCAGTAACACAACACTCAGGTAGATGTCCTACAGAAAAGCAGCGGAAACGCTGCTTTTTTTATGGCCGCAGCAGTATTATTCTTGAGACGGGATTTGTTGCGCAATATCAGTAATTTTTCCCCGAGGCACCAAAAATGCATCGATCACCAGCCCTCCATGCGGCCTGCGCCGCTGAATTGGCGTATCATGCATGAATTGGTGCAACGCACCATAAAAACACCGGGACAACTACCATGCTCTACCAACTGCACGAAATGCAACGATCGATGCTCACGCCACTGATGCAGTGGGCCGATGCCTCCGCCAAAATCTTCAGCAATCCGGTCTCGCCGCTGGCGCACACGCCGTTCGCGCAGCGCATCGCCGCCGGCTACGAACTGATGTACCGGTTGGGCAAGGACTACGAAAAGCCGGCGTTCGGCATCGATACGTCGCCGGTCAAGGGGCTCGACGCGCCGGTGGGCATCATCGAGCAGGTGACAGTCAACAAACCGTTCTGCCGCCTGATCCATTTCCGCAAGGACCTCGACGACCAGCAAATCAAGGACCTGGCGCAGCCCACCGTGCTGCTGGTCGCGCCGTTGTCGGGCCACCACTCCACGCTGCTGCGCGACACCGTGCGCGGCCTGCTGGTCGAGCACGACGTCTTCATCACCGACTGGACCGACGCCCGCATGGTGCCGCTGGCCGATGGCGCCTTCCACCTCGACGACTACATTTATTATGTGCAGGACTTCATCCGCCACCTGGGCCCGGACGTGCACGTGATTTCCGTGTGCCAGCCCACCGTGCCGGTATTGGCTGCCATTGCGCTGATGGCCACCGCCAACGATCCCAAACTGCCGAAAACCATGACCATGATGGGCGGCCCGATCGACCCGCGCCGCTCGCCCACGGCCGTCAACAACCTGGCGACCGAGAAGAAATTCTCGTGGTTTGAAAACACCGTGATTTACCCGGTGCCACCGAACTACCCCGGTTTCGGCCGCAAGGTGTACCCGGGCTTCCTGCAGCACGCCGGCTTCATCGCCATGAACCCGGGCCGCCACGCCGAAAGTCACCGCGATTTCTACAACCACCTGGTCAAGGGTGACGAAGAAACCGCCGAATCGCACCGCAAGTTCTACGACGAGTACAACGCCGTGCTGGACATGCCCGCCGAGTACTACCTCGACACCATCAAGACCGTGTTCCAGGACTTCGCCCTGCCGCGCGGCACCTGGGAAGTGGGCGGCCAGCTGGTGCGGCCGCAAGACATCACCTCGGTGGCGCTGTTCACGGTCGAAGGCGAGCTCGACGACATTTCCGGCGCCGGCCAGACCCAGGCCGCGCATGACCTGTGCAGCAATATTCCGGACGACATGAAACAGGATTTCGTCGCGCCGGGCGCCGGCCACTACGGCATTTTCTCGGGCCGCCGCTGGCGCGAGATGGTGTGCCCGAAAATCACCGACTTCATTAAACAGCACGCTTAAGTCTGCAAAATACCCGGCCGCTACAACGGCGCCCGGGTATTTTTTCCGTCAAATACATCATGCTGTGATATATTTTGGCATG